>NZ_QMFB01000097.1 GCF_003285015.1 Paenibacillus contaminans | reverse complement strand
TGAATAATCGGCATAAACCATTTTGGCTTGGAACGGCTTCGATGTTCTTGTTCGTCGCTTCGGCCTGCTCGACGGGCGGAGGAACGAGCGATACGCCGTCAGCTTCGGACAAACCGCCGGCTTCGGGTAAAGAAATCAATGTAGACGGGTTTCCGATCGTGAGCGCTCCGATCACAATAACCGCGATGGGATCCAAATTCGCCACTCACGGCGAATGGAAAGACATGAAGGTGCTTACCGAATATGCGAAGAAAACGAATATTACGGTCGATTGGCAAACGGTGCCGGACAACGCTTTTGTGGAAAAGCGCAATATTGCGCTAGCGGGAGGCGAGCTTCCCGACATGTTCTACAGAGCCCGTCTATCCTCTTATGA
>NZ_QMFB01000096.1 GCF_003285015.1 Paenibacillus contaminans | reverse complement strand
CAAACGTTCGTCTACGATTTCAGTCAGATCGGTCTTGATGGAGCGTCAGGCACGCCGGCCGGGTTTGTGCTGGAAGGGCAGACAAACGAATACCCCTTAGTCGCGCCTCTACAAGGCAACGGGATAGGAATCCAAAGCACCTTGTCTGTTCCCTCCAGAACGGTTCAGTTGCCGGTGCCTGCCTCCGGTACATACGAAGTGTATTTGAAAGGATATCAGGATGCAGGCTCCGGTATCGGCGAATTGCGCATAGATGGCGTCGTGGCCGGCTTTTATGATTTCTATAATGTGGATAGCAAAATGGGGCCGGAGTTAAAGATAGGGAAAGTAAATTTGAAGACGGGCAACCGCAAACTGACGTTTACCGTAGTGGATAAGAATGAAAGCTCCATTTGGTATTA
>NZ_QMFB01000095.1 GCF_003285015.1 Paenibacillus contaminans | reverse complement strand
AACTCCCTCTGTTCGTAGCGGTTTTCTCACGAATGCTCGCTCATTCGCAGGATTTCATCATATCTTGAAGCGGGTATCGATAGAAAGTATGGAACCTGACTCGTTGAGAGCATCATTTTGGGTATGTGGGTATGCAGGAATAGAGGAAACTCCTGAATTTCCACCCTTTTTCCATATATGATGCACGTATTCTCCACACTTCGTCTTGGTGGTTTACACTCCCATGTCTCAACGGGTCAGAGCCCTCACATTCCTTCGTTATACCTGTCCAAGAGGTGGAGGCCGATTTGCTATTGTAACGGGTCAGAGCCCTTTGTTGCGTTTCATTCGGTACTCCGTGCTTTCTTTGTCATGATCCTGCGAATGAGCCAACCTACGTAATCTTAGCAATTGATGCAATCCCATT
>NZ_QMFB01000094.1 GCF_003285015.1 Paenibacillus contaminans | reverse complement strand
AATGCAAAGAACGTAACGCTGAACGTGGGCGCGAACACCGTCACGGTTGTTGTGACGGCGCAGGACGGCATGACAACGAAGACGTACACGATCACGGTGACGCGAGCGAAGTCGAGTAATGCAGATCTGAACGCGCTGACGCTAAGCGCGGGAACGTTGACGCCTGGATTTACAACAGGCGATGTCAGCTACACGGCGAGCGTCGGCAATGCGGTTACGAGTATCGACGTGACGCCAACCGTGGCGGACTCAACGGCTACAGTGACAGTGAACAATGACACCATCAATTCGGGCAGCGCGAAGCACGTAACGCTGGGCGTGGGTACGAACACCGTCACGGTTGTTGTGACGGCGGAGGACGGCACGACAACGAAGACGTACACGATCACAGTGACGCGAGCGAAGTCGAGCAATGCGGACTTGAGCGCGCTG
>NZ_QMFB01000093.1 GCF_003285015.1 Paenibacillus contaminans | reverse complement strand
GTTTTGTATTTTCCGCTGCATCTCTTTGGCTATCTGTTGTTGCTCGAAGCGTTGATCCGGCTGCTGGTGCCGGCCCCGCAAACCGGGACCGCTGCGGCCCTGCGTAAAGCGCGAGGTCTGGCATTTCTCTTGCTGGGGCTGCTGATCGTCGACCGGCAACATGCCGCCAGCCTGATTCTGGCGGTGCTGTTTGGTGTGGCGTTTCTGCTCGACGGCGGCTTTCGGCTGGCGGCGGCGGTGGTGGTGCGCTTTGTCGGCTGGCAAGTGTCGCTGCTGGCGGGGTTGTTCGAGCTCGGCTTTGGCGTGTTTATCCTTGAGCCGTATCCGACGCTGTACAAGGGCACGGTGCCATTCTGCATCGGCATGAGCCTGTTTCTCTCGGGCTGCGCGTTGTTGCGCCAAGCCGTGCGCTTCAGGCACCTGCCGCCGCTGACAAACCCTGTTGCGCTC
>NZ_QMFB01000092.1 GCF_003285015.1 Paenibacillus contaminans | reverse complement strand
GCAACAGCAGTCCGTGGCTCATCTGGCCGTACAGGCCATAGCAGCGCAACAGCAACAACAGCTCCTACCAACACTCAGCCAACTAGCCCTAGCGAACCCTACAGCCTACTTGCAACAACAGCTTCTCCCATCCAACCCACTTGCTGTGGCGAACGTCGCTACGTACCTGCAGCAGCAGCAACAGCTGCAACAGATCCTACCACTGCTCAGTCAACTAGCTGTGGCAAACCCTGCCACCTATCTGCAACAGCAACAACTGCTTCCATTGAACCAACTGGCTCTGGAGAACGCTGCTGCATACCTACAACTACAACAGCTGCTGCCAGTTAACCCACTAGCAGTAGCTAACCCATTGGCTGCAGCCTTCCTGCAGCAGCAACAATTTCAGCCGTTTAACAACCAGATATCTTTGATGAATCCTGCCTTGTCATGGCAGCAACCCTTTGTTGGAGGTGCCGTC
>NZ_QMFB01000091.1 GCF_003285015.1 Paenibacillus contaminans | reverse complement strand
AGCAAGCCGCTGCCGCCGAATTATCCGGGCGCGACGGTTATGGGACCGGAGGAAGCCGCGGCGCTTGCGAAAGTCATCGAAGCGCAATCCCCGTTTCGTTATTACGGCGCGGACGTGCAGAAAAAGGTCGAGCAGCTCGAGAACGAGATGGCCGAGAAGCTGGGGGTGCCTTACGTGCTCGGCGTGACGTCTTGTACGGCGGCGCTCGTGGTTGCGCTGAAAGCGCTCGGTATCGGCTACGGCGATAAAGTGATCGTGCCGGCCGTTACGTTTATTGCGACGGCGGGAGCGGTCGTTTGTGCGGGAGCGGTGCCGGTATACGTCGATGTGGATGAAAGCCTGAATATGGACGCAAGCGACCTGGAGCGCGTGTATGACGACGAGGTGAAAGCGATCATCGCCGTCTCGATTCTCGGCCATCCGGTCGATATGGACCCGGTCATGGCGTTCGCCAAGAAGCATAATATCCG
>NZ_QMFB01000090.1 GCF_003285015.1 Paenibacillus contaminans | reverse complement strand
AGCTACCCGGCAATGCCACTGGCGTGACAACCGGAACACCAGAGGTTCGTCCACTCCGGTCCTCTCGTACTAGGAGCAGCCCCTCTCAAATCTCAAACGTCCACGGCAGATAGGGACCGAACTGTCTCACGACGTTCTAAACCCAGCTCGCGTACCACTTTAAATGGCGAACAGCCATACCCTTGGGACCGGCTTCAGCCCCAGGATGTGATGAGCCGACATCGAGGTGCCAAACACCGCCGTCGATATGAACTCTTGGGCGGTATCAGCCTGTTATCCCCGGAGTACCTTTTATCCGTTGAGCGATGGCCCTTCCATACAGAACCACCGGATCACTAAGACCTACTTTCGTACCTGCTCGACGTGTCTGTCTCGCAGTCAAGCGCGCTTTTGCCTTTATACTCTACGACCGATTTCCGACCGGTCTGAGCGCACCTTCGTACTCCTCCGTTACTCTTTAGGAGGAGACCGCCCCAGT
>NZ_QMFB01000089.1 GCF_003285015.1 Paenibacillus contaminans | reverse complement strand
TCTCGATTCTCGGCCATCCGGTCGATATGGACCCGGTCATGGCGTTCGCCAAGAAGCATAATATCCGTGTCATCGAAGATGTCGCGCAGTCCTGCGGCATTCAATATAAAGGGCAGTATGCGGGTACGGTCGGCGATGTCGGCGTGTACAGCTTCCAGATGAACAAAATTTTGACGGCGGGCGAAGGCGGGGCGGTCGTCACGCGCGATCCGAAAATTTTCGAGCGGGCGGTTCGGTACCACGACCAAGGCGTTTTCCGCGACAAAGCGCGTTACGGCATCGATTCTCCGGAAGAAACCGGCGCAATCGTTGGGCAAAACTACCGGATGAGCGAGCTGGCCGGCGCGGTGCTTGTCGAGCAGTGGCGCAAGCTGGACGGTATGGTCGCGGCGATGCGGAAGCATGCGGGCGCCGTCAAAAAGGCGGTTGCGGAGAAACTGCCGTCGATCCAATTCCGCGGCGTCGTTGACGAAGCGGGAGACATCGGGTCGCATGTGA
>NZ_QMFB01000009.1 GCF_003285015.1 Paenibacillus contaminans | reverse complement strand
GGCTGCCGCGGCGAGGCCGGGCGCGGGCGGCGCTGCGCCCGCCGCCAAGGCGTCGCCGGCAGCGCTGCGGCTTCGGCGCTGCCGGAGCTGCAGCCAGGCGGAGACGCCCAAAATAAGGGCGCCGATCAGCACGCCCATATATTCATTGCCGATGCCGTAATATCGGGCGCCGATTAACGGATCGTACCCCAGGACGGAGCGCTTCATCGCCTCCGCTCCGGTCCAGCCGTCGAACAGGATCAGCATCGCCGTCCCCAAACCGGCCGCCATTAACATTTTGAGAACGTTGAATTGGGCTAGCAGTAAGCTGCTGACGGCAACAACGGCCGCGAAAGACAATACCGCTGCTCCCGCCGTCATGCTGTCCAGCCATCCCATCACCAGCATGACCGCGGGAGCGGCCAGCACGGCGGCAAGCAGCACGCGGAACGTGAAGCTCCGGCTCTTTCGCCTTTCTTTGCCGAGCCATACGGTGCCGACAAGCGCCGCAAGCAAAATGACGATTTCCAAAAGCGTCCACGAATACAAAAGCTTCGGCCGCAGGCCGTAAATCGTCCGTATCGACGATAGCTCTTTTTGCAAATGCATCAAATTGTCGGAGACGGGAAATGTACCGAGCGGCGAACCCATCCACTCCGAGGGACTTTCCGCGCCGAACAAGCGGGCGATTGAAACCGACATATCGAACATCGTGACGACGCCGGCACGCCGGGTGGAAGCAGATTCAAGCAAGCCGGCAGCTTTGCCTTCCCGGTATACGACAAGCGGCGACAGCCGGTCGAATATGCGGTAGGCCTCGGGATTCCCCTTCGGCGAAAACAGCCACAGCTCCTCTCCGTCGCGCAAGCCGTTTTTTATCCGCCCGAATAATGCGTCCAGCTCGCGAAGAACGTCCCGCTTTTCCTCCTCAAACCGAAGCCGTTCATACCCTTCTTTCTCTTCATATAAACGGTGCAAATCGCCAAGCTCGATGAGACTTAAGGATCCGTTCCGTCTTTTTTGCCACCTTTCCCAAATTTCTTGCGTATTTGCACGCACCCCAAAAGGTCGCTGCGAACCCTCGACGACAATGCCCGGTCCCACTTCGCCATAGTCTACCGCTCCCGAAGCGTCCATCGCCATGAGCGGCGCATAACGCTGCCTCTGAACCGTCCCGCGTTCCGCGTTTCCGCCCAGGTCGGCATTCCCCCAAACATACCGGGCGACGCCGCTGTTCTTGAGCAGCTCTCCAAGCTCTCCGGGTTTGGCTGCATATGACGAACGCGCATTGCTTGCGGCAAGCCTGCTTTGAAAGGGAACAAGCACCTCGCCTTCCGGCGCGCCGCCCGCCCGAAAACGTCGCATCTGCTCCTCAGCAGTCGTTCCCCCGGCGTTCTCCATCCGGTTCCAGCCGTTCGTCTGGGAAGTCATATATGCCGGGCGACCGGCGCCGATCGTTAAATATACGTCTGCAAAACGGTTTCCGGAGAGCCTTGTGTTTACGCCGCCTACCGCCCCGCGCCGGATCGCCTCTTTAATCTCCGGCATTTCGTCCAGCCACGGTTCTCGAAGCTCCTGGAACGACAATCCCGGAACAGTTATGATCGTCAAATCTCGAACCGAAGAGATGGACTCCGCGTGCTGACCGGTTATAATCGCAGAAATCCGATCCGTTCCCGGCAATGCGCTTCGACCGCCGTTATACGAAGCGGCATCGTGCACAGGCAGCTGTGCGCTTACGGAAATAAGCCCTTCAGCGTTTACGACCTCCGGTAGAGGAAGCAGTGCAGCCAGCAGCATAATAACCGCCATACCCAACCACAGCTTCCGAAGCGCGGCGGGGCGGCGGCGCATGACGGCGTTCAACTGCACCGTGATTAAGCAAAACCGAAATCCGCTCAACTAGTTCTCCCCCCTCCACAGCCGCGGCAAAAACCGTAAGCCGCCCCTTAAACTGTGGACAGCTCAGGCAAATTTCTTTTTCATCCACAATGTTGCGAACATCGGTCAGTTCCGACTTTTCCCTTATTTTATCCACAAGCGTTGAGCAAATATTCCAAGCCTTCGCTGCGCGTTCAGCTACAAAAACAACTGCCTAAGCGCAATAGGCGCAAAACAGCCGCATCCAGTCGAGACGGAATAGTCCTGAGGAGCAATATGTCCGTTCGCATTCTGCAGAATTATCGCTCTGACGATCGTCTCCATACCATTTAGTCATGTATGGCGCTTGGGTGTTTCCGGGTTAACGAAGCTGTGCTTAGCTTTCTTAACGGAATTAACAAGTTTGCATCGGGTCAATCGCCGGATTTGCGCTTCCGAAGCCGTCATCTTCGCCCCGCAACTCACATCCGGTCGGTTATCGACATATTCACAGACTTATCCACATATCCCTCCTTGAAGCGAGGGCCATTTTTTCGCAAAATCATTGCCGCATGTGCACAATACGCCTTAGTTGTCCTAGTTATCCACAATTTAAGGTGAAAAAGCTATCCGATTTTCATTAATATAATAAACCCTTAATGCCGTAAGATTTTTTGGGTTTATCCACATTATGCACAAGGGATGTGGATAACATTTATCCACATCCTCTTGGTCCGCCTATCTGAGTCGGCTACTCGGCCTGATTCGAACCGTTTGCGACAAGTAAGGGATACTCCATTTTACCGGCTTCTCACTGCCGATCTTCAACAATGCCTTCACCCGTCACGGCTTCGAAAACCCCATTGAGCTGCACGGAGTAATCCCGCATCAGATCGTAATCGGGATTATAGCCATCATGGTCCGGCATCGTTTCCGCGACCGTGCTTTGATCGCCAAACAAGTTGTTCTTACTCTCCTGCATCCTTCCCACCCCTTTCTGGGGTTAGGATTATCCCGTATCGGAACCGCTATCCATGTCGTCAAAAAACTCATTCGCCGCCGAACTGTCGAGGCTGGTGAACCGGATCGCGGACATTGCAAAATGATAATTCGGCAAGTATAAACGCCTATCGGCGTCTTTTTGACGCTGGTGCTTACCGTAGGTTTAGAGCCGCTGGCACGATATCCTTTCTGCCCTGAAATAACGATATTTCATTCATCGCTGGTGCCGTGAAACGGCATGGAAGTCTTATAAACTCAAGGATAACAGCGACGCCTTCCTTTCCGAAGAAAGTGCGGGTTTACCGGGAAATCGAACGATCAGCGGACGATGGGCTTGAAATTTTATAAAAGTCGCGGCCGGCCTGATTGCAAGCGGAGATGTAAGCCTTGGCGACAGCCAGCAAAATATCTTCGTCCACCCCGCTGCCTCGATAAGTAACATGATCCGCTTCGATCGTCACTTCCGCCTCGCCCCCGGCCGATTCTCCGGAAGCTATCGAATGCAGCTCCAAATCGACAAAATCGACGTCGAACGGCATCGCCTGCTTGATCGCGCGGACAACCGCCTCGATCGGCCCCCTGCCTATTGCCGTATAAGCGGACGACTCGCCGGAATGGCGGTTCCGCACGGTTGCGGAGGCGACGCGGCTGCGTTCGCTGCCGGACATGACCTGCATATCGACAAGCTCGAACGCGTCGATTGCCGTCACGCCGCCTGCTCCGGCCATTTCCGCCAGCTCGCCGTCGCTGACGATCTTTTGCTCGTCCGCCTTGGCGATGAACCGCGTGTACACATCCTCCAGCTGCGCATCGCTCAGCTTAACGCCGAACTGCTCGATACGATGTTTAATCGCATGGCGTCCGGAGTGCTTGCCCAGCACGATCATATTGCGCGGAATACCCATTTGCTCGGGATCCATGATTTCGTACGTATTGCGGTTTTTCAACAAGCCGTCCTGATGGATGCCGGACTCGTGCCGGAACGCATTGCGGCCGACAATCGGCTTATTGAATGCGATCGGGAAATGCATCGCCCGGCTGACCATCCGGGACGTGTTATAAATCTCGGCAATGTTGACGTTCGTTTCGACGCCCAGCGTCTGTTTGCGCGTCTCGATCGCCATGACAAGCTCCTCCAACGACGTGTTTCCGGCACGTTCGCCGATGCCGTTAACCGTCACCTCCACATAGGAGACTCCCGCTTGAATAGCCGCTATGCTGTTAGCTACAGCCAGCCCCAGATCGTTATGCACATGGCAGCTGTATTCTACCGTATCGCCTCCCCGGACCTGGTTGCGGACTTTCGTGAACAATCCCCCGTACTCCTCCGGCAGCGCATATCCCATCGTGTCCGGAATATTGATAATCGTCGCACCTTCGGCAATAACGGCCTCGACCAGCTCCATGACGAATTCCTCGCCGGAGCGTGTCGCATCCATCGGGGAAAATTCGATGCGCTCCGCGAACTGCTTGCCGTAAGCGACCATGCTGCGTGCCAGTTCGATCACTTGATCGCGCGTTTTTTTCAACTGGAAATTCAGATGAATGTCCGAGGAGGAAACGAACAGGTGAAGCCGCCGTTTGGCCGCATCGGCCGTCGCTTTTACCGCCGCATCGATGTCCGCTTTGACGCAGCGCGCGAAGCCGCAAATTTCGACGGTTTGAATTTGTCTCGAAATGGTCTGCACCGCCTCGAAATCGCCGGGGCTCGATATCGGGAATCCCGGCTCGATAACGTCGACGCCCAGCTTCGCCAGCTGGTGCGCGATTTTAATCTTCTGCTCCTTCGTCAACGTGGCTCCCGGCGACTGCTCGCCATCCCGCAAAGTCGTATCGAAAATATGAATTTTTCTCATGTAAATCAGCCTCTTTTCGGATTTTTATGGGTAAAACAAAAAGCCCGCCGCCGCTCGCCGATCCAATCTGCTATTACGCAGTCGATCCGGCAAGAGACGACAGGCTGCCCTATCGCGGTACCACTCTTGTTGGTTCTGATCCGGTCAAACCGGAATGAACCCTCCTCATTGCGACGCAACGTTCCGCGTTATGGCATCCGCAGCTAGCGTTTCCGCTTACCGCAGTCCGCCCTTCGGCCGTGCATCGCATACCCGATATCGGGGGTTAACCGTCAAAACGTACTCCCTCTTCCGCTTCATTTCGACGCCGTTTTTACGGTGCGACGTTTTAGTCAGCGTACAGTCCGGTTTCCGTCTTGCCGCTCCCGGGCGAGCTTCGGCTAAGCATCCGCTGCGTCGCACCGACCCGCAGCTCTCTGAACGAATGCTTTTGCCTACTGTTCCCGTTCTTCGCGTTTGATGATTGTGTTAAGCGTTACTTCCTTCTGCCGATATAGAGGAGATGGGAGGACATCCCCAAAATCGAAGATTCCTCGGCCATCCCGATAAGCAGCCCGATCAGCTTCTCATAGCCGCCGTCTCCTTTTTCCTGCCAATACGCGATATGTTCGTTTGTCAGCATGCTGCCAAGGTTCGTCGATCCGAGCAGCGTTATCGTCTCGAAGCCGCTCTCTTCCATATCCGGCACAATGCGCTCCGCCTCGAAAAAGTACGCCCCGGTGTACCTGCCCTCGTCCGCATGGTCGAAGCAGCCCGTTTGCTGGAACGTTATGATCTGATCGATACTGTTAAAAGGCGGCCAATGCTCGGGGTGCAGCAGCGTGTTAAGCGTCCAATTTTGACGGGACCTGACCGCTATAAAAACGATCCCTCCCGGCTTCGTTACCCGCCGAAGCTCCGTTAAAGCCGCCCGGCGATCCTCTTCCTGCTGCAGGTGATACAGCGGCCCCATCATTAGGGCAGCGTCAAAATAAAGATTGGGAATGCCCGCCAACTCTCTAGCATCCCTCACGTGAAAGCCTTCGAAGCGTTCCGAAAACCCAAGCTGCTTCGCCTTCTCTTGAGCCAGCTCAACAAGTCCCGGCGTAAGATCCGTCAGCGTAACGGTATATCCTCGCTTGGCAAGCTCCATCGCATATTTCCCCGGACCCGCCCCGTTATCCAAAACGGCCCCTTTCGCAGGAAGATACTTTTGGATATAGTGCCAGTTGACGATGAATTCAAGAGGCTCGCGCTCCAAGCGCAGCCATTCGTTCACCCCAAATTTGGAGTAATAATCTACGACTTTGCCGTCCATCTCAGCGCCTCCTCCAGTTTGAATTTCATCGCTCTTGCCTCCGAAGAAGCAATACGTCTGCTTGTTGCTGCCGGCACACGATGCGGAACGCCATCCCTTCCGTATATACGCCAATAATAAACGCCATCAAGTCTAAAACTGGGGATTGATGAAGACCTTGCTACCAAAGCAAACACAGATATCGTAATGGTTATGCACGAACTGTACGCTTAGTGGAGAAAACCTATTGTTTATTAGGCTGTCCTCACTATTCCACTGGCAAAATGCTCGTTCTCGCCCCTTAGTGAGGCAAACACCACTATCAATTTCGTATGACTCACTAATAATTGCGTTTGCCTCATTACCTGACCAAAACATGGGTTTTCGGTTTGAAATAGTGAAGTTCGCCTCACTATTGAAAATATTTTCCTCATTATGAGAGTCTCTATCCGTTGCACGTTCAAATGCCTTACATCCTTGAAATCTACAGTATAAGACTTGGAAGGCTACTCGGATAAACGTTCATGCTGTGGCGCTCATTTTTCGCCTTTGCTGATTATGTTTACCGCATTGTTAGCACCCTTTACGATATTCGCTTTCGCATAAGACAAAAAAGACCCGCCGTCTCCATAAGAGACGACAGGCCGTTGGCTGCCGCGGTACCACTCTTGTTGGCCCTTCGTGCACGAAGGACCCTCCTCGATTGCGATGTGCGCACACCGCAGACCCGATCACGGAGGTAACCCGTCGGAGCATACTTGCCGTCAACGACTCTGCCGCCCAGTATGCAGCAAAACCGCCATCGACTTTTCCGCTCCGCCGCTCCCGGGCGAGTTTCAGGCTCTCTTCGTCTGCGTCGCACCATCCCGCAGCTCTCTGCTCGAAGCCGATACCTTACTGTTCCCGTTCCCAGCGTTTGTCAATTGATGAAATTGAAGTTGATTGTGATTATAGTATGCGTTCGAGTTGCTGTCAATGCATACAAAACAAAGTCAACAAATTTAAAAGCACTCCTTCGCCGCTTATTCCGAATACTTTCGGGGAGTCGTAGGTACCCGCCCCTTCATATAATTTCCTGTACATTGTTAAGAAAAACGCTGACGTGTCCTGGGGTTTGGATCTGTGATTGCATGAGGGGAGAAACGGAGAGGGGACTCCAACCCCCGGTTAAATAGAGTCGAAATTTCTTACTGAATTGGGTGAATTGGGGTACGTACGACTATCTTTGAATTACGGAAATTAAAAAATCGGCCATCAACATGGCCGATCACATATACATCAGATTATACATTAGAACATCGTTAATCCCAGCGAGCATTTTCTCTAGTCACAAGTTGCGGCGCTTCATGGCGGCAGTCGTTACAGCGACCAGCCTTCCAGTGACAGCGAAGACTCGGCCTTCAGGTCAAGCGATGAAAACTTCCCCTGCTCCCATTTCAAAAAGGCGGCCGCCGCAATCATCGCCGCATTGTCCGTGCACAGGCTGAGCGGCGGTGCCAGCAGCGGAATGCCCGCCTTCTCGCAGCGCTCCGCAAGCATGGTACGCAGTCCCCGGTTGGCAGCTACGCCTCCCGCCAGCAGTAGCTGCTTCGCCCCGAATTCCTTGACGGCGCGAATCGCTTTTTCGACGAGCACCTCGATGACCGACTCCTGGAATCCGCGGGCCACATGCGACGGCTCCAGCTTGATCCCCTTCATATTCGCCTGATTAAGCGCGGAAAGCACCGCCGACTTCAAGCCGCTGAAGCTGAAGTCGTACGAATCCGGCTCCAGCCAAGCGCGCGGCATCGTAATCGCGGCATCCGCCTCGTGAGCCAGCCGGTCGATGTGCGGACCGCCCGGATACGGCAAGTGCAGCGCGCGGGCCACCTTGTCGTAAGCCTCACCGGCCGCATCGTCCCTCGTTTGCCCGATAATCCGGAATTTCCCCGGCGCCTCCGAATGAACCAGCTCGGTATGTCCGCCGGAAACAACAAGCGTAATCAGCGGATATTCCAGCTTATGAACAAGCTGATTCGCATAAATATGACCGGCAATATGATGTACCCCGATCAGCGGCAGCTGCAGCGAGTAAGCCAGCGATTTCGCCGCCACAACCCCGACCAGCAGCGCGCCGATCAAACCCGGGCCTTGGGTAACCGCAATTGCCGACAGGTCGCCAAGCTTTACGCCGGACTTGTCGACCGCCTGCTCGATGATGCGCGTGATCGTTTCCACATGCTTGCGGGAAGCGACCTCGGGAACGACGCCGCCGAATTTTTGATGCGTTTCGATCTGGCTCGATACGACGTTTGCCAGCACTTCCGTTCCATTCCTGACGATCGCTACCGACGTTTCGTCGCAGCTCGTTTCAATTGCAAGAATGCAGCCCGCGGAACCCGGCTGCCGTTCGTTGTCCATCATCGTTTTTCACTCGTTTCAGTAAGTTCAATTGGAGTATGCCGGTCAATTCGTTCGGGCAAGGAGATCCGCCCACATGATGATCGCATCCTCGTTATTGTCCGAATAATAAGCTTTGCGCAGCCCGGACGCGCGAAAACCGAGCTTTTCGTAAAGGTTCTGGGCGATCCGGTTCGATACGCGAACCTCCAGCGTCATTTTGGCGGCGCCGAAAAAGCGGGCCGTCTTCATAACTTCCCGCATGAGCCTCTCGCCGAGCTTCTGCCCTCTGTACTTGCCGCGCACGGCGATATTCGTCACATGGGCTTCGTCGATAATGACCCACATGCCGGCGTAACCCGCAATTTCGCCGTTGCATTCCATGACCATATACCGCGCAAAATGATTATTGGTCAATTCGTTATAAAACGCCGCCGAAGTCCAAGGGGTCGTAAACGCTTCCTGTTCGATGGCGCAAATCGTTTCGATATCGTCGAGCTGCATGCTCCGGAATTCCAATGACTGCTGCGGATGGAAATCGAGCTGTCCTTCCATGGCCATGTTTCCCCTTCCCGGTCCGTTGTCCGGTTCTTATTTGCTGCGGGCTTGGGCGTGACCNCGGTTCTTATTTGCTGCGGGCTTGGGCGTGACCGAACACCCACTCAGGGTCATCTTTCACCGCCTTTTCGCCCCCTGCTTCGTTCCGTTTGCTTGACGTACCCCCCGTACGCCTTCACAAACGCGCCTTGCATGGAACGAAAATTCGGCAAAATCTGCTCCCCTCGGAGTATTCAGACACGCCCTAACAGATTATTTTCCGCTTCCGTAAGCTGTGTGTAGTTGGGCAGCAGCCCGTGCGCATCCGACGGAGCCCCTTCCGCAAGCAGCGGGAAAGCCAATCTTCCGACAGCGGAAGCCTTCATGGCAAAGGGCTGCGATGCGACGTCTCCGCTCCACGACTCGGCCAGTCTGCCGATTATCGCGCGAAACGGTTCGACATCCCCTATAAACACGATGCGGGCAGGCACCTGCCCGCTCCCCTCCGCCATCTCCTGCAAAACGGCCGCCCACGGCTCCATCAGTTGGATGCCGTCCGACCGCATTCGCGTCCAAGAGAAGGCATCGCTTTCCGCCTCGTGATTCACATCTGATGTATATCTCCGTTCATTCCGTTCAAATAAACCGGTATACACTTGTCCCCGGCGAGCATCCATGAGCGGCACGAACCATGTACGCAACGAATCCTTGTTTGCGTTAACGGTTAACGGCGTTAATTCGCCGGCTTCCTTACCGGCACCAATCGCCATTGCTTCAGCCGGGGCTTCATGCCCATCCGCTCGAAACAGCTCCCGGGCCGCTCCATAGGCAAGCGCTTCTAGGCTGGAAACGCCGTAAACTGGCTTTTGCAGCGTCCAAGCCATCGTCTTGGCCACCGTCACCCCGATTCGCACTCCGGTGTACGAGCCCGGACCGACGCCAACCGCTAGCCCGTCCAAATCGGCAGGAAGCAGGCCGTTTTCGCTCAGCAGCTCCTGTATGGTCGGCATCAGGTATAACGAATGATTCCGTTCCGACATGTTATGGCGTTCGCCAAGCATGGTCGAGCCTTCAAACAGCGCTACAGTCATCGTTGCGGTCGACGTATCGATCGCGAGCATTCGTCCCTCCGCTCTCGCCGGTTCGCCGTTCCTTTGTTGATCGGTTATCGTCATAGTCCGTTCTCCTTCAGTCCGGCGCACCAATCCGCATATTTGCGCCCGTACGCCGTCAACCGGAACGTCCGCTCGGCCGGCCCGTCCGTCTCGATGTATATAGCAATCCGCTCTTCGGGAAGCATGGGCTCGATCAAACTGGCCCATTCCACAAGCGTAACCCCGTCGCCGTAAAAATAATCGTCGAGCCCGAGCTCGTCCGCTTCTAACAACGACAACCGGTACACATCCATATGATAAAGCGGGAGCGATCGTCCCTCGTATTCTTTAATAATCGTAAACGTAGGGCTGTTCACGACGCCGGGGACGCCCATCGCTGCGGCGATTGCCTGGGAGAACGTCGTTTTGCCCGCGCCAAGATCGCCGTCAAGCGCCACTACCGTGCCCGCCTCCAAGCGCGCCGCCAGAGCGGCAGCCAGCAGCTTGGTCTCCTCCAAGGAATTCGCCTGATAGTCAAACCTCATCTCCACCGCCATCTTCCCACCCCAAACTCATGCAAAATGGTTGTATCCTTTCTTATCGAGCGTCTCCGTCCGCCCGTCGCTGCTGCGCATTCGAACGCCGGCGAACGAGTCCGTCACCTCGCCGATAACGGTAAAAGGCAGCCCTGTCGCCTGTACGGCGCCGCCAACCTGCTCCGCGTACATCCGCGGCATCGTGCCGATCAGCTCGTAATCCTCGCCCCCGAACAGCAGCCAGTCCAGCGGATTTCGCCGCGTTTCGGCGGCATAAGCCGTCATATCCGGATGTACGGGCAGAGACGCTTCATCCAGCCAAATACCGCATGCCGACGCTTCGGCGATCTCCCACGCTTCGCTGGCGACGCCATCGCTGACATCGTTCAGCGCATGGCACCGCCCCGACAAAAGCAGAATGCGTCCCGCTTCTACGCGGGGCAGCGGTCGGCGATGCGCGCGCACGAGCGTTTCGAGCGGCTGCGCGAACGTCTCGTCCGGATCGGACGCGACGGCGCGCCCAAGTAAGTAATCAAGGCCGGCCGCCGAGCAGCCTGGCCAGCCGGTGACGAAAACGATGTCGCCGGGACGCGCAGCCGAACGCATCAGCGCGCGCCCGGGCTCCGCTTCCCCTACGGCGGTTACCGATATGACCAAGCTTTCCGGGCTTGATGTCGTATCGCCGCCGATAACGGCCACGCCGAATGCATCGGCGCAGGCGTACAAGCCTTCGTAAAGCTCATTTACCGCCGTCACAGGCAGCCGCTTCGGGATGCTTATCGACACGAGCGCATGGCGCGGCGCAGCGCCCATGGCGGCGATATCGCTCACGGCCGCCGCCATTGCTTTGAAGCCGACGTCGGCGCTGTTCATCGTAATTGTTTTGAAATGGACGTCCTGCACCATCGTATCGCAGGACATCACCGTATGTTGTCCGGGACTCGGCGCCGTAACGGCCGAATCGTCGCCGATGCCGACGACGACGCCGTTCTTCGATAGGAGCTCCCTAGACTGTCTTCCGTGCGTAAGCGAACGGATCAAGCCAAACTCATCCATTTGCGTCCTCCGCTTTCTTATTGTCCCTATTATAGCGGTCTCCGGGAACAGCCGCAACAAATGTGCGGCTTCTCAAAACGACGTTTCTGTACAAAAAAATCAGGGTGCTTTCGAAGGAGCCGCGTTTATCCCCGGAAATCGGTGCTCCTCTTTTCTCATAAATTGAAAAAAGCCCGGCAGTAAATGCCCGGGCTTCCTCTATATGATCTAATCTTCCTGCAGCTCTTCGACATGCACGGTTCGCATATCGGCAGCGTTGTTCGTATCGTGCACGCGCGCCATTTGCTTCGTGGCGTCGACGCTGTCGATCCACACTTTTTTCCCGTTGTGGCTAACGGTAATCTCTTGTTTTCCGGTCAATATTTCCGTCGCCCGGTTTACATCCATGTTCGATATCCTCCTAAGCAAAATCATATCGCTTTTTTTGCGTTGCTAACGCTCTTATGCAAATTAATCGACGTCCGATTCGCGGCCGTCCATCGTATCCGTCGTCGAATCGTCGATCAGCCCGTTTCCAAGCGTGACTTGTCCGCCGCCAAGCCCCTCGTTGACCATACGGTCGATATCCATAAAGTTGGCGTCCCTGCCTTCGTAAATGGAATCGTCCAGCGAATTGTTTTTCGTCGGCTCTTTGTCCGTCATGGGTACACCTCCTTTATGATGTAGTTGCGCACAGCGGGAAATGGTTTTCCGGCATTCGCCTTTCCCTAACATTCCCGGCGTTCCGCATATCCATTCACGATCGGCATACGCTTATATAGGATACGATTCGCTTCCCCGGCCGAAAAAAACTCAGGCTTGTACAAAAACCCCTTCTTTCCGCCAGATACATTACTAAAAGCGCCGGATGTTGGAGAAACTAGTGATGGAAGCTAGTTTTTTTTGAAAATCGCTTTTGTTAAGAGATTCGCCTCCTTCACAGCTGACGGACGGCGGACTGCAATCGAAACGTTAAGTCGCTATTGTTATCGGAAATCATTTTAAGGAGGTACACGCACGATGCATACCGTATGGAAAGGCGCGATCAGCTTCGGCCTCGTTCACGTCCCGGTCAAAATGTTCGCCGCAACCGAAGAAAAAGATATTGCGATGCGGATGATCCACAAGCCATGCACGACGCCGCTCTCGTATGTGCGCAAATGCTCGACCTGCGAAACCGAGGTGGAATGGGAAGAAATTACGAAAGGCTACGAGTACGAGCCAGGCCGTTTTGTGCTGTTCGATAAGGACGAGCTGGAGAGCTTAGCGGGCGAAGCTACTAAAGAAATTAAAATTTTGGACTTCGTCGACCTGGAGGAAATCGATCCGATCTATTTCCAGAAAACCTACTACCTAGCCCCCGGCGATACCGGTGCAGGCGCGTACAGCCTGCTTCACGAAGCGCTCCACCAGACGGGTAAAATCGGGCTGGCCACCGTCTCCATCCGCTCCAAAAGCAGCCTCGCAGCCATACGGATCGTCGATCGCTGCATCGTTATGGAGACGATCTTTTATCCGGACGAAATTCGCCCTGTCGCGCAAGTGCCCAATTTACCGGAGGTGCCGAAGGTGAACGAGAAAGAGCTGACGATGGCCAAAATGCTGATCGAACAGCTATCCGTTCCGTTCGAGCCCGAAAAATATACGGACGAATACCGAAGCGCCCTGCTTGAAGCGATTGACCGCAAAGTTTCCGGTCAGGAAATACAAGCGGCGCCGCAGCAGCAGCGGACGAACGTCATCGATCTGATGGCTGCGCTGCAGGCGAGCCTCGATGCCGTCAAGCCGGGCGGCGTCGTTCCGACGGAAGCCGCCAAAGCAGCGCCGAAGGCCAAATCGTCCAAAGCCTCCAAAGCGAAGGACGAGAAGCCGGACGGCAGCGAAGCGCCGGTTACCGCTCCGAAGGCCAAGAAGGGCAAAGGCAAATCCGATTTGCAGGAAACGGTCGGTTCGTAACATGAAGCTGCCAGGGGCACCGATGCAGCCGATATCGGAGGATCGAATTCCGGAAGGGACGGAATGGGGCTACCAGCTCAAATGGGACGGCGTCCGCCTGCTTGCCGTCGTCAACAATGGCGACGTCAAGCTGTACTCGCGCGCCATGCTGCTCAAGAACGACACGTATCCCGAGCTCGTCGCCGCACTTGCGAAGCTGAAGGGAAAGCTCCTGCTCGACGGCGAAGCGATCGTATTCGACCCGGTTAGGAAGCGTCCCGTCTTCCAACTGGTGCTGCAGAGAGAACGGCTCCGCAACAGGGGAGCCGTTTCGCAATCAATCGGCCGCGATCCGGCCGCTTACGTGATGTTCGACGTGCTGCATGACGGAACGGACGACTTGCGGCACCTCCCTTTTGCCGAACGGCACGAACGGCTGCAGCGGCTGTTTCCGGAGCCCGGCGAGCGGCTCATGACGACCGAGCTGTACAGCGACGGACGATCACTATGGCAGTGGGTCGAAGCGAACGAATGGGAAGGAATCGTCACCAAACGGCTGTCTAGTCCATACCGCGAGGGCAAAAAGCACCGCGATTGGTTCAAGAAGAAGACCGCTCTTCTTCTCGATGTCGATATCGTCGGCCTGACGTATCGCAGCGGCCGGGTCGCCAGTCTTGTGATGGTGCGGAACGGCGCCTACTTCGGCCGCATCTCGCTCGGGCTCACCGAGGAAATGAAAGCCCTTCTTCTTGCCTTCGCGGAAAGCGGACAAGGGAGCTCGCCGTTCGCCCAGCTCCCCTCCGACTTGAAGGGCGAACGGGTGCTGTGGCTGCCCAAGCCGCTCTCCTGCAAAGCTACCGGGCTTGAGATTACCGATGCCGGGCTGCTGCGCCACCCGAAAATCGTCTCCTTCAACAGCTAATAATACGGATAAACGGAGCGTGATACGCGGTGGCCGTCAAATTTAAAAGCACCAAAGGCGTCGTATTTATCGAGGGGCACGAAATCACGATTACGAACCCGGATAAGCCGTTTTGGCCGGAGCAGGGCATCACGAAGGTCATGTACCTTCAGAAGCTGCTCGCGCTCGCGCCCTATTTGCTGCGCTACACCCGCAACCGGTACTTGACGACGATCCGCTTCCCTCACGGGTACGGGGACAAATCGTTTTATCAGAAAAATGCGCCGGAGCCGCTGCCCCCATACGTCAATACCGCGATGCTGGAAAAGATCAACTACGTCGTACTCGATTCGGTTCCTACGCTTATTTGGCTCGGCAATCTTGCCTGCCTTGAGTTCCATCCGTCCTTCCACTATGTAGGCGAGGCGGAGCCTGCGGAGTGGGTGCTCGACATCGATCCGTCGCTGGAGGAAGAGCCGCGCATCATGCAGGCTATCCATCTGATCGGCGAAGTGCTGGACTCCCTCGGCATTCAAGCGGTTCCGAAAACATCCGGCGCATCGGGCGTGCAAATTTTCGTTCCGATCAAACGGGGGTATACGTTCGAGCAGCTTCGCTCCATCGGCTTGTTCATCGGACAATATCTCGCGCAGAAGCATCCGAAGCTTTTTACATTGGAGCGGCTTACCAAGAACCGCGGCGACCTGATCTATGTCGACTACCTGCAGCATTGGTACGGCAAAACGCTGGCCGCCCCCTACACGCCAAGGGGCAAAAAATACGCCACGGTATCGACGCCGCTCACCTGGGAGGAAGTCGAGCGCGGCTGCGATCTGCGCGATTTCAATTTATTGACGATCGAGGACCGGCTCCGCGAGAAAGGCGACCTGATCGAGCAAGTCGCGCCGCAATCGCTCGACGCCATTCTCGCGGCGCTGCCGAAGCTATAGCTGCGGCTCCTATGTCGCTGTTTAGGACGTGTGCAAGCTTCCCGACTACCGAGCGAAGATCGGGCAAGCAGCCCCGGCACGCGCTCTATGCCATCTTCGCCGAACTATCTAAACTGCGGCTGTGCTCCCGCTACCGTTGAACGATCATTTGTATGTGATTTTTCATACAGATTCGCCGGAACTACAGCGGAACGAGCAATTGTATGCGGTTTTTCATATATTTCGCCCGAATTATCGTTGAACGATCAATTGTATGCGATATTTCATACAGATTCGTCGGAACTACCGCAGAACAATCATTTGTATGCGATTCTTCACACAGATTCGCCGGAACTACCGCAGAACGAGCAATTGTATGCGATTTTTCATACAGATTCGCCGGAGCTGCCGCGGAATGATCTTTGTATGCGATTTTTCATACAGATTCGTCGGAACTACAGCGGAACGAGCAATTGTATGCGATTTTTCATACAGATTCGCCGGAACTACCGCGGAACGATAGTATGCAGGCAGCACCAAAAAACCCGCAGCATACCGGTTAGGCCAAACTCGCCTTTACCGCAATGTTACGGGTTTTCGTCGCTCTTTTATCGCGAGCGCAGATCAGAACAGCGGCGACAGCAGCCTCGCGACGACCTCTTTGCCCCTCTGCAGCCGGGATCTCTTCTCAAAATTGGCCAGCGTCAGTTCCTTGCTATCCTTCAAATCCTGCACAAAATCGCGCTCCAGTCTATTGATGACACTTTTGTTGAACATAACCGCATTCAGCTCGAAATTGCTGTAGAAGCTTCGCATATCCAGGTTCGCCGTGCCGACGGTGGCAAGCGTATGATCGGCGATCAGCACCTTGGCGTGAATAAATCCCCTTTGATACTGGTAAAAGCGCACGCCCGCCTGCATCAGCTCTTCCAAATACGAAAGCGAAGCCAGATGGACGATTCGCGTATCGGGCACTCCCGGCAGTATGATTCTCACGTCTACGCCGCTGATCGCAGCCGTTTTGAGCGCCATCATGATGCTCGGATCCGGAATAAAATACGGCGTCGCGATATAAACGCGGTTTTTGGCTGTGGAGATGGACGCAAAATAAACCTCCAAAATGGAATCCCAATGCTCGTCCGGCCCGCTTGTCACGATTTGGACCAGCTCTTGGCTATCGCAATCATGCTCCGGATAAAACCGCGGATCGCTCAAATTTTTCCCCGTTACGAAGCTCCAGTCCGTCAGAAACGTATTCTGCAAATAAAAGACGGAGTCCCCCCGCAGCATCAAATGCGTATCCCGCCAAAACCCGAGCTTCTTGTTGCCCCCCAAATATTCGTCTCCGATATTCAAGCCGCCGAGAAAGCCGATCGCTCCGTCGACGACCATCGTCTTGCGGTGATTCCGGTAGTTGAGCCGCTTATCGAACAACGCGATGAAAGGCGGAAGGAAGCAGCCCGTTTCCACGCCCGCTTCCCGCAGCTTACGCACATAGGAATCCGGAAGCTCGTAGCTGCCGACGCCGTCATACAGAAGCCGAACCTTGACGCCTTCGCCGGCTTTGCGGATCATCAAATTTTGGAACTTGCGTCCGATGGCGTCGTCCCGGATCGTATACACCTCGAGATGAATATGATCCTCCGCCTGCTCCATCGCCTCCAGCATCGCCTTATAGGTCGCTTCCGCGTTCGTCAGCACCTTCGTCTCGTTATATTTGGTGACCGGAGAACCCGGCAAATTCCGCAGCAGGCCGAACAGCCTGTGATTATCGAGAATGCTCGGAGCCGCGCTTCCTTCGGACTGTTTGATCCGCGTCGTTTGCCGCAGCAGGTCGCGCCGTATTTCCTTCATGATTTTGCCGTTCTTCCGTCGTACCTTCCGGCGCTGCGTATACCCCTTCGCCAAGAAATAATACATGAGGAATCCGATGACCGGAAAAATAAACAAAATCGACAACCACGCGACGGCTTTGGAAGGGCTTCGAAACTCCGACAGCAAGATCGTTAATATTTGAAAAATGAATAACACGCAAATAAGTGCAAGCCAAAACAACCCGATCCCCCCTATGACGAACAAAACCTAGCTGTCTGATCCAAGTTTACCCAAAAACGGCGGCCAATAAAAGATATACCTTGAATAAGGAACAAAGATAAACGCCTACCGCTTCTTTGACGCAGGCATTTGCCGAGGATTTAGAACCGTTTCCGCGATATTCTTTGCTTGAGAAATTCAAAAAGAGGGCCCCCTAAAGGGCCCCCCTTCCATTTCAGCTCTATGCGTCTCGCGTTAAGCGGCCACGTCGCGCTTGTTGAAAATCGTCCAGGACAGCGCATTGAAAACGATAAAGTATACCGCGAGCACGATGATCGAGAACGTCATCGTCATACCTTCCGCCGGCGGCATGCCATTCAAATAAGGCGTCAGATCCGTATTCATGAACAGCCAATATTTCATCCAGCTGTACTTGTTTACCAGAATGTTGATAGAGGAACCGACGAGCAGCAGAAGCATCGAAAGGCCGATCGCAAGCGAGCTGCTGCGGAATACGGTGGAGATCATGAAAGCCAGCGTTACGACCATAAGCAGTTGTATGCAGCTTAAGCCGTAAATGCCCAGCGTATGCGCGAGCATGCTTCCTTCATGGACGACGCCGTCTTTGCTGGCATATACATACGGCAGGTCGACGCCCGTAAAGCCGTACAGGATGCCGTTGACGATAAACGCCGAGACGAACAGCGTCACCAGCAGCGCCAGTGAAAACAACAGTGTCGCAATATATTTGGACAGCAGTATTTTCGAACGGCTTGCGGGACGGATCAGCAGCAGCTTGATCGTGCCTCCGCCGAATTCGCCTGCTACGATATCGGCTGCCACGATAATCGTGAAAATAGTAACGAGCATAATGAGTATACTCATATCGTTAACGCCGTTCCAAACATTATTGTCCGCAGGCGGTATATCATGCTGCAGCCGGTATTCCCCAACCTTCACGTTCGATTCGAACTGATCTCGCGCGGCTTGAGGCATCGATTTGTCCGCTGCCAGCTGTTTATCCTGCTCGATCTGCCTCTGGACATCGGCTCTCCAACTGTCGCCGGAAACGATATCCTTCACTTTATAAACGATGATCGATGCTCCCGCGGTAATCGCCACGATTAAGGCGATCAATATCCAGGTGCGGATGCGGCGGTATATTTTCATATTTTCGTTCTGAACCAGGTTAAACAATCTGCTCACTCCCCGTCATCTCCAGGAATTTGTCTTCCAGCGATTTGGTCGCGGCCTTGATGCCGAACACTTTGACGCCCGCCTGTACCAGCTTCGCGTTCATCTCCGCGATCTGCTCGCGCTCCAGCTCCGCTTCGATCGAGCCGCTCGCCGTCTGCACGTTCGCTCCCGCGAGTGCGGCTGCGATGACATCCTGCGCTTTGGAAGGATTGTCGACCTCGAATTGCACCGACAGCTTCCCGCCTTCCTCCACGAACTCCTTGATCAGCCGCACGTCGACCAGCTTGCCGTTCTGAATGATCGCCACGCGGTCGCACATGAGCTCCATCTCGGAAAGCAAATGGCTCGATACGACGATCGATATGCCTTCATCGCGCGCCAAACGGCGCAAGTAATCGCGAAGCTCGCGAATTCCCGCAGGATCGAGACCGTTCGTCGGTTCGTCCAAAATAAGCAGCGACGGCTTGTGCAAAATCGCTTGTGCTACGCCGAGACGCTGCCTCATCCCCAGCGAGTACGTTTTTACTTTATCCCGGATTCTGTTCTCGAGCCCGACAAGCTTGATCACCTCGTCAATACGCTGCTTCGTCACGCCCGGCACCATTCTCGCGAAATGAACCAGATTTTGATAGCCGGTCAAATATTTATACATTTCCGGGTTTTCGACAATCGCCCCTACATGCTTGATCGCCTGCTCGAAATGTTTGGTTATGCTATGTCCGCAAATGATGACTTCGCCTTCGGAAATGCTCATCAGACCTACCATCATACGAATCGTTGTCGTTTTCCCCGCTCCGTTCGGGCCTAGAAAACCGAAAACCTCGCCTTTCGGCACATCGAAGGTAAGCCGGTCGATAATCGTTTTTTGTCCGATCCGTTTGGAGACGTTGCGGATTTGGACGATCGGTGTACTCATTGTTTCCCCTCCATCGATGAACTGACGGTTTAGCGTTCAACCGCTGTTCCTTGCTTTACAAGCTTAGACCGCTCTTCCTTCCAAGACGGAACCGAGAACGCAGCCGTTATTCCTCGCCTTACAAGTATAACCGCGATCCGTCACCTTCAAGCAGTGCCGAACGTCATGCCGGCGGTCATGTTCGCGGTCATATCCCTAATATGACTGGAATCACTATGTGCCGTACTTATTTTTATGTACAATGGGAGAAGGTATAGATGTGCCGGCATTTTATGGAGCCGAGCCTTCTGCAAAACTTCTTTTCATTTCAAGAAAAAACGTTGGTGAAAACCTTGATCGATCGACGCAAATGGAACTGGCAGGACTGGGTGTTTTTCACGATTTTCTCAACCGGGTTTCTACTCAGCATGTTCTCCATCATTTTTCAACAGGAATCCTTGGTTATCAATCATCGAACCATGGCCATCATCGGCACAGTATGCGGTTATTTCATACCGCTCATTTTTTGGCGCCCGGGATATGTCCATTATTTTCTGTTTCCGGTAGCGATCCTTGTAACCAATGGAGCTTTTCAGGTATGGGCAACCATAACCACGCATCAATCGGTGCCGGTTCTGACTTTGTCCTGCATGATCTTAGGGTATTTGGCACACCGGTCGACCATCTGGTGGGTCGCTCCGATCGTCGTGATCGGACCGCCTGTACTAGACGTATTTTTCGTGACGTTTGAACACCCTACTTATGAATTTATAGGCTCCGTATTCAATAATGCCGTTATTCTGGCTGTCGGGATGGCGGTAAACCGCATTATGCACGACCATCTCCGCAGGAAGCGGCTGTACGAGGAAAACCTGAAGCAGTACCATCTGATCCGCGAACAAAACCGCGCGCTCGAGCAGTATTCGTCCCAGGTGGAGAAGCTGACGCTGCTGGAGGAACGGAACCGGCTGGCGCGCGAGCTGCACGATACGGTCGGTCATACGTTCACTTCGGTTATTATGGGAATGGACGCCGTCTCCTATCTAATGGACTCGGCCCCCGAGAAGGCCAAGGAGAAGCTGGAGGTGCTGCGCGGCCTGACGCGCAAAGGCTTGGACGAAGTCCGGCGGAGCATTCACCAGATCGCGCCCGTGGACGAACCCGAAACGCTTTCCCTGCAGCTTAGCCAGCTGGCCGGCGAATTTTCCACGCACACCGGAACGCAGGTCAAAATTAAAGTAAGCGGAGACGAAATCGCCCTTCCGAAGCAGATGCACCTGACGCTGGTACGCTGCTTGCAGGAGTCGCTGACGAATGCCAAACGCCACGGCGAGGCTGGGATCGTCGACGTCTGGATCGATTTCGCGCCCGATTCCGTCCTGCTGCGGATCGAAGACAACGGCTTCGGCACCGAAAAGCTGCGTGAAGGCTTTGGACTGAAGGCGATGCGTGAGCGTATTTCCGCGCTGAACGGTACCTTGCAGGCTTCTTCGGCCAGAGGCTTCGGAACGACGATCACCTGTAAAATCCCGCTTCGTCAAAAGCCGAAGCCTTAACAGCAATCTCAACGAGCCAGTTCCCGAAGGAGGATGTTTATGAAACCGATCAAGCTTCTGCTAGTAGACGATCAGGACCTCATACGCGAAAGCTTGCACATCGTGCTCGACATGGACCCCGATATCGAGGTAGTCGGCATGGCCGAGAACGGCCGCGTGGCGATCGAGCTTTGCGAGCAGCACAGCCCGAACGTCGTGCTGATGGATATTCATATGCCGGAAATGGACGGCGTCGAAGCGACACGCCAAATCAAGACGCGCTGGCCGAACATCAGGCTGATCATCCTGACGACGTTCCAGGAAATCAATTACGTCGTCGAAGCGCTCGGCGCAGGAGCGGAAGGTTATCTGCTGAAGGCGATTCATCCCAAGGATCTCGCTTCGGGCATCAAGTGGGTGCATCAAGGCGGAACGCTCATTCCCCAAGATATCGCCAAAATGATGGTGAACCAGCTGCAAAGCAACGGTTCCGGCGCTCCGGCCGCAAACGAAAGCGGAACTTCCCGTCTGGAAGCGGAGCAAGCCAGATCCGCCGCTTACGGCTTAAGCGAGCGGGAGCTCCAGGTGCTCGGCTGCATCGCCGACGGCCTGAACAACCGGGAAATATCCGAGAAGCTCTTTTTGTCGGAAGGCACCGTTAAAAATTACATCAGCAGCATCTATTCCAAGCTCGACGTGCGCGACCGCATTCAAGCGACGAAAAAAGCGCAGGATGAAGGCATGCTCTAATACGTAACATATTTTTTCCATGACGAGAAGACCGCCTTGCGGCGGCTTTGGTGTTCGATGTAGGTTTGTCCGTTGGCGAGGTAGTGGGGATAGGCTTCAACCGCTGAAATCGTGTTTCTTTGAACGTAATTCGAGGTAGAAACACGATTTCAAAGACGCCCGTAGCGTAGCTCCTTTTTGCTGGCCCGCCCCCATACCCCTTACCTCTTGTTCGCCTTGGGTGCTTTCTGTTACGTCTTTGACATTTACCGGTCCGCCAACCGAATTCCTCCCTGCTTACCCCTCATCGCTCGTCGCTTACATCCGCTGGAGTCCGACTTTGCCCATTTGGAATCGAGCACGTCTTCCTTGCCATGCCTGGAGTCCGAAAACGCCTACTTACAGCGGGTATTTTGCTCGGCACACCGGTGAACCCGTTCCCCAAGCCGGCAAAATCGGACTCCTGAGGTAGACGAACCTCGATTCCTTGCTCCAGGCGGGCTATTTCGGACTGCAGCATATCGAGGAGCCTCAGTGGCAGCATCTCTGCCAGGCGAGCCCTATTCTGCCAAAAAAACCGGAAGCTCGCTTGTCATCGGGCTTCCGGTTTTTTGTCGTTTCTATCTTATTCGATGACTCTTCTTAAGCCGTTTGCTTGATTGGCAGCGGCTTTTGCAGCAGCTTGCGCCCCGGCTTCAGCCGGTAAAACACCCGCTCCAGCAAAGCGAACAGCGATCCGGACATCGAGTACAGGCCTAACGCTACCGGCGCCCGCCACATCACCCCGGTAAAAACAATCGAAACGACGGCGGCAAGCAGCAGTCTTTGAGCGAATGGCGCCGCCGGCATCTCGGATTCCCCGAGCAGAGGGATGAAGCTGACAAGGAACGTCAATACGCCGACCAAAGCGGGGATCAAATGCAGCGGATCCGCAAGAGCGAATGTACTTACCCAAGGAATCAGCACAGACGTCATCGAGCTTCCGTGGGCGGCGAACATGCTGTACATGCCCATAAACACCGGCATTTGCAGCAGCGCAGTGCCGAATGGGGCAAGCGGGTTTACGCCGTTATGCCGATATAGCTTGAAGGTTTCCTGCATAAGCGTTTGCGGATTGTCCTGATGCTTCTCCCTCAGCTTCATCAATTCGGGCTTAATCTTATGCTGGCGCGCGTATTGGCGGGCCGTCCGCAGATTTAACGCGCCAAGTGCCAGCCTGACAAGCAATGTCAACGCGATAAGGGCTACTCCCCAATCATGCGATACTTGAAACAAAAACGTGAGCAGCGAATGCAGTACGGCTGCGATCGGCCGCAGCACGGGCTCCAATAAGGATACCATGAGACATTCCTCCCGGGATTATAGATGGGTATTCGTAACGGAATTTCCCCATCCCGGAAGCCGGTTCATCCCCTCCGGCCGTTTCCCTGAACGCCCGCGGAAGCTTGCGCCTTGCCCTCAGCATCCGGATCGGCAAACGCGGCCGAGCCGCTCTCCAATCCGCGCGAAGCGGCAGCAGGCTCGTAACCTGCAAGGCGGCGCCCCAGATGCGAACTGCCTTAGGCCCCGCTATCCAGGCACAGCACGACAGCGCGCAAACGAGAAACAGCACAACGTCGATCGACAGCTCCATTCGCCCTCACCTCCTTCTGCAAAGCATATACCCGGTAATACGCAACGGTATGCTCGACGGTTGCGGATCGACATTCGAACTCCAGTCCGGAATCGCGCAAGACTGGCGAGCCATTGCCTATTTCATATAAATCCGATAGACAAGCACCGCGGCTTCCGCTTTACTCGTAAATCCTTCAGGCTTAAACGAACCGTCTTCGTAACCGTCCACTAGCTTAAGTTGCTTTAAGGCAGCGACACCTTCCACCGCCCAATCCGCAATTAGGTTGCTATCCGTGAAAGCGGTATTTAACCCGGAGTATTCTTTAGCAGGTTGAATATTCGCATACTTCAACAATGCCCGGCTGAGCATGACTGCGATCTCTTGCCTTGTAATCGTCGATTTCGGATCGAATCGGGAATCACTCTTACCGTTGATAATGCCTTCCGCAAATGCCGTTGAGATCTCATCGAAGTAAGGATTGGACGGCTCCACATCTTCAAACGGCATCGGCAGGCCAGCACCATCCAGACCGTAAGCGCGCACGATCCATGCCGCGAACTGTTCGCGAGTCACTTCTCGGTCCGGCTCGAACGAGGAGCCTTCGTCCAGAATTCCTTTGGCAAGCAATTCGGTGACTTCTTTGCGGGCCCAGTGACTTTTCGTGTCATTGTAAGAGAACTGCGATTTCATCACCGTGTACTTGCTGAAATGACTGCGAAGAGTCCGGATCGTCTTCGTTACCAGATCATATCGGCCGCCGACAGCTTCCCACTTAAGCGTTTTCTCGTTAAGCATATAAACAGTCAAGCTTGCCAAGTCCTCTTCGGAATATTTGCTCGTATCGACAGCGGACACGTCGAATGAAATCATCATAGGACGGTTGAATTTCTCGACCTTCTTACCGTCGATCGCAGCGCTAAATTCCATGACCGGAATGTCGGCAAGCTTCTCGGCGTTCAAAGGATCGGGAATCGCCGCTTGCCTAACCATTTCGGCTGCGAGTGTAATAGATTGACCGCTCCGCAGCACGCCGAACGTATCCGAATCCACCGTAAAACCTGTATTGCCCATTTGCACGTTCAAACCAGTCATGCCGCTTTCTTGGGCCGCTGTAATCAAATCCGAAGGCAAGTCCGCCGCCAGCTTGGATATAGTCCCGTTCGTCTGCGGGAAGACAATCGAAAATACCGGACGGATCGCCGCATGATCACCGATGGCAGCCTTCAAAGCTCCGGAAATCGAAGCAAGCGATTGCTTGGCCTGTTCAAGCTGACTAGTTATCTGATTTGCATTCAACGCTGTTCGAGCTGCATTTCCTTCCACCTTCACGTCCTTGTTTTCCAGCGTGACAGCCGCTGCTTTCTCAACCGCTCTTCTGCCCATATCCAGCAGGCCGTTCTTCAGTTGTTCGGCCGCCAAGGACAGAGAGTCCCTTTTTCCATTTCCGACAAGACCGGCAGCCCCTTCGATAATCGATCGAGTCAGCTCGACCGCTTTTGCGCCGTCTCCGACTTTATCCAATGCGTACGACGTGCTGTTCAGCAAATCTTTCACAGCTTGCACGACTTGTTCCTTCTGCTTTTCGTCGTTCATTCCCGCCGCTAGCCCGGAAGCATGCTTTAAGGTTTCCGCGACAGACTGAACCGTTTTCTCGGCGTCTTGACTATCTTCTACCCCTTTAACCGCATCGGCGATCTGCGCGAGCGTTTCCCTGGCCAGCTTGGCTTTGTCCGCTTCCGACGTATCCGGATTCGCACCAATATCTTTCAGTTTTATATTTCCGGCGGTCACTTCTTTCGGAACGATACCCTGCTGACCATTTCCGCCGCCCGCAGCTCCGCCTGGGTTGCCGCCTGAATTCCCGCCTTGGTTACCACCTTGGTTGCCGCCTTGGTTGCCGCCTTGGTTGCCGCCTTGGTTGCCTCCTTGGTTGCCTCCTTGGTTGCCTCCTTGGTTGCCTCCTTGGTTGCCGCCTGAATCTCCGCCGGAGGACGAGGTCTTGAAGGTTACCTTGCGACTCATGCTATACAGCTTGCCATCCAAAGTAAGCGACGCTTCTATTGTATATGTCCCGTCATCATCCGGGACCATCATGTTAAGCGGGTAATTTGACGTTACCGACTTAAACACTTCTTTGCCTTGACTGTCGGTCATTCGCAGGGTGGCATCAACAACAGAACTGCTATAATGCGTTGTTATATAACTGTTGTAGACAACTAGCCTGCTTTCTGTAACGTTAGTCACCATGCCGCCCGCTTCGTCCAACAGACCGATTTGGAGCTGATCCCTTTTCCTTAACGATTGCATATCGCTTATGATATCTAATTTAGCAGGCTCTATCACCCCTATTCGCTTTACTTTACCAGGCAGCAGATTCTGTTTGGATAACTTGACGGCGTACCTGTACTCTCTCACTCCTTTAGTACGATTGAAGCTGACAAGTATATTGCCTGGGGTTACGGAAAGAGCGTTATTTGCAAAGCCACCATTTACACGAGTTCCATTGCCAGCTATATAATCCGCACTTAAGTTACGAATATCGGATTCTCCTTGCAGAATCGCCTGCTTCTCGGATGCGGTATCGATCTCCAAGTTCATATTATTTTGTGTCAATTCAACGTTCTCAACAAAATAAGCTTTACCTGGGATTTCCGCCAAAATATCGTAGTTGCCCTTTGTTACATAGAAGTAGTTTTTGTTCGGATGGTTATAACTGATCACCCCTGCGCCCAGTGCCATTCCGGGTCCATCCTTGGGAACGAGCGAGATTCTCTGGAACGTTTGCGGCACATTCACCTTAATAACCTGTTGATTCTCCATTCTCGCATCCAGTACGACATCGTATTTCTTGCCTGCCTCCGTGCGGAGGGAGCCGGAAACATAGTACCCCATTTCGGCAGAAGTCTCCGAGTAAGCTTGAGCAGCCTTGGACAAGCCGATCTTGACCAAAGATGGCGCAGGTACGATGATCGGATTGCTGATTGCCTCCTGGCCAATCCAAGTATTCAATTGCCCGATAGCATCGGCCGATTGATACGACACAGCGACAGAACTGTTGCGAAAGGGCATTCCACCCGCATACTCCGGATCGGATTCAGGCCTGTCCAGGCCGGTAATTTTCACGACTGCTTCCTTTGTTGGGTCTATCACCGGTAATTTTATCGTCTTCTGCAGAAAACCTTCTTTATTGATAATAATGGTTAGTATTTTAATGTCAGAACCAATGAATCTCGGTTGGATCATTACGTTGCCGTTCTGATCCGTAACTGGCACCGGAGTATCGGCAGTAACGGTAGTAACGGTAGTAACCGTAGACGAATAATTTGTACCTGTCGTATCTGAACCAAAATATGTTATTGCGGCATTCGGAATGGCCTCCCCGATTTCCCCAGTTTTATGAGCCCGAACCGTAATGGATATCTTTTTCATCTGTTCTTTAGTTATGTAAGAGGCGGCAAGCAAATCGATCCGTTGCCCGTTCGCATCCAGCAGTTCCACATCCAGTTCCTTTCTCGGGAGCACCTCAAATGCAGCTTCACCCAAAACCTCAATCTGACTCTGATCGTTTATTGGACTTGCATAAAACTTTACCGTGTAGGTTCCCGTCTCAAAAGGAGAAAAACTCCATGCATAGACTAGCCTCTCGCCGTTAGGCGAGTAAATCTCGGAAGGGGGTACTTCACTGCTTTTTGCAATTTGTTTATCGCCCTGCATCACATCCGCAAAAATTTTTCTGCTGAAATCGACTTGCGTTCCCTCGCTATCTTTTGCATCTAAAACAACCGCTGCCGTTTCACCGAGCATATAGCTTTGCCGTTCCGGTAAATTTAAGTAAGTATAATAATAGCTGTGGTCGTCGTATTTACGTATCCCCACATCGGCCAGCTCGCCTGCCCGAAACTCGTATGTATCCGCCGACGGCACAAACTCCCGGACCAGGGTGGCATCGTCGCCGTATCGATTGACCGCGGCATTAAGTTTATACAGCTTTTCATTCTTCTTGACGAAGAGCCTCTTGCCGTGCTGCAAATCGATGATCGTTTCGTTATAGTTCAAGTTGTCGTTCATATACCCGACGCGAATTTTAGCTTTGTCATTGTCTGTATACTCCGCTTCTACTGCAATTCCGGTATAATCGGACGACTGCGCATTGTAGCCGCCGACCGCAGAACTCCCGTTCGGAGCCAGAAGCTCACGGAACATCACCTTGTCCCCCGACTGAAGAGTCCCTACGGTCGTCATTTGATAGGCCGATCCATTGGCCACATAAACGTTTCCGTCATTTGGAAACGATAATTTGCCGATGAAATAGTCCCTATAGATAAGCCTATCCAAGCTATCGTCAATAAGAGAAACTTCATCGATCCTTACCGGTAGTCCGTTCCAAGTGTGCTGAAATGAAACCTTTGAAAAATTTCTGCCGTCCACGATAACGGTTTTCTTTTTTCCCTGCTGAGGAGGCTTTAAATCTTGCGGGCCTAGCGAAAACCAATACTGATCGTTACCGCTTTGAATCGAACCGCTCACCTGCGGCATCGAAGTGGATTTATCTAAAATAAACACGCTACCGCTCAAGAAACGCTGGACTCCGGTTATATATTTCCAGTTGGGGGATACATTCGATATAAACGCACCGTTCCGATCCAAAAAACGGGTTTCGATCAGATAGCTGTCCGGATATTGTTGATCGAAGAGGTCTTCCACGAACATATTTTCCGAAGCAAGCAATTCTTTTGCCCTTATCGAAATGGAAAAATCGTACGAAGCGCCCTCGTTGAGCAAAGCAGGCTTGCCGTTCCGGAAAACGACCAGTTTCCCGTCCGAATCGGTTACCGTTTGAACCCAATTGCCGAAACCGTAATCGACTTCGACATACCGGTTGGCGTAGGGCAACCCGTAAGCATCCTTGACGGCAACCGCAACTTCTTTATCGTCCGATCGAATAAATCCGTCTTCGGCATGCACGGGAGCCATTCCGTCTTTCGCCGTTCTTTCCACCATTATGGATGGCCTGGCCGAAGGAATAAGGTTGAAGGATTGCTCCTGTTCCAGCATGCCCGCCGCACCTTGATAAGTCGCTTTTATACGGTAAGCTCCGTCATTCAATCCAGGGATGAGGAAGCTGTAATCGATTGTGTAAACGGAGTCTTTGACCGTCGATTGAAGCTCGTTTTTGGGGACGCTAAACATACCGACCCGCGACCCGCGACCCGTTCCCGTTATAAACGGCATAGGTCACATCGCTGAGCCGTTCCCAATCCGGCGCCGCCACATCCAGAATGCTATTCACCGAAGCGGTTGCTTGCCCGCCGGGATTTTTGTCAACCCGAACGACTGACGCCTGGCTTGCGGCCGCGGCCGGCAAAGCGCCCGTCATGACCAGCAGAATGGATAACAGGCATAAAAATAATCTGCTCGTTCGCTTGCGCATTTTTTCTAACTCCCCTTTTTGTCAAGTGCCTTCGGATTCGTGAACCCTCGGACCTATTCCTTTGAGTATAGAGGATAATGATACAGAAATTTGTCAATATTTGTCGTAAGTGAATATTTTTGCGGATATTTGTCGAGGACTGGTGTGAGGTGCTAACATACAATGCTTGGAGCGGTACGAAAAATGTTGTTAGACAGCTTGAGATGCTCGGCCACAGGCTAAGACGAATACACCGCCTCTCCGCACATTGTTGGCAGAACGTTCGCCTCGGAGTCACGCAGCCTTCTTCGATTGTTGCCTGCAAACGCTGCAATCCGATTTCGCCCAATTGAACTCGTACCTTGTTTCCTTTCCTCGTCTGCAGTACGAAAACGCCAGCTTACAGCGGCTATTTGACAAGGCATACCGATAAATCGGCTCTCCAAGAAGGCGGAATCTGACTGCAGCGCAAGTAAGACCTCGGCGACTTGTTCTAAGCGGGCAAACTCGAACAACAGCAAAAGGCGTCTTTCGGACTACAGCAAAATACTACTAACGTATCGGGAAGGTTAAGCCGAACAACCGCCAGGTATACGCTTTGATGTGAACAAAACAGAACGCCGAAAACCATTAATGGTCTTCGGCGTTCTTGTATTCGACTAGCAAGCCGGCGTACTTTCTATTAAGCAGCCAGCGTCTGCGAAGCTTTCTGCTCGCGGCGCTGCTTGCGCGACTTGCGGAAGTGGAGCAGCTCGTAGGCGACAGGCACGACGACCAGCGTCAGCAGCGTCGATACGGTCAAGCCGCCGATGACGACGACCGCCAAGCTTTTGGAGACGATGCTGCCGTCCGCACCGCTTTTGAACAGAAGCGGCAGCATGGCGCATACGGTGGCGACAGCCGTCATGATGATCGGGCGAAGGCGTGTAGCGCCCGCTTCGAGAAGCGAGTCACGAATCGACATCGTCTCTTCGTTGTGCTTCACCCGCTCCAGCAATACGATCGCGTTCGTCACGACGACGCCGATGAGCATGAGCGCCCCGATCATTGCGGACGGATCGACCTGCACTCGGAAAACGACAAGTCCAAGGACGGCGCCGACAGCCGCAAGCGGCAGCGAGAACAGGATGGCAAGCGGTGCGCGGAGCGTTTTGAACGTCAGCACCATGATCAGGTACACGATTCCGATCGAAGCCAGCATCGTCATGCCCATATCGGCAAATTCCTTTTGCTGCGCTTCGCTCGCGCCGCCTTGCTGCAGCTTCACGCCGTCAGGCAGCTTGAATGCAGCCACTTGCTTGTTGATTTCCGCGGATACCGCACTCAGCTTATCCGAATTGATTATCACGTTGATACGCAAATACTGATTGCCGTCTTTCCGGAATACGCTGCTCGCTTCGTTCGTTTTCACGATTTTAGCGACTTTGGACAGCTCCGTCGGCCCTTGCGCAGTCGTTACCAGGATGTTTTTCAGCGCATCCTCGGAAGCCGGGTCAGCGAACGCTTGAAGAATGACAGGCGTGTCTTTGCCCTCTACTTTGATCGTTCCGATCGGCATCCGGTTCAGAAGCATTTGCAGCTCGCCCGCGATCTGCTGGGCGTTCGCCAGCGACGGATCGACTTCAATGTTGTAAATCGGCTTCGTTTCTTGCTGATTTCCAATGATTTTATCTACGCCGTCGATCCCTTTGAGCGAATCGATAATCGTACCGGACGATTTGACGAGCTCGTCGACATTGCTGCCGACCAGGTCGAGCGTGATGGTCGAGCTGGCGCCGCCGGTCATCGATTGCGTTGCGATTTCAAACTGCGCGCCTTTATAGTTCTCTTTCTCTTTTTTCATTTCGTCGATAAAATGCTGCGCATCCGCGCCCTCTTTCATCGTCACGTAGTATTCGACCTTCGTTGCCGACTTGACTTCGCCCCATTTGGCGTCATCCGAGCTGTTGCCGGACATCATCATGACCATTTTTACTTCAGGCTGTTCCTTTAACGTCTTCTCAAGCTTCGTTCCGTTGCTCAAAACCTCGGCAACCGGCGTATCGCTGGGATACTCGATCGACATCTGCACCATGCTGGAATCCGATGCGCTGATCGTGCCTTTCGGCATCGCAAAGTATGTGCCGATTGCACCGGCCGTGAGTACGATCGCAATTGTGATCGGCACCCACTTATGATTCAGGCTGAAACGCAGCATGTTCATATAACGTTTCGGTTCTTTATGCTTCGGCATACTCGCTTTCTGCAGCAAGCCTTTGCTCATAAGCGGCACCACGGTCAACGCTACGAGCAGCGAAGACAGCAGCGCATACGTAACGGTCAAGGCGAAAGGAAGCATGAAATCATGCAGCGAGCCTTGCACAAGACCCATCGGCAGGAAAACGGCTACCGTCGTCAAAGTCGAAGACGTAATGGCGCCGCCCACTTCTTTAACGGATTGCGTGATCATTTCGCGGTTTAACGCCTCGCCCTGCTGGGCTTTCCGGAATATATTCTCGATGACGACGATACTGTCGTCAACCAGCCGGCCTACGGCAACGGCTACGCCACCCAGCGTTAAAATGTTCAAAGTAATACCCGTTTGGTCAAGCAGGAACAGCGTCAAGCCGAGCGACAAAGGAATCGATACGATCGTGATCAATGTCGTTCTGATGCTTCTCAGGAAAAGAAGAATGACGATTGTGGCGAACAATGCCCCCATGCCTACTTCTTTCATCATGCTGTTCACGGAATTTTTCACTTGGTCTGCGGATGCCCAGAACACGCTCGCTTCCAGATTCGCATTTTCTTTATTCAACTCATCGATCTTTTTGGCAACGCCTTCGCCTACGGCAACCGCATTTTTACCGGCTTCCTTCATGACGATGGCCATCAGGGCGTCTTTCTCGTTGACGCGGGTGACGTTCTCCGCATCCAGCTTCGATTCGATTTTTGCGATATCGCCCAGCTTGACGCCCGGAACGACCGCGAGATTTTTCAATGCGTCGACGCCGTTCAGGCTGCCCGTTACTTTAATGTTGCTCGCTTTGCCGTCGATCGTCTTGCCTGCGACCGCAGCCGTCATGTTCTGCCCTTGCAGAACGCCCATTACCGCATGCAGCGGAAGGTTCAGCTCCGTCATCTTGGCCTTGTCGAGCGTGACGCTCACGTTCGAAGCGGCACGGCCGTAAATCGATACCGACGATACGCCCTCTACGCCTTCAAGCGCCGGCACGATCTTTTTGTCGAGATACTCCATGTTCGTTTCTGTAATGCCGTCCTTAAACGCAATCGTAATTTGCGAAATCGGAATCATGCTCGTATTCAGCTGAAGGATCATCGGTTTGTTGACGCCCTCCGGAAAAGCAATATCGGCGAGCGCTTCCTGTACCTCCGCTTTGGCCGCCTTCATATCGGAGCCGGAAGTGAAGTTGATGTCTACACGCGAGAAGCCGTCGCCTGTCGTGGAGAACACCTCGGTTTTATGCTTGACGTTCTGCACGGCCTTCTCGATCGGTTCGGTCACGTTCGCCGTCATCGACCCTGCGTCATGACCTTGTCCGAGCGTCGTTACCGTTACTTGCGGCATATTCGCCTCCGGTAAATATTCGAGCGGAAGCTTGAAGTAGCTCATCACGCCGACCGTCATAACCAGCAGCACCATCAGGATAACGGACGCTTTGTTTTTAAATGCCCATTTCGTAAACCAAGTCACGTTCTTTTCCCCTTTCTTCTCGCAAACACCCTTATTTATCTGTTCTTCCTGCTGCAACCCTCGGTGTTTAGCCGTTCGCAATATCATGCTTTTACGTGTTTAAGATTACCGTCTGCGGGTCATATGCGGTTAGTGCCGCCTGTCACAACCTCGGTCATGAGCGAGTCAATCGAGTCACGAGGGATTAATGCCGAAATCAGGAAACCGGTGCGGCAGTCACATGACTGTGAGCCGCCGGTCATATGACGAGGGCATATCGGATGCAGAGCGAAATGACCGCTTTCGGGAAAGGGCGTCAATAACGACAAATATCCGCATATTAATAGCGTGAAATGTACATGATAGTAACTTTTCGGAAGTACGGCTGCATGCCCTCGAAAAAAATAGGCCGCATTTGTCACAAATCTGCTCCCTGCTTCGTTCTATATACGGCCGTTGCACGGCCCTGCGGGGATGCTACAATAGAAACAACACGTTTCGCAGGAACGGAGGAATGACGATGATCGCCATGAACGCCCAAGCGTCAGATTTATATACAACCCATAAGCCGCTTTTGCTTTCGCTTGCTTACCGGATGCTCGGCAGCATGAGCGAGGCCGAAGATATCGTGCACGAAGCGTTCCTTGCCTTCGATGCGTCCGCAAACGAATCGATCGATAACGTTCGTGCCTACCTGTGCAAAATCGTAACCAACCGCTGCATCGACCGTTTGCGCAAACTCAAAAAAGAGCGCACCGCTTATATTGGCCCGTGGCTGCCCGAGCCGTGGGTGGATGATAGCGGCGCAGCCGATCCGCAGCAAAGCCTCGAACGGAAGGATACCCTGTCGACCGCTTTTCTGCTGCTGCTGGAAAAACTGACGCCCGCCGAGCGGTCCGTATTCGTGCTTCGCGAAGCGCTCGATTACGAATACGGCGAAATCGCAGGCATCGTCGGCAAAAGCGAAGCCAACTGCCGCCAGCTGCTTCGCCGCGCCCGCATGAAGCTTGCCGGCTGGGAAGAGGCGCAGCAACCCCGGACGGCACGGAGCAGCGCGCTCGTCGACGAATTCGTCGCTGCGCTGTCCGCCGGCGACGCCGGCCGTTTGATGCGCGTCTTCACTACCGATGCGGCGCTGCTCTCCGACGGCGGCGGCAAAGTCATCGCCGCCAAACGGCCGATTCTCGACCCGCAGCTTATCGCGACATTCCTCGTTTCCGTCAACGAGAAGCGGAAAGAAGCGTCAGGCATCGAAATGACGACGGTGAACGGACTGCCCGGCTTTATCCAGCACGTCGGCGGCTCCGTGCATGGCGTTTATTCCTTCGCCTTACGCGACGGGCTAATCTCGGCGATTTATATCATGCGCAATCCGGAAAAGCTGCGCCATATCCAAATAAGCGCGAGTCATGGAGCTTGAAGAAGCATTGGCCCGACCGCGTACACAACAGGTAACGATGAGAAGCCGGCACGACTGCTCTATGAGCGGTATGCCGGCTTTTTTGTCATTCCCGCGCGGGCTGGTTGTGCCGCCCCCTCTCCGGCGGTACGCTGCGCAGACTCTCGCAGCATCTTGCAAAAAAACACAACGCCCGGAAATGACCGCGCAAATTGTGACGGTTGCCGGAAATAACCAAGGGGTCTACTATGAAGCTGAATCCTCGAAAACCTTTTAACCGAACAACACTAAAGAGCGGAGTGTGACAAGTATGGAGTCGGGTAATCAGAAGGGACGAACAAATCCCGCCGATTGGAAAATAGCGACCTCATGGGGGCTGCGGAGCGAATTCTCGCCGGCGGACATGAAGGCCTCCGGGCTTAGCGGCGTGGAGCTGGTGCTGGAATACAGAAATCTTGAGGAGATCCCTTCGGACGAAAAGCGCCAATCCTATGAAAAAGCGGTGCAGGAAATAAACGATCAGCAGTTGGAGCTGTGGTCGATCCATTTGCCTTTTACGCGCGAGTTGGATATTTCGGTCACGGATCCGGTCCACAGACGCGCCGTGATCGAAGCGCAGGCGGAGCTGCTTCGGATGGCCGCTCCTTGGGGTGCACGACACGCGGTTATTCATCCGAGCTACGAGCCGATTCCGGAAGAAGAGCGGGAAGCGAGGATCGCAGCATGCCGCGAAGCGCTTCGCGAGCTCAGCACGATTGCCGCATCCGTCGGGATCAAGCTGGCGGCCGAATGCTTGCCGCGCACCTGCTTGGCCAATAACAGCGAGGAATTGCTGCGGATTCTCGAAGATGCGCCGGAGTGCGGCATTTGCTGCGACGTGAATCATTTGTATCAAGAGACTCCGGAGTCGTTTATCCGCAAGATGGGGAACCGGCTTACGACCGTTCACATGTCCGATTTCGACGGAATCGACGAGAAGCACTGGATGCCCGGAAAAGGCGTCATCCAATGGCAGGAGGTGCTGGACGCATTAGCGTCAATCGGCTACGACGGTCCGTTTTTGTTTGAAGTTTTCCCTGCCGACCCGGAATCGCTGGCGGCATGCTACAATGAGTTATTGGACGGTTACAATAGAAGGAATAAGTAGTTGCCGCACGGTCAAGTGTTAATGGCAAATTACCTAATAGAGTATGTACGGTCGGCCAATAATGAAAAGTTGCTGCTGAATCCACAATTTTCGGGTCGATCGAGTTCGGCTGTTCGCAGATCACAAGCGTCCGGGTAAGGGAATGAGTGAAATTAATGGCCGGCGATGCTAACCTTGCTGATTTCCGCCCCTCCGCACTCGTTTGGTAAGGGGTAATGAGTCAAATCAATTGCCGGTGATGCTAACCTTGCTGACTTTCGCCCATCTGCACTCGTTTGGTAAGGGGTAATGAGTCAAATCAATTGCCGGTGATGCTAACCTTGCTGACTTTCGCCCATCTGCACTCGTTTGGTAAGGGGTAATGAGTCAAATCAATTGCCGGTGATGCTAACCTTGCTGACTTTCGTCCATCTGCACTCGTTTGGTAAGGGGTAATGAGTCAAATCAATTGCCGGTGATGCTAACCTTGCTGACTTTCGTCCATCCGCACTCGTTTGGTAAGGGGTAATGAGTGAAATCCATTGCCGGCGATGCAAACCTTGCTGACTTTCGTCCATCCGCACTCGTTTGATAAGGTAATTATTGTTAGTGACGCTAACTTTGCCGGTTTTCGCTGATCGATACACGGTTGGTGACTTCATGAATCACAGACTGTGCGATTAGTGGAGAAAACCTTATTGTTTATGAGGCTGTCCTCACTATTCCACCGGTAAAATGATCGTTCTCGCCCATTAGTGAGGCAAATAACACTATCAATTTCGTTTGCCTCACTAATAATTGCGTTTGCCTCATTACCTCGCTTGAACACGGGTTATCGGCGAGAAATAGTAAGGCTTGCCTCACTAATAATAACCTTTGCCTCATTATGCCTTCAGAACACGGGTTATCGGCGAGAAATAGTAAGGCTTGCCTCACTAATAATAACCTTTGCCTCATTATGCCTTCAGAACACGGGTTTTCGGCGAGAAATAGTAAGGTTTCCTCACCAATAATAACTTTTGCCTCACTTTGCCCCCCAGAACACGGGTTTTCGGCGAGAAATAGTAAGGTTTGCCTCACTAATAATAACCTTTGCCTCATTATGCCTTCAGAACACGGGTTATCGGCGAGAAATAGTAAGGTTTGCCTCACCAATAGTAACTTTTGCCTCACTTTGCCCCCAGAACACGGGCTATCGCGGGAGATCGTTAGGTTTGCCTTATTAGCGGCAGCCTTTTCCTTACTAGTTTTCCAGGACACAAGTCATCAGCGACATGGTGATGCATCTACAGCTCTCTGAAGGCTGGATGGCGACGACTTTCTAATGCAAAAGCAAGTGCCTTACCCCTTAATAAAATCAATAGTAAAAGTGCTGAAATGCTGCTGGCCGGCGGGACGAGGTTTGACCGCCGACGTGTGACCGAGCACCGCGTGCCGCGATGGCACCGTGCGCCGGGAGGCGCTCACGGTACAGAAAAATCTAACCCGTTAAATAGTGAGATCGCCCAATGAACAGTGAGTTTTTCTTCACTAGGGCTTCTAAAAGATAGTTTACTTCCGGGAAACATCGCTGCGGCGCAAGCAAGGACTTAACTTGCATCGCACTTGTCATCCTCAAAAAACGCCCTATTATCCAATATAGAAGGGGCGAAGAAAGACCACGGCTTCTTTTCGCGAAAGGGGAACGCGCAAACGTGACAACGACCAACAACAAACGGCCGGTCATCGTCATATCGCTTATCACGGCTATTTGTCTGCTTGGCGATTCGATGCTTTATGTCGTACTGCCGATCTGGTGGCGGGACTTCGGCCTTACCTCTTTATGGGAGGTCGGTATCCTGCTGTCGGTCAACCGGCTTGTCAGGCTCCCGCTCAACCCGCTGATCGGCTGGCTGTATAGAAGGATGTCCAAGCGGTCGGGCATCTTGCTGGCGATATTGCTTACCGCCGTAACTACCGCATCGTACGGCATCGCAGGGAGCTTCTGGCTGCTGTTCGTCCTGCGCTCGGTTTGGGGGCTCGCATGGAGCTTTCTTCGGTTGGGCGGCTATTTTACGATTATCGAGCTGTCGGATAAAACGAATCGCGGCCAATTTATGGGCACGTTCAACGGGCTGACCGGTATCGGCAGTCTCGTCGGCATGCTGGCCGGCTCGTTCGCTGTGGAGCTGTTCGGCATCCGGAACGTCGCCTTTGTTTTCGGCCTTGCCGCATTGGCCGCCATACCTTTCGTGCTCAAATACGTTTCGGCAGGCAAAACGGAATCGGAGCAAAGCGCTTCAAGAACGGACGGCGGGCAGCCGGTCAAGCCTTGGCAGGAGCCGGTCGTCGTCTGGACCCTTATCTCGGGTTTGCTGACGGCCATGGTGTTCCAAGGCATGTATAATTCGACGCTCAGCCGGCTCATTCAAGTGCACGAATCGACTTACGTGCAGCTGTGGACGCTCTCGATCGGCGCCGCATCGCTTGCCGGCATTTTGCAGGCGCTGCGCTGGGGGCTGCAGCCCTGGCTGTCGCCATGGATCGGCAAAAAGTTCGACGCCTCCAATAATCAGAACCGCATGTTCGTCGTCTTGCTTGTCTGCTCCGCTTGCTTGCTGGCGATCGTGCCGTTCGGCATGCCTCTTGCGGTATGGCTTATTTTGCTCATAGGCTTGCAGCTTACCGTCACCGCCGTCACTACAATCATCGATGCGCTCGCGACCAATGCAGCCGAGCGCGCATCGAAGCTTGCCGTCATGACCTCCTATACGGTCGCGACCGATCTCGGCGCATCGTTAGGCCCGTCCATCGCGTATACGCTGGATGAAGTCGTGGGCACCTCGGCCATCTACTGGTGCGCAGCCGGCGTTCTTCTTCTTCTCTCGAGCCGATGGCTGGCGCCTTTCCGCGAGCGAAATCGCGCGGCCCGCACATCGTCGTTGCAAGAGCGACAGCTGTAGCCGGCGCTACAGCTGACACTCCCGTAAATGGAACGGCATCTCCGGTTCCCGAAAAACGCATAAAAGAAGCCTTCGCGTCCACTGTCTGGTGGAAAACGGAGGCTTCTTTCCGCACCGCGTGCGCCTCCCGGCGCGCGGTGCCATCGCGGCACGCGGTGCTCGGTCACACGTCGGCGGTCTAACCTTCTTTTCATGCCGACTCGACAGGCTACTGAACCGAAACTGGCTCGGGCCGTTCCCTTCTAGCTAGCCGTTCGGGACAGCTCTTACGTTTCTTGCGCTTGCGCCAGAAGCGGCGCCAGCTTATCCTGCAGCGCGCGTTCCAAGTACGGCGAGACATGCAGAAACTGTGCGTACTCGCGATATTCCGCCGCCAGCTTGCGCAGAGCCGCGGCAGGCTGCGCCTGTTTGACGGCGCGGATCAGCAGGTTCTTCGGCGTATGCTCGAGATCGATAAATTCGAGCATTTGCGTTTTGTAGCCGACGAGCTCCAGCAGCCTGGCGCGGGCGGCGTCCGTCGCAAGAGCGGCGAAGCGCTCCTTGAGAATGCCGTGCGTGAGCAGCGGCGCGAGCGCCTGGCTCTCGATTTGGCCGAATAGCTCGTGCTGGCAGCATGGAACGGACAAAATCACATTCGCCCCCCAGCGCACGGCCTTCTCGAGCGCCGCATCGGTCGCGGTGTCGCAGGCGTGCAAGGTGACGACCATATCGACGTTAGAGCGTTCCTCGTAGCGGCTTATATCCCCTACGAGGAAACGCAGCCCGTCGTACCGCAGCTTCCATGCCAGCGCCTCGCAATGCGCGATGACGTCGGCCTTCAGGTCGAGGCCCGTTACGTCGATATCAAGTCCGCGCACTTGCGTCAAATAATGATACAACGCGAATGTCAAATACGATTTGCCGCAGCCGAAGTCGATGATGTGCAGCTTCCGCCCTTCCGCCAAATGCGGCGCGACGTCGTCGATCATCTCGAGAAACCGGTTGATCTGGCGGAACTTGTCGTATTTGGCCGCCAGTACTTTGCCTTCCGCGTTCATGACGCCAAGCTCGACGAGAAAAGGCACCGGCTTGCCTTCCTCGAGCACATAACGTTTTTGGCGGTTATGCGTCAGGCTGGCCTCTTTCTTCGTCGCCTGCTTTTTTAAAATTTGCGCCTTCTCCTGGCGGTTGACGAGAATCTGGTAGTCGGCGTCCTTCGCCTGCACGAGCCCTTGCTTGAAGCCCGTGCGCAGCAGCTCCGCAAGCTTGTCCGCCGCCTCTTCCGGCTCAACGTTCTCGTGACGCTCCTGCGGACCTACCGTATATGCGAACTGCACGTGCAGCCGTCCTTTCAAAAGAACCGGCTTCGCCTTCACCTTGCTGGGCTGCTCGGCGTCCTTGCGCCGGGGATTGCTGAGCGTCGCCTGCAGCAGCGACTGCTCCCCGATCAGCTGCTTGAGCAGCGTCAAAACCTTTTCCATGCCTGTTCATACTCCGTTCCGATAGCTTGTCGGGCGTTCGCCCGCATGAGTTCCCGCCTGCCACTCCTGCCGTTCCTTGCCGCTTCAAGGCAGGCAATGCCTTGATCGATCTTGCATGTAGCAGTATATCAGCTTGCCGCCGGCATGCCAACCTTACCGGATCGACCGTTTGCGGTGGGCATAAATCCAATATTTTTTCATATCGCGGACAAGATCGTCTTCATACTCCAGCACCTTGTCGACGTAGTCGTCGAACGTTGCGAACCGGTGCGGCTCCACCTCGAGCGGTTCCCCTTCTCCGTTCAGCTGCAGCCTCCCCCGTCCGCGGTCGGCCAGCAGATGAGCAAGCCTCATGAGCAGAAAGTCCTCCCACGTCGTCGCGTCCTCCTCGCGGCACACCTTGTACCCGTCGGCAAGCTTGAACAGAAACAAACCGTGCTTGCGCAGCATCACTTCGGGATAAAGCACGTACCTGTCCTCCAGCGGCACCAGCTCGCACTCCCACGTCTTTGCAAACTCCTGCAAAAACGGCTCCAGCAGCACATGCGCCGCTTGATTTCGAATATGCAGCTCAGGCATTGTTCCCGCCTCCTTCGGCGACCGGCCGCGTAACAGACGGCTCCCGGCATTTTCCTAAGAAATCTCTTCCTTCATATTATGTCATCCGCCTCAAAAGGACAATCATACCAAGGATAAACGGCTTCGCCGTCCTAAACGCTTTCGAAGAAAGCGGCTTCGTAAGCATAAGCTAAGGATTCGGGCGTTTACCGGGAAATCGAACAATCAGCGGAGATATACTTTCTGCCCTGAAATAACGATATTTCATTCGTCAGTGGTGCCGTGAAGCGGCATGGAAGTCTGCGATTTGCAAAAAGACCATCCGGAAAATACCCGGATGATCCTGATTCGTTACCGATGCCTCCCGCCGGTCATTCACGACGGTTTGCTTTTTGCGGCTGCATCTCATGCCGTCTCGTTATTTCCCGCTCAGCTCGACTTTCTTCTTGTACTCGGCGTTCATTTCCTCGACTACTTTTTTGTAATTCGCGTCTTCTTTCATTTTCTTGACGAATTGATCGTAGGTTTCGATCGTTTCCTGACCGAGGATGACCTTCACGCGGAAATCCGTAATTTTCTTGCTTATGTCCGACCAGTATTTGTTATACGCATCCGAGACGACACCGAGCGCAGGATCCGTGAGGTAAGACTTCGACCGTTCCTCGATTGTCTTCTTGTTCTGCTCGTATACGTCATTCGCAATCCCGACGCTGTCTATAACCTGCGCATAGCCGAGCGGCCGCCAAATGCTGCCCAGGTTGCCGCCCACTTTAACGAGATCCTTCTTGGCTTGCTCCGTGGAAACTTTACGGCCGTCCTTCTCTTCGTAATGAACGCCCTTGATGCCATAGTTGGCCAAATCGTTCCCTTCCTGGCTGTACCCGTAATCCAGGAACTTCAGAATGCTTTTCACCTTGCTCTCCGGAACCTTCTTCGGAATCAAATAAGCCCCGTAAAACCCGCCTGTGGCCGGCACGTATTTAACCCCGTTATCACTCTTAAGATAAGGCAGCGCCCGGAATTCGGCCTTCGGATTCGTATTTCTCAATTCGCCGGTAACCTCCCAAGCGTAGGCCATCGATAGCGACGCCGATCCGGCTTTGCTCCCTTTTACCGCCTCAAGCACCTGATTCAGCTTCAAGATGGCGATATCAGACGAAATGAGTCCTTCATCATACAGCTTTTTGACATAGATCAGCGCATCTTTGGATTTGTCCTCGGTAAGGATCGGATGAATGCTGCCGTCCCGCAGCTTCCACGCGCCGCCCGATTCGTTCATAATATTGTAAACGAAGTTGAAGGAGCCTAGGTAACCGGCCATCCCGATCGTATCCTTCTTGCCGTTGCCGTCCGGATCGTTCTCGGTAAACGCTTTAAGCACCTTGTAGAGATCGTCGAGCGTTTCCGGCGTTTTCATCCCGACCTTGTCGAGCCAGTCCTGCCTCAACATCGGGAACAGCCCGCCCCCGACAATCGGGTAATAGCGCGGAATGACGTAATGCTTCCCGTCGATTTTGCTGTTCTCCCAGGTTTCTTTAGGAAGCTTGCTCATATTCGGATAATCCTTGATGAACGGAGTCAGGTCCCAGAAAACGCCCTGCGAGATCAAGCTGCGGATTTGCGGCGTATCGATGCTCTCGACATAGGTCATTTCGGGCAAATCCCCGGAAGCGAGCATGACGTTCAGCTTTTCCTCAAACGACGCCTCCGGAATCCAGGTTAGCTTGAGCTTCGTATTCGTCTGCTTCTCGAGCTCTTTCCATACGACGTTGTCCTCGCCCACCATGTCCGCTTCGTAGTTCATGATGGCCGTCGTAATTTCGGTCGGCTTCTCCGACGGTTTGCCCGCTTCCTCTCCTTGCTTTCCGTTCGTGCCGCCGGCGGATTCGCCGCTCCCGCAGGCCGTCAGTACAAGCGATAACGTAAGCGGTGCGGCAATAGCCAAGCGGGTCATTCTGGTGCGTCTTTTCATTTCTTTCTTCCTCCCTTAGTTATATTGTACCTCTATGTGATCATTCCTTCACAGAGCCGACCATTGCCCCCTTGGCAAAGTGCTTCTGGAGAAACGGATACACCAGCATGATCGGCAGCGTCGTAACGACGACCGCGGCCATTTTGAGCGTTTCGGAAGGCATTTTTTTGGCGCCCTCGCGCAGCTGCTGCATCCCGTCGCCCGACATCGCGGAGGAAGGATCCGTCAGCATATTCCTTAGCAAAACCTGCAAGGGCCATTTCGTATGATCGCTGATGTACATGACCGCGCTGAAAAACGTATTCCAATAGCCCACCGCATAAAACAAGCCGAAAGCGACCATAGCGGGCAAGGACAAGGGAAGAATGATTCTGAACCAGATGCCGATTTCGTTGCAGCCGTCGATTCGCGCCGCTTCCTCCAGACTGTCGGGAATGCTGTCGTAGAAGCCTTTCATCAGCAGCACGTACCAGCCGCCCGTCAAACTCGGAATGATGAGCGCCCAAACGCTGTTCAGCAAACCGAGCTCGCGTACGACGAAGTAGGTTGGAATCAAGCCGGGCGAGAACAAAATCGTCAGCAAAATCAGAAACATCAGCGGTCTTCTGAAGCGAAGTCTTTTTCTCGACAGCATGTAGGACAAGCCCGAGGTTACAGCCAGGCTCAGAAGTGTTCCCACCGTAGCCAAAAAACCGCTGACGCCGATCGCATTCATAAAGGTTTTCGTCGAAAGCAGGTACCGGTACGCCTCCAGCGTCCATTTCGAAGGAAAAAGCGTCAATTTGCCCTGGTAATATTCGGTCGGGTCCATGAAGGACAGGACGACCGTGTAGTAGATCGGGAAAAGCGTGGCGAGTCCGACTGCGGCCAGAAAAGCGATATTGCATATCTCGAAAAGGCGGTCGCCCATTTTCATCTTCACGTCAGCTTCATTCTCCTTTGGCGAAAAATCGGGTTAAAATACCCCGTCTTGTCCGAACTTCTTGGCGAGGAAATTGGCAGCGCATACAAGGAAAACGCCGACAACCGATTTGAACAGGCCGACCGCCGTGCTGTAGCTGAACTGCCCCTGCTGAATCCCGGAACGGTACACGTACGTATCGAACACGTCCGCCACCTCGGATACGGCTCCGTTCGTCATCAAGTACACCTGCTCGAAGCCCGTTTCCATGATCGAACCAAGCTGCAAAATAAGCAGGATCATAATGATGTTCCGGATGGCGGGCAGCGTGATGTGCCATATTTTGCGGAAACGGCCCGCTCCGTCGACGGTGGCCGCTTCATAAAGCTGAGGATCGACTCCGGCGATGGCGGCAAGGAAAATAATCGTCCCCCAGCCGGCTTCCTTCCACATCGACTGCATGGTAAGCATCAGCCAGAACGAGTCGGCATTCGTCAGAAACCCGATTTTGGCCATGCCGAGCGCTTCCAGCAGCTTGTTGACCAGTCCCTCGCTCTGCGAAAGCATAAGATAAGTCAGCCCCGCGATGATAACCCAAGAGAAGAAGTGCGGAATATACACGATCGATTGAATGATTCTTTTGTAAACCGCGCTTCTCAATTCATTGAGCAGTAAGGAGAGGATGATCGGGAACGGAAAGAAAAACAGCAAATTCATCAGGCTGATCGCCAGCGTATTTCGCAGCAGCAGGTAAAAGTCGTCATTTGAAAAAAACCGCTCGAAATGCTCGAACCCTACCCACGGACTTTTGAGAATGCCGAAGTACGGGCTGTAATTTTCGAACGCGATGATAAGCCCGCTGAACGGAATGTACTTGAACAGCAAAAAATAGATGATTCCCGGCAAACCCAGCATATATAAGTATTTATCCCGCTTGACGTCCGACCAGGCTCTTCGCAGCGAGGATTTTGCCGTCGTGCGCACCTCCGGGGCCGGAAGCGATGCATTGCCAGCCTTCATATTCATCCGTGTACCTCCATTTCGTCTGTGATTGTGCATGACTGCATGATTCATTCTAGGAAGGCGGCTCCGTTTCCGGCAACCGATGACTTTTTGCACGGGCGTTTCCGTCCGTTGCATTCTTTTGCAAACGCAATTTATGAAGGAAATGTAATTGCTGAACGGCTTCGCGGGGTATACAATAAGATTCACCCTGGCGAACGGAGGCGGTCGGAACGAATGGTTGAAGCGAAAATAAAAAGGGGCCTTACTTACTGGAAAAACATGGTCATCGTTTTGCTGGCCACCTGTCTGCCCGCCGTACTGATCGGGAGCAGCATTTACTACGTCGGCAATGACCGCATCATCAGGGAGCTGAACGGCGCCCATCAAGCGCAGCTCAAGCAAACGATCCAGCGGTTTGACGATTATTTGTCCCATCTGGAGGTTTTCTCCGCGCAAATGGCGTTTCAGCCCGATTTCAACGAGTCGCTCAATGAAGTCGATTTCTCGCGGCAGTTCGAGAAAACGCGCGATCTGTATAAATCGCTGCAGCTCATGAAGCAGTCGAATCCGCTGATCGACACCATCACGCTTTATTTGCAGAAGACCGAGACCACAATCAGCGATATGAACGGCGTGAACCGGGTCGCAAGCGACAAGGATAAGGAAATGTATCGTTCGCTGCTCTCCGACAGCCGCAGCATTTACGTCACCGACGTCAAAGAGACGAAGGCCGTTGTCATCAGGCTTCCCAGCGACGGCAGCGCTACCCCGTTCGGCGCTTTTCTCGTCAGTCTCAACCAGAAGGTGTTGGACCGGCTGGTCGACAATTTCGCCACTGAGGATGGAACCGCTTTCCTGATGGATATGGACGGAAATTCCGTCACTTCGGACAGGGCTGCGGCGAATGCCGGCAAGCTGCCGCTCAAGGATGCGCTTAAGCGAGAGGTGCTGGCGATAGGATCGGACGGAAGCACCTTTGTTTATGCGTTCGACGGAATCAGTTATTCGGTTTCTCACGGGCAGCTCTCAAGACTGGGCAGCAAATGGATGTACGTGTCGGCCACGCCGATATCGCAAATTACGCAGCCCGTTACGGCGATGTCGAAGGCGATCATTATCGTCAGCCTGCTCGGGCTCGCCATCGCGCTCGTCATTTCCTGGTTCACCTCCAACCGGGTGTACCGGCCGATCCAGCGCCTGATGAATCTGTTCCAGCCTTCCAAGGAAGCCGTAGTTTCGCACTCGAACGAAATCGCCTATATCGAAGCGCAGTGGAAGCAGCAGCTTCTGGAGCGGCATGAGCTGCAAACGCGCATTCAACAATCGCTTCCTTCGATCCGGGAAGGGTTTTTGCAGCAGTTTTTTGAGGGGCGGTTTTACTATTTGACGGAACGGGACGTAGCGGAGAGGCTGCAGCAGTTCGAGTGGGACGTCGAGGGCAAGCAGTTCGCCTTCCTTGTCGTGAAGCTGCATCGGACGGCCAATCTGGCGGGGAAAATTACGGTGAGGGACGAGCAGCTTGTCGCCTTTGCCGCAACGAACATTATCGACGAGCTCTGTCATTCCTTGGCGCAGCATGTCCACGTATTCAACTTTCAGGATTCGTCGGTCGGGGCTATGCTTGTCATGCCGAAGGAGCTGACAGCGGAGGAACTGAAGAAGCGGATGATCCAGCTGTCCAAGGACATCTCGGGGACAATCGGCAATTTGCTGCGGCTGCAGGTCACCATCGCGCTTAGCAGAATGTCGGACAATATCATGCACACGCCGGAGCTCCTTGAAGAAGCGCGGAAAACGATCCGTTACCGCCATATGACCGAGGTGAACCAGCTGCTGGACGCGGAGGATTTCTATTCGCCTGCGGAAGAGCCGCTCGCGGCTTTTCCGTTCGAGCTGGAGAAGGAGATCATTCACGACCTGAGGATGGGTCTGGAGCGTGAGGCAGTGCTGCATGTCCGCCAGTTTATGGAATCGCTGCAGCAGCAGCTGGGCACGGAGCTGAGGGTGCAGGAAGGCATGCTGAAGCTGCTCGGCAGCATCTATGACGCGATTTGGAAATCGGGCATGAATCCGCATCAGCTGTACAAGGACAGCCATCTGTTCGAAATGCTGCTGAACATCCGGGAGCCGGACGATATGGTCGACTGGTTCCACGGCAAGGTCATTCGGCCTTACGTGAACGCCCTGTCCAAAAGCTACGATACTGGGATGAAGGAAATCGTCGATAAGCTTCTGGCGGTCCTGCAGGACGAATATTTATCGAACGTTTCGCTCGACCAGTACGCGGAACGGCTCGGCGTCAGCGTTTTCAAGCTCAGCAGGGGCTTCAAGCAGGTGACGGGGGAAAACTTCATCGACTACGTGACCCGGCTTCGTCTCGGCAAGTGTATGGAGCTGCTCCTTACGACCGATCTCAAGGTGAACGAAATTGCCGAACGGCTGCAATACAATCCCCCCTACTTCGTCCGCGTCTTCAAGAAGCATACGGGCATGACGCCGGGACAGTACCGGGAAAAGCATAAAAGCATGTAAAAACAGGAAATCGCTTCCGCACGGCGAAGTACGTTATAGAAGTCATTGCGTTTCTTGAGAACGAAACCGAAAGCGAAACCGTTCGCTTCGGCAATACCAAAAATCATCCCCGAAACAAGGTGGTAATCGCGATGGAACGTACGAACCGACCGGCAACGGAAGCCGATCTCGAATCGATTCGGCTGCTGGCCGAACGTATCAAAGCAAACGTCGGCCGCGTCATTGTCGGCAAAGAAGAAGTGATCGAGCAGCTGCTCGTCGCGCTTATCGCGTCGGGCCACGTACTGCTGGAGGATGTGCCGGGCATGGGCAAAACGATGCTCGCGAAGTCGCTCGCGCGTTCGCTCAGCGTCGCGTTTAAGCGCATACAATTTACGCCGGACCTGCTTCCGTCGGATCTTAGCGGCATTAATTTTTATAATCAAAAAACGAGCGCTTTCGAATTTCGTCCCGGACCGCTGTTCTCGAATATCGTGCTGGCGGACGAAATCAACCGCGCGACGCCGCGAACGCAGTCCAGCCTTCTGGAGTGCATGGAGGAGCGCCAGGTCAGCATCGACGGCGAAACGCATACGCTGGCCAGGCCGTTTCTCGTTATCGCCACGCAAAATCCGGTCGAGAACCAAGGCACCTTCCCGCTGCCGGAAGCGCAGCTGGACCGGTTTCTGCTGAAGGTCGGGATGGGCTACCCGACCGCAGAGCAAGGCGTCGATATTTTGCGCCGCTTCAAGGAGACGAGTCCTCAGGAGACGCTGGACCCGGTTGCGGAGGCGGCGGACATCATCGCCGCGCAGACGCATTACAGCTCGGTGCTGGTGCATGACGACCTGCTCCGCTACATCGTGGCGATCGCGGAGAAGACGCGCTCGCACCCCGACATCGCGCTGGGCGTCAGCCCCCGCGGCACGCAAGCGCTGCTCAAGGCGGCGCAGGTTGTCGCCATCCTGCGCGGCCGCAGCTTCGTTACGCCGGACGACATCAAAGCGATGGTCAAGCCGGTGCTTTCGCACCGTATCGTTGCGAACAATGCGCATCGTCTGCAGGCCGGACGGACGGAGGCGATATTGGACCAAATTTTGCGCGAAGTCGACGTTCCTACAGAGGAAGCGCTCGCTCAAGGGCGTTCGCGATGAGCATCCACTGGCTGCTGTTCGTGCTGGTGCTCGTGCTTGCGGCGCAAGCCTATTTGTACCGCAAGCGGGCGCTCGCCCGGGTCGGCTACGAGCGGTATTTCAGCGCGGAGTCGTGCTTCGAGGGCGACGAGGTGCAGCTGATCGAGCGCATTTCCAACCGGAAGCTGCTGCCCGTCCCTTGGCTGCGTCTTGAGGCGCTTATGCATATCGGCCTGCGCTTCGAGCGTCAGCATAACCTGTCCATCAACAGCGGAGAGTTTTATCAGAGCCATCAGAGCTTCTTCAGCTTGCTGCCGTATACGCAAATCGTCAGGCGGCATCAAATCCGGTGCATCCGCCGGGGCTGCTACGACTTGAGCTCGGCGACGATGACGAGCGGCGATCTGATCGGCATGAGCCCCGTCGTCAAGCGGCTTTCCTTGAACTGCCGGCTGCTCGTCTACCCGCGCCCGGTCGCGCTGGAAGCCATACCGCTGCCCTCGCACAGCTGGCTCGGCGATCTGATCGTGAAGCGCTGGATCGTCGACGATCCTTTCCTTGTCGCGGGCGTCCGCGAATACCGGTACGGCGATTCGCTCAACCGGATCAACTGGAAAGCGACGGCACGAAGCGGCGGGCTTCAGGTCAGGCAGCATGACTTTACGGCCGATCACCGGCTGATGATTTGTCTCAACATCGACAACGACGAGAAGCAGTGGGATGCGGTCACGGACCCCGAGCTGATCGAGCAAGGTATCGCCTATGCCGCCGAAATCGGCAGATATACGCTCGGGCAGGGCGTGCCGACAGGCTTCGGCTGCAATGGTTTGCTGACGGACGGCGGACAGGAGCCGGTGCGCATTGCGGCGCAAAGCGGCAATATGCAGTTGACGGCGCTGTATGAAACGATGGCGCTACTCCTGCTCGAGCGGAGCGTTACGTTCGACGATTTCCTTGCGCTCGAAGCCGAGCAAAGCGGACAAGCTACGGACTACCTGCTCATTACCGCCTACGTCGATGCCAAAATGCAGCGGCAAATCGACAAGCTGCGCGAGCTCGGACATGCGGTCGAGCTGCTGATGCTGCGCCGGGAGGAGGAAGCCAGCCATGAGGGAGCCTGATGCGGATCGCTCCGCCCTAAGCGAAAACGAAGCCGGCATAGCAGCGGCGGCCGTAACCCGCAAGGGAACGTTTAGCCGCGAGCTGCTGCTGGCCGTAGGGTACGGCGCCGTCGAGCTGCTCGTGTTTTTCCCGCTGGCGTTAGCCGCCTTCATCTATTTGTCTCCTGCGGATCTGCCGCTCGGCATATGGCTTGTGCTGCTGCTGGCGTGTTACCCGCTCGGCCGGTCGGTCGGCAGTCTGATGAAGCGGCTTCCCAAGCTCCTCGGCTTCGCCGGCACGGCGCTGGCAGGCGCGGCTCTGACTTACGCAGCCGTAACCTTGCCTGCTGGCGCCTTCGGCGGTATCGGCCCGCTTAACGTCCTGCCGGACTTGGCGCGCGCCGCCGCCGTATGGGTGATCGCCTGTTTCCTGCTGGGCCGAGGGGCCAAGCTCGTTCGCCGGTCTTGGGCCGATGTTTTTCCGTCCGTCTTGTATGCGGTAGGATTGATCGCCTATTTTCTGGCTTCCGTCGTCGCCCGTTTCGCCGAAGCATGGAAGCCTTATTCCTCCACGCTATGGTGGGTCGGCTTATGCGCGGTTCTCGTCTGCCTGTTTCTAACCAACCGCCGCCATCTGCAGGCAAGCGCCTATACGGGCGAAAACGGCAATGAATTGGCCGCCTCCGTCCGGTCGCAAAATACGATCTGGACGGTCGTCATCTTCGGCGTCGTTCTCATTGCGGCAGCGTTCACACAGATCAAGGATGCGCTGGTTTCGGCATTCAAAAGCACGGTACGGTTTATATTTTGGCTCTTCTCGCTGCTCGGCTCGGAAAGCGAACAGCCGCCTCCGGAGCCTGAGCAGTCTCCCCCGCCGCAGCAGCAGCTGCCGCCTCCCGGCGAGCCTTCCCGCTTTGCGGAGGTATTGGAGAAAATCTTTTTCATCTTCGCCTACACCTTGATAACCGCCGCGGTTATTTACGGCTTGTATCGGCTCGTAAAGTTTGCTGTTCCCCAAATCCGCCGGTTAATCCGGAAACTGATGGAACAGTGGGGATTGGGGCGGTCGGCGGACGAAGCCCGAAGCGGCTACGTGGACGAAAAGCAAAGCTTGCTCGATTGGGCCGACGTTCCCGCCGCTTGGGGAAAATCGGTTCGCGACCGGCTCTCCGCCCTGCTCGCGCGCGAACCGAAGTGGGACGATTTACGAACGAACCGGGAGCGCGTCCGCTATTTGTACAGGTTGACGGTCATGAACGCGATGAAACGCGGCTATGACTGGCAATCGAGCAGCACGCCGGCAGAGACGATGCGGGAGTTGGAACGCCGGGCGGCCGCAGCTCGTTCCGGCCCTCCGGAAGCGCAGGCGCTTTCCGCCGCATACGAAGAAGCCCGTTACGGAGAGCGGGACATTTCCGACGAGCGGGCCGCCAAGCTGCGCAAGGATGCTTTGAAATAAGCAGAGCTGGCGGGATAACCGATCTAGATCTAAAACTGTGAAATTCGTAATGACAAAATCCCTGATGACAGGTGCATGGAATGTAAAGCAATCCATAGGTTAAGATCTGATCGTGTACTTGTACGCGATCAAGTCTAAAACTAGGGATTGTTGAAGACACGGTTACGAAAGAAAACACGGATATCGTAATGGTTATGCTTGGACCGAGCGCTTAGTGGAGAAAACCTCACTGTTAATGTGGCTTTCAGCACTATTCCACCGGTAAAATGCTCGTTCTCGCCCCTTAGTGAGGCAAACGGCACTATCAATTTCGTTTGCCTCACTAATAGTTGTCTTTGCCTCATTAGCCGACCCAATCACCGGAGAATGGCAAGAATTAGTGGAATTTGGCTCACTAATAATTGCCTTTGCCTCATTATCCCGCCCGCCGAAAGCTCTTGCTCTTTCTTATCGAAACAAACACCTCTTTGCACGGTCCCGAATATACAGGAGCATAGGCATTTATCCCATGTATGCTTATTCTGTCGAACCTCGCTTGAACCCTCAGAATAGGCACAAAGGAGTGTTTCAGGTTGATCGAAAATTGTTCCCACTACTTTGCCCGCGGCAACACGGCGCGCGGAGCCCATTTCTTGTACGGCTCCGCCTTCGAGGGGCTGAATCGGATATACGTCCTCACGGGTCCCCAAGGTACGGGGAAATCCACGGTTATTCGCAGCTTGGCGGATAGCCTGCTCGCAAAAGGCCGGCATGTGCAATGCTTCCACTCCCCGCTTCGTCCCGACGAACTGGATGGCATCATAGCAACGGAATTGAAGATCGGCATTGTCGACGGGCGTGTCTGCGAGGGGGTTCCGAGTAAGGAGACTGGGGAAACCGTAACCGTCAATTTCGCGGAGGCGCTTGATAACAGCCGGATCTCATCTAAGGATTTGGAAACGATCGACGATCTTAAAGGGAACCTTATTGAGATCTATTCCAAAGCGTATGAAACGTTCTTAACGGCACTCCGGATTCATGACGAATGGGAGAAATATTACATCGAGAGCATGGATTTCATGAAGGCGGACCAGGTTACGCAGGAATTGATTCAAGACCTTTACGCCGGTCATGAGAACGATACGCCGACAGCCGGACGTCACTTGTTTTTCGGAGCGGCGACTCCGAAGGGCGCCTTCGATTTTATTCAAAGCTTAACCGCACAGCTGGAGAGGCGAATTTTCATCAAAGGAAGACCCGGCTCCGGTAAATCGACACTGCTAAAAAAGCTGGCTGCCGCTGCCGAAACGAATGGAATCGACGTTCAAGTGTATCATTGCGGCTTTGATCCGAACAGCCTGGATATGCTGATTTTTCCAGAGCTGAGTACAGCCATCTTTGATAGCACCGCCCCTCACGAATACTTCCCGGATCGGGATGGGGATGAAGTTTTGGATATGTATACGCGTACTATGGCCCCGGGTACCGATGAAGCGTTTGCTGCCGAAATAGCCGACATTAAAGAACGCTATTCCGCCAAAATGAAAGAGGCTACCGCCCATTTGGCGTCAGCCGAGGCCATCGATACTCAAATTAAGGCCATCTATACGGCGGCAACCGATTTTGCGATCGTCGAGGAACTGCGCTTGCAATTACAGTCAGAACTAAATGAACTGCTAGGCCCTTATCCGCTTACCAAATAGGCGCCTGCCAAAAGCTTATCGCACCGCGTGCAGCTCCCTGCGCGCGGTGTTGCGCTTGCCTAACGGCAGCAAGCGACATACGCGCTTTCCACACGGCGGTTTAGCTGCTCGTGTGAAAGGCAGCCCCTTTCCAACTACAGCATCATGTACCTATTTTGTGTGCTTGCTCCTGAATGGTTCAGAAAACTTGCCCTTACTGCGATGCAATTCCATTACCACTTCCCCTCGCCGGACACGCCCCAACAAGCGATAATCCGCCCGTATTCACCTGATCCCTTTGCTGTTCACTAATCCCCATCGAATTTATATGATTTATTTTCCCATACCTATTGACGATCCAACTCAACCCCCATATAATAACCCTATTATACTGCTAGGAATTACCGGGAAACTCGGCTGCATACATCTTAAGCGAACGCTTTATTTAATCAGGCGGCAAAATAAAACCGGATATATTATGGGGGGAAGATTTTCATGATTAACCGTTTATCACGCAAAGCACGCTTCACATCTCTGCTGCTGGTCGGCGCGCTGGCTGCGGCAATCGCAGGCTGCGGCACCAAATCGGAACCGGCCGATACGAAGCAAGGCGCATCGCCTTCCGCGTCCGCTTCGGCTTCACCGTCCGCTGCGCCTAAGAAAGAGACGAAAGACATCACGATCGGCTACCTGGCCGTTATGGACGATGCGCAGGCGCTGCTGGCAAAAGAAGCTCAGTTTTACGAGAAGCAAGGCTTGAAAGCGGAAATGAAGCTGTTCGGCAGCGGAACCGATTTGATTAAAGCGATCGTCGGCGGACAAGTGGACGCAGGCGTGCTCGGATTTACGAACGCAGCGACATGGGCGGCGAAAGGCGCCGATCTCAAGGTCGTCGGCGGCGCTCAAATGGGCTTTCACAGCATCCTCGTAAACAAGGACAGCGATATTAAAAGCGTAGCCGACCTGAAAGGCAAGAAGCTCGCCTCGCAAAAGCAAGGCAGCACCGCCGACGTCGTTCTGAACGGCGTTGCGCTTGCAGATGCCCAATTGACGAATAAAGACCTGCAAATGGTTTATGTAGAGCCGAACGTAGCCATCCAATCGCTGCAAGCCGGCAAAGTCGACGCGGCATTCGTTTTCGAGCCGTTCGATAAAATCGCTCAAAAGCAATTCGGCGCCAAACAAATTTATGAAATCGGCAAAGTATGGCCGTTCCCTTGCATGGTCGTTATTACTTCCGGCGACGTGCTTAGCAAGGACCGGGATAAAGTGAACCGGATGCTGGACGCCCAGAAGGAAGCGATCGAGCTGCTGCAGAAGGATTCGGCAAAAGCGGCTACCTTCATCACGAAGCACTTCATCGAAGGCGAATCGCTCGATACGCCTGACGGCAAAGTGAAGGCGGTTGACATCATTAAAGAATCGATCGACTCGCAGAAGTTCACATGGGAAATTACGGCTGACGATACGAAGCGCATGCAAGAAATCATAGACATCATGGTGAAGCAAGGCTCGATGGAAAAATCGATCAAGGTCGAAGATATTCTTGACCTCAGCTGGCAAAAAGCTAACAAATAACGGATTTCGATCCGGATCCGTCAACGGTCATCCTCGCAGCCGTCGTTTATGTGCCGCTTCCGGCTCTAGACGGCGGCGCGTGTCATTCTATGGTAAGGGAGTACAACCCCATGGGCACGAACCAGTCACCGTCCCTCAAGCCTGCCGGTAAAACCGGCTTTTCGCGTCTTCGCCGCATGTTCAAAAGCTGGCCGTTCTTCGTTGCAGTCGGCAGCCTGCTTTTGTTATGGCAAATCATTTCCTGGATTATCGGAAAAAGCTTTCTTCTCCCGAGCGTAGCGGATACGCTGCCGCGCTTGTTCAGCATTTTCAAGGATAAAGAATTTACGAGCGGCATTCTCAACAGCTTGTACTGTCTTGCCATCGGCTATCCGGTCGCCTGTCTTCTAGGCTCGCTGTTAGGCTTGCTGGGCGGCATCTCCCGCCACTTCGCGCTCTACCTGCGCAGCCTAGTCTCCATCCTGCAATCGATTCCGCCTATTACATGGGCGCCGTTCTTCATGATCCTGCTCGGCTTCGGCAATATGACCGTCATCTCGATCATTACGATCGCCAGCTTCTTCCCGATGGCGCTGTCGGTGCTGAACGGCACGGAGGGCGTCAACCGCACGCATATCGAGCTGGCCAAAACGCTCGGCGCAAGCCGCGGGCAGCTGCTCACGAAAGTGTTTGCGCCGGAATCGCTCGCCGCTTTCATGACGGGTGCTCAGGTTTCGTTCGGTAACGCCTGGCGTTCCCTTATTTCGGCCGAAATGGTCGGCGCCGCCAGCGTCGGGCTTGGACGATACTTGAGCTATCGTTCCGAAATCGCCGATATGAAGGGCGTCCTTATAAGCATCATCATTATCGGCAGCATCGCCGCCTTCATCGACCTCGTCCTGCTGGAGCGGCTGAAGCGCAAGCTGCTTCACTACCGGTACGTTTCGGGAGGGGACAAGTAATGCAGACGCTGCACCTAAATCAAGTAACCAAAAATTTCGGCGACCTTGAAGTATTGTCGAGCATCGAGCTCAAAATCGAAAAAGGCGAATTCGCCGCCATCGTCGGCCCCTCGGGCTGCGGCAAAAGCACGGCGCTGCGCATGTTCGCAGGCCTTGAAACGGCGACGACCGGACGCGTGCTCGCCGATGGGGCCGTCATTACGAAACCGGATCCGCGGAGAGTACTCATTTTTCAGGAGCACGCGCTGTATCCGTGGCGGACGGTCGAGGCGAACGTAGGATTCGGCCTGGAACTGGCAGGCGTATCCAAGAAGGAAAGAAAACCGCGTGTCGACGAAGTGCTCGAGAAGGTCGGTCTAAGCGGCTTTCAGCGCTATTACCCGCATCAGCTTTCCGGCGGCATGAAGCAGCGCGTATCGATCGCCCGCGCGCTGGTGATGAACCCCGATGTGCTGCTGCTGGACGAACCGTACGGCGCTCTTGACGCCATCACCCGTCTGACGATGCAGAACGAGCTGATCAAGCTGTGGCGCGGTACCGGCAAAACGGTGCTGCTGATCACTCACGATATCGATGAGGCGGTTTATCTTGCCGATACGATCCATGTGATGAGTCCGCGCCCCGGCCGTATCGTAGAAACGGTGCAAGCGGGCATGGCCCGTCCCCGCAACCGGAACGGAAACGAATTCGTAGCGCTGCGCCAGCGTATTATGGACGCGCTCGACATCGGCACTTATTCGATTTAATAGAGAAGCCTTGATTGCGTTTCGTTGATGCGGTCAAGGTTTTTTTCCGTTTTGCCATACATCCCTTGCCGGCATTCATGGCACATGGCTCGCATGCATGAACCGTGCTGCAAACGGGCATACCAAACCATGTATGCAAATTGTAAGGAGGCCGAAAAAAGTATGGGCAATGTGAAAGCAGCTATCGTTTATTACAGTTCCACCGGTACGAACTACGAGTTAGCGAAGGCGGCCGCGGAAGGCGTGAAAGAAGCCGGAGGCGAAGCCAAAATCGTCAAGGTTACGGAGCTCGCTCCTGCAGCCGCCATCGAATCGAATCCCGCATGGAAAGCGCACGTGGATGCGACGAAGGACGTGCCGACCGTGCAGCTTGCCGATTTGGAATGGGCCGACGCGATCATCTTCAGCACGCCTACCCGATTCGGCAACATGGCGGCCCAAATGAAGCAATTCCTCGATACGACCGGGGGCTTGTGGTTCCAGGGCAAGCTCGCCAATAAGGTCGTGTCGGCAATGACAAGCGCCAGCAACGCCCATGGCGGCCAAGAAGCGACCGTCTTGTCGCTGTATACGACGATGTACCACTGGGGGGCTATCGTTGTCGCGCCGGGATATACCGACCCGATACTGTTCCAATCCGGAGGCAATCCGTACGGAACAAGCGCGACAGTCGTAGAGAACCAGCCCATTCCCGATACGGTTCTTGCCGCCGCCAGGCATCAAGCCAAACGCGTCGTAACCGTTGCCGGTTGGGTGAAGAACGGACAAGGCTCATAATGGCATCGCCCCTGTTCAGCGGTTCGCTGCTTGAATAGGGGTTTTATTACGCTCTGGGGACCCCTGAGACTGCAGAAACGGCCAGTCAACCTGCATACGCTCGTTCTTGCCCGCACTACCATCCCCGAAATGAAATATTTCCGGCCGTCTCCCCCTCCAATTAGCCTCATGCAGCATGCGAAAAGCGCCGAAACGTGATATGATGGATTTTAGTCCCACTACATACGAACGTACCCGGAGAGGATAACATATATCGTGGCAAAGCTATATTTTCGCTACGGCACCATGAACTGCGGCAAGTCTATCGAGGTGCTGCGGACAGCCTACAATTACGAAGAACAAGGTAAAAAAGCGCTGCTCTTTACCCCGGCCATCGACGACCGTGCCGGCAGCGGAATCGTCGCATCCCGCATCGGTCTTACGAAGGAAGCGATCATTGTCGATGAATCGACCGATCTGTACGCCATCGCCGAAACGGAGCGCCCCGACTGCATATTGATCGATGAAGCGCAATTTCTAAGCCCGGAGCAAGTAGACAGACTGACGGACATCGTCGACCTGCTCGATATTCCGGTCATCGCGTACGGTCTCCGAGCCGACTTTGTAGGCAGCCTATTTGAAGGAAGCGCCAAACTTATGGCGATCGCCGACAAGATGGAAGAAATCAAAACGATCTGCTGGTACTGCTCGAAGAAAGCGGTCATGAACATGCGCCTTAAGGACGGAGTACCTGTGTTCGCAGGCGAACAGATCCAGATCGGCGGCAATGAGAGCTACTTGCCCGTGTGCCGCAAATGCTACCGGGATAAAAAACAAGCGTTCGGTACGATATGACCGGTCACATGACCATTGTCACTACCTGCCGACGATAATCATTAGGTATAGTGAGAATGAAGGTCAGGTGAACTGTTTTGAGAAAAAAGAGGGTGCTTCTTTTATCCGAGGGCTTCGGCTCCGGCCATACGCAAGCGGCCCATGCCATATCGGACGGGTTGCGCCAGCTTTCTTCCGGCATCATGACTCGCGTGATGGAGCTAGGCGCTTTTCAACATCCGACCATTGCGCCGCTTATTTTTTCCGCCTACCGCAAAACGGTGACATCGCAGCCCAAGCTCTATGGCATGCTGTACCGCCATCAATACAAAAAATCGCTTAACCGCGTCCTGCAAATGGCGCTGCATCGTATTTTTTACGCCCGGACGTCGAGCATTATCCGGCAGCTTCGCCCGGACATGATCGTATGCACACATCCGTTTCCCAACGTCGTCGTTTCCCGTCTGAAGCGTTCCGGCTTAAGCGTCCCGCTTTGCACGGTCATCACCGACTACGACGCCCATGGAACATGGATCAGCCCGTCCGTAAACCAGTATCTCGTTTCGACGGATTCGGTGAAGGCGAAGCTAATCGGCAGAGGCGTGCCTTCCCAGCAAATCGTCGTTACCGGCATTCCGATCCATCCGAATTTTTGGGAGACGGATCCGAACAAGGATGAAATCCGCGCCCGCTTCGGGCTGAAGGAAATGCCGACCGCTTTGATCATGGGTGGCGGCTGGGGCCTCATCAACAATGAGGAGCTCTTCCAACATGCCTCGAGATGGCGCGACCGGATTCAGCTTATCTTCTGTATGGGCAGCAATGAGAAAGCCCGCCAGAAGCTGGCCGAAGACGAACGCTTCAAGCATCCGAACGTGCATTTGCTTGGGTTTACGAAGGAAGTCGACAAGCTGATGGACGTCTCCGATCTGCTCATTACGAAGCCCGGCGGGATGACCTGCACCGAAGGCATGGCCAAAGGGATCCCGATGCTGTTTTACAGCCCGATCCCCGGTCAGGAGGAAGAGAACTGCCACTATTTCATTGCCAACGGCTTCGGCGAGCAGCTCGATTCGCCCCGCACCCTCGACATATGGTTTGAGCGGCTGGTCCGGGATTATCCCGATTTCGTGAGCCGGCACCGCGATTTTTTGCGGCAGCAATCGCTGAACTACAGCCCGCAGCAGTGCTCGCAGGCCATTATGGAGCTCCTGCAATAGAACATAAGCCGCCCTCATATCCGAGGGTTGGGAAACTCGCAATCGCGCATATGCCGGGGATGAATCCCCTTCTCCCCTTCGATCATAACGATGTTTCTCATAAGCGTTTGACGGCCTTGCCGTCCCTTATGGGGGCATCGTTTTTGATTATGCGCTTTCGTTCCGCCTTTCATTCCGCCGTCCGGTCCGGTTTCGTCGGCCGTTTTCATTTTCTTTGTTTCCAATTTGGCGCCTCTCTTTTTGAGCGAAAGCTTTTTTCTTGCAAAAAACATTTTTTCTTGTTGCTCCTACTTGCAAAATATGCCATAATTTGGTCAAAACCAATCGGAATAATATTGTATGCAGTATTTTGACAAAGCGGGGAATGTCGTCTTATGAGGCAAAAAGCTTTTATCCACCATCTTTCTTCCTTTATCGAGAACGTATCGGATGCCATCACCTTGCTTGAAGTCTCGCCGGGCCCCCGTTTCCGCTATATCGATGCCAACCGCGCATGCGAAAGGTTCAGCGGCATACCGCGCGAGAAAATGATCGGGATGTACTTGGGGGAATCCGCCTCCGAACGCAATTACGAGCTGTTTCTCGATTCGTTTACCAAAGCGGTCAACCGGAAGCGGTCGGTTCATTTCGAGGACGTATACATCGGAGATACGGAGACCTTCATGTTCGAAACGACGCTTGCCCCTCTCTTCAACTCTGACAACGATTGTACGCACATTCTTCTCTTTTCCCGGGATATTACCCAGCGCAAGCTGATGGAGGCGCAGCTTTACGAGAGCGAGAGGAAGCACCGGCAGCTCGTGGAATCTTTCCCCGAAGGGATTATCATCATCAGCGACGACAAACTCGTGTATGTAAACCCGTCCGGCGAGCTGCTGCTTAAGGCGAACGGTAATGATGAGCTGATCGGGCGATCGGTGTACGATTTCATTTTGCCGGACGACCACGAGCCCGCTAAAATATATTTCGAAGGACTATTGAATCTTCCGGGCTCCCCCGTCACCGAACAGCATAGAATTTTGCGTCTGGACGGCACCCGGCTCGATGCGCAGACCACCGGCTTCTCATTCGAGTACGCAGGCAAACCTGCCGTCATGTCCGTCCTTCGCGACGTCTCTTCGATGGTCAAAATGCAGGAGGAGCTCGATCATTTTTTCAACCTGTCCCAGCAACTGCTCTGTATCTGCACGCTCGACGGACAAATGCGGGTAAAGAACCCGGCATGGGAAGCCCAACTCGGTTATTCCGAGGAAGATATGCAAGAGAGCCGCTTCCTGTGCTCCATCGTGCATCCCGACGATAAAAATCCGTTTCTGGCACTGGCTGAGATGAATAGCGGCGCCAATGTCCTGCATTTGGAATCCCGCTTTCGCCATAAAGACGGCCATTACAGGCTCATTCGCTGGAACGCCTCCATTATTCCGGAGCGCGGAACGATATACGTTACCGGCACCGATATAACGGACCAGCACGCGCAGCAGGAGCTGCTGCAAAAGTCGGAGAAGCTTTCCATCGTCGGACAGCTGGCTGCCGGCATCGCCCACGAGATCCGCAATCCGCTGACCTCGCTCAAGGGTTTTCTGCAGCTCTTCCGTTCGAAGCTCGGGAAAGAAAAGAAGTATGACGATTATTTCTCGATCATGTTCAACGAATTTTCGCGTATTGAAGAAATTGTCGGGGAATTTCTCATTCTCGCCAAGCCGCAGCCCAAAAGCTTCAAGGCGATGCCGATCGACCTGCTGCTAAGGGACATTGTGAAGCTGCTGGATATCCAAGCGATCCTGAATAACGTTCAAATATTTACGGATGTCGAGCCAGGCTTGCCGCCGATCTGCTGCGACGAGAACCAGCTTAAACAGGTATTCGTAAACATTCTCAAAAACGGAATTGAAGCGATGCCTTACGGGGGAATGATCATGGTGTCGGCGCGCCGAAGCGAATCGGGCGACCTGTCGCTGCGTTTCGCCGATCAAGGGCCCGGCATCGCCAAAGAGCAGCTTGCCAAGCTCGGCGAGCCTTTCTACACGACCAAAGAAGGCGGAACCGGCCTCGGACTCATGATATGCCACCGGATCATCGAATCTCATCAAGGCACGATTTCCATTTCGAGCGAAGTCGGACAAGGGACGACCGTCGAAATTATTTTGCCGCCCGCAATGCCCCACTGCATTTCGAACTCGGCGCCTCAAGAGTCTCAAGATGGTTAAGATGCTTAATAGAATGCCGGCAGGCGAGTGCGGCAGGCCCGTGCAGGAAGCCAATGCAGCAAGCCTGTGTGTGGCAGGCGAGTGCAGTATACCAGTGCGGCAACCCAGTGCGGCAATCCAGTACAGCAAACCCGTGCGGCAACCCAGTGCGGCAATCCAGTACAGCAAACCCGTGCGGCAATCCAGTGCGGCAATCCAGTGCGGCCTGCGCAGAGCATCTCCTTCTTCGCCTGCATCGTTCCGGAGCCGTGGAAGTATCCGGTAATCGCTTTTGATATCGAAGATAGCGTGCTATGATAGGGTAATTAACATCGATCAATCAGTCAGAAGGAGCAACCCATGAAAGCCCGGTCTTTGCCTGTACCGATACCCTTGCTGCTTGCCGTCGGCATTGCGGCTATTTCTTTTTCCGGCATCTTCGTCCGGCTGTCCGACGCCCCCGTTTCGGTAATGGCGATGTACCGGCTTTTGCTGACGAATATCATTCTTCTTCCCTTCATGCTAAAATTCAGACCCGCTATCAGGCGGGCTTCCTTCCGCGATTGGACGCTCACCGGACTGTCAGGCATCTGTTTAGGCGTACATTACTTGCTCTGGATGAACTCTTTGCGGCTGACCTCCGTCGCCAGCTCGACGGTCATCTTGTCGCTTCAGCCGATTATCGTGCTGATCGGCGCTTTCTGGCTGTTTAAGGAGCGGACGACCGGCAAAGCGATCGCGGGAATGTCCGTGGCGATCGGCGGCACGCTGCTGATCGGCTGGGGCGACCTGCAAGTCGCCGGAGACGCGCTGACGGGAGATTTGCTCTCGCTTGCGGGGACGTTCGCAATCGCTCTCCATATGCTGTTCGGCCAGCTCGTGCTGCGCCGGATGCCGGCCATGCTGTATAGCTTCACGGCATTCGCGTCGGCTGCACTCGTTATCGCCGTCTATAACGTCGCTTTCGGTTTTTCGTTCGGCGGTTATTCCGGCCAAAACTGGCTTATTTTCGCACTGCTCGCTTTCGTGCCGACCGTGTTCGGGCAGTTGCTGTTCAACTGGCTGCTCCGCTACGTCAGCGCCACGAACGTTTCGATGAGCGTGCTTGGCGAACCGGCAGGCGCAAGCCTGCTAGCGTTCTGGCTGCTCGGCGAGCGCATCACCGGCATGCAAATGGCCGCGGGCGCCATTATTTTGCTCGGCGTCTGGTATTTCCTCAAGCACAACAAAACGACGGAAGCTGCTGCAAAGCCGCAGCAAGCTGCCATTGCAGGCAGCTCTAACGGCTGATCGGCAATGGCACCAAGGGTACGTTCCTTGGGGCTAGGCCATGATGGACAATCAGCCCAACGTACTTTATACCGGTTGAATAGTGGACCTTGGCTCATTTGTAGTGAGTTTTTCTTCACAAGATGCGCCATCAAGTCCCTGGCTACGAAAGCAATTACGGATATCGTAGTGGTTATGCGCGAATCTTGCGATTAGTGGAGAAAACCTTATTGTTCATGAGGCTGTCCTCACTATTTCGCAGGTAACATGCTCGTTCTCGCCCAAGAGTGAGGCAAACACCACTATCAATTTCGTTTGTCTCACTAATAGTTGCATTTGCCTCATTACCTCATCAAAACACGGGTTTTCGGTTTGAAATAGTGAGGTTTACCTCACGAATAGTAATCTTTTCCTCATTATGAGGATCACTACCCGTTGCACGATCAAATGCCTAGATGCGCGGTCAACGCCATAACACCCATTTCAAAACCGCCTTTTTCGTCGAAATAGGAGCTATGGCTTCCGTTAGAGAAAAAAGCCCGCTTCCCTAACCCAACCGAATAGCAGGCTGCCCCTGTCGTTATCGAATGGAGCAAGCGACATCGCTTACGAAATCTATCGTTTTGGCGTTACACGCGATCTAGCCACTACCTCATTACCTTAATTACCACCTCAACCATCCACCGTAAAAAAACGGCGTCCAAACCAACCGGTTTGAACGCCGTCTCTATTTGCCGCCTGCCGGACCCTGCCGCGGACCCGCCGATCCGCAGCCGGATCCTTTTCTATCAATCCGCATAACCCTTCACGATTTTATTTAAATACGAACGGCGCGCCGCGAGGAAATAAACGCTCTGCATCACGATGTAGATGCCGATGACGACGAGCGCATACAGCATCGCACTGGTAAAGAGCAAATTGCCGAGCGCCTTCATCGCGAACATCGTATGCACGATGCCGACGACGCATGGTACATAAAACACGATGGCGATTTGCGTCGTTACGGTTTTGCTTATTTCCTGCTTCGTCATGCCGATTCGCGTCAACGCCCGGAACTGCTCGCGATCCTCCTCCAGCTCGGTAAACAGCTTGAAGTAGATCATACTGCCGGAAGCGATAAAAAACAGGAAGCTGACAAAAAGACCAATAAATAATGTCAGAGAAGCCAACTGCATCGTTTCTTTGTAGCTCGCCACCCGATTTTCGAAAAAATGGTTCTGCTTTTCCGGCACGAGCGCTGCGATTTTGGCGGCCGTTTCGCCGGCCGACTCCCATTTTTGCAGCTCAAAGCCATAAACGGCAACCTGCTTATCCTCCGGAACGCCTTGCATGATCGCTTTATATTGCTCGTCATCCACGACCAGCAGCTCCGTCGCTTCGAAACGCGGAAACGCGATGGCCCCGTTCACCTGCTTATCGATCGTCAGCTCGAGCTCGCTTTCGTTCGCCTTCATTTTCAGAGGCACGCCGGTTTCGACAAGCTGCATCTTCATTTCTTTGTACGGGTACACGTATACGGCATGCCCGTTGGCGATATCAAGCTTTTCCCGCTGCCGCTTCATCAGCGCCGCGTACTTGTTGTAATCGGACTCCGGAACGATCAGAGCGTTCGTTTCCTTGCTATACCGCGAGCCGACGATCGGAAATGCAGCCGTAATGCCGGCCAGCTTAAGCTCGTATTCGACTTGGACGCCGTCCTCCTTCAGGATTTGCCGAACCTTTTCGGGATCGACGACGTTATGCGTATTCAAGCCTCTCTCGAAGAAAGCGATCGTCTGAGGGAAGTTGTCAAGAAGCTGAGCCTTGCTGCCCTGGAAAAACACATAAAACGTTCCCGACGCCGTCAGGATAACCGCGCTCATGATCGATACCATGAACAAAATACGCGCGTTGTCTTTTATTTTGAAAACGAGCTGCGATACCGTCATCAAATTCGTGCCCTTGTAGTAAAAAGGCGTCCGGCGCTGCAGCCGGCGAAAAATCGAAACGCTGGCTTGCGTGAACAGGAAATACGTGCCGACGACAACAAGGAACAAAATCGGCAGCATATAGATCATAACGTTCATCATGTTCATATTGTATGCCATGTAATAGCCGGCCCCGATACATACGATAGACAGCAAAACGAGCCATTTGGATGCGATCGGCGGCGTTTTCGGCTTCTTGGACGCTTTAAGAAGGTCGATAATTTGGCTCCGCCCGATTTGGAAAAGCGTGAACAGCGTAATCACGAGGAACAGGACGAAAAAACCGACACCCGTTAACAAAAGCGCCTTCGCCGGCAGCGTAAACCGGATCGGGTTGCTGACGTCGAGAAGCTCCGCGAGCGCCATGAAAAACAGCTTGCTGAACAAGGCGCCGAATGCGATGCCCGTTACGATCGCGAGCAGCGAAATAACGATGTTCTCGTACAGCACCATGCGGCGGATTTGCCCGCTCGTCATGCCGAATAGCGAAAATAAGCCGAATTCCTTTTTACGCGATTTGACGAAGGCCGACATCGAATACAGGACGAAGAAAAACGAGAAAATCATGATGATATACTCGCACAAAATCATCCCTTGCCGTACCTTGGAAGCCGCTTCGATATGCCCGTTCACGACATCCGGATGGAAAATGAACGCCGCATAGATGTAGAAAATCGCGACCGAAAATACGCTGCTTAAGAAAAAGGCGCTGTATTGATGCCAATTTCCCCTTACATTCTTAGCCGCGAGCTGGCGAAACTTCATCGAAATTCCCTCCCAACACGCTGAGCGAATCCAAAATCTGCTGGAAGAACGCCTGTCTGTTCGTGCCCCGGCGAATTTCCGAGAAAAACTTGCCGTCCTTGATGAACACGATTCGCTTGCAATAACTCGCCGCAAAAGGATCGTGCGTCACCATCATGATCGTGGCGCCCATCTGCTCGTTCAAATCCTTGAGCGAGTCCATGACATCCTTCGCCGATTTCGAGTCGAGATTGCCCGTCAGCTCGTCCGCAAGCAGAATAGCCGGCTTGTGGATCATCGCCCGCGCGATCGCCGCGCGCTGCTTTTGGCCCCCGGATACTTCGTACGTGCGCTTGTGCAAAATATGGCTGATGTTCAGCAAATCCGCGCTCGTATTCAACCGCGTCTCGATTTCATTGACGTGCGCGTTCTCAAGTACGAGCGGCAAAATGATATTTTCCTTGATCGACAGCGTGTCGAGCAGGTTGAAATCCTGAAAAATAAAGCCGAGCTCGCGCCGGCGGAAAAGCGCCAGCTTTTTGTTGTCGAGCGATGCCGGATCGGTTCCGTTGATCTCCACCTTGCCCGACGTCGCTTTATCGATCGTAGCGAGAATGTTGAGCAGCGTCGTTTTACCGCTCCCGGACGGACCCATGACGCCTACGAACTCGCCTTTTTGTATGTCGAGATGGATGTCCTCCAGCGCTTTGTAAACCATTTTGCCTTTCGTGCCGTAAACCTTCGTCAGCCCCTGGGCTTTAAGTACGCTCATGTTTTTTACCTCCGCTTGCATGTATTATGTGCTTGTTGAATCGTTATTTGTCCTGGTGCAGCATTCAGATTCGCTTGATCGATTCCCAGTATAAGCGATGGCCGGCGGTTTACGTATTGATTTTCCTTTCATTTTCAAAGGGAAAGCTTACAATGTTGTCACTTTCGTTAGCAAGCGCGGGGAAACGGAAGCCAAAAAAAGCCGCCCGCTTCGCTCTTTGCGATCAGACGGACAGCTTTTTTTCAATCTATGCGAGCAAATCCCGATGAATGGAATCCGCTCTGAAACGAATCGTCACGGTCGTGCCCTCGCCCAAAACCGACTCGATCGCGATTTCATGCCCGAGCCGGCTGCAAACCTCCTTGGCCAAATAGAGCCCCATCCCTGTCGATTCCTCGATCAGGCGCCCGTTCTCCCCGGTGAAAAAGGAATCGAACACCCGCGGCAAATCATGCTCAGCGATTCCGATGCCTTCGTCCGTCACCGACAGGCTGCAGCCCGTTCCTTCGTTCTTCACCTTAAAAAGCAGCTGCTTGCTGCCCGGCTTGTCCTTCGAATATTTGATGGCGTTCGTGACAAACTGGTTCAGTACGAACGCAAGCCATTTGGCGTCCGTTTCCACAGCAGCATCGTCGCCTTCGACACGCGGGAAAATCGAGGCGCGAATGCAAGCCTTTTTATGGCCGTTAATGACTTGGCGGACGAGCGGCAGCAAAGCGACGCGGTCGATGCGGACGTCCATCCGGAACTGATCCAGACGGGCGGTGTGCAGCATCATTTCGAGCCCGCGGGAAATCCGTTCGTTCTCTTCTTGAATGCTGCGGAACAGCGGCTCGCCCGAAGCCCCTTCCGGCAGCTCGCCCGCTTGCTGGACCAGCAGATCGATAACCGAGACCGGCGTTTTCATATGATGCACCCACTGGTTCGAGAAATGCAAATGCTGTTCCCGCTGGCGTCTATACTCGATAAGCTCGTCCGAATACGCTTTGTATTGCCGCTCCAGCAGCTGCTGAACGGCCAACTGTTCGCGGGTGATGCCGTCTCGGATCCGAACGGTCGCTTCCAAATCGGGCTTGACGTCGGAAAGCACGCTTGCGACCTGCCTGTAATACAAACGCTGGCGCAAATAGTCCCAAATCAGCCAGCCGGCCATTACGACAGAAGCAAGCACGAACATGTACACGATGTTGCTTGCATTCGGAACGAAGCCGTCGCGCAGCCTTTCGAGCGAGATGACAAGCACGACGAAAAAGAGCGCCATATAAAACGCCGCAATATACGGAAGCCTGTCCAGCAAAAACGGCTTGACGAACCATCTCCGTTCGCGAGCCGCCACCCCGTCCGCAGAATGATCATGCTTGTTGCGATCCATCATTGTCCTCCCTTACTTAACCGCGATCAAAGCTTCTGGTCGTCGGCTCTACCGTATCCGATCGGCAGCCTTGATCGCGGACGCTTCCGATCCATCGGAGCACAGCCGTCTCTTTACTCTTCATCAGTCGCTCTCCGTCGGCACTAACCCGGTCATACCGCACCTCAGCGGTTCCCCGACCGCGAAATGTGATCCATCGGAGCCGTCCCTTACCCTTCATCAGTCGCTCTCCGTCGGCACTAACCCGGTCATGCCTCACCTCAGCGGCACCCCAAGCACGGGTCGCTTCCGAGCAGCCGAAGCCGCTCGCACTCACGCCTACCCCGTCCACGACGTATCCAACCGGTAGCCTTGCCCGCGTACCGTTTCGATCGCTTTCGGCAAACCAAGCTCCTCGAGCTTCTTGCGGACGCGCGTCACGTTGACGGTCAGCGTATTGTCGTCCACGAAATGGACGTCGTCCCACAACGCTTCCAGCAAATCCTCCCGCGTGACGATACGTCCCGCCTTGGCGATCAGCGATCCCAGCAGGAGACATTCGTTGCGGCTCAGATCGGCCTTTTTGCCGTTCCATTCGACGACGTTTTTGGCGCGGTCGAGCGCCAAACCGTTCGCTTCCAGCGCATCCGAGCCAGCCGAGGACGAAGCGTATTCGCCGTAAGCCCGGCGCAGAGCGCTTTTAATTTTGGCCATCACGACATCCAGATGAAACGGCTTCGTGATATAATCGTCGCCCCCGTTTTCGATCGCCATCACCTGATCCATATCGCCCACACGCGCCGACAAAAAAATAATCGGCACATTCGAAACGGTGCGGATCTGCCTGCACCAATAAAAGCCGTCAAAATGCGGCAGATTGATATCGAGCAGCACCAGATCGGCCTTCACCTCGGCAAATTCCTGCTTCAAGTCGCGGAACCGGACGGCGCGCACCACTTCATAGCCGTATTTGACAATATACTCCTTCAAAATCGCCGCGATTTTGTCGTCATCCTCAATGATCATAATGCGGTACATCAGGGAGCCTCCCCTTCATGCAAATGTATGCCTATACTTTAGCGAATCCCGCCGGGAGGCGCAACAGGGACTCCTATTTCATCTTAAAAAAAGAAACCTCCATCCCCGTCTTAACGTGGATTTTGAAGGCTTCATGAGGAAAAGAAAACGAGCGATAAGGCAAAGTCTATTGCGCATAATGAACGGCAACCATATGGAAGGTTTCCAGCCGCGGCAGTCTGAACTCCACATATTGCCCGTCATATTGATAAGGAATCGGCTCGCGATTCGGAAGAAGGCTTACTTCGGAAGGCTTCCTATGCTCCAGCTTCACGCGAAGGCGTATATGGTCCACGGGAATATTAGGCAGCTCTTTCTGAAAATTTACGGCATTAAGAATAAAACGGTTGTTTTTCGCTTGATGGAACAAGGTAATTTCTACAGACTTTGGCGCATCCGATTCAAACCAGGCCGGCTTGTCCATCAGTTCCTGTACTATGCTTACAAAACAGCTGCGCTGCGCTTCCTTTTCCATCGCCTCGATAGCTCCGGCTGCATACACCGTCCTGCCCGATCCGTACATATTCGAGACGATCGCCGGATAAGCGGTCACGATTTCCGGCGGACTGCTGATTGCCGACGAAAACCGATGAACATTATCCGGATCGATATCCGGCAAAACAATCGTAGCCAAAACCGCCGAGGCGCCGTCCGCTTGGATAAGCTGCTGCCCGCTTTGCAGAGTCATAGGGTATTTTTGCGAATAGTCGGGCAGCAAGGAACGGCCAATCTCCGTAGGCGCCGCATAGGTGATGTTCTCCGGCGTTCGTCCAATAAACGTTACGCCCAGTACCTCGGATAGCATAAAATTGCTTCTACGATTGCCATTCGCATCGAGAAGGGAAGTATCGGCGCTCGCGTATAACCTTCCCCCCTTCTCTACATAGGTTCGAAACGCCTCGATTTCCCGCTCGTCCATCACGACTAAATCCGGCAGTACGATGACTTGATACTTATCGATTTGGGACAAGCTGCACTTGTTTATGACTCCAAACGGAATATTCGCATGGATGAACGATTTAGCTGCCGATACGGATGCCATATAGTGAGGAGATTCCGCCACCTTGACGTCCTCTGCCCGCGTACCGTTTTCCTTCAAATCTATCAAGGATTCGAAATTCGTATAAATACCGACATCTTGACAAAATTCCGCATCTGCATCCAAATAAGCCTCATACGGCTTCAATTCGTTAAACAGCTCTCCCATTAGCCGGTAGGTTCTTTCATTTAACGTTCCTGCCGGATCGATCGCGTCGATAAATCCGAATGAGCCGTTATGCGCGATCGTCAAGAAAAGCTTGGCGCGGAGATATTCTTTGGATTTCAAAATCGTATGCTCCAGCAAGTTCGAATCGGCTACGGACGTCATAAATTCAACGGAATGAGTGGGGCTTGCGCTGTAAAATAGCTTACACGTATAGGTAACCGTAAGCGGTTCTCCCGAGACGTCTCCGCTCAAATAATCGTTCAGGTTGAAAAACTCTACGTTGCCGCCTAATTGCCAGCCCGCCGAATATGAACTTACGTTATAGGCCACGGATGCTTCCGGCTTTATCCGATTCACCGTATTCCTCAATAGACTCGTAAAATCGTTCAACCAAACCTCTCTTCTTCTTTGAAAAGCGACGAAGTCGGGGTTTTCCCAGTTAATGGTGCGAGGAAGCTCGCTGCAGCCTGTCTCATCGTAATACCTTTTCCTGCAGCTTGAACAATAACAAATCGTTTGCGGCAGCAGAATCATGTCGATCCATAAGCCGTCGAAAGCGTAATTTTCGCATAATTCTTCGATCTGTTCTTTGACAAAATCACGGTAGGGGCTGTTGAAGCAGCAAACGCCGTATCTTCCAGGCTGGTCCCACATGTAGTCCGCGGTCCCCTGCCCTCTGGCATTCACGACGCGCCACTCCGGGTGATTGTCGTACGCCCACTTGGACCATATGTTGTAGTAAACGATGACGTTCATCCCTTGTTCCCGGCCGGACTCCGTAATTTCTTTGATAATGTCCTTACCATTAAGCCCTTTGTGCATATTTGCCGCTTTGGCAGGGAAATTGGCAAGGCCGACGCAGGAAGTCGCGTAAATGTATAAGGAATCGACGCAGGCCAGCTTCATCAATCTCACATATTCCTTACTATCGAATTCGGACAGGAACCTTTCGTCCCAATCCGGAATATGCATGTCCACCAAGCTCCTGCGATAGCTCTTTTCAAACCATTTGCCTGCCATCTTTATACCCTCCCTAAGCCGGGGTATTTCCCCTTTGCTTTGGCAGACACCACCAAAGAGGGGGTGTCTGCCGTTTCCAATTAACTTACATTTATATCATTTCTGACTTTTGCAGCAGCTTATGAATGATCGTAGCAACCTCGGCCCTTGTCATAAATTCCTTAGGGGCGAGGAGAGTGCTGCTTCTGCCGGATACGATACCGGCTTCGATGCATTCGGCGATGCTGATCTTCGCCCATTGGGCAACGGCGTCGGCATCTTGATAGATCTTGAGCATCTCCGCCGGGGCCTTGGAGTGGAGCTTCGCCTTCAAGTTGGTGATCGACATCGCTCTGGCAAGTACCATCATCGCTTGTTCGCGAGTGATGCTGTCATTCGGCCGGAAAGTTCCGTCTTCGAATCCATCGATCAAACCGTAAGAGACAGCTGTGTGAATAGCGCCTGCATACCAATCAATCGATTTCACATCGGAGAATGCCGATGCAGCATTCTCGGGCTTGATTCCCAAACCTCGAACAACGATTGCGACAAATTCGGCACGTGTAATATCCCGGTCAGGATCGAAGAGCTGATTCCCTATTCCGTTAATAATCATGCGCGAACCGATGTCTTGAACGGTCGCTTCCGCCCAATGATTCGCCGTATCGCGGAATGCAATTGCATTCTTGATCAGTGTGTAAGTGCTGTTTGTCAAACTGCTTATTTTCGCATAGTTTTTTCCGTCAATACTTACGATTTTGGTCGGCACATGACGCACCGTTCCGTCTTTGTCAACGACGACAGCCGTCGTGATGATATCGGGATCGACATTGTTTGGAATGGCAATCATACGTTCTACGTATGCATTGAAGGCGGTTACTTCGTACGTCTTATCTCCATAGGTGTATTTGACGGTAAAGTCGATCGGCGGCACGATGACTTCGAACAATCCTTGGTTCGCCGCACTTTCAACAAGTTGGATCATGTCGGCTGTCGGAGCGGCGATTTCGATCTGAATCCGGATGTCGCCCAAGGAAACCGATTGGCCCAACTGAGCCGCTATTGCATCAATGTCGATTTGCTGTGCAGGCAACGTATACGTTGCACGCTCCGTTTGAATTTCTACAATCGCTTGTTTGTCCTCCAGACGCTTAATCGATTCACCGTTCAGTTCAGCGATCACTGCATCGGCGTTCGCGCGTACCGGGATCGTCACTTTTACCTGTTGTCCTTCCGAAGCAAGCTTGTTTTCCAGCTTATTCCTGTCGACAGCAATTGTGAAGACAGTTCGGCCATTCTGGCTTACAGTCTTTGTCGTTCCCAAGCTTTCCGGTTTGCCGTTAATGAGGATCTCTATCTCGTTGTTGGACGTATCCGGTTTCGTCGGTTCGGTCGTTGTCGGATTTCCAGAGCCGGATACGGCATTGACCGTTACTTTCGCGATGCTGCTGACGGCTGCTGCGGTCATATTGCCGGTAGCGCTGTCATCCGTATTCGTTACGATCGCGTAGTAGTACTTGACCCCTTCATTATTTGTCGGCACTTGATACGATTCTTCAATCGCTCCGTCAATGGCTGTGCCGCCATCCGTGCTGTTAGACGAGCTGCTGTACCACTGGTAGCTGAGCGTTCCTTGACTAACGCCCGCGTATACCGTCAACGTAACGCTGCCGCCGGTGTTTACCGTTCGATCCTGCGGTTGTGTCGTGATTATCGGCGTTTCCGCATCCGTCAAGATCGGAAGATCATTGACCGTTACTTTCGCGATGCTGCTGACGGCTGCTGCGGTCATATTGCCGGTAGCGCTGTCATCCGTATTCGTTACGATCGCGTAGTAGTACATGACTCCTTCGTTATTTGTCGGCACTTGATACGATTCTTCAATCGCTCCGTCAATGGCTGTGCCGCCATCCGTGCTGTTAGACGAGCTGCTGTACCACTGGTAGCTGAGCGTTCCTTGACTAACGCCCGCGTATACCGTCAACGTAACGCTGCCGCCGGTGTTTACCGTTCGATTCTGCGGCTGTGTCGTAATCGTCGGCGTTTCCGCATCCTGAACTTCTTGTTTCTTCAAGTGGACGGGGTGGAACTGATCGACGCGCCACGGCTGGCTTCCCGTCCAACCGATAAACACCGAGTGACCGTGATAATTCCGGAAGAAATGACCCAGCAGGCTGTCGGTTTCATTCGGGTCGACGCCGATCATATCGAAAGGAATCGCCTGCACCACATTCCAGCGATTATCATGAATTGCGGCGTTGCTCTCGATTTGAAGCTGCGATTGATATACCGGACCGGACTGAGGCTCCGTATGATAGATCAAATTCATGGCGAGCGGATTCGTCATATACCCTTTATAAGCACTTGTCTTATCTTTCGCGATGAAGGTTTCGACAGAATCGTCTCCGCCGCTCTTCCACCAGCCATTGACAATCTCGTTACTAATCTTCACTTTATCGGACATCATTTCGCTGTCTGCATTCTCATATCCCACATATAAATAATCTTCGTCCCACAGCAAATAAACACGGGTGTCAACCGGCGGAGCCGTACGTTCGCTCATCACAAGGAAATCAGAAAACGATTGGGCATCCGTCCAAGGACCGGAAGTAAAATCAAGCGAATTCAAGATGTCCTGCTTGCTGGCCGAAGTCTTAACCGCCGTAGCGCTGTAGTCCTTATAGCCGACCTGTATCAAGAAAGAATCCAACTCTTCAGCTACATCGGCAGCCTCGGGATGGTTTTGTAAGTACTGCTGCAAAGCGTTAATCATCTTGAATTGAATACCGTCCCATTTAGCTGCATTAAGGTAATCCGAAATTTCCAGAATCGGATCGCCTCTGAACGATTCGCGCAGCTCCACACGTTTCTTTGCATATGCATAACTGTTCTTGATGAACGCTAAATAATGTTGAGCTTCATCTTCATCGGCCGGTACGGATGCCGAAGTCCTTGGAAAGGACAATGCCGATGCTTCATAATACTCGAACGATTGCATCATCAGCCCCGCCCGAACCTTTTGCTTTCCCTCAGTAGCCTTCTCGACTGCCTGTTCCATTAGTGTGCGCGCAGTTGCCAATTCTTCCTCCGTTACGTTTTCAAGATAACGGTAATCGTTAAACAGCAGGAAATTCGTTTTGACTTCACGATTCGCCCAGCTTAAATACCAATCCGTCTCAAAAATGCGATTGGTCCAGAAATTTTCCCAGATCGCGAAATAATCGGCCATATAGGGTGCCGCATCCGCGCCTACTGCTCTCACGAACCATTCGTTCATCAATTCGTCTGCATCCTGGTTCGGATCCCATTGCAGCTTAGCCATTACCCAAGGCTTCGGACCTTCTCCTCCGAAGTTAGGGAACAGCTCACCGACATGTCCGACCACCTTGTTATTGATCGCGTATCGGTATACATCCTCCATAGTTTGCATATAGATGCGTGGCACATGGTATAAAGAGCCGTAAATATAATCATAAAATCCTAGTTTGGATGCGGCTGCCGTCCAAGCTTCGGTTAATGCATGATCCGCTGCCCTTGCATCGTTATCGCCCCATATCATGCGATCAACCGTAATGTACGGAACCACATTCTCATGCAGGGTGAATCCTGTCGGAGGATCAATAACGTTCCAATAGGCGAGCAGGCCGAAATATTTATCCGCAAATTTCCCATTGTTGTATTCCGTAACGCCTTCCGCCACTTTATTGACCCAAGCGTAGTAAATATTGGACATATCGACATAGCCCATCGAATTGATCTTATTCGGATAATCCGGATGATTCGGATTCGCCTCGCAATAGTTACTGCTGTCGTTAATGCCGAGCGAATAGGAAATCGCTTTCGGATTATTCTCGAAATATTGTACGATGCGGTTAATTGCTGCCGATGCAGTGACGTCATTGAAGCAAGGCTGCCAATCATATGGATGTGTCGGTACAACGCCATTTGGGTAATATTCAGGGTGGTCGCTGAATACCTTCGGATCAAACAAGGTGCTTAAGTTATGATGGAAGCTCAAGCTGTCATGCATGCCATTGCGTCGTGCCCACTCGGCATAAATATGCAGGCCGTATGATTCGTCCGTGCCGAAGAAATGACGCGCGATTACCGCCGGCTCGTCTTGAATAAGTCCCCTTGGCACCTCAATCGTGCTTTGCTTGACCACATCGTCGCCATCAGGACCCGGCAGGAGCCAGACCGCGCCTGCAAACTGTTCCAAGAAGCGGTAGACACCGAATTCCGTTCCCCACTCCGTAGGCCCTACAATCGTAATCGATGTGCCTTGCGTATCAATGAGGTAGCCATCATCCTTCATCGGATTCAGCAGATCCCGATGACGAGCATCTATACTGAAGCCTACATAGATGCGAGCAACGCCGCTTGGGTCCGTCAAAGCCCAATCGCGGGACATCACGGGCAGTTTGGCGCCCGTTGACTGCTCAATATAATTTTGCAAGGTAAGGGCGGCCTTAACAACCTGCTGCTCCGCTTGCTCCGGATAAACAATGATCGCATTGACTGCGCCGTTATTCACAATCGTTACGGATTCCGTTTCGTTCTCTTCATATTTCACGGCAATGATCCGGTCCACGTATAGGTTTTCGATGAAAGCGCCGTCCGTATCGAAGTACAGATATTGCACCTCTGCTTGCGGATCGGCTTCATAAATCCAAGGCACTTCGACGTAATGATACTTGCCGTCTGCCAGTGGCGCACGGCTGATCGGCGTTCCGAGCAGCTCGGAAGGATAGATGCCGACTTGGAATGCCTTCGTACCTGACGATAATGCTGTCTCGATACGGACATTGGCATACAGCTTCCATTTCCCAGCAGAAGGCATCGCCGATTTTTGCAGCTGGATCGCCCAGACGTTCGTATTTCCGGGCAGTTTAACCGCATTTTGATTCCATGTATTCGCATCACCGACGACTTCAGCCGGATCGGCCAGTTGGAATTGAGTCTCCTCAATGCTTACCCAATCGCTCTCAGGCACATCGATAAGAAAGTCCGGTTTTTCCGCCGGCGCTATAGGCTCGTCTTTGACAGCGATAATCCGATCCACGTACAAATTGTTAATTGCTGCGCCGCCTGTAGAGAACCATAAAGATTGGTAATCCTCATTTGCATCATATTCATAGATCCATGGGAATTGGATATAATGATATTCCTCGTCTGTAGAAGTCGTAAGATTCAATTGTCTCGATTGTGGAATCGACGAAGATATGCCGTAGTTTACTATCCGATCCCCGACTTGCGACGATCCGCGTTCAATCCGTACTTTCCCGTAAATTTTCCACCGGCCTTCGGCAGGCAGCGCTGATCTCGGCACCTGTATGGCCTGATCCTCGATATTCCCGGCAAGTTGTACAGACTTGTGGTTCGTGGCCTTCGTATCAACGATAACGGCTGCCGGGCTGTTCAGAACAAATTGATCCTCTTCTATTTTCAGCCAATTATCTTTTGGCACGCCGACAAGAAAGTCCGGAAGCTGTTCTTCGGGCACATATTTGACTGCGAATATTTGATCCACATACAAGCTTTCAATTGATGTGCTGGCTGTAGAAAACCATAAATATTGAAAAGCCTCATTAGGATCGAATTCATAGATCCATGGGAATTCCACATAATGATATTCCTCATCCGCATAGGCCGAAAATTTCATCGATGCCGTATACGCAAGCGGCGGATAAATCCCATAGCTAAACGCATTTCCTGCTGTCGCCGATCCGCGATTTATCCGCACCTTCGCATAGATCTTCCACTGGCCTTCTTGAGGAAGCTTTGCTCTATGCAATTGTATCGCCCAATCCGGTTTATTGCCGGCTAATTGCGCGGCTTTCCGATTGGCTGCCTTCGCATCGTCTACAACTGCCGCCGGATCATAAAGCGTAAATTCATTTTCCTCAAACTTTACCCAGTCGCTCTCAGGCACGCCATCTAGGAAATCCGGAAGTTCTTCAGGCACCTGTTTGACCAAAATCATCTGATCCACGTACAAATTGGCCGCTGAACTCGTAAAGAAATAATATTGAACGGTCTTATTTGCATCAAATTCATAGCTCCACGGGAATTTCACATAATGATATTCACCGTCAGAATAGTTTGAGAGACTCGGATAATCCATCACCGATTCGACCTGGCTATTCAGATCGATTTGAACATTACCGATAGCAAATGCATGACCTTCCGTCGCCATGCCCGGATCAATGCGCACCTTGGCGTAGATCTCCCATTTGCCTTCTTGAGGCAGCACATTCCTTTGCAGTTGTATCGCCCAATCAGGTTTATTGCCGGCTAATTGCGCGGCTTTCAGATTCGCTGCCTTCGCATCATCTACAATTACTGCCGGATCATAAAGCGTAAATTCATTTTCCTCAAACTTTACCCAGTCGCTCTCAGGCACGCCGACAAGGAATTCCGGAATATCGGAAGCAGCTTCCGCCTCAAGAGATGCAAAAGCAACGCTTTGGAAAACGGACAGTACAAGAACAAAACTACACAATATCGCTATCGATTTTTTCAACAAATGATCTCATCTCCCAATTCTCAGAATAGTCCCTAGCTCGAATCTCGGAAAATGGGGCATAAGTGAGCATCTTCTTGTTGTCTTCATCGCAGGAGTCTTTGTCCCAGTCCGCATGTTGATGACTTACGTGACATCGGCATCCTTCAAATATCCATATTGCGCGTTGTTTGTAGTATAAAGGAGCGGCGGCCTTAAAAAGCTCAGATCATTAATTCAGCCGAATCGGATGAAATCAGTATACTTGCTGCAAAAACAGCGAGAGCGGCTCCCAATGAGCGGCCTTTTCATCCCGTTTTTCATTTAACCTCTTTATCACCTTCCTCCGTTTTTCAGCTAATGATTTAGCTGCTTGAGATATCAATCATTACTGCGGAATAACCTTTCTTCAGGCACTCGAGGCTCAGTCCAATGACGCTGCCCAAAATGGGACGTTTGCCGGTTTTGCTGTTTGCACCTCCTTTCTATGCTTATTTTCGGACAACGGCAGCAGGCTTCGACTGGAATAGACGTAAGCTTTTCCTGTCGAGGCCTGGCTGTTCGTATATATAAATTCGTTTATAAATAACACCGTCATAAATTGCCGCCTGCGTGCATTCCTTCCGTCTGCAGCTTGTCCGATTCTATAGTCTTACCTGGCTCCTCGCTCCGCCGTCCACTTCCCGCATAATTGCCCGACCAGCGCCGACATCGGCTCATAACCGTCCTCCGTGACGACGAAGCACTCCTCAATGCGGTTCGAGCCGTCCGGATGGCCGAACAGGCTGATGTCCGTGTTCACCGTCATCCCGGGCGCGAATTCGCCCGTAGAGGCTTCATTCGGGTACGGCGACTCCGCCTCGGCGACGCCGCAGCCATGCAGCGGAGGGTATAAATCGTAACGGTCGACGCCCTGGCCGCGGAAATAATCTTTAACCGCTTTAACCAAATCGGCTTGCTTGCCGCCCGGCTTCAGCTTCGATTTGGCGATATCGTTCGCCTCGATTAGTAAATCGATGAAACGGCTTTGCTCCTCGCTGCGGCTGCCGGCCACGAACGGAAAATTAATCGTCGCGATATAACCTTCGTATTGAACGGACAGCGCCGCCATGATCATGTCGCCGTCCGCGACCGTCTTGTTCGTCGCCCTGCCGATAATGGTGTCGACCCGCTTACCGCTCGAGACGAGGCAGAACGGCACCGTCTCCGCGCCGTTGCCGTAAGCGGCGTCGTGCGCGGCTGCGGCAAGCTGCAGCTCGGTCCTGCCGGGCTGAGCCGCATCCATAAGCGCTTTATAAGCGCTGTCCGCTATACGCGCCGCCTCTTTCAGGCAGGCGATTTCATTCGGCGACTTGATCAGCCGAACCTCGTGCAGCATAGAGTTGGCGTCGACAAGCTCGCAATCCGCAAGGCTGTTTAGGATCGTCAGGTACACCTGATGCGACATCGCGTCCGCGCCGACCAGCCCCGCCTTGCGAAGCGGGCCGCGCTGCCTGAGCTCGTCAAACACTTTTTGGAACGTCGTAAAATGGGCCTGCGGATATTCGATTTCCTCCGGAACCGTTACGCAAGCGAAATCCGGAATAACGCGGACATCCTGCCAAGCGGTCATCTCCCGGCATACCATCTCGCCCTCCGGGGCTGCCAGCAGCACCGGTTCTCCCGCCAGAGGAACGATCAGCGCCCCTCTTTCGAACAGCGGCCAAAAATTGCTGACATACCGCAAGTTTTCCCGCCTGTATTCGTCGCCGTAAACTACGCACGCATCAAGGTCAGCCGCACGCATGAGCTCCCTCAGCCTCTCGATTCTTTCTCCGAATTCCGATACCGGTATGTGGACCATGCCGATTCCTCCTCTTCAAATTAACGAATGATTTCCGGCCGATTAATGTTTTTGAGGAACGCTTCACCGTATTTCAAGCCGACCTGCGCGCCCCGCATCAACGCCTTGCCCTCGATCTGCTGCAGGGCCCCCGAGACAACGGTGCATTGGGAGGCGTACGCCCGCATCGCTTCCATTTTGGCTTCGAACGTATCCGTAATATCAACCATGTGGGAAACATGCGGCAGCAGCTCGATCACTTCAAAATGATACAGCGCCTGCGCCTTCCAAGGATCCCCGAGGTCGAGCGAGCAAATCCAGCCCGCCTGCCAGAACGCGTCGCTGGCGATGGAGGCGACCGATTTGTGCGTGTTGTATTCTTTCCAGTAGTGTGTAAAGACTGCATCCGGCTTGTACGTGCGAATGGCCTTCATGCAAATTTTATAGGTGACTTCGTTGGCCGGTATGGCATAATCCTCGTAATCGTACGTTTCAAAATGGCGGATGCCCAAAATCTGCTGCACAGCCTCCCGCTCTTTGCGCCTGATATCGACGATTCGATCCTTGTCCTCCATCGTCGTGTACCCCTCATTGCCATTGGCGAACATGAGCACATCGACTTGGATGCCCGCGTTCGTCATTTTTTTGATCGTGCCGCCTAAACCAAGCACCTCATCATCGGGATGCGCGCAAATGACGAGCGCCCTTTCGATATCCAGCATTTGTTTGTTCTCCTTTCTCTTAAGCCGTGGTTTTCAACCTATCAGCATTTTTTGCCGTCAAGCGAAACGAACCTCGAGCATAACCATCCCCCGGCCGGGCACCTTCACCCTGAGACTCGATCCTTTATGCGGAACGGGAAGATACGGATACCCTCCGCGAGCGCTGACAGACGCGATCGGACGGCCGACGTCGATCGTAGGGCTTCTGTAAATCAAGCTCGAGTTGCCGATCACAAGAAACCAAGTGCCTTCCGGCGTTTCCGTCGAAGCTAAGGTGACGAACTCGTTTTCGGTCATAATCCGGGGCGAGCCTGCGCATTCCGTCATTCCCGCGGCGCATTCGCTAAGGAACGAGTCGGAGACCGGCTGAAACCGCAAGCTGTAAATCCATGAGATCGCATCGTCCGCCGCCTTAATTTCCGTCCGCTCCCGGCTCTCCGCCCTTTCGACGGCAATAAGCCTGAAGCTCTCGTGATCGGGAAGCTCGCGAACCGCACAAAACAGATCGTCCGGCTGCAGCCCGTCTTCACCGGCGAGACGAATGCCGGCCTCGCTCAGCCGTCCGCTCAGCCTGCCCAGCACGACGACCGGCCCGTTCCGGTAGTCCAGAACACGGCGGAGCTCCTCGTCCGGCAGCAAATGCACGTTTGCGGCCAAAATCGCTCCATGTTTCCGCCCCAGATCGCCGGACCGGACGATCGAATGAAGCGGCGCTCCCTTGCCGATTAATTCGTGCGCGAATTTGTGGGAGGAAAACTCCCTGCTTTCGCTATACTCGCCGAGCTCGTCATACAGAACCTTGTCGGACCATACGAGGCTTACTCCAACCGTACCGGCCGGCTGATGAGCGAATCCGAAGTCCCACCGGCTGCGGACCCATTTCCATTCCTCCCGGCTCATGCCGTCGGCAAGGCACGCCATCAGTCCGGAGGCGCAGCGGATCGCTTTCCCTTCTCCGTCATGCAAGAACACGTTCGACAGCGCGTAAATATCCCGCTCCAGCAGCGTAGGCGCATGCTGAATGGCATCCCATTGCTCCATCGTATCGTGAATCGTGTTGAGATAGATCAGCTTCATCTCCGGCACATACGCTTTGATCGCCATCAGCGTCGCCTTGAACTCGTTAAGCGGCTCCATCTCGATGTCGACTCCCCCGGCCGACAAAGCGGCGGCTCCGGCTTCGACAATGAAAGCGTCTACACCCGCATCCGCAATTCGTCTGTAATCGACGCCATACCGGTAGAGCGCTTCGAACGGGTCCCTCGTCCAAGCCGTATTAAACACAACCTTCTTGCCGTCCTTGTGCACGGCCGAAACGACTTTCCGCCAGAACGTTTCCCACCGTTCCGCATAAAAGCGTATCCACTCCAGCCGCTTCGACTCCCAAATCCATTCGGACCGCCGCTTCATCCGTTCAGCGTCGCCGTCGCAGGCGGCAAGCCTCTCGTCGCCCGGATCCGTGCCGCCGGACATGACGAACTGCTCCACCATATCGTCCGAGTAGTCCGCATATGCCAGACACATCCGGGGACTCGTATAACCGTCCGCGCCATGGTAGCCGTCGAAGCCGTAGGCGCTCATCGCTTCCGCCAGACGGAGAACGAAATCGTCCTCGTAAAACGCGCCGTCCTTATACCGGCGAAGAGGGTTCAACATTTGAAACGGCTTGCCGTTTCCGCCCATTTCGTAAAGCTCGGGATGACTGCCGCACCACTCGCCGTTGTAAATCTCTCCGTCCAGCTCGTACTGAAACAAATTGAAAAAGCTGCAGTAAACGCCGACCCCATGCTTCTGGAGCTCTGCGACAAGCTGCTTTAGCTGAACATTCGTCCATACCTGCCGGTCATGTTCCTTCCCGGTCGGCCGCGCGGCATACGAGCAAATTTCGGGCGGCAGGGTGCGCTCCTCGTCCAAGCTTCCATAAACATGAACGAAGTCCGGTGTAAAAAAGAGCAGCGAAACGCCGGCTGGCGTAAACCCGATTTTGTCGAGATAGGCCGCAACTCCGAAATCGGGAAGCTCGTTATCGAAACCGATCAGTTCGATCCACAACCATTTTTCATATGCCTGTTCATTCAGCATTTGTTCGTCCCCTCCTATGATTACCCGTGCAGCCGAGTACGGTGCCGGAAACTGCCGAATCTTCAATGATACGCGAGCCTGCGGCCGCATGCGGCCAGCCTCCGTAGTGAGTCTAACCACCGGACGATAGGAGCCGCGCGCGGTTTCACTAGACGCCTTCTCCCGCTCCAACTCCTTCGCCTTCCCCGTACAGCTCCCGGTACAGCTTCCTTGCCTCAAGCACATGTTCGTCCGTTACCGCCTGCCATTTGAGCCCTACCTCCGGCACCGGATTGCCCATCCCAAGATAGCCGTCCAAACCGAGCCTGACGCTGAAATCGTAAAAATCGCGGATATCTTTCGTTTTTACAGCCGGATCGAAGCCGTTCCTGCCCATCGTCACATCGCCGATATAACAGACGCTGTGCCCGTCCCGCTTCCACTTCTCCATAAGCTCTTTGGAGGCTTGCTTCCTTCGCTCCGTCCGCTCGGACTCGTCCTCGAACACCCAGTAATTCCAGGGAACCAGCCACCAGCGGGCATCCGGAACAATATCCGGGTAAATAAACGCTTCATAGCCGTAGGCATGATAAACGACGCCGACAATGCCTTCATAACCGAGTTCGTCCGCAGCTTCCTGCACCGCTCGAAGGTTAAGACCGTAATAGTGCCGCATCATCGCATGCACCTCGTCCGACCAAATAAGCTCCGGCTGCTGGCCTATGCGTTCGCAATGCGCGGCCCTCTCCGGATCGTAATGGACGTTTTCCGGCCCGGGAAGTCCTTTGTCCTGCGCCCACTTCTCATAAATCGCTTGCAATGCGGCGCTCTTCACGCCTTCGAACTCCAGAAACAAATAATCGATGCCGGGAAATTGCGTCAGATGCTCCTTAATGATTTCCTTGATTCTTATCTGGAAAAGAGGGTTCGTAAAGTCGGCAATCCGGACGGGAAAATCCGTTTCGGCGAATTCTCCGACATCCCATTCGTCAATCGTCAACTCGCGTTCCCATACCTGCCGGTCGTAGGTCAAAAATTGAATCATGGCCCCGACGGAGACGTTTTTTTCGTGAAGATGGCTAACGATCCTTCTTCCCCATTCGTTATTCGTCTTCACATTTGACGCTTCCGGATGATTGCATAAATACGGGAGCTCGGAGCGGATACCGTTCGTATACCATTTGGTATAAAACGTAAAATTGTTAAAGTCGATATCCCGCTTCAGCTCATCGATCGTTTTGGCGGCCGCTTCGAAATCCAGCTTCCAAAATCCGCTTATATTGTCCCTCGTGGGAACCCAATGATCCATAAAGCCCTTAAGCATGCCACCCGTCCTTTCAAAAGGCCGGCGCTCCGCGCCCATCCCGGCCTGCCGCCGGCGACGCGGGCCGCCTCCGTTTTTCATTCCGAATGACCCGGCGCAGACGAAAAATAACCGCTCCGGCCGCTTGACGCTAGCCGACAGGCAATAAGCCCATAAGCGTGTCGATATCCGCCGTATCGTTAAACAGATGAACGGAAGCTCTGAACCTGCCGTCCCCTCCCCAAACGAACACCTGCCTGTTCAAAAGCTCCTTCGCGATCTCCTCGCCCCGTTCGGTCGCTACGCTGATGTTGCCCGCCCTGCAGGCCGGGTCTAACGGAGTCATAATATCGAAGCCGGCGGCCGTGAGGCGTTCGATCAACTGTCCGCCCAGCTCGAGAACATGACGCTCGATGCGTTCGGCGCCCAGCTCCAGAATAAGATTGGATGAAAAATGCAGGGCGTAAATGGCCGAATAGCTTGGATAACCAAGCTCGAATTTTCTCGCATCTTCGTGAAAAGCAAATGATTCGAAGCGATCTGGCGAGAACATGTCGGCCACGCTCCTCCACCCGACGTAGCGCGGCTGCAAATCGGCGATTCTCGCCGGATTGACGGCCAAAATCCCCAGGCCATGAAAAGCCAGCAGCCATTTGTAAGAGCTGCAGACGGTAAAATCGGCGTAATTCATATCCACCGGAACGACGCCAAGCGATTGCGTAACGTCCAGAAGCAGCAGGGTACGGGTTCCCTTCAGCTGCTCATACAGCTCCTTGTAGTCGAAGCGCGCGCCTGTAATATAGCTGACGTGGCTTGTGACGACCAGCCTCGTGCGATCGTCCGCCTGCGCCATGATGTCGGACACGGAAACCTGCCCTTGATGATGCTCCACCACGCGAACTTCAACGCCCTGCCGTTTCAACAGCAGCCACGGAAGCACGTCCGAAGGGAATTCCAGCGTATTGATGATGACGTTATCGCCCGTCTTCAAATCCAAAGCTTGTGCGATCATCGAAATCGCTTCCGAGGAATTGGACATGAAGGCGATGTCCGACGGCTTTCCGTTCAGCAGGCGGGCGATATTGCTTTTGCAGGCGTATTCGGTCTCCGCGTTTCTGTCGCGCCCGATCGGCCCCATTCCCCGATTCCGCAAATATTCCTGAACCGCATCAAGACAGCCTTGATGCGGCGGCGTCTCCGCTCCGCTGTACAGCCACGTGCAGTTGTCGAGACCTATGAACGAGCTTTTTCCGATAAGAGGCTCGATCCGTTTGTTTCCGGTTGTCATTTCTGTAATAGTGAACGCCTCCTTTTACCAAATATCTCTTTCCAATTGTTGATACCGTAATATAGATTATATATAATCCATAATCGATAGTTATGTCAAAAGTTTTTTCGCCCGCTATCAAAATAACTGAAGAAACGCTTGTTTCCTCGCATATCTCCTTATTATTAGATCTTATTCATGATACATATTGACAAATTCGCCTCGATTAAATTATATATAATCTATAATATTTTAGAGATGATGAGGACTGATCCCATGCCAAATGAAACAGTGACCAAACAAAGCATTATAGGAAAACAGAGCATCAGTGAGGATTTGGTATCGCTGATCAAGCAGCAAATCATTGACGGGACATTGAATCCCGGGGATCGGATCGTGGAAACCAAGCTGGCCAAGGAGCTCGGCATCAGCCAGACGCCGGTGCGCGAGGCGATCCGCCAATTATCCGGCGAAGGCATCATTACGATCGTTCCCAATAAAGGCCCGATCGTGCGTAAAATCGATTCGAACGATATTTTCGAAATTTATTCGATTCGTTCTTTCCTCGAGGGCTTCGCCATCCGGCTGGCCACCCAGTATGCGACGGACGACGATATTAACGAACTGGCCGCCTTCTACCAGGATATGAAAACGAAGCTGAGCGACGACTCCGTCAAAACGCTCACCGCAGAATCGCTGCACATCCATCGAACGATCATCCGTCTTTCCCGTCATGCCCGGCTGATTAAGATGTACGAATCGATCTCTTTTCAAATCGCGCTTGCAGGCCGGATTCTCGGCGTCATTTCCACGAAGCAGAAGGAGGTCGCCCAGCACTGGGAGCTTGTCGACGCCATGATAAAACGGGATCCCGAGCATGCGGAAAGGGTGATGCGAAGCCATATTTACCAGTCCTTCTGCGAATGCGCGGTATTGATGGACGACAAAGACGAAAAGTTCGAAAAAATCATTTGGATCTAGCGGTCCCGCAAGGGATTTATCGCTATGCGGCATTCGGCATCGTTCGCGGAATCGCGATCGGCTGCGGCAGGCGAAGACCATCTCTTCGGCGCCGTGCTGCAGGGAGCCGCACCGTTTCCGCAAGCAGTAAACCATCATGGAGAAGGGAGACTTACTATGGCGCATCAGGCTAATGGAGCCGCGCATCGCTCGTTATCCATTCTGGAGGATCTGATACGTATACAAAGCGTCAACCCGCATTACGGCGAAAATGCCAACGGCGAGGGTCAGGTCGCCGATTATATCGAGGACCGCTGCCGGCGCATTGGGCTGACCGTTACCCGCCAGCCCGTGCTGCCCGGCCGGGACAACATCATCGCCGAGCTGCGGATTCCCGAGCCGCAAGCCGTGCTTCTGTTCGAATCGCACATGGATACGGTGTCGCTCGACAGCATGGCCGATCCGCTTGTACCCATTTATAAAGACGGCAGGCTTTACGGGCGCGGCGCCTGCGATACGAAAGCGACGCTCGCTGGCATGCTTTATGCCATGGAGGAATGCGTTAAGCAAGCGGAAACGCTGCGCTCCGACATCATTTTCTGCGCGTCGGTCGATGAGGAGCATGCCTTTCGCGGCTTGTCGGCTTTCATGGAGCTGAACATCCCGATCAGCGGCGCGGTCGTCGGCGAACCGACGGAGCTCGGCATCGTCGTCGAGCATAAAGGCTGCGCCCGCTTCGTCGTCCATACGCACGGCAAAGCCGCGCACAGCTCCGTTCCGCAGGAAGGCGACAACGCGGTATATCAGATGATGCGCGTCGTCCACTACATCGAGGAGAACGAGCAGCTGCGGCTTGCGGCTAAGCAAAGCGCCCTGTGCGGCTCCCCGTCCATCGTGGTCGGAACGATCCGCGGCGGCGTGCAGATCAACATCGTCCCCGAGCGCTGCTCGATCGAAGTCGACCGCCGGATCATCCCGGGCGAAACGCCGGAAGAGGCGCTGGCGCAATTCGAAAGCGGGCTGCGTCAGGCGGTCGAGCCTCTTGGCGTCCGGCTCTCTATCGAGCCTCTGCTGCTCGACCCCGCCTTAAACACGCCGCATGATGCGGACATCGTCGCCACAGCCCGGCAAGTCGCCGGTACGCTCGGGCTGAACGGGCAAATGTGCGGGGTGCCTTACGGCAGCGATGCCAGCAAGCTTCAGCAGTGGAAGGGCATCCCGACGATTGTTTACGGTCCAGGCTCGATTGCCCAAGCCCATTCCAAGGAGGAATGGGTGCCGGTCGACGAAGTGGCGAAAGCCGCCGAGTTTTATTTGCAGCTGGCCCGCTCTTATCCGAGCAGTTATTAAACACTTAAACTCAAGGAGGTTTTCTCTTATGAAAGCATTGGTTTGGAACGCAGCGGAAGTGATGGATTTTGAAGAATGCGAACGGCCCGCGCTGCTGGCCGGCGAGGTGCTGATCGACGTCGAGACCGTCGGCATTTGCGGCTCCGAAATCGAAGGATACCTGGGGCATAACAGCCTTCGTATTCCTCCCCTCGTCATGGGACATGAATTTTGCGGACGAATCGCCGAGGTAAGCCCCGGCATCGACGACCTGCAGCCCGGGCAAAAGGTGGTCGTCAACCCGCTTTTGTTTTGCGGCCATTGCGACCGCTGTCTCAAAGGGCTGACGCAGCTGTGCGACCAGCGCAAAATTATCGGCATCCATCGTTCCGGAGCGTTCGCCGAAACCGTTGCCGTGCCGCGAAGCGCCGTCGTACCCGTGCCCGAAACGATCAGCTCCTTCCGCGCCTCCCTGGCTGAGCCGCTCGCTTGCTCGCTGAGGGCAACCCGGCGCGCTTTGCTCAATCACTCGCTTGCCAACGTCGTCGTTTTCGGGGCCGGCGGCATCGGCCTTCTCTGCGCCATGACCGCCCGCATCTTGGGGGCCTCTCGCGTCATGATCGTAGATACGAATGCAGAGCGGCTGCGGATAGCCCAGCAAGTGGGCATTGACGCCGTGGCAAATCCGCGCGAGCAGGCGGTGGAAGAAAAAGCCCGCGCCGTATTCGGGACGAAAGGCATCGATGTCGTTATCGACGCGGCCGGCTTTCAGCCGACGCGTGAAGCCGCGGTCAAGCTGCTGAATCCGGGCGGCACGCTGATGAACATCGGACTCGGGATCGACGGCACCAACCTGCCGATCAACCACACGATCCGCAGCGAAATCGAGATTTTGGGATCCTTCTGCTACACCCGCCAAGACTTCCATGATGCGGTCGAGCTGCTCGTCAGCGGCCGTATAACGGAGCAAGGCTGGACGGAAATCCGCCCGCTGTCCGAAGGCGGGAACGCTTTTGCGGACTTAGTCGGCGGCAGAGTGAACGTAGGCAAAATCTTTTTACAGCCATAAGGGGTGCATGGGATGAAAACGGTAAAAGTCGGCATCATCGGCTTGGGCAGCTGGGGAGAATGCCACCTGGAGGCGTTCCGCTCCTTGCCTCAGGCGGAAGTCACGGCGATTTGCGACACGCGGCAGGATCGGCTTGACGAGCTCGGCGATAAATATGGCGTCCTTCACCGCTACACGCAATACGAAGAGCTGCTCGCGCGCCCGGATATCGATCTCGTCAGCATCGTCACATACGAAAAGCATCATTTGGAGCCCACCCTGTTCGCCTTACGCTCCGGCAAGCACGTATTCGTGGAAAAGCCCGTTTCGACGAGCTTGCTTGAAGCGGAAGAGATGGCGCGTACGGCGGCGGAGTACAACCGGCATATCATTCCCGGACATTTGCTTCGTTTCGATCCGAAGTATGCGGCCATTCATCAATCCATTCAAACGGGCGAAATCGGCAATCCGATCAGCATGCATCTGAAGCGTTCCAGGCAAAAATCCTTGTATGCGACTTATCGCCGTACCCATACCGTATACGAGCTCATGGTCCACGATCTGGATCTCGCCATCTGGTATGCAGGCAGCAGAGTCAAGACGGTCAGAGCGTATGGTAGGGGCGAATCGCCCGCCGAAGCGCCGGAGGTTTTGTGGGCTTGCCTCGAATTCGCAAACGGCTGTTTAGCCATGCTGCACAGCAACTGGATGACGCCGGACGAAGCGGGCATTGCCATCGCGGACTCTGCGGAAGTGATCGGCGACAAAGGCACGGCGCACTTCGAAACGAGCCTGTCGGGCCTGCAAATTTGGAACGCTGCCGGCAGACAGTCCCCGGATACGGCCATTCACGCCAAGCTGCTTAACCAGACGGTCGGCTCCCTAAGGGAACAATTCATGTACATTTGCCATTGTCTAGCTGCCGGGGAGTCGCCTGCCTACGTATCCTTCGAGGATGCCATCCACGGAGTTGCGGTAGCCGACGCCATCGTAAAGTCCTGCAGAACCGGGCAGGAAGTGCAATTATAGAATAGTAACGATCAATGCCGCCAACCCGCTGCTGTCAGACGGGAAGGCGGTTTCTTTTTTAGCCGGGCGAACGTTTGACATAACTCCCGAAAAGCAAATTTCCCGCAGCCACAAAGATAAAATAATGACTGGCGGGCAAATTCCATTACGCCAAAACACGCGATTTATTCAGTTTAGACTTGACCGCGTACTACCTGGACTAGGCCCAAATAGCAAAAATAAACAGACCTGTACCATCCTTTCGGTCTAGAAAAATAGTCCCGCAGATAACAAACCAGGACTTGAAACCGTGTCTTGGGCATTAAGATTATTAATAGTTTCGACTTTTTTTGTATCGGAAAATGCCGATTATCCATAATTTTCACTATTTATTTCGGTTCATCCAGCTGCGCCTTTATTCCGATGACAACCCTTCGACAGTTTTTTATAATATTCGATAAACACGACTCCTAATTTTTGGAACACAGAAAGGAGGTGATCATGATGAGCGTATGGATCAAATGCTTATGCACCTTCTTGTTAGCGGTTTGCATGTGTTCGTTTTTCGACAGGTTGGCAGATGCTCGCGAATCAGCTGTACAGATCGGCAAAGAGGATTCCGCAGAACAAATGCCGAATGGCCTTGGCCTGCTTAAGGCGGCTAAAGGCATAACAGGGATATTGGAAGAAGCGGCCTCTCCTATGAAAGAACTGCCGGTCCCCGGGCTTGGCGACACGATTGATCAGACAAAAATAATTACGGTAAATTTGGTAAATAGTGTCCTGCAAACCACTGCTGCGGTACCGGAAGAAGCGGGAGTTGTTAGGAATGGACCAGGTTCTTTACGCTCCCTGGAAGAGAAACTCCCGTCGGGGCAAAATCCGACCGGAGCCATCAATGCCGCTCCCGGCATTGTCGAATCGGCGACATCCGCCTCTGTACAAACGGTTGAGACCTCCGCTGATAAAACCGGACATATTGTCGAATCCGCTGTTTCTTCCACACACAGGCTGCTGCCTCTACCAGGACTCCTAGATAAACTGGATGATGCAAGTAAAGCTCCGAATGGAATTGTCGGAGGTATAGTCGATGGCGTCGGCAGTACCGTCGGCGGCGTTGTCGATGGCGTCGGCAGTACCGTCGGCGGCGTTGTCGAGGGCGTCGGCAGTACCGTCGGCGGCGTTGTCGATGGCGTCGGCAGTACCGTCGGCGGCGTTGTCGATGGCGTCGGCAGTATCATTGACGAAATCATCGGCTCCAAACCGGATAAAGGCGGCCCACCGGTTTCCACAATGCCTCCTGAGATTGAAGAACATGTCGATATTCCGGTTGATCGGGAGCCGTCCGACACTGACATAGTTCGGGAACCTCCTGTTGAACAAGGAGGAGACTCTGTCGATGCAGATCGGGACAACCCTTCTATTGATCAGGCGCATAACCGGGCTAATGAAGAACGGGATGATACTTCCGCCCGCCATGAGATGAGTAATTCCAACGAGGAACCGGCAGTCAACCAACACAGATCAAGGCAGCATCCGCAGTATTCCAATAACGCCAATAAAACGGACAACACTTGGGCTTTTATTCCCGATAGCCAGCCCTCTTCTAACGATACGATCGCTTTCAACGAACAACATCCGGCGCAAAATGCCAAAAGCGATATTCCGGTGTGCTGCACAGCGCATTCCAAGCTGCCGGCAGAAAAGCCCGTCAAAAACGGCGGCGTTCAACCGTCTACTGCATTAAAAACGGCAATACCGGACAAACCAAAGGCCCCTCTGCCGGTTCATAAAAAAGATATGCCGATTGCGCCGCCTGTAACTTTTTCAGTCAAACAACCTGCTCAAAATAAATCCGGATCGTCCGGCGGCGGCCCTCATCTTACAGGCAGTACGGATGCGATACTGGCGGAAAGCATTTCTATTAAACTGACAAGCAGACGAATATATGCCAAAAATACAAGACAATTGATCACCAAATGGGCTAACGAGCCCCCTAATAAACCGCCTAAATATTTCCTTTTCTCAACAATGAATTAAAAAATGAGAAAAGGAAGTGGAAGGATATGAAAAAAAGCATTTCTTTCGGTATTGTTCTTTTTGGCTTGATGTTCGGATTATTGACGATTAATTGGGATAACAAAACGCATGCGGAACTTTCTCTTCCGCATAATCTCGATCAAAACCTGCTTGTTGCCATGGCGATACTGTTCTTGCTCACAGGCTTCGCGCTAAGAAAAAGAAGAGTATAAGCCATATGAAAAAAATCGAGAGATTGCGCAGCGAACTGAACCAGCTAACTCAACAGCGTAGTTTGCTGGATCCCCTAGTCATCAAAAAATCGCAACAGTTGGACAAGCTTATCGTCCACTACATGAAGAGAATACCGCGAAGAAAAGCTTCGTACGTACCGGATACAGCTACAGATACGATTAAAATGAACTTTTTCTTCCGAAAGGTTCGTTCCCCTATAAGGAGAGAATTGGATAATTACTTCGGTAAGGTGGAGAGATTACATAGAGAGATCGAGGAGTTGGCTAAGGAACATCATTTATTCGACCCTGTTGTTACTGAGAAATCCCGCGAGTTGGATAAGTTGATTATGAGCGGCATTAAACCCCCGCGATCGTAAGTTTCGGCAAAAACCGCACACTTCGAAAGGGGCTGTCCCAAAAGGGTAGTGCGAAATGGACTAGTCCCAAATTGTTGTAAACAAAGAAGCTTCCAAAACCACTGACAAAGTGGGGATGGAAGCTTCTTTTACTTTTCATTTAGTGCTCAAATGGGACGGAAAAATTACAAAAATGATTTTGCCCCTTTTATGGGAGGCGATAACTCGATGAAGCTGGCAGGGAATCTCTTAATCAGCTCATCTCGCTCTTCGCTTGCATGTGCTGGAGTCCGATTTTGCCCACTTGGAATCGAGTATGGCTTCCTTTCCCCGCCTATAGTCCGAAAACGCCCACTTGCAGCGGGTATTTTGCTCGGCACACCGGTAAATCCGTTCTCCAAGCCGGTAAAATCGGATTCCAGCGTTAGGCGTACCTCGACTTCTTGCTGCAAGCGGGCGATTTCGGACTCCAGCATATTGAGGAGCCCCCAAAGGCAGCATAAGGATAAACGAACGGCTTTGCCGTCCTTTAAGGGACCGGCGTGTTACCGGAAATTTGAACAATAACGGAGACATGACTTCCGGCGTGACAGGTAAGTTATTCGCTAATCCATAAAAAAAGGACTGCCGAGATACATCCTCAGCAGTATCCCAAATTTTGCACACGTTAACAAAACAAAGCATAAAAGACTCTCCCCGCATTGAACCATGCACAGTGAAGCCCCGCCCTTTTCGCCGATTGGCAAGCAAGACGCCGTGCAGCAGATAACCGCGATACCTCATCCGTTCCGTCACGCCCGAATTAATGCGTGCCTTCAACGCTTTAACGTTTTGCTGCCCGCTTCCTGCTAAATTTCGCGGTGCTCTTGCAGCTTTACCTCATCCGTCCCGTCATGCCCGAATTAATGCGTGCCTTCAACGCTTAACGTTTTGCCGCCCGATTTCTTGTTCATCGTAGAATTGGCGATGCGCTCCTGCAAATTCGAGTAGTACAGCTCTTCGTCGATCGGCAGGTCGACCCAATTGTCCGTCCACGACGACAAATGCATGGCGTTGGACAGCGTCAGCCCTTTAATGCCTTCCTCGCCCGGCGCGAGCAGCGGCGTTCCTTTTAGGATGTGGTCTACGAAGTTTTGCGTGATTTTCTTATGCTGCGAGTCGTTGTCGTCCTTGACAGGCACTTCGCATTTCCAGCATTCCGGTGCGCCGAAGCCGCCCGTAAACGTGCTGTTGAATTCCGGCTCCGGTACGCGCAGCCGCCAGAAGGTCAGCTTGCCGTCTTCGATGACGATTTTGCCGCGGTCGCCCGTTACCTCGAAGCGGTTCGTTCCCGGCGCTTCTCCCGTCGTCGTGACGAATAAGCCGGTTGCTCCGTTCTCGTACTCGACATATGCCGTAACGTCGTCTTCCACTTCAATTTTGCGGTATTTGCCGAATTGACAGAACGCTCTGACGCGAACCGGCATCATGCCGACCGTCCACTGCCACAAATCGAGCTGATGCGGATCCTGATTGAGCAGTACGCCGCCGCCTTCGCCTTCCCATGTCGCGCGCCAGCCGCCGGAGTCGTAATAGCTCTGCGAACGGTACCAGTTCGTAATGATCCAGTTCGTCCGGCGAACTTCGCCGAGCTCCCCCGATGCAATCATCTCGCGAAGCTTTTGGTAAATCGGGTTTGTACGCTGGTTGTACATGATGCCGAATTTGCGGTCCGTCTTTGCCCACGCCTCGTTCATTTCGCGAACTTGCTTCGTATACACGCCTGCCGGCTTCTCGACCAGCACGTGCAAGCCATGCTCGAACGCTTGTATAGCCGTACGCGGATGGTCGTAGTGCGGAGTGGCGATCAGCACCGCATCGATCGTACCCGAAGTCAGCAGCGCCTCTACGCTATCGAACAGCTTGACCGAATCGCCGAATTTCTGCCTCGCCCATTCCAGACGCGCCGGATTCGAATCGCAAATGGCCGCAAGCTCGCCTCCGCGAACGCCGCCTTCGTGCAAATAGCCGGCATGCGAGGAACCCATGTTGCCTACGCCGACAATGCCAATACGTACTTTATCCATTTGTGCCTCCCGCATAACTGATAATGGTCAACCCTGTCTCTATGACGTCTATATTATATCACCCAAAAATGTTCACGTGAACATAAAAATAAAAATGTTTCCTTTAGCCTCTTTTCAACGTAATCACCGTAATTTCCGGCCGGCACATAAAACGAACGGGAAGAACCGATGTCCCCAGCCCGCGATTCGTGTACAGCTTCATGCGGCCGCCATCCAAATCGTAAAGCCCCTCGATATACGTCTTGGCCCCTTCCGGCGTAAAAAGCGCGCCGACGAACGGGAGCCGCACCTGCCCACCGTGGCTGTGCCCCGAAAGCTGCAGGTCGACGCCGTAAGGAACGGCGATATCCGCATAATCCGGCGCATGCGACAAAAGCAGCGTATACCCGCGTTCGCCCGCGTCCCGCAGCGCTTCATCCATGCTCGGCTTTCCGTATATCATATCGGTTACGCCGGCGAGCCAGATGCGTTCCCCGCTCTTTTCGATCACCCTATGCTCGTTGTCCAACACCGTAAAGCCCGCTTTTTGCAGCTCCGCCGCTACCCCCCGCGCATTCAAGCCGTAATCGTGATTGCCGAGCACCGCCCATTTGCCGAACGGGGCGTGCAGTTTTTCAAGAATGGGCGTGCAAGCATCCGTCAATTCGCCGTGATTGCGGTCGAACAAATCCCCCGTAAAGCAGATCATATCCGGTTCTAGCGCTTGTATTCGTCTTGCCACGGCTTCCACATGCGGGGTTTCGAAATCGCGGCCGTGGTGAACATCGCTGAACTGGACGATTCGCATCCCGTCGAAGGCGGCCGGAAGGTTTACAAAGGAGAGCGTCAAACGATTCGTCTTATACCAGAACCGTTCCCCAAACCGGGCATAAAAGCCCGCGAGCACCCCGGATGCAATCATCCCGCCTGCAGCTTGCAGACCCAGTCGAAGAAACGACCTTCTGGTCATCGGTTTACCATGCCGCGATTTTCTCGATTCCATACGTCGTCCCCCCGTCCCTGCCGGCCGCCGCTGCTCTCAGCGGAGTGCCTCGCTGTTAATCGTTTATTTCGCCCGACAAAAATACGCCGGTGTGTTTTACCTTATCTATCATTAACGGTAATAACCGCTCAGCAGCGCATCCATGACCCGGCTCGTGCGCAGCGCACTGATCCCCGTACTCGGACATGTTCCCCGACCCAGCAGATCGTCGACGATCGTCTGAACGAGCGGCTGTTGAATATGCGCCGGATTGGCGATCGTCCACTCCTCGGTCCCTTGATCCGTCTCCAGCTTGATCGGCCCTTCCCCGAAGGTGGCGAAGCTCAGCTTGCCTTTCGTTCCGACGATTTCATTACTGTCTTCGGCGCCGTAAGCGCAATAACACCAGTTTCCGATCCCGTGCACACCCGATTCGAACACATAAGATCCGCTGACATGATCCTCGGCCGGATACAGTCCTGCCCGGTTGGAGGCCCAGCCGCTAACGTCGCGTACCGGTCCAAGCAAAAAATCGAGCACATCGAGCGTATGGCTGGCAAGATCGATAAAATGGCCGCCGCCGCCCACTGCAGGGTCAAGGCGCCATATTTCGCCCGGACGCGTCATCTCCGCTTCGGACGGTTTTCGCAGCTGCGACGTGCGCACGAACCGGATGTCGCCGACCGCACCGCTGTCCAGCAATTTTTTGATATGCAGGAACCTGGGCAGCGCACGCCGGTAATAAGCGACGAAAAGCGGCACGCCCGCTTTTTGGCAAGCTTCGATCATCGCTTCGCATTCCCCTGCATTCATGGCCATCGGCTTTTCCACATAAACCGGCTTGCCCGCCTTGGCGGCCGCTATCGCATAGGCCATGTGGGACGACGGAGGCGTCGCCACATAAACCGCATCAACCTCGGCGTCGCCGATCAGCGCCTCCGCCCGGTCGTACCAGCGCGGTACGCCGTGTCTTCTCGCATAATCCTCCGCAAGCGCTCCGTTTCTGCGCATGACCGCTCTAAGCTCCGAGCCCTCCGCCTTCTGCAGAGCGGGCCCGCTCTTCACCTCGGTTACGCTGCCGCAGCCGATAATTCCCCAACGTATTGCCGCCATGTCCGCTTCCTCCCATTTTGTGATCTTTTATTGCTTCAGGAAAACCTTTCCATCCGTCATTCTGTCTTTCTATTATAGCGAAAAATACATCTCAACAAAAAATTAAGAAAAATTTCACAAAAAACCGAACATCATATTAAAAAATATCGTCTAGTATTAATATAGAACTATGGATAAACGAATACGGCATTTTGCCGATTGCGTTTACCGTAGGTTTAGAGCCAAATCCGTGGTATGCTATCCGATGAACCAAGGATAAACGATTACCGGCAGTTTTGCCGGCGGCGTTTACCGAGAAGGAGCCAATAAGAATACTGGTCCCAGGTCCAGGTCGGACAACCTACTTTCGGCCGTTTTGAAAATCGTGCATTCGGCATAAGCTTTTAGTAGATGAACGATGAACGAAAGATGACGAGGTGCTCATGAAATGAACATGACCAAAAAGCATAAAGTACTCATACTTTCCGGAGATTTGGGCGACGGCCACAAACAGGCCGCCCGGGCGATTCTCGAAACGTCGCAGCTCTACCGTCCCGATGTGGATGCGACGATCGTCGACTTTATGGAATGGACTCACCCGCATCTGCATTCGCTTGGACGCTTCTGCTACATTCAATGGGTGAAAAACTTTCCGTCCGTCTACGGCTATTTGTTCCAAAAAACGCGAGGCGACAACTCTTTCTCCCACCTATTCAAAAAAATCAAGCTGTTCGCACTGCACCGGATGGTTCAACTGCTCGAGGAGGTACAGCCTACCGTCGTCGTCAGCACGTTCCCGTCCGCCGCTGCCGCCATGTCGATCCTCAAATCGCAAGGCCTTACCGACGTGCCTACCGTAACCGTCATTACGGATCATACGGATCACAGCTATTGGATACATCCTTATACCGATCAATACCTTGTCGGCTCGGAGCATGTGCGCAACGCGCTCATCGCCAGACATGTGCCGGCGTCCCGAATTTCCGCGACCGGCATTCCGATTCGCCCGCAGTTCAGCCAAACGTTCGACCGAGACGAGCTCCGCTCGAAGCACGGTCTAAAGCGTTCGCGCCCTGTTGTCCTTATTATGGGCGGAGGACTCGGTATGATCAGCCGGACATTTATCCGGTTGCTGCAATCGGACCCGCGGCTGGAGCCGATGCAGTTCATTATTGTCTGCGGCCGCAACGACAAGCTTCGCGAGAAGCTGACGAACGAGCTTAAAGACGGCAAGCACCGTTTTATCGTCACCGGCTTTGTCGACCATGTACACGAGCTGATGGCTCTGTCCGACTTAATCATCACGAAACCGGGCGGACTCACGACTTCCGAAGCGATCGCCCTCGACCTGCCGATGCTGCTGTACAAGCCGCTTCCCGGGCAGGAGCAGGACAATGCGGCCTTCCTCGTGTCGGCCGGCGTAGCCTTGCAGGCGTTCGACGAGCCCGATTTATTCGAAAAATTGACGAGGGTCTTCCAAAATCCGCAAATCCTTACTACAATAAAGTCTAGGACGAAACAAATTCAGACAAAAACAGCCACGTTCCAGGCGCTTCGAACGATAGTCAAAACCAAAACGGTCGTTCCGGTTCCGCGCAGCGTAGGCCGGGCGGTTTATGCGGAAGCATAATTTGCTATTGCGTCCGAGCGAAAGTCGGCAAATAATAAAAGGAGAAGACTTCGTTCTTCGAAGCATTTCTTCGGCTCGGATCGCATAGGAGATTGAATACGGGGATAGTTTGACCGCCTCGACATTCGGTCTGATGAGGAGGAGAGAAGGATCATGAGAGAGAAGCTGCTATATGGGGGCTTGATCTTTCTGACTGTCTATATGGTAACCCCCTGGGTGTTGACGAGGGTGTTCGGAATCGGCGTACTGCGCAAAGGCAAACGGCGCGGACAGATCGCTTTTACGTTCGACGACGGCCCGGATCCGGTGTATACGCCGCTGCTTCTCGAAATGCTGCGAAAATACAATGTGAAAGCCACGTTTTTCGTACTCGGATCGAAAGCGGAATGTTATCCGGACCTTATACGACGCATACACCAAGACGGTCATTTAATCGGTGTCCATAACTACACTCACAAATCCAACTGGATAATGCCTCCATGGACGGTATTTCAAAAGCATGTAGATCGTTCTTCCGATATCGTCGAGTCGATAACGGGACAACGTCCTATTTACTACCGGCCTCCATGGGGGATTATCAACGTTTTCGATTTTTGGCTGAAGCGCCGTTATCGGATCGTACTCTGGTCGCTTATGGGACGGGACTGGAACCGCGATATCGGCAAATCGAAGCTAAGAGGCAAGCTGCTCGAGCGGATGCAGGACGGCTCCGTCATCCTGCTGCATGATAGCGGCGACACGTTCGGAGCCGATGCGGATGCTCCTTTCTTCATGCTGCAGGCTCTTGAAGATGTGCTGGCGGAAGCCGCCAAACGGGGACTGTCCTGCGTGCGGATCGACGAGATGTTCGAAGAGCGCGATAATAAATTTGTGCCGCGCCGTTCCCCTGTTGCCGCAGAAACCGCCGCCGCTTTAAGTCAATCGAATATACCGGCCGCGCCGGTTTCGCGTTCCGTTGTCCGCTCGCCGCTCAGCACAAGCAAACGCGCTTTGGTGTATGTCTGGATGTTATGGGAACGATGCTTTATCCGGCTGTTCCATATCGAAGCGATCGACAGCAACAATCCCCTGCTGAGGCTGCGGGTTCGCGAATATTCCGGCAGCTATCCGATTCTTCTGGAGGATGGCGAGAGCATTCAGAAGGGCGACCGGATCGCCGAGCTGCACCTCGACAACGACATGCTGTTCAAGATTGGGCACGATTCTCGCACTTCCGTTCATTTAGCGATCCAAATCATACGCCGGGTCGAACAATTAATGCCGCAAATATTACACCTCATGCAAACCGATCCTGCTTACAAGGACGTCAAAGGATTATACGGCATCAGTATGATCCATCGCGGTACGAAGCAGCTTGGTTTTACCGTAGTGGACTTGCCGAAGGGCATGTTTACGAAGCTGACGCAGTGGTATTTGCGCATCTTGATGGCCGTTATTCACCCCCAAGGCAAGGATCGTCTAAAAACCAAATCAGAGCTGCTCGTACCCAAAATAATCGCCATTTCCAAAAAAGAACTCATGAATCGCTATATCGCTTAGCTCTAACGGTTCGCGGCGCGTCCCGAACACAATAAAATCCCCTTCCGATCGGGAATCCGATTCGAAGGGGATTTTCATCCAGGCAATAAGCGAATCGCCGGATGCTGAAGGAGGCCTTTATCGATGGGAAGCAAAAAAGCGCTTCTATTCGGAGCAACCGGCTTGATCGGCCGCGAGCTCTTATCTATTTTGCTGGAGAGCGAGCAGTACGAACATGTTATCGCGATGGTCAGGTCCCCTCTGCCGCTTTCCCATCCGAAGCTGACCCAGCATACGGTCGACTTTGCGAAGCTGGAGGATCATGCAGCCGCTTTTGCGGTAGAGGACGTATTCTGCTGCCTCGGGACAACTATACGCAAGGCGGGCTCGCAGGAAGCGTTCGCCAAGGTCGACGTCGATTATCCATTGGCGATCGCACGACTGGCCAAACAAGCCGGTGCCCGGCATCTGGCCGTCGTCTCCTCCATCGGCGCGAACATCGATTCCCGGACGTTTTATTTGCGTATGAAGGGGAGAATGGAGGAAGGCATTCGCCGGCTCGGGCCGCCTTCCGTACATGCATTCCGCCCTTCCCTGCTGCTCGGCAAACGCGAAGAAGTACGTTTCGGCGAGCAATTCGCCTCCGTCCTCTCCCGCATGTTCGCCTTCCTCATGGGCGGTCCGCTACGCAAATATAAACCGATCGCCGGACGTACGGTAGCTTTGGCGATGCATAACGCCGCCGGCAGGCCGGTCCAACAAGGCTTCACGGCCTTCGAGTCCGACAAGATCGCGGACATGGCGATGCCTGTATAGGGCTTGCAGAAGCGTCTGCAAACAAACAAACTAAATTTGGTGTTGATCCCGCCGCATCCATTCGAGAATCGCGGTGGCTTTTTCATGCCTGTCCAACGCAACATAAGCCGAGTGCTCGTATTCGAGCGACAGCACGGGAATCGGAAATCCGCCAACGTCGATGATACGCTTGTGCGCGTTCAACGGGGTCGGAGCTCCCCAAACCGTCTCGCCGGGCTGCTTTTTTTGCACGTCACCCATGATTTCCACCTTAACGCCGTCAATCAGCAATTCGCCGTAATGCGACCGAATCCGCTCCGCTTCGGATAACCGCACGCTCCGCACCACATACTCCCGAAAACGGTTTTCGATCTCGTAGGCGCCCTTTGCGTCCGTCTGCAGATCGATATCGCCTACGGTCACCGGCATGCCTTGCAGGGCGAAGCCGAGGCTGCCCGTGATGACCCAGTTGATTTTGCCGTCGCTCAATTCGACGCAAAGATGCTCCAACACCTGCAAATGGCTTTCCTTGATCACCTATATCCCCCCTGACCGCTCTCAATCGTCCGTTATATCCAAGTAGATGAATGTTACCCCAAACGCAAACTTTTTTCAACGTCAAAAAAAACAGACCTCCCTTCCGCAGAGACGTCCGTTTCACTGCTTGCCGTTCATCTGTATACCGGCCAATCGTTTCTTCATCTGCGGCCCTTCTGATTCTTTCTCGGCGTAATGTCGGGTTCGGCTGCAGGAGGACTTTGGAATGGTCCGGCGGATACCGGGCTGTTTTTAAGAAGGCGGTTTAAGGCGGCGGACATGGATTTCTTATCTTTATTCTCCGAGTCGGCCTTCTCAAGGGCAAGCAGCGCCAAGCCGTAGCCCAAAATCGAAAAAGTAACGGATATTTTGGACAGATTCTCAGACGTTATTTCATTGTCGGACATCGGCCTTCTCCTTCCCTGCCTTACTTTTCTATAAAATCATGTATCGCTTCCGAATAGCCGGCTTCAATCGGAAGAATCCTTCTCGGTTCTGGCTTTCAATAAGGCAAACAATGCGAATAAATCGCCTATTATTACAATAACCGCCGACCACAGAGCGAGATCGTCAGCCGACAATTCCGTTATTTCCGCCAACTCTGCCGTTTCTTGTCTTACCGGTGTCGTTTTGGACATTCGCATAAACCCCTTACTCTTATGACTGATAACAGCCTATGCTCAAAAATATTTATAAGCTTAGGCGAATGCTGCTGTTTCTAAAATAATTATGACGAATCGTTCCGGTACGTTGTGGGCATGTTAACCGTATATGGCTTGGTTTTCGGCTGACCGCCCCGCTGTAACCCCGACAGTTTTGTGCGGAGGCTGCAAAACCGCAAGCCGATGAGGAGGGAAACGCGTGTCCAATAACAACCCCATGATGAACCCCATCTCCGGCGAACCGGTGGAAGCTGACGGCGTATACTCCAATGAGTGGGGGAGAACGATGATGCTTAAGGCAGGCGATATTTTTCCTGCCGACCCGCAGCTTGGAACGACGACTTGGGAGATGGTCGCCTTGCCGATCGAATCCGAGGAGTCGGGACGCAAAACCGTCGATGCCCAATTCCGGCCGGAAAGCGATATTAAACGGAATACGAACGAAGGCGTTCGTTTCCATGTCGACCAAGGCGACAAATAGGACAAACATTTCTTTTCAAGAAATGCCGTTACAACATCAACAAAGAGCTGCCCGGCGTACGTTTTTGACGTACACGGACAGCTCTTTTGCACCAGAGGGCTAAAAGCCCGGAAAGCGTTAACCTGACAGGGTAGGGGCTCGATCGGGTCCGGAACTTGATTAGGAGGCGGAGCGGGTTCGGCTGCTCCCTCCCCCGCTCCGCCGCCTTTATACCCGCTTACTCGTTGTCGTCGCACATAGGCTTCGTTTTCGGCGGCGTTTGCTCCTTCTTCACGAACTGGCCGAGCTGCGAAGGATGTCCTTCCGGCCCGCGGTTTTTCGGCTTGCTGTTTCTGCCCGACATGACGCATCACCTCCGCCAATAGTGTGCATCAAACGGCAGGGCTCCATACCGGACTATTACGGCTTAACGATCATTAGGATAAATAACAGCGTTCCCAGCGTGCTTGCAAGATACAGCAAGCCGTTTGCTTTCCTGTAAAGGCGTAATTGTTCGGCGGGCAGCTCCTTCGCATCCTTGTTGACGGGATCGTGAATCCAAGCGGCGAATCGGTTCGAAACCGGCATCAGCATGCCGATGACCACCGCCTGGATCGCGATATACAGAATAAGCGAGCCGAGCAGCCACAGCTGTGTAAACTTGCCGTAATCCTCCGTAAAGTACAAAATAAATCCGCTTATTACCGCGATCGTCCCTCCGATTTTCGGAAAAAAATCGAGCCGCTTGCTAAGCTTGGTGCTATGCCGAAGCTCCTCGATCGACTGCCCCTTCCTCATCAGGACATGCGCATAGAATGTCGGCCCCACTCCGATAATTGCGGATAAAACATGCACAAGAACAAGCCATTTCATCGGTATCCTCCTTAGTTATAATAGTTCGCTTCTCAAATTTATAAAGCCATTTTAATATCTGCATGCTTACAAACTTCTTACAACTATCCAAACGGCCAGCGCAAAAAAGGCCGATCCCAGCTTTACAGCTGGAACCGACCGGTTTCTTCTTAACTCCGATAACCATTCATCACCATTCAGAAGTTGCGCCGCGGGCGGAATTTACCTCGAAAAGGCTTATGCTTTCACTCCGCCTATAAGCAACTTTCACAAGCACCGACTTGATTCGTTTTGTGTCACCCGGCAATCGATAACACCTGAACATCCCGGTTTTGACTTAGGTCGATGTATTGGGAGCCGATCTTCACAAGCGGGCGTCCCGGGTCGTCGGCATGAATCAGAACGACTTTACCGCGTCTGCCGTCGGTCAAAATCACCTCGCTGCCGACAGCCATCTCCATCATTCGCCTTACAAAAACGGAGCAGATCGCAGGATCGAGCTTGCCGAACCGGTCTTGCTGCATCTGCATGATGACTTGGTAAAAAGGCGAAGCCTCCCTATACACTCTGCTCGAAGTCATCGCATGGAAAACGTCGGCGACGGCAATGATTTTGCTGAAATCATCCATCTCTTTGCCGGAGATGCCATACGGGTATCCTTTGCCGTCTTCCCGCTCATGATGCTGCAAAGCGGCCAGCGCGATCCGCGGCGATAAATCGCTCATATTGCGGATAATCTCATAGCCATAGATCGTATGTTTCTTCATTCTTGCAAATTCGGCATCCGTATACTTGCCCGGCTTGTTCAGAATGTCGTCCGCCACATTGATTTTTCCGATATCGTGCAGCAGCGCCGCAGTCGTCAACTGCTCCGTCTCGTAATGCGAAAGCTTGAGCCATTTGCCCAGCATATTGGACAGCACCGAAACGCCGATATTATGACGATACGTATAGTCGTCCTTCGCTTGCAAACCGGACAGCAAGTGATGCAAGTTTACATTGGAAGCCGCCAAATCGATGGACGGAAGCAGCTTTTCGTTGATTTCCTTAAGCGGAATTTTGTTTTCGTGAAGCACGGTTTCGAACAGATGCTTCACTTCTTCGGTCGCTCCCGCAATAAGCCGCTCGTTCTGTTCAAGCAGCCGTTCCGATGGGGTCATCGGAAGCATTTCCCCCGCAGGCGTCCAGTCTTCGGGCACCTCCACCGCCAGCTCTCCGGCTTGAATACCGTGCTTGGCCAGCAGCTCCAAATGATCCCGGGCAAGTATCGTCTGCTCCGGAATAACGATCAATCCGAACCGGTTGTATACATCCTTCGTCAGTCTGAATCCGGTCACATCGTTCAGGTTCATAACGCTACCTCCCTTTATTCGCCGCCTGCGGCCATTCGTGCCGCTCTCATCAGTGGTATGGTAAACGTAATCGCTGTTCCTTCCTGTATCCGGCTTTCGGCCCAGATGCGTCCGCCATGAAGCTCGACGATCTCCTTGCCGATAGCGAGCCTATTGTCCCCATTCCATGAGGAAGAAGAGTCAAAAAGCTGCGTCAGGTCGTCAGGTTCAAGCCCTTCCCCGCTCCCGGCAATGCGCACAGCCAGCTCGCGTTCCTCAAGCATAAAGCCGATTCGGACCGCCCCGCCTTCCGGTGTAAGGCTAACCGCTTTATATACGATGTGCGTAAACAACTGATCGATCCGGTTTACGTCCACCTCTATCTCGCAGCTATCGCTGCCCGCAAGCGGGACGATCAGCTCGTATCGGCGCTTCGTCGCGGCCACCTCCATTTCGTAGCGGCTGTCGACATGCGCGATAAGCTGACCTACCGACATTTTTCGATATTGAAAACGGGTATTGCTTGCCTCCAGTCGGGAAACCTCGAACAAATCCTCCATATGATGCTGCATGCCGGCCATTCGGGAGTGAATGAGCCTTAAGTACTTTTGCCGCTGCGCGGGGCTGACTGCTTCGTCATCCATAATCGCTTCGAGATAACCCTTAATTAGCTTAAGAGGCGTACCGAAATCATTCGACACTTTGGCCAGCATACTCCTCCGCGAGCGTTCCGACCGTTCCAATTCCGCGTTCGCCTTCTCCAGCTCCAGATTAGCCACAACGAGTCCGGTCGTCCGCTCGGTCATTTTTGCCTCCAGCATGCTGTTCCGCGCCTTCAGATCCCGGGTCTGCTTCTCGGCCGAAGCCATTACCTTGGCAGCCCCCGCTCCCAACATGTAAGTCTGGGTAATGATAAGCGCGATAAGTCCTGCGGTAAACCAAACGCCATGATCGGCTTTCTCGCCAAGCAATGCGATGTCGTGAATCGATCCTCCGACAAAAACCCCCCAGCCGCACAGAAGCAAGCTTGCTCCCTTGCGCCTGCGGCGAATCGCCGCGGCGAGCATCGCCAGGGTGTAGCCCCCGAAGCATATCGCCAATCCGAGTATCATGGGAACCGGATCGGCAAAAATACGCTCAGGCGCCAGCAGCGTTAACAAGGATAAGACAGCGCCGTATAATTGAATGAACCATATGGCAGGCCGCCATCTCTCGTTAGGAAACAACGAATGGACATACATGGATAGCAGCGGCAGCCCCAAGCTAAAGGACAAATACTCCCCTTTTCCGGAAATCCCCCCGAGCGGCCATTGGAAGCCTAGGCCGGTTGTCGGGGTATGAGCCGTCATCGCGATGCCGAACAGCACGAAATAAATAGCCGACGGCTCTACGGACCGGCGAATAAAGGAATATCCGAGATGGGAGACGCCGATGACTAACATACAACCGATCACAAGCGTTTCCAAGCCTACCCCTCCGCGAATAAAAATCTTTTTCAAGGGCATATCTTCTGCCAGTGTGGTAGTATAAAATTATTCCAGCGAGGGAGAATCCAGTTGTCATGCCGCCAAGTAAAATCATGATTGTCGATGATGAAGCCAGTATCGTAGAGCTTGTCAGTTTATATATGAAAAGAGAAGGCTTTGAGGTCGTGAGCACGAATGACGGACGAAACGTCATGCCGTTCATTCATAAGGAGAAACCGGATCTGATTATTCTAGACGTTCTGCTGCCGGGTTTAGGCGGCCTCGACGTATGCCGGGCGATCAGGAAAACGGCCGATATTCCGATTATTTTCATCAGCTGCAAACGGGACGATTCGGATATCATCGAAGGCCTGGCTATCGGAGGCGACGATTACGTCACGAAGCCGTTCAGCCCCAATCAGCTTGTCGCCCGCGTCAAAGCTCAGCTGCGGCGCAGCCGATTCCAGCTTAAATACGCGGATGAAGCGCATACATTAGTATTTCCGGGTCTGGAGATCGGTTTATCCGACCATACGGTGCGTGTAGACGGGGCGCTCGTTCCCCTTTCGGTCAAAGAATTCGAGCTGCTGTCCCTTCTTGCCAAAACGCCCAACCGGGTATATAAAATCGATCACCTGTATGAAACGATTTGGGGGCTCGACGGTTTGGGTGATACCCGAACGCTGCTCGTCCATATAAGCAACCTTCGCAAAAAGATCGAAGCCAATCCCGCCGAACCGCGGTTTATTGTTACGGTCAGGGGCTTGGGCTATAAATTTAACGGCAGTTTGTCGGATTAGCTCGGAATTTTGAAATCATCGCGCACTTCAATTCCAATTATACCAAACTAAGTTAAAGTTTTCTTAAAGATTGACGAATTTTATCGAATTTCTAAGATGATTTTAATCTTCCTATACTTACAAATTTCTTACAACTCGCAAAAACCGGACTCCCCTCCGTCCCGGAAGACGAAAGGCAGCCCGGCTCTTTGAACCGCCCGCAAAAGAGCTTGTGTGGAAGTTAATTTTTAAAAGACAAATTGATATTGTACGTATCTTTCAAATGTTTGGATATGACGTCGCGGATCGTCGAGCTTTTGGCTTTGATCCACGTGCTGTGAAAATGATCGATCGCTTCGATTCGAAGCGTTTCGTACTTGCTTTTCTGTTTGCTGTACGTTTTCATATAATTGTTCGTCACGATATATAACGTCGCCAGAGCGGCGAGCAGGAGCAGATTGGCCGCATTGCCCGAAAACATGCCGACGAGCTTCAGCATATCGTTCTTGGACGGCACAAGCAGAAAGCGGTAAAAATAATAGACGGAAAAAGCGACGACGATCAGCGTGACCGCAGAAAACATATTTTTCATCATCGTGACATGATTCAGCTTTTTCTTGCGCTCCACCAGCTCCTTGAGTATCGTTTTGGTGTCCTCCGAAATGTCGACATGCTCCCAGTCCATCGCGCTCTCCTCCTCTACTAATGAGCTTATGCGCTTGTACACGAACAAATGCCCGCTGCTTAGTTGAAAGAATAACACCCGCATTAATTAAAAGAATACGGTTTAGGTAGAATTTTGCAGAAAACGGCTACACCCGATACAACTTGCGGTAAGCGGACGGGCTCGTTCCTTTCTTCCCATGAAAAACGCGGCTTAAATAAAAGCCGTTCTCGTAGCCGCATTTTTGGGCGATCGCGTCAAGCGGTAGGCCGGTTTCCGCCAGCAGCCTGCAAGCGCGCGCCAGCCTCAGCTCCGTCACGAATGCCGTCGGCGTCATGCGGTAAGCGGCCCGGAAACGGCGCGTCAGCTGCACGGGACTAATGCCCAGCAGATCCGACAGCTCGCGGTAAACAAGGGGCGCATACGCATGGGCGAGCAGCCATTGCCGCGCGGTTTGCATCGCGGAATCGGCTTCCGCAGCGGCGCTGCCGCGGCCGTCCGCAGAGCTTCGTTCCATGTCGACCAGCTGCCAAATATCGTGAAAAAGATGCTTCATTCTGCCGAAAGCAGGCTCCTGTCTGCCGGCAAAGCCCACTTCCCGCATATACCGGTAATTCGAGGAAAGTCTGTCGACGTCCGACACCGAATGTTTCCCCGACAGCTCTCGCTCGTATTCGTCCGTCATTTCCGAATTCCACTCGAAATGAATGAAATGAAACGTAAGCGGGGTAATCGTACGCCGAATGAACGGCACGCCTGGCCGGCACACGACCAGATCGCCGAAACCCGCCTCCCCTTTGCGCTCTCCGATCTCATAAGAGAACCGGCCGTCCTCCACCGCAAACATCGTCCAGCTTTCGTACACATCCCTCTCGAGCGCAAACGCCGATTTCTGGTGCCAATAGGCGTATGCGACCGGAGTCGCCGCCCAATCGTAACGCAGCATTCCGAAGCCACCCTTTCCATCCCCTTGCTTATGAAATAAAGTATATGTTATTTCGCAATACGATGCATGTCATTTGAATATACGATTTCCTATTATGAAATCAAGGATATACCAAATTCAGAATAGGGAGAGGCATAAACATGAGACAGGAAACGGTTCGGTCCGAAATAACCGTCATCGGCGGCGGTCTGGCAGGCGTCTGCGCGGCGATTGCCGCCGCACGGCTGGGGCAAAGCGTATCGCTCGTACAGAACAGACCGGTTCTCGGCGGAAATTCCAGCAGTGAGGTTCGGGTATGGGTATGCGGAGCTGCAGGCCACGGGATAAACCGGTATGCAAGGGAAACCGGCATCATGGGCGAGCTGTTCGTCGAAAATCAGTACCGCAACATCGACGGCAATCCGTATATTTGGGACATGGTCGTTCTGGAAGCGGTTCGCGCGGAACCGAACATCACGCTGTATCTGAACACCGACGTGCACGAGGTCGAAGCGGAAGGCGGCGAGCACGACCGGACGATCCGCTCGGTCACCGGGTGGATGATGGGCTCCGAACGCCGCATTACGTTTGAAAGCAGCGTTTACCTCGACTGCACCGGGGACGGACTGGTAGGCTTTCTGGCCGGCGCCAAATACCGGATCGGCCGCGAAGCCCGGGAAGAATTCGGAGAAGATTGGGCGCCGCTCGTCCCCGACGACATCACACTCGGCAGCACGCTGCTTTTCTACACGAAGGATGCCGGCCGTCCCGTCAAATTCGTGCCGCCGAGCTTTGCCAAGGATATTACGAAGACGTCGATTCCGGAACGGCGCGTCATCCGCAGCGGGGATAACGGCTGCGCGTACTGGTGGATCGAATGGGGCGGCGAGATGGATACGGTGCACGACAACGAACGCATTCGCGACGAGCTATGGTCGGTTATTTACGGCATATGGGACTATATCAAAAACTCAGGCAAATTCGAAGCCGACAACATGACGCTTGAATGGGTCGGTTCGATTCCGGGCAAACGCGAATACCGGCGCTTCGTCGGGGATTATGTCCTGAACCAGAACGATGTGCTGGCACAGCGCCCGTTCGAGGATCGGGTCGCTTACGGCGGCTGGTCGATTGACCTGCATCCGCCGCAAGGCGTTTACTCGACCGAGCACGGCTCGAAGCATCTGCATACGGACGGCATCTACCATATTCCGTTTCGGTCTCTCTACTCCGCCAACGTAGACAATATGCTGATGGCCGGCCGCGACATCAGCGCGACGCATGTCGCCTTCGGCACGACGCGGGTTATGGCGACATGCGCCGTCATCGGCGAAGCGGCCGGCACCGGCGCCGCTCTCTGCGCGCAAAAAGGCATCACGCCGCGTGAGCTATACGCGAGCCACCTGGCCGAGCTGCAGCAAACGCTGCTCCGGCAGGACGCATCGGTAATCGGTTTGCGTAACGCCGACCGCTCGGACCTTGCCCTGTTGGCATCGGTTTCCGCTTCCAGCACATTGACGCGGCTTGCCGTAGAGCAGCCGGTATGTACCGCCTCGCTCCAAACCGATATCGCGCTGCTTCTGCCGGTCGACAGGACGTTGGCGGGACTGGAGCTGCTGGTCGACGCCTCGGCCGACACGGAGCTGATCGCGGAGGTATGGGATACGGGCCGGGCGGAAAATTACGTGCCGCATGCAAAGCAATCCTCGGTTTCCGCCGGCGTTCGGCAGGGCGACAAGCAATGGGTGAAGCTCGACATCGCCTGGACGGCGGATACGGCGCAAAACGCCTTCGTCATCATCAAGGCGAACGATGCGCTTTCCATCCACGCGGCTGATCGCGGGCAGAGCGGAGTGCTCGGCTTCCGCAGAAGCAACCGGCCGATCATCGTGCACCGCGACGAGCCTGACCGGCCGCAGCCGGCTCAGCCGACCGTTGAATGGAGCATGCGCGAGTTCGAACGCAAGCTTCCCTGCTTCCGGCTGCTGTCCCCGACAAGCGCGCTTGCGCCGTCCAAAGCGACGGACGGCTACGTCCGCCCTTATGGCGGACCGCATATGTGGTCGTCGGAGCCGATGCAAGCGGGCCGATCCGAGTGGCTGGAGCTGAGCTGGGAGAAGACGGTGACCGTAGGTTCCGTGCATCTCACCTTCAACGATGACGTGAACGAGGACCTCATCAACCTGCATCATCATACGACGCCTTTCGAAGCTATCCCTGAGCTGGTCCGCGACTACCGGCTGGAGGCGTATGCGAACGGCGAATGGTCGGTTATCGCCGAACGGAAAAACAATCATAAGCGCAAGCAAGTCCATCATCTGGACGCTCCCCTTGCAGCCGACCGGCTTCGCGTCGTCGTAGAAGCGACCAACGGCAGCCCGTGCGCCGAAATTATCGAGGTGCGGGTATATTAGGATAAAATTTTAGCAATTGTTTACACTACGATGGAACGCATATCAAGGAGGTAAACAAATGGCTAAAATCGCTCTGGAAGACAACTTGAATCACATGTCGTCGTATTTGCAAAGCAACGGACACGAGATCGTGTCCATGAACAATCTCGCCGACTGCGATTGCTGCGTCATTTCGGGACAGGATAATAATGTGATGGGAATCAGCGATACCGCTACGAAGGCTTCCGTCATCAACGCACAAGGCATGAGCGATTCGGAAATCCTGCAGCAGATCAACGAAACGGTCGGCAAAATACAATAACCCGATACTAAGGGGCTTGATGGTTAACGAACTTAACCGTCAAGCCCCTAGTTGTTCCCATAGACGTTGTTTTAACGCCCCCTCTCCTATTGGCCAAACCGATTGCTTGCGCTTTTGGCAGATGCGCTGAAGATCGCTGGAATAGCTGGCGAACCATGTCGTTCATTGTCCGCAAACAGCGATGATGCTATACTGTAAGCACTTACAAATCATGGTCAAAGAGGGGTTTACTCTCGTGAAAAGCCGCTATTTCTATCAACTGCTCCTTATCATTTTGCTGATATCGATCCCTCCGTTATTGCTATGGAATATTTACGCGACCAATTCCTTTGTTGCACAATCCACTACGCTGATTAATGAGAAGAACGAGCATGAATTGAATCGAACGGGATATCTTATGAACCGTACGATTAACCAAATTAAGGAAATCGCCATGTCGGGGCTGAATGTCGATATTGTCGGCGATCCGGGCGATCTTTCCATTGTGGATCGATTAAATACGATGGATAAGCTGTCCAAGCTTGTTGCAAGCAATGAATATTTGCAATCGGTTTATTTGTACAATGCCTTAGACGGGTCCATGCTGGCTTCGGATTACGGCATCGTGTTCCAGCTCGACCGTTCGGGATACCGCTGGATCAAGCAGCACATTCAGAACATGGCGATCAACAAGGATTTGCAGATGACGAACACCCGTTTGAATCAAACCAACAATACTTATACCGTTTCGTTGGTACTGAACATTAACACCATCAAGCAAAAGCATCAGTATTTGATTTACAACATCGATATTGAAAAGCTGTACAATGATTTTTTCAGCCGCTTGAATGTCGATTCCGAAATTTACCATTACTATATTGTAAACCGGCAAGGCGAAGTGATTTTCCCGCTGCCGCCCGAAGCAAGCGAAAGCTATGCATCGGACCAGCCCATTCAGTATGTGAAGCCGAATCCGGAACGTTATGTTTCCGCAACAAGATATCAGCTGCCGGGATTGCAGTGGACTTTAGTAGGCGAGGTCGATACGCAAGCGTTATACCAAGGTGTCGATGCTTTCAAGAAACGGATGTATGTTTTAACGATCGTCATTGTCGTCGCTCTGGCGGGACTTGTATTCATAGGCTCAAGACAGTTATACAAACCGATCCGGTATTTGACGAAGCGATTCAAACAAGGCTGGCAGCAAGAGCCGGCGGATGTCAGGCAGGCGGATGAATTCGGGTTCCTCCACTCTACCTTCGATCATATGGTCGATTCGTACACGGAATTGAATCAGCGGCTTGCGAACAGTCAAAGCCTGCTGAACCGAACGCAGCTCTACTACTTAATGAAAACCCGGAATCAAACGGCGGATTATAAAAGCATTGCAAAAGCTTTTCAATTGGAAGGCTCTTTTGTCGTTTTCGTCTTTAAAATGAATGGCGCCGATGCGGAATGGTCGTATGATATGCTGCGCGAGGATTTGGAAAAGCGCTTTGCCGTCTCGGAACGCTGCGAAATGTTCAGCGACGAACAAGAGTGCTTTGCCATTATCCAACTGCGGGAAACGGAATTGAACGGGCTTTTGGTCCGCATATTGCTGCTGATGGATGATGAAATGCTGCAGCGAATCTCCATCAGTGCCGGAAACGTTTATCAAGACCTTGCGCAGCTGCACGAGTCGTACACGGAAGCCAAATATGCCTATCAAGTCGGACGGATGTATGACACGGAAGAACATATTTATTGTTTCAATAAATTGCCGATGGATTATCATAAGCCGGTAATGGAAGAGCTCTCGATGGATGCTCTGGAGCATGCCGTCCGTCAGCAGCAGGCGGATGACTATGCAGCGATGCTGAATCGCTTATTCCGGGACGATACGGGAATTATGGAGTACAATACGAACTTTTATATGGTGCTGTCGATGCTGCGCAAGATGCATGACCGGGAAGAGGTCAGCTTCCTTCATGAAGTGAACGAGCTGATCGCTAACAACAGCATCATGAACAATGTCACGTTAAAAAGCTTCTTTATGGATCAATTCAAGCTGTTTGCCCAAGATTCCAAATCTGCAGCCTCCGAGAAAGATCAATATATGAAACGGATCGAGCGTTATGTGGAAGCGAATTATCCGGGCAGCTTCTCGCTGGACGACGTATCCGATGAAGTCGGCATCTCGAAGCAGTACATTTGCCAGCTGATTAAACAGCAGTACAACATCACCTTTATCGATTACTTGAATCAATACCGCATCGATCAAGCCAAACGTTTTTTGGAAAGCGGTCCTATGAAAATATCGGAGGTATACGCGAAGGTCGGCTTTAATAGCTACAGTTATTTTTCCAAAGTTTTCAAGCAATACACGGGCCTTGTTCCGAGCGAATATCGCGAATTATCCATGAGCAGGGAACGGACAACGAGCTGACTGCCATCTGCAATACAGCCGAAAAAGCGCGCCGCATCAACGTTTTTTAATATCGTGTTGATCATTTTAACATTGTGTTGTTGAAAGAAGGAGCCGCATAAGGCATTGTAAAAGGCAGGTCCCAACCGTCATCCGTTTCATCTGCAGAAGGTCCAGGATAATGCAAAGGGCGTTGAAACGAATATGAAAAGAAAAGTATCCAGCATCGTGTTTTTTCCGGTACTGCTTATGGCGCTGTCCGGTTGTCAATTCGGTAAAGAAATCAAAGGCGGGCTGCCTGCAGCGACCGGTCCGGTCATAAGCCCGTCGCAATACGGCGAGTCTACCGTTGTAGCCATGGCCGTGGCGCATGAGTTTATTTCCGACAAAGAATATGCCGGACAAGTGCACGACCGCATTATGCAGGAGACGGGCATCGATCTCCAGATGGTTTATGCGTCGCGGGCACAAGCAGCGAATCGGGCAAAGCAAGTCATGTCCAAAGGCGAGCAATTGGATATTCTTTATCAGATGACGATGGACGAGGCGGTAGAGTGGTATCGCAGCGGAGATATTCTCGGCTTGAACGACTTGATTGAGAAGTACGGCCCGAATCTGAAGAAAAATCTGGATCCTCGCCTGTGGGATGAAGTGACGGTGAACGGACAGATTATCGGCATCCCGGGAGACGCTCCGGTATCCTCTCCGCGTATTTTGCAAATTCGCAAGGATTGGCTGGACAACCTCGGAATGAAGGTGCCCGAAACGATCGGACAATTCGAAGCCGTGCTGGATGCCTTCATCAACAAAGATCCGGACGGCAACGGCGTTCGGGATACCGTAGGCTTAATGGCCGGCAAGTCGGAAATTACGGATTTCGAAGCGGTCTTCGCTCCCTATTTCATGCCGCAGGCCATGGAATGGTGGGTAAACGAGGACGGAACCTTGCTTCCTCCCGAGCTGCATCCGAGCTATAAGCGGCTGCTCTCCGCCTTACAGCGCTGGTACGACAAGGGGTATATTTATCCGTACGAGCTCATCTCCAAGCTGGACCAGAAAAAAGACAGGCTGGCTAAAAATCAGGTGGGGGCAACGGCAGGATGGTTCTCCGATATGATCTTGGGCGCAGGAGAATTATTGCACATCGCCAAGCCTGGCGCGGCTTATTTGCCCGTTATGCTGAAAGGAGAAGGAATCAACCGCGTTCCGCAAGGCAGGCCGCTGGCTGCGGTGACGCCGATCTCCTCGCGGACGAAGGATGCCGCCGCCGCAATCAGGCTGTTGGATTATCATGCGACCGAGCAAGGACATGAAGTAATGAGCTACGGAATCGAAGGAGCAACCTTCGAGAAGCTGCAGGACGGCAGCTATGCATTTTTGGGCAAAGAGAAGGACGAGCTGAAGAACGCCCCCTATTACGGCGATTATTCCTTATTCGATATTCACTATAAGCGGGAGCAGCGCTGGCCGTTCACCTCTTGGGTACATCGAACGTACACCGATATCGTGAATATCGTCGAGTCCTGGCCCTCCTTCGAGCCGGTTGACGCGAAGGTCCGTTATGACGCCTTGCAGTGGAAGGCTTTGGACCGGCTGCCGGCGATGAAACGGTATTTTTGGGAGCAAAAGGTACGTATTTTTGTAGGCGAGCTTCCGGTCGAGGAATGGGACCAGGTCATTGAAAATTGGCTTGCCCTCGGCGGAGAGCAATGGATTGCCGACAAGAACAAAGCGTTCAAGCAGTACGTTCGCAGCACCGAATGAAAACGTTTACAAAAAGGGAGGCACTTCCATGAAACGTTGGATGATGACCATGCTGTCCGTTGTTATGGCGGCTGCATTGCTCATATCTTGTACTTCTACGCCCGGCACCGGCCAAAGCCCTTCGCCGGATGCTTCCGCCAAGCCGGGCAACAGCCCGAGCACGGGGAAAGCGTCGGACGGCATTCTCCGTATCGGAGGCGGGCCGCAAGAGAAATTCCAGTCCTCATGGAGCGACTACGGCGGATTTGTACGCACCAACCTCTTCCGCAGACTATTGATGCTTGATAAGGATATGCAGCCGGTTTACAAGGATTTGGCATCGGATTACACCATATCCGACGATCAGCTGACGTATACCTTCACCATCCGCGACGGCGTCAAATGGCACGACGGCGAGCCCTTCACGGCTGAAGACGTGCGGTGGAGCATTCAGGCCGCGTTAAAATCTGTATCCATCAACTCCGTATTTGCAGGCGCATTCAGTAAAATCGCCGGAGCGAAGGAATTCAAAGCGGGCACATCGAATGAGGTGCCTGGGCTTTCGGTACAAGGAAACGTCCTTACCGTTAAGCTGACCGAGCCTGTGGGGGCGTTCCTGCTGACGATGGCTCAATGGCCGCCATACCCGAAGCATTTGCTCGAGAAAGAGGATCCGTTGACCTTGCATCTGGCCGCTTTCTGGGAAAAGCCGATCGGCAACGGACCCTACAAGGTGACGGAAGTCGTTCCGAACAATTATGCGATTATGGAGGTCAACCCCGATTTCTACGGCGACAAGCCGCAAATCGAGAAAATCATGCTTCAAACGTTAAGCGAGGACCAAACCGTGACGAAAGCGCAAGCGCAAGAGCTTGACTACTTCTCCGTTATGGATTTGGCCCAAATGAACGAAATCAAGAAAACAGGCCATTACGATATTCACGAAGTGGATATTTTGTACATCCGTTATTTGATGGCGAACATGCAAGGCTCTGCCGAAAGCGGCAAGAAAAATGAGAAAATCGCCGATCTTCGTTTGAGACAAGCCTTGCTGTACGCCATTGACCGCAAAACCATGGCGGAGCAATTGTATCCCGGACAGGCAACGCCCATTCAAACCAAAGTTCCGAACGCCTTGCCGGAATTCAACAAGAACACGCAGCCTTACAACTACGATCCGGAGAAAGCGAAACAGCTGCTCAAGGAATCCGGCTACGATGTGAGCGTCCCCCTTCGTCTGGCTTACTTTTATTCCGATCAAGCCACGATCGATTTGATCGATACGATCAAATATTACTGGGAGCAGCTCGGCTTGAAGGTAGAGACGACCATGCTGCAAGGCAACTTGGTTGAGCTTATTTACACCAAACGCGATTACGACTTTATTTATGCCGGGCTGTCCGCAATGGCGATGGAAGAGGTTTACGGCATTTTCCACTCCGACAATGTGGCGGCTACGGGCGTAATGGGCAACAACAAGGATGCATGGGATTCGGCGGTGGACGCTTTGCGCCGCGAGTCCGATCCTGCCAAACGTCAAACGGCGCTAAACAAGCTGCAAGAAATGGAAGCGGAATACTTGTGGCAGATGCCTTTGTTCGCCATGAAGCAATACACGGTCGTGAACAAAAACCGTCTGGAAACGGCGGGTATCTACGGCAACGAATGGACGAACTACGATCGTAAAATCGCAAATTGGAAAATGAAGTGATGAAACCCGATACGGCAAGGCGCGGGTATACCCAGCCTTGCCGTACTTATATCGACGAGAGCATGCTCGCAATGGATCGGCGGGATATTCGTGCTGGAGTTCGAAGCGTGTCCGAGGAGATGAGCGATTGATGATGAAGTACTTTACGTTCCGGTTTTTATCCATTATCCCGATGCTCCTGCTTGTAACGGTTATTATTTTTGCAGGCTTGCAGCTTACGCCGGGAGATCCGCTTTCTTATATGATCCCGCCTGAGCTGCTTAGCTCATCCCAATTTGACATCGAAGGCTACAAGAAAGCGATGGGTCTGGATGCTCCGGTTTATGTGCAATTTTATAAATGGTTCGGCGATTTGGCGACGGGCGAGCTGGGCTACAGCTTGGTGGATGGAACGAGCATTGCCAAAATGATCGGGAACCGTCTTCCTGCAACGTTCGAGCTGGCCGTCGCGGCATTGATTATTTCTTCGGTGCTCGGCATTGTGCTTGGCCTATTGTCCTCCATTCGGCAAAACTCCATGTTGGACTATGGAAATACGACCTTCGGAATATTGGGCATATCGATACCGGAATTTTTCGTCGGGATCATAGCGATCCAAATTTTCGCCATAAAGCTAGGCTGGCTGCCGGTCAGCGGCCGGATCGGATACGGCGACGTCACGTTTTTCGACCGGATCGAATACATGATCATGCCGGCGCTTGTGCTTGGCATCGCTTTGACGGCGGCGCTTATGCGTTATACGAGAGGCACGATGCTGGATGTGCTGAATAAGGATTATGTGAAAACCGCAAGAAGCAAAGGAATACCGGAGTACAAAGTCATTATCAAGCACGCCTTTCGCAATGCGCTTATGCCTGTCGTTCTGCTGCTTGTCTTCCGGCTGCCGATGCTCATTGGCGGCACCGTAATCATTGAAAGCGTATTCGGCTGGCCCGGCATGGGAGGGATGATTCTTAACGCGGTGTCGGCGAAGGATTATCCTGTCGTCATGATCAGCACGATGCTGGTTGCTTTCATGGTTTTGTTCGCCAGCTTTCTGGTTGATTTAATTACGGCTATGCTGGATCCGCGCGTACGCTTTGAAAGCTGATGAAGGAGGAAGGACATTGGAACAGGCTGTGCAATTGAAAAAACAAAAATCCAGTCTGGCGCTTCGAAGCTGGAACAAGCTGCGCCGGAACAAACTGGCCATGGCGGGCTTCTCCATTATTGCGATTATGTCATTGGCCGCCATTCTGGCACCCTTGTTAACGAGCTACAGCCCGAATCAAATCGATCTGGCGAATCGCGCCAAGCCCCCATCGTGGGAGCATTGGATGGGAACGGACAAAATCGGCCGGGATGTCTTCGCCCGTCTGCTGTACGGAGCCAGAATTTCAATCTTGATCGGACTCAGCGGCGCATTGGGCGGAGCGGTGATCGGCAGTATCCTCGGCTGCTTCAGCGGTTATTTCGGCGGCTGGTTCGATAAAATCATGCTGCGCGTGTCCGAGATTTTCATGACATTCCCGCAAATCGTTTTAATTTTGATCCTGGTTGTGTTTTTAGGACAAGGCTTATTTAATTTAATCTTTATTTTTGCGATTACGGGATGGACCGGAACTTACCGGCTAGTGCGGGGACGATTTTTTTCCCTTAGAGAAGAAAGCTATGTCGAAGCCTGCAGGGCATTCGGAATCGGAGAGATATCGATTATGTTCCGTCATATTTTGCCTAATACATTAAGCCCCGTCATCGTATCGGTCACATTGGCTACAGCCGGCTTTATTCTGGCCGAATCGGGACTCAGCTTCCTTGGTTTGGGCGTGCCTTCCGGCATCCCCACTTGGGGCAACATCATTAACGCCGCAAAATCCGTTGATGTCATACAAAATAATCCTTGGCTGTGGCTCCCCCCGGGTCTTGCGATCTCTCTGTTTGTTCTCGGGGTTAATTTTTTCGGAGACGGTCTGCGTGACGTACTGGATCCGAACCAATAAGGAATACGGCGAGGGGGATACGATTTGTGCGTTCGCAGCATGATTTGCTATTAAAAGTTGAAAACCTTGAAACATCCTTCGACCTTGGCAGCCGGGTCGTTAAGGCCGTTAACGGCGTTTCCTTCACCGTAAAAAAAGGAAAAACCCTTGGTGTAGTCGGAGAAAGCGGCTGCGGCAAAAGCGTAACCGCTCATACGATTCTGCAACTGCTGCCGCGTCTCGGCAAAATTAATGCGGGACATATTACGTATTACGGCAAAGAAGAAGCCGTCGTCTTGAACCGGTTGGAACGAAACGGCCGCAAAATGCGCAGTATCAGAGGCAAAGAGATCGGCATGATTTTCCAAGATCCGATGGCTTCCTTGAATCCCGTGTATACGATCGGCAATCAAATATGCGAAGCCTTGTTGCAGCACGATGCGATGAGCAAGAAAGAAGCGGCCGATCGCGCCGTTGAAATGTTGTCGCTATTAGGCATTCCAAGCGCACGCGCCAGATTGAAGGATTATCCCCATCAATTCAGCGGAGGCATGAAGCAACGCGTCATGATCGCCATGGCAATGGTTTGCAATCCTAAGCTGCTGATTGCAGATGAGCCGACGACCGCGCTCGATGTCACCATACAGGCGCAAATTTTGGAGCTGATGAAGGACGTACAGAAGAAATACGATACCTCGGTCATCTTAATCACCCATAACATGGGCATTGTGTCCGATATGGCGGATGAGGTGGCGGTCATGTATATGGGGAAAATCGTCGAGTTCGGAACGGTAGAACAGGTGCTTAGCCGTCCGCAGCATCCCTATACCCGCGCCCTGCTCCGTTCCGTTCCCGTACTCGGCATCAGAAGAAATATGCGGCTGGAAACGATTCGCGGCAGCACGCCCGATCCGTCCGAGATGCCGGAAGGCTGCGCCTTTGCTCCACGCTGCGATTTTGCAACCGACCGCTGCCGCTCGGCTCCCCCTCAAACGGACGAGGGTCAAGGCCATCTCGTTCGCTGCTGGAACTTGGAGGAGGTGCGTAAAGGATGACGACGTCTACACAATCAAATCATAGCGATCAACGGAAGCAATCGGATCCTGCGACGTCCGGGCAAGATGACATCATACTCGATATCCGCCATTTGAAGAAGTACTATCCGGTCTACAAGGGCTTCCTGAAAAAAGTGGTCGGCCATGTCAAAGCGGTCGATGACGTCAGCTTGTTCGTCCGCAAAGGAGAGACGCTCGGTCTCGTCGGCGAGAGCGGATGCGGCAAAACGACGCTCGGCAAGACGATTGTGCGGCTCCATCAGCCTACTGCAGGAGAGTTGCGTTATCGTTTTGAGGACGGCGGGATGCGAGACATTCTGAAGCTGAATCGCGAGGAAAGCTTCCAAATTCGCAAGAAGATTCAAATTGTGTTTCAGGATCCCTACTCGTCGCTGAATCCGGTCAAAACGATCTACGAATCTTTCGATGAACCGCTTCGCAAACACAATATGGGAAATAGAGCCGAGCGTAAAGCGATTATTTCCCGCTTGCTGGAATCCGTCAATCTGCGGCCCGAATATATGTACCGCTATCCGAACGAATTCTCGGGAGGACAGCGTCAACGAATTTGCATCGCCAGAGCGTTATGTATCAATCCGGATGTCATTGTTTGCGACGAACCCGTCTCTGCGCTGGATGTATCCATTCAAGCGCAGGTTCTAAACCTGATGAAGGATCTGCAGCAGGAATTGAAATTGACGTATATTTTCATAGCGCATGACTTAAGCGTCGTGGAGTACATGAGCGACCGCATTGCGGTCATGTATCTCGGGCAAGTCGTAGAGCTTGCGGAATCGGGCGCGTTGTACCAAACGCCGCAGCATCCTTATACCGAAGCTTTGCTGTCCGCCGTGCCGACGCCCGATCTGAACAAGAAGAAGGATCGCATCGTACTGAAGGGGGACGTGCCGAGTCCGGTGAATCCGCCCGGCGGCTGCCGCTTCCATACGCGCTGTCACTTATGCCAAGACAGATGCCGCACCGAGATACCCGCCTTGCGTAAAGTCAAAGGCACGGACGATCATTTTGTAGCCTGCCATTTGGCAGAGACGGAAGATGCGATATAGCTGCGGGAGATAGGGCTAAATCGAATTACAGAGCATATCCTTGTTTTGACCGCACACGCAAGCGTGTTTTTTCGGACTACAGCAACGATTAGCCGAATGCAGCACTAACGATCAGCGCGATAATTCTAAAGATGATTCCGGAGGAATAAACATGGCTAACAAAAGACCGGCACCGCTTACGATTGGACAACGGGTGGAAATGTTCGTAGACGACTTCCTGATCGGAGCGATGCATAACGCTTCGTTGAAAATGAATCCCCCGCAAAAGCGGGAAACGGCGCTGAAAATCGATCGGCCGTGGGAAGGCTTGGCAAGCGGCATTTATTCCTGCGTATTCAAAGCGAACGATAAGTATCGGATGTATTACCGCGCTACGTTTCCTAATACGTTAACGGATAAATCGGAAGGACAGGCCTGCTGTTATGCCGAAAGCACGGACGGGATCCACTGGGAACGCCCTCATATCGGTTTGCATGAATTCGAAGGCTCCACGGATAACAATATCGTCGTAGTCGGCTCTATCGCCCACAACTTCAGTCCGTTTCTGGATACGAATCCGAATTGTCCGCCGGACGAAAAATACAAAGCGGTTGCCGGTTACGCTCCTGAAGGTTTGTTCGCCTTCAAATCGCCGGACGGCATTCATTTCACGCCTTATCAGGAGGAGCCCATTATCAAAAAAGGAGCGTTCGATTCCCATAATCTCGTATTTTGGGATGCTGAAGCACAGCACTACAAATGTTACTCCCGTTACTTCGCCTCGCCGGCAGAACCGAATATTCAGGCGCCGGAGGATTCTGCGATCTTCATGGGGGTTCGCGCGATTCAACTCAGCATATCGGAAGATTTCATAAACTGGTCTTCGCCGCAGCCGAACCAGTACAAGCATAACGCGCCGTTGGAGCACTTCTATACGAACGCCACCATTCCATGCCCGGGCGCGGAGCATATTTATATGTCTTTCCCGATGCGCTTCATGCCTGAGCGGCAAAAAGTAGAAGGCTACTTCAAAGTGGGCGTCTCGGATAATGTCATGATGTCCAGCCGCGACGGCGAGCTTTGGGATCGCACGTTTATGGAAGCTTGGATGCGTCCCGGACTGGACCGGCGCAATTGGACGCAGCGTTCGTTAATGCCGGCATGGGGGATTCTCGAAACCGAAGGAGACGAGTTCTCTATGTATATTAACGAGCACTACCAATGGGACGATTCCTTCGTCACGCGGGTGACGGTTCCGAGATTCCGCTTTGCATCGGTTAATGCAGATTACAAAGGCGGCGTTATGACGACCAAACGTTTCGTAGCGGAAGGCAATCGCTTGATTCTCAATTACAGCACTTCGGCGCCGGGCTCCATCCGCGTCGGTTTGATCGATCAGGATGGCTGGCCGATTCCGCATTTCAGTACGGAAGATTGCGATGTGATTTATGGGGATGAGTTAGAGCGTGAAGTGAGCTGGAGAGGCAGTTCGGATTTGTCTCCGTTCCGCGGCAAGACGATTCGCCTGAAATTCGAATTAAAGGACGCAGACTTGTACGCGCTGCAATTTGCGGACTAAACGAAGGAGACGATCGGAATGTCAGATGTTATCGCCATTGGGAATCGGTTGGAACTGTTCATCGATCATTTTTTGTTGGAGAAGATGGATCGGGCTTCTTTAAAACCCAATGTGCCGGCACCCAAGGAAATCGCGCTTACCATGAATCAGCCTTGGGAAGGGACCGGCAGCGCGGCTTATCCGACTGTTTTCCAGGACGGCGATACCTATCGTTTATACTACCGCTCCAATTCAGCCGTAACCGAAGCATATGGCAAAGCTCAAGCGCAATGCACCTGTTATGCCGAAAGCAAAGACGGAATCGATTGGCACCGCCCCGTCCTGGGTTTAATGGACTTCCATGGCTCCAGCAGCAACAATATTATTTTGCAAGGCGGCATGGCGCATACGTTCGCTCCGTTTCTTGATCTGAAGCCCGGAATTCCGCCCCAAGAAAGGTTCAAGGCATTAGCCGGCAATTGGCCGGAAGGCCTGGTCGCTTTCAAATCGGGGGATGGCGTGAACTGGACGAGGATGCGGGAAGCTCCCGTTATTACCGACGGCGCATTCGACTCCCAGAATATCGCTTTCTGGGATCGCGAATCCGCTCAGTACCGCTGCTATTCCCGATATTTCGAGCGCTGCTTCGACGTAACGGAATTTTGGCACGGCATTCGCGCCATTCAAAGCTGTACGTCAACGAATTTTATGCAATGGAGCAAACAGACCCCTAATCAATACGATGACGAGGTCCCGTTGGAGCATTTTTATACGAATGCTGCAATACCTTGCCCCGGAGCGGAGCATATATATTTGTCCTTCCCTATGCGTTTTATGCCTGATCGCTGCAAAGTGGACGGCTTTCCGAAATCGGGGATATCGGATAGCGTGCTGATGTCCAGCCGGGATGGCGTTCATTGGAGCCGTCCCTTCATGTCTTCATGGATCCATGCGGGGCGCGACGAGCGGAATTGGACGGCGCGAAGCTTGACGGTCGCTCACGGCATCGTGTCTACATCGCCTGACGAGTTTTCGATTTATGTTGCAGAGCATTACGAATGGGAGGATGCCCGTTTGCGCCGTTATGCACTGCCGCGGCATCGTTTCGGCTCCATTCATGCGGATTATGCGGGTGGATATGCAGTAACGAAGCCTTTCACGATGGACGGTGAGCGGTTGGTGCTTAATTACAGCACATCGGGTGCCGGCTCCATTCGGCTGCAGCTGGAGGATGAGACCGGGCAGCCGCTCGACGGGTTTGCTTTTGCGGATTTTGGAGTCTTGTTCGGGGACGAGCTGGATTACGAAGTGGAATGGAAAAGCGGCCTTTCTGTCGCACCGTTATCTGGCATTCCTATCCGATTGCGCATAGAACTCCACGATGCGGATCTGTATGCATTCCAGTTCGTTCCGGCGGAAAAACAAATATGCGAGGTGCAGAGCGATGAGAAAAGAGGAGCAAATCAAGTTCAGTTTTTTTGACAATCGTACGTACGAATACTTCAAGGGCTTTCAAAGGAAAAGCGGGAAAGCCGTCAAATCGGAAGCGAATCCGGTCATCAAGCCCGAGCTGCCCCATGAATTCAAGCGTGTGCATTATTACGGCTCCGCCGTTTACGATTCCAAGGATCAGCTGTATAAAACCTGGTACTCGACCCACTATTACGGGCCTACATTAAATGAGAGCGATTCAAAGGCTTACTCTTACTTGTGTTATGCCGCATCGCAAGACGGCATTCGTTTCCATAAGCCCGAGCTTGACGTCGTGTCGGGCACGAACATTGTGATGGACAACGATCAGCGCGTACACGGGCCGACCGTCATTATTGACGATCTCGACCCGGATCCTCAGCACCGCTTCAAATGTGCGATGGGACCTTACACGAGGGGCTGTGCGGTTCATCTCTATTCTTCACCTGACGGCATCCATTGGAAGCCGATGTTCGACGGTCCCGTACTCGATGTGCACAGCGATTGTCATATCGGCTTCTACCGCGATCCGAAGACCTTGCATTACCGGTTAAGCTTCCGGGTAGCGATTCCGGACCGCCGCGTATGGGTTTCGGAAAGCTTGGATTTGAAAAACTGGACGCGGCCAGTGATGAGCATTGAGCCAGACCAATATGATCCTTGCGAAACGCAATTTTACGGCATGCAAATCACACCATACGGCGCTTATGCTCTTGGCATGATCAATACGTATAATACGTTCGATTACACCGTGTTCCCGCAATTTCATAAAATGGCGGGAACAATGGACATTGAGCTGGCGTACAGCCGGGACGGGTTCTGTTGGCATCGTTCGATGCAAGGCCAGAAGCTGGTTGAGCTCGGGGAGGAAGGCAGCTGGGATTCCGGCTGTGTCCTTCCGTCGAGTACGCTGATCTACCGCCCTGAGGAAATCGTTATTTTTTATGCGGCGAATTCCTTCGATCATTCCGGTCCCATCACCATTCCCTATGAAGAGATCGACGAAGAGCGGATCGGCTTTGCAACGCTGCGGCCGGACGGCTTTGTGTATATGGATTCGGGAGAAGAAGCTTGCGAACTGATGACGCGTCCTTTCGCAGTGGAGCGCGGCGGGTTGTTCGTCAACGCGGATGCAAGCGCGGAAGGCGGTCTCCTGCTTGCGGAGCTAACCGATACGGAAGGCAATGCCTTGCCTGGTTTTAGCTTTGAGGCGTGCGTCCCGTTTACCGGCAGCAGTTTGAAGGCCGAGATGACTTGGCGGGGAAATCCGGACTGGACGCTTGCAGAACGGACAGTGATTCGCGTGAAGCTTCGCTCCGTGAATACGAAGCTGTATTCCTTCTTCTTCCCGAACGGAACCGTAGATGCGCCGTATTGGTCCTTCCGCGAGATTTCTTGTCTCAACCCGCTGAAGTATGATATCGAGCCGCGTGAAGATAGGTAAGCACGACTTAACCGGCGATTCGAAATATGTCATGAATGGCAATAAATGCTGCATAGCTATGAATCAAACCGCTTTCGATGAACCGGTCATGAGCTAACTTTAAGGAGGTAAAAGACGCATGTGGCGTACAGTGGAAGGTATAGGAATCGAACGCACGCCGGAAGACTCTCCTTTTAGGCGCGTTAACGATATTGTCACGGGAATCGACGAGAAGGACGACCGGTTCATGGGGGCGGTTGCCCCTCCGATCTATGAGAATTCGATCTATCGTTTGCCTGACTTCGCTACGGCCAAGTCCTTCAACAAAGGCGAAGTCGAGCGCTACATGTATGGAAAAAATGCGAATCCGACCACGGATGCATTGGCTCATAAGCTTGCTCTGCTCGAGGGCGGGGAAGCGGCGTTATGCTACAGCTCCGGAACCGCAGCGATCTTCACTGCCTTAATGGCCGGCCTTCAGCATGGCGGACATATCATAGTCGTTAAGAACGTATATGGACGAACCTCCGGTTTTCTGAAGCTGTTCCACCCTCTCGGTGTCACGGCGACGTTTGTAGACGGCACGGAGCTGCAAGCTATCGAAGATACGATTCAGCCCGACACCAAAGTTATTTATTTGGAGAGCCCAACCTCCTGGCAATTCGAGCTGCAGCCGATTCAAGACGTAGCCGAGCTCGCCCGCAAGCATAACATTACAACTATGATCGACAACACATGGGCAACGCCCGTTTTTCAAAATCCGATCGGGCTTGGTATCGATCTCGTCATCCATTCCGCATCCAAATATTTAGGTGGGCATAGCGATCTGGTTGCGGGTGCTATCATCGGTTCCAGAGAGCGGATCGCGCAGCTGCCGCAGCTTGGAGCGGTGTTATCCCCTCATGAAAGCGCGAAGCTGATGAAAGGCTTGCGAACGCTGCCGATTCGTATGGAGCGTCATGAGAAAAGCTCAATGAAAATAGCGGATTATTTGAACCGCAATGGAATCATTCATGAGGTGCGTTACCCGGGACTCCCCGCCTTCGGTCAACATGAACTCGCCCGCCGGCAAATGCACGGCTGCAGCGGATTATTATCGTTTAAGCTGGATACGGATCTGGCGGGTGTAGAGCGTTTCATCAATGGCTTGCGTCATGTTTCCATAGGCGGGAGCTGGGGCGGCTTCGACAGCATTATTTATACGACTGCGATGTCCGCTAATGTTGAGGAGATGCTGTTGGAGGGCTTCATTCCTACGCAATGCCGGCTTTCGGTCGGATTGGAGCACGTGGACACATTACTGGAGGATTTGGATCAAGCATTGCGAAAAGTTTGATTACAAGGCGGCTTGAACGAAGCATGCAGCAGCGGCGAGTCGTTTTCGCATCACGCGTAGCCCCAGTGCGCGGTGTTACGCTGCATAACGACAGCCGGTCGACCACATGCGGCAGAGGGGAAGCCGATCCGACATTTCGTCTCTTTCGCACACGCTGCGCCGCCTTTTAAGGACAGACGTATTTACACAAATTGTATATGATTTTTCGTATAGAAATGTCGAAATTATGCGCGGAAGGATCAGATGTATATGAATGTTCATATAGAATAGCAGGAATGGACCCGGAATGATCAATTGTATATGAATTTTCATATAGATTCGTCCGAATTACCACTATGACGGTGAGCGACCACACTTCATGGAAAAAGCAAGAACCAGCAAGCCGAAAAAAGAGCAAATGCCACCTAGCCGGCGTTTGCTCTTTTTTGTTCCATTTATCGGACATTGCTCCACTTCACAGCAGTCCACCCCTCAACTCCGATAGGCTCCTGCTGACCCGAAGTACTGCTGCAACACTCGAATGTGACGACAGCAGTTATCTCGCATTTCCCGCAGCTCCGCTCGTCTTACCGGGAGATGCCGTCGAAGCGCCTTTGGCCGCGCCGTTTGCAGGCAGCGCAGGCCCGTAAGTCGGCGCCGAGGTAGGCGAGCCGCCGCCTGGCGAGACGCCTGGGGATGCGCTCGACACGCCGGACGTCTTGCCCGGCGACGACGCTCCTCCCGCCGGCGACGCCCCTGACGCGCCAGCCGAATTCCCCGGCGTTGCCCCAGGCGACGCTCCCGGCGAGCCGGACGGGCCCGCCGACGGCGTCGGGCTTATATCAGCGCCCGACGGGCTCGGCGATAACGAAGGCGCCGGCTCGTCCGGCTTGGCGATCAGCTTGTCGTAAACGAGCCAGCCGCCTCCGCCGAGCACTCCGATCAGCACGATCGCGCCTCCGCCAAGCACGAAAAGCCGCCGGAACAGCATTTTGTTCCGCTTGTACAGCTTTTTCAAACCGGAAGCCGTCTTGTCGTCGACATAATCCAGTACTTCGTCAACGCCGGCATTGCCGAGACGCCTCCACTTTCTTCTCAGCTGCGCGTCCTTCATCGACTCCCGATCGCGTTCGACGAAATGCGACTTCAGCTCGGCAATGAACGTGCGGGGCAGCCGCCCTTTATCGAGCATCCAAAAGACGAGGGCGTACACGCCCGCCTCATTTTTCTCCGCATGCACGGCTTGAAGCAGTGCGCCGTAATCGATAAAATCGGCGCTTGCCTGCGCGCTCCGCTCCCTTTCCTTCAGCGGTCTGTAAAAGGCGATGATCAGCCTGCCGAAGTCGGTCTCGCCGGATTTGCCGCCGATCAGAAATTTTTTCAGCAGCTGCTGAACCTGTCCCACCGCATCGAGCGGCAGGGAATCCAAATATTGATCCGGTCCCTTCACCTTCGTATCGGTCATGATCGCATCCAGCGTACGAAGCGCATCGTAATGATGCCGCCCGCGCTCGTCCAGCGATTCGCGGAACGTTTTTTTCCGCTCCTTCATAATGCGGATCACGTTGTCGTAATCTTCCTCGCTCAGCGCGTTTAACTCCAGCTTCCACAACAAGCATTGGTCGACTTCGGAAAGGACGTCCTCCCGGAATCCTTCAAAAGCTTGGGCGTACGGCTTCGCAATAACGAACGTATCGAAAAACCGGTGAATATCCAGCGTTCCGGCGACGAACCTGCGGTCATGCTCCAGCAGCTCCGGCAGCTTCGTTGCGAACTTCTCCCGAAAAAAAACATTTCCAAGCGCATCGGGCGTATTGTTCAGCCAGAAAGTCAGCTCCTTGAGAACGTCCTTATGCTTGCTCAGGTTTTTGATCCGTTCCTCCAAATAATCCTCAAACAGCGGCTTTGCCAGCTGAGCGCCGTACTGCACGAACACTTGGTTGAAAAATGCGACGAACAGCGGCTGATTCGCCGCAAGCGCCTTGTACACTTCAGCTACGTATTCGCTTTGCTGCGCGGACTTCCCGGCGTTGGCGACCAAAATCAAAAAAACGATGAACGGACGCTGGCTGCTCTCCTCGGCGATGCCGTAGTAATCGATAACCAGCTTCACCGCATCCAGCGGCGGCAAATTGCGGCTCGTAATCGTTTCCCGCTCATGATCGAACAACCGGATGAACAACCGATTCATCCGCTCTTCCCGCTCAATGCCGTACGCCTGCAAATAACCGTATATCCCATGCAGCACGCCAGCTTTATTACGCTCGTAAACCGTGTAATCGCCCGCTTCGATCCGATACAACGCACATAGCTCGTAGTAAGTCGAAACCGCAAGCGCCTTCGCTTTGTCGGCGGGAGCCAGCACCTCGTCGGCGAATTCGAAGAACGGAATCATCCGGTCCGGCTCCTGTATGTGCTCCCACGCAAAGTTCAAATATTCGTGATCGTCTCCTTGCAGCTCCACATTGGCAAATCGGCGGTTCGCGAAATCGAACAAATAATCCTTCTCGATGTTGCGCTCGCTTGGGCGAATATTTCCTTTCTCCACAAACACCACATGAAGATGATCCTTTCGCACCGGCTCGTAGCTGTAGGTCGTAAATCCGAGATGACGGCGTACGGCGTATGGCAGGCTGCGGTACAGCACCTCCATCAACCTTTTGGCGTATACGGACGTTTCCGAAACGTCGACATCGAGGGAAATATATACTTTCTTCTTGCTTGAAACGGCCATCATAATCGCGTACAAAAGCTTCTTGAACATGTCCTCGTTTATGGCGAGCTTGTTCCGCACGGCATTCAGCACCTCTGCATAAGGCACCCTTTCGAGCGGAATCTCGTCCAGCTCGGGAATCGTCTTACCGTTCCCGATATCGTACCGGCGCTGAAAACTCGCAGCATGGAAAACGGCCGACGGCTCAGCGACCAAGCCCTCAGCCCGTTCCCCCGGAACGATCAGATGATGGGCGAAAAACGTGTTCCGCTGGCCCGTAAAATCCGCTCCGGCGAATACGCTGCTGCCCAAAACCGTTTCCCCCGAATCGGCATGAAAAACCGTGTACGATTCCGGGTACTTGTCAAGATCGCTTTCGTTCCGGTCCGTCAATTCCTTCGGCGCATCGTATCCGCAGTACGGATGCAGCACTCTCTTGATAAATCCGCCGTCCAATCCCGCAGATTTGGCAATCGAATCGTAGCCCGCATTGGACCGGAACAGTCCTTCCCGTTCTCTGGTGTAATAATGCTGTTGGATGTCGGCCACGCTCATGCTCCCTCCTTGCCTTCGATGTACCCGAGCCGGTACAGGAGCCAGAGGAACGGTTCGTCAACGCGGATCGGCGTGATGACGCCTTTCACTTTCAAATCGACCGGATTGCTGCCGAGAGCCGACACGGCAAAGTAAGCTGTATCCGAGAAATTCACGTCGATCGCCCCCTTGAGCGGACGGTCCACCTTCTCGATAAACCGGCGAATTTCGCCGTTAATATTTTCGAACTCGGTCACATTGAACGTTTTGGCGTGCACCATATTATGAAACACGTTGCTGTTGCTGCGTATATATTCGCCGTCCTCTTCCTTCAAGAAGTGGAGCATATCGCTTTTGGTCAGCACAACCGCCGTCGGAATGTCCGTCTTGCCGCCCTGATGGCCGATGAAGGAGTCGAATAAGTTGATAATGACCTCGCGCGGACTGTCGTAACGGTCCGTAAAATCGCCGGGGCTCTCGCCCACGTTGATTTTGATCCGATCGCGGATCGTCTTGATTTGCAGCGGATCGATCAGCAGCAGCATGCCCGTCGAATTTTTGACGTGGGACGCCCGCATTTCCATATACGCGCGATCGGTCATGCCTTCCCCCGCGACATCGAAAAAAACGAGCGTCAACGGGTCCTTCGACTCGTCCTTAAACGTAAACTGGAAAATGAGCGGCTCCTGCACTTCGCTAACTTGCGTGGAACGAAGCACGTTACCCTGCTCGAACAGCGGCTCCTCGTACATGTCCCGGTATTTGCGGCTGATCTCCGTATTGATCGGCATGCAGGCCGCGTCGAAATTTCCGGCCGTCACGTGCTCCAGCGTATGGATAAGCGACGTCATATAAACCGACTTCCCCACCTGCGAAGGACCGATGATGGAAATAATATTGCTCGGCGTTTTACCCACGGTCAGAGGCAGATCGTTATGGCATTTCGGGCAAAGCCTTCTGCGGCTTACTACGTTGTACCGGTCGGTAATGCCGACGAGAACCCGTCCCGCATATATTTTGTTTTCCTCCGGAATCGTGTCGGGCGGAATGACCGCTTCCAGCTCGTCGAACGTACCGAGACCGAACCGCTTGCGGTACTGATTCAGCACCTCGTCCTCCGCCAGCGCGTAATCCTCGTCATCCTCCCGATAGTGGGCCGCCCTGAATTCGACTTCGTCAGGATGGTACTTTTCGAAGCAGAAAGGGCACACGATGTCGTAATACGGAGGTTTTTCCTTGACAACCGCCTTCTTGGTCCCGAATAAATTTTTTAAAAAACCAACCATGCCGATCCCCTCCCTAAACATTAGTGCTGCCAGTTGAACTGCTCCTCAGACCGTTTGCGGCTTGAGGCTGTCCGCTGCCTTTGTCGCGCCTCGGATCATTTCAAAACCTGCGGCTGCTGGTCTTCTATCATGCCATCGGGACATTTCGGGCTTGCGACACATCGCCTTCGAACGAGCCACTCCTGCAACTCGATTTTGCCTAATTGGAGGAGGAACACTTCCTTCGTTCACCTCTCGAGTCCGATAATGCACGCTTACAGAGCGATTTTTAGCATCTCTCCGCCAGATTCCTCATCCCAATTGGGCAAAATCGGATTCCAGCAGCAACAATGGCGCTTCTCCTCGTTGCAATTGGGTAAAATCGGACTCCAGCGAACACGGCCCTAGCCCTTCTCCAGAATTGCGGCTGTCTGTCACTTGCCCCGATCCCGGGCCCAGGCCATTCCCCGGGCTTTCGGCTGCCTTTTACACCCGCCTGCACGATCCAGCAAGCCCGAAGTCGCGCCGCCGAACAGCTCCCTACTGCCCGACAAACAGCCGGTACATTTCGGCGTATTTTTTCCCGTCCGTAAAAAACACCTTCACGTAATCGTTCTTGCCGATTTGAATATCGGCCATCTCGTTCGGCCCGGGCTCGAGATCGCGGATAAACGGGAATATCGTTCCGTCGTCGATGCTTGCCGGTATTCCGCCCTCTTTCTTGACATAACATAACGCTTCCTTGGGAACGGAAATATCCGCATAAAACGTAATTCGCACCAGCTTCGTCTTGCTGAACAGCCCGGTTTTATATTTGATTTTGCAATCGATCTTCGCTTTCCCCGTGCTGACCCGGATCACGTTGCCGCCGTCGGTTTGCCGGACGAGCCTGCTGCCTTCCCCGTCCCGGATAAACGGGTAGAGGTAATAAACGAATCTCCCGATCCCGTCGATTTTGTCGCGAAGGCCTCCGTTCGCCTTATACTCTTCGATCGTATAAAGCTTCATTTGCTTCTCGCCGGCCGGCTCGGCGGCCTCAGGCTCCGCATCGGCGGGAACTTTATGAATGTAAACGAATTGGAGGCCGTCCGGCCAATGCCAGTTCAAGATGCATTCGTGATTATGCAGGCGGGACGTCAGATTGGTTATGCGGAAATCGCCGTTTGCATATTCCACCCACTCCATCGCCATCACCCTTTCTCCGCTCGCTTCTTCAAAAGCCCTTGTTGATTTGATCCCGCTTGTCGCTGCCGAAGCCGCTGTCAGCCCGGCGTAGAGGCGAATAGCTTCGCATCGTGCGCGGAGCGTCGCCGCCTTCCTTGATCGGAATGACCGCAGAGAACAACGTCACGACAAGGGCCAAAAGGAGCGCGGCGAGCAATCTCCACCATTCCGAGTTTTCCGGCCAGCCGGAGATACCCCACTCCAGGGCCAAACCGGCCAGCAAACCTGCAACCGCTCCGCCGATGGAGAAATTGCGGGCCAGGAACCGGTTGTCGAACAGGAAGCCCAGCGCCAAGCCGAACAGGATGCCGATCCCCATGATCAGAACGACCCGCAGCAAGGCGGACAGCATGCTGTCTTGCGAAGAACCGGTTCGTTCGCCGACAAGGTGCCGGACCTGATTCTCTTCATAAATGCGGTCGAAGATGAACGTAAGCTCGCTCGATTCATCGACCCTGTGGTAGCTGCCGCCTGTTTGGCCGGCAATGTCCCGAAGCAGTGCCTCGCCTCCGGCATCCGCAGATACGCCGATCGTATGGATCGGTATTTGTTCTTGGCGGAACGGCTCCGTTACGGCCGGGACGTCCATGCTGCTGTAGCCGTCCGAAATGAGAATGACCAGGCTTCTGCGCTTTCCGGAGTCCGCTTCGATTTCCTTGCGCACCTCCGCAAGAGCCCGCGAAATTTCCGTGCCGCCGCCCGTCCTTTTGTACTCATTCAATTTCTGCGTAATCTCGTCCTTGACCGCTTGGCTTTGCAGCCGCATAAGCGGCTGGATCACGGTGGCTTGATCGTCGAAAGCGATAACCGCAGCCTGATTCGATTTTTTCATCTTCTGAATCAGATCCGTAGCAGCTTGAAAGCTTTGACGGTTCGGATCGTTGCCGTCCATGCTGCCCGACACGTCGATCGCCATCACGATATTTTCCGGCCGCTTAAAGCTGCCGACATTCAAGCCGTAAAGAAATTGAAATAACGCCCCGGCGGCAAACAGGAGCACCAGAGAGCTCGGGACGAGCATTTTCCATGACGTGCTTGCATACCGCTGCCGCCACCCTTTGCCGTTCAGCGCAGGAGAAATGATTTCGGCAAGCAGACAAAACAAGCTGACGAAAAACGCAAGCTGGCCGAAATAAATCGCCATTAAGACCACGTTCGGCAGCGAGCTTTCGTATTCGGCCAGCACGAATTCGCCGATGCCATATCCGACGGTTCCGCCGATCAGACTAAACAGAACCATCAGCCAATTTATTTTTCTTGTCATCATCTTATATGCCACTCCTTCCCCGGTGATAGCTGTTCGGATAACATGATTGCGACTATGTCCTTCCTCCCGGCCGGATCAGAGATCGGGAAGCTCGCTTAACGCGATCCCGTGCAAGCAAAACCCGTTGTCCAAGTAGGATTGGTAGTATTTCTTGTTGTTAATGACATAAAGAAGGTCGTTTATCTGAAACCCGCCCATGATGTTCAGCTTCTCAATCCCGCTCGATCGCTTCTCATGCACGCAGCCCAGCTTGTAGCCTCGCCGGCCTTCGTCGAATTGAAAAGCGTAGGTAACGAACTCGCTGTAGAAATCCCCGAAAACATACTTTTCCTCGTACCGGTTTTTGTGCGTATAGTTGTACACTTCCAAATGAATGACGGCCTGTTCCTCGAGCATGCCATAAAGCTCCTTGAACAGATCCTCCTTCGTCAGAACGTCGCGATGCTCATAACGGGCGGCGACGTTGGCGCGCTGCAGCAGCTCCTCCTCGAACGCAAGCCGGAACGGCTCTGCAGTCAATATCTCCTTCGCGCTGAAATCGATAAACCGCTCCAGCAGAGCCTGTTTTCCTCGCTTGAGATGCTCGAAGACGCTGCCGATATACCGGTCTTCGAAGTAAAAGGAGCCGCCCCGCTTGGCTTCCAGCTCAGCCGTTATATCCTCGACGACCTTCTCGTAATACAGCTCGATATTGTTCCCCAGCTCTTCTTCCGCTTCCCTTACGCTCAGCTGGCAATAGTCGGATAAACACCGCTCGATGTCGTCCATCTCTTCCACTTTCGTCTTCAATTCGCGGTGGACGTCCTCCAGCGCGAGCTCCATAGCTTGCAGCATTTTCAGTCCGAGCTCCAGCTGAACGACACGGTATTTACGGCCGTAAATCTCCTGGATAAAATACCGGATGAACTGCGTCAAATTGGCTTTCCCCTGAAACGGAAGACGGGAACGGGAAAACGGCTGAAGCTCGACCTGTTCCTGGTACAAGCTCTCCAGCTCGTCTTTGACAAGCGCAAGCTGCCGGCCCGCCTCTTTCATCGTTTTGCGGATTTCCTCGAAGAGGTTCCAACCGCCGCTTTTTTCCTCCATCCAATCGTAAGCGCAGTACAGACCGTAGTGAGGATCGGCAACGATATGGTACTCGACGATCCCTCTAACTTCCTCGCGAAAACGATGCGAAGCGAGCTGCTCCCGGGAAGGTTCGGCGACATTCCTCTCGAAAAACGCTTCCGCCGTATGGCCGTAAAGCTGCAGCTCCGCCTCCCGCAAGGATTGCTTGCGGATATCGTCGTAGGAAACCTTCTGCATCATGAGTGAAACCATTTCCTCGATACGCCGCTCATCCGGCATCCAAGCGCTTATTTTGCGTTCAAAGGCGGCGGGGCTCAAGCCGAACAGGTCGGCGATTTGCCGAGTGTCCACGTCCGCCGAAACTTTGAGCTTTCGCGTAATCTTCCGAAAAACCTGATAAATGACGGCTGCCGCAATCGCCTTATTCGGACGCTTGATTTTGGCGAAGCCCGCGGTCGCAAAAGCAGGAGCGCCGGAATCCGTCATGATGTTTTGCTTGAACTGCATATTGTTGTAGATATCGTTCTTCTCGGTGTAATCCGTCACCATCTTGCGGTTTTTCAACAGATTCATGCTGCAAATGATTTCGTAATTTTCTTCCATACCGCGTTCCGTAATGATGCCGCGCTCGTTTTTGTCGCTGAGCACGTACACAAGATCGAATAACGGCGCCGCATGCTCGACCGCCAGCCTGATCCCGTCCTCGGTCACCTGAAGTTGGCCTTCGTACCGGTAACGGTCGTTCTGGTAATGGTTCAATTCCCGCAGGAAGCCGACACTGACGGAAGAGGAGAAGCCGAACTCCTCCCCTTCCGATTTTTCCCTTATGAGCGTATAAAGATCGACCTGCACGATCCGAAACGAAGCGCCGAGTATCGACTTGGCCAAAAGCGTAATTTCCGGCACGAGCACATTGCAAGGGTCCTCCGCGCACGTGACGACAGATACGTTGATTCGTTGAAAAGACGAGTACAACCGTCCGAATTCGGACAGCTTGGAGCTTACGGCACGCAGCGTGCGGTTTAATTCCATGAGCTTCCGGTCGTCGCGATAAAATTCGGCGTGCAGCTCCTGCCGCCGCCGTTTGCGGTCTGCAGCGCCGTCGTTCACCTGAAATCGGACCACGTTCTCCTTTACCGCCGGTTCGTTCCCATAAACATGCACGTACATCACGCCCGCGCTGTTGCTCCATTTGCGCTCCACCAGGTCGGAGACTGCCGAGACGGCCGCCTTCGCTTTGTCCCCGATAAAGAGAAACATGACGGGATTATTGACGCTTCGCTGCTCGTCTCCGCTATCGGTCCGCTTCTCCATGTCGGCCGCATATCCTGTTGTAAACCGCCGCAGTACATCCCTCATGCTTGTTCCTCCATGCCGCTAGGGCGTGTCTGAATACTCCGTGGGGAGCAGATTTTGCCGAATTTTTGTTCCTCCATTAGCAAGGTTAGCTACGCTTTACCTTGCTGATTCCCCTACGGTAAACGCAACCGCCCAAAGGAGGGAGGAAACGTTTATCCTGGCCTGCAAGGCGCGTTTGTGAAGGCGTACCGGGGGTACGTCAAGCAAACGGAACGAAGCAGGGGGCGAAAAGGCGGTGAAAGATGACCCTGAGTGGGTGTTCAGACACGCCCTACTTCAAGTTTCTGCTCAATTCGCTCACTTTGGCCGCCGCTTTGCGGTAAAAGCCGTAAACCTCTTCGCCGTTTATGAGCTCGTCGCGGGTGAACTCCAGGTCCGATTTGGCTTCGTTCATGGAGGCGCCCATCTCGTCCAGCTTGCGGATCAGCTCCGCCACCTTCTCCTCGGAAGCGACCATATCCTGGTTGCGCCGCTCCGACTTGCGCGCGATCATCGCTTTGCGCTTGGCGTCCAGCTTTCTGAAGTGATCGAAAATCGTAAATTCCACATATTTATTAACCTTCGTCAAATTGACGAACGGCTCCCAATCGTCTTCCTCGTCGTTACGGTCATAGACGTATACCGCGCCGCGCTTGACGATCGTTCCGGTATACATGGCCTCGACGAATTGGTCGAGCAGCTTTTCCTCGTCCTGGAAGCCGCTGAGCACCGAATCGAGCACCGCGATTTGCGCTTCGATCGCCGTATATTTGTTCACTTCCTCACGGATTCGCTTCACAAGCTCCGGCGAACGGATAAAGTTGTCCAGCGCGACTTCCTGACCGCTGCTCGCAAAAATATCGCGTGCCCCTTCTTTATCCAGCCCTTGCTCAAGCAAAGCTTTCAGATCGTTGATGCACCGCTTGATTTCGCCCAAATTCGGACGCTGCTCCTGCAGCTGCATATTATAGCGGGCGACGAACGGCTCCACCTGGAACGGCTTCGTGTACACGCACTCGAACAGATTGCTCATCGAATAGTCGCTTTTCTTCTCTACGATGCACTTGTACTTCAGCGCCAGGCCGAACAACTCGCGGAGCTGGTCGTTATACGCTTTGATTCGCGCATTATGGTACATGTCGCCCCACGATTTCTCGGGAATCGGCGAAGGCAAATAGGTCCAGTTGTCTTTGTCGGTTTGGCGCAAATGCCGGCCTACGCCCTCTTTCTCGAGAATCGTCCGCTCATAGCTGTCTTCATAAACGCGAAGCGGCGTATACGTGAAGAGCGGTATGCCGTTTTTGGTGTTCAGCCAGAATATCCGGTTTTTGACTTCACTTTCCTTGACCGTAAACCGGGAATGGCTGATCGCGGTATTCTGGTAGTTCTTGACTCCTTTGAGAATGCTCGGCGCCTTGAGCGGCACGGAGACGAAGCCCCATGAAGGGAAATGCATGTTCCCCGAGCTGTTGCTCAAATGGAATACCGGAATCGATTCGTCATCCAGCTTCTTAGCGATTTTCGTCTCGATGATTTTCTCGATCGACTGGTCGTCGCCGTACTTGATCGTAAGAAACTCTTCCATCGATTTCGTAATCAAATCGCCGAATTTATCGCTGAGGAAATCCGAGATCGAGCCGACGATGTCGATTTCCTGCTCTTTAACCCAACGGTTCGAGTGCTCCAGCAGCTCGGCCGCGAAATCGCGGGTCAGCTCGTCGACATTTTTGCCGTCCATAATGGAGCCGACAACCTTCGCAATGTCCGGAACGCTGACAATGTTCCAGTAGTACGTCTTGTTGCCCTTATGGTCGACCGCTTCCTCCGCGTTCGTGAGAATATCGCCGTTTTTCTCGAAAATCTGGTTCAAGGCGTTTAAAATTTCCGTAAACACTTCGTAAATACGCGAATTTTGCTCGCGCAGCAGGTTGCGCACGTCGTCGTAAAACTCGAGCATCTGCTCGGCCCGCTCCATGTCAGCGACAAGCAAATATTGATTGATTTTCGCTTCGATGTACGCATTTTTCTTCTTATCCTTCGAAATAAAGGCGCTTCTCGCGTCGGTCAGCTTCTCGTTAGCCTGCTCCTTGGCGGTCTCGATCGCGCGCCGGCTGCGGTCCAAGCTCTCCTGCAGCGATTCGATGTAGGTGGAGATCATGTTCAGCAGGCAGTAGCCCTTCTGCGAATAAATGATCCGCGAAGCGAAGAACGGCCCCTGCGCCGGATTCATGAAAATGCGCTTCATCTGATCCGTAAACTGCTCCATAATGTGGGCGGGAGCCTGTTTTTTCGTTTTGACGTATTCTTCCTTCGCCCTTGCGATGAAGCCCTGCTCTAGCTCCATATCGATATTGACGACCTGCTGCTTGACGACATTGTTATAGCTGAGCCGTTCGCTGTTCTCGTAGCCGGGAAGCGGCTCCGGAACCCGTTCCTCGAATTTCCGGTGCACGGAGTCGGGATCGAGCCCGAGCTTCCTGACGAGCTTCTCGGTTTCGTCCTGGGACGGCATGGAGGCGAACATGTTCTCCATTTTTTTGAACAGCCGGTACGCCAAGTAGGTGGTCATTTCCTCGATCGGAAGAACGGCCGAGGAAGCGCCGATAATGTTGTACTTGTAGTTGGCCGGATACGGCTTGGGCATCTGGTTGATATTCATGTTGATGTTGCTGATGTAATCGTGTATGGCGAATTCCTCGCCGGAATGCTTTTCCTCGCTGGCCATGAAGTTGGTGATGTTCTCGGCCGTTACGTTCATGCAATAGTCGTACGCATTTTCAAGCGGCTTGCCTTCCAAATTTGTCGCCGATATGAGATGGCACAGATTGAACGGCGGCATGATGGAATTAACCTCCAGTACGCTCCCGTACCGCTGGCGGAACCGCTCGTTCCGCTCGTCGGTGTTCATCCAGTAGTCAAGCTCCTTAAGCGCCGCGTAGCCGTTCTTCTTGATATATTCGCTCGTATGCGCGGTGAGGCTTTTGTTCGACAAATTGACGTCGGGGGTAAACAAATAGCCGAGCATGCTGACCCGGTCGACGCCCGCGCTGCCGTGCTCCCGCTCGATAATGCCGCGCACGATGTAGGAAATATCCAGGAAGCAGCCGCTGCCCGTACCGCCGGAAAGACCGGTAAGTACGAAAACGAACAGCTTCTTGTTGGTGCCCTCGCAAAGTGATTTGATTTTGCGCTCGATCGTTTGCACGACTTGGTTGATCTTCGTAAACAGAAGCAGCCGTCCCGCCTGGCGTACGCCCTGCGCCCCGTTGATGCCGTCCGTCACGTTCAGCTCGGGCGACAGCCATTCGGTGATGTAAGGCTCGAGAATCGAGCGGTTCTGCAGCAAGCTGCCGATCTCCGCGTTCGACAGCAGGACGAATTCCGAAATCGGATCGAGCCCGATTCCTCTATATTTTTTGTTGCGGTCATGCTCGTTCGTCTCAAAAGCGAGAAACTCGACCTTGTCGGGCTTCTCCTTTCTTCTTTTGGAGATCGGATCCTCCGGAAGCTTGAACCGCCGGTTGATCTGATATTTTAAACGGAGAAGGGCGTCGATGCCCGTTCCCCCCAATCCGATAATAAGCATCGGGTTGTCGATCGTGTCTACGCGAATTTTATCGCTGACGATGCCGCCGCCTTGCGAGACGTCCAGCTGTTGAATATGTTCACGAACTACGGCTTTCATCTTGCATGCCCCCTAGTCGATGTATTCCATATAAATCGATTTTTGCACGTTTTGCAGCGATATTTTGATGCGGTCGTTCTTCTTCAGCTCTTTGCCCTTCGCGGCGTCCAGCGCCCTGCCCGCTTTCTCGATAAGGCAGCCGGATTTGTTCTGAATGACGAGCGAATCGTGCGGTCCCGGCAGCAGGACGATTTTATCTGTCTCCGCCAGCTCGGGAGCAAGCTGCAGCAGCTGATGCAGACGGAAGCTGCCTTTAAACGCGTTAAGCTTCTTAAATTGCGGATTCGACTTTTCTCCCGTATCCTCGTCGTGAATTTCGATCATGACTTGGCCGACGAAGCCTTTGTTTTTCTTACGCATATAAGCCATAAGCAAAATAGCTGCGGCAATGAGCGCAAGAAGCCCAACGCTTCCTAGTACTACGGTAAGCCATGGAAAAGGTTTCCCCTCTTCCTTCGGCTCCTCAGGCGCCGCAGGCGGCTGTGCCGTGCTTGCGGCCCCGCCGCCCGCCGATATTTCGACCGGCTTCGTCTCGCGGAAGAAGCTGCTGTCCTCCGCCTTCACCACGATTTGGTAGCGGTGTTTGTCTTTTATCTCAAAGCTTCCTTCGAAGCCGGCGCCCGCAACCGACATTTGCGCCTGCTCCGTCTTCAGCGTATCCATATCCGTGATGAGCAGGGTCGCTTTCATATTTTTGTACAGATCGGCACCGGTCTGCTTCTGCCCGTTATCCTCAAAATACGACTGTACCTTGACGGTATCGCCGACTTTGTACGTTTTGGCGGTGAGCGGGGCCATGACCAGCTGCAAGTCGTAATTGAAAATCAGGTTGATATCGATTTTATCCTGACTGACGCCCTTAACCTTCAGCTTCCAGTCGCCGCTTGCGGGCTTGGCCAGCTTTAGCAGGGAATACGTCTTCGATTTGGACAAGGTGACGCCTTCCGACGGAATCGCCTTCTGCTTGCCGGCCGGATCGATCAGCTGCAGCTCCACCGGCTTGCCCGACATGACGGAAATATTCGCCTCCAGCACATTGGCGTTCGGAATTGTGACGACGACTTCCTGGAACTCCCCGTTCGCCACGATGTTTTTCATCGGGATGACTTTCAGCTTCATGTGACTGGCGAAAATTTCGCTCAAAATTTGCGGCAGCGTGTCGGCCGTGCTCGTTACGAACGATTTGCCGTTCGTCTCCGAGGCGATTTTGGCGAGCGCGTCTTTGTTCAGCGATCCGTCGGCGTTCAGCCCGATCGTATAAATCGGTATGCCGTTATCCTTGGCCGTCTTCACGGCGGCCGCCAAGTCCTTGTCGGCCTGCTCGCTCGTGCGTCCGGAGCTCGGATTAAAATCGTTGTTGCCGTCGGCCATAAGCACGATCAGCGGAGAATGCCCCGGCTCCTTGCCGGACTGCAGCACCTTGAGGCCTTCCTTGAGCCCGACGGATATATCGGTGTAAGGTCCTCTCGTCAGCTGATCGATAAAGCTTTTAAGCTCCTCTTTGTCCTGCTCGGAGTTCATTTTGAGAAGCGCTTTTTCCCTTACGATCTGGTCGGTGTATGCGACTACTCCGATCTTGTCTCCCTGCAGCGAAGACATGTCCGTAAACATTTTCATCGCTTCGTTGCCGATTTTATTGCGGTCGCTGTCGTTCATGGAATTGCTGACGTCCACGACGAGAACGGCATCCAGCTTGGTTCCTTCATCTGCGTCCGCTGCGAAAACGGAAGGCATGAACGCGCTCCACAACAGCATGATGCAAATGGCCGCCATCAACAGGCGGAATATATAACTCTTGCTTATAGCCATCGATGTCCCCCCTATGGTCGAGTCTGTATGTCTCCCTGGTCAATTGACCCCAAAAGTTGTAATACTGCCCATGAATCGACGGGAAGCTCCAATATTCGCCACCTCAGACTCCATTCCATTATATTCTATTTCGGCTTGGAAAGACTAGAGCGCCGGCTCGTCTCATAGGCTCCCGCAGGAAGCGTTCTTTACCCGGTACGAACCTTGCCGGCATGCGGGAAATACAGCGGCAATGCGGCATTCCGTCTCCAAAATGATCCCTAGGATAGACGGCTGAACCGAGCGAAATGTTTCTTAAGACTTTCTTAGTTTTTTTAGGGCGTGTCTGGAGACTCCGAGGGGAGCAGATTTTGCCGAATTTTCGTTCCATGCAAGGCGCGTTTGTGAAGGCGTACCGGGGGTACGTCAAGCAAACGGAACGAAGCAGGGGGCGAAAAGGCGGTGAAAGATGCCCCTCAGTGGGTTTTCAGATACGCCCTAGCAGTCTATCCATAGTTCCATAGTTCTATAGTACACCATCGATAAGTCGGGATCGACTTTTACACGGCAGCTTGCCTCCGCCGGCATCGAGCGTCTGCTTCATCCGCAGTTTTAGGGCTGACCGGGGACAAATTCTCGCCCCCTCGTACTAGCGGTACCTTCCGTTCACTAGCAGGTTGACCACATCAAAATAAAGATACAGACGCAGCTGCGCTGCATACGAACCTGCTGTTTACCTGCGAGCTATTTACGAAAAGCCGGGCGGCAAACCTTAGATCAAACGCGGTCAATCTAACAGTAGCGTTTCAACTCTTAAACTGTAGTTTCCCCGCCGCTTCAAAGGCGCCATGATGAATGGAATTCGCTTCGCCCCTGCCCCTTTGTGCGATTAGTGGAGAAAACCTTATTGTTCATGAGGCTATCCTCACTATTTCGCAGGTATAATACTCGTTCTCGCCCATTAGTGAGGCAAACGCAACTATCAATTTCGTTTGACTCACTAATAGTTGCATTTGCCTCATTATGCCACCAGATCACGGGTTTTCGGTTAGAAATAGTGAGGTTCGCCTCACGAATAGTAATCTTTTCCTTATTATGAGGACCACTACTCGTTGCACGATCAAGTGCTTACATCTTAAGAATCGATAGTATAAGTGTTGAAATGCTAATAGTACGTTGACCGCATGAAATGCAAGGTTTGGGTGCTCGCGGCCTTATACGAACCCGTCCTTTCCACTGCGGATTTTCTCATGAAAAGCGCGGGCAGAAAACCTAGATCAAACGCGATCAAGTTAATAGCAGCTTTCCAACTCTAACGATAGACCCGCAAGTCAGCATCCTAAAATTTCGCCTGATAAAATCGGTATGTCAAACGGATAAAATCATTCATGTACAGAAAATGTGACAGTCGATATTATTGATAATGGTTATCAATATCAATTAACCTTTTGCAAATTTAGGGAGGACACAGAGATGAAAGCTTTACGATTGCTGCTGATGTTGCTGCTTACCTTCGCGGTTACTGCGTGCGGGGCCGGAAATTCAGGAGAGTCGGGCGGGCAAAAAACGGACGCCAAGCAAGCGGCAAACTCGCCGCAGCCCTCAGCCGCCTCCGGCACGGACGGGGAGAAGACGATCCAGCATGCGATGGGGAGCATTACCTTAAAAAAACAGCCGGAACGGGTTGTCTTATTGTTTAACGGGATGGTCGACAATTCCATTGCGCTTGGCGTCAAACCGGCGGGTGCCGTTGAATCTTGGGAAGAAAAGCCGTGGTATCAGTTTCTGCGAGATAAAATGGACGGAGTCAAAAATTTGGGCGAGGAAACCCAACCCAATATCGAAGCGATCATCGCTTTAAAACCGGATCTCATTATCGGCGCCAAATCGCGCCACGAGAAAATTTATCCGCAATTATCCAGTATCGCGCCGACGTTAATGGTAGAGAACGTGTTTGACTGGAAAGGAAATCTGCAGCTTGGCGCTGCCGCGTTGTACAAGGAAAAGGAAGCGGAGCAAATTCTCAGTAAGTGGGATAAGCGCGTAGCTGAGTTCAAGACGAAGGTCGGCAGCAGTCTGAGCACAACGGAAGTTTCGATCATCCGATTCGAGGGCGACGGCAGCTCCCGTATCTATATAACGGGGTTTGCCGGTTCGATTTTCCAGGAGCTTGGTCTTACGCGGCCGAAGTCCCAACAGGTGGAAGGCAAAACGGTGGTTAATCTAACCTCCAAGGAGCAAATGGCACAGCTGGACGGGGATTATATTTTCGATATCACGCGATTTACCGAAGGGGATGAAAGCAGGCGGCAAAGCCATGAAGCATGGACATCGCATCCGCTGTGGAAAAATTTGAAGGGCGTCAAAGCCGGCAAATACTTCCCCGTCGACGTCATAACGTGGAATTTGAGCGCAGGTGCTTTGGCGGCGCAATCCCTGATGGACGACTTGTACAAATATTTCGAAATCAAGTAACGGCAACTTTCAAGGATAAACGGCTTCGCCGTCCTAACGCTTTCGAAGAAAGCGACTTTGTAATCATTAGCTAAGGGCTGGCGCGTTTACCGGGGTTGAGAGCCGCTTCCACGATATACTTTTCTGCCCTGAAATACGATATTCATTCATCAGTGTGTGCCGTGAAACGGCATGGAAGTCCGATAAACTCATAAAATGCCAAATGAATGAGCGGTCCGCTCATTCATTTGACATGACGAGGAGATTTTAGCAAATGCCCGTAAGGAGAACGAATGGTTGGAGAGCGGCGGGACTGGCGGCAGGCTGCCTCGTGCTGCTGCTTAGCATGGCCGCGAGCGTCATGTACGGCTCCGTCAACTACAACTGGTCTATCGCATGGGACGCCGCCTTCCACTATGACGAGAATGTCATGGAGCAGATGATTGTCCGCACGACGCGAATGCCGCGGGCGTTTATCGCCGCCGCGGTCGGGGCGAGTCTGGCTGTTGCGGGAGCCTTGATGCAGACCTTGACCCGCAACCCGCTTGCTTCGCCGGGCGTGCTGGGCGTCAATGCCGGAGCGAGCTTCATCGTGGTCCTGGCGGCCATTATGTTTTCGGTTTCGTCCATGCAAGTATTGATGTGGCTTGCATTTGCCGGAGCGGCCTTGGGTGCGGCAGTGGTCTTCATGCTGGGTTCGCTGGGCCGGGACGGACTGACGCCGATGAAGATGGTGCTGGCCGGCGCCGCAATGACGGCGCTGTTCTCGTCTTTTACCCAAGGCATTCTGGTGCTGAATAAACAAGGGCTCGGCACCGTGCTGTACTGGTTGACCGGTACGATTGCCGGGCGCGAGCCGGATATGCTGGCTGTCGTCTTGCCGTATATGATCATTTGCTGGATCGCATCATGGTTCATATCCCGGGATTTGAACGTCCTGATGATGGGCGAGGATACGGCCAAAGGTCTGGGGCAGAAAACGGCGTGGCTCAAGGCGGCGGCCGGGCTGATCGTAGTCGTTCTGGCCGGCGGAGCCGTCTCCGTGGCCGGGCCGATCGGATTTATCGGCGTAGTCATCCCCCACATCGCACGGTTTTTCTCCGGAATCGACCATCGCTGGGTTATTCCTTATTGCGCCGTATTTGGAGCGATTCTGCTTATTGCCGCCGATCTGGCGGCGCGCTTCATCATGATTCCGGAGGAAGTGCCGGTAGGCGTTATGACGGCGCTGATCGGCGTGCCATTCTTTTTTTACATTGCCCGAAGGGGGATTGTCCGATCATGAAAAGCTTCATGAAAGCGTACGCTCCCTATCGCTCGGGAAGGCAGAACCTATCGTTTCTCGTTCATAAGAAAACGGTGTTCGTTGCGTCCGTGTTGCTGGTCGCCAGTGTCGTCATCGCCATTGTCAGCACCGGTCTGGGGGAAATGTACATTTCCCCGCTCAATGTGCTTCGCGCCGTGTTCGGCGCCGGGGCCGAGGAGCATGTCATGGTGATCCAGAAGCTGCGTTTGCCGAGGATTATCGTCGCTATGCTGGCAGGAGCCGCTTTGGCCGGATCAGGCGCTTTGCTGCAGGGGATGATACGCAATCCGCTTGCTTCTCCCGACATTATCGGCGTTACCGGCGGCGCCTCCGTATCGGCGGTTTTATTCCTTACTTACCTGTCCGGACAAATCAGCATCCGCTGGATGCCGTTTTTTGCGATGGCCGGCGCCGTTCTGGCTTCGATTTTGCTGTACTTGCTGGCCTGGAAAAAAGGGATCACACCCGTGCGGCTTATTCTGATCGGCATCGGCATGGCTTCTTTGACCTCGGCGGCAACGACCATGATGATCCTGTTCAGCCCGAAAAACGATCCCGGCCAAGCCTATTTGTGGATGACCGGATCCGTATATGCAGCCAACTGGGAAAATGTGCTGACGATTCTTCCCTGGGCGCTGGTCCTGCTTCCGCTTGCTTTCCTCCTCTCCCGCCACGTCAACATCGGCCAGCTTGGCGACGATATCGCGGCCAGCGCAGGCAGTGCGGTCGAGCGAAATCGCCTGATATTGCTGCTCATCAGCGTCGCGCTGGCAGCGGCGGCGGTATCGGTTGCCGGCGGCATCGGATTTGTCGGATTGCTGGCCCCGCACATGGCGCGCAAGCTCGTCGGGTCGAGCTTTACCCGGCTGTTACCCGTTTCCGTGCTGCTGGGCGGCATGATCGTGATGCTGGCGGACCTGGCCGGAAGAACGTTTTTTCTTCCGCTCGATGTTCCGGCAGGCGTCTTTACGTCTGCCGTCGGAGCTCCGTTTTTTATTTATTTGCTGTATGCCAAACGGAAGGAGCAGTAAAGGTGCCGATATTGGAAACCCGAAATCTCAGTTTATCCTATGGTCATGAACGGATTATCGAGCAGCTTGATCTTACTGTGCCGAGAAAGCAGATTACGGTATTCATCGGTTCGAACGGATGCGGCAAATCGACGCTGCTTCGCTCGATGGCCCGTTTGCTGAAGCCCGAGCAAGGAGAAATCATTCTCGACGGCAGGCAAATTCGGGAGCTGCCTACGAAGGAAATTGCCAAGCGATTGGCAATCTTGCCGCAAGGCCCGATTACGCCGGAAGGCCTGACCGTATTTCAACTGGTGAAGCAAGGGCGTTATCCTTACCAGCATTGGATCAAGCAATGGTCGGAGGAGGATGAGCGCATGGTCGTTCAGGCTATGGAAGCGACCAAAATGCTGGAATTGGCGGATAAGCCGGTAGACTCTTTATCCGGCGGTCAACGGCAGCGGGCGTGGATCGCCATGACCTTGGCCCAGGGGACCCGGACGATTTTGCTGGACGAACCGACGACTTATTTGGATATGGCGCATCAAATCGACATTCTCGATCTGCTGTTCGAACTGAATGCGCAGTCACGGACGACTGTCGTCATGGTGCTTCACGATTTGAATCTGGCCTGCCGCTATGCGCACCATATCGTAGCGATCAAAGACAAATCGGTGTACGCGCAAGGCAAACCGGAGGACGTCATCCACGAGGAACTGGTCAAAGCGGTGTTCGGTATGGAATGCAAGGTGATACCGGATCCGTTTTTTACAACGCCCCTGTGCATCCCGAAGGGGAAAGGAAGGATTGCTGCGCCGGTCACCCCCTATCCGGCCAGTTTAAATAACGAGACCCATTCAGAGAGGAAGATGGATTTTGAAACCGTTGGAAAAAAGTGAAACGCCGGTAGCGGACTTGATCAAGGCGAGAAGAACGGTCAGACTGTTTACGAACGACGAGGTTCCCGAGACGCTGCTGCTGGAGCTGCTGAACGCGGCCGTATGGGCCCCAAACCACGAATATCGACAGCCTTGGCGGTTTATCTTGTTCCAAGGCGAAGCCAGACGAACCTTCGCTGAAGCGATGGTCCGTACCTATGATGCTGAGGATATGGCGAAATATGGACCTAAAAAGCGGGAATACCTCGAATCCGTCCCGGCCCATCTTATTGTCGTGCTCAAGGAAGATCCGCGCCAGAAGGTTTGGGATGAGGATTACGCCGCCGTATGCAGCCTGATTCAAAATTTTCAACTGGCCGCCTGGGAGCAAGGACTTGGAGTCGTGTGGAAAACAAACCACTATAATTACGATCCCTCATTCCGCGAGACGGTTGGCGTGCAGCCGGGGGAAAAAATAGCCGGCGTGCTTCACATCGGTTATCCGAAAGTTGTTCCGCCAGCTCGTCCCCGTACGCCAGCCGAGGAATTGCTGACCGTCTTCAAATAAAACCTTCCATTCCGATAAAAAAACAGCTATACTGACATTGCTGATAATGATTCTCATTGATATGTCATGGGAAATACGGGCGCCGCTCCGGCGGACGTCCCGTTTCTTCCCGACGCTGTGGCCAGGAAGGTGAAGACATATGCTGTCCTGCACTGTTCCCCAATATCCTCTTATGCTGCTTTCCTCTCTCCATAAACGCCGCTTCCGCTCCAAGCATGTATTGTCCCGTCAACCGATTCCAAGCAATATGCTGTGCGTGATCATCCAGGGAAAAGGTTTGCTGCATCTCGATCATCGTGCAATCCCCCTACAGCCGAACCAAATTTATTTTCTGCAGCCGTCGATGAACGTAGATATCATCCTCGAATCGAGCTGCATCGAATATTATGTGCTCATGTTCAGCAGTGTAACTGTCGGAAAACGTCTGGGGAATTGGACCTGCTCGCCGGGCGATGAGGCCCGTATGCCGCTTCCGCCTGGCAGGCTGCAGATTCGATCGGTCAAGCCGATCCTCAACCGGATTGAGCGGATGTATCGCAACAGGCGTTCGCACCCCGATCAGGCACAGAGGCTGCAGCTTGAGTTCCAGTCGCTTCTGCAGGCCATAGCCGATGATGTATCCGAGCAGGACGAGCCGGCGGCGGAACATGGAGGTATCGACCAAACTGTCGCATATATGTATAAGCATTTTCATGAAAAGGTAAAGCTGGATACGTTGTCCGATATAGCGGGGCTGACACAAACCTCATACTCCAGAAGCTTCAAGAAAGCCAAAGGAGTATCGCCGATGGAATACTTGAATCAGATTCGGATCGACAGCTCCAAGCAGATGCTGGAACAAAACTACTCCGTTAAAGAGGCGGCCGAATCCGTCGGCATCGGCAATCCGTTCTATTTCAGCAGGATGTTCAAGCGAGCGATAGGAATCTCCCCCGCCGTTTACGTCCAAAGAAGACAGCTTCGCGTAGCCGTTGCTTGCTCCTTTCGTTATGAGGACAATCTTCGTTCTCTTGGCATCGAGCCGCTGGCCGAGCTGAACAAAGGCCTCTATGTGGAGCTAAGCCCGGAGGAGTACGACATTGAGGTCGGACAGCAACTGCAGCTTCTCCGTCAAGCATGCCCGGATCTCATCATCGCAGACTGCCGGCATCGTCAGTTCTACGAGCAGCTGAAGCGGATCGCGCCGACCGTCGTATTGGAATTTACCGCGAACTGGCGGCAAAATCACCGAAAAATCGCCGAGCTAGTAGGCAGAGAAAGTGAAGCGGAGCAAAATCTTCGCAAGGTCGAACAAAAAATACAAGACGCCCGAAAACGATTAAGCTCCATCCACCCCGGCGAAACGTTCTCCTTCATGCGCCTGTACAGCCAAAAAGTCAGGATGCAGGGGCTCGCCAACCATCCGATGAATACATTGCTGTATGCGGAGCTCGGCCTGAAGCCGGGCGGCAGTGTGCCGCCGGACATTCAATACCGGGAGTTCGATGTGCACCAGGTGCCGCCGTTCGATACGGACTATTTGTACATTTGCAAGCTCGAGGAGCTTGACGGCACGGCGGAGTTCCTGACCCGGATGCAGCAGAACGCATGCCGGGACGGGATACAGGCTGCTTCGAACCAGCACATTCGTTTGGTATCGAACTGGATAGGCAAAAGCTGGTCGCCGATCGGGCAGTTTCAGATTATGGATGAACTGCTGGAAGGGGAAGTATCACAAGGATAACCGGCTTCGTTGTGGACGAACGCGTTACCGTCGAAGTCGGAATTACCGAAACATCAAGCGGTATCGATCAGCAAATCAAGCTCTGACAGTCCCTGAACCGAGTTGAATTTCCGGAGCAGGGGTTGTTTGCGTATAATAGTAAACGGAAGGCTTTAAAGGATTTCTACCGAAGACGGTGAATTACAGGAATTAGGGAGTGTTCCGACCTCCAGGAAAACGATCGTGATCATAAGGCGGCTTTTCGGAACAATCTCTAAAACGGAAGGAGCATTCATTTGACATTATCCTTGATGCAAACCGTTGTTTACGGCATTTGTCTCCTAGCCATCGCGTGTTACGCGGTCTTTCAAACGCTTTTCATACTGCGTAAGCGCAGCCCTGCTCAAGATCAAACAGACGCGCTTCTGCTGAAACTATTAAACGGTGAGAGTGATCGAGATGAAAAAGCTAGCCGTTCAATTTAGCAAACCGGCCCTTACTAAATACACCTTCGATCGCCTGAAGCTTTGCCGGAAATGCGAAATCTACACGGTGCTGGACAATACGCACTGCCAAGCATGCGGGAGCCAAAGTCCCTTTGTCTCCTTCCGCGATTATTCCGATACGCTGTGCCGGCGCAAATTCTATACGGAATCGGCGCTTGCGCTCGCGCTCGGCTGCATTGCCGTCGTCATGGCTTCTACGATTCCGCAGCTGCTTGCCGCGGCGGGCGTTACATTGGCCCTGCCCTTGTTTCTCTGGCTGCTCTATCGCAAAGCGCTTCCCCGCAGACAGTCGATCCAGCTGGAGAAGCTTGTTCTTCATGAGCACAAGAAGATTCTCGAGGGTTTGGAAAAAGACATTCTAAGCGCCATCGCCGACGCCAACGAGGAGAAATTCAAGCCCGCTTACGAGAAGCTCCGGGAGATCAGCGTTTTCCTTCATAACGATAATATCAAGAAGGTCAAAATCGTAATCCTGAACCGCTTCGTGCTGCGCCGCGACATGAATCTTGAGTTGGAATCGCTGATCCCGTCCGATTTCGACAAGGATTTCGTCTATTACCTTCTCGAGGTGTCCAAAGTGAACAGGCAGCTGATGAAAAGCAAAACGTTCGACTATATCATCCGGTACAGGCACGCCATCGCGCAAATGGAAGACGGAACGGATCTGCTCGTGAATGCGGCCGGTGCGGCTCTGCGGTTGAAGCAGTATGTCGACCGCTACATGGAGCTGATTTTGCCCCACCTGGACGCTCTTCCTAGGGAACGCCTGCTTCGTTTATGCAAGCTGCTCGCTTCGCGGGAATCCGGTGAATGGCAAGAGCTGTACGCCCGCACGAAAGACGTTGTCAAGAAAAAATACGACTTCGACCCGGAATTCAAAGGGGTCATCTAGGAGTACGCCATGCATTTTACTTCCAATCGAACATCGCTCAGGATCCGCAACATCGCGATTGCGATTCTCCTGATATGCGCTGCGGCGGCTTGCTATAAACTTTATTTGACGGATCGCAAAATGGACCTGGTGAACGAAGCGGACGAGCTGTACAAGCAGAATGAATGGATTCGGGCCGAGGAGCTTTTTACGAAGTTGGACGGCATGTGGGCGATCGAATACAAAAAGGACCTGATCAGGCAATCGCTCGCCGCGCTTCAGCCGGTTACGGAGATGAAAAGCCGGCTGGCTTCGCTTCATCGCCGGGCTGAGGAAGCGGCCGGAAACGATAACAGCGCCGCTCTTGTCGAGACGTATAACGAGTATGCCAAGCTCGCTGCGGAGGTGGGCAAAGAGCCTGAGAAGCTCGCCGTTTTCCAGGAGCTGACCGGGCGCCTTAACACCGAGATCGAGCTTAAGTCAGCGATCGACCAAGTCAAGGAACGTTTAATGGCGCAAATGACGAACGACATAAACAAAAATAACTTCGGGCAGGACCAAGTTGTAGAAAGCCTGCTGCTTATTCCCGACTCGTTCTTCGGCAAATCCGGCGCGAAGCAGAAGGCGATTAACGAGCTGCTGCAAAATTACGATACCGCCGCCCTTCAAGCGCAAGCCAAAAAATCCGGCATTCAGGAGCTCGGCGAAGCCGTTAATGCCAAGCTGCAGTTATATAAAAAATACAAATGGCAGGCGTCTTGGCTGACCTCATGGCTGGACGCCCACGCCTTGCAGGCTTTGCAGAAGCCCGGCCAGGCCGGCGAAATCCAGAACTTTATCGGCTTGGCCAAAACGGTGCAGGCTATGAAGGATGTCATTCCGGCATCCGGCAAAGCGCAGTCGTATATCAAGAAAACGATCGACGGCTGGTTTAAATCCGCCGAGCAATCGGTCAAAGCCAATAAATTCAGCGATGCCGTCGCCATGTATGAAAAATTGAACGATTACCGGGATACGTCCAAGGAAAAGGCGGAGGCCGAGCGGAAATGGGCGATCGCGCAGCCGAATCATATTCTGGAAGCGAAGTTCCCGGGGCGTAAAGTCGACATGCTGTATACGGATGCCCAGAAAGCCGGATTGACTGCTATCGCAGCCGCCGTTGCCGACGGAAATACGCTTATTTTCGGAGCGATGCTGCCGAACGGCACGCTGCAGACGGCGGAAGCCGGACTGGATAGAAGCGACAAGGTGAAAAGCCTTAAGAGCTACGATGGTATAAGCGTGAACGGAAAGTACGTCCTTGTAGCCCAAACGGCTTCCGGCACCCGAGAAAGCCGCTACATCGGCTACGAATTCCGCGACGGCGCGCTGCAGCCGTTATTCGATTTCGAGGCGAACGGCTTCGCTATGGAGCGTCCGGGGCTTATGCTCGTTCAGTCTCCGGCGGACAAAGCGGACGGAGAGCAGGCGTATTACGAGATCGTAAACGGCAAATACACTTACAGCCGTCCAAAGTCGGATTATGTGGACATTGTCTTGGATGACTTGCTGAACTATCCGAAGAAGAAGGTCCGATTTACCGGCAAAATCGTATCCGTTAACGGACAAACAGCCATCGCCGAGTTCAAGGACAGCTACATGATGCTGAAAGGAAGCTTCCCGTTTGCAGTCGGAGCAGCGCAAATCACCGGTACTTGGACCGGCTACGAATCCATGCAAATGGACGGCCAAACCTTGCAGCTCCCAAGCTTCCAGGTCAGCGGGCTGGAAAGCCGCGAAGCCGCGGGAACACGCGAAACCCAAGGAGGGGCCAAAGCCGACGGTGCCACCAAGGCCGATGGAACCACCAAAGGGGACGGAAGCGCCAAGACCGACGGAGCTGCTAAAGCGACTGAGACGCCCAAAAGGTCGCCTCAGCCGTCCCCGAGCGGTACTCCGGCCCGATCACCGGCCCATTCGCCGGTCCGTTCTTGACGGCTTCGTTAACAGGAAACGCTCATAACCCGCGGGGCCGCAGGCTATGATGAAAATTCAGCCGGCGATCGTGCATTTTAGTAAAAAACGGCTGTCGACGTCATTGACGCCTCAGTGGAAGCGGCATGGCAGCCTTGTAACCGATCTACCTGCGGGCACGGTCCATGTATTCATGCCAAATTTCACTTTCCTCTTCCGTCATACATCCGTTCATCGTTGAGAAATCGATGATACGGTCAAAACATTCTTTTAACAGGGAAAATTGTTGGTACGATGCCATTATTTTTTTCAACGAGGCCGAACGGGCTACCTCCTCCAGTTTCCCGACATCGGGACATTCACTCATTGTTAAGGTGTGGAGGTTCTCAAGCTTAGCCACAGTTGACATATCCAGAACCGCAGAGTCCTTTAAAACCAGCTCTTGCAGCTTATGGCATCCTTGTACGAACTCCAGATTCGTCAAAGAAACGCCTTCCAGCTCAAGCTTTTGCAAATTCACAAGTTGTCCGATTGCATCCAAATCGCTCACTGCGACAGTCCCTAAGCCGGAGATCGCAAGTTCCCGAAGCTGACTGAGCTCCGACAAACCGCTTAGCTGCTCCGCATCCGGCCAGGTGATTTTCAGGGTACGCAAGCTCTTGATCGGTTTCAAAGGAGAGAAATCGCGAATTTGTGTTTGTTGAGCATCCAACTCCTTTAATTTTGGAAGCAAGCTAAGAGGGGATAAATCGGTAACAGCCGTACCCGATATGATTAGCTCCTGCAAATGCTCCAACTTTTGCAGCGGACGAAGGTCCATAACCGGATTTTTCACCAGATACAGCTTCTTCAATTGCTTGCAGCCGCTCAAAGCTTCAATGGAGTGAATATCGTTCACGCTCAGAACTAGTTCTCGAACGTCCTCACAACGTCCCAGCGGGGTAATATCCGTTAGCCCCTCACGAATAAAACGAAGTTGTTTCGCCAAAAGAAATTGTTCCGATGTGCCGACCGATTGGATCCGCTCTTGCCAACCTTTATCCAGACTTTCAAACCAACTCTTCACATCCGTCGCGCCTGACTGTTGTCGAGCCGGCTGCAATACGGGGAGCTCCAATTTACGAATTGCGTCGAGAAAATGAACGGCCCCCTCGCGGCCATAGCTCCAAGAGTGATGATCCTCATCTTGAATAACGGTGTAGTTGCCTTCTTTAGCCGTATCCCGGATAAATTGCAGGAAATGAGCGACTTGCCGGGCGATCACATACTTGATCTCTTCGTCGCGGCCGAAATTGATCACTTGTCCTCGTATGCCGTTCTTGTCAGGATCCAGGTCGACGCCAATGTTGTTGCCGCCCCAATCTTTGCTGATCGGCAGCCAATACCGGTTAATGTACCGCTCTCTAATCCAGCCGGAGGGTACGGAATAATGCTCTCCTTCCAGGGCGTAGCCCTCCTCCAGTTCTGTCCAGACCTTCCACTCCGATAACATCTCACCAAGCGAAAGGAACGGCAATCCTAAAAACAACCCCGGCCCCCCGTCCTTTTCTCCATTATGAATCAGGTAGAGCTCCCGCAGCTCCGACGGCAGGGAGATCCCGAGTTCCTCTTCCGTTTGGCGAAGCTCTTCTTCGGTTGCAGGCGCATTTAACGATTCGGCTAACCCGGGAAGATCCGTCCGAAGCAGCTCTATTATTTCTTGAACCAAATGTTTCATCTACTATATTTCCTCCTTGCAGCTCTGCATAGGTTGTTGATCTGCAAGCTGCGGTAGTTGCTCGAATGGTTACTTGAGGTAATGGAACGGGGTCAATCCGTTCTCCTTCGCCGTCTCGATGCCATCTCTCTTTCGGCCGCGTATCGCCGGTTTCGGTCGACTTAAGAGCCGCCAGCGTCTTCTATTCGCAGCAGTTCTGCCGGTGTTGAGCAAATTGGAGCCTCTAACGTCTCTTATTCGCCTCCGCGACGCCCGCAGTTCCTGCAGTACCCGTAGCGCCCGTAGCGCCCGTTTCACCGGTTTGGAGCTGGTACATCTTGTAATACCTTCCGCCGAGCTGCATCAGCTCGTCGTGGGTGCCGCGCTCGACGATTTCGCCCCGGTGCAGGACGAGAATGCGGTCCGCCTCGCGGATCGTCGACAGCCGGTGGGCGATGACGAACGTCGTGCGGCCTTCGCTCAGCACCGCGAGCGCGCGTTGAATGAGCCCTTCCGTCTCGCTGTCGATGCTGGCCGTCGCCTCGTCGAGGATAAGAATCGCGGGATCGAACGCCAGCGCCCGCGCGAACGAGATGAGCTGCCGCTGTCCGGCCGACAGCGTGCTGCCCCTTTCGACGACCGGCTCGTCATAGCCGTTCGGCAGCTGCTCGACGAACGAATCGGCGCCGACGTCGCGAAGCGCTTTTTTCACCTTTTCCAAATCGATGGAAGGGTTATACAAGCTGACGTTGAATTTGATGTCGCCGGCGAACAAGAACGGGTCCTGCAGGACGATGCCCATCCATTTGCGCAGCTCCTGCTTGGAGAACTCCCGAATATCTCTGCCGTCAATTCGGATGGCCCCTTCTCCCGGCTCATAGAAGCCAAGCAGCAAATTCATGATCGAGCTTTTGCCCGATCCGGTATGCCCGACAAGCGCTACGGTTTCGCCTTGCTTAGCCTCGAACGAAATGCCGCGCAGTACCGGCTGGCCCTCCTTATACGCGAACGTAACGTTATCGAACGTGACGCGCCCTTCCGGACGGGCTGCCTTCACCGATGCCGATGCCTCCGCCTCGCGATCGACCGGTTCGTCCAGCAGATTGAACACGCGCTCCGCCGATACGAATGCCCGCTGCGCATTCATCATCTGGTCGAAAATCCCGATGATCGGCTGCGTAAAGCGGCCCAAATAATCGATAAATGCATACAACACCCCGAAGGATACGGATGCGTGAAGCGACTGTCCGCCAAAATACCAAACGACCGCCGCCGTAGCCAAACCGCCTACCAGCATGACAATATTTCGCGTCGACAAAGCGAATACCCTGATTTGTTTTTTCTGATTGATGTACCGGTCCTGGTTAAGCCCGTCGAATTCCTTGGCTGCCGCATCCTCCCGGCGAAACGCCTGAATGATCGGCATGACGTTGATCGCTTCGTTCAGCTTGGCGTTCATGTCCGCAAGTCTGGCGCGCATGTTCGTGACGTAAACCTTGGAATACTTCAAATGGATCATCATGACGACGGCAAAAATCGGCAGCATCGCAAGCGCGACGAAAGCCAGCCTGACGTCCAGCAGGAACAGCGCCACCAATATGCCGAGCAGCGTTACCCCGCTGACGACGAACGTCGCCATAAAGCTCATGAACAGCTCCTTGATAGCCTCGGTATCGTTAGCGATCCGGGACACGATCTGACCGATCGGCGTGCTGTCGAAATAACGGATCGGCATCCGCTGAATATGATTCATGACATCCATCCGCATTTTCTGAATAATTTGCAGCGCGGTCGTTTGCAGCATATACGACTGGAGAAACGTCAGCCCGCCCGACAGGAGCAGCATGATCACGAACAGGCCCGTCAGCTCAAGTACCGGTTTCAGGTCATGCTTATAAAAAGCGACGACATCCGTTATCTCCAGCTTCTCCGCCGGATACGTCTTCGTCCCGCCGTTCGCCGTAATGACGACTTGCCCGTCTGCGGAGAGATTCCAAGCGGCTTCCGCCGGCACCCTGTCATGAACCAAATAAAAATCCAGGCCGATCTGCGATATCGCAGCCGGCTTCCAAGCGTCCGGCGCCGGCCCCCGCAGCCAATCTTCCCTTACGTACTGCCGTTCTTTGAAAGACACCGTCCGTATATCCGTCTCCGCGGCTCCTTGCGGCGGCTCAGAGGGCTGAGCTTCGTACCACGGCTTCTGAATGCCCGATATATGCTGATCGATTATGATTTTCGATATGTACGGGCCGGCAAGCTGAGCGCCGGTCGCAGCCAGAAGCACCAGCATCGCGACGGTAATGCGCAGCTTGTACAGCAGCACGTAATCGAACAGGCGCGTGAGCAGCCGTTTTTTGCTTGCCGGGCCGTTCTTTCCCGTTTCGCCCGCAGTTTCCTTCATCGTCCCCGCACCTCCTATGTTCAAACGCCGTCCTGCAGCAAATTTGCTTCCATCTGCTGACGCTCATACTGCGTCTTGTACCAGCCGCCGAGCATCATCAATTGCTCGTGCGTTCCTTCCTCTACGATACGGCCCCGGTCGAGCACGACGATCCAGTCCGCATGGCTGACCGCGGAAAGCCGGTGCGTTGCAATCCAGGTCGTTCTTCCGGCCCGTTCCCTGCGGATATTGTGCAGAATCGCGCTTTCCGTACGGGCGTCTACAGCGGATAACGCATCGTCCAAAATAAGCATTTCCGGATCGGCGAGCAGCGCGCGGGCGATCGACAGCCGCTGCTTCTGCCCCCCGGAGAGCATAACGCCGTGCTCGCCGACGACCGTGGCGAGGCCTTCCGCCATCTGCCCGACGTCCTGCGCGAACGATGCCATCTCCGTCGCGCGCTGCAGTTCTTCTTCCGCGGCTTCGGGCTTCCCGAGCTTAATATTGTCACGAATGGAACGGGACAGAAGCAGATGCTCCTGCGGCACATACCCGCTCCACGACCTCACCTGCTCCGGAGTTATCCGTTCGATGGGAACACCCGCAACGAACAGCCGGTCCGGCTCGATCGGATATTGGCGCAGAAGCTGCTTCAGCAGCGTCGATTTGCCGCTGCCGGTACGCCCGACGATGCCGATCGTCTGGCCGCGTTCCACGGTCAGAGATATAGCTGAGAGGCTATCCGACGGTGCCCCGGGGTAGCGGAAGGTGAGCGATTTCAGCTCGATCAGCGTAGGCACCGGCACATCGGCCGGGCGCTCCGGAGCCGCAACGTCGGCCGTTTGCGCAAGGGCGTTTTCCAGGCGGTCGACCGAAGCGCTTCCCCGCTGCAGCACATTAATAAATTCGCCGAAGGCGATCATCGGCCAAATAAGCAAACCCAAGTAAACGGTGAAAGAAACGAGTTGTCCCAGCGTCATATCGCCGTGAAACACCAAATAGGCTCCGTAGCCGAAAGAAATCGCATAGCTCATGCCGACGATCGTGGATACGACAGGCTGGAACAGCGCATTCGTGACGGCAACTTTCTTGTTGCGCTGCATGACCTCGCGGGTAACCCGGTCAAAAGCGGCGGCATCGCTGGATTCCTGCACATAGGACCGAATGACCCGCATACCCGAAATCGACTCGAGCGCTTGATCGTTCATTTGGCCGAATGCCGCCTGGGCCCCCAAAAACCGCGTGCGCATCACTTTGCCGAGCTTATTGATCGCATAAGCCAGGAAAGGAAGCGGCAGCAGAGCGGCAAGCATCAGCTTCCAGCTTGTAAACGCAACCATGGAAACGAGCACCACAGTTGTCCCGATCAACGTGTTGGCAAGCGTCAGTACGCCGTATCCGGCGGTTTGGCTGATCGCCACGATATCGTTCGTCGCGAGTGCCATCAGGTCGCCCGTCCGGTTGCGGTGGTAGAAGGACGGCGCCATCCGCGTCAAATGGACGAACAGCTTTCCGCGCAGCACCGTCTCAAGCAAGTTCGAATTGCCGAACAGCGTCGTAATCGAAAAATAACTGGTTGCATATCGCAGCAAGGCCAGGCCAATCAGCAATCCGACGGTTTGCGCGAGAATCGCTTCGGTGAGAAGCCCCTTTTTGATTTGATCGATCAGGTCGCCGATTATTTTGGGCGGCACGCTATTCGTCACGCTGATGATCACCATCAGGACGATGACCGCAACGTAGTGCATCAGCTGCTGCTTGAAAAACCACTGCAGCTTCGTAATAAAAGACATTCCGCATTCCCTCCCGGTCGATTATCCTTGCGGCGGTCTCGCGCCACTCTCCTCAAAAATACGCTCATACGTTCGATTATAGCATAAATAACATGAATAGCATCCAGAATTTGTTTACAGCAAAAAGGACCATCCGCTGCCGGATAGTCCCTTCCCTTATGCTTATTATGCGCCGCTCTTCAGCTCCGCGGCGGCCTTGCGGGCTTTGTCGTCCGTTCCGGCCCGCTTCACGAGACCGACCTGCGTCGCAAGGTAAAGCACGAACAGCAGCAGCAGCGTCCCCATGCCGACGACCGACCAGTTGATCGGCGTCCCTGCCGATATGAGCAGCAGGTATACGGTCAAACCGCTGACATTCAGCGCGTTTTCGACGAAGTTTTGGATAGCGATCGTTTTGCCCGGGCCGATGAGGTCCTTGCCTACCTCTTGGAGAATCGTGTTCAGCGGGATCAGGAACACGCCGCCGAACAACCCGATGATCAGCATAAGCACGACCGTCAGCCAAACGTTCGGCGAGAACGCCGCTACCATGACCGCCGTCACCATGATGAAGCCGTACACGTACGAGCTGTACAGCTTCCCGGCAGGCACAAGCTTCGGAGTAACGAAGGCGCTGAACACGACGCCGATGGCGCAAACGCCGATAATGAGCGACTGCTGGTCGGTATCCGTGATGCCGAGATTTTCCGGAAGCCACGCGATCAGCGCAATGCGCAGCACCGAAGCGGTCAGCCAGAACGCCCCTGTGCCGATCAGCGAGAACCGGGCAGCCGGATGCGCAAACAACACCTTCACGTCGCGCAGGAACGCTACGGCGGAAGCCCCGTACCGCACGTCGCGGTTGCCACCGCGAGCCGGAACGAAAAACGTCATTGCGATCGATGCGGAATAAACGACCAAGCAAGCGATCAAGCCCGGCAAATCGGACTCCTTGGCGAGCAGCCCGCCCGCGACCGTACCGAGCAGAATGGCGAGAATCGTCGTGCCCTCCACCTTAGCGTTCGCCCTAAGCAGCTCGTCCTCGGTGTTTGTCAGCTCCGTCAAAATCCCGTATTTCGCCGGCGAATAAATAACCGCCCCGATTCCTAGCACAAGATAACAGACTGCCGGATGAAGACCGGTAAACAGCAGCAGAATGCCTGCCGTTTTGAACAGGTTCCCGACCAGCAGCACTTGCGATTTCGCCCTCTTGTCGGCAAATGTTCCGACGACCGGCGCCAATATGACATAAGCGGCCAAAAATGCGATTTGAATGTAGCTGACATAAGCGTCCGGATTGGCGAACCCCTGACGGTTGACCATCCCGACAATAATGAAAAAGTTTAAATTATCCGCAAACGAGCTCAAAAACTGCGTCCAAACGACCGCGTTAAGCGGCCTCATCCCCTTGCGTTTTGCTGACATGACTGCCTCCCCGGAACGGCGGATAACGCCTTTCTTCTGGTTGAACCTCGATTCCGCAACCTTATTAACGATACCATTCTCCCGAAAAAGGTGCAATCGTCCGCCTAGCGAAAGCCGGTATATTTTTTCCAAAAACTTCATTGACAAATAGAGGGAAATGGGATAAAAAGGGGAATATACATTCCCATTTCTTTCGAATGTAGTCCAAACGTTTCGATCGAGTATGAAGCATTGCCGCAACGACGACCCGCCGTTAAACAACTGTCCAGGGCAAGCCGGCCGGACAGCCGCTTCGGCGCTATACGCAGCCCCCCGGCGGATCCGCTTCCGCGGCCCCCGGATCGCTTTTTCACATTCAAAGGAGATGAAACGGCATGGCCAATCAAATCGGCAGTTCGTTAACGGCATTGATGGTTTCCGACGCTAAACGCTCGCAGCAATTTTACCGGGAGATGCTGGGCTTTGACGTTACCGACTGGTGGGCGCAGCGGGACGGGCTTCAAGGCATCGCCCTGAAGCTTCTGCAAGCATCGGACCCGTCCGATGTAAGACCCAATCCGCCTGAGAAAGGCGGCACGCGCCCCTACGACGTTTACGCATATGTAGAAAATTGGACCGCACTGGACAGCCTGTACGAGGAGTTCCGCAGCAAAGGCGCCGTCATCTCGGGAGAACCGGTCATTTATCCGGATGGAGGCCCTTGGAAAGAGTTTATCGTTCAAGACCCCGACGGATACAATCTAGCCTTCGGCGGCATTGACGGCCGCAAGTCGCACTGCTTCGTGCAAAGCCATATCGATTCCGTATTTCTATGGGTGCGGAACCTGGACGAATCGGTGCAACTGTACGCCAAATTCATGGGACTCGAGGTGCGCGAGCAGGACCGCTTCGGCCACTTGCATATGTTCAATCTGGCAAACGGCACGACCCTCATCCTCGATTCCAACGGCATGGAGAATGTTCCCGTTCCCGAGTCCGCTCCCGGCCCGGTCTTATTCAAAGTGAGCGCCAGCGACCTGGAGGGCGCCTACCGGCACGCGCAAGAGCTCGGCTTCCAGATCGTCTACGGAATCGTCCGTTATCCGGCGGTATCGTTCTTTAATATCCGCGACAGCGACGGCAACATCATAACCGTTTCGCAAAATCATCCCTAACGGGGCGGCTCGCAAAAAAAGCCGATTCCCTAAAGCGGAAATCTCCGCTCCGGAAAATCGGCCTTTGCCGCAGACACCCGTCTCACAGCGTCATCAGCATGCTTTTGAATCTATTCATCATATCGGCGTACCGGGCAATATCGGTATTCGGCAAATACGGCGTAAACGAAAAATATCCTTTATAAGACCGCGACAGCAAGATGGAAGCCAGCTCCTTGAGCTCCGCATTCCCTTCCCCGGGCAATGCAGCGGTACCGTCAACGAATAACCCGTCATTGACGCGAAGGAATCGGATATCGCCTTTCAGCTTGCTGTTATAGAAAACGTGAAAAAACGGATGCACCCGTTTCTTCGCATGCTCCAGCGGATTGAAAATGACGCCGGTCTGTTCCGTGCGAATTTGCTTGAACAGTACCGTCATGCTGCGGTCGTCGGCTAGCGGAGATAAGGCATCATTCTCGATGAGCAGGCCGATGCCGTAGCTTTTGGCGACAGGACAGAGCTTCCCGATAGCGGCGGCGATATCTTCTTGGCTCGTCCCGAAGACATCCGCCCTAACCCTGACGTTATCCGCATGCAGCAAGAACGCCCGGGCGAACAATTTACGATAATAATCGAAATCGGTGACAGGCTCGGTGCCATTAATAAGCACGATTCGCTTATGATTCCTAATGAGCAGGCTGCGAACCGCTTCAAGCTCCTCGCCGTTCATGACGGTCAGGCTTTTGCCGCCGAGCTTGTCGTCGATCTCCATATGGGACAACAGCAGCTCGCTGCAAACGTTTATTTTATGTTCCAGGCCGACGGCAATCCGGTCGTCCACCAGCATGCTGAAATTAAACATATCCGTACCTCCTTCGGGCTATTCAACTGCGCAAATCTCGCAGGCCGCATCAACGCAGCCCTTCCCTTCATACCGGGACAAATCGACCTCGGCGTCCTCGTACAGCAGCCGGGACCAGTGACAGGAATGACAAGCTTCGTTATGGCATATGAAAAAGAGCGGATCGTCCCGCAGCAGTTCCAGCCCAATCTCGAACACTTGGCGAACGTCCATCACCTTTACTACTGCGTTCCCCATCTTCCCTTCCGTCAACGCGTCCCGCTTTCGCAAAAACGGGGTAAGCCGTAAAAAGTCGCGATGCCCCGGCGGAAACTTTTTCAGCGTGAACGTTGCCGTTCCTTCCGGCATATAGGTCGGAGCCGGGATGTCCAGCGTATGCAAATACCGGGCATCGATTTCCTCTTCAAGGGAATGCATGATCGTATTGCGATCCATATCGACGCCGAGCAGCATCACTTTACCGCCCAGATCCTTTATTTTATAATAGGGGCTTCCCGGCCCGCAGCCCGTTTCGCACAGCTCGTGGCCCGTCGTAATATATTCCGCCTGCCTGCCTACCGCCGCCACGGAATGAACGGGGTGGAGACTGCGGTGCGCATCGCTGCGCAGCCGGAACGTTTCGGATATCTTCCCGACCGCCGAAGCCGTCTTGGCCGCGTCGAAAGGCTCCGCCCAGCCTGTCAGCGTGGACATGACGATCGTCCCCTCATCCCCGACCGTCTCGAGCAGCGCATCGATTACGGCGCCCGCCCCGCCTTCGACATAGCCGATGCTTGTCAACGAGCTGTGCACGAGTACGATATCTCCGCGCTCCACGCCCATCAGCCCCAGGCTGATCTTCATTTCCTGCTTAGTTACCATAATAGCCTTCCTCCTCTTCCATGATGACCGCCCTGCACGGCACCGCGCTCGTACCCGGGATGTGCAGCGGAAGCGCCGTAAGCCTCACATCGGGCCTTTTGACTTGCTCCAGATTCACGCATGGCGCGAGCATTAAAATATCCGCTTCGTAGAAATCGGCAAAAAAACCTTCCGATTTCGGCAGGTTGTCCCACCGCGGAAAATCGCTTCCGAGCAAAAACGGCTTTCGGGCAATCAGCCATTCCATCGCATCGTACGTAAAATACGGAGACTGCTCGAGATAACAAGCGTCCATCCAATGCTTCCCCCAGCCCGTCCCTACGAGAATCGCATCTCCTTCCGCAAGCAGTTTGCTGCCCGGGCAGCGTTCCAGCATCCCGGCGTCGATCGGCTTTCTCGGCCCCGCACTTGCAAACTCGCTCTCGTTAAGCATTAGCACCTTGCAGGGCATATCGACAAGCTTGCTTACCGGAATTTCTGCTACGGAATAGCTCCGGTCGTTGCCGAAAAAATGAGCCGGCGTTTCCAGGTACGTTCCCGTCTGCGAATGCATCCCCTCGAAAACCTCGCAATAGACGTCGCCCTTCACCCACGGCACTTTATCAAGCGGCCTCATCCGGAACGACGGAAACGGCCATTCGTAATTCCACATTCCCTCCCGGATGACACCGGTCAAATCAATGACGTTCATTTTCGCAGCCCCCATTCGGCAATATCCTTTAGCAACGATTGTTCAAAAGCCCTGACAATGACTTCCCGGTTACGTTAATCGACTTGCGGACTCGCACAATCTGCCTCTCGCTCTATTAAATACTATTAATAAAACTTGTATGTAACGTGTCTCATATACTATCCAGAATGGCATGTTCCTCGCCGCTTTGCAAGCGCCAGTTTTTATTAAGGCGAACATTTACACTTTCGGATCCCCCAAAACCAAGAAAATCCGCTAACTAGGCTTTCGCGCGGAAACGTAGCGGATCGCGGACAACGACGTTCAGGCCTCCTTCCATCCCGGTCATTTGTTCCGCTGCACAAAAAAATCACCCCGCACTTAACCGTGTCAGGGTGATTATGTTTAGCCATTTTGACGCTTCGCCGCGAACTCATCGCGAATCGCCTGAAGCACGCCCGGTTCGGCTATAACGTCATAGGCCGTGAATGCGAGCGTTTTTGCCGTAAAAATCATCGCGTCAAGCGCGCGCTCCTCCATAGCCAGATCGCGGAATTCCCGCGTATGCAGGTTGTGAGGCTCGTCGACCACCTTGACGAACGGGTGAATCGTCGGACAGCGACGGGAAACGTTTCCGAGGTCAAGCGATCCGTGATCCTTCCCGAATTCTATTTGATCCGGCGCGATGCCCATTGCAAGCAAATTGCGCTCGTAGACGGCCGAAAGCGTCTCGTTCGTCATCAGCTCGTCATAGGAATATTCGTAATTGGACACTTTCCACGTGCAGCCCGTTTGGAGCGCCGCCCCTTCCGCACACTTAAGCACTTTTCTTACGGTTTCGTCCGTCCGCTGTCTCGTCGCCGCCCGCACATAAAATTGAGCGGTCGCATGATCCGGTATAATGTTCGCGGCTTTACCGCCCTCGGTTACGATGCCGTGAATGCGGACATCGTCGTGCAGCTGCTGACGCAGCGCATTGATCGCGCCGAACAGCTGCAGCACTGCGTCCAGCGCATTGATTCCATCGTGCGGGCTTGCCGCGGCATGCGCAGCTCGTCCGAAAAAGTCGAACTGCAGCGCATCCATAGCCAGCGACGAGCCCGAGCGTTCATAAACATAGAAGGGATGCGCCATTAGCGCAAAATCGACGTCATCGAACAACCCCTCCGCCGCCATCGGCACCTTGGCGCCCTTCGTTTCCTCCGCCGGCGTTCCGTATACGCGGATGCTGCCGCCCGCTTCATCGACGACGGCCTTCAGTCCGACTGCCGCGCCGATGCTCATCATGCAAATTAGATGATGCCCGCAGGCATGGCCAAGCTCCGGCAGCGCGTCATATTCGCTCAGGAAAGCGACGACCGGACCCGGCTTCCCGGAATCGTAGGAGGCAATAAACGCAGTTTCCAAGCCTATCGTTCCCCGCTCCACCTGAAATCCGTGAAACTCCAGCTCGTCCGTCAGCTTCCGAGCGGCAAGAAACTCCTCGTTGCCGAGCTCGGGATTCGCGCCGATATATGCGGAAATCTGCTTAAATCGTTCCGCATTCCTATCGATCGCCTGCTCGATCGTCTTTTTCATAAGCTCCCTCCTTATCCTATCTGCTGCTGTTCGGATAAATCCGGTATTTGCCAATCGATTTCCGTCTCGCCGATGCTGCGCAAGTAGGCGTTTGCCTGCGAAAACGGCTTGCTGCCGAAAAACCCGCGATGTGCCGACAGCGGACTCGGATGCGGCGACCGGATCACATAATGTTTGTTCGTATCGATGAGCGGCAGCTTCGCTTGGGCATGGCTTCCCCACAGCATAAACACGACCGGTTCCTTCCGCAAGCTCAACGCTTCGATAACGCGGGTCGTGAACGTTTCCCAGCCGGCTGCTTTGTGCGAATTCGGCAATTGCTGGCGTACGGTTAATACGGTGTTTAGCAGCAGCACCCCTTGCTCCGCCCATTTCACCAAATACCCGTTGTCGGGAATTTTACAACCGAGGTCGGTGTGCAGCTCCTTGAACATATTTTGCAGCGAAGGCGGCGTCGCTACTCCCGGTTTGACCGAAAAGCTGAGTCCATGCGCTTGTCCCGGCCCGTGATACGGATCTTGTCCCAATATAACGACCTTCACACCGGCATAAGGCGTCAAATGCAGCGCAGAAAAAATATCGTGCTGATTCGGATAGATGACCTGCGTCCGGTATTCCTCAACAAGAAACTGCCGCAGCTTCAAGTAGTAGGGCTGCTCGAATTCCTGCTCCAGCAGCGGCGCCCAATCGTTTTTTAATATCGCCATCGTTCGATTCCTCCGCATCCATTTCTTTAAATCTATCATCTCATTTCCAAATGGCAGCTGTCAAAGAGGCAATCGTTATCCACAGTATTTCGAAATATTCAGACGACTTATGAAACCGCATACCGTCGGGTGATCTCAGCGCTTTCAAGAAAGTTTTCACTCGGCTTATCCACAAGATATTCACAATTTATCCATAGACGCAACCCGATTTATCCGGATGATGCCCACAAGTTATCCACTTATCCACAGAAATAATCCACAAACATTTGTTCGCGTAGTTAATTATTCATGATGAAAGTAAAATGAAGGGTAACACCAGGCAAGCGCTTCCCTGTGCGGGAGTACCGTGCCGGTCTCGTAATTTCGGAACGCCCGGCATTCCCGGCGCGCGGTGCTTGTTCACACGGCGATTGTCAGACCTCGTTCTTTTGGGGCCGATTAACTTCCGCGCTTTCTTGGAACACTGTTGGTGTCAGCCATACTACAGGGTACGGAGGATTAACGCTATGAAACTTCAACTTGGCCGCTGCCTGCTGCAGAAACGAATGGAGGAACGGGGCGTGACGGCGAACGGGCTTGCGCAAGCTCTTTTATACAAGCCTGAGCGTTTAAAGGACTACGCCGACAACAAACGGATTATGCCGCTTCAGGTCGCAATCTCGATCGCCGATACGCTTGGCTGCGACGTTCGCGGGCTATATGAGCTGTCGCCGGCATAATCGGCCGTAAGCTCTCGCTAAGCTTCTCCGGCTCGCTCCATAAGCCGCTTAAGCTTCGATTCCGTCAGCGATTCCGGCGCGGGCGTATACATGCTGCAGCGCAAATCCGCATCGCCCTGCACCTGCAAGGAAAGCAGATGGAACAACATTTTGCCCGCTTTGGCGTGCCGGAACTCGATGAGAACCTCCGGGGCGGTGCTGACATGGCTCTGCTCCCAGAGGCGGTTGAAGTCGGGATATAGGCCGCCCATTTCCTGCAGAAACCGTTCGTACCATTCATCCTCTACATATTGACCGTAATAGGCGCGGAAAATAGCCAGAAAATCTTTGACGAAATGCTCCCAATTGACCGCCAAACTGCGGAATTCCTTCCTGGCGAACAACAACCGGATCATATTTCGCTCCTCCGGCGGGACTTGCTCGAAATCCAAAAACACGCAGGACGCCGCTTCGTTCCATGCTACAATCTGACAGCGCCTGTCGGATACGATGGTCGGGCAGTAGCGCAGCTCCTGTAAAATCTTTTGCAGCGACGGGCTTATTTGGGGCTGCCGTTCGTTGCGAAGCACCGTCCCCGGATTCGCCTCCAGCGCCAAAGCGAATAAATATTTGCGCTCGTCGACCGTCAGCCTCAGCGCTGCAGCCACGCAATCCAGCACCGATGCCGATACCTTGATGTCCCTGCCCTGCTCGAGCCAAGTGTACCAGGTCGTACTGACCCCGGCCAGCTGGGCAACCTCCTCCCTGCGCAAACCGGGCGTTCTTCTGCGCGTCCCTGCCGGCAAGCCGGCCGATTCCGGAGAGAGCTTGGCGCGCTGCGCCTTCAGAAAAAGCGAAAGCGCTTGAAGTCTGGCTTGATTGTTCATATACGTCCCCTCTTTATTTCTCCAAGTCTTTGCATAGTATTGATTATACTAGGATAAACACCAACTTGTAATAGGATACGCACTATGGAATAGTAAACGTATTACGAAACGAAGCAGGAGGGATTGCGAATATGGAAAGAGTCGTCATTACCGGAATGGGCGTCATATCGCCGCTCGGCAACGATGTCGGCACCTTTTGGAGCCGCTTGAAGGAAGGGCAATCCGGCATTTCTGCGATTGATTCCTTCGATACGAGCAGACATAAAACGAAAATAGCCGGAATCGTGCGGGATTTTGATGCCGACGCAAGGTTCGGCCGTAAAGAGGCGCGCAGAATGGACCGGTTTTGCCAATTTGCGCTGGCTGCTGCGGAGCAGGCGCGGGACGATGCCGGTTTGCAGCTGGAGCAGGCGGACCGCGAACGGATCGGCGTTTATGTCGGTTCAGGCATCGGCGGCATTCAGACGCTGCTCGAGCAGGACGCTATCCTGAGAGAACGCGGTCCCGAACGGGTAAGTCCGCTGCTTGTGCCGATGATGATATCGAATATGGCAGCGGCGACGATCAGCATCGCTTTCGGCGCGTGCGGACCGACAATGTCGCCCGTTACCGCCTGCTCTATCGGCAATACCGCTATCGGCGAAGCGTTCCGGCTCATCCGCGCAGGCGGCGCCGACGTAGTGTTTGCCGGAGGAGCGGAGGCGGCTATCTCCGATATTTCGCTGGCGAGCTTCGGCAACGCCACCGCCTTATCCGCCCGCAACGACGAGCCGGCTCGGGCCAGCCGCCCGTTCGACGCAGGCCGCGACGGCTTCGTCATGGCGGAAGGCTCAGGCATTCTGGTGCTGGAATCGTACGCACACGCCAAGGGGCGCAATGCCCGCATCTTAGCGGAAGTGACCGGCTACGGCGCCAGCTCCGACGCCTATCACGTAGTCGCCACCCATCCGGAAGGGGCGGGCGCTTATCAGGCGATGAAAGCGGCCATTCGGGAAGCGGGCTTGCTTCCCGAAGACATCGACGTAATTAGCGCACATGCGACGAGCACCGGACTGGGCGACCGCTCGGAAACGCTTGCGATCAAGCGGCTGTTCGGCGAACACGCTTACCGCATCCCCGTTACGGCCAACAAATCCATGACCGGCCATATGTTCGGAGCCGCCGGCGGGGCGGAAGCGATCGCACTGGTCAAAAGCTTGCAGGAGGGCATCATCCCTCCGACAATCAATCAAGAGTTGCCGGATCCGGATTGCGATCTCGATACCGTACCGAACGTTGCCCGCAAAGCCGATATCCGGATCGGCATATCCAACTCCTTCGGCTTCGGCGGCCATAATGCGGTGATCGTTCTGCAGGCGTTCGAGGAATAGGCGGCACAACCAAATATGGATACACGCTCATGCCCATCAAGGCACAGGCTAGGATGAAAATTCGGCGCGGCGATCGAGCATTTTCGTAAAAGCGTCTTCGCCGTCCTAAACGCTTTCGAAGAAAGCGACTTCGTAAGCAAAAGCTTGGACGAGCGCGTTTACCGGGAAATAAATCAGCGGAGAATATACTTCTGGCATTTAGAAAAAAACCATGGCAGCCCTTTTCCGGTGGGTGCGCCATGGTTTCTTTGCTCGCGAGCATATGAATGAATGTCAGGCGGCTATTCCGCCACGATCCAATTGATATCCTTCTTCCCGAGCTCCGTCTTCCATTCCTCCGGCGCCGGCACATTGCAGACTATCGTATCGATTTCCTTCAAATCGCAAATTCTATAAAACGTGTTTGCGCCGATTTTCGAATGGTCGGCGAGCACGATCGTTTCGTCCGCATGATCGACGAACTGCCGCCCCAGCTGCGATTTATCCGAATCGAAGCTCGTAGCCGACTTATGGGTAATGCCGTCGATTGAAATGAACGCTTTATCGACGTGGAAATTGGCCATCATTTTCTCGGCGATCGATCCGGCCACCCGGTAATGCTTAGCGTTGACCTTGCCTCCGATAAAGTAGATGTCGCCATCGAACATGCCTTGATTTTGAAGCTGCACCAGAAGCGACAGAGCGGTTATCGACGGCGTAACGATCGTCAGGCGGCCGATGCCGGACAAGGCCGGAATCATTTGCAGCGGCGTCGTCCCGTCATCGATAACGATGACGTCCCCCTCCTGCACCAGCTTGGCGGCGGCAGCGCCGATCCGCTTTTTTTCCTCCGCCCACAAAACTTCGCGCTTGAAGTGGGACGGCTCCTCCCGGTCATGCTTGATCTTGATCGCGCCGCCGTAAACCTTGCGCAGCTTATTCTCCGCTTCCATTTCCTCCAGGTACCGGCGTACCGTCTCGGAGGAAACCTGAAGCCGCTCGACCAAGTCGTTCGTCTTTACCTTCCCCTCAAGATTAAGCAGGTTCAAAATAATCGCTTTCCGTTCTTCCCCTACGAGTGACATGGAACGCTCCCCCTTTAGTCCGTCCTTGCATAAACGAATAACCGCACAACGCCGTTTTTACGGCTTTTATTCAGATTATACAAGTATTGGCTGATGCAATCCAGTAGGCCGGCCGATCCGGTCGCCGTTTGGCTTCACGCGTCCGGAAAAACGATTTATCCGCATCTATCTCAACTCCCGGCGCGCGAGCGCTCGGTTACGGCGGCAGTCAAACCTCGTGTTGCCCGTGATTCGCTCCTGACCGCGTACCGCGCGTCCCTACCAGAACCGGTTCCCCTCGATCGCTTCCAGCAAACGATCGATATCGGCGGCGTGCACGTCTCCGATGTTGCCGATGCGGAAGGTGCTCGCGTTCGTCAGCTTGCCGGGATAGATGACGAAGCCCGCCTTCTTGAGCCGCTCGTAAAACGCGCCGAATGTAAACGCGGCGGGTTCCGGCTCATGAAACGCCGTAATGATCGGCGATTGCTGCGGCCTAGGCAGCAGCGTACGGAACCCGAGCCGCTCCATGCCGTCCGTCAGCTTGGCCTGATTGCCTGCATACCTGGCGGCCCGCGCCGCGATGCCGCCTTCCTCCTCCAGCTCCAGCAGCGCCTGCGCGAATGCCCGCACGACATGCGTCGGCGAAGTGAAGCGCCATTTGCCGCCATGCCGCTCCATCGTGACCCATTGATCATATAGGTCGAGCGACAGCGAGCGGGCCCGGCCTTTGCAGGCCTGCAGGGCTTCGATATCGGCTATGACGAAGCCGAAGCCGGGTACGCCTTGGATGCATTTGTTCGCGCTGCTGATCAGAAAATCGATGCCAAGCGCGGCTGCATCAAGCTCCACGCCGCCGAAGCTGCTCATCGCGTCGACAATGAGCGTTCGGCCGTGCGCCTTGACGGTCCGGGCGATTTCGGCCAGCGGATTGATCATACCGGTCGTCGTTTCCGTATGGACAACGGCTGCGTGCGTAATGGCCGCGTCTTCGGCTAACGCCGCTTCTACGGCATGCGCATCGACGGGAGCCAGCTCGCCGAAATCGACGACCGTAGTCGCGATGCCGAGCACCTGCGCGATTTGGGCGATTCGCTGCCCGTATGCGCCGTTTGCCAGTACGAGCAGCTTGCCGTCCCGCGGAATGACGGAGCCGATTGCCGCCTCAACCGCAAACGTTCCGCTTCCCTGCATCAGCACCGCCGAATACCGCTGCGGATCGCTCGCCGAAGCCAAACGCGCCAGCTTGAAGCGAATGTCCTGCACAAGTCCGTTATATTCGTTGTCCCACGTGCACCAGTCGCGAAGCATCGCCGCCTTGACGGACGGCGTCGTCGTAAGCGGCCCCGGCGTCAGAAGTAAATAAGGGTTTTCCGGAAGCTGCAGCTTTTCATTATTCATGTGAGATCTCCCTTTCTGGTATGTCGTCATCCGGTTCCAAGCCGGCAATCACGGTCTTTCTCCCGCCGCCAAACGCCGATTTATGTCGTCGATCGCCTCGTCGAGCCGCCCGATATGCTCAATCGCATAGTGAGCGCCGGCTGCCCGGAATCGCTCGCCGATCTCGCGAATCCGCTTATCAAGCTCCGCAGGATCGCAAACGCGAACCTTCTCTTCGCTCATGCCCAGCTCGCTGCTTCCCAGCACGACGCCGACCGTCCATAGGCCGGCGTTGACACCCTCCTGCATGTCGCTGATCGTGTCGCCCACTTTGACGATATGCGACAGCGGATAAACGCCAAGCGCCTTCGCGTTCTCGTAAATCATCCACGGATACGGCCGGCCTGCCGGAACATCGTCCGGCGTCACGAGCATGTCCGGCGCATAGCCGCGTTTTTTCGCCTCAGCCGCCACGATTTGCATCATCTCGGCCGTGTAGCCCGTCGTCGAGCCGATGAGAATCCCTCTTTCGCGAAGCCGGGCCGCAAGCTCCACCGCCCCCGGAATGGGCTCGGCGTAATCGTGCAGAATCGACAGGAGCATCGGTTCGAACAATGCGTACAGCTCGTTCACATCGTTCTCGTCCGGAAACCGCCCGTACTTTTCGCGCCAAGCTTCAGCCACCCGCTCCATCCGGCAGATCGCCCGAATATGATCGCGCTTCAGCAGTCCCATCGGGCCGCGGGCCTCTTCATCGGTAATCGCGACGCCTTTTTGCCGGAACACCTCCACAAAAACCCGCATCGGCGCAAAGCACCCGTAATCAACCATCGTGCCGGCCCAATCGGCCATAACCGCTTTAATCATCAATATTGCCCCCTGTTCCAAATTAGTGCTGATTTCATCCGATTCAAACACCATGTCATGCATCAACCCGCGGCTAGCAGTATCCTTTTGTTCCAAAAAACGCAACCAATACCACAATCCATCACCTTAATGCTCTTGCTGTTTTCTTTGTATTCATACTGTAAACCTTGATTGTTAACGCAGTGTAATCTAAATGTTAAGAAATTGTTTCAATTGCTTTTAGTTGTTTTTAAGTTGTTTATCAGACAAAAAAAAACACCCCGCTCCACACCTAGGCGGAACGGGGTCTCAACTCTATAAGATTGTAAAGATTTCGCCGGCGCTTTAGGCCAGCGTATGTCCGCAATTGCCGCAAAACCGCGCATCTTCCTCGATGACGCTGGCGCAGGAAGGGCAATTCGCTTGAACGACGGTAACCGCCGCCCCTACAGGCTGGACAGGTTCCTCGAACTTATGCCCGCACCCTTGACAAAACTTCGCATCCAAAGGCACGACCTTCCCGCATACGCAATCCTTCTCGTTTTTTACTTCTTTGATCTTCTGCTCCAAAGCGGCGATTTCCTTCTGCCACCCGATAATATCCTGGCTGAGCGTTTGGATCTCAGGCTCCGCCGCGCTCAAATCGCCATCAGCATAGGCTTGAAACACCGTTTCGCCTATCTTGGCGTAGCTACGCTCAATGTCCCTTTTTTTACCGGAAATTTGCGTGTTCAATCTGGTCACTTCGACCGTTTCCTTCGCTTTGTCGGCCGCCTTGGTTGCGCCTTCCTTCAGCTTGTCGAGAAATCCCATCGGTATCCCCCTAATCATTAATGAATCTTGCGTCAAAGCGCATACGGTTAATCTATTCATTAATATAACATAGTGCGATAAAGCGGGAAATATAACCCGGCCGGGCAGCGCATATTGAATGTCTTCATTCGGTTCCGGGGAATCGGAATTTTCGGCCGGATTCGCGGCATGGGCCAAGCGTGAAGCGCTTTCGGAAAGCCGTCTCGGAACATAAGCTTGAATACGCTCGACACGTATCGGCGGCATTCGGAGCGAAGATTAAAGCATTGTCAGGCAATAAGAACTACAGCTCACTCGCAACGTAAACGAATGCAAAAAAAGGGGAGCTTGTCCCCTCCTTCACATGCTACAATACCCGTCTGGCTGTGATGTAACGTTTGGTATATGTAGCCGAATTCAAATCGCTGATAATCACGCCGTTTACCGATTTGCCGATTGTGTTATGAATGAATTTCCCGTCTCCGATGTAGATGCCGACATGGTTGATTTTGCCCGGCGTGCCTACGCTCAGGAAAATAAGGTCGCCCTTCTTCAAGTTGCTTTTGGCTACGTAAGTGCCCTGCTTGCTTTGAACGCTCGTGCCCCATTTAAGCGAGACGCCTTGCGATGCGAACACATACTTGGTAAACGAGGAGCAGTCGAAAACGAAATTTTTCGTATCGTTCACGCCGTATTTGTAACGCACTTTGCCCTGCAGCGACTTGGCTTTCGCGATAATTTTATCCGCTTTCACAGATGCCGAAGACGCAGCCTGAGTTGTGGCTGTTGCCGCATAAGCCGAATTCGGAGCCGCAACAAGGCCGGAGGTCAGAAGCAAAGAGAGACAGCCTACACCGACAACGGTTCGAGTTAGCAAGTTATGTTTTTTCATGATGTCCTCCCAGTAGTCTTTAGTGGCTTTTCTGGTAGGAGTATAGCATAGGTGCTAGGAAGTGGTAATTACTAAAATAATTCATCTGCTAGGAACATTTGTAAGATTCCCCGTTTCGAACGGCGATATCAACTGATTTTCCCGACAATTCCCATCGCTAATTTATCCATACCAACCATGTTACGGAAGGAAATTGATAGATTTTGTCGAATGTTGTCCATAAAGGGGGTGTATGATGACAACTAGTTCGACAGGCGTCAAACGCAATCTGCTTATGATCGCAGCGGCGTTCGCCATAACAGCTGCGGGCTGCACAGGCTTGCCTAGCGGTCCGCATAAGGCCGAAGCGGCAGGGGACGTCAAAAGCCTGGCGAATCCGTCCGGCTCTTTCACGGACGCCGCGAACCATTGGGCAGCGGATACGATCCGCTGGGCCGTACAACAGCGCGTTGTAGACGGCTACGAGGACGGCACTTTCAAGCCGGACAACAAGGTGGCGGAGCCGGAATTTTTGGCGATGCTGCTGCGGGCTTACCCGGAAATCCAGGCAGGCTCGCCAAGCGCAGGGGAGCCTTGGTATGCGCCGTACTATCGCGTAGCAGGCGAAAAAAGATGGGCCGTGCGCCAGGTGACGTCGGCGGATCAGTTCAACCGCGGCAATGTGGCGCAGCTTATCGCTACGACGCAAGGTCGGAGTGAGACGGTCGAAGGCGCGATCCGCTTTTTGCTTGCCCAAGGGCTCGCCAGCGGCAAAACGGCCGATACCGTTGAAGGCTTCGGGCAATATGACCAGTTGACCCGTGCAGAAGCGGTTCAATTCATTAAGAACATGAAGGATAAACGCACTGCCGTTACGGACGGACCCGCAGAAGCCCTTGCCGAAGAAGCTGCGTTTACGGTAAGCGGCTTGCAGCTCGGGCAGACGGAGGCATCCGTGATCGCCAAGCTGGGACAACCCGCCCGCAAGGACGCAAGCGAATACGGCTTCAGCTGGTACATCTACAACAGCGACTACAGCAACTATGCGCAAGTCGGCATTCAAGCCGGCAAAATCGTCGCGCTGTTCTCCAACGCCGATAACTGGAGCTCCGACACCGGCGTGAAAATCGGCACAAGCGCGTCCGACGTCGAAGCGATTTACGGAAAGCCGATCAAGCTGGCCAAAGGGAACATTTTGGACTCTTACGCCAGTAACGAGGTAGCCGTTTATAGGGTTGACGACAGCTACGCGACCATTTTCTTCGATAAGCATAAAAACAACACCGCCTCTGCCGTTCAGCTCGTCGATAAAGCGACGGAAGATTCACAGCAGTCGTACTTCCCGCCGTTCAGCGAAGAGCTGCGCAGCAGCTTCGAGAAGCAAATATTCGATCAAGCGAACGCCTCGCGCGCCCGTTTCGGTCTGGCGCCGTTCGCTTGGGACGACAAAGCGGCGGATACGGCAAGGAAGCACAGCGAAGACATGGCGAAGCAGGATTACTTCGATCATACGAACCTGAAGGGCGAATCCCCGTTTGACCGGATGGAGGCGAATGGAATCGTTTACCGCACGGCGGCGGAGAACATCGCCGCAGGACAGCGGAACGCGATTTACGCCCATGCCGGCTGGATGAATTCTCTAGGGCACCGCAACAACCTGCTGGCGGACATTTCCCGGCTCGGCGTCGGCATCCATTTTGGCGGGGATATGAGCATGTACTATACGCAGAACTTTTTTACCCCATTGCGTTAGCGGGAGCTCCCCGCTGCGTCTATGTAAAACAAGAACCTCCATCCCTTTTTGACCGGCGGGAATGGAGGTTCTTTGGGTTGTGCCGCCGAAGACGGCGGGCACCTGTTATTCCGCTGCAAATCCGGCATCCGCCAGCAGCTTCACCAGCTCGCTGCGGGCATCCGCAATGCGGCGGTCGAGCTCGTCGGCGGACAATGGGCCGCTGTCCGTGCCGTCGAGGCGCTCGACGACGACCGGCCCTGCAAACCCGTTCGTGCGCAGCGTTCGGAAGATCGCGGCGAAATCGACATCGCCTCTGCCCGGTATCGGGAAATCGACGTTGCCGCGCGCGCCGCGATGATCTTTGGCGATGATCGATACGGTTTGATCCGCAATCGCCGCCAAATCTTCGGCAGGGTCGATCCCCTCGTAGTAGCTCACATTGCCCGGATCGTAAGACGCCTTGACGGCAGGCGATCCGATCGACGCCAGCGTCCGCTTCAGTACGTCAGCCGTGGCCGTGTTGCCGGTATGCGGCTTCAGCGTCACCGTTACGCCCGCGCGTTCCGCTTCGACAGCCACAAGCCGCAGCTGCGCTGCGAATTCCTCGTCGGCTGCCGTGCGCTCGCTAGCGTCGATCGGCTGATCCGGGAATTGGCGGAAGCCCCACGTTCCGAGACTGATTACCTCGTCCGCACCTACCATCCGCGCAAAAGCGAACAAACGGGCCGCGCGTTCAACCGGCTGCCCCGGGGCAATCCAAGGCGTGCCGACCAGCATGGCCGCCTTCAGTCCGAAACGGTCCAGCTGGCGGACGATCTCCGCAGCCTCCGCTTCATCCCCGCTCTCCGGTATTTGCCTGCCTTCATGCGGCAATCCGAAGGCCACGTAGCGGTAGCCGGCGCCGGCGATACCCTGCAGCGCCCGCTCGAACGAGTATGCCGTGTACGGCCATGTCATGCAAGCGAGCTTGATCATGCCCCGTCCCCCCCGCTTGCAGCTTCCCGTCTGGACGCTGCAGGACCGTAATCGACAGCCACCTCGCGGCGTTCGCGCAGCGAACGGATAGCCGCCTCCGAAACGGCGATCGCACGCAGTCCGTCTTCGAGCGTAACGAGAGGCTGGACATTATCGCGAACGCATGCGACAAAATGACCGTTCAGCTTCTCCCACATATCGTTCTCCGCAAATTGGATCCGTTCCTCCGGCCCGTTGTCGTCCTTCACGCGCAGCTCGCCGTTCGTATTGACGACGGTCAGGCGGTCCGTGGCGACACCCGTCGCATCGTTCTCGACCCGCGTCACCCAAGGCGTGCTGACGTGAGCGATCGCACCGCTTGCGTAACGGATCGCCAGCGTGAACGCGTCTGTGACCCCGCCTGATACGGGGCTGTTGGCGCCATAAGCGAATACGCTTTCGATATCCCCGCCATACCAGTGCAGCAGATCGTAATCGTGGGACGCGTGCGAATAGATCGGCCCCGCTTTATCGCTGCCGTCAAAATACCAATTCGGCGTATCGTAGTAATGATCGCGGTATTTGTCGTACACCCTCTGGGTCGGAACGAGAAAATGCGTGCGCATCGACCATGCCTGCAGCACATTCCCCGCATCCGGTTGCGACAATATTTCCTTCATCTTCCGGTACCCCGGCGAGAAGCGCAGCGGATAGCCGACCATCGCCTTCAGATCGGGCCGTTTGGCGCCGGCGGCGATGATGCGGGCGGCGTCCTCCGGCGAGGTCGCAATAACCTTCTCCAGGAAAAGATGCTTGCCCGCCTCCAAGGCGGCGATGGAAATATCCGTATGCAAATGGTCCGGCGTCGCTACCCATACGGCATCGATATCCTGATCGAGCAGCTGCTCGTAGCTGTCGTATACGCTGCCCCCTACTTCCTTGCTTAATAGCTCCGCCTTATCGCGCGAACGATTGTACAGCGCGGCGATTTGCACGTCCGGCATTTGCCGAAGCGTGCGCGCGTGCAAGCTTCCCATCAGCCCGCAGCCGATGATGCCGATTTTGAGCATAATATGGACCTCCTTATTTTGCTTCTTCTTGTTCCGTTCCTTGCCGCTATTCCTTTACTTTAACGCCTTCGGCAGCGTAGGCCGCCCAGATCGTCCGGTGCGACTGCAGCGCATCCCAGCCGTTCGTCTCAGGAACGCGGTCTTCGGCAATGCTCGACAGAAAATGCTCGATCTCGTATTTCGTGTTGCTCGACCTCTCCGGATTCCGTTCTCCCGTATAAATAACCTCCTTGCCTGTACTCGTGGTTGCTGTGATTTCAAGACAATCTCTGGAAAGCGCAAGAAGCCCCTCGGTCGTATGGATATGGAACAGAGCAGGCGGCTCGGCATGCCGAATTCCCCAACTGCAGCTTACATGGCCAAGCGTTCCGCTCTCGAAAAGAATCGTGGCGTGCGACGTACCCTCGCCCTCCATCCACTCTGTCCCTGCATGCGTGCCAAGCGAGGTCACACGGTCCGGCTTGCCGAAAAACCAGAGCATCAGATCGACGTAATGGCAGCCATGGCTGAACAGAACCCCGCCGCCTAGCATATCTTTACGCGAAAACCAGCTTCCCGGGCTCGGCGGCAGGAAGCCTTCGATCCAACAGTTCGCATTGATCGGCCGGCCATACTTGCCGCTGTCCAGCACTTCCTTCAGCCGAACGACACCCGGCACGTAGCGCATTACGTAGGCGACCATCAGCTTTACATTTTTCTCCTCGGCCGCACGTATGACTTGAAGGCACTCCTCTTCCGTATTGGCAAGCGGCTTCTCGACGAGCACATGCTTGCCTGCGGCGATCGCCTGCAGCGATTGCGGCGCATGGAGATGATGAGGCGTACAGAAGCTGATCGCATCGATATCGTCCAGGATCGTCGTCCAATCCGTCGTATACCCGCAGCCAAGATCTTCGGCAACCGACTTTGCCTTGGCTTCGTCCAGGTCGACGACCCAGCGTAAATCCGATTTTTCCGACTCGTGAAACGCATAAGCATGCGTCAAACCCATATTCAAACCGACAACCGCCGTGCGAATTTGCTTTGTCATTTCGATACCCTCCGCATATTTGCTGGTGGTGCGCACCTGACCTCATCATAGCTTGAACGTCCTTCAAAAGCTTTGTTCTTTCGGCGCCCAAATTTGCACTTTCGTTCGAACATCCGCAAGCAGGAAACGGCGGTGCGGCGGAGAAGTGATACAAAAGCATATCCGCCCGGAGGAGGGCCTAACGATGCAACTGCCCAAGCTTAAGCTGAGCCGGATCGTCAACGTAGACACCATCATCAGCTTCCACTATTCCGAGTATCCCAAAAGCTTTCAGGCACAGGATTGCTACGACTTTTGGCAGCTGTTTTACGTGGACAAAGGGGAATGGGAGTTCAGCGCGGAGTCGGACACGTTCGCGATGAAGCAAGGCGACTGCCTATTCGTCCCGCCCGGCGTGATCCGCCGCAGCCAGACGAAGCCGGTTACGCCTCCCAACGTCATGATCCTTTCGTTCGAATGTCGTTCCGCCGCGATCAAGCGGCTTGCAGGCCGGACATTCCGGCTAAACGATGAAGAAAGACTTGTCCTTTCGCAGCTGATCCGGGAAGGCAATCATGCCTTCCTCCCGCCTCCGCTCGACCGGAACCGGAAAGCCGGAACGTTCCGGTTCAACGATCAGGCTCTGCTCGGCAGCCAGCAGATGGTGAGAAACTATTTCGAGATTTTATTGGTTTCGCTCCTGCGCCGTGCCGGATCGAACCGTTCGACGCCGAAGCTGCCGGCCGCCCCTCAGGAAAACCGGGAGAAATCGGTTGTCGACAGGCTTCTCGTCCATATCGAGGAAAACCTGGGAGGCGACCTGTCCATGCCTGCGCTTTGCCGCAGGTTTGCGGTAAGCAGGACGCACTTGTACGACGCCTTCAAAAAAAGGTTCGGCTGCGGCATCTCCGATTACGTACGCAAAATCCGCACGGAGCAAGCCAAAGTCATCATTCGCGAAGAGACGAGCAGCATGACCGAAATCGCCGAACGGCTCGGGTACAGCAGCATTCACTATTTCTCCAGGGATTTTAAAAAATTGACCGGCATGACCCCCACAGACTATGCCAAAAGCATACAAGCCAGGTTAGGGGCGGACAATAAACGCCAGGTGCCGGATGCATAACCGCGGACTCACCGATAAGCAGCGGCGCTTGCGAGAAAGATGCCCCGCCGGCCCCCTGCGGGGCTATATGCCATTCTCGGAACATATTTTCGAAAACGAGTATTCGCTTTCTCGATAATCGCCTACCGGCGTTAAAGTCGCTTGTAGTCCGAAAACACACACTTGCGTTGAATAGACTATACGAGGATACGACCCCGGTTTGCACATTGTCCGTACAAGTACTACAATTATTCCGCCAAGTTAAATCGGCATACTGACCGAAGCAAGAAGGAGGGACCTCCATGTCCAAGATCGCCAAAAACTTGACCGACCTGATCGGAAACACGCCTATGCTGGAGCTCGCCGGCTACAGCCGGCATTGCGGGCTTGAAGCCGCCATCGTCGGAAAGCTGGAATATTTCAATCCCGCGGGAAGCGTGAAGGATAGGATCGGCTACGCGCTGATCAAGGATGCCGAAGAGAAAGGAATCATTACCCGCGACTCCGTCATTATCGAGCCGACAAGCGGAAATACGGGCATTGCCCTAGCATTCGTAACGGCTGCCAGAGGCTATCGGCTGATTTTGACGATGCCGGAAACGATGAGCGCGGAGCGGAAAAATTTGCTGAAGGCGCTCGGCGCCGAGGTCGTGCTGACGCCTGGAGCGGAAGGAATGGGCGGAGCGATCCGCAAAGCGAACGAGCTGGCGGCCGAAATTCCGCATTCGTTCATCCCGCAGCAGTTCGACAACCCCGCTAATCCGGCCGTACACCGGGATACGACGGCGGAAGAAATATGGCGGGACACGGACGGACAGGTCGACGTGTTCGTGGCCGGAGTAGGCACCGGGGGGACGATTTCGGGCGTAGGCGAAGCGTTGAAGAGTAAAAACCCGAACATTGCCGTCATCGCGGTGGAGCCTGCCGAATCGCCCGTTTTATCGGGGGGAAGGCCGGGACCTAACCGCATTCAGGGCATAGGCGCCGGTTTCGTGCCAAAGGTGTTCAACCGGGCGGCCGTCGACCGGATTATGACCGTAGCCGCCGACAACGCCTTCGAAACCGCGAGGATTCTCGCCAGAACGGAAGGCTTGCTCGTAGGCATTTCGTCGGGTGCGGCCGTCTATGCCGCAGCGGAGCTCGCCAAACTCCCCGAGTACAAGGGTAAAACGATCGTCGCGCTGCTGCCGGATACGGGTGAACGCTATTTATCCGCCGATTTATACGTGTAACGCGCCTTTTGGCGCAGATCGTTAATCTCGACCGCAAGAGTTGGATGCGGCTCCTTTGCGCAGAGGGCGAGCCGATTATGAGGACTCACGCGCAGCGCGCCGCTCCCGACGCTCGGACAAGCAGACGTGTGACCAAGCACCGCGCCGGGACTCGCGCGCAGCGCGGAGAAACTCCCGCCGCCGACAAGTCGGCCGGCCGCGCCCATTGACGGCATACGAAAAAAAGAGCGGCTCTCATCGGAGCGGCTCTTTATCGTATGGGAGGCAGATCCCACTAATATACCGTATGCAAAATCGTGTCGAGCGGAAACGCATCTTGGCAGACCGTTTCTTTTTTACGAAACTTCCAAATACAGCTTGGTCCCGTCGTTATACTTGAAAATGGCCACGTCGCGAACCAGTTCTACCGACAAAACGCGCTTAAGCTTTTTGCGAAAGACGAAATCGTATTCCATCTCTTTCAATTTATTGCTCAACATGTCGAGGTTCGCTTTATGATCGATGCGGTATACCGGAATCGCTTTATTTTTGAAGGATATCATCGAAGGAATCATGAAGTCCCCCTCCTTTCCTCCTTATCATAACCGAAACCTTTTAGAGAAATATGAAGCCTGTATTAATATATGCGCACTTCCCTTCACACTTTTCTGACAAATTTCGACGGCCGCATTATAATGGATAAAAAGAACTACTTTTTGCAACGGAGGTAAGGTATGAAGCTTTCCCTGCGGGTACGGGTCATGGTTATGCTGCTCTTGATGACAAGCATTTGCTTGACGCTCGTAGGGGCGCTCAATTACCGGGATGCCAAACGGCATGTGCTGGAATCCCTGCGCAACCAAGCCGCCTCCGCAACAGGCTCGCATGCGTACGAGCTGTCGGCGTGGATCAATACCCGGCTGGCCGAGCTGAAGGTCATGAGCCGTACGGATCTCGTCCGGTTCGGCAAGCCCGAGGATCAAATGCTGTATCTGGAAAACGAACAATCGCGCGCAGAATTCGTCCGAACCTACGGCATTGCCGGAACGGACGGGCAAATGCCGCTAACCAGCGGCAATACGGTTAATATTGGGGACGATTTTTTATTTCAGGAAGCGATGGCCGGCAAAGCCGTCATAGCCGAACGGCCCATGTACAGCCTAGACGATCCGACACAAATCGTGCTGAAGCTGATCGTGCCTATCTTCGATACAAACAACCGCGTGACGGGGGCGTTGACTGAAACGCTGTTCACCGAGCAAGCGTTCCGCAAATATTTCAACATCCGGATCGGCAGCTCGTCCGCCGCTTATTTGATACATAAAGACGGCACCGTTCTGTATCACCCCGACACCGGCAAAATCTTAAAGGAAAACCTGCTTCAAGGCCCTGCCGAAATCCGGACGGCAATCGGAAGCTCGCTGCGGGACGGTTACGGGATCCTTCGGACGGAGGAAGGCCATAGACGCATTTTATTTACCGCCGCAGTGCCGAGTACGGACTGGTTCATGGTTATCGATACGGAACTGAGCGAGTTCAGGAAACCGCTTCAGTCCCTGCTTCGCAACACCTTTATTACAGTCGGCGCAGCCGAGCTTGTCATTGCGCTGCTGCTTCTGATCGTGCTGAACCCGATCGTTTCCCGAATCGAACGGCTCGTCCGCGTGACGGAGGCGGTCGCCGGCGGCAATTTGAACGTAAAACCCGTCCCTGTCGAAAAAGCGGACGAAATCGGCACGCTTGCACGCTCGATCAACGGCATGGTCGATCATCTTCGAACGCTGTTCGAGCGGCTCGAGGCCATCATCAATCACAATGATTACGCAATCGTCTATACGGATGCAAACTGGACCGTGACGTATTTCAACAAAACCGCGGAGACTTTGCTCGGCTACAAGGCGGAGGAAGTTATCAACATCCGGAGAATACCGTTTTATCACGACATGGACGATCTAGCTGCCGCGGCGGCGGAGTTGGCGGCCCGGCTCGGCTACGAGGTAAGCACCAATAATTATTTCCAGCAGTACGCCACAAGCGAGCGCTTATCCGTCGACTTCGAGCGGACGTACGTACATAAGAACGGCACCCGGATTCCGGTCATGGTCAACTCGACCAAGATCGTCGATCCGGACGGAAACATTACGGGATATGTGAACATTTTCCGGGATATTTCCGCCTTGAAAAAAACGCAGGAGGAGCTCGTTCAGGCGAAGAAGGAAGCGGAGGAAGCCACGCAGACCAAAAGCCGCTTTGTCGCAAGAATGAGCCATGAAATCCGGACGCCGCTCAACGGCATTATCGGCTTGTCCCAGCTGATGCTCAAGACGGAGATGACGCCCGTCCAGGAAGACTATCAGAAAAAAATTATCGAATCGTCGCAAAGTCTGCTGCGTATCGTGAACGATATTTTGGACTTTTCCAAAATGGAGGCCGGTAAGCTGGCGGTCGAGAAGGTCCGCTTCCAGCTGGACGACGTGTTCCGCAGATGCTCGGATACGCTGAGCGTGACGTTGAGCAAGCAGCAGCTTGAGGTTGTCATCGATACGCCCGAATGCCTGCCTGACGCGCTGCTTGGCGATCCGCTGCGGCTCGAGCAGATTTTGCTTAACCTATGCGGCAATGCGATCAAATTTACCGAGAAAGGCTTCGTCATTATTAAGGCCCAGGTCATGCAAGAAAGCGAGCAGGAGGTTACGATCCGCTTCATGGTCATCGATTCCGGCATCGGCCTGTCGGACGAGCAGCTTTCGATGCTGTTCCAGCCGTTCACGCAAGCGGACGGTTCGACGAGCCGCAAATACGGTGGGACGGGGCTCGGCCTTGTCATTTCCAAGAGCTTTATCGAAATGATGGGAGGAACGCTTGAGGTTTACAGCAAGCAAGGCGTCGGCAGCCAGTTTTCGTTCACGCTGACCTTCCCGCTTCCCGCCAATGCCAAGCCGAGGACGTTCAAGCTTCCCATATCCCAAACGACGCGCCGCGCGCTTATTGTGGAGGACAGCGACCTGATGCGCAGCAAGCTCCGGTCGATGCTTCAGTCGCTGGCTTTTCAGGTGACGAGCGTCGAATCGTGGAAAAGCGGGCTGGAGCTTCTGAGCAGTCCGGGCACGGCCGGCACTTACGATATCGTGCTGCTCGATATGGAAATGTCCGATATGTACGGAGCGGAAACATGGATTACGATGCACGAAGCGGCGGGCAAGGCGAAAGCGGCCACGCTCGCGATGACGACCGCTTTCGGCCGCGACGAGCTGATCGGCATGGATCAGACCGATCGTCCCGATGCGATAACCGTCAAGCCGATCAGCCGTCTGGGGTTATACCAGACTATAGCGGCTTTGCTGGACCGCAGGCTGGAGAAGCGGCTGCAGGTCTCCTACGCGAACGTCGCCGAAACGGCGGCTGCCGTCGAGGCGAAGGGTCGTATTTTGTTGGCCGAGGACAACTTGATCAATCAGCAGGTAGCCGTAGAGCTGCTGCAGGGCCGAGGCTTCGACGTAACGGTCGCGGGGAACGGCCGGGAAGCGCTGGACAAGCTCGGACAGGCGAATTGGGACCTAGTGCTCATGGATATTCATATGCCGGAAATGGACGGCTACGATGCCGTGAAGATCATTCGCCGCGATCATAAATACGACCGTTTGCCCATCATTGCGATGACCGCCAACATGATGAAGGAAGACCATGAAGCGTACTACCGGATCGGCATCAACGATGTCATCACGAAACCGATCGACGTCGGCTACATGTTCGCGGTCATCGCCAAATGGCTGAGGCAGGACGCAGTGGCCGGACAGCCGTACGGCGAGCCCCCTTATCCGGACGATATACAACCGTTGCCTCAGCTGAAGGGCATCCGGGTCGAGCAGGCGCTGCACCGTTTGGACGGAAAGGTCGGCATTTTTATGCGGATGGCCGGGACGTTCCATCGGGAGTATGCCGATTTCATGTCCCGACTGCGCGAAGCCATGCGGCAGGACGACGGGAAGCTCGCCGGCAGACTCGTCCATACGCTCAAAGGCGCGGCGGGCAATTTGGCGGCGGAGCGACTGTATGCCGCTGCAGAACAGCTGGAAGCGGATCTCCGCCACATCGACGACGGAAACTTGACGGGCTTGAGCTCCCTCGAAGCAGTCGAGCAGGCGCTTCTGGAAGTGCTCGAATCGGTAAAAACGCTGGATAACCCTCCCGCAAAGTGACGTTAAACCTCTATAGCGTATTCCGTCCGTGACGAACGACAGAGAGGAAACGCATCTAACCTTACCGATAAAAGCGGTCATACATCTTGAGTTGCTTCGATAATAGGTTATCCATTACTTTGCGGGAGCCACAGCCCCTCTGACACTTTTCTAACAAATACGATTCTATAGACGCTATAAGCAGATATATAGTATATTTATCCCAGATAGATTTATCTTTTGTTAGATTCTTATTTAATTATTGTTAAGAAAGGCTGACGACACCACACTTTCCTAACATTTTGTTTAAAAAGGTGGGTTATAGATGAACAAAGTGTTAATTATCGAAGACGATCCGATGATCGGCGAAATGTTATCGATGTACTTGTCCGAAGAGGACTACGAGGTAACGAGGGCGGTAAACGGCGAGCAAGGATTGGCCCAGCTGGAAGCCGTCCGGCCGGACATCGTCCTGCTCGATCTCGTTCTTCCCGATATGGACGGCACCCGGTTATGCAGAGGCATTCGGGAAGTGTCAACCGTGCCGATCCTGGTTGTATCGATGCGTACGGAAGTTACCGATCGCATTGACGCTTTGCTGGCCGGCGCCGACGATTATCTTTGCAAGCCGTTCAGCATGCGGGAATTGAGCGCGCGAATCACGGCGCTGATCCGCCGGTCCCATTATCCGGCGCAGACGGCTGCGGCTCCGTCCGAGCAAGAACCGGAGCAGGCTGTCATGAAAGGCGACAAACACATCACATTAGACCTTGAACGGAGGACCGTTTACGTAGACGACCGGCTTATCGAAACAACTTATTCCGAATTCGAGATCATGAGGCTGCTTTGCGCCAATCCGGGCAAAGTATTCAACCGGGAATCGCTCATCAATGCGCTGCGCGGCTTCGACTCGTTCGTCACCGACCGGGCGATCGACGTTCACATTGCCAATCTGCGCAAAAAAATCGAGTATGAGCCGAGAGAACCGAAGCATATCAAGACGGTTTGGGGAGTCGGCTATAAGTTCGAAATGTAGAAAAATCGACCCTGCGGACAGGAGGACCGCTGGAGTCGATTTTTTTGCGTTCCGGTACTGAAAACGATTCGGAAGCTCAATTAATAGTTGCCGCTTTCCTCGCTTTGCACACCGAACATGCTCTAATGTACATAAAATGCCTATATAGGTTTTTGGGACTTCTAAATGAAACGAGGCGATGAAAGCTTTGGGTGCAACTATTAATTACACCTCTCCGGCAACTCAATACAAATTTGACGTAAATAATAGTCTCTTGTTCAAAAAAGACGATAAAAACCTCATTAACGTATTGGGTGTGGAACAGCTAAACACATTGGAAAACGTGTCTCTCTTAGACATTTTCCTTAGCGCCGGCAATGTTGTAGAACCGCATTATCACCAGAACGCCGCCGAATTAGTCTATTGTATTTCCGGCGCTGCAGTCGTATCGATGCTGAACCCGTTCACAAAACAAATTCAAAATTACTCCATTACCCCCGGTCAAGTGGCAAACGTTCCGCAGGGGTGGTGGCATTATGAAGTGGCAACCGTAGATAATACGCATCTGCTGGCAATTTTCGACGCGCCTACTCCTGAGGTGATTTTAGGTTCGGATATTTTGAAATTCACTCCCGCCAATATTATGGCGCATACCTACTGTATCGATGAGAATAAATGGAAGGAAACCATTAAGCCCGTCAGACCGTCAACTTATATTGGGCCCTACGCGGACTGTCATAAACAAAATACCGGTTATCATGCTCAACAGTCTTTAAATCAACAGTATCCGCCATATAATCAACAATATCCTTACACTCCGCAATACGGGCGGTATTGGGGGTAATCGACAGCGCGCGCCGGAGCGAGCGAGAAAAAAGGCTGCCGCCGCACGAGGTTTGACCGCCGACGTGTGACCGAGCACCGCGCGCCGGGAGGCGAAGGCAGCCTCTTTACGCTTAATGATTAGTCCGCATGCTTGAACTGCGAACTGCGGCAACTTTACGCTAGACTACCGATCCGTTTATCGTAGTTTTCCGGCGTATCGAAATTTACCCGCGCCGGAACTCGCGATCCAAAATCGCGTACTGCAACGAGTCGAGCCAGCGCCCCTTGGCCCGGATGTGCTCTCGCAAACGGCCTTCATACCGCATGCCGACATGCTCCATAACCTTGGCGGAGCCCGTATTTTCGGGACGGCACGTCGCAAAAATGCGATGCAGCTTCAAGTCCTCGAAGCCAAGCGCAAGCATGGCCGTGGCCGCTTCGGAAGCATATCCCTGCCGCCAATAGGCCGGATGGAAGCAGTACCCGATCTCGCCTATTTCGCCTTCCGCGTGAAGCCCGCAGCCGCCGATCAGCTTGCCGTTATTGCGCAGCGTTACCGCGAGCTCGAACTCCGTCCGCGGATCGTCCTTCTGCCATGACATGGCGCGCCGGAGAAACGCCTTCGTCTCCTCCTCCGTGTTCGGCCCCCATTGCATATGCTCGGCGACCAGCGGACTCGAAGCATACTCGTGCACGGCTTCCCAGTCATCTTCACGCAAATCCCTTATGATCAAACGTTCCGTTTCAATCCGCATGCCAGCCGCCTCCTGCCATCAATTTGCAAAGTTTTCCAACCATCTTATCAGAAAAAGGCGGAGATGTCATGACAAACTTGGGCGCCTTGGACGACGACGTTTAGCCCAGATCGGTTAGCTTGCCGAGCGGCTTCATCCCGCGGACGGCCGGGCCTACCGCACCGTTTCATCCGTAAGCCACAACTGCGGCTCAGAATTTCGGAGGCTGCACGAAAAAGTCAGCATTCATTTGTTACACAATTGAAATATTTCCTTCATCTTCCCTTAATGATGCCCGCCTATAATAAAAGACGACCCCCTTTTGATTATATAAATTTAACCCGCAGGCCCGTTGCCTGCGGGTATTTTTTTCGCCGCCTTGCGGACATCGAATCAACGGTGAGGCAATTTGTTACACAAATGAAATATTTCTTTCATCTTCCCTTAATGATGCTCGCCTATAATAAAAGACGACCCCCCTTTTGATTATATATAACTTTAACCCGCAGGCCCGTTGCTTGCGGGCTTTCTTTTTGTGCGCGCATAATGCGGCACGGATTATCAAAAAAACTTTCGGGCTGCCGTGTACACTATGTTTAGGAGACAAACTTCCGGAGGGGTGGAAATGGACGATTTCAAAAGAATACAGCGTTCCATCGAATTTATAGAGGAAAATCTGCAAGAGGAGCTGCACATTAAAGATATCACCGCGCAGGCCTGTTTTTCCGCCTTTCACTTTCAGCGGTTGTTCCAAGCCATATCCGGCTTCTCCGTGCACGAGTACATTCGAAAAAGACGGCTGTCCGAAGCAGCGGAAGAGCTAAAGCAAACGGACAGGAGCGTCCTGGATATTTCGATCGCATACGGGTACGGCTCCCAAGAAGCGTTTACGCGCGCATTCGACGGATATTTCAGCATCACTCCGGCCAAATACCGTAAATCCGAATCCGCATTCAAACGGCAGCACAAAATTAACTTTTCGGTCTATCGGTCGGAAGACAAAGGAGACCTTGCGATGCATAAACCCGAAATCAAGCATTTGGATAGTATCCACACCGTATGCTTCGAATACCGGACGAGTTTGGAGGATAACCGTCATTTCAATGAAATCCCCGGGTTTTACCATGATTTCGGGAAAAACGGATACTACGAGCGGATCCCCGGTAAAACGGCGCCCAATATGGCGTACGGCATTTCCTGCAATTTCCGGGATGACGGCGGATTTTCGTTCCTGGTCGGCGAAGAGGCGACGCGATCCGGCGAGACGCTGGAAGAAGGCTTTATTCGTTTCGATATTCCGGGCGGGACTTACGCCGTCTTTCAAGCTTTCGGCTCCGATGGTCTGGTCCAGCAAACCAGAACGTACATTTACGGCACCTGGCTGCCGAACTCCAATTACGAAAGGCGGGAAGGGCCTGATTTTGAAATTACGGACGTGATGCGCTCCTCTTTCCCCGATTTCTTGAGAATCACCGTCTACATCCCGGTCCGTCACCGATCGGATGAACGGCAGCGGGAGTGACGGCCATTTGTTACACAATTGAAATATTCCCTTCATCTTCCCTTAATGATGACCGCCTATAATAAAAGACGACCCCCTTTTGATAATATATACATTTAACCCGCAGGCCCGTTGCTTGCGGGTTCTTTTTTTGGTCCGGGCCGCAGTACTAGAAAAAGTTAGTACTTATTTCCATCCGGAAAATCCGTACAATATGACTTAGAAGCAGGTACTAAGACAAAGTTATCATATACGGAGGCTGGTTATCATGACGACGAGAAAACGGAACACCGCAGCATTCACTTTCCTTTCCTGGGCTTCATTCGGGCTGGCGTTCATCGCAATGTACATCGGCATTTACACGCTGGAGGAGCCGCTCCCGGTCAAAGGGTATTACGCCGTTTGCGCCATGTTCCTGACGATGTCCTCCTTCGTTCTGCAAAAAACGATCCGCGACAACCAAGAAGACGCCGAGTCCTTCAAAAAGCGGAATACCGGCGCTTTCACTTTCCTTGCCTGGGCTTCGTTCGCAAGCGCGCTGCTGGCGATTTTCATCGGTATCTACAACCTGAACCAGCCGCTGTCCGTGCAAGGTTATTATGCCGTAACCGCTCTGTTCCTGACGATGTCCGCTTTCGTTCTGCAGAAAACGGTCCGTGACAACAAAGAGGATGCCGACCGCAATTTGACGGTTGAAGGACAAGAGCAAGGGTAAACTACATTCGGCTTTCTTCCTTTGCTTCTCTTTAGCGACCCGTTGCAGGCGACGTAACCGATAAAAATGCTGTTACATTGGCGGGAATCGACGCTTAGAACGATGAATGCTCGGATTACGGCATCAAATCCAGTCAATATGCAGCATACCGGCAAAATCAAAAGCCGCCTGCCCCCTCCGCAAATCCGAGGATGGCCGGCGGCTTGTCTTGTGAGAGCCGCAAATGTCCGCTCAGTGTTTTTTTGACGCCGATTTTTGCTGCCGATTTTTACCGTCCGTTATTTTTTGACCGACAATTGGCTGATCAGACGCTCATACCAACGTCTCAGCTCTTCGCCCGGCTGGATGCCCAGCTCGCGGTTCACCAGCCGTACATAATCGTTGTACAGCGCGGTTAAGCTTTTTCTGTCGCCGGTTTCCCCGTAAACGCTCATCAATAAACGCATCGCCGTCTCATCCAGCGGGTTGCGCTCCTTCAGCTTATACAGCAGCTTGGACGCGGCCGTTGTATCCTTCAACATAATCAGCGCTTCGGCCAGGCTCACAACGAGAGACGTGTACAGCTTGGCGTAATGCTCCGTCTCGTACATCGCCCAGACATACGCTTTGTCCCCAAACAGTTCCCCGGTATAGAGCCGCTCGACCTGAAGCGCTCTGCTTACGTTGCGGCTATCAATGACGCCCAGCTCCTCGACCTGATTCGCAAACTCCGCATAATCAACGATATGGTTATGCAGATCAAGCGCGTAGCCGTCATTTTCCGACCGCACCATATCGCGCATACCGAGAGGCTCCAGCGACTTGCGCAATTGATATACGGTTGTATTCAGATAGTTCTCCGCGTTGTCCTGCCGCATCCCTGCAAATATTTCGGCAACCAGCCGCGAGCGCGGTACCCGCTTGCCCTGGTGGAGCAGCAAATACGCGAACAGCTCCGCGCATTTGCGGGAAATCCACTTGACGCGGCCTACGCTGCTGCTGACCGACAGATCGCCAAGCGCGGTAATAACCAGCTTCCCGGATACGGCCGAGTTGTGCGGGTTGGCCGGCTGGGCCTCGGGCTGCAGCGCTCCCCTGCCTGCAATCGCGCGGGTAACGGTGCGCTGCAGCCTCTCCTGCGATACGGGTTTGACCAGGTAATCTATAACGGACAGCTCATACGCCTCCAACGCAAATTCCTTATGCGAGGTCACAAACACAATCTGCAACCAGCTCATCGTTTCCGCCGCAGCCGCGGCAAACGCCAGTCCCCCTCCGGGAAGGGAGATGTCCACAAAAGCCAGCCCGATGTCCCGGTTGTCCTGCAGAAAAGCCAAAGCGGAGGCGGTGTCCGTAAAAGCGCCTGCAACGGTAACGCCGGGCAGCTTGGCCAGCATCATACGCATGATCAGGTGCATCGCCGGTTCATCGTCAATTAAAACAACCTTCATCATTCATCCCCCCTTCACTCGTCGGGCGCTGTCATACTTTCGCCTGCCGCAATCGGCAAGCTGAACGAAAAAGTTGCGCCTTCGCCGGGCTTGCTCTCAAACCAGAGACGCCCTCCATTGATACGAACGAACTCGCGGGCAAGCACAAGCCCGAACCGTGTCTCCCCCGCATCGTCCCCGACGCCGCCCGTACGAAAAAACGGGTCTTCCTGCAGCAGCAATTCCGCCGTCTGCTCATCAATCCCCTTCCCATTGTCGCGTACAGACAGGACAATCCTATCGCCTTGCCGCTCGGCAACAACCTCAATCGCTCCGTCCATCCCCGTATATTTGATGGCGTTCGACAACAAATTTCGCAGAATCAGGTCCAGCATCTCTTTATCGGCAAAAACAGCCAGCTCGCCATCCGTTTTCTCCGTCAGCTTGATCCGCTTCATGTTAGCCTTGACGCCCGCGAGCGCCAGCGCCTGCTGCACCACCTGCCGAACATTCCATACGGACGGCCGGAACGCCACCTTGCCCTTCTGACTGCGATACCAATCCAGCAAATTGTCGACAAGCCGATACGTATTCTGCATCTGTCCCTCTATCTCCCGAAACAGCTCCACCCGCTCAACGCCGGCAGCCGCCAATTCCTCCCCCAGCAGCTCGGTCAAGCTGACCAGCAGCGCAATCGGATCGCGAATATCATGCGCGACAACCGTAAACAGCTTGTCCTTAAACGCGTTCAGCTCCGTGAGCTGGCGGGCATTCTCCCGAAGTCTGGCTTCATTCTCCTTCAGCTCCGTTATATCGTTGAACATGAGGATTTTGCCGATCGGAGCCGTGCTGCCGTCATAAATATAGGTCAAGTTGCAAATGTAGTGCCTGACGCGGCCCTCGTGCATGCATTGGAACGGAAACCGGTCATCGCCGCTTGCGGCCGGAAGTATGCGCTCCAGCAAGGCAGGGTTAGATGCCAGCACCTCCGCAGCAGCCGCAGGAAAACGCTTGATGCGAAGGAGCTCGGGAAGAACCTCCTCCGCCGCGCTGTTGCAACGGATAATCCGGTTCTCGTAATCAAGCAGGACAACCCCGTCGCGGATCGTACCGAACACCTTAGCCATCGCAAGCGGCGCCAGACGCAGCAAATTAAACCGCCAAATGCCCCACATATACACAAGTCCCGATATAGCAAAACCAAAAGGAGTGGGATCAACCGTAAAACCAAACCAAAATAACAGATTGCAAAACATCGGGGCTGCCGCCCCCAAAATCAGAACAAAAATTTGCTTGCGTACGACCAGGAGAGAACGCCAATACATCGGGATGAACAACGATATGCCGCATAAGAGAACGGCATAACTATACAGGCCGTGAACGACATACCACGGACCTTTGACCGTTGTATAGAGAGGAATCCCACCCGCTGCGTTAAACTCGTACCGCTTATAGACGAGGTGATGCCAATCATTGGTCAGATGAAGGAGGAATACGGATACGGGGATCAGAAACAGCCATGCCGCCAAATGCTTCCGAAAGGCAGCAGCCGCGCCGGTAAATTGAATAACCTGAAACAACCATAACGTGGTGACAAACGGAATGCCCAAATATTGTATGTTAAGCGAAAGCTTTACTTGCCACAAGTCCGTACTCAGCAATTCAAACGCATAACCTGCCGCGTAACATGCTGCCGCCAGCATAGTGAGAGTCATCGTTTGCGCTACCGGCAGATGCCGTTTGCGGTTGGACAGCAATGCTACAAACACCATCAGCCCTGCAGCCAAAAAAAGCAAGATAGACATCCCTTGTTTCAAATCCACTGCCGCCGCTCCCGTCAGTTCCGCATTCGTATCCGCGTCTGCCGTGACCGCAGGGCGTTCGTCCGCGTTTTTCTAAACAGGATTATATCACTCTCTTTAAGGGGGTGTCCTCTTTATTTTTGACATTGAATTTTGCAGAATTTGTTGTTTAACAGTTACCGGTGGAATAATGCGGACAGCCTCATGAACAATAAGGTTTTCTCAACTACGCGCACGGTCCATGCATAACAAGTAAAAAGAAGCTTTCAAATCCACACCAAGAATGGAAATGTAAGCTTCTTTTATTAATTTCGCTCGTATACAATCCGGTCAAAAATGAAAATACTTCTTCCCGGCCAACCTATCCCGCCTACAGCTGCTCGATTTTGATCAGATTGGTCGATCCGGACCGTCCGACCGGAACGCCGGCCGACACGACGACGAGGTCGCCCTTTTGCACGATGCCGGTTTTGGTTCCGCAGTCGACCGCCAGACGGAACATGTCGTCCGTCGAGCAGACACGGTCGCCCTTAACCGGGATGACGCCCCATACCAGGCTCAAGCGGCGCAGCACGTGATCATTCTGCGTAACGGCGATGATCGGCGCTTTCGGGCGGTACTTCGATACCATCCGCGCGGTAAAACCGGTCTCCGTCGGGGTAACGATCGCCTTAGCGTCCAGCTGCAGCGAGGTATTTACGACAGCCTGGCTGATAACCTCGGTCACGTCCGTCTTTTGCAGCGCACCCTTCTTAACGTGCAGCTCGTCGTACGGCAATATCGACTCCGCCCGCTCCGCGATCGCCGCCATCGTCGCGACCGACTCCACCGGGTATTTGCCAGCCGCGGTTTCCCCGGAAAGCATCACGACGTCCGTACCGTCCAGCACCGCATTGGCGACGTCGCTCGCTTCCGCGCGAGTCGGACGCGGGTTGATCTGCATCGAATCGAGCATGTGTGTAGCCGTAATGACCGGCTTGCCCGCCAAATTGCATTTTTGAATCATCAGCTTTTGCACGACCGGCACTTCTTCAGCCGGAATTTCTACGCCCAGATCGCCGCGCGCGACCATTAAGCCGTCCGACACCGCCAGGATCGCATCGAGGTTCTCCACCCCTTCTTCGTTCTCGATCTTCGACACGATCTGGATGTGACCCGCCTCGCGGTCCTCCAGCAGCTGCCGAATTTCCATAATGTCCGCCGCTTTGCGGACGAACGACGCGGCAATGATGTCTATGCCCTGCTCGATGCCGAACGCAATATGCAACACGTCCCGTTCCGTCACGCCCGGCAGCGAAGTGCGAATGCCCGGCAAATTGACGCCTTTGCGCGGCTTGATCGTTCCTCCGTTGGCGATGCGGCAATGCACTTCCGTCCCCTCCACCGCTTCCACAAGCAGCTCGATCAAACCGTCATCGATCAAAATACGTGAACCGACACGCACATCGCGCGGCAGGTCCTGATAGGATACGGACAATCGCTCCGCGTCGCCGGCCATTTGCTCGGTCGTCAGCGTAATCCGCTCTCCCGCCTTCAACACGCAAGCCGCTTCTTTAAGGAGGCCCGTCCGGATTTCCGGCCCTTTGATATCGAGCAGTATCGCCACAGGCGCATTCAGCTCGGCCGCCGCTTGGCGGACGTTGTCCATCCGTTTGCGGTGCTCCTCCAAATCGCCGTGCGCCAGGTTTAATCGAGCCACGTTCATTCCCGCCTGAATCATCTCTTTGAGCACAGGCACGGAATCACAAGCAGGTCCCATCGTGCAAATGATTTTTGTTTTACGCATGGTGTGAACTTCCTCCTAATTGATGAGCCCCGTAAAGGTTCCGAGCTTCGCTTCGTTATTAACGATGATTATTGTAATCCTCCCGCATAAAAGAATCTATGAATTATAGTACGGTCTATGTAAAATAGTATTATCTCATTTGGAGGAAAACGGACATGCTGGACATCGAATCGATTCGTCACGATAACGGAAGCGAGTGGTACGAGCAGACGGACGGCGCCCGCAGCGGCATGACGCTGGTCATGGTCGGCTACGGCAAGTGCATGTACTGGCTCGGGCAGGAAAAGCTGCTCCTGGAGCAAGGCGATTTGCTGCTTTTACCGGCCGGGACGGCATTTTACGGCAAGAGCATTCCCACCCGCTCGCACGAAAAATATGTCGTCGCCTTTACCCGAACGACAGCGCCTGCGCCGCTGCCCATTCTGGAAACGCACAGCTGCATCAAGCAAAAAACCGGCGAAGCCGAGCTTCTGCTGGAACGTTTTCGCTCCATGCACCGGCAGTGGCACGAAGGCCTCCCCTACCGCCAAACGATGTGCCTCGCCCTGCTGCTGGAGGTGCTCACCCGCTGGAATCGCGGAATCGACAAAGGATCGCCCGCTCCAAGCAAGCTGCGGCATGTAGAAATGATGAAGTCCCATATCCAGAATCGATACAGGGAGAAAATAACGAAGGACGATCTCGGAAACGCGGCCGGCATCAGTCCGAGCTACGCCGCGGCCTTATTCAAAGAAGTGACCGGCCAAACGATCGGCGAATATACGCATGCGGTCAGGATCAAAACCGCCCTTTACTTGCTGCGGCATTCCCGGCTCAGCATCGCGGACATTGCGGAATCGCTCGGCTACTGCGACGCCTCCTTCTTCCACCGCACGTTCAAGCGGCTGACCGGCCTTTCGCCGTCACAGGTTATGCAGGAACGCGAGCAGCCGCTGCTGTAGGAACCGCCTACCGGCGCGTCTTTGACGCCGGCGTTTACCGAGCTTTAGAGCTGCTTCCACGATATACTTTGCTGTGATAAATCGGAAAAAACCGTGCAACGCCAAAAACCGCCGGAGCAATCACGCTCCCGCGGTTTTCATTCAGCTTGTTTAGGTCGTCCGACCGGCCGCTGTCCTGCAGCGCAAATGCCGCACCGGTATACCTTTACCTCATGCGATTTCTACAGCATTTTCGCGACTACCCGCTCGATCCACGCCCATGGCAGCATTGTTTTCATAAAGACGATGCTTTTTGCGTCGGCGCCGCATACGTACCGGACACGGGGCTTGCGCGATTGTACGGCACGAACGATCGTACGAGCCACAATGGCCGGATCGTTCCCTTTGCTTTCGGCCTTTTCATTAAAAGAGCGAAACGAACGGATCATCGGGGCGTACGGCGAATCCTCGGCTTCGTGATACACGTGCTTCGCGGCAATGCCGGTATTAAACGTGCCCGGCTCGATCAGCACGACGCGGACGCCGAACGGCAGCAGCTCGAAGCGAAGCGCTTCGCTGAAGCCTTCGACGGCAAACTTGGAAGCGGAATAGGCCCCCGTATTGGGGAAGCCCATCCGCCCCGCGCCGCTGCTGACGTTAACGATCGTGCCCGACCTTCGCCCGCGCATATGCGGCACGACCGTCTTGGTCAACGCCAGCGTACCGAAAAAGTTCGTCTCCAGCTGCGCCCGCCAATCGCTCATCGGCACTTCCTCGACCATCCCCATCACCGCATAGCCGGCATTGTTGACAAGCGCGTCAATGCGTCCGTATTGCGCTATAACGCCGCTGACGACACCCTCGATTTGGTCGGGTCTCGTCACGTCGAGCTCCGCATATTCCATCCGCTCGCTAACGCCGGCCGCGGCCGCCCGCTCCAGCAGCTCGCCGTTTTTGTAAAGCGCCCGCATCGTCGCCACGACATGATAGCCCGCTTCCGCCAATGCTATGGCCGTAAGCATGCCGAAGCCGCTCGACGCCCCCGTGACAAGCGCCACCGGCCGTTCTCCCGTTACCTGCTTCATCGTTTACCGCCTTTGTATGTGATGTGTTTGGATTTCCGGTACGTTTAGGAAGAATTATCGTTATGCCGCCGATGCCGCGTTTCCGGGTCGGGATGAAAAAGGAGGCTTCTTCGCCGCAGTCCGTTTGGCCAATCCGGCACTCAATACTCGATCCGGTTCGGCGAGTTCCCCCACGCTTGAAAAGGCTTGTCGCCTTGCGGCGGATATATCCGCGTCATTTCGATGGATCTCTGCTCCTTAGGGAGCTCCAGCTGCTCGTAAATAAACGCGTCGTCGAAGCCGGCCTTGGCGGCATCCTCCTTCGTGCACGCATAATAAACCGCCCGCGGCCTGGCCCAGTAAATGGCGCCGATGCACATCGGGCAAGGCTCGCAGCTTGTATAAATGTCGCATCCGTTCAACTGATGATCGTTCAGATGCCGGCATGCTTCTCGGATCGCTTGCACCTCCGCATGAGCGGTAGGATCGTGCAAAGCCGTCACCTCGTTGCGTCCCGTTCCGATAATGACGCCGTCTTTAACGACAATGGCACCGAAAGGCCCCCCGCGGCCGGACACCACATTCTCGTAAGCCGCTTGAACGGCTTGCTCCATAAGCGTTTGTTTATCCATGCAGGCACCTCCTACGCAAGCCGGCTTGCCAATTTAGTGAACCTGCCTCACGATGGAAAGCCGTTCCATAAACAATCTCATTTTTCCTGATTATACCATATCCTTCAGCGCGCGACAAAAAGGAATGGCTTAAATCAACTCCACGGCCCGGATCGAGCCAAATAAGCCGGAATTGTCAGGCTGTTTAAAAACTCCGTTTTTAGCAAAGCTAGGGACATCAGCCCCCTGTATTGACGCGGTTTTTCGGGCGATTTTTGTCGGAAGAGTACTTTCTAAACAGCCTGAGTTTTACCACGATACGCCTCGCTGCATTTGAAAATTTGCACTGACGATCATTTCCGCAAACTTGAACGGCTTTTTTTGCCGGTTATGCGTCCGCGGCAATTGTCAGATCCGCAGCGGCAATCGAACGGGCGGTACAGCTCATCTTCGGTCGATTCGTAATCCATCGTAATCCACTCCCCGGCACGAATGTCCCGCCGCGCCAGGAAACGCTGCGCCTCCATATCAGCGATTGCGTTCGGGTCGCAGGAGTGCAATATTTTGCCCATCACATACGGGTCTTCCACGTAAACGCCCTGCTTCTTCTGGAGCGTGAACAACGTTTGACTGCTGCACCGGGGACCGTCGAAACGGAACAGGAGCTCTCCCTTGCGGAACTCTCTTTTCGCCACCACCCCTTCGCCGTACAATGAGTGATGCCGGATGCCGAATTTATCGCGGGTCGGCTCGTCGGGATGCTTCGCCACCGTGTCGGGATAAAAACGCCCGCTACTCGCGAATAATCGTCTGATGCTCGATACGCTCCGGTGCAAAACATGTTTGCACGCTTTCCACAACCTGCTCCGCCGGGAAATCTTTGCAGCTAAAGACATCGAGATATCCCTCCCGGTGCAAGTCGTTCGTATGCAAAGTAATGCTGCTGGTGTATATAAGCTGCACAGCCGACAATCCGATTTCTTCCCCTTCGCCGAATCGGTAGCAATGGCATTCCCCGAACGCTTGCATCCCGATTTCCTCCACCAGCGAGCCGATAAACGCTTTTACTTCCTCAATGCTTAGAATACGCTCATTGCAGTTTACGAGATGAAGCAGCACATGTTTGCCGTAGCAGGGCATTCCGTTATGAACGATCCGTTTGTACATGCGTGGACGCTCCTTTTTGCCAGCCGAGTATTACATGATATTACGCTTCAAGGCGGCGCGCTTTAGGCGGATGTCATAGCGGAAGGGCGATCGCCGCTTGTATTCGGGCGCAACCTTTTGACGGCTTGGCTCGTCTAGGAGACCGTAAAGCAAGCAATTCCTGAATTCCCCAACCGACAACTAGAAGACGACAGGAGAGAAAACCGATGAAAAAAACGACGATTACCGCCACTCTCGCCTTGACGATCAGCTTAATGGGCACGCAAGCTTTTGCTCAATATGATCCGAACAAAGGCCCGCACATCATTAAGGACGCTAACGGCAATCCTATCGCTCAAACGCTCAGCATGCCGATTGAGCAGCCCCCCGGTATTCAAACGCCGGTTCCGATTTCCGCCGAGCTCCCGGATCTTGCCGCAAGCGCGGAGACGATCGGCCAATGGAAGCTGCAAATAAACGGCGCTCCCGTGCAGGATGCCGGTCTATACATAGCTGAAGATAAAACGGCGATGATTCCGCTCCGTGCAGTCGCCGAAGCGCTCGGATACGAGCTCGTGTGGAAGGGCGAAACCATGTCGGTCGAGCTGTCCAAAGGAAACCAATGGACGTCCGTCACAATCGGACAAGACCGGTACTCCTTTGCCAAAATGCTCTTGGAGCTCGGCAAAGCGCCTGAGCTGAAGGACAACACGACGTACGTCCCGCTCGCGTTTGCCGCCGAAGTGCTGAAAGCGAACGTTTCCGCCTCGGAAGAAACGCTTTCCATCTCTCAGATCGACCAGCAGCCGCAGGATTCGTTCGGAGGCATGCACTGGGTTCTCGTTGTCGACGGCGAGGGAATGGGCGACCCGCGCCCGCATGTTGACGGCGATCATGTGATGATTCCGCTCAAGCCGGTAGTCGAAGCGCTGGGCTACAAATACAGCTGGAATGAGGAAACGCAAACGGCCGAAGTGTCCAAAGGAGCGCAATGGACCTCGGTTAAAGTCGGGGAAGACAGCTATTCGTTCGCCAAAATGGCGATCAAGCTCGGCAAAGCGCCGACCTTGAAGGACGGAAACCTGTTCGTGCCGCTTAGCTTTGTGGACGAGGTCCTGAAGGTTAAGCACGGCATCGACCCGACCGGCGTCGTTTCGATTTCCGGACAGCCGAAAGAGGAAGAGCCAAAAGCTTCCGCCGAGATAAAGTAATTTCTACTCTAAACCGGCGCGCGGGAACGTTCCTTTCCTGCTTGCTTTATTTGCAAATCGTTTCAGTCCGAAAAAACACACTTGCGTGAGGGATTCAAACGAGAATGTTAAAAAAACCGTGCCAAAGCCGCTGCAAGAAGCGCGATGGCACGGTTTTTTAACATGTCTAAAGGTAAATGACGCAAACTTAATCCCGCTAATGAATCGGCAGCGATATGTGGAAAGTCGTCCCCTTCTCATCGTCCGCTTCTACCCGGATATCTCCCTTGTACTGGATGAGAAGCGTCTTGGCAATCGTCAGGCCGAGGCCGGAATGGCCTTCCTTCTTCGTCGTATAGCCTGGAGCGAACATCTGCTTGCGCTGCTCTTCGGCTAGCATACACCCTTCGTTCCATACCGTAATATGAAGACTGCCGTCCTTCATCCATCCTTGCAGCTCGACATTTCGGCGTACGGGAGGCAGCGTCATGACGGCATCGAATGCATTATCGACGATATTGCCGACGATTTTCACAATATCGACCGATTTGATGCCGATCGCATCGCGGTCAAGCTCCCCGAACCGGTGCGTGAAATTGACGTATTTGCTTAACGCCACAGCGGATTTGGCTTGCACCAATGCCGCGATCGCCGGCTCGCCGATGGCCATAATATCGCTCACCTGCCGGATATCGCCGACAAGCTCCTTCGTATACCTGCGCAAGTCGTCGATTTTATTCATCTGCACAAGGGTATGAATGATTTGAACATGATTGAGAAAATCATGCCGCTGACCTTTCACCACCGTAAACAGCTGATTCACTTCTTCGATGTAGGTGTCCTGCGTCTCCCTTACCGACCGCTCCCGCAGCTTGCGAAAAACGCGTATCGCCAGCAGCACGGCCCCAAGACTTGCAAGCGTGACTAGCGCGATTTGGAGGCCGAGCGAGGCGAACTGGCCGCTCAGCTCCCGCTGCACATCGTCGTAGCTGGAAGTGATGACGAGCACATACGTATCGATCGGCTTGCCGTCCAGATCCACATAGTTTGCGCTCGGCTCGATCGCCATCGGAATGAACGATTTAAGCACCTTTTTGCCGTTTATTTTATCGATTTCCTTGACGGTTTTGCCGGTCGACGCCGCTAATCTTACGTCAATCGCATCGGTTTCCGCAGCCTGATAACGGGTTTCGCCGAACATGATCGGACGGGTTACGTTATGCTTAAGCTCTTCCCCTTTGTCCGTGACCGTCTTCAGCTCCGTTCTGCCGAAAGTCGCCGGATTGACGCCGGTTATTTCGAGCAGGCGTTTGTTGGCCGCGATCGTTTTTTGCAATATCGCTTGAATGCCGGTCGTTTCCTGGAACTCCTCGAACTTCTTATTGCTGACGAACGGATCGATAATGTAATTCGTCGAGCCGTCATAGTAATAGCCCCATTTGTTGATGTTCAGCTTCGTCGGGTCGGCGCTCGCATATTCGAACGGACCGGACCAAAAATTCGGCAGGCTTTGGCCCCAGTCGATCGTCACCTCGCGTTTGTCGAACAATTGCTGGAACGCCTGATACCACGGCACCCATTTTTTCGTCGAGAGGCCCAGCTCCCCCGGATAAGAGGACTTATAGAGGACGATATCGTCATCCGTCCGTTTCATCAAGGTGAGATGGTCGATCCCGAGCTTTCGGCTCACTTCCTCCAGCCGTTCGTTCGTAACCTTCTCCACATCCGGGTCCAGCGCATACTGCGCGCCTACGGAAGCGGTTCTTAGCTGCTCGGCGATCTGCTCTTCCAAATATTCGGCAGCCGTCCGGGAATTTTCAATCGATATTTGTATTTGGGAAGCGACCGATGCCAGCTCGCGCTCCAAGTTACGCTCCAAAGTACTTTTCGTCAGCGCGTAATGAATGACGTTGTTTGCCACGATGAGAAACAGTACGAATGAACCGGCAAACAGCAGCGTTTTGGAACGCAGCAACTTGACTACCTCCGCTTCTTGCCTTTTTGTTCATTATACGAGATTCATTCGTCAAATATCGACAACTTTTTTAAGTCCTTATTTTTCCTTCGCCGCACAAGGATAAACGCCTACCGGCGTCTATGACGCTGGCGTTTACCGGGATTTAGAGCCTCTTCCACGATATACTTTGCCGATGAATCAAAAAAAAGCCGCCCCAAGAATCATATCGATTCCGGGACAGCTCCGATTCGGTTCGTTAACCGCATTTATTTTTTACTCGTATACCACTGGTTCATCGCGTCAATTGCGGCCTTGCCGCCCTTGGCGTTGAATTCTCCGACGAATTTGTCGAACTCGTTCAGATCGCGTTTGCCCATAATGAACCTCAGCGAATTTTCCTCCACATAGTTGCGCAGCTCGGTGAACTTCGTGTCCCATGCCTCAACGAACGGCGCATAGGAGGTTTCCTCGCGGTTTTGCTTGAACGGCAGCAGCTGCTTGTAGAACGGCAGGAAGCCTTTGGCCTCGAGACGGGCATTAAAGCTCTTATCGGTATCCAGCATAAAATAAAGCGTCCGCCACGGAATCGCATTGCTCTGCTCCGCGGTTTGCACGACCTTGCCGTTCTCCACCTTGTAGTCCTCATTCTCGATGCCGAACGTAATCAGCGTATCGGTTTTGTCCTCAAGCAGGAAATTGTAATAGTCCGCGGCGCCTTCCTTGTTCTTAGCTTGTTTCGGAATGACGGCATACGTCGAGGACAGCGACTGCTCGGGAACGCCGGATTGCCCGTCTTTGCCGACGGGAGGCTCGATATAGCGGATTTTCCCCGCCGCTTTCTTCTCGGCGATCGACCGTTCGATCGTAAGCGCATCCGCCCAATACGTCACGCTGACCGCCGCCGTGCCGTTGATCATTTTATCCTTGACGTCTTTGTTGATCGCGAATTCCTGGTCGATCAGCCCTTCGTCGTACCATTTTTTCATAGTCGCCAAAAATTCCTTATATTCCGGCTGCAGCCAAGTAAATTCCAGCTTGCCGCTCTTGTCGACGGTCGTCGTCCCTACCCCGAAGGCGCCGGCAAACGGAGCGAATGCGCCGGTGAACGCACCCGGATTGGAAGCGGCGGCCGTGAGCGGAGCGATGTTCTTTTTGGCCTTGATCGTTTGCATAAACGCGTAGAGCTCGTCGAGCGTCTTCGGCTCCTGTAAGCCGAGCTCTTCCATCATATCTGTCCTGATCAGCACCCCGGCTCCGACCTTCTGAGCCACTCGGACTGGAATGCCGTACGTGACGCCGTCCAGCTTCGCCGCATCAATCTCCGCTTGCGTGAACACCTTGCCGAGGTTCGGCAGATAGCTGTCGATCAGCTTGTCGAGCGGCTCGAGCGCGCCTTGCTTGGCCAGCTTGAAGTAATCCGATTTGCCGGGTATCCATAAAATATCCGGTACCGAGCCCGACGCGAGAATGACCGATATTTTTTGCGAAACGTTATCCTTCGGCAGCGGCTCGTATTTGACGTTGTACCCTGAGCCTTCCTTGAGCAGCTTTACAAGCTTGTTGTCGTTAATATTGTCGGAGCCCTTGAACTGCTCGAGCGAGGCGTGATAAGCCCGCATGATGGACAAATCTTTATTTTTGACAGGCGCCACACTCCCTCCGCCCGGCGAAGCCGTGCCGCCGCTCTCGCCCGCTTTCTCCCCGGAGCCTCCACAGGCCGCCGTCAGCCCGAGCATGGCGGTAACCGCCGTCAATACGATCGTTCTGCTAAATTTCAAAGCCGAACCCTCCCCTTGTTTCAATTATTTATGAAGGATACGATGGCGGCCGCGATCAGCCTTTCACCGCTCCCAGCATAACCCCTCTTACGAAGTACTTCTGAATAAACGGATACACGCACAGGATCGGCACGACCGCGCATAAAATCGCAGCGGCTCGGATCGTCTCCGGCGTCACTTCGCGGAACACGTCGCTGAGCACCATATCGGCCGTTTTCTCGTCGGTCACCAATTGCAGCAGGAACATCTGCAGCGGCATCCAGCGGCGTTCCGTAATGTACATCATCGCCTGGAAGAAGCTGTTCCAATAGCCGACCGCGTAAAACATCGATACGGTGGCAAGCGCCGGTACCGATAAAGGCAAATACACCGAGCGCAAAATCCGCCAATTTGTCGCGCCGTCAATACGCGCCGATTCCTCCAGTGCATCCGGCACCGAGCTGAAAAAGTTGCGGATCAAAATCAGGTTGAACGGCGACAGGGCGACCGGCAAAATAAGCGACCACAGTGAATTGAGAAGCCCCGTTTCCTTGACGATGAGGTAAGTCGGAATCAAGCCGCCGCTGAAAAACATCGTAATGACGAAAGACAGCATCAGCAGCCTGGAATAAGGCAAGTTTTTCCGAGACAACGGGTAAGCGGCTAATACCGTCAGCGCCATACTGATTGCCGTCCCTGCAACCGCAAGGAAAATCGAATTGGTGAACGAATAATAAAACTGCTTGTTTTCGAGCACATACCGGTACGATAAAATATTGAATCCCTTCGGCCACAGTACGATTTCCTTAGCCAGGACGAAACCCTCGCTGCTGAACGATTTCGCCGCGATATGGATGAACGGCAAAACCATCGACAGCGACAGCAGCGCAAGAAGCAATACGTTGACGTACTGGAACAGCCTCTCTCCTCTTGTGCGAATCAATCGTATCCCCGCCTCTCGCTAAAATATGCCGTCTTCGCCCATTTTGCGGGCGAGCCAGTTGGCCGCTACCAGCAGCACGCAGCCGATCGCCGATTTGAACAAGCCGGCCGCAGTCGTCAGTCCGAATTGCATTTGGCCGAGCCCGACACGGAAGACGTACGTATCGATAATGTCCGCCACCTGGTACACGGTCGGATTGTACATGACGAGCACCTGCTCGAAGCCGGCGTCAAATACGTGTCCGATCCGAAGCAGCAGCAAAATGACGATCGTGGAACGGATGCCCGGCAGCGAAACATGCCAGATTTGGCGCAATCTCCCGGCTCCGTCCACTGTAGCCGCCTGAAACAGCTCATCGTTTATGCCGAGCAAGGCAGCCAGATACACGATCGCGCCCCAGCCCGCTTCCTTCCAAATGTCCGAGAAAACGAGAATCCAGCGGAACCACCTTTCGTCCGACATGAAGAAAACCGGCTGGAAGCCCAATGCTTGAATGACTTTATTCACGATGCCCGTGTTCGGGGACAGCAGATCGATGACGATTCCCCCGACGACGACCCACGAAATAAAATGCGGCACATACGTAACCGTTTGCACGATTCGCTTGAACCGCGGCAGGATCAGCTCGTTCAGCAGCAAAGCCAGCACGATCGGTGCAGGGAAGCCGAAAATTAGCTTGATCATGCTGATGATCAGCGTGTTCCGCACCACCTGCGGAAATTCGTCGAACATGAACAGCTCGCGAAAATGCTGAAGCCCGACCCAAGGGCTGTTCATGACCCCTTGAATGAGGTTGTAATCCTTGAACGCAATGATCACGCCGTACATCGGCACATATTTGAAAATAAGCAAAAACAGCAGCGCCGGCAGCGCCATCAAATATAAATCCCAGTATGCCAGCAAGGGCCATTTGCGCTTGCCGGCCGCTCGGCTCCGGGGATTCGTCCGGGCAGTCGTCGTTCTCATGCCGCTCTCCTTTCGATGTGAGACTTCCTGTAGCTCCTACTATAAAGCGTCCCGCATCGCTTTCGTATCCCGGTTGTTTGACTTTCAACGCAACTATTTTTACTTTTTGCCGGCGTTTATTTGAACATGTCGCTCGGCTTGACGCCGTAGTATTTGGAGAACGCCTTGGAAAAATAATTGACGTGCCGGTAGCCGACCTGGCTCGCCGCATCGTAAACCTTGTCCCCTTTGGCAAGCAGCTCCTTCGCCCTCTCCATGCGCAAGCGAAGCACGTAGTCGGAGAACGACTGGCCCGTCAATTTTTTGAAAATACGGCTCAAATACGAATAATTGACGTACAGCTTCTCGGCGACAAGATACAAGCTCAGCTCCTCCTCGTGCAGCCGTTCCTGAATGAAACGCATCATTTCGTTCACGGTTATTTGCGTGCCGGACTGCCGGCGCCGGGCGATCGCTCCGCTGATCCGGCCGGTCATGCGCTGTAGCCACTCGCATATTTGCTCGCGGGTAAGCAGCTCGTTATACCGTTCGAAATCCTCGTAATCTTCGCCGAGCGTTTCCCGCAGCGTCCAGCCGTGCGAGTGAACGATACGCGCCAGCAGGCACATGATCCGCAGCAGCACCTCTTTCGCTTCCGTAACCGGAACGCCGGCGCCGAACCCGATTTCCATGATCCGTCCGCTCAGCTCCCTCATGCCCGGACCGTTACCCGTCTCAATGGCCATCTCCAACTCCTTCTCGAGGTCGCTCATCGCCGTCCAGGAATCCTGCACTAGCACATCGTCGCGAAAATGAATCGTCATCCCGTTGCCGAGAATGATGCGTTCCTGCAGCGCCATCCGGCTTTGCTTGTAAGCCCAAGGCACCAGCTGCTTGTCCGCCGCCGGGTGGCCGATGCCCGCGCTCGCGGTCAGCTTCAAGCAATCCTTGACCGTTTCAAGCAGCACATTGACCTGCTGTTTGACCCGCAGCTGCCACTCCTCCCCTTCATCCTGCGGCGCGCTAAAAATAGCCGTCGTCATTCCGTCGTCATCCTGCAGCGTAACGCAGTCCATATCGGCGAATACGTCGCGGGCGAGGGTGTACAGCGAAAACTGGACGAGCGGCCGGTCGTTCGCGAGGAAGCGGTCGTTCCCCTCGGGAATCGGGTCCATATCGATAACGATCGGCCACGCCTGCTTTCCTTCCAATGACAGCTGAAGGTCGCGGCTGCGCTTTTCGATATCCCACAGCGAATAACGGCCGGCCAGCCAATTTTTATAGAAAGAGACCTGCAAATGCGGAAGATGCTCCTTCCACCTTTGCTCCAGCAGCGCCAGATTGTGCTTCTCGCTCAGCTCTTGCTCGCGAAGCGTCTTCGCCTCCATGACAACCTCAAGCAGCCGTTCGTTCGCAACCGGTTTCACCAAATAATTAAACACGCCGCACTCGATGCTTTCCCGCGCGTATTCGAAGTCGTCGTACCCCGTCAGCACGATCACCTTGATTCTGGGAAACTCCTCCTTCACTTTTCCGGCCAGCTCCAGCCCGTTCATGTCCGGCATCTGGATGTCGGTGACGATGATATCCACATGCTCCTTTTGCAGGATGGTCACCGCCTCCCTGCCGCTGGCCACGGCATCTACAAGCTCGATCTGCGCGGCATTCCATTCGATCCCTTCGGCTAACCGTTCCCGTACATGATGCTCGTCCTCCACAATAAGCAGCTTCATGCTTTCCCTTCCTTTCGCAGCGGCAAAATCATCGTTACCCGGGTGCCCTCCCCATAGCTGCTGTCCACCCGCAGATCCGCTTCGTCTCCGTAATATAGCTTGATACGCGCTTTTACATTTTTTAAACCGAAAAATCGGCTGAACGGCTTCTCCTGGGAGATGCGATACGACTTGCTCGTAATGCCTTCCAATTCCTCCCGGAGCTCTCCCAGAACGGACTCCTCCATTCCGATCCCCGTATCCTCGACCTCGAGATGCAGCCTGCCGGCTTCGAGCCAAGAGCGGATGCTTAAGTCGCCGCCATAAAGGCTTTTGCCGAGCCCGTGTACGATCGCATTCTCGACGATGGGTTGTAAGATAAGCTTCAGCAATGGAATTTGCTTCGTATCCTCCTCCAGCTCGATATCTACCGCAAAATGATCCGTGCGGATCTGCTGCACCCGAATGTAGTACATCAGATGCTGCACCGTCTCCTCGAGGGTGAACGACTCGCGCCCCTTGCCCAAGCTGACCCGAAAAAACTGCGCCAGGTTGATCACCATCTCGCTGATTTCGCCGATCCGGTTTTTGGTCGCCACCGAATAGATCGAATCGAGCGTGTTGTACAGAAAATGCGGGTTGATCTGCGACTGCAGCAGGCTGAATTCCGAGCGCGCCAGCCGCAGCTCCTTTTCGTAGTCGTCCTCGATCAGCTTGCGCTGCGCATCCGCCATCCGGTTGAACGCATTCATCAGGTAGCCGAATTCGTCCTTGCGGCGATGGCCGATCTGCGCGTTCAGATTGCCTCCGCTGAACTGGTTGATCGCACGCAGCATTTGGTGCAGCGGCCGGGCGATGCTGACGTAGACGAGCGAAGCGATCCAGACGGCGAGCAGCGCGCTGACGGCGATGATCCAAGAGGTCAGCTTCTGCAGCTTGCGCGGCTGATGGAACAGCTCCGCCTTCGGCTGCTCCATGGCGATCGACCAGGAGCCGCTCTCCGCCTTGATCGAAATCATCTCGTCGCTCCGCTCGAAATCCGGATTGCTCTTCAGGACGAAGTCGCCGTTATAGTAAAGGGAAATGTCGGTATTGGGCGACGTCTGCAGATGCTGCACGATTTTGCGGAGCGACGACTTATCCACCACAAGGATCATTGCATTCGGTTCGTCATTGTTGCCGAAGACGTCAAGCAGCCGGGCATAATAAATATCGTTTTCGTTCAAATATTGCGAGTCGCCTTCGTTCGCGGGCGTCGGCACGTACACGACGAGTCCGCCTCCCGCGTCGATCGTTTGACGGAACCACGACTCCTCCTGCACGTTCGGCCATTTGATGCCGCCGCTTAGCGTCGAAACGCCGTTGCCGCTCGCCCCATGCACAATGAACGCTTCTTTAACCGCCCCGTTCACATTGGTCAGCGCCGACAGTTGCCGCTGGACGGTATAAATATCGAACAGAAGATCGCGGCTGAGCGGATCCCGAATGTTCCGCCAAACGTCGACCAACGCCGGATTGGAGCCGATCAGCAGCGTTTGCTGATCCATGTTTTTGGTCAGCTGATCGACGTACTCGAGCGTCGTCAGCAGCGCCCCCCGCGTCCTCTCGGTCGTCTGATCGTACACCATGCGCTGCGAATAATAATTCGAGAAGAGGCTCACTCCGACGAGCGGAAGCAAAATAAACAGAAAGGTCAACGTAAGCTTGAACTGAATGGAGTGCCGGCGCAGCGTATTTTTCATAAAACCTCCTTGCCAATAAGAATTCTTGCCTATAGTATTCGCGGAACGCAGACAAGCTTCCGGGTTACGGAAGCTTGAACAATTTTCTTGCGTTTTCGCTGAAAATTTTACGTTTTTTATCAATCGGCAGACGCGTCAATATTTTGAACGGATCGTCAAAGTCCCAATGCGGATAATCGCTGGAAAACAGCAGCATATTTTCGGCGTCGAACATCTCGAATATCGACATCAAATGCTTCGGATCGTCCGGCTCCTCGATCGGCTGCGTCGTCAAATAAATATGATCCCGCACGTATTCGCTCGGCAGCCGCTTCAGCCACGGGACGGACATGCGCAGCGCCTTGAAATTTTTGTCCAGCCGCCACAGAAGCGGTGGAAGCCAGCCGACGCCGCCTTCGCTAAGCACGACCTTGAACCCGGGATATTTCTCGAATACCCCTTCGCACACGAGGCTGACTAAATGCGCCATATACGTTTGCGGGAGGCACGTATGCCATTCCAAATAATTGGAGACATAGCCTACTGCGGTCGGCGGATTGAAAATGCCCGAGCCTTCCGCGCCGGGGTGAATGACCAGAGGCAGTCCATGCCGCTCGCACGCCTCGTAGATCGGATGAAACATGCGCTGGCCGTAAGGCGCCCTGGAGCCGCCGATAACGGAGACGCCGACGATGTCGGGATGCGGACCGATCCGGTCGATCTCCCGTACGGCTTGCTGCGGATCCTGCGTGGCGATGCACATAAAGCCTTTGAATTTCGGGCTTTTGGGCAGCCATTCCGCAATCAGGTAGTCGTTGTACGCCCGGCAAACCGCCGCCGCATAATCCGCATCGGCGAAGGCCGATACGCCGATAATCGAGTCGGAGCACAGCAGGGCGTAGTCCATGCCGTAAGGCTCGACCAGGTGCTTAAGCATGTAATCCGGATCCGAGCCGACAGGCAGGCCGCTCGGCGGATTCGCATCCTTGCGTTTGTTGCCGATCGGAGTAATATACGGCAAACCGCCTCCGCGCAGCGCCGCTTGGCTCTTCCAGGTCTGATCCAAATAAGGGAACAGATCGTCGCCGCTGTGGAATTGATTGTGCACGTCGCAATCGATCACCCGTAAAGCTTCTTCTTTTGTATCCGTCATCTTGTCGCCCTCCTCATGATCCCAGCTCGATGCAGACTTGATTATCGACAACCAACACCGAATATTTGCGCACCCGCACGCGTTCGCTGAACAGCGACTTGCCCGTCTTCAGATCGAATTCCCAGCCGTGCCACGGACACCGCAAAATTTCCTGATCGCGCCCGTAATTGAATTCATACACCCGGGATTCCAGCGTCGTCCCGCAAACCGGACCTTTGCAAAGCTCCGCCCCCTGATGAGGACAATAATTATGAACGGCGTAATACTCGCCCTTGACGTTATATACGCCGATCGAACGTCCTTGCACTTCGAACACTTTGGACGATCCCGCCGGCAATTCCTCAACGGCCGCAACCGGATACAGCGCCACCGTACATCCCTCCCGCTCCTTCATGTTATAATCATGTATAATACTAACCAAAAATGTAAATGGAGCTGCGCATCATGCTGAATCTGCATTCGGTCGTATTCGACGACATGCACCCGAACTGGCACAAAAATGAAGCGCCTACCGAAACCGATATTTTGCTTCTGGTCATACGCGGCAAATTGACTTATTACCTGAACGGCGACGCGGTGCCGCTGGAAAAGGGCGACATGCTCTTCATCCCGTACGGCATGCTGCGTTCCGGCGTCAATGACCCGCACGGCCCGCACCAGAAATATTCCGCGCATTTCCGTATCGACCGGCCGGAGCAGTTTCCGCTCCCCGATCCCAATGTTCTGCACAAGGTGAGGACGCGCAGCCTCGATTATTTGCGGCAGCGGTTCGCCATCCTGTCGCAGCATTGGTTCGGCCATATGCCGCATTTTCAGACGATCTGCCAAGGCATCGTCATCGAGCTGTTCGGCCACATGGCACGGGAGAGCGAAATGGAGCGTTTCTCCTCCGCCAAGCTGCGGCTTGTCAAAGAAGTTCAGGAATATATCATCGACCATTACCGCGAACCGGTTCGTTTGGACGAGTTGGCCGACAAGCTCGACCGGTCGCCCAACTACATTACCCAAACCTATAAAGAAGTGACCGGCCTGACCCCGATCTCTTATATGCATCATCTGCGGGTGCAGACCGCCCGCGAGTTGATCCTCACGACGCGGATGACGATCGGCGAAGCGTCGGACTATCTCGGGTACAGCGACCAGGCGTACTTCAACCGCATATTCAAAAAGCTGATGGGCTACCCGCCGTCGACGATGCTCCGCGAGAAGGGCATGATTATACGTTGACGGCGAGCGCACGAGGAGCGTCCTTGACGGCTCGGCGACGGACGCGGCTGTGCTTCGCGAGGAAAGCTTAATGGCCGGGTTGGCGATGGTGGCGATGCTCCGGGAGAAGCGCCCATGACAGCCCGTCGACGACGCCGGCGTTGCTTCGCGATATGCGCATGCTTATCCGTCGATGCCGTTGACGCTCCCGCTAGCGGACAACGCCGCGATTTCCTCGCCGCTTAGCGCCTCGCGGAAGACCGCCAAACCGCCTATCGCCCCGGCGTAAAAGTTGCCCATTTCCCCTGCCCGGTGCACGGCGGCGACGGTGAAGTCGGCTCCTTCCGGGCCACCGTCGTACAAGCCTGCGTCGTATGGATACGGGTTATACGAACCCCTCTTATCCAGCCGGCCGTTCACATACACCTTGGCGTACAAGCCGTCGTAAGTGAAGGCGAGCGCGACCCATTCTTCCTTCGGCACTGGCGTCGAGCCGATCGCCGTCGTCATGCAGTACTTGTACCCAGGCGTCGGCCCCCCGACGGAGGATACGTGGCCGCAAACCTGGTCCGCGCTTTCCCAAATACGCAGGTCGAGGAACATGCAGTATTGGCGTTTGCTTTCCGTTTCGTTCCAAATGCCCGCAACCGCCTGGCAGCCGCTATTCTCGCGGCCCTCCCGCTTCACCCAAACGATCATCGTGAGCTCCGCCTCGCTGCCGTGAAAGTCGAGCTCCGGACATTGCGCACGCGGCAAATTCCACCATTGGCCGAAGGCCACCTGGGCCGCATACGGTCCGAACGGACCGCCCTGAATACGCTCGATCCGTCCGGCCATTTCCTTCAGCCTGTACGGATGAGGCCCTTTCGCTACCCGGTCCGCTCCCGCCTCCTCCTGGAAATCCCAGAAGGAAACGAGCGCGGGATGATTGATAATGGTCAAGGCATGCGGATGCATGGCTCGCCCTCCTTTACCTCGATTATGCTCAATTGCCCATGTACCCGTATGCGGCATAACGACACCGCCATGCAATGCCGCAACGCGCGCCGGAAGAAGCGCGTATTGGGATAGCGGCTAGTCAATCAACGCATAGGTTGCTGTCGACAACGCTTTTTCCGTTTGGACGATTCTATATCATTCATTTCGAGCAGCGCTCCTTACAAATTGTACAATTCCTTCGCATTTTGATAAAAAATGCGCCGCCGCGATTCCTCCGGCAGCCGCCGCAAAATATGCGTCGGATCGTCGAAATCCCAGTGCGGGTAGTCGCTGGAGAAGAGCAGCATGCGTTCGGCGTCGATCATATCGAATATTTGCTTCAGCTGCTCGAAATCCTCGGGCTCCTCAATCGGCTGTGTCGTAAGGAAGCAATTTTCACGAATATATTCGCTCGGCATTTTTTTCAGCCAGGGCACCGTCCAGCGCAGCGCTTTGTAGTTTTTGTCCAAGCGCCACATCAAGTGCGGCAGCCAGGCGACGCCACCCTCCACGAGCACGAAACGAAGACGCGGAAATTTCTCGAAGACGCCCTCGCAGACCAAGCTGATCAGATGCGCCATAAAATTTTGCGACAGCGACGTATGCCACTGCAGGTAGTTGGTCGGATAGCCTGCGGCCGTAGGGGGAGCGGAAATACCGCCCCCTTCCGACCCCGGATGGATGCCTATGGGCAATCCGTGCCGCTCGGCCGCTTCGTAGATCGGATGGTAGAAGCGGTTGCCGTAAGGAATCGGCGAGGCGCTGGCCAGCATGATTTCCACAATATCCGGGTGCGGTCCGATACGGTCGATTTCGCGAACCGCTTGCTGCGGGTCCTGGACCGGCACGATCATCGCCCCCTTGAAGCTCGGGTGGCGCGGCAGCCATTCCGCGATCAAATAATCGTTGTACGCTGAAGCGACGGCGGCCGCGTAGTCGGGATCCGGATGCACGTTGACCGCATACAGCCCCCCGGTCAGAATGGCGTATTCCATGTTGTACGGCTTGACCAGCTGCTCGACAAGATAGTCCGGGTCGGATGCGGCGATACCGCCTCCCGGAGGTACCGCATCCTTGCGCATTACCCCGATCGGCGACGAATACGTGCCGGGCATATGCACGCCGAAGCTGGCGATCATGCTTTTCCAGGGCTCCTTCAAATAGGGAACCAAATCCGCGCTGCTCCTTAGCATGTTATGCACGTCGCAGTCGATCACTTTCATCGGTGCTGCCATGTTTATCCCCTCCTGCTTGCTTTTTTAACTATCTTTAGTGTAAGACGCCGGAAGGGAAAATGGCGATATACAAAACCACTTTCTTTTGTACGATTCTATGTTTTCTTCAATGCGAATGTTACTTGCTCAAACAGAGGAGTGAAACCGTATGCGGCTGAGGAGGGGATGATTGTCTCGCACGGATCAACACGACGGAGAAGTTGGGGGGCTAACTGCATTCCTACGGTTATTGAGCGTTTTTCTGCTGTTTTAGGAATTAATTGGACTTTCAAGGCTGTCGAATCATTCAGGATACATTCTACGCCCCGCTTAACCCGCCGAATTTAGCTGTTTAGAGCGATTTACTTCTCGGAATTTGGGGTTTACTATACAATACTTATCGATCTGAGAGGCTTTGAGGGGTGGCTTCAAAAATCGTCCGCATTTAATCGATAGTCTCTTTTCTAAAACTATTTAAGTAATGTTATACCGTTTTTAGAAACTAACTGGATTTCGTCCAGTTAGTTAAGCGCCTTTCCACCATGTTTAGGAACTAACTGGATTTCCTCCAGTTATTTAAGCACTTTTCGACTATTTTTAGAAATTAGCTGGATTTCCTCCAGTTAGTTCAAGAGAAAACCCTTATAATGGGCCAATCGTCGATTTTTAACTGGAGTTTTTCTAGTTATTTCTCCGAAATTGCGATTTTCCCCATAAATAACTGGAGGTTTTCCAGTTAGCAGCCAATCAAGCTCAGAACTATGGCTTGTTGAAGACACAGTTATGGAAGCAAACACTTGATATCGCGCATGAAATCTTTACGTTATGCGTCGACCGTGCGCTTATGAGTCTATCCGACAGATTGAAATTTGCGAATATGTATTCAAAGTTGTTGCTTTCATAAAGGTGCATCGACCAAAAAAACGAAGCGATTTCGCCGTAATGGCGGCAATCGCTTCGCCTCATCATTTTTGAATGCTACTTTCTTCGGCCATAGGAAACTATCACAATGCCCAGCAGACCGGACCCGCCTACCCTTTCACCGAGCCGATCATCGTGCCTTTCTCAAAATACCGGAGCAGGAACGGATACAGCACCAGCACCGGAAACGCGGAAACGATCACCGCCGCCATCTTCAAACTTTCCGGCGCGGGCGGCACTTCGTTCACGGCCGTCGTAAACGGATCGAGCCGATTCTCGATGAGAATTTGGCGGACGATCTGCTGAAGGACGAATTTCGTTTGATCGGTCACGTAAAGCAAGTTGTCCATAAAGGCGTTGATGTGATAAACGAGCGACCAGAGGCCGATCGTTACCAATACAGGCATCGACAGCGGCAGTATAATCCGGGTGAGGATGCGCAGATCGCGCGCGCCGTCGATCCGGGCCGCCTCGATCAGCGCGTCCGGCACCGAACGGAAGAACGAGATCATGACCAGCACCTGAAACGCGTTAGCCGCCTGCGGCAGCACGTATACCCAGCGCGTATTGAGCAGATGCAGCTCCTTCATGAGGAGATAATTCGGCACGATCCCTCCGTCGAATATCATCGTAAACAGCAGCAGCATCACGAGCACCCGCTTCCATGGAAACTCCCTGCGGGACAGCGGGTAGGCGGCGCATATGGTGACGATCAGCGTCAAAAGCGTCCCGACAACCATGCGAAACAGCGTATTCCCGTACCCCGTCCATATAAACGGATAGGTCAGCAGCTCCCGATAAGGAACGAAGGTAGGCTGCCTCGGAATCCAATGGAAACCGTTGCGCAGCGCCTCCCCCCTGCCGCTAAGCGATACCGAAAATACGTGGATGAACGGGTAGACGACAATAATCGCGAGTACGCCCAGTACAATATAAATCAAGCTGACTGTCAGCTTATCCTGCCAATTTCCGGTTCTCATGCTGCGAATCCTCCTACCATAAACCGCTCTCCCCGCGGCTCAGCCTCCGTACCGTAAAGTTCGCTCCCAGGATCAGCAGCAGCCCTACCAGCGATTTGAACAAGCCGATCGCAGCGGTATAGCTGTACTGGAATTGCTGAAGACCGACGCGGTACACGTAAGTGTCGATCACATCTCCGGTTTCGTAGGTGACGGGATTGAGCAAGTTGATGATCTGTTCGAAATTTGCGCTCAAAAAGCCGCCGAGGCTGAGAATGAACATAATCGCAACCGTCGGCATAATCGACGGGATATTGATGTGAACGATGCGCTGCCAGCGGTTCGCTCCGTCGATTTTCGCCGACTCGTGAAGCTCCGGGTGAATGCCCGACAGCGCGGCGAAATAGATGATCGACCCCCACCCGATATCCTTCAGAATGGCCGAACCGACGACGATCGAGCGAAAATACTCCTTCTGCCCCATATAAAAAACCGGCTTTCCTCCGAACCACCCGACGATTTCGGCCACGACGCCCGTCGTCGGCGACAGGAAGTAGATGACGAGACCCGACATAATGACCCACGAGACAAAATGCGGCAAATACATCGTCGTTTGGATAAAGCGCTGAAAAAAGCGGGACCGGACCTCGTTCAGCAGCAGCGCAAGCAGGATCGGGGCCGGGAAGGCGAACAGCAGCAAATACAGGTTCAGCAGCAGCGTATTTTTCAGTAAACGGTAAAAATCGGCTGTTTGAAACAAGGTTTCAAAATGCTTCAATCCGACCCACGGACTTCCCCAGATGCCGTCGGCAATGCGAAAATCTTTGAAGGCGATCATCACCCCGTAGATCGGGCCGTACTTAAACACAAGGAAAAAGGCAAACGCAAACAAATAGAGCGCAAACAGCTCCCGATGCCTCATGATAGTCTTCATTCCACTCCGCACATCCTCAAGCCGGATTCGATCCGCCCCCTCTCGGGCAGAGGCAGGCCGCCTCTGCCCCGGGAGCGTGGAATCGCTTCGCAAGCCGATTATTTTTTAAACTGCTTCTGATACATCTCGTTCGCTTCTTTAGTCAGCTCGTCTCCGCCTTTCGCTTTCCATTCCGTCACATATTTATCGAAATCGCTGAGCGGAATTTCCCCGCTGATGAATTGGGCGAAATACCTTTGCGTTAGCGCCGTTAAATCCTTCTTATATTTGCCGTCCGACGGCAGCGCCGCGAACAGCAGCGCATCGGTCCAGTTCGGTGCGGACGAGTACGTGCGAACGGCTTCGTTCAGCTTCGGATTCGAATATTTGTCGCGGTAGCTGCGCGTCGTAATATTACCCATCGAGAACAAGCGTGCGCCGATCGCATCGCGCTGCTCCTGCTTCTCGAAGCCGGTCAGAAACTTGGTCGCGCCTGAGGACGCTCCGCTGACCGCAAAGTCCCAATGCGTCCCTTTCACGCCCATGCTCGTCATATTGATCGTCTCTTCGTCGCTGCTCTCCGCCCGCAAAATTTCGAAAATTTTGTTCATCTTCGCGGGGTCGTCCTTCACCTTGCTGCCGAACACGACATAATTGCTCTTGATTCCCCAATCCCAGCTCCCGCTGCCGCCGGGGCCTTTCGGATTTTTGCCGAGCTCGAGCTTGGCGTTAGGGTTGATGTCCTTCATGGCGACGATCGTCGCCCCGTCGGCAAGCGCGGCTTTGCCGATCTGCTCCTCAATGACGCCGATCCGGCCGTTATAGAGCTTTTTGCGGTACGAATCCTGCGTATCGGTAATAAACTCGGGATCGATGACGCCGTCGGAATACCATTGGCGCAGCTTCGCGAGAGCGTCCTTCGCCTCCGGCATGACGGACCCGTTGACGATTTGTCCGTTCTTCTCCTGCCACATGGTGGGCTCGACGCCGAATGCGCCGAATATCGAATAAAAGCCGGAAGACCAGGTCGACGTCGCCGTACCGGTCAAGCCGTACGTGTCGTTTTTGCCGTTTCCGTCCGGATCGTTCTTGGCGAAGGCGTAAACGGCTTTCTCGAACTCGTCGAGCGTCTCCGGAAGCTTCGCAATGCCGGCCTTGTCGAGCCAATCCTTGCGCCACAGCATCGTGAGATCGTAAGGCTTCAAATCGATGAACATCGGAACCGCCCACAGCTTGTCGCCGAACGTAACCGTCTGGAACAACGCCTTAGCCTGCTCGACGTCCTTATAATATTCCGGCATCTTCTCCTTTACCATGTTCGGGTCGATACTCATGAGCACCCCTTGAGCCTGGTAAGCGGATACGTTAGAGGGATCGCCGAGCATGAACAGGTCCGGTATTTCGCCGGATGCGATGCTGGCGTCGGTCACCTTGACCGGTTTGATTTTGACATTGAATTTTTGCTCCAGCCACTTCTGCACTTGCGTATCGGCAACGACAGCCGCCGCCTGAAAGTGAACCCCCCACGTAATTTCGATCGGTTTGGCCGGCTGGGCGGAACCGCTCGGCTGGCTCGTTTCGGAACTGTTCTTCTTCTCTGCGGAACATCCGCTTAATACGCCTGCCGCCATACTGGCAGCCAGGACGGCAACGCCTACGGTCTTCATTTTATTAGGCAACGCAATCTCCCCCTGCTTGGCTTGATTGAAAGACGTTCCCCGATATGCTGACCCGGCCGGGATTGGGAACGATTACATCATTTACGTTATCCTGCTGCAAGCGATTTCACAATGATTTCATTCGATTTTCGTTATGTTTTTCCCTTTTGGCGCGGATTTATGGCTATTATGTTATCCGATTTTTCGTATGTTTTTCGCGTCCCGCCTTTCCGCCCCTTCAATCTATGCTATAATTTGCGTGGTGCCGTGTCTGGTATCCGCACAACCTTGTAAACGCTATCAAACTCGAAGGAGGGTCAGGATGTCCGGTCGCCAGTTGATTCGAAACCGCTCGTTATTCGTCAAGCTATTGCTCTCCATGACGGCAATCGTCATTGTCACCGTCATCCTCATATCCTCGATCACGTACATGATTTCCGCCGATACGAACATTCAGAACTCGATCGAATACAACAAATCGATTTTGGAGCAGCAGCGGGAGCTGATTCATAAAGAACTGCACGCCATGAAAAATATCGCCTCGAGCATGATGATGACCCAGTCTTACCTTTACCACACAATTAACGACAAACTGAGCGTCGCCTCGCTGATCGATTTGTCCAGGGTTCTGGAGGAGCAGCAAAAGCTGAGTCCGTACATCGACTCCATCTATCTCGCCTACGGCAAGCTCGATCTCGTTCTAACCTCCCGTCCCGATATGAAAACGTCATCCTTGTCTTCGTTCTCCGACCGTTCGTGGCTGCCGGAGATGAGCCAAGAAACCGGGAGCCGGACGGTATGGCTCACCGATCGTTCGAGCGGTACTGCTCAGGGCAAGCTTGCCACCAGTTTAATGCAGAAAATGCCGCTCATCGGCCCGGTCGAAGGCGCCATTCTCATCAATTTGAAGCTCGACGCGCTTTTTAAAGACTATCTCGGCCATTACCGCAACAAGAAGGGAACGACGCTTGTCCTCGGACCGTTAGGCGAGCTGCTCTACAGCGAAACCGACGAAGCGGCGGCGCTGATCTCCCAGCTTGATACGGAAGCGTTGTCTTCGCCCGGCAACGGATCGTATGAAGACGATAGCCGATGGATCGTAACTTATACGACTTCCGATTTGACCGGATGGAAATTCGTCAATTTAACCGAGCGCTCCGTCCTGCTTCAGGGCCTTAACCGCATTAAAATGCTTGTGATAGCCGTTTCCGGACTTTACGTCACGGCCGCCGTCCTCTTGTCGTTTTATATATCGCAGAGGCTGTACCGCCCGCTTAAAGGCGTCCTTGCTTATATCAGCGGCTCCAACGCGGCATCCGTCCCTTCCCCCGGCGAAGGCGCCGGCCCGGAATCCGCCTCCCCGCCGGCCGCGGACGAAGCAAGCTTCATCCGGCAATCCTTCGAACGGCTCCGGCATAGCCGGGAAGCCATTCTGAGCGAGAAAGAGCGGATGGAAACGCTGCTTGGAGCAAACCGTTCGGCGATCAAGGAAAAATATTTGAGCGACCTCATCAAGGGGCGGGCGGTTTCCCCGCAGAGCGGAGAGCAAGAGAAGGATGCATCGGAGCTTCTCGGACTGAAGCTGGATTTTGCGCGGTTTGCCATCCTTACCGTAGAGTTAGAGGAGCTGGAAGAGCAGGCGCTGCTTAACGACTCGACCGGCAAGCTTCGTTTTCACCTGTTTCAATATGGCTTGATCGAAGAGTTCGGAGCCGAAATCGAAGGCGAAATTTTCGCCAGAGACGACGAACGGATCGTCATCATCCATGCCGTGCCGTCCGGACAAGACGAGCTCCCGGCCGAGCTTGCAAGAAAGCTTCAGCTGCATATGGAGAGCCGTTACGGGATAACCGCGACGATCGGCATCAGCCGCATCAGCTCCGGCGTGCAGTCGGTCCAGTCGGCCTATGAGGAGTCGATTGAGGCGCTCAGCCTCAAAATGTATGTCGGCAAGGGCGAAATCGTGCCCTATGCGATCGTCAGCAGCTGGAAACAGGATGAGCAGACCTACTTTTATCCGTACGAGCTGGAGACGAAGCTGCTTCAAGCGCTGCTGCAGCTGAACGAGGAGGAATGCGCGGCGATCATCGGCCGGATCACGCAGGAGGTGACCGCACGCAAGCTGGGGAAAGCAAACGTTCAGCAGCTCTTCTTTCAGCTAAGCGGGGAGATCGTGAAAACGCTTGTTCAAACCGGGGGCGATATGACCATCGTGTTCGGCGACCGGCCGTTCGTACTGTCCGGCATTCAGACGCTTCGCGATATGGAGACGCGTTTGCTGGAGATGTGCGCCCAAATTATCGAGCACAACCGGGAGAAGCGGCTGAAGCTGAACGACGTTACGCTGCAGCTCGCAACCGAGTTTATGGACAAAAACTATAACAACAACATTACGATCGAAACGGTCGCCGAGCACGTGCAGCGCAGCACGTCCTTCTTGAGCCGCATCTTCAAGGAAGCGACGGGCACGACGATCAACGACCATTTGATTCATCTTCGGATCAAAAGGGCCTGCGAGCTGCTGCGGCAGCCGAAATATTCGCTGGAGGACATTTGCCGCGAGATCGGTTATTCCAACGTCAGCTACTTCAACAAGCTGTTCAAATCGCGCACGGGGCATACGCCGGGGCAATACCGGCTGCTGCAGTCGGCGGACCGGATCGCGGAGGCAAGCCGGGAGGAACCGGAATCGATGTAACGAGGATAAACGCTTCTGAAGAAAGCGACTTCGTAAGCAGCCCGTTTACCGTTGTAATATAAGCGAAAAAACCGGCCAATCCTTCTGAAGGTTGGCCGGTTTTTGTATTCAAAGAGTCAAAAGCGCATTCATTTTTACCCACAGTTCGGCTCCTTGCTCTCCGTCCGTCCAGGGGATGAAATGCGGCCGCATCAAGTCATGCCAGTTATCGGGTGTGATGGGCGCCGGCCATGTTCTTCGCGTCACTCCGCTCGCGCTCGCCGATACCGGCCGTTCGTGATAGGAGAAGATCACCTCCTCATGCGCTCCGATCATATAGGTCGGATTGAAGCTGTTCGGCGTCTCCTCTTGTTTCGCGTAATGATAGAAGATGTAGCTGCCGTACATCTCCGGCTTCAGACGCGCCAGCGAGCCGATCCGTTCCCGGTCTTCGCAGCGGGCTTCCGGCGATTCTCCCTCCCCGTCGTGATAAATATCGAGCATCGGGACGACCAAGCGGCTTGTGCCGTCGCTTCCCCCGGGCCACGTCTCCAACATCGCCCGGCAAGCTGCCGGCCATTCCCACTTGAAGCTTTCGCCTGCCGTTTCAAAATAAAGAAACAAGCTGTCCCCCTTCTCGAATAGGGAACCGGCGAGCATCCCTTGCCGCTGGAGCTCCTGCCGCCACTCGGAGAGGGATTCCTCCAAAGCCAGGACGAATTTCTCCTTTGTTCTTTCCTTCAGTTGAGCTCTGTACATCCGTCTTTTCATGGTTCGATCCGATAAAATCGCCGGGCATTGCCCGCGCGAATTTCCCCTTTCTCCTCCTGAGAGAGTTCGTCAGGAAGCAGCTCCTCAAACAATTCGACGACATCTCCGTAACCCCCCGCCTGCAGAGCGACCGGCCAGTCGCTGCCGAATAGCAGCCGATCGCAGCCGAACAACCGGACCAGCTGCTCGACGTACGGCCGAAGCAGCTCCGAATGGGGACCACCGGCCATCGTGATCATGCCGGACAGCTTGACCGCCGTTTCCGGGAGCCGGGCCAGCCGTTCCATACCGCTTCGCCACGGCTCCGTCTGCCGCGTCCGTACAGCTGGGCAGCCCAGATGGTTGACGATCGCTTTCAATGCCGGCACCTCCTCCAGGTACGACGCGACGCCGTATAATTCCTCCTGCCGGACGAGCAGGTCCAGCGTCAACCCGGCCTGCCGCAAGCTGTCTAGCGCTGCCCGCAGCTTGCTTCGGTCGGCGGCGGGCAGATCGGAGCGAAACGCGCTGCCATTGATCCTGACCCCGATGAAACGGGGGTTCGACCGCAGCTGCGCGAGCTGCTCCTGGAACCGCTCCGCGAACGGATCGAGCCCGCCGCTTACGCCGGAGATGACCGGCCAGCTCTGCGACAGCTCCAGCAGGAAAGCCGCTTCCTCGGCCGTAGGCGCGGCCTGTACGGCGATAAGCCCCTCGACGCCGAACGTTCGAAGCGCCGGAAGCAGCCGCTCCGGCATATAATCCTGGCAGAGCAGCGCGTTTTCTGGCTTCAGCCAGCCGTAATCGCCGCGCGCCGGCTTCCAGAAATGCACGTGGCTGTCTATGTACATGGCGTTTCGTCCTCTTGCCCGCTCCGGCCGCTCAGCAGCGGATTGCCGGAATACGGGTTCGGCCACGGCATGTCATAGCTCGGCGAATTCGCATACCGCTCCATGCCGAGCTTGAGCCTTATGCCCGCTCCGGGCTTCAGGCCGACCGCCAGCCACTTGCCTTGAACCTCGGCGTACGGGCCTTGCGGAAGGCCGCCTGCGTCGAGCCGCTGCGCGCCGATGAACCGGTGCTCGCCGAACGTTCCAGCCTGAATGACGACCTCGCGTGCGTCAAACAGGCTGGTGTTGCAGAGCTGCAGCGTCACGCTGTCCGGCGCAAGCGCCTCTACCAGCGCGGATACGCCCTGCGGAAGTCCCGGCCGCCGCTCCGAGGCGTCGAAATAGCGCACCCGCGCATGCTGCAGGCCGCCGTGCGAGATATGCATCGGGCCGCCCAGCGTCAGCTGTACGAGCGACTCGAAGTAAAGCGGGCACATCTCCTGCCAAATATGAATGCTGGAGTAGTTTCCGTCGTGAAAGCCGCTGCTCCAGCCGCGCGGATCGCCCTGCTCCGAGCGCATCCGTTCCAGCTGCCGGCCGACGAGCTCCATATTGGCGGACAGGACGGCCTCCGGATAGTCCGGATTGCAGCCGCGAATATACTGGAACCACGGCTCCGTATTGCCGATATAGTGCTTCGTCTCCCGGCCCGTCCGGCTGTCTCGCCCCGATACGACCGGCACGATGATTTCATTCCAATCGTGATCCTTCGGAATCCGCTCGATCCGCTGCAAATCTTCTTCGGCCATCGACATCGTCCACAGATAGATCGGATACTTCGGCAGCGGCTTCCGCCAATCGCTCCAGCCGTTATCCCCGTGCTTGTTCGGAACGAGTGCCCGGCCGTTCTCGTCTCGGCGCAGCGCCCAGTTCGCGTCGAGCTGGGAACGGGCGAGCGCCAGCCGGCTCATGTCCCCCGTGAGCAGCACGGCGTTCATGCATGCGTTCGTAAGCGGCTCGATGATCGTCATGAAGCCGTGCGGCCATCTCCAGCCGTAGTACCCGCCCCACCATTTGCCGTCATTATATTCGCCGATCTCGCCGGACAGGCCGACATTATCCGGGATGATTCCTCCGTTGCGGCCGGTTCTCTCTTCCCAGGCTGCCAGATAATCGGTCACCCATTCGCGGAACGCTTCATCTCCCGTATGCATGTAGGCATGCGCGACCAATCCGCTGGCGTTCAAATTCAAAGGGACGTCCCCGCGGTTCATCCTCTCGTTCATCATCGCGATCAGCCGCCGGTATACATCGTCGTCCGACCAGCGGCATTTGCCCTTGGAATAATCGACGCCGGGAATGTCTTCATATGGTGCCGGATAATGATCTAGGATGCCGCGATGGGTGCTCCAATCCTCCGCAGTAGCTTGGAAGCGCGGCCCTTTGCTGCCGTTCAGAGGCGAGCGGATCAGCCGCAACGTTTTGTCGTAGTTCGGGGCGTCCGGGTCGTCGCCCGTATACATGCGGGCGAAACGAACCGAGCGCTGCCTGTCCTTCAATGTAGCCGGGCCCGCAAGCCCGAGAAAATACAAAAATAAATATCCTTCGCCATGATGCATCCAATCGTAATAGGCATCGAATTCGCGGTGAATTTGCCCATACTCCGTCCATTGCCACGTAATCGCTTCCCATATTTTGCGCGACGCATCGTGCAGCTCCCGGCTTCCCCCGAGCACGTAAAGCAGCGCCAGGTTCATAAACCCTTCGTACGGGTCGTCCGAGCCGTCCATCCCCGGCCATTCCTTCTGCCAGATCAGGCTTCCGTCCGGCTGCGTGTAGCGCTCCACGAACTCCTTCGCCGCCTGATTCAGCGTTTGCAGCAGCCACTGCTCCTGCAGCGCCCATGCCGGCGGAACCATCCGTTCCCCCGCTTCGATCCGCGGAAGTCCGCTTTCTTGTGCGTTCATATCGCTTCCCCCTATTCCGCCGGAAACAGGCTCTTGCCCTGAAACAGGGCATATACCCGGCTAAGCTCGTCAGGCGCCAGCCCCCGCCCGTCGCAATACGCCATGTTCGTCCGCAGCACCTCGCAAGTGGCGGCGCCGGTCAGCGTAACATGAATGGCCGGCTGCGATAGACTGAAGCGCATCGCCGGCTCGACGAGCCCGTGCGGCTCCTTCGTTCGCAAAAACCGCAGCTGCTCGATGCGCTGCGCCGCCTCCGTCACGATGTCGCTCCTCAGGAACGGCGCCGGCGTGTCCGCAAGCAAGCCGAGTCCCAGCACGCTGCCGTTGACGACCCCGATCCCGTTCTCCGCTGTGAGCGGAAGCAGCTCGTCCTTGGCCGTATGGTCGATCAGCATATACCGCGCATAAAATTGGATGCTGTCGAACCGGTTCAGCCTGACAAAGCGCATCAGAAGCGGCAGTATTCTCGTCGAGACGCCGATATACCGGATCTTCCCGTCGTCCCGCAGCTTCTCGAGCGCCGGAAGCGTCTCGTTCACAAGCGTCTCATAAGGCGCCTGCTCGGCATCGTGAATTTGCAGCAAATCGATCCAGTCGGTCTGCAGCCGCTCCAGACTTTGCTCGACGGACCGGATCGTATCCGCATAACCGAACGACTCGTCCGGGCCGACCGCTTTCGAAGCCAGAACGACCCCGTTCCGTTTCCCGTCTCGCAGCGCTTGCCCGATCCGCCGCTCCGATTCGCCTCTATTGTAACGGGGAGCCGTATCGATAAAATTGATGCCGCCGTCGATCGCTTCATGGATCATCTTCTCGACTTCGCGCTCATCGGCGGGGCCGAAAACGCCCGCCAGCGGAGCGCCGCCAAGCCCGAGCTTTGATACGCGAAGCCCCGTTCGGCCAAATGTCGTATACTCCATACTTTTATCCCTCCTACTGTAGATTGTAAAGATCATCCCTTATAATGAAATAGCCAGAGTTCCACATCTTATAGCATATCTTCTCTACATGTTCGAAAGGCGGAGCGGTCGTTATGGAATTTATTTATACGGAGCCGATCGGACTGGCCGATCTCGCAGTGCTCGAGGTCGGCACGCAGGCATGCCCGCCGGATATGAAGTTCGGACCGGCCGTGCGCGATATGTACATCCTCCATTACATTCACAGCGGATACGGTACCTATTCCGCAGAAGGCCGCAGCGTGCCGGTCGGCCCGGGCGAATTGTTCCTTGTCGTTCCGGACATCGTTCATTCTTATTGGGCGGATCCTGCCGAGCCTTGGCATTATTCGTGGTTCGGTTTTGCCGGCGCCATGGCGGCCCGTCTCAGCAAGCAGGCCGGCTTCACCGGTCCCGCTCCCGTCCGGACTCCGGATCCGTCCATCTCGATCGATCCGCTGTTCCGCAATTTGTTGAGCCTTCGCGAGGCGCCGGCCAAAGAGCTCCTTCTTACCGGACTGCTGTACCAAATATTCGGTATGCTGGCCATTCCGGACGATACGCCGCCGCTGAGAACCGACGTCGGTCTCCACGTGCGGAAAGCCGTCGCCTTCATCAATGCCCGTTACGCCGATCCTATCGGGCTTGCCGACATTGCCGCCCACGTCGGGCTGGACGCCAAATACGTATGCCGCCTCTTTCAGCAGCGCTTGTCCATGTCGCCTTACCGGTATTTGACCGATCTGCGGATGCGGAAGGCATGCCGCCTTCTGCGCAGCCAGCTGCTTGGGATCGCTGAAATCGCCCGCTCCGTCGGGTATCTGGACCCGCTTCTCTTTTCACGGATGTTTAAACGAACGGTCGGCCTTTCTCCTTCCGCTTATAGAGAGAAGGCTAGACAGGAGAACAGCGGCATAAAGTAGCGAGAACGGTTAGACAAAATGCGCCGGCATATTTCGGAGATTCCTGCTTCGCTGCGTCCATTTCAAAAAAAGAAAGGCTGAACCGTGTTAACCCTGTTCAGCCCTTCTTATTTCACAAGCATATGGCGGCTATAAAGGAATGATCGATTTAGGCTTGGGGATAGCCGCCACGAATGGTCCCCAATAAGCCGACAGGCACCTGCCGACAACATAATCGCCGTTCCTTTTGCCTATCTTACAGCCGCTCCCTCGCGCTCCCGCACGAACTGCAAAAACGCTTCGACCGACAGCGGCTTGCTGATTAAATATCCTTGCGCTTCGTCGCAAGCCTGCTCCCGCAAAAACCGGAGCTGCTCCTCGTCCTCCACTCCCTCGGCGACGACGCGCAGCTTGAGCGCCCTCGCCATGTGCAGGATAGCCGTTACGATCGCCGCATCATCCTCCTCGGCCAGCGCACGTACAAACGATTGGTCGATTTTCAGCGTATCGATCGGGAACTTTCGCAAGTAGCCCAGCGAGGAGTAACCGGTACCAAAATCGTCGATGGAAACGGCGATACCCAATTCCTTCAGCTCGCGCAGCACGGCAATCGCTTGCTTCGTATTGCGCATCATGCTGTTCTCCGTTATTTCCAGCTCCAGATAGCGCGGCTCGAGCCCGCTTTCGCCAAGAATTTCTTTGACGCTGTCCGTAAAACCCGATTGCTGAAAATGGATCGCCGATATGTTGACGGCTACGCGCATCGGCTGAACGCCGGCTTTCTGCCACGCCTTGTTTTGCCTGCAGGCCTCCGCCAGCGTCCACTTGCCGAGCGCCACAATCAAGCCGCGTTCCTCCGCAAGCGGTATAAAACGGCCCGGCGAAATTTGCCCGAGCTCCGGATCGTTCCAGCGGGCAAGCGCCTCCATGCTGCCGATGCGTCCGTCCGCCAAATTCAGCTTCGGCTGATAATGCAGCTCAAGTTGGCCGGATTCCAGCGCCTTGCGAAGCTTCGTCTCGAGAAAAAGCAGCTCTTCCGCTCCCTCTCCCATCGAGAAGCGGTAAATAGCGGCGGCGCTTTCCCCTCGCTCCTTCGAATGATACATCGCGATATCCGCATGCTTGAGCAGCGAACCGATATCGTCTCCGTGCTCGGGAAACAGACTGATCCCCAAGCTCACCGTAACGAAAAACTCATTGCCGTCGATGACGAAGCTTTCGTCAAAAACGGAGAGCAGCTCATTGTACGTACGCCGGATCGTCCCTTCTTCCCCTTTGTTCACGGGCAGCAGCATCGCAAATTCGTCTCCGCCCCAGCGAAACAAGCTCCCGCTTATGGACGAAACGCGCTCGAGCCTGCTTGCCGCCTCGATCAGCAGCGCATCGCCGACCGTATGGCCAAGGCTGTCGTTGATGCTCTTGAACCTGTCGATATCGAGAAACAGCAGAGCCAGCTTTCTTCCTTCCTCGCGAGCCCTGTCGACTTCCTCCGCCAGCCGCTCCTCGAACATTCTCCGGTTCGGCAGACCGGTAACCGCATCATGATAAGCCATATGCCGGATCGTTTCCTCCGCTTTTTTCTGCTCGGTGATGTCCGTCCGGATGGCGATATATTGGTAAGGCGCGCCCCGCTGGTCGAGAAAGGGGACGATCGTCGTTTTGACCCAGTACAAGCTTCCGTCTTTGGCCTGATTGCAGATTTGCCCGTTCCAGACGCGCCCGCTCTGAACCGTCTCCCACAGCTCGCGGAAAAAGCTTTTCGGATGATGGCCGGAGTTGATGATCCGATGATCCTTGCCCAGCAGCTCCTCGCGCGAATACTTCGATATTTTGCAAAACTGCTCGTTCACGAAAATAATTTTCCCCCGGCGATCGGTCACGGCCACGATTGATGATTGATCGAGCGCATATTTAATATCCTTAAGCTCCTTCAGCATACGTTGGAACTGCAAGTCATGATTTAACTGGATTCTGGACTTGGCTTGTACGCTCATGTTCCCCACCCTAACCCCTCCAACCTGTCCGTCAAAACGCTTTCGCTCTTATTGTAACAGGAGCATATCGGCCGTCGCTCGGTCTGAATCGGAATATTTTGTTACGATTTTTGCCACAAGATTACCGCATGCCGGCGTTTAGCGCAAGTTTAGAAACGTACCCGGGCCGAACCCGTGAATCAGGTCCCCGATTACATTCCGAAAGGGATTGATGAAGCCGCGATAACGAAAGCAAACACGGATACCGACTCGTTATGCATGGACCGTGCGCCTAGTGGAGAAAACCTTACTGTTCATGAGGCTGTCCGCATTATTCCACCGGTAAAATGCGTTTGGATAGTTGCATGCCTCATACGGATCCGATCCGACACTGCTCAAAAAGAAAACGCCGGCATCGCGGCCGGCGTCGTTTGTTTACATATTTTACAGCAGTTCTTTACGCAGCTGCTCCGGCGATTTCGGCGACAGCAGCCCGAACGGGATATCGAAAACCGTTTTGGCGCCGGTTTGGCCTTGCTTGGCCAGCTTGGCGGCCGCTCTCGCGTAAGCGACGAGTACGCTTGCGGTAAATTCCGGGTTACTGTCCAGCTTCAGCCCGAATTCGATGATCTGCGTGCTGGATGTACCCGTTTTTCCGCTGCGGAATACAAGCCCGCCATGCGGCATTGTCGAATGGTTCGCTTTCAGCTCTTCCTCGGAGATGAACGTTACCGTCGTGTCGTAGTCGGAGAAATAGTTCGGCATCGAGACGATCGCTTGCTCGATCGCTTTCAAATCGGCGCCCTCTTCCGCAACTACATAGCAATCTCTCAGATGCTTCTCGCGAGTGGTCAACGTCGGGTTCGATCCGGAACGCACCTTCGCGACGGCTTCATCGCTCGGAATCGTATACTGTACGCCATTCTTGACGCCAGGAACGCGGCGGATCGCGTCGGAATGCCCTTGGCTGACGCCTTTGCCCCAGAACGTGTACTCGTTGCCTTCCGGCAAAATCGCTTCAGCCAGCATCCGGTTCAGGGAGAACAAGCCCGGATCCCACCCGGTGGAGATCACGCTGATATAACCGCCTTGCTTCGCAGCGGCATCAACCTTCTCGAAGTATTCGGGAATTTTCGCATGCGTATCGAAGCTATCGACGGTATTGAACATTTTGGCGAAAACAGGTCCTTGCTCCGGAAGATCGGTTGCGGAACCGCCGCACAAAATCATAACGTCCAGCTTGCCGATGTAGGCCTCCGCTTCGGATACGTGCAGCATTTTGGCGCCGTTTCCTTGGTTGACCTGCTCGGGCTGCCTGCGAGTGAAAATAGCTTCCAACTGCATATCGGGGTTTTGCTTAATGGCCATTTCTACACCGCGGCCCAAATTGCCATAGCCTACGATGCCTACTTTTAACGTTTCGCTCATAGTATGCTTTCCTCTCTTTACTAACGCGTGTGAATAGTCCTGTCCTATTATAACAACTTTGATGTTAATTACGAAAGCTGTCGCATGTCATTTCCAGCTTATTGTGCAAATTATTGTATACAAAATGCAAATGAACATGTACGTTACTTTTCGCTTATTTTGCGCTTCGTATCCTCCCTCTCGTTCACCTTCGGCACTTCCCTGGCGCCGTTTGTAATTGGATAAACGGAAAAAATCGTTACAACCAATTTTTTATTTTGCGGTGCGGGATCAGAAAAGCTATTCTGAAGTGTGGGAGACGACAATAAACTTTCCCACTATTGGAGGAAAACACAAATGACCACCGCTACACCATCCATGTCGAGCTTCATTCGCAACCGGTTCGTGCAGGCCATCCTGCTGTCCGGACTGTTTCTGCAAATCGGCATTTGGGTGCGCAATTTTGCCGTTCTGCTATTCGTCATGGATCAGACCAACAACGATCCGTTCGCCGTTTCGATGATTTCGGTCGCGGAATTCGCGCCTATCTTTATATTTTCGTTCATCGGCGGAACGTTTGCCGACCGCTGGCGTCCCAAACGGACGATGATCTGGTGCGACTTGCTCAGCGCCGCGTCGATTTTTGCCGTCATGTTTACGCTTGTGTACGGCTCGTGGAAAGCCGTATTTCTCGCTACGCTGATTTCGGCGATCTTGTCGCAATTCTCGCAGCCGTCAGGCATGAAGCTGTTCAAGCTCCACGTGCCCGAGGAGCAAATGCAGCTAGGGATGTCCATGTATCAAACCATGTTTGCCGTCTTCATGATTTTGGGCCCGGTTCTCGGTACGTTCGTCTACCATCAGTTCGGAATCGACGTCGCGATCGGCGTGATGGGCGTCGCCTTTTTACTGTCGGCTGCCGCGCTCACCTTTTTGCCCGCCGACCGTGAGCTGGGAGACGATAAGCCGCAAACGACGCTCAAGCAAGAAATGGCGGCGGGCTTCCGTTACGTGCTCTCTAGCAAGCTCCTTACGCTGCTCGGCGTTTCGTTCGCAGCAGCGGGCTTGGCAATAGGACTGGCGCAGCCGCTTACCGTCTTTCTCGTTACGGAACGCCTCGATTTGCCGAAAGAGAATTTACAATGGTTTTTGACCCTGAACGGCGTCGGGATGATTATCGGCGGCGTGATGGCCATGGCGATGTCCAAAAAAATGCTTCCGCAAAAAATGCTCATGCTGGGCATGGCCGTCGATGCCGTGATGTTCTCGGTATGCGGACTATCGACGGTTACATGGATTACGATGACTGCGCAATTCTTAAGCGGACTTGTCCTGCCGAGCATTCAGATCGGCATCAATACGATGATTTTGAAAAATACCGGGCAGGAATTCGTCGGCCGCGTCAACGGCATTCTGACCCCGCTGTTCATGGGCTCGATGGTGATCACGATGAGCTCGGCCGGCGTGCTGAAAAACGCGCTGTCGCTTATGGGCGTTTTCCAAATATCCGCAATCTTGTTCGTCATCGGTCTCTTGGTGCTGCTGCCGATATTCAACTACTCCGGCAGGAAAGAGCCGGAAACGGCCAATTCACAACCGGCTTCACAACCGTCAGGAAACTAGGGCGTGTCTGAATACTCCGAGGGGAGCAGATTTTGCCGAATTTTCGTTCTAGGCAAGGCGCGTTTGAGAAGGCGTACCGGGGGTACGGTGAGCAAACGGAACGCAGCATAGGGCGAAAAGGCGGTGAAAGATGACCCCGAGCGGGTTTTCAGACACGCCCTAGACCGGAACCGGAAGAAGCTTTCAAATCCGCTGCCTACGCGGAGATGAAGGCTTCTTTTCTGGCTTCACGCCGGCTCCGCCGATTTCAATCCTCCAGCAGCATGCGCAGCATCCGCTCCCGGTTATTGACGAATTGCTTCGTCACCGCAAAATGCTCCGTTTCCTCAAGCTCCACCCGTTCGAGGCCTTCCTCCCTTAGTTGAAAAATCCATGCATCCGGGTATGCCATCAAAATCGGCGAATGCGTCGCGATAATAAATTGCGAACGGTCGCGCACCAGTTCATCGATGCGGCGCAGCATCGCAAGCTGGCGCGTCGGCGACAAGGCCGCCTCAGGCTCGTCCAAAATGTAGAGCCCCCTTCCGCCGAAACGATGCAGGAACGTGGAGAAGAACGACTCGCCGTGCGACTGCTCGTGCAGGGATACCCCACCGTATGAATTGATGATGGGGCCTCCCGGGCCTGGCTCCCTGTCCATATCGTCGATATTGGAAGCGAGATTATAGTAGCTTTCCGCCCGGAAAAAGAAGCCGTCCTTCGGGCGGTTTATGCCCCTGACCAGCTTGATGTAGCGGTACAGCTCGGAATGAGAGGCCTTGGTCGAAAACGAAAAGTTAAGCGTCCCGCCCTCGGGATTGAAGCCCCATGCCACGGCGATCGCTTCCATCAGCGTCGATTTCCCGGTTCCGTTCTCCCCGACGATAAAAGTTACCTTCGGATGAAAAGCCAAGCCTTCCATTTTGCGTACGGCCGGCAAGCGGAACGGATACTCGGCGAAGGAGGGAACCTGCTCCCGCAGCAATTCGACCTGCCGCAAATACATATCCATTTGGCGCAGCGCCATTACGGGCACACCCTTTCTTCCGAATTTTTACCGCCTACAAGGAACCCGCGGCGAACGCGTCATCCCGTATCATTACCGATCGATAACCTACAGGAATTTACTAGTAACGTGTCATCCCGTATTTTTTGCCGTCCTATCCTTTGAGGAATTACCGTTAACCCGTTATCCCCGTATGTCGCCGCCCTGATTATTTCGAAGAGCCTGCAGCAAATCCCCGAATCCAATATCTTTGCACGGCTGTGCCATGCTCGTCGATTCCCTCCGATTCAAGAATGCCGCCGTTATTCATAATGGTTCCGGCCGAAGCCACATTTGATTTGTCGCAGGTAAGAAGCACCTTTTCGAGCCCCATACCGGCGGCCTTTTCAAGCGCCAGCCGAAGCAGCTCCGTCGCAAATCCTTTACGCCTGGCGCTCGGTCTGATTCCGTACCCGATATGCCCGCCTATATGCAGAAGCCGGTCGTTAAGCCGATGCCGGATATTGACGGCTCCAATAACCTTGCGCGTATCGTCGACCAGCCAAAAAGTCGAATGCTCCACGAAAGTATCAGGTACGTTCTTCCCTTCACGAAAGCCGAGCAGCTCGCTTACCATCGCCGGAAAATCGCCCGCATCCATATACAGCACGAAGGGGACAAGCTTCTCGCCCGCAGCATGCCATTCGGCGAGCATGTCGAGATATTCGTCTTTATAGTCAACCGTCGGCTCGATCAGTTTAACCGCCATCATGAACCAGCTCCTTCCTTTCTGCCATTATACCCTTCCGCTTACCGTCAAGGAAACTCTCCCATGGCTCACACTGCATCGCCGCCGCTAAGTTGGCCCAGCGGGATTGCACTTTCCGGCGGATACGAAAAAAACGCCCGGACAAGCGCGATTTGCATCGCCTGACGCGGACGTTTATTGTTTCTTATAATCGGGCGCTATAATGCCGTGATAAACGATCGAGTAAATTTGCTCGCTCGTCGAACGAAGCTCGCTTAATGTCTGAAGGACCTGCGGCTGCATGAAATATTGCTTCAGCCCTATCATGAACACAAGCAGAACATGCGGGGAAATATCCTTGCGCAGCATTCCTAGCTGCTGCCCTTGGAAAATAAGCCGCTCGGCTTCAGGCACGAAACGCTCCTGCGTGTAGCTCATCAATTTTTGGACCAGCGCCGGGTAATCGGCCAAATCCTTCATAAATACTTCGGAGATTTCGTCCTGCTCCCAGAAAGCCGTCAGCTTCTCCAGTGCGTCCAGAGGATCCTTGGCATTGTCGATCGTGCTGCGGAATTTGGCGTAGATATCTTCCGCAAATTGCTGGACGACCTGCTCAAGCAGTCCCTCCTTGCTTTGAAAATATTTGTATATCGTCATTTTGGACACAGGTACCGTTTCCGCGATTTGCTCCATGCTCGTGCTTTGAATGCCGTTCTTCATGAACAATTCGCGCCCGGCCGCCAAAATTCGCTCCCGCTTGCTTTTCACGAAAATCCTCCTTGCTGATCCGACAAGGCGGCGCCGCGTCAAATATCCTGGCGCTTGAATATAGCCGCCCCCAACGCTATTCCGCAGACATATATTCCTAAAGTAACGATAACCCCGCCGGCTGTCAAGCTGTGCTTCGTTACGATATGTTCCGTAGAAAAGGCGGTAAACAAGCTCAGATCGGCCATCCGGTCCAATTGCTCGCTCATGCCGGCAACCAGGTTAAGGAGGAAGGAAACCAGCACGATCCCGATTCCGAGGGAGAGCGCCGCCCGTTCCGATTTCAGAAATATCGTAATGACGTAACCGATGCCCATAAAAGCCAAAGTGATCAAATATCCCGCCGCAATCAGACCCAAAATGACGCCGGGATGTTCCACATCCGTAGTAGCGGCTCCGGTCGCTAGAACGACGAGGAAGCTGAGAACGGCGATCGCCGTTACTTGCAGCCATTGCGCTGCCGCCTTCGAGGCATAAACGGCTTGACGCGAGTAAGGCAAGGCGAACAGCGCTTCCGCAGTCTGCTGGTCGCGCTCTTTGGCGATGCCGACGCTTGCCCATATGGAGGCAAAAGCGCCCAGCAGCAGGATATAGAACATATACGGCTCCCCGCTCATCCAGCCCTCGAAGCTAGCCATCAGCTCGACGCGGATGCCGAAGCCCTCCAGCAGGCCTTGCGGCATTGATTTAAGCGTTTCGAGAAGCTGTTGGTTATTCGTATACGTATCGGCAAGACCGGCGAACATGGCCTGAAACAAAATAATAATGGCGGCGGCGATCCAGAAGCTGCGGCGGTTAACCCGGAGCTCCTGCCGAATCAGATTCCATTTCATTTGCCATCCCCCCGATCTTTCCGGTAATAATCCATGAACAGCTCCTCCAGCGTCGGCTTTTGGATCGTAATATCGCGGATGTCATAGCGGGAAATCGCTTGAAGCGTATCATGGATGCTTCGGCGCGACGTGAACGTATGGACGCCGGCCTCGTACCGCACGTCAGGATCGAGCTCCCACAATCCATAAGCCTCCGTCCGATCCCCCGGCTCCGTAAATTGCACCGCATACGTACGTTTGCTGCCGCCTGAGATTTCATCGATTCGCGACGTCCGGATAATGCTTCCTTCCCGGATGATCGCCACGCGATCGCATACCTTTTCCACCTCGTTCAGAACGTGCGTCGAGAAAAAAACCGTCATCCCTTCCGCATTAAGCTGCTTGAGCAAATCGAAAAAAGCATGCTGGACGAGCGGATCGAGTCCCGAGGTCGGTTCGTCCAGAATGAGCAGCTTAGGCCGGTGCAGCAAGCTTAGGATGATGCCCAGCTTTTTACGGTTGCCCAGCGAGTACGACTTCACCGTTTTGTCCATATCGTATTGAAGAAGCTCGGCGTATGCCGCCGCGTCCGTTCGTGATAGCTCCAAGCCATGCGCCCGGGCCGCCCATTCCAGCAGCTGCCTGCCGGTCATATCCTTATACAGGTTGATTTCGGACGGCAAGTAGCCGATGCGCTTGCGCAGCTCCGGCATTTCCCCCTCCACCTTGCTGCCGAACAGCATGATTTCTCCCGAGGTCGGATACGCCAGCTGCATCAGCATGCGAATCGTCGTTGACTTTCCGGCCCCGTTCGGCCCGATGAAACCGAATATTTCCCCTTCCTCCACTTGCAGGTTGATGTCCGACACGCCGCGCGACTTCCCGTACCGCTTCGTTAAATTCCGGGTTGCCAAGATGCTCAATGCCTTCACCCACTTTGTACTTTATTTGTTTGTTAAGTACATTTTATTATCAAAATTATTAATTGTAAATAATATTTGTACTAAAATTATTTTTAAAGTACATACATTATTGCGAAGAAACATAACTGCTCCGGAACAGCTTTCCCGGTCTGCAAAGCGCGTTCATCGAACTTATATGCAGCAGCTTGAATGAATGAAATCAGCAAACAATCATTGTTGGGATTCATAATATATGGTAAAATTATTTTATTCGTATATTTGAAGACAATACTTCACATATTATAAAGGGTTATCCACTTCACTCAAGATACTCTTTATGATGTGTGATTTTTTTTCTTCACACGATATGAGTACAACACTATTTGGAGGTTTTCGATCAATGGAAACAGGAACGGTTAAATGGTTTAACGCGGAAAAAGGATTTGGCTTCATCGAAGTGGAAGGCGGCAAAGACGTATTCGTACACTTCAGCGCCATTCAAGGCGAAGGCTTCAAATCCCTTGACGAAGGACAACGCGTGCAATTCGATGTTGTTCAGGGCAACCGCGGACCACAAGCGGAAAATGTAGTAAAACTGTAATAGTTTTACTTGATCCTACGTACATTAAATTGATGGACTGTCCGGACGGGCAGTTCTTTTTCAATCTTGCCTTGTGAAAGGTACTACTTAAGGAGGGGTTCCGTCATGTATTTCTCTAAGAAAGCATTCGAACCGATTCAAGAACAAGAAACGTCCGTGTGGATGTGTACGACGGATCGATGTTCAGGCTGGATGCGGGAAGATTTCGCTTTTGAGAAAAGCCCGAGCTGCCCCTTTTGTCACGCCGACATGGTGAAAGATACGAAAATGCTGCCTCCGCTGTCCAACTACACCCAGAAGAAGTAGCGACAGCCGACCATGGTAATACGAATTGTCCCGTTCAAGGGTTATTCGTATTTCGGTTGAGCGACCGGTGATGCCAAAACCCGGAATGTCAAGCGGGGCCTGCACGAGAATCCATTTCGGAATTGCAGTCCCCCGCTTTTGGCCGGTTCATTAACGGCCCAAAAAAACCTTCGCCCCATTCTAAATAGGGTGAAGGTTTTTTTAGTTTACGCCGAAAAACATATCGTGGATGCGGCTTTACATGCGGTAAACGCCGGCGTTTATCCTTGAGGTTCCGTCCGCAAGCACAAGAGAACCTGACGGGTAAATCTCCCCTTGTGCGCTTCGCAGCGATCCGTAATCCTGAAGCCTGCACGGCGGACGGCGTCGTCAATGGGCTCGGTCGACACAATGACGGCCCTTGGCGCCAGTCTTCGGACGCCTTCCAGCATCGAGAGCTGATCGTCCTGCGATAGTTTAGAGCATAAATTATAGGGCATATCGACAATTGCCGCATCATAACGGCCCGACAATTCCTTTACGTCTCCGATGGCCACGATATCCGGCAGCCCAAAATGTTGCAAATTCGTCCGCGCTCCGCGAACGGCCAACGGATTTATATCGAAGCCGGCCATGTCGATGCCCATGGACAGCGCCTCGACCAGCACCGTCCCGATACCGCAGCACGGATCGACCGCCTTGATGCCCGCCGGCTCCGGCACGGCGATGTTGGCGATGGCTCTTGCCATGCGCGTGCTTAGGGCGGTCGAATAATTTTGCGGCTTCTTCGCGTGATGCAGCCAAACGGCTTCGTTCCGGGCGCATTCCCCGAACAGCCACCTGCCGCCGCTGCTAACGATACCGAACAGCCGGTCGGGGCAACGCATGTCCGCTTTGCCGCGAATGTGCAGGCCGACAGTCCGCTCAATCGCCCGCGCGCCCTCGTAGTCGACACCGTCGCCGGCAGCAAAAACAACTTTAAACGTTTCTCCCTGCAGCCGCAGCCCCTCTACCTGGCCGGCCAGCGCCTCTAGGCTTTCGGCGGCATGCGTTACCGCGATACGTTTTTTGACGAACGGGCTCCTGCTCGGATCAACGGCCATTTGACTCAACACAATTCCCTCGGACGGCTCCGCGCCGAGGAGCGTCGCAAGCTCCAGCCGGCACAGCTCCGTTTCGTCTTCATGACAGGCATACGTATAAACGTAGGCCGGCAAATGGTCCGCACCTTCCACAGAATCGTTCCTTCCCCCAGCAAATCGCCGTTTCGAATACATATGTTACGTCCGATCCCCATTACTGCTTTTAGGATGAGCTTTCAGCCAAGCCAAAATATCGTCCAGCGTGCGCACCGGCACGATCTGCAAATCCGAAGCGCCCAGCCTCGCCGCTTCCTCCTGCCCTGCCGGCACGAAAAATACGTCCGCACCGGAGCGGCGTACCGTATATGCCTTCTGCTCGATGCCCCCGATCTTGCCGATCGAACCGTCGGGCTCGATCGTACCCGTACCCGCGATGCGGTTCCCGTTCGTCACGCCGCCCGGCGTCAGCTGATCGATAAGCGTCAGCGCCAGCATCGCCCCATGCGACGGGCCTCCTTCATGCAGCAAATAGTCGCGGTAGTTTACCTTTTTCGGCACGTCGTACGCCAGCTCGTCCTGCACCTGGATCCCGAACGCCGCCCGTTTGGCATCGTCCGGATTCGCGCGGGTGTTTGCGTCTGCCGTTACTTTTTTGCCGTCGCGAAGCACCGTTACCGACACGGCTTGCCCAGGCTCCGTTCCGCTCATCCGTTCTTGCAGCTCCTGCAGCGAAGAAACGGCCTTTCCGTCCACCTCGACGATAATATCGCCCGCCTTCAATACGCCTTGAACGGGGCTGTCTTTCATAACGGCTACGATGCGTACGCCTTTCGAGGTTACGCCGCTGCCGATTCCGAGCTTGCCGAAGGCGATGGCGCTGCCTACCGTATTGGCGTCCTGCTTCATCACGCGCACAAGGTCGTCGTACTCGCCGAGCGTCATGCCCAAATCCTCGCGCGGCTTGAACTCGTAATGGGGAAACAGCTTCGCATAAAGCCAGTCAGCCGGAAAAGCCGGCCGTTCGAACACAAGAACTCCCGCAATGCTCGTGTGGCCCGTGCCGCCTTCGACCTGCACGTACCGGTTCATATTCATCGTCAAACCCGGATACGTGACCATATAAGACGTAGGCCAAAATAAACCGGCGAGCAGCGCAATCGCAGCCAATGCCGTCAGCAGGCTGTTACGGGGGAAGCGGCGAATGCTCCGCTCGCTCCAAATCATATCGGCGAATAGGAGCAGCCATGCCGCGCCGAACAGGCCAAGCGACCAAACCAACCGCGTCGGCGCGAAAATAATCGCCGCAGCTGCAGCTGCGCTGACAAGGGCAACCGCCAAGCAGCGAAGAACGGCCCAGCGGTCGGTTCCGCCCGGCGTCCAGCTTCCCCAGCTGGCTGTACGCGGCCGGATCGCCCGGCTCGCTTCAAATAAGCCCATGATAGCGGCAATCAGCCAGATGCAAGGTACGGCAGCGACCAAATAAACCAGCAAGTCGATCGCATCGATCCAAAACAACTGGCCGCCAAGCCGAAACGGATCCGGCAGCCATATAAGCTCGCCAAGTACGAACAAAAGAAAAGCCAACGCCATGCCGATTATGTATAAACGCTGTTTATGCCCCAAGCTCCTGCAGCTCCTTTTTGGCGATTCCCCTGCATCGCCGGAGACGTTTCGCCGTTATGGTTAGGGTCGTTATTTTGAGCCCGATTATTCATCTTGAACGCTAAATAAGGCCTGTGATAACATTCTCTGCCGAACGGGCAAAATCCTTTTACAGCAAAAAGAAGAGGCTGTCCTTCGGTCAATGCGACCTGAAGAGAGCCTCTCCCGATAGTTTACAGCTGCGCCGTTTTATTGATCCGCTTGCCGACGCTTTTCCCGCCGCCCATTAAGGTCATGATGGCCGGAAGCAGGATGCCGCGTACGAGGAACGTATCCATCAGAATGCCGAGCGCCATCGTCAAGCCGAATAAGAACAGCTCCTGCAGCGGCTGGGTGATCAACACGCAGAAGGTAGCGGCAAGAATAAGGCCGGCCGATGAAATCACCCCACCGGTCAAAGCCACGCCTCTGCGCACGGCCTCCTTCCATTCCATTTGCCTTGCTTCCTCGCGAATTCGCGAAACAAGCATAATGTTATAATCCACCCCGAGCGCCACGAGGAAAACAAACGTGTATACCGGCAGCCGGTAGCTGATCGCATCGTAGCCGAGACCATAATGGAAGATCAGCCAGCCGAGTCCCATAGTCGCTGTATAAGACAGCAGAATCGTAGCGATCATAAGCAGGGAAAGCCGGACGGAGCGCGTTTGCAGCAGCAGCATTAGGGTAATAAATACCGAAATCAGCGAGAAAATGACAATCGTATCGCGTCCGTTCATATCGCTGACGTCAACCTGCTCTGCCGTTTGTCCGGCGAAATGCATATGGAAATCGGCGGTTGAAAGCCCGCTCCCGGCAAGCAGCGCTTCGCTATTCTCGCGCAATGCCTTCATGGCGTCGAGCGCGGATTGATCATACGGATTATCCGCCGTAATAAGCTGAAGCTTTATTGCACGTTTATCCGCGGATAAGAAATTTCTAGGCAGCGCGGTATCTGCCTTGGCAAAATCGGGCTTGATTTCGGGCGTAACCGAATCGACGCCCGTTTGGCCGTCCAGCTCGCCGGCAAGCTTCGTCAGGTTGCGAACGAAGGCTTCATCCATCGTGATCTCTTTATCCGATTCGAGAATAACCGATACCGGCGCAAGCTGGCCTTTCGGAAACTTCTGCTCCAGCAGCTCGTAGCCTTTACGGGACGAGATATCGTCCGGGAACGACTTCATCAAATTAAACGAGAAGCTCATCGTGCCGAAGTTGACGGATAGTCCAATGAGCATAGCCAATAGTACGCTCGCGGGAATGACGGGACGCTTGACGACGAACGCGGCGATCGCGTGCCAAACGCCCGATTTTTGCGGCTTCCCGGCCGTTTCCGGCTTCGGTGCGAACGGCCAGAACGCTTTGCGTCCGAGCAGCGCGAATACCGCAGGAATAAGTGTCAGTCCGCCGAGCAAAATAACGGCCATGGCGATCGAAAACACCGGCGCAAAATGATGATACGGCTTAAATACGGCCGCGAACAGCGTCAGCATGGCCATCAGCACCGTGCCGCCGCTGAACAGGATCGGCTCGCCCACATGCGTCATCGCTTCGCGCATCGCGTCGTATTTGCCGCCTCCCTTGCGCAGCTCCTCCCTATATCTGGAGAACACGAACAAACAATAGTCCGTCAAAACGGCAAAAAGCAAAATCATCATAATCGAGAGCGACTGCTTGTCGATCAAAAACCATCCGTTCTTGCCCGCCAAGCCGATCAAACGATCGACCGCCTGATAAACGACTCCGGCTATGAGCAGCGGGATGACCGCCAAAAGCGGCGAACGGTATATGATAATGAGAATGACCAGAATCAAGCCGATCGTCGCAAACATAAGCACGAAATCGGCGTTTTTGAACAGATTGGTCGTATCCGCGGCAATTCCGGCAGGCCCCGTTATTTCCGTTTGCATGCCGTCCATGCCGATCTGCGCGATCCCTTCGCGAAGCTGCTCGATCGTATCGTACAGTTGATCGGAGGCGAGATCCTTCTTCAAGCTGACGGGAAAGATGAGCGTCGTCTTGTCCTGCGAAAACATTTGATCCTGCACGGCTTCCGGCAGCTGGTGAAAAGGCAGTGAGCCGGCTACCTGCTCCGGCTTCCCGTCCGAGGCGAGCCACTTGCTAAATGCTGCAATCTTGGCCCGCTGCTCGGCGCCCGACGCGTCCTTGCCGCTAAACACGACCAAAGCGGGCAGTCCTTCATTCGACGGAAAACGCTCGTTCATGATTTGTGCCGCCACAGCGGACGGTTTATCGTCGTGAATGCTTCCTTCTCCGGCGCTGACGGCGAATTTTTTGGCCGCAGGCGCTGCGCCGCTCAGAGCAATAATGGCCGCAAGCCAGCCGATCAGGACGATTTTGGCTCCCTTCGGGCTGCCCGTCCAGCCGGTTATTTTATTAATGAATCGCATCATGCACGCTCATCCTCCTGTCGCAATTTCTCTTCTCTCCCGTATCGTAGAAAAGAAATATGAACAAGTGATGAACGGCATATTACAAATCGGCGCGAATAACCTTACGAGTTTGGCAGACGAACCGTAAACGCCGTCCCTTCCCCAAGCCTGCTGCGGACTTCAACCGTTCCTCCGTGAACCTGCACGATTTTGTGAACGATCGAAAGTCCGAGGCCGCTGCCGGAACGGGTTCGGTTTCGCGCTTTGTCCGCTTTGTAGAAGCGGTCGAATATATGGAGCAGCTCCGCCTCCGGAATACCGGCTCCGTTATCGCGGACGGTCACCGCCATTTCCCGGCCGACGTTCATCTCGATAGAAACCGAGCCGCCGCGCTCCGAAAATTTAATGGCGTTAGCGATTAAATTGAGCCATACCTGGTGCAGCAGCTGTTTATCGGCCGTCACGTCGGCTTCAGGAAGCTCAAGCTCCACCGCCATCTCTTTTTCCCGCAGCTGCCACTCCGATACGAGCACGACCTGGCGAATTTGCTCGTCCAGCCGGAACGTCGTTTTTTTGACGGCGCCGCTGTCCTTGTCGAGCGCGGCAAGCGTCAGCAGCTGCTTGCCGAGCAGCGACAACCGCCTGCTTTCCTCCTCGATGATGGCCAAATATCGCCGGCGTTCTTCCCCCGTCACTTCATCCTCGCGGGCGGCTTGAGCAAAGCCCTGAATCGAGGTCAGCGGCGATTGAATTTCATGTGAGACGTTCGCGACGAACGTTTGCCGCATCTCGTCGAGCTTTTGCAGCGCTTCCGCCATCTGCGTGAAATGACGAGCCATATTCCCGAGTTCATCGCGCCTCGCCACATCAAGCTTGATGTCGTAGTCGCCCTCCGCGATTTTCCGGGTGGCAGCCGTCAGCTGCTTAACGGGCTTAACGATAAACCGCGTTAACACGAAAATAAACGCAATGCTGCAAACGAACGTCAACCCAAGCAGAAGCGCCGCGATAATCCGTACCTCTCCAAGCTGCTGCTCCAAATCGGGGCGGACGAATACGGCAACCCGCTGGCCGCCTGCATCGAACGGCAGCCCGACGCTGTTGCGCAAGCTGTTTTCAAAAAGGCCGATGACCGAAAGCCGGTGCGGCTCCTCGATCATGCCGTCATACGTGCCCCCGTCCAGCACCCGGGCTACAATGGCGGGATCGATTTCCGTCCGTTTGAACGGGGAGCCGTAAGCTTCCGCTTGTCCGTCGGCCTTTACCGCATACAGCTGGAAGCCGAGATTCGCAATATGCCGGAAATAATCGCCTTCGTCAAGTCCCGGCATCCGTCCGTATAAAGAGCGGATTTCCTCCGCAATATGGCGGATTTTATGCTCATTGTAATCGCGGATTTTCGACTGGTAGTACAGGTTGGTTCCGAACAGCCCCAATACGGCGCTGACGAAGGCGATGAGGATAAACGTCAAGGCGATGCGTACATATAGCGTCTTCATTCGCCCGTAACCTCGAGCTTATAACCGAGCCCGCGCACGGTAACGATCGCGAAATCGCGGGACTTGTCCAGAAACCGCTCGCGCAGCCTCTTGATATGTACGTCGACCGTGCGGCTGTCGCCGTCGTAATCCGCGCCCCAGATCGCATCGATCAATTGCAAACGGGTGAACGTCCGGTTCGGGAACGAGGCCAGATGCGCCAGCAGCTCGAATTCCTTCAGCGGCAGCTGAACCGCCTCGCCCGCGACGCGAACCTCGTAGCTTTTGCGGTCGATAACCGTTTCGTTCAGCCGGATCGTCTCCGAGGATACCGACTGGTAGCGGCGCAGCAGCGCCTTCACCCGGAACAGCAGCTCCTTCGGCTCGAACGGTTTGACGAGATAATCGTCCGTTCCCGCGAGGAAGCCTTTCTCCTTGTCTTCGAGCTCCCCGCGCGCGGTCAGCAAAATAACCGGAATATCGTAATGGTCGCGAATTTCCCGGCATAACGCGAGTCCGTCCTTTACCGGCATCATAATATCGACGACCGCCAGACGAACTTCCTCGCGCTCGAGCAGGCGCAGCGCCTCCCCGCCGTCGGCGGCCTCGTAAACCCCATAGTGCTCCCTGCGCAAATAAAAACGCAGCAGCTCCAAAATATGCGGATCGTCATCTGCGATCAATATGTTCGTTTTCACGGCGCAACCGCCCTTCGTTCATTCTGCTCCCATCATAGCAAAGCGGGCGCGCCAGGGACAAATCCGGCCGTCCCAAAAGGGGGCAACAAGGGAATCAGCCCCGAAAGATATGCAAAGACGCCTCCAAAACCACTGTTTATGCGGAGATGGAAGCGTCTTTTTTCAAAATATAAATATGTTTCACCTAATTCGGTCGGCAGACCGTATGTGCGGGAAGGCTCCCTATAAAATCTCCGAGCCGACTACTCCGTCTCCGTGAGCTTTGACAAGCGGCTTTTCGCGCGCGCCGGAAGCTTCGACAACGGGCCAGACCTTGCGGTATTCTCCCTGGATCAGTCCCATCAAGTCAAGCGGGAGAGGAACGAAGCCGATCCGATCCGCCGGACTCCCCGCCGCAAGGCGGTAATCGTCGCGCTCCGGCGAGGACAGCAGAGGGTCCGCCTCTACGCTGCCTGCATCATGGCCCTGCTGCCGCCATTCCTCGCTGCTCCGTTGCTCTTTTTGATCCATCCAATTAATCTTGACGTCGGGTGCGCTGTTCGGATACCAGAACAAATTGCTCTCCCAACTATTTTTCTCCACGTCCAGCGTCTGCTGCGAGCCGGAATCGGCATTGTCTGCCTTCTCTTCCCTGCCCGCATTATCAAACCGATAAGCAAAGGCATGCCGCCCTTCGGACCATAAAATATTGCGGCGAAACACGTTGTTTCTGAGCGCATTGCCTGTCGTGCCTAGGTGGTGATATTCCTTATCCGCTTCCCATCTGCGGAAATAGGCACCTTCGCCCGTTGTTTGCAGGAGCATGTTATTCTCCACGACATTATTCTGGCCGGCATGAACATAAACGCCCGCTCTGGGCGTACGATAGGTCAAATTGCCGTAGACTTCGACGCCGCTCGTCCAATCGTCCAGATAAATGCCGAACGCAAAGGCCGGGGAATGCCAGACGCCGTCCGAGTAGTGGTAGCCGAGAATGTCGTGAATCCTGTTAAACCGGATTTTCGTGCCTCTCATCGACCAGTCCCGATCCACCAAATAGATGGCCGCCGTATCGCTCGTTTCGATGTTCACATGGCGGATGTGATTATATTCGATGAAATTGTCGTTGCCGCGCGACGTAATTCCCCATCTCGGCCCGTCATGAATGTAATTGTGGCGGACGGCGATTCCGACGCCGTTGATGGATATGCCGGCCGAGCTTTTCTGGTACACGCCGATATGGTGGATATAGTTGTTTGCCGCTTCGTGGCCGCAAGGCTTATACCACCCGCGGAACGGGTATCGCATGCCGCCGGACATATAAATGCCGTGGTTGCCTGTCTCGTAAACGTCGCAATCTCGCACTTCGCATTGTGCGCCGCCGATCACAAGAACGCCGACCGCTCCCGTATTGCGAACCGTGCAGCCGAGCAGCTTGACGCCGCGTGCGTTGCGGACGTAAGCGGCGCAGCCGTCGCAGCCGTCCAGCGTGATTCCCTGGAAGCTCGTATAACCGAGCTTGATGTCTTCCGGATTTTGCATCAGCCGCATGGACAAATCCCGGTCAACCCAATTCAGCTTCTCGATGTAAGGATCGACGTCCGAGTCCGCAGGGCCGCGCACTTCGATAATATGCTCGCAGACCGGCACGGTAATGACGGCCTCCCGCCAATTATCGTCGGGAGGATAGAAATAAAGCGTCTCGTTCTGCTCGTCCAAATACCATTCTCCGGGAGCGTCAAGCTCCTCCGCCACGTTGTAGACGTAGAAGCGGTCCCCGGGATATATTTCGTAGCTGGCGTCTTTGCCCAGCTTCAACTCGCCGGTTTCCGGGTTGAAAGCCGTTATGGGCAGCCTGTCATTAATCCAGTTATAGCGGGGATAAATGAACACTTCCGCCTTATCCAGACCAGTCCACTTTTTGCCCTTCAAGCCGGAGCATACCAGCGTATCCTTCGTGCCATGCCCGTTCTCGTACATCGGAACCGGATCTCCGTCGACATAAAGCCAGCCGCCACCGTACGGATTTTCGTGATCGAAGTTCGGATAACGCGCGACCGCTTGACGGACGCCGTTATAGAACAATTGCCGGAAGGCATGGCCGCTATGGCCGGACTTTCGCAAATCCAGGCGCAGCGTCTTTCCTTGCCAAGGCTCGAACTGCGTTAGCCGGAATCCGCCGGCCAGTACGACCTCGCCGTCTCCCGCGGCGGCATAGGTAACGGGCGTGTCCGCCGTTCCGAGATCCTCGAGCCCGAAAACCAGCGGCTCGGCTATTTCATATAAGCCTCCGTGAATAAGCACCTTGGCGGGACCGCCCAACCGGCGCTCCAGGCGCAAACGGCGCAGCACATCGCGGGCTGCCGCAAGCGTAGCCAGCGGCCCGTCGGTGCCGTCGCGATTCGGCTCGGCAAGGCGTCCGCTCCAGCCGTCGCTGCCGTCCGCCGAGACATGCAGCGTAAGAAACGTATGATTGATCGAGTCCATTTCTTTTCCTCCCCGTCATTATGAGCAACGTTACTTCAAACCCTCGCCCGCCTTCTCCGCTCGTATCCCGGAATGGGACCTTCGATGAACGGAAAAGGACGGCCGTTTCCGCAAATCTTATTCGGGTTGATCTTCGCCTAATCCCGCTCTCTGCCTTGGATCTCCGAAAAGGGAGCTGCGGCTTGGCTCCAGGGCGTTTCATAGCTCGGTTGATTGACATAACGCCTCATCCCCAAACACAGCCCGACGCCTGCCCCTGCGGCCAATTCGACGAGCAGCCGCTTGCCCCGACACTCCAAGGATTCAAGATGCGAACCCTCATCCGTCAGCTTCTCGGCGCTTGTAAATTCATGCTCGCCGAATACGCCGGCCTGAACGATAACCTTCTGCGGCTTCAAGTCCATATTGACCAGCCGCAGAGTGACGGAATCGGCGGCCAGCCGCTCCACCAGTGCGGCGACTCCTTGCGGCAGTCCAGGGCGCTTCTCCGCCGCGTCGAAATAACGTACCCGGGCATGCTGCAGCCCTCCGTGATACACATGCATCGGACCGCCCATCGTAAGCTGCGCCAAGCCTTCGATGATAACCGGCGTCAGCTCCTGCCATTGATGTATGGTCAAGGAGGCCTGGGACAGCGCCGTAAGCTCGGGAGCGAATTCAGGCGAACGGATTTTGCCGAGTTGCTCCTGAACCATGGCGTAATTCGCCCTGAGAATGTCGACCGGGTAATCGGGGTTGCGGCCGCGAATATAACGAAACCACTGCGCCGTATTGCCGTTATAGCCCATGTGGCCTCCGTTCGTTCTCTGCCCGTAGCTGCGGTGGCGGCGGTCGATCGTATTGAAGCTGGCGTCCGACCAGTCCCGCTCCGCTCTGGCCGCGTCTTCTTCCTCCATCGTCATATTCCATAAATAGATGGCATACATCGGATGCGGGATACGGTAATCCCGCCAGCCGTCGTCGTAGTGGCGGCTCGGCACAAGCAGCTGCCCGTCTTCCCGTTTGCCGAGCGCTCGCAGCATATCGATTTGCGAACGGGCCAAATCCAGATGAGCGACGTCCCCGGTCATCAGAGCGGCGTTGCTGCCCGCAATGATGAGCGGCTCCAAAATCGTCATCGCGCCGTGCGGCCAGCGCCACCCGTAATAGCCGCCCCACCATTTGCCGTCGTTATATTCGCCGATCTCGCCCGATAGGCCGATATTATCGGGAACGACGCCTCCGTTACGCGCCGTTCGTTCCTTCCAGACGTCCAAATATTGGACGACCCAATCCCGGTAGCGCGCTTCGCCCGTGTACAGATAAGCGTGGGTCATCATGCCCGTTGCGGTCAAATTGAGCGGAACGTCTCCTCGCGCTTGCCGCATGTTGATACGGGCAAGTATTTCCCGGTAAGTCCCGTCATCCGACCACGGGCAGACGGTTCCGTTCCCATCCACGCCCGGGATGTCCTCGAACGGGGGCAAGTATTCGTCCAATATTTCCCGGTGCGTCTCCCAATCCTCCGCCGTCTGATGGAATCGGGGTCCTTTGCTTCCCGTAATCGGCGAACGGATCAATTTTTTCTCCTTGTCGTAGTTCGGCGCATCCGGGTGATCCCCCAAGTACAGCCCGGCAAACTTGGCCGCCCTCTGACGGTCCTTGAGGACATGAGGATCGGCCAAGCCGAAGAAGTAGAAAAACAAGTAACCTTCGCCGTGATGCATCCAATCGTAATAAGCATCGAACTCGTCGTGAATTTGCCCGTATTGCGTCCACTGCCAAGTAATCGCTTCCCAAATTTCCCGCGATATCCGGTATACCTCCGGGCTCCCTCCGAGAGCATAAAGCAGCGGAAAGTTCATAAAGCCCTCGTACGGGTCGTCCGAGCCGTCCATGCCGGGCCAGACATCCCGCCAGATGAGCGTACGGTCTTCGCGGGTATAGCGGGCGACAAACTCCAGAGCGGCCTTGTTCATCGTGTCCAGCAGCAGCCGCTGAAGCAGCGCCCACTCAGGGGGCGGACATGCTTCATGTACCGTTATCGTCGGCATTGTACCCATTTCGGTTCCATCGGTCATTTTCTCAGGTCCTCCGGGCTCTATCTCCACTCGCCCAAGAAGGGCAAGCCGGCGATCGAGGTAATATTCATTTCATTTAAACCGGTAGCGCCAGGCATCAGGAAGATGCCTTCGTCGGTTTTCAGGAAATTCGGCAACCCGGCAAAGCCGTAAGCTGCAGGCAAGGCGCGCTCGCCGCCGACCCAATCCATATCGCGGCCGAACACTGCGGCATCCTTCCGGCCGAGCAGGCGGAATACTTGCTGCCAGTAATAATCGGTTACCGCCCAGTGCTCGCCTTGCTCGACCCACAAGCATTGGTCGCCGAGCAGCACGGACATTTTGGCATGAGGGACAAATAACGCTTCGGCAATGTCTCCGCTTGCTCCGTGCCGGGAGAGAAGGTAGAACAAATCATGCGCATGCCAGGCCGAGCTCGGAACGACGTCCACTTCGCTCTGCCACCCCGTCGCCGCTGCGAAATAACCTCTCGGATTCTGATAGCGTTCATAGGTATCGTCGCAGTCGTCCAACAACCTGCCCAATTCTTCATCCGGACGATGCTGCATATAGCGCAGTACGCCATATAAGGAAGTGCCCATTCCGGCAATCAGCATCGGGCCGTTGATTTTTTTCCATTGCGTGCCGGAGAACAGCCACGTCCGGTGAATGCGTCTGCAGCCGTTGCCGTCGTACCAGGAGGAACGGGCAAGATGCCTGCACAAGCCGCCCGCATGCTGCAAATAGCGCTCATGGCCGAACATTTCGTAAGCCAGCACCAGCGGCGCAATCAGCAGTCCGTAGTATTCGGCCGGCTCCGTGCTCGACGCATTTCCTTGGTAGCGATAGCTGGCTTCGCACAACGCATCGGGCAGTCCGGCGATCCGAAAGCTCTCGATCATGCAGTCAAGCTGCTCTATAAGCTTAGGCTGCCAGCGCTCTTCCTTGAATACTTTCTGGTACTGCAGCTTCGCCCAGAGCCGGGCGTACTCCTGATTGCTGATCTTGCTTCCGCTCGAAAACGGATACATAACATCGCAGCAGTTCATCGTGCTTACAATCGCGGCGCGAATCCGCTCCATCGTCCCGGCCGGAAGCCAGTTCTCTCCATATTCCGCCGCCAAACCGAGTGCCACGTTGGGCAGCATATTGTGAATCAAGCCGGACTTCAACGTTTCGCCCATCTGGAAACCGATATGCGCATATTGGCCGTCGTCCATCATTCGCGTCGTTTGGAATTGCAGAAGCCGCAGCACGGTATCTTCCAGCCGCGCATCGCGCCGGTTCTTCAGCGCCAGGCACAATGCCGGAATCGTCAGGCTGGCCCAGGTGCTGTGGCCGCTTGTGAAGTCCGCCCAGCGATACGGGTTGGACCCCCATACGGAATGATTGTGAAATCCGTTGATCGCGCCGTCCTCCTGTACCCAGGACAACAGCCAGTTGCCCAATGCGCCTATATTCGCGCTCATGTTGCGCCTCCTTCTTTCGCATAGCGCTTCTCCCGGCGTACGGTGTGCGCTGCTTCATGGCGTTCGGTCAGCCGCAACACGCCGCTACCAGAACAACTCGGATTGTCCGCGCCATTTGGCCACCGCTTCCGCGAAGAAGTAATCGCCATATATATGGGGAACGTTCACGCAAGATTTGCGCGGGAAATTCGCCGTGCCTTTGAGCAGCAAGCCTTCCTCCTCTTCATCCCAAGCGCTGTAGTGATCGTCCAGCGCCTTCAGAATTTTAACGGCTGCGTTGTAATAAAATTGCTGCTCGGCTTCAGGGACCAATGCGCTGATCTCCAGCAACCCGCTGGCCGCAATTGCGGAAGAAGTGGAGTCGTATCCCATATCGTCAACGAGAGGGGCGCGAAAATCCCAGTAAGGCACGCCATCCTCGGGCAAATGCGCGAGAAAAAAATGAGCGGACCGCTTGGCGGCCTGCAAATACGCGTCGTCCCGCAAGTAGCGGCAGCTGAGCGCCATGCCGTACAAGGCCCAGGCGGTGCCGCGCGCCCAGGCGGATTCCGGCGCGAAGCCTTGGCCGCCGCGGGCTCCCACGCGCTCTCCCGTCTCCGGATCGAAGCATACGATATGATAGGCGGAGCCGTCGGGGCGGAGAAATTCGCGCAAAGCCGTATCCGCGTGCGCTTTGGCGACATGCCTGAAGCGCGGGTCTGCGGTCGTGGCGCTGGCCCAGTAGAGCAGCGGCAAATTCATCATACAGTCGATGATCGCCCAGCCGGGTTCGTCCGGCTCGTTCCAGGCGCGGATGAACCGGCCCGCGGCATTGAAGCGTCCCATCAGGTGACTCGCGGCAATTAGCCCGCGGCGCCGGGAAACCTCCGTGCCCAGCAGCTTGTGCTGCGCGACGGCCGTCAGGCTCCACATGAAGCCTACGTCGTGATGAAGCTCGTCATATGCCAGCAGCGGCACGTCCATCTGCTCTTCGCAGGAGACGGCGATGTCTTTCAGTCGTTCGTCTTTGGTGTCCCGGTATATGAGCCAAAGCAGACCCGGCCAGAAGCCGGCCGTCCACCAGTGGGGCGGATGGGCGTCATATTGCCCGTTTACCGAAACATACGGAAAGGTCGCCCCGATTCGGGTACTCGTTCGACTCACTTTGTCGACGATTTTGTCCCAAATCATATCTTGCCGAAGTTGATCTGCAGAACCATTCAAGGGATAACCTCCTCATCCGGCATCCTTAGGCTAAACCCCATAAACGTCTTGTAGAATTTAGCGCCCGGAGTTTATGAATAATCGATCAGTATCTCATCTATCCAAGGACAAACGCCTACCGGCGTCTTTGACGCTGGCGTTTACCGAGATTTAGAGCCTTATACTTTCTGATAAATCAAGGATAAACGGCATCGCTGTCCTCTAAGGACAGGCGCGTTTACCGGGAAGTCGAACAATTAGCGGAGGATATACTTTCTGCCCTGAAATAACGATATTTTCATTCATCAGCGGTGCCGCAAAGCGGCATGGAAGTCTGAGACTTCAAAATAACGACTGCCCCTCAAACAAGGAAAACACAAGCGCCTCATGCTCTTCCGGCAATCCTACGCCGTCGCAATAGCTCGCGTTGAGCAGCAGGGAGGCAACCGACGTCGTGCCGGTGAGCGTCACCGCGATGTCGGGGCAGGTCAGGCTGAAGCGCATCGCCGGCTCGATCAGCCCTTTGGGCCCGGGTTTGCGCAGGAAGTCCAGCTGCCGCTTCTTGTCCTCGGCTTTTGCCAGAAGCTCCGGATTTTTGTTGAGAAACGGCGCAGGGCGATCCGCCAAAATGCCCATGGCCAGCACGCTTCCGTTAATAACGCCGACCCCCCGCTCCCGAGCCGAGGGCAGCAATTCGTCCTTCGCCGTATGATCAAGCAAGTTGTAGCGCATGAACGTCTGCACGGTGTCGGTATTGCCTGCCTGCACGAACGGCAGCAGCAGCCCGAGCGCGCCCGCATTGACGCCGAACGCTCTGACCTTGCCTTGCTCCCGCAGCTTCAGGAATGCCGGAAGCACGTCTTCGACAGCTTGCTCCCAAGAGGTGCTCTCCAATTCATGCAGTTGAATCAAATCCACATAATCGGTTTGCAGACGAGTCAGACTGTCTTCCACGGATTTCATAACGTTGCCGTAAGTATAGGCATCCCCGCGCATAACCGCCTTGGTCGCCAGTATGACGGCATCGCGTCTGCCGCGCAGGGCGAGACCGATCCGCCTTTCGCTTTCTCCCCGTCCATAAAGCGGGGCGGTGTCGATAAAGTTGATTCCGGCATCCAACGCGGCATGGACGACGGCGATGACTTCATCGTCCGTTGTCCCTCCGAAATCGCCGCCCAGCGGCGCGCCGCCAAGCCCCAGCTTCGACACTTTAAAGCCGGTTTTTCCCAATGTCGTATATTGCACGATGTACCGCTCCTAACGTTTATTTCATTTCGACGGGCTTGCCGGTTTCCGCAGATTGCACCGCGACATAAATCATTCGCAGAACAGGATATAGGGCATCAATAGTTAACTCGGTCAGCCGCTTATCCCGCCAGGCGGCAATATACTCGTTCACGGTACCTTTGCGCAGTTCGTATGGATAAGGAACTTCGGCTTCAAGCGTCTCCGATTTCTCCGGATTTCCATCGCAGCCATTGTCCAAACGCACGGTCAGCGTCAATACGCCGTCGCACAGCTCCAGCGTTCCCCGGCTGCCCTCGATCCGAAAGTTACCCAGCCAGGAGCTGGTTTTCCCCCGCGCGGACCAGGAAGCGTGATACGTCAACTGGCAGCCTGATTCGCTTTGCGCCAAGAGGGACACGACGTTCGGCGAAGCTTCCAAAGACCACTCCGGGCAAACGGAGGTGGCGTAAACCGTGTTGAACGGCTCCAAGCCGACTAGATAGTGGATGACACCCAGATGATGATACGTCAGGTCTTCGAGCATCACATGATCGTAAGCTTTCATCCAAGGCGCGTCGACGACCGGCCTGTAACAGGTCCAGACGATCTGACCGATCCGCCCCAATTGTCCGCTATCGATGACCTGTTTCGCCTTCTCCACCAATCCGTCGAATCGATAGGCTTCCCCTACGCCGATTTGTCTGCCGAGACTGCGGCTCCATTGCAGCAGCCGGGCGCCGTCCTGCCGGTCAGCCAGCCTAGGCTTCTCGAGGAAAAGATCGTAGCCTTGCCGGAGAACGGTTTCAACGGCAGTCAAACAGGTCTTGCCTGCGGGAGGCGTGACCATCGTGACCAGGTCGGGCTCCAGAGCAGCCAGCGCCTCGGCAATATCCGCGAACAGGGGAATGCGCCAGGACTCCACCTGTGCGGCCAGACTGCCGGATGGCGGGACGGACGGCGAACCGGGCGGCGCAGCTTTCGCTTCCTCATATAAATCGACAAGCCCGACGACCGACACATCCGCGCGCTCCAGCCACAACGTCACCCAATGCGGCGATACGCCCAGACATAATACGGCAGTCTTCCGAGGACCGGCCGATTGCACTTCACTCATCGCATCATCACCTTTATGCACACGTTTGATTATGCATACAGAATAACGCGAATGCGGCTCGCTTATTGCGGCTGGGATGTGCTAAAATGCGGCTATATTGATCTCTTGTGAAGGCGGAGGATTAATTTGAAGCTGATCAACGATCTTAATTTGCTGCACGAACCTCTCCAGCTCAAATTCAGTTTTACGACTTTGTCCGGCTTTCCGGGTTATTTTCACGCCCATCAAGGCATCGAAATTTTGTATGTTCACTCCGGCGCGGGAGACGTGCTGCTCAATCGGCAAATGTACGAGATCCGGGATCATACGCTGTTGATTTTTCAGCCTTACCAATTGCACAGGATTCGTATGAACGCAACTCCTGAGAAGCCGTATACCCGCAGCAAATTTATGATCGAGCCTTCTTTTCTGGACGAAAAGATGAGCTTTGCCCCGGAGCTGAGCGAGTTTTTCCGCAGCATATGGAAACGGGAAATCTTGCAGCCTGTCCTGTACGGAATGAACGCGAGCCCGCGCTTCGCTGCCTTGATGGAGGATTACCGGGAGCGGTTCCGTTCTATGAACGGAGCGGGGCGGCAGGAGGCTTCCATTCTGTTCTGTCTGGAATTTTTTCATCTGCTGAAGCACGGCTGGGAGCAGGAGCTGTTCGGTGCAAAAGAAGGCGCCCACTTGCGCGAGTCCCACCATGCGGAAATCATCATCGGCTGGCTGGAGGCGCATCTGCATGAGCCTCTGCGGCTGGATCAGCTGGCACAGGACTTGCACTTGTCGAAGCATCATCTTTCCCGGCTGTTCAAGCGCGCCACCGGCAGCACCATTTCGGAATTCCTAAATATACTGCGGGCTCAGAAGGCTTGCAGGCTGCTGGAAACATCCGTTTTATCCGTCGAACAGATCGCACAGAAGGTCGGAGTTTCCGATACGTCGTATTTCTGCGAAATCTTTAAACGCTTCATGGGGCAGACACCCTTGCAATACCGGCTCGGCTTGTACAAGCGTACTTCGGAGAAGCCTGTTTCTTCGGTTTAGATGATGTAAATTGGAATAGTCAAAATTACTTGCGGCTAAAATCACTCCTGGCAAGAGAAACTCGGACGGTCGCAGCCGACAGGCTTTATCTAACTGTATTCCTGTTAACCTGTATGATTTTTCATATAGCTTCTTCGAAACTAACGCTGAATGATGAATTCGGTATGATTTTTCATATAGGTTCGTTGAAATTAACACTGAATGACGAATTCTATATGATTTTTCATATAGATTCGATGTTAACTCTGCATGATGAATTCCATATGATTTTTCACATAGATTCGCCGATATTAACGCTGAATGACGAATTCCATATGATTTTTCATATAGGTTCTTCGAAACTAACGCTGAATGACGAATTCTATATGATTTTTCATATAGATTTGCCGGTATTAGCGGTAAATGGTACAACTTTCATAAAAATCTTACGGTGACAATAGCCCCTTTCTAGCAGAGGGGGGGCCATTTGACGTTCACGAAGCTTGATATGCAAAAGTTTACCTCCGTCAAATCCGGTAAATGATCGGCATGCCGGTTGTACATCTGACGACATTCCCCAAGATAGTCGGCAACACACCCTTCATTCCAAATATACAGTTGGCATTTAACCGCGTTAAGCATCACCGGAACCCGCTCTCTCTGCATGAACGCTCGCGTTCCAGATCTGTATTGTCATCTGCTGTCGGACTGGATATAATGAATTTGTGAATGGTACACTTCTAAATATTTATAACTATGGTGTCTAAACTTCAAAAAGGAACGATAACATGGAGACGATTCGCAGTCATATTCGCAAAGCATTCGACAGCTTAACGGCAAGTCAAAGGAAGGTAGCGAAGTTTATTCTTGAGGACCCGAGCCGGATCGCACTGCTCTCGGCCAAGGAAGTCGGCGCGTTTACCGGTACGAGCGAGACGACCGTCATCCGCTTCAGCGTCGTGATCGGTTTTACCGGCTACGGCATGCTGCAGAAAGAGATCCACAATGCGCTTCTTGAGGAACGCAAATCCAGCAATCCTATCAGCAGGCTGGGGACTACGGCTGCAAGCGACCCGACGGATGCGGCCGCATACATCGCTCATCGTACGAGCTTGAACGCCGCGAACGTCGAGCGTACGCTGGCGGAGCTCAGCCCGGCGGCGCTGGAGCAAGCGGTGGAGCTCATCCGCTCCGCATCGCATATTGCGGTAATCGGTTTGCGTGCTTCGTTCGCACCGGCCCACTGGCTGACGTATTCGCTGAACATTCTTCGCGGCAACGCCACCCTGTACCATGGCGGTATGGAAGACGGGAATTATATGCTGTCCCGGATACAGCCCGGCTGGCTGGTGATCGCAATTTCATTCCCGAGATATATGCGCGAGACTCACGAGTTCGTAAAAGAAGCAAAACGCCGCTCCGCTCAGGTCATCGCGATAACGGACGATGCCCTATCTCCGCTGGCGCTGCTGGCGGATCAGCTGCTGAAGGTGGAGATAGAATCCGGTCAGCCGGTCACGCTGCAGGGGATGCCGGCCGTATTCGCTCTGCTGAACACGCTGACCGGATTCCTGACTGTGAGGGACCACCGGCAGGTGCAGCAGCGGCTCGACCAAGAGCAGGCGCTCGGCGAACGCTCCTTCTATTTTGTGAATCCGATTGATGAGGGTTGAACGGGACGCCCGGTGTAAGGCTGATTTTAATGACTGGAGGAATAATCGAGTGGAGCAACTAACCTACCGCTCTGTAACGCAATATGACGAGCTGCGGCAGCTTTCGGAGCTGCAAGGCACAACCTGGCCCAGCGAGATGTTTACCTCCGCCGCCCAGATGAAGGCGGCTGTGCTGCATGGCGGATCGGTAATCGCCGTATATGACGACGGCAAACCGGCGGGTTTCTGCTATGGCTTCTCTGCTTATGACGGCAAGGAGCCTTATTTGCATTCGCACATGATGGTCGTGCACCCCGATTACCGCAATCGGGGATTGGGCACCAGGTTGAAGCTGGAGCAGCGTTTGTGGGCGATCGAACGCGGTTATTCGGCGATCACCTGGACCTACGATCCGTTTCAGCTTCGCAACGGCTTCTTGAATGTGTGTAAGCTCGGCGGGTCGGTAAACGTATACATGCATGCTGTGTACGGCACCGATCGGCATGAGGATCCGAGCGACCGGTTCCTTGTACGGTGGGAGCTCGCTTCTCCCCGGGTACGCGCGGCAATCCGCGGCGAATACGCGGCGGACCGGCGATGGACGGGCTACTCCGTACTGCTTGGAGATGTTGAAAAGCATGACGTTCACCCGCCAGGGCTCGAGCGGAATTTCAACGGTGAAGGCTATTTACTGGCAGTGCCGCGGGATGCGGCCAAGATCAAGGAGCGCGATCCGGCCGTTATAGCAGCCTGGAAGCAGCGTTTGCGCGAGCTGTGCGAGCAAGCGTTCAGCCGCAGCTATCGCATCGTCGGCTTGCTTCCCGGCGACGATGCGATAAGTTATTACGTTCTGGAAGGGGAACAAAAACGGTGACCGCTACGGTGTGGAAAGAACGGATCAAACGCTGGACAGCCGACCATGCCGCGGAAGTGGAGCGGATGTTTACGGAGCTGCACGAGCTGGCTGAGATCGGCTGGCAGGAGCATCGCACCACCGCGTATATATGCAGCCGGCTGACCGCAATCGGCCTGGATACCCGAACATTCGCCGATCATACCGGAATGATCGGCGCCTGGTGCGGTTCAGGCAGTAATCCGGACGCCCACCCAATCGGCAAGCCCGAACAAATTAAGCCGAACGACGGTTCAGCCCCCGGTCGTACCGTCGCGCTGCGCGCCGATATGGATGCGCTTTGGCAGTCGGTGAACGGACAGTGGCGGGCCAATCATTCCTGCGGTCATGACGCTCATATGACGATGGTGTTTTCCGCCATCCGCTGCTTGAAGGAGATCGGGTTCCGAATACCGGCGGGAGAACTATTGGCCGTTTTTCAGCCGGCCGAAGAAACGGCGGAGGGGGCGAAGACGCTGCTGCGCTCCGGCATGCTGGATACGGTAGACTGCATGGTCGGCATTCATCTGCGGCCCCAAAAGGAGCTATCGCTGGGACGTGCATCAAGCGCGATTTATCATGGCGGCGTAGCTCATGTACGCGGCCGGATCAAAGGTCGGCAAGCCCATGCCGCCCGGCCCGAAGACGGAATCAATGCGATTGAGACGCTGGCTGCGATCGTCACGGCCGTCAAAGCCATTCGGAATGACCCGGCAAACGGCGGGTCCTGCAAAGTAACGACAGTGCGGGTGCCGAACGAAAGCGTGAACGTGATCCCGGACGATGCGGCGTTCACGGTCGACATCCGCGCCTCGACGCATGAGGAGCTTGTGCGGCTTGCGGAGCGCGTACGGCAAGCGGCTGCAGAGGCCGGGGCCGCAAGCGGAGCCGAAGTGGAGACGGACTGGGCGATCTTGGCGGCGCCCGCAATACCGAATGCCGATATGGAGCGTATCGTCGGCCTAGCCATCGTCGAGATGCTCGGAGAGGAAGGACTGGCCGGTCCGGTCGTTACGCCGGGAGCGGAAGATTTTCATTTTTACCCGATGGAGCGCAGGTCGCTAAAGGCGACGATGATTGGCTTGGGCAGCGGTCTGACGCCGGGGCTGCATCATCCGGACATGACTTTCGATCATACCGCGCTGCGTACAGGCACGGCGATCTTAGCTATGACAGTTATTCAGCTATTCGAGGAGGAATGGTAAGGTTGGATATTCAGACCGTCACATTGCGGCATATAAGCATGCCTTTGTTAAACCCTTTCACAACGAGCTTCGGCACATTGCATGAAAGAGAATTTATTGCCGTCGAGGTGACGGATTCGGAAGGAAGATCCGGCTGGGGCGAGTCGGTCGCATTCGTCGAGCCTTCTTATAATGAAGAGACGCTCAAGGGCAATTGGCATCTGCTTGAGAAGTTTCTGATCCCTTTGCTGCGCCAGGCGAAAATCGGGCATCCGTCCGGGCTGGCCGACCTGTTCAGCCGCATTCGCGGCAACCGGATGGCCAAGGCGGCGCTGGAGACCGCTTGCTGGGATCTTTATGCCAAGCGGCAAAATTTGCCGCTTGCCGCCGTCATCGGCGGTACGAAAGCCTCGATCGAGGTCGGAGTAAGCATCGGCATCAAATCGTCGCTGGAACAATTGCTGGATACGATCGGCCGGCGGATCGATGACGGCTACAAGCGGATCAAAATTAAGATCAAGCCGGGCTGGGATATCGGCATCGTCGACGGCGTGCGGCGGAAGTATCCCGATATCCCGCTGATGGTTGACGCCAACTCCGCTTATACGCTCGCCGATACGGAGCATCTCCGGCAATTGGACGACTATCGGTTGATGATGATCGAGCAGCCGCTGGCGTATGACGATCTGGTGGACCATCGCGAATTGCAGCGGCAGCTGCGAACGCCTATCTGTCTGGACGAGAGCATTCACTCGGCCGACGACGCGCGGAAAGCGATCGAGCTTGGCAGCTGCCGGATTATCAATATCAAGACAGGACGCGTCGGCGGTCTGACGGAGGCAATCAAGCTGCATAATCTTTGCGCGGAACGGCAAATCCCCGTATGGTGCGGCGGCATGCTCGAATCGGGCATCGGCCGGGCGCATAATATCGCATTGTCTGCGTTAAGCAATTTCACATTGCCCGGAGATACGGCTGCTTCGTCGAATTACTGGGAAGAGGACATTGTCGATCCGATGGTGACCATGCGCGACGGGCAAATTTCCGTGCCGGACGGTCCGGGCATCGGCTACGGCATCAATTTGGAACGGCTCGCCAAATATACGCTATATCGGGAACAGTTTCCTGTGTAGCCGCGCGAGCGCAAGCCATATTCAAGCGGGAGGCTGAAAGCATGTTCCCCAAAGAATCGTCGCTTCCATCCTTGCGGTTTTCGTCGGCCTGTCGATCTTGCTGCTTATGTCAAGGCTCGTGTATGTACCGCTGAAAAGTTTGATCGGCAGCCTCCAGACGCTTCATTCCCGTTTGGAGAAAACGAGTCTGCTCAAGCTGATTCACGGGGATTCGGAAGATGCCGGAACAAACCCGTACGTCGAACATTCCCGATTCGACGCCGTTTATCCGGCTCCGTTCGGGAGCATTTCAACCGGAGATGTTCGGAAGCCGCTTCCGCTCGGTCAGATTGCAGAGCTCCGCAGGTTATGTGCCGGGCCTGATTCTCGGGCGGGCGCGGCCAAGCGGCGCCGATAAGGCCGGGCGAGAGTTCGTCGATATGGCCAAAGCTCGCGCGATCTACCCGGCGGATACGACGATCCATACCGGAGTGAACGCCGCACAGGCCAAGGAAACGTTTCGCCAGGCGATATTGGCGGATTAGCCGCCGGTTTCCAGTATCGGCCGACTTTCCCCTCGCCCCCTCGCCGGAACGCGAGAAACCGGCGACATGCTAACTGGAAAACATACAGGTAATTTTGCGAATATGGCTCGTTTCACGGATCTTAATGGAAAACCTACAGCTAATTCTAGCGAAATCACCTAAAAACGAAACGATGGGCAAAATTAGCTGTAGGTTTTCCAGCTAAGTGTCTGATTCGGGCGATTTAACCGAAAATAGCTGTATGTTTTCCAGTTAGCGCTCCGTTCGCGCCATTCTTCCTGTATAAACCAGTACCCTAATAATCCCAACAGTTGTATTCGGGATTTGTTTGCCGGCGGCCGCGGGTAGAACCTGGTAAATGGATGGATGGTTTACGTTTTGGTGTACTAATAGCCGTCCGTGCGCTGGCCGGACCGCTCCGCCATTTCCGCCCCTTGCCGGGCGGAATCGCTGCTGATGTGAGCGGAATCGCTTTTCGCCTTCGCCAAGCCTTCGGAAACCCGCCGCCCATATTCGGGATCGGCCTGCGTGAAATGAGCGATCATATTGTCTTGAATAACCGGCTCGCAAATTTTCAAGGCGTCGACCAGATTGCCGATCAATTCCTCCCGTTCTTCATCGCTGAACTTCCGGAACGTGTCCCCGGCTTGCGCGAAATCGTTCGGGCGGCCGATTTTCTCGCGAACGAGCTTGGCCGTGTAGGCAGGCTCGTGATCCTTGCCGGTCTTCTGCGCTTCATGCAGCCCGCCGAGCGAGGAGGGCTCGTAATTCACGTGAGGATTTTGGCCGGGTGCCTTGTCTACAATGAAAGCCATTTGTCCGTCCCGCTGATTGGTGGCTACCTTCGCTTTGGGAGCGTTGATCGGGAGCTGCAGGTAGTTCGTGCCTACCCGGTGCCGCTGCGTATCCGAATAAGAGAAGGTCCTTCCCTGGAGCAGCTTGTCGTCCGAGAAATCCAGGCCGTCCACCAGCACGCCCGTCCCGAAGGCCGCTTGCTCCACCTCGGCGAAATAGTTCTCGGGGTTTTTGTTCAAAACCATTTTACCTACCGGCAGAAACGGAAAACGTTCATGATCCCACAGCTTCGTCGGATCGAGGGGATCGAAATCAAGCTCCGGATGCTCGTCGTCGCTCAAAAGCTGCACGCATAGCTCCCACTCCGGAAAGTCGCCGAGCTCGATGGCTTCGTACAAATCCTGCGTGGCGTGGCTCGTATTTTTCGCTTGTATTTCTTCCGCTTCGCGCTGCGTCAAATTTTTGATCCCCGTCTTCACCGGCTCCCAATGGTATTTGACGAGCATAGCTTCGCCCGCTTCGTTAACCCATTTGTATGTATTGACGCCGGAGCCCTGCATCTGCCGGTAGTTCGCCGGAATGCCCCATGGCGAGAACAGGAAGGTGATCATATGCGTCGCTTCCGGCGAGTTGGAGACAAAATCGAACATGCGCTCCGGATTCGGCAAATTCGTAACCGGATCCGGCCGGAAAGCGTGAACCATGTCCGGAAACTTGAGCGGGTCGCGGATAAAGAAAACTTTCAGGTTGTTGCCGACCAAATCCCAGTTGCCGTCCTCGGTATAAAACTTCACGGCGAAGCCCCGCGGATCCCGCAGCGTTTCCGGCGAATGTCCGCCGTGAATGACCGTCGAAAAACGGACGAACACCGGCGTCCGCTTGCCCGCCTCTTGAAAAAGCTTGGCTCTCGTATATTTCGAAACCGGCTCGTTGCCCGCTTTCCCGTACGCTTCGAAGTAACCGTGTGCTCCGGCTCCGCGGGCATGGACGACCCGCTCGGGAATTTTCTCGCGGTCGAAGTGCGATATTTTTTCGATAAAATGGTAATTTTCGAGAGTAGACGGCCCCCGATTTCCTACCGTTCGAATGTTCTGATTATCCGAGATCGGATGGCCCTGCCGGTTCGTTAACGTCATGTCTTCGCTGCCCGTTTCCAAATGCTCCATAATCATCCTCCAGCACTTTAGTCAAATGTACTTTTTACCCTTGGCTGGATTATTATTCATGCGCTTTGCTATAGCAGCGGGGTAATGGCGATTACTCATAATAAATAGCAAAAACCCCCCGCCAGCCTCTTCAGGATAGCGCGGGATTCCATTACTTGGCGGGCTGCGCATCCACCGGCACAACTGCATCGAGCAGCTCCCGCTCCAGCTCCTCCGCGTACCGGGCGCGCGTTCGTTCATCCCAATGCAGCAGGTCGCCCATGCAGCGGATCGTTTGCTTTTTGTACCGGTAAACCAGACCGATATTGAACAGCAGTGCGCCCGTCCGGCGGATGAAAAAGTCTACCGGCTTCACCGTCATTTCCTCTTCGATCGCATACCGCAAAGCACGATACAGCTCAAGGGGCAGCTCGTATTTGGCCGCTTCCCCGGCGGCATCGTTCCCTCCGGCGCGGAAGACGCGGTCGGCGTTCGAGCCGTAAAAGCGCGCAAGCTTGCGCCCCGCCTCCTCGTTCAGCCCGAAGGCTTGCGCGCTGCGGCCTTTCTGCTCGACGAACGAGTCCAAATGCTTGGATCCGCCCACATCGCCGCCGGAAATCGGGATATGCTTCGTCACGCATTCCTTCGTCTTATGCCCGTATTCGCTCTCCAGTTTACGCGAAACAAGATCGACGACCATCTCCGCCATTTTGCGGTAACCCGTCAATTTGCCGCCGGCGATCGTGATCAATCCGGACGGGGACACCCAGATCTCGTCCTTGCGCGATATTTCGGACGGATCCTTCCCTTCCTCGTAGATAAGCGGCCGCACGCCGGCCCAGCTCGATTCGATATCGCTCTCGGCGATACGCGCGCCTGGGAACATGTCGTTGATCGCCGCAATGACATACGTCCTGTCGGCATTCGTCATTTTCGGGTGCGCCGTGTCACCTTCATAGAAAGTATCTGTCGTGCCGACATACGTTTTGCCGTCGCGGGGGATGGCGAAAATCATCCTTTTGTCCGGCGTATCGAAATATACTGCCTGCTTCAACGGAAAGCGGCTCTGATCGATGATCAAATGAATGCCCTTGGTCAGACGAAGCTGCTTCCCTTTCTTCGAGCCGTCCATCTCCCTCAGCGTATCGACCCAAGGACCGGTTGCGTTGACGATTTTTTTGGCATGCACCTCGACCGTTCGTCCCGTCAATTGATCGGACACCGTCACTCCGGCCGCCTGACCGTCCTCCTTATACAGAAACCGCTCCGCTTTGGCATAACTGACAGCCGTCGCTCCGAAATCTACCGCGCGCTTCAGCACCTCAATCGTCAGCCTGGCGTCATCCGTCCGGTATTCCACATAATATCCGCTGCCAAGCAAGCCTTCTTGCTTCAAAAGCGGCTCGCGCTTCCTTGTAGTTGAAATATCAAGCATTTTGCGCCTTTCGCTGCGTTTGACGCCCGCCAAATAATCATAGACGAGCAGGCCGAGCGAAGTGGAAAATTTGCCGAACGTCCCGCCCTTGTAGATCGGCAGCATCATCCGCTCCGGCGTCGTGACATGCGGGCCGTTCTCGTAAACGATGGCGCGTTCTTTGCCGACCTCAGCCACCATTTTGACTTCGAGCTGCTTCAAATAACGCAGACCGCCGTGCACGAGCTTGGTCGACCGGCTGGATGTGCCTGCGGCGAAGTCCTGCATCTCGATCAGCAAAGTGCGGATGCCGCGGTTGGCCGCATCGAGCGCGATGCCGCAGCCGGTAATGCCGCCGCCTACGACGAGCAGGTCGAATTCCCGGCCGTTCAATTGCTCGAATGTATCCGCTCGGTTCAGACTGGAAAAACCTTTAGCCATATGAATCTCCTCCCGTTCCATGCCGGAGAACATCAAAAAGACCGCAATGACACTACGGGAATATCTCCATTCCCATAATGCAAAGCGGTCTCTCGTTCGTCTCCGACCTCTTGTGTTTAATTATATTCACTATACCATAACAACGGTTACTTGAAAACCATCGCGGCTTGAACCGCTTTTTTCCATCCGCCGTAATACCGGTCCCGCTGCTCATCCGGCATGCCTGGAGCAAACGCGCGCTCCATCGCCCAATTGCTTGCAATTTCCTCGGGCGTATCCCAATAGCCTATTGCCAAGCCTGCTAAGTAAGCCGCCCCTAACGCAGTCGTTTCGTTTACGACGGGACGCTGCACCGGTACGCCAAGCATATCCGCCTGGAACTGCATGAGGAAGTTGTTCCGCACGGCGCCCCCGTCAACACGCAGCGTCTTCAGCGAAATGCCGGAATCCGCCTCCATCGACGTCAGCACATCCTTCGTTTGATACGCCAGCGACTCGAGCGTAGCCCGTACAAAATGCTCCTTCTTCGTCCCGCGCGTCAAACCGAATACCGCTCCCCGCACCTCGCTGTCCCAGTAAGGCGCACCGAGTCCGACGAATGCGGGGACGACGTAAACGCCGTCGGTAGAAGCCACACGCTCCGCGTACTTCTCGCTATCCTTCGAATCCGCGAACATCCGCAGTCCGTCGCGCAGCCACTGCACCGCCGAGCCCGCCACAAAGATGCTGCCCTCCAGCGCATACTCCACTTTGCCGCCTAGCCCCCACGCAATCGTGGTCAGCAAGCCGTGACTCGAAGCGACCGCCTTCCCGCCGGTATTCATCAGCATGAAACATCCGGTGCCGTATGTGTTTTTGGCCATCCCCTGCTCGAAGCACGCTTGCCCGAACAACGCCGCCTGCTGATCCCCCGCGATCCCCGCAATCGGAATTTCACAGCCGAAAAAGTGATGCCGATCCGTCAGCCCGTATACTTCCGAGGACGATCTTACCTCAGGCAGCATCGAGGCGGGAACCGCAAGCAGGTTCAGCAGCTCTTCGTCCCACTTCAGCTCATGAATATTGAACATCAGCGTCCGCGAAGCATTCGTATAGTCCGTTACGTGAACGCGCCGTCCTGTCAATCTCCACACGAGCCACGTATCGATCGTGCCGAAAAGCAGCTCCCCGCGCTCCGCCTTCTCTCTGGCACCCTCGACATGATCGAGAATCCACTTGACCTTCGTGCCTGAAAAATAGGCGTCGAGCAAAAGTCCCGTTTTGCTTCGGAACAGCTCGTTATGCCCCTCGCTCTTAAGCCGCTCGCAAATATCGGCCGTTTGCCGTGATTGCCACACGATAGCATTATATACCGGGTTTCCCGTATCCCGTTCCCAGACGACCGTCGTTTCGCGCTGGTTCGTGATGCCGATCCCGGCCACCTGCTCCGGCTTGACGCCCGACTCCGACAAGCATGCGGCGATTACCGCAAGAACGGAGCCCCATATTTCATTGGCATTATGCTCGACCCAGCCCGGCTGCGGAAAATATTGCGTAAACTCGTGCTGCGCCACATGAACGACCTTGCCCGTTTTATCGAACAGCATCGCCCTCGAGCTCGTGGTGCCTTGATCCAGCGCCAGCATATAAGTATCCATTATGCTCCCTCCCATCCCTTTCCGGCCGGCAGAAACAAAAAATCCACACCCAAAATAGCCCGCAGTCCTGGGCATCATTGTAGTGTGGCTCTCATCGTCTCCGTCACATCGTATTTACTTGCGATAAGCATATGATAAATACGGAAACGCTGTCAACGGAAACATTTTCACGTTAATCTGGCTAAGCCCTCTTCCACGAATTACTTAACAACCTGAAATAACGATTTGACTTCAAAAGCGATATGCCGTTCCTCCAGCCAATCCTTGAAGCAGTCGAGCCCTTCCTTTTCGGCGAACCGGAAACGGAACACGCGCTTGAACGTCGGCGCATTCTTGATTCGGATCGAAATCGTACTCTCATAAATAACGACCTTCTCCAGATCGGCTGCGGCAACAACCGCCCGTTCCAGCTGCAAGGTATCCGCCAGCATGACGCATGTTTTCTTTTTCCGAATAACGACAAACATAAAAACGCCGCAGGCAGCGATGATCGCGGATGCCGTTCCGTAAACAACCGCACTAACCGTATGCTCCTGCTGAATGGCCGTCACAAGCAAAGGCATTTGCCCGATAAAAACGATCACCGGCGAAAGCATCATCAAAAACGCCGATAGAAACGGGATTCGCACGTTAAAAGCTCGTTCTGCAGGCTGCATGTCGATACCTCCTCGCACTACCCATATTTTACCTTGCGCTCGACAAAGATAAAAGGCTTAATGCAAAGAATAGAGACAAGGATAAACGACTTCGCCGTCCTTTAAGGACAGGCGCGTTTACCGTTGAAATATAAGCACTTGTTATGCGAAACTATAAAGTCTCATATTTAAAAAAAGAACGCCCGTAACTGGGCGCCGACATTTGAAATCCGTATCAAGCAACCACCGGAAACGAAAACGCGATAATATGCTCGAGCACGATGTACATTTCTTTTGAGGTTTTCTGCTCGGTTATTTTGACATACGAATGATTAAACTCGTTAAGCGTTCCCGTCCATACGCCGGCGCTCGTCGTCAGCTCGATCGGCAGGCCGGTTTTTTGCCTTAACATGCCGTGTAAATGCGTACCTGGCAGCAGCAGGTGCGATTGGGATTCGATCGCCATACCTTTTCAGCTCTCCTTTGTCATGGGTTCGCATGCACGTAGACAAGATTGGCGAAAGAAACGCGTATTTCGTAAAGAAATCCGTTATCCGTGAAGGATACCAAAATGTAGTCGTTCCCCACTCTAGCAAGCGTTCCGATTACGGTTAATTGACCGAAGGCGTTCGTTACGGCCGTCACCTCGGAGCCGATCAGAGGAACGAGATCGCCGGACAATGTTGATGACATGGAAAGGCTAGCCCCCTTCGCTCTGCACGGTTTCGACGTTGGAAATGAACGAATACGGAATGCTCATCGTCGTCCCCATATTCGTCGTAAAATGGGCCAGTGTCGTCCCCAGCGTATCGACGTTCCCGGCAAAGCCGGTAGGCTGCCCCGGCGTCATGACGGTTACCGTCGTATTCGCCGTCTGATAAGCGGTGAGCAGATTGATCAGCTCCGTAAAATCCGCACCGCCCCCCGGCGGTCCTTGAACGCCTTGAGCGCCTTGCACGCCTTGTGCCCCCTGCACGCCTTGTGCCCCCTGCACGCCTTGGAGACCTTGCGGGCCTGCGATACCGGAAGCCCCCGAATCGCCGGGCGGGCCGGCTGCATAACGTGTCGCATAACGGCGGCGGCGCTTGCGTTTGCAAGAATGATGCAGCCTGCAAATCAAACGGCGCCTCCGCTTTCGGCGTTTGCAGCGCAGTGCGGACCGCGACCGGCTTCTTGCCGATTTGGAACCTCTCATTCGTGTATCCCTCCGTTCCGAATGCGTAAACGACCTTACGCTATACATATGACCTGTATACTTATTCGGACTAGGGGCTTCTCACGGCCGGCCAAAAAAGGGCGTTACAGGATATACGTCAAGGGTAAACGCCTGTCGGCGTCTTTGGACGCCTTACGTTTACCGTAGAAATATAAGCAATTGTCATGTGTGAAACTTAGAAGGTCTTATATTTAAAAAAAAGAACGGCCGAGCAGCTATAGCCAGCTTGCTCAACCATTCTTTCGATCACGCAATTTTTGTGAGAGCTATCAGCCACGGCGAGCTTAATCCGTCGGCATCTCCAGACGCTTAATGAACTCTTCCGCCGCACTGTAGCCCTGCTGCCTCAGGTACCAGTTGTTCGCCGCCGCCTCGATCAGGCCGGCTACGTCCCTCCCGGGCTGGAGCTGGATTTCGATATGCGGCACTTTGACGCCCATATACTCCACAAATTTCTCTTCAAGCTCGAGCTCGTTATTCAGCGCGTTATCCTGCCATTTGGTCAGCTCAATGTCGAGCGTAATCCGCGTTTCATCCTGAAACGCCTTCCTGCCGTATATCCGCGACACGTTGATCAGTCCGATGCTGCGCAAAGCCAGAAACTCCTTGGTTTTGCCGTTATGCGTCCCGAGCAGCGTTTGCGGGCTCAGCTTCTTCAGCACGACGATATCGTCCGCGACGAGCCGGTGTCCCCGCCGTACAAGCGTGTGGGCGGTTTCGCTCTTGCCGACGCCCGACTTGCCCCGCAGCAAAATGCCGATGCCGGACACATTGACGCAAACGCCGTGAATCGAGCTTTCAGGCGCCAGCGCTTTAACCAAATAAGCGTCCAGCTGCCCGATAAACTGATTCGTCGCAACCGGCGTCCGCAGGAGAGGGATGCCTTCTTCGTTGCAATATTTTTTTAAGTATTTTAACCCTTCCTGGTTTCTCGTGACGACGAAGCATGGCGGGTGATATTTGACGACGTTCCCGATATGCAGGTTGCGTTCCTCTTCGGTAAGCTTATGCAAATAAGTAATTTCCTTGCTCCCTAACACCTGGACGTGCTGCGTAGGAAAAAAATCGAAATGGCCGACGAATTCGAGACCCGGACGATGTGCCTTGGCTTTGGTGACCGGACGGTCCAGATGGGATTCCGCAGCAAGCACCTCGAGCGAGAAGCGTTTTACCAAGTCGTTGACTACAATGGATTTCATACTTCATATACTCCCTTCCGGCACTTCCCGCATTCCCGTGCATCCGCACGACAGCGCTGCCCTCATAATTGGTTTGAGGTTATATTCGACGGTCTTGGGCGTTTCCCTTCCTGACTGCAGCAAGGTTTCACAGCTCTGTCACGACATTATGGACGAATCTTTTCAACATTCGCACATAGAATGACAAGGAACGGCAAAATTCCGGTATTGCCCTAGGGGGATGCGCATAGCTTCAAATATTTACGAAGAATTAAGCTTCTCTTCAGGTGCATGATTTATCATGTATATATGAGGCGGCTATATTTTTATGCTAGAAAAAAGTTGGAACCAAACGCTCCGTCATCCGTAGTAGGTTAGAGGTCTGTACAAAATAGGCCATCTCAAGGATAAATACCTGTCGGCGTCTTTTGTCGCTCTGCGTTTACCGTTGAAATATAAGCGCTTAGTATGTGAACCGGCTAAATGCTTATATGTTCAAAAAAAGGAGGCTCCTATGGATCCGAAACGAATATTTATGGCCAGCGCAATGGCTTTTGCCATTACGTTCGGCACCATTTTGTGCAATGAGGAAGCAAATGCGGGTACGGCTGTCGTCCCTCACGATAAAGCAGGCGCTCAAGGCAAAACCAAGCCGACCGATCCGCAAGTGCAGCAAGTAGAGGAAAACGATCCGCTGCACTACGCACTCGGCGTTTCATCTGAAGAAGAACTATACGATGCCCTGTATAAAGGCCATTCCTTGGCCGACATCGCTCACCATAACGATAAAGAGATTCAGGGCGTTATCGAATTGCAAGTTTCCGAGTTGACGGAGCAGCTGGACAAGCGTCTCCTGAACGGAAGCATTACCCCGAGCACCTATCAGGCGCAAATCGCCGAGTTGAACGACATCGTCACCAAAAGCGTGTTCGGATATACGTAAAGGGGATAAGGAGCAAGACAACCCCTGCTATCTAATGAAGAAGCCTTCAAAACCGCTGCCGTAGTGGGATTGGAGGCTTCTTTTCGCGTGGGATTTCTCATATCTGACGACGGTGCCTGTTGCGGAATCGTAACACTCGCCGATCAATATCCCCTCTATATCCGCTCCCCGTTCAGCCTTTTCATCTGGCTAGTCCAGAGCTTACCGGTTAATACTTGCATTGTCTTCCGCGTTACCGGCAAAGCACTTCGCCCGCTCCCCTAAGCTTTCCACTCCACGCTTCGCAGAAGCTTTTGCTTCATCAGCTCAAGAACGAACTCGACATAATAATCACGGCGCACGATCACCTTGTACGTTTGGTCCGGGTATGCATAGAACAAAACGTCGGTGTGCACCTCGTTCGACTCGAACCACGCCCTCGCTTGCTTAAGACCGTCGACAGCAAGCGGCTGCTCCTTCAAAACGCGAATCCGGAATTCCACATCATCCCCGTTCACGTCTTCTTGAATATGAACGATTTCCGGATCGAATCGGTATGTCAGCATGCGTTCCCTCCTCGGCTATAGTAAATAACGCAGGTATATATAGATACTGGACAACACGATGGAAAGCAGCATGAGCGGGAACCCGATTTTAATAAACTGCACGAAGCGAATCGGATGCCCTTCCTTGCCGGACAATCCCGCCACGATCAGGTTCGCGCTGGCGCCGATCAAAGAACCGTTTCCGCCCAAGCATGCGCCCAGCGCCAAGCTCCACCACAGAGGCTCCAAATTGCTTACCCCCATATTCCCCATCTCTTGAATCATCGGAATCATCGTCGCGACGAACGGGATATTATCCAGGAAGGCGGACGCTATGGCGCTGAGCCACAGGATCAGCATCGAAGTGGCGACGACATCGCCGCCTGTCAGCTCGATTGCCTGCTCAGCCAGCTTGGCGATGACTCCCGTCTCCACGAGCCCCGACACGAGCACGAACAAACCGATGAAGAAAAAGATCGTCGTCCATTCGACCTTCGTAAACGCTTCTTCCATCCTGTGCTCTCCGGTTAGCAGCAGAAGCAAAAAAGCGCCCGCCAACGCCACCGTCGCCGATTCCAGATGCAGCAGCTGATGCAGGAAAAACCCGATGATCGTAATCCCGAGGACCGCTACGCATTTATAGAGCAGCTTACGGTCCGTAATGACCGCTTTCTCGTCCAAATCCATGATGCTTTGCTTCAGCTCGGGCGCCGTTTGAATGTTTTTGCGGAACATCCAAACAAAAATCGGGATATAAACCGCCATCACGATCGCCGCAATCGGCGCAAGATTCGCAATGAACGCCATGAACGTCAGTTCTTTGACGGCGCTCCCGATCATGATGTTCGGCGGGTCCCCGATGAGCGTCGCCGTCCCCCCGACATTCGAGGCGAAAATTTGCGCAATCAGAAACGGGACCGGATTCACGCGAAGCTGGCGCGTAATGCTGAAGGTGACCGGCACCATCAGCAGCACGGTCGTCACATTGTCCAAAAAAGCCGAGCCAACGGCCGTAATAAGCGTGAGCGCGACCATGATGCGGACCGGCTCCCCTTTTGCCTTCTTGGCCGACAGGATCGCAATGTATTTGAATAATCCCGTTTCCGCCGTTACGCTTACGATAATCATCATCCCTACGAGAAGACCCAGCGTATTAAAATCGATATGGTGCAGCGCCGTTTCCTGGTTGACGATACCAAGCGACACCATTAGCACCCCGCCGATCATGGCGACGATCGTACGATGGATTTTCTCGGCGATGATCAGCCCGTAAATAAGAAGAAATATACTGATTGCCCAAATCGCTTGCTGCTCCATAATGCCTCCTATTTTCCATTATTGCGGGCCATTTGCTTTTATTCTGAACCTTTCCCCGCCGGCGTACGCGCAAAAAACGCAAAAAGAAGCCTGCAGATGACAGGCTCCTCCGGTTGTTTCACGATATTCGCTTTTTCGCTAACCGTAATTATACGGATTAATGCTTGCGTTGTAAATCGTTTCGGCCATATTTCGCCCTGATAATGGATACAATGAATACCAAGCATTTCGCTTCAATTACGCGGAAGGAGCGGAACCTATGCAGGTCCCGCTGAACAATGGCGAGAAAGCGGAAGTTTACTGCTTGGACCAAGAGTTATTTACCTTTTAACACGCCGACAATAATTCCATATATAGGAAAATATTCGTTTTTCCTTTACAAACACGCCAAATCACGTTACGATAGATCCAACTGAATAACGTGATTTACCGGAGGAGCCTGTTCACCACAGGCTCCTTTTTGCCGTTTTTCAGGAAATCGACCGTATTTTATTCGGCGGCGCGTAATGTTTCGCATCAATTGGAAAACTATTTTAGAGCAGAAGGAGATGACTTATGGAATTTATTTGGACCATGGTACTCATTTTAACCTTCACCAAAATCGCCGGGGATCTCTCCGTACGAGTGGGGCAGCCGGCCGTACTGGGCAAGCTTATCGTCGGCATCTTGCTCGGCCCCGCCGTGCTGGGGTGGATTCAAGAAGGAGCTATTATAAATCAATTGTCGGAAATCGGCGTATTGCTGCTTATGTTTATCGCCGGTCTCGAAACCGATCTGGAGCAGCTGAAGAAAAACTGGAAGTCCGCTCTTGCCGTAGCGGTCGGGGGTATTATTCTGCCTTTCGCAGGAGGGTATGGCGCCGCAGTCGCTTTCGGCCTGTCCCCGCAGTTCGCCTTGTTTTTCGGCCTGTTGTTCTGCGCGACATCGGTCAGCATCTCCGTCCAAACGCTGAAAGAAATGAACCGGATCAATTCCAGAGAAGGCACGACCATTCTCGGAGCCGCCGTCGTGGACGATGTGCTAGTCGTCGTTCTGCTGGCGGTCATGATGAGCGTTCTGGGCGCCGGGGACGTATCGCTCGGCATGCTGATCGGCAAAAAAATACTGTTTTTCGTCCTCATCATCGCGGCAGGCTGGTTTGTCGTTCCCCGGATCATGAAACTGCTCGCGCCGTTAAAGGTGACGGAGGCCGTTATCAGCGCGGCGCTTATCGTCTGCTTCGCTTTCGCCTATTTTGCCGAGTCGATGGGCGTTGCCGGAATTATCGGCGCCTTCGCCGCCGGTATCGCCATTTCCCAAACCTCCTTCAAGCATGAGGTGGAGATGAAGCTCGAACCGATTGCGTATGCCGTTTTCGTGCCCGTTTTTTTCGTCAGCATCGGCTTAAACGTCTCGTTCGAAGGCGTCGGCTCGCAGCTGCTGTTCATTGCGATCATTACCGTCGTCGCGATCGTGACGAAGCTCTTGGGCGGAGGGCTTGGCGCCCGGCTTACGGGTTTTTCGAACCGCGCTTCGCTTGCTATCGGCTCCGGTATGGTGTCCCGCGGCGAGGTCGCGCTTATTATTGCTTCCGCAGGACTGCAGACGGGGCTTCTTATGCAAGATTATTTCACATCGGTTGTCATCATGATTATTATGACTACGCTGGTGACGCCGCCTATGCTGAAGCTGTCGTTCCGGCCGAACGCGAAAGAAGAGGCGCAGCAGCACGAATAAAGCATATTCACTATCAACGCCCCGCCGTTTCTTGTTATATTGAAAGAAACCCGCGCCGCAAAGGAGGAGAACGATGCAAATCATCGCCATGATCACGATGCTCGTCGATCATATCGGAATCGTGTTTTATCCGGACAACGCCCTTTGGCGGATCGTCGGACGCATCGCTTTGCCGATTTACGCGTACGGCATCGTTCAAGGGTTCTTTCATACCCGCAGCAGGCCCCGCTATTTGCAGCGGTTGACCGTATTGGCGCTCATCTCGCAAATTCCCTATATGGCAAGCTTAAACACGACGGGCATCAATACGATCGGCACGCTGGCCGTTTGTCTAGCCGTGCTTCTGATTGCGGAACGTTTTGAAAAATGGGCCGCGGTCGCGTGCTCGTTAGCCGGAATGCTCCTGCTGGAGGCGCTCCCTTTCAGTTACGGCTCTTATGCCCTGCTGCTTATTCTTCTGTACCGCTATCTGGACGCCAAGTATTGGGTTCCGGCCCATTTGGCGCTCAATCTGCTGTCCCTTGCCTACAATACCGGCTGGCAGCTGCAGTTGTTCAGCATCGTGCCGACGATTTTTTTCGCTTACGGCCGTTTCCTGCTCCCCGATCTGCGGTTCAAGCTTGTTCCGCCGGGCTGGATTTGGCGCAGCTTCTATCCGGTCCATCTGACCGCATTGGCCGTTCTTGCAGCATGGATTAATCGATAAAAAGGGACGGAGCACCAAGGCCGCCAAGCCAAACGAGTGCGCCGTCCCTATTTTTCCGTATACCGAACTACGTCCATCCCCAGAAAAAGCCGTCCCGGTCCCACGCTACTTTCCCGCCGTGCAGCTTGCGAAACGCCTTTTTCACTTCTTTTTCCAGCGATGCGTTCCCATTCTCGTTCACGAAAACGAAAGCCTCGCCGAAATTCGCCCTCACGTAGGCTATAGCGTCGCTCTGACTGAGAATACCTCTGAATTTAATTTCTTTGACCATCCATTCGGCCACGTCTTGCGCTGTAAATTCCGTGCCTGCCAACTGTCTTCACTCCTACGATTCATATGTCGGGCTTCTGCGCGGCATTGCCCTGTACCTCCGTGCCCGCCTAGCCTCGCCAAGCGCATTCCCTGTTTGCTTATATTGCCTTATAGGCCGGCTATGATCATGCCGGCAGCCCTCAGCCAAACCATTGGCTAATGTAAACCATGGCCAGCAATCCGATAATAAAAGAATAGGTCGATGGTCTTTCATAGCCGTGACCGTGGCTTTCGGGAATCAGCTCCTTGTACGCGATAAACAGCATGGCGCCTGCGGCGAAGGCCAGCCCGTAGCCTATCAGATTTTCGATGCCGCTTGCCGTCAAATAGCCGATTACCGCCGATACGGCTTCCATTAACCCCGTTAGGAACACGATCGCAAACGCCCTTATTTTACTCACCCTCGAATTGATCAGGAAAACGGCCAGTATTAAACCCTCGGGAATATTTTGCGCGCCGATCGAGATTGCGACCATCGGTCCCAAGCCTTCGTTCCGGCTGGCATAGCTGAATCCCGTGCTCAGCCCTTCCGGAATGTTATGGATGAACAGCGCTATGATAACGAGGAGCGATTTGGAATCGAAGGAGCTGACGCGGCTATCGTTCTCGACATCTATATGAGGAATATTTTTCTCGATCAAATCCAGCAAAACGATCCCCAGCAATATGCCCACGGTCAAGGCGAGAATGCCCGACTCCTTAATGGCTTGCGGCATTAGCCCGAAGGTCGATGCGGAAACCATAATCCCTGCCGTGAATGCGATAAGAATATCCTTCCACTTCTCGGACAGCTTCCTGACAAAAAATATGGGCGCCGCCCCCAGCATAGTCGCCATGGCGGAAATGATGCTCCCAAGTAAAGCGGACTCCAAGCAAACTCCCCCTTCGAAACGACGGCGTATCGTTAAGTTTGATTGTAAGTTGTAATTGCTTTCAGCGCAATTGCGCACCGCCACTTTATTCAGCGCATTTCTCCATGCCGCACCGCCGGAATTCATTTACAGCATTAAGAAACTGCGGTAATCTATTGATGTACTGGAAGGCGGCGATTATCGTTGAATTTTATCAGAGCCATGCTGCGCCATTTTATCCATAATAAACTGCTGTTCGGCGTTTTCTTGTTTAGTATTCTCTTTGAAGTCGCTTATGCGGTCGCCTCGCCTCTAAGCCTGAAATACTTGGTCGACGAAGCGTTTACGCCCAAGGACTATCATGCTTTCCTGCTCATTCTGGGCGTTTTGTTCAGCGCCGGATTTTTCAATATTATTGCAAATATGGCCGGCGACTACTCGCTGGGCAAACTGAGCGGCGAAGCCGTCCGGAAGCTCAGACTCGAGCTGTTCGTCCACCTGCAGAAGCAATCCCTCCCTTTTTATCAGCGCTTCAAAGTCGGCGATCTCGTCACCCGCTTTGCCTCGGACATGACTACCTTGGAAAGAGTCGTTCGCATCTCGAGCCCTTTCTTCCTGAGAGAGACGCTAAGCGTCCTGCTCGGGCTCGTTATGCTGTTTGCGATCGAATGGAAGCTCACGCTTGCCGTGCTTGCCGGCTCCGCCCTGATGTATGTCGGCCCCAGGCTGCTTCAAGCCCGCGCGGAAGCGGACAACGAAAGCTACAAGCAAGCCCAGGAACGCTTCTCCAATACGATCGACGAGATGATCAAGGGCCACAAAACCATCAAAGGCTTGCATCAGCAAAGCAGTTTCCGCGAACGCGCCCGCAAGCAAATCCAAGAGCTGTATTCGTTCGGCTTGAAAATGCACGTGACCAACTCCTTGATGGAACGGTTGCCATTAACGGTCCTATTGGTCCTGAACGGCATTATGATCGGCTTCGGCGGCTATTTGATTTTTCATGATCAGATGACGATCGGCGGCTTTATGGCTTTCTTAACGTTATTTATGAGCGTAGGCCAGTCCGGCTCCAATTTATCGTTCCTGATCCCGAATCTTATCGATTCGAGCATCAGCTTTCGGCGCATCTCGGAAGTTTTCGCGCAGAAGCCGAGTGTCCCGGAAGCGGACGACCCGAAAGAGCTTCCTTCCTCCTTCGCGGCGATCGGGATGGACCGGGTCACCTTCGGTTATACCGAGCAAGCCGATCAATTGAAGGATGTCAGTTTGCGCATTCCGGCCGGAAGCTACGTGGCCTTCGTCGGACCAAGCGGCTCGGGCAAAAGCACGGCTTTACAGCTGCTGTCCCGTTTTTACGATCCCAAACAAGGCACCGTTGCAATCGACGGCCATGACTTGAGAAACGTTAGCGAGTCTTCCTTAAGGAAGCTGGCGGTTTTGGTTACGCAGGATACCTTTCTGTTTAACTCGACGGTCCGGGATAACCTTCTGTTGGACGGCAAAGGTTTTACAGATGCGGACATGATCGTAGCGGCGAAGCAAGCCAACATCCATAACGTCATTGAAAGCTGGCCGGATGGCTACGATACGCAGATCCATCATGAAGGGGGCTCCTTGTCCGGCGGCGAACGCCAGCGTATAGCGATTGCGAGAGCGCTCCTGAGAAAACCGTCCTTGCTGCTGCTCGATGAGGTGACTTCTGCGCTCGATCCCGCCACCGAAGCGGACATCAACGCATTGCTTCAGCAGCTTCGCCGGCATACTACGATTATTTCCGTAACCCATCGGCTGGCCTCCGTCATACATGCCGACAGGATTCATGTGTTCAAGGAAGGCAGCATCGTCGAGTCCGGCACGCACGAGGAGCTGCTTGGGCAAAACGGTCTCTACGGCACCCTGTGGGAGAAACAGCACGGCTTCCATCTTTCGCATGACGGGCTTCATGCAACGGTCGATGTCGAGCGGCTTGCGAAGCTGCCCTTCTTCGAAGGCATCGAGCTTCCGCTGCTTGACGGCGTCGCCGCTTTGTTTTCAACCGAAACCTGTAAAGAGGGCGAGACGGTCGTACGCGAGGGAGAGGAAGGAAATAAATTTTACATCATCGTCCGCGGCAGGTTTGAAATCATCAAGCATATTCCAGACGAGAGAGAAAAACGCGTGGCCGTTCTCCAGGACGGCGATCACTTCGGAGAAATCGCGCTGCTGATGAACATTCCCCGGACCGCTACGGTGAAAGCTATGGGGCCGTCGGTGCTTTTGTCCGTAAGACGGGAAGCGTTCCACCAAATGACGGCTGCACACCCTCAAATTTTGCAAACGCTGGAGAATACGCTGAAGAAACGAATGTAACGGCTCTGAAATTCAGAATCGAAATTTGCCGAAAAGCGTTTATAGCCGCGAAGGAACAGTCGGTAAAAAATTCGTTTTTTGTGTCAAAACTCACAGACTTAAGACTACCCTAAAAAAGTTCGACAAGGTATAATAGGACTAAGGATACATATTTTTCAATTTATCAAAAGGAGATGCAGCGAATGATTCCACCGATCGGATTTGGCCAAAAACCTACCAAGGGCAGCGGATTTGGGAGAATTATTATCAACAACGATTCCCTGAGAGCGCAAGTACAGCAGTAATGGATTTCGAATTTCGTCCTTGCACATTGGAATTGAACTACGAAGCGTACGTCAAGTTTCTGCTCCAGCATCACGACGAGCTGAATTTGCCTTATTCCTTCGCCGTTAAGCTTAGCTTTATCTGTAGTCCGCTGCTTTTCGGCAAGGCTTTGCTCATCTTCAACGAAGAACCTTACGAGATCGCGGGCGCAGCAGGCTTCGTATACGGAACCGGCAATAATCAATACGAGGACCGCCATGTTTGCCAAGTGGAGGTCGCCTTCCTTCAACAAGGTTACCGGCGCACTTCCTTGTTTACACAAGGACTGCAAGCGCTCGTTAATGAGATGAAAGCGGGCAATCCCGATGTCGAGAAGGTTCAGTTCTGGACCTCTCCAAGTAACGAAGAACTGGAGAAGCTCTTCTCCAAGCTCAGTGCATTGCCCGGTTCGACCCGGTCGGTCATCAACGGTTTGGCGTTTTATACGGTGCCGTTCACCGAGCTGGAGTCCTACAGCACTCGGTTGTACGCCCGCTTGAAGCTGCAGAAGTGATGAATGCGCTTCCTTTTAAGCGTGGGATAAGCTATCCGTCGGCGCGTTATGGCGTGCGTTTTTTCCGAGTCGATGACCTGTCAGCAGAAATGAGCCGCAGCCGTCGACTGCCGAGAGCTTCCCGGCAGTCTTTTTGGCATTCACAGGGACGTTTGCTTCCTATGCGGAATCATACTTTATACCTACAAACAAACTTCCGGTCGTTTGCACGCAAGATCCTCATTCGCTCTCCGGAGCAATCAGCTACCGATCCTCGGCGGAAACGTCCGTCCTTCGTTATTCCGTATTTTGCTGCCGGTCGCAAAGGGCGCGAAGACGTACGATCGCCTGCGCACGGTCTACGACTCCCAATTTCCCATAAAGGTTGCTGATGTAATTCCGCGCCGTGCCTTCGGCAATATGCAGCGCATCGGCGATCTCGCGGTTGCTCATCCCTCTGATCACCAGGCCTGCCAGATCCTGCTCCCGCTCCGTCAGAACGGTATCCTCCAAATAGGAGGACGGAAAGCTCTGCCGCTTATACTCCGCCGTCATTCGGGAAGCCCTCGCCGCCAGCTTGGCCGCAATGGACGCCGGAAGGACAAATTGGCGGGAGGCCGCATCGCGGATCGATGTGATCATTTTGTCGGCATCCATATCCTTGAGCATGTACCCTCCCGCCCCGTTCGCCATCCCCTCGATGATGTAGCCCTCATCCATGAAGGTGGTCAAAATCAATATAACCGTATTCGGACAAGTCTGCTGCAGATGCTTTAAAGCGGCGATTCCGTTCATCACCGGCATCTGTATATCCATTAAGACAAGATCGGGATGCAGCGCTTCAGCCAGCTCGCAGGTTTCCAATCCGTTCTTCGCGACCCCTACTACCTCCATATCGTCTTCCAAGTCCAGAATCGTACGGAGCCCTTCCCTAATCAGCATCTGATCGTCCGCGATCACGATTCGAATGTTTTTCACGACATCTCCCCAATCGTTCGCACCGGATATCGGCACGGCTTCCGGCGCGCGGTATGGCGCTGCATGATGGCGGTCGACCGCATGTTATAAACGATCCTAAACCTTTTCCGCAAATGTCTCTAAGCTGACCGTCATAAACAGCCCAAGTCAAACCCGATTATATTTCAAACGTGCTACTGTTTTGAAGCGTCACAACATAACTTATCGTAACAATCCAACCAGGGATGTGAGTACCGTGAAAACACGACCGCTTTCCCGTTCGTTAGAGAAACCCAACTTCCTCGTCTTCCTTGTAGATGAAGAACGTTATCCTCCCGTCTACGAGAACCATGAGATGAAAGAATGGCGCAAACAAAATCTCCCGACTCAAGAGCTTCTACGATCTCACGGTCTCGAGTTCCATAGGCACTATATCGGAAGCGCCGCATGCTGCCCTAGCCGCGCGACCATGTTTACCGGCCATTATCCGTCGCTCCACGGAGTCAGTCAGACGAACGGAATTGCAAAAGGAGCTTTCGACTCCGACATGTTCTGGCTGGACCGGAATACGGTGCCCACGATGGGAGATTACTTTCGTACGGCCGGTTACCGGACCTACTATAGAGGAAAATGGCATATATCCCATGAAGATATTGTCATCCCCGGAACCCACTCAAGTCTCGCGAGCTACGATCCGATCACGGGCGTACCCGATAAACGCGAGGAGGAGCTGTACGCTCAAGCGGACCGTTTGGACGGCTTCGGCTTTACCGGCTGGATCGGCCCCGAGCCCCACGGAAGAAACCCCAGAAATTCCGCTTCCTCCGCAGCGGTCGGTCTAAGCGGCAGAGACGAAGTCTACGCTGCGGAAACGGTCCGGCTTATCGAGCTCCTCGATCGCCGGAAACGCCATGGCGAGATTATCGAGCCGTGGTTAATCGTAGCGTCGTTCGTTAATCCGCACGATATCGTTTTATACGGCGACCTTACCGCGCATATGCCGATGTTCAGATTCGACGCGGATCATGTGCCGGAGGTTCCGCCTCCGCCGACCTTTATGGAGTCTCTTGCCGCGAAGCCGCGTTGCCAGGCAAGCTATCGCGATATTTATCCGAGGGCAGTGCAGCCCATTACCGATCAGGCGTTCTACAGAAGGCTTTACTACCAGCTGCAAAAAAATGCCGATCGGCAGATGTCCAAAGCTTTCGATGCGCTCACACGCTCTTCGTTCTACGATAATACCATCGTCATTTTTACATCCGATCACGGAGACCTGCTGGGCGCTCACGGCCGGCTTCACCAGAAATGGTACTGCGCCTACGAAGAGATCCTGCATGTCCCCTTCTTAATCCACAATAAACATCTGTTTCCGCAGCACAAAAACATCCACACGCCGACCAGCCATGTGGATCTGCTGCCTACCATGCTCGGATTAGCCGGCCTTGACATTGCAGAGCTGCAGAGCCGGCTGCGAGAGCGCTTTTGCGAACTTCGGCCGTTCGTAGGGCGCGACCTTACACCGATCATCATGGATCCGGCGGCACCGTATGTCGATGAGCCGATCTATTTCATGACCGATGACGACGTCACTCGAGGCCAGCGGCAAATAAACGCTTGGGGCGAGCCTTATCCGTCCGTCGCTCAGCCCAATCATATCGAATCCGTCATTACGACCGTTCCCAAAGACGGTAAGAAGCAGTATTGGAAGCTGTCCCGTTATTTCGATAACGACCGTTTCTGGAGTCATCCCGGAATCATGGATATCACCTTGCAGCCGGTCCAAGGCTCCGCTTGCGGCCGGCATACCAGCTGGGCTACATCGGTCAAAACGTTGCCCGTCCCCGATGAATACGAATTGTATAACTTAACCGAGGATCCTTTGGAAACCTGTAATCTTGCCCGCGAGACGGCAGACCCGTTTATCCAAGGCATGCAAAGCTACATGCTGAAACTGCTGGAGGAGCAGCGGAAACGGAAGCGGTTAAATCCGTCCTAACCGAACGAAGCATGCGGCTAATGCCGGTGAAGTACTGATGGATGCGCCAAAGAAAGCTGTAACGGCTATGTTTTATATATGCGCTATGGCGGCACTTATTCAAGCGGAGTTTTTTTTCACGCGTTTCCTGGGACCCGAGAAGACTCTGTACCATAACTCTCCTTGATCATCTCGAAACAGCTTAATTCCGACAAGCTTTAACGGCGTCCAAATCTCCCGGAAATAAAAATGCGGCATTGTCCCCCTCCTTTATGTGTACTATAGTCCAAAGTTCCCTTGACGAGTAGTAATGGTTGTCATCATTTTTGTCATATGACAAAAAATAATAGTAAAACCGGCCCAATAATTACTAAACACATCCTTTTAAGGGAAAGATTAGAATCAAATCAACACCGAACATTTGTACTGTTTTTTGAGCGGGTTGTCGCGTTTTTACAAGACTAGCCGTTTGTTTTCGGATAAGATGGATATAGGAAACGGAAAGACAAGCACACGAAAGAAGTAAAAATGAAACGGAGGATCATGCATGGATCTCAAGTACGTGTTGTATATCGGAGCGAAGCCTGAAGCGGTGTGGCAGGCTCTTATTTCGCCGGAAGGCACCAAAGCGATATTTTTCGGATGCATCCTGGATTCGACATTCGAGGTCGGCGCCCCCTACGCTTATATCGGGCCCGGCAATGACGGAGATCAAACGGTTCACGTCTACGGCAACATATTGGCATTCGAGCCGAACAAGCTGATGAGCTACACCGAGCATCCGGGACCGTCCTATCGGGAAAAACACGCGGAGCTGGAAACGAGAGTAACGCTCACGCTGGAGGAGGTCGGCAACAGTACGAAAATTACGCTGGTAAACGATCAATGGCCGGCGGATCACCCTTCCTACGAGAACGCGAAAGAAAGCTGGCCGATCATTCTAAGCAACGTTAAATCGTATGTGGAGACGGGCAAAACGCTGGACTTGGGCTGGTAGTCGCCTGCGCTTTCCCGCCGAAACCGTACAAGCAGCGGAGCATATGCCAAATACCGCTAAACGAAGCGAACGGACGCTTCGTTTAGCGGTATTTGGGTTGTTCGGCCATCAACCTTCAAAAACATGGCAAGTACTAGCTCTTATGCTGTACCGCACCGAAAAGCATATCACGTTTTCGTATGGTCTCACATCATGGAATGCAGTCTGGCTATTGCTTGCGCCCGGTCGACGACCTCCAATTTGCCATAAAGATTGCTGATATAGTTGCGGGCCGTCCCTTCGGCGATATGCAGCGCATCGGCAATTTCGCGATTGTTCAGCCCTTTGATGATGAGCCGGGCCAGCTCTTCCTCCCGCTCCGTAAGCTTGAGGCCGTTCGATCTGTTTTTTTGTGAGCGCTCTTCGTTTTCCGTCATCCACTTCATCCTGGCCGCCAATTTAGCCGCCACGGACGCGGGAAGTACGAATTGCCCCGCCGCCGTATCGCGAATCGCTGCAATCATTTTATCCGCATCCATATCCTTTAACAAATAACCGCTTGCTCCATTCGCCATTCCTTCGACAATATACTCGGCTTCGATAAAGGTAGTCAAAATTAAAATATATATATCAGGACGGCTCCGCTTAATTCGCTTCAAGGCGCTGATTCCGTCCATAACAGGCATTTGAATGTCAAGCAGCACCAGATCGGGATGGAGCGTTTCCGCCATCTCGCATGCTTCTTCTCCATTCTTTGCTGCACCGACCACTTTCATATCGTCTTCCAGATCGAGTATAGTCCGGATTCCTTCCCGCGTCAGTAGTTGATCGTCGGCAATTACAATTTTTAGCTTTCCCATTTCCTATCCCCAATCGCTCGCACTTGGCACAAAATTGCACATTATTACGATTATAGCATCTGGGCTTAATATACTAACACCTAATCCCGTCCTAAAATATGTATGGCTTATGAATTTATATAACTTGCGGCCATTCGTAACGGAGTCAATTAGTTCTATTTACCTATAAATAAACGTGCTGATTTGGCAATTTACAATTCCTTCCGATAATAAGCGACAGCGCTAACGAAGCTTTTCTCTTCACAAGAAACCATCTCAAAAGCTATGTTTTCATTTAGAATGTAAGCAGCTCACAAGAAAGAGAATGCCTTAACTTTCAGCATCTATCCAACAGGTGACAATCCTCCATAAAGCTGCGCGTTTTATCCATCCGAAAGTATACGGATCTATGTCTAAATAAAATAGAAGCACCTTTGAAAGCGCTTAACAAAAAAATGCGCATGAATCGGAGAGGAGAGTTATCAAACTGGTTATCGACATTAAAGCAGGCAAAATGAAAGTGAACATGGCGGCCAATCGATTCGGATTCGATTCGGACAAAATCTCATTTAAGGAGGCGACACAAGAAGCGCTTGTCTTAATTGGCAAGAAAGAAAAGCCGCACACGATCAAGTCGGAGGGAAGCGTCCTGTATAGCAGCGAGTACCGGCTAACCCCCGTCGGAAAAGCGGCCGATTATGTGTGGAGGCGCGAAAACAGCGAGGGGTTCACGATCACGTGGAAACTCAGCTGCCTTGACGATCTTTCGGCCATCACGCTGCAAGCAGGCGTGACTAACGAAACGGATGAGCATGTTCGTTTAAGGGAAATCGTTCTGGCGCGCTCGTCGGACGATTCGTTATGCTGCGAAGGCGATCCTTCGGCCTGGCTGCTTTCGCCGATCTCGCACGATAAGAGAGTAGGATACTTAAGCCAAACGCTGTCGAGCACTAACGAAGATACGATTAAGCTTTGGAAAAGCATGAACGCCGCGGTTCCCTTCAGGCTTCCGACAGAGGAGCGTTTCAATGACGGGCGCTGGCGCTCGTATAAAGATTTCGTGACGCTGTATACGGAAGCCGGCGAGATTGGACTGACGATGGGAGCCGTAGGGGAGCCCGAAGCGGAAGTCCGATTTGACTGCAAAGTCGACAATGGAAAGCTGCGCCTGGATATTATTAGTGAAATGAGCGATGTCATATTAGGCCCAGGGGAAACCCGTCATTCCCAAGAAGTGATGATTATGGCGGCGCCCTATGACGAAGCGGTAGGCACTTTATTCAAATGGCTGAGCGCGACCCATGGGAGTAGGACCGGACATGGGACGAAATACGGGTGGTGCAGCTGGTACGATCTTCGCTGGGATATTACGGAGGAAACGATCGCGGCAACCGTCCGGGAATTCCATAAACGGCGGGATCGACTGCCTCTTCAGGTTATCCAAATCGACAACGGCTTCGAGAAGAAGGTTGGCGATTGGCGCTGCAACGACAAATTTCCTAACGGCTGGGAGCCTCTTGTTCGCAAGATCCGCGAGGCCGGAGCGGAACCGGGCATTTGGCTGGCGCCGCTTGCCATGCATGATTCTTTAGGGTATTTAGGGGAACGCCCCGACTGGTTTCAGCGCAATGGCAGAGGGGAACTTGAGCAAGGGGACGATACTTGGGGAGCTACGACCCATTGGCTGGACCCGACGCATCCCGAGGTTCAGAAGCACATTCGCGAGATTGTAAGCGACCACAAGCTGGAAGGCTTCTCGTATTTCAAAATGGATTACAATACCGTGTCCGACAACTGCCGTTTCTATGACGCCAAACAGACTCGCCTCCAAGCCTATCGAACGTTCTACCGGCTGCTTCGGGAGGAACTGGGGGAGCAATCGTACTTGCTGGCCTGTTCGGGCTTTACCCGGGGGATCATGGGTTATGCCGACGCTTGCCGGATCGGCCCCGACTCTATCGATGTGTGGAGTACGGCCCATACGCCCTGTTCGATCCTCGAAGCGATCCGGGCGACAGGTAAATCGGCCGCGGCTAACGGCGTCTTTTTTGCTAACGATCCCGATGTGACCTATACCAGGATACGCCCGCAAACGACTGTCAAAAGAACGCCCATGGAGGTGGAAAACAGCAGCTTAACATTGGATGAGCTGCGTACATGGCACGGGTTTGTAGGCTTGCTTGGAGGCATGCAGTTCATATCCGACCCTATGGAAAAGCCGGAATATGCGGATGCGTGGCGCAATTATGAAATATTGACGCCTCCGGCGCCTGAGCGCGCACTGTCTCTGCAAGCGGGCACGGATCTGAATCATCAGCGATTCGGTTTCGCCGCCGAGCGTCCATGGGGATCCTTCGCTTCTATTTTGATTTGGAACCCGGACGACAGCGAAGCGTCGGTGGCTTTGGATTGTGAACGGCTGAAGCTGCTGCCCTGCGGGACTTATCACATTTGGTCATTCTGGGATGAAAAGTATTACGGAACAGGCGACCTGAATTTTGTCACGCCTCTTCTGCCGCCGCACGGCTCGTTATTGCTTCGTTTTACACCGTGCGCCGATCAAGATGAACGTCCGATTGTAATCGGCTCCACCCTTCACCTGTCCATGGGAGCGGCTGAAATAAGCGGAATAACGACAGCCGATCATACCTTTACGATTCATCTCAATGACGGAGGAGCAGCCGACGGCAAGATCTATGTGTACAGCAAACGCCCGCTCGTACTTGAGCGCACGTTAGAATGCGTCGTGAAGGGTATCGAGGAGGTTGACGAATTCATATGGAGCGTTCGTCTTTCATCCCGTACCAGAGGCGGAAGCCAATCCTGTTTTTTTACGTTTTAACCTAAATTTGAGCATTGGGAGGATAGCAATGAAAAAACGTTTTACGCGCAACGTTTCAATATTTGTTTGTCTGGCTCTTTTACTATCCTTGTTTTTGGCCGCCGTCCCGCTTCCCGCACATGCCGAAACGGCAACCCCCGCCGCTTCGAACCTGATGGGAACATATCGCGAGCCTGCTCAAGATCCGCCTGTCGACGGCAGCGGGCTCGAGCTTGCCGCCGGGGCGGAAGGCCGCGCCACTATCGTAGTAACGGCATCCGCAACCGATCTCGAAAAACAGGCGGCCGACGAGCTGCAGCTGTATATCGAGCGTTTATCCGGAGCCAAGCTGCCCGTTGCGACCGCAGCGGCCGCTTCCGGCGTCAACATTTTCGTAGGCGGCGCCTCTCCGGATCCCCAGCCGGAGCAAATCCGCGCGGGCGGTACGAATATGGATTCCTTCCGGCTGTCCGTCGGCGGAGACCGCATTCAACTAGTCGGCCTTACCGACAGAGGCACGCTCTTCGCCGCTTATGAGCTGCTTGAACAGCTCGGCGTCCGCTGGTTCGCTCCCGGAGAAATCGGCACGGAGATCCCTTCCCTGGCGACCGTTCGCGTGAAGGAGCAAAATACGATCCAGCATCCCGGCGTAACGAACCGCTACGTAGGCGGGATGGATTACCTGTTCGCCCAATCCCCTATAGAATTTGTCGACGAGTTCGAAGGAAAGGCTTGGATGCAGCATCGCCGCGGAAGCAGCACCTCGCTGCCGCTTGGCGATCACGGCATGCCCTGCGGCATTACGTCCGCCCAGCGGCCGGATTTATACATCCAGGTTAACGGAAGGCCTACCAACCAGTATGACGTCACGAAGCCCGAGGTGCTTGCTTGCGTCGTTGACGGGGCTCTAGCCTTTATGCAGGCAAACCCGGATGCCAAATACATCAGCATGGGCCCGCTTGACGGCGACGATTTCGGCACAACGGCTTGGGATGCCGACGATTTCGATCCGCTTATGGGCTCCAATTCGATCACCGACCGTTATGTGAAGTTTTACAATCAAGTGCTGGAGCAAATCGAGCCGCAATATCCGAACGTAGGCATTGCCTTCTTCGCTTACCTTCGCTACATGAGGGCGCCCGTTCGGGAAATCCCGAACCCCAAGTTGCTGCCCGTCATCGCTCCGATCACAGTCGAGCGTATGCATTCGATTAAAAACGACATGTCCTGGGAACGGAGTTACCTGGAGGATCTCATCGACGACTGGAAGAAGCTTGGCGTGAACGTATCCATGTACAGCTACATGTACAACCTGGCCGATCCCGGAATGCCCTTCTCCTTGATCAATCGGGTCGTGGAGGAAATGAACCTGTATCGCGATAAGGACATGAACGAGCTTCGTTTTGAAGTGCTGCCGTCTTGGGCTTATCAAGGACCGTCCTTATATTTAATGGCCAACCTGAGCTGGAACCCCGAGCTGGACGTTCAGAAGACGCTAAGTGAATACTTTGCCAAATATTACGGACCGGCGGCAGAGCCGATGTGGAATCATTTCCGCAAGCTGGAAGATGCAATAATAAACGCGGATTATTACACCGGAGCCGTATTCGACTTCTTGAAAATATTGACGCCGGACGTGATGGCGAGTCTGGAGACCACGTTAGCCGAAGCCGAGAGCAAGGTATCCGCGGATTCCATTTATGCCAAGCGCGTTCGGATGAACCGCGTCGCATTCGATTTCGGGAAAGCGTTCACAAATATGCGCGGGGCATACCTCGACTTTGATTTTGTAAAAGCAAAGCAGCACTATGACGAGGCAAAAACGCTTTTGCAGACGGCAGCCTTACATTCCCCCGTTATCATTCATCCTTGGGCGGGCGGCTATATCGACGTCTTCTGGAAATACCAAATCGAGCAAAGCTACGAGCGGGTAATAGACGGCAATGAATTGGTCGCCAAGCTGCCGGACGAATGGCTGGCCATGTTCATTCCGGGCGGAAACGGCGAGAAGCTCGGGCTATGGAAGCCGGGAATCGGCACGCAATCGTGGATGAAGCTGAAGACGTTCTCCGAAACATGGTCCAATCAAGGCTTGCGTTATTACAAAGGGGAAGTTTGGTACCGCACCTCTATCGATGTCGCGGATCAATATAAGGATAAGCCCCTTCGTCTCTGGTTCGGCGATATCGACGAGTCCCCGCGGGTATGGGTCAACGGGACCGAAATTCAGCCTAAGGCGACCGGTATCGCCACGGTCATGCCTTGGGAATACGATGTATCCGGCGCGATCAAGTTCGGGCAGAAGAACGATATCGTCGTCTCTGTGCGCAACCAATATCTAGATGAATTAGGCACTGGGGGCATTGTAGGTCCTGCGATGCTTTGGGCGCCTGCAAATCGGCAAGGTCCGACCGATCCGGATGAGCTGCTTACAAATCCCGGATTTGAGGACGGCATGACGGGATGGACGCCTTATAACTATAGTATTTTGTCACCGGTCAAAGATCCTGTGCATTCGGGCTCCAAGTCGCTTGGCATCAGTTCAAGATCTGGATATTACACGGGTCCGATGCAGGATATCAAATCCGCCTTGCTGGAGAACGGACCGGGAACTTACGATTTCAGTGCCATGCTGCGCACGGAATCGGACACGCAGAACATGTATGCGGCGATATTGATCGTCGACAACGGAACCTATCGCAGCTATGTCAGCTCGATTGAACATGTAGGCAGCGGAGAATGGTCGAAAGCCTCAGGCTCCGTCGAGATTACTTGGAGTGGAAACTTGGACCTCGCGCTAATATTTACGGAATCGCAGCCGGAATCGGGAAATGGCAATTATTTTGTCGATGACTTCAGTCTTAAAAAGCATAAAGAGGCTCCGCCCAGCAAAAGCACATTGACAACCAGCTCAAGCTCGATCCCTGCGGGGACGCCATTTAAAGTTAACTATGGCTTGAGCAGCGTTAATCAGGCCGTATACGCGCAGGACATTCAGCTCGATTACGATCCTGCGGTCATGGAGTTCGTATCCGCAAAGTCTTTAATAGAAGGAGTCAGCATTGTCGAGACCGTCAAGGAGCCGGAAGGAAAGCTTCGCCTGATTGTTGTCAGTCAAGGCTCGGAGCACGCTGTCACCGGTAACGCCCAAGTGGCGGAGATCACCTTTAAGGCCAAATCGCTCTCGAAAACCGCTTCAGGCGCGATTTCCATCACGAGCGCCAAGCTGGGAGACGAACAAGGAAACGAAATTCAAGCCGAATTGTCATCGATCAGCGTCGAAATAACGGCAGCAAACCCGGGCGGCGGCGACGGTGGAGGCGATGGCGGAGGCACCGGTGAAATGAATGCCGACATCAACCAAGACGGGGCCGTTTCGATAGGCGATTTGTCCATCATGGCCGCTTATTACGGCATAGACAACACCAGCCCGAACTGGGAGCAAGCGAAAAAGGCCGATGTAAACAAAGACGGCAAAATCGATATCGTCGACCTCGCAGCGGTTGCCAAAAAGATCGTGGGCTAGCAGGAAGGGAACAGGAAGGAACATCCTCCTTCCTGTTTTTTTTAAAATACAAGAGTTTAGCGGAAAGGATATTTCATGAATCGAAAAATAACTCTCTTTACTTTTATCGTATTTTTCCTAAGCTGCTTGCCGATCCCGCTTCTTGCAACCGCCTATGCGGAAACGGCCCCCTCCTTCCTGCTGACTGCCGATAAACCCGTCGACGGGAAAATCACCTTAACGATGAGCGGCAAAAATATCGACGATCTATACGGCTATGAAGCGAAGCTTACGTTTGACCCGGACCGGCTTGAGCTGGCGAAAGCCGAGTCCGAGCTGGACGGCTTTTCCGTTCAGCCTATCGTCAAGAACAATGAGATCACGCTTGCGCATACCAAAACCGGCAATAAGGCGGGAGAAAGCGGAGACTTTATCATCGGTACCCTGACTTTCAAGATGAAGAAGGACGGGGCCTCCTCCGTGAAATGGATATCCATGAAGGCGGTAAACCGCAATTTGGCCGTTCATACTTACTCCGTTGAGGAGAGCGTTTCCGTGGCTTCGCCCAAAAAGGGCTTTATAGACCTCGATGGACACTGGGCCAAGGCGGACATCGAGCTGTTAGCTTCGAAAGGCATCGTCGAGGGGATGGATGAACATCATTTTGTCCCGCAAGGCCAGGTAACCAGGGCGCAGTTTGCCGCGTTGATTTCACGGGCTTTAAAGCTTAAAACAAATGCGGAGGAAATTCCTTTCGCCGATGTTGCACCTGATTCCTGGTATAAGGATGTTGTAACCAGCGCCTATTCGGCAGGCATTATCCAAGGTATGACAGAAACCCGCTTCGCTCCCGAGAAAGATATCACGAGAGAAGAAATGGCCGTCATGATTGTAAGGGCGATCAACCATGTTCGGGGCTCCGCATCAGAGGATACGACCGGCGCTGCGATGACTTTTGCCGATTCGGAATCGATAAGCGAGTGGGCCAAAGAAGGCATTCACCTATCCGTTCGTTTAGGCATCATCAACGGCAGAACGGAAGACCGGTTTGTTCCTCAGGATCGAGCCACCAGAGCGGAAGCAGCTACGGTGATGAAACGATTATTATCCGCGTTAAATCTTCTGTAATCTTGCTTTGTCCTCATGCAGCCTGACTCGCAACTATCACTCTATTAGGGGGAATGGGTATGTCGGGAAATAACGGCGAGAAACAATCGAAAGAGGAAGATCATCTAACGCTCTTGACCAAAACGCAAAAGGAACGGCCATTATCGGACGGGGGCTTGATGAGCAGACGGGCGCTTCTATCTTCCATGGGCGCTGCCGGTCTTGCGTTTGCTGCGGAAGGTTTATTGGGCAGATCCGCCGAAGCGGCATCCGGAATGGACACCGTTACGGAAACTGTTTATGGAGAACCGCATGGATTGGCTGCGCTCGCAGTCGACCTGCCCTTAGAGGTAGAGGATATAGCCGCTCTGCTGGTTTTAGACGCTGAATCGTGTAAATCCGTTGTCGTATGCGAACCGTTACGAGGCGGCATTTTTATTAAGGAGAATTTGACCAGTACCACAGCTTCAGGAGACGGGGGCATTACGTTCGCCGCTTCTGGCGGCGGGCGATGGCGGAGGCTGTTTGCGGATCATGCGAAGCCCGAGTGGTTCGGCTGTGTCGGGGACGGGCTCAACGACGACTACGGCGGCTGGGAAAAAACGGTCAACTACATCAATGCGGCGGGCGGCGGTGTAATTGTATTACGCAAAGACGCCGATTACCTTTTGGATCGTTACGTCATCGACGAGAAAAGCGGCCTTGATTCGCAAAATCCTTCCTGGACAGGTAACGGCGTCAAGGATATTTGGTTCAAAAACGTCAACGGTCTCGTTATCCATGGAAATCATGCCAAGCTCAGCGTAAAGGGCAATTTCCACCGCCGGTATCATTACTCGTATAACGGGTACGGCTACAGCTACGATCGCTCGCTGACGTTATGGCCGTTCAGCAGGTGCAGCAATGTGACCATTCACGATGTCGAGCTGGACGGAAATGGCGATTTAACGACCCGGGACATCGCCGTAACGGCGGAGCCCGGTTCAAGCGGGCTTAAAACCGTTATGTGCAGCAATTTCTCCATTCATAATCTTTACTCGCATCATCATTTAATGGACGGATGGTTTATCGGGCTTTTCTACGATAGCGAAGGAACGTTCGAAAAGCTGCCCGACCGGAATCACGCGGCCTATAACTGCCGGTTCACCTATAACGCAAGGCAGGGCGTCAGTGTTATCCAGTTGGTGAAGGGCATCTTTATCAACTGCGATTTTAGCGATACCGGCAAAGCGGCCTACGGCAGTCACGCACCGGCTTCAGGTGTCGACATCGAGCCCGAGTGGTACCAATATGCAAGCAATTCCGCGCTGCAGGTGCCCGAGGGGGACCAGACGCAGCAAATCACGTTCCTGCGCTGCAGGTTTGAACGCAATACCGGCTTATCCGCGATCGCTGCGTTCAGCGACCGCAGCCGGGATATTACTTATCGCGATTGCTTGTTTGATTCGCGGGGAAGCAGTCCGACCTACACCGCCATTTTCTCCGCTGAAAATACGCTGGTGGAAAGATGCACCTTCCATCTAAAGGGAAGCCTGCCCCTATCCTATCCTCCAGCGATGGGCGGAGGAACGCACCAGCGAACGACTTTCATTCACAATAAAATTAATGCCGTCGACGGGGTCGTCTTAAGCATCGATGCAAGCGACTCGAACCAATACGTGATTGTCGATCATAACGATTTCGAGTTCGATTTCACTAGCAGAACCGTACTCGGCGAAGCGATTTGGCTTAGCGGAGCCTTCAACAAATTTACGAATAACAAAGTCCACATGAAGCTGAACGCTGGCCAAGTTACGGGCAATCTGATCGTGAACCGGTTCATTGATATCGCGTTTTGCGAGAATAACGAGTACACGACATCGCTTACGGGCTCGGCAACAATCAGCAACACGTACGGAGACGCGCCTTACAGAACCCCTTATATCCGTAACGAAAGATTTTTATCGCAAGCCCGCTTCCAAGCCGATTATTTCACAAGCTATACAAGCAATAAAATCTATACCCGCGTTCCCGAAAACCTGCTTTACGGCTTCGGCGCTCCGAGCTTCGGATCGATTGCGGCCGGCGGCAGCGTCGATAAGACGATTGCCGTCACCGGCGCAGTTATCGGCGACGTCAGTCTTACCGCTCCAAATGTCGCTCCCAGCCTTGGCTTCTCCATCTATGCTTTCGTCAGCGCTGCGAATACCGTTACAATTCGCGTAACCAATTGCACGAATTCCACTGCCGTTTTCAGCGACCGGAGCTGGTACGTTACAGTTTTTCCGAGAAAGGATTAGATGCCGAATTGGAGCCGCAGCGAAACGGTGCCGGTGAAGTATACGGAAGGCGGATGGTCCATGGTAACCTTCATAGCGGATATTCCAGCGCAGTACGGTGCAAGTACGGTCGCCGAAATTCAATGGGGAGTGCAGCTGGAAGGCTTCGAGCGGGACGGAGAGGTTTATCTTGACGATTTGGAAATGTATAAAATCAATTAAATAGATGCATCCTGCCGGAAGTCCTCTTAAACAGGCTTCCGGTTTGTTAATCCTTTTTTATTTTTTGCCGGTATACGGTCGGTGAGACGCCGGACCATTTTTTGAACATTTTGGAGAAATACAGGGCGTCGGAATATCCTACGGAAGCTGCGATCTGCTCGATGGTATAAACGCCGAGAAGCAAGGACTGGGCCCTCTGCATACGCAGTTTAAAAAGATACTGGGTCGGAGACATACCCGTATACTTGGAAAATAGCTTGGACAGATGCGCGCGGTGGTACCCCATTGAATCGGCCAGCTGCTCCATCGTTATCGGCTGGTTGTAGTGCGCGATCATCCAGCGGATGCTTTTGCCGACAATTGCATAGCTTTCTTGATGTGTACCGGACGCTAAAGGCTGATTGATTTCTATTTTTCTTCTCAGCTCCACGAGCAGCAGTCTTACATACGCCCCCGTCGACAGTTCAAAAAAATGGTCCCGCGGCTGAAAATGATCGCGAATGCTTGTAAACAGACTTAGAATCCGTTCATCATCCCCGATGTTAACTACATGTAAATCCGGTGTAATACCGACGGCATGAAGCAACGGATCGGCAATCGTTCCGGTAAAACCTACCCATGTATACTGCCACGGATTTACATCGTCCGCCGTATATGAAATCAATTGATTCGGATAAATAATAAAAAGATCGCCCGCTCCAAGCTCATATCTTTGTTCGCCGTTCCGGAATACCCCTTTTCCCGATATAACGTAATGAATCAAGTAGTAGTCGAGGATCTGCGGCATAATGGAATGGCCGGCCGGCGTCTGGCTGCTCCCGCTAGTCAATACCGTGACTTCGCCTGGCTTATCGCTTTGTAAAATCAAGGATGTCTGGAGCATTCGCTCACCTCTTTACCTGAAAGTTATCATATCGTTTTCAAAAATGCAATATGGCTGATAGTCGGCAATTTACCTCTCGTTTAAGGAGTTGGATGGAGCGAATAATAGGGTGTTCCAGCCGTCCGTTTTTCCTGTTAAAGAAATGCAAAAACCATAACCTCATGCGGCTATGGCAGTACTGATATGGCCTTCACGCCCGATTCGATCTGTTGTAAAAATGACGGGCGTATGGTATCGTCCTTCGTCAAAACCGTCAGCTGCAAATCCCCTTCCCCGCCCTCACCCGTTTCGGCAATCAGCACGCGGTAATTACAGTAAGCGGTACCCTTTACTTCCATGCTCATACGCATTTTTGTTACAATACTGGGCTCATTGGTCATTGCACTAGACATGGCCCTGCGTCTAATCTAGGAGTCCAACTTTCCCTGTTGGCGGGTTGTGCTCGCCTTAACCGAAACGGGTTACCTTCGCAGCTATTTTTCAAGCAGATCCGTTTTCCAGTTCATTTCTTGAATCCTGAAATCGAACTCGCGATACGCCTTGGATAGCTCATCCGCCTTCATTTGAATTTGCGCCACATCAACCGTCCGCTGAAACTTCACTTCCGAACGGCTGTACCGGTCTTGCTTGATGGATGCCTGTTCGAGAATATCGTTCAACATTTTACGGTGCTGCATAATCTGATCCCGTTCGGCTAAAGCATCCGAGATGCTGAGCTCGCCGTTAAACGGAGTCAACGCATTCGTTTTGTTTATTTTGCGGATCCAATTCGTCTGTTCGTCCAAGGTATGCTTCAGCTCGGCGATAAGAACCTGCGGATCTTCCGCCGGCGTTTCTCCTTCCTGCACCTTGACGACCCTTTCCAGCCTTTGCTTTAATTGCGCGATTTTCTTTTGGGTATCCGCCCGAAGGACGAGCGCTTCCGCCAGCTTCATCCGCTTTTCTCCTCTCATTATGTGCTCCATGCCTCTATATTCGCGCATTCCGGGCGGTTCGAACATGGTGAAAGTATGGCGACATTGAAATTTAATGGTGGAAAATGTATAGGCCTAAAATTAAATGCGGCGAAGTATTTTCCGTCTTCGGCTTATTCCGGTAAGTAAAAACCCAGGCCGTTTGAGGTCTGGGTTTGCTTTCGGATATATTATGTGTTGTTTCGGACGAGTATTCGACTCATCCCTTTACTGCTATAGTGAGATCACTAGAATCTATAACCAAGCCAGCAGGTCCTCGAATTCCCGCCCCTTTCTCACGGAGCTTCAGCGTTTCACTAGATGTGTGGAAAAAGCCATATTCCCTAAAAGGATGTTCTCGATGCAATTCGTAATAGCGTTTCATGGCAATGCCTGAATCGTCATGCCTATCGATTACAGCCACCTCTTCAATGAACCAGAAACCACCCTCTGAGTGAGATCGCAGCGCTTCACATACCACCCACTCGTCAGGAAACTGCTCTCTAACCTCTTCCCAGCGCATCTCGTCACCTCCGTATTTACTTGTTAGATTCAGTATAACATACATAAAACTAGGCCGGATAAGCATCAAACCAAAAGTTACCCTCTTGCCTTAACTCGTCCAACCAAACATGGTAACGTAAATAAGAGCCAAGGAATCGACTCCTTGGCTCCTTCTGTTATTTTAGCCGCGCAGCTGCTTGGCGATAGTCCGCACGCATTTCGTGCAAATACATAACGTCTGAATGACACCGCCTATGTTTAACCGCCTCTTCGAAACATTAGGCTTTTGCCGGCGTTTGCTGCGTCTGCTGACGTGGGAACGCGAGATGTGAATACGGTTGGCTAAGACGGGACCTTTTCCGCACTGACTGCATTTCATTGGGTTTCCTCCTATATCGATCGTGATAATAGAAGGAACGCGAAAGTAACGTTCACTAAAGGAGATAGGTATAGCCCTTCCCATAGGTCCAAGGTTCGTAATGACGAATTACCATGCGTTCCTGTAACGGCTTAAAATGAGCGCACGGATCCCTTGGCAGTGAAGCTTGGTTCGGCGCTGCATCGTCAAAAACCATTACAGTATTGCTGGCATCGTCATGTCCCCTTTCGTTTATCTCCAACATGTACTATACCAAACCGGGCGTTTCCGGAATATGGAATAATTGGTTATAACGAAACTTGCCTCAATCATGAACACTGACGTAATGAATCGCATTCACTTACCGACCCCGCATCAGCTTGCTAATGATTCGATATAACAAGAAGCTGCGATAGGAATCGATCGGGAGTTGAAAGGAAAAATAGCTTGTTGAACGGTTTCACCAGCTTTTTCAGTATCAGGCTCCTTGCGACATCATCTTCATTCCAGCCTATGCAATAAAACATGAAATAATTGGATAGCGTCAGTTGCTGCTTAATAAAATCAATGAAGATCATTTCTTCCGCATCCAGAACAATTGGTTCGATGTCGTCTTCACAAGGCCGATATTGATAGACGGCGTTACCGGCAACTTCTAATCGATGCCCTTTCCATTCATCCATAAAAGACATAATGATCGGGTTTAAGCGCGATTCCTTGTACAGCCTTTTGTATGTATGATAGATTGACGTTTTCGTATCCAAGCTTGAAAGCGTAGTTTGAACATGCGTTTTGTCTTTTTTGTAAACGACATGCAAAGAATCGAAAATCGAAAGCAAATGGAATAACGTCGTATCGCTCAGCTTATTTTCCGCATTGGGATACCAAATCTCTCCGCACAACTTCCCAGTGGAGCGGTCTTCTTCATTTTCTAAGCCGCTATACAAAACATAAAATTGATACAAAGCAAATTGAATTTCTATATTCGAGAGGATAATCGTCTCCATATCTTGTCGTTCAAATAAAGTTTCCGTGATCTCAAAGCCGCTATCGGCAATCGTCTTGGTAACGATTTTATTATTTTTTACGGATAACATTTCTTGTTTAATAGAATCCCTGTTTATCGGTTCGCCATATTGACTATTGAATTCACTACTATCGATCTTATAAAGATGTTTCATCCTATAAATATTCTCCCTTATAAGTTCTTTTCCCAGTTTAATACCTTCCCAAAGTCTTTCATACGTAAAATGAACCGTGGCACGAGAAGGCAACGGATCCTTTCTAATACCTAATATACAGCTTCTTTGAAGGAAAGCAATTCGTCTTCATCAACATTAGAAGCCGTCCCCCTCGCGTCGCTTGCATGCGCTACAGTCGGATTTCGCCCGCTTGGAATCGAGTCTGAATTCCTTTCCCCATCTACAGTTCGAAAATGCCCGCTTGCAGCGGCTATTTCGCTCGATACACCGAATAATCCATTCTCCAAGCAGGCAAATTCGGATTCCAGCGTAAGGGCTACCGCGATTCCTTATTCCAAGCAGGCATAGTCGGACTACAGCATACAAAGGAGCCTCTACAGCAGGATACCGGCGAGGTTATCACGCATCCTTTCTATTCATGCTCTCCCTTGCCTGCCTCGGACATACTTTACCCATAAACAGACTTTTAGCGCATTTTTCGCAAGCAAGGGCAAGGTATTTCAATAAAAAAGCATACTCCCGTCCCGTTCGGACAACAGTATGCTCTCTCCTTCTATGTGCGGCGGCGAATCTCGGATTTACGAATCCATAAATTCGCCGCCGTTAATCATTTAGGACGTCAACTTAGTAAGCATCCAACGCGACATCTTCCGCGACGTGCAGCTCCGCCTGCGTGTGCGCTTTAACCTCCTCGACCGTGCAGCCGAAAGCGACCTCCACAAGCCGCAAGCCGTTCGGCGTTACGTCGATGACCGCCCTGTCCGTGATGATCCGATCGACGACGCGTTTGCCCGTTAACGGCAGACTGCACGCTTGCAAAATTTTGGGCCGGCCGTCCTTGCTGACATGGTCCATAATGACGACGATCCGTTTCGCGCCGTGCACCAGATCCATCGCTCCGCCCATTCCCTTGACCATCTTGCCGGGAATCATCCAATTGGCAAGATCGCCCTGGCAGGACACCTCCATCCCGCCTAAAATCGCCAAATCGATATGTCCGCCCCGGATCATGCCGAACGATTCCGCACTGTGGAAAAAGGCGGCGCCTTCGGCAGCGGTGACCGTTTCCTTGCCGGCGTTGATCAAGTCCGGGTCGAGCTCCTCCTCCGTCGGATATGGCCCTATGCCGAGCAAGCCGTTCTCCGATTGCAGCACGACCTGCTTATCCGCCGCCAAATAATTCGCAACCAGCGTCGGAATGCCGATGCCCAAGTTTACATAAAAGCCGGTCTCGATTTCCCGCTCCGCTCTTCTGGCGATACGCTCCCGAACCGAAATTTTCGTATTAACCATGTGTACAGCCATCTTCCTTCCCCCGTCCCCGTATGACCTATGCCCGCACCGTCCGCTTTTCGACCCGCTTCGTCTGCCGGCCGACGATAAGACGCTGGACATAAATGCCGGGCGTATGGATCATACTCGGGTTCAACGCGCCGGCCTCGACGATCTCTTCCGTCTCGGCAATCGTAATGCGTCCAGCCGCCGCCATGATCGGATTGAAATTCATCGCCGTCTTGTTGTATGCGAGATTCCCCATCCGGTCCGCTTTTGCAGCGAGAATCAAGCTAAAATCTGCCGTCAGCGACTCCTCCAGCAAATATTCCTTGCCGCCGAATATACGCGTTTCGCGGTTTTCCGCAATCGGCGTGCCGACGCCTGCCGGCGTATAAAACGCAGGGATGCCCGCTCCGCCTGCGCGAATTTTCTCGGCCAGCGTGCCTTGCGGAATGAGCTTCACCTCAATCTCGCCCGACAGCGCTTGCCTTTCAAACTCTTTATTTTCGCCGACATAGGAGGCGATCACGGTACGAATCTGCTTGTTCCGCAGCAGAAGCCCCAGACCGAAGTCATCCACGCCGCAGTTGTTTGAAATGATCGTCAAGTCTTTGACGCCCTTCTCCGCCAGCGCGGTTATCAAATTTTCCGGTATGCCGACAAGCCCGAAGCCGCCGACCATCAGCGTCGCTCCGTCCTGAATGTCGGCAATCGCATCCGCGTAAGAAGCCATTATCGTCTTCACTTCATTCACTATCCTTCCCAGCCGGCGTTCGGCCGCTCGACGATTGTCGCAACTCCTTGTCCGCCTCCGATACAAAGCGCGGCAAGGCCGTATTGCGTCTCGCGGCGCTTCATTTCATGCAGCAGCGTCACCAAAATGCGCGCGCCGCTGGCGCCGATCGGATGGCCGAGCGCAATAGCGCCGCCATTCACGTTCAGTACGCTCGAATCAAGCTGCAATTCCTGTGCCACCGCAAGCGCTTGCGACGCGAACGCCTCATTCGCTTCAATAAGCCCCATATCCGCTATCGTCAAGCCGGCTTTTGCCAGCGCCTGACGAACGGCAGGGACAGGGCCGAGGCCCATGAACGCCGGATCTACGCCGGCCGAAGCGTTGGCGCGGATGACCGCAAGCGGCGTAAGCCCGTACTCCCGCGCCTTCCCGGCGCTCATCAGCACCAGCGCGGCCGCGCCGTCGTTAATGCCCGAGGCGTTGCCGGCCGTCACTGCGCCGTCCCGCTTAAAAGCCGGACTTAGCTTCGCAAGCGCAGCCAGCGACGTGTCGCGCGGATACTCGTCCGTATCCATGACGATCGCTTCGCCCTTGCGCTGCGGAATCTCGACGGGCACCGTCTCGTCCGCGAAGCGCTCGTCTGCGATCGCCGACGCTGCCTTTCGCTGGCTGTCCAGCGCGAAGCGGTCAAGTTCCTCGCGGCTCAGCGAGTATTTGTCGCATAAGTTCTCGGCCGTCACGCCCATGTGATAATCGTTCGCCGCACACCATAAACCGTCGCGAATCATGCTGTCCACAAGCTGATGATCGCCCATTCGCAAGCCGCCGCGGGCGCCTTGGACAAGGAAAGGCGCTTGGCTCATATTTTCCATGCCGCCGGCAACGGCGACTTCGCTATCCCCGCTGCGAATCGACTGCGCCGCCAGATGCACCGCCTTCAAACCGGAGCCGCATACCATATTGATCGTGTACGCCGGCGTTTCTTGGGGCAAGCCTGCCGCAAGAGAAGCTTGGCGAGCCGGATTTTGGCCGAGTCCCGCTTGCAGAACGTTCCCCATGATGACTTCCTGTACATCCGCGGCATTCAAACCGGCCCGCTTAACCGCCTCCCGAATGACCAAGGCGCCAAGCTTAACGGCACTCACGTCCTTCAGCGACCCCTGGAAGCTGCCGATCGGCGTCCGCACGGCACTGACGATGACGACATCCCGTTCGTTCCTTTTCATCACAAATCCACTTTCTTCGTCTCAGGTCCAAGCAATGCGCCAAGCGTGATGAACAAGCCGCCTATAACCAGAATGACAATCGGCGTAAACTCGTAAGGCATGAAGTTTTTCAACCCGAGCATGAAAAATGGCGTCATTGCCGGTATAATCAGCGCCAAGCTGTAACCGATCCCGTAACCCGAAGCGCGTACGCCCGTGCTGAAGCGCTCTGAAATATACGAAGTGAGAACGCCGAATACCGGAATCGCCAAACAGTTCACAAGCACAACGAGCACGATCAGCTTTGTCGTATTTTGATAGCCACCGTTCAGCAGCATGTAATAAAACAGCGGAGACAGCGTGAAGCTCAAGATGCCGAAAACAATCAGCACCGTTTTGCGGCCGATTTTTTGGCTAATCGCTCCGGCGAGAATAAATAAGAAGAACATGATCACGTTCGTCACCAGCTGGGCGTTCGTCGAATCGACGCTGTTAACGTTAAGATATTTAAGAATGCCGGGCAGAGAAGAGACAATAGCGTTCGTAACAAACCATACTCCGCTCATCACGAGGAATACTTGGCCGAGCAGAGACAAATTCTTTTTGCTGAACAAATCCTTGATCGGATTGTCCGCTTTCTTCGATTCTTCCCACACCTTTGACTCTTCGACATTTTTATACGTATAAACGAATAAGATAAAGCTCAGTAAAGCGCCGATAATGAAAGGGATGCGCCAGCCCCATACGGCATAGAGCGAGGTTGCGTCGCCCGCAGGGAAAAACTGCAGCGTACCGAGCGTTGCGAGCGATACGACGATCGTACCGGTTGGAAATCCTGCATTAATGAGACCGCCGTACAATCCCCGCTTGTTCTTAGGCGCATATTCCATCGCCAGCGGATTCGCAGACGTATATTCGCCGCCCATAAAGACGCCCGAAATCAGGCGAAGAGCAGCCAACAACAAGACGCCGCCAAGACCTAGAGTCGCATAACCGGGCAAACATGCGATAAGCAGCGTCGTTGCGCCGATGCCGAAAATCGAGATCAACGTCGTTTTTCTACGACCGATTTTATCCCCGGCATAGCCGAAGATGAACGATCCGATCGGGCGGCCGATCAGCGAGAGCACAAAAATCAAGTAATAAAGCGTTGTCGATAAAGTTGCCGACATATCCGCAGGCTGGAAATAAATCATAGCCGGCGCAAGCGCGATAATAGGCAGGTATACGTCGATCATGTCGACCGAAAAACCGAAGTACGCAGCGATTAACGCCTTTTTGCCTTGGCCGTTCGTATTCGTGCCGGCTGCTGCAGATGCCTGAATAGTGCTCATCTAGGATTCCCCCGTATGTTCGAGTTCTATTTTGCTTTTCGTTTGGATGATTGCATCAAGAGCTTGCTTGAAAAATGCCACATCGGACGACCATACGATATAAGGAATCCGCTGCTCAAGCGCAAACTTATATTGCGCTGCATTCGTCACGGCAATGCCGGGCATTTTCCCTGAACGCTTGCAGGCCTCAATAATCGATCGAACGGGGGCAGCCAGCTCGCCATTCATATAATCGGCCCCGTTAACGCCTAAGCATACGCTTAAGTCGAGCGCTCCGATAAAAACGATATCCAGCCCTTCAACGGCACACAGCTCGTCTATTCGTTCGTAAGCGTTTACAGTTTCTACGTGAACAACTATCGTGCCGGCTGTATTCTGCTCCTCCATATAGTTGCCGGGCATGTGGCCGAAACCCGCGGCGCGGTGCGCATAGGTGAGTCCCCGTGAGCCTTGCGGCGGATACTTGGCCTTGTCGACGACATCCCTAACCTCGTCCGCCGAGTATACTTGCGGAACCTGGACGCCTGCCGCGCCCAAGTCCAATGCCCGTAAAATAGACATCCTGCTCGCATCGGGAACCCGGATGATGCTGCTCATGCCGTGCAGGTCGGCAACCCGCACCATCCTTTCCGCCTGTCCGAAATCAATCGTCGTATGCTCCATGTCGATCACGATGAAATCGAAGCCGGCGTATCCGAGCAGCTCGATGATTTCCGCCGAGTCGATTTTGACAAACGTACCTATTTGGGTCGCATCCGAAAGACGCTTCTTGAACAAATTAGGACGCATATTCATCCCTCTTCGGGGTGAACACATCCAGGTTATAAACCGGCTCGTCGCCTATCACTTCCGCATAATGCATCACATCCGGCGGTACGACGAGCAACCCGCCCGCTTCCAGCAATACGGACTCTTCCCCGATATGAAATTTTACTTTTCCGCCAAGGATGTAGACGATTTGCTCGTAGGTGTGACTATGCGGCTTCGGCTCGTGCCCCGGCTGCAGAACGTGGAGAGCCAGCGTCGCGCCTTCCCCGCTGAACGCTTTGCGCGTTACGCCTTCACGGACGAGAACCTCCTGCAACGTATCCCAGTTTGATGCTTTCATACTCATGTTGATATCCTCCCCATTTCATTGCGTCAATTAGCCTTCCGCCAAAAATGTCGTGTTGTGAATCGTCATCGTTTTGATTTCTTCCTTCGAAAAGCCATTGTTATGCAAATTAGTAACGAAGGTAAGCAGCCCTTCATCGGGATACGGATTGTTCGTTTGCCCCAGATCGCTGGATAAAATGCAATGCTCCGGTCCCACGAAGCGAATCGCCTCGTACAAACCGTCCCAGTCGATGCCATAGTGCGGCGTGATAACGCCGAAGCATTGCTCCATATAAGCGCCGAGCTCGGCCAGCTCCTTCTGTTCCTGCTTGGAGAGGTTTACCGATGAAAAGGTAGGGTGCGTGACGACGACTTTCCTCAAGCCTTGCTGTTTCGCCGCGGTAACGAGCGCGTAGATCTCTTCCTTGCCCAGATGACCGGTAGAGAGGATGAGGTCGTTCTTCTTGGCGATGTCGATGATCTCGAGTACGCTCTGCTTCAGATTTCCGTTCTCGAGAATCGTGATGCCCGCTTGCATCTTGCCTTGCTGGCTGAGCTCGAATTGCACCTTCGCCCAGGGCGGCAATTCATCATAGCTGGTCCGGCTAAACATGTACGCCATTTCGTTAGCCGCATCAAACGTCGGCATCCAGATGATTTTTGCGCCGACCCGCGCAGCCATTTCCACCGCGACCGGATTGATGCCCCCTACCGTATGATTAAGGCTCAGTGCACCGATTGGGTTGAGGTCGGGGTACACCTTCTTAACGATCCTCGCGCGCTCTCCCGTACAAAAATAGTGGGACTTGATGCCGAAACCCTTCATCCCCAATTTTTGAATGCGTTCCGCCATATCCAGATCGTCAAGCTTGCGCGGACTGACGTCCGGTCCTGTGTGAACGTGCAGATCATACGCGCCTTCCAACAGCTCTTGCATCGCTTTCTCCTCGCTTTCTGTCGATTCTTCTCGCACCGCGCGCAGCTCCTGGCGTACGGAGCGGCATTGCATGACGGCGGTCGACCTTTAGTCGATCGAGTTCGTCGCTTGAAAATTAGATATCATAATTCATAAATCATATATTATTTTGTTGTAATTATATATTAAAAGCTCCGCAGACAGAAATCAATAGTAAATGAAACCGTTTTCGCTTGTAAAAATTAGAAAATATACAATATACTCATTTATCATGTACAATTTTGATCAAATCATATATGATAATTTATTAAGGATTCTCCTGATTTAGGGTATTGATGTAAATTCCTTTTGGAGGTTATATAAATGAACGCCAATGAACATAAAGGCCATACAAAGTCAGATACGGTTTACCATTTCATAAAAGAGCAAATCATGACGGGCGTGTACAAGCCGGATGAGCGGATCATTATCCGCGATATTGCGCGTCAGCTAGGGGTTAGCGACATCCCGGTTCGGGAAGCGATCAAAAGGCTGACAGCCGACGGACTGCTCGAAACGAAATCGCACAGCGGGGCACGCGTCGCTCCGATTAACACCGATACGTTAGAGGAAGTTTTCCTTATCCGAACGGAACTTGAGACCCTCTCAACGCGATTGGCCGCCAAGGCAGCCACTCCGGAAGAAATCGATTCGCTGGAGCTGCTTGTGGACCAAATGGACGCGAGCATAGCCAAACAAGACCTGACCGCGTATTCTCTAAGCAACCGGAATTTCCATCAGCAGTTATATCGTGCCTCGCATGCCCAGGTCTTAATCGATATGATCGAGAATCTATTCTTGCGCAGCGAAAACTCAAAAATGGTGTTCCATTACGACCCCGACCGACTGCGCCAATCCAACGAGGAGCACCGTTCGATCGTAGAAGCGCTTCGCGAAAGAGACGAGGAGAAGGCTGCGCGGGTCATCCGCTCCCAGAAGGAAACCGGATTTAAAGTCGTGCTTAACGCGTTACGCATATCTCAAATGCTGCAGGGCGGCAATACGAAACATTAACGCTCGGCCGATGTCTCATTTGGCATGTCAAAAAAGCACCTCTTAGAAGGAAGCCACGGAAAACCTTGCGGCTGTCCGAATGACTTCTAAGGGGTGCTTTTTGAGATTGTGATGCTTATCGATACAGATGTGCTTTCTCCGAGCAATTCGGGCACTTTTCCGGAAATTTTATCCCTTCGCTCGAATAATAGTCCGGATTCCATTCATCGAATACGAAAGGTCTGCCGCATTTCTGACAGGCCAGGAAGATGGGGTCGCGATCGCCGATAAATAACGCTTCGAACCGTTCCCTTTTTAGCTGCTCCCAATCCGGGGCATCCATTTCATCACGCCGCTTCAACGCTTTGATCACATGGCGTATTTCAGTCCGAACGTTTTTGAAATCGCTTCGTTCCCACAAAGTTAAATAAGGAATGTACTTCTTATTCCCCGAGCATAAAACTTTGTACAGGAACAAGAAGATCATACCCCGGTTTCGCCCTTTCAAATATTCTATATTGATCGGGGTGATGTTTTGGCTGATCCCTACATTCCATTCCTGCAAAAATTCATCGGCACGTCTTTCTCTTTCAACCGCCCATCCGAGCGGAGTGAACGCAATCATGGGAAGCTTGCCGCTTTTCTTGGTCTCCAAAAATCCGGCACGAATCATCTGATCAATCTTATCCGTGATCTGTTCCAAGGAGAGATCCCTATAAAATCCGTATGAAGGGTTTCGATCCAGACCCAGTTCCAGCAGCTTTCGTTCTCTAGAGCCCTTCAAAATTTTCGAGAGCATCGTACGTCCGCCTTCGGCAATGATATCGTCGGCAGCCCGCAAAATAGCCAGCAATTCGGGCTCTGGCAATGGTTTATTCTTAAGCTTCACGAACGAATCAAGCCCTTTCAACCGTTTCTGCTTTGTTTCGTCCAGTATATCACCGTTATTATGGAACATAAAATCAATCTCTCTGACTCATAAACGTGATCAAACCTGGCTAACGCATCAACTCCCCAATTCCATAAAAATGCTCATCGTACCTACAGCATTCTTTTGCCTTCCTCCGTTAACACATATTCCGGATATCTCTGGGCTCGGCCAGCTCAATCGCTTTGGATAAATACTGACGGAACTCGTCCAAGTTCTCATCAAGAAGCTCCCGAATGACAGCGACGACATGCCAACCTTCGCAAATCAGATCCAGTTTCTGTTTCTCGTATAGGCCATACTGCCGATAACGGCATGTTCTTTTCATATCAAAATGCTCAATAAAACAGCACCTTAACCCCAATGTGATCAGGTGCTCTTTTTTTACTGGAAGTAACAAAAACCCGACCTTCAAGCGGTCGGGTTTTACATGGTAGAGGCGAATCGGGGCTGTGCAAAACCACAATTCGCCTCTATTTCTTACATATAGCAACACTTACTGTGTTAGCAATTTATCCAACAAGCGAATGATCATCGCAACCGACTCGGCACGGGACGCGGATTCGTTCGGTTTGAACAATCCGTCGCCTGCACCGCTTACGATACCTGCGGTCGCGAAAGCATTGATTTGTTCGGAGGCCCAGCTCGTAACTACATCCGAGAATGAATTGGAAGTGCTAGGAACGTAGTTCGTAAGCCGAGCAAGCATTGCAACGATCTCAGCGCGGGAGATCTCTTGGTCAGGACGGAACGAACCGTCATCATAACCTGTGACTATCCCTTTTGCCTTCAGCGCTGCAATCGCATCTGAAGCCCAATGCCGTTGCGTGTCAGAGAAGGAAGAACCGCTTGATTCCGGTAGACCGAAAGCTTTTGCAAGCATCGTGGCGAACTCGGCGCGGGTTACCTTTTCATCGGGACGGTAAGAACCGTCACTGTAGCCCGTTACTATACCCATCTTAGAAGCACGTTCCACTACTGAAGCACTCCACAAAGATGCCGGAACGTCCGTAAAGCTTACAGCAGGAGCGGATTTCTCTTTTTCCGCGATAGCCTTAACTGCGTCTGCATCCACCTTGTCGTTGAAGACAGGCTTCGAAGACGTTGGCGTTTGTGTAGGCTTTGGTGTCGACGTTGGTGTTGTCGTTGGCGCCGTCGTCGGTGTCGGCGTCGGTGCTGTCGTTGGTGCCGTCGTTGGCGCTGGCGTTGGAGCTGTCGTCGGTGCCGTCGTTGGCGCTGTCGTTGGTGCTGTCGTTGGTGTCGGCGTTGGCGCCGTCGTCGGTGTCGGTGCTGTCGTTGGAGCCGGCGTTGGTGCTGTTGTTGGCGCCGTCGTTGGTGCCGTAGTCGGTGTTGTCGTTGGTGCTGTCGTCGGTGTTGGCGTTGACGGCTCATCGGTTTTCGCTACAGAAAACTCATCGATCTTATTGCCCGCTATCGTACGTGCTTCCACAAGGATCTTTTCCTCGGTAATTTTAATAGCGGAATATACAGGAACGTCTTCATCAAAGATAGCATTCAAATAATGATACTTAGTGCCATCATAAAATTTCCAGCCCGAAGCACCGCCGTCAAGATATACAGTCCCCTCGTTTGTAGCTTTATTTGGCTTTCCATCCAGCATTGGATAAGTGCGCGAATACACATGGTCATGACCGACCAGAACCAAATCCACTTTCTTTTCTTCTAAAATAGGGGCAAAATACTTTTGCGTATACTCAACAAGGGATTCTCGGCCGCTTTCCGTATGGTAGGCAGGACGATGGAACATAGCGATCGTCCATTTTTTGTCATTCTGATCCAAATCTTTCTCCAACCATGCTGCCTGATCAATCATTTGTTCTTCTGTGCCTTCCGAGTTCAATACGACAAAATGAGCATCATCGACATCATAAGAGTAAGCATATTGCAGTTGGGTTTCCGGCCCGTTCACCGGGAAATTCGCGCCTTTGGTGAATACGTCTTTCCCTTCGCTCTTCACATCGTGATTACCTAACGTTAGAGCAGACGGAAGCTTTGTCGCATAGACCGATGAAGCTTGCCAGAACCTTTGCCATTCTTCAAATGCGCCGCCTACATCAACAATATCCCCGCCATGCATAATAAACTGTGTCGACGGATATTGTGTCAAAGCGTTAGTCATTAGTTCTTGATAAGTCTCCATTCCTGCTAATTGTTTCGTATGAGAATCCGTAATAAACAAGAATGAGGTCGGTGTCGTTTTATCCCGATCTACAGTAGAATACTCCTGCCACTCCGACCAATTGCCCTCATAACCTACACGATAGTTGTAAGTGGTAGCTGCTTTCAAGCCCTCTATCAGAGCATTATGGAACCGTATTTCACCTTTCGTTCCATTCTCCTTCATGCTAAGCACTTGAAGCTCACTCTCAGCTTGCTGTTGTTTTACATGATTGACATCAGGGCTTTCACCCGTACCCCATTCACTAGCTTCAATGTATTGAATAGAAGTAAAGGTTCGGTCCGGTTTTGTTTGCCAGGCAACACTTAGTTGCGAAGACATATCCTCCGTCACATAAGTTTGAACATATTGAGGATCATCCGTACCGTACTGCTCCACGACTTCATAATTGACAACCTTGCTGTTCTGATCGCCGTTGACAGCCTGAACCTGATAAGTTCCGAGCGCCAATGTAGTCAGGTCTGTCGTTACTTGTCCTTTGGCATCTGTTTTACCGAGACTGCCGCTCAATGGCTGCCTGCTAACATCCGCTTCAGGGATATATCCTGTCGTACGGCCGTCTGTGAGAATAACCTCGAAGAATCCATCCTCGGCTTCCGCTGAAGCATAGTAACGTTCACCGGCTTTTGCAACCATGATTACATTAGAAGACGTTTTATCATCCTCATATACGTTAGACGTTACCGTGTTAACGGTAACTACCGAGCTTTGTTTCAACAATCCGTTGAAAACGATATCCGCGCCTTCATACGGTCTGCCCACATGATCCAATACTGTAAATGTAGAAGGCGTACCCAAACCGACTCCCGTCATGTTCAGCTGATAAGGAAATGCGATTGTATAGCGAATAGGAGCGGCAATCGGCGAGCTAGTCTGAACTTCACCGGCTGTAAGTTTCGTATCACCCATTGTGATGGTTTTGTAATCCTCACCGCGCTCTAACACGGCATGAGAGCTCACTCTGAAGTTAACCGTAACGGCATCATGAGCTGCTGCTGCTGATACCTTGTCAAGCGTTACCTGAACAGTTCCGCCCGTATTATCTATATTTGAGGTTAAGTCAACTCCAGCCGCCTGAGTAATGCTTTCAACTTGAAGGGTTTGGGGATCAAAATTCAAAGCGAATTTTGCCTGGTCTGCATTCAAGTAATCTTTGATACTAATTTTAACAGGGTAAATTTCATTACTTACCGCTTCTTTGTCGGCAGTCATGAACAAACGTTCCCCTGCATTAACTGTGAAAGCGAATGTTTTCCCTGCCGGGTTGCCGTTCTTATCCTTCACTTCAACAACAAGCTCATGATAACCGCCATCCACGTTTTGTCCCGGGTAGGTTATTAAATTCGTATCTGGAGAATAGCGCACATCATTCGTAATATCCTTACTATCCAAAAGAACAGACAATGTATTCAAATCCAAACCCGATCCGTTATCGGTCAGTTCAACCTTTAATTCCTCAAGCGGAGCGCTTAATACTTCATTTTCGACAGGAGCTACAGGTTTAATGTTTGGAACCTCTTTATCCTCATTCGATTCTCCGTAGATAAAGGTAATATCGTCTATCCAAATAGAGCCCTTATTTTTTTTGCTCATATTCGACTGCTTCAATTGGAAAAACAATTCAAGGACAACCGGACCCGGTTTCCCCTGCGGAACATCCGCCTCGATATATTTCCAACCGTACCAGTCGATACCTAATTCGTTTCCATCATAAAATTCCGCTTGGAAAGAGGATCCGCCTTTATCTCTAAATTTTGTCGTCAGCAAATGTCCTTCATTGTTTCCATAAACCCACATGCCTACTTTAGTCGGATAATCTGCTACCGGGATATTCCCCGTTTTATACCCTACTTCAATTTGCGAGGGGTTATCTACTATACCAATCATGTCGTAATCAATTCTAGCCGAGTATTGTCCGTTTCTTACACGCTTCTTGTTGTCTTCCAAGTGCAGCGTAGCAGTATACATACGTTTAGGATTAAATTTCACATCCGAGATTCCATCTTCAAAATCTTCAATAATGACGGATGACGCAGGTTCACCAGCCGCATAAACACGATGATTTGGGCCGAAACCTGTATGTAATCCTCCCAGCAACGAGATCATTGAAGCGATCACGATTGTCTTACGTAATCTTTTTGCTTTCATTCCCTGTTCCTTCTCCCCTTAGTGAATTTATTATTCAAGGAGTACTATAACAAGGCAATGTAAAATGGAACCTCCTATACTATTAAGAAATTATATTTTTTTCCACATACCATGTAATGATGGGTCCTTCCATAGATGTGGGAGTGGAACATGTAGGAGTCGGGATTGTTATGGCGAATGTCATCTGCCGGTACAGCAGCTTTCTTGGTGAATGACCTTAAAGAAGGGTTAGCCAAATTGATAATGCAAACATGCACGCGTTATGGCAGCTCCTTGCAAGCTTCAATGAGCATGTGGAGCTCTTACTTAAGATTGGAAATGCAAAAAACCGCAACCTCTTGCGGTTGTGGTTTTACATGGCGGAGACGAATGGAGTCGTCGGGTTCTTACGGGACAGGTGTAGTCATGATTTTGATATCACCTAAGATTCCTGTCCATGCATTGACTGATCGATGTCCACATACGAGAATCACCTTTCTACCGAATGTTCTTCTAGAATACGACAGATAGTCTGTACTGGATGTAATCCTGTTGCAATATCGACTATAAACTCCACAGCATACTTACGTTCCATCTGCAGATGGTATCCGTTCAACAGCAAAAATGACTTGGTAACAAGATAAGCCGTCCGCTTATTTCCATTATGAAAACAGTGATTTTTGACCAGAGATTCCAGTAATGCCGCAGCCTTATCAAATAAAGACGGATAAGCATCTTCTCCGAAAACACTTTGCTGGGGTCTATGTACCGCAGATTCAAGCAGACCGTGGTCTTTCACTCCCGCTTGCTCTGCGTCGTTCATTCTTTTCATCATGAAATAGTGTGCTGAGACAATCTCTTCTTTAGTCAGAAATATCGTCATATCATCTGTCCCTTAAGTCCTCAAGAATACCCTCATCCTCTTCAAATACATCAAAGAAGGCTTCTAAAACTTCCGGACGGACATTCTCAGGCAAGTTGCCTTGCCTTGCTTTTTTCAGAACAATTTCACCACGCTCATTCTCGATGAATTCGATTTCATCTCCTTGCGAGACCTTTAACTTTTCAGCAAGTCTTTTAGGCAAGCTTACACCCAAACTGTTACCCATTCGCCCTATTTTACGAGAATAACGAGTCACTTTTCGATTATCGTTCGTCATTTTGACCACACCATTCATTTAACTTTCTCCTCTCCATAGTATGATCGGCACCCATTAAGTTATACCTGATAACAGTTATAACTTTTATAACATATGTACATTTTAACAAATCGTTCTAGAGACATAAAGCAAAAAGACACCTACACGGTGTCTTTGCATATCGTTTTTTGGTGGAGGTGAAGGGAGTTTGCCGAATATATGTCACACAGGCACCCTTTGGGAGAGTGTAATCACAGTTTTGATATATCGGCAATGCAGCCGCCATTTCGCTTATCGAATCCAAACCTAAAATTCCATCCAGAAAAATTGAGAGACAGCAAGGATGAGTCCAATAACATTCCCTACGATAAAAAACCATTTTTTAGCTCTTCTGCTGGTGGGCTCTAGACTAAAAAACAAAGTCCAAACCAAAATTCCGTTTAACACAACCATAATAATGAGCGCCAACCACCAATTCGCTGCCATCTCGTTTTCGTCCTTCCTAGCCCGGATGTATATTAATGAAACTATCATTAAAAATAATGGAATCCCGTCTTTTTTGTCAAGCTATCTATTTTCCCCATAGTAAAAAGACATTAGCTTTTTGCAAAAAACTAAGACCCTTACTTTTTAACAATGAGGCTCGTAATCGTGTATTGACAATTGGAAAATAACTTAGCATACTAAATTAATATATTTGTTTCATAAGTGCAGAGCAAGCGGCCGGCAGCTATTATTATCCCCACCGTTTATTGATAATGATTATTATTGTCGATATCAATACATACACTACCCTGAAAATAGCTCAGTACGAGCGGCGGCGTAAGTGATTTTTCATGCATCATGGCGCCGCGCAGCGGCGGGGAGACTACTGTTAGTCAACTGCGTATAGAACCTGACGTTGAAAACCTATGTTCTGCATTTGGTCGATTACCGTTTTTAGAAGATCACTTGCTTCCGGAGCTGCCGCTCTTGCAATTTCTACGCCGATGGAATCTTAGAAACCGCAAGTTCAAGATCAATTATTATAATGAGGTGAGCACTTAATGACGGAGAACCTGGAACTTTATGATGTAACTTTTATTGGCGGCGGCCCTGCGGGGTTATATGGCGCTTTTTACAGCGGAATGCGTGAAATGAAGACAAAAATAATAGACGCCCAGAACGAGCTGGGGGGTACGATGTTATTTTTTCTGGATAAAATGGTGTGGGACGTTGGAGCAATACCGGCTCTTACGGGCCGGGAGCTGACTGATCAGCTGGTTCGTCAGGCCCGCACATTTGACCCGGCGATTGCATTGAGTCAGGAAATTGTAGGACTGGAGCGCCTCGATGACGGCACCTTTATACTGACCTCCACTGCCGGCGACCGGCACTGGACCAAGACGGTTATTATGGCGATTGGATACGGCGGCCTGCGAAAAGTGAGGAAACTGGAAATCGAAGGGGCCGTGCGCTATGAAAGCTCAAACCTGTATTACACCGTAGAAAACCTCGAAGATTTCCGGGGGAAAAGGGTCGTGATCTCCGGCGGAGGCGATTCGGCTGTAGATTGGGCCAATGAATTGGAGCCGTTTGCCGCCAGCGTGACGGTTGTCAACCGGACGGATAAGTTCAAGGGACTTGAACGCAGCGTTTCACGAATGAAAGCTTCTGCCGCCGTCCGCACTCACTATCAAATAGAGATGCTTCATAGTGAAGACGGCCAGGCAATCGATAAGGTCACGATCTGCCACGTAGAAACGGGACAACGCGAGCAGTTGGACACAGATGCGCTTATCGTCAGCCACGGCGCTACTTATGAATATGGCAAGCTCAGAGATTGGGGGCTAGGCATCGGGAAGGACATTCTTGCCGTCACCGATAAAATGGAATCGCAAATTCCCGGCATATCTGCGGCTGGCGATTTTGTAAGCTACGGATCGAAAGTGAAGCTGATTACCGGGGCATTTAACGATGTTGTGCTTGCCGTCAACAGCGCCAAACAATACATTGATCCGCACGCAGCGAAAATGGCTCGAATTTCTACCGAAAACGCCCGTTTTGATGAATTGAACAAGCAATTCGTCAATAACTAGCAGTTGGTATCGTATAAGTACGACCGACTTATTGCTATATTGAGTACAAGCAATACTTGAGATCTGTCTGCAATTCTCAGCCACAAGGAATCCTAGACCTCATGCGGTCCGGGATTTCTTAGCGATGACGAGCCCGTGCTTGGCAACTCCTCGATCCTCCGTCTCAAACTCCTTCACATCCCCGGCTGCGTACCCTTTTTCCCGAATCCGTTGATGCGTCTTCTGGCGAACCATTTTCTGCAATTCTTATCTGTTCAAGACTAGCTACCCTTTACTTGTGAAAAGGATGATTGTTCTTGTACTTTTCCTTTAACTCGTCGTAATTCAGTTCATACTGTTCCATCCAGGATAGAATCGCATCTTCTGCAAACTTGCTTTCGAATTTATTCCACTCATCCCAAAGATTCAATTCGTAGAGCGTATCCTTGAACCTTCGAAAAGGTTTATAGCCGTTAAGAGCATCGAACAATTTATCTTCAGGATCAAATTCAGTACGCTGGGCAAATTTTGTCATGACATAAAAAGCCTCGTTAGAATCAATTTTGGGAATCCCTATGAACCGTTCTTCACTTTCTTCGTCATCCCAGTCAATTCCGGGTTCCCCTGTATACCCTTCGTCCATATTCAGAATGATTTGCCCAGTGTAAAGATCTAAGTAATATGGATGCTCAAAATTGTTATCCAAATAGGCATCTGTAAGCTCATCCATTAATTCCATTCCGATCGACCTCTCTTGATTTATTTGATCCTATATAAGCAGATCCGTGGCAATATTGATAACCAGACACTAGATACAAATCATTATTACCATTCTATCAAAATCACATATCCGTATGATAAGAAATAGTAAGATAGCTCAACCCTCGCCCATGCGCCACTCTTTCATAGCTGAATCCCGTAAGCTGGAGGCTTAATAATAGATATTCAACCCCGTATATATTCAAACAAAAAGACACCTTATCGGTGTCTTCTCATATATTTGTGGAGATGATCCGTTCTGTACAAAACTACAATTCTCCATCCATTCCAAGTAAGCCTTGTCCTATTCGATCTCATCGAAGCGGAGGTGAATTGCATTTCGTTTATTTCTTACTTTCAACCAGCAAATTAACGATGATATCCAACTGTTTTTCTACTGAAATCGGATCGCTGAAAAGAAATTGATTAAAATCGATATTGTAGATTCTTCCTTCTTTCCATGCCGGCGAATTTTGAATAAGCTTTTCCACTTCTTTCGATTTTTTCTCTGCTCCTTCATTCACAGCCAGCAATAACCGATCGCCGATAAAATCGGGGATCACCTCGGTAGATATCTCCCATGTTTCACCGTTAATGACATCATTCTTTACTTTTTCGGTCGGCTTCAAACCCAGATACTTGTATATGATGTTACCCCCCATATTGGTATCACCGTAAATAAAAACGGCATCGGGACGCACATTCAAAATCGAGAAGGTTTCATCAGCCTTTATAAGTGGGCTAATCTTCTCCTTATATTTAGCTATTTTTGCCGCAAATGCTTCATTCCATCGCTTGGCTTCCTCCTGCTTGCCTAGAATATCGCCAAACATTTTGACATCTTTGACCGGGTCATTGTACTGCTCGACGACAATTGTTGGTGCGATCCGGCTCAGTGCTTCGTAACCGCCCTCTACTACCTCCGCGAATGGTGCCGTTGTAACAATCAGGTCAGGCTCCAGCGACAAAATCTTCTCCGCATCAGGTGGTACTCCAACATCTGCAATATCGGAAGTATCGCTTAACAGCGGATTTTTCAGAATGTAGGAAGTTGCGCCTACCGGCTTTACCCCGATTGCCATCAGTTCACCCAAATGAAAGAGGCTGACCACACGCTGGGGCTTCACTGGAATTTCCGTTTGGCCTTTCAAATGCTCGTAAATACGCGTTTCTACAGCCTTGCTGTCCGTGGATCCCGTCGTCCCTGTTGTGCTGCTTGCCTGACATGCATTCAAAAGCAAGGTTGTGCATAATAGCATCATTGCTCCAAACGCCGGTCTTGAAAATCTGAACATCGATGTGTCCCCTTCCGAAATGTATTGATAATAACTCTCATTCTCATTATGAGAAGCTAGCATCGGGGACACAATAGACGATTTTAACAGACGTAATGGATTATTCTGAACAGTCTGCCGATTGTCCTCCCGAAATTGAAGCGGAGAGCAACCGGTATGCTTCTTGAACAAGCGGCTGAAATAATAGACATCGGTATAGCCGACGCTGTTAGCTATTTCCTGGATACGAGCCTCCGATTTCAGCAGAAATTGCTTCGATTTGTGAATGCGTACATGAATCAGATATTCAATCGGACCGACGCCTATCTGGGTTTTGAACAAACGATACAAGTAGCTCGCGCTGCAATTGTAAATACCGGCCAATTCCTCGGCTGTAATCGAATCCCTGTAATGCTCTTGAATATAGTGAATCGCTTCGGTTACCAAGTTCGGTCTGCCCGTTTCCTTTGCTGACGTGCGGATTTGCCGCATAACTTCGTACACAAACGGAAGAAAGACAGACTGCGCCTGCAGCTTATCCATCGGGGTTGCTAGCTGCCATAGGCGACTCATGGCTTGACACTTTTCTTGCAGAGGCAGCAACGGATAAGGAGTGAATGCATACGGCATATGGAAGCTCTCCCGATCCTCCGGCGATTCGCAATCGGCTTTATACAGAATCAAATAACAGGCAAAGTCATTTCCTAGCGGCATAAAAGCCAGCTCCGCGTCCTTTCCTCCGTGCAGAATGTGAAGTGAACGGACTCGATAGACCGTTCCCGCCAGACTCACTCTCGCCTCTCCATGGGTAGTAACTACGAAAAAGCTGTTCTGTGCCACATAGCGATCAGGGACAGTTCCATTCTCCATACAATACTGTCGAATATCCAGCAGTCTAACGGCGGTTCGGCTCCACCGTTCGATGTGGGCTTCCCAATCCATACATTCTCCCCCTCTCACTGTTTCCGCGAATTCAAGCAACGCTTCACCATGGGCATGGAGCCTTGTTTATACTCCCAGCCGTTCGATTCGAGAAAAACACCCTTAACCCAGTTTGATAGAAAACATCCTCAGGAAATAAGACCCCGCCAGGAAAAACGGCAGGCTATCTCGAACAATATTTTCTCTAATGGTCGTACTTACGAGAGAGCCATCATGAAAATGACCACACGATGAGCCAACCAGCCCTGCAAGCTCCTCAAAACATTTTTTAGTCAGTTTCAACTGTCACTCGAACCGGAATGCGAGTCGGACGCAAACAAGCAGAAGCTCGAAGGCACAAGCGAAGGAACAGTACCTTCTAAGCGGCCTTATTGTGTGCAGGGAATTAAAAATCTCGGCTACGAGTATACCATGATCGGTAACACCAAGTACAACGGGTGAAATAAGCTCAAGTACGTTACCTACCCCTGCGGCAACCGTGACCAGTGCAAGGCATGCCGCAACCCCGAGCTGCGACGGGAGTAAGTGGAGTGCTACGTCCTCGACGGTGCTTTAAAAAGAAGATTTTCAAATACGGCGCCATTCTGGCACTGACGCGGCAGCTCGCCGAATACCAGGCGAAAAAGGACGAAGCTCGTCAGTTGTAGAAAAAGTAGTCGTATTAAAAGAACATGTCGATCTTATCTTGGAACTGTATATGCAGGAAAATAAAAAATCCACAAACCTTATGCGGTTGTGGATTTACATGATGGAGGCGAGGGGAGTCGAATTGTTGTCTTATTTTTTATTTCGAAATTTTTGCAAAAAGGAAGCATTTTTTCTATTACGCTTTAGTTTTTTTCTTTCCAATATAGACTGATATCGCCAGGGCAGACCATAGTATGATTGATATGATGTCAAGCGTTATTCCACTGTTGAGATTAATGTGTCTAATAATTGATCTTACATTAATACAGATGCCTATAACACATATGCTTAGCACAAATAACTTATTTTTATTCATTAGAATCACTACCTCCTAATAAATATAGGGAGTTTTGCGAGTACACTAGCTGGCGAAAAGAGACATCGAAAGAATTGTCACCAACAAGCTTCGTACTGCCTTACTATGTCTTACACTGGATAACCAGCTTGAGTCGGAGCTTCATAGACATCATAATGAGTCGTATAGACAATCACTTGATGTTATCTCCATCAGCCCATTGATTTCGATACGGCCGATATTCAGGTGATCCAAAGCGAGCTAAGGCGATTAATTGAAACGCTGGATGCCGAAGTCCAGAACCCTGAGATGTTGAATAGGATTGTCAGCAAGTATGTACCGAAGATTTTGATACAGCGGGAAACGAAGACTGTGCATATTACATTCCACATCAAGCAAGATAACAATAAATCAGTCGAGAATGGGGCATTTACCTATGGTGTTTACTTAAAAACCGTGTAATAACAAGGCTCCATAACTGCCTCGAACCCTATCGAAAGTCTCTAAATGTAAAGCAAAAGAGCACCTATCACGGTGCTCTCTCACATGGTTTTTGGTGGAGGTGAGGGGAGTTGAACCCCTGTCCGAAAATAACGCCACACAGGCTTCTACGGGTGTAGTCACAGTTTTGATGTCACCCGAGCATCGCCCCGTAACCGGCTATGCTTTGGGTCAGCCTGATTGTCTTCTTCAGCACACCCCAGGCGGAGATGTAGCAGCGTATCCCACTAGAGTTGAGCCCCTATCCCGCCACATGGGCGATGGAGAGTAGAAGCCTGGAGACCGTTATTAGGCGGCCAGAGCCAGAGTTGGTTGTTGTTGTTTGCCGTTTAATTGGCTTTAGCGTTGATGAAGCGGACGCTCCCCACTACCCGCTACCCATGCTCGAACTATCCCCGTCGAATCCATAAACACCCCCGTTTATGGAGCACGGTCGAGTCTGCGCGCACGAGCGAAAAGAACAACCAAGAACCTTTCGCCGCCGATCGCAACCGAGCCGAGTGCTTAACTTACAAACTTAGTATATCACAAACGCACGGTGCCTGCCGCTCATTTTCATGGAAACAGTCCCGAACGTTGGATCAACTTGAAACGATTTACCTCGCAACCTTCTGCCTCTCGCGAAGAGCGCGTTGAATGTCGCGGTCTGCGTCGCGTTTGGCCGCCGTGTCGCGCTTGTCGAACTGCTTTTTCCCTCGGCCGAGACCAAGTAGCAGCTTCGCATAACCATTACGGACATAGATCTTTAACGGCACTAACGCATAGCCTTGTTGCTTGGAAGCGCCGAGCAGCTTACTGATCTCGTATTTCTTCATCAGCAGCTTGCGCGTACGGGTCGGATCGTCCGGATTGTAACGATTCCCTTGCTCGAACGGACTGACATGCATATTGTGGACGAAAGCTTCGCCATTGCGGATAAGTGCAAAGCTATCCGAAATGTTCGCCTTGCCGGCGCGAACCGATTTGATCTCGGTGCCTGTCAGAACCAGGCCGCATTCATAGGTTTCCTCAATGAAGTAGTCATGGGATGCTTTTTTGTTCTGTGCAAGCACTTTGTTTTCACTTTTTTGTTTTCCCATGCGACTCACTCCCCGGTTACCGAATATCCTTATGCAGCGCCGCTCTCAGCGCGCACCTTATATTGAAGGTAGAGTCATTGTATCAACTACACCGGGAGAAATCAAGGCACAAAACGGTTATACCGTTTCTGTCCTCCGCTCTAACCGCGTCAGCCTCGCTGCTCCGCAAAGCGGAGCAGCGAGCTGATAAAATTGCGCCGCCGCCCTACTTGCGACGCTTCTTCCCGCTGCCGGTCACGGCACCGCCGCGCACGCCGCCTTTGCGGCGGCTGCCACCGCCGGTGGCCTTGCCTCCGGCGCCTGGCCCAGCGCCAGCACCGGTGCCGGTGCCGGCTCCGCCGCCGCGTCGCTTGCCGCCGCCCGCCGCGCCTGCGCTCGCGCCGCCGCTGCTGCCGCGCCGCTTCCCGCGGTCGCCGCCGGCATTGGCGCCCTCGC
>NZ_QMFB01000088.1 GCF_003285015.1 Paenibacillus contaminans | reverse complement strand
TCTCGATTCTCGGCCATCCGGTCGATATGGACCCGGTCATGGCGTTCGCCAAGAAGCATAATATCCGCGTCATTGAAGATGTCGCGCAGTCTTGCGGCATTCAATATAAAGGACAGTATGCCGGTACGGTCGGCGATATCGGCGTGTACAGCTTCCAGATGAATAAAATATTAACGGCCGGCGAAGGCGGAGCGGTCGTCACGCGCGATCCGCAGTTATTCTCGCGGGCGGCACGTTACCACGATCAAGGAATTTTCCGCGACAAAGCGCGTTACGGCATCGATTCCCCGGAAGAAACCGACGCGTTCGTCGGGCAAAACTACCGGATGAGCGAGCTGGCCGGCGCGGTGCTTGTCGAGCAGTGGCGGAAGCTGGACGGTATGGTCGCGGCGATGCGGAAGCATGCGAGCGCCGTCAAAAAGGCGGTTGCAGAGAAACTGCCGTCGATCCAATTCCGCGGCGTCGTTGACGAAGCGGGAGACATCGGGTCGCATGTGA
>NZ_QMFB01000087.1 GCF_003285015.1 Paenibacillus contaminans | reverse complement strand
CCCATGAATTGTCTGCCTCCTCCATCGGTTACAACGGCGAAACGTTCGGTTTAGCCGGTCTTTCCTTCATGTCCCGAACTCATCCTCCAGTTGTTTGTTTTCAGTTTGGAGTTCTTATATCCGCTTGTTTTTAGCAGCGATGAGAACGCTCTTGCTTGTTTCAGTCATTCCACGTTTGTTTAGCAGAGGACATGCCTTCTTGCTGATTGCGCAGCGTTTCTATTCGTTCGCGAATCTCCGAATGGTTATAAAGGTAGGCTTTAGAGACGCCCGACTCTGTGGAAAAGCTATTGAGGTTTAACTTGCCTTGTTGCTCAATAAGTCTTTGGATTGCCTCATCAACCTTTTCTGCAGCGGATAGCTTCTATTGCCTGGGTGTGCATGTTTCTCTTCGGCTCTAATTGCCGTTCCTTAGGTTATTTAAACGTTTACATTCCCTGGAAGTTGCGCATAACTGCCCGTTAGGTTAGAAAAGACTGCCGATCTGCTGGCAATTAAACAAACGTACCCGTTAGCCATCCATGCTGCACAAAGCGCAGCACCACAGAGAGTGAAAGTTAATCCGTTCTTTCAT
>NZ_QMFB01000086.1 GCF_003285015.1 Paenibacillus contaminans | reverse complement strand
AGCCGCGGTAATACGTAGGGGGCAAGCGTTGTCCGGAATTATTGGGCGTAAAGCGCGCGCAGGCGGTCTTTTAAGTTCGGTGTTTAAACCCAGGGCTCAACCTTGGGTCGCACTGGAAACTGGGAGACTGGAGTGTAGGAGAGGAAAGTGGAATTCCACGTGTAGCGGTGAAATGCGTAGAGATGTGGAGGAACACCAGTGGCGAAGGCGACTTTCTGGCCTATAACTGACGCTGAGGCGCGAAAGCGTGGGGAGCAAACAGGATTAGATACCCTGGTAGTCCACGCCGTAAACGATGCATGCTAGGTGTTAGGGGTTTCGATACCCTTGGTGCCGAAGTAAACACATTAAGCATGCCGCCTGGGGAGTACGCTCGCAAGAGTGAAACTCAAAGGAATTNGCCCTCCTTCGGGACATCCAAGACAGGTGGTGCATGGTTGTCGTCAGCTCGTGTCGTGAGATGTTGGGTTAAGTCCCGCAACGAGCGCAACCCTTGATCTTAGTTGCCAGCATTGAGTTGGGCACTCTAGGATGACTGCCGGTGACAAACCGGAGGAAGGTGGGGATGACGTCAAATCATCATGCCCCTTATGACCTGGGCTACACACGTACTACAATGGCCGGTACAACGGGC
>NZ_QMFB01000085.1 GCF_003285015.1 Paenibacillus contaminans | reverse complement strand
TGAAGACGGGCAACCGCAAACTGACGTTTACCGTAGTGGATAAGAATGAAAGCTCCATTTGGTATTATATGCAGCCCAGCATCCTGAAGCTGGTGGAGCTGACGCCAGATTTGGCATCTGTCGCTGTCACAGCAGAAGAGAGCCTGTTTGCCGTCGATGATACGGCGCAACTGCAAGTATCCGGCTTGCTCAGCAATGACGCGGCCGCCGACTTGACCGTTGCCAGCATCGTTTATGAAAGCAGCGCCCCCTCGGTTATGAGCGTAGACCAGAACGGAGTGGTTAATGCGCTGCAACTGGGCAGCGCAACGATCAAAGCAACAGTAACGATGAACGGGGTCGTGAAGGAAGGAAGTATTGACCTCCGAGTTATCTCCGCTCTGGATCGCATCGAAATGTCGTTAGATCAAGAGAGCATCTATGTGGGCGGACAAGCGAAAGCCACACTTCTCGCCTATGCCACCGATGATACTTCTTTTGATTTGGAAGGCATCCCGGTTACGTTCACCAGTTCGGATCCTTCCGTCGCAACCGTTGACAGCAACGGCGTTGTGGTGGGTAAATCGTCTGGAAGAACGGTTATCCGCGTCTCGGTCATATTTGCAGGGGTAGAGAAAAGTGACAGCCGGGAGATGGTGGTCACGGTACCCCCGCAAACGTTCGTCTACGATTTCAGTCAGATCGGTCTTGATGGAGCGTCAGGCACGCCGGCCGGGTTTG
>NZ_QMFB01000084.1 GCF_003285015.1 Paenibacillus contaminans | reverse complement strand
CAGGCTTCAATGCTTCTTGCATAATTCCTTTTCCCCAATATCCTCTTGCTAAATCAAATCCTATTTCAGCTCTAGGTTGTTCTCCTTGAAACCAGCAATGGAAGCCACAAGTTCCTATAAACTCAGCGTTACTCTTGCTAAAAATCCCCCAGCGGCAACCTGTATCTTCTAGGTGAAATCTTATGATTTCTTTAGCTTCGTCTCTATCTTTACATGGACTTATATCCATAAATCTTGTAACATTCTCGTCTGAAAAATGATTAAAGACGGCATCAGTGTCGTCTAAATTCAGAATGGCGAGTTTCAATCTGTCTGTCTCTATATCAGGAAATATAAAGTTTAAATTGGACAATTTTATTGCCTCCATTATGTAGATCTCGTCACCTCTAGATCGTACCATATATTGGAACTATCCTGCCCGTTAGCACAACGAAGCGATGGATCGGCTCCATCGCTTTTTTCTGCACTATCGTATCCGTTAGCGTAATAACCTGTTGCACACAATCGATAACAATTTCGGAGCTGACTCGCCGGCAAAAATCGTCAGATTACGAACAATGAAAATAAAGCAGCTCCGGACATATATGTCGGGGCTGCTTTGAACGATGCTTTACTAGCCATACTTTAGCTTTATCCTAAATGCCGCATTACATCTGGTCTTTGCCTAAACAAAATAATATCTTGCCTAGCTTCTTCTTCTAACGCCAGTATATTTTCGTCATTTAATTTATATTCATTTCTTAATATTTCTTTATATTCACTAATTTTCGGATTATTATTTAATTTATAATACATTTTAAATAACGCTTCATCATCATCTTTGT
>NZ_QMFB01000081.1 GCF_003285015.1 Paenibacillus contaminans | reverse complement strand
CGGTAACATATTTGGTAATGTCGCCGGATAACGCATTTAACCGGTCCTGCTCCTCATTCGTAAACATAAAGCTCGGCAAAATCACTTTCGGAATATCAGGCTCCAGCAGCTTGGCGGAAGCAATCGCGGCCGGATGGCTGTTTCCCGTCTGGTTGTATTTTTCGGTAATCAGCTGGGGAAGCCCGCCCCCCGGCCATGGAGAATACTGGCCGATCGCCTGATCGAGATTCAGACCTTTCGGGTTTTTGGAGATGACGTCCAAATATTTCACGTTGCCGTCAGGCAGCGTTTCATACGTCTCTCCTTCGATGCCCATCCGGAAAAACTTGGAGCCCTCTTCCCCGTAAAAATAGTCGACCCAACGGATCGTCGCTTCGGGATGCTTATTCGCTTTCGTGATCGCGAACGTTCCTGTACTCGCCGTCAACGGACTGACCTGCGAATACAGATGATCGCCGTCCGGGCCCTTCAGAGCCGGCAATGACACATAATCATCCTGATAGCTTGGTCCCGCTACGCTGGGACTCGACGGATGCATAGTGCCAACCATCCCTTCCACTGCTTTTGCCAAAAACTGCGGAGTTTCTTGAGTGAATACCTCCTTGTCGATCAAGCCTTCCTTGTACAAGCGATTCATATATTCGAGCAAATCTTTGTATTTAGGGTCGATCGTATAGAAACGGATTTTGCCGTCCGGTCCGATATCGATACTTGCATTTTTTCCTCCGGCGTTTCCGAGTCCCCAAGCTCCGCGCAAACCGTCGAACAGCAAAAAGGTTTTGTCTCCCGACCATCCGAGTTCATCCGCTTTGCCGTTGCCGTTCGGATCCTTTTCCTTGAAAGCCTTCAAGGTCTGGTACAATTCCTCGGTCGTAGCCGGTATAGGCAGCTTTAATTGATCCAGCCATTTTTTATTAATAAAAGGCTTGGCTCCGATCCGGGGCGCCAAATAATCGGTGATCTGCGGCAGCGAGT
>NZ_QMFB01000080.1 GCF_003285015.1 Paenibacillus contaminans | reverse complement strand
GACTTACTTGCACCACCTTTATAGCATCCTTCTTTAAACGGACAAACCTTGCATTTCTTCACATCAAAGAAGTATTTTGTTCGATTCGGTTTACCGCTTTCTCCTCGATAATCCTTTACTTTGTGAATCGCCATATGACCAGCCTTGCATACGTACATACCTGCATCTTTGTTGAATTCAAATTCGTCTTCCTTCTTACGTGCACCTTGCGTAATTTGTGGGTTTAGTCGGGAGATGAGTTCAATCTGGTTTTCCTTGCTGTACGCGATGTTTTCTTTTTCCGAGTATGCCATATCGCCGATTACGGTTTTAACGTCCATACCTGCCGTCATGCTTTTCTCAATGAGTGCTTGTAATTGCTTGCCATCGTGCTTCTCTCCAGTCGTTACGATAGCCGCTGTGATGATTCGCTCTTCCGTCATGGCCATGTGCGTCTTATATCCAAAAAATGAGCTGTCCGCACTTTTGTGACCAATGCGTGCATCTTNNNTGATCTTGCGAAATACGTAATTGTTCCACATCATCCTCGACAGTCTCTTTCAGTAGATTCAATGGTTCGGTGATCTTAGGCAATTGAGCGATGCCGAGCTCGGTTTCGGTAACTTCAATAAGTTTCTGGCAGTAGTCAATCTCAGCCTCTAGTGTATCCACGATGTTCTTGGCAGGCAACTTCGTTTTAAGCGATTCGTCGATGGAATAGATGGCTTTTCGTAATTTGCGAGAACGATCCTGCAAAATCTCCCTCGGGGACTTGTGGTTGTAACGAGCTTTTGTGTGCGTTGCATCCACGATGATGGATGTGCTCTTTAGAATACCTTGTGCGATAGCCAACTCGACGGTTTTATTGATTAGCAGATCCAGCAGATTTAGGTCTTTCAACCGCAGTTTGCGGAACTTCGTAAGGGAACTCGGATCCATGACAGCTTCTTCTGGAGCCATCTGAAGAAAGTATTTGAAAGACATGTCGTACCGAGAACGTTCAACCAAATCTACGTCTGACAGCTCGAAA
>NZ_QMFB01000008.1 GCF_003285015.1 Paenibacillus contaminans | reverse complement strand
GGCCGCAGGCGCTGCTGCGCTAGCCGCGGGCCGCCGCTGTGCCGCGGCCGCGACAGCGCTCGCAACGCGCGGTGCAGATCGCTGCACTGCCGCGCCGGCGCTCGGCGGCATAACGCCCGCCGCTGCTCCGCTTGTACCGCCGCTTTCGCCGCCCTGCCGCTGCGCCGGGGCTGAGGCCGCTGCCTGCGGCCGGCCTACGGCCGCAGCGCTCAGCCTTCCTGTGCTGCGAAGCTCCATCGGTTGAACGGCTTGTCCGGCCGCCCTCCCGACAACTGCTTCCATTGCAGCGCTGTCCGGATCGCTTTTAGGTGAAGCTGCGGCGCTCAACGGCCTTGAACTCCTGCCTGCAGCAGGCGAACCAGGGGGAACTGTTCTCGCCGCTATATCGCTGTTACCGGCGATCCGCTCCCGCTCGTTCCCTATCTCCATGCCGGAAGTAATACTGCTTTTCCTGCGTGCATTCAAAATGATCGGCATACTCTGCGAGCTGGATTTTAACCTGGCTTGCGCCGAATCATTACTTACTTGAGCTCTATCATGATGAACGGCGTCCATATCCGAGCTTAACCGGTTTGCGCCGCCCATCCTTGTCAGACGCTTGCCCGGTATCAATCCTTGAACCGTTTGCAGGTACCGCTGACCGTCTGTTCCCCCGTTACCCCGTCCAATATCGGTAACCGGCCTACCGGAAACAATCGTCTCTTCTGTTCTCGAAGCGTCATGCATCGATTGTCGCCCGACCGGCTGCCGATTGCTTGACGAAGCCGGGCTTCCCTCACGTTTCGACGCCGTATTCGACGAACTTGCTGGCGGAACCTCGGGAAACGCTTTGTGCCCGGCATTGTCCGTTCTTAGCTGCAGTGCAGCACCGGAAACGCCGGCAGCCCTCGCACTTTGCGCAGACATGTCTCTAGAGACCGTTCTTGCCTGGATTCCCGAATCATCCGTTAAAGCCGGACTGGACGGCACACCCCTAGCTGGTGCAAATGCCTCCGAACTCGAATCGCTGCGAAGCTCCGCTTTCGAAAACAGCCGTTGCATCGGCACCGACGATTTCCCGATTTCAGAAATCGCACGCTCTCTTTTGACAACTGTACTTACAAAACTGAACGGCTCCGCATCCGTTTCACCCGCAACATTCAACGAGCGTTTTCCGCTAATCGGCTCCTTGACTTTATCGCCCGAACCGGCGGCACGCTTGCCTTGAATCGGCTTAAGCTCTCCTTCAACGCCGTCTGCGGCTTCCGCAGTCGAGCTTCGTAGTAACGCTAGTGAGCTGCGATGCAAAATTCCAAAACTGGCGGACACAGAAGCATGATCACCTGACCGCTTAAACCGTACGGGAGTATCAACTTCTGCGGCAGAAAACGGATGACGCCTTGTAGTTAGCGAATTCGGAGCAAAAACACTGCTTATTCCGGCATCTCGCTCAGGCGCTAGTCGAATCATGCTCTCGTTCGGCCGCTGCTTAATCCCGGCTTTCGACGTTCGGTTAACGTCCGTGACGCTTGCCCCTCCGCTATTCCGATCAAATCGGGCATGAAGAAGCGTCTCCGCCCCCCCAGAATTGCTAGGGAACATTCCACCTTCGCCGCGAATCGCCCGCCGCGCCACGATTCCTGCACCTTGTGCCATCGGTGGAACAGGTGAGCCGATTTGCCGCCCGAGCTGTTTCTTCTTCTCATGGAGCACCAAAGATTGACCCGTCTTCAGCTCCGCTTCGGCCATTGGCTCTCGAGACTGAACGAGAGGAATTCCGTTTCGTCTTAAGACTGCAGCCGGAGAAGCCGAATCACCCTGAAGCCGGCGAAAAGATTCATTTTGGACAACCGCAGCCGTATCCTGGTTTTGACTGGATCTGAGGTCAGCCGTCCCCAGCCCGTTCATTCTCTTCCGTCTCGCAGGCTCGGAGCGAAAAGCATTCGATTGCATGGAAAGGATCGTTGTATCCGCTGAGGAATTTCGTGTTGCCTGAGCAGCAGCAAACTTGCCGCGACTGCCGGTTTCCGCAGTCGTCAGCTCCGGATTCCGCTCGCCTGACCGTCTTTTTTCGGACTGCCGAAAAATAGCTTCAACATTGCCCGGACGCAATAGCGTCTGTTCTCCAAAGCTTCCCGAAGGCCGCTTTTTCCAAGAAACAGTCTCCAAGCGAGGATTCGACATTCCGCCAAAACCGCCCGCAACCGTAAAAAGCGATCGTTCCGCCACATCCATCAAAAACGGCCTGCGATGCCCCGCGGTAATCCCTTTTCCGGTATGAAACGGTTGCCTTGTGTTATTCGGCAGCGGATCATTCCCGATCGATTCTCCTGCATTTTGGCGAGGAGCGACATCCTCCTCCATCGTATCTAAGGACGAAACTCCAAAACGTTTTGCTGCTGCCGCAGAACGTGAAAAACGATCTTTCGGCGGATTGGCCGTAGTTGGCCCGTCCGGGATATGCTTCTCCTCAGTTGCGGGAACCGTAAGTCCATCGTTAGCTTGCTCTGCCGCCGACTTGCTTGACGGAACGGTACGCACATCACTGGAATCGTCCGCAGATATTGCCCTAACACTAACGTTTGCGGGATTGCCGGGCAGCGCCCGTCCGACTGCGGAAGCATTTTGTACAGAAGGCTCGCCGACCTGATGATTGTCGCGTTGAACGCCTTGTTTTGCCTGTAAACGCTCTTGTCTAAGCTGGAAACGGATCGCCGTCCATGTGCTTGGGACGTTCCAAAGGCTAGCCCTGACAGGGGGCTGCGTTTGTTCTTCTCCATCAACAGCGGATGTCAGGAAAGCTTTTCGCCTTTGAACGGCTTTCAAGCCCATGACTGCCGGAATGGGGGAGTTCTCCCCAGTTCCGCTAAAAGCTTGACTCGTGCGGTTTTTACCCGTTGCTGCGTTTATGAAAAGATTATCGAAAGCTTGATCCGGTCCCTGGCTGCGAAGAGCCCTTGCTTCCGTTCCGGGCTTTCGATCCCGAATCCTGCCGGTTTCAGGAACAAGCTCATTTGCTGCCGGTGATGCGGGTGAGGCCGATCGAGGCCGGTCATCTTCCCCATCAACCGGTATGTTCCGGGCTTGAAAAGCCGGATTTGTTTTTCTATGTATAAATATATGTGGAAGAATGACACCGAAATCCGATTGCACAGTCGTCGGCTGCTTGGCTTTCAGCACTGCGGGAATATCGATCGAATTCGTTTGTTTCGAAGCCGAAGAAAGCAAATCGCCGGCAGCATCTTCTCTTGATAAGCTGGCGGAAGGCAGCGGGTGTACCGCGCCATCCTCCAAGCCGCCAGATCTTTTCCTGATAAGTTGCGCGACTGACAGCTTATCTCGAGTCGATAAAGAAGACGGTGTTTCCGCCTGCGCATCCGGCCATTCCGGCGTCATACCGATTTTTCTTCTAGTAGCGTTATCACGAGCTTGAGCTTGTCCGGACGCGACCGACCGCCTAGTATCCAAGGATCGGTTCGGATCGTAAACAATTTCTCCCTCGTTAGATGTACCTTTGCGTCCGGTTGTGAAGTTTCCTTCTCTCCCGCTTTTGGATGCCGATAAAAGCTTGCGATTATTTCCCCTTGCCGCACTGCTTGTGCCGGGCAAAGCTTCGCGCCCTTTTCGGGCAGCTTCCGTCTTTGCGCCTTGATTCCGTTTGCTATGTACAGCCGAGCCTTTAGCGGTTCCATCCCGATTATCGGCGGCCTGCTTATCAGGTCCGACTTGCTTTATGATTGTTGCAGCGGCCGAATTAACGGTTTTGGCAGTGCCGCCCGTTCCTCTGCCGTTCATTTTGCCTAACTGTTCCAACAAAAATCGTTTGCTGGCAAGCAAGCCCGCTTGTTCGCTTTGCAGCGTCTTCAGTTGGGCTTCCAGACTCGACCATATCGTATCAAACTCGCCTTCCCCGTCGCCTTGCTCTTCGGAGTTTCGAAAGACGAGCTCCAATCTGCCCAAAAAAGCATTTCTGTAAAAACCGTATTTGCCCATGATGCGCTCGGCAAATTTGCGATTCCCACCTGTCGCCATAACGGCAGGCGGCTTCGTTTCCTTCACCTGCACCATCGTGCGCGCTCCACGCTTACGCTTCGCTCCCGCCTCCGGCTTCGACGCGCTTGCTTCGCTCTCGTCCACGCCTTCGCGTGACGCTCCGCGCTTCCGCTTCGCTGCTCCCGCCTCCGGCTTCGACGCGCTTGCTTCGCTCTCGTCCACGCCTTCGCGTGACGCTCCGCGCTTCCGCTTCGCTGCTCCCGCCTCCGGCTTCGACGCGTTTGCTTCGCTCTCGCCCACGCCTTCGCGTGACGCTCCGCGCTTTCGCTTCGCTGCCCCCGCCTCCGGCTTCGATGCGCCTGCTTCGCTCTCGACCGCGACTTCGCGTGACGCTCCGCGCTTTCGCTTCGCTGCTCCCGCCTCCGGCTTCGACGCGCCTGCTTCGCTCTCGCCCACGCCTTCGCGTGCAGCTCCACGCTTACGTTTCGCCCCCGCCTCCGGCTTCGACGCGTTTGCTTCGCTCTCGTCCACGCCTTCGCGTGACGCTCCGCGCTTCCGCTTCGCTGCTCCCGCCTCCGGCTTCGACGCGCTTGCTTCGCTCTCGTCCACGCCTTCGCGTGACGCTCCGCGCTTCCGCTTCGCTCCCGCCTCCGGCTTCACCGCGCTTGCTTCGCTCTCGCTCACGCCTTCGCGCGACGCTCCGCGCTTTCGCTTCGCTCCCGCCTCCGGCTTCGACGCGCTTGCTTCGCTCTCGACCGCGACTTCGCGTGACGCTCCGCGCTTCCGCTTCGCTGCTCCCGCCTCCGGCTTCGCCGCGCTTGCTTCGCTCTCGACCGCGACTTCGCGTGACGCTCCGCGCTTCCGCTTCGCTGCTCCCGCCTCCGGCTTCACCGTGCTTGCTTCGCTTTCGCCCGCGACTTCGCGTGACGCTCCGCGCTTACGCTTCGCTGCTCCCGCCTCCGGCTTCGACGCGCTTGCTTCGCTCTCGCCCACGCCTTCGCGTGACGCTCCGCGCTTACGCTTCGCTCCCGCATCAGGCTTCGACGCACCTGCTTCGCTCTCGACCGCGACTTCGCTTGACGCTCCGCGCTTCCGCTTCGCTGCTCCCGCCTCCGGCTTCGACGCGTTTGCTTCGCTCTCGTCCACGCCTTCGCGTGACGCTCCGCGCTTTCGCTTCGCTCCCGCATCAGGCTTCGACGCGCCTGCTTCGCTCTCGCCCGCGCCTTCGCGTGACGCTCCGCGCTTCCGCTTCGCTCCCGCCTCCGGCTTCACCGCGCTTGTTTCGCTCTCGCCCACGCCTTCGCGTGACGCTCCGCGCTTTCGCTTCGCTGCTCCCGCCTCCGGCTTCGATGCGCTTGCTTCGCTCTCGCCAACGCCTTCGCGTGACGCTCCGCGCTTTCGCTTCGCTCCCGCAACCGACTTCGACGCACCTGCTTCGCTCTCGACCGCGACTTCGCTTGACGCTCCGCGCTTCCGCTTCGCTGCTCCCGCCTCCGGCTTCGACGCGTTTGCTTCGCTCTCGTCCACGCCTTCGCGTGACGCTCCGCGCTTCCGCTTCGCTCCCGCCTCCGGCTTCACCGCGCTTGTTTCGCTCTCGACCGCGACTTCGCGTGACGCTCCGCGCTTCCGCTTCGCTGCTCCCGCCTCCGGCTTCGCTTTATTCGCACTGCTGTCGATGCGCCGCGAATCGCCCTTGTTCATTCCAACAACCCCATTACCTTCCACATCTTGCTGTGAATCGTCTTCAAGCCATTGTGCACAAGGTCAATGGATTCGATTGCGACGTTGTTGTTGGTCGCGTTAAAATCCGGACCGGCCCATTTGACCGGGTACGCGTCGAAAAAATTCCACCGGCAAACCTCGTGCCCCGAACGGCTGTACATAATTATGGAACCGTTCTTACGCTTCACTTTGCCTGCAATGACGCTCTCGTACCATTCCCATAGGTCGCCGGATCCCGTCAAGCCGCGCTTCAACACAATTTTGGGAAACTTCGTCTGCTTGGGAAACTGATGCACGTAGTTGTTGACGCCGCCCTCCTGATATTCTTGAAGGGCAGTTTCCGCCTGCAGCCCCGTCACTTCGGAAAATCCGCCGACAAGTAGTCCGTCCAGCTCGACTTTGAAACGAAATGCGCCGTTAATATTATGAAGCCTTCCATCTAACATTTACATCGTCACCTCTTGCCGAACACGTCGAACGGATTGTCCGGCCTGTTTCCATCGTCGTTCAGGTTACGGTTTATTCTTGATATTTCCTCACACCATTTGCGGCGGTCGCGATGCTCCATTGACATGATTTCATCGTGCGGCCAGTGATAGTAATATGCGATAAAACCGGCTTCCTCGTAAATCTTATCAACGGGGTATCCGACTAAACCACCGCTGTTTCGGTTAAAAAAGGCAGCTCAACCTCGTGCTCATGCTCGCATTTCGGACACATGACATGAGCTTTTAGCGGCTCGATGTCGTTAATATGCCGGTAGAAGTTTTGCAAGAACGCCAGATCCGCCGTAAACAAACGCTCGATCACGCGCGTATCGATCGCCCGCAAATCGCCGAGCTTCGTAATGACGCGGGCAAGCAAAATAATCGTCAAGTAACCGGGATTTTGCTGCACGCGCTGATCCCGCATCGGCAAAATTTCGTCCGCCGCCGTCGCCAAACGCATAACGCCGCGCTTGTGCAGCGTGCCGTTCTCGTCCACGTACCCTCTTGGAAGCTCAAATTCATACTCTGTCGTAAATGCCATTATGAATCCTCCCTGCGCGCTGATTAACAAGTAACATAAAAGTTCCGAGCGATAATCCTTGTTTATAAAGATAATGAGGAAAATGTGATTAGTAGTGAGTCAAACCTCACTGTTTCTCGCCGAAAACTCATGTTCCGAACGGTTAATAAGGCAAACGAAACAAATAGTGAGGAAAGCGCAATTATTAGTTTCGTTTCCCTCATTAGTTGCTGAAATCCTGCCGTTTACCGGCTGAATAATGAGGGCAGCCTCATTATCAGTGAGTTTTTCTTCATTAAAAGTGCACGGTCAAGTCATCAATTGTAGATCTGACTTGAAGTTATCCCGCTTACCTTCACTTATTCCGCACTTTCTGCGCACTAACTCCAACGTTTACCAGAAACGGGCGACATAAGACGAAAACAAGAGCCGCGAATGGAGATAACCCCTGATCCGTCTCTTGTTTTCAGTCTTCTCGCGGAACGCTACTTCGTACGGGTCATGCCCTCATGCGCCAGTTCGAGCACCTCGATGGCCACTTCGGAGCCGGTTCCGTTGAAGTTAGGAGCCGTATATTTGGTCGGCCACGCCTCGATGACTTGCCAAGTCGCGACGTCCGAGCCTTCCTCGTTGATTGCGATAATCGTTACGGTTTTTCTTTGGATTTTGCCTTGAACCGCCTCCGCAAGCCAGTTGTACATATCCATCGAGTCCGTTACGCCCCATTTGAGCGTAATGTTGCCGTACTTCGTAAGACCGGGCAGCTTTCGCGGCGTCGTCGTTTCGTTGCCTTCACGATATTCGATGACGGATACGGAAGCGTCAAAGCCCGAAATTTCGCTAAAGCCCGCTTGTTGAATGCCTTCTACCTCAACCCGGAATCTAAAATTTCTATATGGATCTCTACGTTCGCCAGGCATACTATTCCCCTTCCTTTAAATCGTTCAAAGGGTTCTTGCTGCACGCATATCCCGGCCGGCAAACGCACCGCGCCTCCGGCGCCGCTGCCGATCCCTCGGCTCCGGCCCTCTTTCCCGACCGACCGTCAGAAGATTCCCCTTGAACACGAATGTTATATCAAAAAGTGCTATTCTTCGCGTGTTTTCTGCGTGATGCGGAAGATGACGAACTCGGCCGGTTTGACCGGCGATACGCCGATTACGCAAATAAGGCGGCCATTGTCGATATCGTCCTGCGTCATCGTGCTGCGTCCGATATTGATATAGAAAGCCTCGCCCGGGCTTCCGCCCATGAGCGCGCCGTCGCGCCATACGCGAGTCAGGAAAGCGTCGATCGTCCGGTGAACGCGCGCCCATAGCTGCTCGTCGTTCGGCTCGAATACGACCCAGTTCGTACCGTTCTTGATCGATTCTTCAAGGAAAATGAACAAGCGGCGGACGTTGACGTATTTCCACAAGCCGTTCGAGGAAAGCGTCCTTGCGCCCCATACGCGAATGCCTTGTCCCGCGAAGAAGCGGATCAAGTTGACGCCGAGCGGGTTCAAAATGTCCTGCTCGCCTTTGTTATACTGCACGTCCAGGCCTACGCAGCCGCGCACGACTTCGTTAGCCGGCGCTTTATGTACGCCGCGGGACTGGTCGGAACGCGCATAAATGCCTGCAATCGAACCGGACGGCGGGATGAAAATATTCCGTTTATCAAGCGGATCGAACACCGAAAGCCATGGATTGTACATAGCCGCATATTGCGAGTCGAAAATGTTGCGATGCGTCAACACGTCCTGCACCTTCGTCTTCTCGCGCGGAATGTCGAGAATGGCAAAACGGCTGCCGAGGTTTTCGCAATGCGCGACAAGAGCAAGCTGCACGTTCGGATCCGTTACGCCCGGAATCGCCATGATGCTGACGACGTCGTTGTCGATGAACGACTGGATGCCGGTTCTTCTGCCCGGACCGCGGTCGACGCCCATAAAATCGCTTGCCGCCAAATTGGCTATGGAGCCGTCGCTGCCGCCCGAAAGCGCGATTTGGAATTTCCCTTCGGACTCGTTTAATCCGGATAACGATTCGAATGGCGCAACCGATCCGAGATCGCTTCCTCTGCTTATGTCTTCGACCTTGATAATATTGGAGCGCGAAACGATTTTATCGATATGGTTTGCCGCCGAAACGTTAAGCGAAAGCTTCTCGAACGATTCCGCTTCGTCGCCGTAGAAAACGTGCATCGTAAATTCGCAGGTCGTCAGAACCTTTGCAGGCAGCAGGTTCGTATCGATCACATCGGCTTCGCCCTCAAGCGGAGCTGCAAGCTCGATGATATTGTCCTGCGAGGAGACGATTTTGTTATACTGCTTGACGCCGCCCGCTTCGAAAGCAACGACGTCGCCTACGTTGAAGCCTGCATTGTTTTTCACTTTGTATTGCTTCGCTTCGCCCGGCGTTCCGAGAATTTCGTAAATTTGCGTTTTGGCTTTGCTTGCCGGTACGAGTACGGCGCGAATTTGATTGCCCCATGCTCCCGGGTTTTTAGCGGTAATGCGAAGCAGCTCGGACTCCTTGTTTCCGGCGTTAGCCGCAGGCTTCGCATCGGAAGGCGCAACACGCATAATAAAAGCGCGGGATCCTCCGTTCAAGAAAAAGTGCTCGACTGCATAAGAGAGAAACCGATAATCACCAAAAGCGTTTTCCGACAGGTAGCTGCCGAACAAGCGATGAAAATCGGCAACGCTGGTAACAAGCTGCGGAACGCCCTCCACTTCGCCGCGCTGTGCAAGGCCGATAAAACCCGCCGTGCTGGTGCTCGCTCCCTCGAGCGGCTGCGCGCCGCTGTCAAACTCTTCGACATACACTCCAGGCGATAAGTATTCAGCCATTATTCCCCGGTTCCATCGTTTACGCTCGGCATCGTTTAGAAGCAATTATGTATGCGTAAAGGAAACCAGTTCTCTCCTTTCTGGTAAAAAAATATTATGTAGACGCCCATAATGCGGCGTTCTGCCCTAACGAACCGGATCCGGTCGCCGCGACATCGGCACCGGCTTTCACATACCATCGGCATAAGTATATTCGCCTAAAATGAATACAGCGTTTTCATAATCCGGAGCCGTTTGGCATACAGCATTCATGCTCCGAAGATTCGAGTTATTCCGACAAGAACATTCCGGCTTTTGTCTTTAAATTGACGGGAAAAACAGGGAATACTGTAAAAAGGCGCATTACTGAAACTATTATACTTGCAAAAGCAAACCATGACTATAAGAGTATAATAAAATTACCTAAAAGTTTGTTAAAATTTCGCGAAAACGAAAGTTTATGTCGAGAATCGGTCACATTTTGTTAACATTTGCCGAAATGCAAAAAAAGGTCTATACCGTCTAGGACGGAAGACCTCTTTGCTTGCTTCCCGAATTATTTCGGTACGTCCTCCCGATAAATGGCTTGGAACGGCTGTTCGGGGTAAAGATTCGTCTTGCGCTGCTGCGGAAAGGCGACCCACCGTTTCTTATCGGGATCGTACAGCTTCCACGTTCCGTCCGCTTCCTCCGTCGTCAGCAGGCTGCCGAACGGCACGATCCGGCCGGAGGTTTCCGGAAGAACGCTCCTCCCCTTCCCCGGCGTCCATTCGAACCACTTGGGCTTATCGCTTGCCGGCCGTTCGGAAACGTATATCTTTTGGCCCGCTGCCGCAACCGTCGCCCCTGTCGTCTCGAGCTTTCGTCCGTCCCGCATAACGAACTCCGTTACCGCTTTGCCGTCTCGCGTTTTTGTCCAAAACACCCCGTCCGGCCGCGGGATAATAGGCAGCTTCAACGCCTGATATTTATCCGCCAAAACAGTCGTCGCAAAGTCCCGGATAACGGCCGTTTTTCCTTCCCCGTCCATACTCCAGCGATCGATCCGGATCGTTTCGGCCGCTTCATCGTACCTTTGCGTCAGCAAATAAAGCGTGCGTTCATGCGCATCGAAAGCCATCGCGTTGAAATAGCCGCCAAGCTCGCTTGCGGCGACCAGCGTCTTCGTCCGGCCGGACGGAATATCGTACAGCTTCAATCCCTGATAGTCGACATAAGCAATTCGCTCGTCGTCCAGCCAAGCAAGAGGCAGATTCATAAGCACATCCGGAAAATGCATCGGACTGCGAACTACCGCAGGCGGCTGTCCCGGCCGATCGAGCACAACCGCATAATAACGTCCGCCTTCATCCGCGTTAGGACCGCCCATCTCGATCATTCCGAGCGCCCTTCTATTATCTGGCGAGAAGAGGATGAAATCGTAATATTTCGCGTATGCCGATTCCAGAACCGGTTCGCCTGAAGGGAATTGCCGCCATTTCCGCTCCGGAACCTTACTCAGTCTGACGCTTCCATCCCAATGCTCTCCAAAATAGCTGCCGGAAACGGAAAATATATTTTCCAAATTCACATGCCACTCTGTAGCGCCGTCCGGAACGGTTATCGATAAACGGCGATCATCAAGCCATTTGCCCGCCGGCCCCCTCACCGACGGATCGTTGCCGTATACGGCGATATTCGCCCTATCCGTTCTTATCGGCTCGGAAAACACAAGCACCGCTTCCTTCTCCCTTTCGGGCATCAGAAGCTTCGTGCTAAGCTCGTTTCCCTGCAGAAGCAGCATGTCTTTGCCGGCAACCAAATCAGGCTCTACTTCGTAAACAAGCTTCCGATCGCTGCGCTTCAGCGTGATTGGCGGAATATCGCCGAAGAAGATCACGGCTTCCTCCCGTATACCAGTAACGCTCCCTTTGTATCGAATATTGGATCGGTCCAGCTGCGTCTGTTCCTTTTCCAACTTTAGCGTTCCGCCTTCCGCCTTAATTTGCCTTGTCAATCGTTCCAGCGTCATCTCGTCGCTCGTCCCGAACTTCACGAAGAAATAGATCTCTTCCATGTAGAGCGCGTACGTTTCCGGCTTTTCGGGCAATGACAAGGGCGGCAACATGGGCAGAGGCTCGGTGCCGAAATTGACGATGCAAGCGGAAGCGCCGCCGAACTCCCCTCCGTCCTCTCCCCGGTTCAATTGACAGATCGAAAGCTCCGTCAACGATTCCGCAACTCCTCGTTCCTTCCCGGGCGAAGCTGGCGGCGTCGAATAAGGCGTTGCATTTGCAGCGGACGGACTGGCGCTGCCCGGAGAAGCGCTCGAAGGCGAGGGACTTGCGGATTCAGCGCCCGTTTCGCCGCCGCGATTTTCGCATGCCGCCATGATTGCGAACAGCGACGTAAGCAGAACCGCATACATCAACCTTTTTAGCCAGCCGTCTATTTTTCCGTCCGTATAACGAGATCCGGCTAAGCCTTTCTCAAACCTCTCTCCCATTACATCCCGCCTTTCCGTTCCCCTTTCCGTTCGAGGGATATCGCCTTTCTTAATAAGACGCCATGCGGGTAATTAGGTTGCAGTACATCGGCCTAGTTTTTGTAAAATCCATCCCGAACCATTTTCCAGGAAGCAAGCCGTATTCCCTCCGTCTCAAGCAGCCGTTTAATATCCGGATCGATTAAGAGAGCATACTCCATTTCCCGTTTCCGGTAATGAGGGGTTACGGCTATCAACTCCTCCGAAACATATGAAGGATGCGTCGTCAGCTGCGTGATGCCGGGCTTCAAGCCCGTCAATTTGCCGATAAGCTGTTTCTTGACATCGTCATAGCTCTCCCCGGCGTTATACGGATAGGGAAGCCCGATCAAATCGTCTATCAACGGAACGCCCCGTCCTTTCGCAAACTCAATTCTCTCGCAAAACACCCGCTATTGGCTATCGCTGAAAGACGGCTCCTCTACGATTTTCAATGGCAGATTAAAAGGCACGCCGTACTTCCCGCATAATTCGAGAGCGATTTCCAAAAAATCGCGTCCGGCGAACAGCCCGAACAAACTTCCCGCATGGCTGTCGGCATGCGTCGGCTGGATGCCTGACGAGATGACGGCTTGCAGCTGGGCCTCCAATTCCAGCCAAACTTCCTCGGTGTCGGCATTTTTTTCTAAAAGCTCTGTGTCTTGATGAAAATAACCGTTCGCATCGGTCAAGCTGTGCAAACGCCTTTCTCGATAAACGGGCATATACGCATTGCCGGTCAGCGTAAAATGAACGCCGATATCCGTTATCCCGTTCCGCACGCACAAATCCGCCGCTTCTCTCGCCGACTCGCACGGCATCATAATCGATGCGGAGGTTATCGCTCCTTTTTGAAACAGCTCGCAAATCGCCCTATTTGTCGATTGTGTAATTCCCAAGTCGTCCGCATTAACGATCAACAGCCGCTCATTCGGACCGTCGCTTAATTTTTCATTCACGTGTTTTCCCCCTTGATCGGAAATGAAAAACCGGGACTATCGCGTCCCGGCCTCATTTTTAGCTATTCGTTTTCTACAATACCGATGGTATTAATGATCGATCCAAATCCGTTACAGGCAAATAAATCTCATTTGTACAGAGCAGACTCAATAGGATCCCTCCGAGCGATTGCACAGGAAATAATTTCCTTTCCATTGTAGCGCACATCATCCGTTTCGATCAATGATCGGATTCATAAAATTATCCCAGCATCGCCACCTGCCGCTTGTAATGATCCTCCAAAACGATGCACGCCATCGCTTCTACGACCGGAACGATTCTCGGGCAAATGCACGGATCATGCCTGCCCTCAGTCACGATAATCGTTTCTTCGCCGTTTACCCCTATCGTTTGTTGCGGCACGGATATGGAAGAGGTCGGCTTTACTGCCACCCGAAAAACGATTTCCGCTCCGCTGCTTATCCCTCCGATAATGCCGCCCGAGTGATTCGTAATAAAGCCGGAAGCGTCCATTTCATCGTTGTGCTCGCTGCCCAGCATGCCGGATGCGGCAAATCCCGCTCCGAATTCGATCCCTTTAACCGCGCCGATCGACAGCATCGCTTTGGCCAGCTCCGCATCCAGCTTGTCGAATACCGGCTCGCCCAAGCCGGGCTTCACTCCGCGAATGATGCATTCCACAACCCCTCCGCAGCTATCGCCGATCGATGACAGATGCTCGATTTTTTCGATCATTTCGGCCGCCGCTTCCGGATCGGAGGCGCGGACCGCATTTTTCTCGATTTCGTTCTCGTCGAAGGTCCGGCAGCGAATCCCAGCCGCTTCTTTGGTGTAGGCCAGCACTTGAACCCCGCGACGCTCCAGCAGCTTCCGCGCCACTGCGCCGCCGGCCACTCGGCCCGCCGTTTCCCTGCCTGACGCCCTGCCGCTTCCTCGGTGATCGCGAATGCCGTATTTTTGCAAATAGGTGAAATCCGCATGACCCGGGCGGAACGAATGCTGAATATCCGTATACGCCTCCGGTCTCATGTCTTGATTGTGCAAGATGATAAATAACGGCGTCCCCGTCGTTTGTCCCTCAAACATTCCGGACAGGATGTGAACGACATCGTACTCTTTACGAGGAGAAGTGACGGAAGACTGGCCCGGCTTTCTTCTGTCCATCTGCGCTTGAATATACGCTTCGTTCAGCTCCACGCCTGGCGTTACTCCGTCGACGATGACGCCGACAGCCGCTCCATGGGATTCGCCGAAGGTCGTAATTTTAAATGATTCACCAAAACTATTTCCCGCCATCTCTTATCCCTCCCGTCTTTTGCTAAATACCGTTCCGACGCCTAACTCCGCTATCCGATCGAAAAAGTCCGGGCATGTTTTGGATACGCAGCCGGGGTCGGCGATGCGAATGCCGTCGCTTTTCATGCCGATCAAAGAGAGGGCCATAGCCATACGATGGTCGTCATAAGTATCGAGAAGCGCGGCTTGCGGCCGGCCGGGATATACCGTCAAGCCGTCGGGATGCTCGTCTACCCGAATGCCCAGCTTGCGAAGCTCCGTGCAAATGGCCGCAATCCGGTCGCATTCATGGTGCCGTATGTGGGCGGCCCCCGTTAACGTGATCGGCGCATCGGCAAATGGAGCCAAGGCGGCGATCGTCAACGTTTGATCCGACCATTTTTGCATATTTAGAACAAATCCTCCGCGAAGCCGATCGGTTCCGGACACCTCGACAAAACTTTCGCCGCGCCGGATCGAGCACCCCATACGTTCAAGGACGTTAACGATCTCAATATCCGGCTGCGAAGCTTTGACGGTAACGCCGTCGATTCGTATACGGCCGTTCGTTATGGCGGCAAGCGCCCAGAAGTAGCAGCAAGTCGAGACGTCGGGCTCGAGCGCAAGCGAACGTCCTTGATACCTGCCGCGCGGCACCGAAATCGTTTGTCCGTCAGGGAGCGCTGAAGCCGAAATGCCGAATGTTTCCATCATCCGAAGCGTCATCTCGACATAATCGCGCTGCACGATCCCCCCTTCGATTTGTACGGTTACAGGCGTTTTCGCGTAAGGCGCAGCGATCAGAAGCCCGCTCACGAACTGACTGGAGAGCGAGCCCGGAAGGATGCAGCTTCCTCCGTCGAGACCTTTCGTTTGCATGGTAAGAGGCAAGCAGCCCTCCGCGTTTTCATAGCGGATATCCGCCCCCATCCCCGTCAATGTATGAAGCAGCGGGGCTAGCGGCCTTTCACTCAGCCTTTTGCTGCCCGTCATTTTCCACCTGCCGGATCCTGCTGCGAGCGCAGAGGGCAAAAATCGCGCAATCGTCCCGGCCGCCCCTACATAAAGCTCGGCATACTTATTCGGCCAATCCCCTCCACCCCCTTGAACGATAGCCGTTTCTCCCTCCACTTCAATATCGATACCGAGCTGGCGCAAGCTGTTCAAGCACCAATAAGAGTCGTCGCTCTTCAAAATGCCGACCAGCCGCGAAGTCCCTTCCGCTAAAGCGGCGATTATGAGCGCCCGGTTCGTGAGGCTTTTGCTGCCCGGCATCGTGATCGTTCCGTCCACTGCGCGCTTCGGCGGTATAATCGAAACCTCTTGCCACTCGCCGTACCGGGACCATGGCGATCGCGTTTCAAAATTCGGTTCGTGCATGGCTTTGTCGTTCATCCCAAACACCCTCTCCGTTTGTGATCATGTTTGCTCTTGATTATAATGAGGGAGATGGAATAAGTGAAATCGCAATAATCACACTTTGACATAGAGGTGCTCTATATCATGATCAATATGGATTGGTACCGCATCTTTCTGTACACGGCCCGCAACGGGAATTTGACGAAAGCCGCACAAGAGCTGTATATCACGCAGCCGTCGGTAAGTTATGCGATCAAACAAATGGAAGAGGCGCTTGGGCTGAAGCTTTTCAACCGGCTGTCGAAGGGAGTGGAGCTGACTCCGGAGGGGCGCGCGCTGCTGAATTACGTGGAGCAATCATTCTCGTTGCTTGATGCGGGGGAGAAAAAGATGCACGCGCTCAAACATTTGGCGGGAGGAGAGCTTCGCATCGGCGCGAGCGACTCTTTGTTCAAGCATGTTTTGCTGCCGGAGCTGAACAGATTCCGGACCGAATATCCGCAAGTCAGAATACGGCTGTCGCACGGCAAAACGACGGACATCGTCCAGCGTCTGGAGGACGGACAAATCGATTGCGGTATCGTTCATTTTCCGATCGCGTCGCCGCAGCTCGATATTACGCCGCTCGCCGCCATTCAGGATTGTTTTGTCGCAGGCAGCTCGTATCGGGAGCTTTCGGGCCGCTCGCTTTCCGCCGGGGAAATGGCCGATTTGCCCTTGCTGCTCTTGTCCCAGGGAAGCAGTACGCGCCGCTTCGTCGAACAGTGGTTTCATTCGCAGGGCTTTGCCGTCGAACCGGATATCGAGCTGGGCAGCATCGATCTTCTCATCGAGTTCGCCGGCTTGGGGTTTGGCGTGGCGTTCGTTACACGTTCTTTTGTGGAAAAACAATTGAGGAGCCGAAAATTGTTCGAGCTGCAGCCGGCTGAGCCGATCCCCGCCCGAACCATCGGAGTCGCGGTGCGCCGCGATCTGTCTTTATCCTTGCCGGCCGAACGGTTCGTTCGGGCGCTGATCGACGCGTTCCGGTAACGCACCGTTCGAAGCTCCGCAGCGCAAAGCGCTTCGCCGCCAGCCTCCAGAAGCACGAACGCTGCGGCTTGTTACAGCCGCAGCGTCCCCAAGTTCAATTCGGTTCCTTCCAGGAGCTGCAGCTTCCGAACGTCATGCCGTTTGCCGGCTTCGATGCGCAGCTCGGCCTCGAAGGCCTTGACCCGGCCGGACGGAAAAGCAACGGCAACCTCACCGCGTTCGTCGCTTCGCGTACGAAAAACCGGCAGCAGCATAGCGCCGCGCTTGTGGCTGCTGCCGAGCGGCGTCACCAGCTTAAATCGCCCTTGCGTCTTCAGCTCGGAGGCGATTTCGCAAAGCTCGGTTCCTTTTGCGTTTACTCCTTGAAGCAGGAAGATGTCGCCGGGATGAATCGGTGCGGATAAATTGCCTACGGCAATTTCATCTTTTCCTTTGTCCGCCGCTTCCTCCGCCAACCGGGCTCGGCAGCAATCCTCCGACAGCAAGCTTGCCGTCACTTGGACGCCTGCCAACGGACGGTTCAACTCATCCCGCAAGCAAGCCCGTATCAGGGTGACGCCGGACGGAAACGGATATTGCGGCAGCGGCTTGAGCGGCAAAATATGAATGCTGCCCGAACTGCCGGAGGATATTTGTACGGTAACTCCGAAATAAATGTCCGATGTTACAAGCAGCGTGTAATCGCCTTCGGCGATATCCGTAAAAACGAACAAGCCGCCTTCCTTTCGGACCGGCTTGCGAAGCGTTCCCATAAGCGCCACCTCGGTCCCGCCCCCAAGAGGCGCACCACCCGTAAACGAGTCGATCAGCCTCACGGCAAGCGAGAAACCCGAACGAATTTTGACGATTCGTTGCAGCTCCATCAAAAATCCTCCTTATCCCTTCGATCAAGACACACTCCAAAACGGTTACCCTTCAATTCGAATATCCCGTTCAAGCACCGGCTTCGCCGTTTTGATCCGGTTGGAGTCGATGTTTACCGGCCCGACCGTGTAGCTGACGGAAAGCCTGTACGGATTGTCCGCAAAGTTCCACATCCGCGTGAGCGTCTCGGCCGGTATGCTGTCCATCACGATGCGCACTTCCTCGTTTTTCTCCGCCAGCGAGCCCTGCAGCATGGAACCGCGCAGGATGGCGTTATCGTAAATGACCTGCATCGCGCGGCCCAAAATCCGATGCTCGTCAAGCGCGCGAACCTGCAGCTCCGCCGTCGAATGCGGCGTCAGCAAATAACACAGATCAACCGTCATCGGCGGATACTGAATCGCGTCCTGGCTGCGTTTGATCATATGGGTTTGCCGGTGCTCGCCGTTCTCTTTGATATTGTACAAGTAAAGCGACAGCGACAAGTCCCCCTTGTCCGCCGGCGAAGCGAGACCGATCAGCTCCGGCTGCCGGATCGGCTCCGGCGTCATCTGTTCACGCAGCAGCTTAAGCAGCGATGCGCCTACGTCGGCAATTACCGTAAAATCGGCCATGTCAGCCCCTCCGTTCTATTCCACAAGCAAATCATTGTATACGCCGAGCTGCTCCTTCAGCACCATCGCTCCGGATTTGGCGATTTCGTGAATCGCCGCTTTCAAAATATGCTTCATCCCGATCGGCTCCCTGCGCTCCGCAGCGAGAAAAGCGGCCGAAACGACCGTGTTTTTGATGTTCCCGCCTGCAATCTGAAACGTGCGGCCCAAAAAGCGAAAGTCGACGTCGTCCGATAGCGGAGCTTCCTTCGGAAACATGGAGCGCCAAATTTGCTCGCGGTAATCGGCATCCGGAAAAGGATACTTGATCACATAGTTCAGCCGGCGCATGAACGCCTCGTCGATGTTTTGCAAATAGTTCGTGGCAAGCACGGAAATCCCCTCGTACTCCTCCATCTTTTGCAGCAAAAAGGCGACTTCCACGTTCGCGTACTTATCATGCGAGCTTTTCACCTCGGAGCGTTTGCCGAACAAGGCGTCCGTCTCGTCGAAAAACAAAATCGCATTACTGAGCTGCGCTTCCTGAAATACTTCCTGCAGGTTTTTTTCCGTCTCGCCTATGTACTTGCTGATGACCTGCGACAGATCGATTTTGTATATTTCCAGCCGAAGCTCGCTTGCGATCACTTCCGCCGACATCGTTTTGCCCGTTCCCGGAGGCCCCGCAAAAAGCATGCTCAACCCTTTGCCGTACGACAGCTTGCGGTCGAAGCCCCACTCCCCGTATACGACATGGCGGAACTTCATCTGATTGCAGGCGTTCTTCAGCTGCTCCTTCTGCTCCGGCGGCAAAATGACGTCATCCCACGTGTACCGCGGCGTCAATCGGGTCGCCCTTTTCTCCAGACGATGCTGAACCTGCATGTAGCATGCACGATAAAGCTCGTCCTCGCCGATCGCAGAGCCGGCTCCGTTCGTCCAATCCGCGACATCGCGGGCGGTCGCAAGCGCCGCACGAATTTTGCCGGGCGTCAGCCGAAACTTCCCCGCTGTGACTCCCCAATCCACATTCGACGCTACGCGATGCGAGGCGCCGAACGTTTCCCACAGCGCCTTCCGAGCCAAGTTGTCCGGAATAGCGAAGGATACCTCGATAAAGGCCCCTCTACCTGTTAACGCAGCCGGCCGCCAGGCTTTTTCCGATAAGAGAAAAATGACGCCATGAAAGCTTCGTATTCCGCTGATCAGCTCATCCAAACGCGCCCATGAACCGCGTCCCTGCAAAGCCTCCTGCTCCTCCGGCAGTACGCTCTCCTCGGGGATAAACGTATGTACGTTCGTAAATGCGATGACCGCCTGCAGCAAAATCGCTTCGCGAAACACATGCTCGAGCCATAAGTGAAACGATTTGCTTTTGCCGGATTCATCAGACAGTAACTTAAGATCGACTAACAAAAGCGGCTGTTCGTAGTGCCTGCAAAAGTGCATGATCTGCAGCTTTTTGCCGGCTCCTTCGGGCCCGTGCAGCAGGAAAACGACATCCCGCTCCTCGTCCGTCTTCCGGCGTGACGCATCCATAAAGGTCCTCATCCGCTCCTGGATGTCGAAATCGAGCAGCAGACCGGGAACCGAATCCGAAGGATAACGCATGCTAGCGAAGGCAGCCATCGTTTCGTCCAAGCTTTCCTGCTGCGTCAGAAATCGCACGATCCGTTCGTCCAGCTGAAGCGGCCGTGTCAGAACGGGTCTCGACTCCGCATCCGCACTCGCCCTAAACATATAGCGCATCAATGGACGCTTCGGCGAAAACAGGCTGCGCGAGTCAAGCTTTTGCTCCTCCGTAAGATCCAGCAGCTTGAATATCAGATCGATGGTCGGAAACCTGCACGTCACATCGTCCTGCAGAAACCCGAACAGCTTCTCGTACTTCCTGTCCAGCTCCACCGCCAAGCAGAAAACGATCGCCTGCGCCTCAAGTCCGGACAAGTCGAACATTTCCGCCAAATAAGGAAGAGGCAAATAAACCCCGGCCCTTGCGCTTATCCCGATTTTGCGTTCGATGGTCTCGTCGAGAATAGCCAGCCGCAGCTCCAATTGTTTATCGGCTTCGTTCGCCTCCACCCGCCCGGTCCGGCCTCCCTCCGCCTGAAGAAGCCCCGCGACTTCATCCTCGGTAATGACAAGCCCGCGAAAAGGATCCATCGCCCGGTCGCGCTCGCCCCCGTTCTGCCTGCCCCATGCCAGCCGAATCAGCAAGTCGACGCGCTTCAGCTCATCCGCCAAGTGTTCCCAGCCGCCGGCATATCCTTGCCGTTCCGGAATACCGCTCCCGACCTCAAACGATTCCGTAAGTTGTTTAGCCATATCATCCCGCCCGCCTCGCAAGGATAAACGCCTGTCGGCGTCTTTGACGCCATACGTTTACCGTAGAAATATAAGCAATTATCATGTGAAACCTATAAAGCTTATATTTTAAGGATAAACGGCTTCACCGTCCTTTTAAGGACTGGTGCGTTTACCGGTGAAATATCAGGCTTAAGTAGTTGTGAAACAAATAAATTCTGATATTTTAAAAAAGCCCAGACCTAGTCCGGACTTTCATAACCGATGTTCATTGCTTTTATCGTATCGCCCCGTCACACCCGCGTCAAGAATTTTTCCAGATGGGGGTCAGGCTGGAAATCCCCTTTCGGCTGCGCAAAGAAAAAGCATCCTCCGCCAACAGCTGCGAAGAGATGCTTGACTCTTATCCGCGTTTAACGCGGGAAAACACTTTGCGCTGGGCAGGCTCGCCGTCGTTTTTATTGCTTCTAAGCAATGCCGCGGCATGTACTTGATGCGACGCGTCCGCTTTGCGCTGGGCGCTTTCCGCGAGCGGCGCCACCGTGAAGGAGGCCGCCTTCCTGCCCATATCGTCCGCTTCCTGCTCCAGGCCGCGGTCGTCGTTCACAGGCACGCCGTTCACCATCGTATTCGCCCTCACTCTGCCCTGCCGCTGCTGAACGACATGCGCCAGCTCGTGGCCAAGCAGCTCTTGACCCGACTGCGAGAACGGGTCGTATTTGCCGGGAGCAAAATGAACGTCGCTGCCCTTCGTATACGCCAACGCGCCTATGTCCGACGCTTCGCTGCCCTCGTGGATTCTGACACCCGAAAAATCCGCCCCCATCGACGATTCCATTTTCATCCGGATGTCGTCCGGCATCCCGCCGCTCGGGCTCTTGCGCTGCGAAGGCTGCTCGCGCTTCATCTGAAGCTCCTCTTCTTCACCCTCGGAGCCTTCCAGATCCATCCGCTGCACAGCCGCATCGCGCTTCATCTGAAGCTCCTCTTCTTCACCCTCGGAGCCTTCCAGATCCATCCGCTGCACAGCCGCATCGCGCTTCATCTGAAGCTCCTCTTCTTCGCCCTCGGAGCCTTCCAGATCCATCCGCTGCACAGCCGTGCTCTTCATCTGCAGCTCCTCTTCTTCACCCTCGGAGCCTTCCAGATCCATCCGCTGCACAGCTGCGCTCTTCATCTGCAGCTCCTCTTCTTCACCCTCGGAGCCTTCCAGATCCATCCGCTGCACAGCCGCGCTCTTCATCTGCAGCTCCTCTTCTTCGCCCTCGGAGCCTTCCAGATCCATCCGCTGCACAGCCGCATCGCGCTTCATCTGCAGCTCCTCTTCCTCGCCCTCTGAGCCTTCCAGATCCATCCGCTGTACCGGTTGGTGCAGCGAGCTTGCCAGCATCCGCTGTACAGCCCGGTTGCCGGCCGCTTGCTGAAGCTGAGCGAACGAGGCGCCCGGACCGCCGCTTACATCCGTACGGACCGTATCCGGACTCTTAGCGTTCGCCGTGGACGGGGCGCGATAAGTACGGGCCTTTTTGCGATCATATTGATGCACGAGTATATCCTCCTGAACGCGGGCTCAGCCTTTTGCGGGACATGGAGCAGTCAATCCAAAGCATGGATTTTCCGATTATCAGCCACTTCGCCGCCATCATCATCCAAATGTTTCCGCCGCATCGATTTTCTTTCATCGTAGCCCGTACAATGCCGTACGTCAAGAGCCAACTCCACGTTACCGAAGACAAGGAAAACGCGCAAACAGGAGCTATTGAAGACAAGATATCATCCTTTCGCTTAAACTCCTACGGTCTGAACGCCGACTTCATGTAAAGCACCGGCAAAGACTCGCCTATTATCGCATCTACATGATTATATGGAAGCTACACCGCATCTATTTATGTTATGTTACCTAACACAATTTGGCGCGATATTATTAATTCCCCGCATTTTTATCGACAACCCCAGGATTTTGTGTTATGTTTTATAACATCTTCTTTCAACAAACAGACTATGACGGAGGACAAAAAGCATGATCCGATCTCTTCTGCTTATTCAACCGCCTGCGGCGAACGATACGAACCCCGCTCACGCGCTGCTCGGAACCGGCATTCAAGTTCGAACCCAAGACATTCCCGCACCGATTCCGCAGCAAGCCGAACGATACGATGCCGTTGTTCTGAACGTTGCCCCCAGCCAGCTTAAGGCCTATCTGTATCCCAGAGTAAAAACGCCCGTGCTTTGGTGGTGCGAGGATCACGATCCCGATTCCCCTCCATTCCAGCCGGAGATCGAAATCGACGGGATTCTTTGCCCGCAGATGACCTCTTCCGAGTACAAATGGCTGCTATACCTGGCAGTCGGGCATTATCGGCAGCGCGAGCAGCTGCTTTTCAAGCTGGAAGAACGCAAATGGATCGAGCAGGCCAAAAAAATCGTCTGTGAAATCAAACATTTGAATGAAGCGGAAGCGTATGAATTTTTGCGAAAACAAGCGATGAACGAACGCAAAAAAATCGCCGACGTCGCCATTTCCATCGTCAACGTATACCAGCTGCTGCGTAAGAGCAAATAAACCGGCTAGAAACAAAGGACTCTCCCGTAAAAAAAGAGTCCTCTACTCCCTCATTTTGCGAGCGTGGTATTTTCCGAAAACAAGCATTCCCCCGCACGCCCCGCATAAAGCGTTCAACATATCCCACTGCGAATCCCAAATATCTCCTTGAGCGCCAAGCATCCGATCCGGATCTTTGTCCATCATCGCCGTAGCGGCAAATTCCAATATTTCATAAAATGCGCTGTTGGCCAGCGATATAAGAATCGCTATGGCAATCAGCCATTTTTGTTTCGTGACGATATGAAATCTGGCGAGCACTTCCCTGGCCAGAAACACTACAACGATGCCCTGAACGATATGACCTAACCTGTCAAAATGATTTCTGCTCAAATGTAATGCTTCCTTAATGGTGTCAAACGGCGGAAAATGCTCGTACGAATAGTGACCGCCCATCGACATGATAATGCCGCTCAGCCAAATGAATTCGTAAACCGGGCTCGAAAACCGGAATTTTCGGTACGTAAAAACCAAGATGGTTACCCCGATTATTGCGGGTCCGACCTCCGCCCCCCACGTCCCCCAGTTAGTCGGTTTAACGGCGGACCATATTACCGCGCAAACGAAGCTGATCAGCAGCCACACATGCAGCGCGCTTTTGTTTTTTCTTTCGCTTATATATTTCATTGCCGACTCCCTCGCAACCAGTTTTATTTAGTTATTTCCAAGCCCGCAGCCAATTCGAGACGACTTACCAAGGCAACAAGGATAAACAAAAGATAAGTTCGATACATGCATTCCCTGCAGGTTTTGAGCCGCTTGCAAGATATTATTACCAATTAACGATAAACGACTCAACGAAAAAGGGACTGCCTCTGCAGTCCCTTGACGGTTTTCACATACTATTCAACTGCCGAACGATACCCGTATATCGAGAACCTCCGACCGGCTGCCGAGCCGAAGCGGCGGCCCCCAGCTGCCGAAGCCGGAAGAGACGATGGCATGCATCGCTTCCTTGCGCAGGTAGCCCCAATCGAGCTCGAACAAACGCCCCGTAATAAAATGATTCGGCACCATCTGCCCTCTATGCGTATGGCCGGACAACATCAAATCGACACCCGCCTGTGCAGCGATTCCAAGCTTATGCGGCTGATGGTCCAGTACGATTACAGGAAGCGTCCGGTCGACATCGGCGAGCAGCTCGTCCAGCCCCAGCCGTCCCTGCTTCGTAAAACGTTCCGCCGCATAATCTTTGCGTCCGACGACATAAAAACTGTCCGCCACATGCACCGACCGGTCGACTAGCACCTCGATGTCGATCGCCTTCATCCGCTCGACATATTCCTCAATATGGCCGCCGATATACTCATGGTTGCCGAGCGAGGCGTAAACGCCCAGCGGAGCTTGAAGACGCCCGAGCACCTCCGCCATATTTTCACGGACGAACGGTTCGATGCTGTCGTCAAGAACATCGCCAGGAAGCAAAATAAGATCGGGCTTCATCTCCTCGATCCGCTCGACCAAACGGCCGAGATGCCGTTTGCCGACGATCGTGCCGAGATGCAAGTCGGAAGCGACCGCAATGCGCAGCTCGCGCATGGATCCGGCCTGCTTCTCGATCTCGATATCGTAACGGCGGATGACCGGGCTCCATGCATTCCACGAGCCGCGCAGCAGCAGAAGCAGCAGCAAAACGACGACTCCGACCCCTATGCCTTTAACGACGGTGTCATAATCGGCGCCTCCCGCCACTAACAGCCATCCCGCAATATCCGCAACCGGCAAAAGAAGAATACAAAAGAACAAAACGCCAAGCCCGTATGAGCCGACCAGCTTGATCAACGTGTACACGCGGTAAGGCAGCGCTCTTCGCAGAAGCATCGCCAGCAAGTAGCCGAGCGCGACGAACAAATAAACCGCCCAGAACAGGCCTGCGGGCAAATCCGGGAAAAACGCATGCCACAGCATGCTGCCGTTCCAGCCGATATACCAAATAAAGCCGGCGAACAAACCCAAGAACAATGCGATCATTAGCAACGTGCGTATTTTCATCGTAGGGCGCTCCTTGAGGAAGATAAGTATGCAATCGAAGCAAAGCGGCAAACAATAATCGCATTACTTGGCATAAAGATGGATGCTGCGTATATACTCCCCTACCATCGTTTGAAGGGCGGAAATCGCATCTTCGATGGACGCCTTGCCGGACAGCTTCTCCATCACAAGCCGGATATAACGGTCGCAGTTTTCCTTGAGCGACGGCTGCACGCCGCGGAAATCCTCCAAATAAGCCGGAATGAAATAGCAATCCAGCGAGCTCATCGCATAGGCGAACGGAACCTCCCGATCGTCGCCCTCCTGCCATGCCTTCAATATATCGTACAAATTGCTTAAGGCAATCATGCCGAGTCTGTACGTCCTTCTTGCATATTCGTATTGCGCTTGATCGATCAATTCCTTCTCGAAGCGCTTCTTATTGGTTTCATCGAGTAAATAAAGCGCGCCGCCCCATTCGGAAGCGAATTTCAACCAAAACGCCGCATCCGCCGGCAAAATATCGATCCGAATCCGTTCATCGAAAACGAGATCGGGATTCGCCGCCAGCAATCGTCTCGCCTCTTCCGCCAGCGCTTGTTTATTTTTCACATCTTCGCTCATTCATCGTTCTCCTTAGCTTAAGCTTAGCCGTACAGCTTGTCTTGATAAAAATAATTAGGCGTCGCCATCGTATCCGTGTAATTCTTATGAAAAATATGCGTCGTCGCGGGAGATACCGGAGGGATCAGCCATGTCCATTCTCCCGAAACCGGGCGGCCGCAAGCGCGCTCCTTGTCCTCGAACCTGGCGAATTGCTGGGCGGCCGTATGATGGTCGACGATCGAGACCCCGTTCAGCTTATACGAATGCAGCACCGCCACATTCAGCTCAACCAGCGCTTTGTCCCGCCATAACGACGATTCCCGGCTCGTATCCAGCCCCATGAGCGAAGCCACCTTCGGCAGCATATCGTAGCGGTCCGCATCCGCCAAATTGCGCGCTCCGATTTCCGTTCCCATATACCAGCCGTTAAACGGCGCCGCCTTGTACGAAATCCCGCCGATTTCAAGACGCATGTCGGATACCATCGGCACGCCGTACCACTTTAGCTTCATCTCCGCAAAAGCCGGCATATCCGGATGCTCGAGCGGAACCTCCAGCACCAATCGCTCCGGGATGTCAAAAAGCTGCGGCTCGCGGCCGTCGACGCTCAAGACGAGCGGAAGCACGTCAAAAAGCGTACCCGCCCCCTCCCAGCCGAGCGACATGCATAGCTTCGTGAAGGCAAGCGAAGCCGGGTCGCCGAGAACGCCGTCCGCCGTCTCGTATCCGGCGTATCGGATAAGCTGATGATTCCATATGCGCAGCTGCCGGTCTTCATGATGCGCGGGTTTGAAAATCGTGATGACCGGACGTATTTTCCCGTCATTCGTAGCCGTTTCGATATGCTTGAGCAGCGCTTCCGCCGCTTCGGCTTCCGTTTCGATATGCCGCGCATCGCAAACGTACAGCGATTCCCAGAACAACCGGCCGATGCACCGGCTGCTGTTGCGCCATGCCATCCGGGCGCCGTGCTGAAGCTCTTCCGCCGTATGCTCGTAATATCCATTGTCGCCGATCGCCCTTTTAACCTCGGCAAGCCGTTTCTCGATTGCGCCGGCAGGCTTTCCGAGCTCCTCATAACACACGCGAATGAATGCTTCCGCTTCTTGAACGAATGTCTCCGTTTCTTTCAACTTATATGGAATGGTTTTCATGTTGTCCGTGCTCCCGTCCCTGCAGCAGATCATGTAATAAGTCCTTAAGCCCTATTATAACATGCGTCAATAGATAGAAGACAAATGAGGCGGAATCGTCGAAATATTGTGCGGAATTCGAACGACAGCGTTAAGATAAACATTTACACCCTTCCGTCGGCCGGGTCACAGGCTATTATGAGAAACTCGGCACGGAGTCGCGCATTTTCGTTAAAAAACGCCCGACGTATGTCCGGTGCCGCTGCCGCGTTACGATATGCAATCGCAAAAAACCGCCGGACGCGAAGTCCGGCGGTTTTCTCCCTTACACGATTACAGGTTGTTGAAGGTGTCGGTCAGAATCGGCACGATTTGCGATTTCCGCGATACGACGCCTTTCAGAACGGCTTTGTTATCGGCCAGCGTAACGTTGTACGCTTTCTCTACGGCGCTTGCCTTGCCGCCAAGAGCCAAACCGATGGAATCGTTGTTCAGGATATCCGTTACGACGAACAGGAACAGATCCAGTCCTTTTTGCTCGATGATTGCGTTCAGCGCCGCTTCGACTTCCGCTTGACGGGACAACACGTCGTTCGTATCGACCGCGTTCACTTGCGCGATTTCCACTTTGTAGCTGCCCATCGTAAATTCCTTTGAGTCGAGCGAAATGAGCTGCGCGATCGTTTTGTCGCTCAGATCCGCGCCTGCCTTCAGCATGTCCAGACCGTAGGTTTCCGCGTTCACGCCGGCGATTTCCGCAAGCTCGCGCGCAGCGGCTACGTCTTCCGCCGTGCAAGTCGGCGATTTGAACAGCAGGGAGTCCGAAATGATCGCGGACAACATCAAGCCGGCTACCTCTTTCGAGATGGCGACGCCGTTTTCTTTATACATTTTATTTAAGATCGTCGCTGTGCAGCCTACCGGCTCGGCGCGGTAATAGAGCGGATGGCTCGTCTCGAAGTTGGCGATACGGTGATGGTCGATAACTTCCAGCACGCGTACTTGATCGATGTCGGCGGCGCTTTGCTGACGCTCGTTATGGTCGACCAGGATGACGCCTTCCGCTTCGTTCGAAACGGTTTCAACCTGGCGGGGTGCCGCCGTTTGGAACGTATCCAGCGCAAATTGAGTTTCCCCGTTCACGCTGCCCAAACGGACTGCTTCAACGTCCGCGCCCAGCTTCGTTTTCAGATCGGCATAAGCAAGTGCGGAACAAATCGAATCGGTATCCGGATTTTTATGTCCGAAAATAAGTACTTTTCCCATCAAAATTACTCCTTTGTCGTCTATTAATCGGGTGGCTACCCTTTTTACATTGTACTGCAAAATATTATAACGTTAAATTCTATTTATTCCAATCCCTATACTGTGAATAATTTGCAAAGTTATTCCTGCCGAAGCTTCCGAATAAACAAAAAAAGAGGGTTGCCCCTCTCCCTCTTTCGCTCCTTATGTCTGCTCGCGCCCCCATGATCCTACTGCGCCGTGTAACCGCCATCCACCATCAAGCTGGAGCCCGTCATGAACGATGCGTCGTCGCTGGCGAGAAACAATACCGTTCTGGCCACTTCCTCCGGCTTGCCTAGACGCCCCATCGGATGCAAGCTTATCAGATGCTCGTTGATCGCTTCGCTGCGTCCGGCAATAAGCGGCGTATCGATATAACCCGGACAAACGGCGTTGACGCGGATGCCCGATTTGGCGTACGTGATGCCAAGCGTTTGCGTCAGCAGCTTCACGCCGCCCTTGGCTGCGGAATAAGCCGTAACGCCGGCTTTGCCCACGTGGCTGTGGATCGATCCGCAGTTGACGATGGCTCCGCCCGTGCCTTGCTTGAGCATTTGCTCGATCACGTACTTGTCGCAAAGGAAAACGCCGGTCAAGTTTATATCGATCGTCCGCTGCCAAGCGTCGCTGCTTAACTCATGCGCAGGCCCGTCTTTAGCGATACCGGCATTGGCGAACAAAATGTCAAGCTTGCCGTATTTGCCGACCGTCCCTGCGATCATCGCTTTCACTTCGTCTTCCTTCGTAACGTCGGTCTTGACGAATAACGTATCGTTGCCCTCCGCATTCAAACGGTCGGACAACTCTTTTCCCCGCTCCGAGAAGTCGGCAATGACCACCTTCGCCCCTTCCGCAGCAAAAAGCCGCACGGTAACCTCGCCGATACCGCTTGCTCCTCCCGTAACGATCGCTACTTTGTCTTTGAATCTCACAGCAATCTCTCCTTTTCCATTAATCATTTCGCCCCCGGTATTGTCTGCATATCCGCATGAATTTATTTATTCGTCAAACGCTCGGAACCCATGCAAAAGCTTCGGCCGATTACAACCTTTTATCGGACCGAAAACAACCCTTTATCGGGAGTTGCCGTCTTATGATGGTATGATGAAGAGGAAATAAGACAAAGGAAGTGCTTGGCTCGTGGACTTTTCCTGGAAACGGAATTTATTCATTTTGTGGGTCGGATGCTTTCTGGTCAGCATGGCGTATTCGGTTTCCATTCCGTTCATGTCCATCTTCCTTCAGGACGATTTGGGCGTCGACAATCATTTGGAGGCTTGGACCGGAGTTATTTTCGCCATTACCTTTTTGGCAGGGGCTTTGATCGCGCCTTTCTGGGGTTCGCTCGCCGACAAATACGGACGTAAACCGATGATGCTGCGGGCGGGCATTTGTTTGTCGGCCTGTTATTTTTTGTACTATGTAGTGAGCAATCCGTATGAGCTGATCGCCGTAAGAATTGTGGAAGGCTTGCTTGCTGGTTATATTCCTTCAGCGGTTGCAATGGTGGCGACGAATACGCCGGAGAAGCATCTCGGTTACGCGCTCGGCACCATCTCGACGGCCAGCGCCGCGGCAACCATCATCGGACCGCTGCTAGGCGGCGTGGTCAGCCACTACGTCGGGCCCCGCGATACGTTCATGCTGTCCGGCTGTATGGTTTTCGTCGCATTCGTAATCGCGTTGTTGTGGGTAAAAGAGCCTTCACTCAAGAAATCGGAAGCCAAACGTTCTTCGGTTTTCCAGGATTTCAAAGTGGCGGCTGCCAACCGCACCTTGATGGGCGCGCTGCTTATCGTATTCATTACGTCGACATCGATCATGATAATCGAGCCGCTTCTGACGATCTACGTGCTGAAGCTCGGCTCCAGTCAGTCGTCGGCTTCGCTGCATGCCGGCATTATTTTCTCGGCGGTCGGTTTTGCCACCTTGATTGCCGCTCCCCGCTGGGGAAGGCTCGGCACGCGAATCGGCTACGAAAAAGTGCTGTTCATCGGTCTTATCGGCGGCGGAGTCGGAAACCTGCTGCAAATTTTGTTCCACGACCTGGTCGGCTTCGGCTCGCTGCGCTTCGCTTACGGCCTGTTCTTCGCCGCCGTTTTCCCGGCGCTGAACGCCTTTATCGCGAAAAATACCGATCCGGACTTCCGCAGCCGCGCCTTCAGCTTGAACCAGTCGGCCAATCAAATGGGGCTGCTACTCGGCCCGTTAATCGGCGGGGTTGCCGCCACTCAAATCCCGATCCCGATCGTATTTGTCATTACCGGGATCATGCTGCTCGCGGTCGCCGCGCTTTTGAAAATGCCGAGATTTTCAATCTCCAAAAACAGATCCGCCGCAAAAGAAACTTCAATCTGACCATCCATAACGGGAGCGTGTTTTTATGATTCCTTCCTTATTCATTTCACATAGCTGGCCGATGCTGGCATTGGAGCAAAACCGGTACACCGGCTTCCTCGAAGGCTTGGCAGCCCAATACCCGGCTCCGAAAGCCGTCGTCCTATTTTCCGCGCATTGGGAAAGCGAGGTCGTGACCGTCGGTTCAACCGATGATAGCTTTGAGACAATATACGACTTCGGGGGCTTCGCTCCCGAGTTGTATACGCTCAAGTATCCCGCCAAAGGCTCGACGACCATAGCCGCAGCGGTCCAAAGCGCGTTCGAGCGCAATGGAATCGCGGCGCAATCGGATTCGCAAAGAGGATTGGATCATGGCGCATGGATTATTTTGAAGCGGATGTTTCCTGCCGCCGACATCCCGGTCATTCCCGTATCGGTCAACCCTTTCCTGCCGCCGGAGCGGCAGCTTGAAATCGGGGAAGCGCTCCGCGGCTTCGGCGGCGAAGACATCATGGTGATCGGCAGCGGCTCGATCGCGCATCAATTCGGCTTCGGCATGGATCCCGCAATGGTCAGACGCAAATCGATGGAGTTCGAGGCATGGATCGTGGAGACGGCGGAACGTCGCGACGTCCCTGCTTTGCTGAATTACCGGCAGCAAGCGCCTCACGCCGCCTTTACGGTACCGCGGCCCGAGCATTTTGTTCCTCTGCTCATTGCCCTCGGAAGCGGCGCCGGCAGCGCCGAACCGAAGACGCTGTACCGCGAGCAAGGCGACGAATGGTTCGGCCGCGTTGCGATTGAGTTTTAACTTGGATGTGTTCAAAGAAATTAAAGTCTTAGACTCGTCTAGCGAATTAAGATCCAATTGCTTTGAACACATTATCCTTATTGGCTGCAATCCAAAACATACCCGAAATGTTTAAACGGACGAGATTTTGATCGCCATTATGAAAGTAGGCAATAAAAATGAGTTGAATCCCAATAAGCAGATAAAAGAAGGCATTCATTTCGTCTGCCGTAAAGCGTTCTACGTTTTGATATCCAGCGACAAGGTTCTCTAGTAGGGTAAACCAATGATTGCGAAAGCCATTATTAAGAAAATCGCTCATTAGGATACCTGTTGAACAATAACCGATATCAAAGATGCGCAACCCAATTGTCGCTATCTCAAAATCAATGAATCCAACCTCTTCGTTACTGGTTAAAAGCATATTGCCTGGATGAGGGTCTCGATGGATAAGTTGCTTAGGAAGTGAATTGCATTTTTCTAAAAAATTCTCATTGCATTGTGCCAATATTTCATCAAATTTTTCGAGTTCCTTCTCGTCTAAAATTGATTTCACTGTCGGGATGGCCCAAGTGTTAAGTTGATGTTTAATATCCATCTCATGAAAGTGATCATAAGTATCCAATCGTTTTAGTGCCTTGTGTAGGAGTGCAATACCTTTACCATATTGATAGGCAATGGGTCCATCGATAGAAGTAGCAATTGCCCCAGGCAAGGGCTTATATAGGCAGTAAAACTCATTGCTATTCTGAGCATAATATTTGTTCCTGAGAGTAGCGATTGGACTTGAGGAATGGATCCTTTCCTTAGACAAGACTTCGGAAATAAGTAGTTCTTGCTCGATCTTATTCTCATTCTCTTTTCTCTTTAGAAAATATGGTTGTGCCCTCGTATCCTCAAACCCAATTACCCAATCGCTCATGTTTTGAATTTCGCCGCTAACCGTAATGCCCCAATTCTCCGAAAGCACTTTATTTATTTGCTCTTTCGATAATTGCTTCATAGTTTTGCCTCCTTCATTAGAAGCCCGAATATCGTTTGCCTACATTTTAGCTAACTCATTTAGGTAAGTTCCGCTAATTGCTTAAACGACGTCTCTACATTCATGTTCGTATATCCCATTACAAAGGTGTTGGCATAAAGCTCCCCCCCATATTAGAAATCATTCCTGAAAAGTACGTCATGATCAAACCTATTTATCCCAATTTATCTTTTATTCATTCTGTAAAAAAGGGAAACATTACTTTTACATAAAAAAGCCATTTTGAAAAGATTACCGGAATACTTTCCGACAATTTAAAAATGGAGTGCCGAAACCGTTCTCCGGTCGGCACTCCATTTTGTATATTCAGAGGACTAGCAAATGCAAGTCTTTTTCTTGATTCCCGCTCTTCCCGACTCTTCGATCTTGCGAATGTAGTCATAGGCCATCGGGACTTTACACGCCGTATTTCCTACGTCGACATGAACTTTGCCGACTTCTTCCGCCGTGTCCTTCGCTTCTACTCGCAGCGCATCGTAATAAGCGCCTACGGAGATAACGAAGTTGTTCATTACATAGCGGACACGGTTTCTTTCGGAGTGGATCGTCCGGCGAACGCGTTCCAGCAGCCCGCGAATTTCCTCCAAATCAAGCTCTTCGTCCGGCGCCATCGAAACGTAATTCGCATAAACGTTCCAGCCGCAGGCAGCGATAATTTCGTCCGGCGATTCGATCCATTCCACAGCCAATTCATGCGCATACGGACTTTCTGCCGCCACACCCGCAACCGTATATTCGGCAAGCGCATGCCAGTAAGCTTTTCGAACCCAGTCCTGAAGCCGTTCCTTCGTCATCGTCCGCGGGTTAACCGTAAGCCCGGCCAAATACATGGCGTCGTGATTTCCGGATTCGTAAAGCGACAATGCCAAGTCTTGATCCTTCTTGACCGTCTTGACCAGCTTCTTCATGTCGCCGATCTTCACGCCGAAAAACGGCTCCTGCGCACCGTGACGCAAGTATGTTTTCTTCGTTTGTTCGGTTCCCATTTCCTCCAAGCTTCGCATCACTTCTTCATATGTCACAAGATCACCTTCCCGTTGCCGTAAGTATTCGTTAGCGCAAACTTAAGATCCTCGCATGATATCATTATACAGAAACCGCGGCGGGCTCCGCCATTCCTTTTCTTTCAAGAGCTTGTCCGCGTTCCCCCGAAAAAAGAGAGCGAAAGCCGTCCCGCCAAAACGGAGGTCTTCGCCTCAGGAATTGCCGTCCTTGGACCCCGGCGGACGCAGCACCTTGTTCTGCATTTGCCCGGCGCCTGCCGAAACCAAGAACGCGTTTGCAAAAGCGAGCCCGTACACGCGCCAATCATACGGATCCGCACCAACCGCCATTTGCGCCATAATGAGAATGAAAAACGCCACGACGACCGCGTACAAATCGGTAGGCAGCCAGCGCGCGACCCGATCCATCAAGTTTTTCGTATATTGAACGATAAAAAAGGTAAGCAAGGAAGCTCCCCCCATAGCGGAGAGAGCTTCCCACGTGAATAATTGTCCTTCCATAGGGATCACCCTTTCCACTATCATCATATGACGCGGAGGCGATCGCCGAAAGGTTCAAACATCTACTCTTTTTCCGATAACCTGATAAAATACAAGGATAAACGGCTGCAGGCGTCCATCAAGAGCTGGCGCGTTTACCGAGAAAATCGAACAATCAGCAAGATTTCCTTCCTTGTGTGAGATTTTAAAAAATCTTTAAAATTCTTGTTAGGTTTCTCCACTTTCCGAAGTCTATTTAGAAGGTCGCGATCCTGCATGATCACGGAGGGTTATCTTGCTCAGGGAAAATATGCGCTCATTGAATGAAAATACGCTGGAGGAACGGTCCGACGCCGATTTAATCGCGCAAGCGCAAAACGGAGAAAGAGAGGCGTTCGGCGAACTGTTCAGAAGGCACCACGCCAAGGCGCACGGATGGGCGCGGTCGCTCGTCCGCGACACCCATACTGCCGACGACATCGTCCAAGAGGCGCTGATCAAAGCATTTCTCCATCTTGGAACGCTGATGAACGCCGAGCGATTCCTGCCTTGGCTGCATCGGATCGTAAAAAACCAGGCTTACGACAAGCTGAAATCGTCGCAACGGGAGCTCCCTTTTTCCATCCTGCTTCCTCATGACGGAGGTCGGGAAGAAGATGCGAATTGGCGCAGCATCGATCGTATTTTGTACCGGCTGCATAAACGCAATAAGCTGGACTCCCCGGACGGCGACCCTGCCGTAAGACTCGTTCGAAACGAATGGTACGAGACGATGCTGCACCTTCTCCAGTGCCTTACGAAACGGGAACGCGACATTTTCGAATCGTATTTTTTCGAGCAGCTGACGCCTAAGGAAATCGCCGAGCTGTTTCGAACGACAACCGACAATGTGTACATGGTCCTTTCCCGGTCCAAAAAGAAGATAACCCTGGAACGGATTCGCAGCGATCTGAACCTATACCTTTCACAAAGAAGGCTGGGTGAAAAAATGGCACGGCAAATGTTGAAGAAGCCGAGAGTGCTTCATTGGAAATCGCCTGTTTATTGGTCCCACGAGCCCTGGACGACAGCGGGCTTTAACTTGTACGGCCTGCTCGAAGCTACCGGAAAAAGCGAATTACCCGTATCGACGGTGCTCGGTCTGACGGGTCAATCGTTTCGCCTGAATATCGTGAAGGAAACGATCCATACAGCCGGAGCGACGCTGTACGATTGGAATCGCGTCATTCCTTCCGCGATGAGAAACTTGGGCTTCTCCTGTTCGACGGTCGGAGGCCCTTCCGGGCAAAGCTTTCCCCGGGCCGCGGCGGCCGCGCCTTCCGGCGAAGCCTTGACGGAAGCTTTGGCTTTCATCCAAAGCACACTGGACCAAGGACATTACGTAATGTCCTTCGATCTAACGCTGCCGGAATTCGGCATCATATACGGCTATAACGATGACCGCCGAGAGCTGTATGTCGGCGACGTCAACGTAAGCTTCCACCGCAAGCCCGAGGAAGATGAAGGCATGCCTTACGAACGGCTCGGCAGAATGACGACAAATACATTGTTTGCGCTGTCCATTACCGGACAGGAAGATTTGACGCAGGAAGAAGCGCTCGCGGGAGCGATCCGTTCGATTACGGAACACGCGAACGGCAGCGAGCCCGCCTTCGAAAATTGCGCCAACGGTTTGCAAGCCTATGAGGCGTGGATCGCCGCCTTCGAAGGGGGCGCGGTCGACGATGCCGGCAATTCCTACACGACGGAGCTTGTGCATGATGCAAGGAAATACGCCGCGTTATTTTTAAGGGAAACGGCCAATGATTGGAGCGGCCTCGAAAAAGCAAAGATTTCGGCGCTTCTGTCCGAAGCCGCCAGCAGCTACGAAAGCTGCGCACAGTCGTTCAGGGAGCTGTGCCGGATGTTCCCATTTGCGGGCAACCGCCTGCCGCCTAACGACCGCTCAAACGCCTCGGCTGCGATCAAGCTGCTGCGGGAGGCAAAGGCCGCCGAGGAGGAAGGACTGACGGCCCTGCAGGAAATCGGCGTTATTTTATCCAGCACGTAGCGAGCAAGAAGTTGTACGGGCATCTCCCGTACCAGTCCGCTCCACTCTATTTGCAAGCACTCCGGTTCATGCTGCTGTTTGACGAACATATGGGAACTATCGGGAGAATCTCTCGTTAGTTCCCTTTTTATTTTGATAAAATTTAACTGACTATTGTCAGCCGGGTGATTGATTTTGACAATAAAAGGTGATATTATACTCTTCGTCACTACCTGACTGCGGTAAGGTAAATAACGAAATAGGTTGGCGGGGGACAAGATGAGCCGGAGAGAGGAAATCAAAAAAATCGCGGTCGAGCATCTGCTGCAATACGGATACGAGGGTACGAAGCTGGCGGACATCGCCCATGAAGTGGGCATCAAGAAGCAATCGATTTACGCGCACTTCAAGGACAAGAAGGAATTGGTCGTCGAAATCCACGAGGAAGCGACCAAGCAGGAAATTGCGTTTCTGACCTCGTTCTTCAGCGATCATAAGGGAGAGCCCCTGCAGAAGCTTCTTCATACGTTCGTCATCGAGATGGGGAAGCGTTACGCCGACAACCGAAACGTCAAATTAATGTTTCTTATGGCGTTTATGCCGCCGGATCAGCTTAAGGAGCTGTTCCTGACGATGTACGAACTGTATTCGCATCATCTGCTTCATTTGCTTGAGCTGGCCTTCCAGCAGGATCGCAAGATCAAGGTGAAAGCGAAGGACGGCGCGCTTGCCGTCCATACGATATACGAAGGTCTGACCGCCAAGCTCATTTTCGACAGTCCGGAATATTTCATTCATGCTGCGGAAACGACTTTCTCCTTGCTGTGGCAGGGGCTAATTCATAAAGAGGAAGGGTAAACAATTGTTATGCTTGCAGAAAATAAAAAGCTGTCAGCCATGGAATCCGATTCCGTTGGAAAAGTATTCGTCCGTTATTTGATCCCTTCGCTTATCGGCATGTTTATGATGTCCATCAACGTCGTCGTCGACGGTATATTTGTCGGTCATCGTTATGGAGAAGTCGCGCTGGCGGGTGTCAACGTCGCGGTTCCCGTCTTCTCGATTTACTTCGCCGTGTCCCTCTGGATCGGCATGGGCGGCGCCGTGTTATATTCCAGACATCTCGGCGCCAAGCAGGTCAAGGAAGCGCGTTCCGTGTTTACCCATTCGCTTGCGCTTATTTTCGGCTTGACCTTGCTGCTGGCCGGAACCGCTTATATGTTCCGCGAGCAGCTCGCGCTGTTCCTCGGAGCCAATGACGAAACGATGCCTTACGTCATGGAATTTATGACCGTGCTGCTCGGGTTCGGCTTCATTGTTACCGTACAAAATACGTTCAGCATTTTTGTCCGCAACGACGGCAATCCGAACCTGGCGATGATTTCCCTGCTCGTTACCGCCGCTTGCAATATCGTCATCAATTACGTGCTGCTGTTCGTCCTGGACTTCGGCGTGTCGGGCTCGGCTTGGGCATTGATCGGTGCGGCTGCAATCGGCACTTGCGTATTGTTGACGCATTTCCTGCGCAAGGACAGCATGCTTCGTTTCGTGAAGTTCCGCTTCTCCTGGGAGCTGATCAGGAACACGTTTACGATCGGGCTTCCCAGCTTCGTTGCGGAGCTCGGCATCTCGGTATTCACGGCCGGTTACAATATGGCCATGGTTCGCTGGGCCGGAACGGTCGGCGTATCGGCCTTCTCGATGCTCAATTACGTGCACAGCGTCATGCTGATGCTGTTCATCGGCATGGGGGCCGGCATCCAGCCGCTGCTCAGCTACTATCGCGGAGCGAAGCTGCGTTCCCGCGAGCGGGAAACGATCCGGCTTGCCGTCAAAACGGCGATAGGCATCGGTCTGGGGGTTTATCTTGTCGGTTTGCTGGCCGCCGACGGCATCGTCTCGATGTTCGGCTCGTTCTCGGCGGAGGTTCGCCAAATGGCGGCGACCGGCATTCGTTTGTTTTTCCTCGCTTACTTATTCATGGGCGTCAACTTTGTTATGATGACCTATTTTCAGTCGACCGAGCAGGTCAAGATGGCGACTTGGATTACCGTGGCGCGCGAAATGCTGCTGATGGTCGCCATTCTGCTGACGCTGCCGCATCTGATCGGCACGACGGGCATATGGCTTGCGATTCCGATCTCGGAGCTGGTCGTCGTCGTTACCGTTTATGCCTACATCCGCAGACGTACGCGCAGCGTGCCCGAGGCAAGAGCGGTGTCGTAGCTTTATGGGGGGATGCTTGCCGGTTTTAGCATTCCCCTTCCTGCGCACCGATGATCGCCCTGACCACCTGCTTTACGCCGCGTTCCAAGCCGTCGATTTTATGCAGCAGCTCGGGCTCCCTTTCGTAAGCGTCGATCGCGCGAAGAAATCCGTCCTTATCGATGCCGTATTTGGCCGCAAGGTCATAGGCGGATTTTCTTAAGAGCCTGCAATGCTCATCGCGAGTTATTTGCTTTTGCATCTAATCCGCTCACCCCTCCAAACGGAACGTTTGTTCGTATATTTACTTTATTATATGCGAACAACACGGAAACAATCAAAAGAAAAGATCAGGGAATTTTACCCTGATCCGATACATGCTCATTTACCCGGGATTGGAACAATCAGCGGAGGATATACTTTCTGACAAATAAATAAAGGACTCCTTTCGGAGTCCTAACGGTGAATTGATTTGGTCAATCTGTCCTGAACCTTACTTTGAATCTTAGGCTTTGCCTTCATTGACGCTATGCAGTGCTAGACTACATAATAGTCTCTGCGGCACATCCCCTCGCTTCTTTTTAGATTCAACAACAACTTTCCTCGGTTGTATTCGTTAGGTAGCCCAACGGAACCACACCTCTCTTTTCACCGTTGAAAATAGGATGTCCCTGAATCGCAAACGTTATTCAAGTTTTTTCAATGGTTTCTTCTCTTTACTTAGGAAGCGTCATTTGCAGGAAATGCGGGAACGTTTCGACGACTGCAGCCCCGCTGTATGTCTGAAATGCCGCGCTAAACGCGCTGATGGGCGCCAAGTGAACCGCATCCAGCGGAATCCGATATTCGATGGCCGCAGTGGATGCGGAATACCCGGTCGGCTGAACCGGAATGTCCGGGTAGCGCACGACAGACTTCCAATTCCAGTCGCTGCCGCTTCCCGCGTATTCGAACAATGCCCCGTCTTCCACCATGAAGTCCGCGCCCGTCGATACAGCCGGTCCCCATGACGCCGATTGATAGCCGGTACCCTCATTATTGTCTGTATTTAGCAGCAGCCTTCCCTTATTGCCGGTCAACCCCGTTCCTTCTATTAGAACGTTCAAATGGTGTCCGTCACCGACCGCGTTGATCCGATGAATATTGCCGGTACCCGTTGCCGATGAAGCCGCGCCGAGTCCGGACCAGTCCGCCGTCGAGCCGTCCGCTTTGATGAGTCCTCCCCGGAAATCCATGTGCAGCAAGCTTTCGGTAGCTCCCGGAAGTACTTTAGGCAATGTCTCCGTTGTCGTTGCCCCGGAATACTTCATGTAGGCAGCGGTAATTTGACTGAACGGATAAAGCTTATTTCCGCCGACGGATGTCAGAAGCTCCAGCGGAATCGACGCTTCCAAAACGGTTCCCGCACCGTTAACCGCATATTGAATCGGATCGGCGGCCTGCTCCCACGCCCAAACCGTCCAACCGGCGCTGCTCCACGGATCGCCTAGATGCTTCAGCAGCGTCCCGTTTTCAATGATAAAGTCTGTGCCCGTCTGGGCGTTGCCGGACCATTCCGGGAACTGGTATCCGGAAAACGCGTTATTGTCCGTATTCAAAATGATGCGTTGTCCCGGCGTATGTAATCCCGTTCCTTCAACAAGCACATTGAGGTTCGTTCCGTCAACGGCCATGCTCAGCTTCGTAATCGAGCCCGTTCCCGTAACGGATAACGCGGCCGTCCCGCTCCACTCCGAGCCGTCCCCGTCAACCGTAACGGGTACGTATTTCATCAAATCGTACGATTTCCCGAAATTTGCCGCGCTAAATGCCGTTGACGGCTGGAACGGCAAGTAACCACTCATCGTTCTCCAATCGTATGCCGGCGGGAAATACAGCAGCTTCATGCCGAATGAAGGGAGAAAACCGTCCGACCATGCCTGCTCGGCCGAATAACGAATCAGCTCCGGCTGAAATGGTGTATTGTAATCCAGCGTAAACACATGGAAATTCGTGTTGGGCTGATTCACAGTTTTGCCGGAGCCGTCGCGAACAAGCGTGCCGTCTGTGTTGAATTGGAAGCGCGCCTTGTTGATCACATCGCGCTTGCTTGCGTAATCCATTTTTCTCGGATGGTCATAAGGCGTGTAAACGCCGTACATTTCCGCGTTGCCTACGGGAACTTGCCCCGTTTCGTCCCACATCATATCGCCGACCCATGTGTTTACGTAGCTCTCGAACAGCACGGCATCGACGGAGGAGCGAATATCGTAATCCCCGCCGCGCATGAGATGCACGCCGCCGCCGGAAAATACGATTTTGTCCGGATACTTTTGCTTGATTTTTTGCACAAGCTGTCCCATGCCCCAAGCTTTGTCCTTATGAATGACTTCCGTCACTTCCACGGTATCCAGATAAAATCCGTCGAAACCGCGCGCCACCAAACCGGGAAGCAGCTCGTCGAGCACTTTCTTCTGCCAGTTCTGGTTCGTCGGATCGATGAAGCAGGACGGCCAGTTCAAATCGCATTCCGGATTGCCTTCGCTATCCTTGAAGAAGATGTCCGGCGAATTTCCTTCCCTTGCATCTTGACCGACCGAAATATAACCCACGATAAAAATGTCGGGATTGATCGCTTTAATTTCGTTCAGCTTCTCGGGGGAAACCGCACCGGAGAGCGCCAGCAGGTCATAACTCGCAAACTCCGCGGCATCGATCGAATCCTCCACCGTATAGTTAAACAACAAATCGGTAACGGCGTTCCAGTCGCCTGTCGATGCCGGAACGGAGGGATAAGCCGTCGTCGAACCCGTCACGGCAAGGCTCGGACCCGAGCTGTAGCCATCCGTATCGAAAGCTTCCACCTTATACGTATACGTCTTCGAAGGCTCCAGCCAGCCGTCGGTGTAGGAGGCTGACGTCGTCCATCCCGCATATTCGATCTGATCTCCTTTGACGCGGTATACCTTATAGCCCTTAATCCCGTTATTGTCCGCAGACGGCGTCCAATTGATCTGCAGCTTGGTGCTATGCTGATTGGACACGTTTAATCCGGTCGGCACGGACGGACGCTCCGCATTGGCCGCCTTTATCGTATATGCGGCGAATGCGCCCGTTTTGGCCGGGAGCCGCTCCGATTTCGAGTAATAATTGACGAAGCCGATCTTAACGGAATTTCCTGACGACAAGCCGAGATCGCTGAGCGGAATTCGCGCCTCGATAACGTTGTCCGTCTTCACGATCTGCCCGCTCCCGACATATTCGGCTTCCTGATTCCAGCTCCAATCGGTCCCCGTCCCCGTATAGCTCAGCAGGCTCGCTTTGTCCTTCTTCGCATTGCGTACCTGACCTCCGACAGTGACCGGCTCCAAATGGACGCTTGTTTCCAAAAGGAAATCCGCCCCGCTGTCCTCGTCCCAGTTCGGCTCCCGATAACCTGTGGCAGCGTTCCCGTCCGTATTCAAATAGAAATCGGAAGTCAAAGCCGAAAGCCCGATGCCCTCGACCAAAACATATAAATAAGAAGCGTCGTTTGCCACCTTTAGCGTATGTACGGTCGTTTGCTTGCCGCGGATCAGCGGAACGGTATCGTTCCACTCGTCCTTGCGTCCGTCTGCCTGGATCGAAGGATACCAAGCGGCTTCCGCCCGATGAACGGGAATTCCTCCCGTCAATAACAACAGGGCAAGCATGCCGGTCAACCATTTTTTCCACATTCGCAATTGCCTCCTTTTCATTTGGCTCGCTTTTTGGTCAATTTCTATATGAAAATCCGCTTAACAGTAAGCGCTTACAGACAAAAGGAAAAAACGAGACGCAAGGTGCAACCCTTACTTTCCACGCTGCCCCCATGCGCCTCCGTCCTCATCGCTATCCGTCACGGAATCATATTCCCGAGTACGTCACCCCGTTCTACCGTGCCAGTTTACCCTGCTGCCTTCCGTGCTGCCTTACCGTTCCCACCCGATCGTTTGAAACGTATTCGTTACCGCCGATTCATTCGCTTTCAAACAAGTCAGCGCGCTAAGCAAACCGTCTTCCAGCGGTGTTTTGGATTGTTCCTTGCCCTTCATGATTTGAATGAAGTTATGAAGCAGCTTCGCGTCGCCGCCCCCATGCCCGTCGTAAGCGTTCACGTCAAGCCGGTGCGTGACGGCGCGCGGCTCATGATGCATATGCACCTTCAGCTCGCCGGTGTACCAGTCGAATTCCAGCGTTCCCTTGTATCCGATCAGCCGCGCCCCTCGCTTCCCGGCATCCCGCCGGACAAAAAAGTTTTGCGAGTAAGCCACATGCATGCCCGACTCGTAACGAATCAGCGCGCTTCCCGAATCCTCGTTGCCTGTATCCTCCGCAAAGCAGCAGTATTCGCCAATTCCATTTACGATCGTGCTTTCCGGACAAGTATGTTTTTCTTCACATTCCGTACATTTTAAACCCGCCTTGCGGTCGCCCTTGAATATCCGTTTCGACTTCATCGCGCACACCGTTTCCGGCTTCAGACCGACCAAATAGTTGATATAGTTGAAATCATGAGTCGCCTTCTGCAGAAAAAGACCGCCGGTAATACGCTCGTCCCGATACCAGTTGTGGTAATAAACGCCGCCGTACGGAACGTTGTTTACCGCTTGAACATGCTCGACCGTGCCGATCTGTCCCGAGTCGACGATCTGCTTGGCCAGCTCCGCGAGAGGCGTGTTTCGCAGCGGAAACGATACGACCACTTGCGAACGGGAAGCCTCGTAGCCTTGCTTCAACCGGTATAAATCCTCAAACGTCGTCGCTACGGGCTTTTCGAGAAATAGCGGCAAATGGCGCGTTAGCACCTTTAGCGCCATCTCGGTATGCAGGTTGCAGCGGGTGCCGATGACGACGCCGTCCAGCGCCTCGCGCTCCAGCATGTCATCCGCATGTTCATACCACGCGATTTCTCCTGCCCCGACCGCCCTCTCCGTTCGCAATTCCTCCCAGCGCGGATCGGCGACAGCCGTTATCCGGCAGTCCGGATCTGCCTTGTGCAGTTCTTCAAAAACGTGACGGACCCGCAGTCCGTATCCGATGATGCCGATTTTCATTATGCGTTCATCCTATTCTCTTTATCGATTGCGGAATGCCCTATCATGATGGAAGCGACTATTCCTTGACGGAACCGAGTATGATGCCATGTACGAAATATTTTTGCAGGAAAGGGTACACGATCAAGATCGGTACGATGGAAACGACGATCTTGGCCGCATTAAGCGTCTGATTCGACATCTTCGTCAGCAAATCCATTTTGGTATGATCGATTTTCTGCGCGCTGATCTGCACGACCAGCTGCTGGATGTATGTTTGGAGCGGATACTGCTCGGGCGTCCTCATAAAAATCAATCCGTCAAAAAACGAGTTCCAATGCGTAACTATGCTGAATAACGTAATCGTCGCCAAAGCCGGCGCGGACAAAGGAATGAAAATTCTTAGCGCCATGTACCAAGGCCCCGCTCCGTCCATATACCCCGCTTCGCTTAGCTCGTTTGGCAGGCTGCGGAAAAAATTCATCAGCAAAATCACGTTAAACACAGGCACCGCACCGGGCAGAACGAGAGCCCATATGGAATTGAACAGCCCGAGCGATTTCATCAGAATATATAACGGAATGATGCCGCCGCTAAACAGCATGCAGAAAATAAGAAACCACATATACGAGTTGCGGAACCGGAATTCCCGGGGCGCCCGGGACAAGGGATAAGCCATCAGCACGCAAAGCGCAAAATTGACCGCTCCGCCGAGCGCCACCCTTTTGAGCGACACGATAAACGCCTTGATAAAAGAAGAATCCGACAAAATGATATAGTAGGAGCTAATATTAAACCCGACCGGCCAGAACGTAACCCGTCCCGCCGCGGCAAACGCCTTGTCGCTGAGAGAAACCGCAACCGTATGCCAGATCGGCCCTAGAGACATGCACGCAACCAGCGTCATGAGGATAATTAACGCCGCATCCGCCAAGCGCGAAGCCATCGTTCGGCTCTCAACCAATCTGCTCACCTGCTTTTCTGTTGTAAAGTACGGAATCATTGGAGTCCTATATGTTATAAAAATTAGAAAATTCGATAGTTGGCGAAACGGTAAGCCAGCCCGTAGGAGAAAATAATAAGCACGAATGAAATGAGCGATTTCATCAGCCCGACGGCGGTAGCAAGACCGTACTGCGCCTGCAGCAGCCCCGCTCTGTACACGTACGTATCGATAATATCCGCCGATTCGTATACCATCGGATTGTACAAATTAAAGATTTGATCGAAGCCCGCGTTCAAAATATTGCTGATGCTCAGCGTCCCCATCAAAATAACGGTAGGCAGCAGCCCCGGAAGCGTAATATACAGCATGCGCTGCCCCCGTGTCGCGCCGTCGATCGCCGCGGCTTCATATAACGAAGGATTGATGCCCGTAAGCGCAGCCAAATAAATAATGGCGCCGAAGCCGAATTCCTTCCATACGTCGCTCGTTACGAGAAGCGCGGGAAACCACTTATTGCTTGCCAGGAAGAGTATCCCTTCTCCTCCGAACAAACGGATGACCCGGTTTACAATGCCGTCCAAAGACAGCATCTCCACGAGAATCCCCGCCAGAATAACCCAGGACAGAAAATGCGGAATGTACACGATCGTTTGCACCCAGCGCTTGAAAAGCCTCAGGCGCAGCTCATTCAAAAGGATTGCGAACACTAATGGCACGAGCAGATTCATGACGATTTTCATGCTTGCCAGAAAGATCGTGTTGTAAAAAATAATCCGGCTGTCCGTCATCTCTAGCATATACTGAAAATTTTCAAGTCCGATCCACGGCGAATCCCAAATGCCGAACCCGAGCTTGAAGTCTTGAAACGCGATAACGAGCCCGAACATCGGTATGACGCTGAATATGAACAGCAGGACGGTACCGGGCAGCAGCATCAGATGGTAATGTTTCTCGAAAGAACGGTATCTCACGGCTCCCACCCCATTTTTGGCATTGCGGGGCGGCGCATCGGCACAAGCTTAAGCTTCGACAGGCTGACGGCTCATATCTTATTGCTCATTGCCCGTCTCCATGCTCGCACTTTTGCTTTTTGCTCATGCTCATACGCCTGCCCCGGCATTTTCGTTCTATTTTTGCTTCTTCAGCTCGGCTTCGATTTCCGTGATGATTTCGCTGCCGCCTTGGCTTTTCCACTTCGTGACGAAATCATCGAAAGCTTCGATCGGCTCCTCGCCCATAATGATTTTGTACATCGTCTCGGTTTCCAGCTTAATCAGATTCGCCCATTTGCGCTGCATCGTTTTGGTCGTTGCCGTAAATTCGTTGAACACCTTCCGGTCCACGGGCTGCATAACCGCATCTCCGCCGTTTAAGTAAGCATACGGCGGCGGCCAGTCAGCCGCGTTGCTTTTCGGCTTGGCGTTATCGCGCTGCCACTGCTCGAATACGACCCGGTCGCCGGGTTCCATATCCTCAGGCTTCACTTCGCCTTTAATGGCCTTCTTCAGCTTGATGTTCGTCTTCTCCACCACATCGGTGTCCACGTAAGTCGTGTACAACGGATACAGAGCCGCAATGAGAGACGGGTCCAGCTTCGTAAAATCGTCCAGCCGCTCCTGAGCGAGCGCTCTTTCCTTCTCGTCGGCGCTCTTCAGGCTGTAACCGCCCGTATACCAGTTAATGTACGTCATAACCGCGTCCGGATACTTGAAGCCTTTCTTCACGACGACGAAATGCGAGCTGATCGGCACCATGTGCGTATTCAGCTTGCCGTCCGCATCGGCGATCCAGTATGGCTTCCAATTCGCCGAAGGATCGTTCGTGACGGATTCGGCCAAGTTCCACGGCGCCCACCAAGGACCGAAAAACATACCCGCTTCCCCGTTCGATACGAGCTGATTCGGATCCTTGCGCAGCGCAAACTCCTTATCGATCAAGCCGTTCGCATACATGTCGCGCAGCTTGGCGATCGCAGCCCTCGCCTCCGCCGTCGTCGAGCCGTAGGCAACCGCACCGTTTTCCCCTTTCACCCAAAGGCCGGGATACGCGTTATAAGCGGCGAACAGTCCCGTGAAATCGTGCATCCCTGCATAGGCGTTCGAGTACAGCGAAGCGCCTGAACCGGTCAAGCCTATCGTATCCGCTTTGTTGTTACCGTTCGGATCACGCTGGACGAAAGCCTTTGCAATCGCTTCCACATCAGCCATCGATTTCGGTGCCGGAATATTGAGCTTATCGAGCCAATCCTGTCTGACCCACAGCAAGCTGATCGATTCGGCCAATCCGCTCAAATTGGGAAGCGCCATCAATTTGCCGTCATAGGTCGCTTTGGCTAACGCTACGCCTTTGGTCGCTTCGTACTTGCTCTTCAAATTCGGCTGCGCGTATTTGTTGTAAACCTCGGTCAAATCCTCAAGCTGTCCCGCTGCGGCAAGCTGGCGGAACGTCGTTTCGTCGACGAGCATGACGTCCGGGATGTCGTTGCTGGCGATTGCGAGCTGCTGCTTCTGCACGAAATCTTGTCCCGTCGCATACCATGCCACTTTAAAGTCGATATTCGTATGTTTTTTGACGAAACGCGAGAACGAATTGTCTTCGATCGTTTCCCCCTCAGGCAGCTTCAATCCCGGCGGCACGTCCTTGGCGATCGTAATTTGAACCGGTTCTTTGTACTTGTAATAATTGAAATCCTGCTTTTCTTCCTTTACGGCCGCCTTTCCGCTTCCTTCGTCCGTCTTTGCCGGCGACTGGACCGGCTTCTCTCCGGGTTCTTTGCCCCCGCTGCATGCCGCAGCAGTCGTGACGACAAGCAGTCCGGCTATTACCGATCCGACTCGTTTCCCCCATCTGCTCCCCTTCATGTTCTCGCCCTCTCTTCTGATGTTTTGGCTGTAAATCTATTATTAGTATAGGGTAAACGCTTTCGCTCAAGGGACCACATCGGTCTTCACTTTCCGCCATTATTGTCTCCACTGCAAAAAAGGCGCAATCCGGTAGACAAGATTGCACCTGTTTTCGTATCATTTGTGACCTGTCTCTTGTTTGCGATAGACGCTTGGCAGCATGCCGGTCGCGCCGCGAAACACTTTGGCGAAATATTTGACGTTCGGGTACCCCGATTGGGCTGCAATCCAGCCGATCGATTTGTCCGACTGCCGAAGCAGCTCCTTCGCCCGCTCGATCCGCAAATCCCGGATGTAATCGTTGAACGTAGACCCCGTAAAATCATGAAAGCAGCGGCTGAAGTAGCTTCGGCTCATTCCTACCAGCTTCGCGATTTGCGGCATCTGCAGCTCTTCCTCCAGATGCGTTCGGATATAGTCCTGCGCCTTCAGAATGCAACCGACCACTTCGGACGAATACGGCAGCGTCCGCGCCGATTCACAGGCGGCATGGCGCAGCCGCTCCAGCCACTCCGTCCATTGCCGCCAGGTAGCCGGCCCGTCCGTATCCATATACGAGCGTAGCTCCGGCATAAACAGCAGCCACCGGGACACCGCCGCTTCGAACAACATCTCGATCCGTTCGGGCGCAAGCCGCCGCTCAAGCATTTCCTCTAGCAGCATGGCGAACCTTTCGTCATCGACCATCCAATCGACCGAGCACCATTTTTCCTTCAGCTCCTGCAGCTCCTTCTTCCCGGTTTCGAACGATCCGCTCCTGCCGGTAGACTCCAGGCCTTCATAGAAATCGTTAGCGGCCGGACTTTGCGCCTCGCCCGCCTGATCGTCCTCGGCAATCCGCTGCGTAATTCGCTGCAGCACTTCATCCATGCGGTCCTCTTCCAGCTCCACCTTCGTAATATAGTCGAGCGCGCCGAGGCGGATCGCTTCCTGCGCGTATTCGAATTCATGATGAAACGTCAGCACCACCATGCGGAGCTTCGGAAACATCCGTTTGGCCTCTCGCATAAGCTCGATTCCCGACATGACCGGCATGGCCAGATCCGTAATTAATAAATCTACCGGATTGTTCTGCAGGAAAGCCAGCGCCTTCTCCCCGTTGTTGACGTCCCCCACTACCCTCAGCCCATGCCGGCTCCACGGCATAATCGTAATAAATCCGTTGCGCACCAAATGATCGTCATCCACCACAAGCACGTTAAGCACCGCCGTCCACCTCCTGTAGTATAGGCAGCCGGAGCGTAATGACCGTTCCCGTATCCGGCATGCTTTCGATTGTCAGCTTGGCGTTCTCTCCGAATCGAAGGCCGACGACCTTCCTCACATAATTCAAGCCGATGCCGAATCCGGCGCTTGAAGTTTGCTCCGAATCCGTATCCCTCAGCTTCCGAAGCTGCTCCTCCGTCATCCCGATGCCGTCGTCCCTTACCTCGATCAGCGCATCCGAGCCTTCCTCCGTAATGCGGATCCCGATCCGCCCGTCTTCCTTCAAGCCGTGCAGAATCGCGTTCTCGACAAGCGGCTGCAAAATAAACCGGGGGATCACCCAATCCAGCATCCGTTCTTCGGCCTCGATATCGATCTCGTATTGAAAATGGAACCGGACGGCCTGCACCGCCATATAATTTTGGAGCGCTTCCAGCTCGTCGCGTATTTTCGCGGTTTCGCCCTTGTTGAGATTATAGTGAAGAATTTTATTTAACGTCGAAACAAGCTTGTCGATCTCCTTTTGTCCGCGCATTCTGGCAAGCCACCGGACCGTATCGAGCGCATTATACAGAAAATGGGGATTAATTTGATGCAGCAGCTTTTCTACCTCCAGACGCGCTTTGCGCTGTTCCCTTTGCTCCGCTTCCTGCAGCAGCTCCTCGATCCGTAAACGCATGGATTCGAAGCTGTTATGAATGCGGTCGAATTCCATAATCGAAGCCGCCTGTCCGCCGCTTTCCGGCTTCGCATACGGAACAAGCCTCATATCCTGCGACAGCTTCTTCAGCGGCTCATACACCGACCGCCACAAAATCCAGGCTACCAGACAACCTGCCGCCAGCGAAAGGATCGTCAGCACGACGAATTGCAGCAGCCAGCTTCGTAGCTCGCTGTCATAGGAAGCTTTGGGGATGGCGGCGACCAATTTCCAGCTCTGCTTGTCGTTCGTTTCCTCGAAAAAATAATGTCCTGCGTACCGGTCCCGATCGCCGTCACCGGATGCATAAAGACTTCCGGAAGGAAACGACGCTTCATCCTCGCTGAACAGAATCCGCCCTTCGGCATCGACAATCAGATGCGCGGTATCGGCCGCCGATTGCTCCATGTTCATAAGCGATTCAGCCAGTTTAAAGCTCGTTTCTATGTAGACATATACCGAATCATCGTTGGACAAATCGATCGTGCGAACGATGGAGAACACCTGATGACCGTCCCACGGATTCAGGGAAAGATGCGGCCCGTTATACGATATCGAGCCGAATTTGGACAGAACGGGCAGCTTAAGAATATCGGCATTTTTCTTGATGCTGTAATTTTCGAACATAACTTGTCCGGAATCCGCAAAATAATAAAAAGCGAGGCCCATGGAAGGGTTCGTAAACGTAACGAGACTGAGCTCGTTTTTGATTTCATCGTGAAGCTGTTTCTTTTCATACACGTCCGCTTCCAAATAGCGGTCGAGATTTTTGCCGATCCGCCCGTCCAAGGCAAGCTGCTGGGAGGCATGATTAAGCTGATCCAGCGTGCTCTCCAGCGAGAGCATGACTTGATGCAGATTGCTTCGTACGCCTCGTTCGGCTTTATTCTCCAGAACCGAGTATATCGAAGCATAAGATACGGCGCCAATCAGCCCAAGCGGCACCATGATCGCCACAATCAGCAGAATCGTAAGCCGGTTTTTAAACGAATACGGCATAAAACGTTTGATCGGCACCATCGTTTCATCCTCCCACAGCCCATTGCTTTTGCCAACCTCATACTCCGGTTCAAGGAAAGCGGACGGAGCGATTTTACGGATACTCCTCGCAGACCGAATTATAATCGATAGGTCAAAAGACGATCAAGAAGCAAAATGCAAACGGACAAAAGGAAAGGCGAAAGCTTATTTATATTGTTTTTGATATGACAGCGTTTACAAAAGGCGACGGATCCTTGAAATGACGGGCTCGTGCGTGATACACGAGCAGGCTTTATTAGCCCTTAAAAGTCCAAAAGAAAGAAAGGCGGTTTATTGGCCGCCTTCTCGTTTAATCCCAATCGTATCTTTCTTCTTTCCAGGGATCGCCGTACATATGATAGCCGTTTCTTTCCCAGAAGCCCGGTTTATCCTTGGCCAAAAATTCGATACCGCGAAGCCATTTGGCGCTCTTCCAGAAATACAGATGAGGCACGACCATGCGCACCGGATACCCGTGCTCGGGCGACAAAAGCTCGCCGTTATGCTTAATGCCGAAAAACGACGTCTCCGCCATAAAATCCTCCAGCGGCAAATTCGTCGACCAGCCTCCCTCCGCATGCAGCATGACGAACTTCGCATCGGGCTTCAGCTTGATTTTATCCATAATCGTGGCGACCGCCACGCCTTCCCAAACGTTATCGAGCTTCGACCATGTCGTCACGCAATGAATGTCGTTATGAAACAACTTCCGCGGAAGCGCCATAAACGTTTTATACGATATCGCCGCTTCTTCCTCCACTAGACCGAAAATGCGGAGATCCCATTTGCTCATATCTCTGTAGTACGGCACATCCCCGTAATGAAGCACCGGAAAGCTTTCCGTTTGCTTCTGCCCCGGCGGTACACGGTCCTTGTGCTGCTGCACGTTCGTTTCGCTCATGGCCGCCCTCCCGTTTCAAAAATCGTATATTGACGATAGTATAACCGATTTTGGCTGGCTGCACTTACATTTTTCAAGACTTTTCGACACAATATTTGCTATTTCGACATCGATAATGCTCAAATGACAACATTCAACACTTACAAACCATCCGAAGCTTGTGCTAAAATAATCATATTGTACATTCAAGCAGTTGTACTATTGGAGGAACGATCATGAAACGAAAACCCGTTTACCCTATATTCCTGTTGCTGTTCATTTTCGTCTCGCTCATCGGCCTTGCCATCTGGCAGCAATCCGCTTATCTGCTGTATGCGGCAAGCGCAATACCGTTTATTATCGTGCCCTTCCTGCCGGATATGAGCTCCATTCAGAAGCTGAAGGCTTCCGCGAAAAATAACGACGTTCAAATCTATAAGCTGGCTACCATTGAAGGAGCGCCGGCCAATCATTTGATCGTTCAGTTTCAGCCCGGTATCGTAAACTGGAACCGCAAAATGCTGTATATCAACCTGAAAAATATTCCTACCGTATCCAAGGATTTATTCGCTCCGGATTCCGCATCCGTACCGGTTCTTACGTTCGATTTGGAGCTTAACAAGCGCAAGCCGGACTTAATCGGCATCCGGCTTCAGAATATTAAAGAGCGGACTTCCAGCTTTTCGTTTACAACCGATGAAATAACGAGATTCGTCGTTCGCTTGGACGATTTGACGGAGCATGCCGCTCCTTCCTTGCCCATTTCCGCTCCGCATACGACAGGCAACCGCATGCAAGCATAGGACTTCATCCATCCATTAACTTTCCCGAAGCCCCGGATTACGATCCGGGGCTTTTCGCATTTTCCGCTCCTATTGAAAATACCCTGAAGCCTCCTGCACGACACGCTGCATCGGCAAATGATACGGGCATTTCTCCTCGCACAGCGGTTTCTCCCGGCAAGGCTCGTACTCCGCGCACGACAGCAATTTGCCTTTATGCTTTTGGTAGAAAGCGTCGCCCTTCGGCAGCAAGCCGAACGTTTGGCGCACTTGGCTTGATATCATCATATCCGGAATGGGGATTTCCAAAGGACATGAGCAGTAATTGCACCTCCGGCAATTATGCTCGCCAAGCTGTTCCGCCAGAAGCTCAAGCTCGCGCTTTTCTTCGTCTCCGACCTCTAACTCGAGCGCGGCCAAATTTTGCTTCACTTCATCCACGCTTATCATCCCCGATATCATGACGTGCACGTCCTGACTGTACGGGTAACGAAGCGCTTTGTCGACCGGCTGGATGAATCCTCCCGACAACGGCTTCATCGCAACGCGGCCCATGTCGAGCTCTGCGAGCTTCGGAATCAACTCCTTGAGCGCGAACGGCTGAGCCAGATTCAAATGGAACAGCACCTGATCGAACTTGCCGGACGTTATCCACTTGGCGAGCAGCTCCGGTCGATGACCTGTAATGCCGATATGGCGAACCTTGCCCTGCCGTTTCGCTTCAAGCGCAGCCTCGTAGGCGCCTTCCGATTCCATCGCTTGTTTAAATTCATTTACATAGTTCACGTAGTGAATCTGCAGCAAATCAAGCGTATCGGTCTGCAGCCGGTTCAGGCTCCGCTCGATTTCCTCCTTGGCGGAGGCGTAATCGCGTTTGCCCGTTTTGGTAGCCAAAAAGAACTCGTTCCGCCGCTTTCCGATGCAAGCACCGACGATTTCCTCGCTCTTGCCGTATGCAGCAGCCGTATCGATGTAATTGATTCCCCGATCGAGCGCGTAATTAAGCGCAGCGTGCGCCTGCTCGAAAGGCACATGCGGCAGGTTCATCGCACCGAAGCCGAGCGCGGAAACCTTATAACCGATTTTGCCGAATTGTCTATAACGCAAAAAAGCTCCCTCCCTTTGCCGCCGATTGTCGATTGTCATGGCTGGTCAGCTTCCTATGTATGGCCTAAAGCGCAAAAACGCCGTCTCGCCTATTATATCACGGGCCGCCGCCCTAGACGACGCTTATCCGCCTGCGTACGACGCAGACAGCAAAACCCCGCCTTCCAAATAGGCGGGGCCGCGCAAAACGGCTATCAGCTTCTGCGTTCGTTTTCTTTATCGCCGTTATCTCGATTCCGGTCGTCATATCGCCGATTGTCGTCATCATCCTTCTTCCTGTCGTCTTCCTTTTTCTTGTCTTCTGTTTTCTTCCGTTCGTCTTCCTTCTTCTGCTCTTCGGAATTTTTTCGTTCCTCTTCTTTCCTCTTCTCTTCGGCCTTTTTCTTCTCTTCAGCCTTTTTCCGCTCTTCTTCCTTCTTCTTCTCTTCCTCTTTCTTTTTCTCCTCTAGTTCCTTCTTTTTCTGCTCTTCTCTCTTTTTCTGTTCTTCCTGTTCTTTCTTTTTGTCTACCCCTCTGCTCTTATCATCCTGCTTTTTTTCATCGTCATTATCCTTTTTGTTCCGGTCGTCGTTATCGTCTTTCCGTTTATCGTCCTGATTCTTCTTGTTGTCGGTTTGTTTCTTCGGATCGAACGTGGGACGTTGAAGCGCCTGCTTGAAGGATGGAGACGGCGTCGGAGTAGGCTTTGCGGTTTGCTTGCCCGGTGTTGCACTCGGCTTTGGCTTCGGCGTAGGCGATGCTTTTCCGTTCTTCTTGTCGTCGTCTTTCTCTTTCTTTTTCTCTTCCTTCTTCTGCTCGTATTTTTTGTTCAGTTCTCCCGATTTTTCTTCGGTCACGAGCGTTTTCAGGTTTTCCTTGCTCAGCTTGTTCGTATTGATCAGCTCGTTCAGACCGCCGGCTTCTTTGGCGATTTCATGGACGGACGTCTTCTTGAGCGTATCGATGCTCACGTCCTTCCCGTTTTCTTTGGCGCTCAAGTATACGGAATATTTTCCCGGCGACAAATCCGCTTCTTTGGCAGTCTCGCGCAGCTCCTTCGGAACGGGGAACGATTTGACCTCATACTTCTCCGCATCGTCCGGATGCGTTTGTTTAATGTGCTCGGTAACCTCGCGGCGCATTTGCTCGCTAATAATCGAATCGTTCAGCTTCGTCGTTTCGCTGATCAGCGCGCTCGTTATGATGATGTCGCCTTCCCCCTGCTTCATGACCTCCAGAGTTTCGGCTTTCGTTAGAACGGCATCCGCAACCTTATCGAGCTTTAAACCATCAAAAGCAATTCCTTCTATCAGCTTTGACCCGTCTTCGTTCAAGCCCCTCATTTCGCGCACCTTCTGCTTTTCATCGATGCCGAGCTCGATACTGGGGTTAATGTCCATGGATACGTACGCTACAACCGATTTATCCGCGAACCAATCCGACCACCCAGCAAACAACACAAGGCAAAATACGACTGCAGCAGCCGCTGTGGAAGACAGCGCGATAATCGGTTTTTTGGCGCCTAATTCTCGCCTGGCAAAAATAATTTCTTCGCCGACTTGGCATTTCCGACCATTGCGCCGAATTTTCTCGAACGACCCTTCCGGCGTCATCACGATCAGACTGTCGTCCGTCAGCTCCATGACGACTCCCCTATTCATCCCGTTCACTCCTGTTCACTACGATGTCATCGATATGTAAGTATTCCCGTAAATACGGATACGGGCCGTTGATGATGAGCGCTACGGCGATGATAAACTTCCGGTTTCGCTCCAGCGTTTTGCGGGACACCCCCGCAATTTCCATCAACTCCTTTATCGGCATCATCCGTTTGCTGAGCAGCGACCGCATCATCAGCGAATCCTGCGCCAGCATAAAGCCGATAGCCATAAGCATTTGGCGGGAATCCGAATGCTTCGGGGACATTTCGACCAAATCGGCAAAACGGATGTCAAACTCGGAAAGCACACCGCTCAAATCGGTAATTTCGCTCTGCCGTTCTTCCATTCCTTTCTGTTTCTCGAACTGTTCGATTGCCTGATGGATCTCCACCGGGTTGACGATATTGTCCTCGTCGTCGTAAGCGTCGAACGAGCTGTAAGGCACATTCTGCGCAAAACGCTGTTCCTTGCGGACATAATCGATCAATCGCCTTCGGATGACCGTTTCGGCAAAGCTTAGGAACGATCTGCCAGCGCTCGAGGAAAACTGGTTAACCGCTTCGTTGAAGGCAACAAGCGCAATGCTGAACTCATCGTCTCTTGCGGGATCGATGTATCGTTTACAGAAGCGGCTGGTTACTTTCGCCACATAAGGCTGGTAATCGGTAATAAATTGGTTGCGCAAGCGCAAATCGCCCTCTTGAATGCGTTCAACCTGCTGTTCAGGCGTCATCGCATTCGTTAATTCCGGACGGTGAGACTGGCTTCTTCCCAGAAATCGTTTAAATAAGACCAGTAACAAAAAATCCACCTCACACTATAGGTTTCGCGACTCAGTAGCAAGTTGCGGGGGTACGGAAACCGTCAGACAAAATATGTTCACATAGGTCTAAAGTCTCAATCTATCGTTTTCGTCTCAATCATGCCATTCGCAGCTAAAAATACCCGTTTGTTAGGGTTGTTGTTAAGCTTTACATTGCACATTTTCAGCTTGTGTTCTTCCACCTCGACAAGCTCCCATTCCGACGAATCCGTCAATCCGCGTTCCTTCAAAAATTCCGCATATGTATCCGCAGCTTCCGTAAGCTCTTCCCAGCTCTTCGTCCCGTAAAACGGGATGTCGTAGCGGTTAATCAGCATGCATGTATATAGTTCCGATGTTTGTTTATGCTTCAGCACGAATGGCATACATTCCCCATCCTTCATCACGCGATTTGGATGACTCTATCGTTTCTCCTGGCGACAACCTCTATCATTATAGCATATCCATGCAAGCATCCGTACTTTTCGGCGTAATAGCATGGCGCTTCCGTATCTTCAGACGAATACACAGGTCAAAATGTTCACTATTTTTTTCCTTTGCGGCATTTATTTTTTCTATGCGGAAAGCCGGCCTCGCAAGCGGTTGCACGGAGCGGCGGATTGAAAAAAAGAAAACGTCCCGCTTGGGACGTTCCCGATATATTCGGCTTGCCCGCCGCCGCTTCGGCCATTAATTGCCGCGAGCGGAAGCATTCCGCTGAAGCAGCTTGCTTTGCCTTCTGCCCAGCACATGCAGCCGCTTCTTAAGCTGTTCTTCCCATTCGGCATCCTCGATCTGCTTGGCGACCATCATCAGGTCGAGCGCCATGTCGATCTGATTCCGCACGATGTCGAGCGGATCCTGATCTTCATTGTTTACGCAATTTTCAAAAAGCTGATTGCCGTCCTTACGGTCCGCGTACTCGTGGAAATCGACTTCCGACGCTCCATCGCCGTGCGCGTATTCCGCCAATATTTCGAACTCGGGCTCCACCAGATGGTGAACCTCGATACGGTGACAAACCGGGCAAAGCAATATCGGCACGTTATGGATGTGCGTCCGGATATGCTTGAGCGTTCCTTTCGTTCCTATCATGCTTGCTCCGCAGCAAAAACTCATCACACAACCTCCCCGTCAGTAGACGTTCATGTCTACATACTTCTCCTCCGGGGACGCAAATTCCTCTTTTTTCAGCGCATACATCCGTTGAAAGTTCATTCCTGCGTTAACAAATCTATACAGTCCTTCCGTGCGGGAAAGTACGGAATACCGGCTGGTCGAACCCTTTTAAGGCGTTTCGCCTGCTGCGGAGTTTGTCACATAAGAAGCAAATTCGCCCGGCAGCAGCTTGACGTTATTGTCGTGCCAATAATAGCGAAGGCCGTCATAGTAGATGATGTTCCAATAGCCTATCGCATCCCCGGTGTCCAACACAAAAGGATATGCCGTCGGATCGCCGTTTCTTGTGGCAGGCGAATAGTCTTGCCGCTCTTCGCTCCGTTTCAGCATAGCTACGAATATCGAAGCGCTGTCCGCTTTCAGCTCCTTTAGCAGCTTAAAATCCGTATAGCCTTCATAGAGCCGCGCAGACGATACCTTCCGCTCGTCCGGCTCAAGCGACGCCGCAAGCTCCCGGATTTTCCGGTCGTCCGCGTACAAACGGTAGCCGTTATATGCTTCCGGATCTTGAACGGCGACGAACGAGCGGTCGGGATAACCGTTCACCTCGTAAACGACCGTCCCCTTGGGCAGGAATGCAGCATCTCCTTCTTTCGTCTTGTAACCCGAATGATGAACGTTATCCGCGACGTTGAATTTCACTTTGCCTATTTCGCCGCCTATTTGTGCAGGATCCGTAACGACTGCGCTCCATTGGCCGGTATACGAAATCCCGTTCAGCTTGAGGAAATCGACCCAATCGATGATCGTCTGACCGCCGATGCTTCGGCAGCCTGACAGCATCGCAAGCGTCAGCAGCAATGCGAGAAACGCAATGATCGGCTTTTTGATAAGCGCCACCCTCCGATTCTTGTTCTGCTAACTTAGACGGGAAATACGGCAAAAGGTTACGGCGGCATAACAATATTGCCGTCTCGCCCGTTACATTTCATTTCCACTTTCCTAAAGGCCGAGGTATTGTTTGCGGCAGCAACACGACCTCCAAAGGCGGCCGTTATCGCTTCACGATGCCGCATAAAAATGTCCCGCAAGCCATCTTTAAAGTAACGCCACCTGACTTTAGTTTCCATGCAAAAAGCCCTCCGGCTCGTTTAGGCGAGCTGAAGGGCTTTTATGTAAAGTGCAATTAATTACTTAGCTACAAGCGTGCTTTCGCCCGGTTTCCAGTTCGCTGGGCAAAGACCGCCGGATTGCAGAGCTTGCAGAACGCGAAGCGTTTCGTCAACGCTGCGGCCTACGTCGTTGTGGTTAACGACTTGGTATTTCAGTTCGCCTTCCGGATCGATGATGAACAGACCGCGCAGGGCGATGCCTTCTTCTTCGATCAGAACGCCGTAATCGCGTGCTACGGATTTCGTCAGGTCGGCTGCAAGCGGGAAGTTCAGCTGGCCGAGACCGTTTTGCTCCTTCGGCGTGTTGATCCAAGCGCGGTGGGAGTGTTTGCTGTCTGTGCTGACGCCGAGAATTTCCGTGTCCAGACGTTCGAAGTCGTTCGCCGCATCGCTAAGAGCGGTAATTTCAGTAGGACAAACAAATGTGAAATCGAGCGGGTAGAAGAACAGAACCAGCCATTTTCCTTTGTAATCGGACAAAGATACCGTACCAAAGTCTTGTCCAGTTCCATAAGCTACGTCCATTTTGAAATCGGGAGCCGGTTTACCAACCAAACGTTCTGCCATGATTCATTTCCTCCTTTAAATGTAGCTGCCTGAACGGCAACAAATATCTCTGGTGAAAAACTCACAAGTAAAATCGTATCATCCAAAAAAATGAAAGTCAATGATTTAACTAATTTCTTTCTTAAAATTATTATAAATAACTTTGAGAAGTAAAAATGGTCATGTTCCGCCGGGTCACCGTCCGCGATCAACATGGCTGACTGCCCTGTTATCCGATTTTGCCCGACTATTTGTAAGCTTTGCCGGGCGTCTGCCGCAGCAATTCGAGTTTGCCTGCTTATGGGCGGATATAGGCGACGGGCATGTAAAAATCCCGGCCTGATACGGACCGGGATAGGTAAACCAGTATTATTTGCGGATTGCAGCGACGATCAGATCGCCCATCGCCGTCGTGCCGATAGCCTTGCTCTTATCGACCGCGATGTCACCGGTACGGTGGCCGGCATCAAGCACTTCTTTGACTGCGCGCTCGATTGCGGCAGCCGCATCGTGATAGCCGAACGTCAAACGGAACATGAGCGCAACGGACAAGATGGTTGCGATCGGGTTGGCGATGCCTTGTCCGGCAATGTCAGGCGCGGAGCCGTGCACCGGCTCGTACAAGCCGAAGCTGCCTTCGCCCAGCGAAGCGGAGGAAAGCATGCCGATCGAACCGGTCAGCATTGCCGCTTCGTCGCTCAGAATATCGCCGAACATATTCTCCGTCACGATAACGTCGAAGCTGGAAGGACGGCGAAGCAATTGCATCGCGCAGTTGTCGACGAGCACGTGATCCAGCTCGACATCCGGGTAGTCCGCAGCTACGCGGATTACCGTTTCGCGCCACAGGCGGGACGTTTCCAGTACGTTGGCTTTGTCTACGGAAGTAAGCTTTTTGCGGCGCGTTCTAGCGATTTCGAAGCCTTGACGCGCAATGCGCTCGACTTCGTTTACATTATAAACGCAAGTATCTACCGCTTCTTGGCCGTTAGCCGTTTCGCGGCGGAATTTCTCGCCGAAGTAGATACCGCCCGTAAGCTCGCGCACGACGATCAGGTCGGTTCCGTCGAGAACTTCAGGCTTCAGCGTGGAAGCGTCCTTCAGGCAATCGAAAATGACAGCCGGACGAATGTTCGAGAACAAGCCGAGTGCTTTACGGATGCCGAGCAAGCCGGTTTCCGGACGCGTCTCCTTCGGATTGTTATCCCATTTCGGTCCGCCAACGGCTCCAAGCAGAACCGCATCGGCTTTCTTACAAATATCGAGCGTTTCTTGCGGCAGCGGCGTTCCTTTCTCATCGATCGCGATCCCGCCGAACAAGCCGTGCTCGGTTTCGAATTTGTAGCCGAATACTTCTTCGGTTTTCGTAAGTACCTTCTGCGCCTCGGCAATCACTTCCGGGCCGATTCCGTCGCCGGAAATGACGGCGATTTTTTTCACTTCTGCCATGTGTCGTTCACCTCTCCAATTCAATTACTTTTGTTTTATCATAAACACTATCATTTTACAAAGATATAAAAGCTATCGAACTGATAGCCTATACCTATCACTCATGGTATGGAACGTTTCCATCGCCGCCCCGTAAGTAACGGTATCGTTATCCGATCCGATTACCACCTTAATGATGGAGGCGTACGTATGCAAACCGTCAAATCCGTTTTTATTGTCGCAGGCAAAATATTGTTGTCGGCGGCAATCATCATTTTGCTTGTGCTCATCGGTTTTTTGATTTACGCCGCAGTGCAGCTGATGGCCGGCCGCAGCGCCGACGATGTTCTCTCCTATACGTCCATAAGCCTGTCGCAAATGTCGATTCAGGGGTTCGCGTTTATTATCGGCACACTGATTATGTACGCGGCCTTCGACCGCAAGCATGGCTGGAGCCTCGGGCTGAAGCAACAAAAACCGTTCCGGCTCGCGGTCGAAGGTTTGGCCGCAGGCATTCTGCTCATGACCGTTTCCGCTCTGCTGATTTGGTTGTGCGGAGGCGTTTCCTTCAACAGCGTCACCTTCGATAATACCGTATTGGCCTCGATGTCGAGCGGCGTATTGTTGTTTACGATCGTATCCGTTAATGAGGAGCTGTTCTCAAGAGGTTATTTGCAAGGGCTGATCAAGCATCATTTCGGCGGAACGGCTGCGATCATCGTTCCTTCCCTGCTGTTCGCCGCGCTTCATCTGCAGAACAACAACGTCCTCGACAATCCGCTGCCGCTGCTTAATTTGTTTCTGGCCGGCATCGTTCTGGCCGTCAGCCGCGAATGGAGCGGCGGCTTGTGGATGCCGATCGGCCTGCATCTGACCTGGAACTATTTTCAAGGTTATGTTTACGGCTTCGAGGTATCCGGCAACAAGGTGGACTCACTTATTCATTTGACGCGTGAAGGCAGCGATACGATTTCCGGCGGCGCGTTCGGGGCGGAAGGCAGCTTGCTGACCACGCTTGTACTGCTTGCCGGCACATTTGCAATCATGCGGTACTACCGTACGCCCAAACTGCCGGTAAGCGGTGAGCCTAAGCGGCAATAAAACGTTTCGCAGGCTGCTAGAGAGCGAGTTCATTTTCCGCACCGCTTAATCCGACAAACGTCGATTTCTTTTGCAAACGAACGGAAGCGAGTGGTAAAATGATAGGAAATCACACATCCATTTCCGAATAAGGAGAACCGACATGAACTATACATTTTCCAGTACCATGCAGGCGTTTCAATCCAGCGCCGTCCGGGAAATTTTGAAGCTGACGCAAGGCAAGTCGATCATTTCCTTTGCCGGAGGACTTCCCGCGGAGGAGCTCTTCCCGATGAGCGCGATGCAGGCGGCGTTTAACCGCGTATTCGAGATGGGCAATCATTCGCTGCAGTACGGCCTGACGGAAGGTTTTATCCCGCTGCGCGAAGCGATCGCGGAACGGATGCGGCGCAAAGGCATGAACGTGACGAAGGATGAAATGCTCCTCACCACCGGCTCCCAGCAAGCGATCGATTTGCTGACCCGCGTTTACATCGATCCGGGCGACGTCATTCTCGTTCAGCAGCCGACTTACTTAGCCGCACTGCAGGTGTTTCAAGCCCGCGGCGCGAAGGTCGTTTCGGTAAGCGGGGACGAGGAAGGCATGGATCTCGACGATGCCGCCCGCAAAATTGCCGAATACAAGCCAAAGCTGCTTTACGTTTGCCCTACGTTCTCCAACCCAACCGGCTACGTCTGGAGCGGGGAACGCCGTCAAGGCCTGCTTAAGCTGTGCCGCGACAACAATGTGCTTATTCTTGAGGACGATCCGTACGGCGAGCTGAAGTACGACAGCGGCGAATCCTACCCTTCGATTTTCTCCTATGAGGACAAAGCGGAAGGCTCAGCGGTCGTATACACGAGCACTTTCTCGAAGACGGCGGCTCCCGCCCTTCGCACCGGCTGGGTGATGGGCGATTCCGAGGTGATCCGCAGCATGGCCAAGGCGAAGCAGGCTTGCGATCTTCACTCCAGCACGATGGACCAAATGGCGCTGTATCAACTGCTAAGCGGCTTCGATCTGGACGGGCATATCGAAACGATTCGCGGCCATTATCACGGCCGCATGAAGCTGATGACCGAGCTTCTGGAAGGGCTGCGCAAATACGGACTCAAGTGGAACGCGCCTAAGGGCGGCATGTTCCTGTGGCTCGAACTGCCTGAAGGGCTGAAAGCTGAGGAGCTGCTGAAGGAAGCGGTCCAGCAGGGCGTCGCCTTCGTACCGGGCTCCAGCTTTTATGCCGGCGAGCCGAAGTACAACACGATGCGAATGAACTTTACGCACGCCGACCGCGATACGATGACGCTGGGCATGCAGCGTTTTGCAGCCGCGCTTGAGCTCGTTCAGAGCAAGCAGGTTTAGCTTAGCGAGTTCTAGTGAAACGGCAGCGTCTTTGATACCACGGTGCAACAGCGTATATGGAGCCGCTCATGCGAAACCCTTTGCCATAAACGACAGGAACCTTCGGTGCCGCCTTTTAGCGGTTTCGAAGGTTCTTTTGCATGAACCTATTTATTCATCGAACTCCAGCACGGAATCGCCGCTGATCATCGTTCCGTTATTTTTCCCTTCGCAAATCTCTCTCATCGAGCCGGGTTTATCGAAATTAAACACATGGATCGGCAGGCTGTAATCCCGGGCAAGGATGAAGGCCGACTGGTCCATAATTTTCAAATTATGCCGGATGACATCGTTATAATGAAGCGATTTATATTTTCTCGTCTCCTTGACGTATTTCGGGTCGGCGCTGAGCACGCCGTCAACTCCCTGCTTTGCGACAAGCAGCGCTTGGCAGTTCACTTCGATCGCCCGCTGCACGGAAGGATAGTCCGTCGTTACGTAAGGCTGCCCGTTGCCGCCGGCAAAGATGACGATGTAGCCTTTCTCGAGATGATGAATCGCCCTTAGCCGAATGAATGGCTCCGCGACCGAGGCGAGCGGGATTGCGGTCATGACGCGAACCTCTTTGTTCGTCTTCGCTTTCATGGCCCCCCTCAGCATCAGACTGTTGATTACCGTTGCCAGCGTGCCGATATTATCCGCCTCCGCCCGCTCGATTCCCCAGCTCTCCGCCATGCTCCCGCGAAAAATATTGCCGCCGCCGATCACAAGCGCCACCTCTACGCCCATATTAACGACCGACATAATTTCGGTCGTGATGTGGTCGAGCTTGCCGGGCTCGAAGCCGAATTCGCCGCTTCCCGCAACCGCGCCTCCGCTTAGCTTGATGAGGACCCGCCTGTACCGTTTCATCCGCACACCTCCATTATTAATACTGCCGGGATCGCAAGAAGTTATGTTTACCGTGATTTAAGCCGCTTCCATGATATACAGATAAATAAAAAAACACTAAAGCCATAAATAACTTTAGTGTCCGGAGCAATGAAAATATGAATAATGGAACCGGCCTTCATCAGCTGTCCCGATCCCCGGCTTCCGCTTCATTTTCATTCCCCCTCATTTGAACGGCAAATTAGAACTATTGTACTTCTACATCCTTCCAAATACAACCGGCGTCGTGCGCGAAGCTCAACTTTATTTTTGAATCCGCTCTTGATCGGGTCCTGTGCATAATTCCATCCGTTTCCGTAAACCGTATAACTGTTTTCATCATTAATTGGAGGTACGATCGATGAACACTTTTCGCGCCAAAGAAATCGCCGCTTCGCCCGTAATGGCTAACGTTACGTACGACGGAAAGCAATGCTACATTCAGCATGTAAACGAAACGGATGAAACGGCCCGCATTTATCCGCTCGACCAGCCGGAAAACGAATTCGACGTCGCGGTCAGCAGCCTGATCGAACATTAAGCGGAATATGCAGCGGAGGCCACAAGGATAAACGGCTTCGCCGTCTTGTAAGGACTGGCGTGTTTACCGGAAAATTTAAACATTCAACGAAAGATTTCAAAAAAAACCTCCAATTAACGCTACTATTTAGCGAATTGGAGGTCTTATTTTTAATCCTCGGACAAGCTGCTTTCCTTCAAAATAACGTCGTGCGCGCCGCCCTCTACGAGGCTTGTTGCGGACACGAGCGTAATTCTGGCCGTACGCTGCAGCTCTTCGATCGACTTGGCGCCGCAGTTGCACAGCGTCGACTTGATTTTGCCGATCGTTTTGTCGAGGTTTTCCCTCAAGCTGCCCGCATAAGGAACATACGAATCGACGCCTTCCTCAAAAAGAAGCCCCGACTTCCCGCCCGTGTCATACCGCTGCCAGTTGCGCGCGCGATTGGAGCCCTCGCCCCAAAACTCTTTAACGAAATTGCTGCCTACCTTCAGCTTCCGGGTAGGACTTTCGTCGAAGCGTGCGAAGTAACGGCCCATCATGACGAAATCCGCGCCCATTGCCAGCGCAAGCGTGATATGGTAATCGTGGACGATGCCGCCGTCGGAGCAAATTGGAACGTAAACACCGGTTTTTTCAAAGTATTCGTCCCTGGCCGCCGCCACTTCGATAAGCGCCGACGCTTGCCCTCTGCCGATCCCTTTTTGCTCTCTCGTAATGCAGATGGAGCCGCCGCCGATCCCGACCTTGATGAAATCCGCTCCCGCTTCAACCAGGTAAAGAAAGCCTTCGCGATCGACGACGTTCCCCGCTCCGATCTTGACGTCGAAATTCGCTTTTACATATTGAACGGTTTCGCTTTGCCATTCGCTATAGCCGTCCGACGAGTCGATGACAAGCACGTCGACACCCGCCTCGACCAATGCAGGCACGCGTTCCTTATAGTCCTTCGTGTTTATGCCGGCGCCGACCAAATAGCTTTTATTACCATCAAGCAGCTCGTAAGGATATTCTTTATGCGCCTCATAGTCCTTTCGGAACACGAGATACTCCAAATTTTGATCCGCATCTACGATCGGCAAGCAATTCAGCTTATGCTCCCAAATCAAATCGTTCGCTTCCGACAGCGTAATCCCCGAATTCCCGTAAATCAGCTTCGAGAAAGGCGTCATAAAATCGCTGACCTTTTTGTCCATCGCGTCGCGGCTCATTCTGTAGTCGCGGCTCGTTACGATTCCGAGCAGCCTTCCGTTAGCCGTACCGTCGTCGGTAACCGCAACCGTCGAGTGGCCTGTCTGTTCTTTCAATGCCAAAACGTCCTTGAGCGTATTATCCGGCGTAAGATTGGAACGGCTGACGACAAAGCCGGCTTTGTAGCCTTTGACCTTGCGAACCATCGCCGCCTGGTTAGCTGTCGTTTGCGAACCGAAGATGAACGAAATGCCGCCGCAGCGCGCAAGCGCAACCGCCATCCCATCGTCGGAGACGGATTGCATGACGGCCGATGAGAACGGAATATTAAGCGATATTGCCGCCTCCTCGCCTTTCTTGAACTTGGTAATAGGCGTGCGCAGCGTCACATTTGCCGGCGTGCAGTCTTTGGTCGTAAGATTGGGCAGCAGTAAAAACTCACTGAATGTTCGCGACGGTTCCGTGTAATAAAATGCCATTTTGGTTTTCGTCCTCCTCTGTAATAGAAATTGCCTGGTTACGACTAGTGTCAAGTCCCAAATCCGATGAAGCCGATCCTCTAGATTTGGGTAAATTTTTACGATCATACACCGATGCCGGAAGGAAGTCAACCATTTTTTGCACAAGGATAAACGGCTACCGGCGTCTTTGACGCTGGCGTTTACCGAGATTTAGAGCCGCTTCCACGATATACTTTCTGATAAATCAAGGATAAACGGTTATGCCGTCTTTTAAGGGCAGGCGCGTTTATCGGGAAATTGAACAATCAGCAGAGCTATACTTTAAAAACAAAAGCGGAGCACCCGTCAGCCGGGTCTCCGCTTTCCTTCGAACAATTGCACTCGGTTTTATGCTACCAGCACTTGAATGTCCATCGCGCCGATCCCATCCATAATAAGAGGAATCGTGAGCGCCTTCCGCGGACCGTCCGTCATATCCGCCCATTGAATCACCTTCGGCGGCGTGATGTCCACGCGCACGCCTTGATTGAACAGCATGGTGCTTGCATTACCGGAGATCATATTGCCAAGCTCCGATATCGCACTGCGGCCCATGTCGTCCATTTCGTTCAGCACAAAGCCCCCCATCATTGCCGATACTAGTTTGAGCGCTACCTCTTCATGAAGCTCGAACATGATAACGCCGTTCATTTGACCGGTTAATCCGATTTCAATCCACAAATATTTTTCGGCAAATTTCACTTCCCTCACGCCCAGTTGGCCGGTTGTCGGACGAACCGCGATCATCTGCTCGATCACGATTCTGGCAGATTCCAAAAAAGGATTGATGTACTCCGCTTTCATGTCTCCGGTCCCCTTCTCGACAATATCCCATTAATGGAAAACTCACTTCTCCCATTATAAACGAAACAATTAGGTCTCGTATACTGGTTTACTCGGATTTTGACGAATAACCGCGAAAAACGTCCCTAGTTCTCTCGTTACATAAAGAATACTTGCGATCATCGGGCTAGGCCGTTATGTCTGCAAAGTCTGATTTTCCTCCGTCACATCCGCATGCCGATTGCATTGCCGGAGCTGTACCGCCGAAGACCCCGGTAAAAAAATGCCGTACCGGCAACCGCCAGTCCTACTGCCGCCCCGACTGCGCCTAATGCGAACGCCGGCTGAAACTCGCGGATCCAGCCGATCGGCAAATAGCTGATGAAGCCTGCCGGCACGGCAGTAAACAGGAGCAGCCTGGCAAAGCCGCGGAAAATATCGGTCGGGTACGTCGAAAACGTAATGAACGTAATAAACAACTGCTGCCCTAGTCCCTCCGCGTTGCCGATGTAAAAGGCGAGCGACTGCGTAGCCACCATAAAAAAGACGAATATCACCGTGCTGATCAGCATTGCGGAAACGAAGCGAAGCAGGCCCGGCAGCGAAACATCCCCGAAGATGCCGAATAAAAGAAGGCCGAACACAAGATCGCCGATCGCCGTGACCGACATCCGGCTGACCAGAACGTTAAGCAGCACCGGCTTCGGCTGGGATAAATAAAGATCGAGCTGGCCGGTCGCCACGATATTCGCGATTCGCGTCATGTTGCCGAAGAAGATGGCGGCGAGGCCGTAGCCTGCGGTACCAATGGCCCACATGATCATGACGTCATCCTGCTCCCAGCCGTTGACGATCGGAAATTGCTTGAAATAAATGCTCCAGAAAAATATCCATACCAGATTATTAATAAACATCATGCCCGCCGTCATAATGAAACTCATCCGAAATTCCATCGCACCTGCGGCATTCAGCTTCCAGGACGTCCAGCAAAACTTCAGCCAGCCCATTTTTCGTTTATCCGCCGTTGACATTAAGCCTCTTCGCTCCTTTCCGGTAAATGAACGCCAGAAGCGCCGCCAAAACCGCTCCCCACACAAGCTGTACGCCAATCATATGCTGCAGTGCGCCCGCATCGAAGCGAACGGCCGTTTTGGCCGGAAAATAGACGATCGTCTGAAAAGGCAGCCATTCGCAAATACGGCGCAATGCTTCCGGAAAAAGCTCGAGCGGCAGCAGCATGCCCCCGATCGTAAACAGCAGTTTATCGTACACGAGTGTCAAGCCTTGCGTCTCCTCCACCCAGAAAGCAGCCAAGGCAAGGCACATTCTGATGATAAAATTAACCGTATACGCCAATGCCGCGACCGGCCAAAAAGCAAGCGAGCCCCAGCCCAAGTCGGGCGGGCCGATTAGGGCGAGCCCCAGCAGGCTGCCCAGCGTCAGGTTGATCAGCAGCTTGACGGACGCCTCCCCCATATACGTGGCGTATTGATAGCCGATATAGCTGAACGGCCGGGTCATCAGATAGGCGATAGCTCCCGTTTTCACCTCTTCCTCTACCGTCGTCGTAACGCGGGGAGAAGCCATGATGATCGATTCCGACACAATTAAATACCAAATCATTTGTCCGAACGTATAACCTGCGATCCGCTCCGTTCCCATCCCCCCGTAAGTCACCTTCCAGAGCTGGATCAAAATATAGAGAATGACAAGCAAAAATAAGGACCGCAACAACGCGTCGAAAATATAAGCGAACTGGTTGCGGACGGTCACTTTGCCGATCGCCGCATATTTGGCCAGCTTAAGCCGGTTCATTTGACCGACGCCTCCTTCCGTTCCGCCGTTTCTTCCTTCTCCGCCGCATACAGCTTGGCGATCGTTTCTTCCAGCGGCGGATCTTGAATCGTCACATCGTCGATCCGGCATCTGGCCGTCAGGAAGCCCAGCACCTCTTCGATCGAAACGGCCGTCGTGTCTACGGAAAGCTTAAGCGACGTCCCGTTTTCGATGACCCGGACGCCTTGAAAATCGATGCCCTCAACCGGCTCCTTCAGCTTAAGCTCGACGGTTTTATATTTCAGGAAGCTCGACTTCATGCTGGCAACCGAGTCGTCAACCGCGATTTTCCCGTGGTTGATGACGATCGCTCTATCGCACATTTGCTCGATATCCCCCGCATCATGCGTCGTCAGAAAAATCGTGCAGCCTTCGCGACGGTTCATTTCGAGAATGACCTCACGGATCGTCTGCTTCACGACGACGTCGAGCCCGATCGTCGGCTCGTCGAGAAACACGACTTGCGGCCTGTGCAGAAGCGCCGCAGCTATTTCGCAGCGCATGCGCTCGCCCAGCGACAGCTTCCGCACCGGAATCGGCAGGAACGGCTCCAGCCCGAACCGGTGGATGAGTTCGTCTCTGCGGTTAAGGAAATTCGTTTTGCCCAGCTCGTAGATGCTGCCCATCAGCTCGAAGGAATCGGTCACCGGCAGATGGTACCACAGCTGCGATTTTTGGCCGAAAACGGAACCGATCCGGTACGCGAGCCTGCCGCGGTCCTTCCATGGGCAAAGTCCGAGAACGTCGGCATAACCGCTTGTCGGATGCAGAATGCCGGTCAGCATTTTGATCGTAGTCGACTTGCCCGCGCCGTTCGGGCCGAGAAAGGCGACCTTCTCCCCTTCGTTTACTTGGAACTCGATGCCTTCGACAGCCCGCTTCTCGGCATATACGGGGCGAAGCAGCGATTGCACGCTGCCCCGCAAGCCGGGCGGCTTCTTTTTGATTGCGAAAGACTTGCAAAGCCCTTCGACCTTGATGACAGCCATGTGTTCCTCCCCCTTTCCGATAAAAAACAAAAAAACCCGCACAGCTTCGCCCCTAAAGGCGGAACTTGCGCGAGGTCTTTTATCCCTACGGTGTAGCGCCGCTATCGCTGCGCCGGCTTCGCTTGGTTCGGCGCCGCTCGCGCCGGATCCCTAGAAGCCCTTCCACTTAATTGCTATATGCTACCACATGGGGTAAGCCGTTCGCAACCGTTTTTTTACATCGAATGCCGGTAAATCGGAATAACGTCAGCCTAACAGATTTCGAACAGACGGATTTTATCCGATCCGCTCCGCACGCATTGCCGAATGAGGAAGCACAATGTTATCGGATTCCGTCCACAGTACGGCGTCGAGCGATTTCATTTGATCGATCGCAGCAATCCATTTCCTTTGATCGCGTACCTTAAGGTTAAAGGTAAGCTCGATTACGGATTTTCCTTCATGCTCGTTTGAAATTTTGACATCGGACATACATGAAATATTTATGATTTGGATGCCATGCTCGTCGAATATCGATGCGATCTTTCCGATCACACCCGGGTAATCCAGCGTCTTCACCGTCATATCGCGATATCTCCGGTGCCGCATCAAATGCTTCTCCCATTTATTAAGCAGCAGGAGGCTGGCCAGCACCAATAAAGTTGCGAACAATGCCGCATATATAAAACCGGATCCGATGCACAAGCCTATTGCGGCTACCACCCAAACGGAAGCTGCCGTCGTTAATCCGCTGATCACGGAGCCGTTGCGGAGAATCGCCCCCGCCCCGAGAAAGCCGATGCCGCTAATCACTTGGGCCGCCAAACGCGCCGGATCGATCCGCACGTTCGGCTCGTTCACGAAATCGGAAAAGCCGTACATCGACAGCAGCATGATGGTTGCGGACCCGAGGCATACGAGAATATGCGTGCGAAAACCGGCGGCATGATTGCTAAACTCCCGTTCCAAGCCGATCAATCCGCCGAGTATGACGGCACTCAGCATTCTGAACAGCAGCTCTAGATGTGTTATGTGCCAAATATCCGTTACCTGGGGCACGCTCAACACTTCCTCCGTAAGTCATAAAATGAATCGCATGACACATCGGTACAGGCAACCGTCCGCATCTTCCAACGGAATTGACCGGCCTCCCCGAACGACAATTTTTTCTATCAATCGAAGTTCGCAAAAATACCTTGTTTGCTGATCGGCAGCCCGGAAGCATGCAAATGCGACGTATCGCCAAGCGCCAATAAACGAGGAACCGCCCATTGTTCCGAACGTTCGTCCATCAGCAGGGTCGTAACGGAGCTCGGCGCTTTCCAAAAGCCCGTCCATACGGTCGGAACCGGCAGCCCCAGCAAATGCGAGATCCACGTAAGGCCGAATCCGAGATGGCAGAAAACGGCGATCTTGTCCCCATTCCGCTTGATGATCCGGTAGCGTCCTCCCTCTCTTGCATAACCAAGCGATTGCATAAACCGATCCGAATTATCCGTCAGAAGCGCGTTCTTCGAGTGGAAATCTCCGCCAGCAAAGGGCCCGAACCGGTGCCATTCATCGACTTGCCGACGCTCAAGCCCGCGGACGATCTCTCCGTCGACATTCCATGCCGCTCTGCTTTGGCCATCCTCTCCGGTTACGTGCCAGCCTTCCAGCTCGGCCATCCACGGCTCGAAGACAGGCTCGATCTCCAGCAGCCGTGACGTATACTGCATCGTATGCACGGCTCTTGGCACGGGAGAGCTAAAGATGCGGTCGATACCCTCCAGCTTCAGCCGCTCGGCCAGCGCCTTCGCTTCCTTATGTCCGGCCGCCGTTATCGTATGATTGGCGTAGTCCGGATCCGCATGACGAATGATGTAAATGCGCATCGAATGGAACTCCTTATCTGGTTTGATTTACTCCGGGTACGGATACTTGACTTCCTTGGAGCCGATATGCAGCGTCCCGTCTTTTTGTATCGTCAGGACGTTAACCGCAGAGCATGTTCCGGCAATCATGGCAACGCCGTTCACAAACGTATAATGCGGCAGCACTTGCTTCACCTCCGGATGAGGATGCACATGGTGGTGACCGGCCAAGTTATACAGCTTTTTGCCATTTGTTGTGACGCGGCGGGCCAGCTCGCGGAATTGCGCGGCATGCCGCCGGTCGAAATACTCCTCCGGCCCCTCGATCCCGTTATGGGAGAACAGCAGGATGACCGATTCCGGGCATGCCGTCATTTCTTGCTCCAGCCATTCAAAAGCTTGTGCTCCGATCGTGCCTTCACAAGTCCCATAACGATGCTTGCCGTCTTCGCCGACGTACGTATCCAGAACGATGCAGCGGATGCCGAATTCGTCGTTGCGCAAGACGAACGAACAGTTGAACCGGCTTCCGGCGATTTCAAGTCTGTCCTGATAGCCCATCTCGTTCACGACCGCATCATAACCCGCTTCCAAGTCGTGATTCCCCAGAACGAACGCTTTAGGCGCTTCCATTCGATCCCATTGCTCTACGAACGAACCCAGAGACTGCTTGACTTCGATTACATCGCCCGTACAAACGACGAGATCCGGCTTCTCTATGTTGACAATATCGACGCTTTGCCGCAGCTTGTCGAGCGACGCATAAAAATGGCGCTCTCCGTAAACGGCTCCCTCAGCTTCCGGCCGCCCGGTTACATGGTCCTTCAAATGCACGTCCGTTATCCAATACACGGACATATCGGTTTGCTTCAACATTGTTCTCCACTCCTCATGGCTATTCTTTTACCGATCCCAGCACGATGCCATGTATGAAGAAACGCTGCAGGATCGGATATAACAGCAAGAGCGGCAGCATGCTCAGCATCACTTTAGCGGCGTTCAAGCCTTGGTCCGACATTCGCAGCATAAGCTCCATCTGCTCCGGATCGATGCTCTCGGTTTGCATATTTTGCACCATAAACAGGTTGATGTACGTTTGCAGCGGCAGCTTCTCCGTGCTGTGAATAAGCAGAAGCCCGTCGAAAAAGGCGTTCCAGTGGCCGACGAAGCTGAACAGCGTGACGGTCGCAAGCGCCGGAAGCGACAGCGGAATATAAAGCATGATCATCTTATACCAGGGGCCGGCTCCGTCCATCTCTGCGGCTTCATCCAGCTCCTTAGGCAAGTTTCGCATGAAATTCATAAGCAGGATGACGTTAAACACCGGAACCGCTTTCGGCAGCACCAACGCCCACATCGTATCGAGCAGCCCGACCGACTTCACCGTTATATACCATGGGATCAAACCGCCGTTAAACAGCATCGCGATAACGAGCGCCCACATGTAGATATCCCGTCCTTTGAACCTGGCCCTCTCCCTCGATAAAGGATAGGCGAGCATAACCGTCAGAACGAATTGAAGCAGCCCGCCGAGCAGCACCCTTTGAATCGAAACGCCGAAGGAAACGAAAAACTGCTTGTCTTCCATAATCGCCTTATAGTTGGAAAGCGTGAAATCGATCGGAAAAACGGTCACTTTCATCGCTCCAACCGCCGCTCTGCCGCTGAACGAACTCGCAAACGCGTTCAATATAGGAAACAGCGACATAAAGGCAATGGCGATAAGCACAAGATGAATGAGAAGATCGGTCATTCTGGTTGTTTTACTTTTGCCGTAAACGTGCAAATCCGTTACCTCCCCTTTAGAAAATCCGGTAGTTCGCAAAGCGCGCTGCGAGTTGGTAAGAAATGACGATCAGGACAAAGCTGACAACCGATTTCATCAAGCCGACCGCACTGGCAATGCCATATTGCGACTGAACCAATCCGACGCGGTAAACGTAAGTATCGATTACATCTCCCGATTGATAGACAAGCGGATTGTACAGATTCAAAATTTGTTCGAAGCCGGCGTCAAGGATATGACCGAGACCGAGCGTGGATAAGAGAACGATTGTCGGCAAAATGCTCGGCAATGTGATGTTCGTCAGTTTGATCCATCTGGAGGCGCCGTCGATCTCCGCGGCTTCGTACAAGGAAGGGTTTATAGCCGTTAGTGCGGCCAAATAAATGATGGCGGCGAAGCCGAATTCCTTCCAGATGTCGCTGACGACAAGAACGGCCGGGAACCATTGGTTGCTGCCGAGAAACAAGATCGGCTCGATGCCGAACAAACCTAAAAATTGATTGACAACGCCTTTAAGCGAAAGAATGTTCAGCATAATGACCGAGAGCAGCACCCAGGACATGAAATGCGGCAAGTATACGATCGTCTGCACCCACCGCTTGATGATTCGCACTCTGGCTTCATTGAGCAGCAGCGCGAAGGCGAGCGGAACGATAATGTTGGCGATCATTTTCAAAACTGCGATGAAAAGCGTATTGTACAAAATGATTTTGCTGTCGGATATTTGAAACAAATAGCTGACATTGTCGAGTCCTACCCAAGGCGAGCCCCAGATGCCTTTGGCAGGCAAATACTTCTTGAAAGCGATGACCGATCCGAGCATCGGGTAAAAGCTGAATACGGCAAGGATGATCATCCCCGGCAGCATCATCAGGTGATAATTAATTTGGGTACCTTTATTGTTCATGCGCCTCTCTCCGTTCCAGCCGTCACTTGCCGCTTAGGCGCTTGATTTCTTCGGCAACTTCCTTCGTGATTTGGTCGCCGCCCTGTTTTTTCCACTCGTCGACGAACGTTTCGAAATAATCGAGCGGCTTGTCACCGATGATGATGCGCATGAACGCTTCATTCTCAAGCTTGGTCAAATTCGCCCATTTCGTCTCCATTCCCTTAGTGATTCCGTAGTACTCGTTATACACTTCCATCGTAAGAGGACTCAAGACGACTTTGCCGCCGTTAAACATGTAGATGACGAACGCCCATGCGGACGGCTGGGCTTTTAACGCCTCGTAGCCTTTCTTGTAATTATCGAATATGTCGATGTCGTTCGGCGGCAAATCCTCCCGCTTGTAAGTGCCGGCGGCGGTCGCCTGCAAGTTTTTAATCCGATCGCTGAATGTCGACCGCTCGCGTATTTGCACTTGAATCGGACGAACGGTCCAAGTGAAGCCTGTCTTATTCGTATATACGGCAGGAGCTCCCTGCTTGCGATTGTCCATCTCCGCCATCAGGTTGACCACTTTAACGACGGCTTCCGGGTTTTTCACGCCTTTTTTGATAGCGATGACTTTCCCTAGCGGGTTAGGCTGCCTGGAATAATACTTGCCGTCGGAGGCGACGAGAATATGCGCGTTCCAATCCGTTTTGGGATCGTTCTTAACCGAATCGGGGAATGCGATAGGCGCATACGATTGCCCGAATACGATGCCGGCTTTGCCGGCGTATATGTCTTTGGTGAATTGCTCGGGTTTGATCGTGCCGAACTCTTTATCGATCAAGCCTTTTGCATACAAGTCGCGGATATTGGCCAGCGCTTGTTTCGTTTCCGGCTGCAGCGAGCCGTATACGATGTTGCCGCTTGCATCTTTCCGCCAAATTTTCGGAAACGATTGATTTGCGGCAAACAGCAAGTCGAGCGAGTTATAAGCCATCGAATTCGTCACAAAGTTAGAGGTGCTCTGAATGCCGTAAGTATCTTTTTTCCCGTTCTGGTCGGGATCGTTCTCGATGAACGCCTTGGCTGCTTTCTCCAAGTCGGCCATCGTAATGACATCGGGCAGCTCCATGTTAACGTTCTTCAACCAATCGCGGCGAATCCAGACGACGCTGTCGTTATCGCGCGCGGGTACGGTTGACGGCAGGGCAAGCAGTTTATTGTTATACGTAACCTTCCGCATGAATTCCGGACCGAAATCGCCATACAGTTTCTTTAACGTGGGAGAAGCGTAGTCCTCATATACTTTCGTCAAATCTTCCAGCATATCCGATTCGGCAAGAAGCTTGTATTGCGCTTCGTTGACGAGTAGCACGTCGGGAATGTCATTGCTGGAAATAAGCAAATTCACCTTCTGCTCATACCCGGCGCTCGGCACTTCGAAAGCATGCTTGAACTTGATATTGAACTTCTCTTCGTATAACTTGGTATACTCGTTGTCCACCAGCTCGCCCTCCGGCCACTTGATCCCATCGGGTATGGAATAACCGATATTCAATGTGACCGGTGACTCGTATTTGCCGAACGGATCCTTGGCGCTAGCTTGAGAACCCTGTTTCGCTCCGTCCGGCGTCTCCGGGGATGCGGCTTCCTTGTTCCCGCTGCACGCTGTGAGGACGAGAAGTACGCCGGCAAGCATGATGACCAGACTGCCTTTCCGTTTCTTCATGTAAAACACCCCTCCGATATCGCAATGTATGATGTACGCTCCTATTATAAAGGCCTTGTTTTGCGACCCGTGAGGGAGAAACGGTTTCAGCAATGTAGAAAATTGTTTTAATTTTTACGCCAATTTCCTAACCTGCCGGCAGCAATTTTCACCCTCTATCTTTTGCAGAGCACCGGTTCCCGTTTCCTTACAGAGGACGGCTTCGAAACTCCGACGGGAGCAATCCCGTTTCCTCGCGGAACTGCCTGCTGAAATAACGATGGTCCAGGAAGCCGCATTCTTCGGCGATGGCCGCGATCGGCTTCGCCGTCCGAGCCAGCAGCTCCTTCGCCCGAGCGATACGCAGCGCCTTCAAATAGTCGTTGAATTGCTCGCCCACAATATCCTTGAAGGCTTTGCCGAAATACCCCCTGCTCATCTTCAGTTCTATAGCGAAGTAGCTTTGCGATATTTTGGCGTCCATCTCGCTTTCCATCGTTTCCTTCGCTTGCAATATTCGAACAATGACGTCCTCGGGATATTTGGCAATCGGCATCGATTGACGAAGCAATAAGCGAAAATCGGCTATGAACGACTCCCAATCGTCCCAGGATTGAATCCGTTCGGCCTTTTTCGTCCATTCGCGCAGCTGGAAAACCTCCGCTTTCCGATTCCATTCCGCCAGCAAATCGAGCAGCGTTTGGCGCAAAGCCGGTATCGGCGGGTTTATATCCTCCAATTGTCCGCATAAATCGGCATACTCCGCCTCGCTAGCGACCCAATGGAGGGGAAGCCAATTGCTTGCATGCCGCTGCAGCCTCCGCTCGTCTTCCTCATCCCATTCGACGGATTCGGCCGCAGACGAACGGTTCGCTCCGCTGATTTTCCGGATATTCTGCAGGATTCGCCGCAGCGATTCCTGCATATTGTCGCCTTCGATTTCCGTTTTCACAATGTAATCCAGCGCGCCGCAGCGCATGGCGTCTTGAATGTATTTAAAATCTTCATGACAAGTCAGCACCACAAGATGCACATTCGGATAATGCTCCCGCACATGCCGCATAAGATCGAATCCGTTCATGACGGGCATTGCCAGATCGGTAATGACAAGATCGACCTCCATCTGCTCCAGCAATTCGATCGCTTTCTTCCCGTTGCCGGCCTCGCCGACGATCCGAATGTCGAATTGCTCCCACGGCATCGCGGCTATAAAACCGACTCGGACAAAATATTCGTCCTCAACGACGATTGCGTTTATCATATTACGCCTCCTTCAACCTCATCGGGATAAGGAACCGGATTGTCGTTCCTTCATGCGGGCGGCTCTCAACCTGAAGTCTCGCCTCTTCCCCGTAATGCATCCGCAGCATCGTGTTCACGTAAGACAGTCCGATGCCCATGCCGACTTTTTCCCGCTCCGGAATTTGCCGGAACAGCTTCTCGATCTGCTCCTCGCTTATGCCGGGGCCGTTATCCTGCACTTGTACAAGAATCGAGCCGTTTTCGACGATCGTTATCGAAAGCCGGATCGAGCTGCCTGCCTCCGACTGTCCGTGATAAAGCGCATTTTCAATAAGCGGCTGCAGCAGGAATCTCGGAACCGGCACGTCCAATGCAGCCGGATCGGCATGAATGTCGACCGTAAACTCGTAGTTATAGCGAATTTGCTGCAGCTTCACATAATCCTTGAGCGCATCGATCTCATTGCTCAGCTTCACCAGTCCGCCTTCTTTGCCGAGATTGTACCGCATCAGACGCGTAAATACGGCAATTAAATTGACGATCTCCTCTTGGCCGTTCGATTTGGCCAGCCACTGTACCGTATTAAGCGTATTGTATAGAAAATGGGGATTGATCTGCGCCACCAGCTTTTCAACCTCCAAATACCGCTTGTCCTCCTCTTTCTGCATAAGCTCCGTCAGCAGCATGCTGATCCGAACCCGCATGTCCTGAAACTGCAGCAAGACCTCGTCAAACTCCGATATTCGCGTCAGTACGATTTTTCGCCCGTTCGGCACATCCTCATGGCTGCGGCTTGCTTTCACTTTGTGAATTTCGCCGTTCAGTTTGGCAAGCGGCTTGTAAACCATTTTCCAAATCGACCAGCCGAGCACCCCGCTAAAAAGCAGCGAAACGACCGCAATCATCATACTGATCAAGAGCCAGCTTTTCATCTCGGCGCGAAACGCTTGCTGATCGACCAGCGAATACACAAACCACCCCTGCTCCTCGCTGTATTCGCGAAACATATAATAGCCGTTTGCCTGTGTATACTCACGTCCGCCGAAATCGACAGGCAGCACCGTTCCGCCCGGAAACACCGTCTCATCCTGACTGAAAACGACCTTTCCCTTGGCGTCCGCGAGCAAGTGGAACATTTTCAACCCATACTGCTCGCTGTTTAGCAGCCTTCCATAAAGCTCGTTATTCGTCTCCACGTAGCTATATACATTCGACCGCTTCGGAATGTTTATAGGGCGGGACAAGGAAAACACATAGCCGCTTCGACCGGAGAGCGACGCATGCGGCCCATAAAATGCAACCCCTTTTACATAAGATAATTCCGGCAACTGCTCAACGCCTTGGTTCGGCAAAACCGACTGATTTTGAAAATAAATGTCATTGCCCGGCTGCGTGTAATAATAAAACAATCCTGTATCGGGATTTGTAAAATTGACAAGATCGAGGGTTTTAAACACGGTCTGACTGAGCATGTAACGTTCCATCGTATCCTCGGATTGAAAGTACAGCTGCAGATCGTTGGAGGAAAGCTGTTGCGACACGTAATTGAGGTTTGCGTACGTTTTCTCGATATTCGAACGGACTTGACGCAGCGTGCTTTGAACGCCGTTCGCTATTTTATTGTCCAGTATGGAATAGATGACATAATAGGAGCCGATGCCCATTAGCACGATGGGGACAACCGTACTAAGCAGCAAAACGACCGTCAAGCTTTTTTTCAGCGAACGCGGTTTCTTGTAAAAGAACCTTTTGAATACGCGGGCATATCCGGCATCCACCTTCTAATCTCCTCCCGGACGATCATTTGATTTTGTATCCATGGTACAATCCGAATGTAACACCGTCAATCATCCGATCGATACCCGATTTGCGCAAATGATATTCGATTCCGGAGGTACGTCGGTCATTAATCCTGCTTCTATGCAACCCTCATAAGGTTAGGCATGAAGCTTTTGCAAGCAACTCCGCTGATTTTTGCTTCCAGTTTCCCATAAAGTATGGAGTTCCTTGCGCGCTTCGTGTAAAATGCTGTTCATGCAGCCATGTCAAGCTTCATGAGGGGAGGAGCGGTTTGATGCCGGGATTTTTGATCGATTTGGACGGAACGATGTACGCGGGGACAAGGCAAATACCCCATGCGGCATCTTTCATAAAAGCTTTGGAGGAACGCGGCTGGCCTTATCTGTACGTTACGAACAATTCGTCCCGGACGCCGGAGCAGGTAGCGGCGCATATTCGCGATATCGTCGGTATTGACGCCGATGCCGAATATGTACTGAGCTCCGCACAAGCGGCCGCATCTTACATAGCGGAGCGGCAGGATGGCAGCCGCGTGTTTGCGATCGGCGAAGCCGGTCTGCGGCAGGCGCTGACCGAAGTCGGACTCGAGCTTGTCGAGCGCGATCCGGACTTCGTCGTGCAGGGCATCGACCGCGAGTTTACGTACGCCAAGCTGGAAGCCGCCGTACGCCACATTGCGGCTGGAGCCGGATTTATCATGACGAATCCCGATCACCTGCTTCCGGGCGCGCATGGCTTAAGCCCCGGCGCAGGCTCTTTGGGCGCGGCCATTCGCATGGCGACGCAGATCGAGCCCGTCGTCATCGGCAAGCCGTCCCCGATCATTATGCGCTACGCCGTCGAACGGCTCGGATTGCCTGCCGGCGATATTTGGGCGGTCGGCGATAATTTGCGCACCGATATCGGAGGAGGCATTGCGGCCGGATGCCGAACCGCGCTTGTGCAAACCGGCGTAGCCACATCCGCCAACGTCGATGCGCAGATCGCAGAAACCGGATTCCGGCCGGAGCTCGTTTGCCGCGACCTTGCCGAGCTGCTGGAACGGCTTGACGGCTAGACCGATGCCGCAAACAGGCCTCTGCAGCACCATGAATAACTTTATTGCCGTACTGATCGGCGATTGATCGAGGAGGAGCAATCCTTGAAGAAGCTATTGTTTGTATTGCTTGTCGCCATGCTCGTTACGGCTTGCGAAAGCAGCCCCGGCGATACGGATAAGCAAGAGCCTGGACCCTGGGAAATCAGCGAAAAACTGCTTGAGTTAGCGTCCGAATCCAATATCGCGGAGGCTCATAACGTTCTGGAGTCGATAGGGGCGCAGGAGATAAACGAGGTTTTAATCGGCGTATTGGGCCAGTGGCATATTTATCATTTTCCCCACAAGGAAGATCTTGAACTAGTCCAAATGCTGCTCAAGCAAGGAGCCGATCCGAATACGCTCGACGACACCGGTCAAGCCGCCGTTTTTTTGGCCAGAAGCTCGGATATGCTGGAAGTATTCGGGGAGGACAGCCGGACAAGCCTTCATGTAAAAACGCGGGACGGCGCTACGCTGCTCGTACAGGCGATCGGCGCTAGAAATGACAAGAAGGTGGAATACCTGCTGGGGAAAGGCGCGAATCCGAACGAAAAAGCGGAAATCGCGGGAGGCGATGTCGTCAGCCCCATTCATTTTGCGATTCAGTATGATGACGACCTGAACATCGTGAGGCTTCTGCTTGATCATCCCGATATCGATCTGAACCAGAAGAACGAAGAGCATATGACGCCGGCCGAGTGGGCGAAATACCTGGACAAGAAGGTAGCTGCCGCATGGATTCGGGAAAAGGAGACCGCCTTGCGGCATTCCTGACTTCGANGTGGGCGAAATACCTGGACAAGAAGGTAGCTGCCGCATGGATTCGGGAAAAGGAGACCGCCTTGCGGCATTCCTGACTTCGACGAACGAACGTTTTTAATACACGCGGATTCGTGTACTCGCATGAAGAGCTCGTTTTTCGGGAATTGGATGGGTCGGCGAATTATGGCACGCCAAGGATAAACGGCTTCGCCGTCCCTTTAAGGACTGGCGCGTTTACCGAGGTTGAGAGCTGCTTCCACGATATACTTTCTGCCCTGAAATAACGATATTTTCGTTTATCAGCGGTGCCGCGAAACGACATGAAAGTCTGATAAACGAAAAAAAGGACAGCCGAGATCATCTGGTGATCTGGCTGCCCTTTTTTTATTATTTCGCTTTTTTCGTCAAGGCGACCAGCAATGCCAGTGCCCCGAGCACAAGTCCGGCGATCGATAAGTAAAGCGGCAATGACGACGCTTCTTTATCCTCCGTTCCGCCTGCAGAAGCCGACGTCGTGTTGCCGTGGCTGTCCGTCGCCCCGTTCGCCGGCTTCGCTTTTACAGCAGTAACCGATGCAGGCGTTTTGGCATCCGGCGCTCCCGTCCATTCGACGACCGTTCCGTTCTTGTACGTTTGGTAGGCTTTCCACGTAATTTGAGCCGCCGCATCTTCAACTTTGCCTTGCATATTGAACTCGACGAACTCAGTCGGCATAATGCCCGTATCCGTCGCCGTCCATGTAATGCCGGTGACTTTGCCTTCCCCGTCCTTCGCCATCTCATACTTCCAGCCCGGCTTCGGTTCTACTCGCGAAATCGCCACGTCCGTCGTTGCAAATTTCACTTCAACCTTCGTCGTCGGGCTTTCCTTGTCCTCGCTCGGCACGCGGACCGTAAACTTCTCGTACGCTCCCTGCGTCGCTTCCTTCGGAAACACCGTAACGTGCGCGCTCGCGGCGCCCGCCATCAGCATGATTGCCAGCAAGCCGGCAAACACTAAAATAGACATCTTTTTCATCTTGCATCAGACCCTTCTTTACCTGGAGTTTGTTGTCGATTTTCTCTGTACGATATTGGCTAAAAACAGCTTAATCGAAAACCGGCGTTTGCGGCATGACTCGAAAGGGCTATTTGTGCTACAAAATTGTGAACATTTCCTTCTATTCCACTCGGAATTTACATTAAGATAAGTTTAAGAATTCCCTCTCCCATTTATTAAGAACTGCAAGTTATACTAGACCATATCGCTTCAAAAGGACGGCAAGCATAATTGCGAGTCTTTAGCATTTTCAACACGTGCTTCTCCCGGAGCGCGTTGCGGCGCTGCATGGCGACGGTCAGACCCCAATGTCCTTGGCGTAGACGGGCAGCCGGCCCGCCGCATAAGCATTATAGGTCTAATGGCGATAAGCGTTTAATCTGCGCACATAACGGACATCAGATTTTCGGAACGAAAGCGAGTGTGAGCATCCTTTGGCTAACGAAACGGTTTTGCTTGTAGACGACGAGAAGGAAATCCTCGATCTGCTCGACATCTATTTGAAAAACGACGGCTATCGCACGTTACGGGCCCTCAACGGCTTGGAGGCGCTCGATATTTTGCAGAAGCAGGAAGTCGATTTGATTATTCTGGATATTATGATGCCCCGGATGGACGGCATTCAGGCGTGCCTGAAAATTCGCGAGCAGAAAAATATGCCGATCATTATGCTCTCCGCGAAAAGCGAGGATATGGACAAAATTTTGGGGCTCAGCACGGGTGCCGACGATTATATGACCAAGCCTTTTAATCCGCTTGAGCTGATGGCGCGCGTCAAATCCCAGCTTAGAAGATATACGAGGCTGAACGTACCCGTTCCCCACAAGGAGCATGAGATCGAAATCGACGAGCTGACGATTAACACCGCCACGCATGAGGTGAAGGTCGACGGCCGGGACGTCAAGCTGACGCCTCGGGAATTTGCGATCCTGGAGCTGCTGGCCCGCAACCGCGGCATCGTATTCAGCATCGAGCGCATCTACGAGAGCGTGTGGGGCGAATCTTTTTTCGAGTCGGACAATACCGTCATGGTGCACATCCGCAAAATCCGCGAGAAAATCGAAGAGTTTCCGCGCAAGCCTAAATATATAAAAACCGTCTGGGGGGTCGGCTACAAAATTGAAACTTAATTTTTTTCCATTCAACATGTTCGGTGACCTTACCCGGTTTGCCGCACGCATGACCAAAGCAGCGAGAATCAACATGCAGCGAAGCATTCGGCTGCAGCTCATTTTTACTTTTTCCGTATGCGTCGCTGCGACGATGCTTACCTACTCGATCAGCAATTCCTTCCTGCGCCAATTCAATCAGACTGCAACAATTCAATACAATACATCCGACATCGAAAATACGGGGCGCGAGCTTGCGGATTTCATTCGCTGGAACGACCGTACGGCGCAGGACCTGCAGGAATATATCAACGAGCCGCGCTTCGGCGACCAGTACAAAATCATGTTCATCGATCCAGAGGGAAGGGTCATCTTCAAAAACAGCAAGGTGACGGAAACCCAAGTCGACGTGCACTCGCTCGTCCGCAATGCGATGGATCGCAGCAATTACGGCGTCTGGACGAAGGGTAAAGAAGTGACAAGCTTCTATCCCGTCGAAGTGCAGGGCCAAAAAGGCTATATGGTCATAAGCGGCGTCCCCGAACCGTATTTGTCCTACTATTACAGCGATTCTTCGCTTGCCATGTTCGCAGCTGCCGCCGCTTTCATCTTCTTATTTTATTGGATGACCAAACGCAAAATGCGCTACATCGAGGAGCTCGCCCAAGGGCTTATGGAAATATCGCGCGGCAATTTGAATTATCGGGTCGAGCAAAGAAGCAAAGACGAGCTCGGCACGCTCGCCAGCCATATTAACCATATGACGGAAGAGCTTCAGCGGACGATCGAAGAGGAGCGGCGGGCCGAACGGACGAAAAACGAGCTGATCACGAACGTCTCGCACGACCTTCGTACGCCGTTAACGCTTATCATGGGGTATTTGCGGCTCCTGAAGGACAAAAACTTCGAAAACGAGCAGCAAGCCGAGACCTACATGAACATCGCCTTCAGCAAATCCGAAAAGCTTAAAGGCCTTATCGACGACTTGTTCGATTATACGAAGCTGTCCAATCACGACATCCGGATGCACCAGGAGAAGGTTTGCCTGAACGAGCTGCTTGAGCAGCTATCGGAGGAGCTTGTGGGTTATGCGGAGGAGAACGAGCTGAAGCTGCGCCGTATTTTGCCGCCTGAGAAGCTGATGGTGACGATCGATGCGGATAAAATGATCCGCGTCTTCGAAAATTTGCTGACGAACGCGGTCAAATACAGCCTGAAGCCCGGCGTCGTCACGGTCGCCATGACGCGCGAAAACGATCATGTGCGAGTATGCGTCACCAACTTCGGCGATCCGATCGCCAAAGAGGAGCTGCCCAAACTGTTCGACCGCTTCTACCGGGTCGACGCCTCCCGCTCCTCCGCCAGCGGCGGGACGGGCTTGGGCCTCGCCATCGCCAAAAGCATCGTCGATGCCCATAACGGCGAAATTTGGGCGGAAAGCGAAGAAAGCGAAATCCGCTTCTGCGTCAAGCTGAAGCTGGCGTAACGCGTCTGGCTGAGGCGGACGCGAGGCTTGGAGCAGAAGCTCGCGCGATGCGTAAAAGCTGAGGCTAGCGCCATGCTTCGGGCTGACGCGGGCGCGATGCGTCAAACTGCAGCTGGCGCGATGCGTAAAAGCCCCAATCGGCACTTTTGTGTCGGTCGGGGCTTTTTGCTTTCTCCCTTGATCGTTTTCATCTGTTCAAGATAAATATCAATCGTCGACGGGCTTCGATGCGACCTTTGCTTTGCCGTTCCCGTCCCCTGATGCGGCCCTCTAACGGTCGACATGCCTTGCCTCGAGCATACTGAGCAGAAACGCCAGATCCTCCGGAAAGCTGAGCGGCAATATCTGCAGTTCCTCCGATGATTTCCAGGCGATTTCGTGAATGAGCCCGTCCGGATCCTGGATCGTCGGGGTGCCTCCAATGATTTCGCACTCGAAGTACTGAACGGCGTACGCCGTCCCGAATGCCGTCCCTTTTTTCTCTAGCAGCCGCTTGCCTACCGCGACATGGTAGCCGGTTTCCTCCCATACTTCGCGTGCGCAGCACTGCTCGATCGTTTCCCCTTCTTCCATGCCGCCTGACGGAACCGACCAGCTTTTGGTCTCTTCCGGCTTCCCCTGCAGTACCATTAGCACTTTCCTTTGTTCATTTATGCATACGGCAGCAGCACCTTCCCATTTCATCAGCGTTCCTCCCTCCAACAAAGTCAACCATGCCATTTAGCACTATGCTGATTGACGTAAATCGTCAGTAATTTAAGGGCTGCCTAAATCTGTAGATAGCCTATACCCATTCGTTCGTCTGACCAGTATAGGGGGAGTTTTAACGGAAGCTAGCGCCGTTAACTTGCTTGAAACGGGCATGTCCCAACTCTAACGGAAATGCCTACAAGCCGCGCAAAAAGCTCAGCGACGCTCTTCCCTTGTCGCGCAGTTCGTTCAAATCGGCGTACATGCATTCCACGGACAGCCGGCCTTCATAGCCAGCATCGCGAAGCGTCGCAAGCAGCGACGCAAAGTCGACGCCAGGCGGGGCTTCTTCGCCTTCCACATCCATGTTCCGTCCGTCTGTTTCGCCAGGAAAAAGCCGGTCGCGATCAGCCAAATGAACATGAGCGAGCAAATCCATTTCGACCGCTTCCGTTAGGCTGTCATATTCCTCCCGTTCAACGAACATATGGTACGAGTCGGCAAGCGCCTTTACATGCGGCGAATACTGCTTGGCCGCCAGCTCCGTCGCCTCCTCAAGGGTCCTTACTATGTTCGTCTCCTTGCGGCTGATATGCTCGACGGCCACGACGATGCCGTTGTCCGCCGCATGGCGCTCGCTCAGCTGCACGAAGCGCTCGAACTTCTCCAGCGCCGTATCGCGCGCGAAGCCCTTCGGCGCCAAACGCTGCTTCGCGCCGCCGAGCACCGCCGCTTCGCCGCCGAAGTCGCGGATCGCACGCATGGTCAATTCGAGATGCGCATCCAGCGCTTCCGGATCGGCATCCGGGCCGACCAGCATCACGTCAGGCGGAACGATGCTGTTGAACACCGGAACCGGCAGCCCGCTTGCCGCAATAAGCGCTTTCGCCCGAACCGCGTCAGCTGGCGTAAGCCTCGAAACGGCCCAAGACGGCAATTCGATGAAGTCAAAGCCCGCATCCGCCGCCGCCGCGAGCCCTTCCTCAAGCTGTCGCAGCAGAATCGCGCTCTCTTTCGCATCTCCATCCGCTCTCCTCATCAGCAAGCAGCAACCAATTTCCATCCGCAAGCCCTCCCCATCCGAATCTATGTCTATAGCATGTGTTAAAAAAATAAAAAAGCGGTCATCAGCATCCGCCTTCTGTATGCGATAAAACGTCAACTTAAAATCGCTTTGTTTTCAAATGCTTTCCAATATAGCCGATGCAACATTTTTTATTCGCCTTATTCGGCAAAAAATGTATCCTTCCGCAATAATTTCCCGTAAAGCCGATGTGATCGAAGAAATACTCGGTTTCACCGCTGGGCATACGGAACTTTCGCAGCTTCTTTAATTCTGGGTTCTGCTGCACGGTTTCCGACTCTGTACGGGCGTTAAAGCCTAGTTTTTGCGGGTTATAATCCGTATCATCGTCCCCAAAATATACGTTCATACGCTGAAGTCTGATCAACACCTGTACCAAGTGAAATTTCCGGGAGTCCTCTATTAACTGATCCTTAACACTGTCTTTATTATCCCATAAGTCTTGTCCGGAGGAAATATGCTGAAAGAATGTGCTCGATAGTCTCGCTTTGCAAGAGCGCAATCTGATCAACATTCGAAATATTATTCAATTGAACTTCGGTGCTGATTTTGTCTTCTATATCCGGATCAAGCACTATATAGATTCCATTGAGTAAATATTCCTTCCACATTTTATCCATTTTGATGTCAATCTTGCTAGGGTCGAACGGTTTGATACTGCTATCGGATTCCAAGGTTTCCGGGGGTTCCGGGCTATCCGGCTCGACATCGGAAACGATAACTTCTATGTCATTCTCGCTGAAATACTCCAGGATACTTGGAATTTCATCATCCGTCCGGTTCTGGATTGTAATAAGAATAAAGAAAGGTTGATCTGATTCCCTTGTTCCAGCGCTATTTTCTTTAGTTGTTCGAGATCGTTCTGATGTTTTTGGAGCAACATATCGTGTATATCCTCCTCATATGGTAAAGAATAGTGCTAAAGGAAGGAGTGCCAGCCATGCAACAACCCACTTACAAAATCGAAATCGGAGTAACGCCCAGCGAGAGAGATAATCATATGCAGCCTTATTACTGAGTCTTGTATGCCTACTACGACACTTGGTGCAATGAAGCAGCCGGTTGGGCCGGAACGCCGGAGTCAGCCTGGGAGGAAGCCTATCATTTTTTTATCCGGTACAAGAAACCCAATCAATAGTATTGTAACCCGGCAATACCCAATCATCCAGTACTTTGTTGCGCGAGTGCATGTACAGCCTGAGAGCTCTCAGCATGAGGCAGGGTACGCTTAGCCGCCGTTTTGTGATAAAATCTCGTTGTGGAACTCAATGACAATAGAAGTCCTATTCCTGAACGAAATGACGGTGCTAAACGTGGCGGAACATAATGAACAAGCCGGAAGCTGTCCGCTATGCGGAAAGGATAACGGCTGTGCGGTTCTCACCGGCAAGCCGATCGAAGCGTGCTGGTGCAGCACAGCGGGCTTCCCTCGCGAAATTTTCGCGCTTATCCCTCCCGAAGAACGGGGCAAAGCCTGCATCTGCAGCGAATGCCTCCGCGCCTTTAAGGAGAACCAGACGTTCTAATAATCCTTCCAGCCGAATACTTGCTCATATTGCCGGAGCTCCCTCGCAGGCAGCCAACGTATGCTAATTTTACAGCTATTCGTCATGCCGATCGTGAAATCGCTGCCTGCTCATCGAAACAAGCCGTTCTCCGCATGGCCAAAAGGGAAAAGGGCGTCCCGCGATAAACGGAACACCCTCCCCCGCATGTAATTCGCTCACCCCGCTAGGACGCAAAATGAACTTCTTTCACCAACGCGACTTTGCGAATCAGTTCCCCGGCATCCTCGTAAGGATTCCACAAGCTTTCGGCGCATAGCGCAGCGGGGAACCACATGTGCTTCTCCCAGAGGCCATGCTCGACCAGAGCTTCTGCCGATACGCGTCCGGCTCCGCTCTCCAAAGCCACTTTTAACGTGTCCAGCAGTTGCGGCAAATTTTTCATCCAGTAAGCCTGCTGATGCTTCCACTGCCGATTCGCCCGGTCTTGCTGTCCGGACATCGTTTCGATGAAGGAAGGTTTCGCTTCTCCAAGCACAATAACGCCCTTCTGATGTTCGAAAGCAAACCAGTTCAAGAACGTGCAGCCTTTAATCACAAGTCCGAAATCTTCCTCCCGCCCCCGCAATCCGCTTATAGTAGACGTATATTGCAATGTTTCCGCGATCGTCTCGGAATCGGCCGCTTCGTAATGATACGGGAATGCCCCCGCATCCTCCCACGTAATATTAACCCGCGGATCAAGCTTCTCCAGGTAGGTATAATTTTCCCGGATCGAAGTCGCATGCAGACCGAATTTGATCCATAGGTCAGGATGCTTCTCCAGCATTTTGCCCGAAATATGATTGACCCACTTGACCACCAGCTCCGCAATCGGCTTATCCCCAATGTGCTTGTCATTCGTTTCCGTAAACGTCTGAAAATAAATGCCGTCCCCGCCAAGATGCGCATATTGCGTTTCATACGTTTGCAGCACGCGCTCCGTCCACTTGTCCAGATCCTCCGGATCGTCAGGGTTGCATGTCTCTCCCCAGCTCCACGAAAAGCCCCAGATCACCTTGATACCCCGCGAATGGGCGTAATCCGTTACCTCTTTGGCATTGATCGGCGCAAAATCGTTCCAGATCGTAATAAAATTCAATTTCCACTTCGCCATGTTGTCGATGTAGGCACGATAATCGTAAATGACATGCCCCCAAGTCCAAAAGCCTCTGTCCGCGATGGCTGGAGCGCTCGACGCTTCGTAGGCCGGCATCTCTGCCGTAAAGTTTTTTTTCTGCTGAAAAATGTCGTCGTCGTTGGCATCCAAATAGTAGTGTTCGAAATCATTTACCGCGTACAAAGCGCCGTTCTCGTCCGTGCCGGCCAGAACGATCATTTGCCGCTCCGGGTTTAACGGGCTTTGCGTTACTTTGATCTTATATCCTTCCGCTTTGGGATGCGGCCGGATCGTTCCGTTGTCCGCCAGTTCCCTGATCCATTCGCTGGAATGAACGGTACCCAGTACGATCAGATTGTAGTCCTGAAGCGTTTCCCGCTCCTCGCTGTCCGAGTGCAAGGTCATCAAATAAGGGACATACGGCTGAACGATATTGTACAGCACATGCAGCGCATGTTTTTCGACTCCGTCATACTTGCCGTGAACAATCGTCCAACGGGTTCCTTCGTGCGTGATCTTATCCACAAGAACGCCTCCTCATACTCGCTTTTCTCAATCGAATCGTATCAGGAAGCGCCTGCACTGTCTTTGACCATAACGGCTAATCCGTTGTTCCTTTTTTGCGATTGCCGATCATTTGCCGATAGTCCGTGGGAGATAACCCGAAGCTTTTGCGAAACGCCTTGCTGAACGTATGGATCGACTGGTAGCCCAGCTTGTCCGATATTTCCGTCACGCTGCAATCCGGCGCCTTCAGCCATTCGACGGCTTTCTCGAACCGTTTGCGATTGAAATACTGCTTGATCGTAAGCCCCGTCTTCTGAGAAAAAAGATGCGATAAATGGGAATAGCTGTAACCAAGAGCTTCGCCAAGCTGCGAAAGCTTAAAGATCGCGCCGTTCTCCAGGTTGCTGTCGATGCGATGAATAATTTCGTACACGACGTCTTGATTCGCATCCGCGCCGGTCTGACGGGAATACTGCTTCTCCCAGCTGTCGAAAAAACTCCGGTAAACGAAAAAAATAATTTGATGCACATACGTTTTGATCAGTTCGTCCGAATGTTCCTTCAGATTGATCAGCTCGTTGAAAATACCGAGAAACGGCGTTTCCAGCCCGCATTTATCCGCCGCAACCGGAAACTTTACCTGATCGAGCATCCGCTGAATATGGGCAAAACGGCTGTACCCGCCGTGCGAATCGTCGAAGCCGAAACCGATATAGTAATAGCGGAACGGGTCACTGTCATCCGCATGGCCGTTGTGAATGTCTCCAGGCAAGCTTAAATAAATGTCGCCGGCTTTGACTGGATACTGGCTATAGTCGCTGCTGTAATGCCCGCGGCCCGAAGTGAAATACGTGATTTCATAGCAGAATTGAAAATGACCGCCGATCGAAAAACCGGAGCCGGTGCTCAGATCGCCCACCTGGTACAGCAGAATAGCGTCGTATGGCCGCGGATCGTTGTAGTACACGTTATCGAAATGAAATTTGGTCAATCTGCCCGCAGCTTTCCACTTGTCTGGCATATGGTCTGGACTCCTTGTCATTGTGCTGCTCGCGGCAACAAAGCGCGTTACAACCATTGTACCCTTACGGCCCGAAGGCCGCCACTGCCGATGCGCAGAATGAAGATCGTTTCGTGCAAAAACCGCATACGTTGGCCCTCCCCGTTTGGAGCCGCTCACTCGAACATAAAAAGAAACCGGCCAATACGATTTCGCAAAATCGTACTCGCAGGTTTCTTTCGATTCGCCGCTAATGGATATCCTTCTTCTTGAACCGTCCGCCCTTGACGTCATGGATATTGCCGACCGCCATAAACGCCGCAGGGTCGATGTCGTCGACGATCGATTTCAGCTTCGCTTCCTCGAGCCGGGTAATTACGCAGAAAATAACCCGCTTGCTGTCTCCCGAGAAACCGCCTTCACCGTGAAAATACGTAACGCCGCGTCCGAGCCTTGCAACCAGCGCGTCGCCGATATCCTTAAAACGTTCGCTGATGATCCAAACGGCCTTCGATTCGTCGAAGCCCTCGATCGTCAAGTCGATCATTTTGAAAGCAATGTAATAGGCGATAAGCGAATACATCGCATGATCCCATCCGAACACGAAGCCTGCGCTGCCCAGGATGAAGAAGTTAAAAAACATGACCACTTCGCCTACGGAGAACGGCGTCTTCTTATTGACCAGAATCGCGACGATTTCCGTACCGTCCAGCGATCCCCCGAAACGTATGACCATCCCTACGCCGATACCGAGAATAACGCCGCCGAACACGGCCGCAAGCAGAGGGTCGATCGTTAACGGCGCAACCGGATGAAGCAAGGTCGTGCCTATCGACATAATCGCAACGCCGAACAGCGTTGAAAGCGCGAAGGTTTTACCGATTTGTTTGTAACCGAGAAATAAAAACGGCAAGTTGAGTAAAAATAAAAAGATGCCGAGCGGCAAGCCGCTTACATGCGATACGATGATTGAAATGCCGACAACGCCGCCGTCGATAATGTTATTGGGAACCAGAAAAATTTCCAGACCGACCGCCATGAGGGCCGCCCCCAACATGATAAAAAACGCCCGTCTTGCAACTTGGGCAAGCCCCATTCTTTGGTGCTGCAGCGGTTTATTCTTCTTCATTTGCAACGAGTTCGATGTCATGCTCCCGCTTCCCTTCCTCTTCCGAATTCACTCCGCACAAGCCGAACTCCGCCTTCAATTCTTTGATAATGAGCTCGTTTGCGGATATTTGTCCAAGCAGAAATTGCCGCACCTCCTTCAATTCGGCTAGTTCCGATTGCTGGCAATATGCTTTGCTGCGTACTCGCAGCCGCTCCAAATAATGCTCGATTTTCGCCTTGCTATAGGTTTGAGCCAAGACATTCATCCTTTATAACATGATAATTATATAGTTACCTATATATTATTATATAATAACACATCCATAATTACAAAAACTTTTCCCTCTATCCCCATCGCCTTTCATCTAAACGCCCGATCGGGTAAAATTGGAACTAAGCAAGCCAAACGCTGCGAAAGGAATGTTGACCTATGCTTAAAACGATCGGCTTTTTGCATGCCCATCATTCCAACGCCGGTTTTTTCGAGGCGGCCGCTTCCGGTCCCGTCCGCTTCCTTCACTTCGCGGAGCCGGGCATCGCCGAACGCCTCGCCAATGATCCCGCCTTCGATAGCCGTCATGCGAGAGCCAAGCTGAGCGAGCTTATTCATTGGATCGCCGATTGCGGCGCAGACGCGCTGCTCGTAACCTGTACCGAATATTGTGCGCTGCTTCCGGATTCCGATTTCTTCCGCATCCCCGTCTTGCGTTTGGACGAGCTGTTTTTCGAATCGCTCCATGCCGCCGGACGTCCGGTGCACCTGCTGTTTACGAATCCCGGCACCGTCGAGCCGACAATGGCCGCCCTGCGCCGCTGGAATGCCGACCGGAATCTGGAGCCGGACGTCGCCTGCAGTCTCATTCCCGATGCGTTCAAACTGCTGATGAACGGCGAGCGCGATGCTTATCTGGAACGTCTGGCGGAAGGCATTCGTACTGCATCTGCAGAACTGCCGGGCGATGATAAAAGCCGAGGAACCCGAATACTTGCCGTCGCGCAGCTTTCCATGTCCGGTGCGGGACAAGCCTTTGAACAGGAATCCGGTATCCCCGTGCTCGATCCGCTGCAAGCGGCGCTTGACGCGCTGCTTGCAGCGCCACATCCGGAAGGCGAAGGTGAATCGCGATGAATATAACGATGAATACCGATTTATGCCGATTGCTTGCGATCCGGCATCCCATTATCCAAGCGGGCATGGCCGGCGGACCGACGACGCCCGGCCTTGTCGCCGCCGTCTCGGAAGCAGGCGGGCTCGGCACTTTGGGTGCCGCCTATATGAAGCCTTCCGATATCCGCGAAGCGATCGCGGCGATTCGGAAGCTTACAGACCGTCCGTTCGGCGTCAATCTGTTCGTCACGTCAATGAAGGACGATTGGAGCCGCAACGGCGAGGTTCAGCCTGTGCTGGACTCCATGCGGCGCAAGCTATCGCTCGATCCGGCAGGCAGCTCCGCCCCGCCGGCAACTCCCGACTGGGTGGACGCCCAAATCGCCCTTCTGCTTGAAGAGCGTGTTCCGGTCATCAGCACCGCTTTCGGCGTTCTGCCCGAGAGGGAAGCCTTGGAGGCCCAGCGCCTCGGCATCCGGAACATCGCCATGGCGACCACGGTGAAGGAAGCCCGTCAGGCCGAGCTTGCCGGCGCCGATGCCATCGTCGCTCAGGGCGCGGAAGCGGGCGGGCACCGCGGCACGTTCGACGTTTCCGCCAATCCGCTCGGCGCGAACATCGGCACGTTGGCGCTCGTGCCGCAAATCGCCGATGCCGTCCGCATACCCGTCATCGCTGCCGGCGGCATTATGGACGGACGCGGACTTGTCGCTGCGCTTGCGCTTGGCGCACAGGGCGCGCAGCTTGGCACCCGCTTCCTTACCGCCGCCGAAGCCGGCACGCATGCGGCTTACAGGGAGTCGCTGCTCGGCAGCGATGCGGAAAGCACAGCGATTACGACCGCTTTTTCCGGCAGGCCCGCACGCGGCATACGCAATTCGTTCGTCCGCGACTTCGAGCAAGCCGGCTTGCCGCCTCTGCCCTTCCCGTCGCAAAACACCGCAACCCGCGATATACGCAACGCCGCAGCCGCTCAGCATAACGCCGAATATATGTCGCTATGGGCCGGACAAGGAACGTCGCTCTTGACAAACGGCCAAGATGCCGGGCAAATCATCCGGGAAATCGTACGGCAGGCCGAAGCAATCATCGGCTGAAGCGCATCTTCGAAGCGATATTCCGCAAAAAAGATGCTCCGTATCGTTGCCTGCCCTTATCGCATGTCATATAATGATCTACAACATTACCGCGTTAACGGAATCCTATCGTGAAAGGAGGCAACGGCGAATGAACATCAATCAGCTGGAAACATTCATTACCCTTTCCAAAACCATGAGCTTCCGGAAAGCGGGCGAGCTGCTCAATTTGACGCAGCCTGCCGTATCGGCGCAAATCAAAAGCCTGGAGGATGAATTCCAGACGACGCTGATCGACCGCAATCAGCCGGTTACGCTTACGGACAGCGGCCGCGTTTTTCTCGAACATGCCTATAAAGTCGTCCGTACGGTCGAAGATATGCGGCAGCGGCTGGCGGATCTGGAAAATACGCCGCAAGGCCATATACATCTCGGAACGACGACGTCGATTGCGATGCAAATATTGCCGCGTGTGCTGTCTTATTTTCAAAATCAGTTTCCGATGATCAAGACGACGATCCACTCCATGCCTTCTTCGCAAATCATGACGAGCGTCGAGAACGGCTCCATCGACATGGGCATCGGGTATTTATTCGAGAAACACCCCGGCCTGGAAACGTCCGTCCTCTATTTCGATACGTTCGAGCTTGTCGTATCGACCAACCACCCCCTCGCCCGTTACTCGCATACGACTGTGGAGGAGCTGCGCTATATTCCATTCATCATGCTGTCCCCGGATACGGCAGGAAGAAGATTCGTCGATCAAATTTTTCAACGGCTCAACATCGTTCCGCAGGTTGTCATGGAGCTGTCCAGCAGCGAGGAAGTCAAAAGGATGGTCGAGCTGAACCTTGGCGCGGCAATCATCTCCAAAATGTCGGCGGCCAACGAAGTTCGTCTCGGCACGCTCAAAATGATTCATGTAAGCGAGCTTGAAATCAGCCATCCGGTCGGCGTCATTTATAAGTCGGGCCGTTATTTGAATTCGGCGATGCAGCAATTTTTAAGTGACTTGAAGGGAATGCCCGAAACCCACTTTATCGGCTCCGAGTAGACGTCCAAGGCCGGCGGTTGCAGCACGTGAAAACGGTTATACTATCCCGGTACGAAAACGACGCGGAGTTTTTACTTTTCGAACAGCGGAGGCTACACTATGAAATTTGATCTTCATACGCACCACGAACGCTGCGGCCATGCCGTCGACACGATACGCGACTATGTAGAAGCAGGCATCAAGCACGGGCTGCAGGTGATCGGCATTTCCGATCATTCTCCTTTTTTCGCCCGCAAGGAAGATCATGCCGAGCCGTATATCGCAATGGCCAAAAGCGAGTTTTCCAACTATGTGGAAGAAGTTTTGCGGCTTAAGGAAACGTACAAAAATAAAATCGAGGTGCTGCTCGGCGTCGAGTCCGATTTTTTTCCGGAGCATGCCGACGTATACCGCGCCGTTTACGACAAGTACCCGTTCGATTACATTATCGGCTCCGTCCATCAAACGAACGGTGTCAGCATATTCAATAAAAATCGCTGGAAGGGGCTCTCCGAGGCGGAAAAGGTTGCGGTCAAGGAAACGTATTACGACCAGATCAGACAATCCGCGCAATCCGGCATGTTTCAAATTCTCGGGCATATCGACGCGATGAAAGGGTTTTATCCTTCCTTTTCATCCATACAGACGAAAGCGGTCGAGGATACGCTGAAAATGATCGGCGAATGCGGCCTGGCGATTGAAATCAATACGTCGGGCAATACGAAGGATTGCGGCGGCTGGTATCCGTCGGACGATATCCTCGAGCTTGCGCTTCACTACGGCGTCGAGGTTACGTTCGGCTCCGATGCGCATAAGCCGAGCCGTGTCGGCGACGAATGGGAGCAGGTTAACAAGCGGCTTAAAGAAATCGGCTACCGGGAATGGGTCTTTTTCCGGCAAAAGCAAAAGGTAGTCGTACCGTTATAACAAAACATACGCATAAAGCCAGCCGACCTTTGAGGGTCAAGCTGGCTTTATTTGCGTTCCTTGAGCTGTTTGCTGGAGCACACCCTATTCCGCCCCAGCCTCTTGGCTTCGTATAACGCGGCGTCGGCCTCCGATAACAGCTCGCCTGCAGGCGTGTCCGGGAAAGATGCCGCGCCGACGGATACGGTAGCCGTCAGACGGTTGCCGTTCGGCAGCCGGTAAACGTAAGATTCCGCTGCTTGCCGGATTCTTTCGGCGATTTCGAGAGCCCGTTCATGCGGACAGTCCGGTAAAATAATCGAGAACTCCTCGCCGCCGATGCGCGATATCGTGTCCTGGCTGCGCATCATGCCCGAAAGCATACGTCCGAATTGGGCCAGCACCGCATCGCCGGCGCCATGGCCGTAAGTATCGTTGATCTGCTTGAAATGATCGATGTCGAGAAGCAACAGAGACAGCGGCCGCTCCTGTGCATATACTCTCGTCAAGGCGGCTTGATAAGCGGTATTGAACGATCGCCGATTATTCAGTCCGGTTAAAAAATCTTTAACCGACGCGTCCTTCAGCTTCATCAGAGTCGCAGTCGATCGATTCAAATGACTGACCAAATAGGCGGTAAAATACCCTCCGCTGATGCCTACGCCCAAATAAATCGGGAGATATTCCAAGCTTCGCATTCCGAACGAATACAACATGCCTGCGCTTGAAATAACGGAAAAAGACAGTAAAAAAATCGTCCAGCGCGGCCACAGCGATGCGATGCGTTCCGCGGCCATCCCTGCGACCGCACCGAAGATGATAATGCTGACGCTGCCGGTAATGGACGCATGATTAAAGCCGCCAAAAAAAAGTACCCTGCCCAGCGCCACGATAAGACCGGCAGGCAGCGCTGCGGTCAACCCGCCGTACTGCGCGGCGACCATCACGGCCAAATAGCGCAGGTCAAGACGAGTCAGCTCGTCCAGCACCAAGCTGTAGCTCATCAGCACGATGCCGAAGCCGCCGCTTAATGTGCCGAAGAGCAGCTTGCGTCTGTTCGACGCGCGGATATCGACAGGCCGGTTTCGGAACAGCTGAGTGACCACGAACAAATACGCTGTGAGCAAGGCCATATTTGCAATTAAATTTTTGAGCACGTTCCACCTGCCTGTTCAATCGCTTAAGCTTATGACTGACTCGTTAGCAGAATTCACAAAACCGCTTAAGCAGCCGGCTTTTGCGAATGAAAAACCCAAAACCGGCTTCCCGCAAAGCTCACGGCAAGCGTGCACACCGTAGCAACAACCTTTCCTAATGCTTCGGATAGTCCCATTACCGAGACGAATACGTACAGCAGTACGATCGACAGCAGCAGCGTCACGCCGTTCAGGACGACGAATCTGACGATTTGCTTCCGCTCCGATTTCGGCCGGCTGCCCGCCTCCGCGGCGGCAGGGCGGAACGTCCAATTCCGGTTCCACAAATAACTGTTCAGCATCCCGCTCATAAATGACAACACTTGAGCCGGTACGTATCCCAGGCCGACGCCGGTCAGCGCAAAAAAAACGGCCATATCGATCCCTGTATTGAGCAGCCCTACAAGGTTGAATTTGATAAACTGCAGCAGTCCCTGCGACTTGGTCATGTGATTAACGCCCCGTTTGCGTTTGGTCTCGATCGGTCCCTTTGTTTCGGGTGACCTCACCTAATCTTATCGGAAACGATGCTCCAGAGCAAACGGCGGATAAACGCGGAGCATGCAGTTTTCCAAGCAAAATTCTTACCGCCGCGAAATTGATAAAAAATGACATGCAGCACCCCAATGTCTTTGGTAAAATATACATAATTGTTATCCTGCCGGCAGCGATGTATACGGGGATTTATTTCTTAGAGGATACCAAAAAACGATGCGAGGAGAATCGTCTTGCTTACTTCCCTTGAACACATGCAAATTCCGGTTCGTCAGATGGACCGGGCCATCTCATGGTATACCGAGTTTTTGGGCTTTCGATTGAGCAGCCGCGACGGCGACCGAATCGCCTTCCTTACTTTGCCGGAAGGGCCTCTTCTGATGTTATGGCAGACGCAAGACGATTCGACATATGCGCACTATACGGTGAACGGTACCGACTTTCCGGTGCTGTTGTACCGAACGGCCAGAATTCACGAGCTTCATGAAACGCTCGTAAAACACGATACGCGGATCCAACTGTACCAGAATGACGGATTTGGCTGGGTCCTTAAATTTTATGATCCGGAAGGAAACCTTTGGGGCGCCCTTCAGTTTCATGCGCCTCCCGGCAAACCCGAAAACGAAGCTTCGTAGATTAGGCTCCATAACATGCATAAGGGTACTGTCTCAATGGTCCCTTCCCCGCTCGTCGCTTGCATATACTGGAGTCCGAATTTGCCCGCTTGGAATCGAGTCCGGCTTCTTTTCCTCGCATGGAGTCCGAAAATGCCCGCTTGCAGCGGCTATTCGGCACTGCAGGCCGGAAAATCCTTGCTCCAAGCAGGCCAATTCGGACTAGAGCGCAGGGGGAAGCTTGATGCCCTGCTCCAAGTCGGCAGATTCGGACTACAGCCTGCGGAGCTGTTTCGATGGCAGCAGGTCTCGAATTCAGGCGAGCAAAAAAGCTTCCTTACCGCCCTAGGAGCGGTCTGGAAGCTTTTTTTGTATAAATATTAGGACGGGCTCATAGAGTCGTTCTCCGGACGAAACAAGGATAAACGACTTCGCCGTCCTAAACGCTTTCGAAGAAAGCGACTTCGTAAGCATAAGCTAAGGACAAATCGCGTTTACCGGGAAATGGAACAATCCGCCGAGGATAACCTTTCTGACATTCAAGAATAAACGGCTCCGCCGTACTTTGGGACGTGCGCGTTTACCGTTGAAATATAACCGCCCCTCGCGCAGCAGCGCGGGAGCGGCCTTGCAGCTGCGCCTTTTCCGGCGGTCAGCTGTAGAAAAACCATGTAGGGAACCAGCGAAGCACATACATGACGTACGACTTGCTGACGATCATTCCCGATAAAATCGGGTAAAACAGGACGAACAGTGCGATCGAGACGCCTACGTACGCATATGCTGCCTTTTTCCAGCCCGGCTTACGCTCGATCAGCGTCTTCAATCCGTACGTGATGCACAAGATCATGAAAGGCACCATCGCAAAATAATGGTAAATGAACGTCAGCCGCGTTACGAGCATCCACGGAACATACTGGGAGAAGTATGCGACGAGCACGACGATCATCCCTTTGTCGCGGCTGCGCGAGACGAGCCAAATCGTAACCGGCACGGCCAGCAGCCCAACCCACCAGACAGCCGGGTTGCCCATCGAAACGATACTGGATACCATGCCTTCTGGCAGCAAAGCCTGACCGCCGAAGTACCAGATCGGCTTGACGATAACCGGCCATTCCCACCAAGGAGAGCCGAACGAATGCGTCGCAACCAGCTTGCTGTGGTAATCGAACATGCTCTTCTGCGCGTCGATCAGCCCTTTAAGCGTATAATGTCCGCCGTCGCCCGTCAGCCACGGGATGAAAGACAGCGCATAGATGACGATAGGGATCGCGCCGAAAAACAGACAGCACCAGCCAAGCGTCGCTATCGTGCGGCGCGGGAACTGCTTGACCATCTCGCGGCACTGCTCCAGCATCGATTCCCCGTTTGCAGCGCCTTGGCCTTTAGCCGCAGCAAGCGCCCCTTTGGCCGCCTCGTATTCCCGATACCTTTCGTACAGGGACAGAAACAGCAAGAAAGCCAGTCCTGCGCCGCCATAGATGACGATCCATTTGGATGCCGCTCCGATCCCGAAAAACAATCCCGCCCAGAACAGCGGCACCAGCGTTTTACGGAACGGAACGCGGTAAAAATTCAACGTGAAATACCGGTACATGAAATAATACATCAGCATGATGAAAAAGACGCCGTACACGTCGATCGTGGCAATTCTCGTTTGCGCAAAATGCATAAAATCGGCTGCCAGCAGCGTCGTCGCGATTATCGCATAAGGCGTGCGCCGGAATATCCGCTTCGCGAATGCATACATAAGCGGCAGCATCGCGATGCCGATGACCGTTCCGACGATCCGCCAGCCGAACGGGTTCATCCCGAACAGCCAAATGCCGACCGAAATGAGCAGCTTGCCGAGCGGCGGATGCGTGTTCTCGTACGTTTGCAGACCGTGCAAATGCTCGAATGCGGTACGCGCGTGATAAATCTCGTCAAAATACGTGCCGTCGAGATAAGACGGCTTGTATTTCACCTTTTCCTGCTCGTCGAACCCTTTTAACGCATTTTCGTCAGCCGCTTCCCCTTGATTGACAATCGTAAACGGCAATGCCGCTTGACCGTCCTTTTCGAAGAAAGCCAGCTCATACAGCTCGAGCCCGGAGGTCTCGACGGTCAGCTTGGCATAACGCGCTTCCTGGCGGATTTGCAGGCTAGTCCAGGCAAATACCTTGACGTAGCTGATTTCCGCCGTTTGCGCTCCCTTTTCGGGCCAAGCGTTAAGCGAAGGTGCAAATTCCACCTTCAGCTTGCCGTCGCCGATGCCCGTATACAGATTGACGCGCTCGATCGACTTTGGCGCGCCGAAATCGAAGACGATCGTCTGGCCGCTCTTATCGGTCTTCCATGCCGTGGCGGGCGCAGTAGCCGAGCCGAGATTGACGAACGCGACTATCGCATAAATGAGCGTAATAACGCCCATCCAGAGCCCGTCTTTGCGGGATAAGCGGATATCGCCGCCGGTTCGGCTTCCTTCATCCGCTGCGGCTCCGCGATCCTCGAGCCCTGCCGCGCTTTCGCCGCCGACGCTTGCAGGCAGCGGACCGGACTTCTTCTTCTCGCCTTTGCGCTTGCGTTGTCCGGCAGCCAAGGCGCGTCCTTTGCCCGTTTCGCTCAATTGCAGATCGCCTGCCGCTTTGGCCGCCCAGCCGTCCTCCGCCGGCACCAGCTGCAGCGGCTGGACGATGCGAATGCGGCCCTTGACATAAATGTCGATGCAGACGTAAATCAGATAAGCATAAAGCAGCACGTTCGCGAGCGAGCTGATCATCAAAATCCCGTTCAGCTTATCGATCGCGGTTTGCTTCTGCATGCTCGCTTCCAGCACGTACGCCACATTGACGAAGTGGGTAAGCCCGAAGCCAAGAAACAGCTGCAGCATACGGCGATCCCGCGTGAACGCATAAACCGCCGGCAGCAAAATCAGCACGGGGAACATATAGCGCTCATGCATGCGGACACCGAGCACGAACATCGTAACGATCAGAAGCAGCGCTCCGGCGAACAGAACGGAACGGTCCTTCTCCAGCGCGCGTCCGCGGTACGTAACGTACAGCGTAACCGCAAGCGCCACGGCGATCGCGAAGTAGCCCCAGGTTTGGTAAGGCAGGAACAGCAGCTTGACGTCTTGATCGACCCAGTTGCCGCCCGTCAACGCGAATAAATTAAACGCGTTCAGCGTCGCATACGGATAAGAGCTTAGCGTTTCGCCGTACAGCTTGAATATCCAGCTTGCCGGCATATTGATTGCGAACGGCAGCGCCAGCAGCACGAACGTCACGAGCGATAGCAGCGCGCTGCGAATGATTTTAACGACCGAATGACGCAGCTCGTACCAGCCGAACAGCAGCACCGGCGTAAAGATAAGCGCCTGCGGCTTGACCAGGACGGCTAAAGCGAACAAAATCGATGCCCGCTCATAACGCTTGTCGAATATATCTTTGATGGTCATCAAGAGGAACATCGCAAAGAAGGAATCGACCTGCCCCCACACGGCGGAATTGACCCCGACGGCCGGAGCGAACGCATAGAGGAGCGCCAAGCCGAAGCCTATTCCTGCGGATAAGCGGCCGCGCGCGATCCGGTACAGCATATAAGCGGATACGATATCCGCAAAAATTGCCGGCAGCTTGATGAGCAGCAAATATGCCGGCGCGTCGAAGCCGAAGCCGAAAGCTTGCCGGATCGTCCCGATTAAGTAAAGCACGTACATATAACCGGGCGGATAATCGGAAAACTGATCCCCGGTATAAAAATGCATGATGCCGACGTCCGCAAGCCTGTCCGCCCAAGCGCGGAACGTCATCGTATCCGTCGCATACCCGGTCGTGGTCGGCGCGATCAGCAGACGGATTATGAAAGCCGCTGCGAGCGAAACCAGCACGATGCCGTGAATACGGTTCGGCGAAAGCGTTTCGAAGCCTTTGCGTCTGATCAGATAAATATAAACGAAGCCGAATAAGACCGTAAACAAGATGGAGAACAAGATGATCGGCGTCAGCGATACGGAAACATGGTCGTTCGGTCCCGTTTGCGAAACGGCGACCTCTTGCGGCTCGAACGAGACGGCTTTGAAGCCTGACGGCACGCTGCGAACTTCCTCCAGCGAAATATCGTCGAACCATGCGGTGCCGGTATTCAAGCTTCCGTAGCCCCCGAGCCTGACCGCAACCTGCAGCTCCGTCTGCTTAGGGCCGGTTTTGCCGTACAAGGTCAGCTGCTGCCACGCGCCGTTCGTGTCCTTCACGTCGGCGGACGTATCGAGAATGCCTAATACCGAGACGTTAGCGCCTTTGGCTGAAGCGCCCGCTTGCGATACCTTCGTCCAGGCGGACAGCTTGTATTTCGTATCGGGCTTTACGGCAAGCTTCTGCACAAGCTTGGCATCGTTCGGCCTGACGTTCTCGATTACGGCGGAACGAGTCCCGGTCCGGCCCTGTTCGGCGTCCATGCGAAATTTCGTTACTTCCGTTCCTTTGTCCCAAACATCCTGCTCCCAGCCCTGCGGAGTCGAAACATCCGCCGCTCCTTCCTCGAAGCCGGCGTTTTGCACCATATTTGCCGCAGCTTCCGCAGCCGCCGCATACTTGGCCCCCGGTACGCCCGCCCCCGTCCCCGAGCCGAATGCCAGAGCAGAAGTCAGCAAAGCCGAGAGTAAAATCCGTTTGCCGAATGTCATTGTCACGTTTCCCTCTCAATGATCCCGTATATGATCGGTATATTTTTTGGTGTTGCCGCGTACAACGCAAGGCGCGTCATTCCCTATTATGCCAAATTCCTCCGCCTCAGGATAGTAGCGGTTGCAACAAAATGCAAAAGGTTAAGACTTGCACTCCTTCTGACGGCTTTAGCCGCTCAATTGTTTCACAAAGGAACGAAATGGACGGAATCGCGAAGAGTAAAAACTGCGGGTTAAAAGGCTTTGTGCGGCCGCTTCGCATCATGCCTAAGGGGCTGCTCCATTGGAACAGCCCCTTGTCCGGCAATGATTATGGATGAATCCTGTTTAACAACCTGTCCATAAAGACAGCGACTTCCGCTCTTGTCGCAAGGCCTTCGGGATTCAGCATGCCTGCGTCGCCTTCGATCAAGCCTAGCTCGACCAAAGCGGCGATGCTGCCGGCCGCATATGCGGCGACTATTCCGCTGTCCGCGAAACCGCTCAGCCTTCCGGCATCTCCATTCGTTTGGAGCTCATTCATTTGGCTTAAAGCTCTAGCCGCAATCGTAAACAGTTCTTGGCGCGTGATCGCATGCTTCGGATTGAATGCATCGTCTCCTACGCCTTGTATAACGCCAAGCTGCTTGGCGATCCCAACCGCATCGTAGTAGTAGTCGCCGGCCTTAACATCTTCGAAATTCCCTTTGAACGCTGTCTTCAGCTCAAGCGTCCTGACCAAAAGCGTAACGAAATCCGCTCTCGTAATGTTCGCTTCTGGAGCGTATGTGTTCACATCCGTGCCTTGGATGATATCCCTCGCCGCCAAAGCTTCAATCGAAGCTTTCGCCCATGCATGGCTTCCGATATCGGCGAACGTTTTATTCGCGAACGCTACGGCAAATCGGCTGAAATGCTTGACTGAAAACGTTACCGTTCCCGTCGCCTTATCGTATTTTCCGTTCGGTACGGCAACGGCTTTTCCCGCTCCGTCGACGTACCAAATGACGATGGCGTGCGGGTTATTCATCTCTTCCGCCGACGGCTCGTAAGGAATGGCTACTTGAACCGGCGCATCCGGATTGCTCCATTCATGCACGTTGCCATTCACCTTAATATCCAGATCGATAACCGGACGATCACCGATCTGCTGACGTACTTGCTGCGGCAATCCTTCTTTGTCAGCAGCCCCGATTACCAGGCTTACCGTTTTGGCGGATTTCGCAGCCGCATCCTGGAGCATATTCGAAGGCAAAATCACAACCGCATGCGCGGAGACGATTTCGATTTTGGTATCCAAGCCGTTCTTCGTCAAGGCCTGCACAGGCAGCGAAATTTCAAGCTGCTTCGCGGCCGAATCGCCTTTAACTTCGATTTTGACCTTCTTCATGCCGCTAGCGTCGGCAGCAATGTCCTTTAATGCTTCTTCAAGCGCTTCTTCGCCGATCTCCGCTTTTACGGTCGAGCTCGAAGCATCCGGCTTGACGGTTACCGTCACTTTTCCTTTTTCCACTTTTGGAGCTTCAGGTTTATCCGTCGGTTCCGGAGGCTGGGCCGTACCGCCGTCATGGTCGCCCGATCCGGCAGGTTCTTCAGGATCGGTCGGCTTAACCGTTTCTTTTACCGTTATAATAATATCCGCAAATTTGGTAGCATCCGCCATGCTGGTTGCCCGTATCGTAGCGATTCCCTGCTTCAGCGCCCGTACGAAACCCGCATTCGAAACTTCCGCCACGCCTTTCGATCCCGTATCGATAACCGACCAGGTAACCGATTTGTTCGTTACATTTTCCGGAAGCACGGTTGCCGTCAACTGGAGCGTTTCTCCAGCCTTCAATTCAGCCTCCGTTTTGCCGAGCCTGACTTCCGCTACTTTCGGCTCAGCCGGCGTATCCTCCACTACGGTTAGCGTAAAGTCCGCATACTTGGTCAAATCGTACTTGCTATATGCGCGGATCGTCGCGGTTCCCGGCATAAGAGCCTCAACCATTCCCGTTTCCGACACTTTCGCCACCTTCGATGAATGCTCTCCGTATACGGACCAGATGACCGTTCGGTCGCTAACATGATCCGGCAGCACCTCTGCCTTCAATTGAAGCGTCTCGCCTGCTTTCAGCTGTCCGGATGTCCGATCGAGACGGACTTCGTCGACCTTCACTTCGGAAAGCTTGTCTACCGTAATGACGCTGTCGGCATATACCGATTCGATCACGGATTGCGCGCGAACGATTGCCTTCCCCACCTTATGTGCCGTTACGATGCCGTCTTCGCCGACGGTTACTACCCCTTCCGACGAAGCGTCATATACCGACCATGTCACGCTCTTGTTAAAAGCATTGTCCGGCTTTACCGTCGCATTCAGCTTTTCGCTTTCCCCGACCGTTAAGCTGACGCTCGGCTTATCGATCGTCACGGCTTCAGGAGGAAACTTCATGAGCTTAAACTGATCCACAATCCGATCGTTGATCGTTTTCACGACGAATCTCATTTCGTCTCCGTCGATTTCCGCGGCGACATACATTTGCACTTTTTCGCCGTCGGTTACTTTTTGCCAGCTCCGCTCGACAACCTGATAAAATTTCGGTCCGCTCGAGCCCCCGACAATATAAGTCGTGCCTTCGCCTTCGCCGACGACTTCATTGCCTTTCATCGGGTATGTGCGCAAATAAATATGATCGTGACCGTTCATGACAAGATCGACGTTAAACTCGTCGAAAATCGGTGTCCAGACGTTCCGGATATGCTCGGAATCATACATGCTTCCGTAAGGACCGCGATGGAACGCGACCAGCTTCCACTTCTTGTCCGTATTGGCCAAATCGTTACGCAGCCACTCCTTCTGCAGCTCGAAGTCGTATTCACTGTTTAGGACAACAAAATGCGCATCCTTATAATCGAATGAGAAATTCGTTCCTTTCAAGCTGTCGATGCCGTTCTGAGGATGATTGAAGTGCGCCAGAAAATCCTCGTTTTTCCTTGTCCCCGTCACTTCGTGGTTGCCGACTACGGGTACGACCGTCGTTTTCATCAGCTCTCCTTGAGCGGCATTGAACCACATATTCCATTCGTTCTCCCTGAAGCCGTCTTCCACAAGATCGCCGCCCTGCACGACAAACTCGGCATCAGGGTTATCGGCCATCGCTTTCTTCAAAATATCGCCCCAGAGCTTAAAATCAGCTTCCTTCGTCGCCTGGGAATCGCCCAGGAAAATGAACTTGGTACGCTCTCCCGTTGCCGCAGCCGTTTGGAAGAAGCCTTGTGGACTGTAATTGCCGGCGCCGTCGCCGACGCGGTACACGTAATGCGTTCCCGGCTCGAGACCTTCCGCAACCGACTTGTGGACTCTGACCGTTCCGATATCGAATGTGTTGAACATATAGCTGCCGCCGGTAAATTTCATCACGTTCGGCTGGCTGAAATCGGCGAACTCGGATGCTTTGACTACCTCGACTACGGTTCCTTCCGTCCCCGGATTCGTATGCCATGTAAATGCGCGGGATACCGTCGGATCCGCCCCCATCGTGACACTGACATTGTTAGGTACCGGACTTCCCGCCAGCTTCGATACTTTAAATTTCTCGATCGCGCTGTACATGGTTCCTTTTACCGCCTGAAGCAGATACGGGGTCTCATTCACCTCCGCGGTAAGCGCGCTTGTTTGCAGCACCCCGTCTGCATTCGTCAATCCCACTGTCGTTCCATCGGCGTACTGAACGGTCACGCCTTCGACAGACGCGCCGTTTTCGTCCGTAACCTTAAAGGTCGTTTTCATTCCCTCTACGATGCCAAACTCGTCCCAGGTCAGCTTCAGATGGTTTTTAACCGCAGCGACTGCGGGCAATCCGTAAAAGCCGAATTGCGTATCGCCCTTATCCGTAAACGTAATCGAACCGTTTTTGAATGCGGTGCTCAACTCGCCGGCAGCATCCGATTTGACGCTGAAACGGATCTGCCCCATGATATCCTGATCGGTTAAGCCGGCTTGATAGAGATTGCTGAACTGAACGCGAACCGTTCCCGATACCGGATCGATAACGGAAGACAGCTGATTTTCAGCAAGCTTGCCGCCTTTTACGACTTGCAGCGCCTCCACCTTCGAAGGATCGAAGCCGAACTCGATATGCCCGTCACGAATGGCGGACGCTTTTACCGCCTTCAGATCAAGCGAATACGTGTTGCCGGCATACACTTCATTCGGGCTCTCGTATACGATTTTCGAAGATCCCGTATCGACCGTAAATGTCCATTCCTTTTCCGTCCGGTTGCCGGACAAGTCTCTGATTTTGAGCTTCGCCTGATGTACGCCGTCCGCCAGCGGCACGTTCGGCGTATAGTGAATCTGTCCTTTCGGCGGGTAAAGCGTATGCTGCACGATTACGCCGTCGACATAAAGCCGGATTTTGTCCGGATCGATCAGCGTAGTTCCCGGATGGACGGCGGGATCGTACCCGAAATCCTCGCCGATCGCCTGAATTTTCGGCGTGCTCGTATGAACCGTACTGCCTTCGGCAGGGGTGAACTCTTTGAGAATCGGCGCATCCATGTCGTCGTCAACCGGCCCGTAGACCGCCCGGAGCTGATCGATATAAAGAACGCCGTCCGTCTTGTTGTCGTTCTTCGTTTCCATATACCGGATCGGCTGGTCCATACGCAGCGGGAGCGGTCTGCCTTGCGGCACGACGGCCTCCAAGTAACGCCAGCCGGTGAAGTCTACGCCCACGGTCTGGTCGACGAAGTCGATCCCGACCGCGGCTCCGTTACCGTCGCGGATTTGTCCGCGAAGCCAGTGCTTTTTGCCGTCTCCGTAAACCCAGACGCTTATTTTTTCCGGGTACCCTGGAATTTGGATATTCGTGGATAAGTCCTGTGCCGTAATATAGGCGCCTGACGTGCCGATCGTTTCCCGGAAATCGTACTCCAGCTTAGCGGCCTTATTGCCGAAACGGACAAAATCCTCGTTCGTTTCTTCGCTGACTTTGACGGATTGGAATCTCGCTCCGTCGCTCGGCTTGTAATTGCCTACGCCGTTTTCGAAATCTTCCAAGACTACCGGAGGAAGTCCGATGTTGACGTCCATCGACGTCTCGACGTTGTTATGCGTCACGTAAATTTTACCGCTCTTTTCCGTTTCGCCGGTCGCGGTAAACTCGCCGTTCGCATCGATCGAGCCGATCGGCCCTTCGACGCGCCAGCCGAATTTGCCATTGTCCGCCACAACGACTTGGCCGTCACGCAATGCCGCTACCGAAAGCTTTACCTTCTCCCCGACCGCAAAGGTTTTCACCTTATCCGGAAACTTCAGCTCCGTAAGCGCATCGACGACTTCGACTTTGCCGTTTCCCGTCAAGCCGTTAGCCGTAACGGTAATATCGGCGGTTCCAGCCGTAGTGCCTGCCGTAAACTTGCCGGACGGCTCAATCGTCCCCAGAGCAGGGGCAACCGCCCAATTCGGCGTTCCTTCGAAAACAGCCGGGTGCCCGTTCGCATCGACTGCAGCCGTTTGGAGCGCTATGGAAGATCCGGCAAGAACGCGTTCCATATTCGGCTGAACGACAAGCTTCGATGCCGGACCTTCAGGCGATTTATTGACCAGCAGCATACCATTGGCCGTTTTGCGCTCGCTTCCGTCCGAAGGCCGGTTCAGCACTTTCCGCTTAACCTCGCCGGGAAGCTTCGCCACGAAGGTTGCGGAGCCGCCGCCGTCCAAGCAAAGCGCATTGACGACGCCCATTTCCTTCATGATTTTGCCGAGATCGTCGTACGAAACGCCCTCGCTGAAGCCCGGCGCTCTGCCGTCGATTTCGATCATGACGACCGACCCGTCGGCTTTCGTGCCGATCCCGACCCGCGGATACAACGCTTTGTCTTCATGCGTTTGCGCAACGCCGTCTTTGACGAGCATGAAGACGCCGCCGATCGCCATTTTGACGTCCTTCCATTTGTCTTCCAGCTCAAATTTGGCCGACAGCTCGTCGCCGATCTGAAGACCGGCCAGCTCCGCACGGTACTTCCCGGATGCGGACAGGACGACTTGACCTGGCGCGAGCGTCGTGTTCCCTTTATCCTTATGAATGGCGGAAACCTTCAGCTTCATCGTTTGCCCGCTCTTCACTTCGCCTTCCAGGACGTCAAGCACCACCTCATCGCCCAAGTCGTTCGTCATCGTCGACGTATGGAAAGACGATGTATACAGCATCAACGCTTCCGAATTTTCACGCATCCGGTTGATGTGCGATATATTCAACGTTTTCGCGCCGATCGTAAGCGTTCTTTGCAAAACCGGGCTTAACCCGTAAACGGTCGTGCCGTCATTTTTCAAGCCGAAAGCAAGCCAATCCGTCGGCGCAGGAGGACTCGTCAAAATTTCGCCGTCCCCCATAAACAAGCCTAAAGGCACGCCCGTCGACATATCGTAAAAGTCGCCGTTGATCGCGGCAATAACCCGATTGCCTTCTTTATCGGCATCGTCCGCCATCTTCGTAACGCCTGTCATACCGTAAACCTTGCCGTCCGTTTTGCCGGGCTGCAAATCGAGCGACGTATTTTGCGGATCGAATTCGAGTACGTGCACCTTCTCCAAGCCCTGCGACAGCTTCATATCGTACCAGGAATAGTTCGCACCCGGCCCGATCTCCATCTTGCGCTCGTCCAACACTTGCCCGAATGCAGGCTGTGCGCCGGCAGTCGAAGCACCGCCGAGGGGAGCCGCGATCGTAAAGATCATCAATAATGAAAAAAATAAGGCCAACCTGCGCTGTGTTCGTTTCATTTTCGTTTCTTAGCCTCCTGCCTGGAATATGCGTGTGCGGGATGCCCGTAAAAAGCGAAATACCGGCATCCGCCACCTGCAACATGTCCAGTATACAAACGGATAGAGTCCAAGTAATGGAACGATATTACTTTTTATTCGCCGATCTTCTTCTTAACGAAATCTTATAATAATCCCCGGTATAAAGGTCTATCAGCGTCTTGGGATTTGCAAAAAAACGCGCTGCCTCCCTTTAAGCAGGGAAGTGCGCGTTTTAAAACTGTACGGCCTGAAAACCCGAGCCGATACCCTATAAAGAGGAACATTCAGTACACGCCGAGCTTTTTACGAAACTCGTTGGGCGTCATGCGGACGGCGCTTTTAAACGACTTGTTAAAATATTGCACTGTCGCAAACCCGACCTCATGAGCGACTTCATAAATCATCACATTCGGCCGCAGCAGAAGCTCCTTCGCCTTTCGAATCCTTACCGAATTCACATATTCGATAAACGAATAACCGGTCGTCCGTTTAAACTGGGCGCTAAAATACGATACGCTCATCCCGAAGCGTTCGCTGATTTCAGTCAGCGTGAACGATTTTCCGTAATTCTCTTGTATGTAGCCGCAAGCCATCTTGATGACAAGCTTTCCGTTATTGTCGGCAAGCGCTGCCGAACGGGCAATCCAAAGCTCCGCCAATCTCTGAAAATAGGCATCGACGCCTTCATCCGAACGACGCCTGAAGCATGGTTCGTACGGATAGCCGTTCCGCTCGAACCATTCGTGCCATTTCCGAGCAAACATGCGCAGCATGCCAAGTCCGGCTCCTCGCCTTCCTTCCTGCGGATCGCGCATCGCACGAACGATGTCCGCCTGCTCCCGCATGATGTCGGCCGGACTCCTGCCATTCAAATCGGCAAAAAACTTCTCCACTCGCTGAAACAGTCTCATGGAGCTTCGCACATATTCAAGCCGCCTGGCTGCGAGCCGAAGCGCATAAGCCAGTTCATTTCCGTTTATCGGCTTCGGCAAAAAGTCGACAGCACCGTGCCGCATCGCTTGCCGTATGAGCTCGGGATCCGAACAATCGCCGACGGCTATCGCGGCAATCGGTAAGTTTTGCTCGTCGATATGCCGAAGCAGCGACATTCCGTCCAAATTGCTTGATCCCGTATCGGTTATGAGAACGGCAGGCCAGCCCTTATCGATTTCCATGCGCGCGTTTTCTGCGTCCTCCGCTTCTCCTACAATTGCATGTCCGAATGCCCTCGCCATCTGTCCAACCGCTTCCCGTACCGACATTTCGCTACTTGCGATCATAATATGAAGCATAACGTCCCCCTCCATGCTCCGAACTTAGCATAAATCGAAAGCAGCGGGTACCCGGGAACGAGAAACTTATTAATTTCTTTATATTAGCGAAACAATAACAACGTAAGACTTTACCGCATAAAATGGCGCCGCGATTGTCCCGCTGCCTTACGGCAGCTCTTTCGTCTGAAATGACAGCGCGACATCCAATACGCCGCTTTTCCCGCCGAGCAGGCCCAGATCGCTTTTGCCGTTGCCGTCGAAGTCGCGGACGATCAGCCCGGCTCCCGGTTCTCCCCAAGGACCGAACCGCGGCGTCTTGCGGTATTTGCCGTCTTCGCCCTTTAACATGACGGTCGCCGTCATCTCGCCGCCGTCCCAGAACAACAGATCCTCTTTGCCGTCTCCGTTGAAATCGCCCAAGCGCAGCTCGCCGTCGGCTTCCGGAGCGTCGAGCCGGAACCGGCTCGCTTTCCACTGCAGCGTTGCCGGATCGAACAACAGATCGATGCAGCTGTTCGAAGCAAGCTTCGGAATCCAAAGATGCTCTGCGGTGCCTGTTCCGCCTGCTCTGCTGATCAGCCATCTTTTGTCAGATACGGACCGCACCTTCATCGGCACCGTCGGCTTAAGCTCGCCGCTTTTCAAGTAAAACCCTTGCAGCTCGCTTTTTTCCTTGGATGTACCTGCGATGACCCAGCTTCCGTCAGCTTGCCTCAGCGGATATATATCCTGCCAGTCGAACGCCGCCGCTGTTTTCCAGGTGCGGTCCAATACGAAAGCCGTGCCGTTCGAGCGGTATGCCTCGACCTTGCCGGAAGTCCGCAGCAGCCATAAATCGCTCTTGCCGTCGTTGTCGTAGTCGAACATCGCTGCTTTATCTCCTGCATCGAAGGAAGCGTCCAGCCACTTTTCCCCGGCTTGCCTAGGGAAGTTCCGCAATCCGCTATAGCTGCCCCGGATCACATTAAAACCGCCTTTCGCGGAATCGCGCACGACGATATCGGTTACCCCGTCACCGTTCGCGTCGCCTAGCCGAACGAACGTTTCGTTAGCGTCGAACCGGACGCTATACTCAGGCGTAAAGGGCACAAAATCCTGCAGCGAATAAAACGAATAACCTTTATCGCGTACGCCGGCGATCAGCTTTTGCAGGATCGACTTGCCGTTTGATGCGTAGGCGAATTCCGGCAGCCCGTCCCGCAGTACGGGATTTCCATCATTGTCGAGCACAGGCTGCAAATGACTGAATTCCAGAAAAGGATGATAGAAAAACGAAGCCAAACGCTGCCTTTTGCCGAGCTGATTCAGAATCAGCTTCTCGTCTTTATTGTACGGAATGTAGGAAAACGGAGTCGGCACATATACCGCCCCTAACGTTGCGGAACCCGCTCCCTTATTGCGGACGTTATGGTAAAAAACGTTTTTCTGACTAGGCATGCTTCTTTCGTTCTCGTAAACGATGCCGAAAAAAGAGCGGAACACGTCATCCTGCGCAGCTGCCGAGTGATAATGCGGCACTTCCCAAAACTTCGGCGTAATCCCAGCGGCTTGCAGGATTCGAACCCCGGCTTCCAAACGTCCCTCGGCAAAGGCGGGCAGGCTCGTTTCCGGTATTCCCGCCACATCGAATTCATTGCCGATCCCCGATTCGTGATGCCCGTCATCGCGTCTCGTTTGGCCGAACTGATGCGTATAACCGTGCATGCCGATGACCGCGCCGCTGCGTTCGGCATTTTTCAGTACGTTCGTAAAGGAGCGGATATAAGGATTGTCCTGGCTGTCAAGCGAGCGGTCGTACACCGACTGATCCGGCATAAAATTAAGCCAGCGCGGAATGACGCCTATCTGATAGCGCACATTGTTCCCGCTCAAGTATTCCAGCACGGTTCGCAGCTTTCCCAACTGCTCGGGAGATTCGTATTGTCCGCCCGGCCCGATATCCTCCAAGCGCATCAAAACGACCTTTGGTTCGCCGGATTCGCCGGCTGCTGTAAACAAACGGTCATAATAACCGAATAATGCCGTCACCAATAACAGGGCCATGCCGTAACGGACCCAAGCACGTTTCTTCATACGTTCGAGACAACCTCCACAAAATCCATATAAGTCCGCTTTGATCTACCTATTATTTCGTTATTCCCCCTCGAGCCATTCCTGCACGATAATACGTTTCCAGGGATAACCCCGGTTAGACGATAGCCGTTCATCGTTCAATCGCTTGGGAGCAGTCGATATAAAACGCTTTCATTAGAAGAGCAATGCGACTTTATTTTATCATTTCAAATGCGCTGTGCATACTTGAACATAATTACCTCCACTGGATAAAAATGGGTCAAAAAAGAGCACCCGACGGATCGTGTCGAATGCTCGGCGCTTATTTATTTACAACGTATAAGTACGGAAAAGACTCTCCTGCCTCAGGTCGCATCAAGCTTGCAGCTCGGATAATGCGATTTTGCGAACCTTCAGCCTCGAAAGACAAATGCCGTCTTCCTCTTCCCCTGCGCAGTAAGCAAGAAGCACCGCCTCGCCTGTAAAATGAATAGCCGTATAGCAGCAGCCGTTGCCGTCTTCTTCCCGTTCGACGGCGAAGTGGCCGCACCATGTCCTGCCGTCGTCCTTGCTGACCGCCCCGATCAGCGGCGTCCGGCCCCAGCTGTGCTTCTCGATCTTGCGCGTATTGTATGCCGGAATCGGGTTCCAAATCGCGAGCAAATCGCCGTTAAGCGGATTGCGCTTCATCGATAACGGCGAGCATGGCGATGTGAACGCAGACGGCGCAGGGGTGCTCCACGATTCCCCTCCGTCACTGGAGAACGTCTCGTACTGGCAGCCGAGGTCGGTTCGCGCCCATCCCCAAAGCGTTCCGTTCGCAAGCTCGATGACGCCCGGCTCCTGCATGTCGCTCTGCGAATGCGGCGATCCGATCGAGCAGAAGTTGCGGGCCTCGCGCCAAGTCGCGCCGTCGTCGTCGGACAAGAAGAAAAACGTGACCGCTCTGCCGTCAAACTTGCCCCACTCGCTATCGCTCGTCTTCATGCGGTGAAAGCCGGCAGGGACGACAAGTCTTCCGGACGACAACCGGACGACCCTGTCGTTGTTCGTCACGTAGTATCCTGCAGCCGGCACGCAGCATACCGGCTCGCCCCAGGTCAAGCCTTCGTCGGAGGAACGCCGCAGATGAAGCCGCATATCCTGGAAGCCGTAGCGAAGCAGGTAAAACAAGCCGATGTCGCCGTTCGTCATCCGCAGCAGCGATACGCTCATTATGTTAAGCGCATCATGATCTTCGGGCTGAGCGATGACGGAATCGCCGCTCCAAGTATCTCCTCCGTCGGACGAGAAACGGGCCGCGATGCATGCCTTCGCGATGTCGTCCGCCGAATCGCCGGTAAATCTGCTGTAGGCGAACATAAGCCGCCCGTCATATAAATCGAGAAACGCGCCTTCGCTATTTCTCGGGTTTCCCTCGACGGGACGCAAATCCAGTACGATCGTTCCTTTTTGCTCCACGCTCTCCACTCCCTGCTATAGGTTACAAAATATTAAGATGCGATTGCTTTATCTGCAAAATGGTATAACCATAATATCTTTCTTTCATAATGTAAGAGTAGCCTATCCTTAAGCAGGAATCAACCCGGAATTTTGCGAAATATTCCCCGGAACCGGAAGCCCCAAAACATTCAATCGCTTCAAATGCACAAGGATAAACGACTTCGAAGAAAGCGACTTCGTAAGCATACGCTAAGGGATGAGCGCGTTTACCGGGAATTGGAACTATCAGCGGAGGATATACTTCCTGACAATTAAAAAAAACCGGCCATTTCTGACCGGTTTTCTTTGATAACGCGCAAACTATTTCTTCGCTGCCAGCCAGTCGCCCAGCGCCTGGATTTCATCGTCCTTCAGCTTGCCTTTGTAAGCCGGCATGCCGCCTCCGCCGTTCTGGATTTTGGCCGCAATTTTATCCTTGTCCAGTTTGCCGCCGACCTTTTGCAGGTTCGGCCCCATTTTGCCGGCGAGATCCGCGCCGTGACAGGATACGCAGTTCTGCTTATAGATCGATTCCGCATTCGCCGCAGTCGTCGTAGCCGCAGGCGATCCGCTTGCCGGTGCCGATGGAGACGGCGACGCTTCCTTGCTTCCTCCGCCGCATGCGGTAAGCGCAACGGCCAAAGCCGCAGCCGATACGAGCATAGCCAATTTCTTCTTCATAATGTTAGCCTCCTTCAGAGTGCTTGATCGATACATAGATTGGTTACAACGATTGGATGATAAACCCAGTCCGCTCCCTTATAGGGTACACTTCGTAGGGTTGGCAAGCAAGTGACAAATCGATGAACCGCCTTTTACTCGCCGGCTCGCTCGTATACCCGGTCGTTCTCATCCTTGGAAACCAGCTTGTACGCTCCAGATACGGTCTCTCCGTCAATCTTGCGGCAGACCGCAGGATAAATAACGGGCTTCTGCGTCAGAAAACGGCGATCAATGGCCCCGTCGTTGCGGATCAGCAGCTCGCATATGATTCTTGCACTCTGTACGCCTTCGCGCAAATAGCGGGTTACCGCCTCTTGCTGGCGTTCGGTAAGCTTGTCGCCGGTTTGGGCGGAAGACGACGGCGCCGCTTCGCCATATATGTCGGCAGTGAAGCCTCGCTGCACGCCTGGCGTCTCCGCAGCCGCCGAAGGCTTAGGAGCAGCCGGCGGTTCGCCGAACAGATCGAACGTCAGCTGATCGCTGCTGTCCGCGAACAGATCGAGCTGCTCCATGCCGAAGCCGGGATGCCCGCCCGATAAGACAGGCTCAGGCCGCCCGACAGCGCTTGAGCCTGTCTGGCCGATCTGCTCGCGCGCCGAATCGTCCCAGCCGCCGCTTCGCGTTCCGGAAACGCCTGGAGCCGGTCGCGGCAACCGGTCAAGATGTTCGCGGACAAGCGCCTTGAGCTTGGCCGTTTGCCGTTCCAGCAGCGGCAGTCCGAGCTTGATATGCTCGGCAATGTCCGGGGGTAGCTCAAGATCTGCCGGAATATCCCTGACGGCATTCGAAAGCTTCCAGCCTTCCTTAACTTTGCCCAATATTTCGGACAACTCGTAATCGATGACCTGAAAGCCCTTGAGAATCGCCTGCACCGTCTTCGCATCGATGCCCGTATGCATCTCCAAATGATCGATGCCGAACCGTTTCACTTCCGCGGTCGCTTTATTTTGAACCGTGTGCTGGTATCGAAGCGCCCGTCCGCATTCGCACTTATATTCCTCGCTGACATGCCCGGCGTCGATATAGCCGATATAAATCCAATCGTTCAATAAACTTTCGATATCCTCGTAAGAGGCGGTTTCCGGAATGACAGCGCCTTTTTGCTCGGCCATCTGCCGCGCAAACTGCGTTCTTCTTCCGCGTTTCATCCGCTCCTCGAGGAATGTCCGCTTCTCGTCGGCCAATGTCCGAAAAATCGCGTCCCTCTCTTCAACTGAAAGCAGCTGTTTCACCGCATATCGCCTCCGTTCCGATCCGGTAGTCCGGTCTTTTTCCCATTATACCGTATAACAGGAAGGACGGGACAGCCGGTAAGCCGAAAACAGCGGCAATCGGTGTCGATTACTGCTTACATTGGGGAAGATTGTTGCACGGCTTACAACTTTTCTGCCAGTTCACGGCCTTCCGAGGGCAATTTGTTGCATGCCGTACAACTTTTCTGCCCGTTCACGGCCTTCCGAGGGCAATTTGTTGCATGCCGTACAACTTTTCTGCCCTTGCACGGCCTTCCCGGGGCAGATTGTTGCATGCCGTACAACTTTTCTGCCCGTTCACGGCCTTCCGAGGGCAGATTGTTGCATGCCGTACAACTTTTCTGCCCTTGCACAGCCTTCCGAGGGCAGTTTGTTGCATGCCGTACAACTTTTCTGCCCTTGCACAGCCTTCAGAGGGCGGATTGTTGCATGCCGTACAACTTTTCTGCCCTTGCATGGCCTTCCGGCGGCAGATTGTTGCAATGCTTACAACTTTTCTGCCCTTGCATGGCCTTCCGGCGGCAGATTGTTGCACGGCTTACAACTTTTTGCCCTTCCACGGCCTTCCGAGGGCAGTTTGTTGCATGCTGTACAACTTTTCTGCCCTTGCACGGCCTTCCGGGGGCAGATTGTTGCATGCCGTACAACTTTTCTGCCCTTGCACGGCCTTCCGGGGGCAGATTGTTGCATGCCGTACTACTTTTCTGCCCGTTCACGGCCTTCCGAGGGCAGATTGTTGCATGCCGTACTACTTTTCTGCCCTACCACGGCCTTACGGGGGGCAAATTGTTGCATGCCGTACAACTTTTCTGCCATAACACGACCTTCCGAGGGAAGATTGTTGCATGCCATACAACTTTTCTGCCATAACACGACCTTACGAGGGAAGATTGTTGCATGCCGTACAACTTTTCTGCCCTTCTACAGCCTTACGGGTACAGATATTGCACAGCCACAACTACCGCCGCTTCCCGCCGAACAACTGGTTACGTCGAGCGCATCGTCCTGAACTCCTGCGGCGTCGTTTCGTTTTGCTTTTTGAAGAAGCGGATGAACGCAAGTCCCGAGTTGTACCCGAGAGCTGCGGCGATATCGTTCACCTTCATGTCGCTGCCGAGAAGCAGCTCCTTCGCTCTCAAGTTCCGGTAATCGTTGATGTAATCCGACATGCCGATTCCCGTAATCTGCTTATACAGCCGGGAAAAATAAGACGGGTTCAGCCCGACGTGATCCGCGATCGCATTCAAGGAAATGTCCGTAGCTATATGCGCTTCAATGAAAAGATGCGCCTTCTGCACCACCTCGGAGGGCAGCTGCTCGCCTTTCGCCGCATGCCAGTCGAACAGGCAATCCGCCGTTTGCATAAAATATTGCTTCAAAAACTGCCACGACGTTTTATCGCGAAGCTCGAGCAATGGCGTCAAATCATGAGCGGCGTTCAAATAAACGCGCATGTCCTCGCTTTTGTTGATATGGGCCAAAAAGACGGCGGCCATCGCGTGATACAATTCCTTTTTCCGCTCGTACGGAAAGCTGTCGCAGGTCCAAACCTCCGTCAAATCGAGGTACAAATTGTAAAATTCGTCGCGGTGGCTGTTCTCCAGACATTTGCCGAGCAGCTGGACGCGGGCATGGTGAAAATAATCGCTTCGGCTGTCCCCAGTCGCGCCTACGTCTCCCCGTCTGATATCCGTGTCGCTTAAGATCACTTCGCTCGATAATCCGATGCCGGAAACGAAGCCGTACTTCAAACTGTGAAAACGGTCGAAAACGCCGCTCCACGCCACGGGCTCGCTGCCCAGCATGAACGATACCGGAAGCTGCAGCAGCTTTTTGCATGTCGCTTGGATTGTCTCCAGCATGCCGCTTAAGTAGGTGGCCGTCTTTTTCCAATCCGGCTCGGAGGCCTCCTGCGCCATTCGCGAATCCGCGCCGGGCTGGATGAACCAGACGACTTTGGCTTGGTCGTACACATAGGAATAGCTGCGGACGAACGGCGCCAAATATTCTTCGGCGATATTTTGAACGGCGTAAATAAGCAGCGCTTTATCCGGAGCCGTCATCATGTCCTTCCAGCCGTCGACCCGCCCAAGCAGCAAAAATACCGGCATGTCCGCACGCAGCGGCATATCGATATCTTGAAAGTGGCTTGCCAGTTGGCCGTCCGAAACCGGCTTGCCTTGCAGAAGCCCGGAAACGTACTCGCGCTGCAGCGACGGAAGCGCCATTCGCATCCGGTTGTTCGCGCGTTCGTACATTCGCCGCTGATCGAATTCCTCATCGAATTTGGCGATCGCCCGTTCGACGGAGCTTATGATTTTATCGTCGCTTTCGATCTTCAGAATGTATTCGAAGCTCCCGTACTTGACGGCGCTCTGCACATAATGAAAGTCGTTATAGCCGGTCAGGAAAATAACTTTGCACGCCGGCCACTGCGCTTTAATCTCCTTCAGAAGCTCGATGCCCTCAAGCCCGGGCATCTTGATGTCGGAGATGACGATATCGACGCGGTTGCTCTGGAGCACCTCGAGCGCTTCTTCGCCGGAGTAAGCCTTGAGAACGTCAAGCTCCAAATGGCCCGTTTGCTCGAAAAGCTCGATCAATCCGTCCACGATGATCGGCAAATCGTCGACGACCAGCAATCTGTACATGCTGACTCCTCCTCAAGCGTTTCTGAATAACCTTTATAAGTTGAACCAATGAATGCGGAGACCCTAACATGCCGAAAGGGATTTCCACTTCGCAAGCGGTATACTTGCGTCAGCTCAAGCCGAACAATATTTTCACCTGCAGCCCGCCAAGCTCCGAGCGCGCCATCGTAATGCCGAACTCGGGCCCATACCGCAGCTGGATGCGTCTGTGCACGTTGACAAGCCCCGTCGTTTCCTCGAGCCGGCCTTCGGACCGTTTCAACCGGCAATTCAGCTTGTAGATGTCTTCATCCGAAATCGCGTTCCCGTTGTCCTCCACATAAAAGGCCAAGCCTTCCGGCTCCCTCTCGCTGTGCACCCATAACTCGCCTTCCGTACGCATGTTGCCCAGCGCGTGCTTGTAGGCGTTCTCAATAATCGGCTGCAGGACGAGCCGGGGGACGCTGATATCCGGAATATCCCCGTCGAATTCCGCTTGAATGCGCTCTCCGTAACATACCGATTGCATGTCAACGTAAGTGCGGGAATGCTTCACTTCAAGAGATAGCGGGATTTCGTCTTCGTCATTGCGGGTTATGAAATGAAAATATTCGCCGATATATAAGCAAAATTGGTAAGCTTTCTCCTTCTGCCGGTCGGACTTGATCAAGCGGCATAAGACGAAGAAGCAATTGTACAGAAAATGCGGGTTGATTTGCGCCTGCAGCCGCTTCAGCTCCGAACGCTGGTTGCGGATTTGCTGCTCGTAGTTTTCCTCGATCAGTGTACGCAGCGATTGCACGGTATCGTTGAACGCTTGATATAAATACCCGAATTCGTCATGCCCCCGGTCGATCGCAATCGGCTCCAGCCTATTCTGCTGAACGCGGCGGAACGAGTGAACGAGCCGCATGAGCGGGCGATAAATGAGCCGGAACAGGAAGTACGAGAAAAACAGCACGACAAGCACGGCAAGCGCGCAAGCCCACCAGAACCAGATCCGGTATTTCTGGATCGGCCCGAGCACGTTGGCTTCGGGAATCAGACTGACCGAATACGAATTCCAAAGCGGAGAATATTTATAAACGGCGAGGTAGCTGCTGCCTTCGTACCTCACCGTCTCGTAGCCTTCTTTTTTCCCTTCGGCCTGATTGCTTCGGATGAAGCCTTCGACCGTCGCAAGCAGCGCCGGGTCGTTATCGGCTTGGATATGCCAGCCGCGGTCGATGTTGTACAGCACGCTTTTGCCGCCGATCGAGCTGCCGATTTGCGCCAGCGACTCTTGAATCTCGGAAGCGGAAAGCTCGACGGCGACGACGAAGAGCGGCTCTCGCTGCGTATTCGCCGGGTACTGCATCGATATGAACAGACGGTCGTCATAAAAAATGAACGGCTCCTCGTAAGTCCGGTTTTTCAGCTGCATCGCCTCAAATTCCTGCCGGTCGATCTCGGTTTCATACTTGGCGCTGAGCAGCGTTCGGCCGAGCAAAGGAATATAAACCCGCGCTTCCTGTATGAACGGGCTCGAGTCCTTCATCAGCATGAGCCTCTTTTGAATGTCCCATATTTTTTGCGAACGTTCGAAATGAGACAACTCGTCGCCTGCCGCCGCAATTTCCATCAGATCGTCGTCCGTCACATACTTCGGCAAATACTGAACGATTCGGTCCGCTTCTTTATCGAGCGATTCCAGGTAATATCTGGCCGTATTCAAGGTCGACTGGGATATTTCCCTGCGGATGCTGTCCGAGCCCTTGTCGTTGATCAGCCATGTAATGGCCATCAGCGGAAGCAGCACCGCCATGAACGCGGCCATAATTTTTTTGAAAATCGAAGAGTCCCTCAATTGGAAAAAGCGCTTCATCGTCCGTTCACCCGCTATGTGTTGGTTGAGAATACTGGTTTCTTATTCTTTGACACTCCCCATCACAATTCCTTTAATGAAGAACCGCTGCAGGAACGGGTACACGATCAAAATCGGAAATGCCGCCACGAAAATTTGCGCCGCCTTGCTCGTACGGTCCGACAGCTTGATGATGAGCTCCGCATCCTGCGTCTTAAGAAAACGGTAGTCGAGATTGATGATGATCGTTTGCAGGAACGTTTGCAGCGGATATTTATCGGGCTGATTCATCAGCAGCATGCCGTCGAACCAGCTGTTCCAATGGCCGACCATCGTGAACAGTCCGGTCGTGGCGAGCGCCGGCAGCGAGAGAGGCACATAAATTTTCCATAACGTCGCGAAGTGTCCGGCGCCGTCGATCCGCGACGATTCCTCCAGCTCCTTCGGCAAACTGCGGTAAAAATTAAGCAGCAAGATGACGTTGAATACCGCCAAAGCTCCCGGAAGCACGAGCGCCCATATCGTATTGATTAAACCGAGCGATTTAACCGTCAAGTACCAGGGAATAAGGCCGCCGCTGAACAAAATCGTAAATACGAACAGCCAAACGTAAAACGTCCGCAGCCGGAACTGGCTCGTTTCCTTCGACAGCGGATAGGCCGTCATAATCGTCAGAAACATGCTGATCGCCGTTCCGAGTACGACCCGTACAAGCGTTACCCGAAAAGCGCGCAAATATTCCGGCTTGCCGAACACGTTGTCATAAGCGGCGGTCGTAAAATCGACGGGCCACAGCACGACCTTGCCGGCCGAGGCCGCAGCTCCCGAGCTGAAGGATAACGCCAGTATATGAATAAGGGGCATCAGGCAGGCAAACGAGATTGCCGCCAAAATCAAGACGTTGCCCCCTAAGAACAGCCGTCTTCCCAAAGAGTTTTTAACATGCATACGGCACCTCGTAGGTTCTTAAAATATGCGATAATTCGCGAATCGGTAAGCCAGGAAATACGAAACAGAGATGAAAAGGAAGGAGACGATCGATTTGAGCAGGCCGACTGCCGTTGCGAACCCGAATTGGGACTGCTGAACACCCATTCTATAGACGAACGTATCGATAATATCGGCGCTTTCGTAAACTTGCGGGCTGTACAGGTTGAATATTTGATCGAAGCCGGCATTCAGCACGTTGCCGATGTTTAACGTAAGCATCAGCACGATGATCGGCATCATGCCCGGAATCGTAATGTTCAGCGTTTGCTTCCAGCGTCCCGCTCCGTCGATCTCAGCCGCTTCATACAGCGAAGGATTGATGCCGGTCAATGCCGCCAGATAAACGATCGTACCGAAGCCGAACTCCTTCCAGACGTCCGAAACGACCATGACATAAGGGAACCAGCGATTATCGCCCAGGAAAAATATCGGCTCGATGCCTAACAAGCCGAGCACTTGATTCACAAGCCCGCTGGACGGGGAAAGCACGTCGATCAGAATGCCGCTCAGCAGCACCCAGGATAAAAAATGAGGCAAGTAAACGAGCGTCTGGAACGTCCGTTTGATCCATGGCCTGCTCAGCTCGTTAAGCAAAATGGCGATCGTAATCGGGACGAACAATCCTGCAATGATTTTCATAACGGCAATATAAACGGTATTGAAAAAAACGCGTCCGATATCGGGATAATCAAATAAAAACCTGAAATTTTTCATCCCGACGAACGGCGAGCCGAATAGGCCTTTGGTCGGAATGTATTTTTGAAAAGCCATCAAGATGCCGGCCATCGGGATATAACTGAATACGATAACGAAAACAAGTCCCGGGATCAGCATCGCATGAAGCGGCCATTCCCGTTTCCACATGCGCGAGATCAAGTTCATCATGCACCACCGCCTACCACGATATACTTTCTGAAAAATCAATAAAGAGGGATCGTACCTTAATCCGATCCCTCCCTCCCTGCAAAGACTTATTTATTCTTCGCGTACCAGTCGTTCACTTCTTTGGTAATTTGATCGCCGCCCAGCTTCTTCCAATCGCCGACAAATTTGTCGAACTCGTCGATCGGCACCTGGTTCATGATGATTTTGTAGAACACCTCGTCACGCTTCTTCTCGAGGATCGCATTTTTCTCGACCATCGTAGGCGTCGGCGCGCCGAAAAACTTCGTTTGCTGGAACTGGTTGTTCGCTTTCATTTGCGGATAGTTCGACACGGAGCCCTTCGGACCCGAGATCAAATATTCCCACCACATGGTCGCATCGCCGTTCACGTATTTCATGGCGCGGCCGTACCGGGTTTTCTGGTCCTTCGTTTTCGCCATGCTCTCGTCTTTGTTCGCGATCGCCGTCGGGAGCACTTCCCCGTTCGTGTTCGTTTGGTTGTAAACCGTCAGCGGGTTAAGCAGCCAGTAGTTGTTTCCTTTTTCCTTGCGGTCCTTGCCGAATTCGTAAACCTTGTTTTCTTCTGTCTGGTTGTTGTCTACGACAATCCAGTTGTTGAGCAGCCGGATAACGGCTTCCGGATTTTTCGCTTTTTTGGATACGACGTAATATTGATCCGCGCCAAGTCCGATTTGCGCCTTCGCCGGCTTGTCGTCGATCGAAAGCAGCGGGAATACGCCCCATTCCTGCACGACCTTGCCGTCCTTAACCGCTCCAGCCGCCAGATGCGCCGGCGCCCATTCGGCTCCGTACACGATGCCGATGCTGTTGTTATAGAGGAGCTCGGACGCCTTTTGCGTATCCTTAACGCCGAATTCCGGATCGATCAGCCCTTTTTTGAACATATCCTGCAGCGCTTGCAGCGCATTTTTCATTTCAGGCTGGACGTAGCCGAGGACCAGTTTACCCGAACCGTCGTCAATCCACGTGTCCGTATAGGCATGGAAACCGTTCATAAAGCCGATCATCCCGGTTACGCCGTCTTTAAAATCTTTATTCAGCGCGAGTCCGTAAGCTTTACCGGTGCCCCCCGGATCCTTCGTTTTGAACTCTTCCGCGATTTTGATCAAATCCTGCATCGTTTTCGGCTCGGGCAAATTCAGCTTTTTGAGCCAGTCGGTACGGACGTATACGAACTGCGAGTTGAACGGATTGGACGATCTCGGAATGCCCATCAGCTTGCCGTCGAACGTTGCCGACTTCATTTGAAGGCCGCCGTCCATTTTCAAAAATTTCTTCGTATTTTCAGTAGCGAACTTATCGTAAACTTGGGTCAAATCCATGATCATATCGGCTTCGATCAGCTGCTGGAGCTGGGTCGCATCGACAGGGAAAAAGTCGGGAATATCGTTGGAGGCGATGGCCATTTTCAGCTTTTCCTTGAACTGGTTCGCATCTGCGGCAACCCATTTGTTCGTTACCTTGACTCCGGCGTCTTTCTCGTAAGCGTCGTATACCGCATTTTTGTCGAAGCTTTCGCCTTCGTCGAATTTCAGATACGGATCGCCTTCGCGAACCGTCGAAACCTCCAGCACCTTCTTCGTATCCGGAGACGCCGATGCGGAAGCAGCTGCCGACGGGGACGCCGATGCGGACGGCTGCGGATTGTTTTCCGTTTTGCTGCTGCAAGCCGTTGCGGCAAGACTCGTGATCAAAGCTGCGGCGAGAACGCCTTTCCCTTTCCATTTCATATTCATATGACCCCTCCTATTTCGCTTTTCGTGTTCATTAGAAGTCTGCGCGCGTTTCAGCTTCCTTTGATAGCTTAAGTATAAGAATAGATGACCGCCGCATCCATATACTACTCTTTACTTGCGATATACACCTATTGAGGGGGCAGCGGGCAGCAAAGCAGATAACCGTATTTGTGGTTCCGCGCGTTGAAGCTTTGGAGCATCGGCCGCAATCGGCCGCAATCGGCCGCAATTCCCGATACTCTTAGCATATCCGTAACGATTATCCTTATGGGGATCAAATTCGAAATGACCATCGCTACGCCAAAAACGCCGCAGCTTGGCTCAGGGCCAGCTTACGGCGTTATGTTGGCAGGGCTAAAGCTAACTCGCTCGCCGCTTCTTTCTTTGCACGGCGAATAAGCTCCTTTTACGCGCGTAAGCCACTGCCTGAGGTCGGGTCGGGGACGTCATACAGTGGCTTACTCTTACTGTTTGTTATTGCGTTTGCTACTGCTTCTGATGCTCTAGTAGGTTAACCACATCAAATTCAAGGTATAAACGCAGCTGCGCTGCATACGAACCTGCTGTTTAACTACAAGCAATCACGAAAAGCCGGGTAGCAAACCTTAGTTCAAACGTGGTCAAACTACTAGTACGCCATCATGTCTTATCTTGCAGCTTGCTTATTCATGAAGGAGTTTTAACGGAAGCTACAGCCCTTATCCTGCTTGAAAGGCCATTTCCCAAATCTAACGGAAGTTAGTGCCCTTTTTAAACCGTTTTCCCGTGAACGGATTCACCAATAGCGGCGCTCCGTTCCGTTACATTTTAAAACTGCCGTTTTCGCCGAATTAGAGGCTGTGGCTTCCGTTAGTGATCCTCATAATGAGGCAATGTTTACTATTCGTGAGGCAAACTTCACTATTTCAAGCCGAAAACCCGTGTTTTGGTGAGATAATGAGGCAAACGCAACTAATAGTGAGACAAACGAAATGAATAGTTGAGTTTGCCTCACTGATGAGCGAGAACGAGCATTTTACCTGTGAAATAGTGAGGACAGACTCATGAACAATAACGTTTTCTCCACTAGTTGCACGGTTCGTGCATAACCATTACCATATCCGCGTTTGCATTCGTAACCGGGTCATCAGTCCCTAGTTTTAGACTTGATGGTACTACCGCTGCAACATACTTCCCGCTGTTCAGCGCTTGCTGCTCGCATACCGCTTACACCAAGCCGCCGGCCGTTTGCTACACGCCCCACTCCTTGCGCGCTTCCGCCACCGGTTTAAAAGGCGTTTGGCCCCAAGCGTAGTGGCCCTTCGGCTTTTTGCCGATCCAGCGCTCGTCGACAGGCTCGGAAGCGAGCTGATAACGAGTGTCCGCACTGATCCGGAAACGGTTTGTCGTGTTATTAAGCGAAGCGTGCATCATGAACATCCCGAAAATGATCGCGTCGCCCGCTTCAAACGGGGAGGTCGCCCATTGTCCGCCGTACGCGTCCACGATTTCCACCGGATCGTCGGAAAACCAGCCGGTCGCCACATTATCGCGATCGACGTCCATTTGGCCGTACGTCTGCTTGATTTTCTCGTAGCTTTGCGAGCCGAGCAGCATCGCCAACGTTCCGAGCTCAAGCGGAATGTCGCTGAAAGGGGTCCACATCGTATAAACATCCTTCGTTCCGCGTCCCATGTAGACGATATCGTAATGCGCGCCGGTATTGCCGCCTTTGGCGATCGCGCGCGGCCATTTATAATCGTAGGTCATAGCCGGACCGCCGAGCAGCCGCTCGAAGAAAGCGAACACCTTCGGCGAATTGACAACGTTCAGAAAATGCGGAAACTCCTCCTGCAAGTCGTCGGCGCTTTTGCCCCACATGCCGCCTTTGTTTTCCGGTCCGATAACGCCTTCCTCGAGAGGTGAATTCGGGTCTACTTTACCGGCAGCCTGCAGCGATTTCAGAAACTCCATTCTCGCCGCCAGCACCTCTTCGCGATTATGAAACCCTCTGATCAGCAGGTAGCCGTCCTCTTGCAGCCGCTTCCGAAGCGCCTCCGTATCCTCCAAAATATCGTTCGAATCGCGCAGCTCCGTCAAATATTTGCCGCCTATTTCAAGCTCGCAGCTTCCGATTTGCACCTTCATCGTCGTTTCCCCTTCCTCGTTCTGAAGTGTTCTTGCTTACTTCAAGAATAAAGAAAAGGCGGGACAAAGTCGTTAATGAAAACCGTACGCCATTTACGCAAAACCGTACCGTATCGAAGCTGACTTGAACCGTTGCAATTTGCTTTCCCATAACGATTGTTGATACGCGACGAATTTACTGATGGAACAGCCGCTGATTTTTGCGCCAGTCGGAGGGCGACCAGCCCTCCAGCTTTTTGAACCAAGAGGAAAAGGAGTGCAGCTGCGTAAACCCGATCGATTCGGCGATCGTCTGCATGTCCTTCTCCGTCGAGTTCAGCAGCCATTTGGCCTCCGTCAGCCTGCATTGCTGCTGGTATTGCTTCGGCGTCATACCGAACACCTTGATGAACCGCTTGCGGAAGCCCTCCTCCGAAAGCCCGGCCATGCCGGCCAAATCGGCGATTTGCAAGCCGCTGTTCAAATTTCCCCGGATATGATCGGCGATGTGCGCGATCGACAACGCCTGCCGGTCCGTCTGGGCATGCTCCGAGATGAAAAGAAGCAGCATGGCGAGCCAAGCCGTATAATTCCGGTCCGGCTCCTTGAGCGGAGAGGATGTAACCCGAAGCCAATGGCGAAACAACTGCTCGTACTGCTCCTGGTTGAAATGCGCAAACGTAATGATCGTCGGCCCGCCGCTGCGGATTAACCGGTCGAACAGCTTTTTCGTATCGGGCGGCAGCCCTTCCGCCAAAATAACGCCGAAGCGGATCGGCGATCGGGCGTGAAACGAATGCGGGATATCGGCGGGAATAAGCACCGTTTGTCCCGCGCTGACCGAAGCCTCCGCGTTTCCGTACCGGAATGTGCCGCTTCCCTCCAAAATATTCGTAATTTCCACGCTCGCATGCTGAAAATAGCCGAAATCCTCCCAGTCCTTTCCATGCGTGCCGATAAAGCTTCTAATATGCAGCTGCTCCGCCACCAGGCTTCCCTCCAGCCGGTTGTTTTGGACTCATGGTAGCATATCCTTGGCATGTGCGCCAATGGAACTGCTATTTAGGGGTACGGGCAGCTAGCGCTACCATGTTCGAGCTTTGTTCCTCGCCGGTCAGCTTGCCGAGAAAGGGCAATATATGCTCTTGTCCATATTGATACAACAAAGCTTCCGCTTGAAGCACGCAGCTTGAAGACATTGACTTGCCTCCGCTTCTTAGTATTCGGTCCATGCCCGAACTATGTCCTCGGTCTTGATCCCCCGACCCGGAACGCCGCGATTTCGGGCCGGCTGCCTAACCGCAGCGGGATCAGGACGGTGCCGAGCCCGCGGTTGATGTAAAAGCTGCGATTCGTATCCAGCTGCTTATGGCCGATATGAAAATGGCCGTATTTGCCATGCTGCCGGCCGAACAAGCGGATTTGGCCGCCATGCGTATGCCCTGCCATGAGCAGGTCGAAGCCGATTCCGCTGCGCTCGAGAAAATGGACGATATTCGGCGAATGCCCGAGCGCTATCGTATATGCGATGTTTTCTTTCGCGGGCGGACGCGCCTCTTTCTCGTTCCCATAGAAAGCATTGTCATAGCCGCAAACCGCCACTTTGCCGCCCTTTAGCGGTACGACGGCACATTCGTTCTCCAGCGTGACGATCCCCGCTTGCCTCAGCCGCCGCATCGTTTCCGCATATTGCTCCGGGGTGTACATTCTTTGGCGTAAACCTATGTAGTCGTACCACTCGTGGTTGCCCGGTATGAAAAAAATATACTTGCACTTTATTTGGCCAAGCTCTCGCAGCACCTTCGGCAGCTGCCATAAATGATTCGTCAGATCTCCCGTGACGCAGACGATGTCGGGCTTCAGCTTATTGACCATGCCGCTTATATTTCCGTTCAAAAACGTCGTTTTGCCGTGAACATCGGAGATTTGCACGACCGTCAAATCCTGCTTTAGCGCGGAAGGACGCTTAAGCATCGTCCACGTCCTCTGTACGACCCAAGTTTGGTGAACGTAGAGGGCCAGCGCGAGCGAGATTCCTGCAGCAGCCAAAACCGCCGTCATCGTACCCCTCCTTTGAACATAGTCGCTTGATAAACAACCTATAATACGAAGAAGGCTGCCGATTTATTCATCAACAGCCTTCCCATCTCACTTCTTATACTTCAAAAGAGCTTTTCAGCGACACGATCAGGTTAAATACCGGCTTCTCCGCCGTCGTCAGCTTCGGATCCACATTAAAGTAGCCGTGCCGGAAAAACTGGAATTTATCCTGCCCCTTCGCATCCTTCATATTAGGCTCCACGAAGCCTTGCACGATTTCAAGCGATTTCGGATTGAGTTTGCTCAAGAACGAAGCGTCCACATTGCCGGCATCCGCTTCTGCCTCTCCGGAGGCTTCAACCGCGGTCGTTTGCTCTTGAACGGCTTCCTCGGCTGCCGCTTCCGCCTTCTGCGCGAACAGCGGCTCGAACAGCCGGAACTCGGCCGGCACCGCTTGGCTCGCCTCGACCCAGTGAATCGTCCCTTTCACCTTGCGGGCATTAAAGCCGGAGCCGGATTTGGTTGCCGGGTCATACGTACAGCGCAGCTCGATGACTTTGCCGTTCTCGTCCTTGACGACCTCTTCGCATTTGATGAAATAAGCGTGCTTCAAGCGCACTTCATTGCCCGGGAACAGCCGGAAATATTTCGGCGGCGGATTCTCCATGAAATCTTCCCGTTCGATGTAAATTTCGCGCGAGAACGGAATTTCGCGGCTTCCCATCTCTTCGTTCTCCGAGTTGTTCTCGGCGGGGAGCATTTCCACTTGGCCTTCGGGATAGTTCGTGATGACGACCTTGAGCGGATCGATGACCGCCATCGTACGCGGAGCCTTCAGCTTCAAGTCTTCGCGGACAAAATGCTCGAGGTACCGCCAATCGACGACGCCCGGACTTTTCGTTACGCCGGTTTCGCGGCAGAACGTACGAATCGCTTCCGGCGTAAAGCCGCGGCGGCGAATGCCCGACAACGTCGGCATGCGCGGATCGTCCCAGCCGTCGACGACATTTTCCTGCACCATCAGCTTCAAATAACGCTTGCCCATGATCAAGTCCGTCAAACGCAGCTTGGAAAATTCGTATTGATGCGGACGGCTCGGGGTCTCGCATTCCTCGATGACCCAGTCGTAAAACGGGCGCTGGTCTTCAAACTCAAGCGTGCAAATCGAATGCGTCACGCCTTCGATAGCATCCTCCAGCGGATGAGCGAACGCGTACATCGGATAGATGCACCATTTATCTCCCGTATTGTGATGAAACGCACGGAGCACCCGGTAAATCGCCGGATCGCGCAAATTGATGTTCGGCGAACCCATATCGATCTTGGCGCGGAGCACCTTCTCGCCGTCCTTGAACTCGCCGTTCCGCATGCGCTCGAACAAATCGAGGTTCTCTTCCACGGAGCGATCGCGGTACGGGCTGTTTTGTCCCGGCTCCGTCAGCGTGCCGCGCGTTTGACGCATTTCGTCCGCCGACAAGTCGCACACGAACGCCTTGCCTTTCTTGATCAGCTTTACCGCATATGCGTACATTTGCTCGAAGTAGTCCGAAGCGAAAAACAATCCGTCCCAATCGAAACCGAGCCATTTTACGTCCGCTTTGATCGCTTCAACGAATTCCACGTCCTCTTTGACCGGATTCGTGTCGTCAAACCGCAGATTCGTCCGCCCGCCGAATTCGTCGGCCAGCTCGAAGTTCAAGCAGATGGACTTGGCGTGCCCGATATGCAAATAGCCGTTCGGCTCGGGAGGAAAACGGGTGACGACCGTGTCCACTTTGCCCGTATCCAAGTCTTCCTTCACGATTTGCTTAATAAAATTCGTAGCCGCCGGCTTGTTTTCCATACGATACCTACCCCTATCTTCTCTTCAATGATATCTCTATATAATAACACAAAGTTCCATAAATTTTTCAACATCGAATCGTAGTCCGCCATTTCCGCCGAAACGCAACCATCATCCGGTCATACCGAAATTCACGATTCGCATCTATACGGGTACCTTGACCACGCATACAGAAGGAACTTACTTTACCTATCTTTTGCCGATAAAACGCAAAAAAGACCGCGACCGCACCTTGAAAAACAGATGCGGCAGCGGGCTTTTTAAGGCTACGATCAGCCCGACATGCACGGCTAGGATAAGCTTCAGTCCGCTTAGCGGATCGATTCCCAATACTTCAGATGATTAAACGGATCGATCGTTGTCCAAGGGGAATTGTTCGTTTTATAAATGCCGAAATGCAGATGCGGCACAAATTGATCGTCGGTGCCTTCCGGGCCGTAACCCGTGCTGCCGACGTAGCCGATCAACTGGCCTTTGGCGATTTTGACGCCTTTGGCCATACCGGACGCGTAAGCGGACATGTGCGCGTAATAAAATACCGTCGAGTCGTCGACTCTTACCGTCAGCCGCCAGCCGCCCATTTCGTTCCAGCCGTAGTTGATCACTTCGCCTGCGGCGACGCTGTAAATCGGCGTTCCTTTCGGCGCAAAAATATCGACGCCTTCATGCTTTCTCTCTTCGTAGCCGGATTCGCTCCAATAACGCTCGTCCGCATAGTTGTTCGAAAGCTTCTCGTACGTCCCCTTCGGCAGCGGGAAAAATCCGTCTGCGAACGTCGACGGACGCGCCGGTCCCGAAGGCTGCGTTTGTCCTGCCGATGTACGTCCGGGCACGTTAAGCACATAACCCGGTTCAATATAGTTTGGGTTCCAAATTTGCCGGTTCGCCGCAATCAGCGACTCCAGCGAAACACCTAGCTTTTGGCTTATAATCCACATTGTTTCCCCGTTCTTCACCGTGTATGTACCCGTTCCGGATACGTTCAACACTTGACCGGGCATAACCATATCGGAAGTCAGACCGTTGTCCGACTTTAACTGTTGTACGGTCGTTCCCTGCTTCGAGGCGATCTTCCATAACGAATCTCCCGGTTGCACGGTATAAGATGCCCCTAAAGCGGTTGCAGCGAACAAGGACATGGAGGCAACGGCAATAACGGTGCTTGCGAACAGTTTCCTTTTCATCCATTCAGCTCCTCTATGATGTTATGAATCTATCATAGGCTAAGGAAAGGGCAGGTTGAAAGGGAAAAATATTGGTAATTCGGCTTGAGTAGGCCTCACTTGGAACTGCCGGTAGCGGCTCTGCGGCGAATAAAAGGAAGATACAGGATAACGAAAAGGACCGCCGCCACTCCCTCCAGCGATACCAAATACCACGGCCATGGCCCCAGAAAATTGAGCAGCGAATCCCCTGAGGGTTTTTCCGCGACAAACAGGTAGTTTCCTCCCGTTATCCAATTCACCGGTACGATAACCGCCAGCAAAACGTTCAGATACAGAAGCGTTCTCCAAATCGAATGCCATGTCGGCCGGTAGCCGTAAACCCAAGTCATATATAAGGCGACCCACACGATAGCCCCGTGACCGATAAAAAAGTAAAAATAAGTGAAATGGGGAAAGCCGGACAAAATCGCCGCGGGCGTCAACAAGGCTTGAACCGCTCCGCCTACGCCTGCAAAGTATAAAAATTCATACAGCCGGTAAGAAGGATAAAACAGCATTACAATCGTCAAAATGTAGCTGATGCTGCATAGCTGAAGGGGGAGCGACTGCTCCGGAGAAAACTGCCCGTAATACAAATACCACACGTACAGCAGCACTTCCGACAAAATGAGCAGTATGCCGAGCCCAACCCTTATCGTCTTTTTCCAGCTGTCGCCGCCCAACGGCTCCCTATAGCGATAAAGAAGCAGCACAAGCAGAACGATTACGGCAAGCGGGATCAAATGCTGTGCAGTAAACATCGCGAACGGATAGCCGCTTTCGGAAAACCAGTCCATAGACACCCCTCTTTTCTTTAAACGTCTAGAACAGCTGCAGCTCTTGCGGAGAACCGCTTGGGTCTATTGTATCTTATATGCGCCACATCCGGTATCCTAAAAATTCCAAATGACTGCCTGCGAAATCGCATGCAGGGAATTCGCTTAAAGGCCTCGTTGATAGGCCCGCTCCCATGCAAGGATAAACGACTACGCCGTCTTAACGCTTTCGAAAAAAGCGACTTCGTAAGTATAAGCTAAGGACAGGCTCGGTTACCGAGAAGTCGAACAATCAGCGGAGGATATGCTTTCTGCCCTGTAATAACGATAATTCATTCATCAATGGTGCCGCGAAGCGGCATGGAAGTCTGAGACTGCAAAAAAGCCGCCGGCTGCCGGCAGCTTACTATTTGAAATGATATTGGCAGGTAAAAACTATGCCGGGTTTGCGAAGCAAAACGGTTTACCGGCTAACGCCGATACCGCCGCAAAAGCCGGTACCCCCGGCGCACGCCGTTCAAAATCATTTCCGGCACCGGAAAAGGCCGCCGGAGCAAGAGCGGCGCGTATATCGTCCGGTAAGCCGCTTTAAAATCATCCCACATTTCGCACGAATCTTGCTTCAGAAAATCCGATACGTCGACTACTTTGCCGCGTCCTTGGTCGACCATTACATTTTTGCCGTGCACGTCATGCGGATGGAGTCCCCGCTCCCTTGCATAATCGAGCGCTTCGTCTATATCGCGGATCGCCTGCTCCGGAATGCGGATCCCCCTGCGCAAGCAATCATAAAGGGTCACGCCATGCTGCCTCTTAAGAATCAAATAGTTATCCCCTGCATGGTAACAATACGAATATGCAGGATGACTGCCCAACCGTCGGTATACCTCCGCTTCCTCACCCACGCCGCCGCGGCCCGGCGCATATACCTTCACGGCCCGCTCCGGCTCGTCCGGATGAAAAAATACGGCCGCATAATTGCCCTTACCGAGCAGCTTCCACGGCTTTGGTACGAAACGCACGCTAATCGGGTGGTGATCATGCTGGCTCTCCAGATGCAGCTGCGGCAGTAGTCCCTCTTCGATAGCTTGAACCAGCTTTTTCATCGCATCCGCACTCTCCCAGACTGTCTTCGATAGTTTCATTATAACACTTGGGGAGCGCGGCGATAACATCCGTGGGTTCGGCAGCCCAAACCGAACTGCATTCGAAGAGACAGGCACGCGGTTCGGTTGACGTTTTAGTGCCGGTCTAACGCGCATCGGGCAGCCGTGGATCGCTATTCCCGAGACAAGTCCGGCGTCATTTTAACTGGATTGGTTTCTAGAATGCAGCAACTTATCGATCCGATTGTCCGTCAAAGGAGAAAGACGCTCCAATTATCCAAGGAGGAAAAAATGATGAAACGTTTGCTTGGCTCCAAACACATCGTAATAGCCGTTTTGACTGTACTGGTCGTCGCGGGCTGCGGCCAAAGCGAGCCCTCCACGGAAATGACAGGTTATGTCATTAATCGGAACGCAAGCTCGATACTGGTTGTCGGCGATGCCGGAAACAAGATGCAGAACAGTCAGACGCCGGAAGCGATGTCGCTGCGAATCGACGGCTCGACGAAGTGGCAGGGGATCGCGTCCGACAAGCTGAAGCCCGGCCATAAAGTGAAGGCTACGATCAAAGGCCCGATCGCGGAATCATACCCTTCCCAAGCTTCCGCTAACCGAATCGAGCTGCTGTCGCCCGCACAGCAAGAGCCGGGCTTGCTAACCGAGCAGGAAGCGATCGAGAAAGCGCTGGCGCTGCATTCCACAGCGGGAAGCGTATACGTTTACCGCACGGAGCTTATTGTGAACGAAAAAAATTGGCGCATCCAGCTGGACGACTATCTTCGGCCCGGAAACCCGGTTGAGGTGCGGATTGACGCCAAGCCGGACTCCGCCAAGTAATCTCCCCCTTGTTTCCTTAGCCGGATCCGCAGTCCGCGGCGTTTTAGCCCGACTTTTTCGGGCTAATCGCCCCGTGCTGGTCCACGTCGGCGCTTTAGCCCGACTTTTTCGGGCTAATCGCCCCGCGTTGGTCCACGTCGGCGTTGTAGCCCGACTTTTTCGGGCTAATCGCCCCCGCTCTGGTCCACGTCGGCGCTTTAGCCCGACTTTTTCGGGCTAATCGCCCCGCGTTGGTCCACGTCGGCGTTGTAGCCCGACTTTTTCGGGCTAATCGCCCCGCACGGTTGACCGCAGCTTGCCTATTCCGCTGCTGACGGTTAGGCAAACACAGCCTGACGAACCGTCTTGTGCTTATTTGGCAACAGGCTCCAATTTTCCAATGCCCCTTCCCTCACTCTTCGTTTCCCCGCGCTGCAAGCCGATTTTGCCCAATTGGAATCGCATCGGGATCGCTTACCCCGCCTGTAGTCCGAAAACGCCCGCTAGCAGCGGCTATTTGACTCGACACACCGGTAAATCCCTTCTCCAAGCAGGCAAAATCGGACTGCAGCGTGAACGGAACCTCAGATCCTTGCTCCAAGCAGGCAAAATCGGACTACAACGTGAACGGAACCTCAGTTCCTTGCCCCAACCAGGCAAAATCGGACTGCAGCGTGAAAGGAACCTCAGCTCCTTGCTCCAAGCAGGCCTTTTCGGACTGCAGCTTACAGAAAACCATCATAGCAGCTCGTTTCGCTGCTTCAGCATGATTCGCTCAGGCGTTCCTTTCACGTTATAAGCCGATCGTCAGATGAGCCTTGAAGGGAACCTCCTCCCTCTCGCGCCTCATGAAATCTTATTTTTGCTTTACGTCAATTTTGAGTTTCGAAACTCCCGCATCGATATGAACATTGCATGAAAAAGACGCTTTCATCCCCACTTTGAAAGTGGTTTTGAAGGCGTCTTTGCACATCTTTTGAGATGGACTCACTTTGAACGGCCCTGTTGAGACAACACTCCCCATCGTGGTCCATTGCAGCCCATTCCAGCCCTTTCCCCCGGCTCACCCGTAAGGTATTCGCGGCTCCGCCCGCCGTTAAGGGAAGAGCCGCTGCTGCACGGTCAAACGCTCGTCTTTCCGGAGTGTCGATTCATCCTCCCAGCTTACGAAAAAATCTTCCCAGATCACGTGACAAAGCGGCAGCTTGATTTCCATGACGATTCCTCTCGCTCCATCCAGCGCAAAGATGACGCAGTCGCCGATTTCCAGCACGCCGATCACCCCAATCTGAATACGATTCCGTGACCGCCTTTCGGATATTCCCACTTAATGTTTTGATGCGGACAGCCGATCCGGCAGCTCCCGCATTCATGACAGCCCTCGTAGCCGACATGCATGCGGATGTCCTCCCATTTGTACACCTCGGCCGGGCAAAAAATCGTGCAAATCTTGTCGGGGCAGCTCGTCAAGCAAACGTCCGCATCCATCACGGTCAAATGCGATTTCGTATCGGCGTTGAAACGGAGCAAATACTGCTTCTCCTCGATCGACTGGCCTTTGTTTCCGGCGCTTGTCATTTGATCACCTTCCAGGCCCGGTACAGGTCGCGGGCAATTTTAAGCTTTTGCTTCGCGGTGCCGAGATCGCGCCAAATCTGCTTCTGCTTCTCCCACTTCGACTTTCCGTCCACCGTAAACATTTGGCTGGCGGCACGGCTCATCATCGGGATATACTGCTCGAAATATTGCGGAAACTTGTCAAAATGATGCGTCGAATCCTTATATTTCTTCAAATCCTGCCCGACGAAGCCCGCCATCAGCTTCTCCCGGTAATGGCCGAGCGTCCGCTCGGAAAAATCGCCCGCGGCCTTCGCCAGCAGCACCGTCTCGGCGGCGATTCGCCCCGACGTCATCGCCATGTTCGAGCCTTCGCGGTGAATCGCGTTGACGAGCTGCGCGGCGTCGCCGGCCACAAGCACGCCGTTGCCGACGATGCGCGGCATCGAATGGTACCCGCCCTCGGGGATAAGATGGGCCAAATATTCCTGCGGCTCCGCCCCCTGGATCAGCTTGCGGATCATCGGATGCGTTTTGACGTATTCCAATAATTCGTAAGGTTTTAGTTTATGCTTGATGAGCCCGGAAAGTAACGTCCCGACCCCGAGGCTGAGCGTATCTTTATTCGTATACAAAAAGCCGGTGCCGAGAATGCCCTTCGTCGCGTCGCCGAACAGCTCGATCGTGCAGCCCTGATTTTCCTCCAGGTTGAACCTGTCCTCGATTACCGCTTTGTCGAGCTTCAAAATTTCCATCGTCGCGAGCGCCACTTCGTCGGGCTTGAACTCCCTGTGGAAGCCCAGCGATTTGGCGAGCAGCGAATTGACGCCGTCGCATAAGACGACTACATCCGCATAAACGTCTCCGTCCGGCCGGTCGGTGCGCACACCGACGACGTGGTCGCCCTCCGTAATGCACTCGAGCGCCACCGTTTCGCAAACGAGCAGCGCGCCCTGCTCGACCGCCTTCTGGGCGAACCATTGATCGAACTTCGCGCGCAGTACGGTGAAGTTGTTGTACGGCTCCTGCGCCCATTCCAGCCCTTTGTAACCGAAGGTGAGCGCAGACTCTTTATCCATCATCATAAACCGCTGCTCGACGATCGGACGTTCGAGCGGCGCTTCTTTATAAAAATCCGGGATGATATCCTCCATCATTTTGCGATACAGAACGCCGCCCATAACGTTTTTGGAGCCCGGGTACTCCCCCCGCTCCATCAGCATGACATTGGCACCCGCCTTGGCCAGCTCGTAGGCGCAGGCAATGCCTGCAGGCCCCGCCCCGACGACGATGCAATCGAATTTGTCAGGCATGTTTGGCCTCCTTCCCGCGCAGCACGCTCTGTACCGGCTCGCTCTTGAACCGTTCGATCAGCATCGGGACGATTTCGAAGGCGTCGCCGACGATGCCGTAATGGGACGACTGAAAAATAGGCGCCGCCGGATCCTTGTTGATCGCCACGATAAGGCCCGAGTTCTGCATGCCGACGATATGCTGGATGGCGCCCGAAATGCCGATCGCGAAATAAATTTTAGGCGTCACCGTTACGCCCGTCTGGCCGACCTGATGATGATGCTCGATCCATCCCGCTTCCACGACATCGCGGCTGGCCCCTACCGCCGCGCCGATCGTTTGCGCCAGCCGGTGAATCAGTCCGAAGCCTTCGGGACTGCCCAGCCCTTTGCCGCCGGCGACGATAATATCCGCTTCATCGATCCTGACCTTCTTTACGGTCGCGCGGACAATTTCGAGCACCTTCGTCCGCACGTCCTCCTCCTTAAGATCGATCGACTCTTCGACGATTTCACCGGTTCGCTGCGGATCGGGAGGCAGCGCTTTCATTACCTTCGGACGGACGGTCGCCATTTGCGGCCGGTACTTTTTGCACAGGATCGTCGCCATAATGTTGCCGCCGAATGCCGGCCGGCTCGCAAGCAGAAGCCCGGTGTCCTCTTCGACGTCGAGTATCGTCGTATCCGCCGTCAATCCCGTCGGCAAATCGGTCGCGACCGCGCTTGCCAGGTCTTTGCCGGTGGACGTGGCGCCGTAAAGCAAAATTTCCGGCTTATGCTTGTTCGTGCAATGCAGCATCGCCTGCATGAACGTTTCCGTCCGGTAATGGCGGAAAATCGGAGCGTCGTATACGTATACCGTATCGGCTCCGTAAGCGAATAATGTATCGGCAAGATGCTTCACCTCTTCTCCGATGAGAACGCCGGCCACATGCGTTTTCCGCTTGTCGGCAAGCTGGCGGGCAGCGCCCAGCAGCTCAAGAGAAACCGGCGCGATACCCCCGTCCTTCACTTCGCTGAATACCCAAACGCCGCGGTAATCGTCGAAATTCACGAGCCGCCACCTCCCTCTTCGATCGCCTGGAACAGCTCCTTCCGCTCCAGAAGAATGCCGAGCAGCGAGTCCACTCGGTCGCTTGAGCTTCCGTCCAGCATCGTGCCGCCTTGCGGCTTCTGCGGCGCCCAAACGGCGGAGACGATCGTCGGCGAGCCTTTAAGCCCAAGCTGGGCACGGTCGATTTCGCCGAGATCGGCGACAGCCCAAATGTGCGGCTGATAACGCGCCGCTTTAATCATGTTGGGGAGCGGCGAGTACGGCACCTCGTTGATCTCCTTCTCGACGGACATGAGGCAGGGCAGCGTCGAGCGGACAACCTCGTAGCCGTCCTCCAGCTTCCGGTGAATGATCGCGAAGCGTTCCTCCTTGTTGATCTCGACGATCTTGTTGACCGATGTCAGCGGCGGAATGTCCAGACGCCGGGCAATGCCCGGACCGACTTGGCCGGTGTCGCCGTCGATCGTCATTTTGCCGCAAAGAATCAGATCGATCGGCTTGATTTGCGCGATTTTGTCCAGCGCCTTCGTCAGCGAGTAGCTCGTTGCCAGCGTATCCGCTCCGGCGAATGCGCGGTCGGTAATCAGGTAGCCCTCGTCCGCGCCGATCTCGATGCATTTGCGGATCGCTTTGACGGCCGGCGGCGGTCCCATCGTCAGAACGGAAACCGTCCCGCCGTATCGCCGCTTCAGCCGCACCGCCTCCTCCACGGCATGCGCATCGTAAGGATTCAGGATGGCGGGGGCGCTGGAGCGGTCCATCGTGTTCGTTTTCGGATTCATCTTGATGATTTTCGTGTCGGGCACCTGTTTGATGCAAGCGACAATATGCAGCATATGTATTCCCACCCTCATAGGCCTGGCTATTTTTCGGGCGCCGGGCCGGACATGCCGGGTCAGTCCCCCGAATCCTTTCGCCAAAAGCCATGTAGTTCAATTACTTATCTATATTGGCAAACGGGTGAGAACATGTTTACTTTTTGAGTTGGCTGACGGCTTGACGAAACGGCGGCTTTGATGTATGCTTCATATATCTTCAATTCAAGATAATTTAGTTGAAGATAAAATTGCATTTATAAGGAGGGGAAATCGTGCCGACAATGCCCGAAGGCGATGATCCTAACCTTTCGCTTAAGCTTCTCGTCGTATTGTCCAAGGCTTACAGAAGCGTAATGGACAAGGCTGTTAAAGATATTAAGAAATGGGGACTTTCCCCCTCCGAATTCGGAATTCTGGAGGTACTGCACGCCAAAGGCAAAATACCGATCCAGCAAATCGGCGAGAAGATTCTGATTACGAGCGGAACGATGACGTACAATATCGACAAGCTTGAGAAGAAAGAGCTGCTGAAGCGAATACCTTGCGAGGACGACCGAAGGGTTGTTTTCGCCGAATTGACCGCTAAGGGCAAACAATTCATCGAGGATATTTTTCCTCAACATGCCGCAAGTATACACAAGCTGATGAACGGACTTACGGACAACCAGAAACAAGAAGCCATAAAGCTTATTAAACTATTAGGTAAAGGAGTTCATGAACATGACAACATTCAGAACGATTGACGGAATCTACAAAGGCGCTCCGTTTCACATGGTTGGGGACGGTTTTCGGGTATCGAACTATTTTCCTTCGGGAACGAATTTCGGCAGACGTTTCAGCCCGTTTATTCTAATGGATTACAACGCGCCATTCGTTTTCCCGCCAAGCACCGAGGTTAAAGGCGTCGGCGCGCATCCGCACCGCGGCTTCGAAACGGTCACGATCGCATACGAAGGACACATCGAGCATCATGACAATCACGGCAACCACGGCATAATCGGGCCTGGAGACGTACAATGGATGACCGCAGGCTCAGGTCTATTGCATAAAGAATATCATGAGCGCGAGTTCTCCAAACGGGGCGGTCTCTTCCAAATGATTCAGTTGTGGGTCAATCTTCCGCGCGCGCATAAAATGCATGCTCCGAAATACCAAGAGCTGCTGAGCAGTCAGATGGGACGTACTGAGCTGCCGGATAACGGCGGGACAGTCCGGATCATCGCGGGAGCGTACAACGGCGTCAAAGGTCCGGCTCAAACGTTTACGCCGATTCATTTGTTCGACATCTCGTTCAAAGCCGGCGGCAAAGCCCTTTTCGAGCTTCCTTCCTCTTACAATACGGCGGCAATGGTACTGAAAGGCAGCGCGAAAATAAACGGCGAAACTACGGCCAAGGAAGGCGACTTCGTCCTATTCGCTAATACTGCGGGAGAAATCGAAATTGAAGGACTCACGGACGATGCGACCGTAATAGTATTAAGCGGGGAGCCCATCGACGAGCCCGTTTACCAGCACGGACCGTTCGTTATGAACAGCAAAGAAGAAATCGTTCAAGCGTTCCAAGACTTCCAATCGGGCAAAATGGGCAATACGAATTTCTGACGACAATGTGTTTCTCATATGTGCGAACCCTGGGAACAAACTTTTAGACAGTGAAGAAACCTTGGCTGCAAGGATAAACGGCTTCTCCGTCCTAAACGCTTTCGAAGAAAGCGACTTCGTAAGCATAAGCTGGGACGCATGCGTTTACCGTTGAAATATAAGCACTTGTTATAGGAAACACATAAAGTCTTATATTTTAAAATATGAAAACCGTCCGGAAGTTCATCTCCGGACGGTCCTTTTTGTGCCAGGCCTAAAAGAAGGGACATCGATCATTCTATTCGAATTTTCAGGCCTACGTGGAGGACTTCGCGAACGAGCGCTAACTGGAAAACATGCAGCTATTTTCGTTTAAAAGGTAGAAAAAAGACATTTAACCGGAAAAACTGCAGGTAATTTCCGATTTTTCTTCGTATTTGGAAGAGTTAGATAAAATTAGCCGTAGGTTTTCCATTAAGATTTACTAATCAAGGAATACTCCGAAAATTAGCTGTATGTTTTCCATTTCGCAGAGTAACGATTTGCGTGTCCCCCCTGAAATCCGCTGAATTTATGAAGACCGTTTCATTAGTAGCGGTTTTTCTCTCTTTTCTTATACAAGCAAAACCTACTTTGCCCGATTTGCGTTCAGCAAACGATAGGCAATTGCGGCCAAAGCCCCGCCGGCCAGCGGAGCTGCAAGGAATACCCAGACCTGTGAGAGCGCGTCACCGCCGAGCAAAACCGCAGGCCCCAAGCTTCTTGCCGGATTAACCGAGGTGCCCGTTAAACCGATGCCCAAAATATGTACGAATACAAGCGTCAGTCCGATCACCAAACCAGCCACCCTGCCGTTCGATTCGGAGGACGTGACGCCTAAGATCGTATAAATAAAAACGAACGTTAATACGATTTCGACGACTATAGCCATAAAAGCGGAAATACCGATCCCGTAACCTTCACCGAAGCCGTTCTGGCCTAGACTCGTCACGGCTTTGCCTGTCGAATCCATAATCGCATAAAGAAGAGCTGAGCCTGCGATAGCTCCGATAACCTGCGATATGACGTAACCCGCAAAGTCTTTGCCCGATAATTTGCGGCTGATCAGCATGGCGAATGAAACCGCCGGGTTGATGTGACAGCCGGAAATCGGACCGATGACATAAGCCATCGCAACGATAGCTAAACCGAATGCAAAAGCGATGCCGAGATATCCGAGCTCGCCTCCTGCCGTCGCGGCGCTGCCGCAGCCGAACAGAACAAGCACGAACGTTCCCAAGCATTCGGCAATGTACTTTCTGAAAGATCCGCTCATAACATTCCTCCAGTAGCGCGTTTTTTCCATACTATAGATGATATGCCTATACAAAAACTGTACAGAACATCATTTCCATAGCTGGAAAATACGTTCGCCGCCGGAGGCGTTAAATCGGTGTTTTCGGTGTTGCCGATGTCATCCGCGAAAACGTCATCTTCACATCCTGCGGTATGTTCCCGAAACGGCTGCCGAACAGGTTCAACCCCCCTCGATTAACCGCATCCGGTTTGACCTCGAAACGGACGATGATCGGGCGGTCGTATTGCAGCTCCAAATCGCCCAGCCGCACCTCCGAGCAGGAAAATCCATTCAACTGCGAACCTTCTTGTCCGATCCGCCATTCGGTCAACCGCCCGTGCTGGGTGCCGCCCACCCACCATGTCGGAGTCAGCGTGCCTTTATCCATGCCGAAATCGCCCGGGCTTGTCCATGTCCCGATCTCCAGTCCGTTGACGGACAGCGTAATATCGGACAGCCAGTCCTCCCGGTAGCCCGGCGCTTCCGAGCATAACTCGGCGCTGACGGCTATCGCATCGAGCTTCACGCCCGGCGGCATCGGGTTCGGAAAGCGGTATTCCACATAACCGCTCTCGCTAAGCCATAACAGCCAAGTATTCGCGCGCTCCGGCAAATAGAAGGAACGAGGGTCGTCGGCGTTCCCGATCAGGCCGTCCGGGCCGACCAGTCCGCATGGAGTCGTAACCGATGCGTCCGAATACATCCCCACCGGCATAGCAATTTCCTCGAGCGCGGACAGCATGTCGCCCGGCTTCCGCGGCAGCTCCAGCAGCAGGGAATCATACACGCGAGTGCACAGCTTCTCGCGCCCGCTGCCCGCAGCCGTTTCGATAAGCCCCGCATGCTCGAGCATTTGCACATTGATCGAGACGGTCGGCTGAGCGACGCCAAGGGCTTCTGTAAGCTGCGTCACGCTTAGCGGCTCTTCGCCAAGCGCTTCCAATATGCGCAGCCGCAAATCGCCGGACAGCGCCTTCGCCACTACCTGTATTTGCGGCGGCGGTATTCGTTTAGTCGTTTCCTCCGCTTTCATCGGCATCCTCTTTCTCTTCCAGCAGCCGCTGCGCATAGCGGTGAAACCGCATTTTCTTCAGGCGCCTCGCTGCTATCCATCGCTACAATAATAATTCCAGTTTACACTCGCACTTTAATATTGTAAAATTCATATGTACATATTAAATATTTAATATAATCAAAAAAACGGAGGCGATTTCATGCTTCGCAACGATTATCCAAGACCCCAATTCGTAAGGGACAGCTGGCTCAATTTAAACGGCGAATGGGAATTCGAATACGACGACGACAATGCAGGCGAACGCGAGCGCTGGTATGACGAGCGGGCGCTGAACCGGCAGATCGAGGTTCCGTTTTGTTTCCAGAGCAAGCTGAGCGGGATTGGCGAGACGGCATGTCACGATATTGTCTGGTACAGAAGAAGCGTAACGCTTCCTGCCGCGTTTGACGGCAAACGTGCGTTATTGCATTTTGGCGCGGTGGATTACGAAGCGAAGGTTTGGGTAAACGGCAGGCTTGCCGTAACCCATGAAGGCGGACATACGCCGTTTCATGCGGATGTTACCGACCTGCTGCAGTCAGGCAGCAATACGATCGTCGTCCGGGCGCAGGACTACAGCAAGGATTTAACGCTGCCGCGCGGCAAGCAGTATTGGAAGGAAAAGTCGGCCGGCATTTTCTACACGCCGACAACGGGCATATGGCAAACCGTATGGATGGAGCCGGTATCGGACATTCGTCTGGATAAGCTGAGACTTACTCCGGATATCGACAGCAACTCGATCGACCTCCAAGCGTTCCATGCCGGGGCGATCGGCGGGAACGACGTCAGGCTGACCGTTAAAATCTCTTATCAAGGAGAAGCCGTAACGGAGGACGAAATCCGCATTCAAGAGGCGGAAGCGCATCGCTTGATCCATTTGAACGACCGGAAGCGCGACGTCGGGGCTCGCCGCTTATGGACCCCGTCCGCACCGAACCTTTATGATGCCGAGTTGACGCTGCAGGTGAACGGACAAACGGTCGACCGGGTGCAAACTTATTTCGGCATGCGCAAAATCAGCGTGGCTGACGGTAAAATTTGTTTGAACAACCGTCCGTACCGGATGAAGATGGTGCTTGATCAAGGCTACTTCCCGGACGGCATTCTAACGCCGCCAAGCGACGAAGCGATCCGCCGCGACGTCGAGCTGACGAAGGAAATGGGCTTCAACGGCGCCAGGAAACATCAGAAAATAGAGGATCCCCGCTATATGTACTGGTGCGACAAGCTGGGACTGCTTGTTTGGGGGGAAATGGCCAACGCCTACCACTATTCGCCGGCATACGTCAAACGCGTAACCAAGGAATGGCAGGAAGCCGTCGAGCGCGACTATAACCATCCGTGCATCGTGGCTTGGGTCCCGCTCAACGAGAGCTGGGGAGCGCCTGACATTTTGAACGATAAACAACAGCAGCAGCATGCATTATCCCTCTATTACCTGACAAAGTCGCTCGATCCGATGAGACCGGTCATTTCGAACGATGGCTGGGAGCACGTCAAATCCGATATTTGTACCATTCACGATTACGCGTGGAGCAAAGAAGTACTGAAGGAGCGCTACTCCACCGCCGAAAAAGCCGTTTCCGCGCTTCCCGCCAACACATGGATTTATGCAGCCGGTTACTCCTATGACGGAGAACCGATCCACCTTTCGGAATTCGGGGGCATTTCCTTCCGCAAAAGCGATTGGGAAGGCTGGGGTTATTCGTCCGCCAAAGACGACAAAGACTTCGTAGAACGGCTCGCTGCGGTCGTCCATCCGATACTCGCATCCCCGGTCGTGCAGGGATACTGCTATACGCAGCTGACCGACGTCGAGCAGGAAATCAACGGTTTGCTTACGTACGACCGGCAGCCGAAAATACCACTCGAATGGATTAAAGCGATCAACGAGGGGAAAACGCCGGTAATCGAAAGCTTGAACGATGCGGACGCCGGTAAATAACGCCTCCAGCGTATTCTACGCTTGCTCCCAACAAAAAAAACGCCCGGAGCCTCTGCACTAAGCGGACTCTGGGCGTTTCTCTTTACACGGCATAACGATACGCATGTCTCGAACGGCCGCAGCAAAATGCGGCGGCTTCATTCACCGAGGCCTTTACTCCTCATCATGTTTTGGTTGTCGCGCTCCTGTTTTGGTACGTTTTCAGGTAATGGATTTTGTCCGTCTGCACCCATCGGCAATTCGGGGCCAGCGAATTATCACGAAGGTGAAGGGCCAGCTCGTTCAACAATCGGGTGAGGGCGGACTGCTCCTGCTCTTCGATCAGAAACTCGATGCCGTACTGATAAATTTGCTGGTCCATCTCCTGAAACCACACGACAACGCCTTGAAAAGTCAGCTTCCTCCCCAAAATTTCCGTCATAAATTCAATGATGATATCCCGGTTGACCGGAAGCTTGACTACGGACAGAAAACGCAAGCCGCCGAGCCCGATGTCCTCGATCAGCACTTCCGTTTTGCCGAGCTCGACAATTCTGTCTTTAATCTGGATGATCGTCATATCCGAGCTTAATCCGTACTGTAAGGGGACGCGGAAATATTTCCGCTGATTTTCGATTTTCGGATCGTTACCCGAATTGAAGCGGTTGACAGGCAAAATTCCGCGTCTTAGCAATTCAGCCATTTTGCCTGCCGGTACGGGCTTGCTGTAGAGGTAGCCTTGGACCTGGTCGCATTTTAACCTGCGTAAAATATGAAGCTGCGCCTCTTGCTCGACCCCCTCCGCCGTTACGTTGATATGGAGCCCCTTCGCCAGCGAGATCACATTTTTGACAATGAGGAAGCCTTCGGAATCGATGCTCAGATCGTCGATAAACGATTTATCGATCTTGATCGTATTTACCTTGAAAAACCTCAAATAAGAAAGCGAGGAATACCCCGTTCCGAAGTCGTCGAGCGCAATGGCAACCCCTCTCTTCTGCAATTGCTGCATCGTCGTTACGGCTACCTGCTCGTTCTCGATCAGGATATGCTCGGTGATCTCGATCTCCAGCCATTTCGGCGTTAAGCCCGTCTCTTTAAGGATCCTGTCGATATGATGGATAAAATCCTTCTGCATAAATTGATGAGCCGAAATGTTGACGGATACGGGTACCGATGACAAGCCTAAATCCTGCCAGGTCTTGTTCTGTTTACATGCCTCATAAATGACCCATTTGCCTAAAGTAACGATAAGTCCGGTTTCTTCGGCCAGAGGAATGAATTCGCTCGGCGATACGAGCCCCCACTCCGGATGGTTCCAGCGAATGAGCGCTTCTATGCCGACGATGCGTCCGGTATATGCGTCCAGACGGGGCTGATAGTAGAGCTCGTACTCGTTTTCCAGCAGCGCTTTCCTCATGTCTTTTTCGAGCAAAAACGTTTTGTAGGTTTGGATGTTCATCGACGAATGGTAGATCTGGTAATTGTTCTTCCCCTGCTCCTTGGCTCGATACAGCGCGGTGTCCGCGTTCTTCATGAGCGCCTGGGAATCGTCCCCGTCGTTCGGATATATGCTGATCCCCACGCTTGTCGTGATGTAAAGCTCGTATTCGTCCAAAATAAACATGTTGTCTATCGATTCGATCAGCCGCTTGGCGACATCGATGACTTCGTTAAGTCCATTGACATCCGGCAGCAGCAAGGCGAATTCGTCTCCCCCCAGTCGAGAAAGCGACCCTTTCTCATGCACGCACTGTGAGAGACGATCCGAGATTTGCTGCAGCAAACGGTCGCCGATCGAATGCCCCAGCGAATCGTTGATGTACTTAAAACGGTCCATATCCAAATACATGACCGCCAGCTTTTGCTGCTTCAGCTTCGCTTCCGCCAGCGCCTGGTCAAGAATGATTTTAAAGGAACTGCGGTTAGGCAGCTCCGTGAGCTGATCGTAAAAGGCCAAGTGCTGATTTCGCTGCTCGACGCGTTTCCTCTCCGTTATGTCGCGCCCGACGGTGACGAGCCCTTTGCGGCTTCCGTCCGGGTTGAAGATCGGAACCTTGATGACGTCGAAAAAAAGAAGGCGGCCGTCCGACGTTTCGATCTTGTCTTCATAACGGGTCAGCTCCCCGGAATCCCAAACCTGCTGATCGGAGGCCGAAGTGATGGACAACAATTCGTTGAATACGTCGGATTGCTTGGACATTTCGGAATCCGTTTTGCCTACGTAGGCAACATCGTTAAGATTATAGAACGATAAGGCGAACGTATTCGCTTTCAGCCACCGGCCTTCCTCGTCTTTGAACAAAATCGAGTCCGGAATCGCGTCGATCAGCGTATGAAGCTGCTCTTCGTTGTCGCGCAGCCGCTCCTCCAATTCGATAATATAGGCGGCATTCCGTTCACCGGCGTCCAAATCGAGAAACGCACCCATAAACCGGACGGGATTTCCGTTCTCATCAAAGATCCAATCTCCCTGTGTACGAACCTTTCTTTCCGTATTATCCGAAAGCATGAAACGATGAACGATGTCGAACGGTATTTTGTTTTGCAGCGCTTCGCTGAATTTATCCTGCACCATGGCTTTGTCGTCCGGATGGATTTGCCTCCAGAACAAATCGGTATACTTGCGAAACTCGGGACTGGAAACTCCCAATTCCATGTACAGGTTTTCGGACAAAACGATCTCGTTCGTAACCAGATCCACATTCCAAAGCCCGAGTAAATCCGGCGTCATCTGCTTAAGATGCGCTCTTTGCTTAAAACTGTCTTCTTGCTGTCCGGTCGTGGTGGCGTTTCTTGACTGCCCTTTTTTGGTAGGGCGAAACATTTGAAAAAATGCCATGATTACCTCTCCAGATCCGTTTTTTTAAAATAAATGATGACGGAAAAATAAACCAAGGATTAACGGCTCCGCCGCCAGCAGGGCGGACGCGTTTACCGGGAAATCGAACAATCCCCGGAGATATACTTTCTGAGATTTCAAGGATAAACGGCGACAGGCGTCCTTGCTGCCGGCGTTTCGCAGGTTTAGAACCGCTGCTGCGACTTCCTTACCGATAAACGAACAAATGAGGGCGACGAAGACAAATAAGCGGGAATTTGCGGTTTGCGGCGGCGATCGTTGAAGGGGGCCCCTGTAAAAAAGCCGATGGCGGGGCTTCGCGCCGATGGAACCGACGGATGCTCCGACCGCTTGGCCTAAACGGAGTTTGGAAGGTTGTAGTTCGTTTGAAGCTCCCAGTTAGCCGATTATTCCGCGATAAAAAAAAGCAACCCTGTCTCTAGTAAAAAGAGACGAGTTGCTTGATTCACCATAATTCGTATGGAATCAGCAACTGGCTGGCATAATGTATTCGCATACATTGTAGCCCCTATAGCTTTGCGTCCCCAGCTTTCGCTGGGTTTGCCCATTATGTATTATTGTCTCGTACCGATGAAGCCTATCATTGCATAACGTTTATTAATCAATAGTATAGTCCAAAATTACCATAAATACAAGATTTCGATATTTATTATATATGGGTCGTTAGTTATCGTTTTCGCAAAAAACATCGCCCGCGAAAACTATTTTGGCGGCGCCGGTTTGCCGCCATTTTTTCCAGCTGCCAAGCGGAATAAGCTGGTCTCGACACGCCGCGCCGCACCTTCCGCATTCAGGCATCGCCCGAATACGCGCCGAAGCGCGCCTCTTCAGGCGCGCTTCGGGAGAATGCATTTTTATAGGAGAGCTGGAAACGCAATTAAGGGAAAATGCCTTGTTCGTATCATTTATCCGTAAATCTGACAATCGCCTTCGCAAATGGGTGAACGCCTTTGATAAGGCCCTAAAGACCTATATCATTCCTCCAGCGTGACCGGATAAAAGTCGGCGCTATTCCAAACCGCTCCTCCGCCCCAGCCGAAATATTCGGTTGCCGTCGTACCGTGATACATGCGGAAGAAGTACGCTTTTAGCTTATCGGTCACATTCGGGTCGACATTGATACTGGCAAACGGAATGACCTTGATCGTATTCCACCGGTCTTCCCCGACCATGGTGTAAGCTTCCCAGTACCCGCTGTAGCTGCTTTCCTGCACCGGGCCGCTATACTCGAGCTTAAGCGCCGCCGAGTTGCTGAAAAACACGTAGTAGGAGCTGCCGCTCATGTCGCCCGTAACGAACGTTTCGTTATCGTCGTCCGAGCCCTTCGCCCACCATTCCCCGGGAGCCGTGTCGCTCGTTATCCTTGCCGACAGATCGGGATCGAAGTTCTCATAGCCGACGTACAAATTTTCGTCATCCCATAACAAACGCACATTCGTTTGAACGGACGCCGGCTCGAGCGTATTCATCTTGAAAAACTGCGTTACCGGGTCGGCATCGGCCCAAGGTCCATCGAAGTAAACGGCGCTAGTGACCGCTTCTTTGCCTGCCGTCGTTCTGAACGCCTTCGCCTTCAGCTTCGGCAGGATGCTGTGCTTGTGCGTCAACGTTTCGAATGTCGTCTTGATCGGTTCGATTCTTGCCTTCTGCTGTTCGTTAGCCAATGCCCATGCTTCGTCGAGCGCGCTTTGCGCGGCATCCTTGATGCCGGCTTCGATAATCAGCTTGCCGATATACGTCGATTCACTGGCGTTATAACCGATCGGCGAGCTGTCGGAATTCCACCCTTGCTCGATCAGATCGTAGTAGCGTTTCATCGGCTCGGCGGCATTTCCGTACGCTTTGCGGATAAAATCGTTTTTCAGCTGCTCGATATCGGCGTCCGGGTTCCAGAACAGCTTCTCGAACAGCCAAAATTGCAGCGCATTGATGCCCCAGAACGGCCCTTTGGCATCGGTTTTGTTCTCGGGCACAATGCCCGTAATGCCCAGATCGCGGTAATACTGCATATCCGCCTGCACCTTCTCCGCGATCGGCCTTTCATAAGCCTCGGAGAGGAAGCTGCCGTAATAGTTGTACATGACGATATGGTTCGTTTTGGTCAGCCATTTTTCCAGTTTGAGCTTATAGCCGTAGTTCATGCTTCCTTGGTTGGTCGTGTTGATCGGCAGCCGCTCGTCCTCGGAAATCGGCGCCATCACGATGACGATGTTGTCTTCAAGCTCCACTCTTGGCGGGACGTCCGCGAAAAAGTAAGCGAACGTGACGATTTTCGTATTCGGATTCGTCTGCTTCACTTCCGCGGCCACTTTGTTCAGGAATGTGAAGAAAACGGTCGATTTATAATCCTCTTCGTCCGGCTGGATGACGATTCCGTCCGGCGTCGTAAACGGCGAGCGGCTCAGCACCCCCTGTTCGAAGTAATGCGTATCATTAATGCCGATCCCGACGTATTCGATCGGATGTTCGGCCAAAAATTGCTTTACGCGGCCTGCTACGGCACCCGGCACTTCGGGATGGTAAAAATTGATTTGCGTGTTTTGCGATTCCGGGATGTAATTGCCGTTCGCATCCATATTGTAGTAATCCGGGTGCGATGCGAAAAACACGTCGTTCGGCAGCCAGTAACCTAGATTGTGGCCGATGTTGAACGCCTTGACGCCCAAGCCTTCGTGACTTTCCCACTGCTCCATATTTTCGAACTCGGCCAGCTTGGCGTTCATTTTATTGCGCGCCATCATCAATTCCGTACCCGGATCGGAATGATATTCGCCGTTAGCTCCGTACCATGTCGTATGCCAGCCTCTCAGACGGAACGGCGATTTCTCCCGGTAATCGGCGTTCGCCGCCTCTATAGTAGGCTGCGGATCGTACAGCGTGCCGATATCCGTGGAACGGGTCCATAACACCCCTGCATTTTTCTCCATGAAATCGTAAGCGCCGTTCAGCACGCCCTTCGGTTCGCTGCCGATGATGTAAATCCTGCTGCCCGACTTACGGATTGCGAAGCCGTCGGAGTCTTGAAGGAAAGCGATATCGTCCGGATAAAGCCCTTCAACGGACGGCAAGGATGCCGGCGTTCCGAGAACAATCTGGAGCCGATCGTTTTCCGCTGCGTTCTGCATATTCGGTTCGCTGCCAGGCGACACGCCTGTCGCATCGGAGCCTTCGGCGTTGTTTTTCGCCTGTGGGGCGGCGTTCTCCGCCTTGCTCAAGGTGACGTCGTCGACCCAGAGCGTTTTGGTTTCTCCCACGATGAAGAAAAAGAACCAGTTATAATCGAACTGCGCATCGGCTGACGGCGTATATCTCAGCTCGACCTGCGTCCATTCGTCCGTCACCGGAAGCACAAGCTGACCCGTGCCCGGCTGCGTTCCGCCGTTAAGCAGCATTTCCTGCGCCTGCAGGACGACTGACTGCCCGGTGGCCGCCGTTCCTTTCACCCACGCTTGCAGCACGTATTCCTGCCCCCGCTCCAGCTGCAGCTGCTGATCCGTACGGGCATAAATGTATGATAGATCGCCAAGCTCAATTCGCAGGGCACGCGATCCGCTGCGCGCCACTTGGTCGTCCAGCGCGCCCGAAGGCACGTTCCAGCCTATGGGAAGGCCGTTTGCGCCAGCCATCTCGAATCCGGCATTGGTTATCAGATTATCGGTCGGCTCCGGCTGTTGACCGGAATCCTTCACGACGACATCGTCGATCCAGAGCGTTTCCGTCCCCTGTACGATAAAGAAATAAAACCAGACATAATCGAACTGCGCGCCCGGAAGAGGCGTATACTTCAGCTCCACCTGCGTCCATTCATCCGTCACGGGCAGCACCAGCTGGCTCGTGCCCGGCTTCGATTCGCCGTTCTGCCGCATCTCCGTCGCTTGAAGAACCACGGATTGTCCGGAAGCCGCCGTCCCCTTCACCCATGCTTGAAGCGTATATTCGCGGCCCCGCTCCAGCTTCAGCTGCTGATCCGTGCGTGCATAAATATACGACGCGCCCCCGAGCTCCACGCGAAGCGAATGCGAACCGCCGTGCGCGTGCTGATCGTCCAGCTCGCCGGAAGGCACATTCCAGCCGGTAGGAATACCGTCTGCGGAACCCCCTTCGAATCCCCCGTTCTGGAGCAGGTTCCAATTCACATTAACCGTGAGCGATAGCGCAGCGACCGCCTCATCGCCTGCGTTAACTTGAACGGCAACGGCATTCGCGCCGTCGGCAGCCGTATCCGGCACCGTCACGGTCCCTTCTACGGTTCTGTTCTGCTTCGCTCCCAGCTCGACTGTATCGCCCATATTTACGTGAATCGGCATGCCGCCCGTTTGCGTAAACGCAATGCTTACGGCATGATCGCCGTTATTCATCAGCGATACCCGAATCGGGTAGACGCCGCTTTTCTTCACGTCCAGCCGGTCGTTCCACAGCTGGGCGCTGACGCCGCTTGCGTCAATCGCTCCTTTATAAATCGGCAGCTCCGCTCCGCTGACCGTTTTGATCGTCTTTTGCAGCTCGGCCGCCGCGAGTTTTTCCATCTCGCTAGCGAGAGGACTTACGATGATGTCCGCATTGGCCAGCCCTTCTTTGGTCAAATATGTCTTCGCGTCCGGTGTCGCGGTCGGCTCTGGCGTCGCGGTCGGCTCTGGCGTCGTGGTCGGCTCTGGCGTCACGGTCGGTTCCGGCGTCGCGGTCGGTTCCGGCGTCGCGGTCGGTTCCGGCGTCACGGTCGGCTCTGGCGTCACGGTCGGTTCCGGCGTCGCGGTCGGCTCTGGCGTCACGGTCGGTTCCGGCGTCGCGGTCGGTTCTGGCGTCGCGGTCGGTTCCGGCGTCGCGGTCGGCTCTGGCGTCGATGTCGAAGTTGGCGTCGAAGCGCCTCCTCCTCCGGTCTCGCTGTTCGGCTTACGCTCGAACGTCGATTCGCCGCCCTTTTTGCTGTAAACCGCTTTTTCGATTACGCCCTGCCCCAGCACCTTAACGACAGCTTCCAGTACCAGAGAAGCGATCGTCGATTCGTTATCGGCGGTGAGCGTCGTACCGGCCGCTTGCTCGCGAACGTCAAGCTTGCCGACCGTCCCTCCGGCGAGCAGCAGCTTAACGCCTGCCGCTTCCACCGTTACGTTCTGAAACCTCCCTTTCAGAACCGTTTCCGCTCCCGCAGCCAGCTGTTCAGCCAACCGCACAAGCGCGACAGCCGCTCCATCGGCGCTTCCATCGCCCGCTTCGACGATCGCACCGGATGCGACGACGATCTCCATTACGGTCGTCGTTCCTTCCAGCACGATGCGAACGGTCCCCGCTTCTTTATCGATCAGCACGACGTTCAGCACGGCATTTTCGAAATGAATGCTGTCCTTGCCGCCGCCTTTTACATGGGTCTTTCCTTCTACGGTAACGTTTTCAAAAAACACGTCGCCTTCGCCGACAGACTCCGCTACGGTCAAATCGCCGGCAATGGTCATATTCCTTAGCGTAACTCCGGGCGCAGCGACGACAACATTCCCTGCAATCTCCATAATCCCGGAATCCGGCCCGTACGCGCCCGCTTTGTCGTACACCTTATCCATAGCGGCCAGCGCGCGGTCCAAAATAACGATCGCTTCCGCCCTCGTGAGAAAGCCCTTCGGCCTAAAGCTGCCGTCCTCGTAACCGGTCATCAAGCCTCCTGTCGAAACGGCTTCCACCGCATTTTGGCTCCAGTCGGCCATCTCGCCGGCGTCGGTGAAGCGCTCTGCCGCATTTCCATCCTCCGGCTTATCCGTTTTGAGCAGACGAGACAAGATCACAGCCGATTCTTGTCTGCTGATCGTCCGGGAGGCGCCGATCGTTCCCTCTCCGTCGCCTTGCAGGTAGCTTGCTTTCACCGCAATGGCAATGTCGCGGTAAGCCCAGTCGGTTTCCGCCAAATCGGCGAATGAAACCGCTGCCGGATCCTTGAAGCCGAAGGAACGGTTCACGAGCGCGGCGAATTCCCCTCTTGTAACCGTCTGATCCGGACGAAGCGTTCCGTCGGGATAACCCTCGATTTTTCCTTTCTCCAGCCACTTCCGCATCTGCTTTTCTGCCCAATGTCCCCGGATGTCGCCGGCCGGCGAGCCGAGTTCGTCTGCGCCGCCTGCTCCGTAAACGGTTTGAAAGGACGAGAGCAGCAAACAAAGCATCGTAACGATTGCCGTGAACCTTCTGAACGAATACGTACTGCGCACCTTCTTGCCAAGCTTCTGCATGGAAATCCCTCCTCGATTGCGATTGTTATCGCTTGTTATTCGAAACCGGCAAAAATGCCGTCGAACACCAGGTACAATACGGAACAGACCCAATGAACAGATTGTTCATTTAGTCATTTTGACGCAAACCTTTCCTATGCGCCTTTACCATTCCCTCTGATTCAACCATCTTCATAGAGACGATTTTGCCAAGCTTGCCGGCCCCATTCTCCAGACCGGCCGCCGCTTGGCGGCAGTCCGATCGATATTCGTGCGGAACCGCTTAGATTAAGCTTTCGGCACCGTATTCGGCCAGCCGTATGACACCGCTTCCAAAAAAAACGCCGGAAGGCGGCTTCGAACAGGCGACCGTTACGTCAAACCTGCAATCGAACGCGCATGAACGCTCCGGGAGCCGTCAAATCCCCGCAGCTGAGCGCGGAAAATAGCGGCCTGCCCTCTACGAATTCTCATAGTCGAACCACCCCCTTTTTCCGTATCGGCTATAACCCCGCTTGTTCCCTGTATTCCTGAGGCGTCACCCGATTTTGCTTTTTGAAAAAACGGATAAACGAATGCGAAGAATTATAGCCGAGCGAAGCTGCGATTTCATGCACCTTCAAATGGCTGATTTGCAGAAGCTCCTTCGCCTTCCGGTCGCGGTATTCCGATAAATAATCCGAAAGCCCGCTGCCCGTAATCTGCTTATACAGCCGGGACAGATAGGACGGATTCAGATGCACGTGATCCGCAAGATGAATAAGCGAGATATCCGTCGAAATATGGCTTTCGATATACTCGTGGATTTTTCGGACGATATCGTTCGTGCTTTCCTCCTGCTCGTTCTTGTTCCATGAGAAAATAAGCGAAGCCAGCTGGATGAAATAGCGGTTCCATTCCTGCCAGGGCACGGAATCATCGAAGACGACGAGTTTTTCCCATTCGACCTGCTCGCCGAGCTCCTTCTCCAGCTCGTATTTATTCACGAAGGTTAGAAACATGTACGACATCGCGTGGTACAGCTCGATTTTTTGCAGCCGCGACACCGTCTCGTCCGTGAAAACGGGCGCCAGCTCCTCGTACAACCGATAGAAATCATCCTCGCCGCCGTTCTCGAGGCCATGCAGCAGCAGAGGCATTTTGCTTTGAAGCTGGATGCTTCTTTTTCTGGCGCTCGGAAACGCCCGGCCTTCCTCCCGGCACGAATCGCTTTGTTCGGTAAGAAGCGTTCCTTTGCGGCCGCCCAAGCCGCGCACCAGCAAGTATTTCAGCGCCTGGAACCGGTCGGCGAGCTCCGGCCACGCCGCAGGCCGGCTGCTTAATACGAAAGAAACGGTCAATTTCAGCAGCTCCTGGCACTTGCGTTGGATCATTTCCAGCAAGCCGTCGACATCGCGGAACGTTTTCTCCCAATATTCGCCCTCCGGCGCTTTAGGCTGTAAAATCCAAACCATCTTGGACGTCTCGTATACGAGCGACAGCAACTTAGCGGATTCGGATAAAAACTCCTCGACGATATTCTGAACGGCGTAAATGATCAGCGCCTTATCGGGCGCTTTCGTCACTTCCTTCCACTCGTCCACCCGGCATATCAGCAAAAATACGGGATACTCCGCATGAAAGGGCAAGCGGAGATTGCCGAAATGCTCGGCCAGCAGCCCGGACTCCACCTTTTTGCCCTGCAGCAGCGACCAAATATATTCCTTCTGCAAAGCCGGCAGCGCCATCTTCATATGCGTCTCGGCTTTCTCGATCAGCCTTCTTTCGTCATGCTCCTTATCCAATGCAAGGATGGCCTTCTCGACGCTTTGGACGATCTTGTCGTCGCCTTCCGTCTTCAGAATATATTCCAATCCGCCTAGTGAGAGCGCGCTCTGCACATAATGAAAATCATTATGGCTCGTCAATAAAATGACTTTGCAGGCGGACCATTTACTGCGAATTTCGCGCAGCAGTTCGATTCCGTCCATCCCGGGCATGAGAATATCGGACAGCACGATATCGATCCGATGCTTCTTCATCAGATCCAGCGCCTCGAAGCCGGAATACGCTTTATACACTTCCAATTGCAAACGCTGCTCCTTCAGAAATTGCTCCGCGAGCCCGTCCGTAATAATCGGCAAATCGTCAACGATCAGCAATCTGTACAAAGCTACTCCACTCCTTCCTTCAAGGATAACCGGATCGCGGCGCGAAGACCGCCGAGCTCCGACCGCGACATCGAAAGGCCGTAATCGGCCCCGTATTTGATTTGAATGCGCCGGTGCACGTTGATAAGGCCGGTCGTGTCCTCAATCGATTGAGCCGACCGGTTCAGCTTCCGGTTCAGCCTTTCCAAATCCTCGTCCGTCAAGCCGCCGCCGCTGTCCTCCATATAAATCGTTAGATCGTCGCCGTCGTACGCCATATGAATCCACAGCTTGCCGCCGCCGAGCATTTGGGAAACGGCATGCTTATACATGTTCTCGACGATCGGCTGGAGAATAAGGCGAGGCACTCGCCGCTTCTCGTAGGCCGGATCCAGCTCGTCGAACTGAACCTGAATTCGGCCCCCGTAACACACTTTTTGAATATCGACATACGTGCCGGCATGCTTCATCTCCGTCTGCAGCGGCACTTCATCGGAATCGTCCCTCGTAATGTATTGAAAGTAGTCTCCCACGTATTGGCAGAATCGATAAGAAAGCTCAAGATCCTCGGATTTAATCAAACGGCAAAGCACGAAGAAGCAATTGTACAAAAAATGCGGATTGATCTGCGATTGCAGCCTCTTGAGCTCGGAACGCTGGCTGTGAATTTTTTGCTCGTAATTTTCTTGGATAAGCGTTTTTAAGTGAATCGCCGTTTCATTGTATGCCGTATACAAATATCCGAATTCGTCATGCCGCTTGACGTCCCCGATCGGTTCGATATCTCCGTTGCGCATGCGCCGGAACGCGCCGATCAGCCCTTTGAGCGGGCTATGGATCATCCGGTAAATCGACATCGAGAAAAACAGCACGATAAAAACGGAGAGTACCGAAACGCCGAGTATCCAGTTCCGGTATTTGCTGATCGGACCGGTGACGTAGCTTTCCGGAACGTAACTGACTAGATAGCTGCCGAGCGCTTCCGAATAGGTGTAGGAAACCATGTAGAGATCTTCGCCGAACCGCAGCGTGTCATAACCGGCGCTCGCTTCCTGTCTCGACAATTCGCTCGTATGGCTTCGCAGCGCGGCTATGATCGTCGCGTCCGTTTCGTCCGAGACGGTCCAGCCCTGCTTCAAATTAACGAGCGCCGCATTCCCGTTCGGAATGCTGATGACCTCGCTTAACGACTGCTTCAGCTTATCGACGGATAATTCGACGCCTATCAGAAACAGCGGCATCCGATTGGCGATGAAAGGATACTGCATGCTTATAAAAAGCCGGTCGTTCCAGTGCGTCAAGGCCGTTCCGTGCGTATTGTTGACAAGCTGCAGCGCATTGAACTCCTCGTCGTTGACCGTCGTTTCGATCGTCGTGCTCAGAATCGTTCTCTGGATCATCGGAATGTATGCCCGCACTTCCTGGATGTAATGGCTGTTGTATTTAATCAGATTCAAGCGCCGCTGGATCGCGACGATATTGTCGATTTTCTCGTAATCGTTAAGGAAGTTGCCCGTTGAGCCCAGCGCCATCAGATCCTTATCCACGACATACTCCGGAAGCACCCGCATCACGCGCTCTACCTCCAGCTGCAGCATGTTCAAATAAAAATCGTTTCGGCTGGCCAGCGACTGCGATATTTCTTTGCGCGTGCTTTCTGCGCCTTTATCGTTAATAATGAGCGTCAGCACATACAGCGGCGCAAGCACCGCGATGAACGTGAGCATCAGCTTGGCGAAAATCGTTTGACGGTTTTGCTTGAGCGCGTTTCGAAATCCCATGAGTAGTCCCCCCGCTTGGAGCGTGCGTCATTGTCGCTCTTACACACTCCATTATACAAGCCGGGCAGTTGAACGCCATTTATTCCTTCACGCTGCCAAGCACGATGCCCTTGATGAAAAATCGCTGGAGGAACGGGTACACGATCAGAATCGGAAAAGACGCCACGAAAATTTGCGCCGCCGTGCTGGTACGGTCGGAAATCAAACGAAGCAGCTCCAAATCCTCCGAACGAATAAATCTCGTGTCCTTCATGATGACGATCGTTTGCAGGAACGTTTGAAGCGGATAATGCTCGGGCCGGTTCATCAGTATAAGCCCGTCGAACCAGCTGTTCCAATGCGCGACCATCGTGAACAATCCGACTGTCGCCAATGCGGGCTTGGATAAGGGAACGTAAATGTTCCACAGCGTGCGAAAATGTCCCGCTCCGTCGATTCTCGCCGATTCATCCAGCTCCTTCGGAAGCCCCCGGTAAAAATTAAGCAGCAAAATGATATTGAAAACCGAAAGCGCGCCGGGCAAAACAAGCGCCCAAATCGTATCCATCAGCCCAAGCGATTTGATCGTCATATACCAGGGAATCAGACCGCCGCCGAACAAAATGGTGAAGACGAAAAACCACGTATACAAGGTCCGCCATTGAAAAGCGCGGGGCTCCTTCGAAAGCGGGTATGCGGTAACGACCGTAAGCGTCAGGCTGATCGCGGTGCCGAGAACGAGCCGCTGCACCGAAACCCAGAACGCGTTCAAATATTCCGGCTTGTTCATAATGTTGCGGTAAGCCGCCGTATTGAAGTCGACCGGCCACAAGGATACTTCCCCTGCCGATGCGGCCGACCCCGAGCTGAACGATAACGCGAGTATATGAACAAGAGGAAGAATGCACAGGATGGAGAGAGCGGTCAGAAACGCATAGTTGACTGCCAGGAACACTCTTCTTCCCGCGGTTGGACGTGATGTCAAGACGAACCTCTCCTTCCAAAAAACTTGCCGTGTAAGGCTTGCCGTTTCGCGGCTTTTTGCAAGAGACCGGTAATGCCGGTCAGAAAATCCGATAGCCTGCAAACCGGTAAGCCATCATATAAGACACCGATACCAGAATGAAGGATACGACCGATTTCATTAAACCTACCGCAGTCGCCAAGCCGTACTGCACTTTCACGATCCCCATTCGGTAGACGAATGTATCGATAATATCGCCGCTCTCGTAAACCGGCGGACTGTACAAATTGAATATTTGCTCGAACCCGGCGTTCAGAATGTTGCCGACGCTTAACGTGGCCATCAGCACGATGATCGGCATCATGCCGGGAAGCGTAATATGCCAGGTTTGCTTCCAGCGGTTCGCGCCGTCGATTTCGGCCGCTTCGTACAAGGATGGATTGATGCTGGTCAGAGCGGCCAAATAAACGATCGTCCCGAAGCCGAACTCCTTCCAAATATCCGATACGACGAGGGTTATCGGAAACCAGGTGTTATTCCCAAGAAAAAAGATCGGTTCGATGCCGAAAAGCTTCAAAATCTGGTTCACGATACCGGTAGAAGGCGATAAAATATCGATCAATATACCGCCGAGCAGTACCCAAGACAGAAAGTGGGGCAAGTAAACGAGCGTTTGAACCGCCCGCTTGAACGCCGCTTTGCGCACCTCGTTCAGCAGAATCGCAATCGTAATCGGCACGAGAAGTCCGCCGGCGATTTTCAATACGGCGATATAAATCGTGTTGAACATAACCCGGCCCATATCGGGGTAGTCGAACATCATTTTGAAATTGCTCCATCCGACCCACGGCGATCCGAAAATCCCCCTAGTCGGAATGAATCGTTCAAAGGCTATCAGAATGCCCGCCATCGGTACGTAGCTGAAAATAATGGCAAGCACGACGCCTGGCAGCAGCAAAAGGTGAAACGGCCATTCTTTGGCAAATCTCTTGATGATCACAGCGGACCTCCATTCTAGCAGGCAATGCGCGCCCGGAAAAACGCGCATTGCGCCTCTGCATGAAGCTGTCAAGCAGCATTATCGCACCGCCGCCACACACGGGATTATTTTTTACCGGTTTTGGCGTACAGCTTGTTGACTTCCTCCGTCATCGCATCGCCGCCGATTTTTTTCCAATCCTCTACGAATTTGTCGAACTCGTCGATCGGCAGCTGATTCATGATGATTTTGATGTACACTTCGTTCATTTTCGTTTCAAGAACAGGCTTTTTCTCCGTCATCACAGGTCCCGGCGCGCCGGTGTACCCGTTGATCTGAAAACGTTTGTCCTTCAAATACCCGCTCATGATCGAGAATGCGCCGCCCGGACCGGAAATTCCCCACTCGCCCCATTGCGAAAGATCGCCGCCCAAATATTTCATTACCTTGTTATACCGGTCGAGCTGATCCGCATCGCCTTGAACGAGCGATTGATCCTTGTTCTGGATGGCCTTCGGCAGCACTTCGCCGTTCCTTGTGTTCTGATCCTGGGAGAAAACGCGGATCGGATTCAGCAACCAATAGCTTTGCGCCTCTTCGGTATTGAGCAGATAGGTCTTTTTGTCTTCGTCAGTAGGCTTGGTCAATACCTGGACCCACTTGTTAAGAAGCTTGATGACGGCTTCCGGATTTTTCGCTTTCTTGGATACGACCCAATACCCGTCAACGCCGAGCTCAGCCTGAGTCATCGCAGGCTTATCGTCGACCGAGACGATCGGATACGGCACCCAATTTTGCACGACCTTGCCGTCTTTGACAGCGCCGTCCTGAAGCGGATAAACGCTAAGCCAGAACGGGCCGTACGCCACACCGATTTTGTTGGAGGCTACCAGCTCGTTCTCCTTCACCATATCTTTAACGGCGAATTCCGGATCGATCTGTCCTGCTTTATACATCTCCTGCAGCTGCTTGAGCGCGGCCTTCATTTCCGGCTGAACGCTTCCGTATACAAGCTTTCCTGATGTGTCTTTCACCCATTGGCCCGGATAGGCGTGGAAGCCGTTGAAAAATCCCGTAATGGCAAAAGCGTCGGACGCCGCATCGATAAATACGTTTTTGGTCAATGGAAGTCCGTAGGATTTGCCTGTACCGCCCGGATCCTGCTTCGTAAACGCCTCGGTAATTTTCAGAAGATCCTGCATCGTTTTGGGCTGTTGGAGTCCGAGTTTGTCCAGCCAGTCCTTGCGGATCCATATATGGGAGGCCGCGTTGTACGGGCTGTTCGTCGCAGGTATGGCAAGCAGCTTTCCGCCCTGCTTAGCCGAATCCATCTGCATGCCGCCGTCGCTCGTCAAATACGCTTTCGTTTCCGGGGACGCCGTCTTTTCGTATACGCCGTTCAAATCCATCAGCATATCGGCTTCGATCAGCTGCTGAAACTGATCCGCATTGACGAACATCAAATCCGGGATATCGTTCGAGGAAATGCTCATTTGCAGCTTTTGCTGATACTGCGAGCTGTCCGCCACCCAAAGATTTTTGATTTTGATGCCCAACTCTTTCTCGTATGCATCGGAAACAGTGTTTTTGTCCATCGTTTCGCCGGAGCGGAACTTAATAACGCCGGATTTCTCTCTGACCATGGAAATTTCCACGGGCTTGGCGCTCTCATTGCCGGCCGATGCCGAAGGCGAGCTGCTCTGTCCGGGCTCGGGCGCCTTCTCGTTCGTTTCTTTGCTGCTGCAAGCCGCTAGAAGTGCCGGAACCAACAAGCAGGATAATGCCAGTTTGCTAACACGCTTCATACTCAACCGCCCCCTGATCATTTTGTGCTGCGATGTAGTTAAACGCTTTCAGTTGAGTTATGGAAATTGTTAGAATATTTAACCCGTTAAGTTATTTTACCTAACAAAAACCTTCCTCTTACTCTTATTATAGGGAGTGGCCATTCATTGCTCTATACACTTGATTTGACATTCATGGACTTTTGTTTACGAGATTTAGGAAGTAGCTCTTTCCATAAAGACAAACGCATGCCGGCGTCTTGGACGCCGGCGTTTATCGCAAATTTAGGCTGCATTCCCCGTGCGTCGCTTGCAAGCAGCGGTGAAATGCATTGCTGAAATTTCAAGAAGAGGAGGTTGACGCCCCCTCTCCTTAATCTGCCTCCCGGTGCAGCACCATCATGGACAGCGGCTGGATCTCGCCTTCTAAGGCCGTAACGCTTCCTTCTTTCCGTAAAACGGTCCGCCGGCCTTCCGGCTCCTTACGGCTATATCGTGTCCAGTTATCGCCGCTATAGCCGCCGCCTCCGGCAAGCCCGATGCCGTCAACGACATCCAAGGAATGATTGACGATGGCGATCGTTTGTTTGCCGCCGGAACGGTATTCATGTATGGACGTATGCGGGCAATAGGTGCCGATCATAAGCGGAGTCGGCTCTGCACGCTGCAGCAGCAGGAACTCCTGGATAACCGCGCGCCGCACCGGACTAAGCAGCCCGAGCTGTGCATCATGCCCCCTGTAAGGCAAAATGAATATGCTGCCGTTCACTGCAGCCATCCCCGCGCATACGATGTCTCCGTCAGGCAGATGAATGTTCGAGAGCACGTTGACCGCGCCATTCTCATATTGAATGTCCAAGCAATCGCCTAAGCTGAGATAAGGTCTCATCCGCCCTGCTTGAATGCCGGCGTATTTACGATCTCCCGTTATTTGCTCATAAGCTTGAACGTTGCGCCATTCCGCCTGGAGCACCCCGCATAAAGAGCCGAGCCCCATGCCGCAAAGCGTATGAACGGCTTCTCCGTCCAGCAGAACGGTATTTTGGGCAAACAGCTCGCGCAATTCGGTTTCGCTGTAGTTACGCGGCGCTTGGCCGGAAAGCGCTGCGACGGCGCCCGCCTGACTCGGAAGCGCGACGGCAAACCGGTTCGCTACGCCGAAAGCGGACAGAAAGCTGCTCCAGAACGTTTCCCTCGGGTACAGCTCTTCCATAGAAGAGCCGGCAGTCGTTTGGAGCGTGTAAGAAGACTTTTCGTTCACCAGGACTTGCACCCCGGTCAAAGCTTGAACGCTCAGCCCCAGATCGGCGACGGCGTTCAGGAAAGGCTTTTCCTCGCTAAGCCATTTGTCCGCCCGCTCCTCCGGGTATATGCCGTTGCCGACCATATCCAGCACATTCAGCGTAATGCCGCGGCTTCCCAGCAATAGCGACGTTTCCAGCTGGTACCTTTGAAAGGCTCTGGATTTGGCGTACAGCGTATAAGGAACATTCTCGATTTCCGGGTAAGCCTCCGTCCCTTCCGGAATGAAAGCCGCCGTCAATGCCGACACCGCCTGAAAATCCCACCCGTACTGCATACCGGTGATTTCCCTATATGCCGGCAAATGAGGACGAATAATTGCGGCGTTTTGCCCGTCAAAAGCATGGAAGATGCCGTGCCAATCCCGGCCTTCCGCAGCATGTACGGACGGCATACTCGTCATTAATCCGATACGCGTTTCCGGCGATACCTTGTGTACCGCCTCCGCGATCTCCTCTGCGAGCTCTACGATTGTCCGCCGGCACGAGTCCAGCCATATACGCCTATATGCATGCGGATCGCCGGGCGCCAGAAGCCCTCGAACGAACGTCTCCCGATCCAGATGAGGAACCCCCGCCTGACGGGCAAATTCGCTCAAATGCGCCTCACAGAAGCAGCCTCCCCACTTAAGCGGGCCATGGTTATGAAAGCGAAAATCGTCCTCGACCCATAACGAATAGGGGCGAAGCGCCGCATAATTGGCATACATCTCTTTAATGTAACCTCGCCATTCGGGGCAAAGCGGACATACCGCTGCCTTGGCGCTCTTTCCTGTAAGATCCGTCATCAGCCGGAAATGCTGACCTTCAAGCAATGTATTGGCGGCATCATCGTGAATGAGCGAATTCAAGGGATTGATCGAGGTTTTCACGCCAAGGGGCTCAAGCTTTCGCTTCGCCCTTCCGATCGCATCCAGCCATGGCTTCGTTTCCTCATGCGTCATATGCCGAAGACTTAACGGATGAATGAAAAACATCACATCGTCGATGCCCACCGTTTTGCAAAATCCGGCCAAATCCTCCAGCCGTTCTTCCTCCAAAAAACTCAATTGCATCGCATAGCGCAGCATATAAGCGTATCCCATGCCAAACCTCCTATCCCGGCGTTCATGCACCAGGCTGTTGTTTAATCCGTTTCCAGAAACTCCGTAATAAATTGCAAGTAAGCCTTGACTGTCAAATCCAGCTCGCGGATTTCCACATACTCCACTTCCCCATGCGCGGTTCGAAAATCCGGTCCGTGGCAGAGGGCGGGAACCCCCAAGGCCCGGACAAAAATACCGGCATCGGTCACGACTTTTTTGCCTGCCGTCGGGTAATCGATGCCGCGAACGGCGGTGACCGCCCGGCGCATAGCGAGGACAGCGGGACTGTCCTTGTCGATCCGGTACCCGTCCCGCACTTTCTTCATATCGAGCCGGATGCTCACACCGCGGGCTGCGGCAATCGCATCAAGTCCGCTTCGCATGGCGCTCTCGACTTCCTCGAACGATTCCGCCGGACTATAACGTCTCACTCCGGTCAAAGCCGCCCTTTTCGGAAGCTGGTTGTAAAATTGCCCGCTCTCGATCGCGCCTACAAAAAACGACGCATACCCGATATCTTCAATTTCCTCTTGCTCAAGCGCTCCGTTCCACTGGTCAAGCAGCCTGACGATTTCGCCGGCGACCGTTATCGGATGTGGCGTTCCGGATGGCGCAGAGAGCTGATGGCAAGGCTCTCCTTCGCGTTCGATCGCAATTTCGAAGGTAGCCGAGCCTAGCTGTGCGATCGTGCAATCCGTCGTAGCGCCCTCCATGACAACTACCGCGTCCGCTTGGACGGGAACCTGCTCCAGAAGGGCGTACAAATCCTCGCCTCTGCCTCCCGGACTTTCGTGTAAACTGTTCGCAACGACGATCAAACGGCCGGGCAGCTTCGTATTCGTTTCCTTCAGGCATCGCAGCACTTCCAGCATGCATGCGAGCGAGCCCTTCATATCGCAAGCTCCTCTTCCGTACACCCGCCCGTTCTTCTCTTCAGGCTCGTCATGCGCGAGCGGCACGACGTCCATATGACCGTTGAACAAGATCGTCCTGCCTTCTCGTTCCTCCCCCCAGACGGCAACCAAGGTTGGATTGTCCGGAATAAACTCATAACGCCGAACCGAGCAGCCGACCTCAGTCAACATGCGCGCATAACGGTCCGCAACCTCTCGCGCATCGCCGGTAGCGCTTCCAATCTTTACGAGCTCCAGCGTATCTTGTACAACTCGCCGGACATTCACCTGTTCCGTAATCCTCGAAAGCGACATCGTTATGCCCTTCTTTCTCGTTATATTGATTGACCCATTATACGGACAGACTGTCAATAGCAGAATGTCCGCTATACTTGACCAAAAACGCATCAGCCCGCTTATTCGATTCCGGTCGGTCGTTTGCCGTCATATAGCGAATACCTGCGCATAGGGAAGCTTGCTGTACGCAAATCTGGTGCCGCGAGCAGCAACCTTCGAGTACGGCTCATTTCGCATGCGATCGTCCTACCGCCGTCATACAGCGAATCCCTGGGCGCGGGGAGCTGAGCGGTATGCAAATCTGGAGCCGCGAGCAGCACTCTTCGAGTACGGTTCTATTTTTGCATACGATCGTCCTACCGCCGTCATACAGCGAATCTCTGAGCGCGGGGAGCTGCGCGGTACGCAAATCTGGAGCCGCGAGCAGCAACTTTCGAGTACAGCTCTATTTTCACATGCGATCGTCTACCGCCGTCCGGAGCTGCCCCCTCCTCGCTCGTCGCTTGCGTGCGCTGCAGTCCGAATTTGCACAATTGGAATCGAGTCCGGCTCTCTTTCTTCACCTGCAGTCCGAAAACGCCCGCTTGCAGCAGCTTTTTTACTCGGTACACCGGTGATTCCGTTCTCCAAGAAGGCAAAATCGGACTACAGCGCAAGGAGACCCTCGAACTCTTGCTCCAAGCTGGCAATTTCGGACTACAGCATGCAGAGGAGATCTGCCCGAATCCGGCACTACGGCGCTTATTAATAGCCGGTGTTCGCCAGTAGTTACCTCCATCTTTGACCCACTGTCTGCTCTGATTCTTAAATGCGGCATTGACTCATTACCTGCTCAGACCGGCAATGCGGCGTTAACGAACATTCCTTTGCGCGTTAACCTCCGAAAAATGCGGATCCCCGCAGCCTTCGCAGCGTTCTATGGTCGGCGCGGGCATCCGCGCGTTTACCCCCTGCCTACGATCGGCGGCACGAAAGCCGCTTCCTCCTTGCTGGCGGGACGCAGAACGTCCAAATCGCAGCCTTCCGGCGCCTGCAGCGTATGGTCTGCGAATAACCGCGGATAGCCGCGCTTATGCTGAGCCTCAGGCGGCTGCCAAGCCGCCAGCCTCGCTGCGATTTCTTCGTCCTCAAGCAGCAACCGAACCGTCGACGCTTCGATATCGAGCTCGATCCAGTCGCCGTTCTCCACAATCGCAAGCGGTCCTCCGACCGCCGCCTCCGGTGCCGCATGCAAAATGACGGCGCCGTAGCTGGTCCCGCTCATTCGGGCATCGCTGATTCGAACCATATCGCGCACGCCTTGCTTCAGCAGCTTCGCCGGAATCGGAATGGAGCCCCATTCAGGCATCCCCATCGCCACCGGTCCGCAATACTTCAGCACGAGCACATGATCGGCGGTCACCTCAAGCTCGTCGCTGTCGATACGCGCCAGCATATCCGTATAACTCTCGAAAACGACGGCTTGGCCGCGATGCTTGAACAAGTGAGGCGATACGGCGGATTTTTTGATAACCGCTCCTTGCGGCGCTAAGTTTCCTTTCAAAATGCCCAGACTGGCACGCTCTTTAAAAGGTGCGCCAAGCGCGGTGATAACCTCGGCGGTCGATTCGTATTCCGGCATGTCCGAGCCGTAAATGCGCCCGATCGTTTCGCCGGTGCAGCCCAAGCAGTCTTGATCGAGCATCGGCATCAGATTATGGATGACCCGCCGCAATCCTCCGGCCTTGTAAAAATCGTCCATACTGTACGATCCGCTGGGCTGCAGGTTGACGATTAACGGCACCTGTTCCGTCAACTCGGCATACCGATCGATCGGAATGCGGATGCCGAGCCTGCCTGCAATAGCCGTCAAATGAATGGCCGCATTCGTCGAGCCTCCCATTGCCGCCAGAAGCTTAATCGCATTGTGAAAGGCCTGCTCCGTCATCAACCGGGATGGCGTGAGATTTTCCCGTACCATTTCGACGATTCGCAAACCTGTCGCTTCGGCCGCAATTTTGCGCCTGGCATCGGTAGCCGGAATGCTCGACGTCCCGGGCAGCATCATCCCGAGCATTTCGGACAAGCTCTTCATCGTCGAGGCCGAGCCCATGACCGGACAACCGCCCAAGGTGCAGGAAATCGACCGCTCCAGCTCCTGCCATTCTTCTTCGGACAACAGTCCCGCTTTATAGTCGTCCGAGTATTTCCACAGGTCCGTGCCGTAATTGACCGTCTTGCCGCGGAAGCTGCCTGACGAACGATGGCCGGCGGCCAATTGCAAGGCCGGGAGATCGCAGCTTGCCGCCGCCATTAGTTGGCCCGGCACCGTTTTGTCGCATTCGCATAACATCACGACGCCGTCGATCGGCTGCGAACGGACGCTTTCCTCCAAATCCATGGAAAGCAGATTGCGGTACAGCAAATCGGACGGCTTCATAAAATCGGAAGGCGTAGAAATCGTATGAAGCTCGATCGGATAACCGCCTGCCAGCAGCACGCCTCTTTTTACGTATTCCACCAATTCCTTATGCGGATAATTACAGCTGTTAAAATCGTTCCAAGCATTGAAAATGCCGATAATCGGCTTGCCCGCAAAGGTATCGGGATTATGCCCCATCGCCCGCATGGCGGAACGATGCTGAAACGTCAATTCGGCATTCTCGTTATTGAACCATTCGCTGCTGCGTAATTTCATGATGCTCCCCTTTCGCATTTGAAACGTGAAATAAGCGCCCGATATGCGGCAACCGCCCCGCCGGAAATCAGCGGCGCGCGCGATTCGGCGCTTGCGCCAAGCGGTACGCCGTTTCATGTATTATAATTTCGATGCTTAACGCATCTCTATAACCTTATGTTTACTTTCATGCACATTTCTTTACCATTTCGATAAGGACATCGTTCCCTATTGCGAAGGATTGCTTAGCGGCGCGGCCACCCTTTTGGAAATCGCTTTTCAGCATTAATCCGCGCAAAAAAAGCCGTACCCGTCTTGCATGGATACGGCTTTTTTATTCATATGCCCGGCAATTCATTCTCCGGCTTTACCCCTTTCAGCTGGCGCAGGCTGTAAAATTCATACCCTTGCTTTCGCGCCCCGTCAATGATCCGGCCGAGCGCCTCGGTATTGTCCCGCGATATCGAATGCAGCAGCATGACCGCTCCCGGATGCAGCTGGCTCATCACCTTATCGTAAGCGTACTGTCCGCCTTTCTGGGCGTTGACGTCCCAGTCCATGTAAGCAAGGGACCAGAACACGTTCGTATACCCCAGCTCTTTCGTTACCGCAAGCGTTCTTTCGCTGAAAACGCCGCGAGGCGGACGAAGAAACGTCATATCCTGCTGGCCGGAAACGCGCAGCGCCGTCTCTTTGACTTTATCGAGCTCTTCTTTGATTTTTCCGTCGGATATCGTCGTCATGTCCGGATGGCTCCAGGAGTGATTGCCGATAATATGCCCCTCCGCCGTCATTCGCTTCAGCAGCTCGGGCTGCTCGCGGACGAACTGACCCGTCACGAAAAAAGCGGCCGGCACTTTTTTCTCCTTGAGCGTATCCAAAATCCGCGGCGTAAACCCGTTCTCGTAGCCGTTATCGAACGTAAGATAAAGCGCCTTGCTGTTCGTATCCCCTAAAAAGACCGCCCCGTGCTTATCGATAATATCCTTGAAACCTTCCTCGTTAATCGAGGGGAGCTGGCCGTTTCTGCTTTTCTTGAACCCGAAATGGTAAGGACCCCGCTCTTGCGCCGAAACGGTAAACGCTAGCGCGATCGAAAGCACAAGGGCCGGCAACACCGCTATCCAAAAACGTTTCAATCGACCTACACTCCTTGCCGCATGTCATGTTCGGTAAGCTGAACGCTCAGCACCTTGCTGTATGTTTCCACACCGGCGGAAATATATGTACGATTTCGGTACAACCTTTCTCTAAGCCTCTCCCGGTTAACGGGAGCAGCCGCTTTCTATCGTCCGCGTACCCGCTAAAGCGTCTCGCTTGTCAGCCGCCCTGAGAACGGCGCCGTTCTCACAAACTCGCAGCTCGCACGTTCCGCCTCGTCGCGATAAACGCATACGTACAGCCCTTTCTCCGAAATTCCTTCAAGCTCGACGATCAACTCCCCGCTCCGCTCGTCGAAACGCGTCCCGGCGATCCTTGTTCTGGCCTTGTCCTTGCAGTAGGCGGCAATTTCGTCATATCCCCGGTAAAAAAGCGTCCAACCTGCCAGCCCGTCATGGATGCCTTCGATGATCGTCCGCCATTCTTCGGGATTTAGAACCGCGATGCGCTGCTCATGCGTCATCAGCGTCCCGAAGAAGCCGCTGGAAACGCCCAGCTTGACGGCCGTGACCCCTCTGGAGATGGCGGCTTCAAGATCGTTCCGCTCGTTTTCCCCGTTGAACACCGTACAGCTTCCCAGAAACTCGCCTGGCCCCATTCCCGCATCCGGCGTCTTATACGCGCCGAGATGATGTCCTACGGCGTTCCAGAACCGGTGATCCGGGTCCATCGGACCGTAATTGAACCCTTGATGGCCGTACGGATACGGCTCCCAGGAATAGCTGTTCGCATACCAATGCACCCCGAACGGGATAAGCGCCATCATGAAAGGCTGATCCCGCTTCAGCAGGAACGGAAGGCTGTTAAGCCCGAGCTCGTCATAGTGAATGTTGACGGTTCGCGAAGGCGTTATGCCCAGCCTGTCATAGAAAGCATCCAGCCGCCGAAAATGCTCCTGCAGCTCGCTTACGCCGTATTCGGTTCCGTCATGCTGCAGATAGATTTGATCCGGCGTTCCCTCCTCCAGCTCGTGGAAGGAATGGGCGCTGAATTCCGCTTTACGCCCGTCGTGGTAACGTTTCATCGCAGCCCCTTCGGCCTCGCCGATTTCGTTCACGAATACGCCGATATTGGGAATCCAGCCGTACTCGTTCAGAACGCGGACATAATCGAAGCTGTCGTAGGAGCCGATCGCATCGTCGACGCGGCAAACCGCGAACGGCGGCATCATCAAGCTGGCGAACGGCTTTTTGGCCGTCCAGACCAGACTTCTCCACAGCAGATCGTCCAGCCCCATCGCATGGCCGAAATGCTGCTTCATCCACAGCGCCGGCGAAAAATACAACGCCGCACGGCGACCTGCCCCTTCGCCTTCCCGGCTCTCAGCGGGCTGAAACGCAGCCGCCGCAACGCGTCCTCCTCCGGCTTCCGCAATCGGGACGAAGCCCGGCTCCATACTTTGGCGCACTGCCAAAGAAGCGCTTACCTGCTTGCGCAGCGCATGCGTGACCGGAGCGGCTTGCAGCTCCGTTATATAATGCGTCGACTCGTTGACGGTTATCCCGTCGATCGCCGCTTCTTCGAACTCCGCCGAGCCGAAAAAGGCGCGTATTTCCGGACGGGCCGAAGCCAGCGTCCCGTCGAAGCAAACCGCTCCGGCGCCGCGCTCCCACGCTTCGGCGATATCCGCCCACTGCTCGCCTGTAAGAGCTGCCGCTACTCCGTCATGAGCGAGCACAACCGCCGCGCATTCGCCGAGCAAGCGGTCAAATCGCCCCGTCGAAACGTCGGCAACCGTATACGGCATGCCGTAATGATTCAAAGCGGGAAGGATCGCCAAATCGAACAAAGCGGCAGCCGCTTCATCCGTTTCATTCGTTACCAGAACGAGCTTCCGGTTGCCCGTCGCCTCATAGCGTTCATATCTTTTCATAACGTCCCGCACGATCGATAAACACCTCCTGATATCAAAAAATAACCGTAAGCAGGAGCTGCCGTCATCAAAACGGCAAGCCCCCGCTTCCCTTGCAATATCGTCCGCTGCTCCGATTATTAAATCTAGTAGTGCTGCGCCACCCTGCTGGCAGACGGCATATAATGGTAATAATAGCAATCGACCAAACCGTCTTTGCCGTTGAACGGCAGACGCTCCTCCTCGAGCTCCTCCAGCCGTTCGGCTCTGCCGGCCAAGTAATCGCCGATCCGTTCGACCGCGGTATCGATACTCATCAGCAAGCCGCCGTAACGCACGTCCATCACATCCCAGCCGAACGCTTTGTTCGCCTGATGCCAGCATTTGCGGTGATATTCGCGCAGCGCGCGCGCTTTTACGGCAAGCTCCGGCAGCTCTTTTTCGGCAATGGCCGATAACAAGCCCCTGTCTCCTGCTTTATACGCGTCGCTTATCCGGTTCCCCATATCCGCCTTCACGCTCAGCACCGCGCAAAGCCTGCGGTACAGCTCGAAGACGAAGTTAAGCTCGCCGTTGCGTCCGGCGTAAGTTTCCATTTCCTTTTCCCATTTGGCGTAATGCTCGGACATCCCCAGACCGCGGATGTTCCGGTCGAACAAACCGGCCATCACATTTTGCCAGAGCAAGTAACGGGACGTATTGTACGTCTCCAGATTACCCGGCGAAATCCCTGGCGTTTCATCCAAATATTTGATGTTTATGAAGTCGTCGTAACGGGCTCCCGTGCAAAATTCGAACCGCCGCCTCAGCTTTTCCTCGTCCAGCTTCTCGGCGAACCCGTGCTCCGCGAACAGCTGCAGGCCGAGCATGGCCGCATGCCAATCGCATTCGGTGCCGTCGTCTCCCCACAGCGTGGCGATGATTTCCGTAACGCCTTTCCTTTTACAGACGTTCAAAGCCGCCTCCGTCGAAGCGAACGTAGCGCCGTAATTGAGGCAAAATCCTTTCCAGTTCCAAATACCGCCGGCAAACACCGGCTTAGCGCCGAAACGCTCATGACGTTCGATCCATTCCTCATAGAACGATTCGTCATAGTGATAATAATCCCAATATACTTGCTGCACGCCGGGAGGGATATTTTGGATAACCTCATCCGGAATGACGCCGTTTTTATCGTAATAATCTCCCGTCTTGGAGCCTGCGCGGAAATACATGTCGCTCCACATCATCGGCTTCAGCCCGTGCTTATCCGTTATCGCGAGTACCCTCTTCAAATGCTCGTTCATAATGTCGAATTTGGGGCTGTAGCCGTTCTTCTCCAAATAACGGCCAAGTCCGAGCTTCCAGGCTTCATCCATCCCGATGTGAATCCGCTTCGTGCGAACCGGAGAGGAAGCGGCCACGATCATCTGCTCGATGAACTCGTACGTTCTCTCATAACCGACGAGCATCGTCTCCTCATCGTCTTTAATGTCGAGGAAGGCATGCCATTTCAGAGCGTCGCGCAAATGGCTCAGCGTCTGGATGCAAGGAATCATCTCGATGCCGAACAAATCGGCATAATCATCAAGCTCCCTCAGTTCGTCCTGCGAGTAACGTCCCCGCATATAGCCGAAGTAAGGCTGCTCTTTGACATCGTAGCTGTCTTCCGCATAAAGCATGATCATATCCATACCCATCAGGGCCATTTTGCGCAGAAACAGCTTGACCGTATCCGTCTTCATAACCGCGTTGCCTTGGGATACGTCGAACATCGGCCCGTTCATCGTAAATTGCGGCGTCTCCTCGATGCGGAACGTTCCGCTCTCGCGGCACGCTTCCGCCAGCAGGCCGAGCGCCCGGTAAAAGTGAGCCTTCTTTCCGCATACGATACGAAAGCCGCTTCCATCCCCGCTTACTTCCAGCTTATCAACAGCGCCTTGCACAACCTCAACCGGACGTCCTTCCGACGTCAATTCGATACCCAGCTCCCCGGCTATAATCGCCGCGCCTTGCAGCAAACCGTCCGTCTCTCCCGTAAAATAAAGCTGCATCCCGTCTGTCTCTCCCATCCTTTGATATCGTTTGAACTCGTGTAATATTCAGCTAAAGGATTACAGCTCTTACATTAACAGTCCGAACGTCCGGAAGATATACAATCCATAATCAAACTATTGGACTATATGGTCAGATCAATTAATCTATTTTCAAAGCTCCTGAAAGCTCCCAAAGCTCTTTACCGTCAGCTCCCGCCAACTTTCCGGCACCCGTATGGAGCAACTGGGATTTAGCACACATAGTCTATAGCAAGAGGTGATTATTATGCCCGACTACAGAATTATCGTCGATCTGTCGGATCGTCATTTGTACCTGATCGACAACCATATGATCGTCAAATCTTACCCGGTCGGCATCGGCAGGATGGTCACGCAAACGCCGACGGGCGAATATACGATCATCAATAAAGCCCCGAATCCGGGCGGACCGTTCGGGGTCCTCTGGATGGGGCTGTCCAAGCCGCATTACGGCATTCACGGGACGAACGACCCTTCGTCAATCGGCAAACTCGTTTCTCACGGCTGCATCCGCATGTTTAACCGCGATGTCCTGGAATTGTCCAGTTTGGTGCCGATCGGCACAAGGGTGACGATCCGGCCATGAAGCCGGGCGGATTCGCTATTTGACGGATCCCATGTTTCTTGTTTTTACGGTAACGGAAACCTCGGTTTCGGCTTCGGCGAACGCCTTCCCCCAGTCGTCCTGCACCTGCTTCCAGGCTTCATACTGATAAGCCCTCGCATATAAGCCGAAGCCGACCGGATCAATACCGGACTTTTTGAATTTGTCCAAAAGGATCTCCAATTGTTTCTGCAACTGTTCCCCGATTTTCCGGTCAAGCTCTTCTCCACGCCTCCTGTTCTCAAACGCGAAGAGCCTTTCGCTCAAAGCTCCGACAAGGCTTACTTTAATGTCAAAGCGGAATTTGCCTCCGTCAAAGCTGCATTTGATATCGGTCTTAATCGAATCGGGCAAAATGCTGAGCTTCCCCGTATCGATCACCCCTTTTTCGTCTTCGCCGGGAATATCCACGATAAACGCGATTTCCTTCTTATTCCTCCGCTGCAAAACGCGGAGCAGCTTGTTTTCCTCCGGATCCAGCGATTTCATCAGCTTCCCGCGCTCGCTCAGCAGCGCGCTCCCGATCACTTCGATGTGGTTTTTCTTATCGATATACGCAATCGCCGGCGTTAGACCTTTTTCGAACATTTGCCTATGCAGCTGCTGCAGCGTCGTTTTAACCGTAATATTTCGCCTGTCTGCCGTTTCGATCAGCTTCGTCAAAAATTGAGGCAGCGGGGGTTTGTCCTTCGTGACGGTGTTCATAACTTCCGAAACCGGTCCGTCGACCGCGACAATTTTGGTGCTCGCCGCAAATTTGGAATCGCGGTAGAACACGTCGAACAGCGTAAACCAATCCTCGTGCTCAAGAAGCCGGCTGCCAAGCAAGCAAATCTGAAACTTTCCCCCGGCAACGAGCGAGCTGGTTTTCGTATCGATTTTTATTCTTGAGGCACGGAGCGAGGATTGCGTCGTTTCAAATTTTTCCGTCTTTATACGGGCTTCTTTGTTGAATACCGGTGCGGAGTAATAAAATTCGAGCTCGTCGTTGGCATCCAAATCGATGCCGATTATAAGTCCGATGGACATGTCTTCGAGATCGGTCTTATCCGGGCTTCCCGGAAACAGCAGCACGAGCAGCGTCAAAATAAACAAAGCACCAAGCCGCTTCATGTCGAGGCTCTCCCGCGTATCGCACGGCGCACCAGCAAATACCCCCATAAGCAGATCGGAAACGCATAAGCAATAAAGTAGTTGGCATAGCTGTTGAGCTTTTGCCATTTGTCGTTTTCATTAAAAGTCGGATGATAAAACAATAGCAGCACGAAAACCGAAAGCAAAAATACGGCCAGCGGCACATTCGACGATTCCTTCAAGCCGAATAAGCGGTTCGTGCAATACACGCTCCAATAAAGGTAAGGCATCCATGTCGTCGATACGATAAACAAGTAAAATGCCAAAAAGACGATTTCCAGCCTTTCCATGAAATGAAATTCAATGACTTTCAGAATGCTGAGCGTAGGCTCATTCGTATCGAGAATCCCATCCGGACTGAAAAAGGCGAAGCAGATGACCGTAATCGCTACGTAGACGAGCATCGTCAACGTATTGGCGACAATAACGCCGGCGGAAGCCGTCTGTTTTTTTTCCAGGAACGGATATAGCAGGAACGTCATTTCGAAGCCGATGAACGATGTGGCCGTATTCGGCACTGCCTTCAAAATCGGCCACCAGCCCTCTTTGATTACAGGAAGCAAATACAGCCAATGGCTATCCTTAAGCGCGAATAAATAGAAAAACGGCATCCATAGCAGCATGAGGAAGACGAATACGGAATACCTCCCGAGAACGCGGAGGTTGTTTCGCAATATGAGGTAAGTCGGAATCGCGAATAGCAGAAACAGCAAAGAATCCGCTGTACGCGGTAATATGAACGCTTTAATAAACAAAATCGCGCGAAAAAAAACTGTCGCCGTCAAGAAAGCGTACGCCGCCGCAAAAACTAGCGCCCCTATTTTAGCCGCCCATTTGCCGAAATAGCGCTCGATCAAATCGATGAGCGTTCCGTCCGGGTAAAACCTCATCATTTGAACGATGACAAGACTCATAGCGGTCGATAGCAGCCATCCGAAAATAATCGCAATCCAGCCGTCCGTACCGGCTTTTTCAGCCAGCTCGCGGGGCAGCTGCAAAATGCCTATGCCCATCTGCGCTCCATGAATGAGAAATATAAACTCAAGCAGCGATATGCGCTTCAGCTTGTCGTTCATCGTTTGTCCTCCTTCCCGGGACGTTCCAAGCCTGCTGGAAAGCCGATTATTTGACGGCCCCCATATATTTGATTTTGGTTTTTACGGTAACGTTGACGTCCGCAGCCGCAAGCGCCTCCCCCCACCGCTCCTGCACTTGCTTCCATTCCTTGTAACGGAATGCGCGCGCGTAGATTCCGAGTCCCACAGGATCGATCCGCTGCTTTTGGATCGTTTCGATAATGCCTTGGAAACGCGATTGCAGCTCTTCCCCGATTAAACGCTCAAGCTTTTCGGTTTCCTTTCTCACATCGTACGGGAACAGTCTCTCCAGCAAACGGACTGTCAAGCGGACATCCAGAACGAATCGGAAGCGGCCGTCGATGTAATCGGTCTTTACTTTGACGTTAGGATCGTAGATGGCCATCGTAAGCTGGTTCGGGTTGAAAATGGCATTGTTTTTCTCGACGGCCGGAACCTTTATGTTAAGCGAGATGTCTCCCTTTTCCTTGCGTAAAATATTCAGCAAAGAAGTGTCTTCGAAGTCTAGCCCGGCCGCGTAGTTCCCCTGTCCGTCCAAAAGCGCCGCACCATATACTTCAATGTTGTCCCGCTTTCTGATTTCCGAAATGGTTGCGGTAATTCCTCTGTCGCTCATTTGCCGCCTCAGCTCCTGCATCGTCGTTTTGACGGTCAAATTTCTTCTGCTCGCCGTATCGATAAGCTTGGACAAAAATAACGGCAGCCTCGGCTTATCGGCCGGATGCATTTGAATGATCTCTGAAACCGGTCCGTCTACGGCAACCACAACCGCCGTTACGCTCATTTTGGAATCGCGGTAAAAATGATCGAGAACCTTGGACCATTCTTTATGCTCCAGCAATTTTTTGCCGACCAGAATGATCTCCGTTTTTCCGTATACCGTCAAAGCCGTTACGGTCGAATCGAATTTGGCCTGTGCTTCGCGAAACGTCGTAGAGCGGAAGCCGAATTCTTCCTCTTTGTCCTTGGCCATTTTGTCAAATACGGGACTGGATTCATAGATGATCATATTGTTCCGGTCGTCGAGATCGAGACCCAGAATAAGGGATATCGTCAAATCCTCCAGGTTTCTTCGATCGCCGCAGCCGGATGCGAGAAGCGCAAACGAAACCAGCATCGTGCAAAGAACGGTAAGCCTGATCATCCGCTTTTCCTCCCCTTTATCCGTTCATGTGCGAGTATGTAGGCCAAGAGACAAAACGGCAGCGCATAGGAAACAAACATAGAGGTCGTCCCCGCCGCCTTCATCCACTTTTCGACAAGCATAAACGAAGGATCCGTCGCAACAGCGATTGCAATCAGGCCGGTTATCATAATTGCCGTATGCCCCATTATGCCAAGCTTCGGAACGAGCCGGTTCAAGCAGTAGGAATACCCGTACATGTACGGGATCCACGATGTTGAAACCATAATTAAAAATACCGACAAGAAAATGATCTCCACCCGTTCGACGAACCGTAATTCGACTACCTTCAGCAAATTTAGCGCCGGCTGATTAAACACCGTAATTTCATCCGGACTGAAGTACAGAAAGCATGCAAGCGTAATGATCAAGTAGATGATTAGCGACAACGTATTCGCAATGACGATCCCGATGGAAGCCAGTTCCTTTCTCTTTAAGAACGGATAGGCAAAAAAAGCGAACTCGAAGCCGGAGAACGACAGAGCCGTCAATCGCACTGATTTGAAAACCGGCTCCCACCCCTCTTTCAAGAAAGGAAATAGATGAAGGAGGTTGCCGTCCTGCAGCGGCATAAACAAAAAAACCGCCATGGGAAGAAACATATAAAAGACGAACTCCGAATAACGGCTCATCACGCGCATGCCTTTGACGATAATCGCAAAGGAGGGGATCGAAAACAAAATAATCAGCATATAAAGCGGCGTTCTTTGCATAATCCAGCTCTTTATCATTTGGCCGGCGCTAAACATAATCTCCATCGTAAAGATCGTAAACGCCGCTGCCGCCGTAAACGCCCCGACGGTCCCCGCCCATTTGCCGAAGTAATGCTCCAGCAGGTCGATCAGCGTACCGTCCGGCTTTCTGCTCATGATGCGGATAATGGCAAGACTGGCTGCAATGGAGGCGGCATAGCCGATAAATAAAGCCAGCCAGCCGTCCGTCCCCCCCGTCTCGGCCAACTCGCGCGGAAGCGAAAGCTGGCCGACCCCGACTTGCACGCCATTGATCAATAAAATGAATTGCATCAAGCTGAGCTCCGGAGCCCGATTGTTCATTTATCCTCACCCTTCGGCCGGTTGGTGCCTTGCCTTCTAAACTGCTGCGGCTTTGCGCCATGCGGCCTTTTCACCATTTGCCATAACGGCAAGCGGACGAACGTATCCTTCCAGTCGGAGAAACGCACGGGCGCAAACGGTATGCCGTATGGCGTGCCGAGCGTTTCCAGCGCGATAATATGCCCGATCAAGGTCATCAAGCCGATCGTGATGCCCACGATCCCGAACATCGATGCGATCAGCATCATCGGGAATCTTATCAGCCGAATGGCGGAAGCCATATCGTAATTCGGGATAATGAAAGAAGCGATCGCCGTAAACGCAACGACGATAACCATAATATTGCTGACAATCCCCGCCTGAACGGCGGCTTGTCCGATAACGATACCGCCGACGATCCCGACCGTCTGGCCGACCGGCGTGGGCAGCCGAATACCTGCCTCCCTCAGCATCTCAAGCGTCACTTCCATTAGAAGCGCTTCGAGAATCGGCGGGAACGGAACCCGCTCCCTCGATTCCCCGATCGACAGAAGCAGCTTCAACGGAATAACCTCATAATTGAAAGAGATGACGGCAATATACATCGCCGGTAAAAATATCGCGATAAGAAAACCTAAAAATCGCAAAATCCGGATAAACGTGGCGACCATCCACCGGGTGCTGTAATCGTCCACGCTCTGGAAGAACGCGGAAAACCCTGCCGGCCCGATTAGTACGCTTGGCGAACGGTCGACGACCGCTACGAATCGGCCTTGCAATAATTGGGATGCCGCCGCATCCGGGCGTTCCGTCAGTACGAATTGCGGGAACGGCGAATAAGGGTTGTCCTCGATAAATTCGACAAGCTCTCCGGTATTGATGACCGAATCGGTATCCACGCTCTCGATACGACGAGACAGCTCTTGGAGTAATTCAAGGTTTGCAACGTCCCCCAGATACAAGAGCGAGACGGTTGTCTTCCCTCTCTTACCGACGACATGCTCCGTTATTTTCAGCTCCCTATCCGGGAGGTACCTTCTAATCAAAGCGATGTTCTGGCTCCCCGTTTCGACAAAGCCTTGATGCGCACCCTTAAGAGACGCTTCCAGCTGCGGATCTTCGATCGCCCTTTGCGGCCACCCGTGCGTATCCATTACTAAAGCAGCTAAACTTCCCTCTATTAGTAAAATGCTGCAGCCCGTCAATATCGCTTTTTCCAGCTGCGCCCAGCCGTTCATTTCACGGGCATCGCCAATCGTAACCGCCGGTAATCCGTTTGGGCTGTTCTCCCCGTTTTCGTTCTGCAGCGGTCTGAGCACATTGTTGTTAATCGCATTTTTGTCGGTAAGCCCATCCAAGTAAACAAGCGCCGCTTGGCTCCCGCTCTTTTTTATAGTCAACTGCCGTACGACGAGATCCGGGGTTTGATTGAATATGGCATACAAGTGGTCAATGTTGTCGGATAACGAAACGCTTAGCGGACGATCATTGTAAGAACGGGCCGTCTCCCCGGCCGTTTTTTTCTTGGTGCCGTTCATCTTGCCGCGCATAAATCTCATGACCGCCGCCCCCTTCTCGCGAATGTTAAAAGTCAGCTTATGTCGAGACTCCCCGCTAGAATAGGATGCTGTCGGAATGGAAATGTTATGCATGTCTTTAAGGAAGCTTTCATGAAAGCATGCTAAAGAACCGTCCTGAAAATCGGACGGCTCCTTAATTGGACGGGTTAACGGTCCGTCATGAAAAAACGGCTTTCCGGCCTCAATCGTTCAAGCCGGCTCGGCAATTCGAATCCGGAACCGTTCCCGAGGCTTTATTATACGCGATCAGATTAATGGGATATCCCAACGATTCCGTCATTCTCGCTTCCAACGCAACCAGTTCCTCGATCAGCTCTTTACGATCCGCAAGATCGGTAAACTCATATTGTCCAGTCATGTTCCCCCTCCTTCCCCTTGCCGTCAGCTTCTTAAGCGGCGCATCCCTATCGTCAAACGCTCATGCTTATCTTTGGCGTCTTATTGCGTTAACCCTTATAGTTTTGTCCAAGGAATTGTACGTTAACCGTAGTTTGCGCTCTTTCTTTCCTGTACCGTTCAAGGTTGGATCGCAGGCATAGCGTTGGATACACTTAGCTGAAGGAAAGGCGGAAGCGCCGGAAAGCTGAACGTGCGCGGCACCCGGCGAATAAGCGCCGGTAGTCCGTTACGAATTCTATCGATTCTTCAGCCGCTTGACAAAATAGGCTCACTAGATTAACATAGGTTACGAAAAGTTAGTAACGAACTTTTGTAACTTCATAAACATCCAACCTTGGAAGGAATGTGACGACATGGAATTGAACCAATTGCTTGAACAACGTATTTCCGTCAATAACTTTGACCCTGCGGGCCAAATTAGCCGCGAACAGCTTGAATCGATTATTCAAGCCGCCACTTCGGCACCGTCCGCTTACAATTTGCAGCACTGGCATTTTCTTGCCGTAACCGACAAAGATCGCAAGCTTGCCCTTAAGCAAGCGGCCTACAACCAGCAAAAAATCGAGGATGCGGCAGCCGCGGTCGTCGTTCTCGGCGATTTGAAAGCTTTTGAGAAAGCGGGCTTGATCGCTGACGATTTGTCCGCCAAAGGTTACTTGCCGGAAGCATACAAAGACAACCTGATCAACACGCTGCACAATGCTTACAGCAATGAGAGCACGCAACGCGAGGAAGCGATTCGCGCCGCTTCTTTCGCAGCAATGACGCTTATGCTTGCAGCGAAGAACGACGGCTTCGGCACATGCCCGATGACCGGCTTCGATCCTCAAGCGGTTCGCGAGACGTTCAACATCCCGGCACATTTGTTCCCGGTTCTGATCGTGACGATCGGCCAAGAGCTGGAAGAAACCCGTCCGCAAAAATTCCGTCAATCGGTCGAGCAAGTAACGACGTTTAACGGCTTCTAATTGAGCGCGTTTCAGCCGACTTGTCGGCATCGTAATAAACTTCGAAGATCGTCGTGAATTTGGTAACCTCTAATAGGATGATCGATATGCAGGGCCTTTATCCGTCAGGATAAAGGCTCTGCTTTTTATGCATTGGAGGGTTTTCGCGCTTCCTGTCCCGCGGTCCGCCGGGAAATCGTCAATTATGGAGGCGTCGGCCCTTTCCTGACGGAGGTCAGCATTCCGCACCGGCCGGGATGACTTTTGTCATGTGAAACTTATGACGATTTCTACCTTTGCGATTCCAAGGCGTGCGGTAAGATTGGAACATAGGAAAACAAACGATCCTGCAGCTTGGAAGCAAAAGCTCACCGGCTCGCGCAAGCCGATCGGTTATATCCGTTAACGGGTGCCGGACCGGGGGTATTTCACATAGGAGGTATCTATTGATGAGTAATGTGCTTGAAGTTAATCGACTGGTTAAACGATACGGGGATAAAATAGCGCTGGAGAACGTCACCTTCTCGGTAAAGTCCGGGAGCTGCTTCGGCCTGCTGGGTCCGAACGGCGCCGGCAAATCGACGACGATGAAAATCATCACGAGCATTATTGAAGCGAACGAAGGAACCGCCGCCGTTTTCGGCAAAGATATCCGCAAAGAAGCGGACGCCATTCGCCGGCAGGTCGGCTACGTGCCTCAAGATATTACGCTGTATGAAAAATTGAGCGCCCGCGACAATTTGACGTTTTTCGGAGAACTGTACGGCGTCCGCGGCAAAGAGTTGAAAACTCGTATCGATGAGGTGTTGAAGCAGGTCGGGCTGTCCGAACGCGGCGACGATGCTATCAGCACCTTCTCCGGCGGCATGAAACGTCGCATCAATATTGCCGCGGCTCTGCTCCATAAACCGAAGCTTGTCATTCTCGACGAGCCTACCGTCGGCATCGATCCGCAATCGCGGAACCACATTTTCCAAATGATACGGGAGCTTAAAGCATCCGGCGTATCGATGATTTATTCAACTCATTACATGGAAGAGGTAGAAGCGCTCTGCGACGATATCGCCATTATCGACCACGGCAAAGTAATCGTGCAAGGCAGCTTGGATCATCTGCTGGGAACGTACGCGACACAGGCGATATATATGGAAGCCGAAGGACTGACGCAAGCTCCGGCTCTTCCAGGCGTCAACAAGGCATATGCCGACGGCAAGGGTTGGGTGCTCGAGTGCTCGAACGTACTGGAGACGATGGGCGGCGCAAGCAGAATTCTCGAGGAGCGAGGTTTGCCGGTCAAGTCGCTGGAAATTATGCGGCCATCCTTGGAAAGCGTGTTTCTCAAGCTCACGGGCACGACGCTTCGCGACTAGTCCATTAACCATAGAGGAGAATGAATCCCATGATATCCACAATCATCCGCAAGGAATTAAAGGTATTGCTGAAGGAAAAAGGAACGTTTTTTTGGCTGATCGGACTGCCGATCATGTTCATCGTCCTGTTTTCCTCCATCTTCAACAACGCCAAAGACACGTTCACGATCCAATATTACGACGCCGATCAATCGCAGCAATCGCAGCAAATGATCGCTCAGCTATCTGAAATCAAAGGCTTTGAAATGAAAACCGATACTACGCTTTCCCTGGACGATCAGCTAGACAAAATCAAATCCGGAAAAATGACTTCCCTGCTCGTCTTCCCGAAAGGCTTCGGCGAAAACATGCAAGCGGGCGGCGGGCGGCAAGCCGCATTCGATCTGTACCGCGATTCGACGGCAGATACCGCCGTGGCTCCGATTCGCGCGCTGCTCGACAGTTTTGCCGGCAAATCCGGCGAGGTCAAGCTGCAGGGCGTTCTGAAATCGGTCGGCATGAACGATACGCAGGTTAAAGAAGCGATGCAGCCGCCGATCGTCATCAACGAAGTGAAGGAAAATGCGGCGCAGGTAAGCGCGCTGACGCAATATATTCCCGGCTACACCGTCATGTTCGTCTTCTTCATCATCATTACAATGGTTCGCAATTTCATTAAAGACCGCGAATCCGGCATGGTTGCGCGTTTGCGCAGCACCCCGATGAAGCCGGTAACTTATTTGATCGGGATGTGGGTACCGAACATCATCGTCGTTCTCGTTCAGTGCACCGTCCTCTTGGGCTTCGGCAAGCTTGTGTATGGCGTAGAGCTTGGCGACATCGCATCGATCGCAGCCGTCGTCTTATGCCTCGCCATTTGCGCAACCGGCATCGGCCTTATGCTGACCATGCTCGTCAAGAGCGAGAACCAGGGCCTTGGCTTCACGCAAATATTGACGATGGGCGGCGCCGTACTCGGCGGATTATGGTTTCCGTACGATTTCATGCCCGACTTTATGCAAATCATCGGTAAAATTACGCCTCAATACTGGGCGCAGCATTCCTTCCAGGACATCATGGTCCGCGGCGCTCAGCTGACCGACATCCTGCCTACTATTGCCGTGTTGATCGGCTACGGTCTGCTTGGTCTTGCCATCGCCAGCCTCCGCTTCAAAAAATTTATCCAAACGGCGACACAAGGATAAACGGCTTCGCCGTCCTAAACGCTTTCGAAGAAAGCGACTTCGTAAGCATAAGCTATGGACCGACGCGCTTACCGATGAAATATCAGGCCAAAATAAACCGTCCGGGACGCAAACCGGACGGTTTATTTTTCCGAAGCATGCGGCCCGCCGACTGAACATCACGTTGCTACCGGAGCATCGCTTCGCGCAAGGCCAAAAGGAAAAGCCCCTCTCCGCATTCTTGTGGCAGCGATGGGGCTTTTCATTGTTTGCAAAAGGAATGGAATCTTATAAATACTTTCTTCGCGTAATGAATCGTGTCCATTAGCCTTTTAAATCGGTTCCTGCACCGATCCGGTCAAGCTTCAGCCATTTGCGTACATAGGGGAGTACGAAGCGGTCGCCGCCGAAACGTCCTGCATTCGCGCCGGCTATCAATATGATGAAGCCGAAAAGCGTAAGCCACGGATTCGTCGAAACCGTACCGGAAAACATAAACATGAAGTTGAGCATCAATCCGAAAAATGCCGCCGCAGTCGTAAATACGCCAAGGATCAAGCCTAGCCCGATCAAAAATTCTCCCCATGGGATGAGCACGTTGATCAATTTTACGTTCGGCAATGCGAAGCTGTCGATAAAATTGGTAAAGTTCGGGTACAGCAGTTCCTTCGTACCGCTATCGGTAAGCGGCTTCTCGATCGCTTTCTTCAAAAATCCCGAAGCGTCAAACCCGTCGCCCGTTATTTTGTGCCAACCCGCATCCAGCCACTTCCAGCCGAGATACAGTCTGACTATTGCTAATATTGCCGATGCGTACACATTTTCGCGGATCCATTTCATTACCATAAAGGCCACGCTCCTTGTTTGCCAATGTCTTCCTTACGCCTTCATCATACTGCGTATCGAATCCGGCCGTTGTGACATAAGTCACTTCATGGACGCCGATTCAAATATTTGTTGCCGGGATCGAGTCGGCTGATGATCGGATTAACTTGTCAGCGTTTTTACAGTAATCCGGGTGGAGAACGGGTTCGGAGCGTCTGATTCCATTATTAATGGAATCAGACGCCGACTCTTGAGCTGGCTCATCGGCGAAACAAGTCCGCAAACGCAAAAAAGACCGCCGTAGTACGTACGGCAGCCAAACTTGCAGCGTTTTTCTTATCGCTTGCCGGTCATGGGGCTGACCCGGTTGAGGAAGTTATTCATCAACGCGGGAAGGGAAATCAGAATGGGAGGATCGTCCGCGCTGGGCGGGTAAAGCATAACCTGCTGATGCGGAACCGGCGTATAAGGCTTTACGATAATGGGCTCCTTCGATCTGGTGCGCAAGGTTGTATTCGGAAGCAGAAAGTCCATCGCCTGCATTCCCCATGCTACCGACGTAGCCATTAAGTAGTAGGTGCCGGGTTTGACGCCAGTAAAACTGAAATCCCCCAAACCGGAAATCAGCGTCCCATGAATAGGCATTCCTTCCGGAATCGGTTTGGCGAACAAGCCGATCAATATAATACCGTTGAACGGATGCGTCGCTTGTACGGTTCCCCTAATACTGGCATGCTGCTGTGAAGAAACGATATGCGGCGTACGCCAGTCATTAAGCTGCTGCAGCGACCGAAACAGATGATCGGCTTGATGCTTCGAGTTGCGAAATTGCGACGGCGTTACGCCGACCCGTTCGGTAAATCGGGTAGTGAAGGTTCCGAGACTTTGCTGCCCGATTTCCAATCCGATATCGCGAATGCTCAAATTCGTCTGCAGCAGCAAATCCTTCGCCTTCTGCAACCGGAGCGCGGAAACGTAATATAGAGGCGACAGCCCCATTCTTTCTTTAAAAATACGCGTAAAATGGTAAGGGCTGTAAGAAACATGACCGGCCAGCCGGGAAAGCGGGAGCGGATCAAAAATATGCCGATGAATATAATCGATCACCTCGTCTATCTCCGTATACAGACCGGTAGTCATGCGCCTGCACCCTCTTCCGTCCTTTTTTTGTCAACCATATCTATCTTGCGCCGAATAATCGGTCGTTCCATTCACTTCAAAAACAGAACAAATGTTCCCATTCATATTACCACATCTTTCAATGCTTGGGAACCGCATATCGACAAAAAAAGGAAAAAAGATCGGCGGATGCATCAATTCCGTACCGCAGGCTGCATCCGGCGCGGCGCCGAATCGGATGACGACGGTCACCCTCATGCCGGATAGCGTTTTATAAAGCCTCCAATGCTTTGCGTAGCTGCTCCTTCGGCATATGTTCTCCGATCAGCACGACAACATCTTGAACGTCACCCTGAGGCGTAATTTTCATAAAATCGGCTTCCCGGTATGCGTATTGAAACAAGAAACGGCTGTTTCCTGTATCGGCGAACGTCAGTACACCCTTACCGCGGTAAACGCTAGCCGGCAGCCCGGCGATGAACCGCTCGAATTTCTCGCTGTCGATCGGCCCAGCCAAGTAATGCGTATAAACCATAACATGATCGTGCGTGTGATGATGGCGATCTGCGTGTGCCGAGTCGGCGTGAGCATCGCTATGCATGTGTGCTTCGCCGTGCGCGTGGTCGTGCGCTTCGCCATGCTCGTGGTCATTCGTTTCGCCATGCTCGTGGTCGTGCGCTCCGACATGCTCGTGGTCATGCGCTTCGCCATGCTCGTGGTCATGCGCTCCGCCATGTGAAGCATGATCGCAATCGCCTGTGCAGACATGGTCGTCATCATGAAGCGCCGCCATGCCGCTAAACGGGCCCTCCGCATGCTCCGCTTCGTCGAAAAGGCGCATATCCGCTTCGCATTTTACCGTACGTACAATCTCGGCGTACTCGTTCCAGCTGCGAATCAGCCGTTCGAGCTCCGCCAGCTCGTCCTGCGTAACGAGATCCGTTTTGTTCAGCAGCAACACCGATGCGCAGCGGATCTGATCCTGCATGAGCCGGAAGGTTTTGCCCGCTCCTCCGCGGCTTAGCTCGAGCAGATGCCGGCAGTCGACGACGGTAACGACGCCTTTCATTTCAACGCGGGCGAGCAGCGAAGCCTCCGTTACGCCTTCAAGCGTTTCGATCGGATTCGCGACGCCTGTCGATTCGATGAAAATTACGTCCGGCCGCTGCTCCGCGACCAAGTTCATGATCGCCGTCCCCAGGTCGCCGCGAACCGAGCAGCAGATGCATCCGCTCAGTATTTCGGTCATCGGCACCTGCACATCCACCAAAAGCCCGTCCAAATTGACGTCGCCAAGCTCGTTCATAATAACGGCGGGAAGCTTTCCCTGCGCCTTATAATAATCGATCGCTCTCGTAAGCAGCGTCGTCTTGCCGCTGCCGAGAAATCCCGATAATACGAACAAAGGAACCGGCTTATTCATATGTTCCATGCCCCCATCTGCAATGTATTTGTAACGCCGCCGCTTTTTCAGGTACGGTACACGGCACGTTTTCCAAAAGCGACAAAATAACGCTCCCTACTAGCATTATCAGTCAAACAATACCCGAAAAACAACTTTTATTCGTTTTTCGCCCAGGATGTTGTCCCCTTTTTATCCATGATTTCTCTCCGTTACACTAACCGCCCGGATCGCGTTTTATTGCCGCTGCATCAAATTCTCCCCCCTCATCCGTGCCGGAAATGATAAGAGGAAGGCAATAACTATTTAGACAGACGTAACTGCTTCTCGCCAAACGTTCGTCTTTGTGGCAGCTAATGAGGAAAAGGCAACTAATAATGAGGCTAGCTTCACTAGTTCTTGCCGAAAACCCGTATTCTGGTGTGATAATGAGGGAAAAGCAACTAATAATGAGGAAAAGGAAATTAGTAATAACGTTTTCCTCACTAGTAACCGATAACGAGCTTTTTACCTATTGAATAGTGAGCTTTGCCTCATTAACAATGAATTTTTCCCCATTAAACGTACGGTTAACTCACAACTTGTAGATTTTTTGCTGCTTGCAAACGTTAGATTCAATAACAGGCACATTATTTAATCCGCAGTTTAAGATCTATATTTCAAAAAAAAGACATTCTCGCCATATAGCGAAAATGTCCAAAAATAACCATCGGGCAATGCCCGTCTGCCGGTTCCGCCCGGCATGCGAACGGGGCAGCCCTGTGACAAAACGCTCGAGCCGTCTAACGCGAAAAGATACACCGGCCCGCTGGCCCGCAGCTTGCCGGCTCAGCCGAACGATCGCATGCCTATTGCGCCTCGGCTCTCAGTTCCTCTTCCTGCCGATCGGCTGCGACTGGCTTCATCCCGTCGCTAGCACATCGCCAGCGCTGACCGCGCTACCCGTCGATCGCAAACGGATCGCTTGTCCGTGCAAGCCAGCAGCGCAGCTCCCCGTCCAGCCAGTCAGCCACTACATGGCTTTTCGGATCGTTAATGTGCACGGGAGCAAGCTGGTACGGATCCTCCTTGAGGTCGTACAGCAAACGTTCGACCGGATCGTTCGGCGCATAGCCTAGGTGGACGACGTACGTGTACCGCTTCGTCCTTACGCCCCGCCAGCCGTACCGCTTGTTGTCGAGGCCGGCGGCTTCGAATTCGCGGATCGCGGGAAGCCGGCCGGGGAACGCCGACAAAAAGGCGGTGGCGACTACAAGAGCCCTGCCGCCAAGCATCGCCGGCGACAGGTCCGTCCCTTCCGCCGCTTGCGGAATTTCGCAGCCCGCCAGCGCCAGCAGCGTCGGCATATGATCGACGCTGTTCAGCAGCGCGTCGCAAGTTCCGGCGGCAATGCGCCCCGGCCAGCGGATGAGGAACGGAATGCCGATCGATTCCTCATGCCACGAATGCTTCGCCATCAGCCCGTGCGCGCCCATCAGCTCTCCGTGATCCGCCGTCAGGACGACGATCGTATTCTCCTCCAAGCCTTGCTTCCGAAGAGTATCGAGCAGGCGGCCGAACTGCTCGTCGATTCCCGTGACGGCCGCATAATAATCGCGCATGTACTGCTGAAGATTGTCGACGCCGCCTTCCACTTTCTCGCCCGTATGCGCCTTCAGCGTTTCGGGCCGCACATTCGGCCGAAGCGGCAGCGTTCCGCCTTCATAAAGCTTCCGATACTTATCCGGCACCAGCTCGAACGGACTATGCGGTGGGTTCCACGAGAGGAACAGCGCGAACGGCTTGTCCTGTGTGCCGCGCTCTGCCCGCGATTCCACAAACGAGACCGCCACATCCGTCTCGTGCTCCGGCGACCATTGCTTGACGTCGATCCTATCAGGAGAATCGCGCCAATAATGCGGCTCCAGATGATGATCGTATGCGCCGTAGGAATACCAGAAGTCGAAGCCGTGCCGCTTCGGTCCCGGCGGCGTATACGCATCCCACTCGCGGGCGCCGGATTCCGGCTCCGGCGTCACGTTTTGCTCCGGCAGATCGAGATGCCACTTGCCGATATAGCCGGTATCGTATCCGGCTTGCTTCAGCACGTCGCCGATGCCGATTTCGTCCTCGCGCAGCATGACGTCCGTGCCCAGCTTGCAGTTCGTGTATACGCCGGTCGTCAGCGGATACCTGCCGGTCAGCAGCGCCGCGCGATGCGGCGAGCAGAGCGGCGTACAGCTCAGCGCATTGTCGAACGCTAAGCTTTCGGCAGCGAAACGATCCATATTCGGCGTTAAAACCGTATCTTCCTTGCGGAAGCCGACCGCCTGTCTCCGCCACTGGTCGGCGAATACGTATAAAATATTCGGTCTATTGCCCGCTTGCGTCATGAACATATCCTCCTGTTGTCGGCTGCTTCAGGCTGCACGGGCAGCGTCGCGTTTTCCTCTCATGAATCGTTTCGCCTTTTCGGCAGCCGGCAGCCTAACCGATCATCCCTTCACCGCGCCGGCCGAAATGCCCTCGATAAAATGATCCTGCGCGACGAAATAAACGAGCAGCGTCGGAACGATCGCCGATACCGCAGCCCCCATCAAGAGTGCATACTCCGTCCCGTACTCCGATTGGAAATGCTGCATGCCGAGCTGCAGCGTGAACAGCTTGTCCGAGTTCAAATAAATGAGCGGTCCGAGAAAATCGTTCCATGAGTGCATGAACGTGAAAATAACGAGACTCGCGATTGCCGGCCGCATGAGCGGCATAAGGATACGCAAGTAAATGCCGAATTCGCTCAGGCCGTCGATCCTCGCCGCCTCCGAAAGCTCCTCGGGTATCGACATGTAGAACTGACGGAACAGAAACACGCCGAACGGACTGAACGCGCCGAGCAAAATAAGCGACCAGTGCGAGTTGATCAAGCCGAACTCCTTCATAAGGAGAAACTGCGGAATCATCATAACCTGAAACGGAATCATCATCGTCGCCAAATATACGACGAACAGCTTGTCACGCTCGGGGAAGCGCACCTTTGCGAAAGCATAGGCAGCCATCGAGCAGGTAACGACCTGCAGGCATGTCGTAATCACAGCGATTTTAATCGTATTTAAGTAATAAGTCAGGAACGGCACCTGCGTCCAAACTTTCACGTAGTTATCCCAATATATCGTGCTCGGAATCCACTGGATCGGGAACCCGAATATTTCCCCTTCGGATTTAAGCGATGCCGACAGCATCCATATGAACGGCACGACCATCGATAGCGACACGATGATCAACACCGCGTATAAAATCCCTCTGCGCAGCAGCACACCCGGATTTTTCTTGGAAGTCCCGCCTGCGCCGCCTCCGCTGCGTATCACTGCTTCCATCCCTTCGTTCACCTCGCATGCTCTAGTAGTTGACCCATTTCTTCTGACCGCGGAATTGGATAAGCGTTATGATCAAAATAAGCGCGAACAACACGTACGCCATCGACGAAGCATAACCGTATTCGTAACGTTGGAACGCCGTATAGTAAATGTCGTATACGAGCACCCGCGTCGCGCGTCCCGGTCCGCCCTGCGTCAAGACGTAAATCAGGTCGAACACCTTGAACGAATTGATAATGCCGATAATGACGGTGAAAAAAATGACCGGTGACAGCATCGGCAGCGTTATTTTGCGGAATCGGACGAAAGCTCCCGCTCCGTCCAGCTCGGCCGCTTCGTACAAATCGGCGGGAATGCCTTGCAGCCCGGCCAAGTACAAAATCATGTAATAACCGACGGAATGCCAAATATTGACGATTATGACGGAGATGAGCGCCCATTGCGACGAAGCGAACCATCCCGGGGGATTATCGATCCCGATGCTTTGCAGAAAGCCGTTGATCGGCCCCATCGTCGGATTGAACAGCAGCTGCCAAACGACAGCCACCGCGATTGTCGAAGTAATGTGCGGCAGGAACAATGCCGTACGGAAAAATTTAATGCCCCTGATCCCTTTGTTAAGCGCTACTGCCGCGACGATCGCCAAAAACAGCGTTGCCGGAACCGTAACGACGGTCATAATGATGCTGTTCAGGAACGAAATGCGGAAGCTTTCGTCCGACCAAAGCTTGATGTAATTGTCCAAGCCGATGAATCGGATCTCGCCAAAGCCGTTCCACTCGGTAAAACTCATTCCGAAGGAAGCGATGACGGGAAAAAGAATAAATACGGCGAAGCCGATAATGTTCGGCAGCAAAAATCCGTAGCCGATCAGCCGGCTGCGCCTGACCGCCGCTTTGGCGCTCTTCATGATGCTCAACCCCTTTGCGATGCGAACGGAATAACCGTTCATGACCTTGTTGCGGGTCAACAGTATAAAAGTTTACGATCGAACGATGCCCGGCCGGAACGTTCCCGGCTGCCGGGAAGGGACGCGCTTTTCATTCGAAAATTATTACGCTGCGCGCCCCATCCGCCTTTAACTTTCAGCCGATTAGCGATTACTTTTTGCCTGCGGTAAAGTCTTTGCCGTACTTGTCCGCCCATTCCTTCTGGACGCGCTCGGCGATTTTTTGAATCGTTTTGTCAACGGTTTGCTCGCCCGTAAGCGCCAGCTGGGTTTCCTGCGTAAACACCGTGTTGACGATGATATTTTTCACGCCCGGCAGGAACGGATATTCCGGATATTCTTTTTGCTCCAGGAAATAGTGCAGGTTTTTCGGCTTGCGGCTGCCGTCGCCGATATAAGCTTTCTTGATATCGTCGTTCGTATAGCCGGTCAGGAACCCTTTGGAGGCGAACTGCTTCGCGCCTTGCGGTCCGGCCAAATAAGCGAGCACTTTGTAAGCCTCTTCTTTATGCTTCGATTTTTTGTTGATCATGATCGAAACCGGGGTGGCCAGACTTGTGTTGGCAGGCGAACCTTCCGGATGCGGTACCGGCACGACGTCCCAGTCGAAATTGATTTTTTTCTCGTCCTCCGCCTGACGGAGCTGGGCAACATGCCAATCGCCGATCAGATTCATCGCGACGTTTCCTTTTTGGAATGCGGCGTTGTAGTGTGCCGAGGTCGTAATTTGCTCCGCCCACGGCATGATGGAACCGTCCTTCTCCATATCGACGCGAAGCTGCAGCGCTTGCTTGAACGGCGTCAAATCTTTGTCGATAATCGAAGCGCCCGCTTGCACCGACTGCATGTACCACGTTTGCGGCCATTGCTGCACGTAAGCGCCGTACGTTTTATTCGCGCCTTCGCCCTTGGTCATCTTCTTTGCGAGCTCGCGGAATTCGTTCCAATTCATATCGGCTTTCGGATAAGGAACGCCAGCTTGGTCGAACAGCGTTTTATTGTAGTACAGCATCCAGTTCGATTTGCGGTAAGGGAGGCCGTACGTTTTGCCGTTTACCTTCGAGCCGTCGTAAAGCGGGCCGTAGCCGGAAACGTCCGTATTGTTTTTCTTGATATAGTCGTCGAGCTCCTCGAGAATGTTCGTATCGAGGAACACGTCCATCGTGCCGCCGATCAAGTCGATCTCTTCTCCCGAGGACAGCTGCATTCTTACTTTTTCGTAATATTGCTTGACGGGAACGGTTTCGAAGTTTACCGTAATATTCGGGTTCTCCTTCTTGAACTCCTCATAAGACGCTTTCATCGTTTCCAAATCGTCGGGCAGCACCGACATGCGGAGCGTGACCGGTTTTTGCTCGCCCTCAGCGGCTCCGCCGGGCGTTGGTTCCGCTTTCTTTCCGCCGCAGCCTGCAAGGACTCCGCCGGTCAAAATGACGGACAATGCAAGGGATAACGTTTTTTTCATTGCAATTTCCCCCTTACCTTATGTTAAGATTTTTGTGTACAAGGCAATTATATCGGGCATCATGAAGGGACATAAGGTGAAAGTTTTATTCCCCTTCTTCTTTCCGTTTTCACCGCTGGGGGGTTTGCGATGATTTTTTTGACCGTGCTTTTTCTGATTTTCTCGGTGTTTTTTACGTACAAGCATTTGACCAGCGTATCGACTCGTTTCCTGTATGGAATCATGCTCGGCTGGGTGCTTTCGTTCGTCTCGTTTATTTTGTACTTAAGCAAATTCAACTATTATTACACGGTGATCAGCCGTTTTTTCGATTTCAGCCCCGGAACGTGGAATCATCTCGTGCTCGTCAATTTCAACCCGGACGTGCTTATCCGCATGCTGAACGGCGGCGTCATTTTGTTTCAGTTCTCGTTTCTGTGTTATGCGGTTTCGTTCGTAAGGCGCTCCAAAAAAGGGAAAGCGCTGTATGTTTATGCACTGATCGGTCTGATTTCAGCGATTCAGCTGCTTTATTACGATCCCGGCTTCAACCTGCTGCTGCAGGACCGGTTCGGGGGCACCGCCGCGGCAGGCCGCGACTTGTTCCAAACGGTAACCAAAACGCTTGACGCCGGCTTTCATTTTGCCAAATACGGCTACATGCTGCTCGCCTTCGTTTTGCTGCTGAACGATTATTTCAACACGCCTAAAATCAAATTTTTGAAAAATTATGCATTGTTCAACATACTGACGCTCATTCCTGTAGCCGCTATTCATGCATTAACCTTCAGTTGGGCGCCTAAGACACTGGTCAAAGCGACCGTCGTGCCGGGCTACCACAACTATTTGCAGCCGCAAATCGGCACGTACACGGGGGTTTTCAACGTTTTTCCGTATGTGGCGTTCGCTGCGCTCGCCTTCATGATCGCGATTATCGTCAAATACAGCTCGATCGAAACGTACCATCGGAACCGTGACGTGCAGATCAGCAAAAGCATCGATACCGCCTCGCTCGGCGTCAAAGCGTTCACCCATGCGCTTAAGAACCACCTGCTGGCCATCCGTTCGGAGGCGGAATTCCTGAAGGATAAGCACACGAATGACGCTGAAACCGTATACAGTCTCGAGCTGATGCTCGATTCCTGCGCCAAATCGTTCGAAAGCATCGACTATGCCGCGCACAAGCTCAAAACGATCGAGCTGAACCTGCAGCAAACCGCGCTCGATGTGCCTGTTCGTAAGGCGGTAACAAGGATTCAAGCGTCGAAGAGGCGGCAAACGCAAATCAATGTCCGGCTGACAGGCGATTCGCCGGTCGTTTATATGGACGAGTCCCATATGAGCGAAACGGTCTTTAATATCGTCGAAAATGCCCTCGAAGCTTTAGGGGACCGCTCGGACGGCGTAATCGACATCGAGATCGGCGAGCAGAACGGCTGGGGCGTAATCTCGATTCGCGACAACGGGCCCGGGGTGCCGGCGGAGCACTTGGACAGCATTTTTTCCCCGTTTTTTACGACCAAATCCTCTTTAACCAATTGGGGCATCGGCTTGTCGTACTGTCACAAAATCGTAGCGGCGCACGACGGCGATATTACGGCGGAAAGCGAACCGCAAAAAGGAACGCTGTTCAAAATCGTGCTGCCGACGATATAAATATCGTTCACAAAGGGAGGGGAATAAAACATTCCCCTTGTTTTTTCGAAAACGTATTCATAGAGAGCAATAAGGGGAGGCGGAACGTTCATGGACATGAAATCGCAAATCAAGCTTGTCGTCGTAGACGATATGGAGGCGCATCGCAGACGGCTCGAACGAATCATTGCGGAATGCCCGGACATGAAGGTTGTCGCGTCGTCGAAGTCCGGCTACGAAGCGGTGCTTGATGCGGCTATGCATCAGCCGGATATCGTTCTGATGGACATCGAGATGGAGGATGCGATGGCGGGCATTACGGCCGCGAAGCAAATTCACGAAAAGCTGCCGCATATCAAAATAATCGTACTGACGGTGCATAAGGACGACAATATCATTTTTGCCGCGTTTCAGTCGGGTATCATGGACTATGTGCTCAAGACGGCGCCGAAGGAAGAAATCGTCGAGGCGATCCGCTCCGCCTATCAAGACCGTTCGCCCATCCGGCCGATGATCGCCCAAAAAATACGCAGCGAGTTTCAGCGGGTCAAAAAGACAGAGCAAAGCCTGCTCTACGTCATTCAAATTATCTCCGAGCTGACGCCGAGCGAGCTGCAGGTGCTGAAGCTGCTGTGCGAGAACAAGCCGCGCAAAAAAATCGCCGAGGAACGCAGCGTCGAGGCGGAAACGATCAAGAAGCAAATCGGCAGTATCCTCAAAAAGTTCCAAATGGACAATATCGCCTCCGTCGTATCAAGCGTGAACGAGCTGAATATATTTGAGATTTTGAAGAAGCTGTAGAAAACGGAGGCGCGTGAGCCTTCGTTTTTTCGTTTTTATCGCTTAGTCTGACGTTATATTCGGTCTTGACGCTGCACGGAAGACGTTCTACACTATTAGTTAGTCAACTAACATTTAGCCAACTAACTAATTGCGAAGAACGGAGAAAACGATGAACCATCACCATAACGATTCGCTCACTCATCTGCTCAGGCAGGTGATGAAGCTGCACCGTCAAAGCATTCATTTGCTTACCCGCGACTTTGACGTGCATCCCGGCCAGCCGCCGCTGCTCCGCCATTTAGCCGAGAAAGACGGGCAAAGCCAGAAGGATTTGGCCGCTCTGATGCAAATCGCCCCCGCGACGCTGACGGTCATGCTCAAACGTATGGAGAAAGCCGGTCTCGTGAAACGGCTTGCGGATGAACGCGACCAGCGGGTTATCCGCGTCTATCTGACCGAGCAGGGTCGGGAGGCGCACACCGCCGTAAGGGAAGCACTGCGTGCGCTGGAGGTGCGCTGCTTCGAGCATTTTGCCGAGGAGGAGAAGGAGCTGCTGCGTCAAATGATGCTCCGTATGCGGGAAAATCTCTCGACCGTTGCCGACACGATGCAGCCGATACGCAAACGGGAGGCCGATTTATGAGGAAACTGATCGTTTATTTAAAGCCTTATTGGAAGGCGTCCGTTTTGGCGCCGTTATTTATGCTGCTCGAGGTTTACATGGATTTGCTCCAACCGAAGCTTATGGCTCAAATCGTCAATGTCGGCGTCGCCGAACGCGACCTGTCCTACATATGGCAATCCGGCGGTCTGATGCTTGGCGTGGCGGCAATCGGATTGATCGGCGGCGTCGGCTGCACGATATATTCCAGCATCGCCTCCCAGCATTTTGGCGCCGACGTCCGCAAGGATTTGTTCCGGACGGTTCAAACGTTCTCGTTCCGCAATCTGGACACGTTCCAAACCGGTTCGCTCGTCACCCGCTTGACGAACGACGTCGTACAAATGCAGACGTTCGTGCAGATGACGCTGCGCATTTTTGTCCGCGCCCCTTTTCTGTCGCTGGGCAGCGTCATTATGGCGATCACGATCAGCCCGCGGCTCGCTCTTATATTGGCGGTATCGATACCGATCCTGTTCGCCGTACTGTTCCTGATCATCCGTTACGCCTATCCGCTCTTTTCCAAAGTGCAGAGCAAGCTTGACGGCGTTAATACCGTTCTGCAGGAAAACTTGACGGGAATTCGCGTCGTCAAAGCGTTCGTCCGCTCCAAATTCGAAGGCGAACGGTTCGGCCGCGCCAACAAGGACTACATGGAAATGGCGTTGAAAGCGACGCGCGCGATCGCAATCAATATGCCGGTCATGCAGCTCATCCTGAACGCAAGCGTAGTCGCCGTGCTTTGGTACGGCGGGCATCATTACTGGACGGGCGGAATGCCGATCGGCGATTTGATCGCTTTCCTCAACTATGTGACGCAAGTTCTGTTTTCGCTGCTGATGGTAGGGATGATGATCATGTCGGTGTCCCGCGCCAAGGTTTCGGCCGAACGCATCAACGAGGTGCTGGAAACGCGTCCGGAGATCGCCGACTCCGCAAACGCAAAGCGTTGTGCGATTCGCGCCGGCAAAGTCGAGTTTACCGACGTATCCTTCGGCTACGATGCCGGGCGGGATCCGGTTCTCCGCAATGTTACGTTGACGGCCGAGCCCGGGCAAACGATCGCTTTGCTCGGTGCGACAGGTTCGGGCAAATCCAGCCTCGTCGCTCTGATCCCACGTCTGTACGAAGCTTCGTCCGGCAGGGTCGCCGTCGACGGTACCGACGTTCGCGAGATCGGACTCGATCATCTAAGAAGCCGGATCGGGATGGTGTTCCAGGAGTCCGTTCTGTTCACCGGAACGATCCGCGACAATATCCGTTTCGGCAAAACGGACGCCGCCCAGGAGGAAGTCGAAGCAGCGGCGAAAGCCGCGCAAGCGCATGACTTCATCATCAGTATGCCGGACGGCTACGATACGCTGCTCGGACAGCGCGGGGTCAATTTGTCCGGCGGACAAAAACAGCGGATTGCCATCGCGCGGGCGCTGCTCGTCAAACCCGACATTCTGATCCTAGATGACAGCACGAGCGCGGTCGATCTCGGCACGGAGTCGCGAATCCAGAGAGCGCTTAAGGAATTGATCAGCGGCAGCACTACCTTCCTGATCGCGCAGCGCATCTCTTCCGTCATGGACGCCGATACGATCGTTCTGCTGGAAGAAGGGCGCATCGTCGCGCAAGGCACCCACCGCGAGCTGATGCTTACGAGCCCGATGTACCAGGATATTTATAGGTCGCAGCTTGGGAAGGAGGATGTCGTTTATGGCTGATTCGCCTAAAAATGAAAGCAGCGCCGCCAAGCCGGCAGGTCCCGGCATGGGACATCCGCCCGGAATGCCGGGAGGACCCGGCGGAGGAGCCGCCCGGGGCATGATGCCGAAGGTGCGCGCGAAAAATACGTCCGCGACCTTGCTGCGGCTGTGGCGCTACTTGGGACGTCAGCGGGCCGGCTTGGTCGGAGTGGCGCTCCTCACCGTGCTCAGCTCCGCTACCGCTTTTCTCGGGCCTTACCTGATCGGTGTTTCGGTCGATCGTTATATCGTTTCGCGCGACGAACAAGGCCTGCTGTGGTTGTGCATGCTCCTGCTCGGCGTTTATGCATTTAGTGCGGTCATGTCATGGGTGCAAGCATTCGTGATGGCCGGCGTATCGCAGCGGACCGTATGGGAAATGCGCCGCGACTTGTTCGAACGGCTGCAGAAGCTGCCGCTCCGCTTCTTCGACAGCCGCACGCACGGCGAGCTGATGAGCCGCACGACGAATGACATCGAGAACGTCACCAACGTGCTCAATCAAAGCGTAACGCAAATGATATCCAGCGTCCTGACGCTTGCCGGCTCCCTTGTCGTCATGCTGGGGCTCAATATTTGGCTGACCTTGCTCAGCTTGGCGACGATTCCGCTTGTAGCGGTCGTAACGGGCCGAATCGCCAAGCATACCCGCAAACATTTTACCGGACAGCAGCAGCATCTTGGCGAGCTGAACGGCTTTATCGAGGAAACGATTTCGGGTCAGAAGGTCATCAAGGCGTTCCGCCGCGAGAAAACTTCGACCGAAACGTTCCAGTCGATCAACGGCAAGCTTCGCGATGCGGGAACGAAGGCGCAAATCGTTTCCGGCCTGATGGGGCCGGTTATGAACGCCTTCAATAACGTCGGCTTCGCGCTCATCGCTGCGGTAGGCGGTTGGATGGTGCTGAAGGATTGGACGACGATCGGCGTCGTGGTCAGCTTCCTGAACTATTCCAAGCAGTTCGGCAGACCGGTCAACGAGCTCGCGAACCAGTTCAACATGATCCAATCCGCTGTCGCGGGCGCCGAAAGAGTGTTCGAGATACTGGATACGGAAACGGAGTATGAAGCCGAGGAAGAATTACGCAAGCCGGATAAGGCCAAAGGCGAAGCGGCGGCAGCCGCATTGCCGGAAGCCGGAGGACGAAAAGAACGTGACGGCGATACCCGCATGCGGCATCGGATCGAGGGCGAACCGGCCTCTGGGACGCCGATTACCGAAGCGGAATCCAATAATGTCGTGGAAGCACGCAAGCAGCATCGGATCGAGGACGAAGTAGCTTCCGAGACGCCGCATGCGGAAGCGCAACACCACTATGAAAAGGAAGCACGCAAGCGGCACCGGATCGAGGGCGAAGTGACGTTCGAGAACGTATCGTTCGAATACAAGGAAGGCGTTCCCGTCCTGCGGAATGTTACCCTTCATGCGAAGAAAGGCGACACGATTGCGCTTGTCGGACCGACCGGAGCCGGGAAGACGACCGTCGTCAACCTGCTCACCCGCTTCTACGACATCGCGAGCGGTACCGTCACGATCGACGGCGCGGACATCCGCGAGATGGATAAAGACAATCTGCGGCAACAGCTAGGTATCGTGCTGCAGGACGCTTACCTGTTTTCGGATACGATCCGCGAAAATATCCGCTACGGCAAGCTCGATGCCTCGGACGCGGAAATCGAAGCCGCCGCAAGGCTGGCCAACGCCGACAGCTTCATCCGCAAGCTGCCGAACGGCTACGATACGACGCTTACCGCCGAGGGCGGGAACCTGAGCCAAGGCCAGCGGCAGCTCATCACGATCGCACGGGCCATATTGGCCGACCCGGCCATCCTCATTCTCGACGAAGCGACAAGCAGCATCGATACGCGGACGGAGATGCACATCCAGGAAGCGATGCGGACGCTTATGCGCGGACGCACCAGCTTCGTCATCGCCCACCGGCTTAGCACGATCCGCGAAGCCGATGCGATTCTCGTCATAAACGGCGGGGAAATCATCGAGCGCGGCACACACGAACAGCTGCTGGAGCAAAAAGGCTTTTATTACGAGCTGTATACGAGCCAGTTCAAACGTGTGAGTTAGTACAGAGAAGGAGCAGCCTGAATTGGCAGCTCCTTCTGCATTTACGTTTACCGTTTCAAACGCAAAATATGGATTTTTGTATCTCCTATGAACTCGCAGTTTGACTGCAGGCTTTATCGTACATTTATAGGCAGCAAACCGGCATTCAACGCATCGGCTAGTCGTCATCAATTCGAAAATCTCTGAGGATGCAGGTTCTACGCCACTGGCTCCTTGGAGCAATAGTAAGGAAAAGGTTATTGTTAATAAGGCAATCCTCACTATCTCTCTCCAAAAAAGCGTGTTCTGGGGAGATAATGAGGCAAAGACAACTATTAGTGAGTCAAACCAAATTGATAATGGCGTTTACCTCACTAACAGGCGAGAACGAGCATTTTACCGGTGGAATAGTGTGGACAGCCTCAGGAACAATAAGATTTTCTTCACTAATCGCACGGTCCATTCCTTACATGTAAGTTATTCTTGTTTACAGCCTCGGAATCTCCGTTTCACGCCAGTTGCGGCCTTACTGCGATCGACGAGCATTGATTTCTAACGAAGCCATTATTCCGCATAAGAATGGCACACTCGGTATCGCCAGCTACTGCATACGCCCCCCAGCATTCAACCTCAAAACGTAACCCCGCTCCGCTTCTCCACAGCATCCTTCAGCATCATAAACACTTCCCCGTCGGTCAGCTTCTCTTTATTGCCGATCATATCGGCGGTCGATTTGCTCAGCAGTCCATTGCTCTCCAGCTCCGCTTGGGCATTATCGAGCTTCGTATCCAAACCTGCGGCAAGAGCGATCGTCAAGCTCGCCTGCTGCAAGCTTAGCTGCTTTTTGGCCGGCTCCTCCATGCCTTTCACCGCCGCGGACGGATCGCCCTTGAAAAACTCCTTGTACATCCGTCTGACGCTGTTCATTTGGTTGACCATGCGCTGGGCGTTCGAGACATTGTCCAGCTTGAACGCTTCGTTATTGTAGGATCCGTAAGCGATGCCCATGTAAACGGCCGCTTTGAGCCCGGGATACGCTTTATGCTTCATAAAAGGCTGCAGCTCCAGCTCATAAGGCTCGAGCTCCATGCCCTGCTCGTTCAGCCGCTTCTGCATCTCGGCGATCAGCGTCTTCGACTCGGACAGCTTCCGAAACGTCATCCCCTGCTCGATGGCAAGCTTCGCCGCCGCTCCCGCAGCCTGGCCTTCGGCCATTCCGGTAGGGATGACCCGCGCGCTGCCATGCGCCAGCGTATCGTAGCTGGCGGAACGTCCGACGACAAGTAGGCCGTCGACCTCTTTCGGCACGATGCTGCGGAACGGCACCGCATACTTCAACGGGTGAACGACGACGGCTCCATTGTCGGAAGGCGACGTGCGCTGAATATCCGACGGGTACGAGCCGAAGGCGATGCGGTCCCATTGGTCGCGGTTTTCCAGCAAATCGACGACGGACAGGCGGTACTCTCCGACCATATGACGAGTCTCGCGAACGTAGAGTTCGGGAGCGATGTCATCGAGCTCGACCTTTTTAAACTCTTTATACTGCTGCAAATATGCGACGACATTCGGTATTTCCTTCTTGGCGATTTCCAGCGCCTCTTTGCGTGATTCCGGCTTAAGTCCGTCTATTCCGAAAATTTGCAGCGCATTGATCAAAATCGTACCGTCCAGCTGCCGGCCAATGTTGAGACCGCGCATTTTCGCATCCTCCGGGTTCAGCGGCATGTAGTCTTTCATTTCTTCGCCGTATCCCCAAGCGGACATTTTGCTCACGCCCGTATTGCTGTCGCTGTCTCCGTTCAAGCGTTTGCCGATGAGCGACCATGCTTCATTATCGATATTGCGCAGCCGGAAAACCGCCGTAACCGCCATCCGCGAATTTTTGTCGCCGATATCTTCGCGCCCGATCGTGAAAGGCACTCCGGCAGCGGCCGCGATATCCGCATCCTGCGTTGCGTCGATGACCGCTTTGGCCTTTACGTTCGCTTTCGTTCCGTCAGGCTTCGTAACAACGACCCCTTCCACTGCGGGGGACGAGCCTTGCTTGGCGACGAGCGGTTCGACGGCTGTCGCCTTCATATACAAATCGATATTCGTCTCCGCCCGCAAGATATCGTAGAAGGCGTTCGCCGCGGTTATGACATCGAACGAATGGCCTTCCGTCTTTTTATACCATTCCGTAAAAATCCCCTTATTAAAATGATCCTGCTCCCGGCCGGGCAGCGTAGAAGACGTCCGGTCCCAGTTCATATCGACGCTGTTCAGCCAGCCTACGGTCATCAAACCGCCCAGCAGCTCGCGTCCCTTGCTGTCGACAAGCAGCGTTTTCAACCCGTTGCGCGCTGCTGAAACCGCGGCGCTGATTCCTTCCGGATCGGTGCCGACGACTACGACGTCATAGCCGCTTTGCAGCTCGCCGACGGAATCGACCTGCTTCGTCTCCTGCCTCGCCGGCAAGCCCGACGCATTGTAGCCTGCGCCGGGAACGCCGTCGCCGTCATCCTTTCCTTTTTGTCCTCCCAATAAAAAGTAACCCGCTCCGGCCAATAATAAAACAACAATTGCTGCGACTGAAATCATCCATTTGCGTGACATGCTGCACCTCGAATATAGTAGTTGGTCAAAAATTGCTGCAAGGCAATTCCCATTTCTCCATTGCCTTTGCTTTCCGTTATGCTTGCTTACCTCAGCTTAAATCGCTCGGCGGCCCGCCATCCCCGCGCTTTTTCAGTTGGCGCAGCTGCTCCTCGTACAGCGATACGGTTTGCGCAAGCGTTATCGTTCGATCCGCGAGCGCGGAAACGACCAGCGTCAAATGCAGCAGAATGGACATGATGGCCAGAATCGCCAGCACGTAAAGAAGGGACGGCGCGTAAGACACCTGCAGAAGGCCTGCGATCCGGTCGAGCACCTTCGGGAACATGGAAACGAGCATCATCAGCCCGCTCAATCCGAGCCAAAGAAGCGAGTATTGCTCTCTCAGCCTTTTTTTGCGGATCAGACTGAGAATGACTAGAAAAAAAGCCAAGCTCAAGACGAAGCATATATAAAAAATCGATGCGGTCATACGGCTTCCTCCGCGCTTCTCCTCCGGGACTGCAGGAGCAAAATGGCCAGCGTTACCTTAATCATGTAATACACCGATTTCAGCGCCGTAATGCTCGATCTTCCATGGAGCCGGGGACGCATGCTGACCGGGCATTCGACGAAGCGGAGCCCGTGCTTGTGCATCAGCATGAGCGCCTCCACCTCGGGATAATCGGTCGGATAGCGGTCCGCGAACAGCGCGATCGCCCGGCGGCCGCAAATGCGGAAGCCGGAGGTCGTATCGGTCGCCTTGCGGCCTGTCAGGCTCGAGACGAGCATGGACAGGAAGCGGATGCCGATCAGTCTCGTCCGTGTAGACTGGTAGCCCTGCTTATCCAAAAAGCGGGAGCCGACAGCCATGTCCGCACCGCTTTCCGACAAGGCCCGCACCAGCTTGCCCAGCTCAGCCGGATCGTGCTGCCCGTCTCCGTCGATTTGCACGGCCATATCGTAGTTTCCTCTTAACGCGTAGCGGTAGCCGGTTTGGACGGCTCCGCCGATCCCGAGGTTATAAGGCAAATCAAGTACGGTGACGCCCGTTTGTTGTGCCCGCTCCAGCGTATCGTCCTTCGAGCCGTCGTTGACGACGACGATGTCGGCTTGCGGAACGTGCGCCCGGATATTTTCAATGACTTGCACGATTTGTCCCGCTTCGTTGTATGCTGGCACGATAATCAGCAGGCTGGCGTCAGACTGGCAATGCCGCATCGTGATTCCCCCTTGTTTTTCCTGTTTTTCGCCCGCCCCATTTGCCGTATAACCACCATAATACGTTGATGAAGACTATGCATTCGACGATAATAATGAGCGGCATCGACATCACGTTGTACCGGTATTCCGGCACGAAGACGAGACGGATCAGCGTCATGGTCACGACGATGACGACGAGCAGGTTCGCCGTATTCCTCCAGCGGGTTGCAAGCGCAATCGCAGCTGCGAGACCGATAAAGACAAGCCATCGATGAAATTCGTTCGGATTGACGGAGGACGGCAAAACGTTATGGTAAGGCTGATGACCGCCGCCGTAATAGGCGCTGGCATAAATGTGCTCGAGCTTGCCGATCGTGTACCATTTGAGGTATAACCCGGGCTGCGTCGAGAAGCCTTTCTTTAACCGTTCGACGGCTACTTCCATCTCCGTCTTCCCGTTCTGGTCGACAAGATCGTCATCGTAATTTTTGTACGGATACGTACCCGCCTTGAACGGATTGGCTTGCGTAGCGGTAATGACAACCTCGTTCAGCGTCACGACATTGCGTGCCCACCACGGCAATAACACAAGCGCAAGTCCCGCAGCGGTTAAGGCAAACAGCTTCAGTACGCGCTTCACATCCCGCTTCAACAGCCAGAAGAACAAATAGTTCACAACGATCAGCGGCATAAACTCCGGACGGACAAGTACGGTCAATCCCAGCAGCACTCCCGATAAGAAAGCCGGAGGCCTCGTCTGTTTACGAAACGTTATCGTTTGTACCCACACATACCCAAGCATAAAGAAAATGCCGAGTACCTCCGTCAACACCGCGCCGTTCGCCCAAACGAATGGCGGATAAACCGCAGCCGCCAAGGCGGACAGCAAGCCTGCGACGTCATTGGACAGCTCCTTCGTTATCCGGAAAATAAGCCAGAGCGATGCCAAGCTGATCAACACTTGCGCGTAGCGAACCCAGGGCAGCGGGTCATGGTCCCGGTAGTCGACGAGCTTGTACACCGTGGCCAAAAACAGCGGAAAGCCCGGCGTTATTTTCGCATTCGGCTCGGTATCCGCATATCCGTAGACCCCGTCCTCCAGCAGTTGTCTGGTCATCGCATCGTAATTGATCGAATCGGGAGACATATCGTGCTCGACCGACCGCAGAAAATCGACCCGCAGCCAGCCTCCCAGCATCAAAATAATAAACAGCGCCGTTCCCACAGCCAGCTTTCGCTTCATCTCTCCATCACCCTCCGCTTCACAATCGAAGTATAAACGAGCGATATTAACAGCCGGTAAGGAGCCGCTTGCGATCTGCTTAAGCACTTCTTAATAAAAATTAAGAACTTCGCACCGGCAAAAAGCGCAACAAAAAAAGGCGCGTATCACATACGGCCTTCTTCATGCACGATCCGCGTCGGCGGCGGGTATAAGCGGAAATCTCGTTTCGAACACGGTTTGCTCGCGGCTGCTCCGGACCGTTATTTTGCCTCCGTTCAGCTCCAAAATGCTTTTCGTAATCGCAAGTCCAAGCCCCGATCCTCCGGATTGCGACGAACGGGATTTTTCGGCCCGGTAAAAGCGATCGAAAATATGGGGCAAATCGCGCGCAGGAATCGGCTCGCCGAAATTGGCAACCTCGATGACCGCCTCGCCTCCGCTCTTCCCGATGCGGATATCGACGTATTTGCCTTCTCTTCCGTAGCGCACGGCATTTGAAATAATATTTTCATACGCCCGCATTAGATGGCTTCCGTCCGCATGCACATACAACGTCTCTTCGTCGGCGTTTATCCGGTACGACATTCCTGCCTTCGCCAAGATCGGCACAAATTCCTCGGCCAGCTGCTTCAGCAAGCCGTTTATATTAATCTTTTTCATTTCGAGCATCGGGCCTTTATCGTGAATGGACGTATATTCGAATAAATCGTCGATCAGTTTTTTCAGCCGTTTCGCCTTCTCGAAAGCGATGTTGGAGTAGTAGCGAAGCTCGACCTCATCCTTATACCGGTCGTTCTCGATCAATTCCAAATAACCGAGAATGGAGGTAAGCGGGGTGCGAAGATCATGCGATACTCCCGTAATGAGCTCGTTTTTGGACCGCTCGGCGTTTCGTTCCTCTTCGATCGATTTTTTCAGCTGCTTCGTCATGCCATTGATCGTTTCGGCCAGCAGACCGAGCTCGTCATTTGATTTGGCGGCGATTTCGTGCGTAAGATTGCCTTTGGCAATCTCCTGAAGGCCGCGCATGATTTCGCCCAAATAGCGGATCATTTTGCTGCTAAGGACGAAAAACAGAAGCAGAAAAAGTATCGCGCCGCCGACTACGAGAACCGGAATCGAACCGGTTTTGCCGATAAGCCAATTGATCGGAGGGCGGAACGTATCGATTTTCGCCAGCAGCTTGCACAACTGATAAAAAACGAATGCGGCAGCCACGGACAACGAAGCGCTAAGCACAAATATAAAAATAAATTTCCAGCGAATCGTACGGATAAAGCTGTTTCTCATTCGGATCGCCTCTGGTTCGGTAATATTCTGACGTTCGCCTCTTGCATGGATTTATGCCTACAAAAAGTCTCTTATCGAATGACCGGGATTACCCGGCTCGCACTGCGGCGCTGTATGGCGGCGGTCGGACCGCTTTCGGTCATCGGCGCCGGCAGTCCTATTCAATCACGTAGCCGATCCCCCATACCGTCTTTATAATTTGCGGGCTGCTCGGGTCTTTCTCGATTTTTTCGCGGATTTTGCGGATATGCACCATCAGCGTGTTGTTCGATTCAAGGAAAGGATCGTTCCACACCTCTTCATATATTTGCTCCATACTGAGCACGATGCCGCGGTTTCGGGCGAGCACCTCGAGAATGGCGAACTCCCGCGGCGTCAATCGGACCTCGTTTTGATCGACGCTTACTTTATGGGTGGCCACGTTTATCAAAAGGTCGTCGATAACGATTTCGTTATCGTTCTTCACGCGCGAAACGTTCAGCTGCCTGTATCTGCGGAGCTGCGATTTGACGCGGGCGATCATTTCAAGCGGACTGAACGGCTTTGTGACATAATCGTCGGCGCCTAAGCTGAGTCCTGTAATTTTGTCGATCTCCTGCGTTTTGGCCGAAAGCATAATGATCGGCATCTGCTTCTCCTCGCGTATTTTCATGCAGGCTTGAATGCCGTCCATCTGCGGCATCATGATGTCGAGAATGATCAGATCCACCTCGTGTATCGTTAAGAGCTCGAGAGCTTCGGCTCCGTTGCTCGCTTTTAGCAGCTTGTACCCCTCATTTTTCAAATAGATTTCCAAGAGATCAATAATTTCCTTTTCGTCGTCGACGAGGAGAATTGTCCCTCCGAACATGCTGAACCCTCCCGCTTCTTGGCAATGACCCTATTATACAGCATACCGTTCAATCGTAATTCTTAATAAAAATTAAGAACCTTTCCGCCAAAACAAAAAGAACCGTAACAACGGAAAGAGCGGCATTCGCCGCCCGCATACCGCATCCGATTCTATTGCTCCTGCTCTGTACTACCGGACTTCCCCATCATGATCCCCGCTTATTGCGGCCCCTCACATACACGACATCGACAAAAGGCCGAATCCGGTCCATGATGCGCTGTCCCTTAAGCTCGTCATCCCCGTCCTTGCTCGTAAAGCTGAAGTGCTTCTCCAGTGCGTCCAGCTCGTAATTCGACGTGAAAAAGGTCGGCTTTCTATTCATCCGATAGTTGAGAATCGCACCGAGCACATGATCCCGCAGCCACGGGTTCATATTTTCCGCGCCGATGTCGTCAAGGATCAGCAGATCGGTTTCCTTGAGCACGTCGATCGTTTCCTTCAGCTTTTGCGGCTCTCCGAACATGCCCTTCAAGTCCTCGGCGAAATCCGGCACATAAACGATCGCCCCGGTCATCCCGGCTTTGGCCAGCTCGTGAAGCATGTAGCACATCAAGAACGTCTTGCCCGTGCCGAACTTGCCCACCATATAGAGCCCGCGGGTCTGAAGCCCTTGCTCCTGGGTCAGTAAAATATAGTCGTTAAGCTGATCGACCGCTTTGATCCGTTCCATGTCGTTATTAAAAATTTCGTCCGCCGAATACCCTTGCTGAAGCAGCCTGTCGTCGACATAAAAGCTGCGTATGCGGCTTTTTAGCTGCTCCTGGGTCTGGCGTGCCGCAAACTTCCGGCAAGCGACCTTGTTGTCGTATATATGCGACGTTCCGGCGGCATCTTCGACCGACAGCATCGTATAGTGCCCTTCCAAATCGTTCGGGCATTTGTCCAGCCCCGGGCAGTTCACGCAGTTATTCATTTCAAGCACATATTGGTGCACTTTGTTTAAATTAAGCCTGATGTCGTCATCGGTGACCTTCGTATATTTTTGCCGCCACTTGACGATGAGAGGGTCGGCCAGCAGCTCAAGCCGTCTTTGCTCCGCCCTTTCCAAATATGCGCGGCTCGGTATCGATTTGAGCAGATCGCCTAACGATTCCATGCGCTACCTCTCCCTTCTACGTCCGATTGCGGTCCAGCCGCTGCGCCTTGCGCCGCATTTCCTCCAGCTCCTCCGGCGAAACCGGCGAGTCGTTCGGTTCGTTCGCGACCATCGGAATTTGCGGTTTTTGCTTGGCGCCGCCGCGAGGGCTGCGCTGCGAATAGCTGCCCCTGCGGTCCTTCTCCTGTGCTGCGCGCGCGGCCGCTTGTTCGCGGAAACGCATTCGCTCACGTATATATTCTACCGCTTGCTCATAGCTGACGATTTGCTTGCCGAGCATGTCCGAAGCTACCGCCTCGATCGACGACTTCGCCCACGACCGGCGATCGGCATGAATGAAATGGATAAGAACGTTGATAACCTCTTCGTTCAGCCTGTAATTCAAATCGATTTTCTCGAAAATATCCAGAACCCCGTCAGGCACGGTGCCCTGGGCGAAATACCGTTTAAGCACAACCGTATATGGCTCATTGCGGAGCAGCATATTATACTGGTGAACATTGAATAACGCTTGGAAAATGACCGGAACCTCCAAATAAAAGGCCATTTCGACGGATTTGCCGGCTTCTTCCGTCTCGTGTCCGTCTGCCGGTTTCCCTTCGGATGCGGCATCGGTACGTTCGCTCTCGTCTGCCGCAAACTTCCGCACGAAACGTTCCGTCTGCTCGTCCCGTCTTTTGTCCTGCCGGAAAAACAGATTCGCCCTATACTGCATCAAATCGATCTGCAGCTCTCCCTCTTCGTCGAACACGCCGTCCTCGTCGAGCAGGCGGCAAGTCTCCTGCAAGGACAAATTATACTTCTTCGCCACGATATTAACCGCAGCAAGCTGATCGGTCCTGTATTTGAGCGCTTCGACGCACACCCGGTTGCGGGAGCCCCGCGGAAAGCGCATAATGATTTCGCTGTACTCGAAGCCCTTGCTCGTCACATCGAGAGCCGCCGCCTGACGGGCCGGCGCAGATTGGTAGAGCGCTTGCTCCAGCTCATAATCGATGACCTGCGTATTCAGCCTGAAAATATCGTAAAACGGCACCGACAGCTGCTCCGACTGGGCGGCAATCAATTCTCCCGGCTCCTCGGCAATCAACTGGTCCCGCAACGACAGCACCATATATTTGCCGACCTTGTCGCGAAGCAGCAGCGTCAAATGCTGGTTTTTGAAAAACTCGTTCGGCGACAGCGGTTGAGCCAGCTGGTACTCGTAAATATAATCTTCGCCTTCGGGCGTAAAACGTCTGGCCGTTTGCAAAAGGCCTACCGCCTCCAGCTTCGACGTCTGCTCGACAAAAAACTTTCTGCCCCGCTCGCCAGGCTCAAGCTCGAGCGAAAGAAACAGCCTGCGCTGCTGCTCCAGCTCCGAATATCCGGATTTCTCACTGGCCAGCTGCTGGTATAATGTCGTATAAACGCCTACGGCAAAAGCGCCGATCATCGGCTGATAAATGTTGGTGAGCATCCGGTAATCCATTCCGCTAAGCGCGAAATCGCGATAGACGCAAAACCTGTGATGCTCGGTAAAGTGATGCATATTCGTCATTCGCATAATGCACAGACTCCATCCGCTCCAAAGTTTGTCCCTCCATTCTAACATATAAACGGACGGCGTTGGCAATGAAACTTCTGTATGTCTTTCAATACGTAAAAACGGCGCCTCCCGTCAGGGGGCGCCGGTATTTGGTCTTGCACCGGTTGAAAGTTTTTATAAACGCGCACTATAATTGGGCGCTTAAGCCAAAGAGCCGGCCACTTTTTTCACCGCTTTTGCAATGTCGGACATCGCTCGTTCGTCCGCAAGCAGTATATTTTGATGCAGCCAGACGACTTCCTTCTCGCAAAGGCGCTCGCACACCGGACAATCGTTGATGCGCGTTTCGCCCGTCCATTGGCGAATTTTCTCGACAACCGCTTTGTTGGTGTTCAGCGGAATATACCCCGAGCTCGCCGGAATGCCTTCCGCTTGCAGCCTCTTAAGGAACTCGGCCTTCCCGCCCTTCGCCGTAAGCGCCGAATCAAGCTTGAACATGTAAAGATGCCATGCATGCCGAGTGATGCGGGGATCGCGCTTCAGCAATTGAATGCCGCCGATTTCCCCCAGCTGCTCGTTCAATAGCTTGGCGTTGCGCTCGCGCAGCTGCATTTGCTCTTCTACGCGCGTCATTTGCGCAAGCAGTATGGCAGCCTGGAACTCCGTCATCCGCAGGTTCAGGCCGAATCTTTCGTGCTGATACCAGCCGCCTTCCGGAATACGGCCGACGTTGCAGAACGACCATGCTTGTTCCCACAGGTCTCTGTCATTCGTCAAAATAACGCCGCCTTCGCCGGCGTTCACATTTTTGCTCGACTGAAAGCTGAATGTGCCCAAATCGCCGATCGCGCCCACGCCGCGACCTTCCCACTGTGCGCCGACCGCCTGCGCCGAATCCTCGATCAGCTTCAGGTTGTGCTTGCCGGCAATCGCCTTCAGCCTTGTCAGATCCGCCGGCGCTCCGCCGATATGAACGGCTATGATCGCTTTCGTGCGAGGCGTTATCGCCTGCTCGACCTTCTCCGGATCAAGAAGCAGCGTATCTTCCTCCACATCCACGAATACCGGAATGACACCGTAGAGCAAAGCGGCGGTCGCCGTCGCAATGAACGTATACGGCGGAATGATCACCTCATCGCCCTGCTGCACGCCTGCCGCCTGCAAAGCGGCTGTAATCGCGATCGTACCGTTAACGACCGGTACGGCATAAGAAGCGTCCTGCAGCTTCATGAACGCTTTTTCGAACTCGGGCAGCTTAGCTGCATACGCATCGTTCGTCACGGCGCCGGCGCCGCCCCATTTCCCCGAACGAACCGCTTCAATAAGCAGCCGCTCCTCCAGTTCGTCAAAAATCGGCCATGCCGGAAACGGTTCTGTACGCACCGGCGCGCCACCATCGATCGCTAGCTTTTCCATATCCTATATTCCCCTCTCGTTCTCGCTCTTTTCCGAAACGCGCGCCTCTTTCGGCGCGCATGTTGCTCAGTCCCACGCCGGCGTTATACGGGCCATAAGAACGCGTTTGACTGGAAGCTGCTTTCCTAGCCATTATCCTAAACGGAATAAGTGCGGAAGACATGCCAAAATAGAAATGGCATCGGCCATTTTTTAGCATGTTCGCCCAAAAGGTACTGCACGAGTATGAAATACGATTGTATAATAGCAGTAACCATTAACTCGTTTATGCGTTGGGAGGACAGGTCGTGACGATATATCCCGAATATCAGGATTTGCTTACCGCGCTCGATATTAAGAAGGATCAGCTTCCTTTTTACATCGGGATTCATACGATCGAAAAGACGGCGCTGCATCATCACGACTTCGTAGAGCTGTCCTATATATTCGAAGGATCCGGCTTCGAAACGATCAACGGGCGCAGCTACGCGCTGCGGCCGGGCACCGTTTCGTTTCTGCAAACCCATCATATGCACCGGATCGAGTGCGAGCCGGGCAAGACGTTACGCAAGTTTTGCTGTATGTTCGACATCAATATGCTGATCGGATCGCCTTTCGACCACGAATGGTATCGGCCTCTGTTCCGCTCGGGCTCCGAGCTGCAGCCGATCTTCATGTTGTCGGAAGCGGACGCGCGGCGGATGAGCGCCATATGCGAAGATTTACTGACGGAATATGAAAGCGAGGCCAGATTGGGCCGGAACAGCCTGTTATGCGCTAAGCTTGTCGAAGCGCTGCTGTTGTTTGTCAGGAACGGTATAGCCGAGCGCGAGCAAGACGCTAGCGTTAGGAGCGGAACGGAGCCGAACGCGGCCATTTGGCCGATTCTCCAGCACGTGCATACGCACTACACCGGCAAGCTGACACTGGACGACCTGTCCAAAAAATTTCGCCTTAGCGTGCCGCATATAAGCCGCTCGTTTAAAGAGCATATCGGCAAAAGCTTCCTCGATTACGTGCATGAGCTGCGCGTCGAAAGCGCCGCCAGCCTGCTCATCTCGACCGATATGAGCATTACGGACGTAGCCGTCGAAGCCGGCTTCGAATCGTTTCGGACGTTCTCGCGCGTCTTCCGCGAATCAAAGGGAATGACGCCGAGCGAATACCGGACGGCAGCTAAAAATCGAGCCGCTGCGGTTCACTCTTGACACGCGAACAAATGTACGCTATATTATTTACAAATATACAGTTGCGACTGCGGAAGCACCGTTAAGTCAAAGCGTAATTCGCTTTGCTTATCGGTGCTTTTTTGTGTGCATTCGCATCTGACAGGAGGAATGAATGATGGTTACGCTTCGCCACTTATTCGTATTTGTTCTTGCGCTTCTGCTCGCTGCGATTGTCCCGGTTGCAGCATGGGCAGCCACTTACGAGCTCTCTCCGACGATGAAAACCTCCTTCGACAAAATGGCTGCCGACGACGGCAAGCTTAGAGGAAAGCTGACAGAGCAATACGGCGAAATCATTGCGCTGCAGCAGAAAGATATTGATATGGAGGCGGCTATTAAGTCGCTTCACTACCGGAATGAAGAAGCCGAGACGATCATCCGCAAGCAGATCAAATTAATCGATGCGGACAAGCTGGACAAATTGAAGAAAGACGTCGAGCAAACGAAAGCGCGCTATAAGCCGCTGCTTGACTCCTATACGGCCGTCAATAAACAGGTCGCCGCCGCCCGCTCGCTTAAGAACAAAGACTTAAGCGCCATATTCCGCATGCAAGCGGAAAGCATGAAGATAGCGGTTCAGTTGGCGAAGCTGGATATGAAAGGAAAAGAAGCTGCACTCAAAAAAGCGAAGGATGCAGCCTCCTCCGCCCAGAAGAAAATATCCGCCATGCTCGAGGACATCCGTCCGCACGAGACGAAAATAAAAGCGGAGAAAAGCGCTGCGAGCAATGTGAAGAAAAGCGTCGCTTCCGGCTGGAAGTCGTTCACACCTCTCGTTAAAGCCGGATCCGCCAAGCCCGCATCGGATTCGCTGGCTAATCTGGTATCCCAATTCCGGCAAATCGTCAGCCATAAGCAAAATATTTTGAACCTCGAAGGTAAAATCGAAGGCATTCTGACGAAAGCGAAGTCGCAGCTTCCCTCTTCTTGACGGTATGCCATAACAAGCTAAAACCGCCAGAGCTTTGCCCTGACGGTTAAGAATCCTTACGATTATTGAATTCGTTTCGGCTCTTCCTTCTCGTCTTCCTCGACATCCACGATGCCTTTGGTCGAATTTCGGAATTCGCGAAGCGTATCGCCGAACGCCCGCCCCAGCTGCGGCAGCTTGGCCGGACCGAACACGACGAGCGCAATGAGCAGAATAATGACCAGCCCGGAAACGCCAATATTGTTGAACATGTTTCATCCTCCTTTCCGTTAGTGCTTCTCCCGGAGGTTTGGAACGGGAGGCTTAGGTCGGGAAAGCAACGTATGTCTGTCAGCCGCTTTCCCGCTCCTTTGCAGCTATGAAACAGCCTGCCGGAATGCGATTTTTCGGGCGTACCATCCGGATGCGAGCACGCTGAACTCGAATAAAACGATAAGCGGAATCGTCACGGAGAGATGCGAGACGAAATCCGGCGGCGATATGCAGGAGCCGATGACCGCCAGCGCCACATAAGCATATTTTCGCGTTTGACGCAGACGCTGCGGGGTAAGCAGGCCGAGTCTCGTCAAAAACAAAGCGGCAACAGGCATCTCGAAAGCCAGCCCTAGCGGCAGCATCAAATTGAACAAAAAGGAAAAGTATCGGTCGATCCCGTAAGTTTCCACCGCTCCGATGCTTTGATTCATCGTCGTCATGAACCGGATCATCATCGGAAATACGACATAGTAGCTGAACGATATGCCGGCCACGAACAATAGAAACGATGCCGGAACATAAACCAGCGCCCCCTTCGCTTCCGCTTCGGTCAAACCCGGCCTTACGAAAGCCCATACTTGATACAAAATGACCGGCAGCGTAAACAGCAGCGCGAATAAAAAGGCGCAGCGCATATAGACGAACAAACCGTCCGTAAACGCGAATACGTTCCATTCGACCGGATTAGCCAGCGGACGCGACTTCAAATAGCGCAAAATATCGGGAGCCGCGTAAAATCCGAGTATAAGCGCGATCATAAACGCGCCGCCGGCTACGATCAGCCTCTTTCGCAGTTCGGTCAAATGGACGATCACATCGTCCTGAATGTTCATACCAACGATCCCGGCTGCTTCAAATATTTGGCGATGCCTTCCGCCGCGCGGTAAGAGAGCGCCGTCATCGTTCCCGTCGGATTATAGCCGCTATTATGCGGGAAAGCCGATGCGCCTACGACGAATACGTTTTCCGCATCCCACATTTGCAGGAAAGAATTAACCGCGGATGTTTTCGGATCGGCTCCCATTACGACGCCGCCGGTATTATGCGTCGATTGGTAGGGCACGATGTTGTAATTGGTCATCGCTGCGCTCGTTTCCATTTTCGTCGGATTCATTTCTTTCATGATCGCCGCCGTTTTCGTCGCCAGAAACTTGACCATCTCGCGATCCTGATCCTCGAAATCGTATGTAATCCGGATAAGCGGAATTCCGTTTACATCCTTGTACTCCGGATCGAGGTCCATATAGTGGTGGCGCCACGGCATGTTGCTGCCTTGCGCGCCGACCGAAAGCACGCGGTTCCAATACTTGACCGAAGCTTGCTTGAATTCCTTCCCCCAGCTAGGCGTCCCTTGCGGAGTAGGATTCACCGCAATCGGCCGCGTACCGGTTTGCGTATAGCTGATATTCGCGCCGTGAATGAAATTCAGATCCTTGTGGTCGAAATTGTCCGCATTGAAATCGTCGAGACAGCTGCCGAGCGCGCCGGCACCCATGAACGAATTGAATTCCTTATCATCAAAGTAACCTACGGTGCTGCCCCCGAGAATCTGGTAAGCGTAATTTCGTCCGATGACCCCGTTTCCATCCGCGGGATTATACGGCTTGCCCAGCTTGGATGTCAGCAGCAGCCTCACGTTGTTGAATACGTAAGACGCCAATACGACGACGTCGGCGGGCTGCTCGAACTCTTCTCCCGTCATCGTGTTGATATAAACGACACCGCTCGCTTTTTGGCCGTCGTGCAGAACCTTGGTTACGTTCGAGAATGTCCGCAGTTCGAAATTGCCCGTCTTCTCGGCAACCGGCAGCACCGTAACGACAGGATCCGCTTTCGCCCCGTACTCGCAGCCGAAGCGTTCGCAGAAGGAGCAGTACTGACATGCCGCCCGAGATATGCCATCCGGGTTCGTATAATTATCCGACAGATTCGCGGAAGGCATCATATAGGGGTGATAACCCAGCTTCTTGGCCGCCTCTTCGAACATCTTTATCCCCGGAGTCTTCTTCATCGGAGGCGTCGGGAACGGGCTGGACCGTTTGCCGACCATCGGATTCTGCTCAGGCTCCCCGGAAATGCCGGCCATTTTTTCAAATTTGTCGAAATACGGCTCGAGCTCATCGTAAGTGATGCCCCAGTCCTGAATGATCATGCCGTCCGGAATTTTAGTTTTTCCGTAGCGTTCGACCGTCTTTGAGTAAATTTCAAAATCGTAGGGCTGAAAGCGAAACAGCTGACCGTTCCAGTGAACGCCCGCCCCGCCGAGACCGTCTCCGAGCAGGAAGGAACCGTACGTGCGCATAGGCAGGGCCCGAGCTTTCTCGGTATTGCGGAAGGTGACCGTCTCGCGCGAAAGATCCTGCATCAGCTCGTAACGCTGCGCATATCTCAGTTCGTCGTGGACCATGAAGTAGTCTTCGGTTTTGCGGCCCTTCCCGCGTTCCAAGCCGACAACCTTGACGCCCGCTTTCGTAAGCTCGGCGGCCATGATGCCGCCTGCCCACCCCACGCCGACAATGACAACCGGTACTTTGGGTAATTTCGTAGCCACGCTCATGTCTCCTTAATGGTTCATATGGTTATGCAAGCTTGACGGCTCTATACGGAACGGTGCGTCTTGTTCGATAACGTTGTAGTAGCTCATTTGGTCGCCGGGGTAATTTTTCATTTTCCAGCCCATCATATTTTGATTTCCGCCATATAGAGGATCGGCATAGACGCCTTCGATTGTCAGCGAGCGGAACATGCTGAAGAACACCTTGGAGGACAAGCCGTACGATTGCACCTCTTCCCCCTTTTCGAGGACCTTCAGTACTTCATCCTGTTCGGCTTCGCCAAGCTCCTCGAACGATTTCGAGTATTTTTTCTGGCTGTATTCTTTCATCGCCATTAACCCGTTCGTAATCAATTCATGGCGTTTGAAGCTTGATTGATAGCCTTGCGTCGCTTCCGCCTTATAGAAGGGGCCGATCATATAGTCTCTTGCATTCATTCCCCAAGGACCTGCAAGCTGATGATCGATATAAAAGGCGACGCCGAGCTCCTTGGCGCCCGGACCGATATCGTCCTTCGGAAAAATCCGCTCCGCCGCCGCGTCGGCCAAACGAAACTGCTCCTGTGAAAAAAACATAAGCGCCTGGTTATAATTGACGCTTGGCTTCTCATTTTGTGCCGGCGTTTCGGGTTTTGCCTCTTCCTTCTTCTTAAAACCTCCCGTCAGGGCTGTTCCGACGACGCCGCCTACGACGAGTCCGCCGATCGCTAAGCTCGAATTACGCAAAAAATTACGTCTGGAGTCGTCTCTCGGTTGATTGGAATGCTCTTCCGCCATGCTGAAACCTCCATTTTCCTTCTGAATATGGTAAAGGTATCCGTAGTATGAGCAGCAAAATGCTTTTTATTCCACTTTCAGGTTCCCGAATCACAAGAATAAACCAAAAAAGACAAATTCCTCGCCGGCCTGCCGGTTCGAATTTGTCTCTTTGCTCGTTTTAATGCAGGCGCCCCTCGTCCCTGTCCGGCAGCAACGCTCCGGCGTCATTTTCGTTATCGAAGCATACCGCTGCAAATTCAGCACTGTCGTCTTCCCGTACCTTTTCTTTCAATTCTTCAAAGGGCTGCTCATTGGCAAGCTTGTCCGTAATCCAACACTGGATCAACCCGTTCATCCGCGAGGCTGCTTTCGTTGGAATTTGATGCGGCGTCCCCTTCATATAGAGCAGCGTGCTTCTTGGCAGTCCGCGATGGATGATTTCCGCATAACGGCGAAAACGCCGGTCATCTTCTCCGTAAAGCAGCAGCATCGGGTGACGGATTTCATGCAAGCGGGACGTGCAGGAGTATCGCATACTATAGCGGAAATACTGCATGGCATTGACCATATGATCCTGAACGGCGTAATTATACATATTGGCGAAACTAGCCGACCGGTCCGCATTGCCGCGCGCAATTACCCACGAGAGCAGCTTTTTGGCGTCCCATGCCGCAAGCTTCGTTCCCATATAGATACGGCTTTTCAACTGCCAATCGCTAACCTCCGACATCGTGCTGATCAAAATTCCGCCGTAAAACCGGCTGGGATAGCGGAGCATGGCTTCGAGCGCGACCGAGCCTCCCGACGAATAACCGGCGATAAAAGCCTTTTCCACCCCAAGCTCGTCCAGAAGCCGGACCGTATCCTCCGCGATTAGCGGGTATGTGATCGGCGCCTCGGACGGCGCGCTTTTGCCGTGTCCGCGAATATCGAACAGAATGACCTTGAACATGTCCGGCAATTGCTCCTTCTGGTAGGCGAATACCGATTGGCCGAGCAGCGGCGGATGGATAAATACGATCGGAATGCCCGATCCTTTAACATGAACGTGCAGCCGGGTTCCGTTAACGTCTATGATCGACATGTTGGCCCCTCCTTTATCGCGTATCCCCTTCCTGTTAGATTTACCTCTTCCCTGACCGCCCATACCGAACGCGCAAATCCACCGAGTCCGGAAAATGCTGTATCGCGCTCTCTATACATGATTAATGAGAAACCCTTGTTAGGAAAGCCAGTATCGCGCAAGCCTCTTTGATGAAACAAAAAAGAGCCTTCCCGAATCCGGTGAAAGCCCTTAGCGTTTTTAAAACATTTTGAACCCTTTAACCCGCAGCATCCGTATCGTATGCCCGCTAGTGATCGCGCCCCCAAGCCCTGCTATAAGCGGCAAAATGTCGGCAACCGTATACCCTTTCAAGTTCGCCCAGAACGTTTCCCCGCCCCATGACCAGTACACGAGGAAAATAACGAATGCGATATATGCGTAGATCGGGAACCAGGTCGTTTTCATCAGCATGTTGATAATAAAGCCAAGCCCGAAAAACATCGTAAATGCCAAAAAGATCAGCACGACCAATTGCAACAGATCGATAATCACGAACGTACACTCCTTCCTACAGTTATGGTACAAAGCAAGCGGACAAAAGTCAATGCAAGCGGTTGTGTAACTTTTGTGACAAATGCCCTCAGCGTTTGCTCTGGCCGCTCGCTATCAGCTACAATATAAAGCAGCATCCGTCATTCCTAGCGATTGGCGGTAAACGAAAGGGTGTTTCCGATGAGCGAAGCGGTTCAAACGTTAGAGGGCTGGTATTGTCTGCATGATTTCCGTACGATTAACTGGGCCTCCTGGAAATATATCTCCGAGGAAGAGCGCCGTCAAGCGCTGGACGAGCTGCAAACGATGTTTGCGGAGTGGCGGCAGGTAGGCGAGAAAAAGCAAGGCAGCACGGTAACCTACACGATCGTTGGTCAAAAAGCGGATATCGCATTCATGCATTTGCGCGAAACGCTTGAGGAGCTGAACGAACTCGAGACGGCCTTCAACAAATCGCTGTTCGCACAACATACGATTCCTGCATATTCGTACGTTTCGGTCGTTGAGCTTAGCAGCTATATGGCCAAGCCCGGAACGAATCCGATGGAGGATCCGGAAATATTGGCGCGTCTTAAGCCGGCGCTTCCGCAAACGAAGCATATTTGCTTCTACCCGATGAACAAGCGCCGTGAGGGGAACGACAACTGGTACATGCTCAGCATGGAAGAGCGCCGCGGATTTATGCGCAGCCACGGAATGATAGGCCGCAGCTATGCGGGCCGCGTCAAACAAATCATTACCGGCTCGGTAGGGTTAGACGATTGGGAATGGGGCGTTACGCTGTTCGGCGACGATCCGCTTACATTCAAAAAGCTCGTATATGAAATGCGTTTCGACGAAGCAAGCGCAAGGTTTGGCGAGTTCGGCGATTTCTATGTCGGCAACCTCCTCCAAGAGGACAAGCTTCCTGGCTTGCTCAGCATATAAAAAGGAAGAGCGGTTCCCCATCGGGAGCCGCTCTTTATTTGCTTAATCCTCGTCATCCTCATCGACGTGATTCTGTTCTTTGCTTCGCAAATATTCCTCGGTGTCCCGATCCCTCTGCCGTCCCTTTTCCTTCAACCGTTCGATAGCCGGTAAAATAAGCGTGTCGATTTCTTTCTGAACCGTATAAACGAGATCGTAACGATTTTGGGATTCCAGAAAATGGCCGACCTCCATAAGCGCGTTATACCGGTCCAACTCATCGCGCGTTAATAGTCCGCGCACCTGAACGCTGCAGTGCCGCACAAGCTTTCCTCCTGTCGTTCGAAAAGTGGATATCGTCTTATTTCAAAAAATGCCCGGGCGTTCACCCGGGCATTCTCATGTCATACAATATGTTAGAAGCGTCCTTTTTTCAGAACGAGTGGGATGCCGCCGATCGTATATAAGTAACGCATATCGACGAGCTTCTTCATCAAAGCAGCGCTGCCGCCTTTAATTTTGCGGGAGCCGACGATGCCGATCGCCTCTCCCTTGCCGAGGGATGCGACAACGCCTTTGTTCGAAAATTTGAATTCCTTGAGCGGCGCATTGCGGATCGAGGCGACTAAGTTATTGGCGCAAACTTCGCCTTGCTGAGTTGCGATTTGGGCGGTCGGCGGATATGGTCTGCCTTCCGGATTCATCACGATCGAGCAGTCTCCGACGATGTAAATATTGTCGTGGCCTGGCGCGCGCAAATGCTCGTCGACCTTGATCCGGCCCCGCATCGTTTCGAAACCCGCTTCCTCCAGCATGTGATTGCCGCGTATACCGCCGGTCCAAACGACGGTAGACGATTTGATCACTTCGCCTGTAGCAAGCACGACGCCGTCCGGCGTACATTCTTTGATGGCAGTTGCGATCTTGAACGTTACGCCTTTATCAGCGAGAACCTTCATGCCGTACTCCACAAGCTCCGGATCAAAGCCCGGGAGGGCGCTGGGAGCCGCCTCGATGTTATATATTTTGACCAGTCCGGGATCGACGTCGAATTCTTTGCAAAGCTCGGGAATGCGGTCCGCAAGCTCGCCGACGAATTCGATGCCCGTAAAGCCGGCGCCTCCGACGATGAAAGTCAGGTAGTCCGTACGGGAAGGCTCGCGCTTAAACTTGGCGAATTGATACTCTATATGTTCGCGGATGAGACGAACGCTGTTAATGCTTCGAATATTCATGGCGTATTCCCGTAAACCGGGTATGCCGAACGTTTCCGGCTCCCCGCCGAGTCCGACAACCAAATAGTCGTAGGAAAGCGTGCTTTCTTCAAGTACGACTTTACGCTCTTGAGGTTTAATTTGAAGTACGGTGCCTTTAACAAAATCGATTTTGAATTCGTCGATCAGCTTCGAGATGTCTACGCGTGCGTTCTCCGGGTTGTCTGTTCCAGCAGCTGGCATATGCAAATGCGTCGTAATGTAGTGGTAATCATGCTTGTTTACCAAAGTTACATCCGCTTCATTGTAATTTAATTCCTTTTGCAGACGAATTGCGGTTACAATACCGCCATATCCGGCTCCCAGAATAACAATTCTAGGTATACGGCTCATCTCTTATCCCATCCGATTCTGTATTATTTTTTTGTACGGTTCCTTATTGTGAAATTTTACACAATGGCCTTCAAAAAAAGATGGACATTGCGTCTTTAGTATCTGCCATGCGCTGATCGTTTATGAAACGGCATGGTTCGACAAAAAGATTTCATGCTAAGGCTACCTATTCTTTATGAAATGATATAAAAATTCATGTCAAATAGCAAGACGTATTTTTGGCTAAAAACCGAATATTATCGCACAATAAAGGTAGATAACGTATGATAACCCCCGAATGCTTACGATATTGTTCACAAATGTTGGTTTTGCTGTCTTGTGATCATCAAAATTTCAATTTTATGCAAGGATAAACGGCTTCGCCGTCCTGAACGCTTTCGAAGAAAGCGGCTTCGTAAGCATAAGCTAAGCACAGGCGCGTTTACCGGGAAATCGAACAATCAGCGGAGGATTTACTTTCTGCCCTGAAATAACGATATTTCATTCATCAGTGGTGCCGCGCAGCGGCATGGAAGTTCTGAGATTTCTAGAATAAACGCCATTCCGCCTCTTGATGTCCTGTGTTTACTTTTGAAATGTAAGCCATTGAAAGGTGTAACATATTATTCTTATATGTTTGAAAAAACGGCTTTCATCCGGGCAAAATTGCGCTTATAATTGATAACGATTGTCATTACGAACCGGAGGTGTCTTATCAGGTGTCAGAACAGCAGCAGCAAGAATTCGTAGACGTAATCATCATTGGGGGCGGTCCCGCTGGAATGTTTGCCGCTTTCTATGGCGGAATGCGCCAAGCGAGCGTGAAAATAATCGAAAGCATGCCCCAGCTGGGCGGGCAGCTTGCCGCGCTTTATCCTGAAAAATTCATTTACGACGTAGCCGGCTTCCCCAAGGTACGGGCGCAAGAATTGGTGGATAGCTTAAGCGAGCAAATGAAGCATTTCCCCATCGAGACTTGTCTTGAAGAGAAAGTCGTACAGGTGCTCAAGAAGGAAGAACGCCACTTCATCGTCACGACGGATAAAGGGGTTCACCATTCCCGCGCCATCATTATTACGGCAGGCGTCGGCGCCTTCGAGCCGCGGCGGCTGGAGCTTCCGGAAGCCGCTCGATTCGAGAAGAAAAACCTGCATTACTTCGTCAATGACTTAAACGCTTTCCGCGGCCAGAAGGTGCTGATCAGCGGGGGCGGAGACTCCGCCGTCGACTGGGCGCTCATGCTCGAACCGATCGCGGAAGAGGTCACGCTCATTCATCGCCGCGATAAGTTCCGCGCGCACGAACACAGTGTAGAGAATCTGATGAAATCGAAGGTGAAGGTTGTCACTCCTAAAGAAATTACGGAGCTTCACGGAGCGGACCGCATCGAGAAAGCAACGCTCAAAGACTGCAAATCGGGCGAAGAAACCATCCATGACGTCGATGCGGTAATCGTAAACTTCGGCTTCGTTTCTTCCCTCGGTCCGATTGCGGAGTGGGGACTTGAAATCGATAACGGCTCCATCATCGTCGACTCCCGTATGGAAACGAGCATTCCCGGCGTATTTGCCGCAGGCGATATAACGACATACCCCGGAAAACTTAAACTGATTGCCGTCGGCTTCGGCGAAGCTCCTACCGCCATCAACAACGCGAAAGTTTACATCGATCCGAACGCCAAGCTTTCTCCTGGACACAGCAGCAATATGAAGTTTTAAATTCCCCCCTTACTCACAACAAAGTCAGAATAATCGGCTGTACAGACGAATAACGTAACCGGCCCCTATTGATTAAGGAATAAACTAATACGCAACAAGGGTATTCTATTCCCAAACGATAACCTGGGAGGAATACCCTTGTCTTATTATTGTCCGGTATGCAATGGGCTGCAGAACGCCGCCGTCCGATGTCCGAAATGTGCGGGGCCGGCCGAGGATTGCGGACGATTCAACGATTTTCTAGGACCTTATGCGCCTTATCGCGCGATTGACGACATGAACTTGAGCAATGGCTTCTACGACAGGGCCAACCATGTTTGCGTGCATGTTATGCACTGTTTGGCATGCGAGCATCAATTTCAAACCTTTATTCACGAATGGTCGCAAGCATGACGCTCCCCAAACCTTTACTGAGCTTGCGGGTAGTAAGGAACATGCAGGTTTCTTCTTCTGATTTCCTTGAGCAGTAGGTTGATGAAATCCTGATCCAGCTTCAAATCCACCGCCCGTAAGTACGAGTCCATAAGCAGTTCGTTGCTGAGCAATTTCATCCCAATCACCCTTTACATCATTTTACAAATTATCATAGCATGTCCCAAAAAAGAGAACAAGCGTTCGAATTATCCACATCTCCTTGTGTATATCCTGTGTACAGACTGTGTACAATCGTCAAATTTCGCTTGTTTTCGCGTGTTGATTATGTGGGTAAGGTTATTCACAAAGGTCTTTTTACGGAATTGATGTCGAAAAATATTTTCGGATTTCTCCGATTTATTCCTGTTCTTCCTCCTCGGAAACCTCCCATTCGATCCGAATCTGCGAATTTGCCCAGCTGCTTACGTTCACTTGTATCGCAGCTTCGATTTCTTCCTCCGTTAACCCTTCCAGTTTATATTCATCGATCTCAATGACCCCGTTAATTTGCGCTTCTTCTCCAACCTTCAACGTCACGTTTACCTTCAAAAGTCTCACCCTTCTCCAGCTTATTTTCACGCCTCCTTATCCACAACACATTTTTCATAGCCGTGGATAGAATGGGGATAGTCCTGCGAAATTGCCTCTATATCAACTGTTAACATTGTTCACAAGCTTATACACAGCCATGGGGATAACGACGCTAACGGCAGGGCGGCTGCTGTTAGGTGCGCGATTATAAAGGTCTCTTTTCTTCACAGAGAAGGTCGGATGAATCCGAGCAACGTCGAATAACCCCGCATTAAAACGCACGTATTCCGCTTTCCGAAAAGTCCCGAAAAAAAACAACAGCCTCTCCCCTAACGGATTTCGCAAGGAAATCGTCGGGAAGAGGCTGATTCCTGATGGAGGATCGGTCGGTTATAAAGTTACTCGTCGCATTTCTCCGGCGTGCCTTCGTAGCCTGCAGGCTTAAACGAAGATCCGCAGCCGCAGGAAGCTACCGCGTTAGGATTATTAATCGTAAAGCCCCCGCCCATGCCGGAGTCCTTGTAGTCGATCTCCACGCCGTACAAATATTTGGCGCTTTCCTCGTCAACGACGATTCTGAGACCGTTCTGCTCAAGCCATTTATCGTCAGCCTTCTCTTCGTCGTCAAAGCCCATTCCGTATGAAAAACCGCTGCATCCGCCCGCTTTGACTCCCACTCGCAAGAACAAGTTCGGCGTCTCTTCGGCGGCCAGCATTTCTTTAAGTTTCTCGGCAGCTGTTTCGCTGATTGTAATCATAAAATATCTCCCTCCTCATGCTTCCACGGTTCGAAGGATTGATTCGGACCTCTGCTTCAAGTATACCCCTAAAAAGGCGAGCTAACAAGAGGAGCTGGACGCAGGAAAAAGGTTCAAACCTCGTAACATTGCATGCCGAAACAAGGCCTTCCGAAAAACAAAAGAGGCTTCTGTCGGCATATCGTTTTACTAGCGTATTTTGCGCCAGAAACGGAAGCCGCCTCCGGCAGCTCCTCTCCCTCATAAAGGGAAAGAGATTCTGATGCGCAAGCAAAAATAAGCACCGTCTCTAGACGGGCTTATATTTATGTAGGTTCTATTGTTGGTGTCTGCGGCGTTTCTCCAAAGCATAATGCTGGATCAAGAGCTCGTCCAATTGCTGGCTGCACTTCATAACTTCCGGATGAAGCAGGCCATGCGAGCCTCCAAGCGTATTCATACGCTGCCGCACTTGTTCGATTTCGCTGCTGATATCTTCGGTGTGATTGAGCACCATCATCGTTTTCACCGCATTCTCACCTTTATGTCAAACTACATTTTCCGGTATCTTGCTGAACATCCGTTTATCGTCCGCGTAACCTGATTTCATTCTCAGACTAAGGGAATTTATTAACGACAACACCAAGCACCGTGAGATAGTATACCTTATTTTCAAGAAAATAGGAAACACTATTTCAGCAAAAACAGCCAAATATCGCGTTACATTTTGTATCATTACATTTTCACAAATTTGTCGAACTTTACACAGTCCGCTGTCACACTTTTGTCACCTGTATTGCCCCTGCCGGATTGGAGGTTTATAATGTGGGAAGCAAGGATAAACGGCTACGTCTCCCTTTAAGGATATATAGGTTTAACGGGAAGTCGAACAATCAGCTGAGGAGATGCTTTGAAGAAACCGGTACGCCTTGGTTTCATAAAGCTCGTTTTATAAACAACTGGAGGGATGAATATGAATATAGCTATTCGCACGCCGGACAAGCAAATGGCCGAAATTGCCGAGAAAGTGAAAAACGGCGTAAGGCTGACCAAGCAGGACGGCTTATTTTTGTATGAATCCGACGACCTGCTGACGATCGGACAATTGGCGAACGAAGCAAATCTTCGCAAGAACGGCAATAAGGTTTATTTTATCGAGAACATGAGCTTGTATTTCACCAACGTTTGCGAAGCGCACTGCGCCTTCTGCAACTTCCGTAAGGATCAAGGCGACGAGGGCGCCTATACCCTTAGCGGCGATGAAATGGTCGAATACGTCTCCAAGCACTATCATCCTGGCGTGCGCGAATTTCACATCGTTGGCGGGCATAACCAGCATGTGCCTTTCCAATATTATGTCGACTCGATCAAGGCGCTCAAGAAAAGCTTCCCGTCCGTTACGATCAAAGCCTACACGGCTGCCGAAATCGAATTTTACTCCCGCCTGAGCGGCCTTTCGATCCGCGAGGTGCTCCAAACGCTTATCGATGCCGGACTCGAATCGTTAACCGGGGGCGGCGCAGAAATTTTATCCGACCGGTACCGCGACAAAATGCATGTCGACAAAGCCTCGGCATCGCAATATTTGGAGGTGCACCGGACGGCGCACGAGCTCGGGCTTCGCACGCATACGACGATGCTGTACGGCTCGCCGGTCGAAACGCTCGAGGAGCGGATTCAGCATATGATGTATTTGCGCGAGCTGCAGGACGAAACGAACGGCTTCCTCGTGTTCATCCCGCTGGCGCTTCAGCCGATCAATCCGAACGCCGGAATCAAGCGCAGAAACTCCGCCTTCGACGATCTGAAGACGATCGCGATCAGCCGGCTTATGCTGGACAATTTCCAGCACATCAAAGCTTACTTTATTAATATCGGTACGCAGCTTACGCAAATAGCGCTCACTTTCGGCGCGTCCGATGCGCACGGCACGATTATTAAGGAGCGAATCAGCCATGCGGCCGGCGCATTGACCCCTGCCGGTTTGACCCGTGACGAGCTCATCTGGCTGATCAAGGGCGCAGGCCGCATTCCGGTCGAACGCGATACGTTCTACAACGAAGTAAAAGTTTACGAGTAATTGAGGCATACTAAAGACATGAAATTTTAGATACCAGTGAGGTTCGAGAACATGGACTGGATTCTTGCATTGTTCATGGTTTGGGGGTCGCTGAACGCAGCCGCCGATGAACAAGCCCGTCTGGATGCCATACAGCGTGAAGCGGTCGCGTCAGCCGAGGCCGCTTTGTTTCAGGAGCAGGCGGAAGCCGTCCTGAAGGAAGAGGTTGCGCTTTTGCCGAATGCGACATATCCCGGCGACGCCGTACTTATCCGCTCCAAAACAAAGGGCGAATTCGTCTGGCAAAACAAGACGATTTCCCTGCAGCCATACGCGAACGGCTTCTACGCCATGCTGCCGGTTGCGATCGACGCGAAGCCCGGAACGTATACGATCTTAGGCCAAACGCTGAAGATTAAGGCGAAAACCTTCGATGTCGATCGTCTGACGGTAACGAAAGAGCAGGAGCAAATGCGTCAGGATACGCAGCGAATCGCGAAGGATCAGGCGAAAATCGATTTGGCCAGAAGCAAGTCGGAGCCGACGTTTCTTTACAAAGAGCCCTTCGTCATCCCGGTTAAAGGCCGTCTGACGACCCCGTACGGCTACACCCGTTACGTGAACGGCAAGTTTAGCGGCACGCATGCCGCGCTCGATCTGGCGGCGCCTACAGGCACGCCGATCAAAGCGGCGAACGCCGGCAAAGTCGTCCTTGCGGACGAGCTGTATTTAACCGGCAATTCGATATATATCGATCACGGCATGAATTTATTTTCGCAGTACGCGCATTTATCCAAGCTGCTTGTGAAAACCGGCGACGAAGTCAAGGCCGGCGACATAATCGGCGAAGTAGGCTCTACGGGCTTCTCGACCGGACCTCATTTGCATTTTACGTTCTGGGTCGGGAACAATCCGGTCAACCCGAACTTGTTTTTCGATACGGTACCGTTCCGCTGGAAAGGGGAATGACCGCTCCCGGCGAACGGATATAAATAGCTGTAAATATAAGTACAGAGAGGGTTTCGCGCACCATGAAAAAGCTTGTCATTCTCGGCGGTGGGTACGGGGGTCTTACCATCGCGCATTCACTTCTTGAAAAGGATACCCCGGACGACATTTCGATCACGCTGGTCGACAGGATGCCTTACCAAGGCCTCAAAACCGAATATTATGCCCTTGCCGCCGGTACCGTTTCGGATATCGCCGTTCGCGTTTCTTTTCCTTCCGACCCGCGAATCGCATTGAAGTACGGAGAAGTAACCGAAGTCAGCTTGGAGCAAAAAGAGGTTAATTTCGAAAATGGGGAGACCTTGGCATACGACTGGCTGATTATCGCGCTCGGTTGCGTCGATAAATACCATAACATTCCCGGGGCCGAAGCTTATTCCAACAGTATTCAAACGTTATCCGACACCCGCATTACGTATCAACGCATTAACGATGTAGCGCCCTACGGACAAGTTTCCATTATCGGCGGCGGGCTGAGCGGCGTCGAAATCGCTGCGGAGCTGCGCGAAAGCCGTCCGGATCTGAACATTCGCACGTTGGACCGCGGACCGAGCGTATTGTCGGCATTCCCTGCCAAAGCCCAAAAGTACGTTCGCGAATGGTTCCAGGAGCATGATATCGAAATGATTACGCAAGCGGGAATTACGCATCTCGAGAAAGGCGTAATCTACAACCGAGGAGACGAAGTCTTGTCGGATGTAGTCGTCTGGACCGCAGGCATTCAGCCGAGTCCGATCGTACAGAAGCTGAACGTCGAGAAGGATCCGCAAGGACGCGTCATCCTTGACGCCTATCACCAAATTCCGACAAATCCGGGCGTGTTCGTGGTCGGTGACTGCGCAAGTCTCCCCTTCTCGCCAAGCGCGCAGGCTGCGGAGGGACAAGGCAAGCAGGTAGCGGAAGTGCTGAAGGCGATTTGGAAAGGAGAAACCCCCAAGCTCGGATTAATTAAGCTTAAAGGGGTTCTTGGCTCGCTCGGAAAAAAATGCGGTTTCGGCTTAATGGGGAAATCGACGGTTATGACAGGAAAAGTGCCTCGTGCGATCAAAAGCGGCGTACTCTGGATGTCGAAAAATCATTTCGGCTGAATATCATTCTCCAAGGAGATCGAACATCGCTTCGATCTCTTTGACTTTCGCCAATATTTGTTCATAAAGCTCATCGGCTGTGGCCGCCGCGACGGTTTCTCCGTTTACAAGCGCATACGGAAATAAATAGCATTCTCCGCAGTTGCCGAGACAGCCGTATTCGATGACATCGTAATCGGGATTGGCTTCGAGCTTTTTCATAACCTCTTCGGTTCCGTGGTGCATATTGTTAACGCAAAATTCGATAATCGGTCTCATGATTCCACCTCTTGCATTGTGTAAGGCCTTCCCGGCTTATATGCATTGCCTTTGAACGATCTATGACGGCCATTTTAATTTCGCCGGTTATGTACTATAATAAAGGAAGAAGGGAGATGAAACAAATGAGTGAACAAACACAAAGCACGATGTATGATGAAGTACTCGAGGTTCTAGATAAATTGCGTCCGTTCTTGCAGCGCGACGGCGGCGACGTTGAGCTTGTCGACGTAGAAGACGGTATCGTCAAGCTGAAGCTGGTTGGCGCTTGCGGCAGCTGCCCGAGCTCCACGATCACGCTGAAAGCCGGCATCGAACGCGCATTGCTGGAAGAAGTCGAAGGCGTTCAAGAGGTCATGCAAGTATTTTAAGCCTGTCGTAAACCTTCAATTCCGTTGCATGACGGAACTGGAGGTTTATTTTTATATAAGAGAAAAGCTGAGACGCCGACACGGCGCTCAGCTTTTTTTGTTCGTGCTTTGAATCGTTCGGATCGGATCGAGCCCGCCCGAAATATCCATAATATTGCCGGTGATGAAATCGGATTGCGGCAAACAGAGAAATGCGATCACGCGCGCGATGTCCTCCCCCGTTCCAGGGCGGCCGCGCGGCGACTCTTCGTCCGTTATATGCTCGACGTCGCGAATATGCTTTTCTTTGTTCGCTCCGCGAATATCCCCCGGGCAAATCATATTTACAGTCACCCCGTTGCCCGCTTCCTCTACGGCTAACGTTTTGGTAAACGAAACGAGACCTACCTTGGCCGCGGCATAAACCGCGCGATGCGGCCACGCCCGGGCTTCTGCAGCATGTCCGAAGCCGAAATGGATGACTCGTCCCCAGTGCTTGCGGCGCATATACGGCAGAACAAGATGATCCAGCTCAATAACGCCGAGCAGGTTACCGCGCATCAAATAATCGATTTCCTCCGGCTTATAATCGGCGAACAACCGCCGTTCCCGTATGAACGGGCCTGCGTTATTGATCAAAATATCGATGCCGCCGAGGCGCTGCTCCGTTTCCGCCACCAGCTTCCGCATATCCTCTGAACGCGAGACGTCCCCTTGAACGGTTATGCATCGCGCCCCCTTCCGCTCGATGGCTTCCCGAAGCTCCTCCGCTTCGTCGCGGCTATGTACATAGTTGACGACGATATCGCAGCCCTGCTCGGCCAGCGTAAGCGCCGTCATTTTGCCAAGGCCTTTGGCGCTTCCCGTAATAAGCGCAACTTTGCGTTCCATGCCAAACCCCCAGTACGACCGACAGCTTTGTCAGCATATTCGTTTGCTCTTCAGAAAAGTAAAAGTGAGAAGCAGCGTCCGGCAAACCATTTCGTAACATGACGACAAATCGTTCATATTCGCTTTGATGTTCTCAACAGGCGTAAGCCCGTCGTCATCGGAGCTGCCCGCGTTTTTGACATCGTCCGCCATTTCGGCGTTGAGCGAATGAATTTCCATATTTCGTTGGGAACGAAGCTTGCTGAGCGCTTCTTGATGATTGTTTTTCAGCTGATACAGCCTCGTTTCAAGCTCGGGAAGCGTTTTTTTGTCGTGCATTTGGCGCAGAACGGTGAAATAGGAGAAACGCGATTTGACGCGTTCCGTTTTGAGGTCCAACACCTGGTTCATAATATGACCCAGCTTGTCCAAAATCGAGAAAACGCGGATAAATGCATTTTTATAGAAGTACACATGCCTCCGGTAATGATCCCATTCCGAAGCGTTCATTTCCTCCAGATTTCGCTTGCCGCCGATAGCGGCGCCCGATTGCTCGCAGGCGTATTTGCTTTGCTCAAGCTCGTCCAGCGCCCTCTCGAAGCCGTGGATGTGCAGTTCAAGCCTGTCCAGCGAGTAAGGCCGGCTCGTACGCCCCTGATCCTTCTGCTTGCGGATAAAAGCACGGTAAGCTTCGATCGCTTGCATCGTTTCGAGCAGCAGTCCTTCGTCGATCCTTTTCTTCTGGGAAAACATGCTTCTTAGCATTAGCTTCATCCCCTTTGCTGATGATCGGGCGTTGATGAACGGGAGACCGGTATCGCAGCACGTTTCTGATATCTGTCCTTCTGTACGATGTACATCGCCGCCAGAACCCCTGTCCCTCCGATGATCTGATACGCGGAGAGCGATTCGCTGAGCAGCACGTACCCCGAGATTGCGGCCATTACAGGCAGCAGGAAGCCGTATACCGATGCTTTCACCGGACCAAGCTTTCCGAGACTCCAATTATGCGCATAAAAACCGAGCACAGTCCCGAATAAAGCCGTATACGCAAGACTGATCCAACCGGTTCCGGACATCGAGGCCAGCATATCCCCATCCACCTGCATAACGACTGCAGGCAGCAGCGCGACAGCCCCTGCCGTCATTTCTATGGCGACAAGCAACGGCAGCGGGTATTTCTTCACCAAGCGGTTCATACCGATCAAATAAACGGCTCCCAGCACGCTGCGCAGCAAAAGAAGGACGTCGCCGCGCATCGTTTCGGCGGTAAAACGAAGGCCTTCGCTGCCGCCGGCTACGACGACGGCCACGCAGGCTACGGCCAGCGGCAAGCCGATCAGCAGCCGCGGAGTGAGCCTGATTTCGCGCAGCCATAAAGCGAACAGCACGGTAATGACCGGCATAAAACCGCGGCCGAGCACCGCCCCGTTAGCCGCATTCGAATACTGCAGCGCATACGAGAACATTGCTTCCAGTCCGACTGCGGAAAGCACGCCAAGTCCGATAGCGAGCCACAGGTCGCCGCGTTCCATTTTATACGAAACGGACTCCCCGGACAGCCGGCCCTGATTTGCGCGCTTCCTGTAATACAAAGCGTAACCCCAAAGAATCGGTAATATGCTTGCATACCGCAAACCGTTAAAAACCAGCGGATCCCATTCGCGTCCGCCGACCTTCATGGAGATGATATTGATTCCCCAAAGCATGAACGAAGCGACAAGTGCCGCATGAGGTAGCGCAGAATGCTGCTTGTTGTGGGTCATCGCTTATAACCCCGCAAATCTTCGGACCGGCGGCGGGCAACGAGTCTGAACATCTCTTCCTGTGGGATAACTTTCTCCCGGTATACCCGCTTCATTCCGGCGTCGACGGCAAGAGGCGTCGGATAGCCGGCGTGACGGCGGCTGGTGTCCCTTCTCGCATTCAACATATCCGATACCGGATTGCCGCCATTATGGATTTGCCAGTGCATGCCGGTTCTCTCTCCTTATTCGATAAAAGGGGTGGATGTATCGCTCTTTATATTCGCTTTCTGCAGGCCGAATTCCTTGTGACAGGATAAACGGCTTCACTGTCCTACAAAGCCGACAAGCGGGCGCCGCGAAGGGGCGGTTATGCCGCCCGCTTCGTTGTACCCGCTGGAAGAACGATAAAGCCCAAATAACTCAAAATGGAGAACAAGCAAGAAATAATAACCGTATGCAGCAAGCTCGCAAGCAGGTACCAATCGGAACCGAAGGCGAGGGTAACGAATGCTCCGCTGAACACCTGCAGCGTCACTAAATATAACGACCATTTCCCGGAAAGCTTGATCCGTTTCGGCAAATCGCTTTTGGCCGACGCGCGGGCCAATAAAGCGATGACGAGGAATAAGAGAATAGCCCCGACACGATGCATGAATACGATTCCCGTCGCGCCGGACAGCTCGGGGATCACTTCCCCGTTGCATAGCGGCCAGCCCGTGCAGCCCCCGGACGATTCCGTATGCCGGATATATGCGCCCAGATAAACGACGAAATAACAATAGATGAGCGTAAACCACACCAGCTTGCGAAAACCTTTGGTCACGGCTACGTTGCCGGGGTTCCAGACCGAAGGACCCGGACGAACGGCGGAAGGGTTCGCTTTCTCCGCACCGAACTCTTCACGGATTGCAAAATACAGCAGCACCGTAAATGCGAACGCCAGCAGCGATATGCCGAAATGCAGCGCCATAACCATCGAGGATTGCGGCCACATAACCGCCATCGCGCCAAGCGCCGCCTGCACGATCGTAAAGAACAGAACGCCCGAAGCGTGAATTTTGGCATCCATCCGTTTGCTTCGCCGCAAGACGACAATAAATGCCGCGAGTACGATTAAGCCTACGATTCCAGTCACAAACCGGTGGCTGTATTCAATCATCGAATCGATCGTATATGCGGGTACGAATTTGCCGTTGCATAAAGGCCAATCGTCTCCGCATCCCCGCCCCGACTCGGTTTTGGTAACCAATGCGCCCATCAGCAGAACAAGAAACATCCCTACCGAGTTCGCCAAGCACAATCTCTGTATAAACTTGTTGTTCAAGCCCAAGCACCTTCTTTGCTGGTTCGAAGTTAAACGGCCGGTCTCTTAAACCGTGATGTCAGACAGGCAGCTTCATGTCTCATTATAGCGATATTTGCGGGGCGATTCCATTCGCAATTGTGACAATGCTTTGAAATACCCGGAAGCCCGGCCGCATCCTTTGACGCGGCGTCTGCCGATGTCGAATAATCAGCGAAGAATATGCGTTCCGGGACATTGAAAAAACGCGCCCGAAAGGACGCGTTACGGTTGAACGCCCGTCTGTTAGTCAGCGTGCGCTCTGCATGAGTTCCAACAATCCGCGCCGAATGTGCGGCGGCAGTTATCCGATAGCGCCTGCGACCTCAACGGAACGATCGAGGAACTGCTCGATTTCATCACGCGTTTTGCGAAGCTTGCTGACAAAGCGGATAAGCTCTTTCCCTTCGCGAAAAGCGATAAAGCTCGGGATGCCTAAAATATTCAATTGCTCGCATAAATCGGGGAAATCGTCGCGGTCGATTTGAATGAAGGTCAGCCTGTCCGCGTACGCTTGCTCGACATCCGGCATGAACGGATCGATAAAATGGCAATCTTTGCACCAGGTCGTTTTGAAAATGGCGATAGTCGGTTTGGCATTGGCGATATGTTCGTTAAACTCCTGCTCCGTTTTTACTTGGATCATGACGCTGCCTCCTGCACTCGAATTGATTTTCCTCTTTATAGCATGCGGATAAGCGAAAGTCAATCCGCCGCCGGGAGACGTGATTCTACCAAATCCGTCCCGTTTCTAGCAATGGAACGTTTCTCTATTTCGTATCTTCTAATCTCCTGCCTTTTTTTGTGCCGCTAAACTACTAACCAAGCATCGTTCAATCCTCAGCCATAGTATGGAGCATATCAAATGAAAGGGGGATTTTGGATGTCGAGTCCTAGATTTGATGAATTGTCCGACGGCCTCGTATACGAAAGCTGCTGGGACTGCTGTGGCAACTGGGAACGTGAGGGCACAGACGACATAGACTGCAGCAAATCGGAGAAATCGAACAAATCGGATAAATCCTGCCGTTCGGGTCGATCTGACCGTTCCCACCGCTCCCACCGCTCCGGTCGTTCCGGTCGTTCTGGTCGCTCCGGTCGTTCTGGTCGCTCCGGTCGTTCCGGTCGCTCCGGTCGTTCCGGTCGTTCTCACCGTTCACATCGCTCCGGCCGCTCGGGTTCGGGTCGTTCAGGCTCCGGACGTACAGGCCGTTCGGGCTCGGGACGCTCAGGCTCAGGCCGTACAGGGCATTCGGGCTCGGGACGTACAGGTCATTCCGGACGCACCGGACATTCCGGTCGCTCGGGACGCTCCTGTTCCGGCCGTACAGGGCGTTCGGGCTCGGGACGTACAGGTCATTCCGGCCGCACCGGACATTCCGGTCGCTCGGGACGCTCCTGTTCCGGCCGTACAGGGCGTTCGGGCTCGGGACGTACAGGTCATTCCGGCCGCACCGGACATTCCGGTCGCTCGGGACGCTCCTGTTCCGACCGTACAGGTCGTTCGGGCCGTTCCGGGTCCGGACGCTCGCGCCGCTCCGGTTCCGGTCGTTCGGGTTCGGGTCGCAGCTAACCCTTTTCAATTAAATAGGCGAAAAACCTATCGGTTTCCGACTGATAGGTTTTTCCACGACTATTTCCGGAGGCTGGTGCCGCGCTATGAGCTTACCTGTCCGACGTGTCGTCATCTCCGATTCGCAGTGGAAAAGGCTGCAGGAGGACGTATGGAGCGATAATTTCGTGAAAGCCACTTTGATTACCGGGTCCGGCCGACGCGAGGCGATCCGCATTCGGTATCGGGGAAATCATACGCGTAAATACAATAAGAAATCGTATGAAATCGCCCAAGGCTACAAAACGCTCCACCTCAATTCGGAATACGACGATCCATCGATGATTCGTAACGCGCTGTCTTTTACCTTTTTGCGTTGGATCGGGCTCAGTTGTCCGGCTGTCAGGCATATCAGGCTAGAGCTGAACGGACAGGATCTGGGCGTTTATCTGGAAATCGAAGGCGTCAACCGGCGTTTTTTCAACCGCAGAGGAATTCCTTTTTCCCTGCTCGTTTATGCGGTTAGCGACGATGCGAACTTCGGGCTGAACGGCTACGACTCCTCCCGGCGCAAATCGTCGTTGTTCAACGGCTATGAGCATATTATCGGAACGACAACCGAACGCAAGCGGCTTGTCGAATTCATTCGTAATATTAACACGCTGCGCGGACAGCAGCTTGTTAAATATTTAGCCGCCCAGCTTGATGTCGACAATTATTTGAGATGGCTGGCAGGCGCCGTTTTCACAAGCAATTATGACGGTTTCGAGCAAAACTACGCACTCTACAAACATAAAACGAAGCTGAAATACAGAATGCTCCCCTGGGATTATGAAGGAACCTGGGGCCGCAACTGTTACGGCAGAAAAACCGCCAGCGACATGGTGAAAGCTACGGGCTATAACGAGCTTACCCGGATCCTGCTCTCCATCAAACCCTTTCGCGAGAAGTACAAGCAAATTTTGCAGGAAACTTTGCAATCCGCATTTACCGCCTCCAAAATCATGCCCGAAGTATATCGGATGCATCAGGCGATCGCGCCTTACATTCGTGAAGATAAAATGCGAAATTGGTCTTATTCCGTTTTTGAAGACGAACCGGATGTCATCGAAACGTATATTAAAGAAAGAAGATCTTTTCTCAAACAGGCGCTGCAATCCATGTAAGGGGGACGACGATTACAAGATCTTGCATTCGCCTAAAACATGTCGCCGTGCAAAACGGCGATTTTTATTTCATATGTATTTACATATTTTTTCAATTGTGATATCATATAAATATCAAAACAATACTATCATGTGGGAGGTCACAAGATGAACGAGAAAAAAGCTTTAGCCGTCAACGGCTACTTCGCCACCCTGATTCTGGTTATTCTGCTTGCAGGCGGCATATTTCTTCTTGTGCAGGAGCAATTCGTAACCGGCATCATTGCAGAGGCGATCGTGTTGGTGATCATGGCGAGCCTAACGGTCGTACAGCCTAATCAGGCGGTTGCCATTACATTCTTCGGCGACTATAAAGGAACGATCCGCAAAAGCGGACTTTGGCTGACCGTCCCTTTCTCCATTCGTAAAACGGTTTCGCTTCGCGTACGCAACTTCAACAGCGCCAAGCTGAAAGTAAACGATGTCGAAGGCAATCCGATCGAAATCGCCGCGGTCGTCGTATTTAAAGTGGTGGATTCGGCCAAAGCGCTGTTTGACGTCGACAATTACGAGCAATTCGTGGAAATACAAAGCGAAACCGCTCTGCGCCATGTTGCCAGTAAATATCCTTATGACAATTTCGCGGGAGAAGCTTATTCGCTTCGCGGAAATTCCGATGAAGTAGCTGCCGAGCTGAGCCAGGAGCTGCAAACGCGTCTTGCGGTAGCCGGTGTGGAGGTCGTCGAAGCGCGTCTGACCCATCTCGCTTATTCGACGGAGATCGCCAGCGCCATGCTTCAGCGGCAGCAAGCGGCGGCGATATTGTCAGCACGGCAAAAAATCGTGGAAGGCGCTGTCGGCATGGTACAGATGGCGATCGGCCAATTGCAGGAGCAAGGCATCGTGGAGCTGGACGAGGAGCGCAAGGCAGCAATGATCAACAATCTGATGGTGGCGATCGTATCCGACCGTTCCGCCAGCCCCGTCATAAACACCGGGACGCTTTACTAGAGGAAGCGGTGCGTCATGGCTCCTAAAAAAAGCTTTCCGCTCCGCATCGACCCTCAAATATACGAAGCCTTGGAACGCTGGTCGCAGGACGAGTTCCGCAGCGTCAACGCTCATATCGAGTTTTTGCTCCGCGAAACGCTGCGCCGCGCAGGACGATTGCCCGGAGCGGCTCCTCCTCCTCCGGAGGGGTCCGATTCAGACGACAGCTAGCCGGCTTTATTCAGCAAAGCAAAAAGGACAGTTTCATCCGGCCGCCGCTTGGCGGTCCGGAGAAGCTGTCCTTTTTTGACGGTTGTTTTTACCCCCGCAGCCGGATTTTCCTTATTCCTGCTCGATATAGGGCCTCGCTTTAATATTGCCGATGATCGTTCCGCTAATTAAACCGACCACGACGCCGGGAATAATACCGGTCGCAGGGTTCTCGAAGAAAAATCCTGCAGCCGAACCGATCGCTATCCCGATGGCCAGCAAAATACCCAAATACTTATTTCGAATCCGAATATGCTTCGGAATGACATCTTCTCTTCGCACGCTCATGCCTCCCCGTTCGCTATCAAATCCTATTATAGCATAACGGATCGCATGTTACTCCGTTCGCTTCGAGCATCCCGTCATAGCTGTCCGCTCGCCGTTTGACGGGCGCGCTTGGCTTCCCGGCCGAAATAAGACAATGCGTAAACGAGCAGAAACAATACGAGGAACCCTGCAGACAACCGATACATCATGGCGTAGCTCGTTTGCGTCGCCACGATCCCAAGCGTCAAGGAGCCGATAGCGATGCCAAGGTCGGTGGAGTTGTAAAACATCCCGGTAGCCGCGCCGCGTCTTTCCGGTCTAACTCGCTTTACCGTCCAAGCCTGCAGAGAAGGCTGCAAAACACCGTAGCCGATGCCGTAGCAAACTGCGGCTGCAATCATAACGGCAGTCGAAGCGGAATAAGAAAGGAGGACAAGCCCTCCGATAACGAAAAGCGCCCCTGCCGGCATAACGGCTGCCGGACCGCTGCGGTCGAACAATTTTCCCGAGAAAGGACGTACCAGCATAACCGCAAGCGCGTTAAAAAGGAAAAACCAGCCGACGTTCGCAATATGCGTTTCTTTGCCGAACATCGTCAGAAAGCTGATCAAGCCGCCGTACGTTACCGTAAAAAACAAATTCAAAAAACACGGCAGCAAAACCTCTTTGTCTATGAGCTTGTTCCGCCCCTTTGCGTCAGCGGCGCCGTCTGTAGTATCGCCCCTCTCTTCGGCGCGGTGAATGATCGCCTTCGCCCGCTGCAAAGCCGCAGCCTCGCCTCCGAAGGAACGCAGCGACAGCGATAGCGGGATTACGATGGCGACAAGCAGCGTCGAAATCAAGATCAGCCAATCGAAGCCGAAGCTTTGATACACGGCAAGTCCGATAACAGGAGCGAGCGACATCGATAAGCCGCTTGAAAGACCGAAATACCCCATTCCTTCGCCGATCCGCTTCTGCGGGATAATATCCGATGCCAGCGTTCCGACCGCTGTGCTCGTCAAGCCGAAGCCGATGCCGTACAGGATCCGGACCGCCATAATCAGCGCGATCGCTCCAGCCCAATAATAGCTCGCAGTCGCCGCCAAATAGACGATGAGACCGATCATCAGCATCCTTGTTTTGCCGAGACGCAATATCGCATTACCGGCGTAGAAACGCGTCACGATCGCCACAAGCGCAAAAATGCTGATGACCCAGCTGACCGTCACGCTGCTTGCGTCATATTCGGCTGCAATGAACGCGGGTAAAACGGTCGTGATCATTTGCAAGTTCAAAAATAAAAATAAATTCGATAAAGTCACGGTTATAAACGGCTTCGTCCATAACCGGGGCATTGCCTCTGGCTGCTTTTCCATGCTGCACCTCAACTCGTTTAATTTCATCCGGCCCGCCATACACCGCTTCAGGCTTTATGGCGCTCCGCGTTCTCGATCATCTTATACAGCGTTTCGCGGAACAACTCGATCTGCTTCTCCGGAATCCCTTCCGTCACATCGGCTAACGCCTGATGAAAATGAGGCAGCAGCTCGCCCACCACGCCCTTGCCTTTCTCAGTCATATAAATAAGAAACGACCTGCGGTCTTCCGCGTTGGCCGTTTTGCGAATCAAGTCTTTGCGCTCCAGGCAGTCGAGAATCCGTGTAACGGTCGGCTGATCTTTCAAGCTGCGGTTCGCCAGCTCCTTCTGGCTGATGCCTTCCTGCTCGGAAAGGCGCGATAACACGCTCCACTGCTCGGTCGTTATATCGAACGGCTTAAAACGTGTTGCCAGTACATGGCCGATTTTCCGGTAAGTCAAGCTAAACAGCTGCCCTACCGTTTCCTTGGCAAGATCGAATGTCATAGGTTCCGCTCCTCCAAATATACTTGTCATAACAATTATATGTGCGACAAATAAAAAAAACAACCTTTTCGGTTGTAAATTTATACCACAGTCGTCGCAGCATAAAGCATACCCGGCTTCGCCATCCTTTGGGACGCGCGCTTTTAGCCTTTGAAATATAAGCGCTTGATAGGTGAAACCTTATATGAAAAAAACGGACAGAGCAGCTTACGCTCTATCCGTTTCATATATACCCGGCTGCAAGTTATGCTAACACGCCGTTAGTCCTTCTTGATCGTCACTTGACGGGTATCGTTGTTCCAAGCCGTCGTAGCGTCGAACAATCTTGCAAGCCACGCACCCGGTACGTAAGTCGATCCTTCGACAATCTCAGGCGCGACTTCAGGGCTTTGCTGCTCGTTCAGCGTTTGACCGTTTACTTGAACCGATTTGCTGTCGATCGTCAATACGACCTTCTTGCCCGTCATGATATCCGTAATCGTTACTTCACGCGTATCGTTGTTCCACTCCACATCCGCATCCAGCCTTTCGGTTACGAAGCGGACAGGGACCATCGTGTTGCCTTCTTTGATGAAAGGATTGAGCGTATCCGGAACATGCTTTCCGTCATCCGACATCTGCAGGACGATTTCTTTCTTTAATACTTGCAAATCTTTCACAAGCAAGCCGTATAGCTTCGAATCCTCTCCGAGCGTTTTGATGAAATGCGCCATTTTCGTATCTTCCGTTTGCTCCAGAGCGCCCTTGGATACGTCGATAACGTCGGCAGTCACCGGTTTATTGAGGTTCCATTTGTCCATGGTGCCCGTTACCTTCAGTCCTGTAAAACCGTCTTTCTCCAATTCCGGCAAGCTCATCGAAAGCTCGAAATTCGCTTTCCGCTGATACAGGTCGCTGTCTAGGAACAGATCCGACTTCAACGAGAACTTATCGTTCACAAATCCTGTTTCCGCTAGTTTCGTGTCGATGTTCGCTTGCAGATCTTGAAGCATAGGTTTAATAAATTCGACGGCAATTCCGCTGAAGTCAAATCCGCCTTGCGCGCTGCTCTGATTCATGACCATTTTTACGAGCTCGCGAAGTCCTGCTTCGTCTTCAAGAATATTGCCGATAAACTGCTTGATAAGTCCCGCTACTTCCTTGCCTTTAACTTCAAAATGCACCTTGTTCAGACTCACCGCTTCGTTATTGATCGTTTCGGTAGCCTTCTCCACGTTGATTACGGATGGCTCGGGCAAGCTTTTGGCGATGAACGGCATAAGCTTCGAGATCATGACCGACGGATTGCTTCCAAGCGAATCGAGCGGAAGCTCAACCGGAAGCAGCTTGTCAAGCGGAAGCGCTTCTTTCAAATTAAGCACATAAGGCTTGCTTGCACCGTCGAACAGGACGGTCAGCTTATCTTTTCCAACCGTCAGGGACAAAGGAATCGTTACGCCACCGGATAACGCGATTTCCCCTTTTGCCGAAAGCAGCTCCGGAGATTCCGTTTTGATTTCCTTCAGATTGATAGTCACTTTCTTGAGCAATTCTATGTACTTGAGCACTGCCGTATTATCGCTGTCCGGCTTGCCGTTTCCGAGAAGCTCCAGCGTAACGGAAGCGGAGCCTTCCGACGATTTTACGTCAGCACCCGATACTAGCGCCTTCGTAATATCAACGCCGCCTACGGTTTGACAGCCCGCAAGCGCAAGCAGCAGGAAGCTGAGCATGGCGCAAAGCATTCCCATTTTCTTGATTTTCATTCCGATCTCTCCCCAAGTCCCAATTTGGGCAACGACTGATTTGCGACTGCCGAAGACAGCCGCTTTCATACTCGATCGTAACCGCATGACTAATTATACGCGCCAAACGCCCATAGGTTTCTTTTTCCGTCAAAAAGGAAACGATAATTTCGTAAGTCTACAATCCGTCCGATAGAACGGCTCTGCTGTCCTTGAAAATATCCGGAATGATTTCAATAAAGTTGGGGGGTGGGAAGCCGATGCCGAAAGCTGTGCAAACCGACGGGTTCTTCAAGCTTGCAGGTCAGTTCGCGGCTAATGGTTGGAAGCTTCTTCAAGGGAAGCTGCGTGGATATGCGCGCTCGGCTGCCCTGCTCCGCGATTCGCAGCCGCTTCAAATACGCCCCTCCGTTTCGCGAATGCTGCGCGGCCGTCTAGGGGTTATGCTGGATCATACGGCATGTGCGAACGGCAAAGACGGGAGAACGGCGCCGAACGGACCGATCGGCAGTCGTTTCGACGAGGGAACGGAAACGCTCCCGTCGCCGACATATGACGACCGTAAACTGATCGAGACGATCCGTGCGGAAACCGAGCGATGCAACCGCAACAACATAACGCGAACGGAAGCGTATTGGCGTATATACAGCGAACATCCGGAGCTGCATTGGGCGTTCCTCGCCCACATGGTATCCCGCAACGGCGGGTGGGCTATGACCGATCTGCGCGGCGAGCTGTTGGCAAGGATGATTACGCCTGCACAAAGCGAGCGGATGTTCCAATTTTTGGAGCGTGCGAATGCGCTTATTTTCGGCGACGCATATCCGCAGCTCCTGCTTTACGCCGAAGCCAAAAAGCGCGGTACCGGCCTTACCCGGCTGCTGCCGCACTTCCATGTTTCCGCATTTATGACTCCGTTATGGGAGCAATTTCTAAAGGATAGGGATCCGGTACCGCTGACAATCGGACTGATCGTCAATGAGCAGAACTATATCGAAGGACGCGTCGTTCAAAATAAGACATTCCGCGAGGAGCTGCTGAACACGGCCGCATTCCACGCTTATGCATGGCTTCAGCTGACGCAAGTGCTTCTCCCCTACGCTCCGGTCACGGAACCTGCCGCTATGGATACAGGGCGGCATCGCGTATCGGCGGGGAACGGCGGCCGGACGAAGCCGCTGCCAAGGCTTGCCGGGCTCATTCTCGAAAGCTTCGCCAGCCTGGAGGAACGTATCGGCGTCGGCAAAAAGCTTTACGCTTTGCTGTACGGCGTGCCTGCCGTGTTCAAAGGGGTTTTGGCGTTTGCCGAAGCAACGCCTCACACGGGCTCTCGAACCGATTATTGGCCGCATCTGTTTACGGGAACCCGGCACGATTCGTCCAAGCCATACGTTACGAAGCTGAAAGGAAATGCGCTGCTGCCGGGAGAGGAACCGTTTTACAGCCCGAAGCTGACCGAGGCGTGGCCGGATCAAAAAATCGAGGAGCCGCAGCGATACGACTGGTTTTGCGATAAATCGGGACTCGCCTGGTTCGAATCGGTTCGCCCGCCCTTTCCGCTCGATATGACGAACGAGGCTTTCTTCGGCTTGGAAAAGCTGGAGGTCGCCGTTCTCGCGGCGGAGATGTTGGAATGAAAAAGAAGCATTCCAATCCACAGCCAAGGTGGAACGGAATGCTTCTTTGTAAAGGGATTATCCCGAATCCCTTATAAACATGTCACCTTGCGCTTAACCGCACGGCCTTCCGATCGCGCCTTCCGATCATTCTACCAGCCTCGGCGCAACGCATACTATCATCTGCGGACTAACCGCTGCACTTTGCCGATCAGCTTGCGAACCGGGGCCGGGAAGGTTTCGACATCTCCCTTCGTAACGACGCGTGTCGCCATAAGCAGGACCGGATACAGCACGCCGACTATCGCACATACCACGATCGCTTGCAGCAATGCGTCAAGCTTCATGACGCCGAACGGCTGCAGCCATTCTTGGCTGAAGTAAGCCGCTCCCCCTCCCGCTGCAGCGATGATCACGATCGTTACGATCATACCCGGCCAACGGGCGCCCACAACCGAGAAATGCACTTCTCTGCGCAAGTAAGCGATATTTAACATCGACGCCGTAATGAAGCAGAGACCCGTCGCGATGACGAAGCCATATATGCCGAACCACTCGGCGAGAATGACGGATCCGATTATTTTCACGGCGATTCCGGCGAGCACGAAACCGACGAGCGGCTTCATCCTTCCCATCCCCATCAAAATGGCTCCGGACGTCATCATCAAGATCTGGAATAACGTCCCGGCCGTAAGCAGCGCGGTCATTTCCCAGCCCTCATAGGAAGTGAACAACAGCCCGTTGATCGGCGCTGCAGCCAAGCAAATCACAAAAATAACCGGCAGTCCCGTTAATACGGCCAGACGAAGCGCAAGCGAAGCCTTCCGTCCTACCTCCGCCATATCCCGGCTTGCATGCGCCGACGAAATGACCGGCACCAGCGATTGGCTGATCGCCGTGGCAAAGATGACCGGGATACCCGCGAGAGATTGCGCCTGGTAAGCCAGCCAGCTATACTGCTTGGTGGCGAGCTCCAGCCCGACATGCGACTCGACCAAACGAATGGCGAACGAATCGATGAAGTACACGATGGCGACAGCCGACGAAAAAATGACGATCGGAATCGACAAGCGCAGCAACGAAGCATAAATGGCTTTGGTCGACATCGCCGGCTTGGCCGCTCTTCTCACGCTTTCCGAAGCGGCCGCCGTTTCGCGGAAAGCGGCTTTGTCGCTGCGGCGCAGTCTGCGCATGTAGATCATCATGACGGCAAGCGCGCCGACCGCGCCCATCACGCCGCCGAACGAAGCCCCGCCGGCAATCCAGTCCTCGCCCGATCCCAGCCCCAGGAAAATCGCTGCCAGCAATACCGAAGTGCCTACGCGGGCAAACTGTTCCACGATTTGCGAAATACCGCCCGCCATCATCATCTGACGTCCTTGGAAGTAGCCGCGCATCATCGCGATGATCGGGAACAGCAGCAGCGCCGGCGCGATCGCGCGAATCGCCACCGCCGATCCGGGCACCTTCACGTAGTCGGCAAAATACGGCGCCGCAATAAAAAGCGGTACCGTAATGACGAGACCGGCAACGACCGCAAACTTGAGCGACGCCCGGTAAATAAGCTCGGCTTCCTCGCGCCTGCCGAGCGCGATTTTTTCCGAAACGAGCTTGCTCAGCGCGCTCGGAATACCTGCCGTCGCTAACGGCAGCAGCATCAAATACACATTGTTCGCCTGGGCGAACATCGCTGCCCCCGCAGTGCCCAGCAAGTAGGCGAGCGGCACCCGCTGCGCGATGCCGAGCACCCTTGCTACAAGCGCGGCCAATGATAAAATCAGCGTTCCTTTAAGCAATGAATCCTTTGCCAAAACCGTACCTTCTCCCTATGAAAGTGCGTGTTCACGCCGCTACAGCACCCAAATGAAAAATAAGACGATCATAATCAACTGGAGCACAAGCTTGACGATCGTGCTCGAAAACAGCCCGACGATCGAACCCCAGCCGACCTTCAGCGATTTCTCCGCATCCGAGCCTGCGATCAGCTCCCCGAGAAAAGCGCCGAGGAACGGCCCCAGAATCAGTCCCGCAACAGGGATGACGAACGGACCGGCAATGATGCCGATCGTACTGCCGATGACGGAAGCCCGCGAGCCGCCGTATTTTTTGACGCCCCATGCGCCGACCGCATAGTCCGCAATCGTAATGACGGCGACGATCGTCACTTGAATGAACCAGAACCAGAAGCCGAATGGTTCGAAGCCGAGAAACAGCCCATAGACGACAAATCCCAATAGGATCGCCACCGCCCCGGGTAAAATCGGCAGGATGGCGCCCACCATGCCGACGACAAACAAAACAATCGTAATGATCCAGCCAAGTATGGCCAATTCATGATCCCCCTCGATCGCAAAGCGGGAAAGCCTTGACAGAAGGCGCGCGCCGCCTGCATATGAAAGATCGAATCTGTTCCCTTACATTTTCTTACGACTTACACGCGTTCGCCGAAAATATGCTCGCGGATCACCCTTGCGACCGCACTTTCATTGTTCGTTACGGTGACCAGCTTAGCCGCCTTTTTCAGCTCTTCCTGCGCATTGCCCATAGCGATGCCGAGTCCGGCGGCGCGGATCATCGCCATATCGTTCAAGCTGTCGCCCATTGCGATAACCTGCGACATGTCCAGCCCAAGCAGCTTGCACACTTCGTTCAGACCGCTTGCTTTGCTGATTCCTTTGGGATTCAGCTCCAGGTTGCTCGGATGCGAATTTGTAATTTCAAGCACATCCCAGCTTTCCAGCGTCTTGCGGATGGAAGCCAGCTTGTCGGCCTCCTCCGTGTAGAAGCCGAACTTCAGCCATTCGATGCCGGTTATGTCTTCGGTCCATTTTTCCTTGTTGAACACGCCTTCCACCGCATACGCCCAAAACCACGTATCGTATTCGACGGCAAGCTCGTGCATGCTGCGAATCAGTTGGACGTCCATTAGCACGCGCTTCAAGAGGACATGCGGCTCCTTCCATACATCGCTTCCGTTGACCGCGACGATCGGCGACCTCAGCTTGAGCTCTTCCGCGTACGGAAGCGCGCTTTGCACGCCGCGCCCGGTCGAGAACATAACCGTAACGCCTTCATCCAGCGCAGCGTGAATCCATTTGGCATTTTCCTCGGAAATTTTCGAATGCTCGTCTAGCAGCGTACCGTCCATATCAAGCGCAAGCAATTTGTATGTACTCACAAGAAAACCCCTCTCCGGTGTCAAATGTCGTCTTTGAAAAGAAACGGCCGGCGCCCGTTTACAGCGGACCGCCGGTCGTTCGAATGCCGCCCGCGAAGCCTGCCGCCTCGGCAAGCCCAATCTCTATACCGCAGCGAACGTTCTTGCCGGCTGCTCCTGCATATAAGTCGCGTGCCATAATGCGAACACGTACAACACCCACAAGCGGCGGGAATAATCACCTTGTCCGTTCCGGTGCTGCGAAGCCATCCTTTCGATCGCATCCATCTTAATATAGCTGTCGATGCCGCTCGCCTTGATTTGCTCAAGCAGCACCTGTCCTTGGGAGCCCTTCAGCCAATCGCGCATCGGAACGGGAAATCCGAGCTTCGGCCGGTTCAGAATAAAGTCGGGAATGATCCCTTCCATCGCCTTGCGGAACACGTATTTCGTCGTTCCTTCGGCCAGACGGTACTGAACCGGAATCTTGCGGGCAATCTCGAACAACTCCTTGTCCAGGAAAGGCACGCGAAGCTCCAGCGAATGGGCCATCGTCATCTTGTCCGCTTTCATCAAAATATCGCCGGGCAACCACAAGTTCATATCGATATCCTGCATCCGCGACACCGGATCGAGATGCCGCGTCCGCGAATAAAATGCCGCTGCGATTTGCTGCGGATCCCGGTAGCCTCTCAGCTGCTCCGCGCTCATCCGTACGAGCTCCGCCTTCATATCCTCACTGAACACTTTCGCGTTGCCGAGAAACCGCTCCTCGAGCGGCGTCGTGCCGCGCAGCACGTAGTTGCGGCCCGTTACGCCAGCCGGCAGCAGCTTCGTCAGGCTGTGCAGCAGCCGTTTGAGCGGCATCGGCAGCCACGACAGCGGGCGCAGCGCCTGCGGCTCGCGGTAAATGCGGTAGCCGCCGAACAATTCGTCGGCGCCTTCGCCGGACAGAACGACCGTTACATGCTCGCTCGCCAGCTGCGCAACATGGTAAAGCGCAATCGCCGAAGGGTCCGCCACCGGCTCGTCCTGATGCCAAATCGCTTTCGGCACGGCGTCGAAAAAGTCGCGCTGCGTAATCACCTTCTCGTAATGCTCCGTCCCAATAGCGGCAGCCGTCTCGCGGGCGATTACCGTCTCATTGTTCGTGCCGTCAAAGCCTACAGAGAACGTGCGCAGCGATTCAAGCCGCTTGATATGCGCAGCGATCGCCGTCGAGTCGATTCCGCTCGATAGAAAACAGCCCCGTTCCACGTCGCTCACCAGATGGTGCTTGACGGAATCCGTCAAACCCGCGCGGATTTCCTCCACATAATCGGCGAATGGGCGCTGGACCGGCTCGAACATCGGATCCCAATATTTACGGATCGACATGTTGCCGTCCGACTTAATCGTTACGCTGTGGGCGGGCGGAAGCTTCGCGATGCCGCGGAACATCGTAGCCGGCTCCGGCACGTATTGGAATGTCAAGTAGTTTAGCATGCTTTCCGTATCGACTTGCCGGCTGATGCCTTCCGCCTGCAGGATGCTTTTGATTTCCGATCCGAATACGAACCGTTCTCCGTCCCGGTAATAATAAAAAGGCTTAATGCCGAAATGGTCGCGAGCCCCGAACAGCTGCCGCTTGTTCCGGTCCCAAATGACGAAGCCGAACATCCCGCGCATATGGTTGACGCAAGCCTCGCCGTACTCCTCATATAGATGAACGATTACTTCCGTATCGCTATGCGTTCTGAAAATATGCCCTTTCTCCTGCAGCATGCTTCTCAGCGCTTTGTAATTGTATATTTCTCCGTTGAATACGATCCATACCGTCTCGTCTTCATTGCAAAGCGGCTGATGGCCTTCGGCCAAATCGATGATCGAAAGCCTGCGGAAGCCGAGGCCGATCCCGGGATCGGTATAAAAGCCGGCATCGTTCGGCCCCCGATGAAAGATGATGTCTGTCATTTGTTTAAGCTCGGACTCGGAAGGCGTTCTTCCGTCCCTGTACATAATTCCTGCAATCCCGCACATAATGCACAAAATCCTTTCTTTACCGCGGCGATCCGCCGTTCTTATCGAATGCAAACAAACGCGCGCCGCGTCCTGTCGGTAACACTATTTCGTAAGTATACCACACCTTTCCTATGAACAAAAAAAATTTCAGACACGATTACCGGGAGTCCGCACAATCGGCGGGATACGCAAAAAAGTCCGCATCAGGCCGCAGCAACCTTGCTCCGCACCAAAATCGCATGTAAATGAAGCAAAAATAACAATTGTGCATACAGCCGTAAAAAGCTACTGTAATGTATAACGGCAGCCTGTCTTATAGGGAAGCAAACAAAAGCGCTCTACCGCCACGATTCGGGACGAGCGGCCAAAAGCATGAACACAAATCGGGGATGAAGCCGGGCATACCGTTTCACGAAGAAAAATCGGGGAGGCATTCCAATGATAAAAGGGTTGACCTTAGCGGGAGTAGGCAGCATCGGCTCGCTGGAAGATTTCGTCGTAAAGTCTGGGGCAAACGGATTTCAAGCAATCGATACAAGCGGCGGCGCATTGCGGAAGCTGATCGAGGAGCGCGGCGAAGCTGGCGCAAAGTCGTTCCTGAGCGAGAACGGGATACGAATCGGATCGATCGGATTGTCCGTCGAATGGCGCCAGTCCGAAGAAAAGTTTCTTGAAACCCTGACCGGGCTTGCGAGCGATGCGGAAGCTGCAGCCAAATTGGGCTGCAGCTCGTGCTGTACATACATTTTACCTTCAACCGACTTTAAAGCCGCGCACCATATGACAATCACTACCAGAAGGCTTCGCACCTGCGCCCAGATTCTCGGCGCTTACGGGATTCGCCTCGGCCTGGAATTCGTCGGTCCTCATCATTTGCGGACGGCTTGGAAGCATCCGTTCATTTGGACGATGCAGGAAACGCTGGACTGGATCGCGGCCATCGGCGAACCTAACGTCGGCCTGCTGCTGGACGCCTACCACTGGTATACGTCGAACGGGACCGTCGAGGAGCTGCTTGCGCTCAAGCCGGAGCAGATCGTTCACGTGCATATTAATGACGCCAAGCCGGTACCGGTCGAGGAAGCGCTTGACAACGACCGCTTGTATCCCGGAGAAGGCGTAATCGATCTCGCCGCTTTCTTGAAGGCGGTCAGCCGGATCGGCTACAAAGGCGTCGTCGCTCAAGAAATTTTAACACCACAAGCGCCTTCCCAAAGCAGCGAAGAGCTGCTTAAGCGTTCCGCCGACGCTTTCATCAAGGTGTACGCCGCCGCAGGTCTGGAGTAAGCCGGCAGCCCGACTTCTTGATTTATAGGCAAAAACCTCCAATCCATTAAAAGTGGATGGAGGTTTTTTTTCGTGCCGGATTAACCGGCCGCAGCCGCTTCCGCAAGCGCGCTGCGGCGCTGGCGTCTTTTCTTCCAGACGACGCCGTGGCTTGGCGAGAACAGAAATGCGAGTGCAAAGAGTACGCCGGCAACGGTAATCATGCAGCCCGCGATCGAAGCGTCAAGGATTACCGCCGCATAATAACCGGCAGTCGAGCAAATAACGCCGATCGCCATGCTGTAAGCGATCATTCTGCCGAGCTTATCCGTCAGCAGGTATGCGGTCGCCGCAGGGACGACAAGCATGCCTACGACAAGGATAGCGCCGACGCTTTCGAACGATGCGACAGTCGTTATCGATACGAGCCCCATCAGCAAGTAATGGAACAAAATAACCGGTATGCCGAGCGCCGCCGCAAGCGCCGGATCGAATGCGCAAAGCTTAAATTGCTTGTAAAACATCCCGATCAGGCACAAGATGAGCATTAATGTAAGCCCCAGCGCCCATACGGCTTTCGGCCCGACGTTCACGCCGCCGATTTCCAGCGTATCCCAGCCTACATAGGCGATCTCCCCGTACAAAACGCAGTCGAGATCGAGATCCACCTGTCTTGCGAATAAACTGATAAGCACGATGCCGACGGCGAACAAGGACGTAAACACGACGCCGATCGAAGCATCGGACTGCACGCCGCTTTGATGCAGCGTCTGGATGAGGAAGACGGTAACGAGACCGAGAATCGCGGCGCCGAACAGCATCAAGAGCGAATCGCGGGAACCGCTGAGCAAAAATACGATGACGATGCCCGGCAGTACGGAATGGCTGATCGCATCGCCGATCATCGCCATCCGTCTTAAGATAAGGAAGCAGCCCAGAATGCTGCAGGAGCAAGCGACAAGCGCGCCGGTCAGCAAAATCCAAAAGTCGTTCATAGCGCGCCCCCCTCGCTTGCCGTCATCGGCTTTCCTTCGGACCTAATCGCTTTCTTCGCCCTTGCCCGAAGCAGCGCTTTGGCTACCAGCCCCCGCCGCGGCGCGAACAATACCGAAATGCCGAACCATAAAGTAGCCGCAAGCACGCATAGCGGTCCCGTCGGCAAATTGTCGCCAAGCGTACTGATCCATGTTCCGACAAAACCGCTGAGCGCGCCGAACAAACCGGCCAGCGTCACCATGACGCCGAGCTTCTCCGTCCAGTAACGCGCCGATACGGCCGGCGTAATAAGCAGCGCCGCCATCAGGACGACGCCGACGGCTTGAATGCCGACGACGACGGTCACGACGATTAGCAGCATAAGCAGCTGATCGAGCAGCGCAACCGGAAAGCCCATCCCCCGCGCGAATCCGGAGTCGAAGGCGAGCAGCTTGAATTCTTTAAAGAACAAAGCGCACAGGAAAACGAGCACGAACGAAATGACAGCCATCGTCGTCACGTCGGAAGCGATCATCGTAGCGGCCTGCCCGAACAAAAATTTATCCAGCCCGCTCTGATTGCCCGTTTCGCTATGCTGAATTTGCGTCAGCAGCACGATGCCGATCCCGAAAAATACCGAAAGCACGATCGCCAGCGCCGTATCAGCCTTGATCCGCGAATGGCGCGTTACCGCTCCAATGCCCAGCGTCGCCAAGATGCCGGACACCATTGCGCCGATCAGAAACAAAACGATCGATTTCGAGCCGGTAAGCATGAACGCAATACAAATGCCGGGAAGCGCCGCATGAGCGAGCGCATCTCCCATCAGCGCCTGCTTGCGCAGGTAGGCGAAGCTGCCGAGCACACCGCTGCTTAAGCCAAGCAGCACGCAGCCCATGATGATCCACCGCGTATTCGGATCGGCAAACAGTTCCCTCAAGCTTTCCATTGCTGTCACCTCGCTCCTATCCCCGTCTCGTGATCGTTTCTTTCCAGTATCGCGAGACGCCCTCCGTACGTGCGCTGCAAATTCGCAGCTGTAAAAACATCGGCGGTCGGTCCCGCCTGGATCAGCTCGACGTTGAGCAGCACGACCCAGTCGAAATATTCCTTAACGGTGGCCAAATCGTGATGAACGACAAGCACCGTCTTCCCTTGCGCCTTGAGCTCGTTCAGGAGCGCGATAATCGCCTTCTCAGTTGCGGCGTCAACGCCGACGAACGGTTCATCCATAAAATAAAGCTGCGCATCCTGCGCCAGCGCCCTTGCGAGGAATACCCGCTGCTGCTGGCCGCCTGACAGCTGGCTGATTTGCCTGTCCGCATAATCCGCCATCCCTACCTTGGCTAGGCATTCCATGGCGATCCGGCGCTCGTTGGCGCCGGGTCTACGGAACCAGCCAAGATGACCGTATCTTCCCATCATAACTACGTCCAGCGCGTTCGTCGGAAAATCCCAATCGACCGATTCCCGCTGCGGCACGTAGCCGATCAGCTTACGCTGCTCCGCATACGGCCGTCCGTAAATGGCTACTTCGCCGGAAAGCCGCGGCACAAGCCCGAGCGCCGCCTTGATCAAGGTGGATTTGCCGGCGCCGTTCGGACCGATTATGCCGATGAGCTTTCCTTCCGGCACCTCGAGGGCAATGTCGCGCAGCACCGGTTTTTTCTGGTAGGCAACCGATAAACCCGATATGCGAAGCGGTGCGTTTTTCATCGTTCTTCCTCCTTCGTATCCGGCTTTATTTCAAAGCCTTGACGATCGTGTCCACGTTATGGCGTACCATGCCGATATAGGTGCCCTCCGGCGTTCCTTCTTTCCCCATCGCATCCGAGAACAGCTCTCCGCCGATCGTTACGGTATGGCCTTTTTTCTTGGCGCCTTCGATTACCGCATTAATCGCCTTCGGCGATACGCTCGATTCTACGAAAACCGCTTTGATCTTGTTATCCACCAAATAATCGCGCAGTTCGTTCGTGTCCTTCGTTCCCGCCTCGGAAGCGGTGCTGATGCCCTGCAATCCCATTACTTTAAGCACATAGGCGTCTCCAAAATATCCGAACGCATCATGCGCGGTGACAAGCACCCGGCTTTTTTCCGGAATCGTCGCGATTTGCGTCTTCGCATATTCGTGAAGCTCTTCCAGCTTCTTCAGATAAGCGGCCGTGTTGGCGCGATACTTTTCGGCGTTTGCTCCGTCAAACTCGATCAAAGCGTCGCGGACCGTTTCGGTCGCATTCATCCAGTGGCGGACATCGAACCAAATATGCGGGTCATGGCCGGCCGTTCCGTCATTGGCATTGCGCAGCTTATTTTCCGGGATGTTTTTGGATACGGCGATCGTCGGCTTGTTTTTGGCCATTTTCTCGAAAATATCCACCATCTTGCCTTCCAAATGAAGGCCGTTATAGAAGATGATGTCCGCTTGGTCAAGCTTCTTGATATCGCCCTGCGATGCCTTATAGTAATGCGGGTCGACGCCGCTCTTCATCAATCCGACAACTTCGACGCCGTCGCCGCCGACTTCCTTGACGATGTCCGCGATCATGCCGATCGTAGTCGTTACCTTCACTTTGCCCTGCTGACCGCTGAACGCAGGCTCCGCGCTACCGCAAGCCGCGAGCGCCGCAGTCAAGCTAAGAAAAATAATGCCGATCAAAAAACGTTTTACCGATGAGTGCCACTTTCGCTTCATTCGTCCTTCTCTCCTCGTCCTCGTTTTTGCCCTTAAGACCTTTTGTTTTATTAATCAAATATTGTTTCTCTCATGACTATATGTTTATTATATTCAATTAAGTTTACCCAATGCAACATTTATTTCAAAAAAAAGTTCGCAGCCTTGTCGGAAGACTGCGAAACTTGTATGAATCAGCGCGCTGCCTGCTTTCGGAGGCACGGTCGCCATTCGTCTATTATTTGCCTGCAGGCTTGTCGTACAGCCCGATAGCCTGATCGTACGCATCGAAAATATGCCTTGCGATCGGCGCCGCTCCCCATGAGCCGAAGCCGCCTTCCGGAACGACGACCGCTACAGCCAGCTTCGGCTTGTCCGCCGGCGCGTAAGCGATAAAGACCGCGTTGTCGAGCGTTTGACCGGCAACCTGCTGCTGCGATGTTCCTGTTTTCCGAATGACCGAGTAACCGACTCCGTCAAAGCCTTGAATCCCTACGTCCTTCATGCCGTTCTGCAGAACGTTCCAATAAGCATCCGGAATGTTCTCCTGGTTCAGCAGTTCGGGTTCGAACTTGCTCACGATCTCGCCTTCATACGTCGTAATTCTATCTACGAATTGAGGCTTGTACCGTTTGCCGCGATTCGCCAGCATGGATGTGTACTGCGCCAGCTGCAGCGTCGTATAACGGGCCTGCTGCCCGAATGAAGCGTAGATAAGCGCCGACTGCGTACTCTCCTTGACCGCCGAGTTGAAGTAGTAAATATCCCCGTCGTATTCGCCCGGCAGACCGCTGCCCGTCTTGACCCCGAGGCCGAATTTTTTCATGTAGCTGTCCCAAAGCATGATCGCATTGCCGTTGTCCGCTTCCGGATTTTTCTTGTCGAACGGCGGATACTTCGTACTCTTGTACAGCCGGTCGCCGATCATCTCGGCCATAAACGTGTTGGAAGATTTCTCGAGCGCTCTTGCCGGCGTAAGCACCCCGTAATTCGCTTTGTCCGAATTGCTGACAGGCGTTTTGTAGCCTTCGCGGCCGAAATAAAATGTCGTCGGATCGTTATATTTTTCATTCACGCCGATTAGGCCTTCATTCAATCCGAGCAGAACGGTTAACGGCTTGATCGTCGAGCCAAGCGGCACGAGCGAGGTCGGATGCTTGCCGCGCTCTTTGTTGTCGCGAATGTCCGGCAGCCGCTCCATGATCGTCCCGTTCGTGTACCGGTACTGGATTTCCTCGAGCTTTGCCGTGCTGATGCCGCCCGTCCAGTCGTTCGGATCGTAGTCCGGATAGTTCGCCATCGCGATTACGCGGCCCGTATTGACCTCCATCGCCACCGCGTAGCCGCCAACCGCATTTTTGCCCATTGCCGGATAACGCTTGGCTCTCGCTTCAGCGGATTTCATATACTCCAGCTGATTTTTGATCCCGTCTTCCGCCGCTTGCTGGACGCTTTTCTCGATGGTCAGATACAGGTTATGCCCTTTCTCAGGCGGCGTAATCTCGACCTGTCCGATAATTTGCGCCTGCGCGTTGACCGGGTAGCTCTTGGATCCGTTCTTGCCGCGAAGCTCGTCCTGATACAAAAATTCAAGTCCGTCGAAGCCGACATACTCGTCGTTCAAATATTCGCTTTGCTTATCCTTGTAGACGTTCAAATATGACGCCTTCTGGTTGCGTGCAACGTTATAAGGGCGCATATAGCCGACCAGTTGGACGGCAATTCTGTCCTCATCGTAAATACGCGTGCTTTCCTCGGTAATTTCAAGCCCCTTGAGCTCGTCGCGGTGCTCGGCGAAATACGCAAGCTCCGTCGGCGACAGCCGCGATTTGATGCGCCGGGGCAGGAAGGTGTAGCTCGGCTCCTTCGCTTTGTTGCCGTCGATGTCGATGCCGACGTCCATATTTTTGATAATGTCCGCGGCAGGCAGTATAACGTCCCCGTTGTTCAGATCGGTAAAAATTTGCTCCAGCTTTTTGGCCAGTTCGATTTTATCGCTGTTCTTCTGACCCGGCTCCATTCTGTAAAAAAGCGATTGCGCGGATATCGTCGATGCGATCGGCGCCTCATTGAAATCGTAAATATTGCCGCGAATCGGCGATATCGTAATCGTCCGCTTCGTGCTCTGATTTTCCAGCTCGCTTAGCTCCTGCCCCTCGACGAACTGCAGGATGGCAAGCCGGATAATCAACACGGAAAACACCACAAAGGTGGCGAAAAAAAACATGTTGATACGCACCGAAAAATGATTCCTTTTATGCTTATCCTGCCTTTGCGCCTCGCCCAGGCCTTCCGAATGCTTCATCTTGCTTCCCTCTCCTGATTGCTTCCGGCCTGGCAATCGGCAAGCGGTCTATTGCAGCTCCGCAAGCGAATGAATGCCCTCGCCGGTATGATAGTCGTAACGTTTGATTTTGACTGCGTCGATGCCCGCTTGCTGCGGAGCCCAAATATCGTTCTGGTCGTGGTCGCCGACATACAACACGTCCTGCGGCGGCAATCCCGCTTCCGCCAAAGCCAGGCGAAAGATGTCCGGGTTCGGCTTTTCAAGCCCCACCTCCGTGGAAACGATAACGGGATCGAAATAATGGAGAATGCCTTTATGCTCAAGAATGCCTTTGAGCGTCGGCGCAAAATTGGAGATGATGCCGAGCCGCAGCCCCATGCCGCTCAAGCGCTCCAGGTTGCTTTTCACATCGTCGAACAACTGGTATTGCTCCGGCTGCGTAAACTTGTCGTAAAGCCCGTGGCAGCAGCGGTGTATCTCGTCCTCGTCCAATTCCTGCTGCGCGCCGAGCCGATCGAGAATGTAGCTGTACAGCTTCATCCAGAAAGCGCGGTCCGATTCGGGCGTGCAAACCTCGTCCGGATTAAGCTGCTTTCCATAATAGAAAAGGCGGAACGCCTCCGTAAACAAATCTCCGATTTCCTCTTCCCCGCGGTGCAGCTTTCGGCTCGCCAAAAATTGCTGCATAATGACACGCGCCGCCGGAATGGTCATTAACGTGTCGCCCACGTCGAAAAATACGGCTTTATATGCGCTTAACTTGTTATGCATAGAGCACCTCCCGAAATAGCCGGCATGCTGCCGGAAAATAGCGGTAACCAAATGTATGTTGGAGAGGCTATGTTTCATGATAGCATATTTTGCTTCCCGATACGAATCGATGCAAGGATAAACCGCCATACAAGGATAAACGGCTTTGCCGTCGTTCAAGGACAGTCGCGTTTACCGGAAATCCAACAATCAGCGGAGGATATACTTTCTGAGATTTTGAAAAAACCGCCTTGCGGCGGCCCTGTTGTTCGATATGCGTTTGTTCGTTGGCGAGGCAAGGGGTATAGGCTTTAAGCCACTGATAGACTGTCAAGTACGACTCTGTGACTACCTCGTTATTTAACTAAACAATCTTTTTTTGTTGAACTTTGACATTTACCGTTCCTCTAACCGGCATTCATACTCGCTTGCCCCTCCTCGCTCGTCGCTTCTTGCATGCGCAGTCCGATTTTGCCCACTTGGAATCGAGTACGGCCTCCTTTCCCCGCCTGTAGTCCGAAAACGCCTGCTTGCAGCGGGTATTTTAATCGGCACACCGGTAAATCCGTTCTCCAAGCCGGCAAAATCTGACTCCAGCGTAGGGCAAGCTTCGATTCCTTGCTCCATGTGGGCTATTTCGGACTACAGCTTATAGAGGAGCCTTAATTGCAGCGTAGACATAAACGCTTTCGAAGAAAGCGATTTCGTAAGCATAAACTTGGACGTGCGCGTTTACCGTTGAACGATAAGAACTTGATAGGCGAAACATATAAAGTCTTTTATTCAAAAAAAACGCGCCTGTACAGCCAGGCGCGTTCCTCATTAGGCGTCGCGTATATGCGTCGCGTCGAAATTCGGCGGGTTGAACCAATTGCCCCCGCTCGATACCCAAGTGGAATCAAGCGGCAGCCATTCCGCCCGGTCGGCAACATAAACCTCGTTCCAAGCATGCGGGCCGTAGCCGCCTTTGCCGTCGTAGCCGAGTCCTGTCACGACCTTCACGTCAAGCCCGACGGAGCGCGCCATAACGGCATACAGCCTGGAGTAGTCGATGCATACGCCTTTGCGCGTAGCGAACGTATCCTCCGGCGACTGCTCCTTCCAGACCCTTTTTTGCTCGTACAGATTAACCTTGTCCCAATCATATTGAACGCGCGTGCCGATCCATTGGTACAGCGCCTTCGCTTTCTCTTCGTCAGACTTGGACTTGGCCGTGACCTCTTTCGCCGCTAACGCGATATCGTCCGGTATGCGCGCGTCAATCACTTCATATTTGCGCTGCAAAATATTTTGAAATTCATGCTCGACCGCTTTCGTGAACACCGGCAGCTGCTTCGTAATCAAATCGCCGGTGAACGGCTCGATGACCTCCTTCGCCCCCTTCTGGTAAAGCGAAGACTGCTGGATATAGCCGGTAAACGTTGCGTGAGGGAACAATGCCGTGTACATGAACAGCACCGCGACAGCCATAAGCGCCCGTCCGGCGCCGGTTATGGCGCCGATCGCGCCGCCGAAAACGCTGCTCGTCCAAGTGATCCGACCTTCAGGACGGGGACTCGGGTCGGCGTATTTGCCCGCGCGATACAGAATCGTATCGATGACGGCATGAAGCACCGTTTTGAGCACGGCGTAGCCGACCAGCAGCAGGACGCCCGAGCGCATCAAGGAGAAATCGCGGAGCGCCGTTACGATCGTGTAATACATTTGACGCAGCCAGCTGATTTTTTCGTTCGGGATCACGATATTGCGAGACGTCAGCCAATCTCCGAATGCGGGAGACAGCGCGACGGCAAGCTTCCAAGCCAGCACTAGACTGAGGATCGTGACGGCGCCTTCCTGCAGGAGCAGGAAGAGATGCTTGGCCGAGCCCGTCGTTCCGCGCGCCGCCCCTTGTACGACGGATATCGCGATGATGGCTACCAGCAGCACGGTTAATAGATTCAAACTGCTTAGCAATTGTAGAGCCTCGTTCACCCTGCATCTCCCCCTCTCTGACGGCTGCCTGCCTCTGAAAATACGGCAAATGCGGCTCGAACATGCCGAACCGCATTCCGAACGTCCCTATCGTACGCTTCCATGGAACAATGATAGCCGGTTACTTCTTAGGAACGTCCTCCCGACATAAAACGGACATGCCGGACAATCGGCTTATTTCTGCTTCGCTTGATCGATAACCTTTTGCAGCGCTTCGTCGATTTTCAAGTTAAACGTCTGGCCCATAAACGTAATTTTCGCATCGTTCGAGCCGGGCGTCGCATCGATTCGGATGCTTTTGGTCGAGACGGTATACGAGCCGTCGTCGTTCTTCTTATAGGTCGCATCCTTCGCTTCGTTCGTAACGGCCTTCAGCGCCTGATCTTTGATTTCGTTCGTTACCGCGGTGCCGATCGTGTCGGTCACCTCTAACAGCTTATCCTTGTAAGTCGCTCCGTAAACGATGACAACCGCAAGAATCGCCAAAACGAGCACCCATTTAATGACGGTTTTGACAAGCTTCACGATCAGGAACAGAACGACCACGGCGATGACGACGACGAGCCAGCGGTCCTGCAAAAAAGCGGTTAATTGATCCATTCGTTCGACCCCTTCCTCTTTTCTATATGATACTATAGGTAATTGTCATTCTTCATCCCTTTTTTTGCGAAGCTCCTTAAGCTTGCGCTGTATGTCTTCGCTGCGATCCGAGCGGTTGCGGCGAAACGTCCGGCGCAAACGCAAGTAAACGTAAACTGCGGCAAGCGCCAGCACGACGACCGTCAGCATATCCACTCGTATCCCCCCTTCCTGCCGCGTTTCGGGCCGCTAAAATAATAACCGTACTACAAGCCTGACAAGCTGCGTACAAGTAAGAGAAGCAGGGTCTCGGGCTCGGCTGTCCCGAATCGCCCAATACTAGCGGGTGGTGGCAAAATGAAAACGGCAGTATGGCTTTATTTATTCATGTTTGTCGCGTTTTTCGATCTGCATGCGCAATATCCAATGCTGTCTCCGTTCGCTTTGTCGATCGGCGCGGCGCCTTCGTTCATCGGACTGATCATGGGCGTTTATTCGCTCACCCATCTGCCCGGCAATCTGCTTGCAGGCGTCGGGGTCGACCGTTACGGCAGCAAATATTTCATCGTCGGAAGCTTGCTTACCGCGGGTATCGTTCTCGTCCTGCAATCGCAGGTTACCGACCCATGGCAGCTGCTGTGGGTTCGCTCGATCAGCGGCTTCGTGCTCGCCTTTTTGTCGCCCGCATGTTTGGCCATGCTGGCGAAGATCGCCAAGAACCATGTCCAGCAGGGCAAGCTGATGGCCGGCAACGGGTTCGTACATACGCTCGCTTCCGTCGGATCGCCAGCAGCCGGCGCTTTTCTGGTGGCGAAGCTCGGCTTCACGACTTCCTTCCTCGTTCTCGGCTGGGGATTGATCGCTACCGGCATTCTCGCCATATTCGGCGTCCGCGAAACGAAAGAAATGCGGCGTATGCATATCCCTCAAGCTAACGACGCCCATGGGCACGGCGCTTCGCTTTCCATTAAAGGAACCGCACAGACGGAACCGGCAAAAGACGGTAAAATTCCGTGGCTGTTTTTCGGCATACCGCTTGCTTTGTCCTGTTCGCAGGGCATTCTTTTCTTCGAGCTTCCGCTCATGAAAGCCGCCATGGATTCGATCGTCACGTCCGGCCTGCTTTTCTCCATGGTCAGTCTGGGGGCGCTTGCGACGCTCAGCCTGCTTTTTCTGAACCGCATCGCGCCGCTGCCCCGGGTCGTTGCCGGCAGCTTGTCGCTTGCGCTCGTTTTTTTCGGGATGGCCGTCGATTGGCCGTTTCCGCTTGTCGTTTCGCTGTTTATGATCGGCATGGCCAAAGGCGTCATCTACCCGGCAATCGCGACGCTGCTCGCCGGCCATACCTCGCGCACCCGTTACGGACGCGTTTTCTCGCTGCTATCGATCTCCTATTCGATCGGCGCGTTCTTCGGACCGACCGTTGCCGGACAACTTCGCGACGCATGGTCGCCGTATTTTATCGCATTCGTCGTACTGATGCTTGGATTGTCGCTGCTTCCGCTCGACCGGTTTCGGATACTCGGCTCGCCGACCGCCAACTGACGGCTCCGTTCGGGTGACAAACTGCGGATACGCCGAAAGTTCGATGACAACAGGAGCGAAACCCGTTCACCATTGTCCGCACACGCCCTAGTAGGTTGACCACATCAAATTCAGGATACAGACGCAACTGCTGTTTAACTGTGAGCTATTTACGAAAAGCCGCGAAGCTAACCTTAGATCAAACGCGGTCAAAACTACTAGGCTTGCCGGGGACTCTCACTTACTCTGCGTCATCGCCTTGCCCTCCCCGGCAGTGTATGCGGCTTCGGCCATCGCGCATTCCGGACACCGTTTCCGCATGCGGCCGACCGAGCTCCGTCATGCAGCGAAGCTCCGCACAATGGAGAGCTTCGCGGAATGCTGATAGTTGCCCGGAAGGCGTTACCGCTTCGCTTTCTCCTTCGCGAACAGCGCCCAGTCCTCCGCCGTAAAATTGCCCATATGCCAGAGGGCCACTCCTTTTAATCCATAGAACCGCGCCAATTCTAGCTTTGCTTCAATGCTTTTCGTATTCTCATACCACAGCTCGTTGCTGCCGCTATCCGTTGTGTAAGTCGCATGATGCACGAAAAACGGAAGCTGGAATTGCTGCAGGACGCCGTCCATCTTCAGCCTGTTCTCGACTAGCTCGGTGGAAGGCGAAGCCTTCTTGACCTTGCCCTGCGCATCCGTGATCCACTGATTCGCCTGCTTCGAAATGCCAAGCAGCAGCTTCTCCTTAGGTATGCTCCGCAGCGCCTCGTCCAGGCTCTCCCTTACCAGAGGCAGCGGCGCCGAAGGAAGGCCTGTTTCCGCATGCGTGAAGTCATATGCCATCAGCACCGCTTCATCCGCCAGTGCGCCGATCGCCTGCAAATCATATCCCTTGTAATAAAAAATCGGCGGGATTGCAACCGAAAGCGGCTTGCCTCCGATCGCCCCTTTGACACTGCGCAGGAAGGCGGTATACGGCTCTTTATCCGTTTCCGAAAGCAGCCCTTCGAAATCGATGCTCACGCCGCTCATCGGCAGTATCGCAAGCTGCGCCTTCAACGACTCCAAGAAAGACTTTTGCGCGCCGGCATCCTGTAAAAATCGGCTGAGCTTGCCCTCCGCGTTATCGCTGAATACCATCAGCTTGCCCTTCAGGCCGTTCTGGTTCGCCGAATCGGCGACGATACCCCAGTCCTCCGGCAGCTTGTATGTGCCTGCGCCCATTTCGAGCTTGGCGCTGCCTGCGCCCATATAATCGAGACTCGACCATCCGTATGTAATGCCGGACAAGTTTTTCATCTGATCGATATTGCGGTAAGAACTTATGGCGTAGAAGCCGCTAATCTCGAGAACGTTGCTCTCGACCTTCTCCCCGATCGTCCTGCGGATGATCGCCGCCGCCTCCTTGCGGCTTAACGCCGCTTCGGGATGAAGCATATTCCGGTCGTCGCCGTTCATGATTCCGCGGTATGACGCGTAATAGGCATATGGACGATATTCGGGATCGAGCTTCTCGGCATCCAGAAAACCGCGCGCAGCCTCCACAACCTTCCATTTGCTTTCCAGCCAAACGCTGCGCTCCTGCTCGTCTACCGAGTCCAGCAAATAGCGTCCTATCAGCACAGCCACTTCCGCCCGCTTGATTTTCTCCTCCGGCAAGAAGCTGCCGCCGTTCAGCAGAAAAGAAATATATCCTTTAGCCGCCGCATCCCGGATTACCGGATACGACCAGCGGTCTTCCTTCACATCGGCAAAAGCGGCCCCGCCGGCTAACGCACCTGCGCCTGTCTGTCCGGGGAGCGATGTCATGAGCATTTTGACGAACTGCTCGCGGGTAACGGAATCGTCGGGGCGAAAGGAACCGTCCTCATAACCGGATAAAATATCGTACGCCGTCAGCATATATACGTCCTCCTCGGACCAATCGCCCGCCGTTACGTCGCGAAACGGCTTTAGCTGCGATTCGTACGCTTGAGCGCCGGAGGCCGCCGCCATCAACAGAACGGCGCTCAGCGCCAACGTTCGTTTCCAAGTCTTTTTCATGGATGTCTCTCTCCTTCTCCGAATCTATCAATCTATCAATATACGAAATGAGAGATTCGAAGTCAAATCGAAACGAGCAAGATAGACGCCTGCCGGCTTCTTTTCAGACGAACGCTTTTACCGGGACATGAAACAATCAGCGGAGGATATACGCGAGGTTTGACAGCCGATGTGTGACCAAGCACCGAGCACCGAGCACCGAACGCCGGGAGTCGCGCTCGGTTCGGAAAAGTCTGCCATTTGCAAAAAACGGCACCCTCGCGGATGCCATAATAATTTAATATAAAAATCTCGACAATGAGATTTTGCCGCGGAGACCCGCTCGTTTTCTGCCGCCTTCAAAGAAGGCAATCGGGCTGTTGGCCACCTCGAATGCGATCCGGTTACTACCGCTTTTCAAGCTGTTCGTCACATTCCAAGCAAACGGCTCGCACAATCGCGTACCCTGCTCCACTCCATTAATAAACAGCCGCGCCACATCGTTCACTTCCGCCGCTTGAAGCCATATGGAGCCGTTTCCGTCTGCCGCCCTCAACCACTCCTCCTGAAGCGTTACGTCTTTGATGTATGTCATCGTGCCTGCATAATGCGGAAATCCGAGATCGTCCCAGCTGTCAAGCTCGGATATCCTTCCTGTCCGCTGCCCATAAGCGAGCTGTCCGGGAGGAAAGCCGGCATAAGGAAACGTTACTTCAAACTCGCCATACAACCGGAACGGCTCCTTTAGCCGGCCGCCGCTCGAAAAGCGAACCTCGACGATGTTCGTTTGCCTGCCGATTCCTTTGTGCAAAAACGGCGTAATATCCATCTCAAAATTGTTAACGTCGTATCGCCGTACCTTTCGAGCCGGTTGAACAGGCTTTCCGTTGACTACGATTCGGCAGTCCCCTTCCCAGGCAGACAGCTCATAAACCAAATGCGTCGGTCCCGGGGTGCCGCGGGAATAAAACCTGCAGTAGCCGTAGCCCTCCTTTTCAAAGACAGGACCGGGATTTTCAATCATATTCACAGCCGGAGCCGCCGTTATTCCCTCTTCTTCCTGCGGAACCGTTTCCCGGAAGTGCCAATGAGAAAGAATCAGCACATTGTCCGCTTCCGGCTTCAGCTGCCAATCGCGCGTTAAATCGATCGTCGAATCGAGCTCGTCAGGCACTGAATGAAGAGCAGTACCGAGCGGATTTGAACCAACCGAACTCCAGTGCCCGGCAGCGACGAGCAGCTCCAATCGATCCGGATGCACATCGACGAGTATCGAGCCGTTTGGCGGCAGCTTACATGTAAGCACAACATCGGCTGTACCGCATTCATCGCAGGACGGATGCTTCAGTTGCGTCCACTGTGTTTCGTCCAGCGCATTCGTAACCATCATTCGCCGGGTAGAGCCTACTGCACGCGCATGCACATACACCTTTGCCGGTTCCATAAGCGCAGTTCCATCAGGCAGACAGCTCCACAATGTAATGTCTCTGGCAAGCGCTTTATGTAATTCAGCGGCAACTTGCCCGGCAGGTACGACTTTTGACCAAAACACGTCATGACAATCTGCCAAACGCATAGCTTCGTTAAACCTGCTCTCGCCTTCCGACGCGACGATCGTCGGCTGCTCTCCCACGCGCCAAACGGCAATGCCTTGACGAGTCAAAGCTGCGCAAAAACGGGCGGCCCCGCTTTCCATAACGTCGCAATACGGCAGCAGAAGCACATCGTAGTTGTTGCTTACTCCTTGCAGCCTGCCATCCTTTACGCTCATCTCCAGCAGCGTCTGTTCATCAACAAGATCGAAATCCCACTGATTGCTGAGCAGTTCGTGCAGCAAAGCGCCTAGCTTGCGGCGTTGCTCGTCAGCTTCGTCGAAACGGTCGGGAACAAGCGCGCTGAACGCAGCTTGCGGATAATAAACGAGCAGCCGGCAGCGGGGCTCTCCTTCCTTCAACAAAGCGGACATGCGCAATATATAATCTGAGAACTCTCCGAAGTAAGGCCAATGACTGGACTGATAAAAATAGGACGGCGGCGCTTCCTTTTTACGAAGACCGTCGATAGAGTAAAATTGTCCGTGAACGACCACTTCCGTCACGCCCAAAACGAACAGCCAATCCGCCATTTTGATCATCGATTTAAAATCGGTTTCCCAGCCATTCGCGCCAAAAGCTTCAACAAGCGACTCGCGTTTCCCCGTATGACGTGCCGCTGAGCTGGCCATCTTCGGCCCCAGATGCAGAAGCGGATATTCCGCGCTGCCGATTTGTCCCGCGATAAGATCCGTCCCCGGAAGATGGAAGCCCTTCAACAAAGAAAGCAGATGAGGCGTCCATTTCGTCTGACCGACAGGGTCTTCCTCAGGGCTAATATGGCCGGTCATAACAAGACGATTCGCCTCGCACCACTTGACGACCGGTTCGATAAACGACGACTTCAGGAGCTTGCTTAGCGCAAGCCTATAATCATAGCGGACTTGTGCCGTACCATCGTCGATCGTGAGAAAGAGATCAGGAAGCCTTTCCTCAAGCTCATACCCGAACTTCCCATGAAAATACGGGCTCAGAACGGGCGACCATGCCACATCGTGAATAACTTTAAATTCATCCGTAAATATCCCCGGGATAACTCCCCCGAATAAATGCTTGTAACGCTTCGCATATTTTTCATGGGTAAGCGCTATGAAATGGCGAGTCGCATCCGGATTCATCAAATCCGTATACGCCCCCCAGCAGCCTGCCGTCATCTCCCGTTCGACAAAAGCGCATACCGTCCAATCCCCTTCTGGAAGCTCGCAATCAACGCGATAGTGAGGGCGTATCGTACCCGAGCGCCAATGCGGATTGCCCGAATCCTCATACGGCGGATAGTAAATGCCATGATGCACGATGCCCGGCGTCCATTCGCTGCGCATCAGGCCGGTATGTTCGGTCAAATCGAGCCATTCCCTGCTTAGTCCGTTACGCGTATGGCGGATGGCCACCGTCTTCAAGAACCGTCCCGGGGCGAAATCGAGCTTCACTCTTCCGCCCTGGACTTCAAACCGTTCCATCGTCAAATATCGCGCTTTAAACTCCGGCTTGTCGAAGAAAACCTGTCCGCCGGCCGCACCGCTCGGAAACGGCTCCTCGTCGTAAAGCCACGCTTGCAGGCCGATCCGTCCGCAATGCTCCAAAATAACGCTAACTTTCGCAAACCATAATTCAGTAGCATACGGCACATTGAGCCCATCCCGCGGATGAATGAAAATACCCGTGAACCGCTTAGCTTTCATTTCGTCAAGCTGCCATCGCAGCTCGTCGTCTTCAAGATCATGATTCAAAAACCAAAAGGACAGCATGTTTTCTCCCCATTTTCCATATGTAATTTTCCGAGAAAATTGTAATTTGGCATTGCAGCAAGAGCATAGACAGCACGGCCATCTTCCCTTACAGTAAAACCATGCACGTTCGGAGGGCGGGCTTTGTTGTTGGAAATCATAAAGTCTTCTTTTTGTCCCAAAACAACTTACATGAAGAGGTGCAGAATGAATCCACGTGTGTATTTCAACAATACGGATATTTATTTCGATTCCGAAGTCGACATTTATGTGAACCGATTTCATGAAAACTTCGATTCGTTTATGCACACGCACGACTTCCTGGAAATCAACTATATTGCCGAAGGATCGGGTTTTCATTACATCAATGAGGAAGTGCTGCCCGTCGTCAGCGGAGATATATTTATTATTCCGGTAGGAACGGCCCATGTGTATCGTCCGGCATCGACTCATAGCAGCTCATCGCTTATCGTATACAATTGCGTCTTTCCCGCCGATCAATTGTTGACCTGGTGTCAAGCGATTCCTCACCCGTTTGACGGGAATCGTATGTTTGCTCAATCCGCTCAAGATTATTACCGCTATCATGACAGCCAGCACGAAGCAAAAACGGTTTTTGAACAGCTGCATAAAGAATTCCTTCAGCATCGGCTAGGGTACAGAACGCTGCTGATCATGCGGGTAATCGAACTGCTCATCCTCCTGTACCGCTTCGAGAATGACTCTTATGCGCAAGAGCTGCCTCCTGCCGCCCATCGCTTGGATGCCGTCTTTACTTACGTTAAAAAAAATTATCACCTGCCCTTAACGCTGGAACAAATGGCCGCCATGGTCTATTTGAGTCCCAGTCATTTTCATCGATTATTCAAAAAAACGACAAGCCAAACGTTCATCGAATATGTCCAAAATTTGCGCATGGAGGAAAGCTGCAAGCTGCTGCGGACTACTGCCTTAACCATCCAGGACATTGCCAGCAACGTCGGTTACAGCGATATGCAGTTTTTTCTCCGTTTATTTAAAAAAAAGATGGGGGTTACCCCCCGCCAATACCGCAATAAACGTTAATCCAGCTTATAAATATGAACCATATAAGGCGAGAACGTATCGCTGAAAGTACTGCCGCTTATGGCCTTGGCTCTATTTTCATAAACAATGTCGGCAGAAGCCTTGTTCATCAAGCCAACACCTGAAAATGCCGCCGTAACCTCTTTATTGGTTTTATTAACGGCGAATAAATAATCCATGCCGTTATAACTGCGCAATTTGAGATCGATATCCGCAGAGGAAGCGGTAATCGTCTGCGTTACGTTCGCCGCGCCGATCACATCCTTCAGCAGTTCCAATTCCTGATTTAGAACTTTGTACATTGCCCATAGCTGCGGACTATCCGCCGGCATATTCCACAAATATCCGCCAAGCCCATCCACATCTACATAGGAGTAGTAAGCTGTTGATTTCGCCCCGTGATTGATAGCGAGATAAGTCATCGCACGAGTCTCTTCCGGCAAAGGCTCTCTTGACCATAACGCATACCTTCCGAAGGATTGTATAGTCATAGCGACCGGTTTTCCAACTGCGGCGGCAGTATCCGTTCTATTTATTAAGTAAGTACCCAGGTCAAAATAAGGAACCGGGTATGGATCGGTATTTATCATATCCGTCGCCCCGTTATAGGTCCCGTTCGCGATCGAATTCTTATAAGTTAGAACGAATGTTACAGGATGATTGGTATCCAAGCTTTTAACCAAATTATAAGCCGCTTGCATATTTGCCGGAGCAACGCCATTTCCATCCGGTTCATCGTTTAATACCCAATAATGCAATGCGGGATGATTTTTAACGGCATTCACCGTATTCTCGATATAAGTTAGATCAACGCTTGAAGTATCAAGGAACAGGGCCGCCGATGCCTTCAGACCTGCTGCATGAGCCATATCGAGAACCTGAGTCATCGTGTAGCCGTCTCTTTCCGCAGCCAGTACGGTGTTGAACCCTCTGTCCTTTACAATTGCAAAATGCGTGGGGCCTACGTTATAGAGATTCCGGGTTAGAAACGAGTTTCCGTTGAGAAGCTCGGCCTTATTGGAGCTGAATGTCACGCTTGATGTGTTTGGCAGTACCGAATACGTGTAGGGATCTACCTTTTGTAATTCCTGAATGACAGTAACGATTGTCGATCCATCTATCTTCCTGATCAAATGAGCCTTATAAATCGAATACCCGAGCGGATGGCCGGACAGTGCGAACGAATCCGTAAAGCTTGCGGATAGCGAGGTATACTCCTTTGAAAAAACCGGAACCGTTCCCCCAAAATCAAACCGTTCGATTTTTACTTTGTATTCCGATAAACTGCCTTTAGCCAACGTGATGCCGAAATTGGCGTTTACCGTCGTTTCATTGCTCCATTTATGCTTCTCCGTCAATGTAAAGCTAAAAGGATCCGGCTCCTTCGATAAAACCGTATTATCTATCCACACGGATCCGGCAGCATCTTGACTCAGCAAAAAATAGGCTTGAACATACTCCGTGCCGGCAGGAGCAAAAAATACTTCCTCATTCATCTTCCAACTGCTTGACAGAGCCGCATCGTACCAGGCAAAGGATATGGACGTCGTTCCATCCGCTTGGATGTATCTTAATCCCATTTTTAATCCGCCTGCAGTAAGCGCACTTTTTATCACCGCTTGAAGTTTAATGCTGTCTCCTTCTTTGGCGGAGATTAGATTCGAATCCGCTGCAACATTCCAGGGCTGTGCGCTATTCCCTACTAATTTGAAAGATCTAGCCCCATCGTAAGAGGTTGTCGTATCGATCACGCCCTCCAATGAGCTCCAGCCATCGTAGTTGTTCTCAAATCCGGAATTAAGAAGTAAATTTTGAGACTGCCAGACAATATCGTCTATCCATACGCTTCCGACCGCATCTTGACTGAGCCAAAAATAGATCTGAACGGACCTGGTCCCGGCAGGCGTTTTCGCTTTTAGAACGGTTTGATGCCAGCTGCTTGAATTTGCAGCCGTAACCCAATCGTAGGAAATGGACGTTCCGGCAGCATTGATGTAACGCAAGCCGATTTGAAACGTGCCCGACGTAATCGTATCTTTACTGAATGCCTTCAAGGTAAACTCCTGATTTTCGTTACTAGGCAGAGCTGTTGTCGTACTTATGGCATTAAAGGCATGCGAGGAACCGGTCATTTTAGCTGACTTGGAGCCCGTTCTGGCGGTGGAGGCGTCATATACGATGGCAGGCCCGGACCAGCTTCCATTGTTTAACTCAAAGCCGGAATCGGATGCCAAATTATCCGAGCTTAGCTGCAAATCATCTAACCATGCCGTTCCCGCTGCCTCCGTAGGCATCCATATGTAGATCTGAACGTTTGTGGAACGCTTGGGAGCTATAAACGTATCTCCCTGCCTGGTCCAATTACTTGAGTGAGAAGCGGGATACCACAAATATTGAACAGTCTCATCGCTTGCATTAGAGAAGCGTAACCCTATCATCAAAGAAGAAGTCGTTATCGTATCCTTGATATAGGCATCCAGACGAAAGCTTTGACCTTCAATAGCGTTCATTCGGGTACCTGAGGCTATTACATTCCATTCGTTTTGCGAGTCGGCAACGATTTTGGCGCTTTTGGAACCGCTGTGTGCCGCCGTATCCAGAGCAGCTGTCCCGTTTGCAGCCCACCCGGTCCAATTGGCTTCGAATCCGGGATTTGTTTGCATATTCTCATAAGATTGAGCCATAACAGACCGCTGCATGATAGGCAGCAGACTTAATAAGCCTAGAACCAAGAAAGCCGGCAACCATATTGCTATTCCTCTTCTCCATCCTTTTGACATATTCGCAGCCTCCCTAAGCGTCGCTAACCGCAATTGAACATGTTATGCATTCCTCACTCTCCCGGTCCTTATCCGACCTTTATCTATGCAAAAAGGAGGCGGCTTCCCCCACTATTCGCTTGAGTATGCCGCCCGCCCTTGCTTATTTGTTTCTCCGGACTAGTCGGAGAATGTGTAAACCGTCATCAATCCAGCTTTTTGGTATATCGCAGCTCTGTGAATTGGACGGTGTCCTGATTGGCGCTTCCGTTAATCGGACCATTAAAATTATCGGTAATCTTGATCTTGAAGTACCGTTTCGTGCTTGGCGTTATTTGGATAGAACGCACCTCGTTTGCGTTAATCGTTCCGGGAATTCCGCCATTAAATATTTCCTGATCGAAGTGCTCTCCGTCATCCTCCGATCCTACCCAAACGCTCACCGCCGCTACCGAGAGCAAAGTTGCGAGGGGCCTATTTTTGATTTGCAGCTCCGCCACCTTCTCCACTTGTCCCAAGTCAACCGCAAGCTCGATTGAGCCTGACGAGCTCGCATCCGGATTGGTATACATGACGAATCCGTCATGCACGCTTTTGATTGCAGGCTGAATTGGAGATACCGGAGAGGTTCTGACGAAACGGAAAGCCCCCGTGTGAATGCGATCCCGATCGACAATCCCCGTCGTAATAGGGCCAAGGAAATTGGACGTTACGATTATTTTAAAGTACCGCTTCTTCACCTTGTCTACGATTGCTTGCCGCACTTCTCCCGCATTGTTGCCGCCTGGTACGGTTCCGTTAAATATTTCTTGATCGAACTGGACCCCGTCGTCTGAAGAACCCACCATAATTTTCAACCCTTCGATATTCAAATTCGTGGCCGTATCTCCACGGTTTTCCAATTGCAGAGCTTGAACCTCGAAGGAAGACCCTTGATCCAATATCAGTTCAATTCCCGACTCCTCCGAATCGTGAAGAATGTAGGCGTCGAAACCGTCATACATGTTTTTTTCAACCGAAGACGGATACGTAACCTGTGCCGCTCCGGGGGTCATCACCCCATCCGCCAACGAGATCGGAGCGGATGTTTTTTTCCGAACGAACCATACCGGCTTGTAAATTCCTCCTACGCCGAATCTGCTCTCCACTTTTACGACAACCGTATTCGTCCCAGGTCTGATATAATCGGCAAGATCAATCTGGAACGGATCCTCCCAAGCATTCGGGTTCGTCACCGGATCGTAGATGTTCTCTCCCGCAGCCTGCCCATTGATCCAAACCTTGCTCGATTTATCGACGGCACCGAACAAAAGCGCCAAATTATCCGGCGTCTCCGCTCCCGACTCGAAGGTCGTCTTATACCAAGCCACACCCGTGTAATCCGTGCCGTGGTCGATCTTCCACTGCAAACCGATCGACTGCTTCTGCCACACGTTGTCAATGGCGATCGAATCCCACGCCGTATTGGACGATTCGGAATACCATTGTTCGGCATCCCCGACCTCGAGAGGATCCCACTTAAAGCTCCATGTTGCCGGGAGCGTACTAATATGCTCGTAATCATCCAGCTGCTGGTAGAGCTTCCGGTTAATCGTCCGATTTTCGGCCCAATTCGAATACCAGATATTAGACGCCCCCGAGGAAGCAATACTTTTTCTGTAACTGTCCACAGCCTGCAGGGCATGGAGCATCTCCGATTCTTTGCTTGGATCGAGCTTGAATGCCTTATATTTTGTAACCATCTCCCATGTCAGCTTGGCATCCGTCAATCCTTTCTCCAAAAATTCGATTCTTTGCAAATAATCCGAGTCGCTTCCCGAAACCAAATGTTTCGCATCGTCTAACATGCTCTGAGCCTCAATGAAATCGTTGCCTGTAAATAACGAATCAATAATTTGATTGAAATCGGCATAAATGCTATCGACATGCTCTTTTGAAAGATCAAGCGTTTGGAATGCAGCTTCTGCCCGTAACGTTACTTCATTCCACTTGCTGAAGTACTCTTCAATTTTGGCTTTAGCCGGTCCGAAAGCATCGTAATATTCATTTAAAATGGCGTCTACGTCTTTCCCAGGCTCTTCGTTTAATCGGGCGATCATATACAAAGTCGGCCCTTGCGTACCATACATGCCGGTAAGAGAGTCAAAATCGGTTGCCATCATGCCTCTTTCATATGCATAGTTGAAATCTTCCCCGAACGCTTGTGCATATTGAATCGGCATGTTATGACCGGACAACGTATAATTGGGTCTTAAAAAGAGCGACGCCCCCTTGTTAAACCAGCCATCCCATTGCTCCCTGAATTTTTGCCTGTTCTGTTCGGACCACGGAAAGATGTACTCCGGCACAATCGCGATCACAATATCCTCGTTAAGCTGGGTATCGACCGGAGGTGCACTGTAGTTTTCATAGGCATAGCCGATTACTTTGACGTCGGAATTGTAAACTCTCGCTTTCTCCAGAAGAGACAGCCAAAATTTGGCATACCTGTCGGATACGTAGTAAGGCAGATAAACATCTTCCTTGCCGGCCGGAATCGGATACGGATTCGTGGTGTTGTCCAGCGCCAGCGATTCCGGAGAACGGTCCAATCCGGGCGTATCGTTCTCGGCACCGTTCACGAACGGTCTTTTCGCCGTACGATTGACCAGCCATTCCTGAATGACCCGATTTTGGAACCCTTCATTTCCGACATTCATCGATATCAAGCTTCCTGCACCCGGATAAAAAGGATGACCCGGACGACGAGTTCCGTCTTCCAATAAATTAAAATATTCGGGATTCGAATCTTTAAATCGATCCCAATAATTCTCGAATGCATGGCCATACTCCAGGCTGATCCCTTGAGTAAAACCGTGCCGGCGAAGCCAAGTAAGCTGGTCTTCTACGAATTTCGCCTTTACCGCTGAGGAAACGCCGCTCACATCCCCCATGGCAAAAGGAGCGTCTCTCCATCGTACATGTTTTAGCTGCGCTTCATTCTTGACATCATACTGTCCGAGGGAAAATGAAGCGGTATGCGGTATGACCTCTCCTAATTTGCCGGGCCAAAGCCACTTCACCTTCAGATCGTTGCGAAGAATTTCATATACGCCTAGCAGCGTTCCGGCTCCTTGAGGCTCCTCCTCATAGGCGAACGATCCGCTTTCGTCGCGGCCGGAAATGTATACGCCCTGCGGTGTAGTGCGAATGGCGTAAGACCTCGGCTCAAAGGAGCTTGCATCAATTCCGGCCGCCAATGCCGAATCGGTTCTCCCTAGATAAATCGGCATAATCCCTTCCGGCAATGCCTCCGATTCTTTGCTTATCTGCAGCGTTACGTTCGTAGCTTCTTTGATATGATATTGCAGCTCGCCGGCGGCATAATTCTCAACTGTATTCGGTGTATTCGGAATGACAATTACAGCTTTGGCCATACCGTCTTTTACGATTTCATACTGAATTTGCGGCGTCTGCGTCGGCTCAGGCGTCTGCGTTGGCTCCGGCGACTGGGTCGGCTCTGGTGACTGTGTCGACACCGGCGTCTGCGTCGGCAATGGCGACTGGGTCGGCTCCGGTGTCCGCGTCGGCAATGGCGACTGTGTCGGCTCCGGTGTTTGACTCGGCGCCGGCGACTGCGTCGGCTTCGATATCGAGCCAGGTCCTTCTTTACGTTCCGGCTGTCTCTCAAAAATGGTTTCCCGCGCTTGTTCGCTTATAACAGCAAGCTTGATTGTTCCGTTCCCTACGATCTTGGCCAAAGCATCCAGATTCAGTACGGCTACGACTGCTCCCGTACCGATGTCCAGGCTTACGTCGGATGCCTGCTTGGAAATCGTCAACTTCTCTACATTTCCCTGCTGCAATTCCACTGCTGCTGCGGACAGGATGTTCAACATGGCAAGCGTTGACTCCCCTTTGACAACAATGTGAACGCTTCCATCTTTTCCTTCGATGATGACGTTCGCCAATGTGGAGCTATTGAAATTTACAAACCCGCTCTTTAGCGTAGTTACCCCTTCGACCGTAACGTTGTCAAGAAATACATCGCCCTCTCCGATGCCTTCTGCGAATATCAAATTTCCTTTAATCCTCATATTCCGAAGCGTAACGCCGGCTACGTTCACAACGACGTCTTTACTGACGATTTCATTGTTTGCCGAAGGCCCGTATGTACCTGCCTGATGGTAGGTGAACGTATATCTTACGGCGATCGCGCGATCCAGCGTCACCACAACCTCGGCTCTTGTAATAAAGCTATTCGGCTTGAAGCTCTGATCCCCGTAGCCCGCCATCAGACCCTTCTCGGCTGCGGCACCTACCGCCCCCTGACTCCACTCGGCAATTTGTGCGGCATCGTTGAAACCGTCGGCAGCTTGGCGGTCAGCCTTCTCATCCAGCTTCAGAAGCCTGCCCACGATTACAGCCGCTTCCTGACGGCTAATCGGAAGATCCGCCCTGACCGTTCCGTCCTCATAACCCGTAATATATCCGGCTTGAACCGCTTTGGCCACCTCATCGCTCACCCAATCGGAAGCGGTTACATCCGAGAACGGAATCGATGCCAGCTCATGAAAGCCGAATGATCGATTGATAAATGCCATAAATTCTCCGCGACTTACGACGGCATCCGGCTCAAAGTTCCCGTCCCCATAACCTTGAACCCAGTTTTTGGCCGCCCATTCAGAGATTTGCTTCTCCGCCCAGTGCCCATTCGTGTCTGAGAACGAAGGTGCTTCGGTATCGTTTGATGCCGTTGCACCATTGCCGTGCGCGATATTTCCTATCTGCGTCCCCATTCCAAAATTCGAGATCAGCATGCTCATGATCAGGAATGACACGACACACTTAACGAAAAATCGAGTTATTTTCATATCACTGCTCCCTCTAAATAATTTCATGTCAAACCGCTGTCTTTTGCAGTTGTACTTCATAGCGGTTACAGCTTTGCACAGCTGATGTGCTTTGAGTTCGCCTCCTTTTTCCTTGAATAATTCATTCCTTTGGATCAAAATACTTTCTGACATTCCGTATCTTAGCAAAAATAAGAAGTGAAAATTCATGCCTAAATGATCATTAATTCAGGGTGATCCTATCATCGTAGTTGCATCGTATTTCGCTTGAATCGTGAAACTTTATCTTTTGGGGACAAAAAAAGAACCCCGCTTCGAGAGGAGATTCTACTAAGTAGAGCTGCTCTTGAACAGGGTTCTTTACGGTAATTGGCGGTATGTCCCGAGAAGCCGGTTGTATTAAAGCTTAACGATTTTCCCGGTCTCCTGCGATTCGAAAGCAGCCAAAATGACCTTCAGCGACTTGCTTCCTTCCTCGCCGGAAATGCTCGGAGGCGTTTGCGTGACAATGCTTGTGACGAACGCGTCGATGACGCCGCTGAACGTCTGCTTTTCGTTCGTGGCGATCGCGCCGACTTGATACGTATCGACGTTTCCGTTGCGCAGCTCGACAACGACTTTGTCCCCGCCCGTCTCGCCGATCCGCATGACGCCGTTCTCGCACCAAAGCACCGTGCTGTTGTCGCCGCCCTTATAATACGTCCAGCTCGCCACCAGTGAGCCGAAGGCGCCGCTCTTCATTCGGAGCAAGCAAACGGCGTTATCGTCCACGTCGGTTTCCGTCTTATGAAGCGTACCGATAAACGATGCCACCTCGGACACCTCGTCGTCCAGCAGCCAGCGGATCAGATCGGACTTATGGACGCCAAGATCGCCCATCGCGCCCATCGCCGCATCCGGCTTGCGGAAAAACCAGCTTTCCTTGCCGTCCACGCTCCAGCCCTCCGGTCCCGGATGGCCGAACGAGGTGCGGAACGTGATCACTTTGCCGAGCACGCCCGATTTCAGAACTTCCTTCGCCTTGACGTGAGGAGGCATGAACCGCTGATTATGGCCGACCATCAAATAAACCCCGTTGCTCCTAGCCGCGTCAATCATCGCTTGCGCTTCCGTTTCGGAAACGGCCATTGGTTTCTCGACCAGCACATGAGCGCCCGCGTTGGCTGCAGCGATCGATACCGGCGCATGCAGAGCATTCGGCGTACAAACGCTTACCGCATCCGGCTTCACTTCGGAAAGCATGGCTTCGTAATCGGCGAAAGCTTTCGCTCCGTATTGCTCGGCGTATGCCTCCGCGCGCTCTATGACGGGATCGACGAACGCCGCAAGCTCCACGTTCTGGTTTGCCGCATACTCGGGAATATGTCTATGTTTGGCGATCGAGCCGCAGCCGATAACAGCCACTCTAATTTTACTCATATCCTGCACCTCTCAATATCAATGATAATCGACAACTTGCTAAAAACGGGACAAATAGTTCTCTTTCAGCCAATTAATGCTTGTTTCCACGCTTTCGAGCGGCGGATTCGCGCAGTTATCCTGCTCGACGATCAGCCATTCGGTTCCGGCCTCGGAAGCTGCGGCGATGACGTCAGTCAGCTTGATCACGCCTCGTCCAAGCTCGACGGTGTCGATTTTGCCATCCGCGCCGATACGGAAATCCTTCAAGTGGACAAGCGGCAGTCTGCCGGAATACTTGCGGATGTAGTCGATCGGCTCTAGACCGGCGAACTGCACCCAGCCGATATCCATCTCCACCTTCACATGCTCGGGAGCCGTAGCGGAAAAAAGCGCGTCGAACGCATACGCTCCGTCGATCTGCGTTTTGAATTCGAAATCATGGTTATGGTAGCCGAATGCGAGCCCCTGCTTCGCCGTTTCTTCCCCAGCCTGTCCGCAAAGCGCGAAGATACGCTTCCAGGACTCTTCGTCGGATCTGTCTTCGCCGGGGATACCCGGCAGTACGAGATTTCGGGCGCCGATCGTTTGGAGATAAGCGATTTCCTGATCCAGGTTCGTACGAATGCTATTCAAGCCTACATGACCGGCGATCGCCTTCAAGCCAAGCGACTGCAGCAGCTCCGCAAGCTCCTCTGCAGGGAGGCCGCCGTAACCGGCAAACTCGACGCCTTCGTATCCGAGCTCCGCCACCTTGCGCAGCGTTCCTTTGAAATCCTTCGCCATTTCTTCGCGCAGCGTATACAGCTGCAGGCCGATGCCCATTCTATTCAAGGTTTATCGCTCCTTCTTCATTCTGGCTATCTGGTATTGGAATATCTAGTTCCGATTATAGAAATAACGCTTTATAATAGGAATGAAGAATGTGATTGTCGCATCAACTATCTGGCTAAAATGGAGCGCTGCCCATGTACACTCCCGATGTCAACGTTCTGATTTGCAGCTATTCGTATCATTCCCAGCGGCTCAAACAGGAGAAGGAAGCCTTGAAGCATTATCTTTTCCGGCTCCAAACGGAAGGCAATGCAAAAGCGCTGGTAGACGGGGTCATGACGCCGGTGCAAGCCGGAGACCTGCTGCTGTACGCCCCGGGCATGTCCTACGGTCTATTGATCGACGAATTCGAGAACGGACGGCTGGGTCCCGCCGTAGCGAGCGGCGACTATTATTTGTACTGCAATGGTCCGTGGGTTGACGAATGGTGGAACCGGGCGCCGAAGCCGGTCAAGTCGCGGATCGACCTCGACGACAAGCTGTTATCGCTTTGGCGGATGATCCTGACCGAGAAGCTTAAGTTCGAGGAAAGCAACGAGGAGCTGGTCGGCTACTTATTTCGTTCCTTATGCCTGACGCTGGATAAGGCGATCGTTCCTGCGCCTGCCGTTAAAGGCAAGCTTTTTACCGCTGCGCGAATGAAGAGTTATATCGAGGAACACGCGGTCACGCCGCTCAAAATCGAGGATGTCGCCCGTCATGTCAATTTAAGCGTCTCGCGGGCCGTCCATTTGTTCAAGGAATGCTACGGCAAATCGATGATCCAGTACACACTTGAGGTCCGTCTCTCGATTGCCGAGGAAAGAATGGCCTACAGCATGATGACGCTCGAGCAAATCGCGGAGTCATGCGGCTTCGGCAGCTACTCGTACTTCCACCGCATCTTCCGCGAAAGACACGGCAAGACGCCGACCGAATACCGCATATCGCTGCGCGGCAGCTGAGCGTACCGGCGGTTTAAGCATCGAAATCCTCCGATTCCTAATGCAGCGATAAGCGCGTCTGGAACATCGGGTAACAGCACGGCGCGGACTCTCTTTGTTCATACGCCTGCAACCGCGTATTCCATTCCTCGCAGAAGGAAATCTCGATACGGGTATGATAAGCTAAGAGCAGAATAGGTTGCCGAATCCAATGACATCGCCGCCGTCTTTCCCATGATTGCCGGCAGGCAGCAGGAGGTACTATGACCTACGCCATTATCGTGGAGGGTAAAAACGACCGCAGCCGCTTGCGGCGTGTGCTGGCCGAAGAAGCGCTGATCTTGTGCACATACGGAACCCCGGGAACCGAGCGGATCGAGGAGCTGAAGAAAGAAGTCGGCGACAAGGACGTGTTCCTTTTCACGGATAACGACGCGTCCGGCAAAAAAATACGTGCGGCTTTGCGCGAAGCCTTCCCCGACGCCGAGCACATTTATACGCGCAGAGGTTATGCCGGCGTTGAAGGAACGCCCGAGGAATATTTGATCCAGCAGCTCGAAAAGGCCGGGCTCGAGGAATGGATCGTGTATCCTTCTCCATCGCCCGAGCCGGGTGCGTAATGATGGCTTTGGAGCCCGATCCGTATAAGCCTATGCCGGCTTTCTTACTCCCGTACGGAAGAAGATGCGGAATAACGCTTTGCGATCAGGTAGACAGCTGCCGGCAGCACCGCGTTCGACGCGATAAAAAACAAAAGCGACGGAATGCCGGTGAGCGGCGTATAGCCGGCGCCTTCGGTTGTCGTCATCAGCTGCTTGCCCAAAGGTCCTTCCGAAAATAAAACGGCATTCGCCGCGTTCCAGCCCAAATGGCTCCCGATCGCAAGCGCTATCGATCCCGTTCTCGCATAAGCGTAGGCCCAGGCGGCTCCTGCGGCGAACGTCGTCAGAAATACGAAAGCCATAACCGGCAGATTACCGAATACGCCGTACGAGAACCAATGATAGATGCCGAAAGCGGCCGCAGACAGCAGGACGCCTTTGCGCATACCGTACAGCCGGATCGCAACCGCCAGCAGCGCCCCTCGGAAAATTAGCTCCTCGAACAGTACGGACTTCGTATTCCACCACAAAACGCTGCCGAATTGCGCAATCGAATAAGCGGCGTTCACCTCCCAGTCCTTTTGCGTAAGGGCAATCTCGGACCACTGAACGGCGGTGCAAAGAACGGCTGCAAGCGCGAATCCGGCTGCGAGCTGTACCAATCGCCTTCCCGGAGGGCTGAAACCAAGAACGCAAATCGGTTGTTTAACCGTGTAACGAAGCACCAGCCATGACAATACGAGTAAAATAATGATTCCGAGCATACCTACACTCCTTCAAGATCGTTTGAACGCAGAACGAAACATCCCGTTCCGTATTACTGTATTACTTAATTAATACACTGATACGAAGCGAGTGTCAATAACTTAAAGCTGCCGCCGCACATGAATAAACGTTCATGGCCTCTCGGCCTCAGACTATGATGAGAATATGACTCTTCCTCTCGCATTTTCGTAAAAAACGGCTGTGTCCGCTTTTTACATTGACTATCGATTGCAGCGGGATGTTAAAATAGCTTAACCTAGCCAAATTAAGGAGGCTTCCGCTTGCATTTCCTGTTCAAACAATATGTCCGAAATCACGAGATTACGGTATACGATACAAATGAGTTATATGGCGAGAAAGGGAATTTTCGCGTTTTGCAATTTTCGGACGCTGCCGTACAAGGGGCGATGGATTTGCATAATCCGGGGCGCGTTATGTTTGAATATCCGAGGGCGATCATTCATTTGATGGAGTTCAACAATCCCGATTTCGAAGACGCGTTTCTTATCGGACACGGAATCGGGACGATCGCCGGGCATTTTGCGAAGAAGCGGTTTAAGGTGGCGGAGCTTAACGAAACAGTTGTGGAGCTGAGCAGAGCGTTTTTCGGGTATGACGCGGAAAATGTGGTTATAGGCGATGGGCGCCTAATTCTCGAGGGGGAACGGGAACAAGCTTACGACTATATTATTTTGGACGCATTCACGGATAAAGGAACGCCGCGGCATTTGACATCCAAATCTTTTTTCGGCATGGTCAGGCAAAAGCTCGAATCCGGGGGAGCCTTCATCATGAACCTGATGGGAAGAGGCGATAACGACAGCCTGATCAACGCCATACATACGACGCTCAGCGAGGAGTTTGCCTACATCAAAACGTTCCTTTTGCCGTCGGGAGAAACGGGCGACATGAAAAATATGATCATGATCGGCAGAAGCAAGCCAATCGGCTTTCAAGCGCGCCAAATGGCCGGCTTCGTTGAATTCGCACCCCGTCCGGGACATATCATTACGGATTGAATAAGTTCCCGGCCGAGCCGGTTCATCCGCCCGCTCCCGGACGTCTATCCGACATACTGCAGCAAATAAATAACCGTCGTTACCGAAAAAATGCTTAGCACCGTCGAAGAAAATACCGCCTGCGAAGCGAACTCCGCCTCGCTGTCGAACTCGACGGCGAGCAGCACGCTGCTGAGCGAGGTCGGCACGGCGCAGGACAACACGAGCGCTTTGGCCATCATGCCTTCGATGCCGAGCAGCAAAACGACCGCAAATCCGAGCGCAGGTCCTACGAACAGCCGCAGCACGTTGGACAGCAAAACGTCGGACAGCTTGAGCGCCCACTTCATATTGCCCAATTGAACGCCCAGCGTAAGCAGCGCCGTCGCAACGAACGCGTTCGAGATCTGGTTGATTGGATCGTAGATCGGCTGAGGCACCGGAACGTCGAACCCACGCATCAGGAACGCGAGCGGTATGACATAGATGACCGGCATCGTCAGCATCGTGCGTACAGTCGCACGCATATCGCGTTTGTGCGCGTTCACGCTGTATACGCCGTATGTATTTGGCAGCAGGCTCTGCATCATCATGACGATAATTTGGATCGACAGCGTAAACGGATCGCCGACGAAGACAAGCTGGTTCAGCGGAATCGCATAGTTGGCGCTGTTGTAGAAAATTACGCTGTTGCGCATCGCGCTTCGCATGCCCGGTTCGTACCGGCGCACGCGGACGACAACCTCCATAAGCAGAAACAGCAGTCCGAAAAATATCGCAAAAAAGAGCAGAACCTGCATCATGATGCCGAACGAAAGATTGGATTCGTACAGCATTTTGAACATGACCGCAGGCGAAAACAAATAGAAATTTAATTTCGACAATGTCCGGATATCGAGCTTGAACAGCCGCTGCAGAAGGACGCCCACCGCAATCATGATCGACAGCGGGATGATATTATGAAGCAGGATATGCGTAAAATAAGCCATCTTATTCTCCGATTCCCGGCTGGCCGGTTTCTACTTCTCTTTACTCAGCGCGATTACATCGTTCGCGATCTGTTCTTTGGTCAGCTTCAAATCGCTCACATCGTAAAATTTGCGGATTTTCCCTTTCTTGTCGACAAGCGCGATGGAATTCGTATGCGCAAAATTGCCGTCTTTATCCTTCATGACGCCAACCATATATTTCTCCGCCAATTCGAACGTCGCTTTCTCTTCGCCGCGAACGAAAAACCAGTTTTTCGTATCCGCGCTGAATTGATCGGCGAACTTGGTGAGCCGTTCCGTCGTATCGCGGGTCGGGTCGAACGTAATCGAAATAAATTGCGCGTTTTTGCCGAATTCGCCCTTCTCCACAAGCACGTCGCGAACGGTCGATAGGAAAGCGGTCGTCGGCGTACACACATCGGGGCAGAACGAATAGTAGAAATATACGAGTCTTACTTTGCCGTTCGTGTTTTGAATGCCGATTTTTTGACCGTCGACGTTGTCCAGCGCAAAATCAGCCGCTTCTTTATTTACCGTAAACTTCACTTTCGGCTCTTTCGGAATTGCGTTATAGCCGATAGCCCCAATGATAACGAGCATGATGGCGACCGTTACGAATTTGAACCAGTGCTTGGCGAAAACTCCGTTCATTTTTCTTTTTCCTCCACATTTGTTAATGAAAACCTCATCTTCAAACAACCGGAAAACCCGTATACAAAAAACGAATCCCATGCCGTCAAGCATGGGATTTCCTTGCCGTTATTGACCGACCGTATCGATCACCATGATTAAGAATAAAAGCGTCAAATAGTTGATCGAGAACAAAAACACTTTCTTGGCCCACTGCTCGTCGTCCTTGGCACGGAAGCCTGCCATGCACATAACGACCCAGATCAATCCGAGCACCGCCGAGCTGATCAGATAGAAAACGCCGACATAGTCGTATAAGTACAGAAGCATCGAAACCGGTACGAGCGGAATGACGTAACGCATCATGCTGACCTTCGTTTGGTAGATGCCGCGTACGACCGGAAGCAGCGGATAACCTGCAGCCCGGTAATCCTCGACCCGGCGAATGCCGAGCGCCCAGAAATGAGGCGGCTGCCACAGGAACATGATCAGGAACAGAAGCAGCGCGCCCATATCGAGACGTTCCGTTACGGCCGCATAACCGATAACCGCCGGCATTGCGCCGGAAATCGCGCCGATCGTCGTGCTCCAGACGGAAGTTCTTTTGAGCCAAGCCGTATATACCCAAACGTAAACGAAGAAGCCCAAAAGCCCCAACAGCGCGGTGAGCATATTAGCCGTGGCCAGTATTGCCGTACCGACTACGCCGAGCGTAATCCCGTAAGCGAGCACGGTCTTCGGATGCACCTTGCCCGTAGGCAGCGCGCGTTTGCGGGTCCGTTCCATTTTGATATCCATGTCGCGGTCCAAATAATTGTTCAATACGCATCCCGCACCCATTACAAGGGCGGCGCCGACCATCGCAATCACGAGCGTCAACCAGTTGATATCCCACTTCGAAGCGATCCAGAAACCGCCGAACGTCGTAATCAGATTGGAAAAAATAATGCCCGGTTTAGCCAGGTTAACAAAATCTCTCCAGGTTGCCTTCCCGACGGATTGAGAGCCGGCGGCAGATTCCGTTACAGCCGCTTGCGCAACGTCCTGTTCCGCATCCCACGTCTTTTCCATCGTAATCCCCCTCTTCAAACGCCCCTAACGGAACGCATTGTCATGCATAAAAAAAATAAGCTCCAAACAACACTCTCATCATATCAACCTGCGAATGCTTTTACAACAATTCCGGCGCAAATTCAAAATATTGTCGAATGTCAAACGCCGGCCTTCCGGAACGAGCGCATTTAACGGGATATGTCGCAATCCGAGCAGGTTAACCTTCCGACATTTCAATATCCTATTATCATTTCCTTTTTATCTGTCACCAATCCGGGCGGTCCGCTATATGTTAGAGAAGAAGGCATTCGCCTATGCGCATCGGGACATGTCCGAACGTTTCGGAAACATAATGCCCCGTCGTACGCGCATATGGTAAGAACGAAGACCTTTCATAAGGAGGAGTTCACGAGATGAACAACAACAATCCGAGACCGCCCATGGGCATGGGCAGCCCATTCGGAATGGGAGGCTGGCAGCAGCCGATCGGCGGAGGTATGCCTGGAGCTATGATGCCCGGTCCGATGATGCCGGGTCAAATGATGCCTGGCCAAATGATGCCCGGCCAGATGATGCCGCAAGGACAAATGCCCGGCGGCGTCCCCATGGTCCCGGCCGGCTCGACGATTCCGGCTGGCCCGGGGCAGCTGCCGATGGAACAATCGTACATCGAGAACATTTTGCGTTTGAATCTCGGCAAGACTGCCACGATTTACGCTACTTACGAGAACAACTCGGAATGGAATGCCAAAATTTTCAAAGGTGTCCTCGAAGCGGCAGGCCGCGACCATATCATAATCAGCGATCCGAAAACCGGCATGCGTTACTTACTGCTCATGGTCAACGTAGATTACATCACGTTCGACGAGCCGTTGAACTATTACTATCCTCTTGCCGGCACGCCGCAGCAGCGGGAGTAGGCAAAGGCGCAAGGATAAACGCCTACCGGGGTCTTTGACGCTGGCGTTTACCGAGATTTAGAGCCACATCTAGATATACATTGCTGATAAATCAAAAAAGGGCGGCTCCGTTCAGAGGGCTGCCCTTTTTTGCTGTCTGTTTATGATGATGAATATTATATCTTAAAGTGCTAAATCGGGCCGTTTTTCGCCGCTTCCTTAAATTCTCCCGGCGTCATTCCCGCATGCTTTTTGAAAAACCTTCCGAAATAAGACATATCCTCATAAGCGTTGTCGTCGATCGACTTGCCTTCGTCGAATTTCATCGAGGAAGTATCTCTGCCGGTCGTCATCTTAACCGGAGGATCGAATTTGCCGAAATACAAATCCTTTCCGCTCGGCCCTTCCTGCTTAGCACCTTGTCCCTCCTGCTTGACGGTTTGTTCCTGCTCCTTGCCGGCGGATTCGTTTAGCTCTTGCTGCGGCTTCGCACCGCTGCATGCGCTCGTTACTGCGAGAACTGCTGCGACGATACTCGCGGCAGTTATTTTCGCCATGCCGCCCTTACGGGCAAAGCTTTCCATCAAATCCTATCGCCCCTTATCGACCGAAATATCGAGGTGCACGCTCTACTACAATTGTAGGAACAAAAGAGAATCCCAACAATCGGATTCTGTTGATACGGCTGGGACTTTGTTGTCCATTATAGCCGGGTGCAAAGCCATAATGAGGTTATTCACTCCTCCTTTGCCGACGAAGAGGGGTAACCTTTTGCAGGCAGCCAGCGCATTGACTGCGTATAATCTAAGGTTGCTGCACACATCATCACCTCGCGCGCCTCCCGGCGCGCGGTGCCATCGCAGCACGCGGTGCTCGGTCACACGTCAGCGGTCAAACCTCGTGCGGTCTTGAAAGAGCCCACTGTCAAACCGCGAGTTCGCTTGAGGAGATCGGCCAAGATGTCAGCATGGATCATTCCAAGCTTAATGGAAAAAGTACAGTTATTTTGCGGAAATTTTGTTGATTGATCGATTTTAATGGAAAACATACAGCTAATAGTAGCCAAACTACTCAAATATGCGAAAACACTCCTTATTACCTGCATGTTTTCCAGTTAAATATCTTTTTCTCGCCTTATAGCCAAAAATAGCTGTATGTTTTGTTTTCCAGTTAGCGCCACATACTGCCCGTTCTCAGACGAGCGAAGCCCGAAGTACGCAAAAAAAGAACCTTCGATCCGCGATAATGCGGCGAAAGGTTCATTTCATGCATAATAGCTGCAACCCTAAACCCGGCAGCTCTTGGCTTCCTCGTTCAGCTTCAGCATCCGCTCGTCGAGCGAAGCGATGATCGCCGCCGTTTCCTTCAGTTCACGGCCGATCGTTTCGGGGACGCTCGCGTTGAATTTGTAGTAAATTTTGTGCTCCAGGCTGGCCCAGAAATCCATAGCGCTTGTCCGGATTTGAATTTCAACCATCACACGCTCTACGCCGCTGGTCAGAAAAATCGGAATTTCAACGATCAGATGAAGACTTTGATACCCGTTCGGCTTCGGATTTTTGATATAATCCTTCACTTCAATGACCTTGACGTCGTCCTGTCTGCAAATCATCTCATGGATCCGGTAAATATCCGTCGAGAAAGAGCAGATGATACGTACGCCGGCAATATCGCGAATATGCAGACCGGCGCTTGCCATCGAGAGCTCCAAATTTTTGCGTTTCAGCTTGGCCGCTATGCTTTCGGGCGCTTTAATGCGCGTTTTGACATGCTCGATCGGGTTGTAGTCGTGGATAAACTGAAATTCCTCATTTAGGATATTCAGCTTCGTGTTTACTTCGTCCAGCGCGAATTTATATGTAAGCAAAAAACGTGCCCATTCTCGCATTTTCTCCTTGTCGATCAAGGCTTTCTCCTCCTCATGCCGCCTTATTTCACAGGCTGCTTGTCCATCCTATCCTCCATTATATGCTATTCCTTGGCAAACGCCCAATCGAAACGATAAGTAACCCGGTTCATTCCGGGTCTGCCCGTAAACTGCTAAAGCCCCCACACAGAATTATCGCTGAGCGATACGGGCGCTTCGGGTGGCTCGAAAAGATCATGGTAGGGTGTATAATATTGGAAATAGATAAAAAAACTGCTATCGCAAGTCTTGAAAACAAAAATAACCGCTTTCGAAATTTGGATCATACTTCCAATTTTTTCGTAAAAGCTGAGAACCGGAAATCCATTAAAAACAAAAAAAACAAAACCGTACCCGATAAAGGATACGGTTTTGTTTAGTATGCTTTACGTACAATTCAAGTCTTGTTCAGCAGCTATAATTAACACCTAGTCCGCCAGCTTATATAAGGAGAAATCATCGATATAAAGCCTATCGGTCGTTTTGAAGTCTCTGATCGTTACACAGACTTGCAACTGAGCGGGTGCTACTCCGTTATAATCAGGCTTGACCTCGAAAATATAATCCAGCTTCCTCCACTGTCCTTTGGCCCATGAGAACGGCACGTTACCGGTTCGCACATCGGTAATCTTCCCTCCGCCGGATTGGAGAATATTGGTCCAGAGTTGAATCGAGCCTGATGTAGTTGCACTCGTTGGCAAATAGTAGTACAGGATCGCTTTATACTTGCCGGGCGTGATCGCGCCGGTATACTGATAAGGTCCGGCAGCTTGATCGACTCCGCTCGTCACAAGGCTGTAGGTGCCTGTATGCGCATATTCGTACGTGCGCTGTGTGACCGTGGTTCCCCAGTATCTCCACGGGAGTGTGATTTCATTAGGCTTTTGCGGATTCCCTAACTCAAACGATGAATTTTGCAAATAATTTGCAGGCTCTACAAGATGAACAGGTCTGAAGCTATCAGCCTTCCAGGGCGCTCCGCCGCCCCATCCTAATAATTTAGTGGACCCGTGATAAGCCCGGAAGAAGAAGCCCATCAGAGTATTGGTCTGATTCAGATCGACGCCTATGCTGGAAAATGGAATGACCTGAATCGTATTCCAACGGTCGGTACCGATTTGGGCGCTTGCTTGCCATTGGGTATCCAGATCCGGTGCCGGGCCGGTATTTGGAGCCGTTTTCTTGTAAGTAAACTTAACGGCGTTCGGATTCGTGAAAAATCCTTTGTAGCCTGATGTTACGTCGCCTGTTCCTGTCACATAGGTTTCGACGGAATCGTCTTGGCCGCTCAGCCACCAGTTATTCGGCGCTTGGGTGCTCTTAATCAATTTGTTCGTCGTTACCTCGCTGTCGAAGTTTTCATACCCGACATACAGGTTCTCGTTATCCCACAATAAGTACACCTTCGTCTCTACAGGCGCGGCAGCATTGGAACCCATAACGGTAAACTCGGAGAAGGGAAGTGCCGCCGTCCACGGTCCTTGACTGAAATCGAGCGATTGCAGAATGGTCTCTTTGCTGGCCGTTGTTCGGACCGCAGATGCGGTAAGGTTCATGGAGGTATCCATATACTCCAGTACCTTGTAGAGTCGCGGCCTTACGTTTCCGTTTGCCGGCTCTGTGTCCACATACCGCTGCACGGCAGCAATAAGCTTTCTCTGCACGCCATCCCATGCACCGGTGTAAAGGTCTTCTTTGAGCGGTCTGTCGAGAATAAGATTACCGGTGAATTCGTTCAACAAGCTTTTCCGTTTTTTCGCCATCGCGTAGCTTTTCTCGATATCGTCCAACATCACCATTGCAGCCTGCTCATTCGCAGGCGTGTTGACCGTTCCATTTTTCGGATAGCTTAGCGCCGACGCTTCATAGTATTCGAACGTACGGAGGAGCAACTGAGCACGTGTCTTCTGCTTGCCTGGCCCGGCATTGGCAACGGCCAGTTCCAGCAGGCGACGGCTCTCGGCCATGTCTTCCTTCGTTACGATTTCCAGATAGCTGTGATCGAACAGATTCAAGAAATTTCGCTTGTTCGCTGCGTTGAGCCATGCCTGATACCAGCTTGACTGAAAGATACGCGTCGTCCAAAACGTTTCCCAATACGCATAATATTGCTTCAAATAAGGGGCTGCTGCCGCACCTACCGCCCGCTCCACCCATTCGTTCGTCAAATCGTCGACATTCAGGTTGGGATTCCATTGCAATTTAGCCGATATCCACGGTTTCGGGCCTTCTCCGAAGTTCGGATACAACTCCGCGACATGAGCGATCACCTTGTGATCTTGAGCGTATTTATAGTTGTCCGCCATTTGCTGCATGTACATACGAGGTACATTGTAAGGCGCTCCATATAAATATTCATAGAAGCCCAAATTTGTCGCCTTAGCCTCCCAGAGTTCGGTTAGTCCTTTTCCGACCGTTTCGTGTGCCGGCACTACCCATGTCATGCGATCATCTGTAATGTAGGGAATCACGTGAGAATTCAGTTGCTCTGTCGGCGGATCGTAGACATTCATGTAAGCCAACAATCCAAAATATTTATCCGGATGTACAGCCAAAACACCCTCAGCTACTTGGTTCACCCAAGGATAATAGATGTCTGACATATTGAGCATACCCATTGAGTTTATTTGTCCCGTATAGTTGGGGTTATCTGGGTAAGACTCACAAAAGTTCTGGCTGTCATTCATACCTAGCGAGTAGGATTTGGCAGCAGGATTTTGATTAAAATACTGGATAATTCTTGCGATCGCCGCTTGAGCCGTCTCATTCGTAAAACATGGCTGCCAGTTGTAAGCATGAGTAGGCAGCACCCCGTTCGGATAATATTCCGGATGATCGGCAAAAACAGCGGGATCAAACAGGACGTTCATGTTATGGTGGAAACTAATCGTCTCTTGAATGCGATTATCTCTTTTCCAATCGAGATGAATAGCCATCCCGAAGAAGTGCCGGGAAATGGCGGCTGGTTCATCCTTTACCGGTTCAAAGGGAACGGCCAAGTTTGTTGTCAGCGGCACATCCTCGCCATCAGGTCCGGGCAGCAACCAACGAACGCCCACATAGCGTTCCAGGAATTCGTCCACGCCATATTCCGTACCCCAAGCTGTCGGCCCAACAATAGAAATCGATTGCTCATGTGGCCACATCACAAACCCGTGATCCGCCAATCCTTGCATTTCGCCCGTAATCGCGGTTTCTGTCTGAGGAGCTTTCATTCCGACATAAATACGGACCTTATTGTCATACAGATTGCCAGACTGGCTCAGCTCTGTCGTCGTCAAGACCGGCAGAACGGCATTTGTCGACTTCTTGATATACGCGGCCAACTTATTGGCTGCCGCTCTTATTTGCGTATCTGTGTTAGGTTCCACGACAATTAACGACTGTGCCTGGCCATTCGCGACAATATTGAAGTCCGGCATATGTTCAAGGGTTACGTTAATGACCGCTGTTCCGTCATTCGTAACCTGAAAGGGACTCGATAGGAATGGGGCATATGCCGCTTTCGTTGCGGTAACCGTATGACTGCCGGCAGGCACATCGTGAATCGCGTAAGCGCCTGCGCTATCTGTAATAGCCGATAGAGAGGTACCCGTCACCTGGACGTTAGCTCCTGCAAGCGGCGCGCTGGCCGCATCGGCTACAAGACCGGCTATGCTGCCAAGCTCAGGAGTAGGCTCCGGTGTCGGGGACGGCTCCGCGGTTGGCGTTGCCGTTGGCGTCGCAGTTGGCTCCGCGGTTGGCTCCGCGGTTGGTATCGGCGTCGGACTTGCCGTTGGTGAAGGCGTTGGGTTCGGTTCCTCCCCTTTCCGTATCGTTTGGACCGCTTCCTCCAGCAGATTTTTTGCGGTTTCGGTAATATTTTTCTGCATGCCCTTGTTGGAAAGATGCTTCAGGAAATCGTCTATCTTCTTGCCAGCCTGCTGGATCGAGCCTTTCTCCAACTGATGTTTGGCTTGCTGCAAGCTGTTTTCAAGCTGCTTGGACAATGGATCCCGCACGTCGCCGGATGCGACCAACTGTTCCAGCAATAGCAATACCGCATTGATCTGACTCAGAATCGGACTGTCCGGTGTTTGCGCATCGGCATTCCGAGCCAAGCCTATCATTGGAGCGAGGGCTAATACTAAGGCCAACGTCCACAGCATCAATTTGTTTTTCAACCTGTCTCTCCTCCTCAATTCGGTAGATCCCATACATGGATCGATACAAACGCTTTCATTTCCTGATTTTAGAAAGAAGTCTAATTCGAATACACCGCACAAAATGTTGTTCTGGATGCAACCAACCTAATAGCGGACATATAGGAACATCATGGACAGCAAGAACAATGTTGTCATAGAACCAACTATTTTTTGACGAAACTACAATGAAACTTCCTCCTCTCAGAATAGGAAAATATGCCATGTCTTTTTTTGAAGCGTTTTCATAATACACATGCCTCCTTTGACGAAAACATACGGCATCCTTTCAGGTTCCGTCCATAATCCGAAAGGAACCATTCTCGTCAATGATCTTTTGGGAACCCATATGTATCGTTAGAGGCTCGAATTTTGGCGATTTTCTCCTGATCGGTCCTTACTCTACTCGCGTATTACCCGTATGGGCATACTGCTCGCGGTATTGCCCCGGGGTTAGCCCTTCCGCTTTCCGGAATATACGGATGAAATTTTGCGGAATTTTATAACCTGCCTTTTCGGCAATTTCTGAAATTTTCAGATCCGTTTCGATCAGCCATTTTTTCGCCATCGACATCCGGTATTGAATCAGGTATTCGCTAAAATTGGTTCCCGTCTCCGTACGGAACACACGCTTCAAATAGTTGGCATGATAATTCAATCGTTTGGAACAAACCTCGAGAGTCAAGTCCGTATGATAAAATTCATGAATCATCGCAACGATACGCTCCGAAATGTTTTTGAACTGGCTTTCCCTGCCGCTTTCGAACATGGCGATGATCGTCCGCAGGAGTTCCCGAAACCATTGCTCCGTTTCCTTTTTTGTCTTAAGTTCGAATATTTGGGCCAGACTCGTTTTAGCGTCTATCGCTTGTTCGAAGCCGGATTCCGTTTGCGTTTCCATAAGCCGAATCAAATCTGCAAACAAACGCAACAGCGAAAGCTGGTACGTTCGTATATCGATAGGAGGACTGGAAATCTCGTTCATGAATCGGCTTAACAAGCCGCAAGCTTTGTCCGCATCCCCCAATTTGACCGCGTCGATCAATTCGCTCTCCATACGATCCGGAAAAGCCTGCTGCGACTGGCCATGCGGTCTGACATCATCAATAAACAAGACGGATTCCTGACCGATCATGAGCGTATACTGCAAAGCTTCCAGGCTTTCGTCATAAGCGTTTGACGTTCCCTCCAATGTCTGGTAAGGCCTGCTTATCCCGATACTGGTTTTCAAGCTCAATACTTCCATAATCGTCAGCTGAACATGCTCAGCTAACTGCAAAAGCTCGCTTTTGGCCGTTTCCGGATCGTTTCGATCGGATCCTATCACGCAAATCTGGTATTGATCGATCACAACTGGGCTCAACCGCCGATAGGGAGGAACAAGCTCGCCGACAATATTCGACACGGCAAATAACAACAGCTGCCGGTCCTGCTCCCGATAAGGAGTCCCTTCGAACGTATCCACTCGAAGGGAAAGAACGCGCAGTTCGGCCTGAAACATGAAATCCGCCGACAAATCGCTCTCATCGATATCCCGTTTCGAAAGCTTTCCTTGACACAAATGCATAACAAACAGCTCTTTGACCTGCTGCAAATATCGCTTCCTTTCATCCTCCATGCGCAATTGCGTCTTCTGGTAACGATGCAGCCGCTCGCCGATATATTGAAATTCATCTTTGGAATCGTTCGATTCCGGCGGGCTTTCGTCCAGCTTTGCCGCAGAATTATAGAGTGTCCGGATCGGAGCATACATGCCGAACGAAGCCATGAAGGAAATAAGAAGCACGATCGCGACAAGCAAAAGGCAAATCAGCAGCGTAATCCAGCCTATGACTCTGGAGTCCTTAGTAATTTCTTGAACAGGGATGAGCGAAAGGTATGTCCAAGCGTTGTAGGCGGATTTTTGATACGTGACTCCTATTTGCGAATGGGCGATTTCGACTGTTTCAAAACCGCTTTGCAACTGCGTCGGCTGCAGAACCCCATGAACCCCGACAAGCAGCGCTTCCAGCCCTTCTCCGCTTGTACTGCTGTCAACGACGACGCGATCCTGTTCATCGAGTATAAGGATTCGCTCTGCGGGGTTGCTGAGGAACAAGCTTTTCTTCAACTCGTTGGCCGGAATTTTCGTAATCAGCAGGCCCCAGGGATCCGCCGAATTGATTGGTAATTTTTTGACCAGATTAACGCCTTCTTGAAAAGAACTGCCCGGGATTAACCGATCATTCTCCGTTTCTTTGATCCACTGGGATGCTAACGGCATGCTTATGTGCTGTAAGATTGCATCGGTATTGTCCGTCTGTTGAAACGGTTTCATCAAATCGTTGCTGACCAGCCAATCATTCTTGAGATTGACCAACATAACATCCTGTATCCCGTTGTCGAACGTCTGGAGGTTGTGCATGCCGACTCGCAAACTATCGAATAGTTGGAATTGGGAATAAACGAGCTGCTTGTCCTTGGCTTCATAGATTAGGGGAGAGGTAGCAAACTGGGTTGTCGTGTTGTCCACCGTTTTCAAAAGCTGCTCCAACCGAAGTTCGTTCTGCTTAAGAGCGTTCGCAGTACCGTCTATCACTTTATGTTTAGCTATATCCGCGGATTTCCAGTAGGCGAATCCGCCTAGCAGCATAACGGGAAACAACCCTAAAAAAAGGCTCAGCAACAACAGCCTGACGAGATATCTGGAGAAAAACCCTTTACTTGTTGACCTGCTCGCTCCCACGACTATCCACCCCAGTGATCATTTTGAATGCCCAAACAACCTGAAGGGAGTCTCTCGACTCCCTTGCTCCGGCTTACCAGGTATTAAGGTTTTTGCGACTTGGCGTATTCCGCCGCATACTCTTCCATCACTTTGTCGCCGCCGCTTTTCCTCCACTGCTCGATCGCTTTATTCCAAGCGGCTTCGTCCAACTCTCCGAAAATGTATTTCGTAGCCGCGTCCGTAACGATTTTGTTCAGATCGTTTCCTTTTTCGGCCATCGTCGGGGACACAAGCGGATAGGTAGGATTCGGGACGGCAAACCTCTCATTCTCCTCGTAGAAACGAGCCCTTTTCTTATCGACTTCGCTTCCGAAAGCATTAAGCGAGGAATCCGCTATTTTCAGCTGTTTATAGAGATTTACCTCGCGATCGTACAAGGCTTTGTCAATAATAACCGGCTTTCCATTATCCGTCTTGTAATGTTTTCCCTCAATTCCGTAGTCTAGCAAGAAATTCATCTTCTCATCCGCCATTTTATCGAAAAACTGGAGAATCCGCTTCAATTCATTTTCCGTTTTGACGCTTGATTTCGGGAACATGAATACGCCCAAATATCCCGGATCCGCGGGAGTGCGGTCACCTTTCGGACCTGTCAGCTTGTTCACCATATCGAGCTTGGCATCCGGATTCGCTTTATACAGGTCTGCAAAAGCCGGACCGTCAATCGAACAAAGACACCAAGGGGTAAGGCCGGCCTTACCTTGGTTGATGAAATCCTGCGCTGCCGGAGCAACCGGGAAGTCCGTATTAATCAGCTTTTCGTTAAACAGCTTGCGCACGAAATTCAAGGTATCCATGTACGCTTCGGTCATAAAATCCGGGGTAACCTTGCCGTCCTTAACCTCCCAGCCGTTCGGCGCGCCGAACCATGACTGGAAGTTCTTCATATGGCCGCCGATCACGAAATTTTTATCCAGCGCCATGCCGAATGTATCGTCTTTCCCGTTGCCATCCGGATCCTTTTTCGTAAAAGCCTGCAACACCGCATAAAGATCATCCGCCGTTTTCGGCTGCTGCAGCCCTAGCTTATCCAGCCAATCCTGGCGAAAAACGAGCCCGTTTCGGGCAATCGGGCGGGCGCGGTATATTCCGTATAATTTGCCGTCAAGGGCGATATTGTTGAATACTTGCTGATTCATCTTGCTGATGTTCGGATAATCTTTCAAGTAAGGACCAATTTCCCAAAACATTCCGGAACGTATGGAGGAGATGATAGAAGGCGCTTTCGTGTCGCCAACCATCAACACCTTGGGAAGGGAACTGGAGGCAAGCGTCGCATTCATCTTATCAATGTATGCGGCATCGGGAACCCAAGTAACCTCGAGCTTCGTCTGCGTATATTCCTCAATGGCTTTCAATGTAGGGTTGTCCGCTTTCGGCGGCTCCGGATTCACCAATAGATTCATCATCGTGATTTCCAAAATATCTTTAGCGGGTTCGCTTGTTCCGGTATCCCCTTCGGACGTCGGCGCCGGCGATGAAGTCGCTGCCGGTTTGTCCGAGCATCCCGCAAATACGCTTGCCCCAGCCGCCATCATCGTCAACAAAATGGTAAATCGGCTCTTTTTTCCCCAGTTCATTTCTTTTATCCTCCCTATTTTTTCATTCTAACCTTTAATGGAACCCAGAAGAACACCCTTGGCAAAATGCTTTTGCAAAAAAGGGTAAACGAGCAGAATCGGCAGCGTGGATACGACGATAACAGCCATTTTGATCGTTTGCGGCGGAGGGACGATAAACCCGGCGTCGAATTGCGTAGAATCCCCTACTCCGCCTTGCGAGAGAATGACGATTTGGCGCAGCCATACTTGTATCGGCCATTTGCCCGAATCGTTGATGTACAGAATGGCGTTAAAGAACGAATTCCAATGATCGACCGCATAAAACAAAGCGAATGTTGCGATCGCCGGCATGGATAGCGGCAGAACGATTCGCAGCAAAATGCCGACATCATGGCACCCGTCGATTTTAGCGGCTTCCTCCAGTCCTTCGGGAAGCTGTTGAAAAAAGTTTTTCAGAACGATGAGATTGAACGCATTGATCGCACCCGGCAAAAATAAAGCGAAATAGCTGTCCAGAAGTCCCAGCTCCTTGACGACAAGGAATGTGGGAATGATGCCGCCGCTGAACAGCATCGAGAATACGACCATCAGCATGACCGGCCGGCGGCCGTCCAAATCTTTGCGCGCCAGGGCATAGGCCATTAACACGGTAAATACCAAATTGATGAGAGTCCCTGTTAATGTGATGAAAATGGTCACGCTCAAGCCCTTCACAATCGTAGCCGTTGAGAAAATGTACCGGTACGCATCGAGCGAGAACTTCGTCGGAAACAGAACGAATCCCTTTCGCAGCAGTTCCTCCGATGTTGTAAACGAACCGGCGATCAAATACAGAAACGGAATGATCGTGATTACCGCCGCCGCTGACAAAAAAATGATCGTAAAGCCGTCGAACAACCGGCTCCCCCAAGCAGAACCTTTCCTCATTACGTTTTCACCTTATTTCTCTTCTTCTTCAATAAATGCCTTCTTCACCGGCTTTTCGGGCCAAATGGTTCGCGGATACGACTAAAATCAATCCGACCACAGATTTAAACAAACCGACTGCCGTCGTGTAGCTAAACTGGCCCTGCAAAATACCGGCGTTATACACATATGTATCGAATACCTCCGCAACCTCGCGATTCATCGCATTCATCATCAAATAGATTTGTTCGAATCCGGTATCCAGAAAATGACCTAGCCTCAGAATCAACAGAATCACGATCGTAGTGCGTATAGCCGGCAGCGTCACATGCCAGATTTGCCGGAAACGGCCTGCGCCGTCGATCCGCGCCGCTTCGTACAATTGCATGTCCACCCCGGCCAATGCGGCCAGAAAAATAATCGTCCCCCACCCTGTCTCCTTCCAAATCATCTCGGAAACAATCAGCGGACGAAACCATTCCTGACTCATCAGAAAACTGATTTTGCTTCCTCCAAGCGAAACGATCAGCTCGTTTATTAATCCGCCTTCCGTGGTGAAGAAGATATACGCGATTCCGACGACAACCACCCAAGAAATGAAATGGGGCACATAAAGAAAAGATTGAACGACATTCTTGAACCACTTACTGCGCAATTCGTTCAGTAATAAAGCGATCAGAATGGGCAGCGGAAAGAAAAAAAGCAAATTGTACAAAGCCATCAACAGCGTATTCCGAAACAACATCCAGAAAGCCGGTTCCGCAAAAAAACGTTCAAAATGCTTCATCCCCACCCATGGACTGTTCAAAAATCCGAGAAACGGCTGGTAATCCTGAAAAGCGATCAGCACGCCCCACATCGGTAAATATTTAAAGACGGCAAAATAAACGACGCCCGGAAGCAGCATCGCGTATATCCACCGGTTTTTGAACAGACGGCTTCCGCTTGTAAAACTCATGACGATCTCCCCCCTCTCTATGCGAATATGTCCTCACCTTATTTCAGACGGAAAGGTACCGTCTATAATCCGATAAGAACCAGAAGCCGGTTTAATCCTTATGGAACCGTCAGGTATCCTTAGGGCATGTCTGAACACCCTAGGGAATTGTGAAAACAAAAAAAGCCCATCCCCCTAATGGAATAGGGAGATGAGCATGACCGCAAACCGCTTAAAGCTTAGTTCGCCAGCTTATATAAGGAGAAATCATCGATATATAGTCTGGTGGTCGTCTTGAAGTCTCTGATCACTACACAAGGCTGCAACAGATAAGGCGCTACCCCGTTATAAGTAGACTTAACCTCGAAAATATACTCCAGCTTCCTCCATTGTCCTTTCGCCCAGAAGAAAGGTACAATGTCGGTTCGCACATCGGCAATTTTCCCTCCTCCGGATTTGATTATATTGGTCCAGAGTTGGATCGAGCCTGGCGTAGTGGCATCCGTCGGCAAGTAGTAGTACAGGACGGCTTTATACTTGCCCGGTGTAATCACCCCGGTATACTGATAAGGTCCCGCACCTTCATCGACTCCGCTTGTCACAAGGCTGTATTCGCCTGTATGCGCGTATTCATACGTACGCTGTGTGACAGCAGCTCCCGAGTATCTCCACGGGAGTGTGATTTCACTAGGGTTTTGCGGATTGCCTAGCTCAAACGATGAATTTTGCAAATAATTGGTCGGCTCTACAAGATGAATGGGTCTGAAGCTGTCATCCTTCCACGGCGCTCCGCCGTCCCAGCCTAAAAATTTGGTGGACCCGTGATAAGCCCGGAAGAAGAAGCCCTTCAGGGTATTGGTCTGCGCCGGATTCACGCCTATGCTGGAGAATGGAATGACCTGAATGGTATTCCAGCGGTCCGTACCAATTTGGGCGCTTGCTTGCCACTGCGTATCCAGATCAGGCGTCGGACCCTTCTTGTAGACAAACTTAACGGCATTCGGATTGGTGAAAAATCCTTTGTAGCTTGTCGTATCACCTGTCACATACGTTTCCACGGAATCGTCCTGACCGCTCTTCCACCAGTTATTCGGCGCCTCGGTGCTCTTAATCAATTTGTTCGTCAGCACTTCACTGTCAAAGTTTTCATACCCGACATACAGGTTTTCGTTATCCCACAACAAGTACACTTTCGTCTCTACAGGCGCGGCAGCCTTGGAGCCCATGACGGAAAACTCGGAGAAGGGAATCGCCGCCGTCCACGGTCCTTGACTGAAATCGAGCGATTGCAAAATCGTTGCTTGGCTGGCCGTTGTTCGGACCGCTGATGCCGTAAGGTTGCTATAAGAGTCAAGTCCGCTCAATATGCTGTAGAAACGCGGTCTTACGTTTCCGTTCGCCGGCTCCGTATTGACATAACGCTGTACGGCATCAATAAGCGTTCTTTGCACGCCATCCCATACGCCGGCGTAAGCGTCTTCTTTCAGCGGTCTGTCGAGAACGGGATGACCGGCGAATTCGACAAGCAAGTTTTTCCGTTTTTTCGCCATCGCGTAGCTTTTTTCAATATCGTCCAGCATCGCCATCGCCGCTTGCTCGTCCGCAGGCGTGTTGATCGTTCCTTTTTTCGTATAACTCAGCGCCGAGGCTTCATAGTATTCAAATGCGCGGAGGAGCAGTTGGGCACGCGTCTTCTGCTTGCCTGCCCCGGCATTGGCAACGGCCAGTTCCAGCAGGCGACGGCTCTCGGCTATGTCTTCCTTCGTCACGATTTCCAGATAGCTGTGCTCGAACACATTCAGGTAATTTCGTTTGTTCGCCGCGTTTACCCATGCCTGATACCAGCTCGACTGGAAGATGCGCGTCGTCCAGAACGTTTCCCAATATTCATAATACTGCTTCAAATAGGGGGCCGCTGCCGTGCCTACCGCTCGTTCGTACCATTCATCTTCCAATTCGTTGACATCGAGGTTCGGATTCCATTGCAATTTGGCCGATACCCACGGTTTCGGACCTTCCCCGAAGTTCGGATACAGCTCCGCGACATGAGCGATCACCTTATGGTCTTGAGCGTATTTGTAGTTTTCCGCCATTTGTTGCATGTACATACGAGGCAGATTGTACGACGCCCCATATAAATATTCATAGAATCCAATATTTGTCGCCTTCGCTTCCCAGAGCGCGGTCTGTCCTTTACCGGTCGTCTCGTTCTCCGGCAATACCCAAGTCATGCGATCATCCGTGATAAACGGAATGACACGAGGATTCAGCGGAACGGTTGGCGGGTCATACACATTCAAGTAGGCCAGCAATCCAAAATATTTATCCGGATGTACAGCCAAAACGCCTTCAGCTACTTGATTCACCCAGGGATAATAGATGTCCGACATATTCAGTGCACCCATAGAGTTCGTCTTCCCTGGATAATTGGGGTGATTCGGGTTGGATTCACAAAAATTATCCACTCCGTCATTAATACCTAGCGAGTAGGATACCTCATTAGGATTTTGATTAAAATATTGGATAATTCTCGCGATCGCCGCTTGTGCCGTCTCATTCGTAAAACATGGCTGCCAGTTGTAAGCATGAGTAGGCAGCACCCCGTTCGGATAATATTCCGGGTGATCGGCAAAAACAACGGGATCAAACAGGACGTTCATGTTATGGTGGAAATTAATCGTTTGCTGTATGCGATTATCTCTTGCCCAATCGACAGTAGCACTGAAATGCATCCCGAAGAAATGTCGGGAAATGGCATCTGGTTCATCTTTTACCGGTTCAAAGGGAACGGCCAGGTTTGTTGTCAGCGGCACATCCTCGCCGTCAGGTCCAGGCAACAACCAACGAACGCCCACATAACGTTCCAGGAATTCGTCAACGCCAAACTCCGTACCCCAAGCTGTCGGCCCGATAATAGAAATCGACTGCTCATGTGGCCACAGCACAAACCCATGATCCGCCATTCCTTGCAGCTCATTCGTTATTGCGGCTTGTGTCTGAGGAGCTTTCGTTCCTACATAGATACGGACCTTATTGTCATACAGATTGCCGGACTGGCTCAGCTCCGTCGTCGTTAAGACTGGCAGAACGTCATTTGTCGACTTCTTGACATACGCGGCTAATTTATTCGCTGCAGCTTTTGTTTGATTATCTGCGCTTGGCTCCACGATAATGAGCGATTGTGCCTGGCCATTCTCCACAATACTCAGGTCCGGCATACGTTCAAGGGTAACGTTAACGGCCGCCGTTCCGCCGTCCGTAACCTGGAAGGAACTCGACTGGTAGGGGGCATACGCCGTCTTCGTTACGGTAACCGTGTGACTGCCGACAGGCACATTGTGAATGGCATAAGCGCCTGCGCTATCTGTTACAGCCGATAGGGAGGTCCCCGTCACCTGGACGTTGGCTCCTGCAAGCGGCGCGCTGGCCGTATCGGCTACAAGACCGGCTATGCTGCCAAGCTCAAGAGGCGGCTCCGGCGACGTCGTCGGTTCTGATGTTGGTGTCGATGTTGGCGTCGACGTTGGTTCCGTTGTCGGCGACGTAGTCGGTTCCGTCGTCGGCGACGTAGTCGGTTCCGTTGTCGGCGACATAGTCGGTTCCGTCGCTGGCGACGTAGTCGGTTCCGTCGTCGGCGACGTAGTCGGTGCTGGAGTTGGTGACGCAGACGGTGTTGTAGTCGGCATTGCGGATGGCGTCTCCGCAGGCAAGACTTCCAGGGCTTTCGTCAGAAAATCCTGCAGCTTGGAAACGAATTCAAAAGCAAGCCGGGCGATAGCCTGCCGTTCGGCACGGCTTCCCGGATCGAAACGAAGGGAGCCGTCCGAATTGGCGATGCCTTGCACGAAGCCGATCCGATAACCGAAATCGATGTACGCTCTAGCCCATCCAGAAATCTGCTCCGCATCGGACCAGGTAACATCCGACTTCCATTGAAGCGCTTTCTCTTCCAAGCCGAAAGCGCGGATAAAGAGCACGATCATTTCCTCCCTCGTCACATTCGAATTGGGGGAGAAAGCTGTTTCTGAGACGCCCTGCGTGATGCCGGCGTCAACGAGTGCCCCGACGTAGCCGCGATACCAGCTGTCTTCCGCTACATCCTGGAAGTTGCCGGCCTTCTCAGGCTTTGGCTCCAGCTTCAGCATGGAGACAATAATCTTGGCAATTTCGCCGCGCGTGATCGGATTGGCCGGCGCGAAGCTGCCGTCCTCGTAGCCGGAAATGATGCCGGCCGCGACCAATTCCTCGATTTCCTGCTTCGCATAGGATGATTCGATATCGTGAAGCTGCATTTGGGCTTGAACCGCTTTGACAGGAGTCCATCCGTTCAACTGCAAGACGGAAACAAACAGAACAATAACCAGAAGCTTGGCCAACAGACTTCCAATCCTTCGGTTGACTTGTATCAACATATCTCCTTATCCTCCTCAACATTCGGTCGTTTCCTGATTATCCCTTCACAGCTCCCATGGTTGCTCCCTCCATGATCGAGCGCTGCAGGAATATATACATAAGAACCAGGGGAACCATCGTAATGACAAGTCCTGCGAATAACGTGACCCAATCTGTTTTGTATTGCATAATCATGTTTGCCTGGTACATCGCCACCCCGATCGTATACTTCTTGGGATCGCTCAAATAAATAAACGGCCCGAGAAAACTGTTGTACAAACCGAGAAACTTGAAGATCGCCACCGTCACAATGCCGGCGGTCGACAATGGCATAATGATCCGGAAAAAAGTTTGAAAAATCGACGCCCCGTCAATCGACGCACTTTCCTCAAGCTCCTTCGGAAGCGATTGAATAAATCCGGCCAGCATCATTAAATAAAACGCGCTTTCGCTTAAGCTGTCCAGAATGACAAGCCCCGTAAGACTGTTGGTCAAGTGCAAATCCCGCATTAGAATATACTGCGGCACCAGCGCATTAATCCCCGGCAGAAACAAAGACAGCATGATGAGACCCCATACCAGCTTTCTCCCGCGAAACTCCAGCCGAGTCAGTACATAAGCGTTAATCGCGGTCAGAAACGTACCAATCGCCAAGCTTGCGCCGACATAATAAACCGTATTCAACATCGCGCGCCCAATGCCGTACGCTTCCCATGCTTTGCGATAATTCGACCATTTCAGCTCACTCGGAAGCTTCCATACGTCCTGGAAAAATTCCTGATTCGTTCTGAGCGATTCATAGAACACCCAAATCAACGGAAACAGGATCGTTACCGACCAGATCAGAAGGAGGAGTATCCAACCTGCATCGATGATCGTTCTTCTCTCTCTCACGGCTGCTTCTCCTTCCTAGTATTCGGCTTCCCGATTCGCCGTGAATTTGTCGATGATCAGCTTCGCCAGTACAAGAATAACGAACAACAGCATACCGATCGCCGATGCGTAACCATAATTGCGTGTGCTGTCACCGAACGCGATATTGAACATATAAAGTCCGATTACATCTGTCGAGCCTGACGGTCCGCCGTTGGTCATAACCAGCACATTTTCGAAGCCTTTAAATATGCCGAGCATCATGAAAATAGCGGAGACACGAATGATCGGCATCATCAACGGAAACGTAATCCGAAATAGCCGGGTCATATGACTCGCCCCTTCGAGCACCGCCGATTCATACAGCGATTTCGGAATCGTGCTCATGGCATTCATGAAAATAACGAAATAGAATCCAACCCCTCCCCAGACAGACGGAGGAATGAGCGCCCACAGCGCGGTTTCTTTCTCGCCCAGCCAATACCAATTCCCGACATCAAGTCCGACCAACCGGAGCATGGCATTCAGCAAGCCGAAGCTTCCGTCATAGATGAAGGCCCATAATAAAGAAACGACAACCGTGGAAAGCACATTCGGGAAAAAAAACAGCACTTTTAATCCCGAACTGAACCGATAGCTTTTATTGGACAGCAAATAAGCAAGAATCAGCGAAATGATGACGACAAGCGGAGGAATCGTCAGCATAAACAGCAGATTATGCCATAGCGCCCGCCAAACGTAAGCGTCGTGAAAAAGCTGCTTGAAATTGTTCAACCCGACAAAAACAGGTTTTTGGATGCCATCCCAATGGAGCAGCGAGTAATACACGGACATCACATTGGGGTACAGCGTAAACAAGATGTATCCTCCAAGGGCAGGAGTCAAAGCCAACAAAATAAACAATCGTTTTTGAAACCTGGCTTTCTGCTGCCAACTGCTTCTGCGAAGGGCGGAATCGGCGGCAGGCACCCTTATTTCTTTCATGATGATGTCGCCCCCTCATAGTATTCGCGGAACGCCGATGCGTTCAGCGCTCCGCAGTGTGCTCGAATGTTGCTCGAAAGTGTTTGCGTCGACTTACTTCTTCGCCCCAATCGATTTCTTCAGCAATTCCTCGGCCTCTTTCAACTTTAGCTGAGCGTCCAACTTGCCGGACGCAATATCGTTTATCGAATCCAACATCAGTTTTTCCGCATTCGTGGCGTCAGGATCGCTCCGTGTAACGCTTCGCGCGGTGCTTGTACCTTTGATCGCGTTGTTTTTCATATATTGCAGCACAGCCTTCGGCGCATCCTGGAGCTTTTCGACCAACGCCGCCTCGCTCATGAAATCGCTGCGAACCGGAAGTGATCCCGCTTTCTCCGCCAATCGCTGCTGTATATCAAGGTTCCACATCCAGACGATAAACTCTTTCGCCCACTTCTTGTTCAAATCGGGCTTCGCCGCCCAAATATGATGGCCTCCGTTGGCGTAACTTTGATAATATTTCGTGCTTTCCGGCTTATCGCCCATCGGCGCCAGCATGAAGCCCCACTTGAAACCATCCGGGATCGAATCCTTCATTTCGTTCTGCACCCATTCACCGGTCGAGGCTAGCGCGGCTTGCCCTTGCAGCAGCTGCATCTGCGATTGCGTATGTGTCAATGCGGCTACTCCGTCCGGAAACGCTTTCTTCTGACCGAGCTCGTAAATCCGCTTGTACACTTCCAGGCTTTCCGGGGACGTATAGAAAGGCAGCTCATAATTTCGATACAACGTTTCGACCGCTTTCAGGTTCCCATTGATTTCGGCTAGCTCAAGTTGCTTAGGAACGCCGAAGGCAAAGCGGATATAATCCGGATATTTGCCCGGGTAAGTAATCGGGATTACTCCCGCCGCCTTGATCGTATCGACAAGATCTGTGAATTCCTTCCATGTCTTCGGATTTTGGTTCCATCCATTTGTCTCGAACAGTGTTTTATTGTAGAAAAGGCCGGTAACACTTTGAGCAAACGGAACCGCGTACATTTTCCCCGAAATGGTTGCTGCCGCCTCATAAACACCCGATTGAAGCTCTTTCAACGTTTTCCCTTTGTCGTAAGCTTTATGTTCCCACAGATCATCCTGCGGCTCAATCTTGCCCGCTTCCACCAAGCTTTGGGCCATCCCTCTGGGTAAGGAAGTCGAGAAAATATCGAACATGTCGTCATCGTTGCCTGCAGTTATTTTCGTATTTGTAATCGTATCGATTTTCGGCGAATACGTCGTGTCGAAGCTTACGTTCGGAAACTTCTTCTTGAATGTATCCATCGCATAATCGATCCACTCCCTGCCATTACCGTTTTCCCAATAACCGAACTTCAGCGTTACTTTCTGATCTTTCGGAAGTCCGTTTTCGGGGTAAACGTTGGATGGGCTTGCATCCGGCGAACTCTTGTTCACCGGTTTGGCGCTGCTTGTCGGGTTCGGGTCATTGCTGCCGCAAGCGGTTACAGAAGCAACCAGCAACAGGCTGGCCGTTGACAACCCCCATTTTTTCATCTTTTGTCTCAATGCGTATTCCTCCCTGACTGTGATTGACTTGCACGAAAAACGTATCACGATCGCCGAAACCGCGTAAATAGACCATTCGGACGCCCTAGACAAAAAGGAACAAAGCACCGTTTGGCAAAGGATAGACGTTTTGTCACTGGTAGATTTTTTGTCCGGAAGCCCGGATCTGCGCATAAGAAAAGCCTGAACCGTTAGGGCGTGTCTAGTCGGTTTCAGGCAATGTCTTCATCTTCCGGTATTGGCCGGGGGTCGTGCCGGTATATTTCTTGAACACGCGAATGAACGTTAGCGATTGTTCATAGCCAACCGATTGGCCGATTTCCTGAATCGTTCCTTCCGTTTCGAGCAATCGTTGCATCGCCTGCTCCATCCGAACCGCGGTTACGTATTCGACAAATTTGACACCAAACGCTTCGCGGAATACCCGGCTCACATATTTGGCGTTCAAGCCAAATTCGTCGGTCAGATGCATCAGTGACAAATCTGGATTATGGTAATTTTCTCCGATGTAACGCTTCACCTGATGGACAAGCTGGTGCGTGGACTTGCTTTCGCGAAGCTCGCTCAGCTGTTCGAAAGCTTCCTGCAAAATCGCACGGAACTCCCCATATATTTCATCCAGCGTTTCTTTCTGCTCCAGTGCCGCCAACAGCTTGTCATGCGTGGATTCCTGCCATACTTGATGCAATTCCTCCGGCAATTCGGCCATTTCCTTCTGCAAATGCCCGATCAGCACGTTCATCAGGCCGGCCAAATCTTCGTACGCATACAGTTGATCCCGTATCCCTTCGTACATCTCCTCGTAATGCGTCTCCCACTTCTTTTCCCCCGCGCGAAACGATTGGCTGATGGAGCGAATGCACTGCAGCTGTCTGAACAATTCGCCTTTCGGTTTGGAAATGACGTGAGCCGGTTCGATGATGCGGTTATAGCCAAGCGACGATTTAAAACCTGTGGCGGCAATCGCTTCGCGGAACGATTGAGAGACGTGATCCATATCTTCGATATGGCTGCCGATGCCGATCGTAACGGTAAAATCGAGATTTTCCTCTACCCACTGACGAAGCGCCTCGCAGAACTCGACCGTTTCCCACTCAGCTTTTTCCTGCCCGCTGTATATGACCAAAATTGCCATCCGACAACGATCGATCCATTCGGTCCATACCGTATAAGGCTTCGTTTCCGCCATTTCCTGCACAACCTTGCTAAGCACATGCTTCAACAAATGCTGATCGTTCTTATATTGGCGTTCGAACTCCACATAGTGATCGATTTCTGCCAAGGCAACGGCCGTTTCCGTCACGGGAAGGACGACCCCCATTTGCTCCAGCTCTGCCAGCCCGGTCTTCGGCCGAGTACCCGCCGCTCCCTCCATCATGCTCAGAAACAAATAACGTTTGCGGTACACCATATTTTTCTGATGCTGCTCCTGAAGCATATTCGATTCGTCAAGCAAGCCTTCTATGGCCGATTCGATAAGCTGGAACTCGTCTACTTTGCCCGTCCGTGCGTCTTCCGCTGAAACCGGCCGAACATTCGAGATGCGGTTCATGAGCGATCGAATCGGTTTGTAATTTCGCCTCGACACGTAGATCAGCCATGCCAAACCGGCAAGCACGATGAGACAACCAAGCGCCATCCATATATAAAACAAGGAAGAAACGAATTCGGCGATCACTTCTCCGTGATTCCCGCTTCTGAACGTCCAACCAGTTAGTTCGGAATGCGCCTCGGACAGCGTTTTGCTGCGAAAACTCTTCGCTGGCTCAAGTCCGGTATCGGTGCTGCCGCCCCCATCCGTAGATACAATGAGCCGTCCCGCCCGGTCACGCACCTCCACGAAGGTCGTTTGTGTATACACCATACTTTGCATAAGCAAGCGCAACCGCTCCGGCCGGATATTGACGACCATCGTACTGTAATCAGACAGATTAGCGATTTTCGCCAAGCTGATTATTTTCTCCTCCGGCTTGGAAGCGCCTTGCTCCGGTTGCGGATAGCTTCTTAACGTCCAGGCGTACGGTATCTTGGTGCTGACGGTGCGACCGAGGTACTGCTTATCGGCGAACGTATCCAGTTTCGTTATCATGGATGAGGTCAACACGGTCTGATCGGCTAGCCGGTACAAATAGATCGAGTCGATCAGCGGATTGTTCGCCGTCAGTTCCTTAATGGCGCTTGCTGCTTGTACATCCGCATATTGGCGTTCATCCGCAGGCTGTTCGGCATAAAAAAGCTGCAATCGCCCATTGGACTGAATTTCCTTCAACATCAACGAATCGATTCCTGCCAGCGCGTCGTCTATCAGTTGCATCACATTATGCGAAAGCGCCTCGTTGGCTTTGTTCGCCGAGCGTTTGGACATCTCGCTGATCGTCAAATACGTCATCAACAACAGACTCAGGCAAATAATAAAAAATACCGGCAAATAGGAGAGCAGCAGTCTGTAAAACCAATTTTTCCGCATCGAATCACCTGTCATTCCCACTGTTCGGGCCGTTGCCCGGTTTGTCTTTATTATCCAAGTAAATACATGTCCTGTAAACAGCCTTCAATATCCCGCTTCAAAATAGAAAAGTCTCGTTGCAACGGAACGTTATCAAATTAGCGCTATCTTTCAGCAACATAAACGATTACCATGGGGGTAACTACCAAATCGTTATGGAGGAATACATGTGAAAGGAATCCGAATCGGAATCGTCGTTATCGCGGTTCTGTTCCTCGCAGTCGTCTATTTCGTGATCCTTAGCGGGTGGTCGAGCGAAAAGGGTACCGGGACGAAAAAAGAAGGCGCTTCCACAAATAGGCTTACCTTGCGCTTCTTTGTTGGTGGACCGCTTGCATCACATCTACCTGAACCGGATATGGATTTCGTCAAACAAACGATTGAGAATAAGTTTGACGTCAATCTGGAAGTCACGGTCATGCCGCCTGGCGATGATTATACCGCTGCCATAGCCGCCAGACTGGCCGCAAACAATCCTCCGGACATGTGGCTGAACATCAGCCCCGACGGCGGCGCCAAATATACGCTTGACAACGTGCTGGCGGACATGACCTATTATGTTAATCCTTCGACAATGCCGAACTATTTCAAATACTGGATGTCGGAGAAGGAACTGCGCGAATATCAGGTGCACAACAAATTTGCCCGTGCGCCGATCCCATACGACCGAAAATCGTACCGCGCTTATTATATTCGCAAGGACTGGCTGGAACGGCTTGGTCTCGGTATTCCGCAAACGTACGAGGAGTACCTGAATGCATTAAGGGCGTTTACGTTCCGTGACCCCGACGGCAACGGCTTCGCCGACACGTACGGCTTCACAACGGCCGGCAACGGGACGAGCATCTCGCTGGAATGGCCGGAATATATCCGGAACGGACTACTTTATCCAGCTTATTACGAGGAAGGCAAACTGGTCGACATGCAGACGGATATTCGCATCGGGCAGACCGTTACCGATATCGCGAAGGTGATCAACGATGGATTGGTTGACCCGGATTGGTTTATGAACTCGCCCAAACAACAGTTGAATAAGGCCATCCAGGGCAAAGCGGGGGTCGTATTGGGAGATTCGGCTGATTTCGCCCTCGATTCAAATCCGAACAGCTTGCAGACGAGAAGCCGCTCCATTGATCCGTCTGCCGAATGGGTGCCGTTTAACCCGTTCGGTAACACACCGCTTCGCGTAGCGATGTCTGCAGGATACCCGTTCGTCTTCTCCAACAATACGGCAGGCGCCGAGCCTAATAAATTAATGAAGACGGCGAGCATTCTTGACTGGCTATCGGGCGAGGAAGGCTTCCTGTTGACGCATTATGGCGTCGAAGGCAAGCATTATACACGGGAGGGAAACCGGATTACGCTCATTCCAGCAGAAATCGCGAAGAATGAGAAAGCCCATGGAGATTTTCTAAAAATATGGAGCTTCTTCACGCCGGACGCACCCGAAGTTCTCGGACTTACCGTTATCGATCCGCGGTTAACCGAGCGGGACAAAACGATTATTCAAGCACTGGCTGCATTACCGACCCATGAAGGCGTCGGCACAACCTTGACCCCGCCGTTCACGGTGAATGTTGAATCGATGCGAGCCAAACAGAACGAGCTTCAGTTGAAAATGCTCTTCTCGGAGAAATCCGGAGAGCATTGGCCCGCATATCGTCAGGAATTGATGACATTGTATAATGGGGATGTCATTATGAAGCATTACGTTGATAAAATCAAGGCATCGCAGCTGAAAAAATAATGCTCCGCCGGTTGCGGCGGAGCATTATTTTTGGCACAAAAGATTTTTCCCGATCTGGCCCATACGAATTGCCTTCCGTACCTATGACGAACATCCGCACACTCAGGTCGCGAATGGCTTGTTCGGCCCAATGACCGCCACAGCGCGTTATTAATTCCGGCTTTATTCTTCGACTTCCAGCATTCTCAGCAGCATTACCGCCAATCCGACTAATTCGTCATAGCCTCGAGTCGAACGCGCGGCGCGTTCAGCAGCTCGATCCATTTTTTGATTGCCGCGATCATAATGATCATACCAAGCGCAAGCATAACGATGGACAACACGCCGTTCAAGACGTTGTAGCCTGCCGCGCTGGAATTCAAATAAACGTTCTTCACCATCCAATATCCCGCGTAGTTAACCGTAACGAACAAGTAAGCGAGCGGAATCAGACAGGTGAGCATATAACGTCTCTTGTCCGCGACCTTCAAGATGACGGTTGCCCCGACGATGAGGCCGATCGAAGCCATCAGCTGATTGGATACGCCGAACAGCGTCCACACCGAACCGATATCGCCCGAGTTGAGCAAGTATCCCCACATCAAGCAGGCAAGCGCGCTGGCAAAAATCGTGCCCGGCATCCAATCCACTTTTTTGAGCGGCTTGTACAATTCCCCGAAGAAATCCTGGATCAAATAACGTGCGGTGCGGGTACCCGCGTCGATCGCCGTCAGAATGAATACAGCTTCGAACATGATGACGAATTGGAAAAAGTACGGCGCGAGCTTGCTGAACCAAGGTATTTTCGTGAAAATATACGTCATCCCGACCGCCAGCGTAACGGCTCCGCCCGTTCTGCCTTCCAGATTCAAGCCGATTTCCTGGCTGAGCTGAGGCAGGTTGACGACGCTCATTCCCAAGGTCTGAAATACCTCCGGTTTGGAGTTGATGGCAAAATAGTCGGCCGGCTGCAGCGCAGTTGCGGCGATCAAAGCCATAATCCCGACAAGACATTCGACAAGCATGGCGCCGAAGCCTACTACTTTAATGTCGCTCCAGCGGTTCAGCATTTTCGGCGTCGTCCCCGAGCCGACGAAGGCATGGAAGCCGGATATCGCTCCGCAAGCGATCGTTATCGAAATAAAGGGCCATACGGGACCCGGCAAAACCGGACCGCCGCCGCTCACGAACTCCGTGAAGGCCGGAAACGGAATGCTCGGATTGATAATGAAAACACCGATGATCAAGGCGATGAATACACCGATTTTCATAAAGCTGCTCAAATAGTCGCGAGGCGCAAGCAGGAGCCAAACAGGCAGCGCCGCCGCGAAGAAGGCGTAGATCGGTAAAATAATCGCAAGCGTCTTCGATTCGAGCGTCAGCCAATCGCCGATAACGGTGCCTTGAATCGACGGCCCTACGAATACGCCGATCATAAGAAGGATAAAGCCGATCGTGGAAGCCATTTTCAAATTGCCTGTTTTCTTATAGAGAAGGCCTACGCCCATCGCGATCGGAATCGTAATGCCTACGGCGAACGTGCCCCACGGGTTGTTCTCCAAAGCGTGCAGAACAACCATGGACAAACCGGCCATCGTAATCGTAATGATAAACAGCATCGCAAGTCCGGTACAAAAGCCTGCCACCGGTCCGAGCTCCTCTTTGGCCACTTCGGAGAGGGATTTGCCTTTTTTGCGCATCGATGCGAACAGCACGACGGCATCATGGACCGCTCCGCCGATTACGGCTCCGATCAACAGCCACAGCAAGCCGGGCAAATAGCCGAATTGCGCCGCGAGTATCGGACCGACAAGCGGTCCTGCAGCCGCAATGGCCGCAAAGTGATGGCCGAAGGTGACCCATTTGTTCGTCGGCACATAATCTTTTCCGTCGTTTAACGTATGCGCCGGAGTCGGAATCGTATCGTTCAGCTTCATCACTTTCGCCGCCATAAACGTCCCGTAAATTCTGTAAGCAATCATCAAAATACATATGGAGCCTATTACGATTGTAATCGCATTCATGCTTGATGACCTCCCTGTAACCTTTTGTCCTTGTGTAGCTCCATCATACTAAATGAAAAGTTAAATATAGCGTTTTCAGGACAAAGCGCAAAGGTCGGGTCATGAATCGCAAAAACAAAGGCTTGGAATGCATTTCGAGGATAAATGGCTGCTTTCGCCTTTAACGCAGGCGTTTACCGGGAAAGATAATAATCAGCGGACTTTTTCCGCACCGCGTGCGCCTCCCGGCGCGCGTTGCCATCGCGGCACGCGGTGCTCGGTCACACGTCGGCGGTCAAACCTCGTCTTTAAAAACCGATTTGCTGCTTCAGCTCCTTCAAGTAGGTTCGGCTGACGGGTACCTTGGAGCCGTCTTTCATCACCAGATTGCAAGTGGAATGGAACCAAGGCTCGATCTCGACAATGGCATCCAGATTAACGAGAAATGCGCGATGCACGCGAACGATCGGCGTGTTTTGCAGCTTTTGCTCGATGGTGACAAGCGTCTCGTTCAGGGTATACTTCCGATCGTCGGTCGCAATGACCGTTTTGCCTTCCATGGAGCTGATATAAATGATTTTGCCGACCTGCACGAGCATTATTCGGTCTTCGACCATAACCGCCAGCTTATCGGTCCGTTCCTTGGGAGCCGGCTTGTCGAAGCTGAGTGAAGGAGCCCCTTCGCGATTTTGCTGGATACGAAGCAGCTTCTCTACCGTTTGATGAATCCTTTTCTCGTCGAAAGGCTTAAGAATGTAGTCCATCGCATTTAGCTCGAACGCCTTCAGCGCATACTCGTCGTAGGCGGTTGCGAACACGATCTCCGGCCTATGCTCCAGCTCCAGCAGCCGGCGCGCGATATCCAAGCCGCTGTCCTCGGCCAGCTGAATGTCCAGAAAAACAACCTCCGGCTTCAGCCGCACGATGTCTTGAAGCGCATCTTCCATGCAATCGGCTTCCCCCGCAATTTCGACTTTTTTGCTGCGGCGAAGAATATGGGCCAGCTCATCTCTGGCAAGCGGCTCGTCATCTACTATATACGCCTTCAAAATACGGTTCCCCCTCCATATTATGATGAACAGGCACCATAATGATTACTTTCGTTCCTTCGTCCCGCTCGCTTTCGATGCGAAAATCCGCTTCTCCGCCGTAAATTTCCCCGATCCGCATATGGATGTTATGGAGCGCCGTGCCCGTGCCTTCCGCCGAGCTGACCGTCTGTTTCCCTAGTATGCCAAGCAAATCGACCGGTATGCCCTTGCCGTTATCCTCGGTGATGAGCACCATGCGGTCATTTTCCCGGTACGCCCGGATGGAAACTTGTCCGTGTTTATAAGCGCGTTTGGGAAAAGCATGGCGGATTGCGTTCTCCACAAGCGGCTGCAGCGTAAAGGGCGGAATAAGCACCTGCTCGAGTGACGGATCGATGTCCAGCTTTACCGTAAATTTATCGGGAAAACGTGCCTGCTCAAGCGACAGATACGCTTCCACATGCTCCAGCTCCTTGTGAAGCGGAATGAGCATTTGACGGGCGCCCTGCAAATTGCTGCGAAAAAAGACGCTTAGCCGCAGCAGCAGCTCCCTTGCTTTTTCCGGATCGGTGCGGCACAGGACGGAAATCGTATTGATCGCGTTAAACAAAAAATGAGGATGCACCTGAGCTTGAAGCGCCTTAATTTCCGCATCCTTCAGCAGCTTGCTCTGCAGCTCGGCGTCCGCCAGCTCCAATTGCGTGGAAAACAATTTGCCGAGCCCTTCGGCAAGCTCCTGCTCTACCCGGTTCATCCGGCTCGGATCGGTAAAATATAGCTTAAGCGTTCCCGCCGTCCTGCCGTGAACCTTAAGAGGCAGCACGATCGCCGCCTGCAGCGGGCAATTGCGCTGATCGCATTGGATTTCATCCCTTGACGAAGCCATCAATATGCGCCCTTGTTCCATAACATGCTTGGTTAATTGGGTTGAAATGCTTTGCAGCGGAATATGATGATCGGCGCCCGCGCCGACATGCGCCAATACTTGGTCCTCGTTCGTAATCGAAATCGCGTCCGCATTCGTCCCTTTCAGAATGATCTCCGCCACTTCCCGGCAGGAGCGGACATTCAAGCCCTGCCGGAAAAAAGGCAGCGTCTGGTCGGCGATATAAAGCGCTTTATGCGTTTGCAAAGCGCGTGTCCGCTCCTCCTCCTGCAAAATCGATTGGATAATAAGCATAATCAGCAGCATGCCGAAGCCGTTGATCATAATCATCGGAATGCTGATCAGCTTGACCAGCTCCAAGGCGGCTTCGAACGGTCTGGCGGCCGCAAGGATGATGACCATCTGGAAGCATTCCATAATAAGGCCGATCGCTACCGCCCGCCATGGCGTCGCTTTTTCTTTTTTGCGCAAATGCATACCGATCATGCCTGTGACGAGTCCGGCCAATATGGTAGAGAAGCCGCATGCGTATGCCGTGTAGCCGCCAAGCGTCATCCGGTGCACGCCGGCGATCAGCCCGCAGCCGAGTCCTACGAGCGGGCCGCCGAGCATGCCGCCGAGCGCTACTCCCAATACTCTCGTATTGGCGATTGCGTTGTCGTAATCCACTTCGGTTTGCCAGCCTACGGATGTAATGACACCCGAGTGGATCTCGATTCCCGTATAGTTGCTTATAATGCCGAACATGCCGAATACGGCGATCAGCAGCAGCTTTTCCTTCAGGCCGTGCTCGTTATTGATAATTTGGCGGAACGATCTCAATCGGGAGAGCAGGAACACGACGATCAACAATATCCCGACCCGCTCAATCATCAAGATCAACAAATCGATCATCCGGTTCCCACCTGCTCTCTGTGTCTTTAAATGTTATTATACATGGTTCCGGAGAGTTCTATTTTGCTAAATTGATTTTAGCTATCATTACAAGCTGCTGAGACGAAATCTCACCTCAAAAATAGTGAAGATATCTATGAGGAGCGAGATTTCTTCGCTAGTGCTCGGTCAATGCTGCGCTAACTGGAAAACATGCAGCTAATTTTCGGAATATTCCTTGATTTGTAGATCTTAATGGAAAACCTACAGCTAATTATTTCGAAATCTACCCAAATACGAAGAAACGCCGAGAATTACCTGTAGTTTTTCCAGTTAAATGCCTTTTTTTCGCCTTTCAGGCGAAAATAGCTGTATGTTTTCCAGTTAGCGCTCGTCAGCACCGCTTCCCACCTCTTGTCCACACGCAGGTATTCGAACTCGATCCAGCTTGGTGCACGGATTCCATAACAGTCGGTCGCCTTGGCCAATCCATCCTGCAAGACTTGATGCTTTATGAAAACGCAGCGGGGTGCAGGCGAATTCGCCTGCACCCCGCCTTACTCCTAAGAGAAATCGCTACTCGATCAACAACCCGATCGAGTTGTCTCCGAACGAAACGTATTCCATCCCCGCTTCTTTCCCGAACCGGACGCTCGTCAGCAGCACGTTCTCGCGAAGCACGTGATCGAAACGCTCCAGTGCCGTCTGCAGCCGCTCATCCGCATCGAGAACCAGGTTTACCCGCTTCTCGATCGGAAGCTCGAGCTTCTTGCGGTAATCCTGAACCGCACGCACCACTTCGCGGACAAACCCTTCCTGCTCCAGCTCCACCGTAATCGCCGTGTTCAAAGCGACCGTAGTTTGATAGCCGGCTGCGGATGCAAAGCCTTCCTTCGCCTGCTTCTCGACAAGCAGCTCCTCAAGCGTAACCTGCAGCGCTTCTCCGTCGACCGTCGCCTCGAACGTTCCGCGATCGACAATCTCTTTCGCTTCGGCTGCGGAAAGCTGCTTCAACCGGTTTTGCAGCGGCCCGACGAATTTGCCGTATTTTTTGCCTGCGACCTTCAGGTTCAGCTTCAGGCTAAAGTCGACGAACCCGCTGTCGCCATGCACCAGACGGATCTCTTTGACGTTGATCTCGTCTTTGATAATGTCCTCGAACCGGCTCAGGCTAAAGCTGCGGTCGAGCGATACGAGCAGCTCGGACAGCGGCTGGCGCGTCTTGATGCCGGTATCGTTCCGCACGTTCCGCGCCAGCTCGACGATTTGCCGCGCCGTTTCCATGTCGTTCTCGAGCGCCGCGTCGATCGCCGACTCGTTCGCCTGCGGATAGTCCGCAAGATGCACGCTGTCATCGCCGCCGAGGTTGCCGTACATATCCTCGGCGATAAGCGGCGCATATGGCGCGATCATCCGGGAAAGGGTCAGCAGTACCTCGCGCAGCGTTTGGTACGCGGACACTTTATCCGGCGTCATTTCGCTGCCCCAGAAACGGTCGCGGGAACGGCGGATATACCAGTTGCTGAGCTCGTCGACGAACGCTTCCATTTGCTTCGCCGGATTGAGGAAGTCGTAGGCTTCAAGTCCTTTGCGGACCTGCAGCAGCGTGCTGTTCAGCCTCGACAAAATCCAGCGGTCCAGCTCGTTCTCGGACGCCTGCGCCGGATGCTCCTCCGGCTTGTACCCGTCGATCGTCGCATACAGCGCATAGAAAGCATGCGTATTGTTGATCGTATCGATCACTTTCGATTTGGCTTCGGCCACGATCTGCTTCGAGAACCGCTTGCTGTTCCACGGCGCGCTGTCGGCCAGGAGCGCCCAGCGGAACGCATCCGTGCCGAATTCGTCGATGATTTCCCACGGATCGATGACGTTGCCTTTGCTTTTGGACATTTTCTGCCCGTTCTCGTCCAGCACGTGTCCGGTCGAAATAACGGCTTTATACGGCGACTTTCCGTTATACAGCGTGGAAACGGCCAACAGGCTGAAAAACCAGCCGCGCGTTTGGTCGATGCCTTCGCAGATCATATCCGCCGGATATTGCTCCTGGAATAGCTTCTCGTCGCCGAACGGATGATGATACTGCGCGAACGGCATCGAGCCGCTGTCGAACCAGACGTCGATGACCTCCGGCGTCCGATCCATCGTACCGCCGCAAGAGCAGCGCAGCTTCACGTCGTCGACGTAAGGCTTATGCAGCTCCAGGCTTTCGTCGATCGGCTGAGCCGCCTTCTCCTGCAAGGCCTTAAAGCTGCCCGGCGCATATTCGCAGCCGCAGTCCCGGCACAGCCAAACGTTAAGCGGCGTGCCCCAGTAGCGGTTCCGGCTGATGTTCCAGTCGACGAGCTCCTCGAGAAACTTGCCGAAGCGCCCTTCGCGGATATGGGAAGGGTACCAGTCGATCTTGCTGTTATTCTCAATCAGCTGCTCCTTGACTGCCGTCGTCTTGATGAACCAGCTCTCCATCGCATAATACAGCAGAGGAGATTTGCAGCGCCAGCAGAACGGGTAGCTGTGCTCGTAACGTTCCTTCGCAAAGAGGAGACCGCGCTCCGACAAGCTTTTGACGATATCGACATCGCAATCTTTGACGAACCGGCCTGCGAACTCCGCAATTTGATCCGTGTAGCGTCCGGCCGAATTCACGACGTTCACGAAATCGATATCATGCTGGCGGGTCGTCCGATAGTCGTCCTCCCCGTGCGCAGGGGCGATATGGACGATACCGGTTCCGCTCGAATCGCTGACGTAGTCCGCATCGACGACGACAAAACCTTTGTTTACGCTAAGATAGTTAAACGGAGGCTCATACGGCGTACCTACGAATTCGGCGCCTTTATGTGTCGATAAAACTTCATAGCCGTCCTTGAACAGCTTCTCCGCAAGATTTTGGGCTACGACGTACACTTCGCCGTCCTGCTTCACTTTGACGTAATCGATGTTTTTGTTCATCGCGAGCGCAACGTTCGCCGGCAGCGTCCATGGCGTCGTCGTCCAGGCAAGGAACGTTTCGTTCCCGCTCTTGCTTCTGAACTTGACGGTCGCGCTCAAATCCTTCACGTCTTCGTAGCCTTGCGCCACCTCGTGCGAGCTGAGCGTCGTCTGGCAATCCGGACAATACGGGCTGACGCGATGGCCCTTGTACAGCAAGCCCTTGCCGTGAATTTCCGATAAAATATGCCACACGCTCTCGATATAATCGTTCGTAAGGGTTACGTACGGACGATCCATATCCGTCCAGTAGCCGATCCCTTCGGTCAGCTCCCGCCACTGCTTCTCATACTCGAATACGCTGCCTTTGCACTTCTCGACGAACTCGGCGATGCCGTACTTCTCGATCTCCTGCTTGCCCGAGATGCCGAGCTGCTTCTCCACGCCGAGCTCGACCGGGAGGCCGTGCGTATCCCATCCGGCTTTGCGGACGACGCGGTAGCCGGACATTGTTTTGTAACGCCCGATGAAATCCTTGATGACGCGGCCGAGCACATGCCCGATATGCGGTTTGCCGTTTGCCGTCGGCGGCCCTTCGTAAAAGACGAAATTCGGCTTGCCTTCGCGGTTGTCGATCGACCTCTTGAACGTACCGTCCCGCTTCCACTGCTCCAATACGCGAAGCTCGCGCGTTCTTGCTTTCTCTTTGACATCAACCTTTTGCATGCTTGACACCCTTTCTTCAAGTCAATAAATACAAAAAAATCCCGCCCCGTAAGGGACGAGATTGTCTCTCGCGATACCACCCTTGTTCCGCAACGATCACTGTTTAAGCGATCCTGCGGCACCTCGATCTGCGCACCATCATACGCGTCCCTTGTAACGGCGGGCTCCCGGGTCAGCTTACTCGCTTGCTTCAGCTTTCCTTCTCGGAGAGGATATTCGGCTAACTCTCGAACGTCGGCTTTCAGCGCGGGGCCGACTCTCTGGGGAACAAGGGTGTTAGCGTACTCGTTCTCGTCAATGAATTTATGCGATTCATTCGGATAAGTTCATTTTTACACCAATCCCAATAAAATGTCAACCATCCGCCACTCGCCCCTTACAGGCCGGAGGGTACGCGTTTATCGGCTTTTATTTTTATAATCGGTCGGCGTCGACCCGATAATCTCTTTGAATAATTTGCAAAAGTACCGGTACCCGGATATGCCGACCGCATGGGACACCTCGTATACTTTCATGTCGGTTTGGTCCAGCAGCTCCTTCGCTTTTTTCATCCGCACGCGGTTTAAATAGTCGGTAACGTATTCGCCGGTTTCCTGCTTGAACAATTGGCCGGCATAGGCGGCGTTCATTTCGACGGCGGCGGCAAGATCCGTTATGAGCAAATCCCGGTCATACTGCTCGTGGATGATCCGGCACATTTGCTGAACTTCTTTGCGCACGGTCATATGCTCCCGGACGATGCCGGACGACTCCAGCTGCAAAATCGCTTCCCGCCACCAATCGCAGTAATCGGACCATGTTTCGAGCCATTGAAGCTTCGACAAGAGCGAATGCTTCCTGCCGGAATCCGTCCAAGGCCCGGTTTCCATAATCGTTCTTGCCGCATGCTTCAGCTTGAGCGGGGAAAAGGGCGGCTGGCGCATAGTCGTCAGCTCCGTCGCCGCCTTTTTCAAATCCTCGACATTGCCGCCGTGGAACGCCCTGGCCGCAAGAGCCACCAGCTCCGCCTGATACAGCAGGGACCAGTCTTGGTAAACGATCGTGTCGTTAGCGGTAACAAACGCGGTTTGCTTATAGAAATAAGCGGCCAGCTTCTCCTGGCTGCTCCGGAACATCGGCAGCGTCAGCTCCGGCGAAGCGACGATCGAGTCGGCAAATAAGAAGCAGCCGGCCTGTACGATCTCCTTCAAGACGCCGAGACACCGGCTTGACCAAAAATGAAGCTTCGCCTGAAACGACGAGACCCCATATGAATAAGGAGCATGCAGCAATACAAGCAGCCTGTTCGTGCGGTAAGGATATACGCAAAAACCGAACGGTTCCTTCTCTCCGCCGCCTCCGGCAAGCAGCTTCTCGATCTCCCGGCCGGCTTCCCGCTGCTGCTTGTTCATTTCGGCAGCGGTTATTCGTTTATTTTGCGCCGCTTCATGCCAATCCCAGCCAAGCGAAAACAGCGCGAAATTGCTGCCCGGACCGCCCGACACCGTCAAGATCTGCTGCTGGAGCGTGTTGGCTGCAATTTGATCGTCGGTCGTGCCGTTGAGCGCATCCCCTGCGATGACGTCCTCCATCAGCTGCCTTTTTACCTCCCACTCCTCCTCCGATCTTCGTTTCTCGTGAATCGTCAGCTTCTCCTCCGCCTCCAGCTCGCGGGAAATGTCCTCGGCTATCGTGCGGCATGTCTCCAAAATTTGCTCGCTCGATTGCGTCGCTTTCAGCAAATATCCTTTCGCTCCGAGCATGATCGCTTTCTGGGCGTAGGCGAATTCGCTGTAAGCCGTCAAAAACACGACACGCACCTTCGGCCACCTGCCGCGCACATACTCCGCGAGAGCAAGCCCGTCCATCACGGGCATCGTAATATCCGTAAGCAGAAGATCCGGCAGCTCCTGCTCCATCATTTCGATCGCCTGCCTGCCGTTCACCGCAGCCCCGATCAATTGAAACCCCGCCTTATCCCATGGGATTCTTACGGAAAAACGCTCTCTGATCAGCTGCTCGTCATCCACGATAAGCACCTTCAGCTTCTGCATTCTGCTCCCCCCCGAACGATAAAGATCATTCAGTCTTTTATTGCGATCGATATTTATGAATGGAGTTCGCTTCTTCCGCACCGCCGCGCGTTGCTCCCAGCTCGAGACATTTCGCTGCCTGACAGCTGCCGGTCGCCGCATGCCAGGCGTGGGCTCTTACAGGGAATCCCTCGGCTTCCCGAGGGCAACCGGCAGCCTGATCTGCACGAGCAGCCCTTGCCCCGGCTCATTCTCGAGATGAAGTCCGTAGCTCTCGCCAAAATACAGCTGAATCCGTTCATGAATATTGCGGATGCCCAGATTGTTCAAGCCTTGGAACGTGCCGCCGCCTTCGCTTCTTTGCGTGAGTAAATCCTGCAATTTGGCGGGATCGATGCCCGGCCCCGTATCGGAAACCTCGATCGTGATTCCCCCGCTGTTTGCCATGTCTGCGGCGATAATAATGTGATTGCGCTGCTCCGTCAGGCCAAGCCCGTAAAAAATACTGTTCTCGATCAGCGTAATCAAGGTGAGCTTCGGCAGCGGCACAAACAGCGAATGTTCCGGCACGACGATATCGATATCGAAAACATCGCCGAATCTCAGCTTCATCAGATCGACATAATGGCCGACCTGCCGCAGCTCTTCCTCCAATGACACGATATCGCCGACTTTATCGATCGAATAATGAAGCAGCCCCATCAAGGAATGAATCATCGGGCCGAGCTCCTTGATCCGGTCCGTTTCGCACAGCAAATAGAAGGAGCTCAGCGTATTGTACAAAAAATGCGGGTGAATTTGCGATTGCAGCGTCTTCAGTTCCTGGTACCTCTTCCGCTTCTCCGCCTGCTTTAAATTTTCAAAAAGCTCCTTGATGTTGCTCATCATTTTATTGAAATTGTTGGCGATCGAAGCGAATTCATCATTCCGCCGCAGCTCGATGCGGGCATCCAAATTCCCCATCGCTCCAAGCTTCATCTGCCTTGTGATGCGATGTATCGGATTTTTGATATAGGAGGCCAGCCTATACGAAATGATAAGTGAAATGATCACCCATACGACCATGATCAAAGTAATTTGCCGATTTATAATCGTCAGTAGAGGGTAGGCTTCCGATTCGTTAATAACCGCAAACACGACCCATTCCCACCGGTTATTTTCTCGTTTGAGCACTTTCCAGGTACCTTCCGGAGCGGAAACGGTTTCAAATTCGCTGCCGCCGCTTATCGTCAGATGACGCAGCTGCTCCTTCATACGGTCCAAATATTGAAATTCGTCGTATAGCTTCGGCTCCCTGCTAGTAGCAATAAAATCGCCGTCCCGGGTATAGAGGAAAATGCTGCTCTCCTTCTCCTTCGAAGCCATCGATCTCACAAGGTTCGCGACATTGATATCCAGAGCAACAACGAGCGTTTGGCCGCTGACCGGGTTTTGAAAGCTTTTGGCAACCGTAACCGTTTGTCCTTGTCCGGAATCATGGGGCTTGCTCCACCAAAATCCGCTTAGCTCGGTTTCCTCACTGACTTCGGCCAGCCATTCCGGGGAGACGAAATATTTGAAGCCGTACGGCACGCTTGCCAGCAGCTTGCCATTCTCGATGACATAGAAGAAATGAATCTCTTCGGAATTAATCGTCATCATATTTTCCAGCGTCCGCGTATAATCCTCTTCGGACAGCTTGTTATAAATCTCCGCATTGGCGAGAAAAAGCAGCTGGGTCTGAATATTTTTCATATACGCCTTCAAATATTCCTCTACCTGAATGTAGGAGGCTTGCAGCGTTTTGACCTGATTTTCCTTGATCATCACGTAAATATTCCGGTAAGCGATAAAGCCGATTATAAAAAGCGCGCATAGAACCGACAGGAAGGATATCAGAAACACTTTCGTGCCGATGCCGGTAAACATGGTCTTGATCCGCCCCACCTTGCTCCCCCCGTTTCTATCCGCGCTGTATGCCGCGCGTCTCAGCCATTTTAACATGCACGCCCTTGTGCAGGCTTAAATAATTGTAGCTCAAGCTGCCTCGCTTCCCGCTTTCATGCGCTGCAGTCCGATGTAACCCAATTGGAATCGGGTTCGGCTTTCTTCCCTTGCCTGCAGTCCGAAAACGCCCGCTTACAGCGGCCATACAGCCATGTCCTGCCGAGCGCGGCTCCAGCGAGAAATCAGCAAGCGGTTTTCTCATTCCGAAAAAGCCCGGCGCTAACCGGGCCTTCCAACTTGTTTCAATTAATTGTCCGCCTTAAAGGTAAAAGTCTTGCCATGCGCTTTGGTGATTTGCTCCGCATAGTATTCGAAAATTTGCTTGCCGCCGTACTTGTTCATAAGCTCTTCTCGGTATTTCGGCCAGCTCGACGCATCCTTCTCCTCGAACAAAATTTTCGATTGGTACAAGTTCATTTGCTTGCGCACCGAGGCGAGATCCATTCCTTCCTTGACCGAAACGCTCGTGCCGATCGACGGCAAATATTTATAGCTGGAGATTTTGGCGAGAATCGCGCGGTCGCGGTCCGTCTCCCGCGGATCGACCACCTCAAGCCCGAGGGATTGCGGTTCCGCCGGCGTGAAGAAGCCGTAAATATCCAGGAAATTTCCGTTATCGGCGATATCCTTCTTGATCGCATCCGGAATCAGCTCGATTTTATTGCCGCTTTTTTTGTAATGTACGCCTTCTAACCCGTAATGCGTCAGCAGGAAGCCCTCTTCTCCCGAAAGCCAATCCAAAATTTCCGTGGACCGCTTCACTTTCGCCTCCGGCGTCTTCACGCTGAACAGAAACGGATAGCCGGGAAGCGGCTCCGTAAACACGCCCGAATTGGCCCAAGGGTGGAACGGCTGCCAATCGGCTTTCTGATCGCCCGTAACATCCTTCGTTTTCTTCTGATAGCTGACGGCATAATTGTCCAGCGCCGCTTCGCGGGTAGTGCCCAAGAAAATGCCCACTTTGCCTTGCACGATCGCATTTTCCACTTGGTCACCTTTATTCAAAAACCAGTTCGGATCGTACAGCTTCATATCCATCGATTTTTTCAGATCGTCCAGAGCTTGGCCCATCCGAATATCGGTTCCGGAGTCGATAAATTGTCCGTTATCCAAGTAAAATCCGGCAATAATGCCGTTCTTGAAAAATTCCGGGAAATCCCGCACCACATTGGCGCCGTTGCCTCCGGCCGTCATGCCGTACGTATCGTTCTTGCCGTTGCCGTCCGGGTCCTTCTCGACGAACGCTTTCATGACGGTAATCATATCGTCGTAAGTTTCAGGCATTTTTAAGCCGAGCTTGTCGAGCCAGTCCTTGCGGACATAGTAGCTGTAATATTGCTTTTTGGCGAAAGGCTTCGGCGCCCGCACATTCATGTCGAGCACTTGATATCGTTTCAGCACGTCCTCGGCAATCCAATATTTAAAATAATTCGGCATCGTTTGCGGCGTCACGACGCCGGAAATATCGATCAGCACTTTATCTTGGGCATATTTGAGCGAATCGGTCCCGCTGGCGATAAACATGTCCGGAATATCGCCGGAGCTGATTTTCATATTCAATTTATTGCGGTAGTCTTGTCCGTCCTGCATAAACTCGATTTTCAAGTCGACGTTGAATTTCTCATCGATCGCCTTTTTGACGAAATCCTTGTCCGCTGACGGCAGCGAGACGCCGTTCGGCGCTTGCACCATCCATTTCAATTCCAGCTTTTCCTTCTTCTCGGCAGCAGCCGGGCTTGGAGAAGCGTTGCCGTTCGCAGACGACGGCGAAGGCGATGCTCCGTTCTCCGCTTTCCCGCATGCGCTGGCCAGTAAGGCGGAGGAGACGAGCAGAACGGCTGCTTTAGGAAACATTTTCATATGGATGACCTCCCTCTCATTATCGTAACTCAGGTAAACAAGAATGAACACCTATCGGCATCATAAACGCCGGTTTATCGCAGGTTTAGAACCGCTTCCGCGATATGCTTCCGATAAACCCGCAAAACCTATGCCAATCGTTACCGTGCTTCAGCGGTCTTTTCGTGCGCGCCCTCACCTCCTTCAAGCGTGTAAATGTACGCGCTGCGTTGCTTTCGGCAGGTCGTACAACGCTTCATGCCGGCCGCATACGCTGCATTCAGCCCTTGATGGCGCCGATCATCATGCCTTTGACGAAATATTTTTGCAGGAACGGATAAACCGCGAGAATCGGCGCCACGGCTACGACGACGGTTGCCATTTTGATCGTTTCCGGAGGCAGCTGCTGCACCGTCGTTTGCAAAACCCCTAACTCCTGGCTGACGCTCGGCGATTGAATCATATTCCTTAGCACGACCTGGATCGGATACAGCGAGCTGTCCGTCAAGTACATAATCCCTCCGAAGTACGCGTTCCAATGGCCCACTCCGTAAAATAACCCCAAAGTCGCGATGATCGGCATCGACAGCGGCATAACGATCCGGAACAAGGTCCTTAAGTCGCCGCAGCCGTCCACCTTGGCGGCTTCTTCAACCTCCGCCGGCAAGCTTTCAAAATATGTTTTCATAATGAGCACATTAAACGTGGAGACCAGCCCCGGAATAATGAGCGCCCATAACGTGTTCATGAGACCGGTCGCCCGTACCGTCAAGTAAGTCGGAATCAGCCCGCCGGAAAACAGCATCGTAAATACTAACGCGAGCAGTATCGCGTGACGGCCCGGCAAAGACTTTTTGGACAGCGGATACGCAAGAAACATCGTAATGAGCAAGTTTAGCGCAGTGCCGACGATCGTGACGAACACCGATACTTGCAGCGCCCGGGGCACGACCTTGCTGCCGAAGATGGTTTCGAAGGCTTCAAAGGTCAATTTGCCCGGCCAAATGACGAAGCCGCCGTTGCGCATCACTTCCGTAAAAGGGGTTACCGACATAATGAACACAAAGTAAAGGGGAAATAAGGTCGCGAGACAAAATAACGCCATGCTTACATATAAAACGGCATCCACGACCCGGTCCGCTTTCGTTTTGTGTATGGCAAACGACATCGTACTGTCCTCCTCAAGTTTAACTTGCTGCTACCATACGCCCGATCCGCCGACCTTCTTGGCGATCTTGTTGGCGGCGATGACTAGAATAAATCCGATGACCGACTTGAACACCCCGACGGTGGCCGGAATGCTGAACTCCATCTGCTCGATGCCCCGCCTGAATATCCAAGTATCCAAAATATCGCCGACGTCATATACTCTCGCATTCAAGAAAATATAGACCTGATCGAAGCCGGCATCCAAAATATGACCGATGCGCAGGATGAGCAGCAGCACGAACACTTCGCGAATGCCCGGCAGCGTAATATGCCACAGCTGTCTCCAGCGGCCTGCGCCGTCCACGACTGCAGCCTCGTACAGCTCCTGGTTGATCGAAGCGATTGCAGCCAAGTAAATGATGGCACCGTAACCCGTGTTTTTCCAAATATCGGTGATGACCAGCATCGGCCTAAAAGCGGCGGATTGCGTCAGCACGTCGATGTCTCCCCAGCCCATATCGCGGAAGAAGACGCTGATCAGTCCGTTGCCGGGCGCAAAAAACGAGAACACCAACCCGTAAACGATAATCCACGACAAAAAGTAAGGGCCGTACGTAATCGTTTGTACGAGCTTCTTGAACCACATCACGCGGATTTCGTTCAAAATAAGCGCCAGCATCACATCCGGAACCATGTTGAATAAAATCCGGTAGATGCTGATGATAAACGTGTTCCGCAGCAGCTGCGGAAAATCCGGCGAACTGAATACTTCCCTGAAATTGTCTAGTCCGACCCACGGACTGCCCCAAATGCCGTCCATCAGGTTATAGTCTTTGAATGCGATAACCAGACCCGCCATCGGCACATAATGATAGATCAAGTAGTAGAGCAGACCGGGAAACATAAGCAAATACAACCAACGATGCCTGTACATCGATTTCCAGACCGGCTTTTTGCCGCCTTCCCAAGCACGTCGTTCCTCAGGTACATTCACGCTTTGCATATCCGTTTGCATTATTCCCTCCTCCTGAGAGCGACCATTTCCATGAAGCGCTTTCACTTGTTTCCCATTATAAAGTTGCGATATGGCCCGTTATAGACGTCTATTTTTAGAAATGTGTACAAAATATTCACATTTCCCAGACAACAAAAAACGCCCGGATGATCGATGTGGTCAAGACCCTTATTTGTGGACACTGTAAAAAGCCCTAGGCAACAAGCTGGCGTCGGTACTCAAC
>NZ_QMFB01000078.1 GCF_003285015.1 Paenibacillus contaminans | reverse complement strand
TGAAGTGCACCCCTTAGAATAGACATTGGAAAACCCCCTAGGTTAATCCGATGAATCTAAGGGGTGCATTTTTATGGCGATTAAAGGACAGAAGTTTAAGCATTATCCAGAGTCGTTAAAAGTAGAAGCCATTCGGCTTCATATTGAGGATGGATGGAGTTACCGAAAGATCACGGAACATTTGGGCATACACGATAAGGACCGTGTGAAAAGGTGGATGAGGAGGTATCGAGAATGCGGGATTACAGGATTCAAAGATATGCGGGGGAATCCCTCTAGGATTGAGACAGAACAGGAGCGCCAAATTCGACGGCTTCAGTTTGAGGTAGACGTCCTAAAAAAGTGGTTACAAATCTTGAATCGGGAGGGTTGCAGGACAGACACCACGTCGTCGATGCACTAAAGGAAAAACAAAACGTTAAGGCGCTATGTGCATATTTGGGGATAAGCAGAAGCGGTTACTATGCTTATTTGAAACGTACTGCTGAAGATGCCGACGGTGAACTAAAGCGCAAGATCCTGGCCATCTATGAGCAACGCAACAAGACTGTCGGGTATCGTCGCATTCAAGATGAATTGTATCGCCAATATGGTCTTGTCGTGAATCACAAGAAGGTTCTACGCCTCATGCAGGAGCTAGGAATCCAGGCAATCATCCGTCGAAAGTATGTCTACCGAACAAGTTATGAAGCAGCTGTATCGGATGGGAGAATAGCTGAGAATCTGCTACAACGGAACTTCAAGGCCGATGGCCCCAATCAAAAATGGGTTACCGATGTTACACAATATCGTATATTTGACGATCGGATTTACTTATCCGCCGTAAAGGATCTTTGGAACGGTGAAATCGTGGCCTACCATTTGAGCAAGCGTAACGATAATCCACTTGTTTTAGAAACGTTTAGACAAGCATTTGAAACGCATAAAGACGTGACTGGACTGATCGTTCACAGCGATCAGGGAAGCCAGTACACGTCCCATGCATACCACGGCATGCTGCCAAAGGTTGGCGCCCAAATCAGCATGTCTCGACGAGGCAATTGTTATGACAATGCCTCAATAGAAAGCTTCTTTTCACATTTGAAAGTAGAAGCCCTCTATCCCTATGATATCCGAAGTATCGAGGAAGCACAAAGGCGAATTGAGGAATACATCCGCTTTTATAACGAGGAACGCGCGCAGAGAAAATTAAACAAGCTGACGCCGGTTGAGTACCGACGCCAGCTTGTTGCCTAGGGCTTTTTACAGTGTCCACAAATAAGGGTCTTGACCA
>NZ_QMFB01000077.1 GCF_003285015.1 Paenibacillus contaminans | reverse complement strand
TAGCATTCCTGTAGGTGCTAAGATTTCGGCTTTGAATAGTACGAGCACCCTCTGTATAGTAGATCATGTCACGTGGCTGTGACTAACATGATCCATATCAGGAGGATGCTCTACTATGAAGTTTAAACAACGGGAAGCACAAAATCAACGTATCGCACATATTTCGACCCAACATCTTCTTATCGGTATCGACATTGCGAAGGAACAACACGTAGCCTCTGCTGTAAATTATCGGGGAATGGAGATCGGTCGACCCCTCACCTTCCAGAATAGTGAAGAGGGCTTGAAGAAGCTCATGCGCTGGATGCAGACTTTGCAGCATCAGAACAGCTTTTCATCGGTTATGATCGGCCTGGAACCGACTGGGCACTACTGGCTGAACTTGGCCGGCTGGTTGGCCGGTCAACGTACAGAAGTGGTTCTCGTGAATCCACTGACGGTTAAGCGTAATAAAGAAAATCGAGACAACAGTCAGTCTAAAAACGACATCAAAGACTCGCTCGTCATCGCAGATTGCGTAAGCCGCGGGTTTTACTCTGCTTACGATCCAAACACCGAGATCTATCAGCGGATTCGTATCGTGATGAATGACCGTGAGTATTGGGTCAAGCAATTCACAAGTCTGAAGGGCCGGCTTCTGCGCTGCTTAGATCTATACTTCCCTGAGTACCAGCGGGTGTTTCCAGACTGGGAGATTGTACGGTCTATCGCTACGCTCAAGGCGTTCCCGCTGCCTGAGGATCTCAAACAACTTACGTCGCACGAGATCATTACAGCGTGGAAAGAAAAAGGCGGAATGAAGCGCGCCGGCGGGAAAACGGGCCTAGAGAGCGCTGCCAGGCTTCTTGCTGCCGCCCGCCATTCCATCGGTCGTACACTAGGCGTCCAAGAGGCACGAAACGAGCTGAAACGGCTTGTTGAAGAGTATGAAAGGCACAGCCAAAGACTCAAGGAAATGGAACAAGAACTTGAAGTTCTTCTCGAACAGGCACCGCATGTAACGCTGCTTCGCACCATCAAAGGACTGAATACGATCGTTATCGCAGCGCTATTAGCAGGATGCGGGGATCTGGGCAAGTACGCTCACGGCCGGCAGCTCCTTTCACAGGCGGGGTTAAACTTAACGGATAACCGTTCGGGCCTATACGAGGGCCAAGTAGGGATATCCAAGCGCGGCAGGCGTCAGTTGCGTAAATATCTTTATTTGGGAACGTTGTCCCTGGTTGCCAATCATCCGCAGTTTAAAGCATGGCATGAGCAAAACGTCAAAGAAAAGAAGATGAAAAAGCATCGTTCCATTTT
>NZ_QMFB01000076.1 GCF_003285015.1 Paenibacillus contaminans | reverse complement strand
GTGCTCGGAGACGGAGGCGGGATCTACACCCTAAGCGCTCAGCCGAATTCTACAATCAGCGGGAATCATTTGCAAAATATGTACGGCTCGTATGGAGGCTGGGGGATATATCCGGATGAAGGCAGCGCTTATTTTACGATAACGGGCAATGTGGTGAGAGAAACGGGAAGATGGATATCGATGTGGACGGGGTCGATTCATGACAACATCGTTCAAAATAATGTTTCGGATACCGCGGAAATGGCCAATGCATGTACGAACTGTACGGTATCCGGCAATACCGTCGTTACGAACGGCGTCTGGCCGGCGGGAGCGCAAACGATTATGAACGATGCGGGAATCGAAGCGGCCTATCAAGATATCAAACCGATAGCCGCGCCCAATCAGAATTTGGCCTTGAACAAAACCGCAACCGCGTATTTCTCGAACGGCAGCACGGCGACTATGTTTGCAGGTTATGAGGCGGCAAAGGCCGTTGACGGAAAAGCGTCTACGTATGCGCTGGCGAACGGCCAGCATATTTGGCAGCTGCAAGTGGATTTGGGAGCGGCTCAAAGCATCGGCAGAATTGTCGTGAAAATGCCTGCGAGCCTGTTTGCCACCGCATTTGATCTGAAAACGTCGACGGACGGGACGAACTTTACAACAGTAAAGCAAGTAACGGGATTCTCTTCCGGAACAAGCGACAATACGATTACCGTGACAAATGCCAGATATGTCCGAGTCGTTGCCGTCGCGCCGCACGGTCCGAATCAAACCGGGGTCGAAATGGCCATATCGGAATTGGAAGTATACGCGCCGACGCCGAATCAGAATTTGGCCTTCAACCAGGCCGCAACCGCTTATTTTGCTAATGGCAGCACAGCAACGATGTGGTCGGGCTTCGAGGCGCCAAAAGCCGTTGACGGAAACGCCGCCACGTATGCGCTGGCGAACGGTCAACACGTATGGCAGCTGCAAGTGGATTTGGGCTTCATTCAAACTATCGGCAGAATCGTCGTGAAAATGCCGTCGAACCTGTACGCTACGGCATTCGATATCAAAACGTCGACGGACGGGGTAACGTTTACGACCGTCAAGCAAGTAACGGGCTTCGCTTAGGGAACGAGCGACAACACGATCGCTGCGACAATTGCGAGGTATATCCGCGTCGTTGCCGTGTCGCCGAACGGACCGAATCAGACCGGTATAGAGATGGCCATATCGGAATTGGAAGTATACAAATGAACGACTATTACTAGGCGTGTCTGAAAACCCACTCAGGGTCATCTTTCACCGCCTTTTCGCCCCCTGCTTCGTTCCGTTTG
>NZ_QMFB01000075.1 GCF_003285015.1 Paenibacillus contaminans | reverse complement strand
TTTTTTTGTATACTAGAGTAAGCACCGGAGGGGATTACAACATGTCTAAGAATTTCTTTAGCGAACAGGACCGTAAGATATTATCAACGAATAGATACGTGATCAAGATTAGCGTGAAAGCAATAACCTATGCTGACGAATTTAAACAGTTATTCATCGAGCAGTACATGGCGGGTAAAACCCCTCGGGAAATCTTTGAATCCAATGGTTTTGATGTAAACATTATTGGAAACCATCGTCTAAAAGCATGCGCTAAGCGGTGGAAGAAAGCATATGGAGAAGACGGGATTATTGGATTAGCCGACTCCCGTAAGGAGGCTTCTGGACGTACACTGAAGCGTGATCTAACGCAGGATGAAGTTATCGCAAGACAGGAAGCAAGAATTAAACTCCTTGAGTCTCAGGTGGAATTGTTAAAAAAGCTAGACTCGAAAGAAAGGTTGCTGGTAAACGGAAAGAATCTAAGCAAAAATAAATTATTTGAGCTGATTAAAGAGACGGTTGATCAGGGTTTAGGACGTATGACGCGTTACCTCTGCGATTTACTTCATGTATCCCGCTCGGGCTACTATAATTACTTACAAGCCTCAGATACCCGTAAAGAGCGGTCTCTTTCGGATGCCAAAGCTGGTGAACTGGTTAAGAAAGCATTTAATAGGAAGGGCTTTAAAAAGGGTTCTCGTTCCATTAAGATGACGCTTGAGAACGAGTTTGGCGTGATCTACAACCTGAAGAGAATTCGCAGGCTTATGAAGAAGTTTGACCTCGTCTGTCCACATCGAAAACCCAATCCCTACAAACGCATGGCCAAGGCGACACAAGAACATCGAACGCTTCCCAACAGCTTAGAGAGGGATTTCAGAAAAGGTGTTCCTGGGCTTGCCTTGCTCACGGACATCACCTATCTCCCTTATGGCCGCTTAGAGACGGCTTATTTGTCGACCGTACTAGATGCCTCAACAGGAGAGATCCTCTCTTACAACCTTTCCAATCGACTTACACTGGACATTGCTACAGACACGATTGACTCTCTCGTAAAGCAACGACGGCTAAAGCTGCACAAGGATGCATTTATCCATTCAGATCAAGGGAGCCATTATACAAGCCCCAAATACCAAGAACTTTTAAAGCAAAAAGGGTTAGGGCAATCCATGTCTAGACGAGGGAATTGCTGGGACAATGCGCCACAGGAGTCGTTTTTTGGCCACATGAAGGACCATGTTGACCATCGTAATTGTTCATCATTAGGAGAACTACAACAAGAGATTGACCGTTATATTCACTACTACAACAATAATCGGTATCAGTGGGGATTAAAAAAGATGACTCCTGTGCAATACAGGAACCATCTTTTGTTAACCGCCTAGATGCTAGGCTTTTTTCAAGTGTCCTTGACAAAGGGTCCAGATCA
>NZ_QMFB01000074.1 GCF_003285015.1 Paenibacillus contaminans | reverse complement strand
GTTTTTCAGACTGTTTAGAAAGTACCTTTTTATGCAGCAAGGAGGGGGCCACGCATCATGAAATGGTCAAATAACTCACAAAAATACCCTTTTATGTGGGCGTGTTCGCACTCCCCCTTCCTGGCCAGGTACCGTACTATCTTCTTTAGGTTCTGTGCGATGGCCGTCATCAATGCTTGTTCCTGGGTTTTCTCTTTGCCCCGGAACCGGCAACGGCGAAGCCCGTGGAGCTCTTTGGCATCCGCGAAGCTTCGCTCTATGGTCTGGCAACGGAAGACGTATACCGCCTGGCCATTGTCGCTCTGTCGGTTTTGGACGACTTGTTCTTTGTACGTTTCCCATATATGTCGCTGAATCGTCCGCTGCTTACTCGCACTTGTTGTGCATGTTTCGTTTAACGGGCAAGCCTTGCAGGTGCTAGCGTCCGATCGGTACTCTCTATAGCCACTGCGGTTCGTTGTCGCGTAGTGCAGGAGCTCGCCCGAAGGACAAACGTAACAATTACGTTCCTTGTCGTAGGTAAAATGCTTTTTAGGAAGTGTGCCTTCAGCCGTTGGGGCGCTTCGTTCTGCAATGACCGTAAAGATGTTCATATCCAGGGTCTCTTTGCAAATGTAAGGCGTCATGTATCCGGAATCCAATGCGACAGCCTCGAGCGTCGAGCCAAAACCGAACCTGTCGATCTGACGCTTGATTCGTTCCACATAAACGGTTGAATCATTCACGTTGCCGGGTGTCACAAACACATCGGTGATGATGTTGAATTTGTGATCGATTGTGCGGTGATCCAGATAGAAAAAGCCTTCCGGCTTTCCTTTGCGCATCATAAAACCGCTCTCCGGGTCGGTCGTGCTCACTTTATGTGTCTTCTCGCTCGTCTCCCCCTCTGCAGGGGGGAATGGCTTTTTTCCATGTAATTCCCGATCCTCGTTGATCGCTTTCTCAAGTTCGCTTATATACTCCTGTGGCGTTTCGGTGACGACTTGCATCGTGAATCGATTCTTGTTGGCATTCGCCTGGATATGAGTGGAATCGGTAATGAGTAGCCGGCCGGCCACCATGTGATGTTGAATCGCCAGCTCAACGACTTCGTCAAAGATGTCTTGAAACACAGTTGTACCGTGGAAACGCTTGGTGCGATTCCAGCTAATCGTCGAGTGGTCCGGTACCGGATCGGAAAATCCAAGGCCAAGAAACCACCGGAAGGCGACATTGACGACGATTTCTTGTTCCAGTTGCCGCTCGGAGCGGATTCCAAAGAAGTAACCAATGAGCATCATTTTGAACAAAATGATGGGGTTGAGAGCAGGGCGACCATTCTTTTCACTGTAGAAAGGACGCACACGTTCCGTGATGAAAGAAAAGTCCACATGTTCGTGGATCAACCGTAGGAGGTGGTTTTTGGGTACTAAGGATTCGATGCTGACGAATTCCATTTGATAGGTTTGTTCTTTACTAGGATTCCTACGGTCGAGCACGAGCATCAACGCCTTTCGGGACAGTTTATTACCATTATTATATCATATTAACGCGCTG
>NZ_QMFB01000073.1 GCF_003285015.1 Paenibacillus contaminans | reverse complement strand
TATGTTACCGAATCGAGAGTCAAATTCGTTACGGGCGCGATGCCGTTGTCCGCTTACGATAGCTATGAAGGCACCTTGAAGAAGATGGGCGTCGACGAATATATAAAAATATACCAGCAGGCGTACGACCGTTATATGAAAAATTAAGTTGTATGCTTGGTTAACTCGTATTTTGTGCGCCTAAAGGACTGCTGCTAGATTCAGAGGAGAGAGGAGAAACTATGCGAGCCAAGCCTAACGTGATTTACATATATGCGGACGATCTGGGCAGAGGGATGCTGAGCTGTTACGGACAAAAACATTTCCGAACGCCGAATATAGACCGCTTAGCCGCGGAAGGAATTCGGTTTACACAAGCATACGGCTGCTCATTTTGTGCCCCGGCGCGGGCGAGTCTGTTGTGCGGCGTTCATGACGCCCATGCTGGCGGATGGACGTTTACGAAGGCAGGCATCTATAAGGAATTGGATAAAGGCACACTGTCGCTTGAACAAATTTACGAAATGATTCACAATACCGGCATTCAAGGCGGAGATGATGAAGGTTATCTTCCCAACCTGTTCAGGAAAGCCGGTTACGTTACCGGACAAGTCGGAAAGCTGGAATGGGGATTTGCGACGACGGGAGAAGAACTCGACAAGCATGGCTGGACTTATCACTTCGGGGACTACGATCATCAGAGATGCCACGGCTATTATCCGACGTTTCTGTTTGAGAACGGGAGCAAAGTGAAATTAGAAGGCAACACTTTGGTCGATTGCGGCGCAAAGCGGAGCGCGTTCGAGAAGGGCCTATTAATCGATATGACAGGTCGAGCCGTTTACTCCCAGGACATATACGATCGGAAAATGGTTGAATTTATTCGCCGGCACAAGGAGGAGCCCTTTTTTCTGTTCCATCCTTCGCAATTGCCTCATGGGCCTGTGTTTTACCCGGAAATCCATCCTTCCCTTCTAAATAATTCCGAGCTGACCGACATCGAGAAGGAATTTGGCTCCATGGTATTGCGTCTCGACCGGACAGTCGGAATCCTGCTGGACGAATTGGATCGGCTTGGCTTGGCAGAAGATACGATTGTCATTTTCAGTTCCGATAACGGGCATACCCTCCCATACTCACAGCAGGGGAGGGTATCGGAACAGGAGCTGACTGACGGTACGACGATAGATAACATACTCACGAAATTCCATTCCGATACATGCGGCGACATCTTTAACGGAAATGACGGCATGGCTGGATTAAAGTGGAGCAATTGGGAAGGCGGAGTTAGAATCCCTTATTTGGTTAGGTGGCCCGGACACGTCGAACCGGATACGGTGACAGACAGCCTGATTGCAAACTATGATTTGATGCCGACATTGGCGGAGCTGATCGAGGCCGATATGCCTGACGGTAAGGACGGTATCTCGTTCGCATCACTGATTACGGGCAAGAGAGCGAATGAAGACGAGCACGAATATATCGTGTACGCCAGTTTAAAGGGGCCGGCTCTAGTTACCCGTGACGGCTGGAAGCTGCGTACGATCATTGATCCGGAAACGTATCACCGAGGGAAGCCGATTGGAAAAAGCATCGCCGAGATGAGCGATGCAGTCGAGTTCCAGCTCTACCGCTTGAGCGAAGATTATGCCGAGACCCATAATGTCGTGCATATGTTCCCGGATAAATTGAACGAGCTGAGGCGAATGCTGGTTAAGGAATGCGATGGTAATTTGTGGAACGGAACGCCTCAGGCTCATTTTGCCGCCTTCGGTTATGAACTGTGAGCAAGCAAGATGTTTGTAGAACCGCAAATCATGTATAGTGGATGATCAAAAAAATTGATCTGAAAGGAAAGGAGAGATAAACGATGAATAATCGGCATAAACCATTTTGGCTTGGAACGGCTTCGATGTTCTTGTTCGTCGCTTCGGCCTG
>NZ_QMFB01000072.1 GCF_003285015.1 Paenibacillus contaminans | reverse complement strand
AGCAGGAGGTCAGCGGTTCGATCCCGCTTGGCTCCACCAATTCGACTCCAGAAAGTGGTTGAAAAAACTACTTGCAAAGAGTCGGCAAGATGTGTTACGATAGCTCTCGCCGCTTTTGAGGCGGTGACGTTTGTTCCTTGAAAACTAGATAGCGAAGCAATGCAAAAACATCCTTAGTTTTTTCGTAGCGATCTCGTGAGAGATCATTGGTTAAGCTACTAAGAGCACACGGAGGATGCCTAGGCGCTAGGAGCCGATGAAGGACGTGGCGAACAACGAAATGCCTCGGGGAGCCGTAAGCAGGCGTCGATCCGGGGATGTCCGAATGGGGGAACCCGCACGTGGTAATGCGCGTGTACCATGTAGTGAATACATAGCTACATTGGAGGCATACCCAGGGAACTGAAACATCTAAGTACCTGGAGGAAAAGAAAACAATAGTGATTCCGTCAGTAGCGGCGAGCGAACGCGGATTAGCCCAAACCAAGGGGCTTGCCCCTTGGGGTTGTGGGACGTCAATGTGGGAAAAGTTCGGTAGGCGAAGCGGTCTGGAAAGGCTCGCCATAGCAGGTAACAGCCCTGTAGCCAAAAGCGAACGTATCCCTAGACGGATCCCGAGTAGTGCGGGGCACGTGAAACCCCGTATGAATCCGGCAGGACCATCTGCCAAGGCTAAATACTCCCTAGCGACCGATAGCGAAGCAGTACCGTGAGGGAAAGGTGAAAAGAACCGCGGGAGCGGAGTGAAATAGAACCTGAAACCGTGTGCTTACAAGAAGTCAGAGCCCGTTAATGGGTGATGGCGTGCCTTTTGTAGAATGAACCGGCGAGTTACGTTCACGTGCAAGGTTAAGCTGATAAGGCGGAGCCGCAGCGAAAGCGAGTCTGAATAGGGCGAATGAGTACGTGGTCGTAGACCCGAAACCGTGTGATCTACCCCTGTCCAGGGTGAAGGTGCGGTAACACGCACTGGAGGCCCGAACCCACGAATGTTGAAAAATTCGGGGATGAGGTGGGGGTAGCGGAGAAATTCCAATCGAACTCGGAGATAGCTGGTTCTCCCCGAAATAGCTTTAGGGCTAGCCTCGGAATGAGAGTAGTGGAGGTAAAGCACTGATTGGGTGCGGGGCCCGCCAAGGGTTACCAAGTCCAGTCAAACTCTGAATGCCACATACTTCTGTCCGGGAGTCAGACAGTGAGTGCTAAGATCCATTGTCAAGAGGGAAACAGCCCAGACCATCAGCTAAGGTCCCCCAGTGTGTGTTAAGTGGGAAAGGATGTGGAGTTGCAAAGACAACCAGGATGTTGGCTTAGAAGCAGCCACCATTTAAAGAGTGCGTAATAGCTCACTGGTCGAGTGACTCTGCGCCGAAAATGTAACGGGGCTAAACACACCACCGAAGCTATGGCTATGACAGTAATGTCATTGGGTAGGGGAGCGTTGTGTATAGGTTGAAGGTCGATCGTAAGGACGGCTGGACAGTACACAAGTGAGAATGCCGGTATGAGTAACGAAAAGACAAGTGAGAATCTTGTCCGCCGAAAGCCTAAGGGTTCCTGAGGAAGGCTCGTCCGCTCAGGGTAAGTCGGGACCTAAGGCGAGGCCGAAAGGCGTAGTCGAAGGACAACAGGTTGATATTCCTGTACCACCGTAGCCGTTTGAACGACGGGGTGACGCAGAAGGGCAAGGACGCAGACGGATGGAAGTGTCTGTCCAAGCAGTGAGGCTGATGTGTAGGCAAATCCGCACATCGTAAGGCTGGGCTGTGATGGGGAGGGAAATTTCGAAAGTACCGAAGGTCTCGCACTCATGCTGCCAAGAAAAGCCTCTAGTGAGGCGAAGGTGCCCGTACCGCAAACCGACACAGGTAGGCGAGCAGAGCATGCTAAGGCGCGCGGAAGAACTCTCGTTAAGGAACTCGGCAAAATGACCCCGTAACTTCGGGAGAAGGGGTGCCTCGGTAGGGTGAATAGCCCGAGGGGGCCGCAGTGAAAAGGCCCAAGCGACTGTTTAGCAAAAACACAGGTCTGTGCGAAGCCGCAAGGCGAAGTATACGGGCTGACGCCTGCCCGGTGCTGGAAGGTTAAGGGGAGCGGTTAGGGGCAACCCGAAGCTGTGAACCGAAGCCCCAGTAAACGGCGGCCGTAACTATAACGGTCCTAAGGTAGCGAAATTCCTTGTCAGGTAAATTCTGACCCGCACGAATGGCGTAACGACTTGGGCGCTGTCTCAACGAGAGATCCGGTGAAATTTTAATACCTGTGAAGATGCAGGTTACCCGCGACAAGACGGAAAGACCCCATGGAGCTTTACTGCAGCTTGATATTGGACTTGGGTACGATCTGTACAGGATAGGTGGGAGCCTTAGAAGCATGAGCGCCAGCTTGTGTGGAGGCGACGTTGGGATACCACCCTGATCGTATCTAGGTTCTAACCTGCTCCCGTAATCCGGGAGAGGGACCGTGTCAGGCGGGCAGTTTGACTGGGGCGGTCGCCTCCTAAAGCGTAACGGAGGCGCCCCAAGGTTCCCTCAGAATGGTTGGAAATCATTCGAAGAGTGCAAAGGCATAAGGGAGCTTGACTGCGAGACAGACAAGTCGAGCAGGGACGAAAGTCGGGCTTAGTGATCCGGTGGTACCGAATGGAAGGGCCATCGCTCAACGGATAAAAGCTACCCTGGGGATAACAGGCTTATCTCCCCCAAGAGTCCACATCGACGGGGAGGTTTGGCACCTCGATGTCGGCTCATCGCATCCTGGGGCTGAAGTAGGTCCCAAGGGTTGGGCTGTTCGCCCATTAAAGCGGTACGCGAGCTGGGTTCAGAACGTCGTGAGACAGTT
>NZ_QMFB01000071.1 GCF_003285015.1 Paenibacillus contaminans | reverse complement strand
GGCTCCACCAATATAAAATGTTAATCCACCTGAAAAGGTGGATTTTTTATATTGGTGGAGCCTAGGGCAGGGAGAACCCCGAGTGGGTTCAGCCCGCGCGCAGGATCGTCAGCGACGAGCACGGCGTTTCAATCTACCGCTAAGGTTGTCCTCGTCGAATAGGCTTCGTCAGCAAGTTCAATCAGGAGATTGAAACATCCCTTTGGCTCCACCATACATAAACTTCAAACACGCCAATCCGGCGTGTTTTTTGATTTGGCAATGTTGTTGGCGAAAGAGCGAACCCCATAATGTTCGAGCATCATTTCCAATCACATCCAGGGTTTGACATACATATTATAGTACTGTATAGTAGTAATATGACAAACAAAAGATCAAGCATTTCAAACAAAGATATCGTCCTGCAGACCGCATCGACCTTATTTCTAACAAAAGGGTTTCAAGTGACAAGCATGGACGAAATTGTTGCCCTCAGCAAAGTTTCAAAAACCAACATTTATTACCACTATAAAAGTAAGGAGGAGCTTTTGTTAGCAATTGTCGACCAATTGATCTCTCGGTATGAAGAACGAATATCCCGTACCTTGACGCAAGACATGTCCATTCCTGCAAAAATGGAGCGATTATTTCGAATCCTTACGGAGGATAATGAACAAATCGATTATGTTGGTGGATGTCCGTTCCTGACACTTTATACGCAGACTTCCCATTCCTCTTCGGAAGCGAGAGCTAAAATAAAAGCATTTTTCGATAAACAACTACAAGTTGTTGAGAAGCTGCTGGAAGAAGGCGTGGAAAAGAAAGAATTGAGCCGGAATCTGCCCGTCCATGAGACAGCGGCATTGATTGTCACCTCCATCGAAGGAGCTCTATTCCTAACCAAGGCCACCAACAATCCAATGCTAGCTCAGAATCTTATTCAAGCTTTTGCTTCGATGCTTAAGTGATTAGTTACTTAAGTCTTTTTTTTTGCACCGACTAGCACTATTCAGTACTATTAAATGAATCGAAAGGCAGATGATTCAATTGAAAATATTCCTGACTGGCGGGACGGGTTATATCGGTAGCCATATTCTTGCCGAGTTAATATCCAAACATCACGACATTATTGTACTCGTGCGAAGTCTTGATCGCTTTCAACATACCCTCGGGCGGTTACATTTGCTTGAGGCGCAACACGTTACTGCAGTAATAGGAGATTTGTCGAAACCGAAATTAGGGCTATCCGCGAACGATTACAAACGAATACAAAATTCCGATATCATCGTTCATGCGGGCGGTCCCATGAATATTGAGTTAAGCCAGACTGAGGCAGAGCAAGCTTTTCTTAATCCTGCCATCGAATTGGCCGAACTTTCCGAAAAAATCCATATGAAGAAAGGATTGAAGCAATTCATTCATGTTGTTGGCTATATGAGTCCATATAACGAGCAAAATGCTATTCACAATCTGGATGCCGTTCTTGAGAAAGCTCCCCCGTATGAGAAGATGAAATTTCAAGCGGACTCCTATATACGAAAAGCACTAAAACCGTTAGGCATTCCGCTGTCCACGGTTAATCCCAGTACCGTCATCGGCCATTCTTACTCGGGAATTACGGAGCAGATTGGCGGTCTTAGTATACTGGTAGATTCTGTGAGAAGGAATCTTATGCCACTCGTTCCAGGAGGCAAGGACTACTGGCTGCCGATGGTACATATTGATCATGTCGCATCATTCATTGTTAACTTAGTGCAAACAAAGGAGCTTACGAGTAATACGTATTTTTTATTGGATCCCAAGCAGGATAGTCCGTCGATCCGTTCATTGATCAGGCAAATTGCGATAGAGATGCGAGCGGCGCCGCCTTTCGGCACAATTCCGCTTGCTTTGTTGAAGTCTTTATTAAGACTTGGCATCGGCAAGCGATTGGGAATTCCCAAAGAATCGATGAATTTTCTCGTGAAATCGGAATTCCCGGTTACCTCGAAGTTTGAACTTGAGCGCAAGAACGGGGTACGGACATCCGTTGTTCCGACCACGCTTCCCTACGTAATCGCCGATCTTGATTTCCGGTTAAGCCACCCCTCATCCGAGCACCGCGAAGGGTTCGTGCAATGCAGAAGATCCAAGCTGATTTCGTTGGAAAAAGAGAATCACGGTACACCGGTTATTTTTCTGCACGGAACATTCAGCGGGGCCGATTGTTTCGTTCCATTAGCGAAACAATTGAATGATGTCAATACTTGGCTGGTGGACCTTCCCGGATTCGGTCATTCACCGCGTCATCATCATCCTTCTCTGATGGACGGCTATGTAGAGGCTGTGATCGAAATGATTCACGAGCTGAATCGCCCTGTTATTTTGATTGGTCATTCGTTCGGCGGACTTATCGCTGCTAAGGTCATGGAAAGAATTGAGCAGCAGATCAGGCAACTCTTGCTATTGCAGCCCGTACTGCATCCCATTCATGCCAAATATAAATATGCAGGTGTTACCAGGTCGATTATGAAACTTATATCTCGCTCCGCGTTCAGAAAAACACTGCTGAAAGCCAATGACTTTATCGCGGACAGCGAACGACTGGATCACTACTCGAACTACGTCATTCATGATCTGCAGTCGGCCCGCATTCGTTCTACCAACGCAATGGTCATGTCAGCGTTAACGCAAGTCCAGTCTTTCCAGCTAAAACCTGAATTATGGAACGCCCAAAAAGTACGAATCCATTGGGGTGACCGGGATGCAGCACATCATATTCCGGAACGATTCAAGCACATCGATACAACCTTCATCCCCTATGGTCATCAATACCCTTTGGAAGCTCCGCATCAGGTGGCTGAGTGGCTTCGTCAAGTTTTGGATCTTGAGTTGTCATAGAAGCATATTCTTCGGATGGCCATTCAATATGTCAAGTATAAATTCCATTGAAATTTGGGGCAGTGAAACCGACCAATGCGGGAGTGCGCATCGCTGGCAGCGATGAGGTCAGGGGTTCGTCCCGCGCGGACGGAGCGATCGAAAGAACATCATTGATATACATCGAGTGGAGGAGCACG
>NZ_QMFB01000070.1 GCF_003285015.1 Paenibacillus contaminans | reverse complement strand
CCCGGTACGCCTTCACAAACGCGCCTTGCATGCAAGGATAAACGGCTTCCGCCCTCTCTTGGGCGGTGTGTTTACCGTAGCGTAATCCGTACAAGGTTATGCGTAGCTTAACCTTTCTGATGGAGGAACGAAAATTCGGCAAAATCAGTTCCCCTCGGAGTATTCAGACACGCCCTAGAGATAAAATAGCTCTACTAGGATGAGAGGAGAAATAACAAATGACAATCAAAATAGGAATTGTCGGCGTGAGAGGCCTTAGCATGCTGACCGGCTTTAAATCCAATCCGGATACCGAAGTGGTAGCGCTTTGCGATCTGGATGAAGACTATCTTCGACTGCAAGCCCAGCAGCATGATATTCCGCATACGTATAGAATTTTTGAAGACATGCTCGCCTCGGATATCGATGCGGTGGTTATTTCTACGCCGATGCAGCTGCACGTGCCCCAAACCATTCTGGCGCTGCAAAGCGGAAAGCATGTGATGAGCGAGGTTACGGCCGGCGTAACGATGGATGAGCTTTGGTGGCTGAAAGAGACCGCAGAGCAATCCCAAAAGGTTTATATGATGGCCGAAAACTACTGCTATATTCCGCAAAACCAGCTCATCGGCAGCATGGTCAGGAAGGGAATGTTCGGGGAGATTTATTTCGGCGAAGGCGAATACTTGCACAATACCCGCGAGCTTGCTTATCGGTTCAATCGCCCCGGCGCCGGAGAGAGTGCAACTCCTACGTGGCGCAAATACTGGCAGCTCGGCAAACGCGGCAACTTTTACCCGACGCATAGTTTAGGGCCGGTCATGCAATGGTTTCATGGCGACCGCATTCGATCCGTCTCCACCTTCGCGACCGGCTGGCATACGGACAAACGTTTTAGGCAAGAGGATACGTCCATTACGCTGTGTCAGATGGAAAGCGGGAAGCTGATCAAGCTCCGGATGGACTGCATATCGAACCGTCCGCACAACATGAGCTATTATACGCTTCAAGGAACGAAGGGCAGCTATGAAGCGCCGCGCGGACTTGGGGATCAGCATAAAGTGTATTTTGCCGCGGACGGCGAAAACCCGGATCATGCCGAATGGCGGCCGCTCAGCGATTTTAACGAGCATTTGCCGGAAAGGTACAAGAACGTAACGGAGGAGCAAAAGTCCGCCGGTCATTGGGGCGGCGATTTCTTCATCGTCGAAGATTTCGTCAACGCGATGAAGGGGCTGCAGAAGCCGGCGATCGACGTGTATGAAGCCTGCGAATGGACCGCCGTGGCGCTGCTGTCCGAGCTGTCGGTCATGAACGGCGGGCGTACGATGGACATGCCCGATTTTCGCAAAAACTCAACGTATGGCGAGCAGATCCTTAAATTGTGAGGTTAGCCGGCCGGATGTCTGGAAGTGAACAAGGATCTACGAGTTTACAAGAACGGCTTGCTCGGAAACGGTCAAACGAGCCCGCTCTAACACGCTGAAAGGCGGCGTTACGGCGGGCCGTTCGGCCGATTCGAGCGAGGCTTAATTATGATCGGACGGAAGGAAAAGAGGAAAGAGATGAAATTACGCAGCAGCGAATGGTTCGAAAACGACAACGCCGAATTGACCTTCCAGCATCGTTCCGCGNCATTTTTAACGCTTGGAACGATTTCAACAGCTGTAATTATCCGCATAAGGAATTGGTCGAATACGTCAAAAAGGGCGTATTGCTTGCCGGCGGATATCCGATCGAGCTGCATACGATTTCCACGCCTGCCGACTTTATGAAGCCGTCCGACTTGCTGTACCGCAACCTGCTCTCCATGGATTTGGAGGAAAGCATCCGGTCGCAGCCGATCGACGGCGTCGTGCTTTTGTGCGAATGCGACAAAACGGTGCCCGCCCAGCTGATGGCGGCGGCCAGCTGCGACCTGCCGGCCCTGCAATTGGCTGCCGGCCATCGTTCGTCGGGCAGCTTCCGCGGCAAGACGGTCAATTACGGTACGGACCTGTGGAAATATTCGGACGACTATAAAGCCGGATTGTTGTCCGATGAAGAGTGGCGGGAGCTGGAGAAATCCATCTCCTGCACCTTGGGCGGGTGCCCGGTTATGGGATCGGCTTCCACGATGAAAAGCTTGTCCGAGATGCTCGGCATGATGCTTCCCGGCACTTCCAGCATTCCCGCTACCGACGCCAGGCGCAAAATAGCGGCCGAAGCGACCGGCATGCGAATCGTCGAGATGGTGCGGGAAAACCTCACGCCATCGCGGTTGATGACGGAGCCCGCTTTTCATAACGCGATCAAGCTGCTGGCGGCGATGGGCGGCTCCACGAATGCGGCGATTCATTTGACCGCGATCGCGGGCAGATTCGGCATCCGCATTCCGATCGAGCGATATGCGGAGCTGACGGAGACGGTGCCGCTCATCGTCAACCTGCAGCCAAGCGGATCGTACAGTATGGACGATTTCCATCGGGCGGGCGGGTTGCAGCGGGTCATCCATAATCTGATGCCGATGCTTGATCAGGATTGCTTGGGCTGTACCGGCGAAAACATCGGGCGTATCTACGGCTCGGAGATGCCGGAATACGAGACGACCGCCGAGGTTATCGCCGCGCTTGGCGCACCTTTTAAAGAGCGTGCCGGTCTGGGCATTTTGAAAGGAAACTTAGCGCCGCAAGGAGCGGTTATCAAAAAATCTGCCGTATCGCCTCACTTGTTCAAGCATCGCGGCCAAGCAGTCGTTTTCGAGAGCTATACGGATATGCTGGCGCGTATCGACAGCGACGAGCTTGAGGTGACCGCCGATCATGTGCTCGTGATGAAGTATTGCGGTCCGGTGGCGATGGGGATGCCCGAATGGGGCTCCATTCCGATTCCGGCCAAGCTGCTGAAGCAGGGCGTGCGCGATATGGTGCGAATCAGCGACGCGCGGATGAGCGGGACGAGCTATGGCGCCGTTATTTTGCATGCCGCACCCGAAGCGGCGGTCGGGGGTCCTCTTGCGATCGTGCGGGACGGCGACTGGATCGAGCTCGATATCGAGGCGGCGACGATTCGCCTGATGCTGGACGATAGCGAGATCGAAGCCCGGCTCGCGTCTTGGCAGGCGCCGGAAGCGCAGCATAAACGCGGCTATCCGCGTCTGTTTGCGGAGCATACGCTGCAAGCGCCGGAAGGCTGCGATCTGGACGTGCTGCGTCCCGACAGCAAGGCGGAAGCCGTTTTCGTCCCGCCGATCGTCGGCAGGGGGTAGGCTCCTCAGCCACTCCATACTATAGGGAAGAAAGAAGGGCTTGGCACGATGCCGCTTTCACGAATATTGGAACAGGTTCATGTAGGACGCGTCGTAGACGATACGCTCGAGCTCGTCAAGATGGCGAGCGTTACCGGCGACACTCGCCTCATTGCAGACCGCTACGAACAAATGCTGATTGAAGCCGGCTGCTCGGTGC
>NZ_QMFB01000007.1 GCF_003285015.1 Paenibacillus contaminans | reverse complement strand
CCGGCATCATTGATTGGGGCGATCTGAGCGTAGGCCATCCGGCTTGCGATTTGAGCGTTGCTTACAGTTTTTTACCACCGTACGCTCGCGGCGTGTTTTTCGAAACGTACGGAGTGGCGGACGAGGAAACGAAGCTGCTGGCGCGGCTGATAGCCGTATACATCCCTGTACTGATCTTGATGCAGGCGGTCGATGACGGGAATGAAGCGATTGCGACAGAGGCGAAATCCAACATCATGCGGGCACTGTCGGATTAGGCTCATATTTCGTTACGGCTAGGGGGCTGATGGCTAGGGACTAAATGCTTCAAGGGAAGCGATTGAAAGCGGCCCGGACGAAGAAGGAAGATTTTCACCATTTTCTAAGCTTTTTCTGCTGAACAACGGAACTTCGCAGGAGCTGTTAGATGAATATAATGTGCAAAAGCTATCCTCCACGGGACAACCTCTTTTTAGGCCTAAATCTGAGAAGTCTGTGATAAGCCCTCTGAGGGTAACCACCAAAACAGATGAATTGGACAGGGAACAAAACAGCCAATGGGAATTGGCCGGAGTTGGGGATTAGTGCAGTCCATAGGGTAAACGATATCAGCGGCGGCACCAGCAATGCTCCCGTTATTGCCTTTGGTACCGATTTAACTATTACTAACGTAGGTATTTGGCTGCCTGACGGTCATGACTACGAGGACCAATTTACTGTAGATTATAAAGGATCTGGTCCAACTAGGACAGACTATTGGGTAGGTATCTACTATCATAATGATACTGCCTCGGCAATTGCATATGCGTTATCAAAATTGATTTTACCTACTACCTTTACAAGTAAGGAGAAGCAACTTTGAAGAAGTACCTCGGCATAGCCTCTGCTATATTGATTACGAGTGTGTTCGTTTTTTTGTACGCTATGAAGATTGGTCCTTTCAACAACAGTTCTACCAACAAATCAGTAGAACCGGCTGCCTCAATAACCAGCGAGAAGACCGACGAGATAGACGAGAGCGATGAAAAAATAAGCGTAACCGCGATGGAAGCGCTGCTCCTTGGGTATGAAGAGGCAAAGAAACATACTGATGAAGAGCCATTACTTATACACTTGACAAGCACGGATGATGCGACTGTGCCACAGGAAAGAAACGATGGTGCTGACGGAAAAAGAAACACATGGAATCTTAGTTTTGGCAGTGAGAAAGGGAATTTTTCCATATCCATGAAGATCGACAATGGAAAAGTGATTCCGCAAAACGTGAGAACGGACGACAACAATTTACTAAGTAAAGGGCAGTATGCTATCTCTGATATTCATATTGATTCTCCTAAGGCCGTTAAACAAGCTATTGAAGAACTGGGGATGCGGTCTGGTGACCCTGAAATACCGGATGACTGGATCAAGGGGTATCATTTTACGATCGCCGGATATCTTACAGATCCCAACTCTTTCGAAAAGCATTGGCTTCTAAGAGTTATGGGCATCTCACCGAATTCTCCCAACAGTGAGAATGAAAGCTTGAGAATGAGCGTATTCTTTGATGTCAAAACAGGCGAAATGTTAAACGCCACCGAGATGACTGGTTATGACAAGGATGGAAATTCTAAGTGGAGGGATGTTGAGCCTAAGCATTGAGGATGTCAGGCAATAAGTGAATATCGGGCGCAACGAAGAATATTTGCGTTCTAAGAGAGTCTTACCTTATTGTTACAACAGAGTGATAAAAGACGGCAACTTGGAAGAGCAAGTTCAGGTGATATTGCAGAAGCATAATTGAAATGGATTAGTAGGTGAATTCCTAGGGATTAGGCTGGTGCACTGCAACAATGAGGAACTTGAAGATGGTAAACAAGCTGGCCGGCATGGCCAAGGAGTGGTGAGCACATTTTGAAACGAAAACTCCTTAAACATTTCCCTTTTTTGTACAAAACGCGTGTTGTCCAGCTCATTTTGAAACGACATCTTCAAAACACATTTTCCTTTACTAAGTTTGCAAAAGTATTTGCTTATCCCAACCTTTTGAATTTCATTACTCGGATTATCATAGAGAGAAATATACCGAACAAATGAGAATTATCTTTGTGGTGGAATCGAAGATAAAGATTTAGCTTCTCAAATTTTTGTTGCCTATGAGAGAGGAATAACTCTATATGGAATACCATTAAGTGAGCATTATGAACCTATCGAAAGTCGATATTACCTTGACTCTATTTTACACGATGTTCAAGGAGCTGCGGAGGAGATATTTTTCAATCCCCCTGAGTACCTCACCCCTATGTACCTAACCTTAAATCTCTGCCGAGTTCTTTATTATATGAAAGAAGGTAAGATATCTTCAAAGCGAGGAGGGCGGAGAATGGGGAGTAAAAAATGTGCCTCAAAGGTACCAGCAATTGGTTAAACATTGTCTAAATGATTTCAACGGAAAAACAGATAATATTGATTTTGATTACCAAAATTTCCGAGAATTTGTTGAATACATGATACAAGTAATAAAGCAAGACATATCATTACGCTAACGGGTACGATAGCTGAATAAATACATGACGGCAGCCGGCCAGAACGATCGGCTGCCGTTTCTCAACTATCGGGCAGATTAGTGCCAATGTTGCGCCATAATAAATATAAAGGGAAAATCGCCCAATTTATTGAAATGTTTACTTGGAGTTGCACGTTTTGGGTCCATTCATTCGTCTATATAGAGAAAGGTTGGATTAGAATGGAGCAAAGTTTAGATCGTGAAGAGGTAAGATTGGCCTCCAAGGGAGATACAGCAGCATTTGCTTCATTGGTTAGGAAGTACAAGAATGCTGTGATAGCTTCCTCTTTTCACCTCGTTGGTGATTTTTATCAAGCTCAAGATATAGCGCAAGAAGCTTTTGTTCGAGCTTGGCATCATCTTAATGACCTTAAGGAAGGAGATAAATTTGGGAATTGGCTGTATTCAATCACTAGACGCTTGTCAATTGACTGGCTGCGAAAGAATAAGAAGCTGAAAATGATGTCCTTAGAAGAAATTTCTTCATATAAAGACACGATGACAGTAGAGGATCGAATCATTGCACTTGAAAATCAATCCGAGGTGTGGAGAGCAGTAAACGAACTTGAGGAGCCCTATAGGATAGCCACGCTCATGTATTACATTAGCGGATTCACTTCAAATGAAATCAGCCGTTTTCTGGGTGTATCGAAAAACACAATCGAAAGCCGTATTCGCAGAGCAAGGACTAAAATGAAAAGGGAGCTGATCCAAATAGTGGAGACAACGCTAAATGAGCATAAAGTAGGGCAAGAATTTGAACAAGAGGTCATCCATCGAGTGTCAGAAGTAGCTTGTATTAATCTTCCAGTTAGTAACATTGAGGTCTCTACAAAATGGTATGTGGATCATCTGGGGAGCTCGATACTGCGAGAGCCTCAGCGATTTTCCGATGGAAATGCCAACTCGTTAATTAGGTTAGGGAAAACCGGACCCTTTCTTTTCTTGGTGAAGTTGAAATTGAGAAGAGAGAGAAAACAAACCAAACAACTTCTTATTATTCTTAATTACATATGTATAAAATACGGGTTTTGTGAATATGTATACGGTGTTGAGCGACAATGCGCGCGCTAAAATCAAAAACCCGCAAAAATTGCGGGTTTGAATCGGGCTATGTTCAAAATTCGATCAAGTTGTAATCGTAATCGTTTCATTAACTTTTAAATTGATAACTTCGTCCAGATAAATAACATTACCTTCCCGAACATAAGAAATCGTCTTTCCTGCTGCGGTGACGCTACTTACCTCTTTGCCATCGAGTAAATCGGAGCGGAACTTGCTCAAACCGATTCGACCGTATTTAACGGCCAGCTCCAATTTACCCTTGTGATGAGTAAATTGCCCCCATCCTTCATTCAATGACCAAAAGGCCGCGAACTTTTCACGACTGACAACTGGATTAAAGCCGATATACCGTTCAGTCATATCGTATTCAAAACCGCTTAAAGCAAGTAACAACGAATAAGAAGCCATTGATCTAACGTAATTACTCCCGCATTCGAATTCATTCCAAGGATTTCTGCGCTCCCCGTCATAACGATGGCGAACCGCTTTCACACACTCTAATCCTTCATCGATTAAGCCTTCATAAATCATTTGGCAAGCCGACTGGTATTCGAAACCGTTCATACACTCATCCGCATAGGGCACTGGCACCTTTGGGCTATTGCCTTTTGGCCATGTGCTAATCAACAGCCCCTGTTCGTCGTTTAAACCGTAAATTCGGCAAGCGTTCGGATAATCCCGTAAACACGTGATAAAATTATATTTATAGATCGACTCGACGGCTTTGCGCACTTTTTGCCGGTCAAAAATGTAACCCAGCCCAATAACATGGGCATGCCATTGTCCTAATACCTGATCGATATGACATCCTTCACCGATCTGATATTTAATTTCACCGAGTTCAGGATCGATCGGAAATCGAGTGTCTTGCAAATCGATTTTTTGGTGGAAATACTCTCCGTTGAACAAATTTTCATCCATCCATTTTCGGCCTTTTTCATACATTTCCCGATACTTTACACCGGATTCGTCGCCAAGAGCTTCCGCCATTAGTGAAGCTGCAAGCAAAGCTCCATGATACATTCCTGTAATATATGAGTTCGGACCGTAGATTTCTACGTCAAGCGTATGATGCTGCTCGCCTTCCATCACACCATCTTCGTCGCGATCCCACCAGTCTTCATTCGTCGAATCCCAGGCATATTCCAAGGCTTTCTTTACTTCAGGCCAGATCCTCTTTAGCCACTCCGTATCACCAGAAATTTTCCATTCCCGGTACACTTTCATGATGCCACCCATTTGACCGTCTGCTGCAGCACGTTTCTTACCAGTTTTATGCGATTCGTCCGTCGTTGTTCGTTCGGGAGGCAGCATTAAGCGAAACGCCATTTCCCCATTGGGAAACTGTGCGGAAGTGTAGTCGATGTCTCGCATCGAACGGGCCAACACTGGAAACAAGAAAGGAGTTACCTGTTCGTAATTCCATACATGAGTGCAGGATCCTTCGCACGAACCTTCATCCGTATGACATCCTTCGAACCCGTACAGCGTTCCATCGGGTAGTCGAAGCACAGTCGGTGATTTCAAAATCGAAATGTTTGCGGAAATTGCATCCAGTACATAGTCTGGAATACTGGACTGAAACAGCAATTGTTTAAACAAACTCGTTTCCGTACATAAGCGTTCATAATTTGCAAAAATATATCGCGACGTTTCAGTAGAATCAGCAAACAATAAACTATAATAATTTTTCCAACTTGGCAATGCACAACCTGCCTCATGACAACCTCCAGGATTCCAATAATTCACATAGTTTGGAATGTTCCATGAGATAACAAATGTGAATTTCCCTTTTTCACCCGGTGCAAGTGATTTATGATTGCTAAGTAAACATACGTCACGCCGTTTCTGATGTGCCATTTCATCGTCCAAATTACGATCGGACGGATAAAATCTTTCTTGAAACATGCCCGGAGTAGTGAAGTCCTTCCAGAAAACAGTCAGATTATCGAACCAGCCCCCCCGATACCAATAACTCTGGTAACTGATGTTTTCTCCATCTGTACTTAACGTTATATCCCCGTATTCCGGATCGTCATCCTTGTAGAAATTGGAATGCAGTTTAAAACCTTTGTACGAGTTTTGATCAAAATAAGTGTTTACCGCCCCTCTTTTAAACGGATTTGATACATTTCCAACTAAACTGATATCGAGATGTTCAAGCGTTCGGTTACACACTTCAAAAGTAAAGATCGCTGCGGGTAATGACGAATCTTTATCGTTTAGAGGAATCAACGGGTTAAACGCTGTTAATTTCACATCGACCGGATCTCCCTCGTCATCATAAACGATTTCAGCGAAAGGAAATTCTCCTTTGAATGACGTGTTACTGAAGTGAGGAAATCCTGACATATTTTCTCTTCGCGGCCCATAACCGTACCCTTCATACTTCCCCCTTCCTTCCCCCATAAATGAAGGCAGTTGGTCGCCATGGAGCACTTTTGCCAATTTCACTTCACCTTTCGATTCCACTTTGATGGCAAAAAATGAAAAGCCATTATGACTCATTTTATTTGGCCGGTTAAATATTTCCCAGTCTATAAGTCTCCCATTGCCTGCCAATCCTATACTTCCACTGCCGATTCCACCAAGCGGGAAGGAGATTTCTTTCGTACGGTAGCTGTCGTAATTAAAATATTTGTTTGTCATATCCGGTACCTCCATCAGAATTTTTTATCGAATTATCACCAAGATTTCATCCGTGAGCGGGTATATTTCCCTTTTGTTTGGTTTTGAAAAGCACTCTCCGCTTTGCAGCGAAATGCCTCCACCGCTTCACGGAATACGGGACTCTGAGCATTCTTATTGGTTTATCAATTATTTTACCTAGTAGACGATCATCAAGGAATGAGGGAAATCAAGCGACCTAGTGAGAGAAAACGACTTTATTCAAAAGAACAGCCGCTCGGGAATGGCTGGAATCGAAAAGACCTGGAACGCATATGCGCGAACCAAGTCTTTTTTATTCCAATCTGATGAATGACCTTTTACTGCGTAATGATCATGAGAGGACGGTTGGCAGCCGTCGTTTGTTCTTTANGATCGGCGAATAAACACCAATACTGATTTTTTTATCGGTGAACAAAGCATTGTTAACCTGCGTCGTTACGTCGATCTCAATTGGCGTTCCGACGGCCATCGATGACCAACTTGCCAGAAGAGTGCCTGCAGCGGGTCTATTGTTCCATATGAGCGTCGTCTCTCCCCAAGTGTTATCAGTGATAGAATAAGCACGGTTCGTTGTGCTTGTCGATCCGACGCCTACGGGAACCAACCTGATTTTGGCGCTCTGTACCGTCCCTGTCAACGAGGACAAATCAAAGCGAAGGAACGATTCGCGGTTCACGCCTGACGTGCTTTTTTTGGTAACAAGCCCCGTATCCGCACCATAATTCGTAGTCGGGGTTCCGTCGCGTACAAAAGCATCCGCCTCCGGCAGGAGCGTAATCACAATGATCGGGATTGCGCTTTTTTCATTCGAATTTACACTTTCACCAGTTGTACTGTAGGCGGATACGGCAAAATAGTAGGTCAAGCCGTTCGTTAATCCGGTAACCGTTCCATTTAGCGCCAAGCCCATATCCACAACGTTCGTATAGCTGCCTGGTACGGTACCGTACTTGACTTTATAACCTGTCGCTCCTTCGGCCTGCGACCACGATAATGAGACTTGTTCGCTCGCTATTGGGTCAGTGTTGATTAAGGTTGGCGCTGCAGGTACGATAGGCTCAGCTTGAGTGATGATCAATTGAGGACGGTTGGCAGCCGTCGTTTGCTCTTTGGAGCCATAGATGATATCCCCGGCTGCACCGACGTCGATCGGCGAATAAACACCAATACTGATTTTTTTATCGGTGAACAAAGCATTGTTAACCTGCGTCGTTACGTCGATCTCAATTGGCGTTCCGACGGCCATCGATGACCAACTTGCCAGAAGAGTGCCTGCAGCGGGTCTATTGTTCCATATGAGCGTCGTCTCTCCCCAAGTGTTATCAGTGATAGAATAGGCACGGTTCGTTGTGCTTGACGATCCTACGCCTACGGGAACCAACCTTATTTTGGCGCTCTGTACCGTCCCCGTCAACGAGGACAAATCGAAGCGAAGGAACGATTCGCGGTTCACGCCTGACGTATTCTTTTTTGTTACAAGCATCGGATCTGTTCCATAATTCGTGGTTGGGGTTCCGTCGCGTACAAAAGCATCCGCCTCCGGCTGGATCATCATATTCATGTATGCGTTTTTCTCATTCGAATCTCCACTTTCACCAGCCGCGCTGTAGGCAGATACGGCAAAATAGTAGGTCAAACCGTACGTTAATCCGGTAACCGATCCATTTAGCGCCAAGCCCATGTCCACAACGTTCGTATAGCTGCCTGGTGCGGTACCGTATTTGACATTATAACCTGTCGCTCCTTCGGCCTGCGACCACGCTAATGAGATTTGTCCGCTCGCTACGGGTTCAGCGCTGATTAAGGTTGGTGCTGCAGGTACGATAGGCTCCGCCTGCGTCATGATCAAGAGAGGACGATTGGCAGCCGTCGTTTGCTCTTTGGAGCCATAGATGATATCCCCGGCTGCACCGACGTCGATCGGCGAATAAACACCAATACTGATTTTTTTATCGGTGAACAAAGCATTGTTAACCTGCGTCGTTACGTCGATCTCAATTGGCGTTCCGACGGCCATCGATGACCAACTTGCCAGAAGAGTTCCTGCAGCGGGTCTATTGTTCCATATGAGCGTCGTCTCTCCCCAAGTGTTATCGGTGATGGAATAGGCACGGTTCGTTGTGCTTGATGATCCGACGCCTACGGGAATCAACCTGATTTTGGCGCTCTGTACCGTACCTGTTAACGAGGACAAATCGAAGCGAAGGTACGACTCGCGGTTAACGCCGGACGTATTCTTTTTCGTAACAAGCGTCGGATCTGTTCCATAATTCGTAATTGGGGTTCCGTCGCGAACAAAAGCATCCGCCTCCGGCAGGAGCGTAATCATAATGATCGGGTCTGCGCTTTTCTCATTCGAATTTCCACTTTCACCGGCCGCGCTGTAGGAGACTACGGCAAAATAGTAGGTCAAGCCGTTCGTTAACCCAGTAACTGTTCCATTTGTCGCCAAGCCCATGTCCACAACGTTCGTATAGCTGCCTGGTGCGGTACCGTACTTGACTTTATACCCTGCCGCTCCTTCGGCCTGCGACCACGCCAATGAGATTTGTCCGCTCACGATTGGGTCAGCGCTGATTAAGGTTGGCGCTGCGGGAGTGGTTGCCGCCCCAATATTGAATCGGGCATGAATTGTCTTCCCTTTGCTGCCGTTTACATTGACGGAAAACTTAATAGTTGGGCTGAGCTGCGTTACTGTAATGTTTGGATCGGCGAAGAGAACGCCCGACGAGCTGCTGTTGATTTCAAAGTTGACGCTCTCTGTATTGGCCTGTGTTGGATCCGACACGTAAATATCCACCGCATCAACTGTTTCTTTAAGCAAGACGGAAGCTTTATTGTCGCTGGTAATGGATCCGACCGTTTTCGTCATTGTATTCCAGAAGTTCACGGCAAGAAGATGCAATGAATTTTCTTGAACAGCCTGCGCGTCGGTCGAATTTTCGACGATCGTAAAATCTGGATCGCTAGCAAATGAAGCCGTTTCTGCGGCCAAATAATTCGGAAGGACGGCGTATGCATAGGTAGTGTCCGTTGGATCAATCCCATGATCAAACCAGAACGTTTCGAAGTTGTTTGAAGTCAACGCTGAACTGGAGCTGCTTTGAATGCTCCTCCAGGACCCTGTGCGGGTTTCCCGGACTCCCTTCAGGGTCGCGCCTCCAGGGAAATAATAACCGAAATTCGATCCCGGGACATTGCCCTCCAGATTTAGCCAATTAACGCCGGAATACGTCTGTATTCCTCCTGTTAATGAGGTCGATTGCGACGTACCGTCTACGATGAATGCATTGTTGCCGCTTGCATTCAGTTTCCGATTGTCGACGATCGTTTCGATTCCCCTCCCGGACGTACTTGTAATACCGGCTCCGAGAGCCACGACCTCGTCATCGAATAAGAACCACGACTTTTTCCCCGTTAAGCTGCTATTGTATGCGTTCCACTGCATCCCTACAGCGCCATATGTTCCGTCGGATACACCTCCTACCCAATCATGGCTTGTGGTTATGCTTTGGCCGGCTGCATTTGCTAACGTTCCAACATCCACGGTTGTTCCTGGCAGACGATAAGGATTCACGGTCGGCCAATAATTGTCGTTATACTGGCTGGAATCCGCCGTATAAACATATGTAGCGCCGTCTCCCATGTGCCATCCGTGCAGGTTATCGCCGTTTAACGATTCATAGCGGGAAATACGGCTTGACGACATGGCAATCCCGAAGCCGAAGCCAGGACGCAAATGGACGACACGATCCGAGTCCGGGAAAATCTTGTTTTTGACCAGTTCGCCTCTCGACACTACACTTGGATCATTCATTAGTAATGTTTTTGCCATCACGATATAGAAAATTGGGCTTTGCTGCATAAAATTGAGATACGTATCGGCAGTGATCCAATATTTGACCATGCTTTTGTACGCATTAGCGTCCGAAGAGGGAGCAAAAGTGCTAAGGAGCATGATAGCCCGAAGCGCAACATGACCATATTGATGATCATTTGCACCGCTGTACGAAATGGTGCGTCCGCGTGCCATATCCATCAGGGCACCGTTATAAATGTATGGCTCGTAAGCATCATAAACCCACTTATATACGTTGGACGCATTTGGATCCGTAATCTCCCATGTGGAGCCGCTCAATAAATACATCATTTGTACGATCAGCGATAAAAAGGTTGTCCCGTAATTGCCGTTATACGGATGATTGGTATGCATAATAAAGGAACCGTCCGGATGCATACCGGCCCCACCGTTCACATACTTGAAGACGTTGCTGGCACCATTAGTCCTTGTCGACAAGGTTGTCGAGTCGCTAAGACCGTCACGTCCTAGGGCAACTTTGGCGGCATCCTTGACAATAATGCCGCGCAGGGCAACTACCCAGCTCTTCTCGACGCGATTCGCGCCGTTGGCCGTAGCTCCGTTCGTACGGTTCGGGTCCGGTGCAAAACGATTCACCGCATTCATATAATTCGTGATCTGTGTCGGCGTCAGATCGTCATACATCAGCACGACTGCATCTTCCAGATTTTGCGGTCCGGACATTTCCCAGTGATACCAGTTATTATAAGGAGATGTTGCTTCATTATATCGGTTGGAATACATCCAATCTAGCGCATCGATAATATCTGTTTTTAACGATGCATTGTGATAGAGCGGATTGTACCCAGCAGAGCTTGCACTTGATGCACCTGGTGTTTGATAGGCAAGCGCCATCGCCCGAATGCGGCGAAAATCGTTCACGATATTCGCCGATACCGTCGTACCTCTCAAATCCGTCCATAAACAAGCACATGATGTCCGGCTTGTTCCTGTTTGTAACGTATCCCAATAGCCGGTGGAAGAACTGTTCTGCACTTCACTTACAACATTGCCGATTTGCGCGGCGATATCCGGGTCGTTTGCATCGGCCGCGCCGCCCGTGAGCATATCGCTCCACTTTTGTCTTAATACATCAAATTCATCCGCAGCGAAAGTCTTCGGTGGATTGACAGAGGCAAAAAAAGAAAACAGCAAAACAAACGTAAGGGAAATAATAGATATTTTACGTAAGCCGATCAAAATATTATCCTCCTTCACAAGAATATCTAAGTATAAGAAAGATTCGACGAATCCGCCAACCTTGTAACCGGTTACATCATGATTATGACGTAAATATTCCTTTCAAGGTATGCCGTAATTCGACTACGTTTATGCTAGTATTCACTCCTCTTGAGCCCGTCCTGCATACTGCTGCCGGAACTCAGATGGTGTCAATCCCGTATGTTTTCTGAACAAATCGCTGAAATACCTTCGTCCCAGGTATCCTAACAACTCTGAAACTTCTTGTACGGGAATGCCATCAATGAGCAATCTTTTGGCTTGTTCGATGCGCTCTTGCGTAACAAACTGATTGAAGGTCGCCCCTGTTATTTTCTTGAACAGATTGGCGTAGTAACTTTCACTCAAGTGAACCCGTTTGGCGCAATGCGCCACGGTCAAATCTGCATGCAGGTTATTACGAATATACTTTACGGTTTGATCGATGATCTGAGCTGCCTCATTCCGGTAAATCGATTCGATCCGCTCGCAGCCCTTTACGCAAATATCGAAGATCTGTGCTTTTAAACCTGCAAACGAAGTCGTATTGGAGCGGACTTCCTGCAGCTTATGTTCAAAAGTTGCAACCTCTTCGAGCGGAAGCTTCTCTTGCAACGTTCGGAGCATCATAAATCCCAGCTCGCAACAGATATTAACCAACTTAGCAGGCTCGGGAAGAGGATCCAAGATCGAGAGACGGGCAAACATGCTTTCAAGCAGCGATACAGCCCTTTGCTTATTGCCCGAACGGATAGCTAAGGATAGTTCCTGCTCTTCTTCGCGCGAGTACAGCGTCAAATACCGTTTCGTACTCATTGCATCGCGAAATGAGAAAACTCCATTTCCACCCGTATAGAAATGAAAGGAAAGCGCCGCAAGCCCCCCCACATACGATTCAGATAATTCATGAATGTGCTCCACTTCTCTGCCTAACCCGATCGATACGGTATAGCGGGTAAAGCGGTTGACATGTTCCCTGCATAATTCTCCCAAAGCGGATATATCGATAACTTCGGAGACATTAAATACAGCCACGAAACGATTCCAAGATTCGCGAAAGACGACCCCTTTCGTATGTTCGAGTATCGTCTCTTCCACAATGCTTTGCAGCGCGTAACGCGTCAGTTCGATTTCGCGGATCGAGAAGGACTTGCACTCATCGCCGAATCGATCGATTTCCAGTACCATAACCGCGAGATGTTCCGGCTCCAAATCGACTTGCAAAAATTCCAACCTGTTGCGGGAGCTGTCCCGGTCTGCTTGATGACGGATGAGCAGCTGAAAATACTCCTGCCGCAGTACCGGCATACTTTGCTTGATCCTCTGTTCCATTTGCTCAAACTTGACAGACTTTTGGCGCTCATCCTGCAAAACTTGCTTCGCTTCCAATACCGCGTCTTCGATTTGCCTGAGCGAGAAAGGCTTTGTAATGATATCGAGTGCCCCAAGCCGAAGCGCCTGCTGCGCATATTCGAAATCGGTAAAACCGGTGATCAGAAGTACTTTGCTTTTCGGGAGCAACTGCTTGACCCGCTGCGTAAGCGCGATGCCGTCCAGCTTCGGCATGCGGATGTCCGTCAAAATAATATCCGGCTTGCAGGATTCGATCAACCGCATGCCGTCTTCACCGTTTTGGGCCTTCCCGCAAATCGTAATGCCGTGACGCTCCCAGTCGATTTGCGTCGCAATTCCTTCCGTCACGCTTCGAATATCATCAATCAGGATCATTGTCATATTGTCCCGAAGCTCTTCCATCCCAATCACCCTCTGTAAATTGTCAAGCGGAGTACTCTTCCTAATCTGCTTGGACAGGCACGATAATCGATATTGTCATGCCGATGCCGGCCGTACTCGTCATGGTCAGCTCCGCCTCCTGACCGTACTCCAGAAGAAGGCGCTGTCTGATATTATCCAGCGCGTACCCTTTCATGGAAGAAGTCGCGGTTATCGGACGCATCCCTTCCATTTCAGGGCTCATGCCGCTGCCATTATCCTCCACAACCATCCGAATATGAGTTCCCTCCCTCGTGACCTTTATTGAAATGATTCCGCCTTCATTTCGGTCTTTGAATCCGTGTAAAATGGCATTCTCGGCGAGGGGCTGCAACAAAATTTTCAAAATCGGGTGCTTCATATCGATTTCTTCCGCCACATCGATCCGATACTCGAACAAGTTTTCATAGCACTGTTGTTGAATAATCAAATATTGTTCGACATGGTTAAGTTCATTTTCGAGGGTAGTCATTTCCCGTCCTTTATTAAGGCCAAGCTGGAACAGCCGGGAAAGCGAGAGAACCATTTCCTGCACATCGTCAAGCTGCTTCATTTGGCTCTTCCAGTAAATCGTATTCAATGTGTTATAAAGAAAATGAGGATCAATCTGCGCCTGCAGCGCTTTGATTTCCGATTTGCGCTTTTGCTTTTCGGCATCCATTACTCGCTCAAACGAAAGCTCGACTTCCTCAAGCATGCGGTTGAACCGGTAGCCCAACTGCGCAATTTCATCCTGCCAAGGACTTTCATATCGGACGCTTAAGTCATTTTGCTCGACCTTTATCATGACTCGCTGCAAATCCTTAATCGGCTTCAACAAGAGCCTAACAAGCAATTGTGTAATGGTGTAACAAGCAATTAAGCAGCCTGCGATAATCAAGAGAATCGCATATTTCAAGTCGTCAGTTTGTTTCAGCAATTCCGATCTAGGAATGACGCTGAATAAAACCCAATCGCTCACGGCATTTAATCTTTTGTAGTTTACATTTACGGCCTGTTCTGCGAGGTTAGTGTCAAACTTTCCGTCGTCACCACTAAGCGCTTCCTGAAATTTACTATTTTCGATTAGCTCTCGAAATAATTTCGGATCGCCTCGCAGCACTTCTTTCCGATCTTGGGAAACAAGAAAAATTCGCCCTTCTATCCCATTCAAATTCTGAAGGAGATATTGCTTTAAGGATTCTTCCTTGATATTGACAACAAGGTAATCTTCTTTGGTCACGTCATTCATAACGCCCTCCGTCATGAACGAAACAACTGCCCGCCCGTCACTGAAAAACAGGTCGTCATGTCCTTCTACCCATATTTCGCGGTGTACTCCGGTGCTTTGAAGGAAACGTTTGTGCAAATCGGAATTGACGAACATCTGTCCCTGTTTCCGAAGTTGTGATATTAGGTAATAGTCGCCTTGCGGCGTACTCAATAAGACAGTGTCGATTAGTGGCTCGATCAGCTTCAGTTGCACGAAAGTCGACTGCAACGTGGACTGACGCGTATAATAATCGCTGTATTCCGAGCTATTGTCCAACCCAAGCGCACGGCGGTAATCCGTGTTCAGCATCATGGAGAAGATCGACGTTTTTACCTTGTTCAGTTTCTCATCCAACGCTTGGGACGTTTTGTTCAGCGTCTCCTGGCTGAAGCGGTATGCATTTTGTTCCGTCGTGCCGACGGCAATCCGATAGGTAAGAATACCGATAACAGCAATCGCTAGCGTAACGACCAACGAAACGCATAGATAAACACGCATGCGGAACGATAGCCGATGGTAGACTCTCGTTTTCAATCGCACTACTCCTGTCTGGTGAGGTTTCGATACGGTTATGCTACCATAATTTAACCTCTTTCGTCATGAATTGAAGATACCGCAACGGGTTACCGTTACCCTTTTATTGCACCGACATTCATTTGCATAAACGTTTTGTTTGCCATAAGGTAGACGATCAACATCGGAATCATCGAGATACAGGCCCCGGCCAGCATATAATGGCTATTCATCGCCCCGCCGAAGCCATATCGCAGGTTTGCAAGACCGACAGTAAGCGGCTGCAGCTTAGGCTGCGACATTGTAAAAACAAGCGGCAACAAATAATTATTCCAGCCGCTCCGAAATGCGAACAAGGAGACGACGCCGATTGCGGGCAAAGATAGCGGTAAAATGATGCGGGCGTATATATAGAAGAAGCTTGCTCCATCCATCATGGCCGCCTCATCCAGATCTTTGGAAATACCCTTGATAAAAGCAAACAAGATGAAAAAAGTCGTTCCTCCTGATGCTGTCATCATGATGATCAAACCGAACAATGATTTTTGAAGACCCAGCGATACCATGAGTTCAAACGCCGGTTTCATCGTGATGGCGCCTAAGTGGATGAACATCATGAAGGAATAGACGGCAAGCAGCGGCTTACGACCTGGAAACTGCCTGCGGGCGACGGCATAGGCAGCCAGAGAGCAAACCAGGACCGTCGTCACCGTCGAGCTAACGCTGTAAATCAGGCTGTTCCAGATATAACGGGAAAATTTCGCTTCAACCCAGGTATGGGTGTAGTTCTTCAACTGCCAAGCTTGTGGCAAGATCGTCGTTCCAGCCGTCAGTTCCTGATTGGTTTTGAACGACCCCAGCATGGCCATGACAAGCGGAAACAAGATCAGTACCGCCACTCCGAGCAGAAACACCCAGACAGCGGTTTTTCTGAATACTTGATGCATTAACGAATCACCCCGGTGTTCATCTTCAATAAATGTTGTTCAGTTTCCTTGTCAAGTACAAGTAAATGCCTGTAAGAGCCCCTACCAGAAGCGACAAGAAAAAAGCCACTGCCGAACCATACCCAATATCCTGCGGCACCGTTTCTCCTGTGGACACCGGAAAAAGCAGTTTGAACAAGTACATGTACATCACTTGCGTTTTGCCGACGGGACCTCCGCCTGTCAAGACCATGATCGATTCATAGCTGTCCAGAGCGTTCATGATCGCGATCATCATAATGATGTTCAGCACCGGTCCGAGCATCGGGATCGTTATGTGGACAAATTTCCTCCAGCCGGTGGCTCCGTCCAATTCGGCACTCTCGTAAACGTCTTTGGGAATGCCTTGAAGTCCAGCCAGAAACAACAGCATATAATTTCCGATCCCACCCCAAGCTGCAATGATGATGCAGGTCAGCATCGCATATTCCACTCCGAGCCAATCCACTCCGGTCGAACCGATCGTTTTCAGAACTTGGTTCAATAGTCCGTTGTATGAGTTGAAAATAATGTAAAACACAACAGCCATAACGGCTGTACTGAATATCGTCGGCATAAAAATGATTCCACGCAGTACGTTGCGTCCACGCAGCTTGCCATTTAAGAGTACGGCTAATACAAGTGCAATTGGAATCGTCAGTACTAATTTGCCGGCAGCATAGACGAGTGTGTTCCAGATGGACATCCATAAAACGTCATCATGCCAAAGCCGTGTAAAATTTTCGAATCCGATATAACGAGCCTCGCCGTAGCCTCTGTACTCATAGAACATGTACCGCAATGCCCACAGGATCGGATAAATGCCGAGCGTCATCGTCAAGATGACGCTCGGCGCAACGAACATGTGAGCTTCGATATGGCTCTTCCATCTTCTGCTCACGACAACTGCCCCCAATGTTGTTATTTGCCTTGCAGCGATTTCGAATCAAAGTTGGGAATCACGACTTTTTTTGTCGTTCCGGCAGCTGCGCCTTTTTCCAGGGCTGAATTATAACGGTCGTTAACAGATTGAATGATTTTGTCCAGATCGCCGCCAACCAGTATATACCCGCCGAATTCTTCCTGCCAAGTTTTCCCTTCCAATTTAAGGCCTTGCGGACTTAACGGCCAATTGGCGTCGTATTTCGTCAGCAAAAAGTTTTTGATCCCCGGGATATTAGGCTCTTTGGCCGCTTTAGAAATACTCGGCACAACGGAAAGTCCGTATCCCAGCTCGTGGTAAGCGGTTTGCATTTCGTCGCTGTACATATACTCCATGAATTTCCATGCCGCGTCTTTGTTTTTCGATTTGCTGCTCATCGATAACCAGATTCCGCCACCCGGGCCGGCAGTCCCTTTCGGTTCGCCGCCATCGATCGTAGGCATCGGCGCCGCGTCCCACTTGATTTTTGGAGGAAATTGATTTTTGTAGACGCCCGGTTCGACAGAGTAGGAGATGTACATCCCGATCTTGCCTTCGGCGAACTGCGCGCGCATCGGATCCATATCAAGCGACTCAGAACCCGGCAGCGTACTCCCGTCCGTTTTCATTTTACGGAGTGCCTCGATAAGCGGTTTCCAGCCGGAGTAATCAAACTTGCCTGCCTTGTAATCATACCCGTCAGACATTCCGTTTAAGGCTGCCATTGGCATCAGGGAACGGTTAAGAGCGCTTGCCGGGCTCTTATAAGGAAGCGACCAGCCGTAGATGCCGTCTTTTTTGCCGACCTCGGTAATTTTCTTGGCTGTTTCTACCAGTTCGTCTAACGATTTCGGAGGCTTGACTCCTGCTTTCTCGAAGATGTCGACATTATAAATCAGGCGAAGGGTTGCGCCAGAATTGGGGAACGAAATGATGTTTCCGTTAAACATATTGTCATTTTCGTTGAACATCCCGTCGAACTTTTTCTTTATGTTATCAGTCATGTATTTATTCAGCGGCTCAAAATACCCTTTTGCACTGAATTCAGCGGGAGTAAACGTGCCAAATACATCAGGCGCCTGGTTGCTCGTAAATGCCAGATCCAGCGATTGGGCGTAGTTCTCGGCCATCATAGTCATTTCAACTTCAATATTTTCCTTATTCGACTCATTGAACTTTTTGATTTTTTCTTGGATGAAGTCGGCATCATGACGCTGGAAGGTCCAGTAAACGAGTTTTGTTTTTTCTTTCTTGGCCGCAGGTGTAGGAGAGCTCGAGTTTGCCCCCGGTGCTGTGCTGCTTTTCGCCGAATCATTGCTTGTTCCGCAAGCCGAAAGCCCTACAGTCATCGCCAGACCGAGCAATACAGCTGCTGGCTTCTTCAATTTGTCCATCTTTGTTTTTCCTCCCTTTTGATTGGTCTAACCAGTTGACTTCTTCTTAATCTTACATGGTTTCCAATCGAAATGGAGTGCAACAAAACGATGATCAAAGAGTAACAATACTATGATGTCGATTGAGGAGGGCTACATAGATTTCAGGAAAATCAAAGTACGGTCAAAATTTCTTCATATACAAGCTCCCACCCTTCAATTGAACCTCGAACTATGGTTGTAGATAGGATAACTCCGTACATTTGGAGCTTAATCGCAGCTCATAATTCTAAATGTATAGCACCCGAAATAAACTGGATCGGTTTCCCGTCCAGCATGAAAGTAGATCTTAATAAACTATAAATACCAAGCGGGTTGCGTTCTGAAACAATTTACATAGCACGGGTTGATGAGCGCTCCACTTTACTCCAGTAAAGAGATGAGCCACGATATTTGTGCAAAAAGAGATTCATTTTTTCTATTACGCTTTAGTCAAAAATAAGTCGTGGCTTCACGTAATGAAAATAATACTAAGGCAGCCTTCCAGTAATGCTGCCTTGGATGGAGAGCCGTTTGCTAAGTTCGAATTATACTTGGTGCCGATCCAGTCTTCGCCAATTAACGGTTTCATCATAGAATTTTCTTACATTTTCTAAGCTGTCCATTTAGCGCCCTGAACATAAATTTATTAATCAGAACAAAATAAAAAATCCCACCCCCAAGACATTTGTCTCAGGGACGAGATTGAATTCCTCGTGGTACCACCCAGATTCGCTGATAGGTCACCCTATTAGCCTCTTCAAGTACGGCATTCCTGTGGAATGATTATACTCTAGCTCTGTAACAGGAGCTCCTGTCACACCATCCCTATTCTCGGATCCGATGTGCTGCTCAGAGGCTTTTTTCTGTAAAGAACACTTTACTCCTTTTCAGCTACAGGAGCTCTCTGAGAAAGATTTCTTTACGTACTTCCCTCATCATCGCTTTTCAAATATTAGGAGAATGTTACCAAGATTATTCGGTCTTGTAAAGGTCTTAAAAATAATCGCATTAAGGCCCTAAATATCGAACAAATTCAATTTACTGCCCGTTTAGTTGAGTGCCTCCACTTTACTTCGGCAAAAGGGTCAAGTTCTTGTCGTTCGTCCGCGACAAGAAACTGACCCTATAAAATCAAAAACCCGCAAGTTATGCGGGTTTGAATCGGGCTATGTTCTTGTCGTCCGACAGGTGGTTAGGCTTCCCATTTTAATCGCACAGTCGCCGACTGATCCTGCCGCTGCCGTGCTTCACGCTTTCGCATTTGGGTCCGCTGCCCGTCGCACAATCAATAACCCGCATAACTTGCGGGTTATAATCGGGCTATGTTCTTGTCGTCCGACAAATTGGTGGTTACTTTATATGCGCGGATTTCTTCGGGACACGTTGTCCGGCTATACACCGCATAGCCTCCTTACGAAGTTTTATTCTGTATCGTCAAAAAAGCACACCCCGGGCGCGTTGCCGCGCTAATCGGAATGTGCTTAAATCAATTGTTCCCGCGTCTACTACTGCTGCTTCCCCTCGATTAATTGAAGAACGCGATACAAGAACGTCGCCGCTTCCGCTCTGCTGGTCGTACTCTTCGGCTTCATATAGCCGTCGGAACCCGTAACCAGCCCATGCTCGAACATCGTTGCCACGCTGTCCGCAGCATATGGCGCAATCTGGCTCGCATCATGGAAGCCCTCAAGTGTTGAACCGGATGTGGACGGCTTGATTGCCCCCGTCTTTTGCAGCGCTCGGATCAGCATAACCATAGCGTCCTGGCGGCTGATTGAGTCACGAGGAGCAAAGTTAACTTCGTCCACTCCCGAAACGATTCCCAATTGCTTGGCGATGGACACCGCATCGTAGTAATAATCATTCGGCTTCACATCGGCGAACGTCGAGGTAATCTCGGCGCGCAGGTCAAGCATGTTCACCAGCATCAGGACAAAATCAGCTCGCGTTACTTGATTTGCGGGGCTGAAAGTGCCATTTTCGATCGAGGTGCCTTTGACGATGCCTCTTTCGGCCAGCTTCTCGATCGCCTCGCGCGCCCATTCATGCTGGCCAAGGTCAGTGAACGCAGCCGGTTTCTTGCCGCCGACAGCATAGACGCCGACTTGGTCGATGGAGAATCGCAGTACGCCCTTGTCTTTGTCATAAGATGCGCCATCAATTGCCGCCGCGCTGTTGCCCGTCAGCTCAAAAGCTTGCAGATCAGCTGCTTGCTCTCCCGCTTGAAGCGAATATGGAATCGCAATGGAATTCGGTGCCTTCGCATTGTTCCAAGACAGAGCTTCACCGTCCAGTTGCAATGCAATTTCCACGATTGGCCTGTTGCCGATCCGGCCAGCCGCTTCGTTGCCGCGATACTCGCCTGAATGGTCGCTTACGATAATGAGCAGCTTTCCGGCATTCTTCTTGACTCCTACCAGCATGTCACCATTCAAAGCAAGCTGGGCATACGGCGTGGAGATATGCAGAATCAGATTAGACTGGTTCGTCAGATTAGCTGCCGGAAGCTCCAAAGCATAGCCGCCAGCCGCGTTCGACGACTTCAATTCAAGACGAATATGCTTGTTGCCGTTGCTGTCGGCTGTTGCCTTGAGTATCGCGGCATTCAGATCAGCTGCTCCGACCGAAGCCGCAGCCTGATTGCCTTTCAATGTCGGGACAAGCATGACTTTGACTGAACCGTCCGCTTGCAACGTATACGGATCTTGCGCCTGACCGCCTCCACCGCTACCTCCACCGTTGCTTCCATTGGTGCTTCCATTGGTGCCTCCATTGCTGCCTCCATTGCCTCCGCCAGTGGAAGGCGGCTTGCGAAATTCGAAGGCGGCCTGCTCTGGAGTCGTCATGTCATCCGTTTCAAGCTCGACCGTATACAGTCCTTGCTCTTCTCCGGTCAACGTAAAGGCGATGCGGAAGCTTCCGTCATCCTCTGTGCTCGTCTGACCGGTATATTGAATGTTGCCTTTTGGGTCAAGCACTTTGACATACAAATGTTCTTTCTTGCCGTTCATGACCAACCCGTCGATCGTGACTTTTTTCGTGGAGGCGTCCACGGCGGCTTGTATGCCGTCCAATGTCTTCAGCTCTTGCTGCTGGGCAAGATCGTACACGCCGAATTCATAGAAGGAATAACCGTAGAACGTTGCCCGATTCAGTCCCTCAAACTTGATGTATCTTGCCGTCGTTGCCGGGAATACCAGTGTATTCTTGCCGTCGGACGCTTTAACCACGCCATTGTTGCCGACTTTCAAGGGCTCCCACGTCTGCTTATCATCCGAGACGCTCAGACGGTATTGGTCCGCGCGCGCATATTCCCAATCGATGCGGATCGTATCGAAGGTTTGCTTGTTGTCCAGATCGATCTGGAACCAAGCGGTATCGCGCACTTCGCTCGCCCAGCGCGTTCCCGGTGCGCCATCCAGCGCTTTCGAAGGCTCCAGACCCGCGGCTTCCGTCGAGGATGCCTCTGCTTCTTTGTCTTGCGCGATGCTGCCGATCTCGTAATACACGCCTTCCTTCAGCGCCGTATAAGCGCTTTCCGTTACAAATTCAAGGCCTTTAGCCCCTTCCAGCTTCGCATTGAATGCCAGCAAATAGTCCCTGGCTTGCTCAGAGTCGCTCTCTTGCGTACGCTTCATCATGATCAGGGCGTTGCGCATAGCGCGGACCGTATCGGCATTGCTAAGCTGCTTGTTGTCCGCGTACTCATCAACAAGAGCCAATAGACCTTCAGCGCCCAAACGTGCTTCTATTACGAATTTAACCGTCTTGGATTTGGCAGCCGCCACCGTCAGCTCCAGCACATGCTTACCCGGCTTACCCGTCAGATCTACAACAGTTCCTTCCGTATAAGGCTTGCCGTCATACTTGGCCGTAACTTTAACAATCCCGCTCCCGCCATCTCCCGGAATGCTCCAGGTGAAAGCGGCCTGTGTCGTATCAGGCACGATCGTATGCTCCGAGATCGGCTGCCCGTTCATGAGCGCTATAACATCAGGCGGAGCAGCGTCTTGCTTCTGATAAGTGCCTTTAGAGAATTGGTATAGCCAATCGTAAAGCACGCGGGTAGCAGGGTCTGTGCTTTCAGCCGCGTTGTATACAGCGTTGTTGCCTTGATAGTAAGCTTTATATCCATGCTGCATCAGACCGGTATCCACGCCGCTGTTCAAGTACTCGATGAACCGCTCGCGGAAGACGGCGTCGTTGATCATCCGGTCGTCGAATTCCAGCTCCAGCGACATGCCGTACCGCTTCGCCATATCCGCTGTATCCTCCAGACGCGAAGGGCTCAGTTTCTCGAAGAAATAGTTCGGCTGCAGAGATACGGCATCAATGCCGACATCCTTCCACATGAATGCCTTATAGGCCATAAAATGAGGAATCCAGAACAGCTTCAGGCCTGCGGTATGAACGATGTCGCTCGCTCTCTTGACCATCTCCGGCCCGGTCGCATGCGTGCTGATTTGTTCCTCCAGCCAATACATGCCGACAAGCTCCAGGTTCGAGTAGCCCGCAGCCGTCCATCTGGCTTGCACTTCATCGACCCACCACTGAATCGCTTTGGCCCTGTTATCCAGCGATGCGGCATCGCCGACCGCACCTACATCGAAGTTCAGATACTCGCCTTCAATGCTGCCGAAGTCGGACTGATACTCGCCCGGTTCTGGAATCATCAGAACAACCTTCGTCTTATGTTCGGGCTCGCCAAGCTTCACGCCTGCCTCGACCGTCGCCTCGTTCAACGCGCTCATATCGCCGCCTACGTTAAACGTTTTATCCAAATACCATCCCCATTCCTGTTTTCTGGCTTTGCCGGCCGCTTCTGTCGCTCCGAAGCCTCTGCCGTTATCCGATGTCAAGCCCAGATACAGCACGCCGTCGAATAGCCAATCGACAGGCTCTCCCTGCTCGTTCACATAACTGATATTAGGGATAGCCCGTTCCTTCGTCCAATTTCCTGTGCCGTCCGCGTAGTGTCCGTTATACAGCAAGCCCAGGTTTTGAATCCCGCCAGTAGCATCTCCAGGCTGCAGGAGGGCGTAAGGCTCAGGCTGTACCGGCTGCGCTCCGGAGATCAAGCCATCCGCACCGGTAATCGTCACCTCGTCAATCATGCTCCATGCCCTCGGATGCATGGAGAACACTACTTTCACATACCGAGCGTATACGAGTCCTTCGGTATAATCGCCACGCTTGACAGCTCCAGTTTCAGGGCTGCCGTCCCATGCAAATGTCTCGATGTTGGTCTGGTCGCCCCATAACAACTGAGTTGGATTATGAGACAATACGCCCCAGCTCACCCCATCGTCCGACGCGTAGAACGAAACGGTGAGCGGCACAAGCGTTTCGTTGTTCGGCCAATCGTGCAGGAAACGCGCGCTCACCTCCTGAACCGTCTTTTGCTCGCCTAGATCAAACACAACCGAACGGGATTTCTTGTTGCGGTGGCCCACCCAGTTGCCGCTTTCACGCGCGGGGTCGGCGGCATTGCCGTCCGACAGCTTCGTCCCGTCATCCGGGAAAGCGCCCTCCGGCTGTTCCGACCATGTGTACGTTTTCCCTTGGGCCAGATTATAAAAGCCGGCGCTTTCTCTGCCCGCCTCCTCCGCATTCACAGACGATATTAACGATAACAGCATGACCGGGACAAGCAGCAAAGCAGTCAAGCTTCGTCTAGTTTTCACCTAATCTCACGCTCTCTTTCTATGCATAATTAGTTCTGCTCCTGTTCCTTCAACTCCGCAAGCGCATCAAGCATATTCAGAATAACGGTCACTGCTTCAGCTCTCGTCGCCGAGGCGGCCGGCGCGAACCGGTTGTCCCCGCGACCGTTCATCACTCCCGCCTCCCGGGCTGCTGCCACGTACGGCTTCGCCCAAGCCGGGATTTGATCCGCGTCCTCGTAAGAGAGCTCATGCCCTTCCGCAGTCTTCAGACCCAAGCCGCGAACAATCATTGCTGCCAGTTCTGCTCGACTAATCGAAACCTTCGGTCGGAATGTCCCATCCTCATAGCCGCTGATCAGGCCGGATTCCAAGGCTTGCGTAATATAAGGCTTCGCCCAGGTTTGAATCGAATCTGCGTCCGCGAAGTCCAGCGAACTGTTCGTACCTTGCAGCTTCAACGCTTTCACCAGCATGACGACGAATTCGTCTCTGCTGACCGTCTTATTCGGCTTGAACGTCTTGTCGGTGTAGCCCTCTACGAATCCAAGATCAACCGCCCGTTTGATGGACGCTTCTGCCCAATGGCTCGCAATATCGTTCAGCCGAACCGTTGTCGATCCGCCGGACTCCCCGCCGTTGCCGCTGCCGTTCTCATTGCCATTGCCTGGATCTTCACCTCCCGGATTCGAACCGCCGTTTTGGCCTTCTTCCGGATCAGGAGTTACTGGAGTCGGAGCCCATCCTCCGTCGCCGGAGCCAGGCAGCGCTTTGATTTTGATCTTGAACGTTTTCTCCGCGGATGCAGCTCCCTTGCTGATCGTCGCGGTCAGCACGACCTCCATGTCGCCTGACCCGCTTGACGGACGTTTCAACAACTGTCCATTCGCATTCAGGTAGTCGGGTTTTGAGCTGCTCCAGACGATGCGCGTACCGAGCTGCCCTTTCTGCGGGAGGTAAAGGTTGGATGCGATACTTCCGTTTACATTAAGCTCGATCAGACCCATTACGTCTTCGATCGTTAGACGATCACGCGCAACGCTCAGCCCTGCATACGCCTGTTCGGCCTCAGGACGAGACAGCTGGGCGTTTTGAATAGCCGCAGTCGCTTGCCCAATCGCTTGCTGAAGCTGTGCCCAGCCCTCAGGAGAGTAATTGTCCTCCACAAGCTTGTCGGCCTCGATAGCCGTCAACAGGTCGATAATCGGCCGTAGATTGCCGAGTTTATATTCCTCGCCGTACACTTCAAATTCCTCAAAGGAATAGCCGAACATAGTAGCTCTGGACACGCCTTCGAACTTCACGTATCTGGCTGGCGTGCTCTGGAAGGTAGTCACGACTCGTCCCGGCTTTCCGTTAATTTCCCCGTTGTTGTCTTTCACAACGTTCGTCCAGTTCTCCTTGTCCTCGGACACAAGAATGCGGTACTTCGAACCATAAGCCGTTTGCCACAAAATAGATACAGCATCAATGTTCTTCACTTCACCTAGATCCACCATGAACCAGGTATCGTCCACCCAATCGCTGGACCATCTGGTATCCCCTCTGCCGTCCACCGCTTTATCCGCAGTGTAGGACGAGGATTCCGGTTGCGAGGATTCGGCTTGCTTATGCAAAGCCAGATTTCCATGCAGGTCCAAGTAGGTGTTCCTTACGATGAGTTCGTCAATCAAGCCTTTAAAAGCATTCGTTTCGCTGCCGATTTTGGCTACCGGCAGAACGAATGTTTCCAGCTTGGAGCCGTCTTTGAGAGTAGCCGTATATTCACTGCCGTTAATGAAGATGGAGGTCCCGGTATCGTCGCCGATCATAATGACATGGGTCCAGCGATCGGTCGCCAGCTTATAATTGAATTCGCTGATGTAATTTTCTTTTGTGACGGCGATTTTGCCGCTGCCCCCTATGTTGTATTTCAGCTGTCCGTCCAGAGATTCCAGCAGCACAACTCCTTGCGGGTTGTCAGCGTCCGGTTTGATCCACATGGACATCGTCCAGCCGAAACCAAGCGTGCGAAGCGACGTTTCCACGTAGCTAGCCCCGCCGTTTAGCCTCACGGCTTGACCGAAGATTCCCTTCTCTGTGCCTGCGTTTACCTCGTTGCCGTCAAAGCCGTTCCCCGAACGGTCCGCGAAGCCTTCGTCGAAGGTATAATCCAGTACGAGATGCCGCTCATTGTCGATTTGAAGCTTGTGTGACTGATGAACACCCGGCGGGTCCACGTACCTTGCGGCATCCGCCTGGAAGCTTGCGAAGTTCCGATCGATGCGGTTGCCTCTCCACAGCTTTTCCGCCAGCACTTGCATGGAAGGCAAGATCCGCTGATGCGAGTCCGCCATGGATACGCCTTTCTCTACGGACACATCGTTCCAGAGCGCGAACATGCCGCCTTTGACCTGCGGATGCGCATAAGGAAGCTTCGTCTCCAGCCAATCGTTAGGCTCCCACTCGTTGTAAATAAAATCGTAATTCAAATAGCTGCGGTACAGCTGCGGAACGATGTAGAGCAAATTCGTATTGGTATTGATAATATCGTAGCCGAGCTCCATGGCCTGCTGAGCGCTTCCGTACGGCTCATACCAGATGTCCATCGTCGCATCGTTACTGACCGGCGTCGTGCCGTCGTATGCGGACAGACTGCCCCATAGACGGGCGCGTTTGCCTTTGCTGTTAATGTGGTTAAGGAGCATATCCACGTACCTGCGGAACGCCTCCTTGTCGTCGCCTAAATATTCATCCGTGCCGACGTGCACATCCGGGCCGACGAAGGTCGGATTGCTGCCGTCGAGATACTCGTCAAAGAGTGCTTTAATGAAGTCGAGCGTCTCTGGACGATTGATATCCAGCTGATTGTTGCTGCCCAATCGAGAATCGTAGGCGATGAACGCGCCGGAGTGGCCCGGCGTATCAATTTCCGGCACGACGTTTACGCCGTATTCCATCCCAAGCAACTGCAGGTCTCTGAATTGCTGCTTCGTATAATAGCCGTCCTTGCTCGTCACTCCCGGAAATTTCTCGCTCTCCAGACGGAAGTAACCGACATCGCCGACATCATCGTTCAAGTGAATCTGGAACCGGTTCATCTTATAGTAGGACATCAGTTTGACATAGTCCCGCAAAAACTCGATCGTATAAAACTTGCGGCCCACATCGAGCATAAAGCCTCGATCCGCGTATTTCGGATAATCGCGCGATTGCCCCTTGGGCATCGTCTTATGATCGGCAGCGTGGCCAAGCAGCTGCAAGATCGTTCTCGTACCGAACATGACGCCCGTCTGATCGGAACCAGCGACGGAAACATATTCGCCGATATTCAGCTCATACCCCTCAGTCCCCAACAGTGCTTGCGCAGCATCCAGCACCAAGTAGATGTCCCCTGCTTGAGGTGAGCCAACCGTTACTGTCAGCGGCAGCTTCGTTAAATCAAGCAAGTCCTGCTGCAAAATGTCAGCCGTCCCCCGCATAGCCGCTTCATCATCTGCGCGAATGACGATTTTCGACTTGTCCGTCAAGCGGAACTCGCCTGTTGCGCCAAGCCACTCACGCAAAGAAGGAATGACGCGCGGCTCCTGGTTCCGATCGCTCGTCTGCTTGTAGAGACCGGGTACGGTGACTAGCGCATTATCCGTTAAGAGATATGTCGGATCGCTGTCGCTCTGGATTTGCAGCAGCAGCTGAACCTGAGTATCGACTAGCGGCGCTTGGATCGTGCCCTGCGCATCGATCACCGGCAAGCTGTCTGTGTTCACCAACGACAGCGTATAACCATCCGGTACAGCGGGCAGGTTCAGCTGAGTGTCTCCTTCGGAGACGCCGATGCTGTTTTTGACCGCGTCCATCATAGGCGGCAACAATGGTTTGCCTTTGTATACCTCGAATTCCCAGAAGGAGTATCCGTAATAGATACCCTCAACTGGACGTCTCGTTACTCCTTGAAACTTGACGTATTGCGCCAGTGTCGGCTCGAAATCGATCGTATCCTCGACTGGTCCGCGGGCGACGAGCACACGGTTGTCCGCGAATACGTTCCTCCAGGTTACCGCATCGTCAGACACGAGAACTTGATATTGTTCCGCCGGCGTCTGCCAGTTGATGATGACTCTTCCGATTTCTACAGGCTCGCCCAGATCAACGTAGAACCACTGGTTATCCGTTCTTTCTGAAGACCAGCGGCTTGCATCCCGATTGCCCCCATCGACCGCTTTCTCAGGTCCGAAAAAATCCACTTCGTTCGACGACGAATAAGCCGTCTTCCCTAGAGCCATATTCCCTGTTGCGGCATTGGACCTCTCCGAAGGGGTCGTCACCATTATGAAAGCGGCAACAAATATGACTAAAAAAATAACCCTCTGCCGTAAACCCACGAATATCCCTCCCGTAGTAATTAGCACAAATTACCACAAGCAACCCGCATGACCTTCCATGCTATTTGCTGCGGCAACTTCATTATAAGTAGAGGGCAATGAAGCATCGATATACATGTGTTTACATTCCATATACAAATGTGGACATTTGGCCTTCTACGGTGAATCAAGGCTAAGCACCGCTTTCCGATTCCGCAGTTCGAAACTTCAAACACAGCACCATTATTAAATACAATACCGTCATTTCCAGGTGTTACTAGGTCTCTTTCTAGTAATGTTAATTTTTTCACCTTTCTTTGAACATCAAAATAAAGACATTTTACAAAAACTATGCTACCTCTATTTTTACATGTTCAATTTGTTCGAATATGGGAAAAGGAATGCTCCTTAAACCATCCTGCCCGGTGAAGCTGAACGCCACTTTACTTCGACAAAAAGGTCAAGTTCTTGTCGTTCGTTCGCGACAAGAACCTGACCCTATAAAATCAAAAACCCGCAAGTTATGCGGGGTTGAATCGGGCTATGTTCTTGTCGTCCGACAGCTACATCCCGAGCAAATCAAACGAATAAAAACGCGCATATCCCCAACAAAAGGATATACGCGTTTTTTCACTACGGCGTTGGAATGATTTCAAGCTTCATGTCGTCGAACCATACAGGTGCTCCAGCGTTTGCCTCTAATCTCAAATAAACCTGGAGAATCGTTGCATCGGCTCGGGGGACAAGCTGTACTTCAAAGTACTGCCAGCCCGGACCGGAGGTGCTGATCGGCGCATAGCTATAACTCAAGGATGCACCCGCCTGATTCGTTTGGCGCAAGCCAAATCTGGCGTTGCTATTTTCACTGTACACCCACCCGCTCAAACGATATTTAGCTCCGGGAGTAACCGCAACATCGTGTGAACGGCCTGTTATTACTAACCCCGGATTCTGCGGATCAGGCAACACTTTGACTGCATAGCTTCCGCTATGCGCCTGCTCATTCGATCGCTCAAATTTTGCCGAGGACCAGTCGCTTGGAAGTAAGGGATTCGTCGTACTCGCCTTTTCGAAGCTGGGATTATTCAGCAAGTTGTCGTAATACGCTACATTGAATCTTGTATGCAGCGCATCCTTGCCGCCCATTCCCAAACGAATATCCACGGAGTAGTCGCCTTCTCCCAATTCCACAGGGACGGTTAATGTTCCTTCTACCGTCAACGACTGGTTGGCAGGAATCGTAACCGGGCTGGCAAACTGGAGTTGAATCCCATTCGCTCCCGTACCGGAAAGCTCAACATTCAGAGGGACGGAACCATTATTTTTGATCGTTACGGGAACCTTATACGTCCCTGCACGCGTAACCTTGATCTCTTCGCTGGAGAGCTGAAGATTAAGCTGTTTTCTGATCAGCGCATACGCGCCGTCGACGAGAACCTGACTGTATGCTTCGCTTAATACGCCAGCGGACCGAAGTTGCTCCGCTTCTATGATGAAATCAGCAAGAAGTCCTACATAGGGTTCCATCTCATTCAGCTGATATTTTTGATCGGCCGATTCGAGTAATCCAAGCATCGGCTGAGCTTGGGCGTCGGTCAGCTCCCCTGCAAGGATATAACCGTTTACAACGTCAATCAAATTTGCTGCGCCGCCGTTTCGAGCTTGATAAACGCCAAGGTCATCCAAATAGACGGTGGCATCTTCCGCATTATTGATTTGCGTGTTGATTAGAATATTTTGAATATCGCGGCCGTTAATTTGCGCTGGCATTTCTTCCAAGAAGTTGATCTCCGTCCATTGCCCGGCATGATCGGCTAATGTCATCGCTTTGGAGTAATACACCAATTTGTTCTTCCCGGTATGGAGTTCAATGACGATTTGAACGATACCTTTGCTGGTCGTCCCTGCCGGTGTGTAAAATTTTACAGAGGAAGCCAATAATCCAGGCTGAACATCCACATACTTCCACACACCGGCTTGCTTGGCGTTTGTGAAACGCAAACTGTGCGTTCCGCTAAACGACTGTTCATCCGTAACTTCGATGTTGGCCGTATAATCCGGCCTCCATTTATTCCAAGTAGGGATATCCGCCTCCTCGAATGAAGTATCGACTGCTAAAGACTGCCCGATATCGGTGCGATCCAGCAAGTTCGCAAATTCGCGGAGCTTCGGCTTGGAGGCATCCTTCTGGAAAGCGTGAATGCGTTGCATAACCGCGTTATTCTCATCCAAAGGACCGTGCTCCTCCAAGTAATGTTTGACAAGCCATAGTTCATCTGCATTCCAACCGGTCCAAGTTTCCCCGTATGAAATCGGATCGGAAGGGTATCTTAGCGTCGGGTTTTGGTTAAATTCGGCAATGAGTTCCGGCCGGCGCTTCACCAGCTTTAATCGCTCTTCTAATGTTTGTTCCATATCGTTCAACAGGGCCAACACGTCATTATCGCTAGTCGGCTTTTGGATCTGATGCGGATAAGAAAACGCAGAAACTTCGTAATATTCTAATTGTCCCAGCAATTGCTCCGCTCTTGTTTTTTGCTGCGTCGTCTTAGCCTTGGCGAGTACCGTTTCGAGCAAGGAGCGGCTTTGAATGAGCTCGTCTTTGGCAAGCTCTAAATACGTATCATTTCTCATCGATAAGTAGATGTAATCCTTGGAAGATTGGAACCAGGATGACTGTGGTGCCTTCGTTCTCCAGAATTGTTCCCACAGATCATAATACTGTTTCAAGTACGGAGCCGCTTCCGGACCTACAGCTGCTTGATACCAATGATCGAGTAATGTATCCGCTCTCTGCTCCATACTCCAGCCGAGCTTGGCGATGAGCCAAGGCTGAGGGCCGTCTCCAAGTACAGGATGCATATCCCAGTGGTGTACGAGCACATTATTCTCTTGTGCATACGAGTACAACTCTTCTACCAGATGTGGATAAACACGCGGAAGCGGATAGACATAGCTCAGCATGTAATCATACCAGCCCAATTGCTCCGCCTTTTCACTCCAGGCTTCCATATGCGCTTTGCCTCGCGCTTCCACTCCCGGGTCAACCCAGGTTAACCGATCCTTCGTTATCACAGGAATCACACGCGGGTTCACCTTAAACGAAGGAGCATCCGTAACCTCCCGATACGCATAAACACCAAACCATTTGTCCGGATAGTCCGCCAACACGCCTTCGGCAACCTCATTCACCCATTTGTAATAAATGTCCGACATGTCCTGCAGGCCGACTGAATTGACCTTGTTCGGATATAAAGGATGAGCAAGGTTTCCTTCGCAAAAGCCCCCTACATCGTTAACAGCAAGAGAGTAAGAGCTTGCTTGCGGATTATTTCGGAAGAACTCTTTTATATTGTATACCGCTTCTGTAATAGTAGCCGGATTGCTGAAACACGGCTGCCATCCCCCGTCTGCACTAGCAGCAGGCGGCTTATTATCCGGATAAAAATTCGGATACTTTGCCGTATCTCCATATTTCGCAACCGGGAAAAGATTAAACAGATTATGGCCAAGTGCGATATCCGATGCCGAAATCGTCCGGTTCTGGCGTTTCCACTCTGTACGAAGCGTGCCATAAACCGACTCGCTGCCCATATTCATCGTGCGCTTTAACGCGAATCCAGTTGGTTCGTCTTTCCAACGGTCTTTGGGCAAAAGCAGTTCGTCCAGCTGTGGAACATCAACCCACTCTTCCCCCGGAAATAGCCATGTAACCCCTACATATTTCTCCAAAAAGGCGTATGCGCCGTTACGGGTTCCGACCAGCGTCGGACTTGTAATGATCAACTGATTGTTATCGGGAACGATGATAAAGCCGTCAGGATGCATAGCTCCCACTTCATCTGCCAATTCCCGATCTTCGGTGTAGGAGCCGGCTCCAATCCGTATCGTGACCGTAGAAGGATCCAACATCAACCCTTCCAGCTGATCGACCGCATATACCGAAAGCGTTACACCTGTCGCGCGACCGATATAGTCAGCAACTGCCGTTGTCGCTTCGTTTATTTCCGTACTGCTCTGCACCGGCTTGACTATGACCGCATGGGCTTCTCCTTGCGAAACGATGGCCAAAGGTTTCGCAGTAGGTGCTGGCGACTGAGTAGGTTCAGGCGATTCCGTAGGTCCAGATGACGAAGTAGGTTCAGGTGATTCCGTAGGTCCAGTTGACGAAGTAGGTTCAGGTGATTCCGTAGGTCCAGTTGACGAAGTAGGTTCAGGTGATTCCGTAGGTCCAGTTGACGAAGTAGGTTCAGGTGATTGCGATGGCGCAGGTGTTGCTGTCTGTGTCGGCGTACTCGATGGTGTCGGTGCAGAAGGGGTAACGTTGCCGCCATTGGCCGTTGGCGAAGGTGATGTTGAACCTGCTCCCTCTACCTTATCCGGTTTCTTCTCGAATGTTGAAGCTTTCGCCTGTTCGTTTATGACAGCTTTTCGGATCTGGCCTTTTCCTAGAACTTTGGCCGCTGCCTCCAACAAAAGAGACACAATCGTCGATCCATCGTCGACATTTAACTGGACTCCATTGCTTTTTGCTGTCGTCGTTCCTTCAATCGTCACATTTTCCAGAAATACTTCACCTGCGCCGATTCCTTCAGCCAGAATCAGATTGCCGGTTATTCGCATATTCCGCAAGGAAACGCCGGCAGCGTTTACCACAACGTCCCGTCGCACGGTTTCGACTCCTTCGGACGGTCCGTATGTTCCCTCTTGATTGTAAGTCGCCGTATATCTTACTACAATTGCGCGGTCTAGGATAACGACAGCCTCTGCACGGGTGATCGGCGCTTCCGGTTTGAATTTACCGTCTTCATAACCTTCCAATAAGCCGGCATTGGCCGCCGCCCCTACGGCCTCCCTGCTCCATTCGGCAATGACGCTTGCATCACTAAATCGACCGGCAGCGGCGCGATATACCGTACCGTCCAACCGGATCAGCCTGGCAATCATGATAGCCGCCTCCTGACGGCTAATCGGACGATCCGCACCGATCGTTCCGTCTTCATATCCTTCAATATAACCGGCAGCAACTGCCTTGGCTACTTCATCATATGCCCAATTGGAAGCTGCCAGATCCCGAAAATGGATGGAGACCTTCTCGGTAAATCCGAATGATCGGTTGACAAATGCCATAAACTCCAAACGGGTTATGATGTTGTCCGGTTGGAACGTACCATCCGCATACCCTTGAATATGTCCCTGGGTAGACCAATCCGACAGTTGCTTTTCCGCCCAATGGCCTTTAATGTCAGTCAAATTGCCGGAATCCGAATTTTCCGCACCAAGCGCTACAGACCCCAGATTGAAAACGGATTCAAATGAAGGCAGCATCAGACTCAAAATAAGCAATAGAATAAACTTCGTTCCGATAAACCGAATTCTTTGCATCTTGAACCTCCTGTTTCATAGTAATCGATTTCCCAAAATTAAAACGAGTTGCCCTTTCTTCCATATACACCTCCTCTTCAAAATACTGTTTCAAGCGAAACGAACCGAACTAGATCGAATGATTTAATGGAGATCCAGCATCACATTCCCGGAAGGTATCGTAAGCGACGTGTTCACTTTCAAAGGTTTTTGCACGGTATCGTCTGAAAAGCACTCCGAGTAATAATAATTTGTTCCTGCCCGGACAATCCAAACAAACGTATTCGTCGAGGTTATGACATCATTTACATTATAAAAAACGCAACCCTTGAACAACGTAGTCGGCTTTATTGTACCTTCTTCTTGAATGCGGACAATATAATCGGAAGTATCGATATTCTTTTCGAAGCGGCAATTAACAAATTCCAGTAGTATATTTTTATTTCCGGCTGTTCTCGCAATGAATATCGTTTGTGTGCCTGATAAAGCAAACCTTACATCATCAAAAAGGATCCGTCCGGTTGTCGTGAGATTCATTCCTCCGAAAACGGAACATTTGTGAAATTGAATCTCAGTTGTCGCAGAGGACCCTCCAACTATATGTTTATTGTCCGAAAACTTACAATTATCAAAATAAACCCCCAGAAAATTAAAGAGCATCGGAATCGCCAAGAAACTATTCGCTGCTTTCAATAATGGAGAACCTTGAAGCGCTTTCAAATAAAGCGGCTCGGAAGTGGCGACGCAGGTGCATCGGTCGATATGCATATGAAACTTGGCTTGATTGTACACAACGATGTCTCCGGAGGAGGATGTACTTGATGCGAATGTATTCATATCCATTCCGCTATGATCGAACGTACAATTACTGATTTGAATCGTTGATTGAGATTCGTTGCCGGAACATATCATTCCCACGGCCAGCTGTCCGGGCTCGCTTACGCGCAATTGGATCGAACATTCATTCAGCCTCACCACATCGTTCGGATGGTACGCATTTATGGCAACTCCAAATCTGGAGCCCGTGACATAACAACCCGAGCATGTGACTGAAAACCACTTGGCCAAACTATCGGATGCGATAATCCCATACAAATTATCGATAGCGATACAAGAGTCAAGCACGAAAGCCGCCGCTGCCGATTCTTGAAGTCGGTTGGCCCCCGGCGATACCATAAAGCCGCTTTGGGTGTTATTTTCGGCCACGCATTGGGAATATGTTACGTTCTCCGAATTTTCGGCCCAAAATCCAGTATTATATTCGCCCCCTCCGTAAAGCTTGGACTGATCATGTCCGAAACGAGCATAACATTGCGAGTAAGACAGATTGGTACTTTTACTTTCAGAGACGAACCCGATGCGCGTATAGTCTTCGGCCAAGCAGCGGTCAAATTTGACATTGCGGCTGCCTGCTACGTAAACTGCGTCACCGAAATTTCCTCTGGCTTTTCTCATCGTACAATCGACGACCGTAACCGAATTACAACTTTCAACCCTCAACGTCGCCATCACGCTATTTTGGAATACACACTGCTGCAGGTGAATGTTACTGCTGTTATATACAAAAAAAGCAAGCGCACCGGTAAAAGAATCGTAGTTGGAGCTACTCCAAGCCACCGGATCCGGGCTTACCGCTCCATCGAACGTCAATCCTGTGATTTCGATGCCGTTTTGTCCGATTATTCTCAAAAAGTTGTATCTATTGGATCCCGGCGAATTATTTTTTACTGTTGCTCCTTCGTAGCTGAACCACGAGGTATGGAGCAATAATCCGTAAGTCATATAAGTTCCTGATGGAAAATATAAACGTTTGGACAATGCTGCGGCCGTATTATCGGCGTTCTGAACCACCACGGTATCATCCGTCAGCCCGTCTCCCTTGGCGCCAAACCATTTCACATTCACAAAATCCGTAGCAATGATGCGCTTGTATCGGACGCCGGATGCCGAGACGACAACCGTTCCCGTATTATCAGTCGAAACCGTATCGGACGCATCGCCAATAAAAGGTCCTTCTTGTCCGGCATCCGTTATGTAATACAAATCGTCGGACAGCGGTTCTGAACTGGCTCTCAAATCGGCCAATTTAATAGGGATGCAACAGGTACCAGCCCAACCGCCTCCCGAACCGTAAACAGATTGCGTTACCGTATTTCCATTACCATTTCCGAACACACTTTTTTGTCCGAACATGGTTGAAGCCACAGTCGCTGCACCTACAATACCGATGGAAGCAATTAGTTTTCTCCGGCTAATTCTATTTTCACTTCCCGCCTGTTGCATACCCGAATCAGATTCGAACGTATCGCTCGGCATGTTATCCCTCCTTAAGGACTTTTATTGTCGTCTTTGCCGCTTCCCTTATTGAAACCGCTACCAAAAATAAAAAGCTGCCCCCCTTCCGTTAGAAAGGAATTGTAACCAAAAAAAACGATTAGCTAAACTTACTTTCCGTTCTTCACAGTAATCGATTTCTACAAATATCCTGCGCCGCAACCTTAGATGATCATTTACAACCCAACATTAACATATGTTAATTACTAAGTAAATATATTAACGTATGATAATCCAAAAAAAAAAAAAAAAAACGAGCCTCCGTTTCCGTCAAGGATTCCGTTGCTCGTATTTCTCCCGCTATTCGCCCCTTCTATTCTCATTACAAATCGTAACGCTGCCTCCATGGAATAAACCAAACTTCGACAACAGTATTCGCTGAGGCTCATCGTCCTTATGTCTAATGATCTCGATGAGACGTTTCACAACCAGCGAAAGCTCATCCGGGTCCTGGTAAAAAACCGTGAGCTGCGGAACGCTGACTTTCACAAATTCGGTAAACTCCACCCCGATTAGACTAACCTCGTTGGGCACGCCGACTCTTCGTTCCTTTAAACGATGAAGCACGCTGAACTGGATGACCGAATTCACGCAAAAGGCGGCCGTGTAGTCGATTTCAAGCGTTTCCATCCGATCGCAAAGCTCGTAGCCGTTCTCTTCTTTACTAACCTGAATCAAGCTTTTATCGAGTGTGATCCCCGCTTCCTCCAAAGCTTGCTTATACCCTTGCAAATTATTTTTATGCGTGACAAGCTCAAGGGAGCCTGATAAGAACGCGATTCTTTTATGCCCCAATGAAAGCAAATACTTTGTCGCTTCGTAAGACACCTTCGCATGATCAGGCATCATAATATTGAGATCGCTTCGATTCGTTCCCCAATAAAAGACGGTTGGGATTTTGGTCTGGCGGATCATATCGACGAATAACTCATCCACGGCCCCGGTAACAATCAGGCCCGCCACCTTATGCTCCTTCAGAAACAGCTCCAGTTGCTGGTAACTCTCCCGATTCGCCTTCACACTCCTGAACAAAAGCTGGTATTGATGCGTTCCCGCCGCCTCTGCGACGCTTTTCAAAAACGTAATATAACGTGGATCGTCATCGTCCCGGTCGTACAGAACGAAACAGATTTTCGGACTGACTTCGTTATCGTTATCCCAGTACCCCAGCTCGCGAGCCGCTTGCAGAACCTGGGCCCTTGTTTTTTCCGATACTTTCACATTAGGCGTATTGTTTAATACAAACGAAACCGCCGACCGTGAAATTCCGAGATGTTCGGCGATTTCTTTTTTTGTAACAGCCATTCCTGCTCACCTTCCATTAACTACAATTAACGTTGCGTTAGTTCTGATTTCAAGAGTACATGACTTTTCTAACATTCGTCAATCTGCATTTTGTAACGAAACGATTCCTGGACGGATATTTGTTACACAAATGAACCATTCCACGCACCCATTCAACCAACAAATCGAAAATGCGACATTCATGAAAGATAATAATGTTCAAATGCAGCGAGGCTGCCGAACCATACCGGTAGCCTCGTCTTCGTTGATTATTAAGCTCTCGTACCCGTTGCGTAGCGCCGCTCCAAAAAGTTACTGAAGCCTATTTCAAGTTTCAAAAATGAGTAGACGCCGATCATTTAGACCGACGCCGATTAGTTCTTCAAAAAACGGTAGCCACCCTTTATTTCGTCACGATAAAGTAAGGGACATTTTTTTCAAGATACTTAATTCTTTCCGAATAATCTTGTTTTGCATGAGCTTCCGAAAGTATATTGTTCGACACTAACAAATCATAAAATGATTTCAGCATCTGGGCTGATATAGCGGAAGTAATCATCATTCTTTGACCGTCGATCAGAACAGAAGATATTTTTTCAGGCTGTACAAGTTCAATCTGTACGTCGTTCCTGTCGATTATGAAATACATCTCCTTTGCATTTTCAAACACTAAATGTTTGACTTCTGCCCCGTTTGCCAAGCGACTCTGAACTTCTTTCATTGAATAACCCGGAATCGGATCATTTATCAGCAGCCATTTTGCAAAATCTTTTGCATCGACTTCATCTGTATCATATTTTTTCCAAACCGCGCCATTATCTTTGCTTATCTGTATGGTGTTATCCAACATGACACGAAGATATATTTCGTTGTCCATATAAACTGCACGATACTTTGAAGCCATAAGGCTGTCTATCAACTTCGGTACATCATATTTCTTGTTGAATGATAAATCGTGCGGCATTAAATCAGTAGTGGTGGCACCTTGAGATAATACGGGCACTATTTCGGTAGTGATGGTACCTTGATATAATGCGGGCACTATTTCGGCTGAAGGTTCGGCTGTAGGATTGTCGATATCCGTAACAGCTTCCGTTTTGTCCAATGCAGAAGTCGCAAAGATGATAACGACACTGGCTACAAGCCCAATAGCGAGCAGCATCGTGGCGATAGTCATTTTCTTGGTTTTCATGATCGATATAATCCTTTCTTCGGTTGAGTTTTTGGAAAAGCTACTAATCATCGGCGACAAACCGATTTTCTTCTCTTCCAAACGTACAAGTGCTCTAGCATAAGTAGATTTCGTGTTTTCCCCAAATTTTCGTATGACTGTTTCATCACAGAATAGCTCGATATCACGGTTGGCAAGAATATACATGACCCATACAAAGGGGTTGAACCAATGGACGCATACGCTAGTGGCAAGAATCCATTTTTTTAGTGTGTCGAATCGCTTGATGTGCGTAAATTCGTGGGTCAGGATAAGCGCAAGTTGTTTCTCATCGTCATAATCTAAATTTTTCGGCAAGAGTACAACAGGACGAAAAATACCGTATGTAAGCGGAGTTGAAATATGATCTAGTTGCCTGATTTGAACATCTCTCCATAACAAATTTGAATGCTGCCATCTTCTTATAAAGTCGTTTCTAATAGGCAAAGCCATTTTGTAGATTTTGTGATACCTTAAATGCGGAATGATAAAAAATAAAGCACATAACGTAAAACCAACTAACCACACCCAAACAATAGGCGATATATGTGAAGCCGTCTCCAATGGCATAATCGGCGCGGTCACATGTTCTGTAATTGGTGGCATGATTACCGTAGTTCCATTAACAAATGTTGAACTTTCTGACGTGGGAATCAATTTTGGCACTGTAACCATTCTGCTTAAATGTTCCGCTACCGTAAAAATGCTAAATTGCGATTGAACGGAAACAGGTACAAGCAATTGAATTAATGCAACACCCCAAAGAAACATAAAGGTCATTTTGGGCAGCTTGTGAATAAGCAAGGAACGTAAGAAAATAACTGCAAGTATAAAAACAGAAGCCGAGGTACTTATTTGAAGTAACGACATTCCCTCACCTCACTCCATGCTATCGATAAGACGTTTTAAGCGGCTAATTTCTTCTGTCGACAGTCGTTTGTGTCCCAACAATGAAGCAATCAGTCTGTCGGGGGCGCCATCATACATTTTATTAATCAACTCTGTTGTTTCGTGTTCTTGCGCTTGCTCTCGTGTAACAAGCGCATGGCAAACGAAATTAGGTTCCCGTCGTTCAATCGCCCCTTTATCAAGGCATCTCTTGATGATGGTATACGTTGTTGTTTTACTCCAACCTACTTTTTCTTTTGTAATTTCTGCAATTCTCTTTGCGGGGGTATCGCCATCTCTCCACAAGATTTCCATAATATTAAGTTCGCTGTCGAATAGCTTCATAACCAAATGAATACACCTCGTTCAATATTATTCTACTGCTGTAGAATCACATATTAATATTCTACTGGAGTAGAATCTTTTTGTCGATAGAGTCCTGTAATTTTCTTACACCCGTTCCCCATTCCACATGCAGCCATTCTTGATTGCCTTTGAATTTTACTATCAAAACGAAAAAGACGCCGATTATTCGACGTCAATCCATCGTTTCATATCGTTCATGTACGCCCATTCTTCGGTGTTGTCGCCCGTCCATAGGATTAGGACTTCGTATATCCTTACGTCGATCTCGATGAGTAAAAGGCGGTTTTCATGCAATTGCAGCCAGTGCCTCCGCCGCTTCTTGCTTAATGCCTGTTTTGAAAGTAAAGTATAGGGACTGGAGTTGAGATCGAATATGCGATCCGCGGTCCCGCCGAATCGTAAATATTGCCGCGGATGGGCGGGATGGATAAGCCCTTCGTGATCATGCTTGTCTGGCGTTCCTAGAGACTCGGACCCTCGACGAACTGTAGATAAGCAAAACGTACGATTCGTGAAGAGAACAGGAGAAATGTTAGCATGGAAAAGAATTTCCATACCATTCCTCATTCCGTGTTATTTTCAAAATTTACGCTTCCGAATCCATGAGACCGATGAATTCCCGGATCGGCTGTCGTCTATATAAACGAAGGCACAAATGAACACAAACTAATTTGACGAAGAGGTGTTTTGAAAATGGCATTAACGTCCGCATTCACGAGCTTCAACCTGCCTGTAAAAAACGTAGAACAATCGAAAGCGTTCTTCACCGGACTCGGATTCGAGCTCAACCCGCAATTCCCCGAGAACGAGAATTCGGTAGCCATCGTGATCGGCGACAACCTGCAGGTCATGCTGATCAATCAAGCATTCTTTAATACGCTCACGGAGAAGGAATCCGTCGATACGAGCAAGTATGCGCAGATGACGATCGCATTGGCCTTCGAGAGCCGGGAAAAGGTCGATGAAATCGTGAATACCGCGGTCTCCTTGGGCGGGAAATTGCACGCTGAACCTGAAGATCATGGGTTCATGTATCATTGGGGCTTTGTGGACTTGGACGGCCATCTGTGGGCCATTAACTACATGAACATGGATGCGGCACAAGGTTAAGGTTAAGGTTAAGGGTAAGGTTAACGGAGAGCACGCTCGTACTAGGGTTCAAAAAGAAAGACGCCGGGCATCTTCCCCGGCGTCTTCTTCGCGATGATTAGTTTTGTTCGGTATAGGCTTTGAAATTGTCCATGATCGCTTGCCAGCCCGCTTGCTGGAACTCGACGGGATTGGAGCTTTCCGCGTCGAACGTTTCAATGACCTTCGTCTCATTCCCTTGATCGACGAATGCAATATCCACTCTTCTTCCGTCTTCCATGGTGTAGCCGATCGCCTCATGCCGATTCACGACATCGTAGATGCCGCCAAAATCAAAGCCCATGCTGACATCCTTCGCTTCCATCCGTGTCAGAAACATGCCGCCGACCCGCAGATCGTTTTCGGCTCTCGGTGCATGCCAGTCCTCGGACGCTTGATTCCACTTCGTGATGTGATCCGGCTCGGTCCAATAGCGCCATACCTTCTCGACAGGGGCTTGAATGACGGCTTGCACGGTTACTTTCGTCGGTTGACTCGTTTCCATTTTAAATAGACACCTCTCTCATGATATTCGTCGTTTGGTTATTCTCAATGATATAGACGTAAGCCAATGACGAAATTCATTGGTCAATTCGCTCAGGCAGCCCAAATCGCGAAAATAATGGCGTATGAATGAAGTTTTGAACGTGCAGGATTTGATTTTCTTTGGTTTCGATGATGTGGATGCCCCAGGGTACCAGGCCAGAGCCCTCTTTGCCCGGCATGTACTGGGCCAACGCCGGATAACCGCCATTCACCGTAATGGGTACAAATCGAGAACCTTCGCAATGCCAGCGAGTAAGCGAATAGAAGGCGGATAAATCTTCCTTGCCGCGGATCCACATCTCGAAGGGCGGCATCGACATGCAGCCTTCCTCGTGGAACAACGCGACTAGCGCAGCAATATCGAATTGCTCGAAGGCCTCCACATACCGGGACAGCAATTGCTGCTCCGGTTGAACGTCCATGCTGCTGAGCTCATCCGAGCGAAGCTGCGCCCGGTCCATCGTCTCTCGGGCTCTTTGCAAGGCGCTGTTCACCGCTGCCGGCGACATCGCCAACGTTTCCGCGATCTGCTTGGAGGACCATTCAAATACATCCTTCAAAATGAGTACCGCGCGCTGCCGCGGAGGCAAGGTCTGCAGGAGAGCGATGAAGCACAGTTTAAGGGTATCTCTGCGGACGAGCCGATCCTCCGGATTGCCCCCAAAGTCGGGAGATGGCCAGATCCAGGCAGAGTCCGGCAACGTGTCGCGCGGCTCGACGATGGCGAAGGCCGGGTCGAACAGGTCAACGGGAAGCGCGCGGCGTTTGGATTGTCTCAGCTTGTCCAAGCACAGGTTGGAGGCGATCCGATAGACCCAAGTTTTGAACGAGGAATCCTGTCTGAACGTGCTCCAACTCTGCCAGACCCGAATACTCGTCTCCTGAACGGCATCGTCCGCATCGTCCATGGAGCCTAGCATTCGGTAACAGAACGAGGTTAAGCCCGGCTTCAAGCTTGCAAATAATGGTTCGTCAAATGCGGTCTCGTTCATCGCGGCCTCCCTTAACGATCTACCCGAAGGGTGGTACCTTCATTATATGCAATGAAGCGGACAGCCTCAATCCGAATAAAAACAACAGAGAGTGAAAGTTAATCCGTTCTTTCATAGTAGTTGAGAAACGGCAGCCGGTTGTTCTGGCCGGCTGCCGTTTCAAGTTTTATTGAGCTAATGTACCCGTTAGCGCAGCAAAGTTCCGCTCACTTCGGCGGTTGCTCCAACACGAACGGCCGCGTCCACGTCACGAACTGGAAGCCTTGCTTGCGCAGGATCGGCGCGGAAGTCGGCAACGCGTCGACGAAAGCATGCGTCCGACCGCGGTCACGGGCTTCCTGCAACCTCGAGGCGACCAGCGCGGTAAAATGGCCTTGTCGCCGGTGTGTGGTCTTGGTGCGGCCCCCGGTCAGTTCGGCGTATGACCCGCCGGTTCGGAAGTAGACTCGCCCACAGGCGACGGGCTCGCCGTCCACGTAGGCGATGTGGATGCTCATCTCGTCCAGACTCTCCTTCAACTTCAGAGCCAGCGCGCGCCGTTCTTCCTCCACGTTTCGCCTGCCAATTTCGCGGGACACCTCGGCGTAGTCGGCCAGATCGCGCTCGTCCCGGACGATCCTGATATCGTACCTATCGACGTCACCGAAGGTGGCCAGCGATGCCTCGTCCAGCGGCAGAACCAGCACCTCCTCCTCGTCGTCAGCCTCGAACCCGGCGGCGACGAGCCGCTCGGGAAGTTCTACGGGCGTGTCGTGGCCGTAGTACTTCCACTCCAGACTATAGCCGCCGGCTACAGCGGCGTCCCGCTCCCGGCGGATCAGTTCATTGATCTCCTCCGCTGGACAACTGGAGAACACGATCCTGCACTCCGATCCATCCCCGGTACGCTCCACGACTACGTCACCGCCGGCAGACGGCGTGCCCATCGCCCGGCGCTCCGCATCCAGGGCCGCCAGGATGTCGGATCTCACAAATTGGCTTATGTCACAGCGCTCCTTTACGATTATTGTTATTAAACTGGATTTCAACTTGTTACCACTGTCTATGTATTACAATATATTGAAATTAGCCTGCCCATTAGCTGAGAAGGGGCCGATGGCCCCTAAAAGAAACGCCTATATAATTCCCTTCTCCGTTCACCACGCAGCTGGCCGTAGATCTGGTTACCTGCTCTTGTTAGCGGAACACCTTGTACGGCTATTTCTCCAACTCATATCGGGCCGCGATAATGCCCGATTTGAGCGTTCGGCTGGACAGCAGCTTGAGCCTGATTTTCTCGCCGCCACCGTCGAATACCGATTTTCCGCCGCCCAATACGACCGGACAAATTGTAAGCAGGAATTCGTCGATCAGGCCGAGCTTAAGCAGCGTCTTCGCCGCTCCCGGGCTGCCGAAAATAACGAGATTTTTGCCGGGCTGCTCCTTGAGTGCCTTGATTTCCTCTGCGATATTGTCCTTGATCAGCATCGTATTGTTCCACTCCACCTTGTCCATCGTGCCGGAAATGACGATCTTTTTAACATCCTGCAGCCATTTGGCATGCTCCATACCGTGCCTCGACGCATTCGGATTGTCCAGCACCGTCGGCCAGTAGCTCTCCATCATGCGATACGTCGTGCGTCCGTAAACGGGTGCTCCGACTTCGGCTACGACCTCCTCGGCGTATTTCTCTAATTCCTCATTGTACGGAATCCAATCGAGTCTTCCGTCCGAATCCGACGCATACCCGTCCAGCGACACATGCATGAACAATACAAGTTTTCTCATGTCCGTTTCTCCTCCGATTTCGAATTTATTTCGTTCGATTTTTTTGGCCGTTGGCCTGCGTTTCAACCTGCTGTATCGTTCATTTTAAATCATTACGTTACGTAAGGTTCAAGTGAAAATCTGATTTTTTTTGAAGACAACAATGTTGCGCAAAACTGCCCGATAGTTGAGTGCCTCCACTTTACTTCGGCAAACGGGTCAAGTTCTTGTCGTTCGTCCGCGACAAGACTTGACCCTATAAAATCAAAAACTCCATAAGCCGCTGGGTCAACCGCACAACTAAACTGAAACATAGGTCAACCTGATCACCTGCTCGCCAATTCGATCGCTTGCCATGAGGCGCACGAGGCGCAGCGGCGGCAGCGGACGACGAAGAACGGCTTACCGTGACCCAGCACGGAGATAGAGTCGATACTCATCAACGAGACCGAGCTCCGTTAGACTGTGCGCCAACTCCGGACGAAATCCGTACCACGTACATGTCTCTCGTCCTCACAAACCGACATTTTCAATCGCCGTCACAAAAAGGAAGAGGAATACAGCCATTGATGCATTAATTACTTCGAAAAGCATAAGTGGCGCAGACATTTTAGTCGGTGATTTTGGAAAAATACCAGCTAAGTCGATAATGTACACGATAAAATATAAAACAGCGATAATTTTCGTGATGAGAATGGCATTAGGATGTGAAATCAACAAGAGATAGCACACGATAAACGACGTAATTCCAAGTAAGATAAGAAACAGATTAAACCCCCAAAATACACCCCCTTTTAATTTTGAAAAATCTCTATTCTCAATAGGCCCTCCTGGAACCAATATCGCCAACAACGTTACATTTAAAAACACTAGTAAACTTGCTATGATCATAGTATCATGCATCGTTATTCCTTCCTCTCATCTGTTAGTGTCTCAAGATTAACAGGAAGGAAAGACATTGTATTGTAAAAAATCAGCATCAATGATCAGGCTTTCATCACTTCTGACCATGCCATAAATATCGAAGAGTTAATTCATGTGGCAATTTCTCCAACTCTTTGACGGTTTTGCCTACAAATTTTTTGGCTGTTTTGATGAGGTGGGACTGATCATAGTAACTATCCTGCATATCCTTCCTCAATCCTTCATCCTCAACGTGTTTTCTAAACTTCACAATATCTCCATAGGCCTTTGGAGTCAGTCCGATATGTTTTTTGAAGTAACGCTCCAACGTACTTACTGAAATACAAAAAAAATTTGCCATACTCACAATGTTCAAGTTTTCATACTCTCGTTCTACATAAGTAAGCATTTCCTCTATGCGACCAGTATCCTTCTTATTCAACGCCATTTTATGCAGTAAATAATGATTGATTGCTGTGATATTTTGCTCCACATCTTTAAATCTCATCATCCGGTACAGTTCATCTAGTTCAGGGTCCACATCGATGGCTTGTACGATTCGCTCTTCCAATTCGAGGTTGGGCATTTGAAACAATTGTATAAACCCTAACGGAGTTAATGAAATCCCGATTTGGTACAGCTGTTGTCCATATCGAACATATTTCGCCCTTTTCATTTGACCAATCACAACCGTATTGGGGATCACCACTTCCTGATCATCTCCCACTAGCCTATAAGTAGACCCATAATTGAAAATGATATTGATATATCCCAGCGGCATAATAATATCTTCTCTGTTGTCATCAGCGAGAAAGTCGAAGTCTACGACCCAGATATAGTCCACTACCCGAAGTAAGGCATTTATAGGTTCAAAGGTTTGAATCATCATATGCATCTCCAATACGGTGTTATTGTTATCATTCTCGCTATACCTCATCGTATTGGCCCCCAGCTCCACCGTAGGCAATTTGTCATAACGGGCGGCTCTGTGGAGGAAAGATCTGTCTGTCGCCACCTTAACTATTATACCCTACCAGGTTGGAAAAAGAGAGTTTCAGATTCAGTCGATCACGAACTCCCCCTAATAATTGGGGGCCACGTCCGGCAACGATTGGCTGTACCAATCGGAAATCCACATGGAAAACAGCTGAGGAAGCCCGGGCGGTAGCGAATTTAGAGGGAAAATAGGTATGAACCACTAAAAACGAGGCGGAAGGACTCTCCCACCTCGAAAAATAATAAATTTATTTACTTAGAAAAGAAAGGAAAAACCGCCAAATCCCTTGAATTACGGGCAAGGAAAACGGAAAATATCTACGATAATAGCAATCGGAATTCGAATAACTATGAAGACTCTATCAACACCGCTAAAAACCCTTAAACGAATGACGCCCCCCCTAACCGTCAATAAGCATCCAATAAATGTGCCAACTAATGTGCGGACAACAACAATGTTGTCGATGAGACCAGTGGATAGTTGTTCTTGAATCTTTAATTGCTTCTCCAAAGATACTCTTCTTGACGATCTTATCGTTTTTTCTTCAGCCATCCTAGACCACCTCTAATTTTTGTCTTCTTTTATTCTATGAAAAGTACAAAAAAATGGCCTGCACTCCCCCCTATTCATATATTTCTCTTTGCATATCATTAGGGACAAATATACTGTTAAGAAGCCATTTCATGAATTTCAATCACCACTCCTCAATATTTTTTGAAACTGAATAGTATTGTCCATTATTTCCGTTTTACAAATAGTCATCTCCAACATAAAAACTCTGCTTTTGGAAAGTGTAACAATAAGTGACTTACCGATCAGCAAGGAGCTGCAGCTTGAATTGAAAACGGATGCTTTAAAACAATAGGTGTATTAGGCGTCAGCCCAAGCGACTAAGGGCTCTAGATCATATATTGCATTAGCGCCTATGAGCCTATTTTTCAAACAGGAGTGAATTCCGATGACCTTAAACCCTCCGTCTGGACCGCCAGGACATCATGGCTTGAAGCCGTCTCTGCCACATGGACATCAAGAACCGCTGCATGTTGGACCGCCGCCTCATGAACAACACGTACCGCCGCATGTTGGGCCGCCGCCTCATGAACATCACATACCGCCGCATTTTGGGCCGCCGCTTCACGTACACATTGTACCGCCGCTGTTCCCCCCGCCGATTTTTATTCCTACGTTTCCTGTGTTTATCGTGAATCCCAGTTCGATATCAAACTGCTTGTTCCGAAACACCTATGTTTGGCTGACGAACGGAAACCAATTCTGGTTTTTCCCGACCGATGTCGGATTCGCTACCGTAACAGGATTTTGGTGGACGGGAAACGTCTGGTTAATCATTGTGTTGAGCCTAAATGAGATTCAATCATTTTCTTGCTTCTAAGCTTCCAAAAAAAAGATGTACGGCAAACCCACCCGTATATCTGTCTTCTTATTTGGATCATTAATTCGAAAAAGGGCTAGGTTCTGATCCCGCATCAACAAAGGGTCAAGTTCTTGTCGTTCGTCCGCGACAAGAACTTGACCCTGTAAAACTAAAAAACCCGCAAGTTATGCGGGTTGGGTTTGAATCGGGCTATGTTTTTGTCGTCCGGCACCTAGTAGTCGAACGGTCGGCGGTACTTCACATCATTTGGAAACATTCTTTCAGCCATGGATAACCAAATGATATTTTCTTACGGATCGTTATTTCTTCTTACCCTCCCCCCCCGCTGTCACGCAGCTTCACCGACGAGCCTTGCAGGATTACTGCGGGTCCCGCGTATTAATTGCAAATCTCAATCAAGCGTTACGCCAAGCTCATCAAAGTAGGCAACGCCTCCTGAGACGTTCGGGTCGTCGTGTTCCAAAACAATGTGCACGACATCGCCGGCATCGGCAGGCGCCGTAAAGCTGAACGTATATTGTCCCCAGGTCGTGCTGTTAATGGCCGTGCTCGCCCCCAGGGCGACGGAATCGGTGACATTGTACACGTTCGCTTTCGCTTTCGCGCTGGAGCCATTCGTTTTCGCATAGAAGGTTACCGTATAATCGGCTGACGGCTTGAATCCTCGCAGCGTATAGCGCAGTGTTTGGCTTCCGGCGCTCGGATCGGTAGTCAGCTTGAGACTATTCGTTCCTTTATATTTCTCTGCCGTGTCGATCGCAGCATCGGCAGCAAGCGTGCCCGCTCCGCGCTCCCAATACTTCGGCAACGTTTGGTCATCGTTGTCTTGTTCCTCGAAGCCTCCGTTCGGCGCAAAGGAGTTCCATAACGAAGCGTAAATTCTCACATCGTCAAAATACGCGAATTCGTTTGCCGGGCTATACAAGTTATGATACAGATCGATCTTCAGCGTATCTGTCGGATTGTTCGGTGTCGTGAAGCTGAGTGTCTCCGTCTCCCATGCCGTATCGTCTATGAACAAGCTGCCGACTGCGTTCAAATTCGAATAGTTCATGACATCCGCCCGGCCCATGACACTGCTCGTTCCGGTTTTCCCAACGACTTTCAATTCATACGAGCTGTTGGGCAAATACCCCTTCATCTCCTGCTGCACGATATTCCACGCGCTGCCGTTTGTCCGGTTGGCCAAACCCGCATCTCCTTTATAGGCGTTGGCGATATCCCGATATGCCGTGCTTGATGTTGTATACGGCAAATAGCGTTGCCAGTAAGCCGGCAGCGTGGGATCGTCTTTATCCGCCCACTCGAAATCGCCGTTTACAAGCATCTCTGGATTATAAATGGCGAGATTTGCCATATAGGGTAAGATCCAGGCGAAGCCCTCCTTCCAGGATTCATCTATGGTCGTCCGCATAATCGCATCGGCAATATGCCAAATTTGCGGATCGAATTCCGCCAGCTTCAACCATGCCGACAAATCAGTGTTGTACAGCAAAAGCCATGTGGTTCGCACTTCGTTATAGTTGACTCGGGGACCAATGCCCGGGTTCGTCACGGACCCGTTCCACATGGCATCGACGAAGGTGGAAGCAAATTTCTTCATATCCGTATCGTCGAAAACAACCCCGTAATGGTAAGCCGTAATGACTGCAGACACATCCAGGTTGGCATGCGAGGTATCTTCCTCTGCGCCGACATAAGTCATTCCTTGATCCCACGAGCCGGCAGAATCCCAATAATTCCATTGATACGCAGTAGGCACGGCAGGATTTACCTGGAGGTGGTCTTTAAAATTGTTCAATAAAGCTCGCGCGCGATCCGCATAGGCGCTGTTGCCCTTAATATCGCCAAGCAGCAAATAACATTCGGAAGCGACAAGATATTGATTATGCGGCAGCGTCCGCTCCGGGAAATAAGCCGCTCGGTTGCCTGCCGGGAAGACGTAAACTCCCCGGTCATTGCCCAAATCCCGATAATACGTCTCCCATTTGGGCAAAATGAGCTCCTCAATGAAAGAAAGATATTCGTCCGCCTTCGTACCATAAGCAGCGGTAAGATCGCTGTCTCCGTATACCGTCTTAACAAATTTCAGGGCGGACTTGGCAAGTATCGTTTCATGAACGAGCCAGGTAGACCGTTCGCCGACTGAAACCCGGTCAAATACGGCATATTGCGCGCTGTTATTGGCATATTGCTGTGTAAGTCGAATTTCGATTACATGGTTGCCGGCGGCAGGCGTGCTGAACAACAGTTGCTGACCGGCCCAATCCGTATTCTCGAACGTCATAGACGCCAGTTCAGCGGAAGCCGTAACATCGTATACGACTACCTTGCCGCCATTGGACGGCGCATTTGTCTTACCATGGAAATATAATTCGTAGGGCTTGCCCGGATCGTATCCTTGCAATTGCTGCATCACATAACCGTCCGTCGATCCGTCATTCCCGACGACCAGGCCGTACCCTCCGACGGATTGACCCGCTTCATTCGTTGTATAGGCGGTGAGCTTTGTCTTGTTCACCCGCGTCCATCCGGCGGCGCTTCGTTTCAGGATCGGTACGACCTGCACATCGTCATAATACGAAATCAAACTGTTCGTTGCAGCGGTCGACGTTTGACGAAGCCGGAGATACACCGTATCCGTCACAGAAGACGGCGCCGTAAACGTAAACGAATTCCCCTGCCATGCCGTATTGCTGAAGGTAACGCTTCCCAGGGCGGAAGACGAATTGGCATGATAGATTTCCACTTGTCCTTCCGCAGCCGGCGTGTTCGTTCTGCCCATGAAAGTGACCATATATTCCTGTCCCGGAATCGGGTACAGCTTCTTTTGCAGCATCGGAATCTGCGTATCATCGGACTTGAGGACAACCCCGTTGAACTCCGAATAATACTCGTTCAGCGTATTCGATAAATAAACGTTGTTTGAGGTGGATTGAACCCGTTCCCATCCTTGCGGCAATGTGGAGTCGCTGCTGTCCGTAGAAAAGAATCCGTAATCTGTGTTGATATTCGCAGCGTATGGTTCGATCATGACATTATCGAAGTACGCGATCCAAGAAGGTTCCGTATACGTGCTTTGACGCAAATAAACATAAAGGGTCTTGCCGGCGGCGCTAGGCGCATTAAACGTATAGCTGTGCTGCTGCCAGGACGTGTTGTTGAACGTCTGATCCAAAATATATTGAGAATCCGTAGCATTATAAACGAGGATGCGGCCGTAAGCCGAGGAAGAATTCGTTTTGCCGTCAAACGTCAAGGTGTACGTTGCATCAGGCGTATACGGCAGTTGTTGGTATACTTCTTTCCATGCGGTACCGTCCGATTTCACGACAAGCCCCGTATTGCCGGAGGCATGCTCGCCGGAAGCTGTCGAACTATACGTGTAGGCGCTAGTCCCAAGCCGCTCCCATTGATCCGGAAGGGTGTTGTCTGTGGAATTAGCCGTCTCGAAATCGCCGTTTTGCAAGGAATTGACGACTGTTTCCACCGGTTTAATCGAAAAATCATCGAAGTAAGCCGCCCAACCGGATTGATCGAGTCTGGCGAGCTTGATTTTGACAACCAGTGTCTGACCGGCTGCGGTCGGAGCCGTGAATGCAAAACCTCCCTTCACCCAATCGTCTTTGATGATACTGTCGGAGCCATAACTTAACGTTTCGGCAACAACCGATGACGTTGTTTCATTGTAAATTTGCACGGAAGCCGTCGTGGTCATGCTGTCGGTCTTGGCCATAAACGAAAGGAGATACTTCCTTCCGGGAGAATAGGAGAACGATTGCTTCATCGTTGCCGCACCGCCGCTGTTATACTTGATCGCAAGCCCCGCGGTGCCGGAGTAATACTCGTTTGCAGCAGTTGTTCGATAAGCGTTTACCGCGCTGCCGGCTTCGCGCGTCCAGCTCGCAGGCACGCCGTCAACTCCAGCCGTCTCGAATCCGCCGTTCGCGATGGCGTCCGTTGCCGATGTATCCGGACCGTCAAGCTCAAAATGGTTATTCCATAAATGCTGATAGGAATATACCGGGGTATACCAGCCAAATGAACCGTCTGCTTCCGGATCGATCGCATTCGCCTTCACTTCGTCAAAATGCTGAGCAAATTTGTCCAGCCAGTAAGTATCCTGGTACCGATTATAGATGTCGATATAGGAATCAAGATATTGGCTTTCTGCCCACCCAAGCGTAGCGGCATCTTCGCTTTCCGCGAAACCGAGTCCGTCATTGGTGAGCGATACGTAATGCTTGTAGCGATCAAAAGCACGATCTTGCGCGAATACAGTAGTGGGAAATGTAACCGATACTACTATGGCTAGAAACAACATGATCGTTTTTCTCGTCAACATGTTCATCTCCTTCGGTCCATTTAGCTTTAACTACAACGGAATGCGGCCGTTATGTACCGCATCGCGGCCGCGGCCGACGCGAATGACGGCAGCCTGCAATAAGGCTGCCGTCGCGTTCAACCGCTCACCTTTCCGGCGTGAGGCTGTTATTCTTCTAACGTTACCTGATCTCGCTCGCAGCGAGCGCCCGGTCGAACAGCTTAACCTCGCGAATACGTCCGGAGAAGTGGCATTGCGGCCCTTTGCCCAGCACGAACGGGAAACCGCTCGCCGACAGCGCGGAGGCGGGGCCGGATTCGTCGCTGGCCTGCGGTGGAACCGCAACTGTAGACGCGAGCTCCCCGTCAATATAGAGCGAGAGCCGCTCCCGATCATACACTGCTGTCGCCCGGTGCCACCCATCGGACAGGCTCGCATCTGCGGTCGCCAGCGGGTCATGCGTCAGGCTCCATACTTTGCCGCCCGGCAGCGTTCCGGCAAATAATTGCCCGTCGTACACCGCCATCGTCCAAACCCGGCGATACAAAATATTCGGGTCCGGCTGCTCCAGCACGCCGATCAGTTCCCACTCATGGCCGCCGCCGGCGTAGCGGTACACATGGCCGCCTGGCAGCGTCCCGCCGTACAGCTTGCCATTAAAGACGGAGATGCCCATGACCTCTTTCTCCGCCCCCATCAGACCGAAATCGCTCCAGTCTTTCCCCTGCTCATACCGCAGCATTCGCGCCTCTGGCCAGATACCCGTCAACAGTTCGTTATGGAACACCGAGAAGCAATAGACCTGATCGCATTTTGCCACGGCGCCGCTGTCGGCCCATGGCTCGTCAAGCGTTCTCGCCGATACGCCTTGCTTCTCGTTGCAGCCGATGAACAATTGGCCCCGGAACGGCGACAGCGTCATCGTCCGCGTCTTGCCTTCCGGCCCCGGAGAGCCGAGCGATTCGCAGGAACCGTCTTCGCTGAACGCAAAAGTACCGTACGGGTAAAACGACATCGCGATCAGCTTGCCGTCATAGACGGTGAGCGCGCCGACGCTGTCATTGTTCTCTACAGGCAACCGGGCGAACAGCGTCCATTTCTTGCCGCCTTCATACCGGTAAATGCTGCCGCCCCGCTCCTGATTGGGCGATTCGGGCAGCGCCGAGCCGGATGCCCGGTACTTCATCGTGCCGATATACAGCTTCCCGTTGTACTCCGCCATCGACCAGACCGAGTTGCTGTTGTCGGGAGTGCCGCAATCGGTCCAGACGCCGTCCTTACCGAGACGGTACACATGGCCGCGATTGTCGGAAGCGTCGTCGAACGTCCCTACGTACAAACTGTCCTTGTATACGCACATGGAACAGATATACCGGCAGTCGCCCGGACTCCCCCAATCTTTCCAACGGATCGGCGACTTTCCGCTGCTCCAGCCGAACTGCGCGTTACGCCAGTTCGGCTGACTCGACGTCACCCCCGCCTGGCTCAGCACGGACAGATGCCATCCTTCCATCGCCGTTTCCGAATATCGGCTCGCGAGTCCGCCTGGGAAAAACCCCTTCCCGTCATTCACTTCAAACTCAAGCGACAAGGTGAACGGCCTACTTCCGTCGGTTTCCGGAATATCCGGCAGCTCCACCGCCGCCGAAACGCCGTCAAACACGGCCCCTTCCTCGTACGTCAAATTGCCTTTGGCCGCACCGTGCCGCCCCAACCCGCTATAGTCTTTGCTATCCGTTCCTAGCGGCCAATATCCGATACATCCCGCATTTTTCTCCTGACTCTGTCTCATCCTATTCCTCCGTTTTCCGCCTATGCTGCGGCAGGAGCGGCACGTCGCCAGTTTTGCGCCACGCACCATCCCGCTCCCGACCAATCGTTTCGACACAGAAGATTCAGAAAGCACATTCCCCTGGGCCGCCGAATAAACAGCCATTCAGCAATTCTGTTAGCTTTCTTCTCCTATCCTTCCATCCTGCTAACCCTTCACGCCGCCGAACGCTATGCCTTGAATAAAATGCTTTTGCATCGCAATAAATACGATCAGAATAGGCAATGCGGCACTTACCGAGCCTGCCATAACCCCTGCATATTGGACAAAGTATTTGTCCTCCGACATCATTTTCAGCGCGAGCGGCAGCGTGTACAGCTCAGGCGACCGCAAATAGATCAGCGCGCCTTCGTAGTTGTTCCAATACCCGATAAAATTGAATATAATCATCGTGGCAATAACAGGCTTCGCCAGCGGCAGCATAATGCGGGTAAAAATCCGAAAATGCCCCGCTCCGTCAATCTCCGCCGCTTCATTTAATTCCTTTGGCAGAGTCGAGAAATATTGCTTAAACAAAAAGGTCCCGAACGGAGAGCCCAAACAAGCGCCCAGCCAGATCGCCGCATGCGTGTTGACGAGTCCGAGCTCTTTATAAATCATAAAGTTGGGTAGCATAACGACCTGCGAGGGGATCATCATCGTCGCCAGCAGCAGCAGGAAGATGATGTTCCGCCCCGGAAAATGCATTCTTGCGTAAGCGTACCCCGCGAACGAACAGGTGATCAGCGCGCCGACCATGGCGATGCCCGTCACTTTGATGCTGTTCCAATAATAAAGCCACATGGAAGAACCGAGCACCGGCTTAATCCATACCGCCTTGTAACCGTCCCAGTTTACCGGATTCGGAATCATGGAGAACGGGAATTCAAAAATGCTCCGCTCCGCCGTGAACGAGGCCGCCGTCATCCACAGGAACGGATATACCATGCCGAAACTGAATGCCAGCAAAATAAGCGTTCGCGTCAGCTTCCCGATAAGCAATCGTTTTGTCACGGTTTGTCACCTCCGCTAACGGCCTCAATAATGGACCCATTTTTTTTGTAGACGCCATTGCAGCAAGGTGAAAACAAACACGACAACGAATAATACCCAGGCCATCGCCGAAGCGTACCCCATCTGGCCGAACTCGAATGCGGCTTTGTAGATGTAATATCCGATAACCGTGCTTGAGCTTCCCGGACCGCCGCCGGTCAAAATCTGAATGTGCGACCAAGCTTGAAACACGCCGATCACCGAAGTAATGACAACAAAGAAGGTCGTCGGCGAAATAAGCGGGAACGTAATATGCCAGAACTTGGAGAGCGGCTTGACACCGTCAATCTCCGCCGATTCGTATATCTCTTTGGAGATCCCAACCAGTCCGGACAGAAACAAAATGACGTTTAACCCAAGCCCCGACCAGGTCGTCATGAGGATAACCGCCGGCTTGACCCAAGCGCTGCTACCGAGCCATCCGGGAGGATCGTCAATCCCGAACATCCGAAGCATGCCGTTAATGATCCCTTCCCCAGGGTTCAGCAGCATTCCCCAAACAAGCGCAATGATGACTGTATTCGTTACATAAGGCAGGAACAATGCCGTGCGAATCGTTTTGCTGAAGAAAACGCTTTCGTTGATAATAAAGGCAAGGATAAGCGCCAGCAAAATTTGCAAAGGAACAAACGCAGCAAAGTACAAAATATTAAGCATGGAATCGATAAACCAGCGATCGTCCAGCATCTTCTTGAAATTATCGAGACCGTTAAAGCTCATGTTGTCCAGTCCGGTCGTAAAATCCCAATTGGTAAAGCTGACGATCAATGAGAAACCGATCGAAAAAAACGTAAATATAAGGAACCCGGCCAAATTAGGCAAAATAAACAAATATCCCTCAACGGCCTTCTTTAACTTTCTCTTTGTCAGTACATGCCCGTTTCTCATGCCACCACCGCCGTTTTTGGAGGCAAGCCGTCAATCGCCTTGTATACGCGGATTTGAGGCGACTCCGCTTGACTTATTTTTTCGTTTCCGCTTCGTAAATTTTGAAGGCCGCGATTTTGGCGTTTTCGATCGTTTCGTCCAGCTTGGTTTCATTCGCGAACAAAAGCGACAAATGCTTCTCCAACTCGATTTTCATTTTCGCCGCGTATGCATATTTAATCGAGTTTTTGGCGTAGATCGGCTTGATTTCCGGGTCCATCATTCTGCTGTAAAGATCGTTCCGCTCTTTGCCTTGCGTCAGCTTGCCGTCCTTATTGTTGAAATAACGCCAATTTTCCAGCAGCGTATTCTTGTCCAGCTTCTTGGACGCCGGCATCCGGTGAGCGACCTTGGAGGCAAGCTCGATCGATTTCGTGGCATGCCATTTAATGAAGGTATAAGCCGCATCCGGATTTTTCGTCAGCCTGGATATGGAATCGCCGACAACCGTTTCGAATGCTTGCTTTTTCGGCGAGCTTGCATCCCATCTTGGCATAGGCGCTAACGTATGGTAGCCCGCAGCGTCTTCTTCCGCCGTCAATTGGCCGTACTCGACCGCCAAGTCCTGGAATATCGCGCCATTGCGGCCGCCGATGCCCATCGAGTTGACGCCTTTGTAATAATCGTTTTGCCAATGCAGATTTTTCGCCGTCAATTCGGCGGGACTTGCCATCGACTTATCCACATATACAGCCCGATACAGCATGTCAACCGCTTTCTTGAAATTCGTCCAATCCGGATTGAACGAACCGTCCTCCTTCAGCATTTCCCAGCCGCTGTACAAGGCAATTTTCTGGGCGGTGTCCGCCAAAGAGCCGGTTCCGAAATTCCAATCCTGAACGCCGTAGCGTATAATTTTCCCTTTGTCGTCGTACTTCGTCAGCTTCTTGGCGGTTTCAAAAAATTGCTCCCATGTCCAATCGCCGGAAGATGGGTCGGGCAAGCCTGCTTCCTCAAATTGCTTTTTGTTGTACCAGACGCCGTCCGGCGCTACAGCGCGCGGAATCCCGTACAGCTTCCCGCTAACAACAAACTGATTCGTGTAATCGCCAAATTCCCCAGCTAAATCCCAACCGTCTCTCTTGACGAAATCGTCAAGCGGCAAATATAAGCTATCCGGGCTTGCGCGCTCAATATCGTTGGTTCCCGTATAAATGACATCGACCTGCTCTCCGGCGATCGTCGCCATTTTGACGCTTGTAGCGAAGTCGCTGCCCGAAACGAGCACGAGCTCCACCTCGATGTTCGGATGCAGCTTCTGCCACTCCGGATAAGCCGCATCGAATTCGACCTGATCGTAGGCGGACGCGGTGTAATAGCGCAGCTTCACTTTCTTATTCGGATCCAGCGCGATTCCCGTCTGCGGCTTCTCCTTTTCATCGCCAGTCGGTGCTTGCGTTGATGCTGCACTCGGCGACACCGTTTGTCCCGATTCCGATGGCTTCGGGTCCCCGAAGCTGCAGCCGGAAATAACGAGCAGGCAGACAAGCGAAAATACAACCGCCAGTTTGAAGCTTAACCATCTCTTCATATTCTGCATTCCCCCTAGCATAATGTGCGCCTCTTTCGAGGTACACCTTTATTATAGGAACAGTCGCCCGGTACAAAAATGAGCGCGGTTTAACAAATGGTCGAGTATTTTAACCGTTTTCGCCACTGCTGGAGCCGCTCTCCTGCACCGGCATACGGATCGTCACGGAAGTTCCCTCGTTCGCGGCGCTGGCGATCGCAAGCCCGTATTGGCTGCCGTACAGCATGGCAATCCGCTGCTGAATATTTTGCAGCCCGTAGCCCCCTTTGCCGTAATCGGCTCCCGGCGCCTCGTTCTTGGCAATATGTGCACTCAATCGCGCAAGCCCTTCTTCATCCATGCCGATCCCGTCGTCCGTCACTGTAATCCGCAGTTCATCCCGCTCCACTGCCGCTTCAATCGCGATCGTTCCTTTGCCGCTCCGCAGCTTGATCCCGTGGTACAAAGCATTTTCGACAATCGGCTGCAGCGTGATTTTCGGGACGATACAGGTCAAAGCGGCAGCCGAAGCCTCGCATTTGAACTCGATCTTATCCCTGTACCGGTGGCTCATAATTTTGATATACCGGTTCACATGCTCCAGCTCTTCCGCCAGCGTAATCGTTCGTCTGCCTTGACTCAAGCTGAGCCGGAAATATTCGGACAACGTCGCCACCAGATCGGACACTTCATTGTCGCCGCCAATCTGGAAGGCCGCCTTCCAGCGGATGACTTCAAGGGTGTTGTAAAGAAAATGCGGATTGATTTGCGACTGCAGCGTAATCAGCTCCGCTTCCTTCTGCTTTAATTCCGCTTCGTTCTTCTTGAGCCGGATTTCGTATACTTCCTTAATCAACGTGTCGATTTTCGAAATCATCAAATACACGTTGCTCCGCAATTGCTCGATCTCGTCTCCGGCTACGCGCGCCTGCTCGTAGTCGCCGACATATTGTTCGGCCAGACGGACCACCTGGGCAGTCAATTGATTGATCGGCCTGCCGATGCGTCCCGTATAGCGAATGACGAAAATCCCGATGGACAATATGCTGGCGAGCAGGACGAGCAAGTCGTAGAGCAATATTTTTTCCATACTCTCTTTCGCCGACCTTAAAGACGCTACGTTGACGAGCTTCCATCCCGAATTGCCGATGTCGGCGTAACTGACGACCTCACCGTCTTTAGCGTCTCTAACCGCTTTCCCTTCATAGGCCGTTGGATCTATATAACTCGCCAGCTCCGGCGCAAGCAGCGCCCCGATCTTGTGTTTATTGGCATGCGACATGATCCGATTGCCACCGTTGATCACGAAAAATTCGTTCCCTTCCGTTCGCGTTCCGCTATAAAGCTTTGCCAACTCCTTCTCTTTAAGCGTAATAAAAATATAACCGACGATACGACCGGTCCTCACATCGCCGATCTTTTTGCCGAACGTGATCAGATCGTCTTTGTAATCGTCCCGATACGTATCCAGCCAGGCGTTTTTCTCGATCGTTTCCGGCTCCGCTGCGGGGTACATAAACCTTTCGCTGCGTTTTTTGGACGTATAGAGCCGCTGCATGTCCGCATTATAAATATCGACGTACACGATATCCGTTTTCCGATTCAACGCATTCTCAACGGTTTTATCCAGCGCGGAATAAAACTCCGATACCGGCACGCCGCCGCCTAACGCGGAAATAAACGGGTCGTCATAGTAAAAATAGAAAACCGTCTTCTCCAGATTGGCCGTATAGGAAGCCACCCTTTTCATCGTTTGCTGCGCGTTTATGGTAATCACTTCAATTATCTTCTTCTCGACCAGCGACTGCGTGAAGCTATAGGATAGTATCATCAGCAGGATAACGGGCGTTACAATACAGGTCATTAAGACGAAGGCCAGCTTCGTTTTCAGATGGACGCGCGCCAAAAATCCGGAACTGAGCGTGTAGTAAGGGATGCCGGCTGCGGGAGCGGCTGCGGAGCGGTTGATGGAGTCGACCGCTTCGTTCAATTGATGAAACGGCGCAAGCAAGCGGTTAGCCGCGAATACGATCACCCCGCTAAACAGCAACAGGCATAGAAACGTAAGAAACGCCAGTTCCGTTCGATCGGTCAAAAATACATGGAAGACATCCTCGTAGGGCGTCGCGATATACAGCTTCCATCCGGTATACCGGGATTCAATAGCCGAAACGACGAACGTTTCCTGCCCGAGAGTGCGGAGTTCATGAACGCCCGCAGGCACCGCAAGCGGTTCGGGCATCAATTGGCCGATCTGCGCAGGATCGTTGGCGGAAATAATCCGGTTATGTCGGTCTACCAGCATCATCGTTTTTGTTTTTGCATCGGGATAAAAATTGGCGAACGTGCGTTCCTTCAAAAGCGCTACTACAAATCCGTTATATAACCCGCTGCTGTCATAAATGGCGCGGCTGATGCCGATTAATTTGCGGCTGACGGCATCGTTGTCCATCACGGTGTACGACCATTGAAACCGGCCGTCACCTTGCTCCAGCAGAGCGCGAAACGCAGCTTCATCCAATCGCGCATTTTCCCCGGCAAGCTTATTGGAGTACATCTGGCCTTGCTTCCCGACCACATACACCTGCTCTACATCGTCCGTAACGTTAATGAACTGCGTAATGATTCGCGTCATCTCCGTCTTGTTGCGCACAATCTCCTCGACGCTTGAGGCCGGCTGCAAGTAGGGGTTGAAATCTACGCCCTCAAAAGCATTAATCGTTTCGCGCTCAATCCCCTGCAGCACAAAATCGATATTGTCCGCCGTTTGCCCGGCAATACTCGCATTCGTGTCCACGATGCCGTTATAGATCGTCGCCGATGCGATTCTATAGGAAATGACTCCAATCATAATCAGGTTGAGCAGCAGCACGCCGACGGAATACACGATGATTTTGCTGCGGAGCTTCATCGAGCGCATCTGGGACACCGCCTCACATTTCAAATAAATCGTCCATATAACCGAGCACCAGCTTGCGGTATTCTTTGGGCGTTACCCCGACCGCCTGCTTGAAAACCTTGCTGAAATACTTGGGATCGCTATACCCGACCATATCGCTGACCGCATATATTTTCAGACTGTAGTCGCCGAGAAATTCTTTCGCTTTCGCGATACGGATTTCCGTCAAATAGTCGACGAAGTTTTTCCCGGTTTCCTTTTTGAACCATTTGCTTACATACATAGGGTGCATAAACACGCGCTCGGCCGCCGTTTCCAATGTGATGTCCTCCGCGTAATGGCTTTCCAGAAAAGCGATCAGCTGATCCATCATTTTATTTGGTGTTTGGATTCCTTTCGCGCCGAGGCGCCGAATCATTTCGGCATACAGCTCGTTTATGGAAGCTTTCAGCTCTTCCATCGTTTCCATATGGCGCATATCGAAAAAATCCTGCTCTTTCATCGGTTCCACATGGGAAAACAGCGGATGATATTTCTCTTTCAGCTTTGCGGCAATCCGCATAAACTGGGCGTAGACGTCAACCGCTTCTTCTCTCGTCCAAATCCCGGCAAAGGCCGTCTCCACATATTCGCCCATCTCCTCCGTTCCCGCTTCCTGCACCAAAGCAAGCAGGCGCTCGGCATGAACCGTTGTTCGTTTGTTGCAAGCTGAATGGGCATTGGCCAAGAAGGAAGCTTGCTCTTCCTCTGTAATTCGGCGGTTTTTCCCGTAAAAAAACTTCAGCTTCGTCAGTTCGGCCGCCCGCCGGAACGACTCATGAATCCGGTAAGGATCAGCGGCTGTTGCGCCTATATATATGGTAACGCGGAGCTTTAACAATTCCGCCGCTTTCGCAATCAGCAGGTCGGCCGTTTCAGGAAGGAGGTACGGGGTACCGTCTTGATGAGCAACCAGCATGCCGAAACCGGCTTTCTGCCAGTTAAAAAACGATACCTCGCTTGCGGATTGGAACAGTTCTTCGGCCATATTTTTCAATGCGTACAGCAAAAGCTCCAAATCGGCCGCGCTGTACTTCGCCAGAATCCGGTTCAGCTCGTCAACTTCAACCAGCAGCACCGTAAACGCCTTATATCCGAGATAAACGCCGGCTTCCGCAGCCCGTTCCGGCAATTGCTTCATGACTTCCGGTTTTCCATGCGCCAGCTTGGTTACAAATTCCTCGCGCAGCAGCCTGAAAGCTTGCTTTTTTCTCATATCCTCGATGCCGGACAAATCAAATTCTTGCTTGACCTTGCCGAATACGTCCTTCAGCTTGTCCACATTGATCGGCTTTAGCAAATACCCCGAAGCCCCCGAGTCTATTGCCGCATTCGCATATTCGAACTCATTGAATCCGCTCAAAATGACGAATTTAACCGTCTTGTTATGCTTCCTTACGTTCTCCATCAGTTCGATCCCGGTGCTGAACGGCATGCGAATATCTGTCAGCACAACATGCGGCTGCAGTTCGTTCACCAGCTCCAAAGCCTGCCTCCCGTCCTCCGCCTCACCCACGACCGCAAACCCCATTTTATTCCAGTCTATGAACGTCTTTAACCCTTCGCGAATCCATTCCTCGTCATCGGCGATAAGCACTTTGTACACGGGACCACCCCTGGCGCTAAATGTAAAAAATAAGCTTCCAAAACCACCGGAAGTGGGGATGGAAGCTTATTGGTTTAATGGCTTGCTTTCTACTATAAGGCAACTGCGAGGAAATGAACAGCACGCATTTTCGATAAAAGGTGTAATAATTTAACGATTTTCTTTGTCCAGGATTGCTGTGTTCTAAGCTTAGCCCCTTTTGTTGGAAATGACCTTATCGAGGAACTTATCGGCGTCACGATTGAACTTCCAACCAACGCCAAATTTATCAACCAGCATTCCGAAACAGGAAGACCAAGGCACTTCTGATAACGGCATAATAACATAGCCGCCTACAGACAAACTAGAAAAGTAATTTTCCAGTGTCTGTTTATCTTCATTAATAACACTAATCAAGATATTGTTGCCTTTCACCAACTTGCCTGTGACCCTCATCATCGAAGGTGGAATATCCGATATCATAATTTTTCCGCCACCGAATGCTAACGATGACTCCATAATCATTTTCAATTCATTTTCCGGCATAGGGTAGTTCGGATCTTGCGGCAAATCCTTGAAATTCACTTTTTTTACTTCACTTGCATTCAGAGCCTCCGAATAGAACTCGATGACTTGCTCCGCATTCCCGTCAAAATTCAAGTATGCAATAACTGACATGAAAAATACCTCCTTCTTGTAATACATAAAATATAAGCTATAATAGGTGACACCTTTTATGTCACCTATTATAGCTTTGTGATTATTTTTTTATTACCAGCAAGAGGCCCCGCAGAACGTCTTGTACGTTTCCATAAAAGATTTGACTTATTACGATAACAATCTGGGGGAATAACATGGAGAAACTCGAACGATTAATTTCTATCGTTATGATCTTGCTGCAAAAGAATGTTGTTTCAGCAACCGCGTTCTCACAATTATTCAAAGTGTCTAAAAGAACGATTTTACGCGATATGGAAACCCTCAGTTTGTCTAACATCCCCATTTATTCTATAAATGGAGTTCACGGCGGCTACGGGATAATGGATGAATACAAAATAGACAAACGGCTTTTAAGTAGTATGGACTTGGAAAATATCTTAACTGCACTAGGCGGAATGGGACAAATTCTATTTAGTGACGAAGTAGAACTAACTCTTAAAAAAATTGAAGCCATGATCGGATCCGAATTCAGAAAAAGTTCAATCCAACTGTCATTTTATGATTGGGAGGGTCGATCTGATATACTTCAATCCTTGAAGATATGTCAGGAATCTATCATAAAGAGAAGGCTAGTTGTGTTTGATTATATAGATAAAAACGGTACCGCGACGAATCGAATCGTCGAACCTTACCAGCTTCATTTTAGCGAAACGAGTTGGTATTTGAAGGGATTTTGTTTACAGCGTCAGAGGTATCGAACATTTAAATTATCCAGGATCGATCATCTTCATATGGATAAAAACACATTTAACCCTAGAGGTTTTTCATTGGAACAAGAACATGAAGCAAGTTATCAACCGGAACTAGTCCCTGTCAAGGCGTTAATATCGCCTAGCATAAAGGATCATTTCATTGAAAGGTATGGTCGAAAGAGTATTGAAAACTATAGTTCTGAATATCTCCTGACAACAATCTATGTACCTCAAAACAGCATTGGATTTCAATTCTTAGCAAGCTTCGGTACAAACCTTAAAATCATCGAGCCAAAATCATATGTTGAAGAATTTCGTAATTATTTAATGGGTATGGTCGAGAAATATGTATAAAAAAGGCTGACGGTCCCCTTTAATCTCAGCCCTACTCCGTTTCGTAAGCGATGGGTGTTTCCTTAATTCCTAGCCGATTCCGGCTATAGGCCGGTCAAATCGGCTAGGAATCGTAACCTCAGTATTTTTCCTTACTTTGATGTGTCCGCATCAATAACAAAGAACTTGACGGTATAATAGTTCAGCGTCGCTGTCCCGCCAGTGCTGTCAATTGTGATTGTCATGCCGGTGTAGGCTGAGCCTTCATATATTTTCCATGTACCTATTGGGACAGATGCCTTTACCGTGCCGTCTGTGCCGGTCATTCTTGCTGTTTTCGTTTCGTCCGTACTCAGCTTCAGCGTAAAGTTTTTTCCATGACCGCTCCAACCTGCATCATCCTTTTGGATATTCAGTTTGGCAGTGGCCGTGATGGTGGAGTTATGCTTAACTCCTGTCACTGTGATGATCTGGTGCTCCGTAATATTGCTTACGGTATATACGCCGTTGCCATCAGGTGTAAGGGTCTTGTTGTTTGCTTTTACCGTAATAACGGACAGGTTGTATTCCGGATCCAGCTCCACCTTGAAGCTGTAGCTGCCGTCCCGGTCCACCGGACTGCTGCTGCCGCTCTTTACAGAGGCCGTGTACCCCGTACCGGTAGGCAGGGTTACGTTGAAGCTTGTTTCTACAGGTTTTGCTACAGTCATGATCATTTCGACAGGTTCGCTGGCATAGTCCGTTTTCTTATCGCCGTTAGCCTCCTCATTGAACAGCTTGATGGTGTAACTGCCGTCCGCAAGGGCGGGTACGGTAAACGTGGCTGTGCCGCTTGCTTTGTCGGACAACTTGCCGTAATGCGTAATCCTGGCGTTGCTGTCCATAATCACACAAGAAACATATTTGTTTGCGCCGGTTTTGGCATCGCTGTAAGCAATTTCCACTGTACTGCCGGGGGCATACGTATTCCTCTCGATTCCACTGTAGACCTCCTGGGTCACGGTTAGATTCAGATTGTCTGTATTACGATCCACCATCGTCAGTTTAGCCTTACCAACCGATGCTGCCGCAACCGAAAGCTCCTGCCCTGCGGCTGCCGGTTTACCGCCTTCAGCGGCAGATGTGAAAACGACGGATGACAGATTCAAATGGAAAGCAGGGCGAACCGCAAAAGCAGTAGTAACATAGGTCGAGATCATTTGATTCACTTTGTTGACAACCATCGCACTGTAATTGTTGGCGCCCGCCGACCGGAGCCCCCAGCCGGTGTTATCTATTCGTAAGTCCGTGTCCAAAGAGTTGGCTTCATCCGTGCTTAACGCCCATAATGGATCAGTGGGCTGTGTGCCTGCCACGCCATCCAGCAAACGACTAACCATCACCGACCTCTCCCGCTCATCAATTGCGGTGAATCGAGTCCCTGTTGTCAACTCCGTCCGCAAATTGCTGGTCATGTATTGGTTCTGCACGCCGACTGTCGAATGATTAAATTTGGCGTTTGCTCCAAATCCATTGACGGAAAAAAGCGTGATTGCACCGGGAGCAGCCGCAACACCGCCGCCGTTAAAGCCAACCACATACCACTCGCTGTCCGCAAAATAGACCACAGTCGTGTTGTTTTTGGTACCGTTCACAGTCATCCAAGACCAATCGTTCTTCGTTGCAGAGCCAGGGGCCGTCGCCAGAGGCTCGCCCGCCAGCGGTTCAACCGTATTTGCTGCCGCTGAAATCGGCAGCATGCCCAACATCAAAAATATGGATAGCGCCAGTGCCCATGTACGCCATGTTAGTTTTCGTTTCATATACTCATTACCTCCAGTTCTTCCGTTTCCTAAAAATAATATCCGATGCTGTGAGCGGAGCAGCGCCCCGCCCTATCTATCGGAAGTTAACTCTTTACCATCACATAGTTATGATATTATAAAGAATCTGCACAAACTGCGCCCTGCTTGCCGAATCGTCCGGCAGGATGTTGTCGTCGCTCCCTTGGATGATTCCGGTCTTTACAAATAATTCAACGGCTTCATCGGCAACATTTCCTGCATCCTTGAAATCCGCCAAGTCTTTGGCTGTGGCAGCAATTGGCAATTCATTCATGTTTTTGAGCGCATTGTATACCAATACGAACAATTCCTGCCTTGTTACCTCTTGGTCGGGTGCAAACCTGTTATCGCCAACCCCTGCAGCTATTCCAAGCTTTTTTGCCGCCGCGAGGTATCCTGTGTAATAGGTATCCCCTGCATCGCTGAAATTGTTATCGGCGTTTGTGTCTGGATGGATGCCAAATGCCCTCATGATCATGACTAATGCCTGTGCTCTGGTTACGTTGTCGTTCGAACCAAAGCTTCCGTTGCCTATTCCAAGTGTGATTCCTCTTGCAGCAGCAAACGTAACGGCATCGTAGAAGTACGCATTCTCGGTTACATCAGCAAAGTCAAGCTTGTTGTATCCCACTGCAAACGTTGAGGCATCCTCTGTCTTGAATGTCAGTGTTCCGGCTGTCGCATCATATTTGCAACCGATTACAATCACTTGTTTTCCTGCCGCATCGATCTTGTAAGCTACAATGGCATTTGGATTTTCACCCGTTTTTCGTACATACGGAATCGAGACTTCCGCTTTAGCGCCAAGCTGTGTTAACTTCTTTTCCTCGTCGGTAACCTCAAAGCTTACAACAGGTCTGTCCCCGACCTTCTCCCTGATTTCATCCGTCAATTCCGATGTTTCGACCTTTGCCGCTGTAATCGTAACCATACCTGCTGCCTGTGCGACAATGCCTTCTACGGCATTTTTGTCTAAGGTCATGCTTCCGAAGGATGTGGCGATGATTAATGTATCCGCTTTACTTTCTACAAATCTTTTCAAAGCTTCCGCCGGTAAACGAATACCTGCCGCCTTGCTGTCTGCAGTCGCACTTACTTCAATTCTGATTGCTGTTGCTGTAGGATCACCCTGCTTTGCCGCTTCAGCTGTTGCTTTTGCGATGGCATCAGCCAGCTGGGTTTCGGATATAGCGGCAACTTCCCTTCCGTTTGTGTCTGTTGTGACCTTTACGGATATCTTTGCCGTTACCTGACCTTCCTCAACCTTCGTTTCAGACACCGGGGTTGGCGTTGGTTTCGGCGTTGATGTAGACGTCGGCGTCGCTTCCGGATAGATCGGCGGTTCCGTCGGTGTTGGGGTCGTTGTTGGTGTTGGTGTTGGTGTTGGCGTTGGCGTCGTTGTTGGTGTTGGTGTTGGTTCAAGTTTCAAACCAGTTACCATAACAGTTGCATCAATCTTCCGGTCAACGGGATTGATTGTGATGGAATCCGTAGTTTGTCCGCTTGTACCTGCACCGCTCCATACGTAGTTATAGGAGTCGGAGCCTTTCCCCACAACGGTGATGACCAGCTCTTTGCCGGCGAGAACCGCGGTACCTTTGGCGATAGGGCTTCCGTCATACAAGGCACTGATAGTGGAACCGCCGGGAGCCCCTCCTTCAACCCACTTTGCATGCAAAGTGATATCCGAAGTCACCAGGTCCGTTTCAAAATTCCATTTATTTTCTAGCCCGGCTTCCTTATACCAACCTTCAAATATATACCCTTCTTTTGTTGGTGCTGCCGGAGCTGTGATTGTGCTGCCGCTCGAAGGAACATCGATATCATCGACCTCACTGCCTCCGTTACTGTTGAAGATAGCCGTGTAGGTTTCCGTCTCCAACAAAGAGGTTATGGAAATGATAGATTCCGCAACTTCTTTTCTCCACTTTTCCGCTTCCTCAACGATGTTTTGTTTCCCTACATAATCGGTTAACGGAACAGGGAACTCCAGAAGGTTTTTTGCCTTTACAACTTCCTTTTTCTTTACCTTTCCCGGCATTTCTTTCTCTACCCTCTGCAACAAATCCCAAAGCAGAAAACAATAATCATAGTCTTCTACGCCATCCCTCATCACTTCCCAGCGAATCGAATTTACCGGACCGTTAGGACTTGGGTAAATCTGGGATTCGAGCCCATTTCTATAAAAGAAGGGACCGGTTATTTTCCAGGGATCTTCCTTGCCGGCCCATGTAGACCACGCATAAAGAAACCCTGTATAGCCTTTATTTAAGAAGCCTTGCCAACTTTGCCAAAATGCCGCTCTCGCATCTACTGCAGGCATATCGATTAGAAAATTAGCCTGCGGATGCAGAGGGTCCGTATGATACCACCACAGCTCTTCGCCTCGTTCCAAAGCCTTTTTGGCCTCTTCAGGGTCATCATTCATGCCGGGTACCGTCCATAAGTCTACCGAACCTACCAACTTTTCCTTTGGATAAGTGGTAATCATGATTTTCAATTCCGGCACAACGGCTTTCCATTTGGCTGCCAGCTCTTTCACTGCGGGAAATGTCTCTTCCGTAGGTTCATCCGTCAAATACACATAGGCCATATCCAGCCAGCCCTTTACCTTTAGGTGTTCAACAAACTTTTTGGCTAATTCCGGATCGGTGTACAGATCTCGCCCAACACTAATCGTATTCAAGCCTTTTTTTAATAAACTCTCCATTTTAGCATCGAACTGAACAAAATCAGGGTCCTGTTTTAAGCTTGCAACGGAAGGGTAACGCAATGCTATTCTGGGAGAAATCCTATGCTCAAGGAAATTGTCTATATAGGAATCAATCTGCTCAACAGGTATATTTCTAATATCCAAAGCGGTTTTAAGCTTAGGCATTTCAGGCAACTCGAAAGACCACACCTTGATGCTCATGGGCAGGGTAACGATTGTCTCTGCGTCAGTCTTTATGGTCAAATTGCCTTCGTAAATACCTGGTTCAACATCGGGGGCAGCATAAACCGTAATCCAAATTGGCGTATTCTGTCCGCCTTTTACATCAAAATTGCTGGTCTTCAATAAGGGATCAGGCCAATAACCTGTACGTATTTTCGGGTCAAAACGAGAACCTAATTCCGTGCGAACATAACCTACAGGATTATAGCTTAGACTTCCTTCAGGTAAAAGAGTCCCCTTTTCATTCTTGAATTCGCCAAAAGTCACATAGCTGCTGTTAAAATCTTTACCTTTCTCAGGAGAAAGCACGACCTGAACGGCTTCACGTTCCCTCTTGGCCAAATCAACCGTTACCTGTTCCTGGACCGGGCTATTTTCCAAATCCACGATATCGTCCAAAAATATTTTCTCTAAACTGGGTACGCTCCAAACTACCATATCGGTTTCTTTCGATAAGATAGCGCCGGAAATTTTCCTTTGCTCGGAATCCCCGCCTCCACTGCTCGTTCGAGGCCATGCAGGGAATAAAATCGTATCCTCCGCGTATGTACCTGCGACCAATGGAATTTCAATATCGGGGGATGGATTTTGCAGGGATTGACCTAGCTGTTGTTTGATTCCGTCTTTATATAGACTGGCTTTCAGCAGATAAACCCCATCTTGAGGAGGCGTCCAGGTCCAATTAATCGTAGCCGCGGTTTCATTACTGAGGTTCACGTTAAATTTATGAGGAGCGGTAAATGTATAACCGTCAGGACCTGTTATTTCGATCCTGATTTCCGCATCGCCCATAACCTCAACTGAACTTAATGCGATGTCAAGGGTATTTTCTTTTCCCGCCTCTAATTCCTTCCATTTTTTAATGCCAACGGTAACTTCCGGCGATGCGAAGGCAAGGTCATTTTCTTTTTGCAAAGGCACTACATTCGTATAAAAGGTCGTATCCCAGCTTTCACCAGGTGCCAAATCAATTGTCGTATACAGCCATTCTTGCGTCGTATAGCCGGCAGAACGGCCCAACCACGTGTAATTCATGGCAAGTTTACTGTAATCCGCAATAAAAGAGATACTTATACCATTTTTATCATCTATTGCGCCAAGCCAATTACGAGTGGGCGGTTTAGATAAACTCGGAGCATTTTTATATAGACCTTCTTTATTCGTTGGGAAATAATAATTTGCTGAGTCTGTTTTACCTGGGATCACGTTATTCCAAAGCCACGGCGTGATGGAGAAATTTTTACCCCCATTATTCGTAATTTCCCACTTCGTTTCTATGGACGTGCTGCCTTTGCGCAGCGTGATGTATTTCTTCGTCTCTACCCCTTTACTTGCTGCGGAAGGTATCGACTTAACCAACGCGGTAACCTGATCCTCCGTATGGACAACGATTTCTGCTTCGTACGTCAACTCCGCCCATAAATCGGCAATCGGTGGGATCCGTTCCCGTAACAACCCTCCTCTGTCCGCATTGACCATACCGGTTAAGTCAAGTCCGGTAGGTTTATAGATTAGACTTGAAATCACTCCACCCTTGTTTATTCCACCCTCTTTACCATGGGAAACGATCTTTAGTTTGAGATATTGATTCTCCAGGAATATTGCACTTTCTTCTTCGATCGCTGTTGCAGCGAATGCCATTTGCGGTAAACAAGCCACGAATATCACTAAGCACAGAAATCGTGACAATCCTATTATCAATGACTTTTGCATACTATTTCCTCCATCGCACTCATTTTCAAACCCACACTTTAAACGTGACATGATCCCTCATTATGCTCCGATCGTTGTTTTTACTTTCCACGTAGCCGCCAAATGATGAGAGTCCGTACAAATCCATTCAAACGGCTGTCCGGGAACCGGCGTTTTCAGGCGAAACACGTCGTTCAGAAGTCCTGGAACGGAGCGTCCGATCGGCGTACTGTTTCCCAATATCGTTCGACCTCCGGCATAAACATTGTTTTTCAGTCCGTAGGTCGTCTTCAGCAGATTGATCGATTCATCGATCATGACGTTCGACGTGGTCAATTTACTCGTAGATAAGCTGCTCACGATTTGCAGCAAAGTCGCGGGACTTACCGCCTCAACCCCATCCAGCACAACATTGAAGTCGTAGCCGGACCCGGAAAGACCGAGATAAAAGCTCGTATTGGCTTCCAGTCTTGAGTTCTTGACGGCGATATTGCCGCCTTGCTTCATATACACCCCATAATCAAAAGCATTTGACACCGAGCAGCCGTCCAAAATAATCCGGTTGTTCGATTGAAGCAGATCGGCTTCCAGGTAAACAGCGTATATGGTGTCGGTTGCTTCCACGCTGGCGGCCGCTTTAAAGTCGCAGTTGAGCAATTTTAACGTTTGGTTCGTCTTGCCGTACGGATAAACATTGATGCAGGCGATTTCGTGGTCTCCTGCTACCCACGTCCCGCTAGGGTCTGAAGAGGCATCGTCCGCATAAAACGTGCAATTTTCAAACGAAACGTCATGCGGAGCAAACAAGCGGTTGGCTGTGCCGGTTTTGACGCCGACATGAAAGACGGAATCGGATATTTTCACCATCGAATCGACTGCGTACAAATTAAACGGCGGGCTTTTGCAAATGATTTTTGAGCCAAGAAACATCGAGCCTTCCTTAATCGCTACATCGAAATCTCCTTCCAAATAAATATTGTCCATCGTGATTTCCGTCCGCATCGTTAATCCGTAGCCGGCGCTGTCGACTTCGACATCGATGCCGGTCGGGTGTACATCGCCGTATGCTTTTAAATTCGTCACCTGGACATCCGAATACCCGCCTGTAACAACCACGGAGCCGCGAAAGCAGTTTTCCGCCGTACAGTTGGATATTTTCACCGACGTATTTTTCCAGACGCTGATCGCATCCGCCACGCATTCTTTGAAGAGACAATCTTCGATGATGACGCGCAGCTTCCCCTTCTCCGCATGATGTCCGCTCAAAAACACCAAATGCGCTTGCTCCAATTCGTAATTGGTGTAACTTCCCTGATTGGCCCGGTTCCCGTCGAGCGTGAGTCCCCTGATGATTAGAGGAGTCGAATCCTCCGGACCTCTATAACCTTGATACGTGCCGTGGTAAGTCGTAAACGTCCGTGTCCATTTGGTTTGATTGGGAGGCCGTTTGATGGTTGCCCCATATCCGTCGATGGTTAAACCGTGCTGGATGTTCAACATCGTGACCATATACGTTAATCCCGGCGGGAAATAGACGATACCGCCCCCGGCGGCGATAGCCGAATTGATCGCATTCTGAATATTAGCCGTATCATCTGTTACTCCGTCGCCAACCGCTCCATATTGCACCACATCAAAGATCATTTCTCCTCATCCCTTTCCTGTGTTTTTCTTAGGGCGTGTCTGAATACTCCGATGGGAACAGATTTTGCCGAATTTTCGTTCCATACAAGGCGCGTTTGGGAAGGCGTACCGGGGGTACGGCAAGCAAACGGAACGAAGCAGGGGGCGAAAAGGCGGTGAAAGATGACCCCGAGTGAGTGTTCAGACATGCCCTAGCGGTATTTTTGCAAAATGGCACCCTGTCCTGCGAAAATGTGATAAGAGCCTGCCGTGATCGAGCCATGAAAGGTGAGTATAACTCCGGCATCCGGGACCCACTTCGCTCCTCTGTCCATCACGAAGTGAATATTTGCCGGTATATCAAGATCGCTTGCTATCCGATACATGCCTTTCGGTACGTAAAGAGTCGAATCTTCCGGCGAAGCAAGCTGCAAAAACCCTCTCAGTGCCGGCGCATCGTCTGTTGCCCCGTCTCCCTTCAGCCCTATTGTTTTAACATTTTGCCAGTCCAGCTCCGTCAACGGCCCGAGGTTCTGTCCGTCATCTCCGTTATACACGCTTTTCGTGACCGTTTCTTCCATGCCTAGAACAGGAGCGGAGGCTAGCATCCCTTTGACTGCAACGGCCGTGCCGGCGATTCCAATGGCGGCCAGGAGCTTTCTTCTGCTGATTTGAATTTGGTTTTCCATTTATACCCTTCCTCCCTATTCCTTGATCATAGGTAATTCCTTATCTAACCTTGTCCATGATGCCAGCAATTCGCCTAACCTGCTAGCTTCCTTTCTGCATTGTTGATGCAAAGTAATCTTCTCGCCACTTTCACCGTTATTCCCTCCTTGTATTTGCTCTTACAGAAAATAGAATGCGCTTACAACATCAAAGTTAACATCAAGAAGGAATGGTTGCTTCTTGTATATTGCCGTATTGTCTGTCATTTGTTATTCCAGATTGGCCTGCTCGAATGAATAGAAATAGGCAATACCCCCGGACATGCGAAAGCGGCTGCCGTGCTCTCCGCCTTAATGGGAGGCTCACGACAACCGCTATCCGAGTTTTGGATTTCTTAGTACTTGCGAAACTGTTCTGGTGTTACGCCAACCAACCGTTTGAACGCGGTTGAAAAATTGGGCGGATGTTTAAACCCAACTTTGTAGCAAACTTCCGTAACCGTTCGATTTCTGTCCGACATGAACAGCAGCTTGGCTTCTTTGATTCTTTGCTTATTGATATACTCGAAAACAGTCAAGCCTGTCAATTCCTTGAAAATTCTGGTCAAATAAAATTTGCTTAGATGTACCCCTTCCGCCAACTCATCTAGCGTCAAGTCATTCATAAAATGCTCTTCAATATATGTAACCGTCTTCCTGACGTGTATTTCTTTATGAACAGGAACGCTTCCCTTCTGCTCCATCGGAGTCAGACTGCAGTCGTAAACAAACAACAGGAGCTCCAGTAATGCAGCGCGCAAACGGTTATAGGAGGTTAAATCGGGAGACCCAACGTAATAGAAGCGTCTGATATTCAACAGAAGCTGTTCGATTTCGTTGCGCCGGCTCAAATCAAGATGCCATCGATAATATTGGAAATCCCTGAATGGTTTCAATAAATCGACGGAATCCGGAAGTGTTGTAAGGGGCTTCACATCCGCTTCGCTAAAGCGTATGTCAGTTCGGATACAGCTATCCTTCATCATCGGCCCATGCAGGCTTAACCCGTTCAAGATGATCAGATCGCCTTCCGTCAACGTAAAGCTGTGAACGCCGACAAAATAGTTGTACCAGCCGCTGTGAATGTAGATCAACTCGTACTCAGGATGTGAGTGTAAAAATCGTACGATGCGGTCCGCCATTCGATATGCGAAAAATTCGATAATAGATTGGGGCGTATGCACGAAACTCCCTCCCACTACTATTTGGCACTCTATACATCTATAGGTAATTCGATCATATTAGCGGAGATTGTTCTTTGTCAACCCGGAATCGTTCTGCAATCAAGCATAAGTTCTCAAGATGGAGCGCAATATTGGATGATGTCGATGCGATAAGCTTCGCTTCGCCGCATCAATTGCAGGGGCTATGGATGTTTGGGCATGTGAGTCGGAGTAGGCCTATGCCTTTGTGCTGAAAAATGAATCGTTACCTAGTTCAATGCCACTCCCCATAATGGGTGATTATTTAGGCCCCTGTTAGAGCCTCGCGAACGTGATGTAATCGACTTGGACAGGCGCTGCCGATTCGATCCGAAGTGCCCGGTTGATCTGTCCCCGGTGATATTGCCCATGTAAGAGGACCTGCAACAAGATGTCCCGGACGGACGTTCGGAACGGAACCCCGCTCTGGTTCGCGTAGTCGATCATCTCGTCCAACTCGGATTCCTCGAGTCCTTCGATATAGACACGATATTGCTCGGCGTTTTCTTCAAACTTCGTACGGATCGAAGTCAGGTCTTCCGCTTCCTCCCACAACGAATATTGCGCGCTGCCCTTGCCCTGCAATCGAGACAGCCAGACTCGTTCCGCGATTGCGACGTGCCGAACCAGCTTCAAAAGGTCTTTGTTCTTCGTCCCACTCTCCTCGAGCGCGTCCAAGATGCGTCCGTCCGCCCAGCACAGGTGGTCCATCATACACTTGATCGTCTTCATTTCATTTCCCCCGCTTCGTCTCATCGATAATTTGAACCTATTATGAAGAACTCCTCAGTACTAACATCCCTGGAATCCGTTAATTTCGAAGTGTTCAAAGACTATCTATTCGCTATTTGGTTAAATTATCCTGCCCGTTAATTGAGAAACGGCTAAAATCAAAAAGCCGCATTATATGCGACTCTCAATGAAATATTGTTCTTGTCATCCGACACCTTTACTTACGGTCGTTTCTACTGTTCGTGCCAAAACAAAGGAGGGGGCTCCCCCTCCTTTCGTCATTTTGTCGGATCCATCTTCGATTAGATCTTGATTTACTTGTTTGGCGACACGAACAAGCGCTTTCCATCCAATTGATGATCAAGTATGATGTCGATTTTCTTCCGCAATTGATCCACAAGCCGAGGGCTTAGCAGGAAGATATCCTCTAACTCTTCCGTAGGCGCCGTAATCAGCATTTGATCTACGCGCCCTTCGATAAGTTCGATTACGTGCAACGTATTGTCGATCTCCGCTCTCGTCAACGCTTCGTATTCCAGTAGTTTCGGATCGGCGTCGATCGGCCAGCGCGGGCTGATCTCCGGCTCTGTATCATAATCGGAGCTGTCTATAATGTCCTGGAACCGCATGGCATGGATTGCATTTTTGAAAAAGCAATTCAGCAACAGCAACCGATCCGCCATCAGATGCAGCTTCTCGCTTAATTCCCCGTTTGTCCTTTCGCTGATGCGCCGGATGGAATCCGCCGCGCATTGAATCCGCTCCATTGCTTTCTCCAACGCATTACTTGCCAGGCCAACGGCATACGAGCCGCGAATAAAGCTTGTGCACTGCATATTGAGCAAGTCGCTTGCTTGCGCTTCATCATTCGCCTGAAACTGATACGGTCGGTAGTAACCCTTCTCTTCTTCGGTCAGCTCATGCGGAAACAGTACGAACGGGCGATTGATCCAGCGCTGGTTCACGCTGGTCCAAACCAGTCCCTCGATGCGCGTGTCCTCATAATGAATCTGAGCCTTCTGGAAATCGCTCCAGGCTTCCATTAGTTCACCCGCATGCCCAGCACCTACAATATCCTCCGCGACCTTGCCGAGCATCGCGATACGGTCTTGCACGCCGCGAGTCGGTTGCTTGTTGAACGCTTCAATCACCCGAAAATATTCGTCGTTGTCCGTAGAAACCAGTATAAAAGAAATATTCCGGCTTTGCTGCTGATGCGCCTTCTCCAGTTTCTCAGCGAACGTAAACATGTCGGGCACATTTTTCAACGGTGCCAGCTTATACTCGTAATCCACGTCGAGAATATGTGTGAGCGGAATGCCCGAGCGAGTCTGCCGGTTGATGCTAACGTTGTCGGGTAAGCTGTGAGCAATCGCATTCAACCCGGGGTCGGCCGCTTTCTTCATGATGCTGCTGCTCAGATCAATCTCGATCTGCTTGCCGGACGTGCGGGCGCCTTCCATCAACGCATTCGTAAAACCGATGATGCGGTCAGCCATGGTACGATGCCTGCACGCTGCGGGACCGTTCGCCCCGGGATAAAGCCCGTTGCTCCAGCAGATGCCCCCTCCGGAATCGTTCGTATGGATGAACAGGTACTCAATGTCCATCTCGCGTACCAATTCCTCCATCGCATACCTGTACATCTCCAGCACCTCGGCGTTATCGATGCACGGACTATAGTAATTGTTTTTTGCCCGTCTCGGATGTTCGCAGCGCGGCCCCCTCCAGCCGGGATGATCCCGGTACGCTTCCTCCGGCAAGTAGAACGGTTCACAGAGGCTTAACGCTCCCTTCAACCCGTATTTGCGGGCAATTTCCATGCGGTCCTTCAAGATCTTGTAATTCCGAGCGGCATACGCTTCGGGCAAATACGGCTTTAACGGTTCCGGTACGACGATCTTGAATAAGGAAAGAAAGATCATCCCCCAGTTAGGATACGGGTCGGACCGATCCCGTTCCCAAATCCATCGGCTCTTCTCAAGCTGGTTGATCATGACATGCGTGCCGCCCGCGCGTGCGATGCTTTGCGCATCATTCTCGAATTGTTCCAGCGAATATTCGATCTCGTTCTGATGCGTCACGGTCACAATGACTCTCTGTTTGTTTTCCATAGCGGCCTCCGTGTGATATTTAAGGATGATTTGACGCTCATTCATCTTTCACTATGCCGATCGAAACAAGCCGAGACAACTAGCTTCCCACTTCCTGTCTGCATTAATCAGCAAAATGATAGGAGGCTTCGTATACCGCCGAAATACCCGTTCGGCGCACCATGACGCCCCAGCGCAGTAGGTCGGAACGATGCTCGTAGCCTCTGAATACGTACACCGTCGACCCGGGTTCGCCTTTCATGGTCAGCGTTAGTTTATGATCCGGCAGCACCCAGCTGATTTCGAAATCGCCGTCGACCCGGCAGCTTTGCACGCCCTGCATCAGATGATAGCCGTCCGCCTTGCCCGGCTGCTCCGCAGGAGCAAACGGCAGATTGGATTCGATTTCTCCTGAGCAGTGGAAGAGCCAGTCGAAGGTACGCTCGCGGCTTTCTTCGGTCTGCGTAATCGCAAACTGATCGACAAGCCGGTCGTCAAGCAATTGCAGGGAGCGGGCATAGTTTACGCCTGGATAGACGTCCGCAGCTTTTACGCTGCAGGAATTGCCGTCGGCATCGAAAGCAACCATCTTGCCCGCAGGGCGGTTCGGCTGATTCTCGAGGTCGACCATAACGGTGTTGTGCGCGATCGCTTTGCGCTGCCATTCCTTGAACAGATCCGAGCCGTAGCCGCTATTGGATATGTCCCGTGACAACAACTGTCCGTTCGCGTAAAGCTCGAAGTTCATAATATCCGCATGGGAATGCTCGCGAATGACATAGCCATATTTCAAGAACACGCTTGCCTGCACATTCTGCAGCATGACATAGTGAATGTGCTCATCCATGCGCGACTCCAGACGCGGTGCGATCGAAACGCCGTGTGCAAGCTCGTATCGCTCTCGTTCAGCCACCCAATCGGCGCCGAACAGGAGCCGCGGCAGGCCGCCGAGCGGTGGAAGCGCTTCGTGTGTTGCTGTAGCCCCATTATCCAGCGGCACATAACATTCCGATAAAGCGAAGCGATACGCCGGTTCGTCGAAGGCATTTTGAATCCACTCGTATTGGTGTGCGTAGTCGGCAAAGGTACGCAGCGGCCAGCCGTCGTTCGGGCTTGGCAGCAATCCGTTCGGGAAGACGTAGTCGATCGGATAGCGGTACATTTTGCGGATCGCATCCGTAAACTCCGGAAAATCGTAGTCGTAGATCGCACAGAACGCCGCATAGTAGGTCAGTCCTGCGGCACAGTAATAGTGATAATGAAAGGAGCTCTCGTACCAGAAGCCAGACGGCAGCAGGCCGGTGAACATGACTTCTCGAAAGCCCTCGAAACCCTCTGCTGCCAGACGGCACAGCTCATGCTCGCCGAAGAACAGGCCGGTCATGCCGAGTGCGGATTTCATCCAGCAGGCGATATTCGGCGTGCCGCCGGGCGTCACGTTCATGAAATGAGCCATCGGCATGAAAAAATGCGTTTTGTATTTGATCAATTCATCTTGAGTGAATTCCTCACGGACGATCTCCATCCCGTTTAAAATCGAGCAGATATCAACCGCATCCGATAGGTTAATGCCATTGAAGCGTCCTCCGAAGCCGGCTGGACCGCGATTGGTGAAATCGTTCAGGTTGTCGGCAAGGAAGTTCAGCACTTTACGAATATAAGTCATGTATGCCGGGTCGCCATGAATCCGGTACATGACGGCTGCATGAAATACCTGAGTACATGAAGCTCCGCGGTACGAGCAGTTCCATGCTTGAACGACCTCGTCGGTCAAGCGGTGCGCGCCGCATTGGCTGCATACATGCTCAGTCGGTTTTGTTTTATCAAAAATGAGATGAGCGAAGCACTTGTCGCAGAAATAGTTGTGCATCCAGCCGCTCGTACGCGAGACATCATCTGCGTAGTTGGCTACCCACCAATCGGTTTCTTTTTTCGTTTGGTCATGAATGGCCGAAGCCCAGTCGTAGTCCTTGATTTTTTCTCGAATCGCTTCCCAATCCCGAACTAATCGCTTGTTGGCAGATGAAGACATGTTGAAGCCCCTCCCGGTTGTTATGGTCCAGCATATAGTGCAGCACGAACGATATGATTTCAGAGTTCATTGTAAGGGGAATCAGACTTGTAAACTATGGGATCGCCTTATCTTTTTATTAGGTTTCTTGACATTGGCTGGTGCCGAAAACGGGATGACTTCCGTTTCCCAGCCCTCGACCTGCTTCGGAACGAACTCGACCTCGATCACGGCGTGTACCGGGATCGAGGTCGAGGTGTATCTGTCGCCCTGCTATGAGACGACTAGTTTAAAATTAAGAGTCTTTTTGACATTCTGTAGCGCATGACTGCGAAGGGAAAAAGCAAGTTTATCCTTGCGAATTTGGAAGGGGTTATTTTACATAACACAGTTTTCTATCACAAGAATGAAGGAAAGGCTGGACACGGAACAACCTCGTTTCCTTCGATGAAATTATCAGCAAAACCAGGCATATCCGAAACTAAACAGCCCTTTTTAGACAAAATTTATTTGCCACGATACTCCGAAGCGGTCTTTCAGCCAACCGAACTTTTTACTGAACCCATAATTACCTAATGGCATTAGAGCTTGTCCGCCTTCATTAAGTTTCCCATATAGCTCATCAATTTCTTCCTCCGTATTACAAACAACATAAATCGAGAACGAAGGTGTAAAGGAAAATGCATGTTTGACATTACTGTCAATACACATAAACTCCTGCCCTTTTAATGTGAAAGTAGCCTGGAAAACGGTTCCTTCTTCCCCAGCTTCATTGGGGCCATACCGAACAATGCTTGTGATTTCAGAATCCTCAATGATTGAGGTATAAAGGTTCATCGCTTCTTCTGCCTTGCCATCTTGAAACATTAAGAAAGGTATTACCTTGTCCATTATATGCTCCTCCTTTAATACTTCACTTTGTATTATTGATTTACGCGGGATTTATCGGACCTGACCGGCAATTATTTTTGAGCCTTCAGACTCGAGTTTTCGTATTATGGGGCTGAGTATCCTTGGTTAAAAACTACTTTTGGGACGGCCCAAAATTATTAGTGTCCATATTGTTCTAATTTTATGAAAAGTTCATCACCATTTTCTTTTATACCCTCTCTATATTTAGCATGTATTTTGCTTTCACAACGTGCAAACCAATCATGAAAAACCTGTTTCCATTCTTGTATTTTTCTTTTTTCTAACAACAAATTAGCGTCTGTAGAATATTTATGAGAAATCATTAACAATAAATCGATATTTGCCAGAAGTGGTTGAGCGACATTATCATTATTTTTCATCCAATCAGTTACGCTCTCAATTGTTGAAATAGAAAACTTAATATAATCTACTCCAACATATTGGGCCAATTCATTTCCTTCTGGTGCCGTACTGAATATTTTCATTTTATAACACTTCCTCATAGGAATTGAAAAACTAAGCATCACTTTATAATTTAAAAAATCAAAATTCACTTGGCTTTAAATTCTCCAGCAGAAAATCCATTAGCTTGTAAAAAACGAAAAGGATTCATGGCCAATTTTACTCTGCGAAGTTTGAGTTATTTGAAAGACAAAATGATATTATTTCACTAACACATTTAGGTGTCACTTCTTGCTCAAGAACATTTTCATTTAAATTATAAAAACCAGGCTCAATATAACTACTTTTAATCACTTCTAACTTCGGAAATATACTTCCTTCTGTAACAAAATCAAGTCGGTATATTACAAGAAAATCTTTGGTTGGCGAAATAATATGTACCGCTTTTGCAAATATTTTATCATATGGGTCTTTACCGATATACCAATAAAATTCTTTGTTGTTGACTACAATCTTTCGCTTACGTTTTTCTAAAATCGCCAATTTCATCACCACAGTATATAAATTTTCTTCGCCACACAAAATTACTGATTGATCAATTATTGCTTATTATACACCAACAAACTCTTTCAGTACTTTATTTAAAGCAGCTTCTTACTCGATATCTACAATACGCACACGTTTAAAATCTGGATAACCGGCAGCATTCTAATTCTTCCACCCGTACGTTGTCTATTATTTCGCTTGCAGCCAAACGACTAATAACTGGAGCAAGCGTAATGGCTGAATGCATAACGATTAGATATAGCCCCTCTATCTGATCATAAAAGCCAACGATGGGGTATCCGTCTACAGGCATAGGTCTCATTCCTACCTTGATACTTTCCAATTCCAATTTCTCTCCGCCTTTTAAACCGTTACGAAGGATTTCAAACGTTCGTTTTCCAATTGCCTCCGGCCCATTTTCTCCGGACTCATCTCTATAATCTTCGGCCGCAATTAGCATACCGTCGGTTAGTTGTCTTGCTTCAAATTGTGAATTCGAAATTAAAGTATGAATTAAATTTTCATTCGATTTCATGCGAATCATAATAGAAGGCGAAGGAGCGACAGGAACATCGAGGCCTAACGGATTACAGAGTTCAGGTAAAGCTGCGCCGGTTGCTAATACGATAACATCCGATTCGATAAAACCGTTTGAGGTGTGAACCCCCACAACCTTGGCATCCTCTATCATTATTTTCATCACTTTCGTATCAAAAAGTATTTTCGCTCCATTTTCTTCAGCCTTATCCGCCAAAAGTTTTGTTGTCCAAACAGGATCAACAGCGCCTTCTTCGCGCGCGTACACGGCTTCATCCGGATATTCCATCAAGTTAGGCTCCAGTTCAATGATCTGCTGCCGATTTAATTTTTGTACACGAGACTCAAAATTTGCAGGAACTCCCCATGTCAGTGCTCCGTGCCAGTTTATTTTTAACTCAGGTATTTCTTTTTCTAAAGCATGATATTCGGTTAGTGCTGCATCATATAAAGGCCGATATTTTTGTAAAACTCGGCCCGACGTATTGATCCAAGCGAAAGATTTTTCGGTTACTTCACACGCAACCGTTGAATTGCACTCGATCAAAGTGACATCCTGATTCCGCTTTGCCAAGTTGTAAGTCATTGATGCGCCAACAATCCCTGCACCAATCACTACAATTTTTTGTTTCCTGATCATGCACGCGTTTCCTCCTGACACTAATACGTTATTTTTGATAGCTGGAGGTTCATGATTAACGTTTAAAGATAAAACGAACTCTCTGTTCGTAAAAAGCGCACTAGTTACTCCCCGCAAATGCTATCATTCTTACGGCACAGGCATATCACAAAGTTTATTGACGGGTTGGCTCCCATCGATCATCTCCATGATTTGTTAATTTATATTTCAAGTTCGACGACTGGCCCATCGGGTTTTGATTTTAACTCGTTTCGTTTAAATCCTAAACTTGCATATAGTCTTTGTGCAGCATCATTATCTGGCTTATAACTAACCTGTATTCCTTTACAATCGTTTTTTTGCTTGATAATGTCAATGGCTGCTTGAATCGCACGTTTTGCAATCCCTTTTCCCTGATATTGCTCATCAATCATCAAACGAGGTATCACATATATCCCGTTGTTTGGAACCTCATCCCACATTATAAATCCAACCATGGTCTCTTCCTTATAAATCGCAAGCGGTACAAATGAATAAAAATCAGTTTTTTGGTACTTGGCTTGTACAAGAGAATACAGATTTGAAGGTAAAAAATGTTCTTGTTCTTTTTTCACCTTTAATTTAATACATTCTTGCCAATTCTGATGGTCGATTTCTTTTAATGATATCAAAAGCTCCCCACCTTCCTATTTCCCTCAACCTTACAATAGATATCAAAATAATTCTTCGGAATGTATCGTTATTAATTAACTTTGCCGACAGTTAGAGGAAAAGGCTGCCGATTCGGCAGCCTCGCTCTGGGCGAACATTAAACTTTCTTCACCCGTTGGTTTTAAGTTGCCTTGAACCATGTGAACGCTTGTTGTTCCATTTCTTTTACAAACGCTTTTTTTGCTGGACTATAACCACTCGTGTCCTCGAAGCGTTGGGATAATTCTTCTTTGAAGCTGCTATACCTGACAACCTCTTTTGGATGACATCGCAAATAATCTCGAAATATGAGATGACGTTCGATTTCCGGGTTATCCAATTGGTAGAAATGAATATGATGCGTTCTAGTCTACCCGCCTTTTCGAAACAATCTCCTTCCTGAAATTCCCCATTCTCCTGCAATATCGTATTCGTAAGACAGCATTTCATCATTATATAAGTCGATTCTTTGTATATTGTTCACAATGCACATCATATCTATTACCGGTTTCGCCTTCATAACGGGAACGGATGTACTGCCAAAATGCTCGAAACGTACGATTTCATCCTTAAATATTGTCTTCAGAAACTCAACCTCATCCAGAAACATTCGAACCCAATCTTCACAATAATTCGATAACCTCACCTTCACTGCATTACCCCCTTAGTGAAAATTACCACTGCTCATTAAAAATGTTATAGATTTTTCTTATTTCATCTTTCACTCCCCGTTATTAGAGAAAAGGCAGCCGATCATTCTGACCGGCTGCCTTCGTCTATCTTCTGAGCTAATGTTCTCAATTGTGTAATAAGTCTGGTTGATCGATTATGGTTGCCAAACTTCCCATATGTTACCGTCAGGATCTGCGAATGTTATGTTGGGTCCGCTTGTCACCCGTTCTCCTAAAATATTCACTCCGTTTTCCTTGAAACGTTCTAACAGCTCCTGGATCCTTGGAGTAATGAAACATGCCATTGCATGGGGTTTGCCGCTGTCCAATGACCATGAAAAGCTTAGTCGACCGCCTTCTTCATCCGATTTGTGAAGGAACAGAGCAGGTACGACTTGCCTTAAACCAGGTGAAGGCAGATTTCCATTCCGATCGGGAAAATTCAAAACAGCTGTCGCCATCCCGGGCTCAACTCGGTCGTTGTTTGCAGGCTGGAATCCTAAATTTTTTTGATACCACTTGATCGACTCGTAAACATCATTTACCGGTACATAGATACAAGTTAAACCCGTAATGTCTTCCAGTCCTTCTTCCACTTGGATTTCCTCATCGAAAGAATCCATTCGGAGTGTATCCTCCTTTATGCTATTAATAACTTTAAGAGCTCTAGGAACTACATTAGGTTTGTACCCGTCTGCGTTTCGGTGGTTCTCTTTTTCTGGAAACATGCACTCATTACCTCCTGTCTTACTAAATATTAACATACGTACGATCCCGATCTGTGTATTTTTTTATCAACTTATATTGTAAACGGCTATTTCGTTTGATAAAAACAAGGAGCAGCTGCCGCGGCAAACTGCTCCTTGTTTCGTTCATCTATGTACCTGTTTAGCATAGTCAACTGCTGTACTTTTTTTTCCAACCATCGGACCAATCTTTAAACGTTCGTCCTGTTACTTCCTCTAGCGTTTTTCCGTCCAGGGAATACACGCTGCCATTCAGACCCTCGATATTAGGAAAAGAATATCCGCCAATAACCTTACCTTCGGCAAGCATAATATATACATTCGTTTTAGCTTTATTGCTTTTTTCCAGAGGATGATTCGACACAGTAAATCCATACACAGTTATTTCTTCACCAAAATACATATCAGGCTCTACAGTTTGAACCCTCCAGCTCTGCCGGTATGGTATTGTTTCTGTACTTCCGTAAAGTTTGCTTTTGTCTAAGAGGTACTTATCAGTTTCGCCTTTGTGGGAAGTAATTTTATAACCTTGATCCTCGACGTATTGCTCGGCTGTTTTTTCATCGCCTGTGACATCTTTGCTGCATCCAGCAAAAATTAGAAATACTATCGCAATCATTACTCCCATTTTTATAAATCCCCTCATATTTCCTCCGTAATTGTTTATTCTTTTAACGTTTCATTCTTGAAATTGGTTGCGAAAGCTTCTAGTATTCTTCTGAATCTCTTCAAAGTCATGCATACAACGGCTAACCTTTCAGATACGTCCTCTTTTGAACATGGATTTATGTGAGAAAAGACCACCAGCATGCCGGCAGTCTTTGGAGATGTTTAATGAGCAAATGGTTGCCGTAAGCGCAACTTATTTTAATCCCATACCTTCTCCTGTATTCCGGTTAATATCCTTTCAACTGGAGCCCATCCTATGAATTGGGGTTGGGTCCAACCTGGTGCTGGTCTAAGACTTTCAATTGCTAAATAGTTATCTATTCTTACTTTATCCCAGGCGTGTATTGCATCTCCATTCCCTAAAGACAAAGCTACGTGTCCCCAATTTTCCACTTCACCTTCGACCATGCCAGAACAGGAATAGAAAACAAAAGCTCCTTTCGGTGGGAAACCAATATTCTTGTGGGCTTCGTAAATGTTAGCGGACTCGCGAGCATCATCGCCTCCCTACATCTCAATTCCGTTGCTTCTTTCATAAGCATCTTCAACAAAACCGAGACACCGTAATTGGTAATCCTCCGAATTCAGGTAATTTATTGCCCATGCAATAGCATTTTCGATTTCCTTGTCAAATTTCAAATAGCAACCCCCCCATGTTTTGGTTAGCACCTACTAATATTACTCCTAGTTGCTGAGAAGTTACTGGTAAAAAACGATTATTATTAAAGTAGCCTTCCCGTTCATACTATAAGGGGTTCACCTCGAAGTAAAGCGCTATCCTCCAACATTTTGTAATATAATGATTTTAGGATTTCATCTTACCTATGAAAGGCTCAGCTAGTTTATTTAACACACAAAAGTACGGTGGTGAATTTGAATGAATGAAAAATTTTGGTTAGTGCTGCAGTATCCCTTGAAAAGCGTAAAAGGAAACCAACGCGACGAATGGTTAAAAAATAAAGTAACGGAATATTTGAATACATATTTATCTGATGCTGAACTTGGTCATGTCGATGGTTTTGATATGGGGAAATGCGTGTCTGACCCACATAAATATGTACTTAACATATTTTGTGTCATTACGGATGAAGAACGGGGTATTGCTTTGATAAAAAGAGTATTAAGAGAACACAGGCTTGATTATACTCGAATCAAAATTGCAACAATGCCCTTTGAGGAAGGAGAAACCTACACGCTGAAATATGCCTATAAGAAAGGCGTGACCGATTTTTCGCTATGACAGGATAATGCGGGTCGCGCACGTTTCCATGCTGAGAAAACAGGCTTATACGCGCTGCGATTCCTTTTGTGCCCCCTTGCAGGATCATCGCACATTTGCAGGAAATGCGGCTCGCCCACCGAACGGGAAAAGAGCCTTTATTCTTCGGACAGCTTTGACGCTTACTTTGAAAAGAACAATGGCAGGGCTGCCATTGTTCTTTTATCAGCATCAATTTTATGCAAACCGATGCTATTAACAATAGAACTCTCTATCAGTTCGGCGTATCCTGCTCAATCGTAAAGACTGTCGGTCGAAAACGTTCGAGCCGGTGCTAGATCAAATACGCTCCGATCATAGATGCGGTATGCTCGCCGAGCATTTCCGGCGCCCTCTCTGTGTGCGCTGCGTCCCCTCCGAGCCGTTCACTCCACACCTCCAGGCTGCAGCGAAACGATACATGCTCTCAGCTGATTCAGCTCCCTGAGCCCTTTCGCCTCCGCGCGCTTTGCATCCTCCAGAAACTTAATGGCATTAATGATGTTGTCCGGATCCTTTGGATCTCCCCCTCCGGGAAAAGGAAACAGCTCGGCAAGGCCTTTCAGCGCAGCAGCCACAGCTTCATAATGGCCAACACATTTCCGTATGCAAGCTTCAATCATCTCATGATCTTGAAACTCCTCCAAGAGCTCACGCAGAAACTGGACACCAAACTGGCGGAGCTCCGCATAGACGACAATATTGTAAGCGTTGAAAAAAGATACGATCCTCCCCCCTTGAAACGCCTCCATCCATGCATCATACGCGGCAAGCCCTTTGGCCAATTCCCCGTCGGCATGCTTTATCGGCTCCGCCGTATAGCCATGTTCAATCGCTTGATTCAACATACGGATGATCGCCGTCCGACGATCGGTCTTATTTCGGGTCGTAATGGAAATAAAACCGATTTCCGCCGTTTTCCCTTTTCCGATTAGATCGTAAGCGAGCGGCTCCTCCCGCAACTTGTCCAACCCGTTCAACTGCCGCTTGTTATCATCGTAGCCATAAACGAGTCCGAATTCGGCATGGAAAATATCCCATAGGATGATCGGGACGCCGCGGTCAATCGACCGTTGGGCCGTATCCAGCACATCGGTTACAGTGTCCGGTTCAACCGGCAAAAAGTTTAACACCTTAAAATCATAGCCAAGGTTGGCCAAAGCCTGCTGGAACCGCTCTTCGCCAGCATAAATGAACGGTCCTCCGATATGAACCGTATCCTTAAAAATATTCAGGCTAAACGCGTACCCCGCCAACGCATTCACTTCAGCAAGGGATATCCCCTTCTTGTCGGTGTATTGCAACAGACCCCATAGACAATACGTAACCGATGGTCTCGACCCGAGAAAATGGCTGTCGCCTACCCGCTCCGTATATACGGCCGGACGTTCCAAGCATTTTTTTGTCATTCTATTTTTCTCCCTTCGCTGGATCAAATGTTCATTGATATATACTCGTATACGCTCGTGCTGCAGCTTCTGGTGTGTACGGGAAATCGACTGCAATCAAAGCGGATTCCTCCTGATCCCGCTCATCGGCGGGGGGGTGTCCGAATTCAAAACGGTTCACGTTTCAACTCCTTTATGCGCTAGATAAACTCTCGAACAATAGATGCCAGAGGCGGAAGCTTTTGGACATAATTTTGAAAAATATTCTGGAAAACTGATGCAAAACCCTTTTTCTATGGATCCTCTAAGGTTTACCTGCTTGTGTACGGGTCTTACTCCATCCGCATTTGGATCGTTTTGACAATCGATTTAGCTAAATGTTATTATCTAACTAACGATAGGTAGAAAAAGGTGAGATGATGAGTAAAAGCGAAACAACAAGACAAAAAATTCTTGAAACGACCACCTGGTTAATTGGACAGTATGGAATTGAAAAATCTTCACTTTCTATGATCGCGAATTCTGTAGGCATACAGAAGCCATCCATTTATTATTATTACTCTTCGAAAGAAGAACTAATTGACGCTGTATTCACTTGGATTTTAGAGGGATATAGTTTTGATAAATACTTTCCTATTATGGCGTATACGAAAGAGAATTTTGTAGAGAAGATTATTAATGACGGCGTGCAGTTGTTGAATGAAGAATCTACTGATACACAAATGCTCGTTGTCCAAGTATTAAACGAGTTTTTATTATATGGAAATCGGGAATCATCGCATAATAAGGCGTATAAATTAAAAATTCAAGCCGTTCAGCAAGGGTTTATTAACGGTTTTGTACACTTAATGCAAAAAGGTGTAGAATATGGTCTTATGGAATCAAATGGACTACGTGAAAAAGCGGTTGTATTAGCGTTAACACTTGATAACTTATCAAACTATCCGATGATAGGAATTCAATTGGATACTGCAGCCGTATGGAAACAAGCCATTTCAAGTGTATTATCTGGAAAAGAGGGAATGTAAATGAGCGATAATCCTACATTATTAAATTTTTCAAAAACGGATAAGGTTATCATCTGGCTTGGGTTCCCTCTTATCGGTTTAGTGTTCGGTTGGTTTCTTCCGAGTATTGCTAAATGGGGGATTTCTTTGCCGTGGGTACCTTTCGAGGGACCTTTAACATTTGTTGCGTCCTTTAATGGAGCGTGGGTAAGTATCATTACAATGCTCCTTGGTTTGATCGCTGGACTTGTTTTGATTTTTGTATCTTTTCATGAAAGCTTAAAGATATCTATATACGATGATAAAGTTTTATTAAAACTTAGAGATGATGAAATTATCGTTAATAGGAAAGATATCTCCCTTGTATTTATAGATAAAAAACAATTAGTGTTATTAGGTAATGATGAGAAAGAACTTTTTCGTTGTACGCAGGAGCTTAATGAAAGCAAAGTAGGTGCAGCGTTTATTAATCATAATTACCATTGGAGCGATACAGATCCATTTATTATTGATTTTAAAACATGGGTACAGGATGCTCCTGACCTGTCCCCTGCTGCAAATGCTCTATTAAAAGCAAGGAAAATAGCAATTGAAGATGGAGATGATGAAGAAGTTTTTCAGTTGGCTAAAGAACTTTGGAAATTAAGAGTATCCGTAAAGGAAAAGAAAAAAAGGCAATACTATCGATAAAAATCAGCTAAAATCAGAAGGTATTTCTTGTAACGGTATTAACATGCAAATTGATTCGGCTCCTCCGTCACGAATCCGCGCCTCGCCCCTTCGAAAGAAGGAGCGGGGCGTTTATAGTAAAATTATTATTTGCAATTCCAAACATTAACTCGGTTTCCCTCCGGATCTATAAGGTAGAACGCCGCCCAAGTTTCGGGATTTCCGGAAATATCGGAGATCGTGTGTCCCTCTGCTTTTAACTTTTCCCAAGCCATTACAAAGTCTTTCTTCTTGGGCCCAATCCAGAAGTGCGGTTGTGTGGATTGATTCGTCACTAACGATTTCTCTGTATCGTCAGGAACTATCAAAACAAGATCGTGTACCTTGCTGCGTGCATCCTTGGCACCTAAGAGGGCGAATCCATTAGGAACTTCATATTCGAGTTTCTCCATACCAATTACGTTTTCATAAAAGGAAATCATGTCCTTCAAATTTTTTGCCCCAATTATCATCACGATGTCGGAGTATCCCGCAATTCTTGATTTAGGATACTTGGATCTCTCAGCATTCGATGTTACAGCAGTTAGAATCGTACCGCCGAAAGCATGAATTTCAAAACTTTCACGTCCGTCAGGTAAAGCTTTCATTTCGGAAGTTTTTATCCCATGAGTTGCAAAGTAAGATAAAGCGTTTTCTTTGTTTTCAATTTTGAAGCATAGTCTACTGTTACTTTCCGGAGCTTGTTTATAATTAAATTGCGGGTATTGGTTTTCGTATGATTTCAATACGACTTGACCCTTACCAGGGAACTTTAAGAAAGCCATTCTTCCTACATTTTCAAAGTTCGCTTTACAAACCCATCCCATGTGGGTACAATACCATTCAATCGCTTCGTCAAACTGCTCAATAGGAGCCATAATAAAACCGCCATCCCACATAAAATCAAATTGATTCATTTTAAGTCACTCTCCTTATCAATCAAAATTTGAGTATCCCGTTAATACATAGATGCCGCCAATAATAAATTTCTAACAAAAACTCCTCTAATTCATTCAATTTCGTTCATTTTTCATCGCTGTAACAAAATAAGGCCGCCGATCGTTCTTTCGGCAGCCTCGTTGACATTCTCGTACCCGCTTTATAGAAAATTAGGGGGGGTTAAATTTCATATATAAGTGTACCCCTTCCACCAAAACGGCGAAGGGAAGCCTATGCTTTCCCCAAGCAAAAGCCCCCTCCACACCCTTTTTAAGTACGCTCGTCAATCAACCGTTCTAAAAACTCCGCAAATGTCACAGCATACGTGTCGATTAAATCATTCATGAGATCATAACACATAATCGGAAATTCACCCTGCTCGTTTCTGGAAGATGTATCAAAAAAATAAAGCTCGTCACTATCCGGAACGAACAAGTCCATTCTGTTGGGAAACCGGCTTACCCACCAGTCCTCGGCTTTATTTAACCTATGTATGTACAGCAGGTCGCTGTCATCATACTCTCTGTGTTCCGGAGCAGAGACAGTTAAAATATTCCCGCCATTTAACCGTGCATTTCCATAATGAACCAGCCACCAGCGGTAAGACGGAGGCAGGCTGAACCCTAATTCCTCTTCCACTTCCGCTATCCAACTCTCTTCCGCCCCGTGACCGGGAAACCATTTTAACGCGGATGTCGTCTTCAGTTTGTCTGCCAAACGTTCATACATAGGTTCCATCCTCTCCCTCCTATTTCTTTGTCTAGTTCTATCTTTTTTATTTATTGTAACATATTAAAATTACTGAAATCAGTGTCCAACATCCCAACTTTCCTATGTCCTCTTAAACGAATGTTCACTGTTCGTGCTGGCGGAATAGAGCCTCTTAAGTTTATTTTAATCGGTACTTGGGCAAATGGACGATAACATTGAATTGATCGCCATCCACTTCGATGTTAATCTCTCCGCCATGCAATTCCACTATGCTTTTTACAATGGTGAGACCAAGTCCGGTCCCCTCGGTTTGCCGGGATACATCCGCTCTTTTAAAACGCTCGAACAACTCCTCTGCAGCAAAATCAAGCTCATACGCAGCTGTATTTTGGATTTTTAATCGTACTTGGTGATCTAAATCATCTAAATAAATATATATCCTGGTTCCTGGAAGGGAATATTTCATCGCGTTGCCGATTACGTTTTCGAACACACGCCATATTTTGTTACCGTCCAAATTTGCATAGATCGGAGACTTCGCTATTCTCTCTCTGATTTCGATTGCGTCATTACTCGCATGATGCTTGGATTCCGCGATCGCCTGCGTTAATAACGTTGCAACATCCAAATGTTCGGTATTGAGCTCAACGGCTCCACTAGTCATTTTCGACACTTCAAACAGGTCTTCAATAAGAATTTTTAGTCGTTGCGCTTTACGCTCAAGAATTTGAAGATGGGACTTTGCCGTTTCCGAAGGAAGCTCTTCTTTTTTTAACAAATCGACATAGTTGATAATCGAAGTGAGCGGCGTTTTCAAATCATGAGAGACGTTAGTAATGAGTTCGGTTTTTAGACGTTCGCTTTTGATTTGATTCTCCAGTGCATTTTGATAGCCCTTTTTCATATTGTTAATGTATTCCGCGAGCTTGGAAAGGACGTCTCTCCCCGTATCATGTATGGTGGATTCGACATGGCCGTTCGCAATTTCCATGGTAGCATTCATAATCACTGTAAAACGTCTAAGTTTGCTTAGAACGAAAGGAACTACCAGCATGATGTACAATAACATGTAAATCGTCAGCCATGCCAGCTCGATTCGGCTTGGATAGAAGAATGCACTGGAAACGACTAGACCGAATAATACGGTTAGAAAAAAGATGCCTATAAGTGCAAGGGATATTGTCGGGGCTTGGAGAACAGTTTTCACATGATCTTTCCATCTGGAAAAATAATATGTTACAGCACTTCTTTTCCCATTAAATTGGTTATTGCGAAGGAATACCTTTACCGTCAATAAAAGCGCCATCAATACCGGCAGAAATCTTTGAAAAAAATAAATGAAAAACCAGCTCAATCCCAGGTTTACGTAAAATCTTCTTTGCGTCCAGAAAAGTACCGCCAAAATCGCTATCGCAATAAAAATCATCCAATCGACCGGGATTTTCCGAATCGACTTAATTTTTTTCAATTTTATATCCAATTCCCCATACCACCTTTAAATATTTCGGATCCTTCGGATTGATCTCGATCTTCTCGCGAATATTTCTTACATGTACAGCGATTGTATTATCCGTTACGAAAAGCGGTTCATTCCATACGCGATCATAAATCTCTTCGATTGAGAAGATTCTGCCCTTGTTCTCCATCAGCAGCTCTAAAATTTTGTATTCCTTAGGGGTCAGCCTAACCCCCTCGCCATCCACCTCTACGGTCTTGGAGCTTTTATTTAGCACAAGTCCCCTTACTTGAATGATCTCATCCTCTGATTTTTGTATAGCGCCAAGGTTAGTAAACCTTCGCAGCTGCGAGCGAACTCTTGCAATCAGTTCAAGGGGGTTAAACGGTTTCGTCATGTAGTCGTCCGCGCCTACGTTAAGACCCAAAATCTTGTCATTGTCTTCAGACTTCGCAGAAAGCAAAATAATGGGTATGTTTTTGTTTTCGCGAATCTTGAACGTTGCTTTTATTCCGTCGAGCTGCGGCATCATAACGTCCATAATAATTAAATGAATGGTTTCCTTCTCCAAAATTTCTAAGGCTTCGAGCCCATTTGAGGCTGTAAAAACTTCTACTTGGTCATTTTTCAAATAAATAACCAACGCTTCTCGAATTTCCAATTCATCGTCCACGACAAGAATATGATGCATGGTCATTTGATTATCCCCTGTTAAAAAAGATATGAATATTTCAAGCTGTGAAATTGGAGTTAGCCGCCATTTTTTTATCTTGGCTTTTTCTTCATTCGTTTAAACATCATCTGGAGCAGATACGTTATGCTTATCAAAAAGTAGCCGGCCAAAGTTAAAATCAACCACTGTATAAAATAAAAATTCATAAGCCCTCCAGAATTGTATTTGCTTTGAATTTGGTAAATAAAAACTTCGCAGCAGAAGGAATATATCCAACCATTTGAAAAGGATTTGTATCATCTACTGCTTGAGCGAGTTCTGTTGGCGTAACCTCCAAGTTCGTATACACGCCGTGCACGCCGATGCTTTTTAGCACCTGCATAGTCCGAATGTTGTCAACCGTGTGCACGTAACTTTTGACACCCAGCTTACTCAGAGCATTAACCAAAGTGGGATTTACAATAACGCGATAAGCAGGCATAGCAACCGCGCTTATCTGTTTTTCCTTCACAAACTTAACGATGCTTGAAGCTGAAGCGTTTGATTTGTAAAGGGAGTATACGGTATTTGGAAAAGGATAGATGTTCATAACGGTCTCATACATCGTTGGACTGAAAATTTCGGGAATTATTCTTTCAAGCAGAATAGGATCCAGCCGAATTGCCTCCGATACCAGAATCTCGAATTGTCGCCGTATATGTTCTGTATTGCTCTCCTTCGAATCGATTATTAAATAGAAATCAGGATAATCGATCATTAATTGCAAAATCTCCGTCATCGTTAAGGAATGAAATTTCCCCATAATAAGCGATCCTTGAAATTGCTCTACTGTCATTCTTGCTTTGTTTTGTGAAAAATCGTGCGATGCAATAAGCTCCCCGTCCGCAGTATTTACGAGATCAGTTTCAAAGAGCCGGTAACCTTTAAGGTAGTTGGAAACGAAAGCTTCGTAAGAATTCGTATAATGGAAACCTTCAACTCCTCCAAAAGCATGGGCAATAAATCTGCTTTCTTCCCAGCCGCCGATCGGACCGGCTGAGACCCGATTTTCCTCGTCAAACCGGATATTACCCAAAACGCACCATTTATAAACGATTGTAATTAATATCGTTAAGTATATGATTTTCCTCATCCTCGTTATCACCGCCTTCATGCTGATATAAGCCATACTACCGCATGAAAATGAAGGGGAATTTCATAAAAAACGAAGGAAAAAATGAAGAAAAAGATGAATGTCCGCTGTTTCTTCAGGAAAAACCCCTGTAAATGGAAATAGGCCGCCGATAACGGCAGCCTGTTGTTTTGGGTCTCTTATTTTGTAATGCAGTCCTTCAGATTTTCTCCCGCGCCTCTTTTGTGTACCTTATTTGAGCTCTTTATAGGACGGATATGGAAGAACGCTGGGAACTTGAATGAGCATGATATGGGAATCCGCCTGTTCCTTGGACTGTATATGTAAGGTTTGCGTCATTTTCGCTTCGCAGACTGTGAAATCATTGGCGTTTACTTGATGCATATCAATCCCAAATTGCCAGGTCGACTCCCCCTTTACGGCAAGCCCTGCAATAGAATATCCTTCGGGAATCACATGCTCAAACGACTGCCCCGCAGGAAGGTTTAGCTCCCACATTTGAGCGTCGGCTACCGTTCGAACCGGTGAGTCTGCACCCAGAATTGTTTTGATTGTTGCCTTGTTTCGGATTTGAACAGGAAAATCCCGGTCTTCATAGTCCGCATAAGTTGGCGTTGCATTGTTCGCCTCACCCATGAAGGGTTCGAACCAGATTTGAAACCCCGACGTTTCTTTCCCGTACTTTTCGGCATGTTGAACCCCTGTACCTGTTTGCATGAGCTGCAAACCGCCTGCTTGGATCGTTCGCTCATTCCCAAGCGTATCCCGATGTTGAACGGAGCCCTCTACTAAATAGGACAAGATCTCAAATCCACGATGAGGGTGCATAGGGAGAGTCGCCTCTTCCTTTGTGCGAAACCATGCCCAGTAAAATAACGTTCCAACGCGATCGACAGCCGACCCTTCCCCTGGAAACCCGATCGGTTTTTGCTCCGCAATTTTACCTTCATCGAATTGTCCTGAAGCTTGCTTATCAACAGAATAAACCCGAATTGTCATCACAATCATCCTTCCTATATAAGCATATAGCTTCCTCAAACAGTTGCCTGCATCTGTTGTCGCATGGTAACATGAACACAGAGCAACGACACATTCCCTTATCCTATGGACACTTTATCAAATTATGATTAACCTGACAATCGCGTTCGGTTTAAGTATGCTCCGAAAATGGCACCTGAATAATCATGGATCACACACATTCCGTTGGACATCAAAAAAACTAAGCGAAGGAGCTATGGATCATGTTGGAGATAAAACAAGACGGAAACTCTTTTTATCTTGGCGAAGCAAGCGATAAAACAGCCGAGATTCACTTTGTACCGAACGGAAATAACTTGATCATCGTGGATCATACATTCGTTTCCGAGAGCCTGCGAGGCCAGAAAGTCGGGGATGCGCTTGTGAAACGCATCGTTGAATACGCCCGCGAGGAACAGCTTAAAATCCTTCCTCTTTGTCCGTTTGCCAAAAGTCAGTTTGATCGTCACCCGGATTACCATGACGTCTTAGCGTAAGAACCTTTATCACGATGCAGAGCGGAAGGCAATCGCCTTCCGCTCTTTCTTTTATGCATTCCGCAAGAGGACTTCCGCTTATTCAAAGTCAAACTCAGCCCCTAGACAGGACTCGCCGTGCCGCCAATCTGAAGCCATAGTAAACTGGAACTTTACCGCTTCTTGGTCAGGACATCCGCCAAAATGTCGACTTGCTTCATCGCAAAGATGGGATCGTTAAACAGAAACTGATCGAAGTCAATCTTATACACACGGTTGTTTTTGACGGCATCGAGATTTTTCCACAGACCGCTTGCCATAAGCTTATCAACTGACTCTTGAGCGCTGGAAGCCGCGGCCACAATGAGATGATCGCCGACGTATTCAGGAATGGCTTCCTCTGTTATGTCCAGATAGGAGGATTCGTCGTCAATACCGTTGATGACATCTTTGAGAACTTTCTCCTGCGGCTTTAATCCCCAATACGAATACAAAATATTGCCGCCCATATTGCGATCCCGATAAATCATCCGAGCCTTCTCGCTCCGTACATTTAGAATCGTGAAAGTCTCGTCAGGTCCGAACGATTGCTTCACACGTTCTTTCGTTTGAGCAATCTTATCTTGAAATTTAGTAATCCATTGCTCGGCCTCTTCTTTCTTATCAAGCAAATCCCCAATCAACCGGATATCTTTCACCGGATCTTGATTGGCCTCAATGACGACGGTCGGTGCGATTTTATTAAAGCCCTCATACCCTCCGCTCGGTTCGAGATAAGCTTCAATTAAGATAATCAAATCCGGCTCCAGATCGGCAATCTTCTCGAGATTAAGAGGAGCGCCCAAATCCACGACGCCGGTCGTATCCATTGCGTCCTTGGAGTATTGCAGAATGTAAGTCGCAGCACCTAGCGGACGTTCACCTAATGCCAGCATATGTCCGAGATGATAAGCGGTGACGACGCGTTTCGGTTTCGCCGGAATTTCCGTCTCGCCGTATTTATGCTTGTACATTCTAGTTTCGGAAGAAGGGCTTCCCTTGCTTTCCGTGCTTGCATTGATGCCGTCGCCCGCTTGGCACGCGCTGATGAGCAGTGACAGGCATAGCATGACCAAGGCGGTCATTGAAGATTTTGATCGGTTGTTCGAAATCAATTGTATCTCTCCCTCATCATGAGAATGATTTTCATTTACATTCTGATTATAGGAGAGTGTCATAGGCGGAACAATGGAGGATAGTGACGTATTTAATGGATTAAGATGGAGCGCGTTATCCTCGGACTCCCGTTTGCGGGTTTGAAGCGGCGAGACCCCGAACTGTTTTTTGAACAACCGGCTAAAGTAATACACATCCGAATAGCCGACGGATAAAGCAATTTCCCGCAGATTAAGCTTAGTGGTTAGTAAGAATTGTCGTGCTTGCTCCATTCGTATTCCGATGATGTAGTCATTCGGACTTTTGCCAATCTCCGCCTTAAACAATCTGTACATATAGCTGCTGCTGCAGCCGAGCAGATCAGCCAATTGATCCATGCTTACGGCTTCGGTGTAATGCTCATGGATGTAACGCAGGGCGTACGCCACAAGATCCGAGGGACTGCCCCTATCTTTGGAATTCTTCAATTGACTGAACAACTCATATATAAATTCAAACAGCATCGATTTCATACGAATCTGGGCCAATACGCCGGACTGCTGCCATTCTTCGTACATTCGGCGAACCAGGCTGTGCACCAGCCCGGGTTCCGGAAGGATAACATGGTAGAAATGGCCGAATGATTGTGGCTGTGCGATCAAACTAGCAGCGGGCTTGGAAACGGGCAGAACTGCTTTGTAGTAAACGAGATAAAAAGAAAATTCATGCTTCGCAGGCATGATATCCACATTCATCCCTTTGCCTGCGTGCAGCAGATGATGCCGTTTGAGATAACATTTATGATCATCGATTCGCACGTAAGCGCTGCCGCTAACCACAAGCAGAAAGATGTTCGCAGGAAGCTGATAAGAAAGCAGATCCTGCCCCTCCCACAGCACTTTATAGCGAACATCCAATACAGTGGCAGCCGCCTGATTCCACAGTTGCATCTGCTCATCCCAATTCAATACCTACACCTCACGATTGCCATTTGCAGAATTGGGGTAATTATAATCGATAATAATTCTCATTACAAGAGGTCAGATAATCGGTTGAGCAGGTTTTTATTTTTCATAGGATCTCCACATTTACCCTTCCTCCCCTAGCCAAAGTAATGAGATAATGTACTTGGTCTGTATCAATTGTCCCCTTGCAGATCATTCGAAATTTACAATGGAATGAAGATAACTATGTCGGACTGCTTAATGGAGGAAAAAAGAAATGAAACGAGAACATATCGTCCATTTTAAAATTATAAGCAAGGCGGGAACGCGTCAGCTAAGAGGACTTATTTATTTGGAGGAAAATCAGGAGCCGACATTACAAGACTTTGAGCAGTGCCTTAAAGACTGCGGTCACGATGTACGCATAGAAAATAAGGAGCAGTTCATTTTCAAAGCGTTTAAACCCGGAGAAGAGTATCTGATCGATGTTCTGGAAGATTACGAGGATCCGCAAACAAGGGATCGGCATGCGGAAAGCTTGTTCAAAACGTTTATGAAGGACAATAATCCCTTATAGTTGCCATGTGACGACCATTACGCTAAATGATTATAAAAACAGTCGCAGAGTGCCGGCGGTTACGCCGGAGACCTGCGACTGTTTGGCGTGTATCGAATCAAGAACCTTCGTTCATTAGGCTTACTCGTCGGCCGAAGGGCCATACATGCCCGGCACCGGAATATCGAGAAGCCGTAAGTATACCCCTAGCTGCGCACGGTGGTGGACCATGTGGCTTAATCCGAAGGAGCGGAGCGCGAGCGCCCGCGGTTGGCGAAGGATCACATGGTCTCCGTGGCGCAGCGTCCATTCCTCGCCGAGCGTTTCCTCGTCACATTCGGCTAGCAGTTTTTCAAATTTGCCGACGTTCGCGTCGAACTCCTCCAGAACGTCAGCGCGTTTGTCCAAAGGCTCCCGCCGTTGCGGTACGGTCGAAAGATCGAATTCCCTTTGTTGTAAAATCGCGATTTGCCAGTTCATCAGATTAATCAGGTGGGTAGCCAACCCGCCAAGCGTCATCGATTTCTCGTGCGGCTTCCACGACATATGCTCCTCGGGCAAGCGTTCCAAAACGCGGCGCGTAGTGGCCAGTTCATGCATTGCGTCGCCGACGATCAGTTGTTTGACCATATATACCTCTCCTTCTTATGGTAAAGTATACAATAAACTGGGACCTAGTGGAAAGCTCGTCCCCATTAAGGTAATGTCTTGACCCGAACGGTACCTCTTCCTTTGATTTCACATTTACGTCCACTATGCTGACTTATAGCGTATTAAATTCCACTTCGTATTTATCGAAGATGGCCTTGTATTTATTTTCGAATATGGTCCATCGCTGTTCTGTTCCGTGCTTTTCATGCAATGCCTTCAAGTAATGTTTGGCCGCTCCTACATCATTGGATTGTAGTAACAATTGAAAGCTCTCTTCGCCCAGATGTAAAAATGGACCTGAAGTGTAATAATCAACAATGGATCTCGCACTAGTCATCGTATCATAGAAATGAATAACCTCTTCTAATCCGCTTAGCAGCGTATTTCTTAAATCATTCATATTCGTATCAGCAGTGATTGCAAACCGGTCTGGAGCAGACTCAACAATTTCCCTCATTCTTGCTCGAAAGTGACACTCCGCTTCTTGAGGTGCCGTCAGAATCTCTTTGGATTGTATCTGTGCCAGCTCCGCTGAATAAATACCGCAGTTCACATAAAACATTACATTGTCCGCTGAATTGCCGGAGGACTTTTGGAAATTGAACATGTAGATGAGGCTTTCCGATATCTTACTGAAATTCAAACTCTTCTTTGCGAAGCCATGCTTGGCCAGGAACGGCTTTACGTCCTGCTTCATCATATCGTTAAAGCGCTGCTGCAACATGATCCCTCCATTTTTTTCAAATAAAAACTCTTAAAAATCTGTTCTTTAATTGCTACTACATACTTGCTAGCTTGCATTCTTTAAAAGACTTAATCGGGCTTAATCCTTCTCAGTTTGATTGCAGACAAGACATCATTATTCAAGGCTGGAGGCAAATCAAAGTTGGATCCTAACCAATAGTCACCAAAACGTTTCATGATCAGTACGTCCCCGCATAGGTAAAATGCGTGTGTAGGTCCCTCTTCTTTGGGGCCAATATAATGCCCGTTTAGCCATACATCTTCAATCGGCTTATCAAACAACATCTGTATATTTTCAAGTTTCCCTTCTATTGAATAAAGATGGTTGCAGCCAAAAACAACCTCCTGTAAACAAAAACTTTTCAGAAAATGATACAAAGAGTCATTTACCACGATAAATCCCTCTGCATCATCATCCCAAAGCAAGCGTTCGTCGCAGTAGACAGGTGAATCTTTGTTGCCCGCCTCCACTTGGCAAGTCCAGTTTGCTTGGTTTTCCTCGAGAAACGTAACCTTATCCTGCTCCTTCTTCAACCGCTCCACCGAATAAAGACAATCCTGTTGTTGAAAAATTTCTGGGGAGTTCTCGAGGTGTTCGTCCGAACCGTCTTTCCAGCGTCCTGCGAAAGCATATAATTCATGCAGCGCCTTTGGCAGATATGCTGGAATCTCATCCACCTGCACACCGTAGGTGCTGTCGTACGTTCCGTACCAGTTAATCAGAAAATCCTTTAGATCGTCCAATTGATCCGTATCTTTCAGCAGCACTGTAATTCCTCCTGACTAACTTTCAGTTGGATAATGTAGTAACCTCAATAAATCAAAATCCCATTATCAAGAACAGATTTGTTTTGCACTTGATTCCCCAAAATATATACTTTTTGTAATTTTTTCAGATTCACCAGAGGCTCTACATTTGAAATAGCGTTATTTTCTAAATGAAGCACCTCAATTTGTTGCCATTTTTTCATGAAATCCAACGATTGAAGCGAACTGTCTTGCATCGTAAATGAACGTAAGGCTGTCAAATTAGCAAAGTGAGGCAATACGTTATCCATTTCATTCACATTCTCATTACCTATTTGAAAATATGCATGATTCAAAGTTAAATGTTCCAGTGTGTTATTTGAAAGCGGAGCCTGATCATTAAATTCGAGCTTACATTCATAACAATTTATCGTTTTTACATGCTGCAAATTGAAAACCGCACTCGTTTCCTCGTAAAAAGACGTCTCATTTAGATTTAATGTTTGCAAACTAGGCAGACTATTTAAAGAACGGATACCTTTAAAGGTTCCTTCCATCACTGAAAGTTGTTCTAACTGCGGGTACTTCACTAAATCTGCTCCATTCAAATCATTCCCTATGCCTCGTATATAAACAGTTAAAGATTTTAAAGCAGGCGCCTCTAACTTTGTTAGGAAAGAAGTTGATAATTCAGCTTTCTTTAAATTCGGCAACGAGAATGCCGATTCAGATCCATAATAACCGGTTATCGATAAATCGGTCAGTGAAGTCAAGCTATTCACAACCTCAACAGATCCCAATTGACTTAGAGATGATACATGCAGCTTCGTCAACGATTGCTTATTTCTAAGGCGTTCTAAATTCGTAATGGCGGCATTCTCAATATCGAGCGATTGCAGGTTAGGCATGTTTTGAATAAAATCAAGCGTTTTTAAATTCTTTACAAACGAAAGCTTCAACTCTTGTAATTGACTCAGTGAATAAAGCGAACTGAAATCTGTTGCATCGCTATAATTTATCGCCAACGACTCTAAACCGGTTAATGAAGACAACCACTTTACATCATTGATAAACGTTATTCCTAATGACTTTAACGGCAGCTGATTCAGCAGATGGAAGTCTGTAACGGATTCATCGACATATGTAATTTCAAGCGATTGTAAATTCGGAAACTCTAACAATAAAGCCATTTCCGCATTGCTTCGAATTTGGGTAGAGAGTTCTACTATTTTAGCTTTATCGCCAAAATAATGTGCAAACGAGCTAAATGATTCGTTAAAGCCGCCCGTATAACCTTTTAACCCTTTTAAGTGTCGAAAACTCACTTTCCGACTTTGCGAAATTTCGTATTCGTTCATCAAATGTAACTCCGTTAGTCCGCTAAATGTCTCAAAGTCTTTTTGTTCGATTCTTTGCGTATTCAATATCTTATCCGTAATGACATAATCGGAAATTTTAGCTTGCTCATTCGTGAACGGATCGTCAAAGCTATACGCAAAGTGCCATTGATCTTCATATTTGCGAGTAGACAAATAACGGATGCTTGCGATTTCTTCTTCTGTAGGCATAGCAGCACCTTTGTTAAAAATATCTTTCAAAAAGAACAGAAGGACTTCGCTCTCAGGCATGGATCGAATCGATAACTTTACTTCCCTGCTGTCATCCGATTTATTGTTAGTCAAAAGGAAATAGCCGACTATAGAACAAATCAGTACGAGCGCCACAATGAATACCGTCTTTACATTCGCCTTTGGTTGTGCTGCCGTATTCGCAGGAGATGTCCCGTAGTAGTTGTTGATCGTTTGGTCAACATAATAGACGTTATTCTCCTTCAACAATAATTCCGTTTCACAATAAGGACATTTGAATGTTTTCCCTGTTTTATTTTCGATTTTTCCATTACAATTTGGACAAGTTAATTTGATAAATTCCACCGGCCGACCCTCCGAGTATTCATAACTATGAAGATAAATTCTATCATTCCTTTTGTATAACGAAAAAACAAAATAAAAGGTTCCCAAATCTACCCTATTTATTTTCAATTAAGCTTATTTGTCTAAAACGTAAATGTCAACTTCCTCCTTACAAGTGTACGATCTCCACTTCTCTTTAGAAGACAAGCTGCCGTTTATGCCGGCAGCCTGTTGTTATGTTGCTCACGTCAATTATCCCGGCTAATGATATAAGTCAGCAAATGCTTCAAAAATACGGGATTGCGCGGCAGCTTTTTCAGCTCGTTCATGGCGAGGCAGTAATGCTCCCACATCTCTTTTTTGGCGCCTTCCCGGCCCAGGACGGTCACGAAAGTCGAGGTGCTATTATCGATGTCTTTGCCTGCTGGCTTCCCTAGTACATGCACATCCCCTTCCGCATCAAGCAAGTCATCCTTGATCTGAAAGGCAATTCCCGTATGGTAGGCAAATCTTTTCAAACCGGCAATTTCCTCCGCCTCGGCTTTAGCGAGAATGGCCGGCATGACCAGTGAGGCCTCGAAGGCGATTCCGGTTTTGTAAAAACATATGCCGTTTAACTGCTCCAGTGTCAGCACTTTTCCTTTGGATTGCAAATCCATCGCCTGTCCGGCGCACATGTCCCCCGCTTTTTGCGACGAATATTGCATCAGGGACATCACGACTTTGGGCTCAAACCCGTCCAGGGAAGCCTGTTCCTCTACCGCCTTTTGGATCAGAAACAGGCCGGTCAATTCCGCAGTGGCGCTATCGTGCACCTCATGTAGGGTTGGACGCCCCCTGCGGACGGTCGCGTTGTCCTGAGACGGCAAATCGTCGAAGATCAGCGAGGCTGTATGCATATATTCCACCGATCTCAGCAGCGGAGCGATCGCGGCTGCCTGAAGCCCGTATTCCTCGACTCCCATGACCCAAGCCAGTATGGGCCGCAGACGTTTGCCTCCCCCATCGAGACTGTAATTGGCGGCGTCGATTATCGCTTCCTTCATCGGAGGAATCCCGTCCTGCTTTGGAATGAGCAGCAGTCTGTCGATTTGCTCTCGAACCGTTTTGACCTTTTCGAGAAACTGCTGCTTTTCTATTCGCTCGTTTTTCAGAACGGTCACCATCTGGTCTCGGAGCAGTTTGTCGAAAAAACTAACATCGGCCTCTCTGCCGACCATTTGTTGGACAAGTCGATTGAATGCCGGAATTCCCGAAGTGAACGCACCTACGATCTCGTTGTACGTTTCCGCGCCTACGCGCTGCCTGCATCGTTTTAAACCGTTGACGGCACGATCAAGGATCACTTCCCGGGTTTTGGCATCATCGTCGTACACGTGATGGATCAGATGCGAGATGACCGTCCAATACAGCTCAAAGGGATTGATCAAGTCCGGACGCTGGCCGCTGTAGGTCAAATAATACGTAAAGGGTGTTACCGCGCCTGCCTTCATGTCTTCAAACATATCTGCAAAATCGTCGGCAAGCTGGTTATAGATGCCGTAATAAAAGGTTCGTTGGTCGAAGCCTTCGTCCGCTGCGGCATGAATAACAGACCGGACTATCAGCCGGGAAAAGGCGGATTTCAAGATGACCGGCACATACAACTCTTCGTTCGTGTAATTCGGATTCGAAAGCTCTTTGATCCGGTCCATATCCTGAGCATGAAAAAAGATATACGACTGTTCGAAAAAAAGGCGCTGCGTTTCCGGTTGCTGATGCTTCTTGATATAAACGTAAGCGTCACGAAGCTCGGTGTGTACGTACCGGATCAATTCCTTGTTTGGTCCGGCCAATTTCCCTGGTTCCGGCACGACACCGGTTAGAAGAGAGGTTCGAATCATACGGCCGTATTGTTCTTTCTCTCGAACGGTTAAGACGGGAGAATCGAGCAGATCGTCAATAAAAGGATAAGTCAGACCGTACGAATACCCGAGCCGGATCGCTTCATCCAATCTGCTAGCACGTTCCTCAGGAGATGTATGATCGCCCATCTCTTCGATTACATGCAGAACAACGCCGGTAATGATTTTGATAAGCTTGCGCAGCGAGTTCTCAGCGTCCATTTCCTTAGGTATGTGAGCGGAAACGGATTTGAGCTTTTCGATTACCCAGATTATGGAGGTTTCTATCCCTTCCTTCCTGGCCCAACCGTACAGCCCGACCAAGCTCATAAATTCCGGCTCCACTCCCCCGTTTGCCGCCGTGGAACGAATCAAGTACCTTTTGACGTCGGCAACTACTTGCTGAATCCGGGTTTGGGTAGCGGGATCCTTCAGCGACTTGCCCAAATCCCGCATGTAAATATAAGAGACGCTTCTATCCAGGTAACCATCCAGTTTGCCTGTATGGTTCAGCCAGCGTATATAGTTGTGATAATCCCGGGAATCCGGTTTTCGAATGGCTTGTGAAATAATGGGCAGCAGCGACTTACGACCCATATGGCTTTTTTTCCACAATTGAAAGTCTTTTGTCAAAGCGGGTACATAGGTTCTTTCCTTGACCTGCTCGTTTAGCGATGCAAAATATTGAGCCGCCTTCCGCTCGGCCAGCCTATACCACAGATCCGCTTGATGCGTATTCTCCTCATTCATAGGGCAGCCCTCGACTTCTGGTTTTTTTAACAAGAATCCGTGAAAGGGATTATGTTTACTTTTCTATACGTGAAAATCGGTGTCGGGTTACGAAATCGGCTGAGGTTGGGCGACTGACTTTTCGATTTATCGTCCGTCGGGCAGCTTCTCTCGCCGATCTGACCGGCGTGGAACAGCCAAGGCCGCGTTCACTAAGGCCTACTCGAAAAACGCACGGCCCTAGTCAGGAGCGGGACTGCTGCAAAATGCCAATCACGCTTCCATGCGGCAAAATGAATCCGAAGAAAGCACCCGTCGAACATCTGCATCATGAAAAAATCAACGGCAGCCACGGACGAGAGAAACTGTCCTAGACTGCCGCTTATAACGGAATGTTATCGTTTATCGTTGAGCTGCACATTGTCCAGCCATTTTTTTGACTTCTCAAGCATTCCAAGTGTTATTTGATGATTGATCCCTGAGTATTCGACTAATTGCAGATGCTTCTCAGAGATATTTGACATTTCATTCATAAGGTGTACATGCTCTGATCTTGCAATCGAATCAGCACCTTGCCAAAACGCCCGCCCTGCCGAACGACGACTTTGCCGGACGGATACGCTCGCTCCAAATAGTCTGCAACCAATTTCCTGTTCCGTTCATCTGCAGACAGACCGTGCATCGGAAGCAAGTGCATCATTTCCTGCAACGCAGCTTCTCTGGAGACTTCCGTCGTTTTCGATTCCCGTGTTATAAGCGACTCATAAGAGTAGCCTTTGAGATATAGCAGATGGAGTAAATACCCCATTTCCTTCGGTTTTGTTTTGAAGGGCTTGCCGGTGAGGATCGGCCAGATTTCATTCACAAGACTGTTTTCGTTAAAACTCACGGGCATACTGATATAGCAAAACTTTTGCGCGCAAAGAAGTACCTTTTCCACACTCTCCCAATCGAGAAAGATCGGACACATCGAAACAAACACAAGATCGAAGGAATGGCTCCAGCCTCTAGCCTGAACGTTTATATCTTCAAAAGGTTCGGGCACGATTTCCACCTTGTTTTCGGCGAATTTTGCGGTGTTTTCTCGCAGCAGTTCGACCAGCGGGAGAGAGGATTCTACTGCAGTTACGCGGGCTCCCCGCTCAGCGAACGGCACCGAAAATACGCCTGAAGCGGCGCCAATATCCAGCACGGTGGCGTTATCGAATCGAACCCCTTGGCTTTCCATCCAATTCAGGATTCGTGCACTCCTTTTTCTCCCCTCTTCATTAAACGATTGCTCGTTAAAAGATATGGCTTTATTGTCAAAAGCTTTGGACGGTACAATTCCAACCTCTTTCATCTTGTTCACGATGGTATCGCTATGATCTTTCCATGCTTTTTCCCAAAGCGCTTCATTAAAAAAATCGTTCATGATCATTCCTCCCTTATCATTATGGCTGACTATTTTCGTAAAAGACTCGGCGCTTGATCGCTCAAATTATTTTTCTGTCCGCCCGACATATTCATCCGTATCCCTACCATGCCTCTGCATTCAGTTCATTGTTCATCGCCGCAGCAGCAACTGCGCCATTAGAGGCGGCAACAATAGACTGATGTAGCCGCGATGTCATATCCCCGGCGCTGTAGACACCCGGAACATTCGTTTTCCCATAGGTATCGACAACGACATTTCCCGTTTCCGAGATGTGGCATCCGACGGCTCGCGGCAAGTCCGATCCCATAACCAGATCCGGCTTGAAAAAGATCCCTCTGCACGGAATGGTCGTTCCGTCTTCAAGAATGACTTCACGAACGATTCCGTCTTTCGAGTCGATGTGCCGAATCGGCGATTCGAATATCGGTGCTTTTTGCCGGATCGCCTCGCGCTCCGTATCCGTCAGCTCGTCAGGGCCGTTCGTGCAGAATGTAAAACGATCTGTCCATCCGGAAATCAATGGAGCAAAATGCACGAGCTCAGGTCCTTTATTTATGATAACTAACGGCTCGTCTCTTAGTTCCCATCCATCGCAATAGGGACAAACGAAGGCGCTCCTCCCATAAACCTCCGCCAGTCCGGGAATGTCCAGCGGCCGATCTTTCATGCCGACTGCAAACAACAGTTTTTTACTCGTTATGGCGTGCCCTTGCTCAGTCGATATTTGAAAATGACCGTTTGATCCCGTAATCGACTCGGCAGTATCCTCCACAAATGACACGGAAGGATAAGCGCTAATTTCTTCTTTGGCTATTCGTCGAAAATCGCTAGGGCTTATTCCATCGCGGGTAATAAATCCGTGGGCCTCGCGAGTCACGGCATTGCGCGGACGGCCTTCGTCAATCACCACAACGTTTTTCCTGGCTCTCCCCAACACCAGTGCCGCATTCAAACCTGCCGGGCCTCCGCCAACAATTGCCACATCGTATAGCTGTTTATTCAAAGTCACAAAAAAACACCTCCATGGATCTAAATTATCCATAATTATATTACAAGAAGTGTATCACTTCTTGTTTGCCTCATGATTACAACGCTTGAAGGCCTCATCCATGACAGATTGAATCGTGTGCTCCTGCAAGTATTGATGCAGATGCTGTTCCGCGCCTACCATCACTTTCTCAACCAAACACTGGCAGCTTTCGGGGCTTTTCTTCTCTGCAGTATCCACTTCCGCTAGCAAAAGATGCTGCTGCGATTTCGAATTCGAGCATTCGAACAGATGCTGTCTTCCTTCAATCACTTGAATCACATCAAGGAACGTAATCTGATCGGCTGGCCGCGCCAGTTCATAACCGCCGTTCACGCCAGGTACCGCTCGCACGATTCCATCCTGCCTTAACTTGGACATGATTTTGGATAAATAGCTTTCCGAAACGCCCAGTGTCGCAGATAACTCCTTGATTCCTACATTCTTGAATCGATCCGAGTGACCCAAATGAAGCAAAGCATGTAGCGCGTAATCTGTACTTTTGGAGAACTGCATGGTCCCCTCCTCCCATTCTAAAATATTTTTTATTGTAGACCCACTATGTCCATAATAAACAAAATGTCCCCCATTTGCAACGGTTAGTTTGTTCTCCATGTCTGATGAGCCTCCTCGAACGTCCGTTCCCGATTCACTCATTCGAGAGATGACAAGTAGAAATACGGCTGCCATTACGATCGCACACTTCTAATTTGATCGGCTTTGGATTGAAGGTAATATTATGAAACTCCATATTCGTCTCTGTACCTTGGTTTTGTGTTCCAGCCTACTTCGGATCCTATAATTTCTTTACATTTGTCTTTGCAATTATGTCACCTAGTCTTCTTTGAGAAACTACCAATAGGAATATTTCAATCGGCCATAAAATTATGGTTACATTTCTGACTAACAATCTGAAAGCTCCTGGAGTAACGGAGTCGTTATCCAAATCTCTTACGCCAATTCCAAGCAATCGCTTCCCAAAACTTCTACCTTTATATATGTCCTTTAATAGATAATAAACCATGCCAATAGCTAAAACTTCATAAAAAGTATCAAAGGGTTTCATGAAATTCGTTTCTGTTGGAGCTATTATTGAATCCCAATTAATCGCCAAGAATAAAATCCCAAAAATCAGCGTTCCGATTAATTCTCAGCGACGAAAACTTGTTCTAATAAAAACAAAAGATGCCTCCCGGTTAATCTTCATTTGAAGGTTCTTTTGAATCGACTCAAAACAACCCATTCCGCAATGACGAGATTCGCAGCGAGCCCGACCCAGATATTGATTTCGAGCACCTGTTTCAATACGGCCGCAACGCCGCCTGACGATTGACCCCCATGCCCCGCCAAATAGATCAAGATACACAACGGAGTAAGAAGACGCGCGCTGGCAGCGACTAGCGTCATGGAGTAATTTCGGATCATCCACACTGCGTGCTCATCGAAACGTCCCAGCCTCGCTTTTCGGTACCCTTTCCAGGCGGTAAACAGCCACAGAAAACCTAACGTCAAAAAGGCCATCTGCCTGACATAGCTGGTTGCAAACATTCCGACAGTAAGCCCGGTCAAGCCTCCGACTGCGACCAACCCTAGATAAATCCGCCCAAACAGCCGGTGGATATCCGCTCTCCGCTTTCTAAGTCCGGGTACAAACTGCAGCCAACCGATGAGAAGCGCGAGGAAGGAGCACCAAATATGCACAAGCAATAGCGGATAATGCGGCGGAAAAGAAGGATGTATGTCCACCCGGCTGAGACTAGAATCGAAAGTAAGATAAGGGGCGACGGCGAAACCGGCCGCTCCCAAAGTAAGCACAACGATCAAACCCCATAGGATCCCGACTTTACTTTTCATCCTCCATGTTCCTGCTCTCTTCTTAGTTCGATATCTCCATTAACGCTTGATAAGTGGAACGATCCGCAATCGATCGGAGCATGAAATCCGCCAGGTCCGCGCGCGATATTCCAACGGCACGCGATACGGGCTTGTTTATTGCCGTGCGATAAGATTTCGTTCGCGGCCCGTTCGTCAGCCTCGGAGGGCGAATGACGGACCATGATAGTCCGGAGGAAGCCCGGACTGCCGCTTCCATGCGCGCCATATCCTCATAGGCGTGCTTATACATCCGCTGAATGACGAGCCGGATAACCAGCCGCTGCATCAGCGGCGTATCGGCGGGGATATCCAGCCCCGCCGACGATAGGCAGATGAGGCGACTTACGCCTGACTCCTTCATCGCCTCCATGATCGCTGCCGTTCCTGACGAATAAACCGTCGTCGGATTCCGGTGCGATACGCCAAGAGCGGACAGTACCGCATCTTTCCCGCTCATCGCTTGTCTGAAAGTGGCCGGCAGAAGAACGTCGCCTTTGACCACTTCCAGTTTATCGTGGCGAATATCCAACGCCTCGGGCTTGCGGACGACGGCAGCGACATCGTGCCCCTCCTCCAAGGCTTGAACGACAACCTGCCGGCCTGTGCCGCCGGTTGCTCCGAAAACGATAAGCTTCATGCCTTGAATCCTCCGGCGAATGCGTCGATAAGCTGTTTCACGATCGCTTTATGGCCTTCTAGTGTAGGATGAACGCCGTCGGGACCAAGCAGCGGCGGAGCGGCAAGCACTGCAAAAGCAGCCTGCGTATCTGCAACTTTATCCGGCAGGCTGCGGATGACATCGCCGACACGCGTAATATCCTCGTTCCGCCAAGTAAGCTGGCCGTTCTGAAAGTAAGGATAAGCTGCCGCGCGCTCTTCGTTAAAGGTTGGAGGAGTCATCCACACCCAGCCGGCTTTCGTCCGGGAGGCGGCGATATGACGGATCGCCGTCAAGTTTTTGGCCGTCTCCTCTGGGCTGATCTGCATTTTGGCCGGTTCCGGGCCTATTCTCATCACGTCGTTGCCTCCGATCATACAGAAGATCCAGTCCGGCTCCCTCGCGGCAATACCGTTCATCCTGCCTAGAACTTGTGCTGTCGTATTTCCGGATATCCCTTCGTTAAGAAACCGGATTCCATCATCCGGTCTCCTCAGTTCGACAAGATGGCGCAGCAGCTCGAACCAAGACAGCAGATCGTCCGTCGTGCTTTCGCCAACCGCAATCACCAGATGGCCCGCACGGATAGGCAAGTGATCCACCTTGCCGGCAAACGCCGAATCTTCCAGCATTTCCAAAGCCGTATCCCTTGCCAGCTGCGTCAAGCGGTTCTTAATCGCCCTGTATGTGTCCACCTCTATTCCATATATGGCGGCAAGCGTCTGCTCATCCATATTGCGCGCGAAAGGCAACAGTTTCTCCGGATGCTGTGATTGGACCAGCTTCATCCACTGAGGCGTAATTTTGGATTCCATTACAGTTTCATCTCCTTATCGTCATCTCTTATTTATGACTCCGTTGACATGTACGTGCCGGTTACCGCCGATCCCGCCGCTGCCTCCAGTAACTAAAGCTCATTGTCCGGTTAACAGCTAGTTCATCCTTTTCCTTCCTTGAATTCGGTTTGATTTCTCCTGAAATGGCCCGCATCCCCATCACGTTTTCCTCGCCGCAGCAATCGCCCCCCAGAACAGCAGCATCGCAATTAGCGGATGAAGCGCCGCAATGACGAATACGGATGAAAACACCTGAATCGTGAGAAATTGCATAACCACTAGCAAAAATAACGCAAGGCTGAGAAGCCGTTCGCGTCCTTTGATCCCTCCGATAAAAGTGAGAAGGAACATGACCAGAGGCGCCATAGCGAATATTTTCACGAACGATGCATGGGATTGCCACTTGGACGGATCCCCGAAAGTCGCCATTCCCGCAATAAAAACTTGAATGACAATACAGCAGAGAAAGGTCCAAGCCAAAACCCTGTAAGCGATTCGGCCGAAGTTCATGCCATCACCCTCCTTTCCGCAAATGTTTCGTTTCGACATGACTAATCGTAACCTGCGAATCTAACGAAAGGCTGAGTGAAACAGTCACAAAACAATCACCGATTCGTTACAATTCATGCAAATTGAACCAGGCACAACGATCTTTGTGCTACAATATTTTCAAATTCTCATTTATTAACGGCAGAGGTGAGCGACTTGAGCTTGAACGGAAAACGTACGGTACTCATTGTGGACGACGATAAAGAAATCGTAGAATTAATGCGGGATTACCTCGAGGACGAACAGTTCGAAACCGCCTTCGCGTTCAGTGCTACCGAAGCGCTAGAAGCGCTTAACACCGTGCAGGTCGACTGTATGCTGCTGGACGTCATGATGCCTGGGCAAAACGGCCTGGAGCTATGCCGTCACATCCGCAAAACGCGCGATATCCCCATCCTGTTCCTCAGCGCGCGCGGAGAGGATATGGATAAAATACGCGGGCTCAGCTTGGGCGGGGACGACTATATTGTCAAGTCCGCCACTCCGGAGGAGGTTGTAGCGCGCGTAAAAGCCGTACTAAGACGCTATGACAAAAGCGAAAAAGAGACGAAATCCGAATGGAGATTCGGCGGGCTTGTGCTGGACGTAAAAGCGCATGAAGCCGTGCTGAACGGGCGGCCGCTGCCGCTTACGCCGAAGGAATTCGATATGCTTTGCTTGTTCGCGGAGTATCCGCGCCAAGTGTTTACGTACGATCAACTGCTGCAGCGGTTTTGGGACGGGATTGGCGACAAACATACGGTTACCGTTCATGTGGGGAGAATTCGCGAAAAAATCGAAGAGGATCCTCGAAAACCGAAAATCATTACGAACGTATGGGGCATCGGCTACCGGTTCGAGGGGGTGCGGGGATGAAGCCGCGGCTTCGCATCCGTCAGTGGATGATCATCGGCATGCTTATCGTCATTGTTATGCCGCGGTTATTGTTTGAACTGTCGGACCTGCTCGATCGTTACGTGTTCGAGAGCTCGCTCTATGAGCGGCAGCAAGCCGGCTTGGCTGAGGCAATCCGCAATGTGAACGAATCGAATGCGGCCCAATGGACGGATTCGGATTGGCAGGCTTCGCTGCAAAGCACCGCCAAGCAAGCGGGCATCGGAATCGTCCTGCAGGATGGCTCCGGCCGCGAAATTGTACTTGCTGGACCGATCGGTACGGAAGAATCCGCAACACGCCAAATCAATATCGTCGAACAAGGCGAACTGCAGGGCAAAGCGCTTATTTTCCTCCCGCAACGAAAAAGCGAGGTGGCAACGGTATGCGCCATCATTGCAGCGATTGCAGCAATACTGTTCATCGCCTGGAAAATAGGCCAAGTCGTCGTCAAACCGCTTGAGGCCATGAGCGCAGCCGCACGCCGGATTGCCGACGGCGATCTTGATTTTCACCTGCCCGAATCCAGCGTGCTTGAAGTCACGACCGTGCGCTCCGCTTTCCATGCGATGGGCAGCAGCTTGCGAGAGTCGCTGATCCGCGAGTCCGAGCTGCAAGAGGAACGCCGATTTTTCATAGGCGCAATCGCCCATGATTTAAGAACGCCGTTATTTATGCTTCGCGGTTGTTTGGCTTGGTTGGAGAAAGGCAAGACCGACAATCCGGAGAAAACCGCTCGATACCTTTCGATTTGCACGAAAAAAGCGGAATCTCTCGAAAGGCTCGTATCCGACTTGTTTTCGTTCACCAAGCTCGAATCCATCGAGCAAACGCTGCGGCCGGAACCTGTGGTACCGGGACGGCTCTTTGCCGATCTTGCCGAGGAGTACAGCCCTGTAGCCAAGGCTAAAGGCGCCGAGATTCATTTTGAAGGGGACGTGCAAAGAGGAGACATAACCGTTCAGGGGGACTCCCATTTACTGCGGCGAGCGGTAAGCAACCTGCTCGACAATGCCATCAGGCATACGCCCGCCGGCGGAACGACTACATTCGCGTGGCACTTGGAAGACGGCCGTATCGTCTTCACGATTGAAGATACGGGGCCGGGCATTGAAGTGCAGGATTTGCCGCATGTATTTGAGCCCTTCTATCGGGGGGACCCGTCCCGGAATTCCGAAAGCGGCGGAGTCGGTCTGGGTCTTACGATCGCGCGCCGCATTATCCGGGCGCATAAGGGCGATCTCTCCGTAAGGAACCGTAGCCTGTCCGGCGGAGCAATTTTTACAGGATGGGTGCCGCTTACTATCGGTCCTTTAACGAACCTGAACTAGCACTTTACAAGCCCATTTTCGACAACACATCGGCCTGACGGTTATATTCCCGCTTACTGCCGGCAATGTCGAGGAGGATCCGGACGGGACTCCGCCTCCTGGGGATCAGATTTCTGGCAAACCGATAAATCCAAGCGACGGGCACCAAGTAGGGACGATTTCTTACAAAGGCATAAGCGCCGCTATTGCTCAAAGTGCGATAGCTAGGAAAGAAGAACTTACTATAGTAGCTGCCGGCTGCGGGCTTCTTTTGTCCCCCCCTGTGTCCGTCATTGAATTTACGGCGTATGCTCGCATATTTGTTCCTCCGGTAAAAACCGAAGGTCCCTGCCGATAAAATGTAATCGCTGATTTCCTTATAAACAGTCTCTTCCATCTCGGAATGCCCGTGCATGGGGGTTAAGGTGCCGAACCATCGCCGGCACAAGCCGAATACATTACTCGCGAACACTGACAGCCGGAGCTTCTTGAGCTCACCTTCTATCCAAGCCCAATCCAGCGTCTCTTCAACTTGCTTTACATACGCGGCGATATCCAAGATCATGCGGATGCCGCAGCCGTGACCGTGAAAATGCTTCGCCATATGCACGAGCAAATACAGCAAATGATACGCCGGCTTAAACATATAGGTAAACCCGTTCGGCTCCCTGACCGCATGCTCCCATGCACCTGAAAAATAGCCGATATAATCGAAGCGGTTGTTGATATTATCGGAAAAAAGCTCCGAATGCACCTCCAGGGAGACCTTGCCCTTTGCATAATGCCACACGTTCCCGTTCGCCGGCCCCGCCTTGAATCCCAGCGCCAACAACAGCCCGTGTGATTTCGCCCGGTCCTCTCGCTTGATTAAAAAATCGATATCCCCCATCGTTCGCAACTCTTTAACGGGATAACAGCCGCGGATTGCAAATCCCTTCAAAAGAAGATGAGGGATCTCCGCTTTGCAGAACTCCCGGATGACGCCGTCCATTTCTTCCTCTTGAGCGGCCGATCTTGCGAGCGTGGAAGCAAAGTCTTGTTTCATGCGATGCAAAATATGACCGGGCGGCCGGTTTCCCTCGCGCAGTCCCCTAGCCGTAAAAAATATCATTCCGCTGACAAAATGAATGTTCCCCAGCCGATAAACCCGCTCCCAGTCGATCTCGTTCTCCTGCAAGGGGTCATGCCGATGGAGGAAGGCGGACAGCAGCTTGATAAAATACGTCGAATTCGCTTCCATATCCGGCTCCTTTCTCATGTGTTTGAGGTCAAAGAATCCATCTGCGCCAAACCCGTATGCTGCGTAACGCGAACGATCGGAAGGGCAGCAGCGTCAGCCACAAGGCGACAAACACCCGGTAAGGAACATACTCGCAGCTGTAGGTCTTATTTTTGCGCGTGAAGGACTTAACGACGGCGATGACGTTATCCTTCGGCACATGGCGTTCGACCCGGTCTTGGCCATCCCCGCACATGTCGTAGCCGCACTTGCTTACCCTGACGATTCGATGCAGGACAAGCTGTCCGGTGTGCCTTCGGTACAAGGGAATATCCCCTTTTCTCAGCGTATCCTTATCGCAGCACGTGAGAGTGACGCGGTCCCTGCCATGCTTCCACAACGGGAACATGCTGTTGCCGGCCACTGTGATTTCCACATCCCGTTTCTCTTCTAGCAGCGGCAGCAGCATAGACATAAATTGCTCCGACGTCAGGCGCGCTTTGCTTCTCTCCATGTAAAGCCTCTATTCCAGTAAACCCGCATGCCGTAATGTCCCGACGAATTGTCCGACATCCGTCTTCGCCGTTTGCTCGTCTACTTCGTATTCGGCCTGCATGGCTTGCAGCAACTGCTCTTCTGTCTTATCCGTTTCCAGCTGCTTCCACAGAAAAGCCCCGCTGCCGTTTAAAGTGATCATACCTTTAAAGCTGACGCCCGCCGTCCCCACGGGAACGACGATGTTGCTTCCGGCAATGTTTCGTAGGCTGAAGCCTTGGCTAATTTTCATTCCAGCTTCCCCGCTTTCTCCATAATTTCATTAAATGCTGCGTCCACCGCTTCTTGACTGATGCTGCAGTGTAGTCTGTATATGGGCACGGTCGCGATCAATCGTTCGATCCGATCCAGCGTTTTCATACCCAATCCGCTGTCGTAATAAGGTCTTGCGATTTGTCCCGTCAAGTGGAACAGGCTTTCTTTGACAGTCAACCGTTCGATCCTGTTCGACTCCGCCCGATGAATGAATACGATCGCATGGAGCGGAACGCGGACATTTTCGTTCAGAGCGGTCTTCCCGCTCCAAGGCGTACCGTAACAATGGGGAAATCCGTCATCGAACCGGATGGCCGGCTTATCGTCATTGACAATGGTAACGGCTTCTCCGAAACGCTCCTTCCAAAGCTGCGTATGCGTCGATTTCCCCGTTCCGCTGTTGGCGGAGAAGATGATTCCCCGCTTGTTCATCGCGATGGCGGAACCGTGCAGAACAACCCCGCCAAGCTCCGTCAACCGGTCGCAAAACGCAAAGCCCGTGTACATGTATTCGAAATCGGCCAAAGTAAAAAGGGGATGCTTTCTCCCCTTCCACAGACGGATTTCCACTTCCGAATAGTCCCGATTGTAAAAAAACGCCGCTGCGAGTTTTCCCGTTTCTTGATCGCGTAAATACCGGCAAAACTTACCGGCGCCGATCCGTATGATCGTAGCGGCGTTCACCTGCTCGACGTACGTGCCCTGCGGTTCATCAAGCTCGTCGCAGACGATTGTTCGCAGCTTCATGTCGGTCCGGCTGCCGGTACTTCCGTATGCCGATAACCTCGGGATCAAATAGGAGCCGTCTATCCCCGTATAATCGATCGTGATGCCAGCAATACTTGCCCGGTTCATGGCGTCATCCATCCTCCCAGCAAGACGGGGAAGCGGGAAAATGCGCTTTCCCGCCGCTTATCGTCAACCATTCCCGTCTCAGCCGTCTAAAAATCTTCCCCGTCTCCCAATCCGCCGGATTCCGAGCATATGCAAGGTAGCTCATACTCTTCGATCTCGATCTGCGGTTTTTCATATTCTTTCTTCATGGCGGTTCGTTCCTCCCATTTGCAAATTCGACATTTTGTTAACTTGGTTAATTAACTCTTTCAATTTAATAAAGGGTACAGGAATTTAAGCAAATGTCCAAGGAAGCTCATTAAGGCATCGTGCTCGAAACGGTGGCGCTATAGATGGTAACCACTTTGCCTCCGCTATCCTTGTAAATCAAATAAGCCCTTGCATACCAGGTATCTCCGTGGTTGACTCCCGTCTTGTTCATCATGTATTGCCCCGTCGCCGTTTGCGAGCTGGATTTGGCCCGAATCGCTCCAGCCGTGCTGAAATTCAGATCTGTTACGGGAACAGCCGATTGCTTGACGACTAACCCGCATTCCACAAGCGAAAATCCAGCAGGCAAATCAATCTGGCCGATAAACGAGATTTTTCTGGCGACCGGATCGGCGATCGGGTCCGGCGAAATCGTCACGATCGGCTCTCTCGCCGCGGGAACAGCCGAGAAAACGGCGGTAATCGTCGTATCCCCCGTCATGTAAAGGGAATACGTTGGGCTGTAGCTGACGATATTTCCTTGCATGGTCCAGTAACTGAATTGCTGTCCCTCAGGCGGCGTATCCGCCGTTACAGTCACTTTCGTATCGAAGTAATAGGGCTCCGCACCATTTTGGACGCTTCCTCCGACAACAGTCAACGTATACGTTTTGACTTTGGCCGAGTATACAGGCTTGAGGGTCAAATCCGACTGCACATTCGTATAGTCAACGCTCCAATTAAGAAAAACGCTGTCAGGCTTGGACGGGCTAGGCGGCGGTGTCGCGCTTCCCCCTTTGACGACCTGCTGCACGGAAAGGATTTGTCCGCTCTCGCTTAGGAACATAACCGTGAATCGATCAGGAATAATTTCCCCGAAGTTCGCCGTCAAGCTAACATTGGCCGTGACTGTAAAGCTGTAGGCTTCTTTCGTGCTGAGCGTTTTTCCCGTCGTCGTATCCGTCCACCCTTCGAACTTATATCCTAGCAGAGAAACCGCCGTCAGAGCGGCTTGTTCGCCATATGCGTAGCTGGACTTAACCCCGCTAACGGTTCCGTTCGCCGACGTGATCGCCACTTGCAGTCCCGTTATTTCCGTCCACTTGGCATAAAGCGTCGTGTTCGCCGTGATAACGGTATTGTCAAAATCAAACGGATTTGCAAACGTCAAATTGTCCGTATGCCAGCCTGCAAAGGCGTAACCTTCCTTTGCCGGATCCGCAGGAGCAAGCGCCTTGCCGTTATGGGCTACGGACTGGCCTTCTACCGCTGTGCCGTCATTGGAATCAAAGGTAACCGAGTAGTTGTTCTGCGTCCACACCGTTACCGTCCAATTCTGCGTACTGTTGTCGGCCGCTCTCACCATGTAAGTGACCGGATTCGTGAAATTGTTCGCGGTTACGCCGCTCGTTTGCGTCTTGGAGCCGACCTTGGCGTAGGCCCCCGAGGAAAGCGAGAATGTGGCCGTCAGGTTCGTCAGGTTCGTTCCGGGCGCCACTTCAACCTTTACCGTGTGCGCGACCGCATCAATGATCGCCGGTTTGGTTTGCGCAGCCAGACTGAAGGCTGTAATCTCTTTCGCGCTGCTAGGCTCAAAGACTACAATTACCTTCCAGTTCTGCGTGCTGCCATCCTCCGCTTTCACCGCATAAGTGACCGGATTCGTGAAATTGTTCGCGGTCGTTCCGCTCACTTGCGTTACCGAACCAACCTTTGCCGTGGCGCCTTCAGATAAAGCGAATGCAGCCACCAAACCGTTCCGGTTGGTACCGGACCTCACTTGAACCAGTACCGTGTGGGCGTCAGTATCGATTGCCGCTTCTTCGGTTTGTTCAACCATGCTGAAAGACAGGATATCTTTTTCGCTGCTGATAAATACCGTAACCGTTACGGTCCAATTCTGCGTGATACCGTTCGCCGCCCTGACCGTATACGTAACCGGATTCGTAAAATCGTTGGCGGTCGTTCCGCTCACCTGATCGACGCTCCCAACTTTAGCCGAAGCGTCCTCGGATAATGCAAAAGCGGCAACCATACCGTTCCGAACGGTACCGGACTTCACTTGGATCGCGATCGTATGCGCAACCTCATCGATCACTGCGGGTGCGATTTGCTCAGCCAAGCTGAAGGCCGTGATGGCATTCGCCCCGTTAGCGGCTACAGTCAACGTATACGTCACTTGCGTAATGCCGTCCTGCGCCGTCACGATTATTTTTTTGCCGGTAGTCAAGGCGGTCGCCAGCGTCACTCCATCCTCATCGTAAATGTCGAAAGTCGCTTCCGCCGCCGGCGTAATTGCCGCCTTTAAGTCGTCGAGCGTCGTTCCATAAGGAATGTCCGTAATACGTTCATCGGCGCTTCCACCGTTGCTTACATTCCCAATCGTGGAGGTTAACGTTGCGTCCGTGCTTGGAATCATCCATATCGCATACAGAACGGTGTGGGAAGCGATCGGAAAGGAATCGCCCGCCTTAAACAACGTGCCGCTGCCATCCGCTTTCGTGTTCCAGCCATATAAGATATGGCCTGTTTTCACCAAATCGACGGCGCCCGAATACACCTTCACTTGAGATCCCTTTATGAAAGAACGGCTCGCCGGTACCGTACCGCTTTCGTTCCCATTACCGTCATAATCGACATATGCCTGAGCTGCTTGCAAATAAGGATACCCGTCGTTACGGACCGAATCGATCACCCAGACATCCGTAAAATCCCAAGGGTTGGCATCATCTTGTTCGTACGTGCCGGATTGCTTCATCTGTCCGGTTGTCAGGCCGGTGCCCCCTGCCGAAACTGCTTGGCCGGTTGCTTCCAAGTCGTAGTAACTGTTAACCGTCGATCCGGAGGAATTGTAACCGACTAGTCCGCCTACATTTTCACTCCCCTCGACTCCGCTTGTTTTCCCTGAAGCGTAGCTGTTTCTGATCAAGAAACCGTCATTGTTATTGAAACCGACCAATCCGCCTATGTAATACTTGCCGATTACTTTCCCTGAGGCGTAGCTGTTGTCGATCTCACCGTTGTTGTTGCCTACTAATCCGCCTGCATGGAAGCTATCCCCACTTTCGGTTACATCCCCTTTTGCGTAGCTCATACGGATCGTTCCGAAATATTCGGTGCCGACCAAGCCGCCAACCTCTTGACTGCCGTCTCCTGCGCTAACATTCCCCAAGGCAAAAGTCGTCTCAATCGTTCCTGTGTTATCGTAGCCGACCAAACCGCCTATACTGGCGCTGCCATCGCCTACGCTCACATTCCCAGAGGCATAGCTGCCGCTGATCGTTCCCGACATATTGTATGCAACCAAGCCGCCTACATAAAAGTTTGCCGAGCCTCCGCTCACATTCCCCGTCGCGTAACTGCCGCTAATCCGGCCAAGCATATGATCGCCAACCAGACCGCCGACAAGACTACCTTCCGAGTTCGCAACAACATCGCCTTCGGCATAGCTGTTTATTAGCGTTCCGTTGTAGTTCCTGCCGACCAGTCCGCCTATCGTGTTTCTTCCGCTGACCTTACCCAAGGCGTAACTGTCGTTAATCTCATTGCCTATGGAGATGTTGCCTACCAAACCGCCTACATTCGTACTTCCGCTTACATCCCCCGAGGCATAACTTTCACTGATCGCGACCGAGTAGGTGACGCCAACTAAACCGCCTATCATTTTACTGCCTCTGCCGCCTGTCACAGAACCCTTTGCGTGACTTCCGCTGATCGTTATGCCATTCGCCATGCCGACCAAGCCGCCAAGCTCCTCGCTGTTCCTGCCTCCACTCACATTGCCCGCGGCCGAGCTGTTGCTGATGACCCCTTCGCTCCAGGACGCGTATCCGACCAAACCGCCTACGCCCATTGATCCGCTGACTGTCACCGCGGCCTTACTGTTGGAGATGAGCCCGCCGGAGCTGTTTCCGACCAAACCGCCCACAGCACCGGAGCCGGACACACTCCCCGAAGCGGAGCTGTCGGTGATTGCGCCTCCTTCGTTGTAGCCGACCAAACTGCCGACAGCGAATTGTCCGTTTATCGCTACGTCAACCAGCTTCATTCTTTTTATCGAGCTGCCGGTACTTATATAACCGAACAAACCGATAAAACCGTTCTCGGGGGTATTGATCGAAAGTCCGGTTATTTGATAACCGTTACCGTCGATATTACCTTTGAAGGGAGCATCTTCATTGCCGATCGGAACCCAGCCTGCTGCGGCATAGCCGCTTAAATCGATATTTCGGGTCAGCTTGAAGTACAAATTCGCATTCAAATAATTTTCTCTGATCTTGTTCAACTGTTCTGCAGTACCGACAAGATAAGGATTGCCGGAGGTGCCTTCCCCTGAGAAATCGCCGTTCCCCGCCGCCAAAGCCTGGCCGTTACCGAAAATCCCTCCTGAAATGACAGCAACCGCCATCATCATCGTCATGAATCCTATCAAAACTTTTGTTGCTTTTCGCATTGCCGTTTCTCCTTTCACGCCATCCACTCTCCTCCAATCGTTACATCCATGCCGCTTATTACGGTAGGAGTCCTTCATGAGTAAGTCTACTGCAGCCGGATAAAAGAATAATGAAAGAATTCATTCCCGAAACAAAAAAAACGCGAAACGGCAAGCTTTCGCGGCTTTTACAAATTGATGTCATTTTATAAAATAAGTGAAACGACTTGCCGCCGCAGCGACTGTCGCTTCACTTCCTAGGATTGCTTATTTTTCGTACCAGTTCAACGGCATCCTTGGAATCTGCCATTTTTTCGGGGGCAGCCAGCAGTAAAATGTGCGTCTTACCATGCCGGCGAGCACCTCTTTTTGCCCGAAACCGGAAACCATCGACACCCGCTTCCCGTAGTAACGGGTAAGAAGACCGTTTTCATAAAACTTTTAGGGAGCTGATTCTAATGATAGGACGTCTAGTGAAACGCATTATGCATTCGGTGCTCGGCCAAAAATCGCATCGCCGTTATTCCAGCAGTGCACGCTATCGTCAAGCCCCGCCCCCATACAACCGATATTCCAGCAGCGATAATCGTAGACATCGCGGCGGACACGGCGGTTATTCGCAATACAGACGCCGCGGCAGCAGCAGCTAATTCCATCCGGTGAAGGGTTACCAAAGTTTAAGATAAGGGCAGATTGCCTTGTGGCATTTCGTCCAATACCGCTTCAAGCCGTTCGAGCAGCTCTCCGGCATTCGTAAACGGCCGATCGGTTTCCAGCAGACGCCGTAATAGCTGTTTGGTTCCCGGAGTCAGCGACAGCTCCCGCTCCCAGCCGCGATCCTCTTGATCGGGCTCTGGACGGTATCCGGCATACAAAAGATAGAGCACAATTTCGCCGATATCGACAAAATCGCAGCCGATGTCGCTGCGGTCCGCTCTCCTCGGCTCCGGTATGCCGGACATTTTGTCCATGATCGGTTCTTTCTCGCCAATTCCGCAAGCCAGCCCGAAATCGATCAAATGTGCGGTCCCGTCTACGAACAACACGTTCGGCAGCCGTATATCCCGATGGACGACACCCCGCTCGTGAATGTACAAAACAAGCTCGGCAAGATGCTTCAGGACGAATAACGTTTCGCGTTCGCTCCACATCCGTCCTTCCTCGAACACAAGCTGCTCGGCCGTCAAACCGGCCACGAATTCGGTAACGAGAAAGGTTTTCCTCCCGGACTCGAACATGTCAAGCTTTTTCGGAATTTGCGGATGATCGAATCGCTCCAGCCATGCCGCTTCCCGTTCAAGCAGCCGCCTGCTGAGAGATCCCTTGCTCGGACGATCATGCTTCAGTAAACGGAATTCGCCCGTACGAATATCTTCGACTTTGTACGCAAGCCCATAGCTTCCCATGCCCAGCGAACTGACGATACGATACCGGCCGCACACCAGCATCCCCTCCGCAAGCGGGTAATCGTTCCAATTGTCCTTTACTTGCCTGACCCAAGCAAATAAATTGAAACGGTTCCGAAAGTCGAACAAGAAACGCCCCCCTTTCTGATTAATTCTATCAACCCGCCGAGAATAGGCTTTCTCGAAATTATCCGTTAAAGTAAACTGCCACTGGAAATACAATTAAAATTGTCGGTTTCATTATCACATTTTCATAAATCACTATCAACTTTATTATGAATATCCGAACTCCGTATCGTATAATAGTAACCAATAAATGGTCATTACCTCTATATGATGAAACCATTCTGAAAGGGGATTTGCCAAATGAAGGAACCGGAAGTTCAAAATCATGCTCCGAAGCTCACCTCCATCGGGGTTATTTTTCGGCATGTAAAAGATGTAGCGGCCGCCTGCGATTTTTATGGGAATTCGCTCGGTTTAAAGCAGCTTTGGAAAGCTCCGAACGGAGCAACTGCATTTACTGCCGGGTCGGGTCCCATTATTATCGTGGATCAAAAACAAGAAAGCATTGAAAGTGAAGTCCCATTCAATATGGAAACATCGGATATCAGCCATGCTTATCGTTCCATGAAAGAATACGGCGTTGACGTATCGGACATAAAAATTGCCGGCAATTCGTCCATGTTTTTTTTCAAAGATCCCGATGGAATTACTCTGATGATTTGGGCGAATCATTTACCTGACCAGAAATTGCCGCAATACCGGGAATAGCAACGCCGTTGAGGCTATCGTCATATACGACAGCCCCAACGGCATCATTTTTTTACGCAAACTTAAGCCATTCATACGTATCATTCAACATTCCAGACCAGTCTATGTCGGCCGTCGGCACTATTTATTATCGAATACGAATGCTTTCAACTCTTCGATTCTAACGGCTCCGATTAATTTATTTACCGGCTTGCCGTCTTTAAATAAAATCGTAGTCGGAAGACTCATTACTCCAAAATACGCGCTAGTATCGGCTTGCTCATCGACATTGACTTTGAGAATCCTAACTTCCTTGCTGTAATCCCGGTCAAACGCTTCGAGTACGGTGCCGAAAAAGCGGCATGGTCCGCACCAAGACGCCCAAAAATTGACTACCGTTAGGCCTTCGCTTTGCATATCATTTTTAAAGGTAGCATCCGTTGTGTGGCAAATGGTCATTTTTATCCCCCAGTTCATCGTTTGATAAGTATTTGGCTTAAACGTTATTTGGCGCTAAGCTTATTCGGCGGCCGCTCTTCTTCCCATTCTTCATGATGCGACGGTTATTTCATCACCTCCTTAGAAGAAGTAATCTGTTTTTTTAGTTCCGTTTACAGCGGTACGACTCCCACAGGCTGCGACGTAATCCCCTGCCCCTATACCGATAATTGCGCAATCCTGCATCATCATCCGCTTCCGATAACGCAGATATTAAAGACTCATTTTATCTTTAATTGAAACAAAAAAATAAGCAGAAAATACTCTTATCTCTCTATAAGAATCAATCTCTCCGCCTTACCGTTGAGTTAGTTTGACGGCCAGATCGGACAATTTCGTTGTTTTGAGATGATGCTCCATTTTCTCTTCCGCTTCCTTCATAACCGCTTGAATCAAGCATTCTTCGCCGTGGACAAAATCGCACTCGAATAACGAAGCGGTCCCCTCAATCGCGTGGATGATATCCAAAAACGTAATGTCGCCTTTCTTTCGGGATAACCGATACCCTCCGTTTGCTCCGGAAACCGACTCGACCATTCCCGCCTTTACGAGCCTCGTTAAAATTTTGGAAAGATACGTTGGAGACACGCCCTGGGCTTCCGCCAACTGCTGTACGCCTACCGGCTTAACCGGAGAAGCTTCAATAAGCGCAAGCATGGTGTGAAGGGCATAGTTCGTCGCTTTGGTGAATCTCATGGAAGCACCTCATTCAAAGACTTGTTGTGTCTATAATATCCCCGATTCCACCTTTATGTCAAGCCAAGCCTTTTCATGATTTTGTATTCTCCCCAACCGCTCATAGGATTGTAAAATTGACTCCATAAAAGTTCAAAGCTAATTTCCGCGCCACACTTTGGGATGCGGAGTTTTCCCAAAAGGTACTGTATAAGGGGATCGCCCCAACTTCCCGAACCGCCTTTGCCCATCCGGCTACAACCTCAGCGGCATATCCTCTACCGCGAAACGTTTCCAGCGTCTCAAGCCCTGCTTCATGTGCCCTTGATGTGATGCGAACGCTGCGGCAGATCGAGACGGCACGGTTTCCGATCACAAGCGCTATACAAGGCTGAGCGTAATCTATTTCAGAGATCAGCCATTCGAAGCCGCCATGCAAATAGTTCAACATATTTTCTCGGGTAACGCTCACTACCTGCATTGTCGGCTCCGCTTCACGAGGTATAAGAAAGCAAGGCCCCATAGTAAACCGCTCCCCTTGAAGGAGACGCATGTATGACGTTAAATGCTTCGGCTTCGTCCGGAAATCTGTGACGAGCGGTTCATCGGCACATAACAGCTTCATTTGCTCGACAAGCTGCTCCGGTAAATCGTACCGAAACCGGCAAACTGTCGTTCCCTCTACTGTTCTTCCTAAGAAAAACTGCGGGGCTGGGGTTTCTCCGGGCCAAGGTTCGTTTATCGTACGGAGACGCATGTTCCGGTCGTGCGTAAATAACGCCTCAACATGGAGCTCCATCAGATCATGGGCGGTTATTCGAATCTTTTCGTTTGCACTCATATTTTCCATCCCTCGATTCCACGCTTATTACAATCAATAGTATCAAAATATCCAATGCTCGCTCGGGAAAAATTAATAATAATCGAATAATCCCGCCTGTTAACGCATCGAAGCTACCGATAAGCTTCTTCGGCAGCTTCGATTTTTTTGACGATCAAACAGACTCGCTTCTGCATATGATGAAACGGCGAACCGGCCGCACGTCTGTTATCGCTTATTGTAATGGATCATACGTTTGTAGATCTCTTTATCCTCCAGGAAAGTAAAAATGCCAATTGAAGGACGTACGTTTACCTCAATAATCCACACGTTTCCCGTATCGTCGATGCCAATATCCAGTCCCAGCTTATTCACCTTCCATCGCTTCAGATGCCGTGCTGCGCTCAAAGCAACATAATCGACAATCTCTTCCGCCACGTATGACAAAGAAGCAGCCGTCATGGCTTGCTCAAAAGGAAGAATCATTTTGGAAGCATTCGTCACAATATACCCGTCCATCGCTACTTTTACAGCCTTTCCCGTTACTTCCCATGGACAGCCGTAACGCTTTCGCTGAACCATAACTCGAATATCAAACGGGCAGCCGTCAATTTTTGCTAACGGTATCGCTTGTTGAACAATACATCTTTTATTTTTACATGCATAATCATTGTTCAAAAAGTATGCGATCTGCTCCTTGCCCGATTCGGTCACATGTTGATTTTCAATATGATAGTCGTAGCGGTTATCTCCGGCATCGGAAACCTGAAGCACACCATAACCCAATCGGCCCGTGCAAGGTTTAACGATTACCTTCTTATCTCTTTCGAGCATCGACCAAAAAGCATTTTCGGTATATAGCAACGTTTCAGGCAGATGATTGGAAAGTCCGCTGCATGTTTTTAGCAAATGATATTGACTCCATTTTTCCGTAAACAGCCGCTTCATCTGCCATCCTCCCATGATGTCGATATAAAATCGAAGTAATTATTCGTATTCTCCAATGGACTGCGTTGCTTGTTTGTCTGTCATGGATAAGCCAAAAAGGAAAACCGCTTCGTCATTTCGACCAAGCGGTTTTTTAATGGTTTACATAATTTTTATTATGTAACTTAATAAACCTTTTGAAACCGCATATGCGGCCCCGCATGTACGGAGGTGTGAGAAGAAGGAAGCTAGGTGCTCCCTCCTGCTCGATATTTTAGAAGAAATTGATTACTCATTTAAATAAGTCACTACACGGTTCTGGATGAACTTAGCGACGGCTTCAGCTGTTTTCTGGCCACTGAAGAATGCTTTCGTTTCTTCGGCAATAATCTTTTGGACAGTCGATTCATGCCCCATATCCCTGGAGCTAGGTGCTGACAGCAACTCTCGGATCAATTCGAGATCTTCAGCATTAATTTTAATGTTCCCGCTCTTTGGATCTTGCAAGACCTCTTTTGATTTTAGGTCTTCGATGGCTTTATCATTAATCGCTTTATTCATGGAGAAGCCCGTTTGACGAGGATAGGATTGCATTTCCTCGGACAATAAAAACTTCATAAACTCCCACGCATCTCTTTGCACCTTGGAATTCGCGTTCATTGCGATTTGATTGGTCGGCACGAACGAAACACCGGATCTCTGATCGGAGGAATGCGGTTTTTGATAAACTTTGCCGTTAGGATAATACAATCCAAGCCTCACAAGGTAATCGCTTGGCGATGTAATTAACGAATACATAAAACTACTGTTTTTGTTATCTACATATTCCGATTTCAGTACGTTATCATCATATAAGGTTTTGACTTGTTTAAGCATATCCATGAATATCGGGGATTCAAAGGATGCCTTTCCGCTCGCGCCATCGATCAATCGGGAATAATGATCCGAAACAAGATTGTTAATCATCGTCTCAGGAGCGATGTTCCCCATCGCGTAGCGCCTGCTGCCCTTCCCTTTCATTTGCTTACTGATATCGGCAAAGTCGCTCCATGTCCAAGACCTATCATCGATTGCAATACCAGCACTTTTGAAGGCTTCCGCATCTCCATAAAGTGCTTCCAGGTAATATTCAATGGGCAGAATGTAAGATCCGCCATTCATTTTAGAACCTTCGAGGATATTCGTTTGATATTGTTTAGGGTCGAACGAGGAATCTTTTTGAATCCACTCGTCCAGGTTAACGAAGGCTTTCTTGTTAATATATTTGTCGATAGGCAATTCGACTGTCGTAAACGCGAACAGATCCGCTCCCTTTCCTGACAATACTTCCGTCGTCGTTTGTTTGACGAATTTTTCCACCTCGGATTTGCTCAAGACGCTACCGCTGCTTTCAAACTCTTTGAGTAGAATCGTCGTATTCGGGTGGAGTTTTTCGTATTTTTCTTTGGCGAGTTGATAAAAATCGTTCGCGGCAAGAACGGAAATAACGATTGTCTTCGGTTTATTATCTAGAGGTTCGAGCCCCGGTTTGACTGAGTTTTCGTCAGAGGTTGAATTAGACGGCGCAGTAGTCTGAGATTGCCCTTGTTCGGGCTTATTATCGCTGTCGGAGCATGCGGATAAACCAACAGCCATGATGCAAAATATGATAATAGCAATAAGCTTTTTCATATTCATCCCCGCTTTCCTAATCGTAAGTTATGAATTTATTTTGTTCGTTTTGACTCTTATGCGCTCTCCGTCTAGGATCGGCTCGCTGCTCTCCAGGATAATCGGCGAATCGGGAAAAATGCCTCCTTTGACGACGGTCTCGTGCTCATTGGCATCGCCTGTTTGAACATTGACTTTTCGAGCTACGCTCGTGTTGCCCAGAGCTCCCTTTTTCTCTTCGACGACAAAAATGTAGCTTTCGCTTCCCTCACGGTGTATAGCTTTATTGGGGACAAGAATTCCACCTTCGTTCGGAGAAGAAATGCTGAGAAGGAGACTTGCTTGTTCCCCACCGCGAAGTTTCTCGTTATTTACGTTAATCAAAATACGTTTGTTCGTTGCCCCCTCCCGCTTGTCTTGGGATTCGTTCTCGCCCTGATTCATTACACGGCTCATCGTTTCCGTTGTATCCATAAGTTGAATCACACCACTCATCGTTTCCGTTGTATCCGCAATTTGGACTTGGATATCGGTTGTCTGTCCACCCCCGATAAGTCTGCTTAAGGAGGCGGGGATTTGGAGTTGCATTTCGTACCCCTGATTCGATGAGGCCAATTGGATGTCGGGACCGACACTTGCGGATGCCATTCCCTTTACGGCATTCACTTTTTGGACGATTCCATCGAAGGGTGCCTTTAATTCGCGTTCGGAAACAAGCGCCTCTTTTAAGCTGTCGAGATTTCTTTGTTGAACTTCTAAAGTAATTCTGGCGCCTTCAAGATTCCGTTTCACGGTTCGACTTAGATGCTCATCGCTGTTTCGAGAAGCTTCCACGTATTGATCCTGCAGCTCTTCAATCGCAAGCTGCTGTTGCATGAATTGGGCCTGGGCATCCAAATATCGATTCTCTGCTTCGCGGTTTGCGTAAACGACAAGTGCTTGTCCCGTTTTTACGCTGTCCCCTTTCGCAACCATTACTTCTTTGATCTCCCACCCGGATTTGTTCGATAAAGAAGCTTCGATGGCCGGTCTCAGAACGCCCTCGCCATTAAAGACATGGACGAGCGGTTCTTGTCTGCCGAGCGTGACCCAGACTTTCGGGAGGCTCATCGATAGCAGCGTATTGCTGTAAAGCGTCAGCATGAGTAGTCCGCCAATAAATAACAATAATAACCGTTTGATGGTTCTCTTTCTTTTCACATTTTCGCGTTCAGGTTCAAGGTTATTGATATGGAATCCCCCTATCCCTTGATGCCGGTCATTTGGACGCCCTGGATAAAATGAGTTTCCGCATATAAAAACAACAACAACATCGGAAACATATACAATACGGATGCGGCAAACCCAACACCCCTTGCTTCCTCTTGGATGACGGATAGATAAACTGATAACGGTTGCTTGTAGTCATCATCCAGAAAAATAAGCGGTTGTTCTACCATGTTCCAATAATCGACGAACAATAAAACGATAAGCGCAGCTAAACCTGGTTTAGCGAGAGGTAAGATGATCCGCATGAAAATGCTCAAATGGCCCGCGCCGTCCATCGTCGCGGCTTCCACATAATCATTGGGGAGCGTTTTGATAAATTGTCTAAGCATAAATACGCCGAATGCTCCGAATATTCCGGGAAGAATGATCGCTCCAGCACTGTTCAATAAATGCAATTTGTCGGCGATAATGTAGTTCGGGACGAGCGTCACTTGAAACGGCATGAGCATCGTCATCAAATAAATGAAAAATAGATTATCTCTGCCGCGAAATCGAAGCTTCCCGAAAGCATAAGCGGCTAGTGCTGCGACGATAACCTGACCTCCAATTATTAGTGCAACAAGATACACCGAGTTCCAAAATAGTTTCAGATAAGTCGGAGTCGCAATCAGTACTTTCGCATATTGCTCGAAGGAAACCCAATCGGGAATGATCTTCAAATTAACGAACGCATCTTTTCCGTTTGCGGAATCAGCGGTCATTTGACCGATCAGATCATAATTGGATCCGATCTCCTGCTCGGACATTAGTGAATTCGTTAAGGATATAACGAGCGGCGCCAACATGAGGATACCCAAAAGCGACAGTACGATCGTGATTATGCTTTTAAACACTGTGCCCCTTCGACTCATATTCCCTCCCTCTTTACTCCGTGAATGATGAAATGCGACGTTCCAAAGCGAACATACCGGAAACGATGATTAGCATGCATGCAACCATCAAGGTCGCTGCCGATGTTAGCTTCTGAACGTCCAGAGACAGAAACATATTGTTCATGTAATGTTGCAGCATGTAGATGCTGTCATGCGGGTAATCACCGGCGATTAAATACGTTTCCCGAAATATCCGGAACGAACTGACAAGCGCCATTAAGGCGACAAAAAACGTCGTGGGCGTTAGATATACCAGCGTAATTCGCGTAAATTGGTGATAAACGCCTGCACCCTCAAGTTCGGCCGTCTCGTAATAGTCCTTCGGAATTCCTTGCAATCCAGCCAGAAATAAAATTACGTTATATCCGATATTTTTCCATGCATAAACGACGGAGAGCACGACTCTCGCCCACTCCGACTTCATCCAATCCACGCGTTCAAGACCAATGCTGCTTAACCAGCTGTTTAATGCCCCGTTCCAATCGAAAAGGATTTGCCAAATGAGGACGACGGATGCAACCGGCACTACGAGCGGCAAGACGTATGCTGTCCTAAGCCAATTGCGCAAATAGATATTTTGATTCAGCAGCAGGGCTATGAAAAGTGAGATTACTACTGTAATCGGGACGCTGACTGAAGTAAATAAAGCCGTATTTATCGCAGCTTTTCGAAAAGAATCGCTGGCTAGCAAATCTTGATAGTTGGCGAAGCCTACGAACGATCCTTCGGACGTTCCATTCGTGAAGGAATAATAAACCCCCATTACGAATGGAATGAAATAAAAAACGGAAAAACCTATCGCGCTAGGCGCAAGAAAGCAGGCCGCAATACAACTTTGTTTTATTGACCATTTACGAAAGCGCATCTTTTCACCTCAGAGCATTACATTAATGCATCAACAATTCCACGAACAACCGCAGCGGATAACAGCTCTTGATAAGAGGTTGACGTAATCCGAAAATTTTCGTTTTTATTCGAAAGGTAACCAAGCTCGAGCAAAATAGCCGGTTTTATATTCTCTCGAAGTACACGATAATCTCCGAATTTTACACCTCTGTCTTTCGTCTGCAGATCCGACTTAAAAATCCCGTCATGTAATTGCTGTGCGAGCGGTTGATCGGTTGTCTCGTTGAAATAGACCGTTATTCCGTGGACGTCCGGGTCATCGTATGCATCAAAATGGATGCTGACAAACAAATCAGCGTCATGAATACTTGCCATATTCGCTCTCTCGCTTAGCGATACCGTCACATCATCGGAGCGTGAAATAATGACGTGTGCGCCTTCCTCTTGTAATTTCCGTTGAATTTTAAGTGCGGTAGGCAATGTCACGTCTTTTTCGTAAGTGTTTTGTCCCCCGATTGCTCCGACGTCTTTTCCGCCATGTCCCGGGTCGATGATGATTGTTTTTCCGTTCAGCGGTTGTGTAGGGCTGGTTGTTCCAGTAGCAGATAATGGTTGTATCGTATTTTTGTTAAAAACCCCCTCCTGTCGTAAGTTAAAAGAATAATAAGCAAGTAGGATTGCTGCGACGCCAATTGTGAAAAAACGAATGATTGTTTTCATGAATTAATAGTAATTTCCCTGTATAAAGATCAAATGGAGCCGAAATAAAGATAAGATAAAGATTTTGAGAGGTGGACTGACAAATAAAAAAACAGACTAAGGAATGGATCCATTAGCCTGCCGATATTTTCAATTCTAACGATGCATGTAAACTGATGAGATTATGCTTTCTTTAGCGAAAAGTAAAAGGCGACCCCGTTCTCGGTATTTTCTACTCCGTATGTGGAGTCGTGAAGCTCTAATATTTGTTTGGAAATCGCTAATCCTAAACCGGTGCCCCCATGAGATCGATGTCGAGAAGTGTCCCCACGGTAAAAACGATCCCACACTTTGTCTAGTTGTTCTCGAGGGATATGAACGCCATAGTTCTCTACGCAGACTATAATTTCTCCCCGGTCTTCAATTGCCGATACGATAATGCGCTCATTCGCAGGCGTATAGCAAATGGCGTTAGTCATAAAATTCGTGATGACCTGTTCGATTCGAAGCTGATTGCCTACCACTTCCGTTAGATCAAGCCGCAATCGAACGTTAAGCTGTTTGGCAGCGATGTCCAAAGCAAGTTGTTCAACTATCGACTCGATGGTCTTATCGATCGGGAATACGTCCAACTTCATTTTGTAAGTCCCGGACTCGAATTTCGCCAGTTCAAGCATATCAACGATTAAGTGATCCATTTTATCGGCTTCGTTTTCCATCGCTTCGAAATAATGCTCTTTCTTATCGCTGGCTACGCCGTCTTTGAGAATGGAGATGCAACTTTTCATGACGCTTAGCGGCGTTTTCAGTTCGTGCGATACGCCGGAAATAAACTCTTTGCGCGTGCTCTCGAGCTGTTTCTCCATTTCGATCTCTTTCCGCAGCTGTCCAATGTATGAATGAAGCGTATTGGACAAATAGTTGATATTGCGTGACAATTCGCCGATCTCATCCTTCGAGGAGACCGGTATCGACTCCGAAAAGTCCAAATTCGCAATCTTTTGAGTTGCTGTATTAAGTCTTAAAAGCGGCTTTGCGATCTTCCTGGAATAATAAAACGAGACGAGTAAAATAAGCACAAGCACGAAAACAACGATATAGACCGAGTAATCTTTGATCATTCGCGCCGCCTCGTCTACGGGCTGCAAGGAAGTCATCGCAAATAAATAAGCCGGGTCACCGTCTACGTCCTCGATGCTCTGGACAAAAAGCTTGTATTTCAAGTTGTTTTGCTCGTAATCAAACGATTGAACAGTATTGATGGGTTGAGGATTATTCGATTGCAATAGGCCGGCCTGAAAAACCTTGATCCGCTCCATAAAGAGGCTGTTCGAGAAAATATAACTCGAGGACGCTTCCGGAGGTGGAATTTGAACGTCGGTTACGGTAGCTTTGTCTTCAAAGCCAGGCATGATTAGAAGTTGGTCATTCGTCCCGTAAGTAACGAACTTGTCCTGTATTCGTACCGGCAAAATCGTAGCATCTTTTTTAATTCCGGAAATAATCAGACGTTGTTCTAGACTGAAGGCGATCCTTTTTGAAGATACATCATCTATTTTAATCAAGTGATACAACGGCACTTTGTAAGACTTGGATTTATCACTATCCAATTGAACTTCGAGAAAGAAATCGCTCGTATTCTTAAGATTACCGTAACGGTCGAGCGTCGTGATCCACGTGTTATGGTCTTGAAAGAACATTTGCTCAAGTTTCAGGATGTACGGAATGTCCATTTTCGCGGTCTTATATTCTAAATAATCCTGTTTGAATATTTCGATGTTCGCCTGTATTTCTTTCGTTTTCCTGTTCGTATAAAATTCCTTAAAAAAAATCGTTTGTCCTACGTAAATAACAGCCAAAATAAGCGTGCAAAGAGCAGTCGTGAGAAGAAATAGCTTTGCCACGATTCCGATCTTCATAAGCTATCCACGAACTTATAACCGGTCCGCACGACCGTTGTAATGTGTCGCGCTTTGTTACCTAATTTCGTTCGCAGGTTTCGTATGTGTGTATTCAAAGTGCGATCATCTCCGGCATAAGCGTATCCCCATATTTTCATGATAAGTTGCTCCCTTGAAATCACGATCCCTTGATTTTGCATCAAGTATGCTAGAATTTCGAATTCCGTATGCGTGAGGCTTACTCGCTCTCCATCCACGGTTATTGATCGCGACGGGAAATGAACATTAATGCCGTTAATAATAAATGAATCGTTCGTATTAATCGTTTTATTCGTGCGTGCCCGGCTATCGAGCAGACGCTTTGCCCTTGCTAATAGCACTGCAGGGCTATATGGTTTCGTTACATAATCGTCGGCTCCAAGCTCGAAACCGAGCAGCGTATCGTCTTCGTCTACTCGGGCCGTGAGCATAATAATGGGTACATCGGACGTTTTACGAATACGGCGGCAAACCGACCACCCGTCCATTTCAGGCAGCATAATGTCGAGAATGATCAAGTCGACCTCATGTTGTTGATACAAATCCAATCCGGTTTTACCATCTGAGGCTTCCATAACCTCATAGCCATCATTTAGAAAGTAATCCATTAAAATTTCACGAAGTATTTTTTCGTCTTCAACGATCAAAATCTTGGCCATGTCCATCCTCCACTATTATCGATCTCCATACCTTCATTTTAGCTGATTCATTGTCCAAATAAAACGAATGGAATAACAGCATGGATTCAGGGCGTCGAATGTCTGTTATTCATTATTTCACTCCCACAGTAAGATCTATTTTTCTCACGCATGCTCACTTATTCACAGGATTTCAAACTCGACAGACATGCAGAAAAAGAGTAAGAGGAACCATGTAGCGGACCAGGACAAGTATCTCTTTCCCTAGGCAAGTGGACAATGGAAACTACATGAATAAAAAAACCGGGATTCCTTGGAGTAGGAAAACCCGGCTTTTTTAACTATCGAACAGTCCTTTAGCAAAAATTCCGTTATCTTGTTGGCGCAACTTCGAGAGGAACTAATTTAAGCGAATTCCCCGCATAAATTTTACCCAATACTTCTGCAGGCAGCTCAAGCGAGTTTAGGAAATCCTGAAGATTATTGTCCCAGTCATCTCTCCCGTATAACATACGATCTTGAAACTCCAGAATGAATTCTTTACTGAAAGCCCGGTCTCTCTTTAACGCATTTAATCCCGACCCTGCTGATAAATCGCAATACAGGTTGTCGTAAGTGCGCATCAATTCCGTGACTCGCCCCCCAGCCCGTACCGGACCTTTCGGATAAGACTCCTTGAGGTAGAGATCATCGCCCGAAATATGCGCCCAAAAACCGGGTCCATGGCCCAGGAAAACAGTATCGGAGCATTGCCGGATCGCACGCTCGAAAGCATCGATTCCGCCGCCGTACCAGTAGCCTGGAGTCGCATATGGCCCGCCTTCCCCGATGCCGTAATTCACCTCGACGATAACCGGCAGCCCCCGCTTGCCGCAATACCGGAACATGCTGACTGCATCCGGATTGTCATACATCATGCGCAGCATCACTTCACCATATACGCGCACGCCGAATTGTTCGATTGCCGCCTCCAGTCTGTCTATCGCATAAGGCTTGCGAGGATCAGGCGCATAGCCGAGAACGAATTTTTCCGGCGCTTTCTCTACACAGGCCAAACAATTCGTGAAAGGAATCGGTCCAAGCTCATTGCCCCAAGTGATACGGTGATATCCGGGCGAATATTCAAATTCGGGCGTCTCCAGACTTAATAGCCAAGTCCGGTCTATGTTGTATGCTTTCATATTTTCCAAAATCTTCTCGCATGTCATGTTCAAATAGTTCGGGTGATTATGTGAATCGATGATCATCTCTTGCTCATCCCCTCTTTAGTCCGTATCCAAGCATTTAATCGACAATCGCAACATTCAAAACCTTGCCAATAACCAAACATCACACATTCAGTTTTTAAGGATAAGTGCCTTGTAAGCCCCCTTGGCCGCCGAGTAACGAGCAATCAAAAGCCGCAATCCACATAGCTTATGTCATTAACTTTTAATACCATTAAACTAATGGAGGGTGTCACTATCTTAATCTAACCTTCAACCCCATTGAACCGCCATGTACACACACTACATTTCCATCATAGTACAAATGCAAGATGGTTGTACGCCAAAACCTTTACAACGAGCGGCCATAATTTAACAAGCAACAAAAAAGAAACACTGCCCTCTCGCCATTAAAGCGATGACGCGGTGTTTCTCAACCATCGATCCCTCTTCCTTATAACGGAAATCCGTCGAAAAGCGGATCAGATCATAAAACTATCCGCCGTTTGATTCAAAGCTCCACTTTTACCGTTCTACCGTCACACTATATAAATCCGTCAGTATATCTCGATTCCGCTTATTATGAAACTGCCTCTCGAAAGTCATCCCGAGCTTCTCCGCCACTCTTCTGGTTTCTATGACTTGACTCATGTCGGCATCTCCTCTCTGACATCCCTGTGTCGTAATCCGGGGATTTTGCCCGAAATATTATTCATCGCATGCTTCAGTTGTTTATTATCGACGTGCGTATAAATTTGCGTCGTTTCGATGCTCGAATGACCGAGCAGCTCTTGAAGCGTACGAATATCCGTTCCGCTGCGGATTTGCATGGTGGCGAAGGAGTGGCGCAGCTTGTGGCTGGACAATTTTTTGGCGTGTAAATCGGGATTTTTCTGTTTGAGCTTAGCAAACATTTCTTCGGCGATCGCTTGAATCATCCTGATCGACAATCTGCGTCCGAATTGCGAAACAAAAAACGCCTCTTCCTTGCTTTTATTGGGCTCAATCCGCTCTTCTAAAGCTTGACGCATATGTACATGCAAAATATCGGGCAGCGGGATGATCCTCCACTTACGGCCTTTACCCAGCACATGAAGGGAGCCGTCCTGAGTCAGATCCTGCCTGTTCAGTCTGTGAATTTCTCCGACCCGCAAGCCGGCGTAAGCCATCAAGCATAAAATCGCCATGTTCCTTGCCGCATACTTCCCTTCCATCGGTTCGAACAAAGCTTCAAGCTGATCTTCCTCCAGATAAACGGGAATCCTGTTTTTCTCTTGCTTGGATTTGGCGATGACAGCGGCAGGATTTAGATGAAGCCGATCCATTTCCACAAGCGATTTGTAAAATGTCCGGATGGACGAGAGCTTGCGGTTTCTGGATTCGTCTCCCGCTCCGCGTTCGCGCGCCTGAGACAAGTATCCCATCATTTCCACCTTTCCAACCTCATCCAAGCTTGCAGGATAAATCGAATGAAGGAAGCTCCGGGTATCGCATAAGTAGGCGTGCTGAGTCGCTTTGGTCATACCGCGGTTTTTCATCCACATGGAAAATAAACGCAGCTCCGACTCGTATGTATCCATAACATTGTGCTTTTGACCTGCCACTCGATTTTTCACCGCCAACTATTAAAATCTCGTCCTTCAATCATACCTAAAAGAACGCTTAAGATGCAAATTGCGTGAAATTCATATTTCATGCAATTTATTTGCCTTTTTTGAATGGTAGATTTATCAGCCTTATTTAGTTTACATAACATATATTATGTCCTCAATATTTTTAACAACAAAAAAAACCAGACCGTCCGAATGACGGTCTGGTTACCAAAGAAAAAAGCATCTCTCGATTTACTGATACTCATGTCCCCTGTTAAGCTTTAAGCGACGCCATCTCCGGTAAACGGAATCGCTTTTTTGAACATATTAAACGCGTCAGCGTTTGAATCGCAGCGTCATTTCGTGGAGCTCCTGAGCCATTGTCGTTAGCGTGTGAACCGCCATCGTTACCTCTTCCATCGTCGCCAGCTGTTCCTCGGAAGAGGCGGCTACGCTTTCCGTTTTGGCGAACGTCGACTTCGTAATAGTCTCCATATCCTGCAAGGAAGCCGTAATTTGTTCGCTGCCCGCCGACATTTGCTCGGAGGATGCCGATACTTCCTGCATTTGATAGGCGACTTCCTGGACGGATTGCAGGATGTTGCGGAACGCTTCTCCCGCTTCCCTCACTATAACGGCCCCGCTCCCTACTTCCACATTGCCTTTCTCCATTGCATGAATCGCATGACCGGTCTCATCCTGGATAACGCGGATAATGCCCGCAATTCGATCGGCTGATTGCCGCGACTGTTCTGCCAGCTTTCGCACTTGATCCGCCACGACAGCGAAACCTTTGCCGTGTTCGCCTGCGCGAGCCGCTTCAATGGCAGCGTTTAAGGCCAACAAGTTTGTTTGTGACGCGATGTCGGTAATCGCATCCACGATATTTCCGATCTCCTTAGAGCGCGCTCCCAATTGATTGACAATCTCCGTCGACTCGCTAACCGTTGTTCGAATCGAGTTCATTTGCGCGACCGCTCTTTGAATGGCTGCATTCCCTTCCTCCGCCTTCTTGGAAGCATCCGCCGACATCATAGAAACGCTTGAAGAAAAATCCGCTATTCGGTTTATCCCGACAGCCATCTCCTCCATCGCTCTGACACTTTCGGTCGTGCTTTGCAGTTGTCTATTCGCCCCGGCTGCAATTTCTTGAATCGCCTGCACGACTTGATTCGTCGATTGATTGGATTGCTCCGAGCTAGCTAGGAGCTGCTGCGAATTGGCTGACAAATTTTGCGATTCCGAACCGATCTTCACGATAATCTCGCGTAACCCCGCAATCATTCCGTTAAAATCTTTCGTAAGAAGTCCGATTTCGTCATTCGAGCTGTAGTCGCCTTTAACCGTCAAATCTCCTGCCTGGGCTTTCGTCATCCAGTGTTGAATGCCGCGAATCGGGCGGGTTATCATGTTTGCAATCGCATATCCGAGACCGGAGCACAGCAGCACGGTGATCAGCGTAACGACGATGATAATCGAGCTCGCCGTCCTGGAGCTTTTTACGCTTTCTTCATAAAACATTTTCGCATCTTCCTCGTTATAGCGAACCACGTTTTCCAAAGAAGTTATCATTTCGGCGCGAATGGGCTTAAACGACTCCGCATACGCCTTGTGCGCCTCCTCCTTTTTGTTCGCAACCGCCAGATCGTCGACCTGTTTCTTCGCTTCATTGTTTTTCGGGATCAGCTCGATAAACTTCTGATACTCTTCCTTCGCTCGCTGCGACAGAACGGTTTCCTCCAGCTTCTTGCGGGTCGTCTGATTTTTTTCGCGCGTTTGGGCGATTTGTTGTTGAATTTGCGCGACCAGCTTTTCATCCTTCGCAAGAAGAAGCTCGAGCTGCAAAGCATCGATCTGCGAGTTGCCGAAAAGAAGCGCTTCGACCAAGCTGTTCGGCATCAATTTCTCTTCATACATGGCTCGGGCGTTACTGCCCATCGACTGCATGACGCCTAAGCCGGTATTTCCGATAATAAGCATGAACAAGATTGCGATTCCCAGCATAACAAAAATTTTCGTTCTGATTTTCCAATTGCGTATGTAGCCCATTTTCGATTGCCATCCTTTCAAGTACCCGTCAATTGTTTATCGCAAAAGCATATGGGCCCGGTTTACAGTATCAATTCCCTCCTGTCGAGCGTTTTCGGAATAAAAAAATCCACCCAAAAAAGGATGGATCTCAACGAGTAAAACCACCTATTTTCGGCGGCACGGCTGCCATAGACTGCTAGAGCAGTCCTTAGGCCCGTTGCTTTGCGTCCTCCCCTTTCGAAGAGTTTGCCATTATCGTATAAGCTTTAAGTTCAATCGAAAGTATAATATAGACTCGCACGATCACACAAGACCTTTTTACTAAACTTAACAATAAAAACGCAGACCGAAGTCCTACACGGCCGCTGAAAATGTAGTCTGCTAGTATGAAACTCCACAAGGATACACGCCTTTGCCGTTCTAAACGCTTTCGAAAAAAGCGGGTTCGTTAGCAAAAGCTGGGACACGCGAGTTTACCGTTGAGTTAAGCGCTTGATACGAGGTTTCATATATGTAAAAAGAACAGCCCGAAGCCGATCTCACGGCATTGGGCTGCCCTCTTCTTATAACGGTCAAGATCTTATGGACTTTCACGAAAACATCTTGTGCGCAAGCGCCTCTCCCAATTCCTCGTGGTACGCCGGATCCGGATGATTGATGCCGTTCGAAAGACGCTTATGGATATCAATGCCGTCCCGCTCCATTTGCTCCCACAAAACGTACGAATCGAAACAAGGAACTTGCTCTTTGTTTGCATATGCCCTCAGCGCTTCCACGTACATGGCGAGATATCCCGCTTCGGCAACCCGTATAAAATCAGGAACGATTTTGCGGTGCGTCTCATGCACATTTTCGTTATCCCGCTTCATCATCATTCCCGGAATCAGCAGCAAAATATCCGCGTCCGTCTCGCAACGCAAACGTTCGACAAGCTCGGAAATCGACCGAATGAACGGTTCGACGCCTTCCGGCCCGCCATGAGCGTCGTTGAGGCCGAAGGCGATCGTTACGAGATCCGGCTTATACATGAACACGTCCCGCTCCCATCGAACTCGCGAAGCAACCGCGCTATCTCCGGAAAATCCGGAATTGATAGCATTAAAGACGGTTCCCGGAAACCGGCGTTCGACGGAGCGCTTCAGAACCTGATGATAAACCCGCTCGTATTCGATAACGCCTAGCTCCATGCACCCCTGCGTGACGCTGTCGCCGAAAGCGACATAGGTGACCGCCCGCGCGCCGGGGTTTTCGATTTTCTCCCTTATTCTCTCTTGCAACCGGCTAAAAGAACTGGACATGGCCATGCCTCTCCTCTCAACATCCGCTTGGAATTTGTCCTATCCCAAAGACGAATACATTTACTGTACTTGGTTCACATGTTACAATTTGTGTGGAATTTCGTCTATTGCATTTTTGGCTAAGGAAGGATGGATTGGCATGCAGGTTCGCGCATACGGCACCGACAGCTCTATGAATCCGTCATCTCCGCCCGCATTCTCCGATCTGCTTCCTGGCGCTTTACCGGAGAGACTGGGCGGCATTCATCCCGGGCATCATGAAATGCTTTATATTGCGGAAGGAAAAGTGAAGCTGTCCACGAACAGCCGACATTACTTCATCGCAGGTCCTGCGCTGATTTTAATCCCGCTCGATACGTCCCACCGATTGGATATGGTGTCCAAGCCTTACCGATTTGCCTACTGGGAGCTTCAGGACGATCCGGCCGCCTCCTTCCCCAGTCCGCATGAATGCACGCTTTGGAACGAAATGCAGGACAAACGAGACCGGAACGCGGCCGATATGAAAATGATTTTCGAGCGTGTCGATGCGCTTAATGAAGTCATGAATGCGGATTGGGTTCGCAAACATCCGGAGCTTCTGCAGCAAATCAGCCTCTCGGACATTCAAGCGATCATGGCTTTGATCCGTCATGCCGTCAAATCGCAAATACCGGACCTGCCGAACCGGCCATTCCTCAAAAGACACTCCTCCGCTGCGGAAACGGTCGAAATGCTCGTCCGAACGATGGAAAGCACGTATTGGAACGATTTTACACTGCAGAAGCTTACCGAATTAAGCCGTTTCAACCCCTCTTACTTAATCCGCTTGTTTAAGACGTACAAAGGAATGACGCCGTTTCAATATTTGAACAATATTCGCATGAATGCAGCGGAAAAATTTTTACAAAACAGCGATATGAGCATCCAAGAGATAGCGATCATTACCGGTTATCAGAGCATCCACTACTTCAGCCGCTCCTTTAAGCAAAAATATGGCGTTAGCCCGATTCAATGGCGGAACGAGCATAACAAGGATAAACAGCTTCGCCGTCCATAAGGACAGGCGCGTTTACCGTAGAAATATAAGCACTTGATAGGTGAAACTTATATCGTCTTCTATTTGAAAATTAGCGGCAGTGCCTATCCCTGCTTCCAATCCAGCACCACGCCAAGACACGGACGGTTCTTGTCCAAAATAAGCTCCCATGCTTCTGCAGCTTGTTCGACCGGGAACCGGTGCGTAATAAGCTGTTTCGTGTGCAGCCAACCTTCGGCGATCCCTTGCAGGGAGGCATCCATCCTTCCCTTCTCCCAGCCTGAAGGACAATGAAGCGTAATTTCCTGCGCGCGCAGCTCCTGTATATCGATCAAGCCGTCCGTACCGAGAAATCCGGCCGAAACGAGATGGCTGTTATGCTTCATCAGCGGCTTCAACTCCATAACTGTCGCAAGCGATCCGACGGTATCGACGACAACGGCGATTCCGCCCGCATCAGCCAGTTCTTGGGCTGCATGCGTACGGCGTGCGTTGATCCTGCCGATTGCGTCCGGCAGCAGACTCAGCCGATCGTCGTGACGTCCGATCACCGCCACCTTCGCACCGCGGTGAAGCAGCGTATGCGCAGCCCATTGACCGACTAAACCGTCGCCGATCACGACCGCTAACTGCCCCTCTTCGATCGCAGGACGCATGCCACAGTTATAACCGACCTGGACGAGCACAAGCCCGGAATAGTCGATCGGGTCGGCATCATCCGGCAGCTTCCACACTTGACTTGCGTGCGTAACCGCCGGACTTATATGTCCGCCGCTAGGGAATGCCATACCGTTAACGCGGCTCATCGTGGCGAACACGCGGTCGCCTGCCTGCAAACCGGTCACATCCGCTCCTACAGCGGTAATGACGCCGACTTTTTGATAGCCGTTAATTTGCGGAAAAGGCATCTTGTCCCCCTCCCGGTAAGGCGTTTCGCCGGCAATTCGGTCGCATCGCAAGAAGGACGATTCCGTTCCGATACTAATCCAGGAATACTCCACATCGATGACCACTTCATCACGTTCCGGTTCCGGAATATCTACCTCCAGGTAAGCTACCTTAAGCTTTTCGGTAAAAACGACGCCATGTCCCCTCATGCCGTTCCTCCCTCCTGTGAAGCTGCGACCTCTTGTACCTTCTCTTCGGATTCCGCATCGAAATCGGTTTCGGGATAGAAAAACACTTTAATCGCTTCTTGCTTTTTCAGCAGCTCGACAGCTTCTTCATAACGCGTAAACGGCACATGATGCGTCTGCAGGCATTCCATGTCGAGTCCTTTGTTCGCAACAAGATCGATCAGCAGCTCGTGATCTCTTACGCCGACCGGACGGTATTTATAGGATTCCAGCTTTGTTCCTTTGGCCCACAAATGCTCCGGATATTTCACCTCGCCTTTCAAGACGCCGAAAATGACGACATGATCATTAACGTGGTTAAGGACATGCTGCACGGACGGAGCCGCACCGACGCAGTCATAACCCAAATCGAAACGCTGCTCCCCAAGCTCATTCGAGAGACACGCCTCTCCGAGACCGTTTTCACGGACAAAACGGACGCGTTCCTCGTTAATGTCGATGCCGACCACTTTCGAAGCGCCCCACAGACGAGCCGCTTGGATCGCCAAAATACCCGCCGGTCCGAGACCCGAAATGAGCATCGATTTTCCCCTCAAGTCGCCGAACTGCAACATGCCGATGATGACGCATTTCAGAAGCTCGAACGACGACGCTTGCTTAAAGGAAATGCTGTCCGGCAGCTTGATCAATTGTTCCTCCCGGTAGCTTGCAAATTGAGCGTATGCGCCGTTAGGCACGATATGCTCGAGTGCGGCCACCCGATCGCCCGGGCTGAAGCTGCGCACGCCGGAGCCTGCCGCGATGACGACACCGGCCATTTCATGACCGGGAAAACCCGGGGGAAGCGGGTATTCGGGCGATACGGCATAATTGAACATATCTCTGCCCGCCATCATGTTCATATCCCAGCGCGGACATGTCGAAACCACTTTGATTTCAACAAGCAACTGATGATCCTCAAGACTCGGCAACTCCGTTTCGATAATGGAATATTGTCCGGGACCGTTAATTTGCAACGCTTTCATTTTTCATCAACCTCTCCTCAATATTCGACCGCAAGCACAATCGCCGATGTGCTTTTATCGTACTCGAATAACGGCCTCGCGTCTTTGCAGCGAATATTGATTTTTGCGATTTGCCATACGTTTTTTTATCACGCAGCACCCGGCTTTCGCATTGTTGATTTGCACAAAATTGACTTTTGCGGGAGAGCAACTGTCATATCGTCCTGTAAACGTGAATAATGATGGTAAAACCGACAGTTAAAGCCCGATTTTCAGGCTTCACGATTGAATATGTAGGAATTCAACGTATCCAGCGGGTTTGATCTTATTTGACTTTCTTGTATAATTTAAAATTAAGTACAACTATATTCTTATCAAATAAGGGAGGTGTACCTGTCTGCCGGTAAGTTGGGCGGATGGGAAACTATTTGGACAGTGAGCCTGGACCGTTACTTTTGAACCTGGTATTTGCATTCGTGTTGATTCTGCTTAACGGTTTTTTTGTCGCCGCAGAGTTTTCCATGGTTAAGGTAAGGGGAAGCCGCATCAATGCCCTTGCTCTCGAGGGTAATCTGAATGCGAAATTCGCAAGCAATATTTTGAACAATTTGAACGCCTATTTATCGGCTTGTCAGCTTGGCATTACATTAACGTCTCTCGCACTCGGCTGGCTGGGCGAGCCTACGATCGCAAGAATGCTGACTCCGATTCTGGAGAAATGGAACGTTCCGGAGAGCGTCACGCACGTTATCGCATTTATTATCGGATTTACGATCATCACTGCTCTTCATATTACGATCGGCGAACAAGTTCCTAAGACGTACGCCATCCGGAAATCCGAACAAGTCACGCTTTGGTCGGCAGGACCGATGGTCATCTTCTATAAAATCATGTATCCGTTTATCTGGTCTCTCAACGGCATTTCAAACTGGATGCTGCGCAAATCCGGCATCGAACCGGAATCCGAGCATGAGGCGGTGCATACGGAGGAAGAAATTCGGCTGCTTGTAAAAGAAAGCCACAGGAACGGCTTGATCGACAATACGGAATTGACGCTCGTCGACAACGTATTCGAATTTACCGAAACCGTTGCGCGGGAAATTATGATTCCCCGTACGGAAATGTCTTGCCTTTATGCGAATTCGTCCTTTGAGGAGAATCTCGAAATCGCAACGTCCGAAATGCGTACCCGGTACCCGTTATGCGATCCGGATAAGGATAACATTATCGGCTTCGTACACATTAAAGATTTGATGAGAGCCTCCCGCACAGGACTCAACGATATAAATAAAGTTTGCAGACCGCTTATGGCGGTACCCGAAACGGTTCCGATCAGCTCGCTGCTGAAGCAAATGCAGAAGAAGCGGACGGAAGTCGCCTTGCTGATTGACGAATACGGCGGCACATCGGGTCTCGTCACGATGGAAGATATTTTGGAAGAGCTTGTCGGTGAAATACACAACGAGTTCGACCAGGAAAGACCGACCATCGAAAAGAAGGATGAAAATAATCATTCCGTCGACGGCCTGCTCCATATTGACGAAGTTAACGAATACTTCAGCTTGACGATCGAAACGGATGACTACGACACGATTGGCGGCTGGGTATATTCGCAGGTCGAAACGCCCCCGGCTAAAAATCAGCGGGTATACTTCGAGGATTACGAATTTATCGTCGAAGAAGTCGACAATCTGCGAATTTCGCGGGTTACGATCAAGAAGCTGGCGAATGAGAACGATGCCCTTTCCGTTGTATCCTGACCGCAAAAAGAGTGACTTATGCATAGCGCATAGTCACTCTTTTTTAAAATATCAGAATTTATATGTTTCACAATTACTTAAGCCTGATATTTCACCGGTAAACGCGCCAGTCCTTAGCTTATGCTTACGAAGCCGCTTTCTTCGAAAGCGTTTAGGACGGAGAAGCCGTTTATCCTTGTTCGGCGTTTACCTGCTACGTTCGTACGACGAACGGCTCGTCCTTCGCTTCCGCCTGGAGCCTGTTCAGCTCCTGCTCCAGCTTTTTGACGACATTCGCGTAATCCGGATCGTGGTATACGTTAATCAGCTCGTTCGGATCCTTTTTCAAATCGAACAGCTCCCACTCCGGCGTCTTCGGAATATCTTTGGAGCCTGTCGTGCCCAGCGCATCCGCGTAATAATAAATCAGCTTGAATTGCTCCGTACGGACGCCGTAATGTGAATACACATGATGATCAACGTCCAGATGCATCCAATACCGGTAGTACATCGAGGTCCGCCAGCCCTCCGGCTTCTCCCCCCGTAAAATCGGCCGCATATCGACGCCCTGAACGTCCTCTGGAATTTCTACGCCGGCATAACTTAAGAAAGTCGGCGCAAAATCGACGTTCAGCGCAATATGACGATCCTCGCCGCCCGCTTTGATCTCAGCCGGATAACGGATGACGAACGGCATGCGGAGCGATTCCTCGTACATAAACCGTTTGTCGTACCAGCCGTGGTCGCCCAGGAAAAATCCTTGATCCGATGTGTACACGACGATCGTATTTTCCTCAAGACCGTTTTCCGCCAAATAGTCGAGCAGCCTTCCTACGTTATCGTCGATCGAAGCGACACAGCGCAAATAATCTTTCATATAACGTTGGTAATTCCAGCTTTTCAACTCCGAAGCGCTCAGCCCTTCCGGCGGATCCATTTTCAAATCCGTCTTCGTCAGGTCGCGGTCGATCCGCATCCTAGCTTCGACTGCGGCGCTCGCGCGGTTCGAGTAGTCGTCATGGAACGTTTCCGGCTCCGGAATATCGACATCCTCGTACATATGCGCATGCTTGGCGTCCGGAATCCAAGGCCGGTGCGGCGCTTTATGATGACACATCAGGAAGAAAGGCTTGTCGCGATCCCGTTCTTCGAGCCATTCGATCGACCGGTCCGTAATAATATCGGTCACATACCCTTCAAACTTGCGGTTACCGCCCTCTTCGATGAACATCGGATCGAAATAATCGCCCTGTCCGGGCAGCACGCTCCAGAAATCGAAGCCGGTCGGGTCGCTTTCCGCCCCATGCCCCAAATGCCATTTGCCGACGATTGCCGTTTGGTAGCCGTTTTGTTTAAGCAGCTTCGGCATCGTTTGCTGGCTTCCGTCAAAACGGTCGGACAATGTTCTGACCCCGTTGATATGATTGTATGTTCCGGTTAAAATCGTCGCCCTGCTCGGCGCGCAAATAGAGTTCGTGCAAAAACAGTTATCCAGCCGCATGCCGCCGTTCGCGATCCGGTCGATATTCGGCGTCGCATTCACTTTGCTGCCGTAGCAGCTCATCGCATGGGCGGCATGATCGTCGCTCATAATAAAAAGAATGTTCGGTCTGCTTGTAGTCATCGCTTTGCCCCCTACAGGAATAATATCTCCATTATAGATTGCACAGCAGCCGCCAAGCGATGTATGATTTTTATAAAGATGTACAATTCTACGATTATGTGAGAGGCATTTGTTGTTGACATTTGATCCTGCCGATTTTGTAGGATGATTTCATAACGCTTGCTCCAGGAAGGATAATATAAAAAATGATTACGCTGCATTCCGTCCATTTCGACGATCGCATTCCGAATTGGAGTACGAGAACCGAAAACCTGACGTACAATATTATGGTTCTCGTCCTTGACGGTACTGTCAGCTATCGCTTGAACGAGAAGCTTGTCGGAGCGGAAAAAGGCGACTTCCTCCTCCTTCCGGCAGGCACGTCGCGATCGGCTCAAAACACGGATACGCCTCACCAAAAGCTGACTGCGCTATTTTATACGGACGGCAACGACTCCGGTCATAAGCAGCTGCCGATTCGCCCTTTGAAGCTGAAGATCAAAGACTTCGACTATGTGCACAGACGATTTTTCATGCTTTATCAAGAAACGCTTGAGAAAAAGCCTTATTTCGAAAGCTACTGCATCAGCATTCTGACGGAAATACTCAGCTTGGCCAATCGCCAGTCGGAAACGGCCGACGCGCCGCCCAGCAAAGTGCTTCTTGCCCATAAAATGCAGCAAGCTCTTCACACCCGTTACCGGGAACGCATTCAAACGGAAGAGCTGGCCAGGCTTACGAACCGTTCCCCCAACTATTCGATTACGATTTTCAAAGAGGTGATCGGCGTGACTCCGCTCGACTACGTGCATGAGCTGCGCATTAAAGAGGCTTGCCGGTTATTGACCGAATCGACGATCGGCGTAGCGGAAATCAGCGATTATCTCGGCTTTTACGATACCTCGCATTTTTATCGCATTTTCAAGAAGATAACCGGGTTGTCGCCGTCAGCATACGCCGAACGAACGAATCGCCCTTCCACCTAGACGGAAGCTTTCTTCGCCTGTTTGCGGTCCCATACGACCGCAGCGGCGACGGAAACGATAGCGGTAATGAAGCCGAGAAATTTGATGCCGATCTTTTGATCGAAGACGACATAACCGATAATGCCGATGACTTCGGATAGCATGATGCCGAATAAATATCCGCCGATCAACGTGAGCGCAATCAGTTTGAGCACTCTCATACGGAAGCCTCCTTTCCGCCGAAAACCGTACGCCAAGCGCGCGGTACGATCAAAACCGCCAGCCCGAACAGCACCAATGCGGCAACAGGATGAAAGGCCGCCGCAACCGGAGCGACGCTAATGACGTTGGCCGTAAAATACATCACGATAATTAACGCGAAACAAACGGCGCTTTGCCATAGCAGCTTGGCCTGCAGCCGCCCGACAAACCCGAACATCAGCATGAGCAGCGGCAAATATTCGAATATATGCACGAAGCTCACATGCTTGGACCAATGAATCGGATTCATGAATACGGACATGCCGGCCAAAAACACCTGAATCGCAACACTTAGCGCGAATGCAATTGCCAAAACGACGAAGGAGATTCCGGTAAATCTTCCTTTTTTGTTCGGCTGCGCCGTACGTTCCGCTTCCTTCTCCGCTTCATTCCCTTTAACGATTGCCATCCCGTTATCCCCTTTCCATGTCTAACGCATCGACTCGGCATGCATGCTGCGGCCGACAAAGAAAGCTTATCAGCTACATGTTGCGAACTTGTGAAGAACCTTTGCGATTAAGGTGAATTTTTCCCGCAAGCATATAAGACAAGGTATAATCGGGAAAAAGACAAGAGAAAGAAAGGCGGGATCATGTTGGCCCACAAGCTTCTGCTGGTCGATGACGAACAAAAGGTGCTGGAATTTATGGAGCCCTTCTTAGCTGCGGAAGGCTTTCATATCGTGACGGCTAAGACGGGAACCGCAGCGATCCGAATCGCAAAGGAGCAAAAGCCGGATCTTGTCGTCCTCGACTGGATGCTGCCCGAAAAAAGCGGCATCGCCGTTTGCAGGGAGCTCCGTCAAATAAGCAGGATGGGAATCATAATGGTGACGGCCAAAACGGACGAAACCGATAAAATAATCGGGCTCGAGGTCGGCGCAGACGATTATATGACGAAGCCCTTCTCGCTGCGGGAGCTTGCGGCGCGCATACGATCGGTGCTTAGACGGATTGAAGGAAGGCGTGAAGACAGCGATGACATTATGCAGCGCGGAGAATTGGCCATTTCCGAGGCCAAGCGCCGCGTTTACAAGCGGGGTGAGGAGGTTCCGTTGACGCCTACCGAATTCAAGCTTCTGCTCACACTGGCGGCAAAGCCGGGCATCGTTTACAGCCGGCTTCAGCTCCTGCAGAGCGCCCTGGAGGATGACTTCCTGAATGACGAACGCACAGTAGACGCCCACATCAGCCACATCCGCAAAAAAATCGAGGACGATCCGGGAAACCCGTCTTATGTACAAACCGTATACGGCTTCGGGTACCGCTTCGGTGACCGTTTATGAGCGTTAGACGCAAGTTGTTTTTCGCCATGGCCTTTTTCATTGTCGGAATGGGGCTTGTTTTTGCCTTCGTGACGCAAATCGTGCTCAAAGATACGCTTCATCTAATGGTCGAGTCGGGAAAGAAAAATGAGATCGGAGAATGGTCCGGCCCGTTTACGGAATTTTACGAATCCAACGGACGTTCATGGGAAGGCATACAAACCTATGCCGATGCATCGATGAGGAAGGATAAGCTTGCCGAACGGTCGGCCAGCATCGCCTTATTGTCGCAGAACAAGCAAACATTGCTTTTTTTCGGCGATGCCGAGTATAACCTCGTGAAGAGATTCGGGATTGAAAGCCGGCTGTTCGCAGACGGCGATTGGATCGGCAGCTTATACTACTACGATAAAGATGCCGATTTTACATCAAAGCTCCGGATCGGCATCTTGGATTCGACCCGCGTCCTGCTAATTATAGGCACGTTGGGCTTCGTCATTATTTCGCTGCTGCTTGCCTTTTGGCTTTCCAGGCGGCTGACCGCCCCGCTCCGCTCCCTTATAACGGCGATCGACCGGTTGGCTAAAGGCGGTTACGGCATTCAAACGCCTGTCCTGTCCAAAGACGAGTACGGCAAAGCGGCCGCAGCCTTTAACCAAATGTCCGTGCAGCTGAAACAGCTGGAGGAGGCCCGCAGAAACCTGGTCGCCGATGTCGCCCACGAGCTGAGGACACCGATAACGATCGTCCAAGGCAAATTGGAGCTTATTCAACAGCACGGTCAACAAATTGCGCCGGAAAGCCTGCTTCCCTTGCAGGATGAGCTTATTCGGTTAACCCGGCTCGTCGACGAGCTGCACCAGCTCTCCCTTGCGGAGGCAAAGAAGCTTCCGCTGGACCGGAAGCCTACGGACATCCACGCTTTGCTCAAGCGGATCGTCGAGCATATCACCCCGGACGCGGACAACAAGAATATCCGGATCGAACTGAATTGCTCCTCCGATACGGTGACGGCGAACGTCGATTCGAATCGGGTTAAGCAAGTTTTTCTGAATCTGCTTGTCAACGCAGTTCGCTATACACCCGAGAACGGATTAGTCCGACTCTCGATTTCCGCCGAAAATAGGAAGCGTAACAAACCCGGCGGCAATCTTCTCGTATCCGTTTCCGATACGGGAGCAGGCATCTCGTCCGAACATCTCCCCTACCTGTTCAACAGGTTTTACCGTACGGACGAGGCGCGCGACCGCAACAGCGGCGGCATGGGACTCGGACTTGCGATCGCGAAGGAATTTATTTCGGCTCACGGCGGATCGATCGAAGTCGACAGCAAACCTGGCAACGGTACGACTTTTACCGTATCGCTTCCGATTTTTCCTGATAGTTAGCAACATTAACTATGTTTATTAATGTTATTAAATAAAGAGCTGGAGCCTACCTGTCAAACGCGACATCCCACCCGCCGTACAGGCCGATCGCCTTCATTAAATCTCGATGAACGGGAATCACGAACTGCATCGTTCCTAGCGTAAAAAGACCGCTCCGGTTATGCAGCGTCGCTTTCTTCGCATAAAACCTATATCGCGGCGTGCCGTCATCGGCTTGGACGATTTCTTGCTGCGTCTCCTGCTTATTGACGAACCGAAAAGGCGCGAACAGCTTCGATTCGAACGGCGTGATACTGATAACGTCCTCAAAGTTTAAGTAATAATTGGCATGCGGCTTATGCAGCACGACCTCTTTCGTCGAAACCGTAACGCCGAAATGATTTTTCTTGTGCGATAGCTTCAGATCGCCTGCCATTGGCATAAGCTTAAGGAAATTGGAATTCATGACGGATATCCTCCTCTGCCGATGAATAGCGGAATTTAAAATGGCAGCCGGCGCAAGCCCGACATTATCGCCAGGCCGCAAACCGGCTCATAAGGAAAAATAATGGTGGCTCGCGGAAAAACTTCCTCCGTCTACCGTCACGATGCCGTACGAATATTTCGGCTGCCGCCTCTTATCCGTCGGCGAACCGGGGTTGAACAGAACGGTTCCCCCATGCTTCTCCATGAATGGAATATGGGAGTGGCCGAAGACGATCAGATCGACGCTTTCATCGGCAAATGCGCGTCTCGCCCGTTCAGGAGTCGAACGGCCGGGACCCTCGTGTCCATGGACGATCCCGATGCGTAATCCGTCGAACAAGACTATTTTACGGCTGCCGAACCGGCGGTACAGCGCCTCGCCATCGCCGTTTCCCGTCACGCCATGCAGAGGCGCAAGCTTTGCCAGCTCGTCGGCCGCTTCCATCGTCACCCAGTCTCCGGCATGTATGATGGCGTCAACCTGCTGTAAACCATTTACCAATATGTCCGGCAGCAGCTTATTTGCTCGTCCCGGTATATGCGTGTCCGCGACAACTCCGATTCTTATCATCCTCTGTACACCTCATTTCGGCATATATCGAGCCAGGCCGCGGAATATTTCCGTCATCTCCTCAATCCTCATCCGGACCAAGCCGCTTGACGACGGGGCGACAAACTCTACGACTCCTTCGACGACGGACTCAGGCTGCTCTCCCCACCCCATTCCGGAACGTCCGCTGTATTGCTCGTATACGCCTTTTCCTACAAAGCAAGCAACCTTCGGCTTGTATTCACGGATCTTTGCGATAAGCAGCGCACGACCTGCTATATATTCATCTTTCGATATTTCGGCAGCCGTTTTTGTAGGACGGGGCACGATATTCGTAAAACCGAAGCCGAGACGAAGCAATGCTCCGTCCTCCTCCGGCTTGAATTTTCGCGGTGTCAAGCCGGCCTCATGGATGATTTTCCAGAAGCGATTGCTTGGGTTGGCATAATGATGGCCTGTCTCCGACGAACGCACGCTCGGATTGTACCCGATAAACAGAACGGACAAGCCGTGGGCCAGATGATCGGGAATCGGTTGCATGGCAGCATCTCCTCCCTTGCGTTTCCTGAAGTTTTTAATCATTATAGCACATTGGGGAAGACGAATCCCTTGTCTGCTTTTTGCAAGTGCAGCCGGTCGATCATGCTTGAAGCAAGCCGCCCTGACGAATGCGTTCGAAGACATTGCCAAACTTTCAAAAGTTGTGATCTAGCGAAAATAAGAATAAAATATAAAAATAAACTAGATATGTTCAACTTGGAAAGGGGAAAACCGTTACATGTCCGTCATTTCAGACATCATGCAGTACAACCGGGAGTTCGTCGGGAATAAAGAATACGAGGAATACTTGACCGATAAATATCCGGATAAGAAAATGGCCATTCTCACCTGTATGGACACGAGACTGGTCGAGCTTCTTCCGAAGGCGCTGAACCTGCGGAACGGGGATGCGAAAATTATCAAGAACGCCGGCGCCATTCTTACGCAGCCTTTCGGCAGCGCCATGCGGAGTATTCTTATCGCAATTCACGAAATGGGCGTTCAAGAAGTGCTTGTCATCGGGCATTACGGCTGCGGCATGGCTGCCCTTGATTCCGAAAAAATGGTAGAAAAAATTAAAGCCAACGGCATTCCGGACTTGGTTCTGCAAACGCTGGAGCGTTCCGGCATACGTATGGAACGTTTTCTCAAAGGCTTCGACAACGTCCAAGATGGCGTCATGCAAAGCGTCGAGATTATCCGCAACCACCCGCTGCTCCCGGCATTCATACCCGTTCACGGCTTCGTCATGCACCCCGATACGGGAGAGCTTGAGCTTATATCCGAAGGATACGAATTCACGAAGCCGCGTTGAGTGGGCTTGTCCGCCTTGAAGTTACCAGCGTTCTCCTCCCCTAACCCAAGTCAATATGTATTTGACTTATTCATGTCAAAGGGGTAATATGGCATAAATTAACTTAATGAAGCAAAGGCAAAGAAGAGAAGAGTAATTTTGAAGTGTTGTTCCCAGAGAGCTCCAGATCGGTGAAATGGAGTAACGATGCTCATCATGAAAAAAGTCTCGGAGCCTCATATGGAATTGAGCAAACGCTCAAGGATGGTATGACGGGATCTCCCGTTACAGAGATAGGGTATACGCTTTATTGCCGTACCCGAATAAGGTGATCATGGGAACATGTTCACAAACCGAGGTGGTACCACGACGCTAACATAGCTCTCGTCCTCAAGATGAAAATCTTGTGGATGGGGGCTTTTTTTATATTAATAAAAAATAGTTAGAGGTGATTTGCCGTGCATTGGGCCAAACGAATAGCGAGCCAGTTAATCCAAAATCATCCCGAAAGACAAACATTTGTGTGCGCTTCAGGGATTAGTCCTTCAGGGTCGGTACACATCGGTAATTTCAGAGAAATTGTAACCACTTATTTTGTAACAAAGGAGCTTGTGAAGTCCGGAAAGAAGGTTCGATTTATTTTTTCGTGGGACGACTTTGATCGATTTCGAAAAGTTCCTACTCATGTTGACCCGTCATTTGAGAAGTATATAGGAATGCCCTACTCGGAAGTCCCCTGCCCGTATGGATGCCACTCTTCGTACGCAGAACACTTTGAGACGGAATTCGAAAATGCGTTGTCGGCGTTCGATATCAAACCCGAGTTTATTTATCAGTGCCAAGAATATAAATCTACAAGATACCATTCATCAATCCTCCATGCTCTTAAGAACAGGATGGAAATTTATGATATTTTAACGGCATTTAAAACTGGCGGCGCCAACGAAGATGAACGGTCTTCTTTCTTTCCCGTTCACATTTATTGCGAGGTGTGTAAAAAAGATAATACGACCGTTCAACAATATGATGAACAAAATGAAATGATTACCTATTGCTGCAAATGCGGTCACCAAAACAGTCTCTCCATACGCCAAGCGACAAATATCAAATTACATTGGAAAATCGATTGGCCGATGCGTTGGAAAATGGAGGAAGTCCTATTAGAGCCCGGAGGCCGGGACCATTCTTCTGAAACAGGCAGTTATAATGTCTCAAGGGTTATATCCGAAAAAATTTTCAAAAATCCTCCGCCCCTTTATGTGCCATATGAATTCATTAACATAAAAGGCAGCTACGCTAAAATGTCCAGCTCTTCCGGAAACAATTACACGCCAATTGATCTTTTGAACGTGTACGCCCCGGAAAATATTTTATTTTTGTTCGCTAAGTACCAACCGCATGCCGCTTTCCAAATCGGAATGGATGAAGATGTGATAAGGAACTATATGGAATACGAAAGATATCGGGATAGTTACGGCTCCCCTTCTCTGACAAGCGATATCAAAGAAGCGTTAGAGCTTTCCATGATGACCGACATGGGTATGAAAATCCCAAAATTCAACCAAATTACAAGTTTATTACCATTGATTAACTTCGATACCAAGTTGTTGAAAGACTTATTGTACCGTGACGGTGAAGATTATCCTTCAGAAATGCTGGAACAAATCGCAAAACGAGCGGAAAACTGGATTAAGCTATGGAATCCCCAAAAACTTATAACTGTCAACGAGTGCCCGGATCATGCCTTTTACGGAACGTTAAGCTTGATTGAACAGGAGTGGATGAAAGCTTTCTGCAGAATACTGAAAAACGAAAGCATCGAAAAAGAGCATCTGATGGAAGAAATCTACGCAATTTGTCAGGATGAAGATAAAAGAATTATGAGAAATAATCAAAAACGACTATTTACTATAATTTATAAGTTAACCCTTAATAACAATGAAGGTCCACGCATCCCATTATTAATTCAAGCAATAGGAGCGAATAAGTTATTACATTTATTAGAATTCGATAAATAAGATTTTGGATTAACTCAACGTTCATAGCTTGACAATCGGTACCATCGCTATGTTACGAAACTCCTGATTCGATATTTATTATTTGGATGTGCAGACCCAGAGTTAAGAAAAACGCCAAAGGAGAGAAACGGTTTCTCCCCCTTGGCGTTCGATGTCCGATATTTACAGCTGAATCTCCTTACCCTGCTTAGCCGATTCGTAAATGGCACCTAAAATCCGGATCATATCGACACCCTGTTCCGGCGTGAAAATCGGCTCGTTCCGGCCTAGAACGACGTCAACGAAGTGATGGATGTTTGAGCCGTGACCGTGACCGTTTTTGACGATTTGCGGTTGGATATTGCACAGCGTCCCTTCGATTTCAGTAAACAGCTTCAGATCGTCATCGATCAAACTAAAGCCCGCTTTCGTGCCGCGAAGCTCGACGAACCGCGTCTCCTGCTCGATGTTCGACGCCCAGCTGAATTCGATTTGCAGCGTAGCGCCGTTCGCGAAACGGATAAAACCCGATGCCAAATCCTCCACGTCAAAAACGCCGCCGGCCCGCTTCTCTCCGAATGCGCTGTGCGCCGAGTCGGAAAGCTCGGTTCCTGCGAACTTCGTGTATACCGAACCGCTGACCGATACCGGCTTCGGGTTCCCCATAATCCAAACCGCCAAATCGATCATATGGACGCCAAGATCGATAAGCGGGCCTCCGCCGGAAAGCTCCTTCGTCGTAAACCAGCCGCCCTTGCCGGGAATCCCCCTTCTGCGAATCCATCCGCATCTGCCGGTATAACATTCGCCCATATGGCCATTCTCGACGTAAGCTTTAAGAAATTGTGCGACCGAGCGAAACCGGTTGTTGCGCATGACCATAAGCACTTTGCCGCTCTCCTTGGCCGCCTCCGCCATTTGGACGGCTTCGTCCGGGCTTACGGCGTCCGGCTTTTCGCAAAAGACGTGCTTGCCCGCCTTCAGCGCCGCTACCGCGATCTCGGAATGATACAGGTTGGGCGTGCAAATGTTAATGATGTCCAGGTCGGCGCGCGCCAGCAAATCGCGGTAATCCTCGTATACATCGGCAATGTTATGCTCCGCGGCAATCTTCTCCACCGCTTCTTTGTTGACGTCGCATAAAGCGACGAGCTCGGTGTCCGGATTCGCAAGCCAACTGGTCAAATGCGATCCCTTAAACATGCCGCCGGTTCCTACTGCTCCTACTTTCAATTTAGCCATTGCAATCCTGCCTCCTTTATGGTTTACGGTTTAAGCGGCTTCGGGTTCGGCACTTGCTCAAGTGCCGGAGCCGGCCCTTCGGGCCTAACGTACGGTACGGACTCCGGATCGGGAGCAGCCCACCGCACCCCGTTCGAGATGATTTGCATAACGGTCGGATGATGAAAGGTCGGGTACGTCTCGTGACCGGGACGGAAGTAAAAGATTTTGCCGCTTCCCCTGCGGAACGTGCAGCCGCTCCGGAATACTTCGCCGCCTTGAAACCAGCTGACAAATATCAGCTCCTCGGGATCGGGAATGTCGAAAAACTCTCCGTACATCTCCTCCTGCTCCAGCTCGAAAAAGCGGTCCACCCCGCGCGCGATCGGATGCGCCGGATTGACGACCCACAGCCGTTCCTTCTCGTCCGCAACCCTCCAGGACAATGTGCAAGAGGTTCCCATCAGCTTGCGGAACACTTTGGAGTAATGACTTGAGTGAAGCGCGATAAATCCCATGCCCGCCAGTACCCTGTCGCAAACCTTTTGTACGATGGCGTCATCCACATCCTCATGCTTGGTGTGCCCCCACCAGATCAGAACATCCGTATCGCGAAGCACCTCATCCGTAAGTCCGTGCTCCGGCTCATTCAGTGTAGCGGTCCGGAGCGAATAGCCGTCCGGAGCGAGACCGTCGGCGATAGCGCCGTGAATCCCTTTCGGATAAATGCGGGCCACCTTTTCTTTGCGCAGCTCATGACTGTACTCGTTCCAAATCGTGACTCGAATCATCGCTCTTCCTCCCTTTTGGGCATTCGTAAGCGGGCGTCGTTCCCGGACTCCTTGCAGTGCGGTCAAGTATGTGGCCGATACCGGGTACGGCAGCCGAAATATGTCTTCAACTTTGTTTCCTATCAAGAGTCAGCCGCCAATATGCAATTCGTTCTCTCTTCCAGGTGTAGGTAAGATGAAGCTCGCCGCCGCAGGCGACGATCGCCGGGTACGAATATTCGCCTGGTTCGTCTTCCAGTACGACCTCCTGCTCCCAGCTGCGCCCGTTATCATGCGAAAAACGGATAACGAGCGGCGTACGCTCGCCGTGTCTCCCGCTAACCGGGTTATACACGAGCGCCAGCAAACCTTCGTCCAGTTGAGCGAGATCGATCCCGCTATTGTTGTTAGGCAATCCGGTCGCATACGCTTCGCACCACGTGCGGCCCCCGTCCATGGAATCGCTTCGAAAAATGGAGCTTTCCGTGCTTCGAAGAAGCATATGCACTTGTCCTGGCGATGATTCCCACAGAGTCGGCTGAATAACGCCTTTATGCGTTACGGCATTCTTATCGAAAAACGTTTCCCCCGATGGCGGCAGCGTTACCCTTCTAAGAGGAATCGTCTCGCTTCTCTGCCAGCTCGCGCCCCCGTCGGAGGACAAGTCCGCGAACGCGTCCCACCGCTCCTTCGTCTCGATGGAAGCGGGTGCGGCAAGCACGCCTCCGATTAGCGGAATCGGTTTGTTTTTGACAGGGCCGCGTCCGCCGACATCTCCGGGCACCAGTTCCTTCGGCGATGTCCAGGTTTTGCCTTCATTGGCAGAGGTCATAATCATCGTCCGCCAGCTGCGTATTTTTTTGCCGGCTTTATAGTACAAAGCAATGACTCCATCCGCCCCCCGGTACAATACCGGATTCCACAATGGCTCGCTGCCGTCGCCGGCAAGTTGCCGCGGTTCGCTCCATACTCCATTCGACCGAAGCGCCCCCCAAATGCCGACGTCGTCGGATCCTTCCTCCGAACCTCCAAACCAGGCTGCCAGCACGTTGTCCCGATTCAAGACAATCAAGGTAGAAGCATGACAAGACCGGAAAGGACGGTCGTCGTCAAATAGGAACTCCTTGTTTTTCGTTTCAACCAGCATGCAAATCCCCCTTGTCCGGCAAAAGCCACACTTCCGCCACATTCAATCGTTTAAACCCTCGGGTACGAATAAAAGTCAGCTTCAGCTTGCCGCCTCGTATCGCTTCAACGGGAACTTTGCACTCGCGTACCGTCACCCCCCCGGCCTTCACGGCAACCTCGTCGTCGAGCACGAAGCCGTCGTTTGCGGTAAGCCTTACCCAGCAGTCCCTCGGCGTTTTGCCGCTCGTTTCGCCGATGTAAACGACTTTGACGATATAAGGAACAGCCGGGTCGAGCGTTTCGTAACGGACGACGATCGGCGTGTCAAGCAGTGCATTCGCATGGGCGATCCACGCAAGCGGTATGCCGCCAAGCTCCCGCTGACGAGCTTCAGGTATCGATAGCAAATGCATCGCATGGGCAATTCTCGGCGAATTTAAATAACCGGGATCGTTCCTCCAGCCCGCACCCGGATCGATACGGCGAAAACCGCGGTAAGAACCCAAATGATCGTAAAATCCGCCAGGACCGGGATTCGTGCGGTTCAAAGCGCGATCGATCAGCGCCAGCCTTTGCTCCTCGTCGTCCGCTTCGCGTACAATGGCAAGCTGCGTGCGAAGCCAGCGAATGTCGTTCAGCGGCGCGTCGATCGTATCCAAAAACGCGCCTCTACCCTGCGATCTGGCGAAATGCCGTGAAACGGTCAGTTGATACCCGATGCTGCGGAACAGCTCGTCGGCCAGCTTCTCGCAGCGCTCGCGATAAAACCGGGCGATCGGCTTCTCTTCCGCTTGCGCCAGAATGGCTTCCGCCCGCTCAGCCGCAGTCAAACTTCCGGCATGAGAAGCCTGCCGCAGCGCATCCCTCGCCGCCTGCTCGAGCTCAGCTTCGTAGTGGAGCCTTCGCTTAATGCAGACATCGTAATAAGCTCTTAACAGATGCATCTGGAAGCGGTAATTGCCATGCACACGCGCAGGGGCTTCACGCTCGATTCGCTGCCACTTCTGCAGCGTTTTTTCGACCTTTTCGTTCTCGGCAAGCGGCCCGACCCAATTTTCTTCCAAAGCGAACAGCCCTTCTGTGATCGACATGGCACGCTCGCTGTCGATAAACCATCTTGCGTAATCCCCGAGCGTCTCAGCCACGGGCGTCTCCGGGTCCCAATCTTGGTCGCACCAAACGAATTTGTTGAGGTCGTCGTTGATCCCTTCCGAATATCCGATATTGCCCGCCGCATAAGGCGCCAGCAAATTATGGATATGCTTCTGGGCGTTCGGCCGCGGGTTGCAGCTTTCCCTCCCGAGCGTCAGCGCGAAAGGCAAATCCCAGTCGGCCACAGGATATTGGCATTGGTAATTATGCGTAATATCCTCGTATCTTCGAATCGGGTATTTCCCGGGAATAAGCGTTCTCAGCTCCGGCAGCGGAACGTCGACATGCGGACCGAATACGATCCCGCCCAGCCACTCGGGCTCTGCCTTCACTTGCCGGTAGAAAGCCTCCATCCAGGAAGCGGAATCGTACCGCATAATTTGCGGCGACACCCATATTTTCGCCTTGGGGTGGTAGCGCTGCAGCAGCTTCGCCACTTGCTCCAGCCACGCGAATAAAGGATCCGGCTCCAGCTTCCCCGGATCGCTTCCGGGAACGAACAACGCGTGGATATGCGGCAACTCTCGGAATATTCGCTCCCGCTCCTCGAGCTCCGCCCGAATCGTTTCCGGGTCGGAATAATCCTCGCCCATATTCGGATACCAAATCCACGTATCCAAGCCGTAGCTGTCGATGATTTCGCCAAGCCGCACCATCATCTCCAGTGGTTCGACCTTCATCAGCGGTCCGGTCGGATGGTCGTCGGTACGCGGAGGCAATATTTCAATGCTATTCGCGCCGAACAAGGCGAGCTCCCTGATATAGCGATCGAACTGGGCAGTATCCCAGGCGTCGAACGCGTTGTTTTTGGGGCGGTAACCGAGCTGATGGCCGCGTATCGTGGAATAAGGAGCAGTAATCACATCTAAGGGAGCTTTCAGTCGAATGGATCCCTCCCCCCAACGCAAACGTCTCAGCAGCTTCCCTACCCCATACAGCACACCGCGGGCTTCCGCACCGACAATCCAAACGGTTTGCGCGCTTTCTTCGCATACCGTCCGCAGCATATACCCTTCCGCCTTCAAATACGGGACGAACGATGGCCGCGCCGGATTGGGCATCTTGCTTAACGATTCGATCGTACCAATGACAATGACCGGTACGGAGTGATTTGGGAAAGCAAAAAGACGGCTCAGCTCAATCCCCGTACGGAACGCCAACTCTTCAATCAGCACGTCGACCGCTTTGGCTTCAACGCCTGCGGCTTCCCCGGAGCAAACGACAACGGCCCGTGTTAAATCGATGTCCATGACGTTTTCGCCTCCGCTTTTCTCAACTCTCCTTGATCCCCAGCCAATCGAGCCATGCCGCCGTATCCGAAAAATCGCCGGCTATCCGCTCCGCCCCTGCGGCCAGCAGCCTTGCGTGCTTAACCGGATTCACGCCTTCACGCGTATGCTCGTCGCTCGCAAGACCAAGAGCTAGAGCGCCGTTTTCCCGTGCGATTCGAATCTCGACCTTTCCGTCGCCGATAATCGCCAGCTCATCGCCGCGAAATCCTTTTTGTTCCAATAGATCGCTCATCACCTTCTCTTTGGAGCAGTCGGCGCGTCCGACGGGCGCTCCCGCTATTTCCTTGAAATACCGCTGCACCCCCAGCACCTTGGCTTCATTGACGACATCGGGATGATCGGTTCCGCTCGCCACGTACATCTCGATGCCATGCCGTTCGAGCGCTTCCAGAAACGCTTCGGAGCCTTTCATCAAATAGTCGGTCGGACTTAGGCGTCCCGCTTGCAAATCGTCGATCCTTCGCTGCACGTTCAGCAAAAGCCGGCGGTTATATTCCGCCTTGTACGCCCATTCGCCGAGCACCTCCCGGTTCCAGCCCGTCTCCGCGACTTTGGCGGCCAGCCAGCGCATTTGAAAAATCGTTTGAATCCCTGTCGACTGATCGATATAGTCGGCGATTTCCTTCGCGAGCGCCGCCGATTCCTCCGGCGTTAGCCTGCGCTCTCCCGCAATAGACTCGAGCATGAACGGAGCCATCGTCTCCTCCCAACCCGCTCTCAGCGTCGAAAGCGTGCCATCAAAATCGAATAATACCGCTTTAATGGATGTCATCCTATATGACCTCCCGAATGAATAGAATAAGGCCGCAAGCCGTTCAACCTTTTGGAACGCCTGTTAATGCCGACCAGAGGGCCGGCACGGTTTCCTCGTGTAGCCCTTCAAAATGAAACCCTTTCCCGCCCAAGCTCGTCGGCCGGTGCACGATATTTTTGCGCGGACGGTAGTAATAATCCCAATCCTCGTAGCCGACCTTCTTATGGTAATCGCCCAGCCTGACAATATCGAAGTTCGCCGTTGTGATATGGTGCACGGGATACTGCAGATTGCGTGCGATTGACAGCGCCTTCAGAAACACTTCAGGCCCGGTAACGGTAGAGCCGAAATTGACGAAGACCCCGCCTTCCAGATGAGCGACCGTGTGGCAGTAGGATTGGAAATCGAATCCGCTCGCCCGCCCTTGTACGGCAAAATCGGAAAGCGGATGAAGCTGGATATCGTCAGGACCTATCGTAATATGGCAGGTGTAGGGGATGCCTTTCTTGATGCAAGCTCCAAGCAAGCTCTCGTCGAGATGCGGAAAACGCTCCGGATACGCGCCCGCGTATTCGCCCAAGCTCTGCCCGTACCCCCAATCCCGGCCGTAACCTTCCTGAAGCGCTTTGTGTACGATGTCTCCCGTTTCTTCCCACAACCCGAGCTTTCCTTCCCGCAGCGTTCCGACTTCGACCGCTTCCGTACGGCCGAAGGCAGCCAGCTCGATATCCTGGAAGCAGGCAGCGCCGGTCAATGCGAGATGCGTGATGTAACCGCGCCCGATCAGATCGGTCAAATACCGGTGCACGCCGCTCCCGATAACATGACTGCCTAGCGACACCAGAATGGGACATCCGGTTTCCTTCGCTTCCCGCAGCCTGCCGATAAAATCCGCAAACGGAGGTTCCGCCGCTTGCCCGGCAAACGTTCCGCCTGCGTGAGGACTTGGATCGCCGCGCTCTCCCGGCGATAACGGAACGCTGTCGGCCAGCGCCTCGGGCTGCTGCTCCAAGCGAAGCCGGCTCCTTCTGGAACCTATGGGGAACGTCGTCGCCGGCGGAACATCCGTGCCGGAAAGAGCGCTTCCCGCATCCTCCGCTACCGAGGACGAAACCGTAGAAGCAGCCTCTCCCCCAGCGCCTGAAGCAGGTGCCGAAAACTGAAAGCCGAGCTCCGCTTTCCTTCGCATGAGGCCGTCATAAAGCGCCGGTATGGTTTGCTGATGCAGCCCGTGGAACAATAGCCCCGTTCCGCCGATTTCTGCAAGTCGGTCCGCCAGTACCCGCCTCGGCCGGTAATGGTAATCCGGATCCGTTTCTTCGGGGCGGAAATCCGCCGTGACCGGGACGATATCGAAATTGGCGGCGACGATATCCCGCATCGGCAGCCCCCGGTTACGGGCCAGCGACAAACCCCGCAGTAATATTTCAGGTCCCGATATCGCGGAGCCGAAATTCAGAAATACGCCGCCGTCCTTCATATCGGCGATGGAGCCGCACATCCGCCGAAAATCTTCGCCCGATGCAGCGCCCAACGCCTCGAAATCGACGATCGGATGCTGATGGATAATATCCGTCCCGATCGAGATATGGCAGGTGTAAGGTACGCCATAGCGCTGACATTGCACGAACACGCAGTCATCGTAGTAAGGAAACTTTTCCGGATTGGCGGATAAGTACCGGTATAAGCTCGGGCCGTAGCCGAGCCCCAGCGCGGCTCCCTGTTGAATCGCCTCGTTCATGAACCGGCCGGTTTCTTCCCACATGCCGAACGAGCCGTCCTCGATGGAACGCGCCACATCCTCCGACGTTTCGCCGAGAAAAGCGAGTTCGAAGTCATGGATGCTGGTTGCCCCGTTGCCCGAAACATGCGTGAGAAACCCATGCTTCACCATATCGATGATAAAACGCGATAGCCCGTTTTTGATGACATGCGCCCCCATCGACCAAACGACCGGCTTCCCATCCATTCTTGCTTCAAGGATCCGCTCGATCAACCCTTGAAACGCCGGGTTAGCCGCACCGCGCCATTGCTCCGTTCTCTCCGCGTCCGGGCGGGCCATATTTCGAATCGTAACCAGGTTCGTTCTGTCGTAAACGGAATTCGTTCTGATCCCCGCAAAAGAAAGCCGTTCCCCTGCCATCCGCTTTCCTCCCCTTAGCTGTTAATGCTCCTGCCGTAGTCCACGTCTTCTTATATGGAACCGCACACTTCGAATTCAAGCCATGACGTTATGCTTCCAAGCGGAGGAACGGCAAGCGCCAACCCTCTTTCGACAGCCTCGCTCAGCGTCAATTTCGGCGGGACGTTGAACATTTCCAAGCCGATGTTGTAATCGCTTCCGAAAAACGGATATTGCATATCCGCCTGAAAATTTTGCCAATACCATAAATAAGGCCACACATTCCCATCCCACCTGACTTCAAGGGAAACGCCGGTACTCGCATTGGTCAACCTGTATCTACTGTCGGGAACGGAAAGATAAAGCAGATCGCGGCTCGTTCCGGCGTCAGGCATGATCGATAAGTCCGTGTCCGCCCCGTCCAGCCGCATAACAGGCCATTTCCAGCTTTCCCCGGTAACCGGATGAAACACCTTCGCGCCTTCTCCGAGCGTTATGAATGATTCCTTCCCGAGAAAAGGATGTCCGTATGCCAGATGATGTCCCCAATTGGCCTCCAGCTCCGTAGACGGCGATAAGTTCCGCACCGTCTCCTCGATTCGGACGACTGCGCTGCCTGCGGTTAAAGTAATCAGCTTTTCCGTACGAAACGGCATAGACCTGATTTGATTGACCAGCAGCACCTTGATTTCTTTCGGTTCGTCCTTGACGATCCGATAATCCCATGGCGTAACCGCCGATTCCCCGCGGTGAACGGTTCCTCCCCGATATGCGGACGTATAGCTGACTTCGGGAAACATTTCCTGCCAACCCCCCAGATAGCCGATCTCGTACTCGGCGTAAAGCGGATGAGGAGGACCCAGACCGTTATGCGAGTGCCAAATGAAATCCGTATCGGTCGGCTTATGCAGCCAGCGGACCGGTTCCCCGCCTTTATCCAGAAGCAGGTGAATGAGAAGCTTGTCGTTCTCAAGCAGCAGCGACCGGTAACCCTTGTAAATGATGTCGTCGATAATTCTGCAGCCTGCATTGCGGTAAGGACGATACGAATCTCCCATATTCAGACTCCTTTCGTTCAAGCACGCCGCGGATCCGGCTTTTTCCAGGCAACTACTTCGCACTTTACTTAATCTTTAAGTTTATTTGGCGAGCATAAACGATTTCGTCATCGTTTGGCGAGACGATTCGTTTATCATTAAAACGCCGGCCGGCTAACTCCCTTCCGCGAGCGACAGCAAGCGCACCGGCTCGGAAAGCAAAAAACCGAATAACAGTGCCGCGGCGCCTACGGCGCTTTGGGAAGTGCCGAACGTCGACGGCTCTATACGCAGCCGATCCTTGGCGAATGCATATAGCCTTGATCGCAGATGACTTCTGACGGGCAGCAGGTAGTCCGCCAAATAAGGATATAATCTCCCTCCCAGCACAACCATTTCCGGATCGTAAAGATTGTAAACGTTGATAAGCGCCGTCTCCAAGTAAGTAAGCGTATCTTCCATGCAGCGGAGCGCTTCCGAGTCCCCTTGCTTGATCGCCTCTTTCAGCTGTTCCATCGAATTCCCGCCCGGCCAGCGGCCTAATATGCCCGGAATCGATCCGACCGTCTCCCAGCAGCCCCTGTTGCCGCAGTCGCAAATTTTGCCGTCGAGCACGATCGTCATATGGCCGACTTGACCGCACAGACCGTTCGTACCCCGGGAAACCTTGCCGCCGGAAACGACGCCGCCGCCGATCCCGATGCCCATCGTAATGAACACAAGATCCTGCACGTTCCTTCCGAGTCCGTACCAGCGCTCGGCCATAGCCGAAGTCCGCGCATCATCCTCGATAAGCGTAACCATTCCGAACCTTTCCTCCAAGGTCCGTTTCAGCGGAAAACCGCTCCAGCCCGGGAAATTAGGCGGATCCAGCAGATTGCCCGTGTTGTAATCCATCGGTCCCGGCACACTGGCTCCCAAGCCGAGAATGACGTAACCCGCTTGCTCGATTTCCTGCTTCGTCTCGGACAATAACGGCCCGATCACCTCAAAATATTGCTCCGGTCCTTGCCGGTCGCTCATATCCCGTTCAATTGTTCGGATAATCGTCCCGTTCAAATCGACGACGACGATCTCAATCGTCGCCCGTCCGATATCCAAGCCGATTATGCGGTAATGATTCGTATCCAAGCCCAGCATCACTCTTCTGCGGCCTACGCTTCCTGAGACTGCTTCAAATTCGCGAATGATATTGAGCTCGATCAGCTCGGCCGTCAGATTCGTTATCGTACCCGATGTCAGCCCGGTATGCTCGACAAGCTCTACCCGGGAAACTTGTTGAAATTGCCAAATGCGATCCAAAACCTCAGACATATTGCTTTGCTTAACCTGCTTTAAATAGGCGATTTTATTAGGCTGTATTGCAAGCTCCTCCTATTAACTTAATTATTTAGTTAATTGTTATTATAATCAATCTCGTATCTTCTTGTAAATGCTTACGAGCCTCGTTGGCGGCAATCCCCCGGTAAGCTCCGCCGCCTTCAGCAGCCTGCACTTCCTATGCCGGCCTCCTTTCCGGTCAAACGCGCCGTCGGCAGCACGACTCACGACTCATTCCGGGAAAAATTCCTCCTCGAGCATCATGCACAACGTATGGTACACCGGCAAATGCCGCTCCTGAATGTCCGGCGTGCGATCGTGCGGCACCCGGATCGTCACGTCGCATATTTCCGACATACGGCCTCCGGTTCGGCCGGTCAGCCCGATCGTGCGCAAATCCAGCGTTTTGGCAACCTGAAGCGCATGCAGCACATTAAGCGAATTGCCGGAGGTGCTGAGCCCGACAAACACGTCGCCCGGGCGTCCGTATCCGTATACCTGCTGAGCGAAAACCATGTCCGCCGCTACGTCGTTGGCAAATGCAGACGCAAGAGCCGTCTGGCTGACGAGCGATATGGCGGGCAGCGCTCCTTGCAGCCGATCAGCCAAATATTCGCCTTCTCCCGCTAACCGGCTTAACCGCTCTCTCATTAACGTCGGAACCGGCCGTTTTGACATAAACCCCTTCATCAGCTCGCCTACGATATGTTCGCAGTCGGCCGCGCTGCCTCCATTTCCGGCAAGCAGCACTTTACCGCCGTTTCGGTAGCAGTCTCTCATCGTCTCGAACGCCCGGCCGATATCCCCCGCACATACGGACAACTCCGGATATTTGGCCAAACATGCTTCCAGTTTCGGATTCATCGACAAGCTCTCCCCGCACGAATATAGTCGCAACAACCCTAATTAGATGCTGCCCGTTTCCTGAAAATAACCCTAAAACGGCATAATCGAAGCGGATTACCGCCCCTTTTTTCCAAATCCCGTTTTTGCAAATTTGAATTTACTTAATGATTAATTAAATGTATTATATAGGTAAAACTTGGATGTTGTAAACCTTTTTAGGAGGATCGCCATGAATCCGATTGCGACATTATCAGACGAGCTTTTCGTTCCCTTGGACTTGTCAGCGGCCTATAACCGAAACATCGCGGGACTGCAGGCGGGAGACTGCTCTGCTGCCGTTTTATCCCATAAAGATCGGCTGCTAACAGGCGATCATGAGCTATGGGGGATCCCATTCCGGCTCGGTCCGCAGGATCAAGCGAACAATGTCATTCTTCTGAAAGACCGCGAAATCGGGATCGCATTTCCGGAGCCGCTGCACGATCCCCACCTGCTTCTTCTGCATGCGGCCGACTTCAAAGAGAGTCCGGCCGATCATGGCGATATTATCAGCCCGATGATGGGCACTCCCCGTCTCGGCGAAACGGTATGCGACTATGTGCTGCTTTATTCCGACGGAACGGAAGCGGTTATTCCGATTCGCAGACGTTATCAAATCAGCGAATTTCAAGTCAAATGGGGCGAGAACAGCTTCGAGTCGGTCAAACACGTCAAGCCCCGCACGATGGCGACGAACACGGATCTGCTAAACAAGGAAGCCCCCGTCATCCCTTGGGGACAAAGCCAGCTGCGCACCACGTTCCAAGGCTTCGGGAGTCTGATGCATCATTGGCTGTACGCGCTTGAGAACCCTTTCCCGGACAAATCGATGGTCGGGATTTCCATGAGACCGGTCGACGGAACGGCCTTTATTTTCGGTATCACGCGGACCTGCCTGACCACCAATCCGTTCCGCTGGGACGCCCGCAGACAAATGCGATACGTTTCGGAGCCCGGCTTCGTTCCGCAGCCTTACGGCGAGCATGCCAATATACGGCTAGACCTGGGAGAAGTAATTGCCGTCGCGCCGGCTCTCGAATACGATCACGACAACTGGCTAAACCATGCCAATCCGCGTCTCCCTTCAGCCAAACCGAACGAATGGATCATCGATTATACGGCTCATCCGGACGCTCGATTAACCGTGATGAAGGAAGACGGCGGAATCCGCGTCATTCCGCTGCGTATGCTGGCCGAATCTCCGGAATGGACCTTGATGGAGCATATCGCGCGTAAAGTGACCGTACGCGTCGTCGATCGGACGAGCGGGTTGAAAATCGCCGCCAAAATCCATGTCCACGGCTCATTCGGCGAATATATCGCTCCGATTAACGGGCATCGGCTGCCCAATTCGCACTGGTTCGAGGATTACGGGGCGGAATATGTCCAGCAATTTCACTACAGCGCTTACATCGACGGCGAAGCGGAATTCAAGCTCCCGCTCGGAACCGTTTTCGTTGAAATAACGAAAGGCTTTGAAATCCGCCCGATTCGCCGATCCTATACGGTTACTGACGAGACCGATTTGATAACCGTAGAGCTTGAGCGGGTGCTTCCTTGGCGGCAAAAGGGCTGGGTGACTGCCGATACGCACGTCCATTTCCTGTCTCCCCAAACTGCGCTGCTGGAAGGCGAAGCCGAGGGCATCAATGTAGTCAACCTGCTTACGAGCCAGTGGGGCGAAATGTTCAGCAATCTCGGCGATTTCGACGGAAGAACGACGATAGGCAGCAAAGAAAACGGCGGCTCCGGGGAATATTTGGTACGAGTCGGAACGGAAAACCGCCAGCATGTCCTCGGTCATATTTCCTTGTTAGGGTACGAAGGTAAAATGATTTTACCGTTATGTTCGGGCGGACCCGACGAATCGGGACTCGGCGATCCGCTTGAGGCGACGATCAGCGAATGGGCAAGGCGCTGCCGCGAGCAGAACGGCCTTGTCGTCATACCCCATCTGCCGAACCCGCGAGCGGAGGGCGCCGCCGCTATCGTGATCGGAGAAGTCGATGCGGTTGAAATGTGCTCCTTTGAAAATATCGGCATCAACCCCTACTCTCTGTCCGACTGGTATCGGTACTTGAATTGCGGGTACATGCTGCCGGCCGTAGGAGGAACCGACAAAATGTCGCAAGCGACGGCTGTCGGGACGATACGCACATACGCGCTCATTCGAGACGAACCGTTTACTTACGACGGATGGATGAATGCCGTGCGGCGGGGACATACGTTCGCTACGCTCGGTCCGCTGCTCGATTTCCGGGCGGGCGACGACGGCGAGATGGGCTCCCGGCTTCAACTTCCGGCATCCGGCGGCACGCTGGACGTCGTTTGGCAAGTATCGTCCGTTACCGTACCCGTCACCAAAATCGAGCTCGTCGTGAACGGCGAGCTCCGCGAAATGCAAACGACGGATCCGGACGCCGGGCACTACGCCGGCCACTGGTCGGTACCGGTCAAGGAAAGCTGCTGGATCGCCCTTCGAATACGCGGCAAATACCACGATCAGAGCGAAATGATCGCCGCCCACTCCAGCGCGGTAATGATTATCGTCGACGGGAAGCCGTGTTTCCGCGCATCGGATGCGGTTACGATCCTTGAGCAGATCGAGGGGTCGACCGCCTACGTGAAATCGCTCGCCACTAAAGCCGACGACCAGACCTACAAACGCCTGCTCATGACGCTGACGAGCGCGCATCGCGCACTGCACAACCGGATGCATCAGAACGGGGTCATGCACCGCCATTCGGCGGCCGATCAGCATCAGCACCCTCATCATCCGCATCATGACGATCATCAGCACGCCAAACCCAAAGGCCACGGGCATCATCATTGAAATTCTTCTGTTTTTAATCAGGGCCGCCAGCTTGTGCCTGGCGATCCTCTTCTATGCGCATACGATTAATCCACTACTTGAAAAAGCTGCGGGATTGCAGGTCCGATATACCTGATCGACATTTTGCCGTCCTCGAAGCCGAGCCACCACACGCAGCCGTTATCGCCGAACGGCCTTAACGCGTTTGAATACTCCATCCCGAGAGCCGCCAGCATCAGTCTGCGGTTAAGCGCGCCATGTGCGAACAAGGCTACGCGTTCATCCCCCGTGAAACGGCTGCGAAGCCTTTCGAGCAGGCGATTGGCCCTCAGGTAGCCAGTCTCCGACGTCTCGCCGCCGGGGCAGTGCCAGCCGAGCGGATCGGACTCCGTTTCCTCGGCAAACCGGATTTCCGGATACATTTCGGCAAGCTGCTCCGTCGTAGGACCGCGATAACCGCCCCCGGTCCATACCTCATGTGCGTCAAGCCATACTTCCACAGGCAGCTTCACCGCGCGCGCGAGCGGCTGCGCCGTTTCTATCGCGCGCATCAGGGGACTCGAGAAAATGTGCGTGAGGCGGGCACCAACCATACTAACCGCTACTTTTTTCGCTTGGGCGCGCCCCCTTTCGGTCAATCCGCCGTCCGCCAGCAGCGTAGGCGAAGTATTCGTGACGGACTCGCCATGACGGATAATGAATAATTCCATACCTCTCCCCTCCTTGCTTCAAGCACTACATGCTAACTTTATTCCGCAGCAGCCAAAGTCAGCCGGACGGGCATTCCTGTAAGTGCCGATTCCTTGGCGGCAAGAGCGATCTCAACGGCTTTGTAAGCATCCCGCGCGGTTACTAACGGTTCCCCGCCGTGGCCGATGCACGCCAAAAAATGCTCGAATTGGACCCGAAACGGACTTATCACCGACGGTCCTTCCTCAACGACGACCTTAGGCGCCGCCTTCAGCCCCGTGTCAGGCGCCGAATCCGTTCCCGGTTTCCCCTCCAAATTGCTGTATTTGGCAATGCCGTTGCTGCCGATCAACTCGATTTCCGCCGTAAAAGGCCCCGGGTAGCCCCAAAATCCCTGCACATGGGCGATGGCCCCGCTCGCGAACTGCAGCGTAATCAATGCGTGGTCCGCCGCATCCCACCGTTTGTTATAGGCAAAAACCGTTTCGACCTCTCCGAGCACGAACCGGGCATAATCGATATCGTGAATGAGCAAATCGAGTATGACCCCGCCGCTCTTGGCCGGATCGTTGTACCATGACCGCGCCAAACCGGGATGCAAGCCGCCCCGCTTCAAATGAGCGGCCTCTACCAAACCGATCGCTCCTGAAGCCGCCTTTTGCCGAACGAGCTCGTATTCGGGGTAAAAACGCAGTACATGACCGACGAACAACCGGACACCCGCATTTTGGCATGCCCTAATCATCTCCGCCGCATCCGTCAAATTCGGCGCGATCGGCTTTTCGCAAATCGCATGCTTGCCCCGCCGAGCCGCATCCATTACATATCCCTTGTGCAAATAGGTCGGCAGCGTCACGCATAAAACGTCAGGATCCGTTTCTTCCATCATCTTTTCGTAAGATGTATATGGAGCCGCTCGGCACAAATCAGCCGTTTGCTCGGCGGCTTCCAAACGCGTGCTGCAGACGGCCGTCACGTTGACGCCGCCGATTTGAGACAGATTGCGGGCATACAGCTCGCCCATCGTACCGCAGCCGACAATCGCGATTTTCAATACAACCGCCCTCCATTCTCTTCATTCAACCGATTAGACCTCATCCCATATTCGGCGAACGTTTTCGAACGCAATCCTCGCGCCGAGACGAGCGGGTTCCATTCCTTCAAATTCAATGGATAAATATCCGTCATAGCCGGATGCCTTGATCGTCGATAAAATATGAGGCAAGTCGAGAGAGCCGAAGCCTGCGATCGCTCCCCGCAAGTAATTGCCATAGAGAGTGGGAAACCAGCCTTCTCCCGGATTTTTACAGCGCTTGCGGGAGTAAAAATCTTTGATATGCACCATGGAGGCGTACGGCATCATCTTGGCGACCGCGATATGCGGATCTTCGTCCGCGCACATGAAGTTGCCGACGTCCACCGTCGTTTTATAGTTGGGCCGATTGACGCGCTCAAGCACCCGAAGCACCCGGTCGCTCGATTGTACGTAGTAGCCGTGATTTTCGAGACTGGTCGTAATGCCGCAGCCGGCCGCATAATCGGCAATCTCGCCGCAGGCTTGGGCGATAGCAGGCAGATCCGCTTCAAACCGGTCGATCGAGCACCGGTCGATCGGCTTTTTCGCTACATCATGCCGCATCAGCTTCGCGCCTAAGGCGTGGGCGATATCCACTTGCCTTTTTATTCTTTCGATTTCAGCGCTTAATCCGGCATCGTCCTTATCGGCAAAGTTGCCGCCGACGGCATAATTGGAAATAGCCAGCCCTTCCTCCGCAGCCGTCCGGCGAATATCCGCTACGAACCGCTCGTTCGTCATTTGCTCCTTCATCCCGGACAACGGCACGATTTCCACATGCTCCGCACCTTGTTGGCGGATCCAGCCGATCGCTTGAAAAATATCCATTTCCCCTGACGCGATACAGGAATTTAAACTGTAGCTGCTTATGCCGAGCTTCATGCGATCACCTCTCGCTTTTTTAGTCGCTCCAAACTTTTACTACAATCGGATTTTCGCCAGAACGGGATAATGATCGGAAGGAAGCTTTCCGTCAAACTTGTCTCGGATAATCGCCACGCCATCCACATGGACATCGGGCGTAACGAAAATATAATCGATCGGCCCGCCTTCCTCGCCTCCCTTGAAGCCGTGAAAGGATAACCCGGGATTGCCTGCCAATACCGAGTAAGCGTCCTTAAGCGCACAATGTGCCCCGTTTACCTCCGTTTGACCGCGCAAAAAAGCGATAACCGGATTATCCGGCTCGGCGTTTAAATCTCCCGTAATCAGAGCGGGAAGTTCCAGCCGATTCTTGTGGTCAGACAAACGTTCCCAAAGCAGGACGCTGCCCTTCGCTCGGGCTAACTGGCTGCTGTGGTCCAGGTGCGTATTATAATGAAGAAACTGTTTTTGCGGTTCGTTGCGGGTTTGAAAATGCGCCCAGGTGCAAATCCGGTGATGCGTGGCTCCCCAGCTCATCTCTCTTGGCTCGGAAGGATATTCGGAAAGCCAGAACTGGCCCCATTCCCGCACCGCAAGCTCCTCTTTTCGATAAAAAATGGCGTTATACTCGTTTTCCGTCCCGCCGTTCCTTCCCTCACCGACCCTGCCGTACTCCGGCAGCTCCCGGTCAAGATATTCAAGCATGTCGTAAAGCCCTTCCTGCGTCCCCGCCACGGTAGGACGGTACCGCTTCACGACTTCGGCTGCGTATCCTTTGCGGAACGACCACGCATTCCCTTCATCCTCCGCCGACTGTCTGCGCAGATTGAAGGTCATGACCGTCACATTCCTCGCATTCATGGCATCTCACTCCGTATGTCTTCCATAGTTTAGACGGTTAGCCTTTCAGCTTCGCCGTTTTGGCTTACCGCCCGGTTCGTTCCCAACTTTTTCACCCCATACAGGACACCGATGCAAACAACCGCTCTTTCCCTACCCGACGTCGGCAGTCTTCACCGGTCTCGGAACAGCCGGCAGCCGGCCGACCGGCGCATGCTCTTCCTGCTGCGTCACGACCGTACCGTCCTCCATGCGTTGCCACGTCTCGAAGCCCCGCTCGCCTTCGCGGAGCCGGATCACCCTTGCGCCTCGGGGGAATTCCGCATCCTCACCGGCCGTATTATAGCCCCCGGCGCGTCCGTAGCAGAGCCATATGCCGTACAGCTCGCCGCAATAATCGTTCGTGTGGTCGTGGCCGACGAACGTCCCCATCACGTCGCCCATTTGTTTCATCGCCGCGAACATGCCCGTATTTAGCCGAGGGCAGCCGACGTTTTCATTTTTAACCCCGAAGCATGTATGAAGATCCCAAACGTCATTGTATTCCGGCAGAGGGATATGAAAGAAAGCAAGTGCGGGCAGCGGTTCGCCGTTACGTTCCGTAAGAGCGGACGATTGCCGGATGTACCAGTCCACCTGATCGCGTTCCAGCCAGGCATAGCTTTTGATAATATGCTTGGGCGCGCTGCATCCCGTATCAAAAAAATAAAGCGCCGCTTTCGCCTTCTCTCCATCACTTCCGTATACCTGAAGCACATAATTACCGACGCCGGTAACGTCCTCCGGTCCGGCTTCGGCCAGACAGAGCGCTCGGCTGGATACGCCCTCCATCCATTCGACGCGCGTACAAATGTCGTGCTCCGTATCGTGATTCCCGAGGGCGATCGCATACGGAATCCCGAATTTCTCCGGGAGCGCCGCCAGCTCCAGAAATTGCTCCAACTGATTGTCGCAGCGGTTCCCTTTGACCGCATCTCCGGTAAAAACGACGAGATCCGGCCTTTCCGATGCGAGTACCGACTCGATGACGGCGATCGTGCGCAAATCCTCCGGTACGCCGCCTTCATAATGCAAATCCGCAATTTGCACGATCGTAAACGTGCCGTCCTCGCGAAAAGCCAATTGTTTATTACCCTTCATGGCGGTTTTGCGAGCCTCCTTTCAAGCCTTGCCGCACAAGCTTCCTTGCTGCCGCTCCGGTTTATGCACCGGCTGACGGGTTACAAGCGAGCCGTCCTCCAGCCGGATCCACGTATCGAAACGGCGTTCCCCTTCCCTTAACCTTATGATGCGGGCTCCGCGCTGAAAGCCTTCCTGCACCTTGCCGTTAAACCCGCTGACCCGCCCATAACAGAGCCGGATCCCGTTTAGCACGCCGCAATAGTCGTTGGAATGGTCGTGTCCCGCGAATGTCCCGATGACATCGCCTTTCTCCACCATAGCGGCAAACAAACCGGCGTTACGCCCGGGACATCGCACCGCGTCGAATTTATACCCGCAGCACGGCTGGGTATTCCAAACTTCCTCGTATTCCGGCATCGGAATATGGCAAAAAAGAAGCGCAGGCAGCGCTCGGCCAAACTTCCTCTTAAGAGTGTCGGACTCCCGGACGTACCAATCCGTTTTATCGCGGTCGATCCACTCGCTTCTTCCGTCATGGACCTCGCTCTCCGGCGCATTGCGGTCGCTGTCGATAAAATAGAGGACAGCCGCAACTTCCGGCGATCGGGATGCCGATACCAGAAGCAAATAATTGCCTACCCCGCTCACATGCTCCGGTCCGGACTGCGCCAAGCAAAGAGGCCGACGGCTCTCCATATCCATTAGTTCCTGCCGGGTGACGTTACGCCGCGAATCGTGGTTGCCGAATGTGAATGCATAAGGAATTCCCGCCTTTTCGGCGATTGACGTAATCTGGCGAAATTGCGCTAGGGGATCGGGTCCGCGGCTGCGGATCTGATCCCCGGTGTATACGACCAAGTCGGGCCTCTCCTCGCGAAGGATCGCCTCGAGCATCGCGAACGAGCGCAAATCCTCCGGGGTGCCGCCTCCGTTATGGACGTCGGTAAACTGCACGATCGTAAACGTGCCGTTATCGCGAAACTTCAATTCTGCTTCTCCCGTCAAACGGCTCTCCCCGGTCGTCATTGCATCGTTCCCTCCTTTAGATGTTCACAGGCAATCCGGATGCCGCCGAATCGTTCGCAGCCAGCGTAAGCTCGACCGTCTTCAAGGCATCCTCATAAGGAGAAAGTATAAGCGACGAATCGCCAGTAATTACCGCGCGGATGAACGTTTTATCCTGTATGGCCAAACCGTCCGACCGTTCCTGGTAAACGACCGTCTTCTCGCGGTCGGCAATGGTCAGGCTTTTGCCGTCCAGCAGTACCCGGAATCCCGTCCCCATGAGTTCGACGCCCGAACGCCGTTCAAACTGGATGCAGTTGTTCTCGATGCTACCGATCGCGCCTGACGCAAACACAACATTAACCATACCTACGTCGGGGATGTCGCTTCCTTCGATTTCCTCGGTGGCCAGCCGCGCCATGTTGGCGTACACCGTATGGACATCGCCTGCAAAATAACGCATCAAATCGGCGAAATGCGTCGTCATCTCCACCAGCTGTCCGCCGGATTTGGCCATCACCTTCCACCACGGAGCGCGTACGAACTTGGTCGTATTGTAGCCGCGTACGGTCAATATCCGTTTATCCTCTAAATACGCCTTTGCGATGGCGGTCGTATCCTGGTATCGGAGCAAATAGCCGGAGGAGGACAGGACGCCTGCCTTGCGGATCGCCTCCGCTTTGCGGCGGATAACGTCCATTTCGAGGCCTAACGGCTTCTCGACGAAAAGATGAATTCCCCGGGCGGCAGACTTTTCTTCGTAATCCCCGTGTGCGAATGGAGGCACGCAAACGAATAAAATATCGAGCTTTTCCTTCTCGAGCATAACATCGAAATCCGAATAAGCCGCCGCTCCGTACTGAGCGGATACTTTAGCCGCCTGCTCGGCGTTAATATCGCAAATGGCGGTAATCGTCACTTCTTCGAACGAACGCAGCGCATTCAGATGCGAATTGGCGATCCCGCCCGCACCGATAAATCCTACTCGAACCGTCATATTAACTTCCCTCCATATATGTGTAAAAAATGATTATCTCGATTCGCCGCCGATAATGACGTCCAAATGACGGGCCGTATCGTAGACGGCCTGCAGAGGCGCAGACGCATACGAATGGATTTCGGCCGTCAACACATCGTCGTAGCCGATGTCCTGCAGCGCCGAACGAACGGCGTGCCAATCGACGTCGCCCGCCAGAAGCGGAACGACGAACCCCGCTCCATTGCCCACCCTTCTGGAAAAATCTTTGACATGCACCTTGAATATGCGAGGTCCCAAAATCCGGATCCACTGCTCGGGAAAACCGAACTGGAGCACGTTGCCGACGTCGAAGTACGCCCCGAGCATAGGAGAGTCGAGTTCATCGATATAACGGGCCATTTCTAGCGGTGACAGCAAGAAATGATTCCAAACATTCTCTACGCCGATCCGTACTCGTCTGCGCTCCGCTTCGGCCGCCACCTTCCGCAATTCATCCCTCGTACGGGAATAGCAATCATCGTATGACGTCGTTTGATCCACTAAACCCGGTACGACCAGCACCGTATCCGCACCGACGGCTTCCGCAAGCTCCAGAAGCTTGCTTGTAACGCGGCGGCCTTCGGTTCGTACGGCTTCGTCCGGCGAAGAAAGCGGCGTTTTGCGTACAAGCCCGCCTGACAGCGAGCTCAGCCGTATGCCGTGCTTTTCGGCCAAGCGCCGTATTTCCTCCGCTTCGGACGGCGTTGTCTCCAGCGTCAAGCCAACGCGATCGGCATGATGAACGACAAGCTCTACTGCATCGTAGCCGGCTTTCCGGCTAATCGCGAACAACTCCTCGAGCGGCATATCGTTTGGGAAGCATCCCTGATAAATCCCTTTCAGCATGCGAACACCTCCTATGAAAATGCGATTAGTTTTCCTTTGCCGGGTTCCAGCTCTAATGCCAATATGCCCTGCTCAAGGGAGGCTTCAACTTTTCGGCCGTCTTCCCAAACATGAACCGCTGTCGCCTGCGTTGACAAATACAAGCGGAGCGAGCAACGTTCACTGAAGCTTTCATTAACGATCAAAGCATAAGGGAGACCTTCTTGATCCCGAAAACAGCCGACGATGACCGGGTCGCCTTCCATCCTGCCGATCGGAGCAAATTGTGTCAGGCCTCCTTCGATGGCAGGCTGCATTTCACCGTGCGTAAGCACGCCTGCGGACACCAGCTTCACGAGAACTTTCCCTATCCGCTCGATTTCACGGTTAATCCTCTGCACTTCGCCGTAATGCCTCGTCTGCTTGCCGCCCTTATCGATCATCGCATCCCCGAATGTTTCGTTCCCGTCATCCGGCGTCCAGTAGGTAAAATATTGAATACCTTTGACGCCGAAGGCCAAGCTCGTATAAACCTGCCAGTGAATTTCCGCCTCCGACGGGTCACGGTTCGATCGGTTGAAAGCAAGCGTCTGGATAAACAGCCACAACGGCACGCCGGCGCCCAAAGCGGCTTCCCTCATCATTTGGAGGTTTTCATAATAGTCTTTCGTTAATTTCCGGTCCTTCCCCGGACGAGGGGTCAATAACGGATAATGGTCGTAGGACAATACGTCCGGCTCGAACTTCTCTATAAAGCTCTGCACGTATACCGCATGACTGCCGCCCCTCTGTTCATCGGATGCATAGGTCGGAAACAGATTGACATAGGCCAATCCATGCGGGACCGCCTTTCGATAGACGGACTTTAAGGCGCGCAGCCGGTCGAACTGATCCATTGACGGTTCGTCGACGAATAAATGGCCTAGATAAGCCGGGTGGCCGGCAAATTCCGCAACATAGGTTTCCGCCTTATCCATCTCGTCTATGGAAAGCTCGAGCAGTCTCGTATCGTACACCAAATACTTCAGTTCGTTTTGTTGAGCTGCGTCCAACGCTTGATGAATAAACCGGGTTCCGGCACTAAGCTCCGATAGGCCAATGACAAACGTAAAACCTGCCTCGCGGATTTCGCGGTACCGTTCCGTCGTAATTTCGTCTGGCGGCGGCGATACCCACAATCCGATCGGAATGCCTTCTTCCCGCAGACTTATGGAATTCCCTAGTTCGTTCATCCAAACACCTCCAATTGACGACTCTGTTCAAGCTCTGTATCGCTTAATAAATGCAATTGCGTTGCGGATATTCAGTTCACGCTCCGGCACCTCGCCTTTTTCCCGCTCAATGGTCAGGTAGCCGGTATAACCGATTTGCCGCAGCGCCGCAAAATAATCGTCGAACCGCACCTCGCCCTCCCCGATCGGCGTTTCCGCATGATCGTATTCGGTTTCCCCGTTTACCGTTCGGGGAATACGGACGCCGTCCTTGACGTGGGTATGGACGATATACTTTTGCAGGACAAACACGCCTTGCACCGGATCGTCGCCTTTCACCATCCATAGGTTGGCAGGGTCGAAGTTGACTGCCAGGCCCGGAGCGTTTATCGAATCAAGGAACGTTTTCAGATGCACCGCCGTTTCCGGTCCCGTTTCTATCGCATAAAAGGCTTTCATCGATGCCGCGTGCCGGCCGATTTCGGCGCATACGTTCTGCAGCGCTTCATACAGCTCGGAGCTCGTATCGTCCGGAATCGTACCGATATGCGCGGTTACGATCGGCGTCCCGAGCTCGGCCGCCATATCGAGAATACGCTTCGTTTTATCGATCCGCTCCCGATGCGTGGCGATCTCCATAAACCGGGGACCGCCCGTATCGCCGCATAAGGAGGCAACCTCCAGCCCAAGCGAATCGATGAGTTGCTTCAGCTCCTTGCGATCGGCTGTTCCGAGTACTTCTGGATCCAGCTCCCTCCGCGCAAAAAGTTGAATGCCCTCCGCTCCTACCTCCTTCGCCTTCTTCACGCCTTCCCATGCGCCGATCTTGAAATTATCCTCGATTACGCCGATTTTGTTCTTCATCGTCAAGCGGATCTCCATCCTCTCTACCAAGTAAAGCCGATCGATTTCAAAAACGCCCTTGCGATCGCCATATGTCCGGCCTTCTTCGGATGAATGCGGTCCGACGCGATCGCACCGGGATAATAATAGCGCATCAACTCATCCATCACGGCTTGGGTATCGACGAAAATCGCATCGTACTCCACCGCCAGTCTCCTGACGACATCCGAGTAACGATCCATCATCGCACGCATCGCATCAGCCCTGTTGGATTCGATATAAAAAGGCGTCATGAGAACGAGTCCTTCAATTGCCCCTTCGTACCGGCGATTAATTCGCGCAAAATGCTTTCGTATTCGTCGATATAAACGGGATTCGCCGGTTTGCCCGGCAGATCGAATTGCTGCCATACATCATTGATGCCGATTTTGATCGACAGCCATTCCGGCCGGTGATCCAGCACATCCTGCTGCCAGCGATGCTTGAGATCGCGCGACGTATGCCCGCCGACCCCTTTGTTCATCACCCGTATGCCCAGCTGCGGATAAACGGCCTGCAGCAGCGAGGCGATGCCGGACACATAACCCTCGCCTTTCGGTGCTTCCGTAATCGAATCGCCGATCATCAGCAGCGTATCGCCTTGCTCCAGTTTCATCGTCCGTTATCCTTTCCCTCTTGAAATCGTTACCGTTCGTTGCGGCATCACCAAGGATCCAGACCCAGAAGCTTACGGCCGAGATCCGTCAGCGCTGCGGGCTCCGCACTTGCCTTCGCTTCCCAGCCGCGCGGATCTTGAGGAACGTCGGATGATCCCGTCCGGTTGCGCCAGGTTTCGACCGCACTCTCTCGGCGAACGCCGGGCTGAGCGGGAGACATCGAAATGTACTGCGCAAACCGCGGCTGCGACGTGTAATTTTGCCCGTTCCCATGCGCCAGCAGAACATCCCATATCAGCAAATCGCCTGCCTCGCCCGGTATCGGGACGACTTCGTGGCCCGTTACGTCCGGAAGGGTAGGATGACGGTCGTCCGGCTGCGCGCGAAGCCACTGCTCGAAGTCGCGGTAAATGCTTGGGACACATTGAAAGCCGCCTTGATCCGCTTCCGTATCGGCCAAGTACAACACTCCCTGTACGCGGCGCGGCTTGGGCAGCGGGAAGGTCAAGTTACGCGTATCGATATCCCAATGAATAAACCCGGTATTAAATTGCGTGAAATCTTCGCGTCTGGGCGGCTTCATATTGACCCGGTCGATGCTAACCCACAGCTTTTCCTCTTCCAGCAATTCGGCGAAAGCGCCGTATAGTCTCGGATACTGGCGGTTATCCCACATGGTTTGGTGGTTATACAGAGGCAGCATGCCTTCCTTTTGGTGCTTCCAGAACGTATCCATCCCCGCTGCAGGCCGATACCAGCTCTCCGGATCGTCCGGCTGCTGGCCCGTAAATTGCCAGATCGTTTCGATAACGCGTTCGCAGTTCGCTTTCGGCACCGCATTTTTTACCACGACATAACCGTTCGTTTCAAAAAACTCGCGCATCTCCGCCGTAATGACAGCTTCCACGTGCTCATCCCCTTTGACCGGTTTCTCATTTTATAACGCTCGTGATTAAACGTCAGTCCGCTTTAACCGTCTCGTCGATCAGCTTCCAATACCGTGCCAACCAGTAAGGGTGAAGATAGACGGTTCCGTCCTCGAGTAAATGACCGTCTCCGCTGTCGCATATATATGGCGTTTTGTCCCACCGGTGCATCGGCCTTTCCTCGTACGGGAGCGGTTCGGCAAGAAGGCGGTACCCATGTTTGGCGAGCTCAGAATGGAACCGGACGTCGGATCGGTTGCTGTTGACAACCTTCCAATGAATAAAGTCGAGAGGCATTTCGGCCAGCGTCTGTACTGCAGCTTCTACATCGCAAGCCCGCCCGGTTAACGCCCCGTATACCGCATTCCATAAAGGCGACCGCTCCCGGCGCTCGAACTGCCAATGATGCTCCAAGCTCATCATATATAAGGCGCGCAGATCAGGATCCGTCTCATACATCAGCAAGGGAACGTAGGCATGAAAGCCGAGATTATCGTCAATGCTGCTCGCTTCGCCAAGAAACGTATTTTTCTGCTCCAGCGTGTTCATTCCGTAATGGTGACGGGCGACCAAGTTCCGGTATTCTCGTTCGTATTTCTCATCGCCCGTCATATGGACGGCGGATTTCAGAAACGATAATAACTGAAGCGAATTGATTCCCCGCTGATCGAGCCATTTGGCGTCTCCATTCAGCTTCCCGGGCGTCCACACCGCCCACGTTGTCGGCAAGCCGTCCATGTCGGTCAAGCAATAATCATGCTCGATCACATGATCCATAATCGCGCTTACGTTTGCGCGGATGAGCGCTTTGTCTTCCTCATCCGCCGCCAGATCGAAATAGACGGAATAAGCATAGAAGTGGCCGGTCAGCTCGTCGCTTGACGTATCGCCCTTCCATTCCCACTCGCCGTCCGCGCTCAGGCGCCACTCCGGATTGCTTTCGTTCAGGCCGAATCCCGGCTCCGACTTGTGTCGGACGGAACGTGCGAAAAAGCCCGGCCTGCCGGTAACCGAAAGCAGTCGCATAACCGCATGCATGGAGCGTTTAGCCTTCTCCTTCGCCCGCTCGTCACCGGTTACCGCATAACGGTAGCATTGTGCTGCGACGTAATCGGACGTCCATAATCCGTCGTTGTCGGAAATTCTGACGCTTCCGCTTTCGATGTCGCCCCCTTCGGTCAATCCCCTGCGCGTGACATAGTCGAAACGGGTTTCGTACCGCTCTACCATCCTGTCAAAATGATCCGCCTTCTCCTCCAGCGACATCAGTCGCGCAGACATCTTCGCTATTCCGCCGGAAGTGCCGACCCAAACTGTCCCGTCTGCATCGACCGTTATCGCATGAACGTCATCGTCGGGCAGCCAGCGCTTGGAGGCGAAATACCTCAGCTGTCCCTCGCGAAGCCGGATCGCTCCCCGCGCGGTGCCGAACCAGCGCGTGCCGTCGCCGCCGCGCGCAATTACCCGGACATCCTCGCATGCCAACCCCTTTGAGCCGTCGAGGACATAAAACATATCGCTATCGTCGTGCACGCAAACGCCTTTGTCGGTTCCGATCCACAGATGGCCCCACCGGTCGGCGGACATGCCCCGCAAATCGTCGCTGACGATGCCGCCGTCCCGCGCTTCGATCTTGAACCAGTGCGGCCGCTTGCCGGATAACGCGAACAGCCCCGAGTCCGTCGATGCATATACCTGACCGTCTCCCAGTACGGCAAGATCACGCACCTGCGCTCGCCCGAAGAGAGCCACCCGCTGCCAGCCGTCCCTACCCAAACGAAACAACCCTTCCTTAGCAGCCGCCCACAATGCTCCGCGATCGTCCTCCGCCATCGCTATAGCCGGATAGCCAAGGCTGTCCCGGCGCCATTCCCCGCGAAAAAAACGATACAGCTCGCTTCCAGCCGTCATCCAGAGCGCGTCCTCGCGATCCGCATACAGCATAGTAACCGCACCCGCTTGAGGAAACAGCTCCTCTCCCGCCACACCGTCGACTGCTGCCCATCGTTCGCCTTCCAGTCGGGCCAGCCCGGCGTCCGTGCTCGCCCATAACGTCCCCGCAGCGAATGCCAGCGCATTCACGCGGCTCGAAGGCAAGCCCTGCTGCATCGTATAAAAGCTGCGTTCCCATTGCGGGTAACGCCCCAGCATAAGCGTCGCCCTTGCGGTATTCATTTTCGTTATCACGCCTTCCAAATTGCCATTAATGCGTTACGAATGTTGAAACAAGGGACGGAAGTCGCCAACATACTTCACGTTTACCCCGGCTTCGCCGAAGCTTAGCCAGTACATCGTTCCGTTGCTTTGCAGGAAGCGGACATCGCTGCGAAAATCCAGGCCGAGAGCCGCCAGCAGCAGACGCCGGTTGAAGCCGCTATGCGAGAACAGCGCCACGCGCTCCTCGCCGGGAAACTCGCGCCGCAGCCGGTCCAATATTCGCCGGGCCCTGCCATGCGCCGTCTCCTCGTCCTCGTCGCCTGCGCAATACCAGCCTTCGGCCGCTATTTCGTCCTCAAGCTTAATTTCCGGATACATACTCGCCAGCTCCGGTTCGCTCGGACCGCGGTACGCCCCCTTGTTGCGAACCTCGAACGTTTCGATCCATACCCGAATCGGCAAATTCGCCGCCCGAGCGAGCGGCTGTGCCGTTTCGATCGCCCGCTGCAGAGGACTGGACACGATGTGCGTCACGTTCGCGCCCAGCATACCCGTTTTTACGTGCTCGGCTTGACTGCGGCCAAGCGCGGTCAATTCCCCGTCCGCCATGTCATGCGGCACGGTATTGCCGATAGACTGTCCGTGGCGAATGATGAATAATTCCATAGCTTCCTCCCTGTCGCGCAATGGTGTTTTTCTTCCAACAAGCTCACTGCAAATCGCGTCAACCGAACAACGGTCTCGGCAAACCTGCGTATTCCACCACGGTTTCCCGTTCCTTGAAGCTGATCCAGTAAATACTCCCGTTGCTCTCTGCAAAACGAACGCCGCTGTTATGATCCAAACCGATCGCCGCTCTCAGCAGGTACCGGTTAAAACCGCCATGCGCGAACAGCGCCACGCGCTCGTCGCCGGGGAATTCGCGGCGCAGCCGACCGATGAAGCGCTGCGCCCGCTCATGTCCCCTTTCGGGCGTTTCATCGCCCGCGTAAAACCAGCCCTCCGCGTCCATTTCGTCCTCCAGCAGGATGCCGGCAAATAAACGCTCCAGCTCTTCGCTCTTCGGTCCGCGGTAAGGGCCGCGGTTCCTGATTTCATAAGCTTCGAGCCATACGCGAACCGGAAGCTCCGATCGCCGCGCGAGCGGCTGCGCCGTTTCGATCGCCCGAATAAGCGGACTCGACACGATATGCGTCAACCCGGCCCCCTCCAAGCAGTCGGCGACATGCTCCGCCTGGCGTCGGCCAAGCTCGGTAAGCGGACAATCGGGCATATCTTCCTCGCTTATATTGCCGACCGATTGACCGTGCCTGATGATGAATAAGTCCATTACAGCTTCACCGCTTCCCCGGTTTCCGCCGAACGGTACAACCCTTCGATAATTTGCTGCACGATGACCCCCTGACGGGGAGTCGACAGCATACGTCCGTTTCCGGCGACGGCGTCGATGAACGCTTCCAGCTGAAGCTGATGGGAGTCGGGGTCGGGCAGCTTCGGCGCCGCGATATCGACGATCGTTCCGTAGCGGCTTTGGAAGACGCCTCCCGTCTTGAAGTCGCAGCCGCCCTTCGTGCCGTGCAGTCTAACCGTATTATTCGTATTCTCCAGCGTATGGACGATAAAGCTCGTTTCGAGCAGCAGCGTCGCCCCGTTATCGAACTTGATCATGCCCATCGCCAAATCCTCAACGGTATAGTTCCGGTAATCCCACGGCGTCGGTACGGATTCGAGCGGCTTGATGCCGAGCTCCCGGTGTGTAGAGCCGAGCACCGACACCGGCTTCGGAAACTCCATGTACCACAAGGCCAGATCCAGCATATGAACGCCGATGTCGATAAGCGGACCGCCGCCCTGGAGCTCCTGGTTGACGAAAACGCCCCCCGGGATGCCGTTCCTGCGCATCGCCGATATCCGGCCGGCATAAATCCGGCCGAGTTCCCCGTCTTCAATCATCCGCTTGAGATATTGCGCCCGCGCTTTATAGCGGTTGTTGAAGCCGTAGGCGAGTATTTTCCCGGACGCGTTCGCCGCTTCCTCCATCGCCTCCGCTTCCGCCGCGGTCATGGCTGGCGGTTTTTCGCACAGTACGTTGCAGCCCGCCTTCAGCGCGGCCAGCGTTGCCGGGGCGTGAAATTTGTTCGGCGTACAAATGCTGACGGCGTCAAGCTCCACATCGGCGAACATTTCGTTATAATCTTCGAAAGCGTACGCGAACCCGTGCTCCTCGATATTCCGCTGCAGCACTCCTTTGTTCACGTCGGCGATCGCGACTAGCTCCACCTTATCGCCGTGCTTCTTGTAGTTGTTAATATGAGCCGCTTGCGCTATCCCCCCGCCGCCGACGACGCCGATTTTGAGTTTGGCCACTACGATCCGCTCCTTAATCCGTTATTTACCCAGAACTTTCTTAAGCGCGTCTTTCTCGACGGATACCGCCTTCTCCGTTTCGTCCGCGATTTGCTGAAGGACGGCGCGGGAATCCTGATTTTTCGTAAGCGCTTCGGTCAGCTTCTCGCCCCAAATCGTGGAGGCCTTTTCGTCGAGCGGATTGCCGCTTTGGTACACCATTTTATCAACCATCTTGAAGCCTTCTTCGAGTATCTTCTGTCCGCCCATTGCCGGTTCTACCTTTTCCTTGACGATCGGCAAACTCCAGTGCGGTTTATACGGCGTCAAATCCGCCGTCTTCATGAAAATTTGCTGCGCCTCGGGCGAGGTGACTGCGAATTTGATATATTCCCATGCGAGCTCTTTGTTTTTGCTTTGCGAAGGAATCACATATGTGCCGTATCCGAGACCCGGATGCTGACCGAACGGCAGCGTCGTCATCCGCCATTTGCCTTGGTTTTCGGACAACGAGCCTTTGCCGCCGTTTTCGTCGATTTGGAACGTGCTGAGTCTGTACACGCCGCCGAAATACGTGATCAGCTTGCCGTTGTTGAGCGCACGGTCCTGCTCCTCTTTCGCGCCCGGGAAAATCAGATCGAGCTGAGTCGCCCGCTTTGCATAGTCGATCGCTTTGGCGAACGTATCGTTATTCCGTAAATATTTTAGGTCCTTGTCATAGTAGCCGACGCCCGGAGATGCGATGTCGGTCACTTCCTCCGCTTTACGGAAGAAATAATGGCCTTTGGCCCGCATTTTTTGCGCCAACTCGAAAAACTTATCCGGATCGGCAATCAGCTGCCCTACCGAATCCGGGTCGGACGGATAACCGTTCTCTTCGAAAATGTCCGCACGGTAAAACATGACGTAAGGCGTCATCCGCCAAGGCAGCCCGAACAGCTTTTTGCCGTCAAGCGTCGTAGACATTTCCCAAGCCATGGGTGCAAAATCTTTCTGCATGGCGCCCGCATTGTAAGGAGCGTCGAGCAGGTTTTCCAAACCGGCCATCGCTTTGAATTTATGGAAATGCGCCTGCGACAAATCGATAACGTCCGGCGCTCCGGTGCCTGTGGCCAGAGCGGTCGTAAATTTATCCTCCGATTTCGGCGGCGTATCGGTGATGACCTTGACGTTCGGATACTTTTTCCGGAAAAGATTGGTGACGTCCTCGTAGCCTTTCCAGACCGTAATCTCGCCTTTAAAATCCTCCGGCTTCTTCGCCGGAGCGGCGCTTGCGCTAGGACTTGCGCTTGCGCTCGGCTTCGCGGAGCTGTCCGTGCCGCTTGGCTTAGGACTGCTGCTTCCGCTATCCCCCGGCGCATTCGATCCGCTGCATCCGCTTAACGCCAATCCGACCGATAAAAGGATGGCTGACAATGAGAGTGACATTTTTTTCATCGTTCTTCTCTCCTTCGCAGTGTATTTTCGTCCTTCGACTTGCCGTTTCCCCGCTTTTTGGTGACTGTAACCGCCCGTTCGTCTTGCCATGGACACCTGTGCGCCAAACTGCGGCATCACCCCTTTCAAAGCCTTGTTTATTCGCCGGCAATCCCCGTTCGTTCGACGCTTTCCACGAAATAACGCTGTGTGAATAAATACAGGAGGAGTATCGGCAATATCGTCAGAAACGCTCCCGCCATCAGCTTCTCATGGTTGGTCGGAAGCTCTCCGATTACATCCTTCGAGTCTTGCTTCATCCCGGTTTCATCCTTTTCCTTCGTCACCTCGATCGTCCCCAGCTTCTGATTCAAGGTGAAGGTGTCCGACTTATTCAGATACAGGTTCGGAAAGAAGGAATCGTTCCAATGCCAGACGATCGAGAACAGGAAAACAACCAGTATAGCCGGCTTCGCCAGCGGCACCATGATCGATATGAACGTCCGCCAAGGTCCGGCTCCGTCGATCTTGGCAGCCTCCTCGAGCTGATGCGGCAGCCCGCGGAAAAACTGCATGTAGACGAGGACGAACAATGCGCCGCGCAGCCCATGGCCGAAAAAGTTAGGAACGAGGAGCGGCAAGTACGTATTCATCATTTTCAAATCGCTGAACAACAGGAACAAAGGCACGACGATCGACTGGGGCGGAACAAGAAACGTAAACAGAAGCAAAACCATCAGTAACGTGTATCCCGGAAACCGGTAACGCGCGAAGCCGTATCCCGCAAGCGCGCAGCCGAACAGCTGCAGCAGGGCTCCGCCCAGCGATAAGATGACACTGTTCTTGAAGTGCTTCATGTACGACAAGCTGTTGAACGCAAAAATGAAATTATCGAACTTCAGCGACTTCGGTATCCACTGGACGAGCGCATCCGCCACATCCTGCCCCGTCATAAACGATTGGCTGATCATATAAAGCATCGGGTACAGGAAAACGAAAGACAGACTGAGAATCATCACATAATGAATCGTTGCGCTTATCGCATCCTTCACCCGTCTTACGCCCGTCGAGCGAAGAAAGCCGGAGGCGGAAACCGGCTCGTGAGCCGGCCTGCGCCTGTAAACGAGGGTGAACCGGGTTTCTTTCACGCGCTTACCTCCTGTCCTTGGCCATGGCGGACGTATTGCGGAATATCGCGAATACGATGCCGATGACGATAAAGATGAAGACGAAATAAATCCATCCGATGGCCGAGGCGTAGCCGTAGCTGAACTTATTGAAAACGAGCGTATTGATAAAACGCATCATCTTGTTCATAACCGACGTAAACGAGTCGACGATACAAAACAGCGTGCTCACGAGCAGCATCGGCATGATCATCGGAAACGTAATTTTCCAAAAGTTCTCCCAAGGCGTCGCGCCGTCGCATTTGGCCGCTTCATAAAGCGTCGGAGATATCGTTTGCAGACCCGCCAGCAGGATCAGGATCGGAACCCCGGCCCCCCACATGACGAGCGTGAGCGAATCCATCATGGACAACAGCGGCGTCAGCAGCTCCAGCGGAATGTAGTCCTGCAGCATGCTTTTCATATCATACTGCTGGAAAATCGGCAGTGTCGCCGCGCCTTGGGCGGTTAATTTCTGCAGCGTTTCACCCGCGGCGATGATGACCGGAAGGAAGAAGACGCCGCGGAAGAAGATTCTGCCTTTCATCGGTCTATTCAACAGGATAGCGCTGAACATAGCGAAAATGAGGATGAGCGGCACTTGAAACCCCATTTTCAGCATCGTGTCTTTCAGGATCGGCATGAACTCCACATCTATCGTAAACGCCTGCCTGTAATTTTTGAGGCCGATGTAAGTCGCTTCAAGACGCCCTGAGCTTACCTTCAAATCCTGCAGCGAGTAGATGAGCGACCGGACGAGCGGAATCGCCATAAAAACCAGAAACCCGATCGTCCATAGCGCAACGAAGGAGTAGCCTTCCCATATGTGTCTGCCCCTTAGCGTCAAGCGCAGCTTTCCTTTCATTTGGCGCTCCCCCCTTCGACGACGGCATAGCTGCCTGCTTCGATCCTCACATTGTCCGCAAGCTTGGCACTTTCCCCATAATTCACATAAATGGCGACGCCGTTCGCGAAAGTCGTACGATACACGTCCGGCTCCAGCTGCTCGTGACCGACGATCGGCTGATTCGTCACCGGCTTCAGCGCTTTTGCGGCTTTCCGGTATTCCTCCGCCGCCGGTTCAAGCCAATCCCGGTAGTCCGAGCTGATCAGATCGTTCAGCGGCGTGCGCTGGAGATTGGACGAATTCGCATAGGACAACCGGTACAGCGGCATCGCCCCGTATTCGATCATCCGCAAGAACGATTTCGGTCCGTCCTCGCGCATATTCCCGGGTTCTCCGTAATAAGGGATGAGGCCGCGGAGCACGATTTGATAGAACGGAACCGTCCGGTCTTCGAATATGAAATGACTCGAATCCATAGGCGCGTTGTCGATCCGGTTCACATGACCGAACGTGTAGGCATTGCCGTAATTTACCGCTGCGCCGCCGATCCGATTCTTAACGGATTCCAGCACCTCCTTCCAGCTCTCCGCCGTTTGTTTGCGGCTGAAAAGCGAGGACGGGGATTGATCCGAATAAAGCAGCTTGCCGACGTGATCCATTCGAATGCCGGTTATGCCCAGCTTCTCATACTTCGCAAGCTCCTTGTTCATTTTGCCTGCTGCGGTTTCCGGCTTCAGCAAAAGGAATTTCATCCCCTTTTGCTGCTGTAAGGTAGCCAAATTCGCATGGCGTACGACCAACGGCTCGCGGTTCAGTCCGCGTATGACGTCCTTCGATTCCTTGAACGTTCCGCTATCCGCATACGGCTTGACATAGTTCGCGTCCAGCGTGATCCGGATGCCCTTCGATTTGGCGTAATTGGCCAGGTCCACAAGACGACTCGAACCCCCAAGCTTGCCGGCGACAGGAAAATGCAGCGGCTGGCTCCCGAACACTCCCCCGTCCGACCAGCCCTCCAGCGTGACTCCCATCGCATCGACACCCTGCTCCGTAAACCGGTCGATGATTTCCTTGGCCTGCTCGAACGTGGTCATCTTGACGTAGGTGCTGCCGAGTATTTCGTCCCGCACCACGCCGCCTACCAGCTGCAGCTGAAGCTCCGGACGATCCTGCGGCACCGGCTTGACGCCGCGGTCGTTCGTCAAGTAGCTGCGATAAGCGTTCGCCATCCCGACATAACCGCTTTGCTCGCCTTGGAGCGGCACATAGCGGACACCCCGGTCTCCTTGAATCATGCCGCCTTGATACATCGGCACTTCGCCTGAATCTCCAATGAAGATGACATCGTCGTTGCGGTACGTAAATTCGACAGACGCCCGGTAAAGGCCGATGTTCTGGTAGCCGGAGGGAGCCGCCGCGATCTTGGCGTCAAAATCGCCTTCCGTTACGATGGCTGCAAAGCCTTGCTTGCCGCGATTGATGCCGAATACCGGCATGGCGATCGTTTCCTGCGGTGCGGGAAACACGTCTTCCTTCGAATTTTTCAGCACCGTTTCCTTCGTTTTCGTTTTGAAGGCGGGATCGCCGCCGTAAATGTTCTGATAGTACCGGTCGAAATATTCCAGATGCTTCTCCTTGAAATTGACGATTGCGCCCGAGCCGTCCGGAATGAAGAGATAGCCGTTTTCCTTGGCGTTTGCCGCATCGAAATACGGCAGCGGCTCGAGGCTGACCAGTTTGCAGCCGGCACCCTCCTTAATCGACTCGAAAGGCACTTTGACTTCCATGCCGTCTGCCGTCAAGCGGTATTCCATCGCAAAATGCAGCCCGATCGACGTAAGCGCGTAATCGACCCGTACGCCGCCCTCGATCAAGGCGGGCGCCGCCGTTCCCGCTTCCTTAAGCGGGTTAGTCAGCGTCGGATTAGCCCCCTGGGTATACCGGATCACCATCGGATTTTGAATCAGCGCAAGCTGGCTCTCCGATATGCCGGCAAGGTTCTGCGGATAGTTGTACCAGCGGTAACCGCTCGACTTGTCTTCCAGATGGACGAGACCTTTGGCTCCGTCGTACATCAAGCGGAATTTGCCGTTCTCGGCCACCTGTTTGACGGTGTCGCCCGCCGCCCCTTCCAGGGCGCGGATCTTGATCGGCGCCTTGTCGTCGTTCTCGGCGCAAACGCCGTTACTAGCCGCCGCAGTCGTCTGCTTTCCTTTCGGATACCGAACCAGGAGGACCGCCGCAACGACCGCTGCAATCACAACGAAGACTGACAGTTTGTAAATGGTACGTTTACTCATGCGCTCCCCCCTCTACATGCGGAATCGGATTTCCGTAATCAAGCCGGCCACAAAGTTGAACGCCTGATTGACAAGACCATAGAACAGAATTAGGACAAACCAGATGATCAGCATGCCGATGATGGTCAGCATCAGAATGCCCAGCAGTTTATACAGGTTGAAGTCATGCAAAATTTTCACTTTCATAATGAGCAGGAACGCCACCCAGAGGAATACGAACCCGCTGATGAAAATATAAACGGGCATTTCCTGAAGCGTCAGCACATTCGTCAGCATCGAAAGCGGCAGCGTCATGACGACGTAAGGCGTCAAAGCGTAAGCGCCGCCCACCAACAGCTCCTTGAACTTTCCTTCGCCCTCTTGGATCGTGCTGATTCCCCAATTGGCTACCGTCCAGGTGAGCCAGAGGATGAGGATCGAGGACGCTTCGGTAATGAAGGATATTTCGTAAGCTTCTCGCCGCTGGAACAAGATCCCCGAAATCGACAGAGACAAAATCCGCACCGCAACGACAAGCGCCATCATGAAGGCGGCATCGCGGTACCGGGCGCGTCCCGGCTCTTGGAGGTCGTAATAAAAATCGATCGGATGCGCCAGTACCTGACCGGCCATTTTCCATGTGCTCATCGGACTTCCCCTCCTTCCGCGCGAACAGCCGACATTTGCCTCTTCAGGAACAGCTTGCGTTTGCGCCGCCGCCACCCGATCACGGTCCGCAGGAGAACCCCGACAGCTATCAGCACGAGGACGGATTCGATAAAGTGCTTGCGAAGAAATATTTTGCGCTGCTCAAGGAAAGCGTCCGAGTATTCTTCATAAGCTCTCGCTTGTTTAAAGTACCTCATCGCTTCGGTGTATTTCTCCTGCTTGCTCAGCGATTTGCCGATCGCCAAGTAAGCCAAATTGTAGTTGCTGTTCAGCCGCAGCACCTGCGCCCACGGCTCCTGCGACTCCTCGTAACGGCCGTCCGCATACAGAACGGACGCCTGATGCACCAGCTCCCCGAACGCCGTGACGCGAAAACGGTCGATCCGGTTTCTTGTCTCATCGGCGATATAGATGATACCGTCCGACGTCTGCGCTATGCTCGAAGGCGTAAGCATCAGCCCGTTCTGGGCGCCAAGGCCGCCGAAGGCGAACAGCAGATTGCCTAGACTGTCGTATTGGAACGCCCTGCCGGTAATTTTGTCCAGCGCCGTAATGAACCCTTGGCTGTCGACGCTCACATCGACGAAGGAGTTAAATTTGCGTTTATCGTTCGTGATCTTCATCCGGTAGTCCCCGTAGCGCCCGATGGCGGACTCCTGCGCATTCAGCGTGTCGACGCCGACGGCGCTCAGCCGCTTAACCTGAAGGGTCTCCGTGCCTAGCGTCGTCGTATAAATGAATCCTTCCGCATCCTGGAACAGGTTGGAAAACTCCGGCGGCTTATCGCCGGACATCTGCGCCTTCTGCTCCTTCGTTGCAATCAGGTTGGTCAGGATGCGGGTCACGTTGAATGCCACGTGATTGCCTCCGAACAGTCCCGCGAATTCTCCGTTCGGATCGAGCTGCAGCAAGCCTTGATACAAGCCGTCGCAGACGATGGACAAGTAACCGCGTTTATCGACGATCACTTTGGACGGCAAGTATAGGAACTTTTCGCCCAGAAGCGGGCTTTTGGGATCGCGGAAATCTTTGACGAACCGTCCGGAGTGGTCAAATACCGCAATTCTGCTGTTTTTCGTATCGGCCACATAAACGGTTCCGTCTTCCGCGGCGAATACGCCCTTCGGTCCGTTCAGTTTGCCGTCGCCGTCTGTTGAGCCGTAAATGCCGAGCACCCGTTTATTTGCGTCCATATGCACAATCCGGTTATTTCCGGTATCGGCGATATAGATCGTGTCGTCGGCTGCCACATACAGATCCTGAGGCTTGTTGAACGGCCCCGCTTCATTGTCGAACCCGTCGATCGAATCCATGTAGGCGTAACCGTTCAGCGAGGCGACCGGATCGAATTTGTTATTGTACGTATACCCGTCGTATGGACTTCGGGCCTCTGCAGGCGGCGCCTCCGCAATCAGCAGGACGATCGCCGCCAGGAACGCGAATGCGAAACGTATGTGAACTCTCACTGGACTCCCCCCTATAAAGCTCTGCCGAAGCGAAGCGTTCCGCCGTAGGCGCCGGCTTCGCGAAGTGGAGCGGGTTATGCTTTGATCCCGGAGTGCGCCATCGTCTCGAGCACCCGGCGCTGCGTGATGATAAACATGACTAACGTCGGGATGACCATCAGGAAGCTGGCCGCCGCCAAGGCGCCTACGCGGGCGACCACGCCATATCCTCCGCTGATCGTATTGATGGCGAACGGCAGCGTTTTCATCTGGTCCGTTGTCGCGTAAACCGTCGAAGCCCACGGATCGTTCCACGCTGCGATGAAATTAAGCAGCATGAGCGTCGCGATGGCCGGCTGCAGCAGCGGGATCACGATTCTGAAGTAGCTTCGCCACTCGCCTGCCCCGTCGATACGGGCCGCTTCCAGCAGCGCATCCGGAATTTGATCGAGGAATTGCTTCATTAGAAACAATCCCATAGGCGAAGCGAGCATCGGCAGGATAAGCGCGAAATAGGAATCCATCAGCCCCATCTTGGATACGACGATATATTGCGGAATTTGCGTCACTTGCGGTGCGAACATAAGCGCCAGAATGATCATGCTGAACATTTGCTTGCGGAACGGCAGCTTCTTGTGCTTGCTGAGCGGATATGCCGCCATCGTGCTGATCAGAATACCGAGCGTCACGACTAAGAGAGAAACGACGACGCTGTTGAAAATGTATCTGGAGAACGGAACGACGGAGCTTGTCGCCGCAAAAAGGAGTTCCTTGAAGTTTTGCAAGGTCGGATTGATGACGATAAACCGCGGCGGAAACAAGAAAAGCTCCGAAACGGGCTTAAAAGCGGTCACCGCCAAATAAACGAGCGGCATCAGCATAAGCAGACCGAAAACGGTCAGAAAAGCGTAGAGGATCGACCCGCTCCAATCGAAACGGCCCCCGTTTATAAGTGAAGAGCGACTGGTCACGTTCATCAATCCCTTTCCCCGAGTAAATTGAAGATGATCCGGTTAAGCCCCACCATCAGCAGGAAGAGCACGACGGCGATCGCCGCGGCGTATCCCATTTCGAAGCGGACGAACGCATAGTCGTACAGATGGGTCATAATCGTATGGCCGGCATATAAGGTGCTGGGGAAGCCGGCGAGCGACATGGCGATGTCGTACACCTGCAGCGAAGAGACGATCGTGAGCACCGCGCCGAAAAGCAGCTGGGGCTTGATGGAAGGCAGCGTAATATACCATAACTCCTGCCAGCGGTACCGGACCCCGTCGATGACGCCCGCTTCATACAAGTCGGTCGGGACGTTGGACAAACCGGCGAGAAACGCCAGAAATCCGGTACCCATACTAGTCCATAAGGAAACGAGTATGATGACGGGCATGATCGTCTTCACATCCTGCAGCCACAGCCACGGTTCGTCGAAAACGCCTATTTTGATCATCCAGTGGTTAATCAGCCCGTAGCGGTCGCCTGAGAACAAGTACAGCCAGACGACGGACATGGCGACCGAGCTGGCAATCGCCGGCGTATAAAAGCACAGTGTAAAAAAGAATCGGTATTTTTGCGGAATGTTGCTGATGAGCCAAGCGAGAATGAACGACATGCAGTAGCCGAGCGGGCCGGTAAAGACGGCGAACGTAAGGGTGTTCCCGATCGCCTTCAGGAAGATGTCGTCCTCCAGAAAAAGCTGCTTGTAGTTTTCCAGACCGACCCACCGCGGCGGCTCCAAAATGTTATAGTACGTCAAGCTCAGTCCCGCGGCGGTTAATACCGGAATTACCGTGAATACGAGAAACAGCAGGAAAAACGGCGCCAAAAACAGGAACGAGGTACGGTGGCTGACCAAGCGGGCCCATAAGCTCTCCTTCTTGTCGGCTATGACCTTCTTCGCGGTTTGCGAATCAAGGGCTGCTTCACTCATCCGCCGTCACCTCCCTTTCCTTTCGTCGTCTTAGCCGGCTCGTCGTCCAAGCCGAATTCATCCCGTTTTTTGCGGATTTCCTTGTTGATTTCCTTCACGCCGTCCTCCAGCGCTTCCCGCGTGTTTTTGCCGTTTAATACGATTTCGTTCCAAATGTTGTTGATATACCTGGATGTGTAGTAGTCGCCGGGAACGATTTCCCGTTCCTTGAACCAGTCCCACTGCTCGAGAATGGCGTCGATGTCCGCCTTCGGCCACGGCAGGTTTTTCAACGCTTCCACGTTAGCCGTATTCCAGCGGGCTTCGGCGCCGATTATGGCCTCCAGCTCGCTTCCGAATCGTTCCTGCACGGCCGAGCTGGTCCACCACTTCAAAAACTCCCATGCGTCGTCCTGCTTTTTTGTCGTGCTGAAAATGACTCCGGTTTGCGCGGCTCCGCCGACCGAACGGTCGATGACGCCGTCGCTGCGGCGAATGCCCGGTATCGGCCGCATTTCCCACCAGCCCGTCAATTCGGGAGCGGCGGTCGACAGCTGCATGTAAGTCTGGTAATCGGCTACACCGATCGGCATTTCCCCGGTACGAAACCGGTTATAAAAGCTCGATTCCTTGCTGATCTTGTAGTTCGTGTACATGCCGGTCCACATCTTCATTGCGGCTAGCGCTTCCGGCGTATCCAAACCGGAGATGCCATTGTCGCGGTAAAATTCGCCGCCGCGCTGGAACAGGAACGGAGCAAACTGAGCTGCAGACCCGTCCGTATCGTGCGGATAGTAGAAATCCATCCCGTTCTGCTGCAGCTTAGGAATGATATCCATCACTTCCTGCCACGTCTCGGGAATTTTCTTGATGCCAAGCTCCTCCATTATGTCTTTGCGGTAAAACATCATGTTGAAGTTCTGATTCTCGGGGAGCGCGTAATTGCCTCCTTGGAACCGATAAGGGGTAAGCGCGCCCGGCCTGAAGCGCTCCGCAACTTGCTCATAGTCTGGAAAAACGTTCAAATCAACGAGTCCGCCCCGCAGTGCGAAATTGTTCGGGATTGTCGCGTCGACGCCTAGAGCGACATCGGGTCCTTTGCCCGAAGTCATCGCCAGCATAAACAAGTTCATCGAGCCGGCGGGAATGATGTTGACCTCGACGTTGATACCCGTCTGGGCCGTAAAATCGGCATCCGTCATCTGTTTAATGATTTGCACCCAATCGCGGCCGCGGGCTACCCATACCTTCAGCGTATCGCCGTTTTCCTCGCGGGTGGAGCCGATTTTTCTGTAATCTTTGGTGAAAGAGGTGAAGAAATCGTAAACGCCGATCCCGACCTTCGTCATGAAGCCGGCATTCGCATCGGGCCAATTCCGGTCAGGCGACTTGACGACCAAGTAGTCGAGCTGCAGTTTCTGTTTGTTCATTGAGGTAATCCATGAGCTGAGTGAAGTTTGTGTCGTGGAAAAGCTGTCGATCCGCTTCGGAATGGTGTCGGTTTTGCCGGCCAAATCGATCAGAAGATCTCGAGCCATCAGGATGGATGCGAGTTCGGTGCTGCCTTTCTTGACGCCCAAGCTATAAATGCGCTGTATGGCGTCGTCCAGATCGCGCGCCATCAAATGAAGTCTGGGCACGAGATTCGGAATGTTGTTTTCCAATTCCCATTCGCGGTTCGGATCCGGGTTCGTGCCGGTTATCATGATGACCTCGCGGCTCAAAAACGACATTTTGCCGGAAACGTCCTGAATCAATTCGAAGATGGAGCCTAACTGACCGACCTGAACCTCCATACGCAGGCGGTGCTTGCCTTTATCCAGATAAAATAAGTACGGATCGCCTTCCTTGCTTCCAAGGCCACCGACCTGCCAATCCCCGTCGAACGGGAAATCGGCGCTGTTCATTTCGCGGAACGGAATGGAGCCGTCGAGGTAAATCGTCCGCTGCACCGGAACCTGATTCAGCCATTTGGCCAAGTACCGGGCTCCTATGTTATACAGGCCGGATTCGGGAACTTCGAATTCCCACTCGATCCATTGGCTGCCGTCGCGCCACGCACCGCCGCCGATCGTATTCATCCGGACGGCGCTTCTATCGAACGGTTCGGTAGCCGGATCGCGCTCATCCACTCTCCGCAGCGTAGCTTCGGATTTCAGCGAAGCTTCTTCCGCCTGCACCTTGATGTACGTATCGCGGACGTCCTTATAGCCTTTATCCTGATACATCTTTAACAGCTCTTGATAGGTTGGCGGAGTAACGGGGGAGTAAACGCTCAATTCGCCAATGGCAGCCGGTTCTCGAATATAGCCGATGCGAATCGTATGCTTCCCCTTGGTCATATAAAAACGGAACGGTTCGGCCGTGCGCGCTTCCGGATCGCGAAACTCGCGGAACTGCCATCCGGCGACCTCTTCCTGCTTCGGATTGAATTCGTTGCCCATGGTATCGAACCAGGTCGTTCCGGCTTCCTTCCACATTCTGGGGAACACCATTCTTTTGGCCTGCGAGAACGGATAAGCGCCGTCGATTTGCACGCTCCGCTGGATAGAGGCCCCTTTGCCTTGAAGCGCGTAATACGCGATGCCCATCTGATAATAACCTGCGCTTTCAATATCGATCTCGTACTCGGCCCAATCTCCTTCGGCGGTCATGGCGAGCACGTCGCCTTTCATCCCTTCCGGGTCGCTGCGCTTGAAAACGCCTGACCCGCCAATTGCTTTAAAGCCGGCGCCTGGAACGGCGATACGGATCCCTTTCGTATCTTGCGCTTCTTTGCCGCTTGTTTGTTTGTAATAAGCGGAGTACGCAGTTTCCTGCCTGGCACCGATTCCGGAGCCCGCAATGATAGATCTCTGATCCACATCGCCGTATTCCGGTATGCCGGCCATAACCGTATCGTCATAACCGCGTGCATTGTTCCACCATATAAAAACCGATACGAGCAGCACGCCGGTAATGATCGATACCGTGTATTTGCGAAGCATCTTAAGCATGTATTTCCCCCCAACGAACCGATGTGGGCAATTTCTTAATCATTAAAATATAGTGCAAGAGTTATGCGAATGCATGTTCATTGTTCGCTAATTTTACCGGCTCACTTTCGCGCTTCTGCCTTAAAGCGCCGCAAGGGTACGGTCTGCCGCTCTTTTCCAAACGGCGATTCCTTGTCTGGCGGAGTCGTTCATCTCTTTCGCTTTGCGCGTAAGCTCGTTCATCGGTACACCTCGAAGCTTCGCCAGATGTTTGGCCGTAGCCGGATATCCTTTGCCGAGAACGCCGTCCAGAAAAACCAGCAGCTCGTGAAGCCTTTCCGCCGTTTCCCGGTTTCCGTTCGCAGCTTCGCGCCAGAATGCCAGCGCAACGTCGGCCGCGGCTGCGGAAATCGTTGCCATAATCCCTTGCGCGCCGCTGTGCAGAGCTTCCAGCAAGTATGGCATGTTAGCCTGAAACACGAGGCTCCCGGTAGCGCTTTCAATTTTCGCTCGAATGCCTTCCGGCGTGCAGGTCGTGTCTTTGATACCGGCAATCCCATGCTGCGTTACAAGCCGTCCGTATACATCCGGATCGACAAACCGCGGCGAGGCAAGCGGACACTCGTAAAGAAAGACCGGGATAGGCGACAGATCGGCCAATCTGCCGAAATAATCCTCAAGCCGGCTTTGATCTTCCCCCATGCTGCCCGGCGGGATCAGCACGATGCCGGAAACGCCCGTCTCCGCCATGCGCTGCAATTCCTCTTTATGCTCTGCGGGGTCGCTTTGCACGTTTCCGGTTGCTACCACGGGCATATCCCCCGCAAGTCGTACCGCGCGTTCGGCAAGTGTAAGCCTTTCCTGCAGCGTCAAATATTCCATTTCGCTGCTTCCGCATACCGCAAACAAGCCGTGGGGACGATGAGATACCTGCCATTCGACATAACGGTCGTATACTTCCCAGTCGATCTCTTTATTTAGCTGAAACGGAGTAAGCAATAACGCATAAACGCCCTTAAACCGATCCGCAGGCACTAAAGATGCCCGGTTTGACACGCCATCATCTCCCAATCCTTGTATTTCGTTACGTTTAGCATGGCTCAGACGTCTGCTTGAGCGATTCATTCTCGTCAAACCGGTTCAATATTTCCTGCGGCGAAGCCGTCCCCGCCCTTCCCAGCTTACGGACGGACACCGCTGCGGCCAAATGCGCGAACGCCGCCGCTTCCGGACCCGAGCTTCCTGTGCCGAGCGCCGCGAGGAACGCCGCCGTGAACGAGTCGCCTGCGCCGACGATATCGATAGGAGGCTGGACCGCTATCGTCGGCACGAGCGTGACTTGCCCGTTTTCGAACCAGAGCGCTCCTTTTTCGCCTAAAGTGACGCAGCATGGCGCCTCCGCGAATTTCGCAAGTTGAAAGCCGGCTTTGATGATTTCATTGTCCGTCGGTTGAGGGTATTTCAGGCTTCCGTAGCTCCACCGGAGCGTTTCCAGCTCATTCGGTTTCACGATAACCCCTTTGTACTTGCCGATGTTATCCCTGCTGTCGACGACGATCCGCTTGCCTTGCGATGCCCAATAACGCAGCCTATCGCGAAGCGTTGGGCCGATAACGCCGCTCTTCAGCTGGTCGGTCGTGCTGATGACGTCCGCATTCGCAGCCATCAGGTCAAGCTGCGCAACCAGGCGCCTCTGCAGAAGCTCGAACGGACCGTCCGTATTGATAAAATCGATGCGCGGAGCTTCCTGCTGCACATCCTCAAGGCCGTGCAAAATCGTTTTGCAGTAAGCCGGGGTCACGCGCTCCGTATCCGTCACGACAAACGAATCGTCGATACCGAGACCGCGGAGCGATTCCTTCAGCAGCATGCCCCGCCAATCGCTGCCTATTGCGGTGCAGAAGCTTACTTTCGCACTGCCCAGCTCCATGAAATTGGCCGCTACGTTGCCGGCCGCGCCGGGAGAGAAAACCTCTCTCACGACCGGCAAATTATAATGCGGCGTCTCCCGCGACAGCTCGCTGACCTTCATGTCCGCATGCCAATATATATCCAAACAACCGTCGCCAAGCACGCCTACTCTCAGTTTCGCGATGCGGTCCAGAATTTCTATTACTCTGCCGCGGAGCAATCCGTTATATTGTGGAACGGAAGATAAATTCAGCACTTCTTCCTTCATCGAATGGCCTCTCCCTTCCAGCCTTTGTCATCCGCATCAGGCGGTCCTTGCAGCATGTGAAGTTCAATTAGTCCCTTTACCGCTAGCTACATACCGCTTATCGCGATCCGAAACGTTTTCAGTTCGAACGGTTTAAAGAATGCTTGGAAGGCGTGCTCGTCATGCGGCACGAGCACCGCTTCTCGCTCAGCCAGATTGACTTCTTCCACCCTGCCGATGCTGTAGTGGACGGCGAACGAAACTTCCCCCCGCTTGCCGGCGTATTCGTAACAGCGCACGATCCAGTCGTCGGAATCCTCCGCTTTCTTGACCGTATCGATCATTACATGATCTCCGCTTACGCCGATCATGCTTAGAGCCGCCGGAAGCGAACCGGATGCCGGATTTGCCGCCTCGGACAACGCCGCCGTTCTAACGGGCGCATTGAGGCGATGTGCCTGCTCCGCAGTCCCTGCCGCAAACCAATCGCCTTCATGAGGGAGCAGCGCGTACGTAAATCTGTGTTCGCCCTTGTCGCATTCGGGATCCGGCTTGTTGGAGGACTTGAGCAGCGTAACCCTCATGACGTTATCCCGGATGTCGTGGCCGTACTTGCAGTCGTTCATCAGGCTGACTCCGCAGCCCCGCTCGGACAAATCCACCCACTTGTGGGCGCATGTTTCGAACCGTGCGTAGTCCCAGCTCGTATTCCAATGCGTCGGACGTTGTACGTGGCCGAATTGAATTTCAAAAGTAGCCGACGTCGCCCGGACACGCACCGGAAAGGCAACCTTCAGCAGCGTTTCCCGCTCCTGCCAGTCGACCCAAGTGGAGAATTCGATGCGCGGATCAAAGACGTAAAGAATCATGTCCTGACGGATTTTCGTATTCCCATACGCCCACTCAAAGCTGACGACAGCCCGCAGCGGCCCGTTCTCAATGACCTCCATCGAACGAAGATCCGTCACATGCCGCACTTTCTCGTAATAGAAAATGTCGATTTCCCAGTTGTCATGGTTGACCGGCTTATCCTCGTGCACATCGAAGCGGTTGGCCGTTTCCCCTTCGGCGATGATTTCGCGTCCGGACCGCTTGTCATAAAGCCTGGTCATTTGCCCGGTCTCGTTCCACTCGATTTCGTAGAAAGGCGTAGACGCATTACGTTCTCCGAAAATGACGGCGGGAACGGCAGGCGTTGCCATGCCGTCGCCCTCTTCCATCCGAATGGTCGTATATCCCATCGAAGGAATGCCGGTCGCCAGTATTTGAACCCGGTCGCCGTCCGCAAAGCCGCTAATGCGTTCAGCCTGCAAAATATTTCCTGCCGCATCCCGCCACCGTTTCCCCGTGAACCGCGCTTCCCAAGGGAGCTGAACGAGCTCGCTGCGGGTCCATGGCAGCGAATTGAATACGAGCCAGCCGGGACCGTCCGCATCGACGAGCGTGGCGAGCCGGGTCAAGCCGTCCGTCAGCGCGGACTGCGCCAGCCCTTCGGCTTCCGCATATTCCGTGCGGCAATCCTCGTATACCGCAGTAATCGAAGAACCCGGCAATATATCGTGGAACTGGTTGCGCAGCACAATCTTCCAGCTCTCGTACAGCCGGTCCTGCGGGTAAGAGGCGTAACCCGCCAGCGGACTTCCGAAGATTGAAGCGATCTCTGCGTCCCGCAGCAGAAACTCCATGTGCCGGTTCATCTTCTTCACATAGCCTTGCGAAGTGTAAGTGCCTCGGTGGAGCTCCAGGTACAGCTCGCCGTCCCAGCGATGCACGTAACGGTCCGTCGCGGAGACGGTCTCTTCGAGCTTGCGGAAAAACTCGTCCGCGCGCCCTGTCGTCGCTTTCGGCAAACCCGGCATATTTTCGAGCCGCCTGCGCAGCTCCAGCATCGTCCGGGTCGGACCGCCGCCGCCGTCTCCCCAGCCGTAAGACAGCAGCAGCTCGGAGTCGTTGATCTCCTTGTTGCGGTAATTGTTCCAGATCCCCGCCAACGTAGCCGGTACGACCTGCCCGTTGTACGTATAGAAACGGGTGAACGTGCCGTCCGGCAGATCCGGATCCGGCGTCGTAATATAGTGCGTCAAAATTTCCGTGCCGTCGATGCCGCGCCAGTGAAAGGTATCGTGCGGGAACCGGTTGTAAACGTTCCAGCTGATTTTCGTCGTCATGAAGTGGCGCAGGCCGCTCTTCTGCAAAATTTGCGGCAGCGCCCAGCTGTAGCCGAACACGTCGGGCAGCCACAAATATTCGCAGCTGACGCCGAACGTTTTCTCGAAATACCGCATGCCATAAAGCAATTGACGGACGAGCGATTCGCCGGAAGGAATGTTGCAGTCCGATTCCAGCCACATGGCGCCGCCGGCTTCCCAACGTCCCTCTTGCACCCGTTCTTTGATTTTGGCGAAAATATCCGGGTAATCATGCTCGATATATTCGTAAAGCTGAGGCTGCGTCTGCAGGAAGACGTATTCCGGAAATTGCTCCATCAGGCGGAGAACCGTCGAGAACGACCTCGCCGCTTTCTCCCGGGTATGTCTTAGCCGCCACAGCCAAGCTACGTCGATATGCGTATGGCCGATGCATCGCACGGTAACCGGCTGGAATTTAGGCAAGGCGTCCAGCTCTTCCTTCAGCTTCCGGTTCGCTTCCCGAACGCTTGCATAGAAGGCTTCGTCGCCGGGAACGCGCCAATCGAGCAATACGATCGCACGATCAAGCGCTTTCATTAATGCTTGCTTCTCCCAACTGTTCTCGCTCAACACCCTGATCGTTTGCCCGACGGCCAGCGCCGAATAGTACAAATCGTCGGTTTCCGTTTCGAGGACGGCCAAGGCGGACATCGCGATCCGATGCTCCAGCTCGGTCTTCGTTCCTTCCTCTCCGTTGAGTCCGCTCCATACTTTGAACAGCAGGTTTATGCTTTGACCGGCGAACGATTCCGGGAAGAAGACTTCCTTATGATTGCTGCCGACGCCTTGGTAAGGTTCGCCGTTTACATAAAGCAAGGATTCGAAGCCCGAATTGTGACCGGCGCCGGTTTTCCCGAAGTCGAACAAGCCGACAACCGTTCTTCCGCTCCATTCGTGCGGAATTTCCGCCTGAACGCTCAGCCATGCCGTCAGATCGTAGCCTCTCCATCTGTCGCCTACAGACAGAGTTTCCCATTCGGCATGCTCGGGAGGCATCGCCCCGATTTCCGCTTCCCTGTCGATCCACATGCGGTAAGAGGGCAGCTCGCGAAAATCTACGTAACGATATTTTTCCAATTGCGCGATTCTTTTCCACAGCTTGTCGAATGTTAAGAGCATATGCCCCTCCTAGTTAGCACTCCCGAAGCATCTGCCGAGGGCAGGTTCTGCGTCCAGCGTGCGGATTAACAAGTCCTGTAAAAGAAGAACTTGCTTCGTGTTCCATTTTAAGTTAATTTAATCATAAAGATAACTGAAGTTTTTGTAAAGATGTTTTTTCGGAGCTTGCATATGCGGGGAGGAGATTTCATGACCAAGCAAGAAAGTCCGGAGGATGGGATGAAGAGAAAAAAGCTCATCAGGCGCTACCTGCAGTTTGTAAAGCCCTATCGCCATTATTTATTCGCCGTTATCGGGCTTGGTTTGCTGCAGTTCGTCGTCCCTCTGGCTACTCCCTGGCTGACGAAGATTCTGATCGACGACGTGCTCGGGCAAAACGGTTCCGGTTGGACTTTGAAGCGAGTCCTTGTCATTTTCGGCTCCATATACGCAATGAGCGTCGTCGTCACCTTCATCCGGAATCATCTTACCGCCCGTTTGGGAAGCCGGATGGTGGCCGGTATTCGGAGGCAATTGTATGAGCACATCCAGAAGCTGTCGCAGCGGTTTTACGATAATCAGCAGGTAGGCGGAATTTTATCCAGGGTGATCAATGACGTGAACGGCGCCCAAAACCTTGTAGGCACGACCGTGATCAACATCGTTTTCGATATGATGATGATCGTGTTCGCGGCTGTCTTCATGTTTTCGTTGAACTGGAAGCTCGCTCTGCTGTCGCTTTGGATTTTGCCGATCTATTATTTGACCTTCACGAATCTGAACATCCGAATCCGCTATGCATCCCGAGCCGTCCAGCGGCAAATGGAGCGCATATCCGGCGTTCTGGTCGAACGTATATCCGCCATGAAAATCGTGCAGTCGTTCAACGGGGAGAAGTCGGAGCTGGATCGGTTCGACAAACAAGCCAAGCGTCACATTCATCATTCGCTGGCGGCGCAGCTTTTATCGAATACGCTCGGCCGGATCAGCGAGTTCGTCGGGTATTCCGGCACGCTTATCACTTGGGCAATCGGCGGTACGCTCGTGCTGAACGGTCACCTGACGATTGGCGCCCTTGTCGCTTTTCACGCTTATTTGGGGCAGCTGTACGGCCCTATTCAGCGCTTCGCCGACGTGAATGTAACGATCCAAAATGCGCTGACGAACATCGAACGCATTTTCGAGCTGCTCGACACGGCTCCTGAGGTCAAAAACGCGGACAATCCGCTGCCGCTGAACGCGTGCGGGGGCGACATCCGGTTCAAAAACGTTTCCTTCAGCTACGAAACCGAGCTGCCCGTCCCGCGCAATGATAATATCGGTTACGATCCCGACCTTGTCGAACGGCAAAAGCCGCCGAAAGCATTCTACTGGCTGCCTCCCAAAACGAAATCCCCGCCGCTGCCGACGGTCGTCGAGAAACGCAGAGCGCTCAAAAACATCAGCTTTCACGCCAAACCCGGCCAGGTTGTCGCTCTGGTGGGCCCAAGCGGGTCGGGCAAATCGACGCTGATCAATTTCATCCCCCGCTTTTATGACGCCGACCGCGGCACCTTGTATTTGGACGGCAAAAATATTCAAGAATACGACATTCACGAGCTCCGCAAACAAATCGCCGTCGTGCTGCAGGACAATATTTTGTTCTCCGGCACCGTCTTCGACAATATCGTTTACGGGCGTCCCGAAGCAACGATGGAAGAAGTCGTCCGAGCGGCCATTGCGGCGAACGCGCACGACTTTATCGTCAAGTGGGAAAAAGGCTACGAAACCGTGCTCGGCGAGCGCGGCCTGCGCCTTTCGGGCGGACAAAAGCAGCGTCTGGCTATCGCCCGCGCGCTGCTTAAAGATCCGAAAATTCTCATTTTGGACGAAGCGACATCGGCGCTTGACGCGGAGTCCGAAGCGATCGTCACCGAGGCGCTCGACAATCTGATGCAGAACCGCACCACTTTCGTTATCGCCCATCGTCTTGCCACCGTCGTTCGGGCCGATTTGATTCTGGTCATGGACAACGGCCGCATCGTCGAGTGGGGAACGCATGAACAGCTGCTGCTGCAGGAAGGACTATACCGCGAGCTCTACGAAAAGCAGCTGCAAGCGATGCGTCCGGAAGATTTGCCGATCCGTTCGATTTCCTGATGCAGCTTCGCCGGCGGCGGACATAAGGATATACGGCATCGCCGTCCTAAACGCTTTCGAAGAAAGCGACTTCGTAAGCATAAGCTGGGACTGGCGCTTTTACCGAGGAATAGAGCTGCTTCCATGATACTTTCTGCTAAACAAATAAAAGGGCTGCCCTCTATCGGGCAACCCCTCCGTTTATGCTATAGCAAAGCTTCGATATCGGCTTCCATGGCGCTCGGGGATACGATCGGCTCATACCGCCCTACCGAATTCCCGTCCCGGCTGACGAGAAATTTCGTGAAGTTCCACTTGATCTCGTTATTTTGCAGCTGCTCCGGCATATGCTCCTCGAACATCGCTTGAAAACGCCGGCCGCCCGGATCGTTCTGGTCGAAGCCTTCGAACGGCGCCTCTTCCGTCAAGAAGGCGAATAACGGATGCTTGCCGTCCCCCTTCACTTCCACTTTCTCGAATAAAGGGAAGCTTACGCCGTAGTTGACCTTACAGAAAGCGTCCACCTCATCATTCGTTCCGGGCTCCTGGCCACCGAATTGGTTGCACGGAAAACCCAGAACAACCAACCCTTTTTCCTTATATTTCTCATAAAGCCCTTGCAGCGCCTCGTATTGCGGCGTGTATCCGCACTTGCTCGCCGTGTTGACGATAAGCAGAACCTTCCCTTTATAGGACTCCAAGCTGACCGTTTCTCCTTGAATCGTTCGAACGGCAATATTAAAAATGTCCATTTTCTCAGCCTCCACAGCATGATTTGTTGAATCCCGGAATCCTGATCTGATCTTTGTATGTACGCATCTCAAACATTAGGCTTTGTGATCGTTCATGTCAAGCTTTCGTCGTCGCGTTTACCGTTGAATATAAGCACTTGATACGTGAAACATATAAATTCCTTATATTTATAATAAAGTATATTATGTTCCCCTTTCTATTTCGTTGTTCGCTTTACAAGCGTAACGATCGATCAGTATAATCGATTTATAGTTGTGAGTAATCACTCATTTTTATACCGAAGGAGCGTGCAATCATGTTCACTTCCCATACGCAATCCCCCTCTCCGCCCTTGCATTCTCCGGCGGTCGAGCTTCAAAGCGTCACGCGGGCATTCGGAAACCGAACTGTGCTTAAAGACATCACGCTGAATGTGGAGCATGGCGAATTATTCGGATTGCTCGGCCCTTCCGGCTCCGGCAAAACGACGCTTATCAAGCTTATAACCGGGATAGATCGGGCCGACGGAGGCAGCGTCCGCTTGCTGGGCGAACAGATGCCGAAGCTAGCCATGCTCCAGCGTTTCGGTTACATGGCTCAATCCGACGCGTTATACAATGAGCTGACCGCCAAGCAAAACCTGCAGTTTTTTGCATCCTTGTACGGACTTTCCGGATCCGATCGAAATCGGCGAATCGAAGCTTCCATGGCGATCGTCGACCTGCTCGATCATTTGGATAAGCCGGTTGCCGCTTATTCCGGCGGTATGAAACGGCGGCTCTCTCTCGCTATTTCCTTGCTTCACGAGCCCGAGCTGCTAGTGCTGGATGAGCCGACGGTCGGGATCGACCCGGTGCTGCGCCAATCGATTTGGAAGGAGCTTCTTGCGATGCGGGATCGCGGCACGACAATTATTTTAACGACCCACGTCATGGATGAAGCTGACAAATGCGATCGGATCGGCTTGATCCGGGACGGTCATTTGACGGCGGTCGATTCGCCGGCGGCTTTGAAGCTCAAGAGCGGTACGGCTACGATCGAGGATGCATTCATCGTACTCGGAGGAGGCGGTCCGGCATGAGAGTTCGCGCGCTCGCATTACGCATTATTCAGCAGTTCATTCGGGATAAACGGACGCTCGCGCTTATTTTTTTGGCGCCTCTGCTTATTATGACGCTGTTGAACTTCGTGTTTAACGGCCAAGCGATAAAGCCGGATATCGGGGCCGTAAGCCTCCCGCAACAGCTGACGGAACGGCTCGAGAATGCCGATGCCGACGTCACGATGTTCACAGATAAGGAGCAAGCCGAAAAAGCGCTCGCGAACGGCGAGCTGGATGCCGTTATCTCGATCGACAATGGGAAGCCATCGATCCGTCTAGAGGGCAGCGACCCGACGATCAGCAAGGCGGTCATGCTTTTGCTGCAGAAAAGCATTCAAGCCGAAACGGCAGCGGTACAACCGAGCATCTCGTATTTACACGGCAAGGATGACATGTCATCCTTCGATTCCTTCGGCCCGGTTCTGATCGGTTTCTTCTCGTTTTTTTTCGTTTTCATGCTGGCAGGCGTCGCCTTCCTGCGCGAACGGACGACAGGAACGCTGGAACGTTTGCTGGCCACACCCATTCGGCGCCAAGAAATCGTTGCCGGCTACTTGCTCGGCTTCGGCGTGTTTACGCTGCTGCAAGCGGCGCTTATCGCGTGGTATTCGATCGGCGTTCTCGGTTTATATATGACCGGCTCGATCTGGCTTGTGCTGCTTGTCAATTTGCTGTTGACCTTGACGGCGCTTACGCTCGGCACGCTTTTATCGACTTTTGCAAGCAGCGAGTTCCAAATCATTCAATTCATTCCGATCGTAATCGTTCCGCAAGTTTTTTTCTCCGGGTTGTTCAATTTGGAATCGATGGACCCCTGGCTGCAAAAGCTGAGTTACATCATGCCGCTGTTTTACGGCGCCGATGCCATGCGCGGTATTATGATTCGCGGGGAAAGCTTCGGCGACATTCAACTCGATATTTATGTGCTGATCGGATTTTCGGCCGCTTTCGCGCTGTTGAATATTTTGGCTTTGAAAAAGCAGCGTTCCATATAATCGCGATGACGGATACAACAAAAAACGAATCGCTGCAAAAAACTTTTGCCGCGATTCGTTTTTTTCTTTCCTAGCTTTTGCGCCAAACATAAACTAAATTAACGGCCAGCACGACTGCGATAATACCCGCCATCCCCCACTTGCCTTGCTCGAATTGGCCGCGAAGCAGGCTGAACAAGTATAAATCTCCCGTATATTTGCCCTTCGTGAACAATTCCAGCACGTAATACAGGAAACCCGTTATATACGCGGCCGCAATGTTCCTGCTGAAGGTTGCCGCCGTTAGCCCGGCAGCGCCCAAGCCCATCGCCGATATCCAAACCCCGCCCGTTATTTCCAGCCAAGGAAATTCGCTTCCCTGCAGCTTTGCCAGCATAACGACCGACATGATCAAAAACCAAAGCAGCGCAGCCGTAAACAGAAGGCGGTATAAAACCGATAACACATGACGGAAACGTCTGGGATATACCGTTTCGTGGATGTAATCCGTATCCTCGACGATCGAAAGATGAGGAAGCAGAATAATCCCCAGCAGCGATAAATACATTTCCCCGACTTGCGCGATCTCGCTATATGTCGAAAACCGGAGGTTAAACACGGTACTGATGACAGCGGTGCATGCAACCGCAACGAGTATAGACACATACCCGATTATTTTGGCGTTATAGTAAACAACCATGAACGTCCGGTTGAACGAGCTACTTAAGCGCTGCACCGGCATTCCCCCGCTTCCTGTCCCAGATCCAGGCGACTAACGCCACGATTCCCAGCGATACGGCAAAATAAAAGATCCGGTTGGTCATAATCTCGTCGCTCCACCTTGCATAGTTCGCATGCCCTCCGAACGTGTTGTACCGGATCACATATTTCGACAAGCCGTACTCGCCTTCCAGAGGCATCATCGAGCTCATCCACAAAACAAATTGCACGGGAATCGCCACGATCGCATATCTCACGATAACGGAAACCAGCATACCTAAAGCGACGGTCGTCATAATCGTGGGAAGCAGCCAAAATAAAGCGTGCTTATAAAAGGCCAAATAATCGATTTGCAAATTTTCGGATGCCGCGATTCCGGAAAAAGCGAATGTCGCATGCGTGGCAAGCGCTAAATACCCCAGCAGCAGCGCCAAGCATAACGCCGTATATTTAGGCAGTATATAGCTGAGCGAAGCGAACTTCCTGCTGTAAATAAGCTCCTGCATATTGCTGCGGCGATCCCTGGCGAGCATAAAGGCGGATAGGAATACAGGGAAAAACCCTGCCGTAATCCCCATATAATCGGCGAACAGCCTCCCCCCTGCGTTCGTCACTTTATCCTTGTCCACCACATCATGATAATCCTGCATCGCTTCTTCATAGGTCATCGGCTTGTGGAGTATGGATGGCCGCATTTTATCGCCGTATACCGTTGAGCCTCCAAGCTTCTTATCCAAATCGCGCACCAGACGCAAGTAGTCGTCATACGTTACGGCAAATTCGATCCGCGTATCATCCATCGCCGTTCGGGAGGGCAAACCTTGCGGGAGCATGGCCTCGCTTACGCTTCGGATCGCGGCTTTTTGTCCCTCGTCCAGTTTAATGAATTTGTTGAAAAACAAAATGCTCTTCATCACTTCGCCCGCGTTATAGTCGCGCTCAAGCTGCCAAGCTATCTCCACCATTTCGTCATACGGATCGGTAATCGGCTTTTGCCCGTAATAGATAGGCTGGCTTTGCGAGCTCTCCGGGGAACGCGGCTTCAAATCGGTTATGGAACGGGGCGGATCGAACTGGGTAACGTAAAACATAATGATAACTGCCAGAAATATATAATAGGTTACATTCGTGAACTGATATTTCAATTCTTTGCGAAGGAGCGGGAAAAACATCCTCATGCGCCTCCCCCCATCAGCTTCATGTACGCATCCTCGATCGAAGGCTCGATTGGTTGCGCGTGCGTGAAAGGCCGTTCATCGCTGAGCAAGCGGATGCGAATTCCTTCGCCTTCCGAAACGGTCGATAGAATCGGATATACGGCGCGCACCTCGTCAAGCTGGCTGCGTCCGATCGTAACCGTCCATACGCGGCCTTGGGCATGATCCAGCAAACCTTTCACCTTTCCCTCGTAAAGCAGCTGTCCGCGTTTAAGCACAGCCAGGCTTTCGCATGTAAATTCGATATCCTCCACTATGTGCGTCGAAAGAATAACGATTCTTCCCTCCGAAAAATCGCGCAGCAAATTACGGAAGCGGATCCGTTCCTCGGGATCGAGTCCCGCTGTCGGCTCATCGACGATCAACACGCGCGGATCGTGAAGAATCGCTTGCGCGATGCCGAGTCTTCGTTTCATGCCGCCCGATAACGCGCGGATTTTCGTTTTACGCTGCGGCGTCAAGTTGACTTTATCCAGCAAAAAATCGATTTTCTCTATGCGCGCTTTGCGATCGCTCATCCCGGACAATATTGCGAGATAATCCATCGCTTCGGCAACCGAAAACGACGGGTAGACGGAAAAATCTTGCGGCAAATAACCGACCATTCCGCGAATTTTCATCTTTTCCTCGATCGGAACGCCGCAGATTTGGACATGTCCGGCACTCTTAGGCAATAATGTGGCCATGATGCGCATCAAGCTTGTTTTGCCTGCGCCATTCGGTCCCAGCAGTCCGAACATCCCTTCGCGAATATGCAAATTAACGGCATCCAGCGCTTTTTTGGCGCCGAACGATTTGGTTAATTGTTGAATAACAATTTCCATTTTTTGAACACCGCCTTCCCATTGATTTTCTTACATATATGCAGCTTTAACTGATCATCGCGCCGGACGAAACATTTTGCCGAGCAGCCCCAATTTCGAGCCTGGCTTCAACCGGGCATGCTCATGCATAGCGGCGGCGCTCATCCATAGGACGGATAATCCGAATACCGCGCCGATCGAGAAATCGGATGCGATAAGGACGAGCACGGTAAGGATCAGCAAGCCCAACAGCATGCCGGCAAATGCCCATGCGGATTGACGGCGTTTTTTCTCGTACTCCCCCACCCTTTCCCGCTCCGCCAGCTCCTTTTCCAAGATAGCCGCCTTTGCGTAAACGCCTTTTAGAAACCGCTGCTCATGTTCGGCGTGCGCTTCCGTCATCGTATGAAGGTTATGGTTCGCTGCCGCTTGCTCTCCCGATCGTGAAGACGAATGCTCCATCGCTTATCCCTCCTGTTCCAAATATCGCTTCATTTTTTGCCGGGCGCGGTAAATGAGGATTTTCATCTGCATAACGTTTTTTCCCATGACGTCGGCCGCTTCCTTATAGGAAAATTGTTCGAGATCGATCAGATGTATCGCCGTTCGGTAATCCTCTTTGAGCATCAAAAGCTTGTCCTGCAGAAACGTCCGCTTCTCCTGCTGCAGGACGGCTTCCTCAGCGGAGCGGGTTGCGACAATTTCGCTTTCCAGCTCCACATGTTTGAAGCGGGCATGTTTACGGGCGTAATCCACGCATTTGTTGCGGATAACGGTATACAGATACGGCTTAAACTTATAGGCCGGATTAAACCGCGCGCGGTGTACGTAAATCTCGGCGAAGGATTCCTGCGCGATATCCTCGGCGATGTAATAATCCTTGACGAATTGCTGCCCGAACGAAATCGCGCTTTGGCGATATTTCAGAACAAGATGTTCGAAGCCCGCGTCGTCGCCTTGCAAAAACAGCTTTATCCATTGCTGTTCTTCGTCCATCTTGTCCCTCCCTTCTTCCTAACTACTTATTATTCGTCCGAAATCGTCAAAAGGTTACACCTTCCCTGCAAATTTTTATTTACGCCAAAAATGAAATACCCGGAACGGCAAACCTCCGATGCAAGGATAAACGGCTTCGCCGTCCTTAAGGACAGACGCGTTTACCGATGAAATATCAGGCTTAAGTAATTGTGAAACATATAAATTCTGGCTGAGCCTTGTATAAAGACAACAAAAAAACGCAGCCTCGACCGATGGTCGATGACTGCGTTTTTCGTTCCGAATAATGCGATGCTGTAAAGGGGATCCTAAGCATTAGTTCGCGATAAATTCTTGTACCCATACGCCGTTGTAATAAGCGACGCCGATTTTCGTAAAGTTAGGGCTCATAATGTTTTGACGGTGCCCGGCGCTGTTCATCCATGCATTCATAACATCCTGCGGCGAACGTTGTCCTTTGGCGATGTTTTCGCCTGCATACGAGTAGTTAATGCCGTAAGATCTCATCATATCGAACGGCGAGCCGTATGTCGGAGAATTATGATCAAAGTAGTTTTTCGTATACATGTCCTTCGCTTTGTCCATGGCCATTGCTGCCAAAGCGCTATCGCTCGCGAGCGGCTTCAGTCCTGATTTGGCGCGCTCTTGATTGACTAGATCGACAACTTGGCTAGCGTAAGCGGATTGCGAAGCGTTCGTGCCGGAGCCCGCTTGCGAGCCTCCTGCGTTGCCTGCATTGCCGCCTGTTTGCGATCCTGTACCTGCGCCGCTGCCGGCCGATCCCGATCCGGCGTTTCCGCCCGTGCTCGGTTTACCTGTGTTGTCCGGCGCCTTAACGCCCAGCTTTGCAATAAGGTCGTTCAGGTTCATGTTGCCGTACTGCTGATTTCCTTGAAGCAATTTTGACAAATCGATGCCGTATTGCTGGCCTGCATTAGGCTGAGAAATGATATCCGTAATATTGCATGGAGCTGCGGAAGCCGCTCCGGCACCGACGATCGGACCCAATACGAGAATACCTGTCATAGCGACTTTCTTGAAGCGTTGCATCATGATATAATGTTCTCCTTTTCCCGGCCTGCGAGGTTAGCTGACGGATTCGGGTCAAAGAGTAAACACCCGGCCACATAATCGTGGCTTCACCCCGGTAACGATAGGGTTCCCCCGCGCTTCTGCGAAGCTTCGGCCTACTGTTTTTTTTGTCTTCGAAAGCCTGCCTAACGGCGACTCCCTCTGACTCGAACAATTGTAGCACGGGATCTAGGCGATATCATGACGCAAAGTCTTCCAATTCGGCATTTTCAGTTTGCTTACAGATGAAATAACGAGAGTACGAGACCGACCAGAAACCCGCAGAGCGCGCCGTTGACGCGGATCCATTGCAGATCGCCGCCGATTTTTTGTTCCAGCATTTGGACTAGCGTTTGATCGTCCAGCTTATCGAGATTGTCTCTGACAAGCACGCCGATACGGAAATGATTTTTCTCGACAAGATCGACCAAAAATACGCGCAAGCCGGTTTCCCACTGCTCAGTCAGCTCGGGCATCGTTTTCATTTTATTGACGCCAAAACGAAACGCTTGAATGACGAAGCGCCCGCCTTTCCGTTCGTCTTCGGCCAGCTTGGCAATGATCGCTTCGCGAATGTCCTGCAGACGGTCCAAGATGAACGCTTCGGTTTGTGCGCTCCCCGCTTTCGTTTCAAGCCACCCTTTAAGCTTGGATATGACGGCTTCGTCATTCGCCAAGCGCTCCGCCTGATTGTTCAATTCAAACAGAAGCTGGTTTCGATACGGATTGTCCGGATGCCGGAGCTCGCGCAAGCCCGATATGAGCATGCCTTGAATCATGCCGCCAAGCTTTTCCTCATTCATAAATCCGATGAATGCTTGCACGGCAAAGCCCATCAACCCGCCTACCTGCAGTTCGTTAAGCTTCCCGTATGCAATTTTGCCGAGCATAATCTCCGTTTCTCTTTTGGCAGCCCAATCCCGGCCCAGCTCCAACGCTTTATCAAGCGCTTTTTCATCCCACCCTTCGCGGGTTGCGGTATGAAGGACGGACTGGACGATCGGCTGAATGTCCTTGTTTTCAAAGTAACGGATAAGATAAGCATGGATTACGGGCGCCAAACGTTCCAATGGAAGCTGGTTAAGCGCCGTTTGCAGGAAAGACAGTGTTTTTTTGCGAACGTTTTTTTTCAGAACAAGCTTTGCTAGAGCCGAAGATATGATTTGGAACAGATTCATTTTGCTCAGCTTTTGCGTGATGCTCTCTTTGTTCAAAAGCTCGTTTTCCATAGCGGAAATAAGCGAGTTGACGATTTTCCCCCGATTCTTGAGCAGCAAAGAAGTATGCGGGATTGGAATGCCAAGCGGATGTCGAAACAAAGCGGTAACGGCGAACCAATCCGCGATCCCGCCGACCAGTCCGGCCTCGAAGCCGCCTTGCAGTAAGGTCGTATATAGACTATCGGGTAAAAATAACGTTGCGATAAAGCCGATTCCCATAAAAGCCAATGAAAATCCGGCAATGTTTCTCGTATTCATCAATATCCTCCGATCGTTCACGGATAAGCATGCACGTTATGTAGAACGTTCCTTATTAACGTATACATGTAGTATCCCTCAAAAGCTTTGCCTTACACGGTTATCTTCCGTCCGCCGGATTTTTCGCTAGCTCCGCGGGCGCGTACGATTAGTCGGGATGGCCGCAGTCGGATCGTCGGGCCAATAATGTTTGGGATAGCGGCCCTTCAAATCTTTTTTGACTTCAAAATACGCCTCTCTCCAGAAGCTGGCCAAATCGCGCGTAACCTGGACGGGGCGATGCGCCGGTGAAAGAAGATGCACGGTCAACGGCACGCGTCCGCGGCCGATGGCGGGCGTTTCGCTTAATCCGAACATCTCCTGCAGTCTTACGGCCAAAACAGGGGCGCCCGGATCCCCATAATCGATCGGTATACGCGAGCCGCTTGGGACGACGATGTGCGTAGGCACTAGCTCTTCGAGCTCGCGGCGTTTACTCCACGGCAGAAGCGCTTCCAGCAGATCAGCGACATGCAGCCGTTTCAGATCTTCGCCGTTTCGCAGTCCGTACAAATGCGGAAGCAGCCAGTCCTCAAGTTCATCAGCGAGGTGCGTGTCGGATACGTCCGGCCAATTCCCCGGCTCCAGCTTGTGCATAAACATCATTCGCTGCTGAAGCTGCCGGGCCGCCTTCGTCCAGGACAGCATGCCGATCCCTTCCGTTCTGATGCCGTTCAACAGCGCTAACGCAACTTCTTCCTGGCTCGGATTGGGATATGCCGCCTCCGACAATACGATGGCCCCAATCGATTTCCGTACGCGCGCCCGAACCGTTCTCGATTGACGATCCCAGAAAATAAGCTTCGTCTCGTCAATTTGATCGCCGGCATAACGCATCAGCTCATCGGCTTGAATCGGTGCAGCCAAATAAATACGGCTATCCGCGCCGAAATCCGATAGCTCTGCGGCAACGACATAAGGCTCTGACGATAACGGCTGCGCGTCCGCAAAAACCGCACCTCTGCCGCTTCGCAGTAAGAACCGCCCATTTTCCTTCCGGCCGGCTATTCTGTCCGGGAAAGCATAAGCCAGAAGAAAACCGCATGCTTCCGGGTCTCCGCCCTTCTCGCCGGCAATACCGAATTGACGCTTCAACTGCTCCGCTTCGGCTGCCGCTCTTCTGCAAACGGACATATCGACCCGGTGACCTTCCTTATAATGAGGCTCCGTCCACTTCGTTCGGATCGCTTCGCGCAGCGCTTCAACGCGCAGGCGCAAATCGGCGGCAGGGGCTTGCTGGGATTGAGCGTTCAGCATATCCCGTTCGTTCAACAGCGCCGCCAGCTCGCATGCCAATCCGCCAAGCTTGAGCGGAATGGCTTGCAAAATCATATGGGCCAGCCGGGGATGCGTGCCGATTGCAGCCATCCTTCGGCCATGCTGCGTTATCGTTCCGTTTTCCTGCAAAGCGCCGAGCTGGCGAAGCAGTTGGCGCGCCTGCGCATATGCGGCAGCCGGCGGCGGGTCGAGCCACTGCAGCTCCATTGGATCTGCCGCTCCCCACGCGGCCAGCTCAAGCACAAGCGGAGCCAAATCCGCTTCGATGATTTCCGGAACGCTGCGAAATGCAAGCTTGCCCTCATCGCGTTCCGTCCACAAACGGTAGCAGACGCCTGGCATTTGCCGGCCTGCGCGGCCTCTTCGCTGATCAGCGGACGCAATCGAAACCGGAACGGTTTCAAGACGGGTCATGCCGGTTTTCGGGGAAAACTTAGGGACACGGCTGTACCCGCTATCGATCACGATGCGGACGCCGTCGACCGTCAAGCTCGTTTCCGCAATCGATGTGGAGAGCACGATTTTGCGCTGTCCCTCCCGACATGGCGCAATCGCCAAATCTTGTGCCGCCTGCGGTAAATTACCGTAAAGCGGCATAACGCTTACGTCCTTACCTAGGGAATGTTCTGCAAGCTGCGCCTCAACGCGTCGAATTTCTCCCGTCCCCGGCAAAAAAACGAGCATATCCCCTTGCTCGCTGCGCTGCGCCTCCAAAACGGCCCGAACGACAGCCGGCTCGAGACGCCCCTCAACGCTTCGGTTCAAATAACGCGTTTCAACGGGGTATGATTTTCCTTCGCTGAGAACTATCGGCGCGTCACCCAGTATACCCGCTACCGGCTCCGCATCGAGCGTAGCCGACATGACAAGCAGCTTCAAATCTTCCCTGAATACGGCTTGGCTCTGCAAGCATAGCGATAACCCAAGATCCGCCTGCAAACTGCGTTCATGGAATTCGTCGAATATGACAACCGCCGTACCGTCCAGCGACATATCCTCTTGCAGCAGTCTCGTCAACACGCCTTCCGTTACGACTTCAATACGGGTCCGGCTGCTGATGCGTGTATCCATTCTCACACGGTAACCCACGGTCTCCCCGACCTCTTCACCCAGAGAGCTCGCCATAAAGCGGGCAGCCGACCGGGCAGCAAGACGCCGCGGCTCCAGCATGACGATTTTGCGGCCTAACGTCCAAGGCTCGTCCAACAGCGCGAGCGGCACCCTCGTCGTTTTGCCGGCGCCCGGCGGGGCGATGAGCACCGCGTTCGAGCGCGTCCGCATCGTATGTAATAATTCCGGCAAAACCGGTTCAATCGGCAGTTGACGCATGACTCTCTCCTTGACTAACTTTCATTCGATTACCATCATACTCTAAGGGAAAAGTGTTGTCATCCCCGTGATCATTCGGGTCATGGCTCGCGCTCGAACCAAGCGTTTACGCCTTCCATGTTCGAGCCTCCGGCATTACCCGTAAACTGGGAACCGTAAACGAAACAACCATTCCGTTGCACGCAAAAGGCCCGCCTCCTTATCGCTTATCAAGGCGGCGGACCTAATAACGATTTTATCCGGCGATAACTAGCCGATTACGGTAAGCTCCTTCGGAAACGAGGTGAGCACTTCGACGCCGGATGCGGTCACGAGCACGTCGTCTTCAATCCTGACCCCGCCGAGTCCTGCCACATAGATGCCGGGCTCGATCGTAAATACGGAGCCTTCCTGCAGCTTCTCGCGGTTCGCACCGTGAACGGAAGGATATTCGTGCACGTCCAAGCCGAGTCCGTGGCCGAGACGATGCATGAACTGAGGACCGTAACCGGCCGTTTCTATATGCTCCCTTGCCGCCCGATCGATATCGGCATAGGCGACGCCGGGTTTAACCGCTTCGATCGCCTTCAAATTAGCGTGAAGCACCGTATTGTAAATGCGCTTCAGCTCTTCGCCAATATCGCCCACGGCGAACGTCCGTGTAATATCGGAAGCGTAGCCGTCCGCATAAACGCCGATATCAAAAAGCAGAAGCTCGCCGTTCCGCACTTCGCGAGTATCCGGTTTGCCGTGCGGAAGAGCGGATTTATCGCCTGCAAGCACCATCGTATCGAAGGACGGCCCGTCCGATCCCAGCTTTTTCATCTGATACTCCAGCTCAGCGACGAGCTCGATTTCCTTGACGCCGGGTTTGACATGCTTCAGCCCTTCTCTCAGCACATCTTCGATAATTCGCACCGCATTTCTCATCCTGACGATTTCTTCGGACGATTTAATCAGACGCATAACGCGCAAAGGCTCGTCGATATCGACGTACTGCTCGGCTCCGGCAGCGGCGGACAGCGCTTCGAAACGGCTGACCGTCATATGTGTCTTCTCGATACCGAAACGGCTGATCTTCGTCGGTAATATCGATTTGAGAATGGCGTAAGGATCTTGCGTATCGGTATGCGTCACGATTTCCCGGACACCTTTGGCAACTCGAGCCGCTTCTTCGTCAAGCGCCGGCACGACCAGCACCGGCTCCTTCGTTTGCGATAACACAAGGCCGAGAAACCGCTCATGCGGGTCGGTCGCCAATCCGGTCAAATAATAGACATGCTTGGGCTGCGTTATCAATATTGCGTCCAGTTCATGCTGTTCCATGTAAACTTGCAGTCTATCCAATCTAGTCGTCATATCGTTTCCTTCTTTCCTGGCATACCGGGCTGCATATTATAAGGATTTAGCTAAAATAGCGTTGATTTGTTCGCGTTTGTCAAGCAGCCATCCGGCATCGCTCGGATACTCGCTGAACGTAAGCGGCTGTTCAAGTCCTTCTTCGATTAGGCCGATGACCGCATCGCGTCCGATCCTGCTTTCGAGAAGCTCGAGTGCGCGCAAATCCTGCAGCGCTTCGTAGAACACTTCCATCCGAAGCGATTCGATCGGACCTTCTTCGCCAGGATAAACGAGGAACGCATCACCGGAAGGAAACCCTTGGCCGGCGTCCGTAACGCGGAACGGATCGATTTCTTTCTTCGAATACTGCGAATACCAGAAATTGTATCCCCAATGCAGAAATCCTGCGATCCGGAATTTATAGAGCTGAAGTCCTAGCACGCGGTTCCGAACCGACGGGAAAGCGAAGAAACGGTTTGCCACCTGTTTATATTGGGCGCAGCAATAATAAGTCCACAAGTTCGGAACGTCGTTCTCGAGGAACGGTTCGATATGATTGTTGGCCGGAATCGGATTTTTGACTAGCCCCTTCTCATAGAAGTCATAATCCGACAGGGCATCGATGACCGGGAACGATTCCAAATGGGTCTTGATCGTTTCATACGCGCTTCTGTAGGATTCCAGATGCTTCATGCTTGGCTCGTCGGACACATGGAAATAGCTGCGGTCGCGAAGACCGTTGCCGTCGATAAACGACACAAGCTCGGGCAAGAACTGGTGAAGAAACGATTTATACGCTTCGCCGTGCGCATCCGTCTCCCAACCGAAAATGCGCTTATATTCTCCGTGCTCGCTCGCCATAATTTTGGGTGCGTGTCCCGCGCCCCATTGCGTAAACAGATGCGAAAATTCGAAATACCGGATTCCGGCCGCATCCGCCATCCCGATCCATCGCTTCAGCTTGTCGAAACCGAATCGGTAAGTATCGCCGTCTTTCTCCACATCGACGAGCTGAACCGTCGGCCGCTCGCCGCCCACCGCCGTATCGAGAGGCGGCGTAAAGAGAGGCGTCAACAGCATATTCATCCCGTGCTTCGCTGCGGTTTGCACGAATTGCCCGACGCGGAACCAGTGCTTGTCGCTGAACACCTCGTCGCCGTAATAGTTCGCGATGCAGTCCGTATGGAACCACTCCGTATGGATCAGGCGCTGCTCAGGGAGCGAGATCGGCACGACGTCCAGCTCGAACTTTTCCGATCCGAGAACCGTACCGTCCTCTATCGCAAAACATATTTCAATGGTTTGAATGCCTGCAGCCGTCTCCGGATTTACTTCGACGGAAACCCATACCGAACGCCATTGATTCGGCAGCGCATTAACGCCGTCGGGGCCGATTGGGTACAAAGGATCAGGAAATAATCCGGGCGTTTCGCGAAGCAAATCCCCGTCATGTCCGTCATACATCGGAAACTCCGAAGGAGCCAGACCGACTTCTCTGACAACAATCGCTTCCTCAATTTCGGATATAGCTTTAACTTGTATATTTTTATAGATAGCGTTCGACCGATAAGCAACCTGGAACGCATAAGTTTCATTGTGCAGAACGGTAGCGCGCCGGAACGGCTTTTCGTTCAGTTCGGCATCGGCAAACACCTTTACTAGGGAATGCAGACTTCTCGTTTCAAAAACTTTTTCTCTGGATGAGTTCACCATAACCGCACGCTCTCCTTCACGCATTCAATAAATAGTTTATGTGATTAATAATTAAAGAAATTAAGAATAAGTGGTTTCGCCATCCTAGATATACATGCTGAGATTTTAAAAAATAAGATCCTTCTCCCGCATCGTCAATCGTCTAGCCGGAATGTCGACTACGATCTTCCCTTGGGACAGCCCCCATATTCTCGTGGCAAAACGCTCCGCCAATTCGATTTGATGAAGACTGCATACGACCGTTACTTGCTGCTTCTGACAGACGTGCTTCAAATCTTGCATGACTTGAATGGCGGATTCCGGCTCCAGTCCGGATACCGGCTCGTCCGCTACGATCATTTTGGCGCCCTTGACTAGCGCCTTGGCAATCGCAACGCGCTGCTGCTCGCCATGGCTCAGTTTGGAAACGCGTTCATGCGCTTTGTCGAGCATGCCCACCTTCTCAAGCAAATCCATAGCCAGCATATGCTCGTCCATCGCAGGCTTCCCGATTATTTTACGCCATAATGGCGTCTCGAAAAATCTTCCGGAAAGTACGTTTTTAAGCGCCGATTTATTCGGATTCAGCTGCGGCTTCTCGTGCAAATACGCCCATTCCGTGCGAAGCTTGAGGCGCTGCAGAAGATTCATTGCCGTAACGTCTTCCCCATTGTATATAAGCTGGCCTTTAGTCCATTTCTCTTGCATGGTCAAGCAGCGAAGTATCGTGCTCTTGCCGCTGCCGCTTACGCCGAGCAGCGCCACGAAATCGCCGTCGTCAATTTGCAGGCTGATCTGCTTCAGCACTTCTTGCCCCGACTCGTACTGCTTCGTCAAATTGCGAATCGAAATCACGCGCTAATCCCCTTTGCTTCCGGTTAAAAATCCAGTTCGATTAAGGCATTTTCATTATAGCCTATTCCTTCTCGTTAAGCCAAGGAAATCGATCCTTTGCAGCGGATAGCCGGACTCTCAGAGGAGCGGGAAGTAAGCAAAGCGCATCCTCCGCCATCGGTCTAACCGAAAAAAGGGCCGCCGTTAAGCGAACCCTCCGTTCATTTGGTGAAAATATGATTTCCGATCTGTTTGATTTGCGGTCTGGACCATATCCAAGCGGATGTCGCCGTCTTTGGATTGAAGTAATAAAGCGCCGAGCCTGAAGGATCCCAGCCGTTTACGGCATCTCTGGCGGCATTTCGCGCCGTTTGGTTAGGGGTGAGCCAAAACTGCCCGTCAGCCACCGCAGTAAACGCGCCGGGCTGAAAAATGACGCCCGAAATCGTATTCGGGAACAGCGGACTTCGCACCCTGTTCAAAATAACGGCGGCCACGGCAACTTGTCCGACGTACGGCTCTCCCCGCGCTTCGCTGTAAATCGCCTGCGCCAGCAGCTGCATGTCTTGGGCGCTGTACGCGCCGGTCCCGGAAGTGCCTCCGCTCCAATTTTTTGTGGCGCGCACGAGCATATCCTTCGTTTTGGCCCCTGCTATGCCATCCACCGCCATGCCGAATTTCCATTGAAAATTGCGGACCGACTGATACGTTTGCCACCCGAAAATGCCGTCGATATTGCCGTTGTAATAGCCTAAATACTTGAGCCGCCCTTGCAGCTCGTATACGTCCCCTCCGCTTGCCCCGTATTTAAGCGTGGCGCCTCCGAAGGAAAATGTTTTTGTCGGGAGCAGCAAACAGGCTGCGAGTACGAGAATCGCCATAAACGGTACAAACCGCATAAGCTTTCCGCGCATACCGTCACCTCCATGCCCTTAATATGGAAATATAGGTTAGGAATTATTCACGCACAGTTAGTTTACATAATAATTATTATGTAACTTATAATGTGAAAGGACTGAAGAACACATTACTTCGATTCAACTGTCCTAAAAAACAACCCGCGTTCCAAGCGAAAACACCCGAGCCCTTCATGAAACGTATTACTCGGCATCCGGATCCGTCCCCTTCGTTTCCTTGCCAAATACCAAGACAGCAAGCGCCCCGACAACGTTCGTTATAAAAAACATCATAAACACCGCCGTAACGGACACCCCTTTTGCTATCAGCAGTCCGACTATAAACGGGCCGAGCACGCCGCCGATCCGTCCGAAGGAAGAAGCTAATCCGACGCCGGTGGAGCGAATGGCCGTAGGATATAACTCCGGCGTATAAGCGTACATCCCGCCCCATGCCCCCAGATTGAAGAACGATAAACATATGCCGGCCGCAATAAGCGCGCCTTCCGTCTCCGCGTTTCCAAACCAGATTGCGCTGGCAGCCGTCAGAAGCAGGTATACGACAAGCACGAATTTTCTGCCCGCTTTCTCGATCAAATATGCTGCCGTAAAATAGCCGGGAAGCTGCGCAAGCGTGATAATCAGCACATATTGAAAGCTTTTGACAAGACTGAAGCCTTTCATCATCATGACCGAGGGCAGCCAAAGAAACATGCCGTAATAGGAAAACACCACTGTAAACCACATGATCCAAAGCGTGACGGTCGACAGCCGGTATTTCGCCGACCATACGGTTGTAATCCGCTCGACGAACGTTAACCTAGTGTTTTGCAGCGTCGTGAACCTGGGCGAATCCTCTATTGCCGTTCTCAAGTAAATGGCGTACAACGCCGGCACGGCTCCGATCATAAAAGCCGTTCTCCAGCCGTATTCGGGAATGACGAAGTATGCGATAAGCGCCGATAAAATCCAGCCCCCCGCCCAAAAGCTTTCGAGCAGCACGACTACGCGTCCCCTGTCTTTGATCGGAACCGATTCGGAAACGAGCGTCGATGCAACCGGGAGCTCGCCTCCGAGTCCGAAGCCTGCGGCGAACCGAAGCACACAAAGAACAAAGAAGCTCGAAGCGAAGGCCGACAATCCGCTGGCCGCCGAGAAGAGCAGCAGCGTCCAGAGCAGAACCGACCGCCGTCCGTAACGGTCCGCCATCGTGCCGGCAACCGCCGCTCCTGCCGCCATGCCGACCGAATTGATCGCAGTGATGAGACCGATTTGTTGAGCGCCCAAGTTCCAATCTACCGCCAATGCGGCGACGATAAACGAGATCATGCCCACATCCATGGCGTCGAATAACCAGCTTAAACCTGCGCTTATCAACAGCTTGCGATTTTTCGGTTCATAAACCCGTGCGGCATTTTCCATATAGCGGACTCCATTCTTAAGCATGCAAGATTTGAGGATAATATTTGCAAAATGGTTCATCTTTATGTTTGGGTGCATTTCGTTTGCGTCATCGGGTTCATAAATTGCAAAAAATGCTTCGTCAAGAATTGACGAAGCATTCGGGTATTAGTTTACATAATATTTATTATGTTACCTTGTTTGCGGCTTGTGCTTGGCTTGCCCTTCGACGAGCTCCGGTTTGACCGGCGAAGCGGCGCCGTCGGTTTCGTTCGACTCGACGAATCTTTGAAGCGCAAACAGTTTATTTTCCCAAAACCGCTCGTAATAGGATAACCAGCGCTTCAATTCGAGCAGCGGCTCGGGCTCGAGACGATATCTCGTCTCTCTGCCCGCTTTGCGCTCCTTCACAAGCCCGGCATCCGCCAATACGCGAAGATGCTTGGACACAGCCGTTCTGCTCATCGTAAAATGTCCGCTGATCGCGGTAACCGGCATTTCCTCATGCGACAGCAAATTCAGCAGCTTGCGGCGAGTCGGATCGGCAATGGCTTGGAAAACGTCATGTTTCGGATCCGGAACAGCCATATCAGCCCTCTACATAAGCGCCTAGCTTCTTGACAATGCCTACCCAGCCGCCGGCCATGGTCTCGCGCACAACCGAATGCGGTTGACCGAATTCGGTAACCTTGTCCGGATCCCAGCCTCCATGAGTTAAGGTAAACGCCGTTTTTCCGTCCTGCTCGACTAACTCGAACGTAACCGTCCACTCCGCCCCCCAGCGAAAAGAAAGCCGGTTCGGCGGATCGAGCTCCGTCACTTTGCAGGGCGACATGCCGAAAGGACCGGCGTTTATTTGAAACTCGTAGCCTTCGATCGGCTGAAAATCATTCGGCATAAACCATGCCGCAATCCCTTCCGACGTTGAGACGGCATCCCAAACCTTTTGAATCGAGGCGTTCATCACCAAGGTTTGACGTATTTCCGGAAGCGTTTGATTCGTATTGTCGTTCATTTCTAAAATCCTCCTATAACTTTAAGAATTCGTGTTCCAATTGAAGTCAAAACCAACCTAGGTTGCTGCACTGACGACAAGCCGGTAATAGGTTATTTTTACTCCGCTTCGGCCAAACGATACTGTTTCATACCGTCAAGCAACCTTCGTTACGAAACCTTTTGGTTTCGCTTTTTAAATAATATGACACCAATAGGTTTCGTGTCAAGCCGAGAATAATCGTCCGAAACATCAATAATCGGGAGGTCCTATATATGCTAGAAGCTCCGTTTGCACGTACGGGAGGTGTATATAAAAAAAGATTGCCGCCGCATCAGAGATGCTAGCAGACAATCTTTAAAGGCATCCCACAAAATAGTTTATGGCATTAACAGTCGCCGCGAAGCCGAATCGCATGTTCCCTAGCGACCGCTGCACAAACAATAACCATCCGGCGCGCTGCCAACTTTCGTTTCACTCGCCGATCAGCCTGGCTTTCGTGTCCGTCTCCATGCCAACGAGCCGTTTCTCGAAGGTAGCGCGCCAGCTGGCGGATAGCGCAGTTACCGCCAATATCCGGCGCACTCCGTCCATATTTTCCTTATCGTGATGCATGATCCGGTTCGCAAACTCGACTGAAATGCCTCCGCCGTCCGCAGCGAGTCTCGTTAGCCGGCTTTCTTTGGAAACATATCCCTCTTCCAGCACACGAAAATAATATCCGGTATATCCCGTGTTTTGCACCTTGACCGGCATGTCCGGCACGCCGTATTTCACGGCAAGTTTGAAGCACGGCTGCCTTGGCTGGCTGATTTGCACGACCGCTTCTCCAAGCAGGAACGTATCCCCGATATGTACGGTCGGCTCCGTCAATCCGGTCACCGTCAAATTTTCCCCGAATGCGCCGAGTCCCATTTCCCGCTGCAATTCCCGCTCCCAATACGGATAGTGCTCGATGCAGTATACACAAACCGCTTTGTCCGGGCCGCCATGGTGCTTCAGATCGGCTTGTCCGTCCCCATCAAAATTGGTCGCGGATAAAAACAACCGTTCGGCCGTTGACGTTTTATTGATTCCGGTGCTCACGGTCTTGCCGTTGTACGCTATATACGCCGGCTTGCCGACGTTCAAAGAAATGATTTTGGGCTTCATGATAATCCCCCTTCAAACTACGTTCCCTATCAAGTTGCTGAATGGATATCATTATACAGCCGGCTGTCGCTTCATGCCACCATTTTGCGTCTATGGATTGCCTAATAACCGCTTCCCTTCCCTCAGCATGTTCGCGATGCTTCCTCGGTCGTCCGCTCGCCCCGGTATACCGCAATAAGCTCGATATCGATAACCCGAAACACAAAAAGCCCCGGCTGCCCGGAGCGGATAAAACAGCATGTCATTCGAGAGCCGCTTCCACGATCTCGGCGATATCCATCGTGCGGACGCGATCGTCCGCTTCGAGCGTTTTCGTCCCGTCGCTCATCATCGTCAAACAGTACGGGCAAGCCGTGCCGATGATCGTCGGCTTGACGGCGAGCGCCTGCTCCGTTCGAGAGACATTGACCCGCGTGCCTTCGCTTTCTTCCATCCACATCCGGCCGCCGCCTGCACCGCAGCACATGCTGTTGCGGCCCGTTCTCTCCATCTCGGCCAAGTCGATACCCGGCACGGCGGACAAAATATCGCGAGGCGCATCGTAAATGCCGTTATAGCGGCCAAGATAACACGAATCATGGTATGTTACCCGTTCCGCCAGCTTCATTGTCGGTCGTATGCGCCCCTCCTTCAGCCAGCTCGCGATCAGCTCGCTGTGATGATACACTTCGACATCCGGCCCGAGCCCGAAATCCGGATATTCGTTTTTGAACGTATTGTAGGCATGAGGATCGATCGTTACGATTTTTCGCACCTTGTATTTGTTAAAAATTCCGATATTCGTGCGCGCTAGCTCCTGATACAGAAACTCGTTGCCAAGCCTTCTGGCGGTATCTCCCGAATTCGTCTCCTCATTGTCGAGAACCGCAAAGGAAATGCCGGCTCGGTTCATGATTCTGATGAACGCGCGCGTAATTTTCTGACAGCGCTTGTCGTATGCTCCCATCGATCCGATATAAAACAAGTACTCGAACGGCTTCCCGTCCTGAATCGACGGAGCCGGATCGCCCCCCCCTAGACCGTCTTTCCAGCGCGCCCGATCTTGTCTGCTCAGCCCCCAAGGATTGCCCTGCCTCTCGATATTCATGAGCGCTCGCCCCGCTTCGGCAGGCAAGCTGCCTTCCGTCAACACCAAATAACGCCGCATGTCGACGATAAAGCTGACATGCTCGTTCGCGACCGGACATTGGTCTTCGCAATTGCGGCAGGTCGTACAAGCCCATAATTCCTGATCCGTCACCGTTTCGCCGAGCAGCTCGAGCGTAAACTCGGTATCGTTCGTTTTATCCCCGTCCATTGCCGAAGCTTCTGCAGCCACGCGATTGGCCACGTTGCCCGAGAACGCAAAAGCGGGCATCCATGGCGTACGGGATGTAATCGCCGCTCCTTTATTCGTCAAATGATCGCGCATATGAATGATCAAATGCATGGGAGACAGCATTTTCCCCGTACCCGACGCCGGACACGACGAGGTGCAGCGGCCGCACTCCACGCAAGCGTACAAATCCGTAAGCTGGTTGCGCGTAAATTGCTCGATCTTGCTTACGCCGAACGTCTCCGCATCGTCATCTTCCAAATTCACCGGTTCGAGCCGGCCATGAGGGCTGACGCTGCGAATGAACAAATTGACGGGTGCAAACAAAATATGCGCGTGCTTCGATTGAGGGACGTATACGAGGAATGCAAGCAGAATGAGCAGATGCGCCCACCATCCCGAATAAAACATAACGCCGTTCGCCGTTTCGCCGAATGTCTCGAATTGCGAGGCGATGAACGACGAAACGAACGGATAGCCTGACGGCGCCTCTCCAAGCCAAACGCGTTTGGCAGCCAGAGTGAAAAGAATACTGAGCATGAGCCCCCCGATGAACAGCAGTACGATCGCGGGTCCCCACCCCTTCTTTAAGCGCGGCAGCTTTTCCGCGTATCTGCGGAATGCGGCATACAGGACTGCGGCGAGCACAAGCAGAACGACGATTTCCTGACTAAGCGTGAAAGCCGGATAAACGCCGCCCAGCGGCAAATGCCAGTCCGTATTTATACCCTGCACGATCAAATCGATAGCGCCGAGCTGAAGCACGATAAAGCCGTAAAAGATAACAAGATGCATGACCCCGCTCCGCCAATCCTGCAGCAGCGTGCCGTGCCCGAACATCTGAGCAGCCGTATGCTTCAGCCTTTTTTTCCATGACGTCTTTATCTCATCCGTTCCGGGTCTGCCCAATCGTATAAATAAATAACGGCTGTATACGACGTGCGCGAACAAGAAAATGGCATAACCCGTCACCAATACAGCCGCCGCCAAATGTATCGCCATAAACGTTCCGCTCCCTCTGTCTTCCGCCGCCGGAGCCGATTGCGCATAGAGAGCAGCCAATGAATTCGCCATTGCGGAAACAAAGTAAAGCTTCATTGTCGCACCGCCTTCCCGATGTCGGTGTATCCGTTAGCGCCTGACTCCGCAACCAAAATTTAAGTAACGCGAAACGAACCGGTTCCGATCGAGCCGAGGCGGCCGTCGGCATCCATAATCCGGCCTTGCGCCGTGATGCCTTTGCGGGTCGAATGAACGATCTCTGCCGTGACGGTCGCAAGTCCCGTTCGTATCGGGGATACGAAATGAACATTCAAGACCGCAGTAACGACTTTTTCCTGCGGACGAGATGCCATGGCAGCGAGTCCCATCGCATTATCGAGCAGCGATGAGTGGACGCCCCCGTGCAAGATACCGATTAAGTTCAAGTGATGAGGCTGAACGTCCAGCGTAATGACGACTTGACGGCCGTCCCATTCGACAAGCTTGCAGCCCAAATAGGTCCAGAACGTCCCGTTTGCGGAACGCTCCAATGCCTCCCACTCGTCGTCAGACATCGGTTTCCCGGTATTCATGATGCATGACTCCTTTCATGCGAGGCATTTGGTTCGTCCTAGTCCGCCAATCGTCATGTCACATATTTGCCTGCGGCAATATGGACGGATGCGATGCTGCGCTTCAGCGATATCAGGTTGACCTGCTTGAAGCGGGTCATCTTTTTGAGCACGGACAGCTCCGTCTGCAGCTTATCACCGTCGCTCATGGCGACGATCGCCGTACGCGCAGCCGCTTCGATTCGCCCGAACGACTCGTGAACGAACACTTGCGCCATCATGGCTTTCAAGCCGCCTTTGACCGCACCGTCGCGTTCGCTGACTTTAACGGCACGAAGCAACGAAGATTCCACCGCATAGATTTCCATAATCATATTGGCCAGCGCTTCCAGCACCTCTTGCTCCGCTTCAAGCTCCGTACCGAACTTGCTGACAGCCATCCCCCCAGCCATCAAAAACATTTTTTTCGCCGCGGCGAGCATTTCCGTTTCCTGCGCAAGCAAACCGTCCTCCGATACGACCGGCACATAAGCGATAAGCTCCTGCTGCAGCCGTTCAGCCGCCTGAAACAGCGGCAGCTCGCCTTTCATCGCCTTGCGAAGCAGCGTCGCCGGGATGAGAAGCCGGTTGATCTCGTTCGTCCCTTCAAAGATCCGGTTTATTCTCGAGTCGCGATAAATTCGCTCGATCATATATTCTTGAATGTAACCGTATCCCCCATGTATTTGTACGCCTTCGTCGGCAGCGAAGTCGAGGCATTCCGTCGCAAAAACCTTGTTCAGCGAGCATTCCATCGCATACTCTTCTACGGCCTTCGCCACAAGACGGCTGTAATCCGCCGCATTTTTGTCCAGAGGCTTCATCGCCGTGTCAATCAAACCCGCGGTCCGGTACACCATGCTTTCCACAGCATAAGAACGCACGGCGACATCCGCCAGCTTTTTCTGAATAAGCGGAAACCCGACCAGCGGCTTGCCGAACTGCTTCCGCTGCTTGCCGTATTGAATGGCCAGCTCCAGCGCCCATTTGGCCGAGCCCGCACAGCCGGCGGCAAGCTTTAAGCGTCCGATGTTTAATATGTTAAAAGCGATAACATGCCCGCGGCCGATTTCGCCAAGCACGTTTTCGACGGGCACATGCACATCCTCGAGCAGAAGCGGCCGCGTCGAGGAGCCCTTGATCCCCATTTTTTTCTCTTCCGGCCCAGTCGAAACGCCCGAATAACCTCTTTCCACAATAAATGCCGTAAACTTCGCCCCGTCGATTTTGGCGTAAACGATGAACAGTCCCGCAAAACCGGCGTTCGTAATGAACTGCTTGGCGCCGTTCAGCACGTAATGCGTACCTTCCGGATTGAGCTTCGCAGTCGTCCTCGCATTTAACGAATCGGAGCCGGATGCAGGTTCGGTTAAGCAATATGCGGAAATCGTTTCACCGGATACTAGCTTCGGCAAATACCGCATCTTCTGGTCTTCGTTGCCGAATAAAGCGATAGGTAAGCTGCCTATGCCTACGTGGGCACCGAAGCTGAGCGCAAACGAGCTTGCGCGGACAAGCTTTTCGGTAATAAGGGTCGAGCTGATTTTATCAAGATCGGTTCCGCCGTAAACCTCAGGTATGTCTGCGCCCAGCAGGCCTAACGCTCCCATCTGCCGCAGCAGCTTGACCGTCAGTTCAAAATCCTGTTTTTCAAGCTGTTCATCATGCGGAAGAACTTCCCCTTCGACAAACTGCTCCGTCAGCTCGGCGATCATCAGCTGCTCCTCCATAAAGTCCTCCGGCGTGAATACGGATGCCGCATCCGTTGCTTCGAGCAGAAAGCTCCCTCCACGGACATGGGGATTTACCGCCATCGAAATCCCTCCTCCTTCAGCGTCTCCCGCCCTACTTGCCGGCGGTGAAATCAATTCACGCCTCAATCCTTTTTACACGAATTCAAATACGGCAGCGGCACCCATCCCCCCTCCGATACACATGCTGACTACGCCGAATCGGCTTTTGCGTCTTCGCCCCTCGTGCAGCAGCGTCGCCGTCAGCTTCGCGCCCGTACACCCGAGCGGATGGCCAAGCGCGATGGCGCCGCCATTCACGTTGACACGCTCTTCATCGATCCCCAGTTGACGGATAATCGGCAAGCACTGCGCCGCGAAAGCCTCGTTGATTTCGAACAGGTCGACGTCAGCAATCGTAATGCCCGCTTGCTTCAGCGCCTTCGGAATCGCGGAGATCGGTCCGATCCCCATAACGTCAGGCGCTACTCCGGTAACGCCAAACGAGCGAAACGCCGCTAACGGCCGCAAGCCAAGCTCATCCGCCTTCTCTCTGGACATGACGATGGCTGCGGCGGCTCCGTCGCTCATCTGCGAAGCGTTCCCCGCCGTAACCGACCCCTGCGGATGGAACGACGGCTTAAGCTTCGCAAGCGCCGCCGTATTCGTATCCGAGCGGACACCTTCGTCCGTATCGAATTTTACGCTTCGAACATGCAGCTTGCCGTCATCGCCGAGCGTGCGTTCCTCCAGCATGTAGGCAACCGTTTCGTCCCGGAATCGGCCGGCTGCTATGGCGGCGGCCGCTTTCCGATGACTGCTTTCTGCAAACCGGTCCTGGTCCGCCCGAGAAACGCTGTACCTTTTGGCTACTTGCTCGGCGGTATGCCCCATCGCCATGTACAGCTCCGGGCGGTAATCGACCAAATACGGATTCGGCAGCGGTCTGGCGCCCGCCATCGGAATCAAGCTCATGCTCTCCGCTCCGCCCGCCGCAATCGTGTCGGCTGCGCCGCTTTGAATTTGCTGCGCCGCATATGCGATCGCCTGCAAGCCGGAGGCGCAAAAACGGTTGACCGTCAGACCGGGGACGCTGTCCGGCAGTCCGGCCCTCATCGCAACAATCCGGCCGATATTCAAGCCTTGCTCGCCCTCCGGCATTGCGCAGCCGATTATGACGTCGTCGATATCGGAGTCGGTTACGCCCCGCGTCCGGGATATCGCTTCGCGTACGACGTGCCCGCCCAAATCGTCCGGACGAACGTTGCGCAGCGCCCCCTTGAACGCCTTGCCGACAGGCGTGCGAACCGCCGTAACGATAACGGCTTCCTTCATCGGCTCATCCTCCTCTCTTTGAAAACACAGCGGTTTTGTTAATTGCGAAGCGGCTTGCCTTTGAGCAGCATGTGCTGCATGCGCGCTTGGCTTTTCGGTTCCCCGCATAAACTGAGGAACGCTTCGCGCTCCAATTCCAGCAAATAGGTCTCGTCAACTAACGTGCCTGCCGGCACCTCGCCTCCCGATAATATATGTGCAAGCTTCGTTCCGATGAGCGCGTCATGCTCGCTGATCATGCCGCCGCAGCGCATTTGATACACGCCCAGCTTTAGCGCCGAAAGCCCCGGTGCGCCCACGACGCGCGTACGCCGGGTTGAAGGCGGCACATATTCTTCCGCATCCAGCGCAAGCACCGTTCGTTTCGCCTCGTAAAGCTGCCGGTCCCGGCTGAACGAAATATTGTCGTTCGGGCGAAGGTAGCCGATTCGCTTGGCATCCGCTGCGCTTGTCGACACCTTGGCCAATCCGATCGTCTCGAAGACGCGGTTTACGAACGGCTGCAAATCAACTTTCCCGTCAAAATCGACCGCAGCGGTCGCTCGCACAAGCATTTCTTTCGTTCCGCCGCCTGCAGGTATGAGCCCGACGCCGGCTTCAACAAGACCCATGTAAGTTTCAGCCGAAGCCTGTACGCGGGCTGCGGGAATCGACAGCTCGACGCCTCCTCCCAAAGTCATGCCGTACGGAGCCGAAACAACCGGCCTCGCACTATATTTGATCGCCATCCCCGCCTGCTGGAAGCTCGCGATCATGCGTTCGATTTCCGTCCAATTGTCGTCCTGCGCTTCCATCAAAAGCAGCATCAAGTTCGCTCCGACACAAAAATGCTTGCCTTCGCTCGCAATGACTAATCCGCGGTAATTCCGTTCCGTCTCGGCAATCGAGTGGGAAACCATCTGCAAAATATCGGGACCGACCGCATTATTCGGCGAATGCAGCTCTAGACAGGCTACATCGTCGCCGATATCGATCAGGCTGGCGCCGTAGTTTTGGCGTATGATACGTTTGTCCTGCCCTTTCAGAACGCTTAACTGAATATGCGCTTGCGGGACGCTGCGCGGCTTTCTCTCGCCGTCGTCCCCCACGTATGTTCCCCGTTCGTAAAAAGAGGACATACCGTCCGCCAAACGCCGTTCTATCCAGTCCGGCAAACGTTCGCCTTCCGCCTTCATTCGCAAAGCCGTCTTCACAAAGCCGAGCTTATCCCAAAGTTCGAACGGCCCCCACTCCCAATTGAAGCCCCAACGCATGGCGTCGTCTACGCTTACAAGATCATCCGCAATGACCGGCATGACGGATGCGGCATACAGAAGCGTACGTTTGAGCACCGACCATACGAAGGCGGAGCCCGGGTCCAGCCCGCTTGTCATGGCCGCAAGCTTCTCCTCCGGCGTTTTGCCGTTCCTGGCTGTATCAAGACACGGGAAACGTTTTTTGTCCTTCGTGACGTAATTCATCGTCCCGGCATCCAACTGCAAAATTTCCTTGCTGCCGGTGACACCCTGAATCGCCTTATAGAAGCCTTGCCCCGATTTTTCCCCTAGCCAATTCCGCTGGATCAACGCATTGAAAAGCTCGGGGACAGCGAAAATCTCCCTTTCCTCATCGTCGATCGCATGATCGTACATATTCGAAGCAACATGTGCGAACGTATCGAGGCCGACGATGTCCAAGGTTCGGAACGTGGCGCTTTTGGGCCTTCCGATTGCCGTTCCGGTCAAAGCATCGACGGCGGATACGGACAAATCTCTAGCCGTCATTTCCTCCAGCGTCACCATTATGCCGTAGGTTCCGATTCGATTCGCAATGAAATTGGGACTGTCCTTTGCGATCACAATGCCTTTGCCGAGCCGCCGCTCCGCAAAATCGGCCAGCCGTTTTATCGTTTCCTTCGAGGTCGACGCCGATGGAATAAGCTCAAGTAGCTTCATATACCGGGGCGGGTTGAAAAAATGCGCGCCGAGAAAATACGGCTGAACCGAGCTCGGCAGCGTCTCAGCCAGTCGGTTGATCGACAACCCGGAGGTGTTGCTGCTAATAATGGTGCCGGCTTTCACATGCTGCGCAAGCTTTGCGAACAATGCCAGCTTGACGTCGAGCCGTTCGCTCACCGCCTCGATAATCCAATCGGCTTCTCCCGCGGCGTGAAGATGATCGGTAAAATTACCGGTCGCGATTCGTTCCAGATCGTCGGCATCGTAATATGGCAGCGGCTTCTGTTTAAGCAGCTGCAACTTGCCCGCTTGCGCCAGCCTGCTGCGTTGCGCCGAGCCCGCTTCCCGTTCCGGAGAATCGTCTGCTAGCCGGTCCAGCAAATAGACGTCTACGCCCGCCCCTGCCAAATTAGCGGCGATCTGCGCACCCATTACGCCGGCTCCAAGGACGACCGCCTTACGTATTGTCGGCTTCATGCCATCACCCTTTTCGCTGGAATTGTCATGTTTACAATCCGTTCGGCTTTACTCCTTCAAATCTTCATTTCGTTTCGGCTTGCCCGATTGCCCACTATCCGTTTCTTCCTGATGAATACGGGCCTTCGGTTCATCATCCCCTCCATTTTCTTTTCGTTTATCCGCGCTGTCGGACCCAGTTTGCCGAGCATTCCCTTCAGTCCCGTCCTGGAGATCGCCTTCATTCTTTTGCCCGGACGGCGTCCCGTTTTCCGATTCCTCAGGGATGCGTCCCTTCTCTTCGTCCGCCAAAACCCGCCGCAGCACTTTCCCGACGAAAGTTTTCGGCAATTCCTTGCGAAACTCATAAACGCGCGGTATTTTGTATGACGCCAGCCTAGCCCGGCAATACGCGTCAAGCTCGGCCTCATTCGTGTCAACCCCAGCTTTGCAGACGATGAACGCTTTAACGGTCTCGCCGCGATAGGCGTCCGATACGCCGATTACAGCGGCTTCCTGCACGGCAGGATGACCGAACAGCACCTCCTCTACCTCGCGCGGATACACCTTCAGTCCGCCGGCGTTGATCATATCCTTCTTCCGGTCGACAATATAGAAATATCCTTCCTCGTCCATATATCCGAGGTCGCCGGTGTACAGCCACCCGTCCTTCAGAACAGCCGACGTTTCCCGTTGATTGTTCCAGTAGCCCCGCATCACCTGCGGCCCCTTTACGATCATTTCCCCAACTTCGCCTGGAGGGAGCTCCTCGCCGGTCTTCGTTTCGACGATTTTGCACATCGTGTCCGGCCAAGGCAAGCCGATGCTGCCGTTTTTCCGTTTGCCCCAGATCGGGTTGACATGGGTAACGGGCGACGCTTCCGTCAATCCGAACCCTTCCACAAGCCGTCCGCCGGAAAGCTTCTCGAATTGCGTTTGTACGGATTGCGGCAGAGGCGCCGAACCGCTAATGCAGCATTGGATCGAAGACAATTTATAACTGCCGGCCTTGGGATGGTTGATTATGGCGATATACATGGTCGGCGCTCCCGGAAATACCGTCGGCTCCTGCGAGTGGATCAAGTCGAGCATCGGATCGATTTCGAAGCGAGGCAGCAGAACCAGTCTCGCGCCTATCAGCACGCCCAGGTTCATGCAAGCGGTCATCCCGTACACATGAAAAAGAGGAACGGCGGCCAGCACGCTTTCGCGCCCTTCTCTCAGCTTGTGCAGCCACGCTCGGCACTGCAAAGCGTTCGCAACCAAGTTATAATGCGTCAGCATGGCTCCCTTGGACGTCCCGGTAGTACCGCCGGTATACTGGAGCACCGCCACATCGTTAAGCGGATCGACAGGGGTTTCCATCGGCACGTTTGGCGAGGCGGACAAAAGCTTTGCAAAAAAATGCACGCGTTCACCTGGAGCATCGATTTGCGGCAAAGGGGTGCCCTTCCGCTTCTGGACAAACGGATACAGCATATTTTTTGGAAAAGGCAAAAAATCCTTGATGCTCGTAACGACGACTTGCTCCAAGGAAGGAACCGATCCTCTGACCGCCCGCAGCCTTGGATAAACCAGATCGAGGCAGACGATCGCCTTCGCGCCTGCGTCGTTCAAATGCCGTTCAAGCTCGCTTTCGACATACAACGGATTCGTTTGCACGATGACTGCGCCTACATACAATGCTCCGTAATAAGCGATAACGTATTGCGGACAGTTCGGCAGCATAAGCGCGACCCGGTCGCCTTTGCCGACGCCGAGCGAACGAAGCGCATTGGCGAATCGGAATGCCTCCTCGCGCAGCTTGCGATAAGTCATTTTTTTGCCGATAAAATAAAGCGCTTCGTTCGCCGGATATTTCTCCGCCGCTTCGTTCAGCAATGCTGTAAGCGGTTTGATCGGGTAATCAAGCTGCGGCTGGACTTCATGTTCGTAGAACGAATGCCAAGGTTCGTTACGCATGAATCGATCCACCTCCTGGCTGACTTTCTTCCCGTCTTCACTCGTTACCCGCCTGCTTGAAGACTGCGAATTTGCTGCGACAGCAGAGGCACGACCTCAAACAAATCGCCGACAATGCCATAGTCCGCCGCTTGGAATATCGGCGCTTCCGGATCTTTATTGACGGCGACGATTATTCTCGACCCCGACATGCCCGCCAGATGCTGAATCGCGCCGGAAATGCCGCAGGCGATATACAAATCGGGCGTCACCACCTTGCCGGTTTGCCCGATCTGCAGCGCATAGTCGCAATATCCGGCGTCGCACGCCCCGCGGGATGCGCCGACCGCGCCTCCGAGCGTTTCCGCCAGCTCCCTGAGAGGCGCAAAGCCCGCTTCGCTTTTGACGCCTCGGCCGCCGGATACGATCACCTTCGCTTCGCTTAAATCGACGCCTCCCGACGACTTGCGTATCGACTGCTTGATGACGGTCCGCAAATCGGCAAGCTTGACCGGAACATGAATGCGCTCAGGCGTCCGCGTAAAATCCGGATCGATCGGCGCAATATTGTTCGGCCGAATTGTCGCAAACATAATGCCGTCTGCGAACGTTCGCCGTTCGAAAGCTTTTCCCGCGTATATCGGCCTCGTGAATACCGCTCGCCCTTCAACCGCCGCAACTTGGATACAGTCGCTGATCATCCCGCATTGCAGCCTAGCAGCCGCTCTCGGCATCACATCCTTGCCCCGAGCCGAGTGCGGCGCCAGTACGGCATCGGGCGATACCGCGGCAATCAGCTGCAGCAGCGCTTGCGTAAAGCCGTCCGTCGAATACGCGGCGAGCGACGGGTCGGCCGCTTCATAGATGCGGTCCGCTCCATGTGCGGCAAGCAGCTCGGCCGTACCTTTCGGAGAAGGCCCTATGCATGCGGCGCCGACGTTACCGTCCGCACCCGCAATCGTTCTTGCCGCACTTAGCGCCTCGAGCGATACGCGGCGAACGGTTCCATCCTTTACCTCAGCCCATACGAGCACGTTTCTTCCCACGACTTCACCTCCCCCAAAAAGAAGTATAAGGAAACGGATTGCTTCGCTTACCGTTAGGAATGGTTCCGGCCAACAGCGGCATTTGCGTATAAATGGCGATTCCCCGAGAGATCGTCACCTCGCACTCTTTACAGAACCTTAGCCTCCTCGCGAAGCAATCGGATCAACTCGGCTGTTTGCGCGGCCATTTCCCCTTTCATGAGCCGGCCGGGCTGTTTGGGCGGGGGCAAAAACCGCTCGTTCGCTTCCGTTTTCGACAAAATCGCCGCCATTCCGATTTGTTCGGCGGTAAGCGTCTCGATCGTTTTTTTCTTCGCCTTCATGATGCCGGGAAGCGTCGGATAACGCGGCTCGTTCAAGCCTTGCTGCGCCGTAATTAGGAGCGGCAAGCCGGCGGCCACGACTTCCTCGTCTCCTTCCACATCGCAGCGTGCCGTAACGTCCTTGCCGGCGATCGTCAGCTCCGTCACCGCTGCGACATGCGGGATGCCCAGCAGCTCGGCAATGCGCGGCCCCCCTTGGGAAGCGCCATTGTCAACCGACATATGCCCGGCAAGGACAAGATCAAACGGTTTTCCCGATGCTGCCCGGGTACGTATAGCCGCAGCCAAAGCTTCCGCCACCGTATATTCGTCTCCTGCAACACGTTCGTCATTAATCAAAACCGCTTCATCCGCCCCGATCGCGAAGGCCGTCCGGATGGCCGCTTCCGCGCGCTGAGGACCGAGACAAATTACGGTGACGGTTCCGCCCAGTTTTTCCTTCAGACGAATGGCTTCCTCCAAAGCAAAATCGTCGTACGGGTTTACGACACGTTTTCCGTCATCCGGCTCGACCGTTCCCTCGCCCATAACGACTCGTTCTTCCGTATCCAGCGTTTGCTTGAGGCATACGACGATGTTCATAGATTCGTCCCTCCTCTACCGTATTCATCGGTTACTTATACTTGAACCAAGGTTGATCTACGGTTATTCCATTGTATGGGCGGCGGCATGTCCAACATTCTTCATTCCGAAACAATCCCTTTGGCGCGATTCGATTAAGCCCGCACATTCTTGAACGGCTTCACCGCCCAACAAGAAAAACCGCCCGGAAGTTCACTGGACGGTCATTTTATGTGCGCAGCATAACGTTTGTGCGTGGGGGAGGCAATGGGGATAGGCCTTCAACCGCTCTTGACTCTGATGCGGCAGGGGCAGGCCGGTCGTCTTTCTTTCATTCGAGCGGAAAGAACCCGGTTTGCCGGACTTGCTCGGCGATTACCGCATATCCGTTTCCGTTAGGATGAATGTGATCGATGTACAACAGCTCCTCCTCGCGCCCTTCGAACGCCTCGAATACGTTCGCAACGCGTATATTCCGGTCTTCGAACTTCATAAGCTGCCTGTTGAATTGCTGGATCCAGAAAGCCGCAACCGGCACCATCGGAATCGGATTGTACAGGTTGACCAGCCTGATCATATAAGGGCTTCTCGCATGACGCTTAAGCAGCTTCAGCTCGGCAATGAGGCGTTTATATACGGAGTTGTATTGCCGTAAAGCCGACTTGAGCTCATCGGAACGCCCGTCGTACAAAAACGATTTAGCGGCCGCAAGCAAATCGTTGCCGCCCGCCGTAACCGTGATCAGTTGCGATTTGACGATTTGCTCGCGCACACTGCGGTCCGTCTCAATCAACTGGATGATTTCATCCGACTTCGCCCCTACGACTCCGACATTCACAACCGCGACCCTTCGGCCAAGCCGCTCCTCGGCCATCGCTGCGAAGCGCGGAATGAAGCCTTGACCGGCGGATGCACCATACCCGACCGTCAGCGAGTCCCCGATGGCGATATAATGCAGCGCTTTCTTCATCAGTACCAGCTCCCGTTTCACGAATTACTTCATCGTATTCAACAAGGGGCCGATTGGGTATTCGCCCAGAACGTTTTTTTTCGTATCATCGAAAAATATGTCCGAAGCCTTGCACCGCAAGACCCCGATTAATAGATTGCAATTCCGATAGCCTCGGTATATGATTTCATTTTGAAGCGGCACGCTAAAAAATAAGGCTTCAATCCTCACATCCTACTCAACTTGAATTGAAGGAGCCGTCGACCATGTGGAATACCTTGAAGCCGCTTCTGACGTTCTCGCCCGGCGTCAGCCGCTTTATTATGACAGAAACGCTGCTAGGCCTAGGCGTCGGCATTTTTCAGCTGGTATTGAACCTGCATCTGCTCGAAATGAAGCTGGACGAAGTGCAGATCGGCGAAATCACCTCGGTCGGCGCTTTATTGATGGGACTCATTTCAATACCGGCAGGCTTGCTTGCAGGCTGGGCCGGCCGTAAACGAATGCTTGTGCTTGGCATTTTTTTAATGGCGATAGGTTATGCGGGATTCGGGGCCGGAGAGACCGTACCGGTTTTTTACGCTTCGCAAATTATTCTGACCGTCGGCCTTACGTTGCTGGTTACCTCGGAGATTCAATTACTCTATCAATACAGCCGATCGCAAAAGGAAGAAACGCGCGCATTCAGCATGCTGTTCGCCGTGTTTACGCTATTCGTCGGAGTCGGCACGCTGCTCGGCGGTTATTTGCCCAAATGGCTTGGAGGCAGCACGTCCATCTATCAATGGACGTTATACATCGCGGCTGCCATGCATGTGCTTGGCGCTTTATTTCGCGGCTTGCTGCTTCCTCCCGAGCCGAAGCCGGAGCCCGGTAGGAAAGCTGCGGGAAAACATGCCGAAACGGCTTCCCGCAAAAGCAAGCTGCCCAGCCGGACCGTGTGGGTGCTCGCCTTGTTTACGCTCCTGACCGGCGCAGCATTCGGCTTAACCGGACCGTATTTAAACGTGATCGTCAAATTCCGCTTGGAATGGCAGGATACGACCGTATCATTATTGCTGATGGCGGCCGGTTTCTTTACCTTCGCGGGCTCGCTGATCATGCCGGCCCTCCTTGAACGTGCCGGAGTAAGCTACGCTTACAACATCGTCTATATCTGCAATGTCGTGCTGACGATACTATTGTCCTTCGCATTTCCCGTATTCCTATTCTGCATGGTCTTGCTGGTCAGAGGCGGGGGATTTACGCTGCTCACCAATATGACGGAAAGCCAAGCCATGTCATGCGTGGACGAACGGGAGCGGAACATGTTCGCAGGCATGCGCACCGTATTCCGGAGCATGGGCACATCCGCAGCCTCCTACGCGACCGGCATCATCCTGGCGGCCAAAAATTATACCCTGCCCTTCCTGCTTACGGCAATTGTCATATCCGTCAGTTATGTATATTTTCTGGTTTGGGTACGGCCGTTATTTACGGAAAATATGAAGAAAACGGAAACAACCCGCTGACTGACGATTCCTGCAGGCGGATTCACACAGAAGAAAACAACGAGCCCCGCTCCGCTGAGGCTCGTTGTCTCGCGTCAATCTCTTCGTCTATCGATGCTAAAGAACGAATTCTTATAAAAGCTCTTGCCCGAGTCCTTTCTGCCGCGCCAATCCGGCGTAGTGGCTTCCCATCGCGATATCGAACACGGACAATCCCATCGGACAAAACAAAACCGGTTCATCCGGTCCCCATTCCGCCATCGCCCTTCGGCAGACGACGTCGGCAATGGAACGCGTTTGCGCTTTCGAGAGCCCGTATTCCTTATGCAGCAGCTCGATATCCGTTTGCTCGCGGCAAACTTCCTCCCAGTCGTCCACGATAATTGCCCGCACCGTATTTAACGCCTCCGGCACGTAATCCCGCAAAGAGACGTGCAGCAGCAGCGCGCCAGGTTTCGGCGGCCGCGTAATGTACCGCGATGAAGCAACCGTACAGGTCACGATGACATCGGCCTGCTCGTAAGCTTCCTGCCAGGTATCCGCAATAAACACCTTGGGTCCGAAATCGGCTTCGATGGAGCCTTTGTTCAACCGCTTCACATCATGCAGCAAAATCTTCTGAATGCGATCTCCGAAACATGACGTCATCATTTGAAAATGCGCCTGGCCGATCGGCCCCCAGCCGATGATGGCTAAATTGAAAAGCTTGGTGTACCGGGAGCTTGCGGCCGATTCCATAACGAGTCCGCTCACCGCTGCGGTCCGCAGTACGCTTAATCGCGGCGTATTGATGACGGATACGGGCACGCCCGTATCCGCATCGTTCAGAACGACGACGCTGTGGGCGCGCGGCAGCCCGCGCTTCAGGTTTTCGGGAAAGCTGGCGATCCATTTGATGCCGGCCGATTCGAACGGACCGCCGACGAAAGCAGGCATCGCAATAATCCGGTTTTTCGGATTCCTGTAGCGCAGATAGGGTTTAAGCGGCTGAGCGAAATCTCCCTTGTCCACGCAATATACGGCTTGCCGAATAACGTCTATCAAAGCGGACCAATCCGTACGGATTGCCGCGATATGCTCATCGTTCAAATAAAGCACGCTTTTCCCCTCCAGCATCGAATAGCGGCTGTTTTGACATTACGCAAGCCGGCCGGGCCGTTATAGGGAGACGTCCCCTAACTTGCTGCTCACCCACTCGTTCGAATATACCGTGTCCAAGTAACGTTCTCCTCGGTCCGGCAAAATGAGAACGACGTTAGAGCCCGGCTCTATACGATCGCTCATCCGCTGCAAAGCCGCAACGACCGCCCCCGACGACCCTCCAGCCAAAATCGACTCGCTTCGTATGAGGGCGCGGCAGCCTCGCACGCATTCGAGATCGGTCACGTGCATAATATGATCGATCAGCTCGAGCCGCAGCTGCTTCGGCACGAAGCCTGCGCCGAGCCCGGGAAGCAATCTGTTACCATTAGGCCCTCCAAAAATCGCGCTGCCGACGGCATCGACACCGACAATCTGCGTAGGCAGCCCAAAATCGCGCACATATTCTGCACATCCTCGTATTGTGCCGCATGTACTGACAGCGCAAAACAAGTAATCGACAGGCGACAGCACGGCGTCGATTTCCTTCATCGTCGTATTGTAATGACTGCGTGCATTATGCTCGTTCTCATATTGATTCGGCCAGTAGCTGTTCTCGATGTTTCGTAGCAGCCGCTTTACCCGGTCGATCCGTGCAGGCAGAAACTCGCCCGTGGCCGGATCGGGTTCGCTCACGTATTCGATCCGCGCACCGTAGGCTTCGATAATTCGCCGGTTTTGCGCGGTCGTTTTCGGATCGATGACGCAAATAAGCGGCAGTTTGATATACGAGCATATTTTCGCCAAGCTTATCGCCATGTTGCCCGAGCTCGATTCCACGATCACCGTTCCGGCCCGGATGCGTCCGCTCTCCAAGCCGTGACGGATCATTCGAAGCGCCGGCCGGTCCTTCGAGCTGCCTCCCGGATTCATCAGCTCAAGCTTGCCGTACACCGTGAACGGGAATGCCTCGCTAAGCTTCGCCAGCCGTACAAGCGGCGTATTGCCGATCGCGGATAATATGCCTTCATTCAAAATCATTCCGCTTCCGCCTCTCTGCAAGTACTGTCTATATAAGTGGAACCTTATGAATGAAAGTCCGCTGTAAGGCATTCCCTTTCTCCATTTTTACATAGATCCCGGCTCCTCGAAGCGAAGTTTTTTTTCCTTGATGCCTTTCCGCTCACCGGGCTCGCCGTACGGAGACGCGTTGACCCCTATATCTTCGAGCAGCCCGTTCCGGATCATAAGGCCGATTTCCGGAATTTGCTCCCGGATTCCCTCCTTTATCGCCTGGAGCGACTCCCCGGTAGCAAATGCGCTGCTCACCGTAACTTGAAGCTTATTTCCCGATACGCTGACGCGAACGATCGCATCGGGCAAAATGGCGCCGACGACTTCCTCGATATCGTAAATGCTCATTTTTTCCCCGTGTTTGAATTCCGTCCCTACTCGCTTCACGATACTTTCAAAGCTGGCGGCTCCCGAACCGTCCTCCGGAGCCGGCCGAAAGCCGCGCACAACATCGTAAGTGACATATCGAAGCGCCGGAAAAAGTTTGCGGTTCAACGAGGTCAGCACAAGAACGGCTTCGTCCTCGCGAAGCGGCTCGATCGATAGACCGAGCTCCCGAGGCTGCACCGTTTCGGCTATGATATTATCTTCAAGTAAATAGCGTCCGTGTGTATGCGAAAAATAAGCCATCGTCCCGAGCTCGATCGAGCCGTACGTGTCCGTTATATCCTCCTTGGACAATCCGAAGGCAGCCGCTATGTTGGCAATCCATCTAACGCTTGCGATTTCGCCGACCAGTATGATTTTACGTATGCCGTAAACCTTCGGATCCGCGGAGCCCTGTACGATTCGTTCCAAAATGGAGGGCATCGTATAAAGCAGCTCCGGCCGATACGTCGACAACATTTCGATATGCTTCTCAAGCGGCTGCTCGAACGGAATGATCCGGCAATCGATGCCGAGCGCGGCAAAAACCGCGTCCGCCGTGCTTGCCGCATGGCCGGTCCCCATATCGGAAACAGCCTTCGTAATGACGGCTCCTTTAATAATCTCAGCAAAAAGCATTTGTTTGAGCGATACGTAGTAATCGTCATCCTCGATCGAATACAAAATGGTCTTTCGTCCTTTGGCGCTCGTACCCGAAGTCCGGTATACCGATATACCGGGATCTTCCGGAGTCTGCTGCCGATAATACCGCTTTTCCAGCAATGGCGCCGTCAATAGCGGAAGCTCGGCTAACGAGCGGATCGATTTCCCCTTCGTCAGCTCCTTGTACCACGGGTACATCCTTTCAACCTCACGCCATTTATGCTCCCATCGGTTCGCAGCCTGCATGTTTCGCCCCTCTCCAGCTCACGTTTGCCATGTTCATCCATCCTGCAACCTCTTAGAATTTATGCGAACGCCAACCGAAAAGAACCGCAGCAGCAGCCCGTTTGTCGACATACCAGGTTGAAATGGGCCTCCCGTTCCGGCTTCATCCGGTTAACTTCCGCGCTTCGTTAGGCAGTCACGCATGCAATCGATGGCATGTCATCATACGATATGCTGAAGCCGTCCGCGGACTGGAATTGGAGGGGGAACCTTGGTGGCCAAAGATTTAAGACGCAACGACCCGAACAAATGGCGGAAAACGGAGGTTATGCTCCGTCATCCCGTACTTCGCGACTATATCCCCGAAACGAAAAAACTGACACGCACATCGCTCGCTTACATGCTGAACAAATACAAATCGGTATACGTCAAGCCGGAGGTAGGCACCGGCGGACAAGGCGTCATGCGGCTAGAGAAAAAAGGAGCGCGGAGCTACTACTGCCACGCCGGGCTTGACAAACGGAGCTTAACCACATTCAACGCATTGATTTCGTTCTTAAAGTCCCGAATAAACGGCAAGCCGTATTTGGCTCAACGCGGCATCGAGCTGTTGAAATACGGTAAAAATCCGCTGGACGTGCGCGTCATGATTCAAATGAATCCGCGCGGACAATGGGAAGCGACCGGCTTGATCTGCCGCGTCGCGCAGCCGGGTAAAATCGTCACCAACCGTTCGAACGGCGGGACGGTCATGACAGTCAGACAAGCGCTGAGCCGTTATGCGAAGGGCAAGAAGCTTCGGGAGCTGAACGATAAAATGAACCGGGCCGGTTTGCTGACCGTCAAACAATTGTCGACGCAATATCCGAACATAAAGGAAAGCGGACTGGACATCGGATTGGACGCCGGCTTGAAGCCATGGATATTGGAAGTCAACATGAGTCCCGTCTCCAAAATGTTTCGCGAGCTCAAGGACAAACGAATCGTGCGCAAAATTATGCGTTATTCCTTGGCTTACGGACGCAAGCTTACTTACAATATTTATCCCGAACAAGACAACAAACCGGCGGCTAAAGTAAAAAGGGCGGGACGCGGCAACCCGGCAGTGCGGCGTAAAGCTGTCAGACGGAGATGAACCGGCTTCGAGTTTTGCCCGAAAAAAACAACCCCTTGCCGCAGCCAAGAGCGGTCAAGGGGTTGTTGCGTTTGGATACGATCAGAACACCTTCTGATCCGGATATTTATTGCGGATTGCCAGTACCTCGTCCATACTTCCGAGAAACAGATCGACGAGCACCGGGTCGAAATGCTCGCCGCGTTCGCTTCTGAGCAGCTCGATGATCCTGTCCAGCTCCCAAGCTTTCTTGTAAACTCTTTCGCTGCCGAGTGCGTCGAATACGTCTGCGATCGCCGTAATTCTGCCGTAAATATGGATGTCGTCGCCTTTGAGCCCGTTCGGGTAACCCTTGCCGTTAAATTTCTCATGATGCTGAAAAGCGATCGTAGCGGCCGCATTGAGCAGACGAGTATTGGAATGCTTCAGCATGCTGTAGCCTAGACCGGCGTGATTTTTCATCGTGTCGAATTCGTCATCGGTCAGCTTGCCGGGCTTATTTAAAATGGAATCAGGAATACCGACTTTCCCTACGTCATGAAGAGGGGAAGCGAGCCGAATGATCTCCGCTTCTTCCTCGGACAGCCCGTATTTGAGCGCAAGCAGCTTGGAATACTCCGCCACCCTTTTGACGTGGTAACCCGTCTCCTTCGAACGCGTCTCCGTAATTTCGCCCATCGTAAAAATGATTTCCTTCTGCGTATGCTCCACTTCTTCGTTTAGGTAAATATTCTCGAACGCGACCGAAACGTTTGCGCAATAAATTTCGATCAAATACCGATCCCATTCGTTAAGCGCCTTTCGGCCGCTTAAATAAATGACATTCTCGGAGCCCGTCTTGCTCTGGAAGTAATATACGAAATGGCTGTCGAAAAACTTGCTCCGCTTCTCGCGGAAAGCATCTTCGATCTCTTTCAAAATCGTGATAGGCACAACATCGCTTACCCTGTCGTACTCTTTGGACGAATAATCGCCGGTAGCCGCCAGTATGTAGATTTCGCTGTCTTCCTTCGTGACGGCAAGACTGCAGTGCAACGCGTTTTTATTCAGATTGATAATGGAGGTCAGCTGGGTCAGAACACCTCTTGCAAATTTACGCATCGATTGCAGCTCGAAAATCGTGGCGGACGACTTGATGATTTCCTCCAAGCCGTTCTTGTTTTTCTCGATCACCTTCATGTCCCGAAACGTCCGAAGCGAAGAAACGACTGTCGTAAACAGCTTCTGGGACGTAAGCTCCGTCTTTTCCTTGTAATCGTTGATGTCATAATCCATGATGATCGTTTTTTCCGGCGCTTGTCCGGGTTGACCCGTGCGCAATATGACGCGGATCGTCTGATTTTTCAGCTCTTCGCGGATAAAACGGACGAGCTTGAGTCCCGAATCCTCTTCTTCCATCACGACGTCCAGCAGGACGAGCGCAGCATCCGGGTGTTCCATAAACAGCTTCTTGGCGTCAGCCGCCGTATATGCGCTATGGAATGCAAGCGTCTTGCCGGCAAACTCGAAATCGCTGAGAACAAGCTTCGTTACACGGTGTATTTCCTGTTCGTCGTCGACGATGATGACTTTCCAGACATCCTTGCCTAATGCGTCTCCTTCTTCTTCGGATCCTACGCCCTCATCCGCAAAAATAAGCTCGTCTTCTCCATCGGCAAACCGGAATTGATCGCGATTCGCCTCTTGTACCGTCTGATTGCTGGTCATATTTGATAATCCCCCTGATCCGGAATGTCGATGATGAAAGAAGTTCCCTTGCCGAGCTCGCTTTCGCAGCGGATCGTGCCGCCGAACGTTTGCGTGACGATATTATAAACGACATTCATGCCCAGCCCGGTTCCCCCGCCTCCGCGGTTCGTCGTGAAGAACGGATCGAAAATTTTGCCTGCCGTCTCCGCCGACATCCCTTTCCCGTCATCGGAATAACTGATTCTGAGAAGTCCCTCGAGCTTTTGGATGTCGATCCGGATAGTCCCTATCTGATCCGGCTCATAAGCATGAATCGTCGAATTCATGACAAGATTCGTAACGATTTGCGAGATGGCCCCCGGATAGCCGTCGACCTCGAAATCGCCTTGCGGACAAACTACGGTAACGCACAGTTTCGTTTTTTTCAAACGGGGATTCAAGCTGAGGAGCACTTCCTCGATATAGCTTTTCAGCTTGAATCTTCTTTTGGCTTCGCTGGACTGGTCGACGGACACCTGCTTAAAGCTGCGGATCAGCTCGGAGGCACGCAGCAAGTTGCTCATAATGATCGAAGTCGTTTCGTCCGCCGTTTGCAGATAAGCGTCGAGATCCGATTTTTTCATTTTGTTCTGGGCATAAAGCGAAATGATATCCTTCGTGCGTTGATCCATATATGAGATGGCGGTAACGCCGATGCCGAGCGGCGTATTGATTTCATGGGCGATTCCTGCAACGAGACCGCCGAGTGCCACCATTTTCTCGGATTGGACGAGCTGCTTTTGTGTGGTTTGCAGCGTCTCAAGCGCATTTTGCAGCTGTTCGTAACGGTCGTCCAGGTTTTCCACCATATCGTTGAAGGCTGCCGCCACTTCGTTGATTTCAAGGCTCGCATTCAAATCGAGATGATTGTAATCTTGCCCTTGTTTAACGGCGGAAGCGGCATGCCGCAATCGCAAGAGCGGGCGAATGAGCAGCTTCCGGATCATGAACAGAAGCAGAATCAGCATGACAATGCCAATCGAAAGGCAAACCCATGAGATCATTCGTATTTGCGATGCGATAAGCGACGTTTCCTCCGAAGTATTCAAAAGCAGAACGATCGCGCCGACCGTCGTCCCATCCTCTTTAAGCGGCGCTACAAGCTGGGCCTTCGGTATTCCGTCTGCATCATGCGTCAAGCGGGTAACGAGTGATTTATCCGTACGCGCTTGCTCCAGAATCGCACGTGTGGATTCCATTCCGATTTTGGCGCGGTCCGTCGAAGCCAGAACGCTTCCTTCCATACCGTGCAGCGTCAGCTCGATGACTTTTTTGTTCTTGTATTGGATGTAATCGAATATTTGCTGAACGTCCTGGAGCACATGCGATTCTTCGTACCGTCCGTTGATCGCGATGGTCATGCCCTGCAGCTGGCCGTTATACGTTTCTTCGACGGACTGCCGCAGTGCGTGCGTCGTGAACCAAATGACGCTCGCCATCATCAAGATCGTGATCGCGCTCGTCAAGATGATGATTTTGTTGCCGAGACTGATTTTCGTTATGATCGATTTCATCCTTCACCCCGCGCCGTCATGCAAATCGTCCAAGCTTTATGCAGCCTCATTTTATTTCGAAGCTGACCGTTTCCGTTACGTCATAGGGGGTGTGATCGTTATTATGCAGCGATACCTTCAGCTCATGTTTGCCCGGAACCAAGTCCGTGTATGTTTTCTTTATTTCATCCATCGAAACCTTTTCCCCGCCGTCCAAATATGTATGAATATGACCTTCCCCCACCTTGCGCGCTCCTCCGTAATTTTCTTTGGATATACGGAGATCGGTTTGTACGGTCATCGTGGCCTGAGTGCCTTCAACCTTTACCGATACGCTCAATGTAGGCTTTTGGTCCTGCATCGGAACGCTCGCCTTCTTGCTTGTCCCGCATGCGCTCAACACTATGCTGCAAACCACAATCGTAGCCGCTAACCGCTTCATCGAATGCCCCCTATGAGATCGTGCTTTTCTCCTAATCTTACAAAATGTAACATCGCTCGACAATAGCGAATATTCATTTTTTTCCACGGTTTACGTTAGTCCAAAAAACGTTTCCGCAGCTCGGGAGTAGGCATCATGCAGGCGTCCGACTTGCCGAACCAGCGATAGCGATTACGAGCCACCGCTCCGTAAACAGCATCGCGTATAAACCGCGGCACGACGATACCCGCATAAGCGAGCGGCCATAGGTCATTTAACCTACGGCATACGAGCAATGCAGCCGTCGATCGGGTCCAGCAGCGTTCGCCTTCCGCCAGTACGAACGTGTCGAGCTGCCCCGGCTGCAGGCCGTGTTTTTCAAGAATCCGCCGTCCGGTCTCGGATTGCAGAGCGGCAAACCGGAATCGTTCTTTGTGATCTCGCTTGACGACAAAACGAACGACGGCCGCGCAAAAATTGCAAACCCCGTCATATAATATGACCGGCGGCTCATCCTGTCCCGGCATTGCCATATCGCTCCCTCCGTCCATCGATCATTTACTGAAAATTATGACATACAAGCGCTGTCGAAACAATGGCATACACGCCAAGATTTGGACGCTTCGTTACAGCCGTGTTACAAGAAGATAACATTTCGGCACGCTTATTGACGCCCTGCTTCCATCGACATACTATAAAGGTAAGCAACTTACATGAAGTAGATTCCTTTCCCGTTCTGCCAACATCAACCTACATCACAAGGAGGGATTCGGATGAAAACCGTTACGTTTAATCCTTTGCTCCGCCAATTTGAAAACGCTGTCAAAATCGGGGCGCGCGCGAAAATCCGGCTGCCGAAATGGGTTACGGCAGTTGCCATTCTATTACTGGCGCCGATTCTCGCCTTTCACGGATATATTGCCTGGACGTTAGGCAGACCCGTTATCGCGCCTCTGATGTCCAACCCGCTCGAAGCAATCGGGGTTGATTATGAAGACGTCACCTTCCCTAGTGTCAACGGGCGAAGTATTCTGAACGGATGGTACATCCCCGGTGATTCCGCGCAAACCGTCGTTTTCTCTCATGGCTACGGAGCCAACCGGGAAGAATCGTGGGTGCCGATGTATGAATTGGCCAACGCGCTGCATCAGCTGCAGTATAACGTCCTTATGTTCGATTACGGATTCGTACAACCGGGCCGCGTCGTTACCGGCGGCATCCAGGAGACGCAGGAGCTGCTCGGCGCCATACAGCTTGCCAAGCATAAAGGTGCGGAGAATGTGTTCGTTTGGGGGTTCTCCATGGGGGCGGGCACCGCGCTGCAGGCCGCACTGGTTACGAAGGAAATAAGCGGGATGATACTGGACAGCACGTATTTGCTCGATCCCGATACGCTTTATATGAACGTTAAGCAGCAAATCGACCTTCCACGTTTTCCGTCTCTGGCCTTGATCCGCTTCTTCTTTCCTATCTTCAACGGCGTCAGTCTCAGTCAAGTGCCGACTCATGATGTCAAGACGACGCATTATGAGCTTCCGATTTATTTGATTCACAGTAAAAAGGACAGTAAAGCGGATTACAGGCTGATCGAGGCGTTATATGAAAATCAGCCCGATAACGGCAACACCAAGTTCTGGCTGGTATCCAACAGCAAACACGAGCTCATCTACCGAGCCCACAAGAAAGAATATATGCGACGCGCGACGACATTTTTACAAAGCATAACGCAGGGAGCCCGCTGAACCGGCAGGCTCCCTTTTTTTTGTTTCCAAATCATATTGGATGAATTGTCTGAAGCCGGATATGCCATCTGCATAATGTTCCGCTACGATTGCAATTCAATATCGCTCAGTTTTGCTCGACGGGAATTTGATGCTTCACGGCCAATTGGCGTATAACCTCTTCGATCGCATCGAATGATTTCACTTTATCGCTTCCGATCGTGTACGGCTCTTCCTTGTCCTTTACAAATAACTCGATTCTTCTGACCTCTTTGGACGAAAACCATTTTTTTACCGTTTCCTTGCTCATCCGAATGGTTTGCACTTTGTCGAAGGCGACCGTTTGCGAAGTTACCCGTTTGCCGTTGTCGACCGTCAATATTAGCTCCGTACGGTCCACGTTAATATCCACCACTTGCACCACGACTTATCCCTCCCATTTGGCTTACGAAAGCCGCTGCTCTCCACTTTCCGCCTGCGCCGGAAAGAACGGCTTTCGCGACTCTTTAATAATTTATTTGCAATCGACAGCGTTCAGACTCCTTTTTTTAAATGTCGGCGTATATCCATGCGGTTGTTCATATCACGATGCCCCTGCTAAACGCCGTGCCCTTGTTGAAGCTTCGACATATCGTAACTATAGATGAAACAACTACGATTTCGATGAAAAGAGGCACATATATGAATCCGAACTCGATCGAGAACGAAACGATTCGACTTACGCTGCAAAGCGCAAAAGAATATGGGCTTATTGGAAAACGGCGCAAACGGAACAAATATCGCCATCTCGTATTCGCCATTGTTAGAAAGGGCGGCAGTAACGACGGGCCGATGGGCACCATCTCGCTCAAAGAAACGGATTTGGAGCGCCGCGAAGCTTTGATCGTAGGACCTGACTGGGATGACGCAGCTGCAGATACGGATACTCCGGTACGCGATGCCGTTCAATTGTTGTGCAAATTTGCGTTCGACGCTTTGCGGGTTGAAGAAATCGTTATTTATATAAGGAAATGCGATACGGATTATTTTGCGCTTTGCAGAAGCTGCGGGTTTACCTCGACCGGTTCGATCAATAAAGGCGAAGGACTGTCTTTTTATGAAATGCGGATTTGCTCGGGATAACCGGACTCTCCGCGGGACAAGCTGTTTTTAAAAGGATTGCGGCTCTTGCATCTTTTGGCGCCTTGCAAGTATAGATCGCTTAGGATGCGGACTAACCCCCTGATCTTTTATTAAACATGCCGGAAATCAATGGCGCACCTACAATGGCGGCGTTTTATGTACAATTACCGACCTCTCCGTTTTCCGGCTTGTCGGTTGACAGAAAATACGGTATGATCATGATGAAAAATATTTTCTCGAAATCTCCGTATTTCGTAGAAATAATTTTCAAAAATTTTAAATCGCCCTGCTTGTGCAGGAAACCGACGAATGTGGTGAACCGCTTATGCAAAGCATGCTTAAAGCAATTCGAGAACAATCGTCAAGCTTTAACAAGAAAGAGCTTGAACTTGCCGAGTTTATTGCGGCTAATCCGCACTCGGTCGTACGCATGAGCATTACGGAGCTTGCGGAGCAGTCTCACACAAGTCCCGCAACGATATCGCGGTTTTGCAAGACATTCCATTTCAGCGGATTCGCCGATTTCAAAATGAAGCTTGCCGCCGACTTGGCCCAGCCGCCGGTCGAAATGACCTATCAGGACATCGTCGCCGGCAACCCGTTAAACGAAATTATTGCGGCCATTGAGAAAAATCATATCCGCTCGATCATGGATACGACGCATTTGCTCGATTATCGCCAGCTGCAGCTCGCGCTTCTCGCCCTTCGCTCCGCCCGGCAAATCGATCTTTACGGCGTCGCCACCTCCGGTATCGTGGCGCATGATTTTTATCAAAAGCTGGTGCGGATCGGCAAACGGGCATCCATTTTCTCCGACTCGCATATGCAGGTCACTTCCGCGTCGACGCTGAAGGAAGGCGATGTGGCGGTTGGCATCTCCTATTCGGGAGAAACGCCGGAAACGATCGACGCCCTGCGCTGCGCGAAGGAAAATGGGGCAACGACAATTTCGCTTACGAAATACGGCTCGACGACTTTGGCCGGAATATCCGATGTGCAGTTGTTTACTTCCTCATTGGAAGAAGGCGTCCGCCGCGGCGACATGGCGTCGCGCATCGCCCAACTGCATGTGATCGATATTTTGTTTACGGGCATGGTCAGCGAACACTTCGACGAATATGTGCCGAGACTCGAGCATTCGTTCCAGATGGTCAAAAAATATCGCAAAGAAAAAGGGAGATAGTTTAGAATGAACATCCTAACGTTCCGCACAAACGACGAATTGAACATCGCCGGCGCAAGCATCATTACAAGTCTTGTGCAGACGAATCCGAGAGCCGTTCTTGGACTTGCCACAGGGAGCTCCCCGATCGGTATTTATGAAGAAATCATCAATACGTTCCGCAAAAATATGGTCAGCTTCCGTCAAGTGACGACCTTCAACCTCGATGAATACGTCGGGCTTCCGAAGGATCATCAAGAAAGCTATCACAGCTTTATGAACCGGCAATTGTTCTCGCATATCGACCTGCCGGCTTCGCAAGCGAACATTCCGGACGGCAATGCCGCCGACCTCGCGGCGGAATGCGAACGGTATAACCGCCTTCTCGAGGATGCCAAGCAGATCGACTTGCAAATTCTCGGCATCGGCAACAACGGCCATATCGGCTTCAATGAGCCGTCCCATTCCCTGATTAGCGGGACGCATATCGTCGAGCTCAAAGAGGAAACGCGTGAGGCTAACGCCCGCTTCTTCAACTCGATCGACGAAGTGCCTACACACGCCTTGACGATGGGCGTAGGCGCCATCCTCAAAGCAAAGACGATACTTCTTGTCGTCCGCGGCGAAGGCAAAGCGGAGATCGTTCACCGCGCTTTAACCGGCCCGATTACGACGGAATGCCCGGCATCCCTGCTGCAGACCCATTCGAATGTCGTCGTATTGCTCGATGCCGAAGCCGGCAAATATTTTGCAAATGAAATGTAACGCTAACCGAGGACAAACGGTTACGCCGTCCTTTGAGGACAGGTGCGTTTACCGGGAAATCGAACAATCAGCAGAGATATTCTTTCTGAGATTTTGATAAAAGGCAGCCCGAAAGCGAAGTGTTCGCTTTCGGACTGCCCTTTTTTTGCTGTGTGGAACGACATTTTGTTATGCATCTTTCGACTGGCGTCATTGAACGGATTTACGACACCAATGCCGGTGTGCGCTGCGCGCTGCGATCGCCGTAATGCCCGCCATAAGCGGAAGCCAAACGTTCAAGATGGTTTGCAATGACGCAGAAAGACTCATCCGATCCGCAAGCATCCCGATTACCAGGAACGTAACCATCATGCAAGCCGAAATCATCATACTGAACACGGACAGCATCGTCGCGCGCATCGGCGAAGGAACGAGTTCATGCAAATATGTTTCCAGCAGAGGCTCCAAACCGCTAATAAACAGCGCCATCAGGAAAAAGAAGGACACTGCGCCGATGGCGTCGCCCTGATAACCGAATAATGCCAAACAAAGCATAAAGCCGAGAGCCGATATCCAAATCGTACCCCTTCTTCCGAGCAACCGTTCACCCAAATAAGCTATCGCCGCCACCGCTGCGGAAAACCAAGTTTCCGCTCCGTTTATCAAGCCGATTATTCCATTATCCAACCCGATTTGCTGAAAAATCACTTGACTGTAAAAACCGATGGACCACGACATCGCATACAAAACCGCCCCGAAAACCGACAAAACCGCAAACGTCTTGTTTCGCCCGATAAAGCTGACGATACCTCTAATTTGTCCGGTCAACGGCAAGCGTTCGAAGCCGTTCGCTCTCCTCTCTTCTTCGTTCGTTTCCAAGTCCTCCTCTTGATCCGGTAAAATCGCCGGCTCCTCCATCAGCCATATGACGAATAGGCAAATGAAATGTAGAAGCGCCTTACCCGCATAGACATATGCCCAATTCAAATCGGCCAGCGCCCCTCCGGCCATACCGCTTACGCCCATTGAGACGAGCGCAATCGAAGCCAGCCTCGAGTTTAGCTTGGCGAAGGCGCTCTGCTTTCCCTGCCCCTTCAGCGTCTCGTAAAAAAGCGCGGACGCCGCTCCCGACTGGAGCGTGTGCACGAGCGAGCCGAGCATAAAAGCAGCGGTAAGCCCGTAAAAATCCGAGGCGGCAATCAGCCAAACGGCGCTCGCGATACCGACCGCTTGTGCGGCCAACAGGCTCGTACGCTTGCCGAAGCGGTCGGCAATCATTCCCGTCGGCACCTCCGCCACAAAGTTGACCGCGTGAAAAAGCGTTTCGAGAAGGGCGATCTGCCCCAGCGTCAATCCCTTCGAAACGAGAAACAGCATCCAGATCGCCCGGTCGAGCATGAACATCCCGATCCACTGATAAACAAAAAATAAAGGCACATTGCGTTTATACCGTAACGTTTTCATCTTTTCTCATCCTTTAGCCCGCATCCTGTAGCGCGGCTTTTATTTGCACGACAAAAAACCATGGAACGACAGCTCCATGGTCTTCATCGGATAAGGATATTTTGAGAAAAGTCGAGCGTTATCGCTCACATTTCTAGAAACATACCCGAATGAGGCGGCTGGAGATGCCGATCCGTATGCATGAAAATGGACAGACGTATCCCGTGTCCGTTTTTCGCATGCGTGATCGTCCGCTTCAACGCCGCGCTCCGCGTTTGTTCGCTCATCTCCAATCACCTCCTTAACGTATTTATTAGCATGATGACTACTAGCTTACTTCGTTCAGAGCGGTCATAACAGAGAAAACTTCGATAAAATGATTCTTTCCGTTTCGATCAGTACTTCCGCTCACCCGCGGGCAACGATATTGCGCAGCGCAAGCTCGAGGTCCGGGTAAAGAAAACGAAAGCCGTGATGCAAAGCTTTGGCCGGCAGCACTTTCTGTCCCTCCAGAAGCAACACGGACAGCTCGCCGAATAAAAGCTTAAACATGAATGAAGGCACAGGGAAATAATGTGGACGACCTAACGAGCGGCCCAATACGCGTCCGAACTGATCGTTCGTTACCGGATTCGGGCCCGTTCCGTTTACGCCGCCTTCCATGTTATCGTTATCGAGACAAAAAGCGATCAGCCGCACCATATCTTCAACATGAATCCATGACAGCCATTGCTTCCCGCTGCCGACTCGGCCGCCTGCAAAAAGCTTGTACGGCAGCATCATCGGGGTAAGCGCTCCGCCGTCGGCACCAAGCACGAGACCGACGCGCAGCTTGACAATCCGTTCCGCAGGAATGCGGTCGGCCGCCTTCTCCCATCGATCCACGACAGAAGACAGGAAATCGATGGTTCTGGCCGGACTCGATTCATCGTATTCATCTTTCTCCGAGGTGCCGTATATCGACATGCCGGAGCCGTTTACGACGACCTTCGGTTTATGCTTCAGCCGTCCGATCACGTCCGCAACCTGACCGGTAGTCCGCAGACGGGACTCCAAAATTTCCTTCTTGGCTTGTTCCGTCCAGCGCCTGTTGATCGATTCGCCGGAAAGGTTGACCCATCCGTCTATCCCTTCAAGCAAAGACGGATCTTGCTCAAGCTGCTGCCAGCTTACGGAGCGCAGCTCGGTTATTTGACCAGCCGTTTTGTTCGTATGTATGCTTACCGGTTTATCGCTTCGGGAAACGACGACGATATCGTCCCCTCTCTCGAGCAGATGGCGAATGAGGTGGCCGCCGATAAAGCCGGTGCCCCCCGATACGGCTATTTTCACCTATACTCCCTCCCGGTTTCCGACTTCTCTATTCATGATAACCGGAAAGGATTGCCGTCACAAGGTTTTGCCGCCATTCTGTACGCAACCGGTACTGCTAGCTATTATTCGCCTTCGGTATATGCCGTATATTGCTCCGCCGAAAGCAGTCCTTCGAATGCGTCGTCTCCGCTCACTTCGACTTCCAGCATCCAGCCTTCCCCGAACGGATCGGAGTTGACCGTCTCCGGCGCATCTTCAAGCGAACCGTTGATTAGCACGACTTTACCGGAAACCGGCGTGAAAATATCGGATACCGTCTTTACGGACTCTACCGTGCCGATGCTTTCGTTAGCGGTGATCTCGGATCCCGTCTCAGGCATTTCCACGAAAACGATATCGCCCAGCTGGCTTTGCGCAAAATCGGTAATTCCGATGCGAACCCGATTATTCCCCAGTTTTAATACCCATTCATGCTCCTTCGTATACAACAAATCCGCCAACACTTGACTCATCATGAACCCTCGCTTTACATTTCAAATTGGTTTCGCTGCCGTATGCATCTGGCATAGTTTTCCCAGGTTATCCCTTTACATGCAGCCGATCGGAATCGATTGATTATCGCTGCAGCTTTGAAAAAGACGGATCAAGGGCGCATAACGTCCCCCTGTATGCAATTACGATTAGCATAATCACCAAAAAGATCGCTGTCAATCTTTTAAAAAATAATTCCGGACATTTGAGACGAAAGCATTGACAAAGCTAGCCGTCATTCCGTAATAATAGAAGAGGATTGTTTTATGATATCGGCGAATGAGGGTAAAGGGAGAGACCGCAGCAGTCGGCAGGTCGTGCCGGCCGGAAGCGGCGCCGAAGGAGTAAGCCGTCATGGTGAATCTCTCAGGCAAAAGGACCTTTATCGGACGCATCTCTGGAGAGCGCCTTGGAATTCCGCCCGCGTCAATGGCGGCTTTTCCTTCAAGGACACCCAAGGGGAAACTTTATGCCAATACGTGCGTGTTCGAAAGTCAGCTTATCGGCACCTCATCATGAAACCCGCATCGAGATAAGCCGGCTACTTGAACATTCTCTTTAAGCATGGAGGCAACTCTCAGGTACAAGGACAGAGCAAAAAGCGCAGGCAGCTGCGTCCTTTTTGCTCTGTTTTTTTTCGTTCATGCCAGTACGTATATCGCGGAAGCGGCTCTAAACCTCGTCAAGCGCATCTGTCCTTAATGAGCGGCAGGCGTTTATCCTCGATCGAAATGAAAATACTAAGTCGACACGCAAAAATCCGGTTATGAGGTGATTGTTATTTCTACGTTGAAACGCACGCCGCTTTACCCGCTGTACGACAAGTACGGCGCTCGGGTAATCGACTTCGGAGGCTGGGAGCTTCCCGTGCAATTTTCCGGCATACAGGCTGAGCATGAAGCCGTTCGTACGCGGGCCGGCCTGTTTGACGTGTCCCACATGGGAGAAGTGAATGTAAGCGGCAAGGATGCGCTCGCTTTTTTGCAAAAGCTAACGACGAACGACGTTTCGAAGCTTGTCCCGGGGCAAGCTCAGTACAGTCTCATGTGTTATCCCGACGGCGGAGTCGTGGACGACCTGCTCGTTTATTTTATCGGCGGAGACCGGTACATGCTTGTCATCAATGCGTCCAATATCGATAAAGATCTGGAATGGCTGCACGTGAACAAACAAGGCGACGTCACGATCGAAGACGTTTCCGATCAAACCTCCCTGCTCGCTTTGCAAGGACCGAAAGCCGTTTCGATCTTGAGCAAGCTGACGGATGCGCCCATCGGGGAGCTTCAACCGTTCCGCTTTATTCCCGACGCGTCGGTAGCCGGCTTCGGCGCTTTCGTCTCGCGTACCGGCTACACCGGCGAGGACGGTTTCGAGCTGTATATCGGCAGCGGGAACGCGCAAGCGTTATGGGAGAAGCTGCTTGAGGCCGGAACGGATGACGGCATCATGCCGATCGGACTCGGCGCTCGCGACACGCTCCGATTTGAAGCGCGGCTGCCGCTGTACGGCCAGGAGCTTAGCGCGGCGATCACGCCGATCGAAGCCGGTCTCGGTTTTTTCGTGAAGCCGGATAAAGGCGAATTTATCGGACGCGATGTATTAGCTGAACAAAAGCTTAACGGTGCGCCACGCAAGCTTGTGGGAATCGAAATGATCGACCGTGGAATCCCGCGGACTCACTATCCGGTCTTCTCCGACTACAAACAAATCGGCGAAGTGACGACGGGAACGCAATCTCCCACTTACAAAACGAATGTCGGCCTCGCCCTTATCGACAAGGCTTATGCCGAGCTTGGCACGGAGCTGTTCGTGGAAATACGCGGCAAGCAGCTTCGCGCCAAAGTCGTCAAAACGCCTTTTTATACGAAAGCTAAGGCTTAATATAATATCCGCCAACATGCGAACCTTGAAAGGAGCTATTCCAAAGCTATGAAGCATCGCTATTTACCGATGACGGAACAGGACCGGGCTCAAATGCTGGAAACGATCGGCATTTCAAGCACCGAGGAGCTTTTTGCCGATATCCCCGCTTCCGTACGTTTCCAAGGAACCTTAAATATTGAAGGACCGCTGAGCGAGCCCGCCATGCTCAAGCATATGAAAGCTCTAGCAGGCAAAAACGCCGACTTCGACCGCTACGCGTCGTTTCTTGGCGCAGGCATTTACGATCATCATATCCCGGTCGTCATCAATCATGTGATTTCCCGTTCGGAATTTTATACGGCGTATACGCCTTACCAGCCTGAAATCAGCCAAGGCGAGCTGCAGGCCATTTTCGAGTTTCAATCCTATATTTGCGAGCTGACCGGTATGGCGGTCGCGAATGCTTCCATGTACGACGGTCCGACCGCCCTCGCGGAAGCAGGCGCACTTGCCAGCGGCGCTACCAAAAGAAAGCAAATCGTCGTTTCCCGCGCCGTTCACCCGGAAGCAAGGCATATTTTGCGGACAACGGCGAAAGGCTTGAATCTCGAAGTCGTCGAGATCGGCTGCAAGAACGGCGTGACCGATCTGGAGGAGCTATCCGCTAAAGTATCCAAGGAAACCGCCGCCGTTATCGTACAATCGCCGAACTTTTTCGGCTGCATCGAAGATCTTCGTGCAGTCGAGCCGATCGCGCACGGCACGGACAGCTTGTTCATCGTCAGCTGCAACCCGCTCTCGCTTGGACTTTTGGAAGCGCCGGGCAAGCTTGGCGCCGATATCGTAATCGGCGACGCGCAGCCGCTCGGAATTTCCGCTTCGTTCGGCGGCCCTACCTGCGGATTTTTCGCGGTGGCGGACAAATGGATGCGCAAAATGCCGGGAAGGATCGTCGGACAAACGGTCGACCGCAACGGCAAACGCGGCTTCGTGCTGACGCTGCAAGCGCGGGAGCAGCACATCCGCAGGGAAAAAGCGACGTCCAACATTTGCTCCAATCAGGCACTCCTTGCCCTTTGCGCATCCGTCTATATGTCCGCTCTCGGCAAGCAAGGCATGCTCGACGTAGCCAAGCTGAACTTGCAAAAAGCGCACTATGCCGCGAAGCGTTTGGAGAGCTTGCGGCAAACGGAGCTAACGTTTTCCGCCCCATTTTTTAACGAATTTGCCGTAAAGCTGCCGGAAGGAACAAGCGTCGCTCAACTGAACGACTATTTGCTCGGTCAAGGAATTATCGGCGGATACGATCTCGGGATCGACTATCCGGAGCTGAAGGGCAACATGCTTATTGCCGTAACGGAACAGCGGAGCCGCGAAGAAATCGTTCAATTTGCCGCAAGCTTGGAGGAATGGCTATGACTACGACAAAACACGATAAAGCGCTCATTTTCGAGCTGAGCCAGCCTGGCCGCGTCGGATACGCGCTGCCGGATTGCGACGTTCCGGAGCTTGAAATCGATTCGCTCATCCCAACTAGCCTTCAGCGAAGCCAGCCTGCGGAGCTGCCGGAAGTATATGAAGTGGATGTTATCCGCCACTACACCGCTCTGTCCCGCCGCAACTTCGGGATCGATAACGGCTTTTATCCGCTTGGCTCCTGCACGATGAAATATAATCCTAAAATCAACGAAGATGTTGCGCGTTACGCCGGCTTTGCCAAAATTCATCCTTATCAGCCGGAATCGTCGGTACAAGGCGCTCTTGAGCTGCTGTACAGCTTGCAGCAGGATCTGCAGGAAGTGACCGGCATGGATGAAGTGACGCTTCAGCCTGCTGCTGGCGCGCATGGCGAATGGACCGGCTTGATGATGATCCGCGCTTATCACGAAAGCCGCGGCGAGCATCGCACGAAGGTAATCGTCCCGGATTCCGCGCACGGCACCAACCCTGCCAGCGCCACCGTCGCCGGCTTCGATACGATTACGATTAAATCGAACGACAAAGGTCTTGTCGACCTGGAGGCGCTGCGCGCAGACGTCGGACCGGATACGGCCGCACTCATGCTGACGAATCCGAACACGCTCGGCCTATTCGAAGAGCAAATCGTCGAAATCGCGGCGATCGTTCACGAGGCGGGCGGCCTGTTGTACTATGACGGCGCCAATGCCAATGCGATTATGGGCATTACGCGTCCCGGCGATATGGGATTCGATGTCGTGCATCTCAATCTCCACAAAACGATGAGCACCCCTCACGGCGGCGGCGGCCCCGGAGCCGGTCCTGTCGGGGTGAAGTCGAAGCTTGCGCCTTTCCTCCCTTCGCCGATTATCGGACGCAAAGCGGACGGCACGTATTATTTGCAGGATATTCCGCAATCGATCGGCCGCGTCAAAGGGTATTTCGGCAATTTCGGCATCCTTGTGCGCGCTTATACGTACATCCGTACTTACGGAGGCGAAGGGCTTCGTCAAGTTTCTGAAAACGCCGTACTGAACGCCAACTATATGCTGCGCCGACTGGCTCCGCATTTTGACGTGCCTTTCGATCGGGCCTGCAAGCATGAATTCGTGCTGTCCGGCAACCGCCAGAAAAAATGGGGCGTCCGCACGCTCGATATGGCTAAGCGGCTGCTCGATTTCGGCTACCATCCGCCAACGATCTATTTTCCGCTTAATGTCGAGGAATGTATCATGATTGAGCCGACCGAGACGGAAAGCAAAGAAACGCTCGACGCTTTCATCGATACGCTGATCCAAATCACGCAAGAAGCGGAGCAAAATCCGGAGCTACTCCTGAACGCGCCATACACAACGGACGTCAGCCGTCTCGACGAGGCGCTGGCTGCACGCAAGCCGGTATTAAACTGCAGCTGCGGGTAAGCATTGTGCAAGAATCATTCCTTCATGACCCTACTGACCCAGGTTATGATAAACATGCAGCCCGAGACGTCTCTTAGTTATCCCTACCCGAAGGATATGCTGCGTTTAAAGAGAAGTCGAACAAACGAGTCCGAGCACTCAAAAAGCCGCCATCCCACTAAGTAATATGGGTTGGCGGCTTTTTCGCTGGATTCGAAAGTCTGCCAGTTATTTATCGCGGATCGGGAAATACAAGTCGATTTCGGAGTTCGGATCGTTAGCTTTCGTATAGCGCTGGTCGTAAAACTCGAATTCGTATTTGCCCGTGCGGGTACCCCCGTCATATTCATATAAACTGTTCGGCAGCAAATGTCCCCAAAAATGTCCGAAAACATCGCCGATTCCGTCCAGCGGCCCGCGATGAGTGAGCACGATATATCGTGCAGCCGGCACTTCGATGCGCGTCATCCCCTCTGGAATATCAAAATCCTGATGAATTTGCACGGCTGCCGTGTATTCGAACGGCGCGCCTGGCGGATTGTCGGGATTTTGCAGCATCAGTCCGAAGCCGCGCCAGCCGACCTGGCCTTGTATTTCCGGGTTTCGGGCGTTGAACCGGCTCCAAAGCTTGGCGATCGCGTTCTCGGACGGCGGCACGGACGAATCGAAATGGATCGTTTCGGTAATGCCGACTGCGCTGAATGCGGGCTTCTCGATGATTTTCGTTTCGATGATCATGATTGATACAGCTCCCTCTTCGCAATGTTTACGCGATACACAACACCAACATATGTTCGCATTTTGTTATATTCGCCGTATCCCATAATATTCCTTCTTCGATTCCCTCAAACGAACAAATTTTCTTATTTTCAAAACAAGGATAAACATCCGCCTGCGACTTTGATGCTGACTTTTAGCATTCAAGTCTTTAACTAGAGATTGACGAAGACACGGTTACGTAAGCAATCATGGATATCCGTTATGTGAAACATATACAGCCTACTTTTTTCAAAAAAAGAGTGCCGGCGCCGTTATCGGCCCGCACTCTCTTTTAAGCGATCACATCGATTTATTGCCGCCCTGCCCATGCTTCACACGCGAAATATACCGTCTAGGCAGCCGCCATTTATAATAAACGGACAACATGCGAAGAACGACGACGACGGCGAACAGCAGCATCAGCTCGAACGTTGTTTGACCGAAGCCCATACCGACCGCTATCCCGGCCAAAATCGCCCAGCCGGCATATATTTCATCCCGGAGTACGACAGGCTTGCGTTTGGCCAGCACGTCACGTATGATACCGCCTCCGGTGCCGGTCATGACGGCCGCCACCATCGCTGCGCTTATGGGCAGCCCCATTTTGACCGCATGCAGTGCGCCTTGAATGGCGAAAGCCGCCAGCCCGATCGCATCGAAGAAAGCTTCGAGCGATTTCCAGCGCCAAATCCAGCCCTCCGGCATAAAAAATAAGATCGTCATGACGATTAGCGATATTTTCAGCAGGGATCCCTGGTTCCAGATCATCGTCACCGGCGCTTCGATGAGGATGTTGCGAATGATGCCGCCTCCGAACGCAGTCGCAAGCCCCAGCACAAATACGCCCAATATGTCGTAATCTTCTTCCATCGCGACAATCGCGCCGCTGAGGGCGAACGCTATCGTTCCGATGATGCTAAATACTACCCAATCCAACCCTCAAGCAACTCCTCTTGCCTCTATAATGCGTTCGATCGAGAACGATCAATTCCCATCCAACATTCTGCCTAAACCGCCAAGAACGCTTCCTTCTTCCTTACGTCCGACCGTGCCGGCGGCAGCCGAAATCCGATCCGCCAAGCGGCTGAACGGCAGCGACTGAATCCACACCTTCCCCGGTCCGCGAAGCGTCGCGAAAAACAGCCCTTCGCCACCAAACAACGCGGATTTGACGCCTTTTACGAACTCGATGTCGTAATCGACATCCTTGGTCATCGCCACAAGGCATCCCGTATCGATACGGATCATTTCGCTCGGCTGCAAGATTTTCTCGCAAACCGTTCCGCCCGCATGAACGAATGCCAAGCCGTCGCCTTCGATCTTTTGCATGATAAAGCCTTCACCGCCGAAAAAGCCGGTACCCAGCTTGCGCTGAAACTCGATTCCGACCGAAACGCCTTTAGCCGCGCACAAGTACGAATCCTTCTGACAAACGACTTTGCCTTCCAACTCGCTTAAATCGAGGGGAATGATTTTGCCGGGATAAGGAGCGGCGAACGACACGGATTGCTTGCCGTAGCCTCCGTTCGTAAAGACCGTCATAAATAAGCTTTCTCCGGTAAGCAGCCGTTTGCCCGCGCCCATCAGTTTGCCCATAAACCCTTTATTCTCGTAGCTTCCGTCTCCGAAGATGGTTTGCATCTGAATGCCTTCGTCCATCATCATAAAGCTTCCCGCTTCGGCAATGACGCTTTCCTGCGGATCCAACTCGATTTCGACGTATTGCATTTCATTCCCGACGATCCGGTAATCAATTTCATGAGCATTCATGGCTGGACGCCTCCTTATCGATCGTTAAACGTTATAATCGCGTTTTAATGCTTCAAGCTCTTCCAAAGACCGCTCCGCAAACCGGACGGTTTTCTGCAGCGCGTCTATGTCGGCCTGGAGCGCCTTCCGCAGCGATTCCTTGTAATCGGGAATTTGCTGACTGTATAGCCCGATCGTTTGATACGGCATCAGCGCGATCTCTTGAAAAGCCAGCGCTCTGCGCTGATGAAAAAAGCCGACGTCCGGGTTATTCGGCCGATGAAGGTCGCCCTGCGTCGGATGACGAAGTACCGCCAGTACGCGCACCGCTGCTTTCTCCGCGCCGAGTTCGACGATCTCGCCGATATATTCGCCCGTTTTATAGGCGGCTCTTACAATGTTGCCGATAGCGAAAGGTTGATTCATCCGACTGTACCTCCTTTTTCAGTTGGCATTGTTTATATACACACGACGGTATGCGGAAAGCTTACCGCTTCTCGCCTAAAGGCTTCAGCATCATATACAATTCATCGACCGATTTCATGCTGTACGCCCTCTCCGTTTCCGAACCTTTGTCATATAAAATCAGACACGGCACCGAGGTGATTTCCTGCGCTCGCACCCATTTGGGTGCATAGTTCACGTTGCACTGCACGAGCTCCAAATCCGGCAGCATTTGCTCCACGATGCCGAGCATGCGGCTTGCCAGCTTACAGGTACCGCACAAAGGCGTGTACGCAAAAACCGCATACCGCAGACCTTCGTCCTGCTCTCTGAGCAGCAAATCTTTTTCGTCGATATCTCTCATGCTCGAATATTCTCCGGATGCACGCTCAGTTTGACGGATTCGATGGAAACAAGCTTATTATCCGCAAAAACGCAGCGATGATCATATAAGGTATCTTCTTCCAGCATGCGCTTGAGGACATGCGGTAAATTATGCGTGATGCCGTAGTTGTTCGGATGCAAGATCCAATCGATCGTTTTCCAATCCAAAATGCCTTCGTCCGTCCCTAGCGGCGTTTCGTAAGCAAAATCAACCGGCACGTCGGCCAAAAAAGCATGCATGCCGCCGTAATGACCGCCGTTCTCCCGCCAAGTGACAAGGCCTTTGTAGCTTACGGCATCGAGGGTGATCCCCGTCTCCTCGGACACCTCTCGAAGAACGCTTGCTTCCGCCGCTTCTCCGGGCTCGATTTTACCGCCTACGCCATTCCACGCGCCCATCCAGGGGGCAGCCTGACGATTGAGCAGTAAAATACTGTCGCCTCTGCGGATCAAGCAGATCGTATAGCTAATCATGCGTTGTCCCCCCAATTCGGAAAGATGTTTTTACTCAGCTGCCGTTTGCAGCTTTCGAAGCCCCTCCAGCACTTCCGCACGAGGTAAATTCCCGTCCTCCAGTGCATCGTCCTCATTGGAAAGCAGGCGCTCGTAGAACGCAACCCCTTGAGCCACAGCATCAGCGGCATGAAAATCGCCATCGGATAAACGATGCATATCAATCCATTCGAACAACAGGTCTTCCGCCTTCGCGAACTGCCCTTCCCGTTCAAAATGACGCCAAAGCCTTTCGCAAACCGATTCCGGCAGCTGGTAGCGTCGAAGCGAAGCGAGCAGATCGTCGATATGAGCATTCCCGTCGATCGGTTCTTTGTCGGTTCCATTCTCACTCGCAGCGAGAAAAAGCTGAAGCGACTTGACGCGTCTCCGGTAGCTCTCGTCGTCATGTCCCTGTCTTTCGAAAAAATCGCCCTCCTCCTTCAGCAATACGCCTGCCATTTGCAGCGGGACAGACTCGACATTGCCGTTAACGGAAAGCATCGAGATTAAATCTTTCTCCGACAGGGTTCCCGCTAAACGCGAATTAAGCCTGAACCACTTTCCCCATAACTCGTTTATCGTCAGCAGCGCCTGCGCTTCTTTACGCTCCACCTTCAAACCCAAGAGCTGGCCCAGCGTTTGCGTCATCTGTTCGATCATTCTGACCAAATAATCTCTGCTGTACAAGTTCGGCATCTCCTTTCGTGAACTGATATCTTGCCTGCCGCACGGAAAAGGATTACAATATGTGCAAAGTGTAAAGAAGGTAGGTGACAACATGGCGGAATCGACTAATCACGAAACGGAAGCAAGCGAACCTAAGAAGGTCAGCCTTGCTGATGCCGTACGCAACAAACTCGCACAGAAGAAGCAAGCGCAATCGAATGACTCGAATATTCGGAGCAAGGACAATGCAGCGAAAAAAGTCGCCAGTCAGATGACGAAGAAGGTCAACAATCAGCGTCGCCGCACCGGAGGCAGTTAGAGCCTCCCCCAGGAAGCCGAAAAGCAGCCCGGACAACATAAGCAAATCATTATGTTATGTAGGAACATCATGCACGATCCGGTCAAAAGGAAGGCCCGACATTCGTCAAGGGCCTTCCTTTTTTCTGATCGGAACCTATTTTTTTTCTTATCGTGTTAATGATAAAGCTAGCGGACAATTCAAACGAAGTATTCCATGGCAAGGCCGGTAAAGCTTTCACTTACCCCGTTTTCGCTGCAATTACTTCGCGTCGCCGTACAATGCTTCACGCTGCCGTTTGACATCTTCGCTTTCCATATACTCGTCATATGTCATGAGCTTGTCGATGACGCCGTTCGGCGTGATTTCGATAATGCGGGTAGCGATCGTCTGCAGGAACTTATGGTCATGCGAGACGAAAAGCATCGTGCCGTCAAAATCGATCAAACCGTTGTTAAGCGCGGTGATGGATTCCAAATCCAAGTGGTTGGTAGGTTCATCCAGAATGAGTACGTTTCCTGCCGTCATCATCATTCGCGACAGCATACAGCGGACTTTCTCGCCTCCGGACAGCACGTTCGCCTTCTTAAGCGCCTCTTCGCCCGAGAACAGCATCCGGCCAAGGAAACCGCGAATAAAGCCTTCGTCCTGATCCTTCGAATACTGACGAAGCCAATCGACCAGGTTCAGATCCGTATCGAAGTATTCCGAATTGTCTTTCGGAAAATATGCGCGCGATGTTGTGATGCCCCAGTTGAATTCGCCCGAGTCAGCTTCCAGCTCGTTCATAATGATTTGGAAAAATGTCGTCTTTGCCAACCCGTTCGGACCGACAAAAGCGATTTTATCGCCGGTATTCACGGTAAACGTAACGTTGTTCAGTACAAGCTCGTCACCGACTTTTTTGCTGATGCGGTCGACCGCCAGCATTTGCTTGCCCGCTTCCCGCTCCGGTTTGAAATTAATAAACGGATATTTCCGGCTTGACGGCTTGATATCCTCAAGCGTGAGCTTCTCCAAAAGCTTTTTACGCGAGGTCGCTTGCTTCGCCTTGGATGCATTGGCGCTGAAACGGCGTATAAATTCTTCGAGCTCCTTGCGCTTCTCTTCGGTCTTCTTGTTCGCATCGCGCTGAAGCTTCAGCGCAAGCTGGCTGGATTCGTACCAGAAGTCATAGTTGCCGACATACATTTGAATTTTGCTGAAGTCAATGTCCGCAATATGCGTACATACTTGGTTTAGGAAGTGGCGGTCATGGGATACTACGATTACAGTGCCTTCATACTTCCCGAGGAAGTTTTCCAGCCATTCGATCGATGCCAGATCCAAATGGTTCGTAGGCTCGTCAAGCAGCAAAATATTCGGCGTGCCGAATAAGGCTTGTGCAAGCAATACCCTTACCTTCTCGTTTCCGTCAAGCTCTTTCATCAAGACGTCGTGCAGATTTTTCGGGATGCCGAGACCGATCAGAAGCTCTGCCGCATCGGATTCCGCTTCCCAGCCGTTCATTTCGGCGAACTCGCCCTCCAGCTCGGCTGCGCGCATGCCGTCTTCATCCGAGAAATCGGCCTTCGCATACAGTTCATTTTTCTCTTCCATGATTTGAAACAAACGGGCGTGACCTTTAATGACAGTCGTAAGAACCGGCAGCTCGTCATATTCGAAATGGTTCTGCTTCAGAACGGCCATGCGCTCGCCCGGCGTAATGTTTACTTCGCCGCGTGTTTGCTCGATTTCGCCGGACAATATTTTCAAGAACGTCGATTTTCCGGCTCCGTTAGCACCGATCAATCCGTAACAATTTCCTGGCGTAAACTTGATGTTGACGTCCTCGAACAGCGCTCTGCTGCCGTAACGTAACGTAATATTACTTGTGCTGATCATTCTAACTATTACCGCCTTTACATCATATATTTGGATGGAAACATCTTTGTCTTTACGGCATACTGCCGTCCGTTTCCTATTAGCCGCATATTCGTTATATTCGAATCCCCCGGCCTCAGTGACCCGATTTCGTCCTTCCGGACAACAAATCTTCACTATTATAGCACATTTGTACCCGTATCGACATAGGGCAACAAACTAGTTATCCCAAAGAAATCGGCAGCCGTCCGGCGTTGGCGCCTGACAAATTCAGGAATCGGCATTCTCAAACCGAATATTCGATATCCCGGATTACGCGCTTTTCATCGGGAATCATGCATTAACCGACTGTCCTTGCCCAAAGGCCGTTATTCCTTGACGTACGCAGCCAGAAGCGATACCGTGTTCCAGATTGCCTGCTCATGCGTCCGCTCCAGCGTATGGGAAGCGTGAACGCCCGGTCCGATCAATGCCGCTCGTATGTTGTTTCCTCCCCGCAACGATGCCGATGCGTCCGAGCCGTATTGCGGATAAATGTCGACCGCATAAGTTAACCGTTCCCGTTCGGCCAGTTCGATCAGCCGCGAAGTCATTTCATAATCGTAAGGTCCCGACGAGTCCTTCGCGCATATGGAAACGCCGAGCTCCGTACCGTTCAAATCGTCGCCGAGCGCACCCATGTCGATCGCAATCATTTCGGACACATGATCCGGAATATAAGAAGCGCCGTGACCGACCTCTTCATAGGTGGAAATGAGGCAGCAAAGCGTTTTGGCAGGCTTCACATTCTCGCGCTTCAACAGCTCAAGCAGCCCGAACAATGCCGCTACTCCCGCTTTATCGTCAAGGTGGCGGGATTTGATCCAGCCGTTATCTGAAATAACAGTTCGCGGATCGAACGAAACGATATCGCCCGGCCGAATCCCGAGCGCTTCCGTTTCTTGTTTGGTCGTCACGGTTTCGTCTAAACGTATTTCCATTACCGCTTCTTCCCGCTTCAAATCTCTGGCGTCCGGATACACATGAACGGAAGGCTTTGTCGTCAAAATGGTTCCGCTGACCGTTTTGCCCTCCCGCGTATGGACAAGGCAATATTCCCCTTCTACCGATCCCATCATATACCCGCCGATGGACGTAAACCGAAGCGTGCCATTCGGCTTTACCGACCGAACCATCGCTCCCAAGGTATCAACATGGGCGGTTAATGCCAGCGTTTGATCGCTTGCGCCAGGCACGGTAATAATGCCGCACCCTTTATTTGTCTTTGTAAAAGAGTAGCCGAGCTTAACCGCTTCTTTCTCGACAAAACTCATCACCCGCATGCAATATCCGCTTGGACTAGGAATCTCCAGTAATTGTTTAAGGACGTTAAGTATATAGGTTTTGTTCATTTCGCTCATCGCATTCGACCTCTTTCTCGTGACCTTCAAAAGCATTGTACCTTTTTGCCGCAAGTTTGTAAAAAACGCCGCCCATGCATAAAAGGGACTGCCTCAAGTCGACTCTGACTCGGACAGTCCCTCATGTACATGATTGTTCCTTACACAGTCGGCACTTGAATCAAACCGACCGATTGCTCGAAAACTTCGTCAATGCAGCGTTCCATACAGTTGCAGTAGTAATCTTTCCTGCAGATCGGGCAAGGAACGTTCTGGAGGCGATTGATGCTGGATGGTTTCAGCTCGCCGTTCACAAGCTGCACGAACAGCTTGCATTTCGCGGAATCCTGAAGCGTTACGGCAACCTCGAACGAATCGTTGGCCTTACTCGATTTTACGATTTTAGCATCCTTTACAACAGGACGATAGATCATGCGGAAACCTCCAAAAATATATGTCTTGTAAAAAGTGATTATAGACCTAAACGAGCTTCAAAACAAGAGCGGCCTGACTTTGCTCGCTTTTTACGTTTCTGTATATCTATTGAATATCATTTCCATAAATCACATGGATAAACGGCTTCGCCGTCCTAAATGCTTTCGAAAAAAGCGACTTCGTAAGCATACGCTTGAATAAGCGCGTTTACCGATGAAATATGAACACTTGACAGGTGAAACCTATTAATTCTTTTATGTTAAAAAAATAACGGTAATCTTCCTTGTTTCTTAAGCTTCGTAATCGACGGCAACCGAAGATTCGCGGACTGTCGACATGTATGCAATAACTTCTTGGTGAACCGGATGGACTTGGTAAGCATTCATATCGTCAAGCGAGTCGAAACGCGTAACGAGAGCGATATCATACGAACGCTCCGTGTGAAGCACGTCGGCGCCAACTTCGATATACTTCAATTGCGGAATTTTGCCTTCCATGTTCAGAAGAACTTCTTTCGTTTTGGCAACCACTTCGGGAGTGCGCTCTTTGAGCTTGAAAAATACGATATGCGTAAACATACTTTTTTCCACCTTTCGAATTTGAGGGACTATTTTATTTGAAAGGCCGTTAGGCCGATCACTTAACGGGCGGTTTTCTCAAGCGACCATTGTTCGACATCCCAAGTTTTCGTTACCCAACCCTCATAAAAGTCCGGTTCGTGGCATACGAGAAGAATCGTGCCTTTATATTCCTTCAGCGCGCGCTGAAGCTCGGCTTTGGCGACAACGTCAAGGTGATTGGTCGGCTCGTCGAACAAAATCCAGTTGCTTTCACGCATAAGCAGCTTGCACAGGCGAACCTTCGCCTGCTCGCCGCCGCTCAGCATATTCATCGGACGCGTAATATGCTCGTTCTTAAGCCCGCAGCGGGCAAGCGCTCCGCGAACCTCATGCTGATTCATGTGGGAAAATTCATTCCACACATCGTCGATCGGCGTCTTATTAGGCGCCTTCACTTCCTGCTCGAAATAAGACGGGAACAGAAAATCGCCAAGATAGGTCGAACCGCTGAAAGGCTTGATTTTTCCCAGAATCGTCTTGAGCAGCGTGGATTTCCCGACGCCGTTGCAGCCGACGATCGCGATCTTGTCGCCCCGCTCGATCGTCATATTCATCTTCGGCAGAAGCGCCTTCGTATACCCGATCTCCATATCGTTACCTTCGAAAACAATCCGGCCGCTCGCCCGCGACTCTTTGAACACGAAGGTCGGCTTCGCCGCTTCCTCCGGACGATCGATACGGTCGATGCGGTCAAGCTGCTTCTGACGGCTTTTGGCGCGTCCGGATGTCGAGTACCGCGCTTTGTTTCGTTGAATGAAATCTTCCTGCTTCTTGATAAATTCCTGCTGCTTTTCGTAAGCGTCGATATGCTGTGTCTTGTTAATATCCGCCATCTCAAGGAATTTCTCGTAGTTGGCCGAATAACGGGTCAGCTTCGCAAACTCAAGGTGGTAAATGACGTTAACTACTTTGTTCATAAATTCCGTATCATGCGAAATAAGCATAAAAGCGTACGGATAATTTTGCAAGTAATCGGTCAGCCACTCGATATGCTCGACGTCCAAATAGTTCGTAGGCTCGTCAAGCAGAAGCACGCTTGGCTGCTCAAGCAGAAGCTTGGCAAGTAAAACCTTGGTCCGCTGTCCGCCGCTAAGCGATGCGACATCGCGGTCAAGTCCTATGGCGTTGATCCCGAGACCGTTAGCCATTTCCTCAACCTTGACATCGATCATATAAAATCCGCTGTTCTCCAATTTATCCTGGATTTCGCCCATTTGCTCCAGCAAGAGCTCGAGCTCCTCCGGCGTCGCATCTGCCATTTTGTCGGTGATGGCCATCATTTCCTTCTCTTCCTCGAATAAGGGAAGGAAGGCGTCGCGCAAGATGTCACGAATCGTTTTTCCCGGCGTCAGCTTTGAATGCTGGTCCAAATATCCGTAATGTACCTTCGGCGTCCATTCGACTTTGCCTTGATCCTTCAGCAGCTGCCCCGTTAAAATGTTCATCAACGTCGATTTGCCGACGCCGTTGGCGCCGACGATACCGACATGCTCGCCCGGAAGCAAACGGAAAGAGACATTTTTAAACAGTACCCGATCTCCAAAAGTATGACTTAATTCTTCTACAGTCAAAAGGCTCATAATTGCTGTAAGGCTCCTGTCGTTTCATAATTCTGTTTTTACCACCGTATATTATAACATTATCATCGGCAGGAGGAAAAGGTAAAAAACCTCTATAGTAGAGGTACCTTAAAATAACGAAAATGAACTTGGGTTTATCGGCATCGATCCGTCGATTATGTGAAGTTTTTGAACACGCATTCGACCGTAGCGATTCTTATTCGGTCTCCGTCGTGAAGAACGTATTCCCTATGAGGATGAAGCCGCTCCCCATTTAAATAGCTTCCGTTTTTCGATTCCAAATCCTTGATTACATATTCGCTGCCGTTATGCTCAAAAGCCAGATGCTGCCTGGAAATACCGGATGCGTCAACCTCATAATCCGCCAATACCGTTCCGCTTGCATCTATTTTCCTTCCAATGACCAGTCGGTTTGCAGCTATCGGCAAGAAAACCTGTTCATCTCCCGAATGCACCTCCAAAACGGCCGATGGAGCTAGCATCGTCGTCTCCATTCCCGATTGCCCAAGAAAAACCGTTTCGCCCGAAAAACTAGCATCCGATTCGTCCAGTTCCGATTCCGCTTCCGATTTCGAAACAAGCAGACTCGTATGAGACGATAAATGCTTATAATACTCGTCCAAGTGCGCCTTCTTTCGTTGCGCTTCGTCCCCGCCGATACTTCCTACGTATGTATGGGTTCCTTTTCCGAATAGAGGCTGAGCATTCCGGGAATCCCTTTCATTCCAAACCGGCTCGATCGAGCCGTTCGTTCCATTCGTTTGCGCTTGCGGTTGATCGTCCATAAAAGCGGAACTCCTCATATTCCCGACATCGTCCCTAACACCGGCAAGCGCTTCGCTGCTAACAGACGAAATTCTCATCACGTCCGCATGCAGGAAAAATAAATAACCGGCAACAAACAACAAAGTAGCCCCTATGCCAATATTCAAGGCCGCATCGGAAGATTGTTCGTTATACCAAAGCCATATTATCGGTATGCCTATAGCGGCGCAAACGAAATAAATTTTGATTTTCAAGCTTACGGCGCCGCCTTGCCCGGATCGGGCTCCCCGCATGTCGGATCCGATTTCAACTCCTAACGGTGTAATATGCGCCTCTTCATCGCTAACACCTTTTCCTTGCCTTGCGAATTGTTCATCCTCCCCATGCTCGCTCAATAACCTGTCCTGCCCTGACTCCGCCTCCAATTGGACGACAATTTCAAGAAGAATCCGCTTCATTGCTGCAATGCCGAATGTTTCTTCCTTCAAGCAATCGAGCAATTCATTTACCCGATAGCCGTCAAAATCGCGAACCCTTTCAAACAAGCGGCGCGTCAAACGGCGAAATTCCTCCTGTAAAGCCCCTTTTCCAGGGATCGATTCGAGCGGCATATACATGAGGTGAACATCCGTTAACTCCTTCCCGAGAAAAATGAATTCTTCTTGCAGCACATACCTCTCCTCGTTCAGCATGAAGCGTTTACTTTCGTCTATAACCGATGCTATTGCATATAAAATGCGAAAACATTCAAGCGGCGTTACTTGATCCCGTCGCATCGCTTTGGAAAGCAGCCGTTTGCCTGCAGCATGATAATGAATCGTCAACCCGCCGTCGATCTCTGCAAACTCTGCCGGAAGCAAATGGGGGATTCGATTATGCCTCAGCATATTTCCGTCAAGCGCGCTCATATCGCCGATACTCAGCGCCTCAGCGCTAGTCAAGGCGACATATCCGGATTGCGGCTTTGACCATTCGGCCACAAGCCCGTACAATGGCCTTTTCATCGTATTCATCCTCCATTCGACAAAAGGAACGTTTCATAACCTGCAATCACGGCGCCGGGAAGGACGGCATACATAAACGGGAATTTTAGCAGCCCGCTTCTCTCGGACGGACGAAACCATGCGAACTGCTTCCAATAAACGAGGCCGATAAACACGTATGCGATCCTGTTAGCAAGTGTGATGAGCCTCCCGTTTACCACTAGTACGATCAGGGCGATTACCCCTGCGGCAAACAAAGAATAGAAGGAACAGACAAGTGCGAAACGCATGCCGCCAAGCGCGCCGATCGCTGCGAACAGCTTGACGTCGCCGGCGCCGAGAGCTCCGCACACATGCAGCACCAGCATCACTCCGAAGCCGGTTCCAAGCCCTGCCGCCGCTCCCAGCAGCCCTTCCACCCCACCGTATAGACCATTGACAATAACGCCTGCAGCAGCGCCTCCGGCTGTCAGCCAATTTGGGATTACGCTGCGACGCGCGTCCGTCCAGAACGCCACCCCCAATAAAAGTGCCAGAAGTAACCAAGACATCGATTCACCTCCCTATTTTTCGTCAGCTCCCTACCCAAGTCCGTTCGTAAGACGTTCTGCCGATAATGACCGTTTTCCGAATAAAAGGCACCGGAAGCGAGAACTCGTACTCCGCTTCGATTCCGATATACGCTTTGTCGTGATTCCCCATTTCGGGCAGCACTACCTTGATCACCTTAATTCGCTCTCCTTTTAACCTCTTTGCGTTGTCGCTTTGCAACACCAGCTTTTCGAAAGCTTTATTCAAAATAGGCGAAATCGATTTGTCCAGCGCCTCGGTCAATTGCTCCTGCCCTGCGGCTTCCAGCTGTTCGCGTTTCGTTTGCTCCAGCTTTACCAACTCAAGCAGGGCATCGGGAATGAAGGCGGCATACTGATCCACCAATTGCTCCGCACTCGTGACCACGCTTCTCGCGCTCATGATTTTGCTTGCAATTCCCTGAAGGAGCTGAGCCGGCTTGCTTTGAAGCGCCTGCGACTTCGCCTCGACATATAACAGCTCGACGGGGTATACATTGTCGGCGATCGTTTGCGTCGTATCCGCAAGCGACTTTTGCAGCGCAGTCCCTGCAATGGATATTTGAAGCAGCGAATGAAGGGCCAGTACGAACAAGAGAAAAAAAGGCAGCGTTACAGCCGCTTCCACTGCAGCCCCGCCTGTACAATCTCTTTTGAAATGCCGAAGGATATGTATCCCTTTGCGCCGGATCATCGGACACCACCTTCCATCTATCAATCAATAAGATAAAACGGCAGTTTTTATCATCTCGCATCGGTTGCCCTGCGGTTTGCAGCCTACGCCTCCCGAGGCGTATACAACGTTTGCGAGCAGCGGCCCGAACCAAAGCTGAAGCGAGCTTTTGGCGCTTGCTTGCACGACCGAAGCATGAACGACCAAGTCTTTGCCGGTATTTAGTTCGATCAATCCTTGCATTCTCGACATCGCAGCCGCGTCATTCGAATGCAGCATGTAAAAAATGCGCAGCAGTTCCTTATAATCCATTGTCACGGCAGAGAGCTTTCGGACAATCGGAACCGAGTCGCCGGCGACCAGCTTGTTCATATCGGCGTAAGCTTCAACCGCCCCTTGCGCCAAGGCGGCCAAAAAAACGAGCAGCGGCGAACCAGCCTGGAGCACTTGTTTTTTAGGATCGGCAAGCGCCTCCGTCGTTCGAACGGCAAGCAGCATCACGAACATTTCGCCGTATGCCGCAGAAATGTTTGCCATGCACGAATCCAAGCCGTACAAAATATATTCCGCTTCCTGATTGACAAGCACATGCGAGCCCGGATCGGATCTTTCCGCCGATTTTTGGTTGCCGTCAGCAGCTTCCTTCGTTAATCCGTAAGTCCGGTAGTTGAATTTAGTCAGAGCGAACTCATTCGTATACAGCTCCGTCCGAAAACTTGTCAGCATCTGATTAAATCGTTTGATCCAAGACACCGCGTTTCCTTTAGCAGCATCGGCATCTCCCGTTTCATATGCTTGCCCCGTTCCTTGCAGCGTCGACTGGTTATACTCGGCGTATTTCACCGCCAGTCCTGCTTTTTTTGTGTGTCGATCTCCTTCCAATCGCTTATAAGTCTCATCCGACGAATCGGCCCCCAAAACCCCGCAGCTTCCCGAAGCCTTCTGCACTTCGTCCAGAACTCCTTGAAGCAGCGAACGTTGATCGTTCTTTCCGCGGGTAAGCTCGGCGTTCTTGCTATGCCTGGTCCCTTCTTTCGCCCCTTGCTCGTTTCGAAACCGGATCGCTTGTACTTGCAGCTCCGAAACCGATGCCGAAAGCTTTTCGAATGCCTCGCCCGTAAATAAAATCGTGTCTCCGATTTTTTGCCGCAGTCCTTGAACGTTAGCCGCCAGCTTAGCCAAGTCCGTTTTGTAAACGGAAAAATACGACAGTTCGTAAACCGGTACGTGCTGCCATACTTCGGCACTTGCGCCGCTGCTCAAACTCTCTCCTCCGATGAATGTAAGCTTTTCCTGCGCCACATCGTCGTTCAAGCGCTGCGCCTCATCAATTGCTGCGGCTGCAGCTTTATATATTTCTATAAATCGCTCCGCATCCGGACCAATTTCCAGCTTAATCGCTTGTACTGCAGCGGCGTATCGAACAGCATCCTCGATCAGCTGATCGAGCTCGATCTTTCTAGCAGCAAGCGCATCAATACTGGATGCTGCGGATTGCAAATCGTTTTCCAACGATTGCTCTTCTTCATATAAAGACTGCAGTTCCTCGGCTAACTCTTCGGCTTTGCCGGAAAGCTCTGCAATCCGCCCGCGCGTCTTGGTCAACGCTTCCGTTATCTTATCGGCCGATTCGCGCATGCTTCGGATCGATTCCTCCGCATCGCTCAGCGCCCTCCGCAGTTCGTTTACATCGTGCAGACCGATCCGTTGTCCCCACTCATACAGCTCGGCAAGCTTTCGCTCATAGCTGCCGTGCAACTTCAACGATTCGTCAATCACTTCAAGCGCCTTGTTCCAGGCTTGGTCGAGCGCCGTCTCCCGCTTCTCCATCAACTTTTCCAGTTCATCCGCATGATCGGCGAACGACGCCGTCCCAGCCAAGCTCGATGAAACACCCGTTTTTCGGAATTTGTCCGTTAATTCAAGCGCAAATTCTATCGGGGCGCGGTATTTCATCTCTTCCTGCACCTGCTGCCGAAAGACCGAATGATTGGCCAGAGTATGCAGTGCCGATACTTTCCAGCCATCCTTGTCGAAACGAATATCCAAATCGCTGAACGAAGAAGCAGATGAAGCCGATCGCATATTGCGGTTTGCCACCTCGGGAAAAATATCCGCATGACGATCAATGCCTACATTAACACCGAAAAGCCCGTAAGTTTGCAGCCTGGAATCGAAAGTCGACATGACGGAGCGAACGCCTTTGCGAACAGCGGATTCGGTCTCCCTTTCCGCCTGTCGAATACGGACGACGTCAATGAGCAGCGCGTGGAATAAAAATATTGGCACGATAACGATTATCAAGTATACGGACACAGACCCTTTAGCGGAACGCAGTCTTGTCCTCAGCTTTCGCAGCGTAACGGTTCCCCCTTTCTTTCGCCGGCCTGGAATCCGGTCAATTATGGACGATTACGATGATTCCGTTTTGCTCCAATTCCTGCCGCAGCTTATTCGATAAGCTTATCTTCCCGTTTTTCGTCCGAAAAAAATGCCAAACGACTCCCTTGACCATCCCTTTGCGCATCAGTTCAACATCTTTCAATAGCTGCAGTCTGGCATCAGCCGAATTAAGCGTAAACTTCGCTTCGTGGGCAATTCCGTCATTGTCGAGAACGTCGACCTTACGCCTTTGCCCGACCGTATCCGTTTCAAAATAAACCGTTTTGCCGCCAATCGTCTTTAGCAGATACGCAGCCGCTTCCGCCTCCGATCGGATGGAAAAGGGTTCCGCGACGGAAGGATCCGACTCAATCTGCTCCTCCAATTGATCGATCGCGGAGCCCGTCGCCAGAGACTGCCGCAGCCTCTCTATATAAGTTCTGGTCAGATCAACCGTACGTATCAATTCAACGGGATCGGAAACAAGCGCTGAAGATCCGCCACTCGAAGGAGTCTCGCGCAACCGCCAAAATGCAATCCTGTTCGGGATACGCATAATGCCCGACAAACGAACTTGCACGCTGCGTTTAATCCAGGCATTCGTATAACTTAGCTCGCCCCTTAATCCTCCGGGAAGCGATTGTCCCGCTTGCCGGAGCTTCCGTTTCACAATGCCGTCCTCCTGCGAAGCCGCTTCGTCCGGCAGCAAAACAGCCGTTCGTTGAGCATGATTCGAGAAGCGGAGCAAACCGAACATTCCGTCGTCGGCAACCCGCCAGTACAAGCCGTCTCCTGCCCCTAAAGGAGCCGCCCCTGTCGATGCATCCTTATACGAATTCCCCCAATTAAAAGCGGTGCGCTCAGCTGTTAAAGCAGCTGTTTGAGTAAGCGCCGCCCGATCGTAAACGACCAGTCCCAATGCCAGCAGAAGCAGCGTTCCGACAAATACGGCAGGATATATGAGGGAAGCCTCCAGCGTATAGCTTCCTTCCTCACAATGAAACAGCCGACCCGAACCCGGGGAGTCGCCATTTTTAACCGACTCGGACATTCTTATGGAGCGGAAGACGGACTGATGCTGCTGCCGTCCAAGTTCTGATTGTTAATTTCGGTATCCGCTTTTTTGAACAAATCGCCCACCCACTTCATGATCCATTTACGAAACGCAACCGCAATGACAACGATAACGGCAAGAATCAGCAGTATTTCGAGCGTCCCCAATCCGTCCTCATCCTTCCAAAACGCTTTGACGCGCCCTCTCCAACAACTATCCATCCTCATCCCTCCGCATTATTGTTGATTCATAAACAATATGGCCGGCGCCGCCACTACAATAACGACAACACCGAAAATAACGACCATCGGAAACACCATTTTTGACGACGCTTCCTCGCCTAGCGTTTTCGCCGTTGACAGCCTCTTCTCCCATAACATGCGCGACAACTCGCGAAGAGCATAAATCAATTCATCGCCGCCCCGCCGCATATTAAGCAGCATAGCGCTCGAGAACATCGAAACTTCCTGGACGGCGGCCCGACGGGCCATATCCTCCATTGCTTGCGGAAACGAACGGTTATTGCTCAGCTCGTTGACAAGCTGCCGAAGCTCCTTGTACAAAGGATGACCGGCATCGGCCTTCTCATTTGAAATGCACCGCAGCATCGCTTGCTGAACGGTTTCGCCCGCTTGAACCAGCAGCAGAAGCTTGTCTACATATTCAGGCAAATCGAGGATAATCCGAACTCGTCGTTGCTTGATTTGCTTTTCCAAATTCATGTATGCGTGAAAAGGCACAAAGCCGCTAAAGCAAAAACCTCCCAAAACAAAGCCGAGCGGATCGCCGGAAATTAGTGCAAGCATATGCAAAAAAATAAATACGAGAAACGTGCGAACGATCGTTTTGGAAATAAACAATCGCGTTCGGGCATCCGCCTCTTTTCCGCCGTATAACATCGTCATGCGCACATGAATTTTGGCCGAGAGCTGCGGACATTTATTCAGATATCCTCTTCGATCCAATTGACGCAGCACAAGTTCATCAAGAGACTCCAAAAGCGGCCTTTTCATAGCCGGATTATTTGTTTGCCGCATCGGCTCACACCTTAATATTCATTAATTTCGAGGTTATCGCCCCCGCCCCGATCAACATGGCAAGCGCGAACGACATAATCGCTATACCTGCCGGATTTCCGTATAAAGGGGCCATGTAGTCGGGAGAGCTTAATCCGAGCAGCGCCACGACTGCCGCCGGAGCGCAAATAAGCACCTTCGATTCGAACCTTTTTTGCGCCAGCAAAACCATGATCTCCTGCTGGAGCTCCATCTTCTCGCCGATCATATCGGATGTTCTTCTGACAACCTTCATCAAGTTGCCGCCGGAGCGCTTGCAGGTCGATACGACATCGCAAAAATTGCGTATATCCTCCAAGCCCGCCCGACCGGCGAAATCCAGGAGCGCCCGTTCGATCGTTTCGCCGTTTTCCAGCTTGCGCCCGATCCTCTCAAGCTCGTCCACAATATAAACACGCTCGTCTCGATACAGCAAACGCATGTCCACAGCTGCGTCTTGAAACGCATTTTCGACGGATTTTCCGGCAGACAGCGAAGAGGATATCGCATATAATGCCTGCTTGAATTGCCGGTTCAGCTCATCTTTCCTGCGACGGATCAGCAGCCTTCGATACAACCTCGGGTAAAGCAATCCGAACAGCGATATGACGATACCGGCCGCAGGATGCTTGTAAAACAGCAATCCGATAAAAAATAAAACAAGCGCGGCAGCGGCGGAAGAGCCTATTTTCTGTTTTGTGCTTAGCCTGTATTCGTCGTAGTGAATGGCTCCGCTCTTCCGGTTATCGGCCTGCATAGGCATCTCCGTTCCACCGGCCACCGCATGTTTTCGAATCAGCCCCTTAATAAAACTCGTAACCTTTGCAATCATGTTTCGATTAAGCATCAGCCAAAGAGTCGCCCCTGCGGCAAGAGCGACCGCAGCGATCATCATAACGCCTCCAATCCGGCCTTCAGACCTGCCAGCTCCAGTTTTCGCCGATTTTGCAATACATTTCCCGTCGCCGTCAATTCGCCGACTACCCGTTCGACACAGCTTCCTTCCGATTCCTTGAATACATATAAAGGATTCAGCTGTATCTCGCCGTCCCGATACCCGGCAACTTCATGGATTTCCGTCACCTTCCTCGATTTGTCGCGCATCCTCGACAGATGGACTAAAATATCGATCGCAGAAGCGATCTGCTTGCGCACCACTTGAACAGGGAGCTCAGCACCGCTCAGCACCATCGTTTCCAGCCTGCCGAGCATATCGGCCGCAGAATTTGCATGCCCCGTTGACAAACTGCCGTCATGCCCCGTATTCATCGCTTGCAGCATGTCCAAAGCCTCCGCCCCGCGCACTTCGCCGACAATAATCCGGTTGGGCCTCATCCGGAGCGACGTTCGAATCAAGTCGCGTATCGTAATTTCGCCCTTCCCTTCCGTGTTTGCGTTTCTCGTTTCCAGCCTAACTAGATTGGGGACGCTTAAAATCCGCAGCTCGGCCGAATCTTCGATCGTAATGATCCGTTCGTCGGGCGGGATGAACTGCGACAGTGCATTGAGAAAGGTAGTTTTCCCCGATCCCGTACCGCCTCCGATAAACAAGTTGTATTTTGCCGCTACGAGCTTTTCCAAAAAATCCGCCGCCGGCGCGGTCAGCGCGCCCTTGCGAATAAGATCGCTTACCGTCATCGGCCGATCGGGAAACTTCCGTATCGTCACGGCCGTTCCGCCCAAAGATACGGGCGAAAGCACAACATTAACGCGGGATCCGTCGGTAAGTCTGGCGTCTACGATCGGACTGCTCTCATTGACAACCCTGTTAACTTTCGAAACGACCGATTGCACCACATCTTCAAGCTTTTGCGCAGACTCGAACGCGCCGGCCGCCTTCATCACAACTCCGTCGCGTTCGACGAATATGTCGGCAGGTCCGTTGATCATAATTTCCGTTACGGATGGATCGTCAACTAAAGGCTGCAGCATATCCAATCCCCTAAAGGAGTCGAACAGCCGACTTACCATCGCTTTCTTGCTCCCGGCCGTCAAGTAAACTTGTTCGGAGTAAGCAAAAACTTTGCTCTCGATCATTTCCAGCAACGATTCATCCGGCAAAGTCTGCGAATAGTCCAGTTGCTCCGCTATTTGCTTTCTCAGCGCTTCATAGGGGCGGTCATCCATCGCATCCTCCCCCTCCAAGACCGCGTCTACCCAAAACGCTTATCAAATGCTCCTGAAAAACCGGCTCCTCGAGCAGTTGTCCGGTATGCCGCACCGATTTCCAAGCCGGGATGTAAGGCAGCTTGACATGCGAGCGGATGCCAAAATCGGCAGGATTATGAACGGCCGCGCCTGTAAATTTATTCATGACGAACGTATGATGCGGCATCGTATAGTCCCCTTTTTGCCCAAGCTTTTTGTTCAATTGACCAAAAAGCTTCCCCGTTTTGGTTAGAGACTGGATATCGTCCGTAAAGATCCATGCAACCTCGTCACTCGCAGAAATCGCTCCTAGAACACGTTCGCTTATTGAGGCGTCCAAATCGATTATCAACTCATCGTACTCGCCGCTTGACTTGATGGCTTCAATCAGCTTTCTGGCATCGGCGAAAGTAATTTGCTCCATTTCCTCCATATCGGACACCGGCTCAAAAAAAGCTACCCGCCGTTCCGGATCCTTGGATGCGAGCCCCGCCAGCCTCGCGGATGAATGCCGTTCACCCGACAGCACGAAATACATCCATTTCGAAAAGGACTGCTTCTCCGTTTCCGTACTGCTGCGAAAAAAAGCCGGCGATTGCAACAGCTCCAGATTAAGGTAGAACACTCTCCAGTCGCGAAATGCGTGAATCTTGGCCATGTTCGCCGCAACTGTCGATTTCCCGCTGCCGCCCGTCGCCGAATAAACGGAAACGACGCGCATCTGTCCTCCATCTTCCGCACCACCCCTTCCTATACGGTCATGAACAAATTCCGATATTGTTGCGAACATTTGATCGAGCGGCTGGTATTTGTTCACCCTCGGCAAGTCAATTGCCATTAAGGCATTATCGCCCGCATCGCCAATCAAACCTACTGCGATCGTACCGGAGGCCATCCCGATTTCAATCAAATGTCCAGGTTTTGCAAGCAATACATCCGCTTGTCGGGGCATCCGCAAATATTCGACCAGCCCTTCCGGCTTGGAAAAGCATTTGAGAATAAAATCGTTTCCGTGTGCGGAAACGCCCAAGTAGCGGGCGAGCGATTCCAAATAGCGAAAATCGTCGTCCAAAACGCATAAAACCAGCTTCCCCACCCTTCTTCGCCCTTTCGCAAAATATTGTCGGCCAACGATTAAAGCCAGCCATTCCATTGCATGACCCCGCAAACGATCATAACTATCCCGGCGATCGCCGCTGCGACGGCAATACGCTTTAACTTGACGTCTTTCAGGCCGCCACCTCCTTGAACGCTTCGAAAACAAACAAAAAAAGCACGCGCCAACCTTGGATCGTAGGATCCGGTTAGCGGTGCTTCCGCGTTTATTTCCATATGCACACCCGATTATACCATCATTTTCCGCAAAAACAACTCTTTTTTTGAAAATATTGCCACACGCATTTTTTCTAGCCAAACCACTTTGTCAGCACGCTTCGCTTTTTCCGTTCAGCTGCAAGCACCTTTGTCGGAACGATTCTCGACATCATAGGAGTCAGCATAGCCCCGATCATCCCCCGCACATCGGGATCGTCAAAAACGATTCGGCCCCGCCACTCCGCGTCAAGCATCGTCCTGCGAGGAAGCTCAGGAAGCGTGCACAAAGGCTCTTGGGGAAGCGACGCCAGCCATTCTCCCCTGAAGGACATGGGAACATCCCGATTGGCGATCAAGGAAACTCCCGCGCCTGCGCTGCGCATAGCTCTTAACAGCTCCAAATTGGTTCGCGCCGTGCTGCCGTTCCATTTGGCCGGACTGGAATCGACAACCACGATTATTTCTTGGGCTTTCGCGCATAATTCCCTCACGACATCATGCGCCCAGCAGCTGGAAATATCGACAATGACGATCGGTTGCGGCAAAGAAACGAGCTGCAGCAGGAACGCTTCGATCGTCCAATCCGAAACGTTTTCAGCCGGTCGGACGACCCACTCCGTCATGCCGTCCTTCCAACGCAGCGTCGCATGATCCCGTTCGATCCTTGCATCCGTCCCCGCGGAATTCGTCTTCCCTGTATTCAAATGCATGTCCATATAGACATGCGGCCGCGAACCGCCTTTTTCAAACCGCATCGCCAGCGCAGAGTAAAGCCTCGGCTCGCCGCCGCCCGCTTCGACATACGCATGCGAAACCCCGGCATGATGCAAGAACCTCGCCAACGCCGTCGCTACAAAAGTAGCTCCCGCCCCTGCATGCAAGCCCCCTACCACGATAATCTTCCTCTCGAACGAGCGCAGCTCGGACAATGCCGGAGCCTCCGCTTCGCGTTCTGCGGTCAAGCCTTTGATCTCCCGCTCTTCCCCTCGCTCCAAAGCTTGCTTCAACCTGGAAGCGGATTGAAAACGCGCTTCGGGCTTCGACGCCAGCAGCTTGCGAATAACGATAACAAGCCATTCCGGAATGTCTTTCCCGATATTTCGCCAGCTGGCAGAGTCGTTCCCGAAACATGCTCCGCCGCTCAGCAAATAAAACATACAGGCGCCAAGCGTGTAAAGGTCGGTACGCGCGTCCGTCTGCAAGCCTTGGAATTGCTCCGGCGCCGCAAAGCCTATTGTGCCGAGCTGAACGGTATCCGACGATCTGTCCGACGAATAATTTCTCGCAATGCCGAAATCGATTAATCTCACATTGTCGAGTTCGTCAATCATGATATTCGCAGGCTTCAAGTCGCGATAGATGATCGGTTTCGGTTCCAGATTATGCAAATAATCGAATAGCTCGCAAAGCTGGACGGTATACTTGACAACACGCGTCCAAGCGAAATTTCGGCCGTTTTCCGCAAAAAGCTTTTCCAACGTTTTTCCTTGCACATAATCCATAATCAAATAGCTGTAGCCTTCATCGTCGGGCGAATAAAAATCGATGACTTTAGGGACGAGCGGATGCTCCAGCTTGGCGAGCACCTCCGCCTCATCCGCAAAACCCCGGGGATCCCCGGAATGCCTCAACGATTCTTTAACCGCCCATTTTTTACCCGGCAGCTTGATGTCTTCAGCCAAATAAACACTGCCCATACCGCCGGTGCCGATTTTCGATACGACATGATATCTCTCGGCTAAAGTAACGCCAGGCGCAAGCTTCGAAGACGGTTTTCTCAAACGTCATGACCCTCCTCCGTATTTTCCAGTAATTTCAAAACGGATTATAGGACAGACTTCCGCAAAAATCCACTATTATTTTAGTTAATAGCATTTACTTTAAATATTACTAATCATATTTTACCGTATCACGATAAAGATTAGATGTCGGAGTTTCGACTGCAAGGATGCCTGCAGCAGCTGTCGTTCAACCGGATGTCGCCTTGCTAAACCGACCGTTCCGTAAGCATGCCGATCTTCGTTAAATCGACATTCCCGCCGCTGACAAGCACAACCGTACGCTTCCCCTTCAAATAACCGCAGCCATCGATAAGCGCCGCCAAAGAAATTGCACCGGCTCCTTCGACGAGCAGCTTCGCACGTTCCAGGTATAGCCTCATCGCATGCATAATTGCATGTTCGGGCACCGTTACCACATCATCTACCAAACGATCGATTAATGGGAACGTAATTTCACCGGGACGTTTCACATTTAATCCATCCGCGATCGACATAGGCGCAGCGATCTGTTCGAGCTGCTTCGACCTCCATGACAAAGCTGCCGCATTGGATTGTTCCGGCTGCACGCCGATGATTTGAATGTTAGGGTTGATCGTTTTCGCAGCTAGCGCTATGCCGCTAATTAGACCGCCGCCGCCGATCGGTACCACAATCGCTTCCGCATCAGGCAGCTCATCCATAATATCGAGCCCGATCGTCCCTTGTCCCGCAATGATATCGGGATCGTCGAAGGCATGAACAAATACGGCGCCGGATTCTACAGCGGCATTTTGAGCGGCTGCGAATGCCTCGTCATAATTGCAGCCCGTCAGCACGACGCGCGAACCGTAGTTCTCGGTTGCGGCTTTTTTGCTTAAAGGAGCCGTTTCGGGCATAAATACTGTCGAAGCGATTCCGAAAGCCGCCGCCGCACAAGCCACTCCTTGCGCATGATTGCCGGCCGATGCCGTAATAACGCCGTTTTTGCGTTCCGCTTCGGAAAGCAAAGCCAGCTTGTTATACGCTCCGCGCAGCTTGAATGCACCCGTTTTCTGCAGATTTTCCAGCTTCATGTACAAATCGGTGCCGGTCATAGCGCTGAACGTGTTGGAGTGCTGAAGCGGCGTCCGGTGAACGACCGTTCTTAAACGGCTTCTTGCTTGAACAATTTGTTGTACGGTTACTTGGCAATCCCCATCGAATACCACCAGTCCTTCTTTTTCAATATTTTTGAGAATCGTCTGCATGGAACACGAGACCTTTTCGTACGAAAACAAAAAAACTCCCGCCCCATAAGGGACGAGAGATCTCGCGTTACCACCCTAGTTCCGGTTGATTGCATACACAAAAACCGGCGCTTACAGGCATACCATCATATGCCGCTCCCTGTAACGGTGGAGTTCCGGTAACACCTACTGCATGACAAAGCGATGCAAAACCGTCATGCCCGACAAACGTACACTAACGAACGTTAACATCGGATTCGGATTACGCCTCGGAGGTGATTTTCGGCAAAAACGGAACATCGGCTCGCAGCAACCGCCGACTCTCTGAAGCTCCGGACTTTCGCATACTCTTCCTCGTCAAAGGCTTTCAATATGAAACGATTCATAAATTAGCATTATGATAACAAAAAGCGATTGCTGTTGCAATAGACAATTGCGCGAAGCCTCTTCAGCAGGCAGCAAAGACAAAACGCTACTCCGGCAAAACCTTGATCCAAGGACGATCCTGGAACCATTCCACAGCGAGCGGAACTTGATAAGCCTTTTGCAGATTTTCCGCGTGAAGCACCTTCATTTTCTCTCCGGAAGCGATGATCTCCCCTTGCTCGAGCAGAGCGACATGCGTGAACAGCGGCATAATCTCCTCGATATGGTGCGTTACGTAAACGAGACTGATGTTCTGCTTGCTAAGCGCATTGATATTGACCAAAAGCCTTTCGCGCTCGTACAAATCCAATCCGGCGCATGGCTCGTCCATAATCAATATTTCCGGACTGGACATCAAGGCACGGGCAAGCATCACTTTTTTGCGTTCTCCCTGTGACAACGTTCCGAGCGGCTGGTCCTTCACATGCGCCATTTGCACCGTTTCAAGCATGCCGACGGCTTTATCGATCACCGCTTGGTCGATTTCCTGATAAAACCGCAGGAAGCCGTATTCGCCGGTTGCAACGACCTCCCAAACCGGATCCCCTAAATTCAGCTTCTCAAATAACGATTGGCTAATGTAACCGATCCGTTTGCGCACTTCGCGAATATCGCATTTGCCGTATTCGTTGCCCAGCACCTCTACCCGTCCCGATGAAGGAAAATGATAGCCGTTCATCATTTCCAAAATCGTCGTCTTCCCCGAGCCGTTCCGGCCCAAAATGACCCAATGCTCGCCTTCGTTCATTTGAAACTGCACATTTTGCAAAATGGAACGCGATTCGCGTTTAAAGTTGATATCCGTAAGTTGAATCAAACTCATCATGATCACCGTTTTGTTTAGTTTATTTGTAGTGCGCCGCTTATTTGAGTTTCTTGTTGCTCATCAGCATGCCGATCGCTTTCGCGATACGACTGTGTTTCGTTTCCTCTTTTTTGGCGGAATTAATCCAATCTGCATATTCCTTCCGATGCGAATAGGAGAACGATTCGAAAACCGCATTTGCCTCGGGAGAGTTGGTTAACGCTTCCCGAAAAGCTTCGGGAATTTCGACGATCCGTTCGTCCGTATCCCGTTCGAGACTCACTTCCACCCGGTCGCCCGTCGTAACGCCGATCTCGTCGCGGATAGCGGAGTTGACGACGAGAAAATGGACATCGTTGCCTTGCGGCATTAATGAGCTTCGAAAAGGTCGGCCGTTTATCGTGCCTTTTACCGGTACGCGCGACTTTGTGCCGAATGCCGCTTCCGTACTGAAGGGAACCGTCAAATACGTCCACGATCCTGCCGCGTCCGGCCTTTGCAGAACAGCCGTAAAGGTTTGTATCGTCATTGCGGACAGCCTCCCGAATTCAATCTGCTACCATGCCTACTTGGCTTGACCGGCAGCGATACGCATAAGCAGCTCCGGAGGCATTGCATGCAAATACAGCTTAACATAATCCGGCTTATGGCTGTACAAAAGCTCATACATCTTTTGTCGGCCAAGCGGACTGGACGAGTGCAAATAGATCGACCTGGCATATCGCGACCCGCCGATCATATGACGAACAACATCAAGTCCCGTCGGCGCATTCCAGCCCAAATCGTAGTCCAGCGAAAGAATATCGACTTCGCACTCATCAAGAATCAAATTACACTCCGAGGCGTTCGCAGCATGAACAAAACCTTTGGGACACGGTCGATAATCGTCAAGATACAAATGAATCATTCGGCCCCCTCCATTTCGGCTATGGACCTTGCATAAGCGATTTCTTCCCGATGCGTGCGGTCTTTGCCCGGCTCCGTTTCCAGAACGACCGGAATATGACGAATATAAGCAGATTGCAGAAGCGAGCGCAAATGCGCTTCTCCGATAAAGCCTTTGTTTACATTCGCATGACGATCGCGCCTCGATCCGTGAGCATACATCGAATCGTTTAAGTGCACCGCTTTAAGATGCTCGAAGTACCCGAGCTCCTCGCCGCGTTTTTCGAGTGCCGCCCAATCGCTCCCCGCCCACAATCCGCTGGCGAATGCATGACAAGTATCGAAGCAAAATCCGATTTTACCGGGATACCGGGTCAGCTTGCGAATATGTACCATTTCTTCCAAGGTCGTTCCGACATCCGTTCCTTCGCCCGCCTGATTCTCAATGAGCAGCAGCGCGTCCCCTTCGTAGCCGGTTAACACCTCATTAAGACATTGTATACTATTTTTATAGCCTTGTAACGGGTCTTTCGATTTCCACTTGCCAAAATGCACGACAACGCCAACAGAGCCGCAGCGGTCGGCAATCTCAAGATCGTTTTGCAGCGATGCGACAGTCGAGCGAAACCCCTTATCGTCCTCCGCCATTAAATTGGTAGGGTACGGGGAATGCGCGATCGAAAGCAGACCGTTCTCGCGGCAAAACGCCGCACAGCCATCCGCGTCCCGGACATCGAATGCTTTTACCGTCAAGCTCCGCGGATTTTTCGGAAAATATTGAAAAGCATTCGCGCCGATTTTCAAAGCGGTACGCGCCGCTTCCAAGTATCCCCCGCGAATGCTTATATGGCTGCCGATATACATCCTTCCGCCCCCTTTAGTGCTGGCAGTTCAAACAACAGAACGATTTGCGCGAACCGACATCCTTCCGAACGATAGGATTTCCGCAGCGGACACAGGGCAAGCCTTCTCTATCGTATACCCGGCACTTGGCATCGAACCCTCCGGTGAGGTTGTCTCCGATATACAGCGGCATGTCCATATAGCCGCCATATCCGGTCGCTTCCCGCAAAATGGATTGTATTGCGCGGTACAATCGTCCGGCTTCCGAATCGTCAAGCCGCTCGATTTTGCGTGCCGGCAGCAGACCTGCCGCAAAACAAATCTCGTCGGAGTAGCAGTTCCCGATCCCCGAAATAAAATGCTGGTCAACCAAGCTTGCTTTCAAACTGCCGCGCTTTTGCGAAGCAATATCCGCGAAAGCCTTTTCCGTAAAAGACGGCTCCAGCGGCTCCGGTCCTAGCCCCATCAATTCGCGCGTCAGCTCGTCCTTGGTCCAATAATGCAAATAACCTAACCGCAACCCGATAAAATGCAGCGTTTCGAGACCGAACGACAGCGCTACCTGGACGGTTCGATCCGGCTTCTGCTCCGGCGTTCCCCAGAATAACACGCCGCCTAACATAAGATGCAGAAGCAGGACATGCCCGTCCTCCAAAACGAATAAAAGCTGTTTCGCCCTTCTGTCTATATGTACGATTTGTCGCCCTACAACCGCCGCATAAAAAGATTCCGGCGACAGGTTGATCGATTTCGGCCTAGTCACGTCGCATCCCGTTATCGTCTTGCCTGTTACCCGATATAACAACAGCGATCTGTACGTTTCCATCTCCGGAAGCTCCGGCATTCCGCTCACCCGCCTCTTAAGGATGGTTCGAAGCCACCTGGTGCCCGCGATGCTTTTCCTCAAAATGGGCACCGCAATCCACCCTCTGTACGACTTGAACCGTTGTCCCTATTTATCGCCGGAGCGCAGAACCTTTATACATGGAAAGCTTGTTGTAGATCTACGCAATATGCGCAACGCGCTGGAAGCTATGAACTGGGAAACGCTTGAAAAAACGGACATACCGCTACTATGCAAGATTATTAAAACGTCATCGTCCCTTGCGTTACGGTTGAGCGTGAATCGGATCGGGCTTTCGTTCGGCTCCTGACCTCGTTTTGGACAACGTGCGGCTCCACACCGCTAGCTTCAAGCAAATCCAGCCGCGTCTGTTTGTCCCTCAGCCTTTCGATACGCTTGCGCAGCTCGTCGCTCAAAGCTTTCAGCTTAGCGTCGCGGCGCTGCAGGGATGCCCGCTTCCATGCGAGACGCTGCGCTTCCTCCGCGTAACGAAGCGCTTCGACGAAATCCTTGCTGCGATGCTCGTAATATTTTGCCAGCTCGACGAACGGTTCAAGCGAAGCGATCGATTGCCCTGCAAGCTCGTCCGCTGCCCGATGCCACAACAAAACCGCCTTGTTCCAATCTCCCTTTTGCTTGTAATGACCCGCCAAACCGTTCCAATAACGGCCGCTTTCCCGATCCGGGCGTTCGAGCAAGCTCTCGAAGACGCGTTCGGACAAGTCCTCTTTGCCCATTTTGTCCAGCCATAACCCCAGACGGTACAACTCTTCTTCTTCCATACGTTCGGCGTCCCATACCCCGTTTAATCTATACGAGAATAATACGGACAAACCGGCAAGGGAAAGAATATCCTGCTCATTGTGCTCAAATACCCCTTTGAGAACGGATGCGTCCTTCTCCGCCAAATACAAGAAGTACAGGGTTGGCGCGAGCGACCCCGGCACATCGTCCGTACGCGTAAAGCCCAGCTTCTCCTCTTCCACTTTGCCGAGCCTGCAGGAAGGCAGCGTATGCCGCCACAAGCTGCGCGAAGCGTATAAGAAGTCGAGATGCTTGAGACGCCGGTCGTCCAGCTTCAAACGGTTCATCACGAACCGGTTCTTCAATATCGGCCAGTCGAAGGAGCGGCCGTTATACGAGACCAGATGCGTAAAGCGGGGCATCATCGATTCCAAATATTTCAGCATCGCAAACTCTTCGGCCGGATTTCGCATAAACAATTGCTCGATTACAAAAGATTGCCGATCGTAATAGCCGAAGCCGAGCATGAACGGCACGTTTCCCGCCCCGTGGCCTAGACCTGTCGTTTCCGTATCGAAAAAGAGCAGCGTTTCCGAGCCGTCAAGCGCTTGGCCGTCCTCGATGAATGCCTGCAGTTCGCCGGAAAGCTCGTCGAGATCTCCAAGCCGGTACCGGCCGTGAAGATGACCGAGCGGATACGTCGTCCTGCGCATGACGAACGATCCAAACTCCGTATCGATCAATGCGGCGCCGCAAACCGCCCATTCGTTATTCGACTCCCTTTCGGGAAGCTGATTATTCCATTCACCGACGGAACCGCTCTTGAGCGCCTCCGGTTCGCTTGAAGCGCCCGGCCCTGCCGGGAAAGGGACGCCGGCGGATTCCGATGACAGACCGGAGTCGCACTGGAGTTCATCACCTTGCGTCTCGCCCGGCACGCTGCTGTCAGCACGCTGAGCCGCACCGCCTGCATGCGGCTTGGCAAGCCGTTTCAACCGTTCTCGCAGCAAACTCATTACGTCCTCTCCTTCCGGCAGTCAGCCTTTCATACGAATAAACGGACAGCTGTCATTAGATGTTCCTTCCATCCTTCTCTACCGCGTTGCTTGATTTTCTTGATGTATAGCAAAAACACATGACATTTTATATTACATCCAGCAGTTCTATGCTTTTTTGTTTTGCATTTAGTCCTTCTATTTCCGTACCGATACACGAAGGGCAACCATCTATACACGGGCATTTTTTAATTAAATGTCTTGCAGCTGCTTTTATTTCGTCGAACCGCTTGTAAACATCTTCGGCTAATCCAATGCCGCCGGGGTAATGGTCGTATATGAAAATCGTAGGCAGTTGTGTATGTTCTGCTCTTATTTGCGAAACCACATGTATATCGCTTCGGTCGCACATAACATGAATGGGAACGATATGCCGTAAAACATTAGATACCCCTAGCAGCAATTGTTCCAGTGTTTTCGTTCCTAATGTAGGGTCTACCTCTTTCAACTCTACCCAAGTCCCGCTAGTATGCAATTCTTCTTCGGGAAGATTAATCTGGCCGTACCCAATATTTTCAAAACTGGTTAAACGTATTTTCTTAAAAATCGTTGGCATGGCATTTACTTGGACATCGCCAAAATTTATTGAAGTGGTTCGCCTATTTTCTGAACGGTCTATCTCTAACACTTTAAGTTTTACCGCCAGGTTCGCGTCTGTGTAATATTCTACATCCACTTCCCTTACATACGCCTTCTTATGCTCCCAGTCCAGCTTCTCGACTTGGTACTGTACGCCTTCATGGAGATATATTGCTTCGTCATGTAAAAGGGTCATAGCGCTGAAGCGGTCCATTTCTCCGATAATCTTTACGTTTGCTATGTCGGACTGGTCTACGATTACTACATTTTCCTGTGCAGCAGAACGCAGGCTTACTTCGCTTGCAGGGAAAGACTGGTTTGCCCAGTAAAACGAATCGCCTGCTTTGTGTAATACCCGTTCTTCTACCAGGTATTCTAAGATTTCTTCAATTTCTAACGGGCCGAATTCTTCCCCTTTCTTAAAAGGGAGTTCATAAGATGCACAGCGCAAATGATCGACTAGAATGATTAAATTTTCCGGGTTAATTCTTGCAGATTCCGGGGAACGATCAAAAAAGTATTCCGGATTTTGGACGATATACTGATCTATGGGTGTATTACTTGCTACCATAAGTACCAGGGCTTCCCCATGCCGTCTTCCAGCCCGGCCTGCTTGCTGCCATGTACTCGCTACGCTTCCAGGATAACCGGTCATGACACAAACCTGCAGTTGTCCTATATCTACGCCCAGTTCTAATGCGTTCGTGCTAACTACTCCCAATATCTCCCCGTTCCTTAATCCTCTTTCAATTTCCCTTCGCTGATTCGGTAAATATCCGCCCCGGTAGCCCCTTATGGATTTCGTCCCGATTTCATTTTTAACCAATTCTTGTATATGGCTTAAAATGATTTCTACCCTTACCCGGCTTCGGGCAAAAACAATAGTTTGTATTTTATTCGCTAAAAATTCCCTAGCTAAATGGTTTACCTCTACTGTAGCACTTTTCCGAATATTTAACGGTTTATTAACGATCGGCGGGTTATAAAAAACAAAATGCTTTCTTCCTCTAGGCGCGCCGTTATCGTCAATTAGCCGCATAGGGTTTCCTGTCAGCTGTTCGGCCAGTTCCTTCGGGTTAGCGATTGTCGCGGAAGTGCATATAAAAACGGGTGTGCTGCCGTAAAATCCACAAATTCGTTTAAGCCGGCGTACTACATTCGCTACATGGCTACCAAATACGCCCCTATATGTATGTAGTTCGTCTATGACGATATACTTAAGATTACTAAACAGACTTACCCATTTCGTATGATGGGGCAGAATTGCAGAATGCAGCATATCGGGATTAGTAATTACGATATGCCCGACGTTACGTACAAGCTGACGGATAGCTGGGGATGTATCGCCATCGTAGGTAAAGCTTTTTATGTCGATTCCCATTTCGTTTATGATTTCGTTCAATTCGCTTTTTTGGTCTTGCGCCAGGGCCTTAGTCGGAAACAAGTAAAGCGCGCGGCTGCCATCGTCTTCGGCTATCGCCTGCAATACAGGAAGGTTATAGCATAACGTTTTTCCCGAAGCGGTTGGGGTTACCGCTACAATGTTTTCCCTTTTACGTACAGTTTCATAAGCTGTGAACTGGTGCGTATATAGCTGTTCTATACCGCGTTTGGATAACGCCGCTTTTATTCTTGGGTCTACACTTTCGGGCATAGGCCTTGTTTTCGCTTCCTGCGGCTCGACTTCGTGCCAATTGATTATATTTTCATTCCCTCGCAATTCCTCTATCAGTTGGGAAAGGTCCTTCTTTCGAAACATGTTTTTCACTCCAAACCATAGAACGATTGTTCCCCTATTATACGCTTCGAATGAAAAATAAAAAAGCCCCTACAGGATGGGGCTTTTATGCAGCTTCCAAACTTGCTAGGTAAGCGCAGACGCGTACCACAACTTCAAGGCCGATCCTGCATTGCCCGGCCCCGTTTTATGGCCTGAAGGATAAAATCATTTAATCATTTTTTTCTATTGCAGCGTTTATCTTATGATGTTACGCTTCCTAGGAAGACATTCCATTATTTGTGAAAGGCGGTAAGTCGATATGTATACGTTCCATACAGCCTTGACTGGCGGCAGCGCCTTCGCATTCATCCCCCCCCGGTGTGACGGAATAATGATGTCGTGCTTCCGTTCCGGTTGCCGCGATATGCAGCATTCCTAAACCATCGGCTGCCGCACGATGGTTTTTTTATTGTGTATCGGCGCATTTTCGAAGAGGATTTCCGCCTGCCGCAAACGCCGGTCATGATGGAGTGCGCATTCGTTAATTCATGTTACTGCAACTTGATTTTCAAGCGCCTCAAGAGACGACTTAGGAGGTATTTCATATGCAATTGTTTACCCGACTGGCCAAGTTCGCGTTCCCGTACAAGCGTTGGTTTTTCATCGCCTCGTCGGCCATGCTTGCCGGAATTGCGTTCGACCTGATCGCTCCGTGGCTGCTAAAGCAGACCATAGACGAGGGCATCGCCAAATCGAATGTCCGGGCAATCGTTTTTTTCGCCGCCCTGCTGGGTATCGGACAAATCCTCAAAAGCGCGATCATGTATTTTCAAAACTATTCCCAAGAAAGGCTGGGCCAGGACGTTATCTTCGATTTGCGGCAAGCGCTGTATTCGCATTTGCAGCGGCTTTCCTTCGGTTATTACGACAAAGCGCAAACCGGACAAATCATGTCCCGGATGACAGGGGATATCGATGCGGTTAAAAACTTCATCGGCTTCGGCGCGATGCTGATGGCAACCGGCGCCGTATCCTTCGTCGGAACCGTCATCGTCATGCTGAACATACACGTCAAAACGACGCTGATCAGCATGGTCACCGTTCCTTTTCTTCTGTTCGCGATACGGAAATTCAACCGCAGTATCGGTCCAGCTTGGGGAGCGATCCGCGAGCAGATGGGGAAGCTGACTACGACGCTGCAAGAAAACATTTCGGGCATACGCGTCGTCAAAGCGTTCTCGCAGGAAAAGCTGGAACGTCATAAATTCAACGAGCGCAACGAAACGAACTTCGACTCCAATATGTCGCGAGCGAAAATCGAAGCCCATTCCTTCCCGCTTCTCGGGTTTTACGGGGGCATTATATTTCTTCTTATGCTGTGGGTCGGCGGCTATCACGTGGCGAAGGGAGAAATGACCGTCGGGGATTTCATGGCATTCCAATGGTATATTTGGGGGATCGTATGGCCGCTCAACATGCTGGGCTGGCTCGTCAACATTATGCAGCAAGCGTTCAAAGCGGCTCCGCGCGTCTTCGAAATTCTCGATACGAAGATCGACATCGACACGCGCCCGGAAGGCTCCGTCAGCGCTAATTCCATACGGGGCTTCGTCAGCTTCAAGCATGTATCGTTCCGCTTCCCTAGCGGCGCAGTGGATACGCCGATGGTGCTGAGTGATATCAGCTTCGATGTATCTCCCGGCGAAGCCGTCGCCATTCTCGGCGCAACCGGCTCAGGCAAGAGCAGCATCACCCAGCTGTTGTCCCGCTTTTATGACGTTTCAGAAGGAGCAGTGCTGCTTGACGGACGCGATGTCAAAGACTACGACTTGATCGAGCTGAGACGCAAAATCGGCATCGTCCCCCAGGAAACGTTCCTGTTCTCGGCCACGATACGCGACAATATCGCTTACGGGCGGCCGGAAGCGTCGCAGGAGCAAATCGAGTGGGCTTCGCGCAAAGCGCAAATCCACGACTTCATTAGCAGCCTCCCGAACGGCTACGATACGCTTATCGGCGAACGCGGCGTCGGCTTGTCGGGCGGCCAAAGGCAGCGCGTTGCGCTGGCCCGCGCCATCTTACTCGACCCGCCGATTCTTGTGCTGGATGAAGCGACGGCAAGCGTAGACACCGCTACGGAGTCCGCCATTCATGAAGCGCTCCATGAGGTGATGCACGGGCGTACGACGTTCATTATTGCGCAGCGGCTATCGTCGATACAGCGCGCAGATAGAATTCTCGTCCTTGAGGAAGGCCGGATCGCAGAGCAGGGCACGCACCAGGAGCTGTATGAACGCGAAGGCTTTTTCAGGAGACTGTTCAACCTGCAGGAAAATACGGACGGCGTAAATAAACGCAAGGACGAAGCTCTTCTGCAGACGGAAGGAAGGTGAGTACATGAGCCAAGTAGAGTGGGATTCGGAGGAAGGCAAAGAAAACCGTTCCTTCAACAAAGCCTATATGATAAGAATGCTGGCTTACTTAAAGCCGCACAAGAAACGGATGGGCTTCATCGCCGTTATCGTGATGCTCAATATGCTGCTGAGCCTGGCGGAGCCGGTGCTGATCCGTTATGCGATCGACGAAGGCATGGTCAACAAAAATTTGACGCTGCTCAATATCATCGGTTTCTCATTGCTAGGCATCCGGTTGGTAAGCTGGTTGTTCGGCTATATTCAAATCCGCTATATTAACGAAACCGGACAGCGCATTTTGTTCGAGCTTCGCCGCCAGCTTTTCGATCATCTGCAGTCGCTCTCCTTCCGTTTCTTTGACGGACGGCCGGCAGGCAAAATCATGTCGCGGATCACCAACGACACGAATGCGATCGGGGAGTTAATCAACGGCGGTTTGATCACGCTTTTGATGGAGCTGACGCACTTGGTCGGTATCGTCGTCATTTTGCTGTACTGGGACTGGAAGCTCGCGCTCGTCGCGTTTACCGTCCTCCCCTTTTTATTCCTGATGGTATCCCGGTTCAGACCGAAAATCGAATCCGCATGGACCCGCTCCCGCCAATCGATGTCGGCCATCAACGGCAACGTGAACGAAACGATCCAAGGCATCCGCGTCATCCAAGCGTTCTCCCGTCAAAAAACGAACGACGAGAAATTTAAAGAAATCAATCAAAAGAACCGGAAAGCGTTCTTGAAGGCCGTTTCGCTCGAATCGACGGTATGGCCGCTTGTCGAGTTGATCGGCACATTGGGCACATGCCTCGTCATGTGGTACGGTTCGATCCGAGTCATGAACGGCGATCTGTCGATCGGTCTCGTCAGCGCATTTATTTTGTTCTTATTCCGCTTCTGGGGACCGTTAAGCTCGCTTTCGAAAGTATACAGCCAGCTTTTATCCGCAATGGTTTCGGCCGAACGGATTTTCGAAATACTCGATACCGAGCCTGAAGTAAAGGACCGGGCGGGTGCTAAGCCGCTGCCGCAAATTGCCGGAAAAGTAACTTTCACGAACGCAAGCTTTCGATATGGACCCGATTCGCCGGATGTGCTCCACGGCATCGACTTCACCGTCAAGCCGGGTCAGCGGATAGCGCTTGTAGGTCCTACCGGAGCGGGGAAAAGCACGATCGTCAACCTGCTGATGCGCTTCTACGATCCGACAGGCGGCCAAATCGAAATTGACGGCCACGATTTGAAGCATGTTACGCTCTCTTCCCTGCGCAGCCAGATGGGCATCGTTCTTCAGGATTCGTTCATTTTCTCCGGAACGATTGAGGAAAATTTACTTTACGGAAATAAGCACGCGACCAAGGAACAAGTAATGGATGTCATCCGCAGCGTCCGGATCGACCGTTTCCTCGATAAAATGCCCGACGGTCTGGATACGCAAGTGGAAGAACGCGGCTCCAAGCTGTCTGTCGGACAACGGCAGCTGCTCGCCTTCGGACGCGTTCTTCTGGCCGATCCGCGCATATTGATTTTGGACGAAGCGACCTCCAGCGTCGATACGGAGACGGAACAGCATATCCAGGAGGCGCTTCAGCATTTGCTTAAAGGCCGGACCGCCTTCATTATCGCGCATCGGCTTTCCACCATCCGGGATGCCGACGTCATTATGGTCATACAAAACGGACGCATATCCGAAAGCGGATCGCACGAGGAATTGCTTCAAACAGGCGGTCTCTACGCCAACTTGTACTACAATCAATACGCCATGCAGCAAAGCATCGAAAAACGCGCTACCGGAGCATAATCATTCGAATTTCGACAGGTTGCGGAACGTCATTCGAAAAGCCTCGACAAGGTCGAGGCTTTTGTGTGTCCGGACGACAGAAAACAAGCAAAGCTTGTCATTTCCTGCGCTTTCCCGGGAAAACATTATGGATTTCACTTCAAATCGGAGGAGTCGTCGTAATCGTACCGGAAGCCGTCGTCAAACATGGTACCAGGTTCCATCATACCGCTCACCGCTTGCAGCGAGCTCAAGTGCAGCTTCTGAAGAACTTCTCGGTACAAGCGCGCCTGACGCTCGTCCGTCTCCAACTCGATCGCATGGTTAAGCGCTTGCTCGACTACCGTAATATCTTGACTGTTCAGGCTCATCCCCTACACCTCGCAGCTTCATTTTCGTTCCACTCGTTATTTTGCCCATTTTACAGAGCATCCATTCGCCTCCTGGCGATTTCAAAAATGTTGGTAATGACCGCCGCTTCGGATACAATAGGAATATCCAGCCAAATTCCCGAACCGAGAGGAGCCCTCAATAATGTCATCCGAAACACAAGTTTCGCCCGAATCCGCTGCCGTTAGAAAACCCGAGCACGAAGTCATGCCGGTCCTGCTTAATCGATGGTCGCCTCGCGCTTTCGCCGAAAAAGAGGTTCCCGAGCATGTGCTGCTAAGCCTTTTCGAAGCCGCGCGCTGGGCCCCTTCAGGCAGCAACGAGCAGCCATGGCGCTACGTTTTTGCCAGAACCGCCGAAGACCGCGACCGGTTTCTTTCGTTCATCAACCCGTTTAATACGGAGTGGTGCGCAAAAGCGCCTGTCCTCGTCCTCGCATTGTCCAAAACGACTACTTCCAAAGGAAGCGCAAGTCCGTCTCACGCCTTCGATGCCGGAGCCGCTTGGGGTTATCTGGCATTACAAAGCGTCGCGCTCGGACTGGTCACGCACGCCATGGGCGGCTTCGACCGCGACCTGGCCAAGCAAACGTTGGCCATCCCTTCGGAGTACGAGCCGCAAGCGGTCATTGCTGTCGGCTATCGCGGCGATGCGTCCTCGCTCTCGGAGCGCAACAGGGAGCGTGAAGTGCCGAGCATCCGGCGCCCCCTTTCAGAGATCATTATGGAGGGCGTTTTTTCGAGTAACGAGTAGCAAAGGGATCATAGCGTTTTACAATTCGTAATCTTAAAAGAAAGGGGATTCCGTCCGCAAAGACGAAATCCCCTCTTCTTTTTGATTATGGTACAATAGAACTACTAAATCGCCTGGAGGAGAATCGTCGGTGTCGTTCCTGCTGCTTGCCGCTATGCTGCTGTTCGGAGGTTCTCTCCTGCTTACCGCCCTTTCGCAAACCGCATGGGGACAAGCCCGCCTGCGTTGGCCGGCCGCCTCGTCATCTCATTTATTAATCGGTTTACTGCTTGGAGGCAGTCTCGTCTATTTATGCTTGGAGCTCGGTATGTTGCTGCAAAAATACTTGCTCTGACGAACGATGTCGAAAGCATGGTATAATCGCAGGAGTTTTATTTCCATGATGGAATATAAACGGTCGTCTTATACTCCTGCATTTTCGTATTCGATAGCCGAAATTTAAGGTGTACGTCTATTTTGGCGCCCGACACCGTCACAATCTTCTCGTTGGCGGCATTCGCTATTTGATCGGTCAGCCTGAACACAGACGTGTTCGCACCCTTCCGTTTCTCTACGGAAATGGTACGCGCCGCGGCATCATACAAGTAACGAATATGCTCGTCGGCAGCTTGATCGTCCAAAGCGAGCAAAACCGGCTCATTTTCCGATGAGGCAGGCTGACTTATAACATACGGCTTGGAGCGGATTTCATTTACGAGATGCTCGGTAAACATACGAGAGCGTTCCTGTACGAACTCCCGCGACGTTATCGTTTTGTAACCGAGATTGCTCTGATATATAAGCGTTGTAATAAGGCCGATGACGAACGCCATAATTGTAATTGCAGCCAGAAGTTCAATTAATGTGACGCCTTTTTGCGACTTGATCATCTTAATCACCTTTGATCTCGATGTAGCTTTGTACTTTATAGCTCGTATTCATCGAAAGCTGCTTGACTTCCACCTGTATGAGCGAGAAAAATTCGCCGAGCTTGAACGTATAGCTTTTATTTTTCGCGTCCGTTATGGGATACGTCTGTTCGTCGAAAGGCATGGCGCTTATGGCGATCTCGTACTGCTTGTCCGAAGCGGAAGGGTAAGCGATCACGGGCGGCGACGGGAGAGCGGCCGTTCCCGGTGCCGGGTTCGTCCTCAAGCTCGCAATCGATACTTGCTGGCCATATACGACAATACTACCTTCTGTCGTTCGGAGCTTCTGCTTCAGTTCCTCCATGATGGTTCTCGCAATATTGACCGATACGTCCTTCTTCTCTTCCCGATAAGAATTCTCGTATAATTTCGTAAACAAATACGAAACGGACAAGACGATCATGGCGACGAGCACGATGGATACGAGCAGTTCGATCAGCGTGACGCCTTTCTCCGACTTTACTTTCAAAACGATCACATCCTTACATAGAAACTTTAGCTGATTACCATAACGGAAGGAAGGCTGCCAGTTGAAACGCCATCTTAACGAACGCGGCTCCTCCCTGCTGCTTGCGCTCTTTCTTGTCTTTCTCGTTTCGATCTTATCCGTATCGCTGTTGACCGTCGCCATGCAAGGCCATGCCAACTCCATCAAAGGAGAAAACATCGAGGCAGCCAATTACGCGGCCGAATCGGGTGCGGCGATCACCATGAGGGCGCTGAAGGAATCCGTCGTAAAGCAAAAGCTGAGCCTGGAGCAAACGCAAATTGACGCTTTCATCGCCGATTTCAATACGAAACCGTTGACGCTCGATCACAAGCCGCGCTTGACCTTCGGCGCAGTTCCCGGGGAGAGTTATGCTTATACACTCACATCGACACGCAGTGTCGGAGCCGACAAGCTTGCGAAGGAAAAGGCCGTCACCCTGCGCTTTAAGCTAGTGCCCGGAACGAACAACGCAGCGGGTGCCATTTTCGGCAAAGATATCGTAGCAAGCGACGATCCGCCCACGCACGGGAGCAATGACGTCTTTCTTACGGAAGACGGTTCGAAGCCTCAAGTCGACAAAAGCCTGGCCTTTAACGAATACAAAGCACTGTTCCTTGACTATTATGAAAGCAAAATGGCGACTCGCCCGCTTCCCTTGACTCCGCTGCAGCCGCAAAGCGTTCCGCTCGGCAATTATCAGTTAGCGGCCGGCAATTATACGATTAACGCAACGCCACATGCTTCAGCCCTCTATTCAGGCAAAATTTCAAGCGGCTTGAATCGCTTGGTCGTTAATGGCGATATCGTCGCCGGGGATGATTTTACATTCGGCGGAAACGAGTTGGAGATTAACGGAAACCTCATAGTCGGCGGCAGCATCACTTTCAACAGCTACCTCAATAAATTGAAGGTGACCGGAAATATGATCGCCGGCAAAACGATCAGCTTCAACAGCTCAAGCGTTGTTGAGATCGGAGGCTCGATCAGCAGCCAAGACGCCATTTCTTTCAACGGAATCAACGACAGCGACAAAGGATTGACCGTCGGAAAGTCGATCATTGCCGAGAAAGGGATATCGTTCAGCAACCTGAATAAGCTAACCGTCGCCGATACGATCAGCAGCCAAAAAAATATAACCGTTTCCGGATCGCTCGGTGAAGGCTCTATCGGGAAGTCGATCGTCGCCGGCGGCGACATCTCTTTTGCGAATATATCGAAGCTCCGAGTAGGCAGCAGCTTAAGCGCCAACGGGTCCATCGGTATTAGCGGCAACATTGCCGAGATGGATTTGCCGAACGGTTCGATTATCGGAGGAAGCAATATTTCTTTTGCTACGATCAGCCGTATGAACGTGGCCGGAAGCATAAGCGGCGCGCAAAATGTTCAATTCGGCGATAACATTACCGACGCCGCTGTAGGGGGTTCGATTTTCGCCCCGGGTACGCTCGGCTTTTATGGGATAAATAAGCTAAGTGTAGGCGATTCCTTGCTGGCCGGCAGCAAGAACGGCAGCACCGGCTTCGATTTTCGCGGCAAGCAAGTCAGCAGTCTTTACGTCGGCGGCACGATTCTGTCAACGAACAAAATCGATTTCCCGCCGATGAACAAACTGAACGTCGGGAGCTTCGTCGGCTCGATCGACAAAATTACATGGGGCAACCTGGATAACGGCTACGGGACGGCTCATGTCGGCGGTATCACAACAGGCAAGCAAATCCATTTGACCTCAAGCTGGAAGCCGCAAGGCGGCGTCATCATCAAATACGCCCCGCCTGACGGCAGCGGCGGCGGCGAGCCTACGATCGATTTCAACGGCTGGTCCTCAAAATAACCTATTCAAGTAAGGGTACAGGCCTACAGTCAACCTGGGTATCGGCATTTCTCTTCAGCTTACAAAAACTCCCCGCGACCGACTTCCATGAAGCGTTCGTACGGGGATTTTTTTGTATGACCTCAGTCCGCATCGCGCACGCCTTCCGGCGCGCGGTGCTCGGTCACACGTCGGCGGTCAAACCTCGTGCGGCCTAGATCGAGCCCTTTACGGCTGTCCGGCTGCCGGCGGCAACATCCATTGCTCCGTTAACTTTGAGTAATAAATAACAAGTTTGATGGACATCGAAACCGTTTGAGCTACACCTATATTCTCTTGCATTTGACCGGATAATTCCAAGGCGGATGAGACCGCGCCTCCTTGCAAACGCCACTCGCGCACAGTAACGATTCGATCTATCAGCCGCAGCCGGTCCAGAAAATCGATCGCCTGTCCGTATGTTCCCTCTACGCTCAGCGACACCGCTTCCTCTTGTATTTGGCTTGCCGATTTATCCCCCGCAGCTCCGCCATTGCCGGCGGTTTGCTGGGTGGCGGGAGTTGGCGAAGGCTGGATGCCGGTTTGCCCTTTCGAAGCTGCCGAATCCGGACCGATTACGGACTGCCCTTCTCCGCCGGCAAAGGATACAGTCGTCAACGCAACGCCTGTCGCCTGCTCCAATTCCTTGAGCTGCAGCAGGAAACCCGCCGAATCCGAATGAGATGGAACTTGTGCATACAGCTTTTGATAATCGTCCCGGGTTGTTTGATCGGGAAGCGGACGTTTCAGCCAGTCTTGAGCCAGCTTTCGCTTTTGTTCCGCTTCCATCCGGAGCGTTTCCTTCGCATTCCAATCCGGCACCGCAACTAAGAAGAAAAGCAGCATATTGACCGTAAAGCCGATTATCGCTATCCACGCTATAATAGACGCGGGTTTACGGAGCTTCGCAATCGCTTCTTTCCGAAAGCTTTGTCGTTCCATCATTCACCTACTTACTAATCTTTGCCGGTTTCAATGTAATATCCAAAGAAAGCAGCGCTATTCCGGCAGATTGAACGGATGTTGCCGACGCGGAGTCGGCCGAAGGAGTCGATGGTGCGAGCGGCGCCAAGACGTTTTCCGCCGTTTTGATCGACACGGATTCAAAGAAGTTTCGTTTCTGCAAGGCAAGCACATATGCGGCAGCCGGCTTCATGTCGGCAAATTCCAGCTTTACGGTGAGCTTATCCTCCTTGACCGCCAAATCCGTCAATCGCGAGGAGGCCGGCATCGGGAAAGTCAGTTGCTCCGCAACCTCCCGCCAATCGCGCCTTTCTTCTGCAAGCTTCCGCGATTCCTCCGTCAGCATTTTAAAGGTTTGCGTAGCGGCATCGGGCTGACGCTCCGCAGCCAGGCGGACAATTTGCTTATCCAACTCGGCAATCTCCCGCTTCTGGTCTTCGATTTCCGCTTGAATCACATAATGATAATAAGCGATCGCCGTACCCGCCAAGCCGAATAAAACGATCGATCCCGCCACCAGCGGAACGAACAGCTTTTGAGCGAGCGGAATTCGCGGCAAAAGGTTGATCGATCTCAAGTTCCACCCCTCCTAAGCGCCAAACCCAGCGGTACGGCACAGCGCAGCAATGGCTCCTGAAGCTGCGGGTGAGCGAGGCGTAACGAGCTCGGTACGATCGGGGTAACCTTCTGCGAGAAACGTTCGGCCAGCAGAACGCATATTGTTTCGAGGCCCTCTACATCGCCCGATACGAATAACGAGCCGAATTCCTGCGTACGGTTATTCAATGTGTACCGGTAAAAATTCATCAACCGTTCAAGCTCATGTACGAGTTCTTCGGCTACTGACCCGATATCGTCAACCGCAGGCCGATAATCGAATTCGGCAAACCGCTCAACGGAGCGCCCGGCTTGAACCGATGGATGAGGCTCCCGCCCGGAGGCAAAAGATACGGGGACGCTGCGCGTTATTTTCAGCTGTCCCTCGTGAAAAATGCTAATATCCGAAGCCGTTTCGTTAATATCAAGGATAAGCAGCGTTTGCGTTCGTGAAGCCGAATCTTCGCGTTCTATCAAGCGGAAAAGCGACAGCGCCTTGAACTCCATGGTAATCGGCTTTAAACCGGCCGCTTCGACAGCTCCCCGATAATCGTCAATCAGTTCTTTGGAAGCTGCAACAAGCATGACGTCGCATTGCGGAAATCGGCTTTCTTCTTCTAGAGTCGCCCCTTGCTCGAAATCTTCGAATAAAGCGGAAGAGCCCTGCTTCGTATAACGGTTGTTTCCATTCTCCGACGCAGCCGCAGCTTCATTTACCGACTGCTGATTGCCGTTTATTTTCGGCAGTACCGCTTTGGTTCCTTTGAAGCCCTTCTCATTCGTTCCGTTTAGCTTCATGAAGTCATAATACGGGTTTTCAAAAGGCAAGTGGAGATTATGCTTTACATCAAAATCGATGACCTTCGCCAACTCCTTTTGAGGCAGATCCGGCATTTGCAAAAAACGAACCATCAGCATTTGGCTCGGAGCGATCAGATGAACCCGCTTCGTCTTGATTGCCGCATGTCGAAGTAACGTTTGAAGCGCCTCGATGACGGCAGTCGGCTTCATTATTCTCCCCTCTTCGACGACACCCGCCGGCAGCCGCTCGATTGCCGCTGCACGGACAACCGGCCGTTCGCTTCCAGGTTCGGTCAGTTCAACGATTTTCACGGACGTATCCGTTATTTCCAAACCCAAGGAGCTGCGTCCCGGCAATACTTTGCTGAACATATCGGATAGTGACATCGCCGCAGTCTCCTTTGCGCGTTTTTTCTTTTGAAAACGTCAGCTGGTTATCAGCGAGAAATACAAGTTTATCCAGCGCTCGCCCCATAAAAAAACGAGTATCCCCGCCGCTCCGATGAACGGACCGAACGGGATATACGCATCACGCTTCATTTTTCCGGTCGCGATAAGTGCGATGCCAATGATCGAACCCAGCAGGCTGGATACAAAGATGGTAAGCAGTGTCAGCTTGATGCCGAGCATAATACCGATAAAAGCGAACAGCTTCAAATCGCCGCCGCCTAACGCCTCTTTTCGCATCAAGGCCGAAGCGAGCATTGCGAGCGCGAACAAGATCGCCCCGCCGAGAAAGCTGGCAAGCGCATAATTCCAAAGCGGCAAAGGATGATGCCACAAGCGCAGCAAACCGCCGGTCACAATGCCGAAAAGCACGAGCTTGTCCGGAATGAGCCGATAAAACAGATCGCTCATTGAGGCGGTCATAAGCACGGCTGCCATCAGCAGCCCGATGACAAGATCTGCCAAAAATCCGGTTTGCCAGGCGATAACCGCGAACAGAACAGCGGTCACCGCCTCGCCTACCGCGTAATAAGGCGAAATTTTTCGGCCGCAATAACGGCATTTGCCGCGAAGAAGGATATAACTGAGAACGGGTACAAGATCGATAACGCTTAACCGGTGATTGCAGCTAGCGCAATGCGACGGCGGATATACGATCGAGCGTTTGACAGGCAGCCTTATCGCCGCCACATTGAGAAAGCTGCCGACAAGCAAACCGAGAACTGCAGCCAATGCGGCCAACAGCCACCGGTGCCCGGCAAACAGTTCTGCATAAAACGAAATAATCTCACTAAGCACGCTCGCGGCAGCTCCTTTCCTGCGGAGTAAGAAAGGTAACTCGGCGGAGTTACCTTTGAGAGTCTATCAGTTTCCGGTGGCATCGGTAACTACTGCAAAGGTGTAGTTCCCGCCGCTTTTTGTAACGGTTAATTTAAAGGCCGGTTTCGCGCTATCTTCTTTAGCCTCTGGTTTCGATGGCAAGTATCCCGCAGAAACCAAACTAGTGACAGTAATAGAACTCAAAGCACTGTCATTGGGATTTGTTTCCATTACATATCTTTGCGCAGCATCTGTAATAACTTTAATGCTCGTCGCGTCAGCATTCTTTTTAGCGTTATCGAAGCTTTTTACGATTACTGTTCCGGCTATCGCCGCCAAAATCCCCAATATAACGACGACGGCCAGCAGCTCAATCAGCGTCATCCCTTTCTGATTTTTGAACAGCTTCAGCTTGGTGCTCATGATTGCCATGAAAATCTCTCCTCGCAAAATAAATTATGTATGTTTTAACGACGTTAAAACCAAAATCAGTGCAGGTTTTCCATCAGCCTAAATGACGGCAGCATGACGGCCAACACGATCGTACCGACAATAACGGCCAAGATAACGATCATGATCGGCTCCAGCATCGCCTTCAGGCGATCGGCCATCGCATCGACGTCCGCTTCGTAAAAGTCCGCGACCTTCTCAAGCATCGTGTCGAGCGCCCCCGTCTGTTCGCCGACGGCAAGCATTTGCACGACCATCGGCGGAAACAGCCACGAACCCCGAAGCGGCTCCGTGATCGAGGCCCCGCCCCGAACGCCTTCCCGCGATTCGCGGATCAGCTTGGCCATCACTTCATTCCCGACGACCGTCGAGACGATCGACATCATCTGCATCATGGGAATCGCCGCCGAAAACAGCGAGCTGAACGTTCGGCTGAACCGTGAGAGCGCCTGCTTTTGCCACAGCACGCCAAAAACGGGCAGCTTCAGCTTTATGTAGTCGATCCGGTATTTCCCCTGTCCGGTCCTTGCGATAAGCTTGTACGCAATCGGCGGAACGAACAGCCCGGCCAACACGAGAAACCAATAACCTTTCATCCACTCGCTTACCGCTATGATGATACGTGTTGGCAATGGAAGCTCCAAGCCCATCGAAGCGAAATTAGCGACCAGCTTCGGCACGACGAAGGTCATTAAAATGATGACCACAATAACGGTCACAACCCCCATAATTGCCGGGTATACCATTGCAGACTTGACTTTTTGCCGTGTGTAATACTCCTTCTCATAAAACACAGCCAGCCTGTTCAACATTTCGTCCAGGTTTCCGCTTGCCTCGCCGGCGTGAATCATGTTAACGAAAATCGAGGAAAATACCGTCGGATATTCCGCTGCCGCAACCGAAAACATCATGCCGCGCTGCATCTCGTCCGAAATTTCTAGCAATATTTTTTTGAACGCTTTGCTGCCGGTCTGCTGCCCGAGCACACGAACGGCCTCGGCGAGATTGACGCCCGCTTTGTACAATGTAGCCAGCTGACGACAAAAGATTGTAAAATCTTCATTTTTGACCTTCGGACCGCCGAAACGGATTTCTCTGTGCAGCAAGCTTGTTCCTTGATCGTAAAGCTCGGTTAGCCAAAGCCCTCTTCGTTTAATCTCGTCCGATGCCGCTTGAAACGATTGGGCTTCGAGTTGACCTTTATATGCCCGGCCTTTCTCGTCAACTGCGCGATACCGGAACTTGGGCATGTCCGTAACCTCGCTTCCTGTTGGTTTACGACTACTGTCCATTAGCAGCCTTGCATAAAAACCCGCATAAGGACTTATTAAAGCTCGCTAAACCCGAACATGGCCTCCCTTGCGGATTCTACGCTGATCTTTCGCTGCTGGAGCAGCTCGCGCAGCGCATTGTCCATTGTCTGCATGCCTTGTGCTTTGCCCGTTTGCATGGCGGAGCGAATTTGATGCACCTTCTCGGAACGGATAAGATTGGCGACAGCCGGCGTATTTACAAGCACCTCGATCGCCGCCACCCGGCCTCCGCCGTCCGCTCTCGGCAGCAGCCGCTGCGCCATAACGCCAAGAAGCACGGATGACAACTGCACGCGGATTTGCTGCTGCGACTCCGGCGGAAATACGTCAATGATTCGGTCGATCGTTTGCGGGGCGTCCGCCGTATGTAAGGTTCCGAAAACGAGATGCCCGGTTTCCGCCGCCGTAATGGCCGTGCCAATCGTCTCCAAATCGCGCATTTCGCCAACCAGAATGACATCGGGATCCTGACGCAGCGCGGCTCTTAATCCGCTTGCGAACGATCTCGTATCGGCGCCGATTTCGCGTTGATTCACGATGCATGACTTATGGGGATGAACGAACTCGATCGGATCCTCCAAGGTGATAATATGATCGCTGCGCTTTCGATTGATATAGTCGAGCATAGCCGCCAGCGTCGACGATTTCCCGCTGCCGGTCGGCCCGGTAACGAGGAACAGGCCCTGCGGCTTTTGGGCGATATCTTCCGCGATGGCCGGCAGCCCTAGCGACTCCATATCCGGAATGCGGTTCGGTATCAACCGGATCGTCATGCCTACGCTGCCTTTTTGACGATAAACGTTCACGCGGAACCGGCATAACTCGGGAATGCCGTATGAAAAATCCAAATCCCCGCTCTCCGCGAAGACTTTCTTCCGCTCGGCCGACATAAGCTCATCCGCGAGATCCAAAGTTTTCTGCGCCGTAAGCGGCTGATCGTCCACCGGGCGAAGCTTGCCGTCAATCCGAAGCATGACCGGCGAATTGACGGTAATATGTATGTCCGAAGCCCGTTTTTGATAAGCAAGCCTCATCAGATCGTCGATCGCCACGATATGACACCCTTTCTGCATTCTGTATCCACTGATGCTGAATAACGAACGTCAACTGGTTACGCGGTATATTTCCGAAAGAGTCGTTAACCCGGCTATCGCTTTGGCAATGCCGTCCTGTTTCATTTCGGAAAGTCCAACCGTTCTGGCATAAGAAGCGTACTCCGCGTCTGCGCTTCGTTTCAGAATCATCCCCCTAAGGGTATCGTCCACCTGAAGCACCTCATGAATGGCAAGTCTGCCTTTGTACCCGCTGCGTCCGCATTCGCCGCATCCGCTCCCTTTATACAAAACGTCCGCATGAAATCCACTAACAGCAAGCAATTCATTTTCCTCGTTTGAAGGCATGTATGCAGCTGAGCAATGGGGACATATTCGTCTAACCAACCTTTGTGCGACGACGCAATTAAGCGAAGACGCCACGAGAAAAGGCTCAACTCCCATATCGACCAAACGCGTAATCGAATTGACGGCACTGTTGCTGTGCAAAGTGCTGAGTACAAGATGACCCGTCATAGCGGAGCGTACGGCAATTTCCGCCGTTTCGACGTCCCGTATTTCACCAACCATGACAATGTTCGGATCTTGACGCAAAATAGCGCGCAAGCCTCTGGCAAACGTTAAGCCGGTAACCGGATTTACTTGCACCTGATTAATGTTTTGGAGTTGGTATTCAACAGGGTCTTCCACGGTGATGATATTGACGTCGTCGTTATTGAGGCGGGATATTGCGGAGTATAACGTTGTCGTTTTACCGCTGCCGGTCGGTCCGGTTATAAAAACAATGCCATGCGCTCTGCCGATCCCTTTCAAAAACAGCTGCAAATTCCGCTCGGACATGCCGAGCTTCTCGATTTCCGTGAGCGTATTGCCCAGATCGAGAATCCGCATCACGATTTTTTCGCCGTGAACCGTCGGAAGCGTTGAAATCCGGATATCGACCTTGCGAAACTCGATGTCCATCTCTACGCGTCCGTCCTGCGGCAGACGCCTTTCGGCCACGTTCAGATTGGCCATGATTTTGACTCTCGCTACGATGACGCTTTGCATATGGGGCGGCAGCGAGCGCTCCGTACGCATCATGCCGTCGACCCGGTAACGGATCCGAATGCCGTCCTCCTGCGGATCGATATGGATGTCGCTTGCGCCCAACTGGACGGCTTGAATGATGATTTGATTGACGGTCCTGACGACCGGCGATTCATCCTCGGTCTGCTGCGGCTTCCGTTCCTCGGGCTCCCGAAGCTGCAGATTGCTCATGATCTGATCAACCGACTCCTGCAGCCCGTAATAGCGCTGGATTGCACGCGAGAGTTCATCCTTCGAAGCTATCGTCGGTTCGATTCGGTAGCCTGTCGTCATGCGAAGCTCATCGATCGCATAATAATCGAGCGGATCGGCCATCGCGACCACCAGCTTGTTGCCCTCCGTACGAATCGGCAGAACTTGATGCTGCTCCGCTAATCGCTGCGGCATGATATTGATCACTTTCATATCGATTTTCTGACGGTAAAGCTGTATGTGAGGAATGCCGAGCTGAAGCTCAAGCACTTCGATAAGCTGCTGCTCGGTTATGTAATGTCGCGTAATCAGCACGTCGCCGAGGCGCATATTGAGTTCTTTCTGCTCCCGCAGCGCTTGCTGCAGCTGTTCCGCCGAGATGAGTCCCGCTTCGACGAGCAAATCGCCGATTCTTTTGCGCGGCGCCATGGGATCCCCCTCTTTCCAACAAGGATAAACGCCTCCGGCGTATTTTGACGCTGGCGTCTACTGGGAAGTCGAACAATATACGGAGTATGATTCGTTCCGATAACAAGAATAACACGCCATATTTCGACAAAATATTCCAATATTATTTTTCCAAATAGTTCTATGGCACTATTTTCAAATCTATCATACTCATTATGGAACGGCTCTGTCAAATGGAAAATCTATGCTGTAATATTATTAATTCGTAAACGCGAATAAAAGATAAAACGTTTGATCCCGTTCACTACATTCACAAGAACATAGGTATATAGTCTCACTTTTGAGCCTATTTATAAATAAAGGAACGCAAAAAAGCCGCATCGTCTTCAACAGACCATGCGGCTTCTTATCGTAGTAAAGCACTTTATCTTTTCTAGACTTACCTAAGCATCGATCTTTGCTGGTCGGCGGAAACTTGACCGTATTCGCCCTCGTGCAGCGTCAAATCAGCACCTAAGCTCCGGAATTGACCGATTACATCCTCATACCCGCGTTCGATATGGTCGACTCCGGTAATAATCGTCGTCCCTTCCGCAATGAGTGAAGCGATCAGCAAACATGTACCGGCTCTTACGTCAGATACGTGAACGAACGCACCCTTAAGCGGCATTCCGCCTTGAATAAAAGCGCTGCCGCGCCGGACTTGAATTTCCGCGCCCATTCTGCGCAGCTGAGGCACATGATTGAACCGGTTCGGATAAACTTTATCCGTTACGATACTGCGTCCTGGCGCTCTCAGCAGCAACGCCGTAATCGGCTGCTGCAAATCCGTTGCGAATACCGGATACATTCCTGTACGGACGCGTGTAGCACGAAGCGGCACGTCGCCGTATGCCGTCAAGCTTTGATCCTTCTGTTCGATGCATAGCCCGATCTCGCGAAGCTTCGTTAAGCATGAACCGAGATGCTCGGGGATGACGTCATCCACCGTTACGACGCCTTTTGTCGCACCTGCCGCCATCAGAAACGCGCCGGCGATCAACCGATCCGGAATAACGCTATATTCGCAGCCCCCAAGCTGTTTCACGCCTTGAATGCGAACGGTATCGGTACCCGCTCCGCTGATTTTGGCGCCCATCAGATTCAAAAGATTCGCCGTATCGACGACCTCCGGATCGACTGCCGCCTGCCGAAGCTCCGTCCTGCCTTCCGCCAGCACAGCGGCCAGCATCGCATTGATCGTCGCGCCGGAAGTGATCGTATCAAAATGAACCGTACACCCTTTCAGCCCGCTTTGCGCCTCGACGTCATAGCGGTCTTCATGAAACGTTATCGTCGCTCCCATCGCCTTCAGCACTTTAATATGCTGGTCGATCGGCCGCGAAACGAAATCGTCTCCACCCGGATAACCGATTGTGACTTTGCCGAACTTGGCAAGCAGCGCGCCGACAAAATAGTAGGAAGCGCGATACTTGGACGTTTTGGCTGTATCAAGCTGAGCATGACAAATTTGCCGCGGATCGATAATGATATCCCCGGAAGGCTCTCTTACCATTTGAACGCCGATCTCGTTCACAATATCGGCAATTACGCGAAAATCAAGAATATTCGGAATCCCTTTAAGCATAACCGGCTCATCGGCCAGACAAGCCGCTGCCAGCAGCGCAAGAGAACTATTTTTGGAACCCGGAATTTTAACCGTACCCTGCAGCGGGCCGGATGGATTCGCTTCGATCCATTTCATCAAGTTATACCTACTCCCACTTGTTTGTCAGCTTCCCCATTACTTCCTTACTGGAACTTACCCCATACCCCAGAGATCCTAACCGTAACAGATCTATATACATTCAAGTTTTCCCAAAAATAACAAGTCACATAACAGGAGCGTAAATTAAGCGTCACGCAAGTGAACGAACGTCAGATCCATCACGATATTTTTCCGCCAATCAAGGTCAATCGCGCCAAACAATTCAGCGGCTGCAGGAACTATGGATTTCCTACCCGTGTCAATCGTTGGCTGAGCAAAATAACCGCAACGTACGTTCCATTAACGCCGCCGCTCGCCTGACGAAGGTACACCGCTGCTTGGCGTGTCGTTATGTATAACAAGCTTGGCAATCCGCTTCATCCGCCCGAAATTTGATGTTCACACTCGTTAACGTTCGTATCAAAAGCTTAGGTTCCCAAACGGCTGTCAGGCAGTGTCGCGGTCTAACAAATTATGTTTCCAATAAATCTAAAGCATAGCTTAACACAATTGCCAGCAAGATGAAATAGGACGTAATGCCAATATATACGCAGAAAAGTGAACATTTTTGTTCCAACTGGTTTGATAGCGTTTGCATCGGCTTTCATTCATTTTCATTGACGTTATTCCTTGCGAACATGCATAGAAACACCGGAACAGAGGAAAGTTAGAAATTGGGCCGGGTCCCATAAACGATCAAATTGAGGAGTGGAAAAATGGCAAAGCCGGATAATCGTTCGGACAATGTGGAGAAACTGCAAGAAAACGTACAAAATACGATCGAAAACTTTCGCGAGACGCAGGAATACCTGGATGAGCATGCTGACGAAATAAGCGGCGAAGAAATGGAGCAGCTTCAGGAAAAAAACGCTCGCCGTGAAGAAAGCATCGCCTCCTTCCGCGAGGAAATAAAAGATGAGGCCGCTGCGCAGAACGACTAAGCGTTCGCTGCCGTTTGACGGCTTTTTATTCGCTTCGCACACGGATAAACGGCTTCGCCGTCTTAAACGCTAGTGAAGAAATCGACTTCGTAAGCATACGCTTAAGGACAGACGCGTTTACGGATGAAAGCTCAGGTTAGTTAATGCGCAGCATACAAATTCTGGCTGACATTTCGAAAAACCGTCCGGCATTGCCGGACGGTTTATTGCGTTGCTTGTACATATACGGTTCTTCTGATCAAACCTTACAGCTTGCCTGGTAACCGCGATTCCTTACATTCGCTACACTTTCTCGACGTTGAAATAACGCGCTTCCGGATGGGCAAAGACCAATGCGGATACCGAAGCCTCCGGCTCCATCATGCTTCCTTCGGTAAGCTCGATGCCGATATCCTCGGGGTTCATCAGCGCAAACAGCTGCTGCTGATCGTCCAAATTCGGACATGCGGGATATCCGAACGAGAAGCGTTGTCCGGTGTACTTCGCTCCGAAACGCTCCTGCATCGACATTTGCGGCGAATCCGGAATCCCCCAAATATCCCGCATCATATGGTGAACGCGCTCCGCGAACGCTTCGGCCATCTCAAGCGCCGTCGACTGCAAGGCGTGAGATTTCAAATAATCGCCTTTTTCCCGCCATTCGCGCGCAAGCTCGGTAATCCCGTGGCCTGCGGTTACGACGAGGAAGCCGACATAATCCATCTCGCCACTCTCGACAGTCTTCAAATAGTCCGCTAAGCACAGATACGGCTCCGTTTGCTGACGTGGGAAGGAGAAGGTTTGCAGCACCTTGCCCGGTTCGTTCGGATCGTAAACTAGCACGTCGTCCCCTTGCGATTGCGCCGGGAAGAAACGATACATGCCATGTGCCCGTATAATACCTTTTTGCTGGGCTTCAAGCAGAATCGAATCGACTACTTCTTTAAGCTGCGTAGCCTTCTCATCCTTATCGGCGATCAGCTTCTCGACTTTGCCTTTCAAGCCCAGATGATGGCCGAGCAGCATCTGCATGTTGATATACGGCATAATATGGCTGATCGGATAGTCCCGCATCACATGCCGTTCGAGATCGTTAGGCACTTGAACGGGAACGGTGCGATCGACGGCCGACGTTTTAACCCGGGTCAACACCGGCATCGGCTGAGAAAGCTTGCCGGATTCCTTCACGTCGGATTCCATGCTTTCGCGCAATTCTTGTATCATCCGCTGTTTCTCGGCAGGATCGCTCAGCTTATTGGCGATATCGAGGCCGTCCATCGCATCCTTCGCATACAGAACAAGCCCTTCGTATTCCGGCGCAATACGCGTTTTCGTAAACTTCCGGGTCAAAGCGGCGCCTCCGACCAGTATCGGCACGTCGATCCCCGCCGCTTTCAAGTCTTGCGCCGTAACGACCATTTGCTGAGCCGATTTCACGAGCAAGCCCGACAAACCGATCGCATCCGGCTTTTCCCTTCTATAGGCCTCAATCAACTGCTCCGGCGGCACTTTAATGCCAAGATTGACAATCTGATAGCCGTTGTTCGACAAAATGATTTCAACAAGGTTTTTGCCGATATCGTGCACATCGCCTTTAACGGTCGCCAGAATGATTTTTCCTTTGACGGCGGACTCGTTCTTTTCCATAAAGGGCTCGAGGTAAGCGACGGACGCCTTCATGACCTCTGCGCTTTGCAGCACTTCCGCAACGATCAGCTCGTTGTTGTTGAACAGGCGGCCGACTTCCTCCATCCCTTTCATTAACGGCCCGTTGATGATTTCAAGCGGCGAATATTTGTTCATCGCTACCTGAAGATCCGGGATAAGCCCTTCCTTTGTTCCTTCTACGACGTACGAGCCAAGCCGCTCCTCGAGCGTAAGATTCGAAATTTTCTCTTTTTTGTCCACTTTCTTCTCGCGGAAGAAGGCGACAAATTCGGCTAGCGTCTCGTCGTTCGTATTGTAAATAAGCTTCTCGGCAAGCTCTCTCTCCGTATCGGGAATGGAAGCATAACGTTCCAGCTTTTCGGTGTTCACGATAGCATAGTCAAGACCCGCCTTCGTGCAGTGGTACAAATAAACCGAGTTGAGCACTTCTCGGCCTGCATCCGGCAAACCGAATGAAATGTTGCTTAAGCCTAGAATCGTTTTGCACGCCGGATATTTTTCCTTGATCATGCGTATACCTTCGATCGTCTCTACGGCGGAACCGATATATTGCGGATCGCCGGAACCGATCGGGAACATATTCGGGTCGAAAATAATATCATGCGGCTTCATGCCGTATTTATTCGTCAGCAAGTCGTACGCGCGGTCGGCGACTTCCATTTTGGCTTGACGGGATACGGCTTGGCCACGCTCATCGATCAGAATCATAACGACAGCCGCCCCGTAACGATGCAAGAGCGGAACGATGCCTGCAAACTTCGTCTCCCCGTCTTCGAGGTTGATCGAATTGACGATCGCTTTCCCTTGCGAATACTTCAACCCGAGCTCGATAATATGATCGTACGTGGAGTCGATCATCAGCGGCACTTTGACCTTCTTAACCACATGCTGCAAAAAGTTTTCCATCGCAAAGGCTTCGTCGATGTCGGTGTCCTGCAGGTTGATGTCGATTACATGTGCGCCGTTTTTCACTTGTCCGCGGGCGATTTCGGAGCCCTCTTCAAACTTCTCCTCTTTAATCAGTCGTTTGAATTTACGCGAACCGGCGATATTCGTACGTTCGCCGACCATGATCGGCCGATTTTCATCTTCAATATAAACCGTCTCGATACCGGATACCGCAGGCGCGTGTTTACCGGATTGCGGCCGCGGCGCGTATTCCTTCAACGTATCCGACATTGCGCGAATATGGGCCGGGGTCGTTCCGCAGCAGCCGCCGGCGATATTCAGCCAGCCCTGCTCCGCGAAGCCTGCCATCTTCTTGGCAAGTGATTCCGGCGATTCGTGATATTGTCCGTTCTCGTCAGGCAAGCCTGCGTTCGGGTAACAGCTGACGGCAGTTCCCGCAATTTCGGAAAGCGTACGGATATGATCCCGCATGAACTCCGGTCCTGTCGCACAGTTCAAGCCGATCGAGATCGGATCGAGATGCTCCAGCGAAATATAGAAGGACTCGATATTTTGGCCGGCGAGCGTCGTCCCCATAGGCTCGATCGTGCCTGAGATCATGATGGGCAGCTTGACGCCCAGCTTGTCGAAGGCTCGTCTAACGCCGATGCTCCCCGCCTTAACGTTGAGCGTATCCTGCGACGTCTCCAGCAAAATCGCATCGACGCCGCCTTCGATAAGCGCAATGGTTTGCTCGTAATAGCTGTCGACCAACTCGTCGAACGTAACGCCGCCTGTAACGGACAGCGTTTTTGTCGTCGGCCCGAGCGCTCCCGCAACATAACGCGGCCATTCGGGCGTCGAATACTTTCGAGCCGCATCGACGGCAAGTTTTGCCGCCGCAAGGTTGATTTCTCTTGTCTTATCCTGCAGGTCGTATTCCGCCAGCACGACGCTGGTAGCACCGAATGTGTTCGTTTCGATGATATCCGCTCCGGCCTCGAAGTACGCTTCATGTATTTTTGAAATAACGTCCGGTCTGGTCAGGACAAGGTTTTCATTACACCCGTCGAGATCTTCGCCGCCGAAGTCATCCGCAGTCAAATCCTCCTGCTGAATCATCGTTCCCATGGCGCCGTCCAAGATCATTATTTTTGTGCCGAGCTGCTCGCGCAGCGCCGTCTTGCTCATCATCATCATCCTTCCCCTTCACACGCAGCATTTCCGATAATTCTATTTGTATTAGACCGACGATTGGTTGCTCTGCTTGCATCCGTTCGGTTATACATTTAATTCCCCGTACTTCTATCGGGAAATCAAATGGTTTCCATTAGTGTATCAGACTTTGTTCGTTTACGGAAGTATCGTAAGCCGAGGATACAGCGGTACTCCGCCCTTGCAGCCGTGGTTTGCAGCGGTAGAGGGCCGATTTCACGGGAACTTAACGCTATACCTGAGAAGCCCTCCTAGGCTTGGTCATAATACCGGTGCGCATCGACAACTTGACGGTATTCTACTATAATAAATTTAGTTCACTTATCGTTTCGGGTGATCCCCCCGCGGTCAATCCGGGTACTCGCATATACGTATGCGAAAATATGCGGGCATTTAGATGGGAGAAGGAGGAGTTTAGCAGTGGCTGAAATACGTATAAGAAATACGAACGAGCGCATCAGCGGAGAAGAGAACGTCAAAGCGTTCCTGGAAAATCAGGAGGTGCTTTACGAGCACTGGAATGCAAACAAACTTCCGACGGAGCTGCAAAATAAATTCGTGCTTTCCGACGAGGAAAAGTCCCAAATCTTGTCCACTTTTGACGAGGAGATCCGTGACTTGGCAACACGCCGCGGTTACCGGACATGGGATATCGTCGCTTTATCCGACGCTACGCCTAACATTGAGGAATTGCTCAAAAAATTCGAACAGGTGCATACCCACACCGAGGATGAGGTTCGCGCAATCGCAGCAGGCAAAGGGATTTTCATTATCAAAGGCACGGACGATGTCGGCTATTTCGACGTTGAGCTGGAAGCCGGCGACGTCATCTCCGTACCTGAGCATAAGCCGCACTTTTTCACCTTGATGGAAAATCGGCAAATCGTCGCCGTTCGCCTCTTCATCGAAACGGAAGGCTGGATTGCCCACCCGTTCGCCGATGCGTCTTTCAACAAGTAGTCCCGACGCTCGGAACAATAACGAAAACCCGCCCGACTGTAAGAACAGAGGACGGGTTTTATTATTATTTTTTATCGATGCCGTTTATGATTGCTTGAAGCTCATCCAGGCTAGCGATTTCGTGCTTCGGAACGATTTCGTCACTGCGGCTGACGCCGTGCCGATTAATCCACGCATTGTGCATTCCCACACGATTGGACCCGAGAATATCGGTAGTCAGCTTATCCCCTATCATAATGCCTTCAAACGCTTCGATCCCGAGCAGCTCCATCGCATGTTTGAAAATCGATTCGGCAGGCTTCCCTTCGCCATGCGCTCCCGAAATAACAATGTGATCGAAATACGTATCCAATTCCGGAACGCCGGCAATTTTCTCATGCTGCAGATCCGGAGCGCCGTTCGTCAGCAGCAGCAGCTTGTACTTCTTTTTCAAGTCATTCAGAACGCGGAACGTTTCGTCATAAATATAAGGTCTCGACCGGCGTTCCGCAGGAAACTTCTCCGCAAGAATCGCGCCGAGCTCCGCATCGTCCACACCGACTGCCTTAAGTCCGCGCGTCCATGATTCCTTCCGGTATCCCGGAGCCAGATCGCCGAGCTTGCGGAACTGTTCATGATGATCGGTGCCGAAATTCGCCCATAAGCCCTCAAAGGGATTAATCCCGATCATTTTCGTAAACGGGAACGTCTCGAACGATTCGTAAAGCGCCCGCGCCTCATGGCGAACAGCCTCTTCAAGCTTGTCCGGATCGATTTCAGGATAACGCGCAGCCGCTTCCCGGCATGTCGCTTCAAACGCTTCCTTCACGCTTCGGTCATCCCATAGCAGCGTATCGTCAAGATCGAACAATACAGCCTTGATCGTCATAGCTTACTCTCCCCCGTATCATTTCTCTTCTTCTTTTAAAGGAACATTGTTTTTCTGGGCGAACTGCTTCACTTCCGCTTGCATCCCTGCAATGTCAAAAAGATTCATCAGCTTGGAGAATACCCAGCGGCGCTTTTTCTCTTTCATCTGAACGACGACATAGCCGGGCGAGATCACGATCTCTTCGATATCCGCCGCCTGAAGCACCTTATCCCCGGTAAAACGGCGGGATACGATTTTCGTTTTGCCGATCGACAAGAACGGCCTCCTCACAAGAAAAACGAATGCGCCGAGCAAAATATAGGCGATCGACGTAAACCAGAACGTATTATCCCCTTCATATACGCCGCCGAATGCTACCATATAAAATACCCCAAGGCTGCATAATACGAGCGGCAGCATGTAACTGCGCCCCTTGAATTTGCGCATCTCCTCGGTACCTGCTGAAGAAATGGAGCCGCGGCCGCTTTTGACCCGGGCTTTGTTGACCTTCTTCTGATTCCGCTCGACCATACGTTCCCATGACCGGGACATGACGAGACCCCCATTCTCTTGATAGCGCTAGTGCGAATGCGAACAAACCTGACAATCCCGTCGTTACTCTTTCTTCTCTTCGTCTTCCACATACTTTATGGAATCAAGCTGCGTCTTGAGCGAGGATTTGAACGCCTCGATATAACGCTTACGAAGCTCGTTGCGCTCTTCCAGCTCTTGCTCGGTCAAACCTACGGTTTTTGCCTTGCGGGCCAATTCATTGATCCGCTCGACCGTTTGATCCATGTTCATTCATTATCCCCCCGCTCTGCCTTCAAGGAAGGCTTTCCATCATACCTTCCGTAATCATAGCCCAATCTTTATTACTTTGCCATTTCAATGCCGTACTTGTCAAGATTTCGCAAGGGAGTGCGTGAAATCTTGTTTTTTGGGTTGTTGATAAGTGCCCGGTAAACAAAAAAACACCTGTCCGTCCGATACGGCAGGTGTCATACATGAACCAATAAAATATGTAACGTGAATTTGAAGCTTCTATAGCTATCCATCAGTTTGACAGCCGCAGTGTGACCGGGCACCGGGGTTGCGACGTGCGGAAATTATGGAAGCTCTAAAATTTGTCCTTCCCGAAGCATAGCGCTCTTAAGTCCGTTCAGCTTCTTGATTTTATCGACATACGCATGAATGTTCGCATCTTTAGGAGCATGTTCGCGTGCAATCTTCAGCAAGGTATCGCCTTTCACGACATCTACGACTTTGGACTTTTCGGCATAGAAGGATGCCGGTGCAGAGGACTCGTCCTGTGCAGAAGCATAGCTTTTGAAAATAGCGCCGCAAGAAAACGAGACAAGTATAGCCAGTAGAAAAAAAGCGAGACGGACAAGTTTTTTATGAGAAACGGATGCCGGTTGATTACGATTGACTCTGTTCGCATTAAGACGCTTTACGTTGACAGTTGTATTCATGAATAATGGCCCCCAAACGTTTGTTCTGTTATGTTCTCATCATAATACGAACAATTGTTTGTGTCAACACATTTTTAGAACATTTGTTCCCTTTTCTTGTTCGCATTTTTTTATGCTTATCCAAGGTGCCGGGAATGGCGCGTTGCTTTGAAATCGCCGCCTCCCGCAATCGATCGTCCGCAAATTAAATGCGAACAGAAACTCGAACTTATGTTTGTACGAACTCCGGTTCTGTGCTATAATATCGTTAAATAGTTACCAAGTTTAGGAGGGTTTTCGGTGGGGAAAATCTCAAATCGTCAGCAGGCGATTCTTGATTTCATTAAGAACGAAGTCCGCGATAAAGGGTATCCGCCTTCCGTTCGCGAAATCGGCGAAGCGGTAGGCCTCGCATCCAGCTCGACCGTACACGGGCATTTGGAGCGTCTGGAGAAGAAAGGCTTGATTCGCCGCGACCCGACGAAGCCTCGCGCAATCGAAGTACTCGGACTTCAAGACGAATCGGCGGCAAACTTCTCGTTCTCCTTCACAAGAGTTCCAGTCGTCGGTAAAGTTACGGCAGGGATGCCGATTACAGCTACGGAAAATATCGAAGACTACTTCCCGCTTCCGAATAATGTCGTGAAGGACGACGCGGTGTTTATGCTTAACATCGTAGGGGAAAGTATGATCGATGCAGGCATTCATAACGGGGATCTCGTTATCGTTCGTCAGCAGCAAACCGCCAACAACGGCGACATTGTCGTAGCGATGACCGAAGACGACGAAGCGACAGTCAAAACCTTCTACAAAGAGAAGGACCATATTCGCCTGCAGCCGCAGAACGAAAGCATGCAGCCGATTCGCTTAAAGCACGTAACCATTCTCGGCAAAGTTATCGGCGTCTTCCGCAACATTCACTAGTTTTCAGACGGATCGGCCGGTTTAAGCGAATATCGGAACATAGCAAAGATGGAGTCACCTAAGGGTGGCTCCATTTCGTTTTTAAAAACTTCAAAGACAGCTTTTGTATCAAGTAATTATATACTGCTATCAGTTCGCTCCGATTAAGAGAAAACGACAAAGCATAATGTCATTTTCAACTGGGGGCGCATTAGCAATTTTGGTAAAGGATACTTTTCATACGCACATGCAAATAATAAATCAAAAAAAGGAGTGATTCATATGACAAATGAAGAACACAAAAACAATCGAAAATTCGAACATGATGACCGACTGTTGCACCTGGAATGGATACGCATAACACGCTTGAAGACGATGCTTCAGAGGAAGAAATCAAGGAAAGCGAATCAACGGAAGTAACTCGCTTATACCTTGACCGTACTCCAGAGGATTAATATCCGATAGTCGCATCCCGCAGCGGGGGATATTTTCAAGCAATTAAAAAATGCGGGCTTTCAGACCATGCTGTGGAGTTAACCAAGCATCCCGAAAGCCCGCATCCTACAACTTCACTTAAACCGCGTAATATATAAGTTTCCTCGATTAATACAACGTAATATACTGCTCGCGTTCCCATGGGTGTACTTGCGTGCGGTACATGTCCCATTCGATTTCCTTGAGCTCGAAGAAGTGAGTCAGCGCATGCTCGCCGAGCGCTTCGCAAATGACATCATTGCGAATCAGCTCCTGCAGCGCTTCTTTGAGGTCGGACGGCAAGCTCGGAATGCCTTGCTCTTCCCTTTCCTCTTCGCTCATCACATAGATATTGCGGTCCGTCGGTGCCGGCAGAGCCAATTTATTCTGAATGCCGTCGAGTCCTGCTTTCAGCATGACAGCCAGCGCCAAGTACGGGTTGGCAGCCGGATCCGGGTTGCGAACCTCTACGCGTGTGCTCAAACCGCGGGATGCCGGAATACGGATCATCGGGCTCCGGTTGCTCGCGGACCAAGCCACGTAACAAGGAGCTTCATATCCGGGAACCAGACGTTTGAACGAGTTCACCGTAGGATTCGTAATAGCGGTGAAAGAACGGGCATGCTTCAAAATACCGGCCATGTAATGGCGGGCCGTCGCGCTTAAGCCCAACTTATCCTTCTCATCGTAGAACGCGTTCACGTTGCCTTTAAACAGCGACTGATGACAGTGCATGCCGGATCCGTTTACGCCGAACAACGGTTTCGGCATGAAGGTCGCATGCAAGCCGTGCTGTCTTGCGATTGTTTTGACAACCAGCTTGAAGGTTTGAATCTGATCGGCCGCCTTGATGGCGTCGGCATATTTGAAGTCGATTTCATGCTGGCCGGGCGCCACTTCGTGATGGGAAGCTTCGATTTCGAAGCCCATTTCTTCGAGCGTGAGCACGATTTCGCGGCGGCAGTTTTCGCCGAGGTCCGTAGGCGCCAAGTCGAAATAACCGCCTTGGTCGTTCAGCTCCATCGTCGGGTTGCCCTTCTCGTCCGTTTTGAACAGGAAAAACTCCGGCTCCGGACCTACGTTCATCGCCGTGTAACCCATTTCTTCGGCCGATTGCAGCGCACGCTTCAAAATGCCACGCGGATCGCCTGGGAACGGCTTGCCGTCCGGCAGGTAAATGTCGCAAATCAAACGGGCTACGCGATCTTCGGTAACCCATGGGAAGATGACCCAAGTACTCAAATCCGGGTACAAGTACATATCGGATTCTTCGATCCGAACATAACCTTCGATCGAAGAGCCGTCGAACATCATTTTGTTGTCGAGCGCCTTCTCCAATTGGCTAAGCGGAATTTCGACGTTTTTGATGGAGCCCAGCAAATCGGTAAACTGCAGACGGATGAAGCGAACGTTCTGTTCCTTGGCAATGCGCAGAATGTCTTCTTTCGTGTAATTGACCATCTTGCGATTTCCTCCTCAATAGTAATCCCCATAAAGTAAAACGAATGCCCAGGGGCTTGTTCCTGCCAAAAAGCACACAAAACATTATAGCATAGTTCGGCGAAACGTTATCTTTTATAAAATCGCGATAGCTCGCCTTGAATCAACGAAACCTGTCCAAGCCGCTTGTCGCCGCCCAGCAACTGCCGTTTAAGCATCTTGCGCAGTTGAGTTTCGGACATCTCCTTGCGCTTCACTTCCGATTGTTCGTTAATGACGGTCGCTTCCTCCGAGCTTTCGGACATCGGCAGCAGCACTTGCTTAATGCCAGCAATGTTGACGCCCTTCTCGATCAAGCTTTTAATCTCGAGCAGCCGCTCGACGTCGTTAAAGGAATATAACCGTTGATTGCCTCCGGTACGTGCGGGCATAACCAGCTCATGTTGTTCGTAGTAACGGATCTGCCTTGCCGTCAAATCGGTCAGCTTCATCACGATGCCGATCGGAAATAATGCCATATTGCGACGAATATCATCACTCATAGCAAATCACTCCTGTGATCGTTTCATACCATATATTGTACCTTTGTTACAAAAAGGTGTCAACACATGTTAGGTTTAATCACAAAATATTCAATAACTTCCGATCGACCAAATGTTGTATGGCTGTCAAAACGCCGAACTTTACATGCGCATACGTCAATCCGCCCTGCATATATGCGATGTAAGGTTCACGGATCGGCGCGTCAGCCGAAAGCTCGAGGCTTCCCCCTTGAATAAAGGTGCCGGCAGCCATAATAACGGGATGCTCGTAACCCGGCATGTCCCACGGCTCCGGAACGACGTGCGAGTCGACGGCCGCCGCCTTCTGAATGCCTTGCACGAAAGCGATAAGATGCTCGGGCCCTGTAAAGCGGATCGCTTGAATCAAATCGGTGCGCGGATCCTGCCAGCGCGGATGCGTCTCGAAGCCGAGCTCTTCAAACATGGCCGAAGCGAAAATGCTTCCCTTCACCGCTTGTCCGACCAGATGCGGAGCCAGAAACAGCCCTTGATACATGCTGCGCGTCGCCCCGAGCATAGCGCCTACTTCGCCGCCGATTCCGGGAGCGGTCAACCGATAAGCCGCTAAGTCCACATACTCCTGCTTCCCGGCTATATAACCTCCGGACGGCGCAATTCCGCCTCCCGGGTTTTTGATAAGGGAGCCTGCGATCAAGTCGACTCCGACTTCCGTCGGCTCCGCCGCCTCGGTGAATTCCCCGTAACAGTTGTCCACGAAAACGATGACGTCCGACTTAAGCTTTTTCACGAAACGGACCATTTCACCGATTTGCTCGATCGAAAACGACGGCCGCCAATCATAACCGCGTGATCTTTGAATGCCGATCACCTTTGTGTTCGCCGTTATGTTGGCCTCGATACCCGCCCAATCCGGCCGGCCGCCCTCCGCGAGCGGAACTTCCCCGTACTCGACGCCCCAGTCGCCAAGCGAGCCGCGCCCGTCTCCCGCCGTTCCGATTACTTTATGGAGCGTATCGTAAGGTTTGCCCGTTATATACAGCAGACGATCGCCCGGACGCAGGACGCCGAACAGCGCCGTCCCGATCGTATGCGTGCCGGATGCGAAATGCGGCCTGACAAGCGCGGCTTCCGCTCCGAAAACGTCGGCATACACCAGATCGAGCACCTCCCGCCCGCGATCGTTATACCCGTAACCTGTCGATGAGGCAAAATGATAGTCGCTCACCTTATGCTTTTGAAAAGCTTGTATCACCTTCCACTGATTCGCATCGATCAGCTTGTCGACCGCCTTCAATCTATCCTCTATCCGTTCTTCCGATTGCTCCATCCAATCCATGATCTGCTTTGAAAATGTCATGACCGTTCCCGCTCTCCCTTTCCTCTTCCTGCACACAAGAATAAACGTCTTCATCGTCTTTTTGGACGCGCGCGTTTCCCTTTGAACAAAGCATTTGATATGCGAAACCTGTATTCTTTAATTATAAAAAACCGCCGCTACGGCGCATATGAACGCCAAGCGGCGGATTTATCATCCATTATAACGCTATCTGTCAAAAACTTCGACTGTACCCGTTCCATCTTCGGCGTTTTGCGAAGGTACCGCCGTTCGGTCAAGCTCATATGCCGTCAGCATATAACCCGATTTGGCATAATCGTCTGCGTTTACCCGAACCTTGAACAGCAAGCTTTCTTCCTCCGCTTCTTGCTCGAGCACGTCGCCGATGCGATACAGCTTCGCGATCAAATCGCCGCGATCGGCCGGGATACGGAACGTCTTCGTATCACCAAGCAGCTTCTCCTGTATCGCAAACGTCAAACGTTCCAAATCCGCATTATTATAGGCTGATACGCGAACGGAATCGCTGTCGGCCGTCAGCATTTCCAATTCAGCCGCACCGCAAAGATCGATTTTGTTAAACACGGTAATTTGCTCTTTCCCGTGAGCGCCAAGCTCCTGCAGCACGTCGCCGACGACCTTCATTTGCTCGCTGCGCATCGGACTCGAGCTGTCCACGACATGCAGAACGAGGTCGGCTTCGCATACCTCTTCGAGCGTTGCGCGGAAAGCCGCGACGAGATCATGAGGCAAATTTTGAATAAAACCGACCGTGTCGGTCATCACGATCTCTTTGCCGCCCGGCAGCTCCAGGCTGCGGGAAGTCGGATCGAGCGTGGCGAACAGCTGATTTTCCACGTAAACGTCCGCATTCGTGAGTTGGCGCAAAATCGTCGATTTGCCCGCATTCGTATACCCTACGAGCGCCACCTGGAAAATTCCCGCCTTCTTGCGGCGTTCGCGATGAAGCGTGCGATGCCTTACGACTTCCTGCAGCTGTCTCTTCAGCTCGGAAATCCGTTCGCGTATATGCCGTCGGTCCATTTCGAGCTTCGATTCGCCCGGGCCCCGCGTCCCGATGCCGCCGCCAAGCCGGGACAGGTTTTTGCCCTGGCCGGACAGCCTTGGAAGCAAGTAGCTGAGCTGAGCCAACTCTACCTGCAGTATACCTTCTCGTGTCTTGGCGCGCTGCGCGAAAATATCGAGAATCAGCTGGGTACGGTCGATAATTTTTACGTCGAGCGCCTCTTCCAGATTGCGTACCTGCGCGCCGGACAGCTCTTGATCGAAAATAGCCGTATTGCCCCCGAGCTCAGTGAGCATCATTTTTAATTCCTCAACCTTGCCCTTTCCGATAAACCATTTGGTATCGGCGCTTTCTTTATTTTGGACCATCGTCTCGAGCACTTCGACGCCGGCCGTCTCCGCAAGATTAACAAGTTCCTGCAGCGAGTATTCGGAGGAAAAATCGGTCCTTTTCAACTCGTTCGTGACCAGGCTGACCAGCACTGCTTTTTCTTCCATCGTTCCCTCGACATCGTGGATCGTCTGTTTCATTTATCATTACCCCCTTGCATGTATGACCGCAGTCGCTCAAGCCCGTTACTTTTTCTTATCCAAACGCAAATCCTCCGGCCGCAGCGTCATCAGCTCCTGCTTCGAATAGGTTTGCAGCTGCTGCTGCAGCAGCCGAACCGCCTGATGACGGATCGATTTCTCCAGCGTATTGCGCACATAGCGCGCATTGCTGAAAATCTCGGCGAACTTCTGCTTCTCCTGCGTCAAATGCTGGCGCAGCTTCTGCTCGCTTTGCGGCGAAAGCACATATTGCCGTTCCTTCGCCATCAGATCGGCGATTAACATCAGCTGATCGACGGAATAATCGGGAAATTCGATGTGAATCGGAAAACGGGACGGCAAGCCCGGATTCGTCTGGAGGAAGGTTTCCATCTCATCCTGATAACCGGCTAAAATGAGCACGAACTGATTTTTGTAATCCTCCATCGCTTTGACAAGCGTATCGATCGCTTCTTTCCCGAAATCTTTTTCCCCGCCGCGCGCCAAACTATACGCCTCGTCGATAAACAAGATGCCGCCGATCGCTTTTTTGACCATTTCCCGCGTTTTTAGCGCCGTATGCCCGATATATTCCCCGACGAGATCCGCACGCTCCACTTCGATCAAATGCCCCTTGCTCAGCACGCCCATTTCTTGAAAAAGCCGGGCCACGATTCTGGCGACGGTCGTTTTGCCGGTGCCCGGATTTCCTTTGAATACCATATGGAACACCTGGGCACTTTGCAGCAGTCCGACTTCGGCGCGAATTAATCCAATCTGAAGCAAGGCGTATACCTCGAACACGATATCCTTGACGCATTCCAAGCCGACCATTTGCTCCAGCTCGCGGAATATATCGCCAAGCTTGCCGGTTGCGGGCACCGGCTTGCCGCCCACCAATTGCTCCGGCTCCGCCAAAGGTGCGGGGGGCTCCGGATTGCGCAGCACGACATTGATTTGTCTCGATATTTTGCCGCCGGTCGCATTGTCTGACGTCGCAATGACGCGTCCGCTCATAAACGTTCACCTCGGAGTTTGAAGTGTGTTGGCAGATTGCGCAAGCGCCCTTGTAACGGAGAATGAGAGGAGATCCGGTCGTCTTGCTTCAAACTGTACCATATTCATCCTTTGAAAACCACTGGCCGGGAGCCGATCAAATGGCTATAACGGTTATTTCCCGCCCGGCAGCCGCAATAACGGTAAAAAAAGCCGACGCTGAAGTAAAAACGTTATTGAATAATCATGCTGTGAAATGTACAATCGTCGTTATCGCGGTCCCTATCCTTGTAATCTATTCGCGGGAGCTGAACCAGCATGACAAATTCACAAGATCCATTAACACAAATCGCTCTGCTTGAGCGACTGGCGGCCAATACATGGCCGGCGGCGGTAGACCGGAAACTCGGCGAATGGCGGCTGCGGGCCGCAAACGGCGTAACGCGGAGAGCGAATTCCGTCCTTGCGGTCGGCAAGCCTCCCGAAGACAGCGATTGGCTGCGGGAGGTCGAAGATTTTTATGCGGGTCATGGTTTGCCTGCGCGGTTTCATATTAGTCCCGCCTCGCCGCCTTGGCTGGACGCGGCTTTGGAATCGGAAGGATACCTGGACGATATGCATACCTCGTTGCTCATTGCGGATGCAAATGCTTCGCGCAGCCTGCCGGAGCCTGAAGGCCGATTTCGCGTCATGCTTTATAAATATGCGAATGAGGAGTGGCTCAATCACTTTTTAGCTTGCGAAGGCTATGAGGAGAGCCGCAGGCATGCATACGAGCGCATATTTACGGCAATCGAGCCGAATCGCCGCTTCGCATCGTTCGAGGTTGACGGAACGCCGGCAGCAGTCGGAACGGCAGTCGTCGAAGGCGGATGGGCGGGATTTATGAACATTGCCGTTGCGGAATCGTTTCGCCGCCAAGGCGTAGGCCTGCAGCTGATGAAGGTACTGATCGACTGGGCTTGCGGGCAAGGCGCCGACGGCTTATATTTGCAGGTTGTGAAAGACAATGAAGCCGCCTTGCGCTTATATGCGAAGATCGGCTTCACTCATCTGTTCGACTATCATTATAAAGTGAAAAGCTAGCGAAGTCCGACACGCATGAGCAGCTTGTCGACCTCCCATTTGGTATACGCGAGCGTCTCCCTGGCGTTATGCCAAGTCATATTCATCACGCGCGAATCCGCCGTATCGACGTCGGCTTCGCGCATTCCGATGAAGGCTGCGATGTCCTTCGCTCTGGCTCCGTGGTAATGATGCGTTACGATAACGGCGGAGCGCCATCCGTTTTGTTCCATGATCTTTTGGCTGAACAATAAATTTTCATAAGTGCTAGTCGCTTCGTTCTCAAGAAAAATGCTCTCGGCCGGCACTCCCTTCTCGACCAAATAATTTTTCATGCCCTCCGCTTCCGTTAGCTTGGAGCTGTTGCCGTCCAGCCCTCCGCTGACGATCAGCCGAGGATATTTGCCCTGCTCGTACAGCGCAAGGGCATGGTCGAGCCGCTCCCTAAGCCCCGGGCTCGGCTTATCGTTCCAAAGCGCCGCTCCCAGTACGATACCGACATCGGCCGCTTTCGTTTCGCCGAACTGTGCGGCTTGTATTTTCCATTGGACATACACGGTCCATATCGCAAGCAAGACGAAACCGAGGATTCCCAACCTGAGGATCCATCGAAGCCGCTGCCGCTTCTTACTCCGCATCGTTCGCTTCTCCTCTCCAGGCACTTCATGCTGCCGGTCGGAAAAACCCGCGACGCCGCACGCCCTATTTCGCATACACAAATCATCAGCATGCGGCTGCCGGCGGTTCTTCCATGGTTTATTCCCAACGGTGCAAATCCCTATCGGCTATATTCAACAGCTTAATGCCGCCGTTCTGATATTCGCCGATCAGCCGGTTCGCTTCCGCCCAAGCAAGATCATATTCCCTTTGGGTTACGGAGCCGTTCGCCAGTGCTTCATTAAGCTCTTCTTCATCCAGCAAGTAAAGCTCTCCGGTGGGCAGCACGACCAAATCCAGATATAAATCGTCGAACCACGGCACGCCGTGATCCGTCACTCCCTGTACATTGCAGATGTCGATATACCACTGTACGACATTGTCTTTATTGTCATACATCGAGGTGAGCGCGTAGTTCGCATTTTTGGGAAAATGCTGAAGCCATTTGTATCCGGCATCCGCTACGCAAACGACTTTCTCGTCATAGTGCTTCCATAACGGATCTCGAACCTGAAGTATATGAAACAACGAAACATATCCCGTAAACCCCGGTTCTTCAACGAAGGAAACATGAAACCTTTTATCGAGGACGCGCCGCCAATTGGCACGATCGGAATATTTTCGTTTCATGGCTGTCATTCACTCCTCCATTGTCAGGTGCCGCCGTATGATTCGCCCCGTTTTTACCCATAGTCTACCATTAATGCGGATTAAACACTACTTTTCATCGTTTATCGAAACAAACCGATCGTTTGCGCAGCCGTACGATAACATGCGGCAAGCTGCTCAATCGTCACCCGGGATGCCTGGTGCTCGAACAGAAGATGAAACCGGTCGTTCCGCCGGCTTATTCTTTCCAGGTAAGCGGCAGCATCCCCGAACCGGGAATCCTCGCCGTGCTCGGGCAGAACCGGCAAGTGCCGTTTCATCCCGTCCTCCTCATACATCACGTTGCTGTGATGCACAAGGTACGCATATGGCGCAATACCGTCAATGAAACGATAAGGGTCGAAGCCTGGAAAAGCTTTGGCGTGCACATCGAGTCTCTGCGTATCCAAGACGGCTTCGATCTCATTGTATTCGGCAAACAATGAAATAAATATATTTTCATAATCGCCAAAAAAATCGTATTCCAAAACAATACGTTGTTCATAACGTCGCTGAAGCTCGGACAAGGAATCAAAAACGCGATTGCCGATATCGGCAAATACACGTTCCTCTTGAGGAGGATGCGTCTCATATACGTCCGGCGTCGGCAGCAAACGAGCCACCGCCTCCCAGCGTTTGGCCGGCAAATGAGCAGGATAAGGAAAATGCGCCAGCACATACTCCGCCCCGACTTCCTTCGCTTGTGCAAGCTGCTCCTCCATATGCCTCAGCGCCGCCGCCCTTTCCCCCTCGTCGGAAGAGGTTAACTTGGGCAGTGTGTAAGCATCGTTGCGCAATGCAGGAGCGTGAATGCCGAAGGCAATCCCTTGCTCCCTGCAAAAAAGGGAAGCCTCCTGCAGCTCCCTTTCACCGTTCAGCTGGCACAGCTCCAGCCCGTTAATTCCCGGCAGCGCATAACGCTCCCACGCGGAGGCGTCAAATCCGCCCCACATCCCGATTTGCATTCTCCTTTGATTCATCGCGCCTTCCCCCTGTCGTTAAGCCTGCAGCTGTTTTTCTTGAACATGCCGGCGCGGACGAAGCATCGCCAGTCCAGATACTGCAAGCGACAAGATCAAGCATACGGCGAACAACCATTGCATACGCGTATGCACATCGACGCCGTTCAAGAACGCAGGACTTCCTACGCCGCCGAGATCGCCGACGAAAGCGGCGGCAAGACCCGTTCCGGCGATCATCCCCAAATAACGGATAAGCGCGAGCATGCTGCCCATATGACTGATTTTATGATCCGGAGCGGCGCTCATAATTTCCGCATTGTTCGTGGATTGAAACAAACCCATCGCGATGCCGAACAAACCGAGCTGCAGCGTCATCGCAATCGCCGAGCCGGATGGAGCAAATACGACGATCGCCATGGAGAGCGCCGCCGCCAGCGGTCCCGCAAACAGCGGCACGAAAGCGCCGTAGCGGTCGCGGTACGTGCCGCCGTACGGCGCGGCAATACCCATCAGCAAAGGCTGAACGCATAAGACAAGTCCGGTCAGCCACGGCGAGAAGCCCAGCTGATGCTGAAAATAAAACGTAATCGGAATAAGCGAAGCCATTTGGATTAAATGGATCGCAAAAGCGGAAACGTTCCCGATGACGATCAGTCTCTTCGTAAACAATTCCCTGTCCAGAATGCCGTCTTTTATCCGGATTTCGTATACCGCAAACAGCAGCAGCAAACCAAGACCGCCTGCAATGAGCCAGCTCAAGTCGAACATCCCGCCGCTGCCTTCCGAGGCGAGCATGAGCAGGACGGCCGCAATCGCGAGCAGGAAGGAGCCGACCAAATCGAGCCGAGCCGTAACCGCTTGCTTGATTTTCGGAAACCATTTTAGCCCGAAAACAAGACCTGCTATGCCGAACGGAACGTTAAGCAGAAACAGCCATTCCCAGCCGGTTACGCCCAGCAGAAGACCTCCGAGAGCCGGACCCGACAGCGTTCCGATCGATATGACGACCGCGTTGAACCCTAATGCTCTGCCGCGTTCCTCGTCGGGGAATATTTGTCTCACCATCGCCTGGCTGTTGGCCATGATCATGGTGGCGCCAACCCCCTGTATGCAGCGCGCGATAATAATACCCGTCAAGCTGCCCGCAAAAGCCGCATACAGCGAACCGACGGCAAATACAAGAAAGCCTCCGCTGTATATGTAATGACGGCCGACGGCGTCGGAAAGCCTGCCCATTAGCGGCAATAACGCCACCATCGTCAGCAGATAGCAAGTGACGACCCACTGGATGCTTGCAAGCGAAACGCCAAACTGTTCGGCCATCGTCGGAAGCGCTACGTTGACGATTCCGACGTCGAGCGTAGACATAAACGTTCCGATATTGATAATGTGCAAGATTCGCCATCGATTGGCAACCATGATAAATCCCCTCTCCCGCCGCGCAGCAATGTTCAGCGCCGAAATCCTCCAATTTTGGACGATCGGCGCAAGGATAAACGCCTACCGGCGTTTTTAAAGCCGGCGTTTATCGTAGGTCCGGAGCCGCTGCTACGATAAACGAATAAACAGTTCATGTAGCGATGTTACCATATCGTGCAGGCAGGGTGAATCTTTTTTTGCGAGAGTCTTACAAGTGCGGTTAGTGCCATTGGAGCAGAAAAAAAACCGCCCCATAATCAGAGCGGTTCTATTTATTAACGCTTTCCTCCGTTATCGGAACCCAAGGCAAAACGGACCGCACGGCTGATCAGAACGGGAAGCACGGAAACATGACCCTCGTTCTCGAATTCCTTGAAAGCTATGCGCAGTCCCTTGCTTTCAAGAGCTGCAAGTCGCTCCGACATTTCCCGAGCGTTTTCGTTCATGCGGGCTTTATGATTCGCCTCGAGCTCCCCTACTCCGATCAGAAGCCCGGCATCCAGCCCCTCCCGTTCCACACCGGACGAAAAGCGGCGTTCCGCTTCGAGAAGAATGCGCTTGTTCCAGTGAATGGACGGACTGCCCGCGATATAGTTCCGGAAGGAGCCCGGTTTGTTAAACAACGTATGCAGGACAAAAAGTCCGCCGAGCGAATGGCCGAATATCGCTTGCCTATTCCGGTCGATCTTGAATTCGCGTTCAATCTGCGGCTTCAATTCTTCCTCAATGAAGGCCAAAAATGCTTCGGCTCCCCCCTGCTCCGGCCATGCATTTCCATCCGGACTTTGCGGAAGCTCGCTTTCGGGCACAGGCATCGTAAAGTCGCGATGACGCGCAGGATCGAACGGCTCCTCGGTCCGGTAGCCGATGCCGACGATTACCGCCGGGATAACGCCCGTTTTGTCAGGCCTTCTCCCTTGTACGCGAACCGCCTCCGCCATCGTGCCGAACACGGAGTTCGCATCCAGCACGTAGATGACCGGGTAACCGGAAGCCGGGGGCGCCTCGCCGGGATAAGCAATGAATATCCGGTAGTCGCGGCCGCACCTTGTACAGGTTATGTCGCGTTGTATGGATCGAGGCATTTCGATCTTGTTGCCGTTTGCCTCCGGTGCTTCTGCCTTTTGTCCGCCGCTCATATTTCCCACCTCTTGTTTCCTTCCTCTCCGACCGCTGTTTATGATTACCGAACGTTTCGGTTAAAGTGCCCGCTTTCTAGCAATTATACGAAATCGCGTCTTATTTTACTTGGTTAATGTTAGCTTCTTTAATGCGTCCAGGAACGCGATTTTACTGTATGCCGTTCCTCCTTGCATCAGCGGATCCACCACATTGACGAAGAAGCTGCCGTTCTTGACCGCGTTGATGCTTTGAAAAATCGCATTTTTTTTCAGATCCTCTATCATGTTAGGCGCTTCTTTATTTTCGTCTTCGGAGAACTGAATGAAGAGGAAGTCCGGGTTGATTTCTGCAAATTTCTCCATGGAAAGCATCTGCTGGGCTTTGGCTTGCTTCACTACATCCGGTACCGCCGCTCCGAGCTCCGCATAAATCGACGGATTGAAGAACACGTCCTCCGGGTATACGTAGAGACTGCCCGCCCTGACCCGCACGATCAAAACCTTCTTATCCTTGAAAACGGGCGCAAGCTTCTCTTTCATCGTTTTAAGGTCGTCTTTATACGTTTGCAGCGCCTTCATCGCCTGCTCCTGTTTTCCGGTAAGCTCCGCCAATAAGTGGAGATTCGCCTCCCAGTCCGTCGAAATGTGCGACACGGGAATAGCCGTAGCGATCTTGGCGAATTTTTCTTGCGCTTCAGCGGGAAACTTCGTGCTGCTCAAGATGATATCCGGATCCAGCTTCAAAATCGCTTCAAGGTTGGGCTGCGTTTTCTCGCCTACCGCGGCTACGCCTTCCGTAATCTTCTCGAACATGGATGGAAATTTCCCGCCGACGGTTATCGCCCCAAGCGGTTTGAAGCCGAGAACCAAAGCGTCCTCCATCGATTCCAACGCCCCGCTGATCACGATCTTATCCGTCACGCCCGGAACCTCGTAGGTTTTCCCGAGATAGTCGATCTTATGAAGCGCCGACGACGATGCCGATGCCGACGGACTTGCTGACGGACTGGCGGATGGACTCGCGCTTGCCGAGTTTGTGCTGCCGGGACTTACCGATGCACCGCTTGCGGGCTTCGCATCCTCCTTCGCTCCGCATGCAGCCAATCCCAGCATCAATACCGATGCGATACCTACCGCCCAAACTTTCTTTTTCATTGCATTTGTTCCCCTCTCCACAGCCTCGATATAATTGATAACGATTCTCATTATAAACGGACGATTTGCTGCGGAACATGGATAATATCAAGAATCAAAATGGACGATCTCCACAAAGCTGACGAACCAGATCCTCCACCATCCGTTCGCAGGAATAAGCGGAATATTCCCTCCATGGATCCGATGAAATCAGGTACACCTGATTTTTACGAACCGCTTTGAGGCTTTTCCACAGCTGACCCGATTGCAGCTCCTGCCAGCCGTTCAACGACTCGGTCTCCTGGCATACGTTCAGCAATATCCGGTCCGCATCGATCTCCGCGATTTGTTCAACCGAGATCGGCTTTTTGCATGCTTCGGAATGACAATCAGGGAGCGGCTTCAGCTGCAGATCCTCATAGAGCACTTCCCTCATTCCCCTGGTCGGACTCCTATAACAGTTTTGCTTATGAATGCTAATGGCAAGCACGGTATCGTCTTTAATCGTTTTATGGATCCGTTCCCGAGCTATTCGCACTTTTCTTTCGTAGCTCAGCAGCCGGCTTTCGGCTTCATGCTGCAGCTCCAAATAATTCGCAATCAGCCGCAGCCGCTCCCGCCAATCCGTATCTTTGATCGGTATAAATTCGACGTTTGTATATTTCTCAAGCCGCTCCCTTTCTTCAGGCTCAAGATCGTCCATGCTGATGATCGTATCCGGCTTATGCCGAATAAGCGTCTCAATGTTGGATTCCCAATCCTCATTGAAACGGTATGCGCTCAAATGCAGCGGAATTTCGTCGCGATACGTCATGTAATAATATGCCGTCCATTTCGGATGAAGCGGCGCGGCATAAGGAATCGTTTTTAGCGCAAGCATTTGTCCCAAAACGGACGGCGAATAAGCGGCAATTTTGCGGCTGCGTTTCTTCAAATAGGCGGTCGGCGACATGCCGGTCTCTTTCTTGAACAGGCGGCTGAAATAAAACTCGTCGTTATAGCCGACTTGATGCGCGATATCGCGCAAACGCGCGTCAGACCGCATCATGAGCTGCTTGGCCGCATTTACCCTTGCCTCGGTCAAATAATCGATCGCGCTGATGCCGTATGTTTTTTTAAACAGGTTAACGTAATATTTCGGACTTATATCCGCCATACGCGCCAGCCGTTCGATCGTCAGACTTTCACTGTAATGACTGTCGATATATGCCTTCGTGCGGTTAAGCGCGGTCCGCGAGTCGGCTTCGGGAGAATGCCGAATTTGCGACATTGCCCCATACAAAAGCTCTTGAAAAAAAGACTGCCCGCGAAACCGTTCCAGAGCCCGCTCGTTTCGGAAGCAGTCGTTAATAGAGTCGCAAAGGACTTGAGTTTGCGCATCCGCCCGGACGTGGATTTCACCGTCGTATAGAAATACGGCTTCGGTTCCCGTTTCGCTTCTGACATCGAACATAATCATATACAAATCGAGCGTCTCGCCGTTTTCGGCAGTTAAACCTGCGGTTTGACCGGGATGTGCGATATGGACGGTATCCTGGCTTAGCCGATAGCTTTGCAGGTCGATCATAAGCCGTCCCCCGCCGGCCTTCACGATAAACAGAACATGCGACTCGACCAATCGCGGTTCCATCCGAACATCGTGAAACCGTTCGATCCCGCGAACTTTGAACCATAAATCGTCCATCGAAGCCTGCGTTTGCTCGAGTTGAGAACTGGGGTCGCGCACTAGAACACCTCATTTTGTTGCAATTGATAATCATTATCATATATAAAGCTAGCACAGAGGCAGATCGAGGTCAAGCGGACAAGGTACTAAACGAGCTCAAAAAACATACCGCACTGAAATGCCTCATTGCCGCTTGCATATGCAGGCCGGCTGAGAAAACAAGAATAAACGGCTTCGCATCATAAGCAGGAACTTGCGTGTTTACCGTTGAAATAGATGGGAACCAAATCATGTCTTATATGTAAAAGAAAAACGCCTTGCGGCGTTTTCCGGTGTACAATATTCGTTTGCAAATCTTATTTCTCGGTAATCGTAACCGATTCGATCGTCACTTTCTCCTTCGGCGAGCTTGCTTCCCCGCTCATTCCGGCACCTACGGGCGTTTTGGCAATCTTCGTAACGACATCCATTCCTTCGCTGATTTTACCGAAGATCGTATAGTTAGGCTGTTTGTTCAGCCCTTTGCTGTCCTCGCCCGTACAAATGAAAAATTGGCTTCCGTTCGTATTTTTACCCGCATTCGCCATTGCGACTATGCCCGGCTCGTACTCGTGGCCGTTTTTCAGCTCGTCCTCAAATTTGTAGCCCGGGCCTCCACTGCCCGTTCCGGTCGGGTCGCCGCCCTGAATCATAAACGATTCGATAATCCGGTGGAAAATAACGCCGTCATAAAATCCTTCCTTCGCCAAGAAAACAAAGTTATTTACCGTCTTCGGGGCGTCCTTTGCAAACAGTTCTATTTTGAACGTGCCTTTATTTGTCTTCACTTCCGCGACGTACGATTTGTTTTTATCGATTTTCATCTCGGGAGCCTTGTCCCACTTCTTGGCAGCCGGAGCGCTTGCGCTCGGGCTTACGCTTGGCGTAGCGCTTGGTTTCTGCGTAGCTCCGCCGCCCTGTACCTGGTTGTTCGTGGCGCTTGGCGATGGCGAAGCCTCCGGTTTATTACCGCATGCAGTTGCGGCGGTTGCAATCAATGCGCTAAGCAATACCAGCAAAAGCTTGTTCATTCCGTCATTTCCCCCTGACTATGAAATTGGTTCGTCCAAATTATAGCACAAGGGAAAGGCGGAATGCGAACGGTCAGCTTTTTACCCCTTCAAAACTTTCTCGTCCGGCGGAATCAAAACGATTTTGCCGTCTTCCATCGCGACGCGTACTTTATTCGCCTTTTCTAGCCCGCTCGCTTCCAAATAGTTGGCTGGAATTTGCAGCCTGCCCGCTTTGTCAAGCACCGCATATTCGATGTGCGACACATCCTGCGCCTCCGCTCCCCGTTCAAGCTCCGCCAGCTCCTCCGCGTAAGATTTATCGCGAATGAATTCGGCTGAAGTCTTGCCGTCGCGTATGGCGACTACCCGGTCTACCTTTTTGGCCAGCAGCGGATCATGGGTGACGATAACGACCGTGAGGCCCATGCTGCGGTTCAGCTCCCGAAACAAATCGAGGATTTGATTCGCCATTTTCGTATCGACGGAGCCTGTCGGCTCGTCGGCAAGCAGAAGCTTCGGATGATTCGCGAGTGCGATTGCGATCGCGACCCTCTGCTGCTCGCCCCCGGACAGCTCGTTCAGCCTGTTTTTGACGCGATGACCGAGGCCGACGGCATCCAGCAGATCGAGCGCCCGCTCCCGTTTGCGCCGCCCTTGCAGCAAAATCGGAAGCTCGACGTTTTCGAGCGCAGTCAAATACGGAATCAGGTTGCGCGCATTGTTTTGCCATACAAAACCTACGGACTCCCGCTTGTATTTCACGATATCCTTCTCCGTAAACTTCAGCAGGTTTTTACCGTCTACGATCAGCGTTCCTGCGGACGGCTTGTCAAGACCGCCCAGCATATTCAGCAGCGTCGACTTCCCGCTTCCGCTGTTTCCGATAATAGCCATCAATTCGCCCGTTTCGATATGAAGATCGAGTCCCTGCAGCGCGACGACCTCCAGATCGGCGACTTTGTAAATTTTGACGAGGTTTTCGCAGTGGATCATCGTTTAGTCCTCCCCGAGCTTGACGGCCTGATGAATTTTGATTCGCGAGAGCAAATAGCTCAGAATGATTAACGCAATCGAGATCATCGCGAACACGATCATATACAGCTGAAGCGAATCGCCGGGATCGAACGTAACTTCGAAAGGTGGCACTTGGGTGGCCGGATTGAACGATATTTGGAAAAGCTTGACGAACAGCTGGCTGGTGACCGTCCCCGTCAACGCGCCGATGAAAAAGGCAGCGCCCGAAGTAAGAAGCTGCTCCGTCACGAGCATGCCGATCAGCTGCGGGAAAGAAATGCCCATGGCCCGCAAAATGCCGAGCTGCAAAATTCGCCCATATAACGAAAGCACCCAATACAGCAAAAATCCGAAAAAGCTGATCACGATCGAAATGATAAATCCGAGCGTCATGACGCCGTTGATTGCAAGCTGAAACGGATCCTTGCGGGCATTGATCAGCTCCTCCCGCGTATCTACAGTCGATGTCACATAATAACCCTTGGCGACGACCGCATCGTAAAATTCCTGCCTGCTCGCCTCTTTCTTCAGTTTAATCCACACCTGGTACGGCTCCAGAGCAAGTGAATTTTGAATGTAGCCGAGATGTCCGACGACGAGCATTGGCGCCGCCGCTTTATTGCTGTCGGAAGCTGCAGACGGGTTAGCCGGGTTGGGATTAAAGGTCGGCCAGAAGTCGACGATGCCGTATACGACGAATGGACGATATTCAACGCCCGACCACCCTATAAACAGCTCATCGCCGACGTTCACCCCTTTTTGCTCCGCCATCGACTTGGAAATTAAAACAGCCGACGAATTGGACGAGATCAAATTCAAGTAGTCGTAAAAATGATGGTCCAGCAATTGGTCTCGAAGCCAAGCGGCCTTCCCGAACTGATCGGTCTCGATCCCCATCAGCAGAGCGACCCCGCGCTCCTTGCCTGCCGTGAAGCCGGCTTCTTTCTTGACAAAAACCTTCGCCGCTTGCTCGACTCCGGGCAGTTGCGTATAAGGCTGGAAGGGAGGCTCCATATAATGGACTTTTTTCGGTATCGCAGGCTGTTCGGACGCCTGTCCTCCGCCTCCCGGACCGCCCGGCGCCGAATCGACCGGCGGCGAGTCATTCTCCCATCGCGTCTCCAGTATAATGTCGCTGCCGTTTTTGTACATAATTTTGTCGTCCGTGTTTTTGTTCAGCGTTCTCGCGGCGCTTGCGCTGTAAAGTCCCGTAGCGATCGTCATGATCAGGAACACCATGAGAAACTGATATTGCGTGCTGGAACGGCCGACTTGGATGAGCGTCGAATAAAGCGACGGCGGCCACCATTTTTTGCCCAGCCAATAAACCAGCCGTACGAACCAAGGATATATGCGCAAAACAAGCAGGCCCAGCCCCAGAATAAAGAAAGCCGGCACCAAAAACAGTAAAGGATCGACCGAAAAATTCGTTCCGTCCACGCCAAGAGAAATGAAATCCTCGCGTTGGCGCTCAAACGTCCGCAATCCATATACGGCAACGCCGATCAAGATGATGTCGATAAAATATTTGTGCCAGAACGAAAGCTTCATTTGGCGCGCAAGCTGCTGCTTATGGCCGACGATCGTCGCCCGTGTAGCCAAAAACGCCGGGATAAGCGTCATGACCAAAGACGTTGCAACGGCATACAACGCATACTTATAAGCTTCCCTGCTTAGCTCCACCCTGAGGGCCGAACGCTGGACGAACTCGAAAAATCCGTTAGAGGAGCCTAATACCTTCGTCAGCCCCATACCGATGAACGGTCCGACCGCAAGCGCGATGCAGCCGAGCAGCATTCCTTCGATCAAGTAGCCCGACAAAACTTGCAGACGGCTCGCTCCGCGGCTGCGCAGCACGGCGATTTCGGTTTTTTGGCGCTCCGTGATCAAGTTCGATACCATGTACAAGTAATAGGCGAGCATGATGATAACCGGCACGTTAAGCGACCAAAGCATCTTGCGCAGATTTGCCTCACGGTCGAAGTAAGTCGTCAGCGTTTTGTACGCAACTGCCTTGAAATTCGCCGGCTCCAAATGAGAAGCCAAATAATCTTCGATCCTGTCGCTTCCAGTCAGGTAGCGGTCAACGCCTTTTAAATCCATCTCGGAATAATCGAGAACGCCGTACCAGGTCGCCGAGCTCACCGGAAGCGCTTTGGACGTCGTGAAATCGTTCTCGAACAAAGCGAAATCGACGAAAAGCGAGCTGCGGTACGCGCTTATGTTGTACCAATACGGATCGTTCATGTCTTTGACGTCGATGACGCCGACCGGCTTTATTTTAATTTTCCTCTCGGGTCTCGTATCGGTTTTGTCTTGTCCCAGAATGAATTCCGTACCGATGACGCTCTTGAACGTGTTCAGCGTATTTTCAAAGACGAGCACCTCGTATACGCCGTCTACAGCCTCCTTGGCCGGCAGCTTGCCGTCTACCAGCCGGATATGCTCGCTCAGCTCCTCCAAACCGACTACATCCGCGTGGTATACGCTTTTGGTATCGAGCGACGCCGAATCGGCCCTTACCATCGCATACGATTCGGTTGTGCGTTCCCTTGTCAAATAGCGGACAGGAAGCTTGAAGTGCGGGATGCCGTCATTCGCCAAGAAGCTGTCCGCTTGCTTCAGACGCTCTACCGGATCCCCGTCTCCGTACATATAACCGTTCATATAAATCATGCCTGGATAATATCCGCTGGCCTTTTGCAGGTTCTCCATATCCTTGACGAGCATCCGCTGCAGGATGGCATTGGTGTAAATCGGCATACTGCTGACCAGTCCGACCGATAAAATGAGCCCGAGCAGCAAGCTCAATTCAAGCCATTTATTTTTGAGCATCTTGCGCAAGATCATGATCAAAAGCGCCACTTCTGGGCACCTCCCTACTTGAATGAACGGCGATAAGCTGCGGCGCTACTGCAAAATGACCTTCTGCCCTTCCTTCAGCCCGCGGATGATTTCCACCTCGTTTGACGTTTCCAAGCCTTTCTCGACATCGACTTCCTTCACGCTTTCACCCTCCAGCACTTTGACGAACGTTCGGCCCAAATATTGCTCCAGCCCCGCTTTCGGTATTTTGACGACGTTCTCCTTGTGCTCCGTCACGATCGTAATGTCGACCTGCAGCCCCATTACGGGTTCTTGCGGGAGCTTATCCAGCTGAATATATAACGATTTGCTGTATTTCTCCGCCAGCTGCTTATTTTCCGTTTTCGGCGATGATGAAGGCGTTTGCACAACCTTCCCTGTCAGCTTTTCGGCTTTCAAACCCACATCCACATGCATGCCTACCTGTACGTCAGCGACAAGGGACGGATTGCTGGCCGTATAGGATAACCTCAGTTTATTCGGATCCGCAATCGTCACGTACGGTTTATTCAACTGAACCAAATCGTCGGGCTTGATCGCATCGACCGCTGTGACCAAACCGTCCATTTCCGCAACCATCGTCTTCTGAGTCAGCTGCTTGCGAGCGTCGGCAAGCTTCATCTCGGCAATTTCAAGCTCCATCATGCAAAGACGCATCGTCTGAGATTCCCGTGAAAGCTTCGCCTGATCAAGCGCCAGCTTGGCTTTTTCCACATCCCTTTCCTTCTCTTTGAGGTTCAGCTCAAGCCCTTCCGTTTCCAGCTGGATGAGCACATCGCCCTTTTTGACCGTATCGCCGGCCTTTACATTTACCGCAACGATTCTTCCGACGACGTCCCGGAATTCCTGATATTTGACTTCGGTCGATTCGAAAACGGCCGAGCCTACGATCTGCTTCGTCATTTCGCCCGATTTCACTTCATGCAGCTCATACGTCGGCTTTGTCGGCTTGACGAGCGGCGGCATTAACACTTCTTCCTCTTTGGGAATGAAGGAGCAGCCCGTAACGGCTACGACAGCGCTTAACATTGCCGTGAAGCAAACAAACCGGAAATTAGCCTTGATCGACAATTTGCCCATCCTCCAATGCATAGACTTGATCCACTATTTCCATAATCGCAGGATCATGCGTCGTCAGAACAATCGTCATGCCTTCCGCGGCAACCAAATCCTTGAACACTTTCATGACCTGCAGCCCCATCTTGCTGTCCAGCTCCGCAGTCGGCTCGTCCGCCAAAATCAGCTTCGGCCGGTGAGCGATCGCCCTGGCAATCGCTACGCGCTGCTGCTCTCCCCCTGACAGCTCGAACGGCCGGTGCTTCATCCGCGGCTTTAACCCCACGTAGTCAAGCGCCCGCTCGGACCACTCCTTGTAGTGTTTGGCGGGAACGCCGGCGATGCGCAAGCCGAATTCGACATTTTCGTAAGCGGACATGAGCGGAATGAGCGCGAACGATTGGAATACGAGACCCATCTGCGTCTTGCGCAAAACGTTTCGCTGCTTTTCGGACATGCCCGATATTTCTTGGCCGTTGAAATAAATGGCGCCCTCCGAAGGCCTGTCGAGCGCGCCGAGCAAATTAATCAATGTTGTTTTGCCGGAGCCCGACCGTCCTTTCAACGCGACGAGCCGGCCGGGCGGAATCGACAAATGAGCTCCCTTCAAGGCATGCACGGCGCCGCTTCCGCGTCCGAATACGCGTTTGATACCTACTGCCCGGATGATCGGTTCTCCGGCAAATGCCGACTCGCCGGCGGACATCGATTCACTATGGATGTTCAGTTCCATTTCCGTTCACCGTCCAATCCAATCTGCTCGTTTTGTATTACTGTAAACCTTTATCGCCCATTGTTGTAGTCTGCATTTGTTGGGAAATGGTGTCTATTTGTTCTGCAAATCGTATTCCTTCGGACTGCAGCCGACAAGCCGCTTGAATGTTTTGGCGAACGATTTCGGATCGGAGAAGCCGACCTCCTCGGCGATTTCGTATACTTTGCGTTCGCCGGCCGCCAATCTTTTTTTCGCTTCCTCAATGCGGATGCGCGTGAGCGTTTCGATTAACGATTCGCCCGTCTCCTTGCCGTATAAGTCGCTTAAATAACTGCGGCTCAGCTTGACAAACTCGGCAATGTCGAGCGTCCCGATATTGCGGCTGTAATTATCCCTCATAAATTGGACGGCTTTGCGTACGAAGGGATGATTCGTGTCGGATGGCGTAATGGACGCAAAACGGCAGCTCCAAAGCTCTCGCATCGCCTCTGTCAGCCAGCGGCATAAGTCGTCGATTTGAAAAAAAGAGCGGATGCGTTCGAGCGATACATACGTACGTTCGAACCGTTCCAAACCGCCGTATCCGTTCTCGCGGGCATAACCTGCGGAAAGGCCGAGAAGCTCGAAAATAAACCCGTGCAGCCGTTCCAAGGACGGCCGATGCATGGCAAACCATTCTCCAACCCGTTCGATATGATGAAAGAGCGCTTCCCCGTTATCGTTGGCGATCGCCTTAAGCAAATCGTTGCGCAGCTCGTACGGCAGGTCGGCAGTGTGATTCGGCGTTTCCGCGACATCGTCCCACATGACGGCTTTCCCCGTCTTGTAGAAACGGTAATGCAGCTGGCGTGCGTGCATGCCCAGCGCCTGCGAGAGCTCGTCCGCATTCGCGATAACCGGCCCCATGCCGACAAACCATTGCATTCCGCCGGCGGACGCCAGCTTCTCCAAATGATCCTTCAGCGTTTGCAGACTTTGAGAGCGGAGTCGGTACTGCTCCTGCTTGGAAGGAGTCGATTGAGCTTCGACGATATAGATACAGGCATGCTCCCGAAATCGCGCAAAGGCGATGCAGGCTTCCAAGCCCAGCTCCGCCGGTGCAACTTCCGAACCCGAGGAGACTGCGACACAAATCGAATATACGTGCTTGGGCTTGCTCCACAGCTCTTGCTCCAAACGGTTTTCTTTCGAACCGCCGCGAATGAAATGCGCCAGCCAATCGTTTGCTTGAACCTGGCGGGTCTGTTCGTATTGAGCATGCCAATCCGCCATTCGGCTCTTGGCTAGTCTTTTCTCGGAAATTTGGCTTTGAATCGTTAGCAGAGCGGCCACGAGCTCTTCCGGCTCCATGGTAGGCTTCAACATATAATCGCTAGCGCCAAGCTTCATCGCTTCCCGTACGAAAACGTAGTCGTCCAGGCAGCTTAATACGAGCACGCCCAAATCGTCCCGGATGGAGCGGGCCCGGCGAATGAGCTCCAGTCCGTCCATCCGCGGCATGCGAATGTCGGTTACCAAGATGTCGAAATCGCGCGCTTCAAGGAGGCAAAGCGCCTCCATTCCGTCGTTCGCTTCGGCAGCTAAAGTCATGCCGTGACTTTCCCAATCGATAAGCGTACGGAGACCGATCCGAATGACCGGTTCATCGTCTACGATCAATATATTCAACCCTTAATCCTCCTCCCGGTGAATCGGAAGCGATAATCGTATCGTCGTGCCTTCGTTCGGCTTGCTGAACACGAGCATTTTGTAGTCGTCGCCGTAATACAGTTTAATTTTTTGACGTATATGTCCGATGCCGATACCGCTCAATTTCTCCTTCAGCTCGGAAGCGATCATCGGGGTCCGTTTGGCATCGGACTGCTCCGTATCCGGCATCCCCACACCGTTGTCCGTTACCTCGCACAGCAGCAAATCGCGCTCCAGCCAAGCCTTTACGGATACGATGCCTTCGCGGCCGCTTGGCTCGATCCCGTGAATAACGGCGTTTTCTACCAGCGGCTGCAAAATCATGCGCGGAACCAAACAACCCGAAGCCTCCGGCTCTACAATCACTTCCAGCTTCACGCGTTCGCCGTATCGGAAAACTTGGATGTCCATATAATCGCGTATCAACGAGGCTTCTTCCCGCAAAGTCAGAAAATCGCCTTTCTTCCCCAGGCTCGCCTGCAGCAGACGGACTAAAGCGCTTACCGCTTCGGATATTTGCGGCGTCTTGTGGATTTTGGCGACCCACTTGATCGTGTTTAACGTATTGTACAAAAAATGCGGATTCAACTGATACCGCAGCGCTTCGATCTCCGCATCCTTCTTCAGCGCTTCCTCCCGCTTCATTTGGCGGAACAGCTCGTCGAGCCTGGACAACATCTGATTGTAGCTTTCGCCGACATCTGCGATCTCTTTCGTTCCGCTTGGCGTCCAATAAGCGTTCCAGTCACCCGCCTCCGCCCGCTTCATCAGCGTACGCAAGTGCTTGAGCGGCTTCGTTACGAGTCCGGAAACGACGATTGAACCGATGAGAGACAGCAGCAGAAGCACAGCGGCAAAAACGATAATCATTTGCCGCAGCGTCGATTCCGAAGGATAGGCCAGCGAATCGAATCTCGTACCGATTACCGACAGCCATTGTCCGCCGCCGGCCTTAACCTCCAGCTTGCTGATCATCGTCCCGTTCCGTTCAATCATTTGACCCGGGGCAAGCCCTTGAATGACGGTTGGATCCAGCAAATTCGAACGGCGATCGTAAGCGATCGAATTTCCGCTTTCATCCGTTAACGTTAGCTGTAAGATCGTTTTGTTAGCGCTTTGCATTTCCGACAGCAGCGTGTCCAAATTCGACGTGACGACAATTTGTCCTTCAATGGCCGACGATTCCGTATCGTATAAAGGAGCGATTAGTGCGGCGCCTTGCTGAAGAGGCTCCCCCTTGCCGTTTGCCAGCGGTACGATGCGGTAAAACTTCTCTGTGCGGCTCCGCGGTATTTGTTTAGCGTCATCCGGCAACGATAATGTGCTTCGACAGCTTGAACCTACACCGGGATTAGCAGAGAACATGCATATATCGTCCAAATAACGCGACATTCCCATTTGCGTTTCTCGCAGATTGCGAAAAAGCTGAACAAGTTCATTGTCGGGCTGCACCGTCCGCCTGCTCAGCGCTTGCTGTACGTAACTGTCGGCGTTTATGTTTTTGGCGACGATCTCCATATACGACAGCTCGTGCTCCAGCTCCCTGACAAGGAGCTCATGCGTCCGTTTGGTCGAGCTGCTCCATTCGCCGGCCGCGTAAGCGTTCGACTGTTTATAAAAAACGATAGCGGAAATCAGCAGCGGGATCGAGCCGATCACAAGCAAATATAAAAGCATACGAAACTGCAAACCGCGAAGCGATAGTTTAACAAGCCAATTCACGAATGTCCTCCCCAAAAATTCCATGATCGCTAATTCATTCGACATTAACCTCGATATTCCTACTAACGCTTGAGGAGAACCGTTCCTGTCCAAGCGGGTCATAGGTAACAATAAATGCTATTCAAGCAAAAAAAGCTTTCAAATCCGCTTTGACAGTGGATTTGTAAGCTTCTTTACTACTCGGGCCGACAGGTTTATTCGGCTTCTCTCTTATAGGCGAGCCCACACGTTACAAGGACAATTCTATCCGCTTGTTCCCTTAATGACCGGGGCCGTCGTCCTCTGCCACCGCACCGTTCACACCTTGCTCCTTGCCGTTTACAGGCGTACCCACACGCGGCACCGCGCTTCCTTTGCCCGCTTCAACAGAAGTCGGCGGGGAGCTTCCTCCGCCCGGGCTCGGAGAGCCTCCCGGCGATCCGCTAGTGCCTGGACTTGGCTTCGGCGTCTTGCCGTCGGACGGCTTCGGCGTTGCACCGGGGCTGCCTGAAGGGACCGGACTGCCGGACCCGCCGGGGCTCATGCTCGGGCTAGGCGTAGGACTCTCTGCTCCGCCATCCTTCGGAACCGTGATTTCCAGTTTATCCGTAGGCGGGCTTTCCGTCTTCGTATCAGGATTATAGGCGGTAACATAATACGAATACGTTTCGCCCGGCATCGCGATGTCGTCCAATTCAGGCAGCTTCACTTCGTAATGCATCGAATAGTCCGCTTCCTTCGAAGACTTCCGGTAAATGCGATACTGCATATTGTCCGCAGCCGGATTCCAAGTTAAGCGAACGGCTTTTTTCTCGCGAATATATTCGACCTTAAACCCTGTTATTGCATCCGGCGCTTTCGGTTCTTCCGGAGGCGCTACGCCTTCCGGCTTGCTGAAATTGGTAACCGGCATTTTGGCCATCGCCTTGGACATGACTTCTTTAAAGATCGCAGCCGTGCTGCCGCTGCCGACCGTTACGTAATGCTTCGTATCGGTCTTGTCGAAGCCTTCCCAGACGGCTGCCGACCATTCCGGCGTATACCCGACGAACCAGACGTCGCGGTCATACTTTTCGAAGCCTTTCAAGTCGAGTTGCGTCGAACCCGTTTTGCCTGCGAGCGGACGGTTGAATTTGGCTTTTACGCCCGTTCCGCCGGTTTCAACGACCGTCTTCATCATTTCGGTCATATAATATGCCGTTTTGGCGCTCATCACCTGTTTCGGCTTATCCTGCTTATAATTCAACGTTTCTCCGTTCGGCTTGACGATTTTGACGATGGAATGGGTCGCGTACTGCGCTCCGTTATTGGCAAACGCACTGTAAGCCGACGCCATTTGCAGCGGCGATACGCCTCTCGTCATGCCGCCTAGTGCGATCGCCAAATTGCTGTCCTTCTCATCAAAAGGGATGCCCATATTTTTGGCAAACTGAATGCCCTTGCTGAGCCCAATCTCTTTAAGCAGCCATACGGCCGGTAAATTGATCGATCTTTTGACGGCTTCGGTCATCGTTACTTGGCCGCGGTAAACATTATCGTAGTTGTTAGGCGAATAGCCGTTAAAATCCTGCTTCTCGTCCTTCAGCATCGAGTAAGGCGTATATTTGCCCGATTCGATCGCAGGCGCATATACGACAAGCGGCTTGAACGACGATCCGGGCTGGCGGGCTACCGTCGCCCGGTTAAGTCCTTTCCGCACGTAATCGCGGCCGCCGATCATCGCTACGATACCGCCGTCCTTGTTGTTGACGATCGCCATGCCGCTCTGTATTTTTTGCGACGGGCCGTCCCCTTGGAACATTTTCGGATTGTTGTACGTTTCCTCCAAAATGCGCTGCGCGTTCGAATCCATCGTCGTGTAAATTTTATAGCCCTCGCGCAGCAGCTTATCTTCCTCGATTTCGAATTTTTCCGTCGCTTCCTTCACGACGTAGTCGAGGAAGGTCAAATATTGCTTCTGGTCGTTCTGAACGGGCCGCTCATAATCGACGTCGACAGCCTCTTTACGCTCTTCCTCCGTAATGTACCCTTGATCCGTCATCAGCCTCAAAACGACGGCTCGCCGTTCTTTCGACTTTTCCGGATTATCGATCGGCGAGTAATGGCTAGGCGCTTTCGGAATCGCTGCAAGCGTCGCGATTTGCCATGTTTTCAGAGCGCTTAGATCCGATACGCCGAAATACACTTTCGCAGCCGCTTTGACACCGTACGCCCCGCTTCCGAAATAAATCCGGTTCAGGTACATTTTCAATATTTCGTCCTTTGTAAAATTACGTTCCAGCGCGATTGCGATCGAAACTTCGGTCGCTTTCCGGAAAAACGTTTTGTCCGCGTTCAGAAACAGATTTTTCGCAAGCTGCTGCGTAATCGTGCTTCCGCCTTCGACCGCGCTTCTTGCGATAACGTCCTTGACGACCGCCCGTCCCAGCGAATAAAGATCGACGCCCGAATGCTCGTTAAAACGTCTGTCTTCCGTCGCAATGAAGGCATTTCTCAGCTTCTCGGGAATTTCGCTGAATTCGACGATTTCGCGATTGACCCGAGCTAGCGTCGTTACTTCGTCTCCATTGACGTCGTAGACATGTGCGGCTTCGTCCATATTGAACTTGTCCGCTCCTTCCGCCAGCTCATTCTGTCCGTTTGCGATGATGAACAAGTATCCTGCGAATGCGAGCACGACGGCAAATGCCGAAGCCGCCAGCATCCATACCAGCAATTTTTTACCGTTGAATTTTTTCTTTTTCTTTTTCTTTACAGCAGGTTTCTTCTCCGTGTTGCTCATGCTAGCCCCTCCTTACGAATCCCCGCAAAAGTGCAGCAAAGCTTTTTCATGAGTAGACTTAATCCTTTGCAGGGAACCCCGATATATCTCGCAAAGCGATGCAAAGCTTATGCAGCAATGCCCGCTTAACAAAAGAACAACCCGGTCGGGTTGTTCCGTACGATACTATTAGACGTTCGCAATGCCGAAAAAGTTACGTAATTAAGCGTCGTGATTGTTATCTTGCAGAAAAGAAACCGAGCGGGAAGGCGTAAAAGTGGAAATTGCGTGCTTGTATACCATTTGTTGTCTGCCTTCGCTGTCGATAATGATCGTAAAGTTGTCAAACGCTTTAATAACGCCGCGAATTTGAAAGCCGTTAGTCAAATAGACGGTTACCGGAATGCTTTCCTTGCGCAGCGAATTCAGAAAATTGTCCTGGATGTTAATCGATTTGTTCATTCGTCGAACCCCCTAAATAATTGTGGAGCGAGCAGCTCGCTTGGCAAGCATTCGCTGATTCGGTCAAAGCTTGCGGATACCGGCTTGGCCGATGATTGCCGTCCTGAACGACAGCTCGTGCCGAGAAAGCCGATCCCGCATATTTAGAACGCTGGTGCGTTCCGCGGCTTGCCATATGTGCAAGGAGGATCTCCTTGTCCCATTCCATACCGCTTCCTAACGGCAAGTACCCATAGTATAAGACATGCCGAGAAGCGAAGTTGTTTCATAATCAGGAAATCATCGTTGTACTAGCTACGCTTTGTAGTATATTCCGCATGAGGATGAAACTTTCCTGCTATTATAGCATGAATTTGTTGCAAAACATCAGAAAAGTTTGACGCTTCTTCAACGGTTACCCATTGAATGTCATGCATATGCCGGAACCAGGAGAGCTGGCGTTTGGCATATCGTCTCGTGTTTCGCTTCAGCAGTTCGACGGCTCTTTCATAATCGGTATTTCCTTCGACAAAGTCGATGATTTCCTTGTAACCGATCGCCTGCATCGAAATGTGGCTGCGGTTGTAGCCCCGGGCGAGAAGTCCCTTCACTTCTTCAACGAGCCCTTGTTCGATCATGACGTCGATTCTTTCTTCAATACGTTTATATAGGATTGCCCTATCCATTGTCAACCCGACGAGACATAGATCGAAGGGGGACTCTTTCTTCTGGTCCGCCAAATGCGCCGATAAAGGCTTCCCTGTCACATGGGCGACCTCCAGCGCGCGGATGATCCTGCGATGATCGCGAGGATGCAGCCGTTCGGCGGAAGCCGGATCCGTTTGCCTAAGCTTTTCGTGAAGCGCTTCTTCCCCATGCTCTTCCAAAAAAGCTTGCTGGGCGTTCCTAAACGGTTCGTCCCAGCCTGCGTCCGTAAACTGGAATCCGTAGCAAAGCGATTCTACGTACAGTCCGGTACCGCCGACAATAAACGGCAATCCGCCTCTTTCGGTGATCTCCGTTATAAGCTGATGGGCCCGCTCTTGAAATTCCGCAGCCGAAAACGAATGGTCGGGATCGTGAATATCGATCATATGATGAGGGACGACCGATCTTTCCTCCGGCGAGGCTTTCGCCGTACCGATATCCATCCCCCGGTATATTTGCATGGAATCGCCGGAAATGATTTCGCATCCGAACGATTTTGCAATTTCCAGACTGAGCGCGGTTTTTCCGACCGCTGTCGGGCCTACCAGCACAAGCAGCCTGGGCTTTGCATGAGACAACGTCACAGTTCGATCACTCCATAAACGGTTTTTGCTGCTTGGGAACGCTCGTTTCTTGCAAAGCCGAGTCTTTCGAACTCCCCGCTGTCCCGATGCTCCTTAAGAATGACGCAGCGGCGGGCTACCCGCTTGGCTTCGGCGACCGCTTCCGCCGAAAGCGCGCGCATATCCGCAACCGCGCGGATCGGCGACATGGAGCTCGAATCCTGAATCGGCTTGCGGAACATCGGATCGAAATAAACGATGTCGAAGCTGCGATCGGGCTGGCTCCGCAAAAATGCAAGATGATCGGCCTCCACCACATTGACGGCCCTCATCGCGATTGTCGCATCTTGGATTTCCGTCGTATAAGCGGATAACCCTTCCTTCAGCAAACATGCCAGCACAGGGCTGCTCTCCAGCGCCGTTACTTCGCCCTCCGGTCCGACCGCATATGCGAAAACGATCGAATCGGCAGCAAGTCCTGCGGTACAATCCAGCACTTTATCGCCAGGAGAAACCCCGCTTATATCGATCAGCAAATCGCTCTCGCCTTTGCGCATGCGCTTTATGCGGACATAACCGTTGCTCGGGTGAAAATACACTTCGCTGCCGTCCCCGGCATAATACCGCAGCTCTTTCTCGTTCGCGACCAATATATCGGAATCGCCGTAAATCGCCCGAAGCTTGGGCAGCGAATATTGCCGCCGCAGCACAAGCTTGCCGTCGAGCATCCCGGATAATCGCTTTACCGTAGCCTTCAGTTGATCGGACGGCGCATACGATGTCGTGATGAGCACGATGTTCCCCCTTTCAACTTCATGCGGCTGACAGACCGCATGTTACATGACGCGTTTAAACATTTTTTCCAATTCGTAAGAGGAAAAACTGACGACGATCGGTCTGCCGTGCGGGCAAGTATATGGATTCCTGCATGCGGCGAGCCGGTCGAGCAGCGCTTCCATCTCCAAGACGCTGATGCTTTGATTGGCTTTAATCGAAGCTTTGCAGGAGCATAACGCAGACGATTTCTCGCGAAGCCGCGCTAAATCGATCGTTTTCTTCTCGGAGAGCGCCCATTCGGCCATTTCCTCGATAACGTCCTTCTCTTCGCCTGCCGGAAGCCAATGCGGGTAGGCTCTTACAATAAAAGTGTTCCCGCCAAAATGCTCGATAAACACGCCGACCTGCTCGAATACGGACAAACGCGATTTCATGAGCTCCGCTTCCGCCGGCGTAAAATCGAGCGTAATCGGCACGAGCAGCTCTTGGCTCACCTCTACGGGGCGGCCGAAAAGCTCGTAATAATGCTCGAAATTGATTCTTTCATGCGCTGCGTGCTGGTCGATCAAATAAAGACCGTCCTCGTTCTGCGCAACGAGGTACGTGCCGTGCAGCTGGCCGATCGGCGACAGCCGCGGAAATGCGGGCAGCGCCGGCGCGGGGCGCTCGGACGGCTCGGCGCTGACGCCGCCGATCGCCATATACGCGCCCTCCGGCAGCTGCACGCGCTGCGCCGGCTGGGGCGCAGCGGCGCGCGCAGACGCGGCGGGCGCAGCGCCTGCCGCAGGCG
>NZ_QMFB01000069.1 GCF_003285015.1 Paenibacillus contaminans | reverse complement strand
GCACCCCTTAGATTCATCGGATTAACCTAGGGGGTTTTCCAATGTCTATTCTAAGGGGTGCACTTCAGTAAGGTGAGGAGGTCTTTTTTGTGCTTAACGGCTTTCGACCGGAGTCCAGTTCTTAACGCCGTTATCTTCAATAATGCCGAGCGTAACGTCCGTGATGTCCGGATCCCGCAGCAGCGCATCCCGCACTTTGAATTTGATGTCGTCGGCGTCTGCGAGCGATAATCCTTGCTTAAGCTCGATCATGCCGTCGACATGATAATAGCGGCCTTCCTGCAGCACGCGAAGCTGGTAAATATCCGTTACGTTATGATCGGAGAAAATGATTTTGGCCACGCGATCCTCGATATCCTGCGGCGCAGAGACGCCGATCAGCCCAACCATGTTGTCGTAGCCGACGCGGAAAGCGACAACGATCATCAGCAAGCCGATGGCTATCGTAACGACGCCGTCCATCGCGGCAAATGCGGTAAGGCTTGTCACGATTACCGCGGCCAGCGCCAGCACGGCTCCCGTCGTTGCAACCAAGTCCTCATAAAACACAAGGCGAGTGGGCGGCGCGGCGCGTTTTACATTGGCAAAAGCTGCTCGTACAACTGCAAAGCCTTTGGCATGCACTCTCGCTTCATGGACGATTTCCTTCATCGCCTTGTACAGAACGACTCCGTCGACAACAATGGAAAGCAGCAGCACGATAAGATTAAGCCAAAAGCCCGATGCGATCACCGGATGCTGGAGCAAGTGAATCCCTTCGCGAATCGTCTCGTAAGCCATGATCGTCACGACGATAACCGCGACCATACAAAAAATGTTAATGACGCGCCCGAAGCCGGTAGGAAACCTGCGTGTCGGTTTTTTCTCCGCCAGCACGCTGCCTGCAAAAACGAACGCCTGATTGACCGCGTCCGCCACCGAGTGCATCGTCGATGCGAACATGGCGCCGTTGCCTGTCAGGGCTGCTGCAATACCTTTTACGATGGCGATAAAGGTGTTGCCGATCGCTGCCGAGGCGGATGACATATTGCCTTTTTTGATTAAGATCCATAAGGGAATGCGTTCTTGTCCGGCTTCCAAAGGGTAATCCTCCCAAAAAGTGGTTTATGATTTCTTAGTATATAATAAACACCGCGTAGTTGTATGCTGTTGTTTTCAGCATCTGCAGTCTCATTCCGAACTATTCTGCAGAATTTCTTGATTTTGCCGCTCGATTGCCCGTACAAGCCTCGTTGTAATCGTAAACAAGCTGTGGTACAATGTTTGTATTGTCTGTTTTATTGGAAACCTATGCCCAGTTTGTGAGTTTGTGCAAACGGATTTGCGCCTACCGTTAATGGGACGGGCCGTTTCGGCTGACCGGCCATTGCGTTTATGACAATATGACTTTGTAAGGTGAATGCTGAGGGGGATTAGTCGATGGCTGTTGTAATCAAAGTTTTGCTGATCATCGTTTCGCTCGGATTGATTGCCATTGTTCTGCTGCAGAAAGGGAAAAGCGCCGGACTTTCCGGAGCGATTTCGGGCGGAGCTGAGCACTTGTTCGGTAAACAGAAGGCGCGCGGTCTTGATCTGCTGCTATCGCGGTTGACGATGGTGCTTGCCGGATTGTTTATTATTTTATCTTTGCTCTTGGCTTACTTCGTAAAAGAATGATACAGTGAACTTGTAAACGGCAGGGGGGCGTCTCCTGCTGTTTTTTTGTTGATGAAACGTCGCGGCTTTGGTATAAAATACCGTTTGGCCGGCAGCATCCTGGCGCATACTAGAAGGTAGAGGGTGATGATTATGGTAACGGAGCAGGAATTGCTCGATTTTATGAAAGAAAAAGCTTATAAACCGATGACGTACCACGAGTTGGAGAATCATTTTAACATTGAGGGCGCGGAGGATTTCAAAAATTTTCTGAAGCTTTTAAACCAGCTCGAGGATAGCGGGCAAATCATACGCACCAGAAGCGAGCGGTACGGTATTCCGGAGAGAATGAATTTGCTTCGCGGACGGCTTCAGGCGCATGCCAAAGGCTTCGGCTTCCTCATTCCGGAGGATAAGAGCCATCCGGACGTATATATTCATGCGAACGATATGGGTGGCGCCATGAACGGCGATACCGTACTCGCGCGTCTGTCCAAAGGCGGTCAAGGCGGCAAGCTCGAAGGCGAAGTTGTGCGCGTAGTTACGCGTGCCAATACGCAGGTAGTGGGTACATACGAGGATTATGAAACATACGGTTTTGTCATTCCCGACGATAAAAGGCTGTCCCGCGATTTGTTCGTTCCTAAACAATCTTCGATGGGAGCGGTAAGCGGGCAGAAGGTTGTCGCGACGATCGTCAGCTATCCGGAAGGACGCGCGGCGGCGGAAGGCGAAGTCATCGAGATCTTGGGTCATAAGGACGATCCCGGCGTCGATATAATCGCGATTATCCGTAAGTTTATGCTGCCGGAAGCGTTTCAAGATGAAGTCATGCACGAGTCCGATACCGTGCCGGACAGCATCAGCGAAGACGAGCTGAAGGGCAGACGCGATTTGCGCGGCAAGCGGATCGTCACGATCGACGGCGAAGACGCCAAGGATTTGGACGATGCGGTTAATGTGGAGCAACTGCCGAACGGCAACTATTTGCTGGGCGTTCATATCGCCGACGTAAGCTACTACGTGCGCGAAAATTCCGCGCTCGATCGCGAGGCCTATAACAGGGGCTGCAGCGTTTACCTGGTTGACCGGGTTATTCCGATGCTGCCGCACCGGCTGTCGAACGGGATATGCAGCTTGAACCCGCAGGTCGACCGGCTGACCATGTCATGTGAGATGGAAATCGATGCGGATGCGAACGTGGTGCGTCACGATATTTTTACAAGCGTCATTAATACGACGGAGCGGATGACTTACACGAACGTCCGTAAAATTTTGACAGGCGAAGCGGAAGAAGAGCTGCTTGAGCGGTACGCCGGTTTGGTAGACGATTTCCGCCTGATGGAGAAGCTGGCCATGAAGCTGCGTTCCAAAAGGATGCGGCGCGGCGCCATCGATTTCGATTTTCAGGAATCGAAAATTTTGGTCGATGCGAACGGCAAGCCGACGGACATCGTCAAGCGGGAACGTTCGATTGCCGAGATGATTATCGAAGAGTTCATGCTGAAGGCGAACGAGACGGTTGCCGAGCATTTTTACTGGTTGAAGGTGCCTTTCCTGTATCGGATTCACGAAGACCCGGACGGCGAGAAGTTGATGAACTTCATGACGTTTATCGCGAATTTCGGCTATGTCGTGCGCGGCAAAGGGAATACGGTGCATCCGCGGGCGCTACAATCGCTGCTTGAGGAGATTAAGGGGACCAAAGAAGAGACGGTCATCAGCACCGTGCTGCTTCGTTCCATGAAGCAGGCGCGCTATGAAGCGGAGAGCCTCGGTCACTTCGGACTCGCGGCGGAGTATTATTCACATTTTACGTCGCCGATCAGGCGGTATCCGGATTTGATCATTCATCGCGTTATCCGCGAGGTGCTAGAAGCCGGGGCGCTTTCGGAAGCGCGGCATGAGAATTTGACTGCCAGAATGGCGGATATCGCCCGCCAATCGTCTGAGCGCGAACGTGTAGCCGTCGAAGCGGAGCGGGAGACCGATGCGCTGAAGAAGGCCGAGTTCATGCTCGATAAGATCGGCTTCGAGTTCGAGGGGATCATCAGCAGCGTGACTAATTTCGGCGTTTTCGTCGAATTGGAAAATACGGTCGAGGGCTTGATTCGGCTGAGCGATATGGTCGACGATTATTACCATTATCACGAAATGCAGCATGCGCTTATCGGCGAGCGGACGTCGAAGGTTTACCGGATCGGCGACGAAGTGAAGGTGCGCGTGACGCGCGTGAATATGGAGGACCATACGATCGATTTCGAGATGGTCGATACGAAGCCGCGCGGGCAAAAGATGAACTTCGTAGACCGCCCGAGGGGCGGCGGTGCGGAGCGCGGCGCGGGCCGCGGGCGCAGCGGTCGCCGCGATGGCGGCGGCAGTGAAGCCGCCAGCTTCGGCGGAGCCGGGCGCGGCGCGCGCGGACGCCGCGGCGAAGGCC
>NZ_QMFB01000068.1 GCF_003285015.1 Paenibacillus contaminans | reverse complement strand
AATCACCGTTATTTCTATACTTTTTGGCTGCGGAAAGTTGTTTTTTAACTTCTTTTTCGTTCATCTTTAATATCCTGTATTTCCTGGCGGCATTTTACCACGAAACCAACGCGTTCTTGTGCCATGAATGGATTCCTCCTGCAATTGAGAAAGTATGGGAATTGCCCCTTTCATTATAGTGAACGGGTACACTGGTTGTCCAATCGAAAAACGCCCCGCTAGGGGGGCGTTTCGAGGAAATCAATCACGTTTCCGGAAAACAACGTCAATGTGACCGAAGACCGTTGTCTCGCTGTTTCGCAAAAACAATCCGAACATTCGGTTCAAAATCATGCAGCGGCGGACCAAGACTTGAAAAATAAAGTCTTAGACTACCGCCGTAGTCTTTGAACTAACGTACCCGTTCAATAAACTTGATTTGTAAAAAATCTTGTATATCCCATTTCAAAGTTTGGTTTTCTCGGATCACCTTGTATATTTTCGATCATATCATACAAGCCATAGATCCTATCATACATTTGGCTTCTCTTATATAGTATTGTAGTTTCAGAACCATATTCCTCAAACACTGCACACCTGAATTCTTTAGGAAAATAACACATATACATAAAATCTAATGCTGGATCTTCTTTCCCAGCTTCACTAAAATCTATTATTCCGAGCCGACTGGCACTCTCATCCCAAAGAATATTATCGTAGTGAAAATCCCCATGCACAATACATCTCTGAACGGAGGCTGTAATTTCATAAAAATCATTTAAGAAAACCTTTACTTGTTCCATTTCTGATTGTGTCAGCTTGATCCGTAGTATTTTAAGCCCCTCAACCAAATCATTCTGAACATCTTGCATAAAACCAGTTAATAAATCCAGTTTTTGTTCTGATGTCATATGAAGTTGTTTCAGAAAACTTCCTACACTTCGACCTATTTGTTGCGCATTTTCCAGATTTATTTCCACATACTGAGGTGTAATTTTATATCCTGGCACGTATGTTTCCATCACGAATTTTAGGGATTGTGAAATATACAGACACTCTGGAAAAACTATCTCTGTTTGCTTTGATAATCTGCGAATCAGTTCCTGTCGCACTCTGTATCGATCTAAATTTAATCCTCCACGATAGAAAGCAATTACAGTTTTCTTATCCAAAATCAATACATCTTTCTCACAACCTGTGGTTATAAACTCAACTTCCTTAAATGTCAGTTCCCCCATTTCCGTTATTACATGCTCCAACTTTTGATTGATCAAATGGTTCAACTGTTTATCCAAATTCATCAACCTCTCCACTGTAACATTTGGAAATGTATACTATTGTAAAATACATCATTCTGCCCGTTAACGTAATAACGGGCTGCTCCGGAGCAGCCGTTTAAGTATCGTGCCCGTTAGCGTAACAAACCTTTGAATCTAGACTCCCACTCTTGGGCGATATGAAGTCTTGCTTGTGTGCTTCGATCCGAGTACCAACATTGTCCTTCACGCCATTCTGGCATCGGTTTGAAAGTAAGTCCAGTGATAGCCTCGAGCGCACTGCATCTCGCCCCAAACGTCGACACCCGTTCATTAAACGCATCGTCATACAGTCCTGAGATTAGCGGCCCAATAAAACATTGTTCTTTTATCTTTGCTGCGAGCTCTATTGCACAGTAACGAATATTCAAATCGTGATCCGTGAATAGTCTGATGACTTCAATAGTAAACTCTTTCCACATTTCGGGACAATGATTTAAGGCAAATAGGGCTGCCATTCTCACATAGCTGCTGTCATCGTGAAATAACCCTTGCAAGTCGCTGCTCAAAATCTTGTCTGAATGGACGGCTAAGACAGTTATTGCTGCTGTTCTAATCTTATCAGACTGATGAACCAATAACGCCCTCATTAGTACCGTAATCTCCCTTGGAATCTTCTCTCCACAGAAAGAAAGTATCGCGGAAACGATGTCTTCTTCATTCTGACCCTTCATTGCCGCTAAGCGCTCAGACTTGACTTTGTTTTTCCAGTTACACCAATTGTAATACGGAGTATTTATGGCATTATCTGCGGGCGTCATACTAACAGCTGCCATAACATTGACCAAACCAGCATCTAAGTCATCCCATTTATTGCTCAAAACTGAACTACTTTGGATAGCGTATTTCACCTGGTTTGCAGTCCAGTGGGGATGTGCTTGCCATATGCATGCCGCACATCCCAAGATGATGGGGCCTGCGCATGATGTCCCTTCTGTTCTGGCATAGTTTTCTGGCAGATTGTCGTATGGAGCAGTAAAATGATTTTGCCTCTCTTCGGGTGACTGAAATGGCATAGGCAGCACTACGTTTTCAGCCGGTGCCAAAATTCCAGGTATCCAATTGTTTTCAAAGGTCATCCCCCTGCAGCCGTGATAAGATTCAGCATGATGAATTTCTGCATCATCCGGTACGATCACGCCACCGACCGATAGAATAGATGGTGATGAGGCCGGACCACTGCAAGTTAGCTCCTTAGTATTTCCAGAAGCCGCAACCACGAGTAAACCGTCATTGGCAAGTTGTTCACAAAGTGTCCGAATCGGATCTGCTTGCCAAGGCAATAGGCCCGTCTCCCGAGAGGAGACGACCGTTAAAACGACCCCACGGATATTATATTTGCGCCAATTTACGCTCAGCCAACTTAGGACAGCAACAAATTTAGATTCAATTTCTTCGAGTAAATTGAAGGGTCCGGTTTGAAGCAAGTAAAGATCGGCTTCCGGCGCAGCTCCAGCATAGCGCCCCTGCGAAAGCTGACCAGAGCCTGCAGCCGCAGCTGCCGTCCACAATCCATGCAAGCCTCTACTCCAGGGCCCATCACCCGATGTCATTAAAGTAGGATATGGGTCGGTCTCGAAATTAACGATATATGTATTGCGATGTATATTAGTAGCAATATCCGGATGATTCGGGAAGCTGCTATCTACGATAGCAATTCCGACACTTTTGCCGGTGAGTTCCTTTGGAATCTGAAGGAACTCTCTGATTGAAGACCATGTCATACGGTTGCCCTCCTATTGGTTTTCGTTTATATGCATCGTTCAGACACCCGAATCCTATCTTGTTTTATCGGCACCCTGGGTGTTGAGCAATATGGCTGTAAGCAAAGCAGACTGCCGATTGTGCCGGCAGCCTGTTCATGGTGTAATTATTGTACTTCAGGAAAACGCTCACAACATCCCCATCGCAATAACTTCAAACCCCAAAGGAAAATGTAATGGTGGCTCGGGACGGAATCGAACCGCCGACACTAGGATTTTCAGTCCTATGCTCTACCAACTGAGCTACCGAGCCTTATTGTTTAATGTAATGGTGGTTCGAGACGGAACCGAAACTCCGACACAAAATACTGATTGAAAATACAAATAGCCCCTCGTCCGAAAGGGACGAGGAGCCGCGGTACCACCCTAAATTAGAACCTCCCTGTGAAAAAAACAGAAATGCTCTCACTTTAATAAATAACGGTTAAACCGGTACACCTCTACTTACCAAAAATGGTTTCAAGGGACTGCTCCGGAGCGAACTTCATTCAACCCTTTTCCCCAGAAACGCTCTCAATCTTTGGCGTTTCCTCCCTGTAAGGAGGTATTGAATTACTTTTCTCCATCAAAGTTTTTGTATTGTTATGCAATTTTCCCCATTTTACGTTAAGAACCATAAGAAGTCAATAACTGGAGAAAAAATGGTTATCGTCTAAACAGTCTGTTGGGTGAGAAAAGGTTGCGATCATGCCGTTAGTCTTTGAAGAAGGTTATATTGAGCAAACGTACCCGTTAGCGTAATGATAAAACACGGTGATGTCCAAAGAAAATAAAGTTTTAGACTGAAAAATAAAGTTGTAGACTCGGAAAAAAAGTATTAGATTCACGCGGCGGCGTTGAACTACTATGAAAGAACGGATTAACTTTCACTCTCTGTGGTGCTGCGCTTTGTGCAGCATGGATGGCTAACGGGCAGGATGTAACGCATTCTTCATCTTGAATATTTAAAACGACTTCACCTATTCCAAAATCAGTATTTCCAATCATAAATTTTATTCACTAAATTTTCCTCCATAATATAAGCTTTCTTCAATAAATCTTTGTGGGATTTCTATTACTAATGAATTTTTGTTCCTTGATTTCTTCAAATCTTTCTTCAA
>NZ_QMFB01000067.1 GCF_003285015.1 Paenibacillus contaminans | reverse complement strand
TTTCAATGAAGAAAGGCGTCTTTCTGATGCTCGGAAATGCTGAATTGCACGATTTCGAGAACGTCATCTGCTTCCAGCGCTTCTATCCCGTGGACGAGCACGATTTCGGAATCCAGCTCACTTCTCTTAAGGAACGGGTATAGGTCTGGGCTTAATTTCATGACAATCCTGGACAACTTAATTGTTTCCACAGGCATCACCCTTCCAATCGTTTTTGCGATCAGAAAAAGCAAAATCTTAGCGAAACCGTAACCCAGAACCATTATGAAATTACATATTCAGTATAACATAAAATGAAGGAGGCGGGTGTTGATTTTTATTCCATACCAGGTTGAATACGATGGAGAACGAAACAAGTCCGCTATGCGCAGGCATGAACGGACTTGTTATTACAAATTTTACTACCGTTTCTTCGTTGAAAAGGAACCTGATTTCTTGCTTGTGCTCGGTTTGCTCGGCGCTTTGTACGAGGGGGTGGACCCGTCGTTCTTGCGGCTCGTTGAAGAAGAACCGCTCTTGCTCGACGAGGAGCTGCCGGACGATGAAGAGCTGCCGGATGACGAGCTCGAGTTATTGGTACGGAATGTGCCGGTAGTGCCCGACGATTTATTATCGTCGACGGAAGAGTTCGTCGATCCGCTATCCGTTTTGCCCGTGCTGCTGTTCGATTTGCTTGAGAAGCTTCCCGACCGGTCGGTAGTGGCAGGCTGATCCTTATTAACGGATGATGAAGACGTTGAGCTCTTCGTATCGCTTCCCGTATTCGACGTATAACCCCGATAACTCTGCGTCGCTTGCTTGCCGCTTGACGAAGCGCTGTCGAACAGCGTCTGCAGCACCGCAGCGGTAAAAAATCCTTGGAGGAACGACGAATCGTAGTTATCCCTCGCGTATTGAATGCTGTCGATTTCGACGAGCGTGTTCCCGGCATTTTGCGGGTCCTTCTGAATGTTGACGATATTGTCTTTGTAGATCAAAAACATCTGATCGGGACTTTCTTTGCTTGTTTCCTTCGGCTTCTGCTTATCCGCAAGCTCCTTGGCTACCGTCGGGACATCCTTGTTCTCGACCAAATATACTTTGGCGTCGCCTTTGCCTTTGCCCTGCGCGTCAACAAGCGGATAATTGTCTTTTACGTAGCTGCTTGCGCTTGATACATTCCCGAATAAACCGCTGATGGCCGCGATGATGACGGCGAAAACGACGACATATGCGATAACGTTAGACCATGACCAGCGTTTCATTTATGCACACCTCCTGTTCGCCAAAGTCCTCTGCAATCGTTATTTCCCGGCCGGTCTGCTGCTCCGCATAAATTTCACATCGGAAGCGGGGGTACGCTCGCCTTGCAAGGCGACGAACTTGCCATCTTGCCATTGAAGAAAGAAGTAATCCTCACCTTTCGAAAAATAGCGCCAAATAAGCACTTCGTCTCCGCTTCTGAAATCCGTATTTCCTTCCGTACGGGTAACGTCGCTGCGGTGGCTTTCGAGCTCGTATGAAATCTCGCCGTCCACATCGAGCCTGGTGGGCACGTCCTTCGGATTGTCGAGCGCCCCTTCCAAGAATTCGCACTTGAAACATTCGAATGTCCGGCCTTTTTCGACGACCAGACAGCATATATGCTTGCCGCTTTGCAAATAATAGGCGAAGCGATGGGGAGCGTAGCCGCGGTCGAAGTAAACGACTTTGCCGGAAATCACATATTCCTCAAGGTCTACGTTGACAATATCGCCGACGCGGGCATCCTCGAACGGATTGCTCTCGGGTGCGGCCGGCTGTTGTTTGTTGCTTCTCATAATATCGCCGATTCTTTTGAAAATGGACATGGTTCGCGCTCCTTCTTTCCCTTTAGTAAAACCATATGTCATTATGGCTAGTATAGCAGGGATTTCGCAGATTTTCGTAAGCTTTTTGCTGTCACAACTGTTAATACGCAGCAACGGGCGGCAAGGTTTCGGCATAATGTCGAAGCGGGACGAGTTTTATAACGAAAACTGGAAACGAAAAAAGATGTATGGTATAGTATTAAAGATATTCTTAAGAACGGCCGGTATTTTCCTGCTGCCTGGGGAAATACTTTTTTGTTGCAAATCGATGGACGGTTATGCCGATGGGCGGCTAACGAAGGGTCCGTGGTTAATGAGGCGCCCGGCAGGGTTTTTAACGGCCTCTAATAGACGAGTCGAACTTAAGGGTATAGAAAGAAGGGCGGGGGCAAGACTCTCCCCTATGGACAAAGGAGATTGAACTGAATTGAAAACTTTTAACGAATTCGGCCTTGAGCCGAAGGTACTGCGCGCGATTACCGAAATGGGATTCGAGGAATCGACTCCGATTCAGGAAAAAGCGATTCCGCTGGCCCTCGAAGGCAAAGACCTGATCGGCCAAGCTCAAACGGGAACGGGAAAAACCGCCGCTTTCGGCGTACCTCTTATTAACAAAATTCAAGTATCGGAAGATCGGATCGTAGCGCTCATCATGTGCCCGACGCGCGAGCTGGCGATTCAAGTTGCGGAAGAGATCGAGAAGCTCGGCCGTTTCAAAGGAATCCGTTCGCTTCCGATTTACGGCGGCCAAGATATCGTGAAGCAAATCCGCGCTCTGAAAAGACGCCCGCAAATCATCATCGGGACGCCGGGACGTTTGCTCGACCATATCAACCGCAAAACGATCAAATTGGACGACGTACAAACCGTCATTTTGGACGAAGCGGATGAAATGCTCGACATGGGCTTTATGGACGACATCCAATCCATTCTCAAGCTCGTTCCTGAAACCCGTCATACGATGCTGTTCTCTGCGACGATGCCTCCGAACATTCAGAAGCTCGCTCAGCAGTTCCTCAAAAATCCGGAGCATGTATCCGTTATTCCTAAGCAAGTGAGCGCTCCGCTCATTCAGCAGTTCTACATCGAGCTGCAGGAAAAGCAAAAATTCGAAGTTCTTTGCCGCCTGGTCGACATGGAAGCGCCGGAGCTGGCGATTATTTTCGGCCGGACGAAACGCCGCGTCGACGAGCTGTCCGAAGCGCTGCAAAAACGCGGTTACTCCGCGGAAGGCCTTCACGGCGACTTGTCGCAGCATCAACGCGATGCGGTCATGCGCAAATTCCGCGACGGCAGCATCGACGTATTGGTAGCGACTGACGTTGCAGCCAGGGGCTTGGACGTTTCCGGCGTAACCCACGTCGTAAACTTCGACCTTCCGCAGGATCCGGAAAGCTACGTTCACCGGATCGGCCGTACAGGCCGCGCAGGCAAGGAAGGAACGGCATGGACGTTCGTAACGCCTCGCGAAATGGATCATCTGCATTTCATCGAGCGTCTGACTCGTCACCGCATTGCCCGCAAACCTATGCCAAGCACGGCTGAAGCCTTTGAAGGCAAGCAGCGCATTACGGCGGAGAAAATTCTCGATATCGTGCAGAACGACGAAGCGAACGAGTACAAAGGGCTTTCGATTCAACTGCTCGAGCAATACGATTCCGTCGCCCTGCTGTCGGCTGCGCTCAAGCTGCTGACCCGCGAATCGAAGGAAGTCAACGTCGAGCTGACGCCGGAAGATCCGCTTCGCGTTAAGAAGAGAAGACCGGATATCCGTTCCTCGGGACGCAAGCCGAATTCTTCGTCCTACATGTCGAAGCGTACCGACCGTTTCGGCGGCGGAAGCGGCGGATCGCGTCCTCCGCGCCGCGAAGGCTCGCGTGACGGCGGATGGGACAACCGTGGCGGAGGCTCGCGCGACCGCGGCAGAAGCTACGGCAGCTCTTCGAGCAGCTCCAAGCGTTCCGACGATTACGTGAACAACTAAGCACCAAAAAAAAGAAGACGAAGTTCTGCGACGAACTTCGCCTTCTTTTTTGTGTCGTTCAATTAGCAGCACAGGGAACAGGAAACGATCACAAGAAGAATGAACAATACCAGAATGGCGGCTGTGGAAGTGCCTCCGAAATTCAGGGATGCGGACATCGGCTTTTCCTCCTTTGACTGGTTATTTGTAACGGGTTATACCACATCATATTGTGACAAACGCCTTCATGTTTAGACGACTACCTATACCCAGAAAAATAGGCTATAATAAGAAAATATCCAAACTTTAGATGTGTCAAACAAACTGCGCTCTGGATACGAAGAGGAGGAAATGTTTTGGAATTTCGCGGCGTCATGGGAGGATTTTATCGGATATCCGAATGGATTATGCGGTTATCCGTCATTAATGTGCTGTGGGTGATTTGCTCGCTGCCGTTCTTTTTTCTGGTCGTAAGCGTTTTACTGAATCCCGCTACGGAAGAGATTACGTTGGACGTCATGAAATCTTGGCTGCTTATGCTGGCCATCGTGTCGCCGTTTACACTGATTCCGGCCACAACGGCGATGTTCGTCGTTGCGCGCAAATGGGTAACGGGCGATACGGACGTACCGCTGTTCAAAACATATTTCCGCGGCTATAAGGAAAACTACTTGCAAAGCATGCTCGGCGGGCTTCTGTTCGTCCTGCTCGGCGGCATTATCGTCGTCAACTACCAGTTCTACGGCGGGCAAGGCGGGATGCTGCGGCTGCTGTCGATTTTGTTTATTACGCTGTTTTTCATTTTGATGGCCGCTTTCTTTCATTTCATTTCCATCATGGTACACTTCCACATGAAGCTGTTCCAAATTCTTAAAAATTCGTTCCTTGTAGCGATCGGGCATCCGATCCTGTCCATCAGCATGCTCGCAGTCAACGCGGCGATTATGTATATAAGCGTCGTCAAGTTTAACTTCCTTGTTCCTTTCTTCATGGGCAGCTTGCTCGCAACCGCTTCATTCTGGCATTTCAACCGCAGCTATCAGAAAATGCAGGAGCGGATGGAGAAGTTCAAGAAGCAGGAGGAATCGGGCGAAGAAGGCGAAGGGGAATCCGACGAGCTTATCATTCAAGGCGGCGAAGAGAAAGACAAACGTCCGGAGCCGGAAGCCGCTGCCGATTCCGAAAGCAAACCGGACCCATCCAAACNTGCCGATTCCGAAAGCAAACCGGACCCATCCAAACGGGATTAAAAGAGTTGTCGATACGCGCCAAAAGTTGGCTGTAGTGACAAAAGGCTTCCGCCCGGCGAGGTTTACATTCCGTTCCGGAGGCATTATAATGGGAATACGTTAAACATCCTGCGATGTACGTTACGGTTTTAAGTTGTTTTGAACCAATGACTGTTTCACGGGAGACCAACATGTCCGACGCGGCTGACATGCCCTCGAAAAGGGACTTCAAAAACGTCGCTGAGGTCACCCACCTGCGAGAGCGGGTTTGAAACACTAAATCGGACGGCATTTGCGGGTTTTTATGCAAACAGAGCGGATGTTCCTTAAGCGGCGACGTTTCGGGATTATCCGTTTTTTTGTATATCGGAAAGCGTCAAAGATGCAGGCAAGCGTTTATCCTTGGTAACTCTGGTACGAAGATAACGGACATGTTATGATGATAAAAGTGTAAATCGGACTATTGGGGCAGTTAGAGGGGGTATTGAACAAGATGAACCGGCGATTTGTTATTGAAGCAGTTATGGTTGCGGTATATGGAGAGCTGCTGGTGCCGAGTCGGCCCGTGGAATATGTCATTCCTTATTCATCCATCTTGGAGCTTTATGAAATGAGGGGCAGCAGCGAGCCTGTCATGCCTGATCCGGAGGAAGACGCGCACGTAAAGAAAAAAATCGGCGAGCTGATCGAGTATTTCGAAGACTCGCTTAACAAGAAGAAGATCGAACGCGCGCTTCAGGCGCCTTGGCGCAAAAGCCCGCCGCTGCTTGTGAACGACAACGTCACGTTTACGATCGTTTACGCTATGGACAACGCCCAATACGGCGAAACGTTCGACCCGATCGAAACGGAGCTGCTGCTGACTGCAATAAATGAGCAAGCGCCGCTTTTAACGGACCAGTTGGAGCTTCTTGACAAGCTGATCGAAACCGACGTGCCCGTACAAGCTTTCGATGTAGACGATTTCGAATTCGCGGTCGAAGACGGTATGGAAGCGGAAGAGTGGAAGACGCATTAATTTTTGAGTGAGATATAAGTGATATAAGGGCTGTCCCAAAAGTGTAGTGCGAAATGGACTAGTCTCGAATTGTAAACAAAGAGGTTTCCAAAACCACTGATAAAGGAGGCCACTGACAAACTAATGATTTTTCAGTGAGTTCCAGTAGCGGGTACAAAAAATGCGAC
>NZ_QMFB01000066.1 GCF_003285015.1 Paenibacillus contaminans | reverse complement strand
GCTGCGGATACCGAAAACGATCGGTCAAACGATCTCGATTATCGGCGCGCTTATAATCGGACAAGCGGCTGTGCAGGCCGGACTCGTCTCCACGCCGATGGTCATCGTCGTCTCCATAACGGGCGTGGCGTCGTTCATCATCCCGCACTACGAGCTTGGGCTCACATTCCGGCTGCTGCGTTTTCCCATCATGCTGCTGGCCACTACCTTCGGGTTATTCGGCATGATTATCGCGGTGTTTCTCATTTATTTGCATCTGGTTACGCTGCGCTCGTTCGGTACCCCGTATTTGGCGCCGATTGCGCCTTTTATCGGCAAAGACATGAAGGATTCGCTTTTCCGCGCGCCGTGGTGGAAGTTGAGGACAAGGCCGTATTTGTACGGCGTGGGCAACCGGACAAGAATGGCCAAAACCGAAAGACCGATAAGTGGAGAGGAGGAGGATTAAGGTGGCATCCGTGATGCGGCGATCGGTCGCCATGTTTCTCTTGCTTGCTTTTATTCCGCTGCTCGGCGGCTGTTGGTCAAGAATAGAGATCAACGATCGGGCTTTTGTAACCGGCGTGTTCGTAGATAAAGGGAAGGAGCCGGGTACGCTTGAGCTGACGCTGGCCTTCCCGCTGCCTAACCGGCTTTCGACCGATGTGCAGACGGGCCCGCAAAGCACCGGCCAGCCATATGCGACGGTCACGAAGCAAGGGGTAAACTTCGCGGCCGCTTTGCGTAAAATTCAAGCCGATTTAACGAGGCGGATCGCTTGGGGGCATACGCGCATTGTCGTTATCGGCCGGGAGCTGGCGGAGGAGGGGATCCGGCCGGTTCTCGAGTTCGTTGCCCGGCAGCCGTCTTTTCAACTGAAGACATTTGTAATGGTGGCTCCCGAAAAAGCATTGGAAATAACGAAGCTTACCCCGGTATTCGAGCGAACTCCTTACGAGGTGCTTCGGGAGTTCGGCGCTCAGCCGGCACTGATCGCTACGAATGTGAGGGACTTTCTGACCGCTCTTGATGACGCTCCGGATATGTATGCGAATTTGCTTACGTTCGGAGAAACGGAAATGGTCAGTGAGAAGGGAAAAAGGAGCCCATGGGCGGGAACGTACGGCGCAGCCGTATTTCGCGAGGGACGTATGGTCGGAACGCTCGATGTCGACGAGACGAGAGCGTTATTCTGGATCGAAGGAGGGATGAAAAACTCCTTAATTACGGTTCGAATGCCGGATAACGGAGAGCTGGTCAGCGTTCTTTTCGTGCCGAGCAAGCCGTTAATCAAGCCCAAGCTAGAGGGAGACGGGCGCATCGTGTTCGAAATTTCGATTCGCGGGGTCGGGGACATCGTCTCATCGGAATCGGATATGGATTTGGTCAGCAGCGAAAATATTAAATACATCCAAAAACGATTCAGCTCCCAACTGGAGGATTACATGCTCAAGGGGCTGACCGAAACGCAAAAATATGGCTCGGACGTGCTTCAGCTAGGGAAATTCGTAAGCTGGCGCTATCCGAAAAAATGGGAGCAAATCAGCCGAAACTGGCGTGACGTGTATAAAGAAGAAGTGAGCTTCCGGCTTCACGCCGATTTGGAAATTACGAGGCTCGGCAAAGAAACGAATCCGCTTTGGGTGAAGCTGAAGCCAAGTGAGTAACGGAGCGGCGAATACAGGAGAGGAAGTGACAGGTTTGTTTACTGCGGTTCTGTTCAGCCTAATTGCCGTATATGAATGGAGATTTTTGCGCAAGAGAGGCCGCAAGCCCAAAACATACGTTAAGGTATTCGCCGTTTTGCTCGTTTGTTTTACGTATAATTTTTTGCTGGAATGGTTTAGAAGACTCCCAAGCCCGAATCTCCTGATCGAATGGATATTCGGATCGCTCGTCCGTGTATTTGTTTGAAATTCCTAGGAAATGGGGTGCGTAACCGCCGAATTGCCCCATGTCCCGGTAAATGCAGGCAACCAACCGCTAAGGCAGCCGTTTGATTCGAAGGAAAGGAGCGGGTATATGGAACGTATTACGCAATCGCAGCTCATGCGGCTGTTCACGATATTTCTGTTTTCTTCACCGGTCATATTCCTGATCGCTCCGATGACGGAGATAGGCGGCTTTCAAGCGTGGATAGGGCTGGTCGTCAGTTATGCCCAAGGACTGCTGGTCGCATATTTCAGCATTAAGCTTGGACGTATCGAGCCGACGGTTCAATGGTTCAAATTTGGCGGAAGAATTGTGGGCAAGTGGATACACGTTCCGATCGTACTGATGATCAGTCTTTTTTCCATTTATTTGAGCTCCATTGCTCTTAGAAGATATATCGATTTCTTCGCCTCCATTTATATGCCGGATACGCCGACGTGGGTGCTCGGCATCGTCATCGCTATTTGCGCCGCTCTGGCGGTTCGTTCCGGACTCGAGGCTATCGCGCGTTTTGCGGGCAGCGTCTTTTTCCTGACTATTTTGTTCGGCATCCTTGTCCCCTTCTTCGTCGGCAAAGAACTGCAAACCGATATGGCCGTCGCTTTCGTCAGCCACTACGATTTCAAGCAAATTATGCTGACCAGCGTTTATGCGTTTCCTTGGTGCGGAGAGATGTTTTTCGTCCTCATCCTGGTCGCGAACGTAAAAGAGCCGCGAAAAACGATGCGCTCCATGCTGATCGCCGCTTTATTATCGATGATGTTCATTATTATGACCTGGCTTTTCTGCATGATGCTGTTCGGGCCCAAGCTTACCGGGCATTTGACTTACCCCGTGCTTGAAATGCTGCGTTTTATCCGCATCGGCGATTTTTTGGAGAACGTTGATCCGCTCCTGGTATCGTGGTGGACATTGTGTATGCTCGTAAAAGTAAGCCTGTTTCTATACACAGGCACGCTCGGGATATCGTATTTGCTGAATATGCGGGATTACCGGCCGCTTTCTTTTTCGTTAAGCATTTTCATGACGGGACTGGCGATGGGGATTGCATCCAATTACGGGGAGCTGGAGGAGTTTCTCAAATCGTTGCCATGGACGGTTATCATTTATACGTTGGAATTGCTTCTTCCGGTCGTGTATTTAATCGTTTACCGTTTGAGGGGACGAAAGCTGTCGCCGGAGCAGCAAAATAAATGACATCGCGCATCCATCGGCATATTTGTTATGATGGTAACGGGGGAGCGTAGTGCAAGCTTTCCGTGCGGAGGGAAAAGGATATGCCGATAGTAGACGTCGCAATCGATCGTGCCGGTTATCCCGGGCGCGAGGGCGTTATAAACGATATTCATTTTGCAATTGAGGCTGGGGAATTGGTAGGGCTGATCGGGCCGAACGGAGCGGGGAAAAGCACGACGATCAAGGCGATTCTGGGCCTGCTGCCGGACGTGGCGGGCCGTATTCAATTTGCGGATCCGAGCGGAAGGGTTGCGTATATCCCCGAGCATCCGGTGCTTTACGATACGCTAACGTTGTGGGAGCATCTGGAGCTGGCGGCTTCCGCGCTGGAGATGGATGCGGAAACGTTCGAGGATAGAGGCATGAGGCTGCTGAAGCAGTTCCGGTTAACGGCGGTCAAGCATCATTTGCCGTCTTCTTTCTCCAAAGGGATGCAGCAAAAAATGATGCTCATCATCGGCTTTCTTCAGAAGCCCGATCTGTACATTATCGACGAGCCGTTCATCGGACTCGACCCGAAGGCGACCAAAGATTTTATGAACATGCTGCACGAAGAACGTAAACGCGGGGCCGGCGTGCTCATGTCCACGCATGTTTTGGATACCGCAGAAAGGCTTTGCAATTCGTTCGTCCTGCTCGCGGACGGGCAGCTCGTTGCGGCAGGGGATTTGGATGCGATACGCGATCAATGCGGGATGCCGGGCGAATCGCTGTTCGACTGCTTCCACTCCCTGCTCGATCTTGCCGAGCCGCCGCAAGGAGGCGAAGCGGGCCGATGATGACCGTCAAGAAGCTATTTTGGCGGCGCGTGCGGGAAGAGTGGGCGTTCCAATGGAGCGTATGGCGTCTTGCCGTCGACTGGGTCGTCGCCTTGTATGTAGTCATTCCGGCATTGGCGTTTGCGGGTTATCATTATCTATTGTGGTGGAAACGGTCTCCCGAATGGTTTGCGTTTATTCCATATGCGGTTATTGCCATTATTTTATTCATATGGACGAATATCGGGACGATACGATACTTCTTGCAAGAGGCGGATCAGCTGGTGCTGCTGCACACGAAATGGGTACGCAGGCTTATGCTGAATGGCGTCTGGTACTCATTCGGCTTCCAAGCGATAACGGCGGGGGCGGTCGTCGGCCTGACGCTGCCGCTGCTGCATCATGAATACGCCATGTCCTGGCTCAAAGTGTTTGTGCTGATAGTTTTTATGGTTGCTTTCAAAATGACTGCGAGTTTGCTGCGTCAGCAGGCGTCGATCCGTTATGCCGGCTTCAGGCGTTTGCTTGCCGCCTCCGCGCTGTTCGCCGTCGAAGCGGCTTCGTTCCTGGCGGTCGTGCTTACGATGCGCACCGGCGTATTGTACGGAGCTGCCGCATGCGTCGCGCTTCTGGCGGTATTTCCGTGGCTGCTTCGCCGCAGGTTGTCCCGTAAAGGCGCTTTCCATCACGACATCGAGCGCGAACGGACCGAACGGATGAAGCTTGCCGCCGTCATGCTTGCGCAATATGTCCAGAAAAAATCGCGGATCGCGCGCAAACGGCCGCTGCTGTTCCGCTCCTCGAACCGGCTGTTCCGTTCGCGTACGCAGGTTAACGGGCTGACGGAGCTGAGCGTGAAATCCTTTTTCCGCAGCAAAGCGAGTATGAGCGTATACATTCGGCTTGTTATGATTTGCTGCGGCAGTATTGCGGTCATGCCGGCCGCAGGCAAATGGATACTCTGGTTCGGCTCCGGCTTGCTTCTAAGCTACTATATTAAGCTGTTTGTGAGAGATGTGGGCGAAGAGCCTTTCCTGAAGCTGTTCCGCTGGCGGGACAGCGCGATACTGGAAGCCCGCAAGAAGGCTGTTTTCCTGATTATGCTTCCGGGCTTTTTGTTGGTTGGGGCTGTGCTTGGCACCTTCGCCTTTCCTTGGTGGGGGGCGTTATGGATGACGCCTGTTTCCGCTGCTGTCGGTTATGCTTTTGCGGAGACGATCGGCTCGTTTGGGAAGTAATAAGAATGAAAAAGTCATACTGCCCGTTGCTTCGGGGGATGGCTTTTTTTGCGTTGCGATCGGAAAATTCGGCAAACGCTTGGTACGGCTGCGTCTATGGGCGAGGTCTTGCCGCAGCGGTATCATTTGCCGCGGAAAATCGGCTATTTTTGACCGGGGGCGTCAGACAAGCTGTCATTTATGCGTTATTTAAGTAGGTGTTCCAATATATCCCATCCATACATGCGAACGGCCGTTTGGAATCATGGCTTCGCGTAAAGCCGGACGGGAAAAAGGCGGGGGTTACATGGGAGTACCGAAGGGACTGAGGGCTGCTGCAAGGGAAGGCAGGCCGATTGAATACGAAGCGGAACGCAAAGCGTTCAAACGTATGCTGTGGAACACGCGCTTCACGAATTTGAGGACGATCGCTGCGGCAATTGCCGCCATATTGCTGGCGGGCCTTTTGTATATGATGGCGGTCTCCGCTTATTACAACATTTCCGGCAAAAGCGCCGATTTCGATCGATTCGTGGCGACGTTAGTGGAAACGCACGAAACCGGATTGCGCGTGGACCAGACTACTTACCCGGTCTCGGCGACGCTTACGCCTTGGCTGACCCAGCGAACGAAGCTGAAGCTGTTCCGGCAGGTCGGCAGTTGGGAAGCCGCGGCAGGCGAGGTGCATGCCTCCAAAGGATTGTTCGGAAGCGTTCGGTACGAGCTGCGGCTTTCATCTCCGTTATCGCTTGCGGGCGAGCCGTTTTCATTCCTTGTTCCGAACGAGCTCCATGGCAATCGGGCAGCCGCCCCGGCTTCGTACGACAGCACTCCCGTATGGGATCAGCTAAGCCATATCGGGGACGGTCATGTAGCCGAAATGGCGTTTGCGCTGCGCAGCGGCATGAAACCGGAAGAGCTGTTTAAGATGGTAAACGGCGTCGGAGTTCGCCTGCTCAATATGCCGGTCTACGCAGGGGAGTTGAAAGAGATAACAAAGCTTTCTTATTCGAGCTCCGGCGGCGATTATTGGCTGCCGCATCTCAATTTGCGTCCGTACAAAACCTATTACAAGGGCGGTACAAGCTCTGTGAAATGGTTAGGCGACGAGGCGATTTTGCAGCGGTCGGCCGAGCAGATGCTGCTGGATTTGGAATGGCTAACCGCTAAAGCGCCATATGAGGACAGGGAATTGACAAGCAGCGGCTTGCGTATTTGCGGACTAACGGCGTGACCGTATACGGAGCGGTCGTTACCGGACCGGTGCGGGAGCTTGAGAAGCTCCGTACGTTTGCTGAGTTTCATCATTTTCAGCTGGGACGTATCGAAGTTTGGAATTGGCGATAATTGGATTCGTTTACGGGGCATTTTTAATCGCATTGTAATCTGTCTTTAAGTTTCAATTAAGCTGGCCGGGGTAAGCTTGTATTGTAAGATAAGCTACATACAAGGAGTGTGACTCGATATGAAACGTTCCCGCAAAATGATTGCCGCAGGTATTGCGCTCACGCTGGCGCTCGGCGGCGGCGCAGCCTATGCCGCGTCCGAAAGCTCATCGTCGCCGGCGCCGTCCGCTGCAGATCAGCAAACCAATAAAGCGGGCAAAGCCGAGATGAGAGGGAAATTTGCAGCCGGCAAATCGGGCAAAATCGCCATTCATCCGAAGCAGCAGCTTAGTGCAGCCGCCACTGCGCTCGGTATGGAAGAGGAAGCGGTCCGCACGGAGCTCAAAGCGGGCAAATCGCTCGCCGATCTCGCCAAGGAGAAAGGCGTGGCAGTCGATACCGTTATCGCCGCACTCACCAAGGATGCTGAAGAGAAAATCGACAAGCAGGTCGAAGCGGGCAAGCTGACTGCGGAGCAAGCTGCGACGGCTAAGCAGAAAGCAGCCGAGCAAGCGAAGCAAGCCGTGGAGCAAACAGGCTTCGCGGACTTCGGCGGCGGACGCGGACACGGCTTCGGTCCCGGCGGCAAGCATGGCGGCGGCGGGCTGGGCATCAACGCGCCGCTCGATAAAATAGCCGAAATCGTCGGCCTGTCGGTGGAAGATTTGCAGAAGGAGCTGGAAGCCGACAAATCGATCGCGGATATCGCGCTGGAGAAGGGCATCTCCAAGGACCAGCTGATCGCGAAGCTGCAGGAGCTGACGAAGCCGGCGCTCGAGAAGTTCGTCGATCATAAAGGCGGCTTCAAAGGCAAAGTGATGAAGAAGGATGCTGCCGCCGAGCAACCTACTGCGACGGAATAGCCGGAGCCGCATGCGGCAGGGCTAGCATGGCATGTGAGCATATACAGCGCCGGGAGTAATGCGAGCACAAGCAGGGCTGTGCCGGGAGCCGGGAAGTACTGCGAGCATAAGTAGCGCTGTGCCGCGCGCCGGTAAGTAACGAGCGCAGCGTATGACCACCGTGCCCGTTCTGAGAAGTGCGCACGATGGCGAATAATGGATGAAGGAACAAGCCTTCGATAAAGAATAAACCTTCGACCTCGTACTTTATTGGGGAAGGAGGTTTATTTTATCGTTGCATGATGATAATCTCGAAGATTCGTATGGTTTATCTGGAGAATCCCTCATAACGTCCCAGTACACGTAGTTCCAAGTAAAGAAGCCGCGCATTAACGGTTCCGACTCCGCAACGATAGTTCCAGTTTGATTTGTCTAGGTTGCAAGCTATACACTAACTGGAAAAACTCAGACTGTTTAGAAAGTCCTTATTTTACCACGGCAGCGCGTTAATATGATATAATAA
>NZ_QMFB01000065.1 GCF_003285015.1 Paenibacillus contaminans | reverse complement strand
AGCCGCTCGAGCGGGCCGCCGAGGCGTGGCAGGCCGCGCTGCGCAGCTGCCAGCAGTGCCGCGAGCGGCGCGGCGAGGCGGCGCAGGCGCATACGGCGGCGCTGCGCAGGCTTGCGCTGGCGGAGGCCGACAGCGGCCGTCAAGCCCAGACGCTCGCGGCTCTGCAAGCGGAGTGGGAGGCATGGCTTGCCGGCCAGTGCTTGCCGCCGAAGCTCACGGCTGCAGCCGCGCTCGATTTGTTCCCGCTTATCGAGCAGGCGCAGCAGCAGCTGGAGCGCAAACGGAAAGCGGTGCGCCGCTGCGAAACGCTTGCCGCCGAACGGGACGCGTTCGAGCGGGGCGTGTTCGCCAAGCTGGGAGAAACGGAGGACGGCGATGCCGTTATTGCGCTTAAAGATTGGAAGGAAGCGTCGGATCATGCTGCAGAGCGGGAACATGCCCGCAAACGAATGGAAGAGGAGCGGGATCGGCTGACGGAAGAGCTTTCGCTTATCAGCCCCGGCATCGGGCGGGCGAAAGCCCGCATCGAACAATTGCTGCAGGATGCCGGGGCTTCCGATGAAGAGCAGTTCCGGCATCGCGTTCGCATACAGGAAGAACGGCTCCGGCTCGAAGCGGACAAGCGGCAGGCGGAGGCGCTCCTGGACGCCGCGATCGGCCCGGGGCGGCTGGAACGGCTTGGCGCCGAGCTTGAAGGAAGAAGCCGTGACGAACGGCTGGCCGACATGCAGACGCTGCGCGGGAAGCTGGAGGAAACGAAGCGGGAGGCCGACGAACGGCGGGAACGCCGGGGACGGCTGCATGCGGAGCTTGAACAGCTTGAAGGAAACGGCGGACAAGGCGATGCCGTGCAGAGACTGGCTGAGCAAACCGCACGGTTTGCGGAGCAGGCGAACCGCTGGTCGACGCTAGCGGTCTGCGCGTCGCTGTTTAAGAAAGCGCGCGACGTGTACGAACGGGAACGCCAGCCAGGCGTCTTGCAGCGGGCTTCCGAGCATTTTGCGCAGATGACGGGCGGAAGATATTCCCGGATCATTGCGCCGTTAGGCGAAAAAAGACTCGCGGCCGTAACGCCGACGGGGGATCACTTGGATTCCTCGCTGCTCAGCCGGGGGACGGCGGAGCAGCTATACTTGTCCATGCGCCTTGCGCTTGCCGAGGAATATGCGAGCAAAGCGCCTCTGCCTTTAATCATGGACGACATTTTGGTAAACTTCGATAGGGAACGATTGATTCGCGCTTGTACCGTGCTCGGGCAGGTTGCGACACAACATCAAATCGTATTGTTTACCTGCCATCCGCATATTGTCGAGGCAATCGGCCAAACGGTACCGGGCTGCGGCTCGGTAAGGCTGGAGGAAACTAACGTGTAGCCGTTACATAAGAGAGGAGCGAAAAGGGATGAACATCGTCGTATTGGACGGATATACGCTGAATCCGGGAGACTTGAATTGGACCAGGCTGGAGGCGCTGGGGAGTTTGACCGTATATGACCGGTCTGCGCCGGATGAAATCGTGAATCGGGCCGCAGGCGCGGAAATCATATTAACGAACAAGACGCCGCTGACAAAGGAAACGATCGCGCAGCTGCCGAATTTGCGTTATATCGGCGTGCTGGCGACCGGTTATAATGTCGTCGATATCGGGGCGGCCTCGGAACGCGGCATTCCGGTAACGAATGTGCCCGGTTACAGCACGTTATCCGTCGCGCAGCTCGTGTTCTCTTTATTGCTTGAGCTTTGCAACCAAGTGCGGCTGCACAGCGATGCGGTCAGATCGGGCGAGTGGGCCGCTTGTCCCGATTTCTGCTTTACGCGGTCTCCGTTAACCGAGCTGGCGGGCAAAACGATGGGAATCATCGGCTACGGAACGATCGGCCAGCAGGTGGCGCGAATCGCGCTTGCCTTCGGCATGAACGTTATCGCTTCCGCTACGCGCCCCAAAACGATTGCGGGTCTGGAGCAAGTCAGGATGTGCAGCAGCGAAGAGGTTTTCGCGGAGTCCGATGTCATCAGCTTGCATTGTCCGCAAACGCCGGCAACGGAAGGGCTCATTAACGCCGGAAGCATATCGCTGATGAAGAAAACCGCCTTCTTGATCAATACGTCCCGCGGGGGACTTATCGTCGAAGGCGACTTGGCCGATGCGCTAAATGAAGGCAGGATCGCCGGGGCCGGTCTGGACGTGTTGTCCAAGGAGCCGCCTGCTGCCGATCATCCGCTAACGAGCGCCCGGAACTGCTTGATCACGCCGCACATCGCATGGGCGACCTTCGAGGCCCGGCAGCGGCTAATGGAGACGGCGGCAGCCAATCTGTCGGCTTTCTTGGCAGGCACCGCGGCAAACGTCGTCAACGGGTAAGGCCAACTATTATTCTAAATCCGCATGCGGCCGACCGACCGCCTTCATGCAGCGAAACACCGCTGCGTTGGGAGCTGTGGCGGCGGTGCTAGAAGCTGTTATTTTGTGTAGGCGAGTGACGGTAGTTGTTTTTCAAGTCAATACTTATATTTGCCGGTTTGGGTGATATCGACAACGACGTCGATAGGACCCAGCGAATCGGCTGTCAGCGCGGCCGATTCGGGACCTCCCGGGTGGGCCGCTTTCCATAGCTTATGGTGGAAGCGGTGCAGCTTCTCGTTTAATTGAAGCAAGTCGGCATCCACACGCAAGCCTTCTTCGAATGTTCTTCGAATTTCCTCCGCGATTTGCTTCTCTGCGCCCCGTCTCAGCTCTTCTACGCTAATGTCGGTAAATTTATGCGTTAAGATCCCTTTGACAATCACTTTGATGCCGAATCGCACCTTGCCGTTTTCTTTCATGATCCTTATGCTCGATTTCGGCTTCGTCATTTTTATCGTGGCGGCCGTTTTACCGTCATGCTGAACGGAGATGAACGACTGGACCGTTTCCTTCTCGAGCCAGCGCGTTCCGAACAGCTTCAAAACCGGAATAAAGCCTTTGTACTTCGTGTTTTGGAACGCATGAACGCCGTTTACTTCAAGCGAGGTTTTCTTTTCACGGTCCTTCTCCCAATTGTCCGAGGTCACTTTCAGAGAAGGAAGCAATGTGCTTCGGCCCTGATCCTGAAAATCCGCTACGAAATCATGCAGCATCAGGGGGCGTACGAGAGACAAAATGTGGTAGCCTTCCTCGGGATTGTGCAGCCGGGTATTCAAGCGCGACTGTTCGAAATTCGGTTTGACCATGAAGATGTCGTTCATCGCTTCGGAGGTTGCGAATACCCAGCTTGTATACCGGGTTTCGTGGAAACGGTCGAACTCCTTCATAAAAATGCTCAGCTCGTTCGATTCCAGCAGGCTCTCGGAAAGCAGCAGCGCCGTCACATGCCCCCAAAAAATAGATTTGGCCGACGCGTTGTATATTTTGCCGATCGCTTCCGTTAAATTTTTGCCTTTCCCGACAGCTACCCAATACGGCGTGCTTTCGGAAGGCCCTTTGCCTTCGGTTTTCGCAATATTGCTTACGCTCAGCATTTGCAAATAAACGATATATTCGCCGTTCTGGTAGTCGACGCCGATCCCGTTAATATAATCGAGCATATCCGCATCCTTTGCGCTTCCGCATCCGGAGACGAGCAATAACGACAAGGCCAGAAACACGGCTGTCAGGCGGCGCAGCTTCATTTTTCCTCCTTCCTTTCGCTCCGGTCCGGCTCCGTTACGACTCGCGCTTTGACGCTCCGCTGGCTGTAGGTCCAAGGAATCTTGATGAGCGAAGCGGCCAAGCTCTTGAAGTTAGGAGGAGAAATCGGCGCCAAGTAGGGGACTCCGAATGAGGAGAGGCTTGCCCAATACAGCACGATGCCGAACATGCCGATAAAAAAGCCGAACAGCCCCAAATACGTCGAGAGCAGCAAAATGACGATTTGCAAAATGGCCGTCGACGCGTTTAATCCGTGCGATTGGTTCGTAAAGCCTGCGGTAAACGTCAGCGCTGCGATTATAAGCGTCGTCGGCGACGTCATTCCCGCGCGAATCGTGGCGTCGCCGACGATAAGACCGCCTACGACGGATAAGGCGGGACCGATCGTCGAAGGAAGCCTCGATCCGGCCTCGAAGAAAAGGCGGAACATGAGTATCATCAAAAGCAGCTCATAGGAGGACGACATCGGTACGCCTTGCGTGGACACGATAATCGTCGACAGCAGCGGGAACGGAATTTGATCCTGATGGAACGTCGTAAGCGACGCCCAAAGCCCCGGGAGAAACAGGGTAATAAAAAGGCTCAGCTTTCTCAGAAGACGGGAGAACGACACGTAGAGGACCGGGCTATGGGCATCCTCGGCGGCATTGAACAAGTAGCTGAGCGTAACGGGGGCGATTTGCGCGGCGGGCAGCCCGTCGACAATAAGCGCGAACCGTCCTCTCAGCAAGCTTTCCAGCGTATGGTCGGGACGTGAGGTGATCCCCATGAGCGGAAATAAAGTCAGGGATTGATCCGATACCAAATTTTTCAGCTGTTCGTTGCTGTACAACGCTTCGATCTCCAGCTTTTCGATCCGCTTGCGGATCTCGCCGATAACGTCCGGCGCTGCGGTGTGCTCCAAATACAATAAGCCGATGTCCGTTCGCGAATGGGTGCCGACCGAAAAACATTCGAATTTTAGCGAAGGGGACCGCATTCTTTTGCGAATGAGCGCCACATTAACCGACAAATTTTCAACAAAAGCATCGCGAGGGCCGAAAATCGGCGGTTCTACGGATGAGTCCTCCGGCTTACGCTCGGGCGTATCCGAAATGTGAACGCAATATAGCCGTTTGCGCCGCTCGAACCAAATGAGCAGGTTGCCGCATAATACCGACCGGATGGCGTCATCCTCCGACTTCATATCCGTAAAAGGAAAAAGCAGCAGATTCGCATGCTCAGCGAGCAGCTCGCCGGCGAAGCCGGATTGCCGGAACATATCGTTCAAGCCCGGCATGACCGTTTTAAGGATGAGCGCTTCGTCGCTGATTCCTTTGCAGTAAGCCAAGACGACGGTATCGTTGCTGCTTTCGTTCGCATATTCAAACGGTTGAAAAATGACGTCGCTGCATTTGTCGAAGAGGCTTTCCAGCTTCTCGATGTCAATTTCTCTGGTGATGGGAAGTCCCTCCTTTTTTCAATAGGGTCAGCACTGTCAAGGCGAGAGTGGCTGCAAGCAGCAGCATGAAGGTGGCTGGGAAGACGATTTTGACGATGAACCGGAAATATGTGTGATCGGAGAGCGGAATGGTGATACATAACATAAGAGCGGTCGATAAAGCGAGAAGAAAAGTATTCCGGATATTTCTATTCCGGATGGGAAACAGATCGGCGATCGTAAACAGCGAAATGGAAATGCGGATAAAAGCGCCCGACAGCCATTGGTAAATGGAAAAGGTGTCGAGATGCTCCAAATAACGCCGGAAATGAATGAGCCTCCACTGCTCGAAAGCCGGATACCGCAGCCGTGCCGCTTCGTCGGAGCCGAATTCCGCTATCGCGCCCATCAGCGGTCCGAGAGTCAGGCCGACCAATACGAGTCCGAGCAGCGCCATATGCCGGTAGCGGATTTTGGACGAGATGTGATGGGAAATCAGGAAGACCAGAAAAAGCTCCATATAAGAAGCGCCGGCATAAAGCATGCCTTTCAAAGCGGGTTTAAATCCATCGATCGCGATCGGGAATAATCGGCCGTAATCTTTATTCGGTATGTTCGCGCCTGCGACGAAAAAGCCTAGCGCTACAACGGCAGGCAGCAAAACGCCGGCGGTTATGGTGACGGCTTGGAGCCCGATTCTCGCGGCAATGTAGCTGACGATGACCAAACCAAAGGCAAGAAACATTCGCGATGTGCCCGGCAAATAACTGGATATCGTCCAGCCGACCGTCTCCTGAAGCGTCAGAAAAGCCTGCATGAAAATGTTAAAGGCCATCGACGAAACTACGATCCATGCGATCGGTTTGCCCGTATACGAAACGATCCAATCGAAAAGCGTTTGATCTCCTTTAGCACGAATCAGACGAATCAGCAGCCAAATCCAGAGCATGTAAGGAAAAACGTTTAGGAAAGCCGCCACCCACGCATCCCTGCCCGAGACGCTCAGTAAAATGGGAATCAGCGTTACATGGTTCATCAGACCGGCAGACATCATCACGAGCATGAATAGCTGCACCATATTGATCTTGTTCACATTCATGGTCGTAATCATCCTCGCTTTCTCATTCGTTAGTTAGTTTTTGGTAAAGAAGCGTTTCCTATTCTTGAATGAAATGGCTCTGTAATTATGATACAAGTACTATACAAGTATCGTGCATTTCGATATAATGATGGCAATGACGCCGACAAGTTGCGACTGGCCGTTTTTTGGGGAAATGCCGTTCAGCATCGCTCGTTCGGTTGATAAAGATAGACAGAGATTGTTTGGGAGGGATATGTATGCGTATCGCGAAAGTGGCCGTATATGTCGACCGGCAGGCGGCCGAACGACATTGGCATTACGGATTGAACGTGTTCCAAACGTATATTTACGAAATTTTGGAGCATGCGGGCATTGCATATGAAAAAGTGGATCGGGCCGATCGATTGGACGGTTCCGCATACGATGTCGTCATTGCAAGCTTGACGAATGAAGACGCTGCCGGATCGCAGGCATTATGGGACGCTGCAGCGGCTGGAAGTACGGTTATCGCATATGGCGGTTTGTCCGCGCTGGCAGGCAAAATCCATGCGATTCAGCTTCCGGCAAGCTCGGCCGGCTATGCGCTGCTGCCTGAAGCGATCGGCGAAACGCGTCCGCTGCGTTTTACGGCTGCTCAGCCGTGGGGCGTTGCTCCTGAAGCAGGTCAAGTCCGTCAGGAAGGGACGGTACGGCTTCATCATCCGGAAGGGAAGGATATTGCGCCTTTGCTTCTCGTTTTCCCGATCGAAAAAGGAGAGCTTCACCGCTTCGCAGTCGATATCCCGACGACCGTCGTTCACTTGCAGCAGGGCATGTCGCCTGTATTATTCGATGGCGTTCCGGCGCCGGACGGAAGCGCGCCGCTTAACGAAGGCATTCTGAAAGCGGACGACCGCATTTCGCTCGACTGGGAGCTGGATCGTATTCATTCGGAGACAGGCCAGCCGTACTTCCCGCATCCTTATGCCGATCTGTGGCGGGAAGCGCTCGTTTCGCACTTGCTCCGTACCGTCACGGACAAAGGCATGACGCTGCCTTTCGTCGGTTATTGGCCGGACGGCGTCCAGCATGTGGCATTGATTTCCCATGACAGCGACGGCAATATCGACGAATCCGCGGAGACTACGCTTCGCGTTTTGAAAGAACAGGACATCCGGTCCAGCTGGTGCATGATTGAGCCCGGCTACAGTCCGGAAGTGTACGATAAAATTTTGGGCGACGGACACGAGCTTGCTTTCCACTATAATGCGTTGACGACGGATAAGGGTTTTTGGGACGAAGCGGAGTTCAAGCGCCAATTCGGCTGGCTGAAGGAAGCGACGAAGCTTGACCGGATCGTTTCCAATAAGGATCATTACACGATTTTTCACGGCTGGGGCGATTTGTTCGCCTGGTGCGAGTCGGTAGGCATTCAAGTCGATCAGACGCGCGGACCGAGCAAAAGGGGAAATGTCGGTTATTTATTCGGCACATGCCATCCTTATATGCCGATCGCATGGGCGAACGAGCGCAACCGGATGTACGACGTGATGGAAATCGGATTTTTGACGCAGGATTTGGACATCGACCGTTGGGCGGACAGCAGCGTCATCGTGCCGTTCCTGGAGCAGGCGGCAAGGGTGGAAGGGATTGCGCATTTCTTGTTCCACCAAGTTCACCTGCATACGAAAGAAAGCGTGCGCAAGGCGTTCGCCCGGTTCGTGCAGGAGGCCAAATCGCGCGGCTTCGTATTCTGGACGGCGGAAGAAATCAACGCTTGGGAAAGAAGCCGCCGTCAGGTACGTATCCAGACGTCCGGCGAAGGGGTTGACGTGCAGGTTGCGCTTACGCTGCAAGCAGGCGCCGAGGCTGCATCCGCATCCGAAGCCTCCGGAAAAGCTGACGGCATTCCGGCGAAAACAGTCGTTTGGATTCCGCTGCCGGCCGGGCAAGCTTCGCCGGAATCGGTGCTCAAATTCGGCGTACCTTGCTTAAAGAAAGTCGTTTCGTAAATAACGAGGAATCGATCAGGAGGTATCATCCATGGAAAAGCTGGCTATCAACGGAGGAACGCCTGTGCGCAGCAAGCCGCTGCCGCCGAATTATCCGGGCGCGACGGTTATGGGACCGGAGGAAGCCGCGGCGCTTG
>NZ_QMFB01000064.1 GCF_003285015.1 Paenibacillus contaminans | reverse complement strand
GATCTACTATACAGAGGGTGCTCGTACTATTCAAAGCCGAAATCTTAGCACCTACAGGAATGCTATTCGTTGGGTTTGCCTCACTATTCGTTTCGTTTGCCTCATTAACTTGCCATAACACGGGTTTTCAGCGTGAGATAGTGAGGCTTGCCTTATTAACAGTAACTTTTGCCTCATTATGCCTCATAGATGTTGGACCAAAGTATGTTGGAACTCGCGGCATTGGTGTCAAACGATGAAGATAAGCAGTTGTTACTTTCGAAAACAAAGCCCTTATGCCAATAAACGGCATGAGGGCTTTGTTTTTGCACATCTCGTCGGCTGAGTCAGAGCTTCCGGGGGGCTTGCGATAACCTGCATCCGGAAGGCGAGAACGCTTTATAAATGCCGCCGCTTACGAGCTGGCCTTTGCCCCCTGCATCCCAAAAAGGTGAGAACGCAATATACAGACGGAGTCGCACCCGAGCCGAGCTCTAACACCTGCACTCCGAATGGGCATAAGCGTTCAGCCTTGCTCACTCCGCAGCGCCTCAATCACATCGTCCGCATCGTACACGAAGCCGAAAGCGAGCGCGACCCGCCACAGTGCGAGTTCTTTATTCAGCTCTAAGCGGGCTGTTTCTTTATTTTCCACCGCCGTGACCGCTTGGCGAATGGCCGAGCAGATGATGCCGTTCCGGGACATGTCGAGCATGCCGCCCGGCGACATAAGCAGGCACCAATTGATGGCGAAGCCGATATAGATCAAATGATTGATCTTTTCCCGTTTGCACCATGCATTTAACTGGTGAGAGGTTAGAGCAACAGCCTCATCCCCGACAGGCTCGGCTTCCCGCGGAAATTTGCGCAGCGGATAGCCTTTTGTAATATCCGCATGGTTGTTCGCTCCGGGAAACACATGGTCGGCGCGGAAGCGAATCAACTGCTGCGAGACGGGATCCTCGTCCGCGCGCTCGGACAACGCCGGCCCGGGACCGCTAAGCTCGACGATCCTTCGGTAGCCGGGATACGGCTTGCAATAGCTTTCGCCCATCCCGACATGGGCGACCTTCATTCCGGAGGCGCGGACGGCGCCGAGCAGTCCGGGAAAAACCGTGCGGCTGATGTCGTACGACCGCGGAATGTATTCCACCGCCCGAAAATGGCCGGGCACTTGTTCGTTCGTCCCGCAATCGAGCGCATGCATGACTACCAAAGCGGTATGGTCGAGATTAAGCGGCAAATCGGCTTTATCCCAGCCGCCATAACCTTCGCCCGGGACGTCCAGCGAGTAATCCGCGTCGAATTGCCGGTAATAATGCGTCGGAAGCGTAATGATTGCCATCTTCTTATATCCCCCTTATTCAAATAAGATGGGGCCGGCGACGATACGCCGACCCGTCCGTTATGCTATTTGATCGCGCCGGCAGCCCGGATTTGCTCCGTATAAGCGTCCAGCAGCTTTTGGCCGCCCATCTCGTTCAGGATTTTATCCAGAACGGTTTTCCATTGCTCGGCCGGAAGCTCGCCCAAAGCGATTTTGGCCATCGTCTCGTTCTCAAGCTTCGCTTGATTGACAAGATCGACTCCTTCCGGAGGCGATACGTTCGTACCGATCGGAGCGGAAATCGGATAGCTCTTAATCTTCTTCAGCATCTCCCTTTCTTCCGCAGTTTGCCGCGGATCGACGACTTCAAAGCCGAGCGTTTCGGGCTCCTCCGGCGTAAACACCTGATAAATCGCTTTGAGCCAGTCGCCTTTGTCCTCGAAGTCTCTTTTCATCGCCTCGGGGATGAGCGTGATGACTTTGCCGTTGCGGGTATAATGCACGCCTTCTTTACCGTAATGCGTCAGCAAATAACCTTCCTCGCTCGTCAGGTAATCGAGTATTTTAAATGCCGTTTCAACCTTCTCCTTATTTTTGGCGGCGATTTTCGTCACGACGACTGATAGGGAGGGCAGGTTCTCTTGGAAGCCGGGGACGCCGTCAATGGCGTTGAAGGCCGTCCATTTTGCGTTCGGGTTCACTTCTTTGCTGCGGGCGGCGGGGGAAGACGGTACGCTGGCGAGGCCAAATTGGCCTCCGTAATCGCGAACCATTCCGACTCTGCCTTGAATCGCCTTGTCGATGTGAGCCGTACCTTTCTGCAGGAACCAATCCGGATCCACGGAGCCGTCCTTCACCATTTTATTGATATCCCGCAGCACATCCTGTACCCGATAATCCATCTGAAAATGAACAAGCTTGTTGTCCTTCACATAGAGCACGCCTTCGATGCCGTTCGCCATCCACTGCGGCCAGTCAAACGTGATGCCGGAGCCGTTCGCCGACACCGAGAAGCCGTACGTATCCTTCTTCCCGTTGCCGTCCGGATCGTCATAGGTGAAGGCATGCGCCACTTTCATGAATTCCTCGAGGTTGGCCGGCACCTTCAGATTAAGCTTGTCGAGCCAGTCTTGGCGGACATACCAGGAAACGGGCGATTTCTTCAGCACCGGAATCGGAATGCGCTGGATTTCCGGCTTCGTTTTATCCATCGAGAAGCGTTTGAAGACCACCTCCGGCGTGAACCATTTGAAGTAAGCGGGCTGCTTCTCCGGGGCGATGTACTCGTTCAGATCGACGAGCATTTTATTGTTTTTGTATTCAAGCGCTTTCAATCCGTTTGCCAAAACGAGATCCGGCGAGTCGTTCGAGGCGAGTCTCACATTCAGCTTATTGTAACGATCGTCGCCTTCGAGCATGTTGTAAGTCAGCTTCAGATTGACGTTGAATTTCTCCTCTATAGCTTTCTTGACAAAATCGCTATCTCCTGCCGGAAGCGAAGCGTTTGCGTTCTGCGTATAGCTGTAAATTTCGATCGTTTCCCGTTTGCTTTTATCCGGCGCCGCCGAACCTGCTGCCGTACTGCCGGGCGAATTGCCTGCACTTCCCTCCGGCGAGGGCGAATTTCCGCTTTCCTTGCCGCTGCAGGCGGACAAAACAGCTGATGACAGCAAAAGCAAAGTAATGGATGCATTTAGCTTTTTCATCGCATTGAGCCCCTCTCTAATCATCGTTCTTCACATTATCCTTTAATCGCGCCGAGCATCATGCCTTGCGTCATATATTTTTGCAGGAACGGATAAACGAACATGATCGGCATAGTCGAGACGACGACAAGCGCCATTTTGAACGTTTCCCCGGGCAGTTTGGCGGCTAATTGCGGGTTAAGCGTCTGCAGCTCGCTGCTGATCGTCGAACCGGCGAGCATGTTGCGCAGCACGACCTGAAGCGGCATCAAGTTCGAGTCGTTAATATAAATGATGCCTGCAAAAAACTCGTTCCAATGAGCCACTCCGTAAAAGAGCGCCATCGTAGCCATCACCGGCTTGGAGAGCGGGAGGACGACGCTGAACAACAGCCGGAATTCCCCGTATCCGTCGATTCTTGCCGCTTCGATCAGCTCTTCGGGCAAGCTTTCGAAAAACGTTTTCATAATGAGCAAATAAAAGGTGTTGACGAGCGTCGGCACGAACAGGGCGAACAGCGTGTTGACAAGTCCCGTCGCATGCACGACCAAATAAGTCGGAATGAGTCCTCCGCCGAACACAAGCGTAAACAGCAGGAACAGCAAAATGACGCTGCGCATCGGCAAGCTTCGCTTCGAAAGCGGGTAGGCAAGCAGCGCGGTGAACATCAGATTGGCGAGCGTTCCGACAACCGTCACGAGGATCGTTACTTGCAGCGCTTTGGGTACAAGCGGGCTTGCGAACACAGCCTCATAGGCACCGAAGGTCACTTGCCGCGGCAAAATGCTGAACCCGCCGTTTCGCGCCACCTCGGACAGCGGAGTGATCGACACGATCGCTACGTAAACGAGCGGAAACAGCGCCGCAAACGCGACAAGCCCGAGAAGGATATGGATGCATGCTTGCTCCAGCTGCGATCTTTTTGTTTGGTACGCTATATCTGACATCTTGATCCCTCCGTCACCAGATTCCGTTTCCGCCGAACCGTTTCGCCAGCTGATTCGCTCCGAGAATCATGATCAGCCCGACAACCGACTTGAACATGCCTACAGCCGCCGCATACCCGTACTGCATTTGTTCCAGCCCTCTTCGGAACACCCAAGTGTCGATAATATCGGCCGTATCGTATACGAGCGAATTGTACAGGACGTATATTTGCCCGAAGCCGGCATCGAGAATGCTGCCCATCTTCAGGATGAGAAGCAGGACGAACACATTGCGTATACCCGGAAGCGTAATATGCCACATTCGTTTCCAGCGTCCCGCACCGTCCATAATCGCCGCTTCGTACTGCTGCGGGTCGATCCCCGCCATCGCCGCCATATAAATGACGGAGCCGATCCCGACATCCTTCCATATTTCCGAAGAGACAAGAATACTGCGAAACCAATCGTTCGACGTCAGGAAGGAAATCGGCTCAAAGCCCCAATCCTTCAAAAAATAGTTGACCAGCCCCGTGCCGGGCGAAAGAAACATAAGCATCATGCCGTAAACGATGACCCAAGACAGAAAATAAGGGAAATATACGGCTGTTTGCACCGCCCGCTTGTACCAGCGGATGCGCACCTCGTTCAGCAATAGAGCGAGCAGCAGATCGGGCAGCGCTCCGAAACCGATTTTGTAGAAGCTGATCAAGAGCGTGTTGCGGAGCAGAATGAAAAATTGCTGATTGGAAAATACGTCGCGAAAATGCTTAAGCCCGACCCAAGGGCTGTTGCGCAGTCCGTCCATCAGGTTGTAGTCCTGAAACGCGATGACAAGACCGGCCATGGGCGCATACTTGTAAATTGCATAATAAGCCAGGCTGGGAAGCATCATGATGTAAAGCCAGCGGTGCCGGTATACGCTTTTCATAAAAGTCGATTTCGCTCTCATAAGCTGACATCTCCCGCATATTGGATAAGGGGCTTTGCTCACCTCGCCGTTCGTGGAATGGGTTGCATGCAACTGCCCTAACTGTATTCAAAACGCCGGCGCACCGCAATAAACATCATGCCACCCGATAAATCGAAAGCCATAAACCGCATTCCGCCTATACGCAGCGGCTTCCGGCGACAGGTTCCGCCTGGGGATCGGCCCCGCAGCGGCTTATGCAATAAACCGGATTGCCCCAATAAATCGATATCCACTTTACTGTTATTTACGGCTTGACCGATTCCTTCCGGTAGTCGCCGGGCGTCATCCCGACAAGCTTTTTGAACACGCGGATAAAAGCGATCGAGGTCGTATACCCGACCATGGCGGCTATTTCCTGTATCGGAGAGGAGCTTTCCGAAAGCAAACGTTTGGCATGCGCGATACGCACCTGAACGAGGTAATCGCCGAAATTGACGCCGAACTCGTCCTTGAACAGCCTGCTTAAATATTTTCCGTTCATCCCGAACTCATCGCTCAGCAAAATAAGGGAAAGATCCGGATTGCCGTATTGGCCTTCAATGTACTCTCTGATGCGGACAAGCAGCTGCCTGTTGTTGCGATGCTCGCGGAGCATGCCCATTTTGTTCCAGCCGTCCGTCAATATGTCGGTAAACGCGCTTTGCATTTCGGCGAGCGTCTCCGCAGAGTCGAGCATCGCGACTAGATTCGGCATCGCTTCCCGCTCCCATAAGTCGCGGAACTCCGCAGCAAGCTCCGTCATTTCCCGGTGAAAATAATACATCGTATAATTCATGAAGCTTGTCAGATCGTCCAGGGTAAAAAATTCTCCCTCCAGGTCGGCGAAAAAGCGGGCACAGTGCTCCCGCCAATCTTCCTTGCCCAGCTTATAAGCTTGAGCGAAAGGGCGGATCGATTGCACGTGCCTGAACATGTCCGCTTGCTGCCGGCCGGTCAGGTCGCTCTCTGTGATGATGCGGGCGGCGCCGAGAGACGGCTTGTACAGCAAGCAGCGCAAGGCGGAGCGGTAAGATTCGGAAACCCGTTCCAGTCCGTCGACATACTTGCCGCAGCCGAACGTCACCGTGAACGACAAATGCGTTTTCACCCAGTCTCCCGCGTCTTCGCAAACACGAAGGAGAAGCGCTTCATCGTCGGGCGTCTCTGAAGAAGTCCTAACGATTATCGCCAGCCTGCGATCTGCGACCCAGTCCATGCCGACCGTCATGGAGCGGTTTTGGGCGATTTCGCCGATCGTTTTTCCGAGCACGAATTTCAGCAGATTTTGATCGCCGGCCGAGTAGTCCCGGATGAATGACGCATAGCCGTCGATTTCCGCGACGACGACGGCCGTCCGCCGCAGCTCCTTGTCGTTCGCTAGTCCGAAGCCGGCCTGCTGCAGCAGCTCGTCCGTAACGGAGCGTTTGCCTTCCAGCAGCTCCTGGAACAGCATTTGCCGCCGGTATATGAAATTTTCTTCCATTTGCTTCTCGTACCGGTCCGATTCCTCCGCCATTCTATCGATCGCCTGTTCGATTATCCGGAACTCGTCATGACGTTTGCGGTTGTCCGGCTCTACTTTGCCGTTTCCCATCGTTCCGAGCCTTTGCACGATACGCGCCATCGGTTTGTAATTGCGCCTGCTGACGAAAACGATCCAGACGATCCCGATGACGGTTAACGCCATACCGGCTGCAATGCAAAACAGCGTAAAATCGGATACCGTCTCGAGCAGCCCGATATACCGAACGCCGCTGCGTATTTCATAGCGAGTATACGGGGAGGTGTAGCTGGATAAATCGTCGCGGGAAATATTCGCTTCCTGCCTCTCGCCCGTCCATGCCACAGGTGCGCCGTCAGCTCCGAGCAGACGGATATAGCTCAAATTCGAACCCGACATTTCTTGAAGAAGCTGCTGCAGACGATCCGCGTTTACGTTGACGACCATGAAGCCGCTTGAAGTAACGAACATTTGCTTGGCAAGAGACACTACGTCCGTTTTCTCGCCTGCTGGGCGCCCGTACTCGCGAATACCGGTCCACCGGTAATTTTCCGCTGAATCGCGCAGCCCGCTCACGAACGATCGGTCGGCGAATTCGTCCAGACGCATGACGCCGCCTTCCGTGACAACCAACAGATCCCGTTCGCGCACGAGATAGACGGAATCGATCAGATTGTTTTCCTCGGTCAGTCTTTTCAATCGAATGGCGGCATCGTAAGCGGACACGCTTGCATACTTCGCTTCCTCCGTACTCATAAAGCGCGAAATCATGCCGTCCACGAAAATTTCCCGGTTCATCGTCTCGTCGATCGTTCGCAGCGAATTGTCCAATGTCTGCATCACTTGTTTAATGAACACTTCGTTCGAGCGGACGGCCGATTTTTTGGACAAGTCGCTTACTGTCAGGAAAGAAACGAGCAGCAGCGCAACGACGACAACTACAAAAATAGGCAGATAGGATAGCAGCAGCCGGTAAAACCATGATTTTGCCAAAACGATTCCCCCTCGCATTACGCGATTATTACAGAAATCGTATCATACCGGTATCTGGTCTTGATACATAAAATAGTTGTCCAAAAAGCGCGGACGGAGAGCGGAGGTTCCGAGTCGGTTCGGATGAACGGCGTTACGAGGATTGACAGCTGAAGTGTGATCGAGCCTTCCGCGCCGTGAGACTCGCCGGCGCCGCGAGTGGTGCCCCGCGAGCGGCTCCCGACGCGCGTGCGGCTAAGCGCTCCGCACCGGGGGACTCTCGGCGCTAAGCAGAAAATTTGGCGCACAGCGAGTGGCACCCGACGCGCGTGGCTCAGCGTCTCGCACCGGGGGACTCCCGTCGCCGCGCGGAAAATTTGGCGAACTGTGAGCGGCACTCGACGCGCGTGGCTGAGCGCCCCGACCCGCGGTGCCGCGCGGAAAATTTTGGCGCACAGCGAGCGGCATCCGACGCGCGTGGCTCAGCGTCTCGCACCGGGGGACTCACGGCGCATCGCGCGGTGCGCAGGTTCACGACTGTACGGCGGGCTGTCTTACATGCGGATGCGGATAATCCCCGAAAACGCGGTTGATAACCGTCAGGCTCGAACGGTATAATGAACCTGACTATCAGGCATAAGAAACAATGCCTTTCGAGGAGACGAGTAGGTTGAGCGCACTGGTTAAGCAGCAAGAACTTGTGAAATACATAGCGGATAAAACGAAAATCGATACGAATGCGATCTTGCTCGTATTGAAGCATGAGCAAGCGTTCATCGACAAAGCGAAGCCCGATGCGAAGGGCAACGTTAATATCGACAGCGACGACATCGTGGATTACGTGCTTTCCCGGCGCGACGTCAAGCTGGACGAGCTGAAGGTCGAAATGATCATGGACGCCGAAATGGATTTCATGATGAAGAAGGGCAAGGCAAGCTACGAAAAATAAGAAGCGAATGCAATCGCATAGCGGATATGTTAACGGCGCAAAAAAATCGCCCGTCGGCTGATGACTCGGAATTCCCTCCAGTAAGCCGACCGGGCGATTTTGCCGTATTCGCGGGATGAACTATCACAAAGTAAACGATCAAGTCTAGAACCAGGGATTGATGAAGACATAGGTAGTTACGTAAGTAAACGGATAGCGTAACTGCTATGCATGAATCGTGCGCATAGTGGAGAAAACCTTATTATTCATGAGGCTGTCCTCACTATTCCACCGGTAAAATGCTCGTTCTCGCCCGTTAGTGAAGCAAACAACACTATCAATTTCGTTTGCCTCACTAATAGCATTCCTGTAGGTGCTAAGATTTCGGCTTTGAATAGTACGAGCACCCTCTGTATA
>NZ_QMFB01000063.1 GCF_003285015.1 Paenibacillus contaminans | reverse complement strand
TCATGGAGGGGGCCACGACGGATTGTACGATAGCCCAGCTCGGATCGGCCACGTTCGAAATCGTGATTGAGCGGGAAGGAGAGCCCTGCCATCAATTGTACGCACCCCAGAATACGCCTCATCCGATCACCGTCGCCTCCGAAGTCGTCGCTTTATTGAACCGATGGAATCTGGAGCTTAAGAACGACTGGATCGAAGATATCGGGTACGCGTCGTATTTCTTGGGATCGGTGCATAGCGGCCAGTTTTATAACCAGCTGCCGAACCGGTCCGTACTTGTCGGCGTTCGGCGGTATGATCCGCTGCAAACTTACGAGGAAGTGGAAAGCGAGCTTCGGAGCGGATTAAACGAGCTTGCCGATGGGCTTGGCATCAGCATCCGTCTCGACATGAAGAAAGTAAGGGACGGCTACCGCCTCGATAAAAACAGTCCGGCTGTAGCAGCACTTCAGCGTGCGGTAAAACGCGTAAGGCAAATCGATTTCCCGCTCGTCGGCAAGCAGGTCGTCACGGATGCGGCGATTTTTGCCAACGCTCTGGGCGTTCCCGCTTTATGCCACGGACCGGATCAGCATACCGCGCATGGAGAAGTGGAATATGTGGAGATCAGCGAGCTTGAGTTAACAGTTAAAGTGTATTTACAGTTTATTAGGGAGTTTATGGGGGTTTAGTGTGTTTTTAAGTACCTCCGAGTCTAAAACGGCGGATTGAACAAGATGCTCTATACGGAATCATATACGCCCGTACCTTGAATTTGATGCGGTCAACGTACTAATGAGGAAAATCTCATTGTTAATGAGGCAAACCTCATTATTCAACGGGTAAAAGGTTCCTTTTCGACCGCTAATGAGGCAAACGCCATTATCAATTTTCCTAACTATTCATTTCGTTTGCCTCATTAGACCTCCAGAATAGTGGTTTAAGGCGAGAAACAGTGAAGTTGTCCTCACTATTCGTTTCCTTTTCCTCATTATCTCTCTGTAAAGGGCATCGGCGGTAAGGAGCACGTGACTGTTGCTGCGATTGAACGGTACGCCCTCCGTTAGTCAAACATGCATGAATCGATTATGAAAATATATTTATGAATTGGTGAGTTGTCGGCGTATTAGAGTGTGCTAAACAGTACTGACGGATTAAGACGTGTACATGATTAACATGGGCACGTCTTTTTTCGATGTCTAAGGAACTGATTCCAAGGGATAAACAGTGCTCCCCCTAACTGTACACATCACTAAGCGGCTAAGGATTGCGTCGCTTTTTTTGGAGAGGAGACTTGATCATATTCCATATGCCTAATGCCGTATACCCAAACTTTCCCTTTCCCTCGCTTGTTTCAGACTATAAGATGAGGTTATGCGGAAACTTGAGGAGGTAACGAATTATGGAACATAAATTGCCTTTGTTCATTGTCACGGGAGCGAGCGGTGTAGGAAAAACGACTGTGATGCACGAACTGCGGGCGCTGCTTCCGGACTTTGACGTGCTCAGCACGGATGACGATAATTTTGGGACAACTGCCGCTAAGCTGGAATATCAAGACCGCTTCAACCTATTGTTTCATTTTGCCAGTGCCGTTGCGAAATCCGGGAGAGGAACGATAATTTGCGGTACGCTCATGCCGTGGGACGCCAAGAAGTGCGATACCTACAACAGCTTCAGCGAGCTCTGCTTCATTAACTTGCACTGCGACGACATGACTCGTAGTACCCGTCTTCGCAATCGGGCGGATAAAGCGATGTGGACGGATGAAATGCTCAAATCGCATGAGGAATTCGCCCGGTGGCTGCTTAACAATGCCGAAACGGAGTACAACCCGCCGATGCCCACAATCGATACGACTTCCACAGCGCCATTCGAAGTTGCGGAGCAAATAAAAGCTTTCGTCGTGCAGAAGTGGAAGGAACGGAATGCGTGACTGCTAGCGATTGACAACAACGAGGGGAACAAGAACAACAAGAACAGGCTGCCGGCATCGCCGGGGCCCCAGAAGGGTGATCGTATGGCAAAAGCTGTGGTGGAGACGTTCGTTAACGCGCCTATAGAGATTTGTTTCGACTTGGCAAGGGATATCGATGTGCATACGCAAACGGTTTGGGCGCATACGAAGGAACGGGCGGTCGCCGGCAGAACGAAAGGATTGATCGAACTGGGCGAAACGGTCACATTTGAGGCGACGCATTTTGGTATCAGACAGCGGTTGACGTCCAAAATCGTGGAGTTCGAATACCCGGTTCTCTTCACGGATCAGATGCAAAAAGGAGCGTTCGCTCATCTGAAGCACACGCATCTTTTCGAAAAATCCGGCGCGAACGGAACGCTGATGCGGGATATTTTGGAGTTCGGCTCTCCGCTGGGGATAATCGGCCGCATTTTTGATTATTTCGTGCTGGAGAATTACATGAGGCGTTTTATCGAAGCCAGAAACGAGAAGCTGAAAGAGCTGGCGGAAAAAAATCGCAACATGCAATTAAGCTAAGTGTATCTCTCGTAAAAAGAACGATGGAAAGAGGCGCGACGATGGAATGGCTCAAAATCGGTTTTTTGGCATCGCACGGCGGGAGCAACATGCAGGCCATAGTGGACGCTTGCCGCAACGGAAAATTGTACGGGGAAGCAAAGGCCGTTATTAGCAATAACTCCGGTTCAGGGGCTATTGAACGTGCTAGAAAGCATGGTATTCCGCACTATCATTTAAGTTCGGCTACGCACAGCGATCCGGAGTCTCTTGACCGTGCTATCTATCATGCTCTGACCGATAACGGCGTCACGCTGATCGTGCTGGCGGGATATATGAAAAAGCTCGGTCCGCTGACGCTTCGGCATTATAAGGGGCGCATTCTGAATATTCACCCTTCCTTGCTCCCGAAGTACGGCGGTCACGGGATGTTCGGAAGCAAGGTTCACGAAGCTGTTTTGGCCAATCGCGAAACGGTTACGGGGGCTACGATTCATCTGGCGGACGAGGAATACGATACCGGAGCGATCGTGAATCAACGGGAAGTAGCCGTTCTTCCGGACGATACGGCGGAGACGCTGGCTGCCCGCGTTTTGCAATGCGAGCACGAATTGTTCGTGGAAACGCTTGTGAAAATCAGCGAGGGACAAATCGTTTTATGATGACGGGATGGAGTAGGGGGCTTCCAAAGGATGAGCGGCCTGCAGTACAATTTGCATTTTGAAAAGTTATGCCGTACTTTGCGGCTTGGCGAGCTAGCCGGCGAACCGGAGCCGATATCGGGCGGATTTTTACACAGGATGTATGCTGTCGAAACGACGCAAGGTAAATATGCGGTCAAAGCGCTAAACCCGCAAATTATGCTAAGACCGACGGCTATGCAAAACTATATCCATTCGGAGCAAATCGCGAATATCGCGGTTCATCATGTTCCGGCGCTTCCGGCTAAACGATTTAACGGTATTTTCATGCACGAAATAGACAAACAATATTACCTTGTGTTCGATTGGGTACTCGGCAAAAGTCTGAAGCCCGATGAAATCACGATAACCCATTGCAATAAATTGGGCGCCATCCTTGCTGATCTGCATATGACGGATTTTTCGGGGCTAGATGTAACGAACGATCCTTCCAATCATGAGCAGCCGGCGGACTGGAACGATTATTTGCTCAAAGGACAAGAACATCATGCAGCGTGGGTTAACCTTTTGCGTGAAAACATAAACAAACTTTACGAATGGAATACGAAGGCGATTATAGCCGCAGAGCAGCTAGCTTCGAATATGGTGATCAGCCATAGAGACATGGATCCCAAAAATGTGCTGTGGATTCAAGACAATCCCGTCCTTATCGACTGGGAGGCTGCGGGTTATACAAGCCCCATGCAGGAGTTGACGGAAACGGCTGTTTACTGGTCCGAGAGCGAAGCGGGAAACGTTGACAAGGGAAGATTTTTGGCGTTTATAGACGGTTACACAAAGCGATACGGGACGCTGGAGGCAGATTGGAGAACGGTTTTGGACAGCGGCTTTTTGGGGAAGTTGGGGTGGCTGGAGTACAATTTGAAACGGTCTTTACGGATAGAATGCACGGACGAAGAAGAACAGCGGTTAGGGACTGAGCAGGCCGTAGGGACGATTCATGCTATTAGACGCTATGCGGATATGAGCTCGGAATTGGAGAAATGGCTGATCAATAAAAGCATATAAAACGAAGGCCGGGTGATCGCTTGCGCAACATTGAAACCGTGATTAGCAACCTTAAGCTCGACGTTTCGGCCATCAAGGATGTTCCGGAATCCTACAGCTCGGAAGTGTATAAGCTGGAGCTTGCCGATGGGGAGATCGTTTACGCCAAAATTCCCTATAATCGAGATAAGCTTTATCGCGAATACAGAATTTTAGAGAAGCTGCAGCAAGTTTTGCCGGTTCCTAAGGTTCTTGAGTTATGGCCGGGAGACGAGTCTATTTCCGGCGCTTTGCTTTTATCGGCGATACAGGGGGAACCGTGCTCGGGGGAAATGGATGAAAAGCTGGCCTATGAAATCGGCGTTTGCCATGCGAAGCTTCACGAAGTCACCATGCCGGGTTACGGATATGAAGTTCAGGACGGCTTCCGGTTTTTGGAGCGGAATGACTGGAGATTGCATATTCGGAACAACTTTGAAAAATGGAAAAAGCCATGTCAAGAAATACTCGAGGCCGGTTTGTTTACGAGATGCGTCGATTATTTTGACGAAGCTTTTCATGCACTGCCGCAGCAGGACGGTCCGTGTATCGTTCATATGGATTTTCGTCCGGGAAACATACTCCTACATGATGGAAAAGTTGCCGGCATCATTGATTTTGAAAGCGCGCGGGGAGGATCCTCGGAGATCGATTTTACGAAGGTAAACCACTATATTTGGGAAGTATATCCGCATACGCGAAAACCTTACATTCAAGGTTATGAAAGTGTTAGGCCGATTATCGATTTGGATAAAGTATTGCCTTTTTACTCCTTCTATGATGCCTTCGGGGCAGTGGTTTGGTGCAAAAACAGAGGCCTCGATGAGCGTAGGGACTTCCTGCAGGAGAATATTGCCGTATTGGAAAAATCGGCCAATCGCTAGGAGTAACCGGAAATTAGTGAAAGCAGGTGCTAATTTGACCCGACGATTAGAAGGTCGTGTTGCGATCGTTACCGGGGCAAGCCGCGAACAAGGGATCGGAACCGCCGTTTGCAGAAAGCTGGCTGCCGAGGGCGCGGACATTTTCTTTACCTATTGGAGCCGTTACGATGAAACGGAAGGAAACGGAGCGGAATACGATTGGCCGGGCACCCTTTGCGAACAGTTAACGGAGCAGTACGGCGTCCGATCGGCTTGCATGGAAGCGGATTTGGCTGATCCCGTCATTCCGCTGCGAATACTCGAACAAGTAAATAAGCAGCTTGGAGCGCCGTCCATTCTTATCAATAATGCCTGCTATTGTGTGAATATCGGGTTTAGAGATTTAACAAGCGAGCTGCTGGATCGGCATTATTTTGTCAATATTCGGGGAAGCTCTATGCTCAGCACGGAGTTTGCCAAGAAATTTGAACGGACTCTCGCAGGACAGGTTCCGGGACGTATTATTTTTCTTGTCTCAAAAGGTCCCGATCCGAACAATCTGGCCTACACGGCGACGAAAGGAGCCCTTATCGCATTGACTGAGCCCTTGTCTGTCGCGCTGGCGCCGCTGGGAATTACGGTGAACGGCGTCGATCCCGGACCGACGGATACGGGGGGGATGAACAACGATGTCAAAAAGCATCTGAAGCCGCAATTTCCAATGGGGCGAATCGGGCTGCCTAAGGATGCGGCCAACTTGATCGCTTTCCTTTCCAGTGACGAAGCTCAGTGGATTACAGGCCAATCGATCAAATCCGAAGGCGGGTATATAGGCAGATAGAGCCGTGATCATGCCGATGCCCCGGCCTTGATGGAAAAACTACAGGTAATTTAGCCGAAATGCTGAAAAAATGGAATTTACATGGAAAAACTACAGTAAATTTTATTGTTTTCTCCAACAATGGCCGAATTGAATAATTTTACCTGCAGATTTTCCATCTATTTGGTTCAAAAGCCGTGATTACAGAAAAATAGATGTAGGTTTTCCTGTTACATTACCGAGTGTTGAGGGGCCTTAGGGATGGGGCCTCTCTCGGAAATATCCGCGGCAAACACCGCCGTCATTTCTTTACCAATACCTTCCTAACCCGTCTCCCCGCGATATTCACGATAATGACACCGGCCAAAATAAGGAGCCCGCCGACGATATGCGCGATTAACAACTGCTCGCCTAACACGACGATACCGGCAATCACCGTAATGAATGTGGCCAGATTCGTGAAAACGCTCATTTTGGAAGCTTCCATATGCGACAACGCGTAATTGGTCAACAAAGAAGTGATGAGGGAGCTTAATACGCCGAGATACAAAATGGAAACGATAAACAGGGGCTCCGAAAACGGCGCGAAAAAAGACGATAACGTTCCATCCGCAGCATGCCGTCCAATCGCTAAACCGTTGAATACGACAAAGCTGACCGTCATGATGAAAAATGTCATGTCTATTGCTTTATACCTCTGAGCCAGCTTCCGGCCATACACATTGTAGACGGCAAACGAAAGCGAAGACAACAGGATAAGCAGCGCCCCGTTCAGAATGGCTTCGTTTACATGAATACCTTTCAAAACAATCATGAGAACGACGCCCAGGACGGAAAGCACGATGCCGACTTTTTGCCAAAATGTTGACAGCTCCTTAATCCAATAAGACGCGAGCAGCATCGTCATTAAAGGAATGGTCGCTTGAATGATTCCCGCTTCGGACGACGGGATGTACAGCAAGCCGAAAGCCTGCAGAGCAAAATACAAGGTCGGATAAAAAGCGGCGAGCGGCAGCATCGCGAGCATGTCCTTTTTGGAAAAACGCAGCTTGGGCCGTCTGATTAAGACAAACACGACAGCGGCTGCAAAGGATACGGTAAATCGATGCGCCAGCAAATCGATCGGGTGTGCGGAAAGCAGGGCAAGCTTCACGAATATAAGAGAAAAGCCGATGATGATCGCATACAACAATGCGGCAGCATAGGCTTTTTTGACGTTATTATGACTATCCACGGTAACTATCCTGCCATTTCAGCAGCTTGGCTTCGAGAATTCGAACCAAGGAATCGGTCAGCTTGCCGACGATGGCAAAGATGAAGATGCCGACAAAAACGATTTCGGTCCGCATATAAGCCCGCGCATCCTGAATGAGGTAACCGATGCCCTGATCGGCTCCCATCAGCTCCGCTACGACCAAGCAAAGCCACGATGTGCTTAACGATAAACGAACGCCAAGTAAAATATTCGGCATAGCGCCGGGCATAATAACCTTCGTCACTTGATGCCAGCGGCTGAATTCCAATACGCGCGCCACATCGAACAGCTTGGCGTCGACATTGCGAACGCCCAAAAATGCATTGACGTACAGTGGGAAGAAAGCTCCCATCGAAATGAGCAGCACTTTGGAAAGCTCGCCGAATCCGAACCATAAAATAAATAATGGCGTAATGGCCAAAAGCGGCACGGTTCGCAGCATTTGAATCGAAGGGTCGAGCAGCTGCTCGGAACGCTTATACAACCCGACCAAGAGACCGATCAACAGCCCTGTCCCCCCGCCGATCAAAAAGCCGAGCATGGCCCGCATGACGCTGATGCCGAGATGAGGCGCGAGTTCGCCTGAGGCTATAATCTCGTAAAAGCTGCGAAAGATGGAAAGCGGCGAAGGAAACAGCTGGGGCGATATCCACTCGAGAGACGATGCCAGCTGCCAAACCACCAGCACGGCCGCCGGTATAAGCCCGCCGAAGATAAGCCGCTTCGCCTGTACTTTTTTGAACATGAAGGAACAATCCTTTCCGGTGATGTTAGATGGACCAAGTTTCGTTTTCTTGTTCCTCATGCCCCAGCGCACGGATCACTTTGCTGCGCAATTCCTGGAACGGCGCACTGATCCGGTTTCTCGGGTAAGGCAGGTCGATTGGTATAACGGCTTTAATGCGGCCCGGTTTGGCATCCATGACGACTACGCGGTTCGATAAGAATATGGCCTCATCGATATCATGCGTGACCAGCAGCATGGAAGTGCGGTTTTCGCGCCAAATATCGAGCAGCGATTCCTGCATATGATTGCGGGTAAACGCATCAAGAGCGCCGAACGGCTCGTCCAGCAGCAGCACCTTCGGCTTGCGAAGCAAGGCGCGCGCAATCGCAACACGCTGCGACATGCCTCCCGACAGCTGTTTCGGATAAGCTTTCTCAAATCCGGTCAGCCGAACCAGCTTGATCATCTCGTCTACTTGCGCTCTTACGTTTTTGTCTTTCAACGAGAGGTCGGCGGCAATGTTTTTTTCGACGGTCGCCCATGGAAATAAACGATGCTCTTGAAAAATAAATCCCTTTTCTTTGCTCGGTCCTGTAACAGCCTCGCCGTTCAGCAGCGTACGTCCTTCATACTGGATATCGAGTCCTGCAGCGATTTTTAGCAGTGTGCTTTTCCCGCAGCCGCTCGGTCCGATAATCGAGACAAACTCTTGCTCCTTCAGCGTAAAATTGATGTTGTCGAGCACATGCGTAGCCTTGTTTGCCGTGTAAAATGTTTTATTCAGCTGGTGAATTTCCAATGCCGCCGATGTCATGTTGAGGTCCTCCTGCAACAAATCTAAAACGCCTCTGAAGAATTTAGGATGAATACTAGCAGAAGAAGAAGTTTCTTGTCAATATGGCCCCGGATAAGATGATCGGGTTAATGCTTAAGATTGGGGTTTAAATATTCGCGCATTAAATACTTCAGGAATTCTCTCTGGGCAATCGAAAAATGCTTGTTGGCGGATCGCGCCCAGCCCAGCGGAATGGTGTTCGGCTCGTGATTGATCATGGGGACGATTACCATCTCGCCGCTTAGAATGAACGGATCGTTAAGCATGCTGTATTCGATAAACATGCCGATTGCGGCGCCTTCGGCAATCGTTCTTTTGAGCAGCTCGATATTGTTTGACTTAAAAAGGCAATTGACGGGACCATGCTTGCTTATAAAGTCCTCCAAATACCAATTCGAGAATACGCCGTCGATATTGACGAATGGGTAGGCGAGCAGCTCTTGCGGAGATACGCTCTTCCTGGAGGCGAGCGGAGACCCTCTTCCCACACATACCACAATTCTCGAATCCAGCATTTTGTGCACCGTCAAATCCTTCGGAGGCTCTTTCTTCTGATTGTGGAAGTAGATCAGGCCCAAATCGGCCCGGTCCTCCAACAGATCCTGGATGACTTCTTCCGAACTCTTGCTGGATATCGTCAGCCGGACATTGGGATAGTCCTGTTTGAAAGAAATAATCGATCTGGTCATTGCAGCCGTGAAGTTCGGACCGATGGAGAAACGCACCTCTCCTTCGACATGCTTGCTCTCGATTTGCGCCTCTTCTTTGATCTCTTCGATTTTGACAAGAATGTCATAGATTTTCTCGATTACGGCTCTCCCCCTGGGAGTAGCTTCCGTCCCTAGCCGGGAACGGATAAACAGCTTGAACCCCAGCTCTTGCTCAAGCTTGGAGATCGCCTTGCTGATAGCTGCCTGGCTGACATGCAGCTGCTCGGCGGCAATAGAGATTGAGCCTGTTCGCGCGATAGCGGAAACATATGCAAATTGCTCTATATTCACGTGAATACCTCCACTTAGGTTCAAATAGCGATTATATTCATGTAAGATTTCCGCATTTTGTCCAAATCTATTTTCCCACACCTTATAAAATTACTCAATGTTTATGTAAATCTTTCCATACATAACTTTTGGTTATGTTAATATAATTCATATATACTTTACTTGAATACTAGGAAATAATAAAATACAAATAAATTTTAGTTAGGATAAGGGGTTCTGAAGATGCGTAAAACATTTACCGGTTTTGGTCTGCTGACGCTTGTGCTTGTGTTTGCTTTGGCTCTGACTGCATGCGGCGGCGGCAAGAAATCGAGCGGCAATGAAAAAGTAACGGTCAATATTGCCATAAACGGCGGGCTGAACCTGTTGTCGATCGCCAAGCAAAAAGGCTGGTTCGAAGAGGAACTCGGCAAGCTGAACGCAGATGTAAAGTGGCACGAATTCCAAAGCAGCGTTCCGCTTCTGGAAGGAATCGTATCGAATCGCGTAGATTTCTCTTTTATCGGCGACGGCACGGTCGTAACGGGGAAAGCGGCAAACAGCCCGTTCACAGCTATTTCTACAATCGGCGTGCAAGGGAATCAGAACAGCGTCATTGTCAAAACGGACAGCGCGATTAAGTCGATCGCCGATCTGAAAGGCAAAACAGTCGCCGTTGCGAAAGGCTCGTCGGCTCACATATTCCTGATCAAGGCGCTGCAAAAAAACAACATGAAAGAGTCCGATCTGAAAATCGTCGAGCTTCAGCCGGACGAAGGCAACTCCGCATTCCAAACGAACAGAGTCGATGCATGGGCAACTTGGGATCCATACGTGACGACTGAAGTGAAAGCAAACCGCGCTCGGATCGTAGAAAGCGTGGAAACGATGAAAATCGTCGCTCCGGCGCTTATGATCGGACGGGATAAATTTATTTCGGAGAATCCGGATCTGACTGCGGCCTACTTGAAGGTTTATCAGAAGACGGTAGAGTGGGTCAACAACAATAAGGATGAAGCGGCGAAGATTCTGGCCGAAGAGAAGAAAATGGATTTGGAATTGGTGAAAACGCTCGTCAATTACACGAACTACATCAATACGCCGATTACGAGCGATGTGCAGGCGGCGATACAATCGACGGCGGATATTTTGCTTGAAACAGGAACGATCAAGAACAAATTGGATATAAGCAAGTCGTTCAATAATTCCTATATCGAAAAAGCACTGAAATAGCTCATTACAGCTTAGAGGAGGCATAACCCTATGAGTACGGATAGACAAAGCTCGATTCACTACTATGAGCAGACCGCCGTAAAAATTCGGCAAAGTGTGGAAGGGATTTCCGAGCAATTGATTACGTGGAAGCCCGGTCCGGATAAATGGAGCATTCAGGAGATCATCGGCCATCTGATGGATTCGAATATCGTCAACTCTTACCGCATTCGTAAAATCATTTCGGAGCCGGTGACGCCGATCGTTACATTTGCGCATGAAGAATGGGTGAACGAGCAGCAGTTTAACGAAACCCCGCTGGCTGAAATTTTGGATGCTTACGATGCGCTTACCCGTTACAATGCCTTGCTGCTTAAGAAGCTTACGGAAGAGCAATGGCAGAAATTCGGGATGAAGGTTGAGGAGCAAATCTCCATCGCCCATATTATTGACAAATTTATTTGCAATCATGTCGAAAAGCATTTGGGACAGATCGAACGCAACAAATCGCAATACGAAGCCGGCTAGATCTACAAAAGAACGGAGGGCCTTCAATGACTGCCGCACAACAACTGCTTGCCAAGGCGGAAGCCGTACAAGATCAAGTGATTCAATGGAGGCGCCGCTTGCATCAGCATCCCGAGCTGTCTTTTCATGAAAGTAACACCGCTCTTTATATAGAAGAAACACTTCGTTCGATCGGTCAAATGGAGGTTTCCCGTCCGACCTCGACGAGCGTAATGGCGAGATTGATTGGCAGCCGGCCGGGCAAAACGCTTGCGATCCGTGCCGATATCGATGCACTGCCGATTGAAGAGAATACGGGTCTGCCGTTTGCATCCGATAATCCGGGTGTGATGCACGCCTGCGGTCATGACGGGCATACGGCCATCGTACTCGGCGTAGCGAAGGTGATGGCGGAGAATAGCGATACGCTAGAGGGAGAAATCCGGTTTATTTTTCAGCATGCGGAAGAGCTTCCGCCGGGCGGAGCCGAGGAAATGATCGCCACCGGGGTTATGGATGGCGTTGATGCGGTAATCGGCGCGCATTTGCAATCGCCGGTCGAGGTAGGCAAAGTCGGCGTCGTTGCAGGCCCGATGCTTGCTTCGCCGGATACGTTCACGATTACGGTGCTCGGCAAGGGCGGACATGCGGCCGAGCCTCATAAGACCATCGATTCGATCGCCATCGGCGCGCAGTTGGTTACGAACTTGCAGCATTTGGCCTCCAGAGCGTTTAACCCGATGGATCCGCTGGTCGTATCGGTTACGAAATTTATCGGCGGGCATACGCATAATGTCATACCGGGGAGCGTCGAGCTGTGCGGCACGGTTCGCTGCATGGATCCGGCACTCCGTGAAGAGCTGCCGAAGCGGATGGAGAAAATCATCGAAGGCATAACGCAAGCGCATGGAGCAACCTATGAGTTCCGATACGATTACGGTTATCGTCCGCTGATCAATAACGAAGAGGTCACACGGGTTGTTGCGGAGTCGGTTCGCGAGCTGTACGGAGAAGATGCTTTGTACACAATCAAACCCAGCATGTCCGCCGACGACTTCTCCGCCTACCTGCATCTTGCGCCGGGCACCTACTTCAACATCGGCGCCGGAAACAAGGAGAAGGGCATCGTACATCCCCATCATCATCCGCAATTTACGATCGATGAAGGTTCGCTTCTGATCGGCATGAAGGTGTTCATTACAGCGGCTTTGAAGCTGCTGGAAGTTAAGTAAATTTTCTCGCACCGCTCGCATCTTTTTGCGAGCGGTGTTTCGCGTTGCTTGACGAAGGTCGCACGAGGAGGTTTGCCGGCCGCCGTGTGGCCGAGCACCGCGTGCCTGGGAGTCAGTCGCACGGGGGGCGTTAGGGGGGAAGTGCGAGCAGAAAACATAGATCATGCGCCGTCAAAGCGCTAGCGACTAAAGAAATACAAACACGCATCCAAAACCGCTATTATAGGAGGCCACTGAAAAAGTCCCGTTATCTAAAGAGGTACTGTAGCTCAATTCTATTGAGGGAGCAGT
>NZ_QMFB01000062.1 GCF_003285015.1 Paenibacillus contaminans | reverse complement strand
CAAGCGCCGCGGCTTCCTCCGGTCCCATAACCGTCGCGCCCGGATAATTCGGCGGCAGCGGCTTGCTCCGCACCGGCGTTCCTCCGTTGATAGCCAGCTTTTCCATGGTTATTTTAGTCCTTTCGCTTCGCTCAAGGCACAAAATAACAATCATTTTTGTGCCTTGAACACTAAATAGATTTTAAGTGTATCCTCTACTATTTATTTAAGCTTTAATAGGTTATAAATTGCTTGAGCACCTTCGGCCCGGTTAGTCACCCCTTGCGGGACGAAAGCATTTGCCCCTCTGCCGCTGATGAGTCCCAGCGATGCCGCGATATCGAGCGATGCTTTTGCCCATTCGCTTGTTTGCTCGCGATCGGCGAATCCTGCCGAAGGGGCGGAAATGCTCCCGAACTTCAGCTTATACGCGCGAACCATCATCACAACCATTTCTTCCCGGGTAATCGAACGGTTTGGTGCGAACGTTCCTTCCTCCACGCCGTTGACAATTCCCGCTTCCGCCGCTGCAGCTACGGCATCGGCGTACCATGCGGAGGAAGCCACATCGGCGAAACGAGCCGCTTCTTTCTTTTCCAGCATCAGCGCACGGGCCAGCAGCGCCGTAAATTCAGCGCGCGTTACATCCCTGTCCGGTTCGTAGGCTAGATCGTTTACGCCGTCGATCAGATGATGAGCCGCCATTTCCTTTAGCATGCGATACGCCCAATGATCGGCCGGGACATCCGCAAACGACTTATCGAACGCAAGTACGACTAATTTCCCGGGACGCGTTACCGTTATTTCGATATGTTCGTCCGTCAACTTGCCGCCCATATACTCGAGCTCGCCATTATCTCCTAACCGGTAAACGCCCAACAGCTGTTTATCCGTTCCGGGATAAATCTTTATCGTTACGTTTAACGGCGACTGAAAGGAGAAGCCCGGCTGCAACGAAGATATACCGAAATCGTAAACCGGACTGGCCGCGGTCAATACGGCATGCGCTTGCTGACCCGCTTTCTCGACCATTCTCTTTTCCGGATCGCCCCAGTTCGGAGAAACGCCAATCTCCAGCGCTTCATCATTGCCTTTCGCATCCAACTGCGCCAGCATCTCCTCAATAGCCTCTTGCGAAAAAGACAATACGAATTCTCCTTGTGTAACTTTGAGTTGCTTCGCTCCAAGCAGCATTTCCCTCGTGACCTTAAGCGACGATTGCCCCGCCTCTAGAACAAGCGAAACGTCCTCTTTGGCTTTCGACGTTTTCGCCGGCTCCGATGCAGGAGCGGAAGGCTCCGTACCGGAATCGTCCGGCCTGCCCTGCGAGCTGTCGACAACAAAGCGGATTTGATAAGTCTTGTTTGCAACACCGTCTTCCGCCGTTACCGTAACCGTCGTCGTGCCGGGAAGCGAACCTGCAGGACTTACAACTACCGCCGCGCGGTCATCTTCAGCAACTGCGTTTACGGTCGGAACCGTCTGAGTCCCTTCGCCGAGATGGACGGTATAGACTTCACTGTCCGCCGTAAATCCCGCCACCGTCACGCCGTTTACCCGCAAATCACTTAAACGGGCATTGCTTGACTTATCCCTGACCGTCAATGCAAACGGAGCCGGCTGAAACTGCCCATATGTCGCCGTGATTACGGTATTTCCGGCAGACATCGCTTCGACAACACCGGTATTCATAACCGTAGCGACACCGGAATCGCCGCTCTCATACGCCGCCCATTCCGTCACATCGACGACGCCATGACTGCTTGCTGCGTACAAGGAGATTTGCGCTTTCTCATGAACGGTCATCGGCGAGGAAAGCCCCTCCATCCTCAATTCGCCGTCTTCCAGTACCGAAACCTCGACGACAGCGGTTTTTCCGCCGAAGGAAGCCGTAATATCGGCTTTACCCGAACCGACTGCCGTAACAAGACCGTTATCTACAACCGCTACGGCCATGTTGCTGCTTTGCCAGACGCCAGGCTCGTAAGTCACATCGCTGACGGTAAGATTGCTGTACTTCGCGGCTGCGGCAAGCCGAGCCGTGTCCCCAGCCAGCAGCGTCATGCGATTATCGTTCAAATTATCGGATTCCAACGAGATCGATTCGACAAAGGGAATGTACGCATGCATATTCGTTTCTACATTTACAATTTTAAAAGTATTGGCGCCCGCCCACTTGGCGGCGGGATAAAATGTCATCTCCGACGTTCCGTCCGGATAAACCGCAAAACCGGGCTCGCTTTCAATACGAATGATCGTCTTCCCGTTTTCCGTCAGCACGTCGTTTATCTTGTAGCCCCCGGACGTTCCGTCCGGATGATTAACAATGACGGTTTTGCTTATTGCGCTGAGCGGCACAAAGGATGAAGTCACGAAAGCGTTGTATGCATGGCCGGAAGCTTTACGGTATACGCTCTCGACTACCCCAGCCGCAGCACCTTCGCCGCTCACTTCCGTGTCCCCGTAAACGAGGCTCGTTCCGTCGAGCAGTACCATTTTGGTGATCGCGCTGTTTTCGAGCCTTATAAAGCCCATCTTTCCTTCAAGACGGATATTGCCGACTACAAGCGGACCGCTGCCGTACGGCGAGCTTAAAATGATGTCCGTCGTCGTTCCGTATGTTACGCTCACCGCGACATCCCCGTCCTGAGACTGGTCAGGCTGCAATCTTGTCACCTGTTCGATTTGCCCGGCGCTGTCCGCCGCATAAGGCTCAAGCGCAGTGACAAACGTGCTTTTCAAATTCGTCCCTTCCCGGCGAAGCACCATCTTGGGCATCGTATAAGTAGCGTTTGCGACAGTCGTATCTACATTCTCCGTTCTTGTCTTGAGCAAAGAAGGCGATCTGCCCAAAAACAACTCATTGCTTCCTGGATCCGTCACTCCCAAAATCTTCATTCCCGCTTTACTGACGCCGCCTTCTTGCGTAGAAAGCTTCATTTCATACTTCCCGTCAGGAAGCTCCGCCCGGCTTACATCCTTAACATGCATATACGCATAGTAATGTCCTCCGGCACTGCCTTGTTCCGTGCTCGTATTCGGCTCGACTACCTGCGTTCCCGGCGGAAGCAGATAAGGGCCGTAAGGCAGCATCCCGATATCGGTTGTAAAAGAAGCTTCGCGATTGGCATCACCCTGCAGCGTATACTCATGACGGCTTCCGCCGCTGACACGGAACAAATCAAGCACATAGCCGTCTTGCGTTCCCGGAAAAGCGATATACCACGGCTCGCGATTGTATTCGCCGACTTCGTCGTAAGCATTTTTCTGATCGGCTTTCATGACTTGCAGCGATTCGTCCGCCGGCGCGTAAACCTCCAGGCTTCCCCCCAATTTGCCGCTTGACAAAGTCATATCCTTGCCGTCGACCACAACTGTATTATGAGCCAAAGTGGAATTGGTCCACGAGCGGTACTTGGTGTACGTATAACCCAGATCCGGAAGCAATTCCTGGTCCTTGGCATAAAAAGTCAAATTGAGCGGATCCCACTGATTATGGCCGTATTTCGGTCCGAACGTCATGTAGAGCTGGGATTGATTCTGATCCTCCCCATTTTTGGTCATTCTGGCGATGCCTGCGGCAGGCAGCAGGAACGAACCTGCTGACAAATCCGGCGAACCGTTTTTTTGCCAAGCCCACGTGTCTTGAATCGGCAATACGTGCCCGTCAGGATAAACAAGCGTATTTAAAATTCGCTTCGATTCCGCAAAAAACGGAAATTGCTCCATTAAATCCAGATTGATTACCGGAATTCCCGTGCGCTGGGATACATATCCCGGAGGATCGCTCCAGCCCTCCAGCAGGTCCATGGCGATTTCCATGCCGACTGTGCTTTGGCTATGATAGGAATACGTAATCTCTTTCCAGAATCCGTCATACAAATAATGATTGGCCCCATAGCTGCGAATCTTTTCGATCGCTTCATGCACGTAGTCCGGGTAATCGATCGCTTTTCCTATCCGGATCAGACCGAGCCATACGTTATAATCCATGTTCGTATTCCATTTCATGTAGGAACGCACAAATTCCACCGATGGCTTAAACATCTTTTCGACGAGTTTGCTTTGCAAATCGACTCCATTATGGAAAGAAAGCATGTCAAGCGCATCCGTTTGTTTGAGCTTCGCATACACTTCGGCTAAATCCCCCGCTAGGTTGAGATCCAGATGGTACCACCAGTTCCAGTTCCCGCCCCAGTACGGATTCGGAGGAGCTGCGGACGGACTTATCGGCGCGATATTCCAAATCGTGTCATATACCGGCACGTACCCCTCGTAAACCTCGGCAAAACGGGCAAGCAGACGGGCTGCTCCGAGCGGGTCCGTAACGGCCAATCGTTTCATTTCCTTGATGACGTATTCCCGCTGCTTGTACCAAAGATGCGCCGTAATAAAATACCTTCTTCCAGCTTCATCTTCATAGTACGGATACTCGACAAGCTCTCCTTTGGCATTAAGAACTTGAAGTGATTTATTTTCCGGATACAGGCTGTTCGGGTATGTAAGCTGGCTGTACTTACTTGTCAATTGATCCGGGTAAGCGGGATTCCAATCATACAGCTTTTCCGGCGAAAGATCCGGCCTTTCGGGAAGTCCCGCCCAATAGATGCCCGACTGTTCCGGAATCATATCCAACAGCCGCTGCACTTCGGCGGAAGGTTCCGCAGGCGTTACCGCGGTTTGCGCAGGCAGGGGAGGAACCCAGCCGTAAGCCCTTTCCCCGGCTTCGTTCACATGCTCGCTGTCAAACGCGACGACGGCCATTCTCGCCTCGCTCTCGCCTGCGTTTGCCAAAATGATCTCCAGTTGATATAAGCCGGATTCTTCCATCCGCGGATGCGTGAACCCGATTTCCAACCGATCGTTTCGGTAAGCAAGCTGCACGTTATCGACCGGCAGCATTCGTCCGGCAGGCGTTCTCCATTTCAGTTGAAGACTGCCAACTCCTTCAGGAAGAACGCTTTCCGGCAAAGAAAGCTTTTTCTCCGTAAAGCTTTGATATAGCAAACTTATTTCATCCGTATACAAGGGAATAATTCCGGAAGCCCCCGATGAATCCGCTAATTGTGCAGGAATGTCATCGAAAAACAGCCGCCCCATTCTGCCCTGATCGGTTACGGACATATACAGCATATAAACGCCGGGCGCCTCGTTATCCGTAAAAGTCGAATTCCGAATCGGAATCCATGAGCTTAGCGGCTGTACGCCCGGCCTGTGACGTAAGACATTCACCGCCCATTCCTGCCCCGGAACAATCTCGTCGACGCCCAAAGAAGACAATGGAATCGCCACTTCCGCCGTCCAACCCTGGGTGCCTTGATGACTCGCGACGACAGCATTGCCGATCGTAATGACTTCCCCGTTCAAATCGGTTCTGCCTGGTCCCAAATGCGTTCTCAGCTTGTGCTGTTGATCTTCGGCCAGCATCACGATCAAGTCGTAATATTTGCCGGACGATAAATCAGGACGAAGCACCACTTCGAACCCTTCTGACAGCAGTTCTTCATCCGGCGTTTGCCGCTCCCCGGTGATCCCGATGTACAGCTTTTCCGAATCGTAAGTTATCCTTACGTTCGTTTGCGGATCGGCCGCGTCATTATTGAAGGCGGTTACAAAATTAGTAAGCATAAGAGCCTGATTCCAGACCGAATCGTTCATCAATCCGTCGATCGTAATCGTCCCGCTCGCCGGCTTCGCTACTCCCCATTTATTTTGAAAGGTTCGAATGTCATCGGAGCCTTCCAATTGTTCCGCAATAACAATTGATTGCTCGGCTTGCCTCGTCGTTCCCGCTACGTCGACCGTGACGCGGATCACCGCTTCTCCGACAGCTTTGGCCGTTATCATACCGTAATCGCTCACTTCCGCGACACTCGGATTCAAGCTTTCAAATTGAACGGCGGCATTCTTCAACGCTATCGGATTGCTCTCATTGTCGTATCCTTTGATTGCTGCAAGCGTTCGGGTTCCTAATACAAGCGGGGATTTCTCGATAGACATCTCAACGCTGTCCAGGTAACCCGAGATGACAGAAACGGACACTTCCGTCTCAAGCGTTTCTCCGCCGAGCGTGACCGAAACCTTAACGCGTCCCGTCCCCGGGGCGACTGCCGTAACCATGCCATTCCCGTTAACGGTAACGATATTCGGATCGAGGCTCTCGTATTCAAAAACGGCAGCGGATAAATCGGCTTCCTCTTCGTCGCTCATTGTCCCGCTCACCTCGAGTTCGGACTGTTCGCCTACGGCAAGCAGCGGAACGGCGAGCCCGGCGGATACGGACATAAGCTCGGACGGCAGCTTTTCCAGTATCAACTGCCTGGGAAACAGCTGGTACCAGGTAGCATTATCATTTTTGCCGACAAGCGTGATCGTCAGCACATGATCGCCCGTCGATAAGTTCATTTTCCCCATCGTTTGGGTCGGTCCGAAAATAACGCCCGAGGTCGGATCGTAGAAATCGTATCGTCCAAGCACCTGACTGTCCAGCTTCAGCTCCCCGATGCCCTGCCCTTTGCTTAGGCTGCCGTTAAAACGAACCTCATAAGTGCCCGACTCCGGCACGGGAACCTGAATTTGCCGAAAATGCGTATTTACCGTGTTCGTATTCATACTGACCCCATATGTACCCTGCCATCTGGCTGCCGGAGCCGCACTCGGCGAACCTAGCAATTCCCATCCTGCCGGCGCTGTCGTCGGCGCTCCCGCATTGCCAAGCGTCTGGAAGTTATACGTATGGATAACCGCATCCGCCTGCACCCGTGCGCCTTCCGGCAAATAGCCGAACAATAAGCTGAAGATGACGATTAGTACGAAAGACATCTTACCCGGCTTGAAGCTGCTCTTTTTCGAAACCGCTGGAAGGTACCCTATTCTCATTCGAAATGACTCCTTTATAAAGAGTTGAACGTTCACTTTGATCCCGGCCATTCCGGCAGACCTTGAACGATCCGCCGCGCCTACCCGCGGCTCCGTAATGGCCGGTCAGCTTCGTAACTTAAAGCTTGCAGCGATTCCAGATTGCTTTCATATTTGCGCCAAAAACGGCTTTTTTCTCTTCCAGAGACAAATCGGCGTAAGCCACCCAACCGAACTGCGGACGAGGATCGCGCATCGGCGAATCGGTTCCGAAAAACACTTTATGCACGCCAACCTCCCGCACCAAATATTCGATCGATCCTTGCGTGACCGTCGTATACGTCAATTGCAAGTAAACATGCTCGTATTTTTTGGCGACCCCTGCATACAACTCCGCAATTTCAAAGCTTCGGGCCGCATGATCCATGAAAATGGCTACATTCGGATACAGCTGTGCAAGCCGTTCGATTTGATCGATATACGCTTGATCGCTTTGACCCGCAGGATCGATCAGCGCGTATAGACAGCGTTCATTGGCCAATTCCCACCAGGGCGCATAAACGGGGTCCGTATAAGGGATATGCGATAGATGAAAATAAGGCTTAATCCCGCGGAAGCCTTTCTCGAGATGCCAGATCCGTGCTGTTGCCGCCACATCCTCAACATAGTTGGGATCGATGACGACGTATCCTTCCACGACCTGGGGGTATTGCTCTCTGGCCCGTTCCAGCACTTGATTGCCCGCTTCCGAATCGCCGCCGTTAATGCCAACCCAAGGCGCTATCGACATTTTACGGATGCCCATTTTCCCGTACAGCCCGACCATCTCGTGGATATCGCCTTTCAGCATCGGATAACCGCTTCCTGTCGCACCTCCTTCCTCGATTAAATGCGTATGCGAATCGTATACCTCTATCGAAAGCGACTCTCCCTTCGAGGCTTCGAGACTTACGGTATCCTGATCGGGGATTCTCGCTTCGGGAGGGTTCACGTTCAGCCATGCCGCCAGATTGCCCCCGGCAATCCGCTGTTTGTCCTCCCATGGGATATCCGCGTAGTCGATTAACGCGCGAGCCGCTCCGGCGCTTCTGCGCGGCATATTGCTGCCGAAAAACAATCGCTCGGCACCGTAACGGGCGTACATCGTTTCGATGATCCGATTGCTCTGAAGCGCCGAAAAGTCGACGCATAAGTTGTTGAATTCATCCATTAGCGGAAGCAATCTTCTTTCTTGACTCCAGCCCAAGCCCTGCAGCAGGACCGGAAGCTCGCGGTGACGATCCAGCAATAACGCCAGTTGAGCGATCGAAGCTTCCGAGGCATCGAGCAGCAGCGGGATACGTTCCCGCTCCAGCAATCCGCATAAGGATCCGATCGTCCGCGGATCAAGATCAAATTGATGGCTGGCGGGAAACATTTTGACCGCGCGAATATCATGCTGCCGCAACTGCTCCAGCAAGCGTTCCGCATCCATAAAATCGCCGGCATGCTCCGGAAGCGCCGCCCAGCAGCCGAACAGCCGCGGGCTTTTGGCCAACTCCCGCTCCAGCAGCCCGTTGCCATACCGCGGCGAATGCGATCGGGCCATGCCATGATAAACGAGCGCCCCGGCGATCCCCGCCCGGTCCAGCTCCTCGACGATCCGCTCCGTTCTCCATATTTGCTCGCGATGCTTGTAGGCGCTTTTACCTAAGTAAACCGAGCTATCAAAAAATTGAAGCTGTGTCACTGTAATCTCTCCAATCATTCTGTTCTAAGTAAACTCCTACCGTTTGCGGCTGACGTTAGATGATCGCCACTCTCCCGCACGTTCATCGCGCCTTCAATTCTACGCTTGCTTCCATCGCTGCATACAAAATCTGAATGTGCGGCTGCATCGTTGAGCGGCTCATCCTTTAATCGACCCAAGCAAAAACCCTTTCATGAAATGTTTTTGCAAAAACGGATATATCGCTATAATCGGCAAAATCGTCACGACCACCGTCGCCATTTTGACCGTTTCCGGAGGCAGCCTCTGCATTTGGAACTGGCCGGCCAGCTGCAGCTCGGTGCTGACGTTCGGCGTAATAATCATGCTGCGAAGCACGACTTGAATCGGCTGCAGCTCTTTGTCCGTAATAAACATGATCGCATGAAAATAGGTGTTCCAATGATTGATGCCGTAAAATAAACCAAGCGTAGCCAAGATCGGCATCGACAACGGAAGCACGATTTGCCATAACGTGCGGAGCTCTCCGCAGCCGTCCACCCGCGCGGCTTCTTCGATTTCTTCGGGCAGCCCTTCAAAATATGACTTCATAATCAGCATGTTGAAGGCCGAGACAAGACCGGGAATGATGAGCGCCCACAACGTATTGTTCATCCCCATCGAACTGACGATCAGGTACAAAGGAATCAAGCCGCCGGAAAACATCATCGTAAACACAATCATAAACAAGACGAGATTTCTGCCCGGGATTTTTTTCTTGGAGAGCGGATACGCCAGAAGCATGGTCACAAGAAGGTTTAGGAACGTCCCGCAAACCGCAAGAAGAACGGTCACTCCGAGCGCGCGGGGAACTCTCGGACTGCTCAAAATTTGTTTGTAAGCGTCCAAGGTAAAGCTCTTGGGCAGCATAACGAAGCCGCCGTTCTGAATTACTTCGATAAACGGCGTGACCGACATCACCACCACATAGTAGAGGGGAAACAATGTCGTTAACCCGAACAGGCTCAGTACGGTAATGAACGCAGCGTCAATAACCCGGTCCGTTTTGGTTGGTTTCAATACGATGGACATCGTTTACCCCTCCTACCATATCGATGATTGCCCTAGTTTTTTGGCCAGCTGGTTCGCGCCGATCACCAGAATCAAACCGATGATTCCTTTAAAAAAGCCGACGGCGGTCGCCACGCTAAAATCAAATTGCTCCAGTCCTCGTCGAAACACCCAAGTATCGATAATGTCCGCGACCTCATAAACTCTGGAGTTATAGAAAATATAAATCTGCTCGAAGCCCGCATCCAGGATATGACCGATCCGTAAAATCAACAATAGAACGAACACATTCGCCACTCCGGGCAATGTAACATGCCAGAGCTGCCGCCAGCGTCCCGCTCCGTCTACGACGGCCGCTTCATAAAGATGGGGATCTATCGTCGCGAGCGAGGCCAAATAAATAATCGCCCCGAACCCCGTGTTTTTCCAAATATCCGTCGAAATTAGAATGCTCCTGAAATATTCCTTGGAAGAAAGGAAATCTACCGTCGATCCTCCGAAATCGCGAACGACTTGGTTGACGAGCCCGGAATCCGGTGCCAGAAAAGAAAACGCCAGTCCGTAAACGACAACCCAGGACAAAAAATGCGGCCCGTAAGTAATCGTCTGAATCGTCCGCTTGAACCATCGAACGCGGATTTCATTCAATACAAGCGCCAGCGCAAGATCCGGGACCATATTGAAGAAGATCCGATATAAGCTGATCACCAGCGTATTGCGCAGCGTTTGGACGATGTCGGGGCTTTCGAATATCGTTCTGAAATGCTTCAGCCCCGCCCAGTCGCTGCCCCAAATTCCTTTGGTCAAATTGTAGTCTTTAAAAGCGATAATCAGGCCGCCCATCGGACCGTAATGAAAGACGATAAAATATAAGATCCCTGGCAGCATCATGAGGTAGTACCAGCGATACCGGTAAAGTATGGTTGCCATCCGTGTCTCACTCCGCATTTAGTGTGAGAGGGGAACGTTCCCCGTTCCCCTCCACATCGATTTGTTCTTTATTTGGCTAGAGGGGATACCCAATCATTGACCTCGACGCCTGTTGCCTGCGTTTGCTCCACATATGCGTTATACAAATCGTTGGCGCCGTATTTCGTCAGGAACTCCTCCAGCAGCGGCGTCCAATTCGGATACTTGTCTTTCTCGAACAAATACTGCACTTGAATTTCCGCACGTTTTTTCGCAAAGGAGCCGAAGTCAAAGCCTTCCGGCGGAATATAACCGGTAGCCGTTTGCAATATTCCGTAATTGTTGATCGTTTGCATGATCTCCCGATCCCGGTCGCTCATCGTCGGATCGATCACTTCCAAACCGAGCGGCTCGGCGTAACGCTCCGGCGTCATGGCATGCCAGGCAACAAGGAAATTCCCCTTATTGATCACATCCTCCTCATACGCTTTGGGGATCAGCGTAATTTTATTTCCGCTGCGCGTATAATGTTTATTCTCGATCCCGTAATGCGTCATCAGATAGCCTTCCTCGCTAAACAGCCAATCGACGATTCGGGTAATTCGATCGATCTTTTCAGGCGACTTCTCGACCGTTCTTTGCGAAATCGACCAGCTGTACCCCGGCTCGATTTTCAAATTTACAGGGTTTTGCGGAAACGGATTAAACGGCTGCAAATCCGCTTTCGGATACAACTGCTTCAATTGATTGAAATAACTGTTCGGATTCGAATCGAGAGCTAACTGTGCAGCGTCTCCCCATATCATGCCGATCTTCCCTTGCGCGAATTTCTGCGCTACTGCGGCATTATTGCTCAAGAACCAGTCCGGATCCACATATCCTTTATTCAGCCAAACCCTCAAATCGTCCAATACGTCTCCGACGACCGGATCGGTGTAAGCGGTTCTGAAATTTTTAGTCTTCGGATCGACAAACATACCTTGGAACAAGCCGCGATTGTTATACTGCGGGAAAAGCGGGCTCACCGTTGTCCCGTTGCCTGCTACGGAAAAGCCGTACGTATCTTTCTTCTTATTGCCGTCCGGATCATTCTCCGTAAAGGCGCGAACTACTTCGGTAAGCTCTTCATAGTTCGTAGGATATTTCAACCCCAGCGCATCAAGCCAATCTTTGCGGATAAAATACGATGTCGTAGCTTTCGGGTTGACAGGAACATATCCGCGGGCTGTCGTACCTTTCTTAATCTGATAGTCAGCCAGCACCTTCGGCGTTACCCATTTAAAGTAATTGGGCATCTTCTCCGGACTCATCGCTTTACCCATCTCGCCCATCACGCCGTCAGCGAACAATTGGACGGTGGAGGTGCCGGTGACGACCATCAAATCCGGCGCTTCGCCGGAGGAGATTTTCAAATTCAATCTCGTGTTGAATTCATCGCCGAGCGGGAGCGTGTCAAACGAAATCGATACGTTAAATTTATTCTCCAAATATGCTCTTACAAAGTCGTCATCGCCCCTCGGCATAACCGTGTCGGGATTACCCGGGAAGAAAAAAGACAGCTTCATATGCTCCAGCTGTTCGGTTCCCCCGACGCTCGCCTCCGGCTTGGGCGAGCTTTCGCCGCTCGAACCGTTATTGCCGGAAGTCTGACATGCCGTTATGGCGGTCATACTAAGCGCAAGCCCCGCTAGTAAGAACGTTTTCATCTTTTTCATATTTCGCTCCCCTTCACTGTTTCTTTCCTACGCTACTAATCATAAAGCCGAATATAAAAATAGTGAATGAACGCTCGTTAGACGTTCATTCACTATTCTCAGTCTTCTTTATCGACGCATTCCATATATTCCGATTTGATTCACTATTTTCGCCTGTACTCGGAAACGGTAATGCCCGTTATTTTCTTGAACACCCTTATAAAATAATTCGGGTTGGCGTAGCCGACCCGATCGGCGATTTCTTCGGTCGATAACCGGTCGTCCAAAAAAAGCTCCTTCGCTTTTTCAATCCGGTATGTCATCAAATAATCCGAGAAAGAGCTGCCCGTCTCCTGATGGAAGCGCTGGCTGAAATAGTTCTCGCTTAAACTCACATGCCGGGCAACCTGCTCCAAGCGCAAAGGCTGACGGTAGTTCGCCTCGATAAACGCATAGGTTTTCATGATCCAACGCTTTTTCTCCTTCTGCTCGCCGATGACCGCTTGCCCGGCCTGCAGCACCTGAATCAAAATTTGCAGCAATTCATTATTGGACCCGGGATGCTGCAATTGCTTCAGCTGCTCGTTCACTTCGGGAAAATCCTTGTTCTGGCGAATGAGGTCGACCTGATATTTTTCCATCAGCAGATCGATCAGCTTTTGTGCAATCATTTGCGCAAACCGGGCGGCCTCCTGAAGATTCACTTCAGTCAATACGGATTGAAACTGCAGACGAATCCAAAGAACCAACTGGTCAAATTGCTCATTGCCGAGCATGTTCTTGACCTGATGATAAAGGCCGATCCATTCCGTTTCGGAAAAGCTTCTCAATTCGGGAAGATCCTCGTTCCAAAAAACGGCTTTCGTCTGCGAATCATTCGATTCCAGCACATTTGCGGCTTCCTTTCGTCCCGCAGGCAAGCTTGTGAATTGATGGAAGCCTTTGCTTAAACCGCAAATAAGCTCCGTATTTAAGCTGTCTTTGGCGGTGCGCTGCACCTCCTCCACGATTTTCCCCGCCTCCTGCTTGGCTGCCGCCAGCGGCAAATCGGTCATGCGGATAAAACCAAGGTACGTCCCGGCCTCGAAGCCGACCAAACATGCATGAAACCGCTCTAACGTTTCTTCCAGCAGCACCGACAACGCTTTGCTTTCTTGCTCCGATCCGTTCCCTGCCGCTGCAAGCTCCCGAAAAGATAGCCAATAAAATACGTGCCGATCGCCGGCAACAGTACCGAAACGATGGAACATCAGCGGGATTTCGTTCGCCAGCAACACTTCATTTCGCCAAATTTCATGCCCGGATTGCCGGGTCAGAAATAAAAGCTTCTGCTTCTCCTGCAGCATCAACGAGACGGGGGCTTCCTCACGCTCCATCGCCGGGTAGTTCAATGCGTTCAGCACGCGCATAAGCTCGTCCGCTTCCAGCTCATGCTTGATCAAATAATCCCGGACATTCAGCTGGATCGCTTTGCGCGTATACTCAAAATCTTCATAGCTGCTTAAAATGACCACATGAACATGCGGATAATATTTTTTCAATTGCGCGATCAAGCTGATGCCATCCATTCTGGGCATGCGAATGTCCGTCAGCAAAATATCCGGACACCGCTCCTGAACGGCTTCCCAGGCTTCTTCGCCGTTTTTATAGGCGCCGATAATTTCATACCCGTGTTGTTCCCAATTCACGATGGACTGCAGTCCGACTCTGACCAGCTTCTCGTCATCTGCGATCATAATCGTTCTCATGCGCTGTTATCTCCCCGCTATGTTCAATCCACGGCAATACAAGTTCGACCCTTGTTCCCTCGTCTTCCGTGCTTTCGATCAGGATGCCGTACTCTTTTCCGTAATGCAGCTGGATTCTGTCATGAATATTTTTTAAACCCAGATGGTTTTCTTCCTTGTCTCCGTGCACCATCTCGCGAACTTGCCGCAGTCTTTCGGCGCTCATGCCGCTTCCGTTATCGGTTACGACCAGATGCAGCCGATTTAACGCCGCGAATGCATGCAGCTTGATTTCTCCGCTCCGGCTGGCTTCGGAAATCCCGTAAATGACGGCATTTTCGATGATCGGCTGCAATAAAAACTTCAACATGCGCAGCTCGTAAAACGGCTCCGGTATATCCACGGTTAGGGTAAAATCCTGATATCGAACTTTTTGTATTTTCACATAAGCATTCAAAATGTCCAGTTCGTCCCGAACGGAAACCGGCTCGCCCGGGGCCCGAATCGAATAAGAAAGCAAACCGGACAATGCATCCGCCATTTCTTTGATATTGTCCTGTTTTTGGATAATGGCCATCCAGCGGATCGTGTTCAACGTATTGTAAAGAAAGTGGGGCGTAATCTGATTTTGCAATACCCGAATTTCCGTTTCCTGTTTCTTCTTCTGTGTGGTTATGACTTCGCGGTTGAGCTGATGAATTTCGTACAGTACGGAAATGAACGTATCGTTCAGCTCCGTCACTTCCCGCGCGCCGCGGAACCGTTTGAGATGCCGGGGCTCCGCCCCTTTCACGCCTTGCTTCATATTTCGCATCAATTTTTTGACCGGGATGACGATATCCATGGCGAGCAATTGCGTAACGGCCATGCCGAGCAGCACGCATACAACCGCGACTAGGATCGAAGCGAAAACCGCTTTTTCGATCTGGTCGTTCAATTGCTTCAGGGGAATCGTCGTTTTCAAGGTCCAATCGTAACGATGGCTGCGCATCTCGGTAACCAATTGAGGCGCATCTTTTAAGGCGGCCGCGTTTCCGGCGCTCAGCACCGGCTTCTTTCCGGGGGAGTGCAGTTCGAATAAAGCCGTTTTGCTGATCTTCGTTTCCTCCAGCGTACGCATGAAAATATCCGGCTCGATGACAAAAATGATTTGCGCGATTTTATTGTATTTTTCCATATGGTTGATATTTCGGCCGAGCAGGATGGCTTGTTTGCCGGACTCGTTAGTCGCCTCCAGCTCCCAAATCACGCCGCCTCCGCCCTCTTCGACGCTGCGGAAAAACGCGCCGTTCTCCCGCCGCAGCAGCTCCGGATCTCTTCGCCCGAAAACATGCTGCTGGCTCCCGGTAATAAGAATCGTGCTTGAAATGTAAGGTCTGAAGGAACCTAGCAATATTTGCACTCTTTTGTCCAAGTCCGCTTTGTTTTTGACCCCCTGCAAATACGTTTCCGGCGTCTCCTGCAATAGACGGAGCAGATCGGCATCGACGAAAAACTGCAGGCTCAAATTTTCAAAGCTATAAAATTCCTGGTCCAGCTTTTCCACTACGAGATCCAGCAGATCCTCCGTATTTTGCTGCATCGTTTCACGGCTGGTGCTGTTGAAATTGGACGTGACAAAGTACATGCCGAGCACGGTCGGCATTACGATTAAGGGCATGTACAATAAAATCAGCTTCTGAAACAAGCGCCAACGCCGCCAGTTAAGCCTATTGAGCAGTCTGCGAATCGTTCTCCTCTCCCGGATAACGCTTTCAATTTTCGTTACGTATATCTTACTAGGATTCTCGCATAACGACGGGTCGGTGGCAATATGATTTGTGGTCAAACAAGGATAAACGGCTTCGCCGTCCTATGTCTTGTATTTTACAAAAACCCCCCTGTCGCTAGACAGAGGGGCTGATCGATTATGCCGTTACAAACAAACCGTTATATACTTTGACGAT
>NZ_QMFB01000061.1 GCF_003285015.1 Paenibacillus contaminans | reverse complement strand
CCATTTCATGATGCGTGGCCCCCTCCTTGCTGCATAAAAAGGTACTTTCTAAACAGTCTGAAAAACTGCATGTAATTTACTAGCAAACGCTCATTTCGGGCGAATTCGGTGGAATTACCTGCATTTTTTACAGGTAATTCTTTTTCCATCACCGTTTGGCCAAAAATAACTGTACATTTTCCATGCAACTTGCTGGCTATGAGCGGATTAACCTGACAACATTGCCCCGCCCCCGGCACGCGCTGCTCGGTCGCACGCCGGCTGTCAGCCCTCAAACCCGGCTTATGCAAGGGACGGACAAACTCCCGATTGGCGGAATACTATAAACGGTCGTGCGTCATTTTTTCTTTGCCATCGCGTCCTTATACCATTGCATCATTTTGTCTGCGCCGATTTTTTTCACATCTTCGATGAACTTGGCTTTCTGCGCCTCGAATTGCTCTTCCGTTTTGATTCCCACGATTTTAATCTGGTTGTTTCTCACGTAGGTGAGCAGATTCGCTTCGATTTTGGTGAATTCGTCCTTAACGCTCGCATCTTCCGTATAGGCCGGCAAATCCATCGTGAACGACGTATCCAGATACTTAACCTTCTTTTTCATATACAAATCGGCAGGAAGCTCCACGTTGAAGTGCTCCGCTCCTTTTTTCTGCGCCGCCGACAATCGTTCCTTGACATATTCCGGTTGGAACATGTAGTAAATCGGAATATTGAACTTTGGATCGATAATGTCCCAACCCCGTGCCAAGTTATGATATTTGTAAATACCGCTTTTGATTTTGTAATCCGCATCGTTCTTTAAACCGTCGAGCACTTCCTTCTTGTACGCCGGCTTGCCGTTAACCGCATCCCAATGCACGCCTTCTACGCCGTTGGCGATCAGCCGTGTGCCTTCATAGGAAATCAGGAAATCGAGCAGTTCCACCGCTTTCTCCGGGTGCTTCGTGTTTTTGCTGATAAAGAAATTGTACGATCCTTGCGGCAGCGAATAACTGACGATGTATTTGTCCAGTTTATTCGGGGCCGGCATTTGGAAATAGTCCTTCTCCGGGGTTCCGGCTGCCTGGAACGCTTTCCGTCCGCCTTCGATCGTCCATTGCGCAAAGCCCAAAAACAACCGGTTCGCGTTCGCTTTCTCCAAATAATTATCCCATTTCATCGTAAACGAATCGGGATCGAGCACGCCTAAACGATACGCTTTATTGTACCAAGTAACCGCTTTCCAGAAGTAGGAATCGGGGTCGGTCAAGTAAGGAGTAATCTCCTTCGTTTCCATGTCGTAAACGCCCCAGTTGCCTACCAACGATTTGCCTTCAAACATCCCGAACCCGCCGCTGAAAGGCCAATCTCCCCAGCTGTCTCCGAACCAGGCGGATACGCCGTACGTTTTTTTGCCGTCCGCATTGGTCGGCTCAAGCTCCATCATTTGTTTCAGCACCGGCAAATAGTCGTCCATCGTTTCCAGCTTGGGAAAGCCGAGCTTCTCCCACAGATCGTAGCGCAAATACGGCGCCACCTGAACCTCGACCGGATCGGACTGCGAGTCGCCGCCCGTGGCCATTATATATACTTTGCCGTCCGTTGTCCCGTCCGTGCTCTTGCTCAGCATTTTCCGGGAATATTCGATCCGAAAAGGAGCCTCCTCCACGATGTGCTTAGCGTGCTTCTCCAAGTAATCGTCCATCGGAAGCGCCGCCTTGGCGGCAATGACCTTGGCAATCAATTCGCCTGATGGGATCCAGGAAATATCGGGCAAATCGCCGCTCGCCAGCTGCGCGGCAAATTTGGCGTTTACGTCGCCGACCGCATTGGCCGGAATGATATTCAATTTAATATTCAGCTTCTTTTCGATTTCCTTCATAACCGGATCGTCCTGGAAGCCCGGCGGAAAGCTCTTCTCGAACGGCGGAGTCGAGATCGTCAGCTCAACCGGCTCTTCCTTCGGTTTGTCCGACTCCTTCGCTGTCTGCGTGCCGGTGCTGCTTGGCTGCTCCGGGTCATTCGTTTTGCCGCCCGAAGAACAACCGGAAATGGCCATCGTGAGGGCCGCCAGTATAAGAGCTGCGCTTTTTACCCCTTTTTTCCCCTTGAACAATGTCATCATTCCTCTCGATTGAATGCTGCGTTGTATATGAACCATCCTTATGGAATACAACCTGTTTAAGCCTTTCAGCCTTTCACGGCGCCGACCATCATGCCGGATATAAAATACTTTTGAAGGTACGGATAAATGAACAATACGGGCAAGGTTGCGATCATCGTAATGGCCATCCGGATCGAAGTCGGCGTAACCTCCATAACCGTAACGTTGCTTCTGACCGTTTTGGAGGAGAGCGCCATCATATTCGACGTCTGGTCGGTGAGATAAGAAAGCAGCACGAGCTGGAACGTTTTCAATTTCGGATCGGACACGTAGAAAAAGTTATCGACCCAGGAGTTCCACTGATTGACGGTCGAAAATACGATAACGGTAGCCAGCACCGGCATGCTTAGCGGCATGATGATTTTGGCATATACGGTAAACGGACCCGCGCCGTCTATCATCGCCGACTCCTCCAGCGAATCGGGCAGCGAGGAAATATAGGCGCGCAGCAGGACGATATAAAAAGGAACGATTGCCGTAGGCAGAATATAAACGAGAAAATTATCCTTCAAACCGATTTCCTTCATCAAAATGTACATCGGAATAATGCCGCCGTTTAAGTACATCGTGATTAGCGTCATCCGGTACATGAGCCGGCGATAGGCCAGCTTCCTATGCGTCAGCACGTAAGCGAACATCGAACAGCATACGAGGGTAACGAGCGTTCCGATTACGACTCTTGCGGCCGATACGAGGAACGAACGGGCAACGCCGTCGGCGCTTAGCACCTTGATATAACTCGTCAGGGTAAAACCTTTCGGCCATAAATAGATGCCGCCCTTCGCCGATTCTTCCGGTATGCTGACGGAATAAATAAGAATGTAATAAAAAGGATAAATGCAAATCAAAACAAGCAGCGCGAAAAATAAATAATTGAATACGGTGAACGTCTTGTATAACAGGCTGTCATGCTGCTTCAAGCGGCTGTCCCTCCTTTACCGGCGTCAAATGATCGAGTATCCGTATATTTTCTTGATCACCCCGTTGATTACGAACAGCAATACGAGGCTGACCAGCGTTTTATACAAGCCGACTGCGGTCGAAAATGAAAAATCGAATTTGACAAGACCGATCAGGTAGATGTAATAATCGAGCGTCATAATTTTGTCGTGTACGAGGGCGTTATGGAATACGTAAATTTGTTCGAAATTGTAATTCAGCAAATTTCCGATGCCCAGCAGCATCATAATCATGAAGGTCGGCATCAGACCCGGAAGCGTCACGTGCAGCACTTGCCTGAACCGGCCCGCTCCGTCAACACTTGCCGCATCGTACAGCTGCAAATCGATGGAATTGATCGCGCCCAGGTAGATGATCGCGCCCCATCCGGCCGTTTTCCAGATCAGGACAAACGTTTGGAACACCCACGTTGCACCCTCGTTGCCCAACAAATTGAAAGGCTCGCTGATCAGGCCGATTCGCAGCAGAAAATCGTTGACGAGCCCCCCGTCCACAGAGAAGAAGAAAAAGAAAACGGCGTATACGATGGTCATCGATATAAAATTCGGCAGCGTAATCGCGGTCTGAACGCTCCTGCGTACGCGCATCCTTCTCATTTCATGCAGCATAATCGCGACGATCATCGGAATCGGCGACACTAGAAAGTTCAGAAGACCAAGCACGAGCGAGTTGATCAGCGCCGTATACAATTCCGTTCCATAGCTGAAAACCTGCCCGAAATATTTCAATCCGACGAACTTGCTCTCCGTAATGGGGAGCCCCGGAATATATTCGACAAACGCCATCACCCAGCCGAACAAAGGGACGTAGTTGAATACAAATACTAGCAGCATGAACGGAATCGACATCAGCGCGAGCTGCAAGCGGGTACTGTTTATTCGTTTGATCATTCTTTTTTCCTCCAGCAGCAAATCATCGTGCATTCCCCCGATTTGGTTGGTTGTCTTTCGTACACCCTAATTGTAAGCGCCTTCGAAAACTCCTCTCAACCGGAAAAACTTAAAAAAAACCGACCTCATTATGGGAATATCCCTGAGATCGGTTTAGCCTTTATATTCGGACGGGTACACGCCTGTCAGCTTTTTAAATATTTTGTAAAAGTAATCGGAGCTGCCGTAACCGACCTCTTGGCCGATCTTGTTCGCCTTCATATGGGTTTGCGTGAGCAGTTCCTTCGCTTTATTAACCCGAATTTGGTTTAAATAGGCGGAAAACAGCTGTCCCGTTTCTTTCTTGAACATCTGGCCCAAATAAGCCGCATTGATGTGAAACTCCAGCGCCAACGTCTGAAGACCGATCTCCTTGCTGTAGTTACGTTCGATATAGTTCAGCATCTCTTCGACGTACGGATTTTTGACGGCCTGCTGCGAGTCGGAGCCGTCGATAATTTGCAGAGCCAATTGTGTGACTTGATCGACGATATCCTGAAGCTTCCTCAGCTTAAGCAGTCGCAAGCTCCACTCATTGCCGGAAAGCAAATGCTCCGCGCCGATTCCGTTCGTTCTTGCGCCGTTGATCAGCTGATACACCGCCTCGATTGTGACGCTTTTGACGAGCTCGGGCGTAGCTTCACCCGACATCTCAAGCCGGCTGTACAACGATCGGACCTTATCCGCGGCTTCTTCCTTATCCATCAGCGACATCGCCCGCTTCAAGTCCTCCATGCCGGAATGGACGATACCGTCGATTTCGCTCCGGTTCCGCTCGACCGTCTCTTGAACGACGATGCGGTTAGCCGGATAAACCAGCGAATAGTCCTGCAAGTCCTTTGCGGCCCTATAGCTTTCATGCACCTGAGGCAGCGACTTCACGCCGTGCCCGACGGTAATGAATACGTCCTGCTTCAAATACGAACGGATGCCGGACAGCATCTCCTCGAGAATCGCTCCGGTTCGCTCGCCGGTCAATGCATTCATGCTTCCCCTAAACAGCACGATCGCTTCGTCGCCGTCGAAATTTTCAAAGACGAAACCCGCTTCTCGCGTAAGTGCTATTTCTTCACATATGTTGCGGATTGCGTAATGGATCGGCGCATCTTCCTCTTCGGCCCATCTACGTATAATGGCTGCCCTGTAGCTTTCCGCTTCCACTTCCATGTCGAGAAAGGACGCTTTATTAAGCAGCTCCTGAATGCTGATCCGATCGGTCGAGAGCCGAAACAGCACGTTGTCCTTCAGTGCGGAAATCGCTTCCCGCATATGGATGCGCTGCTCCTCGTCGCTCCGGTGCTGCTCCAGCTTGCTGACGATGTTCTGCATCGTAATCGACAGCTCTTCCTGATCGACGGGCTTCAACAAATAATTTTCGATACCGAGCACCGCCGCCGCTTTAACAAGCTCGAAATCGTTATACCCGCTCAAAATCACGCATTTGATAGCCAATCCGTTATCCTTAATATGCCGGATTACGTCCAAGCCGCTAATGCCGAGCATACGGATGTCGGTCAGCAAAATCTGCACCCGATGCTCCGCTATGAACCGGATCGCCTTTTCGCCGCTCGTCGCTTGTCCGGCGATTTCGATGCCGTGCTCCTCCCAATCGATAATGTGCTTCAAGCCTTCGAGAATGAATGGCTCATCGTCTACCAGCAGCACTTTATACATGATGATTCATCTCCTCTTTCGTCAGCGCCGGAATGTCAAGCGTAACCTTCGTGCCTTGTCCCTCTTCACTGTCCAATCGAAGGCCGTACTGCAAACCGAAAAGCATGCGGATTCGCTCGTTCGTATTGTGCAGCCCGATACGCTTGTCCCCGCCGGGCGCCGCCGATTTGCTCCATTGTTTTTGAATCGACTGCAGCTTATCCGGTGGTATTCCTCTCCCGTTGTCTTCGATACCGATTCTGATGCCTACGTCGGTTTTCCGGCACCGAATATGAATGCAGTGTGTCTCCTTCTCGGGATCGACGCCATGCACCATACTATTTTCAATAAGAGGCTGCAGCAAAAGCTTGCCGATCGCATAATGCGAAATGTCGTCTTCGGCATCAATCCGCACGATAAGCTGATGCGCAAACCGGTAAGAAAAAATTTTCAAATACATCTCGCAATAAGAGAGCTCATCCTTGAGCGTGACGATCCCGTCCTTCAAAATGACGTAACGGAACATCGTGGACAACGAATAGATCATGTCCGCTACTTGACTATTTCCGTCGGTTATGGCCTTCATCCGGATCGATTCCAGCGTGTTGGCGAGAAAATGCGGATTGATCTGGGACTGCAAAGCTACAAGGGTAGCGTTTTTACTATCGATCTCCGCGACGTACACCTTGTTGATGTACTCGATCAGACGCTCCTGCATCACATTGAACTGCTCGGCGATTTGCCCGATTTCATCCCCCGACGATTTGACCACTACCGGACGCAGCAGATCCAGCTTGGGGAGACGCCTTATCGCATGAAGAAGCGCTTTCACTCTGCGCGAAAAGATTTGCATGCTTGCCGTATTCAGCAGCACCGACAAGATGACGCAAAGAAGGCCGATCTTATAAATTTCCGCTTTGATCGCTTCGATCGAGCTGTAAATCTCTTTTTTCGGCATAACGCCGGCTACGGTAAAGCCGTTGTTTGTTTGCAGCATGTTTACGATATAGTTGTCGTTCTGGTATTCCTTCATATTTTTGTTGACGATATCGTTCAGTTCCGGAATCGGCTTTTCGTAGCGCGACGAAGAATCGAAGATCAGCTCCCCTTCTTTGTCCAGAATGAGTATCGTTCCTTTTATTTCATCTTCATATTGCGCGTAAGAAGACCGAAGCGACGCCGCATCGAAATGGACGAGCAGCTTGCCCGCATTCATGTTCAAATCCCGGCTCCTGACGTTCGAGCCCACCGCGAAAACCCGCTTCTCCGCCGCCCCCGGCAAACGCTGCCCGTAGGAAGGCGTCACGACGACTCCGCTCAAATCGTCGGTAATCCGCTCGAGCCACAACTCCTCCTCCGCCGGCACCTCGCGGGCTCCCCCCCATTTGTTGATGAAATACGGCTGGAATAACCCTGTCTTGTTCGGATACAAGGAAATGCTCGTAATATCCGGGTCGCCAGCAAAGGCGGATACTAGAAAGGCGTCCAGCTTCGCTTTCTTCTCGCGGAATTCCGCTTCCCGAGTTTCCGTCTGTTCCACCAAATCGAAAATATACGAATAGGTCGTTCTGTCAAAAAACATTTGCTGGATGATCTTTTTCACTACGCTTTGCTTGGCTTCGAAATACGTTTTGATCCCGTTAAGAATTTGCGTGTTGAACTTGATCTCTTTCTCTTTTGTGTCCTTGGTAATGTTTTCGGAGACGGTAACGATCAGAATGCCGAGCGATACGAGGATGATCAATATATTCGTAAGCAGGATGCGAGAAAAAAACTTCCGTTTGAAAAAAGTAAAGTAAATATTTCGCAGCAGCCGTCTCACCTCCGTCCATCCGCTTGTAAGAATAATTATATATTCTATTTTTCTTTAAAGTTCAACATAATTCGATACAAAAACAAATAGCCCCCGTTTAAAAACGGAGACTATTTCTAGTTCGGCGCGTTCCCGGCTCCCTACCTATCATCGCATTCTCCGTACGGACGTCGGGTTACAAACGCTGCGAAAATCACTGCGCTCCGCGACTTACCCGCAAGCGTCTCCTCTAGAAAAAATCGGTCAAGTAAGTCGTCCGTTTCGGAAGGATGCGTTCCCATTTCTCGATTTCCGTTCCGCTCCCCGACAATCTTCCGATTTCGTGCAGGAAGGAAGGCCGCCGATAACCGATCATCATGGACGAAAAGGCTTGAATGTCGCAGGTGACGCCCTCACCATCCAGACTTTCCGAACCCTCCAGTTTTGCCGCAATAGCCTTCCCTTCCGCATCCACGCTCAGCCGGAACGTTCCTTGATTCCACGGCGCATGCTCGTCAGTCAAACGGATCGTTAATTCCACGCTGTCTTCTCCCGATGCAAAAGGAAAACGATTCATAAACGCCAGAACGTCAACGATACGCACCATAAAAAATGCGGTCAGCTCTTGCTTCACATCAGGATTGCGCAGCGAGAACATAAAGCCGTCGTCCGCAGGCGCGCTGCACGATACGCCTTCGACTATCGAATCATGATTGCCGGCAAAATGCCAAAGCCCTCTGCGGCTGTCTTCATCCAAATAAATCATCTCGTGAATGCCCATGAATCTGTCTTTGATCGTATACAGCATATAGCCGCGAGGCTCTCCCGGGCCGTTATAATAAATCGCCATATTGCCGAGCTTTCTGCGAAAAACATGCCGCCGCCACCATGCTTCGTCGCGATGCAGCATGCCGTTGTATCGCGGGGCGAACGCTTCGTACACCCGATGAACGGGCTCCCAATCGTTCGCATTTCCCCGTTTGATATGCCCCTCCGCTGCCTGAAATTTGCCGTGATCCGCAAGCTTCAGCGAATACGATTTCACCTCGGAGAAATATTCCCACCCGTATTTGCGGTAGAACGAATACGAGAACGGATTCAGGAACGATATCGTTTGACCGCTGTCCCTCATCGCTTCGAGTCCGCGAGCCAGCAGCCGGCCTACCATCCCTTGCCGCCGCATTTCCGGATAAGACGCCACTTGAGCAATTCCGCCCATCGGGAATAATTGCCCGTTCAAGTAAATTTGGAGCGGCAGAACGGCGATCTGGGCCGCCAGCCGATCGTCCAGGAAATACCCCCATACTTGCTCCGGCTTGATTTGCGCGCGCCTCTCCCGAAGCTCCTGCTCCGTAAAATTGACGGCAAAAGCGACTTCCGTTAATTCCATGCATTGGTCGATTTCATCGGCGGTTATTTGCCTGATCATGACATCGGCCCCCTTTATGCTAAATGTAGTTGAGTCCATATGTGTACGGAAAAGGGACGGGGAAAAGCTTTCGTAAAGCCAAGTTCAGCTTGTCGTCTTCGATGCCGACGGCCGGCTCGGGATCGAACAGCAGCGATACGAAAGCGGACGGCTCCAAAACGGCGCTTCGTTCCGCGAGCGCTACGAGCACACGGCCATTCCCGGCCGTTTCAAAACGAAGCCTTCCCGCCGCGTCTCCCGCTTTATGCTGCAAGTACGGCAGCAGCTGCCGAAGCAGCCTTTCCGGCGAGATGACTTTTACCGTCCCGCCGTTCGTTTCGGCTGCCGCCAACGAACCGGAAAGCTCCTGCAGCAGCTCCTTTTCATGCCAAGGAACGGGGACGCTCAGCGTCGCCAATCCGTAACGGGAGAGCGCCTCTCTTAGCAGCGCCGCAACCGTTCCGCCGTCTCCCGCCCATTCGATCGCGGCGGCTTCGGAATCCGCTCCCGCATAAGGGATGCCGATAACGGCATAACCGAGCATCTCGTCATTGCGTTCGGCGATCAGAAGCTTATAGGATTGTTTCCGGACCGTACCCGCCGCCTCGGCCCGAAGCAATAAAGCGAGATCCCAAACGCTCTGCTCGAAAGCGCACAGACGTCCGGCAGCCGCCGTTCGAACGCGCAGCCAGTCCGTATCCCGCATTTCCCGGATCGTCAGTCCGTCCCGCGGCTCGGCGCCGGCCGCCGTCACGCCTGCGGACGCCGCAATTGCGGGCGTCGTGCCTGCCGATACCGCACCAGATGCTGCGTCTATGGACGCTGCGGTTGCCGATGCCGTGCCTGCTGAAGCGTCTATGGACGTTGCAGTTGCGGGCGCCGTACCCGCTAACGCCGCATCTACGGAAGTTGTGCCCGCGGAAACCTCAGATCGCGGCAAAGCGTGATCTCCGCCTTGCTCAACCGTTCCCGCTTTCAGCGTCAAACGGCTAACGGACCCGAACGGATAGCAATGAGCCCGCGAATATAAGCCGCGTTCTCCCGAAACGAGCAGCAGCGAGGCGCCTGCTTGCTCGACGTGCTCCGTCACCGCGCGAAGCGCATGCTCCGCGTAGCCCTTCCCCCTATAGTCCGGATGCGTGCATACGCCGCCGATCGAATAACACGCTACGGCAGCCGGTCCGATCTTCACGATGGACGGCACCAAGCCGATAAACGAGACGAGTCTGCCGCCCTCGTAAACCCCGAAGGATTGTCCCAGCCCCGGCGCAAAAACGAGCGGATGCGATTCCGCATAGCTCTTTTTATCCGGATCCCTGCTTCGAAAAACCAAATCCGTCAACTTTACCGCTTGCTCGACTTCCTCCGGCCGTATGTGCCGTATCTCCATTCCGGAATCCCCCGCTTTCCCGTCCTCAAGTTGGCCTATCGTTCGTTTAAGTATACAGTATCCCACAGCAGTCCTAAGCGAAACGATCATATTTATGACTCGTTAAGCTTTTGTTCATAATGTGAAAAAAAAGTGAAGCATCCAAAAAATCGATCATTTCTAAAGACATGAAGTCATGCTTTAATAAAGGGGTAAGGTTTCTGAAAAGTACGCAAATTTTAAAGGAAAACAAGTGTCTCATACGGAATCTTATAGTAAGCGCTTTCCTCAAGATGATTACGTCAAGTAGGTGATACGAGAATGAGATTGTTGGACGGACGGCCCGTCCTTCGCAGGATCGGGCTTACCTCGCATTCCTTGTTTGTCAGGCTGCTGGCCAGTTTTTTGATCATCATCTTGCTTTTGGGTTCGTTCATCATCTTTTCCGTCGTGTTTTATCGCGACAGCATGAAGCAGGACATCATCAAGTACAACACCTTGAACCTGCGAAATACGACCTCCAGCTACGAGAACCAGTTCGAGCTGATTCAGAAAGCCGTATTGACGTTCTCTCTCGGAGATAAGGTTCAGCAGATCAACACCGAGCGTTTCGACTATTACACGGCTTCCACATTGATCGACGATATCCAGCATTTCTTGTCCAATCCGTTCCTGTATCTCGATAACCTGCTCCTCCTATACAAGGGCAGCTCGTTCGCGCTCGAGAAGAGCAGGGGCTACGACGCGGTAACGATGTTTTCGCGCTACAACAATAATCCCTCGTACCCTTACGCGTTCTGGAAAGAACAATTCGACGAGCAGTATAAAGTACGGATTTTGCCCTCCTCCGTATTTGCCGAAGTCGATTGGGAGGGGCGGAAAAGCAATGAAAGAACGCTCATCCCCATTGTCGTCAAAAACAAAATGTACGCCGATATGTATGCGGTCGCGATGATCGACGCCCAAAAGATATACAAGGCTTTTCACCGCTCCATCAATGACAACTTTTATATTTTGAACGGCGATCATCAATCGTACTTCTCTTCCAGACAGACGGACATCGACGCATTGCCGGACTTCGAAGATCCGAAGGGCTTTATCAAGGAAGGCAAAAATTATTATTTTTACGAAAAAGGCGAAACGACAGGGCTGACCTACGTCAACATCATTCCCGACGAACACATTTACTCGGAAATCGGCTGGAACTTTACGTTCGTTTTTCTGCTCATCCTGTCCATTGTCATTAGCGTTATCGTCTCCCTCCTGTTCAGTATGAAGCTCAACCGTCCCGTCAAACGGATTGTCGACTCCCTTGCAGCGCCGAACGTCCAAACGTCATGGAAGAGCGATATTAAAGAATTCGCCTTTATCCACGAGAAGGTCAGCCACTTTCTGCAAGCGAATCACGACATTCATCAAGATTTGGCCGAGAAAACATCGCTGCTCCGGTACTACGCCTATACGAATAAACTGAAAAAAATCCGCAGCAATTTGAACGATCTGCAGGACCTGGTCCCGGGCGACCGGTCATTTGTCATGCTGCTGTTTCAGCTCGCTTTTAAAACCCGCTTCCATAAGGAGCTGTTAGCGGAAGAGGAACGGGCGACATTTTACATTACCGAATATATCAATCATGTCATGCTGGGCAAGTACGAGGACTCCCTCACGTTCCAGATGGAGAACGATCAAATTTTATCGATCGTTTCGGCGGAAGGCGGCGAAATCGATATGACCGGCGTTCTGGATACGATCAAGCAGGTGCTCGATCTGGAAAAGGACTACTGCTTCCTGACCATCGCCGTCAGCTCGCGCTCCAACGATTTGAATGCGGCCTACAAAAGCGTGCTCGAGCTGCTCAAAACGCGGAAATATAACGACTGCACGCAGATCATATACGAAGCCGGGACGTTCAAGGAAACGAACGTTTTGCTTTCGCCGCCGCAGGAATCCGAGTTTCATACTCATTTGATCAACGCTAACGACGACCTTTTGCTGCAGATCGTAGTCCGCATGCTGAACCAGTTGAAGAAAAAGGACGCTCCCGCTCTTCAGGTGGCCGGATTTGCAGATAGCCTCCTCCATCATATTCAAAATACGCTGCTCGCCCGCAGCATCGATACCCGCTTCCTGCAGCATTATCAGGAAAAGCTGACGACGTGCCACTCCTTCGCCGAGCTGGAAAAGCTGTTCTGCGAGCTGCTCCCTATCGCCGCCCGAAGCATTAGGGATAAGGTCGAAAAGCGTGACCATATCATCGAGTTTGTACATGACTATTTAAAGGAGCACTACGATCGAGATATTACGCTCGACATTTTGGCGGATAAATTGAACATTACGCGCAGCTACCTGTCCACCTATTTCAAAGAGAAAACGGGCGTCTACTTCGTCGATTACGTCAATTCGGTGCGGATCAATAAAGCGAAAGAGCTGCTCGCGCTGCCCGACATCAAAATTCAGGAAACCGCGGCGCAGGTCGGCTACCAGAACATCAATTCCTTCAACCGCATGTTTAAAAAGTTTACCGGCGTTACGCCCAGCGAATTCCGAAAAGCGGAAATCGTCAACGAAGGCCGGTAATCCCGTAGGACCGGCACGTCGGGCACGCTGCTCCGCAGCATGATGGCTGGCGGAATGCTGCGGAGTGCGTTCCGCGAGACGACGGAGGGCCGCTTGCTGCAAAACGCGTTCCTTGAGTCGACGGCCGGCCGGTTGCCTCAAAACCCGTTCCCCTGAGTCGACGGCCGGCCGTTGCAGCAACACCCGTTCCCTGAGTCGACGACAGGCCGGTTGCTGTAACTCCTGTCCCCCGAGTCGACTGCGCGGGCCGGTTACAAAGTCTTTACGCTTGATAAACGCCTCTCTGTTCGCCTACATTGACAAGTTAGCGGCTCCCGCAGTTCGATTTCGCCCAATTGGAGCAGCGATATCGCCCTTATCTTCTGCTCCAGTCCGATAAAACCCACTTCGAGAGCTGTTTTAACATATCCCTAGGAAAATACCTCATTCCAATTGGGCAAAACCTGATTCCAGCTCTACACCGCGCTTGCATTCTCGCTACAATTGGGCAAAACCTGATTCCAGCTCTACACCGCGCTTGCATTCTCGCTACAATTGGGCAAAATCGGACTCCAGCAAGAGCAGGTCTCCCTGTTTATTGGAATGCGGTTGCTCCCCTCAGAACTATAGGTAAACAATCATATAGGAGACTGAAGCCGCTTAACCTGACAACAATGGCAGGTCCCGCCCTCGCTCAGCCCCTTCGTTGACTACGGTCAATCGTACAGATCGGTGCTCAAATACTTCAAGCCGGAGTCGTTGACGGTCAGCGCGATCGTCGCGCCCCGCTCCGCTCCTTGAAGCAGCTTCAGCGCAGCCGCCACATTCGCTCCCGAGGAAAAACCCGCGAAAATTCCTTCCTTGCGCGCAAGAAGCCGGGCGGCTTCCATCGCTTCTTGATCGGATACTTGGATATAACCGTCAATCGTATCCGGATCGATGAGCGGCAGCTCCATGCCGTAGCCGCCGCCCTGAATTTTATGATTGGGATTGTCCGGCTCGATCAAATAACAGCGGATTTCGGGTTTATACCGCTTGAGCCGTCGGGCGCAGCCGGCGAACGTTCCTCCGGAGCCCGCGAAGTCGAGGAAAACGTCGATATCCCCGCCGGTCTGCTCCCACATTTCTTCCGCCGTATGGCATTCATGCGCATGAATGCTGCCCGGCAGACAGAACTGGTCGGCACGAAACGCACCTATTTCCCGGATGATCCTCTGCGTTTCCAGCTCCACCAGCGCCAAGTCTTCCCCGGAAACCTGACCGGGCGCGGAACCGCGGGCTTGATCGACAAGCACAACCTTTGCCCCGAGCGCTCTCATCATGCGCGCCCTTTCCGTCGAGTTTCCTCTGGACATGACCGCAAGGAACGGATACCCCTTTACAGCGCAAACGATCGCCAGTCCCGTTCCCGTATTCCCGCTCGTCAACTCCACGACAGGCTGACCCGGCCGCAGGCTTCCGTCCCGTTCGGCTTCCTCGATGATTTGCAAAGCAATCCGGTCCTTCTTGCTGAAGCCTGGATTGAAATATTCCAGTTTTGCCGCTATTTTGCCCTCAAGTCCCCGGGTTAACCGGGAAAGCTTGACCATCGGCGTGCCGCCGATCGTCTTGTGTGCGCCATCATGCATCTTGTTTATACCGATCCCCGCCCTTCATGGTCGTTCCCGCTTATTTGACGTTTCAAATGGTCGACCATGCCGTCAATCCGCACGCTTCCCGGAGGTAAGGTCCGAACAAGCTCCTCAACGTCGAAGTGACGAAATAAATCGGATAGGAATATGGACGGCCCCCATTTCTCGCTGTCATTTTCCAGGAAATAACGAAAGGAGCCGAGCATGTTTTTGGCGCGTACTTCATGAATGCCTTCGATAACGGCCGTATACAGGGCGGTAAGCGCATGCTCCTCTTTGCCGTAAATGGCGATCGGACGGTTTTGAATGCCCGGATAAGCCTGCATGATGCGTACTGCGGCTATCGCGTCCAGCACTCGCATTCCCTGCAGCGTTTGGCCCAGCATCCGAACATGGTAGCCGATCGCCGTTTCGACGTCGAACATGCCGAACGAGCTTCGCGGATCCGGCTTCCCCCGCCCCGTGCCGCGCGGCTCCACGCAAAGAATGGCGGCGTATCCGGTTTCCAGCAGCTTGCCGCTGTCTTCGCCCCATTCCCCGATGTGAACCAGAACGGCCGAATTATCGGACTTCCCCGTCTCGAGCAGCGTCCCGTAAACGGGCATGCCCGGCTCGGCCTGGAACGTCAAGAGCTTCGCTTTGAGGTGCTGCGGAAAGGGGGGTTCGCCTTCGGACGACTCGGGAGCGCCAGCTGCGTGTGACGGCCCGGCAGCCGTTGCTTGCGATTCGAGCGACTCTCCTTCGGCCCGACCGGTTAAGCCCGCTGCTTGCGATATGGGCTTTTCGTCACCTGGCGGCCCCGCAGCAGCCGAAACATGCGCCAAAGGCCATTCCGCCGCTTGGGATGCGATGATTTGGGCTTGAAGCTCGTCGGCGCTAATCCGCAGCGCTGCAAGCACCTTGTCGCGTTTCGGCATATCGGAATGCCGACTGCTTAGACCGGCTCCGCTCGTTCGGATGGCCGCTTGATCCCGGACGTAGTCCAATATGCCGTAAGAAGCGCGCCGCCGTTCAAACGCATCGTTTTGATTGCTGAACAGCTCGCTCTCCGTCGGGAGAGCCTCATAATCGATCGCTTTATCCTCCGCGAAATCGACGCCGAAATGCCGGCAAAAAAACGACAGCACTTTCGCACGCGTATCGAACCAAAAACCGTGCCCGCGCAGCGACACATAAATATCCAAATTCTCCTCCGCGCCAAGCAGCGCGTACATTTTTCTCGCCTCGATATAGCTGTCCCGCGTGCCTTCGATCGGAAAAAAGTCGAACAATGCGGAGCCGATCATATACGGCTTCGGCGCGGCGGCCGTTATCAAGTCGCTTATGTCCAATCCCTTCTCCATTATTCCGGGAACGCACTGCTCCGCGTCCTGTGCCAATATTTTTCCGAGCATGGGCCGAAAACCGGTAATATAACAGCTTGGGGCAACGGCTTTGATTCTTTCGTCAAAAGCCCCCATGTAAGCGGACATGTTGCCTCCTCCCGAATTGCCAGTTACCGCAATCCGCTCCGCATCCGCTTCTATTCGAGTCAATAAATAGTCGAGAGCCTTGATATTGTCGCTCATCATATAACGCGCAGCATGCTCGCCGAGCAAGCTCAATCTCCGGTCCGCCAAACAATGGGCGTCGACGGCGTCCAGCCATCCCCTCCCGTTCTCCGGATCGGCGATTTTTCTTTCCCCCTGCCCGATCGGATCGAAGGTCAGCACGCAAAAACCGTTCAAAACCGCCTCCACGCAAAAGGAGACGTATGTAACGCTGGCTTTTCCTTCGGGCGCATGCCCGCACAGCATCAAAACGGCCGGCAGCCGCTCGGCTTTCCCCTTCGGATAATAAAAATTAGCCGGAATCAACACGCCGGTGTCGCTTTCAATGGACACGCAGTCGATTAAATAAGCTCCTTTATCTACCGTTCCCGTCACTACGGCACGAACGTTCGGACTGCCGGGCACAAGCCCGAGGCATTCCTTGAAGCCGGCTCTTACTTCGTCTATATAGCGCTGCGCCTTTTCAGGCGTATCAATGGTTTTGACCCTCGTCTTTCTTTCAAGCACATACTGCAAATTTCGCCGATCCAAATAGCTTAGCAAAGGATTTTGATGATACCGCTCGATCTCCGGATAAACGTCAAGGTAACTGTTCTCTCTCCGCTTCATCGCCAGCTGTTCCTGCTTGGAGTAATTACGTTTCATAGCCCCTCCCTGTAACGCCGTTTAACCCGCCAAAGATAAACGCATGCGGTCAGTCCTAAACAAATCCCCCGAAAAGGATGCGCCTATGACATCTTTGAGCCACCTGACGTTTACCGATGAAAAATCCGTTCTTACAGCGTGGTTTAATCATAATAAATAGGATGTAAACTCCGCCAATGACGTGTGCTTCCTTTCCGTAAACTCCGGCCTTCCCCATGATCGCTGACTGCCGCTGCAAGTCGATTTTGCCCCACTATTTGCAAATATTGCCGGGCATCTGCAGTTGTAGTCCGACTTTGCCTGCTTGAAACGCCATTTTTGCATAGCCGGCTTATTCCATCGTGCTGCAAGCGGGCCAAATCGAACTACGTCGCTTATCCTCGTTTATACTACTCACGCAAGAGTGTTTTTTCGGACTACAGCAACGATTCGGATAAATAAACGTTCATACCAATACTTGCCGATACTCCAAAAGGGGGCTTCCGCCCCCTCGGAACGGTTAATTCCATTCGCCGGAAATACCCGATTCTTTCAGCAATTTATTCACTTCGTCGATCACTTCTTTACCGCCCTTGCTCAAATATTCGTTGACCATCTTATCCCAATTGGCGATCGGTTCCTGGCCGACGATCATCTTCGTTTGGTACTCGATCAATATTTTGTTCAGCTCCGACTCCTTGGCGGCGCGCGCCGGAGAATGAATCCGGTTTACGGGATTGATATAAAACTTCGTATTTTTGAGCGTATCGAACGCGGACTGCACGAAGTTTTTGGCCATCGCGTGCGACACCATTTTGATCGGCTCGTTCGCTTCGTCGTTAGGCGCCCAGTAGCGGTCGGTAACATACGTTGTCGGACGAAGATCCGTCGTATTCTCGATCGGAACGGCGACGCCGTCCACCCAGTTGTACGCTTTGCCTTGCCCGCCCTGCTGCCAGTCGTAATCCGGGTTTTGCGGGTTGCGCTGATCGACCGGGATATACGTTCTGAAGTAATCCTCCATCTGCAAAATCCGGTTCACCTTATCCGGATCGTCCTTCAGCTTTGCGTTAAGCGTGACGATCTGATAATAACCCGGAAGCGCCGCGTATCCCGTTTGGCCGTCATCCTGCTTAAACGGCGGAATCACGACAATGTCCGCAGTAGGCTGAAGCTCTTTGAGCGATTTAAACCGCGATTCGGAGAAGTCGTAAGGCTGCTCGTAAAAAATGCCCGATTTGCCGGCAAAAAAGTCCTTGCGCACGTCGGCGATTTTGGAAACCGCCCAGTCTTTATGGATCGCCCCTTCCTTGTACAAGTCGGCGAGCAGCTGAATTTGTTTTTTGTAGCCGTTCGATATGTTGCCCGGTATGAGCTGGCCTTGATCGTTCTTATGATACCAGGCCAAATCGGTTTCGACGTTCATCCAGGCGCCGTAAACCATATCCTTCGCCATGCCGATGCCGTACGTGTCGTCCTTCCCGTTTTTATCCGGATCGTTCTTGGTGAAGGCGATTGCGACCTGCTTCAGCTCGTCGTAGTTGGTCGGCATTTTCAAGCCGAGATTGTCCAGCCAGTCTTTGCGGATAATGGGCTTCTTGCCGTATTTAAGCGGAAAATATTGCGGAATCGCATAAATTTTCCCGTCGACCGTAACGGCGTCCCAAACGTATTTGGGAACCGCTTTCAAAGTTTCGTATTTGTTGATGTAATCGTTCAACGGAAGGAAAGCGCCTTGCTTCGCCCATTTCACGAAATTGGCATTGGCCGATTCCATATCCACCATATCGGGCATGTCGCCGGCGGCCATGACAACCGGCAGCTTGTTCTCGTATTCGTCGTAAGGCACAAACTGCGGCTTGAAATCGATGTTGAACTTTTCGTTGATTTTTTTGACGCCTTCGCCGTCCGGAGAAGGAACCGGACTGAACCACGTGCCGGCTATGGATGTAATCGTCAGCTTTTTGTTTTTATTCTCGGCGGCCGGCGTACTTGGGCTCGTATTTGAATTCGTGTTCGTCCCCGCTGCCGCGCTTTCGGCCGGTTTTTTTGAGTTATCGCTGGAGCATGCCGCCAATACCCCTGTCAAGCTTACAGCAAGAATGCCCGATACTAACCGTTTCATATGCAGCCCTCCGGTTCATTAAATGTCCATGCCGTTACCATTCGCAATCTTTCCTGCAATTCCTGCCGGACCCTCTTCATCTTTCTTTCCAGTTTCATCTCGCATAGCCAGCACTCGTTCCTAATCCGGTTCTCTGCAGCGCTTCCCGGTCTGGTCTAAGCTCGCCCGGCCCGGCATCGCCGCACTCCCGTGCCTGCTTGGTTTAAACGGTTTTCCGCAGTGCATCCCGTTCCTACCCGTCCGGCCTACACCCACCCGGCTCGTCGATCCGGCATCGCCGCATTCCCCTTGCCTTTCTGGCGCATCAGGTCCGGCATCCGTTTCCCCTTGCCAGCTCACTCGCTCAGCCTTTCACGGAGCCCAGCATCACCCCCTTGGCGAAATGTTTTTGCAGGAACGGATAGATGATCAAAATCGGCAGCGTAGCGAGCAAAATGGCAGCCATTCCGATCGTTTCCGGCGGCGGCTGATGGCCCGATGTAGCGGCGTCCCGCGCGGCTGAAGCCAAGGCGTTCGTTGCGTCGTTTAATATAACGATTTGCCGAAGGATGACTTGAACGGTCCATTTGGCCGGATTATTGAGGTATAGGATAGCCGTAAAGTACGTGTTCCAATGGCCGACCGCGTAAAACAGCCCGAAAGCCGCAAACGCGGGTCTCGATAACGGCACGATAATCCGCGCAAAAATTTGCAGTTCGTTCGCCCCGTCAATAAGCGCCGCCTCGTTCAGCTCGCCCGGAATGTTCAGGAAAAACTGGCGGATGACGATCAAGTTAAAGGAGCTGATGGCTCCCGGAATAATGAGCGCCCAGAACGTATCGAGAAGGCCGGTTTCCTTGACGATCAGGTAGGTCGGAATCATTCCCGCGCCGAACACGAAGGTGAAAAGCACAAGGAACAAAAAGAACCGCTGCCCGGTAATGTTACGCGTCAAGGCGTAAGCCATCGTAGACGTCATAAACAAATTGACCAAGCTTCCGATTACGGTCACATAGACGGTCACCCACAAGGAGCGAATGAACTCTTTGGAGTTCAGAATGAATTGATAGGAATCGACGACCCACGTTTTCGGCCAGAGCAAGAGCTCGGATTGCAGAAACTGTTCGTAGGAGGAGAAGGATACCGCGACGATGTAATAGAACGGAAAAAGCATGACCAGCGCGATCACAACCAGCAGAAAGGCGTTTGCCGTATCCACGACCTTTTCCGAGAGCGTTTTCTTAATAACCATGACGATAACTCCCTTCCGCTAGAAGACGCCTTCTTCGCCGAATTTTTTGGCCAGCCGGTTGGCGAGCACGATGAGAACCAGACCGACAATCCCTTTGAATAAACCTACCGCGGTGCCGAAGCTGAAGTCGGCCTGCTGGATTCCTTTGAAATACACGTACGTGTCCAGCACGTTGCCCACCTTCATGGTAAACGGATTCAGCATCAGAAAAATTTGCTCGAAGCCGGAATCCAATACATGGCCGAGCCTCAGGATAAGCAGAATGACGATCGTTCCGCGTATCGCCGGCAGCGTAATATGCCATATTTGCCGCCAGCGGCTGGCGCCGTCGACGATAGCCGCTTCGTACAAGCTCGGGTTGACGCCGGCCAATGCCGCCAGGAAGATGATCGTCCCCCATCCCGCCTCCTTCCAGATCCCCTCCAGCACGATCAAAGGCAAAAACCATCCGGGCTCCTGCAGGAACGATATCGCCTCCATGCCGAACAGAAGATGAAGCAGCTTGTTGACGAGTCCCTCCGTTTTCAGAAAAATCGTAACGATTCCGATAACAACGACCCAAGAGAGAAAATGAGGCAAATAAATGATCGATTGGATGACCCGTTTGAACCGTTCGTTTCTCAGCTCGTTCAGCATCAGCGAGAAGAGAATCGGCACCGGGAACGCGATCGCAATTTGCAGGAACGACAGAAACAGCGTGTTCCACAGGACGCGTATGACTTCTTGGTCTTTGAATATTTTGGCGAAATGCTTGAGCCCGACCCATTCGCTGTTCAGAAAACCCGTAAAGGGACTGTAGTCTTGAAAGGCGATAATATTGCCGAGCATCGGCACGTACTTATAGACGATAAAATAGACGAGTCCCGGAAGCAGCAGCAGAAATGCGTATCTTTCCTTCCAGAGCCGGGCCCAAACGAATTTCTTTCGGGCTTCCGGCTCCCGCTTCCCGGGAGGGCGGATCGGCATTGAGGTAGCGGACACCGCAGTCACTCCTTTCATGCAGTTGTAGGCTTACTTTAAGGCGCCGATCGGATAAATGTCTTCGAATGCCTCGTCGTCCCCATGGTCGGGTCCGTGCCACACGCTGCTGCCGAAGGTCGTCAAATAAAGCATGTTTTCGCGGTACGGATCGATGAACGGACTATGTCCCCACTTGAAATTGTAGCCTTTAAGCCTTTTCCACGTTTCTCCCCGGTCATCCGTGCGATATGCGCCGTTGTCGAACGTATTGATAAACATCGTGGAAGGCCGGTTTGGGTCGATTGCGATGCCGTACACGTGCTTGGAGCTGTCAAAAATGGAACGCCAGCTCGCCCCTCCGTCCCCGGTGGCATACACGCCGCCGTCGCGCTCTTCTCCGTCGATGGTCCGCGGCCAGCAGGCGAGTGCCATCCGTTTCGGATTGCCAGGATCGAAAACCAGATCGTTAGGGGCATTGGCTCCATCCGGCAGATCGAGCCTCTCCCAGCTCTCGGCTCCGTCTATAGAGCGGTATAAAGCCCCGTCGACCGCTTTGCCCCTTCGCAATCCGCGTGCAACAAGCAAGTACAAGGTGGAGTCCGGCAGCATGACGATGCGCCAAGCGTTGAAATTTCCCGATATGCCGCTATTTTTGAGCGTCCATGTGTTTCCGTCGTCCGTCGATTTATAAACGCCCTTGTCGAAGACGGCGGCATAAAGCGTCCGGTTGCCCGGGGGGCTCGAGGGATCCAGCGCGAGGTACGTCGTGACGCTGTTTTCCGGCATCCCCGCATTCGATCGGCGCCACGAAACGAGACCGTCGTCCGACTTGCCGACGCCGCCCTCATAATGCCGGAATCGGCCGGAGCGCATCATTTTGGGACGGGGCAAATCATGCGCGCTTCCCCATGCCCCCCATACCCTCCCCCTGACATCGGGATCGAATACAAGCCAGTAGCAGGTGTTTCCCCATGCCGGCGTCATCCCGCCGATCGAATGGCGCCATGTGCGGCCGCCGTTCAAGGAATGGAAGCATCCGATGTCCGTATAGGAAATCGCGATATGGCTGCGGTCGAACGGATCGAAATGCACGCCGTAACATGTGGTAACGTCCAACCCGCGGGACGATACGGAGCCGTCGGGATACTCGTCTGCGTACACCTGCTCCCACGTTTCCCCTCCGTCCAATGTCCGGTACGTGGAGCCCATGTCCGTCGCGTAGCATATTCGCGGATCCGCAGCGTGAACGCCTACGCCAAGCGGCGCGATTCCTTTCGGCCCGATTCCGTTCCACGAGGGCGTATAGTTGTTTTCGACCCAGCTTCCCTTCAAATTCGGCGCAGTGACATGACTGTCGGACTTCAGCACCCACTCCCACGACTCGCCTTCATCTACGCTTTTCAGGAAGCCCCAGCTCTCGATGATTGCCCCTGCACCGCTTTCCTCCGCAATTTCCGGGTACTGCGCAGCACCCAAATAAAGCGTGCGGCTGTCCAGCTCCGAAGCGCCCAGAAGTGTAAATTCCGGCAGAAGCCTGGTTACCGGACTTGCGTGGTTTCGGCTGATGACCGAATTGACGGGCTTCCAGCTTTGGCCCTTGTCATCCGATTTCCAGACGCCCGAGACAAGCACCTGCTCCTCCCACTCCGCTGCAGCCGTAAAGAAAAACACCGTATTGCCTGTCGTCGGATTCCGAGCCGCGCACGCATGATGGATGTCGCGGACTTGCCGAGGCAAAGCAACGGCTTCCGGCTCGCCTCCGCGAAATGCGGAATCGGCGGTATAAACGCCGCTATCCGTAAAAACGTACAGCCGGCGCCGCTCTCGCGGAGAGTCCGTATCGATATGGATGCCGTGCACTGCGGCGCCATTCGCCCTGAACAGCTCCGTCCAGCTTTTCCCCCGGTCTACGGAGAAATAAATCGTCGTCGTGCGGCGTTCCTCTTCGCTCCCCTGCATATGAAGACCCACGTAAAGTTGATTCGTCTGCTCCCGGTCAATTTGGACGGCGGTTATTTTGGCGGCGCCCGGCCATACGGCATCCGAAGAAACCCATATATTCGAGGAGTGGTCGCCCACCATCCGTTCATCCGTCACTTTATCCGGGTCGGGAAATATAAGCCTCCACGTTTCTCCCTTGTCTTCCGAACGAAACAGCCCGGCCGACGAGGATCCGGCATAAATAACATCCGGGTTTACCGGATCGAAGCGGAAGGAGCTGACGACCGTCCGCAAGTGAAAATGTCTCCAGGACCGCCCTCCGTCCCGTGTAATGTAGGCGCCTGTCATATCGCATGCGATCAGCGCAAGGTTCGGGTCGTGCGGACTGACCGTCGGGAGGAACTGTCCGCCTCCCCCTCCAGGGCCGATAATTTCCCAGCGGTCCCGGCGGTTCGACAATTGTTTCGCCATTAAGCATCTTTCCTTTCGTCGATAGGGGTATGAGACCCGGCATACTCAAAGTGTACGGAACGATCGCTCCATAATAAATCGCTGCTATTTTGACAGCTTCATCGTTTTTAGGAAAACTGAAAAATAAGTGAAGCTTCCAGAAAAGCGACCACCCCGCCGCATAACGGCAAAAAGAGCCGGCACGCTGCCGACTCCCCGATGGATGATGTGCGATTGTTTATTGAAGCTCGATTCGCCGAATTATAGGCATAACCGACGGTTGCATCTTACACGTCTGCCGAATGCAAAAAAAGCCGCCGATCTTTTTGATCTGGACCCTTTGTCAAGGACACTTGAAAAAAGCCTAGCATCTAGGCGGTTAACAAAAGATGGT
>NZ_QMFB01000060.1 GCF_003285015.1 Paenibacillus contaminans | reverse complement strand
CGTTCGTTCGAAGAGTATGTCCTCATGTTTGCACTGGATGAAGATAAGCTGAAGGAAGGTCCCGTATTGGACGTCGGTGCGGGCGCTTCGTCGTTCGTGGCGTCGGCCAATGAACGGGGGATACGGGCGGTGGCCGCGGATCCGTTATATGACTTGTCCAAGGAAAAGATCGCGGAGCACGGACGGAAGGAAATCGAGACGTCTACCGCGAAGCTGGCCGGATTGACCGGGAAGTTCGATTGGACGTATTACGGCGATCTAAACAAGCACCGGGACAACCGGGAGCGGTCGCTCGAGCTGTTTTTGCAAGATTATGATGTATGGCTTGCCGAGGGGCGGTATACCGCCGGGAGACTACCCCGTCTGCCGTTTGCGGACGACAGCTTTGCGACGGTGCTTTGCAGTCATTTTTTATTCCTGTATGCGGAGCAGTTCGGCTACGATTTTCATCTGCAGGCGATCCGCGAGCTTGCGCGCGTTTGCAGACCAGGCGGAGAGGTGCGCATTTACCCGCTGATCGACTTGAAATGGAGGCCGTTCGAACAGCTTCCGGAGCTGCTTGACGACCTTTGCAGGGACGGTTTTACGATCCATTTTTACGAGTCGAAACTACCATTTATCCCCAAATCCAGGCAGTTTCTGGGTGTGCGAAAATAATTTTGTAACTTGATTTCAATTTCTGAATAGTGATATAATGTAACCATTCGCCACTAAGGCGATATTTTTAGGAGGTTGTTTACTTGAAAGGTACAGTTAAGTGGTTTAACGCAGAAAAAGGTTACGGCTTTATCCAAGTTGAGGGTGGAGACGACGTATTCGTACACTTCTCGGCGATCCAAGGCGACGGGTTCAAAACTCTTGAAGAAGGTCAACAAGTTGAGTTTGACATCACTCAAGGAAACCGTGGACCTCAAGCGGCAAACGTCATTAAATTATAAGATCACGCTACACTTATAAATAGTGCACAAACCGCAAAGCAGCTGCCCCCGCAAGGGAAGGGCTGCTTTTTTTGCGGTTTGTTCGACAGGCGCTCACGAACAATTTGACAGATTTTACGGCGAAGGCGAAAGACAACCAATTCGTCAAGCTGTCCCGGGAAATTTACGTTGCGGTAAGACGTTTTCGCCAATTTCGAAATCGACGAAGACAACATGTAGCGGCAAGGTGCTAATACGTACGGAAATAGGGACGGCTGGGCATTATACGATGCTCAGCCGTTTTTTTGCGTCTACCAGAAACCATATCTGTGGTAGCGGCTCTAGTTGTCGTTAGTTCCCTTCAGGCTTTTTTCCAATAAAGGAAACATTTCTCATGAATCCTTTGTCTATTCAATGTTTGGAAAAATATAGAATGTAGGACAGGCGGAGGCGTAGAAATGATTAAAAAGTGGATGGCGCTCGGATGCGCATCGCTGCTCGCGGCAAGCATTAGCGGCTGCTTAGGTATCGGGGGGGATTCCGGCGCAGACGGCAAGACCGTCAAAAAGGCCAAAGCCAAAACGGCGGTCGAAGGGAAAATTAAGGTTTATGCCGAATTCAAGGATTCGTTCATGGACGATTTCGGCAGCATACTGGTCGCGAATTATCCGGACATGGATCTGGAGGTCGTGGGACCGGCTGTAGGTCCTGGAATGGATCCGGAGGAGCTCCGCAAAGAAGCGAATCGAATAATCGATGAGGAGAAGCCGGATTTATTGTTCGGCAGCATGACCTTTGCGCAGTGGGTCAAGGACGGGCGGCTGCTTGATTTGGAGCCGCTTATTAAGCAGGATAAATTCGACATCGAAAGCATGCATCCCGCTGTCGTCGACACCGTCAGGCACATGGGAAGCGGCAAGCTGTACGGATTGGCTCACTCCTTTGGCAGCTCGGCACTAATGTACAACAAGGATTTATTCGATCGGGAGCAGATTCCGTATCCGAAGGACGGCATGACGTGGGAGGAAGTCATCGCGCTTGCCAAGCGGTTTCCGGCGAACGGAGAGGGAGAAAACCGGATTTACGGCATCTACAGCAATTCGCCGACACCTTACGATCTTATTGGACGAATAGGGGGGCTTGCTGGGCAAAGAGTGACCGATCCGGAAGGAAGCAGAGTAACTGTTCAAACGGAGGAATGGAAACGAAGCTGGGAGCTGGTTATCGATGCGTACCGTGCAGGTACGATCTATTTGGCACCGGAAAATGACATGCCGGCACCGGGGAGTACATTAAAGGACAGTCAGATGAGAGATAAGTTCATGATCGGACAGGCTGCCATGACGATTGTTCAGCCTTATTCACTCGATCAGTTTGCCTCCTATAAAAGCAGCGGGTTTAAATCGTTCGACTGGGAGCTCGTAACGGAGCCGGTCGACGGAAATCGTCCGGGCGAGTCGAATTCCTTCTATGCCCAAGACATCTTCGCGATCAATGCCAAAGCGCCCAATAAGCAGGCGGCGTGGGAAATCATCCAATACGTGAACAGCGATGCTTTTACCAAGGTGTTTACGAAATCGTCGTCCTTCCGTTTGTTAGGCAATATGAGCGCTGTGAGGGAAAAAGACGGGCGCAGTCTGGAGGCTTTTATCAAGCTGAAGCCTGGCAGAACCGCCGTTCAAGCCGTATCTCCCGACAATGTGCCTGCCGCTTTCTCCATCAGCTTTCATTCATTGGCGGGCGGCGCTGCCAAAGCGGCTCTGGACGGCTCACAAACCGTCGGCGAAGCTTTGGAAGAGCTGCAAAGGAAAGGGCAGCTGGCGCTTGATCAAGCGAAGTTAAGCGCGGGCGCAACATCGGGAGGTGGCAGCAAATGAAACGCTGGATTAACGGTTCGATTGCGATTATGCTGACGATCCCTTTGCTTGCGGGCTGTTTTGGCAGCGGTGGTGCCAAACCGAGTGTGAAGCAGCTAGTCAAGCCGCTTGCGGAAGATGAACAGGCAAGCCTCAAAATGTACGGCTGGATGAACGAACGCAATTTCATCTATAATGTCGGCAGCTCCTATTTGGTGGAATTCCCCAATATCGAGCTGACGTTTACCGAAAATGCGAGCGGCCAAGCCGAACCTGATACGGATCCTTTCGAAACGCTTTTTAAAGATATTGAAAAACAAAAGCCGGATATTTTTATGCTGGGCGCTCGAGAGCTATCCCTATATGCGGAAAGAGGACTCTTGTACGATCTCGATCCGCTGATTAAACAGGACAAATTCGATATCGAGAACATCCACGCCGGAACCGTAGAGGAGATACGCAGCAAAGGCGGCGGCAAGCTGTTCGGACTGGCACCGATGTTCAACAGCTCCGCTCTTTTCTACAACAAGGATTTGTTCGACAAGTTTCAAGTCCCATATCCGAAGGATCAAATGACATGGGACGAGCTGTTCGAGCTGGCGAAGAAGTTCCCCGTATCCGGCGGAAATAACGAACGCGTCTATGGCTTCGATGCGGGCAACACGACATATTTCGTAGACCAGTTGGCAGCCATTCACGGCATTGCTGTAGTCGATCAGCATGGGAAAAAGATGACGGTAGACAGCGATGCATACCGAAGCCTATGGACTAAGACGATCGAAGCCAAAAATGCAGGTTATATATCCAGTTCGCTTAAGTCGGAGTCTTTCGAATTCACGACGCCCACGAGGAGAAGCTTCGTCGGTTTATTCGAGGCGGGCAAAGCGGCCATGTCGATACAAAACAATGCGACGATTCAGAACCTGAGCATAATGAAGGACAGCAATCTCAAGCCGTTCCAGTGGGGGATGGTAACCGTTCCGGTCGACCCGCGGTCGCCGAACGAATCGCCGTATTACACGTCCGTGCGGATTTTAGCCATTAACGCCAAGTCCCCCAATGTCAGAGCGGCCTGGCAGCTTCTGAAATATTGGAACAGCGAGCGATATTCGGAGTATTACGCAAAGACGAAGACGCGGATCTCCATTCCCAGCGCTCTTCTTTCGCGAACCGCTTATAACAAAGCGCCGGAAGGAGTTAGCTTGGAACCTTTCTACAAGCTGATGCCGAGCAAGGGGGATCCCGGTTTGGGAATATTAAAAGCGCCGTCCGGCTTTTATAACGCCTACGATAAGATTCGCTCCGAAGAAACGAAAGCGATTATCGACGGCACCAAATCGGTGGAGGATGCGCTTCGTTCGTTTCAAGAGCGGGGACAAAAAGAGCTTGATCGTGTAAGGGCGGAGTCGGACGCGAAGAAATCGGAAGCGGAATAATCTCATACAATCCTGAGGGGCCCATCCGGACATGGGTCCTTTTTGGGCTTTTCGGCCGGGATGTTATAATGGTTTGAAGACTGGAGTGACAGCACGAGGAGGAATAGCAGTGGCGTTCGGCATTACAAGAGAAGAGCTTGCGTTATGGAAGGCGACGGTATCGAAAGGCGAAATCGCCTATTTGACCCATTATTGGCTGGACCCGCGTTTCCCCGGCGTTAAGACGGTTACGAAAGTGGGCTGTGCCGATCTCGGCGTTCTGTCGGCATGGTGCGAGCGGAACGGCCTGAATCCCCGGTATATTCATAACCGTCCGCCTTTTCCGCACTTCGATCTGATCGGACCGAGGCAGAAGGAGATTTTGCTGGAAGCCGGCTTGTTGGAGCATGTCGACCGGTTCCGGCTGCCGTGAGCGGCTCGAACTTGGCATGGCCTTCGTTTACTGCTCTTCGCTCGGAACGACCAGCTTTTTAATATCCTCAAACAAGACCGGCGTGTAATCCCAATGCTCGACGCTGACATTGACATATTGATTGCCTTCATATTTCTGGCCGTGAATGTGGCCGTGTATGTTGACATAGGGCATATGTTTGTTCATATACATCGGTTCGTGGGAGAGGAAAAAGAAGCCGCCGTAAACGATCGGATGCTCGCTCACCTCGTCGAAGCCGGCCTCGAGCCACCAGCGCTTCGACCTTCCGCGGTCGTGATTGCCCATAATCAACGTTTTGTACCCGTTCAGTCTGGCCATAATCGCGCTTGTTTTCTCCATATTCAAAAACGAGAAGTCCCCCAGATGAAATACGCTGTCCTCTTTGCCGACGACCGCATTCCATTTATCGATCATCGATTCCGTCATTTCCCCGACATCGCCGAAGGGCCGCGATTCGAAGTCTATAATGTTTTTATGGCCGAAATGATGATCCGAGATCATATATACATGAGGCATCGCTCAGCGCTCCTTTCTGCACTTAGTATACCTTCGCGAGAGGTGAATTTCGAGAGCACTTTAAAAAAAGTCCGGCGGATATCCGCCGGACTTTCCCTTACTTTAGCGACTTCGCTTTAAAATGAATAAGCGCCGTATACAGCATTTTGTTAAGGACGGGATTGAATGTTACTTGGTGCTCAACCTTGTGAACGTCAAGCATCAGCGCTTTGTTGATCTCGATTTGCTCTTCGATTTTTTTCTCCAGCGCGGCAAGATCGTAGGCTTCGAATAGCTCGATCTTCGTCTCTATAATATCGAGAATGAAATCCATCCAAGCCTCACCGCCTAGTCTACGATCGTCAATATTTCGTCAACCGGTTTGCGAGCCAGCTGGCCCGGCGTTTCCGCAGGGTGGCCGAGAGCGATAACCATGTTGATTTGGCATTCCGCCGGTACGTCCAAATAAGCGCGCAAACGATCCGAGGCAAGCAATACCGGTCCGGTCATCGGACAGGTGGCAAGCCCCTTCGCGTGTGCGGCAAGCATCAGGTTTTGCGAAGCGAGGCAGCTGCTCTTGATGCCTTCCTCGTCCCAAACATGATCGGGTACAAGCGCGATCGGCTCGAATATTTTTTCGCGGAACTTGGAGTTATACGGTGTCGCCAGACAAACGATCAATACCGGAGCGTCGGCGAACGCCGTTGCATAAGGGCCGAACGATCTGACCAGCAGTCTCGCTTCGCGTTCCAGTCCGCGTTTCTCGGCGTCTTCGGCGCGGGAGCGCAGCTCTTCCCATGTAAATTGCTCGATCTCCTTGATTTTGTCGCGGTTCGTTACGGCGATAAACTGCCAGGTTTGCGAGTTCGTATCGCTTGGCGCGAAGCGCGCGCAGTCGATCAGCTCGCGGATATCTTCCACGGATATCGATTCCTCCGTAAATTTGCGAATGCTGCGGCGTCCGAGGACGATGGATTTGAATGCGTCGTAATTCATAGAAATAATCTCCTTTTGCGATGTGCGGAATTGTCAAAAAAATAGAGAATCTCAGAGCCGATTTATCGTCCTGTCGGAACGTGAGGCTCAGTCGTCCCGGCGTCCAGTGAAGAAAGCGTTTATGAAACACAGCGCCTTCTCCAGGTGGGTCGAAAAATAATGCCAATCATGCTCCCCGGAAAACGATTCGAACCGGTGCGGGTAAGCGCACTTATCCAGCTCGCTTTTGAACCATTTGTTCGCGGCGTACAAGTAATCCTCCGTGCCGCAGTCGAAATATAAGGCGGGATAGTTTGCGCCGGCAAGCGCCTTGACTGCCAAGGCCGCCAGATTATGCGCTTCGCTGTACGGTCCGTCGAGCGGTCCGACTAGCCTTGCGCTGTTCGACGGATGCCAGGCGGGCGTCAGCGCCATCGCATCGTAATCGGGCATAAGCGCCAGAGCGCCGGATATGCTGGCGGCCGCCCCGAACAGCTCGGAGTTACGCAGGGCGAGAAGGAAAGCGCCGAAGCCCCCCATCGACAAGCCGGCGATTCCGCGGTGCTCGCGGTCGGCGAACGTGCGGAACCTGCGGTCGATGAACGGGACGAGATCGTGGATGAAATATTGGCCGAAATTGCCGCTGCCGTCATACCAATCCAAATAAAACGTGCCTCGGTCATATCCTCCGTCGCTTGGCATGACTATGATCGAGTCGGTTAGTTCGCCGTTTCTTGTCAAATAGGCTATGGTTTCCGCAGCGTTCCCTTTAAAATGCCAATCCAGCTCGCTGCCGCCAAGGCCGTGAAGCAGATATACTGTCGGATACCGCTTGTCCGGGGACGTCTCGTAATCGGCCGGCAAATAGACGGCGCAGTTGATACGCCGGTTCAAGGCCCCGGAATGAAGTGTAACAAAATGCGGCAACATGCGCAAAGCCCCTTTCGATGTCTTACGATTCGCGGTTCTTCAGCGATACGGCGAAAAATCCCGCACATGCAAGCAAGGCGCTAAAAGCAGCAAAACGGAAGAGCGTCTGTCCGCCCCATACTTCGAATAGCGTACCGCCGAAAGCGCCGGTAAGCAAGCCGGATACGCCTCCCCATGTCACATTAAATAGAGCTTGTCCGGTCGCCCGGTATTCATCAGGGATGAGCGTTAGCATATACCGCATCGCCGTGACGAGGAAGATGCCGTACGATACGCTGTGCAGCAGCTGAGTAGCCAGCACGAGCACCGGATCGTCAAGCATGCTGACGAGAAAGAAGCGAAGGGCGTAGGCGAATGCGGCGATCGCCAGCAGCGGCAGCTCGCGGAACTTGTGCCCGTACCTGCTGAGCAAATAAAACATCGGAATTTCGCTGAGCGCGGAAGCCATCCAAGCGGCTCCAATTAGAACGGGGTCCGCTCCCAACTCGTGAAGGTGGAGCGAAAGAAAAAAATCGTTCGTTCTGGCCGCGAATGAGAGCAGCAGGACGAACAACAAGAAAATGACAAACGGACGCTTCATGATGATGCCGTAAGCATTTTTGAAGCTTACGCTTGCTTGGGAGCCTTTGCGTAAATCCCGGAGCGTCAGGCACAGCAGCAAGGAGACGGCGAGCGTAACCAGCACGAGAGGGCCGACGGCCCCTTCGCCTTGCGTCTCGATTACTCTGCCGAAGAGGACTGCAGCGAGCGCGAAACCGAGCGATCCCCATACGCGGAAAGAGGCGTAGCTTTTGCCGGTTTCTTTGACGGTGAGCAGCAGCTGGCTGTCGTTCAAGCCGCTAAGCGGCGACTGGAAAAAGTAAAAGCCGATCATAATTGCAAGCACGAACGGGTAGGCGGATGTCTGAAAGAGCATCAATGCCATGAGCAATTGGCCGATCAGCACCGCGGCGATCGTTTTCTTAATTGTTTGCAGCTTATCGCTCAAAATCCCCCATGTCAAATTAGCGATAATGCCAACCAGCGGCCCGAACGAATAAATAAGTCCGATCTGCACCTTGCTGTAACCGAGCGATGCGAAATATGAGGGCAAAAAAGAAACGATGATCGCCAACGTCGTGTAGAACGAGAAAGTAAACATTTTGACGCGAGTTTCTTGTTTGAAGCCGAAGAAACGCGTAGTTCCGTCAGCGGGTCTTTCATTGGGAAGCTGCATGAACGTCATTCCTTCTTGGTTGGTCTAGCTTATGCGCCGGCGCTTTCACGCCGTTTGAACGGGCCGATTCGCGTCGCATCGTCCGACATGTGCCTTAAGAGAACGAGTACGACGGCCAGCTCGCCTGCGAACCCGAGCGATTGGGCCAGCGCGCCGATCATGGCGTTCCAGCCGGGTGTTGCCGTGATGCATATGAGAAGCGTCGAAACCGTAACGGTGACGTTGGCCGCTTGCGACCAGACCATCACCTTGGTCTGACCTTTAAGCATGAGTATGCCGTTGCAGTAATCGAGCCAAGGGAACAGCAAAGTCATGATCATAAAAATGCGCAGCGTCTGCAAGCTCGCATGCAGCAGCTGCTCGTTCACACCCATCACATGCTGGAGGAAGAGCGGACCTGCCGGCGTATAGGAGAGCAGACCTATTAGCAGCGTAGGAATGAAGGCCATAAACAAAGTGAAACGAAACACCCGGGTCTGATCAATCCGGTAAAAGTTTAACACAATTTGATGGATATAGGAAAAGAAACTTTGTACAAGCTGCGTCAAACTGCCCGCGATCGCAAAGGATGCGATAGACAGCTCCATTTGATCCGTTTTGCCGAGAACGGCTGTTATGGACGGTCCGATAATGACAGCGATGAACGAAGAATAGAGAAGCGGACGGTAAAAAGAAAATACGTCCCGCTGCCGTTTCACCGGATGCTCCTCAAGTTCCTCGGGTATTTTTTTGCGCAGCAGCGATCGGCCCTCAAGTACGCTGACGAGACACTCGATCATCATGCCGGCAAGAAAAATAACGGCTCCGACGCGTCCGCTGGTCACTTGATCCGTCATTAAGTAATACTGTGCGATCGCGTACATGACGAGGAGCCGGATGACCATCCCGATCGTCAGCCATGTCGTCCGGCGGTTATAAATGATCAGGCCGTGGTAGAGGCAGCGCAAGCCGGAGAAGATGCTGACGTACATCAAAATGCGGTATACGTCGATGACTGCGCTCAGCTGCTCGTCCTCAACGCCGAAAAAATTCGCAAATACCCAATTCCCGATCGGCGTGTACGAGATGAGAATGCCGTATGCGAATATGCATAAAAAAACGTACCACGCTATTGCCGACATGGCGCGGAACGAGCGGCGGTCGCGTACGAGCGCCGAGCAGGTTTGCCGGAGCAGGACGGCGGGACGCTCCGCAAGGCCGATCAGACTCATCGCCACGGCATAGCTTGCAATGATGAGCTCAGGCTGGGCGGAACGGGCAAGCGTACTATTAATGATGACGTGGGAAATCGTCACAAGGCTGGCCGATAAACCGAGCGGAATGAAAAAGGCGAATAGCTTCGGGTAGGAAACGGCCCGTTCATCGGTAGGCGATTGTGTGTTGTTGCTGTCAGTTGCCATGCTGCAGGCTCCTTATCCGTTCGAATTCACGTTGATTGCCGTTCGGGTTCCGTTATATCGTGGAAGCGGTTCTAAATCTCGGTAAACGCCAGCGTCAAAGACGTCTGTAGACGTTTATCCTCGTATTCCTTCGTCACGGAAGTTTCGCTCCACTTTGCGGCGATACATAAGTATACCACGTTGCCACCCCGCGGGGGAGCAAAAAATGGGGCTGCAGGCGTATTACGGCCGAAGCGGGTTTGCGTTTATGCTTGTATGTGATCCGAAGAATGATAAAGCGAGGGGTTAATCAGTGGGACGTTGGAACGTAGGCAAAGGGTTAAAAGCAAGCAAGGGGATCTTTTTGGCATTAACGGCAGCGGTGGTGCTGATCGCCGGGAGCCACAGCGCGAGAGCGCAGCAAAGCGAAGCCAAGTTTAGCGATGTCAAGGGACATTGGGCGGAGCAAACGATTTACCGGTTGTATGATCAAGGCATTCTGGACGGCTTTCCTGACGGTACGTTCCGGCCCGACGAGCCGGTTGCCGCAGATCAATTCGTAAAAATATTGCTGCTTTCGTTTACTCAGCAATTTCCTAACGGCGAACGCCGCTGGACGAATGCGTTCATCCAGTCGCTCAGCCCTGCGAACCGCAACGTGCTGGAGCAGGATTTTCGCGATTTCAGCTTTAAGCCAAGCATGGTCGGTTACTGGGCGAAGCCTTACATCGATTTGGCCGGGGGCTTGAATTTGATCGGCAAAAACCAGTTCCCGGATTTTAAAGCCAAGCTCAAACGGGAGGATGTAGCGGAAATCGTTTATTACACGCTTAAAGAAACCGAGTATTTGGAGGATGAAACGTTCAGCTTGAACGCCGCCGCGTCGATCGGCGATTTGCAGAGCGCTACGGCAAGGCAGCAAAAGTTTATTGCAGAAACGTTTGCCAAAGGCATTATGGAAGGGTATCCGAACGGATATTTCGGTGTTTCGCGGGTCGTGACGCGCGCGGAATCGCTGACGATTCTGGAGCGTCTCGTGGACAAAAACAAACGGGTATCTGTAAACGGCATCGAAGGGAAATATGACCGCATCGTGCCGACCAAGGACGGCAGCTACAAACGGCTGATGTTCCCAAGCGAAACGATGTATCGGGCATACGAAATTATGCAGCAGGCCGGCATGCTTCGCGGAACGAACTATGATTTGGAGGAAACGACGCTGCGGCTGTTTAAGGACGCGGACATGAAGGCGAAGTTTCTGAAGCGGGCTGCGGGAGAAGGCACATATGAGGAAGCGGCCATTTGGCTCGAGCCGGCCTACCGTACATACGGAATTACGGTCAGCTTGGAGAATGGCGTGCTTGCACGAAATGAAGAAACGATCCGGACATTCGTCAATTTCTTATTCGCCAGTGATGCGGCAACGTTCCAACAGCATTTTGCGGATGTGTATGGAACGCTGCAAAACGGCAAGGATGTAGAAAACGGCACCGTGCAGATCGGCAAGTTTTCCGTGGAAACGAACGTCGTGCCGGACGGACAAGCCGTCGTTTTCTCGATCGTAGAGAAAGACAAGTAACCATTATCGTAAGAGACGAATTTAAGACGAATGAACCGATGCTACTGGCGGGACTTGCCCGAATTGTGGTACATTTATAAAATGATATGGAAGCTGTAAGGGCAAAGGACTTCGAAGGGAGCGCATACGATGAGAGCGGAGTTTGTTTTCGACGAAAGACTGGGTATTCCGGTTCCTGAGCTGGCGATGGAATGGGATCAGTATTCGGAGGCGGCTCGCGGTGAAATACTCATGGAATGGGAGCTCATTCGCGGGCGTATTCCGGACCGGATCAAAGAAATCGAGCGGGTCATCATTCGTAAGCAGGAGCATTTGAACGTGGAAGAAAACTTCGTCATATCCTGCGCGCTTAATTGGGAGATCGCCGAAATGGCCAGTACGATAAATGATCTTCATCTATGGTACCGGGCCAACCAGGAAATGACCTCCCGCATGCACATGTAATCCTGCGGAGGCGGAAAACGACCGGACTCAGGTTCGGGCGTTGTCCGTCTTTTCGGATTTCAGCGGGTCGCGGAGTTTTTTGAAGCATGCAACATGCCATAATGTGGAGGAACGCTTTTTGAATCGACTGAATGGTTCGGAGCCTGTCGGTCAGGTTCCACAAAACCCTATATTGCTGATGCATCGGGTCTACCGGTACGTTTTGCCGGAAGTAAATAGGAGTTTGCAGGAATGGCGCGAAATCGCAGAAAACATACCCGACGGGGAACTGCGCAAGCAGGCGCTTAACAGCATGACGTCGAAAAAATTCCACTGTCAGGGCGGTGCAGTTTATGCGGCTGCTCATTTGCCGATGCGGCAGGTGTTGATCCCGCTTATCGTCGCCTTTCAGACGATCAGCGATTATTTGGACAACCTGTGCGACCGCAGCACGTCGCTCGACCCCGAAGATTTTCGGCGTTTGCATCAATCCATGCTGGATGCCGTCGATCCCGGGGGGCCGCTTCATGACTATTATGCTTTCCATAGCGAGAAGGAGGATGGCGGCTATCTGAATCGCCTTGTCCTAACTTGCCAAGCGGCCGTCAGACAATTGCCGTCCTATTCGCTGGTTGCGGACGAGGTTCGTGATTTGGTCGGCCTTTATTGCGATCTCCAGGTATACAAGCATATTCGTCATGATTTGCGGGAAAACGAGCTGTTGAATTGGTGGAAGCCGCATGAGGCCCGTTATCCGGCGCTCGGCTGGAACGAGTTTGCGGCGGCGACTGGTTCGACGCTGGGCATGTTCATGCTGTTCCTGGCCGCATGCGATCCGCAGCTTACGCGCGAGGAAATCGCCCGTATTCGCGAAGCGTATTTTCCTTATGTGTGCGGCTTGCATATACTGCTCGATTATTTAATCGACCAAGACGAAGACCGTCAGGGCGGAGACTTGAATTTCTGTTTTTATTACGATGGGTTCGATACGGCCGTACAACGGATCGCCGAAATCGTGCTTCAGGCGCGGCAGCGCGTTTCGCATTTGAAGGCGCCTGCGTTTCACCGGATGATCATAGAAGGGCTGCTTGCGCTTTATTTATCCGATCCGAAGGTGAGCAAGCAGCTGGAAGTCAAACGCGTATCCCGCCTGCTGATGAAAAACAGTCCGATTACCCGGCTTTTTTTCTGGGTAAACAGCGTATGGATTCGTCGGCGGTCCTGACGAATTGCGGGGGTTACTAAAGAGGAGGAAACTGATTATGTCCATTAAATCGATTGGGGTATTGACTAGCGGCGGGGATTCGCAAGGGATGAACGCAGCCGTTCGTTCCGTCGTGCGGAGCGGGCTTTTTCACGGCTTGAAGGTATTCGGCGTTCAACGCGGCTATTACGGACTTATTCATGACGATATTCGGGAAATGGATTTGCGCAGCGTGGGCGACATCATTCAGCGCGGCGGCACGATTTTGCAAACGGCCCGCTGCTTGGAGTTCAAGACGGAAGAGGGTCAGAAGCTCGCGGCCGACAATTTGCGCAAGCATGGAATCGACGGCCTTGTCGTAATCGGCGGAGACGGATCGTATCAAGGCGCGAACAAGCTGAGCAAGCTCGGCATCAAAACGATGGGGCTTCCGGGCACGATCGACAACGACATTCCGTATACCGATTTTACGATCGGCTTCGATACGGCGGTCAGCATTGTGGTGGATGCGATCAACAAGCTGCGCGATACGATGTCGTCGCATGAACGCTCCTCCGTCGTTGAAGTAATGGGCCGGCATTGCGGAGACATCGCCTTGTACGCCGGTCTTGCAAGCGGCGCGGAAGCGATCATGGTGCCGGAGGTGCCGTTCAGCATCGACGAGATTGCGGCGCGCATGAAAGCGAATTTCGATGCCGGCAAACGCCATAGTATCATCGTCGTAGCGGAAGGCGTCGGCAAAGGCGAAGACATTGCCAAACAAATCCACGAGCGCAACGGCATGGAGCCGCGCGTTACGGTGCTCGGCCATATTCAGCGCGGCGGAACGCCGACTCACAACGACCGTATTTTGGCGAGCAGCTTGGGCGATTTTGCGGTACGCCGGTTGATCGCGGGAGAATCGGGCAAAGCTTGCGGCAAGCTGAACGGGGAACTGGTAACGACCGATATCGATACGGTAGTCAATACCAAAAAGCCGTTCAACACGGAGCTATACGAGCTTGCTCTTCGTTTGTCTCAATAATTTGCAGCCGGCTGGGTATCGGCGGCAATAGGGTAACAAGCCTCATCGGTGCCGTTGTCGTATGCGACGGCGCTTTGAGGCTTTTTATTTTGCTTGCAGGGAGACGATGAACCGAAAGTTTGTGACGGTTTTAGGTTGACTTGGTAAACTTTTCATACTAAAATGTATGTAAAGTATATTGCAGGAAGGAATTGTGCCGATGAAAATTACGATCGTTACAGGCAGCAACCGTGAGCAGAGCACAAGCACGAAGCTGTGCCGATATATTGAAACCGTGCTACAAGAGAAGGAAATAAACGTTACGCTGTTTGACTTGTATGAGAAACCTCTGCCCTTTTTCGATCCGAGCAACAGGGTGACGACCGATCCGAACGTTCATGCGCTGATTCAAGCGGTCGGCGGGGCGGACGCCGTGATTCTCAGCACACCGGACTATCATGGAAGCGTATCGGGCGTTTTGAAAAATGCGCTCGACTTTCTCGGCTTTGACCAATTCGATTCCAAAGCGGTGCTCGCAGTTAGCTCCTCCGGCGGCGCGGTAGGCGTCAGTCCGCTGACTCATCTGCAAACGATCGTACGAAACTTGCATGGAGTCAATTGTCCCGAATGGATTTCCATAGGCGGCGAGAACCGCGGGTTCACACCGGACGGCGAACCCGAGAACGAGAAAGTCAAAGAACGTGTAAACAAAGTGCTTGCCTACTTCGTCAACCTGGCTCTTACGCTGCGTAAGGCGGGATAAAATAAGGGGGCTGCGTGCCTGCAAGATTAGCGGAAGGTTGTGACGGATGAGGGCGGACAGACTCATTTCCATATTGCTGCTGCTGCAAAATAACGGACGGATGACGGCCAAAGACCTTGCGGAAAAGCTGGAGGTGTCCGCGCGGACGATTCATCGCGATATGGAAGCGCTGAGCGTTGCGGGTATTCCGGTCATCGCCGAGCGCGGCACCAGCGGGGGATGGTCGTTAACCGAAGGCTACCGTACCAGTCTGACAGGGATGAAATCCGATGAAATGCAATCGCTTCTGCTTGCTCAGCCTTCCCGGATCATAGCCGATTTGGGCATGCGCGGCGTATTCGAGAACGCGGTTCAGAAGCTGCTTGCGGCGTTCCCGTCAGCCTTTCGCCAAGATGCGGAAACCGTGCGTCAGCGCATTCACATAGACGGTGCCGGATGGCATCAGTCCAACGAACGTTTTCCTTTGCTGTCCGTCGTGCAGGAGGCGATTTGGGAAGAAAAGCAGCTTCACATGCTTTATCCGCGCGGGGAAGAAACGGTGGAGCGCGTCGTCGAGCCGCTCGGTCTCGTTGCCAAAAGCGGCATTTGGTATCTTGTAGCAACGGCCGAAGGCGAACTTCGCACATACCGGATTTCGCGCCTGCAGAGCGCCCGTATGCTGGACAGCCCGTTCGATCGGCCCGAGCCGTTCGACTTGGCGGCATATTGGGAGAAATCGACCGAGCAGTTCAAAGCAAGCTTGCCCCGATTTTCGGCTAAGATCAAAATACGCGAAAAAGAAGCGGAACGGCTCGCCAAGCAGCGCTACGTCCGATTCCTCGAGACTTATCCTGCTAAGGAGGGCTTCATCGAAGCGGATGTCGAGTTTCATACGATACAATCGGCCTGCGAAATATTGCTCGGCTATGGCAGGAGCGTCGAAGTCGTTTCGCCTGCCGAGCTGCGCAATGAACTATATGCCGAAGCGAATGCGATCGTATCGTTATACGCATCAGCAGGCTGTGCGCACGACAAGGAGCAATAACGACGCAGCAGGGCGCCTCCCCTGGCCGCAAGCAGTTCCACACAGCAGCAAAAAACCTGGCAGGGATCCGCGATCCTCCGCCAGGTTTTTTTACATTATGTTATGAGTGCCGATAATTATGTTCGCCGTATTCCGGCTACGGCTATTCCGGCGTATAATCGACGCCTTGCGTATAAGAGTTGCCCGCATTCCATAATAAAAATTGCTCGACGCCATTGTCTTGCAGCGCGCGAATTTGCTCTTCGATTTCATGTTTGCCGTACTTGATATAGCCTTTCACCCATGAAGCGGTAAAGTCCTGAATCCAAGGACGGATGACCGGCTTCAGGCTTCCGAGCGGCTCCAGCTTTTTGTGCGTGTCGGCCAATGCGCCTTGTATCGTTTTGTAAGGCTGGGCGTCCGGCACCGAAACGCCGAACCATCCGGTGCTATAATGACTCGGGTATATCATCGGGGCGATGACGTCGACATTTTGCGAGATCGCATTGAAATCTTGGCCGATTCCTTCGGCAGCGGGAACGGAAGCGGCATATCCGAATATGTCGACGGATACCCGGACGCCAAGGGGCGTCAGCTGCTCGCGCGCATATTTGACGAATTCGGCCACCGCCTCGATTCGCGTCCGTTCGTCTTTCGCATATTGCAGCGTATCGGCGCGTTTTTCAAAGCCTTCGGGGAACCGGACGTAATCGAATTGAATTTCCTTAAAGCCGGCTTTGGCGGCCTCTTTCGCAACGGCGATATTATAGTCCCAAACTTCCTTGCTGTACGGATTAACGAAGCTCTCCGGCGTACTTTTGCCATTGTTCCACAACGTGCCGTCGGGATTTACAAAAGACAGCTCCGGCTTTTTCTTCGCAAGCTCGGTATCCTTAAACACGACAACCCTGGCGATCGGGTAAACGTCATGCTCATTCAGCGTGCTTATCAATTTTCCGATATCGGGTATGAGCTTTTGCGTCGTGCCTAGTGCGTTTAATTCCGGATTGCCGGTATCGTACGTAATAGAGCCCCAATCGTCTTTAATATCAACGACGATCGCGTTCAGTTCGGTGTCGTCAAGCAGCTTCAGCAGCGTATTCATCCTGGCCCCGCCGGCGCTGTGGGCCGTTGCGTAAATGCCCTTTACGACGGGAGCATCGGGCTGCGGGTCTATTTTACTGACAGGCTTCAGCTTATCGCCCGGATCCTTCGTTTCGCTGCCGCCGGGAGCGGCATTTTGGACGATCGGATTTTCCGCTTCAATGGCGGCCCGCACGAATTGGTCGAACGTCAAGTCCGGATGACCGCCGGTTAAATTTCCCCAAATCAAAGTAAGCAAAGCAAGAATCATTTCCATGCCGTCGACGCTCCGTTCTCTCCGTTTCTCTCTCATGCCGCCTAAATCATCATTCGATCAAGCACGAATATCACGCAGCACCTTCATTATAGAACAATACCCGGGGGGCGCACATGGTCTTTTTGGCTCTTTTTGCCGAAGCTTGTCCGAAATTGCAGAACCTCGCTGCTGAAAATTGTATATTTTTTTTGAAATAAGAGGACGTTCCGTCTTCTCAGCAACATTCAATTCTGATAGGATAAGGTAGACAATGCGAGACTACAGAAAAGAGTGGAACCGATGAACAGCCAACTTGCGGTGCTGCGCGGGCTGAATGCCGTCTATTACGCAACGACCGCCATACTAAATCCTTTGCTGCCTCTTTACTTGGTGGGGAAAGGATATTCAAGCCAAGAAGTCGGTCTGTTCATGATGATCGGTCCATTCGCGGCCGTATTCGCCCAGCCGCTGTTCGGTTATTTAAGCGACCGGTTCCAAACGCTCAAAAAAATCATTTTACCGCTATGGATACTCGGTCTCGTCGCCAGCTTCGGTTTATTCGCGGTGACGGGCTTTTCGTCTACGTTTATTTTCTCCTTGCTGGTTTACTTGTTCATTCTTCCGTCCATTCCGCTGCTTGACAGTTTAAACATTAAAGCGACGCATACGCACGGCGTATCGTACGGCTCCATCCGCTTGTGGGGATCGATCGGATTTTCCAGTATGGCGCTCGCATCAGGACTTCTTCTTCCATTTATCGGCGGCATCGGCAATATGAAATATTTGTATTGGGCTGCATGGGTGATCCCGTTCCTGCTTCTCTTTAAGCAAAAGGATGAGAAATCAAGCGCGCCGCCCGTTTCGCTTAAAGCGATCGGCACGCTGATGCGCAATCGCCCGTTTTTGTGGTATATGCTGATGATTTTCCTGATCATGGTGCCGCACCGGATGAACGACGTTATGCTCGGCTTGCATATGAACGAGCTTAACGCCAGCGCGTGGATGGTCAGCGCCGCCTGGTCGATTGCCGCCTTCAGCGAGATACCGGCATTCGCGTTTCTCACGCGTTACTTAAACCGCTTTCACGAGCTGGCGCTGCTCGGGATCGTTTCGATTTTGTATGCCATACGCTGGGCAGCCTTCGGTCTTGTTGAAGATCCCTTTATTCTTATGTTCCTGCAGGCCAGCCATATGATTACATTCGCCGTTTTCTGGATCGTAGCGGTGCAGTATACGGTTCGTCTGGTGCCGGGAGAGCTGCTCTCGACCGGGCAATCCGTATTGTCCGCCGTTTTCCTGGGACTGGCCGGCTTGACGGGCGGATATGTAGGCGGTTTGATCCAGGACTCCTGGAGCGGAAGCGGCATGTATTTGTCGGGCGCCTTGCTGGCAGCGATTGCAGCCGTTATGTTTCTTGCCACACATTCGTATCAGCGGCGTAAAGCGCTGTAACGCAAAGAAGCTCCTTGAGGCTATTCAGGCCGAAAGGAGCTTCTTTTTACTATACCCGCATAAGCGCTCGTCATTTATAAAGGCGCAGGCCCGTTAACCTTGAGCATGCTGTGATGGATCGTGGCGGACTTCACGATATTTTTTCTGTCCGGCTCCGTCAAATGGAGCAAATCGTCGCGTCGGAACAGCGTCAGCATCGTTTGCCGAACAGCTTGTACGGCGTTTTCTTCGTTTTCAAGCAAATAATAAGCGATCCTGTAGCTGTAGGCTTCATGCTGTTTGAGCATGCGGATTTTATCGCGCAACATGCTGGACATCGGGGGTTATTCGTTCAAATACGTATTGACGCGGTTTTGAATAAGCTTGCTTACTTCCTCCGCCGATTTCTGGCCGCTCATGAACGTCTGGAATTCAGTCATGGCGATCGATGCGACTTTCATGTCGCTGTCCGCTTTTTTTCCGGGCTCGTTCAGCATCTTGCGTATCGTTTCCATGCGTTCTTCCACGGAGCTCTTGTCGGTTTTGCCCTTCGGCACCGGAAGCGTACCGCCGATTATTTTTTGTCCGGCCTCCTGGAGCTTCTTCTCCGCTACGCTCTTGTTTACCGGAATATATTGCAATTCGGGAGAACTTTGCACTTCGTCGGACAGCAAAAACTTGACGAATTCCCATGCTTCCGTTTGAACCTTGGATTTGCTATTAATGCCGAGATTGAAAAAGGCTTTGAACTGACCGCCCTGCGTTTGTCCGCTTGCGCTAGGGGCATTGAAAAATAACGCGTTATCGCGAAGCGATTCGGTCAAAGCTTGCTCGACGCTGAAGAAGCCGCTTTTGGAAAATAAGCCTTTGCTGTAATCGTACGTAAATTCGGCTTGCAGAACGCCCTCGTCGTACATCGCCTTAATTTGCTTCATCATCGTGCGGAACGGCTCCGAGTCGAAGTTCGCCTTGCCGTCCCGGACAAGGTCCGCGTAGTTCGCTGAGATATAGTCGTGCAGCAATTGCTCGGGAAACATGTTGACGAACGCATAATAATCGGTGCCGGCATGCTCCTTCAGCTTTTTGGAAATGTCCTTGAACGTATCCCAAGTCCAGGTTTTATCGTCGATCGCGATATTCGCTTTTTTCAGCATTTCGGTATTCCCCGATATAAAGTCCGTCATGAAGAAAAACGGCATGGCATAAAGGCCGTCCCCATTTTGCGAGGATTTGAAAATGTTTTGATAATACTTGCTTTTATCGAAGGAAGCGTCCTTCTCCATCCGCTCGTACAAGTCGACAAGCAAGCCGTTTTTGACGAATTTTTGCTGCGGCAGACTGTTCATCTCGATCAAGTCCGCCCCTTTGCCGGAAATGGCCTGCGTCGTGACCGTCTGAATATATTTTTCGATATCGGCCTGTGAAACTGCCGCCATCATGCCGCCATCACTCTTCGGCGCGGCCAAATGCTCTTTGATTTCGATATGGACGCCGGGATGCGTTTCCTCGAACTTTAGGGCGGCCGTCTGCAGAAAACGGTCTGCGCTCATGACGGAGATCGTAACCGTTTTTTGATCTCCGGCGGCAGGGGAGCCGGTGTCCTCCGGCCCGTTATTATTGTCGTTTGAGCAGCCTGAAATGCCGATAGCGGCAGCCGCAAACAGCGGCAACATCCATTTCGTTTTCATCGTTCACTTCACCCTTATCCTTGTAGTCGAACCCGGTTTCCATCCTGCAGCGGTTCGCTCGTTTCCGTAATGATTTCGTCCTCGGGGGAAAGACCGTTTAGCACGACGATCTCGTCTTCCGCCTCTTCACCCGTTTGAACATAAGCCTTTTGCGCGTAATACGCGTTGCCGAGCGCGCTTTTTTTCGCCCGCACGACGAAAACGTAGCTGCCGCTCCCGTCCGACTTCAACAGCTCCTTGCGAATGACAAGCCCTTGCTGCAACGCTTGCTTAGCGATTTTGACGGACGCTTGCTCACCTCCTTGAACGGCTTCGTCCGTTACCTTGACGACGATCGTTTTCCGCTGCCGCGTGCCGTCCGATCCATTGCCGCCGGACGTATCCGGCCCGCCAAGCGAATTGCCTCCTCCGGAGCCGCTTCCTTCAGCCGAAGTTTCTTTGATTTCCGAAATGATGCCTTCCAGTCGCATCGCCGTCTTGCCCTTCACGTCGATCGCCGCTTTTTCTCCCGTCTGCAGCAGCGCCGCCGAGCGGGCCTCCGCCTGAAAAGAAAATTCATAGCCTTCACTGCCGGCGATCAACGAAACAAGCGTCTGGCCTTGCGACGCTTTCATCCCGGATTCCGCTTTCATGTCCACCACCTTTCCGTCAAACGGCGCAGCGAGCACGCGTTTGCTTTCCATATCGCTGCGCATGCTTTCGAGCTTGCGTTTGGCGATATCCGCATCGAGCTTGTCGAGCTCAAGATCCCGTTTCGCTTTGCGGATCGCTTCCTCGCTGCCGCTTTGCTGCGCCGCTATAAACTGCTCTTGAAGCAGCTCCCGGTTCAAGCTCTGTTTTTTCATCCGGGCTTCCTCGTCAAGAAGAAGCAACTCCGCTTCCGGGGATTTGAACGTAATGAGCGGCTGTCCTTTTTTCACCTGATCGTTTTTGGACGCATGGACTTCGGCAACCTGCCACCCGTCATAGCCCGGCAAATCCTTCTTGAGCCGCGGGACAAGCACGCCGCTGCCGGTTATGCGGTGCTCCAGCGCTTTTTTGACCGGTTTTTCCGTTACGGCCTTCGGCAGCAGTGCGGTTTGGAGCGTATTGCTGAATAAGGTTAAGCCTCCGAGCACGAGAAAAAATAATCCGAAAAATAGGCCTGCGAGCCGTTGTTTGGTCATGATCATGTTCCCTTCTCAAGTCGGATAGCGATTCGCATGGGTCAGCCTTTAATGCCCGAGAGCTGTATGCCTTCGATAAAATACCGCTCCATGCAAAGGAAAAGCAGCAGCATCGGCGTCATGTACACGACGGAGGCTGCGAACGATACGTCGAACGCTTCCTTCTGGATTCGCGACAGAAAGACGGATAAAGGCTGAAGCTCCGCATCATGCAAAAAGATGAGCGGCTGCTCGACCATATTCCAATAGTCGGCGAACAGGAGAACGACTAATGCGGCGATGCCCGGCTTCACCATCGGAAGCGCAATCGTCACGAATGAGCGGATGTAACCGGCGCCGTCCATTTTGGCGGCCTCCATGTACGCTGACGGAATATGCAGCATGAACTGGCGCAGCAGGAATACCCCGAATGCAGCAAATACGCCGGGCAGGACGATGGAAGCCGGGCTGTTCAATAGCCCCAGCTCGTCCGCGACAATATAATTCGGCACCAGCGTCACCTGAAACGGCATCAGCATCGCAAGCAGGTAAATGAAAAAGAGTGACTCCCTGCCCGGAAACCGCAGCTTGGCGAAGGCGAAAGCGGCGAGCGACGCCACGGCGACTTGGCCGATAATGATCGGCACGACCATTTTGACCGAATTCCAGAACATATGCAGAAACTGCGGCGTTGCAATCAGCACCTTATAATACTGCCCGAAGGAAACCCAGTCGGGGATCCATTTCATATTGACTAATTCGGACGATGAGTTACTGCCGAGCATGCCGTAATTCACCGTTATTTCCCCTTCGGTCATGAACGAGTTGACGAACGTCAGCACGACCGGAACGAGCATCACACAAGCTGCCGCCATCAGAAGCGCGGTGCGCAGCAATGGCAGGACGTATTGCTTTTTCACAAGATAACCCTCCGTTTCCCGGAAAAATGAATGAAAGAAACAGCTATTCCATAAAATTGCGGAACACCCGCTCCGATCTGAACAGCACGGTAACAAGCACCAGAATGCATAAAGCCATCAAGGTTGATGCGGCGGACAGCTTCTGAATATCCAGCGACAAAAACATGTTGTTCATGTAGTGCTGCAGCGTGTAAATACTGTCATGCGGGTAATCGCCGGCGACCAGATACGTTTCGCGAAACACTTTGAACGAGTTCAAGACGGACATTAGTACAACCAGAAATGCAGTCGGCGTCAAATAGGTCAGCGTGATCCCGAAAAGCTTCCTGGCCGGACTCGCTCCTTCGAGGTCGGCGATTTCGTAGTACTGCTCCGGTATGTTCTGCAGCCCGGCGAGAAAAAGCACGACGTTATACCCGATGTTCTTCCACACGTAAATCAGGATGATAACGAGACTTGCCCAATCCGACTTCATCCAGTCGATGCGGTCATAGCCGAAGCGGCCGAGCAGCGCATTGAGCGCGCCGTTCCAGTCGAACATGATTTGCCAGACGAGCACGATCGAGGCGACGGGCACGACTAGCGGAAGCACATACGCGGTGCGCAGCCAGTTTCGGAAAAAAGCCCGCTGATTCAGAAACAGCGCCAATGCCAGCGACAGCACGACAAGAAGAGGCACGCCGATTGCGGTAAAGCGGAATGTGTTCGCGGCGGCTTTCAGGAAGGAGGCGCTTTGAAATAGGGATTCATAGTTGGCTAGCGTCAAGGAATCTCCGTCGAGCCCGGCTTGAAACGAGTATAGGATGCTTCGGCCGAACGGAATGATATAAAAGACGGCGAAGCCCGCAAGGCTCGGAGCCAAAAAACAGAGCGCCGCCGCACGTTCGCGCAAAGTCAAACGATTAAGCTTCTTCATATACAGCCCTCCTGCGGCAGAAGACGATTCTCATGCTGCCTGTTGATTTTCTGTGCTTCGTCCACATGCTCAAGTTTACAGACAAGCTTCGGCAAAACTTAGGAAGAAGTGTGTAAAAAGTATGGAATCGCCCTTTGGCGAAGCTTTTTTTGCTAGAATGGGGTCAATCGCGGGCAAGGACGCCAGGGAGGTAGCGGCATGCAATCGTATCAAATCGCCGTCGTGGATGACGACAGCCATATTCGTGAAATCGTAGAGGCTTATTTGCAAAAGGAGGGGTACCGGACGATCGGGCTGTCTTCGGCCGAGGCGGCATGGGAGCTATGGCAGAACGATCCCCCGGATATGTGGGTTCTTGACATCATGCTGCCCGGGATAAGCGGTTATGAGCTTTGCCGGCAAATTAGGAAGGAAGCCGAAGTTCCGATCATCATGATCTCGGCGCGGGACGAAGAGGTCGATAAAATATTGGGTTTGGAGCTTGGCAGCGACGACTATATGACGAAGCCTTTCAGCCCGAGGGAACTGGTTGCGCGTGTGAATCGGCTGTTTCACCGGTTCGGAGCCGCCCGTTTGTTCGTTGACGGCGCCGCTTCGCAGGTGCGCAAGCCTGCCGTCGAAATCGGAAAGCTCCGGCTCGTAACAGACGAGCGAAGGGTGTTTTGGCGGGGCGATGAGGTGGAGATGACGCTGAAGGAGTTTGCGCTGCTGCAGGCGATGGCGGAGCAGCCCAACCGGGCCTTTTCGCGGGACGAGCTGCTTAGCTTGGTATGGGGAGGCGACTATTTCGGCAGCGACAGAGCGATCGACGATCTTATCAAAAGGCTGCGCAGAAAGCTGAACGATCTGCCGATCGAAACGGTATGGGGGTTCGGCTATCGTTTGCGCATAGAGGAAGGAGGCGATCCGGCATGAAGCTGATGTACCGGCTTCAGCTGTCTTTCGCCCTTTTGCTGTTATGTATTTTGGCGATCGCCGCGGTCGTCATTTATCCGCTGATGCTGGATACGCTTGTGGAGGGGCAGCGAAAAGAAATGCGAGACCAGGCAACGGCAATGATGCCTTTAATGACGGTGCCTGCGATGCCTGCGGCGCCCGTAACGCCGGCCGAGAAAATCACGGTCGAGCAGGAGAAGCTCCAAAGCGCCTTCCCGGCGGGTGGCAAAACGGACGCCGTCTGGATCGAGCCGAACGAGCGAGTGCTGTACAGTACGCTTTCTCCCGTCAAGACGCAAGAATGGGTCGAGCTGTGGAAACGCGACGCAAATTTCCGCAATGTCATGTGGCAAGGGGAAAGCGATAAATATATCGTGGAAGCCGTATCTTATCCGGCAGCAAGCGTATCCGTCAGGAATGCGGCGACGCTGATTATGAGTACGCCGCTCAGCAAAATCAAATCGATGCAGCTGGCGTTGTTCAAGCGGATGATGATCATTTTAACCGTCGGAGGGATTGCGGCTTACGGGCTCAGCATGCTGATGGCCAAACGTCTTGTAACGCCCCTGGCCAAGCTGAGTAAAGAGCTCGAGAAAGTTGGTAGCCTCCGGTTTTCGGAGGTGCGCCTGATCCGTACGGACGGAGAGATCGGGGAGGTGGCTCAAGGCGTATACAAGCTAGCTCATGAGCTGAACGTTTACCATACTTCGCAAAAACAATTTTTCCAGAACGCTTCACATGAGCTGAAAACGCCGCTTATGGCTATTCAAGGTTATGCGGAAGGGATTAGGGACGGTGTTTTTGCCGGGGAGAGCGCAAGCAAAGGGCTGGATGTCATCATCAGCGAATGCGACCGGCTGAAGAGCATCGTGAACGAGATGATCTTGCTGGCCAAGCTGGAGAGCGAGGAGGGCATTTTTAAGCCGGATCCTATAAACGTCGAGGATTTGATTAATGAAACCGTTGAACGAATCAATCCGCTATATGTGAGCAGAGGGCTTACCATTCAAACGAGCGTTCCTTCCGGGCTGCGGGAAGGCTTGACGATCCGTGCCGATCGGGCGAAGCTGCTGCAGGCTATGCTGAACATAGCGGGGAATGCTGCGAGGTACGCCGCAAAAAACGTTCGTATAAACGTTACGGCCGATGACGGCGGTATTGCGATCGAGATCGCCGACGACGGCGAGGGCATTCCCGAAGCGCTGCTGCCGCAGCTGTTCCACCGCTTCGTCAAAGGGAAAGATGGCGAGACGGGGCTTGGCCTCGCGATTTCCCGCGTCATCGTCGAGAGGTCGGGCGGTCAAATATCCGCGCGCAACCTGCCCTCCGGCGGCGCGGCGTTCGTGATGAGTTTTCCGAAGGCGTAAGGGCTGAACTTTTTGAAATGCCTTAAAAAAATATAGACGCCTTTCAATGAAGAAAGGCGTCTTTCTGATGCTCGGAAATGCTGAATTGCACGATTTCGAGAACGTCAT
>NZ_QMFB01000006.1 GCF_003285015.1 Paenibacillus contaminans | reverse complement strand
TGCTCCCTCAATAGAATTGAGCTACAGTACCTCTTTAGATAACGGGACTTTTTCAGTGGCCTCCTTTAGGAGTGGTTTTGGAAGCTTCTTTGCAAATACGGGCCGTTTCATTCCGCTCTACCTTAGGGACAACCCGCTAATTGAGGAATGAACTGCGTTTCACGCTCAGATCCTCGTTTGGCCGCCCTTCTAGTACTCGACGGTTCCCAGACCGGCGATTACGCTTGCCAGAGCGATAAAAATAAGGAGGTAAAGGCCAAGAAGAATCGCAAACATGATCAATGCGGCTCTGCAATAATTTCGCTTGTTGGGATTCGTCCCGTCGCCGAAAGCCCAGACGAACAACATGATAATGTTTACTAACGGAATGATCATGATGAGGCTCACGATCAGCCAGTCCTTGACCATCATTACCGGCGCGACCGGCTTCCCCCAGTTCGGATCATGCGTTTGCGGATATCCGTTCGGGTTGACCTGCATGTTCATAAACAATCACTTCCTTATTACATATTGGCTGGACTGCGCTTATCGGACAAGATGTTCACTTTTTCGACACATTCCAACCAATAATTTACTTCATTCTGAAGTTGTTGGCAATACCTTTTACAAAATATTTATTCGACGACCGCCGCGGCGATCGCGTTATGAAGGCGAATCCGAAGCCTTGCGATTGACTGGTTTCTACCAAAATGTACGCGGTTCGTCAAGAGGACGACGACGAGCTCGCGCTCGGGGTCGACCCATAAGCTCGTTCCGGTAAAGCCGGTATGACCGTACGAGCTATCGGACAACCAGTCGCCGCCCGCATCGCTCGAATCCCCTCGCAGCACCCAGCCCAACCCACGGCTGGCGTTCGGAATTTGCAACGTATGGCTGCGAACCGCCTTCGAGACGGCGGCCTGCGACAGAAGCCGGCCGTTATCCGACATCCCGCCGCACAGCCAAAGCTCTCCGTATGATAGCAAGTCCTCCGCCGTAGCGAATAAGCCGGCATTGCCGCTGACGCCGCCGAGAGCGGCTGCAAGCTCGTCATGTACGAACCCGCGGCGAAATTCACCCGAAGCGGGATCTAGCTCGGTTGCGGCAATTCGAGAAAGCATGCCCTCTGCCGGCATGTAACCGCTGGACGTCATCCCGAGCGGCTGAAATATTCGCCGCGCTGCCGCCTCCTCCAACCGCTGACCCGTTACGATTTCAACGATCCGGCCGAGCGTGATAAAGCCGAGACAGCTATAAACCGTTCGCGTGCCCGACTCATAGGTTTTCTCTAGCCCGCAAATCCCGGCAAGAATGCCTTCCTTCTCCTTGCCTAATTTCGCCGGCACTGCATACGACGGCAAACCGGACGTATGCGTCAGCAATTGGCGGATCGTTATAGTCCCTTTGCCGCCTGCAGCAAACGAAGGCCAAATGTCTGCAACCGGCTGCTCCAAATCAATCAGCCCTTCATCTATCAGCATGAGGGCCAAAGGAAGCGTGACGACAACTTTCGTCAAAGAAGCGCAGTCATAGATCGTATCGGCCGTTACAAGCGGGTTTGCCTCGCCGATTTTATGTCTCACGCCCGACGTGTAGAAGAAGCGACGGCCGTTCAAGGTGACGGCGGCCGAAGCGCCCGGAATGACTCCGCGCTCGATTTCAGTATCGATCACCTTCCAGGCTGCGTTTAATCGTTCGGGATCGAAGGTGAGCGAGTGATCCGTTTCCTTTATCTGTCTTCGCATAGCTGCCGCTCCTTTAATAATCCGAATGAACCGCAAGCGTAAAGAAAGTTTCCCTAATGTGAATAAAAGCTCCCGTTCACCTTGTTAAAGGGAGACGGGAGCTGTTTTATGGCATGAAGAGATTCGTTTATGCGCGGGAAATGTATTTTCCTTCACGCGTGTCGATCAGCAGTACATCGCCTTCGTTGATGAAAAGAGGCACTTGCACGCTAAGGCCTGTCTCTACAACCGCATTTTTCGTTGCGCCTGTAGCCGTGTTGCCTTTGATGCCCGGCTCGGTCTCAACGACTTTCAGATCGATGCTGTTCGGCAGCGTAATGCCGATAATTTCGCCTTGGTAGCTAGCGATGTTGACGTTCATATTTTCCTTCAGGAAGTTGACTTCCCATTCCAGCTGTTTCACTTCCAAATTGAATTGGTCGTAAGTTTCAGTGTCCATGAACGTGTACTCGGAACCGCTGTTGTACAAGTATTGCGTTTGACGGTTCTCCACATGAGCGCGGCCTACGTTCTCGCCGGCGCGGAACGTTTTTTCGACGGTGTTGCCGTTACGCAGGTTTTTCAGCTTCGAGCGCACGAATGCAGCGCCTTTGCCCGGTTTTACGTGTTGAAAATCAAGAACCGTAAAAATGTCGTTATCTACTTCGATTGTAAGACCCGTTTTAAAATCGTTAACTGAAATCACTAAGGTACCCTCCTGATTGGTTCATAAAAATGTATAATTCGAAAGCAGCAGTCAACGAACGAACAAACCGATGACGTCAGCCGATTTCCAACAGTTCCGTAGGGGAATGCGTAATGACGCGAATTCCGCTCTCGGTAATGACCACATCGTTCTCGATGCGGACGCCGCCGAAGCCCGGCAAATAAATACCCGGCTCCACCGTCACGACCATCCCAGGCTGCAAGACGGTATCGCTGCGCTGGGAAAGTGTAGGCGCCTCATGAATATAAAGCCCGATGCCGTGGCCGAGGCTATGACCGAAATTGTCGCCGTAGCCAGCCTTTGCAATAATGTCCCGCGCAAGACTATCCGCTTCGACTCCGGTCATGCCGGGCTTCAAATGGGCCAGCACGTTCCGATGAGCTTCGAGTACGATTCCGTGAATTTCCTTATGCTTGTCTGAAGCTTTGCCGATGCAGACGGTACGGGTAAGATCCGAACAATATCCTTCATACAGCGCGCCGAAATCCAGCTTCATGAATTCGTTCGCTTGCAGCTTTCGATCGCTTGCCACGCCATGCGGAAGCGCAGAACGTTCTCCCGAGGCGACGATCGTGTCGAAGGAGGTGCCGGAAGCGCCGTTCCTCCGGACAAACATCTCGATTTCCAGCGCAAGGTCGCGTTCGGATACGCCAGGCTTAGCGATTGTCAGAATATGTTCGAATGTCCGATCGGCCAAATCCGCCGCTTGCTCGATGACGGCTATCTCGGATTCGTCTTTTATCATGCGCAGCGTCTCGACAACTTTGTCGGTCGGCACAAGGCGGATCCCTTCCAAATCTGCTGAATACGAGGCATATGTAGCATAAGTCACGTCGTCTTGCTCGAACCCTAGGCTCGTAATCCCCCGCTTTTGCAGCTGATCCTTAACCCAAACGATCGGCTTGCCCGCAAACTGCTCGACTTGGAAGCCTGCAGCCGCTTGCTTCGCAGCCTGCTCCGTATAACGGAAATCCGTCAGCAGCACAGCCGTATCGGCAGTAATCAGCACATAACCTGCGGACCCTGTAAACCCGGTCAAATAACGGCGGTTGTAGCTGTTCGTGATGAAGAGAGCGTCAAGCTTCAATTGTTCGAGCGCTTTTCTGACGCCTTGCAGTCTCCGTTCCATACCGTCACCATTCCTTTCGGTTTGTAGAGGTTCTTCGCGCACTTAAGCCGGCGATTGCAAATGCTCGTGAAGCGCAAGCAGCCCCAGCTCGTAGCTATAAGGACCGAAGCCGGCGATTTGTCCAATTACGACAGGCGCCGTAACGGAAACGTGACGAAACGATTCCCGTTTGTGAATATTCGATAAATGCACTTCGACGATCGGCAAGCTTACAGCGCTGAGCGCATCGCGAATCGCGTAGCTGTAATGCGTGAAAGCTCCCGGGTTGATCAGAATGCCGTCTTTGACGCCGAACGCCCCGTGAATGCGGTCGATCAACTCGCCCTCATGGTTCGATTGGAAAATATCCAAAGTGAACGACAGCTTGTCGGCAAGCTTCTGAAGCTTTTCGTTTATCGCCGGCAATCCCGTATTGCCGTAAACGCCCGGCTCGCGAATCCCGAGCATATTCAGATTCGGCCCGTGCAGAACGAGAATGTTTTTCATCATCGCAGCTCCCTAACCCGTTCCTCCATGCGATGCAGCGAACGCTAACTGCGTTACTCACCGCGAGGATAATTTACCGTAGACATTTTACCACATACCGGCAAGGTTTGAGAACTTTTTTTTGCGGGAGAACGGATTAAACGGGCTCGCGGTTGCGTTCGTCGGTGAATTCCATGGAAATGGAATAACCGATAAACAAGCCCCAGAGCACAAACAAGCAAACATCCGTAAAAAAAGTGTTCGCATCCATCTTCGTAACCGAAGGAACCATCCCCGTAAACGGACCGATGAGCAAATATAACACGCCCCACCAGAAAACCCCGTAGCCGAAGCCGTACCACGGACCTGACATTTTGCGCATCAACCATCCGTAGAGCAGCGCGGCTATCATCGAAAATACGATAAAACTAAGCCAGCCGACAATTAGACCTTGCCATGTTTTCAAGTAAGATAGCCTGACGAACGGATTCAGCAAAAATCCCGGCACGATCGTCGTAAACTTCATTAAATACTCGACAAGCTTTAACCCTCCCCAGATCAATCCCGCAAAAAAGCCGATATATAACGAGAACAAATACGGGTTCGTTCCACTTTTTTTGTCAGCCCTGTTTTTGCGGCTTTGCATCTTTCATTCCCCCTCTCCGCTTATCTATCGAAGCCGGCGGCAGCGATTGCCTGAATAACGTTTGCGGCAGTCGCCCGAATGTACTTAGTATGCGCCGGTTGCGGTTTCTGTAAACGGAATCGGGCTTTGTCCCGCGCATATTGGCAGCCTTCGACGGCACCGATGATCTGTAGTGGCAAAGAAGCGTTTAATTCGTTACAATATAATAAGGTCGGAAAACAAACAATCATTCGTGGAAGGTGAACCGATGTCGCAAACGAACAATGCGGTTTACGGAGGACAGGCAGTAATAGAAGGCGTTATGTTTGCCGGCCAAAAGGTGCATGTTACGGCTGTCCGCCGCAAATCCGATCAGGAGATTACGTTCCTGGAAGTGCCCAAAACGGAAAAGGCTTGGGTCGCCAAGCTCAAGAAAATTCCTTTTATCCGCGGAATCGTCGCGATTGTCGAAGCAAGCGCCAAAGGCGCACGGCATCTGAACTTCTCCGCCGAGGTTTTTGCCGAGGAAGAAGGCGAGCCGAAGCAGCAATCCTCCGGATTTAGTTTGACGATGATCGTCGGCGTAGCGGTTGCCGGAGTCTTGTCGTTTATTTTCGGGAAGGTGGCGTTTACGCTCATCCCGGCCGTGATCGAGGATTTGCTGTTCCGCAATCATTTTGACAATCGCGTCCTGCATAATCTCATCGAGGGAATCATCAAAATCGTATTTTTGCTTGGCTATATTTATCTGATATCGCTCACTCCGGTCGTAAAACGGTTGTTTCAGTATCACGGCGCCGAGCACAAAGTGATCAGCGCTTATGAAGCCGGCGTGGAGCTGACCGTCCGCAACGTCCAGAAGTTCAACACGCTGCATTACCGGTGCGGCAGCAGCTTCATCGTACTTACGGTGCTGATCGGTGTCATCATTTATTCATTCGTTCCATACGATACATTAATGGAGCGTGTCGTTCAACGGCTCATCCTGCTCCCTGTTGTAATCGGAGTCTCGTATGAAGCTTTGCGCTTTACGAATATGCTTCGCGATACGCCTGTGCTCCGCTTTCTTGGTTATCCGGGGTTATGGCTGCAGCTTCTGACGACCAAGCAGCCGGAGGATTCGCAGGTCGAGGTGTCCATCGCTTCTTTCGAAAGAATGCGCGAACTGGATCGTCAAATTCAGAAGGCAAGTTAAGGGGAAGCGGCTTCACCGTCCTAACGCTTTCGGAGAAAGCGGCATAAGCATAATGCTTATGGGGATACGCAATTACCGGGAAATCGAACAATCAGCGGAGTTACACTTTCCGAGCCGTTGAGAAGATCGTTACGACTTTCGTATGAGGGGGGCTTACGATGAGATACCGCCGCTATAACGCATTTACGATCGCAATCCTGGTGCTTCTTGCAATCGGTCTGCTTTCCGGACTTGTCAACAATCCCGGCCGGTTTTTGATTCCGCTTGTCGTATTAGCCGTCATATTCCTGCTCTACAAGTTTCCGCCGTCCAGTTTTAAGCGAAAGCCTTACGGCACGAACACGGCATTCAAAATGAAGCCGAAGCCGCCCAAACGAAACGTCACGTTTCGCGTCATTCAAGGAAATAAGCAAGACGACGAGGAACCGCCGAAATACCATTAAAAGTACGAACAGCTTCTAGCGGGATCGTCAAAAATCCGCCGCCGAAACGAATGTTTCGCGCAGCGGATTTTTTTGTCACAAGGACCTTTGGGACATGCGCGTTTACCGTTGAAATAGAAGCGCTTGTTATGCAAAATATATTTGAATTAAACCTTGCGCGGCTTTCCCGTCCGCAAATTCCACTTGCTGCACATGGTCCAATATTGCTCGGCATTCCATTTCTCCAAATATTTGCCCGCAGCCATCACGCCTGCATCGAAAAGCCGCCTGCTCATTTCCGGGCTGATGGAAAAATCCGTCGTATGCACGCCGAGCGAAGGGATTTTTATCGTACGGAAAACCTTATGTTCTTCGATATAACGTTCGTCATGCGCATCCATCATCGTCGTAAATAAAGCTTGAAACATCGTAAGCGGTCCGATTATTTTTTTGGGTTCATTCTCTCCGCGTCCTACAAGCTGGAAGCCGAGCGTCGGATCACCTTCCGAATCATGCTCCTCTTTGTCGAACAGCCATAGCGGAAAGTTGCTCAGTATGCCGCCGTCAACGATATAGATCGAGGTTAGATCGACCGTTCTGTTCTGAGATGTTTTCATCGTCAGCTTTTGCTTGCCGAGCCGGCGCAAGATAACGGGTTCGAAAAAATAAGGAATGCTCGTGCTCATTCTGATCGCTCTGGCGACGGTAAGCTTTTTCGGATCGATGCCGTACTGCGCTATATCGTCCGGGAGTACGAGCAGTCTTCCCCGCGATATATCGGACGCTATTATTTTCAGCTGCTTGGGCTTAAGGTCGCCGAACGTCCTCACGCCTTTGCAAGCCAGCAGCTCGAATATCCATTTCTCAAGCGGATCGCCCGAATACAACCCTTTCTTGACAAGCAAACGTATGGCGGGCCCGATCCATTTGATGCGAAACAGCCACGATTGTTTAATGAACGACTGGAACGGCGTCTCCTGCATAATTTGCCGCATTTCCTCCCCGGTATAACCCGCCGCCAGCAGCGCCGCAATGATGGCTCCCGACGACGTGCCGGCCACGCGGCCGAATAACACGCCTCTTCTCTGCGCTTCATGAACGGCGCCTGCCAGACCGATCGCTTTTACTCCGCCGCCTTCGAACACCGCATTAACCCGCACGCTTCCACCTCTTCGCACATAAGGCTTTAGTTGTATGTATGCGGCTGCGGCTTGTCCATATACCCTCAACAATTAAGCCGTATCCTCTCGGGTAGATGTCCCTGCACAAAAAAAAACGATACGCATCCCGGATGAAGGATGCGTATCGTTTATTCGGCGTTCAGCTCGCCGTGTATGTTTCTCAGCTCCTGCAGACGCTGCGGATCTCTCCGAAAAAATTCGACAAGCGTTTCGATGCAGGTGATCGAATCCCAGCTTAAATGATGCTCGATCCCTTCGACGTCCTTATAAATATTTTCCTCCTGAACGCCGATTGTCGTCAAAAATTGCTCCAGCAAATGATGTCGATCTACAAGGCGTTTGCCTATCTTTTTGCCCTTGGATGTAAGGACAAGGCCGCGATATTTTTCATAAACGAGATAGTTGTCCTTATCGAGCTTCTGGATCATTTTCGTTACGGAAGAGGGATGCACTTCAAGCCCTTCTGCGATATCGGACACTCGGGCGTATCCCTTCGCATCGATGAGCCGGTAGATTCGCTCCAAATAGTCTTCCATGCTTGGTGTCGCTACCACCGATTCCCCTCCTCGTCTTTCCTTGTGACATAAAACCCTCATCTAATCGCTTGTTTACGTCGAGCATTCCGTCGGCATAATCCTTAAACCGATATCGGGTAACGTCGGCAAGCACATTTAGTATGATAAACCATTTGACTCGCGGAAAGCAAGTCCGCATGAACCGCGCCGAATGGAAAAGCATGACGGTCATCCGAGAAACGCCGCTGCGGCAGGGATGTCCGACATGCCTGTTATTCTAAGCTATGTACTCAAAACTTAAGCCATTCCGGCGTCCGTTCGTTGAACCAGATCGTAATTTGCGTCATTTGATCGGTGTACAACAGAATTGCGATAACGATCATAATCGCGCCGCCGATTTTCATCAGCATATTGGAATATCGAAGGATCCATTTGGTCGTGCCGATAAAAAAAGCCAAGATGAAAAACGGCACGGCGAAGCCTAGCGAATACGCGAGCATAAGCGAAAGCCAGCTCCCCTGCTCGGATGCGGCCAAAGCCAAAATAGCGGACAAAATCGGACCTACGCATGGCGACCAGCCTGCCGCGAAGCCCATTCCGATTACAGTCGAGCCCAAATAGCCGGCCGGCTTCCATTTCAGCTGCAGCTTGCGTTCCCGCATCAGAAACTGCGGCTGGAAAATACCGAGCATAAATAAACCCATAAGCAAAATAAGCAGCGCCGCTATTTGTCTGACCAAATTTTTATGGTCGATCAGCAGATCGGACAGCATCCCTGCGCCAAGCCCGAACAAAATGAAGACGAGCGAAAATCCGATAATGAAAAACAAGGAATGCATCATTACCGCGAATCTCGCGTCTTTTTTTTGCCCGCCCTGCTTCAGCTGATTGACTGAAATACCTGTCATATACGATAAATAAGACGGATATAACGGCAGACAGCATGGCGAGATAAAGGAAGCGAGACCGGCGCCGAATGCGATCCATATGTTAACTTGACTCATCAAACCCCTCCACTCTGAAGAAGCGAGCGTTTAATCCCGATTATTCTTATGATATATCGTAGAAACGGCATTGTATCGGATGAAATATGACAACCTTGAGAACATTTGTGTTCATGCCTGTAAATCTTGCAGGATCATGATCGAAAACTGACCTTATACGTAAGCGTTCCGATTAGCATCGCAATCAACAGCATTACCACGGTACCGCCCGGCGCCAGGTTCCACAGGCCTGCGATTACAAGTCCTCCGATGGCCGATACTTCTGCAAACAATACGGACATGAAAACCGAATGCTTGAAGCTTCGGGCGATGACCAGGCTGGCGGCAACCGGAATCGTCAGCAGCGCGGATACGAGCAAAGCGCCGACGATCTTGATGGCCACGCTAATGACGAGCGCCGTCAGCATCGTGATGGCGATATTGTAGAAGCGAAGCGGCAGTCCGCTCACGCCTGCGGCATCTTCGTCGAAAAACAACAGAAACATTTCTTTATAATTCAATAGTACGAAGCCCGTTACAAGAATCGTCACGCCGATCATCAGATACAGATCAACATTGTCCAGCGTATAGATGCTGCCGAATAAATAGCTCGTTACGTTGACGCTAAACCCTTTGCCCATCGTGAAAAGCAGTGAGGCCAGCGCGACGCCTCCGCTCATGATGATGGCGATCGACAGCTCCGCATATGTTTTGTACGCCTTCCGCAGCCGTTCGATCGCAAACGATGCGAGCAGCGCGAATACGAGACCGACGCCCAGCGGGTAAAAATTAATGAGAAAACCAAGCGCTACTCCGGCGATCGAAACGTGGGCAAGCGTGTCTCCGATCATCGAGAGTCTTCGTAAAACGAGAAAAACGCCCATTAATGGCGCCATCAAGCCGATCAGCGCTCCGCCAAGCAGCGCGCGCTGAAAAAACAGCTCGGAAAATATATCCAATCCAATTCTCTCCCTTACCTATGGTATTGCAGTTTACAGGACTTCGACCATTTCGCGCAGCCCGGTGAGCGAATGCGACAAACCCGTTTCTTCGCAGTTTTCCGGCTCGTGGGTATGCTTCACGTAAAACTTCAATTTGCCGCTCTGCTGCTGCGGTTCGGTGCCGAGATACGATTTCAGCATATCGAGATCATGCGACACCATCAAGAACGTGATCCGATGATGAAGATGCATATGCCTGATCATATGGAAAAAGCCTTCCTGCGTTTCCGTATCGATGCCCACCGTCGGTTCGTCCAGCACGAGCAAATCCGGATTGTTGATCAGCGCACGGGCCAAAAAAACGCGCTGCTGCTGGCCTCCGGACAATTGGCCGATCCGTTTGCCGGCTAAATCCGATATATTCATGACCTCCAGCGCTTCGTCACACCGTTTGCTGTCGTTTCGGGTCATTCTGCGGAACATCGTCTTTCTTCCGTAAAGCCCCGACATCACGACCTCATGAACCGTCGCCGGGAACAGCGGGTTAAAAGCGTTTTTTTGCGGTACGTAGCCGATCCGCTCCCAGTCCTTAAACCGGTTCAGCGGCTCTCCGAACAGCTTGATCTGCCCGCGGTCCGGCTTGGCGAGCCCGACGATCATCCTGAGCAAAGTCGTTTTGCCCGCGCCGTTGCTGCCGACAAGTCCGACGAAATCGCGCTGAAGCACCGCAAAATTAAGCCCGTTAATAACCGGGCGCTGCTCGTATGAGAACGAGACATCCTCTAATGTAACGACATGCTGATGGCAGTTGTCCGTCATCCGTCGTCTCCCCCCATTTCCGCAAAAGAAGGGCAACGCCGCAAAGCCGATAACCGACTTTGACGAGTAGCCCGATTGAACTCGTACATTTTATTTCTTATTGTAACGCTTTAAGCAGATTTTGCAAATTGGCTTCCATAACGGAAATATAATCGTCGCCGGCCTTTTCCTGTTCCTTCGTTAGCCCCTCCAGCGGATTCAAAACGAGCGTTTCGATACCCGCATCCTTGGCAAGCGTCTTGGCAAGCTTATCCGAGACGAGCTCCTCGAAGAATATGACCTTCACCTGATTTTGCTTGACGAAATCGTTGATTTTCTTCAGATCTTGCGCTGTCGGCTCGGCGTCGGGCGCCAGCCCCATAATCGCTTTTTGCGTTAAGCCGTAGTCGTGAGCCAAGTAGCCGAATGCTTGGTGCGATACGACAATTTCCTTGCGCGTTACCTTCGAGATGGCTTCGCGGTATTTTTGGTCCAGCTTATCTAGCTTTTCCGCGAATTGCTTGTAATTGGCTTCAAAATCGGCTTTATGCGATGGATCCGCTTCAACGAGACCGTTCTTGATGTTCTCCGCCATTTTTTTGGCATTGGCCGGACTCAACCAAGCATGGGGGTCGATATGCGAATCGCCGTGACCGTCGTCTTTCTTTTCGTGATCGTGTCCGTCTTGGCTCTCTTCGTGTTCGCCTTCTATCAATGTAACGCCTTGGCTCGCCTCGACGATTTTCAGCTTCGAATCTTTCAGACTTCCTAGGAAGTCTTCCACCCAGCCCTCGAAGCCTGCGCCTTGATAGACGAACAGCTCCGCTTTCGTCATCATGCTGACGTCTTTGCTTTTCGGCGTCCAGTCATGCGGCTCAACGCCCGCCGGAACGAGATTGATGACATTCACATGATCGCCGCCTATTTTTTGAGAAAAATCATATAACGGATAAAAGCTCGTCATCACATTCGTTTTGCCTTCTACCAAATCCGCTTGAGAACCGCTTCCGCATCCGGCCAGCAAAACGGTAACGCTTAAAAATACGGAAGCCAGCAACCCTTTTTTCATCCGATAACATTCCTTTCCGAATCTTGCAAATCGTAATAATAATTATTTACAAGCTGATTATAGAAGCCGATAGGATGCTTTGTCAATACTAATAATAATATTTACGATTTGATTCCCAAAAAAAGAACCGGCAGCCCTATAATCCCCAAAAAAACACCGACTGCAGGCAGCACATAAAAACTTTTCGTTTCCATCAAAAGGAATTTGTGGTATTTCGTCGAAAATATTATAGAGCGTCTGATGATCATACCTTTCCTTTTTTTTCACCGGGGCAAACGTCTCATCATGTTTTTTAAGTCTCTTAACGTGTATCCTCCGTTGATCATTCGACTTCCCGGTAAGCGCGCCGCCGTCAAGACGGTATAGCGGCTTATCCTTGGACTATCAGTAAACATTTCGTAGTAACAGCTCCGGGCCTCGGTATACGCCATCGTCAAAGAAGCCGGTAGGCGTTAACCTGGGCTTTTCTTCGTTTGCACTATGATGTGGTCGGTGAAGCCAAAACTATGGGAAACAAGATTGCTCACAAAAAATTCAGCGGCATCATCCGCAAGTGGATCTTGCTGTCCGTCATATGCTTTGTACTGATGACGCTGGTTCCGATCACGCTGAATTCATACGATGTTTCACGCAAGCAGTCCATCGATCAAATGGAACAGCTGATGATGGTCGAACAGGCATATATCGATAACTGGTTAACGGAGAAATTCAGAGCGATTAGAACATTCTCGACGATGTTCTCCTCCAGCGCAGCGATATCGACCCGGCAGCCGAATACCGGAAGCATGAGCAGCGGCTTTAAAGGCAGCGGCGTAGCCGACCGGAACGGGGATGTGCTGCTATGCACCCTTCCCAGCTGTCCGAGCAATGTCAGCGGCATGCCGTTGTTCAGCCACACGAAATCCGGCATCTGGTTTTCCGACGAGCTTGAAATTAGTCCGGCTACTGGTGAACGTCTCATGCTCGTCTCTTCCCCCGTAATGGACAAGGAAGGAAAGTTTGACGGCGTCGTTTTTGCTAGAATCGGCTTTTCCAGTATCGAGCTGATGATGGAGAAGTTTGGCCGAAAATCGAATTTGTCGATTTACCTCGTCAACGAGCAAGGCAAATGGGTAGCGGGCTCGGAAAAGTCCGACGTATCCCATACAGCAGACACCTTCAGCATGCTTCGCGGGGGAGAGCCGGGATTGCAGGAATACGTGGACGGGCTCGGCCGCCATATGATCGGCTACTCCGAGAAAGTCGGCGATAAGCCCTTCTATTTGATTTCCAGTATGGAGAACTCGAGAATCCCGCCGTTTTGGCGAAACGGATTTATTTTCAATTTGCTTTCACTATGCATCGGACTCGTCTGTCTTCTCTTTCTCAGCACGTTGTTGTGGAACCGGTTTCGCAAGCCCTTGCAAATATTTGCCGAGGGAACGGAAAAAATGTTGAAAGGCCATTACGACTACCAAATCAGGCAGGAAACGATCAACTATTTGCCAAGCGACCTTCAGCAGCCGATCGAATCGTTTAATCGAATGGTTACGACCTACAAAACCAATATTCGTTCCCTTGAGCACTTAGCCAGCATTACGTCGAATATCGGCTTCGGCCTGTCCGTATTCGACAGCTCGGGTAGCTGCAAATATATGAATCCGGAAGCGCTCCGCATGCTGGGCTGGAGTGAGGGGGAAGCGATCAACAAGCGGTTTTACGATTTTGTCAAACGCCGGGAGTTGAAGGATACGCCCGCTTCCGGCGCCGAGCCTTTCCTTCAAGCCCCCTACACGACGGAAGCGCTTCTTCTGCGCAAGAACGGAACGGACTTTCCCGTATCGCTGTCCGTCAACCCGATAGATAGTCATTCGAAAGAAGGTTATGTCATTGCATTCCGAGACATAACGGAGGAAAAGCGCATCGAAGAGCTGCTGCTCCGCTCCGAGAAGCTTTCGGTAGTCGGTCAATTGGCGGCAGGTCTGGCGCATGAAATACGCAATCCTCTCACGTCGGTAAAAGGCTTTATGCAGCTTCTGCAATCCGGCGTCCAGCCGGCCAATCTGAGCGAGTTTACCTCGATCATTATGGCGGAGCTGAACCGGGTCGAGATGATCGTCAGCGAGTTTATCATTTTATCGAAGCCGCATATGATGAAGCTGTCGGCTACCGACTTAACCCTGCTTATGAAAAAAGCGCTCGTATCGCTGGAAACCGAAGCCGCTAAGCATAAGGTCGCCGTCCACGCCGAATATCCCGACGACGGCAACCTGTTTCCTTGTGAAGTGCAGCAAATGCTGCATGCATTCATTCATTTAATAGAGAACGGTATCGAAGCGATGCCGTATGGCGGGAAACTAACAATGGTTATGACCTCGGATCCGGACTATATATCCATTCGGATTTCCGATGAGGGTGCGGGAATCGACCAGGAGCTTTTATCGAAGCTCGGCGAGCCGTTCTACACGACCAAGACGGATGGAATCGGACTTGGGCTCATGGTCAGCATAAAAATTATCGAAATGCACCGCGGAATCGTAAGCATCGAAAGCAAAGTCGGCAAAGGCACGGACGTGTTCATCAAGCTTCCGCTGCATACGAACAACGCAGCAACCCCTCCCGGCATGTCTCCATGACCGGGAGGGGTTGTTTGCTCCTGCGCTTTATTTAACGACCGCACCGTTCGGCATGTCGGCGGGCACCGTTGCAAGCGTCAGCTGGTCGCCGTGCGAAGCGGCCAAAATCATACCTTGCGACAGCTCGCCGCGCAGCTTGACCGGCTTTAGATTCGTTACGCAAATGACCTTGCGTCCGACCATTTGCTCCGGTGTATAATATTTCGCGATGCCGGAGACGACCTGCCGCCGCTCGTAGCCCAGATCAAGCTGCAGCTTCAGCAGTTTATCCGCCTTCTGAACCGGTTCTGCGGCAATGACTTCCGCTACGCGAAGCTCCACCTTGCCGAAATCGTCAATTGTGATTTCTTCCTTCGGCTCTTCCTCAGGCGCAGATCCGGACGCTTGCGCTTTATTCGCGCCGCTTTCCTCCTGCCGGGGCTCCGCCGGCGCCTTGACGCCGCCGCTCATCGACTGCAAAATAAACGCGATTTCCTGCTCCGCATCGAGACGCGGGAAGATCGGGTCGCCTTTAAGCAGCTGCGTTCCTTCAGGCAAAGCGCCGAACGTGCGAATGCTTTCCCATGCAGTCGGCTCACCCTGCGAAATACCGAGCTGTTTCCATATGAGCTGAGGCGTACGGGTCATGAACGGCTGCAGCATAACGGAAACGATTCTCAGCGATTCGGCCAAGTGGTACATGACGGAACCGAGGGTCTGCTTGCTGCTTTCATCCTTTGCCAGCACCCATGGCTGCGTCTCGTCGATATATTTGTTCGTCCGGCTGACAAGCGTCCAAATGGCGCCGAGCGCTACGGAAAACTCCATGCTTTCCATCGCCTCTTCGAATTTTTGCACGGATTCTTTCGCCGTCTCCGTCAGCAGGCCGTCAAAATCGGTCGCATTCTGAACATATGCCGGCAGATGTCCGCCGAAATATTTATCGATCATCGCAACCGTCCGGTTCAGGAGATTGCCCAAATCGTTCGCAAGATCGAAATTGATCCGTTCAATGAAGCTTTCCGGCGTAAAAGTGCCGTCCGCGCCGAAAGGCACCTCGCGCAGCAGAAAATAACGGAACGCGTCAAGCCCGAAATGATCGATCAGAGCGACCGGATCGATCACATTCCCCTTCGACTTGGACATTTTGCCTTCCTTGGTCAAAAACCAGCCGTGCGCAAACACTTTCTTCGGCAGTGGAATATCGAGCGCCATCAGCATGATCGGCCAATAAATCGTATGGAATCGGATAATATCCTTTCCGACTAAATGCACGTCCGCAGGCCAGAAAGCTTCGTACTTCGATTTATCCTCAGCACGGCAGCCAAGCGCCGTAATATAGTTGGACAATGCGTCGATCCATACGTAAATGACATGCCGGGGATCGTTCGGCACTTTAATGCCCCAATCGAACGTGCTGCGCGAAACGGCAAGATCCTCAAGCCCGCTTTTGACAAAGCTGATCATTTCGTTGCGCCGCGTCTCCGGCTGGATGAACGTCGGATTTTCCTCGTAATACTGCAAAAGCCGGTCCGCATACTTGCTTAACCGCAGGAAATAGTTCTGCTCCTGCACCTTGTCGACAGGCCGTCCGCAGTCCGGACAATTGCCGTCAACCAGCTGGCGCTCCAGAACGAAAGATTCGCAAGGCGTACAGTACCAGCCCTCGTAAGTGCCGAGGTAAATATCGTCCTGCTCGAGCAGCTTTTGAAAAATATCGGCGACCTGCTCCGTATGGCGGGCTTCCGTCGTGCGAATGAAATCGTCGTACGAAATTTCGAGCTTCTCCCATAAGCGCTTGATGCCGTCCACGATCGGATCGACGAACTGAAGCGGTTCTACGCCTTTCTCCTTCGCCTTTTGCTCGATTTTTTGCCCATGCTCGTCCGTTCCCGTCAAGTACATGACGTCGAAGCCGCGAAGCCGCTTGTAGCGTGCCATTGCGTCTCCGGCAACCGTCGTATAGGCGTGGCCGATATGCAGCTTGTCACTCGGATAATAAATCGGCGTCGTAATATAAAACGTATTCCGTTTCGTAGTCATTCGTAATTCCTCCTGTATGGGGTTTGCAAAAAAACAAAAAAAGCCCTTGTCCTCTATGGGACGAGAGCTAGCTCACGCGGTACCACCCAAATTCCCCCGCATCTTGCGAGAACGGGGCTTTGCCAGTCTGTTCGACTGTCCGATAACGCCGGAATGCGTCGTCCGCTTGCCTGCCGCCGGCTTTCACAACCGTTCACGCTTCCGCCAAAGCTTCTTCCCCCGGCACTAAGCGAAACTTGTGAATCCGAAATCGGCTATCGCTCGCAAACGATATCTCCGGGACCATCTTCCGCCGCTCCCCTATGCCGGTTTTCAGCTGCCCCGGCTCTCTGCGATAGGTTATGCGAAGTACTTATCCCATCATTGAACATGTTATTGAATTTCGTCGAAAGGCAGCCCGCTTCAAAATCAAGAGATCGATTCCGTATGCGTGCAAATGCTTCCATATACTTTAGAATATACCGAAATCGGCTGGTATGTGTCAAGTCTGCTTGAGCGAAGGCGGATCGCCGATTCGCCCTATTGGTTTCAACGATACCGCCTGCATTGGCGTATCACTTAACCGTGACGCTTGGCGGGCTTCGCCGGCGGAACATGATCGATGCCGCCCGGATGAAAAGGATGGCATTTGCATATGCGTACGGCCGCCAGCCAGGAGCCTTTGAGCGCACCGTGCGTTTCGATCGCTTCAAGCGCGTATGCCGAGCAAGTCGGATAAAACCGGCAGGTCGGCGGCTTCAACGGGGATATGAATTTTCTGTAAAACAACACGGGTGCTTTAACGGCTTTTCGCAGCATGGCGCGAGGCTCCTTCCGTTCCGCTCTCGAAACGGTAATCTTCTTCCTACTAATGATGACGCAAAATCTTGCTTTCGTCAATTTCGTGAGAATGAATATCATATTCATTGACATCAGCTATCGCAGACCGTAAACTGATAAAAAAACGCTATGAACAGGAGATCGATTCGTGATTAGTCAAAGTCCTGATATCCATAAAATGAAGCAGGAAATCGAGTATACGTTCGAGCTGCTTTTCGAATACGACGACAAGTTCGAGCGGTTCGGACCCGGAAGTAAACTTGCGGATCCGGAAACGCTGCAAGCGTTTATTGACGCCATGTGCAAGGGCTTCGAAACGAAAAAAAGAGCGGTTGCCGTTTCCATGTGCATCAAGTATTTATCCCGGGCGCTTTGCGGCGTTCTGTACGCGATGAGCGGCTGGAACCGTTCGCTGAACGGCTCCCTCGCCAATATCGAGCTGCTATTGCCGCAGGGTAAAGGGATCGCTCCGATGCTTATCGACGCGAGTTGGACCGATTGTCCGGATGGCGGAGCCGAAGCGAGGGCCGCTTGGCGGGAGCAAACATGCCGGCAATTGTTCGAAGAAGGGCTTCGGCCGTTTTTTGACGTCCTCGCCTCTGCCGTGAAGCTGACCAAACAAACGATGTGGGAAAATGCCGTCGTCTACATTCATTACTTCTATAAAGAATGGCTGAAAACGGCGGACGAAACGGCAAGGCAACAATTGCAGGACGATTACCGTTACATTACCGAGACGGCTCCCGGCTATGTTTTCGGCCGCAAAAGCGGCAATCCGTTTGCCGTTAGCAACCGGATCATCCCGCATCCCGGTCAAGCTTGCGAAACGCTTCGCATCCGCAACACCTGCTGCTTGCGTTTGCTTCTGAACGACGGCGTAAGCTGCACAACATGTCCGCGCATCGATGATGAAACAAGGCTCACCCGGTTCGCGCAAAAGACATAATCCCCATCATACGTTAACATAAATTTTCCGATATTCTTGGGAGCGGCGCATAAATTCATCGAAAACCGACGATAATGGCTACCGATACGGCCGAAAACGATCGTAGGCGATAAAGACTTCCGCGTATGCACAACCCGCCTGTCGTTCCGCGCATGCAAGCTGTTGCCTGCTGTAGCGTTTTTCGCGCCTTGACCTCGGAGGTAACCAGATGGATCCGTTTCATAAGAAGCAGATCATACGTCGCATAAAGCCGGATTATCCGCGGCTCTCTTTTTACAGGATGACCAAAAACCGCGATTTCGACGAGCTGTGCCGGCTTTATACGGAAGGGATCGGACAGATGTCGTCCGAGCAGTTTTTAAGCCTCGCCCTTCAATTGGAGCGTTCGTTTCAACCTTCCCCGAATGAAGGTCCATACTTGAACGATGCGCCGGGCAGCACTCAACATGAATGTTTACATTGATGTCAGCATCTGCAAATACAGGGCGAAGCGCAACTTTGCTCACGAAACGGCGAAACGGCGAAACGGTTCTCAATGAGGGCCGTTTTTTCTTGTTTTCATTAAGCATTTCGTAGAAGCGGCTCTAAATCTAGTCAAACGTAAGCGTTAATGCCGCCGGTTGCCGTTTATCCCTGTTTGCGGCATGAAAACGGCTGTCCTATATCTTTAAACCGGTGCATACGCTATAATAGCTTGTATATATCGTAATTATTCCGATTAAACCCTTCGATATCCGTTTAAGCTTGCTCTACTCGCGGATACCGTTCGGGTTGTGGGAGGAGAATCATTGTGCCCTCATTCGTTTACCGCTATGGAACGCCCTTTATCGCCTTATTATGCATGCTGCTGTTATGGCTTATCGCCTCGACGCGGGGCGTGCCTGACCTCACGTCTCTTCAAGGCGCAGGGCTGCAATCGTTCAAAACGCTGTTCATCAGCATCGTACTCGAAGCGCTGCCGTTTATTTTGCTCGGAGTAATCGTCTCTTCCCTCCTGCAGCTATTCGTTTCCGAACAAACGATACGGCGGATGATTCCCAAAAATCCTATTCTCGGCATCTTGTTCGCCTGCCTGTTAGGCGTCATCTTCCCGATCTGCGAATGCGGGATCGTTCCGATCATCCGCCGGCTGCTGCAAAAGGGAATGCCGCTTTATATCGCGGCGGTTATGATTGCCGCAGGACCGATTATCAATCCGGTCGTTTTCGTCGCTACATGGATGGCGTTCCGCTCGCGCCCGGAGCTCGTATACTCGCGGATGGGACTTGCTTTCATCGTCGCCGCGGCAATCGGATTTCTCGTTTACCGCTTTGTTAGAACGAACCCCTTACGGACCGGCGCCATGAGTAAAGCGATGCATGACCATCAACATATTCACCATGAACATAGCCGCAAAAACGGTCATGAACATAAGCAAACGAGCCGGCACGAGCACTCTCACCAACATGACAACGATCGCCGGCACGAACATGTGCATGATCATCACGGCCATGGCTTTATCGGCAAAATGTCTTCAACCCTCCAGCATGCCGCCGGCGAGTTGTTCGACATGGGAAAATATTTGATCTTCGGCGCCATGCTTACAGCAGCCATCCAGACGTTTTTGGAGCGCGACAGTTTATCTGCGGTAGGCCAAGGCGAGTACAGCTCGCATCTGTTTATGATGGGCTTCGCATACATACTTTCCATCTGCTCGACTTCGGACGCTTTCGTCGCGGCATCGTTCGTAAGCACCTTCTCCATCGGCTCGCTGCTGACCTTCCTCGTCTTCGGCCCGATGATCGATATGAAAAGCACATTAATGCTGCTGTCGGCCTTCCGCGCCAAATTCGTGCTCCTGTTTATTGCGGCAATCGCCATTATCGTTTTCGCCGCTTCCGTCATATGGAGCCAGCTCTTTTTCTAACCGAACAATCGTCTGCAGCCGAGCGCCGTTCTCATACGAAACTTAAGGGCTCGCTCGGTTAATCTTCCCTTTGCAAGGAGTGAACGCAATGAAAGAACATATCCGGATCAGTCTTCATTATTGGCTTCGCGCCGCCATATTTCTCGGTTTTTCCTTGTACATCCTGTATTTGTCCAAAACCGGGCACCTGCTTTATTATATAGCGCCGAGGATGACCGTTTATGTGAAGCTTTCGGCGATCGTCATGTACATTATTGCCGTATACATGCTTTACAGCGCCATACGAGCCATGATGAAAAAAACGGATGTTTGCGACGACTGCGACCATACGCCCTCCCGCTCGCCGTTTAAAAACCTTGCGGCATATACGCTGTTTGCAATCCCTCTGCTGTTGGGCTTCAGTACGCCGGACATGGCGATGAACAGCGCGCTGGCATCCAAAAAAGGAATGATTTTGACCGGAACGGTCTCGCAATCCGCCGGTTTCGCCCAAACGGGGAGCACGGCGGAAACGCCGTCTAACCAGCCGCAGCCGGCGCCTAAGCAATCCGCCGAAAGTCTTGCGCCGGCCCCTTCCGTTTCTCCAGGTGCCGACGCCCCGTTAACCAAATCAAACGGCGATTCGGGAGCACCGGCAAGCGAAGCAGAGCTGGATGAGCTTTTTAAAGCGGATAAATACACGGAAAATTTCGCCAAGCTGGCCAAGAAGCTATACGGACTCGAAACGATTGCCGTCAAGGAAGAAGGCTTTATCGAAACATTGTCGGCAATCGACCTCTTTATGAAACCGTTTGTCGGCAAAAAAATCGAGCTGAGCGGCTTCGTTTACCGCGAAGACGACATGCAAACGAATCAATTCGTCGTCGCCCGCTTCCAGCTGCAGTGCTGCTCCGCCGACGCCGCTCCCTTCGGCGTCATGGTCGAATACGACCGTGCGCCGAGCTTTGCGACCGACGCTTGGGTAAAGCTTTCGGGAACGCTCGGCACGACGAACTACGGAGGCAATGAAATCGTGGTCATCAAAGCGGCCAAAATCGAAAAAATCGCCGAGCCGAAAAATGTATATGTTTATCCGAATTACGATTTTTTAACGGCTCCGTAAGCAGCCCTCCGCAAAGTCAAAAATCCCTGCCCGCAGCTTCATACGACGGGCAGGGATTTTATTATGGGACGCGGCGCGATGAACGCCGGCGGCTAAACGCGTGCTTACCGCATCTCAAAGCTGCAAAGCCTCGCACCCGGCGTAAAGTATATTTTATTGCTCGCTTCGTCCATCAAAAAGCCGAGCACCCATCCGTTCGCTTCGTATTCGACGGAGTATTCGTCCTTTGCAATATCGTAACGGAACAGCTTGCCCTCGCCCGAACCGTAAATGATCTTGTCCTTCGTAACCCCCATACCGGGCCATATCGCATGTTGGATGGGGAGATCCTTCCGCCATACGACCTGATTGCTTGTATAGTCGTAACCGAACAATACGCCGTTGCCTGTCAAGCCATAAACAAGTCCGTCCAAATATTGAATGGACACGATTTTTTGGGCGCCCGGAACCGGGCATATTTGATGGCGTTTCGTCTCCGCTTCGATATCCCAAATGAACAGGACGGCGTCTCCGGCCGGCGGCTGCACGCCTCCGCCAGCCTCGTTGCTCGTGCCTGCGCATAACCATTTGGTTCCGGCAATCGAAGCAAGCACATGGACGGAATGCTCGCCTGCGATTCCTCTCCATACCTTAAACGTACCAGAATCCGGATTCAGTCTGGCCAGTGATCCCGAAACTTCGCCGTAATCCGGAATCGTCGCGATATACAGATTCCCGTCCTCTCCCGCGATCATCGAGGTCGGACGATTTTGCCTTTCCCCAACATGGCCGATATGTCTTGGATTGTGATGACTCTCATGACCGAAATCCCAAGGCTTTGCCGGGTCGTACACGCTGATCGGACATCCGGGGTAACTCGCGATGTACAGCTTGCCGTCCTTGTTGGCCATCGAGTATATTTCGCCGCCGGCAACGGAAGGATTCCCCATGTTCACGCTTTCCTCCGTGCCGGGGTCATAACGGAACATCCTTAAAGGCAGTGCGGAGCTTCCATAAATGAGCTCATCCGGACCTTTATGAACCATCCACATCATAAGGCCGGAAGACGTATATTTCAGTTCCGCCTCTTCCTGCTCTCCCTGATCGTTCGCGATTGTGACGGAGTGATTCGTTACCGCCTTTAACGTCCGGTTGCCGGACAACCGGATCGATTTGGGCTCGGGTTCCTTGTCCGCAGGGAGCAGCTTATCTCCCTCAAGCCGGTATGTAACCGCACCCGCTGCCGTTCTGAAATAAATGTCTCCAGCGTCATCCTGATGCATGGATGCAAAACCGGTAACATTTTCCGGAAAATCGAGAAGCTGCTTATGACCTGTAGCCGGGTTGTAAATGCCGATCTTCACATGAACCGACCCGAGAGAAGCGACGACTCTGCCGTCGTTTGCGATGGCGACATATCGGCAATAGGCCAGTTCTTCGTCAAACCGTCCGAGATCCGTCACTTCTTCCGTTTCCGTGTCCATAACGAACAGTTTTCCGCCCGGATAGGTGCCTCCGTAAAGCTTCCCCCTGCCGTCGTAAGCAAGAGACCAAATGTATTCTTCTCCATCTACCGCGTTACCCAGATCGGTCATCCGCTCCGATTCGATATCGTATCTGAGCAGATGGCCTTTGTAGTAGGTTCCCAGATAGACCCGATTCCCGTCAAGCGCGATCCCCCAAGCCCCCTGCTTGCTTGGAATGTCCGGTAAATTCTCGGCACGGAATTGTTTGGTTTCCTTCGTATCGGCGTTATACGTAACGAGCAGTACCGATTCTTCATATTGCGTAACGGAAATATAGACGGTATTCATGACATCCTGCTTGTCGGGACCTGCGACATACGCATTTCCCAGAACGGCGCCCTCTCGGATCGGCGCACCCAAGTCTTTAAACATGGCCTCATCGCCCCCTGCGGATTGGAATGAAGTGCTTCGGCTTTACAAGTACCTTACGCGCCCTTTGTAACGCTCCACCAATTTCTCGTTATGCTCGTCGCCTCCGCTGCAATTCTGGCTGAGAAACACAGGCGGCGTTATCCCTCTGGACTGCAAAATGCCGGTAATCTCCGCGATCAGCAGTTGCATGATCAAGACACCGGAAAGCGTCGACGTCGGTCCGATTTTTTGCTCCAGGCCGTCCAGCCCGATTTCCGCATCGCCTAAAACGCCGCAATTGTCCAGCACGACATCGGCGATTTCAAACAGTCTTTTGCCGCTCGAATGTCTGGATTGCACCTGCTTGGAGTGATCAAGGTTCGTAATCGCCACGACGTAGAGACCTTTTTGCTTGCAGGCAAACGCCATTTCGATCGGTACCGCATTAATTCCCGAATTCGAAATGATGACGATGACTTCGCCGGCCCTTAGATCGTAACCGGCCATCAGCACCTCCGCATAACCCGGAAGCCGTTCAAGCACCGTCGCTCTCCCCGAGTTCGTCTCCATCAGCGATTCCTCGAGCATGGCATTGATGCATGCCAAGCCCCCCGCCCGATGAAAAGCGTCCTCTCCGATCATATGGGAATGACCGCTGCCGAAAATATGAAGAACGCCGTCCTTCTCGACGGAATCGGCAATACGTTCGGCAAGGCGCGCGATCGTTGCGCTTTGCGTTTCTTCAATTTTGCTCACCAGATTTTTAACGACATCGAAATAAGCTTTCATAACCATAATATTAGCTCCTCTACTGGATAATCGTTCATTCATTTTCCGAAAAACGGAAAGCAAGAGCCGCTGCTCCGTATACGCCCGCTTTTCCCGGATGCTCGGCATTCACGATGTTCAGATACTTCAAATAATAAGAGTTCAGTCTGTTCTTGACCGTCCGTCTGGCCGATTCCATAAAAAATTCGCGTGACAAACTCACCCCGCCGCCGACGATGATATCGCCCGGCCCCATTAACTGAACGAGGTTTACGATCGCGCCTCCCAAATGCACGCCCGCCTCCGATAAAATACGAACCGACAGCGGATCGCCGTTTAATGCGGCCTGGTTGATAACCTGCACGCCCATCCTGTGTCCGGACTCCAGCATTTCATTGATCAGCGTAGGTTCGAAGCGGCGCTCTCTTTCCGCGCGCGCGACCATGGCGGCGCTGGATACATACTTTTCCAGGCAGCCGACGTTCCCGCAGCCGCACGGAATCCCTTGGTAATCCACGCTCATGTGGCCGATGTTCATCACCGGTCCGAGCGGCGAGGTTAGAAATGCTCCGTCCGAATAAAAACAGGCTCCGATCCCGGTTCCGATGCTAATAAACAAAAAACGGTTCAACTTTTTTGCGCTGCCCATTCGTTGTTCACCAACCGCAGCCGCTGCGATATCGCTTTCAAGCACGAACGGAAGCTGAAGCTTTTCGCTCAGAAGCGGACCGAGCGGGCAATCGCTCCAGCCCAGATTGATGGCGTAATGTACGATTCCGCCTTCCGTGTCGAGCAAGCCGGGTGTCGATATGCCGACGCCGACGACCCTGCAGGTTGAAGGAAGCTGCTCGAGCAGCTTCCTAGCGGATCCGGCGATGCTGTCGATGCTTACGCTCCCTTGACTGTCGTGCTCGACAGGCGTATTGGAGTACAAAAGCATGTTACCTTCGCGATCCACCACTCCCGCTTTTAAATTCGTCCCCCCTATGTCAAGTCCCAGCGTTACTTCCATAGAAATGATTTGGCTCTCCTCTCTTAGTCAAACAGACTGCTAACTTACCCTTTTTAAATATGTTTCTTTTTAAATAAAACATACCTTGAGTGTATATCGGCGGCAAGTATCTGTCAACGAAAACCTCATCGATATAACCGCTTATTTTGTGTATTGTATGCGTTTACCCAAATACGGCCGAAATCTCCAAAAGCAGTCTTTCCTGTACTTTAAAGGGCTAGCTGCCGTGCGGCAAATTTCTTTTAATGACTCGACGTTACACGGAAATTACTTTCTTTATGCATGGAAAGCCGTATCTTATCTCCATGTTTAATACTCAGCGATTCGTCGAGGTCAACATCCGCCTTTCCATGTGCGAATAACTCCATGATCCTCACCGGCATGCTTGCATATCGGCTGTAACCAAAAGGGACATTTTATGAATTGAGCGTACCCCATTCGTAGCAAAGCGGTATGGACAGCGAGTCGCCTTCATGAACGTCATAAACATAACCACGGGAAAAATCAAATTCATCCACCCAGCTTCTGATCAGCGTGATATCGCCGATATTCAACACGAATCCGTTATCCGTCCCCGCATCGACTTTAACATCCTTGATTTCATAAGCCGCATTTCGAATGCCGTCGTTTTGGATGTAAACATATTTTCCTGCCAACGTGTCTGCATTGGTCACTCCGTTTAATCGAACGGTGATTTGATTCTCAGCCGACATGTCTTTTGTAAACCCGACGACACTGCCGGACACGTTCCCGCTAGCCTCCCTGATCATGACCTTCTCCCCGGCCTGAAGCAAAGTCCCGTTGCACACATAACCGTATACAGGACGTTCTGCGGCGAGCGAGCAAACGCCGAAAAAACCTTGAAATCGAATATGGTCTTCAATCGTATACACCACATCCGGGTTCAGCGCATTCACGATAATATCCGTTCTTCCGTTAACAAACATGACTTTAACCGCAAAAACATCGGTGCTTTGTACAATCTTGCCGTCCGCTTTGACAGGAACTGCCGAAATGCTTTGCACCTTCCGCGTTTCCTTATAAGCCTCCATCACGGAAACAAATTGGCTTTCCAAGTTATTTCCTTTGCGATGGGCAAGCACATATTTGTAGCTTTTGGGGTTGCCCGGCTTGTTTTGCGGCGGCTGCCCGTCCGCAAGGCTGACTTCATGTACATCTGAAAGCATGGTTATCCTGAGATGGATGTCCTCTTCTACCGGCTTTACTTTCCAAGTATCCTTGATGCTCCAATCGAGGCTGAAGCTTCCCTGCGGCAGGTTGGCTCGCTCCACATGATATAAGTAATTGAATCCGCTTTCCGAGACTTCGTCATACCCCTTATCGGCGACGGGAACGTTCTCACCCGCATAGGTGCCGGAAGCTTGCTTGATGAAATTCAACCCTTCGGTGGCGACTTCCCCTTCTCCGCCATGAAAGCTGTAATGATGCTCCTCACCACCTTTTACCCGAAAAAAATCGATGTAATACGAATCGGTTTCATCAATCTTGATCATTGCGACAGTTCTTCTGTACATCTGCGTTTCAGGATAAACCTTCGGCGCTTCGACATCGATCAGCTTGACTCTTACGTCATTCGCGTAATGATGAGGAATACCGACCACTTGATCGGCTTGGGTGGAGCGATTAACCACTACCGTATTATGGGAGACGGTATTATTCGTCCAGTGCACTCTCTCATAATTGCCGTCCGCAAAGCTCGGGTATCCATGATCGGGGCTAAGATCGAGCCCGAACGCGTATAAACCGAGATTAAGCGTATCGCGGTGCCCGTGTCCGGTATTTCGCCCGTAATATAACGTCAACGCGCGTGCGGAGTCTCCTTTCCCGTCTCGAAGGCCTGTGAATCCGTAGCCGGTCACATTGGTGCTTCCCGAATGGAACGGTCCGAACTCGTCTATCGCTTTTTTCATGCCTTCTACAATCTTTTCATTATCCGAAAACATATCGCCGCTCAAATTGTCCCATTTATTCCCATTCAGTAAATAAGCATACTGCGCAAGGAGCGGGTCGCCTGTATTGGCAAATCCGGATACATACGTCTGAATAGCGCCTACAAGACCCGGGTCTCCGGCTCTTTTCGTATCCCCGATCGAAGGCGTGTAAGACTCGAGCAATACATATGGAAACGGCATATGGAACAGCTTTCGGAACTTGGGATACGCGTATAGATCGAAAGCGGCGGATGTCCCCTGTCCGCTGAGCACATCAGCGACAAGCTTTAATTGAGACAGCCAAATATGATTGTAGCCTGGCGACGCCTCTGTTCCATGTCCGTCCCGGTCGACATCGTTCACAAGGATTTTCATAATGTTGCCTTTACCTCTTCCAGGATGGCCTGGATGGGTTTTAAACATATAAGGGACCCAATCATTCGTCAATTTGGCATTGTCGAGTACAACGGCTGCTGCAGCAAGCGCGCTTTGATGCATGCCGACATTGCCCGAAATTTGTCCGGATTCAATTCCAGGCTTGATTTGCATCACGATACCCTGTTCGATGTTATGGCGAATGGCAGCTGCGGACTCTTTTTTATTGGCCATTTGATACATTTGGGCTTTGCGGGATAAGAAAGACAGAACGTCCGGGATGTCCGTTCCAGGAAATAAAGCGTCATATGCAAGCGTAAAGCTTTTTACAAGCATTGTTTCCCAGATGCATCCGATGACTTTGCCCAATCCGGTTAATCCGTGCGAATTTCGAAATCCGTCCTCCCATAAATAAACCGACGAATCCATATCTGGGTAAACGTCTGCGATGCGGTCGAGCAAAATGATGCCGGCTGCGGCGTACCGAGGATTATTCGTGTACAGGTACGCTTCAGAAAAAGCGTTCAAGGCCTTTTCAACAGCTCCGCTGTACCACAAGAGCCAGTGATTGTAATAAGCGATAAACGTATATCGGCGCGTTTCACGGTTATTCTGCTCCGGATCTAGCCAGCCGTACCCGTCATCTACGCACCAATTTTCATCTTTGTCGGGGTATAACGTATTTTTCAATAAGCTCCTGTCGGCGGCTTCCGGGTTGAAAAATCCGTTTTCATCAATACCGCTTTTATAATAGGAGCCGAAGTCGTTGGAAGGAAATATCGATTGGCAGCTCGGGCACGTCAGCTTCCAGGGCTGCTCGAGCGGATCGCCTTTCCAGGGATAATTGCCGAAGCGATCGATTTCTTTTTTGCACACGGGGCAGCCCATTATCTGGTTTACGCCGCAGCTTCGAGGCAGTTTTTGCGTGGTGACAAGATTCCAAAGAAATTCAAAATCTTTTTTTAAGTAATGATCGGCCGTTTCAATCGCCTGTCGGCTTCTTTCTTTCGCCCAGGAATGGCGAGCAATGTTGCTACGAGCGTTTGTTATCTTATCATCCGTATAATAAGTGCGTGTCTGTTTAAGACTTGTGCCGCTAGTCATAAGAATCATCCTTTCCTATTGCTGTTTGGACTCGCCCTAATACGACAGGCGTATTGGCGTAATGAAGCATGTTACCATCACGATCTGCGATACCCGCTTTTAAATTCGTCCCCCCTATGTCAAGCACCAGTGCTGCTTCCATAGAAATGATTTGGCTCTCCTCTCTTAGTCAAACAGACTGCTAACTTACTTTCGTAAATATGTTTCTTTTTAAATAAAACATACCTTGAGTGTATATCGGCGGCTAGTATCTGTCAACGAAAACCTCATCGATATACCGCTTATTTTCTGGTTTGTATACGCTTACTATAATTCACAGCCGAAGTGCCCTGCTGCGTTTCATATTCCGGCGCCTTTGACTTGATATAACGAACGAAACGCCAAAAGCCCCTTTCTGGAAATCCGGCTTCGCTGAGCGGGTTAAATCCTGGCAAGGGGCTGGCAATAGCGCACCACGGTTATGAATCTTTCAACTATACTTATGTCACTTATCGTTCCGCAACCTGAAATAACTGAGAGAGAATTAGAATGGCAGAACCAAGCGCAATTGAATTATCCGCAAGCTTGGACGACAAAATCTCGGGGAATTCATTCGAATAGTTTGGCTGCTCCGATTCGTAAGTTTCTTTAATCGTTTGGAGCATGACGGGAGTCGCTTCTAAAATTTTACCTCCGAAAATAATCGTTTCCGGGTCGAAAATACGTACCAGATCGCTTAGGACGCGCCCCAAAAACTTGCCGCTTTCCTTCACCCTGTCTACGACCAGCCTATTATTTTCTTTAAGCGCCAAATATACATTATGCATGCTGACTTCGTCCGCGGAGTTGATGATCCCGTCGAAGACGGCTACGCCATTTCGTTTAATATATTCCGTGAGCCATTCGAGAATGGCCGATTCGCTGGCAACCGCTTCGAGACATCCCCGCCTTCCGCAATGGCATTGTTTACCGTCCGGATTTACGACGATATGGCCCAAATCGCCCGAAATATCGTTCCTGCCCTGGACGATCTGCCCGTTGATGACGATGCCGAGGCCGATACCGCGCCGATACCCGATGCATAAAATGTTTTTGGCGCCTCCGCCTTCGCTGAACCATTTCTCGCCGAGCGCCATCAGCTTCATATCGCCTTCCAGCTCTGTCGGCAGCCCGAAACGTTCCTCGATGATCCGCACAACGGGGACATCCCGCCAATTGGGGAAATTCATCGCATATCGCGAAATCCCGTTGTCGCGATCGAACCGCCCCGGCAGCCCTATGCCGATTCCGATGATTCGGCCGGCAATGTCACGATGCTTGTCCAGCACTTGTTCGATGGATCCGATTACCGTGTCCATAACCGTTTCGGACGACTCGCCGGAAGGACTTGGCACGCATACGCGATCGACAATATTCCCCGTCAGGTCGACAAGCAGCGTAATGATTTCTTCTGCGCCGAGGTCGACCCCGATCGCGAATGCACCTTCGGCATTCAATGTCCATAGCCCCGCCTTACGTCCGCCTTTCGGACTGACGGGACCGATCCCGGACTGATAGATGAAGCCTTCCGCTTCCAGTTCTTTAATGATTCGAAGTACCGTCGAAGGCTGCAGGTTCATGATTTTGGCCATATCCGCCTGCGAAACGGGGCTTTGCGTCCGAATCAGCTCCATCACATTGGTACGATTGATATCCCGCATCAAGCCGGCATTTCCCGGCATCATTTTGCTCAAATCTTCCCCCGCCTCCTGCATGATTTATTTTTTTCACAAATGAAATCAACTTGATTGTAAACGCTGACACTGTTAATGTCAAAAATGTATATTTTTCTTTGTGCTTTTCTATCAGTTCCCTGCGGTTCCAACGGCCCCGGCATAATCCATGTTTTCCGCCAGACAGTCCATTGCCGTCTTGATCTTATCTTCAATTTCATCCTTGAAGCCGGCAGGAATCGAAAAATAGTAAGCGGACTCTTTCGCTTCATAGCCGCCTTCGGCGATTTGCCTTGCGGTAGGCACGTAGCCGAACATGCCGTTGGTGTAGCCTAGCGGTATAACTTGGCCGTTTTGCTTTTCCTTCAAATATATGCCGTATTCCACAACGATTTCGCAATTCACCGAAAGCAGGGCGAAGCCTTCGGCCAGACGCATAAAAGTCATTTCCAACGGGATTGCCTGCCGATTGCGTTCCGGATACGTCAAAAGCAGCCGGCTCCATTCGGCTTTAACATCCGGCTCGTCCAGCATGGATTCGAGCTCCCTCTCGGAAGGATTGTGCCGAACCGGAAGCAATACGGTCAAATTTCTGACCTCCAGTGGACTGGACTTAAGCGGCTGCATCGGAAAATCGGCAATTTCCATCACCGTTTGTCCCAAGATGCGCCCTGCCGCAATTACATCGTCATTCGACCCGAACCAAAAATCCCCGTTCCGCCCCGGGTTCGTATCTCCGCAAAAGCCTTGCAAATAACCGCAAACGAAGCCGTTCCCCATCGATTGCTCGACATAATCGGCCGCGATGCCGCAAAACTCCGATGAAAACCGGTTCTCCCTGGTGATGACGGGATGGCAAGAATAATGGACAAACATAGCTTTGGGAAGCTCCGCGCCGGTGACAAAGCGGATGATTTTTACTTCGGAATCGACGATACCATCCGGATTCGGGCTCAGCGTCATTTCGCCATCCACCTCAAGTCGGCGATTTATGCCGAGTTTGCATTCTCCGGCTCCCTGCTCCATCCGTACAGACTCCATGCTAGAGCCCGCTTGATGAATGCCTTCCATCAAGGCATCCTCCAATTGCTCCAAATATGCCGGATCAGATTCTCCCAGATAAGACGTAAAAAGGTTGCTCGTCTGTGGTCCCGAATGAGTATGGGTTGCGTGCAGCAGGATGTTTTCCTCGGCAATACTGTACAATTGACCGATTCGCTTCTTAATAGCAGGAACACGGTCACTCCCCCACCAAATCAGGTCTGCGGTTACCAGCAGGGCGTCCGTTTTGTTCCCTTCGCCTCCCGACTGCCGGAAGTAGAAAATGCGAGCGTATAGCCGATTGGATGCTTCGCCTGCACTCCCATCTTTTCTTCTCGACTCGAAGCCAGCGAGCGGGACGGGGATTTTTGGCGTTATATCAACTTTGGCGGTGCCTAACAGAATGGACATGAGCGTGGCCCCCTCATTAATAGAATCATTGTCGTGCCATCGTCTATTGAATCATTTCGGCTACTCAAGCGAAATTGCATTCAACAAGTCGTCCAAATCATAGACAAAACCGAACATTAGCGCAACATACCATAATGCGAGCTCCTTGGCTTGCTCGGTTCTCGCCGTCTCTTTGTTCTCTATAGCCGTTACAGCTTGCCGGATCGCAGAGCACAGCAGCCCTCGTTTCTGCATATCCAGCATTCCGCCAGGCGAGGTAATCAGACAGCCATTAATGGCGAAGCCGGTATAGATCAAATGATTGACCCCGTCCTCTTTGCAGAGGGCAAACAATTGATCTGCGTTTTCCGCGATACCTTCCGTTCCGACGGGCCTCACTTCCTCCGGAAAGTCGATTGCCGCTTGACCGCGAATAATATCCGCCTTATTCGCTTCCCCCGGATACGAAAACTCGCTTTTAAAGCGCAACATCCGCGCCATGACAGGATCCTGCTCGATCCGATCGAAGCTTTCTTCCCTTACGGAGGTCATTGATTGCGCTCTTAAATATCCGGAAAGCCCTTTGTAATATTCGCTGTTCGGGCGAACGACATGATAAACCTTCATCTTGTTCGATCGCACCGTTTCAAGCAAGCCGGGCATCACCCGTTTGCAGATGTCATACGATCTCGGGATATACTCGACCGCCTGATGCCAACCGGGATACTCATCCCATGTACCGCAATCCCATGCGTGCATGACGACGAGGGCCGTCCGGTCGGCATCCATTTCCAAATCGGCTTTATTCCAGCCGCCGTAACCTTCAGCCGGTACATCCAGGCTCCGGTCTGCGCCGAAATGCCGGTAATACCATGTAGGAACAGTTATCGCTTTCATCATGTCCTCCTGCAATCAACCTTTCACGGCGCCAACGAATTGCCCGTGAATAAAGTATTTTTGTACAAAAGGGTAGATCATAATGNCAACGAATTGCCCGTGAATAAAGTATTTTTGTACAAAAGGGTAGATCATAATGATCGGCAAGACGGTAATCATGAGCGCCGCCATTTTCAAATTTTCCGGATGCGTCTTCTGGTTGTCGGCAAGCGTCGATGAGTCGCTGCTTGTTACCATCGCCGAATTGACGAGAATGTCCCGCAATTGGAACTGCAAGGTCCATTTGCTGCTGTCGCGGATATAGAGCAAGACGTTGAACCACTCGTTCCAGTAGCCTACTAAGTTAAATATAGTGAATGCCATCGACATCGGCAAGACTAGCGGCAGGACGATTCTGAATAATATTCTCACTTCGCCTGCGCCGTCCATTTCGGCCGATTCCATCAGCTCCTTGGGAAGCTGGTCGATAACGTTCTTAAAAATGATGATCATCGAAATGCTGACAAAGTTAGGCAGGATCAAAGCCCAATACGTATTATTCAGACCAAGACCGTTGACGAGCAAATACGTCGGGATCAAGCCGCCTCCGAAAAACATCGGAATCAGAATGATCGTAAATAAGATCTTTCTCCCCTTCAAGTGCTTATGGGATAATGCATAGGCGGCCGCGATCGAACAGATCATGACCTGAGCCGTATTGACCAGTGAAAGCCAGACCGTATTGAAGAACGAGCGCACGAACGTACTGTTATTCATCAAGTCCGTGTAAGCCTTGAAATTCAAGCCCTTCGGCCAAATTCCGATATTGCCCTTGAGCAAGTTTTCATAGCTGCTCAGCGAAATGGCGATCGCATTCAAGAATGGTACCAGTATCGATATGCTCAGCAAAATAAAGAACGAATAATTGAAAAATTGAAAAATGATTCTGGATGTGGATCTGTAATGCATATATGCCCCTCCCTTGCTGACTTTATTAGTACAGACCGAGTCCGACCGTTTTTTTGGACAACTTATTAGAGCCGACCAGCAATAAGAAGCCAAGTACGCTTTGCATAAGTCCGATAGCCGTTGTCAAGCTGTACTGCGCCTTTTCCAAACCGATTCGGTAAACGTAAGTGCTGATGACCTCTGAAACGTCGTAAACCAACGGATTTTGGAACAAAAAGATACGCTCGAAGCCGATTCCGAAAATAGTCGCTAGCTTCATAAGGAGCAGAAGCACGATCATCGGCATCATGCCGGGCAAAGTAATGTAAATCGCCTGACGAAAGCGGTTAGCGCCGTCCATCCAGGCCGCCTCGTATAAATGCGTATCGATGCCGGCAATGACTGCAAAATATAAAATAGCCGACCATCCGACATTTTTCCAAATATCAGCAATAACGACGATAGATCGGAACATGCCTTGTTCCGCCATAAAGTAAATCGGCTCCATACCGAACACTTTGGTGAGCATTAAGTTGAATAAGCCGCTGGTCGGGGACAGCATCTGATAAAACACGCCCGCGACGACGACCCACGATAAAAAGTGCGGCAAATACGAAATGGTCTGAAATATTTTTTTGGCATACTTATGGTAAATTTCGTTAGCCAACAAGGCGAAAATAATCGGGGCTGTAAAACCGAAGACGAGATCGTAAAAGTTCAAAAGAATCGTATTTCCCATAACCGACCAAAACTTCGGATCGTTGAGAAAGTACTCGAAATGTTTGAAGCCGACCCAGTCGCTGCCGAAAAAACCTTTGTAAACCGAGTAATCCTGGAACGAAATGATAACGCCGTACATTGGAATATAGTTGAAAATAAATAGTGAAATAATAGCCGGGCTTATCAACAAATAAAGAGAGAACAGCGTTTTCTTAGGCACCTTTTTCCTTTTTACGCCGGATTTCCGGTTAGCGATTTTGATTGACGCTTCTTGCATGCATGCTTCCTCCTCTTGCTGAGTCATACGGTATGAGATGGGCTTAAGATTAAGATAAGGATAGCAATCTTAGCCGATAGGAGGTCAACTTCACCATCTTTTTCGGCTATCGACTGCTATCCCGCTCATGCCTGTTGTCCGTATTCTACCAATCTACCTCGACAACGCCCTTCTTGCGAAGCTCGTCCTTACGGCCGTTCATTTCCTTCGTGTAGAAATCGTCGATGGCACCATACTTCTCAACATAACCTTTTACGCGATTGTCGAACTCGTCCATCGTAATTTTGCCCATGATCGCTTCAACCGCAGCTTGCGTAATATACATGCGCGAATCAGGCAATTTTTTGGATAAGTCGTTCGGCAGATCGATGAAGGAGGTTACGCCGAAACCGGTTTTCAATGCGTTCTTGTCGGCAGCAATCTGGCTGTCCATCAGCGCCTTATAATGCTCCGGCTCCGCCACTTGCGCCAATTTAGCCTGTTTCACTTCCTGGCCGTCCGAGAATCCGAATACGATGGCCAGTTGGAGCGACCAGTAACGTTTCGGATCATTCAATTTCGCCGTATCCGGAACGCGCTTTCCGTCTTTGACGGTATATGTCTCCCCTTCTTTGCCCCAGAAAATCGATTCTCTCAGCTGGTCGCTTGCGAACCCTTCAATGACCTTCCAAGCCCTGTCCGGATCCTTCGATTTGCTTGAAATGTATATACCGTGCGTGTTGATTGGTACAGACCGTTTCGCTTCCAAATATTTTGCGTCCTTCACGACCGAAGGAAGCTTTTTCAGCGGAGGAGCCATTATCAGCTGCTGATTTTTCAGATCCGGATTTGCCAGCCGGCCCGTAGCGGTACCGATAAGCTGCTCGGTAGTATCCGAATACAACAACGTGTTCTTTTGAGTGAGGTCCACTCCGTATTTCGCCGCATCCTTGGCTGCGAATTCTTTGTCCAAGATTCCTTCGCCGTATAACTGCTTCAGCAATTCTACCGCTGCCTTGAATTCGGGCGTACGGAATTCGTTGATAACTTTACCGTCTTCTACCCTGAAGTTATAAGGACGAACGCCAAACCATTGGAACACAACATTGCCGCCGTATGAAAACCCGTAGTCGCCGATTACGCGATTGCTGAGAGGTACGGATTCCGGTTCCGCTTTTTTCAGCTTGCGAAGCACGTCCACCCATTCCTCTACCGACTCCGGCATTTTTCCTTCGTTGTACTTCTTCAACAAATCCATTCGAACGACGTTGCCGTATCCTTGCGGGGCTTGCGCCGTCGACATCGGGATTCTCCACAATTTACCGGTTTGGGGATCCTTGGCCAGCTCCATCATTTCGGGAGTAATGTATTTCTGAACGATCGGCGACTTGTCATAATACTTCTGCAGATCGATAAATGCTCCTTGACGGGCTGCATCATACGTTGCTTCGATACTCCGGCTATGTAAGATATCCGGTAAATTTGCTGAAGCGAGCAGCAAGTTGAGCTTGGTAGCCTCGTCCGCCGCATTCGGCACTTCCAGGTCAAGATCGACATTCGCATAATCCTTGATGATGTTGATAAACTCGTTCTCGTTCGGCACAATGCCGTCCGGATGCTTCAATCCGGAATTGGACATAAACATCGAAAGCTTGATCTTCTCCTGCTGTTTATTGGCAGGCTCCTTTCCATCACTCGCACCGGTTTCCCCTTCGGTTTTGCCGCAGCCTGCCACCAATACGGACGCTGACAGGACAGCAGCTAAGCTTACTGACAGCGCTTTTTTCTTTTTCCACATAATGTGAAAACCCTCCTTTGATGTATGCGTTTTCTCGAGTACGCTTCTTATCTTACTTCCGGTAGAACGACAATGTCAATAGGTTATTTTCAAAACAAAACTAACTGTTCGCAAAAAAATATTTAACCGCTCCCGACGAAATGAACGACGGAATCGATGTGGAACGCATGCTTCCCCGTCCATTTGGTATGAGGAAAATAGTTCATCTCCGAGCTGCCGTCATCCGAAAGCGTAAAACCGGGATCCATGTCACAGATGTCAAGCAGCGTTCCCGTTTGTACGGGTCGAATTGCATGAATCAAATAACCGTGCGTCTTCCCGTCCGGATGCGCAACAATGATATGGCTTCCGATAAACTGCTCGGATACCGGAATATCGACTATAAAAGCATTGGCCTCGTGATTGTGTCCGCGCCGAAGCACGGCACAAATCCAGCCTTTTAGCGTCCCGGCGCCGACAAGACTTGTTTGTCCGACTGCAAGCTCGGTTCCTCCGACCAGCATCATCTGCTTTACACGGCTTCCTTCCATCCTGATAAAGCCCATTTTCCCTTGCAAGCGAATATCCCCGAATACGAGCTGTCCGCAGTTTGCTGCTCCACTGCTCAGCACAATATCGGTCGTATTCCCGTAATGAATCGATACGACTGCATCGCCGAAGCTCGCATCGTTATAACGAAGCACCTCCATTTTCCGGATTTGCGCTTGCTTATTGCGGCCGACCGGCTCCAGCAAAGTGACAAAAGTGCTCTGCAGCGCCTCACCTTCTCTTCTGACAATCAGCTGAGGAACAAAATATTGTTCCGCCAAATCGTTCGTATCCTGACGATCGACGCGGGTTCCCTTGAGCGAAGGCGATTTGCCGAAAAACAGCTCGCTCCCTCCTTCACCGGCATTCCCAAAAATGCGCAACTGTAAGCGCTCGGCGTCTTCTCCTTCCTTCGCAACAAGCTCTGCTTCATAAGTACCGTCCACGATTGCCGTGCTGCACACCTCTCTAATAAACATGTACCCGGTATAAAAGTCTCCGGCATCCCCGATTTCCGATTCTACGGACGGCAGCACATAATCTGCACCTGCCGGAAGCATCGTATCCCCGTACGGACGCATAGTTTGGCCGGTTCGGAAAAAAGACTCGGCGTTCGCATTGCCGTGAAGCGAATATTCATGCCGATTCCCGCCGGCAACGCGGAAGATGTCCAGTACATAGGCCTCATGAGCTTCTCCTTCAGCAAAGCCGATCGTCCACACTTCCCTGTCGTAACGCTCCGTTACGGAATAAGCGTTAAGCTGGCTTGCCCGAACGACCTGCAGCATTCGATCGGCAGGCGTATACACTTCGATATTCCCGCCATCCAGCCCTTCGTCGATACGCATATCGGCCCCGTCAACGACAACCGTGTTGTGGCCGATTGTGGAAACCGTCGCGTACCGGTATTTCGTATGGGTGTAGCCGATATCGGCCAACAGCTCCTGTCCGTGCGCAAACACGACCAAGTTTAGCGGATCGAGATGGTTGTGGCCATATTTCGGAACGAAGGTTACATACGTCTGCATTTGATTGGCGCCGATGCCTCTTGTCATTTTGACGATACCGGCCGCCGGCAGCAGAAATGAACCGGTTTCAAGATTCGGCGTCTCCGTCTTGTCATAAGCCCACGTGTCGGTCACAGGCAGTGCATGTCCGTTCGGGAAAGCCACATCGTCAAGCAAGCGTTCAGCTTGTTTGATAAAATAAAGTTCTTTCTCCATATCGAGTCCAGCGATATGGCCGCCTGTGCGCGGCGAAACGTATCCATCCGGATCGCTCCACCCCAGCAGCTCGTCCGTCACCTTCCTGATGCCGACCATGATTTGCTTATGATAGGAAAGCGTAACCTCCTTCCAGAAGCCATCGAACAGAAACTGGCTCGAGCAGAAGGCTCTCAGCCGTTCCACCACTTCATGGATATACTTCGGCTCGTTTAACGCTTTACCCAAAGCCGCTAGGCCGATCCAATTCGCGAAATCCATATTGGTATTCATGTTCGGGTACGTTCTTACAAAATGTACAGAGGGCAAAAACATTTGATCGACAATCTGCGTACGGACGTCTACCCCCGTCTCTTCCGTAAGCACTTGAAAAGCGTTCGTTCGCACGACCTTGCCATATGCGTTAAACAAATGCCTCAGCTGATACAGATCCATGTAAAACCACCTGTTCCAGAGGCCTCCCCAATACGGATATGGAGCTCCCGCCTCCTTCTCGAGCGGATAGCAGAGCCAAGGATAGTCGTAAACGGGAAAATAGCTGCTATACTTCAGGGCAAAATGGTACAGCAGCCTTGCCGCCCCCAAAGGATCCGACGTAGCAAGCTTATCGGTTTCTTCAAGAACGTAAGCGCGACTCCGCGACCATATATGCGCCGATAAAAAAAACCTTTTGCCGCGCTCGTCCTCAAAATACGGATAGCTGACATGCTCGCCTTTCGGATTCAACAACGTAAATTCGCGATTTTCCGTATAGCGCGCATTGGGGTATACATACGTGCTCTTTACGTTGTTCATCCGCTGCGGATCGCTGTCCTGCCAGTCGTAGAGCTGATAGGGCCATAAATCGGCTTTGTCCGGCGTCCCGACGAAAGTCATTCCCGTGCGGTCGGGTATGAGTCCGATCAGCCTGCGTACTTCCTCCGAGGCCGGCTCCGGTGCAACCACAATCTCAACAATCTCAGCCTCGGCCGAATACGAGCGGCTGGAAGCGGTATTCTGTAAGGCGTCGCTGCCCGCTTCGATTAATTCGATTCGGTCGAAGCAAAGCAAGGAGGATGCTGCAGCTTTCCCTTCAGCTTTTTGAAGAGTCAACTTAAGCTTATACACCCCTTCTTCAAGCGGCTTAGGGTGGGAAAATGCGATCTTATACCCGTCGCAAGCTTCGGAAATATGAAAGCGGTCGAGCGCTTGCAGCTGTCCGGACGGAGATATCCATTCCAGCATAATCGACTTCCGGTCTGGCACGTCCACGCCCGATTCGATCAGAATTACTTTCTCCGTAAATCCGACATATATCATTGCGCCAACCTGCAGAACCGAATCGTGAAACGGCCCGAATACGATCGTCCCGAACCGGCCCTCATCCGATACTACAGCCCGAAGCTCATAATACGATTCATGGTCGATAAAATAGGAATGGCGAATCGGCGCCCAGGACGATGCCGGCGTCGCCCCGATCGAATGCCGGATAATATTGATGCCCCATTCATCGCCGGAACGAATTTCCCGAACATGTAAACGATTGAAAGGTATCGCCAGATTGAACGTATAACATCCGTCGGCCTCCGCACTTTTTACCTCTATCCCGTCAAGCTCGGTAAAACCCGGTCCCAAATCGGCCTTTACGCTTTTGGCCGCACACGGTAAAGCAAGGCTTAAGCGGTAATTGGCATGCTTCGAAGAAGGCTGCAGCATTATTTCCAGACCGCCGCTGCGCTCCTTCGTAACGTCTGCGAAATAAGCTTTAATGCCGATAAACAGGTTTGTTGCGTCATAGCCGAGGACCACCTCGGTTTTCGAATGAGCGGGTCGGCAAGCATAAAACGTCACAAAAGGGCTTAGCTTCCCCCCTTCCGACCAGAGAGGATCGCTCTTTATTCCGTCGTCGGCAGTGCCCCGGATCTCGGGGACCGTTACCCGCAAGTTTTCGTAATATCGGACTTGCGAGCTCCCCAGCCGTTTGTTTGCTGCGGATATAACCTGCTCCTGATGACCTGACATTTCACAACCTCACTTCCGGCTGCCCGCGTATTCTTCGATTATTGGAATCGTAAACGAATCATTTTCTTGGACGTCATATACGAAGCCTTCCGCGAAGTCATTCGGATTCCGGTACCCGCGTATGAGCGTAATGTCGCCGATTCCAAGCTCCCAGCTCGTTTCGCTCCGTTTAACAGCCGACTTGATCTCGTATGCCGCGTTTCGCTTTCCATTGTTTTTGACGAAAATCCACTGACCCTTATGGATATCATGATCCGTACCGCCGTCGATCTCGATTTGCAGCGTATTATGGAAGCTGATTTCTTTGGTGAAATCGGTTATTTTTCCTTCAATGCGGCCCTTATCTCTTCGAATGCCGGTCCCGTCCGCTTTGCTCAGCATAACGCCGTCATTCAAATAACCGTATGTATAGCCGCCGTCCATTTCCGAAATAACGCCGAAGAAGCCTTGGAAATCGAACTTGTCGTCGACTTTGTAGCGGACATCAGGATGAATGCTGTTCACGACATAATCCGTTCTTCCGCTGCGAAGCACGATCTTTACGGCAGCCGTTTCGGAATCCGCTGTATGATGGCCGTTTAGGGCGATGATCGGAACCGACTCGATCGATTCAATGAACCGGTTATTTTTATAAGGCTCGATAACCGACAGGAACCGGCTCTCCAGCTGCTCGCCGCTCCGCTTGGCTATCATATATTTAAGCGATTTCGGGTTACCCGGAACTTGCGGCGGCTGGCCGTCAGCAATCGCGGCCTCGTGAACCTGGCCGAGCATCGTGAGGCGGAGATGAACGCTTGCGGAATCCTCCTTGCCGCGAACTCCCCAAGTATCTTTTATCGCCCAATCTACGCTGAACGAATCGGAAGGGGCATCGTCGCGTTCCACATTATACAGATGCTGAAAGCCGCTTCCCTGATAATTTTTGGCCGTTTCTCCGATTTTGCCGATGAACGCGATATCCGGCCCCGCATACGTACCTGTCGCTTGCTTTTGCAAGTTTAACCCCGTTACGCTTACTTCCCCTTCTCCTCCATGGAAGCTGTAATGGTGATTTTGTCCCCCCTTGACCCGAAAAATATCGACCGCATAAGAATGCGTGTCGTCCGCCCGAATAAACGCAACTGTTCTTCTATACAAAGTGGTAAGCGGATACACGCGGGGCGCTTCAACGTCAATCAGCTTGACCATGCTCTCGCCGTCGTAATGATGGGGGATTCCCACCCATGATTCGTTTTGCTTCGATTCGTTCACGACGACCGTATTATGACTGATCGTATTGTGCACCCATTGCAAACGTTTAGGGGCATAATCCGCCGTCTCGGGATAGCCGTTATCCGGCATAAGATCCATGCCAAAGGCGTGCAGTCCGATATTCAGCGTATCCCGGTGCCCATGTCCGGTGTTGCGGCCGTAATACATCCACAATCCGCGCATCGAATCTTCCTTCTTGTCGTCCGTCTCCTCGCTCAACGAGACAAACCCATACCCCGACAAATGTCTGCTCGGAAACTTCATCGGTCCGTGTTCCTCGATAACGCTTGCAATGTCGCGTGTAATTTGCTCAGGATCCTCGGAGAAAATGCTGCCCTGTATGCCTTCGATGCGGCTTCCGTTGAGGAAATGGGCGTATTGCGCATATACCGGTTCTTTATATTTTTCGTAGGCTAGAATATATTCAGCACGCGTTCCGATAATTAGCGGATTTCCGCTTTTGCCGGTATCTCCGATGGTCGGCGTATAATTACGGTGCACGATGAGCGGATAACGGCTGTCGAAAAACTTTTTGAATTTGACGTGTCTGTAAAGATTGGAATCGCTTGCCGGGTCGATTTGCTCCAATATTTCGGCAACCGCTTTGGACTGATCGAGCCAAATGGTGTTATAAGTAGGCGAAGCTTCGTTTCCGAAGCCGTCACGGTCAACCTCGTCGACCAGCGTCGACAGTACATTTCCGCCGGTAACTCGCAGCTCCGGTTCGTAAACCAAGCCCCCCGTGCTCAAGATCCACTCGACCCATTCTTTGCTAGCTTCTGGGTCATCCAGCACGACCGCCGCCATCGCCAGCGCACGTTGATGCATTCCGAAATTGCCGCGGATTTGTCCTTCTTTAATGGAAGGGAACACTTGCCGGACGATTCCGTCCTCGCTGTTCCTTCGTACATCATGCGGCGAGTTTTTCGGATTGCTCAATCGATACCGCGAGGCCTTATCGCTTAAGAATGCCGCAACGTTCGGATCTTCCATAGCCGGAAAAAAAGCATCATAAGCGGCTATAAATTCCCAAACAAGGCCAGGCTCCCAAATGCATCCGATCGCTTTGCCTTTACCGGTCAATCCGTGTGAATTTGCATAGCAGTCATCCCATTTGTATACCGATGAATCCATATCCGGATACACGTCGGCGATCCGGTCGAGCAGAACGATTCCCGGGGCCGCATACTTCATTTCCCCAGTGTACAAGTAAGCTTCGCGAAATGCTTTAAGCGCTTTCGGAAAAAGCGCGCCGGCTCCATACCATAAATACCAGTGGTTATAATAAGCGATGAACGTCCATTTTTGGCCTTCTTCGTCAATCCAGCCGAAGCCGTCGTCCACTCCCCAGCTTGCGCCTTTGTCCGGATACAGCTCGTTGACCAAATAACGCGGATCCGCCAGCCCTTTCCGGAATATCCCATGTTCGTCCAGACCGCTTTCATAATAGGCTCCAAAATCATTCGTCGGAAATGTGAAGCCGCTGCTCGGATCGGTCAGCTTCCACGGCTCCGTTAACGGGTTTCCTTGCCAGCCGTAAGTGCCGTATTCTTTCAAGAATTGCGCTCCGGTTACCGGAGAGCCCAGCTCCATATGTACTCTGATGCCCCTAGGCAGCGTTTGTGGCGTCACGCTTTTCCATAAAAACTCCATGCCGTTCGCCATAAACGATTCGGCTTCCTGTACGGCAGCATCCTTCATTCGCCGAGCCCATTCGTACTTTGCGATGTTCCTTCTTGCATACGCTATTTTTTCCGATGTGTAATAGGTGCTTTTCTGTTTCGGACTTCCCATCGAATCTCACCCCGTATCGCATACTTTGATAATGATTGGTTCTAAGCAAGTCTTTCGGCAGCAGAATCAAAACGACCTGGGAGCCGTAATTGTATAAAATAGACGATATTCGTTAGTTTCTTTTTGTTTGCAACTTACCTTGAAGTGTAAAGGGTTTCATCCCTCCTGTCAATACGAAATTACATTTCGGCTTATCGGTAAAAGCTACCCGTTTCCCGCTCTCGGTTAAGCTACATGGGTGGACGGTCAAAACAAAAATCCTCCTTCCCAATCAATGGGCAGGAGGACTTTTTGTGCGATTTTTAAGCGTCAGCCGCGCAGCGGAAGCCGAGATTGCCGGTCGAGCTGTCCGGCGTGTTCGAGCTTCGTGCGGCTACGCGATATCGATTGCAATACGACTTGTGGCATAAATACGAGCCGCCGCGCATGGCGCGGTTCGTGCCGGCTGCCGGTCCTTGCGGATCGGTATCGGGCGATTCCTTGTAATACGACTTGCTGAACCAATCGGAACACCATTCCCAAACATTCCCCGCCACGTTGTACATGCCGTAGCCGTTCGGCGGGAAAGACTTGGCAGGAGCGGTTCCGGCGTAACCGTCCCTAGCCGTATTTTTCTCGGGGAACGTACCTTGCCAAATGTTGCAGTAATGCTGGCCGTCCGGCATCAGCATGTCGCCCCACGGATACATTTTCCGATCTAGACCGCCCCGGGCGGCGTATTCCCATTCGGCTTCCGTCGGCAATCTTTTGCCTGCCCATTTGCAATAAGCATTGGCATCGTTCCATGAAACATGGATGACCGGATGATCCATCCGCGATTCGATATTGGAGTCCGGCCCTTCCGGCTGATACCAGAAAGCTCCGTTAACCGGCCACCACCAAGGCACGCCCTGCACGACTTGATGCACCGTCCTCGCCACCCAAGGCGAAACGAAGCTGTGGAAAACGTAAGACCAGCCGAACCTTTCGGCTTCCGTCTTGTAGCCGGTCGCTTTAACGAACTCCGCAAACTGGGCGTTCGTCACCGTGTTGGCATCCATATAAAACGGCTTAAGCTTGATTAAATGAACGGGGCCTTCTCCGTCGTCAGGGAAACCTTCTTTACTGTCCGTTCCCATATAATATTCGCCGCCGGGCAAATAAATCATCCCGATGCGATCCACTTCGCCCTCTTTGGGGTGAATCGTCTGTTCCGGCATGTCCGGTTTTTGTTCAGCCGGTCTTGCAGCCGAACAACAGGCTGGTTTCGTATGTTCTTCCGTCATGTCGCAGCGCCTCCGTCGAGCCTGATCTTAAACAAAGCATACCTATAGTCTACTCATTCGGACAGGCCGGCGCAATACATAACGAACGCGCGGACCGGGCAACTACTTCCGAAGATAGGTAAAAAGCCCGGCCGGCATAACGATTCTATCCGAAACACGCTGCAATAGCAGCCGATCCGAAATGGCGATGCGCTAACTGCTTAACCCGTTATACGCGCAGCTTGATCGATCTTCTGTAAATCGGGTACAGCCATTTGACGCCGCTCGGCGTCAGCGTATCCGCAACCAGATGCGAAACGTAACCGATGACGGAAACGGCCGCAATGCCTTCGATCTGCAGCTGCTGCTGCAATCCCCAGCCGATCGCTCCCCATGCGAACACCGCCCAAATCGTGTGCGTCATCCCTCTATGCTTAAGCCAAGGCGCCCAAACGACAAACAAACCGAACCCCATCAGCCAGTTCTGCTGTATATCGAACCCGGCATATATGAGCCCTAAGCCGACCGCGCTGACCAAAGCATTGCGTATGGCGCCTTCCTTCGCGACAAAGCCGAGCAGAAAAACCATAACCGCCCCGGCCGTAAGCTCCGGATAAAACTCGCGCTGCACCAGCAGCAAATAAGCGGCGACGGCCATCAGCAGGGCGCCCGCCCATATGACAACCTCGCGGACTATTTTGGATACTTTCCCGAGCTTGCTGCTCAACATGCTGGGACCGTCCAAATCCGCGCTCAAAGCGGAGAACGCCGACACCGCCACATACAAGGCCGCGTTATTCCATGAAAATGGATAATAAACGGCGGCGGCCGCTCCGATTACCGTACCGATAGCTAAGTGAGTCGACCCTTTCATGCTTCCCCTCCATGACCGAACGCCGGTGTCATCTCTCTCTATATCGAACATATGTTTGTATTATATACGAAAAGCATCCCCGGTGCAATCCGAGGACGGGAATCGCTCGTTATTGGGGACCTTTGCTGACCCAGAACTTGATCCTGTCGCCTTTCGCCGCCGTCTCGTTTGCCGCCGGCTCTTGCTTAAATACGTTTCCTGCCGCCATTTCGTTCACTTCGATGACGAATTCGAAGCGCAATCCGTTCGCTAACGCTTGTTTCTCCGCCGCATCTCTGGCCAGCCCGATAAGATTCGGAACGCTCACCGGTCCTCCGCTTTGCGCGGGAGGGTCAGCCGAAGGCGACGGACTCGGCGAAGGCTGCTCGGACGGTTTTTTCGAAGGCGTCGGCGACGTTTTGGAACTCGAGCTCGGGCTTGGCTTCGATGTGTCCGACGGCTTGGAGCTTTGCCGGTCCGGGGTAGGCGTTACCGCTGAGCCCGCTTGTTTCCCTTTGCTGTCGGTAGACTGGATCAACAAAGTAAAGACGCCGATAAATACGGCGATCGTCAAAGCCGCCAAGCCGAGTCCTTGCCATAACCGTTTGCTCAAACGATACAGCCGTCTGTCGCGCGGCTTCTCTTCGGTTTCCTCATCCGGAATCTGCTCCGCTTCCCGTTCTTTTTCGATAGGCTTCTTTTGCGGGCTGGGTTCTTGAATAACCGGAGCCCGCCTTATCCGTTCAGGAGGCGGCGTTACTCCCCGGCCTGCGCTCTCTTTGGCGCCCCCCTGCATCAAATGCTGCAAGTTCTGTATGAACGCATTCAGCGACAGTCTTCCATTCCATGCGTTCGTCAAAGTCGAAATGACGGCTTCCCTGCTTGACGCCGGCAATCCGTTCAAATGTTTGCGAAATTCGGCTTCGACACGCTGGCCATCCGAGGGCAGCACGCTCGACCGGCTTACAAGCTGCAGCAGCAAAGCAACCAGTTCTTTGGATAAACGCTGCCGTTCCGCCGGACGATCCCAGCTATTAATGACGTTAATCTTTTGATCGTCCGTTATCCAAATATTCCCGGGATGCAGTGAGAATTCCATCGACCGTTCCTCGGCGGCGTCCAGCATGACACGGCCAAATTGCACGATCATCGCGACCGCTTCCTGGAACGTCATCGAATGCCGTCCGGTATATTGCTTGAACATACAGCCTTCACGATGCGTAAGGACGATCCGGACCTGTTCCTCTGCCATCTCGACGTCCAAAATATGCAAAAATTGCGTGTGCGTGGATACCTGCATCACTTTGCCGATTTTTTGAATATAAGGCTCGATCGGCACCCCTTGACGTACCGGAATTTCATAAAGAAACACGTATCGCATGAGCGACATGTCTTTGCCTATATATAACTGACCGCCAAGAAGCGGTGCAATCAATTCCTTGATTTCATATCGATTCGATATTGGCTTCAACGGTATCACCCCGTTTTTTTCATATTCCATAATGTTCGGATTCATGACTCTTTTTGGGTCGGCAGTAGCAAAAATAATATTTGGTAACGGGATGTAAGGCTTATTTTCATAGTCGGGAAGTAGGTTATGCCGGCTTAATCACGGCGATTTTTCAATACAGCCTTTTCTCATAGCTTTCCTTAAGCGCAGCCGTTATGTCCTTCTCCGTCAGCCCCGTCGCCCCCGCATGGTCCGCCAGCATTCTCGCAGCGGAGGGCAGGCTTTCTTCGGCCGGCCACGAAGCGGAATCCCAAAGCTTAGACCGTTTGAACGCCTTCGCACAATGGACGAAGCACTGCTCCACTTCCACGCCGATCCCGAACAGCGGAATTTTCCCTTGGGCTTCAAGCGGAGCCAAACAGTCGGTGTCCTTGACGATGCAAGCCTTTCCGCTGATACGAAGCGTTTCCTCCAGCCCCGGGATTATATAAATCAAGCCGATTTGAGGATTATCCAAAATATTGCGCATCGAATCGAAGCGCCGGTTGCCCGGACGCTCGGGTATGAGCAGATGCTTGTCATCGATCACCGCCGTGAAGCCGGGCGCATCTCCTCTCGGCGATACGTCGCACGCGCCGGCTGCATCCGCCGTAGCGATAAAAACGATCGGCGCTTTCGCGATAAAATCGCGGCAATGACCGTCAAGCACCGGGATCGCCTTATTAACGGCAAGCGGACTCGGGCTGCCCGCCAATTCTTTCAGTTCCGCTTCCGTACGGACGATTCGACCAAAAGGGTTCATCATGTCCTCTCCTATGCATTAACGATTGTATACGCCGTTTCCCGCAAATATGAGTCTCGTAACCGGCCGGCACGCAAAAAAGGTTTGCCTCGGCTATCCGCTCATGATACTCGGATACAAGGCAAACCGTCAAGCGAAACGAGCCGCTTCTCTTTAATAGCAAATAATAATTCCTACGCTTCCACTGCCCTGGCCGGATTCGGCTTTCCAAGAAAACGCCAGAACGTTTCGCCGAAAAGGTCGGCCACGTCGCGCTTGATTTCCGTCTCGGCCGGCATCCAGCCGGTGTCCATAATATCGCCGTACTTATCGGTCAGCACTTTTGCGATAATGCTCCGGGAATGATCCCATTTATAAAGCATTTGGTCGAGCACCCGGCAATCGGAATGCTGCGGAATAACGCTCGTCCCGAGCAGCTCGAAGCGCATACGCGTTATCTCTTCGATCAAGCTGGGATTGTTTAGGAACCACCAGCAGCCGAAAACGAGCAGATTGCGGAATTTCCGCGCCGCTACCGCCAGCTCATGTTGATTGTCTCGGGACAGCATCGTCACCAGAAATTTATTTTCCGGATATAACGCGCAAATGGCTTCAACCGCAGTAACATCCGCTTTGCCGACGCTGTCGCCGGCGTCGCCAAGCGCCGGATTGACCCGCTTCTTCACGCCGATCATCATGGCAAAAGGAATATCGCGCTCGCGCGCTACCGGCACGATCGCATTCGCGATGATACGCCCGCGCGCCGAATCCTCCGGAAAAGCGAAGGAAGGCGGCAGCGAAACCGCCATATACAGCGGATTCATCCGGTCGATCCAATCGTTCAGGAAACGGCGGATACCCGCATAGGAACGTTCCGTCAACGCTTCCTCCACCTCGTAGCCCCAATCCGCAAGCTTGCTCCATGTCGTCTCCCACTGGTTCAGAAGCGGATCGATACGCAGCGCCGTATGGAAACGCGGATCGACTTCGGCAAGCGCCACCCACGCCTCTCTCTCTTTATCGACGAACGGATCGTTCGTCATGCAAGCCGAGGTTACGCCCGCCAAACGAAATATATTCGTAATATGCTCGTTTAATGGAGTCACCTCGAAGTACGCGCGGTACGAGGCCAGATCGCGGCTCTCCACGTCAAGTCCAAGCTTGCAAAGAACCGTCAGGACGCCGCGGCATGCTTCGCTGTAGGGCGTATGGTCGATAAACAGCGTTTGCCAGACAAGATCGGCTTGCTCCCGCTTCGACATCGCCCAGAACGATTCGTACGGCAGCTGCGGATGGAAGCGAAGCGTTTCCGCGACCAAATAATGATAAGTAAGCAGCTCGTCGATCCCCCACAGCAGCAGATCGCCGAAAGCTTCCGTAAACAGATGCGTATGAATGTCGGTAATCGGCGTCGTCCGCACCGTTTCATGCACGAAATCGCGCAGTTGTTCCTTCGTTCGAATCGCCATGTTCGACTTTCTCCTTCCTGAGAGACGGATCGGAATGTTATTTGCCGAGCAAATCCAAGTGTTTACCGATATGGCGGACTAGCGACTGATCGTAGGCCTCTTCCTGCTCGTTTAACGTCCGGTAAAATTCCTCCTTAAACATCGAGCCGCCTTCCGCCGTCTTCGCCTGAAGCAAAATGCCGTACGTAATATGGATCAGCTGGCGCGCATTATCGTCCTCCATATATTCGGGCAGCCGATCGTCGGACACCTCGTCGAGCGGCTTTATCGCGCCGATATCGGTCGTAACGTGATAATAAGCCTTCGCTTCTTCAAAATGATCGTACGCATACCGGTGCATACGGCGGTACAGGTCCGGATTGACGACGGCGACCGTTCGTACCGCTTCCAGCCAGTTCGTACCGGCCGTTTTGACGTGGAAGCGTCCTTTCGTATACTTGCCGATCAGCGGGAATACGCTGAACTTGTCGCTGCCGGAGTGAATGCTCAGCTTGTAGCCGAAATGATCGGCGATCGCCGCATGCACGATCAGTTCCCGCTCGAATTGCGCAACATCGCCGATATAATCGATTCCCTTCTGAAACTCCCCGCAAAAACGCGGCGCCATGCTGTAGATGGCAATGTCCTGGGCGTACAGCTCGTTTGCGACGAGAAAATGCGATTCGGGGTCGGTCGGCGTCAACGTTTCGTCGATTGAAATTTCGAAGTCGACCGCTCTGTCCGCCGTCTTGATGTATGTCTCATAAATATGCGCCATGAACGAGATCGCTTCGCCGTAAATAAGCGCGTTTTTCATCAAGCTGCCTTTATCGAAACGAATGACGCTGTTTTCCACGGTAAACGATTGGTTCAAATAACGGCCTTCATAGTGCTCCCGAACGCTAGCCGGAAGTGTATTGTACTTCGTCTCGATCTCGATCGCCGAAAGTCCTTCGATCGTATTGTCGATTTTCTCCGAACAGTCGAGCGTCAGCATCGTAAAACCAAGCTCCAGAGCCAAGCGGATATCCGCTTCGGCTTTCAGATGATCGCCATCCGCGCCGAAGCCGTCTCTGTACCCTTCCTGATAAACGGCAAAGCTCGCCGCGTCGACCACTTCCTTATAATCGCGTCCGGTAAGCGTAAGCTCGCGAATGCTTTGCTGCGCCAATATCGGCTTCACCGCTCTTCCGCGCACCGTTTTTACATGTCCGGGACCCGCCAGGCCGAGTCTGTCGCCGAGCCCGATCGTCGCTACTTGAGTGCCGAAGGCCTGAGGCGCCGTATAGGGAAAATGACGGTTCAGCACCAGCCTGTTGGCGTGGGAAAGTCCGCAAACTTTGCCTCCGTCACGCTCTTCGCCTTGCAGCTCGTCATAAAGCGGGCCCGCGCCTGCTGCAAGCAGCTTTCTGACGCCGTCTTCCTTAATCATGATGCAAGAGGTGCCGCCGCTAACGTCAAACGATGCGGGATATGTGCGGATTTCGGGTTCCGAAACGGTTATTGTTCGACCTTCTTTGATCGATTGCGCGATTGCCACTACATTTGCCATATAAAATGAAGCCTCCTTATCATTGTTCGTGCCGTATACGCTCATCATAGAACAATATCCGTTATTTTTCTTCGCCTTTTTTGCCTGTATTCGCTATTTTCTTGCATATCTTGTCTTGATGGGGACATTTTTTGATATACTAAGATCAGCTGTTTATTTAAGCGGAGGAAGGCGGAGATTCGGCATGAGCGATATGGCCGCCGTCAGCTATGGCGCGGAAGACGACGATTTGTACATCCACCATATCCGGAGAACGGAGCCGTTCGAGAGAACGAATCATTTTCATCGCAATTACGAGATTTACTATCTGCTTGCCGGGGAACGATTCTATTTCATAAAGGACAGGACATACAAGCTGCAGCAAGGCGATCTCGTTTTTATCAACAAGCTTGATCTGCACAGTTCTTTAAACGCGGAAAACCCGCAGCACGAGCGCGTTCTCATCAACTTCAGCGACGCTTACACGCAAGAGTACGCAGGCAGCCGTTTCTTGTTCGAGCCCTTTACCCATTCGTCCGGGAGGGTGCTCAGTTTAAACGTTCAAGAACGTATGTTCGTCGAGCATCTTCTGCATAAGCTGACGAAAGAAGCCCATGCGCAGGGCACGGGCTTCGAGCTTTACATGAAGCATTTGCTGATCGAGCTGCTGCTGTTCGCAAGCCGAAAACTCGAGAAGCACACAACGACCGCGCTTGCGGCGGAATCGCCCCTGCACGGCAAAGTGACCGAAATCGTCCGTTACATCAATCAATACTACGCGATGCCGCTTACGCTGCATGATCTGTCGGATAAGTTTTATATGAGTCCGCATTATTTGAGCCGTTCGTTCAAGAAAGTGACCGGTTTTTCGTTCGTCGAATATGTCAACGCGATTAGGGTGAAAGAAGCGCAGCGGCTGCTTAAAGAAACGGAAACGAAAATTATCGACATCGCCGATCAGGTCGGCTTCGAAAGCGTCGCACATTTCGGGCGAGTCTTCAAATCGGTAGCCCGTCTGTCACCGCTCCAGTACCGGAAACAGGGCTAGCAATACATCGCCGCTAGGAGCGAAGCGGAATGAAAAACGCCTTCTCGACATCTTGAGCCGATAACGGGCGGCTGAAATAGTAGCCTTGCAATTCCTTGCACTGGTTTTGCGTCAAAATATCGAGCTGATCCTTCGTTTCGATGCCTTCGGCCACTACGTCCAGATTTAGATTTTGTGCCATGGAAATAATCGTCGAGACGATCGCCTTGTCATTATCGTTCTCCGCTATTTCCGTAATGAAGGAGCGGTCGATTTTCAGCTTGTGGATCGGGAATGTTTTCAAATAACCGAGCGAGCTGTACCCCGTCCCGAAATCGTCCAGGCTGATTCGAACACCGATCTGATTCAATTCGCGCAAGGTTTGTGCGGAAACCGCCGCATCCATCATCATGCTCTCGGTAATCTCAAGCTCGAGATATTTCGCTTCCAGCCCGGTTTCATTCAGCACGTTAAGCAAATAGTTTACCAGATTGGACTGATGAAATTGCTGGGCCGACAAATTGACGGCGACCGGGATGAGCGGGCCGCCCGTTACATGCCACTCCCGCATTTGCCTGCAGGCTTCCCTTAGAACCCAAGTGCCGATCTCAAAAATCATGCCGGCTTCCTCGGCTATCGGAATGAACGCGCCGGGCTGCAAAATTCCTCTCGACGGATGCTTCCAGCGGACCAGAGCTTCAACGCCGACCATCCTGCTGTCTTCCGCTCGGAATTGGGGTTGGTAGTACACGAGCAGCTCGTTTCGCTCGATTGCCTTTCTAAGATCCGCTTCCAGCTCGATCCGATCCAGCAGCTCCTTGTCGAGATCGCTGGAATAGTATCGGTAGCCGTTTTTGCCCAGTTTTTTCACGTCGTACATGGCCGTGTCCGCGGATTTCAGCAATTGCTCGGCGCTTTTGCCGTGCTTCGGATATACCGCGATCCCGATACTGGCCGAAATATAGAAATCATTGTCCTTCAAACGAAAAGGCAGCTTCAGTCCATCCAGCAAACGTTTCGCCAGCTCGGACGGTTCATCTCCGTCGTCACCGACGGGGCAAATGATCGTAAATTCGTCTCCACCCATGCGGGCGAGCGTTACATGATCGACATCCGCCACCTCGTTAAAGCGCGCGCTGACCGCCTTCAGGAAAATATCGCCGTACGTGTGGCCGAGCGAATCGTTGATCATTTTGAACCTGTCGATATCGATAACCATAACGGCGAACTGCTTATGCGTCATTTCCGCTTCCTCGATGAAGCGTTTAAGCTTCTGATCGAACATTCTCCGGTTCGGCAGCCCCGTCAAATCGTCATGAAAAGCAAGATGCTTGATTTTATCCTTCGCCCGTTTCTCCTCCGTTATATCCCTGGCGATAATATGATTGCCGACCAGCTGGTTGTCGATAACTACGGGAACATTGATGATGCTGAGCTCGATTCGGGTTCCGGACGGACTAATAATCGCCGTTTCGTAGCTCTCCGGCCGTTCGTTGAAAGAGCTGTAATAAAGCGTCTTCGTCCTTTCCCTATGCTCTTCCGAAATGCTGAGCCCCAACACGGATATATGCTTGTTCGCAAAATCTTCGGAAGCAAAACCGGCGATTCTCGTGACGGCCGGATTCATGCTCAAGATGCGTCCGTCATTGTCCACCGATATGATGCCGTCCGTGTTATTTTCGTATAAGGAGCGGTACCAGCGTTCGTTTTTCTGGAGAACCAGATCCTTCTGGGAGAACCGATTGTTTATGAGCACGCCTACGAGCGTTATCCCCAGCATCAGGAACGTACCCGAAACGATGATATAAGCCATAATTTCCTGCTCGATTTGCATTCCGGTGCCGTACACGGTCCCATCCCCATGATGAAAGTGAGCCGCCGCCATGCCCGTATAATGCATGCCAGCAATCGCAGCCCCCATAATGACTGCGCTGCCCAGCTTAAATAAAGCCGAGTATCGCGAATTCGACTTGCGAAAATAAGACAAAAGCGCAAGAGCGGCGATCGATGCGGTTGCGGCGATCAGGACGGAGAGAATGACAAGCCCGGAATTATAGGAGGTATTTACGAGCATCCCCGCCATGCCGACATAATGCATGCCCGATATGCCCGCCGCCATGAGCCCTCCCGATATAAGCAGCTCCTTGCTCCCCATCTTCTTGCGGTTAACGGTCAGCAGTGCGATATACGAGACTGCGATTGCGAACAAGACCGACAACAGGACAAGTCCGATGTCGTAGGAGACGCGAATCGGCAGCGAAAGCGCAAGCATCCCGACGAAATGCATCGACCATATGCCGAGCCCCATCGAAACAGCCCCGCAAATAAGCCAATACATCCGCAGCTTCCCCTTGCTCGTATTGATTCTTCCCGCTAAATCCAACGCCGAATACGACGCGGCAACCGCAATCAAACAGGATAAAACAACGAGCGGTTCATTATAAGTTCCCGATAGATGATCCATATAACAAGCTACACTCCTTTAAAATGTGCATCTCCCATAAGGGAGCGAATAACGTTCCATATGTACTCTCATCTTCTAAATATACACTATGAAGACGAAATTTTTTTCAAATAAATAAAAGAACTTGTAAAATCGTGTCGATTCACGACCTCACAAGGTTCCAATCAGCCTTATTCCAAATACTGTATGGATAATACCGCCATTCTGAAGACCTGGCATCATCAAAAATACGGCTTCAAGCGCTTTTCCTCCGGCCTCTTCACACTTCCGATCGAAAGCATAGCATACGATTCTGAATCATTTCTGAACAGTCATGCTTAAAAATATGCCATTTTGTGATCGTCCAAGAGGAATAAAGCGCATGGACGCGTTTTTATTTCCCGGGGCATCGCCACATTGCGACATTTTTTGATCTGGATTCACTCAATAGCTACGAAGCCGACGGCTCGCGGCGCTGTGCGGCGGCGCATATAGTTTGCGTCCGCCAGGGCTGTTTGTGTACGGCACAGAGCTGCTTGCATTCATTGTGGAGCTTCGGCGTGCGGCAAACGGAGGCGGTGGAGTGCTTCGACTTACGGCGACTGGGGGGGCGGCGGGCGGCAGCGTGACGTGGGCACGGAGTGCGGTGGAGTTCTGCGACATGCGGCGACTGGGGGCGATGGGCGACGGCGTGACGTGGGCGCGGAGTGCGGCGTAGAACTGCGACATGCGGCGACTGGGGGCGGCGGGCGGCGGCGTGACGTGGGCACGGAATGCGGCGTAGAGCTGCGATATGCGGCGACTGGAGGGCGGCGGGCAACGGCGTGACGTGGGCGCGGAATGCGGTGGAGTGCTGCGATATGCGGCGACTGGGGGCGGCGGGCGACGGCGTGACGTGGGCGCGGAGTGCGGTGGAGTGCTGCGATATGCGGCGACTGGGGGCGGCGGGCGACGGCGTGACGTGGGCGCGGAGTGCGGCGTAGAGCTGCTGTTAGCGGCGGCATGGCGAAGTAATAACGATGAATGGGCGGGCACTCACCTTCTTTAGGCTTATGGCATAAGCTGTAGAAGCTAGATGTAAGCCCATTCATGGAGGGGTATTATGGGAATCGAACTGATCGGTCTGCATTGGGTGTACCTGGCGTTCATCGCATTGATCATCGGGTTTATGGTCATGCGCAGAGACACGTCGCTAGTGTGCATCATAGGCATATTCGTGCTCGGTCTGATGGCTACGGAATCGCTTAGCCAGTCGGTAAGCGGAATATTCAACAGTTTTATCGTCGCCATCAAAGAACTGCTCGGCACGATCCTGGTTATATCCATCATCGTATCGATGAGCCGGGTATTGCTCGTTTCGGGTATTAATGAAACGATGATTTCGCCGTTTACGAAGCTGATGCGGAATCCGACTATGGCTTATTGGACGGTCGGGATCGTGATGATGGTCATTTCGTGGTTTTTCTGGCCTTCACCGGCAGTCGCGCTGATCGGTGCGGTGCTTCTGCCCGCAGCCATACGTGCAGGTCTTCCTCCGCTTGCCGTGGCCATCGCGATGAACTTATTCGGTCACGGCATCGCGTTATCCGGCGATTTTATCATTCAAGGAGCTCCGAAAATAACGGCCGACGCCGCAGGCATCCCCGTATCCGATGTGATCGCCGCCAGCGTTCCGCTTGTATTCGTTATGGGTGCAGTTACGACTGCCGCAGCATTCTGGTTCATGCGCAAAGATATGAAAAACGGCAAGCTGACCAATCAAACCGGGCTCGCTGCCGGAGCGAGCAAACCCACCTACGGGGCGTTTCCGGATAAAATCTCGCTCTCCCCGGCGGCCAAAAGGACGATGGCCATTATCATCCCTCTCCTCTTTCTCGGCGACTTGGCGGCAATGTCCTATTTGAAGCTGCAAGGCGGCGATGCGACCGCGCTTATCGGCGGGACGTCGGTATTTATTCTGCTCTTGATCAGCCTTCTCGCGCATCGTAGCAAAGGGTTGGAGAAAACGACCGAATATTTAATCGAAGGGTTTCAATTCGGGTTCAAGGTGTTCGGACCGGTTATTCCGATCGCGGCATTCTTTTATTTGGGCGACTCGTCCTTTGTTGAAATATTCGGCAAAGTACTTCCGGAAGGCTCGCACGGTATTGTAAACGACCTTGGCGTAGCGCTTGCCAACTCCGTTCCGCTAAATCCTCAAGTAAGCGTCGTTACATTAACCTCCGTCGGAGCGATAACAGGCCTGGACGGCTCCGGCTTTTCCGGCATTTCTCTTGTAGGTTCGATCGCCAACCTGTTCTCGACCGCTATCGGTGCCGGTATCGCTACATTAACCGCGCTCGGCCAAGTATCGGCCATTTGAGTCGGCGGCGGCACGCTCATCCCTTGGGCGCTTATTCCTGCGGCCGCCATTTGCGGGGTCGATCCGTTCGAGGTAGCTCGGCGCAACCTGAAGCCTGTCGTGCTCGGACTCGTCGTTACGACGATCTTGGCGATGTTTATCATTATGCTTTAACGTATCGATGGGAACTCGATTCCTTTGGGGAGGCTCCAGTTATCCTCAGAAACTGCTTCATATTATATTTAACACATCAAAAAGCCTTCTTGTCGTTTAATTGGCAGAAGGCTTATATTTTTGCGGTATGTCGACGATTCCGGTATGCAACAAGGCAATAAAAAAACGTTATTCTACTAGTAACACTGCACCATGCTCTGAAGGGTTATAATTTGGAGGCCATATGGTATTTGAATCGTACTTGGCTCCAACTAGATTTGCTTGAAGTAATCCCAAACAATTCATATTAGCCCCATATAATAGTGCATTTGAAAAATTAGCTTCCCTTACTTCGGCATCAAGTAAATTCGCTTTGCTCAAATTGGTATTTTTAAAACTAGCATAGAAACATTTTGCTTTTGAAATGTTTGCATTTATAAGCAAACCACCTTCAAAATTACTCATTATCAAATTCGATTCAAATAAATTACAGTAACTGAGATCCGAATTATTCAATTCCGCATTCCTTAAATTAGTACCACTAAGGCTCGCCCCAGCCATATTTTTACATCTAAGTTCAGCTCTGTGCAGATTACAACCATTGAGCTTGGCATTTACTAATGTATCCATTTCTAGTTGCAAATCACCATCACCTGAGTGTCTTTTTATAATAAACAACTTTATACCCCCCAATTTGTTATTTATTTCCCCAGTCGTATCAGTCTTACGGGCTTTCCTAGACCGTATTAAAATGACGGCTTGGTTGGATAAATGCACGCATACACAAGGAGATTTGACTGCCGACGTGTGATCGAGCCCCGCTCGCCGGGAGTCGCGCGGGGCGGAAACACGCATATTTTCACAAAGTTCCCTTTAAAACCGTCAACTGCATCCAAATAGAAACTGGAGCCGCCACTCAAACAACCTACATGTTCTCATTGACCTATCCGGTCGGATCGAATATATTAATCGTCGCTTGCATGCTCTGCAGTCCGATATTGCCCATGTGGAATTAACTCTGGCCTCTTTCCCTCGCCTGCAGTCAGAAAATGCCCGCTTACAACGACTATATGACTAGACATATCAGGAAATCCAAGCTTCAAGAAGGCAAAATCGGACTCCAGTGTAAGGGAAAGTTCGATTCCTTACTCCAAGCAGGCGAAATAGGACTACAGCGAATTCAGTCCGTGAACGACTCCTGGCGTGCGGCGCTCAGTCACACGGCGGTTATCAAATCTCGTGCGATTCGAGACCCCAGGCATGCACCTTCGTCGCCCCTCGGAGTGGTACTGTGGTTCATTGGAAGCACTTTGACGATCGCCGGCTTGCAACAATCGAAAGTGTTTGAACGAAGACTCTGCTATAACGAAAACGCAGCCTATCATATATTTTCAACAAAGCCTCCATACCGTGCAAACGGCAGGAGGCTTTTATATGCGATGCTTGCTTTAGTTTTTAATCCACGAAACGCAAGGTGCCGAAACGACGCGGCGTATGGAAGTCGACGATTCCGGTTTGCGACCAGGCCATATACTGATCCTCTTGCTCCGATTCCCCGCGGTCGATCCGGTAGCAGTTCATCAGCCACTCGTCGTTTGCCTTAGGGGTACCGCCTTCAAAATTAACGAACGGCATTTTCCAGATATATGTCAGCTCGGAACCATCTTCATTTTTATCCACTGTCGTTTCCCAGCCTTCGGCATGCCAATCGAGGTTCACTTTGTACGTGCCGTCGAGATTGTTGATGATCGTCGCATCGAACTGCACGTTCGCAGGACTATGCTCGAATTCCTTGTAGGACTGAATATCGTGCGTTTCAGAGAGAAATACTTCAACTACATCCTCTTCGTATATCGGCGCATCATGTCCCGACAATGTCGCCACAATACGGTCATCTTCGCAAACGAAGCGGTAATAAAGCGCTTCCTCCGTCCAGAACGACTGGACCGTCGAAGCCAGCGTCGGCTTGCTGCCGCTGCCGGCCTCCACAAGCACCATCTTCTCAATGCCGTTCCAAACGTCGTCGGAGCTTAGCGGCATACCGGAAAACTGTTTTTTGACACATTCGTAAGTAGGCAAAGCAGGCAAATTCATCGCAACCATCACCATTTTCCGTTAAGATAAAAGAACACCTATATCTTACCACTTACATGCCTCTTATGATATCGGAAACGAAATTTAACCGGTAAATTTGTTTCGGTCGTCCTTTAGCGTCGCCCTTCTCTTCGCCTATGATTTCCACAAGTCCGGCATCCTCCAGCGAATTGAGGAACCGGTGCGTGCTTCGCACGGTAACGCCCAAAATCGTCGCCAAATCCTTGGCGATATAATCGGACTTGCCGAAACGTGACACATGGGCCAAAAGCTTGCTTAAGTAAACGGGAGAGACGCCTGCCTGCTCCACTTTTTTAAGCAGCTCGGTATGAATTAACGAAAGCTCGTAATGCACCGGTTCGTTCATTTCGAGCGGACCGATCATGCTGCGGTCTTCCCGGACGATGAAGCAAATATTGCCGCCGGAATCTTTACAGCGCCGGAGCGCCACCCGCGCATGGGTGCCCGCTTCGTTAGCCGACCGGCCGAAGCCGATGCCGATGCTTAGCGAAACGGCGAATTTCGTTTTCATTTCCTGCGCCAGCGAAATATATTTGTAGCCGCCCGTTTCCTTCTCGAAAATGCCCCGAGTCGTAATGAACGTATATTCCTCGCCACCCAAATAACTGAGATAACCGTCCAGAGATTCCACATAATTAAAAATCATCCGGTGGATATCCAGCTTCAGCCGCTGCACGTCGTGCTCGGACGTCTGCTTGGCCGCAAGCGAAGCAAAATCGTCGACATTGATAAATCCGACGACCGTTTGCATTTCTTTGTTTTTACGCGATTCCGTGGACAGAAGAGCGCGCTCAAGCGATGAGATAATGTCCTGTTCCATCGGGAGCAGCCACACGTTCGGCACTTGGGCCGCCGTAAGCGCTTCGGATACGGAGCGCAGACCGGTTAGAGCCGCCTTGCTGTTTCCGTTCCTATACTCGGACAAGTGGAACTCGATAAGCTCCTCGCGCGTCGGATACTTGGCGCCTTCATAAAGAACGACGCCGTCCGTCGGCTCGTCCAGCTCGCGGAAAGCGCGCGCCACATCTTTCTCGGACAGCGAGTCGATCGAGAGCGATTGACTCCCGACCTCCCGGCGTATCCGGTAAAGCGCCCCATACAAACCGGCTCCGGTGAGCGGGATGAAATGAACCGGAACGGTAAAATGCAGCGCATCCTTCGCCAGCCGATACGCGTAAGGCCCGGTGAACAAAATAACCTCCACCTGCTCCATCAGCGATCCGGCAAGCTCGATCGCTTCCGTTTCGTGCCGGTAGCCTTTCATGACCGGCACGAAAGAAGGAAAACCCTTCAGCACCTGCTCCATTTTATCCATCATCGCATGGGGCCCGATAATGCCTATCGCGATGCCGTCAACCTTCTTGCTCCGTTCCGTCATTCCGATCCCTTCTCCCGTTAGCCAGTCATCGATTTGCTTACTTTATTGTTCCATCCACTCGTTCAAATGAGCTTTGACAAACTCGTCGTCGTTCAGCTCCGGATAATCGCGGTACATCCGATCGATCTCCTCGGATTGTCCCGGCGACAACACTTCGTGCGGATTCAAGCACCAAGTCCCCTTCATCAGGCCTTGACGGCGCAGCACTTCGTGAATGCCCGGAATGCAGCCGGCAAAATTATGCGCCGGATCGAAAAACGCGGCATTCGTTTCGGTTACCGCGATATTGCGTGTCAGCCATTCTGCGGAAAGCTGCTCGTTCTCGCGAACCTGCTTGATTTCCTCAAGCAGCTCGACCGCTTTCTTCGTCCACACGCACCAGTGGCCGAGCAAGCCGCCGACGATCCGTTTTTCGACTTGCTTGCCGTCCACGTTGAAGCGGTATGCGGTAAGCAAATCGTTAACGATATTATCGTCGTTTCCTGTATATAAAGCAATTTCGTCGCGGCGGCTGGAGTTGATGACGGCACGCGCCACGTCAATTGTTTGGTAGCGGTTGAACGGCGCCATTTTGATCGCTACGATGCCAGGGATTTCCGCAAACTTGCTCCAGAAATCATAACTGAAAATACGTCCGCCGACGGACGGCTGCAGATAAAAGCCGATAACCGGGATGCGATCCGCCACTTTCGCCGTACGCTCGAGAATTTGCTCCTCTGTCCAGTCCTTCAAGCCGCCCATGCTGAGCAAAGCGGCGTCGTAACCGAGCTTCAAAGCAATCTCGGTTTCATTCAGCGCTTGTTCCGTAGGTCCGCAGATGCCCGCTACGAGCAGGAAAGGACGGTCCAGCTTCGCCTTAGCCACTTCTTCTGCCGCAATGCGAAGCACCGGCTCATAAAGATCGATGCCTTTGTCGCGGATTTCGAACTGCGTCGAATGAACGCCGACGGCGATGCCGCCCGAGCCTGCCGCGATATAATAACGGGCAAGTGCACGTTGGGAGCGTTCGTCCAGCTTACGGTCTTCGGTAAGCGCCAGCGGATGCGCCGGAATGACAAGTCCTTCGTGAAGCGCCTTCGATTGTTCCGGAGTCAACGTTTTTTTCGACATTAGTATTTCCCATCCCTTTCTTGGAAATGAGTAGGTTTGTTCCAAGTTGCGCCATCTTGCGCCACCCATTCGGCAACCCAGTCGAACATTTGTCCGAGCGATACTTTCGGGTAACCGAACAAGCTGCTCATTTTCGTCGAGTTGCTGAGAAGCGCCGTTTCCGACTCTACGCCCTCGAAGATCGGCTGTATGCCAAGACGTTTACCGAGCTCGTTCGCCGCCCAGCGAAGCGAAATCGTCTCAGGACCGGTGACGTTGATCACGTTCGGCGGCGTGTTGCAAACGAGCAGCGAACGAAGCGCCACTTCATTGGCATCCCCTTGCCAGATTACGTTCGCATGACCCATGGAAATGTCGATCGTACGTTGTTCTTTAATCGATTTAGCCAGCTCCAGCAATACGCCGTAACGCAGATCGATCGCATAGTTCAAACGGTAAATGACCATAGGGATTTGATAAGTATTGGAGAAATATTCAAATACGCGCTCGCGTCCGAGGCAGGATTGTCCGTATTCGCCGTTCGCGCAAGGAGATACCGATTCAGTAGCGCCACCTGCCGCTACCGGTGTCAACGGATATACGTTGCCGCTGGAAAATACGACGATACGAGAATCCCGGTAATGCTCAGCTACACGGCCCGGCAAGTATGCGTTCATCGCCCAAGTAAAGTGCTCGCGTCCAGTCGTGCCGAATTTGTTTCCTGCCATGTACAGCATGTTTTTCACTTTCGGCAGTTTTTTCAGCTCATCATCGTTGAGCAGGTCGACGGTAAACGTCTCAACGCCGTCGCGTTCCAATTCTTCTTTAAGCGCTTTATCGGAAAAACGGGAAGCGCCGTATACTTTCTTGTCGACGCCTGCAGCTTTGATTGCGTTCATGGCGAGGCGGGCAAGGCTTGGGCCCATTTTGCCGCCGATACCGAGCAGCATGATGTCCCCGTCCAATTTTTTCATGTCTTCAATTAATGCCGCGGATGGTTCCGCCAGCTTCGCTTCGAGCTCTTCAATCGTTCTCATCGAAAACTCCACTCCCTTATAGTTGATATCTTCATGGTACATGCGGACACCATTTAGAGACAAGGTCTATAATGAGTCTTTAATGTGGTTAAGAGTCTGTTTACTGCAAGCGCTTTAAAGTAATTTAAACAAAATAAGTTTGCCGCTAACTGGCGAAAACGAGCATTTTACCGATTGAATAGTATGGACAGCCCCATGAACAAAAAAAAGCCGGGGATGTCTCCCCGACCCTTGTTGTAATACCTTTATTTCGTAAGCTTTTGCACTACTCGTTTCCGGATCTTCATCCGGCTCCGTCCTAAAGCGTCGACGCAATGACGTGAAATTCCGGCTCCGCATATTTGTTTGCCGCCAATGCCGCCTCAAGCGCATTTCCGAAAGAAGCGTCGGAAATGACGACTTTGCCGTTGCCGCCGCTCACCGAACCTCCTATGGAGCCGCCGCCGCCGGGGTTGCGGAATTCGCAGCCTGCATAGGTCGCCGTCACGTTGGCCGTCTGGCCGAGAGCGGGCTTGAGCAAGGAGGTCGCACCGCTTAACGTAACGGAAGCGGCGCTTAGCTTCAGCTTGCAGTTGCCGCTTACAAGGAACATCGCTGCGTAGGAAAGGTCTGCGCCGCCCGACTCCACCTCAAGATCGACCCCGTTAACGATGACGGAAGCGTCGTTCAACAAGATCGCATTGTTATTCGACATCAGCTTCGATTTGATTTTCGCTTTACCGGCTCCGAGCGATCTGATTTCCACATCCGCGTTGTCGATCGCCGGAATGCCTTGTGCAGCAACGGCTTCCGTACCGCTTACGATATACACGATGTTTTTACGGTTTTTGTCCAACCGTTCCGCCATCGCGTTCAAGGTTTTGACCGCATTGTTCGCGTTAATGCCGAGATAGACGTCGGTGCCGTTGACGGGGTCTACGTAAACTTCGTGCACGATCGCATCTTTGCCGACGTGATTGAATCTCACATAAGGGGAATATTCCGTCGTATCCGCCATATTGTCCGTAATCACATTGGATGTCGATTTTGCGCTTGCGTAGGCGTAATAGGTCCTGAACGAACCCGGCCAGTTGTAAAAATATTCAAAATCTGTAACAGCTCCCCCGCCGGCATATATGATGCCTTTGCCGGGATGCCATAACGCGTTGTTAATCGACTTGACCGCGGACTCAACGATAAACCACGGGTAATCCCGTATCTGTTCGATATGCGAGCCGTTAACCGTTACGGTAGAGTTGTAGCAAACAAAACCGATATGCGCTCCTTCGGCGATCGGCGCCGTATACGTAATCGAACCGCACCAGTAATTGTAAACGCATACCCGTTTGCGGTGATGCCCTTGCGGGATATAGTCGGGATCTTCACCTTCACGTTCGTTGTACACATAATGAGGAATCCGGTCTTGCGGTATTTCCTCGACATTGTAGCCTGCCGTCGTATCGATATACGGATTGATGACGGAACAGCCGATAACCGAATGCACCGCCGCAAAGCCGTGATACTTCGCATTGATGAACAAATTCTCGAATTCCGTCCCCCATCCTGCGTTGAACAAAATGCCGACTTCAAACCCCCGGCTATGTACGTTACGCATTTTCGAGTTAACCGTTCCGCAATAACGAATTCCGCAAAACACCGTCCGCTCGGTATAAACGACCAAGTCCTCCATGCAAACGCCGTGCAGCGAGCTTACTTGCTTGCCGTCGATCATGCCGCCGTTGACGATTTTATTGTAGGCGATCCGCTTTTTTGTAGACGCGTCGAAGCCACAGGCGTCGATGCATATTTTGTCCGGATTCGCAAAATCGGCATAAATTACCGTTCCGCTCGCTTTTTCCGCCGTCGTGTTGAAGAAAAAGCCTCCTCGCGACAAGTCTCCGCGAAGCTTGACGAATTTATCGAGATAGATCGTATCGGTAACGCGGTATCGCCCTTTCGGCAAATAAACCGTTCCCCCGCCTTCGACCACATTGTTCTGCTCGAACGTCGACTTCACGCTTTCGATGGCGGCTTGAACAGCCGCTCTGTCGTCGGCGATGCCGTCGCCTTTCGCTCCGAACCATTTGACGTTGACCTCGCTGCTGTAAATCCGCTTAAAGCGCATCCCCGCTACCGAAACGACCACAGTGCCCAGATTGTCCGGCGAAACGGTGTCGGCGGCATCGTAATAAAAAATACCTTCCATACCGCGATCCTTCACAACATATATGCCTTCCGCCGGCGGCCCCGCATACGCTCTTAATTCTGCAATCGTGGTCGTTACCGCTACATTCATTTTCATTAGATCTTTTACTTTCGTCCGGTTGTCGCTCGGGTCGGCATAGGCTTTCATAACCGTCCCGTTCGCAATCGCGCTCGCAGCGAGAGCGGCTCCCGCCATCCCCAGAGAAGTCAGCAGCTTCCTTCTGCTTATTATGCTACTCGCTTGTTTTTCCTCGTGCGGTTCCGCCGCTTCCGTTCTTTGATCTTTCAACATGCCGCATTCCTCCTTATAAGGAAAATTTAATTGATAAATGCCGCGGCTTGCAGCAGCCTTTTGACTACGACAGCTGCTTCCGCCCGGGTTGCATGCTCGTTCGGGGCAAAATGCTTGCTTGTGACGCCATTCATCAGTCCGGCTTGAACGATTTGTTCAACCGAGGCTTTCGCCCATGCGCTGATTTCCTCATGATCGTCAAAAGCTGCCAATACGGAGTTTTGTTTGCCGACAACGGCGTGATGTTGTCCTGTAAACCGCAATGCCCTGAGCATCATAACCGCCATTTGCTCTCGCGTTATCGTTTCGTCAGGCCTGAACGTATTGTCCTCAAAGCCGTCGACGATATCGGCCTTCGACGCTGCGCCAACCGCACCCGCAAACCAGTCTTCCGGCGCCGTATCGCGGAACGGCTTCGCGCTTGCCGGGTCTTCCCGCAGCCCGAGCGCTCGAACGAGGAGACCGGCGAATTCCGCACGCGTTACCGGACGCTCCGGAACAAAGCTCGTTTCCGTCATTCCGTTCACGACAAGCTTCGATGCAAGCAGCTCGATCTCGGCTTTTGCCCAATGCTCGCGAACATCGGTAAACGACTTCCTGGATTCGACCACCGCATAAAGGCTGTTGCCGGGACGTAAAAGGGTGACCAAAGTTTCATCTTTATCGGACGCTGCAAAAACGGACGGCACGAAGGACACGGTTCCCGATTGCAATTCGAAAAGAACGGCCGTCGCACCCGCCGGATCGATGGTCCCGGGCAGCAGTATGCTTCTTGCTACGTACGTATTGCCGAAATCGGAGACGGTCAACGTTCGGTCCTTCGCCTCTACTGTCAGGATGAAATCTATAATATCGCTAATCACTCGCGCACCGAACGCTTGCGCTTGTGCCTCAACCCGTTTGGCAGTATCGCCCGTAACGGTTTCCATTGACACATACACGACGGCATCGTCCAGGTCGTCGCCGAGTTGTTCCAAAATGGCCGTAAGGGCAGGCAGATTCACCGGTAAATCGTAAGATGCGTTATCCGTCTTGATAGACAGTACGGCATTCGGTACTGCAATCGCGGCTGCTTTGAGCACGTTAGCCGGAATTCCCGCTTTGCGAATGATGCCTTGGCCCGTCATGGCAAACGTAATTTTTTGAGAGCTTGGCGATTTCCCTTCCAGTTTGCCGAACGCTTTAGCCAGCACATCGGCGTGCAGAAGCCCGGTTAACACGGATTGTCCGTTCTCAGCTGTTGTCGACTTCCATTCGGCTGCTCCGCTTTCCAATGTCAAACCGTCCGCTCCTTCTGTTATGAAATCGGGTTTCGGCTTCAGCACTTCGGGCTCGCGGCTTTCTTCCGGCGGATTATAGGGAGGCTGAACGTTTTCTGCGCGGCGTACCGTCAACATATAGGTACGGTTGCTTAATTCGTCCTCCGCCGTTGTGGCGATCGATATCGGATTAACGCCAGTCTGCAGATTGACGGCAAACGGGACGCCGCTATTATGCAGCTGGCCGTTAATCCGCATCGTAGCGCCGGCATCGTATGTACTCGCGGTAACACTGACGGTCGTCACTCCATTGCCGACCTCCATCTCATAGGCAAATACAGACGGATGGAATGCCGGTTGGAACACCCCTGCGCTCACCGTGAGCTGATTCAAATCGGCGTTCGAGGAAAGCACCGGCTGTTCGGGCTGATCGATATCTTTCCGATAGATCGATATCCGATACGTTTTACTTGTCTGTTCATCCGCAGCCCGAACGGTTATGGAAAGCTCATTCGCCCCAAGCTGCAAATCGATCGGAATCGACATTACGTTTCCGTACACGTTTCCTGTAACCGACAGGCTTGCAGCCAGGTCGTATGTTGCGGCTGTGACGACGATTTGGGAAACGGTATTGTCCACGTTAACCGTATACGCATCGATACTCGGGTTAAACGCCGGACTAAGAACGCCCTCGCTTAAAGTCAAGGCGCTTAAATTCGCGCTCGCCGACGGATTCGTACGTGACTCTTCAATCACGCTAATCGAACCGCCGTTGAAATTCGCGGCGTAGCTTTTGCCGATCCCGGCATTTACAGCGATTGCTATCGGGTTTTTGCCGACCGGAACGGTTGAAGTCGTATGATCCGCTCCGTTAATGACCGATACATCATGGCTGTCATAATTCGCTGCGTAAATCGTATTCGTATTCGAATTGACGGCTAACGCGCTCGGGCCTTTGCCTACGGAAACAGTCGATGTGCTGTGATCCGTACGGTCGATAACCGTAACGCTGTTGCCGTTATCGTTCGCAACATAAATTTTGCCCGTCGCCTCGTTAACGGCTACCGCATTAGGAGTCAAGCCTGCAGGTACGGTTGTCGTAACTGTAGCGCCTTCGATCACGGTAACATTGTTGCTGAAAAAATTCGCAACATAGACGCGGCCGGTCGCCGTATCGACCGCAAGCGCGTTCGGACCGGCGCCTGTCGGGATGGAAACCGCGGTATTGCTTGTTCCGTCGATGACCGTAACCGTGTCGCTGTCCACATTGGCCACATAAATCTTGTTCGATACGCGGTCCACCGCTATGTCGAAAGGACTTTTACCTGCGGGGATCGTAACGGTCTCGTTCGTAACGCCGTCAATGACCGTTACGTCGTCGCTGCCGATGTTCGCGACATATATCTTGTTCGTCCCTTCATTCACCGCTACGGCAAACGGCTTCGTTCCCGCCGGGATTGTGATCGTGCCATTTGTCGCGCCGTCGATCACCGTGACGTTATCGCTGTCCGCATTGGCAACATAAATTTTGTCGGTTAGCGGATTGACGGCTAAGGCGTAAGGGGTTGTTCCCGTCTCTACCGTAGCCGCAACAGCGGCACTGCCCGGCGCCTGGTTATCATCGATTACCGTTACGCTGTCACTGTCTGCATTGGCCGCGTATACTTTATTCGTCATGATATTAACTGCTATGGCATGCGGCCCGTTTCCCGCGTGTATGCTGTACGGAGCCGCTTCGGCCGCTTTAACGCCCACCGGCAAACAACCGATGAACAAAACGGCGGCGATCATCATACAAGCAGCCCGCAGCCCTATCCATGCTCTGAGCTTCATCGTCCATCGCTCCTTCCTTTATCTTGATAACGCTTCCACAATATAGCCGGAATGATGTATTACGCTCGCTTCCTGTTGTCGGATTGATGTTCATTCGGCAGCACTTCTTTTAGATCGATTGCTTCAAGCTCTCCCGTCAGTTCCTTCGTTCCTTTTTTAAATTCATGCAGCGTTCTCCCTACTGCCCTTCCTAATTCCGGGAGCTTGCGCGAGCCAAAAAGTAAAAGGATTATCGCAGCGATCCAGATCATGCCCGATGCGCCTATTCCCATCATGTCGTTTCCCCCCTTGACCTGAAGAAAGATCTTATTTTGTTTCCGCGTATTACGAATAATTTGAAGAGTTTTGACTCCATGTCGAAAATCAGCGCTTGACTTCGAAGAAGCAGACAACCTTCCTTAAACTCAGGACGGAAGATTCGATGAAAGAAGAGCAGGCTTCCGTGCTACCGCCAAAAGAGGAAATATGTTCGATTTTTCGCATACATTTGTTCAAAAATTAGCGGAGCAAGCGATTATATACGATTTTTCGTATACATTCGATCGAAAACCCGCGGACAGAGCATTTGTATGCGATTTTTCATATACATTTCGTTAACTGCGCAAGTGGTGCAAGGGGATGCGATTTTTAGGCTCCAATCAGTAGCTTTACATGCTTTACCATGCTTTACCATGCTTTACCATGCTTTACCATGCTTTACCATGCTTTTCATGCTTTACATGCTTACGCTACCTCACGATGCTTTAAGAAGTATGACTAAGCTTTTCGATGCATTACAAGGTAGTTTGAATAACGCTGAATACGGGAGCCTCGTACAAATTGGCCGCTAAGCTGCCTGCCACCGTATTCCCAAAGGAGGCGTCCGAGACGACAACCTTTCCGTCATTGTTCCACACGGAGCCCCCGAGCGTCCCGCCGCCGCCGGGATTGCGGAAATCGCAGTTCTTATAAGTTGCCGTAACGAAAGCCGAATTGCCGTATAACGGCTGCATCAGGGCCGTGCTTTGGTTCAGCGCGACAATCGCTTCGGCCAAGTTGATCTCGCAGCTGCCGGCCACGTACAGCATCGAACGGTAAGTGCCGTCATTCGATCCCGCCTCGACGTCGATATCGACTCCTGTTATCGTCAAGCGGGAATTCACTACCGTCAAACCGTTATTAATGCCGACGAGCTTGGACTTTAACGTTCCTTTGCCCGTGCCGTAAGACTTGATCTCTACTTCGGCGTGCTCGATGCGGGAGTGAAACTGCTCGGCGCCCGCTACGCTTCCGCCCTTGATCCACATCACATTTTTGCGGTTTTTATCGATACGATTAACAGCCGCATTTAATGTCTTGACCGCATTATTCCCGGAGAAGCCTAGACGGGCGTCGTCTCCTCCGTCCGGATCGATGTAAATATCGTTAACCGTCGCGTTTTTGGCTTTATTGCGGTATGTCACATATGGCGAAAAAAGCGTGTTGTCCGAAAGCATGCCGCTCACATGATTGAAAAACGACCATTCGCTCACAAAAGCGAAATACGATCCGAACGTGCCGTCAACGTGCTCGATATCGATTTTGGCGTTCGCGCCGGAATAAACGAGCGGCTTGTTCGGCAGGAAAACGCGCATATTGATCGATTTGATCGTTGACGTTACGGCAAAAATCGCATATAACGTCAGCTGCTCGATATGCGCCCCAAGCAGCGTAGCGGTGCTGTTATAGGCGACAAGACCGATATCCGCCCCTTCCGCGATCGGCGACGTATACGTAATGGAGTCGCAGTAACTGTTATATATGCACACGCGTCTGGACTTCAGTCCGGCCGGGTTTTCGTCCGGCGATCCTTCGCTCCAGGAGTAAACATACGGCGGGATGCGGGATTCCGGAATGGTTCCGGATCCGGTATATTCGGTCGTGTCGATATACGGATTGATGACGGAGCAGCCGATCGCCGAATTAATCGCGGCGAAGCCATGATATTTGGCGTTGATAAACAAATCCTCGAACCGGCAGCCCCAGCCCGTATTGAATAAAATGCCGACCTCGAAGCCTTTGCTGTGCACATTGATCATTTTCGAGTTGGGCGTGCCGCAAAAGCGGATGCCGCAGTATACCGTCCGGTCCGTAAACACTACCAGATCCTCCACGCATACGCCGTGCAGCGAAGAAATTTCAAAATTGTCGATCGAAGAGGTCCATACGACCTGCTTGGGTTCGACTCGTTGATTGTTAGACGCGATGAAACCGCTTGCATCAATGCAAATTTTATCCGCATCGGCGAAGTCCGCATATATGACAGTACCGCTCGCCGTCTGCGCAGACCTGTCGAAGTAAAAACCGCCGCGCGCCAGATCGCCGCGAAGCTTAATAAATTTGTCCAAATAGATCGTATCCGTTACCCGGTATCTTCCTTTCGGCATATAAACGACCCCGCCGCCTTCAGCCGTCCGGTTCGTATGCAGCGCTTTCAGGCTGTCTATAGCCGCTTGAATGGCCGCCCTGTCGTCGGCGACCCCGTCGCCCTTCGCTCCGAACCAGCGGACGTTGACCTCGCCGCTGTAAATCCGCTTAAAACGCATCCCCGATCCCGAAACGATTACGGTGCCCGTATTATCAGCCGAAGCGGTGTCGGAGGCGTCGTAATAAAAGTATCCCTCCATCCCGACATCCTTCACAAAATATACGGCATCCGCAGCCGGCTCCGTAATCGCTCTTAATTGCACAATCGTGATTATTTCCGCTATATTCATTTTCATAAGGTCTTTCACTTTCGTCCGATTGTCGCCCGGGTCGGCGTAGGCTTTCATAACCGTCCCGTTCGCAATCGCACTAGAGGCGAGAGCGACTCCCGCCATCCCCAAAGAAGCAAGCAGCTTCCTTCTGCTGATGATGCTTTTCTCTTGTTTTTCTTCGTGCGGTTCCGCCGCTTCTACTCTTTGCTCCTCCAACATGCCGCATTCCTCCCTATTAGTCGGGTAACACACTCATCCTTTTAACCCGCCCAGGTTTATACCCGTCGTTATTTTCCGCTGCAGGAACGCATAGATTAACGCCGTCGGCAGCATGACGATGACGAGTCCGGCAAACAGCGCCCCCCAATCGGTCGAATAACGCTGGATTTCCATCAAATAAACTAACCCGAGCGTTAACGTTCTTTTGCTTTCCGTTGAAACAAACGATAGCGCCGAAATAAACTCGTTCCAGTACCCCATAAAGTTGAAAATGGTGACCGTGATCAGCCCCGAACGCGTCATAGGAAATATGATGCGGAACATGATCCCGTACGGGGAGCAGCCGTCGATCTCCGCCGCTTCCTCGTATTCCTTGGAAATCGAAGCGATAAAGCCGACGAGCAAAAACGCCGTAAACGGAATCGAACCGGCTGCGTATACAAGCGCGAGCCCGAAACGGTTATCGAGCAAATGAAGCGAATTAAGCAGCAAAAACGTCGGGATCAGCCCGAAGCCGGCCGGGAAAAACAGCGACGACATATACAGCCGCCGAATCCACCGGGTCACCGGCGAGGAATGACGGGCGATGACGTAAGCCGCGGCAAAAGCAAGCAAATTGCACAATACGAGCGCACCTAATGAAACCGCGATGGAATTCATGAAATAGGCGCCTATCTTCGCTTTCGTAAAAGCGTTGATATAATTGTCGAAGTTGATCTGCTGCGGCAGCGACCACGGATTTTCATAAAATTCGTTCGTCGTTTTGAAAGACGTATAAACCGTCCATATAAGCGGAAACACAACCGTAATACTGTACAGAATTAACAACATTCTTACCGGCAAGCGGGCAAGAAAAGGAGTTTTTATCATCGCAGCGGCCCACCTTCTAAAATTGTACCGATTCCTTCTTCGTCAGCCGTTCGCTGATCAGCGCAAGCGTGATCGTCAGCACGAGCATAAACATGCCGATGGCCATCGCATAACCGTAATTGCCGTTCGAAAACCCTTGCCTGTACATGTACGTCGTCAGCAGCTCGGATGCATGATCCGGCGCTCCGTCAGTCATAATCTTCACCAGCGCGAAGCTGCCGTTGAACACCGAAAGCAGAAACAGAACGATCGTAATCCGCACGATATCCCAAATGAGCGGGAGCGTAATTTTGGTGAATTGCTGCAGCTCGTTCGCCCCGTCGATGACGGCCGCTTCGTACAGGTCGGGCGGTATGCCTTCCATGGAAGCGATGTAAATAATCATGTAATAACCGATCGAGCCCCATACCATCGGCACCGCAAGCGCCCACATGACGGTTTCGTTGTCCCCCAGCCACGCATGGGCCCAATGTCCGAGTCCGATCCGCTCCAGCAGCGAATTGACAAGACCGAAGGTCGGATGATAAATGAACGACCAGAGCACGGAAATGACGACAACCGACAAGACGTTCGGGAAAAAAAACACGGTGCGGTAAAAGGCGCCTTCCCGAAGCTTGTTCCGCGTCAGCATGGCCGCGAAAAACAATGACAGCGTCAGCGTGACGGCCGGAACGACGATAAGCAAAAACAAATTGTTTTTTAAGCCGATCCAGATGTAATCGTCGTTCAGCATCGTCCGAAAATTGTCCAAGCCGACAAACGAATAAGAATCGGATATTCCGCTCCAGTCGGTGAACGCCATCACGATCGCTTGACCGAACGGATACAAGCCGAAAACGGCAAACAGCGCCAAGGCCGGCAGAGAGCATACCGTTCTAAACACGGCTTTGCTTCGGCTCGCTTTATGTTTCATAGCTTCACTTCCTCATGTTGATCGCCAAGCATAACTGGTAATCGCCGGCAGAAACAAGAACGTCCGTCTCTGCCGGAACGATAATACGCCTTATTTGCCCGCTTTTGCGTAAGCTTCCCGGTATTTGGTGCTGGCCTTCTCGACCCGCTCCATCCATTCGTCCACCGTAATTTTCTTGTTCATAATCGAGCTGAGCGGATTGTAAATTTCTTCGGCCATGTTGACCTCCACTTTGACACCTTCGGCCAATTTAAATTTCGGCATCAGCAGCTGCGTCCCCGTATCGAACACTTTAAAAGCGTTGTAAGCGGATACCGGAATATATTCCTTGACCACTTCCACCGCGTTTTTCACCGGCATAATGCCCGACGATTTTTCCGCGTTTAATTTCACCATATCGGTTTTGTATTGATACCGGATAAATTCCTTGGCTAGCTGCGGATTTTTCGCTTTTTTCGGAATGAAGAAATATTCGACGTTCCCATAGGCGTATCGCTGATCTCCTTTCTTAAATACCGGGGGCGCCATAAACCCGTATTCAAATCCGTCCTCCCGCGGGGCATCCTTCATTTCGCCTTCAAACCACGTTCCGTTCGGGATAAACAAGGCATTGCCCTTCAAAAACTCCGTTTGCGATTGCGTATGGTTCAGCGCGACGGTTCCCTTCAGCAAATAATCGTTTTGTGCAATCTTCTCGAATATCTCGAACGTTTTGCGCACCGCGTCCGATTTCCACGCATTTTCATCGTAATTTTGAATCGCATTGAGTCCTCCTGCGGAAGCGATCATCGGCATCAAAACGCTTATGTTGTAGCTTGGATAAATGCCCTGATACGTAAACAAAGCGCGGCCGTCCTTCTTCGCCACATCCCCTAATGCGAAAAACTCGTCCCAGGTTTCCGGCGCCTTCCAGCCCTTGCCGTCGAAATAATTTTTGTTGTACCAAAGCCCCTGCACGCCGAGATTCGCCGGTCCGAAATAGATTTTGCCGTCGCCCAGCGGCTTCGCATGATCCAAAATGCCGTCCATCAGCTTATCCTTCAGCGGAACGTCTTCGCCCAGCGCCTTCCCTTCGAATACGTCGGTAATGTCCAGGAAGCCTTTTTCGTTGATGAGCGCCTGGAACACCCCGCCGGCGTCAGCTCCGTTGGAATAAACGAAATCCGGAGGATTGCCGGCCACAAGCTGAGGCTTGATAATATCCATAATTTTCGGATTGGCCGTCATGTTCACCTTCACGCCCGGGTAATCGGCCTCGAACCGTCTGACGACTTCTTCCCAGTACGCTTTGCCGTAACCGCCTTCAAAAACGGCAATGTTCAGCTCTTTGTTTTCAAACTGCTGCTTGTCCCCAGTCGCCTCCGGATTCGGTTTTTCGGAAGCCGCCCCGCCGGCGGGCCGCTCCGTTTGGCTTCCTCCGCACGCGGCCAGCAGCGCCGTCATCATCGCCGCAGCGCAGAGGATGGAAAGCTTTTTTTGTACGAATCGCATTTTTTTGTTTCGACCTCCCTGTTGTCATGTTTTCATCCTTCAACCGGATGCACCTTCATCATACGCGAGGGCTTGTTTGATGCCCATTAACGGGATTGACCGGATGATGGATTATATTGCGCTTTATGAAAAACGGTTTTTGAAATCGGTCGGATTGACGCCGTACCGTTTTTTGAACATCCGGTTAAAATAATACGGGTCCTCGATCCCGACCGCCAAGGCGGCTTCCTTTACGAGGCAGTCGCGGTTTTTCAGCATTTCCCGGGCCTTGTCCAGCCGCAGATCGTTCAAGTAGTTGACGATGCTTTCACCCGTTTCGCTCTTGAACAGCCGGCATAGATAGCTTTCATTCATGCTCACTTCCGCCGCAATCATCGCCAGCGTAATTTTCTTGTCCAATCGTTTCTTCATATACGCGACTACCGTCTGAATTTCTTGTCGATAGCCGCCCCTGCGGGAGGATAACGCCATGGCTCCGATTTCTTTGATCATACCGATCAAGGAATCGCGAAACTGCCCGCATGTTTCGGCAGTGCGAAGCACCTTCCTGTACCGTTCCGAAGCGGAAAGCTCAAAGTGCTCCTCCCCTGCGCTCATACTAACAGCCAGCTCCATCCAACTGTCGATCACCCATTCCCCGAATTGCAGCAGGATGGCCGGATCGCATCGATCCTCCTCAGCCAGCTTCACTGTTCTTTCGACCCGCTTCACCGCTTCTTCAAACTGCCCCAAGTCGAGCAGCGATTGGATTTCCGCGCTGGCTCCGCTCTTTCCGTTAAGAAAACGATCATTGCGAAATTCCGCTTCTAAAACGTGAACGTTAGCGGAAGAACCTAAATAAAAGTCTAATCTGACTGCCGCTTGGCATGCTTCGAAGCAAGGCTTCAGCTGCTCCAGGCCGCAAAACGGTTCGCTAATTGCCACGCTGATTTGCAAATTGAGGTACATGCGAAGGGTATCCGAAATACGGCCGGACAGCTGCCGCATCCCGCCGTCCATGTACGATTCGGCGAACAGGATGACGGCGTAATCCCGGGGGCTCAGCTCGACGATTTCGGCCGCGCTGCCGTATCCGAGAAGCTCGCCTAGCATATTTTTGATGGAGAACGAGAGCAGCTGCTTGTCTTTGATTTTGCCGCTGGACAAAGCTTGCTCATATCCCCGGACGACGACATATAATATGAAGCCATGCTGGGCGCCGATGGCAATCCCATGAAGCTCCGCTCGTTTGCCTGCCGCATGGAAGAAATCGGCACCATGCTCCAACAAATCTTTCAAAAACAAGTTTTTTCTAAGAGCATTGCTTTCTTTCAATAGCGCATTGTTTTGAACATCTTGCTCTTTTTGCTGTTTATCTGCGGTGAGCTGCTCGGCCAGTTTGTTCAGCAAGCCGAGCAATTCATCCGGATTCAACGTCATTTTCAGCAGGTAATCGGCCGCGCCCAGCTTCATCGCTTCCCGGACCCGCTCGTAATCGCCATAGTTGCTCAGCACGACGATTTTACCGGCATATTGCCGTTCCTTCAGTTTGGCGATCAGCTCGACGCCGCCCATGCCGGGCATGATTAAATCGGTGACGATAATATCAGGCTGCGTTTCGTCGACCATATGGAGCGCAGTCAAACCGTTGTCCGCGCCGCTAAGCAGCTGAAAGCCGTGCTCCTCCCAATTCAGCATCATTTTCATGCCCAGTCGCACGATTTTCTCGTCGTCTACAATCAACACTTTAAGCATGGCTATCCCCTTCCTCTCCTGCTATCAAAGGCATCGTAATGATAACGGCCGTTCCTTCGCCAGGCCTGCTTCTGATTTGCAGCCCGTAATCCGCGCCAAAATGAAGCTTGATCCGCTCCTGAACGTTGGTGATTCCGATATTGGCCAAGCGATGCTCGGATGACACCTTCCCGGCAAGCAGCCGCTCCGCTTTCGCCTCCTCCATCCCTATGCCGTCGTCGCGGATCGTAATTTGCAGCCGCCCGCCGGTCTCCTCGCAGCGAATCGTGACGGTCTCTTCATGCCCGATTCCTTGTTGACCGTGCAGGATCGCATTTTCCACAATCGGCTGCAGCAAAAATTTGATCATTTTACAGTCGAGCAAGCGGTCGTCGATTTCGTAACGGACATGGAACGACGTACCGTAGCGGATTTTTTGAATCAGTATGTAATGTTCCACGTTTTTCAGCTCGTCGCGTAAGCGGATCATTTCCTTCTTATCGACGATCGTGCTTCTCAACAGCTCGGCCAATGCGCCAAGTCCGTCCCTGACACTGTCCGCTTGGCTGATCGCAGCCGTCCATTTCAGCGAGTTCAACGTATTGAACAGAAAATGCGGGTTGATTTGCGCCTGAAGCATTTGCAGCTCGGTTGCGCGCTTCAGCTTTTGCTCCGTTTCCATTTTGGCGATAAGACTTTCGATCTGCTTGACCATCTTGTTGAACCGGTTGAATAAATAGCCGATTTCATCCCTGTTTCCATCGCGGATATCGGTGGATAAATCTCCTTTCTTCACCTGCTCCATCGCGAGAATCAGCTTGTTCATCGGCGTCGATATGCTGGAGGATATGATCAGGGTAGCAATCACTGCAATAATGAAGCAGATCCCGCAAATAATCATGATTTCGTTCCTTAAGGCGCCCGTCTCTTCATTCAGATAGGATTGCGGGATGATGCTCGTCAAATACCATTTGGCATAAATGTCGTAGGCGTAGGCGGCCAAATAAGCTTGATCGTTCCACGAGTAAGGAAAGGCGCGGATACCGTCCTTTTCATGCAGGGCGATCTGACGGATCATCCCGCCGTCGGCGAACGGTTCCCCGGTTGCGATTTGCGGATTTCGGCTGGAAAGCACATTGCCGGAAGCATCCATGATAAACAGATCCGTGCCCACGCCCATATTGACGTCCATATAAACGGAATCCGAATAAAACGCTTCGTCAACGGCGATGAACAAATAACCGAGATGATCGGTGAAATCGTGGCGGGAATGAATTTCACGGCCCAGCACAACCGTCCGAAAACCACCCTTGGTCGAAGCGAACGTCCACACATCCTCGCCTTTTTTCTCTGCAATCATCCGTTTAATCCGCTCGATGTCTTCCTCAAGCAAATAATCGTAGCCGATATCATAAAAAACGTCGCCGGAAACCGTATTGATTTGCAGCGCTTTGATCGGCTTCAGCAGATCGAATTTTTCCCCGAGCATTTGATTGATGTTAAGCGTATTTTCCCGCTTCGCCGAATCGTCGATGGCCGCAAAATTCGTCAATCCCGTCTGGACGAGCTTGTCCATCATAATTTGATCGCTCAAATATTCGAATTTTTTATTTTCCGAGCGGATATTGTTTTTCAGCTGGTCCATAATTTCTACGGAGTAGGTGCCGATTTTGGAGTTAATCGCTTTACTGGACTTCGTATAGGCGAAATGAGCGGTAATCGTAAGCGGAAGGATCGACAAAACGAGGAAAGACACGATAAGCCGGCTTTTGATGCTTGTATTTCTCAGCAGGGCGTTCAACATGGATGCGGATCTCCTTTGTCAGAAGATTGTGGCTTTGCAGATGCGGATGCAAATGTGAATGCAAATGCAAAACGAATAAAACGCTTTCACAATAAACGGGGGTTATTGTAAAATAGCGCCGTATTCTCAAGATACTGCGTCCCGCTACGCAATGGAATGGACGATCTTGTCATTTTGATAGAAGATTTTTACTTGGGCTGCAAGCGCACTGCATGCACGGTATTCATTATGTCCGTATTCGGCACATCTTTAGGGAAGAACAAGCACATTCGGTTCACTGATCATTTCGGTTGCTTCATAATCCAAGGGCTAGAGCCACTCCCGCGATATACTCTCCGATTAATATCAAAACGACGCCCCAAAAGGAACGCCGCACCAATCCTTACACCTGAAAAACCTTCACCTTATCCTTCAGCCTATCCGCCTGATCGCGCAAAATTTCCGAGGAAGCGGCAATTTCCTGCATGACGGCCGTCTGCTCCTGCACCGAAGATGCGACTTTACGCGCCCCGCCGGAGATTTGCTTGGCGATTCCCGCGATATCCCGGGTTTCGCTAAGCGTGCGGCCGATCTGCACTTCCTGATCGGCGATGACGCCCACAATTTCCTCGACGGAAACCGCCGCTTCGTTGACTGCCTTTTTCATCAACTCGAGTGCTTCGCCTGCATGCTCGCCTCGAACGGCTTCCTTCCGCACGCTGTCGACCTGACGGTTCATCGTGCCGACAACATGATCGACATTGGCTTGAATTTGACCGATGAGCCCGTTAATATCGGCGACCGCGCTCGAGCATTGCTCGGAAAGCTTGCGGATTTCGCCCGCCACAACAGAAAACCCGAGCCCATGCTCGCCTGCCCTTGCCGCCTCGATGGATGCATTTAAGGCAAGCAGCTGCGTTTGATCCGCAATTTCCCCGACCATCCGCGAAATGCTGCCGATTTCACGCGCGCTTTCGTCAAGCTGCTTGACGAGCCCGATCGATTCGCTGCTCGACGCCGTCAGCTTATTGATGCCGACTACAAGCGAACGCACGGTTTCGCCGCTCTGCTCGATCGTATGTACCGTTCCGTGCGACAGCTGCAGCGCATGCTCCGCTTTCGTACGAACGTCGCCCGCCGCAATCGTCATCCGCTCGACAGACTGCAGCGTCCCGTCGGCCGAGGCGGACTGATGTTCCGCGCCGTCCGAAATCGATTCCGCCGTCCTCGAGATCGACTCGATCTGCCCTGCTGCATCGTTGATCACGCCGTTTAATGATGAAGCGCTTTGATTGGCCAAAGAAGCCGTATTCGAAATTTCGCTGACGATGAGGCGCAAGCTGTCCATCATTTTACGCACCGATACGCTTAAGGCAGCGATTTCGTCGGTGGAACTCGGCGTCGGAATCGTCGTACGCAGGTTGCCTGTGGACGCTTCATTGACGGCATCGGTCAATTGCAAAAGCGGGCGGATCAGCCAGCGGGCGGCCAGCCAACCGAGGAATCCGCTCCAGAAAACGCCTGCGGCTAATACCAAAGTAATATACAGCCATTGCGGCATAGCCGGCGCAAGCCGGTCTTTCAATACGAAAATAAAAAACGCGCTGCAGCCGTACGTAGTCAACGATACCCCGACAATGCCGGCCACCAGCTTTTTGACGATACCGAATGTCATATCCGCCCACACTCCTATGCGATTTCGATAGATTATCCTACCAATATCCTACAGGACATGTGAGTTTGGTACTGTGATAATTATCACACTCGATGGCCATCCACTTATGGAAGATCTTAACCGGAACCGCTTTGATTCCAAACGGGAGATTATTAATCAAGCGCCGCCAACACTTCATCATTGGAAACATCCGTCCTCGCGGCAATTAGGCCTGATCCGCTGTAATGAAGCGATAGTACGACCGAACGCAAAAAAAGCACAGCTTCCAAAGGGAAACCGTGCTTTCTCTCCGTGTATCATGAAGCTATTGCAAGACACAACAAGTCTAACCTTCCATCACCTTCGTCAGCATATACACGTAGCTGCCGGCTCGAATATAAGGCGTTCCGGTAATGCCGACTACGATGCCGTCCTCCGGCGCATGGAACGGTTCAAGCAGCTCGCCGAACCAATCGTAGATGGCGCCGATCCGGTCGCCGGCGGATACGCGATCCAGCAGCCGGACATCCGGGATGAAAAAACCTTCGACCGCCGAGTTGATCGACAGGTCGAAATTTCCGTCGCCTGAAAGCCGGTAGCGGATCGGCGGCGCTTCTCCTTGAATCCAGCGCTCCGGCTCCAGCAGCATGCGGAGATGCCGCATAAGGCGCAATGCCCCTCCGCGAAAACGAAGCTGCTCCTCCGGCCGGATACGGCGGCCGCCGAACGCTTCGGTGTAGAGGAACGGAACGCCGCATTCGACCGCCGCCGAAACGGTGCGTCCCGGCGCGATTTCCGGATGCGCCCAGAGCACCTCCATACCGAACGCTTCCGCCGCGGCGCGCGATTTTCTCCCGACCTCGCTGGCGTCGTTATGGTAATAACCGATGAGCTCCGGTACCGCATAATTCGTTCCGCCGCTGTGCAGATCGAGCAAGAAGTCCGCTTTGCTAATAAGCTTCCGCTTCAAGTGCCACGCAAGCTGCTGCGTTATGGACCCGTCCGGCAGGCCGGGAAATTCCCGCGCCAGATTGCAGCCGTCCTCAGGTGTCGTGCGGGTTTCTCCGTAGTACGACAGCACGTTGGTCACCGGGACCATCAGCAGCGTTCCGCGAATATCCCCGGGCTGCATATCGCGGCAAAGCTCGATGATCGTCTGCACGCCTTCGTATTCATCGCCGTGAACGGCGGCAAGAACGAGCAGTGTAGGACCGGGCTCTTTGCCTTTTACCGCATGAACGGGAATGCAAGCTTCCCGTCCGCTGCCGGCGTTCGCTGCATCCTCAGACTGCGCCGCTGCAGCATCATCCAGCGTAAGTACATAACTTTGCTTAATCCCCGCCTCCAGCGTCTCGACCTGGAAGCTTTCGACCGCCATTCGCTTGTACATGCTCGTCACTCCCCCAGCTCTTTACACATAAATCGACGTCCCTTGCTAAATAAGTTGAACCACTAAGTGGGGAATCCATTGCATTCCGAAAGGGATTGCCTTGCCGCTTCAGACATCTTGTTTTGCGTTTCTATATTAGAATGGGCCTTCGGAGCGTTGAAACACAAAGCCAAAACTCGCTGCAAGACAATTCCCTTTCTCCATTTCATTCGCTCCCCTTGTCGTTCTTTCGTTCAACTTATATAGAAAAGGTTTTCATTTCCGTCTGATTGTACTTAGATAAGGCCGAGCTTCTCCATGCACTCGTGCACCTTGCGGGCCTGCTGTTCACTTAAAGCGGCCGAATAATCCGCCGAGAAGCTGCCTTCGTAGCCTTGAACGTTCATCGCATAAGTGAATCCGGCAAGGACGTTTACTTCCACGAACGTATCGCGAAGCAGCAAAATGCCGTCCAATGCTTCCGCAGCGCCTTTTTTGTCGCCGGCGGCAAGCGAGCTGTACAGACGCTCGTTCAACGGCACCGTGCAGCTGAACATGCCATCCAGGTTTTTGTCGATTCCGTAGCCGTAGGCCGCATCGAAAACATCCAGTCCGCTGAACAACAGCTGGAAGTCCGGATTCGTGTCCGGCAATGCCCTTGCCAGCGTACGGATTGTAGGCAAGTCGCCGGATTTGATGCCTGCAATGTTTGGAACGGACATCAGCTTTTGTGCGGTCGATGCTGCGATTTTCGTTTTGGTTACGCCAGGCAAATCGTACAAATAAACCGGAAATGACGAAGCCTCGGCGAGCGCCGTGAAAAACCGCAATACTTCGTCTTGCGAAAGCGTATAGTAGTAAGGCGTCGTCGCTACGACCCCATCGATCTGCAAACCGGACAAGCTGTCGATTCTCGCTTTTACGCGTGCGATTGAATTGTCCATTACGCCGACGAACACGGGGGTTTTGCCTTCCGCCGCCTCCGCCGTAATTTTGGCCACCTTCACGAATTGGTCGTCTTTAATCATCGGCTGAATGCCCATCGAGCCCATCGCGAGAAGGCCGGACGCTCCGGCATTCACTTGGTCTACGACATGTTTGCGCAAGCTGCTTTCGATCACATTGCCCATTCCGTCCAACGGTGTGCCAAGCGCGGTATAATAACCTTTATTCATCTATAATTCCTCCCTAAAATGGTATATGCGACCACAGCATTCCTGCAGCCGGTTCAAACGATACTTTGCGGTGCTCCGCCATTTTCAAATGCCTGTAACGCCGTTCGGATTTCGTGACCTCCCGTTTCGAAAACAGGCAAACCATGCCCTGGAAATAAATGCTCGACCCTTAATGCGGCAAGCCTGCTTATACTGACCGATAAATCTTGCATGGAAAAATCGGGCGAACGGATCGCTGCGATTTTCCCTCCGGCAAACACGGCATCCCCGCTGAAAAGCGCACGGAGCTCCGGGCAATAAAGGCTCGCATGATCGAAGCTGTGACCGGGCGAGTAGACGAATTGCAGCGTCAAATCGCCGATCGCGATCGTTTCTCCGTCCGCTTTCGGAATTGCCGACGGGCAAGGCTGAAAACGGTATTCGGCCGGGTAGATGCCGTCGATTCGCGCCTGCCGCAGGCCGTTCGCTTCTTCATCGCCGGATCTCACGATGGGAGCCGTCTCCGCAGGGCAATATACCGCTGCGCCGGTCAACCGCTGCAGCTCTGCCGCCCCGCCGGCATGATCCGCATGGGCGTGCGTCAGTATGATCGCATCGATTGACATTTCCCTGCACCCGCAAGCGCGAATTTGCGAAACGACCGCCTGAGGGTCGATGCCTGCCCCGCTGTCGATTAATGCTGCCGACGAGCCGCTAACTACCAAATAAACATTGCAGTCATAATCGTTCGTCAAGCCTGTACCGAGCGAACCGCTCCCCACCATAAAAACATGCTCCGAAACGTTCATGCAAAATCACTTCCTTCCGAATACCGCCTTGAACGTTCAGCCCAGCTTGACGGGCAATCCGGTCTTGCAGGATTGAACGATCGCTTCCGCCACGCGTACCGCTGCGAGCGCATCCTCAGGAAGCAAAATATCCGATTTGCGATTGTTGCGAACGCAGTCATAGAAATGATGAAGCTCCTCAACAAGCGCTCCGGAAACTCTTCCGTATTTCGGCTGCCAATCATGGAGAGGCGTGTTTTCGCTCATGCGCTCTCCCCAAACGGACAGGCCGTCATCCGGCTCTTGAAAATGAATGGTGCCGCGTTCCCCTACGACTTCCATCCGAACGTCGACTTCCGCCGGCGCCCCGTCCGGTACAAGCCAGCTGCTTTCGACTACGCCGATGACTCCGTTCGCGAAGGTCAGCATCGCCCACTGCAAGTCGACGCCTCCGTCCGCCGGTCCCGTACTGCGCGCGAATACCTCGGTTACGGTGGAGCCGGAGAGCCAATGCATCAGGTCGATATCATGAATGCCGAGTATATAAACCGGATCGACGCGCTTATAGATCGGAAAATATTTGCTGCCATTGTTTCTCCGGCCGTAGATCGAACGAAGCTTGCCGAGCGCTCCGCTGTCGACCGCCCGCTTCATCTCCAAATGGCGAATGCCGAAGCGGCAAACATGACCGACCATCAGCAGCTTATCCGCTTTCCCGGCCGCTGCGATCATTCGCTCGCATGCTGCGGAATCGATCGAGAGCGGCTTTTCTACAAAAACATGGCATCCTGCATCCAGCGCAGCCATAACCGGCTCTTCATGCGCGTGCTCGGGAGTGAGAACCGTAACCGCGTCCAGCTCCTGTTCCTCGAGCATGCGCCGCCAATCCGTATATCCGGCGCAGCCCCATTCCCCCTTAACGCTCTCAACGCGTTCCGGGTTAAGATCGGCAACGGCGGTAACGGTAACACCCGGGAGTTGACGTATCGATTGCAAGTGAAAGTTTGAAAATCTGCCTATTCCGATCAATCCCACTTTAATCATGCTTCCGCCTCCACGTCGTTTTTAACTTTGGAAATAAAAAGTTTTTTTCTATAAAAGCGAACCGATGAGAAGGAGTCTCTTATTTTCCGTCTCCTTGTCGTTACATGCACCGCCTAACGTGAGATTAGGACAGCTCATCCGCAGACTTCAACGGAACCGCGGGTTTGCCGTCGACAATCGTCTGCAGCCGCTTTGCATCCTTATAGCCCGCGCCCGAAAGCACGCATACGATCGTCGCATCCTTGCCGACTCGTCCTTCCCTAAGCGCCTGGGCGAGACCTGCGAGCGAAATTGCCGCGGCCGGCTCGCAAAGAATGCCTTCCTTCTCCGCAAGCTGCTCCTGCCAATGCCAGGTTTCGTTGTCGGCGACTGCCTCGGCCCAGCCTTCATTCGCATTGAGAACGCGAAGCACCTCCTCGCCGTCCGGCGGATTCGGCACCTGCAGTCCGGATATTTGCGAGGTCGAATCGCCGCCCGCGGCAGTCGCGCTGCCTTGCTTCCAGCCGCGCACGATGTTGTCGCAGCCGGCCGATTGTACCGCGACCATCGATGGCATCGAAGCCCCGTGCAAACGCGCGAGATCCTCGAAGCCTTTGCGAATGCCGGTAAACAAACCGCCGCCGCCCACCGGCACGAATACCGCATCGGGGGTCGTTTCGACCAAATCGTCGTACAACTCGAATGCGATCGTCTTCACGCCTTCCATCGCAACGGGATTGCATTTGTAAGCCGTAATCATCGACTCCCAGTTCATCCGCTCCGCTTGTTCGGCGATATGCGCAAATACTTTGTCGCCGACTGCAGCGCTTTCACCGAAGCCTTTCACCTTCGTTACGTTAGCGCCGTGAGCCACGACCTGAACCAGCTTCGCTTCGACGATATGCTCAAGCACATATAAGTGATACGGAATTCCGGCCCGCGCGGCGTATGCGGCGACTGCGGCGCCCGCATTGCCGGAGGTCGTGCCGATGCACGCCGTTTTCCCTTGCTGCAGCGCCCAGGAAACGCCGACTGCGGCGATTCTGTCCTTGTACGAGCCGGTCGGATTTCCGGACTCGATTTTGAAATACAAATTGCTTAGCCCAAGCGCTTTGGCAATGCCTGCGCTTTTGACAAGCGGCGTGCAGCCTTCCCCTAAAGTAACCTGGCGTTCTTCCGCAACCTGCGGAAGCAGCGTTTCATACCGCCATACGCCGAGCTTGCGCGGATTTCCAAGCATGGTCCACATCCTCCTCGATTATCCATCCGGATATCGGAAAAACTTCGATATGCCGTAACCGATCATTATATATTATGGTATGACCAATTTGATGATAGCACTTCCAAACCGAACGGTCAACGAAAAAATGATCGAAACGAAGCCGTTCATTTTTCGTCGTTGCCGTCACTACGTTATTGGGTGCAAGTGCTTTCTCAGCAGCTGTCTCGCTTCGTTCAGACTGTGGCTGCGAAGCATCGCGATCAGCGACTTATGGTCCTGTATCGTCGCCCGGATTCCTTCCGTTTGCGGTATAACCCCTTTGCGTTCCACTGAGGAAAAATAATCCTGAACAATGGCGACCAGCTGGATAAAAAGATCGTTTCGCGTCAGCTTGAGCAGCTCGCGGTGAAACTGCGCATCAAGTGCCAAAAATCTTGCCCCGTCGATCCCCGGCTGTTCGGCCTCGCCGATAAGCTTCTCCAGCATCCGGTAATCCTCGTCGTCCGCTCGCTCCGCGATCTCGCTCAGCGCCGCCTGCTCCAGCATCAGCCGAAAATCCAGCAGCTTTGCCAAGCTTTGATTATCCGTCTCCCATCCCGACAGCAATTGACGGAAAAATACGGTCAAATTCGGCTCCGCAATAAAGATTCCGCTGCCCTGCACCTTGAATATGAGACCCAGCGTCTCCAGCTGGTTCAGCGCTTCCCTGATGACAGTCCGGCTTACTTGAAGCCGTTCGGCCAAATCGCGCTCCGTCGGAAGTTTATCTCCCGGCTTCAATCCATTCTCGTAAATGTACGTTTTAATCCGATCGCTTGCCAAATGGCTGAGCATGTTTCGCTGAAGCTGCTCGCCAGGTTCCATCGGCTGCATCGCTCGTCAGCTCCTTTCCGTACTCCCGCCCTTGCATTAGCCTCAGACCGGCAACCTAGAGCATTTCGCGGAGTCCTATTATTTATTCTCATTCGGTTCTACACTTGCTTCCATCGAAGCGACGAACGATTCCACCGGACGCAAGTGCTCCTGCAGACAAGCTTTCGCCTTAGCCGCATTTCCTGCGCGAATCCAATGAAGGATTTGCTTGTGTTCCAGCAATGATAAAGGATCGGGGCCGTGCATCAACGTCGCCGAGCCGTCCAGCGGCACGAAAAATCCCGCAATGAACTCGCTCAGCTCGCATAACGTTTCATTGCCTGACGCGCGAAACAACGCGCGATGAAATTGCAAATCCTCATGCGCGATGCTGACGCCTTCCTTGAGCTTCCTTTCCATTTCGAGCACCCAATGCTCCATCTGGCGGATTCGCTCTTCATCCTGTTGTCCGACCGCCAAATCGATCGCGTACAGCTCAAGCGTCGTACGGATCTGCAAAAGCTCCTTCACCGTCTTCGGATTTCGATTCCAATGAAATGTAAAATGATGCGACATTCCGCTTATCGTCGGTCTCGCAACATAAATGCCGTCCCCGGGCTTTAATTGGATAATGCCGACTGTCTCCAGCGATTTCAACGCCTCGCGTATGACCGTACGGCTGACGCCATACCGCTCGATAAGCTGCTTCTCGGAGGGCAGCTTATCGCCCGGCTGCAAGCGCATTTGTTCGATATAGGCTTTAATGCTGTCACCTGCCTGCTGCGACAGCGTTTCCTTCCTTATGCTTTTCACCCGTCCACCTCCGGCTCGGTCCGCTTATCTCGCTTAGACGTGCTGCAGCCTTGATTTGACCGTCAGCAAAAAATAAGCGCTATTAGTTAATGTAACGGCTGGAGGCGGTAATTGTCAATTTGCACGGGGGTACACAAGGCGCGAGGTAACGGGCGGTACGTTAATCAACTAGTGTTTGCTATAAACCGTCTTCCCCTTCAGCACCGTCTCTTTGACCGTGAGCGGCATTGTGCCCTGCTGGAAATCGAACAGCGTCAAGCTTGCGTCCATCCCCGGTTCAAGCTTCCCGCAATTGTGAAGACCGATCGCTTCGGCAGGCCGTACAGTCACGGCATCGACCGCCTCCTTCAAGCTTATACCGGCAAGCAGCACCGCATTCTCGACACCGCGATCGATCGATTGGGCCGAGCCTGCCAAAATCGCCGGATTGGCGGCCGTTTGCAGCCGGCCGTTCGCAAGCAGCTCCACTTCGGAGCCGATCAGGCTTTTATATACGCCGGGAGGCATGCCGCCGAATTTGACGCAATCGCTCACGATGATGAACCGTTCCCCCTTGGCGCGAATCATCGCCTTGAGCGTATTGGCCGGAAGATGGTGCCCGTCGGCAATGAACATCGCCTGCAAGCCGTCATCGGCCAGCTGATCCCAAATATAGTTCGGATGGCGGGGCAGCACCGGATGCGCGCCGTTGCCAAGATGCGTGGAAAGTTTAGCTCCGGCGCTCACCGCCGCTTCGATCTCGCCGGTCGTAGCCATCGTATGCCCTATGCTTACCGTGACGCCCGATTTGCTCAATTCGCGAATAAAAGCGGGTACTCCCGCACGTTCGGGAGCAATCGTAACGAGCTTGATGCGGCCGCCGGCCGCCTCCTGCCACTTCTCGAATTCCTTGATATCGGGATCTCGGATAAAATCGCGGTCATGAGCGCCGCGCGGACCGTCTTCTCCGCTTAAATACGGCCCTTCGACATGAATCCCGCAGATCGCTTCCGCCGCTTGATCTCCGGAATCGCAGGCATCCTTGATGCCGGCAAGCGCTTGCTTTATCCGCTCGAAGCTTCCGGTTATGACAGTGGGCAAATATCCGGTAACGCCGCAAGCAAACATCGCTCTTGTAACATTCAGCACTTCCTCCGGGCTTGTCGATTCGTCGTTCAGATCGAAGCCGGCAAAGCCGTTCACCTGCAGGTCGATCCATCCCGGCGACAACCAAGGCAACCTATCATCAATCTCGATCGGACTTATCGCTGCAATTTTGCCGTCTATTGACGTTACCTCCACGCATTGCCCCGTATCGTATCTTCTGCCGGACCATTTCATCGACAAAACTCTCCTTTTATAGTAATCGATTTCTATAATTGCTGCGGATAATGAAACGAAGCAAAATGCGATTCGGCTTGCGCTTTATCGCACCGGCTCCATGCAGGCCCTTTCAAGAACGCTTAGAGAAACGAATGGGCGTTCAGGCTAGGGCGCTTTATATTGATCCGAACCATTTATTCAAGCTCGAAAGTTTTGACGGAATCGCGGACGATCAGCTTCGGAAGCAGCATGACGTCCATCTCGTGATTATTGTCTTTTCTCAGCTTATCCAGCAGCATCGAACAGGCAAGCTTGCCCATTTCGTAATTCGGCTGCTTGATCGTCGTCAGCGCCGGCGTGACCATTCTGCTGAATTCGATATTGTCGAAGCCCATGACCGAAATATCCTCCGGCACGCGCAGGCCGTTGGCGGCCAGTTCGTTTATGACGCCGAACGCGGTCAAGTCGTTACAAGCAAAAATCGCGCTTGGCAGCTCGTCAAGCTGCAGAAGCTTGCGAGTCAGCACCTTGCCGTTCTCGAATTCGTAAATGCCGTCGTAAACTTCTTTTTCCTCGTCGGCGATCTGTACGTAGCTATCGTTTTTGTCCACACCGGCCGCATGAAGCGCTTCAAAAAAGCCGTGATAAATATGCTGACGGCTCGGGCGATCAAGCGGGGCCGTCACATAGCCGATTTTCCGGTGCCCTTGCTCGAGCAGGTACTGGGCCGCCATATAACCGCCGCGGCGATAATCGAACTCGATTTGCAGCACATCGGGCATATCCAGCTTTTGATCGATAGCGATTACATTTAAGCCCATTTTGATCAGATGAGTCATCAGCTTCCGGTTTCCGGAGATGGAAGAGAGAATGACGCCCTTTACCTGCTTCTCGAAGAGCGTTTTCAAGTATCCTTCCTCCAGACTACCGTCCTGAAGGGAATTGCAAAGCAGCACATGGTAGCCGCTTTTACGGGCAGCTTCTTCGACCCCTAACATAACCGCCGCATAAAACGGGTTGCTGATCGTCGGGATGATGACGCCGATCGTCATATTATTGTCCGTTTTCAGTTGTTTGCCGATCATGTTCGGAATATATTGCATTTGCTCGGCTAAATTCTGGATTTTCGAACGAAGCTTGGCGCTTACCGGATAATCGCTGTTGCTGAGCACCCGTGAAACGGTAGCGGAAGAAACGCCCGCCTCCTTCGCAATATCGTGTATCGTAACTCTTTTCTGCATGTCTATTACCACCATTTGGACAGGTTTTAGTATACGGGATATTTAAAATGACCTCTAATAGTAATCGGTTTCATCTGTCTCAAAGTATACCATACTTCCGCAGGCTTGGACATCCGCTAGGCTTCAAACTACACGACCGCCGATTATTTCCATTTTAACTGTCATTTCAGCATTTGCACGTGTGTATTCGCTGCCCAGTACATGCAATTCTCCATCATGAATGGAATAAGTGACTGTAGGAATCGCTCCTGTTCCTCGATGACGGCTATTTACATGTTGAACATCGATAACCGCTCCCGACCCGTCATCCGCCAGAGTTAGCAACAGATTCTCACGAATTCTAAAGCTGTTCGCTGCACCTAAGTCTGCGTTATCTGCTTTCATGAATATATCCACCGCGACTTCAAGTCCATCCGGCCGCAAATCCCGAAGCGATATTCTAGCGGGCTTCGCGGTTAAATCCCCTTGTACCTTCCCGGATCGACTTGATCCTCGACATATTGTAAATCCTTGCGTATCGTTCAATGTCGAAAACATATCTAAATGGATCAAGCCGCCCGAATTGGTTATCGAGGGCAATGTTAATAAATCCGAATGCAGATGCTGTTCGATATGTCCTCTAATGGTGATTTCATCAGTGACGCAATTGGTAGTTGCCCTATTCGCCCCTGCCAAGGTTAGCGATCTTCCTACACATACAAATTCTCTGGTATACGCCCTGACGTTTATACGGTCGATAATATTGAGATCTAAAGTAATGTTTTTAATCGTGGTATCGTCGGTATCGTTCTGGTGTTCGATAGAAACAGGCCACTCTGCTCCGTTTGATGATTGCTGGTTTAATATCACATGAATATTGGTTACATCATCAAAGTACGCCTTGATTAACACATCCATAAAATATCGTTGATTCAAGGAATTGACGACAGCAGTGTGATTCGAAACGCCAACAACAAAATAGGAGCGCGACACCTGATTTGTACGAATCACACCATGGGCATCATCGCCGGAGCTGATAAAGCGTACACCATACTCTGAATCGTCCGCCTCAACGGAATATTCGATCGATTTCCATGTCGGATCAGCCGATTGACGCCTCGTTTTGGTATTGGTCATTCGCACCGTTTGCAAGGCAGCAAGGCCTCTCGTTACTTTAGCTATAATACGAGCCCCGGCAACTGATTTTGAAGCGCTTTTCAATTGAACAGCTACAGGACCATGGGGAGATGCCGGATCAAAGCTATCGGAAACGGCATGACATTCAGCATAAATATCATTACAGTCGATAAACTCAAAAATCGGTGAATAGCCAAGGTAGTCTGTTAATTGATTTGTTACATGCATCCTCGGCATTCCCATCAATCGAACGCCATCCTTGGAATTAATTTGAAATACGGGCTGTTCATTCAGATCAACAGTTCCAAGGTAGTAATTTCTCCCTTTGAAATCAACGACCTTTACATCGGAATTTAATGCTGCCAGCGTCGATTCTATTGCAGCCCGATCATTAATTATTCCATCAGCCTTTGCTCCGAACTCCACTGGATCTAATTCGGATACATTCATACGAACCCAACGAGTCGAACTACCAGTCACAGCAATAATCGTCCCGCCGTTATCCGCACGCTCACCGTCTGTCAGACGCGCGAACATTCCTCCCCCCGCTGGAGGCGTAGAGTTTGGAAGCCAATCCGCATAGTAACTGACAAGCTCAATGACCTCGCCATCCGTATTTCCTTCATATTCACGTAAATCAGCAACGGATTCAATGCGTACAATTCGTTTAGTAGACCGTGGTTCATGCAAACCATTACTCAAGATGATCTCTCCGTTCTTTTGCTTGATCGCTCAGCCTTCTAATCGGCATCGGTAAAAACCAATACCACACTATCAGCGGCTTAGGTTTTTACCGTCTCCGACGGAACACATCGTCGAGACAACCAAGCGATATCCATTAGAAAGCCTGAATCGGGCTGGTATGCGAAGAGAGCGGAATGATCCGCTCCCATCTCCCATTTACGTTATTTTGCTCTTAGCCAAGCTCGGGCAGATCGAAATACCGGAGCATGCCGGGCAAAACGGTGCCAAGCACGTCAATCTCGCTATAATACAGGTCTTCATACCATTCCGCGACGCTTTGCATACCGCTGCCGGCGCTCCATGCTGCGACACGCCGATCCCGGTCAAGCGCCTTCGCAAGCCTTACATACAAATTGAATTTGCCTTCTCCGTACACCTCAATCGTCTCCGCGGCAATATGATTCGGCAGCGCAGCCATATCCACAGCTCGCAGCACGTCAAAGGTGCGAATCGCCGCGATGCTGTCTCCGATAAAAAACAAATCCGTCGCAAGCTTATGGAGTGTTCCGAACCGGTCGTACATGCCCCGCGGACATATCGCGTTCGCCGTTACGACTCCCTCCCCGCTGACGTCGAGCACCATGACGGCCTTTCCGGCAGCGACGGTCTCTTTGATCCAATTCATCCGGGAAGCCAGCTCGCGCGTTCCGCGCTCCCATACGGCAATGACCATAGGCTTCTTGCTGTCAGCTGACTTTTCATCCCGAAAAACGAATGCATGGTTAAATATGCCTTCTTGACTCCACCACAGCCAGCTTTCCGCCGTCAGTCCGTCGACAATGCCTAACGGCAAATGACGCGGATTCAGCTCGCGGGGTTTGCGATTCGCCAAAACGGTCCTTTCGAGCCACTCCAGCGCACGGCGTTTACGCTCCTCTTCGGACATTTCGCTGCGCAAGCGTTCCAGCTCCCGGACCCGGTCCGCGTTTTCTTCGCAAGGCCCGCGTTCGCCGGCATAATGGCCCCGCACCTGTCCGCCGCTTGTGCATGCAAGCTCGCTTTCAGCCAAAGGCACCACTAAGGAAAAGTAAGTAGTCAATCGCGAGAACAAACCGCTTTCCGCACCGCCGCGAATCGCGTCAGCCAACCTGGCATTTTCCGCACCCAACAGATGCTCGGCAAAAAAAGCGCCCGCCGCTCCGGCCATTCTATTCGAATACATATGCGTGCACCGGTCCTCGAACAATACGAGCTGCTCCGGTTTACCGTACATCTCCCAAAACCGTTTCGTTCGTTCGACCGTACGTCTCGTGCCCTCGATCGGAAAAAAATCGTATTGCGCGGCCAACACAAGTACCGGCTTCGGCGCCATCGCCATCAGCAGGTCCTCGTGATCGAACCCTTTCGCCGACATCCCCGGCCATATTTGTTCGGCATCCTGCGCCTGTCCGGCATACAAATAGCTTTCCCTGCTCATGACGAAAGTAGCGGGTGCCGCCGCCGCAATACGAGGCTCCGCCAGCATCGCCATCGTCGTTTGCAAGCCTCCGCCGGAGTTGCCTGTGATGCCGATTCGCCGCGGGTCGATTTCCGGACGCGTGTTTAAATAATCGACGGCCCTTGTAACGTCGTGCAGAAAATATCGGGCAAGCCCGTCGCCGAGCGGCCAGCATTGCGCGCCAACCTGCTCATGATCGGATGTGCTGCGCGGCACAAGCATCTTTCCAGCCGCAGGATCGAAGTACGTGGCCCGCTCCCCTTGTCCTACCGGATCGACGGCAAAAACGATCAGCCCAGCTGCAGCGATCGTTTGGCAAACGGCCTGATAATTCGGCGCGAGCCGTCCGTTTTCAAAATGGCCGCAAACGAATAGTACCGCTGCAGAAGGCTCTGTTAATCCGTCCGGAATATACATGGAAGCAGTCACATGCGTGCCGGGACGCGATTCATATACGACTTTTTCGATGCGCATACCCTCGATCCGCAATTCACCGGCAATCGCCGCATTCAGCGGCCCGCCGTATTCGGGCAAGCCTCCGATTCCATCCAAAAACGCCTCCCGAGCCGCTAGACGACGACGCTCCAGCTCCTCCTGCGTCTGAACGGCATCCCTGGCCAAGTCCCCGGCTGCAAGCGCTTCGGCCGATCTTTTGTAAACATGCTGCTTGAGCTGATCCTTCACGTCGTAAATATTAAGCGAAAATTGTTCCAAATCGTTCACATTATATTCCATGCTCCATCTCCCACCGTTCTCGCGACATTTTCGGTCTTACCTGTTCCTGCTGCTGCTCCGGCATCCATTTACAAGCTGAGGTTATCTCTTTATCAGCCGAATACGGCCTCGCAAGCCTGCCCGCTTGCGTCCGCCTTCAAACAAGGCAATCGGACTATTAACCGCTTTGATCGAAATCCGGTTCACTCCTGCTTGCAAGCTGTCTGTTACATCCCAGGCAAAAGGATCGTTGAGGCATGTGCCCAAGTAAATGCCGTTGACATACAACCGGGCCGCGTCATTCACTTCCTCCGCATAAAGCCAAACGGACTCCGCTTCGCTTTCCAGCCATTCCTCCGTTAACGTTATCTCCTTCTCGTAAGCCATCGTACCCGCATAGTGCGGATAACCGATGTCATCCCAAGAATCCAGATGATGCAGATGACATTCGCTATCTCCGTAATGCAGCCGTCCCGGTGGAAATCCAGCATACGGGAACGAAACCTTGAACGCTCCATAAAGCCGGAACGGCTCCTTCAGCTGCCCGCCTGCGTGAAAATGCACTTCAACGACGTTCGTTTGTACGCCGCTCCCCCGCTTGAGATAAGGAGAAATATCGACTTCAAAATTGTGAACGTCGTACCTGCGCGTTTGACTTCCGGAAGGAATTTCCTGTCCGTTTACGGCAATTACGCATTCGCCCGCCCAAGCGGACTGCTCGTATACGAGAAAAGTAGGCACGGGATCGCCCTCGGCATAAAAACGGCAGTAGCCGTGCCCTTCCTTATCGAAGCAAACGCTAGGCTGTGCGATTAAGTTGACCGCCGGCGTAAGCGTCACCGGCTGGCCATGCTTCCGCTCATGATCCCAGAAATGCCAGTGGGACAAAACAAGCACATTGTCGTTTTTAGGCTTCAAGCGCCAGTCTAGGGATAAGTCTATCGTGAAACCGGCATCCCCTCCTGATTGCGGCGACACAGACGCTGCATTGCTCCAATCCGGAAGCTCCGGATAGATGCCGTCTTCCAGCAAGCGGCCTACGCCCGTTTTCCATTCGAAGCCGTCCTCATTCACGTCGAGGAGTACGCCTCCGTTCGGCGGGAGCGCGAATTCGATAACTTCCCCCGTTACGGGATGCTTCAAGCATACCGCCTGCCGTTCTTTAACGGCATTAACGAACATCACTCTGCTGTTCGATCCCGACGTACGCACATGCACGTAAGCTTGAGCGGGCTTTCCCGAACCCCCGCCGCCATCTTTCGCTCTCCATAACGTCAAGTCTTTGGAGATAACGGACGACAACTCCGCAAGCAAGCTTTCGCGCGCGACCGATTTCGTCCAAAAGGGCTTATCTTGAGTCGCAGCGGCTGCAAGCTCGTCGATCGAACCGATTTCGCCTGCGGATTTCACGATTTGCGGCTCGTCTCCTACCAGCCACACCGGTAAGCCCTGTTCCGTAAACTCGCTGCACATTTTTGCCGTCCCGCTTTCGATATGGCCGCCGTACGGCAGCAGCAGCAAGTCGTAAGTCTCGCCGCCGAAGCCCTGCAGCTTCCCGTCCCTGACTTCCATGCCAAGCAGCGTTTCTTCGTCGACGAGATCGAAATCCCACTGAAAGCTGAGCAGCTCATGCAGCAAATCGCCCAGCCTGCGGCGAAGCGTATCGGCTTCCTCGAGCCGGTCGGGGATCAGCGCGCTGAAAGCCGCTTGCGGGTAATAAACGAGCAAATGGCAGCGATGCTCGCCCTCCTTCAAAAGCGACGACATTCGCACGATATAGTCGGAAAAATCGCCGAAAAACGGCCAATGGCTCGATTGGTAGAAAAAAGACGGCGGCGCTTCTTTTTTACGAAGCCCGTCGACGGAATAATATTGTCCGTGCACGACGACATCCGTGATCCCCATGACGAACAACCAGTCGGCCATTTTGAGCATCGTCTTGTAGTCGGTTTCCCAGCCGTTCGCGCCGTACGCTTCGACAATCGCTTCGCGCTTGCCGGAATGATGCGCCGCGGAGCTGGCAAACTTCGGTCCGAGATGCAGCAGCGGGTATTCCTCGCTTCCGATTTTCCCGCCGATCAGGTCGGTTCCCGGCAGATGGAAGCCCTTCAGGAGAGAAAGCAAATAAGGCGTCCATTTCGTCATTCCGACCGGATCCTCCTCCGGGCTTATATGTCCGGTCATGAGAAGGCGATGCTTCGCGCACCATTCGGCAATCGGTTCAACGTATGACGCCTTTAGCAATTTGCTGAGGGCAAGCCTGTAGTCGTGGCGCACCTGCGCCGTGCTTTCATCGACGGTCAGGAACAAATCCGGGAGAAGTTCCTCGATGTCATAGCCGAAAAGATCACGGAAGAAGGCGCCGAGGACTGGCGACCACGCCGCATCGCCGATCACTTTGAACTCGTCCGTGAAAATGCCGGGAATAACGCCGCCGAACAAGTCTCCGTACCGTTCCGCATATTTTTCATGGGTTAATTCGATAAAATAGCGAACCGCATCAGGATTCATCAAGTCCGTATAAAAGCCCCAGCGCCCGCTCGGCATTTCCCGTTCGACGAAGGCGCAAACCGTCCAGTCGCCGTCCGGCAGCACGCAATCGATACGATAATGAGGGCTATGCGATGCTGCACGCCAATGCGGATTCCCAGAATCCGTGTACGGCGGATAATAAATGCCGTGCTGAATGTAACCCGGCCCCCATTCGCTGCGAATAAGGCCGGTATGCTTGGTTAAATCAAGCCACTCGCGGGTCAAGCGGCCGTTCTCCTTGCGAATGCCGATCGTACGAATGAGACGGCCCGGCGCGAAGTCGAGCTTCACGCGTCCGCCTCCGGCGTCGAAGGATTCCATCGTCAAATGTCTGGCTTTAAACTCCGGCCGGTCGAAAAACACCCGGCCTCCAGCCGTACCGCTCGGGAACGGCTCCTCGTCGTACAGCCAAGCTTGCAGCCCGATTCGGGCGCAATGCTCGACGATAACGGACACCTTATGAAACCAGAGCTCGGTGCCGTACGGTACGCTCAAGCCGTCCCGCGGATGAATGAAAACGCCGGTGAAGCGTTTGTCCTTCATTTCGTCCAGCTGCCATCTCAGCTCGTCGTCTTCAAGATCGTGATTCAAAAACCAGAATGAAAGCACGCTTTCGCCGCCCTTTCTTTTATCCGCTTTCCATAAGCGCATCCTGAAACGAAGCAAGTTTTAAGGCAAGTATGTCTATGCTTGTTTATCCTTTTAATCCCGTTGAAGCGATTCCTTCCACGAACTGCTTTTGCGCAATGATAAAAATGATGATGACCGGTATCGTGACGATAACCGCGCCCGCCATCAGCAGCTGAGGCTGAACGCCGGTGTCGTTGCTCAAGAAAAGCAAGCCGAGCGGCAGCGTGAACATCTTCTTGTCATGCAGATACAAGAGCGGTCCCATCGTATTGCTCCAAGCGCCCATGAATGTAAATACGCCGAGCGCCGACAAAGCCGAACGGGAGAGCGGGAAATAAATTCGCCACAACACCCGCCAAGGACCGCAGCCGTCGATCGTAGCCGCTTCGAACAGCTCCCTGGGTACGCTTTTGTAAAACTGATGCAGCAGGAAAATACCGAAGGCGCCCGCCAAAAAGCTTGGTACGATAAGCGGCATGTACGTGTCGAGTCCGCCGAGCGATTTCCAAATGAAGTAACCCGGGATCATCGTCACCTGCGCCGGCAGCATGAGCGTGGAAAGCATCGCAAGATAAATCGTTTTTTTCAGCTTGAAGTTGAACATCGCAAGGCCGAACGCAACCATCGCGCATGACAGAAGCGTGCCGATGACATCCAGCGTGACGATAAAAAAGCTGTTAAACGTATAACGCGCGAAGTCCACTTTGATCCATACCGTCGAGTAATAACTCCAATCGATCGGGTTCGGAATCCACTGCGGCGGCACCTTCGTCACATTGCCTCCGGACTTGAGCGAGGTGGCGACCATCCAATAAAACGGCATCAGCATAACGATTCCGCCCAGAATCAACAAGATATGAATGATTCCGTTTTTCAAGGAAAACCGTTTACTCATAATGAACCCACCTCTTCTCAAACCATTTCTGCACGAGCGTTACCGATATGATGAGTACGAACAAAGCCCAGGACATCGCAGAAGCGTAACCCATTTTGGATGTCAGGAACGCGTCCTTATAAATCAAGATGTTCGGCGTCAGCTTCTGATCCGATACGATATCGGGCGAAGAGAACATGACGAGGAATACGTCGAACGCCTGGAACGAAGAAATCGTCGAAAGGATGAGCACGAGAAAAATCATCGGCGATACGATCGGGAATACGATTTTCCAGAACAATGTCCACCTTGTTGCGCCGTCCAGTGCAGCAGCCTCGTATAACTCCTTCGAAACGCTCTGAATGCCGGCCAGCAAAATAATCATCGAAGAGCCGACGCCTTTCCATACGTTTACCAGCGCCACGCTTGTGATCGGCACCCACCAGTACTTGCTGTCGAGCCAATCGACTGGCGGTATATCGAATAAGCTGAGCATATAATTTGCCAAACCGTAGGTTTTGTTCATCATCCATTTCCACATCGTACCTCCGGCTAACCAAGGGGTAACGACGGGAAGAAAATAGATGACCCGGTAAAACGATTTCGCCCGAATCGCCTGATTCAGAAAAAAAGCAAGGATAAGCGCAAAAATCGTTTGCAGCGGAACGAATACGGCGGCGAACAATGCGGCATTCCGGATCCCGTACCAGAACGGCTTATCCGTAAGCAGCTTTGTCCAGTTGCCCATCCCGATCCAGTCCGGCGGATTGAACATATCCCATTTCGTAAACGTCAGGTAAAAGGAGAAAATGAACGGAAATGCGAAAAATACGATAAAATGAATCGTGAATGGTAGCGTAAGAATATAGCCCCAACGATTTTGTTTTTGCAAACGATTCCCTCCCTATCAAGCCAAACACGAGGATCATTATTCCGTGGGAGAAGGCAGGGTCCCATTAAGGGACCCTTCGCCAACTAAAACCTGATATTATTTATTGTCGTCAAGCACCTTTTGCACTTTTTCCTGCAGCTGCTTCACGCCTTCTTCAGGAGTCAGTTTTCCTGCATAAATATCGGAGTAAATCGGTTGAGCCGCCAGACGCCATTCGTTCCAGCTCGGATTTTCGTCAAGCGTTACGCCCGCTTCGGCGATACCGTCACTATATGCTTTTTTGTTTTTCGGGCTTGCGTTCGTGTCAAGCTGCGTCATCGCCTTTTTATTGACAGGGAGAGCCGCGCCGCTCTTCGCCAAAACCGTTTGCGCTTCTTCGCTCAGGTAATACTTCATAAATTCCCAAGCGGCTTCTTTCGCGTCGGCTTTCGCTTTCGAGAAAATCACCCAGCTGTTCGTAACCATCGGCACGAGACGTTTGCCGTCATAACCTTTCGGAATTTCGATCGTATCGTAATCGAGGTTCGGGAAGTCCTTGTTAATAAGCGCCGAGTTGCTGTATTGCATGAAGAACATGGCTACCTTGCCGGATGCGAACGCCTTCCAGTCGCCGCCTGCCGCCGTGTAGAAATCGGTGTCAGGGCTTATGCCGTCTTTAACCAGGTTCGCCCATGTTTTGATGCCGTCGAGCGATTTCGGATCGGTGAACATCGCCTTCGATTTCGTCTCGTCGAGCACCTGGCCGCCTTTGGAGCGGGTCCACGGGTACCAGCCGACCGTGATGCTGGTGGAAGCGCCGAAGCCGTATTGATCCAGCTTGCCGTCTCCGTTCGTATCTTTGGAAAGCTTCTTCGCCGCATCAAGCATGTCCTGATACGTCCAGTCCTTGGTCGGCAGCGGCACGCCTGCATCCGTAAACATCTTCTTGTTGTAAGCAAGCGCGATCGGGTTAATGCCGTGAGGAACGCCGTATACTTTGCCGTCGCTCGATTGAGCTGCGAACAGACCGGAAATGTACTCGTCCTGCTTCAGATCCTTTTTAATGTAGCCGCTCAGGTCTTCCGCTACGCCGCGTTTCCCGTATCCGAGAATGACAGCGTTTTCTTGGAACCAAATATCTGGAGCCGTTCCGCCGGCGATTTCCGTTTGAATTTTTTTTACGAAATCGCCCCAAGGCGCTTCGACGAGTTCTACTTTGATGTTCGGATTTTTGGCGATAAAGCCGTCGATAATTTCTTTCTTCGTTACGTCGTACGATCCGGGGAGACCGATCTTAAGCGTCATCTGTTTGGGAGCCTTGGATGCTTCCGGAGATTTGGATGCGTCGCCGGGCTTTGCGCTTTCTGCCGGTTTTTCGCCGCCGCTGCTGCAAGCAGCCAATGACAGCGCTAACATGGAAGCCGATAATGCGAGTAGACCTTTTTTCAATTGAAACCCTCCCTTTTCATTTCACCGCGATTTGATCATGCTTAAGCTGAGTACTTTCTAGATGTTCCAATCCACTTACGGCAATGCTTGATCTTAAGTAAAAATACAAGGGGTAATACTAGATACATACATAGTAATCGATTTCTTTTTTAGCACAGTTCCGATGGCGCCATCGGCCTATATTTATCATAACCGAAAATATTCACCAGTGCAATGAATTATTTTCGATTCGGATACATTAAAGTGTTTGTGCGATAAGGACAAGAACACCTTACTTGAGAAGCGAAATTCATGTTTCATACAGACTTAGCAAGATCGCTGATATCGATTACTTTTAAGCACCCAAACATAAGACATTATTGCTAAAAACCTTAATAAAAAGGCTTCAGACGGGAGCTTCATTAGGTCCTTTTTCGAGACATTTAAGAAGCCGAGTCAATGCCGGAAGCGGATGCTTCGTCCAAGAACAGCCACCACTCCGCATGCGTCTTCAGAATGGAAGCCGGTATCTTATTCGATACGCCTTCCTGTAACGTATTGCGAATGGCGTTCGCTTTCACCGCATGAGGAACGCAAGAAATGATTACGGCGCTGCTCATAATTTGGCTAACCGTCATCGTGATCGCTTGCTTCGGCACTTCGTCCAGCGATGCGAACCAGCCTTCGCGCACCTGCTGCGTCTTGCAAGCGTCGTCCAGATCGACAACGCGGTAGGCCTCGTCGGTATCGAAATCGGCCGGCGGATCGTTGAATGCGATATGGGCGTTCTCGCCGATGCCGATCAGCGCAAGATCGACCGGCGCTTTGCGGATTTCCGCCGTCAGCGCGGCAATTTTCGACCTTACGTCGCCTTCGCCGTCTACAAAGTAAGCATTCGCTACAGGCGCGAACGAAATGAATCTTTCCTTCAAATATTTGCGAAAGCTGGCGATATGCGATTCCGGCAGATCGACGTACTCATCCAAATGAAACATATCGACCTTGCTCCAATCGATCGCATGCTTCTCGAGCGCCTGGAAAAACGTAAATTGCGAAGCGCCGGTCGAAAGCACGATCCTTGCGCGGCCTTGCTTCGCGATGCGGTCATTCAGCACCTCGGCCGCCTTGGCGGCTGCGGCAACGCCTAACTCCTCTGCAGTTTGCGATGTATGAACTTGCATGATTCCCACTCCCTCGAAAATGATCGTAAACTTCTATGATAACCTATGACGGCAGCGCGGAAAGCTCTGCAATGGAAAACGATTTGTTCTCGGCGATCGAACGATTTGCAGCCGCACCGATCAACAGCGACATAGCGCCGGCCGTGCTTCCGGCTTGTTGGCCGAGCGGATCCTCGATGCCGCCTTCGAACAGCATCGCGCGCAGCTTCTCGTCGCCGCCGCCGTGACCGCCCTCCACGATAGGCACATCTTCCGTAATCGTCTCGCCGGAAGGCTTAATAATTCTTATGCTGTACGCTTCCTTCTCCGCCAGCGGTCCGCTGTACATGCAGGAAACCTCCATACGGCCGTCCGTTCCGTTAATCGTCGCGGTCCACCCTTCCTCCGGGCTGTACGTCACGAGCGAATAGGTCAAAAGCGCGTCGTTCTCGTATTTGACGTTAACGGACATCGTATCGCAAATGTCGATCCGGTCGTGGAACACGCAACGGTCGCGGATGTAACCGTCTTCCTTCTCCGCTTGCAAATAATGGCGGTTGGCAAAATCCTGCTGCGAGAAATCGACGTAAAATTCACAGGTTTTCGTGTACTCGCAGGTCGAGCAGCGCTCTCCGCGCTCTGTGCGAGTAGGTCCGTAAAAGGTTCTCGTCCCGTACGCGTGCACATGCTCAGGATGGCTGTCCACCCACCAGTTGATAATGTCGAAATGATGCGTCGATTTATGCACCAGCAGACCGCCGCTCTTATCCATCTCGGCATGCCATCTGCGGAAATAATCGGCGCCGTGGGAGCGGTCAAGGAAATATTCGAGCGCTACGTGCCGGATGCTTCCGATCGCGTTGTCTGCCAGCAGCTGCTTGATGCGGGCAAAATAAGGCATGAACCGAAGGTTGAAGGTGACCGTTACATTGCGTCCGGTCCGCTTCTCCGCTTCGAGAATCGCTCTGCATTTCTCGGCGTCGATCGTCATCGGCTTCTCGGAAATGACGTCGCACCCTGCCTCCAGCGCTTCGATGATGAACGTATGATGCGTATTATCCGGCGTAGCCACAACGACGATCTCCGGTTTGCAAGCTTCCAGCATTTCTGCAAATCCGCTGTAAACGGCCACGCCGCACTCGTCGCCTAACAGCTTGGCTCGAACGGGATTATGATCGTAAACGCCGCAAAAATCGACGATACCTTTCAGTTCCGTTGCAAGCGGTTTGGCGAACATATAAAAAGCTCTTCCGCCTGCGCCGACAAGAACTACTTTCTTCAACAAAATCCCTCCTCTCATGTAGTAGAAAGAAACTTAATAGAAATCGATTACTGTTCTCACGAATAAGATTACCACATCCCCGTGCACTTGTCATTCACTTTTTTGCAGTGCGCTTACATTCCTAAATAAACCATAACAATACCGGACATGTATGATAACAACCCAGCGCGTCAAAGAAAGCGTATTGAACCGGATTTCGCCCGATTCCACGATGCAATTACGGAAAAACACAAATAAACCACGCCGTCATGGACGTGGTTATTTGTGCGAAGCTTTATTTGATTGTCTGAATTTGCAATCGACATATCCCGCAAAAGCATTCGACAGCGTTGCTCTTCTTTTTTGTTCGTTTCTCCCTACGCGTTACTCTTTAACACTTCCAAGCACGATCCCCTTCATAAAAAATCTTTGCAGAAAAGGGTAAACGAGCAAGATCGGAAGAGCGCCAAGCCCGATTTGCGCGGACTTTAACGTCCGGTCGGAAAGATTGGCCAGAATGTTCGCGTCCATTACCGATAATGCAGAAGAATCCTGCTTCATAAGAATTATCGTTTGCAAATAGCTTTGCAGCGGATACCGTTCGGGCGAATTCATATAGATGATGCCGTCGAACCAGGAATTCCAATGTCCGACCAGCGAGAACAGCAGCAGTGTCGCTAGGCCCGGCGTAGATAACGGAATATACACTTTCCACAACGTCTTCCAGTGTCCCGCTCCGTCGATGAAAGCGGCCTCGCTCAGTTCCTTGGGCAAGTTTCTGAAAAAATTCAACAGCAGCACAACACTGAAAACCGGCACCGCACTTGGGATAATCAAAGCCCAAACGGTATTCAGCAAGCCCGTCGCTTTGATCGTCAAATAGGTGGGAATCAAGCCTCCGCTAAATAAGATGGTGATCATAAAAAACCATACGTAAACCGTCCGATAACGAAACTTCGATACGTCTTTGGAAAGCGGATAAGCAATCAGCACCATCATCAGCATTTGCAGGGTGCAGCCCAGCATGATCCGTTCCACCGATACCCAAACCGCTCGCATAAACGCATCGTTCCGCATGACGTAGCGGTAGGCGTCCAGCGTAAATTCTATCGGAAAAATAGTCACACGACCGGAAGATGCGGCGGCTCCCGAGCTGAAAGACACGGCCACCATTTGAACAATGGGAAATAAACATGCCAAGGCCATGACGGACAAAACTATATAATTAAAAGCAAGGAACGATTTCCTGCTCCAAGATGCGCGTTCGACCAATTTGCCGTCTCCTTTCTCAGAAAATGCGGTAATTCGCATACCGGTAAGCCAACCAGTAAGATACGCTGATTAAAATTAACGAAGTAAAGGATTTAAATACGCCGACAGCCGTCGCTGCACTATATTGCATATCGATAAGTCCCATTCTGTACACCATCGTATCGATAATATCGCCGCTTTCGTAAACTTGCGGACTGTACAGCACGAAAACCTGATCGAATCCGGCATTCAGCACCGCTCCCATGCTTAAGGTGGCCATAAGGACGATTACCGGCATCATGCCCGGTAGCGTAATATGAAGCATGCGTTTCCAATGGCTGGCTCCATCGATCGCCGCCGACTCGTAAAGAGAAGGATTAATGCCTGTTAATGCGGCCAAATAAACGATCGTACTAAAGCCGAATTCCTTCCAAGTGTCGGATATGACAAGCGTAAACGGGAACCAAGCATTGTCGCCCAGAAAAAAGACAGGCTCGAAGCCGAGCGACGTGAGGAGTTGATTGACGACCCCTTCGGAAGGCGATAGGAGGTCGATCAAAATACCGCCCAAAATAATCCAAGATAAAAAATGCGGAATATAGACCAACGTTTGAATCGTTTTTTTGAACCACTGCTTCGCAACCTCGTTCAATAACAGCGCCATGACGATCGGAGCGATCAATCCGGCGGCAATTTTCATGATAGCGATATAAAGCGTGTTCCCTATGACTTGCTTCGTATCGGGCAAACTGAATAAATAGGAGAAATGGCTCCAGCCCACCCATTCGGAGCCTGCAATGCCTTTGGTCGGTATATAGTTTTGAAAAGCCATGACAATGCCGCCCATCGGGAAGTAGTTATAAATCAGTACGATGATAACGCCCGGCAAAAGCATGAAATGAAGCGGCAATTCCGTTCTGAATCGTTTATGCAAGTCTCCACCCCCAGTACCTTGAAAAAGGCGAGGGGCGAGTAGGAAAGCGACTCCCTCCCGCCCTCTTCCCTTACTTTTTTGTGCGTTTCGTTATTCGAAGATCGCTATGATATCCGTTACTTATTTTTCAGCCACTCGTTCACTTCTTTGGTAATTTCGTCGCCGCCCAGCTTCTTCCACTGTTCCACAAATTGATCAAACTCGTCAGGGGAAGCGCCTTGAATAATTTTCAGGTACATTTGATCGCGCAGCTTGTCCAGATTCGCTTTCTTCAGCACCATTGCCGGCGTTGGCGTTCCGGTAAATTGCGTAGGCATATAGAGATCCTTTTCTAAATAGTCGACGGCGATTTTACCGGTACCGTTAGGGCCGTCCTGCATATAAACGTTCCAGAACTTCTTATCTCCCGCCAAATATTTTTGCATGCTCGAATAATTGTCGCGCTGCTCGGGAGTCAAGCTGGAAGTATCCTTGCTCTCGCCATTCATTACTTTCATCTCGGCAAGGTGATTGGTCGCCCGTTTGGTCTTGTAAATTTTGATCGGCGCATTCATCCAGGAAGCGATATCCGCTTCGCTGTCGTAGTTGTATTGCTTGTACAATTCCTCCGAAGTGTTGTTATAGAATAAATCCAGCCATGTTTGCATAAGCGGGAAAATCGCTTCGGGATGCGCGGTTCCTTTTTTGACTACCCAATAGTAGTTAAAGATGTTTAAAGGAATTTGCAGCTTGGCCTCTTGGGTATCGACTGACGGAACAGGGAAAGGCAGCCACTCATTGTTCGGCGTCAACTGCTGAAGCGGAGATGCGGCGGTGCCCATGTCTCCGAAAATCATGCCGATTTTACCCGACCCGATATTTTCTTCCACCTTCTGTGGGTCTTTCACGCCGAATTCTTTATCGATCCAGCCGTTTTTATACAAGGCCTGCAGTTGGGTTAGCGCTGTCTTCATTTCCGGCTGTATATCGCTGTAAACCAAATTGCCCGAAGCGTCCTTTACCCAAATATCGCGATAAGCGTGGTAGCCGTTTAAAAATCCGACGAGGGAGTTTTCAGCTAAGTTTTTGTTCAGCGCGAAGCCGAACGTATCGTTCTTATTGTTGCCGTCAGGATCTTTAGTGGCAAAAAGCTCCGCGATTTTCAGGACATCGCCCATCGATTTAGGCGGCTGCAAATCGAACTTCTCATACCAGTCCTTGCGAATCCACAAAATCGGTACGCCTTCCTTGGCTACGCCCGTCCACGGCACGGCCATCAGCCTGCCTTTGACTTTGGCGGAATCAAGCACCTCCGCTCCGGCGCCGGCGATTACCTCCTTAATCGAGTCCGAAGCGTATTTATTATAAATATCCGTCAAGTCCTCAAGCTTGCCGGCATCGCTAAGCTGCTTGAACTGCAAAGGCGTGACGCCGAAGAAATCCGGCATTTCCCCCGACGCGATCATTAAATTTACTTTTTGCTCATATTGCCCGAAGGGAACGTCCCATAGGGAGTGTACTTCGATACCGTACTTATCCTTGATGAAACGCGTCCATCTGTTGTCGTCCGTGGTATCGCCTTGTCCGAATTTCGTATAAGAATAATTGGCCATAACCGTATTGAGCTTAATGGCAGGCTCATATTTGGCGGGCAGGCCGCCTTTTCCGTTATCCGTGCCGCCGTTATTCGTCGATGCCGTACTGCTCGGCGATACGGACGGCGATTGCGCGGCAGCCGGTTCCTTTTCTTTCGTACTGCAGCCGGCAAGCGCGGTAACCAGCAGCAGAACGAAGGATAATACGATCGTCAAACCATACTTCCCCTTTTGTACCATGTCTCACTTCTCCTTTGTTTGTGCGTTTTTTGTACTTCTCCAAGCCCCAATCTCGAAAGCCTGTTTCGCCAAGATTTCTATGGCTTATTCAAAAATCTTGTGATAATGTAACTTTACTGTTGAGGCAGGTACCGCGGTAGGCACACTTTCCCGAATAGTATGCGATTTGTCCGGGATCCGAAAAAATGAATATTTTATTGCCTACGGCAAATTACTTGCGCGCATAAACCGGGGGGTTGCAGCGAAATGCGGATGATAAAACTTGGGAATCCGAACACTTTATTTTCTAAGCTTCTGGTAAGCTTCTTCATTATTATCCTCGTGCTTGTATCTTTCAACTTCTTATCGTTTCTATTTTTCAAGAACAGCATTAATGAAGAGATCATTCATAATAATAATCTTACCTTGAATAAAACCGTAGACAACTATGAGAAACAAATCGCGCTGATCAACAAGAACCTTACCGATTTATATTTCGACGCCCGAATCAGTCTTCTTAAGACAAGCCATAAGGAACAGGTTAACTTTGAAGTGATTCAACAGGTGAATAACAACTTGACCTCCTTGGTTTCCAACGAAATGCTGTATTTGGATAACCTGCTTCTTGTGTTCAAATCGGCTTCCTTCGTGCTGGATAAAGACGGCATTATTGATTTCGATAAAATGTTTTCGGCCTTCTACGTCAGCAGCGATTATCCGCAAAGCTTCTGGGAGCGTCAATTTGAAGAGTCCGGACATATGAATATTTTGCCTGCCTCCAAGTTCGCCAAATATTCTTATGTGAAGGACTTCGTTCCGAACATGCTTTCCATTCCGATCATTTTTCGCAATGTCATCGACAAAGACATTTATTTTGTTGCTTTTCTTGATGCAAACAAGCTGTTCCAATCCTTTCATTACACGACGAACGGCAAATTCCAAATTCTCGGTGCCGATGGTAAGCCCGTGTTCGATTCCGATGAAGAACGTCAAGCGATGACTTTCATACCTGCCGGGAACAAAGAAGGTTATTTGGTCAAAGACGATATTTATTACTTTTATAAGAAATCGGACGCAACCGGGTTAACCTACATTAATTCGATACCCAATCAAACCGTCGCTTCAAAAATTAATCAGCTGAGCCTCATTCTTGGCGTTCTCCTTGCGATAGCGGTTGCTGCGAGCCTTGCCGTTTCCGTCTTTCTGAGCGCCCGGTTCAACCATCCGTTCCAAAGAATTATCGATTCCATCAAAGAGCAGAACGACGCCATGCCGATACCGACTAACATTCATGAATTTAAAGTGATTAACGAAAAAATTCAAGGCATCCTGAAGACAAACCGCGACGTCCATCTGGACTTGAACAAAAAAAATATTTTGCTCAAGCAATACGGCTACTTGAAAAAAATGAAAAATATCGAGACGAATGTAAGCGAATTCCGTGATTTGATCGACACGTCCGAGCCTTTTTATCTCTGTTTGTTTCATATCCGCTTTACGCAACGCTTCATGGCGGAATTCGATTCGATGGAGCACGGTAAAATAACGAAGGTTGTCCAAGCTTTCATCAATACGTATACTTCGGAGCACTTACCCGGTTCCGTTTCCATGAATATGGAGAAGGACCTGCTCTGCACCGTCATTTATGAAAAAGAGTTTGCTCACGTTATGAACAAATTAAAAGCGCTCATGCAAGTGATCGATAGAGACAAAGATTATTACTTGTTAACTGTCGCTATCCATCCGGAATTGTCGGCGTATGCGGAATTGGATTCCGTTTACGATGAGACGCTGGGTATGATTCAAGCTAGGCAATTAAACGAGGAAACCCAAATCGTTGAGAATGGCGATAAAGGCACGGACGTCGCCTTGCAAAACCATCTGCAGGAAACCGAGTTTTGGGAGAACCTGCAGCATGGCAACGAGGCAAACCTCATCCAAATCGTGCAGCGGACATTGTCCCACTATCGGAAAAAGTCCGCGAACGCGCATCATTATCAGCTTTTGGCCAATCAGGTGATTGAACGGGTCATCAAATCGCTCATCGTCAGCAAGCAAGATATCAGTTTGCTTCTTAATGAGAATTCGCCTTACGAGCAAATCAAATATTGCCATACTTACGAGCAATATGAAACGTTTTTCGAGCAGTTCCTGTCGAAAGCCTCGGGAATCATTCGTCAAAAACGGGAATCGAACGATCCTATTGTCACCTTTGTCACCGCTTATGTAAATAAACATTATGGAGACGATATTTCCCTCGATGTTCTGGCGGATCGGCTGAACCTTTCCAGCGGCTATTTATCCAGCTATTTTAAAGAAAATTTCGGTTATTCCTTCAGCGAATATTTGAACGAGATCCGTATTTCCAAAGCGAAGGAACTGTTAATGGAAGGCAATAGCAGCATTCAACAAATTTCCGTTCAGGTAGGCTATCAGAACGTCAGCTCCTTCATAAGAATGTTTAAACGAATTACCGGCATGCCGCCCGGGCAGTATAGAAGATCCGTCGTTGACGATTCCGGGCATGATTTCGAGCCCGTCTAAAGACAAAACAGCCTGTTGAGGAGATCTCAACAGGCTGTTTTGTCTTTCAGGCTTCGATATAATGATGATCTTGATGATAAGATAGCGACCTGGCTAAATAATCATCCAGACGCTCCAGTCCGAATTCCCGGACGAGATCCTCCGACGTAAACGCATCCGATTCGCTCGATACGAGCACGGAGCCCAAATATCCGGGATCGCTGATGTTTACTTTTTTGCCATACTTTTGTTTCATCGCGCTCAGACGCTGCCGGTTACCGTCGAGGTGAACAACGGCGCAATCCAAATTCACGGTTTCGGTGATAAAGTCGAAATAACTGGAGGTCGAAGCAACAATTTCTCCTACAGGAGATACGATCGAGCTCGGCAAGCCTCCTGCAATCGCCCCCACAAAAAACGCACGGCACGAATAAGCCCAATATTGCTGCATGAAGCTGCCGTGAAACATCGAAGGAAACAGGATCAGTTCCGGCTGCAGCTCCGCATATTTCTGCCTTAACGGATTAAAGTTAAGATCGAAGCATATGGCGCAAGCGACACGGCCGAAGTCGCATTCCATAATCGTGGCGTCGCTCCCGCACAGCACTTTGTCGTCTTCCATTTCAATAATCACGGGATGATTTTTATTATAAGTGCCGATCACTTTGCCGCTACGGTTTATAAGCCGTACGGAATTCCGCCAGGAGCCGTCGTCCATCGTTCGGATCGAGGGATAGGCGATATAGCAGCGATGCTTCTCCGCAATGCCGGCAAGCAGGTTCAGAATGCGGTCGCCGCGCTGCCTATAGTACTCGCGAAGCCTCTCGCCCGACAATCCGGACGGCATATCGCAGCACTCGGGCAAAATGATCAAATCCGGCTCGTCCGGGAGCGCTTGATTGATTTTATGCTCCAAATGATGCTCGATCTTCCGGATGATTTGCTCCCATTCTCCGTCCGCTTCGACCAGACAATAATGGAAATTGAACGTGCTGATGGTTACTCTTCGAGCCATTCTAAGCCCTCCCATATTCGATTAACCGGTCTATATCTCAAGCTCTATTCGGAAGGTTTGAATCTTCCATTTCCCTAGATGAATATCAAAACCATCCGGATCATGGGCGATTTCTTTAACGGACTCCTCATATAAATTCGTTTCCGTCACCTTTTTGACCCTTCTAAAACAAGTAAACCTCGCGGAGGAAGGATCCTCGGACAAATTATAGCAGCGCACAATCAGTTCTCCTTGCTTGCCGTCTTCCGGCCGTTTCAAGACGCTGAGACAAATATCCGATTCCGATAACCGGAAATAACTGATTGGCTCCGCAGGTATGAACGTTTCATTAACCTTGACGGAAGAGCTGAACACATCGGTTTGTAAATGCTCCTGAAGCCTGTTCAGATCGGCATAAGTGGTCGAAGCATCCATGACAGCGAGCGCATATTTGAAGCGCAGCGGCCCGATAAGCTGCCCGCCTTCTTCGCCATTGGTCAAGTAGGTTTTGCGGAACGAACGATATAGGGTAATATGAAGAGTTCCGTTTCGGTCATCCGGTGCCGCACACTCATGAAGGCCGTAAGCGGACAGGAACGCCAGACCGGTACCGTCCTTGTTTCTTTTGCCTGCAATCCCGTTCATCTGCTTCTCCGGCACATCGTATTCCTTCCAGCTCTGCGTTTCCGTTCGATGTCCCGTCTTCCGCTCAAGAAAGGCAAACTGCTGATTGACAAAATAAGAGGAAGATTCGATTCCGGTCGGAACGACAAGCCGCAGACGATGATCGCGCGCTTGATTGTTTATGTCCGTTTCCACATCAACGTAATGCGCCCCTTGCGATAGCCCGATACGGGAGCGGATAACCAGCTTGACCTGCTCATCCGAACGCCTTAATCCATGAGGATTTTGGTCCAGGCATTTGGGGACATTCATTTCATGTGTAATTTGAAATACGGTTCGGACAGGCCCGTTTTCGATCGTTTCGATCGTGCATGCGGCGCCGCCGCTGCTGACAATCCGATCCTCGACGGGGTTGGCATGGTACCAGCCGTCCCCGATTTCTCCGTCGTCCAAATAGCTCAGCAGATTGTCATATATGCGGCCGCTTCGTTTGTCCGTAACCGAGATCGAGCCGTTATCGTTAACCGCCAGCTTTACATATTCGTTCTCCGCTTCCCTGTCATAACGCGATAAACGTTCCAAATAACGAGTAGGCACAGGCGACGGCACAACCTTGTAAACCGCGCTCCCCATCGCGGGCAGCTCAACTTCCAAAGTAACGGTATGCCGATCTACCGTTTTTGTCGCTCTCTCGTGATCCTTTGCGTTGTAATTTCGTTTGATTTGACATAGACCGTATGGAACCTCTTTGCCTTGACAGTCGTATATGCGAAAGCTGTTTTTAGGTTCATAGCCGAAAGGCTCTTGGAACTGAGCCGTATAGCCGGGATCGAAATCAATGTCCAGCGTAACGACGCACCGCCGCGGAAAAAACAGCGGATTCCATAAGTAAAGCGCTCTCGTTCCGTCGCTTTCCTCCGACTCTACGCTTTTTAGTTCCTTGCCGAGGAAGCTACCTGTTACCAGGCTCGCGATTTCTTTTGCCTGACTGAACCGATAGCGCATATCTTCATGCACCTGATCGATTGAACAGCCGCAAATCGAGTCGTGGGGATGGTTGGCTATCAAGTATTTGTAGGCTAGTTGCGTATACGTTTGCGGGATGAAGCGGCCGCGAAGCCCGGAAAGCGCCGCCAGAGGCTCCGCCCACTTTTCCAATGCAATCTGGCATTCGTCATTTGCTTGCTTTAACGGATACCGGCTGGATAACGTATGCGTAATCAGGTAAGTCGATCCCGGATTTTTCCCGGGCTCGTTCAGTTCCCCTTGCCGGATCGGCATCTGCTCTTTAAAGCTTTCGAGCTGTCCGCCCATTTGCTCCAAATTCGTATGTTTGATTTCCGCGTCCGGGTAAAGCTCGCGAATCATCTCCAGATATTCTCCCGTATTGGGACGAATCCGCGCATGATCCTGGCAATCCATTAGCAGGGTTATAGGGATCGGGCTGCGGGACTTTTCGAGATCGATAGCCTTTTGGATCGCTTGTTTCGTATCTTCCATGGATAAACGCTGCTTTTCCGCATGCTGCAGGACGACCAGAAACGCTCCGTACGAGCTATGATCCTGGAGCTTGAAAGTCAAGCATTCGCTTCCATCCGGCGAGCTCCAGCGGAAATGCGCCGGTACGTCATGCTCGTTAAGGCCTCTGCCCAGCAGCGCATACGGGATGTCGAAGCCGTTGAAAATTTGCGGCATCTGCGCAATATGCCCGAAAATATCGCAAACAAAACCGTATTTCCACGGCTCGGCACCCCACTCCCTTGAAATGCGGCGCCCAATCTGCAAATTGCGGATCAAGCTTTCGCCCGAAACAAGAAACTCGTCGGGCATCACATACCAAGGACCGACCACCAACCGGCCTTTCTGGATCAGCCGAGCAAGACGTTCCCTTTTCTCCGGGGCAATCTCGTTGAAATCCTCCAGCACGATCGTTTGCCCGTCCAAATGAAACGTTTGAAACTCCGGCCGCGTTTCGAGAACATCAATCATCTCGTTCATCATATCAACCAGCCGGAACCGAAAACCCTGGAACGATTCATACCATTCCCGGTCCCAATGCGTGCTTGAATAGTAATAAATAGTCGGTTTAGAAGACATGGACCATGAAACCTCCTTATTCCTTCCTTAGCATGCTACGGTAATTGATAAAAACCGACATCATCGAGATAAAGCTCGGTTTGCTCCTCCAGATTGCTGACTATCGCTACAACTAACGCTGCGCTAACCGCGATACCATTGATTTGCTCCGGAATGATTCCCGCCAATTCGATAGCAGCCCATCCGTCGGCTCCGCCCGATACCGGCATGAGATTCGAACGCAAAATCCCCAGCTCGTTTCCGCTCGCATCTTTCAGGTTAATCGCGAGTTGTATCGTCCCCGCTGTCGTCGGCGTACCCGCCGGTACACGAAAGTGTGCACGCATTGCATAAGGTCCCGCTTTAGGCGAAATCATCTGAAATGGCCCGCCGGTATATAATCCCTTGATTAATAAGCCGGCGTTTCCGGAATGGGCCGTTCCCTCATGATGTTCCATGACTCCTCTTTCCTCGATCCAGCCCAGCGACCAAGGCGATACATCCGTTACGGTCCCTGTTTCAAAAGAAGCATTCTCCATAACAGACGCCGCCCCATCAACGACACTAAGCAGCAGCCGGGCATATTCCCTCCCTTCGGAAGGCTCCGTGCCATTTGCCAGTTCGGTTATCTGATTGCGGATCGGACCGCCGTTTGATTCGTTCGCAGCAACCTCGTCCAGGAGGCTCCAGAACGTCTGATCCGTCACTTGGAGCTGAGGCGAGGATGACGATAATTGATAGAAATCGACATCATCGAGATAAAGCTCGGTTTCCTCCTCCATATTGCTGACAACGACTACGACTAACGCTGTACTAACCTCGATACCATTGATTTTTTCCGGAATGATTCCCGCCATGTCGACGGTTATCCATCCGTTGGCTGCGACCGATATCGGTTTGAAATTCGAACGCATAATATTGCCCAGCTCATTTCCACTCGCATCCTTCAGGTTAACCGCGAGTTGTATCGTGCCCGCCGTCGTCGGGGTCGCCCCCGGAGCATGGAAGTAAGCTCGAAGCGCAAAAGGCCCCGCTTTAGGCGAAACATTCTGGAATGGGCCGCCATTAAGTAATCCCTTGATTAATAAACCGGCATTTCCGGAACGGGCCGTTCCCGTACGGCGCTCCATGGCGCCTCTCCCCTCGATCCAGCCTAGCGACCAAGGTGAAACATCTGTCGTCGTTCCCGTTTCAAAAGAAGCATTTTCCGTAACAGGCGCCGCCCCGGCAAGGATATTGAGCATCAGACGGGCATATTCCCGTACATCGGAAGGCTCCGCGGCTCCTGCAAGTTCGGTTATCTGATTGCGGACCGGGCCTCCGTTCGGCCCCTCATTTGCCGCGAGATCAGTCATTCTCCAAAATTTCTGATCGGAGATAACAGCAGCGTTCTGATACATCATAACATCATCGATATACAAATTAGTTCCGTCAGTAATATCATTAACAATAACAATAACTAAAATCTGCTTTACTTCCGATCCCTTCAAGGAAACAGGAATATCTTCAAGCAGTTCAATGCTGGACCAGCTACCTGACGTTGCGGCAATTGATTTTTGTTCGGAACGAACCTCCCCGAGCGCTCTCCCTTGAGCATCTTGCATGATAAAGGCCAACTGAATGGATCCGTCGGACACGGTTTCGGGAGGCGTGAAGTAATAGGCGCGAAATGCCGTAGGACCAGGCTTCACGGATAGAAGCATAACAGGACCGCCCTCATCCAGTCCGCTAACCTTCAAACTCGCATTGCCGGTATGCGCAATCCCTTCCGCACGCTCCATTTTCCCCGTCGTCTGAACCCAATAGGACCACGGAGGAGTCGTAGCCGCTCCATCTTCAAACGAAAAATTCGGAATAAGAGGATATTCTCCCGTTGTGGCCTCCTTCAATAATCGGGCGAATTCTCGCGATTGCGACGGATTAACATTTGCGGCAAGTTCATTCACCTTTTGGGTAAACTCGCCTCCCTCCGCTTCTCCCTTCATATACTCCACAAGGTTCCAGAAATCGAATTTATTCCAACCGGACCAATAGTAGGGCGGGAGAATATCAATTAGAACAGGATTTTCTTTAAATTGCTCGAGCAGATCATAACGTTTTTGCGCCAACTGCATCTTAGAATCAATCGTATTTCCCACATGGTCAAGTAAGGCGATTGCTTCACTAACGTTTGACGGCTTTGTATTCTCCCGAGCATAACTCAGCGCCGAGGCTTCATAATATTCGAACGCTTGCAGCAGCAGGTTTGCCCGTGCTTTTTGTTTGTTTGTTACCGCCTTGTCTACCACCGACTCAAGCAATCTCCTGCTTTCCGCAATATCTTCATCCGTCACTTCATGCAGATAAGACAAATCCTGAAACGGCATAAACGTTCGTCCTTTGGCGACATGAAACCATTCCGAAGTTTTCATTCTTTCCGTCCAAATTTGTTCCCATAACGCGTAATACGACTTGAGATCTGCAGCCGCAGTCTCGCCTACAGCCCCTAAGTACCATTCATCCAGCAAATCATCGATATTCAGATTCGGGTTCCATAGAAGCTTTGACGTAACCCACGGTTTAGGACCGTCTCCCCAATTGCTATACATCTCCATATAAATGGAACTCACTTGATGCTCATATGCATATTGATAATTCTCCGCCATCTGATGTTGATACATGCGCGGTACTACATAGAAGGTTCCATACGTGTAGTCATACCACCCCAATTCATTGGCGACCGCATTCCATTGTTCCATTTGACTTTGTCCTTGCTCTTTCGTTTCGTCGTCGATCCATGCCATCCGATCCTTGGTAATAAAGGGAATGACGCGCGAATTCAGCGAAAAAGAAGGCGGATCCATCACTTCTTGGTACGCAAGCAAACCGAACCACTTATCCGGATGAACCGTCAATACCTCTGCGACGACTTGATTCACCCAGTTATAGTAAATATCCGACATGTCTAAAAGCCCAATGGAGTTGTATTTGTTCGGAAAGCTGGGATGGGCCGGATTTGCTTCGCAGAATCCCCCGACATCATTCACGCTTAACGAGTAAGATGTTTTATTCGGATTCTCGTTAAAATATTGTATGATGGATTCCGAGGCGGCTTGAACGGTTCCAACCGCAGAAAAGCAAGGCTGCCAGCCCGTAGTAACATTTGGTGCCGGAGGAGTATTGTTAGGATAATATTCCGGATGCGTAACCCCATATTTTTCGGGTGAGAATAAAATATGCAGATTATGCATCAAGTCGAGAGGAGCATTATAATCCCCTTGCACGCGATTTCTTTGCGCCCACTCATATTGCAGCGGCAGCCTTCCGCCTTCATCGGGCTTCACGACTAGCGGGCTTATCATGCGGAATTTAAATGCCGGCTGTTCCACGACGTCTTCCCTTGGAATACGGAGGGAACTCGTTTCCGGTACTTCCTCCCCGTCTTCTCCAGGCATGAGCCAACGGACACCCACGTATCGTTCCAGGAAATCAAAAACGCCGTTCTGCGTTCCCCATACGGACGGACCGGCAATAACAATTGTATTTTCGTGCATATGGATGATAAATCCGTCGCTGTTCAATCCCTGCATCAAACTATCGATGTGTTCATCTTGGAAAGAATCGGTCGGGTCCATGTAAATACGAACCAAATCATCGGTTGGATTCATTGCGGCGAAATCCGCTGCATTCATAATCGGCAGCGTGGCTCCCGTAGACTTTTTCACATAATCAGCAAGCGTATTAGCAGCTTTGAGTATTTGACTTTCCGCGTCAGCATCCACGATAATCGCTGCATTGGCCTGTCCGTTTTGGACGATGATCGCCGTCTCGTTTTGCGTCGGCGGTGTCGGTGTAGCTGTCGGCTCCATTGTCGGTGTCGGTGTCGGTGTCGGTGTTGATGTTGATGTAGGTGTCGGTGTTGATGTTGATGTAGGTGTCGCTGCGGGCGTAGAGGCCGGAGTAGCTGTAGACGTTGACGCCGTTGGGGTTAAAGTAGGCTCCGGTCCCTTTTCCCCTTTCGTTTCTTTGCTTGCTCGCTCCAAATAGTTGTTTTTGTTCTCCATAAATTCATAGGCGAGTCTTGCTGCCGCTTGGCGCTCTGCAAATAGATGAGGCTCGAAACGCAGCGATCCGTCTGCATTCGTCATGCCGCCGATAAATCCGATACGGAAGGCTAAGGAAACATAGGGTTTCGCCCATTCGGAAATATGCTCCGCATCAGTAAATTCCGTAACAGCCTTAAACCGCTGAGCATCCTTTTCCAAATCAAATGCACGAATAAAAAATACGGCCAGCTCTTCTCTGGTTACAAACGCATCCGGGGAAAACTTCGATGCTGAAGTTCCCTGCGTAATTCCGGAATCGACAAGCGCTCCGATATAACCTCGATACCAGCTGCCTTCCGCCACATCGTCAAAGTCACCGGCTGCTTCCGGCTTCTCATGCAACCCTAACAAGATCGTCAAAACCTTGGACAGTTCGCCTCGCGTCATTGGCTTGGCCGGTGCAAATGCGCCATCCTCAAATCCGGAAATAATACCGGCATCAACCAACCTTTCAATCTCGTTTTTGGCGTAGGAGGAATCGATATCCGATAACGATGTCCTTCCGTAAGCCACCTCATCGTGACTCAAGTTTACAATCAGCAGCATTGAAATAACGAAAGGGACGATTAACAACTTTGCTATCCTGACAGGCAAATTCCGGATACCTATGAACATTATTCAAATCAACCTCCATATAGTAGTCAAACATAGCCTGCTATTTCGTCCTAGCTGATCTGCGCAACCATTTCCCTCTCCAATTTCCATCCTTTTGCACAAATGCACAAACGTTAATTCAATGTCGTAGAATCCCCCCCTAATGAGTAATCAACTAACGAATCCCCCGATACTTGTATGGAAACCCGCAAATTCTTGCGAGTCATGGATTATCATACTTAACTAGTAAGGCACAGCGATATTAGCACCTTCCCATCTTATGTACCTTTCCTCGGAATCCGAAAATATGAACATTATCCGAAGAGATGCACATGACGTATCCCCGGAGACGACCCCTCCTCGCTCTTCGCTTACATGCACTGGAGTCCGATTTTGCCGTCTTAGAATCGAGTACGGCTTCCATTACCCGTATGTAATCCGAAAGCGCCTGCTTGCAGCGGGTATTTTGCTAGGCACACTGGTGAATCCGTTCTCCAAGCCGGCAAAATCGGACTCCAGCGTAAGGCGAACCTCGATTCCTTGCTCTAAGTGGGCGTTTTCGGACTACAAGCATATAGTGGAGCCTTAATGGACGTGCAGGTTGAACGGCTTTGCCATCCTTTAAAGGATTGGCGTGTTTACCGGGAAATTTGAACAATCAACAAAAGAAATGCTTTCTGGTGAGACAAGTAAAACACACCGCAGCATGATATAAATTCTTTATCTTCAAGGATAAACGGCTTCCGTCCTTTAAAGGACGAGCGCATTTACCGGGAATTGGAACAATCATCGGAGATGTACTTTCTGCCCTGAAATAACGATATTTTCATTCATCGGTGGTGCCGCAATTCGGCATGGAAGTCTGACAATTTAAAAAAACTCCAAGGATTTCTCCTTGGAGCCTTCTCTTATTCCGTTTATCCGCTTGGAACTCTTAATGCGCAACCGCATTGTACGTCATGATCCAGATCGAGCCGGCGACGATCGTCAGCAGGATGATTAAGCCGAGCAGCAGCGCCATCATGTTCCAGCGAGCATTCTCGCCTTCCTTCAAGTGCATGAAGAAAATCAGCTGAACCGCGAATTGGAGAACGGCCATTGCCAGAATGACGACAAGCGTCGCCGTCTTGCTCAGCATGCTGTTCATGACGATTACGATCGGTATGATCGTAAGGATGATGGAAAGCACGAACCCTATCGTATAAGATTTCATCGAGCCGTGTGAGCCGTGCTGTTCGTGGGAAGACGCTTCGTGCGTTTTAGCCATCTTACATCACCCCCATCAAGTAAACGACCGTGAGAACGAAAATCCAGACGACATCGAGAAAATGCCAGTACAAGCTGATATTTTCCACTTTGCGTTTGGTGACGGGCGTGATGCCGCGTTTGCGAAGCTGCAGCATCAGCGCGATCATCCATATCAAGCCCAGCGAAACGTGCAAGCCGTGCGTGCCGACCAGCGTAAAAAATGCGGACAGGAACGCGCTTGTCGAAATCGTCGCGCCTTCGTTGACCAAATGAACGAACTCAATTACTTCAAGCGTGATGAACGCCGCGCCTAGCACCGCCGTAACCGCAAGCCAGCCGATCAGCTGCTTCTTGTTGCCGCGATTCATCGCCAGCACCGCTATGCCGCTCGTGAAGCTGCTCGTAAGCAGGATGAACGTTTCCGCAATAATGCCGGGCATTTGGAAAAGCTCTTCCGGCGTCGGTCCGCCGTTCGTATTGCCCCGAAGAACGATATACGTTGCAAATAAGGTACCGAATAAAATAACGTCTGTGATCAAAAATATCCAAAATCCGAACGTCTTCATCGACTCTTGATCATGATGATCGTGATGATCGTGGCCGTGAGCGCCGTGTCCGTGATTTGCAGCTGCATGTGCCATTAAGCTTTCGCCCCCCTTGCCAGTAGCTCCGTGCGTTTGACTTCATCGACCGGAACGTAATAGTCGGTGTCATAAGAGAACGAACGCACCAGCATGCAAATTCCGACGCCGATCATAGCCGGAATCGCCATCCACAGCCAGCCCCATACGAAGCCGAAGCCGGCGACAAACCATAATGCGGATTTGATGAACGGAATCGCCGAGTTTTTCGGCATATGGATCGGCGCAAGCGCTGAATCCGGGATCGGAGCGAGCGGCTTCTCGCCTTTTTGCTTCCGCTCCCACCAGTCGTCCGTTTCTTCGACCGTCGGCGAAACCGCGAAGTTGTAGAACGGCGCTGGCGAAGGTATCGACCATTCCAACGTGCGGCCGTCCCATACGTCTCCTGTCGTATCCTTTTTATGCTTCTTGATGCTGTAAGCAATTTGCCAAACCTGGAATATGAACGCGAGTCCCATCAGGAAGCCGCCGATCGTCGATACGAGGTTAAGCGGTCCCCATCCCATATCGAAATCGTACGTGTACGTCCGGCGCGTCATGCCGTCGAGTCCGAGGAAATACTGCGGCATAAAGCAAACGTAGAACCCGATATTCCAGAACCAGAACGCCCACTTGCCAAGATGCTCGTTCAGCGTGAAGCCGAACATTTTTGGCCACCAGTAATACAAGCCTGCAAAATAACCGAATACGACGCCGCCGATCAGCACTTGGTGGAAATGCGCGATCAGGAAGTAGCTGTTATGGAATTGGAAGTCCGCAGGCGCCACGGACAGCAGCACGCCCGTCATCCCGCCGATAACGAAGCAAGGAATGAACGCGATCGACCACATCATCGGCGTCGAGAACCTTATCCGGCCTCGGAACATCGTGAACAGCCAGTTGAAAACTTTTACCCCCGTCGGTATCGCGATAAGCATCGTCGTGATGGCGAAGAACGCATTTACGTCCGCGCCTGAGCCCATGGTGAAGAAGTGATGGACCCAAGTGAAGAACGACAAGACGCTGATTCCGATCATGGCGAACACCATCGATTTATAGCCGAACAGTTTCTTTCTGGAGAACGTCGCCACGACCTCGGAGAATATCCCGAATGCCGGCACGACGACGATATACACTTCCGGATGTCCCCACATCCATATGAGGTTGATATACATCATCGGGTTGCCTCCGCCGTCGAGCGTAAAGAAATGCGCTCCGGCAAAACGGTCGAGGAACAGCAGGAACAGCGTAACGGTCAAAATCGGAAATGCGAAAATGATCATGATACAGCTTGACAGTACGGACCAGGAAAACATCGGCATTTTCATCAGCTTCATGCCTGGCGCGCGCATTTTGAGGATCGTAACGATAAAGTTGATCCCTGTCGCCAAAGAACCTATACCCGATATTTGAATGCCCCAAATGTAGAAGTTCTGTCCCACACCCGGGCTATGCGACAGCTCGGACAGCGGCGGATAAGCAAGCCAGCCTGCGTCCGGCGAGCCGCCGATGACGAATGAAACGTTGAACAGCATGGCTCCGAAGAAGAACATCCAGAAGCTGAGCGAGTTCAGGAACGGATAAGCTACGTCGCGGGCCCCTATTTGCAGCGGTACGACGATGTTGAACAGACCGAACATTAGCGGCATAGCCATGAACAAAATCATGATGACGCCATGCGTAGTGAATATCGCGTTATAGTGATCGGCCTGCAAAAATTCGACGCCCGGCATCGCCAGCTGCAGCCGCATGAGCAGCGCGTCGACGCCGCCGCGGAACAGCATCAGGATCGAGCAAATGATATACATGATGCCGATCCGTTTGTGATCGACGGTCGTCAGCCATTCCCGCCACAGCCAACCCCATTTCTTGAAGAAGGTCAGCACGAAGACGATGGCCACCGACGCAAGCCCGATACTCACTTGCGCTCCAAGTATAAGAGGATCGCCGGTGACGAAAAACTCCGATGCGAATTGTTTAATGGTATCCAGCATGAGTGAGCCTCTTTTCTAATATAATAGTGCCTGGCACGTTATGAAGCATGCCTTGGTCGTTATTTAGAATATTGCCGTTATTCGCCGGAAGCTTTATGCGCTCCGTGGCTTCCGCCGACCGAATACTTCGTAACGATCTTCTGGAACAAACCGTCCGGGAAGGAAGAATAAAAATGCTCACCGGATCTGCCCGGCTTGGCAAGCTCCTCATAACCCTCGGCAGTAAGCTCCTTGCCAGTCTTCTTCACCCCATCCGCCCATTTGTCGAATTCTTCGCGGGAAGTGGCGTGAACGTCAAACCTCATATCGGTAAAATGCTCGCCGCTGAAGTTAGCCGCCGTCCCGAAATATTTGCCGACCTCATCGGCTTGCAAATACAAGGTCATCGCCATGCCGGACATCGTGTACATTTGCCCGCCAAGCTGCGGAATCCAGAAGGAATTCATCGGCGCGTCCGAGGTCAATTCGAATTTGATCGGAACGCCTTCCGGTATTTGCAAATAATTGACCGTAGCGATTCCTTGCTCCGGATAGGTGAAGAGCCATTTCCAGTCAAGCGAAGTCGCCTGCACGACGATCGGCTTTTGCTCCGATGCGATTGGCTTAGACGGCTCCAGCGCATAAGTATATTTAATAGTAACGGCGCCTAAAATAACGATGACTACGATCGGAATGCCCCACCAAATTGTCTCCATTATCGTACTGTGTGACCAGTTCGGTTTATAGGACGATTTGTTTCCTTTTTTGTCTCGGTAGCGCCAAACGATAACAGCTGTGAGTGCCAGAACCGGCACCAGAATGATCCCGCACAGCACCATCGCAATGACGATTAAGTCTCTCTGGTCCTTCGCGATCGGTCCTTTCGGGTCGAACACCATAATGTCTTGCCCGCAGCCGGTCAGTAACGCAGCCATCATAATGAATAGCAGCAAAAGCGAAAGTCGGCCGAACTTTACCGGTTTTCTCATGTCAATCCTCTCCCATGCTCTCCGAAAGCTATGATCGTTTTGACCCGCAGTGTGAGTCAAATCACTCTATAGCTCCACCATAACAGATAACGTCCCAATGTTCGCGGCACTTAACAAATACGTCAATCTTTCGTCATTTTTCCGTAAAACAATTTTCACGCTCCCGACACAAACATAACGGTAAGCGCTTGCCCGTGGCTTCGGCGCAAGACATTAAACGCATTTGCAGCGTAGTCAAGAGCCGCATCGACATTGTTAGAATAAAGTCACAAAAAACCCCTTCGGGAACTACTCCCGAAGGGGTTTGATGAATTGAGACGTATGCTATTGCTTATCGTCTTCCGACTGCGCTCTGGAATGCACCAAATGGATTGCCGTACGGATCACATAAATGTGAACGCTGCCTACCATGAATCCGACTCCAACCATCAAGGACGTATTGCGGTCGTTGAATTCTTGTATATTGAATAAGCTTAGCAGCAAACCAATCCCGAGCAATACCCAAGCCGTTGCCGTCATCAGCGTTACCAATTTGCCTACATGCCGTTCTCTGCCGTTTCCGCTAGATATAGTTGCCGTTCTTGTCGTCATCGCAATCACTCCTGGTCACCTGAAAGTGCTTTCTTAACCAGTAGTATATCACAATTTCGTCACAATGTTCATATAATTTTCATCTTTTGGTCAAAAAACGGACAAATTATTTAGCGGGAAGGATAAATCGTAACTGCTAATCCAAATATTGGTTCAAGACGGAATAGTATAACTCGTGGCCGTAATCGTTTGGATGGTTAACATTGTTAAGAAGCAGGCTTTCATGCGATTTGCCGGTTGACAGAACCTGCTCCCACCTAGTCTGGACGTCGGCCAGCGCGGCTCCGGAATCGGCTGCAATTCGGCGCAATGCATCCGCGTAATCGCGTACGTTGTCGCTGGCGAATATCCAGCGCGGATTAGGCAGACAAGACGTAAACAAGAGGATATCGGCACCCGTTCGGCTGCGGATGACGTCAACCATCTGGCGGATGTTCCGCTCGTATGTTTGAACGGAAACGAAGTTGCTGCCGTCGGAGTTGCGATTCTGGTCGTTCATGCCGTAGCCGATCAACACGAGGTCAGGCTGTGCTGCGACAACCTCCTCAATCCGTTGCAATCCTTGGCTTGATGTCTCCCCTCCAACCGCCTTCATTACCGCCTGAATAGCCGATTCGGGATACCTGTTACGCAATTCAGCGATGTAGCGCCCGAAAAACGACAGCTCGGGTCTGCTTGCCTCCGCTCCCGTACTGATGCTATCGCCAAAAATGACGCATACGGCTTCTTTATCTGCAGTCAATCGATCGAAAAGCTGCGGCAGCTTCGACTTCAGCAGGTCATAAGTTTGCTTATTATCCTCCGTATACTCAGTCCGCGAATCTGCCGCACGATAAGAGATCGAGCAGGTAAATCCGGCGTTGGAATAATAAGGGAGCGCGAGGTGGTCGAACGTCTTCAGCCCGTATGCGGGGTGCTCGCGCCAATCGGGAATTCGGCTTGACTCCGTACGTGTTACAGTTCCCGCCATGTAGTCTATCACATAGTCCTTGCCCTCTTCGAATGTTATCGGTTCCGGTTCGCCCTCAGGTCCGGACAGCTTCAAGGCTTCGCCGGGAAGGGGCGATGAGCCAAGACACTGCGGCTCCGCTCCTTTAAATACCAGATTTTCGCGGTGCTCCACGACATTTCCGCTTGCGTCAGATTGTTGTCCGATGTCGATCGTCTCCTGACTTATTTATGTACAGTCGCCTAAAATTAATATTTTTATCAAGCAAGTATTGCGCCGTATTGCTTCCAAGTGCCAGGCGTACCTAATGTCGTGCATATGTATCCCGAATAACCGCCCGCAGTTACATTTTTGATCTTCACACGATCCCCTACCGCCCACCTGCCTGCCGTAGGAGGAGAATCGGAGCCTTCGACGACCAGATTTTCCGGATAATAGGTTCCTTTGATTTGATTCGCGTTCACGCCGATAAACTTCATTCCCGCGCCGTTTGAAGAAGTTACGATATAGGGATTGTTTACCGTTCCGGTAAACACGAACGATCCTTGCGCCGGATTGCCGATGATCGTATCTTGAACGATAAGCTGGTCGATCTCGTTCGTTAAATTTGCAACGTAGAAGAAATAAGCCGAGTTGTAATTGCGAATGACGTTGCCGGAAAAGTTCGTAAGCCCCCCCATCCCCGTTTCGATCGCAATCGCGATGCCGTTAATTTTATTTCCTTCGACGTGAAGCTCGTCAAGCCGCATGGCCGAGATGGCAGTCCCCGACTTGACAGGGGAATAAATCGTATTTCCGGTTATATACATTTTGCCGGTTCCCATGTCTTGGTATAGCGATTTAATGAATTGTATGGCGGTTGAAATTTTTTTCGACCTCAACTGATTATTAGTCACATGCAAAAATGAATCGGCGGCTATTGCCGCGCTGTTTGAAGTATCCTTTAAATAGATAAGCTCAGCGACCGGCTGCTCGCCTGTCGGATTTCTGTCATTCACGATCGTATTGCCTTCAATTTTTATCGTATACGGCGCGATATAAGCATTTGTATTCCATTCCAGGGCGATCATTCTATTATTAGGCTCATTCAGCTCTAGCACCTGATTATTATTTTGATTTAAATAATTCACTGCAAACGAAAAGCTGTTGTTCACAATCGACACATTGGATCCGTTTAATATATTTACGCCATTCATAAAAATATCTTTAAATACGTTGTCCGCGATATGAATGTGCTCGCAATCGAAATTGGACAAAAAGCCGTAATAGGTCGGCAATGACTGCTGTCCGCCTACTGTAGTAATACCTCCGTCTCTTTTGCCGTCAATCATATTGCCTACGACGGAGACGCCTCTCGCATTTACGGCAATTGCGGCATACGCGGCGCCTCGAACCGTATTGCCAATGATCGCGATATTGGAGTTTCTGGCCGCATTTTCGTCCAGATCGCATGCGATGGCTCTGCCGCCCATATCGCTTAACACGTTGTTCGCTACGGTCACATTTTCCACATGGGTCCCGCCTGGCGTATTGTCTTCGCCGTACCAGTTATCGAAACAAATCCCGTTCATCGATTTCTCAAGGTAATTATTCGTAACAACGACATCTTTGCATTTGGATACGTAAATATTTCCCGAGCCTAATCCGTTGTAAGTAAAATAACAATTGGTTATAAGAACATTTCTGCATCCGTAAACGGCAAGCGTAACTCCCTGCCCTTCCATGACCCCGCGTACCGGAAAAGGATTGCCTACACCGTAAACTCCTTCGATCCACAGGTTATCTATCGTAACATTCACTTTATCTTTCGCGGATATTAAGTTTACGCCGTCCGGATTGCTCGTCATAAATATTTTGGATGCCCGGGTACCTTCGATACGTGAGTTATCCTGCAGGAACACATAATCCGTTATTTTATAGGAAGAAGGTGAAAAATAGATGTGCGGGTATGAATGAATCGCCAGTTGAACGGCTGCCGTGTCGTCCGTCGTACCGTCGCCTTTCGCCCCGAACCATTTGACATGGGCAGGCCCTTCGAAAATCCGCCTGAATCTGGCACCCGAAGTCGATACGATAATGATCCCTGTGTTGTCAGCGGAAGTCGTATCGCTGCTATCGTAATAATAAGAACCTTCCTGATCGCGATCCTTCACGAAATAAATACGATCGATTTCCGGCGATGTTAACGCTCTCAATTGCGCGATCGTCACCATTTTGCAGCACTCCGCATATCCTTCGCTTGCGCTCGCCTCAGGCAGTTTTCCGCCTAATGACCCCAGAAGCCATGCTCCTGCAGCGGCCGCACCCATCGCGCCGACACCGCCAAGCAATTTCCTTCTGTTCATTAATGTCTCTCCAGCTAATTGACTTCCCTCATGTTCGGTTTGTTGATAATCCTTGGTATCTTCTCTCATTTGACATCCTCCTCATTGAATGATAGTGCTGATTACCATACACGACTATAGAGAGCAGAACGCTTAAATCGAACAAACGATGACGGAACAATATTGAGAAAATCCGAAAAGATATCGGGAGGCGTCTTTCCCGACTTCGGGAAGGGACCGAACAAAACGTTGTCGATCCGATCCCTGCTGCAATGAAGTCTCTCCTTTCAAAATTGTTAGGAAGACGTGCCGGCTAACGATCAGCCGCAATCATTCGGGCATCACCGCCTTTCTCGACATCGCATGCAGCAGCGGTGCCCGGCCCGTTCCGAAAGGAATGAAATGATACGGCTCGCTCCAGGTTTCACCGGGAGGATTATAGGAAAAGATACGGTCCTCCCATCCGCTCTTTCCTGTAAAACTGCTCGGACCGACAAAAGAAGGATTGCCGTCCCGGTGATGATGCGGCCCGAATAAATTACGCAATCCGCTTGTCAGCCGAAGCGTCAAGACGTTATTTCCTAGCTGCAAATATGGCGTTAATCGGTACATATAAGGTCCCCAAGCACGAGAATCAAGCTGCCGGCCATTCACATCTACTCCAATTACGACAGCCTGCGGAGACGGCAGCTCCAAATAAATTTCCTCGTTACCGACTTCACTCTCATAAGGAAGATTTGTCTGTATCTCAACATCCCCCGCATAAAACCAGAATCCCTGCGGGGTCAAATCTTCGGACCTGATCCTTTTCGGCTGCGGAGCGATGACGAAATGCTGCGTCCGACAAGCATGAACTTGTTGAATATCTTGATAGCTGCAGCTTTCGGGGATAATCGCGAATTCTCCTGTCACATAAATGCACTCCAGCTCCGTCGCTTGGAAATAGCGGTTCGTCTCCGTCTCGAATACGTTTTCTTCAACTGAATAATGGGAATCGGATTCCTCTGCGCGGAATGTACGATGAATGACCAATTCATTGCCGCCATGCATAAGCCCGGACGAGAGCTTGATCGCCTGCATTGCGGGATCCAGCCATTCCGATGCATCGTCGGCATTTAGGGGGCTGCCGTTCAAAAATAGGGTGCATTCCGCCGCATCCTCCAGAACGATCCGGAGAGAATGTCTCATGTCAAAATCCTCCCGTATACGGAACTCGTACCGAAGTTGAACGTCAACTTGCCGTTGAAGCTCGGTTAGCGTTTGCTGAAGGTGCAAATGGTGAATTCGTTCGCTCCATTCCTCCGTTTTGTTCAAACGGTATTGGCAGTAATCGAGCGCGAGCACATTTTCGAGCGGCTTGGCCAGTTCCCACGATTCCGTGAGCGAGACGGTTTTACGTGAAGACTCATGTAAACGCGGCTGCAAATCTTGTTCCGATTCCATATGAAACGGAACGGCGACCAACAACGCGGACCCGCCGCATTCCATGTCCAATCGGATAACGGTTTGATCATCGGCATAGGCCGCTTCAAGCTCCGTTGTCTTGCCTTTGCCGGCATCAATGCGACTGATCCTGAACTTGCCCTTCCATTGCAAAATTCCCGACCAATCCCGGCGCTTCTCATGGTTATAAAGAAAATAAATGATTGCGTCCCCGTCAATTCTTTCATTCACATACAAGATATCGTCCGGCGATCCGCTGTCATTGTATATTTTCAGCCGCCTTAGTCCATCTGGTAGTACGGCATCCAGCGCCTTTCTTGTGGGCATCACTTGCCGGATATGACCCCGACACCACTGCTCCAGCTCCGGGGACGGCAAACCCGCGATCCGCTCAGGATATTCTCCTACGCTAATAATCGTTCCGCCTTGATCATGAACTTGCTTGAGCATGGTAAACGTTGTGGATTCAATGGACGGCATCGATGGCAATAGGACTGCGCAATAGCCCATCTCTCCAATTCGGAGCGTCCCTTCTTTAACGGCACCATATTTCATAAGCAAATGTTCGTCTCCGTAATCGAATTGAACCTTCATCGAGGCAAGCAGCTCGGTCAACTCTCCCAGTCGCCGATCCAGCTCCCAGACCTCCCGTCGATTACCCGGATCATGCATGCACCATGCGCTGGTTATCGGATGCAGCACAAGCACGTTGGATGCAGCTTGACCGCGGGAGATCCAGCGATGAGTTTCCTCAGCATATTTCGTATATAACGTGTACTCCTTCCACCATGGCTGGTGGTAAGACAAGGACGGCGGATAATCCCGCTTTCTTCTCCCCCGTAATGAATACGCGGCCAAGTGCTGGCACTGGACATTTACGCCCATACTGCAATGCCAGTCTGCAATGTATTTCAGATCGCGAAAGCTCACACCCCAACCGCTGCAGCCGAACATTTCCGACAATACCTGTTTTTTCCCCAACTGATTGGCAACGCTCGATACCTGCTTCAAAATGACCGGCCTGCTCGTCCGATTTCCTAAAAAATCAATTCCGGGCATATGCATCCACTCGTACTTGCGCATGACATCGCCGACTGCCATCATTTGAAAGCTCAGCGTATCCTCACATGCGAAATGTCCGGTAAAACAAAGCCGGTTCTCGTCGCACCACATTCCGACTTGCTCGGCATAGGACTTCGTAAACAAGCTGGATATCGTCTGCCAGTAATCATGCCTGACGGACATCGCATCTTCGCAGCCGACAAGCAAATCCGGCAGGATAGACAACAAATCGTACCCTTGCAATTCAAAAAAATAAGGAGCGAGCGCCTCCGACCATGGATATTTGCCTGCCGCATATTGCGGCTCATCCGTGAATATGCCGCGAATCGTCTTGCCGAATTCCGCGGCAAAATGCCGCTTGTATACTTCATGTGTCGAGTCGATGAACAAACGGACGGTCTGCGGGTTAAGCAGATCGCTATAATAAGAATTAAAGTTATAATAAACGTGAAGCAGCTCCTCGCTTGGCGGGAGCGATTCCGGACGACTCGCGGTCGTCCATCCTCCCCCTTCCCGCTTGCGATACAATGCGACAGTCCGGGGGCCAGGAGCCGCCAAATCCGCACGAACCCATTCGTATTCCAACCATTTCTGCTGGTGCCGCTCTCCCGTTTCCGGTACCTTCCCGCCGCAAAATCCGCTTGGCCAAGCATCCTCGTCATACAGCCATATTTCCATATCATGCCGGCGCGCGTAATCGATACAAATACCGACGGCCGCAAGCCAATCTTCTCCCATATATTCGGTCTGCAGCCCGCCCCTGGCGTGCAGGAATACGCCATGTATGCCGGCCTTGCGAAATTGCTCCAACTGCCCGACCAGTTTTTCGGGTTCCAGCTTATCGTTCCAAGACCAGAACGATAAGCACCCTTTTGTCCACATTTCCTTGTTTTTCAGCATCTGCATCGAGCCTCCCCATCAACAGCCATTACGATCCGGAGCTGACAGAGCCACCTGAAAATTCAGTTGCCGAGGAGGAACGGTTAAACCGAGCGTATTTGCGCTCAAACTTCCTGTCCACTCTGCAGTCTGACCGTCCGCACGAAATGCCTCTACCGCTTGTATCACATAATCGTCTTTCATAACTAAATGTAAGGACAATTCCTTTATCCCGGCAGGCAAGTGCATTTCCACATCAATCGTATTGTGCGAGCTTCTTGCCACGCGGAACGAAATCGCGCCTTTGAAAGTTGCCACTCCGTTTACCTGCACGGCTTTGCCCTCATCCAGCCATTCCGCAGGAATACAGGGCAGAATGTGAAGTTTATTTCCTTCCAAGATGTAAAGCGAGTTCATAATCATTTCCATGATCCGGCCGTTCCCGCTGCCGTTAGGCTGCCAAGGGGATAACCACTGCAGCTGCGGACTAAAGCGCTCGTGCACGTGCATCGTGTCCAATGTTGTGGAAAAAGCCATCGTTGCATAGAAGTAGCGAAGCGCCTTTTCTCGCTCCCCCCTTAAACTCCAAGTACGGTGCCATATTTTCTCCGTATTATTCACGTAATATAAATCAATCGGCTTCCCTGCCCATGTCTCCTGCAGTTCCCCTAATTCCGCATCCTCCATTTCCGGCAGCTTAACGGCAAACAAATCGCTCATCGCATAACGCTTGCGCATCACATATTCGATTTCCGGGACGATATCGTCAGATGCATCGATAAGTCCGGTGTCCAATAAATAAGTCGGACCGTCAATCGCATAAACGGCCGCCCGGACATCGGGTTTCGTATACACCTCGTTGGATATCCACCTGACGTGCTCATCCTCGGGCAAAACGTATGTCGCTTGCTTCACGGAAGTAAGCAGACATAGTTTATAGTCGTCAGCTTCGGCTGCATATTGAGCGGAAGCAGGATGTCCGATGTCGGCCAGTGCTGCAGCCATGAGAGCAAACCCCTGCCACGTCGCCGCGTTCGATAAGAAGAAATAACCTTTATCCGGCCAATCATGAACACGCCCTTTGGGTAATAATCCATAGTGGGCCACTTTTGTGCCGTCTACTTCGTATATTTTTGTGGCATTGCGCTCTTTGCTTACCCAGTCGCAAGCTTTAAGAATAATTGACAGATTGGCTTCCAGCCATTCCCGATCCTTCGATATAAAGTAATAATCTGCAAGCAGCCCAAGCACGGAGCCCGTCTCATTCATCCAAAATATATGTGCGCGGAACGAACCCTCAGGCGATACAATATCACCTTCAGGGCCGATACTGCCGGTTTGCGTGCTTAAGAAGTATTGCAGCGTTTTCTTGACGGTATCCGCGGCCCCTAACCGGCTAAGTATCCGTAAATAGTTGGCCACCTCCCACGTATACACTACCGTATAATCGTTAAATCCTCCCTGCCCTGGAAGCGCCGATCCATCCTCCCGCTGCGCGATCAGCTGAAACGCATTCGTCTTGGCGGTATCGAATATCGCCTGAATTACCGCTTCCGGTACCTGGACCTCCGCCAATCCCGCTAAGGCATTCTTCCATATACCCCTGCTTTGCCCGATCGCGGATTGTTCATCCAGAAAGCTTTCCTTTGCGATTTCCTCAGACATATCCGAATTGCCTGTCTTATTAATGATCGTATCGAATATTTCAATATGAATTTGCTTCGTTTCGCCCGGGGCTAACAGCATTTGGAATTTCAGTACGTTTCGATAATCGCCTGCTTTCGCTGCATATTCCACATGGGAGGCTGGGTCGGCTTTATATCGCAGGATTGTCGAGCCATCCTCAGCCATCAAGCAACCGGACGTTTCTTCGAACACCTTCTGCGTTAACTGCATTCCGTTGAGCCAAGCCTCACTTCTGCTTTCGTAAGGTACATAGTCCTCGTTCACATGCCTGTAAAAATCGCGATGACTGGCTTCCGCGTTCAAGAAATACCACTCGCCCGTTCGCGCTTGCGTCGGGTGCAGGTTCGTTACCGACAAATATTGATGGATACGCAAACTGCCGTCCGCCGCTTTTACCGTTAAGCTGGTCACGCAGTTGTCGTAATCCGCTTGTTTGACCGAAGAGCGCAAAATCGGCACCGAAGGTGACAGCAGCGATTGCTCGACGTTCTGAAAATCGAAAAACCTCGGCTCCGATCCCAAACCGTCGCCGATCAGGAAACCGTGTGCGCGCCGCAAATCCCCCCTTCGGCCGAGCGCGTCCTTAATCAGCACTGTGAAATCCGGCCGTATTTCAACCAATGTGTCCGACAATGGCGGATGGATGTATATGCGCTTGGAGCGGGTTCGCGGAAATAATCCCGATATCCGATTCCAACTAGGCTCTGTTTGACGGTTTTTTATCATTTCAACATGCAGCTCCCTTTCATGAACGATACTTTTATGATTGTTTTCAGATCTTCTCCGCTTGTCATTGGTCTTACAAAACGATCCCGGTCCGCTCTTCCGAAGACCGGTTGGCGGCCAGCGTGACTTCCAACGTCTTTAGCGCATCGTCATAGTCGCATAAAATCAAGGCTTGATTTCCCGATTTTACGGCGTCTATTAAAGCTCTGCATTGCGCATAGCCCGGATCCAGCTCAGCCGTGACCGTCAGATTCCGTTCATTGTCGATTATGGTTAAATGGCTTCCGTTATGGCTTAAATGGACAAAGAAATCCGGACCGAAAAGCTTGATTTCCGAGCTGGCATGGAACGGCGACAAACAGGATTCCGTTAGCGAACCGACGGCTCCGCTATCCATGAAGAAGTTTATCGTTCCGGCATCGGGAATCGTGCTTTCCGGTTCCGTCCGATCAAAAGACACGCGCCCGAATGCCGCTTGCACCTTGTTGATTCCGCCGGCGACATAACGGATCATGTCAACCTGGTGAGTGGCGGTATCTACCAAATGTCCGCCGGACATTTCGAGCTGCTTCCACCACTTGGCCGGATGCGAACCGCCGAAACGGGTGCCTTGAATGAGGTGAGGGCGTCTGCCCTCCAAATATTGCTTCGCTTGCCGAACCGTATCATAGTAGCGCAGAACATAACCCACGGCATGAATGATTCCCGTTTCGCGGATGATTTTCGCCTTTTGCCGAACCGCCTCCGCACTTACGCCAAGCGGCTTCTCGACGAAGAACGGAATCCCGCGGCTGGCCGCGACAACCTCCAACTCTCCTCTGGCAAACTGCGGCGTGCAAATGAACACTAGATCGATCCGCTGTTTATCCAGCACTTGATCCGCACTGTCCATCACCAGGGCGCCGGTCGCTTCAGACGTTCGCCGCGCATTGTCCGCATTTACATCGAATACGCTCACGATCTTTACATCTTCCATTTTCTTAAGCACGCGTATGTGGTCTTGGGCAATGCCGCCCGCGCCAATAAATCCAATCCTAACGATCATCTTTAGCCATTCCTCTCTAAACGGTTTCTTTTATATTTCCGACCAAATTCGCTTCAAATTGTCCAGCCCGACTCTTGTGCCTGTCAGGCTATCCTCCATGCCTTCGAATTCCAAGGACAAGTAGCCGTCATAACCGGAATGTTTGAGTATACGCAATATTTCTCTTACGTTGATATCGCCATTGCCAAAAATAGCGCCTCTTAGGTAGGTGCCGTTCACCGATTGGCCCCACCCTTCCCCAGGATCGAAGTCTGACGAGCGGACATAGAAATCTTTGGCATGAACCATCGAAGCGTAAGGAGCGTTTCGCATGCAAGCCCCGATAGGATCTTCGTCCACGCACATAAAATTTGCGATATCCAGCGTCGTACGAAAATTTGGCCGGCCGACACGACGAATAAGCCGTTCAACCCGTTCGCTGGCTTGAATGTAATGGCCATGATTTTCTACACTTGTCGTAATGCCGTATCGGGCGGCATAATCGGCAATCCGGCGGCAAGCATCCGCTATTCGATCCAGGTCCTCGATGAAATGGGACTCCGTCAATTGTTCCGCCGGCCGGAATGCCGCATCATGTCTCATCAGCTTCGCGCCGAGTCGATCCGCGATGTCGACATGCTTCAAGACTCTCGCGATTTCAGCTTCGCAAGCCCGCTCGTCCCCCGCGACAAAGTTGGCCGTGATCGCATAGTTCGATATGTCCAGCTTTAATTCCGCTGCTTTCTGGCGAATGGCATCCGCTAGCGCCTCGTTATTTTCCAGGTCGTATCCTGCCGGAACGATCTCGACATGCTCGCCGTCTTGCTCGGCTATCCATTCGATCACATCCAGCACGCTCATCTGTCTGGACACGATTTTATCTACCAAACTATAAGTGCTTACACCCAGCTTCATCTACGCATCTCCTCCGTATTCGACCAATCATCTTCGTTTATCACTCTACGATTCCCGTACGTTCGATGCCCTCGACAAAATATCTTTGAGCGAACATGTACACGATTAGCGGCGGAGCGATAATCAGGAAGGCTGCCGCCATTGTAATCGACTCGTTCAAGCTGAAATAACTTCCGCCCATGGAAGAGCCAGTAGCGGCGGCCGAGTTTAAGTTCCCTTGCAGAAATTGCATGCTTTGCGCGAGCAAGGTGAAGTCTCCGTTTTTCAAATATAAGGCAGGCTCGTAATAATCGTTCCAATGCCATACGAAGGAAAACAGGAAGACGATCAGCAGAGCGGGTCTGGCCAGCGGCAGCATAATACGCCAAAAAGTCTTGAGCGGACCCGCTCCGTCCATACGGGCGGATTCCTCCAGCTCCTTGGGCAATGTGGCAAAAAATTGGCGAAAAATAATAATGAATATCGCGCCCTTCAACCCTTGTGCAAACAGGCCGGGAACGAGCAAGGGCAAAGGCGTATTAAGCCAGCCCAGCTTGGAATAAAGCACGTATAGCGGAATCGATAACGTTTGCGGCGGGATCAGAAACGTCAGCAATACGATAAAGAAAAAGACCGGCTTCCCTGGTATCCGCATTCTGGCAAACCCGTAACCTGCAATCGCGCACGACGCCATTTGCATAAGCGAAGCGGCGATTGATATCCATCCCGTCTGCACAATGGACTTCCAATAATTCAAGCCGATCATTGCGGAAGCGTAATTGGACCACTCCAGTTTGCTCGGAATCCACCGGATCATGGGATTCACAAGATCGGTACCATGCTTCAAGGAAGTTGATATCATGTAGACGACCGGGTTCAGATACAACAACGCAGCAGCCGATAAGATGATATAAATCGCCAGCTTGAATAGCCAGCCGTCGTTAAAGTGCTTCCCTAACAGGAGCATGCGGCTTTTTTGCATTCCCGAGCTTAACCTTATCCTGACCCGCCACTCCCCCAAATGCTTTAAGGTCGAGTGTCCCATTTTTCGATTGTCATCGGCCGGTAGTTGTCCGCCATTCATATCGTCACTTCCGTTCTCTTGCTTTGACGTCTAGCAATTAAAACAAGCGCAATGATCGGCAGCATAATAAATGCAAAGTAAATCCATCCTAATGCGCTGGCATAACCGTATCCCGTGTTTGCATCCGTCGTATTTTTCAGAATATGGCTCAGTATCGGATTAAACGGATTGGATGACTGCTCCACTAGCGTATAAATGAGATTCAAAATAATGAAAGGTGAAATGGCGGGAAACGTAATTTTCCAAAATGACTCCCATGGCGTCGCCCCGTCGATCTGAGCCGCTTCGTACGTCGATCTGGATATCGTCTGGAATGCCGCCAGAAACAATATGATTTGCACGCCGGAGAACCAGAGTATGATGACGAACTTGCCGAGCAAATCCATAACCGTACCGGCTGCGGTTAAAGGCAGCACATCGTAGATGACGTCCGCTAGATTGTATCTCTCTACTAAAGGCAATGAACCCTGCCCTTGTTTGAATAATTCGAGCAGCACCTGACCGGAAGCGAAAATAACGGGCAGGAAAAAGACGGCGCGGAACAGCATTCTGCCCTTGAACTTCTGGTTCAGCATGACGGAAATCAGAAGGGCGAAAATGACGGTAATCGGCACGGTGAGCACCATTTCGCGCATAAATAGAATCATCTCTACCGGAAAGATGTTATCGACGACAAATGCATGTTTATAATTGGCCATTCCTACAAAATCGTACTTCAATCCCGATCCGTCGTTCTTGACGCCCACTTTATGAAAGCTGATAAAGAAGGAATAGATTAACGGATAGGCGACGAACATCACGATCCCGATCATCCAGGGCAGCAGGAATAAGTATCCGCGCAGGGCATCCTTGAACGATTGGATTCTTCTATGCCGCGCATGATCTTCCTTGGTCATTACCGATCCCGCGTCCATCCGGCTCATCTTTCCCCCTCCTTCGCTACTTGGTAGAACATCGGCTCAATCGAAAAACCTTTTCCCTGGTAAGGGGCGTTAGTATAGTTCACCCGAATTTTTCGCCCGTTCTCGTATTCAGTCTCGTAGACGCCTTCGGCAAGCTTGCGATGCCCGATAATGAAACTGTTTCTGACACCCGTTTTTGATAACGCTTCGTATTCGTCTATAATTTGTTGTTCGAGCACTTCATACTGGGAGCTGAAAATGTTTTCATACGACGTACGCTTCAACATTCGCGAATCCTCGTAAGTGAGTGTAAAGTTCGGAACCGCTCCGTATTCGATTTCCCGCAAAAATTGCACGGCTTGATCTTCTCTCAGGTTCGCCGGGCCTGAAGAATAAGGAACAAGGCCATGAACGGCTATCGGATAAAACGGAACCTGTTCATCCACGATCAGATCGAAATTGTATTCAAAGGGAAAGTCGAACATATGGTCGACGTGACTCAATAAATAATCGAACCCTCCCGATACTTTGACATTCCCCAAAGCTTGGCGCACGGTATCCGTCATACGGATGGAGTAAGAGATGGATTCCTGCCTGCTAATTTTACGGCTAGGGTGAAAATCGCTGTTGAGACGGGTCCCCATGTTAACCAAATTGGCGCTAGCGAGCCCTGTTTTCTTCCACTTTTCAATCAGGTCCGGCACGTATTTCTCTGCATTCCTTACCGGGCTGATCAAATAGATGGTTTCGTCCGCAGCGTTCTTATAGGTTAGCGGCGTGCCGATGATGGATTGAATCCCGTCCGAGCCGGGAGTAAATCCGTTGCTCCGCGAGTTGGAAGCCGTATCCAGCCGATCATTCAAGCTTACCCGAATGCCTTTTGAACGTAATTCGGCGATCAGCTTGCGAAGCCCCTCTTCTCCGCCCGCCTTCTCTTCAATCGGAAAACGCTTCGGCAAATTCCCCGGATCTCCGCCGTTTTGCCAGCCTGACAATCCGACCTCGATATTGGTTACGCCTTGCCCGATGAGGCGTTGAACGATTTCCTCAACCTGCTTAAACGTCGTTGCGATCCTGGTATTCTCTCCAAGCGGCGTAGATTCGCCGGCGCCGATAACGAACTGAAGCTGCAAAGGAGACTGACCGGTTTTCGAATCGAGCCGCTCTACTTTGCGATGCTTCATCAAGTAGTCCCGGTAAGCTTGCGCCATGCCTACATAATCCGCATTTGCCTGATCGAGAAACATATAGCGAACCGAAACCGCTTCGTAAGGCATCGTTTTTTCATACGACAGAATGCTCGATGTCAGGCCTGTCGGTTGACTATAAAACCGGCGGTATACGAACTTGGCATGCGCCTCATTGAATTGGGTCGAAATACCGGCCGGAGTCGCTACGACATTCGCTCTTGCAGCTCCCTCCTCGATAACGGCGACAAAGCCTGCCTGCCCCGAATTGATACCGAATACCGGATAGGAAACAGGTGTTCTTCTCGTTGCAGGAGTATCGGCGGGAATCGACAAATCCTGTCCGTACACCGGTTGATTATAGGCATTCATTAAATCGAGATCTTCTTTGTTGAAGCGGATCAAGCCGCCTGGACCGTCCGGTACGAGCAAATAACCGTCTGCCCCGTTCAAGGCCGCCCCCATAAACGGAAGGAGATTTAGCTCCAATAACATACTTTTTTTCGTCTCTAAGATCCCTTGTTCCGGTATGCGGGCAATCAGTTGATTATTTTCCAATCGGTATGAAACATAAAATTGGAAGCCGAGCTCTTCTACAACGTACATCATGGCTACTCCATCTGTGATGTTGTGCCATTTTACGGTAGTCGGTATATCCTTCAGATTCGTATCTTTGATTTGCGTCCCTTCGGCGTTCAGGTAACTCAGAACGATTGGAGACTCCAGATGGGTGCGCCATAATCCTTTTGTCGTATCCTTCGCCAAAGCTGCCGAATCCGGGTTGCTGCGCCACATGATTCCGCTGTTCTTATCCTCGATCGCTATTTGTCCGCTCTTCGGATCAAACCATAATGCAGCCTTGTCCTGCTCATATGCCTTGAACCATTGCACGCCATTGAGGTTACGGGATTCTCCTTGAGGCACATCGGACGTAACGTTCAATCCGGAGAAAAAGGTCGCGGCATCCTCCTTTGAAAGATTATCCGGGTTAAAAACGACGGCTGCGGGACGGTTCAACCACCAGACGGCCGTGACGACGATCAGTATGACAGCCAACGCCGCCGCTCCTCTTTTCCAATACCTCAGGTAAAACGGCTTCTTCGCTTTATCGAACACGTGACCACACCTCCCGCCCAAAACCGGCTACAAAGTCGGTCGCCTGATAAATCAAACCGATCAGCACGAAACCGAATACCCACAGGCAGAGAAACGTGACAACGGAAACCGACATCATGCCGATCGCTTCTTTCAAATTATAATTATGCACATTCTGAGTACCGACAAAGATCAGAATAAGCACCCATATTACAATCAAATAATGAGCCGCCGTATAAAAAATCTCTTCTTGCAAAGTCAGCGCGTTCGACAACCACTGAAGCGGTAAAATAAATAAAATGTACGGCGCCAACGCATAGCTGTTCACGACAAAAACTTTGCCGAACGAGCCTTCGCCGCGCATAACCGATCCCGTCAAATAGTTGGCGACGATCCAGGACAGCCAAGGCAGGAAATATTTCATTGCCTCCATGGCCAGATTCAAAGTTTCGAACCGCTGCGCGGCGAACAGCATGCTTACGACCGCTTTGCCGGCAATGATGAGGATAAAGCCGAGTACGACAAAGCTCAGGGCGAATCGCCATCTCAGCTGAGTCGATGAGGCAATATCGTACATCCCGTTCATCGGATGCCACAGCGCTGCAAGCATCAACTTCCACGGCTCGGCCAGTTCGCGAGCCCGGTTCGCCCATCGGCGGTTTTCCTCCGTCGCAATTTCCGTCACCGATTCGCCCTGATCGCGGGCAAACACGCTTTTTTTGCGGCTTCTAATGATTTTCCGACCAACAATAAAACCGCATAAAGCAATAACCAATATCGTCATACCCGTACCGAAGAAGCGTAGCAAGAAATTCATGCGCACCTGCCAGTACGATTCCGAATAACCTTCCTTATCCTTCGCTTGTTCGAAGTATGTCATGGCCTGCTCGTATTCCCCGTCTTTGAACATCGCCTTGGCTATACCCAAGTAAGCCCTGTCGTTCATCCCGTTCAAGCGGCGAATTTCTTCCCACAGCTTCCGGGCTTCTGCATACTTGCCTTGATTGTCCATATAAGAAGCTTGGTGGACCAGTTCTCCGTAATGCGTGCGCTTCATGATTTGAATGCGATTCAGTTCCCCATCGGCTATATAGAGGGAGCCGTACGAATCCGCGACGATACTCGTCATCCGCTTGAACGTTCCCAGCCTCTGCTCCGAGCCGGTGGATGTCGCGCCGAATACGAACAACAACTGGCCGTATTTATCATACTGATAGATTTTGCCTTCGGCGGTTTCCGCCACCGACATGACCCCGTTCGAGTCCACGTGCACATCCTGAAAGGAAAACTTATCCAACGGCTTCACCCATGGCGCGAAGTTATGATTCATCAAGAGGTCGACACCTCCGAAGTTAAGCCGTTTCAACTGTCCGCTCTTTAAATCTTTGTTGACCGTAAAAATAAATCCTTGAGCGTCACTTGCGACATTCGTAACCGAGCCCGGCAAACGCGAAAGCTCCTCCTTCAGCTGCTCCTCCGTGAAAAACTTCCTCTTCAGGCTGTCCAGCCAACTGGTCGGAACTTTATTGGCGCCGTAGAAACCCGCGAATGTTCCATCGGGCGCAAGCTGGAGCAGTCCCTGATAACCGCCTTTCGTAACCATGTAAATGTACCCGCGCTGGTCGACAATGACCTTCAGGGGAGCATATACGAACGTTTTTGGAAGAAGCTCGGAAGACGGGGCGACATATTCTTTTGCGAACTTTCCTTCTTGGTCGAATACGGCCACTCTGCGGCTCCCGGTATCCGCCACGTAGATTTCGCCTTTCTCCGTTACAAATACGCCTTCCGGTTTCCGCAGCTTCGCCTTCGGCTCCGGATCTGTCGATTCAGGTATCGTCCGGACGATGCGGCCCTCCAAATCAAGCTGCACGATGCGGTTATTGCCTGAATCCGCAACATACAATTCATCCTTGGCCGTCATGAATAAATCTTCCGGATGGTTCAGGCCGCCCCATACGTCTTTCGGTACGAATGCATTGGGCGTTCTTATCCATACGTTGTTCGAATCGCTTGAATAAGTCGTATAGGGCAGCTCGGCATAAACCGGCCGGTCCGCTCCCCGAAAGAGAACGACTCCGAAGGCAATTGCCATCATGGTTATCAATACCCGCCTGAGCGTCTTCATGCTTGTAGGCATCGTTACACTCCTTTATTTAATTCCCGAATGTGCCATCGTATTTAGCACTCTGCGTTGAAACAACAGGAAGACGACCAAATTCGGAACGAACATCATTAATCCGGCCGCAGCGGCAACCCCTTGTCCGACCACGTTGTTCGCCAGCCCGTTTGTTAACGTCATCGTGAAATAAGGAAGTGTTTTCATCGATTCGGTTTGCGTGAACAATACCGACGTTTCGGTCTGCGACCATGAGCCTTGGAAAGCGAGTATCCCGATGGTGGCAACCGCCGGCATACAAATCGGCAGAGCAATTCGGAAAAATACGACAAATTCCTTCGCTCCGTCAATTTTTGCCGCTTCGATCAGCTCATTGGGAATCTGTTCCATAAACTGCTTCATCAAAAACACGCCTACAGGCGCGGCAAGGAGCGGCAGCACGTGAACGAGAAAAGTATCCATAATGCCCAAGTTGGCGATAACCAAATAACGCGGTATGGCAACGGTCTCGGGGGCGAACATAAGCGCGACAATCGTAAAGGAAAAAAACAGTTCCCTGCCGATGAATCTTTGTTTGGCAAATGCGTATGCCGCCATCGAGCTGACGAAAATGGTTCCTGCAACCGTAACTAAAGTAGTAAGCACACTGTTGAACAAATAACGGGAAAACGGGATAACTGCCGTCTGCGATTTCAGGAGAAGCTGCTGGAAATTGAACAGCGTCGGTTGATTTGTCCAAAACCTGGGCGGATACAAAAACAATTCGCTGATCGGCTTGAAAGCATGGTTCATAATAAATACGATCGGCAATAACATGAATATCGCCAATAATGTGAGACCGGTCATCGCAAATACTTGGAACAAATCGATTTTCTTCCAGCGCGCAAGCGACAGCCTTATTCTCCGCTTTCCTACTTTGGAAGTCGGAATATGAACAAGCTTCGGTCCCATTTTATTCCTCTCCCTTCGATGAGAATAACCGGAACGACAGCCTGGAGCTTCCGTAAACGAGAAGGAGCAGAACGACGGACAACGCCGAAGCGTAACCAAGCTCGTAACGGATAAAGGCATAATCTTCGATATGATTCGTAATGAGATGCCCGGAATACTGCGGCGTAATCGGTGAACCTGCCAGCAAGGCGCCGATCGCTCCCGCCTTCAGCGTTCCGACGACCGACATGATCGCGCCGAAAAGCATTTGCGGTTTAATGGCCGGAATCGTAATATAATAAATTTCTTGAAGCCTGTTCGATATGCCGTCTATTGCGCCTGCCTCGTACAGTTCCGTGTTTACGGTTTGCAAGCCTGCCAGCATTGCCAGAAATCCGACGCCCATACTCGCCCACAATGAAACGATAATCATAATGTTCATAAAATATTGCGGATCCTGAAGCCATAACTGCGGATCCTGCACGACACCGATCGACAGCAGAAAGTTGTTCAAGTAGCCGATTCGGTCGCCGTTGAAAATGACCAGCCATACGACCGACATGGCGACGCCCGCAGATAAAGAAGGCGTGTAAATGGCAATCGTGAATATATCGCGGATTCGCTTGGGAAGCTGATGGATCAGCCATGCCAGCAAAAAGGATAGAGAATATCCGAGCGGACCGACAATAATGGCGAATTTAAACGTATTCGGAATTGCATTTTGTAAAAAAATGCGATCCTGCGTCAAAATGGCTAAAAAGTTATCCCATCCGATAAAGGTCGGCATGGATATAGCATCAAACGAGAAAAACGCCAGCGCGTTTGCCAATACGATCGGAATAACGATGAACACCGTGAAACAGATCATAAAGGGAGCGATGAACAGATAGGAAACCCGCTGCTTCCATAACGTCGTCAATAATGCTCGCCATCTCCGTTTCATTAATGCAGCGGAACTCATGGCTCCACTCCTTTCCAGGGTCGTACCAGTTGAGGAATATCAAGCGTATGCAGCAACGTACCGTTCCGATCTCTCAGTCCGAACTCGACCTGCTTCCGTTCCATTTCCCGATTAATATCGGCGACCGCTTGTTCCATGGCGATACGCGGATTTTTACGCTCCAACACGACTTTATTCCACGCGATTTCCAAATGCCTGCCCGTATAGTAACCTCCGGGAAGCTGGGGAACCTCCTTGTACCATTGAAGCTGTTCCCTTATCGGTTTAAGGTCTTGCTTTGGCCACGGCAGTTGTTCGAAGGCCTCCATATTGGCCGTATTCCATCGGTACTCCGGTCCGTACAAAGCTTCGATGTCGGTTCCGAAGCGCCGCTGAGTGTCCGTCGATGTCCACCATTTCAAGAATTCCCAAGCCTCCGATTGCTTCCCGGATTTTTGAAAGATGACCCCGGCCTGCAAAGCGCCGCCGGACCAGCGCACAACCGTCCCGTCAGCCTGCTTCGTGCCGGGAATCGGAGCGACCTTCCAACGTCCCGCCAGCTCAGGAGCGGCAAATTGAACTTGCATATATGTATTGAAGTCGACGACGCCAATCGGAATGTCGCCGATTCGAAAGTGGCTATAGAAGCTCGGCACTTCCTTCGGCATTTGGTATAAGTTGAACATATCCGTCCATTGCTCAAAGCCTTGCAGCGCTTCTTCGCTGTCAAGCGCGGAGCGCAAGCCGTCGGCCGAATAATAGGAAGCGCCCTGTTGATACAGGAACGGCAATCCGTCTTTGGGCGGAATATAAAAATCGAATCCGTTTTGCTGCAGCGTCGGCAGCATCCGCAGAACATCATTCCATGTATCCGGAGTGTTTAACCCGAGTTCCTCCATAATATCCGTCCGGTAAAGCAGAACGTTAAATCCTTGTATTTCGGGCAATGCATAGTCTTTCCGATCATAATGAAACACGGATAGCGCGCCGGGGTGGAAGCGCTTGGCAACTTCATCGTAGTCGGGAAACCCGGATAAATCCGTCAGTGCGCCGCGGGTTGCAAAGTCAATCGGCATCGCCGTATCGACGCCTAACGCCACGTCCGGCTGCTTGCCGGAAATATTGCCTAAAATAAGCAGCTGCGGATCCGGCACAATATTGATATTAACCTTGATGCCTGTTTCGGCTGTGAACGTTTCATCCGTTAACTGTTGAATCACGTTGACATAATCCCGATTGCGATTAACCCAAACATTTAGCGCATTGGGTTTGTTTTGCGCATACTCGAAATCGTTCGTAAACGAACGAAAGAAATTACCCAGCATATGGCCCGTTCGCTGCGACCAGTTGGCTTTAATCTTTGGAAGTTTTGCCCCGGGCTCGGCGATCCACAAATAATCCAGCAGCAGCGGTTGATCGAGCATGCGGAATGTCCATGTTCCCAAGTTGTTCTGCATCGATGCGAACAGATTCAAGCGGTTCGGGATCGTACGCGGATGATCGCGTAAATCTGTTAAATCCTTTGCCGCCGATTGAAATGCATTTTCAATATCCGATCGACCGACGGTAACATTGGCGAGCATGCCCGACAAATCATCCAAGTCCTTAATAATGACTGTCATTTGCTCGTAGAGACCGGGAATATATTTCTCCAAATCCCAATCCCGGTTAAGGTCCGTATTTCCTCCGGTCGAATACGATTTCTCGAAGTTCCCCGTAATTTTCCGTATCGTTTGTTCCAGCTTGCCGATCTTCTGCAAATTGTGCAGCAATCCTTCGTAAACAGGCATAACCGGTGATGCAGTAACGGTCATTCTGATGGTATGCTTCCCTTTCGTCAGCTGAAACGGCAACGGTTCCTCCTCACCGTCCGACAGCGTCAATCCTTCCCAGTCCCATGAAGAATTGTAAGGAAAGCCGACCTGCTGCAATTCTTTAAACGGAGATTTACCGTCGATCGTAATCGTTCTGTAAGCATAGGCATTATTGGAATAGGCTTGTAAATATTTAAATCCGATATGATAAATGCCGTCTTTGGGCACGTTGAATTCCCATTCAATCCATTCCCCGCTTCTTCGGAACTGGTCACCTCCGATCGTGTTGTAGCGAATATGGCCGTCCGTCGACGGTGATATCAATGCGCTATCCGTCGATTGCAGTTGAATCGACGAATTCGACTTAAGCGAGATTTGTTCGGCTTCAATCTTCTGCAGCCAATCACCTGTAGCAGCAGTTGCATACTGGACAATTTCCTGCGCTTTCGCATCGGCTTGCCTTGGATCTTGAGGCGACGCCAAATAAATTCCTTGGAGCTTCATCGCATCCCGGTCGGATTGGAGACGGATCTTGTGCGTACCTTTTGTAAAAAACCACTTTAAAGGTCTCGGATCAACTGCGTAATCGGTTAGCCGCGCATTTTTCCAGCCTTTCAACTCGACGGAAGACGGCCTGCGATCGTTATCGAATTCATCCCGTTCCGGCGGATAAACGCTGACTGCGTAGCTGCGCTTAAGGACGAGACGTTCGGCCTCCGCATAAGGCGACTTGCCGTCGATTTGAATCCCTAACCGCAAATCGGTCTTATGGTCGTCTGCGCTATCATAAATAATCCCGATGTTGTAGTAGCCCTCCTCCGGCAGTTCCACGCTCCATTCGATCCACCCTTCCCCTCCTTTAAACAGCACACCAGCATCTTCCGCCAATCGTTCGTACTGGCGCGGATCAGACATATCCGAACTGTCTTCGGCGGGAACCATCAGCGGCTGTTCCAGCAAGGTTGAATCCTTTGTGCCTTCCGGCTGCAACGCCAGCCACTGCAAGTAAGTCGGAATCCCGTTTACGTTCTCGGCCGGCCGCGGTTTGACTGCCTCCGGACCATCCCCCTTTACGGTCATAATAGGCAAAGGGCTTGTAAACGAAAATAATAGAATAAAGGCCAGCAGCGCAGCTTTAACGTATTTCCAACGCTTCAACATAGTAAAGCCTCCGAATTTTTATCGAAGAAGAGCGCCCGGTTCATATCGACGCCAATAACGATCCGTTCCCCTTCTTCGAAGCGGGCATTCGGATCTACGCGAATAACGATTCTTTGCTCTTTGTTGTCCGTATAGAGATAAGTATCCGAGCCAAGCAGCTCCTTAATTTCAATAACGGACTCGAATCGGTTCATTTGCAGCTCGGGTTTCGCCAAATCTTCATGCCGATAAAGCAGATTTTCCGATCGGATGCCCAGAATAACCGGCCTGCCGACGGCCCCGTAACTGCGCAATACGGCGCTCTGTTCGTCCGGAATGCGAAGCGTATGCTTGCGCGTTTCAAAATAACTTATCCCATCGCGTATCCGAACCGTTCCTTCGATGAAATTCATTTGCGGCGAACCGATAAATCCGGCTACAAACAGATTCGCAGGCCTTCTGTAAATTTCTTCCGGTTTCGCCACTTGCTGAATGACGCCGTCTTTCATGGCAACGATACGCGTTCCCATCGTCATGGCCTCGACCTGGTCGTGCGTTACGTATACCGTAGTCGTACGCAGCCTGCGGTAAAGCTTGCCGATCTCTTCTCTCATTTGAATACGCAGTTTGGCGTCGAGATTCGATAAAGGCTCGTCCATAAGGAATACTTCCGGTTCCCGGACAATGGCCCGACCCAAGGCAACGCGCTGTCTTTGTCCGCCGGACATTTGCTTGGGCAGCTTATGCAGCTGCGATTCGATATCCAACACTTTGGCTGCGCGGTTCACCCGTTCATGAATTTCGGCTTTATGCAGCTTGCTAAGTCTGAGACTGAACGCAATATTCTCGTATACGGTCATGTGCGGATAGAGCGCATAGTTCTGGAATACCATTGCAATATTGCGATCCTTGGACGATATATAATTGACAATTCTGTCACCTATATAAATGTTTCCTTCCGTAATATCCTCCAAGCCGGCCAACATCCGGAGCAAAGTGGACTTGCCGCAGCCGGAAGGACCTACGAGCACCAAAAACTCGCCATCCTCAATTTCGAGGTGAAAGTCTTTTACGGCTACCCGCTTCTCCCCGGGGTATTGTTTATGAATGTGATGAAACGACACTTTAGACACGGTTGCTCCCCCCTTATGTCGGTCAAGCTCCGGCATTACCCGGAGCTCCGACCTTTATGCGCAAAGCTGATAAACCTATTTTTTACTTGGCCAGCTTCTTCTGGAGGATTTCGTTCACCTTCTGCATTCTGGACGGGAAGAAGTCATGCGCGCTAATCTCTTCCTCATAGGCGACTGCTCCGAAATCGGTGAAGGCTTTAGAAATTTCTTGGCTCGCAGGGATAAACCTTGCAGGGTCGAAACGGGTAATTCCCGGCGTATACTTTAATACTTCTTTGTCGAAGCCTTGGTATACTTCCGCATTCGCGAAAGCTTCCATCAATTCCGGGTCATCGGAATTCGGGAACGAGCCGCCGAATTGAAACAACGTTTTCTGGCCTTCTTTGGTCGCATCCCAGAATTTGATAAATTCCCAAGCCGCTTCTTTATGCTTGCTGGCTTTCGATATCGACATCGGACTCAACCAGCCGAAATTAACTTGCTTGGCCGTCCCTTTCGGCATCGCGGCAATATCCCATTCGAATGGGAACTGCGCTTTGAAACCCGGTAGTACGGGACCGATCGAAGTAAAAAATAGCGATTGTCCCGTATGAAACGCATTCATTTCAATTTTGGCTTTCGCTGCGCGTTTCGTATTAAGGAGCGATCCGTCGTTAACCATTAAATCGTTGAAAAAGTTCAAATCATCCAATACTTCGGGAACGGATCCGTCGGCAAGATTTTTCGAGAAATCCTCATTCATCGCCGCCATATTAGGCGCATGTCCGTTCGCCATCGGTAAAGACATGGCCACGAAGTTGTACCACCATACGCTGTTTGCTACGCCGAAGTGTCCCGCACCCGGGTTCGTAGCCGCCTTGGCCATCGCCCTAAAGTCGTCCCACGTCCAATCCAGCTTCGGCTTTTCCAAACCGTACTGCTTCAATAAATTTTTGTTGTACAAAATGAAAAATCCGTCATTGCCGCGGCTCAGCGCGTACAGTTTACCGTCTCTCTTGAAGTTATCCAAGTATCCTTTACGATAAGGATAGCTTTTGAAATCCGAGTCCTTCTCGGCGTAAGGCGTTAAATCTTCAATTAGATCTTCTGTAATCGCCCGATCCAGCGAAGTGTTCCAGATCACATCGAGCGGTTGTCCCGCCGCAATGCTTTTAATCAATTCGTCTTCGCCGTTCTCGGCATAAACGCCCTCCACTTTGATCCAAGGAAATTTCTTGTTGAACGCTTCGAACATTTTTGGCCAATCCTTATTTTCCGGCGGAATCACCCACCCCACTCTTAGTGTAATTGGCTCTTGCGATTGCTCTGGCGTCGGCGATTTTGTCCCGCTCGACTCCGGCGCCGGCGGCTTCGTCTGTTCCGTCGTACGGCTGCATGCCGCGACAACGAGAACAAGTACACAAATTGTAAGCACTTTCATAACTTTCAATATGCCGATCTTTTTCATAGACACATGTTCCCCTCTTCGTTTTATTTGATCTTAACAAAAAATTGGGAGTCGTCTATCTATTTTTCATATACACTGGACGTATACCGCTGCTCATCGCCCGATCCAAACAAGATATCCGTGAAATAATAGTTTCCTCCGGGCGTCTTCGTCCGGGTGAATGCCACAGGCAGGACAAACAGCTCCAATGGTTCGTTCCCCTTTTGGGCTTCAATTTCCAGAACATGCTCTCCCTCGGCAAGCTCGATCTCGAATAATCTGTGCATGTAGCTTCGATGATACCCTGGGACAAAATCTCGTAGCTCATGGTCTTCCAGTACGATTTCGCCGTTCAAATGCACTTTAACCGGAAACGGGGTACCGACTATCAACCTGACATTGCGCTTGCGCGGATTGATCAGAGTGGTCTTGGCAATATACATGCCAGGTTCTTCCGTTCCTAACAATTTGGAGAAAGAGAGCCGATTTCCTGGAACGACGGCTTCCGTATGCTGCGAGCTGCTTGGCCCCCATAGCTTCCAGTAGCCTGAAGATATCAATATAAAACGAACGTTGTGGCTATTCCATAAAGAATTGTCATGCCAGCGATCGATTCGGAAGGTTAGCTCATAGAACGGCTGCCGGTCACCGCCCGTTGCAACATCCGTTTCCCATTCCAGTTTTTCGCCTGGCTGAAGTTGATAGAATGGAGCTTCTTCCGTACGCCATCCGGCCGGCGCTTCCAGCGCAAGCTTTCCTTCCCACAACTCCTTCGATCGGTTGCGCAGCGAAATGATCAGTTTTTTACGCTCCATCAATCCGACCGCCGGTCCCTCCGGCCCATAATCTACACAAACTTCCAAGCCTTGATTTAATGCAGCTCCTTCAGGCAGCAAGTATCGGTTGACACTAACGCTTTGCTCCAGCAGCCCTCGCGGATTGTAGTCGCCGCTCCATTCTCCTGGGATAAGTAAGTTATCCTTCTCGATGCGGGTAGGATGCTGGCCCTCGATCGCAACCGGAATATCCCATATCGCGATCACTTCTTTACTGATTTGCAGCGTGCGCGTTGTAAGCTCGTCCAGATCGGCTGGAACGGAAAAACCTTTAATCTGCGGGCTGACGACTACACTGTGGCCGATCGGTTTAACCCATCGTTCAGGAATGCTGTCCGCTCCGCCTATTATGCCTAATATCGCGCCAAGCGTTGCGGCCGTACAGTCCGTGTCGTATCCGCAGTTAGCCGTTTTAAGCAAACAATCCTCGAAGCTATCGCCGTAAATCCAGCCGAGTATCGTAAATGCGACGTTTTGAGGAGCATCCGTAAAGTTGTAGTTCCCATACTTGCTTACAATTAATTCCCGTGCTTCAATCCAGGACTTCCCGATTGCCTTGAAATGCAGAATGTCGCTAACCGCATTCGCGATCCGGCACTCCGCTGGAATAAAAGACAAGCCGATTTGAATGAGCCGCTCTTTATCCGATTCGAGAAATGCCGCGCTCTCTATCGCTGCGAAAAACATCTCGCCGTAAACGCCTTCGCCTCCCGCATGATCGACAATCGCATCCTGATAAGCGTAATAGGCCGCCACTCCAGGTGCCCCCGGCGCCACCATCGCCCATATTTCCGAGCGAATCGGCGACCCCATGCAATCGGTAAACGGATTGTTGAACGATCCGCTTAACGGGGCCTGCAATCCATAGCGCAAGTTCGTGAGGCTATACCCGTACTCGTCAAATGGAAAAAACACGTGCTCGACCCATTCCTGACCCAATTCCTTCGATGTGATCCTTGCGCCATATTGCTCCAATGCATGAAGCCAAACAAGCTGCAAATCAAGATCGTCGTTCGCAATCGGCTTATCCGGAATTACAGGGTAAAAAGTCAAATCAAGCCGTTCCGTTTTCCCTTCGTCATAACCTCCAAGTGTGCCGCCGATATTTTTACCGAGCCACCCCCCGAAAACTTTCCGATAATAATCTTGTTCATTCAATACGCTTTTGATCAAAACGCTACCTCCCTAATTCTCCCAATTGATTATAACTCATCTTACAATCAAGCCGAATCGATTGACTGGGAATGCGACTCTTATGTAGAATTGTAAGTGTTTTCAGTATAAGGCCTTCTCGCGAATAACAACATTGCCTGGATTAATGTTTGCTGATTGAAGAATGTGTGAAAGGGCGGCATTTTCAATGGACTACTTTTTCCTCAATGGACTAGCCAGATTAGACGTGAAGTGGACTCGCCTATACAACGTAAACCAGAACTTCTTATTACCGCGGTCTAATCCGTACTATCAACTGATTATGGTTTCGGATGGTCCCGTATATATGCAAGCAGGTAATGAAAAATATACCCTGAACGTAGGAGACTGCCTGCTTTTGCTGCCCTGGGAAGATCATTTCGCATGGAAATCCGGCGGCGGCAGCTTCTTTTGGGTTCAGTTCTCATCCGACCCGCCACTTGAAGCGATAGAAACAGGAGATAATTTAACCTCTCTGCTTAAGATTTGCCATACCAGTTCAAATTTTTTACGGACTTCCACGAACGATCAGGCAGGAATGCTCCTCATTCCCCGTCTCTTTAGTCCGCTTCGCCGATACGAATGCATGCATACATTTGAAATTATGGTTAACGAATTCAATAAACCGAAAGGTTATTACCAATATCGATTAAATCGCAGCATAGCCAAAATAATCGAAATTATCGCTGAAGATTTACTTGAGAACGTCTTGAGCGACATCTATTTGCCCGCATCTATCGTTACATACAAACGGCTTGTGGAAATCTTGAACGAAAGCTATATGCTGGAGTGCACAGCCGCTTCGATCGAAAAAATGCTGGACCGGAAATATGAATATCTGTGCAACATTTTCAAGAAATATTCGGGCATAACGATTAACTTGTATTTGCAGCAGCTTCGTATACAGCGGGCGAAATATTTGCTTCGGGAAACCGATAAGACCGTTCAAGATATCGCTTTTGAATTAAGCTTCGAGAATCCTTTGTACTTCAGCAAAACGTTCAAGAAGCTGGAAGGCGTATCTCCTTCCCACTATCGAGAAAATCTTCAAAAGCTTAATTCCTAAAAACAAACGACAGCTCCTTACCGCAACAAAAAACCTCAAGGTTCGCCGTAAAAGCGTTCCTTGAGGTTATGTTGTTTATGTCGGGAGCCGATTATTTTTTGGCTGCCGTTTTGTACCATTCGTTGGCCGCTTTGACCATTTCGTCGCCGCCGTCCGTTTTCCATTGCGTCAAGAATTTGTCGTAGCTATCGACCGAGTCCTGCGTGGTGATGATTTTGATCAGCGTATCCTCAAGCAGCTTGTTCAGACGCTGCGAGTTTTTGGAGATGACGTCGATTGGCGGAGCCGATCTGAGCGGATCGCCGACGAGATTTTCTTTCGCGTTCTCTTGATACGTCTCGTAGTACTTTTGCACGTGCTCGTTTTTGCGTACGCGCGCCTGCCAGTAGATCGGATACATTTTCTCGTCCACGCCGGTAATGAAGTAGGAGCCGTTGTTCCACTTCTCGTTGAAGATCGGGAGGATCGGATAGTATTTGCCGTCTTTGACCGTATGGTGAACGCCTTCTTGACCGATTGCAAGCCCTTTGAAAATATCCTTGTCCAGCTTCAGATCCATAAACTTGAGCGCCTCTTCTTTGTTAGGAGCCCATTTCGGAACCGCGATGTACCAGGAAATGCCGCCGCTTCCTACAGCAGTCCTTTTGCCTTCTTTGTCTTGGAGGAAAGGAACGATGCCCATTTTGGCGTCAGGGAAGTTTTTCGCGAGCGCTTCGGTTACCGTTTGCGCGTTCGCCCAGTTCATTTTGAACATGGCCGCTTTGCCGCTCGTAAATTTCTCGATCAATTTGTTCGATTGGTTAATCGCCCATTCGGAATCGATCAAGCCCTCATTGTACAGTTTCTTCATATAAGCGATGTATTCTTTCATTGCAGGATCTTCCGCGACGTGAATGATTTTGCCGTCAACTTCTTTCCATGTGTTCCATGGAGCTCCCATAACGCGAAGTCCGAAAACGGTTGCGATTTCCTGCACGATCGGATCCTTGCCGCCCGTAAGCGGAATGACGTTTTTCTTCTCTTTGATCGTCTTCAGCATCGTGTACAGCTCGTCAAGATTGTTCGGCATTTTCAGGCCGAGCTCATCGATCCAGTCTTGACGGACGATGAACGCCGAGTTGACGCCCAGGCTCGAGCCGCCTTCCGGAATCGCGTACGTTTTGCCGTTTAGCATCGCACCGTCCCAAGAATCCTTCCCGATAACCTCTTTCATGTTTTTGCCGTATTTGGCGATCAGATCGTCCAGCGGCTCCAAGGCGCCTGCAGCGGCGAGTTTCTCGAACTGGTTTTTGCTCAGCTTCATGATGTCATAAGGCTCTTTGCCGTTCATGAGCAAGTTCAGCTTCTCGTCCGCATTCTCGACGGGCAGCATATCGTATTTTACGTCGTAGCCGGTTTTTTCCTTCAAATATTGTCCTACCGGATCCGTATTCGGATCGAATTGCGCGTATTGATTCAGAACGCGAAGCTGCGGCTTCGGCTTGTTCGCCTCAGGCGAGCTGCTGGCGCTGCCGGACGGTGACGGCGAGCCGCTTGACGACTTGGAGTCGCCGCTGCCGCAAGCGGCCAACGATGCGGACAAAACGGAGATGGATAGAACGGTTACTGTTTTTTTAAACATGGATGTAATAACCTCCCTTTGTATTGTCATGCTAAGTATGCAGGTTGTCGTTTCCTATCGGGCTTGTGCTCCCATCAACCACCACCTTTAATGAATTCATGCAGTATGCAGGCGGACAGGACGTAAACGTTACTCTTTGACCGAGCCCGTCAGCGTGCCTTTCACGAAGTATTTTTGGAGGAACGGATACACGACCAGAATCGGCAGCGTGCCTAGCATAATCGATGCGGCCTGGATGGACTGCGGCGACACGTTCATCGATGCGTCGACGTTCTCTCGCAAAAATGCGTCGCTCGAGCTGACGAACAATTCCTTCAAATAAAGCTGCATCGGCTTAAGCTCCGGCGAGTTGATATAGATCAGTGCATGGAAATAGTCGTTCCAGAACTGTACGGCGAAGAACAGCGCGATCGTGGCAAGCACCGGAAGCGACAACGGAATCGTGATGCTGAACAAGATCCGCAGGTTGCTGGCTCCGTCGATTTTGGCCGATTCCTCCAGGCTGTCCGGCAGCCCTTCAAAAAAGTTTTTGATGATCAGCATGTTGTAAACATTAACCATGGCCGGCAGGAACAGCACCGGCAGCTTATTCAGCAAATGCAGGTCGGACATAAGTAAATAAGTCGGAATGAGTCCGCCGCTGAACAGCATCGTAAAAACGTACATGAGGATGAAAAATTTGCGTGCCCGCAGCCGCGGTTTGGAAAGCGGATAAGCGGCTATCGTCGTCATGAGCAGCGACAGCAGCGTTCCAAGAACGGTTACGGTCAAGGAAACTTTCATCGAGTTCAGGAACATCGAGTTTTGGATCACGTACTTGTAAGTGCCGAATTGCAGATCGACCGGGATAATATTGACGATTCCCGAGATGACCGCTTTCTCGCTGCTGAGCGATTTGGCGATCAGGTTCAGGAACGGGAACACGGTCGTAAACGCCATTAGCGTAAAAAACGTATAGTTGAATACGGTAAACAGCTTTTCGCCGAACGACATCCGGATCGAGTTGGCAGGCTTCACCTGCCTTCCCGCCGTTTGCGCCGTTTGTTGATTCATATCGTTTCCTCCCTATGCGATTGTTCGCTCTCTTCGCTTCCCGGCCTACCAAATTCCCCGTTTCAAAAACTTGCTGCTCAAGGCATTGCCGGTAACGATCAGGAAAAAGGCGATAATGGAGTCGAACAAGCCGACTGCGGTTGAGAAGCTGTAATTCTGTTCACCAAGCCCGGTTCGGTATACGTAAGTTCCGATAACGTCCGAGACGCTATACACGCTAGGGTTGTACATTACGAGAATTTGTTCCGTGCCGGCTTCGAGTATCGTACCGAGCCGTAAAATGAGCATGAGCAAAATAACCGGAATCATGCCAGGAAGCGTAATGTGCAGCGTTTGCTTCCATTTGCCTGCGCCGTCGATTTTGGCCGCTTCGTACAGCTGCGGATCGATGCCCGCCAGAGCAGCCAAATATACGATCGTGCTCCACCCGGTTTCCTTCCATCCGGCGGTCGCAACGAGCAAGGATCGGAACACTTCGTTATCGAGGAAGAAGGCGATCGGCTTGCCGCCCATAGCGATTATGATTTTGTTGATGAAGCCTCCGTTCGTGGAGAGCAGGTCGATAAACAAGCCGCTGATGATAACCCAAGACAAAAAATGCGGAAGATAGATGATTGTCTGAACGGTACGTTTGAAAATCATCTTCCTTAACTCGTTCATCAAAATCGCTACGACGATCGGCAGAGGAAACAAAAAGAGTACTTTGTAAGCCGATATGATCACCGTATTTTTGAACACATGCAAGAAATCAGGCGACGTAAACAGCCGCTTGAAATTGTCGAGACCTACCCAAGGGCTGGCCGCCACTCCTTCGAATATGTTGAAGTCCTTAAACGCGATCACGAGGCCGTACATCGGCGTGTACTTAAAAAGAAGCAAGAAAAGAATGCCCGGGACAAGGGCGAGATAAAGATCCCAATCTTTACGGATGTCGGCCCAAAGACGTCTGTATGCCTTCTTCTTCGTCGGTTCCGGCCGGTCAAGCTGGGTCGCATGCTGCTGCATCGTATTCCCCCTTTGTCTATTGTCTATGTCGTTCTGCGTATGCGTCCCCCCGACGATTGAAGCGGTTTGACGCGCGGCTCTATCGGGTATGCTCTTCATTTTAGGCAAACGCCCGTTTCATTCATAGGGGAGCGCCATTACTTTTTCTGGTCTATTCATAGCATTTTGCATCGGTCTTCCGACCTACTCCGGCCAAAGCCTTCATTTCATGTAATTGCTTCTTTTGAGCAGTCGTTCGTCGTGATATAATGACTTAGATCGTTTACATTCCGTTAATACGGCGTTTACGGTCTATTAATAAATGGCATACATTCTATAGTTAATGGGAGATAGGAAGATGGGAATACTGGGGTCGATAGGCCGCTACGGCAAACAGAGATATGCCATTATCGTATTGTCGGTTTGGTTGGTATTTTTAATGGAGTGGTTGAGCCGCGGGCAATTGGGCGCTACATTATCATGGTGCTTCGGCAACATCGGTCAACTGCTGTTTAACAGTCTGCTCGTATTCGGGCTGCTGATGGCGTTTATCGCACTGCTCGGCCGCATTAAGCTTGCATACTGGATCGCTTCGGTACCGCTGCTCGTACTCGGTTTAATCAGCGGAACCAAACAAAAAATACTAGGCGTCCCCTTGCTGCCGTGGGATTTTGTCCTAACGAGCGAAACGTCGGATATGGCGCAGTATGTGAAAAACATTTTCAACGTTAACGTGATCGGCGCAATCGTCGCGTACGTGGTCGTCAGCGTACTCATCCTTCGCGAGGTGCCCAAGCTTCGCGCCAAAGCGTTCTGGAAGGAACGCGCTGCGGTCGCCGTCGCCGCCGTAGTCCTGCTAGCGGTCATATATGCGGACAAGCCGGTAGACGTCAAACGCACTTTGTTCGGAATCGGCAATATGCCTTGGAACCAGACGGACAACATAAAGACGAACGGCTTCGCGCTTTCGACTTATATGAATCTCGAATACTTATTCGTGAAGCAAATGAGCGATTATGACAGCGCTAAGATCGATCAAATCGTAAATCAAGCGTCTAAGCCGGCCATGGGAAATGCGGAAAACGGCGTTAAGCCGAACGTAATCGTCGTGCTCAGCGAATCGTTCTTCGATGCGACGCAGCTGCCTGGCGTTACTTTCAGCCGCGACCCGCTTCCTTTCTTCCATGCGCTGCAGAAGAAATATTCGAACGGCACGATCTTATCGCCGCAGTTCGGAGGCGGAACGGCGAACGTCGAGTTCGAGGTGCTTACGGGCAACTCGATGCGTTTCCTGCCGCAAGGCTCGATCGCCTACAACCAGTACATCGACCACGAGGTCGATTCGCTGGCGAGCATATTGAGCAGACAAGGCTATACGTCGACGGCGATCAGCCCGTTTCATAACTGGTACTTTAACGCCAATAAAGTGTATAAAAACTTCGGCTTCGGCAAATATCAGAGCATCGAATTTTTTAATCCGGTCTACGAAGGGCCTTATATCGCCGACAGCGAAGTGGCCAACATGATTATCAACGAGAGCAAGAAAAGCGATGGTCCGGACTTTATTTTCGCCAACACGATGGAGAATCATTTCCATTACTACCCGGGCAAGTTCAAGAAAAATACGATCGATGTCAAAGCGGACGTCTCGCAAGAGTCGATCGGCTTTCTCGAGACTTATGCGCAAGGGCTGATCGACGTCGATAAAATGCTTCAGACGATGGTCGAATACTACAGCAGCGTCAGCGAACCGACGATCCTCGTTTTCTTCGGCGATCATCTACCTTCGCTGGGCGACGACTACAAAGTATACCGCGAGACCAAGCTGATCAGCGGCGAGGACGACCCGGATTTCCTGAATAAAATGTACCGCACGCCGGTAATCGTTTGGAACAACTATTTGCCTGAGCAGAAAGATACGCTCGATATGAGCCCATCCTTTATTAGCCCGTACGTGCTCGATCTAGCCAAGCTGCCGGGAACGTATTATACCGATTTCTTGCATAATCTTTGGAAGAAGACGCCGGTCATTCCGCCGAAAAACTATTATGCGCAAATGAATATTTCCGAAGAGGACATGAAACAATACGAATATCTGCAATACGATATCATTTTCGGAGAACGTCACGGCTACAAGGATTTCAAAGATAAGATCGTTAATCCGAAATTCACGTTGGGCAACGGGCCGATGTCGATCGAGCGTTTGACGCCCGAATCCGCGGAGGCCGGCTCGAATAAGCTAAAACTGACCGTTGCAGGCCAAAACTTCTCGCACGGCAGCGTCGTTTATGCGAACGGAAAACCGCTGCCGACGACCTATTCCAGCGAGAAGGAAATAAGCGCTGAGCTTTCCGCCGATTATACCGCCAAAGCCGGCGCGGTGGACATCGACGTCCGGGTTATAGACAACAAGAACGAAGTCATCTCCCAATCGAACAGCACCAAGCTGCAGGTTAACGCGAAATAATCCGAAAATATAAGAAAGACGCAAGCCGCCCGATTATGGGAGCTTGCGTCTTTTTTTGTTGCTGCAATGCCTAATTACGCCGTTTGAACAGCAGATACAGGAAAAACGGAGCGCCGATGCCTGCGGTAAACACGCCCGCCGGAACGTCAAGCGGCTGAAACAGCATACGTCCGGCCAAGTCGGCCGCCAGTAATATCAATGCGCCGAGCAAGGCGGATACCGGCAGCAAAATGCCATGCGAAGGCCCTACTATTCTGCGAGCCATATGCGGAGCCAGCAAGCCGATGAACGAGATCGTTCCTGCAATGCCGACCGCCGCGCCGGCCAAAGCAACGCTAATGAACAGCAGCATCAGCCGCGTCCGCTGGATCCGGCTGCCGAGTCCGATGGCCAAGCTCTCGCCTAACGCCTGAACGTTCAGTTCTTTGGCGAAGTAGACGGCCAGCGGGATAAAAACGGCGATCCACGGCGTAAGCGCCGCAACATGCTTCCAGGCGGTTCCGTAAATGCTGCCTGTCATCCAGTTCAACACCTGCGATGCCAGATAGGCCGGACCGCTAATGAGCAGAAACGTCGTCAGCGCCCCCATCGCCGTCGCGATACCGATACCGATCAGGACAAGCCGCAAGGGCGAAACGCCCTTTTTCCAAGCCAGCACATAGTTCATGCCTGCTGTAAGAAAGGCGCCCGCTATCGCGACGAGCGGAAGCCAGTGGATGCTGAGCTTCCCGGCGGAAAGCGTAATGAAAGCAACGGCTGCGACGGATGCACCGCCCGTAACCCCGATCAGGTCCGGAGCCGCCAGCGGATTCCGGATCATGCCCTGCAGCACGGCGCCCGAAACGGCTAGAGCGGCGCCGATTAAAATCGCCGCGACAATGCGCGGAAGCCGAAGCTGTAAAATGACGAGACTGTTCGTAGGATCCGATTTGCCGAGCAGGACGCCGATGACGCTGCCGATCGGAATCCGCATGCTCCCCATCGACAGGCTGACGACCGAGAACAAGAGCATAAGCGCGGTCAACAGCAGAAGGATGGCCAAGCCGCGTTTCCGCTTGCGTGCCGCGATTGCCGATATATCGTAAGAGGCTGTATCTTGTTTAGGCATAAGCTCTCCTTCTCGCGACGGAAATCAGAAATGGAACGCCGAGCAGCGCCGTCGCCACGCCAACAGGCACTTCTTTGGGCATAAGAATAAAGCGCGAGGCCAGATCGGCTCCAACCAGCAGCAGCGCGCCGGTTACCGCGCAATAAGGCAGCAGCCATTTGTGATCGTTACCGACTAAATACCTGCATAAATGCGGGATGATGACGCCGATAAACGCAATGGGACCGGCGACCGCCACTGAGCCGCCAGCAAGCAGCACTACGATTACCGAAGACATGACTTTAACGAGCGCCGTCCGTTGGCCCAAACCTTTGGCGACTTCGTCGCCCAACGCCATAAGGTTGAAGGAATTAGCCATGAGCATCGCCATGACCCATCCGATCGCGATATAAGGAATAACGGCTGCCAAATGACTGAGCTCGCGGCCGGAGATCGATCCGATCAGCCAAAACAACGCTTGATCCAGCGAGCGGTTGTCCACCAGCATGATGCCTGACGTAACCGAAGAGGCAAATGCCGCGACTGCGGCTCCGGCTAACGTCAGCTTGATCGGCGTAAAGCCGTCCCGGCCGAGCGAGCCGAGCGAAAAAACGAAAACCGCGGTGACCCCTGCGCCGGCAAAAGCTACCCATACCATCTGGCTCATAACGAGCTGCGTGCCGAATATCGTAAAACTGATGACGAGAAACAGCACGGCTCCCGCGTTGATCCCGAATACGGACGGCGATGCGAGCGGGTTTTTGGTAAGCACCTGCATGATGGCCCCGGCAATCGCCAAGCTTGCCCCGACAGCCGCTCCGATCAATGCGCGGGGAACGCGCGTGTTCGTTATAATAATATGTTCATTCGAGCCGTTAAAATGGGCGTACGCCTGCCACAGCATATCCAAACTGAACTGTTTCAAGCCAAACAGCACGCTTGCCAGCATGCCTCCCATTAATACTATGACGCCCGCCGCCAAACCGAGCAGTTTGGCATTCCGGCTATCCAACAAGCCAACCATGTATACTCCCCTCTCCAGCCGTTCAACCGGTACCCACTGAATCAAATAAGCCCTGATCAACAACAATATCCCCATTTTAGGGGGAGCCATACTTGATTGTCAACGAGTTTGAGAATCATTTTCAATAAAACTGTTGACTTTCAGTAAAATCTGTAATTAAATTATCAATGAAAATGATTATCGTTTGCAAATGTGCGCACATTTGCATAATTAAGATTTGGGGGAGAGAAAAACGTGCGAACGCTACAACGTTTGAAATGGACTGGTATGTTCTTAGTGATGATCGCTATTATTTTAACGGCAGCAGGCTGCGGAAGCAAATCCGGCGACAGCAATGCGAGCTCGCCTTCGCCAAGCGTCAAGCCGAGCGCCGGCGCTTCGGCAAGCCCGTCGGCTAAGCCTGACGAAACGCGTACGATCAAACACGCAATGGGCGAAGAAACATTAAAAGGCACGCCGCAGCGCGTCGTTATTCTAACAAATGAAGGCACCGAAGCCCTTCTGGCCGTCGGCATCAAGCCGGTAGGCGCAGTAAACTCTTGGATCGGCGATCCGTGGTACGACCATATTAAGGCGGAAATGCAAGGCGTAACGCCGCTAGGCGAAGAAACGCAGCCGAACATCGAACTGATCGCCAGCTTGAAGCCGGACCTCATTATCGGAAACAAAGTTCGTCACGAGAAAATATTCGAGCAATTGAAAAAAATCGCGCCGACCGTATTCGCGGAAAATCTTGCGGGCGACTGGAAGAGCAATTTCGCCCTTTACACGACAGCTGTAAATAAGAAAGCCGAAGGCGAAAAGGCATTGGCCGAATTCGACAAGCGCGTTGCGGATACGAAAGCGAAGCTGGGTACCAAGGCGGCGACGAAAGTATCCATCGTCCGCTTCACGGCTGCCGACATTCGTATTTATCAGAAACAAACGTTCGCCGGCGTTCTCCTGGACCAGCTCGGAGTCGCGCGTCCTGCCTCGCAGGATAAAGACCAGTTTGTAGAGAAGCTGACGAAGGAACGCATTCCGGATATGGATGGGGACGTCATGTTCTACTTTACGAACGACGATCCGGGCAGCACGGACGGAGCTAAAGTCGCGAACGAGTGGCTGAGCGACCCGCTCTTCAAAAACCTGAACGTCGCTAAGAACAACAAAGTTATTCAAGTCGACCAAGTAGTATGGAACTTGGCCGGTGGCTACAAAGCGGCAAACATGCTGCTTGACGAGCTGATCAAATATTTTGAAGTTAAATAATGCAACACGCCAAAAAGCCCCTTTCTCGCTTCAGATGCGGATCGGGGCTTTTCTTTGTCCTTTTTGCTCGGAAGACTGTTTTTAGACACGTTTACCGGGACAACGAACGGACCGCAATCGACTTGCCGACCCGCCGGTTCGAGCTCGAAAACGTACGCTCTGTCATCGGCTGACGAAAGACCGGTAATCGCCGCCTTTGTATACGACTTTCGTCCGTTTTCTTCGCATTAAACTCCGATAGGACACTTTCCATGTATGTCCCTGGGAACGCTCGCGACGTATGGCGGCAAAATTAAACTTGCTCGTTGCATAAATACGTGTGCCGTTCGCCCTGCCGTCTTTGCAAAATTGAACGTCCTCGCCGAGCGACATATCGCGGAACTGAAAGCGTTGAAACAAATGCTTTTTGAACGTTATCGTCGCACCCGCTACCGTCTTGACATACCGGTTTTGCGAATGCTCGTTGCGAAGCAGCAGCGTCCGCTTGCCTTGTAAATACATAAAATGCGCGCGTTTTCCGACAATGCCCGCCTTCGAACGCTTGAATGCATTCGTGCAATCACGCAAATAGTTGGGTGCATAATAATCGTCATCATCAAACTTGGCGATAATGCCGTATTTCGCCTTTGATACGCCGAAATTCAGGCATGCGCCCAGCGAATACTTTTCCGGAACCTGGTAAACGGAAACGTTTCTGTACTTTTTGGCCAATTGCCGGTACCGCTTTATGTTCATACTATCCTTGTTCAGGATAATAATGAGTTCCTTATGACGCCACTTCTGCCTGCTGAAATTACCGAACAGGTTCAGCATAAAAGCGGACCGTTTCGTGCAGGCGATGATCGAGTACCCATATACTGCCGTTTTCATAGAATCCCCCCTCTGGCGAAGCTCCCCATAAGCTCGCTATTATAATCTATGAAAACGGCACTTGATAGAAACGGCTGATCGGCATAGGCAATGAAAAAAGACGGTCTCAACGGACCGTCTTGCGGCAAAACGAAATCGGAAAATTAAAAATTAAAATTGTCTGGGTCCGCCCCTATACGCTCATTGCGGTTTAGCGCATCGATCGCTTCCATATCCGCAGCCGACAGCTCGAAATTGAAAATATCGGCGTTCTCCCGGATCCGATGCTCCTGAATCGATTTGGGAATCGTCACGACGCCGTGCTGCAAATCCCAGCGCAGTACGATTTGGGCGGGAGATTTTCCGTGTTTGCCGGCCAGCTCGAGCAGAACGGGATTGTCGAGCCGTCCCTGCATAAGCGGGCTCCATGCCTCAAGTTGAATGCCGTTCTCCTTGCTGAACGCCCGCAGCTCCGGCTGTGCGAGCATCGGATGAAATTCCACCTGATCGACCATCGGTTTGATTTCCGCACCGTCCATGACGTCCTTCAAATGATGAACATGGAAATTGCTGACTCCGATCGCGCGTACGGCGCCGTCTTTGTACAGCTTCTCGAGAGCACGCCAAGTTTCTTTATATTTGCCTTTCACCGGCCAGTGAATAAGGTATAAGTCGATCATGTCGAGCCCGAGCTTGCGCCGGCTTTCTTCAAACGCTTGCAGCGTAGAATCATAGCCTTGGTCCGCATTCCATACCTTCGTCGTTACGAACAGCTCGTTGCGATCGACGCCGCTTTCACGAATGGCTTGTCCGACACCTTCTTCGTTGCCGTAAACCGCTGCCGTATCGATGCTGCGGTAGCCGTTCCGGAGAGCCGCTTTTACTGCGTCAACCACCTCGTTGCCTTCCTGAACGCGCCATACGCCGAGCCCGAACCAGGGCATTTGGACGCCGTTCGCCAAAACCGTCTTATCTGCGATATGTGCTGCCAAAAGGGATCGCCTCTTTCGTGTCGTAGTAGTCATCCGCGCGGTTTTCACGCTTCGACGATTGTAGCAGGGCCGATGCTTCTCACATCGTCCTTTTCAACTGTAGCACAAACGTTCGCCTGATTGCAAAACTACCCGAGTAAACCGAGTTTTCTCGCAATCGCATCGTGGATCCGGTCGTGGCCTTCCTGTTTAAAATGAAAGGCATCATAAAACCAGCCGGACAAATCCGTCCCGGCATGCCACTCCTCCCAAATGATGCGCTCGGCGTCTGCGAGCGGCAAGCCGCGATCGGCGGCAATCGCCTTAATCGTATCGTTGTACGCGTTAAACCGATGCTCGTAATTTTGCGGATCCAGAGGCTCGCCCCATCCGAAATCTTGTTCGCCCGCGAGCGATACCGGCCCGCTTGTCCACAGCAGACATGCCGCGCCTAACGCTTCCGCACGATCGATAATCGTCTCCATGTCGCTCCGATAGTCGTCGAGCGGCACGTTTTTGCGCCAATCGTTAATCCCGAAATTGAGAACGACCAGATCGGGACGAAACTCCGCAACAAGCCTGTCGAATGCCTCCAAGCCCTGTTTGGCCGTCCATCCGCCCTGTCCGCTATTGACGACTGACGAGGAACGGTTTCTTTCTTGTACGGTACGTCGCAGCTGCATCGCCCATGAGCCGTGAATGAGTTCTCTGTCCATACCGGCGGCTTTCGCTTCATGCCATCCATCCGCCACGCTGCCGTATGTCCAGCTGTCTCCTAGCGTTACGACGGATACAGGACCGTTCGCTTGCAGCTTCTCGTAAAATGTTTTCGCCAGCTCGTTCATCGTTCTACGCTCCCTGCTAAATGAAAGTCGGATAAAATCAGTATAAAGTTTGCTAGAAACAAATGCCATCCTTATTTAGCCCGGCGAACTCGTTTGCATGTATCGCCGATTTGTTGACCGATCGTACAATCATTCCGTTTGCCCGTGAGACATCACATTCAATTAAGTGGGAACGTTCAATATAATAAGAAAAACCGTCCGGAAATCACGGACGGTCCTTTGGTGCTCGGCTATACGTTTGCGCGTGTGAGAGGTAGTGGTTTTGAGCTTTCAACCGCTCTTGAAATCGTGTGATCTGGAATTGGTTTTGCGGGTATCACACGATTTCAAAGGCGGCCCATAGCGAAGCTCCTTTGTAGCCCTCCCAACCCACTACCTCTTCTCTCCTTTACTGCTTTCCCGTTACGTCTTTTCCAAACCGACTCCAATCAATCAAGGACCGTTCGACCTCCAAACTTCTAACGGTCCTCACTGCGCTTATTTCGGCGAAAATCCACCTTTTTAAAATCTAGCGGCTGCCAGCGCGCTTATTTTACCATTTTAGCACCAAATTCGGCTTTTTCACAAAAATAGGGGCAACTCGTTCCGTTAAATTTCTCCATCCGCCGTTTTTCACAAATTAGGGTCTCCTATATTTGCACAAAAAGGAGCCTCCCGACTCACAGGAAGCTCCTTCGTTATATGCGGCTTTCATAGTGCCATATACAGGATACGCTTTTCGAAGCGTTAGCCCGATTCTGCGGATGTCCCGCTGCTGCGATGGCGTTCGCGGTACTCTTGAGGCGTGATGCCGAAGCTTTTTTTGAACACATGATGCAAATAGTTGGCGCTCGAAAAACCGCAATCGGCGGCGATTCGCTGAATCGAGCTGCCGGAGCGCTCCAGCTGACGGCATATTTGCGTAAGCCGGTACCGCTCCAGGTAATCGCCGAACGTATCGCCCGTCTGGCTGCGAAAGACGCGCTGCAGCTGCCGGACGCTGATCTGAACCCGTTCCGCGACATGCTCGACCATTAGCGGCATCATGTAGTTGTCATGGATGAACTGAACGGCGAGCTGGTAACGGTGGCGATACATGTCGCGAGAAGGAAGATCCACTTTCGGCGAAAGCTTCGTTTGGGCGCTGATCGTCCGCAGCAAAATTTGGATAACCGATTGCTTCAGGACCGTATAAAGTCCCGGCATCCCTTCGTACCAAGCTCGATAAGCCGTTAAAAACATCTGCATCGCGTCATGCCGGTCCGTCGCCGGCACTGCCGTAAACTGCGAGAGCATGCCGACGCAAAGCTCCGCTTCCGCACATTCCAAAGCGTCGCCCCACTCATCCTCCCGCTCCGTATCGCCGGACTTGCCGGACAACCGGACCAGATCGACATGCAAGCAAAGCTCATCCATCGCCTCGTTCGGATCCGCTTCTTGCCTGTGCAGCACATTCGGTCCGGTCACATACATCATGCCGGCCGACAAGGGATGAACGCTGCCTTCCAGAAGCAGCGTCCCTTTGCCGCGCGGAATATAATGAAGCTCATATTCCGAATGCTTGTGATAATCGACTACCTTGCCGGGCGCGAACGTCGTTAAATGAAACTTCAACACATTAACGCCGTAATTCCCCCAGCGAAATCGGATATCCAGCTTATCGAGCGCATGCGGCTGCTCCAGCATCAGCTCGAAAGGAAACGGCTTGTACCCGGATGACGACGGTCTCATGCCGCCCCTGCTTATATAAGCTCGCTAAGCTTTACCGGCCTGCCGTCGCGTGCGGATATGTTCGACGCTTCCATCAGCCTCGTAAGATCGAGCGCCAAAGCGATATTTTCCTGAGCAGCCGTATTTTCTTGAATATGGCCGATCCATTGATCGAAAGCGGATTCGCGGTCCTGCGGAATCGGCTCGATTTCGGTCCATTCGCTGCTTCCTGTCACACCCGACTTGGAGGTCCTAACAAGCATTTTGTTGTCGTGCGTCGAGTAAAGCAAGCTTCCGGCAGTTCCGTGCACCTCGATGACGAATGGCGATTGCGAGTTGACGAACCCCGCTTCGACGATCGCCATGGCGCCATTCGGATAGCTCAGCACCGAAACCGCATTGTCTTCCACCTCGCGGCCCGTCACATAACCGTAGGAAGCGCTGACGGAATCGGGCAAACCGCCGAGGAACAACCGCGCCAAATACATCGGATGACAGCCGAGATCGATCATCGCCCCGCCGCCGCATTGCGCCGCGCTGAAAAAATGAGCCGGAAGCCAGCCGTTCGGCGAGCTTTCGGTAGGCAAAGCGCCGCCATGCGAAAGCCGGGTGCGGACGAGCGTCACATCGCCAAGAATCCCTTGCTTCAAAATTTCCTGCACGGCGAGCGTATATCCGTGATTCAGCCTCGGCAGCGAGACGGTCAGCTTGACTCCCGATTTGCGTACCGCAGACAAAACTTCCTCGCATTCCTTAACGGTAGGAGCAACAACCTTCTCCGTGAAAATATGTTTTCCCGCCTTCGCCGCTGCAACCAGCACATCGCGGTGCATATCGGTCGGCGCGTCGTTGATGACGCCGTTTATGTCCGCATTTTCCAGCATATCCTCAAGTTTTTCATAAAACGGCACGCCCAGCGCTTCCGCTTCCCTGCGGCCGCGTTCGGGGATTTCATCCCATACCGCCGCAATTTGCGCAGCAGGGTGGTCGAGCGCTTGCTTCGTATAATCCTTCGCATGGACGTGCCAATAGCTGATTTTTCCGATTTTAATCATTTTCTTCTCTCCTTATTCGTCTCTAATAATTGAAACTCAGCTTCTTATGCGGCAAACTCTTGCATATTTCCGCGTGATTTCTTCGAAAAAAAGCAAAGTGCAAAATGATGACTTAAACAAATAGTAGCACAACTGCATAGACGTATCTATTGAAAAATGAAGACATACAATAGTGCAATATTGCGACATATCCTCCGATTACTTTGAGTATTCCCGCCATCCTTCGAACCTCCTTATAAATGCTGTTCGCAATTCTCCAGCCTTTATTTGTCGCAAAGTACGATTATGCCCGTACTTATGGTAACATCAGAGTGTAGAAGCAAACGTTCCGGCGTTTCATCCGTCGAAGCCGTACGCCCATGAAACCGATCCGGAACGACAATAAAGCGGTAACGGCATAACCGCCGCCCACCGCATCGATAACGGAGGAGACCGATCATGACAACCGCGCAAGCAGCTCGCATTGAGAAGGATTTTCTGGGAGAAAAAGAGGTGCCGATCGACGCATACTACGGTATTCAAACGCTCCGCGCCGTAGAAAATTTCCCGATTACGGGCTACAGAATTCACCGCGAGCTTATTGTGGCGATCGCAACAGTGAAGAAGGCCGCCGCTCAAGCCAATATGGAAATCAAGCAGTTAAACCCGCAAATCGGCAATGCGATCGTTCAAGCAGCCGATGAATTGATGAACGGCAAGTGGCACGACCAATTTATTGTCGACCCGATTCAGGGCGGTGCCGGCACATCGATTAATATGAACGCGAACGAAGTGATCGCCAACCGTGCGATCGAGCTGCTGGGCGGCGTTAAAGGCGACTACTTCAAGGTTAGCCCCAACACGCATGTAAACATGGCGCAATCGACGAATGACGCTTTTCCGACGGCTATTCACATCGCTTCCCTGTCGCTGCTCGACAAGCTGCTGGCGACGATGAGCGATTTGCATGAAAGCTTCAAACGGAAAGCGGTGGAGTTTGACGGCGTTATCAAAATGGGACGCACGCACTTGCAGGACGGCGTACCGATTCGGCTCGGACAAGAGTTCGCCGCATACAGCCGCGTATTCGCGCGCGATATCAAACGTATTTCGGCTACACGCGAGCATCTATACGAAGTGAACATGGGTGCGACCGCTGTCGGTACCGGATTAAATGCCGATCCGCGCTATATCGAACGCGTAGTCCAGCTGCTGTCCGCATACAGCGGAATGCCCCTCCAAGGCGCCGAGCATCTCGTCGACGCCACGCAAAATACGGACGCCTATACCGAAGTGTCCGCAGCGCTTAAAGTATGCATGATCAACCTTTCGAAAATCGCGAACGATCTCAGATTGCTGGCTTCCGGCCCGCGTGCCGGCTTCGGAGAAATCAGCCTGCCTTCCCGTCAGCCCGGCTCGTCGATCATGCCCGGCAAAGTCAATCCGGTCATGTGCGAAGTCGTCAACCAGGTAGCGTTCCAAGTCATCGGTAACGACCATACGATATGTTTGGCGTCGGAAGCCGGACAGCTGGAGCTGAACGTCATGGAGCCCGTTCTCGTCTTCAACCTGCTGCAATCGCTCAGCATGATGAATGAAGCGTTCCGCGTATTCCGTACGCACTGCTTGGACGGCATCGAAGCAAACGTGGACCGCTGCAGGGAGTATGTGGAGAAAAGCGTAGGCGTCATTACCGCGCTCAACCCGCATCTCGGTTATGAGGTTGTCGCCCGAATCGCCCGCGAAGCGATCGAAACCGGCCAGCCTGTTCGCGATCTCTGCCTGAAATACAATGTGCTGAGCGAAGAAGAGCTGAACCTCATTCTCGATCCTTACGAGATGACGAACCCCGGCATCGCAGGCGCATCGCTGCTTCAGCGCGATTGAGCTCGGTCAGCCGCGTTTAGTCAACGACGGTACAGGTATTATACCTATTACTAAGTGCGAGGGAGCTGTCCCAAAAGCCCCCTCCTCTCTTGACGGTTTGCGGCAACTTGGTAAAGCTGCATCTATTTTTCTAAAATCTCGGATTTTGAACCGAATAGATGGAAAATCTGCAGGTAATAGGGTTCGTTTTCACGGTTTCGCGCTTCGCATAACGTGCTAAATTAGCAAACAAAAAAGCTTCCATCCCCGCCTTCGCTGTGGATTTGGAAGCTTTTTTATATTTTGAAACAGCCCCACACCAGAGAGTAGCGTTCTGGGGCAGCCTTTTGGATCATGAACACAATAGACCGGTTATTTGCGGCCTGCACTTATAATTTAATCACTTGGTCCTTATACCCGCCCGCCTTGCGGAAATCCGGCATTTCCATCTGCCTTCCGCCGTTCATGACCGAAAGCTCCGACAATAACGCAACCGCCGTCCATTCGCATGCGTCATAGACGTCGATAGGCGGCTTGGTGCCGTTCCTTACCGCATCGATGAAATCCTGAACGATGAAGAAATCGCCGCCGTAGTGACCGGCGCTTTTTTGCTCCTCGCTCGCCTCTCTGTAGCGTTTGGGCAAATACTCGCGGAAATCCGAAAGCGGGCGCCATGCAGCGCTGTCCGAATGATCGCCTTCCGACTTCAAATAAATTTTGTGCTCGTCGCCAAGCCCTCTGGGCGCTTCATAACATCCCTTCGTTCCTTGAAGCGTATAATAAGCGGCATTATGAGGCCGGTTCGAAATGCAATCGAGACGAAGCTTGATCAGCTTGCCGCTTTCCAGCTGGCATAGCGTAATTGTGGTATCTTCCTGCCGGAATTGCGGCGCGGTATGCCATCCTGTTCCGAAGGTGGACACCGATTTGATCCGGTCTCCTTCGAACCATTGCATGACTGGTCCGAGACTGTGCGTCGGGTAAAAGGAGCCTCTCTTGCCCAGCTGCCAGTAATTTCGCCAGGACGTTTTGGAAGCGCCTGTTTGATCTCCCGGCACTTGGCGATTGTAACCGCTTGCCAGATGCTTGATATCGTGCAAATACTCGCCTTCTCCGAAGTAAATGTCTCCGAAAAGCCCTTGGCGCACCATCTCGGCAATTTGCTGATTTTGCGGGATATAACAGTAGTTTTCGGCCATCATATACACCTTGCCGCTGCGCTCCGCCGCTTCCTTCAGCCACCACAGCTCGTCCATCGTCACGCCGGCGGTAACCTCGGACATGACGTGTTTTCCCGCCTCAAGCGCTTGCACCGTCTGCTGAAAGTGCACTTGCATCGGCGTAGCTACGACGACGGCGTCCAGATCGGATTCCAGCATGTCCTCGTAGATGCGGTAAGTCCGGGGAATATTGAAGCGAGCGGATTGCTCCTTCAACAACCCTTCGTGCAAATCGCACAAGGCGACTACTTCTACATCCGGAATCGCCTGAAAGCCTTCGATATTGCTCAGACCGCGAGCCCCGGCAATGCCTACTTTGATCGTCATTCGATTCATCTCCCGACCGGTTTCTTATGTCAAACAAGGGCGGGAGCATCCTTGGAGCAGCACAGGCGATCCAATCGATACTCCCACGACTTATCCTATCATAAATCAAACTATTTTTTCAGCTTCGAAAACCATTCATTCGCTTCTTTTTCCATTTGCTCGCCGCCGCCGCTTTTCCATTTTTTCACGAACTCGTCGAATTCGGACAACGGTTTGTCGCCTGCAATGATCGAAATGAACGTCTGATCCTGCAGCTTCTGGAGCTCCGCTTGGTACTTGGCTTGGGAAGGGAGCGCGGTCAGCAGCTGATTGCGGATGCCGCCCTTCTCATAGCCGTTATCCTTCGCCCATTGATTCCGTTTGGACATCGACACGGAGGAAAACTCAGGCAGCTCCAGCGATTCGATGACGTTGTTCGCACCCATTTTCTCCAAATCCTGCGTCGTCAGGTTGTTTTTCAGGACAGGCGCTTTATCCTCGTTAAACGTCCAATCTTCGCCTTCCAGGCCGAACATCGCCGTTACATAATTCTCATAGGAAGAGGCGCTGATCGTATCGATGACTTCCAGCACTTTAGCCAGCTTCTCGGGCTCCTTCTCCAGCTGCTTGCCGAACGAGACGAAATTGCCGTTCAGCATGCTTCCTTGCGGAGCGCCCATTTTGCCTGCCGGTCCTTTGGGCGGCATCCCGTATGTCATTGCGTCGGCCGCAGCCGCATTCACCTTTTTCATTTCCACATAGTCGTGCGAAGCGGTATCGCCCTCGAACAAGAGAGGCTTCCAGTGATAAAATACGCCCAAGCCTGTCAAGCCGATTCTGCCGTTGATGAATGCATGCGAGAGAGCCCAATACCCGCCGTTGTTCTCGCCTGTAATAAATTCCGGATCGATGACGCCGTCTTTATACCACTTATTAAGTAAGGTAAGCGCTTCTTTGATTTCCGGCTGCACGGCGCCGTACACCAGCTTTCCATCCTTCTCGGTCCAGCGGTCTGGCAAAAAGCCAAATGCGCCGTACACCATCGGCAGCGCCGATGCGGAGAAGCCGTACGTATCCTTTTTGCCGTTTTTGTCCGGATCCTCATTCGCCAGCTTATAAATCGCCTGCTCGAATTCTTCGAGCGTTTCCGGCGTTTTGGCAATCCCGACGTTTTTAAGCCAATCGCCGCGCCAGACGACGGGAGAACGTGATGAACAGGCTTAGCAAGTTCAATATACTGAACTTTGTTCAACATAATAATAGTGGAACCGTTTTTTCATTGTCAATCGTTAGTTCACACTCGGAATCTAAAACTTTTTTTCAAATAATGCTTGCACATTATTTGGGTACATGCTATTATAGCTCTTGTGTCCACGAGGAATGAATCGAATGACACGCTAACTAAGTAGTTGCATACTGTGGAGCTGTGGTGTAGAGGCCTAACATGCCTGCCTGTCACGCAGGAGACCGCGGGTTCGAATCCCGTCAGCTCCGCCATTCTTTAAACGAACTTCAAACTTGACACTTTCGAGCAGGGACATCGTCCCTGCTCGTTTTCCATACTTACGACTCTCGCATCTTTTCGAAAGAGGTTGTATGTCATGAAAACAAACGTCGTTCGCGGACGCTTCGCTCCGACTCCATCCGGACAATTGCATATCGGCAATGCCCGTACCGCCCTGCTCGCATGGCTGCAAATTCGCCACACAGGCGGACGAATGGTTCTGCGCATTGAGGATATCGACAAGCCGAGATCGCGCCCCGAGTACGTCGGGCAAATTATGGAGGATGTGCGCTGGCTCGGTCTCGACTGGGACGAAGGACCGGACGTCGGAGGCGATTACGGTCCGTATAGCCAAAGCGAGCGCGCCTACATGTACGATGAAGCGATAGCCAGGCTTTCCGAGCACGGCCATCTGTATTCCTGCTTCTGCAGTCGCGCCCAGCTGCAGGCGATCGCCAGCGCGCCGCACGGTCTGGATGCGGAGGGTCCCGCCTATACGGGAGATTGCAGATTTTTATCGGAAGCCGAGCGTTATGCCAAAAAGGCGCTCAGAGCGCCATCCCTGCGGTTCGCTATGCCGAACCGTCCTATCCTTGTCGACGATCTTGCAGCCGGTACGACCCGTTTCGAAGCCGGCGCGGGAGGCGACTTCATCGTCAAACGGACCGACGGCATCATCGGCTACCAGCTGGCCGTCGTCGTGGATGACATCGCCATGAACATAACCGACGTCCTTCGCGGGCGGGATCTTCTCGATTCCACCCCAAGACAGCTGCTTCTCTATGAAGCGCTCGGTTATACGCCGCCCCGCTTTGCGCATGTGCCGCTGCTTTATGCGCCGGATAAACAGCGGCTTTCCAAGCGTCATCAATCGCTGGCTCTCGCAGCCATACGAGCTTCGGGAACGTCCCCCGAGCGGGTAATCGGCTGGCTTGCCTTCCTCAGCGGGCTGCTTGACCGGCCGGAGCCTGTGAAGGCGTCCGAGCTTGTCGACGGCTTTAACCTGGACAAGCTCGGACGGGAGCCGGTGACGATCGGCCCGGACATGCTGCGCGAGCTTGCTGGAGAATGAGGCTTGCGCCGCCGGCTGAATCGTACAGGATCGGCATCGTTTCGCTCGCTCTGCGGGTATGGTTGACGCATTTTTGGAGTAATCCGAATGAACGGCCGATTCCGCATCAGCCCTCGACAGGCATCGCGCCCACATAAACCGACTGCGGCCGGTATATCCGGTTGATTTGCGCTTGCTCCAAAATATGAGCGGTCCAGCCTACAACGCGCGCCGCCGTGAATGTCGGCGTAAACAGCTGCGGCGGCATTTGGACTGCGCGCATAACGGCTGCGGCATAAAACTCCACATTCGTATGCAGCTTCCGCTCCGGCTTGTACTCGGCAAGCAGACGGATCGCCGTCCGCTCGGCATGCCGTGCGAGTCCCAGCCAAGGGTCGTCGCCCGATAGCGCGGCGGTTACGTCCCTAAGCGCTTCGGCCCGCGGATCCGGCGTTTTGTAAATCCGGTGCCCGAAGCCCATCAGCCGCTCTCCTTTCTCTAAGTTACCGCGCATATGCGGTTCCGCCCGCTCCTTCTCGCCGATATCCTCCAGAAGCTTGATGACGCCGGACGGCGCTCCACCGTGAAGCGGACCTTTCATCGCTCCTATGGCTGCGCAAACTGCAGCGTACAGATCCGATTCCGTCGAGGATACGACCCTCGCCGCGAAGGTGGAAGCATTCAAGCCATGCTCCATCGCGAGAATCATGTAAGCGTTTAACGCCCGGACATGCGCTTCGGCGGGGCGATGTCCGAACAGCAATTGCAAATAATAGTCCGCATGACCGCAGTCCTCGTTCGGCTCAAGCCACGGCAATCCGTTCACCTTACGGTAACGGTAAGCGATGATCGCCGGCAGTTGCGCCGTCAAACGTATCGCCTGTTCGGCTTTAGGCGGCCATTCCGAGTCCTCTTCGGCGAGAGACGCAACCGCAGCCATCAAAACATTCATCATCGGCGTTCCCTTCGGCATTGCGTCCAACAGCCTTTTCAGCTCCGGCTGTAAAATTCTGTGCGCTTTAAGCTGCTCTCGGAGCGACCGCAAAGCGGAATCGTCCGGCAGCTCGCCGTACCATAACAAATAAGCCGCTTCCTCGAACGTATGACGAATCGCCAAATCCTTCGCCCAATATCCGCGATACACAAGCTTCCCCTCTGCTCCGTTTACATAACCGATCTCCGTATCCGCCGCAACGATACCTTCCAATCCCGTAACCTTCGCTTTCAATGCAAACGCCTCCTCACGAATGTCTTTGCTCGTTCATGGGAGTATCATACCAATTATTTTCGATAAATAAAATATTATGTTTTATATCAAACATATAAATTAATTTTATCACGCTGCGAGCTATCACATGAAACAAATCGAAAATGACACCTCCCTCTTTCCTGTGCTACGATTGTCCTATCCATCTGTGTGTTAAAACCAGGAGAGATCAAGGATAAACGGCTTCGCCGTCCTAAACGCTTTCGAAGAAAGCGGCTTCGTAAGCATACGCTTAAGGACCGCGTTTACCGGGAAATCGAACAATCACCGGAGATATACTTTCTCAGATTTATAGAAAAGAACGGATTCACCGGAAGGAGTATACGAACCATGACAATCAAAATGTTCAAATCATTATGGGGAACGGAGGAGCTCTCCTATCGCGAGAGCTTCGCCTTAATCGCAGAGGCGGGTTATGACGGGGTCGAGTCGGGTGTGCCTGCGCCGGAGCATGAAGGGGAATTCGCGGAGCTTTTGGACGAGTACAAGCTCGATTATATCGCGCTCATTTCGTCTTCCGGCAGCCATGCCGAAACGTTCGCGCACGGATTGGAGCGAGCAGCAGCCTTGAAGCCGCTGCTCGTCATTTCGCACAGCGCGCGCGATTGCATGCCTTATGAAGAGCAGCTGCACTTTTTCCGGCAAGCGCTTGAAGCCGAGCGGTCGGCCGGCGTGCCCGTCGGGCATGAAACCCATCGCCGCCGCGCCATGTTTACGCCTTGGACGACCGCGCAGCTTCTGCGCGATTTGCCTGAGCTGAAAATCACGGCGGATTTCAGCCACTGGTGCTGCGTATGCGAATCGCTGCTGGAGGATCAGACCGAAGCGCTGCAGCTAGCCTTCGAGCGGACGCTGCACGTTCATGCGCGGGTCGGCTACGCGGAAGGGCCGCAGGTACCGCATCCGGCGGCACCCGAGTATGCGCGCGAGCTGGACGCGCATACGGTATGGTGGCGTCAAATCGTTGAGCTTCGCCGGCGCAGCGGCTTCACCCATACGACGGTGACGCCCGAGTTCGGCCCTCCCGGCTATATGCATACGCTGCCGTTCACGAATCGGCCCGTCGCCGACCTGTGGGACACCTGCTTATGGATGGCAAACTACGTGCGGGCGAACATCGTTTAGGAAGTAGCAAGGCTCCCGCTACTTCATCCAAAACTTAGGACCGCAAACCTGATTACTCCACGGCTGCCTTATCAAAGCCGCGCACTAGCCCGCTCTCCGAGGCGATCCGCTCGAACCGGTCCAGAATCAACCGTTCGTTAGCCGGCTCCAGCCTTGCGGGCAGCAAAAAATAAGTTCTGGAGCCGTCAGGTTCGTATCCGCCTTTCTCCAGCTGAGCGGCCGTCGGCACATAACCGATCATCCCGTTCGTATAGCCGAGAGGAAGCATGCAGCCGTTGGTCAGTTTTTTGACGAACATCCCGTAAGCCGAGACGATCTCGCCGTTCATCCCAAGCAGCTCCATACCGTCCCCAAGCCGCAGCCTCGTCAGCTCCAAGGTAATCGTGCCGCGCAGCAGACGCCCGGGCTCCTCCAGCAGTCTGCGGCTCCATTCCCCTTCCGCGGTCTGTTCGTTTTGGCCGGCTTCAAGCTCTTCCCGGCTCGGAAGCGGCAGCAAAGCCAAGTCCAGCATGTCGAGGCGAGCGGTCAACGGAGCGTCCTTCAGCGGCTTCATCGGCGCCCGGAGCACCTGCAAAACATCTCTTGCAAACATCAGGCCTAGCGCTTTGACCTTGCCGTCGCCGCCTTTGCATACTTTGCCTTCACGGCCGGGGTTAATGTCGCCGCATGTTCCTTGCAGGTATGCCGCAACCGCTCCGCCGCCAATCGTTTCCTCCACATGCTGCATGGCAGCGCCGGTAAACTCGGATGAAACGTCATTATCCCGCGATATAACCGGATGACAGGCATAATGAACGAGCACAGCCTTAACGGTGCCGTCCGGCTTGCGATACTGTATGGCAATCAGCTCGTGATCGGCAAGCGCCAACCTTCGTTTAATCGTTCTTTCCCTGCGGTTGATTGCGATCGCGCATGTTCCGCTTCCATGCTCCGCCGAGACCGGCTCCGCATCGTTTAACGCTTTGCCGATCCCTTCCGCGATTAAATCGTCGAGCCAGTCTAAATAAGCTAGGTCGGGTTCTCCCAAATAAGAGGAAAACCACTCGCTCGTTTGCGGCCCCGAATGGGTATGAGTCGCATGGAGCAGGATCGCGTCCTCACGTATAGTCCACTTTTCGGCAATCTGTCTTTTTAAAGCGGGAACCCGTTCGCTCCCCCACCAGATCAGATCCGCCGAAACCAGTACGGCGGTCGTCCTTTGCCCATCGTCATCGATATGACGGAAGGCCATGATTCTTGCAAAAAGCGGCTGCTTCACCGCAGCAAAGCTTCCGGAGCCGCTGCGGGAGGCGAAACCCGCCAGGGGAACCGGATTGGCCGGCGTTATATCGATTTTGGCGGTTCCTAGCTGCAGTTGTCCCATCGTCTCTCTCCCCGTACGTAAAACTAAAATCCATATCCTAATCGAAAAGGGCCTGTTTCTTTCAATAAGAGGAAATGACTTTTCGAACCGCAAGCGCCACGTCCCGGATCGCCTTCTCGTCGGAGAGCAGCACCTGCTGTCCGAGCCAAACGACCTCCTTATCGCTCACCCGCTCGCATACCGGACAAGCATCGATTCGCTCCGCCCCCGTCCATTCCCGAATCGCCCCGATGATCGCCTCGTTCCTGTTGAGCGCAAAATAACCGGCACTTGCGGGAATGCCTTCGGCCTGCAGCTTGCGAATAAAGTCCGTCTTCGCAACGCGGTCCGTCCAAGCGGGATCGATCCGGAACATGTACAAATGATTGGCATGACGCGTTACCCGCTCATCGCGGAACGGCGGCACGATCCCTTCCACTTCCTCCAGCAGCCCGTCTAGCAGAGCGGCGTTCCGCTCCCTCGTCTGCATCTGCTCCTCAAGCCTGGTCATCTGCGCAAGCAGCAAAGCGGCCTGCAGCTCCGTCATCCGATAATTTTGTCCCAGATGCTTATGACCGTACCATTCTCCGCCCGGCACCCGACCTACGTTGCAAATCGACCACGCTCGCTCCCACACTGCGCTGTCGTTGGTCAATAAAATGCCGCCTTCGCCTGCGTTCAAATTTTTGCTCGATTGAAAGCTGAATGTGCCGGCTGTGCCGTGGCTGCCGACGCCTTTTCCTTTCCAGGCTGTGCCGGCCGCTTGTGCCGCATCTTCGATGACGGACAGTCCGTATTTGCGACCAAGCTCGGTAAATCGGTCCATGTCCGCAGACGCTCCCGCCAAATGTACCGGAATGACCGCTTTCGTCCGCGGCGTAATCGCTTGCTCCGCCTTATCTGGATCAAGCATAAGCGTATGCTCCTCGATATCGGCGAATACGGGGATCGCTCCATAAGCAAGCGCCGCAGTTGCCGTCGCGATGAATGTGTAAGGGGGTACGATCACCTCGTCTCCCGGCTTAACGCCGGCTGCCTGCAGAGCAACCGTTATCGCAACCGTCCCGTTTACTACATTAACCGCATATTCCGCATCCTGCAGCTCGGCAAACTTCCTTTCGAACAGCGGCAGCATCGGCTCCCGCCCGCTTCCTTTGACAACCCCGCTTCCGCCCCATTTGCCGGAACGTATCGCCTCCGTCACCATTCGCTCCTCCAGCTCGCCGAAAACCGGCCATTCAGCGAAAGCCTCCGTACGAACCGGCGTCCCTCCGTCGATCGCCAGCTTATTCATTGGCATTCCTCCCGCTAATCTGAATTCCTACAAGCCCATCGTAAACGATTCGCAGCCGCGTTATCGGTCATCCATTGAGCGTACAAGGACATTAATTGACTTGACGTTTTTCGTTCCTAGGCGCATATTCATTAATAACTTCCGTCGACTCGATTTCAGTTTGCTAAGGGGCGATTCCGATGAGCGATTATCCGGTCTATCCTGTTTATCAAGATGCTGCGGCCGCCGTCGATTTGCGCAGAGGACAGCTGCCGTTTTATATCAATATCAACCGCATCCGGCACTCGGAGCTGCATCATCATGATTTTGCGGAGCTGATGCTTGTGGTTCGCGGCAGCGGGTATGAGCTTCTTAACGGGAGCCGGCACGATATTCGGGAGGGCTCCGTCTCGCTCCTGCTTCCGCATCATATGCACGAAATTCGCAGCTCGGCCTCGGATCCCCTGGAGGTTTACTGCTGCATGTTTGATATCAGCGTATTGTCCGGCTCCGAATACGACTCCGAGCTTAGCAGGCTGCTGCTCAGCAAGGAAAATGCGCTTCCGCCATATTTCGATTTGAACGAGCATCAGTTCGGACGCATCCGAACGTTACTGCAAGAGCTTCATACCGAATATAACGGCTCCGAGTTCGGCAAGGATACGATTGTGCGCGCCAAGCTGATGGAGGCGCTCATGCTTGTGCTCCGTTACGGCATGCAGCGGATGCCTTCCGAAACCGGCGATTCCGGGGGCGGCCGGTATCCGGATCCGTTCTGGAAAATACTGCGTTATGTCCACCTCCATTATTGCGGCATACTCACGCTTCAAGAGCTTTCCTCGGCGTTTAACCAAAGCGTTTCCCATATTTGCCGCTCCTTTCGGAAGCATACCGGAAAAAGCTTTGTCGAATACGTGCATGCGCTGCGCATTACGAGAGCATGCTCGCTGCTCGTCACTACGGCGATGAGCGTAACGGATATTTCCGTCGAGGTCGGCTTCGAGCATGTACGCACCTTCACACGCGTATTCAAGTCTTCCAAAAACATGTCGCCATCGGCATACCGTCAATCCCACGCTTCATCGGGCGAGTTAGGAAAAGTCTTTATGCGGTAACTCATTCATGTGTCATATTTCAGATGGGCGATTTTCCTTAAACGCACCAAAGGACCGTTCGAAAATCACGGACGGTCCTTTGGTGCGTAGCTCCACGTTTATACGTGTGGGAGGGAGTTGGTATGGGCTTTCAGCCGGTATTCCTACCCGATTGCCGATCCTCGCTCGCCGCTTGTATGCGCTGCAGTCCGATTTAGCCCATTTGAATTCGAGTACGGCTTCATTTCCACACCTGTAGTCCGAAAACGCCTGCTTGCAGCGGCTAACGGCTTGCTTTCCCTACCTGTAGTCCGAAAACGCCTGCTTGCAGCGGCTAACGGCTGCCTTTCCCCTCCTGTAGTCCGAAAACGCCTGCTTGCAGCGGCTAACGGCTGCCTTTCCCCTCCTGTAGTCCGAAAACGCCTGCTTGCAGCGGGTATTTTGCTCGGGACATCTATGAATCCGTTCTCCAAGCCGGTAAAATCGGACTCCAGCGTAACGCGAGCCTCAATTCCTTGCTCCAAGCGGGCGTTTTCGGACTCCAGCATATCGGGGAGACTTATTGGCAGCGTAAGGATAAACGTTCATGCCCCTCGGTCACAGGCTGCGATGAAAGCTCCTCGGTGATCGCGCATTTTCGAAAAAAGGCTTTACGGACCTTCACCAGACCGACGTGTTTACAGGACATACTCTCTGGTGTGACAAGCATGGCATCCCCCAACACCCTATCAATCTTCAAAAAAAATCGCCGCGCATCTGCACGGCGATTTCTCTTTGTTTATTATGTTATCCGTCAATGGTCGCCAGCAATTTTAAAAGCCGCTTTGGCGCGCTCAAGCCGTATCCTTCGCGGATCAGCTCCCCCAACTCGCGCCAATCGTCCTCCTCGGCATAACGCAGCGATACCCATCCGTGCTGCCCGATATACGGCGTCTTGAAAAACTTCCCTTCCTGCAGCAGCAAAAATTGCTGCGTCGTCTTCGCCGTCTTGATCGAAATCGACGCATCGCCTTGTTCGCTCTCGCCCAGAATGACAAATGTTTTGCCGTTTACGCGAAACGAGGTGTGCCCGAAGCCGTCGATAACTTCTACCGCTTCGGGCAAACGCGCGATAATTTCCCTGACGCGGCAAAGCATGTCCAATCCGGATTCCGATTGCAGGTTAAAATCGTGGCTCATCGCTCAAGTACCTCCCGCTTCATTCGTTCCAATATGCATTCGACGAATATGATCCATATTCCTCCATATATGCGTATTATTTCATGAACGAAGCAAGGCACGATAACGCTCCCTCAGCTCACGGCTAGGAGGCGGAGCGAATTTTTCCGCCGAGCATTTTGCCGACGCCGAGCACGGTGCATTCAAGCGGCAGCTCAGGCAGGTGGAACGGAACGCCCGTATCCATTTGCAGCCGTTGGCTGAGCCCCTGAAGCAAAGCTCCGCCTCCGCAAAGCGTGATGCCTCGCTCGATAAGATCCCCCGCCAGCTCGGGCGGACATTTTTCCAGCGTAATGCGAATCGATTCCGTGATCGAAGTCAGGAACGGCTCGAGCAGCTCGAATATTTCGTCGGCGCAAAGCGAAATGCTGCGAGGAAGGCCTTGCACCAAATCGCGCCCCTTCACGTCGATCCGCAAGTCTTGCTCGGGCAGAACGGCGGATGCGATTTTAACTTTGATATCCTCTGCGGTCCGCTGACCGATTTCCAGACTGTACGCCTTTTTCACATATTCGATAATATCCTGATCGATCGACATGCCGCCTCTGCGTACCGCATGGCTGACGACAATACCGCCGAGCGAAATGACCGCTACCTGACTCGTCCCTCCGCCGATGTCGAGAATCATGCTGCCCGTTGGTTCGTTTACCGGCAATCCCGCCCCCCAAGCGGCGGCCAACGGCTCGTCGATGACGATCGCTTTGCGCGCCCCTTTGTGAATAACCGTCTCCTCTACCGCGCGGCGCTGCACGTTCGTAATCCCGCATGGAACGGCGATACAAATTTGTGTCCCGCGAAAAAATAGTCTGGACGCTTGTATTTTGCCGATAAAATGCTTCAGCATCGCCGAGGTGACGTCGAAATTTGCGATTACCCCGTCCTTCAGCGGATGAACGACCTCCAAGCTGCCCGGCGTCCTGCCGATCATCGCCTCCGCCTCCGTACCGATTGCGGCGATTTTGCCGGTTTCCGTATGTATGGCTACGACGGACGGCTCCTGAAGTACGATTCCTTTGCCTGCCTGGTATATTAGTGTATTCGACGTACCCAAATCGACGCCGAAAAGCTGATCGAATCCTTTAAACATAAAGTCGTTCCCCTTTCGTAAACGGTTTACTGACACGCTTACGTATACTAATTCTCAGCCGGCCTCCCTTTTCTGGGGGCATAAACGCTACCAAATTCTTCTTTTTTCTCAACTTTTACGCAAAAACCGACATTTTTCGATCGATGCCCACTGAAAAAGGCCTACTCCTTCGAATGTTATACTATTCGTCCTATCCCTCAAGAATATCGGGATTTATAAAATAAGCTTTGAAAGAGGGTGAATGCAGCCTTGAAAGCATCCGATTCGATCATCCGCACCAAATGGAAGCAATGGGAGAAATCCGTCAGCAAGTTGATTTCCGATAGGAACGACAAGTCGGAGCAAGATTACGGCGTCCAGCTCGAGCCGGATACATACGAACAGTGCGTCCGTCTGGCGGATCAGCACGGCGTTTCCGTCGATGCGATCGTCAACCACGCCTTGGAGCAATACATTGCCGGAAGGCCGAACCAATATCAGGGACGCTCGACGATCGAGCGATTGGACAAAAATCCGATCTTCCATCTCGACGCCTTAATCGGCAGCAAAAACAATATGAACGATGGTGACTATAGATATGAATGACATGCTTAACGACGCTTTTCATCAAGCCGTTTTTTTGGACGAAACCGCACTGAAGGCATTCATGAATCCGGAGGATCCGAATTACTTGAAGGCACGCAGCGTGTTCCACGAATTGGACGATATGGAGCGCCTTCTGGTCACGACGAACGTCGTCATATTCGATACGCATCAATGGTTGAAAAAAGCGAGCAGCTACACCGAGGCGGAATTTTTCATCAATACGATCGACAAAGCCGTAGCTTTGGACAAGCTGATGATCATTCCGGGCTCCTCGACGACCGAGAAGGAATCTAGACAGCTTCTGATCGACTGTCCGCAGTTCGAGTTTTCGCTAAGCGAAGCGATGACGGCGGTCGTGATGATTACGCATCAAATCAAACGCATCTTTACGTTTAACCGGAGCTATTCGGCGCTTCCGCAAATGTTCACCGAAATCAAAATTATTCCGAGCTGGTAATAAACGTTCTAATAGACACAAAGGAGCCAAGCGATTCGTTCGCTTAGCTCCTTTTTATTGGGTAACGCAGACCTTATGCACGATAACTTATGTATAACAACCTTACAGCAAGAACTTCCAAAGCAGCCAGCTGATTAACGCGGAAGCCCAGGAAACGAAGCCGAAAATGACGACAAGCTTATTTTCGCTCCAGCCGTATTTCAAAATGAAGTGATAATGGATCGGCGCCATTTTGAAAATGCGCAGCTTCGTCTTTTTGTAATACCACACCTGAAGCATGACGGACAGCTGCTCCGCCAAGTACACCGAAAACAATATCGGAATCAAGATTTCCACCTTCTCGATAATGGCGAGAAATGACAGCGAGCCGCCGATCGCAAGCGAGCCGGTATCCCCCATGAAAGCGCGTGCGGGATGAATATTGTAAATGAATAAGCCGAGCAGGCAAGCGACCATGACAAGCGAGAAGGTTTTCACTTCCACCGATTCGGAAATGACGAAGAAAAACATATAGCTCGGAATCGCAACATTGATGAGCAAGCCGTCCAAACCGTCGGTAAAATTGATCGCGTTGGCGGTGCCTACGATAAACAGCGTCATCACGATAAAATAGACGATCGGAAAAAGCGGGATGTGCAAATCGCCGATTACCGATATATCAGCGCTTAAATCAAACGCCTCGAACAAAACGTACAGCAGAAGTCCGGTTATCGGAAACTGAAGCAGCAGCTTCGTGCGGCTGGCGATCCCGTTCGGATCCTGGTAGGCCGCCTTCTTGAAATCGTCCATAAAACCAACCGCGCCGAAAAGCAAAAACGCAGCGCACAGGAACACGGTCATCGGACTCGGATGAGCCGTCAGCGTCGTGCCGACTCCGGTAAACAGGACAAGCCCCGCCATCAGCGGCGTCCCTTTTTTGGCCTGAATATCGGCGTACATCTCTACCCGTATCGGCTGCGTGAGCTTTAGCGTCCGCAAGCCCCAAATCAAAAACGGCGTCAGCAGCGCGACGATCAAAAAAGAAAACATCGAAATGCCGAATATAGAATCGAGCATAATATCCCCTTATTCCGAAATGGTTTGTGCGAAAACCGTCATTTATAACCTAGTAAACGACGTCGGAGGCCTATGCTAGTATACGACAATAGGAAGGACAAATATGCCTCTCATTTTCCATGGCGCGCGGCAAGCCCCCGAAATTGGACAGCCGGAGGCTTCGTTACTTCCCATTCGCTATTCCCTCACCATGGCAGACGCTCCTAATAAAGAATAACACAACAAAGAGGCGGCAAACCTGATAATATCCTAATCATTCCCTAATAAAAGCATGAGCGATCCGTTCGATTTTCGAGTCATTTCCCGATCTTCGCGGCCCGCTGAAGCCGTTCCAAGGCCAAATCGGCCAACAGCGCCAGCAGCGCCGCCGGAATGGCTCCCGCATACAGACGGGCGGAATTATTCATGTTAATGCCCGAATAAATTTCCCGCCCCAGGCCGTCTCCCCCGACTAAAGGCGCAATCGTCGCGACGCCGATGGCGATGACCGCCGCAATTCGAATACCCGTCAGCATAAAAGGCAAAGCAAGCGGAAGCTGCACCTGGACCATCATTTGCAGCGGGCTCATGCCTACTCCCCGCCCCGCTTCCACGAGAGCAGGATTAACCTGCGTCAGCCCTACATACGTATTGCGGATGATTGGCAGCAAGGAGTACAAGAACAACCCGATAACTACGGTCGTGGTTCCCAGGCCGAAGACGACCATGATGAGCACGAGCAGCGCCAAACTTGGAAACACCTGAATGACGTTGGCCGCGGTAAGAATGACAGGCGCAAGCCTGCGGCTCCGCGACGCCAAAACGCCTAGCGGAATCCCGACCGCCAAGGCCAGCAGAAGACCGATCACCACCATCGATATATGCTGAAAGGTCAGTACGAGCAGATCGGTCCAATTCTCGCCGACATAACGCAGGAACAAATCCATGGGATCCCTCCTTTACTGCAGCAGCCCGATTTTTTTGAGATACTGCTCCGCGACTTTTTTCTCGTTCCGTTTGTTAACGTCTACTTCGTAGTTCAGCTCGATCATCGTTTGCGCATCGATCTTGCCGACGAGTAGGCCGATGATTTCGTTTAATTCGGGATATTTCTCGAGCACGTCCTTGCGGATCACAGGCGAGGCGTCGTAAGGCGGGAAAAACTGCTTGTCGTCCTGGAGCGTTGTAAGCTCGTATTCTTTGAGCCGCGCATCCGTCGAATAGGCCAGCACAATATCCATGCTTTTGCTTGCGACGGCGTTGTAGACGAGCGCGATCTCCATCGGGAACGTCTGGCCGAACGTAATGCCGTACGCCTTCTGGAAGGCCGGATACCCGTCGCTTTCCCGCACGAGCCACGTCGTATCCATCCCCAGCTTCATCGAGCCGGCCAATGGCTTCACATCCGAAATTTTCTCCAAACGATGCTGCTCCGCCAAATCCTTGCGCACCGTAAAAGCATACGTGTTTTCGAATCCGAACGAATCGAACCACTTTAAACCGAAAAACTTGTCGAAGCCCGTCTGCGCTTGCTCCAGCACCTTGCGGCGGTCCTTCGTAGGTTCGAAAGGAAAATAGTTGTCGAAAAGCATGCCCGAGTACAAGGTCGCCATCTGGATATCGTTGTTCTTCATCGCATCAAGCACGACGGGACTTGCCGCAAGATCCGGCATAACCTTGACCTTGAGATCGGTACGGTCTTCGATAAGTGCACGATACATGTGGGCGATGATTTTCGGCTCGGAAAAGGTTTGTGTGCCGATCCGTATCGTATTGCCCGCGCCGCAGCCGGACAATGCAGCAGCCAAGATTACGGCAGCAATCGCCGGCGCGATCAGGCGTATTCGATTTCTCATTGGCTATCCCTCCGTCCGGCGACTACACCGTATTGGATGCCGGCGCGGTTCTTGTTTTGGCCGTTACCCATTTCTCGCCCGCTCCCAGTATGAAATCCGCAGCGAGCGCCAAAAGCACGGCCAAGCAAGCTCCGGTAACGATCAGCTCTTTCTTGTTTACCCCCAGCCCGGAAAAAATTAGCTGCCCGAGCCCTCCTGCACCTATAAGGGTCGCAAGCGTCGCCCAGCTGATAATATACACCGTGGTTACCCGAATGCCGGACATGATGTAGGGAAAAGCAAGCGGAAGCTGGATTTGCAGCAGCCTCTGCGCTCTGCCGTATCCCATTCCGCGTGCGGCTTCCAGCACGTTCGGATCGACGCTGCGAAATCCCGAGTAAGTGTTCCGCATGATCGGCATGAGCGAATACAAAAACAAGGCGAATATCGCGGGCGTCCGGCCGATTCCGAGCAGCGGAATCAAGATGGCCAGCAGAGCGAGACTGGGTACGGTCTGCAAAATGTTGGCTATGGTGAAGACCGCACTGTTCAACCATCCCTTGCGGCTGCCGGCCAGCATTATGCCGATCGGAATCGCCACGACCGCGCCAAACAGAATCGATAAGAAAGAAATCGTAATATGCTCGCCCAGTGCGGACCATATTTCGGACTGCTTGCTTTGGATGTAATCCACATAGCCGATCCACCACTCCATCATGCATGTCCACCTTCCTGCCAAGCTTGCGTTTCTTCTTCAGCCGCCTCTTGCTCCTTCGCTTTTTCCGCTTCCTCGAGCTCCTCCAAGCTTTTCTCCTCCGGATTGTATACGTCGGCCAAATGCCGCACCACGCTGCCTTTGGTAACCAATCCTACGAGTTGTCCGCCGCGGACGACCGGCACGTACGGCAAACGATGCTCGTTCATCAGTGCAAGCGCAAGCGCCATCGACGATCCGGATTCGACGACATGCGCAAACGGCTGCATCACGTCCGCAAGCTTAATATTTTCCTCACTGTACCGGTTCAGCACGCGAAAAATGGAAGCATGTCCGAGCAGCTCCTTATTTTTGCCCACGACAATTAACGAGTCGACGCGATGCCTCTCCATAAACATGACGGCTTCCGCCATGCCGCGGTTCGGCGAAGCGGTTACGGGATGCACGGACATGACTTCGTCCACCGTGAGGTCGAGATCCACCGTTTCCGCCTGCAGCCGTTTTTTGCCGATAAAGCTTCTCACGAATTCATTGGCGGGATGCCGTAAAATATGCTCGGGCGTCCCCTTCTGCACCACTTCGCCGCTCTTCATCAGGACGATCGTATCGGCTATTTTTATCGCTTCGTCCATGTCGTGCGTAACGAAAACGATCGTTTTCTTCAGCTCCTGCTGCAGCCGGACCAGCTCGTCCTGGAGCTGCTCCCTGCTGATCGGATCGAGCGCGCTGAACGGCTCGTCGAACAAGATGACGTCCGGCTCCGCCGCAAGCGCCCGAATGACGCCGACCCGCTGCTGCTGGCCGCCGCTTAATTCGGACGGATAACGGCTCCGGTAAATCTCCGGATCGAGATTCACCATATGCAAAAGCTCGTCGACCTTCCGCTCGGTCTCAGCCTTGTCCCTCTTAAGCAAATTCGGGACGACGGCGACGTTTTTGGCGATCGACATATGCGGGAACAAGCCGACATTTTGAATGACATACCCGATGCTTCTTCTAAGCGCGACCGGATCGATCTGGGAAATATCGCGGTTTCCGACGAAAATTTTCCCTTTGGTCGGATTAATCAGCCGGTTGATATGCTTCATCAAGGTCGATTTTCCGCAGCCGCTCGGTCCGATGAGGACGGTCAATTCCCCTTTGGCAAACTCGAGATTGATGTCCTTCAGCGCTTCAAATCCGTCGTCATATGTTTTATTGACATGCTCGAAACGAATCATGATTTCAGCCCCTTACGAATCCCTGCTTCTTCCTCTTCTTAGACTGTCCGAATCGAAACGCAATCATGCCGGATAAGCGTGTTTTTGCATGCCCGTATCGATGATCAACGTTGATCTTGCTTTAGCCGCTTGGTCCAAAAGCCGCCGCGAAAAGCACGCGGTTCATACGAGATGACGAAAGCTCTAGGTGCAATCTCTTGAATCAGCTTCAGGAGATGTTTTTCCAAACTGCGCTTGGTCAGCACCTCCATAACTAGGCGAGGCCCGTCTCTCCCCTCCGCCAGCCAATTCGTCACCCCAAACCCTCGCTCCCTTAATAGGGCGGGCAATGAACTGCTTCCGTCCGATTCGACGACGATCTGCAATGTCGAGTAGCCGAGCGCGAGCCATTCCTCTATTTTGATGCCGAGCCAAACGCCTCCCCCCCAGCCAACGCAATACGCCGCCAAATTCAACGGCTTGTCGATATTGCTCAGTACGATATTCAAACCCATCAAATAGGCGAAAACCTCGAACATGCTGATGAAGGAAGCGAGCAGCCTTCTCGATTTCATCACCAGTATGATGCGGATCGTAAAAAGCGATACGTACACGATGTTCATCACGATGATGGTCAGGACGGTCTCCAGTCCGTTCATGCCGATTAGTCCTCCCGCCGCAAATGCCAGGCATAGGCCGTAGCATTTTGCCGATCGCTTAATCCCCGATTTTATTCGACATATTTCCCTATCTCTTCATTTGCTATTCCTTAGCCTCCTTATCGAAAGGCAGCCAAGAGCATGGAATCCCTTACAAAAAGCCAGGCACGGGCAGCCGCCAAAATATCCAGCAGATTCCCCTTGAAAACTCGGACATTAATAGGTAAATTTCTACTATGTGTTCATGTTCAAAAAGACGACCTATCGGCACCTGGAAGGTTCGTTGAGAGCTTAACGGGAAGGAAAGGACAAACCCCGCCATGAATTTTCAACAGTTCGCCGCTATGATTCCGGTCTTCGAGCAGATCGAATCCAGCCGCATATCGCAAACTATCGATTATAACGCGAGCCGCCATGTGCTGATCGTCGTCCTCCAAGGCCATGTTACCGTCTCAACGCCGGAGCTTGAGCCTGTCGTCGTGACGCAAGCGTTCGCCTGCCATCCGCAGCACGGTCCTTTCGAAATTCTCGTTCCGAGAACGAAGGACGCCGAATATATCGTTCTCGCCTACCGCGTGCTTCCGGAGAACAGCATTTGGACGTTATTCGGTCCTCTTCGCACCCACAGCGAGGTGAAAATCAAATACATGCTGGACGAGCTTGTGCGCACGACTTTGGAAATCGATACTTATACCGCAGAAGAAGAGGCCGCACAGCAAGTCAGGAAGCGGATGATCATGGAAAGAATCTTGTTCATCTTTCTGTACGAAACGCAGATGACGCAAGTGGACAAGTCTTCCGCCGCTTCGATTGAGGAAACCGTCTCCTATATCCAAGAGCATTACATGCTGAAGCTGACCCTTCCGATGCTGGCTCAGCGGGCCGGTATGAGCGAGGGACATTACACCGTTCTGTTCAAGCAGCTGACCGGAGCGACGCTGACCCGCTATTTGCGCGGAATCCGGATCGATAAGGCCAAGGAGATGTTCAGGCAAACCGCGCTGCCCGCCAAGGATATCGCGCAAAGAGCCGGATTCGCGGACTATTTTCATTTCAGCAGGGTGTTCAAGCAAGAAGTCGGCTGCTCGCCTACCGATTATTTGAGGAGCCTATCCAAAATCTAAAAAAATAACATGTCGAATCGTTGAATTAGATATGTTCCGCAAATAAAAATACGGCTAAAATTCTACTGAGAATAATTATTATTATCAGGGGGAAGAAATCACATGTTTCAAGGAATGAAACGTACGTTCAGCATTTTGATTATGCTCGTTTTTGCCATAAGTCTTGCCGCTTGCGGCCAGTCGGCCGATAAAGGAGCGGGTACGGCCGCCGGCAGCGCGTCGCCGTCCGCGTCGCTTTCCGCCTCGCCGGGAAGCGGTAAAATAACGGTCGAGGATGCGACCGGAACCGTCACGCTCGATAAAGCGCCGGAACGCATCGTGACGATGGATTTCAGCTTCACCGACATGCTGATTACGCTTGGAGTCCAGCCGATAGGTATTGCGGATGACAATAGTCCAGATCTGTTCATGGACGCCGTCAAAAGCCAGCTGAAAACTTATACCTCCGTCGGATCCCGCTACGAGCCGAATATCGAATTGATCAGCTCGCTGAAGCCCGATCTCATTATCGCAGATATTAATAAGCATAAGAATGCGCTGACGCAGCTGAAATCGATCGCGCCGATTCTCGTGCTGAACGACTTCCAAGCGGACTACGATCAAATGCTGAAAAACTTCGCCATCGTAGCCAAAGCGACAGGCAAAGAAGAAGCCGGTACGAAGCGTCTTCAGGAGCATCAAGCCAAAATGGACGAAGCGAAGAAAAAAATCAAAAACACCAAGCTGACGATTTTGCCGGCCGTTGTTAATCCGAAAGGATTTTTCGGACATTCCGACCATTCCTACTCCGGCTCCATGCTGAAGATGCTCGGCTTCGAGGATCCCGTCAAAAACAATGCGGCATACCCGGAGCTCACATTGGAGCAGCTTGTCGAAACGAATCCGCAGGCGATGTTCCTGATGCCTACCGAGAAAGTGACAATCGTAAATCAATGGGAAAGCAATCCGTTGTGGAAAAAAATCGACGCGGTCGCAAACAACAAAGTGTTTACGGTTGAAAGACGCGACTGGTCGCTTTCGCGAGGCATGCTCGGCTCCGAGAAAATCGCCGAAGATATCGTGAAGCAGCTGGGAGAAAAATAAATATGGAGCATCGCGTTTCCTTGGAAAAGCAGAGCCGGACACGGCTTCTGCTCTTCCATTTTTCCGTTTCGATCGCGCTGCTCCTCGTCGGTATGCTGATCAGCGTAAAGTGGGGACAAGCCCAAGTTTCCTGGCGCACCTTGTTCGAAGCGTTAACTTATCAAGCCCAAGATAAAACACACTTGTATATTCAAACGCTGCGCCTCCCCCGCACCTTGACTGCGTGTATAGTCGGCATTTTGCTTGCGCTGGCGGGGCTGCTGACGCAGCTTGCAACCAAAAACCCGCTCGCTTCGCCGCATATTTTCGGCATTAATGCAGGCGCGTCACTGGCCGTTGTATTCGGCCTGCTGCTGGCGGATTTATCGCTTTTCGGCTCCATGCTGCTCGCTTTTGTCGGAGCCGCGGGAGGAGCTTTGCTTGTTTGGTCACTGACCGGCGGAGGCGGCAAGCAATATGTCCGTCTGGCGCTCGCCGGCATTACGGTTCATTTTTTGCTGTCTTCCTTGACGGAAGGCATTATTATCATGAACCAGTATTCGACGGAAAGCATGATCTTCTGGCTCGTCGGCTCCGTCAGTCAGGCGGGCTGGCCGGAAGTGCGGATGATCTTGCCGTTTTTCATTGGCGGCCTGATCGTTCTCGTCTTCATGATCCCGTCATTCCGCCTGCTTCTGCTCGATGACGAGATTGCGGCGGGATTAGGCCAGCGGGTCGCGATAGTCAGAGCCGTAAGCTTGCTGCTGGTCATCATTCTGGCCGGCTCTTCCGTAGCCATTTGCGGTCCGATCGGCTTCGTTTGCCTGATCGTTCCTCATATAGCGCGGGCGCTGGTCGGCAGCAGATTGACCGTTCTCATCCCGCTTACCGGCCTGCTCGGCGGCGTGCTGCTTGTGTATGCGGATCTGCTCAGCAGGATGATCGCATTCCCGTTCGAATCGCCGGTCGGGATCATGACGGCCGCGATCGGCGGGCCGTTCTTCATTTATTTGGCCCGTAAGAAAGGCGGTGCCAAGCAGCAATGAAAAAACCGATCGCGATAATTGCCGCTTTCTCCGTTATGATCGTGCTGATCGTCGTATCGGTTTGCGTGGGCGCCGTTTCGGTCCCTTTGCATGAAATCGGTCCAAGTCTGTTATATAAAAGCAGTCCGTCCTACTTTATCGTACACGAGGTTCGTTTGCCGCGGATCATCGTAGCCGTCTTGGCCGGCTTCGGCCTGGCCGTCGGCGGCGTCATACTCCAGGGCCTGGTGCGTAATCCGCTCGCCAGCCCCGACGTAATCGGCATTACGAAAGGAGCCGGGCTGGCTGCGGCGGCGGTTATTTTTCTGTTTCCCAAAGCGCCGGGGTACACGATACCTGTTGCGGCCTTTGCCGGAGCGCTTGCGGCTTTTTTCATCTTAATTTTGCTCAGTCGAAGGCTCACGTTAAGTCCGGCGGCGCTTGCATTAGTCGGCGTCGCGATGGGCGCCGTCTTTCAGGCAGGAACGCAGTACCTGATCGTTACGAATCCGACCAACATCAACATGGCGCTGCTATGGTTATCGGGCAGCCTTTGGAGCCGGGGATGGAGAGAAGTTTTTTCCCTCCTGCCTTGGATCGCCGTCCTGCTGCCCGTCGCATGGGGTTGCTTTGCGAAGCTGAACGTTTTTATGCTGGGGGATGAATCGGCCGTTTCGCTGGGCTTGAACATCGTCCGTGAGCGATTCTGGCTTCTCCTGCTGGCGGTAGCGCTCGCAGGCATCTCCGTATCGGCGGTCGGCGCCATTGGCTTCGTCGGCTTGATCGCTCCGCATATCGCAAGGAGCATCGTCGGCAGCAGACATCAGTGGCTGATTCCGCTCGCCGCGCTGATCGGAGCCGATCTTATGCTGCTCGGCGATTGTCTCGGACGCACCGTCATCATTCCGCGCGAGGTGCCGGTCGGCATCATGACGGCGATCATCGGCGCACCGTATTTCGTTTACTTGCTGCGTAAAGCTCGTACGGGGAATCTTCGCTGATAAAACCGGGAAAGCTTCGATCGAACACGCATATTGTAATTTCCCTCAAAAGCGATTACGATTGAAATCGTCGGTCGTCTCGTAACAGATAAAAGAAAAAAAGCCGGCTCACAGCCGGCTTTTCGTCATCTATTTAGGAGGTTGCCATGATTTTGCACAAGGGAGAAACGCTGTTCCGCCAAGGGGATTCGGGTCCGCTATACCACGTGAAAAGCGGTCTGCTGAAAATCGTACGTCTCCATGAAGACGGCAGTACGTTTCTGGTCAACGTCATTATACCGGGCGAAACGATCCCGCATCATTCCTTAATCAGCCCGAAGCCTTACCACGGCACGGCAGTTGCGCTCGTTTCCTGCGAAATCGAACCGATATCGGCTTCGGCCTGGTATGCGGAATTGGAGCGGGATCCCGTCAAATGCCGTGAAATCGCGCTACAGCTGCAGGATAAGCTGCGGATGATGCAGCAGCGGATCGATCAGCTGACTGAGGTAACGCCTGCCGAGAAGCTGCGCAAGCTGCAAAAGTGGTTTCATTCCTTCATCGGCCCGTCATCGTTGACGGAGGTGCTTACGCAGGAAGAAATCGGCCAGCTCATCGGACTTCGGCGCGAGACCGTAAACCGGCTGCTGCGTGCCCAACCGCCGGCCGAATAAAAGCCCTACCGTCTGCCGGACGCTTCCTGCAGCTCCTGTTCGGACGGCTCCAAGCTGCCTGCCGGACCGAAAAACTCATAATGAATGTCTTCCGCCGGAACTCCCCATTTTTGCAGAGCGCCATTGATCGATTTCATGAAAGGCACCGGACCGCAAAAATAAAAGCTCGCCTCTTTGGAAGGCACGATCGACTGCAGCCAAGGCAAATCCGCATACCCTTCCCTGTGAAAAGCATGTGCTTCCCGATCCCGCTCCGTCGGTTTATCGTAGCACCAGTGGAACGAAATCTGCGGATGCTTGCGGGCAAGCTCCTCAACATGCTCTTTCATCGCATGCATATCCCCATTCTGAGCCGCATGAATAAACGTTACGGGGCGCTGCGGATCCGTCTCCGCCAGCGTATTGAGCATGCTGACCATCGGCGTCAAGCCGACCCCACCGCTCATCAAAACGACGGGGCGAGCGTCTTTCCGGTCCAGAACGAAATCGCCGGCCGGCGCCGAAAGCCATAATACGTCTCCTGCCTTGACCTGATTATGCAAATAGAAGGACACTTTGCCTGCGGGATTATTGCGGATGGCATCCTCCCTCTTGACGGAGATCCGGTAATACGATTTTCCCGGCGCGTCCGAAAGGCTGTATTGCCGGATATGCGTATACGTCTCGCCCGGCATGTTCATTTTTACGCTCACATACTGTCCGGGCTCGAATGCCGCGATTTCTTTCCCGTCCTGCGGCACCAAGTAAAAGGACGTGATCACGTCGCTCTCCTGGATCTTTTTTTCCACCGTAAACGCCCGGAAGTCCGTCCAGCCGCCCGCCTGCTTTTCGGCCTGCTCGTACATTTTCGCCTCTACGCCGATGAAGGCGCCCGCTATGACGCCATACGCTTCCGCCCATGCCTGCAAAATGTCCTCCGTCGCAGCATCGCCCAGCACTTCCTTGATCGCGGCAAGCAGGTTTTGCCCGACAATCGGATAATGCTCCGCCCGAATGCCGAGACTTCTGTGCTTATGACCGATTTGTTTGACGACCGGAATGATCGTTTCCAGTTTATCGATATATTGGGCCGCAGCGTAAACCGCATTGGCAAGCGCCGCTTGCTGTCTGCCCTGCTTTTGGTTGGCGTGGTTGAAAATGTTCAAAAGCTCGGGATGATTGGCGAACATCATTTCGTAAAACCGCTTCGTGATCGCCGTCCCATGGACCTCCAGCACCGGAACCGTCGATTTGATGATTTGAACCGTCTTTTCGCTTAGCATACTATCTCCCTGCTTTCGTTAAGGTATGTGCCAAGTATAATCAACGAAGGACCGCCCCCCGTGTGATCCGAATCACACCAATTGGCAACGATATGTGACGGTCCGTTTGGAAATCGCGGACGGTTCTTTGGTGCATGGCTATACGTTTGTGCGTGTGGGAGGTAATGGGTAGGGGCTTTCAACCCCTCTTGAAATCGTGTGATCTGGAATTGGTTTTGCGGTTATCACACGATTTCAAAGGGGGCCCATAGCGAAGCTCCTTTGTAGCCTTCCCTACCCATTACCTCTGTTCTCCTTTGCTGCTTCTCTCTACGCCCTTGTTCCTAACCGGTCTTCCAGACTGTATTGATAACCATACAAGCCCTACTAATATTCCAGGTACATCTCGCCTCCACATGTCTAACAGGCAAACTGCGGGGGTACTTCCGGATCGTCATCGTCCATCACATCGTAATCATGCACTTCACATGAAGTCTGATGATCACCTAGATTCAAGGTGACCGCTCCTCGCTCGCCGCTTGCATGCGTGCTGCAGACCGATTTTACCCAACTGGAATCGTGTCTGGATGCCTTCACTATCCTGTAGTCCGAAAATGCCCGCTTAATGAGGCCATTTAGCTTGAAACACCGGTTAATCTGCTCTACAAGCAGTCAAATTCGGACTGCGGCGTAAAAAAGACCTTAACAATTTGCTCTAAATGGACAAACTCGACTTCCAAGCAGGAATGCTGCTTTTTTCGTGCATTGCTAAGCACGGCATCAGTGAAACGTTAAAAACGCCCTCCCCCGAACATGTCGGGAGAGAGCGATATTCAAATGATGCTCATGCGAATTGTAATCGCTACCCTAGCAGCGCGTACTCGAACCGGTAGGAGCCCGATCCGAGTTCCAGACGAACGTCGCCGCCTTCTTGAACGGCGGAGCGGACGCCTTCCGCTGCCTCCAGCTTCGACCCGCTTTCCGTTGCCGCGGCGAGATCCGCTCCGGGAAGCGCAACGTCGGCATCCGTATTCGGCGGAATAACGACGTCGACCGCGAACCGGCCGGCCGGCAGCTTTTCCCACCGCACCTTGACCGTCCCGTACATCGACTCGAAAGACGCTTCGGCGAAGGAAAGCTGCACGCCGAGCTGCGGCGCGATCCGAATCCGCTTATAACCCGGCTTCCGCTCATCCGTATCGATGCCGCAAGCCACCCGGTAAAGCCAATCGCCTACGGCTCCATAAGCATAGTGATTGTACGAATTCATGCTGTCGCTCCAGAACGTGCCGTCCGGCTTGATGCCGTCCCAATGCTCCCAAATGGTCGTCGCTCCTTTGGTCACCGAATAAAGCCAAGACGGATACTCTTTCTGGAGGACCAGCCGGTATGCCAAGTCCGTGTACCCGTAACGGGTCAATACGAAGCAGAGGTATGGCGTTCCTACAAAACCGGTCGTCAAATGATCTTTATTGTCCTCGATATATTTAGCCAGCTTCGCAGCGGCGGGTTCGCGGTCTTTCTCCTCCAGCAGATCGAACATAAGCGCGAGCACATAGGCGGTCTGCGTAGGCGCGGCGACGCGGCCGGACGGCGTCACGAATTCGCAGCGGAACTGTTCGGCCACCTTCTCGGAAAGCGCAGCGTACCGTTGAGCGTCGTCCTTTTTGCCGAGCGCGTCAGCCGCTTTGGCAAGCAGCTTCGACGAATACGCATAAAACGCCGTCGCGATCAAATCGCTTGGCGTAGCTCCCAGGCAGCTGTCGCCGGGTGCGTCGAGCGCCAGCCAATCGCCGAAATGGAAGCCCGTATTCCATAAAAACTCGTTATCGCCTTGAACCCTTACATGCTCGACCCAAGCCTTCATACTCTCGTATTGCACCTCCAACACACGGGTATCGCCATAGCATTCGTAAAGCGTCCATGGGCAAATAACTGCGGCATCCGCCCAGGCAGCCGAGGAATGATCGCCCGGTCTCAAAACATGGGGAATGACATGCGGGACACCGCCGTTCGGCAGCTGATCAGCCATCAAATCCTTCAGCCATTTTTCGAAGAATGGAACGACATTCATGTTGTAGGCGGCTGTCCGGATAAATACCTGCGCGTCGCCGGTCCAGCCCAAACGCTCGTCGCGCTGCGGGCAATCCGTCGGAACGTCGAGGAAGTTACCTTTTTGCCCCCACAAAATATTGCTTTGCAGCTGGTTCACCAGTTCATCCGAGCAGCGGAAGCTGCCCGTTTGCTCCATATCCGTATGAATGACGCAGCCGACAAAACGGTTCAGCAGACCCGCATCGTCTTCGTTATGCAGCCCTTCCACTTTCACGTATCGGAACCCTTGGAACGAGAAGAACGGTTCGTACGTTTCCGCGCCGCCGCCTTTGCACGTATACGAAATCGTCTGCTTCGCCGATCGCAGGTTGCCGACGTAAAAATTGCCTTCCTTGTCGAGCACCTCAGCATGCTTCAGCGTGATGACCGTCCCCGCTTCGCATTCCACCGTAAACCGTATCCAGCCGACCATATTTTGTCCCATATCCAGTACGGTTTCGCCGTTTGGCGTTCTGATCACCGCAACCGGGCGCAGCTCCTGCACGATGCGGCATGGATCGTTTTCCTGCGCGAGGAGCGTATTTTTGCTCCATTCCAGCTGCGCAACCGGCTTCCAGTCCCCGTCATCGAAGCCGGCTTCATTCCAGCCGTTTCGTTCTTTGCGCGCGTCATACGTTTCGCCATGGTATAATTCCGACATCAGCACGGGCCCGCCGTTCGCGCGCCATGAACCGTCCGTCGCGACGATTTCCTCGCCGCCGTCCTCGTACGTCAAGTGGAGCTGGAGAAGCGCCGCGCGCTCGCTTCCGTATATGTTGCGCTGGTTCTGCCACGCAAGATTGCCTTTGAACCAGCCGTTGCCCAGCATGACCCCAAGCACATTATCCCCTAGCCGGAGCAGCTCCGTCACATCGTAGGTCTGATATTGCAGGCGCTTGCCGTAGCTGGTCCATCCCGGCGCAAATAACGTATCGTCGGCCGGCTTGCCGTTCAGAAACAACCGGTAAATCCCAAGGCTTGTAGCATAGACCCGGGCGGATTTGACCGGCCCCTTCGCGGTAAAGCTTTTGCGTAAAAATTGGCTCGGCTCGTTGCCTTCCCCGTCCTCGGGAAGCTTGAACGTAATCCATTCCGCTTTCCATTCGTCCGGAGACAGGAGCGCCGTCTCCCAATATGCCGGCTCGCTCCAGCCGGACTCGCCGCCCGCCTGATCCCAGGCCTTAATGCGATAGAAGTATCGAGTCCGGGATTTCAGCGCCGGTCCGTCATAAACGACATGAACGGAGCTGTCCCCTGCCTTTCGGCCCGTATCCCAAACTACCGGCTCATGAAAGCCGGCATCCTCGGAAACCTGAATCCGGTAAGCCGACTGCATCATTCCTCTTCCCTCGGCAAATAGCTTCCAGCTTAGACGCGGACGCAATTCGTCCGTCCCAAGCGGATTTTTCTTATAATCGCAGCGCAGATCGTAAACGCCGAAAGTTTGCATCAAGCTTCTCTCCCTTATCGTTTGTTAGCCGCCGTACAGCGGAATAGCTTTCGGATTGCTTCCAGTGTACTGAGAAATCGGGAGATAAAACACGGCTGTTCTTGACAATAATACAAGGCATATATGACAATGATTTTATCTTAAAAATGCGACAGATCCTTCAATCATTCCGATTGACCGTGAGGTATTATGGTGGAGCGAACATTGCGGGGAACGGACTTTTTCCGGGACGGCAGACGAATTTTCGTCAATCGGATTGAGGAAAGCTTTCAATCCTGGTACCATGCCCATGATTTTATCGAGATTACATATGTCTCGGAAGGCAAGGGCTACCATCACATCGGCGAACAGGTAGTCCCCGTCTCGAAGGGGGAGCTTTTTGTGCTGCCGATCGGCGTGCCGCATGTGTTCCGGCCGTATTCCGCCAGCCCCGGACAGAAGCTTGTCGTCTACAACTGCCTGTTTCCGGAAGCTGCGATCGAGCAATTGGGCGAGCATATCGAGGACATCGATCTAAGGAGTCTGCTCCGTCCGAAGCAGGAGCCTTATGAGACCGTTAATAGCGTCATAGACCGCGAGCTTGCCCTTGAGCCCCTTTTTCAATCCATGTTCAACGAGTATACGGCAAGGCGTCCCGGCTCATCAGCCGTCCTGTTCGCCCTGCTGCTGCAGTTGCTCGTTCAGCTGTCGCGCAAAGCAATCCGGCCGCCCGAATCGGCGGATTTCGAGGAGAGCGACCCGATCGGCCAAGCCGTCGAGTACGTCAGCCGTCATGCGGAGGAAGAGCTGACCGTTCGAAGCATGGCGGAGCGCTGCCGGATGAGCGAGCGGCATTTTTTTCGCTTGTTCAAGCAGCGGACGGGACAACCGTTCCACGAATACGTGCAGCATGCGCGGATCCGGACGAGCTGCGAGCTGCTGCAGTGCACCCGCCATAAAATAAGCGCCGTCGCCGAAACGGTCGGATACCGCGACACGCAATCATTTTGCCGCGTGTTCAAGCGGATTGTCGGAATAACGCCGGGCGCTTACCGGAAACAGCGAAAACAAGTTTTGCAGACGAACCGAACATAAAGCGGTATGCGCTAAAACGAAGGGTAGCAGCGTGGCGCAGCTCCGGACGTTTAACAACAGTATGCGGCACGACGCACGTACAGCCCTGCAAGAGCAGTGAGTCGGGCATCTACGGCAGTAATGCCCCTTTATCAATGCTCATCTTTTATCCTGCTCCAAACGAATAATGTGCACGACCGGAAAAGCTTCGATACCTGTTTCACCTTCATCCGCCGTTATCATCAGCTTGTTTCCGCTTGGACTCCATAAGGCAGGAACTGTGCTTCGCTTGCACTCGAAAGCTTGTTCGATACCGCCTGCTGCAACGTCAACGATCATGGTTCGATCCGCGGAATCCGGAGCGCTTCTGCCGCTTAAAGCAAGCTTCGAGCTGTCCGGCGACCAGGATAATTCGAATAAGGAGCGGCTCTTCCAAATGGGGCCGCCGGCCGCTTCCGCCCCGTCGCGATCCGCTAATACCAGTTCATACTCCGAATTCCCGTTCGAACTCACGAACTTCACGATCGCTATTTTATTTCCGTCCGGCGAGATTTCGTATCGTGTAACGTCATCATCCATGTCGACGCTTGTGACGACAGGCTGTTCGAGGTCTTTGATTGAAAAATAGTTTAAACGATGCACAGTACCCGGGCCATTACGCTCCAGATAATAGATGCGATCCCCCGCTTTTCTAAAATGTCCGCTGCTCTGGAACTTTTCCGGATTTTGCAGGATTTTTTCGCTGAGCGCCGGCAGCGGTGTCGCCGTACCGTTCAAGCCGATCTTTTGTGCCGGGCCCTCGCCAATACCGGGAATCAGCAAGTATGATTCGTTATCCAACCATAGTCCTGTACCGGCAACGTTTTCCGCAGAAACCGATACGTTCCGGCCGGTGGCGAGCTCCTCTATGACATGCTTGGCATACAGATTTTCGCCTTCCGAACGGCGAAGGACGGTGTACGCATGTTTTCCGTCCGGCGAAACGAATCTCGTATCGTTCCAACCCCATGGCTGCGTATCGCGGATTTCGCCATTCCGGATCGATAGGACGCCACGGGTCGTTTCGTATCGGCCGCGCGATTCTTCGGCTTTCACCGTCCTGCTGAAGCCGATTTCCTGCTCCGAAACCCACTCCAACCCTCTCACACCTTCAAATCTGCCGATTTGAGCCGTTTTTGCCCATCCGACGGTATCGTTTATACGGCTTTCGCTATCCTTCGGCTTTGCTGTGTCCGCCTGATAATCGCAGGCCGACAGGCTTATCGCGAGAAATCCAACGCTCATCCAAGCGTTCAAACGTCGTACTTTATGGCGAAGCGAATTCGGTACCATTCTTTATCCTCCTAGTAAAACGTCCGGCGCGAAAGGTTTGAACGATCCCTTATATGCTGTTTAAACGTTTGATTTCCTCCAAATGTTTCTAATTAACGGTAATATAGTCGGAGTTTCGCAAAGCGGCAGCTCATTTATAAACGAAAGGCTCTTTCGCCGATAAACGACAGCTCTATCATTTCCTCGGCAGGAACAGTGTTATATAATAAGAGAATGTGTACGCCTCGCCGGGAACGGCGCCGACTGAATCGAAGATAGGAGAATTCAAATGGACATTATCGACATTTTAACGGAATTAATTGATGAAGATACGGATCAGCCCAGATATCAATTCGACGAAGAAGCGCTGCAGGAGCTCATGAAGAGCATCGAAGAGCTCGGCCTGCTCTCGCCGATCAAGGTAAGAACGACAAAAAACGGCCGGTATAAAATCATTTACGGAAACCGCCGGTACAAAGCCTGCAAAACATTGGGCCGCCGAACGATCCCCTGCATCGTATCCGACGTGACGGATGAAACGGAAATTTACTTGGAGCAGATTGCCGAAAATTTGACGAGGGAAGGTTTTTCGCCGATCGAAGAGGCGGAGGCTTTCAACAAGATGCTGACCGATAAGAGATTCAGCTGCTCGACCAAATTTCTTTCAAGCAAGCTCGGCAAGCCCGAATCCTACATCAAGAACAAATGCGAGCTTTTAAAATTCGGCAATGCCGTCAAAAAACTGATCGTAGCCGGCACCGAGATCAAGAAAGACAAGCTGACGGAAGACCAGCTGCTCCCCCTTAAGGATCTGCAGCTTGAGCACCGCGATCCGCTGGCCCTGATCGTTGCCAGAGACGAACTGCCCGTAAGCGACGTCAAAAAAATCGCCCGCTTGTTTAAAGATAAAGATATTTCAGCCGGCACCAAAGACAAGCTGCTGTATAAATCCGGCCGCGAGCTCCTTGAAACATGGTCCGTGTTCGAGCATAACAAAGCGGAAAGAGCGAAGCCCGCGGAATCGAAGCCCGCACCCGCCAAGAGCGTAAAGCCGGCCAAGCCCGACAAAAAGGTAGCTGCGGAACAACCTTCGGTTACCGTTATCGAAACGGAGCTGCAGCAGCTGCTTGCCTCCCTGCCCGCTTATAGTCCCTTGACGGAGGACGCGATTCTATCGCATCAAGCTATCAAACCTGTCGATAAAGCGGTCTTCCTGACCGAAGTCGACACCTTGATCGAAAACCTCGAAAAACATTTGGCCGAATGGAAGCAAATCAAAGATGCGGCTGCAGCCGTTCCGTCCGGTACGGACGAATAATTCGTCTACGCGCCGCCCAAAAACATTCCGCCACCTTGCTATCAAGCAAACAAAGACCCGAGCGAATCAATATTCGCCGGGTCTTTGTCGAATTTTCCCCTTGAATGAACGGTGAGGGGGCGCAGTCGGGAGCCTTATGCGTCGTCCGTACCGGACGTCAAGCGTTTTCTCCCGCCCCTTCGGTGCCTGCGATATTTTTGAATTGATTGGCAAACATTCGCGAGTAGGTTCCTTCTTTATTCATCAATGCTTGATGACTGCCCTGCTCCGCAATTTCGCCGCGGTCGATGACCATAATCGTATCCGCATCGCGGATCGTATTCAGCCGGTGGGCGATAATGAAGCTGGTGCGCCCTTGCATGATGTTCAGCAGCGCATCTTGGATGTGCAGCTCGGTTCTGGTATCGATGCTGCTGGTCGCTTCATCGAGAATCAAAATCGACGGCTTGGCGAGTATGACCCGCGCAATCGCAAGCAGCTGCCTCTGTCCTTGGCTCAAATTGCCGCCGTTCTCGGACAGAACGGTATCGTAGCCGCCGGGAAGCCGCATGATGAATACGTCGGCATTGGCCAAAACAGCCGCTTCCTTCACTTCCCGATCGGTTGCGTCCGGCCTCCCGTATTTAATATTTTCCTTAATCGTTCCCGAAAAAAGATACGTATCCTGCAGCACGATGCCGAAGCATCTGCGCAGACTGTCTCTTGAATACTTTCTAATATCTTTGCCGTCGATCCGGATCGTCCCGCCCGTCGTATCGTAAAATCGGGTGAGCAGGTTGACGATCGTCGTTTTCCCCGCTCCGGTAGGCCCTACAAGCGCCAGACTGCTTCCCGCGGTCGTTTCGAAGCTGATGTTTTTCAGAATGGGCAAATCCGGACGGTAGCCGAAGCTGACATTGTCGAACTCCACATGCCCCTTAGGATTTATAAGCTCCAGAGCGTCCTTGTCGTCCTTCTTCTCCTCTTCTTCGTCGAGCACCTCGAACGCCCTTTCGGCGCCGGCTACGCCGGATTGCAGAAGATTGAACGTACTCGCCAAATCGTTCAGCGGACGGACGAACTGTCTGGAGTAGCTGAGAAAGCTGGCGATAACGCCGACCGTTATATGCCCCTTCACAGCCAGCACGCCGCCGACAATCGCGACTGCCGCGAACCCGATATTGTTGATGACGCTGAGCAGCGGCATCATGAAGCCGGACCATATTTGCGCCTTGAGCCCGACCTCGTACAGCTTGCCGTTGACCGCTTCGAACTCTTGAATCGATTTGTCCTCGTGATTGAACGCTTTGACCATCTGCAGACCGGATATCGTCTCCTCGATATGTCCGTTCAATTTGCCCAGCTGCGCTTGCTGCTCCTTGAACATAACGCTCGTTTTCTTCGTAACGGTGCGAGCGAGCAAATATACGAGCGGCACGGTAATAAGGGCGGCCAGCGTCAGCAGCGGGCTCAGAACCAGCATCATCACAAGCGAGCCGACGATCGCGATGGAGCCTGACATCAATTGAAGCGTCGATTGCGAAATGGTGTTGCTGACATTGTCGATATCGTTCGACAGCCTGCTCATGACTTCCCCGTGCGGCCGCGAATCGAAATAAGCAAGCGGCAGCTTCTGCAGCTTGGCAAAAAGCGTCCTTCGTAAATTCGTCACGACGCGCTGCGAAAGTCCGGCCATCATAATGCCTTGCAAAAACGTAAGTCCGCCGTCGGTTATATAGGCTGCCGCAAGCGCGATCAGCATAAAATCGAGCAGCCGGAAATCGACCGTTCCGCCCGAGGCCGTCATCGAATCGATGGCTACGCCGATCAAATAAGGGCCCGTCAACGACAGTGCCGAGCTGATTAAAATAATGACGAACGTGAACGATAACAGCTTTCGTTCCTTGCCCAAATAAGACCAGATGCGCTTCAGCGTACGTTTGAAGTTTTTCGGCTTCGCGACAGGACCTCTTCCGCCCCTATGGCCGAAGCCTTGACCCGGCCTGCCGAGACCGCCCATCATCGGGACGTCACCTTGGCTTTTCGTATCGCCCCCTTGACCCGGCTGCTCAGTCGGCTTCGCCATGCGGCTGCATCTCCTTTCCGATTTGGGATTGGTAAATTTCCCGGTAAACCGCGCAATGGCTCATCAGCGAATCATGACTGCCGATACCGACTATTTCCCCGTCGTCCAGCACGACAATTTTATCCGCATCCATAACCGACGTTATCCGCTGTGCGATCAGGAGACAAGTTACGCCCTTCGCATACCGTTTGAGCGCGTCTTTGATTTTGGCTTCCGTCGCCATGTCGACTGCGCTCGTGCAATCGTCCAAAATAAGAATATCCGGCTTTCGCACAAGCGCGCGCGCTATCGAGATCCGCTGCTTTTGCCCGCCGGAAAGATTCACGCCTTTCTGCCCGAGCTTCGTTTCGTAGCCTTCGGGGAACGAAGCGATAAACCCGTCCGCTTCGGCCATACGGGCTGCAGCTGCGATCTCCTCCTGTGTCGCATGTTCATTACCCCAGCGAATATTTTCCGACACCGTGCCGGTAAACAGCACCGTCTTTTGCGGGACGACCGCAATCCGGTCGCGCAGCAGCTTCGGATCGAGCCGCCTGACATCGACGTCATCCACCTTCACCGCGCCTTCAATGGCGTCGTAGAATCGCGGGATCAGCGAGACAAGACTGCTTTTGCCGGAGCCGGTAGAGCCGATGATCCCGACCGTTTCGCCCGGCAAACAGGTAAGCGATACATGTTTGAGCACGGGCGAACCGGAAGCCCCCTCATAAGAAAAGGACACTTGCTCGAAGTCGATCCTGCCCTTCCCAGATTGCGGCACCGGATCGCGCTCATTTTCGTTCCAAGTCATCGTGTTGACCTCTGTGAACACTTCGCCGATCCGCATAGTCGAAGCCCGCGCGCGAACGAACATATTAAACACCATCGAAATGGTCATCAGCGAAAATAAGATTTGCGTCATATAATTGATGAATGCGATAATATGCCCCACTTGCATCTGACCGTCGGCTACTCGTACGCCGCCGAGCCAAATAACCGCTATAATGCCGAAATTAACCGTCAGCATAATCGCCGGATTGAATACCGCCATCGCCCGCATCACTTGAATCGAGCGAGTCTGATACTCGACGTTCGTTTCGTTAAACTTGTCCGTTTCATAATCGAAGCGGTTAAAAGCTTTCACGACGCGTACCCCGGACAAATATTCGCGCATGACCGCATTTACTTTGTCCAGCGCCTTCTGCACCCGCATAAACCGCGGAAAGCCAACCTTCATGTTCAAGTAAACGAGAAAAGCCACGATAGGCACGACGATTGCCGGAACGACGGCCAAATCTGGATTTAGCCGAATGGCCATAATGAGGCTTCCGATGCAAAGAAGCGGAGCTTTGACGAAAATGCGCATCAGCCCGTTCACGAAGTTCTGCACCTGTGTTACGTCATTGGTCAGCCTCGTAATGAGGGAAGCCCTTTCAAATTTGTCGATATTGGCGAACGAAAGCGACTGGATTTTTCGGAACAAGTCCGAACGAAGCTCCGCGCCGAACTTTTGCGACACCCGGCTCGAAATAACGTTGCGGAGGGACGCCGAGACTGCGCCAAACGCCGTAATCAGCACCATGAGACCGCCGAGCCTCAGGACGACGTCCATTTTTTTCTCTGCGACTCCCGAATCGATTATCGTGGACATCAAAGTCGGCAGAATAAGATCGCACAAAGCCTCGAACGTAAGAAAACAAACCGCTACGCCGAACATTTTGCCGTGACTTCGGGCGTATTTGCGCAAAAAATGCATGAGACGCCTCCCTGTTAAGTTGCTGTCTTATAAAAATACTCCTATCTTTGGCAAAAGTCACCCCCAAGGTTCGCAATCATGCTGCAAAAATAGCGATATGAAGCGCGAAAGGAACAGGGGCAGCGCCAAAAGTCGTCAATGGACTTTTGGCGCTGCCCCGTTTTAAAAAACTCGTCGTCCGCTTAGCAGTGGAAGAGGAGGTGTCGCTTCTCGATCTTTTAGCTATCCCTTACGAAATGAATACTTTTGAGACAGCTCCTAGTGTAAACATCAAGCAGCCGGCCGATCCGGCGATGCGTCATCGCTTTACCGGCCGCTTTTGACCTTACCGGTGCTGAGCATTACCCGCAATCGACGGTCCAGCCCAAGCTGTCCTCGAGCTTCCCAGCTTGGATGCCTGTAATGGCATCGTACAAGCGGCTCGTCAGCTCGCCGATTTCTCCCCGGTTGATAACGTGCATCGAGCCGTTTGCATGCAAGCCTCCGACTGCGGAGATGACTGCAGCGGTTCCCGTTCCGAACGCTTCCTCCAACGTGCCGTCTTTCACGGCCGCCAGAACGTCGTCGATGGCGATTTTGGCTTCGACGACCGGAATTCCCCACTCCTCAAGCAGCCGAATAACCGACTGTCTCGTTACGCCGTCAAGTATGCTGCCGTTAAGCGCAGGGGTAATCACTTTCCCGTTAATTTTGAAAAAAACGTTCATGCTGCCGACTTCTTCGATATATTTGCGCTCGACCCCGTCCAGCCAAAGCACTTGCGCGCAATTGTCGGCTGCTGCGATCTCCTGCGCCTTCAAGCCTCCTACATAGTTGGCGGCAGTTTTGGCATTGCCGATTCCGCCCCGCACCGCTCTGACAAAGTCGGATTCCACGCGAATGTTGACAGGCTTCAGACCTTCGCCATAGTAATTGCCGACCGGCGAGAGAATTACCGCAAACAAATAGCTTTTGGACGGACGCACGCCAAGCGCCGGCTCTGTCGCGATGATGAAAGGCCGAATATAAAGCGACGCTCCGGCTTTTGCAGGCACCCAGTCCGCTTCGACCCGAACGATCGCGCGAATGGCTTCGACGAACGTTTCCTCATCAATTTCAGGCATGCACAACCTTTCGCATGAGCGATTGAAGCGCTGCGCATTTTTGTCGGGACGAAACAGCAATATACGCCCGTCGTTCGTCCGGAACGCCTTCAAGCCTTCAAAGATCGCTTGGCCGTAATGAAAAACCATGGCCGCAGGATCGAACTGCAGCGGCGCATAAGGTACGATACGCGCATCATGCCAGCCCTTATCCGTATCGTAGTTCATCAAAAACATATGATCCGTAAAATAACTGCCAAACCCTAGCTTATCCTCATCGGGCTTGGGCTTCAAAGCGCCGCTCTTTTCAATCCGAATCGACATCGTCATCCTGTACTCGCTCCCTGGTTCGTTGGAATAACTTAATATTCTGACTATATCGAAGCGTGAATGATTGAACAATTCCTAATTATCGATTACGATGATAGATAGCATCTATGATCGGAGTGATCGTATGGAATTCAGGCTTTTGGCTTATTTTTTGGCGGTATGCGAAGAATTGCATTTCACAAGGGCGGCGGAGAAACTGGGCATCAGTCAGCCTACGCTCAGCCATCAAATCCGTCTGCTCGAGAAGCGTTTGGGCACGTCCTTGTTCCGGCGCATCGGCAAAAAAACATATTTGACGGAGGCCGGCGAAATTTTACAAAAACATTGTATTCGGGCATTCCATGAGCTTGAGCAAGCGCAAACGGCAATCGACGAGCTCAGAGGGGTGCGCAGGGGAAGACTTCGAATCGGCTGCTCGGGCAATCATTTATTGACTTCGGCCTTGATGGCGTTTCACTCCCAATATCCCGACATCGAGCTATCGGTCACCGAGCTTGCTACGGATGAAACGATGGACGGCCTTTTATCGAACCGGCTGGATATAGGCGTCGTGTTTCTTCCTCTTGATGACGAGCAGATGGACAGCATTCCTTTATTCGACGAACGGCTGCTGCTTGTCGTTTCAAGCGCCCATAAGCTGGCAGATGCGGCATTCGTCAAGCTGGACGAGCTGCGTCACATCGATCTTGTCCTTCTGCAAAGCAAGTTTCTTGTCAGGCAAATGTTCGATCAATACTGCATCGACGCCGGCTTCGTCCCGAAGCCGATTATGGAGCTGTCGACGCTCGACTCGCTGCTGCAAATGGCCGCGCGCCATATAGGCGGAGCTATTTTACCCGGATCCTATGTCGCCCACGTCGAGGATCCCTCAATCCGCAAAATCCCGATCGTCGAGCCGGTCCCTCACAAGACTGTGGGCGTCGTCTATCCGAAAGAAATGTTTCGCTACGCCGTCATCAATACGTTCATCGCCGAGCTTGTCTCGCATTTTCAAACGGCCGCGGAGGAGCCTTGATCGCTTCAAAACGCTTTCTTATAAACGGTGGAGAGCTTTGCTCCAGTATCGCCGAGAGCGTCTGCACCTCCATTTCCATTCGTCGAACGCTTCCTTCAAACAAGCGGCGACCGTTCTTGTCTTCGACAAAACTTAACATTTTTCACTCTTTACAGCTTATCCGCCTTGGCAGACAATAGAAAAGGAACCCAATATGTCCGAGGAGCGTGATGAAGTTGTCCAAAAAAATACTCATCATTACCGGAGATGCCGCCGAGTCGCTTGAGGTTTATTATCCCTATTACCGCATTTTGGAGGAAGGTTATGAGGCCGTAATCGCTTCTCCCAGTCAAAAAACGCTCCGTACCGTCGTTCACGATTTCGAAGGTTGGGACACCTATACGGAAAAACCCGGCTACCAGCTCGCATCCCACCTCTCCTTTGTCGAAGTGGATCCCTCCGAGTATGACGGCTTGATCATCCCGGGAGGCCGTGCGCCCGAGTATATTCGGCTGGACGAAAACATTCCGCGGATCGTAAGCGGCTTTCTGGACAATAACAAACCCGTCGGCGCCATCTGCCACGCGGTGCTCGTATTCGGCGCCCTACGCAACAACGCTTACTTCGAAGGTCGAACGATGACCGCCTATACGGCCTGCCGACCTGACGTGGAAGGCCTCGGAGCGGAATATGCGAAGGATACGCTTTGCGTAGACGGCAATATCGTTTCCGGTCATGCCTGGCCCGATCTGCCCGGATTTATGCGGGAATTCCTGAAGCTGCTGAAGAACGCCTAATCTCCTATTTTCCTGACTGCTATGTAAGAGGCTATGCTGCCTTTTACTACATGCGGTTTGTGAACCGGCGTTTACCGCTGGTCCGAAGCCGCTCTCGCATCCATTAATAACCGACCGCCCTTCCTTAGAGAAGCAGGCGGTCTTTGCCGATTTCGCGATGCCTGTTGAAACAGTCGACGAATCGGCGTCCGAACGATGGAACCGCTCTCCGATACCTGTTATACTGAGTAGAATATACAAAGAGGTGATCGTTTTGGCCAAAAAACAGAAGCATATCCCACGGCAAGCTCAGCCTGCGGAAGATAAACCGGCTACATTGAAAGATATGCTCCGCCCCGACGTGCTGGAAAAGCTGAAAGCGCAAGCCGATGCCTTGAAAGCCGAGGAGCATAACCGGGCGGAGGAAAAACGGAAGCAAGCGGAAGATGCCCGTAAAGCCGAGCAGAAACGGCTCGATAACGACTTCGGACATTTGCTCGAATCAAGCGGTATGGACTGGCGTTAATTTTAATAGTCGCAAGGGACGGCCGTTATCCCCCGACTCCGTCAAAAGCAGCCATGTTCCGCAATAGGATAAAGGGTCCTCAAACGGCAAAAAGACGGCAGCCGAGGCTGCCGTCTTTTTGGTGTCGATTTTAATACAGGGATAACGCGAGCGTATCTTCTTCCCGTCTAGTATGCAAAATGGCTTCGCAGCCGATGATTTCGATGCTGATCAGCGAATCGATGCAAGCTTTTACCGCTCGTTTCCCGTTCTCGAACTTGTTTTCCAATAATCGGAGCAGATAGGATACGTCCGTCTTCTTTTTACGGTCGGTTGAAGTATAGTAGACAGGAATTTTTTTGTTACGGAAGCTGATGATCGTTTGCATGACGTTTCCTCCATCCCGAAAATAAAATGTCTCTATTTGTCTTATCATAACGAGCAAACATTAGTGGAACATGAAAATAATTTTACAACTCTGTGACAATTAATACGAAAACAACCGGCAATAGGTTTCAAGAATATGTTTTTTATTCCGCAGCATGCGGCGTCAGACCGGGATTAGACGCTAGGTCGGTGAATGTAAATCAAGCGGCAAGCTTATAAATCACATAAATGCAAACCGCATTCAAAATGAGAAGCGCAGGCATGCCGATTACGAATGTCCGATGTTTCGTCTTGTGATGGAACACGCGCATACCGAGCATGCTCCCCAATGCGCCGCCCACGGCAGCGATCGTGAAGAGACGTTTTTCGGGAACTCTTCTGCGCCGGCGTCCTGCTTGCGCTTTATCGTATCTCATGAAGGCAAAGCCGACGATATTAATGACTACGAGATAAATGTACAATCCTATAAGCATATACAGCCGCTCCTGTTCCCGTCTCGGTTAGTACCGATCTTATCCGATCTAAATCATTATACAACGATCGCAAGAGCTCGTCGGTCACATTATTGCCTATGACTGCATTTTGTGACTTTATGACTTTAGCCATGTACAAATAGCGGTAAATGCCGCTGCGTTTGAGGTTTCGAATGGTCGGCTCATCGAGTTATGAGTTAGGGATATAGGGTAATCTTAACCTTTATGCAAAAAAGCCGCAGCTCGCCCTTAGCGGGATCGGCTGCAGCTTTTATACGTCATGCTATCTATTTCGTTTGCCCATCATTTTTCGGCCAATCGGAACGACAGCGTCATATTCGTTCGCGCTGCTGTTTGGCAGCCTGATTGCGCTTTTTCCATTTGCTTTTCTCCGCCGCCTGCAAAGCTTTGTTTTCCTTGCGGGCCAAATAAGCTAGCTCGCGCTGCAGCTTGACGTAATTGTCGTACCGGCTGCGGTTCAGCACGCCGTCCCGAAGCGCCTGCTTAACGGCGCAATCCGGCTCTTTATCATGCCGGCAATCATCATAGAAGCATTGCGCCGCAAGCTCCTCGATGTCTTTGAACGATGCGCTCATGCCTTCCTCCGCATCCCAAAGCTGCAGCTCCCGCATGCCGGGCGTATCGATCAGCATTCCTCCGTCCGGCAGAGCCACAAGCTCCCTGTGCGTTGTCGTATGCTTGCCGCGATCGTCCCCTTCGCGGATATCGCCCGTCAGCTGAATATCGCGGCCATAAAGCCGGTTGATCAGCGTCGATTTGCCGACTCCCGACGAACCGATCAGCGCAACGGTCCGGCCTTTTCCTGCGTATGGCAATAACGCTTCTATGCCGTGCAGATGGCTTACCGCATGTATCGGCACGCCCATAGCGACGGCTTCCGCTTCGGCGACGGCCGCCGCCACATCCGGACATAAATCCGCTTTGCTGAGCACGATGACCGGATTGGCGCCGCTCTCCCATGCCAGCGTCAAATACCGTTCCATCCGCCGCAGGTTGAAATCCTGATTCAACGCGTTCACGATAAACACCGTATCGACATTCGCCGCTACGATCTGCTCGTCAATAACCGAGCCCGCCACTTTGCGCGAAAATTTGCTGAAGCGCGGCAGTACGTCGTGAATCGTCGCACGCCCCTCGTCTTGACGCAGCGATAAAGCGAGCCAATCGCCGATAGCGGGATAATCGGCCCGGCCGATCGCCGTATGCCTCATTTTGCCGGAAACCTCGGCCAGAAAATCGCCGTGCTCCGTATATACACGATACATATGTTTGTGTTCTAACGCTGCGCGGCCCGGTACATATCCTTTTTCGCGATAGGGCCGAAAGGCTTCTTCCCATTCGGGAGTCCAGCCCAAAGCTTCCATATTCATGCTCGGATCCTCCTGTAAAATCAATCTGCAAAACGCGATGCTTTACAGGAATCCTCTGTCCGATCCGTTATTCGAGGACACCTGTAAACGCAAAATTTCGGGTGCTCGCCATGACTGCAATGGACATATAACATCATTCCTTCCGATTCGTTTCTGCTTGCCATTTCAGTATAAGCAGGTTCGTACGAAGGGACACGGTATAGTTTGACTGAAACCGTTTTTTCCTGCCGGCCTCCATACCCATTACCTCTTGTTCGCCTTCGGTGCTTTCTGTCATATCTTTGACTTTTACCGGTCCTCCAACCGGTATTCCTACGCGCTTGCCCATCCTCGCTCGTCGCTTGCATGCACTGCAGTCCGATTTCGCCCACTTGGAATCGAATGCGGCTTCCTTTCCCTGCCTATAGTTCGAAAACGCCTACTTGGAGTTGACTACGGCATCCTTTCCCCGCCTGTAGTCCGAAAACGCCCACTTGGAATCGAATACGGCTTCCTTTCCCCGCCTGTAGTCCGAAAACGCCTACTTGCAGCAGCTATTTTGCTCGGTACACTGATGAATCCGTTCTCCAAGCCGGCAAAATCGGACTCCAGCGTTTGGCGAACCTCGATTCCTTGCTCCAAGCGGGCTGTTTCGGACTCCAGTATATCGAGGAGCCTAATTAGCAGCGCAAGGATGAACGGCTTTGCCGTCCTTTTAAGGACTGGCGTGTTTACCGGAATCGAACAACCGTCGGAGAATTTACTTCCGCATGCACACAAAAAACAGCCGAATCGTCACGCGATCCGACTGTTTCTTATAAAGCCGTATGCAAGTGTTTGCTGCAAGGATAAAAAGCTTCGCCGTCCTAACCGCTTTCGAAGAAAGCGACTTCGTAAGCATAATCCGGGACTCGCGCGTTTACCGTTGAAATATACTTCGGCTTACTTGGAAATATCCCGCCATTCGACGGTAAATTCACCCTCCGGCTCACTGTCTCCGCCCTCGTATTTACTGTACTCGTCCAGAGCATTTCCGCATTCGCAGGATATTTGATCCGCTCCGTAATTGTCCGTCCCGAAAACGATACGTTCGCTGCGATATTGGCGCTTGCCGGGCGAGACCTTGAGCTGCTCGCCGCATTTCAGGCATCGAATAAGAAAACCGGCCTCCATGCTCCCACCGTCCTTTTTCATATGTCAACACGTATATCCTTCGCTAATGATTCCATTTCCAGGTAATCGCGATCCCCTTAAGCTAACGCTTCCCGAGGACCGCTTGCTCCGAATGCATGATGAAACGGCGCATCGTGTACGAGCCGGATTATTCCAAAAAGTCCTTAAGCCGTTTGCTCCGGCTGGGATGTCTCAGCTTGCGCAGCGCCTTCGCTTCGATTTGACGAATGCGTTCGCGCGTAACGCCGAATACTTGTCCGACCTCTTCGAGCGTCCGGGTGCGGCCGTCGTCAAGTCCGAACCGCAGCCTCAGCACGTTCTCTTCGCGCTCCGTCAGCGTATCGAGAACATCCTCCAGCTGTTCCTTCAGCAGCTCGAAAGCCGCTGCGTCAGCCGGTGCGGGCGCATCGTGGTCTTCGATGAAATCGCCTAAATTCGAGTCGTTCTCCTCCCCGATCGGCGTTTCGAGCGAGACAGGCTCCTGGGCGATTTTCATAATTTCGCGAACTTTATCGACGGTCATGTCCATTTCTTTCGCAATTTCTTCCGGCGTAGGCTCCCGTCCGATTTCTTGCACAAGCTGCCTGGTGATCCGGACGAGCTTATTGATCGTCTCGACCATATGGACCGGGATGCGAATCGTCCTGGCTTGGTCGGCAATAGCCCGCGTAATCGCCTGTCGTACCCACCACGTGGCGTACGTGCTGAATTTGAATCCTTTGGAGTGGTCGAACTTCTCGACCGCTTTCATCAAGCCCATATTCCCTTCCTGAATCAAATCAAGGAAGAGCATGCCGCGTCCTACGTACCGCCTGGCAATGCTAACTACCAGACGCAAATTCGCTTCGGCCAGTCGGCGCTTAGCTTCTTCGTCGCCCTGTCCGATTCTGATCGCCAAACCGACTTCCCCTTCGGCGGATAAAAGGGGGACTCGTCCGATCTCCTTCAAATACATCCGGACGGGATCGTCGATTTTTATGCCGGGAGGCAATGTGAAATCATCCCCGATTTGAAATTCATCATGAGAGGCATCGGCAGGCGCCGCACCCTCAAAGCCTGGTCCGGAAAGTCGATCATTTACTTGGTCGAACGCTTTCTCCGGTCCTGAATCATTTCGCTGATCATTGGTATTCATCCAGCCCCTCCTCCATACTAACGAATCTGAATCTCTGTTGCGCGCGGCTGGAAAGCCTTTTGCAGGTTGACAACGCGCCTTTAATATGGTATTATATAGTGGGATATTGAAATTTAATTATTTCTTGCATTTTAGTTGCTATCCGAAATTATAACAAATCCTGTATGAACAATCAATAACCAATAATTAGACAAGCCGTTCCCGATCGATCCGGGCCCGGCTTTTTTCAATTTCTGTCAATATGCGGCAAATACCGCGACATTTCGCGTACACCTATGCTATCCTAATAACTAGAACAGCATGAGAGGAGCGTCAAGAATGAACTACCGCGTACAAACGTATTCGGATACATTCACGATTTACGAATTGATCGAGCCGTCAACCTCGTCCAAAGTGCGCATATGTCCGGAACGCGGCGGCATCGTCATCGGGTATGAAGCTTACGGACACGAATACATGTACTTGGATAAAGAAACCTTCTATAATCCGTCTGCGAACATTCGCGGCGGGAATCCGATTTTATTCCCGATTTGCGGCCAGCTGCCTAATGAACGATATGAGTGGGAAGGCTCCGTCTACCGGATGAAAAATCACGGCTTCGCCAGGAACATGCCGTGGAAAGTGGCTGCGATTAATGAAGAAGGACAAGCTTCCCTCACGATAAAACTCGGAAGTACGCCGGAGACGCTGGAATCGTATCCGTTCGCCTTCGAGCTGACTTTCACATACATATTGAAGGATGCCTCGCTTCGCATCGAGCAGCAATACCGTAATTTATCCGATCGCGACATGCCGATGTATGCCGGTTTCCATCCCTATTTTGCGGCAGACGACAAAAATCTTGCCTACGAAACCGATGCCGAGCGATACGTCGATTACGGCGATCAGACGGAAAAAACGTTTACCGGCCGCCTCGATTTGACCGATGCCGCACAATCGTTCGTCCTGATCGGCGCGAAGCGGCATGCGATCGCGCTCGATCCGTCCGCCGGACGCCGCATTCAAATGTCATACGGCTCGGAATTTCCCTATGTTTATTTGTGGAGTGTGCCGGGCAAGCCGTTCGTCTGCGTAGAGCCTTGGATGGCGCGCGCGAATGCATTCAACCGGCAAGAGGAAGTAACGCGGGTTCGGCCCAACGAATCCCTGTACACGACGCTGATCCTCAGCGGATCGAATAAGTAACCCGAAAACCGACTTCATCAGTCGGTTTTTATTTGTTTATAAACAGGTATTCAACATACCGGGACTAACTCAAGGAGGCGATGTCCGATAAGCATGTATTCGCCACTACTGGGCACTACTAACATCCAGAATAACAAGGAGTGATCGGTCGAATGTCCCAAGTGTACGTTGCGCCGCAGCATCGAAAAACGCCTTTTCGCAATATTGTCAAACGTTTTTTCTTCCTTACGCTCGGAGCCGCGATTTTCTCGGTCGGGCTCGAAATTTTTCTTGTCCCCAACAAAATTATCGACGGCGGGATAACCGGCATTTCCATCATGCTTTCGCACGAGCTTGGGGTGCCGCTCGGCATATTTCTTACCGTTCTCAACCTGCCGTTTCTATATATCGGTTACAAACAAATCGGTAAAACATTCGCCGTATCGACCCTCTATGCCGTCGTAGCCATGTCGATCGGCACCTCTTTGCTCATTCCGGTTAAGCCGCTTACCGTCGATCCGCTGCTGGCAGCCGTCTTCGGCGGCATCATTCTCGGCGTCGGCGTCGGGATGGTTATAAGGTCCAGCGGCTCGCTCGACGGTACCGAAATCGTCGCGATTCTCGTCAGCAAGAAAACCGTGTTCTCGGTCGGCGAATTCATCATGATCATCAATGTGTTCATATTAGGCAGCGCCGGCTTCGTGTTCGGCTTCGACCATGCGATGTATTCGCTGATCGCGTATTATATCGCCTTCAAAATGATCGATATTACGATCGAAGGCATCGATCAGTCGAAATCGGTTTGGATCATAAGCGACGCCCATCAGGAGATCGGCGATGCGCTGACGCACCGGCTCGGACGAGGCGTAACCTTCTTTCACGGGGAAGGCGCCTTCTCGGGTGACGAGAAAAAAATCATTTTCACCGTCATTACCCGTCTGGAGGAAGCGAAGCTGAAATCCATCGTCGACGAGCTGGATCCAGGCGCGTTTGTCGCCATCGGCAATATCCACGACGTCAAGGGCGGCAATTTCAAGAAGAAGGATATCCATTAACCGATTTCGCGGCTATTTCCCCGCTTTTGGGACAACGAGTGTTTTCTCGATAAGCGAAGCGTAAGCTTTGGCGCCTTCAGCCGTCAAATGAACGCCGTCGGAATTGAAAAAGTCTTTGCCTTTACTGGCGGAATGCCAATCAAGAAGCTTGGCATTCGGAAAACGCTCGGCAGTATCCGCAAGCTTCCGGTTGACGTCGTCCTCCCATGGGCGGGGAACTCGGGTGTTGATGAGCAGAATGGTCCGGTCGCCCCCGATCGTATTCAACAGCTCCTCAAGCTGGGAATTTCGGAACGTCCCGTTGGTGCCGAGCTCGATCACGACGGTTTTGCCCAGCTTTTTATCCGCCTTGAGCTGCTCCGTCAAAGCCTGCGCCTGCGACATCTGACGGCCGATTTTGGCATCGATCGCGATTCCGGGGAAAAGCTCCTCCAAATACGGCGATACGCCGAGCATGACGGAGTCTCCGATTACCGTGATGCCTTTGCCGGATTGCGGGGCCGGATTCTCCACGCCGCCAGGCGTCGGCGACGGTAAGGCCACCGGTTTGTCGTCCGGCTTCACAGTCGGCTCCTCCTTCCCGGCCGACGGCGTATCATCCGGTCTCGCGCCGGGTGTCGGCGAAGGGCTCGCATCCCCTGCCGCCCCGTTCTCTGGGCTCGGCGTTGGAGTTGACGGATGACCCTGCCCCGCCTCAGCTATACTGTCGTCAACGCCGGACGGTTCGTCAGAGGCGCTTCCCGCAATCGCGAAACTGAAGGTGACGATCAAAAGCAGCGCGCATGCAGGAGCGAGCCAGCGAGCCTTCCGCTTGACAAAACCCGCAAGGTTATCTTCCCTCGGCCGATCACGGTTTGCATCCGGGATTCGCGGAATCGAAAATACGCTTGTTTGTCCTTTGCCCAGTCCCTTACGTTCTGATGGGGCTTGCTGCGCGAAAGCCGCTCTCCGCCGGATCGGCTCCTCGATAAATCGCCAAGACAGCGCAGCAAGGCCGATACATATTGAAACTTGCAGCAGCATGCGGGGTATATCCGGACCGATGCCATGAGATGAGCTTTCGCTTAATGCAATAACCGGAAAATGCCACAAGTAGATGCCGTACGAGCGAACGCCCAGCCACCGCAGCGGCTTCCAGCTCAACGCCCGATTGAGCCGGCTGGCCGGGTGAACGACCGCAGCTACGACGACCGCCGTAATCACGGAAAGCAGCACAAGCCCGCCGCGGTATAAAAAGTCGTCGTATTGATCCGTCAAAACGATCATCAGGAGAACGGCCAACAAGCCCGCCCCTCCAATACCATCTATAATAAACCGTCTGCCGGAAGAAATATTATCCGAAAGCAGCCTGCTCGGCCAAACCATCGCAAGCGCGGCTCCGATCAGCAATCCGAAGGCTCTCGTGTCCGTACCGTAATAAACCCGGCTTGGGTCGCTGCCCGGTACATAGAGGAGCGCCATTGCAAGCGCAGAAACTGCTGCGGCGATAAGCATGAGACCGGCCATTTGCCCCCGACGCGGTGCAAAGCGGAGTCCCAAAGCCAGCAAAAACGGCCAAAGCAGGTAAAACTGTTCCTCGACGGCAAGCGACCACAGATGTCCAAGCGGCGACGGCGGACCGAACTGCTCGAAATACGAGACCTGATGAAAAATAAACCGCCAGTTGCTGACGTACATTACCGCAGCCAGCGCATCGCCGCCGATCGCCTGAAGTCTGGAGGCATCGAAAAGCGCAAGCCATAGCAGCACCGAGGCGACCATGACGAGCATCGCTGGTATCAGCCTGCGAAATCGGCGCAGCCAAAAGCTTTTGATATCGATGCTTCCGTTCTTTTTCCATTCCGCGGTTGCGAGATCCGTAATTAGATAACCGGACAAGGTGAAAAAAACGCCGACGCCCAGCAATCCTCCCGGCGCCCATTTCGGATAAATATGATAGATGATTACGGCAAGCACGGCGATTGCACGCAAGCCGTCCAGACCGGCGATATAACGTCCTTTTCCTTGAAGAGGCTCAGGCATAACACAAGCCCCCTTCGGTCGTGCTCCCGCTTCCCTTCGACCTCTCTCCGAAGTTCGCATCCGCAAAATGCGTTACACTTGCCGTTTTGACAGCCTTCCTTACGCCCGATTTGATCCCGATGTTCCGTTTCATGTGCCGCTTTCCTTTCGAGGCCTTGCTCCCGCCGCCCGTTTAATGTATGTGCCAAGCTGTAATCCCTTCGGGTGTCGACTCGCCTTTCGGTTTACATTCCTGATTATAGAGAAGGCTTCGAAAGAAGTAGTTACGAAACAGTAAAAAACGGAGCCGCATAATCGCAGCTCCGCTTTTGGCGAACATATATCACGTTCAAGTAAAACGATAGGTCCAAAACCGTTCCGTGACGAGTCTCGGCTTCACTTCTTCATCCTCGTACGATTTTTTGCCGGCCAGAAAAAGCCCTTGCGTACGATGCGACTCGAGCGAACCGATTTTTTGCTTCAAATGGGCGGATACGTCGCGGACGATATCCGGCGGCCCAAGCACGGCTTCGCAATTTTTGGAGAAAGCGACGCAATAGACGGTCGGACGTTCTTCCGCCGCCATACGCTCGACCGTTTGGACGACAAGCGCTCCGGTCGCGTCGTGATCGGGGTGGACGCTGAAGCCGGGATAAAAAGTAATTATCAACGAAGGCCGAAGCTCCTGAATCAGGGCGCCCAAACGCTCGATCAGCGCTTCCCGGTCTTCGAACTCCACCGTTTTATCGTGAAGCCCCCACATTCTCAAATCGCTTATGCCGATCGCCCGGCAAGATTCCTCCAGTTCTTTTTTACGGATCACCGGAAGCGTTACGCGGTTGGCAAAAGGAGGGTTCCCCATGCTCCGTCCCATCTCGCCTAATGTCAAACATACGTAAGTGACGGGCGTTCCGTTCTTAATATGCTCGACCAGCGTTCCCGATACCCCGCACTCATCGTCGGGATGCGGCAGCACAACCAGTATGTGTCGTTCTTGTTCCATCTGCTATCTCCCCCTTCCGTTAGAACGGCTCGCGGCTAAGCTGCAATCCGACAACAAGCTTTCCTTCGCTGTCATGGCCCGCCATTATCAGCTTTCCTGTATCGTCTTCATCCCAGTGGGTCAAACCCTCCGAATAGACCCAGCCGGTTGCGGTTTTCAAGCCTATGCGATAAGGTCCGCTGCCGGCAATCGAGCCGTGGGCAAACCGGATGGCGCCATTGCTGACGAAGGTCGAGGCCGTAAACCTCGAGCTGTCCCTTAGCGATGCGTATGCCCCGGTCGTCATTTCCAAGTGAAGATAAAGGTCCTGGTCCTTGAGCGAATCCAGGACGCGCTGTACGGCTTGCGGTTCAATCAGGTGCATGTTTATCCTCCCCTCGGGACTGTTCTTTTCTATTATGCTTGAAAAACCGCGAAATGCAAACGGTGATATCGTTTCGCAAGGATAAACGCCTGCCGGCGCCTTTGACGACTGCGTCTACCACAGGTTTAGAGCCTCTGCCGCGCTATCGTTTCCGATAAACAAAATGAAGCCCGCAGCTATTCGGCTGCGGGCTCCCTACTACTCCAATTTCTTCACATATTGGAATTCCGTCAATTGGACGCCGTTCTGGTTAGGACTTCCATTGATCGGTCCGAAAAAATTATCCGTTATTACGACTTTAAAGTAACGCTTATGAACCGGAGAAATCATGATGGACCGAACGGCATCGGCCGTTATCGTTCCGGAAATGACCCCGTTGAAAATTTCCTGATCGAATACGACGCCGTCATCGTCGACGCCCACGTAAATTTTAGCCGCTTTAACGGATAAATTCGTAGCGGCCGGGCGGTTTTTGACAAGCAACTCTTCGACCGTTTGCGCCGTACCCAAATCGAAGCGCAGATCGACCGATCCCGTAACGGACGCATTCGGATTCGTATACATGACGAAGCCGTTATGGCTCGCTTTTTCCGTCGGCGAAATGACCGATACCGGCGGAGCTTGCACAGAATAAAACTTCGCAACCTGAATACGGTCCTGATTCGAGCTTGCTCCGTTGATCGCACCGAAGAAATTCGATGAAACGACAAGCTTGTAATACCTTTTCGCGGAGTCCGATATGTCGACCGTACGCATTTCTCCGGCTGCGTTCGTTCCCGGAACGGTGCCGTTGTACACCATTTCGTCAAAATGGACGCCGTCGTCTTCCGAGCCCACCCATACCTGCATATTTCTAATCGAAAGATTCGTGGCAGTCGGACGGTTTTTGAACGTCAAAGCGGAAGTAAGCGCAGAGCTGCCGGCATCAAGGATCAGCTCAATGCCTCCGCCCGTTGACGCGTTCGGATTGATGAACATATTGAAGCCGTCGTACGCTGTGGCGGTTACCGGCGAAACTGGGGAGACAGCCGCTTCGCCCGGCGTTACCGACCAGTCCGCAAGCGAGATTGGGGCGGACCGCGTTTGGCGGACAAGCCATACGGGCTTGTAAATACCGCCTGCGCCGGATCGGCTTTCCACTCTAACAACTACCGTATTGCTTCCGGGTCTGATCGAATTTTTGAGCGATATCGTGAACGGATCCTTCCACGCGTTCGGGCTTGTCACGGGATCGTAGATGTTCTCGCCGGCCAGGCTGCCGTTCACCCAAACCTTGGACGACTTATCCACCGCGCCGAACAGTAAGGCGAGATTTTCATCCGCTACCGCAGCATCGAAGGTCGTACGGTACCAGGCGATGCCGTCGTAATCCGTACCGTGCTCATTTTTCCATGCGATGCCGTTCAGCTGCTTTTCCCAAACGCTGTCAATCCCGATCGTATCCCATGCTACGCTCGAGGCTTCGGAAAACCATTGGTCGGTTTCGCCCGATTCGTCAGGATCCCATTTGAAATCCCACTGAACAGGGAGCTTTGCACGCAGATCGTATTTCTTGTATTCCTGATAAAGCGTTCTGTTGATCGTCCGATTCTCGGCCCACGTTGCATACCAAATATTAACCGCGTTGGACGAGGCGATGCTTTGCCTGTAGCTGTCCAGCTGCTGCACGGCTGCGATCAGGTCGATTTCCTTGGCGGGATCGCTTTGGGCCTGCCGGTTTGCCGCCATCATTTGTACGGCCAGTTCGGCATCTACTAACCCTTTTTCCACAAATTCGATCCTTTGCAGCACCTTTGCGTCGCCTGACGCCAATGCTTTCGCTTCGTCTAAAACAGCGTGAGCGGCGGTAAAATCGGAAGCCGTAAACAGCAAATCGATCACGCGATGAAAATCGGCGAAAACGCTGTCCACGTGCATCTTGGAAATATCCAGGCCGAGGAAGGTTTGCTCCGCCCGCTCCGTAACCGTTCCCCAATAATCGAAATATTGCTCGATTTTGTGCTTGGCGGGACCGAATGCGCCGTAATATTCGTCGAGAATCGACTGAACGCCTTTGCCGGCTTCCTCATGCATCCGCGCCACCATGTACAAGCTCGGCCCTTGGGCGGCGAACATCCCTGTCAGGGAATCGAAATCCGTACCAATCATGCCGCGGGAATATGCGAACGCAAAATCGTCTCCGAAAGCTTCGGCATACTGAATCGGCAAATTATGGCCCGCAAGCGTGTAATTCGGTCTTAAATAAATCGAAGCGCCTTTATCATACCAGCCCTCCCACTGTTCCTTGAACGCTTGCGAATTTTCGTCCGTCCACGGAAACAAGTGCGTCGGAACAATACCGATAATGATATCGCTGTTTAATTGCGTATCGACTGGAGGCGCGCTGTAATTTTCATAAGCGTAACCGATTACTTTGGCGTTAGGATCGTAAGCTCTCGCTTTTTGTTGTAGCGCCAAATACCATTTGGCATAGCGGTCCGACAAGGAATAAGGCAGATAGAGCTCCTCCTTGCCTTCCGGCACCGGATACGGCACGCTTGTGTTGTCCAGCGCGAGCGTTTCGGGAGAACGGTCCAGTCCCGGCGTATCGTTCTCGATTCCGTTGACCCAGCTTTTCTTCTCCGTCCGGTTGGCCAGCCATTCCGAAATGACTTGATTCTGCAAGCCTTCATTCCCGACATTCATCGATATCAGGCTTCCCGCGCCGGGGTAATAAGGATGCGAAGGGCGGCGCGTATTGTCCGGCAGCAAATTGAAATATTCCGGATGCGTGTCCTTGAATCGGTCCCAGTAGTTCGTAAAGCCGTGACCGTAGTTCAAGCTGATGCCCTCCGCAAAGCCGTGCCGGCGAAGCCAAACCGATTGATCCTGCATAAACTGCGCTTTCACCGAAGGCGAAACACCCGCTACGTCAGCGACATGCGAAACGTTGCGCCACCGCGTATGCTGCAGCTGCGCTTGCCCCATCAGATCGCGATGATTCATGGAGAAATTAGTTTTCTGCGGAATCTCTTCCCCCAATTCGCCGGGCCACAGCCATTTGGCGCCCAAATCGTTTCTGAGGATATCGTACACGCCGAACAGCGTACCTGCATCCTTGGTCAGATCAAGCGAACTCCCCGCTTCGTCATGACCGGTAACGTAAATCTCGTTTGGTGTAGTCCGAATCGCGTACGATCGCGGCCCCATTGCGCCTCCGTCCAGACCGATATTCAGCGCTGCCTGCGTACGGCCTATATAAACAGGCAGCAGTCCTGCGGGCAATGACGACTCCTTCACGATTTGCAAGGTGACTTGCGTCGATTTCCGAATATGGTATTGCAATTCGCTCGCCGCGTAATCCTCTACGCCGATTGAACCGTCGGGAACGACGATAACCGCCTTAGCCGTACCGTTCTCGACGAAAAGGTTCGGTGAAAGCGTCGCCGTTACCCAAACCGCAACCCCTTTCGAAACCTCGAACTCTGCGGAAACGCCGTTCGTATAGCCGGTTTTCTCCGCTGTAATCGTATACATGCCTGGCGGCACATCGCCAATTATAAACGTCCCTGACGGATCCGTGGCGGCCGTATAGGTGGTTCCGGTCACGGTTACGATAACGCCTTCCAACGGAGCTTGGTTCGCGCCGTAAACCATGCCGGTTACCGTCCCCGTTTCTTCTCCCGCTGGAGTCGGAGTCGGAGTCGGTGTTTGCGATGGTGTCGGTGTTGGCGTGGACGTTGGTGTTGATGTTGATGTTGATGTTGGTGTTGGTGTCGGTGTTGATGTTGGTGTTGACGTTGGTGTTGATGTTGGTGTTGGCGTGGATGTTGGTGCCGATGTCACAGCAGGCGTCTGCGTAGGTTGGATCGCAGGCGTCGAGGACAGCGAACCCGACGGCTTCGGAGATGCCGAGCCTGTGTCTTGTCTTAGTCCCGCCGCCCTGTCCAAAACGACTACCGTTTCGGCACGCGTCATGCGCGAACCGGGCTTGTAGCTTCCGTCTTCATAACCTTCCATAATGCGCTTGGCCAGTAACGCAGCGACGGCGTCAGCTCCCCACTCGGCGATATCGTCCGCATCCGTAAACGGCAGCGGCGTGTTGCGGGTTGCCTGGATATCCAGCTTTACTATTCTGGCGATCATAACGGCAGCCTCTTGCCTGCTGACCGGAAGGCCGACGCCGATCGTGCCGTCTGCATAACCTTCAATGTATCCGGCTTTGACCGCCTTGGATACCTCATCATACGCCCAATGGGCGGCGGATAAGTCGGTGAAAGTGACCGACGCCGTTTCGCCGAAGCCGAAAACGCGATTGACAAGCGTTATAAACTCGCCGCGGCTCACGGCATTATCCGGTTTAAACGTTCCATCGGCGAACCCCGATATGAACCCTTTTTCCATCCAATCGGTCATCTGCTTTTCCGCCCAATGCCCTTTAAGATCGGTAAGCGCCGGTGCAGCTTCCCCGAAAGCGACACCTGCGGTAGAGATTGTCAAGCAAAGGATCAAAAGGAAAGCCAGCATTTTTTTGAATCGTCTGAATACGATCATGTCACCCTCCCGATTTTGATAAATTCGAACCGGATTGTCTGAAGCAATAACGGCCTGCAACGGGTCATTAACAGCCAAGAAAGCGCTGAAACCGATGGCGCCACCCAATAAAGCGCTTTCTAGATTACCCCCAAAGCGAATGTTTGTCCGCTCCTGCGGCGGTTTTCTCACCTCCGAACCATCCCTGCAGGCCGTTTCTATTGCTGACTTTTATCTTAATCGATAGGTGATATATAATAATGGGTTATCATTGCATTTTTATAGGGTCATGTTATCATTGCTCCGGCTCGTGATGATTCTGAACGCTTCGGTAAGCGCGCGGAGTTACGCCCATTTTTCGTTTGAAAAGGCTATGGAAATAGGGCATGTCATGATAACCGACCCGATTGGCGATATCTTGAACCTTCAACGTAGTCGTACGGAGCAGCATGCAGCATTCCTCGATTCGGACATTTTGCACATATTCCATAAAGGTTTGCCCGGTAAACTGTTTGAATAAGCGATGAAAATGGCTGGGACTCATATACGCCATCGACGCCGCTTGTTCCAGCGATATGGATTGACTGTAATTGCTGCGAATGTACAGCATAACGGGTTCAAGCCGGTTAGAGGGAAGCCAGCGCTCATGAATATCGTTCTCGAAGCGGTACAGTAGAACAAGCAGCTCGATTACATGAACAATCAGAAGCGTGCTGTAACCCGATCTCCGCTGCAAAAATTCGCTATGCAGACGTTCGAAAATGCCTTTGGCTTCGTTATGGGAATCGTGGTACCGATAATACGTTCTAACCTCGTTGGAAAAAAGCTGTTCGCTGCGAAAAGGCAGGGGAATCGATTCGCACCATTCGCGCAGCTTTTCTACGGGAAACAAACAGTTGTATACGATAAGCGAAGGATTGTTCGCCTGAATGGCAGGCCGGTAAACGTGAGCCGTTCCGACCGGAATAATGTAAATATCGCCGCTCGTTACCTGCACGACTTCCTCGTCGATATATTGATAGCCTTTTCCCTCGGCGACATAGTTGATTTCCAGAAAGTCATGCGTATGCAGTACCGATCGATAGTTTTCATGATATCTGCTCACATAGATGTTCACCAAAGGATCCAAGTAAATATTGGTATTCCTCGAATAATGCTTCTTGCTCATCGCCGGTCCCCCTTCCTTGCAAATCTTGACGGCTGTCCTCCTCACATCTTGTTCGGAGCCGGCAGTCCCAGCATGTGCAAAGCATCGCGCAGCGTAAGCCGGAAACGGTCCGTCATCCAAAGACGTTTCGCTTTCGTCCGGTCATCCTCCTTCAAAATCGGGCATGCCGCATAAAAATGATTGAACAACGTCGACAGCTCGTAAACGTACGTGCAAATCGTATTCGGCGAAAGCTCCCGAACGGCGGTTTGGATCGTTTCCGGCCAGTACGCCAGCTGCCTGAGCAGTCGTTTCTCCTGAACCTCAAGGTCATCGAGCCGAATATCGCGATCCGAAGTGCCGGAAGCAAACGCCGCTTTATCGAGCACGCTGCAGGATCTTGCGTATGAATAGAGCAAATAAACGCCCGTGTTCCCGGATAGTTCCGTCGCCTGCTCCAAATCGAAAACGACTTCGGTTTGCAGATGATACCTCAGCAAATAATACCGGATGGACGCTGCGGCTATCGCCCGGATGGAGAGGCCGGCCTTGCGCGATCGCTTCGTTTCGACGGACCGCTCCATATGCATAAGCATTTCGGAGACCTTGATGCCGATGCCTTGGCGTCCGGACATCGGGTACGAGCTTTTGCCGTCGGACGTATCCAGGCCCAGCCCTTCGGCCGTTTGCCTGCTCAAGGAAACGACTCCGTAGCTCACGTGCTTAAGCCGCTCCGCCTGCTTGTCGAAGCCGAGCGCCTGCAGCGCTTGCTTGACCATCGCCTGCGGATATTCCTGACGGTGATCGATCACGTTGATGACCGTGTCCGCACGGCCGATCCTTTTGGCGACCCCGTCCGTATGCGTGGACCAAATGCCGTCCGCAAATTTACGATACCGGAACTCTTTGCCGAGCACGCCGAATTTCCACAAATGATACGCGATATCTTTGGCCGTATACGTCAATACCCCGTTGGAGCGGACGAGCACCTTCTCGGCGTGGTAATCGTCCTGTTGGCTCCCGTCATCCGCCGCATCGTTTTGCTTCAGCACCCAGCAGCCCGCCAGCTTGCCTTCCGTCTCCTGCCGAAAAACGGCAGTTCCGCTCAGCAGCTCGAAGGCACGCGACCAGAAGCCTTCCCGCACGATGCTGCTTTCCCACACAAGCACGTCGTAGCCGATGCCGAACTGCTTCATTTCCTCCAGATGCTCCCGTACGATTCGTTCCGCGACGAGATGCCCGAGCCAAGCCGTATTGGAGCAGCCGTTTTCAAGCTCATGGAGAACGGCCGTACGCTCCTCTTGCAGGCCTGGGTTTTCCTTGTATGCCTTATTGATCTTCGCGTACGTCTCCCAGCAAAAATCGCCGAAGCGTGCATAATCCCGCTCCGTCTTCGTATGAAGCATGCCGACAACCGTATCCGCAAGCTGATTGCCCAAATCGTCGATATAATTGTGCACCTCTACGCGATGCCCGGTGATCCGAAGCATTCTCGCGATCGTATCGCCGATGCACGAATTGCGCAGATGACCGATGTGCGCCGACTTGTTCGGGTTGATCGACGTATGCTCGATGATGACCTTAGCCCCATTGGGATAGGATGCAGACGGCATGGCGTGCGGCTCCGTCGCCGACCACTTCTGCCAGTCGAGATGAAAATTGATGAAGCCCGGAGCGGCCGCTTCGACTTTGGCGAACAGCTGCATGACGGTATTGTCGCTCCTAAGCAGCTCCGCCAGCTCCTCCGCGATCGCAAGCGGCGCCTTGCGCAGCGTCTTTGCCAGCGTCATGGCGATATTCGTGCTATAGTCCCCATTGTCCGGATTAGCCGGATGCTCGATCGCAGCATGTATGCTTTGCGGCTGCTGCATGCCGGATCGCTCGAACATTACGGGTAAAACGTTTTGTATCGATTGTTGAAGTTTTCCGCTAATCATCGTTCAGCCTCCTCTTTGTGTTTGAACGCAAAAAGCTCCCGTCTCCAAAAAAGAGACGAGAGCCTGACATTCCCGCGGTACCACTCTATGTGCCGGCCCATACGCAACGCGCTGGTCCGACCACTCGTACGGGTAACGGCCCGTGACCGGATTTGCCTACTTGCTCGCGTTCGGCAAACCATTTCCCGGGTCCGCTTCATCCTTGACCTCCGTACCGGCTTTCACCAACCCGGCTCGCTGCGACTGGCTGTCATGGACTACTGTCCCGATCATCAATATTCGAAATATTCCGTCACAAGGATAGACGGCTTCGCCGTCCTTTATAGAACAGGCGCGTTTACCGGGAAATCGAACAATCAGCGGAGATATACTTTCTGAGATTTAAATAAAATGCTTGAAAACAGTTATACCGGAAGTCCGCGCAGATGTCAAGGGTTCCAGCCCAGCCCCGATTATGCTATCGTTAACAGCAGAGAAAACCGGCGCACGAACGCGTCGTTTGCATTCGCATAAGGAGAGTTGGCATGCGATACGACTTTATCGCCGAACGTTTTCCGCAAACGCACGGCTGTTATCTGATGCTCGACGGGGGAGGCCGCGTGTTGTACGTCGGGAAAGCCGTCAATTTGCGCAGCCGGCTGTCCTCTTATTTCCGCGGCAAGCCGGATCGTACCAAAACGGCGATGCTGGTGCGCGAAATTCAAGATATCGACATCATGATCATGACGAACGAGAACGAAAGCCTGACGCTCGAGCGCGAGCTGATCAAGCATTACAAGCCGCCATACAACCGCGCCATGCGAGACGGTCCTTCGGTTCTGCCGTATATCGCCGTGACGTCCGAATCGATGCCCCGGCTAACGGGAATTGATATCCCGAGATTTCAGGAAGCGGAAACGCCCGTCGGCCCGCAAACGGACGAATACGGCTCCTTGATCGGCCCGTTTCCGAATGTCCCTTACCGCAATATCGTCCTCGATTACATAATCGAATCGTTCGGACTCCCAAACGACGAGCCGATGGATGAGAAATTTGCCCGTCGATTTTACATGGAGCTGCTCGGAAGCGCCGGTGAAGGCGAAGGACGCTTTTCTCCGGAACGGCTTGCCGCCACCTTGGAGCAGGCCGTCGGTTTGCTTCAAAATCCTTCGGCGCTGCTAGAGCATATGCGGGAGCAAATGATCGAACACGCCGTACAGCTTCGATTCGAGCGCGCTCATCAAATAAAAAAGCATCTGGACGCGATCGTCCGGATGCGGGAAAAACAAAACGTCAACCGCCCCGGCATCAAGGCCGAAACGGTCGTTTGGATCGGAGACGCGCACGCATTGATCGCCCATCTCGAGGACGGCACGGTCAGGCGGAGGTTTCTGTTTGTACCCCTGTCCGAAAATCCGGAACCCGCGCATGCGGTCGTTGTCCTATTTGCGGCCATATGGGCGGAGCGAAAGCCTCATGAAATCATAACGAATGCCGGCGGAGACGGAATCGGGCAGCAGGTGCTGGCCGAAACGGCCGCCAGCTGCCCCCGCATACGGCTTTGCGTGCCGCAAAAAGGGCGCAAGCGGGCGCTCCTTGACATTTGCCGGCTTAACCTCGAATACCGGACAAAAAGACGAATGGAAGAATCATAAGCCGGCATCCGTTTCGACCGACACTTCCTCCGGCAGCTTATCGGACATGCTCGGAATTTCCCGCGGCTTGTAGTCGATGACATCGGAAGAATAAATCGAAACGTACATCGTGCCGGAGCCGGCGAAGGCGCGGATCAATATCGGCTGGTTGTACTGATTGTAAAACGCGAAATCCGGCCCGTCCCAGCTGACCGTAGCGTCCCGCCCCGGAAGCACGTACGGAACGCTTTTGCTGTGGGAATAACGCTGAACGATTTTCAAGCCTGCCCGGTCGATGGCGTTGTACAAAGTCGAGGATACTTGGCATATGCCCCCGCCGATCCCCTCCGACAGTTCGCCTTTAACGATGACGGGCGCCTTTCTGTATCCTTTATCCAACGTGCGTCTGCCTACGGTGCGGTTGAACGAAAACGTTTCTCCGGGAAAAACGACGTGGCTGTCCAGCGCTTTGGAGGCGATAGCGATATTGTTCGAACGGTTTTTATTCGCGCTGTTGTAATAGGTTGCGTAGTGTCCTATCGCCTTGACGCGAATGTTCGCAAGCAGCTCGCTGTCGACTCTCGGATAAATCACCTTGCGCGGCGCCTCGACCGCAAAAGGCCCGTTTCCGTAGAAATACGTATAAAAATGCTGCATAAACGCATGCCGGTCGAGCTCGTAACCAGGCTGTTCCTTCACGATTTTACCGGAAGCGTCGATCTTCGCGTTTTGAGGCGGCTGGTACACTTTTTTGTAAACCTGTTCGCGAAAGGATTGATATTTTTGCATATCAACCATCGACATTCCCGGGAGCGTCATATCGGCTCGGTTTGCCGAAGCGACATTGCGTCCCTTGAACTCGACTGCGAACTGTCCGGACACATTCGTTTCCGGGGGCTTCATCGGCTGCGAGGGCTGTAAGAGCAGCAGCACGGCGGCGATCCAAATCAGCTTCAAAGCAGAAACAACTCCTATCGCATTGGCTCTACTCTGATACATTTTCCCAAAACAGCCCGATTTATCAAAAAGTTATGCGGCACCGATCGACAAAACGCTCCGCCGCTTCCGGCGCGGATGCGAAGTGAATATGCGTATATCCGGCTACAAGACCGCGGAATAAAACGCCTTCCTCTTTACTGCCTTTCATCCCCTTGGTCAAATAAGCCGGCGGCAGTTTTTCGGCACCGGCTGTTCCCGGCCTAAAAGTCGAATAGTGAAACTCATGACCTTTCGCCGTCATTTGCATGCCGAGGAGCTCGTTCCCTTCCATTCCCTTGATTTCCCTATAGCCGAGTGCAGCAAGCTTCGACTGCATCGTCACTTCGCCGGGAACGATCCCGACCATCGGATACCGCCTGCCGGCCGTGTCCACGATCGCCTCGGTCAAATACATGAAGCCGCCGCATTCGGCAAGGGCGGTGCGCCCGCTTTCGATAAACCGGCGGATCGACGCTTTGACCGCTTCGTTAACCGCCAGCGTTTCAGCAAATTCCTCCGGAAATCCTCCTCCGATATAAAGGCCATCCGCTCTTTCGGGCACCGCCTCTCCGGCCAGCGGCGAGAAAAAGTCGAGCTCGGCTCCGCAAGCCTGCAGCAGCTCGAAATTTTCCGGATAATAAAAATTAAACGCCGCGTCCCTCGCTACGGCGATGCGCACCGGCTTTGCCGATCCCCGGGAAGCGAAAACAGACAGTCTGCTTTCGCTCTCCATCATGCAGGAGATATCATCGCATTCCGCACAAGTTAATATGGCGTCCAAATGAAACGAAGCGGCAATCCGCTCCCCCAGCGTCTCGAATAACGGCTGCAATCCTCCCCGCTCCACTGACGGCAACAGACCGAGGTGCCGCTCGGGTATTTCCAAGTCGTCCTCGCGCTTCAAATATCCGCAAACCGGCACCCCGCACTCCTGCTCGATCGCCTCTTTCACGATCCTGTAATGGCTTTCGCTCCCGACCTTGTTGGCGATAACTCCGGCGATCCGCACGTCTTCGGAAAAATGCATGAAGCCTTTGACGACTGCCGCCGCACTGCGTCCCATGCTCTGGCAATTGACGACCAGCAGAACAGGGCAATCGAGCAGCATGGCGATTTCCGCGGCGCTGCCTTCGTTCGTCAAATGATTTTTCCCGTCGAATAGTCCCATAACGCCTTCAATAATCGAGATATCGGCATCCTTGCTTGCGCTCTTGAAAATGTCCTTCACCGTCTCGTGAGGCATCATCCAGCTGTCGAGATTGCGCGAGGTCCGTCCCGTAACCGCCGTATGATAAGCCGGGTCGATATAATCGGGCCCGACTTTGAAGCCTTGAACCGTTAAGCCCCGTTCCTTCATGGCTGCCATGAGACCGAGCGTAACGGTCGTCTTGCCTGCACCGCTTCCGGTTCCGGCAATGATGATGCGGCGCTGCATCCGCTTCTCTCCCTTCGCTTGCTCCGTCATGCCGCTCCATTATAACCGCGGCTAAAGCAGCTCCGCCAGTTCTTTGTACGCCTGCAGCGCTCCGATTTCCGCTTCCTTGGCGCCGCGCAGCAGCTCGGCCGCGGCATAGCGGCGCTCGCCGTCCGGGATCGGGCCGAACGGCTGCATCCAAGGGAACATGTCGAACAGCTTCGCAAAAGCCTCTTTCAATCGGGCGGCATGCCGGATTGCCGAATCGAACGGCTTTGCGAGCGACGGATCGGCAATCCGCTCCTTCGCCTCGGTCAGAAACAGCCATCCTGCATCGCGAAGCTCCTTCCATCCGTTCGCATGCAAGCCGAGATACCAGCCGTCGTACCGCCCCTTCTCCAAGGCGAAAATAAGCGCATCATAAGCGGAGGCGCCGGTCATCATACCCGGACGAGCCCAAGGACCGCAAGGGTCCGCAAACTCGACCGCCAGCTGAAGCGCCTGCCGGACGATCGAGCGGTCGGCGGCGGCCGGCTTCGGTTTCGCCCAATAGAGGCGGACGTCCCCCTCCTCTTGCGGAGATAAGTAAGCGCCGGCTTGTTGAACGCGCCAGCAATCGTCGCAAACGCATACGGTGCGTACGGGCCCTTCCTCCCGCCAGCGGTTGCGGCGAATCGTGCAAGGCTCGCACGGACACTGTCCCAGCCCGTACATGGTCCATGGAATCGTTTTTTCCGAAGGCCCGTGCCATGATGTCGTGTAGTAACCGTCCCGGTCATAGCCCCGTATAATCGTATATTCCCCGCCTATAAAATCGACAGCGCGTCCGAAGCAAGCCCATCCTTCGTCTATCGCCTCTCTTGCGGAAGACCAAGCTTGCTCCAGCAGCTTCCGGTAAGCTTCCCCTTGCGCGTTTCCTTCCACGCCGCCAATGTTCAATCCGATATTGCCGAGCAGCCCGATCATTTTCCGTTCCGGCAGCGGGATGCAAAAATCATGTACGTTGATCCGCTCATGCGCGGCGAATAGAAAAGGCCTTCCCGTGGCGCCCTTCAGCCAAGCGTCCGAGCAATCGATCCCATAATAATCGGTGATGCCGCGAAACGTGTTAAGCGGCGACATGCAGCTGACGCAATGATAATGGAGCTCTTGAAGCAGTTTCCTGCTGTCGAGAATATCCGCCAGCCGGCCGAGATGCGAGGCTCCCGACCGTTCGGCTTTCGCCGCTTCCTCGATCGCTCTTGCCGCTTCCGTCCGCCAAGCTTCGTCGCCGCCTTCGCCCTTCGCCGCCCATGCAGCAAGCCGCTCCGCTTGGACGAGCGCTTCCGACTCCGTTCCATACGCAGATACGGCGTGCGATAACAAATCGTCCCGTTCGAGCCCGACGGTCTCGCCGGAGCGCTCCAGAAACCGGACCGCCGACTCCCGGTTATACCGCCACGCCGCAATGATTGCGGCCTGCTTTTCCGCACTGCCTTCCGCCCCCTCCAGCTCCTTCATCAGCTTCGCATAGGCTTCCGCGTTTTGCGCCGAAACGCCGCCTGCCAGCCTGCACGCGAACGCAAGACGTTCCCGTTCGCCCGCCGCTTCGGAAACACGGACAGTGACAAGCCCGACATCGTCCGCCATCAGCTTGTCAAAGGGGACGAATCGTCCGGCACAATCGCTGCCCTCAACTACGATGCCTTCAGACAGGCAGGCCGTGACCGCTGCATAATTTCCATTTTGGGCAAAACGGCCGATCACGGGAACCTCCTGTGCGAACGCTTCGCGGATGTACGCCAAAACGGCTTCGCCTTTCCCGTTCCAATGCGTAAGCTTGATGCCAAGCAGCTTCATAGCGGCTGCGAAACGATCAAACGTTATCGCTTCCGTAAGCGGCTCGACCGGCGGCATGAACGAAATGCCGCTCGTCCCCATCAGCTCCGCTTCCTCGATATAGCGGTTATAATACCGCAAAGCGCCCGTTAAACAGCCGAGCAGCGAATCGGCATGCGGCAGTGGCCGAAAACCCCGAAGAAATAAGCCGCCCTGCGTGAGCCGCATCTGTTCGATCTCCGTCGTTACGGCATAAGCTACGGAAGCGGCCTGCGGCATATTCGAAATACCGCTCGAAGCATGCAGACTTTCCAAAGCTTCAGCCTCTTTCTCTGGTGCGCCTGCACTTGCATAACGACCGTCTGCCGGCAAATGCTCGGTCACCGTCAGCGTGCCGACCTGCAAATTGGCGCGCCATCCGGTGCGCACGCCTACCTTGCCGCTTAACCCGCGGTAATTGCCTGCCAGCGCATAACGCTCCTCCCCGTCGACAAGCAGCCGCATGACGTCCTCCGCAATAATCCATTCCACATGATGCCACCGACCTGTAGGCACCCGGCCGAGTCCTTCCAAATGAAAAGGCTGTCCGGTTGCCGGGTGGCGCACATGCAGAAGATCCTCGCGGCGGTCCCAGTTTAAGATGATTTGGCCTTTGCCGTACAACAGCACGATATTCGTGCTGTCCGTCATGAGCGTTCCTTCTATCGTTAGCGGCGTTCCGTATACGTTCTCGGTATAAGCGGCATGAATGCCGAACGAATCGGTTATCTGCATCCCTTCCGTAGTCCGTACCGGCATGCTGCCGGGGTCCGCCGCAAGCCGATCGATAATGCGGCCGTCCCGGTATACCGGAACAGAAACCTTTTCAGCGACTGTTTCGCTCTTTCCGATCAAATTCGTTCCCATCGTTCGATCTCTCCTCTCATTTTTGCGTAAGCGCCGGTATCCTTTTTGTTACAAAAGCCTGGCCAGCCGCATCAACGACTCAAGCCCGGCTTCCTCATGTTCTTTCGCTTCCTGCAGCAGCTTTGCCGCCGTTCTTGCCGTCTCGGTATCGGCAAGGCTCCCTCCCTCAGGAAAAGGGAACAAGGCGCTTAGCCGTGCGAAGCAGCCTGCCGTCTCGTAATAATGGCCCTCCGCTTCGAAGGCAAGCCGTCCCGCAGCGCCTTCCAATCGCCCCTCGAACCCGCGCAGAAAACGGATCGCATGCAGCCGGGCGTCCGCCGCTACCCGGATCGTATACGCATTGCCCAGCGGATCGGCGGCACCTTCCCGCAGCCTGCGTATCCATACGTCATACGCAGCAAAACCGCATGCATAACCCGGAAAAGTCAATTCGCCGTAAGCATGCGCCGCAATCATGCCGATCGTATGCCTAAGCGTTTGGCGTTCATCCCTCTTCCCGGCATCGCGCTCCAACGCCATTACAAAAACGCCGCCCGCCTTTCCCCGGCCTAACCGGTCGTAGGAAAGTCTCTTAGCCCCGCTTCCGTCGTCTCCGGTAAACAGTTGTCCGGCATCGTCGAAGCCGAACAGCAAACCGAAGCCCGGCTGAAACATATCCCAGGCAATCACCGGCCGTCTCGCCGCTATTTCGCTGCGGGCGAGCATGACCGCTTCGCGCAGCATGTAAGCTGTAGGCGCCGCGCCGCCGTCTCCCGCGAACCGGACGCGAAGTCCGGCATTCGCCAAGCCTTCGGCAAAAACGGGCTCCCAGAAATACATGGACGGCCCGGACACGTCGATACTTCCGGTTTCCACGCACAAGCGAAATGCCTGGCCGGTCCGCCCCATTACATCCGATAGCTCTTCATCCCTATATCCGGCATGAAGCAGCCACTGATGGACGCATACCGCTAACGATGTTTCGCAGGATTTCCAAGCCTCCGGCGGAATGCGCATCGCCAGAACCGCTCCTGCGCTCCCTTTTGACGCGTCGATACTATCCCGCAAATATTCGCGAACCCGCTCCGCTTTCGCTTTCCGGCGGGAACGGGCCAGCAGCTTGTAAACGTTCGCTTCGGTTAAGCCGAGCGCCTGCGCAATCTCCTGCGGTCCGAGCTGCCGATAAAAAAACGCCTCGAATACGTCCCGCTCCCGCAACGACAATCCATGCAGCATGCGATGCACGGCCGCGAAAAATTCCTGCCTCATATAGGCGTTCTCGGGTTCGTCCGTCTCATCGCCCGCTCTTGCCGAACGGGATAACCTGTACAGCAAGCCGTCCAAATCGTTTATGCGGTTCGCGGTAACGTTCTCCTCACGATTTTCGTTCGTTCCCGTCAAGTCGCTGAACGTCGATTCCTTCGCCCGTCTGGAAGAGCGCCGCAGCGACATCAGCGCTTCGTTGCGAACGATCCGGGACAGCCATGGCGCAAAACGTTCCGCATCGGCAAGCCGGTCGATATGCCGGAATGCCCGAATAAGAGCGTCCTGTACGATATCTTCAGCCGTTTGCGGATCGCGGGTTATCCGTTTGGCGATGCCGAATGCTTTCGTCCTGTGCAAACGAACAAGCTCCCCGAACGCTCCGGCATCTCCCGAGCGCGCCAATCTGGCCAAGCCGGCTATCTCTTCGTTCGATCTTTCCGAAACAGTAATCACTCCTTTCCTATTACGGTTTGATGCTGACCGGATTCATTTTTGGACATTTATTTCAAAAAAATATTTCTTCGCCTCCATCGCGGTAGTGAATCCATTTCGACAAGTATGCCGAACTTCCTCCCGGTATCATGATTTGGCCGATGCCGTTTCGTTTTTGTCCGATATGCCGGAAGGAAACGCTTTATAATTGACAAACAGGAGGGGATTAATATGAGCGAAAAGGTAAATTTGGCATTGCTCGGCGGTACGAAAGCGGTAGATCAGGAAAATAACGATATGTTCAAATGGCCGATCATTACCGATGAGGATGAAGCTGCCGCTCTGCAAGTTCTGAGAGATGGAGCGATGTCCGGCACGGACATCACGATCAAATTCGAGCGCGAGTTCGCCGAATGGCTGAACATGGATTACGCGCTTGCTTTTAATAACGGGACCAATTCGCTGCTTGGCGCATTTTACGGCTGCAAAATCGGGGTCGGCGACGAAATCATCTGTCCGAGCATCACCTATTGGGCGTCGGCTTTGCCTGCCTATACGCTTGGGGCATCCGTCGTTTATGCCGAGATCGATCCGGTAACGCTGTGCATCGACCCGAAGGATATCGAGCACCGGATTACGGAGAGAACGAAAGCGATCGTCGTCGTTCATTACCTCGGATATCCGGCCGACATGGACGAGATTATGGAAATCGCCAAAAGGCATAACATCAAAGTCATTGAAGACGTATCTCACGCGCAGGGCGGGTATTATAAAGGCCGCAGAGTGGGGACGATCGGAGACGTCGGCGCAATGTCGCTGATGGCCGGGAAATCGTTCGCCATCGGGGAAGGCGGCATCTTCGTTACGAACGACCGCGAAATATATGAGCGCGCTATCGCCTTCGGGCATTACGAGCGGTACAATGACAGCATCCAAACCGAATATTTGCGCTCGAGCTTGGGATTGCCTTTGGGCGGCTACAAGTTCCGCATGCATCAGGTCAGCTCGGCGGTCGGACGCGTACAATTGAAATATTACGATCAGCGTATTCAGGAAATCGACAAGGCGATGAATTATTTCTGGGACCAACTGGAAGGCGTTCCCGGCTTGCGGGCTCATCGCCCGGCCAAAGACTCGGGCAGCACGATGGGCGGCTGGTACGCCACGCATGGCCACTATGTGCCCGAGGAGATCGGCGGGTTGTCGGTCACCCGTTTCTGCGAGGCGGTTCAGGCGGAGGGCGTCCCCATCGGTCCCGGCTGCAATCTTCCGCTGCATTTGCACCCGCTGCAGCATGAAGTGGACGTCTACGGACACGGCAAACCGACGGTCATCGCCAACGCCGACCGCGATTTGCGGCAGCCGAAGGGAAGCTTGCCGGTATCGGAGAACATTGCGGCAAGACTCTATTCGCTGCCATGGTTCAAGCACAACCGGACGGATGTGATCGACCGTTATGTCGAGGCGTTCCGCAAGGCTGCGCTCGGCTACGAAGCTCTGCTTCCAGGCGATCCGGGCAACCCGGATACGATCGGCGGCTGGAATTTCTTCCGCCAGCGGGCTACCCGTTGATGACCTGACGGGCTGCACAGGCCTAAAAACATATTCAGCCCAGCGTCAATGTTGCAGTTTTGACGCTGGGCTTTTATTTCGGCAGGCTTAAAGCGGCTTACCCGATACATGCACTACAAAATCACAAATCGCGCTCATGCTTAAAATATGACGCCTATAGAGAACAAACTCGCTTATTCCTATCGCCTACAAATACGTGTAGTTTTTATTCACGATCATCAAATTGATTTTCCATTTCAACCCTTCTCGCGTTCGAAAACGAAACTTCGCATAACCGTCTTTTCTCTGCGAAACCGGCATGATCTCCGCAGCATATTCGCCCGCCTTCAATACGCGATCCGGCGTCCAAACGCCTTGTCCTTCGATTTCAATCTCCGTATAGGACGGAGCGCCGTCATCTCCGGATACGAGCAGCACATCGTATCTGCCCCTCGGAAGCTCCAGCAGGAACGTTTTCTCGTCGGTCCCTCCGATAAAATCTCTGCGCAGCAAATCGGGTCCGCCGCCATCTTCCGCGCTTAAACCTTCCGCACTCTCCCAGCCGATTCCCGAATACGGCGTAAATACCGTTTCCGCCGTTATTTTACGAAAGGCTTGGCCGATGACGCCTTGATCCATATGAACTTGTCTCGGAAGCGCCTGCGAATAGTCCTTGTTCAAAAGCACTACGCTCACGCCGAAATCAAGCCGGTATGCGGCCAGTCTCGACTCTCTGTAGTTGCCGGAGTAATAGTCGAACGTAAAATGATCAAGCAGCTTCAAGTAGCCGGTGTCCCTGTTTTTGCCCAAAAACACTTTGCGGCTCGTGTGCGCTTCATGCACCCGCGGATAATCGAATCCAGCCTGTCCGCCATTTCGCTGCGCCGTTTGCGGCGATGAAGTCCTGCAATCTTGCTTAATCGACAAAGACGAAGCCGCTTCCGAGTCCAGGTGAATGGCATACTCGCCGTTTACTTCCGTATCGAAAACAAGCATGCCGTTCTCCAGTGTATAATCGGATGGCATCCATCCAGCCCCACCCAAACGCGAGACCACTAGCCGGTCGGACTGCGCAAACGGGTTGCGGACGACTGCCCGGGCGCCGGCCAAGCTCTTGATTTTGATCCATGCCGTGCGGCCTTTGGACATCGAGGCGCTAACCTCGAAAGCGCCGACAGCAAGCAGCCCTTGGAACGCGCAGTCGTCCCATTTCGGGTACGTGCGCACCTTTTTCAAGACATCGTGCTCGTACATCCCGATCGTCCGCTCCGGCTCGGGTTCCCCCGTCGGCACAGCCGGAAACACTTCGATCATCCCGCTGTAGCTTTGCAGCAGCATTTCATTGACGGCGGCGACCGTCTCGCCGGAAGCTTCTATCATATGAGGGTGATAGAGCGGCTCGTTCGTAATGTTGCAATAGTTCATCCAGCGCTCCGTTTCCTCGGCAAACAGTCCGTTGCTTCGCAGCGACAAGTCGATGCCCTGCTCGTACAGCAGCCGTAACGCCGTGTTTCCTTTGCCGAGCCTGGAAGCCGCCGCCGACAGCCAGCCGAACTGGAACATGCCGTATTCGGTATGGCGCTCCGCATGGCGCAAGGTGTTTTCAGCACGCTGCCGCAACGATTCCTCGCTGTTTTTGTCGATCTCGCCGATCGGATAGATCGGCATGAGCAAGGACGGATGGCGCAAATGCAAATCGGCGGGCGCCCACTCCGAATCCTTGAACACATCGCCGTACCGAGCCGAAACGGCCGTCGGGTAAGGGGCCAAACGAGCCGCCATTTCGCTCCATTTGTCGCGGTCGGCCTTCTCTTCTCCAAGCAGCGCGTTCGCTTCGATCGTCAGCTTCAGTAAATATTTCACAGTCGAAAGCGTACTCACCGAATTCCGGGTTATCGGCCCCTGCTCCGGCGAAATATCCGGGAACACGTCATATTGTCCTTTGACGGGATCGTACTGCAAATAACCCTCGAAAAACTTGACGATCCGCTTAAACGCCGGATATGCCTTTTCCCGCAAAAAACGAAGATCCATGCTGTAGCGGTAGTAATCCCATAAAAACTGCGCGCACCAAGGCCAAATGCTCAAATACAAGGCATGCGGATAATCCGCGGCATAACCTTCCAAACCGTAAAACTGATTAGCCATTCGTTCCGCTTCGGCCGCATAGGACAACAACCCGTCGTTAAACGCCTCCGCCGTCTCCAAGTGATTCGCCGTATAAAGCGGCCAGAAAGCCGCTTGAATGTTGACGTCCCAATACCACATGCTGCCCCATTTGGTCGGCTGTTTAATGTCCCACAGGCCGTTCAGCCCGCATGCCTGCTCGAACATGCGCCCGTTCTTGCCGCTGCTGCATGCGATGGCATACAGGTTGACGTACCATAAATCCTCGAGCATCTTGTCCGGGAGCGTTACCGAGGAGCGCTTCCAAAACCGCTCCCAATGCAACCGATGATGCGTCGTAATAGCCGTCCAGTCCGCTGAAGACTTGCTCAGTCTTTGCTTCGCCGCTTCGAGCAGGTCCTGCGCTTCCTCATCCGTCACGACGGTAGTCACCATCGTTACATGCTCGCCTGCATCGCGCAGACGAATATGAACGGCATCGGAAGTCGCTTCCGCTTCCCCCTTCGCTCCGATCAGCTTCGTCATGACGAGAAACGTAAACGGATCGTATCGTTCCTTGTCCTCGCCGTCCGGATAAAAGGAACCCGTATAATAAAACGTCGTGTCGTCCAGTTTATTATAATTGACCTTCATGTCCGTATATCTTCGCATCGGTACAGTCAGTGCCGCGGCTTCCAGCAGCCCGCCCTTCGATTGTTCGATTTGCGTTACGACGTAGTCGCCTTTTTGAGCGACGAGCGACCTGACGTGAAGCGATTGTTCGCCGTTTTCGATATGCAAATCGACATGCGCCTGCTCGATATCGAGCCGAAGCGTATAGCTTTCCGGATCGGCCAGCTCGGCCGAAGGCATCAGCCAAAGCTCCCCTGTCGGATAGTGGGACGTTCCTCCCGAGGGCTTGCCGTATTTTCGATACATGTTATTGCTCGTAAACGCGTCGCCGTACAAATAGAAAGGGCCTTCATCGGGATTCCGATACATGTCGGACGCCCTTCGTTTCAGCTCGTCGAACGTGAAGCCGTATTGGCGGTCGAATCTGCGGCCCTCCCCGTCCCGGTAAGCCCGGCTGTAACGGTGAAGCTTCCGGTAATATACCTCGTAATGATTCATCGCCAGCGTCAGCCTGTTTTCCTCGAAGAACATCATCCCGCCAAAATGTCCGTTGCCGAGCGGCAGCGCCTCGTTCCAGCTGCTTGGGGCATTTTGATAAGTTATTGTATGCATGGTTGCGGTTCCCCCTCGTTTGATCGCTTGCTCCAATCGTGAGCTTTCCAGCATTATGGTTTATAATATTGTAGTCCACTGCTCTTCTAATAGATTTGAACAAAACATCGCCTTTTGCATAAAAATACCATAATTTAGGTGAGTGCGCCGAATGGATGATAAGCTAAACGATTTTCTGAAGCAATGCCTGGCCAATATGCAAGCCCATGTCACGATTGCGGAATTGACGAAGGTTTCGCCGAGCTGGGGGCATATGAATTACATGCCGGAGGTGCACAAGTATTACTATATTCTTGACGGGGAAGGCTGCTTCAAGCTGAACGATACGCTTTACGAGGCAAAAGCGGGACAGCTGTATTTGCTGCCGGCCGGGGTTAAACAGACGTTATCGACATCCGGCTCGAATACGTGTTATAAATACTGGTGTCATTTTACCGCGTCGATCGGGGACATCAATCCGTTTCAAATTATGAAGCTTCCTTATAGGATCGAGGTCGATAACGCGCTCTCCGGTTTTGTTGAGACATTATTTCGGGATATGATCGCCCATATGCGCCGGAAAGAGCTTGTCTCCGCTTTGAAGGTGAAGTCGCTCTTCTTCGATCTGCTGCATTTCTACATGGAACGTGCAGAAATAACGGAGGTGCGAACCGAGGCTTCCCTGACGTATGAGAAAATGAAAACGGTAGCCGCCTACATGAACGGGCATTTGGCGTCCGATTTGACTACCGAAGAGCTCGCGCGTTTGTTCCACTTGAGCCCCAACTATTTCACGCAGCAGTTCAAAGAAATGCTGGGCGTAACGCCCATCCAATATTTGAAGCGTTTGCGGCTGGCGGAAGCCAAAAAGCTGCTGCGGACGACCGCCATGTCCGTAACGGAAATCGCCTCCGCCGTAGGCATGGAGCTTCACTACTTCAGCCGGCTGTTCAAAAGCTCGGAAAGCTTCTCGCCCAAAGAATACCGGCAGCTGTACCGGAAGCGAAGCGTGATCGATTCTCGCGAATAATCGACGGCCTGCCATATCGGGCTGTACGTCCGGTTCCCATACAGGCAAGCCGCCATTACCTTTATCAAGCGTCCCGGCGGCCGTCTGTTCGCATTCACGCTGTCTGAAGCCGGCCGGCAATCCCGCTTTAAGCCTGTTTCCGGACGTACAAAAGCCGCCCGCGGCGCTTCGCCGGGACGGTTAAGGAGCGGTCGCGGATCAATTGCTCCCGCGATACGCTTTGTTGTGAAATTTGGTAATATAACGGAACAGACTTTCGCCGTCGCCCGGCAAAGGACGGTCCGGATCAAAATTTTTGTACATCGCGCGGTACGTTTCGGGTACCCATCTATACGTATGCACGTATTCCGTAAGCCGATAACCGCAGCGCTCCCAGAAAAGGATCCGACCCTCGTTATCCGTGCCGGGCTCCGCTTCGACCTCGATGACGACGCCTTTGCAGCCTGCAGCCGTTCGCGCCCATGCTTCGATGCGTTCGAGAAACGACCGGCCGAAGCCCCTGCCTCGTACATCCTTACTGACCGCCAAATAATCGATGATCAGAACGGCCGCTTCCGCGTCCATGCCGGTCAGCGCCATCGCGACGATACGCCCGTTTTCGGCTGCGGTATGCAGATGGCACATTCGCTTCTCGAACATGTTGCGAATGATCACCCGCGTCTTGCTGCCCGGCTCCGGAAAAGCCTCCCGATATACGTGTTCCGCCTGCTCCCAAAGCGCCTCGTTCCATTCTGCGGTCGTGTGAACCTCCATTGTCGCTTCCTCCAGCATGCTTCACTGCAGTCTACCCGAAATCAATGCTTCGTTCCTTTAGCCGCCGGCTTCTTTCCCTTGCCTGCTTGTCCGGCTTGCTGAACGGCTGCAGCATATTTTTTCTCGTTCGCTTCCCACCTGATGCTTGCCCCGATCATGCCGAACAAGGGGAAAATGATGAAGCGCGCCACTAAATAAGCCGTCTCGATCGATGCCGAGAAAGCCAGCTCGAGCAAGCTGGTCCCGACGGCCGCTACCATGCCGAAATAAAAAAGCCCGTATCGGCGGACGTACGTTTTTTTGCCAAGTTCCCTTTTGCGCTCCCATTGCCGAAGCCAGCCTTCCTTCATCATTCCGCTCTCCTTCATACTCCGCTCCGGGACAAGTGGGCTACCAGTCCCATTTGCTGTTTGCGAGGCCTAATTTATGCGCTATAACCGTAATCAACTTTTCGGAATGCGGCTTCATCGCCTCTTCCGTGCAGCTCGATTCCGCTTTGAATTGCAGCTCCTTCGCTTGGGCGTACGTCGCCTCCGCCAAATTATTGGTCGTTTCCGCTTGCTCGAAGCACACGGGGGCTATGTACGTTTTGTGCGTCTTCTCTATAACCACCCGCGTATCGTCCGGCGGAGCCGCTTGTACGTTTATGAACAACGTACATAAAATTGCAATGACCAGAATGGCAATTGCAAGGACCGGTCCTTTTCGCTTCATCCTTATTCACTCCCGATGCGATGCGTTTGCCTCAACCTGTCGGCGCTTGAAACGCCGGTGTTTCCCGTAGGTTTAGCGTTTTTTCCGCGATATACTTGCCGCTAGACTAAAAATATCATATGAGGACTTGCTCATTCAACATAATGCGTCCGTGAAATGCCGGTTTATTATGACAATACGGTGAAGTGGCGCCCGCTATTAAGCCGTTTAGCCGATTTCATAGTAAAAAGCTTTAATTCTTAGGTCCGTCATCTCCTCATTGCCTTGATAATTATTTTTCGTGTTTGTTCGCACATATAGGAAATATCCGGCGAATAATATGTATCATTTTACATATATGCATATATGTTACGTAGATTAATTGTCAGACTTTTCTTACAATAGAAAGACTAACGATAGGAGATGGTCATTGTGAAACAATTAGGTTCCGTTGCCAAAGGGATGCTTTACGGTGTAGTCGGATTTGCTGCAGTGCCGTTCCTCGTCGCGAAAAGCATTATCGAAATACTGGGTCAGACTTTATAAGAAGAAGGACGGTCGTCGCGACCGTCCTTTTTCTTGAAATGTAACGAAGCTGCGATACATCCATCCCCTATTCTGGCGAAACGTTCGGTCTTGCATCATGATCCGGTCAGCTCAAGGAATTGGCGCACGTCTTCGACGGATAGCGCGATCGCATTTTCCCAGAAAGCCGGCTGGGTGAGATCCGCACCGAGATGCTTCTCCGCAAGCTGTTCCACCGTCATCCGCCCCGTGTCTTGAAGCAGCGCGATGTAGCGTTCCTCAAACGCCGCTCCCTCCTGCAGAGCAATCGCATAAATGCCCGCAGAGAAGAGGAAGCCGAACGTGTACGGGAAGTTGTAGAACGGCACACCCGTCTTGTAAAAATGCAGCTTGGACGCCCAAAAATGCGGATGATATTCGCTCAGCGCATCGCAGTACGCGTCTTTCTGCGCCTCGGTCATCAGCTCGTTAAGCCGTTCCGGCGTAAGAAGTCCCGATTTGCGCTCCTCGTAAAACCGCGTTTCGAACAGAAACCGCGAATGAATGTCCATAAAAAAGGTGACGGCGCGCTGGATTTTGTCCTTCAGCATAAACAGCTTCTGGTCACGCGTTTCCGCTTCCTTCAAAGCCGCGTCGCTGACGACCATTTCCGCGAACGTCGAAGCCGTTTCGGCGACATTCATCGCATAGCGCTGCGAAATCGGCGGCAGCTCGTCCATCACATGCTGGTGGAAGGCATGGCCGAGCTCGTGCGCGAGCGTAGAAAGATTCCCCGCGCCGGAGTACGTCATGAAAATCCGGCTTTGCCGGCTGACGGGGAATGACGTGCAGAACCCTCCCGGCCGCTTGCCCGCCCGGTCTTCCGCCTCGACCCAGCGTTCCTCGAAGGCGCGAACCGTGAAATCCGCCAGCTTCGGCGAAAACCGGCGAAAATGCCGCTCGATAAATACCGCCGCTTCATCGTAGGACACTTCCATATCCTTGCCCTCAAGCGGTGCGTTCAGATCATGCCAAGCCAATTTATCGACGCCCATCAGCTCGGCTATCCGGCTCAAATATTCGAGAAATACGGGCTTGCTCCACTCGATGGCGCCCCACATCGCCTGGAGCGTCCGATCGCTCATCCGGTTAATCTCAAGCGGCTCCCGCAGAACGGAATCCCATTTGCGGTGCTTGTACAGCTGCAGCCGGAACCCGGCAAGATGATTTAAGGCGTCGGCGCAAAAATCTTCCTGGGCCGCCCATGTCTCTTCCCACTGCCGGAACAGATTTCCCCGCCGCTCGCGGTTCGGCTCCTTCAGCTTGTTCGCAAATTGTCCCGCCGACAGCATTGCCGTCTTACCGTCCTTCTCGTACGGGATGCGGATCTGTTTGACGGTCGTATCGTACAGCGAGCTCCAGCCGTGATAGCCGTCTATCGCCAAATCGTTGATGAGCGTTTCTTGCTCCGGAGGAAGCTTGCCGCGTACCTGCTTCCTTCTTTCGTCCAGGTTGAAGGCGATTGCCTGCCAAGGCTCTCTTTGCATGAGCCGGTCAAACACATCGGCCGGAATGTCCGCCAGAAGCACGTCGAAACGCGTCATGGCGGATTGATAGCCCGCTTGAATGCCGCTTAATTTGCCGCCCAGCGTAATCGCATGCCGGTCAGCCAAATTTTGCGAGGAAAGACAAGTGATGAAGGCGCCCGCTTGCCGGAGCCGTTTTTGCAAATCCTGCAGCTTGTCCAGAAGCTCCTGCAAAACATCCGCCTCTTCCTCCGTCTTCGGTGCCGGACAATTCAGCTCATCCGACAAGCCTTCCGTATCCGACTGCAGCTCTTCCAGAAACTGTTTGAATGCAGGGGATTCGCTGCCCCCTTCAAAAAAAACGTCCAAATCCCAAGTTTGATGTAACGGTAGACGCATGTAGTTTTCCGCCTTTCCAGCTAACAGATATAGTTGTCGTATGTCTTCATTATATGCAGCTCGCTCCATTAGCCCGACATTATTTATTCTACATACGGTCAATAAATTCCTCTACCGAAAACGGAAAAACCGCATTCCTGTCTGCCGATACCGCTCTCCCATGGTATAATAATCGAAAAACTAGCAGCCCAAGAGGTGCAGGATGGCACAGCAGCGCAAGGAATCTCTGCAGCAAGCCGCCTATGAGGCGATTCACGAATGGATCGGCAGCGGCAAATTGGACCAAGGCTCGGTAACGTCGGAAGTTTATTTAAGCGCAGCGCTCGATATGAGCCGTACGCCGGTTCGCTCCGCGCTTCAGCGTTTGGAATGGGAGGGCTACGTTCAAATCGTCCCTAAACATGGCGTACTAATTCTCGATCACTCCGCCAGGAAAGTAGGGGATCTGATCGATATGCTGTGCAGCCAAATTTTGTATGCCGTAAACGCCGCGTATGCGACAAGACGAATCGAATTGGAGGCGTGGCGGAACGAATGCGAAGCGAACGTCAGCCTGATCCTGCAAATACCCGACGAAACGGCTCGCTGCGAGCGATTTGCCGCATATGAGAAAGACGCTTTGCTGGACCTGATCCGTGTCATTCGGAATAACGAGATGGAACAGCAGTTTATTCATACCGTCTACAGACTTTCCTGGCAAAAAAATAAACGGAGGTGGATGCCTCCGTTCGTTCAAGATACGATTCAGCTGTTTCTCCGTCTGCTGGCCGGCATGAAAGCGCCGTCTCAAAGCTTTTTCCCTGCTCTTGCCCAATATGGCGAGCAATTGAAACGAACCTGGACCTGAGCGTTAAAGTACGAACTTGAATGCAGTTTCAATGTCGAATAAGCTCTCCAGGAATCTTCGTGATCACTAGCCGGCTTTTTGAACAACCTTCTACAGATCGATCGTCATGCCGCCGTCCGCAACCAACACCGCGCCGGTCATGAAGGAATTGTCGGGGCTTGCGGCAAAAAGGACGACCGATGCGATCTCCTCCGCTTTGCCGACACGTCCGATCGGTTGGGCGTCATTCCATATTTGCATGATGTTTGCTTTGTCGTCGTCCAGCTTCTTGACGCTCGACTCGAGCATCGGCGTATGAACGGCCCCCGGCAGCACGGCGTTGACGCGGATGTTGTTCTTCGCGTAATCCAGCGCGACCGCTCTCGTCATGGAGACGATTCCGCCCTTGGCTGCGGCGTAAGCCGCATAACCTTCCGAAGTAGCGAGCGCATGCACGGAGCTGAGATTGACGATGGCGCCTCCTGCGGCCTCCAGCATATGAGGGATCACCTCGCGGCACGCCAGAAAAATCGAGCCGAGATTGCAGCCGATTACCTCGTTCCACTGGCTAAAGGACATGTCGGTCAGCTTGATTTGCGGACAAACCGCCGCATTGTTGACGAGAACGTCAATTTTGCCGAAACGGTCCATGACGCTGCGAATCGCCTGTTTCACTTCCTCTTCCACGGCTACATCCGCTTGAACAGCGAAAGCCGTACCGCCTGCCGCGGCGATTTCGGCCGCCGTATTCTCGCATTTGGACAGCGTACGTCCGATGACCGCCACCTTAGCACCTTCCGCGGCAAAGCGGCGGCAAACCGCTTGACCGATTCCGCTGCCTCCGCCCGTCACTACAACCACTTTGTCATGCCAGACCATCCGATGTCCCCGCTTCCGTGTTTTCTATTTTAAGGTAAGCAAAATTTTTGCGATTTTACCCGGAGCGTTAAGCAGTTTCTCAAAGCATTCAGCGCCTTGCTCAAGCGGGTATTTAACGGTCCAAGGCAGCATGTTCATTTTGCCTTTGCCGATCCACTGCAGAGCTCTCTCAAAATCCGCGCTCGAGTAAGCGAACGCACCGGTCATCGTCACTTCGTTGCGAACCGCCGTATTTACTGGCAATGCGCTGTCCGCTTCGTGAAGTCCCGAGAAAACGACTTTCCCGCCCGCACGTACCGAGTTGATGCATTGGCGTCTGGTTACGCCTAGTCCTACCGCATCGACGGCGGCGTCGAAGCCGGTTTTCGTCCACTCTTCGGGCAATGCCTCATAGGATTCCGCCGCAACTCCGCCCAGGTCGCGAATAATATTGAGCCGCTCCGGATTAATATCAAGCACGGCAATGTCCGTTACGCCGTATTGGCGCGCAGCCTGCAGCACGAGCATCCCGATCGGGCCCGCCCCTGCAATAAGCAGCCTGTCGTCAGGCGCCAAACGCAGCAGCTCGGTTATGTGTACCGCCACCGCAAACGGCTCGGCCATCGCGCCTTCCTCGAAGCTTACATGATCTTCAAGGCGATAAACGTTCCGTTCCGGCACGACGATCCATTCCGCGAACGCGCCTGGCTTGCCTGCGCCAAGCAGCTTGCGGCTCGGACATAAATGTCCGTTACCTCTAATGCAGAACGAGCAGCTTCCGCAAGAAAGCAGCGGATTCACGGTTACCCGGTCGCCATTGCCAAAGCGCTTTGCGCTGCTGCCGGAGGCTTCAACCGTTCCCGAAAATTCATGTCCCATAATGAGCGGAGGCTTTCTAAGCGAATTATGCCCCAAATACCCGCTCAATTCCGAGCCGCATATTCCTGCCTGCTCTACCCGGATAAGCACCTCGTCCGCTTCCGGAACCGGAATCGGGACATTGCGCATTTCCATAATGCGTGGACCTTCATAAACAAGCGCTTTCATTGTTGTACTCATATTCGTTTCCGCCTCTCTTCTAGTTGCTTTCTCTTTTTTCCCAGCCTTGTTTAAACAGCGGCAGCCAATTTCCCGCTTGATACGGATGCTTGGATACTTCCTCCAGATTCAGCTCGACGCCGAGGCCCGGTCTGTCGGGAGGCTGCAAATAGCCGTTCTCTACGCGCATGGCCGGCTGAAGAATATGCTCTTCCCACGGCTCGTTGAACTCGTCGAATATTTCATGCATATAAAAGTTCGGCGTCGCCATATTCAAATGGGCGCATACGACGGAGCAAATCGGACCTTGCGCGCTGTGCGGCGCGATAACCCCGTTGTGGGCATGCACCATGCCGCAAATTTGTTTGGAGGCTGAAATCCCGAGAAATTGCGGCTCCAACTGAATGATATGGACCGCATCATGCTTCAGCAGCTCCGCGAACTGCTCGCGGCAATAGTAATCTTCCCCGCACGCGACCGGAACCGGGCTTCTTCTCGCCACTTCTACCATGGAAGAGATGTGCTGAGGCGGTACCGGAGCCTCGAACCACGCCGGCTTGTAGACCGCCATGGCATCGGCGAACTGCAGCGCAGTATGCACGGTGAACCGGTTATGGCCTTCGATCAAAATGTCCCGATCCGGACCGACCGCATCGCGTACGGCGGCAATAATATCGATCGCGAGGGTGAAATCGCTGCGATCCACCGTGCGCCACGCGGCACCGAACGGATCGAACTTCAGCGCGGTATAGCCTTTGGCAACCACCTGCTTCGCTTTCTCGTAAAAGTTCTCCGGCGTTCTAGCGCCTCTGTACCAGCCGTTCGCGTAACAGCGCAGCTTGTCATGGCAGCGTCCGCCCAGCAGCTTGTAGATCGGCTTCCCGGTCGCCTTGCCCATAATGTCCCAGCAAGCCGTCTCGATTGCGGCCAGCGTCGAGCCCTGAATTTGCCCGCCGTCCGAGTAAACATCGCGGAACAACCGCAGTCCGATCGTTTCGACGTCAAACGGATCCATTCCGATAACGAGATGCTTCAGCTCGTGAACGGCAGCCTCCACCGTCTTGGCAAAGCCGTTAAGCGTCCCTTCTCCGATACCTTCAATGCCCTCATCCGTCCGCACTTTGACGAACAGCCAATTTTTCCATGGGTTTCCTACGATATACGTTTCGATATCAACGATTTTCAACCTTGTCCCCCCCAAATTATGGCGATAGTTTAAGTAGCTTTAAATTACCATAGAGGTTGTCGGATATTCAATATGTCTAACTTGTATACATGATGGATAAGAGAAAAAGCTACAGCATAACGGCTTTCACAAGCTCGATATGCTCGGCAACCAGCTTCTCCGTAACGGCAGGATCGTCCCCCTTATACGCTTCCGCTATGCGACGATGCTCCTTATGGCTGCCCCACAGTCTTTCGCGGTTTTTAATAAACCCCGCCTTCAGCGCCATCATAAATTTGTCCTGCATGCGCGACATCGCGTCGTCGAACTCCGCATTGTCCAGCCCCGAGACGAGCAGCTCGTGAAACTCACGGTCGAGATACGTGTATCCGTTAATGTCGTTGCTTCGGATCGCGGCTTCCTGCTTGTCCAAATTTTCATCGATCCGCTGCAAAATGGATGCCGACAGCTTTCCCGTCAGCCTGACAGCCGCAAACGTTTCCAGCGCGAGACGCAGCTCGTACACCTCAAGCACCTTTTTGAGCGACATGTACTGGACGATAATGCCCTGCTTCGGCGACAGCTTGACCAGCCCCATCATTTCCAGTCTGTCGAGCGCCGAGCGGATCGGCGTTTTGCTCATTTGCAGCAGCTCGCTCAAATATTTTTCGGTAAGGAACGTGCCGCCCTCCCACTCGCCGTTTACGATCCGCGTTTTGATGGCCTCATAGGCCGTATCCTTCATTGTCACCGGTTTTTGCTGCTGTACCATATTGTCGCTCCGTTCCTTTCATGCCGACTCAATCAATCCCGATACAACGTCTCTTCATCGGCCGTATTTTGCAGATCGTTCGCGTTAATGCTGAAGATCGGGTAGTTTTCCGTGCCGGCCTGACGCAGCGCCTGCTCCTTGATAAATTTCGGCGAGCCGTCGTTCTCCTCATCATAGACGAGCAGCAGCGCGTCGGAGTTCCGCAGCAAAAACTGGTCTCTCGCCCTGAACTGCCACGGTCCGCTATATTTGCTCTTGGTGACGCTGTTCACGTAGTCGGCACCCGCCAGCACCTGCCTGTATACGTTCTGCTTTTCCTCGCTCCAGTTTTCCTCCTGCTCGAGGAAAGGTGTAATAACCGCAAGCTGCAGGGGATATCCCTGCTCCTTCATCTCGATCGCCGTTTCCGCCGCCCATAGCTCCACTCCCCATTGGCCGCTCACGATGACCCACTCGAGCCCTTCGTCAAGCAATGCGGCGATGCGGCTTTTCAGCGCTTTTTTGATGATACGTATGCCCGGATGCTTAAGCGAGAAAATGCCCAGCTCCGAGGCTTTATAGCCTGTTACGAGCAAGCTTTTCACGTTTGTCTGCCCCTCCCCTGTCCTAAGAAAAATCATTCGTTAAGTTTACCACAACGCTCGCATAAAAGCCGCTGCTGTTTCACTATCATCTCCCGCGGATACATAGGCAGATCTTCTTGACATCCTTCGTTCGTTTCCGTATAATGCCAATAAATTGAATATTCAGATAAAAACGATGAAGATAAGAGTACCAGGACAACGTCTTTTGCAGAGAGCTCCGGCCGCTGAAAAGGAGTAAAGACCGATCTTGGGAACATGGCCTCGGAGTTGCGCATCGAAGCCTCATTAGGCGGTAGGCTGCGCCGGATCCCGCATCCGTTAACGTGCTAGGGTATAAACGCTCGCTGCGTCGTACCTGAAGAGGTGAATGTCGCAAGACTTTGATGAAATTGGGTGGTACCGCGTGAGCACAGCTCTCGTCCCTTTGGGATGAGGGCTTTTTGTGTTTGTCCAATACGTTCTGTGATTTCATTAAAAGGAGGAAAACTTGGATGGCGGCTATTTTTATCGGCGGAGCATGGCCTTATGCGAATGGGTCCCTGCATTTGGGACGGGTGGCAAGTTTATTGCCGGGTGATGTTTTGGCCCGTTATTACCGCGCTAAGGGGGAGAACGTACTGTACGTATCGGGAAGCGACTGCCACGGCACGCCGGTCGCGGTTCAAGCCGTTCAAGAGGGCATTTCGCCGGGCGACATTGCCGCTCGATATCATCGGGAATTTCTCGAATGCTTTCGGAAGCTCGGCTTCTCGTACGATTTGTATACGCGTACGGATCAGGAATTTCATCATTGCGTCGTACAAGAGTTGTTCCTCCGGCTGCTGGAAAACGGGTATTTGTATCCCAAAACCGTTCAGCAAACATATTGCGAAACGGACGGCCGGTTTTTGCCGGACCGCTATGTGGAAGGAACCTGTCCCGTATGCGGAAACCGTGCGCGCGGCGATCAATGCGATTATTGCTCTACGCTGCTGGATCCGGCCGATCTGTCCGACAGAGCCTGTAAAATTTGCGGCAATCCCCCTGTCGAGCGCCCTGCCGAGCACTTTTACCTTGCCCTCTCCCGCTTGCAGGAAGAATTGGCTGCTTACGTAGGGAACCATCCGGATTGGAGAACGAATGCCGTCCAGTTAACCGAACGTTATTTGGAAGAAGGACTTATGGATCGCGCGGCGACAAGAGATTTGGATTGGGGCGTCGACATTCCGCTCGAAGGCTTCGAAGGCAAAAAGATTTACGTTTGGATCGAAGCGGTCAGCGGTTATTTGTCGGCGAGCAAGCAATGGGCGGCGGAGACTAGCGGAAGCTGGGAAGCTTTTTGGCAGGACGGCGGCGGGGAGATTACGGCTTATTACGTGCACGGCAAAGATAATGTGCCCTTTCACACGCTGATTTGGCCTGCGATTTTGTTTGGCGTCGGCGGCTTGCATGTCCCGGATCGCATCATTTCCAGCGAGTACATGACACTGGAAGGCAAAAAATTTTCAACAAGCCGCAATTGGGCCGTTTGGGTGCCGGATATGCTGAGCCGTTATGAACCGGATTCCATCCGTTATTTTCTGATTGCGAACGGACCGGAAAAACGGGATGCTGATTTTTCGTGGCGGGCATTTGTTCATAGCCACAACGGCGAGCTGCTCGGCGCATTCGGAAACTTCGTTAACCGGACGCTGGCTTTTATCGGGAAATCTTTCGGCGGGCGCGTGCCTCACGGGAAAACGGACGGCGAGTGGAAACGGATACTCGAAAAGCTGTACCTGGATGCAGGACTCCTTATTGAAAATGGACATTTCAAAGAAGCGCTGGAGTCGATTTTCGCCGCCATTCGCCTTGCGAACAAAACCTTCGACGAACGAAAGCCTTGGGTGCAGCTTAAAGAAAACCCGGAGGATTGCAGGGATACGCTCCATACTTGCGTACAAATCATCGCCAATTTGGTAAATCTGCTTCAGCCCTTCCTTCCTTTCTCTTGTGGGAAAATAAGTAGCTTTCTGGCTTTGGAGCAGCCGGCTTGGACATTCGCTTCCGTACCGGGTGACAGACAAGTGAACGGACTTCAGCTGCTGTTCGAGCGCATCGACGTCAGCCGGATCGAAGAGGAGACTTTGGAGTTGGAAAAGTACAGGTTATGATGCTTCGGCTGCGCCCGCTTTTTTGAGGCGTTTATTTCCGTCGCGGGTGCGGCAAGCTTTTTTCAATGGGGTCACATCATGGAAAACATGCATTTATTTTTCTCGATTTTGATCTTTCAGCTCGACTCCATGGAAATCATGCATCTAATTTTGCGATTGCAGCCCAAAAACGGCGATGTTGCCGAAAATAACTGTAGCTTATCCAATAAGATGTTCATTTTCCGTTGATTCGTGAAAAATAGCTGCAGGTTTTCCAGTTAGGGTTATCTCGCTTCTAGCATCTCAAAAAATGGTAATCGACGTACACATCCACTATAATCGATTTAACGAATATTTGTTTTATAAGGCCGTTTATGCCTATCAAAGCCGCAAATCACAATAACAAAAGGCGGGCATCCGAATGCTGGAACGAAAAATACGCTATGACCGCTCCGTCGTCGAATACGACTGCCGTTTGCTGCACAGAGATGACCGGCAGGCCGTTCTTCGTTATGAGATAACCTCCCCTTTTTCCATTCCCGCGGGTGCGGCGGATTTGCTGATCCCTGCCGGAAGCTTTACGGTCGCATATTATTGGATCGATAAGCCGTACAACGTATATATGTGGCGGGATGCGTCCGGCCGTTATCTCGGTTCATACTTCAATATCGTCAAAAACACGTCGTTTTCGGAAGCTGCGGTTACATTCGAGGATCTGATCGTCGATGTGCTTGTTCTCCCCGACGGCAGCCGGTTTATACTTGACGAGGATGAGCTGCCTCAGCCTTTAGCAATATTCGAAAACGGCTCCGTTCACCGTGCGCTGACATCGCTTATAAGCTCGGTCAACGAGCTGTTATCCGATCTCATGCGAGACACGGTGATCCGCGAATACCATATGACGCCTGCACCGTTATTGAAGCGGAGTTGAAGGTTCTTTTTTCGTATGATGAGGGCTGCCGGGGCAGCCCCTTCCGCATTACGGAGTCCAGCCTTGAATCAAATATTGGGCATCGGCGATAAGCGCCGCTTGTGCCGACTCGGATATTTCGTCCTGTCTCGGACCGTTACGGATATGCTTCAAAAAATTATCCATATGGTGAGCTGCCTGAGCCAAGCGTCCTTTAGACAAGTGATGCACGACCTGGTCCAGGCTGTTTTGCAGCTGCGTCCCTAAAGGATTTTGCAATTCGCCGGAAGCCGCATATGCCGCAAGCAGCGCCTTCATCGTATTAACGTCCGTTTGCACAAGCACAATCGCCGTACGCTCGGTTCGATTGCCCGCCGCATCGTATACGGCTGCCGATACCGTATGGGCGCCAGGCTTTCCGCGCAAGTCGAGCTGCGTTCCCTGCTCGTAGGGAGCGCCGTCCCATGTGATGGCAACGCTCTCGATTCCGGATTGAGCATCCGATGCAGCAACCGTAATCGCTAGCACATCATTCTCCAAAAACGCAGCCGAATCGCCCATCTCCGTACCGTTCGACAATAGCGAGACCTCCGGGGCCAGCCGGTCGATGTTGCTGATCGTGAATGTGGCCGCCGCACTCGAAATGCCGGCATCGCTAATGGAATACGCCTCCACCTTGCCATTGCTCGTCATAATAATCGGGCCGGAATAATCCGTCAGCGGACCGTTATCAATGCTGTATTTGCGCTGATCCGCGTGCTCCGGATATGCAATGCTCAGCGTTACGCTGCCATTGGTTGGCGATAGCGGCTGAGCGCTCATGAGAGGGGCATCCGGAACCCTATGTCCGTACAATTCGATTTCGTTCAAGCCTGCCCAGCCGGAGGAAGCCGTTACTTGTACTTTAATATAACGTACCGGCATATTTTGGCCGAACAGCTTATAATCGACTTCCGTCGTATTCGCGTTCGAATACGATTGTGCCGGACTCCCCCAATTGATGCCGTCATTCGAGAAATAAATGTCCGCCGATTCCGTATAACCCGGCTTCAGAGCGACACCCAGCTTGCTGACCGAATAATCGCTTTTCAAATCTATGATGTAAGAAGCGGGGGCTTCCGTATTTTTGAACGCGGAATGCCAATAGTCCGTACTCCCGTCAAAGACCGAGGCAACCCCGACATCGGGATATGTCGGACTGGTCCAGGTCATATCGGTGGCGACCGTCAAGCTTCCGGCATTGTACATCGCTTTCAGATCGAGTTTGGGACCGAAATCCTTTTCCCAGTCGACGATGTTTGAGAATGTCCCGCCGATAATGCGTTTGGAAGCGTCATAATAGACCGTTAGCAGATCGGTTGCGCTCAAAAGCACGGTTCCCGAATAGCCCATATCGCCCGCTCCCGTGTGCGTGTATAAAAACTCGCTATGCCCGGAAGACCACGGCGCGTTCAAATATCCCATTCTTACCGTCACCGCACGGCCGTATGGACTGCCGACTTCGCTCCAAGCCTGAAACACCTTATCCGTTCCCGGAATTCGGAACAGCTCGGGCGCATGTATCTTCGCATCCAGCTTTTGCGGAGCCCCCCATGAAGCTCCATAATCAAACGAATGGACCTCATATCCGGACAAATCGCCCCCTGCTGAACGTACAAGCGCCTTAATATGCCCGTTCTCAAGCTCGGCGATCCCTTCCTCGTTCATGCCGATCGTACCGCTTGCCGCCAGCGTAACTTCCGATGAGGACGGCCAGGTCAAGCCTTTATCCGTGCTTCTGACGACCGTCGCACGGTCGCGCGGCACTCCTGCAACTCTTCCGTATAACGGGATCAATAAATCCCCGTTTGACAGCTCGATGATTTTGGCGGAGACGGCCGACCACGCCAAGCCGGTGCCGACAATCACTTCATTCGTCCACGTAGCGCCGTTATCCGAGCTTCTTTTTACGCGAACATCAACTGCGCCGATTCCCGGCGTGTAAGTAAACCAAGACAGCAGCAGCGTGCCGTCCGCCAGCTTCATAATGGATGCATCGCGGTCGTCGTAGGAAGTGTCCACGATGGTCTGCGCAGAGCTCCAAGTCAATCCGCCGTCCGTACTTCGCTTCATCACGATGCTCCCGTTATCTCCGACATGCTGCGTAGCCCAATAATGCACCACGAGCAAATCGCCGTTCGCCGCTTTCGTTATATCCGGAAAATATCCTTCAAAATTGCCCGACGGCTGCGTAATGACAACATCCGGTATCGATGTGTGCCGCACCTCTCCGTAAACCGGAGCGCCTGCAAGCATGAAAGCGGTTATACTGAAAAATAAAACCAGTTTGACAGCCCATTTATTCCGCATGATCGAAACCTCCCGAATAAAATTCGTGTGCCGGTTACTTCGTTGAACTTACTTTACAACCCATGATCGCCCTGCGGAACCGCAAATTGAATGCCGAAAGGATATACCTTACTATCCGATCATGCCCCCCTCCTTCGGTCATGTCGTCCGCCCCTTTCACCGGTATTGCGGCTGTATCGCATAAGGTCCAGATATCCGGATGTCTGCCCGACTGGCGGGCTTGCTATCATTGTAGTCTTCTTGAAACCGCTTTCCCATGTGGTAAAACTAATATAATGTGTGTGGAATTAACTAAGAGCAGACAACCTAACCGCTTGGAAGAGGGGGCCCCCCCTATGACAGCGCGGCTAGTCTTATCATAAGGGGAGGCGAATCTTCAGACTCGGCAGCCTTTGACCGTACCTCGTCGTTATTTGTCGGGAAAGTGGGGATTTGTATAGCGGCACCGATTGTTTACTGTTCGGGGGTATGCGATGCATCCTGATTGCGTGGAAAAAGCTTTCGGACAAGCATATACGGGCAGCTTTTCTTTGCGCTTTGCGCCGTTCCTGATCGATTTACTATTATCATAGAAGGCCTTCGAAGCCTTCGTCATCGCAATATTGCCTACTCCGTAGCAGCACCCGCACTCGCCGCTTCCCTTTCGGCAAATGATTGCACGAGCTCCAGCAATTCTTCGACGGTGATCATCCCCGAAAAATAACGGTCGGCTTCCCGATTGAACACTTCCTTCATTGCCGTTAACAGTTGGGCGCCGGTTTTGTCAGGCGGAGCTCCCGCTTCGAGCGGAACGGTTTCCTCCATCACATCCTTCAGCTTGCGAAGAAAAGCTTCGGGATAAAGCTCCGTATGTTTGACGTTGTTCTTATCTATAAACGTATTGAAAATTTGATTGTACAGCGGCATATCCGCTGTTTTGTCCGCCGGAACATACCCGATCAGATCGGGGATTTCAGTCGTCAGAAACTTTGCGAACATGTACGCCTCCAACGGATGTTTCGTTCGGGCATTGACCGCATACCCCCATCCCGGCAACACTTCCTGCCGCTTAAGCGTCGAGGTCTCATCGTACCGCGGAAGGAAGGTAATATCGTAGCGGAAGCCGGGAGCATCCGGTTCGAGCGTGCTGTTGTTATACTTTTGCATGCTCCAAAAAACCGGCGGCCACCAATTATCCACCATCATCGCCGCCTTGCCCTCCGCAAATAGAACGGAAGCCTTCAGCTTATCCAGCCGCAGCTGAAGGTAGCTGGGGCTTGCGCCCGAGTCGAACAGTTCCTTATGGAGCTCAAGCGATTTGCGGACGCGAACATCGGCAAAGCTTGTCGACCGCACGGCCTCCATCCAGCTCCAGCCCGCATTGAACGCCGGCTGCAAAGGGTTTTTGCCGATGTACCCCCATACTTTGCCGCTGCCCGCCCCACCTTGAAGCCGTTTCGCCATCGAAACGAGCTCCTCGAAGGTCGTATACTCATCCGGATAAGGCACGCCCTTCGAATCGAACAGATCCTTGTTGTAATACAACATCTCGACGTTTAACGTATAGGGCAGCTGATAGTTATAACCGCCCAACTGAATGCTTCTTAGCTTGCCGCCAAATATAGCGTCGATGCTGTCGTTCGCCTGAAGCGCCATGCTGTCGAGCTCATGAAGCTGTCCGTTCTGCGCGCGCGGCAGCACCTCCTCGTGAGATAGCAGCAGCACGTCCATCGTTTCGTTCGAAGAGAACGCTCCGTTCAGCGCCTGCGAATAAGAAGGCGGCTCCGCTGGAAAATCTTTATAGACAACCTCGATATTCGGATACTTGCCGTACCAGCGAGCCAAGATCGCGTCCTTCTTGCCTCCGGAAAGCATATTGTACCCGACCCAAACGAGCTTGACTTTATCCCGGCTATAAGCCAAATCCGAAGCGGTCAGCGGCATTCCATGACTGGAGGACGCACCGGACACCTGCCGTTTGTTTTCTTGGAGCGGAGCCCGATCGGTGCAAGCCGATGCGGACATCACAAGGATCGTAAGCATCGTCGCCATCCGCATCCCGCGTATCCTGTCATACCATGACATTCTCCCTGCCTCCTTCAGCCGCTACCGCGATTCCGCGTATTGTTTGGGCGTCATGCCCGTACTTTCCTTGAACACTTTGGAGAAATGACGAGGATCGCTATAGCCCACCTGTTGAGCCAATTCGTAAATCTTGAACGTACAATCCGCCTCCATGAGCTCCATCGCCCGCTTCATTCGGATATCCCGCAAATAAACATTGAAGTTGACGCCCTCCTCTTTCTTGAACAGCGCCGACAAATATTCCTGGGAGATCGAATATTTATCCGCTAATTCTGTCAGCATAATCGGCTCGGCAAGCCGTTCGTTCACGTATCGCTTCATTTCCATTACAATTCTGCGCTTTTTATCCTTCGCTGCGGCAGCCAGCCGACCGGCGATTTCCTCGATTCGGCGCAGCGTATCGCGATGCAGCAAGAAAAGCGTCGGTAAGCGTTCGGACAAGCCGGAACCGGGATTTTCCTCCGTAAACGAGCGTCCACCCAAGACCGCCGCTTCTTCGGCGGCGCAGCACATTAGCCATTTGTAAATCTGGCGGACGCTGTCCGGATCGTATTGAGGGTTCGCTTGCAGCATAAAGTACAATTCGGACATCGTCTGACGGATAAGCTGCAAATCATTCCCGCGTATCCCTTCCGTTACGGCTTTTCCCAGTTTATCGTCCGGCTCAAGCCGGCGGCGCGTACAGGAAGGTACGGAAGCTTCAAGCCTAATCACCTTACTCGAAGCATAGAACAGCCTTCGCTCCAAATATCCCGTTTCGACGGCGGAATGGGCATAACCGATCCAATCTTTCGCCGTCAACAGCGGTCCGATGGCAATCGCATCCGCTCGGTTGTCCAGTTTGTCCGCGAGCGATCGTTCCATTTCGGCCAAATGAAAACCGTTATTTTCCGGATGGGAGTCGCCCGGCTGGAAAGCGGCAAGAAGCAGTCCATAATGGCTAAGTTCCGTGCTAACCGCCATTTCGTCGCCTAATCGTTCCGACAGTTGTTCCGACGCCGTTTTCTTATCAGTCCCGACATCGGTACCGGTTCCGGCAATGGCCGCAAGCCGAAGCTCATACCCCGCGAAATGCCGGATGAAGCTTTCCATGCTATCTTCGCTTAGACCCGTCAACCCTCCGGCTAATTTAAGCAGAACCGATTCGAGCAGCTGACAACGAAATTGCAGCCGTTCGGCTTCCTCCCGTTTCCGCCGATCCAGCTGTCCGCGAATGCTTTGCATTAGCGGAATGAGCTCATCCATATCGACCGGCTTCAGCAAATATTCGACCGCCTTATATTTAACAGCCGCCCGGGCGTATTCGAAGTTGTCGTAGCCGCTCAGAACAACGGGAATCACATCCGGCTCGCGCTTCGCCAGCTCCTCAAGCAAGTCGATTCCGGACATGCGCGGCATATGAATGTCGACAAAGACGACATCGATATCTCCCTGCAGGATGCGTTCCAGCGCTTTTGCGCCGTTCTCCGCTTCAGCCGTTACTTGAAAGCCCAGCTCCCGCCACGGAATAAACGTGCGCATTCCGCTGCGCAGCACCGCTTCATCGTCCACAAGCATAACCGTATACATGCTATCCCCCCGGATTCAGCCGATTTCAAGCATATTTTCGATTCCTATTCATGACTGGCAGCCGTTTGTTCCATTTGCCCGTTTTCCTCATTCCGTTTAAGCGGAAGCGCCAAGCTGACGCGCGTCCAGCGGCCAATGACGCTTTCGATCCGCAAGTATGCTTCGTCCCCGTATAGCAGAGAAAGCCTTCTGCTAATGTTTCGAAGCCCGACGCTTTCCCCGGCCGAGTCGTCCTTTAGGTTCGCGTGAATCGCTTCCAGCCGCTCAGGTTCGATGCCGGCTCCATTATCGGTTACGCCGATAACCAGCTTACCGTCCTTCTTCACAATGCGAATCAGCAAGTACGCCTGTGTCTCTTTTCCATCGATCCCATGCATGAGTGCGTTTTCAACAATCGGCTGAAGCACGAATCGGACGATAGGCACTTGCTCCAAGCCGTCTTCCACTGCCCATTTGATCTGAAGTTTCCCGCCTAAGCGAATTTGTTGAATATAGAGATAAGCGCGCACATGGGCCAGTTCCTCTTTAACCGTCACCATCCGCGTACCGGCATGCACGCCCGAGCGCAGGTAGACGGACAGCGCGCGGATGATGCGGGTCACTTTATTTTCGCCGTTCGTCATTTCCATCGACATCCACCGGATCGTCTCCAGCGTGTTGTACAAAAAATGGGGGCTTATTTGCTGCAGCAGGCTGGAAAGCTCCGCTTTTTTATAATCAAGCTGAATTTCCCGGTTGCGCACCTCTACGTCGTAAATGTAATGCATCTGCTCCTGGATTTTATGGATCATCGCGCGGATATGGGCTGCCAGCTCGCCGATTTCGTCCTTTTCCGCAAAAACCGGTACCGTCGTTTTCTCGAATTTATTATCCATAACAACCCGGATGTGGCGGTTCAATTCCAGCATCGGCCTCGCGATCCGCCTCGACATGAAATAAATTAATACGAACAAAGTGAGCAGAACGGCAAGCAAGGCAAAACCATTAACAAGCAGCACGTCCTTCGCTCCTCGAAACGTTTCGGCTGAATCAATAACGCTGATGAACGACCAGTTCGTCTTGTTCATCTCTTCATGCATGACGACGGTGTTACGGCCGTCGATCTTCTGCTCCGTTATTGCGCTCGCACCGCCGGTTACGGTCCAGTAATTTGGCCACGGCTTGCCGACAAGCTCTTTGTTTTTGCTGTAGATGACCGTTCCGTTCGACTCCGTTACGAGAAAATCGAGCGAGGATAAACCGAAGCTGTTGTTCATGATCTCCAGCTCGCGTTCGTTGACGGCGAACATATAGTAGCCGATAATACGGGGACTGCTGCCGGAATCGTAAATTTTTTTGGCGGCGGTTATGACATGATCCCCGAAAGGGTCTTTATTTTCGTTCACATAGATGGTTTCGCCTGATGTTTGCTGCAGAGAGGGGTAAACGTTCCGCGTTTGGATCGAGCCTTCGTTCAGAAAGCTGTTGACTGTGGAAAAAAGCAGCTCGCCGCGGCTATCGTACAAGTTGATGTAGTTGATATTTTTGCTGAGGACATGCCGGTAGGAGAAAAACTTTTTGAATTCGTTGCGCATTTCGTCGGTGCTGCCGGCCGCGGTAAAAAAGTGCTGGAGCTTGCTGTCGCTGACAACCGTATTTAATACTTGCTCCGAGCTCCGCAGCGTCGCCTCCATCCATTTGCCCGATTGAACGACGTATTCCGTGTAATACTGCTCCAGATTATGTTTAATCAGCCGAGAAGCGTAAGCATAGTTGATCGTAAAAAGGACGGACGCCCCCGCTACATATACAACGGCAAGAAAAACGAATATTTTGACCCGGAAGCTTAACGGTCTGATGCGGCCCGCCCTGTAATTCAGGACGGAGCTTACGGTGTCGAATTTCTTGACGTCTTCGATTTGCCGTTTAATCTCCGCGATCGGCTGCATGAGGCCGCGTACAAAGAGCAGCGCTGCGGCGAACGTCGAAAGCATAAGCGCCAAGACCGCTATCAGCAGAGCTTGCCTGTTATTCGCCGTCATACGCGTGCCTTCCGAATCCTCCGATGATGCGACAACCGCGAGGCCGAAACGCGCCGTCCCCTCCCCTTTGGCCGGAGGATTTGAAGGAAGAACGGGTTGAAGCTCGTACCTGAATACGGAATCGCCGGCAATCAGCGACTGCATGCTGCGGTAATTGACGGTTATCGTTACGGCTATATTGTTGGTTAAATGTTTGATGTAAACGAACCGGTCTTTAAATACGACATCTTGATCGGATAGCCGCCCTACAGTGCCTGTGGAGGGAAAAACCGGCGGAGGCAGCCAGGCTTCGCTGCGGCCTGCCATCGCTTCGTAAAACTGGGGGAGCCTAAAGAAGTTGAGAGTCCGCCATTCGTCCGACGTTAAAAAATATGGGTTGGCGGATACATATACGTTGCCGCTTTTCTCCGAAAGCTGAATCGATTCGATGATCGGCGTGAATGTCAGATTCATCCGAAACAGATTCGTTTCGATGGACTCGACGCGGCTCCATTCTTGCAGCGCATCGGCTCCCCGGCCGGTCACTTCGTTCAGCAAGTCATTATTTTCTGACAATAGGAGCGCAATTTTCTCCGCCTGCTCGAATACGGTGGCGATGTTCAGCGACGCCTGCTCCTGAATGCCGGCAAGCTGCTTCGCTTTCTCCTCTCCCACCTTCTGCAAGGACAAATAGTACGAGACAGCTGCCGTTGACGAATAAACAATGAGCCCCAATAACAAGGTAAAGGTGACCAGTTTGCTGCGGATGCTGCTCATATTCAGCTCCTCATAACATATTCCGTTATTTCGCAACGCTTATATCATGATGTGATTTCCATTTTATCACAGCTATTCCGCAACGGGCAGTAACTTTTTCAGCTAAACAAATGGCTTCGGCATGCGCTGTTGATGGTACCGCCGCTGTAAGCTTATTCAAGGACAAACGCCAGTAAAAACGAATGCTCCGCAGGTCATAAATGACCGAACGGAGCATTCGTTTTTCGGTAAACTCAGAAAATCGGCGCATTACTCATGTTCTTCCCAAATTTCCAGCCCGTAGAACCGGGCAGCGTTTCCGCCGTATACCGCGTTTTTCTCTTCGTCGGTCCACCCTTCGCCCAGGCAAGCCTCGAAAAGCTCGACCACCTGATCGTACGTGGCTGAAAATAAACATACCGGCCAGTCGCTGCCGAACAAAACGCGCTTTTTGCCGAAAGCTTCGATCACGCAACGCGCAAACGGGCGAATCGCCTCTATGGACCAAGGGGCGTCCAACCGCTCCGGCACCATCCCCGAAAGCTTGCACATCGTATTCGGATATGCGGCGATTTGCCGCATATGGGCGCCCCAAGGCTCCAGCTGGCCCTCACCGATCGGCGGCTTGGCCAAATGATCGACGACGGCGCGCAGATCAGGCGCAATCTTAAGTAGCTCCGCAATATAAGGCAGATGCCGCGGATTCGCCTGCAGATCGACCGGAAAGCCCGCATCGGCCAGCAATTGAAAATGGCGGAGGACTTGGGGCTTCACGATCCATTCGGACGGCAAATCCTGAATCATCGGCCTCAGACCGATAAATTTCGGGTGCTGACGCAAACGCGCCAACTCCCGCTCGAAGCCGTCGGCTTCCATATCCAGCCACCCGACGACGCCTGCGACGCTCGGCTCCCGATCGGCGATTTCGAGAAGAAACGCCGTTTCCTCCACAGTCGGTGCGGCTTGTACGATGACCGTTTTCCCGATGCCGTGCTTCTTAAGCAATGGCTTCAACTGCTCAGGCATATAGTCCGCATAAATTCGGCCCAGCGTTGGCTGCAGCCAGCCATAATCCGTACGGGACGTAATCCAATAATGTTGATGCGCATCGATTCTCATCATAAGCAGCCTCCCGGCGGATGTCGTTCATATGAATCTCACAATATCTGCTAGTATTGTAGAAGAGCCGCCGGAATCTTGCAAGAGAAAGGATAAACGTTCATGAAGAGCCACTCCTACGATATACTTTCCGAATAAAACAAGGATAAACGGCTTCACCGTCCTTTAAGGATAGGCGCGTTTATCGATGAAATATCAGGCTTAAGTAATTGTGAAACATATAAATTCTGATATTTCGAGAAAACCGCCTTGCGGCAACGTTAGTGTTCGATATCGTTTGTTCGTTGGCGAGGAAGGGGGGATAGAGGTCGTCCTCCAACCGGTATTCCTACCTGCTTCCCCCTCCTCGCTCGTCGCTTACATGCGCTGTACTCCGATTTTGCCCACTTGGATTCGAGTACGGCTTCCTTTCCCTGCCTGTAGTCCGAAAACGCCTGCTTGCAGCGGGTATTTTGCTCGGCACAACGTAGAATCCGTTCTCCAAACCGGTAAAATCGGACTCCAGCGCAAGGCGAACCTCGATTCCTTGCTCCAAGCGTGTTATTTCGGACTACAGCATAACCTTAATGGCATCTCCGAAGAAATACGACTGACGGCGTTTTACGTGCACGATTGGCAGCCCATAGCGGAGCTCATTGCGCTCTCCTCGCTTTTCCGAAGCCGCGCATCGCGCCATTGCCGTCTCACGTTCGTTCCCGTATATGATAGATGCATTTACGCCCTTTGACCGCCATGCAATCGGTTCGTTCGACATCGGCATCCAACAGGGCTTCGAACAGCTTCAGCTCCTCGCGGCATACTTGCTCATAACGGTTGGCGATATAGGAAACGGGACAATGATGCTCGATAAGCTCAAATCGTCCGGATTCCGTATCATTTTCCGTCCACCAGGCCATAAACCCGTTTCGATCCTGGATATCGGCAAGCAGCGCAACTTTGTCTTTCAACGGTTTGCCTTGCATTTCGGGTTCGTATTTGCGAAGCAAAGTCTCCGTCCGATTGATAAATATTCGGTCGACCGTACCCGCACCCGTTTCATGAATCAATTCCTCCAGCAGTTCGGCAGCCAGGAAATGATAGCCGGCAGGGAATAATCGCTCGCTTTCCTCCGTTAACCGGTATAGGAACGCCGGCCTGCCGATCGCTTGATAAATCGTCTCGGATCGAATCATATGTTGTTTTTCCAGCGCGTTGATATGACGCCGTACGGCAGCATCCGTTATATGCACCCTTTTCTTGATTTGACTTGTCGTAAGCGGGCCTTCCGTTTTTAACAGCCGTACTATATTTTTGCGGGTAGATAAATCGTCGGCATGATGCAAGGACATCGCCCCCGTTTTCAACTATTCGTCCAGCTTACGCCCGGAACAAGCAAAGGCAGGCTGCTTCCTGCCTTTGCTTACACCGCCGCTACACAAGCGACCTTCTGCCGGTCTTTAACCGCGTACTTGCAAACAGACTCATCGCAATCAGCAAGACATGAAGGGCCATAGCGCCAACGATTCCATACCCCATGGTCATCCCCGCCGCTTGACTGACGGCAACGATCGCGCCGCCCATTCCGATAACGACACCTGGCGTAAAAGAATCCGCGAATTGCAGATTTGCGGATATTTCCCCGGATTCCCCTTCCTTCGCATTTACAAAAGCGACGGCGCCGCTAGTCGGGTGGGCCATTCCGATTCCGATGCCGGTAATCATTTGTCCCAGCACCGATAAAGCGATATTGACGCCGGGAACCCAAACGACAATCGCGATTCCAACCCCCATGAGCAGCACGCCGGTTATGATCCGTTTTTGACGTCCCTGGCCTTGGTCGGCCGCGTCCCAACGGGACTGCAGATACGATACGGCGCACCAGCTAAGCGCGGCGCTTGCGACGATTAACCCGGCCATGTCTGCCGCTACTCCTTTTACATCCGTCAGCGCAAGCACCAAAAAGTTCTGCGTACCGGCATATGCGGCGAAAAACAACCCGCGTGAAGCCAATAGCGACGGCAGTCCCGGACGAAACGTCAGCGTGCCCTCGGGCAATAACTTGCGCAGCGGCTGCACCATCAGCAACAAGCCGGCTGCCAGTAAAACAATCCCTTGCGTTTGCGGGAGCATGCCTAATCCGCTTAAGAAAAGTCCCGTTCCCGCAGCCAATAAAACGGAAAGCCAGGTGGCCCGAGTCGTGCCCTTCTCCTGAACCGCCGGCACCTTCAATTTGCGAAATACGTTCAAGCTAAGAAGAGCCGCCAGCAGCAAAAACGGCAATACGCCCCAGAATACGAACCGCCAAGACAGCTGCTGCGCGATGACGCCCGCAACGTAAGGACCGATCATGGACGGCAGCACGTAGGCGGTGCCGAATGCGCCCAATATTTTGGTGCGGAGCTCGTCCGGGTAGCTAAGCGATATGGCCGTATACACGCAAGTCATCATGGCTCCTGCACCGAAACCTTGAAGAGCCCGGGCTACGATCAGAACAATCATATCGCCTGCAACCGCAGCAGCTATTAATCCTATGGCAAATATAATAAGCGCAACGGTAAAAGGCCATGCGGGCCCTTTACGGTCGATTTGCCGTCCGACAACCAGTGTTCCGATTATTTGCGCCAGCAAGTATGCGCTGAAAATCCATCCGTATAAACGGATGCCATCCAAATCCCCGGCAATGGCGGGAGCTACCGTAGTAACGGCTAATCCTTCAAACCCGACGGCCATGACAGCCAAAATAATTCCGATCGTCAGCGCAGCATAGCGCGGGCTAAAAATACTGTGTCCTTCCGACATCCCTTTCCCCTCCTTATGCCTAAGTCTTATGTAAACGTCGTATCCGGATACTTTGTAAACATAATTCTTTACAAAATACAATGTACGGTCACACTTTGACTTTGTCAACATTTTTCTTTAGAATGTAAAGAAACCGGTACGGAGAGGTACATTCGAATGAGAAAAAAAGAACCGCAAGGAAAAGATGGAACTGCCGTCAGAACTAGAAGGGCTATCATAAAGCTGCTGAAGGAAGAGGGGCCGATGGATGCCCTCCGGCTAGCGGAGCATTTCGGGGTGTCCGGAATGGCTGTGCGGCAGCACTTATACAATTTGCAAGAGCAAAATCTGGTCACTTTTGCGGAAGAACCGAGGGCTATGGGCCGTCCTGCGAAAATGTGGAGACTGACGCATGAGGCCAATCGTTTATTTCCCGACGGGTACGCCGATCTTACCGTCAGCTTAATCGAGTCGATGAAAGAAGCTTTCGGCGAAGAAGGCTTGGAGAGGATGCTCGATATTCGCAACCATAAACAAGTGGAGGACTATCGGCATAAAACGCCTGATAGCCTGTCTTTACGCGGGCAGCTGGAGGCACTTGCGCAATGGCGCACATCTGAAGGGTATATGGCGGAAATCATCGAAAATCCCGATGGAAGCTTCTGTTTCGTGGAAAAGCATTGCCCGATTTGCGCAGCCGCAGCGGCTTGTTCGGGTCTCTGCCGCAAGGAGATGGAAATGCTTCAGCGCATTCTCGGCGATTCCGTGTTTGTAGAACGCAGCGATCATATTTTAAAAGGCGCAAGCCGGTGCGTCTATTTGATCAAGCCGATTTAAGTTTTCTCGAGCCGAATGTTCAAATCAGCAGATTTTCGTTTTACCGATCTTTCCATACCCGCTCTGTCCCCAGTCATAACCTCCCGCCCGAACGGTACTTATTCCGGTATTCCCTCGGCGACATGCCCATCCGTTTTTTGAAAAGCTTGTTATAATGGCTCAAATCCCCGATTCCTACGCTTTCCGCTATGCAAATGATTTTGTCGTCCGTTTCGCGCAGCAGCTTGAGAGAAGCGTGAATACGCACCTCGCTTCGGTATTCGGTGAACGTTTGGCCTACCGTCTGCTTGAACTTTTCCGTGAAGCTCGTCTGGCTCATTCCGCACATTTGGCATACCTGCTCCAGCCGGATCGGCTCGGCGTAATGCAACTCGAGAAACTCGCATACCCGTCGAATGGCCGTCGATTCATTGGACTGGAACAGCGTCTGGACAACCCGTTCCTCATAGCGGCGGCTAAGCCACACGAGCAGATCGATCAGTTGGGCTTTTACGGAAATACGGTAGCCGAGCGCTTTTTGCTCATACTCCGCCACAAGCCTGTCAAGCCGCTGACGAATCTCGCGCGCCTCGGGAAGCGTCAGCTTCATATGCGATTCGAAGTCCGGGTTTTGCCTCATGAACGGTTCCACATAGAAAAAATTGACGAACGGCGTCACTTCCGACAGTACATGAAGCTCCGATTGCAGAAATGACGGCAGAAAAAGAACGTTATAAATTTCCATGGGAAGACCGCCGACGACTCGGTAATCATGCACGGCGTAAGGCGGAATCACGAATATATCGCCTTTGGAAACCGGAAAAGCATGTCCCTTGTACAAATGCTCGCCGGCGCCTTCCGCCACATAAACGAGCTCGACGAAATCATGCGCATGCGGCGTCGGCTTCCGTTCGGGCAGCGTTTGCATCGGAAAGCAAGCGAATGGAAATCCCTCCCCTTCCAAATACCGCTCCTTCGGGTACAGAATCATTTGGCTCTCTCTCCTGATCGCTAGTGATATTCTAATTGTAGAAGAGGAACCCCTTCGTGACAAGCTTCGGTAAAACGGCCCAATTCCGCGGCAATAACTCCGAGATTCCAGGCTTTTATTCCGGTACGATACGCCTATATGCACTATCCCCGGCAATCGCCGGAAAGGAGCCGAGCAAATGGATAAACAATGGTCCGCCACCTGGATCATGGATCCCTTATTCGAGGGTTTGCAGCCGATCGATCTTTTTCATAAGGAAATGACGACCGTAACGCTGCCTTTGCATAAGGAGGAATTGAAAAATCGCCACATGCTGGCAAGAAAAACATTTAAGCTGGATAACAGTGCCATCGAACGTGCAATGCTGGACATTACGGCCGACGACTATTATAAGGTTTATGTCAACGGACGTTTTGTCGGACAAGGTCCGGCGCAAGGCCCGTACGACCATTACCCGTACAACCGGTATGACGTTGCGGATTATTTGCGGGAAGGCCCGAATGTGATCGCCGTCCACGTCTATTATCAAGGACTCATTTGCCGGGCGTTCAACAGCGGCGATTACCGCCAAGGCCTGCTCGCCGAGCTGAGCGTAAACGGCACACTTGCTGCAGCGACCGATTCCAGCTGGAAGGTCACGTTGGCTCCGGAATATGCGGACGGCGGCATTGTCGGCTATAACACGCAGTACTTGGAAAATATCGATAACCGCCTGAAGCTGAACGGCTGGAAGCAAACCGGCTTCGACGACTCGAACTGGTCGCGTCCGGTTGTCCATAAGGAGGACGATCACCACTTGCTCCTTCAGCCCACCACTCCGCTATCCGTATACCAAGTAAAGCCCGAACGCATGATTCCGCTTGCGGATAACGGCTTTCTGCTCGATTTCGGCGGAGAAATAACGGGCCAATACATCATGAAAGCACAAGGAAAAGAAGGGCAAACCGTCGAGATTCGATGCGGCGAGGAGCTGCTGGACAACGGACGCGTCCGATATGAGATGAGATGCAACTGCACCTATAAGGAGCTTTGGACGTTATCCGGTTCGGAGGACGAGCTGGAATTTTACGATTACAAGGCGTTCCGCTATGTTGAGGTGCTTGCTCCTTGCGGCTTAATTTTGGATACGGACAGCTTTGCAGCCGTCGTCCGCCACTACCCGATGGACGAAAAGGCCTGCGTATTCGAAACGTCCGATCCGATGCTGAATGCGATTTGGTCGATCTGCAGAAACGGGGTCAAATACGGTGCGCAAGAAAATTATGTGGATTGCCCATCGCGCGAGAAAGGCCAATATTTGGGCGACAATACCGTGATCGCTCACGCGCATCTTTACCTGTCAGGCGATTTGAAGCTGTTTCGCAAATCGCTTTACGATTTCGCTTTATCCGTTCGCACATGCCCGGGATTGATGGCTGTCGCTCCCGGTCATTTGATGCAGGAAATTGCCGACTACTCGTTTCAATGGCCGATGCAGCTCCTTGAATACTGCAAACAAAGCGGCGACATCGCATTTACGCGCGAAATGCTCCCGACTGCCGTTGGTATGCTCAAGCATTTTGAACAATTCGAGCGTGACGACGGCTTGCTCGTGCAGGTCGCCGACAAATGGAACCTTGTTGATTGGCCCTTCGGGCTGCGGGACGGCTACGACTTCCCGTTGGATAAGCCGGTCGGTCCGGGCTGTCATAACGTCGTCAATGCGTTTTACTACGGAGCGATGACCGCCGTCGAAGAGCTGGAGCGGATTCTCGGCATTTCGGAGAAAGCCGTGACGGAGGAGCGCCTTTCCTTATTCCGACAGTCGTTCCGCAAGACATTCCGTAACGGGGATACGCGGCTGTTTGTCGACGCGGAAGGCTCCCGCCATTCATCGCTTCATGCGAATGCGCTGCCGCTGTTATTCGGCCTGACAGCCGTTGACGACCGCGCCGAGGCGGTAAAGCTTCTTCGCGCCAAACGGCTGAGCTGCGGCGTGTATATGGCTTATTTCGTTCTCAAAGCGCTGGCCGCAGCCGGAGAACATGATTTGGTATACGAGCTTATACGCTCGGAAGAGCTGCATTCCTGGGGCAATATGGTCAAGGAAGGCGCAACAGCCTGCTTCGAGGCTTGGTCCAAGGAGCTGAAGCAAAATACGAGCCTATGCCATCCATGGGCAAGCGCGCCGATTCCGCTTCTTATCGAGGAGATCATCGGCTTGAAGCCCGCATCGCCGGGCTGGCAAACCGTTTCGTTCCGGCCGCGGCTGCCCGAAACGCTCGAGCGGATCGAGCTTGAGTTTCGCATTCCCGCCGGCCGCGTTTGTTTCTCCTTCGACAAGGGAGAAACGAAGCTATCGCTTCCGGAGGGCGTCCGGCTCGCCGAATGATAACCAGCAGCCCGAGAGCTTGATTCCAGTTCTTGGGCTGCTGTGTTATTAACAGGCCCACGCGGTGTGCTGATAGGAAAAAAGCTGCCGAGATATTCTCGACAGCTTTTGTTCGCTTCAATCTGCGCCTCGGCTAGGCATATAAAAAATTCGAGCGCTTAAACCTCGACGCTTTCGATTTTCGCCGCCGGCCGGCGTTTATGGATGACGATAAAGTAGGTCATCGTAAGAATCGCGCACAGGCCTGTGAACATGGCCAATATACCGGCATTTTGCCAGAAGAATCCGAAATCGCCGCTTGAAATGACCGCTTTGTAGCCCGATACGGAATACGTCATCGGCAGCCATGCCGTAATATGCTGCAGCGCATCAGGAATCAATTCCACAGGGAACGTTCCTGCGGAGGTTGTCAATTGCAGGATCAGAATGACGATCGCCACGAAACGTCCCGGATCGCCCATCGTCGTAACGAACAATTGAATAAGCGCCATATAAGTCCAACTGGTCATCAGACTGAACAGGAAAAATAACGGCATGCTTCTCACTTCGATGCCTAATCCGTAAAGCAGAACCAAATTGACGACTACCGCCTGAATGGCGCCGACGACCAGCATGAAGCCGAATTTGCCCAAGAACAAGGCCAAACCTGATTTAGGTACTCCCGCCGGCTCGCGAAGCGGAAAAACGATCGTCAGGAGCAGCGCGCCGACGAATAAGCCGAGCGACAAGAAATATGGCGCAAAACCTGTGCCGTAGTTCGGTACCGGGTTCAGCTTCTCCTCCTCAACCTGAACCGGGCTGGCAACCTTATCGAACAGCTCGTCGGAGCCTTTGATACCCGACGTCCGATCCGACGCTTCCTGCAGCTTGCCGGAAAGCTCGTTCGTGCCGCTGGCTACCGTGCTTGCCCCCTCGCTCAGCTTCTTGGCGCCTTCCTCAAGCTTCATCGTGCCGTCGGATAACTGTGCGACGCCGCCGGACAATTGCGCCAGGCCGCTTTCGAGCTTCGCTCCGCCTGCCATCAGCGTCACGGCGCCGCTGGCAAGAGCCGACCCGCCTTGCTTGGCTTCGCCAAGCTTTTGGGCGAACAGCTCCATCCCGGACACGAGCTGCTTCTCGCCATCCAGCAGCTTAACCGAACCGTCCGCAAGCTGCTGTTGGCCCGCCGACAACGAACCCGCTCCATCGGCCAGCGCTTTAGCCGTGCCGACTAGCTTCAAATAAGACGGGTCTTGCGCCAGCTCGGGATGTACCGCGGCGAATTGCTCCAAACCTGCGGCCAGCCCAACCGCGCCTTCGTTTAGCTTAACGGCTCCGTTCACAGCGCTGTTAAGACCGCTTTGAAGCTGAACGGTTCCGGCTTCGGCTTGCTTCGCTCCGTCAAGCAGCTTGCCATGGCCTTCTTCCAGCTGCGTTAATCCTCCAGACAGCTGTCCCGCTCCCAGCTTCAGCTGATCGAGACCGGTCCGAAGCTGCCCTGCGCCGCCCAGCAGCTCATTCACGCCGTTCTTTAGCGGCAGCGTGCCTTGCGCCAGCTTTGCAATATTTTCATCGATCGTCACGATGCCGGTTTCCACGCTTTTGGTGCCGTCAGATAGCTTTAACGCTCCGCTTGCAGCTTGGGAGAGTCCGTCCGACAGCTTGTGAATGCTTGTAAAAACCGTTTCCGTGTAAGCTTTGGTCAACTGGCTCGACAGCTCCGCCTTCATTCGGTCAACCGCCGTCTTGCCTATTTGCGATGACAAGAAATTGAAGCTTTCGTTCGGATAAAAGCGGAAAACCGCCGGGTCCGGGTGTTCTTCGAGAACATTGGTCGCTTTGGCCGAGAAATTTTCCGGAATTTCGATGCCTAAATAATATTTATTTTCCTTCAATCCCTGTTCCGCTTCCGCTTTCGATACAAAATTCCAGTTGAAGCCCTTCGTCTCCTTGATCTTCTCGACGAATTCGTCGCCGAGCTTCATTTCTTTGCCTTCGAAGGTTGCCCCCTTATCCTCATTGACGACGGCAACCGGAAGCGTATCGAGCTTCGCATACGGATCCCAGAACGCCCATAGAAACATCGAGCTGTACAATAGAGGAACGAGCGCTACGGCTAGAACCGGAATTAGCACTTTTTTGTTTTTTAACACAGCTAGCAATTCTACCATAAAATATTTCGGGCTTTTCATGACCGACCTCTCCTATCCTTATACCACGACAATCGCGTTTGTATCCAAACTGAATATATACATTATGACCATTTCGTCCAATAAGTCATTTTACTTCTAAAAAAACAGCTGCATCCTTCACAGCCAAGCCTTCGACCAAGTATGTTTGAAACAATTCGGCAATGTTTCGGTTGCTCAGCGGCTGCGTGCCGCGCTTATCCCAGTCGTGTACAAATGCGACATACAGCTTCAAAATAACAAATGCCGTAATCTCGGGATCACAGGGCTTGATCTCGCCTTTATCCAGTGAATCCTGCACCTTCCTTCGCACAAATTCGAGTATCGCCCGCTCGACTTGTCGCATCCCTTCGATCGCCTTCGGCGTTCCGATTTCCTTCACTTCATGGGAAAGTCTGATCGTCAGCTCATGCTGCCTCCGAAAATCCAGAAGCTCGAACAACAGCGGGTGCATATTGTCGAACAACGGCTTATCGTCATCCAGCACCTGCTCGGCCAGTCCCCGCATCTCTTGGATGAAGTTGCGCATAATTTCATCGAACAGTTCTTCCTTTTGGGCAAAAAACGTGTAAATCGTGCCCTTGCCGACTCCGGCGATTTTGGCCACATGCTCCATCGTCGTCGCTTTATAGCCCATGAGCGCGAAGCATTTGGCCGCCGCCTCGACGATCTGTTTTCTGCGGTCAGCCGACATACTCGTTATACCTCCTTCGACCCGCCATTTTACGTTATGACCGTTTTCGTCATTCGGTCACTTCGAATTCATTATAAAACAGTCTCGACGATTGCGCAAGAAGATTTTTCATATTCCAAAAGGAAACGCTGCCAAAGCATTTCCGCATTGACAGGGTATTTTAAACATTATTATTATAGAAACTATGTGTCGGAGAAATCCGGCACGCCAAGGGCGGCTTAGACAAAATAAGGAGGAACCGACATGCATATTCGTCCGTCCGACGAAACGCAAACACAAGGGGAGCAAGGAAACGCCGTGCAGGAGTCGAAGGAAGCTGTTCAACCGAAGCCGGAGCTGAAGCATACCGTAGTATGGAGATGCAAGGACAGCGCATGCAAAGCGTGGGTACGCGAGGAATTTGCCGAAAGCGAGTATCCGCCGTGTCCGCTATGCAAAGGGCCGACGATTCGCACCTTCAAGTTTCTGCCTGACATGCCCAAGAAGAAAACGAGAAAACCGAAGGCCGGCGGATCGAAGAAATAAAGAGCAAATCCGCAGGTACCATGACACCATTGCTCGAACTCGCAGAAAAAACGCAAACCTCCAACCCGCATGCACAGCGGTTTGGAGGTTTGTTTGCTTAGGGAAGCAGGAGGCAGGCTCCTGTTTGCGTATTGCTATTATTAGCCGTTCATATGGTTCCAATACGTTACATCGTCCACGGACATGCGAGCCGTCGGATGGCCTTCTTTCGCCGCTTTGCCTAGCGCGATAAGCATGACCGGCGCATATTGCTCCGAGATGCCGAATGCTTCCTTCAGCTTCGCAGCATCGTAACCGCCCATCGGCACGGTATCGTAGCCTTTGGCCTTCGCAGCCAGCATTAGCTGCATGGAGACGAGCCCGCCGTCGACTAATGCGATATCTCTGAGCTTCGCCGGCGGCAGCGAGCCGTACATGCCGACCGTGCGCGAAACGAAATCCGTTTTCGTCGCTTCCGACATATATCCGGCTTTCACCGCCTGGTCGTAAATAAGCTCCGCCTTCTCATAGCTCTTTAGATCGGCAAGCACCGCAATAACGGCCGACGCTTCGACAACCTGCTGCTGATTGAACGCGATAGGCAGCAGTTGCTGCTTCCGTTCCGCATCCTGAATGACCAAGAAACGCCAAGGCTGCAGATTGGACGAGGAAGGCGCAAGCACGGCAGTCCTCAAAAGTTCGTTGATCTCATCTTTCGAAATCGCGAAATTCGGATCGTAAACCCGGACGGAACGGCGGCTTTTCACAACCGTCAAAAAATCTTGCTTCTGTTCGATTTGCATCGTCATCTTATATCCTCCAAGTTTGTTTGAATGAGTTAACTGTGTTTTAATAAGTCACAGTATATATCGTTAACTGCATCATTGTCAAGCACAGTATATCCGGATGAAGAAGCTTACCGAAGTTAGCGTCAAGCAAAGCTGCAATCCGCTCACTTTATGAACATTGTGTATACAATGTCAAGAAAGCATTGCCATAACGATCGCTTCGCTGTTACTATTCAATTGGGTCAAAATGCTGCAAGCTCCCGCTCTCCGCGAGTACGGTTAAGCTGCAGCGACAACTTGCTCAGGAGGCTTCATTCATGTTTAATATGTTCTACCAAATGCACACTGGCTCTTGGCTGATAACGATTATTTTGTTCATTCTAAGTTTTCTGTTCCAGGGCCAAAAAGTAACGCCGATGCTTCTCCGTTTGTTTTATCTCATCATGCTCGTGTCCGGCATCTCCATGCTGTTCATTCTGGAATTCCCGCTGGCGTTCATCATCAAAGGCTTGCTGGCCGTCGTCATGATCGGCAGTATGGAAATGATTTTGGGCCGCAAACGCCGCGGCGAGAAAACGATGCCGCTTTGGCTCGTATTCGTGGTACTGCTAGCTATCGTTGTTCTGATGGGCTTCAACGTCATTTCCTTCTAATCAGGTTTATTATGCGCCAAAAAAGCGCAGCTGCGATCGGACAAGCTTTCGTCCTTTCGGCAGCTGCGCTTTTTATTCACTATCCCGTAAACTGGAGATGTTTCGTATCCCCGAGCTTCTTCAGTAAACGCAGGCCCGTATCATGGACCGACAGCTCGGTAATGCTTCCGCTGGGCGTTTGGAAATGGGCGTGCTCCAACGCCTCGGAGGGAAGCTTCAGCCACCAGGCGATAAACATCGTAGCTGCAAACCCGTGCGTAAAGATCAGCATATTTTCGACACCTTCGGATTGGAGCTTATCCAGCTTCGCATAAATCCTTGCCATAACGTCTAACCTGGATTCCGCCCCCGGCAAGCTTCGGTACGTTAATCTGCTGCCCGTCAGCGGTATCGTATTCCGATTCAGCCATTCTACCGATTGGCCGGTACCTTGACCGATATCGATTTCGCGAAAGTCCGCAACCCGCTCGGGTACGAATCCGGCGATGCCGCCCGATATTGCAGCCGTCTCCAAGGAACGTAATAAATCCGACGTATAAACGGAATACTCTTTGATGTTCGGGTAATCGCTTAAAACATGGCCAACCTGCTCTGCCTGCTTCCTCCCCAACTCGGTTAGCGGCCAATCGGTCCAACCGCCTGCCATGCCGCTAACATGATGCTCCGATTGGCAATGCGGGATGACGATCATCGATTTCATTTCTATTTTCCTCCGTAAGATCGTTTGCAATTATGCCTGCAAACTAATTTATCGCCTTCAGCCATTCGCTGTAAAAAGTCCGCACGCTATCGTAACGCTCTCCCCGTTCTTTGGATGCGGCTTTGCTTGCCACCCGATAGGCCGCTTCGGAGCCTCTCCAATCTTCGCGCGCGCGGCTGCCGTCTGCGAGAAAGACGAATGCGGCCGCTCCCATCGTAAAAACATTCGTTATTTGGTCAATTCGGCTATGCTTCACAAATTCCTCAGGAGCCATAAAACGGCTGGAGCCGAATAAGCGATCCGTCTGGAGTAGAAACGGCCCTTTGGCATAATGATCAAAATCGCATAAATGCAGCGTATCGGTCCCGAAATCGTAAATCATGCAGCCGTCATAAAAGTCGACCGCGACAAAACCTTTGCTTTCCAGATACTGATGGATGTCATATACCGTCGTGAGCGTTTTTACGATTTTGGCGGCAGTCAGCTGTCTGAAGCGCAAATGAGGGGAATCCGGGTGGTTCCGCCCTTCCTTGCCGGGGAAGTCGGGTGTACCCATTACTTGGCCGTCCACCCACTCGTAAACGAGGGCAAAGCCGCGATCGGTATGGAAAACGTTTAGAAGCTTCGGGATATTCGGATGACTTACAGCATTATGGAACGCTTCCGCATTTTTCATATATCCGACGGCTTCCGTGCTCTCCGCATATTTGACGAACCAGTTTCGTTCCGCCGTACGGACGCCGTAGGAGATGCAGCCGGAATCCTGCTTATCGAATACCTGGAAAATATCCCCGATGCCTGACAAAAAAGAGATTAAATCCTTATCGATTTTTTCAGCCGTCAATAATGGGCTTTGGTTCACGGGCGGCGCCTCCTATTCGTTTTTGGATTTGGCATGGATCAGATAATGAAAAGTAGTCATCTTCAGCCCTTTATCGCTGCAGTGGCGGTCGAATTGAACCCGGACGTCGTCCATGATTTCGTCCCTGACTTGCTTTGCCACATGTTTCTTCTGACCGAAGCAGAGCAGCTCGATCACATCTTCTGCCGATCTTATATATACCGTCTCGCGCAAAACGCGGTTAACCTTTACGTTCAGACCGCTTTCCGAGAGTCTCGATTGAATGAGATCCCCTACGGGCGTCCCTTTGGCCGGCGGCGGAAACAATCCGGGAAAATAAACGCCAAGCTCTCCGCCCTCGCCGTTCCCGTCTCCCGGATGCAAGGACAGGACGTCTCCGCCCGCTTTGACTATTCTCCCCGCCTCGGGGTACCAGCTGGTCGGCCCTTTTTTCGTATAAGCGACGTCGAATTCGCCATTCCCGAAAGGCATTCCGTCTTTCGTGTTTCCAAGAACGAACCGGACGTTCGTTTTTTTATTTGCGTTTGCCGTCGCAAGAAAGCCTTCGGTAGTATCGAACCCGACCACTTCTTCGGCCCGATCCGCCCATAAATTTGTAAACTCCCCATGACCGCAGCCGACATCGAGCACTTTGCCGCGTATAAGCTTTGCAAGCTCCTCTTTAAAAACGTCTTCAGCCGCAGTCCCTTCTGACGTAAACGTCCACGGATAAGCGTAGCGGCCCGTCTGCGCAGCCAGCTCGTTGCACCATTCCTTCGACTGCGCTCTCAACCACTCCGGATGCAAAGTTACATTAGGAAACAAATTAGCGCCACCTCCATACTATTTTGCCGGCCGGCATCAATAAACATATAGCAAAATTTACAAAAAGTGTAGACTTATAATCATCCGTCGTTTATACTACTATTATAAGGAGCTAGGAAGAGGCATCTCTATTTGTTGGCACCCATTAACGCAGACTCAACACCGTCATCAGGTGTTTTTTTTATTTTCAGGGATTTCTGTGAGCCGCATGGTATTATTTCGGGCTGCCACAAGGTATCCTGATTATCGATCTTTTGGCGGGACCTCGCCCCTTGCGGCGCTGAACAAGGATAAACGCTATCGAAGAAAGCGACTTGTAAGCATAAGCTGGGACGCGCGCGTTTACCATCGAATATAAGCACTTGATACGTGAAACATATAAAATTCCGCGTATTTAAATAAACCGCCTTGCGGCGGCTTTGGCGTTCGATATACGTTTGTCGTTGACGTCGCAATGGGTATTAGACGGCCACAGCCGGTATTCCCTGCTACTTGCCCCTTCTCGCTCGTCGATTGCATGCGCTGCAGTCACGTTTTACCCACTTGGAATCGAGCTCGGCTTGCTTTCCCCGTCTGCAATCCGAAAACGCCTGTTTACAGCGGGTATTTTGCTCGGCACACCGGCAAATCGGTCTTCTAAGCCGGCAAAATCTGACTCCAGCGTAAGGCCAACCTCGACTTCTTGCTCCAAGTCGGCTATTTCGGACTACGCATATTGAAGAGTTTTATGGACAGGTATGTGTATCGATGAAATGTAAAACAAATAGATTCGTTGATATCACAAGGATAACCGGCTACGCCGTCCTTAAGGACGCGCGCGTTTACCGAGAAGTCGAACAATCAACGGAGGATTTACTTTCTGCGACTTTACAAAAGAACCTTCATTTCCACTTCTATCGTGGTCATGAAGGTTCTTTTTTATCTTCAGCTGCATGGCCGCTTAGCCGTACGAATAACCGTTAAGCCTAATCGGCCGACAAATCCAGCCATGCGAGCTCTTCTTTCGTTAACCGCACGTCCGCCCCCACTTTGCAGGAGTCCATTTCTTCCTGATTTTGCGGACCGATCAGCGCTGCCGACGGGAATAGCTGATTCAAAACATATGCGAGCGCGATTTGAATCGTCGTTAATCCTTTGTCGCGGGCCATCCGCTCGGCACGGTCAAAGCGCTCCCAGTTGGCGTCGTTATAAAAGACGCGGACCAGATCCGTATTCTCCAAGTTATCGCGCGTAAAACGGCCTGTAAAGAAGCCCCGTGCTTGCGACGACCAGGACAAGAGCGGAAGCTGGGTCGCTTCATGCCAGCGGCAGGCTTCTTCGTCGACGGAAACGCATCCCGGCCAATACGGTTCTTTCGCTTTCGCCAGGCTTAAGTTCGGACTGCTGAAGCTGAAGCCTACAAGACCGTTCTTAGCCGCGTAATCGTTCGCTTCCTGAAGCCTCTCGTGCGACCAGTTGGAGCCGCCGATCGCCCGAATGCGGCCGGCTTCGATATGCTCGTTTAACGCTTCCAGTATAACGCCGACCGGCATCTCCGGATCGTCTCGATGGAGAGCGTATAAATCGACGTAGTCCGTCCGCAAACGCTCTAGGCTTATCGCCAAATCGTGGTCGATGCACGCTTTGTTGACCCGCGGCCCGTTCGCGTCATGATGCGCGCCTTTCGTCAAAATGACGATATCGTTCCGGTTGCCGCGATCGGCCATCCAATTGCCGATCGCTATCTCGCTAAGCCCCCCGCCGTAGCCATATGCGGTGTCCAACGTATTGCCGCCGATCCCGATATATAAATCAAGCAGTCCGTTTACCTTCTCCTGAATTTCCGGCTTGTAATAGTCGGTACCCATGATGAGCTGGGTAACCTTCTTATCGAGTCCCGCAATGGTAATTGCATTCATTTGTCCTATTCCCCCAATTGTACGCGAATGCGCTGATCGGCAGACTGCAGGCAGGCATCCAATATTTTCATATTGTGAACGGCATCTTCAGGCGCGAATCGAGGTTGTCCTCCCCATACGGCTTGAGCGAAATCATCCGCCTGAAGGGCATATTGATTGACGGGCTGGAACGTTTCCTCACGCTGCTCGCCGCCTACGAAAACCGAGAAAGCGGATGCTTGATCCGGCGCGGCTACAAAAGCGGATGGAAGATAAATGCGTCCTTCCGTCCCGAGTATTTCCAGCGTATTTCGGCCGCTCGCCCACATCGCGCAATCGAAGGTCAACCCGATGCTGTCCGGGAACTCGACAAGACCCGACGCCATCATATCCACGTCTCCATGCTCCGGCGAGAAAAACGCCTGAACGGTCGCCGCAACCGGCTCCTTGCCCAATATGTAACGAGCGGCGGAAAACGGATAGCAGCCGATATCGTAAAGCGCCCCTCCGCCCATATGGCGATGGAAGCGGACATTTCCCTTTGCCCCGGACGCATTAAACGTAAATGTGCCGTGAATGCCGCGGATCGTTCCGATCTCGCCCGATTCGATAATTTCTTTAACCCGGTCATATCTCGGATGGTGGCGATACATGAACGCTTCCGCCAAATGTACGCCTGCTTTCCCGCAGGCGGCGACCATTTCTTCGGCTTCCGCCGCATTCAGGGCGAACGGCTTCTCGCAAAGCACGTGTTTCCCCGCTTCCGCCGCGCGGATCGTCCATTCTTTATGCAAATGATTAGGCAATGGGATATATACCGCATCTATCGATTCGTCTTCAAGAAGCGCTTCATAGCTGCTGTAAGCGACTGGAATGCCCAAGCTGCCGGCCGTCGATTTTACCTTCTCTTCATCGCGGCTGGCAATGGCCGCTACCTCGCCTGTCTGCGACTGCATAATCCCTGGAATGACAGAACGAATCGCGATGCCGGCGCAGCCGATAATTCCCCATCGAAGCTTTTTCCCGTTGTTCATCCTTCTCACCTCGTATGATATTAGTACGACTATATTGACATTATAGATTGGCGTTAATTAAATGGAAATAATATTTTATTGATCGAAGATAAAACAATATTGTCATCTGTACGATTCCTCAACAAGCACCCTGTCCATTCCTCAGGTCAAGCGCAGGTTTCTGCGATTCATCCGCCAGGATAAACGGCTTCTTCGTCCTAAACGCTTTCGAAAAAAACGTCTTCGTAAGCATACGCTAAGTAAAAACTTGATAAGTGAAAATATAAAAAACTTATATTAAAAAAGAAACGAAGCACCCTAACCTGGGTACGTTCGTTTCTACGAAATCACTTTTTATGCAGTGCGTATAAAGAAGTTTGGACCGAGAAATAAATATCTCCGGATTCCGTAACGGTCGCGCAGCGAATCTTGCCTGGCAGACCGGCGATTAAAGAGGCCTCTCCGGTCATCACATCGATTTCGAGAAGCTCCTTCCCGCAAAATGCCCCAATTTTCCGGTCATCCAGCTTGACGATCCAGTTGCATTCCGTTTGTGTAGGTATAGTGTGGCCAAACGATTTCGCGGCAACATCGAACAAGCGTATTTCTTTCCCGACGGCAAGAGCGACTATTCCGTTACCGGCAGCGATGCCATATCCGGTTTGTTCGCCTTCGGGAAGCTCGACCTGATGCACCAGACCTTCGCCGGGCTTCCATATACCGAACCGGCAGCCGATATCTTTGCGGAAGGCAAGTCCGCTAGCGCCGCCGTTGGTCGTAAAATACACATACTCGCCGTCAGCAGCCACCCCCGCTACCTGCTGCTCCGGAATCGGGTCGTACCAGCTTTCCACTTCCATCGTTTCGGGATCCAAGCGGGACAATCCTCCTCTGTACGTCCCGTATTTCGCAGACCATCCTGTCCATATGGCGCCGTCCGGTCCGATGACGCTTCTTCCTTCCGGCCGGATCAAATCCGGTTTTACGGAACGAAGCGTTTGCGGATTCACATTGTTCACTTGATCCCATTCCTCCGCCGGATCATAAACGATATGATCTCCGCCGGCGTATGCCGACATAAATAACCGCTCGCCGACAAACACCATACCGTACACTTCGCCGCCGTGATTGGAAACCGACGAAGAATTCCAATATTGTCCGTTTTCCGGATTGCAGCTGAAAATCGTTTGACCGAAACCGCTCGCTCCCCATATTTGGCCTCTGCCGTCAGGTACAAGCGCAAATATTTCGGTAACGGGCGCCTCGGCCGGAATCTTTCTCAATTCGATGTCGATCGGCTTCTCGCAGTCCGATTCGGCGGCAGGCGCATCCGCAATGAAATAGTCTTGTCCCCTGAAACCCGCCAATTTTCCGCTTTTCAGCTTGATCACAGACACGTTCTGACCGTTACGTAGCAGAACTTCTTTAGGGCTGAGCCGCCCCTCCAGTCCGCCGGCTTCGAGCGGCTCGAGCGTTTGCGGATGATAAAATGCCATGACGCCATTCGCTTCCGTACAAATAAATTGTTCGTTGATCTCTTTGATCGTCGCGCCGGGTTCGCCGAAGTCCGAAAAAATGCCGTCTTCGATACGGTAAGCCTTCAATCCGTTCGTATCGAATCCGAAGGAGACGAATATGTAGCCCGGCGCTTCTCCCCATACGGGGCGGCTGTATAAATTTTTCTCGTTGCCGGATACTTTGCCGAGATTTTTCAGCGTATGTGTTGCCGGATCGTATTGCATAAGCGAGCAGCCGGGATAAGTTCCGCCATAAACCTTATCGTCGGAGCCAAGTGTCATTTGCCAAAAATACTCTTCGCCAAACGACTTGAGCGGTTCCGCCCAAGTTCTGCTTTTCAGATCGAAAACATGCAAATAAGCCTGCTCCACGCATGTTCCGATAACCAGCTTCTCATCATGCCAGTTTACGATTCCCCATGCGCCGTTTCCGACGGGAAGCTCGAAAGATTCCCCTTCTCCCGTCAACGCATCGATCAGTATGATCGTGCCCGTACCGCCAAGCGCGAAGTTGGACAACACATACTTTTCTTTGCCGTCCTGCGGATCGACGACGGATGTATGGCCCAAGATGTTAAAATTACGGCAAGGCATCGCCACATAACGATATTCGGCCTCATAACAAGTGCCCAACGCAGAGATTCCTCCTACCTATACACCTCTTAAATACAGGTATTATAGTTGTATTTGAGCATAGTGTAAAACGCTGCCATCCTTCAGTCAATACCTATTTTCCGGTTTTTGGATGCTTGTAAGGGAGCCGTTCGCCGTGCCTGGCACAATGCCGGCTATGAAGAAACCAATCCGTCTATTCTTGTAGAAAGCAGCCTAGCAGGCTGACCATGATCTACGATTCACTGCCCGTAAGGAAAAGGCATTGCAGTAAGACAAGCCTCGCTATCTCTCGCCGAAAGCCCATGTTTTGGGGCATATTAAGGAAAAGTTTACTATTAGTTAGAAAAACCTCACTCTTTCTAACAGAAAACCGTATTTTGGTGAGTTCATGAGGCAAACGCAATTATTAGTGAGGCAAACGAAATTGATAGTGGTGTTTGCCCCACTATCGGGACAGAAGGAGCATTTTACCGGTGAAATAGTGAGGACAGCCTCATGAACAATAAGGTTTTTTTCCACTAAGCACATGGTACGTGAATAACCATTACGATAACCGTGTTAGCTTTCGTATCCAGGTCTTCATCAATCCGTTGACCGCATCAAAAAGCAAGGTTCCGGTGCTGTTGTGCCTCGTAAGAACCGTCGGTTTATGATTAGAAAAAAAGCCGCCCCCCGACGGGAGACAGCCTTTCTTCAATTACGTTGTTTTACTGTTATTAACTGTGCTTTTATGTAACCGCCGCAGCTCCTGCGTCCTAATCCCTTTGCGGTACGACTGTCCGTCTGGAGTCCGGCAAACGCACCGTCAAAAACAAAATAATAACGCCGATCGCTGCACAAACCCAAGCCATACCGTGCAAATGGGAGGTCGTGATATTGGAGCCGAACAGCATGGTAAGCAGACTGGACGACAAAATCGTGCCGATAAAACGCGAGGTCATAAACAGCCCGGAGGCGATCCCGGTTTCTTCCTTGGCGACGAACTCGTACAAAGCCGTTTGCATCCCTAAATTATTGAAGCCGTAGCTGATGCCCGACACTGAAAGCACCAGAAAAATAACCGCTGCGCTCGTCTGGCCTTGTATGATCAGCAGCAGCAAAGTACCCAGGATGACGGTTGACGTTCCGAGGAGAAGAGCCGGCTTCGGACCGCGCCGGTCGATCCAGCGGCTGGCAAGCGGCGTAATGACGACGCTGAAGCCTGCAACCGAAAGCATGACGAGCCCGGTATGCTCCGCATCCAATAAACGTACTTGTTGCAGATATGAAGGCATTCCGAACATGATCGAGTAGAAAACAAGATTCATCAAAATGAACTGCAAGTAGATCATCGTAACCTTCCCGTTTTTCCGCAGGAAGGCGACATCGATGAACGGCCGCTTTTTGCCGAGCTCGAAGCGGTATAACACGACGGTTAGTACCGTGCTGACCGCCAGCATCCACAAGCTGAAGCCATCCTTAATGGAAAGCAAAAACAACAGCCACATGAAAATCGCCGATGAAAATAACGCCACGCCGGTCCAATCCATGTCCGACAAGCTGCCGCTCCGTTTCGGATCGCGCGGAAATACTTTCCATGCCAGCAAGAAGGAGCCCAGAATAAAAGGAAAATTAAACAAAAAGATTAGCGGCCAGTCTCCGTAATGAACGAGCAAACCGCCGAGCGTAGGTCCGAATGCGGCGGAAGTGCTGGAGAAGACGGATAAAACGCCCAGCGCTCTCGCCTGGTTGGACGTAATTTGACTGCGGATGATTCCCATCCCGGACGGAAACAAAGCGGAGCTTCCGAATGCCTGGATAACGCGAAATGCAATCAGCCAGCCGAAGCTCGGCGATAACGGCGCAAGACAGGAAGCAAGCGTAACCAGCAGCAACCCCATCATAAACACCCGTTTGCGGCCGAACAAATCGCTCCATTTGCCCATGACCGGCTGACCGATGGCGCTCGCGAGATAATAAGTGGAAATCAGCCACGAAACGTCGGCGAAGGTCAGCTCGAAGCTTTCCTGCAGCCGGGTCAAGGCGACCGAAATCATCGTCGTATTAAGCGGATTTAACAGCGTGCCTAAAGCTACGGCGGATATGAGCAGCAATTCCGTTCTTTTCATACCCCGGGAAGGTGCGGTAGTCACAATCATTCACCTCAATCGATTCTAGGTTCGTATGGTCTATTTATCATAAACCAAAATGCAGCGGCACGGAATGACAAGTTTATTTCGTCCATTGGCCGTTCATCCATTTTTGATCATCGCGGGACCCCGTGTTCGACATCTGAATACGTTATTAAAGCTATATTTAGGGGGAACTCCAATGAAAATCTGGAAGCCGGCCGCACACGCGGACTCGCAGGCAAAACCGTTCTATCCACGACAAATTCCGAACGTAAAATCGACTCCCAAAGCAAGCCCGCCTCCTAAACAGACCCCGGCCGGGAATGTGAAGGTGATCGTGAAGAGCGCCGGCCCCTCAACTCCCGGTACGGTTCGGAAAAAGCGTGAACTTCCCGAAGGCGAAGTACTTAACAGTTCTTACGACGAGCTGAGCGGCATCGCTCCGGATGTTATACCGAATGAACTCCTACGTTAAGCATCGTCATAAAAAGCTCGTTTCGACTCGGCACGAAACGGCATGGAAGTCTGATAAACCAATAAACCGTTCGGCAGCGGCCGAACGGTTTATTGGCGTGATGCCATATCGTTGATACGCACCAACCTTCATCTTGTATACTAGTAGTGTGACAGCTCCAAAGGCGCCGAATAACATAATTTCGAATCCAATTTGATAAAATTTCGAAGAAAGGAATAAACTATGCGCAAACGAACCAACCATATTTTCGTTCTGCTGATCGCGATCGCTTGTCTCATTCCTTTTCTGCTCTTATGGTTGTTTGTACAAGTCATGAAATCTTTATGATCGAGCATGATAAAACGCCTTCCGCCGCCATCTCGCGCTATACCCTCACGATTAAGCTCGCATACCGAAAAACCGCCGGCAATCGCTCAGCGGTTTCCAACCCTTTATTGAACCGTAGCGGCTCCGACGACCAGTTCCTTTTGCGGACTTACAATGCTGTCCCGGGCCGTAACATGTGCGGTTATTTCATAAGTTCCGTCTTGGGGGAACAGCTTTTTGATCCGATAAACGCCGTCCTGCCAATGAGCTGCGACAATACTTTCCGGGTTGGCATGATCCTTCTTTTTAATTTCGAATTTGACTTCTTGCGCGTCTTTGACCGTTTCGGAGCCCTGCTTCACGTGAGCTTCAATTAAAGTGGCCCTTCCTGAATATACGGGATCCTGTACCGTCTTGATCTCGACTTGAACGGGCTCGGATTGAACGGCGCTTCCTGAAGTGCAAGCGGTTGCGGACACAAGACTTATAATGCCGATAAGCAGCAGCGATAATTGTTTTTTCAACTGGTTGTACCTCCTCATGGTGTTGGATGATGCGGGATGGATGTGTACGTTTTCTTTACACGTTTAACTTTATAGGAGAACCATCCGCATGTCACCAACCACTAGGGGGATTGTGCAACCAGCCACTGTAAAATATTTCAATCGGCAATGCCGATCGTATTATCCGGAATGCTTTTCTGCGTTTATGCTGACCCATAGCTGCTCCCTGAAAACCGTCGACATTTCCTCTACCGAAATCGGCCTGCTGAAAAAAAATCCTTGCGCCTCGTCGCACAACTTCTGCTGAAGAAATTGCAGCTGCTCCCTCGTCTCTACGCCTTCCGCGATCACGTTCAAATCCAAATAATGGGCGATTTTGATTATCGTCTGTACAAGCGCCGTGTCCTTCGCATCCGCTAAAATGTTTTGCGTAAACGATTTATCGATTTTTAAGCTGTCGATCGGAAAAAGCTTTAAATAGCTCAACGACGAATAACCCGTTCCGAAATCGTCGATGGAAAGATGGACGCCCATGTCTTTGAGCTTCCGCATTGTGGAAATGGCATATTTGGAATCCTGAATGATGCTTTCCGTCAGCTCAAGCTCGAGATATTTAGGATCGAGTCCCGTTTCCTCCAGCGTTCGCCTGACATGCTCGACAAAATGGCTTTGCTGAAACTGGCGCGACGAGATGTTCACCGCGACCCGGACGGGCTGGAATCCCATGGACTGCCATAACCGGTTTTGCCGGCATGCCTCAACCAGCACCCATTTCCCGATCGGAACGATCAAACCCGTCTCCTCCGCAAGCGGAATAAAATCGTCTGGCTGCAGGTCTCCCAGCTCCGGATGCCGCCAGCGAATCAGCGCTTCGATACCGATTACCCTTCCTGTACGAACATCTACTTGGGGCTGATAATAAACTGTAAATTCCTGGCGTTCGAGCCCTTTGCGCAGAGCGTTTTCCAGCTGCATTTTTTTCGTGATCGCTTCATTCATGTCCGGCGTGTAAAACTGAAAGCTGTTTTTGCCCTCTTCCTTAACCCGATACATAGCCGTGTCCGCATGCTTGATCAGCGTATCCGAATCTTCGCCGTCAGCGGGAAACATACTGATGCCGACCGATGGGGTGACAAATACCTCATGCCCTTCCAGCACGAAAGACTGCCTGAAAACGTCAATGATGTGCTGGGCTCTTTTCGTTACTTCGTCAGCGGAACAATTCGGCAGGATAATGATGAATTCATCTCCGCCTTGACGGCAAACCGTATCCGTTTTGCTAAGGCCGTCTTGCAATCTCGCGGCAACCTCCGTCAATAATAAATCGCCGATTCTATGGCCAAGCGTATCGTTGATCGTTTTGAACCGGTCCAAATCGATAAAGAAAATGCCGATCGTCTGCTTGTTCTCCCCCGCCTGATCCAATGCGCGCACAAGACGGTCGTTCAACAAAAGGCGATTCGGCAAACCGGTCAACGGGTCGAGATAAATCATTCGATCGATTTTGGCTTCGGACAGCTTGCGCTCCGAAATATCCCGAATAATGCTGCTGAAATACGTACAGCCGTCTTCAACCCAAGTGGCCAGCGAAAGCTCGATCGGAAATTCTCTTCCGTCTTTATGCAGGCCTTGAAGCTCGACCGTTTTCCCGATCATGTGAGAATTGCCTGTCGCCAAGTAACGCTCCATCCCTTTTTGCTGCGCTTCCCGATAACGTTCCGGAACGATAAGCTTCAGGTGCTTCCCGGAAACCTCGGTCTCGAAATACCCGAAAATATGCCGCGCCCCTTTGTTCCATGAGAGGATAATCCCCCTGCTGTCCGTCAAAATAATGGCGTCGTTGGCGGACTCGAACACGGACCGAAACTTTCTTTCGGACTTGGTGATTTGAAACTCGAATTTTTTGTCCACATAAACGCTTATAAAAACGAAGCTTAAAATCAAAAAGGTACCGATCCCGACCAAGTAAGCGATGAGGGTGCTGTCGAACGAGATTCCCGGGGTTACGGTTACATGCCCCACATGACTGATTTTGGCCGCCGACATCCCTGTAAAATGCATCCCCGATATGGCAAAGCCCATGATTAAAGCGCTTCCCGTTTTTCTCATCCATAGACCGGGTATGCTGGAATTTTGGCGGATCGCAAAAAGCAAGTATAACGCCACCAAAGAAGCCGTGAACGCGATAATCGCGGAAAATACGACAAGCCCCGGCACATACTCCATTTTCGCATCCATAAGCATGGCTTCCATCCCGATATAATGCATGGAGACGATCCCCATCGCCATAAAAAACGACCCGAAAAATATTTGATACGTCCTCATCGTCGGCCGGCTTACCATATGCAGGGCCAGCCCCGAAGACAAAATGGCGGGAACAATCGACAGCACGACCAAAAACAAGTTATAGGTGACGGTGACAGACAGATGAAGGGCAAGCATCGCGATAAAATGCATCGACCATATGCCCATCCCCATCGCAAATGCGCCGCAAAACAGCCATAAGCTGCGCGACAAGCCGTTTCTCGCTCTCGCTATGCGAATTCCCAGATCCAAAGCGGCGAAGGAATCCATGACAGCAAGGAGAATGGAAAGTAATACTAAAGGCACATGATAATTCATCGAAATTGTCTCCATAGAGGGTCTTTTTGTCTCCCTATTTAGATTCGGATGGCTTGCAGGAAAGCACGGTTCATTCATTTTTATTCGCATATTTTGGCAATTACTAACAAATTAATTGTTTAATACCAAACACTATTCGCCAAAATACCGTTTTTTCCTTCCAAAAACTCATAGAAAGTAAAGGAATAGTTCGTTTTTCCTAATTGCGATAAAAGTTTACATCCCTCCAAAAGCGAAGTATACCTCTAATGTTTATATCGGTTACTTTCGGGGAAGCCCCGTTACCCTAAGGAATTTCTTCCCGTAATTTCATAGACAGCAAAAAGAGACCTCGGTAAGAGGTCCCTTTCGCTTTATTCAAGTAATCCAAGCATGATATAAATGCGTTCGCTCACTACACCGTCCTGAGGCATTCGATGATCCCGTTGAAACCGTCTAAGCGCTTCCGCTGTAGAGGAACGAAATTTTCCGTTACATTCCCCCTTGAAGTAGCCTGCGATCTTCAGCCGGTTTTGAATCAGCTGAACGTCGGCGCCGGAATCGCCCTCCGCCAGTCTTCTTGGCTCTTGATTCGCATCGCCAAGGACATGACCGAAAATTGTAACTTTCGTCCCGACCGGTATCATCTCGTACAGCTCTTCCACATCGCGATTTCTCATCCGTATACAGCCGTGGCTCAAATGCCGGCCGATCGAATATTGCTTGTTCGTGCCATGGATTCCGTAAGTCCCCCAAGGCACATTTAATCCCAGCCAGCGAGGGCCGAAGGAGGGTCCCCAATCAGTCCCTTTATAAACGATTTTATACTCGCCGACCGGAGTAGGCGTCGAAGGGTTCCCTACTGCCACAGAATAAGTTTTGAAGTGCTGGCGATCCTTCAACACAATTAGTTTATGGCGAGCCGGATACACCTCGATCGAATAACCGCCTTGGTCCTTCACAATCGGAAGCGAAGGATCCGCGTAAACCGGCTCGGCTAGCACAAGTCCGATCGCAAGCGTCATAACGGCGGCTTTTTTCAGCAATAATAATTGAAAACAATGGATTCTGAACATGTCATTCCCGCTTTTATTGTAATCGTTCCATTGTTTAAACTGCCCTCTTTGTTGCCGGTTAATTCCTCTGAAAATTCGGGTCCGATAGCGCATTCCATGCGACAGACAAGCCGGCATAATCGCCTACATGCTCTTGAAGGCCTGCCGGCACGATCCGGCATACGGACAAAGAACGAGGCAGCGCTTGACGGCGCAGCTCGTCCATAACGATCGGCTCAAGCAATGCGAGCTGTCTTCCGTATATGCTGCCGATTACGATACGCTCGGGATTAAGCAGATCGACAAGCAAGGCAAGCCCTCTGCCGAGCTGCTTGCCGACAATGGCGAATATTTCGAGTGCAAGCGGATCACCAAGCCTAGCGGCTTCCCCGACTTTTTGCGCTGTAATCGCGGCAAGATCGGATACCGAGTGACAAAATGCCTGCGTATCGCCCAGACGAATTCTCTCTTCGGCCATTTTGACCGCCAACTGGGCGATGCCACCGCCGCTGCAAAAACCTTCGAAGGACCCCACTTTGCCATATCCCGTAGGACCATCGTCCTCCATGCGCATATGGCCCACTTCACCCGCCATATCATTGGTTCCGGAATACAGCCGCCCGTTTAAAATAAGACCCGATCCCATTCCGGTCCCGAAAGTCAGGAAAATCATATTGCTGCAGCCTTTGCCGGCTCCCCATCTCCATTCTGCCAACGCGCATGCATTGGCGTCATTTTGCAGACTAACCGGGCAAGAGAAACGTTCGCGAAACGGTGCGCAAGCATCGATCCGATCCCACCCCGGCAAGTTGGGCGGCGACAGAATGATCCCCGCTTCGCTGTCCAGCGGTCCGCCGCAGCTTATGCCTATCGCGGCGAGAGCGTCGTCCGCCACACCGCTCGCAAGCAGCAAGCGTTCCAGCTCCGACAGCAGCGTTTTCATGACATGTTCCGGACCGCGTTCCGTAGGAAATTGAAACTTGGCGATCAGTTCGATTCGTCCGTCGTCCTCCAACACGCCTAGACTAACCGCGCATTTCGTTCCGCCGATATCGATTCCGGCTAACACGTTTCGGTTCGGCATGGGAAAAACTCCTCCTCTAGCATGATGCACAGCGCGTGATAAATAGGCAAATGCCGTTCCTGAATGTCCGGCGTCCGTTCCCACGGCACACATATCGTAACGTCGCACAATGATTTCAGCATGCCGCCGCTCTTGCCCGTCAAGCCGATCGCAGACAGCCCCATCGCTTTGGCCGTCTTAACGGCGAGTACGACGTTGCGGGAATTTCCCGACGTGCTAATGCCGATTAGCGTATCGCCGCGCCTGCCGTAGCCGTAAACCTGCTGGGCGTATATCATGTCGGCGGACACGTCGTTGGCGTATGCCGTCAAAAATGCGGTATGGCTCGAGAGAGAAATGGCGGGCAAAGCGCCTTGCAAACGATCGGCAATATATTCGCCCTCTTCCGGGTAGAGCGATGTAAAACGCGCCCGCTCTTCAGCACCTAACAGCCTGGGTGACATAAAACCCTTCATTAGCTCGCCTACGATATGCTCGCCGTCGGAGGAGCTGCCTCCGTTGCCGCATATGAGCGTTTTTCCGCCGTTCCGGTAGGTCTCCTTCAACCGAAAAAAAGCTTGCTCGATATCGTCCCTGCATTGCCCAAGCTCCGGATATTTCGTTATCAATTGTTTCCATGCGGGCTGCATTCCCATTCTCTCCTTTAGTCCCGGGATGATTGAATAAAACCCGGTGTCTTCGCTATTCGCCTTTTCGTTTATTTTACATCGTATCGTACCGGGTGTATTGGCTTTTTCTATCGAGTCGCTGAACAAATTCAATGGCGTGAAAGGCTCGTAATCAATCATTTTATTACCGACGAAATCGACGGCCACGAGATCAAGGGTAACCGGCTTCGCCGTCCTCATTAGGGACAAGCGCGTTTACAGAGATTTAGAGCCGCTTCCACGATGTACTCTCTGAAAATCAAGAAAACCGTCCGGAAATCACGGACGGTTCTTTGGTGCTTGGCTGTACGTTTGCGTGTGGAGGAGGTAGCGGGTTGGGACTTCAACTGCTCTTGAAATTCGTGTTTCATTGAATGAGCGGTAATAACACGATTTCTAAGGGCCCATAGCGAAGCTCCTTTACGGCCCCATACCCACTCCCTCCGTTCCACACTGGCATGCTTCTGTTACACCCATGCCCCTTACCGGTCTTCTAGCCATTATCCTACCTTCTTGCCCCTCCCCGCTAGTCACTTGCATGCACTGTTGTCCGATTTTGCCCACTTGGAATATAGTGAGGCTTCCCTTTCCAACCCTTAGTCCGAAATCGCCTGCTTGCAGCGGGTATTTTGCTCGGCACAACGGTGAACCCGCTCTCCAAGTCGGCAAAATCGTACTCCAGCGTAAGGCAAGCTTCGATTCCTTGCTCCAAGCGGGCAATTTCGGACTCCGTCATATATAGGAGCCTCAAAGGCAGCATAGGGATAAACGGCTCTGCCGTCCGTTAAAGGACTGACATGTTTATCGAGAAAAATTGAACAATCACGAAGACATGCTTTCACATGACACAATCGTAAACTGTGGCGGCACTTCCGGATCGCCATCGTACATCGTTTCGAAGTCAAGCATTCTCGTTCCCGATTATTTCATCGCAAACAACCGGTTTACAGCCGGCAGGCTTACGATGCCCGAGTAGTGGTGAATATGGACTGTCCCGGCACCGCCTTCTTCTTCTATCGGCGTCGGCTGCTCGATGACGAAATCGGCGAAATGCGGAACATTAAAGGCGACATAAGCCAAGCCGATCGCATCGGCCGTCTTCTCGCGGCGTTCGGTCAAATCCGGGTACAGCACCGGTCCGGTATCCACCTGATACAGGTTGCGCGCATCATGAATATTCATCGTTTTCACCGGATATTCGATAATCGCCCGCAGTCCGAGCTCTGCGTTATGGAGCTCGGTTTGGGCTACAAGCGGAAAGCCGTCGTTTGTCGCGCTGCGGATTTCGTCATTCGATTCCAGCAGCTTGCAATTTTCCGGATCCTTCAGTTTATATTGCTGTCCGCCCCACATCGTCTCGGCAAGCGGAGTCGACTTATAGTTCGCGTTTAATCTTGCTGTCCGCCGGAAGACGATTCCGTATTCCGGGCCGAAGATCGGCGTGAAATCGTAGTTCTCCGCGAAGAACAAATCCTTCTCCGCGAACGTGTCCTCGCTTTTGCATGAAGCGCACTGATAGTAATCTTCGATTCGTCCGCTTCTTTCGTCAATGAAGCGCAAACGCGACTCCACCCAGAAGCGAACCGAATTTTCAGGCCACAAGCCGGCGATAAAAGATAATCCGTAATGAATGGGCTGCATGATAACATGTCCTCCTTAATGTTTCTTGCTCAAAGTAAACCGCGACCCGGTTTGACCGGCGTTTGCCGGGTCTGCCGCTATTGCCGGCTCAACGCGGACAAAGCGATGCGGCGCATCCGCAACCGGTTGAGGCAGCCTCCGTCTTCTTGCCCGCCCGCGCAATAAGCGAGCAGCAGCGCATCGCCCGAAATGTGGATCGCCGTATAGCAGCATCCGTTCTTGTCCTCTTCGCGTTCGGCGAGGAAATACCTTTGCCATGTACGTCCCTCATCTTCGCTGAAGGCGCCGACGAGCGGCGTTCTCCCCGCGGTTCCCGGAGCAAAAACACGGGTCTGGTAGTTCGGAATCGGGTTCCAAACGGCGATCAGCTCGCCGGTGCCGGGGATCCGTTTCATCGAAAGCGGAGACGCCGGCGATGTAAATGTCGACACGTTCGGCTTCGTCCAGGTCTCCCCTCCGTCATGCGAAAACGTCTCGAATTGCGTTCCCATATCGGTCCGGCTCCATGACCAAAGCGTGCCGTCCTTCCGTTCGATAACGCCCGGTTCCTGCAGACCGGTCGTAGAACGAGGCTCGTCGAGCCACACCGCCGTTCTCGCTTCGCGCCACGTCTTCCCGTCGTCGTCGGACAAGAAGAAAAACTGAATGCCGCGATGATCGAAGCCCGACCAGTCCGTCGTGCTGTTGCTGCTGATTTTATGGAATGCGGCCGGGATGACTAGCCGGCCCGAGGTCAGCCGGATGACGCGGTCGTTGTTCGTCACGTAATAGCCCAGCGCGGGCACGCAGCAGGCGGCTTCGCTCCACGTTTGCCCTTCATCGGACGAACGGCGCAGATGCAGCCTTGTATCGTGCCATCCCCTGCGAATCAAGTAGAACAGCCCGATATCGCCGTTCTCCATCCGCAGCAGCGAGACGCTCATGACATTCAGCGCCTCGTGCTCAACAGCCGTCACGATAATCCTGGCGTCCGACCACGTATGCCCGTTGTCGCCGGAATGACGCGCTGCGAGGCAGGCATATCCGTCATCATGACTGGAATGACCCATAAAGCTGCTGTAAATAAACAAGATGCTCCCGTCGCGCAGATCGAGAAACGCGCCTTCGCTGTTTCGCGGGTTTCCCTGCGAAGGGCCGATGTCCAATACGATTTTTCCTAGATGCTCCATTGCATTTCCTCCTACCCGGATCATGAATTTTTATCGTGCATTATCCTTTGATCGACCCAATCATCACGCCTTTGACAAAATGCTTCTGCAGAAACGGGTAGACGAATAAGATCGGCAGCGTCGTCACGATAATCGCCGCAGCCTTCATGCTCTGTGCGGTCGGCCGCTCATGCATGGCGGCGATCATACTCTTGTTGATGTCTTCGCTGGACATGGAAAGGATAATGCGCCGCAGAATGACTTGAAGAGGCATTTTATTCAAATCGTTAATAAAAATCGTCGCATCGAACCAAGCGTTCCAATGATAGACGGCGTAAAACAAGCCGATCGTTGCGATCATGGGCAGGCTGAGCGGCAGAACGATACGCAGCAAAATGGTAAGCGGCGAAGCTCCGTCGATCGTTGCGGACTCCTCGAGCTCATTCGGAAGCTGGGTAAAGAAATGCCGCATGATCAGCAAATTCCAGGCGCTTATCAATCCCGGCAGCACCAGCGCCCAGAACGAATTAAGCAGGTGCAAGCCTTTTATCAACAGATAGCTGGGGACGATTCCCCCTTCGAAAAGCATCGTCACAAAAACGAGCGTTACAAATACGTTGCGGTATGGCAGCTGTTTGCGGGCCAAAGCATAGGCCATCATCGCCGTAAAAACAAGATTCAAGAAGGTGCCTATACAAACCCGCAGCAGCGTTATGCCGTATGCATTGTAAATGATCGAACCGTTACCGAGCAGCAGCTTGTATGCGGCGAAATCGAATTTCTCGGGGAACAAGATAAAGCTGCCCCTGCGGATCAGCTCCGCCTCGCTGACGAGTGAAGTCGTCATGACAACGATGAACGGCACGATAAACAACAACGAAAGCATCGTTAATCCAAAATAATTGACAAGCTGAAACATGGATACGCCCAAGCGAAATTTCTTTGTCCTCATTGCCGTCACCTCTACCATATGCCGTCGTGACCGAGTTTTTTCGCGATATAATTCGTTCCTATGATAAGCACAAGTGCGATAACAGATTTGAACAAGCCGACAGCCGCAGCGAACGAATACTGCATCTCGAGCAAGCCTCTCCGGTACACGAACGTATCGATGATATCGCCCACATCGTAAACGGTAGGCGAATAAAGCAGCAATATTTGCTCGAAACCGGCGTTCAGAAGCCCTCCTACTGCGAATATGAACATGATGACGACGATAAACATGATGCCCGGCAGCGTTATATGCCACATTTGCTTGAACCTGCCGGCTCCGTCGACGACAGCGGCCTCATACAGCTGCGGGTCGATGCCGGCGATAGCCGCGAGGTAAATGATCGTCCCCCATCCGACCTCCTTCCAGATGCCGGAGACGACAAGCACCGACCGGAAGTACGACTTGTCGCCGAGGAAAAATATCGAATCAAAGCCGAGCTTCTGTAAAAAAACGTTGACGATGCCTCCATCGGTCGTAAGGAGTGTCGTGACGAGTCCGGCAACGATGACCATGGACAGAAAGTGCGGCAAATACGATATCGTCTGCACGATCCGCTTAAACGCCTCGATGCGAACCTCGTTGATCAGTAACGCAAGAATAATCGGTGCAGGAAAGCCGAACAGAAGCCGGTACAGGCTGATCAGCACCGTATTGCGCATAATGTTCCAGAAATAATACGAATTGACGAAATTCTCGAAATGCTTCAATCCTACCCACTCGCTCGTAAAGATACCTTCAAATCCGTCGAAGGGAGTCACATCCTTAAAAGCGATGACAACCCCGTACAGCGGGATGTAGTGAAAGATGAGAAAGTATATGGTTCCGGGCAGCAGCAGCCAGTAGAAGAGCTTATTTTTCTTCAATAACGTCAGCCTGACGTTCCGTTTGCTTCCTAACGTTCCCGTTCCATGCGGGATGTTTTCCGCCTGCGCTTTCAACCTGTTCCTCCTCGCATTCGTTTCCATAACTATTTAAATTTGTTGTACTGTTCGGTGTATACGTCGATCCATTTCGCAAGACCTGCTCCGTTCAGTTCCTGCAAAAATTTGTCGTAACCGTCCATCGGCCGCGCTCCCATAATGAACTTGACGATTTCTTCGTCGATCATTCGCTCCAGGTCTGCCCGGTTGGGAAGCTTATCGGCGATTTCCTTCTGGTCGAACTTGAACGTTACATTCGACACCGCCGTTTTTTTGGAACGGGTCGTATCGCCGCTGTATTGACCCAGATAGTCGAATTCCGGTTTCGCCGCCGGATCGCTCATCGCATATTGGACGGTATAAGCGAATGTATCCCCGACGAGAAATTCCCCTACGTAGTCCTGGTTTAAATTCTCGATCACCCGATTTTTCTCGTCGACATATTTCCAATTTCGGTCTTTAATGCCGGCGTACAGCAGAAAAAAGTTTTCGATATCGGCGTTGATCCAATCGAGCAGCCGCATCGCAGCTTCCGGATTTTGCGACTTTTTGCTGACTACCCAGCCGGTGCTTGAAGCATCCGTCATTGTCATGACGCTGCCGAGCGGACCTTTCAATTCGCCGGCCACTTTATATTCAGCCGCAGGCACATTTTTCTGCAGCTCGTGCTGAACGGCAAGCACGATCGTATCGTGCACTACAGCGGTTCCGACGCGGTTTTGCTTGACAAGCTCGCGAATGCGCTCCGTATTTAAGGCGAACGATTCTTTATAGATGTAACCTTTCTTGTACCAATCGGCCATTTTCTCGATAAATTGCTTGTAACCGGGATGCATAACCGGCGGCTTGACCTTGCCGTCCGTATCGACGAAAGGTCCGTAGCCGACACCCATGAATCCTGCGGCGAGACCCAAATTCAATCCGACAAGGTTGGTTATCATCGGGATCGTTTGTCCGTTGCCGGCCGGATCCCTTTCTTTAAGCGCTTTCAAAACAGCTTCATATTCATCGAACGTTGTCGGCAGCTGCAGCTTGAGTTCGTTCATCCAATCCGACCTCACGAAGGCCGCTTTCATCGCCAGTCCGGGAACGCTGGGAACACCCCATATTTTCCCGTCTTTATCGGTCAAAGCTTTCCACGAATCCCCCCACTCCTGCGGCCAAAGCTTTTTGACATTCGCCCCATATTTGTCGAGCAGCTCGCCGACCGGCTGAATCGCTCCGTTCGTCCGGTAATTGATCGTATCCCCCATAAAAATATCAAGCGGCTCGTTCGAGGCGAGGAGCAGATTAAGCTTTTCCGCCTCCTGCCCTTTGGGCGGGATGATGGGCACGATCTCGATTCCGGACTTTTCGATAATCGTTTTTCGGACCAGCTCGTAATCCTCCGGCTTGCTCAGCTTCGAAGCGTTGCTCATGGCACCGCTTGCATAAATGTACACCTTCTCCGGCTCCTTGGACTTTCCCGTATCATTCGTCTTCCCGGTTGTCTGTTCTCCTGTCGCCGATGCCGGGGAAGAGCTTCCGTCTTTACCGCCCGAGGAACAGCCGAATAGGGTCACCGGCAGGAGACAAACCGCCGCAGTTACCGCCAAGCCCTTTCTCATCTTGTACACAAAACGACCTCCATGTGATCCGATTTCAGTTTTTTTTGAACTGATGCCCCCATGCTATATCGCCCGAAAAAACTTTGAAACACTCATGTTTTGACATCGCGGAAGAAGTCAATATCGGAGGATGATTTGTCAAAAAAAGCGCAGCGCTTCACTTCTCCTCATACGATTTCCGGTATTCGCCGGGCGTTTTGCCGGTCAACTGCTTGAAAATCCGAATAAAGGAATTCACTTTCGTATAGCCGAGACGATCGCAAATATCCTTTACCTTCATGCCGGTTTCCAGCAGCATCTGTTTGCTTTTCTCGATCCGTACGATCGTCACGTATTCCATAAAGCCGATTCCCTGCTTTTCCTTGAACATTCGGCTTAAGTAAGAAGGATTCAATTGAAGCCGGTCGGCTACCCACGTCAGCGACAGCTCGTCGGCGTAATGCCGCTCGATCAGCCGGATCGCTTCTTCTACGTACGTTCTGCTCTTCGTGCGAAAAGCGCTGTCTATCCTGTCGCACAAAAATTGAATGACTTCCTCCAGCCAGCTGAACGTTTCGTTCATATTTCTTTTTTGCAGCAGCACCCCGTACAAATTCGTCTTGGTCTGCATGGCCGCTTCCAGATCGAAGCGCAGCTGGTCTGCCGTTTCCATGAAGCTGGCAAGCAGCTGCACGAATACCCTTTGCACTTGATGAAAATGCAGACACGCCTGCTGCGATTTCAGATCGGCGACGAACTCCGCCAGCATCCGCTTGGCATTGAGGGCATCGCCGTTTTTAATGAATCGGTTCAGCGTCGTTTCTTTTTCCTTGGGATAATACAAGGCCGGCGTCCCCTCCAACCGGACATCCTCGATGTAGACGACTGCACCGGCACCTGCGATATTGCGGCAGCGCACCGCTTCTTCCGCCTCCTCGAAAGCTCTCTTTAATCCGTTCGCATCGCTGCAAAACCTTCCTATGCCCATGAGGCTGTGAATGCCGAGCGACAACTTGATCTCTTCCTGAGCGGCTTCCGCCAATGCGAAAATATCCGCCATCCGCTCCTCTTCCCAGTTCATTAGAACAGTGAATAAATCATTCGCCATCTCCACTACAATGACATGACGCTTCAATGCGAAGCATCGTTCAAGCTCGTCTTTCATCCGCAGCTTATTCAGGTTGTCATTCGCAAAATCGCGGCCGGCGCTTCCCGGCTGCTCGTAATAAACGTTCAGCAGAACAATTTGCTCCAGGCAGAAATCGATGCCAAGAAACGCCATCCGTTCGACCGTTTCCTCTTTGTCGTACTTGTCACCTCTGACGAGCGAGACGAGAAACTTTTCCCGGTAGGCCGGCAAGCTCTCCTTCAGCCGCGACTGCAAGCTTCTTCTATCTGCGATCGCTTCCTCGAAGCTCGACTGAATCAGCTTGAATTCGTCGAGCGGCCGCATCTCGTCCGGCCTTCCCTTTTCACTCTGGCTGATGTTGCGAATGTAGGTCAGAAGCCGAAAAACGGGCAAGTACATGCTCCGGCTCGTCATGAAGGCCAACCCCGCTGCAACGGCTACCAAAATGAACGATTCCATCAGCAACAGCCCCCGAAGACTGGAGACATTATCGTAAAGCCGGTTCAAATTGACCGTAGCGACAAATGTCCAGCCAAGAGCCGACGACGTCTTGTACAGAATGAGCCGGTTTTTCCCCTCTTCGTCGAGCACGGCCGGCCCTACCCCGGGAGCGTCCGTTTTTTTCCGCGACATCAGCTCGTCACCGATCCGCCCGTATTCGTCCGATAAACCATCGGAAACGATCAGCTTATTTTCAGCCGACAAAATGAAGAACTGCCTCCCGGCTTGATTTTCCAGCTTTTTGATCACATTGTCGTACAGCTTCCGGACATCGAGGTTTACGATTACAACGTTTTTCATGCTCGGCGATTGGTAAATAAGCGGCAATATTTGCCTCTGACTGCCGTTTCGCTGCTTGACGTTCTGAATATCCATAAAATAAGGATACGTCATAACCTGCTCGGGGAGCCGCATCTTTACAGGCTCGCCGGGCTGCTCTTCCGGATAATCGACCGAAGACAGCACGATTTCCTTGGCCCGGTCGATCAATTGAACCGAATGGATATATTCATTGGATGACTTCATATTATCCAGCATATTCCATACCTTTTGCTTGCTGGAAATATACCGTTCCAATCCGGTTAAATCCTCATCCTTCAATGTCCCGGAAATATGCTCGTAATAGTGTCCCTGAGGAAAATTTTCAAAGGCGCGCAACGAACTGTCCATCGTCAGCTGTTCGACGCTTTTGCCGATTTGGTTGACGATGATTTCCACCGCCGTCGCCGTCTGGTTCAGATAGTTCGAGTTGGCCGTATGAAGCTCCAGCTTGATTGCGGCCATCGTATTCCGGTAGTACAGAAAACTAAGCAGCATGATCGGCAGCAGCGTAACAAGCAGCGTGAACGTCATTAGCCTGAAGTAATAATTGCGGCTGCGCCTGAAAAGCGGCCATCTGTTTAACATCCGTTATCCCTCCGTTTGTATAGGTAACGATGGTGGATTCGATAGCTGGAGTATGCTAGCCTCATCATAATCTTTAATTCAATAATCCGAAATGCTCTTTTCTTGACATAATCGATAATTCTCAGCCTCTACCGCAAAAATTTTAACCTTTCCGGAAAATCCAAACAGACCTAGCGGATACATCCCGCTAAGTCTGTTTTACCTTCCGTTTGAACGCTCTCTTCGCAAAACGTTATTTAAGCTAACTGGCGTTTCTGCTGCTGCTGCCGCCGGTCTCGACAAGCTCCCGAATAAATTGCAAATACGCTTGAGCCGCCAGCTCCAGCTCGCGAATTTCGACGTATTCGACTTCGCCGTGCGCCGTACTTTGGTCCGGGCCATGACATAACACAGGAATGTTCATCGCTCTGGCCAGTATTCCGGCGTCGGTGACAACCTTCTTGCCGGCGAGCGGCAGCTCGATGCCTCGCGCCTCACGGACCGCCCGCTGCAAAGCCGATATAGCCGGATTCGCGGAATCGAGCCGATAGCCGTCCCTCACCTTGCGCATATCAAGGTCGATTTCGACGCCGAATCGCGAAGCAAGCGCATCAAGCAACAGTCTAAGCTCATCCTCCACTTCGGCAAAGTTCTGCTCCGGCCGGTAACGTCTGACCCCTTCCAGAACGGCCCGGTTCGGCAGCTGATTATAGAACTGGCCGCTGTGCATCGACCCGATAAAATAAGAAGCATGGCCGATATCTTCGATCCACTCCTTCTCGAGCTCGGCATTGCGTTCTCTCAGCATACGAACCGCTTCCGACGCCACCTCGATGGGATGCGCAGCGCCTGGCGGGGAGAAAAGCTGGTGAGAGGGCTCGCCCTCCCGCTTGATCGTAATGAGGAATGTCGCGGAACCGAGCTGGGCGATCGTACAATCCCGCGTAGCCCCCTCCATGACGATTGCCGCATCGGCTTCAAGCTTGACGTTATCCGTCAAAGCGACCAGGTCCTCGCCCCTCCCGCCGGGACTTTCGTGCAGGCTGTTCGCTACGATGATAAGCTTTCCGGTAAACCGGTCCTCCGATTGCCGCATGGCCCGGACGACCTCCAGCACGCAAGCGAGCGAGCCTTTCATATCGCAAGCGCCTCTGCCGTAAATACGCCCGTCACGAACCTCAGCCGGTTCATGCGGAATGGGAACGACGTCCATATGGCCGTTGAACAAGATCACAGGACCTCCGGAGTCATCTCCGTAAGTCGCAACCAAAGTCGGATTATCCTTTATCCATTCGTATTGCTGTACCTGACATCCCGCTTCCCTCAGCATGTCATGGTAACGTTTGGCGATCTCATTCGTATTTCCCGTTATACTTTCGATGCGTACGAGCTCCAAGGTGTCCCGGACGATCCGGTTTACATTCAATTGCGGAAGCTGGAAGGGCATATATTCATCCTCTTTTCGCATAATGCCATCGTTTTGTATTCCTTAGCTCGATGTATTTGCCAATGTCCCTCTTGCCGTCCTCTTCCTGTTGTCCACATCGAGCGCAAAGCCCGTATTACTCGCATCGCCGAATATTGCTTCTCGCCAAACCGGCGTTATCCTCTCCCGACGATCGGCGGTACGAAAACAGCTTCCTCGTCCGAATCCGGCCGCAAGAAATCGAGATCGCAGCCTTCGGGAGCCTGCAGTGAATGGTCAGCGAACATACGCAAATAGCCGCGCTTGTGACGCAATGGCGGACGACTCCATACAGCCAGTCTTTCGGCGATCTCTTCGTCGCTTACATGCAGGCTGATCGTCGACGCTTCGATATCGAGCTCAATCCAATCCCCGTTGCGAACGATCGACAGCGGGCCGCCAACCGCCGATTCCGGCGAAACATGCAAAACGACCGCGCCATAGCTCGTTCCGCTCATCCGCCCGTCGCTTATACGAACCATATCCCTTACGCCTTGCTTCAGCAGCTTGGCGGGAATCGGAATCGAGCCCCATTCCGGCATGCCCATCGCAACAGGACCGCAGTGCTTGAGCACAAGAACGCTGCTTTCGTCGACCTCAAGCTCCTCGCTGTCGATCCGGCTTAACATGTCGGCGTAATCCTCAAACACGACGGCTTGACCGCGATGACGGAATAAATGCGGGGATACCGCCGACTTTTTGATTACCGCTCCTTGAGGAGCAAGATTGCCTTTGAGTACGGCCAAGCCGGCATTTTCCTTAAGCGGAGCCTCAAGCGTCGCGATGACCTCCGTTTCCGCCGGCCAATCCTTGCGGTCCTGTCCGTATGTTTGCGCGACCGTTAACCCGGTTGCTGCAAGACAATCCCCGTCCAAATGAGGAAGCAGCTCGCGAATAACCCGGCTTAGTCCGCCCGCACGGAAAAACTCATCCATGCTGTACCGGCCGCTCGGCTGCAAATTCACGAGCAGCGGAACTCCCTCTGCAACGCGGGCATACCGTTCGATCGGGATGCGGATATTCAGTCTGCCCGCAATCGCGGTAAGATGAATCGCAGCATTCGTCGAGCCGCCGATCGCCGCAAGCAGCTTGATCGCATTGCCGAACGCCTCTTCCGTCATAAACCGCGAAGGGGTCAGGTTCTCCTTGACCATTTCGACGATCCGGAACCCGGTTGCTTCTGCCGCCGTTTTGCGCCGGGCATCGTCCGCAGGAATGCTTGAAGTGCCCGGGAGCATCATCCCGAGCATTTCGGACATGCTTTTCATCGTCGAAGCCGTCCCCATTACAGGGCAGCCGCCTAAACCGCATGAGATCGACTTCTCCAGCTCCTGCCATTCTTCATCCGTAAGTAGCCCGGCTTTGTAATCATCCGTATATTTCCATAAATCGGTTCCGTAATTGACCTCTTTGCCGCGAAAGCTGCCCGAAGAACGGTGTCCGGCCGCCAGCTGCAGCGCCGGCAGGTTGCAGCTCGCCGCGCCCATCAGCTGGGCGGGAGCCGTCTTGTCGCATTCGCAAAGCAGGACGACGCCGTCGATCGGCTGCGACCGGATGCTTTCCTCGATATCCATGGAGAGCAAATTGCGGTACGGCAGGTCGGAAGGCTTCATAAAATCCGACGGGGTTGATATCGTATGGAGCTCGATCGGGTAGCCGCCGGCAAGCAGCACGCCGCGTTTGACGAACTCGACAAGCTCTTTGTGCGGATAATTACAGCTGTTAAAGTCGTTCCACGCATTGAAAATGCCGATAATCGGCTTCCCTAGAAACGTATCCGGATTGTGGCCCATGGCCCGCATAGCCGATCGGTGCTGGAAAGCCAGCTCCGCATTGTCGCTCTCGAACCATTCACTGCTGCGATATTTCACAATAAAGCTCCTTTCATTTGGCACCGCGCCGCGCCGCATGCAGTTCCCGACGCGATGCGGCACGGCTTGACGGCAGTGTACGCCACCGTTTTATTTCGACGGTCATGTTCTACTTTCGTCTGAAATCCACAAATTTGACCGGGGTTCCGCCGGACGCCATCGATTGCGCGGACAGCGGGAACACGGAGCTCCAAGTCACCGCATCGTATACGTCGATGGCCGGTCTTCTGCGTTCTTCGATCGCGGACAAAAACTCGTCTAGCACGAAAAAGTCGCCTCCGCCGTGACCGGACTGCTCCGCTTCCTTCGCCCAGCGTTTCCAAAGCGGATGCTCCCACTTGTCGGCATGGCTCCAAAGCGATTCCCATTCCGCCTCCGGCGCTTCCGCTTTGCCTTCCGAATACGAAACGCCCTTGGATACGTTCTCGATCCAAACGAGCGGATCTTCTCCCGCATACCGAGGGGATAAATAAGCGCCATTCGTTCCTTGCAGCGTATAGTGCGTCATATTATGAGGCCTGGACGATTGAATATCGTACTTAAGGGCGATAAGCGCTCCCTTCTTCGTACGGATTAGCGTGACCGTCGAATCGCCGTTCTTCCAAAAATCGGCTTGCGAGCCCGGATGCTCCTCGCCGAAATGCTCGCCGAAGTACTTCGCCCCCGCTCTGCTTTTGGAGGAAAAGGTGACAAGCGAATCCAGCTCGTCCCCGCCTTCGCGGTTAATCCCCATCCACTGCGCGACCGGTCCGAGCGAATGCGTCGGGTAGGTGCTCCCCTCGTAATCCCGCAGCAGTCTGCCGCGCCATGTCAAATTGCCCTCTTTGTCGTGCAGCAAATTGCGGACATCGTGAATATATCCGCACTCCGCATACGTCAATTCTCCGAATAAGCCTTGCTGCGACATATGCCCGACCATCATGTTCGGCCGCATGTAGCAGTAATTTTCCGCCATCATATACGTCATGCCCGTCTTCTCGACGGCTTCCGTCAGCTTCCAGCAATCCTCGAGCGTATGTGCGGCGATGACTTCGCTGATCACATGCTTGCCCGCTTCCATCGCGCGAATCGCCTGCTCGGCATGGATGAACAGCGGCGTCGCCAGGAATACCGCATCCACATTGGAATCGTCGATAAGCCGGTCATAGCTGTCATAAGCGCGGATACCCGGAAACTCCTCCCGCCACTTCTGCAAAACGTCCTCATTGCTGTCGCATACGGCAACCAATTCTACGCGTCCCGCCAGCCTGGCCAAGGAGCGGCTGAAATAACCCCCTCTTCTTCCTCCGACTACCGCTAACCGAATTGCCCCCATATCCGTTTCCTCCTCGTTTGTCACCAATTGGAATTCGATTAATTATACATTAGCCCTTGATCGAACCGACTAGCAAGCCTTTTATAAAATATTTTTGCAGGAACGGGTAAACGCATGCGATCGGCAGCACGGTAATGACCGTAATGGCCATCTTGAACGTTTGCGGCGTAATCGAATAAACCTGCGTTTGCCCCTGCTCCTTCAGCTGCTCCAAGGAATTGAACTGGTTCAACGTGTTGTAAAGCACATATTGCAGCGAATACAGATTCGGCGACATCGTATTGTAAATTTGCGTATCCATAAACGCATTCCACTGGTTGACGCATTCGAAAAGCACGACTGCCGCGAACACCGGCGTACAGATCGGGAAGATGACTTGAAAAAACAACCGCAAATCATTCGCCCCGTCTACGACAGCCGCTTCCTCAAGCTCCTTGGGCAGCGCCTCGATATACGTCTTGATCAGCACCAGATTAAATACCGACACCGCACTCGGAAGGATATAAATTAGAAAAGTCCCTTTGAGCTGCAAATACCCCATGAGCAAATACATCGGGATGATGCCGCTCGAGAAATAAAGCGTAAAAATAAAATATTTGCGGAACCATTTCACGCCGCCAAGCTCGCTCCGCGTCAGCACGTAGGCCGCCATCGACGTAATAAACAGCATCACAGCGGGGCCTATCACCGCCCTAAGCGTCGAGATGCCCGCCCCTTTCAGAACAGCCGGGTCTTCCAGCGCTTTCTTATAGGAATCGAGCGTAAAGCCTGTCGGAAACAGCACGAGTCCGCTTTTGAGCATGCTTGGGGTGCTTAACGAATAACTGACGACATAGATGAACGGAATAAGCATGGATGCCAAAACCGCCAGCATGAACAGCGTGTTGCCGATATCGAAAAGGGTGCCGCTTACGGATCGTTCCCTCATAATGTTCTCCCGCCTAGTTAGAATATGGCTCTTCCTGTCGCCTTTTTGGAAATGGCGTTCACCGAAATGATCAGAATCAAGCTGATGAATGTTTTCATGATGCCTACGGCCGTCGCATACGGGTAGTTAAGAAGCTGCAGGCCGTATTTGTAAATATAGATGTCCAAAACCTCCATCTTCTCCCAGTTGGTCGCATTCGTGAACAAATAAAACTGTTCAAAATTGGAGTTCAAAATCCAACCGCTGTTCAATACGAGAAGCACGATGAGCGTCGGAACAAGCGAGGGAATCGTAATGTACCACATGCGATGAAACCGATTGGCCCCGTCCATTTGCGCCGCCTCGTAGTAATCGTTCGGAATCGACGCGATCGACGAAATAAAAATGACGCTGTTATACCCGAGGTACTTCCAAACGCCGAGGGCGATCATAAAAATCCAGGCGTACTTCGGATCTCCAAGCACGTTGATGCCTTCTTCGATAATCCCCATATTCACAAGAAGCTCGTTAATCGCCCCGGACGAAGAAGCGAACAAAGCGCTGGAAAGCGAGTAAATGATGATCCATGAAACGAAAAACGGAAAAAAGGTAATCGTTTGAATCAATCTTCCGAAAAAACGCTGCCTCACTTCGTTCAACAACAAAGCGAAGACGAAAGCCGTTCCCAGATTTGCAACCAGTGACCCGATGTTCATCGCCAATGTGTTGCGGATCAGATAAACGAAATCTTGACTTTCCGTGAAAAAGCTCGTGAACTGCTGCAGCCCCGTCCATTCGGCGGGAAAGAGCTTGAAGCCCGGCTTGAAATTGATGAAAGCGATTATCCACCCGAATAGCGGCAAATACCAGAATACGAACAACAACAATACCGCCGGCAAAAGCATCAAATACAAGTAACGCTGCCTGAACATGCGGGATGCTTTCTTCCCTTTTAACGGATATGCAACGGCGTTGGTCATGACGGCTGCCTCTTTCCCGAAGCCGGCGGAGAGAAGAGCGGTGCCACCCTGCGCTTCCCCCCGCTCCGGCCTGTTATTTAAATTGGTTCAATTGCGTCTGCTTTTCTTGATACAGTCTGTTGTATTCGGCTACGACCGTTTCCGGCTTCAATTGCTTGTAGCTAGCGATAACCGATTGATACAAGCTTTCGAATTCCTCATCCGTCTTCGGCGAAATGATCAGCGTTGCCGAATTTTTGATACGGAAATCGATCATTTTCTGATGAAGCGCGCCGAGCGCGGACGTCGTATCGATGACCACCGTACTCGCGATTCCGGTATTAGCAGCCTCGCCTGTCTTGAGGAAATAGTCCTTCGAATTTTCCCAGCTCAGCTTCTTATAAGCGTCTCTCATGCCTTGCGTAAGCTGCAGCTCGTCTTGCATGGCCGGATCGAGCTGCATGCTGTATGGAACGCCGTCAGGTGCGGTCGATAACACGCCGCCAAGGAAATCGAACAGCCCGAAGCCGATGCTTCTGGCCGCATCCGCGTTGGTCAACGACTTCTTGAACGCGTCCGTCGGTACTCGTTTACCGTTTGCGATCGTATATTCGTCGCCTTCGATGCCCGATTGGAGCAGAACCTTCCCTTCTTCCGTCGCCGACCAGGCTAACAGCTCCATAATGCGCTCAGGATGCTTGGCATTCTTCGTTATCGCGTGAATGGCGTGCGGACGCGTATCTTCGACGCGAATTTGCCGCTTCTCGTTGCGCTCGATCTGCGTTTTGCTGCGAATCGGCATATTGATATACTGCTGTTCCGGATAACCTGCATCGACAAGACCCTGATTAGCCCCGGTAAGCGCCCAAACGGCGTACCAGGAGGACAACGTTCGGCCGCTGTTCAGCTTCTCATTGTATTGGTCCAGCTTATCCGTGAACGAATCTTTATCCAAAATGCCTTCGCGGTACAGCTTGTTGAAAAATGCGAGACTTTCCTTCACATATTCGTTAGTCATCGTATCCTCGAATTTCTTGTCCACCTGATTCCAAAGCACGCCCAAATTTCCCGCCGCCGTCGAATACCGTCCGCCCTTCTCGTACATGATCGAGGAAATGCCCTGCATGCCCCACGGCTCCCCGAAAGGCACGATCATGCCGATCGTTTTCTTGCCGTTCGTCGTCGGATTGTCTTCAAGCCCTTTCTTGAGAAACTTGATGTAATCATCCGTCGATAACAGCTGCGGCCAGCCTTGCTGCTCCAGCACGTCGATTCTGACGCCGACGTCATTGACCTCTACGACGTTCTTGAAGTCGGCGGGCACGCTGCTTTCCCATTTGTAAAGCTTGCCGTCATGGGCCGACAGCTTCCAGAGCGGAATCTGCACCTTGTACCGCTCGGCGAATTCAGGCGACTTCTTGACCAAATCGTCGATCGGCAGCAGTGCTCCGGCTCTCGCGTATTTGTCGAAAGTCGCGTTGTCCTGAATCGAAACGATTTCCGGATAATCGCCGCCCGCAAGCATCAGGTTCAGCTTATCCGCATAGTTCCCGGGCGCTTGCACATATTCGAACACCATGTTGAATTTCTCTTTGATCTTTTTGCCGATTTTCGTCTCGTCGCTTCTTTTGATCTGGTTGTTCGTCTGCGTGAGAACTTTGATGACATATTCCTTTGCGTCCGGACTTTTGGAGCTTTCAGCCGCCGAAGGCGAGCCTGCCGGTGCACCGCTCGGAGCGGCGTCCTTGGTTTTGTCGGCGCTGCATGCCGTCACGAACAAGAGACTGCCGGCAAGCGCTGCGGAAACGAGCTTTTGACCAGTACCTTTCATTTTGTTTCCTCCCCCAACATGTTATAATCTAACTTTAGTCGTAAGTAAAAATAACTTTGAATGTTATCTTTACTTCGTATTTATTATAGATCGGCACCGGTCGGACCGAATATGGCGGTTCTTTAGGTCGGGGATGTTCATATTTTAGGCAGCGCTTTCAAACCTGCCGGCTCCCGCTATTGATATAAGCTTCCCGATACTGCGTAGCCGTCAAGCCAGTGCTTCTTTTGAACGTTTTGGCAAAATGAAAATAGTCCAAATAGCCGGACAGCTCGGATATTTCCTGTACCGGCGTCTGCGTAGTTACGAGCAGCTCGCAAGCGTATGCAATTCTTTTCTTAGTCAAGTACTGCAGGAAAGTATCGGAGCCTTCCTTGCGAAACAGCTGGCTGATGTAGCTAAGATTCAAATCCAGCTTCTCCGAAATGACCTGCAGCGAGATATCTTCCCGAAAGTGTTCATCTACGAAAGCGACGATTTTATGGAACGTCGACAGCTGCGGGCTTGGCTGGCCCGCCGTTTTATCCGAGGCGATCCCTAGCCTTCTCATCAATTCCTCGATATACGGCTTCATGCCGCCGGCATCGTGCTCCTGCAGCAAAGCAAGCAATTCGTTCGAAGCTTTCTTTACGGGCCGGTCCCGACTGTATTTGACGAGTATGTCCGTTATTTCCTCTTCGTCGAACGGTTTCAGACAATATTCGAGAGCGCCGTATTGAATCGCTTTTTTGGCGTACTCGAATTCTTTGTAGCCAGACGTAATGATAAAGCTGATATCCCTGTTCAGCTCATTGCTTCTGCGCATGACTTCAAGCCCGTCCATGCCCGGCATCCGAATGTCGGTAAACACCAAATCCGGCGTCAACCGTTTGATTTTGTCGTAGCCTTCTTCGCCGTTAAACGCCTCGGCAACGATTTCGAACCCGAGCGAATGCCAGTCTATCGAGTTTTTCAAGCTCTTGACGACCCACTTCTCATCATCGATCAGCATAACTTTATACATGCTCAGCCCTCCTTGTACGGCAATCGCAGAACGACTTCGGTCCCGGCGCCCTCTGCGCTTTGAATAGTTAAGCCGTATGGCTCCCCGTAAACGGAACGCAGCCGGCTGTGAACGTTGACGACGCCCAAATGCTCGCTGTTTTTGATCCGGTCCAGAAATTCGTCGCCGGAAGCCAGCTCCGCGCGAATGGCTTCCAGCTTCGCTTGGGACATGCCCAGCCCGTCGTCCTTGATGAGGATTTCGATATCGCCCTCCGGCGACAGCTTGCCGGCGAACAGCAAATTCCCTTTGACCATTCTGTCCTCAAGCCCGTGCGTGATAGCGTTCTCCAGAATGGGCTGCAAAATCATTTTAATGACCTTCGCTTGAAGAAGTTCGTCGGGAAAATCGATATGAACGTCAAACCGGTCGTCGAACCGGAACTGCTGCAGCTTCAAATAAGCTTTGGCAATTTCCAGCTCCTCCCGCAGCTTCACATCCTCCCGTCCTTTGATGCTGTAACGCAGCATTCTTCCAAGCGCGCCGAGCATTTCCCGTATTTCATGCGCCCCCGTCTCGCTTGCCATTCCTTTGAGCGACTCGAGCATGTTGTATAGGAAATGCGGATTCACCTGCTGCTTCAAGTACGCCAGCTCCGCTTGCTTCTTCATGAGTCCGAGCGCCATGATGCGCGTTTTCGAGGAAACGACCTCATTCGTCAAATGATCGATTTCATCGAGCATGCCGTTGAATTTGTCCGCCATCACCATAATTTCGTGATAACCGAACAGCTTCAGCCTTTTTTGCTCGTGATAAATGTTTTTAATTTGATGGACTTGAATGAACCGCATAAATGCGCGTATCGGTCCGATTATATTGCTGCTGATGATCCAGACGGCCAAGCACATGAGCGGGACGAAAAATGCGAGTATCCATAAATAGACTTCTCTCGTCTGATCCAGCCCGCGAAACAAGTCGTCCTTCGAATAAATGTTGACGATTTTCCCTTCCATTTCCCGAAGCTCCGCCGATTGGACGATGAACTTGTCGTCACGCGAATTCGCAAACGCTTCCAAATCCAGCTTGTTTCCGATCATTTCCGGTACGCTGCTTGAACACACGATACCGTTCCGGTCCAAGACATAAAAATTCCCGAAGCTGTTCTGCATCATCGTATCGAACTTCGGAAACAACGTCTCCAAGTCCAAAATCACAACCATATGACCAAGCGGATAGATCGGAAAAATATTGTTGATCGTCGTCCCCACGGCGAAATAATGATGTGCGACATTGCTTTCTACAATTCTCCTGAACCCGTAATAGTACGGCTTTAGATGCGTGCCGTTCGTATCCCTCATCTTCGCGATCGTATCCATGATCAGCCGCTTTTTATTCAGATCGGACATGAGGTTCAGGTTGTTCCCGTTCTCCCCGACGATCGTCATATCAACGATGCCGTTCTCCAGCTGGATCACCCTCGTCACTTGCATATCGACCTTCTGGAAGGCGTCTATCTTGTCGAGCAAATCCGTCGTTTTCAAATATTGATGCACATCGGCGTTAATACCTGTGTTTAGAAGCAATCCGTCGATCGTATCGATTTGCGACTCGATATACTGCGTAATTTTATCCATCAGCTCGATGGAATACTGCTCGTTTTTGGCGTAGATCATCTTTTTGGACTGCGTATACGTGACGAACATGACTAGAACGATCGCCGTCAGGAACAGAAAAAACATAAGCAGCAATTGCAGCTTAATCGGGCGCTTTTTTAAAAAATCCACTCTATCCCCTCCATGCAGCTTAACGATATTGTAAGAGATAACCGGAAGGGCAACAAGAAGAGATTGATAGCGCTTATTTTCGGGAACGGAAACGCCTCTGCCTTCCATTATAAATTCGTGCGTTTGCCCTAGGCATGTCAAATTTTTAGATTGATATGTTGATCTTTTAGTTTCGTTTGGCGGCAAATCATAGATTGAGTAAGCGGGTGCTTCACCTTATACGAACCAGCGATTTGACTGCGGGGTTTATCACCACAAATTCAGGCTGCTAATCTAAGCTCATGAACGGTTAAAAATATGCAACAAAAAAACAGCGACCGAATCGGTCGCTGCCTGAAATCACTGCCGTTAGCTTATACGAAGAAATCGCACAATGCTCAAGCTCCTAGCTTCGACTTGCCGTAAGCAACCCGCCCAAACATCAACTAATTTTCAACCGACTATCACAAAAGCAGCATAAGCAAGCCCGAAATAATAAAAGCGACGCCGGCGATTTTATAAATCCCGACAGTTTCTTTAAAAAACCATTTGGCAAACAGCAGCGTCCATATGAAGCCGAGCGCATTTGCCGGCATCACGAGCGTATAAGGAAGCTCTTTAAGCAAGTAAATGTTAAGCAGGGCGCCCAGTCCGTAAAACATGAAGCCGATCAGCAAATGTAGCTTCTTCGGCCGAATCGCAAAAAATTTGAAAAAGACACTGCCGAGCGATCCGAATAAGGTCATCATAAACAGCAAGCCGAGAAACCATTCATTTTTCATACGATGTCAGCGTCACCCCAATCCCCAAAAGAACGACCGCCGCCCCCTTCTTCAAGGTTATCGCTTCGCCCAGAAATAAATCGCCGTAAAACAACGCAAAAACATAACTCAAGCACATTAACGGATAAGCTACGGACAGCTTTTCCAAGGAGAAAGCTTTCAGCATAAACACGGCCCCAGCTCCATAGCACAAAAATCCGATTCCCATATAAAGCAGGTTGACGTGGCCCCATTTCCAAAAGAGCTGTCCCGTAGCCGTCAGCAATGCGGAGACGACCATCATCGCCTTCCCTGCGTGAAGGCTTTTTAGCTTTTCCATCGCAGCTCCTCCAAACCCAAACATATTCCAAAAATGTAAATATACAAACTACCTTTACCACGATATAAATAACGGTAACGAAAATAGACTTATCAAGTACAGCACCGGCCGGGATAACCGCTTTTATTCTCTATGTATATCAAGTATCGATAAAAGTGATTTAGCATCAAAATTTTGCAGTCCTTCATAAAACGCCACATACCATTCTATAGTATTTTATCGTGCGAATCCACCTGTATTAGGTATATCTATCAAATGATTGATAAAAATACGATAGCCCGTGACACTCCCTATCAGGAAGCCATGGGCTGGATGCGAAACGTGATTACGGCATTTCATCTTTATCTCGTAAACGTAAATTCCGGCGTACGCGCGATTTCCTTCTCCTTATCGTCTTCCACGACGACATGCACGGACCAAGGGTCCGAAGCGCTGACAAGTGCGGACGTAACGACTGCAGACACGGTATCTTGACTTTTCCATGTCGTCTTTAACGGTTGTCCGTTGATCACCACTTTGCTGCCTAGACCGAAATGCTTGCCTGTAAGCGTAATGATCCCTTCCCCGCTCAGCCTGCTTTTCCGTTCGAACGACGCGCTGTCGATACGGAAATCCGCATATCCGAACACGAACGGGCGATTTGGCTTTTGAGCCATAGTTTGAGCTTCCGACAGCATTTGCTCTTGAAATTCCTTGTACTGCCGCAGGGCAGCTTCGTCCGTCCGGATTTCGCTCTTGGCGTCATCAGGAGGGATGACAGGCGTTTGCTTGCTCAGCTCTCGTAAAAATTTTGTATACGCCGTGTCAGGAAGCTTTGCATGCTCCAATAAAGCGGGCAGCAGGAAGGAAGCGTTCATCTTCAAATCCTGCTTGTTCATAGGCAAAAAATTATCCCATATGACGAACGGCGTGCTGAACATTTTCCACCATTCCTCGGGATCGTCCTCTTTCAGATAACCCGCTTCCCGGTAAACCTTATAGTCTTTCTCCAGAAAAGGCTGGTGATCGCCGAAAAACAAAATGACCGTCGGCTCTTTGGAAGCCGCATAATATTCCACCAATTCCTGCAGTGCGCGATCGGCGCCTGAAAGCCCTTGAGCGAGCGTCTCCAGCAATCCTGCGGAGCCTCCCGGCAGGTTCGCCTTCACTTCGATCGTATTCGCCTTGAATTTACCCGGATAATAGTGATAGTGATTTTCCATCGTATTGGCAAATATAAAGTCCGGCTCTTCCGTCGCCGCAGCTTTCTCGATAATTTGACGCACGACCGCCCGGTCGGCCATATAGGGCCCCTCGTAATCGCGCGGAAAAAACTCCAGACTAATAAACTGCGAGAAGCCGAGCCGTTTGTATACTTCCGTGCTGTTAAAAAGATAATGAGGAGCCGGACTAATTGCCGTCGAAACGTAGCCTTGCCCGTTAAGAATGGTCGCGAGAGATTCGATCGGATGCGTGACATGCGATTCGTACGCGATCGTATTTTTCGGCAAAAACCTCATCGCGTTCCCCGTCAGCACTTCGAATTCGACGTTGGCCGTACCGCCGCCATGCTGAGGAGAAAGCATCCAGCCGCCGGAAAACGTCTTTCGCAAAGAATGAAAAAACGGAATCGGATCTCTGCTGAACTGGACGTCGAGCTGCGTCGGATCCCAGAACGATTCGCTTAGCAGAACGATAACGTTCGGCTGCTTCTCGGCGGACAGCGCGGATACCTTAGCTGTTATTTGCTCGTCCGGTACAGAAGGAATCATACGTGCTACCTCGACGATTCGCCGGGAATCGGAAACCAGGGCCATAAGGAAAAAAACGGCAAGCAAGCACACGATCGACGCCGACCGCAGGCTTAGCTTGCGCTTGTATGTATGCGGCATATAAAGACCCTTTCCCGATAAAATCCGTAACATTACAGCCACTTTCACGATACACCATCCAATAAACTATGTAAATAGCGAGCGATTCTCCCATCTTTGGAAAATCAGAGAATTTCATTACACAAAACATCACTAAGTCTAAAAGGTGTAAAATATTCCATCTAAGGGGAAGCTAACAAGCGACTCAAAAACGATACGAGGTACATGACGATGTCCTTCTTCCAACGGTTAAACGGCATACTCAAGAAAAAAACCGCAATGCGGCGACCTTCGCCTGTTCTGCCCAAAAACGCGCTCACTGATTCCGGTAGCGAGCCATCGGCAGCAATTGGCGATAGGTTATCCTGGTTTCAGCTACGTCTTGTACATAGTTCCGACGTCGTTATCCACGAATTTGTTGCAGGTCCACAAATAAAATGCGCGCTTCTATATATTAAAGGCATGGTCGATAGGCACACGCTTCAAAAGGTCCTTAAGGAGCTCGTATCTCTGGATAAGACGATGGATTCCGTATCCTTCTCCAGCCTGATCTTCGAACGCTCTCAACTGCCGCTGGACGATACGAGTATTTTTCGCTCGGTTCCGGAAGCATTAACCGCTATTCTAAGCGGCCAAGCCCTGCTGCTTGTCGATCGCGACGAAAATATGCTTGCACTGTCCGTCACCTCCTTTGATAAGAGAGCCATCGAGGAAGCGCCCAATGAAATCGTGATCCGCGGCCCGCGCGAAGCTTTTATCGAAGATTACGAAGACAATCTTACATTGATCCGAAGAAAGCTGAAGACCGCTAATTTTAAATCGGAGACGATGCAGATCGGAACGGAATCCAAAACGACTATCGCGATCGCCTATATGCAAGGAATTTGCAAGCAAGAATTGATCGACGAAGTCAGAAAGCGGCTATCCGACATTGAAATAGACGGTGTATGGAGCACAAACTATATCGAAGAATTCATTGAAGATAATCCGTATTCGCCCTTTCCACAGATCCAATATACCGAGCGTCCGGATGTGGTTGCCGCTTCGTTATTGGAAGGTCGGGTCGCGGTGATCGTGGACGGGGCGCCCAACGTCCTCCTTGCTCCGGTCACTTTTTTTATGCTGATGCAGTCGGCGGAGGATTATTACGATCGCTTCATTCCAGCCACCGGCATTCGCTGGGTGCGCTTTACGTTTCTTTTCGTTTCCCTCTTGCTGCCGTCCATCTATATCGCCTTAACGACCATTCACCCGGAAATTATCCCGGACAAGCTGCTCAAAACGATAGCCGCTTCCAGGGAAATCGTGCCGTTCCCCGCCCTTGTCGAAGCGTTTATCATGGAGATTCTTTTCGAGGCTTTGCGCGAAGCGTCCATTCGCATACCCAAATCGATGGGACAAGCCGTGTCGATTATCGGCGCTTTGATTATCGGCACCGCGGCCGTCGAAGCCGGAATCGTCTCCTCGGTCATGGTTATTATCGTGTCTCTGACAGGAATCTCTTCCTTTATCATCCCGCATTTCGATCTGGGTCTTTCTTTTCGTTTACTCCGGTTTCCGATCATGTTTTTGGCGGGAACGTTCGGTTTGTTCGGAATCGCTTGCGGCTTGATCTTAATTTATCTTCATATGGTCGAGCTGCGCTCCTTCGGGACGCCGTACCTCTCCCCGCTTGCTCCTCTGCGATTCGGCGAACTGAAGGACGTTCTGTTCAGAGCGCCTTTATGGTCGATGAAATCCCGTCCCGGGAACGGTCCGAACCGGAGAAGAGTACCTGCGGCAACGCGCAAATGGGCGCAAGTCAAAAACGAGGAGGGCGATTGAGATCAAACGGTTACTTCTAGCAATAGGGGCGTGCCTTTCGCTCGGGTGCCTATCCGGCTGCTGGTCCACAGTCGAATTGAACGACCGCTCCTTCGCCAAAATATTGCTCGTGGATAAAACAGAAGCAGGAATCGAATTAACACTCGGATTCCCCCTGCCCAACCAACTCGTTCCCAACCAGGCCGGCGGAGGCGGAGGCGGAAAAACCGATTACCCGTTCAGCTATGTCACCAAAACGGATAAAGAGATAGCTAAGGCCTATCGAGCGATCCAATCGGATTTATCCCGTAAAATCGCTTTCGGCCAGTTGGAAATTATCATAATCGGCAGAAGACTTGCGGAAGATGGTATTGGGCCGGTTGTGGATTTCATTGCGCGCGAGCCCAAGCTGCATATCAATTCATATCTCTTCGTTTTGGATGGCAGTTTAAAGGAGTTCGCCAATATCCCTGTCGGCTTCGAAAGATTTCCGGTTGATATTTTGACCGCATACGCCGAGGAGCAAGTGACGGTGGAAGTTACGCTGAAGGATCTTTTAATGGCGAATTACTCGGGGGGCGACTTGGTCATTCCGACAATCGTCTTCGACCGGGAAGGCATGGTCAAGAAAAAGAAAGGCGAAAAATGGCTGGGTACAGACGGCGCGGCCATTCTCCGAAACGGCCGAATGGTAAGCAAGCTGAACACGAAGGAAATGCGGGGCGCTTTATGGATTCTCGGCAAGTTGCAGGATGCGGAGGTCAACGTCACTTCTCCGACTGATGGAAAAACAATCAGCTTCCTTGTTACGAATGCGACGACACGGATTAACCCTGAGACCGGGAGTCCGTTGAAAATTCATATTAATTGTAAGGCGGATGTGGATGTGCTCGCAAATGAGTCCGATATGACGCTTGATACCCCGGATCAATTGAGAATACTTGAACGAAGTCTCGGCGAAAAGCTGGAGAAGCGGATCGCCCAGGCGGTCGCGGTTTCTAAGGAGGCGAAAGCGGACGCCTTTCAGCTCGGAAACTACATCCGCTGGTATTACCCCCGAAAATGGAAGGAAATGAAAAAGGACTGGAGACAATTATATGCCGATCATATAATCGTCGACCAACATGTCGATGTCGCCATTAAACGGCTCGGAGCGGCAAGAAAACCGGAAGGCCAACGATTGCATGCAGGCAAGGAGGAATAAACATGCTGACCATCGCCGCTGTTTTTGCCGGACTAGGTTTCTTCGAATGGCGCTACCTACAGAAAAACAATAGGAAAGGCAGAACGATGCGTCTTGTTATGGGTACGGCCATTTTCTTGTTTCTCTGCTTGGAGATTCTGTATGCGGCAAGAGAACATTGGACGATCGTAACATTGATAGAAACGATTTTCGGCCCGCTCCAACATGCCGTGTCGGCGAATCGGGGATAAAACATAAAGGAGAGCCTTAAGGTGCAAAAGATCAGTCCGCTGCAGCTTTATATGTTATTCAGCCAGTTTCTTTACTCGACGACAATCGGATTTTATATTCGCCCGCTGGCTCAGCATGCCGGTTTTTCAGCATGGATATCCGTAGCGCTCGGCTTAGTATTGGGGCTGCTCCTTGTATATTGGTCTTATCGTCTGGCTATCAGAAGGCCGAGCCAAGCATTCGGGCAATACGGCCAATCGATTGTCGGAAAGTGGATTCATTATCCGCTGAGCATCGTGATGATCTTCTCTTTCCTGCTCGCTTCGGCGTTCGTGTTGCGGGAATTGGAGGATTTGGTCGCCGAATTTTATTTAAGGGATACGCCGAACTGGGCGATTGCCGCTTTGTTCGGATTATGCATATTCCGTGCGGTTCGATCAGGACTCGGAACCATATTCATTGGTGCTCAAGGCATCTTTTTCATAAGCATCATTACGATCGTCTCCGTCCCGCTGCTCGTCAGCCATAAGTTAAATATGCAAATGGCCGTTGCGCTGTGGACAAATTTCGATCCCCCGGGAATATGGAACGGCGCCCTTCTGATGACGGCTTTATTCGGCGAGATGGCAATTATACTGTTCTTTTTCCCCAGCTTCGCTCAAGCGGACAAGACGATGAAAGCGCTCGGCTGGGCGGCGGTCACTTCCGCGATCATTACGCTGACCGTCCTATTGGCGATTATTTTACTATTCGGCCCCGATTTGACGGCGAATTTGTCGGTACCGACGTTGGAGATGATCCGCTATATCAAATACGGCTCCTTTTTTGAAAACCTCGATCCGCTGCTAATCGTCTTCTGGCTCTACAGCATGTTTATCAAATGCAGCCTGTTTATGTATGCAGCCGTCATCGGATTGACCCATATTTTCGGGCTAAAAGACCATAAGCCGTTAAGCTCCTTTATGACCGCTGCGATGATTATCGTCTCTTTGGTTATGGTCCGGACCGGAATGGAGGTCGAACATTTTCTGCAGCATGGAGAGGTCGCTTTCCTGCTTTTCACGGAGCTGATTCCGGCAGTTTACCTTGCAGTCGACAGCATACGCTCTGCTCGGCGCGCGTAATACGCGAGGCTGCTTCCTGTTTACGAAGGCTGTAAAATTTCAGAAAAAAACCGCCTGTGCCTACAGACGGTCGCAATATGAACGAAGATTCGAATATCCTCTCTATCCTTACTCCTTCACCGCTCCGATCATGACGCCTTTCACGAAATACTTTTGCAGGAAAGGGTACAAAAACAAAACCGGCACGGTCGCAACGATTATGGCTGCGTATTTGATCGTTTCCGCAACGAGCGCTTTATTCATATCGCTGGCTCCGGTAGTCATCGCATCCGTGCTGTTGGTAATCAATATTTCCCTCAACACAAGCTGAAGCGGATACAAGTCGCGGTCACGCAAGTAAATTAGCGCATTGAACCAGGCGTTCCAATGACTTACCCCGTAGAACAGGATCATGACCGAAACGATCGGCATCGACAAGGGAAGAATGATCCGAAATAAGATCGTAAAATCGTTCGCTCCGTCGATTTTGGCTGATTCTTCCAAACTTGCGGGTATGCCCAGAAATGACGTTCTCATGATAATGAGATTATAGGTGCTGATCGCTCCCGGAATGATGAGCGCCCATCTCGTATTCAACATGCCCAGCTCGCTCACGAGTAAATAATTCGGAATAAGCCCGCCGCTGAAAAACATCGTAAACACGATCATCATCATAATAGGATTTTTCAGCATAAGCGTTCTCCGCGACAGTGCGTAAGCGCCGAAGGAGGTCATCAGCAAGTTGATCGCCGTACCGACCGCCACATAAAACAGCGTATTGGCGTAACCCACCGTTATCATCGGATTCGCAAAAACGAGACGATACGCCTCCAAGCTGAACCCCTGAGGAAACAGGATCAACCCCCGCATCCGGATCAATTCGGACGGATCGCTCAAGGAAGCGAACAATACGTACAAGAACGGGTACACGGTCCCTACGCACAATAACACTAAAAAGCCGGTGTTGCAGCTATCGAAGAGACGCTCTCCGAGACTTCTGTTACTCATACAAGTGTCCCCTCTTTACCATAATCCCGATTCGGTCTTCTTTCGGCTCCAGTAATTGGCTAAAAACAGCAAGGTCAGATTGATCAACGAATTAAACAAGCCGATCGCCGTCGTGTAGCTGTAATCCGATTCCAATATCCCCTTGCGGTATACGAATGTTCCGATTACGTCCGCCGTTTCGTACACGAGCGGATTGTACAGCAGCAGGATTTTGTCCGTTCCGACGACCATAAAGCTTCCGATTTGCAAAATCAGCATGATGATAATCGTCGGCATGATTCCCGGTATCGTGATGAAAAACATCTGCTTCAATCTTCCCGCTCCGTCAACCTTGGCAGCTTCATACAGCGAAGGATCGATATTCGTGATTGCCGCAAGAAATATGATCGAGCCCCAGCCGACATTTTGCCAAATACCCGAACCGATATAAATCGTTCTGAACCATTCCGGCATCCCCATGAAAGGAAGAGCCTCTATCCCGAAGAAAGCAAGCACCTGGTTGACAACGCCGTCACGAGCCAGAAAGTCGATCAACATGCCGGATATAACCACAATGGATATAAAATGCGGCAAATAAGTGATCGTTTGCACCCATCTTTTGAACATATTTCGGCGAACTTCATTTAATAGCAGGGCAAGCACGATAGCGGCCGGAAAAGCAAAGATCAGCTCATAAAGGCTCAGCAGCAGCGTATTCCGCAAAATCCTCCAGAAAAAAAAGCTGTCGAAAAAACTGACGAAATGATCGAATCCGACCCAGGGACTTCCGAAGAAACCCCTGGAGGGGGAATAATTTTTGAAGGCGATCTGTACCCCGTACATCGGCGCATAATGAAAAATCAAATAATATGCGGCCACCGGGAACAGCATGAGATATACGTATTTATTAGTCCGAACGTCTCGAAGTAGCCGTCTCGCGTAGCTGTTTTTATCGCTAGTCATCATGAAACGCTCCCGTTATCTCTTGTTATAGCGGTCTAATGCGGCCTGCTTGAGCTTGATCGCTTCGTCGACGCCCATTTTGTTGATCGTCTCGACATATTTATCGAAGCTGCTCAGCGGCTCCAAGCCCATAACAAATTTATTGAACATTTCCTGATAATACGTATTGATATCGTTCATCAGCGAAGACAGCTTGCCGCTTTCCTCCGCCGTTTGCGAAATGAGAGGTAGCAGCTTGGCGTGATCCGCTTTCGTCCAAACGGCGGAAGCTTGTTTTTGCTCGGGCATAACGATCGAATACTGCTCCGCCAAACGTTTGTCGTATACGTACGGACCGGAGAAGGTGCCGTGCGTGTATTTTGTCACCGCTTGCGCCAGCGTAAGCTTGTCAGGGTTGTTCGTCATGAGCTCGGTCAACTTGGGGTATCCGTTCTCCAGCTTATAACTCACATTCTCGGTCCCGAAATTGAACAGCAGGCTCCCGGCTTCTCCGTAAGCGTAATCCATCCATTTGACGATTTGCTCGGGGTTTTTGGTTTGCGCGCTGATTGCCGCCCCTCTGCCGGCAAAAGCGGTGTCCATCTGGCCGATCGATTTGCCGCCCGGCTCCAGCACCGGGTACGGCGTTCCGACAAGCTTGAAGCTCGGGTTGACTTTGGTTACCGCCGTTGTGTAAGTTCCGATTCCGTAACCGACATTCATGGCCATGGAGCCTACCAGTCCCTCGGTCATCTTGGCATCCTTCAATTTTTGGTCGATCGTCGCAAAATCTTTGTCGATTAACCCTTCTTTATACCAGCGATTCAAAAGCGTCAAATACTCCTTGAACTTGGGATCGGTCGGTCCGAATTTGATCTTTCCGCCGTCCGCATAAAACGTGGTGGTAATGCCGTATGCGCCGATGAAAGCATGTCCGACTTCCGCTACTTTCGGATCGAACAAAAGCGGAATCTCATCCTTCTTCCCATTCCCGTTAGGGTCTTTATCCCGGAAAGCGATCAGCACCTCTTCCCATTCCTTCAATGTGGCCGGCACCTTCAATCCGAGCTTATCCAGCCAGTCTTGCCGCATAGCCGGTCCGTTAAATACGCGGACGCTTTCGTCCGGGTTAAGATAAGGCATCACGTAAATATTGCCTTCGTCCGTCGTAATCAGCTTCTTAAATTCCGGATTGTCCTTCAGAAGCTTCGATAAATTAGGAGCATGCCGCTCAATGAGCTCGTTCAGGCGTATAATCTTTTTCTCGTTGATTGCATTGTCCGGACCTTTGGGAGCGATCGTCCATTGATATTCGATCACGTCCGGCAAATTACCCGAAGCGAGCAGCAAGTTAAGCTGTTCTTTGTCTTGTCCTACCGGCGGATGCTGGAATTCGACCTTGGTTCCCGTAATTTTCTCCAATTGCTTATAGACTTCCATTTCGGCAAACGATTTCATCGTACCGGCGACGCCGGCGTTCATCGCAACCCAATAAGTAAGGCTTGCCGGATACTTAACTTCTTCTTTAGACGCCGCTTCTTTCCCCGGGCTTGCACTAGCGGGCGGTGCCGATGGTTCCGAAGCGCTGCCGCCGCAGCCCGCCAATGCGCCGATCGCTAACGCGGATGTCGCCATCACGGCGATCCATTTTTTCTCATTCATTTTGTTTTTGTTTCCGTTCATGGAATGAGCCTCCCTTATCCTGTATAATCCGGCTGTCTTCGAGCCGCACCCTGATCATAGCGATGCCGGCCCATCCGGAAAATAATCCGATTGCAAGATCGGTCACCGCTCTTAATATTTCGAGGTATACAGTTTTAGCATCATGCAACCGAATTCAATCCGAGCGCCTATTCCTTCATCTCGCGATACTGCCCGGGCGTAATGCCTTCGATTTTTTTGAACACGCGTCCGAACCCGATATGGTTGGAATAACCGACCCTGCGGGAAATTTCCCCGATCGTCAAATCGCGGTCGGCCAGCATGCGCTTGGCTTGCTCCACGCGATATTCCGCGATTGAGTCCGAAATGTTTTTACCGGAATATCTTTTGAAGAAAGCGGATAAATACTGCGGCGTGATGCCGAACCGATCGGCGATCATCGTCAAGCTGAGGTTGCCGTCGTGGTAATGCTCCTCCACAAACTTCCGGATTCCGACGTACAAGCGTTCCCCTTGATCGGTGCGCTCGTCTTTGGCCGCCGCGCATATATCGTGAAGCAGACGTTTCACTTGCTCGAGCATGTCGGAAGCCGTATGACAGGACGCGAAATACGTAGACGGGTCTTCAAGCGCTGACGAAAAATGTCCCTCCGAACCGGATGCTTGTATGACTTTCAGAAGCGAAGCTAGTATTTCCAGAAAAAGAAACCTGCTCATTTCGGGCGAAATGGTGCCGATGGAGAAGTTTGCGTCGTAGATTTGGGTCAAAATATTGACCGCATTTGCATAATCGCCCGTTTTGGCGTAGTTAATCAGCAGCACTTCGAACTCCATCGGGTAATGATACAATTGCCCTTTGCCGCCGCTGTCCGGTTCATGGAAAATGATCGTATTGGAGCCCATAACAACCCGCCGTTCCAAGGCGAACAGCGCCTCCAGGTAACATTTCCAAATATGCTCCGGCTTGTCTTGCTTCCGGCTGACCGCAATCGTCAGATTGAAATGGAAGCGGGTTTCCGACTGCTCCTTCAGAACGAATATCCAATCATCCTCGCCGGCCAGAGGCTCGTTCTGTACATGCTCCAGCACGGCCAGCCGGTTCCGTTCCAGCTCGACCACGAAGCCGCGCCCTTCAAGAAGCTCCATGCTGATATTCGTCAGGATGAACCGGACAAGCGCCAGCTCCTGCTCGGTTTCGGATTTCATAAACCGTTTGCCGTCCTCGATATCGATCAAGAGCACGCGGAACGAGCGGTTCTCCAAGCTGACCTGCATAAAATCCAACGAAGCTTGATCCAAGGAGGAGATGTCGACATTGCCTTTAATAAGCCGGGAAATAAAGTTGGATTGAATGAGCGGCGCTTGTTTTTCAAGCGTGGTTTTGAGCGTTTTTTCTTCCTCGAACGATTTCAGCAATGTGCTGTTTATCATTTCGAATTCGTTCATTTTGCCGGCGCCTGAGGTTACGCTTCGTTTCTGGATCACGCGGATCAATTCGTTAATCGGTCTATAGTTCCGATAAGCCAAATAGAAGGAAATGGCAATTCCCGCAAAAACGCCGACGACAAGAAGCAAAACAAACACAAGCTTGACACGTTCAATTTGCTTCATGACCACTTCATTCGGCACGACCGAAACGTATTTCCACCCGTTCTCCCCGGTAGCGTAGGAAACGAGCAGTTTTTCACCGTCCTTGTCCATCTCGAACGATTCATTGCCGGTATTCAGCCTGTTTATTAATTCATCCGATACGTATTGCTGGTTGGGCGAAGAGACGAGCTTATTGCCGTTCCGATCTATGATAAAGGTCGAGCTGTTCCCGTCCCAATCGATACGCTTCAGCAAATCGAGAATTTTCTGTTCATTGATCAGAATGACGACCGACCCTTTCAGGTTCACGTTTTCTTCCACCGGAAGCGATTGGATGTAGGCAAGCATCCGCTGCGTGGAACCGTTTTCCGAAACGTCCGTCGAAAGAAATTTCTGGCTATTATGCCGGGAAAGCAATTGCGGCATGTCGCCGAGATGATCAAAATGCTGTATTTTTCTAAAATACAAGTCCTGATCGGTTTGCATCGTCGGCGTAACCACCATGCTGCGATCCGCCAAATAAATAAACAAGGAATCCAGAAAATCGTTTACCAGGATGAACGATCCCATATCCTTCATTAGCGCAATCAAACGGAGCTGAACATCCCCATGCCCGCTTGAGGCATTCGTAAGCAGCCATTGCATATTGGCATTCATGGCAAGCTGCAGGCTTAGCCGGTTCACTTCCTTGATTCTGCTGTCCGTCAATTGCCGGGCTTGTTCGAGCATCGCATAATTCGATTTGTTTACATTGCCGACAAGCGATTTTTCGAGCACCTTATATCCGGCAGCCCCGGCAATTGTCGGTACGATGAGGATGCAGAAATACGAAATTAATATGGCGGTTAGCACGCTTCTTCTACGCAGCAAAATCATTCCTCCAGACGGCCCGTACCCTATCGTTGCGCCACGGAAGGATCCCGTCCAGGGATCCCCGAATGTTATTTTTAATAACTATATCAGGTGTTAAAGGCAGTGCAAAGAGCCGCCAAATGAATACTCCGGCATATAAAAAACGGAGTTCCCCGTACTGGAGCGGTTTGCGGGACTGTCGTACCGTAAGCGATATTAAATTTAGTTGCCTCACTTATACAATAGATACCTGCCCGATTTGAGAAATTATGCATTTTGTATACCGAAATGTAATTGTTCGCGCTTTAATTGTGAAGCTTGTATCCGCTATAGTGGCTGTGAGTCGGCCTTCAAGGCCGGCAATAAAAACGAAGGAAAGGAAGCGTTTACATGTCAGCAAGCAAAAGTAGGAAATGGTTGGCTTGCCTATTGATCGCGTCGATGCTGGTTGCTTGGATACCGTGGTCCAAAGCGGAGGCGGCGGGAGCCGTATTAATCGATGACGATGCGCACAGCTTATCTGCGGCAGGCTGGACAAGACAGTACGCACCAAGAGCAGGCAATTATATGACGGATGCGCCGAATTCGCTCGGCAATCCGTCGGATATTCCGATGAAACAGGTTTTACGCGGGCAGTATTTGTTTTACAGCTCGGCAAACGGGCTCAGCAATACGATTAAGAAAGAGGTTCCGATAGGATCGGGAAGGTGGTACATCGAATTTGAGGCGCGTATTGCGGATTTGATTATGCCGTCCGACAATCCCGCCTGGAACGGCTTCACTGTGGACACCGTTGCAGCCGGCAAACGTTATCGCGTTACGTTCAACAGCAAAACCGGCGATATGGACTCCGCATTCAAAGTGCTGATTATGAAAAATAGCTCAAGCGCTTATGAGGAAACCTTGGTCAAGCTCGATGATTTCGCCGATGTTCATAAATGGGGAATTGAATATGACGGGGAATCAACCCTGACCGTAACGCTGGACGGCAAAAAAATCGCTAGATCGTCCGGCGTTAATATAGCAACCGGATTTGTCGATCAAGTACTGCTGTATAATAGCTCGACGTCACTGCAATCAGGAACGAACGAGGTCTATTTGTACAGCTATAAACTTGTGAAAGGAGAAAAATTACGGTACAGCGAACAAACGGTGAACGACGAGGCATTAAGCTTCGCAGCCGCAGGATGGACGGCAACTGTTCCGCAGCAAGGTCAATATATTATCGACAGCGACCATTCCCAGGGCAACCCCGACTCGGTGCCGCTCAAGCCGGTATCCAAAGGGCAATACTTGTTTTACGGCGATGAAACGGCAACCGCCTCCTCCCCTGCTGCGATATCCAAATCGTTGCCTATCGGTAGCGGAGCCTGGACTTTGCAGTTCAAAGCGCGGATTATCGATTTGATGGCTCCTGCCGCAACCGGTGCGGATACCGGATTCATCGTCCAGGTCGCGGCCAATCAGAAGGCGTACAAACTGGTATTCAACGACCGGGATAAAATAACGGCGGTTAAAGCCGATCATGGCGGCTCATACAGTCAGAAACGGATTGACATGCCTACGGACGATTTATTTCACGCTTGGACCATTTCCTATGACGGTAACGGATCCATCTATGTGGATGTTGACGGAAAAGCAATTGCGGAATTCGGCGGGATGGGAATGAGTACTTCCGCGAATGACGGGATTTCCCTGTTCAGCGCCGCTCAGAACCGACTGTCCGGCACAACGGAAGTATACATGGATTCGGTTCAGCTTACGACAAGCGTGATGCCGGCTTGGGCGCAAACCAAATCGGATGCTTATTCGGCCGAGAAAGCCGTAAACGTGTTGACGGATTTCTCGGAACGGCTGTCGGATCGGAATTGGGTACGTTCGGCTGCTCCCGCGAACGGTAACTATATTTCTGACTTTGCCAATTCGCTCGGCAATCCGAACAATATTCCGATGCTTGCAATTCCACAAAGCCAGTACTTGTTCTACGCTTCTTCATCCGGCACTGCCAGCTCGATTACCGCCAGCCCCTTAAGCATCGGCGCCGGTCCATGGTTCCTGGAGCTTGACGCCAATATCGCCGATCTGATCACGCCTTCGGCCACCCCCATTTCCAACGGGTTATCCGTCGAAGTAATCGCCAATGCCAAGAAATACAAAGTGACCTTTAACAGTATGGGATCGAACGGGAGTATGAAGCTGCTTGTGTTGAAGGACGCCGGCGGGAACGTCGCGGAGAGTCAGATTACACTTCCTCCGGACGGAACGTTCCATAAGTGGGGAATCGGTTTTGACGGCGGCTCAACGCTGTCGGTCATTCTCGACGGCCAAATCGTCACGCGTGTTTCCGGAGTAAACGTGCCGGATACTGCCCCGGATCGGATCGTCCTGTATAATAACGCTGCCGATCTACAGTCAGGCACGAACGAGGTTTATTTGGATTATTTGAAGCTGGATAAAACAAACGTGCCGGACTGGGTATTCGCAGCGATTGACGATAACGGTGAAAATTTGAGTCTGAGCGGATGGACGAGATCGAATAATCCGGCCGGCGGAAATTATATTACCGATTACCCGAATTCGCTTGGCAACCCGAATCAGGTCCAGATGCTGCCGGTTTCTTCCGGCGAATATTTATTTTATAGCTCGCAAAACGGCCAATACAGCCATATTTCCAAAGATGCCTATATCGGATCGGGCTCCTGGTATACGCAGCTGGAGGCGCGGATCGCAGACTTGCCTACCCCTTCTTCCAATCATGCCTGGCGAGGGTTCTCGGTGGATATAACGGCGAACGCCAAGCGTTACAGGCTTTCCTTAAACGGCAAAGATTCGAACGGGAATATAAACATCTACCTATTGAAGCCGGGAAATACGTATGAAAGGAAGCAAGCAGCCTTGCCGACGAGCGGCGGACTCCACAAATGGGGCATCTATTTTGACGGTACCAATAAAATATCCGTGGATCTGGACGGAACGGTAGTTGCTTCATTCACCTATTCGAGTATAGCCGTTACCGGCGCGGACGGCATAAAGCTGTTTGCCGACACGAGTAATCTGCAGTCAGGCACGACCGAGGTGTATGTCGACTCGATTCGGCTTCTGCGCAGCTTCAAACCGAAGCTTCACGTGCCTAACCTTACCTGGAACACGCTTCTAAACGACGATGCCTCCAGTTTAAGCGCCGCAGGCTGGACTTCAAGCACGCCGCCGCGAACCGGCGTATACATGATCGACGATGAGCCGAACTCGCTCGGCAATCCGAACGGGGTATCGCTGAAGCCGGTTCCGTCCGGTCAATATTTGGCCTATGCCGACGATACGTCGACCAGCGGACATTACAGCAGCATGAAGCGCAATGTCACACTCGGCGCTTCCGCATGGACGCTGCAGTTCGACGCCAAAATCGTCGATCTTGCGAAAGCGACGAACTACTATTTATGGAAGGGGCTCGCTTTTAACATCTATGCGAACAACAAGCGGTATATGGTAGCGCTTAACAGCTACGATCCCGCCAAAGGAACGATCAAGGTTTTCTTGATCACGAACGGCACGAACAGCTTCAAGGAACGGGAAGTCTACCTCCCGACGGACCAAAACTTCCACAAATGGGAAATCGTCTACGATGGAGACGGAGGCCTCTATCTCGGTTTGGACGACAATCTGATCGTCCAAGCGAATGATTCGGGAATTGCCGCCGCAGTCAGCGACAACATTACGATCAATAATTTGGCCAAGGACGTATATACGACGGGAACCAACGAGGTTTACATCGACCATATCAAGCTGACGCAAAATAAAATTCCGGACTGGATCAACTATTACCCGAACATCTCCGGAGTTACGGTCAAGCCGGAGGCCAGTTCAAGCGCCATACCGGTCGTTGTTAATATCGGAGGAGCCGATCCGGGCTGGTTCGCGAATCCGAACGTGCAGGTGCAAGCCAGCGTACTGGATGGAACGGGTTTGTTAGTCGCAAGCGGCAGCCATCCGCTCGATGCCCCCACTGTCAGCATGAACGTATATGGCGGCGGCGGATCGGGCGTGCGCCGGCTTGTCGTCGAGCTGCTGAACGGCGGAGTTTCGGTGGATAAAGTAATGAAAGAAGTCGATCTGTTCCCCGCCGTCACGGCCGTAGCGCCCGAATCCGCGCTCACTTCCGTTTCAGACGCCGTCTACTTGTTCACGGCCGTCGATCAAATGACGAACGGCAGCGGACAGCAAGCGGTTTCGGCTGGTTGGCAAAAAGCCGGCTATGTTTATAAGGGTTTGGAGGAGGGCGTTACGGCGAACGTGTACAGTATTATCGAAAGCACGGCTGCCGCTCAAACCTTAACGCTGCCCGTCGATTTATACGGCTGGTTCGGCGTTTATGTCGGCTATGCCTCGGGAACGGAGCGGTTCGATGTCGCGGACGGCAGCGGAACGAAAACAATCTCTTTCGAGCCGGTTCATGCGAAACGCTTATACAGCGAGCAGACGATCGGCGAAGAGTTCGTAACGGCCGCGAACTTCAACGGGCGAACGCTAAGCTTCACCCCGTCTCCCGGCAAGAAGGCGAGAATCGCCTATATTAAATTGCGCGGTTTGACAACAGAGGACATTGCGGAATATACAGCCGCGGATGAAGGCAGTCTCGGCAAAAGAGCGATTTACAACAATGATGGGTATACGCATTTTTCATCCTTAAAATACAATAACGTTGCTGCTCTTCAAAACAAAGCGGTGAACATGTTTGCCGGAACGGACGTCGGCGGTGTCGACTGGGCGCTCGGAACGACCATGCAGTTGAATTACGATAGCCAATACGCGGGGATACCATTCGATTCGTTTACGGAAGACGACCCCACGCTGCGGGAAATCGATATGCTGGCTAAGGGAACGATTCAAAATATTTATGACGAAAGCGGCAAATGGGCGCCTGAGGTTCTCGCACAGAGCGCTTCCGCCAATGGAATCGACCTTAACATTTCGCTGCGAATGAACGCTTTTTACAGCATGACGTCGTTCCCAGCGCTTAACGGGCAGTTGTATAACGATTACACCGGGACTCCATACGAAGCAAGACAGCTGGATGCCAACAATAATCCGACGTTCCGGCTCAGCTACTACTATTCCTCTTTCAGGGATTATATCAAGAACATTTTATCGGAAGTCGCGGCCATTCCCAACGTCAGCGGGGTGAACCTTGATTTCGGCAGATACCCGTACTTGTTCGGGAATGAATTGACCGACGTTGCAAGCAGAAAATCGATTATTACGCAATTGATGAGCGAAATCCGGACAGCTTTACCGAATAAAACGATAAGCGTGCGTATCCCATACTGGAACTACGAAAGCTACGGGCTGGATCCGCAAGCTTGGATCGATCAAGATTTGATCGATATTCTGATTCCGTCGAACATCTCATACGAGGATTTCTTCGATATTTCTCCGTTCATGAGCATGGTCGAAGGCTCGAATGTCAAGCTCTATGCCGGAATTGTCAGCGATCTATCGGGAACGGATTTAACGAAGGAACAAGAAGCGATCATCCGCAACGGCGGAACCGTCGAAAACACGAAGCGGACGCTCAGCAAAACCCAGTACCAGAAACGGGCGTACGATGTTTACGAAGCGGGCGCCGACGGGGTTTACATTTTCAACGACTGGTGGAACGGCAAAGGAATCGTCGGCCTGCTGGGAGATAAAGTTAAGGTGCATAAATGGCATTATTTCGATTACTACAGCCAGTTAATCGAGAATCCGGTGTTTATTACGGCGCCATAATTAGGTTAGTACACCATCAAGTCTAAAACTAGGAATTGATGACCTATTTACGAAAGCAAACACGGAGTATTTTGAGCTGGCTGGTCATCTGGTTGAATTGCTGAAACAAGTAATAAAATTCATCTTTATTTGTATGAGCGAGATTCGTATCGAATTGGCCGACTTCCACCTTTTTGAAAGCTTGCATCATCTTCCGAAGCGGCTTATGAATAAAACGATACAGCAGGAACGAGGCAATGACAAACACGATAATAGATGCGACAGATAAGACTATCAGCCATTCCTTGAAAGAGTGAACAGGCAGCAAAATTTGATCCTCTTCGACGACCGTGACAAGCGACCAGTTGGGCAGTTCAAACGCTTTGGTAAAGCGGAGATAGTTTTTATCGTCGATTCGAAAAGCGTTCCCCTCATGCGCAGAGCTGTTTAGATTAAACGACATGACTTCATCCGTTGCGCCGACGGCCGGAATGACCGAGGGTGTATTCGTTTCGTTGCTCCAGATGAACACCGTACCGTTGCCGGTCGAATTCAGGCTGCCGAGATCGACGCTTATTTTTGAAATAGATAGCTCGACGATCATTAAGTAATTAATCTTGGTCATGTAAGGAACGCCCAGTACAAAAAAAATACGACCATCGATTGAAGTCAACCCCGAAGCAGAAGCCTTATTCGTAAGAAACCGGGAAAATTCATCCTGATCGATGTCTTTCATGCCGGTGGACGAGGAAATTCGTCTTTCGATGCTAGGAATAATCACGAAAGCTTCCTTAATGTACCTGCTCGATTCTGAAAGCGTACGTAATTTCGACTGCAGATCGTTAATCGCTTTCGCCCGTTCGTAATCCCTTAGCGTGTCCGGGCGAATGCTGATGCTCTGCAAATCCGGATCATCCGCCAGGTCCTTCTGCAGTTTGGCGATACGTTCCAATTCCGAGTCCGTCGCGGATACGAAATAATCCGACTTCTGTTCCATCAACATTAAAATTTGCTGTCTGATTATGTCAACACCCGAATTGCTCATTAAAGAGACAATAATGTAAATCGGAATGAGTACAATGAGGACAACTGTGAACAGCTTCAGCAAAATCCCATATCGGAATGGGAAAAATGTCGATAGTTTCATGTATCCGTCCCCTTTTTTCCATCATCGCTATAATCCATCCTAACATATCGTCAGCAGGGGCAGCCAAATCTAAATTTGGCTTGCCCCTGGTTCTACGCGCAGCGCATTATGCTCGCTGATTATGGAATTAAGTGACCAAATGCTTTGAAATAAATAGTATGACCGTAATCGCCCGGATGATTAACGTTGTTCAACAGCATGCTTTCATGGGATTTGCCCGCTTGAAGTTCCTGCATCCACAGCGCATGCACATCGGCGACGCCTGTCCCAAGCTCCCTGCTCAGCCGCAGCAGAATGTCCGCATAGATGGCCAGATCGCCGCTGGAATGTTTCCAGAGCGGATTCGAAATGCAGGGCGTAACAAGTACGATTTCCGCATCCGTCTTCCTCTGAATCTGCAATACCATCTTCCTAATATTCTCCTCGAATATTCCTGGCGGAATGCCGTTCCGGATATCCGGTCCCATCGTACATTGATCGTTCATGCCGTAACCGATGCTTACCAAATCGGGCTTAAGCGCAATCACGTCCTGCTCTAATCGTTCCAGAGCAGTCGTGCTGCCTTCACCCCCCAGCGCTTTATTGATGACCTCCAATTCCGCTTCGGGATAACGCGCTCTCAGATCATCGGCGAACAGGTTATAGAAAGCGAATTCATCCCTGCTGGCATCGCCGCCAGCGCTAATGCTGTCGCCGAATACGATGTAGCGCAGCGGTTGTCCGGCTTCTAGCTTCCGGATCAGACGGTCTAATGTGTTCACCGGAGCAAGAACGGATATCCCTTCATTTACTTCGTCTTCCGACTCATAATCGTAGTCAATATAAATCATATAATCACGATTGCTGTAATCCGGATAATCTCTGTGATCAAAGCCTTTTATGCCGTATACAGGATGATTACCCCAATCCGGGATCCGGCTGCGCCTCGTTCTACTGATCGTACCTGCCTTGCAATCGATGACGTAATCCTCACCCTCAACGTAAACCACATTGCCTTTATCCGTTGAAACAGCATGGCTTCGGGCATATACGCCTGGTTGAATGCCAGAATAGCGTAATTTCTGCCCTTTCTCTTCCACTAGTACAATCGTTTCCATAAGCTGCCGCTTGATGTATGGGTTGTCAATTGTCATGTTGAATAGTACCTCCTGGTTCCTAATCGCTTGTGACGGCAATTAAGGATAAGCGGTCGCCGTTAATGTCCCTGCATCGCTTACCGTTATTTTATAGCTTGTATTATTGGGAGATTTCAGAATGAACCCTTCTCCCGGTGCGTCAAGTGCCGCATTTATCTGATTAATAAACGACGCACGTTCAACGGTGTCGCCTTCCGCGGTCAACCCTAGTCCTGTTACCAGTATGGACCCCCCGCTTCCTACGATTTGAAAACCAGCTCGTACGGCCGATACCGGAGCAGTAACCGATTTTACGATGCGTCTCCACTCTGTGGTCGAGAGGTCCGCGAGCACGATCAAGTCTTCCGCCACAACATTATTTGCTGCATCGACCCATACGACAGATACTTTCTGTTCCAAATTCCCCGTCGTGTATTTTGCCCAGCCGCTGAACACAAGCGAAGCGCCTCCGAACACCGGAAATTTGGAGGAATAGATGTAGGATATTCCCGAGGTTACCTTTACCTCAATGCACGAGCGGAAGCCCGCCGGCACGTCTGCCGTATTTTTGCGAAAATAGACTGTTCCAGTTCCCGTATAGACATACATATTCCAGTCTGACTTCTGATCCGTATCGGATGCCGTAGACATATTTTCACCTGTCGTGTCTACGCTTGCAGCAATATTTAGATTGCGGTCCTGATCGTTAATATTGGATTCGTAAGTAACTCCGGATACGACTTTCGTAAAACGCGTGTTTTGCACATATACATTTTCCCTGCGCGCACTTGTCACTTTATTGGCGGTCCATTCACTGAAATAGGACTTGTCGATATTCACGCGGAATTTGGGCGCTGCCGCCAAACCATTTATAATATAGGCAGGAGAATCGAAACCGGCGGCCCGTTTGGCAAAAAAAGTATTGAGGTTTAACCTGCCCTCGGCCCCGGGAGCGATTTCAAATAAATTTTTGTTAATGCCGCCCTGATATCCCGCATCGTCTTGCGTTATTGTGGCTTTGCCATCGATATATCCCCATGTGCTCCCAATTTCGATCGAGCAATTGGTGAGAATAAAGTTATTGCCTTTGAAACCGTAACCTTCCGTGCTGGAAACTTTAAGAATTTCGCACGAATCAATGGATAACACACTATCTTTCGCATAGAAGCAATAAGCATTCACCGCCGAATAGGGACTGGAGGCGACGGTATCCCATTCGCTTGGGCCACAGTCGAACAACCCGCCTATAATTTTCAGTATGCCGTTTGGCTGATTGAGAATGAGGCAGTTCTGCACAGCTCGGAAATGAATGCCGTATATAAAATTCTCGCTCTGCGGAGCGTCAAGCGGATTGGGATCGTCCAGGTATGCGCCATACTGGATACCTACCTGGCAGCGGTTGACCTGCAGCCCATAAACTTTAATATGCTCCGCAGGCCTCGACGCACTTATCGATACCCAGTGTATGCCGCATTTGTAAGGCTTAAAGCCCGCACCGACCCTGATGTTGTACAGGTTCAAATACAAGCCGGAAATCGCCAGCACGCAATCTCTCATCTCTTCCGTATCAGTGCTTTCAGAAATTCCGAAAAGCCAATAACCGTTAAAATCAATATTTTGATCGCTACCCGTCATTTTGACTGACTTAACATTGTAGTTTCTCGTGAATATGACAGGTCTTCCCGAGTCAAAAGCGGCTTGTACGCAGTCGGTATCATCGAAGCCGGTCCCAACTTTCTAATAGTCCGGCGAAACGGCACGGCTGCCAAATTCCAAATCGATCCGCGTAAAATTTTCGTTCACGTCAGTCACGTCGATCGGAGTCGTCCGTTTAAGCTTTAGGTTGTCTGTTAAAGTCGTTGCGGCAAAAGTCGATTTTCCCGATACCAAGAATGCCGCCGTCGCAACGCCAAGAGCCCCGATCATCTTTCGCCTGCTTATTCCCGCCGGTTTCACGTTTGCCGCCTCGTGTCCCGAAGCTTCCGTTTTCTGCTTGTTTTCCTCATTCATATTCACATTCTCTTCCTCCAATCATATTGGAATTTAATATGTTGGCCTTAGCTTCCTGCATCTTCCTTTATTCGCTTTCCTCAATTGCCCAAATTCCCCCATCTCTCCAGTATATATAGGGCACAGAAGAAGGATTGATAGAAGTCCACAATTGTGCGGATGAAATGTCTAATCGCTGGCATATTTCGTTCACCGTGATTTCTTCTCCTCCCTGCTTACCGATTAGAGTTACTTCATCGCCAACCGAAACCCCAGGCACATCCGTAACATCAATGCGAATATGCTCAAGACTTATTGAACCTCTTATCGAACATCTTTGTCCGCGAACAAGTACGGTATTATCTTTATTTTTAGCGGACAGCCCATCTCCTAAGCCTATAGGCGCCACTCCGAACACACTATCCCTTGTCAAAGTGTAAACACCAATCTGCTCGCCTTTTTTATAGTTTTTCACGGATATAAGTTTGGATCGAAGCGCCTTAAAAGCATTCTGAAGGTGAAGGTCTATTTTACGAATCATAGGCTCTGGATCGCTAAACAGTCCCCCGCCTATGGAAATACAGTTCATCCAGGTCTGCGGCATTGAAATAGCAGCAGGACTGCTTGCGGCTTGAAAATAGGGAATATTACATCCGGATTGTTTCAAACGCGTTGCCAGTCCTTCAAACCTCTCCCACTGTTGGTCTACGAATGCCCGGTCACTCGGGTCTCCTAGAGCTGCTCTCGCTCCAATATGAGTATATATTCCATCAATAATGTAGGGGGTATGGTTATTTATAAATGCAACCATTGTCTCCACCTCTTCCAACGGCACACCAAGCCTGCCCAAGCCGGTTTCAACCTTAATCCAAATCTTTAATGGAACGTCTTCTCTTAAATAAGCCTGGTACAATTGAGGGTCATTTGCGTTATAAAAGGTAGGCATTAAATTATGCTCCGCATAGAGATGTGCTGATTGTGGAAATGAATTTCCAAACACTTGAATTGGAGCTGTTATGCCACTCTTTCTAAGCTTCCTGCCGTCTTTTACACTTCCTACAGCCAAAATTGGAATTCCATTACTAACTAAATGATGGGCTAACGGCACAAGACCATGTCCGTACCCGTGAGCTTTAATTGCACCAATGATGATTGCGCGTCCCTCTAGCATTTGTGTATATTCGCGTACATTATTTGTTACAGCATCAAGATCAATTTCTACCCAAGTCGGACGAGCTAATTGATTGATTTCCATTTTGTCTCCCCTCTTTCATCCTGCCTCACGAATCGACACTGTGCCTTCTCATTCCCTGCATGACACTTTCTCTCATTAATTTAATCAAGGCAAGATGAATTGGAGCTCGGCAGCCATCTACACTTGGCATATTAGTGGCTCCAATTGTGTCATGAAAATCAGCATCTGCACATGCTTTAAGCACTCTGTCTTCAATATCCTCAGCTACCATTGCATCAAGCTCTCCTGTGCTTGCTGCCAGTAGACAAGAAATCGCATAACCTCCCCAATTCGAAATCGTTGCAGGCACTAACAGATCTACCTTCGTCGAAGGTACAATTTTTACACCATGGTTTACCTTCTCCCGGATGGTTTCCGCAATATTGGCCATTCCAATTTCATTGCCTCCATCACCAATGCCCATTGTCGTTATGCCCCTGCGGGTTGCTTCGAGAAAGAGATAGTCCAATTTGCCTTGTGAATCGGTATAATCAAATCCCCCCATACCATGAATTCTGCCCAGTTCGTTCATTCCGCCTCTTTCAATGGAAATACACATTGCTGGCTTATAGAATTCGATTAATCTTGCAGCTTCAAGTTCGCCTGTTTGGGCATCCTGGGGAAAGGGAATAACCGCTGCAGTTGGTACGCAAGCGAATCCTCTGGAGCTATCAATAGAAGCCGCTAAATTATCGGGAGGAGAACAATGCATGCCAGACCCATTAACGATTTTCTTCATCCCTTCAACCAAATAGTCGTCTGTCACAATGATAGGTAGTGCTTGGAATGCGATTCTTAGGCTTCTTGCCAAAGCTACTGCTCCCGGAGGACCGTCTGATTCACCGAAATGCGGCACATTCCAATATTGATCCGCCCACCCGGTTACTATGAATACATAATCCCCCGGCTTGATGGATTTCTTCAGCAACTGGATTGATGAATAGCTAAGAGAATCCTCCTGTTGAGCTCGGGCCGCTTCATATAATACTGCAATACTTCCTCTGGCTGAAATATCCACCGTCATTAGTTTATCAAGGGCTTCGCCAATTTTCCTGACACCCGCATCTGTAATTTTCATTGTTAAACCCATTCCTTTCGCTTTGATTATGACAAGTAAAGTTTAGGAGTATTTTATATCTATATTTGGTAATAACTAGGTATTTAACATTTTATTAATTAGTGTAATTGCCTCTTCAACGATTATTTCAAAAGCATCAGGCACCAGCTTTGACCAATTCGAGTAATTCAGTTCATGTCCCCCACGCGAAAACGCCTCTTTGAATGGAATATATCCTGCATTTCCGGTAGCATGTACGATATAAGTAAAATCAGCTTTGGAGTGCTGTTTAATTTTTAAACCGCCCTCTACGAATAACTCTCCAGGCAAACCAACATATACGGCATTACCGATCCGCAAAACTTGAAGCTCATATTCATAATAAGCTTGCTGCTTTCGTTGATTATTGACATCCACGACCTGAGCAGCCAGTACCCAGTCGTGATCTATAATTTCGTTAACAGTATCTACCCAAAATGGAGCAGGTTGTTTTACGAGAAGCGCTTCTGCTGCCGCCAGTTTGTCCGGATCGGGCTCTCTAATCGGGATTTTCAAAACTTTAAAAGCCCAATCGAGTGTAACCTTATTTGTAAAGTCCATGCGAGAAATCACTTTCTCTGTCTCGGTTGTCAGCAACTTTGCCATGCGGGCAGAGTCCTCGATATAATCCGGATCGTAATTGCCCCAAGGGTTAATGTTTCCGCAAGCCCCATTCAAAACAAGGGAAAAACAATTAAAGCCTAATTTATCCGCCAGCTGTAATGACCATTTGCCTGGCCAGTCCGCTGTCACAATTCCCACTACACCCAGCTCATGAACAGGATGACAGGTATAATTCAATATGGCCGCAACCACCTCCGATTGCGCATTCTTAAAGCACATGACCCCGACTTCTGCATCAATAGGGCCTTCCAGATAAAGGCTGTTCGCAAGTATCCCTCGCGGCATTCCAATCGATCCATCCCTCATTACCATTCGCCTATTGAAAGATGCCCTGCCTTCAATTCCACTAGCTACGCCATATTGGACGAGCTTAATATCAGAAGCAGCTTGTTCAATTGCTTCAAATATACGTTCCATGGCATAGTTATGATAACTGGCTTGCTGTCCCCTCACCCATTCGAATTCCTCTGGAAAAGGAAAAGTGTCACTGAATTTGGTATAACCAATGGCTGGGGCTCCATGATTCTGGGTAGCATGTACCATCACGGACTCCCAATCGAATCCGAAGCGCTCAACAGCCCAATTGCGGATTATGTGAATATATTTTTCGATTATAAAGGTTACATCCAGTGATACAATTAATACTTTGCGCTGATTGGATTGGATAATCATAGCTTTTGCATATAGGGGATCCTTAAATAGTACTGCCGACCGCTTACAATGAATAGTGCCCATTAGAAACGTGCCTTCAGGCGGTGTAATATCTGCCGCGCCACACCCAAGTTCAATCGATAATTGCGTCAAATTGTTGTTTTTCAGACCTTCCATGAAATTCGTCATCGTCGATTCCCTCCTTCATCTGCATACATTACAACAACACTGAAGAATCTTATTTTCTGTATATAAACATTTTCTCGGTTACCGCTGGTCTTCCCACACATTTGCAAACCCATCCCCCCAGATCATACTTAACTATGAAGTAGCTAAGCTGATTCTCATTATAGATAGCGGGTAGTAGAGTTCAAAGAGTAATGTTTTGTCATCGATGTTACTTCGTTGTCCTGAAACATGTTGGCGACCACGTAATGGATGACGCCGTGTTTTTCGTAGGTCGGATTGTCGTGTGTCGTAATCCGGTCGGCTGTTTCCACGATTCCGCCCTGATCGATCGCGACGTCGATAATGACCGAACCGGGCTTCATCGCTTTCACCATTTCGTCCGTCACAAGCTTCGGCGCTTTAGCGCCGGGAATCAATACGGCGCCGATGATAAGATCGGATTCGGCTACCGCGACGGCAATCGACATCGGATCGGACATCAGCGTCTGAACCTGGAAACCGAACAGATCCTCCAACTGCCTTAGCCGTTCCACGGACGAATCGATAATGGTGACAAGCGGGCCCAGTCCAACGGCCATTTTCGTTGCCTGCGTACCGGAGACCCCACCGCCGATAATCGTTACTTTTCCTCTTTTGACGCCAGGGACAGCGCCGAGCAGCACGCCTTTCGCTGAATTTAAGACGAAGGTCGTTCTGGAAGTGTTGAGAGAAGAACAGACGGTGAATGAGATCGTGCTTTGGCCAGCGCGCCGTAGACGACACAGGACAGGAAATGCCCGACCAAATGCCTTCCATTCACCGGAGCCGGGAAAAGCGGATTGAGAACGCTGCCTTCTGGCGCGACTACCGTAAACGGACGGTAAGAACCTTCGTTGCGCGGGGTCAGCGAGTCGATGGCGCACTTCACCGGAAAACAAGTGTATGCGTGCGTGTAGTTATAAGGAACGTTAATCGCATGGCCGATCTGCGGCGATGACCCCGTGAAATCGATGACCAGTTTATCCCCGGTAACCGTAACTTTAACCTTCAACTCGATAGGTTCGCCGTCGTAACCGTCCGTTTGCATTTCATGACTATATTCACCGTCCGGAATGGCTGTGACGGCTTTGCGCATGGCTTGCTCCGCTTTATCTTGTATTTCGCGCGATATCGGAGAAATGTCCTCGATCCCGTTTTCCTCCAGCAATTCGATCAGCAGCGCCGCTCCTGCGCGTCCCGCCGCGATCTGCGCGTGAACATCGCCAAGCACTTCGTCCGGAACCCGCACGTTGCCGCGCAAAATTTTGATCAAATCCTCGTTCGCCTTGCCTTCCTTGTAGAGGAACAACGGAGGGATGCAGATGCCTTCCTCGTAAACCTCCCTGCCGTCGGAAGCCCAGCCGCTGCCGCCCATATCCGCCATATGGGCAATGCTTCCCGAGAAACCGACCAGCTTATCCCGGTAAAAGATCGGAATAACGCAAGTGATGTCCAGCAGGTGACCGGACGCGATCCACGGATCGTTCGTAATGACGACGTCGCCGGGACGCCATGATTGCCTCGGATAAATGTTCAAGATACTTTTCAACGCGCGCGACATGACGCCGTTAAAGGAAGGAATGCCGATCGTATTCTCGGCCAACGTGTCTCCATTTTCGTCGAACAGCACGCAGGAGTAATCGTTCGATTCCCGCACCGTCGGCGAGAAAGATGTTCTCTTCAAAATCGTTGCCGTCTCGTCCGCGATAGGAATCAGGCGGGTCCATAAAATTTCCAGCGTGATCGGATCGATTCGGGTTGCTTCAACTTTCGGCATTGTGGCTTGCCTCCTAAATTGGGATGGATTAATGCGTCCAACTAGCTGCTTTCATCCTCATTCTAGAATTGACGGCCAATAGCGTCCAATATATAATATTCATCACTGATATAACTAAAATGGAATATCTAGATATTGAATAAATACTGTTATAATAGATTAAGTGGCCATTTTCTGAAATAATGATTAGGAATGGTGATGCAGCCATGCAGCTTCAACTTCTGGAGTACTTTCAATGTATCGCGAGGCTCGGAAACTTCACGAAAGCGGCGCAGGAGCTTCACATCGCGCAGCCCGCGCTGAGCAAGCAGATGGCAAGATTGGAGAACGAGATCGGCACCGAACTGTTCATTCGGACGGGCAGGGGAATCAAGCTTACCGAGGCAGGCAACAGACTGCTGTTTCATAGCGAGCGGATTTTGGCGGATTGGGAAATGGCCTCTCGGAGCATCAAAGATTTGGGGCTGTCCGGGCGCGGCTACGTGAGATTGGCCATGTACCCGACGTTCGTATGGTATATGCTGCCGCAATTTTTGCCGGAGTTCGTGAGCTGCAACGAATCGATTGATTTGGAAATCGAGCAGGGGCTGAGTGAAGCCGTCTTGGATTGGGTGCTCGGGCATCATATGGAAGCGGGAATCGTCACCGCCTCCGTTTCCCATCCGCAATTACGCGAGCTGCCGCTTCATATCGAGGAATTCGGCTTGCTAATCCCTTCCAGCCATCCATGGTCCTGTAGGGACCTTGTGCCGCTCGTCGAGCTTCATCAGCAACCGCTGATTCTCTCTACCTTAAATCGCTGGTACGAGAGCTTCATCCTGCCGCTGTTTAAGCAATTGGCTATACAGCCTCAGGTTCGTCTCGTCGTCCATCAGTACGATGTCATCAAGGAGCTTGTCCGCGCAAACCTCGGCGTTGCTTTGATTCCCGCCAACGCATACCGTATGTGGCAAAGAACGGAGACGAGCATCGGGAGTGAACTTACTCTGGTTCCGATCGATCCGCCGCTGCAGCGTCAGCTTCTCTGGATCGAGCGCCACGACAGAACGCGTTCCGACGCGTGCCAACTGTTTTTGGATTATATGACAGCCTACTTAAATACGGAGAGATGAGAATATCCGTAAAAAAGGACGTGCCTCGCACGGGTAAAGGGAGCAATGGGGTGACTTTGGGAGATTAAACCGGCTGTGCTGCCTTAATTCGACGAATGTGGCATGTAACTCCACAGCCATTTCACGCACGGCTAAAGGGAGTATTGGAGTAGTTTGAGGTGATTTAGCCGTGCCATACACGGCTACAGCGAGCAATGGGGTCACTTTGGATGATTTAACCGTGCCTCGCACAGCTAAATGGAGCTTCGGGTGACTATTGGTGATTTAACCGCACCTCACACGGCTACAGCGAGCAATGGGGTCACTTTGGATGATTTATCCGTGCCTCGGAGACTGTCGATTAACTCAGCATGATGCATAAGACTGTATTAGCTAGGCCGACCAAGTGGCTCATGTGTGACATTAAGTCGCTAAAAGCTTAGTTTGCTGGAGTAATCCGTGTGTTTTGAGTAAGAATGAGACGTTACAGGAGTTTCGAAACTCTTCACTATGCACTCTAGCGTATATTTACTCCAATTGTGGAAGTTAATCGACAGTCTCCCTCTCACGGCTAAAGGGAGCTCAGAGGCGCTCTCGACAGTACTCACGTGAAATAGAGGTAGTGATTCTATGTCGTAATGATGATTATGCACGAAACGTGCGATTAGTGGAGAAAACCTTATTGTTTCTGAGGCTAGCCTCACTATTCCAACGGGAAAACGCTCGTTCTCGCCCGGTAGTGAGTCAAACGCAATTATTCATTTCGTTTGCCTCACTAATAATTGCGTTTGCCTCATTACCTCGCCAAAACACGGGTTTTCCGTGTGAAATAGTGAAGTTTGCCTCACTGATAATAACCTTTGCCTCATTATGACGATGACGAACTGTTGCACGATCAAATGCCTTACACCCTTAAAATCTATAGGATAAAAGTTGAAATGCTACAAGGTCAATGAAGTGTTCGGCGGATACGCCGTCACTTCCTTTTTTCGTCAGGGGGGGGATTCGAGAGCTTCTAACTGGGAGGCTACTCCAAACAATTACGCTCGTCAAAACCGAGCATCAGGTTCAAATTTTGAATGGCGGCGCCCGAAGCGCCTTTGCCCAAATTATCGTATCTGGAGACGATTTGGAAACGGTCCTCCCGGCCGAAAACGAATATTTCCAATTTGTTCGTGTTATTGCATGCCGTTATCGGAAAATAGCCGTCGTCAAGAAAAACCTCGGAATTATAAGGCATAACGCGGACGAACGGCTCCGAGTCGTAATAGGCGGACAACAGTTCGTGAACATGTTGAGCGGTGACGTTCTTGTGCAGGTACCTGCTTGTTAATGGAATCGACATGGCTTGACCTTGAGCGTAATTCGCAATAATAGGCGTAAAAATAGGTTCATAGGCAAGGCCAGCATACATTTTCATTTCAGGCAAATGCTTATGATTTTGCTGCAGCGCGTAATGTCTCGGTACGTCCAATTTGCCTGCAGCGACCGCCTCGGCATCCTCGTACACTCGGATTTTGCTTCTTCCGCCTCCGGAATAACCCGTTACAGAGTAACAGGATACCGGGTAATCGCTTGGCAAAACGCCGGCATCGACCAGCGGTCTGACGCTTAGAATAAACCCGGTCGCATGACAGCCGGGAACGGATAATCGAGTCGCCGTTCGAATGGCGTCTCTTTGGTTTTTCAGTTCCGGCAGCCCGAATACCCAGCTAGGGTCCGTTCTGAATACGCTGCTCGTGTTTATTATTTTGGTCTTGGTGTTGGTAACAAGCTCCACCGACTCCTTGGCGGCAGCGTCCGGCAGGCATAAAAACACGATATCGGCTTCATTAAGCAACCGGCTCCGCGCTGCGGGTTCTTTTCTTTTATCCGACTCTATCGTAAGAATGTCCAGCTCCGGTATTTTGGAAATATAATCAAAGATTTTCAAACCAGTCGTGCCTTCTTGCCCGTCGACAAACACTTTGTATCCCATCGTCGCTCCCACCCGCCCATTTTTATTATTATTCATTATTTTGTATAATAATACACTCGATTGATTTCGGAAGCAATCCTGTTTTCAAAAATAGCCTGTCGAGGCGTTTTTTTCGAAAAATCGAACACGTTTCCGGCATGAGAGCAATTGGCGCCATATTCGCTCTTCAATCTTCCGCCAGACATACTGAGTTTTGGCGCCGCTATCGTGATATCCTTTCCCGCTAAACCAAAAAAAGCTCTCCATATCGGAGAGCCCCAAACTTGTTCCGCTGCATGCGGCCGCGCTATATTTTTTTCACAAACTCGGATTTTAATTTCATAGCGCCGAATCCGTCGATTTTGCAATCGATATCATGATCGCCGTCGACTAAACGTATGTTTTTGACTTTCGTGCCGATTTTGATAACCGATGAGCTGCCTTTCACTTTCAGATCTTTGATCACCGAAACCGTATCGCCGTCATTCAGCACATTTCCGTTCGCGTCTTTCACGATCTTTTGATCGCCGCTGTCGCCGCCTTCCGCTTGCAGCGTCCATTCATGAGCGCATTCCGGGCAAACCAACAAACTTCCGTCTTCATACGTATATGCGGAATTGCATTTTGGGCAATTGGGTAAAGTCGACAAGTTGATCCTCTCCTCGATTCCATATTCTTGTGCAAGTCTTGCAAGTCCCTTAACAAGTATAGGAGATATTCGCCCGGATTTCCACTTTGATGGAAATGTTCAAGCATCGCTGGGATTTTCTCTTGCAAACGAAAACCTAAAAAAGTGATAACTTTACACATAGAAATGCCATGTTCCCTTGATCGGCCGTTCGATAAGATAGTTGTGAACCTATTAGTCGTCAAGGAGGAATTACGAATGAAACGTTTAAAAATCGGCGTCGTCGGACTGGGCGAAGTGGCGCAAATCATTCATCTGCCGCTGCTGGACAGGATGGATCAAAAATTCGAAATTGCCGCAATATGCGACATATCGGATAGACTATTGTCCTTTATTGGGGAAAAATATCGCGTGCCCGAAGCCCGCAGGTTTACGGACTTTCGTTCGCTCGTTCGGCTGTCTGAGCTGGATGCGGTATTCGTGCTGAACAGCGACGATATCCATAAAGAATCCGCGATCGCCGCATTGCGCGAGGGAAAGCACGTATTCGTGGAAAAGCCGATGTGTTTGACGAAAGAGGATGCGGAAGCGATCATTCGTGAGAAAAATGCCGCGAACCGCCAGGTCATGGTAGGTTATATGCGCCGATTCGCCCCCGCTTTTCGCCTTGCGCTTGATGAAGTGAATAAGCTGGAAAAGATCAATTACGTGCATGTCCGCGATATTATCGGTTATAACAGGTTTTTTATCGAACAAAGCAGCGAGGTGTATCGGCCGAACGATATTCCCGCCCATTTGTCCGAAGAACGCTCCGCTAGAATCGAAATGCAATTTCGCGAGGCTCTCGGAGAAGACGCGGCGGCGGAAACGCGCAGCTTGTATGCGCTGCTGACCAGCCTGAGCTGTCACGATTTATCTGCGATGAGGCACATGCTCGGCATGCCGAAGGGCGTCGTTTCCTGCGTCGTATGCGAAGATTTTTGCCATGTGCTGTTCGATTACGGAAGCTTTATCGCCAGCTATGAGGTCGGTGTGGACCGGCAGCGAAGATTCGATGCTTTTATCGAGGTTTACGGGCCGGAGAAAACGATCAAGGTTCAGTACAATACCCCGTACATCCGGCAGCTGCCCACTGCTTTGCATATCAAAGAAACCGTAGAGGATGCCTACGAGGAAAGAACGATCCGTCCGACTTTCAAAGATGCTTATGTTATCGAGCTCGAGCATTGGTATGACGTCGTTGCGATAGGCGCAGATCCGATCACGACAGCGGAGGATTCCTTGCTGGATTTGGAGCTTTTCGAGATGATTATCTGCAAAATGGCCGTGGTGAAGCCTTAAGCGTTCGCAGCGTTCGAAACGTTAAGCGCCGGATGATCGGTATATCCCCACTCAGCATCTAGGGCGAGCGCATCAAGCCCCCGCGGTTTTGCTGGACAGCTTTATACCAACCACGGAAAGCCGCGCGCAGTACGGATAGCTTTGCCGAAAGCGGCTGCAACTTCCGCCGGTACGATTCCCGATTGACGGCGCTTATGATATGCTGATGATAGTGTTGTACGATTATGCTCTAAAGAATGGAGGAATCGCGATTCTTATGAACGAGTCTCTTCTGTTTTTACTGGAGCATGCGGATATCGACGTTGTCAAATTTGACGTTCATGCGCGCCGGGAAATCGGCATTTTCAATCGCGTTCTGAAATCCTTCTATATGATGACCTATGTCAAACAGGGAAAGGCCAAGCTTCGTGTCGGCGACCGCACGTATGTGCTTAATCCCGGCACGGTTATTTTTATCCCTCCCCATGTAGAGCACGATCAATTTAAGGATTCGGATGAAGAAACGGTGTTTCTCTGGTGGCACTTTACCTATAAAATCGATCATTGCATCGATGTTTTGGCTTTGTTCGATATTCCTTATGTATATCGCCTATGTCAAAGCGAGCAGTTCGAAATTGCCTTCGGCCAGCTCATGCACGCTTACGGCCACAACCACCCGATAACGGCGGCCATTTACCGGAAAGCCAAAAGTCTTGAGGTGCTGTCCATCCTACTGGACAGCGCGCTCAGCCATGAGTCCTCCGCCGTTCGGCCTCCGATCACAACTCCCTTTCTCGGCCTGTTGTGCGGCATGATCCGTCATATCGGCTCTAGGCTGACGCTGAAAGAAATAGCCAAGGAGCTTCATCTGAACGACGCCTACGCGAGCGCCCGGTTCAAGGAGCTGTTCGGGACCTCGCCGATCCTTATGCACCGCCAACTGAAAATCGAAAGAGCCAAAACGCTGCTCGCAACTGCGGATATGAGCATTATGGAAATAGCCGAATCTCTCGGATTCGAAGAATTGTCGAATTTTTCCAGGTTTTACAAGTCGATTGTCGGCATTTCACCTATGCAGTATAGGAAGAATATCAGGTCTTCGCAGCCGGCTTTTACGAGGAGGTAAGCAAACATGCTCGGAGCGATAGCCGGAGACGTAATCGGTTCCGTTTATGAGTGGCACAATACCAAATCGACGGACTTCCCGCTTTTTAGCCGTTTATCCCGATATACGGACGATACCGTTCTGACGGTCGCTGTCGCGGACGCTTTACTGCATAGGCAGCCAAGGAAAAATTGGTTTTCGGATAAGTTTTATGCAAGAGCGTCGTATCGCAATTCGCTGCAAAAGTATGCCCGGATGTTCCCCGATGCGGGTTACGGGCAAATGTTCGAGGAGTGGGCGAAAGCAAGCTCCGACAAACCTTATCGTTCATACGCCAACGGAGCTGCGATGCGAGTATGTCCGATCGGATTCGCGTTCGACAACTTGGAGGATGTTTTGCGGGAGGCCAAACGTTCGGCTGAGATTACCCATAATCATCGGCACGGTATTCGCGGAGCGCAGGCGATCGCCGCTTGCGTTTTTCTCGCTCGAACAGGGGCGTCCAAGCAAGACATGAAGCTATTTATAGAGAAGAATTTCCGTTATAAGCTGTCTAGAACGCTTGACGAAATACGGCCAAACTATGTTTTTGATTCGAGCGCCAAAGGCTCGGTACCCGAAGCGGTCATCGCTTTCCTGGAATCCGAAAGCTTCGAGGATGCGATTCGAAAAGCCGTCTCGATCGGCGGCGACAGCGATACGATCGCCAGCATGGCGGGAGGTATAGCACATGCTTATTACAAGGAGATTCCTCCCGATATTTGGTCCTCCGTCGAAATGAAGCTCGACTGGAAATTCAGAAACGTAATCAAGCTTTTTACGGAGAGGTACAATGTATAAGGGTAAACGCGTGCCGGCGTCTTTAATGTCGGGTTTTACTTTCCGGCATATAAAAAACGCCCCGTTACCGGAGCGTCCCACGTTTTATCCACCTAATGCGCAAGCCTATGCGCCGCCAAATACCGTTTTGCCGTTATCGCCCAAAATCGCTTTCTTCGACTCCTCGTCGATTTCGGCCAACTGGACGAGAAGCAGCGTGCTTTTCAAGCAATACAGCGGATGTTGGGAGCCGTACAAAAGATGCTCCTTGTCGAAGTCTTGCAATAGTTTCTCAACGACGAACATTTGGTCCTTCAATCCGGAAGCGTCGAAATAAACATTACCGCGCGTTTGAATCGTTTCTTTCAGCGCCTGCAGCTCCGCGTAACGAATATTCAATAAAATGACGTCAATCTCCGGATTTTCCTGCAGAAATAGCTCAAGCTCAGCCATGGCAAGCACGGACGGGGCAAAAATATGATTCAGCCGCTCATCTTCCATCCGGATCGTAATCATAAGCGGAAGACGATGCTCTTTAGCCTTGACGCATAACAATTTCATATCGGGATCCTGCAGCGAGTATCCGTGAAAAGTCGGATAAATCCGGAGCGCTTTGCTGGAAAACCGGCGAACGCCTTCATCTATGTCTTCTGAAAAACCGGGCATCGCCGGATCGATCGTTTGCACATGATGATAGGAAGAGCCTTTGATCATTTCGTGCAGTTCTTCATCGCCTTCAAAGCAATCATTGTAAAAAATGCTGTTCAAGGACGAGACATACCCTTCCTGAATACCGTTCGCCGCATGAACCTCCTGCAGATCGCGAAGCGTATTTTTGTACAGCTTGCGAAACGGCCAATGGCCCAATAAACAATTCACGTCGATCGCCATTATTTATTCCCTCCGAGCGCAGGGCGGAATCCCCTATCAAAAAGCTTCAGCGTATTTATATAGTAGATTAGCTCTTTTTCAGCAGGCGTCAAGTCCGCTTCTTCGATTTGTCCGAAGTTCAGAACGTATGTGCACCCCGGCATGTCTGAACCGAATAAAATCCGGTCCGCGCCTATTTGCTTTACCGTGTAATCGATCTCGTCCCGGCGAAATAACGATCCCGAAATATCGACCCATACGTTGCTGCAGCTCCGGATCGCCTTGATTCCGTGATAGCAATTACCCCCGAGATGCGCCATTATGAGCTTGGCCTCCGGATAACGGCGGGAGAGATTAGCGACATGCGTGCCCACCGTTTCATCAGGCAACTGATTGACCGCTTTATGGAAAGAATGAAGCAAAATCGGCACGTTATATTCAATGCACTGCTCAACAAGCGGATATACAAGCGGATCGTCGCAGTAGGTTGCAATCCACAGCTTCATGCCGGACATCCCGTACTCTTCGATCCCTTGCTTAAGAACGTCCAAACTGTTGCCGTTACGGGGGGTCGCATAGCAATATCCCTCTACAAGCTCCGGATATTCCTTCATAAAACGGTACACGTCCAGGTTATGCTGCCCGATTTGCTGCTCGTCGGGATATTGCGCGGCAATTCCGGAAACGTACATTTTGGAAATGCCATATAGCTCGCAAGCCTTCAACAGATCGCGGGTATGCGCTTCATATTGCCCGCCCCATACATGGGTATGCATATCGATGATCATAATAATCCCTCTGCCTTTCCGGAAATGTCCCCTTCTAACATTGCTTGTTACATCCCCAATGCAATCACCAATAGTGTATACCTGTTTCATACATGTGTCAACGAATCCATACCGTGAAAACCTGCGCGGGATGTCTATATTCCGACGATAAACAGGATGCAATTTTACAGTTGTTTTTGACAAACGATACGGGGGAGCGAGACAAAGCCGAACACCCTGATGCCCGCTATAATGGGAAGCAAGAGACGAGGCATTTCGGCTGCGCCCGATTGACGGGATGCCAAGCCCTTTGCACAAACCGTCTATTTGAAGGAGGAGCAGTGTAATGACGAACGAAGCGTTAAATCTTCCCGAGCTTTCATCCGACTATTCCTTGACGGCCGAACAAATTTCCGATTACCAGCGAAACGGCCATATCATGCTGCGTCAAGTCGTATCTCCCGAGGAGCTGAGCGTTTACCGGCCGGTCATTTCCGACTTGGTTAAAGAGCTCAACTATCACAACAAGCCGATTCACGAACGCGACACTTACGGCAAAGCGTTTATTCAAATCGGAAATCTGTGGGTCAAAAGCGAAGCTGCCCGCCGATTCACCCTCGCACGCCGGTTTGCGAAAATCGCTGCCGAGCTGCTCGGAGTAGACGGCGTTCGCATCTACCATGATCAAGCTCTCTTCAAAGAGCCGGGCGGCGGCCATACCCCTTGGCATCAGGATCAAATCTATTGGCCGCTCGATACGGACAAAACGGTTACGATGTGGATGCCTCTCGTTCCGATTTCGCCTGAGGTCGGTACGATGAGCTTCGCTTCCGGCTCGCAGGAAGCCGGTTACATCAGCAAGCTGGTCATTTCGGATGAATCCCATCGCACGCTCAAGCAATATATCGATGGAAAAGGCTTCGATATCGTCAATTACGGGGCAATGGCGGCCGGTGACGCCACGTTCCACAACGGCTGGACGCTGCATAGCGCGCCGGGCAACCCTACCGATTCGATGCGGGAGGTTATGACCATCATCTATTATGCGGACGGCACGCGGACACTCGAGCCGGACAGCAACGCAAGACGCAGCGATTTCGCGGCTGTTTTCCCTGACCTGAAGCCCGGCGATATCGCCGCGAACGCCATTACGCCGCTTGTTTATAAGAAAGAATAGTCGCACCAAGAAAATAACCGCCGGCTTCATAAGCAGGCGGTTTGTTGCCGTTTCCCGATTTATGTACGCTCTCGAATTATCGTAGACACGTAAGAATCTATCGTATAAAATGGAAACTATTACCTACCAAAATTTAGGAGTGATTGATCTGAAATTAGAAAATGAAAAAAATACCCTGACTGCTGTGAATTCCGAGGTTATTAATTCAGACTTTAAAAACTGCAATCTTAGCGGGATGGCTATTCAATGCTGCAATCTTAGCGGAATGAAAATGAATGATGTAAATCTTACGGGGCTTTCCATTTCCGATGCCAATTTGAGCGAGCTTAAGATAGACGGCGCTCAATGGGGCGGGGCGTTTTTTCGCTGGATCGGGTACGGCAACCAGAACCAGCCTGATGTAGAACACAACAAACAACCCGTACAGTTCTCAAATTGCAACTTGCAGCAAGGATCGTTTACGGATTGCAATTTATCGAATGTGCGGCTGGAAAACTGCGATATTACCGGCCTTGTCATAAACGGCGTGGATATCGAGCTTTTATTGAAGCAACATGCGTCGAACGAGCAAAAGTAAAAAGTAACGGGCAAGCAATATAATTGCTTAGCCCGTTTTTTCGCCGTCATTTCTTCTTTTTCGACTTGGCGCTCGCTTTTTCCGTATTTTCAGCCGCTCTATATTTCACGATCCTGCTAATTAAATCATAAGGCATCGGTTTATCCAAAGGAAATTGCACCGATCCTTTAGCTCCTTTGTAGACGGACAACTCCTTTTTGAAAGCTTCAATCCCGCTTGGAGCCGGATAAAAGCCGATATGATTTTTGTACCCGGCAAAATGCACCAAATTCCCATGTAGTGCAAAAGTCGGCATTTGATAGCTTATTTTTTCCGTCGCTTCGGGTGCGGAATCTTTAATGACTTTTCTTACCGATTGAAGGATTTCTTGAATCTCCTGAGAGAATTGAGCGATATACTCGTCTATTGAAGCGAACGCGTTGCCTTCCATGACGATATCTCCTTTCGGAAGCTTTACTATTCGATGACGGCACAGGGTGTTAGTTTTTCTTTATATCAACTTAGATCAAAGGTCGACCATCCGGCTTGAACAATAATTCTTTGCCATTCTCTGAAACGTCTCTTCGCCCAAAATGACGTAAACTCGATCTTGGTAGTCGGACAAGTAAAAAATTCGAAATACGGCGGTTTTCCGCAAATATCTCTTTGACCGATACATCTACTCCTAACGCGCAGTTCGTTTACATCCTCATCATTCAAGTTTTTAATCCGCCGGTGGTGCTCAATCCAATTCTCATTGCACACAGCAAAATCAATAAATCGCTCATTATTGTGCTCATCTCGCAATACTAACCCGTGATTGTTAATACTCAATATTTTCATATTGCTTTCCTTTCAAGTTAGCCCGGCGATTTCTACTGGATCGTATACCTTAATAGTAACTTTCAGTACCCCTAATTACAATTGGGAATTGACACTCCATCCATTTTATTGGTTCAACTTATAAAGAACTACATACTCCCCGAAACGATCGGGTCATAATCGGCGACAACCAAAACATCCATATGGCGGGTGGAGCGGAGCAGTTTTTTCACGATCGAGCCTTGCCGCAGCTCTTTCCAGAAGGATATCTTGGATTGGCCGATAATCATCTGCGTCGCACGGTATTCGTTTGCCTTCTGCACCAGCACTAGCGGCATTTCTCTTCGATGCTTCGTTGTCACGATTTCGAATTTGCCGCCCAATCGTTCGGTCAACGTGCGTAACGCTTCCAGCCGCTCATCCTTCTCGAAACCGTCAACGTTCTGCCCAAGCCGTACATACGTCACATACCAGACTGCCTTTAAACGGTGGGCGATGCGAAAGCCCCGGCGAATCAAACGCTCGGCATGCGGAGTGCGATTTACGCAAACGTAAATCACCTCTTTGCGCCGCCACGGCCCGCGGAGTGAGCTTGAGCGCTCCCAGGACTCCAGCCGCTCATCCACATCGTCCGCTATTTCCCGCAGCGCCAGCTCCCGAAGCGCGATCAGGTTCCCGGTTTTGAAAAAATGGTTAAGAGACTGCTGCACTTTATCCGCCGCGTATATTTTGCCGTCCCGCATTCGCTGCTGAAGCGTCTGCGGCGTGACATCGATCAACTGCACTTCATCGGCCAGCTTCAAAATATGATCGGGAACCGTTTCCCTGACCCGTACGCCCGTTATTTGCTCCACGGAATCGTTCAAGCTTTCCAGATGCTGCACATTAACCGTCGTAATAACGGAAATACCGGCGGCCAAAATTTCCAGCACATCCTCGTACCGCTTCTTATACTTGCTGCCCGGGACATTCGTGTGAGCAAGCTCGTCGACAAGCACGACTTCCGGATTTTTGCGCAGAATCGCTTCCGTATCCATCTCTTCCAGCCGCGTCCCCTTATATTCGATCGTTTTCCGCGGAAGAACGTCCAGAGCGCCGACTTGAACGAGCGTTTCTTTCCGGCCATGCGTTTCAAGCAACCCGACGCAGGCTTGAATGCCTTTCTTAAGCAGATCGTTGCCTTCCCGCAGCATCGCATACGTTTTACCGACTCCAGGTGCCGCACCGATATATACTTTGAAACGTCCCCGTTTCATTTGTTTGATTTTGTGCTCCAGTTCTTGCGAACTCAAACGCCGAAACAGCTCCGCTTCTTCTTCAGGCTTGGACATACGCGCCGGCAAAATGCGCTCCCCCTCATGCTCCGCACGATCCGCCACGATGAAAATATCGATGTTGCGCGTCTTTTTCAGCATGTCGTGAACGATCGAACCCTGCCAAAACTCCTGCCATTTCGTTTGCTTCGAATGTCCGAGCACGATGCGCGTAACGTTGTTTGCAAGCGCATATTGAACTAAAACGTCAGGCAGCGACCTTCTGGAAGGCAAAGGAAGCTCCTCGAATTCCGCGCCGATCCGTTCGACCAGCTTCAATAAGGAGCGTTTGAATGCGGCAGCTTCCTTGCTCAGCTCTTTGTCCGGGATCGTAAACGTTACGACAAGCAGCTCTCCGTTCAATCGCTTGGCGATTTGCTGTCCCCTGCGCACATAGATGGAGCCGTTCCAATGGTACTGCATCGAAACCAAAATACGCTCCGCCGCACCCGAGGGTCCGACCAGCCCCAATTGTTCCCGGTACCTTTCAAGCGATTCATTCACGCCTTCGGCCACCAAACGAAGAGACAGCTCGCGCATAACCGCCAAATTGCCGCGTTTGAGCATTTCGGCGCTTTGTCCCCGCAGGCTTCCTTCCGCAAAACGGTTCAGCATCGTCTCAGGAGTCACATCAACCAAAATGACCTCATCGGCAAGCTCCAGCGTGTTCGCGGGCACCGTATCGCAAACCTCGATGCCGGTCAGTTTTTTGGCGATCTCCCCTACATCTTCAAGCTCATAAACGTTTGCAGTCGTAATGACCCCGATTCCACGGCTAAGCAAAAATCGGATATCGTCAAGCCTTGTCGGGAAACGCGCCTCCTTCCGATTCCGGTGGGCAAGGCCGTCCACAAGCACGACCTCCGGATTTCGCGCGACTAAAGCGTCGATGTTCAAGTCCTTTTTTTCCGTATCGTCTTTAAACCAATGGATGCTCGGAATTCGTTCTAAGTCGCCGAGCTGCTCCATCGTTTCCGGACGCCGCATCGTAGAAACCGCACAGATGACGACATCGATCCCCTGCTGCTTTAAGGTTTGTCCTTCCCTGAGCATGTGATACGTTTTCCCCGACCCGCTTACGGCCCCGATATAAACTTTAAGTCTTCCGCTGTGCAGCTTATAGATGGACAAGAGCAGCTCTTCCGGCGTTTTCCTTCTGAACGTTTCCATACTGACCTCCTTTCTCTTATCGATTACGTTGCTCCGGCAAGCTTTATATGTTTATTAGTATGGCAAATCTTCTAGGGCGTGTCTGAATACTCCGAGGGGAACAGATTTTGCCGAATTTTCGTTCTAGGCAAGGCGCGTTTGGGAAGGCGTACCGGGGTACGGCAAGCAAACGGAACGAAGCATAGGGCGAAAAGGCGGTGAAAGATGACCCCGAGCGGGTTTTCAGACACGTCCTAAATAGTTGTATAGGGCGGATGGCGGCAAAAAGAAAAAGTCCGGATAAATCGGCTTTATCCTGACTTTTTCTCGTTATGGGATTATTTGTTCAAAAGCGCATCCAGCGCCAAGTTCAGCTTCAGCACATTAACGCGCGGCTCTCCGAACACACCCAGCTCGCGGGCTTCCGTATGCTCGTCGACAAGCTTCTCGAGCTGTGCGGCCTCCAGCCCCGTCAGCTTGCTGATCCTCGGCACCTGCACCTTGGCCGATTCCGGAGTGATATGCGGGTCCAGACCGGAGCCGGAGTTGGTGATCAAGTCGATCGGAAGCGAGCTTACCGGAACGTCCGGGTTATTTTGCTTCCATGCTTCGATCGATTCCTCCGTGCGCTTCAGCATATCCGGGTTGGAAGGCGCATAGTTGTTGCTCCCCGACGCTTCCGCTTTATAATCGATGCTCGATACGCGGCCTTGGAAGTGCTTGGGGTCGTCGAATTTTTGCCCGATCAGTTCGGAGCCTACGACTTCCCCTTCGCTATTTTCGATCATGCTGCCGTTCGCTTGCGACGGAAACAGCAGCTGCGCGGCACCGGTACATAGAAGCGGGTAGACAATTCCGCATAAAACGATAAATACGAAGCTGATTCTGATTACGATGCCGAGTGACAAACGGGCCGTTTCCGACCCTGCATTCGCCGGGTTGTTCATCCTTCTTCAACTCTCTTTCCCTATGGTCAAATCCATACATGCACGATCAGATCGATCAGCTTAATTCCGATAAACGGTACGATAACGCCGCCCAAACCGTAGATGAATAAGTTGCGCTGCAGCAATTTGGCCGAGCTCATCGGCTTGTAGGCCACGCCTTTCATGGCGAGCGGAATGAGCAGCGGGATAATGATCGCATTGAAAATTAAAGCCGATAAAATAGCCGATATCGGCGAGCCCAGGTTCATCACGTTTAAAGCTTCCATTTGCGGAATGGCGATCGTAAACATCGCCGGAATGATCGCGAAATATTTGGCGACGTCATTGGAGATACTGAACGTCGTTAAGGCGCCGCGGGTCATCAGCAGTTGCTTCCCGATGGCCACGACTTCGATGATTTTGGACGGATCGGAATCCAAATCGACCATATTGGCCGCTTCCTTCGCCGCCGTCGTACCGCTGTTCATCGCCAGCCCCACATCGGCCTGTGCCAGCGCAGGCGCATCGTTCGTTCCGTCCCCCGTCATCGCCACGAGTTTGCCTTCCGCTTGCTCCCGGCGGATGACTGCGATTTTGTCTTCCGGCTTGCTCTCCGCTATAAAATCGTCGACACCGGCTTCACGCGCGATCGTTGCAGCAGTCAGCGGATTGTCGCCGGTACACATGATCGTTTTGATGCCCATCTTTCGAAGCTGATCGAATCGTTCGCGCATCCCGGGTTTGACGGTATCTTTGAGATAAATCAAACCGAAGAGCTGCGCATCGACCGCAACGGCGAGCGGCGTTCCGCCTTCCCTCGCGATATCGTCGCTTTTGGCGCTCAAGTCGCCTGGAATGGCGCCGCCTTGCGCTTCTACCCATTTCCTTACGGCATCGACCGCGCCTTTGCGCACCTTGCGGCCGTCCTGCAAATCGATGCCGCTCATCCGGGTCTCCGCTTTGAATTCGATGAATTCCCCGCCTGCTGCGACGGTATCGTTATAGGAGAGCCCCTGCTTTTTCATAAATTCCAGTACCGATCGGCCTTCAGGCGTTTCATCCTTCACGGAGCTTATCGCAGCCCATTCCGCTAGAGCAGTCCCGCCGGCCGCTCCGACCGGAATCAGCGCGCTCGCCATCCGGTTGCCGAAGGTGATCGTTCCGGTTTTATCTAAAATCATCGTATTGATATCGCCCGACGCCTCAACCGCTTTGCCCGACATGGCAAGCACATTAAACTGCGTAACCCGGTCCATGCCGGCGATGCCGATAGCGGAAAGCAAACCGCCGATCGTTGTCGGGATTAAACAAACGAGCAAGGAAATAAGTACGGGAACGGTAAGCTCGATTTCCAAATAGTTTGCGATCGGCGCAAGCGTGATGACCACGATCAGGAAAATGATCGTCAAACTTGTAAGCAGCGTATTCAAGGCGATCTCGTTCGGCGTCTTCTGGCGCTTGGCCCCTTCTACCAGTGAAATCATGCGGTCGATAAACGATTCGCCCGGATCGTTCGTAATCCGAACGATGATTTTGTCGCTCACCACCCGGGTTCCGCCCGTTACGGAATTGAAATCGCCTCCGGCCTCCTTGATGACCGGCGCGGATTCACCGGTAATCGCGGACTCATCGACCGATGCGAGGCCTTCGATCACTTCGCCGTCGCCGGGAATCATTTCTCCTTGCGATACGGCCACAATGTCCCCCTTGCGCAGCTCCGTCGACGGAACAAGCTTGATGCCGCCGTTTACGACTTTGTTCGCAGTAATTTGCGTCTTTGACTTCTTCAAGGAATCCGCCTGCGCTTTGCCCCGCCCTTCGGCGAGCGCCTCTGCGAAATTGGCGAACAGAACGGTGAACAGAAGGATGAAAAATACCGTCAGATTGAATCCGATATCCTCTTCCGTACCGAAATATCCGGGGAAGATCGACATCAGAAGTACGATCAGCGTTCCGACTTCAACTACGAACATAACCGGATTTTTCATCATCGCGATCGGATTAAGCTTGATGAAGCTGTCCTTCACCGCATGTTTCACGATACTGCCGGTTAACAGCTTTTTTCTTTTCGCACTCATTTATGATGTACTCCCTTCTATTAACGGATTGTCAGATGTTCGGCTATTGGCCCCAACACAATCGCCGGCAAAAACGTCAGCGCGCCGATAATCAGCACGGTACCGACTAGTATTCCGACAAACAAACCGTTATCCGTGCGGAACGTGCCGACCGTTTCCGGAACGGGCTGCTTCCGCAGCAAGGAGCCGGCGACGGCAAGGAGCGCAAACATCGAAATATACCGGCCCAGCAGCATCACGAGCCCCGTCGAAATATTCCAGAACGGCGTGTTGTCGCCAAGGCCTTCGAAGCCGGAGCCGTTGTTCGCCGCGGACGACGTGTACTCATAGAGCACCTGCGAAATTCCGTGGAAGGACGGATTCGTAATTGCCGCTTTGCCAACCTCCGAAATCAGCGCAATCGCCGTCGGAGCCAAAATAATTAACGGATGCGCCAAAATCGCAATCGCAATCAGCTTCATCTCGCGGGCTTCGATCTTTTTGCCCAAAAATTCGGGCGTCCTGCCGACCATCAAACCTGCCAGGAAAACGGCCAAAATCGCATACATGAGCATGTTCACAAGCCCGACGCCTTTTCCCCCGAACACGCAGTTCAGCATCATCAGCGCAAGCGGCGTTATGCTGCCGAGCGGCGTCAGCGTATCATGCATATTGTTGACGGTGCCGGTCGTAGCCGCCGTAGTAACCGCCGTAAACAAGGCGGATTGCGGAATGCCGAAACGCACTTCTTTCCCTTCCATGCTGCCTTGGGAAGCGTCGATGCCGAGACGGTTCATCACCGGGTTGCCGTTCGATTCCGAGACATAAACAAGCGACAGGAACATGACGAACAAAATCATCATCGCCGAAAAAATGACCCAGCCCTGCTTGCGGTTTTTGGCAAACAGACCGAACGTATAAGGAAGCGCTGCGGCGAGCGACCACATGGACAAAATTTCAATAATATTGGTCAGCGCATTCGGATTTTCGAACGGATGAGCCGAATTGACTCCAAAAAAACCGCCGCCGTTCGTACCCAGATGCTTGATGGATTCCAGCGAAGCAACCGGTCCGATCGCTATGTTTTGCTCCTGCCCTTCCAGTCCCGTTACCGATATTGTCGGCTTGAGCGTTTGCGGCACCTGAAGCGCCACCAGAAGCAGCGTCACGATAATGGCCAGCGGGAAAAACACGCGGGTGTGAGCCTTTACGAAATCCTGGAAGAAGTTCCCCATCGTCCGGCCTTTGCTCGTAATCGCCCTGATGAACGCGATTGCCACACACAAGCCGGTCGCAGCCGAGGTGAACATCATCATCATGATAACGGCCATTTGGGAGAAGTAAGATAAGCCCGTCTCCCCGCTGTAGTGCTGCAGGTTCGTATTCGTCATGAAGCTGATGACGGTGTTGAACGAAAGCGTCTGCTCCATATTGCCGATATCGTTAGGATTAAGCGGCAAAAACTTCTGCAAACGTAAAATCAAGTATGAAACGGCCACCAGCACGACATTCGTTAACAAAAAGCTGAGCCCATACGTTTTCCAGGTCATTCCCTTCGCGTCTTTCAACCCGATCAGGGCGAAGATAGGCCTCTCCGCAAAGGCGAAAAATTTATCCGTACCGTTCGATTCATTCTTGAACACATGATATAGGTAAGTGCCTAACGGTTTAACGAGCAGCACTAAAAAAACAATAACGGCGGCAATTTGAATAATGCCCATGGTACGCAACGTCCTCCTTATTCAAGCCTTTAAAATTTTTCCGGGTTAATCAGCGCGTATATCAAGTAAAGAAAAATGAATACGGCAAAAGCATAAACGACGATCATGTTCGTTCGCCCCCTGTCTCATCGACGATTCGGCCGCACCAGAACAAGAAACCGGAAAACAGCGCATAAGTACCTGCAAGAATCAAAATCATATAAATGTCCGTCATGACGGTTTGCCCCCATTCCTTCCCATTATTTCGCTTCCCCTTGTTTCACCGGCGATTGGATCAAGAACGATACTTCATCGCCGTTCGTATGAATGACATAATCGGCACCGAGTCCTTTATAGACGATTCTCGGATTGCACGATTGCGTTATGACGTAGACCGGCTTTGACGTCCACGTTCGGCATATGCGAAGATATCGGCAGCATAAGGTAAAGCTTTTTTCAAACAAATAAATGTTGCCGATCGGGTAGTCCGGTATGTGCCACGTTTGTTCTTGCGTCGTATCGATCAAAATGATGTTTTTCACGCCAATTTCATGCAGGATTTCCAGCTCCCGCTTATTATTGACGATCGCCGCAAAAGGAATGCGCTGCAGCAACAGCAAACGAATGAATGAAAGGCCTGCTTGACTCGGTGCGGATACCAAAATATACTCCTTGGACATGTCCATCGATATGTTTCCTCCTGTGATTTTCCCGGATTTGTTCAAAAAGGCGACTTATTGAACAACCTCTATCAGGCATCAAAAAAGAAGCCTTCAGGAAGAGGTACTCTTCTCCGGCTTCTTCGGCACAGGATATAAACCGTGTCAAAGCACGAAAAATGTTGCCTCTCTCGGGTACGCTTACGAGGTTAGCTGACGGATTCGGGCGTGAGAGTCGCCCTACCCCGGCGTCCGTTTCCGGCGCCGGGGATTCACCCCAGGAAGAAGCGATCAAGAATCGCGTTCTTCGGTTGGTTCCCCCGTTCCTTTTCCATTCAAGGATTCAGCGATTGAAAACCTTTTTCAAAAATAGACAGCAGAAAATAACCACAGAGGTCTAAGCCCTGTGGTCGCAGCGAACGATCACAAGCTTCATCATCCTCTCTCCATGCAACGCCTTCAGTTAGAAATCAAGTGCGATTCCTATAACCAAATTAGCTGCGTCCCAACGCTTACGAGGTTAGCTGACGGATTCGGGCAGTGAGAGTCGCCCTATCCGAACCGAAAATCCATGGCTCTTCGATTCGGAATTCACCCCAAACGATGCAGCAACGGCTCTCACACCGCTTGCGCACCGCTTTATTGGTTCCCCCGTTTTCCTGGTCTGGCAAGGAAATTAAGCGATTCAGTAATGGGAAACTTCGTCATAATCATGAGTTGAATCATACGCTCGTTGCTTCGGTCTGTAAAGAATCGCCGCGATGCAAATCCGGCACTGCCAAGCATTGCAGACGGCTAAATTCATTTCGATCTCCGGATTCCTGCATGATACTCTCTATTTCTCGGCTTTTCTGCAAAATCAAGAAAATAGCAGCTAGCCGGAGCAAATAGATGGAAAATAAATGAAGCTTGCTTTTGAAATCGCTTTCTTATAGTAAAAACGCCAATAAATCACGTTTAACCCTCCGATTCGCGTTTTACATGATTTACGGAAACGTCGTATGATTCCAATCAATAACCCGATATTTCCGTATCTATGTTGAATTCCCGTGAGGGAAACGGGGGAACCATCCGGGCTCGTTCCTATATAGAATGGGTCCATGGGGTGAATCGCTTGCTTGCTTACGCCGGCAAGTGTAGGGCACTCTCAAGCCCGAATCCGACAGCTAACCTCGTAAACGCATTGAGAGAGAAACCTTTACCGGCGCCTCTGCACCCTAATCCGAACGTGCGGAAAAAGCCCGAGTGCAGCGTTTTCTCTGCTCTTTAGGGCTTTTTTTGCATGGACGGATTTGCGGGCTATCATTTCCAGCATATAAGGAGAGTGCCGACTATGGCATCGATTACAGAGTTTGCGCCCGGTTTGTACGACTTGACTCTCATGAACTGCAAAATCGATTCTATGGAGCTGTTTCGTTTTGACCGCGCCATCATGAAACATCCGGCTCCGCGCGCAGCTCCCAATGCGCAGTTGGGCGATAGGTGTTGGCAGTCAACCGCACACCCCGAGAAATGCGGCGAATTCTGCTGCGGGCTGTTCAAAATAACGAGCGGCGGCTATTGCGGTTGGGGGACGTTCGCCATGACTTATCCGCAAGGGCATTTCGACCTTGTGCGCTGGGCTTCCGTTTATATGCGGCTGAAAGGTCTTCCCGTGGCCGAAGCTCTGCAAATCGTCCAAACGGGAAGCGGCGCCTGGGGCGCGGAACGAAGAGGAACCGCGGAAGCTGCTTTGATTGATTTGGCTGACAAGCTCTTGCTGCAGTCATCCCAAGAAAATAAGAACGAACTTGCACGCCATCACGCTTATTTAATCGAAGTATCCGAATCTTATTTTTCATTCTAATGCGCACCATTACGCAGGCAGGCCGCTTGCTTCGTTCCTCACTTCATGACCATCGCCTGTCTCCAGCCGCTCCCGCTGCGCTGCCGCAGCGGGAGCGTATGTTTTCATACCGGACACGCCGTACCTTAAATCGCCGCCAAAATAAACATCGCCAGCTCGTCATACCGCACGCCATAACGGTTCCCTGCATGCAAGCGTCGATTCTTCTTCTCCGGCTCGATTTCGGTTCCGTTCTCGTCTTTCACGGCCGGTACGGTATCGAACGCGTCGTCCCATTCGTCATAACACAATAAGCCGTACTCAAACCCGTCTAATCCGTTCTTCTCGAAAATCTCCTTGACGGTTTGCGCGCCGACGCCAAAATGCCATCTCGCCTTTTCGCCTTTTTGGTTAATCGATTCCTTGAACTTGAACTTCCCGATATGTTTTTTAATCTCCAGCGCCGCTGCCCGCTCTTTGTCGGAAAGCTGCTCGATCGGCGTTTTTTCCCTTTCGTCCGACGTATTGATCGAACCGGTCATTGCATAAACCGTGTTGAATCTGCCGGCCGGCTGGCCGATATTTTGAACCCCGTCCAGCTGCGGGTTAAGCGCACCGTAAAAATAAACGCCCGCTTGATTATGCACCCCGCCAAGCAAAATTTGCCCCGGTCCCGCCACGACCCCGCGGCCGATCGCAATTCCGTCATCCCCCGTTGTCGCCGTAAATGCGCCTAAGCAAATGGAGCCCGTCGAATCCCCGTCCTGGTTACGCGTTTCCCCGAGTCCCGCCTCGTAGCCGACAAAAACGTTCAACTCCCCGTAATTCATCAGCGCACCGGCTTTGGCGCCTACGCCGACATTTTTGCCCGCAAGCGATTTATAGAGCGATTCATGCCCCATTGCCGTCGAAAATTCGGTGCCGCCGAAGAACAGCGACTTTTCACCGAAGGCGCAGTTGTAATTAAACGATTTGTTATTGGACAAACTTTCATTGCCGCCTCGTAACGCGTTAGCTCCTACGGCCGTATTTTGCCATCCGGTAACGTTATGATACATACTCTGCGTGCCGACAGCGGTGTTTAATTCCCCGCTTTTGTTGTACCTTAAAGCATCGGAAGCAAAGGCGCTGTTGCCGCTGCCGGTCTCATTGGCGCCCATCGTGTACGTGCCGAAAGCGCTGTTCGTAATACCGGATACATTGGCGTTAAGCGCATGCGGACCGAGGGCGCAGTTGTAATTGCCAGAAACGTTGGCTTCCAAGGTTTTGACACCGACTGCGACATTGGCAAATCCCCTCACATTGGAGGAAAGCACATCTACGCCGAACCCGATATTTTCGCTGCCTACCGTCTCTCCGGAGCCGAAAACATTTTTGCCGAAGCCTACGCTTCTCGTGCCGCCCTCCCTAAACAGAGGCTGTCCGCGAAGATCCAGCCCGTTGATATCGAGCCGTCTTATCGCTTTATCGGTATGTACGGCCCACTTATCCCCGATCGCGTGACCGGAAGCGGAGGTCCACTGCACGAAGAGTCCCGAGGAGCCAAGCGCTTGCGGTGTCGCTTTAATCGTCAAAGGCGTCGTAACAAGCGTATCGTCAGGCAAAATGACGGACTCGTCCGATATCCAAGTCGCGCCGTTGTCCGTAGACCATCGCCAGCTTGTATTCGATGAGGTGCCCACCTCGATCAAAAAAGTGATGTCGAAGCCTCCGGTAAAACCGCCGGTTATCAAAGCGTCATTTGCTCCCGTACCGGTAAATGTTTGAGCATATACGCCCGTGTAGTTGGTTAGACTGCCATTGCCGATAAACTGGGACTTAAGCTTATGTCCGGATAACGAGTATTTGTATGGTTTGGTCAGCATCACCAGGCCGCCGTCGGCCACATTGTCCGCTGCAATAATCGCCTGCGTATCGTCCGTCGTTCCGTCGCCCTTCGCTCCGAACCAATTGACATGGACAACCCCGTCGTAAATTCTTTTGAACCGCGCGCCTGAGGAGGAGACGAGAATCGTTCCCGTGTTATCGGCGGAAGCAGTATCAGACGGATCATAGTGAAATACGCCTTCCTGACCCAAATCGGCGACATAGTATAACGTGTCCGCATCCGGACTACTCATCGCACGCAGCTCCGCAATCGTTGTCGACACTACGAAATTCATGCTCATCAAATCTTTCACTTTCGTCTTCTTATCCGCAGAGTCGGCGAAAGCGGGCGAAACCGTTCCGTTAAGCACACCCATCGAAGCGATCGTAGCCCCCGCCATCCCTAACGAAGCCAGCAGCTTTCTTCTGCTGATAATGCCGTTTCCCTGCTTGGAGCTTTCCGGCTCAGCCTGTTTGTTTTCTTCCATCATCGATTTTGCCTCCTTATTAATTGGTATAGACGAATTAAGGATAAACGGCTTCGCCGTCCTAAACGCTTTCGAAGAAAGCGACTTCGTAAGCATACGCTTAAGGACAGGTGCATTTACCGGTAAAATATCAGGCTTAATTAATTGTGAAACATATAAATTGATATTTTAATAATATCCGGCGGCCTTTATTTTGGCGCTTCGCTGCGTAAGCCGCTTCTGCGAGAGCATTTTGCATTTCTATGGTTTACGTTCATAAGTAGGAGCGATGACTCGAGTTCTGAAGAGTTATTGAGGAAAAGGTACTTGTTAGGGAAACAAACGGTATTTGTTTTCGGCGATTACTCGTGTTCCGGCGGGTTTTGGGGGTTGATTGTGTAACGGATAGTCGTCGCCATCAATCCGAAAACTTCATAGTTTGGATGGATGCTCCACGCCGCTCACGACTTGTTTCGTAGAGATATAATAAGGAAAAGGTTACTGTTCATAAGGCAAACCTCACTATCAATCGCCAAAAACCTGCGTTTCGGAGGCATAATGAGGCAATGGTTATTATTAGTGAGGCAAACGAAATTGATAGTGTTGTTTGCCTCACTGTGGGGCGAGAACGAGCGTTTTACAGGTGGAATAGTGAGGACAGCCTCATTGATAATAAGTTTTTTTCCACTAGGCGCTCTCCAAGTTTGTCAATTACGATTTCCCTATGTGCCTGAGGTAAAGAAATTGAAAGTTACCTTCCCTTCATTAACAGGTGAGAGCAGGCGTTTAACGGTTAGATAGTGACGTTCGCCCCATTCTCTATGAAATCTTCTCCGCTAGATGCAGGATCTACTCGAGCCAGCGATTTCTCTCTCGCACTGCGTGCATTTTCCCGTACACGTCGAGGCTTTGCTTGAAAACGGTCGTCCGTTTGCGAACTCCTGTGGTGCAAACAGAGCCGCTTGGGCTGCCGTCTCTAATGGAAAACGGAAACGAACGGCGAAATTATCGCCTGCTCCAGCGTCGAGGTCAAGCCTGTCGATACCCTTGGCTTGTTTGGAAGCTATCAGGTCTCCTTCGGCATCATCGCGGCTCCGATCATCAACACCCTTGGCTTGTTCGGACACCCTCATGTCTCCTTCAGCAGCACTGCGGCTCCGATCTTCGATACCTTGGATGCGCTCGATGGCGATCATGTCTCCTTCGGCGTCGAATAAGGCTTGTTCTCGTGCCGCGAAGCTGAGCGAGCCGGGCGGTATCGCAGCTTCAAATATCAAGACACCGGGTGATTGCGGATCGCGGATCGGCGGCGATGCCGCTCCCCGCCACTTTTCGTTCGCCAATGCCGTCATGGTCGGCATAAGCGCTGGATTGGCTTCCGCCCCACCGTCGCCGAGCGCCAATTGCGTGATGAAAAGCGGCTTTTGCAGGGTGGCTCGTGCCAGCTTATCAAGGCCAATGCTTGTTATAATAGCGCCTGGGTGCATACGGCACTCTCCGATCTCCGATGGAGGTTCTCTCTTTATTCCGAATATCCGATCAAGCCGATATACGCCAAATTCGGCTGGGCGATGTCCATGCGGCCGTATTGGACGATCACTTCAACATTGCTGCGGAATCTTAACGCATACTGCTGCTGCCGTTCCAGCCGAACCCCGCCGATCTCGTCGGGATGGTCCATACGAATGCACTTCACCCTTCGGGCATCGACAAACAGGGTAATATCCAAATCCGGCTCCCGGTTCTCGTAATAGATGTCCATCCAAATACTTGCAGCCTCATCCTGACAATTCAGTATCATAATCGCTTCATGGCCTTCGAACTCGTTTACGTCGACCTTTCCTTTATACGGCAAGTATCCGTCGACGATGTACCAGCTTTTGGCCCCTTGTTTATTCATGAAAACCTCCCTGTCTCCTAGCTACTGACACTCTCTTGTCTCAGTCCCTGTCTTTTGACTTCTGACCTGTCTCCTGTCTCAGTCCCTGTCTTTTGACTTCCGACCTGTCCCTGCCTCAGTCCCCGTCTTATGACTTGCGGCCTGTCCCCAGTGTTATCACTCCCCTATCCATGCTCGGCTGCTGCGATCAAGCCCTGGATGTAGCCGATCGCATGCGCCCGCGCGCGATGTCCCCAAGGCGTGTCGCCGGCAATTTCCGGAACATGATCGTCCAAAATGAATCCGTCAAACCCCGTGCTTTTCAGCAGCCGGATCATTTCCGCCGGATTGTAATTCCCCTCGCCCAGAAAACACTCGTCGAAGCGCGGAACCGTTCCCTGTACATCCCGGAAATGAACGTAAACGATTTTCCCTCGTGGTCCGAAAAAGGAAACGAGCTCTTTAACATTGTCCGCCCCGCCCTCCATGGACGAGCAGCTGCCGAAGCATAGATCGAGCCCCCAGGCATCGCTGTCCGCAATGTTCATCGCTCTGACGAAGCTCTCCTTATTTCGGAATAAACGGGCGACGCCGCCGAGCATGTTCACGGGCGGATCGTCCGGGTGCAGCGCCAGCTTCACGCCCTCTTCTTCGGCAACCGGAATGACCGCTTTCATAAAATACTCGTAATTTTGCCACATCCGCTCTTCCGTTATGATCTCGTCGGGTCCCGTTTCGATCAAGCTTCTTAGCCCCGCATTTCCTTCTGCTACGGCATTGCCTGCTGCGGAACGGGGAGTATCCGGAGCAACCCGTGACAGATCGAACGAGGAAACCATGGCTCCTCCGCGCCCCGGTGTTGCGAATGAAGTGCGCCAGACCCCATTCGGCATAAAATGATAGCCCAGAACGGGTATGCCCGCTCGCCCCATATTTCGGATCGTCGTCCGGTAATGCTCGATTTGTTCGTCGCGGCCTTCGATACCAAGTATCGCTTTATGATAAAAAGACAACGGCACGTTCTCCAAAACTTCCAGCTTCATGCCGTATCGCTCAACCGCCCGTTTCAGTACGAGCAAATCTTCAAGCTCCCAATGCCGTTCCCCGGGGAGACGAGGGGTGTTCAGCTGCACCCCCGTCACGCCCAACTGGCGGCCGAACGTCAATGTGGCATCGTCCAGCTCGTTAAATTGCCCGATGGCCAAACGCATCCGAACTCCCCCGTTCTTTTATGAAAATCACCAAGGATCGACCCCAAGCAGCTTCCGGCCTAGCGGCGTCAATTGCACCGGCCCGTCATGGTCGTTTTTCTCCCAATAGCGGGGATCGACCTGATTGCCGGCTCTTCCCTGGTGGTTTCGTACGCTCTCGATATACATTTCGGTTTCTTCTTGTGTCAGCTTATCTTCGGGAAACATAAGCACATATTGGGCGAAACGCGGCTTATCCGATAAATTGTCTCCGCTACCGTGAGCCAACATAACGTCCCAAATGAGCAGGTCGCCGGCCTCCCCCGGAATCGGCTCGACTTCGTAACCGGTCAAATCGGGCTGACGCGGATCGCGGCCTTCAGGCTGCGCCTTCAAATACTCTTCCATGTTGCGGTAAATGCTCGGCACGCATTGAAACCCGCCTTGATTGGCCGCCGTATCCGCCAAATAAACGACTCCTTGCAAGGGACGCGGCTGCTCGAGCGGGAATTGAAGATCGGTCGTATCTTCATCCCAATGAATGAAATTCGCGCTCAAGCCGGGATGATCCGCGCGTTTAGGGGGCTTCATGCTGACCCGGTCCAAGCTGACCCGAAGCTTTTTCTCGCCTATAAGCTCTGAGAAAGCTTCATACACATTCGGATGCTGGCGAATATCCCACATGGCCTGATGATTGTAGAGAGGAAGCATCCCAGCCGCTTGGCCTTCCCAGAACGTATCCATCCCTTTGGCCGGCGTGTACCAGCCTTCCGGATCGTCGGGGCTTTTGCCCATAAAATCCCAAATTACTTGAACCAGTCTGTCGCAATACGATTTGGGAACCGCATTTTTAATCAGCACGTACCCGTTTGTTTGGAAAAATTCTTTCATTTCCTTCGTAAAGATCGACATGGTGCTTCACCCTTTCGCCGGTACGGTAATCGTTCCGTATCGTTTCCAATTTTCGCTTAATGTTCTTACTAATGCCGACATCGATTCGTATCCTTCTTCCGTCACGAGCAGACTTTCCTCTATCCGGTTGGAGCCATGCGGATGACCGAATAAACTGACGTCCATATTCACGGTCATCCCGGCTTCGAAACGGACAGTCGAGCCGGCGTCGGGATAAGGCGATTCGGCTTCCGCCAACCCGCAGCCGTGCAGCGGCGGGTATAAATCGAACCGGGTCACATCCTTCGCCGTAAAGTAACTTTTTACCGCTCTTACCAGCTCCCCCTGTTCGGCACCCGCTCTCAGCTTCGACAACGCGGCTTCCTCCGCCTCGACAAGCAGCGAAATAAAGGCGCGCTGCTCATCGCTTATCCGGCCTGCGACGAAAGGAAATCCGACCGTAGCCACATAACCTTCCACCTGCACGGCAAGCGCCGCTAAAATCATATCGCCGTCCTTAATCTCCTTGCGTGAAGCTCTCCCGATAATCGTGTCGACGCGTTCCCCGCTAGTGACCAGACAAAATGGCACGTTTTCGGCTCCTAGTCTCACGCATTCTCCATAGGCGAGCGAAGCCAGCTCCAGCTCGGTCATGCCCGGCCGGACGCGTTCGACCATCAGCCTGTAGCCCGCATCGGCTATTTTCGCCGCTTCCTGCAAACAAGCAATTTCCTTCGACGATTTCGTCATTCTTAATTGGAACAGCAGCTCCCCTGCATCGGCGATTTCCGCGCCTTCCCAGCTGTCTGCGATTTTCGCAAGCAAAGCTGCGGGCATGGCATCCATGCCGGCTACGCCTATTCTGCTTATCGTGCCGCGCGCTTGGAGTTCACGGCTAATCGCCTTCAAGCTCGTATAATGCGCCATGGGATATTCGATCTGATCGGGTACGGTTACGCACGCAAACTCGGGAATGAGCCTGACGTCCCGCCATGCGCTCATCTCGCGGCAAAACATCTCCCCTTCAGGTGCGGCGACGACGATCGGTTCCCCCTCCAGAGGCACGATAACGGCGCCCCTTTCGAATAAAGGCCAGTAATTGCTTAAGTAACGCAGATTTTCCTTCCTGTATTCATCTCCATAAATCAAGCATGCATCGATGCCCCGTTCCTTCATTAAAACTTTCAGGTTCTCCGCCCTAGCGGCGAACTCCGCCTTCGGAATCTGCAACATATCGCATCGCCTCCTCTAGTAAACTATGAACGATCCAACATCACCTCCTTGAACATGCTAATCGATCACTTTGCGAATCCCCATAAAATCGGCGATATATCCGAGCTCTTCCGTCTGGTCGCCATAGGAAATGATGCAATGATGCGCGAAGCCTTCTTTAATCAAATCTTTGAGAAAAAGCTTGATCGGCTTCGCGAACCGGATGACGGCCGTAATTTCTTCGCACGGAATGTTCGCCGGAATATGCAGCGCATCTCCTTTGAGGATGAGCATTTTGTAGCCTTCTGCATCCATAATGAGATGGGTAACGGTGACCGTTCCCGGCTTCAGCGTATATTCGAAACCGAAGCCTTGCCCTTGCAGTCCCCACTGTTCGGGAGAACGGTTTACCTTCACCGAATTTCTGTCCGTCGCATAATCCGTATTCGCATAACCGTGATGTACCATCAAAATGGCGTTCAAGTCCTCGTCGTACTCTCCCCATTCGGCAAAAGCCGGAGTAAGACCGGTCAGCCTGTTCAAGATGCACATCATGATCAAGCCGTGAATATCCCCCTCGGTATTGACGACATACTTGCCCTCTTCATGCAAAAGGGTGTTGGCCAAATACGCCGTCGAACCCGTCTTTTCCTCGGTATAATGCTGACCGAGCAGCGTAACGGCATCCAGCCGGAATCTTTCGATCGTGGTTCTAAGCGCTTTATAAAATCTGGCCGAGCGGCGAATGTCCTCTTCACCGAGATCGACGATGTCGAAGCGGCGCTTCGTCTCCGCGACGACGTCCCGGATTTCCTCATCGCCGGCTTTGCCGAATTGCTCGAGCAGATGCTCCACTTGAATGGCGATCACATTCGGACCGAGCGTACCCTTGATCATCGTTTTGTCGTATTCGAAATCATACATCCCGCGAAACACATGACCGATTACGCCGATGTTCATCCGCTTCAGGCTCAAATACGTCTTGTATGCTGACGCATATTTGCGTATTTCCTCGTAAGCCGCTTCTTCCTCCAGTGTCCCGACCACCACCTTCAGCTGTTTGTACCACCCCATCTTGCGGAAGGTAGCCGCCAGCTGCAAATTGGCGATCAGACCGCTGTTGCGGATAATGTGCTCGTAATTGCCGTCCAGGCTGATCGTCCGGTTTTGCTGTACGTTGAACATCACGACCGGAATATGGCTCAGATGCGACAATGCCTGAATCGCCATATAATCCGGGCAATACGTTCCCGCCACATACACGATCAGATCGACCCGCTCTGCCGCAAGTTTGCGGCCGGCTTCCTCCGCCGTGTCGAGCGTATGCGTGAGTCCCGGCCAAATAACGCTGCCGAAGCGGCGCGCAAGATTGTCATAAACTACCGTCATATCCTTCTTGACATTGTCCAGCAGCGTCTCCGGGAACATCCGCCAATATTCGAAAAATCCGACCGTCAGCAAACCGACGCGCAATTCCTTCGTTTCCGCACGTTCGGATAACAAGTCGCCGTATACGTTCCCTTTAGCCACCTCGAACGATTCGATCATTTCCTTCATGCTCCGCTATTCTTCCTTCCTCTTGTTGATTTCGCTTTATCGGGCAATAAACGCATGGCATTATGATGAATGATGTTGCGCATATCCGAATCCCCGATGCCGGAGAACAAAATGCTGCCCAAACAATAGTGCGGATCGTACCACGGGAAGTCCGTTCCGAAGAGCACCTTCTCCGAGGAAGCCCGCTCCACCATTTTTTTGACCATGCCGCTTAATCGGTGCGTATCGCAAAGCTCCAAATAAACATTGGGGAGAACGCGCGCGATTTCGATCGCATAGTCGCATTCGCCGGGAGCCGAATGACCGAGCAAAAACGTGATGTTCTTATAAGTTTTGGCCAGCTTCTCCACCATCTGCGGCGGATTATAAGGACTATGCCCCCATGTATGGGATAGCAGAAGCAGTCCGCGGTCATTCGCGAATTCATAAAACTTGCGGTACTTCTCGCCATCCAGCGGATATTTATGATAGTCCGGCAAAAATTTAAACCCGACATAACCGCTTACACCGTCGTACGCTTCCAGATCCCGCTCCCAATCATGATCGTAATGCGGATTGACGACATAGTAGCCGTAGATGCGATCCGGATATCGTTTCATCGCTTCGAGAATCTCCGAATTGCCGCCTATCGGATCGAACAATGCGCTGTGCGGAGCCGATATGATCCATGCGATATTTTCCCTGTCCATCGTTTGCAGCATCGTCTCGAGCTCAGCCTCCGGCAGATGCGTTCCGTAAAACGGCCCCATATGCGTATGCATATCGATGATCGGGAGGCTCGATAATTTCCCAGTCTCCATAAACTCTTGGGCCAGCTGCGACTTATTCGCCATCGCGTATGTCTTCATAAGATCACCTCGCCCAGTATTCGCTCGATATTGTTGTGCGCAATATTTTCGAGGTGCTCCCGTGCAATTCCGGAGCCGAACAAGGTCGCAAGAGGACCGCCCATGTTGTTGCTTGGAAAGTCCGAGCCGAACAGGATGCGTTCCGAGCCGAATTTGCCGCAAATTTCTTTGATTTCTCCGGCTGTCTGCATATCTCCGCTCTCGATGTACACGTTTTTGTACGTTTGCAGCAGCGGGTAAGTAAACCGGGAATGGCTCCAAAGACCGTAGTTGTACAAGATCACCGTCAATGCCGGGAATTCCTTGAGGACGTCGTATATGCCTTGCCAGCCTTCGCAGGGCGACAGGAAAAGCGGGATTCGGGACGCCGCCATTTCGCCGAGCAAATCTCCCATCGTAACAGCATGAAGAAAATAACGGTTGCGTTCGGGATAAGCCCTCAGCATACTGACCCGGTTCGCCTTCATCCGCGGAAAAAGCTGAGCCGGCGAATAGCCGTTGTCGGTAATCGGCGGCAGGATCGTCCAGGTAGGAATCAGCCGATCCGGCGCCTTGACGACCTCCGCCAGAATGCTCCGGTTCCCGTAGCCGGGGTCGACGTCCGCCATCGCATTGTGGCTCACCACCGCTCTGTCGATTCCGCAAAAATCAAGCTGCTCCAAAAGCTCCTCCGCATCGCGGGCTTGTTTTACTTTCTCCCTTACCCAGAAATTTTCGTGATTGACGATTTCATAATTGATCGTTTTATAACCGATCGCGCAGCTGCAGTCGATCACTTTCATAAGCACACCTCATTACGGTTAGTCGCAGGCATTGTCGAGGAATGCCGCAGGATTATCGCACATCAGGGCTCTGATGTCTTCGGCGGAGATGCCCTCGTCTTCCATCATCGGGACGATATTGGTCAGCATATGGTCATAACCCCATCCGCCGTACCGATGCAAACAAGTCTTCAAACAGACGTCGTTAGAAACCAAAATTTGCGAAAGAAACCCGCAGCCGATCTGCTCCTTGATCGCCCTGACCCGCTCGATATCCCGGGCGAACAGCCCTTGCAAAACGCTCCTATGACGCTTGTCGGCATAAAACTCCTTGCCGAAATTATCGAACTCGATATAGACGCCTTGATTCAGCAAAGCCTTCAAATAATCCATCCGGATATCGACGTCGATATGATTGATGCATATTTTATTCGCCGCCGCACCATTTTCGGTGAGGATCCGCACCACCTCAAGTCCGGTCGTGCCCCATAAAGACGTATGCACGTGGAGGCCAAGCCCAGTTTCCTGTTGAACGATGGCTGCCGCGATCAATGCCTTTTTCTCGTTCGGATAGATGACCTCGCTCGTCCCGATTTCGCCGATCACGCCCGCTCTTACGTTCGTCCCATCGATCCCGAAACGGATTTCCCGGCGAAGCTCGTCGGCGATCTGATCGATCGTCTTCGAATCCATGTCCGGCGGATGAGAAGCGTTGATGTAATAGCCGCAGCCGGCGATAATGTTGATCCCGACCTCTCTCGATACACTGGCCAGCAAAGCCGGATCGCGGCCGATGCTCCGCAGCGTCAAATCGACGAACGTATTGCCGCCGGCCCGCTTGAATGCCAGCAGCTCGTCCTTGATGACCTCCTCGTCGTCCAGCACTGCATTATCCAGCACGGCATACGGATTACGGCGCAGATGTCCCGAATTGGCGAGCGTTACTTTTTGCTGAGCCATCGCTTTGGCCGAAATGGTATGTGCCGCAGGCACAAGGTCGCGCAAATCGATAAAGGCATGCTCGTGCGGCAAAATCCAGCCTAAGCTGCTCGTTTCAACCTTGCCTGTTACAGTCATGACAGACAATGCAAACCGCCACCTTTTAATTTATGGTATATATAGTTATTATTTACATTTAAAAGGATAGAGCTACCCCTTCACGCTGCCCAATACGATGCCTTTCACAAAATACTTTTGCAGGAACGGATACAGCAGCAGCACCGGTAACGCGCCTACGAAAATTTGTGCGGATTTGAACGTACGATCCGAGATTTGGGATAACCTCATCACTTCCTGCGCGGTCATTTGACTGAGATCTCTGCCGATCACTACGGTTTGCAAATAGCTCGAAAGCGGATAATGATCCGGACTGTTCATCAAGATAAGACCGTCAAACCAGGAATTCCAGTGTCCGACTACGCTGAATAATGTTAATGTCGCTAGAGCCGGTTTCGAAAGCGGAATAAAAATTTTGAACAAAATGGTCCAATGCTGCGCGCCGTCGACAAATGCCGATTCCTCCAATTCCCGCGGCAAGCCCCGGAAAAAATTCAGCAAAATGATGATGTTGAACACGGGTACCGCTCCGGGTAGCACAAGCGCCCAGATCGAGTCAAGCAAGCCGACAGCGCGTATGGTCATATACCAAGGAATAAGGCCTCCGGAAAACAAAATCGTAAACACGAAGATCCAAGCGTATAACGTACGAAACCGGAATGCGCCTTTTTCTTTGGACAAAGGATACGCCGCCATAACCGTCAGTATCATACTGAGGCTAACGCCCAACAGCACCCTTTTGAACGTAACCATAATCGAAGCGAGAAACTGCGGCTTGGTAAATACAAATTCGTAGGACTGCCATGTAAAATCGACCGGCCAAAACAAAACGTCCCCGGCTTCCGCCGCCCACGCTGCGCTTAATGAAACCGCCAAAATATGAACGAGCGGAGCGACGCAAAGCAAGGCGAGCGCGATCAAGCATGAGTAAATGAGCAGAGTAGCGCTCCGTTCCAGCAGATTCGAGCGATATTTCATACGTAAGCTCCCTTGTTTTTTAGAAAATGCGGTAATTGGCAAACCGGTATGCCAGCAAATAGGAAATCGAGATCAAGATTAAGGAAATGACGGATTTGAGCAAGCCTACCGCCGTCGATAGCCCGTATTGCATTTCTACCAATCCCATTCGGTAAATCATCGTATCGATAATATCTCCCGTCTCGTATACGGCCGGATTATACAGGTTAAAAATTTGATCGAAGCCCGCATTCAGCACATTACCCAAGCTTAACGTCGCAAGCAGAACGATAATCGGCATCATCCCCGGAAGCGTAATGTACAAAGCTTGCTTCCATCTGTTCGCGCCGTCCATCATGGCGGATTCATACAGGGACGGGTTAATGCCGGCTATAGCGGCCATGTAAACGATCGTGCTGAAGCCGAACTCTTTCCATGCATCGGACAAAACGAGAATATAGCGAAACCAATTATTGTCGCCGAGGAAAAAAATAGGCTTGCTGCCGAACGCATAGGATAAAAAGCTGTTGACTATCCCTTTGGTCGACAAAATGTCGATAAGGATGCCTGATAAGATGACCCAAGATAAAAAATGAGGCAAATAAATAAGCGTCTGAATGCCGGCTCGAATGAGTCTCAAGCGGACTTCGTTCAGCAAGATGGAAATGACGATCGGCAGCACGGCTCCGACAATCATTTTCATACCGGCAATGATAATCGTGTTCCATACCGTCTGCAGGACGAATGGAATTTCAGTCATATATTTGAAGTTATTCAGACCGACAAACTTCGACTGGAATATCCCTTGCGCCGGGTAATACTTCTGGAACGCAATCCACACGCCAAACATCGGAATATAGCAGAATATCAACAATAAAATAAGCGAAGGTATCATCATCAGATGAAGAGGCTTTTCTCTTATCCATTTATTCGCCGCCATATCGATCCCCCTTCATCTCAAGTGTAAAGCTTGCCTGCGTCTTAAACGCTGACGTTTACGCAGGTGTAGAGCTTATTCGCCCGCTTTCCGATAGACGATTCAAGGGCCGCAATCATTGGAAAACGACCCTTGTCGTCCTGCTCCCGGAACAACTACTTTACGGACTTGCTCCAATCGTTCACTTCTTTGGTAATTTGCTCTCCGCCAAGCTTGTGCCAGTTGTCTACGAATTTATCGAATTCTTCGATCGGCGCAGCGCCCATAACGATTTTCGTGAACGTTTCGAACTCCAGCTTGCTCAGCGTAGCGGATTTATCCGTCATCGTCGGTGTCGGAGCTCCGTAGAATGCGTTATTCACGTATAACTTTTCATCCATGATTTTGCCGAACAGCTTCCATGCAGGATAATAAAGCGTCCAACCGTACAAGTTGTTCTCGCCGTTTAAAGCTTTGGTAGCATTCTGATAGATGGTTTTCGCATCCATCTCCTTGGCTTTCGATGCGTCTTTCGTATCGAAGGCTTCAACCATTTGTTTAAAAGCAATATCGGTTGCATCGTTCGTATGAACAGGGGCGAACGCTACGTATTGAATGGAGCCGTCGTCCTTATCGTACATAAACTTGTAGTAATTCTCCTGATTGGCCTGTTTGCCGACCGTGATACTATAATAGAAGTTAAACATTTTGATGAGCGCTTCCGGATTTTTGGCGCCCTTCTTGACCACATAATACTCGAGCACGGGTGATCGTAAAGTAACTTTGGTCGGATCGCTGTCAATGGAAGGAACGAGGAACGGCTTCCATTCGGCTTTCGGATCTCTGACCTTCAAGTTATGCACAAGCTGGCCGAACCAATGCGCGGCAAACGATATGCCTACTTGACCTGAGGTAAGCATTTCATTCCATTTGCCCCAATCCTTCACGGCGAATTCCGGATCGATGGCTCCGTCCTTGTAAAGCTGCTGCATGTCGAGCAGCGCCTTCCTCATTTCCGGTTGTACGCTGCCGTAAACGATTTTTCCGGAAGCATCTTGCGTCCAAACGGACGGATAGGCGTGAAATCCGTTATAAATGCCCAAATCTCCGATTTGACCATTTACGAAAGCAAGCCCCACAGTATCCTTCTTCCCGTTTCCATCCGGGTCGTTATTCGTGAACGCCTTCGCAATATCGAATAAATCCTGCATCGTTTTAGGCTCGGGCAAGTTCAAATTTTTCAGCCAGTCCGTACGGATCCAGAGAAGCGGCGAACCAGCTCCAGCAATCGCCGATGCCGTATTCGGAATCGCATACAGCTTCTTGCCTACCGACGACGCCTTCAAAGCAATGCTGTCTCCGACGGCATATTGCTTCTTCGTGTCGGCCGAGGCGTATTTGTCGTACACCTCCGCCAAGTCCTCAAGGCTGTTCGATTCGATCAATTGATTAAGCTGCTCCTGATTGACTCTCATAAAATCCGGCAAGGAACCCGAAGCGATCGACATATTCAATTTGTTGTCATATTGAGAGGCATCCGCCACCCATTCCGTTTTGATATTGATGCCCAGTTCGCTGGCCATCGCTTTCATCCAGACGTTGTCTTCATTCGTTTGCCCGTTCGGCAGCTTCAGGTTGGAGTCGATCCGTTTGACCGTGCTGAGCGTAATGGGGGGATCATACTTGCCTAACGGATTATTGTTCGTCGATGCTGCCGGCTGGCCGGTCGAATTGGCGGTAGCCTGAGCCGGCTCCTCGGTTTTCTTTTCGGTCGTGCATGCCGACAGTACGATCGACATCGATAATACGAAGCACATGGATGATAGCAGCGCTTTTTTGGTCATTCTTTTTCCCCCTGATTCGGATTTTTTTGTTCATTCGGCCGTCTACATTTGCAATTATACTAAGCGGGTGTAAGCGCAACCACTTTCCGATTTCCACTTTCACTATCTTTTGTCCACTCGATTAGCGTTTTCCTATAAACGGAAATAGACATGCTCGAGGTGCATGTCTATGTGAGTAGAGCAGCAATACTTAACGTTGAATGCAAGCGATGCTAAGTGTTCGTTCTCGTGTGCATATCTCTGTATTCCTGAGGCGTAATCCCTGCGGCGTTGCGGAAAAAACGGTAAAAATACGGCTCCGACAAAAAACCGACTGCGGCGGAAATCTCGTAAATTTTCATTTCTGTCTCTTTGAGCAGCGTCTGCGCCCTGGAGAGCTTCGTATTCGCGATATACTGAGACAGATCTTCTCCCGTAATTTTCTTATACAACCGGGACAAATATTTGGAATTATGTCCGACGACATCGCCGATACGCACAAGCGAAACATCTCCGTCGAGATTGTCGTGGATATAACGATGAATTTTTTTCACAACCGTGTGCTCTTCATGCTGCATGCCGGCCTGCGTTTTGGCGAAAACCGCCGACGAAATGCCATGCAAATATTCCGTAACGGCTCCCCATGACGAATGCGATTCCATATGCGTCAGCTTGCTCGTATCCAGCTGCGGACCGAGATCGCCGATCCTATCCCGGTTTATGCAGGCGAGAAACATCGGAACGAGCGAATAGTAGATTTCCTGGCGGATTCCGGATTCATCAGGATAGCGGGCGCCTTCATTCATGAGCTCCAAGTAAGTGCTATCGAACGCTTCCTTCTGCCCGTTTTCCAATTGAAGCTTTAGCAATTCCAGCCGCTTCTTCATCTTGCCGGCATTGAAGGGAGCGGATTGCGGTTCCGGCGCCGTACTGCGGCAGGTCAACAGCAGCTCCGTCCCCATGCCGAGCCCTTGCGAAAGCATCCGGTTGTACGTTTCGTACAATTGGCTTGCCTCCGTCCATGGGGCAGGATTATTATCCATGACGAAAGAAATCGGCACCTCCAATAATTCCTTGCACGTTTGCTGGATCGACTCGAGACTCCCTTGAACGAAGCTTGCGCAATTGCTCCATTTATTCTCAGAATCCGAAGGATCGTGCTGGCTGCCGGATTCCTCGGAAGCTTTCGGTTGAATGAACCACAGCACTCTGGAAAACTCCATATCTACGGAAGCCATATGGACGGAGCCTTGCAAAAACTCGCTCACCACATTTTGAATGGCATAGGCCAGCAGCCCGCGATCATAAACGCTGTAGCTCGGCTTATAGCTGTCGATCCTTGCCAAAACCATCAGCACTTCCCGTTCGGCATCCAGGGGAACCGTCAGCTCGGCGAACTGCTCGGAAAGCCGGCGAACGGCGATGAAGTCACCATGGACAATATTGCGCAGCAGCTCCTTCTGCAAAGCGGGGAGCGCCAAACGGAGCTGCTTGTCCGCTTGTTGCATCAATTGCTCCTTCCGGAGCTCCTCCCGGCTGTATTCGATGGCCTTTTCAACGGCCCGGACGATGGCTTCATCGCCCTCCGCCTTCAGCACGTAATCTACGCCGTTGTAACGAATCGCTTCCTGCACAAATTGAAAATCATTATAACCGGTCAAAAAAATCAATTTGCAGCGCGGCCACTGTTGGGTGATCTTCTTCTGCAGCTGCAGCCCGTCCATCTCCGGCATGCCGATATCCGTTATGACGATGTCCAGCCGCATCTGCAGCAATAACTCCAGCGCCTCCTCCGCGGAGTATGCTCCGTATACCTCCAACGGCCATTTTTCATGCTGCGAGAAAAAATCAACGAGTCCATTCACAATAATCGGTTCGTCATCCACAATCAGCAGTCGGTACATGCTCATTCTCCTCCATTTGCGGAATTTGGATCGTTACCTTCAGTCCGCCCAATTCGCTTCGTTCGAAGCTGAGCCCCGCGCGGGATGCGTAATGCAGCTGCAGCCGCCGATGCACATTAACCATCCCTGTCGTTTCCCGGTTGATTGCGCCTTCATTCAGCGAATATACGAGACGTTTAAGGTCTTCCTCCTCCAAATGCTCGCCGTTATCTTCGATATGAATCCGTAAGCAATTGCCGTCTTCGGCTGCAGCCGCGATACGAAGCATGCCGTTCCGCCGCTTTTTTTCCAGCGCATATTTATAGGCATTTTCCAGCAGCGGTTGAATGATCATCCTAGGCACCCGGATTGCATGAAACGACTCCGGCAGCTCCGACCAAACGACCTCAATCCTGTCCGCAAACCGGATCTTCTGAATTTCCGTATAAATGATCGCGTGATTCCATTCGTCCGCCAAGCTGATTTCGCTCGCCCCAGTCCTCGTCAGAAACAAAAAATACTTGCCAAGATAGTCCGTAAACCGGGTTACGTCCGGCAATCCGTAGGAAGCGGCCATCCGGTGAAGCACGAAGATCGTATTGTACAGAAAATGGGGATTGATCTGCGACTGCAGCTGCTTAAGCTCGGCCTGCTGCGTATGAATCCGCTGCTCGTACACCTCATGAATCAGCTCTCTCAGCCGGTTCACCATCATATTGAATTGACCGTACACATACTGAAACTCATCATGCTTCCTATGCTTCAGATAAATGTTGTAGTCCCCGTTCTCCACCTTGCGCAACGCGCGGACCATCACCTGCAGCGGACGATGGATCAGGAGATACAGACGTTGCGAATAAACGAATACAAAAACGATGGACAGCGCGGACAATATCCAAAACAGCTGGCTGTACCTGTTGAGAAGCCCGAAAACCTGTCGGTCGGGAACCGCCACCAGAAGCGTCGTATTCGAATAGTTGGAGCTGCGGTAAGCGCCGAAATAATTTTCTTCGTCCAATGTCAGATTACCGAAGCCGCTATTTTGCGGGTCGGACGATCCGTTTAGAAATGCCTGTACGGCATTTTGCGGCTTCTGCTCCGATGAACCGGAAGCATTGGAAAGCATCCATGTATTCGCCTTATCCATCAAATAAAATCTTCCGTCTTCCTTAGCTGTAATTTTCATCAGGGATTCGATCAGCAAATGGGGGGATAGCTCGATTTTAAAATAAAAATTCGTTCTCGCTCCTGAATTGGGGGGATCGTACAAAGCTAAAATCAATTGATTTTGCCAGCTTACGATCTTGGGGCTATGGTCCGTGTTCACTTCCCGAATCATCGCTTTTTCTTCGTCACCCATCGGCTTCGAGTAGCTCATGATGCCGATCGTTTTTTGAATATTGGGGATGTACACCTGCACGTCCTGGACAATGCGGCTGGAATCTTTGAACAGCTGCAGCTTGCGGGACAGCCGGTTGACGGCCGCCAGCCTTTCATAATCGGTCAAAATAATCGAAACCGTACTCAGCTGCTGGAGGTCCTCGTCGTACATATACTCCGTTTTGAGCTTGGCCACATGATTGATTTCCGAATCGATCAGCTCCGAATACGAGCTTATCCGCGATTCCATGGAGCCGGCAATTTCCTTATGGAGAATGACGCCGCTCGTGTGGATGATAACAAGAACCAATACATAAATCGGGATAATCACGATCAAAAAAAGAACGACGACCCGCTGAAATATATTCGGGCTTCTTAAGTATCGCAACGATTTCCGCCTCCTTGAACGAATCGGACAGTATTCATAGACAAAACCTGTAAGCGTTATCAAGGAAGTTTCATCATTTTACCATAACAGTGATAGATGTGACAGAGGGTTCGTTCGTTTCCTTTCTCAAAGAAACATCAATATAAACCGGACTATGTTCGAGGTGTAAATCAAAAAAAATATTTTTACTCCGGCTGTGGCTTTTCCTCCTGGTGCGGTGTCTAATGGTATGTAAGATCAAGAGGAGGTTCTTACAATGTCTGGAGCTCACGACAAAAAACCTGTTTATCCGGATGAACAGGGCAACATTCAAAAGTTCGAAATCGCTTATGATCGCTACCGCCAAAGAATCTGCAAATATATATCGTTGAAAATAAATCCTATGATTGCAGATGACTTAACGCAGCAAGTTTTCGTGAAGGCAATGGAAAACATCCAAACCTTTAAAGAAAACTCCAGCCTGTTCACCTGGATGTTCAAAATCGCTCAAAACTTAGTGAGAAATGAATATAGAAGTTTATCGCGAAAGAAAGAAATCCCTTATGATTTTACGGATTATGAATCACAGTCTATTTCTCTTGATTTTGCCAAGTATGTTGAAATTCGTCTCGACATTCGTTCTGCGTTACAAAAACTGAACGAGCTTGACCAACAAATCATTTCATTGCGCTTTTTTGTCGACTGTACCTTGCCGGAAATTTCCAAGATCGTCGGCATGCGTGAGAGCGCGGTAAAAAACAGATTGTACCGTTCCTTGGAGAAATTAAGAAAAGAATTGAAAGAGTGGGGTGACATTACTATTATGTCTATTCAAGATATGATATCGATTGTTAGCAAAAGCGAAACGAAAGACAATAATAATAGTCTGGAGAAGGTACAGCAGGACTTATTCAATGAACTCAAAAATAATGTCGATACCATTTCATCCAAGTATAATCACTACCCGTCCAAAAAAATAATCATTGAAATGTATCCGGATCTTCCGACTTTCCATCAAGCTGCCGGAGAAGCAAATGCCCCTAATTGGTTCATGGGCACGATTGAGGAAAATAAGCTAAAAATCGTATCTCCGTTAAACCCGGGACCGGAGCATACGTATCACTCCATTCTGAGATCGACTGTACACTTATTTACAATGTGGTTGATCAGCGACATTAACCCCCTCGCTCCCAAGTGGCTGCGTCAAGGTATTGGCGGGTACGAAGCCAAGCAAATGTCCCAAGAATTTATTAAAAACACGACTTCAGGCGTTATCCGCGATTCTGCTGTGCCCTCATTCGAACAATTAAATGACGACAGTTGGGATTTCGAAACGATGAAAGGATTTCAGTTTTCTTATTTGATCGTGGAATTCATTGTTGAAAAATACGGGCTAGACGCATTAAACAAAATCGTTCGGAATTCTCATGATTTTAACGGAATTTTTCAACGTTCCGAGTCCGAGCTGCATGAGCAATGGGTGGAGTATATGAGAAACAAGATGTAAACAAAGGACCTCGAAATCCGCTGCCAAGCGGAGTCGAGGTCCTTTTGATCGATTATTGGGCTGTTACAGTCTTAGGCTTGTTCAAACAAGCCCCGCTCCATAGCCTTGTAAACCAGCATGGCGAACATGCTGTTCGACCATGCAAACCATGGGCGCGTAAAGATCGCCGGATCGTCGGCATGGAAACCTTCGTGCATGAAGCCGGTACCCGCGTCCGTCGCTTCCAGCAATTCGATCATTTCCATCATTTCGGTGTCGCTGGAAGCCGTCAAACCTTGCATCGACAGCGCCAAATGCCAGACGTAGTCCGGAGGCGTATGCGGACTGCCGATGCCTTTGGCCGCTTTGCCTTCGAAATAATACGGATTGTCCTTGCTTAAAATAAACTTCCGCGTATTCTGATAAATCAGATCGTCGACGGACGTATAGCCGATATACGGAATCGACATGAGAGAAGGCGTTCCCGCATCGTCCATCAGGCAATAATTGCCGAAGCCGTCCGTTTCAAAAACATAAATCGGCCCGTATTGGGGATGGTTATGGATTCCGTATAACCGAATACCGTGCTCGATTTCTTCCTCCAACTTTTCCATTTCCGCAGCAAAGCGTTCGTCTCTAAACACGTACTTGGCAATCTCCCGCAATTGCCGCAGCACGGCCACGACAAACATATTCGACGGGATATTGTAATGAAAGTCGCAGGCGTCGTCACTCGCGCGGAAACCGGACCAGATCATCCCGGTATAGTTGACCGGCATTCCTTTGCCTTCGTTGCGCAGCGTGTCGATCGCCGGACAATTGCGGCGCATGAACGTGTATGGCGAACGCTCTCCATGGCGCTGCTCCACCTTCCACAGATCAACCGCCGCGCGCATAGCCTTGCGGAAGTTTTCGTCGAAAATGTCGGTATGTCCAGTTTCTTTCCAGTACATATAAGAGAGCTGCATCGGGAAACAAATGGAATCGAGCTCGAATTTCCGCTCCCACACCCATGGGGACATTTCCGTCTCGTCATTGGCATCCCAATGCCAGTCGTTCGGTCCTTCATTAAACGCATTGGCATACGGATCCTTCAAAATATAAAACATCTGCCGCCGGATCAAACCGCCGATAATGCTCCGCAGCTCGGCATCCTCTTTGGCCAGCGGCACGTAATGGCGTACTTGCTCAACCGAATCGCGCAGCCACATGGCCGGAATGTCGCCGGTAATAATAAAGGTCGTTCCGTCACCCATCCGCTTCGTTGTCGTTTCGAGCGTATTGGGGAAACAATTGGCAAACTGTGCAAGCAGCTTAGACCGATGCGCCAGCTTTTTCTCCGCTGCAGCCAACACCTGCTTCACGCCTTGCGGAACGGTCATCGAACCCAAATCGATTTTCGGCAGCCTGAAATGCTCCATGCCCGAGTCCTCCTCGAATCGTACTTTTTGAATGCAGCTATGCGTCTACTTCCAGGCCCCAGGGGACTGACGGCTGCCTTGTCGCAGGACTTATCCTTTGACGGCTCCGGCCGTCATCCCTTGCATCACTTTTTTTGAGAAAGCCAAGTAAACCAATAAAACCGGTAAAACGACAATGACCATCGCGGCCATCATTTGCGTATAGTTAGCGGTATATTGCCCGTTGAAATTCGTCAGCCCGATCGGCAAGGTGTGCAGCGCCGGACTCTTGAGCAGCACAAGCGCGAACGGAAACTCGTTCCAGGCGCCGAGGAAAAACAAGATGACCGAAGTCGAGATGACCGGCAAGCAAAGCGGCATGACGATGCGCAGTACCGTGTTCGTCGAGCTGCTACCGTCAATGCAGGCGGCTTCTTCGATATCGATCGGCACCGACTTGATGAAGTTCTCGAATAGGAAGACGGCCATCGACAAATTAAACGCTACATACGGAAAAATGAGCGTGATCCGCTTATCCAGCAAGCCGAGTGCTTTGAATTCGGTGAATATGGGAATGAGCAAGCCGTGAATCGGAATGAGCATACCCGTCAAAAACATAAAATAGATCGCATTGCGGAACGGAAATTTAAATCTGGCCAAAATATAAGCGGTAAAAAAGCCGAATAATATCGTAAAAATTACGGTAAACACGCTGACAAAGGCGCTATTCCAAAAGTAGGTGCCCATTTTGCCGATGCGAAACGCATCGATATAGTTTTGAAACTGAGGGCTGGACGGCAAGGACATAATATTGAGATTGAACTCTTGCGACGTCTTCAAGGAAGAATAGATCATCCAGATCAAAGGGAAAATACAAGACACGGAGACGACGAACAAAAAGACGTTAATCGCGATCTTGCCGATAGTCTTAGTCACGGTTTTTCCCTCCAATCAAACGGCTGATCAAAATCAAAGCTACGCTCAAAATCATAATGCCTACGGAAATCGCGCTGCCGTACCCAAGCTTATACGCTTTGAATGACGTATCGTACGCATACTGGGCCATAACCGTCGAGCTGCTGCCCGGACCGCCGCCCGTCATGACGAAAATACTGTCGAACGCCTTCATATTCCCGGCAATACAAAGCATGACCGCGATTTTAATCGTCGGCGCCAGCAAGGGAAGCGTAATGTGAAGCATTTTTTTGAAGCCGGTTGCGCCGTCCAGCTCGGCCATCTCATAAACTTCGCTGTTGATGCTTTGCATCGCGGCCAGGAAGATAATCAAGTAAAAGCCGATATACTGCCACACGATCGGTACCGTAACGGAGTACATGACAATACCCGGATCATCCAGCCACGGCTTGATCCACGACTCCAGCCCGACGGTGCGCAACAGCCAGTTGAGCATCCCGGCATCCTGGTTATAAATCATTCCCCACAGGAAACCGATAACGACGGAAGAAAGCACGACGGGAATGAAGATGACCGTGCGGTGAAATCCTTTCCACTTCGCCAGCTTCGACATCAGGAATATACTAATGACGAATGCGATGCCGATTTGGCCGACGACACTGAAGGCGACAATTAGCAGGTTATTCAAAAAAGCGTGCCAGAAATTGCTGTCCACCAGCAAGTTCCGGTAATTATCCAGCCCGATAAATTGCATCTTGGGGCCGCCCGACCATTTAAAGAAGCTGTACCGTACAGCCAAAACGACCGGAACGAGCACCATGAAGGCAAACAGGATTACGCTCGGCATCAAATAGGTGAGAAAAGTAATCCGTTTAGGGCGGATAGCCGTCGAACCGTTCATCAGGCTCCCTCCTTTACGCTAATCTGCCGGGCATTACGCCCGGCAGCATTTCGACTACAGCTTCGCATTAATTTTTCATTTCGTTCTCGTATTCTTTCTGCATAGCCTCCGCCGCTTGCTGCGGCGTATATTTGCCGATCATCAGCTCTTGCATCGTCGTATTCATCGACTCCGTCAAGCCCGGGGACAAGCGCGTATCGTAAATCGGCGAATATTTGGTCGTTTCGAGCATTTTCACGAGCTTTTTGCTGAGCGGCGACAGTTCGATGCTTTCGATGTTGTCCACCTTGCTGGAAGGAATGTCTCCGTATTTCAGGACGAGCTTCGCAGCTTCGGAATCAGTCAAGCTTTGGATCAGCTTTTGAATATCGTCCATTTTGGCCGGATCGACCTTGGCATTAACCGCGTAAGCCCAGCCGCCTCCGCCCGAGACGCTGTTTTGCTCGCCTTTGGCGCCTTCGATCGCCGGGAATACCGCAAGCTCCGTCTTCTCGACGATGTCTTTCGGTCCGCCCGTTTCAATAGCGTTCGACGCCCAGGAGCCCTCGATGAACATCGCCGCTGTGCCGTTATAATACAGCGTTCTTTGCTGGTTGTTATCGATGCTGTTCATATCCTTATTGAAAGCCCCGATATCCACGAGCCCCTTCAAAGCGGTCAACGATTGTACGAATTCGGGATCCGTAAACTTCGCGCCCTTGCCTTCGATCAGGCTGTTGAACCATTCCGTTCCGGTAAAACGGGTCCCGAGCGTACTCATGTAAGAGGAGTTCACGACCCATTTCGCTTTATTGCCGAGCGCGATCGGCGTAATGTTTTGTTTGTTCAATTCCTTGATCAGCGTTTCGAAATCGCTCCACGTTTTCGGGAATTCCGGGAATCCGGCTTTCGCAACCAAGTCTTTGTTGTAGTAAATGACATGCGTAGGTCCGCCGGTCATTTGGACGCCGTAAGTTTTGCCTTCGACCGTATAAGGATCCAAAACGCCTTCGGTGAAGCCGTCTTTCCAGGACGCATTTTTATCCAATTGATCGTTCAGCGGGCGAAGCAAGCCGTTTTCTACGAAAGTCGAAACCATCGACGGCTTAACGAGAAACACGTCCGGCAGCTCGTTTGCGGCAGCCAATGTTTTGATTTTCGTTTCGTAGCTGTCATGAGACTGTACTTCTTCGTCGAACGTTACTTCGGCATGCTCTTTTTTGAATTTCTCGATCAAGTCCGCCTGATGGCTCGGCTGTGCCGAATTTTTATCGTACATGTGCATGAATTTGATTTTCGCTTTCGGCTTGTCCGACGCTCCTCCCGCTTCCGTGCCGGTTTTCGAGCCGCAGCCCGCAGCCACCAGCGCCAAGCTTGTAACGAGCAGCGTTGCCGTTAATCCTTTGGAACTTTTCTTCATCGCACAACTCCCCTTTGCCGTTTGTAGGTGTTCATTTGTTGTATAAGGTGAGTATAGTAAAGTTCAGCGCGCAAAAAAGTAGACATATCTATGAAAATATCCGTTAATTTGTCCTGTTGCCGATTATATGCGGTTTCGATACTCTTTCGGGGTCAAACCCGTAACCTTTTTGAAAATATGCGTGAAATATTTGTAATCGTTATACCCGACCCGCTCGGCCACTTCATAAATTTTGGCGCCGACGTCCTTCAGCAATAACTTCGCTTTTTCCACGCGATACTTATTCAGCCATTCCGTAAAATGCTGCCCCGTCTCTTCCTTGAACACTCGGCTGAAGTAGTTCGGCGTCACGAAAACATGGGACGAAACATCCTCCAATCGGATATCTTCCGCATAATGCTCCTGTATATATTTGATCGCAGCGGAGACGATATGTTTGAACCGCACATTTTTGTACGCGGCGATCGATTCGATGAAGGCGGCGAATAAATCGCCGAGCCACCGCCGTATATCTTCCGTCGTCTCGTACTTTTCAATTTCGTCGTACGGATTCAAAAACGCGTGCTTGCTTTCGCCGGGATTAACGCCCATCTGCTCCAAATGCGCCATCGCCAAAATCACCCATTTCAAACTTAGAGCCTTAATGTGCTCATAAGGGACATGCGATCGGGCAAACTGATGAAACCGCTCGTCGAGCAGCTCGTCGATTTTCGATTGATTCATGATGCTTAGCGATTCCAACAATTCCTTATCGTTCTCGGAGGGCAGCGGCAGCGCCTGCTTAACCTCGTTCCCGGACTCCGACTCCCCGTAAACGATAATTTGCCCCTTCCCGCGGTACACTTTGCTTTGCATGGCGGATATCGCATGCTTGCCGCTCTCGGGGATGTCCGCCAGCCCGCGCACGTAAGCGCCGACGCCGATAGTAACGGACAATTTCATATATCGGGCGACGCAGCGCTGCACTTCCTCGCAGCATTCGATCATACGATGTTTGTTTTTCATATTGGCGTTCACCAATACGTTAATGTAATCAAAATCGCTCTGGCATACCGTGCAGGAGAACACCGATGAAAGGACTTCCTCCGTAATATTGGCGACCGCATAAAGGGTTAACTCTTTATCACGATCGGAAGCGCGCTCCGTTATTAGACGAAAATCGTCGACGTCGACGACCAGTACCGCATATTCCGGCCCTTCCAGCGATACGTTCATCTGAACCGCTTGTTCGACAATTGCATCGCCGTCCTTATTTGCGCCTTTTAACAAACGGTTTACCCACTTGCGCTGAATAAAAGAAAAATTTTCGCGGATCAAATCGAGATTGCTTTGTTCTTCTTCTATTTTTTTGCGTTCCCGGGCGATTTCATCCGATATTTTAAGAACGAGCGCCTCCAGCTCCGCGGCCCCGACCGGCTTCATCAAATATTCGTTTACCCCGATTTTCAGCGCTTGTCTGGCATAATCGAAATCGTCATAACCGCTCAAGATAACGATCTTCGTTTGCGGAAACCGCTCCTTCAAATGCCGGGCAAATTCCAGTCCGTCCATATGCGGCATGCGAATGTCGGTCACCACGATATCCGGCAGCAGCTGCTGAACCGCTTCCAGCGCTTCTTTTCCGTTGCGCGCCTCGCCGACGATATCCACATCCAATTTCCACCAATCGATGGACGTGCGGATGCCCTTGCGGATAATGGACTCGTCATCTACGATCAAAAGCTTGATCATCTTCATTCTCCCCCTTCGTCCATGGCTGTATCACCTTCACGACCGTCCCTTCCTTGCCGTTCATAAACTCGACGCCATACGTTTTGCCGAAATACAGCTGAATCCGGTCGTTAATATTTTTGACGGCGAATCCTTTATTGTCGCTCCCCGTTTCCCGCATCAATTGCTCTACCTCCTCCAAATCGACGCCATAGCCGGTATCGCTTATGTAGTAAACCAGGCGATCGTCCTCTCGTTTGATGTCGACGCGTATGACGCCGGAGTCGCCCTTCTTCTCGATCCCGTGAATGATGGCATTTTCAACGAACGGCTGAATGACAAGCTTGACCGTTTGACAATCGAGCGCTTCCTCTTCGACCTCGATTTGAAAATCGATGCTGTCCTCGTATCGCTTTTGCTGAATGACGACATAATGTCGAATATGCTCGACTTCAGCCCGAACCGTCGTGAGCTCCTTCCCGCTGTTCAAGCTGAGACGGAACAATTTGGATAAAGCCTGCACAAGCTCCGACGTCTCGAACGCTTTCTCCATCCGGCTCATCCAATAGATCGTATCCAGCGTGTTATAGAGAAAATGCGGATTGATTTGCGCTTGGAAAGCTTTCAGCTCGGCCTCTTTTTTATGGATTTGTGCCGTATACACTTCCCGGATCATTTCCCGAAGCCGCTCCAGCATGTGATTAAAGCTTTGCCCCAATTGGGCGATTTCATCATTTCCCGAAGCCGCGATGCGGACGGTGAAGTCTTCCCCTTCCACCTGGCTCATCAACCGGCGAAGCTTGCGGATCGGCAAAATGATTTGCCGCGAAAACAAATACGCCATCCCCGCGCAAACGAAAAAGCTGATGATCGTCGTTATGACGATGATTTGGGGAATGACCTGATTTTCCTTGAGCAGCTCTTTTGCAGGCACCAGATGAAGAATATGCCAAGGCAGCTGCTCGATTTGGTCATAGGTCAACAAATACGGCGTACGATCGATGGTCAGCTCACGGTATCCTTGATGCTGCTCCAATGCCGGTTGAGCGCCGATTATATCCGAAATGGATCCGGAGACGCTGTTCCCGTCCGTCGAAGCGACGATAGCGTTCCGCTCGTTCAACAAATAAAAGTGGTCCGTCCCTCCGCTTTGCCGGCTTTCGAAGAGCGAGCTGACCGCATCCAAATCCATATTCATTTGCAAAACGCCGAGCGTCACGGAAATATTGTTGATATCCTTGATCGCTCTTTCATAGGAGATCACTTTCTTCTTCGCCCCGTTGCCGAGAACGATTTCGTTCAAATACCAGAGGGGCTCTCCCTTGCGCGCCAAAATGCCGGCAATCTGCTCCGTCTGAAGCGGACGAACCGCGCCGCGCACATTCAGCCTGCTGCCGTTCATGCCTTGCAGCTGGATGGATTGCACGAACGCTTTCATATTCGGCAAGTTTGTCAGAAGCTGCTCCGTTATTAATTTTTGCCCGTTATAAGCGGCCGGATCGGCTTCGACGTTCATCCGCAAAAATTGCCTGACCTCGCCCGATTGCATCACGAAAAGCGACGTATCGTGGAAGTACTCGAACATGAACTCGAGATTTTGCCCGATTTGCGTCACCGTGTTTAAATCGGACACGCTGACCTTCTGGCGGATAATTTCCGAAGACTTTACATAAGACAAAATGCCGACAACAAGCAGCGGAATCAGCACTAAAATGACCGTAAAAAACAAAATTTTGTACTGCAGGCTCACAAATCGCTTGCCGTCCTTACGACGCATGATAACGCGCCCTCCTTTCCGAAAACGGACGGATGTATCCGCCGACATTATGTTCATTCTTTTACGAAAATGAATATAGCATACATGTCCGCAAAGCGAAACAACGCCGAAATCCGGTCTGGCCGGCTTCCCTTCTCCATAAATTATTGGACATTTCCATAGTATTTTTTATAGTTTTCCCGTTAGGGGCATGATAGTGTTTGACTGTATGAGCATCGGACGAAAGGAGCAACCTGTTATGAAATCCATCGTTATTTTCTATGATCCCGCTTTTCCTTATCATGGAGACCGTATCGGCGAAGCATCCGTTAAAATGCTTAGAGAAAAGGCGCAGCTTGTCGGCGCCGACTCGCTCGCTCAAGCGCTCGACCGGCTGGAGGGCGGATGCTTCGTCAATTTGCACGCCCCGTACTTCCCAAAAGACAGCTGGAACAGCATCGCAAGCTACATGGAACGCGGCGGGTCATTGCTCAGCATCGGCGGCGCCCCGTTTCGCATTCCGGTATACCGCGAGGACGGAAAGTGGGCATGCGAGGTCGAGCAAACGTCGTACCATCAGCATTTTCATATCCATGAAGCCATGCCTGTCCAAGCCGATCCGTTCGAACGTTTGGAAGCGGCGGCGGACAATCCAATATTTGCGCCCTTTGTTCAAGGGCTAACGCTGGAACCGACCTGCAGCCTCATTCTGCATGTGACCACAGAAACGTCATTGCCGCATGAAATGGGTTCATTGGGTCCGATGAACGCCCATATCCAACCGCTGGTCAAAGCTATTTCCAAGGAAGGCCGTGAAGTCGGCGCTCCGGTCGTGCTGCTTGAAAATACGCGCGGCGTATATGCCGGAAGCCGGTGGATGTTCGTCAATCAGCCGCTTCGGGCGGCATTTTGGGATGTGGGAGGCGCAAACGCGATTTTGGCATGGGCGGACTACTGCTCCCGCGGCGTTACGGAAATGTGGCTGAAGCCCGGCTATGCCAGCTACGATCCGGGCGACCGGGCGAAATTTACGTTCCAATGGCAAACGCTCGGGCGCCGCTCCGCAAATAATGGCGAACGTTCCAACACGGAATGGACGCTGGAGCTTGCCTTCGGCAAAGATTCGAACAGCGAGCCGCTTCCCGAATGGAAGCAAACGTACACCCTGGCAAACTCCCCCAACCTGCAATCGATTACGATCAACGTGCCTTTGAATCTGATCGAAGGACATTACGCGATGCGGGCGGATCTTGTTTCCAATACCGGGGAACGCAGAACGCAACGCCAAGGCATTTGGTGCCGGGATGAGCGTTTGCTGCAGGAAGGCGAGCCGCTGACGTGCGACCGCGACTATTTCCACAAAAACGGCCGTCCGCTGCCACTTGTCGGCATGACGTATATGACTAGCGACGTGGCGCGCAACTTCGTCTTTTTGCCGAATGTGGCCGTATGGGACCGCGACATGGCGGCGATGAAAAAAGCGGGCATCAACTATATTCGCACAGGCATTTGGACCGGGTACCGGAATATTATGCTGCTCGACGGCCATCCTTCGGAGGAAGTGCTGCGGGCGATCGACGCCTTCGTATTGACGGCGAAAAAGCACGACCTGGAGCTGACTTTTAACTTTTTTTCGTTTACGCCTGAGCTATGGGAAGGGTTGAATCCGTATCTCGATCCGCGCAGCGTCGAAGCGCAGAAGCGTTATATTTTATCGATCGTTTCGCGCCATGTGCATACGTCGAACGTCCATTGGGATTTGATCAACGAGCCGTCGATGTTCGATCCGAAGCGAATTTTCTCCAAAGGCCCGCGCAGCTCGCACGATCCTTTCGAAAAAGCGGCTTACCGGGAATGGCTGAAGCAGCGCCACGGCTCGATTCGCGTGCTGCAGGAGCGTTGGGGAATGTCGCCGGCTATGCTTCCCGATTTCAATTCCATTACGCCGCCGGAACCGACCGACATTAACGCGGACATCCAAGACATGCATTCCGGCAAAAAAGGAACGCGCTGGCTGGATTACTCGCTGTTTTCGATGGACATGCTGAACCGTTGGGCGAACGATTTAAATGAAGCGATTCGATCTGTTGCTCCGCATCAGCTTATTACGATCGGGCAAGACGAAGGGTTAAACGCTCAGCGTCCGTCCCCGTTTTTCTACGAGCAGGCGGCGGATTATACGACGAACCATTCCTGGTGGCAGATGGACCAGCTCGTGTGGGACGGCATTTTTGCCAAAACGCCGAACAAGCCGAATGTGATCCAGGAAACGGGCATCATGTATGTGGAAACGCCGGACGGGATGGCCAAGCGGAGCGAGGAAGAGCTGCGCAACATCCTGGAGCGCAAATACGCATACGCATTTTCCACCGGCGGCGCAGGCGCGGTACAGTGGCTGTGGAATACGAATTACTTCATGAACAACGTCAACGAATCGAATATCGGGGCGCTGCGCGCGGACGGCACGGAAAAACCGGAAGCGGATGTCTCCTACGATTTCGGCCGGTTTATGGAGCAAATTCGCGACTTGTTCGCCGGACGCAAGCTGGAAGATATCGTGATGATCTTCCCTTATTCGAACGACTTATCCAATCGCTCCTTCGCCGTCGAAGCGACAAGCCGCGCCACGCGGGTGCTTGCGTACGAGCTCAACGTTCCTTTCCGGGCCATGGGCGAATACCAGCTGCAGGCGCTGAACGATCAGCCGGCCAAATTGATCATTGTGCCGAGCGCCCATAATTTTAGCGATGCGGCCATGAACCAGCTGCTCGACCATGTCGCGGCCCATGAAACGACACTGCTTTTTACAGGACCGATCGGCTTGGACGAGTACTGGCACCGAAGCGGCCGTCTGGATGAGATGCTTGGAGCCCGCAAGCTCGGCAACGTGCTGCGCGAAGAAAGGCTCGTGCTCGATGGTGAGCATCTGCGGCTCTCTTACGGGGAGCGCAAAATCGCCATGCTGTCGAAGGAGACGGCGCAAGCGGCGGCCGGCGAGAGCATAGCGGCTATGGGGAATGCCGCAGCTGCAGGGAAAACGACAACCGGCGAGGAAATTGCCGCTGTTGAGAAAACGGCGGTTGCAATTGGAACAGCTGCTTCTGGCGGCTCGGCATTGCGAAAAGTGAAGCTCGGTAAAGGGACGCTTCTCTGGTGCGGATTGCCGGTCGAAATGAACGATCGTACGGATGCGATCGCCTCATTGTACCGGCATGCGATCAAAAAAGCCGGCGTCGCACCCGAGCTGCTTTGGGAGCAAGGCGGCGAATTGCCGGGCGTGTACGGCCGCAAGCTGAGCTTCGCCGACGGCGAATTGTTTATTTTCGTCTCCGAATTTGGCGAAAATGCCGATATTCGCGTAACAAATCCGGCTACGAACACAACCTATTCGTTTACGCTGGAAAGCGAGCGCACCGTTATGTTTGCTGCCGATCACAGCGGCAAGCTGCTGGCGACTTACCGCCCGCAACAAGTCGAGGTTATGGTGCATTCCTGAGCAGAATGAGTGATTTTAGGTCCGAATGCGCTGGATGGACCGAACCCGAAAATTCAGACGAACATTGAGAAACCCGCCGTTAGGTTCGGAGCCTGCGGCGGATTTTTTTTGCGTGCCTCGAAATCGTAAACATCGAATAGCTTTGACGGTTACTCTGAATCTACGTTTTCATTGCATGTGATTTGTCTGACCAATGTAATCTAGCCATTTCGCCACCATGCGAAATGGAAAACATCCAGTTATTTTTTGAGAATATAGCAGATTTATCGATTTTGATGGAAAACATACATCTAATAACATCGAAAATACCTAAATTCGATTAATCGTTTCAAATTACCTGGGGTTTTTCAGACTGTTTAGAAAGTACCTTTTTATGCAGCAAGGAGGGGGCCACGCATCATGAAATGGT
>NZ_QMFB01000059.1 GCF_003285015.1 Paenibacillus contaminans | reverse complement strand
GAGCGCGGCGGCGGCAAAGGCCGCGCGCCGCAGGCGCAAGGCGCGAGCCGCGCGAACGGCCGCACGGCGGCGCCGACCGGGCCGGACATGGCGCCATGGCTGCAGTTCGCTCGCGAGCAGCTGACCGCCCCCCTGCCGGGCGTGCCGGTCGTTTTCGGCGAGCATCTGTATTTGGCGCCGGAGGTGCTGCCGGACTTGGCCGGCCTGAAGGTCGCGCGCCCCGGCTGGTATGCCGGCGCCTTGCGGAGGGGCCGCTTCGAGCCGTCGCACGCGCTGGCGATGGGGCTGTATGCGGAGCAGGCGCTCCGCTGCCTGAATTTCGGCATGGCGAATCCGGCGGCCTATGCGCAAGCGGTGCGTTACCTGAAAGGGGAAACGCTGGAGCTGGAACCCGGCGCAATCGCCGTTAAAAATAACTCGGTGACGTTAAAAGGCTACTGCCTGGTTTGCGTGGACGGCTTTCCGGTCGGCTGGGGCAAATGGCAGGACGGCATGCTGAAAAACGAATATCCGGCGGGTTGGAGGTGGAGTCCATGAAGAAGACGCAAAGACTCGATAAAATTCTCGCGCATACCGGCTTCGGCACCCGAAGCGAAATCAAAAACCTGGTGAAGCGGGGAATCGTCGAGGTGAACGGCAAAATCGCCAAGGACAGCGGCCTGCAGGTGAATCCCGAAATCGACCGCATTACGGTTGATGGCGAATCGGCGCTTTTTCGCGAGTTTGTATATTTGATGCTGAACAAACCGCAGGGCGTCGTTTCCGCGACGGAAGACACGAGAGACCGAACGGTGCTGGATCTGCTCGACGAATCATACGGCCATTTCGACATGTTTCCGGTCGGCCGTCTCGATAAGGATACCGAGGGCTTGCTGCTTCTATCGAATGATGGCAAGCTGGCCCATAATTTGCTTTCGCCGAAAAAGCATGTCCCCAAAACGTATTTCGCCATCGTAGAAGGACCCGAAGCTGTAGGGGACGGCGATGCGGCAGCGTTTCGCCAAGGGGTCACGCTGGATGACGGTTATGTGACGATGCCCGCAGAGCTTAAGGTTTTGAAGACGGAGGAAACGAATACGCCCGTTCGCTCGGAAATCGAGCTGACCATCATGGAAGGCAAGTTTCATCAGGTGAAGCGAATGTTTCAGGCAGTCGGCAAAAAAGTCGTTTTTTTGAAGAGGCTGACAATGGGACCGTTGACGCTGGATCCCGGGCTGACTGCGGGTCAATATCGCGAGCTTACGGAGACGGAGCTGGAGGCGCTCAAGGAAGGACGCTAACATGGGAGGACTTGGAGGGAAAAACGATGCCATATAAACTGATTGCGCTTGACGTTGACGGTACGCTGCTTAACGACGATTACAAACTGACCGATGCGACGAAGGATGCGGTAAGGGCCGTCAGCGAAGCGGGAGCGCTTATCGTACTTTGCACCGGCAGAAGTCCGCTTAACACGATGCCGATTATGGACCAGCTTGGCCTTGAAGGCGTTATGATTTCCCATAACGGCGGGGCTACGGTAAATTCCCGGGACCGCAGCATCATTCACGAATATGCGTTTACGGTACGGCAGGCGGAGCCCGTCATCAGCTATTGCCGCAATAACAACATCCATTTCGACATTTGTCCGCCTATGGACATGTACGTCGAGAAGCTGACCGAAGAGACGCGCGCCATGTACGGCAAATATTTGATGACGCCGAAGCTTGTTTCCGATGTAATGGCTATCGATCAAGGGATCGTAAAAATGTCCATTTTCGGCGAGCGGGAGGAGATCGACAAGCTGGAACGCGAATATCCCGTCATCGGCTGCCCGCTTTCGATTATCCGGAGCGGCGACCATTTTGCGGATATCATGCATCCCGAATCGACGAAGGGGAACGCGCTGCGCGAGCTGGCCGGCTCGCTTCGAATCGACCGCGAGCATATTATGGCGATCGGTAACTATTTCAACGATGTGGAAATGATCGAATTCGCCGGGCTCGGCATTGCGATGGACAACTCGCCCGAGGCGGTCAAAAGCAGCGCGGACGCTGTAACCGCTTCGAACAATAAGGATGGCGTAAGCGCTGCGCTGCGCGAATATTGCTTGGTATAATACGGTTATATGTAAAAAGGATTGCCCCCTCGTCGGGCAATCCTTTTTGCGTCAAATCATAGAAAGTTTATCTCCGCTGATTGTTCGATTTCCCGTTAAACGCCGGCGTAAGGGAGACATAGCTGTTAATCCTTGTTTCCGGAAAATCATGCTGCGGTCGCTGGGACGGCTGCAGGTACGATTCGGACTACGTTTTTGATCGGCTGCTGCGAGGTTTTATGCGGTTCGTTTAACGTTTGTTAGAAGAGGCAAGCGCAGCTCACAATTACCAGCAAGATGAATAGTACGAGAATAGTTCCCGTCGACGTAAATAATCCGCCAACTCCTGCAGACATGGGGTCGCCTCCTTGATGAGCAAGTGTTCCGACAGCGGGCTGCTGTACAGGGGGGGATGATCGCTCATCCGCATTTGCCATCGGTCTACTTTTATAGTATGGCGAATGCCGCCTTTCGATTGGACGGACGCCCTTAGGCATATATTTTGGGCGAAAATAGGGAAATGTAAGAAAGGATTCGAAAGCCCAGAAGCGGAGGGGATAAAAATGGCGTCAATCAGGCTGCGTCCCGAAATGAGAACGGCGGGCGGGGAAGTGAGCGACATCCTTGTGAACGGCCGTTTTGCAGGGACGATAACGCTTGTATATCGTGACGGCGACCGCATTTCCGGCTCCGTCCAGCTGGAAAAAAGATCGCTGCCGGAAGGCGGAAAGCAGCAGGTAGAAGCTTTCGTACAGCAGTATATTCAAGACACGATACATTCGCTGCGCGCAACCTCGTGCGAGGTGATCGTGACTTATAGCCTGTACGATCATATCGTTTCGACAGACGATTACGATTATGATTGGGTGGATGACGATTTTTACGCGGGGGATGAAGCGGTCGAGGATCGCGACCGTTTCGAAATGTTATCGGACGAAACGGAATTGTCCGGCGAACGATCCGAAGAGCCGGTTTATTACGAGCTCGCCGTAACGGGCGAGGGCCGCAGCCGAATCGAGTACGGCGTTTTTAACAAAAAGAAGGAAACGATCGCTTTAGTGGAAGCGGTCGTTGCCAGCCACGAGGTCGACGGCGAAATACGCTGGGCGTCCGATCCGACGGAGATCGAAATCGATCATGTGACGGAGCTGCTCGTATCGGATTTCGACGAGAACGAGATCGACATTTTCGTCATCAATCACTGGTTCGACGGGGAAATTATCGAGACCGTTGAGCTGATGCATGACGATTTGATCGACGATGCGGCGATGATGGGGGAGCTGGCGGAGGATCCCGATTTTCCGGAGACCGATTTTTCCGCTGACGATTTTGATGACGAAACGTATACGGTCGTGCTCGGCCGCGATGACGGGGACACGCTGACGTACGAAATTTATGAGCAGTCCAAAGGCGGGTTGCCGATCGGAACGGCTACCGTCGATATTAGCAGCAGGCAATTGAGCGGTTTTATCGATTTTCGCGAGCTTGACGCCCACAAGGATCATGAACGGATTGCCGCGCAATTGCTTCGGGAGCTCGATAAAGAGAAGGAGTATCAATCAATCAGCTTAACGATGCTGTATCACAACAAGCCGTTTGACGAGATCCTTTTTGAAACCGAGCAGCTTCATTGATTTTCCTTTCGCATCGCATAAGGGCCGCATGCACGTATCTGCATGCGGCCCTTATTTAACATCAGCCGAATCTCGCGTTAATCCTTTGAGGACTGCACAGCCGATTATCCTTGTCCTAAGGTACGGAGCCCCTTGGGATAATGATTTTTGATTTGACCTTCGCTCGTTTTGCCGAAGCCCAGCGGATATCCGTCCACCGTTACGAAAGTCCAGCCGTTTCGCATACCTTGTTCCGCGGTCAGCGTTTCGCCTTTCAGAAACGCGGTCACTCCCGGATCTGCCGCCGGCAGCGAAACGACGCCGTCACAGGCTGACATGCGGGGCATGGCCATCGCGTAAGCATGGGCTGGCTCGATGCGGTTTTTCTTGATCGTTGCGAGATGAAGCCCTGGCCGCGGCGATTTTAAGCCCTTCAGATCGCCGGAACGAAAGGTGCAACCATCCGTATGCGGCAAGAAATAAAGCTGATCGCCGAACAGGAGCGGCTCGCCTTCGGAATCAACAATTCTTGTGATTCGGGCGGAAGCGGGCAGCGACGCCGACGCGAAATCGCGAAAAAGCGTCCAAGCTCCGGCGGCGGACAGCTGGCTGCCGCCGGCTTTCGCCGATCGCTCTTTTCCTCCGATATGTTTAGAATCATTAGAGCGGGCAATGCCGGCGTCGTCCGTTTTTCGCAGCAAAGCGACAAAATGCCCCTCGCCTTTATGTTTATGCGGCCAAATGCGCTCCGTTCGGACAATTTCCAGCTCGGGGAACGATAGAGCAATCGCATCGACGGTTTGTTCGTTTTCTTCGCGGTTAAACGTGCAGGTGGAGTAGGCAAGCATCCCGCCCGGCTTAAGCATGGCGACGGCCTGGCGCAAAATATCCGATTGTCTGGCAGCGCACATCGTAACATGAGCGGGCGACCATTCGCCGATCGCATCCGGGTCTTTGCGGAACATGCCTTCGCCCGAGCACGGGGCGTCCAGCATGATTTTATCGAAGAAGGAGGGGAAGCGGCCGGCTAATTGATCGGGTGCGGCGTTCAACACTACCGCATTTGCAATGCCCATCCGTTCTACGTTTTCGGCAAGTATTTTTGCCCGGCCGGGATGAATTTCATTCGCGATAAGCAGCCCGCGGCCGCCCATTTTCGCGGCAATTTGCGTCGTTTTCCCTCCAGGGGCAGCCGCCAAATCGAGCACGACGTCGCCAGGTTGCGGATCCAGCAATTCTACGGCGGACATTGCGGAAGGCTCCTGAATGTAATATAGGCCTGCGGCATGATATGGATGCTTGCCGGGCCGGTTAGGTTCTTCGTAGTAAAAGCCGGTCGGACACCATGGCACCGCCTCGAGCTGGAACATGGCGCGGATGGCGTCGAACGTATCGGAGTCCGTTTCCAGCTTGGATGAATTCAATCGCAGACCCTGTGTGCGCGGCAGCCCGTATGAGGCAAGGAACGGTTCGGCTTCCTCTCCGAGCAGTGCGCGGGTTCGTTCGAGGTATGCTGCGGGTAATGTGAGCATAGGTTCTCCTTTATTTGTAAAGATAAGAATGTATAGGTTTTCCTTTAAAGGACCGCGCAGCTGTTTATCTTGTGGGTTTAGATGTGAATACCGCGCCAAAACAGCTCGACAATCCGGTCTGCAGCTTCGCGCGGCGAATCGAAGAGGCCGTGGTGCTCGGCATAGCGGATGTCGCCGATTGTAAGCATCGCAGTAAAGGCGTGCGCCGCCAAAACCGGATCCTGCGTAAAAATTTCTTCGCGGCGGTTCGCCGCATCGAGCTCTACCGCAATCGTTTCGTAAATTTTACGTTCTGCCGCCCGGATCGTTTGCAATTGCTCGACTGAAAGGGAGTGGATCGCCTTCATCAGCATGCCTTCGAAATCCATTCGCGCGTTTTTCAAGTACAATTCCGCCATCAGCTTCATTCGATCCTTAAGCGGCTCGTCGCGCTGCAGCACGAGCGCGATATGGGGGATGATCCGCCCGAGCTTATGGGTTATCGAAGCGACGAAAAGCTCGGATTTCGAGGCATAATAATAATAAACGGACGCTTTCGTGACGCCGGAAGCGGCCGCAACGTCGCTGATCGAAACGCCGTCATAGCCGTATTCCATAAATAACAAGGATGCGTGGTTGAGAATTGCCCCGGCAACCGGCTCGTTCGACGTGTCGGCGGCAGGTCTGCCGGGCGATCGTTTCGGATTGGTAGTCATCGTTTCACCTCCGGACGAAAGCGATAAAAAACTAGAATTTGATTATAACATAGACGGCGCCGCTTAAAAATAATGTCGCTTGTAAATTAACCGACTGGTATATATAATTGTGTACACAGTTATTTCTTATTCAGGGGGATGACACGAAATGGAGAAAGAATCGTTTTTGACCCGATACGGCCGGCTTGTGGCCGGTCCGAAATCGAAATGGGTGACCGTTGTTTTTTGGATTGTATTAACTGCCGTTTTATCGGCCGTGCTGCCGGGAGTCAATCAAACGGTAAATAATGCCGCGCAAAACTTGCCCGCTTCGATGGCCTCCATGCAGGCGGATGCTTTGGCGCGCAGCGAATTCACCAGCGATTCCGGGTTGCCGGCGCTTGTCGTCTGGTATCGCCCTTCGGGACTTGTTCAGGAAGACCTCGCAGCCGTGCAGAAGCTGGCCAAGGACTTGGAGGAAAAGCCGCTTGAAAATCAGAAGGCGGTGCCGCCCTTGCATAAGCTGCCGCTCCCTGCGCTTCAGGCACAAGTTTCGAAGGACGGCACGACGCTCGTCGCACCGATCTTTTTCGAGGAAGAAACGCCTTCGGAGAAGCTGAAGGAAAGTTTTGCAGCAGTGGAGGAACGGGCTTCCGCCATCATAGGCTCGAATCCTTTCGATTCCGCAAGCGGCTTGGACGAACAAAAGCTGCATGCCCGTATGACCGGTCCCGCCGGCATCTCGGTCGATGCTTCCGCGTTGTTCAAGAAAGCGGATGTTTCGCTTTTGCTCGCGACGGTTTTGCTTGTACTCATCCTTCTTATCCTGTTGTACCGTTCTCCGATATTGGCGATCGTACCGCTGATCGGCGTCGGCTTCGCCTACGGACTCGTAAGCCCGCTGCTCGGCGCTCTTGCGGATTCGGGCGCGATTGAAATCGACAGCCAGGCGGTTTCCATCATGACTGTACTGCTTTTCGGAGCCGGCACGGACTATTGTCTCTTTATCGTTGCGAAATACAGGCAGCTGCTTTTGGAGGAACAGGACCGGTATCGTGCGATGCGTTTGGCGCTCGGCGGCTCTTCGGGAGCGGTAGCCATGAGCGGGCTTACGGTCGTCATCTCGCTGTTTGTGCTCATGTTTGCCAAATATGGCGTCTATCAGCGTTTTGCCGCACCTTTCTCGCTATCTATACTTATCATGGGACTTGCGAGCTTGACGCTTGTACCGGCGCTGCTTGCGATTTTCGGCCGCGTTTCGTTTTATCCATTTGTCCCGCGCACGCCGCAAATGGCGGAGGAGCTCGCGAAGCGCAAAAATAAACCTGCGAAACGGCAGCAAAGCGTGGGCCGGTTCAGTCAGGCGCTAGGCAAATTCGTAGTCCGCAGGCCGTGGCAAATATTAATCGTTTGCGTTCTGTTGCTCGGCGGTTTGGCCGTTTACTCGGGAACTACGAAATATACGTTTAATACGCTGCAGTCTTTCCCGGAGGATATTCCTTCGCGGGAGGGATTCGCTTTAATATCCGATCATTTTACGCCGGGAACATTGGCGCCCGTTAAGGTAATCGTGGATGCGAACGGGAAACAGACGACAGTGAAGGAAGAGCTTGCGAAGCTGCCTTTTGCGGTCAACGTGACAGGTCCCGTACAAGGCTCGGCGAACAAGCAGCTGGAAGCATACGAACTTGAGTTTAATGTCGATCCGTACTCCAACGAAGCGATGGATCGTATTCCGGTCGTTCGCGAAACCGCAGCCGCCGCTCTTCAGAAGGCAGGTATTGACGGCGAGAAAGTGTGGGTAGGCGGCCAAACGGCCGTCCAGTACGATACCCGTGAGCTTAACGAACGCGACGAGAAGGTCGTCATGCCAATCGTAATCGGCTTGATCGCCTTGCTGCTGGTTGCGTACCTGCGTTCTATTGTCGCGACGTTTTACTTGATCGCAACGGTCGTTCTTTCCTACTTCTCCGCGCTTGGCGCAGGCTGGTTCATTTTGCACGAGGTAATGGGGGCTTCGGCTATTCAAGGCTTCATCCCCTTGTATGCATTCGTCTTTCTGGTCGCGCTCGGCGAAGACTATAACATCTTCATGATTTCGAGCATCTGGCAAAAACGCAAGTTTATGCCGCTTCGCGATGCGATTGCGCAAGGCGTAAGCGAAACGAGCTCGGTCATCACATCGGCCGGACTGATTCTGGCCGGCACGTTCGCGGTGCTTGCAACGCTGCCGATTCAGGTGCTTGTACAGTTCGGAACGGTAACGGCGATCGGCATTCTGCTCGATACGTTCGTCGTTCGGCCGTTTCTTGTCCCGGCGATCACGGTGCTGCTTGGGAAATGGGCCTTCTGGCCGGGCAAAGCGGTTCCGGGAGCGGTGCAAGACAGTGCGGGCGCGAAGTATCGGGCATAAGGATGAAGGTGCTTTAGAAGGGGCAGTCGGTCTGTAGTCCGAAAAAGCCCGTTTGCAGGATGGTATCGAGGTTCGTCTTACGCTGGAGTCCGATTTTGCCGGCTTGGAGAACGGATTCACCGGTGTGCCGAGCAAAATACCCGCTGCAAGCAGGCGTTTTTGGACTAGAGGCGGGGAAAGGAAGCGGTACTTGATTCCAAGCGGGCAAATCGGACTGCAGCCCGCATGCAAGCGACTAGCGAGGATTTTTCGTCAAACGAACAAACGTATATCGCACATCAAAGCCGCCGCAAGGCGGTTTTTTCAACTAATCAGAGCTCCTTCGGGAAGCACACAGGTCTGAATAACCCTTTTTGGCAGTTGCACCAGCCTTAAATCGGAAGCCGTTTATCCTTGCATGATTACTCCCTTTTTTCACAACTTGCCGTTTTTATATTCCGCCGACGTTTTCTGCAACGAAAATCCCTACGCCTGCGTCTAAAATTCGGAACGCATTATCCTATGAATAGCGGAGGAGATACGGTGAAGCGGACGCAAGCGGTTGTGTTGCTATTCTTTGTGCTGATCGCCGGCTGCAAGGCCGAAACAGGCGGGGAACTCTCATTAAAAGCAGCGGCGCCGAACGGGGCGGAACAAGCGCTTATTGTGCAAGCTAGCGGGGAACGCGAAGAGGAAGGAAGCAAGCGGGCATTTCAAACCCCTGCCATAGATGAAAACTCGGCTTATCGTTCCGTCATGGAAACGATCGAACGGATCGCGGTTCGCGCGCAGGAGGCACGAAACGATGCCAAGGAGCAAACATCGGCTTTGGCGGGACTGGATCGTGCTTTGGAAGCTTCCGGAAGCTGGATATCAGTGGAGCTGAAACGCAATATTCGCTTTAACGCAGCAGACGCATATGCCGCAATCGGAGAATATGACGAAGCGGAGCGGACAGTCGAGACAATCGATGATGCATTCTACAAAGCCTCCGCATGGGCGAAAATCGCGGAGCGGTACGCCGAAGACGGAAAGAACGGGCAAGCGGGCGACCTGCTGCTGCGCTGCGTCGACATTTTGAAGACGATCGATCATGCTGCAGACCGGATTAGCCTCGTTAGGATAATGACCTCCGCGTTTTTCAAAGCAGGGGACGTTGAAGGGGGATTGAGGCTCGCGGACATGATAAAGAAGGAACCGCTCTTGCAGTCCTCCGAATATTATTGGCCGTATTATGTTTCGATTTATGAGCGGGCTGCGGTACACGCCGAACGTTTCGGCGAAACGAAGCTGGCGGATCGGATATTCGGAAAGCTGGTCGAATTGACAAACTCGCTGCCTGATGGTTTCGTTTTATACGATAAAGAGAGCTATTTGGCCGGTCCGACCGAAGACGGGGGAGGCGTTATCGGGAGCTTCGCAAGTATCGGAGCGTACGAACGGTGCCGTGAGCTGATCGGGCTGCTCGAATCCGAGCTTGTCATCGTAAAAGCGTGGAAGGATGTCGCCAAAGCCGCCTATTTGCAGGGAGATACGAAGGAAGCTTCACAAGCGATCGGCGAAGCGGAGCGTAAGCTCGGACGCATGAAAGATAGCGATTCGTATAAGATCGCCAAGAGGTTCGTGGACGAATACCGCAGCATGACGAATCCTTCGTAGCCGCTGCGCGATTGCGGCGCCATTGTGCAAAAACTTGTGTACGTATCGCGGAATTCGTTTACAATGGAGGTAATCGCGATATAACCGGCCGGCTTTTCGCTTTATGCGGTGAGCGGCCGCGAACGGGGGAAGCGGCATTGAGCGTGCAGGTAATGAAGTATAAGACTTTCATGGAAGAGCGGTTTCCGTTTAAATTTCATTTCGGCAACTACCCCAAAAGAAAACAAGACGTTCATATGCATGACTACGTGCAATTGATATATGTCATGCGCGGAAGCTGCCGCCATTTTTATTGCGACCGGGATTTGGTCATTTCCAAGGGCGATCTGTTCATGATCCCACCATGGGTCGAGCACAGCGTAAACACCGACGGACATGACGCCGACATCGTGATGATCGATTTTTTACCGGTGCTGGTTAACGAAAAGCTGGCCGGCTTTACTCAAACGGTTATGGCGTGGATGAATGCCGGTAGCAATGCCAATCCGGACGACGAGAAACCGTCGAGCGAAGCTCCGATTGAGGGACAGACGGCGAACTTGCGCGGTACTTGGCTTCATTTTTCGCCGGAGAAGCAGCTTCTGGTCGAGCAGCTTCTGCTCGATATTGCCGACGAGCTGAAGCATAAGGAAAAAGGCTATGAGTTTTCCATCCAACTCAATCTCGTCAAGCTGCTGCAACTGATGGACCGGGAGCTCGGAAAGCAGGACCGGAACAGCAGGGAAGGTCGTGCCAACCGTCTGAAGCAGACGCATTTTGACCAGGTGATTAAATATATAGCGGAAAACTACATGAAGGACATTACGCTCGAGCAAGGAGCGGAGCTCGCCAATATGGCTCCCGCCTATTTCAGCCATCAGTTTAAACGCACGACCGGTACGGCTTTTATCGAAAGGCTCCACGAAACAAGAATCGAGCGGGCGAAGGAGCTGATCATCGGCGATCAGCTTTCCATGACGGATATTTGTTACGAGGTCGGTTTTCATCATTTGAGCCATTTTATCCGTACGTTTAAGAAGAAGACGGGACTGACGCCGACCGCTTACAAAAAATCGTTGTCGTACGCGCCCGATCCCGAAATCACGCCTTTTTGTTAAACAAGCTTTTTTCAAGCGAAAAATAATGCAATTATTTGAATAAAAAGTGCAAGTCTTTAACGCACCCCTCGCGTTATAGTATGGCTATGCAAGAAAACGTTTTAGAAGCGACAGCCTACACATAACGATAAGAGGTGGAGTTCGAAATGAGCAAGTTGATCAGAGTGGGTATTATCGGACAAGGAAGAAGCGGACGGGACATTCACGCGGCAAACCTGACGGGCATGAAGGACAACTACCGTATTGTCGCAGTCGCAGACGGCTTGCCTGACCGCCGGGAGCGCGCCGAGAAGGAATTCGAATGCAAGGCATACGCCACATACGAGGAAATGGTTGCAAACGAAGAGCTGGATCTGGTCGTTAACGCTTCGCCGAGCGATCTTCATTTTCCGATTACCCTCGATCTGCTGAATAAAGGGGTTAACGTGCTTTGCGAGAAGCCGCTGGCCAAAACCGCTGAGGAAGTGGACCGTCTGATCGAAGCTTCCGAACGCAACGGCAAAGTATTGGCCGTGTTTCAACAATCGCGTTATATGCCTGCATTTTCGCAAATCCGATCCATCATCGAGTCGGGCGTGCTGGGACGTATCGTACAAGTCGATTTCACGAACAATTACTTCGGGCGCAGATGGGATTGGCAGACGCTGCAATCGAATAACGGCGGCAATCTTATGAATACGGGCCCGCATCCGGTCGACCAGGCGCTTCAGTTGTTCGGAACGGATATCATGCCGCAAATCACTTGCATCATGGACCGGGCCAATACGTTCGGCGATGCCGAAGATTATGTGAAAATCATCATGCGCGGACAAGGCCGTCCGACGATTGACCTCGAAATTTCTTCCTGCAGCGCATATCCGCGCCCGCAATTCGTCATTCAAGGCACGAACGGCGGTTTGAAGGGCAACTCCGCAGGTCTCGAATGGAAATATTTCATTCCGGAGGAGGCGCCGGAGCAGGAGCTGGTTCGCACGCCGCTGTTCAAGCCGGACGGCACGCCTGCATACTGCAGCGAAACGCTGACCTGGCACGAGCATAAATGGGAACCGGCGGAAGGCACGAATTCGTTCGGCTTCATGACGCAGCAATTGTACGGCATGCTGTACCGGACGCTCTCCGAAGGTGCGCCGCTAGAGGTAACGCCGCAGCAGGTTCGTCAGCAAATGGCCGTGATGGAAGAGTGCCGCCGTCAAAATCCTCATATTTACGCATAGCAGATAATAGGCGAATATTTACGAGGCTGCGCCGGAAGCAAAAAAGCGGAACAGCGCAGCCGCACTTGTTAAAAGAAGCTTTCGTATCCACTGTTTTAGCGGATATGAAAGCTTCTTTTTTGTTTGCTTAGCCGGCGAAGCGGACGAGTCGGATCGTAAAAGCAGTCCGCCACTACTTGCATAACGTAAACTGCAGGATGGCGTCATTTCTCGCGGTTAAGTACGGCAATTTGCTCCAGAAGGGACGCCTCGTCGTTCATTCCGGACCAGTAGCGCTTGAGCACGCTGCGCAGCGAGAGCTGATCCGCGACGGACAGGTTCAAATCCCTGTGCAGCCGGAACGAAGGGAAAAGCTCGCGGAACATGGCCTCATGCGGCGGCCTGTTCAAAGGGGGAGCCTCCGGGGACGGCGCTCCTTCCGCAATCGATTTGATTACGGGAAGGCTTGTCGTCAGATCGCGGATAAGCTGCTGAGCCCTATGGGATGCGAAATACGATACGAGCAGCTTGGCGGCTTCTTTGTTTTTGGCGTTACGGCTGACGACCAGGCCGATTATGACCATCAGCGAAGCGGAACGGTTGAGAACCGGCAGCGGCGAAATATCGTAATCGATGTCGGTGTGCTTGAATTCGTTCATACTGAAATAGCTGGATAGAATCATCGAGACGGTTCCCTGCAAAAACAGCTGATTGACGTCGTCGCTGCTTTCGGTAAGGTATCCGGGCATGATCCGATCCGAAATAATATCGCGAACCAGCCGGATGCCGTTCAGCCAGCCGTTAGCCGTTGACTCGTCCGGCTTATGCCCGGTCCCGGGCTCACTCTGCATAAGAAATATCGGCCAGCGGTTTTCCGACAGCAGATAAAAGTAGAAACCGTATCTTTCCTCCGGAACGGCTATCGATTCGGCGACGCGGCGAAGCTCCTTCCATGACCAGCTGCTGTCGGGCTCCGGCAATCCCGCATCGCGGAAGTGGGTCCGGTTATAGCAAAGCAAGACCGGCGAAAAGCTGACAGGCTGCATGTAAGTCGTACCGTCAAACGTAACCGGCGATACGACGAACGGATACACGTCAGCGGGAGGCTCCAGCGGCTCCAGGCAATCATGGGCGTTCTGCTCGAACATTTCCTGAAGGTTGTTCTGGTTTAACGTCATAACGTCGATCAGCCCGGCTTCCAAATAGGCGCGAGCCATTTTTACAAAGCTGTGAGGACCCGAGGACGTCTCCGCAGCATAATTGATCGTTTTCACTTCGATCCAAGGGTGAAGCTTTTGGAAATCGTCAAGCAGCTTGGCCAGCTCGAAATCGCGTTCGATCGAAGAGGCGCAGCCGAGCGTGACGACGGTTTTCAACTGCCGGGCATGTTCGGCGACCCGGTTGCCGACCCGGTTTATTTTGACGATCGCGCCTTCCTCCACCAGCTGCTCCAAGCCTTTCCTGACGGATTTATTGCTCAGCCGGAATTGCTCGGCCAGCGCGCTTTCGGAGGGAAGAAAGCTGCCTGCGGCATAACGGCCGCTCGATATATCTTGACGCAGCTGACGGACCATGTCGTCCAGCCGGTCTTGAAAGGTTTTGCGGCTAACTTTATTTTTCATGCGAATCCCCTTAAACAATCAAGTGTACATTAGCTGTAATGTATAACACTTAGTATAACCGCTTTTTCAATAGAGGGGAATGAGGACGGATAGAGAAAAAACGGGTTGACAGCGTAAAACGATCCGCTTATGATGAAGATGTGCATTACATATACATTAGTATTATGGATGTTCATATGAATGTTGTTGACTTGTACATTAAATCATAAACCAGAAGGCGGGATAACCATGAAATCAGCAAAAAGCTTGAACGGCAAATTAACGATCGTCGATATTCCCATTCCCGAGGTGACGGATCAGTCCGTGCTCGTTAAAACGGATTATTCGGCGATGAGCACCGGTACGGAGCTAATGGTGCTCGGCTGGGCGCAGTCCGACGTCTTCCTGGGATACAGCGCTACGGGAATCGTCCAATCCGTGGGCAAAGACGTAACGCATGTAAAAGCCGGTCAAAGGGTAGCCTGCTATGGCGTACCGACTCACGGCGAATATTTCCTTGGCTACAAGCATCATGTCACGCCGGTTCCGGATCATGTCGATCCGCAGGAAGCCGCCTTCGCGGGGATCGCTTCGATCGGCGTACAAGCGCTTCGCCAAGCCGATCTGCGCTTCGGCGAAACGGTCGTCGTCCTCGGATTGGGCATTCTCGGCCAGCTGATCGCTCAGCTCGCGCGGGCGGCGGCATTCCGCGTCATTGCCGTCGACCATATGGAGGAGCGCTGCGACTTGATGGACTCGACCGGCTTGCTGAAGGCTTGCCGCAACGGCGACGAGGTTAAAGAGCAGCTTCTGCAGCTGACTGGTGGCAAAGGCGCCGACGCCGTGCTTATTTGCGCAAGCTCGAAGACTCATCGCCTGGTCGATCAAGGCATCGAATGGATTCGCGACAAAGGCAAAGTCGTCATCGTCGGCGATACGAACACGGAATTCGACCGGAACGCGCTGTTTGCCAAAGAAGCGCAAATTACGATTTCCCGCGCGGGGGGAGCCGGACGTTACGATCAAGAGTACGAGAAGGAAGGCAAAGATTATCCGTACGGATATATCCGCTGGACGATGGGAAGAAATTTAGAGGAATTCGTTCGTTTGCTGGCGGACGGACGTTTGAATATTAAGCCGCTCATAACCGGCGTCTATTCTCTTGAAACAATGGAAACCGGCTATAGGCAGGCGAAAGAAGCGCCGCGCGAAACGATGGGATTGATGGTCAAGTTTTAAGCTTTAGGAAGCGGACGAAAAAGTGAATGGTCGAATCGTAACGTTACGAAAAGATATACGAACCCCCTTGCAGTTTATGCCAAGGGGGTTTGTTCATTTTACCCGTTAAGCGGGCCTCACGGTTAGTCCAGTATGGCGCCTTGCCGCTTCAGATCATGCTGCAGCAGTGCGATATCCGCTTCGGCCGGCGTTACGCGCCTGCGTACAGTCTGCGCAGCGGCAGTGCCCGCAGCCTGCCCCGTTGCCATGCAGCTGGGGGTGAGGCGGGTTGTCGCGAGCGCCTCATGGGTGGTCGAGTTACAATGGCCGGCTGCCATGCAGCCAAGCGCCATCATTTGTGGCATTGATGAGGAGACGCGAGCCGTGTATGATGAGTGGAAGAGGATGGGCGTCGACGTTTCCCGAGCATGCTCGCTGGTGGCCTTCATCAATGAACAAACGATCGAACTGCCGGTTTGCTCCCGTCCGATGCTGCCGATCAAGGAAAGCGGCTACCGCGCCGCCGACCGGATGCTTTGGCGCATCGCCAATCCTCAGCTTCCCTTTGAGCATATTCGTCTGCGGGGAGACTTTGTATGCGGAAACACTAGAATTCAAACAGCGAATTCGTAAACCATCGGGAAAGCCATATTAAAAACGGAGGCAAGCATGCAAACGGAGCAATCGAAAAAAAGTGTCGGTAACCGTGCTGCGGCAAGCAATCGGCTTTCATTTGGCGGAAAGTTCGTACAACTGCTGCATTTCGGGTACCATCAGGCGATGAGCTGCATTTTTCCTGTGGCGATATTCGGTACGCTGGCCGTTTCCAAATGGATCGATCTGCCGTTCATTTACCGCTATGATCTTATTTTATTAATACTGCTCGGGGTGCAGCTCCTTATGTACCGCAGCGGACTCGAAACGCTTGACGAGATCAAAGTAATCTGCGTTTTCCATGTGATCGGACTGGCGCTGGAGCTTTACAAAGTGCATATGGGATCGTGGGCCTATCCGGAGCCGGGCTACAGCAAATGGTTCGGCGTTCCGCTCTACAGCGGATTCATGTATGCGAGCGTAGCTAGCTTTATGTGCCAGATTTGGCGCAGGCTGAAAATGGATATGACGGGTTGGCCGAATATGGTGCCTGTCGCAGCGCTCGGAGCGGCGATTTATTTGAATTTCTTTACGCATCATTTCATCCCTGATTTTCGCTGGTGGCTTACGGCGCTTGTTTTTATCCTCTTCTGGAAAACGGTCATTTATTATACCGTGCGTGACCGCACATACCGGATGCCGCTAACGGTCGTTTTCCTGCTGGTCGGTTTTTTCATCTGGCTGGCGGAAAATATCGCAACGTTCTTCGGCGCCTGGAAGTATCCGGATCAGCACGAAGCATGGCGGCTGGTCGGCTTCGGTAAGATCAGCTCCTGGTTTCTGCTCGCCATTATCAGCGTCATCATCGTAGCGCAGCTTAAGCATGTGAAAGCGGGAAGGACGAAAGCAAGTTAATAGGGGCGGAAGTGAAGACAGAAGATCGAAGATTGGAGTCCGAAGATCGAAGACCGAAGATTGAAGTCCGAAGATCGAAGATTGAAGATCGAAGACAAACGAAGACCGAAGATCAAAGACCGAAGATTGAAGACAAACGAAGACAAAACCGAAGACGAAGAGCGAAGACGAAGAGCGAAGTCGGAATAGCGCAGACAAAGACCGAAGACAAAGATCGAAGACAAAGACCGAAGATTGAAGACCGAAGATTGAAGACCGAAGATTGAAGTCCGAAGACCGAAGACCGAAGACCGAAGACAAAGACCGAAGAACGAAGACCGAAAATCAAAAAACGGAAAGCCGGAAGTTCCTGGCGATCCGTTTTTTTGTTTATTTCTTACGCTACTTTACGATTAACGACAGTCAGCACGAGGAAAGAGATAAGGATAATCGCCCCTGTCCAGTACCATGCCCACGCCAAATTGCCGGATTCTACGGCGATATAGATGGCGGTCGGAACCGTTTGCGTGCGGCCCGGAATGTTCCCGGCGACCATCAGCGTGGCTCCGAATTCTCCTAGCGCCCTTGCGAAGCCGAGCAGGAAAGCGGTGAAAAGCGAACGCGCCGCAAGCGGAAGCGTAATATACAGGAACACTTGACCTTCGGCAGCGCCGTCCGAGCGGGCGGCGTCCGCGACTTGTTTGTCTACGGATATAAACCCGACCTTGGCCGTTTGATAGACGAGCGGAAAAGCCATGACAACTGCGGCAAGCACGGCTCCCCACCATGTGAATACGATCGTTTGACCGAACCATGCTTCGATAAGGAGGCCGAATTGGCTTTTACGTCCCACTCCGACCAACAAAATAAACCCGATAACGGTAGGAGGCAGCACGAGCGGGAGCATAAACAGCGTATCCAGAAGCGTTCTGCCCCTAAACGTTTTGCGGGTCATCCGCCAGGCCGCCAGTACGCCAAGCGCGAAGACCAGAACGCTAGCTACCAGCGATACGCGCAGAGAAAGCAGAACAGGCTCCAAAAAAACGTTCGCATCAAATGCGGAAACGGTCATTTGTACACCGTAAAGCCGTATTTGACGAAAATGCCGAGGGCGGCCTCGCTTTGCAGGTAGTCATAGAACGCTTGCGCTTCCTTCGCATGTCCGGTCGATTTTACAATACCGACAGGGTATTCGATCGTTTTGTAGCTTTTCGGATCGACGGCGAACGCTTCCTTCACTTTGCTTGAGGTCAGCGCGTCCGTGCGGTACACGAATCCGGCGTCCGCATTGCCCGTTTCTACATAGGTCAACACCTGGCGTACGTCCTTCGCCAAAACCAGCTTGGGCTGAAGCTCGTCCCACAGTTTGGCATAGATCAGCGCATCCTTGGCGTAGCCTCCGACCGGGACGGTTTCGGGCTCTCCGGTCGCTACCTTTTTGTATTCCGGCTTCGTCAAGTCGTTTACCGCTGCAGGTACGGCCTTGGCGTCCGAAGGAATGATGAGCACGAGGGCGTTCGACAGCAGGTTTTTCTGGGCGTTCTCATCGACGAGTTTTTTCTCGACTAGCGTCGTCATTTGCTTCTTGCCGGCGGAGAAAAACAAATCGGCAGGCGCGCCTTGCTCGATTTGCTGCTGAAGGGCGCCGGACGAGCCGAAATTAAACGTTAACTGGATGGAGCCGTTTTGGAGCTCGAACGATTTTTTGATTTCTTGCAGGCTGTCGGTCAAGCTAGCCGCCGCGGATACGACGAGCTCCGTCTTGGCCGGTTCTTTGGTTTGCTTATCTTCGGTTTTACCTGCATTATCGGACTGGGAACAGCCCAAAATGCCCAATAGAAGCACGAACGGTACGATCAAGCGTTTTTTACGAAGCATCGATAGTTTCCCCTTTTTTTCTGCACAATGATATGGCTAGGAATGATAATGATTGAGTCGATCTTATCATAATTAAATCAAATATTAAATATATGCAGTGATATTTGGTTATGTTTAGATATAACTAATTCGGTGTGATGAAATGCCGGATAATACCTGATAAGATGAAAGGTAACGAACATGAAGAAAGCCGGTTGGACCGGCAATCTATCGATATAAAGGCGGGAAAATCGTGTGAACAGCCATTTGTCCTATACGACGGAAGAAATTGCAAAGATGCTGAAAATATCCAAACTGACCGTTTACGACCTGATTAAAAAAGGCAAGCTGCAGGCTTATCGGGTCGGCAGGCAAATGAGGGTTGATGCGGAGGATTTGGACGCTTACAAAGCGAAAGCCAAAAGCGGAGGTTCAGCGGTCGAGCTGCAGTCAGTATCGCCGCCGGCAGATGAGCCGGAGGAGGATGCAAGCGGAGCGGCGGCATATACGTCAAGAGCTGCAGCTTTATCAGATTCGAAGCGGGTGCCTCATCCATATCCTCATACAGCAGCAATGTCAGGGACTGTTCGCACTATCGTCATAACCGGGCAGGATGTCAGTTTGGATATTTTGGCGAAGCATATCGAGTCCCGCTCGAAATCGTTTAGACCCTTGCGCGCATTTGCCGGGAGTATGGACAGCCTGATCGCGATGTACAAGGGGGATGCAGATATCGTAAGCACGCATCTGTTGGACGGCGATACGGGCGAGTACAACATCCCGTATATCCGCAAGCTGCTTACGGGGCATTCGTACACAGTAGTGAATATGCTGTCGCGAACGGCCGGATTTTACGTGCAAAAGGGCAATCCGAAAGAACTCCGCGGCTGGGGGGATTTGGGCAAATCGGGCATTCGCATCGCCAATCGCGAAAAAGGTTCGGGTGCACGGGTGTTATTGGATGAAATGCTGCGGGCGCAAAAGCTAAAGGGCAAACATATTGCCGGCTATTCGGATGAATGGACCAGTCATATGGGGGTTGCCGGTACGGTGGCTGCGGGCGATGCCGATGTCGGGATCGGCATCGAGAAGGCGGCATATCTCGTAGGCGCGGAATTCATCCCGCTCGTTCAAGAGCGGTACGATCTTGTCATGATCAATACGCCGAATAACGGCGAATTGATCGAAACCATTTGCGGTATTTTGCGCAGCGAGCCGTTTCGCAAGGAGCTGGCCTCGATCAGAGGTTACGATTTATCGCGAACGGGCGAAGTGATTTATGAATGCTAAGGTAACTACTAGTGAGGCAAACTTCACTGTTTCTCGCCGAAAACCCGTGTTCGGACGAGTTAATGAGGCAAATGCAACTATCAGTGAGGCAAACCTCACTATTTCTAACCGAAAACCTGTGTTCTGGTGGCATAATGAGGCAAACGCAACGAATAGTGAGGCAAACGAAATTGATAGTTACGTTTGCCTCACTATTTGGCGAAAAGGAGCGTTTTACCGGTAGAATAGTGAGGACAGCCTCATGAACAATAAGGTTTTCTCCACTAATCGCATGGTTCGTGCATAACCATTACGAGTTCCGTGTTTTTCTTTCGTAACCAGGTTATCAGTCCCTAGTTTTAGACTTGATGGAGTACTACTAGGAGTGTGGTTTTCTTCACTTTATTAGAAAGTTATCGTGGAAGCAGCTCTAAACCTCGGAAAACGCGCCAGTTCCAGCTTATGCAGTCGCTTTCTTCGAAAGCGTTTAGGACGGCGAAGCCGTTTATCCTTGCAAAGCGCGCGCTCCTCAAGTGATTACTTCAATAACCGTGTCTTCATCAATACATTGTTTACACTTGAATGGAATTGGTTAAAACAGGGGAAAACATCCTGGTCCCAAACTTTATCCGAAACAGCCTCTAGTCGGCCGACTGCGCCTCTGCAGCCGAGCTGCCCGGACCGTATTCGATGCCTCGTTCCGCGAATACCTCGCGAACGATCGCCATCGCGTTCATGACGCGGGGGAAACCGATATACGGGATGCAGTGCAGCACGATCTCGACGATTTCCTCGGGCGACAGACCGGCGTTCAGCGCGGATCCGATATGAACGGTCAGCTCCTTCTCGCAGTCCCCTTGCGTAATAAGCGCGGTTATCGTCACGATCATCCGCTTGGACAAGTCGAGGCCCGGCCGGGAGTAAATATCCCCGTAAGCGAATTCGACGATAAACTTACACAAATCCGGCGAAAACTGATGATGCCGCTCGATCGTCCGGGCGCCCTTCGTTCCGGTTACCTCGAGCAATTTCTCCCAGCCTTTTTCGAATTCCATCTATATCCTCCTATTGCCGCCGTTTATGGTTTGAGCGATCACCGCAGTCATTTTTTTCGCATCGCGCGCAGCTTCCGGTGTTCGGTCATAAGGCGGGCTGCCAAGCTTCACTTGTATCGGCATTAACGATAACGATTATGCCCTGTTTGCTTCGTATTGAAGCCTTCAAGGCGTAAGCTTTTGGTTACTCCGGTCCATGCATTATCCGATTTGCAGCGGCGTTTGCTTCATATATTTGGCTACTTTGTTTTTGCCTGTCGTTTTGGCCACGTACATGGCTTCGTCTGCTTGCTTGACCAGCCCGTCGGGCGTGATGCCGCGCTTCAGCTTACTGTAGCCGACGCTGACCGTAACCCCGGCTTCCGCTTCCACCCGGCGCCTGATCGTTTCGGCAAGCTCGCCCGCATCCGTGTTCGGATCCGTAACGAGCACGACCATTTCTTCGCCGCCATAACGTCCGCAAATGCCGATATCGCCGCAGGCATCCTTCACGATTTGGGCAACCTGACGGAGCGCATCGTCGCCGCGCTGGTGTCCCTGCGTATCGTTCAGCTTTTTGAAATTGTCGATATCGCTGAAAATGACCGAGACCGGCGCGTTCTGCAGCACATAATGCTGAACGTGATTCATAAAATAACGGCGGTTGTACAGTCCTGTCAGCGCATCGGTTATCGAGCTGGTGTAGATGGCTTGAAGCAGCTCAACGACCCGTTCGAACAAAAGCATGAACAGCGTAATGAAATAAGCGAGGGTAAGCGCGTTTTCAACCGCATACAAAAGCGGAAGCCGGCCGTCCAAGCCGTATTCGTGAACGAGATGCACGCTGTGCGAAGCGAAAAACAGTGCCAGGCCGAGCTGGTATTTCGTCGTTTGGCCGATTCGCGGCGTAATGCGTGCGTAGAAATAAAACATAACGAGAAAAAAATACAGCTCCAGCCAAACGTCTTGAAGCAGCCGCAACTGCACCGGCGCGCCGTCGAACAAGTCCGTTTCGACAAAATGCAGCAGCGAGATGATGACGCCGACGGCCGTAAGCAGTATAAAGACTAGCTGATGCTTGGCCGCAGAAGAGTTGTACAGCCGGTATACGCCCCAGTTCACATAAATGAACGAAAGAAATTTCATGAGCCGTACGGCGTATACGGCCCAATCCTGGGTCGAGACGCCGGCGATTTCGGCAGCGATGACGAACGCATATTGAAGCATCAGCAGGATCAGCGCAACGGTAAAAGCGACGTATGCCTTTTTGCGCCGGTTCAAGTACAAGCGCAGCGACATGATAAACATGAGCAGCAGTATAATTAATAATAACGATGAGAAGAAAACCGGCCTCAACGGGCCGAAAAACAATTGAAGTTCATTCATCCGCGTCCTCCTGTGAGCAAGTTCTGTAAGCCGGATATTCGCCGAAGCTCCTTTTTGCGTTTAGCCCGCACATTTTGAATGACGCTGCGGTAAGATGCAAGTAGGATCATTGCTCCATAAGAATATTTTTCGGGGGATTCAAGCAAATGAATTAGCTTCTTTTAAAAAATGCGGCCGTCCGTAAACCAAAGCATAAACCGAAACATGCTTCAGACGACCTGAGCGAATCCATTATAGCAAATTTATCGGCAACGAGTTACAATAACATAAGAGCATGTGTTCTGATAAGGACGGGAATATTAAATAATGCCAGTCTGCTATTTTTCGAAGTCTTGCGGGTACGGTCCGATTTCGCATAGTAACGGACTTTGCGCCAGGCAAGAATCGATTTATACATTGATCGCATGACCGCAGTGAACAAGTGCCGACAGTTTGGGAGGAAGTCATGAATATTTTACAAGCGCTTTTTTTTCCGCCGGAGCAGCCCGGCGGCGTTTCCTCCATGATTCCGTATATTCAAGAGCGTTATACGAAGAAGGGCTGGGATATGGAGCTCTTCTCGCTGCCGAAGCGGGTACGCAGCAAAGGGACCGAGGAGGTCGTTTTTCAAACTTTCGATTGGAAGAAATATGCCGGCAACGCCATCGTGGACAAATATATACAAACCTATAAGGATTATGTATGGTGGACGCGCATGCGGCTGAAGAAGAAGTACGATCTCATCCATGCGCATCATCCGATAGCCGCTCTTGTGATGAAGCAGCTGTTTCCCGAAACGCCGGTTGTGATGACGATTCACTCGAGCTACGAGAGGGAGCTTGTGCTGAACGGCAAAATCAAGGAGGGCGGTCCCGAGCACGTTTTTTTAACCTCCATTTATCGCGAGCTGGAAGAGAAGGTCAATCAAATTGTAACGGTATCCGTTTCGTTCAAGCAGTATATCGCCGATTACGTTCAGGATCCGGATAAAATCGGCATCATCCCGAACGGCTTCGACGAGAAGCGGTTTCGGCCGATTCCGCATGAAAATGCGGTCCCGCAGCTCATTTCCGTATGCCGGCTCGTTCCTGCCAAGGGGCTCGATATTTTGCTCCAAGCATGCGCCGAGCTTAAATCCAAAGGGCATCCTTTCGTATTGCATCTGATCGGAGACGGTCCGTCCCGCGCGGAGCTGGAGCAGCTGGCGGTCGAGCTGAACATTTATGATGAAACGATTTTTTACGGCTATATGCTTCATCCGGAAGAGTTTATGCCGTTCTTCGACATCTTTGTGCTGCCGTCGCGCGCGGAGGCGTTCGGCTCGGTTTTTGCGGAAGCTGCGCTTTGTCTCCTTGCGCTCGTAGGGACGAACGTCGGCGGTATCGCCGAGCAAATCGAGAACGGACGAAACGGCCTGCTCGTCCCGCCGGAGGATCCGCACGCGCTTGCGCATGCCCTCGAGAAGCTGATAGCCGATCCGTCGTACAGGTACGCGTTGGCGCGCTCGGCTGGGGAGAAAGCGAAGAAGACCTACTCACTCAACCGCGTCATCCGGCAAATGACCAAAATGTACGAAGTGTACAAAACGAAACCGGCCGATTGACGGGGATGCGGGTCGTGCACATCGTCAAGATTAGGATAGCCAATAGGCGTTTGATGCGACCGGCTAAGGACGAAATGTTTTTTCATTTTCAAAACGCAAGCTACAGGAGGGATTCGGGTTATGCCGGCTTTTCGTTTTATACATGCGGCGGACCTGCATCTGGACAGCCCGTTCCGCGGCATGGCAGGTTTGCCCGACTCGATTCGGGAAACCGTTAGGCGCTCGACCTTTGATGCGCTGGATGCGCTTGTGGATCTCGCGGAGCGGGAGCATGCGGACTTCATTCTGATCGCAGGCGACGTTTACGATGCGGCGGACCGCTCGCTGAGGGCGCAGCTTCGCCTTCAGAAAGCGATGCGGCGGCTTGCCGGCAGCGGCATTCCCGCTTATGTGATTCACGGGAACCATGATCCCGACGACGGGCGGGCGGCCCGGCTCGATTGGCCGGATACCGTCCGTTTCTTTTCATCCCGCGAGCCCGAAAGCATGCTGGCCCGATCCCAATCGGGAGAGGTGCTCGCCCGCATTTACGGCATGTCATACCGCACAGCCGCCGTAACCGATAATTTGGCGGCCCGTTACGGACATATTCCCGACGCTCCGTACCATATCGCGCTGCTGCATACGAATGTGGACGGCGATCCTGCCCACGACAACTACGCGCCATGCACGCTGCGGGAGCTGCTGCTGAGCCGGATGGATTATTGGGCGCTCGGCCATATTCATACGCGGCGCGTGCTGCACGAATCGCCTTTCATCGTGTATTCGGGCAATACGCAGGGAAGAAGCGTGCGCGAAACGGGCGCCAAGGGCTGCTATGTGGTCGACGTAACGGCGAACGGCAGCACTGCGCTCAGCTTTCGGGCGCTCGACGCCGTAAGATGGTTTCAGACGGAAGTGTCCATCGAGGATACCGAAAGCGATCAAGCGCTTAAAGATAAGATCGAGCGCGACCTTGAGCGGATCCGTTTGGAAGCGGAGGGCAGGCCGGCGATCGTCCGGCTGTCGCTGACGGGGCGCGGACCGCTGCATACGAAGCTGACGAAGGCCGGCTATCTTGAGGAGCTTGCCGCCGAATTCCGCGAGGCGGAGACGGAGCGGGCCGCATACGGAGCGTTCGTATGGCTCGAATCGGTCAAACGGCGGACAAGCTTGGAGGCGGACCGCGAAGCGCTTCTGGCGCAGAGCGGCTTTCTCGGCGACCTGCTGCGCATGTGCGAAGAGCTTCTTGCGGATGAAGAGAAGCTGGAGCAATTTTGCGGCGAAGCGGCGGCAGCTCTGCTCGACAATCCGCGGGCGGCCAAATATGCCGGTGTCGCTTTCGGCGCCGACGAACGGCGGGAATGGCTGTGGGGCGCACAGCAGCTTGCGATCGATCTTCTTGCGGATGCGGAAGGGCGGGACGCGCCATGAAAATCAAATCGATACATATCGAACGATTCGGCCCGATTGCAAACCGGACGATCTTTCTCGATAAGCCGTTTACGGTCGTGTTCGGACCGAACGAAGCGGGCAAAAGCACGCTTATGGCTTTTGTCAGAGCGATCCTGTTCGGTTTTCCGGCGCGAAGCGGAGCGGATACGGCGGGATGGCGAAGCGCGATGCCTTCGGCCGGCTATCTCACGGTGGTTGGCAGGAATGGCGGCGAATTGCGAATCGAAAGACGCGAAACGCTCTCCGGAGGCTCCGGGCGAGGCCGTGCTCAAGCCGGCGGCCAAGCCGCGCTTATCCGGGAGGACGGCTCCGTCGAAAGCGGCGATTCCGCGCTTGCTGCGCTTCTTGGCGGCATATCCGGCGAGCTTTATTCAAGCCTGTTCGCATTCGGTCTCAGCGAGCTGCAGGAGCTGCGGACGCTGACGAGCGACGAGCTGAGCGGCTATTTGTACAGCGCCGGCCTTGGATCTCGGGGAGCCTCGATCATGGCGGCCGAGCGAAAGCTCGGACAGGACATGGAGCAGTTGTACCGGCCGCGAGGCAAAAACCAGGAGCTGCACCGCACGCTCAAAACGATCGAGCAGCTGGAGGCGGACGTGCGGCGGGGCTTCGAGCAGTCGGGGCGTTACAATGCGCTCATCGCCGAGCTTGACTGGCTGGAGGCGGCCGCTTCGGAAGCGGATACGTCGGCGAACGGGCTGCGCGCGGAGCTTGGCTGGCTCGAATTATGCGAGCAAGCGCGAGACGTATGGCAGCGGCTGCAGACGGTCGAACGAGAGCTTCATACGCTGCCGGCTGCGGATGTTTCGGATGAAGCTCCCTTTCCGGAGCAAGCCATGTCCCGCTACGAACAATTGACAGGGGAGTTGGACCGGCTGCTGGACGAGGAGGGCAGGCTGCTTCTGAAGCTTGGCAAGCAAGAGGAAGCCATGGCGCCGCTGATCGCCCGGCAAGCAGGGGATTCGCGCCTTGCCGGCAAGGCGGACATGATGCCGCTTGTCGAAAAAATCGGCGCTTACCGAAGCGGCATCGTTTCGCTTGCGGAGCAGCGCCTGGAGCTAGAGCAGCTGGAGGAACAGCTTGCCAAGCTGCAACGGCAAATCGATGAAAGCTGGACGGAGGAGGAGCTGGATCGTCAGCTCGTTACGGTTGCAAAGCGGGACCAGGCAAGGGATTTTGCCGAACGCTTCAAGCAGGCAACGCGTTCGAAGGAACGGGCGGATGAAGAATGGATCCGCCGGACAGAGGAGGCGGCTGCGGCATCGGACGAGCTTGTCTGGAGAGACGAGGCGCTTGCGGAAGCGGTTCGCAAGCGCGACCGGATGCTTGACATGTTCGGCATATTGCCGTCTCCGCAAGCGAAAGGCAGCGACCGTTTGGGCGTTACTGAGCGGGGGATCGCCGCCCGCTCGGCGGATTACGAAGCGCACGCCGACGCCGCGCTCGCGCAGCTGCGCCGCGACTTGCTCAAGCTGCAGGAGCTGCAGCTTGAGCTGCGGCACGCCGCGCAGCGCGAGCGCGACTTCGCGCTGCGCGCCGAGCCGGCGCCGGTCGGCCGCTCAGCCGCGGGCGACGCCGGCGGAGCAGCGCTCGCGCGGCTCGCCTGGC
>NZ_QMFB01000058.1 GCF_003285015.1 Paenibacillus contaminans | reverse complement strand
GTTGAGTACCGACGCCAGCTTGTTGCCTAGGGCTTTTTACAGTGTCCACAAATAAGGGTCTTGACCAAATTCGCCGGACGGTCCTTTTTTATGTGCGCAGCATGACGTATGTACGCGGGGGGGGGAATGGGGATAGACCTATAACCGCTTGAAATCGTGTTTGTTTGAACTTATTACGAGATAGAAACACGATTTCAAAGGCGGCTGCCCGTAGCGAAGCTCCTTTACAAGCTCCCATACCCGTTACCTCTTGTTCGCCTTCGGTGCTTTCAATCACCTTTTCACAGTTACCGGTCTCTAACCGGCCTTCATACCCTCTTGCCCGTCCTCTATCGTTGCTTGGCATGCGCTGTAGTCCGGTTTTACCCACTTGGAATCGAGTACTGCTTCTCTCCCCGCCTGTAGTCCGAAAACGCCTGCTTGCAGCGGGTATTTTGCTTGGCATTACGGTGAATCCGTTCTCCAAGCCGGCAAATTCGGACTCCAGCGTAAGGCGAACCTCGATTCCTTGCCCCAAGTGGGCTATTTCGGACTACAGTATATAGAGGAATGAGCTATAACAGTGCGTAAGGACAAGGGGCTGTCCCAAAGTCGTTTTCGGAATTTTCGGCTCCACTTCACACTTGAATTCGTATAACACAAGAACCTTCATTTCCACTAACATAGTGGTTTTGAAGGTTTTTTCACATCGTTTGTGGGATTCGCTCACTTGAGCGTCCCTTTTGGGATAGCCCCCTTCGTAAGCATAAGCCAAGGACAGGCGCGTTTACCGGGAAATCGAACGGGAAATCGAACAATCAGCGAAGGATATACTTTCTGGGCTTTTGGAGAGGATTTGGCTTAAGCCCGGTCCTTTTTGTGCCGCCTCGGAACTAATTGGCATGCGCTGCATGCATGGCCTTCCGAGATACAGCCAGGGCTGCACCGAATAACGGCGCAGCCCTTTTTGATACGTATCAATAAATACTCAGGCCTAAACGTGAGTTGTTTCTTTCATCTCCGGTTCAGCTTCTTCCTGATCCTCGGCCGAAACTTCTTCCTTCTGCGGCACCAAGATCGTAGCGACAATATCTTCATGCGCCGATTTTAGCTCGATGCCTTCAGGCATCTGCAGATCGCCCGCATGGAGGAGGTCGCCCATCTGCAGTCCGCTCACGTCGAAGGTAATGGCGCTAGGAATCCGTTCAGGCAAACCTCTAATTTCGACTTCATGCATTTGCACCTGCAATATACCGCCGGATTTAACGCCCTCAGCCTCGCCTGTGAGCTCGACGGCAACCGTCGTGCGCACCGGCTCGTTCATATTGATTTGATGAAAATCGATATGAAGCAGCGTCCGACTCAACTTCTCCCGCTGTACATCCTGAATCATGACCGGCTGAACGCCCGCGCCCGGAATATCCAGTTCCACAATGGCATGCGGATTGCTGCGCAGCAACGCGAGCAGCTCTTTCGCGTCTATCGCGATCGAGGCGCTGCCGATCTTCTTGCCGTATACCGAGCCGGGAACTTTACCGTTTTCCCGCAGCTTCTTTATTTCCGACTTGGTGGATAGCGGACGGGCTTCCGCCTTCAATGTCATACCCATGTTTGGAGCCTCCTTGGTGTAAATTCCTTGCGCCGGTCCGAAGGACGCATGAATCGCCGCCGCATCGGAAAGCCGGTCAAGGCATATTGCTACCTTCTACTTTACCCAAATGGAGGAAAATCCAAACAGCTTATAACCCGTTCGCCGAAAACGGTCGCCTATTCGCGCGTTTTTTTGGCCCTGAACCGTTCGCGGAGCTTCTCCGCATATCCGGCTTTATTCACTTGGCGCTCTCTTGCGATGGCTACATCGTTCTCGAATACTTCGTTCGTAATGGTCGACCCGGCTACGACATAAGACGCTTTGCCGATCTTGACCGGCGCAATCAGATTGACGTTGCTGCCGATGAACGCATCGTCCTCTACCTCGGTTATCTGTTTGTTAAAGCCGTCATAGTTTACGGTTACCGCTCCGCAGCCGAAATTGACGTTTTTGCCGACGACCGCATCGCCGACATACGTCAAATGGGATACCTTCGTTCCCTCGCCGATCGTCGCATTTTTGATTTCCACGAAATCGCCGATTTTGACATGCTCGCCGATTTTTGCACCTGGACGCAAATAAGCGAACGGCCCGACCGACGAATGGCTGCCGACCGAAGCCTGGTGCAACACGGATTGCTTAATATCCACTTGATCCGCAACCGTCGCATCGACGAGCTCCGAATAGGGTCCTATTACGCAGTCTTCTCCGATTCGCGTCGTTCCTTTCAACACGCAGCCCGGGAGCAGCGTCGTATCCATGCCGATTTCAACGCCATCCTCTATGTATGTGTTCGCCGGATCAATGATGGATACGCCGTTCAGCATATGATTGCGCAAAATACGCTCCCTCATCAGCTTGTCGGCTTCCGCCAATTGAATTCGGTCGTTGACGCCCATCGCTTCCGTCGGATCTTCCGAACAGCAGCCGATAATGGTCTCGCCCTGGCGGTTGAATATTTCGATCACATCGGTTAAATAATATTCTTTCTGCGAGTTGTGGTTGGTTACTTGAGCAAGCGCCGCGAACAGCTTCCGATTATCGAAGCAGTAGGTGCCCGCATTGATCTCGGGAATGAGCGCTTGCTCCGGCGTACAGTCCTTCTGCTCGACGATGCCGGTTACGTAGCCCTCTTCCGTACGGATGATCCGACCCAGCCCGGACGGATCTTTAACTACCGCGGTCATAATGGTGGCAGCGGCACCTTGCTCTTTATGCATTTCAATCATGCGTGTCAATGTCTCTTCGCGCAGCAGCGGCGTATCGCCGTAGGCGACGATCGTAATGCCTTCCTCATTTTCCAGATGGTCCTTTGCCTGCAAGACGGCATGCCCGGTTCCGAGCTGCTCATGCTGCATCGCGAATTCAACCCGATCTCCCAAATAGGCTTGAACGGACTCCGCTCCATATCCTACGACGACGATTTGACGGCTCGCGCGAATGCGCTCGATGATGCCGACGACACGTTCGATCATCGGCTTTCCGCATACCTCATGAAGCACCTTGTGTTTTTTGGTTTTCATGCGTTTGCCTTGCCCTGCGGCAAGCACGATACTGAATATTTTCACGAATATCACTCCGTTTCTCCCAATCCTTTTCCACTATGAATATAACGCACTCCGGAGCAAAAGAAAAGAGAGCCTTTGTAGGCTCTCTCGGCTTTCCTGCAAATCATGCCCCTTCTTCAATTACATCTTCCTCTGTCGCAGCACGGTCGTATTCAGCCAATACAGCAGCTTGAATTTTCTCGCGAGTAGTAGAAGAAATGGGATGGGCGATGTCTCTAAACTCGCCGTCCGGCGTACGCTTGCTCGGCATCGCAACAAACATCCCGTTATTGCCGTCGATTACGCGAATGTCGTGAACGACAAATTCGTTATCAATCGTGATCGATGCAATCGCCTTCATTCTCCCCTCGGAGTTAACGCGGCGGAGTCGTACATCTGTAATTTGCACTTGTGTTCACCACCTTTTTCCATCAAGGACTTGGTGGTAATATTCCACAAATTTACGTTAATTCCTTCTTTTTTTTGAAGCAAATCAGAAAAATTTTCGAATTATTTTTAGTTTTTATAATGTTTCGACATTTCTCGATGCGATCAGCTCGATTTCGACAAAAACATCCTTCGGAAGCCGCGCCACTTCAACGGTTGAGCGTGCCGGCTTATGGTCGCCGAAGTACGATGCGTAGATCTCGTTGACGGTCGAAAATTGATTCATATCCTTCAAAAAAACGGTCGCTTTTACGACGTCCTGGAACGAAGCTCCCGCTTCTGCGAGCACCGCTTGAAGGTTGCGAAATACTTGGTGCGTCTGCTCGGCAATTCCGCCCTCGACAAGCTGTCCGTCTGCAGCGAGCGGAATTTGTCCGGAAGTAAAGATAAGATTTCCCAGCGCGATAGCTTGAGAATACGGGCCGATAGCGGCCGGCGCTTCATTCGTTGCGATCTGTACGGGTTTCATGTTCATTCTCCATCCTTAACGTCAAAATAATTTCCCGGCACGACCGTCGCCTGCCGGCTTCGCGAATCGACAACCTTCAGCCTGGCCAGCGAAACGTAATCGTCGACCAAATGCTCGTCCACCTCGCCTGATTCTACAAACACGCCTACTCCCGCCACTTTAGCGCGAAATTCCTGCAATAAATCCATCATGCCGCGAATCGTTCCTCCCGCTCGCATGAAGTCGTCGATAATCAACACTCTCGATTCTTCTTTGAGCGCCCTGCGGGCAAGCGACATCGTTTGGATCCGCTTATTGGAGCCGGATACGTAGTTGATGCTGACGGCGGAGCCTTCGGTCACCCGATTGTCCCTCCGTACGATCACGACCGGCAAATTCAAATAAGAAGCGGTTGCGTAAGCAAGCGGAATCCCCTTCGTCTCCACCGTCATGACTACGTCAAAGTCCCGGCGATAAAAAGCGGAAGCAAACGTTTTCCCGATTTCGTTCAAAATCCCGGGCTGTCCCAAAATATCGGACATATACATAAATTCGCCCGGCAATATACGTTCAGGCTGCTCAAGCAATCTGCAAATATGCTGCACGAATTGCAGCGATTGCTCTTGCGGCACCTTGGGCACGAATTTCACGCCTCCCGCCGCGCCGGCAAGCGTCAGCAGCTCGCCTAAGCCTTCTTCCTCGCTTACTTCCTTAATGATCGCAAGATCTTCGCTGATCGACGATTTGGCCGAGCCATACCGCTCCGCAAAAGTCGTCAGCGGGATTAGCGTATGGGGGCGGCTCAACAAGTATTGCGTCATTTCTACCAGCCTTGCGCTTCGTTTAAGTTTTTTCATAGCGCCTCCCTAAAGCGTTTCCGAAGGAAACGCACTTCACGAACATAAACCTAAGCGTCTCCGGGGGAACGCACGTGCCAAGCCTAACCGAACCCGGCGAAAATCCGAATATTATATAGTGAATATATCATTTTCATACGGCTTTATTCAACAATTCCGAAAGATATCCTCCTTCGATTGTTCATCGTCCCGTTAAACGCATGCCGTCGGAAGACGCCGTAAGGCGTAATCCTTGAGTTGAAAAGGAAAAGAAGCGATTGCGGAGCGCGAGGTGGAGAAATCAATTGCAGTATATAACAAGCTATGTAGTCCGGAATCCGGAGCGGCATGCCCCGAGGGGTAAAAACCGGCTTAGCCTGTCAGGTAAGAAGCCGAACGGCGTACACTTCCTTGCAGAAACCGCGCAGTCCGTTATAAATTCTGGCCGCTTTGTTTTCTTTGGCCACAAGCCCGAAAACGGTTGGCCCGCTTCCCGACATCAGGACGCCGTCCGAGCCGAGCTTTATCATGCAATCCTTCAGCTGCCGGACCTCCGGATACAAATCCAGCGTCACTTCCTCCAGGACATTGCCAAGGGAGGCGCATAATCGTTCGAAATGCCTTTCCTCGATCGCAGCCCGCACTTCCGCCGTCGAAGGGTGGTTCTTGATCGCTTTCGCATTCAGCCTGCCGTATACGTCCGCTGTGGAAACGTTAATCGGCGGTTTGGCCAAAATAACCCAGCACTGCGGAGGCGCTTCGATCGGCTCCAGGAGCTCCCCTCGGCCCCGCGCGATCGCCGTCCCTCCCGTCACGCAGAAAGGCACGTCGGAGCCCAGCTCGGCGCCGAGCCGCATCAGCTCTTCCGTCGGAATGTTGAGCTGCCAAAGCCGGTTCAAGCCGCGCAGCGTCGCCGCCGCATCGCTGCTGCCGCCCGCAAGTCCCGCCGCAACGGGAATCTTCTTATCCAGATGAATATAAACGCCCTTCTTCACGCCATACCGCTCTTTAATCAGTCTGGCAGCCTGAAAGGCAAGGTTCTTCTCATCCAGCGGGATATAGCCGGCCTGACTGGATATGATAATCGTGTCTCTCGGCAGCTCCTGCATCTCGAGCCTGTCCGCAAGATCGACCATAGTCATGACCATTTCCACTTCATGATAGCCGTCCGCCCGTTTATGAAGTACATCAAGGGATAAATTAATTTTAGCCGGAGCTTTTTCCAACACTTTCATTGCAAACACCCTTTGTCAGCACATTAGCATTCGCGATTAGCCGTCTGGCGAATCCATGTATAACTTAACACATTATATCAGACCGCCGTTAGAAAAACATCTTTCGGACATTGCCGCTACGCGTATCGGCAGCCGTGGGAACCGTCCTTCCCGAAGGAAAAGCGCATGGAACGATGAACGACAGAGAAGGATAACGCCTGCGCCGGTTCATCGCCAATAAGGCAGCCAAAGCCCTGTTGGCCTTCGGCTGCCCTTCTTCCCGGAACATCCGCGCGCTTAAGCCGTGCGGCAGACGTAATCAGCCGCGTCACGCGCCCTGTCCACGCCAACCGCTAAAAACCCCGACAAGACTTCGTCATGAAGCTCACGTGCCATGCAAAGCCTCACATCACCGTTTTACGCCCGTTGAGGTTTTGTCGCGGCCCCACAAGCTCTCGGCACGAAACTGCCCCGTTAACCGGCTTTCTGAAAGGCGAGATTACCGCGGGGTTCGATTGGATACCGATTGCTCCGCAAGCTGTATGGCCCGTTTCACCATGTTGCCCGCTTCCTTCGTCGTTATGCCGCCCCAGCCTTCGCGTTTGACGGTATCGGCAAAACCGAGGTCCTGAGCAAGCTCATACTTCAACTGCTCGGACATAACGCTGCGTCTTCTGCGTCCCATCGCATTCACCCTCCTTTGCTGCAGGTTAGGCTTAGTATGTGAAAAGGGCCGGCAAAATACGTATTCTTGCGCTAAAAACGAGGAGCGCCATTTTTACGCAAAGCCCGTCTGTCTATTTTCAAGTTTCGAGTGATAGATTTTATGCCGTGCAAATAAAAACAGCAAAACCCGTCAGCGGGCTTTGCTGTGTATCTGTGGCAACTTAATGCTTAATGCTGAATACAAGTAATCCGGACTTGTCCGTCATCATTGCATACGGTCACTTCAACGGATTCGGTCAAAATATCGGCATAGCTGTAGGAAACGCGCTTGAACGCGCTTTGCTCCTGATCAAGCTTGACGATGAATACAGAAGGGTAGGTCTCTTCCAAAACACCAGAACGCTCGACGGTCTTGCGGCGTCCGCCGTTTGCCCGTAGCACGATCTTCTGTCCGACGTGTGGCTCCATACTGCGTTTAATTTCCAACAGGGCATTCTTCGCCATGTAGCTACCACCTCTTTCCTAATTGAGTATAACCCATTCAGAGGTAGTATGTCAAATTAGCCAAATATTATATCAGCCACACAAATCTATTGTCAACGGCATTTTTCCTACAATTGCGTATTTTAAAAAAAAAAAAAAATTGAACAACGTTCACAAAACGTTCAAAACTTAAAGCGTTTTCTTTCTGAAGCGTAAAATTAACCCGCTGCTTTCTCCGAAAAGCATGCTGCCCTGACAGCTCGTCTTAAAAGGCCGCTCAAAAAGTCGACTTATCAGCACCGAGAAACCTGTCCGCGACCCGATAATCTCCGTGATCATAAGTCAACTTTTTGGAACGTAAGAGTCTGCGCAGCGGCGGGCGGCATAAAAAGGAGATTCGCACGCCTGCCGGACATACGGCAGCCCGAAGCCCTCGTATTGCAGGCGTCTTATCCCGTTACTTGCCTCACGTCAAGGAATTCGCTTGCGGGTACGACGCTTCGCCTGCTTGCAGGCTCGGCAGCCCGATTCTATAGCTCCCTCTGGTTTCGATTCCGCCCAGCCCGTCAAGGCCGCTCATCGTATGATGAATGACGTCGACGATATGCACCGTTTCCTTAATCGGCGTCAGCGCCACCTTGGAAGCGATATACAGCGGATCAAGAGCGTGAATCAACACGCGGCGGGGGGAGCTTGCAAAATTGGCTCCCGCCATCAGCAGCGCTTCGAAATGGGATTGGCAAGCGCCTGCGAAAATGACGAGCGCATCGCGATTCCGTTCATATTGACGCGCTACGTTGACGGCATTGACGAAATGATGCGAGTTTTTATAGCTGGACAAATTTCTCGCGCCTTCCGCATTCCGCGTTCTGACCAGGCCGTCATGTCCCGTCAGGACGACAATATCGGGCCTTAGCTGAGGCAGCAGTCTCTGCAGCGTATCGGCCATCTGCGACTCGGGCACATAAAACCCTTGCGCCGGCACGCCGAGCTCTTTGTATAGGTCCATGCTTTTGTGCATGTAGGATTGGTCCCCGTCCAAATGGAGCACTTTTCCGGGCACTTCAAAATAAGGGTGCGTATTCCTCAACTCTTGCTTAAGCAGCGCGCGGTTCCGATCGACCTGCCCCCTGCGAAACTGCTCCATTCGACGGACCGATTCCGCCACCTTGACTCTCATCTCTTCCTCGTAACGATTCCGGCTCGATTCGCTAAGGGCGGAAAGATCAGTCAGGGGCGAATCCGCCAGCAGGCGGAAGTCGGTCCCTTTAAGCAGCGCTTTTTGTTGCGTAAGCTGCTGGATCCGAAATACGATATCCCCGTTATAGGATTTTCTGACTACAAGGTCACCTTGCCGCATCGCAAAATCGCCTCCTAGTCTTTATCCTATGGCCTCCTTAGGCGTTTGGTGTATGCACTTCGGAAATTCGCTTCCAGCGGCTAGTACCGGCTCCTAGCGCAGCGCAGCACGAAGAGCGTTGCTCAGCGCCGCATATTCTGCAATGGAGAGCGTCTCGCCCCGGCGCGACGGCTCGATTCCGCAGCTTTGCAGAATGCCTTCGAGCGCCCCTTTGGTTTCCTTCGTAAAAAACTTTGCCGACAAGTTGTTGGCAATCGTTTTGCGCCTCTGGGCGAAGCTCGCCTGAACGACCTCGAAGAAAAACCGCTCGTCCTCAACCGCTACCGGCGGCACCTTCCGGACTTTCAGTTTGATGACGGCCGAATCGACGTTCGGCTGCGGAATGAAGACCGTGTGCGGCACGATCGTAACCAGCTCCGGCTCGCAATAGTATTGAACGGCGATGCTAAGGCTGCCGTACTCTTTGCCGCCCGGCGATGCCGCCATCCGTTCGGCGACCTCCTTCTGAATCATAACGACAATATTCTCGAGCGGCAGCCGCTCTTCGAGCAGCTTCATGACGATCGGCGTCGTCACGTAATAAGGAAGATTGGCTACTACGCTTACTCCCGTAACCCCTTCAAACTGCTCGCGGAACAATTCGGCCAGCGGCAGCTTTAATACGTCGCCGTGAACGACTCTAACATGCTCGTAGCCGCCCAGCGTATCGGCCAATATCGGCAGCAGCCTCTGATCGATTTCCACAGCGACCACTTTGCCGGCCGTTTTGGCAAGCTGCTGGGTTAAGGCGCCGATGCCAGGCCCTATTTCCAAAGCCCCCTTGGTCTCGTCAAGCTCGGCCGCCCCGACGATTTTACGCAGCACATTCAAATCGATCAAGAAATTTTGCCCCAAGCTTTTTTTGAGGGAGAACCCGTACTTCTGAATAACTTCCTTCGTGCGACTCGGTGTCGCGATATCGACGTTCATAGCTGATCCCCCGGCCCCTTATAAGGGGTTTTTAAAAACTAATTTTTCACAACTTAATTTACAAACTAAAACCTCAAACCTATTCAAAAACTTCCCAAACCATTTCAACCGTTCAAACTCAAACTTCTTAAAAGCTTTCCGACCCCTCCTAAATCCTCCCCTTCCCAAGGAGAGGACCCCTATTGCTTCAACTCAGGGCTTTCCGAGTTGAAGCAATGCGGCGCTACGCCCCGGGACCCCGTAAAATACCGTACTCCCACGGGGCCGTCTTCGATCCCACATCATATAACTATCCGCTTCCGTCCATTTAAGAATCCCTAGGCCGATTCTTAGCATAGACACGCTCCACGGTTCCGTTCTTCCGCCACTTTATGCCTATTGGAGCAATCAGCCACACCAAGTCTTCTGCCCACACCAACCGCTATGAACCGCGTCACGACTTCGTCATGAAGCTCACTTACTCTATTCGGACATGCTTCCCGGCGCTCGGTGCTCGGTCACACGTCGGCTGTTAAACCTCTTGCGGCCATCCATCATACCACTTTTGCCCAGGAGAGCCATCGGCCACGTCCACATAAACGGAGCTCAATTCTCCGTTTGCCGTAACCGGGCGAGCGCGTCAGCGAACTGTTCCTTGGTGATTTGGAACATTTGGCATCTCTTATAAAACTGTTTGCCGTTAGCATACCCGATTCCGAGGAGTTTTCCCATCTCCATCCGGTTCTGGGAAGCCTGGGGATGGACGATCAAGCCCGCCTCCATCAAATCCTCCCAATCGATTTGCGACTGCTCCTGCGTATAGTCGGTCTTCACCGCCGCAAGGGCTTTGCGGATCGTCTCCGGAGAAGCGTTCTCGATCCCGATATCCCCCTTCTTCGTCGCTTCCTCTTGCGACAGAAAGGCATGCTTGCAGCCCGGCACACGCGCCGTGATAAGACGCCTTAACCGCTCTCCCGCATGATCGGGATCCGTGAAGATAATAATCCCGCGCTTCTGCTGCGCCAGCTCGATGCGGCGGTAAACGTCTTCGTTGATGGCCGACCCGCCCGTTTCAATTGTCTCCGCCTCCACAGCACGGCGAATGGCCGTCGTGTCGTCCTTGCCTTCCACCACGATGACTTCTTTAATCATATTACCGATTGTCCTTTCCGACTGCAGCTTGCCGTTTCCGTTTTTTATCAACGTACCATGAAAGCACCCATATGTAAAATAATCTGTCCGATAAGCCCGATTTCTTGCAACAAAACGCTTTTTCAAGGCGTCTATATATATGAGAATAACTTTTACGGTAATCGAGGATAAATGAAACGCTTCGACGTCTTTTTGAAAGCGCGTTACCGGGGATCGGACAATCAACGGAGAATGTACTTCATGCGGGACTTAAACAAAATGCCAGACACCGGAATCGCCGCATAACAAAGAAGAGACGTATCCATCACGCCTCTTCATCAAATCCATATATGAAACAGGAATGCCGGCTTGCCGGCCAATCCCATCTTTCTTAATCGGTCTCGGGCTTCTTTGGTCCGATCACATATACCGTGTAGCCCCGCTTCAAGCCGAACTTTACGGCATAATCCGGACTGTCGAAGAAAACGTCGATTTTGCTTCCTTTTACGGCAGAACCGATATCCTCGGCGCGTCTGAAGCCGATTCCTTCAATGTATACCCACCAGCCGAGCGGAATGACGCTCTTATCTACGGCAATCGTGCGTCCTTCCGTAGCCGTCGTACCGGTATAAGTCTTACCGTAATAAGGGTCCTTGGACGTCTTGTTGCCATTATCGGCGGTATAGGCCGTTAATGTCACATTTGTCATGATTTGCTTATAGCCGAACTTGACTCCGTTCTTCGTCACATCGTCCACTGACGGCGAAGATGCCGAGAGCGGCAGAACGACAGGGACCTTCGTTCCGATGGCTACAACTTTATTGACGCTTGCCGCTTGCACGGTTTCCGCGACTACGCTCTCTTCAACCAAAGAGCCGTCTTCGTATACCTTCTGCTTCTGGACAAGCTTGGTACCTTCCTTGCCCTCCTGAACGGTCTCTTCCTTACCCTTCAGCAGATTGGCATCCTTCTTCGTCTCCGTCTCGAAAGCGATCGGAACGGTATGCTCCTCGACCTCTTTGGTGACACGGACGATTTTGACCGACAAATTGTCTGAAATGTTTTCATCCAATCCCGGAGAAATTTTATCTTCCGTACCTAGCGATATATTATACTCCTGCAGTGCACCACGAACCGTTTTCCCGGTTGTGTACAAAGTCTTCGTCTCTCCATCGGCCGTCACTACAACTGGTGAGGTAAAATCAATCGTGAAAGAATCTCCGCTCTTGATACGCGTATCAAGGCCGGCAGACACCCGATCGTGCTCGCCAATCGAAATGGCTTGTTCATCCAGTAGGCGTTGCAGGGTCCATTGCTTTGTTTTCACAACGGTTTCCTTCCCGTCAACTACCACAGATACGCTTTTGGTAGCCGTACCGTACAACAACATGAAAAACATGAAAGTAAGCGCAATAGAGATCAACGCGATAATACTTATGATACGCACATTTTCATGCTTCCAACGCAATGCGAAGGTCATGCTGGATGATCGTCTTACATGGGTGTCCTCAAGCAGCTGGGTATCGCCCACTTCATTCGGTCCTCCTTCAAAGCCCCGCCGTCAACTTTTATGCATGATTATGATCGTGACGTGACTAAGGTTTTTTTTGGTTTCATGCTCAAGCAGCCAATTTCCGTTCTTGCCTTACGTCGAAACGGACGGTTATGCTCCCCGCTTCACCTCCAGGATAAGGTTATTGAGTTGTCCGTATTGATCGAATGGTACTTTTAGGAAACGAAAAAAGCCGCAAGAAGAGGAACTCTTCTCGTGGCTGAAATAGCATCATCAAATGCTGTGCACGACAATCGTTACCTCTCTCGTCAACGCTTACGAGGTTAGCTGACGGATTCGGACGTGAGAGTCGCCCTACGCGGATATCCTTACGGAATCTGCGATTCACCCCTTTAACCATAACCCCCGCTGCAAATACGCGAAAGGTTATTTTCGGTTCCCCCGTTTCCCATACGGAAACTCAGCGAATTGGAAAATTGGCATCGGTATTAAGTTATTATGAAGAGTATATTACGCTGTCGCAGTCATCCTGTAAAGAGGTATTGAACTATTTAAAAACGGAAAATTCGAACCAATTAGGCTAAATTATATCGTTTTTTAAACGTAACACCCACCACACTCTCTGTATCTCAATAGCAATCACTATTTCGCATACATTCGATACAAATTGTGACAAATGCACCAAAGAGGTATAATCGATATGGGCAAAAACACACTAGGAATTTCCACATTCTTCGGATGTACGAGCATTCGATTTGGAAGAAATGAGGGGGCAAAATGGAAGCCATTTTACGGCTGAACGGTGTTTACGGGGGGTACTTTGCAAGAAAACCGATTCTGCGCGATATTACATTTACCGTAGGCCGCGGCGAGATGATCGGACTTATCGGATTAAACGGCGCAGGCAAGAGCACGACAATCAAACATATACTTGGCTTGCTGAAGCCGCAGCAGGGCGAAATCCGCATAACCGGCCGGAAGCTGGAGGACGATCCGCAGGCGTATCGTTCTTCGTTCGCCTATGTGCCGGAAAGCCCCGAGCTGTACGAGGAGCTTAGCGTCCGCGACCATATGCGGATGACAGCGATGGCTTACGGTATCGGAAGCGACGTTTATGAGCGCCGGAGCGAAGAGCTGCTGAAGCTTTTTCGGATGGAAGCGAAGGCTGACACTTTACCTCGTTTTTTGTCAAAGGGGATGCGGCAAAAAGCGATGATCATGTGCGCGTTTCTTGTCGAGCCGGCGCTATACGTCATTGATGAGCCGTTCCTCGGATTGGATCCGCTCGGCATCCGCTCGCTGTTGGAGCTGATGGTGGAGGAAAAACGGAAAGGCGCCAGCTTTTTGATCAGCTCTCATATTTTGTCGACGATCGAATCGTATTGCGACGGCTTTGTCGTCCTTCATCACGGCGATATTGTCGCCTCCGGCACGCTTTCGGACATGAACCGGACGGCAGGATTGCAGAACGCTTCGCTGGACGATTTGTTTTATGCGCTCGTACAAGGGGAAGAACGATGAGACCAAAAACGGGACATAAGGACACGATAGCGAATGGCGGACAAGCGGCGGTTGCCGAAAACGACCCGCAAATTCGTGCACTTTGGCGCAAGCGGTGCGCAGACTTTTGGAAAGAAATGAATATTTATTTACGTGATGTCGTAAGAAGCGGATTTCCCGGTTTCGTTCTTCTCCTTGCCATTGTCGCCTCGATCGGCTACGGACAAGTTCTCAAGGGAATCACAAGCGATTTCCCCCAAGCATGGATTACCGTGCCGATTGTGACAATCGCCTTAGCGGCCGGCAGACCGAGGACGTTCCTCAAAAATGCGGATACGATGTTCCTGCTTCCTGCGGAGTCCCGGTCGGGCGGATATTTCCAAGCCGGCTTTCGATACAGCTTGCTCATTCATGCAGGACTGGCTATGGCGGCGGTTATAGTCGTTTGGCCGCTTTACGCACGTGTGCAGGGCACGGATTCCGTTCCTTTGTTATGGCTCGCAATCATGCTTCTTCTATATAAATGGAGCAACCTCCTGGCATCTTGGCATGAAAGCAGATTGACCGTCAAATCAACGCGAGTGGGCATCACCGCATTTCGCTGGATATTGAACTTTGCCGCTGCGTTCGCTTTGTTCGCACATGGAATGCTCTGGGGAGCGATTGCGGCATTGGTCGCGGTAATCGTAATCGGACTTCTGCTTGCAGCCGCCCCAAAGCACCGGATTGCTTGGTCTTATTTGATCGAGCTGGAAAAACGGCAGTTGGCTCGTCATTACAGATTTTACAGCGGGTTTACCGATGTGCCGCATCTGCCCTCGCAAGCCAAAAGCCGCGCCTGGCTTATGAAACCGATCACCCGGCTCATCCCGATGGCGCAGCGGCAAACGTACCTGTTTCTGTTTACCGCCACATTCGTGCGCGGAGAGCTCTTCGGCATCGTGAGCCGGCTGACGATCGTCGCGGCGATCATCGTCGCCGCGCTGCCGGGAACGGCCGCTAAGGCGGCAGCCTACGGAATCACGCTAGCGGTAACCGGGATACAGCTTTCGTCCTTGGCGGAATATCACCGCCATGTATTTTGGCTGAAGCTGTATCCCGCCGGCGAAGCGCAGCGCATTCCGGCTGCCGCCGACATTGCGGGCGTGGCGCTTTTGGCCCAAGCCGCCGTACTTGCGGCGGTATGGGCTTGCGCCCCTGTCGCGGCTTGGCCGGCGCCGGCGCTTGCTGTTGCAGGCGGCGCAGCCTGGGCCGCTGCATTCCGCTTGCTGCTCGCGCGCAGGCTTCGGCGCAAGCAGCAAGCCGGCTAAGCTGCCGCCGCCAAAGGATAAACGCCCATGCCCCATCAAGGCACAGGCTAAGATGGAAATTCGGCGCGGCGATCGCGCGATTTTCGTAAAACGGCTGCTCCGGCATGAACGCTTTCGAATAAGTCCCATAAGCCTATTGATTCTGGCAAACAAACACGCGGCGAATTCTTCTGAGCAATCCGCAGGAAATGCGTTCTGCCGAGATTGCAAAACAACCCCGTACCTTCATCCGGTACGGGGTTGTTTTCCACTTAGGCTACTTAAGCCCGAACAAACGAATCGCATTAGCCGTCGTCACTTCGGCTATTTCCTCCAAGCTCATGCCGCGAATTTCCGCCGCCGTTTCCGCAACGAGCCTGACGTAGGCCGTCTCGTTCCGTTTGCCGCGGTAAGGATGCGGCGTCAAATACGGCGAATCCGTCTCCAGCAGCAGCCGGTCAAGCGGCACTTGCGCAAGCACCTCTTTCGGCTGCTTCGCATTTTTGAATGTCACCGGTCCGCCGAATGAGATATGGAAGTTCATGTCGATACACTGTTTGGCCGTCTCCCAGCTTCCGGAAAAACAATGCATGATGCCGCCGACCTCAGCCGCTTTTTCTTCCTTCAATATTTGCAGCACGTCATGATGGGCATCGCGGTTATGAATGACGATCGGAAGCCCCACTTTGCGCGCAAGCCTGATTTGTTCGCGGAACACGCGCTGCTGGACGTCCTTCGGGGACTTGTCCCAGTGATAGTCCAAGCCGATTTCGCCGATTGCGACCACTTTTTCGTGCTTGCTCAGCTCCTCCAGCCATTCTAAATCGCCCGGCATCATATCGATCGCATCGACCGGATGCCAGCCGACCGTCGTATAAATGAAGTCGTATTGCTCCGCCAGCGCAATCGAGCTCGGGATGTATTCGCGGTTGATGCCGATATTGACAATCCTCGTCACGCCCGCCTCCTGTGCCCTTTTAATCGCCTCCGTACGGTCCTCGTCAAATTGTTCAGCATTCAAATGCGTATGCGTATCGGTTAACATGTTGTTCTCCTTTAATGTAAGCTTAGCTACCCAAGAAACGCTTGATATCCTCCGGCACCGACTCATGAGAGGCAAAATCGGCCGGATAATAGAGATGGTACTGTCCCATATGGATGCCGCTGATCGAGCGGACAATTTCCGAACGCCGGGATATTTCCGTCAGCTCCTCTTTGCGGTCAAGCAGCATGATCGGCAGCTTCTCGTCGGCGTCCCCCGGACGATATACATCGTACGGCAGATCCGACGGGAAATCAATTTCCATATAGTATGCGCTGTCCTTGCCCGCCAACGTCATATGATCGCGTATCCGTTCGAGAAAAGGGACGTCAAGGTGCTCGAGCGCTACGTATTTGAACAGGATGCGGTGCAGGAAGCGTCGGCATAAATCGGCGAGAATGTCGTCCTTTTCTGCGGTCCATTGCATAAAAACGCTCTGCATAAGCGCTTCGTCCAGCCAAAAGTAATCCTCCACCGTCAGCTTCCGCTCCATCAGCTTCTGAAGCGGATACGGCATAAACGCGAACACGTATCCCTCTTCCGCCAATACTTTTGCCCGCCCCAATATTTTACCGAGCAATATTTCTGCGCTTCGCGTCACCGGATGGAAATAAACCTGCCAATACATTTGGTACCGCGACATCAAATAATCTTCAACCGCGTGCATCCCGCTTTCCTTAACGACGATATGTCCTTTGTACGGCCGAACTACCCGCAAAATGCGCTCCAAATCGAAGGTGCCGTAATTTACACCGGTAAAATACGCGTCCCTCAGCAAATAATCCATTCGGTCAGCGTCCAACTGGCTCGAAACGAGTCCGATTACAATGTCGTTCGGATAAGTTTTGGAAATCACGCCGGCCACCCTCTGGGGAAAAGACGGGTCCACCCTTCGCAAAATCCGATTGATATCCGTATCCTCCAACACGATGCGGCAGGACCACTCCTCATGATGCGTTCCGAACGTCTTCTCGACGGAATGGGAGAATGGGCCATGACCGACGTCATGCAGCAATGCCGCACATAAGCAAAGCAAACGCTCCTCGTAAGGCCAGTCCGGATACTCGTTACGCTCGAACTGCGAAATGATTTTCCTCGTAATTTCATAAACGCCCAGCGAATGGGAAAATCGGCTGTGTTCCGCCCCATGGAACGTCAAATATGAGGTGCCGAGCTGCCGGATACGCCGCAGCCGCTGAAACTCTTTGGCATTAATCAAATCCCAGATCGTCTCATCCTGCACGTAGATGTACTTGTGAACGGGATCCTTGAACACTTTTTCTTCCGACAGCATCGTCTTCATTCCGTTTCCCTCCTTAATTGCAATTGCCTTGTCTTCGACATGCCGCTTGCTTCTTATTCTATTTTACCCTATATCATATGGCCGCTTCCAGAATTAAGCTTTCCGACAAGTCGATTAATCGCTTTTTTCGACACTTCCTCGACACGTAAAACGTCGTTTTTGTCGAATTATGTCTTAATTCGTTTTCCAGCAAAAAAACCTCTTCAGCATGCAAATCGATGTGCATTTTATCACATTTTTCGTTGATAATTAGCGCAAAACGCACATATACCTAGGTTCTCGCACATTCTACCATTTGGGTTATTCTACCACTTCAAAATAGGTTGACTATTATGGGAATGGTTGGTATCATAAAAGACGAGGTATTTTGTCGAATAATGACGATTTATGCTGAGAGGGGAAACATATATTATGATGAAGTCCACTGGTATTGTTAGAAAAGTTGACGAGCTGGGACGGGTTGTTATTCCAATCGAGCTTCGCCGCACATTGGGTATCGGGGAGAAAGACGCGCTGGAAATTTATGTGGACGGCGAGCGCATCATGCTGAAAAAATACGAGCCTGCATGTATCTTCTGCGGCAATGCCGAGAACGTTACATACTTCAAAGGAAAAATAGTTTGTCACGAATGTTTGTCGGAAATGCCAACACCTGTGACAAAATAAGAAATATCGGTTATAATAGAATTATCCCATTTGTTAATTCTAACCTTTTTCATATCTCCTCTAGTTCCTGAGCGTTCGCGAGTGCTAGTCACCGCTGCTCAGGATCCTTTTTTTTATTTAGGAGATTCACCCGCCGGCTAAACCAGCAGGTTATAAACCTCGCGTTTCGGCACGCCTCGATCGGCCGCCGTTTTCTTGATCGCTTCCTTCTTGTCGAGCCCTTGTCCGATATAATGCAACACATGCTGCTCCGGCGTAAATTCGCTCCACCATCCGGCTTCCGCAAGCGCACGCTCCTCTTTGCTTACACCTGCTACTACCAGACAATATTCTCCTAGCGGTTCGTTTTGCTGCAAAAAGACCTGAGCTTCGGCTAGCGTGCCCCGAGCGACTTCTTCGTATCGCTTCGTCAATTCCCGCACTAACGCAGCTTGACGGTTCCCCCATACTTCCAGCATATGATCGATCGTTTTCGAAATACGATGCGGAGATTCATAAAATAGAAGCGTCGCTTCGACCGATTGCAAACGGCTCAGCTCCTCATGCATGCTTTTGCGGTCCCGCGGCAAAAATCCGGCAAACAAAAATCTTTCCGTCGGCAAGCCCGATACGATAAGAGCCGACAGCGCCGCATTCGCCCCTGGAATCGGGATAACCGCAATGCCTTCCTCCACAGCCGCTTTCACAAGCTCGTAGCCCGGGTCCGAAATAGCAGGCAATCCCGCATCGCTTACGAGCGCCACCGATTGCCCTTCCAGCATCAGTCTGACCAGTTCTTTGCCGCTGGCCTCTTTATTATGCTCGTGATAACTGACCAGCCTCGTCTGAATATCAAAATGCGTCAACAGCTTGCGCGTCTGCCGCGTATCTTCTGCAGCGATCAACGCCGCCTCCTTCAAAATCCGGACGGCGCGAAACGTCATATCTTCAAGATTGCCGATCGGTGTTCCTACCAGATAGAGACTGCCTTGTTCTTTTTCCTGGCGGTAGCTTTGCTGTACGTCCACACCTAACTCTCCTATCGCATCAACGATCTCGGACGGCGTATACAATCAGTTTGCACCGAATACCGCCGCTGCCATACATCGTCATATCTTTTTCGCTAGTTCCGTTTATTCCTTGCCGTTCTCCGGCGTATTCGCATTGCCGCTTAACGACAGCGATTCTCCATAATAAATGCGCATCAGCTCGTCGCAATAACGGCCTTCTTCATTATATACGATGAGCGGGGGCAAAAGCCGCAGATCGGGCTTGCCGTCGCGCAGCGCTTCGATAAGCACCATATTCGCCTCGGCCCCCGCTCTCGGATGGACAAAACGGATACGTTTGGGCTCGAGGCGAGCCTGCCGCATCAACCCTACGATATCGATAAGACGCGATGGCCGGTGCACCATCGCCACGCGTCCCCCGGTGCGGACAAGCCTGCTGCAAGCGGATACCACATCCTCAAGCGTGCAAAAGATTTCATGCCGCGCTGCGGCTATATGCGTGTTGATGTTCTGCTCGCCGGCTTGTACCGGCAAATACGGCGGGTTTACCGTCACGGCATCGTAAACGCCATAGCCTAATAACTCGTGAATCGTGCGCAGATCGCCCTGCAGCATTCCGATTTGCCCCTCGAGACGATTCAGGACAACGTTTCGCTGCGCCATATCCGCAAGCCGCTCCTGGATTTCCACCCCGGTTATCGCTGCCTTCGTCCGTGTCGACAGCAGCAGCGGAACGACGCCGTTCCCCGTACATAGATCGATCATTTTACCGCGGACGGGAACAGTGGCGAAACGTGCCAGCAGCACGGCATCCATCGAAAAGCTGAACACTTCGTCGCTTTGTATGATTTTGAGCTCTTCCGTCAATAAATCGTCGAGCCGTTCGTTTGGCTGTAAAGAAACGGTTGTCATCGTAAGCCTCGCTTTTTTGAAATCGTCATCGTCAGAAATCAGCATAATCGTGCAAGTTGGCATCACTTCTCAAAAAAAGCCGCAGAGATCCACTCTCTACGGCGGGAATTATTTATTCAGAAACGACAAGCAGAAGAGACAATCTCCCTCCATCCGCAAATGTCCGTAATACACATTGCAAATGTGAAAACCCTCATGATACAGACGCGCCAAATTATCGTAACCTTCGCCGACAGCCGGAACCTCTTTCCCCGGACGGTCGGAAATTTCTTGGGGGGCGTCTTTCTTCAGCAATTTACGCAGCTGTTGATTCTCGATCGTCAGCCGCTTATTTTCCTCGAGCAGTTGAACAAACTTCGCTTTGAGCGATGACATGTCGGCGCAAGCAAGGGCAAACTGCTCTTCCATTCGCTCCATTTGCCCGAAAAGATCCTGATTATCCACCGTTTCACCCCAGTGCTCCGAAATCCGCCGTATTGAATAATCGTTCCCCTATGTGATTTCCTGCTCGGCAACGTCCTCCGACGGAAGCTCCACCACTTTGCCAAGGTCAAAAATTTGCACCTTTACCGTTCGTTCTTCCGCGTTCAGGCCGATCACCTTGCCGTTGCCAAGGGAAGTGACGACCAGCCTGCCGACGCGCGGCAGCTCGTCCTTGGCGCTTTCATAGTTATCATGTTCATATTTGAGGCAACACATGAGGCGGCCGCAAAGACCCGATATTTTCGTCGGATTCAGCGACAAATTTTGATCCTTCGCCATTTTGATCGAAACCGGTTCAAAATCGCCTAGAAAAGTCGAGCAGCATAAAGTACGACCGCAAGGACCGATTCCGCCAAGCAGCTTGGCTTCATCCCTAACCCCGATTTGCCGCAGCTCGACACGCGTACGGTAAAGCTTGACCAGATGCTTCAACAGCTCCCGGAAATCGACGCGGCCTTCCGCCGTGTAGTAGAAAAACAGCTTGCTCCGGTCGAACGTATATTCGACGTCTATCAGCTTCATTTTATAATCTTTAAACGCATTCAGGCAAGTCCCAAACGCCTCCTGCGCGGCGATTTTATTAGCGGAAACGATCTGCTCGTCGCTCGTATTCGCTTGGCGAATCACTTTCTTTAGCGGCAGAACGACATCATTCTCCGGCACGTCCCGTTTGCCTATAACAACTTTCCCGTATTCGAGCCCGCGGGCCGTATCGACTATGACATGGCTTTCTTTCTGTATTTGCAGATCGATCGGATCGAAGTAAAAAATTTTGCCCGCTTTCTTAAAGCGAACGCCTACTACGGAATACACGAATATCACCTCCAGGTTGTAGCTTGTCCATTCATCGTGCGGAAATCGCCGCTTGTTCGGCGCATTCTCCAGCAATAAGCACGCTCGTCCGACAACGTTCCGTCTTCGGGACGATTACGCGTCATGCATGGCAATCATGAGCTGCTCCAATACAAGCTGCGGGTTGGCATTCGTACGAAGCCGCTTCTGCGCTTCCAACGCATGCTCCATGCACGCGACCCAAAATCCGGGCTCTTTGGAGAGCGCAATCGGCACCATGCTTTCCACCTGATCTATATAAACGATATCTTCTTTATTTCCGGATTGCAGATGAATCATATCCTTCAGCCACAGCAGCCACAGGTCGAGCAAGGCAGGCAGACGCTCCGCCAGCTCCGACTTGATCACCTTCTGCTGGGCCGTGACCGCTGCACTCGGCAAGCGGGTGAGCGTATCTTTAGCCAATTGTATCACTACATTTCTCGCTTCTGCAAACCACGGCTCATGCACCAGCGAACGAGCCGCGTCCAATCCCGCAGTCAGCTGCGCCGCCGAGCGCACTAGCGCGTTCGAATTGCCTTCGCCGACGAGCAACTGCTCCATGGTCCTCTTGGCCATCGGCGTAAACGGAATCCACTGCGCCCGCGAACGTATCGTCGGCAGCAAGGCATGTCCGTTCTCCGCAATCAGAATGGCGGTCATCGCCGATTGCGGTTCCTCCAAAAACTTGAGCAGACTGTTCGCCGCCTGCAGCGTCATTTTCTCCGCGTGCTTCAGGATGAGCATTTTCCGCTGTCCTGCACCTGCGCGATAAGCAAACTGCTTCTGCAGATCGCGGATTTGGTCTATTTTAATAGAAGCGCCGTCCGGCTCGATCACATGCAAATCCGGATGATTGCCATGCTCCGCCTTGCGGCACGCGAGACATTCCCCGCAAGCGTCATCCCGGTTTTCCGTGCAAAAAACCGCTTTCGCCAGAGCCAGCGCCATCCGTTCGCGGCCGGAACCGACCGGACCGCTAAAAATATAGGCATGGGATAACGAGTCCTGCCGCAGCCCGTTCTGCAGCATCCGTTTTGCGCGCTCCTGGCCGGGTATCGATTGAAATGACATGGATAGATCCTCGTTTAAAATAAGAAATTAATGAGCATGCCGCGAATTTCACCGATCTTCTGCAGCAGCTCGATCCGCCCCTGTTCGTCTTCGAGCAGTTCATCCGCCATGGAAAGAAGCTTCTCGTCGATCTCTTCGAGCAGCTTATAGCGCTTCGTGCGCCCGCGGCGATCCCAACCGCGCGTTTCCCGAAGCTGAACGCCTCTTCGCGCCGTTTCTTCGAGAAAACGCTTGATCAAGGTCTTATACTGGCGAAGCTCGCGCACCGTCATCGACTTCGCCAGTCTTTCGCTTTGCAGCTGAATCTGCTGGATCATCCGATTAAGCTCATGGGTAGACGCTTGCTCGCCGTTCTGACGCATCATATCCGAGAACGTCTTAGCTTGCACGTCCCGATTCGACAGATTGTCGGCGGGCTTCAGATCTTTGCCGAGGGGGCGCCAACCCGGATTGATTTTCATCGGATTTTCCTACCTTCATTATCGTATCGCAATAGGACGCAGCCTCTTACGATCAGTAGTGTTCAAAACGTTCAACCGGAAGCACGAAGACCGCCGCGCCGCCGACTTGAACCTCAACCGGGAACGGAATGTATGAATCAGTCGTGCCGCCCATCGGCGATACCGGCGTGACCAACTGCTCCCTGATTTTACAGTTGGACTTGATGACCTGCATGACTTCCTGCACGCGGTCATCCTCGACACCGATCATAAATGTCGTGTTGCCCGCCCGCAGAAATCCTCCGGTACTGGCTAGTTTGGTCGCGCGGAACCCCGCTTTAATCAAAGCATTGGAAAGACGATTGCTATCTTTGTCCTGCACTACGGCAATGACCAGCTTCATGGCAATCCCTCCTTATAAAATTATACAGCAAAAAGGCAAACCGTTCTCCTAGTAAAAGCAGACAAAAAGCTACATTCGGGTATATGCCCCATTATACACTATACGCCAATATGTTCGCATTCGTTCTTCGTTATGCTGCCGGGGCCGGATCCTACGCCAGATGGCGCTCCAAAACCGCTTTTATGTCGGCAAAGACTTCGTCCTGCGTCCGGTCTGCATCCACCTTTACGATGCGTTCCGGGAAACGGCGGGTCAGCTCCAAGTACCCTTCCCGAACAAGGCGATGGAAATCGAGCTTCTCCAAATCAAGCCGATTCACTTCTCGGCCGTCATTGGAGCGGATACGGGCGAGGCCCACCTCCGGAGCCAAATCCAAAAAAAACGTCACGTCGGGCATTAGCCCCCCGATCGCGAACTTGTTGATCGTGTATACTTCTTCTATGCCTAATCCGCGCGCATATCCTTGATAGGCGAGACTGCTGTCGATAAATCTGTCGCATAACACGATGTCCCCGCGTTCCAGCGCAGGCGTGACCTTCTCAACCAAGTGCTGCCTCCGGGCCGCCGCATAGAGGAGCGCTTCGGTACGTTCGTCCATCTCGGTATGCATCGGGTTTAAAAGCACTTCGCGAATCCGCTCCGCTATGCGAATGCCGCCCGGCTCCCGTGTCGTCACGACAGTTCGGCCCTTCTGCGACAGCAAAGCTTGAATTCGCCCGATCATCGACGTTTTTCCGGCGCCTTCCCCGCCCTCGATTGTGATAAAAAGCCCTTTGTTCATCGGAGATGCCCCATTCGTCGTTTATTCGGTATATAGTAATATTCGATTTTTTTCACAAGAAATCCTCTTTTTGCAACCTGATAACATACGAAAAATCGCGAAAAACATGCTATTTGGCGGTTAATCCTCAATTTTCCTTGCATTTATTACCCGAGACCCGCTAATCCGCCGGCCGATCGACATAAACGCGAAGATACCGCAAGCTTTTATCCGCCGGTCCCTGGAACCGTGCTCCGAACTTCGCCAATCGCAGAAGCTCCGCGATGCACGCATCCGTGATTCTTTCTCCCGGATACAAAAGCGGAATCCCCGGCGGGTAAGGGATAACCATTTCAGCTGATATCCAGCCTTCCGCTTCTTCAAGCGAAACCGTTTCTACTTGTCCTTGCCCTATTGTCATAGTAAATAAAACGGGCTCCGATACGCTTCCCGATAAACCGCTTGCCCATACGCGGTTATCCCGATTATTCGAACCGATTCTGCGAAGTCGCTCTTCGGCGTTATTACGCAAATTCCTGCTGATTGCAATATCGGCCAGCGCTTCGTACAACCGCTCATAGTCTTGGGAAGTCGAAACCAAGCTAAGAACGAGCAGAACATGCTCCGTATCGGCCATTTCGGCAAAACAGCCTCTTTGCTCAAGCTCTTCCTGCAGCATGAACCCGTTTAGCATCCCCGTTCGATCGGCAATCGTCAGCTTGAACGGATCGAACGTCTCATAAGCAGTCGTCTCCGGGCGGCGTGCGGCAACGTCATAGCACTCGAGCTCCCCAATCCGCTCACGAAGCCGCGCGATATCAGGCAATGCGGCCTCTATTCGACTCGGTCCGTTTACGGCAGCCTCACGGCGCGCCAAATCGAGCGAAGCCATAATCGGGTAAGACGGACTCGAGCTTTGGAGCATCGCCAGCCGCTGCTTCACCGTATCGCGATCGACGATATCCCCCTGAAGATGGAGCATCGCGCCCATCGTCATGGCCGTGAGCATTTTATGGGTGGACTGTACGACCGCATCAGCCCCGCACTTTAATGCCGAACTCGGCAAATCGGGATGAAAACCAAAATGCGCGCCATGCGCTTCATCGATCAGCAGAGGCTTCCCGTGTGCATGGGCAAGCTTCGCGATCGGCGTCAGATCGATTCCCATTCCGTAATAGTTCGGATTGGTAAGCAGCACGCCTTTGGCTTCGGGATACCGCTGCAGAGCCTGATCTATATCTTCAGTACGAACGCCGGTTACCAAACCGGATTGCTCATCGCAGCGAGGCGATACGAACACCGCCCGCGCTCCGGCAAGCATTAAGCCATGCAGTACCGATTTGTGCACGTTACGCTGAACGATGAGGATATCGCCCGGGCCGCATATCGCTGTAATAAGCGCTAAATTGCCGACCGTACTTCCTCCGATCAGAAAAAGCGTTTCCTCCGCGCCAAAGCACTCGGCTGCCAAGCTTTGGGCTTCTTTTATCGCGCCCGAAGGTCTATGTAAATCGTCCAGTCCCGTAATTTCCGTATAATCGATCGCCAGCACGCCGGCAAAAAAAGATTCCGCCCCGCCATACAAGCCTTGCCCGCTCTTATGACCAGGCACGTGAAAACTCGCCGTTCTTTGTAAATGATGCTCCGCCATTTTTTCATATATAGGCGCCCGATACTTGTCCAATGCCTTTCCTCCCGTCACAAGGATAAACGCCTATCGGTGTCTTAGACGATGCCCTTTACCGTAGGTTTAGAGCCGCTTCCACGATATGCTATCTGATAAACTACAGCAAAAAGGAGGATAATCCGCTTATCCTCCTTTCCTCTATAATAGAATAAATGGCTTTCCAAGTCATCTGTCCGATTAAGCATTTTTGCTATACCATATTTGTTTCATCTGATGAATGAAGAAAGGATATTTGGCATCCTGCACGTCCGTACGGACCATTTCCGCTTCGCATTCTTCGCAAATAAATTCCGATACGACCAGAATTCCTTCCGCTTTCGGCTCATTGCATATGATACAGACGCTTTGCTTCAGCTCTTCCATAAGCGTCACCCCGATTCTTTTCTATTAGTATAACCGATAACCAAAACTCTTAAACTAATTTTACATGACGGCTTTCATTGCTTTGTATATTCATATGAGAAAAGAGGGCGCTGCGTGTTTGTACCAATCATTCTAATTAAATGAATTCCTTACGGCTCTTCCAATCCCGGTTATTATGTCCGATAATAACTATAGAACCATCCTTGTTTACTTTGTCAGGAGGCAACATGAAGGATCGTCATCTATCCGAGCACTCGACTATTTACAACTACACGCTGCTAAAGAAAATACCTTACAGTACTTATTATAAAACGTTGTACGCAGGTATTCTCGCGTTAGGCGTCATCAGCCTCGTCACAGCGTACGGGCTAGCCGCTTTCATTACAATCGTTATCGCGTATGTATTGGTTCAGGTCTTGCACGCCTTACTGCTGCGGCAACTGCTTGCCATTGCGCACTCAAACCAGCGCAACGTATGGAAGTTCAAGCTCAACTTTCCGTCCGTCGGCTACTTGCCCGAAGGTTTTATTCCTTCATCTCTATATAAACGTCTGCACTTGCATCTCTCCATAGTCGGCACAGCTGTAATAGGATTAGCTTATGTATGGGTTCAACCTCTCTACTTCTACAGCTTACTTATGATGCATGCATGGGTTCTGCTCCCTCGGCTCTTCCATCTCTGGCAGTTTCACAAGCTCAAAAAATCCGGCCTGATCAAATGCAATCCGCTGGACACATCGTTTTACATTACCTAGCTGCCTTGGCTAGGACTCCGCGCGATGACGGTTCGAATCCGAAAATTGCCTCGGTTGCAGCGTTCACCAAAGCGCGAAGGTTCAGCGGCTGCTTAGGCTACAAGTGACGTTAACGTAGATAAAGCGTTAACGTTTTTTAATGTTGATCTCCGAGGCAGGTCCCGGTCCATTTATGTGAAGCCGGAGGTCCTTCATTCACAGTAGGACAAATCCGTTCGCGATTATTAGATGCTGGGGACTGCCATTCGTGCCGAATGGTCACTTTTCCGTCAGCGTTACCTCCGCGAACATACAAAAAAGCCTCTTTACCGATTAACCGGTAAAGAGGCTTTCGTTCGCTTGGCAACGTCCTACTCTCCCAGACCCCTGCGGGTCAAGTACCATTGGCGCTGGAGGGCT
>NZ_QMFB01000057.1 GCF_003285015.1 Paenibacillus contaminans | reverse complement strand
CGGCCCGCTCCCGACGCTCCGCGTCCGCGAGCGCTCTCGCCGCGCCCAAACCGCGGCTCTTCTCCGCCCGCTTCGCTGCGTCTTCCACCGCCGGCTGCGCCCCGGCCAGCTCCGGACGCTCCGCGGCCGCGGCCGCCTTCGCCGCGTTTGCCGGCGCCTTCGCTGCGAGCGCTTTGGCTCTCGGCGGGTGCTGAGCCCGCTTTGCCTTTTGGCAGCGTCATTTTGATCGCCTTCTCGATGATCTCGAGGTAGAACTGATCCCTCGGCGAGGCAAAAGTAACCGCTACGCCGGTCTGTCCCGCTCTGCCCGTTCTGCCGATCCGGTGAATATAGCTTTCGCCGTCATGCGGAATGTCATAATTGAACACATGCGTGACGCCTTCAATATCGAGACCCCTTGCCGCAATGTCCGTCGCGACCAGCAGCTGGATTTTGGCATCGCGGAATCTCTTCATGACTTGCTCGCGCTTCGCCTGGGACAAATCGCCGTGCAGCTCGTCCGATGCGTAGCCGCGTTCCTGCAGCTCCTGGTTGAGCGTGCTGGCCCGCCTTTTGGTCCGGCAAAAAATCATTGCCAAGTACGGATTCATCTCGTCGATCGTTTTGCAGAGCGCATCCTGCTTGCCCCGATCCGTCGTTTGCACGACACGCTGCTCGATTTCCTTGAGCGTCACCTGCTTGACAGGCCGCACGCGCACCTCGCGCGGCTGCCGCATAATTTGCTGCGCCAGATCGCGCACTTGTACCGGCATCGTAGCGGAAAACAGCATCGTCTGCTTCCGGTACGGCGTCTGTGTCAGGATCGATTCCACCTCGTCGCGGAAGCCCATATGCAGCATTTGATCCGCCTCGTCCAGCACGAGCATCGACACTTTATGGAGCTGCACCGATTCCCTCCGCAAATGATCGAGCAGCCTTCCCGGCGTCGCGACGATCAAATGAACGCCGCCCTCCAGCTTGCGCAACTGCCGTTCGACATCCTGTCCGCCGTATACGGCGAGTACATTTACCTTAACGACAGGAGCCAGCTTCTCCAGCTCGTCGGTAATTTGTATGGCCAGCTCGCGCGTCGGGGTCATAACGAGTCCCTGCACATGCGGAGAATCCGGGTTTATTTTCTCAAGCATCGGCAATACGAAAGCAAGCGTCTTGCCCGTCCCCGTCTGCGCCTCGGCTATCAGATCGTGGCCTGCCGCGATCAGCGGTATCGACTCCGCCTGCACCGGCGTAGCCTCCGTTATGCCGGCAGCCTGCAGCTGCTTAACTAACTCGGCGCGAATTCCTAATTGGTTGAAAGTCGTTGACATTTTCGTTTCGGTCTCCCTTTTTCAATATCTCATAAAGTATATCCTATGCTATTGTTCGTTTTCACGGTAAACGGATTCTTTCCTTAGAAAGGAGGCGAAGCCGTCTATTCTTGCTGCATGATGTACTCATTCTACAGGATGCGAAGCCAAAACGGAAATGCCATCCTGAAATCGGCTGTCTAAGCTCTTCACGAGGCTGAACTCGATCTGTAACCTCGCGGTCTTGATATACGCCAAAACACCCCCTGCCAAAACCGCCCGATACCGCATCCGCAGCTTTCGCTCAACGCTCGGCTCCCAATACACCGGTATTGCGATACAGGCGGCTCATCTTTACACCGGAAGAATCATGACAATTGTCATTCGCCGGAGTGACAAACCACCCTAACCGCACATTCTTAAGCCGTGTACGATAGAGACAGAAAGAATGCAGACGGGAGAGGATTTCCTTGTTCAATTCGATTACGTTCGAGAACGTAATGAAATCATATGGTACGCAGCATGCATTGAACGGTCTAAACGTATCTTTTGCAAAAGGGCACGTAACCGCGCTGTTAGGTCCGAACGGGGCGGGCAAAACGACCGCCGTCTCGCTTCTGCTTAACCTCGCGAGGCCGACCTCCGGCCGTGTGCTCGTGGGAGATATGCCGCCAGGCCATCGCGAGCTGCGCGAACGAATCGGCGCCATGCTTCAAGAAACGGCCGCGCCGGACGGACTGACGATCCGCGAAACGCTTCAGCTTTTTCGCAGCTACTACCGCAGGCCGCTTTCGCTGGAACGGCTGCTGCAAATCACAGGGCTGGAGAAGGAAGCCGGCAGACGTGCGTCATCCCTGTCCGGCGGGCAAAAAAGAAGACTCGCATTCGGCATCGCCCTCGCCGGCGATCCGGACATCATCGTGCTGGACGAACCTACGGTCGGGATGGATGTAGAGTCCCGCATTCGATTTTGGGAGGTTGTTCGGACGCTGGCCGACGGAGGACGTACCATTCTGCTGACCACCCATTACCTGGAAGAGGCGGACGCCGTTGCAGACCGTATTGTCGTCATTGCGAACGGACAGCTGGTTGCGGAAGGGACGCCTGAGCAATTGAAGTCCGCCCTACCGCTGCGTAAAGTCTCGTTCAAAGCTGGAAAGATGCCCGGAAAACAGATGCTGCTCAATTTGCCGGGCGTCGAGGAAGTCAAGATCGCCGGCAATCAAATCAGCCTGCTCGTCCACGATGCAGATAAGCTGCTGCCCGAATTGCTGCAATCTAATTGGGGAGTAACCGATATTCAGGTACATGCCGCCAGCTTGGAAACCGTTTTTCGGCAATTGACGGAAAACAACATATCAAAAGATTGGGGAATGATCAGATGAGAGGTTTTATCGCGCAATCCAAAGCCGAGAGCTTGCGGCTTGTCCGCAGTCCATTTTTCCTGTTGTTTTCCGTGCTTATGCCCCTTTCGTTCTATACGCTTTTCACCCTTCTCAATGGCGCGGATACCGAGATCGGCTCCGTAACCTGGGCCGCTTATTCGCTGATGTCCATGACCGCCTTCAGCTTGATCGGCACGGCGGCCGGCCAGCTCGGCATCCGGCTCACTTACGAACGCAAAGACGGCTTGCTGAAGCTTATTAAACTGACTCCTTTATCCACCGGCGCCTGGGTGTCCGCCAAGCTGGTCTCGCATATGATCGTTCACTTGTTTATCATTCTCGTCATGTTTGCGGTATCGGCGATCGCCTTCGGCACGGAGATGTCCGCCGCGCGCTGGATAGCATGCGGGATGTGGCTCCTCGGCGGAAGCCTGCCGTTTATGGCGCTCGGCATTCTGCTGGGCACGATCAAAAACACGGATGTGGTAACGGCCGTCTCGAATCTCGTTTACATGGGAATTTCGGTTGCGGGAGGATTGTGGATGCCGATCGGCACCTTTCCGTCCTGGCTGCAATCGGTAGGAGAATGGCTGCCGTCCCATGCCTATGCGAATGCAGCATGGCACTTGCTTGCGGGAAATTCTATTCTTCTGAGCGATTTTATGCTTCTGCTCGCTTACGGAATCGTTTTTATGCTGCTTTCCGTTTTCATTTTGAACAGGCGCGGGGCCGCATAAGCCTGTCGAAATCCAATAAATGACATCCCATCTTGATTCATTTCATGCCGGACCGACTCAAATGCATCGATTCATCACCTCATCTGCACGCTCACTGCGTTAATATGGTAGATTAGAAGTCGAGGTCTTCTCGGCTCTCGTTAAATATAAATACACACAAACGGAGCGGAGGTGAGAATCGATGAACAGAATGAAGCTAGACTTATTCAACGAAAATCTGTGGCAGTACTTGCTGCTGGTCAATATGGCCATTCCGCTTTATTTCATGCTTCAAGAGCCTGCCCCCCGCCTTGCGCCGGGGGTAGCGGCCTTGATCGGAGTAGTGGTCCTGCAGGTTTTGGCGGCTAAGCTCAAAAAGTATGCCGCGATTTGGGCAGCCTTGCAGCTTACGGTTATTTTGACACTCGGACTTCTGTATAATCCCATGTATGTGTACCTCGTTTTTTTAATGACGTATACTTTTATTGCGCTGAAGCTTCCCTCGCTTCTATATGTAACGTCCTATTTCGCGGCAGGCGTTATCGTCATCATAATTTCGTCCGGCCATATCGGAGAAATCCAGTTTTGGATAAACATCCTTCCGCCTATTTTCGGAGGCTGTGTCATGCCTTACGTGATCCGCGTTTCCGTCCGGTACCGGGAAATGGCGGAAAGGCTTCAGGCCGCGACCAAGCAAATCGAGCGCTTCGCCCAGCAGGAGGAACGGCATCGTATCGCCAACGAGCTGCACGACACGCTCGGACATACGCTTTCGCTGATCGCCCTCAAAAGCGAGCTTGCAGAGAAGCTTGCGCTTCGCGCTCCGGAGAGGGCCGCCTCGGAGGCCCGTGAAATCCGCACAGCGGCCAGCGCGGCCTTGAAGCAAATGCGCGAGCTCGTCTCGGATATGAAGATCGTTCGTTTGTCGGAGGAATGGGAGCATGCCCGGACGCTGTGCGCCGCAGCGAATGTCCAATTGATCGTGGAGGATCGCACGGCCCCCTACAAGCTCACTCCACTGCAGGAATCCGTGCTCGCGATGTGCGTCCGCGAAGCATTGACGAATATGGTTCGTTACAGCCGGGCAACGGCGTGCAAAATTGAACTTCATACGAACGACGAAGCTATTCGCTGCATCGTTTCCGATAACGGAATCGGAATCGGCGGCGATCCGCTTGCGGCAGCCGGGAACGGCATCCTTAGCATGAAGCATAGGCTAGGCTTGCTGGAGGGGCAGCTGTCCTATGAAACGAATGCCGGAAAAGGCACGCGTCTGAACATGGACATTCCTATCGTTCGCCGTAAATTGTAGATAAGGAGGGTTCACTTTATGATTCGCGTCATATTGGGAGACGACCAGCAAATGCTTCGCAGCGCTCTAGCCGCTTTGCTGAATCTAGAAGACGACATCGAGGTTGTCGCGCAAGGCGGGAACGGTGCCGAGGCGCTTGAGCTCGTACGGATTCATGAGCCCGACGTTTGCATTCTCGACATAGAAATGCCCGTCAAATCCGGACTGGACGTAGCGGAGGAGCTTCATGCGGCGGGACATCCGTGCAAAGTGATCATGCTGACCACCTTTGCGCGGGCCGGATATTTTCAAAGGGCGATAAAAGCAAGCGTCAAAGGCTACCTGCTTAAGGACAGCCCCAGCGAGGAACTGGCCGAGGCCATCAGACGAGTCGTCAAGGGCGGAAGGGTGATACACCCCGAATTGTCCCTTTCCATATGGGAGGATCAAAACCCGCTTACGCCAAGGGAGACGGAAATTTTAACGCTCGTATCCAAAGGAATGACGATGAAAGAGGTCGGCGAACGGCTCTTCTTAAGCCACGGCACCGTCCGAAACAATATGTCGGAGATCATTTCCAAGCTGGAGGCCAAAAACAAGACCGGCGCCATCCAAACCGCTCAGCAGAAGGGTTGGATCTAGTGTCTTGATACAAAATGAGTATAACGAAAAAATCGTCCGTGATCGTCCGCAAGGGTGATATAATCGTAGCAATATCATTCGGAGGTGCATGCGTCATGTTAAAAACTTATACATTCGCCCAAATCGCATTAATGAGGAAAATAAACAAACGGTAGAGCACGGGCGCGATTGAGGATACGTCTGGAAGGTGTGCGCCGTTGCAGCGTACATCCGAGAGGCGGCTCCGGATTGTGACGTGATATCTGCCGGAAAGGCGGATAAGCTAGTATGCGTTTTAGCGCGTCACAGTTATTTTTGACCATGAGATTCGTTGCTTCCCTCGCGGGAGCGACGATGTTTACGACTTATTCGGTATACTACATTACGGCACTTGGGCTTGACCCGCTGCAGCTGGTTTTCGTAGGAACCGTTCTCGAACTGACCGTTCTGGTTTTCGAAGGCGTCACGGGTGTCGTCGCCGATACGTACAGCCGCCGGCGCTCCATAATTGCGGGCATGTTCATACTGGGCTTCGGTTTCATCCTGGAAGGAAGCATTCTGGGGCTGGCGTCGTTAAGCTCCGTTATTTCTTTGTTCGTCTGGGTGTTGATCGCGCAGTTTTTTTACGGCTTCGGCCATACGTTTATAAGCGGCGCCGACACGGCTTGGATCGTCGATGAAGTCGGGGAAGAACATGCAGGAAAGCTTTTCATGCGGGCCAAAAGCATGTCTCTGCTCGCTACGCTTGCCGGCATCGCACTGAGCGTCGGCCTGTCCGCTTTGGCGCCCAACCTCCCCTATTTGATCGGCGGGGCCATGTATGCGGGACTTGGCGTTTATCTGCTCCTGTTCATGAAGGAAACCAATTTCGTTCCAGCGGAACGGGCGGAAGGCTCCTCCCACTTGCAGAGCATGAAGTCCACATGGTTGTCCGGCATGCGGACGGTTCGCCGACAGCCGGTCCTGCTTATGGTTCTTGTCGTTACGGTATTCAGCGGAGCGGCATCGGAAGGCTACGACCGGCTTTGGCAGGCGCATTTGATCGACGGCATCGGTTTTCCGCCGTATGCTTCGTTTCCGATGGGCGTATGGTTCGGAATAATTGCGGTCATTTCTACCTTTGTCAGCTTGTTGACCGTGCATTTTGCCGAAAAGCGGCTGGACATGAGCAATGAGCGTGTCGTCTTCCTCGGGATGCTGATCCTGACCGGGGCGCGCATCGCCGCGATCGTTTCGTTCGCCTTCGCGCCGAATTTCGGCTGGGCGCTCTGTTCCGTACTTGTGCTCGGGGTCATCGGCGCGCTCAGCGGACCGATATTCGATACCTGGCTGAACCTAAACATCGAAAGCAAATCGCGCGCCACCGTACTTTCGATGATGAGCCAGTCGGATGCGCTCGGCCAAACCGCAGGCGGTCCGCTTGTCGGCTGGGTCGGCAGCCGCCATTCGCTCCGGGCGTCGCTCGTGGTCGCAGCCGCTCTGCTCACGCCGATTCTCGGCGTTTTCGGCACGGTGCTGCGCCGGCGCAAAGGCGGNGGCGTTTTCGGCACGGTGCTGCGCCGGCGCAAAGGCGGATAATCGTCTCCGGCACAGGTCTCCCGTCAGTCCAAAAAGCCCCTTTAGAAATCATCGGATTCACGCATCAGTCGTGTATCTGATGTTGCTAAGGGGCTTTTCATTTTCAAGTCGATACTCACAGCTTCGGCAGCCTTTTGACAAGCCAGCGCATTTGGCCGCGGTGATTGATCTCGTCTTCGAATACATGGAACCACATGAAATGAAAATTCGCCGGCTTGCCGCCCCAGAACGGCTGCTCCCGCATGAGCCATTCGTCATCGCGCTTGCGGAATTCGGCCAACGTCGCTTCGCGTACCTGGAGCATACTCTCCATATGCCGCTCCAGCGTCCAGCCCCGCAGCTCTTTGCGGCCCTGCTCGCCCAGCTCGAGCGCAGCCCCCCACTCCCGATACTCTTCTTCGTTCAACTGGCGCCCTTCAAACGTAAACACTTGGTAAAACTTTTCCACCGCCGCATAATGCCGCAGCAGCGCGCCGATCGAATTGCTGTCCTCATCATGCACGTAGTCGAGCTGATCGACCGACAAATTCTTGACCGTCTGCAGCGTCGTGTGCCGAACGTAATTCATCATCGAGACTAGCCGTCCGATTTGCGGGGCAAACCCGGGTAAATCGCCAATTACATACAGCTTTTCATTATCCATCATATGTACCTCCGGCATCTCGCGAAAGTCCGGTTATCGCTCCCTTCGCATCTTAAGAACTCCGTCTTTCCCGCCCTATTCAACATTTTACCACGGCGCGGAGAGGAATTTTTCGTTATATCTCTTTTTTCCGCCCGATCCATCGCCTTGGGTTTTCATATCCGGAGTGGTAAGATGGAAGTGATGTATCCGACCAGCAAGGAGTGATTTCCGATGAAAATCGTAACCATCGAACCGACGCCAAGTCCGAACTCGATGAAGTTGAATATGGATGAAAAAATGAACCCAGGAGTCCGCCTCACTTACACGCCGGATAACGCGCAGCAAGCGCCGGCTTACGTCCAGCGGCTGCTGGCGATTCCCGGCGTGACAAGCCTGTTCCAAACGGCCGACTTTATCGCTCTTGACCGTCACCCCAAAGGAGACTGGCAAGCGATCTTGGCGGCTGCGCGCGAGGTGCTCGGCGAAGCCGAGTCCGGCCAAGGCGAAGCCGGAGCGGCCGGCCCGCAAGGAGCCGGGGCTGCTGCACCGCAAGCCGGCGGGTCCGGCACAGACGCCGCAGGCTCGGCGGCGGGATGGGGCGAGGTGAGCGTGCTCGTGCAAATGTTCCGCGGCATCCCGATGCAGGTTCGCGTGCAAAGCGCCGGCGAAGAGCGGCGCGCTGCGCTCCCCGAGCGCTTCGCCCAGGCGGCGGTGAAGGCGGGCGCCGCGTCCCCCAACCTGCTCTACGAGCGAAAGCTCATCGAGCAGGGGGTACGTTACGGCGAGCTCGCGGACGTTCTCGACGAAGTCGTCCGCGAGCTTGACGCCGCCTACGACGCCGAGCAGCTGGAGGCGCTCGCCGCAGCCGCTCCGGCCGACGGCACCGAGGCGCCTCGCAGCGAGACCGCTGCGCTGGACGAGCTCGAGGCGGCGCTGAACGACGGCGACTGGCGCAAGCGTTATGCGGCGCTGCAGCGGCTGACGCCGACGGCGGCGGCCATCCCGCTGCTCGCGAAGGCGCTGGGCGACGCGCAAATGTCGGTGCGCCGGCTCGCCGTCGTTTATCTCGGCGACATCAAGGAGCCGGAGGCGCTGCCGCACTTGTTCCGCGCGTTGAAGGACAATTCGGTAGCGGTGCGCAGAACGGCAGGCGACACGCTGTCCGATCTCGGCGATCCCGCGGCGATCGGCCCGATGTGCGAGGCGCTGCGCGACCCGAACAAACTCGTTCGCTGGAGAGCCGCCCGCTACCTTTTCGAAACGGGAGACGAATCCTCGCTGGATGCGCTTAAGCAAGCGAAGGAAGATCCCGAATTTGAGGTGCGCATGCAGATCAACATGGCGATCGAGCGGATCGAAGGCGGCGAGGCGGCAAGCGGCTCCGTCTGGCAGCAAATGACGAACCGCCAGCGCGATTAGGCCGTCGTCGGCACGGCAAACGGCGAACAAGCGGTTCTGATCCGAATAGCCAAGCATATAGTAGAAATAAAGCTTCTTGTGTTTTCATACACGGGAAGCTTTTTCTTATGTCTGCAGATTGGCCAAGTCGGGGGCTGGAGTGGTGAGCGTGACTTATAAAGTCGTTGTAGGCGTTCCGGTTTATAACGAGTATCCGGCTTTAGCCCGGTTACTGGATAAGCTTGTGGCACTGAAGGAACGTTTGCATGTTCCGCTTCGCGTGCTGGTCGTCAATGACGGCAGCACCGACCGGACAGAAGCGGTTTTGCGCAAATATGCCGATGAGCATTCATTTATCGCCTATGAAAACCATGAAACGAACCGGGGTTTGGGAGCCGCAATCCATACGCTGTTCGCCCGTGTGACGGAGCAATTCGCAGCAGAGGACATCCTTATTACGATAGACGGGGACAACACGCATCATCCCCGCTTCATTCCCGGCATGGTCCGTCAGTTACAATCCCAAAATCTCGATCTCGTGATCGCTTCCCGATTCGCGGCCGGCGGCAAGGAAAAAGGCGTTTCGCTGACAAGGAAGCTGTGCAGCCGCGGCGCGAAGGCTTACTTCAAGCTTTTCTTCCCGATTGCCGGCGTCAGCGATTATTCCAGCGGGTATCGCGGGTACCGAATCGGTTATTTACAGCAAGCTATGGCTGCCTATGAAGGAAAGCTCGTTACAACGGAAGGCTTTGCCTGCATGGCCGAAATTATCGCGAAATTCAGCAGGCTGGGCGTGAAGGCGGGCGAGTATCCGCTCGTTTTGGATTACCACCTTAAACAAGGACGCAGCAAAATGAACGTGGCCAAAACCGTACGCGGCTACCTCGCTCTGCTTCAAAACGTACCCAAGTACGAATCGCCTGCCCGGGTGAAAAGGGGGAAACGATGAACAATATCGTATTGGTCGTATTTTCCGTCCTGCTCGGCTCGCTCGGGCAAATTACGCTCAAAATGGGCGCCGATAAAGTCGGCAAGCTGGATCTTTCCCCCGGCCTGCTCTTGCCCGAGCTGGTACGTGTGTTCCGAACGCCGGAAATGATCGTAGGCGTCCTGTTGTTCGGCGTCAGCTTCGTGACGTGGATTAAGGTGCTGACGGGCTCGCAGCTGAGCCTTGCCTACCCGATGCTCAGCCTCGGCTATATCAACGTCGTGCTGTTGTCATCTTTGCTGTTCAACGAACCGATCACGCTCGCCAAAATATGCGGAATCGCCTTGATCATAACGGGCGTGCTCATTTTACACCGGTAGGAGGAATCGATCGTGGCGAAAATATGGAAAGAGCATCGCGTCGCGTTTCTGCTTCTGCTGTTGCTGCTGCTCATGCGCATCCCGCATCTTGGCGCTTCGCCTTACGAATACGACTCCTGGCGTCAATCGGATACGGAAGCGATGGCGCTTAATTTCGTCGAGCAAAAATTCAACATTTTGTACCCGCAAATGCACTACGACGGCCCTAAGCCGAATTACGTGCAGCTGGAATTTCAAATTACGACGTTTTTGATCGCCGTCCTGTACAAGCTGTTCGGCCATCATTACGAGCTGGCGAGAATCGTCCCCGTGCTGTTTTTTATAGGTTCGGCTTATTTCGTCTACCTGATCGCGCGGCGGTTTTTCTCGGCGCCGGCAGCCTGGATCGCGATCGTGCTATACGGCTCGCTGCCGCTCACGTTTCTGTACTCGCGGGCAATCATGCCGGAATCGGCGGCATTGTTCTTTTTCACCGGCTGCTTCTATTTCTTCTCGCGGTGGATCGACGAGGATCGGCTTCCGCCGCTTATCGCCGCATCGCTATTTACGGCTCTCGCCATTTCGCAGAAGGTGCCGACCGTCTTCGTCGGGCTGCCGATGATCGCGATGGCAATCGCCAAATACAAAATACGCTCCCTGTGGAATTGGAAGCTGTGGAGCTTCGCGGCAGTTTCTCTGCTCCCCCCCTATTTGTATTTCAGCTGGCTCGCTTCGATTTCGGAATATACGTTCGTAAGCGGTATTGCCAGTAAACATGTTCTGCCGAATTTTTTGCACGCTTTTTATTCCGATGAGGCGCTTGCGTTTTTTCGCGGCGAGCTGCCGAAGGCTTTCACCGTTTGGGGACTGGCGCTTTTTATCGCTGGGCTCGCGACGCTTAATTGGCGCAAGCAGTATCCGATCGGGATATGGGCCGCCGCCATGGTTTTGGAAGCGATGACCGTCGTCGCCGTCATTAAATTCAACTATTATCTTATTTTTCTCGGACCGCCGCTAGCGCTGCTCGGAGCCCGATTCCTGCAGACGATCGGCAAAAGTCGTACCGGCACGGCCGTTTCGCTCGGCCTTCTGGCGATTACATGCTGGACCAGCCTGCAAACCGTCCTCCCCTCCTTACATAAGCAGCACACGGAGCTAATCCGGCAAGCCGAGGCCGTGCGGGAGCTGACCGGCAAAGACGATCTGATCGTCGTGGGGACGGACGACCCGTCCTTGTTAAACGCCAGCAACCGCAACGGTTGGCGGGTAACCAATACGCTTCCGGGGAAGCCGATCGAGGAAATTCACTATTTCAAAAATCACGGGGCCAAATATTTCGTGCCGTTAAAAGGATTTATTTACGGCGATGACGGTTCTACCAAAGCTTATTTGGACGCCCATTTCGAGAAAATCGAGGTGGAGGGCGGGTATACGATCTATAAACTGCAATAGTTCAAAAAACTGCGTGCAGTTCCCTGCGCGGTATTGCGCTGTGTGACGGCGACTGCGTGCGATAAGAGATAAACCCCCATCTCCACTCAGCAAGTGGAAACGGGGGTTCTTTTTTTTGAGGGGGCGCGATATAGTTTCGGATGAAAGCGAAGTCTATGTTCATCTCCGGCACCGGTCATAATGAGGCCGACTCGCTGCTAATGAGGCTACCTTCACTATTAGTAAGGCCAGCCTCACTATTCACGGGTAAAATGACTTCCTGCGGCAGCTAATGAAGAGAAGCTCACTAATAATTGCATTTCCCTCACTATTAGTTCCATTTTCCTCATTATCCCTTAAAAATACGGGGTTTTGGCGGAAATTAGTTAGGCTTGCCTCATTAACAATAAACTTTCCCTCACTAAGGCTAACTCAACGCGGGCTTCGGCGCAAATCGGAAACACAGGCTTCACCAACTATTACCCCCTCGCTAACTCTCCAATAACCCTAGGGGCTTCGGCGTAAACCGGCAACGCGGGCTTCATCAACTATTACCGCCCTCGCTAATCTTCGCAACGCGGTCGCCAAGCTTCAGTAACGCACGTCATTGCGTCCCGTTTAGGGAAATCAAGCGAGGCTCACAGTATCGGACGCGCTAGCGCCCTTGCTCGTAATTACCGCATGTTACCCTTACTTCGCAAGCTTAACGAGGTAATAATTTTTCTTCCCGCGGCGGATGACCAAATAGTTGCCGGCCAGTTTATCGAACTCGCCGACTTTCTTTTCCATTTCGGACGTCCGCACGCCATTTACGGAAACCGCGCCGCTCTCCACATCCTGGCGGGCCTGCCGCTTGGACGGAGCTGCCTTCACGGCAACAAGCAGATCGAGCAAGCCAAGCTGATCGTCCTCGATCGTTGTCGACGGCACATCCTTGAACGCTTCCGCGATTTCGCTTTCCGTCAGCTCTTGCACGTTGCCGTCGAACAGCGCCCGCGATATGTTAATCGCGCTCTCCAGCGCTTCCTTGCCGTGTACAAGCTCGGTGACTTCTTTGGCCAGCACGCGCTGCGCCTCGCGCTTCTCCGGCTGCTCGCGCACCGCCGTTTCAAGACGAGCGATTTCCTCGGGATCCAGGAACGTGTAGTACTTCAGCAGCTTGACGACGTCCTGATCGTCCGTATTGACCCAGAATTGGTAGAACTGGTACGGAGACGTTTTGGTCGCGTCGAGCCAAATGGCGCCGGATGCCGTTTTGCCGAATTTGGTGCCGTCGCTCTTGGTAACAAGCGGAATCGTCAGCCCGAACGCCTTGTTGCCCGAGGTGCGCCCGATCAGCTCCATGCCCGCCGTAATGTTCCCCCATTGATCGCTTCCGCCGACCTGCAGCGCGCAGCCTTGCGTTTCGTTCAGCTTCATGAAGTCGTACGCCTGCAGCAGCATGTAGCTGAACTCGGTGAACGAAATACCGCTGCCAAGCCGCGAATCGACCGAGTCCTTGGCGAGCATATAGTTGACCGTAAAGTTTTTGCCTACGTCACGCAAAAATTCGATCAGGGTGACAGGCGAAATCCAGTCGTAGTTGTTGACGATTTTCGCCGGATTGTCGCCGGTTTCGAAGTCGAGAAAACGCTCGAGCTGCGCTTTGATTTTATTCGTCCACTCGCCTACGGTGTCCGACGTATTGAGCGTACGCTCCGTGCTTCTGCCGCTCGGGTCGCCGATCAGCCCCGTCGCCCCGCCCACAAGCGCGATCGACGTATGGCCCGCAAGCTGAAACCGTCTCAAGCAGAGGATCGGCAGCAAATTTCCGATGTGCAGACTGTCTGCCGTCGGGTCGAAGCCCGTATACAGCGCCACCCGCTCCGTTTTCAGTTTTTCTTCCAGGCCCTCGCGGTCCGTCACCTGGTTGATCAAGCCGCGATATTCCAATTCCTGCAAAATGCCCATTTTCCCTATTCCCCTTACTTCAAATTTTCCGGATTAAGCGGCTCCAGCTCCGGTAAAACGAAGCGCCCGTCTTTACGGATCAGCTTGCCGTCGAACCAGATTTCGCCTCCGCCGTATTCGGGACGCTGAATGCATACCATGTCCCAGTGAACGGCCGAACGGTTGCCGTTGAAGGCATCCTCATAGCTGTTGCCGGGCGTAAAATGAAAGCTGCCGTCAATCTTCTCGTCGAATAAAATATCCTGCATCGGCTCGCGGATGAACGGATTGACGCCGATCGCAAATTCGCCGATATAACGCGCCCCTTCGTCCGTGTCGAGCACGCGGTTGATGCGATCCGTATCGTTCGAGCTCGCTTTTACGATTTGGCCGTTCACGAACTCCAGCTTCACGTTCTCATGCGTAAAGCCTTCATAAGGCGTCGGCGCATTGTATGTAATCGTGCCGTTTACCGAATCCCGGACCGGTGCTGTGTATACCTCACCGTCGGGAATATTGCAGCCGCCCGGGCATTTGATCGCGCCGATGCCTTTGATCGAGAACGTCAAATCCGTCCCCTGCCCGACGATCCGCACTTGGTCGGTCGTATCCATAAGCGCTTTGAGCGGATCCATCGCCTTCGACATTTTGCCGTAATCGAGGGTGCAGACGTCAAAATAAAACTGCTCGAACGCTTCCGTGCTCATCCGCGCCAGCTGCGCCATCGACGGACTCGGGTAGCGGAGAACGACCCATTTGGTTTTGTTCACTCGCGTATCGAAATGAACCTTCTGCTGGTAAATCGACGAGTACAGCTTCCGGCGCTCCGAAGGCACGTCCGAATGCTCATAAATATTGCTGCCGCCACGCACTGCGATATAGGCCTGCATTTTCTCCATCTCGGCGAGGTCGTTTTCCATCCAAACCCGTATTTGCTCCTCGGTCGCACCCATAAGCAATTGACGAATAACCGAAGGATCGCGCAGCTTCACATGCGGATAACCTCCCGCCTGCTGCACCGCCTTAATCAGCTCGTTTACGAGCGGAGGCTCGATACCGGTCGCTTCAATCAGCACATGCTCGCCTTGCTGAACGCGGGTCGAGTAGTTGACAAGCACGTCGGCCAATTTCGTTAATCGTGGATCCAGCATAGGAGTAAGCCCTTCTTTCTTCATTTTTGCGGATTTTATAGATATTGTTGCCTCCCGGCCGCTCCTTAATCAAGCTTCGCCCGTATCTGCACGGTACGCCGCCCGCTAAGGCTCAAGCGTTTCACAGACGGTCCAAAGCCGCAAGCTCCCGGATAAGCGCCGGCATCCATTCATCCAGCCGTTCAAAAACGAATCCCGCGGACGCCGCTTTAGCCGTGTCCATATACCAGGCATCCGCCACGCCGAACGGCGACATATGAGCCTGCTCGGTCTGCCGCTCTACGACGGCTTGCTTGCCGGTAGCTTTCTCGATTTCCGCGACGATTCGGCCAGGAGACATTTCTCCCAGCGAGCAGGCGTTGACCGGCCCTTCCAGCCCCGTCCTCCCAAGCCATTCAAGAAATGCGGCGGCCTCGCCGGAATGAATGAACGACATCTTCGCATCCGGATTCGGAATGCCGATTGGCAAGCCGTCCCGCACATGCTCCACATGAAAATGAAGCCGTCTCGTATAATCGTCCGGTCCGAGCACGATCGGAAAACGAACCGCCGCGAACGGGAACTTCGCTTTTTTGGCCAGCACCGCTTCGACGAGCCGTTTGCCTTCGGCGTAGTCGGGCTTCGCCGGATAAGGGTCCGGCAGCGGGTATGCGTAAGGATCCAAAAAGCTCTCCAACTTGCGCGGCTCGCCATACGGATAAACGCTAAGCGACGACGTGACGATATAATTCCCCGTACGTCCGGCAAACAGCTCGGCCGCTTGCTCCGCTTCGACCGGGGTGTAGCAGATGTTGTCGTAGACGACATCGTAAGAAGCGCCGCCCAGCGCCTTCTCGAGCGCTTCCGGATCGGTACGGTCCGCCTGTACCCGCTTCACCGCATCCCCGAATGAATCCGGCGTCTGGCCCCTTGTCAAAATCGTGACGTCGATCCGGCTCGCGATAAGCCGTTCCACCAGCCTTTTGCCGAAAAACCTTGTTCCTCCCAGCACGAGTACGCTTTTCATATGCAACCACTCCCCCTACGCTCCATAAGCGACCGCTTGATTATTTAACCATTGTATCAAACTTTGTCCGCACGCTTCAAAATAAAAATCCGCACGACGGACGCCGAACGGCAACTGTCCATGTGCGGAGCTTTCATATCTGCAATCAGCTGGATAAAAAGCACTTGGCCTCACTTTTCGGCATGCGCCGGTTCGAACCGCCCGCTTTCTCCGTCAACGACGGGTTCGCTGACATGTTCAACATCGGAGCCTGCGCTTTTGCCCGTCTTTGTTTTTCTTCGGCGGTACCAATCAACTACGGCATACGCATCCTCCGTCCGCATTCCCCGCAGCGAAAACCGCGCTCCGGCCATGCCAGAGGCGACTACAAACCGAAAAACGGAAAGGCCGCGGCGCACCTGAAGCGGATTTTGCTCAATATCGCAGGATTGAATGCGGGAACGCTCGGCAATGACCGTAGTCCGCGTCAACCGGCGAAAACGGAGCTTGAGCAGCCGCTCCCCGGTTTGCCATCCGCCGTCTTTGTGGCTGATCGCCCCGATGAGCATAAGCAGCAGACATACTGGAATGCCGAGGAGCCCCCATAGAGTAAAATAGGATGCTACGGCGGTAGCCGCCGCAAATAACAGCGGGAGCCTCAGCACGTACCCCGGCCGTGCGGCGGCCGGCAGCGGGTTCAATTGAACGTCCACCGCGCTTTCGAAAGCGGGAGCGATGTCGCGCAGGAACGTTTGCAGCTCCCGACGGTTCAGCAGCGGAAACAACAGCGTCGACTCCCCTTTCTGCTTGCCGTAGCCGGCGCTCTCGACATGAACGGCGGCCAAGCCGAAAGGCTGCCAAATAAGCTCCTCGACGATCCGAATCGCCTGTATGCGGGACAATGCGAGCTTAACCTGCTTGCGTTCCAGCAGTCCGCGGAAAATCGTCACTTCGTCGCCGACGCGATACACCGTAAAGCCGGTAAACTTCAGCAAAGACGATACGACCGCAATAAGCCATGCAGCAAGAAAAACGGCCGCAATCAGCACAGGCAGCATCCCGAGTTGAAAATTATCGGCGATGTATTTGTATACTTTAACGTTCGGGAACAGATCGTCTAACTGGGACCATGCGGCGCCGATCAAGGATACAGCCACGCCGATGCTGCCGCCCGTCGTTCCGGCCAGCAGCAGCCTCCTGAACGAAATCGTGTACGAGCGCGAAGGAGCCATATCCGGCGCGTGTGCGGAAACGCGGGACTGCCGCCCCTCCATTTGCAATTGCGGCTCTGCAGGCGGCAGCATTTGCTCCCTCTCCGCGCCGCTGCCCGCTGCGCCGGCATCCGGCGCTTCCGCAGTTTGTCCCGATAGCTCCTGGACAGCTTCGGCAGCGCCACCCCGCTGCGTCTGCACGACTTCCGCCGCTTCCGTGGCGGCGGACGACGGGCGCAGCAGCCGCTGCAGCTCCATCGCTTCCGCACGGGTTACCGCCGCGAATACCGCTTCGGGCTTTTTGCCCCCTGCCGTCTGAACCTGCAAACGAACAACGCCGAACATGCGGTGCAGCAAGCCTTCCGTCAGATCGACGGTTTGAATCCGCTCGAGCGGAATGAACTGCTTTTTGCGTACGATGGCGCCATGCCATACCTTCAGTTGACCGTCCGTCACCTCATACCGGAACATCAGCCAATGAAGCAGCCCGGAGACGATCGCCGCGACGCCAAGAGCGACTGGCGGGCCGATTTTCCAGAGCGTATGCGCATCCGCTCTAGCGCCATTCGATATGATCAGGACGATGACGGGAATGATTGCATCTTTAATAAACTTGAGCGATACAAGCGCAAAGGAAAGCGGATGCAGCCTGCGGCCGCTAGACGTCTTCATCGTTAACCCTCGCAAGCTCCGCTATTTGAATCCGGACCCGGTCGGCTTCCTCGTTCGCCAGCGCCGGTATTTCATGCTGCCCCGCCGCCGTCGAGAACGTTACGGAGGACAGTCCGTATTTGCGCATAAGCGGTCCTTGCTGCGTATCGACATGCTGAACCCTTACCATCGGAATAACCGTCCGCTTGCGAAAGACGATTCCCCGCAGCAGATCGATTTCCTGTTCGCGTATTTCGTAGCGCCATCTGCTCAACCGCAGCCGCGGAACGACCAAAATAACGAGCAGCCCTTCCACCACCGTAAGCAGCCCGGCAACGACCGATATCCATACGGGCCAGTCGAACTTGACCGTAAGCACGATTAATGCAGCCAAAACCGCGGCCGAAACAAGGGTCGAGATTGCGCCGCTCCAGCGCCAGACCAGCAAGGCCTTACCGTCGAGCCCGTTCATAGGCTCCTTTTGCATAGGGTACACCTCCTACTTTGTACAACCGGAAAAACGGCCTGCACGCATAACGATGCAAGCCGCATTTTTATATAATCAAGCCCGTTTCAACCTGCTCCGATTGCTTTATTTCAATCATGATCCTTTTGATCCCATTTCTTAGAGTAGGCTTTATTCGTTACCCATATGGTCAATCCGCATACAATGATGATGGCAATAAACCCGATCACCAAAGCCGAAGTCATCGACATACGAAGTTCACTCCCTTACGTGAAAGTCTGCTTCCATTGTAACAGAAAAACGATGGACATACCTTACCGTCATTAAAGCTTCACAACTCCCCGTCCGATGCACTCCCGCTCCCGGCGGCGCACAAGTTCGGTGACAACTGTCGGTTATTCGAATCGCGCGGCATGCAGCTCCCAAAGCGCGGTGCGGCGCTGTCTGTCGGCGATCCGCCGCATTTGGCCAATTATTCCAACTCGTCAAAGATCAACATGCGCTCTTCTTTGAGTTTTTTGCGCTCAGGCTCCGTCAACACCGTAACGAAGACCATTTCGTCGACAACCATCACTTCGAACCGGTAGCCGGTATCCGCAATGATCGCATTAATACCTTCGAGAATGCCGATGTCAAGGTAACCGTTCAGCTGTTCAGGATATAGTGTGCGCTTTTTACCGTTCACTATCATATCGACGGATACGGGGCCGTCCAAATCGTACCATATTTCGGACGATCCGACTACAAGCTACAAGGTTAAAGGGCTAGCCCTCCTCCTTTTGGACGAGCGCCATGCGGGTAAACTTGCTTAAAACGGTCCGCTTTTTCCCTCCCCAAAAACCTACCTCGTTCCTTGCTTGTCACTTGCAAACGCTGCAGTCCGATTTCGCCCAATTGGAATCGATTCCGGATTCCTTTCTTCGCCTGGAGTCCGAATTTGCCTACTTGCAGCGGCTATTTGGCTCGGCACATCGGCGAACCCTTTCTCCAATCAAGCGATTTCGGACTACAACATAAGAGGACCCCCGATTCCTTGCCCCAAGCGGGCATTTTCGGACTACAGCGTATAGTGTCACCTCGATTGCTGCAGCCTCCTATTTTGCGTACAACAAAAAAAACGCACGGCCGTCAATGGCCATGCGTTTTCGTTCGGCTTATTTGTATTGCTGGATAAACCGGACCGCTTTCAAAATATCTTCTTCCGGATTCAAGCCGACTTCGCGCTCGATCGTCAAATATCCTTTGAAGCCGATTTCCTGCAGCGCCTTGAAGTAACCGTCGAAGTTAACTTTACCTTCGCCAAGCGGCGTTTCTTTGAAAATGTTGCCGTCCGTCACCATTTGGGCGAGCTTTTCGTGGCTCATTTTCTCGTAGCCGAGAGCGCCGTATACTTCGCGCGGGTCGACTTCCGCAAAACGGACGCCGTCCTTCACATGCGTATGAACGATATAGTCCTTCAGCATGTACACGCCTTGCACCGGGTCGTCGCCCGTTACCATGACCATGTTGGCAGGATCGAAGTTGACGGATACGCCTTTCGAGCCGAGCGTGTCGAGGAAGCTTTTCAAGTGAGCCGAAGTTTCCGGACCGGTTTCGATCGCAAAAAAGGCGTCCATGCTTGTCGCATAATCAGCCAGCTCCACGCATGCCTTCTGCATCGATGCGTACACTTCGCTGCTCGTATCGTTCGGAACGACTCCGATATGCGTAGTGACGACATTCGTGCCCAGCTCGACCGCCAGATCGAGAATACGCTTCGATTTCTCTACTTTTTCGGGATTGACCGTTTTGTCTTGGAAGCCGTGGCCGCCGAGGTCGCCGCAAAGCGCGGAAATTTCCAAACCCAGCGATTCGATGTAGCTGCGAAGCTCCTTACGGGCCGAAGCCGACAGGTTCGCCGGATCCATTTCGCCGGAAACCGCGTAAATTTGCACGCCGTCCGCGCCAAGCTCCTTGGAGCGCTTCAAGCCTTCCCGCAGCGGCATGCGCAGGCTGTCCACCATGATGCCGATTTTGTTCGTCAATGCCATTTTTCGTATCCTCCTGCCATGAATATATTTATATCGTTTTACTCACGCCCGAGCTTCCCCGCATGCAGTCGCAAAAAACGGCGAAGCCTCGAGCCAATTTTGCGTTATTAAACTTCGTCCCAAATGCGGCGGATGTTTTCCAAACCGATTTTGGAGCCTTGTTTGCACTCTTCCATGCCTTCGAACTCGAGCGACAAGTAGCCGTTGTAGCCGGAGTGCTTCACGATGCGCAGCACTTCCCACATATCGATGTCGCCTTGGCCCGTAATCGCGCCGCGCAGGTATTGGCCGCCCGTCGATTGGAACCAGCCCGCTCCCGGATTGCGGTAGGACGGACGCACATAAAAGTCCTTGATGTGTACGATCGAAGCGTACGGCAGGTTTTTCTTCACTGCGTTTACAGGGTTTTCGTCGGCGCACAGGAAGTTCCCGATGTCGAGCGTCGTTTTGAAGTTCGGACGGCCTACCGCCTCGACCAAAGCTTGCACGCGATCGCTGTATTGGATGAAATAACCGTGATTTTCCACGCTCGTCGTAATGCCGTATTGCGCCGCATAATCGGCCACTTCACGGCAAGCGGCTGCCAGCAGCTCGAGCTCGCTCAAAAACTGCTTGATCGACAGGTCTTTACGGTTGGCCACGTCATGACGCATGAGCTTAACGCCGAGCGCGTTAGCGACATCGACCTGCTTCTTGACGCGTTCGATTTCCGCTTTGTAAGCTTCCGGCTCTTCGGTCAGGAAGTTGGAGCCGATCGCATAGTTGGAGACATCGATGCCGACATCGCCCGCTTTTTTGCGGATTTGCTCCGCAAGCTGCAAATTATCCGTCAGATCGAAGCCGATCGGAACGATCTCTACATGCTCGCCTCCGTTATCCGCAATCCATTGAATAGCATCGAGAATTGTCATTTCTCCCGCATTAATCGCTCTAGATAGGCTGTATGAGCTTAGTCCAAGTTTCATGTACGTACATCCTTCCCCTAATGGAATGATTGGAAACGGAAAATGGACCTGCGCTTGCCTTGGTAACCGCTTTTGTCCGCACGTTCTGCTCCCGAGACCAATATTATCGTACTGGGAAAAAGAATACAATACATTGCGCTCAATCGGCGGACAATCCTGCGCGATAGACCGGCAGCCGTCATGCGGCGAAGCGCCGCGCGGCGGCGCGAAACTGTCGCTATAGCTTAAATGACGTCAGCTGCCGCTGCAGGCCTTGCGCCATTCGATGCAGCTCGTCCGTCGAAGCGCGGATTTGCTCGATCGACGACGACTGCTCCTCCGACGATGCGACGATGTTTTGCGAGCCGTTCGCGGACGCTTTGGAGATGCCCACCATTTCTCCCATGGAGGCGCTCACCTCCTGCGTTCCCGCCGAGATTTGCTCCGCCGAAGCCGATATTTCGCGGATTTGATCGGCCACCTGCTCTACCGCATCGACGATTCCGCGGAAAACGCCGCCCGCCTCGTTCATCACTTCCGTTCCTTTGGCGACCTCGCCGACCCCTTCCTTCATCGATACGACGATTTGACCGATCGACCCGCGAATGCCGCCGATTCTGTCGGCAATTTGCTCGGACGACACTCGCGATTGCTCGGCAAGCTTCTTCACCTCGCCGGCTACGACGGCGAAGCCTTTGCCGTGCTCGCCCGCTCTTGCCGCTTCGATACTGGCATTAAGCGCCAAAATATTCGTCTGGGATGCGATATGCGTAAGCAGCTCGACGATTTGCTCGATTTCCTCCGATCTCGCGCCAAGCTCTTCGATCAGCTGCGCGCTGCCGCCCACCGATTTGCGAATGGCGTCCATCTGTTCGGCTGCCGCCTGCAGCGCTTCGCTGCCCGCCTTCGCGCTAAGCCCTGCACCGCCGGCCGTATCCGCCGCCGAAGCCGAAGATTCCGCGATCCGCTGAACGCCGACCGCCATTTGCTCCATCGCCGCAGCACTCTGCTCGGCGCCGATCAGCCCCGTTTCCGCTCCCGCGGCCACTTCCTCGATCACCTCGATGATATGTACGGATGCGATCCTTGTCTGCTCGGCGCTCGCATTCAAGTGCTCGGCCGTTTCCGTCACCTGCTTCGAGCTTTCGCTCACATGCGAAATGACGCGTTTGAGCGATGCCGTCATCGAGTCGATATCGGCTGCCAGGCCGCCCAGCTCGTCTTTTTTCTTAATGTTGAGCTCGACCGCCGTCAAATCTCCGGCCGCGATGCGTTTCACCTGCCGGGCGATCTTGCCTATAGGCCTTGCGATGCCGACGGCTATGGCGAATGCAATGACGAGCGTCGCCGCAGCGGTAACGATAATCGTCGTAAAGAACAGACGCTCCGCTTTCGTTTGGGAAACGAGCATCACTTCAATAGGAATGTCGAAATACAGCTTATACCCGGTATCCGCGACCGGCGAATAGGTCAAAACGTATTGCGAGCCGCCGTCCTTCGTATAATCGCGGATCGTTTCATCCGGCTTTTCCTCGTTCATCAGCTTTCGAAGGCCGTCGGGTAAGGCCGCATCGGCCGTCGTCTTGCCGACCCATTCCGCTTCCTTCGCATATTGAATGACTCCTTTGTTATCGACCATGATCGGGGTGCCGGCGCCTTTGGCGATTACGAGATTTTTAAAGAAATGCTGGACGAAGGCGTCGAATTCGACCGTATTCGAAAGCACGCCGATCGGCTGCTTGCCGCTCGCGTCCATAACCGGCATGGCCAAAGCGATCGAGGGCTTGCCCGTATTTTTCGATACGAGAATATCGGAAACGTACGCCTCCCCTTTCATCGCGATTTGAAAATATTCCCGGTCCGCCAGCGAGGTGCCGATACGGTCCGGGCTCGTATGCGCCTTGATCGTCCCCGACGGGTCGATAAATAACATCGCGCTGCTGACAGGTGACAATCCTTTTATCGTCGTAAGCAATTTGACCTGGGCCGCTTGGTCGTTCGTCCGCAGCGACTCGTCCTTGGATGCCAGCATGAGCTCGTTCATTCGCTGTTCGATCCATTCGAGCATGTCGCCCGCCGTATTTTCGGTCATGTTCTGATATACCGCCGCTTCGCTCTTTATCTGATCCTCCGCGGTTACATTATAAACAATCGATGTACTGACAACCATCGGCACAAGTCCGACCGCGAGAAACCAGATCACCAATCGGGTACGGACGGAATGAAACCATTTTCGGAACATGTGCATGCAATCTCCTCCTTTGGTCCTATTACCAAGATGTCCCTCTATACTATGGGGAAAAAGCCGCTTTTTGTAGTGACTTCCGTCACATGCCCGGTCACCGTGACTTCCGTCATATTCATATGACTTCTTCCTCCACCTGAATGTGACGCGATCGGCCGTTTCCGAAAAACATGCCGCCATCCCATAAGCTTCCATGATATAATCGTTTCGATCGAGGTTAACCGTATCCAAAATGAGAGGAGCAGCCTGAACCATGAGTGAAACGCTTTATGTAAGCAGCGTCTTGACGGAGCCCGGCAGCTTTACGCAAGGGATCGAGGGGCCGGCCGTCGACGGCGAAGGGAACGTGTATGCGGTAAATTACGAGCGTCAGCATACGATCGGCAAAGTAACCCCCGAGGGGGTATGCAGCGTATTCGTCGAGCTGCCTAACGGCAGCGTGGGCAACGGAATCCGCTTCGACAGCGCGGGGGACATGCTGATCGCGGATTATGTGAACCATAATGTGCTTCGCGTAAACATGCGGACGAAGTCCATTTCCGTACATGCGCACGAGCCTGCGATGAACCAGCCGAACGATATCGCTATATCCGGCGACGATTACGTATTTGCAAGCGATCCGAACTGGGGCGAGTCCACGGGCCAAATATGGCGCATCGATCCGAACGGCGCCGTAACCCTGCTCGAAGCCGGCATGGGTACGACGAACGGCATCGAAGTAAGCCCCGACGGACGCACGCTGTATGTAAACGAAACGGTCCAGCGCCGCATTTGGGCCTACGATCTTTCTCCGGATAGAACGGTCGCCAACAAAAGACTGCTGATCGAGTTTCCCGACTACGGCATGGACGGCATGCGCTGCGATATCGACGGCAACTTGTATGTTACCCGCTACGGCAAAGGGACGATCGCGATCCTGACTCCCGGCGGAGAAGTCGTTCGCGAAGTCGAGCTGCACGGCAAAAGCTGCTCAAACCTGACGTTTGGCGGACCGGACGGCCGGACGGTTTATGTGACGATGGCCGACAACGGCAACATCGAAACATTCCGTACGGATACGCCGGGACTTTGCTGGGCGTCATGGCGCAGGTAAACCAAAGCGGCCGGAACATTTGCAGCCGGCATGACCGGTATAGCGGCCGACGGACGTTTGCCGGGCTCTTTGCTCCTTTTGGCCTCCATAGTATAATGAACGGGTAAAGGAGGAGTTGCCCGATGTCGGAGCATAACGACGATCTAACGACACATTGCGGTACGTCCGAGCGCAAAAGCCATCATTCCGATAAAACGAAATCGAATTTGATCAGCCGTTTAAACCGGATCGAAGGCCAAATTCGCGGCGTGAAGGGTATGATCGAGAAGGATACGTACTGCGACGACGTGCTGAATCAAATCGCGTCGATTCAAGCCGCATTAAACGGCGTCGGCAAGCTGCTTTTGGAACACCACATGAAAAGCTGCGTAGTCGAGCGCATTCAGGAAGGCGATCACGCCGTTATTACGGAGCTTATTACGACCATGAATAAATTGATGAAATAAACGCATACAAGGATAAACGGCTTAATTTAAGCGAAAGGAACTCGTCCGGGTTCCTTTTTTGTTGTCTCAAATATAGGGTACAAGGGTATACTAAATAACACTTGACGTTTTATACGGTAGGGGGGTATACTAATTTTACATAAAAATGTGACGTACGAAGCAACAGTTCTCCGACATTCAAGAACGTACGCAGGCCGAGCGGTCGGAGCAACGCTGAAACGTGCCAATTTAAACGGCATTTTCCGGCACAGCTGAGATGAACTGTATGGCAAGGAGCTATATTAGGCAAAACTTGTTTTTGGGCGCCCGATTGCAATCCCTGGCATTTCAATTTCGGTCGTCGTCCTTCCCCCCCTCTCAGGCATCGGAAAACGGCAAGGACGCGCGGAATACCCTTCGTATACAGCGGGCGTAACCGCAAGCTGGAATAAACAATATCGAAAGGCGGTTGAGGTATGAAACGTGTGACAATCGCAGTATTGCTTGCAGCAGCGCTGCTGACGGCATGCAGCAAAACGGAGGATCATAGCGTTCACGGCGGCGTGCAAAGCACAGCTCCCGAGGGACATGGACAGCATGGCGCCGGCGGGTCGGCCATATCGGCGAACGACATCAAGGCGATTTGGAAAACAGGCGACGGGAAGGCGCAGGCCAAGCAGGACATCCGTTTATCCGTCGAAATTCAGGATCAATCCGGGAAGCCGGTCCAAAGCTTCGATACCAATCATGAAAAGAAGCTGCACTTAATCGCGGTGAGCAAGGATTTGTCGTACTTCTCCCACATCCATCCGGATTATAAGGGGGACGGCCGCTTCGATGTGACCACCCAGTTCCCTGCCGGCGGCGACTATAAGCTGTTTGCCGATTTTATCCCGACGGGCGGAAGCGCCATGACCAAGAGCGAATGGATCAACGTCGCCGGCGATGCCGCGAAACAAGTTCCCGTCCGTGCGGACGACAGCTTGACCAAATCGGCGGACGGCAAAGAAGTGACGCTTGCGTTCGACAAGCTGCAGGCGTCCAAAGAAGCGACGCTGACGTTTACGATTAAGGATGACCGGACGAAATCGCCGATCACGAACCTTGAGCAATACTTGGGAGCCGTCGGCCATGTCGTTATTTTAACGGAGGATGCGGAGCAATATTTGCACGTCCATCCGATGGAGGAGAAAGCGAGCGGCCCTGAAGCCAAGTTTATGACCACATTCCCGAAAAGCGGCGTCTACAAAATTTGGGCCCAATTTCAGCATGAGGGAAAAGTGCTCACCGTTCCTTTTGTCGTGAAGGTGCCGTAAGGACTTATGCGACTTTGACCGAGAGGGGAGAAACGATTGTCATGGGGAAAATGAAATTTGCGGTGACGCCGGGCTTCGAGGTCGGCGGAACCTTGTTCCGGCCGGAGCAGTTAGCGGTGCTCGGCTCGGTAATCGGCGATGAGGGCAAAGTGGAGATGACCACCTTCAAGCAGTTATATGTGGAGATGGAGGAAGACCGCGCGGAGGCGGCTAAATCGGCGCTGGAGGCCGCAGGACTGCAGATCCATCCCGCAGGCTTTTATACGAAAAGCTTAATTACGTGCAATTTTTGTAAAGGCGCGGAAGAGGCCGGCCTGTCGGTCGCCAGATCGTTGGATGAGGCGATTGCCGGCCACGAAACGCCCAGCCCGCTCAAAATCGGCTATTCCGGCTGCGCCCTCGCAACCGGAGAACCGCTGCTCAAAGATATCGGCATCGTCAAAATGCGCGACACGTTCGATGTTTTCGTCGGCGGCGAAGCCAAAACCTTAAAGGCCGCGCTTGGCCGGCAGCTGCTCTCCGGCGTTCCCGAAGACAGGCTTATTCCGGTTGTGCTTGGCCTCATCCGCCATTTTCAGGCGCACGGGAAGAAAAAAGAGAAGTTCGCCAAGTTTATCGACCGCGTCGGCATGGACGCGCTGCGCGAGGCGGCGGGCTAAGCAAGGATAGGCGTTCAGGCCCGTGTTCCGGACAACTTGGTGTGCGGAATCGGCTCGAACGACATTTTGCGGGACTTCAGGCAGCCGATTGCGAATAGCGGTCCACCCTGTCTACCGGGAAATCGGGACGTGTAAGTTGATATTCATGTGAATAAGCATTAAACATGTCAATCAATCACGCCAAAATCGCGGGCTCAAGGAGCTCCGCGATTTTTTTGCTTGGTCATGCTATCTTTTCCGTTCGAATGTGTAATAGGTATAAGGAATTTCCGCCTGTACCCGCTCTTGAAACGTAATGATGTAGTCATCCCTGTCGAATTCGGGGAAATAAATATTGCCCTCTATCTCCGCATCGATGATCGTGAGATAGATTTTGTCCGCTATAGGCAATACCAAACGGTAAATCTCTCCGCCGCCTCCAATGAACACTTCTTCCTCGTCTTTCAACAATTCGTAAGCTTCGTCCAGCGACTTCACCGTCGTACAGCGGTCATCCGCGGCGTCCATGCTCCTTGAAACGATAACCGTCTTTCTTTGCGGCAAAGGCTTGCCGATCGATTCGTATGTTTTCCGTCCCATCACGACATATTTGCCTATCGTCAGGTTTCTAAACCGCTTCTGCTCCCCGGGTATATGCCACGGAATCGCTTCGTCCATGCCGATAACACGGTTTTGGGACATGGCTGCTATTAACGAAATGATCATGGGTAACCCCCCATTAACGTAATAAATATTTCCTGCTATAAATAATACCCGCATGTTAAATGCTTAGTGAATTTGTCCGCCTTCTTCCTCGATGTCCCGCTCAACGCGGACGGACGCCGCAACCGCAAGCTCGAGCCCCCTAATGATATGATCAAGCGTCATGCCGGGCAATTCCGTGCACCCTTCCACAAGCTGTTCCGGGGTAACCGGAACATGAATGAAGCCTCCGCGCTTCTGCGGATATTCCGTTGCGATCAGATGCGCCAGCCCGTAAAACAGATGATTGCACACGAATGTGCCGGCCGAATTCGAGACGGCGGCAGCGATGCCGGCCTGACGTATGTCCCTGACGATCGCTTTAATCGGCAGCGTCGACCAGTATGCCGCAGGTCCGCCCGGGATGATCGGCTTATCGATCGGCGATGCTCCGTCATTGTCCGGAATGCGGGCGTCGTCGATATTGATCGCCACCCGCTCCGGCGTAATCTCCTTGCGCCCCGCGGCCTGCCCTACGCAAATTACAATGTCCGGCTGCGTCTCGCGGACCGCCTCCCTGAGCGCGTCGATCGACCGCCCGAAAACGGTCGGCAGCTGCACGACGGCGACCTCCGCGCCAGCCGGCTTCGTGCCGGCAAGCCGTCTTACCGCTTCCCAGGCGGCGTTCATTTTCTCTCCGCCGAACGGTTCGAAGCCGGTAACAAGAACTCTTTGCACGGCATTACCTTGATTTCCGGCCAATCGCCATCCCTCCGATCCTGCTAATGTAATAAGCGTTTTACCTTGCTTAAGTCAGCCGTGCCCGACCGCCTTCACTTGAATGCCGGCGGCTTCAAGCCGTTCGCGGATCAGGCGGGCGAACGCCAGCGCCTGCGGTCCGTCGCCGTGTATGCATACCGTTTCCGCCGTTAGCGGAACGTCGACGCCCTGCTGCGACCGGACAACTCCTGCGCGGACCAAACGCACGACCCGTTCCGCCGCCTCGTCCTCGTCATGAAGCAGCGCATCCTGCCTGCTGCGCGGCGTCAGGGAGCCGTCCGCTTGGTACGTCCGGTCGGCGAACACTTCGCTCGCCGTCCGGAGGCCGAGCCTCATACCGGCGCGGATCAGCTCGCTCCCGGCGAGACCGAACAGTACGAGCGCCGGGTCTGTCTTGTACGCCGCCTCGGCAATCGCTTCGGCCAGCGCCGCATCCTTCGCCGCCATATTATACAAAGCGCCGTGCGGCTTGACATGACCGAGGCGACCGCCTTCGGCGCGAACGATAGCGCTCAGCGCGCCGATCTGGTACACCGTCATGGCGTACGCCTCCTGAGGCGAAACCGCCATCTCGCGGCGGCCGAAGCCGGCAAGATCGGGCAGCCCCGGATGCGCGCCGACCGCGACCCCGCGCGACAATGCCTCCCGCACGGTCCGGCGCATCGTTAACGGATCGCCGGCATGAAAGCCGCAGGCGATATTCGCCGAGGAAACGACGTCAAGCAGCGCAGCATCGTTTCCGAGCTCATAAACGCCGAAGCTTTCGCCCATATCGCAATTGAGGTCGATCGTTAATGAGGCTTGCTCCATCATCTTCGTCTCCTTTACGGCCGATCGTTTTGACCGGCGCCGGCTTCCAGCACCGTCTTCGCGAAATCCAGACATTCACCGCAAATCGCCACGCCCGGCCCCGGGACGAGCTGCTTGACTTCACCGGCGCTTTTGCCGCAGAACGAGCAGCCGCCCGCTTGCTTTGCGCCCTGTTCGTCGTAATCGAGCAGCGCTTGTTTATAGTCCGTTTTGGCGGCCTGATTGTAGATTTCGTCAAAAAGCTTCTGATCGATATAGTCGAATGCTCCCTTAAGCTTCAAGCCGACTGTCGTGTACGCGATGCTCATCCCTTCGAAAAAACGCTGCCTTAGCGGATCGTCGGTCGTTTTGATGCTTTCCTCGCACGCTTTGGCCATCACGTCGATATCGACGATCATATCTTCGATTTTAGCGCCTCTAAACGTTTTTTTGCGGAAATCGTCCGTCATTAGGTGCCCCGCCTCCATGTTTGTATACATTTGTATACATATCGTGACTTCAGTATACAGTTGGATTTATTTCTAAGCAAGGTAATCTTCCCGAATCGCTTCATAAGCGTGGACTCATTCGGATAAATCAACAGAATCTCCGATAAACGGACCACCCGGAAGAGTTTCTGTTAATGAGTGGTCAGACCGACGCGTACGTGTCGAAGTCCGCCTTAAGCCCTCGAAGGCTTAAGCCACTACTTGGTGGGAGCGAAAAGCAACGGCGGCGAAAGCGGCAACTTGAGGAAGTAAATCGATGGCGGCGGGGGCGAGAACGGCAACTTGAGGAAGCGAAGCGATGGCGGCGGGGGCGAAACGGCAACTTGAGGAAGCGAAGCGATGGCGGCGGGGGCGAGAGCGGCAACTTGAGGAAACGAAGCGACGGCGGCGGGGGCGAAGCGGCAACTTGAGGAAGCGAAAGCGATGGCGGCGGGGGCGAGAACGGCAACTTGAGGAAGCGAAAGCGATGGCGGCGGGGGCGAGAGCGGCAACTCGAGGAAGCGAAGCGATGGCGGTGGGGGCGAGAGCGGCAACTTGAGGAAGCATAGCGATGGCGGCGGGGGCGAGAGCGACAACTTGAGGAAGCGAAGCGATGGCGGCGGGGGCGAGAGCGGCAACTTGAGGAAGCGAAAGCGATGGCGGCGGGGGGCGAAAGCAACAACTTGAGGAAGCGAAGCGATGGCGGCGGGGCGAAAGCGGCAACTTGAGGAAGCGAAGCGATGGCGGCGGGGCGAAAGCGGCAACTTGAGGAAGCGAAGCGATGGCGGCGGGGCGAAAGCGGCAACTTGAGGAAGCGTAGCCTGGCAGCGAGGGCGAAAGCGGCAACTTGAGGAAGCGAAGCGATGGCATCGTGAGAGGCGATGGCTACTACTTGGGGCAAAAAACGCCGACCGGAGCAGCAGCTCCAGGTCGGCGCGTATAGGAATGCAGGTATTCCTATTTCGGCACGTTTATTCCGACAGCCGCAAACGGACGGCGATCTTTAGACGTTCGAACTGCGCTTCCTGCTCGAGTAAGAGCCGCTCCGCTTCTTCAAGAGCGACTTCCCGGAACGATAGGCTTTCGCCGGGACGCACCTGCGCCAGCACCGGCAGGTCGGCCGTGGCAACCTGTGCGATGCGCGGGTAGCCGCCGGTCGTCTGCCTGTCTGCCAAGAGTATGATCGGCCTGCCGTCAGGCGGCACCTGCACGGTGCCGAACGTCACGGCCTCCGACAGCAGCTCGAGCGGCGCTGCGAGCGACAGCGGCGGGCCGTCGAGCTGGCAGCCCATACGGTCGGACTGCGGCGCGACCGCGTATGCGGCGGTCTCGAACGCCGCCAGGCTCGCGGCGTCGAACCGCCCGTATTCGCAGCCGCGCACGAACCGCAGCGCCGGCTCGCGGCTGTAGGCGGGCAGCGCGTCCGGGCTGACGTACCACGGCACCGCTGTGAACAGCGGTGTGCCAGAGCCGTCAGCCCCGCGCGGTCCCGCCGCGGGCGCGTGCGCTACGCGCAAGCGGCCGAGCAGCCGCCGCGCCAGCTGCGAAGGGGTGCCGAGCGGGAGCTCGTCACCCCTTCGCAGCGCGCGGCCTGCGTGGCCGCCAAGCGCGGCGCGCACGTACGTGCTGCGGCTGCCGAGCGCCGCAGGCACGGCAATGCCGCCGGCCGCGGCCACGTAGGCGCGGCAGCCCGCGGCGCACGCGCCGAAGC
>NZ_QMFB01000056.1 GCF_003285015.1 Paenibacillus contaminans | reverse complement strand
TCCTGCGAATGAGCGAGCATTCGTGAGAAAACCGCTACGAACAGAGGGAGTTGCGTTTGCCTCACTATCGGGCATGAACGAGCATTTTACCGGTGGAATAGTGCGGGCAGCCTCATTGATAATAAGGTTTTCTTCACTAGGCGCACAGTCTATGCAAAACATTTCCGATATCCGTGTTTGCTTTCGTAACGGTGTCTTTCATCAATCCCTAGCAAGGCGGAAAGCCAACCTTGGATCAAGAGCGGTCAACGTATTATCACCTCAATCGTCAACTTCTGCTGGAAGCAGCCGGATTCATTCCACCGCCTCCGGCTTTACTACTTCGAGCTATCCTTCGCGGACGTTTCCCCGTTATCGAAAAATGACGTATCGACAATTCTCGCATAAATGTACGGATTTAATTCGGGACTTTGCACATGGAGCTTAATTTTTTCCAAGCCTTCTACATTAAATACCATCTGCCGGACCCCGTCCTTCGGACTGATCGTGTGTTTTTCCAGCACCGTTTCGCTGATGTTTCCGGCGGCCCCGCCTGCATTATAAAGGGAAAACACGACGTCATGCTCCCCTGGGCTTACGACGGCGGCATCCAGGACGAGACGCTTATATTTGCGGTCGAGCGTAAAATAAATATCGCCATACTGGTCGATCTTGAACGCTTCCTGGAACTGTTTTTCTTTGATCAACGTTTCTTCAGGATCCTTGGAGCGTGTCACATAAATGTTGTCAATCTCAAGCGGCATAGCGAAAATCGGCGTTTTCTTGCCGGGTATTCCTCCAATATAAATGGTATCCGTATCGCCGTCGTAATCGATCGGAATTTTGAGCGCTTCGGCAATCGCACGGACGGGCAGGTAGTTGTTGCCGTTATAATGAATCGGCTTCAGCGGCTCTCCGGTTTCGTTCTTCGGCTGCCAACGATCGCCATTCAAAACGAACGATATCCCGTGATTAAAGAAAGCGTTGACAGGCTCAAGATTGGTCGCCGCAAATGCGGATCCTAGGGACGTGGCAAGAAAAGCGATAATAAGCAATGCGACTTTGACCGTTTTCTTTCTTACAAATCGTTTCAACGTATATTCTCCCTTTCGTACTGGAATGAAGTGCTGCCGATTGCAGCTTTTTAGACCTCTTTCTTGCCCAGCATCCGGACGATGCTTGAAACGGCTTCCGCGCGGGTGGACAGCGCCTGCGGCTTGAATTTCCCTTCCGGCAAGCCCCCGACGATGATGATGCCGGTTTCCTCCGCTTTGGACACGGAAGGCTTCGCCCATTCCGGAATGTCCGCGTCGTCCGCAAACCCGGTCTTCTGCGCATTGCCTGCAGGAAGTCCGGAAGCTCGCATGACCATGGCGATCATTTCCGCATGAGTGATGTTCGCATTCGGGCGGAACGTGTTGTCGTCATAGCCGAAAATAAGCCCGAGCTTCACCGCCTGCCTTACCGGTTGCATCGCCCAATCGCCGATATCCTCCTTATCTGCGAATGTAAGCGGATCCCCATCGCCTTCCGTCTTCAGCCCTTTGACGATCATCTTGGCAAACTCCGCCCGGGTTACGTTCCCATCCGGCAAAAATGTCCCGTCGGGATATCCCGAAACGATTTGGAGCGACACGGCCTTTTCGATCTCCTCGCGCGCCTTATGACCGGCGATGTCCGGGAAGATTGGCGCAGGCTCAATGTTGGAGACGACGGTGGCAATGCTTGTATCGGTAAAGCTTCCGCTTTCCGTCTTCACCGTTATTTTTGCAAAACCCGAAGCTTTGCCGGTAACGTTGCCGGTGCCGTCCACCTCGGCGATCTGGGGGTTGTCGCTGCTCCAAACGACCTTCTGATTATCCGCATCGGATGGGGTGACCGCAGCGGTCAGCTTCTCGCTTTCCCCCGGCGACAGCGTTATGGACTTCTTATCCAGCTTGACGCCGCTGACGGCTTTTTTATCGATATTCAAATGTAAATCATTTATATACTTCAATATGCTGGAATCCACGATATATTTTTCGGGATTGATTTTGATAATACTGGCCTTCGCCTTCGTTTTCGCAATGACATTCACGGTCCCCGGACGAAGGTTGTCCGGCAGCTCGTATTTGTCCACTACCGGGGTCAGCGAGTAGACGTAAACCGTGCTTTTATCCGTAATCGTCTGTTTGTCGGCATAACTTAGCGGGCCGATGTTGTCCATCGTATTATTTACGTAAAATGTTTTGGTGCCGTCCGGACCATACCGGGTAATCTGGTAATACGACTCCATGTTCGAATTGTCGCTCCAGTTCAGCGTTACCGTTCCGTCATCGTTTGACGTCGCGGTAAAATCGGACAGGTCTGCCGGCTGCAAAATTTTGTACGGTCCGATCTTCTTCTCGGAATAACTCTTGGCTCCGATAAGCGGATCGAAGTACGCGCTCAGACGGAAGTGAGCGGATGTGAGCTGCGGGTCGATGGGAAGCATGAACGTTTTGGTCAAAAAGCCGCCGCTTTCTCTGACGGGCGGCTCCGTCCAGGTTACGCCCTGATCGGTGGAATAGCCGAACATCATTTTTTCGATTGATGTCGTCCCCGCCTTGTCGGTGTCATACGTAAAATAATACTGCTTCCCGGCTATCAAATACGTTACCGCAGCAAAAGTAGCCGCATCCGAAATGCCGAACCGGTTTATTTGCGCCGCATCCGCTCGCGCAGCCGGCAGCGCGGCATACAGAAACAGCAAAGCCGCGAAAAATATAATCGACTTTCGTATTGAACGCAAAGAACCCCCCTCCTTCAGATTCATTCTAAAGGAGGGGGCGCTTCAAAAGCGCTTCAACTGCGGCCGGTTTCACCCAAAGCTCCAATAACGGTCGATTGTCTCGAGTAAACTCGGGGTAATCGTTTTATTCCGTACGGCCTCGGCTGCAAGCGGGGGCAGCGGCCGCGCAGCGGAGGTATGGCAGACGCCGCTAAGCTCGCGGCAGCGGTCGATATACTGCTGTTTGCCCGACTTCCGGAAAAGCGCCTCGTTCAGCAAAAGCGCAGCCTCCTTTTGTTCGGCCGATTCGGGGTTCAGCTTCCATATTTCGTATAGAATCGCCGCCTGCTCCTGATCGCCGGAAAATTGCTCCCGCATCGATTGCAGCAGGGCTGCCGCTTCCCCCGACTCGGTCTTCATCTGCAGCAGGTGGATGAGAAGCCTGACCTGCATATCTTTGCGTTTAAGCCGGTTCGCGATTTCCAGCGCCTCCTCCGCAATATGTGCGGCGCGTTCCGGCTGATGCCGGCCATGTCTGAGCAAGCTCATGTAATACAACGCCTCGCAAGCGAAGTAAGGGGTGTTCAGCCGGCTAAACAGCCGAACGGCACGCTCGAGCAGGGGCTCGGCCTCCTCCAGCCGCCGCTGGGCAATCAAACTGCTTCCCTCGAAGCTGAGCGCAATGGCGACGATCCGCAAATCCTTGATCCCAACCGCTTCCTCCAAGCAAAAAGCAAAGCACGGAGCCGCAAGATCATAACGCCCCAAATACTGGTAGTATCTGCCCAACATGCTAAAAACGATTCCGAATCCCATACGGTCGCCGATCGATTTGCTGATCTCCATTTTGTCGGCGAGAAGGTCGAAAGCGAGGTTCACTTCATCCGTGTCCATATAAACCATCGCCAATACGCCCATCGCCTGCTCGATCGAATACTTGTCCTGGTTCTCTGCGGCAAGCTTGATTTGTTTCTTGATCCAATATATCGCTTGGCCGTAGTCGCATTGGTCATAATGAAGGTGCCCGATCACGCCGAAAAAACGGCAGTCCTCCCGGCTCCGGTCACCGGTATGGCGCAGTTCCGCTCTCTTCGCCTGATAATCGAGCACTTTGTCGTAATCGCCCATGTAGTAATATAAAATCCCAAGCGTCACATAAACGGAGCTCAGTCCGGCATGATCGTCCAGCAGCTCAAAAAAGCGGAGGGCTCGCTCCAAATGAACGCCTGCTTCCTCGTATTTTCCCTGTAACCGCAAGCAATTACCCAGCGCAACATCGCACGCCGACCGCTCCTGCAGCGAAGCTCCGTTTCCGGACTGGTCGAGCCAACGTCTATAAGTCTTCTCGGCTTCGCTCCAATGCCCGGCTATAATCAAGGCATCGCCGAGCTGCATTAAAACCGGCAGCCTTTGCTCCGGAGGCAGCAGGAGGCACAGCTTGTTATAATAGCCGATCCTTGTCTCGTTCGCATAAATATTTTCCGCTGCCGAGGCAGCCAGTTTATAATAGTCGACAGCCTCTTTTTCCATGCCGGCAAGCTGGTAGTGGTGGGCGATTTCCGCTGCGACGGCTTCTGAGCTGTCACGGTGAAAAACCGGCAGCAATCCGGCGATTTGCCCGTGGTACCGGCGGCGCCTGCTCTCGTTCATGAGACTATACGCGGTTTCTCTTATGACATCGTGGGTAAAATCGTAGGTGCCGCTCGCCGTCTCCCGCAAAACCTTCAATTGCACAAGCCGATCCAGTTCATCGAGCAGCGCTTCCTCCTCCACGCCCGCCGCCATCGACAAAAACGCCGTTGCAACCGGTCTGCCGGCAACCGCAGCAACCGATATCAGCTTGCGATGAGCCGGCATCAGCTTGCTTAAACGGTTTTCAATGACGGACTTCACCATGGGCGACAACCGTATTTCGCCGCCTCCGCCCGCTTGCCATTCGCGCAGCGTTTCCGTAATAAACAGCGGATTGCCTGCCGTATCGGCGTAGATGTCGGACGAAAAACGCTCCGCCATCGTCTCGCCTACGGACGCTGCCATCAGGCTTCTCGTCTCCTCCTTGCTGAGAGGCGCCAGTTCGATTTCCGTCAGCATTCCTTCAAGCCGAAGACCGGAAATAAACGGCTCGACGGCGTCGCCGGGATACTCGTCCGTTCGCATCGTCGCAATGACGAATCGTTTAGCTTTGGCATCTTTGCTGAGGAGGTAAGAAAGGAACTGCAGCGTCTCGCTGTCGCTCCATTGCATATTGTCGAGGATGAGCAGCAACGGCTCTTTGTCCGCCAGCGCCCGTTCAATCGCTTCATACCAACGGTGCAACTGCCAATTTTCCTCTATCGGGCTTGCCTTAGGCAGGTCGGGATGCCTATCGGACAGCTCGGGCAGCAGCCGGGACAGCTCGGACAGGTGTGGCGAATGGAGCCGTGGCAAAGGAATACTTCTGAGCCATGCGGCAACCGGCGAATAGGACAATGCTTTCACGGACGGGTAGCAGCCGGCGAATGCGGCTTGAACGCCTTCGCTTTCAAGGCGCTCCTTGAATTCCATAACCAGCCTCGTTTTGCCGATCCCCGCCTCGCCCTTAATGACGAACAACGTATTTCCGCCGTCCTGCGCCTTTTTCCAGCCGCTCAGCAATTGTCCCCATTCATCCAATCTGCCGATCAGCGGTCTCGGACGCTGCGCCTCCCCCTCAGGCTCGCCCCCGCTTAGCATCAGCCTTTGGAAAAGCCGAACGGTTTCTTCCGAGGGTGCGATCCCAAGCTCGGTCTGTATCGTTGTTTGCAGCTGCCGGTAAATCAACACAGCCCCTGCCGTATCTTTATTCAAAGCATGCAGCCGCATGAGCGTCCGGTAGCTTTCCTCCCGTAAATTGTTGTGCATAAGCAGCTTATTTGCATAAAACAAGGCGGCCGAGTATTCGCGCTGACTTTCCAATAGGCCGACAAGCTTGTCGAGCACATTCACATACGTTTGCGCCAGCAGCTCCCGCTTCGCCACAAGCCATTCCTCAAAAAAACCGGGTAGTAGCTCCCCGCGGTACAGTTCTTCCGCCTGGCGCAGCTCATGGAGGGTTTGTCCTAGCGCTGCCTGCTCAAACCGGCGCACATCCGATTCGCAAGGCAGCTCATCGTTCCAACCGATAGATGCCGGCGTAATCTTGATATACCGTTCGATGAGGGGGAGACGCTCCCGCAGGTCGTGAAGAAGCTTCCGCAGGTTGGACAATGCTTGTTTTTCGGAAGAATCCGGCCAAAATTCAAAAGCGATTTGTTTCCTGCTAAGCGGCCTATCGAAGGCGAGAACCAAATACGCCAGAAGCAGCTTGGCTTTCCCTCCGGGAACGGCCTGCTGCTGCTCTTCGCCGCCGAGAATGATGCTCATACCGCCTAACAGTTGAACGCTGCAGCCTTCCAATTCGTCTCCTCCCTGTTCGAAGTGATGCGGGAATATCGGCGTAATCGATACTCCGTCCATTTTTTTCCGCACCCCGCGCGACTCCCGTCATGCGATGCTCGGTCACACGTCGGCTGTCAAACCTCGTGCGGTTAATTTGCAGCTTGCATATTATATGTTTACTGTTTGTTCAATCCACTGCTTAGAAGCGTTCGCCCAAAATTCTGAGCTATAGTTGCAACCTCCGTGCCGCTGATGACTCGTTGTCCCTGAGAAATAGTAAGGTTAAGACTACTGTAAATATGCAGAATTCACTTTCTCTCGTCGAAAAGCCGTGTTCTGTCGGGAAAATGAGGCAAACGCAATTATTAGTGAGGCATGCCTTACTATCTCTAGCCGAAACCCTTGTTCTAGCGAGATAATGAGGCAAACGCAATTATTAGTGAGGCTAGCCTTACTATCTCTCGTCGAAATCCCGTGTTCCAGCGAGATAATGAGGTAAACGCAATTATTAGTGAGGCAAACGAAATTGATAGTTTCGTTTGCCTCACTAACGGGCGAGAACGAGCATTTTACCGGTTGAATAGTGCGGTCAGCCTCATGAACAATAAGCTTTTCCTCACTACGCGCACGATTCATGCATCCCAATAAACAAATGGCAGAAAAAGACCCTTTTCTTTCAAGTATCAAGGGATTTTCTGCCATCTGGTTGTCATATTCAACTGTTATTTCATAACTGGATACGCCGGACTATGGGTCGCGTAGGATTATGCAAGCCTCAGAGTACAGAGTACAAGCCTAATTAAATGCTTGGCTTCGATCATCTCATATTCTTCAAGCGCGCTTGGTTCCTGTAGAAGATACAGATAAGGGATACTATTCGAGATCCTCCTGCATTTTCCTGCTCTAGTACGCGGAGGGAGACGAAAAAAAAGACCCGGGACCGTTCAGGGTCAAGCTCTTGATAACCCCTGGTCTCTTCCCATCTAACAAAGGGATACCTTTCATATGCTTCACCTTCGAGTGCTGGGTTGCTTCCATCAGTGTAATATTCGACTTTCCTTATTCCCCCGTCTATGAACGAAAATACATACTCGTCCCGTATCCGGATGAATACTGATCGGCCAATCTCCAGTTCTATACCGAAAATAAAGAACAAAATTGTTTTTCCCCTGATTCGAAGCTGTCAGCTTCCGATTTATTATCCTCGGAGCTTGCTGCGGTACTTGCCTGGGGGAATCAATTTGGCTTGAGCAAAGGTGCGAGTAAAATAATGCACGGACGAAAAACCCGTCGCCTCTGCGATCGCCTTGATCGGCATATCCGTCTCAACTAACAGCTTGGCGGCCTGACGCACACGCTCCGAGCGTACATAATCCGAAAAATTTTCGTGGATGCCCAGCCCGAACAGCCTTGATAAGTGACGCTCCGACACGTTCAAATAACCCGCAACCTCCCCCAGCGACAGCCGCTCACCAAGATTATCGCGGATATACAGCTTCGCTCTTCGAACAATCGCGCTATCCTGTCTCGGTCGCGCTGCCGACCTCCGTTCATTCTCGCCGAAGAGCGAGAGAAACGAAATCAGAAGCGCACACGCCGCCGCAGGAACAGCAGCTTCCGGCAGGCAGCTCCGGTCGTTCTCGCGCAGCAGAAGCGACTCCCAAAGCAGCTCCGTGGCAGACCGTGAAGCCTCTGCGTAAACCCGGCCTTTGTCCGCAAGCTGACGCCACGCTTCCAGCATCGACTCGTCTGTTGCCGCATCATCCGGCTCGAAAGCGACGAAGACGATAGAGAGGCCATCCCGGGTCCGTATCTGGTGCGTAATGCCGGGACGCGAACAAAACAGCACGCCCTTGCGCAGCGAATAGTCGACGCCGCCATCGGTATATTCGCCTGTTCCCCCGAGAACATAACATATCTCAAAGAACGAATGCTTGTGTACCGGGTTGCTCGACAGCTTCTCTGCGACACCCCAGTAATGGACATGGAAAGCCGAACCGGGCTGGCTTGGCTCCATGGCAAAATCGTGAAGTCTTTCACAGCTTTCCTTATAAAGGAGCATCGTTTCTACTTCTCCCTTCCTTTCAAGCCATGGATGACTTGGCGTTATTTTGCAAAAAGAGGTCTGTTCGAAGCAAAGACGTTTCATTCCAATTTACTTATGATTATAAGCATAGAAACCGAATAATCAATCCGAAACTCAAGGGAGGAAACGACGATGAATTCGCAGACTGATGTGGATTTTTACAAAGAAAACGGTTATTTGCTAGTGAAGGGCGTCTTCAATCAAGCAGAAGTAGAGGAGATGAGGGAGGCGATCGAGAGCATCATCCTGCGTGCCGCACGCGCGAAAAAAGACAATAACCACGCTTGGCAAGGCGACTATCTTCCACCGGAGCAATTACGAAAGCTCGTGCTAAAGGGCTTCCACGATGTGCATTATCATGACGCGTCATTCTTGAGGGCGCTTGCTCACCCGAACATGACGGCGGTTCTAACGCAGCTCATCGGGCCAAATGTGCATTTGCACCATTCCAAAATGCTCGTCAAACCGCCTGAGAATGGCGCAGCATTCCCGATGCACCAGGATTATCCGTATTTCCCGCACGAGCTGCATACGATGCTGGCCGCTAGCGTCCATCTGGACCGCGCCGATGAGGAAAACGGATGCCTGCGCGTCATCCCGGGTTCGCATAAGCAGGGTAACCTGCCGCATGTAGGCGCCCACTATTTGAACCACAAGGAGTTCCCGATCGCGGAAGGTTTGGCATGTCCAGCGGATGCTGGGGACGTGTTGTTTTTTAACTATCTGACGATTCACGGCTCAGATACGAACCGCAGCGAGCGGACGCGTAGAAATGTACTGTTTCAGTACAAAGACCCATCCGACATGCCGACGCAAAACACGCATTTTGACTGGGGCATGGGCCTTATGGTTGCTGGACATAACCCGAATTTCGAAAAGGTGAAACCGGATTATACGATTCGGCAGACGTCCGCAGGCGCTTGACGCTACCGGGCGGAAGGCAACTATTCGCGCCTTCCATAAGGATAAGAAACGAGCCTTTGACGCGATGCCAGGGGCTCGTTTCTCATTTAAGCATTATCGTTCTCCTTCCCGCCAGGAACGATTCGGTCCGTATATTGCATATCGACCCATGAGGAACACCTACTTTTCCGGAAGAATCCTAACTAATTTATCGTCTTCTTTGTTCCCTACCATAAGCCCCCTCAAGTCATTCATAATCCCGCATAAAAGAAAAAGACTGGACAATAAATCGGTAAAGAACCCGATAAATTTCCAGTCTTTTCATCAAATCGACACTGCGCTCACTTGCTCCAGTTACCCTGCTTCAGCTTCGGTATTAGCCAAACTTGGGTCAGTGCGAATTTGCGAGACGACTCTATTTGCTCTCAAACAAATTATTTGCTTCGTGATGTGTGAGTTATAAAATCAATTGAGACAAAAACAGCTCATTTAAGGTAGTTTTTATATGGTTTGCTTGAGACAGTTTATATCGTTCGATGAGACTAACCACTTGTTTTTATATGATTTTTTTAGACAATCAACATTCAGCTTAACCGCGGCGCATATATAGGGAATTATTGATGCTAGAAATTCTGATCACTTGTGTGGGTATCCTGGCTTTTCCCAGACGATTGATTCCGCCTGCTTTCCGAAAAACGAAAATCTAAAATGCATCATCAGATCCAAGAACGCAAACCGTCTTATCAGCCGCACCACTGCAAAACCAATCTACCTGTCCGATTCACAACATTATACGTCCCTGGCTAATTCAAAATTTGTCGGATCACATCGTAAGCCAGTTTGGACAGCGGTCTTTTGCTGAAGTTCTCGGGATCAAGAGTGTAGCCGTATTGGAACAGATTCATTTCATGCTGCGTTAATTGTTCCAGCCCCATCAGCTCCAGTAGATCCTGTAGATCGTCCTGGTGTAATTTGGAATAGGCCTGTTTTTTGTACAAAATCTCCCGGACGCACTCCTTGTGGCTACGGTACAGCTTCTCCAACTTAAACATGTCGACGCCGTTCTGCATCATCCGGTGGGACGCCCCTGTTCCGCTTATTTCCATCTCAATATCAAAATCCGTATTGCCTCCGACAATCGAATCAATCGAACCTCCGGGTGTTAATACGTATTTGAAGAGAGCGTCATCCATATAGCCCCGATCATACGGGTACAAAATCTCGACGCCCTTAGCGAGCTTGCAGCGAGAATTGCAAATATGACATGAAGGGACAAAATTGAACAACGATAACGAGAGTAGCATAAAGACAGATTTCGGATAAAAATGATCCAGATCCGCCGTCGTCTTGAACTTGATTCCATCATGATAATGCGTGATATACTGCCTGTTGCAGTATGGGCAAACCTCAACCCCCATTCGATTCATAATGCTATGTCTCAGTTCGTCCGGCAACATGCTATAATTGACGATCCGCCCAATCCCCTCATTTAGCGTATTCAAATTAGCTTCCACGGCATCGATGAATGCATCAAAATACTCATCATTTTGCATATAATTAGGATGGGCCGCCTTGATCTGGTCGAACCAACTCGATGCGTAGCGAGTTGCATACCGTTCGCGAAATCTTTCCCGCTCTCTTTGCGTCTTAGGGAGTCTTAGCTTATCTAGCTCATAATGAATCTTAAAGGAGCTGTAATAGACCAACCTACACGTCTGAATGTAATCCTGGAGATCCATATATCTGGAGGTCATATCGCTGAAGGTTCCGGTTAACAGCGTGTCCAACAGCGTCTCGTCCAATGTACCTCCGCTCTCGAAAAGTTCGGCAACGCGCCGCCCAGTGAACGGATTCATAGCAGGACTCGGCGTGATGCGCTCTACCTGATAATTGCGCTTAATTACATTCATCATCTCGTTTAGGTATTCGGTCGCCTGTCTAGTTACATTAGCCGGATCCAGTTTAATCAAGAGTACGTTCCCTCCGCTTCTTTAGTGCGGCCAATTCCTTTTCCATCCGTGCGATTTTATCCTCCAGTTCCATCTGAGATTCAAACACCTTCTGTCGAACCGCAAGCTCCGCCACTCTGCCCTCCAACCTCTCCTGCAGTCTGGATCGGATCACCGGCTCGTCAATAGCTGAGATCAAGCCTCTTACCAGTTCGATTTCCTCCCCATCATACTCTCTCCATTCTTTGATTCTTCCCATGATACGCTTGAACAAGCCCTTTGCAAACTCGCCTACGGGCGAATCGAGGAAAAAATCGTTTTTGACGATATCATAAAAGTTGCCCATTAAGCCGAAGTCGGCTTTTTTGACGATCCTCATCAAGTCTTGCGTCACATTGATACAGGTAATATGCTCCTTAGGAACGTCCGAGACGATAAATGGAGAATGCGTTGCTATCACAACTTGAAATTTGATTCCTTCGTTAAGTTCAGCAAGGCGTATGCATTCCGTCAAATAATGGATATAGCGTCTCGACCACTCGGGATGGAATGAGGCGTCCGGCTCGTCCAACAGCAGTAATATCGTGTCCACTTGCTCATGATTGACGGCAACTTGTATCGCCCCATACACACTGACAAAGCTATGAATAAACTCAAGCTCGCCGCTGCTCATGTACCTGAACGAAACGTCTAAGGAACGCCGGAGCCCGTACTTATTGATGAATCGGTCATATATGAGGAGCAGACCGTGAACAGCGTCATCCATACCCGTGCTGACACGGACTACCACTTCCGCACCGGATATATAATAGATGGCCTCTAGCTCTTCGAACGCAACCTTCATTGCTTTGTAAATGTTGGGATCGAAGTTAATTCCCTCTTTTTCCTGCAACTTCGGAAGTAACCATTCCCCCAGCAGGTCCAGTAAATTGAAAAGATACTTGATTCGGGTCGAATAATCATCCGTATCGTATGCGATTTCGTGGATCCGAGCGATGTACTCCTGCTTTTCCTCCTTGCTAAGATCACTTAGCAGCGAATTAATCCACAGATCCATAACGGCAGCTTCTAGATATGAAATGATAAACTTATCCTTGAGACTCCAAGGGCTGGGGTTCCTTTTCCTTTTAGGCAGTATAGGCACCTTATCGCTCTCGAAAAATAAAACGTTACCTTTGCCTTGATAGAACCGGAAGCCAAGCATCTCAAGCTTATCCTCTTCTGTTGTAAAGTCAGGGAAAATCTTATCCCGCCTTCGAAACTCGCAAACCGCCCTGTCGATCGTAAATACGTTCTCCAGCTTCTTGTATTCCGCACTCATGAACTTATAAATGCCGGCAAATAACGTATTATCCAAATACACGCGTTGATATCCGGTAAACGTATCCTGTGCCCCTATATCCTTGACCTGCCTTAACCAGCTCCGTGTGGGAGCCTTCAATTGGTATAAGTAAATAAGTCTTTCGTTTTCTGCCGTTCGGCGGTCGTCATGAAATTCACCCGCGGTGTTTCCATGCACGGTTATCTGCTGCCGCTCATAACTGAAAGAGATGCGCACGCTATAATCCGCGACTCCCTCCGGTAAAGCTCGCGCCACATTTTCCAGTAAACCAGGATTCCGGCCCTCAATGACAAAAGTATCATCTTCGAGATGATAAATAGCAAACCATTGGGCATGTTCGAAAAAGTGATTTCTCTGATACTGTTTCATACCCAGCAGATCTAGCACCGTGGACTTACCCGAGCCGTTCTTTCCAACAATAAGGTTGATATTGCTTATATGGCCCCCCCATAATCCGGCATACGGATTAGTCCTATTTTTCGTGAGGCTCAGCTTCCTATGGAGATGGTTATAGTTGATGCTGAAATCATTTGTGAAAGTAAACTGCTGCTGCCGGAAGCATCTGCCGATTTCGTGAATGTAAAGATACGCTAATGTCGGGTGTATGTTCTTCAACTCCTTTGGAGGGCATTCCTTGCTTGACAAATAACAATAGTATAAGACATAAAAAGTCGGCTGACAATTGCTGTAAGTCGGCAAACAGTCAATCTCTCGGATTTCGTTTGCTATCTTCCCCGAAAAATGCAAGTTCTAAGTCATCTCCCTTACTCGAGCCATCCTATGGGTTAGTTCTTAAAATCATTCGTTGGTTTAAGGAACAATAAAAAACATTTTAATACTCCTTTAAGCTAGAAAACTGTTTGTTTTTTGTACGCAAAATGAGCACCTCCCAAAAGGTGCCCATTTAAGAATTGAAATTTATTCAGTTTAAAATATAAGCAGGTTTTTCCAAATTATAACCAAAACAAACTTATTAACTATTGATACTAATACTGAACTATCACTTCTTTGTTCGATATCTGAAAAGTAATGTCCTTTGGGTAGCGGATGTTTCTCAAGTGCTTGTAAATATCCCCTTTTGTTTTTAGCCCCTACAATTACTATTGCAATTTCACAAACGTCGCTTCTACACAGCGTATGGGAATGGAAGGAAGCGTATAAAAATAATGCCCCCTTCCAACTATGTGGTAATCCATTGACTTGAGGTACTCCTGTGGTTTCCTTCTTCTCAAATACTTTACCCCTCACGTATATTTTTCATCTTATACTTCGTTAAGCAGTTTGGCTTCTTTTAAAAGCCTGTCAAGATCATCTGTACTTTCCCCCACAAGAATTGAAAATCGATGAATGTCTCTTCGGTGTTCATTGATTTCGCTTTGGGTGCTTACACTTCGTAATATATCTATAAGAGTTCTGGTGAATTCAGTCTTTTCCTCTTTAATAATTTTATACTTCAATGGATATGGATAAAGTATACCTCTTTTCATATGAGCTGATTGAAATTGATGGCATGTAATATCAATAACAGGACGATCAAACCTACCAAATATCCCATCATTTTTGTGACATATCAACCAATGATTAGTCTTTTCGAAAAATTGCTCATCACTTTCATCTACAAGTATTTTAACAATACGATAGTTACTGAATGTATCTTCGTCTGTAATATAAAGACAAAAAAGTGTGAAAACCGAGGAGGGGTTACAAAAACCTTTAGGAAATGGTAGTTCATTATTTTTGGCGAATTTCTCCAATATCTCTTCAATTTCTTTGATATTTTGTTCGAAAGGTAATAGATCACTATCTTCTTTAATATCCAATTATTATCGTCCCCTCGATGAATTATTTATTCCAAAAAGAAGTGTTTTCGGAAATAGGTGCAATAGTTTTTTCTGTATAAAAAAGGTTTAGAGAACTATCGAATTGTATCGATATATCCCGAAACCTTTAGCCAAAACTAATTTGATGAACAACTCAAAATAACCCCTCTATATCTTTGTGTTTTGATGATAAGTACCAATTTGGTGGAAATGTACAAGTGCGATATCTAGACTATCGATAAGTTGATAAATCATCTTACAATTTTCAATAATGGCAATTATAAGTTCCGTGTCAATAACTTCCTTATACTGTGGCTTCATAAAGTCTTGTAAAATTAATAAATGAAAAAAATCTTGTCTGGAATCGTATAACTTTTTATACGCGACTGTGCTTAATATACGATTACATAACTTCAAGGGAGGCAAAGAGTTTAGGAAACGATCATCCCCATCCGTAACTCGAATTTGTTCAATAACGGCTTCAAAAGTAACATTACCCAGCTCTACTTCGAATAGATCCTGAATGATCATTCCTAGCTTATCATACACTCCATATATCCTTAATAAAGCACTATGTATAAAGTAACGATAATTCATACCATCAAAATTTACCCAATGTTTATCCAAATCAGCATAATTCAAATTTACCGCCTGTTCAAAAAGTTCGGCAGAATACCCCAGACTTCTGGCACTCTCGTGAACCCTTACAGCAACATCTATTAGCCTATAATATATTGATATCATAGGAGGATGTGAGTATCTTATTTTCCAGCTACTCACTTCATCCAGTCTATTGCTAGCCCAACTTATATAATCTACAGAAAGTTGATTAATTTGACTTATGTCCTCAAGATTAAACTTCGATTTTATTTTCAAAGCTTTTTTCTTGAATATTTTATCGTTCTCTTCAATTTTATTGACAAGTCCAAAATCATTATTAAATTTCCTTGTTGCTAGTCGAGTCCTTTTTGTTAAGAGTTCAAGGGCTTCGTCTATTCCGTTATAAAGAGCACTCGTATTCTCCAATATCATTTCAGCTAACTCAGATAATTCTAAAAAATTTTTCCCTTCCAGATGATACGATACATTATGATCATTATTCTTTCTCGCTTTATCAATCTCACCAAAACTATTATTACTCTTCAGTCTAATATATTCGCTGTACAAATTCGTTTGCTTGAATTCCGTTTTGTTCATCTTCTTTTGTAAGCGACTTAAAGAGTTGTTTTTTGGATCCCGATCTAATTGAACCTCGAAATATAGACAGTGGAATCTCAACAATTTCTCCCAAGCACCAATCGTTTTAATAACACTATTAGTTAAAAAATATCGATCTGAGAAGAACATAGGATCAGCATTTTCAAACATATCGCAGAACAAATGACATTCAAAAGTTGCATGATAAGCAAAGCGATGTACTTCTTCAAGTAAAGAGAACATGTACTCTCTAGCTTGATGCGAGCCATGTAAATAAAATGAATGTGTATCAAGATGATCAAAAATTTCTTCACTTTCAACAAATTCATCAAACTTTTCATTTAGTGATCTATTACGAATGATTATCTCAAGAGCACCATTCCTGATCTCTGTCAATTGTTTTTTAAACTTTTTTGTACATTCGGAACATACATATTGGCCTGGTGTAAATGTAAATACTTCAAATTGTAAAACATTGTTTAATTTTTTCCCGCATCCAAGACACACTTCAATACTTTCACCCAACAATGTCCACCCTTTTTTGTTTGATAAATTTTTATCAATCTGTTCAACTTGTTATCAGCAGTAATTTAATTGTTATTTATTCATTAACGCCCTCTGCCCTCATTCTCAAGCTTTCTAAAGTGCAAAAGTGATTCCAAATTTTCTTTTTCCGACTTCTCGTTGAGCACACCTTTTTTCAAATTGAGCAGATACTCAACCATGTCTTGTGAGAGCGTAAAGCCACCTGCTTCAATGATTTCCCTTGGTTTTAACACTTTGTTATCCAACAACATTTCTATAGCCTTATTTATAAGTATTGGTTGAGGCACAGCAAGAACATCGTCTAATGGCTCTTTCTTTCTCAATCCCTTTTGATTCATTTGCTTCATTAGATAAGTGTATTGATTGTAATTGATAACACCTAGATGAAATGCCCTTACAATCATTGCCTGAATCGAAACTTTCCATTTTTTCTTTAGCTCAATATAAAAACTTAAATTATTAGGATAATGAAGATCCTTTTTGAATGAATCCCTTGGCAATAAAAAAGCTCCAGCAAACGTATCCGCTTGTTGCTCGATAAGTCGATGCTCTTCAAGGAATATTTCATTAAAGTCTGTATTCCAATTGTGAAGAAGCATATGTCCTAACTCATGGGCAGTATCAAACTGCCTTCTACTTGCAGATTGTTTACCATCACCAAGTACGATGATATATCTCTCTTTGTTCCGAATCATTTGTCTTTGACTGAACGCATCAATTTTATGAGTATCAGTAGCTAATGAGGTCATAATAAAACCATTTTTCTCTAACAAAAAAACAATATTGGCAATGGGTTCTTCGCCTATTCCCCAGAAATTACGTAGAGATATTGCAATTTCTTCAATATGATCACGCTCAAGAAGCTTAGGATTATCAAGATAAGGCTCAGACAAATTAATTAAATCCTTTACGCTTGGCATATTCAATGAAGGAAAATCAATATAGTTTTCGAGGAAATCGCAAATTTTTGAAAAGTATTTTGTTTTCTCAACTTGCGACAATCGTTCTTTCTTTGATGTACTGACTAAGGATCTAAAAAAGGTGTTACCTACTTGAACATCTTCAATATTGTCCTTTTCATAAAAATATTCCCTTGGAAATTTCAAAACAAACATTAGTCTCATAAGCGTCTCCAATGTTGGTTTTGTTTTTCCGTTCTCAAATTGAGAAATCGCTTGCTTTGACACACCTGATGCATCTGCCAGTTCAGATATCGTAAGCCCCGTGAAAATTCTTGCTGATTTTAATCTGTTATGGTTAAAGGCATTTACGACAGCCATTTTTATCCCTCTCATAATCTTTATTTGTCACTGTTGTCTTTTTCTTTACCCTTGAGTTTCAATAGCCCCGTAATAATTTGTTTTTGCATTTCATCCGATAGTTCAGTATGTTCAACCTTAACAGAAGAACCTACTGTTTCGTCTTGATTGTTATATGTTACGATAAATTCACTCATATCCTCTTCATAAATAGGCATGTGTCTTAACTCAGAACTTGGTATCCTTGATTTAACAAAGAGCAAATCACCTCGGCTCACATCATAGGTAATGATGTGAACAAGCTCAACATCAACATTCCCAATCACTTCTCTTACCTTCTGCTGAACTAGATGCTCCTTATGAGTCCCGATTTCATTATTATCTTCACCAAAAAGCATAAGTTGTCCAGTGAGTTTAATAGGGACTTTGGATACGTGCCAATTCATATACGCATATGCCTTTAAATAATGAACTGCAAGAGATTCGTCTTCCTTTGACTCGATTTGTTCTTTATATGTACCTTCTCTAATCAGTACATATAAATTTTTATCTTCTTTGTTATACATTCGAATATGATCAAAGCCATTTTCTGTGTAGACATCGATCAAGTATGTATCTTTGAAATTATCATATACGACCTGGTTTACTTCATCAGAAGTTCCATTTCTATATTTGTTTTTGGTTATTCCATTATCCGCATTCTTTTTTTCATAATTTAACTTTGCTCCAATAGACAGTGACTCAACAAACTTTACTTTCTCCTCTAAGCTACGAAAAGTATTTGGCGTCAACGGAATCATCCTCTCCAACTCATCTTGTACACAATATTACTATTTACTTATATTTTTGTCTAGTGTATTGTTGAATTATAGGATTTAGATACATAAGATTGTTGCTCTGTACTAAGATTTTAATGCATAAGCCCTTTTCCTTCTAACTGGGTACTATTTATAAAGGAGCCTTTTCTTAATGCCTTTTACTAAGAAATATTCTCTTGATCCCCATCCACCTTTAGCCTTATCTTGGGAAGAATATGAAAAAAGATCTTTACTAGAATTCAACTCTTTATTGGAGACGAAGGGCGATAAGGAAAAGCTATTCCAAACTTTTTTTGAAAACAATCCAGCCTACCTTCCAGGTGCATTTGGTATATTTGGACAATCGGGACATTATCCTTATGCGGCAACAGTCGTCACTCAACCTGAATTGACGGGACTAACTACCAAAATCCCCGATTTCATGTGGCTTTCTTGTGATAGTTGCAACATATACCCTATCCTCATAGAGATTGAAGCTCCAAACAAAAAATGGTTTACCTCCGAGGGTAGGCCCCACCATAAATTTGTTCAAGCTCGTGATCAACTAACAGACTGGAGAATGTGGTTTTCAAACCCCAATCATCGTTTGTTGTTTTACGATTACTATGGTATCCCTTCTAGCTTTCATAAAGGAAAAGCGTTTAAACCGATTTACGTATTAATATATGGTCGGCGTTTTGAATTTGAAAATGAGCCATATTTAAATGAAAAAAGAAGTAGTTTAACTCAAAATGATGAAGTGTTTATGACATATGACCGAATAAGACCTGATATCAAAGCACGAGACATGTTATGTAGTAAAGTTAAAAATCAGAAATATTATGCGGTTTCTATCCCCGAAACAATACGACTAGGGCCAGGCGTATCCTCGTACTACTCACTAGTAATTGATAAAGAAGGTGCTGTTTCAAAGAATAAAAACCTAACTGTGGAGAGAAGTAATTTTCTTTTAAATCGATTCTCTTATTGGGATGCTTACGGCAAAAAAACGGATAAGGGGCTTGAGAATACGGGAGATAAAGAGTGAAATGGATCTCCGATGAACAGAATCTTATGTACTCAGAAGAGTGGAAGCGTGACTTCTGAGTACACTCTATATAATCGTTATTAATTCAATTATAAGTTATATCCAATCAGCAGGCTTTTCTCTTCTAATCCCTGCCTTTCTAATAACCCTCCACCATAACAGAGACAAGCAGCCATTCGTCAATTCTCGAAGAATACCATTGTTTTAAATTGAATGGGCTCCACTTATTTTATCACTGCATTCAGCATGATTAGGAATGTTTAATTCTTGCTTCATTTGCTTCTTTATTTAAGTCCGCCTCAATTAATCTATCTGGGTCAGAAATATGTTCTCCTTGCTTTACACCATGACAGTGTTTGTATTTTTTTCCCGATTTGCAAGGACATTGCTCATTTCTATTTATTTTCATTTTTCCCTCAATAATTATCTGAATTTCTCAAACGGCTTTAGTAGAATGGTATTTCAATCCTAGTGCCCTCTATAGTATTGAATAAGCGGTGGATTATTAGGATCATCAGGGGTCATGTGTTTTACTTTTAAATGATCCCTGTCTTTATAAAACTCTTTAAAATCTGAATCTTTGGGGTCAAAAAATTCTTTATCGACGATAATGAGCTGCTTACTTGATAGTTCACTTGAATAAAGATAATAAATCAAGTTATAGAAACCCTCAAAAATATCTTGGTTTTCTCTTTCGCTAATATTTTTCATTGGTGTATCAAGCATCAAAAATGAAGGAAACTGAATATTTTTCTTCGCCACTAATCGATGTATTGCAAGTATAAAGCAACATTTAAATATAGTCTTCTTGCCACCACTACCAAGATTAGCAAATTCGGTTGTAAATATTTCATCTTCACCTATCCGCGTTATACGTGGAATAAAATCAGTAGTATTAATTTCAATATGATCATTAGAATTAATCCCTGGAAAACCAACTATCGTTAAGTTTTCAATAAACAAACCCTTTAATTCCTCAAGATTCGTGGCATCTAATTCAGCATTTCGTCTAGCAATTGCTAACTCATTCTTAATTTTTTCCTCTTCTTTAGCAAGATCAGCTACGTCTAAGAATATTTTCTCTATCTTTTTAGGTAAAGGGAGTAAATTGAGTAGTTCCTTGCTTCTCCCTTCATATTCACCAATTTGTCTCTCCAGTTCCCTTGCTTTTGCTAAAAATGCCGAATCATACTCCATCTCAAGTTCATATATTTTTGAATCCAAACCGGTTTTACTGTTTAGTAATGATAGTCTTTCCTTTTCTACTACACTTAATTGACGTTCAAGTTTTAGAATTGATTCTTTTAATTCACTTTGTCTGATTTTTAAGTCCGTTTTTAACATTTCAACTTCTTCTATATTTCCTGAACTATTAAAAGGTTGTAGACATAATGAGCACGTACTTTCCGGAGCGACTTGTTGTTGAATTTCTTGACCGCATTGAGGACAGTTACAAAATTGGGCACCTTTCAATATCTCTTTAGCTATGTTTGATCTACTTACTTTTACAGCAGCAATTGCATACTCATTCTGTAACTTTTTTCGCCTGCTTATTTGTTCTTTTAGATCAAATACTAGCGTAGAAAACTCTGCTATATTTTTTGATTGATCTAGAGCACTTGATTTATATTCATCTAATATATGTCCATTGCTTATACGGAAAGTTTCTTTAAACTGTAAAGCTTCCTCTTTCTTGAGTGTTATCATGTTTTTTAATAGCTCAAGTTCTTTTTCTATTTCCTCAGTGTTTCCGATGTTGTTTTCTTTTAAGAACTTCTCAATCTGAATGGCAGTCTCTAATAAAGTGCTTTTTCGCTGCCTAGTCTCATAAAGTTGGGTCTCAAGTAAAGCAACTTGTTCTTGGTGAAATCCCAATATGAGCCTCATCACATCTCTACTTTTCAAGCGCTTATAGTCATGTTCTTCTTTTCCTAAATTAAAAAAAGAGCTGTCGATTTCATCTTGATCTAAGTAACAATACCACATAATATCTCTATAACTTAGTCTGATTAGTTCCGTATCTTCTTTCAACTTGCTCTTCCGTACCCTCGGTGGTTCTATTCCAGAAATATAAAATATGAGATCAGATAAATGCTGTACTCTTGTATCTGGTAGTAAAGGGGGAGCATCACTTGTTGCTTTCGTTGGCGCTATCACATTTAATGCTTCACCTTCATCGCTAAACCAAATAACTTCTACCTGATTAGAACCCTTGTTTCTCGATAGCTCTACCACATTACCAGAAATAGTCAAATGTAAATCAGCCCCACTAAATTCTTGCTGGAGTGCAGGAGTCTCAACAAGTTCATTACCTAAACAAAAATCAATAAGATGTAAAACAGTGGACTTACCAGCTCCCATTTTCCCATAAAAGTATGTAATTACTTTCGAAAATTCAATATTAAAAACATCTTTTCTACATCTAATGACTAAGTTATTAATTTTAATATCCATGTACTCACATCCTCAATTTTTCGCGTTTGTATATTTAATAACAGAAGCTAACAAGGAATCGAGTTTAGCAAGAGATAAATTCGCGAAACTTGACTTAATTACTTTACTTTGTTTTAAAATATCAACAAATTCATCATTTAATACAACTTGAGCACATAGTTCTTTACCTAAATCAGTTAAGCTAAGTTCAATTTGTCTACCATTCAATTTCCAAGTTATTAGTGTTCGAGCTGAGAGAAGAACTAATAATTTTCTAAACTCAGAACTCCAAGGACTATATGAAAAAGCAAGCATATCTGTTTCAATGCTATTTCTCTCTGCTTCACTTGTTACAGTGCTTTTTATCACATTTAACTGTATTAATGCCCGCTCTAGAACAACAGGATAACGGAGGATAAAATCAAGTTTCGAAAGTGTGGATATAGAAATCTTGGTTTCGTTTTTTTTACCTACTAATGTATTAATTAAGATTAGAAGTCTGATTGAATGTAAATCATCGTGGTTTTCAAGCCGTATTACTTGTTCAATCAGTGAGGTTGACATGATTGCGCCATCCTCCTTCAGGTTCTTTACTATATTCAATTTTACATTCGTTTGTAAGAATCCCCACTATACCTTTTAATATCTCATAGGGGCACTGAAATACATCTTTTGATCTACTTTTAGAGACTTCTCGTAATCTGTTTTCAATATCATGAAGCATGTCAGAACCATAAGGGACATTCTCTTTTTTTAACCTTGATTTTGACTCCCTAGACTCATTTAAAACAATTTTCCTTATTTGATTCAGCTCTCTAATTTGATTATCTTTATTTTCTGCTTTATAGCTCTGAACGAAAAAGTAATCTTCGGCATCCGCCCTTAAGTCATCTACCATTTCAATATCATCGCTATCAATTAAACCCGAGGCCATTTTAAACTTCATTAAATGACTGGAAGTTGTTTGAGATACTTCAGAGATGCCTAGCCTCGAACTAAGAAATAAATTAGTACTTATGTTTTCCGAGACTAGTTTGCTTATCATTTGTTTCGTTATTCTTTTAGAATTGATTTCTTCAGCATTAATAATAGATTGGCCTCCGGCTAGTGCAGCATAATCCTTTACAGCGTTATCTAATAATTTGGAAGATGCTTGATGCATTTTCTCACAAAGTCGTCGATGGAGAACCCTTAACTTTTCAATTCCTACACTCATACATTCAGGCAACTTTCCAAGGTGTTCAGATATTACTTTTGAATCAATATCATCCAATCCGGGACCTTCCAAGTATTCTGTTTTTTTCAGAACATCAAGTACAACTTCAATTTCAGTTTCACTTGCTTTAGCAACTTCTAGAATAAATTTATCTAGTGTTTTGGGAGTGAAATTATCTATAGTCCTGCTTTTTACTTGAGTTAATAAATTCAATAAACTTTTACCTGTATCATCATCGCGGCACGGACAATTTGAAACAATGACAAATTTAACAAATGACCCTGGATAATTGATACTAAGTTGAATAAATCTCAGCAAGCTTCCCTTGATTGCAGAATCGTCTAATTCAAAAGGACCATCTTTTAATTGTCTTGTTTTAATTTGAATCCCATGATATTTTCCACTTTCCTCTACTGCTAAAATATCTTCGTGATGTTCGCAATATAACTCCTTGTAAGGAACTTCTCCGGATAACATCTTAATTGCAACCAATGCTGTAAAGGTATGTTGATATCGAAACCTTTTTTGTGTCTCATCACCGGGATCATTTGAAATAATATTGACTGGACTTATTGAAAATTCGTTTTTTTGTAACTCTCCATCGTTAAGCATAAGATCCCCTCTTTATAAAATGTTTACTTAACTATATAATTATACCATTTAGCGAATTAATGTTGGATAATTTTTCAAACCTGATTTCGTATAAATAAATTATATATCTAACTAGTCAGGTGCGACTTTAATGGAAACTAACTACTTCTATATGCTCCGATATATGATTTTGTCATCCCACAACGAACAGTAGAATATGTAGAAGAAGCCTTGGTCATCACAGGACCAAGACTCCTTAGCTTCAATCAGCCATCGACATCACCTGATCGAACTGTGCTATACAAATTCGCATAAAATCCGTCTCTCTGCATTAGCTCCTCATGTGTGCCCTGTTCAACGATATCCCCTTCTTTCATGCAAAGAATCAAATCTGCGTTACGAATCGTCGACAGCCGATGTGCAATAATGAAGCAGGTACGTTTCCATCGCGCGCTGGATGAGAATCTCTGTCCGGGTATCAACTGAGCTTGTAGCCTCATCCAGAATGAGTGCTTTGGATTAGCCAGAATCGCTCTGGCAATCGTAAGTAACTGCTTCTGCTCTTGTGAAATGTTATTGGTCTCTTCGTTTAGCATCATCTCATACCCACCAGGCAACGTCCTAACGAAATGATCAGCCTGCGCTTCCTTAGCCGAATTCATAACCTCAGCGTCGGTACGATCAAGATTGCCATAACTGATGTTTTGCATAATTGTCCCATTGAAAAGCTGAATAACAAACGACAACGATTGGCTGCCGTTTTTTCTTTGAACTAACGTACCCGTTAGCTTAACGCCGACTTTCGAAGTAGGAACTGACAAGTGCAACGAACCTTGTTTCAACCTGCCCGACTCTTTTATCTTCATGAGAAACTCCGTTGTCGTCTTGACCTTCACCCAAGGTTAAGGCTTAGTATTAACCTAGAAAAAGGAGGCTGTCACGATGAAGAAATTAATCAAAGGCGCAACCATCTTAACCATGAGAGACGACAAACTATTTAACGGGGACATTCTTATTGACGGGGACAACATAGCGGACATTCAGACCACCATTACCGCTGAAGTCGATGAGGTCATTCATGGGGAAGGCATGGTAGCAATGCCCGGCCTTATTAATGCTCACCAACATACCCCAATGAGTCTATTGCGGGGATTTTCCGACGATCTGAAACTTATGGATTGGTTAGATAAGAAAATGCTCCCCGCAGAATCTCGAATGACTCCTGAGGACATTTATTGGGGCACAAAGCTCGCAATGGCTGAAATGATCAAATCGGGTACAACGACCTTTGCTGATATGTACATCCACATGAATGAAATAGCGACTGCGACAGAAAAAGTCGGTATGCGGGCTTCTTTAACGCGGGGGTTGGTCTTCCTTGAAAATGACGGAGGCCGTCGAATGTCAGAGGCGGTTGATCTAATCCGTCGTTGGAGCGGCAAAGCCGAGGGCAGGATCACGACAATGCTGGGGCCTCATTCTCCATACACGGTTCCTCCTCAGTCCTTCAAAGAGGTGATCGCGCTTGCAGTTCAGGAGAATATCCCTATACATACACATCTGGCTGAAACCAAAGAGGAAGTTATTAAGATTCGGGAAAAGTACAATCAAACCCCAACAGAATATTTGTATCACCTCGGTCTGTTTGAAAAGGCTCATGTGCTGTTGGCTCATGGCGTGCATCTGAATCAGCGCGATATCAGGTATTTGAGGGGTATGCGGGGAGGAGTGTCCCATAATCCAGTGAGTAACCTCAAACTTGGCTGCGGCATTGCACCAATAACGGATCTGACCGAACAAGGGATTACCGTAGGACTAGGTACTGATGGGGCGGGTAGTGCCGCGACGTTAGATATGTTTGAGGAAATCAGAGCTGCCACTTGGCTTCAAAAATTGGATTATGGGGACCCCACAAAACTTCCTGCCATTGATGCTCTTCGCATGGCGACTGTTGGAAGTGCGGAGTCGTTGGACATAGGCCATGAAGTGGGCACTTTGGAAATCGGGAAAAAAGCGGATATCATCTTGATCGATCTAAGAAAACCCCATTTACAGCCGATCCACAATATCAATTCATTGCTCGCATACTGTGCTAACGGCTCGGATGTAGACACGACCATCGTAAACGGAAAAGTGTTAATGAGGGGGCGCCAGTTGCTGACGATCGACGAAGATGAGCTGTTAAAGCAAGTATCATTGCGCTCCAAGCGTATTGTTGATGGCATCTGATCTTAATTGTAAAAAACGCAGGTATATAAATGTCCTCATTTTTTACAGATGCTTGGTTGCGCTAAACTGTCCGTTAGTTGAGAAACGGCAGCCGATCGTTCTGCCCGGCTGCCGTCATGTATTTGTTGAGCTCTCGTCCCCTTTAGTGTAATAAACCCTGTAGTTTCAACAATCACTCAAGATGATAGACGCTCACACCATCTTTATTATAACCCGTTAAGATGAAGCCAGGTTGAATTTCACTGTATTTATCCTGCAAGGCGAACCATAATTTATATCCATCAAATAACTTTACTATTTCTGCGTCTTTATCAATGTATTTGTCAGGGCCTTTGTGCTCGATGTGCAGAGTCGTAATCTGCGTGTCTTTAATTATGCCGTAGTAAAGCCAATACTGTTTTTCCTGATCTCGTGCATTTATATCTAGGTTAACCCCACCCCAAGTTACATCTTCTTTACTAGGGAATGAAACAGTACCTCCGCCAAACCCCCATTTGTACTTGTCACCCATCTTATATACAATTCCAGCATCGATACCACCGTTCGGATTCTCATAAAAAATTATGATGCCCTTGTTTACTTCGTGCTGATGATAAATTTGTTTGTATTGTATCCCTCCTTGTTGAATTGCCTCCTCAATTGATTTGTATCCATTATTCGTGCAACCTGAAAATACAAACATTAACAATACCAAGAACAGAGTCTTTGCCGCTTTTATCAAGAGCTTCCCTCCTTCTGTAAAAACCGTTACCATCATTTACGTCTATTTACAGACGATTGTTGCGCTATTCTGCCCGCTAGTGGAACAGGCTGCCGACGTTGTCGGCAGCCTGTTGTCGTTGAACTATCGTACCCGTTAGTTAAAACTCATCTAACTTCTATAACAAATACTGATGATGTATCACCTTTCGAATGCTTACCATCAACGGTTGTCCAAAATGCTGATATGCCGTAGTAATAAATACCGTTTTCCTTTGGGGCATTAAAAGAGTCATTTTTTAATGGAATTTGTGCCGTTGTATCATCACCAAATTGCTTAATGTTCAACTCATTAGGTGCTGGTGTATAAGCAAACGAAACTTTAATGTCTGCTTCAGGAGTTACAGCAGTTGGAGTAACCCCTTTTAACATTGTTTTTCCTCCTACATAATCTGCACATCCTAAATTGCCCCAACAGTAGCTACTTTGGATAACTGGAATTTGTGTTTGCCCAGAAGTAACATTGGGAAGAGGTGGAGATTTTTTTGCAATCCTAATGCCAATGCTCCTAGCGTATCCTTCAATTCTTGTATTCGCTACAAGGTTTCCCACAAAAGGAGTTAAATAAATGAATGCTACCAGCAAAGCTAAAAATCCCATAAAAGATATAATGAATGCTTTTTTATGACGCATTCCAAGTCCTCCTTTTGCCTAAAACCACCCTTATATAGACGTGATAATGCCGTAAAAGTTACATCATTTCATTTGAAATGTATTTAACTAAACTGCCCGTTAGGTGAGAAAAGGCTGCCGATCTGCTGGCAGCCTTTAAGGTATTTATTGAGCAAACGTACCCATTATTTAAGTCGGATTTTTTATATAGATGATAGCCATAATCCTCCTGAACCAGGTGCAAAGCCACATGCTTTATAAAAGTTAGTTTTGTTTTCCTCGTATGATACCGTTACAATTCTTAATCCAAATCGTTCAGACTCTCTCAATAATTCCTTTACCAACTCAGTTCCAATTCCCCGTCCTTGATACTGTGGATGAACCATTATATCTTCCATATATCCATGTTCTAAGCCCATTCCACAAACATACCCAAAGGCAATCAGTTTATTGTTTTCATCTCTAACCCCAGCCCAAAAATTACAACGTTCAAACAATGCTGGGTAATCTTCATCTCGTCTACCCCAACCAATATGTTCTCTTAATTCTGGTACTTCGTTATCAGATATTGAAATGTTTATAATAACTTTATAGCTCATATTATTCCCCTCCTCACTCATCAACAATATGCTAATTTCTATATGAACAAGACCTATTCCTTCTTTAACTATGCTGCCCGTTAGCGGAACAAGCTGCCAATTTTGCCAGCAGCCTGTGTCATGGCACTATCGTACCCTTAGCTTAATCCATGGTCCTCATCTATAATCCACGAGAACTCTTTAGAAATGGCGATAGCAATACCACGTACAGTCAAGCTAGGTATTTACAACGTTATCTCTAATGTAAGCAGACTTTTCGCCACTCTTGTCACATTATCTGATTTGTTATTGTTATTATATATGAAATTACAGTTACCCGAAAAACAAAGGAAAGGAGTGCTTATGGAACGCTATTATGATTCACACACCCGGCTATCACCGGAAGAAATCGAGGAGAATGTCCGGAAGATCAAAGCAGGAGACGTTGACACGTTTCGAGTGATTGTTCTGCATTTCCAACGACACCTGGAGCTGTATTGCTTTCACATGCTTAAACGTCGAGAGGAAGCACAAGATGCCGTTCAAGAAATTTTCATTAAGGCTTACGAGAACATTGTTAAGTACACGCCGACCACGACTTTTTCTGCATGGCTATATAAAATAGCCTATCACCATTGCTTGAATTTAATAAAAAAACGTAGGAGGTGGCAAGAGCTTTTGCCCTTTTACGTTATACAACAACTAGCGCCGCACTACTACGGTGCTGCTACTGATAACTATCTGGAGAGCCTTTTGAATCGCATCACGGTTGAGGAAAAAAATATTCTTCTACTAAGGGCAATAGAGGAATACAGCTTCGAAGAAATCGCAGTGATTATGGGTCAAAAGGCTGCAACGATAAGAAAGAAATACGAACGATTGAGAAAGAAGATGAAGGATCACAAACACATTAGGGAGGCGATAAGCGATGAAAGCGTTAAGACAACCACTTGAGGACGATGACATGAAGAGAGTAGCCCGGATGTTACGGGCTACGGAAGTGCCGGCGGTTGATTATACTGCCCGTGTTATGATTAAAATCCAATCTTCACCCTCATCAATAAAACCATGCAATCGCAGATATATTGGACTCATTGCAGTTCTTGTCTGCGCAGTTGGTCTGATAACGGGCTTCTCTTATCAGATAATAGAAAAATTGAATCTGAAAGATGGCGAAGGAAAAAATGCCGTGGAAATCGTTAAGGCAAGCGGCGAACATACTTATCCCAAAGATTACGATTTGGTGCTTAATGAGGTCAGGCAAAAACTCGCTCAAGGCGAAACTGCTACTGTGTTTTTCGGCAGTAAAGAGGAAATTCTTTCGGGAAATGCCAAGTATGACTTTGGTACGATCCGCCCATTTGAATTTACATCTCTGGAAGCACTTTATAAGGAACTGCCGGTATCGTATAAGACAGTTCCCCAGCCCCCCAAAGAGGTTCGTGGCTTTAAATTAACGAATGCATTTTTGGTGCCTTTGCCGGGAAGACCTTCATCGACAGAATATATTTTCGGCAAGCACGCTTTAACTGGAATCGAATACGGGTATCTGACAGGAAAATCAGTTGCTGGAGTAAACGCGATAAACTTTCAGTATCAAAAAGATGATCTTGTAATCACATATGTTCTGAAAATTGATGACATGAGTTTTTCTTATGCTGTTAATCAGCCTGACAAAAAAGATATCCGCACAATTCTCGGGGTGGAAACATACTGGGTTCAAGATAATGAAAAAAAAGGGACCTTACTGTGGTCCAAATACATCAATGGACTGGTTGCGAAGCACACCTTACTTTCCAGCACTGCTAGCAAAGAGGAGATTATCTCTTTTGCAGAGGAATTGCTTTCTGAACAGTAAATCAACATAACAGTTGAATGAACTACGTGGTATGCTATATAGCGCAATTCATTAACAACTTTCTAGAATGTTTACCATTCTAGAGAGTTGTTAATGCAATGATTAGCTAACGTACCCGTTAGCTTAATCTGTCACTCTTACTTTACTCACCTACTTGAACTGTTATCGATTTATATTTAGTTAAGTCTCCTCTACCTAGAAAAACGGCAAAAGGTAACTGTTGCATTTCTGGTTTCTCTGCACTGAGCGTCGTTGTAGCCGTCCCCAAACTAATTCCCTTATCATCAAGGAATGTAATGGTAATTTTAGCATCCGGTGAAACATCAGTTTGATTTATTGTTGAAAGAAAGCCTCTTACAAGAGTGAACTCACCTGTTTTCAGCAAATTAACCAATCCAAACTGAACCTTGTTATCAGAATCCTTTGTATTTATTTCAGCACGTAGGTTAGGAACTCTACCATAGAAAGGATTTGTACTCTCCAATGTAACTGCGGCGTATCCAGACACATCTGTTTTGCTGCTGGTTTCCAAAGTCACTATTTGTTCTGCACCGTTTAAAACATTAGGAATTTGGTAAGGGACTTTCTCAATAACTTCTCCCTTTTCGTTCCAGAAAACAAGTTTTCCAGATGCTATAGTTTTTGTGTAATCCACATCTGGATTTAATGACTGCATATCATCTATCATTTTGTGATTCCAAGAATACAAGCCAATATAGAGTTTGCCAGTAATACTCGAATGATTACCTTCTTTAATAATCGACAAATGACCTGCACTTACATCAGAATTGTTAATATCTATAATATTAAATCCATTATCCACTGTTATTGTCTTTGATACATCCTCATAAGCCACCTTTAGTCCCATACTCTCAGCAATAAACCGAATGGGAACATACGCATGACCATCGTAATTAAGAGTTTCATACCCATATGAATTTTTTGTTTCTCCGTTAATAACAAACTTAGCTGGAAATAGATATGTTTGTATTGTATCAGCTGCAAAAACTGCAGTCGTTGTAGTCAAAGCTATGCCACACGTTAAACCAAAAAGAAACTTCTTCATTTCTAGACCCCTCATTTACATAGGCTATCACATTCTTTATACGTGGATATATATGGATTAGTTGCGAAAGGTAAGTAGAAAAAGTTTAAAGTTCACCACGCTAATCTGCCCGTTAGCAGAGAAGGGGCCGATGGCCCTAAAAGAAACGCCTATATAATTCCCTTCTTCGTTCACCACGCAGCTGGGCGTAGATCTGTGTAGTGGATGCTTTCTCATGGCCTAGCATCCCCTGAATAAAATCCAACGGTGCACCGTTATCAAGCAAGTGACAGGCATAGGTATGACGGAACCGATGAGGGTGCACATTAGCTGTAACCTCTCCACGAGTTGCGAGCTTTTTTAACGAAAAGCGTATTGTTGGAATTGTCATTCGTCGAACAGGGTGAGTTTCTGTCACAAAGAGGGCTTTACAAGAATCCACACGCCCCTCAAGATATCTCTTTAACCATACCTTACACGCTGTCGTAAAATAAACTTCTCTTTGCTTAGAACCTTTCCCATTCACAATAGCGGAGCAATTTTCCCAGTTGATGTCTTCAACATTTAATCTGTGAACCTCACCGACACGGCAACCCGTACAATATAAGAATTCTAAGAGTGCATGCTCGCGCGGAGAATCACAGGTAATCTTGAGATGAATAACATCCTCCTCTATCAAAAACTTTGGGATCCGTTTTTCCATCTTTGGTTCTCTCAGTTTTAAAGTTGGATTTTTAGTGATGTGCGCTTCCTCGAATGCAAATCGAAAAAGGGATCTTACGAAACGAATGCGATGCCCTAAGCTACTTGGCTTTAATCGCTCCGACTGTTTCGCCAGATAATCCTTCAGCAAAGTTAGGGANCTTACGAAACGAATGCGATGCCCTAAGCTACTTGGCTTTAATCGCTCCGACTGTTTCGCCAGATAATCCTTCAGCAAAGTTAGGGAGACTTCTTCGATTTCAAGGTTGCCGATTTCTCGGATCAGAACATTTAACTGAAGGGAGTATGCTTTCAAGGTATGCGGGCTAAATCCCAAAATGCGCTTATCAGCCTCATACAACATCCACAGATCCATCAATTTCATAAAAGTAACCCTCCCAATGGCTTATTATCCTTAGCTTCGCTTTGTTTGGGAGGGTTTAATCTTTCCTTGTCAAAATAATGTTCTCGCCACTAGCGTACCCGTTATTTGAATGATCCGTACTTCTATTTATGATTTAATACGTTCCTGTTAATAGATAAATCCAAGTTCATTACCATCAGGGTCGGCAATTGTAAATTTAGTAGTACCATAAGGCGTAGTATGCAGTTCCTCAATAACGGTTACTTTATCTTTTAATTCTTCCCATAGTTTTTCTAAGTTCGGTACTTGAAAATTAAATCGTCCCTTTGATGGATATGTTTTATCTTCTTGTATTGCGAAATCTGCCCCACCTTTTGATTCAAATCCTATGTAATATGGTTTTTCGTTGGGATATCGAACAGAAACTTCAAATCCTAATATTTCTTCGTACCATTGAGCCGATTTAATCACATCAGATACATTGATTCTAACAAGTACCAAAACAGTCTTCATTTATTCAGAACTCCTTCTCTACTTAATTTGTTTTGTCTAAATCTCTCTATTCATGTAGTAATTTTCATAGTACCAGATGCTGGAATATTTCTCTATATCGTATAGTGATCCGTATCACGCAAAAAAACATCATTAAACTATCCTGCCCGTTCAATGAAAAAGAGGAGATGCATTGATGCAAGCTCTCCTCAACTAGCGTTACCCGTTAGCTTAATGATTTCACTGCATTCGGACAATAGGTTTTTTCTGATTTAAACATTTAACATGTACCCGTTAGCTCAATGACTTACTCTGTTGTTGAAATTCGTATTCCTTAACATAAAGCGGCATCAGAGAAGGCGAATCGTACCTTATCACGGCTTTTAAACGACAAAATGGTGCCGATAGCCATAGCCCCATAGCCGCAACGAAATAATGAGCCTAATCCGACAGTGCCCGCATGATGTTGGATTTCGCCTCTGCCGCAATCGCTTCATTCCCGTCATCGACCGCTTGCATTAAGATCAGTACGGGGATGTATACCGCGATCAGCCGCGCCAGCAGCTTCGTTTCCTCGTCCGCTCCTCCGTACGTTTCGAAAAACACGCCGCGAGCGTAAGGTGGTAAAAAGCTGTAAGCAACGCTCAAATCGCAAGCCGGATGGCCTACGCTCAGATCGCCCCAATCAATGATGCCGG
>NZ_QMFB01000055.1 GCF_003285015.1 Paenibacillus contaminans | reverse complement strand
CATGCCGCGGGCAGATTGTTGCACGTCGTACAGCATTTCAGCCGAATTCGGCCATGCCGCGGGCAGAATGTTGCACGTCGTACAGCATTTCAGCCGAATTCGGCCATGCCGCGGACAGATTGTTGCACGTCGTACAACATTTCAGCCGCATTCGGCCATGCCGCGGGCAGATTGTTGCACGTCGTACAACATTTCAGCCGCATTCGGCCATGCCGCGGGCAGATTGTTGCACGTCGTACAACATTTCAGCCGAATTCATTCCTCTCAAGTAAGAAATACTCGTTCGGATATAATTTTTTGCTTCGAGGGGGAGGGCCAAAAAGGAAAAAAAGAACCTCGGCCTCCACTTTGCAGCGGAAACCGAGGTTCTTTCATCTGTCAATGGGCATCTGCCCATATCCGATACCGGCTATTGCCGGGGATCGGGGATCTGGTTGTTTTCCAGCAGCTCGCTGCCGGTTTTCATTTGCTTCATCTCATTGCCGAGCTTTTTCATCTCGTCCAAATCCTGTGCCATCGAGCTGTTGTTGGCCTGCTCGAGCGATATCGCCGTCCGATCTAGAAACAGCAGCTCGAGCTCGATCAGCTTATCGAGTGCAGCCCTTCGGACATGAAGAGGGATATTCGCGTCGGTATCGAAATCGGCTTCCTCGAAGTTCATGACGGTACGACCTTGTTCGCAGGTCAGCGTCGTGACGATCAGGGGGTATGTCTCCCCAGTTACGTCGCTTGTAATATGGAAGCGATACGTCGATTTTTCGATATGCTCGATTCGTTCCAATCCGAGGTCCGTAAACTGCTCATGAACCGTCTCTCTATCCATTTCTCATCTCCTCCTTATTGATTGCTAAGTCAATTATCTTTGGGTCCGATCCGCTTCAAGCGTCGGTGCCGTTTCTGCCTTTCATATCGTCTTTCACGGCATGCAGGGCATCGGATACGATTTGTTTGCCTTCCTTGGCTTTATCCGAAAGCTCGGAAGCATGATCGCCGATGCTGCTTGCCACGCTCTGGGCTTTTTCTTTTACGTTTGCGGCCAGCCGGTTTCTTTTGTCTTGTAAAGACTTGTAGGTGTTCGATAACTCCTCCCGCAACGCAGAGCCCGACTTCGGAGCCAGAAGCAGCGAAGCGGCCGCTCCGATTGCCCCGCCTATCAGCATGCCCAGCCACAAACCGCTTTTGCCCGTTTCTGTTGTTTCGCTCATCGTACATCTCTCCTTATTCGTTGTGGTTTCGATCCTACTTATCCTTTAACCGGATCTTGCGAATTTGAAACAGGCTTACCGGATTCTAATAGAAGGAACGGCATCAAACCGTTTGAAAATAAGGGGAAGCGGGTAGTAAAAAGAAGGGCTCGCAGCGAAAAATCGTGCTATAAGGATAAGCGGTTATGCCGTCCTTATAGGGTTTAAGTGTTATAATGTGAAACATATCGTTTCCTCTCTATAAAAAGAATAGGAGGTTGTCAATGAATATAGTCATTGTTGACGATAACGCTACGAATCTTATTATAATCGAGAAAATTTTGCGGAAGGCCGGCTACGAGCATTTGGTGCTGTTGTCCTCCGCCAAAGAACTCTATCAATTTATGGAACTTGACTCCCCGAGTATGGCGGAAGTGCCGGTAGATTTGATTTTGATGGATATGATGATGCCGGAGATCGACGGGGTGGAAGCGTGCCGGACGATTTTGGGGCAGGAACGGTTTCGCGATATTCCGATCATTTTCGTTACGGCGATGGGAGACTCCAATAAGCTGGCTGAAGCGCTGGACGCCGGCGCGCTGGATTACGTCATGAAGCCGATCAATAAGGTCGAGCTGCTGGCCCGTATTCGTTCGACGCTTCGTTTGAAGCATGAGAAGGATTGGCACAAGGAGCGGGACAAGCGGATTCAATATGAATTGGAGCTCGCCAAGCAAGTGCAGCTCAGCATGCTAAGCAGTCCGATCCGGGACGATAAGGTGGACATTTCCGCCGTTTACCGGCCTTCCTTCGAGCTTGCCGGAGACTTGTACGCCTGGTATCCGATCGGTCCCAACCGGTATGGGGTCATGCTGCTCGATATGATGGGGCATGGCATATCTTCATCCTTGGTGTGTATGTATATATACTCCGCGCTCAAAGATACGATCGTGGGACTCGGCGATCCGATAGCCGTCATGCAAGAGCTCAACAGACGGATGAATCAGCTCGGCAGGGCGGATAGCTTGATCAACTATTATTTTACGGCGATTTATTTCGTACTGGATACGGATAAGCGGACGATCGAATATGTGAACGCGGGGCACCCGGCAGGGATTGCCAATGTGGACGGTGAAATCAGGCTGCTGGAGGAGGGCTGCTGCGCACTCGGTTTCTTTGATCGGGTCGACATCGCAAAGGGGAAAATCGAGTACCGCGACGAAGCTTGCGTGCTGCTTTATACGGACGGGTTGGCGGAGTGGCTGGCGGAAGGCGGCGAAAATGCTCCAGGCATGCTCATGCAAAGCTTGCAGGGACGCAACGTGCGCGAGCCTGCCGAGCTGCTTGAACAACTGCAGCCCGAGTCCGGGAAAGAAGCCCCGAAGGACGATATGTGCCTGGTCATGGTTTCAACGAAATAAAAAACAGTGGCTGCGGCAGCCGGAGCAAAAAGAAAAACCACGGAAAGACGGCTTCGCCGCCCATACCGTGGTTTTGTCTTTATTTTCCGAGATAAGCGTCCAGCATCCAGCGGTGCTTCTCGAGCGAGGTGCGGATGGCGATAAGCATATCGGACGTAGGCTGGTCGCGGCTTTCCTCGGCAAGCGAGATGGCGATCGTCAGCTCCGTGCACATGCCGTCAAAATCTCCTGCGAGCGATTTGACCATTTGCTGCGCATCCTCGTCTCCTTCCGCTTCTTTGACGGAGGCGATCGCCAACTGTTGTTTCATCGTAGCGGACGGGGCCGCACGCAGCGACAGCATTCGTTCGGCAATCGTATCCAGATGGATCGCGGCTTCCGTATAGAGCTGCTCAAATTTGACATGCAGGGTGAAAAATTGTTCGCCTTTTACGTACCAATGGAAATGATGCAGCTTCATGTATAAGACGGAGAAATTGGCGACCTGCTTGTTCAACAGCTCCGTCAAGGCGGCTTTCTTCTCGGATTTGAACATGTGTCATACCTCCAAGTAAAGGAATAGGTGTTGATGTGTATCGTTACCCTCCAGCGGCTTGATTGAAACATCGGAAGTTTCGATAAAATTTTTCCTAAGGGTGTTTCAAACATGCGAGAAACGGGTAATCCCCTCTAAGCATGGGAAAAAAGGGGGGCTCGAGATGCTGCTGCAAATAAGCGCGGTCATCGTGGCGGTCAGCTTCGTCATTTTGACCTTCTACCTGATTCAGACTTTGAAGTCGCTTAAAGGTTCCTTGGATGAAATGACGCTGGCTATGGGACAAATGAAAAATGAAGCGAAGGAAATAAGCGAGGAAGTCAAAGAGATGATCGGAAATACGAACGATATCGCAGTCGACATGCGTATGAAGCTATCGAAGCTCGACCATGCATTCGGCAGCGTGAATGATGTCGGACAAGCTGTCCATGAGCTGACGTCGGCAGCGAGGCAGACGGCCTCGAGCTTGCTTGCATCATTGAAACGAAACGGCAGCCGCGCATGCGAGCCGGAACTGTCCGGCAGGTGGCAGGCCGTATGGGAAGGCGTCATCACCGCCGTAGAATTCGTGCAAAGGCGCAGAACCGCACAATCCCCTGCGCACCGCGCGGGAAGTAAATAGGAGGACTCCAGATGAAGGCAATCCGCAAGTTTCAGCTTTATAAACACGCTACGGAAGATGAAAATGTCGTCAAATTATGCGGCGAGCTCGATTTGTCGGCGGCAACCTATTTGACCGCCGAGCTTAACCCTTTGGTGAAAGAGACGGAACGAACGCTTACGCTGGATTTGAAGGACATCACCTATATCGACAGCACGGGTATCGGCATCTTAGTATCGGTGCTCAAAGCGAGATCCGCGATGAACGCGGCTTTCCGCTTGGTAAACACGCCGGCGCCGATTCAGCGGTTATTCGATATGACAGGCGTATCGCGTTTTTTAGCGGTCAGCCCGCAATAGTACAATCAGGGGAAAGGAAAGAAAAACGATTATGAACCCATTCGTATGCCTGACGATTCCGGCTCAAGCGGAGTATTTGGATATTGTAAGATTGACGCTGTACGGCTTTGCGACCAAAGCCGGTTATACGTTCGAGGAAATCGAAGATATGAAGGTAGCTGTTGCGGAGGCCTGCAATAACGCTATTTTGCACGCATACGGGACTGCGGATTCGGGAACGATCGAGCTGCGTCTGGAAAGCGGCGAAGAGGGCATGACGATTTCCGTCAAAGATCATGGACAAAGCTTCATTTTCTCGGAAAATGCCGTCGTCCCTACCCTGCTGGAACAAACGGAACTAAGTGAAGTAACGGTTGGCGGGCTCGGCCTGTTCCTTATGGAGGCGCTCATGGATGACGTACAAGTGCGCTCGTACGACGGCAGCGGAACGGAGATTGTGCTGACGAAACGGCTGAGCAGAAAAGAGGAGATGGCATGAATCATAATGAATCCTCGAAGCCCTTGTACGAAATGTACAATAGAATGAAGCTTTATAAAGAGACGGATTGCCCGGAAGCGGCAACTGCGCTGCTTGTGTATTATGAGCCCGTCGTTCGTTCGGCTGCCGGCAAAATGTCGCGTAACCGCCCCGACCTTCTGGAGGATTTATACCAGGTGGGCCGAATGTCGATGCTAAAGTTATTCAAGCAGTACGACAGCTCGATGAATATTCCGTTCGAAGGTTATGCCATGAAAAGCCTGATCGGTCATTTAAAAAATTATTTGCGCGACAAATCATGGTACATTCAGGTGCCGAGAAAGATTAAGGAGAAAAGCTCGCTTGTGCAGCGAACGATCGACGAGCTTACGATTGATCTGGAACGGTCTCCCAATGTCGACGAGATTGCCGCTCACCTGGATATTTCTCCGGAAGAGACGATCGAAATTTTGGCGGGCCGGGACTATTATCACTATACGTCGCTGGACACGCCGCTCTCGAATGAAGGCGAAAGCGCCGCCACCATTGCGGATATGATCGCGGCTCCCGTTGACGACTACCGGCAGGTGGAAATACGAATGGCTCTGCAAGACGCGATGGACTGCTTGAAAGAGGAGGAGAAGCGGGTGCTCAGCCTGATTTACGACGAAGGCCAACCTCAGCGATTAGTCGCCGAACAGCTCGGCGTAACCCAAATGAGCGTATCCCGCATTCAGCGGCGGGCCATTCATAAATTGAAGCAAGTGTTGTCCGAACCCCCGTCTGGGGAGCAGTCTTCCTGATCAGCTCGATCGATCCTTCATCCGAACGATTGTTTATGGCGGAAAATCGCGGCATCGGAGCGAAAGTATGCACAGATAGAGATCTATAGAGTATGGAACGGAGGCGGCCGCGATTAAAGCCATGAGCTATAACATACAAGCCAAAATCATGACCGGTTATTTATGTATCATTCTTTGTTTGGGCGCTTCGCTATTGATTGTCAACGATCGAATGACCGGTCTGCAAAATGAAGTGGAGTTTATTTCCAAGCACGATATCGAGCTGCACGATCTGATTAATCAAGTGCAGAAAAACATTCTCGACATGGAAACCGGCATGAGAGGATATGTCATTACGGGCGACGATCAATATCTTGAGCCGTACGAAGCGGGTAGCCGCAGCTGGCCGGACAACTACAATAAACTGCACACGCTTCTGGCGAATAATCCCGAGCAGCAGCGTAATTTGGAGCAGATCAAGCCGCTGATCGCCAGCTGGATATCGAATACGGGCGAATACGTCATTACCCTCAAAAAAGAAAACAACGAAGCCGCAGTAAACCGGCATTTCGAGCAAAATACAGGCAAAAAGATTATGGATCAGCTGCGCACGCAGTTTGATTCTTTTCTTGCTGATGAGAAGAAATTGACGTCCGATCGGATCGCGAACCTGACGCAAAGCAACACGAATGTGAAAATCGTTTTATACACGATCGTCGGCATCGTTTCTTTGCTTACCCTGGCAGTCGCTCTGATTTTGTCGCGTTCGATCGTGAGAACGATTAAACAGGTTGTGAGAACGATACGCAGCATAGCGGATTCCGAGGTCGATCTGACCGCCCGTATCGAACTGAATACGCGCGACGAAATCCGGGATTTGGCCGAGGCTACGAACAGACTGCTCGGCAGCTTGGAGAAGCAGAACTGGGTTCAGAAAAATATGACGGATATTTCTACGATGTATCAGGGCGTGACCGATATAGCGGCTCTGACGCAAGCCTTCGTAACCAAGCTGGCCCCTATGCTTGAAGCGGTTTATGGGGTCGTTTATTTGCGCAGAACGATCGGGGGACAGGAGGTCTACGTAAAAACGGCCGCCTATGCGGCTTCGGGCGAAGAGAAAGGCGCCTTGAGCTTTCGCTCGGGAGAAGGACTTGTCGGGCAATGCGCGCTCGATAAGAGGCTTTTTCTGATCGACAGCCTGCCTGAGGGGCATATTGCCATCACATCCGGCTTGGGCGCTTCTTCGCCCCGTAGCCTGCTGATCGCCCCGATTCTGGTTGACGACAGAGTGGAGGCCGTCGTGGAATTTGCGGCGCTGCAGCCTTTTGTTTCCCAGCATCTTACGCTTCTGGACCAGCTGCAGGAGAAGTTCGGCTCGGCGATTACCAATGTGCTGGGGCGAATGGAAGTGGAAAGGCTGCTCGCCGAATCCCAAATGATGACCGAGGAGCTGCAGGCGCAGTCGGAAGAGCTGCAAGCCCAAGCCGAAGAGCTTCAGATGCAGCAGGAGCAGCTGCGGATTACGAACGAGCATTTGGAGGAGCAAAATCTGAATGTCGAGCAGCGGGCTCTGGAGCTCAAAAAGGCGAAGGACGAGCTGGAGGCATACTCGGTAAAGCTGCAGACAAGCTCCCAGTACAAAACCGATTTTCTCGCCAATATGTCCCATGAGCTTCGAACGCCGCTTAACAGCATACTCATCTTATCGCAGATGCTTGTTGAAACCGGTGCAGAGATGGAAACGGCGGAAGTGGAGGAATATTCCCGCGTGGTCAACACGGCGGGTCAAGATTTGCTTCGCCTGATAAACGACATTCTGGATTTGTCGAAGATCGAGGCGGGGAAGATCGATATTGTGACGGATGAAGTGAACGTCACCGAGCTGCCGCAGCTCATGAAAAGCTTGTTTGGCCCGGTTGCCGCCCGTAAAAATTTGGACTTCGAGGTGCTACTGCATCCGGAGGCGCCCAAGGTGATTGCGACGGACGGCCAGCGGCTGCAGCAAATTTTGAACAATTTGCTTTCCAATGCTTTTAAATTTACCGAGCGCGGCTCCATTACGGTACGTATCGAGCCGGCAAAACCGGAACGCATCAAGGAGCTGCTTCCGGTGCAGGAAGACGAAGCCGTTATCGCCATCTCGGTCACGGATACGGGGATCGGGATACCGATCGATAAACAGCAGCTAATTTTTGAAGCGTTTCGGCAGGTCGACGGCACGACGAACCGGCAATACGGCGGGACGGGGCTAGGCTTGTCCATTTGCCGCGAATTTACGCGCTTGCTTGGCGGCTCCATCGTAGTCAGAAGCGAGCTTCACAAGGGAAGCACCTTTACGCTGTATATACCGAGCAGGCGGGAGACGGACTCGCAGGGCGGCACCATGGCTGACGAAGCCTCGGCAGCGAGCTTCGCCGAGGTTGCCGTGACGCGGGACCCTCAAGAGGAAGCTTCCTATGCACAGGAGAATGAAGTGGAGGATGGCGTTGGTTCCGACGTTCAATTGTTCAAAGGCAAAAAGGTGCTTCTTGTAGACGATGATTCTCGCAACGTTTTTGCGCTTGTATCGGCGCTGGAGAAGAAAGGCGTATCGGTGATGGCGGCGGAGCACGGCAAGCGTGCGCTTGAGATTTTGGAAGAGCAGCCGGGCTTCGATCTGGTTCTGATGGATATTATGATGCCGGTTATGGACGGTTACGAGACCATGGAAGCCATTCGGCACCGCCTCGGTTTGACGAAGCTGCCGATTATCGCGCTGACCGCCAAGGCGATGAAGAACGAACGGGAGAAATGCAGAGAAGCAGGCGCATCCGATTATATTATGAAGCCGTTAAATATCGACCAGCTGTTCTCGCTGATGCGGGTATGGCTGACCAAGCAGGTGAATCCGTTTTGATCAAACCGACTAATCATCCTCCGGCGGTTTACGCCGTTGAAGGAAATCCTTTCGAGCGAGACGAGCTTGAGCGAGTGGAGATCGGCTTGCTGCTTGAAGGTTTGTTTCAGATGTACGGCTACGATTTCCGGGGTTATGTGCGGGCGTCTGTCAGAAGGCGGATCTTGAACCGGATGCGGGCGGAGCGGCTGCCGACGATTACAGCGCTTTTGGATAAAGTTCTGCATGAGCCGGGTTGCTTGGAGCGGCTGCTTAACGATTTATCGATCCGGATGACGGAAATGTTCAGAGACCCGGGCTTTTTCGTCGCATTCCGCAAACGGGTCGTGCCTCTGCTCAGAGAGCTGCCCGAAGTACGCATCTGGCATGCGGGGTGTGCGACCGGGGAAGAAGTTTACTCCATGGCGATCTTGATGCTGGAGGAAGGTTTGGCGGAGAAGACGAAACTTTACGCCACGGATATGAACGAAAAAGCCGTCGCCACCGCGCAAAGGGGGGCTTTCCCCTTGAAGCAGATGCAATTGTATACGAATAATTATTTGGAAGCCGGCGGAACGAAGGCGTTCTCCGAATACTACACGACGGATCATCAATACGCTTACTTTCATCCGCTGATGAATGACAATCTCGTCTTTGCCCAGCATAATTTGGCCACCGACGGCTCGTTCAACGAGTTTCACGTCATTTTATGCCGCAACGTTTTGATCTATTTCGATAACGGGCTGCAGCAGCATGTACACCGCTTGATCTACGACAGCTTGGCGGACGGCGGCTTTCTCGGGCTGGGCAGCAAAGAGTCCAATCTGTTTTTGCCGGAGGAGCTGAAGTACGAAGATATAGCGCCGCTGGAACGCATTTACCGCAAGAACGAATGGGGAAGCGCGACTGACTGATCGGGGGACGATGCGAATGGTCTCGCTGCAGCACCTGTAGGATTAAAAGAATCGCTCGGCATGCGTTTCTGACGGCTGCCGCTAGCGCTGTTATGTGCGCCGGGTGAAGCGTGCATGGAGGAATCGCGAGGCCATGTTTCATCTGTACGTTTTCGGGGTAATAGAGGATAGAGCGACAGCAACATCAAATCTATTCCGAAAGCAGGTGCTGCATATGTTGGGATGGGCGATTCTGTTTCTCATCATTGCGATCGTAGCGGGGATATTCGGATTTTTCGGCATCGTATCCGCCGCCGTCGGCATCGCGAAAATATTGTTCGTGATCTTCCTGATCATGTTCGTGGTATCCCTTTTCGTCGGTAGGCGTAGAAGCTATTAGCGGATTTTACAATTCATAAGCTCGTTTGAGAGAGCTGTCCTTAAGGTCCGATGACCGGAGGGACAGCTTTTGCTTTGCTTATAGGAGAACATCCCAACCGTAATAAGATCCTTTTCGCTTAAATTTGTTTCGCTTACATTAAGTAAAACCGGGTTTCTTTCATAAGTCTTTCAGAGCACTTTGTTACTATGAAACAATAAAGCGCGACAACATGCGTCTAGCTTTTCATTTATAGCAAAGGAGGAGCGAGTTCTGTATTGAATGGTTGAAAAAGAATAAAGCGTCTTCTGTATGCCGGGTCTCGGAATGGCGGTCATTCACTGCCCTAATTGAAGAGGTCGCTTCGCTTTAACATTACATTATAGCGGGAGTGAGTACGTTTTGTTATCGTATGCAATGCGTAAGAGTTTCAACCTTGTTCTTGTGCTCGTATTGTTTTTCAACTTCTTCGTTCTAATCGAGCCATATCCGGTTCAGGCAGCGGCATTGCCTGTTAAAGGCACAAAAATAGCGGCCGGAAATCATTTTGCAATTGCATTGAAATCGGATGGTACTGTTGCTGCATGGGGAGACAATAGTTCAGGTCAAACAGACGTGCCTGCAGGATTGACAGACGTGATAAACATTGCGGCAGGAGGATACCATTCGTTAGCGTTAAAATCGGACGGCACCGTTGTTGCATGGGGAGACAATGCGTTTCATCAAACAGAGGTACCGGTAGGATTGACGAACGTGGTAGCCATTTCAGCCGGAGGATACCATTCATTCGCGCTAAAATCGGATGGCACCCTTGTCGGATGGGGGCTTAACGGCTTGGGTCAGGCACCTATGTCGCCAGGAGTGACAGGCGTGACAGCCGTCTCGGCAGGAGATTCTCATACGCTGATACTCAAGTCGGACGGGACTGTGGTCGCAATAGGAAACAATGCTGACGGTCGAAGTACAGTGCCGAATGGGCTGAATGACGCGGTGGCCATCGCAGCAGGACAAATGCATTCATTAGCGTTAAGATCAAATGGCACCGTTGTTGCCTGGGGAAACAATACGTTTGATCAAACAGAGGTACCGATGGGATTGACGAATGTGGTAGCCATCGCGGCAGGACAAAAGCTTTCTTTAGCGTTAAAATCAGACGGCACTGTGGTAACATGGGGATCGGGCGAACATTTACCGGCAGGATTGACGGACGTAGTATCGATAACTACCAAAGACGCTCATTCATTGGCATTAAAAGCAGATGGCACAGTCGTTACATCCGCTGCTTTTTCTTCATTATATCCGATTCCAGGCAGTGCCGATCTAAGCGGTATCCATTTACAAGAGGGGGATTTTGAGGAAGCTTTTCAATCGTCCCGAACGTCCTACACGTTTTATTATGACGGGCATTCTTTATCCGGAGTCCATATTACGCCGACGCTTGAGAGTTCGAATCAGACGGCGTTGTATGTTAATAATGAACAGATCGCAAGCGGCAGCGCCAAGGAGATCGACATCGCAGGAGCCACGACAGACACGGAGATTCTGGTTCGTACAGAGCCCTATTTTTTGCCGGGCAAAACGTATACGATTATCTTAAAGATTGATAATACCGCGCCANGTATACGATTATCTTAAAGATTGATAATACCGCGCCAACCGTACAGTTTAACGCGAACGGACAGGCTACGGCAGCGACAGCCGCCGCAACGGAAGTAACGGTGAGCGATACGCAAAGCGGTGTCGATGCTGCTTCGTTGAAATATGCGTGGACACAAAGCACAGCTGTTCCGGCTAGCGGGTGGTCGACCTTTAGCAGCGGAGCTTCGTTAAGCCGAACAAGCGGTAACGGCAATTGGTATTTGCACGTTCAAGCGGCAGACAAAGCGGGCAATGTTGTCAATGCGGTGTCGAATCCCTTTGTTCTGGATAATTCCGCGCCGACCGTACAGTTTAACGCGAACGGACAGGCTACGGCAGCGACAGCCGCCGCAACGGAAGTAACGGTGAGCGACACGCAAAGCGGTATCGATGCTGCTTCGTTGAAGTATGCGTGGACACAAAGCACAGCTGTTCCTGTTGGCGGTTGGTCGACCTTTAGCAGCGGAGCTTCGTTAAGCCGAACAAGCGGTAACGGCAATTGGTATTTGCACGTTCAAGCGGCAGACAAAGCGGGCAATGTAGTCAATGCGGTGTCGAATCCCTTTGTTCTGGATAGTACCGCGCCAACCGTACAATTTAACGCGAACGGACAGGCTACGGCAGCGACAGCCGCCGCAACGGAAGTAACGGTGAGCGACACGCAAAGCGGTGTCGATGCTGCTTCGTTGAAGTATGCGTGGACACAAAGCACAGCTGTTCCGGCTGGCGGTTGGTCGACCTTTAGCAGCGGAGCTTCGTTAAGCCGAACAAGCGGTAACGGCAATTGGTATTTGCACGTTCAAGCGGCAGACAAAGCGGGCAATATTGTCAATGCGGTGTCAAATCCCTTTGTACTGGATAATACCGCGCCAACCGTACAGTTTACCGCGAACGGACAGGCTGCGGCAGCGACAGCCGCCGCAACGGAAGTAACGGTGAGCGACACGCAAAGCGGTGTCGATGCTGATTCGTTGAAGTATGCGTGGACACAAAGCACAGCTGTTCCGGCTGGCGGTTGGTCGACCTTTAGCAGCGGAGCTTCGTTAAGCCGAACAAGCGGTAACGGCAATTGGTATTTGCACGTTCAAGCGGCAGACAAAGCGGGCAATGTTGTCAATGCGGTGTCGAATCCCTTTGTTCTGGATAATTCCGCGCCGACCGTAACGGTTTCCAGCTCGGCAGGCGGTAAAGTAAACGCTTCTTTTCCGGTGACCATCATCTATAGCGAGGGCGTCACCGGTTTTACCGAGGATGATCTGGTGATAAACAATGGAACGGTGTCGGACTTCACTTCTGTGAGCGCAGTGACGTACTCGGCAATCATTAGCCCGACGAATAGCGGTCAGGCTGTGACAATAACGGTTGCCGCGGGAGCAGCCGCCGATGCAGCAGGAAATGATAATACGGCATCCAATACATTAAGCCTGCTGTACGACAAGACTAAGCCGGTTGTAACATTCGGCGGCTTCACGGACAATCAGCTGTTCATTGCGCCGCCTGCAGCGGTAACGGTCTCCGTCAATGAAGCCGTGTATTGGATCGCGGATGGAACGGAGCTGACCTCCTCCAATGCACTGCCGCTGATTAGCATGAAGAAGGACGGTGAGGCATTCTCCGCTTATTCGCCAGGCTATGACGAGCCTTCCGGAACGTTTACCTTGACCTTTAACGACACGCTCGAGGATGGAGAGTACGAGGTACTTGTTGCGGGAGATGCGGTGAGAAATGAATTTCAAAATACGCTTGATGCAGCAAGCGCAAGCTTTACAGTAGCTGTGCCCGTAATTACGGGGATATCCGTCAATCCGGCAAGCTTGACAAGCTCCGGAGGCAGCACGACCGTTACCATAACAGGCGTCAACCTGCTCGGGCAGACGGTAAGCGTATATGTTGACGGAGTCGAAGCCGCCACAGCGGTCGTAAGAAGTGCCGAAAATGCGGAAGTGACCGTCGATCTTCCGTATAACGCGACACAAACCGCTAATGACCATATTTTTACCGTATATCTAAATGGTGTGGAGGTCATAGGCCAATCTTCTACGGTAACAGTAAACGCAGTGTTGCCGCCAACGGTTTCTTACTCAAGCCAAGCGGATTTAGCTCGATTACAGGTGTCCGCATCCGGCAAAGCGCTGGATTTATCGTCTGCATTCGCGCCAGGGACTACGGCATATACAGTCGAGACAGATGCGGAGCAGGTCGAGCTGCAATTGGCAACTGCGGATTCCAAGGCGATTGTTAAGCTGCTCGGCGAACGAATGGATGCGTTGACGAACGTGAAATTAGCGATGGGAGCCAATGTGCTGGCAATTACGGTTCAAGCCGAAGACGGAACCCTTAAAACTTACACCTTAACGATTAATCGTATTGCCGTTCCTGATCCAATTCCTTCAACCCCTGCATGTCCGTTTACGGATATGGAGAATCACTGGGCCAAGTCGGCTGTATGTGAAGCGGCAAGTTTGGGAATTGTCGAGGGAGTAACGGAACATACCTTTGCGCCTAATAGCTACGTTACACGAACGGAGTTTGCGATCATGCTGCTGCGGACTCTCCAAATCAATATCCGTCACGAGGCGAGTGCGATGTCCTTCAGCGACAGTGACAGCATTCCGGACTGGGCGGAACCAGGGATCCGGACGGCGGTAGCCGAAGGGGTCGTTGAGGGGTATTCCGACGGTATGCTGCGGCCTATGCAGACGGTAAACCGGTCGGAAATGGCTGCGATGATCTCAAGGGCGATGAAATGGAACGTAAACAGCACGGAAAGTCCATCCTTCTCTGATGATAATAGCATTCCAGCCTGGGCTAAGGGTTATGTCGAGGCTGCCCGCGAACACGGAATATTAGTAGGACGAGCAAACAATCAATTTGTGCCGGAAGGATTAACAACAAGAGCCGAAGCTGCCGTCGCTCTTTTGCGACTCCGGAACGTTATTCATTAACGCCCAAGCTCAAAAAAACGCTAGAAGACAGCAACCCCCACAGAACCTTCTGTGGGGGTTTTGGTTTTGAAATGAGGTTGGTATTGCGGTTTTTTTTGTTGCGTTTTAGGGTCAAGAAATGCCCGAAACAGCAATCTATGATACGCCCTGTAATTGCGTTTAAGGAGTTTTCTGTGTTGTCATGTACTCCATCATGTCGGGTTGAAATTTCGTTGAAAAAAGGCCTTTTAAATGCGTTTAAAATCGTATTTTAATATGATCCTCCCTGTGTTATTATGGAAAAAATTTAAAAGGAGGGTATTCGATTGAATGGTATACGATACAACCCGGATCCATTATACCTGAAGCATGGAGTAACCGGTTTCTTCGAGGAGGGTGTCGGTTGACTATTTCGCTTATTATGCTGGTTGTCTTCGCTGTGTTCATCGGAGCCTTGATGAGAGCGATGTTCGGTTTCGGGGAAGCGATTGTAAGCATGCCTTTGCTTGCACTGCTTCCGATTTCCTTACAGACATCGGTCTCGCTAATTGGCATGGCAGGGCTGACCGTCGCTCTGCTTACTGTTTTCAGCGGATGGCGTCACATTGAAAAGCCTATTCTAATCCGACTGGCGATTACAACCGTATTCGGAATACCCGCCGGACTCGTTTTGCTTCATCTCACTCCTGCAATCGTGATTACATCCGCTCTTGGAATTTTTCTGATCGCTTATGGGGGTTACTGTTTGATTAAGAAAAATCTCATTCGGGTGATCGACCGGCCGCTGCTTAACGACCGCAGGTGGGTATTGCCGTTCGGCTTTGCATCGGGAGTGCTCGGCAGCGCTTATAATTTTAACGGCGTGCCTGTCGTTGTTTACGGGACTTTGCGAAAATGGAACCCGGATCGTTTTCGAAGCACATTGCAGGCCCATTTTCTTATTTCCGGCGTACTTGTTGTTGCAGGACATGCACTTGGCGGATTATGGACGAGCGATGCGTTTATTTATTATGCGTATTCTTTACCTGCTATTTTAGGTGCTGCCGTACTCGGCGTCTTTATAAATAAGCGCATTCCCGGCGAAAAATTCGAGCGTTACTTATTTCTTATTATCATCATACTTGGCATTTTATTGTTGTTACCGCGCGGTTCAAACTAATCATGCAGCCAAAGCAGGACGTGTCCGTGATTTTCATGGGCGCGTTTTTTTTCATATATTCGACCATACGCATAGGCTGCCTCTCCATACAACGCTTATTTCAGAACTAAAGCTTGCATTGAGAACTTCAGGTTTCCTCAAAACAGAACTAATGTAATGTTTGAAGACTAGCGGCCTTTGCGTGCAAAAAATAAGATGTAGTCATGGAACGACACTGGTTTCAATTCGACATCATGCGCAAGGTTGAGGGTTGCGATATACCCGATCGGCGGCAACTGAGAACAGGAGGAATAGCGTTGAACTTGCATTTTATTTTGGAGGATTCCGATTTGGAGCCCGGCATTCGGTTGTTTGCCGAAGAGTTTCATTTCTCCGTAAGCGAAGCGGGTATGACCGTTCAAGTGGAACGAACAAACGAAAATATAATCGTCGTATCGAAAACCGGGGATAAGGCCCGCATTCAATACGAGCATAAGCATCAATTTTTTCGGGCGCTCGGACTGCTTCTGGAAAGCTTACAGCACGAGCAAGAATTTCATATAACGGAAACGCCGCAGTTCAGCACGAACGGCCCGATGATCGACGTTTCTCAGGGTAATGCGGTACTGCACGTCGAGACGATTAAACGGATCATCACCAAGATGGCCGCCATGGGACTCAATATGCTGATGCTGTATACCGAGGATAGCTATGAAGTCAAAGAGCAGCCCTATTTCGGCTACATGAGAGGCAGGTACTCCCAAGAGGAGATCCGGCAGTGCGACGACTTCGCCGATTTGTTCGGCATCGAGCTTATCCCTTGCATTCAGACGTTAAGCCACTTGCGAGACGTATTAAAATGGAGCTGCTTCGCCGACATCAAGGATGACGGAGATACGCTGCTCGTGGGCGAAGAGAACACGTACGCGTTCATCGAGCAGATGATCGTCGCGGCGACAAGCCCCGTCCGTTCTAAGCGCATCCATATCGGCATGGACGAAGCATTGAAGCTTGGTCAAGGGAATTACCTGCTCAAAAACGGACAACGCTCCAAATTCGAGATCATGAACGAGCACCTGGCGAGAGTGCTGCAGATAACGGAAAAACACGGCTTGCAGCCGATGATATGGAGCGATATGTATTTTCGCATGGGGTCCGGGATGGAGGATAATTACGATCGGAATATGATCCTGCCCGATAACATAAAGGAAGTCATGCCCCAGAACCTGCAGTATATTTTCTGGGATTATTATCACTTCGACGAGGAATTTTATCTCGATTTTATTCGCAAGCACAAGCAATTCGGTTCCACTCCTATTTTTGCCGGCGGGATTTGGAATTGGAAGGGCTTCTGCTTGAACTACGGCGCAACGTTCGCCTCTACCGAAGCGGCTATGGCCGCTTGCAAAAAAGAAGGCGTGAAGGAAGTCATCGCTACCTTATGGGGCGACGACGGAACGGAATGCCATATTTATTCCGCGCTGCTCGGCTTGCAGTTGTTCGCGGAACACGGATATGCGGAGCAAGTGGATGAACGCAGATTGAAGCGGAGGTTCGAATTTTGCACGGGCGGCCGTTATGAGGATTTCATGGAAATCCGTTTTGTCGACGAAATTCCAGGCACGGCCGAAGGAAATCTCGGAATGACGAATCCGTCCCGTTATTTGCTGTGGCAGCAGGTATTAATGGGGCTGTTCGATAAGAACATCGACGGGCTGCCGCTGGACGAGCACTATGCCAAGCTGGCCATTCAATTTGATCACGCCGTGAAGCGTAATGGGGAATGGGGCCCGGTTTTTGAGATTTTGCAAAAGCTGTGCCGCGTGCTTTCCGTCAAAGCGGAAATCGGCTTAAGAATTACGCGCGCATATAAGGCTGGGGATAAAGCGTCTTTGCATGATTTTGCGAAGGTGGAGCTTGTCGATTTGATCGAACGGGTGGAGGAGCTGCGGGAGTACCATATGATCCAGTGGCATCAATTGTACAAGCCGTTCGGCTGGGAGGTTATCGATTTCCGTTACGGCGGGCTTTTGTCCGGCCTTATAACGGCGATCCGCCGGCTTAACGACTATGTGGATGGAAGGGTCGGGCGTTTGGAAGAGCTGGAGCAGGAACGTCTGCCGTACCAAGGTCAGGAAGGCATCGTAGACTGCTACTGGTACAAAGGGATGCCTACGGCAAGCAGGCTTGTTCAGTTCGTGGACTAGGTGAAGATCTATTTGACTTTATATGTTTCACCTATCAAGTACTTATATTTCAACGGTAAACGCGTCTGTCCAAGTTTATGCTTACGAAGTAGCTTTCTTCGAAAACGTTCGTTTAGGACGGCGAAGCCGTTTATCCTTGCTAAGACATATGGAGTGAACGCTGATGGAAAACCTTACGCTAAAAGAAAATGCGCTGCCCGGTACGTTGAACTGGCAGCTTACCCAATACGAATTCGAATATACGGAGAGTCATCAAGGCTCCGAGCTGATCCACGGAGCTCGTTCCGCCGCGATTGAGGGATATGCTTCCCGTACCAGCGTTTACCCGGGGGAAAGCATAGATTTCATGGTGAGCACGTCCCCTGTCTGTCCGTTCACCGTTGATATTTACCGATTAGGCTATTATGACGGCATTGGCGGTCGGCATATGCTGCATCTCGGTCCGTTCGAAGGAGAGGAACAGGCGGTACCGCCGGAGACAGTGGAGCGGCTGCGGGCATGCAAGTGGCGCCCTAGCGTTACCTTGCAGATTCCGGACGAATGGATCAGCGGCGTGTACTTGGCGAAGCTGACGAAACAAGCAGCCTTGCGTGCCCAGAGTTATATTATTTTTGTTGTGAAGCAAAGAAGGAAGGCGGAGATTCTCGTCCAAGTGAGCGATCTGACCTGGCAGGCCTATAACAAATGGCCCGCAACCAGCTCGATTTACGATGACGGAGCGAACGCCTGGTTTACCGGCCCCAATGTCCGGGTCAGCTTCGACCGGCCGTACAGCAAATACTTCCAGGTTGTCGACTCGCCTTTATCCTGCGGCTCCGGCGAATTTCTCTTATGGGAGTTCCCGCTCGCTTACTGGCTGGAGGCGGAAGGTTATGATGTCACGTATTGCTCCAATCTCGATCTTCACAGCGACCCCGGCTTACTGGATACGTGCCAGGTTTTCATTTCAGCCGGACATGATGAATATTGGACGAGAGAGATGTACCGGCATGCATCGGCCGTGCGCGATAAGGGGGTCAGCTTGCTCTTTCTTTCAGGGAATGCCGTCTATCATGAGATCATTCCTTATGATGGCGACGACGCAGGCGCTCCGTTTCGTTCCTTTGCCCGCAACCAGCGGTTTTACGATGAGCACGAATTGATGGGAGCCGCCTCGTTTGCTTCGGGGTACGGGGACTGGACGGTGGCGAAGCCGGAGCATTGGGTGTTTGCGGGCACCGGCATGAAGGCAGGCGACAGCATTCCGGGATTGATCGGCTGGGAGTATCACGGCTTGCCGGTTAAGGAAATAGCAGGATTGGAAATATTGGCCCATAGCGATTTGGTGGGGCATGAGCCTGTAGCTCTGAAATGTGCGGACGGCACTCTTCGAACGGGTGACGGAAAGCATGCGGCCGTCATTTACCCGGGGCCGCGCAACAACTGGGTGTTCAACGCGGGGACGATCTGGTGGCCCGAGGGATTAAGCAATCCGCCCGGTCACATTCCGGCATCGGGCACGTTCGGCCGGGTGCTGGGACCGGACTCGAGAGTCCAGCAAATGACCCGAAACTTGCTGGCCCGTTGTTTAAAGGATCATTCGGATAAGTAGGAGTAAGGGGCGCTGGAACGCGCCATAATCCCGCAACAAACCTTTTTCGTGTAAAATAATGGAGTTTAAGCAAAAGTTCCGATTTATATAGGAATGATCCATGAAAAGACCGTCCGGTGAACTTACCGGACGGTTTTTCATATGACCTCAGAATGTAAATCTCCGCTGACTGTTCGATTTCCCGGTTAACGTGTCAGTTTTTAAGCGTATCCTTACGAAGCCGCTTTCCTCGAAAGCGTTTAGGAGGGCGAAGCCGTTTAACCTTGACGCTGCCATTGAGGCGCCTCTACATGCTGCAGTCCGAAATAGCCCGCTTGGAGTAAGAAATCGAGGCTCCGCTTACGCTGCAGTCCGAAATATCCTGCTTGGAGAGCGGATTCATCGATGCGCCAGGCCAAAAAACCGCTGCAAGCGGGCGTTTTCGGACTATAGGCGAGAAAGGGAAGCCGGACTCGATTCCAAGCGGGCAAAATCGGACTGCAGCGCATGCGAGCGATGCGTGCGGAGGGGAAAGCGGGTATGAATAACGTTCGGGAGAGTCACAAATACGCACGGCGAGAGCGGCTGCGACACAAAGAACGCTCGCACGAGGTTTGACCATCGACGTGTGACCGACACCGCGTGCCGCGATGGCACCGCGCGCCGGGAGGCGCACGCGGTGCGCGGCCCAAGGATAAACGGCTTCGTCATCCTAAGCCACTTTCGAAGAAAGCGACTTCGTAGCATGAAACTGGGCAGGCCCCGATGAAATATCAGGCCTAATTAATGTGAAACCTATAAAAGCTGATATTTAAGAAAAACCGTCCGGAAATCCGGACGGTTTTGGTGCACGATTCCGCGTGTGGGCGGTAATGGTGAGGACTTTCAAGTCTCATCGCCCTTAAGCAGTTTAGCGTTGCTTCTATATTGAACGGGCGTTACGCCGTAAACCTTTTTGAACAGGGTGAAAAAGTGGCTTCGGCTGAGGAATCCGCAAGTTTCCATAATCGTATTAATCGCTTCGTCCGATTCTGCGATTCTGTCTCTTGCAGACTTAAGCCGAATTTCGTTGATGTAATCGGTTATCGAGATCAGACGGTGCTTTTTGAACAGCTTGCCTAAATAGGAGGGAGACAAATTCACCTTTTCGGCAATGGTAACCAAGGATAAGGCCGGATTGGCGTATTCCTTTTGAATAATGCGATCGATGTCCTCAAGCAGCTTGGCGTATTTATTGTCTTTCTTCGACTCCAGCTCGATCGACAGCTTTTCGAACAGCTCGGCAAAGTCCGACTGGATCATGTCCAGCGTTTCAATTTTTTGCACCTTCGCCAGATAAATATTGAAATTGAAATTGACGTTGATCGAATTGTTGGCCTCCAGCACTTCGATCGCGTGGCGAATCGATAGAAGCAGGCGGATCAGCACGGAATTCAGCGTGGTCAAGCTATGCCTGGAAGCATGTTGAATAATCGAGGACAGTGCCGCTTTGGCTTCGTCCAGCTGCCCTTGAATCAAGGAATCCGTCATCTTTTTATCCAGGTCTTGCGGATACTTGAAATCGTCTGCGAGTATATGCAGGTTCTCGTTGAAAATGAGCGACTTATGCCCAAGGACCAGTCTGTAGAAGGAAAGGTCCAACGTTTTCAAGTAATGAAGGTTTAGTCCGGCCAACGTTTCGAACGGTTCGCTGAACGTAACGGATATCGAAAGATTCAAGTAACTGCTTACATTATCCTGTATTTTTTTGAACGCTCCCGTCAACTGCTCGTTTCCCGAAGGCAAGGCCGGCGAGCTATAGCTGATCAAAACGAGAACTTGATCTTCGTCGATATCGATGCATTCATGCGCATAAGCGCCGGTAAGCAGCTCCGAGACGATATTGATGACGCCGTATTTTAATAAGCTGCGGTCGTTCATGTTGTATTTGGCGCAAAATTCGGAGTAGTTATCGAGCTTAATGAGTACGACCAAGAAGGAATCGGAAGGCTTGAGCGCTATATGGTACTGGCTAAGCTGCTTCTGAAAAGCGTCGATCGAGACGGGATCGTCCGAATACACCATTTTGCGCAAAAATTCCTGCTTTCTGAAGTGAAAGTTATTCCGCTCAAAAATATTGTAATTTTGGATGACTAATTTCATCGGAAGGTACAGCTTTCGTGAAAAATACAGCGTTAAGGCAATGCTTCCTACAATAAAACAAAGAACCAGAAGATAGGTTTTCTGCTTCATGTTTTGTATTTCCTTTACGATTTCGGAGTAAGGCGTAATGCTGATCAGCTTCCAGCCGAATACGTCGGTAGCCGCATAGGTCACGAAAGAATCCACGCCGTCGACATCGATTCGCAGATTTCCGCTGTTTTCGGCGGAGGCGTTAATCATTTGAATGTAGTTTTTATCTTTTAAGTCACTTTGCAGCGGATGGATCGAATCGCTCGACAGCAGAATTCCGTTACGGTCGATCATAAAAATTCGATTATTGGTGTCCTCCGTGGAGCTGATGCTTTGTCTCAGCCATTCTTCGGAAATGTTGAGGACGATCGCTTCACTTACTTTTCCGCTCTGAACTTGAGAATCGAAGAAAAGATAAGAATAGACGTAAATAAATTGTTCTTCATTGGAAGATAGACCGACTAAAGGATTGGGAATCTTGCGCAGCACAATGCTGTGCGTTCGATTGTTCTGAATATCGTCCAAAATCGTGAAAATGCCTTTATCGTCAAACGTATTGCGGTCGAAGACGAAACCCATGCTGGGCACCGTATGAATATTATGGCCGTTATAAATGTAAATCGACTGCAGGAACGGATAAATGTTCTTATACAGCTCCAATTTTCTTTGATATTTTCGGTAATCCTCCGAATGAATATCGGAATACAAGAGATCTTGAATGCCTTCGTCAAAAAAAGCGGAGGTCGCAACGGAGTTTGCGCTTTTTTCCATAAGGCTGACGTTTCGGCTTGTATTTTGCAGGTCTGTTTTCTGCTGGTTATAGACCATTTCGAGGGCGAAATTTTCGAAGATGCGGCCTTGAAAGGAGAATTGCACGAATACGACCAAAAGCGTGCTCAATAAAAACGGCAAAAGAATCGTCAAAAAAAGCTGGAACGGATTTTTCAAGATGAACTTTTTGAGCATGTGCGTACCCCCCAGATCTAAAGTCTAACCTGAAAGGTCAAAACGAATCAATCATTGGTTGCGCCGTAACCCCCAAAACGCTCATTTTAGAACAAAAATCCGCTTTGAGAACTTCCGTTTTACGCCAAACCGAACCGATGAAACGTTTTAGAACTGGCGGTTTCCGTACGCAAAACCTACTATGAAGCCAAGGACAGCAAAGCCTTAATTACAACCGGTGAAAGGAGTAACGAATGCAGTGAAGAAGCGGCAAGGGGTTCTACATGCGCAATCTAATAAAAAGAATTTGCAATTATTGATTTTGGCGCTTCCGGCAATTTTGCTAATATTCGTCTTTTCGTACGTTCCGATGGCAGGCATCTTTATCGCTTTCAAAAACATCAACTACGAGAAAGGCCTGTTTCACAGTCCATGGGTCGGCTTCGATAATTTCAAATTCTTTTTTACTTCGAACGATGTCTGGCTAGTGGTGAGAAATACGCTTTCGTACAATATCGTATTTATTGCGGTCGGGACATTGCTTTCCATCGTGTTCGCGATTCTATTAAATGAAGTGCTTAGTACAAAGCTGGTTAAAGTGTACCAAACGATTTTTTTCTTCCCTTATTTCTTTTCATGGATCATTGTCGCGTATATGACCTATTCCTTTATCGGACCGTACGGCGTGTTTACCTCATTGTTAAAAGGAATGGGCGTCAATTTTGATTTTTATACCCAATCATGGATTTGGCCTATCCTATTGACCTTAGTGAGCATATGGAAGGGTCTCGGCTACATGAGCATTATTTTTTACGCGGGGATCATGGGGATTTCCCAGGAATATTTTGAAGCCGCCTCCATTGACGGGGCCACGAAGCTTCAAATGATCCGCAAAATCACGATCCCGCTGTTGATGCCGTTAATAACGATTATGACGCTTCTATCGATAGGCAAAATGTTTTACTCGGACTTCGGCTTGTTTTTCTTCGTTCCGAGAGAGATCGGGCAGCTGTACCCCGTCACGCAAGTCATCGACACATATGTGTATCGTATGCTGAAGGTTTCGGGCGATTTGGGCATGTCCTCTGCCGTAGGGTTATTCCAATCCGCGATGGGCTTTATCGTCGTTATGCTCAGCAACTTTGTCGTGAAAAAAGTAAATGAAGAAAACAAGTTATTTTAATAAAGCGCAAAGGAAGTAGGCACATGCCGTTCAAGAAAATAGGGCCGCAGGTATTCATCAATCTATTGTTCCTATTGTTTAGTCTTGCTTGTATTTTTCCGCTTATCGCGATTCTCTCCATTTCTTTTAGCAGCGAATCGGACATTATTAAGAACGGATATCGTTTACTCCCTGCGATGTTCGATTTCTCTGCATACGCTTACATCCTTTATAAACCAATGCAGATCTTAAATGCTTTTAAAGTATCGTTATTTGTCAGTTTTTTCGGCACGGTTGCTTCTTTGCTGGTTACGGCCGGCATCGCTTATGCGCTGTCTCGCGAAGATTTTAAGCTGAAAAACAAGCTGAGCTTTTACTTGTTTTTCACGATGCTGTTTAATGGCGGCTTGGTCCCGACCTACATGTTGATCAACAACTATTTGCATCTAAGCAACACGATTTGGGTGCTGATTCTTCCTTATTTGGCCGTGCCTTGGTTCATCTTGATTTTAAGATCCTTTATGCAGAAAATACCGCACAGCATCATTGAATCCTGCATGATGGACGGAGCCAGCGAGTTTCGCATCTTCTTCCAAATCATTCTCCCGCTCGCCAAACCCGGACTTGCTACGGTTGCGCTTTTTACGCTGCTGCAGTATTGGAATGACTGGTGGCTGAGCCTGCTCTATATAGAGAAGGAAAGTCTGGTGCCTCTGCAATTTATGCTCTATCGGATGATGAATAACATTACGTTCCTGACCAATTCCAGCAACACGATGCCGCCAGGGATGAGAAATGTGATACTCCCTTCCGAGTCCGCCCGAATGGCGATGGCGATTCTGGCTGCGGGACCTATGCTGCTCGTTTTCCCGTTCTTTCAAAAATATTTCGTTCGGGGACTTACGGTCGGCGCGGTAAAAGGTTAACTTAAATATGGGGTAACCCCCAGTTTAAGAATAGATGAACATCCAAAGAGGAGGGTTACAAATGTTTAGAAATTTGAAATTTACGAAAGCGGGGATCGTCGCGGCGGCCATGGTGCTGCTTGCTTCTTGCGGGACTCCCAATGAAAAGCCGAGCGAGGCGTCCGTCAAGCCGACATCGGATGCAACGAAGAAGCCGGAGGCAAGCTTGCCGGAGGTCAAATTGACCTGGTATTTTCCGGGCAGCTTTCCCCAAGCCGATCAGGAGCTAGTTTTTGCAGAAGTGAATAAAAAACTGAAAGAGAAAATTAACGCCACCGTAGATTTTAAACCGCTCGGCTTCGGCGAATACGATCAGAAGATGCAAGTCGTTATCGCCTCGGGCGCGCCTTACGATATCGCTTTTACGTCGAATTGGCTCAACAACTATAGTCAAAATGTAGCCAAAGGAGCCTTCTTGCCTCTGGACGATTTACTTGCCCAATATGCGCCGAAATCATCTGCCGCTGTTCCGAAATCGTTCTGGGATGCTGCGAGAGTCAAAGGGAAAATTTACGGGTTCGTCAATGAGCAGATTGCCGCCAGAACGCCGGCTGTCGTCGTTTCGAAGGAGGAAGCGGAGAAATACAAGCTGGATATTCCGGCCATTAGCGGGAAGCTGACTCCGGATACCTTGCCTTTGCTCGAGCCGTACCTTCAAAACGTAAGGAAAGATTTTCCGCAAAAAGGCTTTGTGACTTCGCTTGTTCAGTTGGACGGATTGTTCTTTAATCTTGAGCCGATTGCAGGGATTCAGATTCCGGGCGCCGTCGATTTCTCGGACGACACGCTGAAAGTAGTGAATCAGTACGAAACGGACGGCGTCAAAAAGTATGCGGCTTTGATGAGAGAGTGGAACGCCAAAGGGTATTTGAACGCGAACGAGCGTATTGCCAAAAAAGCGGATGACGGCACGGACGTCAAGGCCGGCAAGGTTGCCATAGGGATCGGCGGCTCTTATAAGCCGGGCGGCGAAGTGGAGTTAGCGGCGGAAGTCGGATACGAAAGACTTCAGCTGCCTTCCGGAACGCCGCGTCTGACGACGGGCGGCATCATCGCTACGATGCAAGCCATTAACCGGAATTCCAAAAATCCGGAAAGAGCCATGATGCTGCTTGAGCTGCTGAATACGGATAAAGAGCTTTTCAATTTATTGAACTTCGGCATTAAAGACAAGCACTTCAAATTAGATGCGGACGGCTTTATGGTCAAAGAAGGCGAAGCGGGCAAAGCGTACGCTCCGACTGTGCCTTGGATGTTCGCAACCAATTTCCTTGCTTATGTGGAGAAGGGGATGCCTAAGAATGTTTGGGAGGAAACGAAAAAAGTAAACCAGGAAGCTACGCCTTCCAAATTGTTAGGCTTTACCTTCGATGCCGAGCCGGTGAAGGCGGAAATCGGCAAAGTCAGCGCACTCTTCGACGAATATTCCAGAGCGATCGATTTAGGGGTAAGTACGGAAGCCAAATATAACGAATTTTTGGCTAAGCAGAAGGCTGCAGGGTCCGATAAGATCATTGCGGAGATGCAGAAGCAAATCGACGCTTGGAAAACGACGAAGTAACGGTTGCGCTCCCGGCCCTGCCCGAGCGGCTAACGGGCCGGGAGTAAATAGGGATTGGAGGAATTGTATCCGATGAAGGGCTATTGCGGGAAAATAAGCAAAATATTGCTCAGCATGGTGCTTGGCTTTTCCACATTATTATTGTCCGTTTCCTCTTTTTCGCAAAGTGCGTATGCGGCCGCAACCGCTCTTTTTGCCTCTCCTGCCGGGAGCGGAAGCGACTGTACGATAGAAGCTCCTTGTACGCTTGCCGATGCGCAAACGAAGGTTCGCACGTTGAATACGAACATGTCGGGGGATATTATCGTTTACTTGCGCGGCGGGACGTACAGCTTAACGTCAACCTTCGAGCTTACTTCGGCGGATTCCGGGACAGGCGGCTTTCAAGTGAGTTATGAAGCCTACCCGGGAGAAACGCCGGTGCTCAGCGGCGGACAAACCGTCACGGGCTGGAGCTTGCACGACAGCGGGAAAAACATTTACCGCGCTTTTGTAGGCACGGAGCTCAATACGCGGCAGCTATACGTCGACGGGGTTCGGGCTGAACGGGCGCGAGGCGCCGACAACCCTGCAGGTTTTACGAAAACGTCAACGGGTTTTACCGCCCCGGATACGAGCATGGCTTCCTGGGGAAATCAAAGCGGCATTGAAATCGTCGGCTTTAACTCGTGGAAGAGCTTCCGCTGTCCGGTTTTATCGGTTTCGGGAGCGGACATCACCGTTCAAAACAACTGCTGGAACAACTCGCAGTTAAGCGGTACGCCGGGCTTAAACGCGATAGCTTGGTTTGAAAACGCCTATGAGCTTCTCGATTCGGAAGGTGAATGGTATTTGGACCGGACAGCCGGGTACCTCTACTATAAACCGCTTGCCGGACAAAATATGGCAGCAGCCGAGGTCGTGGCGCCAACGCTGGAAACGCTGCTCAGCGGAACGGGAACGCTTGATGCGCCGCTGCAAAACGTGCAATTCAAGGGGCTGACGTTCGCCTATGCCACATGGCTGCAGCCGAGTACGAGCGACGGCTACGTACCGCTTCAAGCGGGGTTTACCTATACGGGTTATCATGCTACCGCTTCGCAGAACCTAACGAAGACTCACGGTAACGTTACCTTCCATGCAGCCAAATCCGTGCGGCTGGAACGCAACAAGTTTACCCGTCTGGGCGGGGCCGGCTTGGTTTTCGAATACGGAAGCCAGAACAATACGATCATCGGGAACGTATTCGAAGACATTTCCGCAAGCGCCATCCAGATCGGCGATGTGACGCTTAGCCACGTCAACCCTGTCGATATCAGGGAGCGCAATTCCCATAACACCGTTCGGAGCAACTACGTTACGAACGTAGGGGCGGAATATTTCGATTCGCCGGGCATTTTTGGCGGGTATACAAGTTATTCGACCATTACGCACAATGAATTGGCGAACCTGCCCTATACAGGCATCTCCCAAGGCTGGGGCTGGGGCAGGAATTCTTATGCGCAAAACAATCAAATTACGAACAATTACATTCACGATGTGATGAAAGTGCTCGGGGACGGAGGCGGCATTTATACCTTAAGCGCACAGCCGGATTCCACGATAAGCGGCAATCATTTGCAAAGTATGTACGGCTCGTATGGGGGCTGGGGAATATATCCGGATGAAGGCAGCGCTTATTTTACGATTACGAACAACGTGGTCGAGCAAACCGGAAGATGGATTTCGATGTGGACGGGCACGATTCATGACAACATCGTACAGCAAAATTATTCGGATACTTCGAGCATGGCCAATGCTTGTACGAATTGTACGTTAAGCAATAATACGATCATACCGAACGGAAGCTGGCCGGCCGAAGCGCAAGCGATCATTAACCAAGCGGGCTTGGAGCAAGCTTACTGGGATATTTCACCGCTTACGACCATTCTGGACGGTTCTTGGCCGATGCTTGATCAGAACGGAAATGCGAGCAAGGAATGGACAGCGCCGACCCGGGGTTATGTGAGGCTGGCGGACACGTTGAGCAGCGCTGACGCCACTGTGACTGGAAGCGTTTACAAAAATGACGCCGTTGTTTGGGGACCGCAGACGGCAGCACCGGGAGAAGAGCAAGACTATCAGCTATATGTGAAGGTGCTCAAAGGCGACAGCCTGCGGTTTGTCGTTCATGCCGACGGCAGCCCTGACTTGAACACGGTTTTATGGAATCCGGTGCTGAAGTTCGAGGCTGTGCCAGCAGCATGCAAATTTATTGCGTTTAATGTTCCAGGACAAATAACGTCCAAAATCAATTCAGGCACGAGGGAAATTCTTGTAACCGTACAAGACGATACGGATCTTACGAATCTGACCCCAGATGCGGAACTATCGGAAGAATGCACGAGTACTCCCGGTATTGCAGAAGCAAGGGATTTCAGCCGGATGGTGACCTACGACCTGCAAGACGATGAAGGTACGTTCAGCAAAACCTGGAAAGTATTCGTGACCAAAATGTCGGCAGCATCCGGCATAAGAGGGTATAACATCAATGAAGCGATAGGCGATGCGGACAGCTGGAAGGCGGAAGGAAGCGGCACGGTTGAAACGCGGGAAGGAAGCATTACGGTAAACAATGGCTCGGCTGCTTATCAAGGGAAAACGTTCCTTAATGAGCTGCTGGAGTTCGAGATGACGTCGGATTCGGCAGGCGGCGTCGAATGGCCGGCCGTCAGCATCCGGCAGAAAGCGGCGGATAAACCGTTATGGGATCCGGAGAACGAGGGTTATATTTTGGTTTTCAAACCGGACGTCATCGAGCTGCAAAGGTTCAACGGCGGCGTGCGGACGGTATTTTACGGCAATATCGACGGGATGGAAGGAAGCGAAGGGCAGCTGCCCAACCATGTTTTTGAAATGGGCAAGAAGCATCTGGTGCAGTTCGGCGCACTCAACACGGAGGAAGGCGTTAGGCTCGCAGCATATGTGGACGGCAAGAAGATCATCGATTATGTCGACAGCGGAAGCGGTAAAATAACCTCGGCCGGTTATATGGGCGTATATGCGTACTCGGCGCCTGTATCGATAGAGGCGGTACCGGTCATTCAAAACATCAATCAGGTAATAAACGATGCCGACAACTGGGAACTGGAAGGAAGCGCCTTAAAGGAAGGGAAAGAAGGGAGCATTGCGATAAACAACGGCTCGGCCGCTTACAAAGGAAGGACGTTCCAAAACGAGCTGCTGGAATTTGAAATGAAATCCGATTCGGCAGGCGGCGTTGAATGGCCGGCGATCAGCATCCGGCAGAAGGCGGCGGATAAACCGTTATGGGATCCGGAGAACGAGGGATATATCCTGGTTTTCAAACCGGATGTCATCGAGCTGCAAAGGTTTAACGGCGGCGTACGCACGGTATTTTACGGCAATGTTGACGGTATGGAAGGAAGCGAAGGGCAGCTGCCCAACCATGTTTTTGAAATGGGCAAGAAGCATCCGGTGCAGTTCGGGGCGCTGAACACGGCTGCCGGCGTAAGGCTTCTAGCGTATGTGGACGGCAAGAAAATTATCGATTATGTCGACAGCGGCAGCGGTCAAGTTACTTCTGCAGGTTATATGGGCGTATATGCGTACTCGGCGACTGTATCCATAGGTGCGGTGCCGGTCGTTCATAACCTTAATCAGGAAATCGGCGATATCGATAACTGGGCTGTCGAAGGAAGCGCATTGATGGAAGGGAAGGAAGGGAGCATTACGATTAGCGGCGGCTCTTCCGCTTATAAGGGAAGGACGTTCCAGAACGAGCTGCTGGAATTCGATATGAAATCCGACCCGGCAGGCGGCGTCGAATGGCCCGCGATCAGCATCCGGCAGAAAGCAGCGGATAAAGCGTTATGGGATCCGGAGAACGAGGGGTATATTCTTGTTTTCAAACCGGATGTCATCGAGCTCCAAAGGTTCAACGGCGGGGTCCGTACGGTATTCTACGGCAACGTCGACGGTATGGAAGGAAGCGAGGGGCAGCTGCCCAACAATGTTTTTGAAATGGGCAAGAAACACCTGGTGCAGTTCAGCGCGCTGAACACGGCGGAGGGTGTAAGGCTTACGGCGGTCGTAGACGGCAAACGAATTATCGATTATGTCGACAGCGGCAGCGGGAAAATCAAAGAAGCCGGTTATATGGGCATATATGCATATTCGGCGCCTGTCGTATTGAGCGGGGTGTTTGACACGAACCAGGGAACGGCAGGCCCGACTCCGACGCCAACCCCGACGCCTACGGCGACACCGCGGCCAGGCGAAAACTTGGCGTTAAACCAGCCGGCAACCGCGTATTACGCGGACGGAACGAGAGCCAGCATGTGGTCCGGGTTCGAGGCGGCAAAAGCGGTCGACGGAAACGACACGACGTTTGCGCTGGCGAATGAGAAGCACCTCTGGGAGCTGCAGGTGGATTTGGGCTCCAATCAAATCATAAACCGCATCGTCGTGAAAATGCCGGAGACCCTTTACGCTACCGAGTTCGATATTAAAACGTCGACGGACGGAAGGGTGTTTACAACCGTCAAGCAAGTAACGGGCTTCGCCTCAGGAACAAGCGATAACCATATTGAAGAGACAACGGCCAGATATGTTCGCGTCGTTGCCGTCAAACCGGATGGTCCGTATCAGACGGGGATCGAAATGGCTGTATCGGAGCTGGAAGTATACAATCCGATTCCTACGCCGACACCGACACCGACTGCCACGCCGACACCGACACCGACACCGACGGCCACGCCGGAACCGACGCCAAGTCCGACGCCGGATCCGACGCCAAGTCCGACACCGGAGCCGACGCCAAGTTCGACGCCGGAGCCGACGCCAAGTTCGACGCCGGAGCCGACACCAAGTCCGACGCCGGAACCGACGCCAAGTCCGACACCGGAATCGACACCGAGCCCTACGACGGATCCGACGCTGAGTCCGACATCGGCTCCGACAACAAAGCCCGTTCCTGCTCTGGAGCCTGGCATTGCCGCTGAGGTAAAGCGTGAAGTGGAAGCGGCGCTTGTCGGGTTGATTAACGGAAAACCCGAAGGCGAGGACGCGCAAGTTACGCGCAACAAGGCAACAAAAGCTGCAGCGGAGGCTATTGAGAAGCAATCCGAAATCAAGCTCAGCCCTTTTGTGACTGCAGAAGGCGATACCGCCGTATTGGATATGGGTGCAAGTCAATTCGATAGCGTATTCGCCGCAATCGCAAGCCATGCAGCAGAGGTAAACGCTATATTAGCCAAGCTTGAACCGGGTGCCGAGCCTGCTGCTGTAACGGCAACGCTCGATCTGGGCGAACAAACCGCCAAGCAGGCCGAAATCAGGATTCGCGCAGAATGGGTTCAAAAAGCTAAGGATGCCGGCTTTGCCGCAATCGCCGTCAAAATTAACGGCGTTTCGTTAACGATCGACGTGGATCAATTGCAGGGCGATACGACGCTGCACGTATCCAAGCAAGCGCCGTCCGTTATAACGGATGCAACCGATTTAAAAGTGGTTTCGGATGTATACAACTTTGAGTTTACGAACGCCGCAAACGGCAAAGTGACTTTTACGAAGCCTGTTTTCGTCAAATTGCCGATTGCTGGCACAGCGGGCGTAGATACCGACTTATTGACGCTTGCCAAAGTGGTCGACGGGAAACTAGCGTTTTACGGCGGCCGGTACAACCCGGCGACGAATAATTTTGAAGCCGAGCGCAGCTCGTTCTCCACTTATGCGGTTGTTGAAAACAAAGTGAGCTTCAACGATACCGCAGGCGTGGAAGCTTGGGCGGGCCAAGCGATCCGAATCGCAGCAGCCAAGGGCATTATCGAAGGCCGCGGAAAGGGCAGCTATGCGCCGGACGACAAGATAACCCGCGCAGAGTTCGCGGCTATGATCGTAAGGATGTTCCATTTGGAGGACGGTAACGCAGCTTCTCCATTCCAAGATGTGAAAGCGGACGACTGGTTTTATTCTTCGGTGGCCGCAGCGGCTAAAGCCGGAATCATTAACGGACGAAGCGACGACGAGTTCGCTCCGGGCGAAACGATCACCCGCGCCGAAATGGCAACCATCGCCGCCAGAGCGCTGATGATTGTCAAGAGCTTTAAGAGCGGAGCGGATCCAAAAACGGCGCCGCTGCCGTTCGACGATGCGAACGAGATTCCCGAATCTTTGAAGGGCGGAGTGGCATTCGCCTTCAATAAAGGAATCGTCGTCGGATCGGGCGACGGCTTCCATCCGAACCGCTCGTCCACGCGCGCGGAAGCGGCCGTAGTGATTTCAAGATTGTTGATGCAATAAAACAAACCTATACTGCAGACCTTATCCCTCCTCCTCTCGAACTAGGGGCGAGGAGGGAAGCTATGCATGCGGGCGGATTGAGGACAGACACGGATTTCAAGCGATTACGTATTCATCTCCATGATTCTAAACAGGTATTGGAGGAATAGTGTCCATGAAGAGAAGATCCGGAACTTTTAGCAAGGTATTGCTCAGCATCATGCTTGGCTTGACCGCTTTATTATCGTCTGTTTCCTCTTTCCCGCAGCATGCAGCTGCAGCCGTAACATCGCTATACGCATCGCCTTCGGGCAGCGGAAGCGCATGTACCTTGCAAGCTCCTTGTTCGCTTGCCGGCGCTCAAACGAAGGTTCGCACGCTGAATGCGGGTATGACCGGAGACATCGTCGTTTACTTGCGCGGCGGTACGTATAACTTGACGTCGACCTTCGAGCTGACTTCGGCGGATTCCGGAACGGGAGGCTTCCAGGTGATTTACGAAGCGTATTCGGGAGAAACGCCCGTTCTCAGCGGCGGCCAGACGATCGCAAGCTGGAGCTTGTTCGACAGCGGCAACAACATTTACCGTTCGAATGTCGGCACCGGCTTGAATACGCGGCAGCTTTACGTGAACGGTATTCGGGCGACGCGAGCGCGAGGCAACGACAATCCGCTTGGTTTCGCGAAAACGTCCACGGGTTTTACCGCCCCGGATTCGAGCATGTCAGGCTGGGGAAACAAAAGCAATATCGAGATCGTCGGCTCTCACGCATGGAAAAGCTTCCGCTGCCCGGTTTCCACGATCTCGGGAACGGCCGTTACGATGCAAAACCATTGCTGGAACAACTCGCAGCTAAGCGACACGCCAAGCTTGGATTCGATAGCATGGATCGAAAATGCCTACGAGCTTCTGGATTCGGAAGGGGAGTGGTATTTGGACCGGACGGCCGGGTACCTCTACTATAAGCCTTTTGCCGGAGAAAATATGGCGACAGCCGAGGTCGTTGCGCCGACGCTGCAAACCTTGCTCAGCGGAACGGGAACGCTGGATGCGCCGCTGCAAAACATGAAAATCAAAGGCCTTACGTTCGCTTATGCCACTTGGCTGCAGCCAAGCACGAGCGACGGCTACGTGCCGCTTCAAGCGGGGTTTACGTACACGGGATTTCGCGATGCGGCTAACCAAGACTTAACAAAAACCCTTGGCAACGTTACCTTCCATGCGGCCAAATCCGTGAGGCTGGAGCGCAACAAGTTTATCCATTTAGGCGGAGCCGGCCTCGTTTTCGAATACGGAAGCCAGAACAATACGATTATCGGTAACGTATTCGAAGACATTTCGGCGAGCGCCATCCAGATCGGCGATGTGACGACTGCCAACCCTGCCGACATCAGGGAGCGCAATTCTCATAACACCGTGCAGAGTAACTACATCACAAATACGGGAGAGGAATATTTCGATGCGCCGGGCATTTTCGGCGGGTATACGAGCTATTCGACCATTACGCACAACGAGGTGGCGAATCTGCCCTATACGGGCATCTCTCAAGGCTGGGGATGGGGCACCGATTCGTATGCGCAAAACAATCAAATCACAGGCAATTACATTCATGACGTAATGAAAGTGCTCGGAGACGGAGGCGGGATCTACACCCTAAGCGCTCAGCCGAATTCTACAATCAGCGGGAATC
>NZ_QMFB01000054.1 GCF_003285015.1 Paenibacillus contaminans | reverse complement strand
CTTCGGCGAGTCAGCTTCGTCAGAAGGTTAAATCGAGATTCATACATCCCCCTAGGCTCCACCAATACAGAACTCAAACGGCAGAGATGCCGTTTTTTTGTATACTACGTTTATAAACGCTACAAATGTAGAGTGCTGTGTGTTGCTTAAATGGGCGGGGGAATGACAGAAAAGGTAATTCCGGAATCGTGATATTTCCAGCAGGTTTTGAAAGCGACGCCGCGACCGCATCGTAAAATGATAGCTATCGATAGGCCAAGTCAAATAGGTTCCCATTCTTCATACTTATCTTGACGGAACATTCTTCTTGTGGTAATTTGAAATTAAATTTAGCTAATTAGCTAAATACATAAATTAAATGAGGATAAATAATATGTCTATTAACAAAGTATTCAAGGCTCTTGCTGATTCAACAAGACGGGAAATATTGGATTTGTTAAAAGAAAAGGATTTGACGGCTGGTGAAATTGCAGATCATTTTGAGATTAGTAAGCCAAGTATTTCGCGCCATTTGAATCTTTTGAAAGAAGCCGAATTGGTTAGGGATAAGCGAAAAGCAAACTATATCGTCTATTCGTTAAATACAACCGTTTTACAAGAAGTAATAAAATGGCTCTTTTATTTCCAGGACGAAAAGGAGAAGTAATTAGACAAAATCAGTGAGAAAATATCGTGTTTGGTTTTTGACAAATGTAATCAGTAATGCCAAGTTGTAGATGAATATGGAACGATCAAGATTCAGGTAAGTGTAGATGGCGACGATCTGAAGATTTCTGTAAAAGATTGAGAAGATAAGCAAGGGAAGTGGTGTCATGAGAGCGAAACGTATTCTATTTATTGAAGACAATCAAGATATCGGACGCTGGGTCCAAGAGGAACTTGAAATGCGGGGATATGCAGTTCGCTGGATGTTATCCGGTGAAAATGTGGAAAACGAAATACAGGGAAGTCATGTGGTTATTCTCGATATTATGCTGCCTGGACTGGACGGTTTTACGGTCGGCCAGCGATTGAAGAAAGCAGCGCCTTCGCTGCCCATTTTGCTGCTGTCCGCCCGAGCGGCTGTCGATGATAAGCTGCAAGGGCTGCAGTTTGCCGACGATTATGTCACCAAGCCTTTTCATCTTGATGAGCTAGCTGCCAGGATAGAAGTGCTGCTCCGCCGCAGTGGAGCGGGACTCACGGATCGTATAAAGCTTGGACAGCACATCCTTGTTGATCTTACCGGACGCACGGTGATCAATGAGCGTACTGGAGGAGAAGTTAACCTGACCGGAAAGGAATACCAAATTCTTGAGTGTTTCCTGCGCCATCCGAATCAGATTCTTACGCAAGAGCAAATATGGGTGGCTGTCTGGGGAGAATCATACATAAATGGAGACAAAGCTCTGTCGGTCCATATTCGCCATCTTCGAGAGAAAATGGAACAAGATCCTAATGCGCCGGAAATCATCCAGACAGTACGCGGAATTGGATATCGGATAAAAATATGAAACAACGCTCTTTTTTTCGACGTTACTTAGTGGTTCATTTCCTGAGCCTTGTTTTGCTTCCCGTAATGATCCTTATGATGGTAGCTGGCGTGAATCCGTCTTCTGACCCGAGCATGGATACGACACGCAGCATATCCGGTTTGATCGGCCTCATCATTATCACCTTTATTTCGGTTTCAGGGGTGTTTTTTTATCGTCTTCGGCAGCAGCTCATCCTCCTGCAAAAGGCGATGTCTGTTCCAGGGGACGGTTCCTGGATTCCAGAACCGATCCCAGAACGTGATTCTGGAATGAATGAAGTGGATCAGTTGGGGGCTTCGTTTAATCAAATGATCCGGAAACTCCGCGATAGCCACCAGCGGGAGCTAGAAGAAGAATCGCTCAGAAAACAACTGATTGCCAATCTGTCCCATGATTTACGGACGCCGCTGACCGCTCTTCGCGGGCACGCCTCCAGATTGCAAAGGGAACCTCTCAGCCAGGAAGGGGGGGCCTCGCTCATAGCGATTGACCACACGATCACGCATATTAGCGAGCTAATGGATGATCTTTTATCCTATACATTGCTTACATCGGGTAAATACCCGTACCATCCCGAGCCCACCGATATGGTTCAATTTCTAAGAACATCTGTTGCATCATGGTATCCGGCATTTGAGAACGCAGGCTTCCATATAGACGCGGACTTCCCGTTCGATGCGACCATCTCATGGGAAATCGATCCGCAATGGATGACGCGCGTGCTTGGCAACCTGTTTCAAAATGTCCTTCGCCATGCGGTCGATGGACGGTTTATCGGTATTGCTGTGGATATCGGGCAAGAGCGGTTCATCATTCAAGATCATGGACCGGGGATGGATGCCCTGTCTGCCAATCGCGGCGCTGGCATGGGACTCAAGATTTCAAAGCACATGCTAAATGAAATGAGACTGCAAGTGGATTTTAGTTCCAATGCGGAGGGGACGACCGTGTGGATCGGAAAAAATTAGACCAAACTTAGAAATAACCTTCCCTGATTTTAGACTTGGTTCGATATGATGTGAAGCAGAACAAAGACAAGGAAGGTGTTATGCTTGCTCACTATCGAACAGTTAACAAAGCGCCGTGGATCGCACAATATCCTAAACGGCATTAGCTTTCAAGCTAAGCCCGGTCGCGTGACCGGGTTCCTCGGTCCCAATGGCGCAGGGAAAAGTTCTACTCTGCGAATCCTATTGGGACTTGACCGAGCCACATCAGGCACTGCGCTGATCAATGGCGTGCCATACGCCCAGCTTGCCGATCCGCTGACGGCCGTTGGCGCCGTATTTGACGGATCGGGAGCGCATCGGTTGCGCACAGGGCGAGCGCATTTGAACTGGATTGTCAGGTCCGCAGGGCTTCCGCGTTCTCGGATCAATGAAGTCCTCGAAATTGTAGGGCTTGCGCATGCTGCCTCGAAGAGGGTTGGCAGTTACTCTCTTGGTATGGCGCGGCGACTAGGCTTGGCTGCCGCGCTGCTTGGCGATCCGGAGATTTTGATATTGGACGAACCTACGAATGGGCTTGACCCCGAGGGAATCCGTTGGATCAGGACGTTTCTCCGTGAACGTGCGGCATCAGGGCGTACCATATTATTATCGAGTCATCTGATGGGGGAAACCGCCGAAACGGTAGACGACATTGTTATTCTCAATAAGGGGCACATTGTGGCAAGCGGTACGCTTATCGAGATCGTTGGTTCCCATAAGACATTAGAAGATGCCTTCTTCGCTTTTACCACGAGGAGGGACATCTCATGAAAAAAGCGCTTGCCGCAGAGTTTTCAAAGCTTCTCTCTTTACCCACCATATGGATTGCAGTTGTGGTTGGTATACTTGTTGCACCTGCAATCGCCGTAATCCGCTCCTTTCAGGAGCTTTCCGAAATCACAAAAGGCGTTCAAACAGCGGTCGAATACCCTATCGGTTTTGAAGAGTTGGGGTTCGGTGTTATGGGAGTTATTATTGTTGGCATTATAGCAATCAGTAGTGAGTACTTCACTGAGAGTGAAGAATCCGGCAGCGGCGGACGCCAGATGACGACCAGTTTGACCGCCAACCCATCACGAATTCGTTTTCTACTGTCGAAAGCGACTGCCGTTGCAACGGTTAGCGCCATTCTCGCCATCATCGCGATCATTCTCACAATGATTGTGGTTCAGATCATCCTTGTGGAGCATGCTCCTGCGCTTGGGATTACCGATATTTCCCGGCTTATCGGCGTTGTATGCTATTGGGTGCTTACCGCACTTTTGGCTTTAGGAATTACGATCCTGACACGGCACGCCGCTCTGCCGCTGGCCGTTTTGATGCTGAATAGCTCCGTCGTGACCGTGACTTATTTGCTGACCCGCATCACCTCTTTGGCGAACTATCTGCCGGATATGGCCGGAATTCGCATGTTTCATGAAATCGAAGATGCCGGGAGTACACTCACACCGCTTGGGGGTGGTGCAGTTATGACGGCTTGGGTGGCAGCATTGTTGCTCATTGGAACGATTACCTTTTGTCGGAGGGATGTATGAGTACGTTGATAACCCGGACGTATGGTCAAGAAATGTGCCGGGCGATAAAGGCAGAGCTGTCAAAGCTATGTTCGCTGCCGATTACATGGTTCACCCTCAGCGGTACCTTTATCGTCAATCTTATTCTGGCTTACGCTTTCTCATACGCCGGATTGCAGGACTTAACCTCCCTACAAAGCAGGCTGGAAATCGGGTTGGCTTCTGTCAGCTATTCGCAAGCGGGACTTATGATCTTTGGCATACTGACCATTTGCTCCGAATTTAACGGCGGTCAGATTCGCACAACACTGATGGCAATGCCGCGGCGAGGCATCCAGATTTTCGCGGCGTTATTCGCACTGACAGTCGTGCTCATCCCTGCTGCATTCGTTGTATCATCTTCTGGAGTTCTGCTAACCCATATTCTTTTCGAAGATGCCGGGGCTCCTATTGTAGGGGGAAATCTCGTGTCCGCCATGCTGGGAGTAAGCGCATACCTCACGTTGACTGCACTGATCGGTGCGGCAATCGGAGTTGTTCTGCGCCGGATGCTTCCTGCGCTCGCTATCATGCTCGGCTATTACTTCATAGCTGGTCCGCTTATACGGGACCAAGCAGATTTCGCCAAGTATCTTCCGGACATGGCAGGAGTTGTGATGTGGTTTCCGCAGCCCGATCATGCAAGTGCGCTCACCCCAGTGCAAGGCGGCATCCTTTTGGGTGCTTGGACACTTGCCGCAATCATCATTGCCGCGACTGTATACCGAAGGCGAGATGTGTGAATCATTTTTTGCGGAGGCTTTTGGTTTTACCCGGTTTTAGTATGTTCAATCCGTTCAGTTGTTCTTTTTTCGGTGAGAAAGTAAACCAAAGCCAAGAGCGGCAAGATCGTGCCAATAAGAGATGTGAAGCTCCAGCCTCCCTGGGTATAAGACCAGCCTCCCAAAGATGAACCGATGGCTCCGCCTACGAAAAATATTGCCATGAAAAGTCCATTTAAGCGTCCTCTCGCTTCACTTCCCAATGAATAAATCGTACGTTGACTAATCACAAGATTCCCCGATACGGCCATGTCGAGTGTAATGGCGGATACAAAGAGAAGAATCAGAGCAAAGATTGAAGAACCTTGAAACAGATGGATGAGCAAAAAAGACAATACGGCTACAATCATGGCTATTCCCGTTAACAATTTACTCCAACCTTTATCCGCTAATCTTCCGGCAATCGGTGCGGCTATCGCCCCGCCTACACCAACTAGCGCAAACCATGCAATACCTATTTGGGACATTCCGAAATGATCCGCTAAATGTAAAGGAACAACAGTCCAAAATAAACTGAAAGCACCAAACAAACAAGCTTGATACAGAGCGCGACGTCGTAACAAGGGAGTTTGCTGCAAAATAACGCCTAAAGAAAGAACTAATTCTTTGTAACGTACTGCAGGAAACGGCTTACGAATAGGAAGTGCAAATGATAGCAGGGCGGTCAATAAAGAAATAACAATTGCAGACAAAATAAATATAGCTCTCCAACCCCAAAGACTGGTTACGAAGCTTGCCAACGGCCGGGCGAACATAATACCGAGCAAGAGGCCGCTCATAACATTACCGACAACGCGGCCGCGCTGGTCTTCGGAAGCTAAATAGGCGGCGAATGGCACCAGAATCTGGGCCGCGACCGATGCAATACCAATGAATAAAGATGCGATAAAGAATAACGGTGCATTGGGTGCGAGTCCGGCAGTTAACAGTGCGCCAACTGCAACCATAAGCATTACCAACGTGAGACGCCGATTTTCAATGACGTCGCTTAGCGGTACGATGAACAGCAGCCCGACTACATAACCGATTTGGGTCACTGTAACGATGAATCCCGCCGTTGATGCAGTAAGGCCGGTTGCAATGCTGATAGGTCCTACAAGGGGCTGAGCATAATAAAGATTGGCAACGATAAGTCCGCACGCGGCTGCCAACAGAAACATTATCCAACTTGATAAGCGTTTGTTTTGTTTCCCTTGTTCACTAGCCATAAATATCCTCCTTTAAATAAATACTGAACGTTTAGTTTTATAATTATTAATTGAAATGATATACTGTACGTATCGTTTTGTAAATAGACTTTTTATAAAATGATTTATTTTGTATACTAAACGTATCGTTTATTTGGAAAAAGCGGATTTTGACAAAGGAGGATTCATGTGCAGGGAAAAAGAGGGCGTCCGCGCAATATGGAAACGCAAAGCTCCATCCTTTCCGCTTCTTATGAATTATTATTGGAAAGCGGCTTCGGAGCTGTTACGGTAGAGAAAATCGCTGAGCGTGCCCAGGTAAGCAAAGCCACAATTTATAAATGGTGGCCAAACAAGGCTGCAGTGGTGATGGACGGTTTTCTATCTGCTGCTTCTGCAAGATTGCCGGTGCCGGATACAGGTTCGGTGTTTCAAGATATCCTGGAACATGCTACGAATATGGCACTGTTTATGATAAGCCGTGAGGGGTCCATTTTCCTGGAAATTATAGGAGAGGGGCAGGTTGATTCTGCATTGGCCGAGGCATTTCGGACCCGCTATATTCAGCCTCGCAGGCTTGAGGTTCGTAATATTATGAATCGGGGGCTTCAGCGTGGAGAGCTGGAGAAGAATCTCGATATCGTAATATGCACAGATCTCATTTACGGTCCGATTTTCTACCGTTTACTAGTTACGGGGGATCCGATTGAAAAAAACTATGTAGAGCAATTAGTAACTCAAGTTTTTAAAGTCATACGTTCGACTTGAAATGCGTTTGGAAGCCTCGGGGATTAGGTGACTCGGCAGCACAATTTGGTCTCTTACAGTCGGACCTTCTCTTGCTTGTGATTATCGAGAAATTTAAATAGTATGAGAATGTACGGGTATACATTGGAGGGATGGGGAATGTCGGCCTATCTACGCGGGCAAATCGCAAAAATGGCGAATGTAAATACGGAAACGTTAAGATACTACGAGGAACTTGGACTTATCGCACCCCCTCAGCGATCAAAGTCAGGCTACCGCGTTTATTCGGATGATGTGCTGACTCGGCTTGCTTTTATACAAAATGCCAAGTCCTGCGGGTTTACATTAAAGGAAATCAAAAAAGCACTGATCAAGTCCAGTAACGGACAAATCACGATCGGTGATTTTATTACTGTGATCGAACAGAAAACGGACAAAATCCGTGCTGAAATTGCCAAGAAGGAAAAAACGTTGACGATGCTGGATAACTTGAAAAAGGAGTTGCAAACAACGGATAAGCATCCAGAGGTGCAGACGACACTCCGGGTACTCAACATGGAATCTTAGCTTGACCTTGTATCTTACTACAGGTTTTATACTGACGGTAATCAACCTGTAGGAGGAATAAACTTGGACAAAACGCCTATCGAACAACTAGAAGCAATCAAAAGCTACTTAAAGCAAACCGGCAGATTCGAAAACAAAACGGTGGAACAAATTCGGAGGGATATGTTCGAGGCTGCGAAAAAAATACCGAATCCATCGGATATTACGGTCAGAAAAACAACTATCGGTCCGTTAAACGGAGAGTGGCTCATCCCGGTGAACCTTGTTCCGGAACAGGACAACCGAGCGATTCTTTATTTCCACGGAGGAGGATTTGTAGCCGGCAGCTGCGAATTTTACCGGGATCTTTGTTCCAGAATTGCAGAATCCTGCGGTGTACAAGTGTTGACTGTCGAATATCGTCTTGCTCCAGAGCATCGGTTTCCTGCTGCCAACGAGGATTGCTTGCTGGCGTATCGCTGGCTGCTGGCGAACGGGTATTCCGCGCGCAATATTGTTTTCGGGGGAGATTCTGTCGGTGGCAGCCTTGCGCTTATGACCTTGCTTTCTTTGCGGGAGAACGGAGAAGATTTGCCGGCAGGTGCTTTTTTGATTTCGCCGCATACCGATCTCGTTCATTTGGACGGTGAATCGTACTCGAGTCGAGCGGAGCTTGATCCGACAGGGAGTTTGGAGGGAAATAAAAAGATTTTGGATGATTACTTAGGAAGCAAATCGGAGGTAATACCTTTGTTATCGCCGCTAAGGATGAATTTGAACCAGCTTCCTCGTTTATTCATCCAAGTAGGCGATCAAGAGGTGTTGTTAAGCGATTCCTTGCGTTTCACCGATCGCGCAAGAGCCGCTGGTGTCGCTGTTGAACTGGAAGTTTGGGAAAATATGTGGAGTGTCTTTCATTTTTTGGCGTACATGCTGCCGGAAGCGCGGCAGGCTATCACGAATATCGGTCAATTTATTTATACAACGCTGAAGTGAGAGGGCAAAATGCGAAAATTGCGGACTGCGAAACAGACGACGGCGAAAGATCACGTTGCTTGAAGCGATGAGGTCGGGGGCGATCTTCCTGGGTCCACCAAATACAAACCTGCAGCATCGGGACTTCCCGGTGCTTTTTGAAAAAATGTTTCACCTACCAAGCACTTATTATTCAACGGTAATCGCGCTTGTCACTAAAGGTCGGCGAAGTTTCAAAAACTCCTTCGTACCGTGCTTAATCTCCGTTTGAAGTATTTCACGTCTCCTCGGATTATTTTCTGTACTAAGCTGCTAGTCAAGCCATTGGTTCATCTTAGTCTCAAAACCTCTCACTTATACGTCTGCCTTTCAAGCATGAAGGATAAAAAATGCCGCTTTGATTATGAGGAATCGATTGCGATTTCTCATAATCAAAGCGGCATATGCTTCACGCCGTTTCCAAGTTTTATAAAAGTAAATTTTATAAGCTGCGTTTTGGCAATACTTTATCAAATTTTTCGCCGAACAGCCTCATCAACTTAACTCCCTAAAAATGCTTTTTGTAATTCCGCAAGGTTAAACTTTTTCATTTTCATGAATGCCTGTGTAACGCGCTCTCGCTGCTCCGGCGTGCCCGTAGTCATCATCTCGTCCATTGCGGCGGGGGAAATTTGCCACGAGACGCCGTATTTGTCTTTCAGCCAGCCGCATTGTTCGGCCTCGGGAAAGGCGGACAGCTTGTCCCAGTAGTAGTCGATTTCCTCCTGTGTTTCGCAATGCACCAAAAGGGATATCGCCTCGCTGAATTGAAACTTGTGTTCATGCGCGCTGTCCATTGCCGCAAACCAAGTGTTCTCCAGCATGAAGTCGGTGAACATAACCGTTCCTTCCTTGTCAGGCGGCATGCCGGGGCCATAACGAACAAGCGTGCCCGGTTTGGCATTTCGGAAAACGGAAAGATAAAACGCCCGTGCCTCTTCCGCCTTGCCGCAGTTGTCGCCTACGAACATCATGTATGGGACAATCGGGGGACGAGGCTCCCCATCCGGATTGGTCAGCATAAGCTGCCATGAGACACCGTATTTGTCCTGCAGCCAGCCGAATCGTTCACTAAAAGGGTATTTATCTAGCGGCATAAGCGGGGTGCCGCCTTCTGAAAGTTTATTCCACACTTCGTCGATCAGTTCACTTGCGTTCGGTTCGCGAGAAGGATCGAAATTAACGATAAACGAAATCGAGGGATTGAATGTAAAGAGCGGCCCGGCAGAGATAGCCATAAAAGGCTGTCCCCAGACGAGGAACGAAACGAGATCGCAATCACCCGAAGGGGTATCGTATAAGATGGTCACGCTTGTTATTTTGGAGTCAGGGAATACGGAGCAGTAAAACGCTGCGGCTTCTTTCGCATCCTTGTCGAACCACAAATGCGGGGTGATGGGTTGCGTTAAACTTTTTATGCCATCGCTCACGACAGGTTCCTCCTTAATAAATAATTCGTTTTTATCATTCTAACATATTGAAAAGCCAAATGTGAGAATGGCGGTTCTTCCCAAATTTAAGAGCGTCGCTGCATATTTTTCTCAAGGAAATCGGTTTTAAGCGGGGCTCGAAAAATCGTAAACTGACTTTCTGATGGGAATTAAACGCCGAACACCGCTAAGTCGAGGCGGCTTATACGCGCGGGGTCGGAAATCAAGTCGACTTCGGCGATTTTTCCGTTCCTTATTGTAAATTGGAGTACGTAAGCAAGTTTTCCGCGCGGAGCCGCGATGACTCCTATCGCTCCGTTCACAAGAGCCGTCTGTGCAGCTTGAGCGCGTCCCGAGACTTGTTTGGCCAGAGCTATCGCGCCACGAGTCACTCGTGCGGCTTCTGGCTGGCGGTCATCCCGCAGCACAACATCCGGATCGAGCGCCGCTACTAGCGTATCGAAATCGCCGGCGTGCGCAGCGGCGAGGAAAGCATCGATAATTTCCCGGTTACGGGTCAGCTCGCTAGTAGAGCCCGCTTCCGAAGCTGCCCCTGGCCCTTGCACCCGGCGGCGCGCACGGCTTGCCAGTTGTCTTAGAGCGGTCTCCGATTTTCCTGTAATCGGTGCAATCTCGGAAAAGGACATGGCGAATATATCGTGCAGCACAAAAGTGACGCGTTCCGCAGGGTTAAGCGTGTCGAGCACGACCAACAGCGCGAGGCCGACTGATTCGGCGAGCAGCGCCTCTTCTTCGGGGTCGCTCCCATCCTTATAACTCTCAAGCCTCTCGGGCAAGGTCGTCTCTAGCGATTCCTCGCGTCTAGATTTTCGTGACCGCAGCATGTCTAGACATACCCGCGAAACAACTGTGGTCAGCCATCCCCCCAGATTCCCGATATCGCTCGTATCCGTACGGCTGAGACGCAGCCAAGATTCCTGCACCGCATCCTCCGCCTCGCTCAATGAACCAAGCATTCGATACGCCACCGCCTGCAGATGACTCCGGTGCGTTTCGAATCGCTCCGCCAAATTTTCATGTTCGCTCATGGTTCACATTCCTTCAAATAAATTGGCCTTTATAAATACTGACGAATGAAAGTCGGAAGATGTGACAAGCGTTAAATATTCGTTTTTTATCCCGCTGCGTGTCACACTCGCGAATTTTGATCCGTCATCGTAGTGAAGGGGCGAATCTTCGTCACGGATCAACAACAAAAATGGAGGTTGAGAGATCATTATGGCTACAGTATTATTTATCACAGCACATCCGGGCGATCATGAAACGTCTTATAGTATGGCAGTAGGCAAAGAATTCATACAAGCATACCGCTCCGCAAATCCTGAAGACGAAGTTGTGCAGCTTGATCTTTATCGAATGGACATTCCGCAGCTTGATGCCGATGTTTTAAACGGTTGGAGGAAATTGGGGGCAGGCGTTTCTTTTCAAGAATTGACAAATGCGGAGAAAACGAAGGTCGGTCGTATCGGCGAATTGGCCGATCAATTCGTTGCTGCGGATAAATACGTATGGGTAAGTCCGACCTGGAATTATTCGTATCCGCCCGTTATGAAAGCATATATCGACTCCGTCTGCATACCGGGAAAAACCTTCAAATACATGCCGGATAAAGGCCGGGTCGGTTTGCTGAGCGATAAAAAAGCGATACACATTCAAGCTAGCGGGAGTTTCTTGTCTCCAGGCTCAGTCGACGCAGATATGGAGATGGGTAATCGCCATTTGCAGGTCATTATGGAGTTTTTTGGGGTTCCCAGTTTCGAACGTATTTTTGTAGAAGGTATGGCCGCGGTTCCCGATCAAGCAACGGAGATTAAAGGAAGGGCTATCCAACAAGCGCGCGAAGCTGCCCGAACTTTCTAACTAAACAAGTGCAAGAGCGAATCGTCGGTTTCGATGAGGCCGGCGATTCGTCCCGCACGGACGGAGTGAAGCGGAAGGGGGCGTAGTCTGAATCTACCTTTGCGATCTGCTTCGGAGGGGCGTTTCGTTAACCATTTGATTATGAGTCCAGTATTGTGGTGTGCTCAAGTAATGAGACTTCGGGTTATTAACGCCACGGACGAAGAAGGTTATAGTTCATGAAACGGTTTCTTGCTTCAAAATGGAAACCGTTCAATACGGGTTCCGCTCCAAGTTCTCCACATAATCCTTGGCTTCTTTGAGGCCTAAACCGCTTGCTTCCCTGAACTCTTTGATTGCCTGAATCTTTTTTCCTGATGTAAGCAGCATGCGTAACCTCTCATCAAGATTAACAGGAGGACTGACACGGGTCACATTCGGTGAAGAGGCAGGCGCGTTTAGGTTAGGGTTGGATAATCCGGATACTTCTGGCAGGTTGTTACGCCAGTGTTGGTGTTGGTCCGATTTTAATTCATTAAGTTGTCTCTGCAGGCTGATCACTTTCAGCAGAAGCAGGAGAGACAGTATTAAGGCGCTGACTGCAATTAATTCCACGGTCTCCATTTGGACCCTCTCCTTCCATTACGATAATTCATTATAGCATAATCCTTACAAGGGACAGTGATGCATGGCGTCCGTTTGTGGGGATAAAAGCTGCCCTGAATCTGCCTCGCTAACATATCCATCGGCGATTCGTCCTTGTTAAATCAGCATCAAAAAGAACCAAGGCGATGATGCCTTAGTTCTAAACATTTTATGTGTTCTTAGCAATCGGTTCCGTTATTTCCCTTCTTAAAAGAGCAATTTCATGTTTATAAGGGGCATCTTTATATTTTACTTTTCCAATCGACGGCGTTTCCAATATTTTTGGAAGCAAAACGAGTTGAGGATGATGCACGATATAATCAAGAGCTTTTAGACCGATGTGCCCGTGCCCGATATTTTCATGACGATCTTTTCTTGCCCCTCGTTCATGTTTGGAGTCATTAATATGAAGAACTTTCAATCTGTCTATTCCAATCACTCGATCAAACTCCTCCAGGACGCCGTCAAAATCATTGACAATATCGTATCCGGCATCATGAATGTGACAGGTATCCAAGCAAACGGATAATCGTTCGTTGTGGTGAACGCCGCTTATGATTTTTGCGATCTCTTCAAAGCTTCGACCGCATTCCGTCCCTTTTCCAGCCATCGTTTCCAGTGAAACCTGTACGTGACTGTCCTCAGTAAAAGCTTCATTTAATCCGTGGATAATTTGTTCGATTCCCTTCTCGCTGCCTGCACCTACATGAGATCCTGGGTGCAAGACCAATTGTTCCGATTGCAATTTTTCGGTCCGTTTAAGTTCTTCTTGAAGAAAGGTCACACCGAAGTCGAAAACCTCTTTTTTCTTCGTGTTCGCTAAGTTTATGAGGAATGGAGCATGTACAACAATGTTAGAAATGCCATGCCGCTTCATATGGGCGTGACCTTCTTCTATATGGTATTGGTCAATCGGTTTACGTTTCGAATTTTGCGGAGCTCCCGTATAGATTAAAAAGGTTGACGCGTTATACGAGGCTGCTTCCTTACTTGCGTGTAATAACATCTCTTTTCCACCCATGGAGACATGGGATCCGATTAATAGCGACATCTAAATCACTCTTCTTTTATTAAGGATCATGTGTTAACTATAGCAGCAGGAGCGAGGGAAGCATATTGGTGATTCCTGGAGATTCCGGGGCGCTGGAGGCTTCAAACGGAATTCGCTGTTTTCGCTGTGGGGTTGTACTTGGCGGGCACCAGCGGAGGGGGGCTTCATGTCTTAGAGGTTCGTTGGTTATTTGATGGAGCCTAGGGCATCAAGAGAAAAGATGGTATAATAGGTAGTAACGTGAAGAAGAAAGAACATGCTGTGGTCTGAAATCCTTATCCCAGCGAGGGACGAGCCACGGGGCTTTAGTATGCGTGAATAGGAGCGTTCGTGTAAATGAGATATCGCAACTTGGAGCAATGCATTCTTGATTTGGAAAAACACGGACATCTGGTTCGTATTCATGAAGAGGTCGATCCTGACCTCGAAATGGCTGCCATACACATGAAAGTTTACGCGTCCGGCGGCCCGGCATTGTTGTTCGAAAAGGTGAAAGGCTCGAAATTTCGGGCGGTATCGAACCTATTCGGAACGATGGAGCGCAGCAAGTTTATTTTTCGGGATACGCTGGAGTCGGCGCAAAGCGTGATCGCTTTACGCAACGATCCTGTCAAAGCGCTCAAAAATCCGTTCAAGTACATCGGGACAGGATTAGCGGCAAGAAAAGCGCTCCCTCTCAAAAAAAACGGCGGTCTTCCGTCCGATTTTCAGGAAATCCAAATATCCGACCTCCCGCTAATTAAACATTGGAAAGAGGATGGCGGCGCTTTCGTCACCTTGCCTCAAGTGTACTCGGAGGATCCGGAGAAGCCGGGAATCATGAATTCCAATCTGGGGATGTACCGCGTACAGCTCACCGGAAATGAATATGAACTAAATAAAGAAGTGGGCATTCATTACCAAATTCATCGGGGGATCGGCGTCCATCAGGACAAAGCGAATCGATTGGGACAGCCTCTTAAAGTCAGCTGCTTTATAGGCGGGCCGCCTGCGCATACGATATCGGCGATTATGCCTTTGCCCGAAGGGATGAGCGAGCTGACTTTCGCAGGACTGCTTTCAGGGCGTCACTTCCGATACAGTTACGTCGACGGATTTTGTATCAGTCACGATGCGGATTTCGTTATAACCGGTGAAATTCATCCGGGTGAAACGAAGCCGGAAGGTCCTTTCGGCGATCATTTGGGTTATTACAGTTTAATTCATCCTTTTCCCGTCATGCGGGTGCATAAGGTGTACGCCAGACAAAATGCAGTCTTCCCGTTCACCGTCGTCGGACGTCCTCCTCAGGAAGACACTTCCTTCGGCGAATTGATCCATGAGCTGACCGGAGGGGCGATCAAGCAAGAAATTCCGGGGGTCAAGGAAGTCCATGCCGTCGATGCGGCAGGGGTACATCCGCTGCTGTTTGCAATCGGAAGCGAACGCTATACGCCTTATCAGGAAGTGAAACGGCCTGCGGAGCTGCTGACGATCTCAAATCGGATTTTAGGAACGGGACAGTTAAGCTTAGCCAAGTATTTGTTCATTGCGGCTGAAGAGAAACGGACATTAAGCACGCATCATATCGAGGATTTTCTAACCTATATATTGGAACGGATCGATCTTCACCGCGACATTCATTTTCAAACCAACACGACGATCGACACTTTGGATTACTCAGGAACCGGGCTGAACACGGGGAGCAAGGTCGTTTTCGCGGCTGTCGGAGATAAAATCAGAGAGTTGTGCAAGGAAGTTCCGGACGCATTAAAGGACTTGCGGGGGTTCGGTCCTGCCTGCATGGTGATGCCGGGGATCGCAGCCGTTCAAGGACCTGCATTTAGGAGCTATGCGGAAGTGGAAGAGGACATAAACGCTTTGACTGCGGCGATTCTCGAGAAGGGAAAGCTGCCGTCTTGTCCGATGATCCTATTATGTGACGACAGCGGCTTTATGAGCGAGACGATAAACAATTTTCTTTGGGCCACGTTCACACGCAGCAATCCGTCCCATGATATTCACGGGATAAACGGCTATTATGAGAATAAGCATTGGGGCTGCGACAACATCATCATCGACGCCCGTACGAAGCCGCATCAAGCGCCGCCGCTGCTGCCCGATCCGACGGTCGAAACCAACATTCAACGGCTGTTTTCGAAAGGCGGCAGTTTAGGCAATGTTCCAATTAGGTGAGTAAATGATCTAACGGGAGGAAGATCGTTGTCAAACATACGGCATCATGATGATAAGTATCCGATGGTGAAAATCCCCACAGGCGAAGTTGAATTAAGGGACGATCGAAAAAAGACGGCGTGGACGGCTCAGGTGAATTCTTTTTTGCTTGCGCCGCTTCCGGTTACGAAAGATTTATATTTCTCGCTCGTGCAAAAGTCAGCTGAACCTGTTGACGAACCGAACGTACCGGTTGTGAATGTCTCGTGGAATGATGCGGTCTCATTTTGCAACTTGCTGTCTCGGCAATCGGGACTAAAGGAATGTTACTCGGTAAGCGATGATGGCGAGGGTGTCGTCTGTGACTGGGAGGCGGACGGCTATCGCCTTCCTACGGAAGCGGAATGGCAGTATGCGTGTAAAGCGGGAACCTGCGGCTATCGGTACGGCGAGCTGGATGAAATCGCTTGGTATGAGGAGAATTCAGGGGGCATGGCGCACGAGGTAGGGAAAAAGCTGCCCAATGCGTGGGGGCTCTACGATATGCTGGGAAATGTTTGGGAGTGGTGCTGGGACCTATACGACGTGAACGTATACGGCTCCTATAGACTTTTTCGCGGCGGCAGCTGGGCGGAAGAGGAAAGGGGCTGCGGGTCGACGTGCCGCCGGCGCAGTCACCCTACGTTCCGGATTGACGATCTCGGCTTTCGTCTTGCCAGGTCTTTGTCTTAAGGACGGCGAAGCCGTTTATCCTTAGCAAAAATTTAAGGGCTGTCTCTTTCGTCTATAAAGACTTGGAGACAGCCCTGTTTTTTAGCTTAACGCCGGCTTCGTGAAAAAAGCTTCCCGAAACGGCTGTTACAGCGGTCCGTTATGTAATGGAGGCTTCATAAATGTCCTGAACAGTTTTGGACAGCAGCGCGTCGAATTGTTCGTCGGTTTGCCCGGCCGTCAGTCCTTGCGAGAGGGCGCGGGAGAAGCTGGCGATCAAGCCGTGATTGCGGGACAGCTTTTCGTTTGCATCCGCTTGCGAGTAGCCGCCCGAAAGAGCCACGATCCGTACGACATGCGGATCTTCCATGACGTCGCTGTAGAAATTGTCCACGGTCGGTATGGAGAGCTTGAGCATGATCTTGGCGTCTTTATCAAGGGCGGATAATTGAGCGAAGATTTCATCTTTTAGTATTTGTTCAGATGCTTCTTTATCCGCGCTGTAAATATCGACTTCCGGTTCGATAATCGGAACGAGGCCCATCTCGACGATTTGCTTGCCTATGGCAAACTGCTGCTCGACGGCTTTTTTGATGCCCGCAGGGTTCGCTTCTTTAATTAGCGAGCGCATTTTGGTCCCGAAAACGTTTCGCTGGGCCGCGCGCTGCAGAAGCTCGTTCAAACCCGTGAAAGGCTTCATGAGCTGGACTCCGTCTTCGAGATCGGCAAGCCCTTTATCGACTTTAAGGAACGGCACGATCCCTTTTTGCTCCCAAAGGTAGTCGGCCGTATATTGACCGTCGATGGAACGGTCCATCGTATTTTCGAACAAAATCGCACCCAAAATGTACCGGGAATCAAACGCAGGGCTTTTGATAATGCGCGTTCTCATCTCGTGAACCAGCGTGTACATCTCTTCTTCGTTGGAATAACTGCTTTCCGGAATGCCGTATTGCAGGAGAGCCTTGGGCGTGCTTCCGCCGCTCTGATCCAGGGCTGCGATAAATCCCTTCCCCGTACCGATTCGATCCAATTGCTTCGTATTCATGAATGCTTCTCCTTCCCTTTTGTGGAGTGAATGACATTTGAATCCTTTTATTATACCACTATTTTGACAAACTGCAGCATTTTGATCAAGCCATGCTTTTACGTCTGATTTACCGCAAGCTCTCTTTGTTTACCGAAGGCAGCGAAAGCTGCGAACAGCAGCAACACGACTCCCGTGAAAATAAATCCTCCATTGTTGTCAAAGGGAAGCCAGCCTAATGCGGAAGATCCGGCCACGACGCCAAGCGAGAAGAAGGCATAGAAATAACCGTAAGCTTTACCGCGCAGTTGCGCCGGCGTAGCATTAATAAGCATCGTATTGATCGAAGGGAACAAGAAGGCGAAACCTACCCCATATAATCCCAATACCAAATAAAGCGCTAATGTAGTCGTAGACTGGCTAATCAGAATTTGACTGCATCCCATTACACCTATTCCGATGGCCATTGTGCTTGAGGATGCGACGCGATCGAAAATCCGATTCGTGGGAAGCACAAAGATGAGAACGGCAATAATGCCGAAGGTGCTCATTAAGGTGCCGCTTAATCTCGAATCGTATCCGAGCGTTTGGACCTGCAGAGGCAATAAATAAGCGATCACGCCTTGCGAGAACATCAAGAAAAAAGCGCCGCCGTAAGCTTTTATTACGCCCGCATTGAAGAGCGAGCCTGACTCTTGAGCAAGCGAAGTGTCTTTCCCTTTCTTCATGATTTTGTACTTGCCGAGGAAAACGGCCGACAAAACGGCGAGCAAAAAGCCGAAAACCGCGATGCACGTAAAGACGAACGGCACGGAGGTTTTGCTGGCCATAATTCCGCTGAAGGCGGGCCCGATAATTGCCGCCAGTCCTACGAATGTGCCGGTGAAGGCGACTTTTTTTCCTTGCTGGCCGTTCACCGTAGTATTTGCGGAGAAAGTGAAAGCGGCCGGAACGATTAATCCTGCGACGAAACCGTGTATGATCCGTACGATAATCAAGAAAACAGGCTGATCGACAAAATGATAAAGCAGCAAAGCGCCGCTTGACAGCAGCAACCCGGCCATCAGCATTTTGAAGGGGCCCAACTTGTCCGTCATAATGCCGGATACGATATTGCCGATCGTGTTCGATAACGAATACAGCCCGATGACAAAACCCGCAATAAACGTGCTGGCGCCGACGGAAGCGGCAAACGTGCTCATGACCGGGAGCTGCGCAAATAAATCGAAAAAAGAAAAAAACACAATGCTGTAAACGAGCAGCGCATAGTTAAAAGGTTTTACCCCATATTCGGCTTGCGCCTTCTTTAGCTTCCAGTCCAGTACGAAGTTGCCAAGCGGCACAAAAGCCGCCAGAACCGCCGCAGCAGACCAAAGAACATTCCATTGCACGCGAATTGCCGCATAAACGATCGCCAGCGCGTATAGGCTGAAAATTCCCCCATGAACGCTTCCTACAATGGTTACGGCTTTTTCTATCCCCCAAATATATTTCAAGGGCATCGCGATGCCTAGTAATGCCAACAATGAAATGCCGTCAAATAAGCCTGCTATACGTAAGATGTAGATTGGATGTGCCCGCACTTGTCATGCTCCTAGAATGTTTTTTTAAATGCATACACTCTATTCTAACATTTTATCGGGCGAGTTCCTTGTATGAAATGTGATAAAAATGAGAGGGTTTATTTTTGTTCAGATGAAACGTGAGCTAGTCGCGCATAATCGACTCGGGAGAGGAGAGAGGGATTCGCATAAGAGATTCGGCTTAGTACGCGATCAAGTGTAAAACTAGGAATCGATGAAGACACGAGAATCAAACACCGAAGACTGGACCGTTCGCTAGTGTAGAAAGCCTTATTGTTCATGAGGCTGTCCTCACTATTTCGCAGGTAACATGCTCGCTCTCGCCCATTAGTTAGGCAAACACAACTATCAATTTCGTTTGTCTCACTAATAATTGCGTTTGCCTCATTAACTCGTCCGAACACGGGTTTTCGGCGAGAGATAGTGAGGTTTGCCTTATAAACAGTAAACTTCTCCTTACTATGTCTCCAAAACACAAGTCATCAGCGGCATGGAGCATACATCTTAAGCACTGAAGTTTTGGGGGATTGATGTCGACGACTTATCCGTTACACAAACAAATGCTGTGCATCTCTTATAACTAAACTAACCGCAATGATCGAATTGCTCAATGGACATGAAGCCTATTCATAACCGCTTTGCCGCGCGGCGATATCCGGTATCCGGTTCCAAGGCTGATGGTTAGTCCGAGATTTTTCAACTTACGGACATTCAGCTTCAGATTTTCCGTTTCCCACCCGATTGCGGCCGCCAATTCCGTCGATCTGACGCCGGGATGCCGATCGATAAGCTTGAGGAAAGCGGCAGTCCATGGACCGGCAGAGCCGGCTCTGTCCAAACGCGTAAGCCTATTTTGCAAATCCGCGAATTGTTCGTCGGTCAGATCGTCCTGTTCCCGCAGCGTTTCTCGGGGATCGTCTCCGACTCGGGTTACTTCAATCCGGAAAATATCTCCTTCTCGGCTAAAAGCATTGATATCCTTTATAAGCTCCCCACGCGTGGAAAAACCTGCACGAATGGCATCCGCTTCCGTTATGTCCAAGTCAGAGACAATCGTAACGTCTCCAATCTCGAGAAGTCCGATCGAAGTGTGCAGCCGGCTTCCTTTTTTGACGGCGGCTTTGTTCCAACGGCGAAATGCAAGCGAAACCGTGCCGTCGGCTATTCCGTCCAAAATGCGGTTTTTAAAAAGCACTTTCGAATCCTCTCCTTCTATTAAAAGGTAAAAGTGAAGGTGTTGTTTAACGATCAGATAGGATCCATTATACTGAAAAATGTAACGGAAATCTCAAGCAGCCATAAGGGCTGCTTTTTTTAGTGAACCGATCCCAAGGTTATGACAATATATAGATGAATGGCCATTCAGAAGGGAGTAGCCACCACTTGGATATCGAAGAGCTAAGCGATCTTGTCAAACAGCATGGTAAAGCGATCTACGGATTTTGCTACAAGCTTGCGGGAAATAAAGCGGATACGGATGATCTCTATCAAGAAACCTTCCTTAAAGCGATGGAAGTGCGTCATAAAATGGACATGAGCCAAAATCCGAAAGCGTTTCTCATCTCCATAGCGGTCCAATTGCGCAAAAACAAACGCCGGAAGTTTGCCTGGAGGCAGCGGATAGCGCCCACGGCTGAGCTCAATGAGGCTGTGGACATCTGCGGGTCTGAACGGGAAGCGACACCGGAGGACGCGGTGTTGTCTCTCGAGCTTCGAAGCAGAATTCAAGCCGCCGCAGACAGGCTGGACGACAAGCTGAGAATTCCGATTTATATGTACTACACCGTGGAAATGTCCGTCGAAGAAATAGCGTCGGCATTGAGAATTCCCGCGGGGACGGTCAAAAGCCGGCTTTACCAGGCACGAAAAGCGATGAAAAAGATATTGGAGGTTGAGTCCTCATGAGCGATTCCGAAAAGTGGGACCGAATGCTCAAGCAAGCTCTTGCTTCGACGGAGGAGCCTGGGGAGCATGTAAACCAAAGTATAATCAACCGGTTTAAGGAGAGAAATCAAATGAAGCATGGCTATAGAAAAAAAATGTCCATAGGAGTGCTGGCTGCCGTACTGACGCTCGCCGTGTCGATATCGGCTATAGCGGCCTCACAGCTTTTTAGCTCCAAGCAGGTTGCCGAGCATCTGGGGGAAAACAGTCTCGCCAAAGCTTTTGAAGGCGGAGACGCCATAGAAATCAATCGATCCGTCGCTTCCGGCGACTATCAATTTACCTTGCACGGCATTGTCTCGGGGGCGGGACTTCGAGAGCTGGAAAGCTCTCCGCAGGACATAAATCCCGACAGAACTTATGCCGTCGTATCCGTCGCCAGACAAGACGGAGCGCCGATGCCGAAAACAAGCGATCCGGAATACGGCAAAGATCCGTTTTTCGTTTCGCCTTTCATCAAAGGCCAGAAGCCATGGCAGGTGAACATCATGACGATGAAGGGCGGCTACGGCGAATTCGTTATGGATGGGGTCATGTACAGACTGATTGAATGCGACGACGTGGAAATGTTCGCCGATAGAGGGGTGTATCTCGCAATCAGCAGCGGCGGCAGCTTTTATAACAGCGAAGCTTTTGCCTATAACGAAGCCACAGGCGAAATAAGCCCGAAAAGCGATTATAAGGGGAGCTCCATCGTGTTCGATCTGCCTCTGAATAAAGCCAAAGCTGATCCCTCCAAGGCCGAGGCTTATCTGAAGGAGCTGCTGAAGGAACCGGCTTCCGGCAAAGATTCCGAATCGGCCGCCCCTGTCGATGATGCCGAAGCGGAGCTTGTGAAGCACATCGAAGACTTGAAGAGGAAAATACCCGAAGGCACAGTCATCCCCGAATCCGTCAAGGAAGTGTCCTTCGATAAAAATGGGAGCTTCACCTATGAGTATGACGATTGGCGTGTAACGCTTTCTCCGGAAACGCTGTTTACGGAAGGCCAGACAGGATTTTCGGACTCCGTCCACTTTAGCGGGACAGATGATAAATATTTGGCGCTTCAATTTTCCAGAGATGAGAAAGGCATGATTACCGGTAGAGTCATCGATTTGCAATAGGCCACGAACCACGTCCGACGGACGTGGTTTTCGTATTTTATTGGAGCGGATTATACCGGTTAAGCCGGTAAGCGAAAAGGAAAAAAAGACAAACCGTCGAACATAATAATATCGATAAAGCACTGTGGTTTAAGGTGCAGAACGGCGGTTATGACCGATGTCCACGTCCATAATATCCACCAAGCTTTATGTTCCTTCTCTTCGCCCGAACATCGTTCTCCGCCCGCGATTGGTCGAGCGGCTGAATGAGGGACTGCACCGCAAATTGACCCTCATTACGGCTTCCGCCGGCTTTGGCAAAACGACGCTTGTCAGCGAGCTGCTTTCCGCCTGCAGCACCCCGGCCGCTTGGCTGTCGCTGGACGAGAAAGATAAACCCCCTGCCCGATTTTTGACTTACGTTTGCGCCGCTTTGCAGACGGTCGGAGCGAACACGGATGGCATATTGGCGTCGCTGCAAGCTTCTCAGCCGCTGCCGATCGAGTCGATAGTAACCGTTCTGCTCAATGAAGCTGCCGTTATCCCGCATCAGTTCGTCCTTGTGCTTGACGATTACCATACGATTGCATCCAAACCGGTTGATGACATTATCGCTTTTATGCTGGAACATTCGCCGCCGCAGCTGCATATGATCGTTGCCTCCCGCGAAAATCCTCAACTCCCGCTGGGCCGGCTGCGTGCCAGAAACCAGCTGACCGAGCTGCGCGCCGGCGATTTGCGGTTCACTTATCCGGAAGCCGAAGCATTTCTTAGCCATACGATGGGCATCAATCTTTCCACGGAAGAAATCGCCATGCTTGAAGTACGCACTGAAGGCTGGATTGCCGGACTGCAATTAGCCGCGCTATCCTTGCAGGGGCATCAAGACGGAGCCGGCTTTATCCGCTCTTTTACCGGAAGCCATCATCTTATAGTCGATTACCTCGTTGAAGAAGTGCTACAGCGGCAACCGGCAAGCATACAACATTTCTTGCTGCGCACTTCGATGCTCGATCGGATGTGCGGAGCGCTTTGCGATGCAGTCCTTCGCAAGGACGGCGGGATTGAAGGCGATACTGCCGATTCGGGGCAAGAACGTTTGGAGTATCTCGAACATGCCAACCTGTTCATCATTCCTTTGGACGATGAGAGACGCTGGTATCGTTACCATCATCTTTTTGCCGATCTGCTGCGGAATCGGCTGCTTCGAAGTTTGGGTGAGAAAGGCGTGGCGGAATTACATATACGTGCCAGCGAATGGTATGAAGGCAGCGGTTTGGAAATGGAAGCATTCCATCATGCCGCAGCCGCGGGCGATGTGGAACGTGCCGCTCGACTGGCGGAGGGAGAAGGGATGCCTTTGCTCTTTCGCGGAGAAATGGTTCCCGTCATGAATTGGCTGCATGCTTTGCCCAAAAAAGAGCTCGATGCGAGACCTTCATTATGGGTGATGTACGCTTCCGGAATGCTGATGACGGGCCAAACGGCCGAAGTCGAGCGGAAGCTGCTTGCTGCCGAGCAAGCCCTTGAAGGCAAACATTTAGATGACAAATCCCGCGATCTGATCGGACATATTGCCGCCATACGCGCTGCGCAGGCTGTCAGCCAGCATCAGGCGGAGACGATTATGAGCGAGTCGCGGCGCGCCCTCCAGTACTTGCATCCGAATAATCTGCCTGTCCGCACGGCTACGACATGGGCACAGGGGTATGCTTATCAGCTTCAAGGGGATCGAATCGCGGCAGGCAGGGCGTATGCAGAAGCCTTATCGAGCAGCCGGCGAATCGGCCACGCCTTGATCGCGATCATGGCTGCACTCGGCGTCGGGAGTATACAGGAATCGGATAATCAGCTTCATGAAGCGGCGGAGTCCTATCGTTCCGTTCTGAAAATGGCAGGAAATCCGCCGTTTCCGGCCGCAAGCGAAGCGCATCTGGGGTTAGCCCGCATCTTTTATGAATGGAACGACATGGATGCTGCCGAGCGGCATGGACAATTGAGCACGCAGCTGGCGAAGCAGCTGGAAAATACGGATCGGGTCACGGCAGGCGAGGTGTTTCTCGCCCGTCTTCAGTTAACGCGGGGAGACGTAAAGGGAGCGGCTGAAATGTTGGCTAAAGCCGATTTTTTCGCCGGCCGGCAACATTTCGTGCACCTGCAGCCCCAAATCGCAGCCGTACATGTGCTTGTTTTGCTTCAACAGGACAATTTGCCTGAAGCTTCCCGCCTGGCGATTAAGTATGAACTTCCTATTTGCGAGGCCAGGGTGCATCTGGCTCGAGGTGACACGGCAAAAGCGGCGGCGATCTTGGAAGCATCGAGACAACAAGCCGACGCAAAAGGCCTGAAGGATGAACGGCTCAAGACAACGGTTTTGCTGGCGGCCGCTTTGTATGCGCATGGCCAAACGTTCAAGGCTGTGAATCTGCTGCAGGACGCTTTAACGATAGCCGAGCCCGGCGGCTTCATTCGGATCTTTATAGATGAAGGGAGCCGGATGGAAAAGCTATTGCGCGAAGCGGCGGCGCAGGACATGAAGTCCGATTATAGGGCAAAATTGCTGGCGTTATGCGAAGCCGAGGGGTTGGAAAGCAAGGGTAAATCCGAACCGCATCCCGACCAAAACGACAAGGCTCTTATTGAGCCATTGAGCGAGCGGGAGCTGGAAATATTGCGCCTTATCGCCCAAGGTTTTTCGAATCATGAGATCGGGGAGCGGCTGTTCCTCGCACTGAGTACGGTTAAGGGATATAACCGGAATATGTTCGACAAGCTTCAGGTCAAAAGACGCACCGAAGCTGTTGCGCGCGCCCGCAGCCTGGGTTTATTATAAACGGCATTTTTGAAACCATACTTAAGTATCTATATTGTAACCATGTGCGGGATATATACTAATTGCAAATATGAGGTTTGGAGGAAACCCCATGAAAGCAGTTGTATGCACAAAATACGGGTCCCCTGATGTTCTGGAGCTGCATGAGATCAAAAAGCCCAGACCCGGGAAAAACGAAATATTGGTTAAAATTCATGCGACTGCCGTAACAAGCGGCGATTGCCGGGTTCGAGGATTCGTCAGTCCGATTATATATTGGTTTCCCATGCGAATCGTGCTGGGCTTCCGGAAACCGCGAAAACCGGTACTCGGTGTGGAACTGTCCGGAGAAGTCGAGGCGATAGGAAGCGATGTGAAGCGGTATAAAAATGGGGATCGGGTTTTTGCGTTTACCGGGATGCGTTTTGGCGGTTATGCCGAATATATCTGTTTGCCGGAAGACGGACTACTGGCCGTCAAGCCGGATAACATAACGTATGAAGAAGCCGCCGCCGTTTTTTTCGGAGGGACGACCGCATTGCATTTTCTAAGGAAGGGCAATATCCGGAACGGTCAAAAGGTTCTTATTTTCGGAGCCTCCGGATCGGTAGGCACTTCGGCGGTACAGCTTGCCAAGCACTTCCGGACGGAAGTTACCGGCATTTGCAGTACGTCAAATTTGGAATTAGTAAGGTCTTTGGGAGCCGATCACGTTATTGATTACACGATCGAGGATTTTACGGCAAAAGGAAACCAATACGATATCATTTTCGATGCGGTAGGAAAAACCTCGAAATCCGCCTGCAGGAAAGCGCTGGCTCCGAACGGGAAATTTGTGTCGGTTGAAGGCCAGGGGGTAGCTAAGGAGCTGATGGAAGATATCGTTTTTCTTAAAGGGCTTATCGAATCGGGCAAGTTAAAATCCGTTATTGACAGATGTTATCCGCTTGAACAAATTCGCGAAGCTCACGCTTACGTAGATAAAGGTCATAAAAAAGGAAATGTAATCATCACCGTGAATCATGGCGATCATAAATAAAAGTATGGTGCCGAGCAAAATACCTGCTGCAAGCAGGCGTTCTCGGACTGCAAGCGGAGAAAGGAAGCCTTTACCGCCGGCAAGGAGGCGTTTTCGGACTACAGGCAAGGAAAGGAAGCCTTACTCGATTTCAAGTGGGCAAAAACTGAACGCAAAAATGTCAATGCGCACACAGTAAAAAGAACCGTCCGTGATCGATCGGGGAGCGGTTTGGAAAAGACGTGATGGGAAAGCAACAAAGAAGAGAAGAGGTAGTGGGTTGGGGCTGCAAAGTTTACGTNACAAAGAAGAGAAGAGGTAGTGGGTTGGGGCTGCAAAGTTTACGTGCCGCCTTTGAAATCGTGTGATACCCGCAAAACCAATTCCAGATCACACGATTTCAAGAGCGGTTGAAAGCTCCAACCCACTACCTCCCCCACGCGCAAACGTATATCCATGCACCAAAGGACCGTCCGCGATTTCCGGACGGTTTTTCTTATTTTTTTATGCGGATTGTTAAAAAGGGGAAGCCTGGCCTCGCTTTGCATATTCCGATTTCGAATAAACCAAAGCCGCAATGCAAAAACTTTGTTCGATAACACCAATACTTCAGTCAAAGGGAGGTATTCGTCATTAAGAAAATGGTCGTAATTGCCGCACTTTTAGTCGCTGCAGGTTGTACAAGCAATAATCATGTTACAAAAAAGCAGTCGGTTCCAGATCAAACAAGGGTTGAGATGAAATCCAACCGAGCTTCGGAAATGTCCAATTTAACGCAGGCATCATCCTTATCTACAGCGGAAGACGGGAAAATCACGGCCAATCAAATGCCAATCGACGCTTCCAATTGGATGGATTGGTTCAATCGCATTAATGATCAGGTTAAAAATCCGGTAGATCGATCCTTATATCCGATGCCGGTCAGTCCGCAGAATCCTGCAAATCCGCGACCGCAGCAGCCGCAAACTCAGCCGCAGCCGCAGCAACCGCAAACGCAAACGCAACAACCGCAGCAACCTCAGCAGCCGGCGAGTCCGCAGCAATCGGGCGATTCGGCCAAATATGCGCAGCAAGTGCTTGACATCGTCAATCAAGAAAGATCGAAGGCGGGTCTGAAGCCTCTTACCATGAACGACAAGCTCTCAAAAGTAGCCATGGCTAAAGCGCAGGATATGTACAACAACAATTATTTCGATCATCAGTCTCCGACTTACGGTTCTCCATTCGATATGATGAAATCGTTCGGGGTTACCTATAACTCCGCAGGTGAAAACATCGCCAAGGGCCAGTCAAGCCCTTCGGAAGTAATGAATCAGTGGATGAACAGTCCCGGACACAGGGCCAACATCCTGAACAGCGGCTTTACGCAAATCGGCATAGCTTACTATAACAAAGAGTGGGTTCAAGAATTTACCGGCTAATACGGGAAATACGGGAACAAAGAAGCCATTATCGCGACTTTATATGCGCATTGAAGCAAGAACACGCGACAGCCGGCGTGTTTTTTGCTTTAAACCCGGATGTCCTAATAAATTTGCCAGTGCGACATGATTTATGATATATTCATGCTATTCATGCAAAGGGGGTGAGGTAGGTGAATCACGAATTGGTCAATAGCCGGATCAGCCAGCTGCCGATAGCTTGTGCCGGCATTGTTCATGTATTTTTCGCGAACGGGATCAGTCTGTCCAATAACGGTCATACGTTTTACCATTCGCGAGAAGACGCCTACCTTAGCCACAACGGATAAAGCTTCACATCCAGAGGGCCGCGGGCTTGTTGCCGCGGCTCTTTTTGGTTTATCAGAAAGTATGTCGCGAAAGCGGCTTTCAGCCTCGGTAACCGCGCCAGTCCGTAAGCATCTGCTTACGAAGTCGCTTTTTTCGAAAGCGTTTAGGGCGGCGAAGCCGATTTATCCTTGTGAACTTGCGGCGGGGTCTTCCTAAAAACCAGGAGGCTTTTACAATGATTATCGTTAACGTTCAACAGATAAAGAAATACCATGCGGCAAACCTTGTTTTGGACGGAGTAACATTCCAGCTTCAAGATCATGATAAGGCCGGTTTGATCGGCCGCAACGGAAGCGGAAAATCGACTTTGCTCCGATTAATTTCGGGCCATGACCAGGCGGACGAAGGGACGCTCAGCGTCAAAAAGGATTTGCGGATCGGATATTTGCCGCAAGTTCCTTCCGAGTTCGAGGAGCTGACCGTATATGAAGTGCTGGCATACGGTTTTCACGATTTGATGACCGTCAAACGGGAAATGTCGGATATTGAGCGGCAGATGTCAAGCGCCGATACAGCCGGCAGCCCCGAATCGATGGAACGTCTTCTCAAGATGTACGCTTTGGCGCAAGAGCGGTTCGAGCAGAATGGCGGCTATGAGATGGACACGACGATCGATCAAGTGACGAGCGGTTTGCAAATCGATCGAAGCAATGACCGGAGGCGCTTCGGGAGTTTGTCCGGCGGAGAGAAGACACGGGTCCTTCTTGCGTCCCAGCTTGTCACCCGGCCGGCTTTACTGCTTCTGGACGAACCGACAAATCATCTCGATCTCAAAGGGATAGAGTGGCTGGAGAAGTTCCTTATGCGTTATGAAGGCGCATGTGTGATTGTCTCGCATGACCGTTATTTTCTCGATGTCGTATGCTCAAAAATGATTAAAGTGGAAGACGGTGAAGCTTTCACGTATTTGACCAATTACAGCGGGTATATGAAGGAGAAGGAAGAACGGCTTCTGCAGCAGTTCGCGCAGTTCCAGGAACAGCAGAAAACGATCAAAAAAATGAAAGAAACGATTCGTCAGCTTGAGGAATGGGGACGGAACGGTGACAACGAGAAGTTTTTCAAGCGAGCGGCTTCGATGCGAAAAGCGCTGGCGAAGATAGATCCGATAAAACGTCCGGTTTTAGAGCAGAAAGCAGCCGATTTCTCGATGACCCCTCAGGACCGTTCCGGTCGGAAGGTGCTCGACTTTGATGGCGTAAGGATACGTTTCGGCACAAAAATGATTTTAGACGGGGCAGCAGGCAGTTTGGTCTACGGTGAGAAAGTCGTGCTGTTCGGGGATAACGGTTCTGGAAAAACGACGCTTTTCAAGCTGCTCCTGGGTGTTATCGGACCGGATGAAGGAGTGATCGAGCAAGGCTCGCGGGTAGAGATCGGTTATTTGGCGCAGCAAGAGCCGACCAGCGACAGTAAGCTTACGGTACTGGACTATTTCCGCACAGAGGGCGCCTTTGAGGAAGGCGAAGCGCGAAACGTGCTGGCCAAATATTTATTTTACGGAGCTGAGGTGTTCAAGCCTCTGCAAATGCTCTCCGGCGGCGAATGGTCGCGTTTGCGGCTGGCCTTGCTTGTGAGACGCAAGCCGAATTTGCTGCTGCTCGACGAACCTACGAATCATCTCGATATCGCTTCGCGCGAAGCGCTTGAGGAGGCGCTGGAGGAATTTCCGGGAACGATATTGGCGATTTCCCATGACCGGTATTTTGTCAATCGTCTGGCGAAGCGGGTGTGGGAATTAAGGGAAGGCGGGATCGCGAGTTATATCGGCAATTACGACGATTACAAGGAGAAGTGCGGGGAGCGCCCGACACAGGAAAACAATCGGCGGTACGATGCTAAGAAGGAATCGAACCAGTCGGCTTTTCGTGATCGGCAGAGTTCCACAAAGGCCGACGGGAGCAGTACGGCACGAGCAAACGGGCGGAAAGCCGAGCAAATAGAGCTTGAGATTGCAGCGCTTGAAGCGGAGCTGGCACGAGAAGATGAAAAGCTGGATCACCTAGGCGGTACCGGCGATACCGTTCAGCTTCAGGAAATTTGGAGCAAGCGCGAAGAGACTCAAGCGAAACTGGATGCGCTTCTCGAATTATGGATGGAGTTGGAGCAGTGAAGCGTCTGCTAGGGGAGAGCTTACGAAACTTTCACTATAATCATTTAAGCAATTGCGGAGCAGGTTGTACTTCTTTTATAATGCTGGTGAACGGAGGGCGATAGGAATGGCAAATCATATTGCCGAATTAAGAAGCAGCTCATGCGAAGCCTACACTTAGGGCGATACTTTGCATGGGCGGACTGCGATAGTACAATGTCGCCCAAATTAAGACGATATCGTTTCTAATAATGGCTTCGCACTTATTTTTGTTTTTATTAAAATAAGGGGCTGAAGACAGTGGGTACTCCATTTATTAGAAACCATCAATATAACCTAATCAAAAAGCAGGCTGCTTTGCTGCAGAAGGCTTTTCATACAGTTACCGATCCGAAAGTGGTCGAATCGGTAAGATATAGCGCTCAGATGAAAATTATTGAAGCGTTCCCGGACGCGACAGAGCTTCAACTTCAATTGCTCAATAATATTTCGGCGATACGTACAGAGGAACAATTCCAGCATTATCTGCATTCGCTGGAACCTTATATGACGGAATTTTCACCGGTTACGGGAAAGATGCTTAACAAGCTGTTTCCCAAAACCAAAAAGCTGAAGGTTCCCGATTTAACCGCTATCGACTACCGTTATATCACTTATCTGGGCTGGAACGATATCGCGACGAATCGACTATTCCTCGTTTATCCGCTGAACGGCCAATTCATCGGCATCGAAGGAAGATTCACGCCGACGAATAAAGGCGTATGCTTTTTATGCAATCGGCATGAAGAAGTTGCGTTATTTACTGCCGTTACCAGGATGAAGCCGGTAAACGCCTCGCCCGACTACTATAAGGCGATCGGCAACTATGTATGCGTGGATAGCGGCGTCTGCAACAAAAACATGACAAACGTCTCCGCATTGGAAAGGTTTGTTCAAGAAGTGGTTGGATACCGATAAGCGCTATCGTTTCTAAATAAAGGAAGAACCTGAATCCACGCGATTCAGGCTCTTCTTTTTTACTTACGGCGATGATTCTACCTTGTGAGATTTGTTTACGATCGATTGGGTGGGATTTCCCAGAGTTGGATGCTATAATAGTAGATATGAATTGGTAATTACATTCCAGCTTTTGGTCAAACGGCGTACAAGAACAGTTGCGCTCGCTCGTCAAATGCAAAATTCTCCGGCATAGTACCCTTTCTTTCGGGAGGGGCGGTAAGTCCGATTATCCGCTATTCACATCCTTATGCAAGCAATACAGAACCAAGTGGAGGGGAGGTCAAGCTATGCAGGATATGAAGTTTTTTTTAGACGGCCTTCCATATTTCAAGGATCTGAACCAGCAAGATTTGGATGAGCTGTCGACGCTGTTTATGGAAAGAAAGTATGAGCGGGGCGTCGATGTTTTTCAGGAATACGGCGAAGGCAACGAGCTGTTTTTTATACAATCGGGCGCCGTTAAAATATATCGCACGGACGATTCGCGGGAAATTATTTTGGCAATCCTGGGCTTCGGCGATTTATTCGGCGAAATGGCCGTACTGCAAGAACAATATCCGCGTTCCGCATCGGCCAAAACGATGGAACCGTCGACATTTTTCGTGCTGAAGCGCCACGACTTTCTATCGCTTATCAATAAGAGTCCTCAAATCGCTATACGTATTTTGCAGGCGGCCCTGGACCGGTTACGGCGAGCCAACGAATTCATCACCGACTTGACTACACTTGATGCGCGTACCCGCATTGCCAGAGGATTGCTGCGGCTGACGGAGAAGCACGGCCTTCGGAAAGAAGGCGGCATCGCCATCGATATCCGGCTGACGCATCAGCAAATTGCCGACTTGACGGGAACGGTGCGGGAAACCGTAACGAAGGTGCTGCTGGATATGCAGCTTCAGGAAGCGATAACGATCACCAAAAAGAAAATAATCATTCTCGACATAGGCAAGCTGGAGCAATTGGCGGGGGCATTCAATGACGGAATGCCGTAAAGTCTTATAATCGTCGAGAACAGATTTTTCCTCAAGAGCACAAACGGCAGAAATGCCGTTTTTTTATTTTGTTTTTTTCCAGGCAGGCATGTCTGTACGTTATCGATTTCATTCGCATAATCCATGGTAAGAAAAGTAGTTATAAAAAGGAAAATGAGGAAATATGTCGAATGTCCATAGTACGCACGAGTTTCTTGCAAGATATGGAAGCGCGGATTCACATTCAAAAGAGGCGCCACATATTTATAATCTGGACGTATTTCCTTGTGGGGGGCAGAGGAGGTGTAAAAGTTGACTGGCACAAAGTACATAAAACTAGCAGGACTGCTTGTAGGTGTGGCGATTTTAAATATCCTCGTGCTTTCTCCCGGATTTCTAGGGGTTGAGATAGGTGGAGATGCTCTTGAAACGGCAATCGGAGTGACATTGCTGTTCGCCAGTGCGCTTGCGATGCTATACGGGAGCTACGTCTTGTTATTTAAACAGCCGGTTGCTTTACCGGTTAAGCAAATCAGTACGCGCGAAGACTACGTGGAAGCTTTGACTCGCTACAGACGCGTAAAATCCTTGGAGGGCGATATCAATCTCGCTTTAGACCAGATGGAGCGATTAAGCAAAAAGAACGATACCTTGTTACATGTCCTCTTGCAGAGATTCGACCCGGCTGAGTTAAGTTACAAGAAGTTTGCTTCCGTAATTAAGGAAATAGAGAAGCTATTTTATCTTAACGTCAGAAGTATGCTGAACAGACTCCATGTTTTTGACGAGGCGGAGTTTGAGCGTATCAGGGGCCAAAAATCAACGGCGTTTTCTCAAGAGCTTCTTCAAGAAAAGACTAATCTCTACAATGATTTTCTGACTTTTATGAAAGATTCTCTAAGCACGAATGAGGAAATCTTGTTGAAGCTGGATAAGCTGCTGCTGGAAATATCCCGCTTGGATAGTTTTGAGCCGGGGGATATTGAAAATATGGCTTGCATGCAGGAAATAGACTCGTTAATTAAGCAAACCAAATATTATAAACAGTGAGAGGTGCTAGGTTTGGCAAAGAAGGGCAAGTTCTTCCTGTTATCAGGCGTCATCTTGGTATTGGTTTTCGCGCTTGTGTATTTGGGGGTAAATCTGACCTCCAACTTGGGGAAATCCAAAGCCGAAGTGTCTTCGGAAGATGCGGCTAAGAAATTAAGCAAGCTTTACTCCAATATCACAGTAACTGCTGAGCCGCCTTTAAAGGGACAGATCGACCTCAACCCGATCGATGTTGCGGAGTCGCTGCCGGATATCTCCAAATTCCCGGTAACCGTAAAAAACACGACGAATCAATACGTGGAGATTTTTTCATCCACCGAAAAGTCGGGTACCGGTGTCGACGGGTGGTTGACGGATGTAGCGACCGAGTTCAACCAGGCGAATATCACCATAGACGGGAAACCCGTTTCCGTTTTGGTTCGCAATATCGCTTCAGGTACGGCCGCGGACTACATCAAATCCGGTAAGTATGTGCCGGATGCCTTCACGCCTTCAAACGAGCTATGGGGCGAAATGGTTAAGGCGAGCGGCGTCAAGACGCAGCTTGTAACCAATCGTCTCGTCGGCAACGTTCCCGGCATCGTCATTGCCAAAGCCAAATACGACGCCTTAGTAGGTACTTATGGAACCGTGAATGTCAAAACCGTTACCGAAGCGATAGCAAATAACGAGTTTTCGATGGGGTATACGGATCCCTTTGCCAGCTCTACAGGCTTAAACCTCCTTCTGACAGCTCTCAATGCTTTCGACAGCTCCAATATATTGGGAGAAAAGGCCGTTCAAGGGTTTGAGAAATTCCAAGCTAACGTTCCGTTTATTGCTTCTACAACAATACAGATGCGCGATGCGGCAAAGTCGGGTATGCTTGACGGGTTTGTTCTGGAGTATCAAACATATGCCAATGCTGCCGACTTGAAGGGCGGTTATGTTTTCACTCCTTTTGGCGTAAGGCATGACAGTCCATTGTATGCTCTAGGCGATCTGCCGCAGGCGAAGTTAGACATTATCCAAAAGTTTGCGGACTTTGTCGCACAGGATAAATATCAAAAATCGGCGAAGGAAAAGGGCTTTAACAATCTAGAAGACTACAAGTCGGAGCTTGCCGTAGCGGATGGCAGCCTTCTGTCGTCAGCGCAGAAATTGTGGAAAGAAAAGAAAAACGGCAATAAGCCTATAGTCGCCGTGTTTGTAGCGGATGTTTCCGGCAGTATGGCGGGCCAGCCGCTGAACCGTTTGAAGGAGTCCTTGCTGAAGGGGCAAAAGTACTTAGGTAAAGACAACAGTATCGGTCTTGTCTCTTATTCAAGCGCCGTATCCATGAATTTACCTATCGGAAAATACGACACGAACCAGCAGTCCATGTTCGTCGGTGCGGTGAATAGTCTCCAAGCCAGCGGAGGTACGGCTACCTTCGATGCCATTGTTGTGGCGTTGAAAATGCTCCAAGATGAATTAGCGGTTAACCCGAATGTAAAACCGATTATTTTTGTCTTGAGCGACGGCGAGACGAATGAGGGCTATTCGTTGAAGGATATCAAGGGGTTAATCGAGCACTACGAGGTTCCCATCTATACGATCGGGTACAATGCCAACATTAAGGCGCTTCAAAGCATATCGAGCATCAATGAAGCGGCCAGCATCAATGCCGATACGGATGATGTTATTTATAAGATCGGAAACTTGTTTAACGTTCAAATGTAACGTAAAACCGAAGGAGGAGTACCATGTCATTTTCGATGGAAGTGGCGAGTCCAGCCGAGATTAAGGCAGCGATCGAACAAGAGGTTAAGCCTGTGCCCGAGGAGCTTGCAAAGCTTAAAGAAGTGGCGGATTCCAATGTCGCCACGATCATGACGCTCGATGTCGAGTCGCTTGAGAAGCGCAGAGAGATTTTGCAATCCATCGAAGCCTTCGGTCTCAACACGATGAGATCGTCTTCGGAGAAAAATTCCTTGCTTCAGGTTTCGGTAGGGAATCTATCCAAAACGGGCGATGAGGGCGGTCAAGTGGCCAAAGGTTTAACTGAACTGCACATTCAGCTGAAGGATTTGGATCCGAGCTTGGTCGATTTTGCCAAAAGCGGATTCCTGGGCAAGCTGTTTAACCCGCTGCGGGCCTACTTCCTTAAGTACCAAAAAGCCGATTCCGTCATCGCGGATATCGTTGTCTCGTTGGATAAGGGCAAGTCGACGCTCAAAAACGATAACACTACACTCGAGATCGAGCAGCAGACGCTTCGGGATTTGACCAAGAAGCTTCAAAAAGAAATTCAGCTTGGGACTTTGATGGACGAATCGATCGAGTCGCAAATCGAATCCGCAAAGCTGAGGGACGAAGATCCGGACAAGATCCGGTTCATTACCGAAGAAGTGCTGTTCCCTCTGCGTCAACGGGTTATGGACCTGCAGCAGATGCTTGTCGTCAACCAACAGGGGATTATGGCAATCGAGGTGGTTATCAGAAATAACAAAGAACTGATTCGCGGGGTAGACAGGGCGAAAAATGTAACGATATCCGCGTTAAAGATATCCGTAACGGTGGCCGGCGCACTGTACAATCAGAAGATTGTACTGAAAAAGATCGAGCTATTGAACCAAACGACGAACGATCTGATTGCCGGCACGTCCAGAATGCTAAAAAATCAAGGAGCCGAAATCCATAAACAATCGCTCCAAACGAACATTTCGGTTGAAACGCTGAAACAAGCTTTTGCCGATGTGTTGTCTGCTTTGGATTCCATCAGCACCTACAAGCAGGAAGCGCTGCCTAAAATGCGCGAAACGATCGATCAGTTCCGGGAATTGGCTGACGACGGCGAGAAGCAGATCGTTCGGCTGGAGAAAGGTCATAAGCTGGGGTTGTAAGCTATATATATTTGTTACATGCAAAAACACGCTGCTTTTTGGCGTGTTTTTTGCGTTTGGCGGAGAACGTGAGGCGGGCTCCCCATTATTTACATTCAGTTTATAAATGTAAGTTACCATCACTAATAGACGATTTCAGGGGAGGAATTGAAATGAACCATGTAAACAAAGGCAGAAAGGCCCCGGACAACGGTGATTGGGCCGTTGAGGCACACGGGCTCGTCAAAGTTTTTGGCGAAAATCGCGCGGTGGACGGCGTGAATTTGAATGTGCGCGCCGGGACGATTTACGGTGTGCTTGGTCCGAACGGAGCCGGCAAGACCACCACGATTCGTATGCTGGCGACTTTGCTTCGGCCGGATGCGGGGTCGGCGCGAATTTTCGGTCACGATGCGGTGAAGGAGTCGCAAATCGTTCGTCAATTGATCGGCGTGACCGGTCAGTACGCATCGGTCGACGAGTCGCTTAGCGCCACCGAGAATCTGGTTATTTTCTCCCGGCTGCTCGGGTTAGGCCGCGCAGAGGCTCGGCGTAAATCGGAAGAGCTGCTTGAGGAATTCGGCTTGACGGAGGCGGCGAAGCGGCCGTTGAAAAATTTCTCCGGCGGCATGCGCCGCCGTCTGGACCTGGCTGCCAGCCTCATTGCGCAGCCGCCGCTCATCTTCCTCGATGAGCCGACTACAGGGCTGGACCCTCGCACGCGCGCGCAGATGTGGGATACGATCCGCCGGCTTGTGAAGACGGGGTCAACCGTACTGCTGACAACGCAGTACCTCGAAGAGGCGGATCAGCTGGCAGACCGGATCGCCGTTATCGATCATGGCCGCGTCGTCGCAGAGGGGACTGTGGATGAGTTGAAAGCATCGGTCGGCACTTCGTCGTTGCAATTACGAGTCCAAAATACGCAGGACCTCGAAATTGCCCGACTGACCGTCGAACAGGTGCTTAACATCCAGTCGGCCGTGTCGGATGAAGCCGGTAAGATTACTGCTCCTATGGCGAACACGGATAAGGTCACGGACTTGCTTATCGCACTCCGCGAAGCGGGAATTCGCTTGACCGAGATGAGCGTGCAGAAGCCGACGCTTGACGAGGTATTTTTAACGATCACAGGCCATGGAGTGAAGGAGGGCTCTTCACCGGAGTCATTTGAATCGAACAAAGCGGAGGAGGTAACCATATGAAAAGTGCTGTCATGAAGCCGGGCATGGATCGGCAGTTGAAAAACTACACGAGCTTCGGCCAGTCGGTGCGCAACTCGTTGACGATGGCCTATAGAGGACTGCTGAAAATTCGCCGCACCCCCGAGCAATTGTTCGACGTAACGCTCCAGCCGATCATTTTCACCTTGATGTTTACTTACATTTTCGGCGGTGCTATTTCCGGAGACGTGCAGAGTTATTTGCCCGTCATCATTCCCGGCATCCTCGTCCAAACCGTTATCACAACCTCAATCGTCACCGGCGTGCAATTACGCGAGGATATGGATAAAGGCGTGTTCGACCGATTCAAGTCGCTGCCTATTGCGCGCATAGCGCCATTGGCCGGAGCCTTGCTGGCGGACACCGTCCGGTATACGATTGCAACGGTGCTCACCTTTGCCATGGGATATATAATGGGCTATCGGCCCGACGGAGGATTGGAACACGTGGCCATCGCTGCGCTTCTCGTCATTTTTTGCTCCTGGTCGATTAGCTGGATATTCGCCTTTTTCGGCGTCATTGCCCGTACGGCTTCAAGCGTCCAAGGGATTTCGATGATCGTGCTGTTTCCGCTGACGTTTCTATCGAACGCCTTCGTGCCGGTTAAAACGATGCCCGATTGGCTCCAGTGGTTCGTTAACATCAATCCGATCTCGCACCTAGTCTCTGCCGTCCGGGAGCTTGCCAACTCCGGAACGGTAGGTTGGGATCTTGTTATCTCGCTCATCGGAGCTGTTGTCATTGTGGCGATTTTTGCCCCCATCACGGTACGTGCTTATATGCGTCGGACATAGTGCGGCTAAGCGCTGATGAATAGTCCGTCTCTAGCATCATCATGAATAAATGCTTAACGCTCGGGTTTCCGAGCGTTTTTTGTCTTTGGAGGTGAAAAATATTTTGGAGTTTTAGAGGTATGGTCACGCTGACGTTGGGGGAGAAGTTTTCAGGATGTGGGCGAGGCTTCTAAATGATAAAGTTGTTGCATTCTCGAAATCATTCCGTTATATTAAATTATAGTTAGATAATCTAATTAAATGCAAGGTGATGGCATGAGCAGAAAAAACAACAAGGAATATACGCCCGATCAGCTGCCGAAATTAGGCGTTAAGCCGTATTTGGAGCTGATGGACAAGACCGCATCGAAAGGCACGGACCGCAAATCGGCACATCTCGGATTGCTGATGCTTTGGCTTGGGGATAACATTTTGGATGCGGTTGATCTCGATTTAGCGCCGTTCGGCATTACCGAGAGCAAATTCGATTTGCTGCTGCTGCTTACCCTGCATGAAGGCAGAGAGCTTGTCACTCCGTCATCGCTTGCAGACAGGCTGGGTATCAGGCGCGCTTCGGTAACGGCTTTGTTGGATTGGCTGGAGAAGAGAAGCTGGATTGTCCGGGAGCCGAGCGATTTGGATCGCCGTATGATTCATGTCAAAATTACGTCCGAAGGCCGGCAATTGGTCGATCAAGTTTTACCGGCATTCTGGTCTGTTTGCTCTTCGATCATCATCGAAATGGAACCGGAGGAGCGAAAGGTGCTGGAAAAAATACTGATTAAACTGAATGACGGCATTGAAAAAAGACTGGGGGTGGGAAGATAAATTTTTTTACGAATGTAGTTAGATTATCTAATCAAAATGAGCTCGAATTTATATGTTAAAGAAGAGGTGTCCAACCATGAATCAAAGAAACTATTCCGTTATGACAGCTGTACTTTGTTGGTCTGGAATGGCGGTCATGTCAAGCCTATACGTAACCATTCCTCTTATTTCTTTGTTCGCTGAAATGTTTAATATTACATTAACGCAAGCTGCGGCGACAGGCAGCGTATTTTCACTTGGTTTTGCGATCGGTTGTTTGATTTACGGAGCGTTATCCGATAAATATGGGCGCAAAACAATCATTTTAATCGGACTTATTGCTTTAACGCTGATAACTTTGCTGCTTGGTATGGCCGATCATTTCGCATGGATTATTGCGCTAAGATTTGTCCAAGGCGCTGCAGCAGCTACTTTCTCGCCGGTTGCCCTGGCCTATGCCGTTGAAATGTTCCCGGCGGAGAAGCGGGTGACGACAATCGGATTTATAAGCACCGGATTTCTGGTTGCGGGGATCGTCGGGCAATTGGTAAGCAGTCTGATTAGTCAGCAATATGGCTGGAATACGGTTTTTTATTGGCTTGCCGCCGTTTATGCAGCGACTTCGCTTATGATCATGCGGCTGCTGCCGAAAGGGGAGATTCAGCAAGCGCACGTTAGCATTTGGGCGCCCCTTAAGCAAATCGGAACCGTATTTACACAAAAAAATCTCGTTTTAAGCTACGCGGTCGCGTTAGTGCTGCTTATGTCATTTGTCAGTATGTACACGGTTTTGGGCAATTATTTGAGCGGTCCCGATTTCGGACTGAGCAAACAAGAAGTTCTTTACGTTCGGTCCATCGGCGTGCTGGGTATGCTGATCTCCCCGTTTGCAGGGAATTTGGCGAAGCGGTTTGGCGTTCGTCCGGTGCTTCGCGGAGGATTATGTTTAGCAATAGTCGGCCTGGCCTCCTTAGGAATGTTCTCCAGTCTGCCTGTTTTGATAGGCATGAGCGTGTTATTTGTCGCCGGCATTGCGATCTCGGTCCCGTCCCTCGTTTCGTTAATCGGTCAATTGGGCGGCAAGTCGCGGGGGATTGCCGTTTCGGTTTATACGTTCATCTTATTTTCCGGAACAAGTCTTGGACCGATTGTATCCATTCATTTCATGAAAACGTACAGTTACTTGATTACATTCGTTCTGCTGGCGCTCGTTCTAGGTTTCGGTTTGCTTTCGGCAAGCTTGATTCACAGAGATACTCCGGAAGAAAGGGGGGAAGCTTAAGTTTCCCATCCGACAGGAATTATGCCCGACGTATCGAATCTTACTAGATATGGAAAAGACATGGGAAACCCTCTATGAAGAGCTGCAAAAAAGAGTGCCGATTCCGCCAGAAGAATGGGCCTATTTTCGGACGCTGACGTCTCATCGGACCATATCCAAAAACAGTCATTTCGTCAAAGCCAGCGAACGGACGGACTCGATCGGCATTTGTGCCGGCGGATTATTTCGGCTGTACTATACCACGCCTGACGGCGCGGAGTTCAACAAAAGCTTTTGCGCAAAAAACGACTTCGTTGCCTCATACAGCGCCTTGCTGCTGAATATGCCTTCCTATTTCTCCGTGCAATCGCTGGCGGACAGCGAGCTTATTACATTCCGCTACAAGGATTTTCAAGCTTTGTACGACCGGCATGTATGTTGGGAGAGATTGGGGCGCATCATTGCCGAGCAGTTGTTCATCAACAAAGAAACCCGAGAACGGGAGCTGCTTTTGCTATCGGCCGAAGCGCGGTACCTGCTGTTCCTGGAGCGATACGGTCATCTATCGGGACAAATCCCGCAATATCATGTCGCCTCTTATCTGGGCATTACGCCTGTTGCGTTAAGCCGCATTCGCCGAAGCTTAACCTAGGTTAAGGAAATTTCCTCCTTTCTATCTATACTGATAATTAGGAAAGGGGGATTTTTTGTGAAGACATCCAATCATACGGTATTAATTACAGGGGGCGCTTCCGGAATCGGTCTCGCTCTGACAGAGCAATTTGTCCGTAACGGCAATAAGGTCATCATTATCGGCCGCAGCGAGAGCAAGCTTAACGAGGTGAAGACGCGCTATCCGGAGATTACAGCCTATGCATGCGATCTTCAGTCGGAGGACGAAGTGGATTTGCTGGTCAGGAGAGTGAACGACGAGCATCCAAGCTTAAGCGTTCTGGTTAATAATGCGGGCGTTCAGTACAATTATTCCTTTATGGAAATTGACAAAACGGGGACGTTCGACCGGATCGAGGAAGAGATCTCGCTTAATCTTGCCGTGCCAATCCGGCTTACGGCGAAATTGCTGCCGCTGCTCGCTCGTCACGAACAAGCTGCAGTCGTTAACGTATCCTCCGGATTAGGGCTTGTGCCCAAGAAATCCGCTCCCGTTTATTGCGCAACCAAAGCGGGATTGCATCTTTTTACCAAAGCTTTGCGTTATCAACTGGAAACGACGAATATTCGGGTGTTCGAAATCATTCCGCCCATCGTGGATACGGACATGACTCGCGGAAGAGGAAGGGGAAAAATAACTCCGCAACAGCTGGCGGCAGAGTTCTGGACATCGTACCGCCGAGACCGGCTTGAAGTCGCCATCGGCAAAGTCAAACTCCTGAAGCTGCTAACCCGCATCGCTCCAGCTGCAGCGGATGCTTTGCTTAAGAACGGTTAATGGCAACGACAGAGATGCCGTTTTTGTTTTTCTACGTTTATCGTTAATCATTATGGTATATTTGAATTCTCAGCTCGCGGGCAAACGACGGCAGTTTTATATTGTATGGGATTAATATTAAAATAGAAAGATACATTTTCATGATATCGTATTTGTGGAAGAGGGGGGATTTCATGACTGAACAAACAAAGATGGAAAGGGTTCATCATGTATTTGAAAAGATATCGAATCAATACGACTCGATGAATTCAATCATCACTTTTAAGAGACATCTCGCATGGCGTCAAGATGTCATGAAACAGATGAAGGTTAGAGAAGGAAGTAAAGCACTTGATGTGTGCACTGGAACTGGGGATTGGGCGATTGCTTTAGCAAATGCTATTGGAACGCGCGGGGAAGTAATTGGATTAGATTTTAGCAAAAACATGCTCAAAATTGCACAGGAGAAGCAAGAGCAGCAAGCTTTAAAGCAACTTACATTTATCCAAGGAAATGCCATGGAGCTCCCTTTTGAAGATCATTCATTTGATTATGTAACCATTGGTTTTGGTTTAAGAAATGTACCGGACTATTCAACCGTTTTACGGGAAATGTATCGAGTAACAAAACCGGGCGGAAAAGTAGTTTGTTTAGAAACCTCCCAACCGACATTAATCGGTTATAGGCAGCTTTCCCTTTTTTATGTTCGCTATATCATGCCCTTGCTTGGAAAGTTTATTGCCAAAAGTTATGATGAATATTCATGGTTACAAGAATCAGCTCGTAATTTCCCCAATAAACATGTACTTAAACAAATGTTTTTAGAATCGGGATTTTCCAAAGTCGATGTAAAAAGCTATAGTGGCGGCGTCGCAGCAATGCATATGGCTATAAAATGATAGAGTAGTGATGGTAGCGACAGCATAACTGGCAGCGCCAGGAGAGCGCATCGCTGCAAACGATGAGGTCAAGAATAATTCTTTTTATGCAAAAAAACACGCCAAACAAGGCGTGTTTTTGTATATGACGGGCTCTGCATGAGAGTCATAACCCGCGGAGCAAAGTCGGTAGCAGCAGCGGCTCGCCTTATGGGGCGATCACGATGGTGAAGCTTTGAGAGGCGCTTGCCGGCTGGCTGTCCGTTACCCGCAGGGTAAACGTGTAAGTGCCTGCCACGGAAGGCGTCCCCGAGAAAACGCCCGCCGATGAGAATGCCGTTCCAATCGGCAATCCGCCGCTGACGAGAGAGTAATTTCGCGTCCCGATCCCGCCCGAGCTCTCGAGCGTCACGGCATACGGCGTCCCCGCTTTCCCGTTCGGCAGGCTGGTCGTGATGAACGTTATTGGCTCCGGCG
>NZ_QMFB01000053.1 GCF_003285015.1 Paenibacillus contaminans | reverse complement strand
TTGAGTACCGACGCCAGCTTGTTGCCTAGGGCTTTTTACAGTGTCCACAAATAAGGGTCTTGACCATACTGGTGGCGGAGGTCTTCTTATTTAGGCGATTCCGATCGATTTCAAGTGTTCAATGCTCATTTGAACGCTTTCCAAAGGCGAACGCTGGCATTGGTCCTGTTCCACGATGTAGCAGCGTACCCCCGCCTCTTCCGCAACATTGAAAATAGAAGCGAAGTCGATGATGCCATGGCCGACTTCGGCGAACGTTCCGCTTTCATCGCCGGTCATATCTTTGACGTGGACGAGCGGTGCGCGTCCTTTCAGGGAAAGCAAGTAGTCGCGCGGGTTCAAGCCGCCTTTTTGCACCCAGTACAAATCAAGCTCCGCCTTCATCAGATCGCTGCTGACGGATGCGTACAGTTTATCGAGCAAAAATTGCCCGTCTACCTTCTCGAACTCGAACGCATGGTTATGGTAGGCAAACGTAAGGCCGGCGGCATTACACGCTTCTCCGGCCGTACGGAAGGTCGCGCAGTACGCGTCGAACGCTTGCGGCTCCTTCAATTTTTCGCCCGGCAGCCAAGGACATACGATGTAGGAGGCGCCGATCTCTTGGCTGTAAACGATTTGCTGCTCCAGCTCGCCGTTTAATGCGTCAATGCCGACATGGCTGGAAATGGCCTGCAGGCCGAGATCGTCCAGCACCTTGCGCATCTCTTTAGCCTCAATGCCGCCATAGCCGGCAAATTCGACCGCTTGGTAACCTAACGCTGCAACCTTTTTTAATGTGCCGATAAAATCCTGTTTTGTCTCTTCGCGAAGCGTGTACAACTGCAATCCAACCGGAATTTTACTCAATCTTGTCATCTCCTTAAGCGTTTCGCAAGAAACGCAGCATCGTCAGCAGCAAACTCAAATCCCGCTACCTCCCCAAAATAACAGGTTGAGCGACTCGCGTATAGTCAGCTTTATTGGCGAAAATATATGTGTTTTTGCCTTACTTGCCCTCGCTATCCCCGCGAGCGCAAAGGTCCCTCCGTTCGTCTCTTCCCGCCCAGAAAAGCCGTAATCGCCTGCTTCGCGCACCAGAGCGAAAATAGCGTGAACCATATCGCCCAAATGAGAGCCGGTATGGGGGTTTCATTGCTCAGAATGGTTGCATCGCCCGCTCCTCCCGGACGCGAAAGCGCATAGTAGACCAGCGAGAACGGTCCAAAAACGGACTCCTCCAGCGTAAGAAACGCCACGATCAGAAACACCCATTTGCCGACCACGTTTTTTCCTCCGAACACGATCGCCAAAATCGTGAAGATCAGAAAACCGATCAGCCATAACACGCCGAACTCGTTGCGCACGAAAAGCAGCAGCACTAAGGCCGCAAGCGACGCCATCAGGATCAGCCCCGCCCTATGCTTGCCCTTGGCATACAACGCAAACAGCAGCCAGGCGAACAGCGACGCCATCATGTAGCCGGACAGCGCAATCGGAATAATCGCCCACGGCTGCGAAACGGCACTGCGGGTCACCCCGCTGTGATCGACGTACAGCTCGATTTCCATTACGCTGCCTTGCAGCAGAAGCGTAGTCAAGGCATGGCCGGATTCGTGAATCATCGTATCGAGATTTCGGAAAAAATCCGAGAATGGAAGGTAGTGGGTCAGCAGCGCCAACCCGATCAGAATCAATATCGTCAACATCCACTTGCCCACGGAATCACTCCTTCTTGCGCAAGCCCATTGCGGGGAATGCGGCAGCCTGTCTCATACATCCTATCCTATGCGCTAACCGTGCGAAACAGCCCATATATAGCCGGATGGAGCCGCAATCACGCGTTGAGGATCGCGCGACGCGTTTACGGAGGTTTAGAGCCGTTCCCGCGTGTACTTTCCGATACATCAAAAAAGACGCCTATGTCGCATAATACGGCGGCATAAGCGTCTCGTTTCGGGTTAAGCCCGATTATTTTTTCAAGTTGTAAAATGCTTTCTGTCCCGCATATTGCGCTACGCGGCCAAGCTCGTCCTCGATGCGAAGCAATTGGTTGTACTTCGCTACGCGATCCGTACGGGAAGGCGCGCCGGTTTTGATTTGGCCGGCATTCGTCGCAACCGCGATATCGGCGATCGTGCTGTCTTCGCTTTCGCCGGAGCGGTGCGAGATAACGGCCGTATAGCCTGCGCGTTTCGCCATTTCGATGGCGTCGAATGTTTCGGTCAGCGTGCCGATTTGGTTGACTTTAACCAGAATCGAGTTGCCGATGCCTTTTTCGATACCTGTGGACAAGCGCTCGGTGTTCGTAACGAACAGGTCGTCGCCTACGAGCTGCACTTTGCCGCCCAGTTTCTCGGTCAGCAGCTTCCAGCCTTCCCAGTCGTCTTCGGAGCAGCCGTCTTCGATCGTGATGATCGGATACTTGTCTACCCAAGCCGCAAGGAAGTCGATCCACTCAGCCGACGTATAGGACTTGCCTTCGCCTTCGAGGTGGTATTTGCCGTCTTTAAAAAATTCCGTCGAAGCGACGTCCATACCGAGGAATACGTCTTCACCCGGCTTGTAGCCTGCACGCTCGATCGCCGTAATGATCGTCGTGATCGCTTCTTCGTTGGAGCTCAGGTTCGGCGCGAAGCCGCCTTCGTCGCCAACTGCCGTGTTTAAGCCTTTTTCCTTCAGAACCGATTTGAGGCTGTGGAAAATTTCCGTACCCCAGCGCAGTCCCTCTTTAAAGCTTGGCGCACCAACCGGCAGTACCATAAACTCTTGCACATCGACGTTGTTGTCGGCATGCGCGCCGCCGTTTACGATGTTCATCATCGGAACCGGAAGCGTTTTGGCGTTGAAGCCGCCGAGGTATGTGTAAAGCGATACGCCGAGGGCGTCCGAAGCTGCGCGTGCCGCCGCCATCGAAACCGCGAGAATCGCGTTCGCGCCGAGCTTGCCTTTGTTCGGCGTGCCGTCGAGCTCGATCATTCTTGTATCGATCGCCACTTGATCAAGGGCGTCGAAGCCGATAATTTCCGGCGCGATGATGTCGTTCACGTTTTCTACCGCTTTCAGTACGCCTTTACCTACGTAACGGCTTTTGTCGCCGTCGCGAAGCTCTACCGCTTCATAGGCGCCTGTGGATGCGCCGGACGGAACGATCGCGCGTCCGAAGCCGCCGCTCTCTAGATGCACTTCTACTTCTACCGTCGGATTGCCGCGGGAGTCTAACACTTCGCGCGCATATACGTTGGAAATGATGGTCATTTCATTAACACTCCTTTTGGTTTGTAATCTAGTTGAACGGTTTACAGGAATTTACGGGGCCCCCGCAAAGTAGTCGGAATATGCTTCGAAGCATCACGTCACTTTGTGGGGTAACTAATAATTGATTTCCCTGTCATTTCTTCAGGCTGCTTCAATTGTAAAATATCAAGCAGGGTCGGCGCAATGTCTGCCAAAATTCCGCCTTCGCGCAGCTCGATCCCCTGCTTCGTCACGATGATCGGAACCGGGTTCGTCGTATGTGCCGTATGCGGACGGTCCTTTTCGTCTCGAACGATGTCGGCGTTGCCGTGGTCGGCGGTAATGATCGCTACCCCGCCTTTGGCAAGAATCGCTTCGACGACTTGACCCAGACACTCGTCAGTCGCTTCGACCGCTTTGATCGTAGGCTCGAGCAAGCCCGAATGACCTACCATGTCAGGGTTGGCGAAGTTGAGAATAATGACGTCGTGGTTCCCCGCTTCGATTTCCTTGACCGTGGAAGCCGCCAGCTCGTATGCGCTCATTTCAGGCTGCAGGTCATATGTCGCTACTTTAGGGGAGTTAATCAGGATACGTGTCTCGCCCGGTAGCTCCTTATCGCGCCCGCCGCTGAAGAAGAACGTGACATGCGGATATTTTTCGGTCTCCGCCGTACGCAGCTGCTTCAAGCCGTTCTGCGCCAGCACTTCTCCAATCGTATTATCGAGGTTCTTAGGTGTATACGCGACAAACCCGCCTACCGTTTCGCTAAACAGCGTTAAGCAGACATAATACAGGTCTTGAGGCGCTTTCTCCCCGCGATCGAAGCCGCGGAAGTCCTCGTTCGTAAACACGAGCGAAAGCTGGATCGCACGGTCCGGACGGAAGTTGAAGAAAATGACGGAATCGCCCGATTCCACAAGACCGGCCGGCTGGCCGTCATCCCCGACGATAACGGTAGGCAAGACGAATTCGTCGTAAACCGACTGCTCATAGGAATCCACGATCGCCTTAAGCGGATCGGACGCCTGAGGTCCTTCGCCATATACCATGGCGCGGTACGACTTCTCGACGCGATCCCAGCGCTTGTCGCGGTCCATCGCATAGTAACGCCCTTGTACGGTGGCCACTTTGCCAATGCCGATTTTCTCGATGTGCTCAAGCAGCTGCTCCATGTATCCTTTGGCGCTGTCAGGCGAAACGTCGCGGCCGTCAAGAAACGCGTGGATATACACGTCCTCCAGCTCCTCTTTCTTCGCCAGCTCCAGCAGCGCGTACAAGTGGCTAATATGGCTATGGACGCCGCCGTCTGACAACAGGCCGTACAGATGAAGCTTTTTGCCGTTCTCTTTGGCGTGGCGAACGGCTGCCAGCAGCGTTTCGTTATCGAAAAACTCGCCTTCCCGGATCGATTTCGAAATGCGCGTCAAATCCTGATACACGATACGTCCGGCGCCGATGTTCAGATGGCCGACCTCGGAGTTACCCATCTGACCTTCCGGCAGACCGACCGCTTCTCCGCACGCCGTTAATGTCGTGTTCGGATAAGCCGCCATGTAACGGTCGTAGTTCGGCTTATTCGCCTGGGCGACCGCATTGCCCTGCGTTTCCCCGCGAAGTCCGAATCCGTCCAAAATAATAAGCGCAACCGGTTTAGGAGCGGACATTTACTTCGCCCCCTCGACGAGTTGAATGTACGAGGCCGGCTCCAAGCTGGCTCCGCCCACAAGCGCGCCGTCGATATCGCTCATCTGCATATATTCGCTAATATTGTTCGGCTTCACGCTGCCGCCGTATTGAATCCGCAGTTCGTTAGCCGCTTCCGCTCCGAATTGGCCGCTTACGAGATCGCGAATATACGCGATGACTTCGTTCGCATCGTCGGCTGTCGACGATTTGCCCGTTCCGATCGCCCAAATCGGCTCATATGCGATCACGACTTGTTTCGCCTGCTCGACGGAAAGACCTTGGAGAGCGGCCTCGGTTTGCGTTTTGCAAACCGCCTTCGTACGTCCTGCTTCACGCTCTTCCAGCTTCTCGCCAACGCAAACGATCGGCGTCAAACCGTGCTTGAATGCGGCGTGAACTTTTTTGTTGACGATTTCGTCCGTCTCGCCAAAGTACGCGCGGCGCTCCGAATGGCCGATAATGACATACTGCACGCCAAGCTCCTTCAGCATAACGCCGCTGATTTCACCCGTGAACGCCCCGTTGTCCTCCCAATGAAGGTTTTGCGCGCCTACGGCGATTGCCGTGCCCTTGAACGCTTCAACCAGTGCCGGCAGGTTCGTGAACGGCGCACATACGACGCTCTCCACACCGTCAACCTCCGCTTTACCTTTAACGGCTTCAGCGAATGCGACTGCCTCGGACACCGTTTTGAACATTTTCCAGTTGCCTGCGATGATCGGTTTTCTCATGTATGCTCACCTCGTTTATGTTAATAAAGGTAATGATTCGTGCCGTTATTTGTAAGTCTTATTTATCGTTAAGCGCAACAACGCCCGGAAGCGCCTTGCCTTCCATGAACTCGAGCGACGCGCCACCGCCGGTGGAAATATGATCCATTCGATCGGCCAGTCCAAATTTCTCGACTGCCGCCGCGGAATCGCCGCCGCCGATAACGGTGTATGCCGATGTTGCCGCACATGCTTCGCCAACCGCACGCGTGCCATGGGAGAAAGGCTCGATTTCGAATACGCCCATCGGTCCGTTCCATACGACCAGCTTGGAATTCGCGATTGTCGCTGCATACAGCTCGCTCGTTTTCGGTCCGATGTCGATGCCTTCCCAGTCCGCAGGCATTTGATTGATCGGTACGATGTTCGTGTTCGCGCTGGCGCTGAAATCGTCCGCCACTACGACGTCGACGGGAAGGAGGAAGTTGACGCCTTTTTCCTTCGCCTTGTTAATAAAGCCGAGGGCAAGGTCCAGCTTCTCGTTATCCACGAGCGATTTGCCGATTTCATAGCCCTGCGCCTTCAGGAATGTATAGGAAAGCCCGCCGCCGATGATGATGTTGTCAGCGATGTTCAGCAGGTTGTTGATCACGTCGATTTTGTCTTTCACTTTCGCTCCGCCTACGATCGCGGTAAAAGGACGCTCAGGGTTGCTCAGCGCTTTGCCGAGCACGTCAAGCTCCTTCTCCATCAGCAGACCGGAAACAGCCGGCAAATGATGGGCGATGCCTTCCGTCGAGGCATGCGCGCGGTGCGCCGCTCCGAAAGCATCGTTCACATAAAGATCGGCCAGCTCGGCGAACGCCTTGGCCAGCTCCGGATCGTTCTTCTCTTCGCCTGCGTAAAAACGGACATTTTCGAGCAGCAGCACGTCGCCGTCTTTCATATCGGCGATTTGCGCCTTGACCGTTTCGCCGATTGCCTCATCGGCTTTCGCTACAGGCTTGCCGAGCAGCTCGGACAACCGGACTGCAGCCGGCGTCAAGCGCATATCTTCGTTGACTTGTCCTTTAGGACGGCCAAGATGGCTGGCAAGAATGACCTTCGCTCCGCCCTCGATCAAATACTTGATCGTCGGCAGCGTTTCACGGATACGCGTATCGTCCGTAATAACCCCATTTTCTAACGGTACGTTAAAATCGACCCGGACAAACACTCGTTTGCCGGCTACTTCCACATCGCGGACACTTTTCTTATTCATCTTTGTGTACCCTCCTCCACGAATCATTGTAACACAACGAGATCAAACTCAAACACTGGCTTAACAGGGGAAAGAGGAGAATCGCTTCTCCTCTTGATTCGCTATCCGCCTCACAAGGATAATCGCCTAGCGCGTCTTTTGACACTGGCTCTTACCTCAGGTGTAGTGTCGCTTCCACATTGTTTTATCTGATAAAGCCAACGTGAAGCGATGCCGGGATGTCTATGTCTATTGCTTGGCGGTGCGACCCTTCGATCGTCTTACAGCCCTTTTTTGGCGATGAAAGCGGCGAGGTCGACGACACGGTTGGAGTAGCCCCACTCGTTGTCGTACCAGGAAACGACTTTCACCATGTTGTCGCCAACGACCATCGTCGACAGCGCGTCGATCGTCGAGGAAGCCGGATCGCCATTGTAGTCGCTCGATACGAGCGGCTCGTCGGAGTAATTCAAGATACCTTTCAGCGGGCCTTCTGCAGCTGCTTTCAGGGCGCCGTTAATATCGTCAACCGTTACGTTCGATTTCAGCTCGACGACAAGGTCGGTTACCGAAACGTTAGGCGTAGGAACGCGCATAGCCATGCCGTTCAGTTTGCCTTTCAACTCGGGAAGGACAAGCGATACCGCTTTGGCAGCGCCGGTCGTCGAAGGAATGATGTTCTCTGCTGCAGCACGCGCACGGCGCAGATCTTTATGCGGCAGGTCAAGCACTTGCTGGTCGTTCGTGTAAGAGTGAACCGTCGTCATCATACCTTTAACGATGCCGAATTGGTCGTTCAGCACTTTCGCGAAAGGAGCCAAGCAGTTCGTCGTACAGGAAGCGTTCGAAACGATCGTGTGAACGGCCGGATCGTATTTGTCTTCGTTAACGCCCATAACGATCGTAATGTCTTCGTTCGTAGCAGGAGCGGAGATGATAACTTTCTTCGCGCCGCCTTTCAAGTGAAGCTCGGCTTTCTCTTTCGCCGTGAAAATACCTGTCGATTCTACGACGATTTCAACGCCTACTTGAGCCCATGGAAGATTTCCAGGATCGCGCTCGGCGAATACTTTAATCGTTTTGCCGTTTACGATCAGCGCGCCCTCAGCCGCTTCCACCGTAGCGTTCAAACGTCCGTGCGTCGTGTCGTATTTCAACAGATGCGCAAGCGTGCTTACGTCCGTCAAATCGTTAACCGCTACAATTTCCACTTCCGGGCTGTTCAGCGCTGCGCGGAATACGTTCCGTCCGATACGTCCAAATCCGTTAATACCAACCTTCACCATAATCGAAAACCTCCTGAATGGTTAAATATTTATGGGAAAAACGCCGTACGACGTTTTCTCAACAAAGTTAGTCTTGCTCTTGTTCATCCGCATGCTGCAAGATTCCTCTTGCCGCCGCTTCGTCGGTAACGAGCACATTCTCATGTCCGAAACGAAGCACCGCCGCGATACTTTCGCCTTTGCTCTGACCGCCGGCTACCGCAATGACCGTTTCGGTCCTCTGAATATCCTCGAGCCTGAGTCCTACGGTCGGCATTTTGTGTACGGGAACCCCGCTCCGGTCAAAATAATAACCGAACGCTTCGGCAAGCGCGCCGTCCGCCAGCAGCTTCGCTTTCGTCTCTTCATCGACTTTGCGCCGCCGGGCCATGACCATAGCCTCACCGATCCCGTGTACGATCATACTCGCACTTCGGATTACTTCGATAATTTCGCTTATCGTCTTATCTTGAATAAGCGACTGGTACGCTTCCTCCCCAAGATGGTCGGGCACATGCAGCAGCCGGTATTGCCCGCTCGCCCGCTTCGCCATCGTAGAGGCGATCGTGTTCGCTTGAAGCTCCACGCTCTCTCCCAAGCCTCCGCGAGCCGGTACGAACCAGTTCCCCTTCAGCTGCGTCGACGGAGTCAGATGGTTGGCCACCTCGGCCATGGTCGAACCGCCCGTTACGGCGATAACGCCGTCTTTGACCGCTTGCTTGCGCAGCACCGCCGCTCCCGCGCGGCCAAGCTCCTTCTTCGTATAGGGCGAAACGTCCGAATCTCCCGGAACGACAATAACCTGATCCAATCCGAAAATGCCGCGGATACGCTCTTCAAGGTCGGTAAGCCCGAACAGCTCCTTGATCATCGGCTCCATCTGCTCCAGCAGCTTCATGCCGGAGGCCGTTACCCGCATTCCTGCGCTATCCGCCTCGAGCAGTCCTTGCTCCTTCAAAAAATCGACTTCACCGCGCAGCACCCGCTCCGTCATATCGAGCGATGAAGCCAGCGTCCGCCGGCCGACTACGCGCGAAACCGCGATATGATGGAGGATCGTATACCGCTTTTTGAAAACTTCGATCAAGTCTGGTAATAGCTGCTTTTGGAGATCGAGCAAATTACGCATCGTTATATCACGCTCTCCCGATTGGGTTGGACATTATATGTCCCACGTAAGCATTTTTCGTCCCACTTGCTTAAAAAAAGATTTGTTAGCCTTGTTTTGCTAACAAACGTCGTTGAACATTTACTATTGTACCCAATCGGCGAAATAAATGCAACAATTTCGACACATTTGGGCTGCCTTTACAGTTATTTAACAGAGAGGCCGATTTTCTGCTCTCTTACCGGCCCCTCCCGCTTGTCCACTAAACTCTCCAATCGATCGACTCGTCAAACCTTGAACATCGCCACCGAAACGTTGAGCTCGTCCGCCAGTCTGGCAAGCGACTGCGTCGAGGCTGCCGTCTCCTCCGCAGCTGCAGCCGCTTCTTCGCTCGTCGACGCAATAAGCTCCACCGACTTGCCGAATTCGCCGGTCTGAGCCGCTTGCTCCTCGCAAGCCGCCGCGATCTCGGACACCTGATGGGCGTTCCCGTTAATTTTTACGATGATCTGCTCCAGCGTTTTGCCGGTTTCTTCGGACAGCCGAACCGCATCTTCGACAGCCTTAGCGCTATTCCATGTATTGCCTTGCATGCCCTTGATGATAGCGCCGATCTGCTTGGCGGCGGCGCCGCTGCGCTCAGCCAGCTTGCGGACCTCCTCGGCGACGACCGCGAATCCGCGGCCTTGCTCCCCGGCACGCGCCGCTTCGATCGCCGCATTAAGCGCCAGCAAGTTAGTCTGCTCGGCGATTTCATCGATGACTTCGATGATCGCTTCAATTTTACTCGAATCGTCGCGCAGCAGCGACATTTGCTCGTTAACGCGGTTCATCCCCTGAACGGACGCTTCGACGACACGTCCTCCATCCTGCGCCTGCTTGCGGGTATCGTCCGATAGCTGCGCCGCATGCTCCGCATTATCGGCAACCGCTTCGATCGATTTGGACAGCTCGATAAAGAGCTCCTGAATCGTTTGCGCCGCAACCGCCTGGCTGGATGCGCCTGCCGCGATTTCCTCCGTGCCGGCGGATATTTGCTCGGCAGCGGCGGCTACGCTTTGCGAAGCGCCGATTACCTGCACGATCAACCCGCGCAGCTTAACTACCATTTCGTTGATCGATTCAGCCAGATGACCGATTTCATCTTTCTGGCGAACCTCGCAAGCTTCCGTCAACTCCCCTTCAGCCACCTTGGCGACGACCCGAGTCACATTTTTGATCGACTTGGAAATCGCGCCGGAAATATAAATCGCCAACCCTGCAGCGGCGGCTACTGCGATCAAACCAAGCACGAAAACGATCAATTGCGCCGATTGATTCGCCTCAACGGTTTGATCGGCCTTCAGGGCGGCCGCATCTCTCTTCAGCGCAACGGCTTCGTCCAAATCCTTCCGCACCGTGCGCCCCAGCTCCACCGACTTGTCCAGCAGCGGCAAAATGACAGCGGAATTATTCCCCCTTGCCGCCTGAAGCAGACCGGGCACTTCCGCCATATAGGCATTCCAGCCGCTTGAAAATTTCTCGTAAGCCTTCTTCTCCGCATCGCTCGTTAGCAGCGCTTCCGTTTCCGCCTGCAGCTGCTTGATGCGGTTTGCGGAATCGTTCAGTTCCTTCTCGTGGCTGATCTTCTCGGCTTCCGTAACGTCGATGACGATGCGCAGGAGCAGCCGCTGCACGTTCAACGATTCCTTTCCGATATCCGCAAGCGCAATAATACTCGGCAAACTGTTCTGATCGATTTCCTTCATCTTTGCGCCGGTATCGTTCATTTTTACGAGCGAGATCATTCCTATGGCGATAAGAAGCGCGAGGACAAAGGCAAAGCTGGCGAGCAGCTTCATACGGATCGTCAATCTCATTATTTTCCCTCCTTGATTCTATAATGAAATTGTGCGATATATGAAGCCTTATTCCTATCGCTCCCGCTTCTCATTTGATTCGAATGACCTAGGAAAGGTTTCCTATTTAAAGCGGAGGATGGCTCTACGTTAGCGCGTTTCGGAGGGACGGGATATGGGATTCCAACCGCTCGTTGAAATCGTGTTATCTGGAACGTACTTGCCGGGAATAACACGATTTCAAAGGCGGCCGCTTCGCTTTTCCACCCCATATCCCCTCCCTCTGTTCACCTTTGCCGCTTTCTGCTAAGTCCTTTGTACAGCGAAACACCGCTCGCCGGGAGCGGTGCGAATATCCGGAGTCGCCGCTCCACAAGACTCTTCTACTACGCTATCCCCAAACCTGCTCCTCATATAGCCACACAAGGTATGACAGCTGTCGCGTGACTGAGCACCTTGCGCCAAAAGGCGCGTGCGGTTTGGGAAAGAACGCCGCTTGCAGGCGCTGGTGTCCGATTTTGCCCAATTGGAATCGAACTTGGGTTCCTTTCCTCGCCTGCAGTCCGAAAATGCCCGCTTCCAGCGGCTCCTAGACTCGGCGCACTGTTAAATCCGTTCTCCAAGAAGGCAATTTCGGACTACAGCATATAGGGAACCTCAATTCCTTGCTCCAAGCGGGCAAATTCGAGTTCCAGCATATTTGACCTCCCCTCGCATTTCCAAGCAAATTCGCAATCTACAAGCGTGATGAGTCATAACGTTATACACCGTACAACCGTACAACATTTCGGCCGATCTACACCGCCCCCTTGATCACTGGAAACAAAAAAAGGAGGGGTTCCTCCCTCCTTAACTCGGCATCTCGGTTTTCGTCGGCGGCGCGTACCCTTTGCTGTAGGTTTGGTCGATGTAGGTGCGAATCTCTTTGGGGGTCTTTCCTTCTTCCTTCATCTTGATGGACGTAACCGCGATATTGACGCATACGATGCACCGGGTACCGTGGTCGTCCCAAACGATCGAGCCGTCCTCCAGCTTTTCCTTCACAAAACAGTTTTGATTGCTTTTATGGTCGGCGCTATCCGCACATCCGCAATAACATGGGATCCATTTGAGCAAATCGGTGTTTTTGGCGGCAAGCTTGTAAGCGGCAACCATCGTATCGTTTTGTCCGTCAAGGAACTTGGGCAATTTGTCTGCGGAAGCGGTTTTTTCCTGCACATCCCCATTCGGCAGCTGATGCTGCGCATGCGACGACGACGCTTCGTCCTTCGGAGCTCCGCACGCAGACAAGCTTAATACGATCGCAAGCCCAAGCTTTGCGGCAAACAGTTTTTTCATCGACATTCCAGGCGACCTCGTTTCCTATATATAATTGCTCATTCGCTTCTCGATGACTGCTTACATTATACCTTTGCGAGGGACAATCTTCCACTTTGCGCCTCGTTCGACCTACGTCTAAAACGGCCTGGCGGCAGGAAATCCGGTCAACCATTACATTACGAGCGCCTTCCCTTTTATTCCTTACGAAAGTGTAAGCTTTCCGCAAGCCAAATCGATGTCGCCTTCCGCCGCAAACCGATAAGATAGAAACAAGCAACCAAGTAAAAATGAGGCTGACGAAGCCGACTCCAAGTATTTCAGCGGTGCCGGCAATTACTCAAAACAAGTGTAAGCGCCGATGCTTAGCCGAACGCCCGATTGGCCGGCCAAGCAAGACTTAGGTCTAGCGCCAAACCGACCTCCCGGCCGTTTCGCCTGGTTTGGCGAACGAGGTATGCTTAACTTATCAACTCAGAGCTGGCTTGCTTCCATCAACTTTATAGGAGGTTTTCCATATGACTAAAATATCCGTTGCCGCGACAATTCGCGAGACGTTCCGTATCGTTTTATCCATTGCCGTACTCGGCTCCAAATCTTCATTCGTCGAACAAACCAACGCTCCCGAAAGGAAGCTCATCACGCTATAAAGGGAAGATGAAATCCCCTGCAACCTTCCCGATGCTGAAAAAGCCTTTTTAAACACGAACTATAAAGGAGGCGGCGCAAGATGCAAACCGCATTAGCGATGTCATCGTCAAAAAGCTCCGAGCCCCGTCCCGCGGTCCCCAAGCAGAAGAAAAGCCGGATCGCCACAGCCTTCAAAAGGATTGCCATCCTTCTTATAGCGGCAGCCATGCTGTTCGCGGCAGGATTGCTGGCAGCCGGCCAAATGCTTATTGCGGGCAAAGAACTGCCTGTCCCTTCGTCTTCTGCGAATAACGGCGCTTCGGCGGCCATCCCGCTGAAGGAAATGCCCGATTACGTGTACAATGCCTTCATTGCGGTCGAGGATCACCGCTACGAAAACCATATCGGGGTCGATTTCCGCTCGCTGGCCCGAGCTCTATGGGTTGACTTGCGGGAGGGAGGGAAAGCGCAAGGGGGCAGTACAGTCACGATGCAGCTGGCCCGTAATCTTTTCCTGACCCAAGATAAGACTTACACGCGCAAGCTGAAGGAAATCGCCATTGCCGTCGCTTTGGAGCGCAAATATACGAAGGATGAAATCCTCGAGCTGTACCTCGGCTCCATCTACTTCGGGCACGGGATTTACGGACTCGACAACGCCGCGAACTATTATTTCGGCAAAACGATCCGCAGCAAAACGGAACCGGGCAAGTCAGCGATCGGCCTGCATGAGGCGGCCATGCTTGCCGCGCTTCCAAAAGCGCCCGAGCATTATTCGCCCGTGAAGTTTCCCGAAAAGGCGCTGCAGCGGCAAAAGCTTGTGCTGGAGCGCATGTCCAAACTCGGACTGATTACGGAGCAGGAGAAGCTGGACGCCCTCAAACAGCCGCTCCGGATCGTTCCCAGCGCACAGGTATACGCACGTTCCCAAGGATAATTTTTTCGCCAGGCTGCGGAAACGAGCACCGGATCGGCTGTCCGGCTCCGCAGCCCGCGCAAGCAAAAGGCGCCTGGCGATTGCATGAAGTGACAGCCGACGTGCGACCAGCATCGCTCGCCGGGAATCGCACGCAATGCGGAAAATTGACGCCAAGGTTTCAAGCACGGTTAGCCCGCTCCCTCTTTTAAACTTTCTGCCTAGAGTTACGAATTTATTTTTCAATAATTCCTCGAAAACGGCTTGAAAGCCGGATAACGAAAATAAGCTTGCATTTTATGTGCGATTAACCTATAATAACTCTTGCTTGCTCTAAATAAGCAAATGTACATGTGCACCCGTGGTCCAATGGATATGACGTAGGCCTCCGGAGCCTGAGATCGAGGTTCGATTCCTCGCGGGTGCGCCATATAGCTTCTCTTGATAAGCATAACGCAATCAAATAATCGGCAACCAGCATATTGCTGGTTTTTTTATTCCAATAATTTGACCTTTCTTGACCTTTTCGAAAATTTCCGCTATGATGTTCCTATCCGAACTTTATAAGGAGGATGTCACCGATGAATTTTGTACCTATGGTAGTTGAACAGGACGGTCGCGGCGAACGCGGCTACGATATTTACTCCCGCTTGCTCAAGGATCGCATCATTTTCCTCGGGAGCCCGATTAATGACGTGGTGAGCAACTCGATTATCGCCCAATTGCTGTTTTTGGAAGCCCAAGATTCGTCCAAGGACATCAGCCTTTACATTAACAGCCCGGGCGGCTCGATTACTTCGGGTATGGCCATTTACGACACGATGCAATTCATTAAAGCGGACGTCTCGACGATTTGCGTGGGCATGGCCGCATCGATGGGGGCTTTCCTCCTGACTGCAGGCGCCAAAGGCAAGCGTTATGCGCTGCCGAACAGCGAAGTGATGATCCACCAGCCGCTCGGCGGAGCCGAGGGTCAGGCGAGCGACATCGAAATTCGCGCCAAACGCATCATCAAAATGCGCGACCACTTGAACGGCATCCTGGCGGAGCGTACAGGCCAGCCGCTTAGCCGCATCGAGAAAGACACGGACCGCGACTACTTCATGAGCGCTGCCGAAGCGCAAGAATACGGCATCGTCGACAAAGTCATCAGCAAAGTGTAACCAAGCAAGCAAAAAAAGCCCGCGCTAGGCAGCTGCAATTTCAGCTACCAGACGCGGGCTTTTCCTCTTCCCCAAATAGCCGATGAGGCTGACAAGGTGTCAAATAAAACAATCAGCAAAAGAGGAGGGGTACATACTGGAGGAGTTTACGTGCCGCCTTTGAAATCGTGAAATTACCTCTGAGTCTAATCAGATTCACGATTTCAAGAGTGGCCCGGAGGTATGTACCCTTCCTCGTTGCTTAAATTGATTATTCTTCTTTGCCACTTCTCACCATAGCCCCAGCGGCTATTTCAACTCCTCCAGTGGATAAAACACAATATCAATCGGGAACGCCGAGCCTGCCGGAGGCGTAAACTCGATGTCCAGAGAAGCTTCGTCACCGGTTGTGCGCGCAAGCACCTGGACTTCCTCGAACGCCTGGATAACGCCCGACGGCGGCGCCATAACGAATTCGCCATTGATTTTGAACGGCCCCTTGAACGGTCCGCCCTTCGAGAAGAGCAGGACAACCATTTTACGCGGCTTCTCGGCGTGGATTTTGTACATCATGCCGTAGTTGCCCTCGTTGAGCACGACCTGCTTACGCTGTCTGTCGTAGCCTTTATCGAACGGATCGACTTCGCCGTCGCCGATCGTAATCCGCGAGGTCGTCTTAAAGCTGCTCAAATCGAGATTCCACGTTTTGGACGCTACCGGGAACGTGCCGCGTACGTGGCCGTTGAAATCGAGCTCCTTAAGCAGCGCGAGCGACGCTTCTGAAGGGGTCGCCACCTTCGACATCGCGACGAACGAATATTCCACCTCGCCGTCGGATTCGACGTCATAGAACAGATTAACGCCTTGACCCGGGTAGAAGTCCGGCATCATCGAGTACACATAACTTTGTCCCGGCGGAATGACGAGCGGTCCCTTGTCGACCGGATCGTTAAGCATAAAGTCTACGGATGCTTCGTGTCCGATCAGATTCGCATAAATCGACGGATATACCTCGCCTTTATTCGTCGTTTTGACGGTCACGGTTTTATTCGTCGTATTTTTCGCCATAATGACAAACTGGATATTTTCCGTCGTGCCGTTTACGTGATCGGCGTACAACCGGGCTTTGCCGTTAATACGCTCGCGGTACAAAATACCCTTCTCCGTAAACGTCTCCGGGCTGTCGCTTACGATAAGCGTACGGGAACGGTCCTCCGTCACTTTCGTAGGGATGATCGGCAGGTTTTGGAACTTCGCCCATACGAGGCTCCAGTCCACTTTGCCGTCTTTCTTCAGACTGATCCGCGTACCTACTTCTTTATTGTACATATTGTAGGAAAACTCATCCAAATACGAAATATTGTCGATCGTAATATAACGCGTATATTCCTTGCTTACATGCCCCTTGGAGTCCGTTACTTTGAGGGAAATCGGATATTTGCCCGGCGTAAAGAAGGCTTCCTTCTTCCCCTTCCACTCGTACTTCGCAATTCCTTCCGCATCGGGATCGTAGCTCAAATCGACATATTTGACGGGCTCGCCCAACCGATACGAGGATTTACCGAAAGTAAACTTGGCAACCGGCGCATTCGAGTCGGTCCCCTCGTTATAAAGATCGTCAGGTTGTTTTACGTATACCAGCTTGATTTGCTGATTTATCGGGTTAATCTCCTGCTTCGCTCCAATGAAATCGGCGAACCAGTTCAACTTTACCATCAGTCTGTCGCCGTCCATCGCGGCAATCGTATCGAACGCCGTCTCGACGCTATTAATTGATACCAGCTTGTTATCGATATCGAACTGTACCTTTACGCGCGGCAGCGACATCTCCACCTGCTTGATCGCATTGTTCCACTCCACCTTCACGTCGAAAAGCGTAGCCACCGCTTTAAGCGGAATGTAAACGAGGTCACCGATCAATTTCGGCGCTGCGTCAAGCGGGGTCTGGGTTCCGTTGACGATCGCCTCTTGTTTGTCCAGATCCAGCGCAACCTGCATCGTAGTTGTCGATACAGCCAGCGCTTGCGGGACTCCGCCAATCGCCAGCATGGCGACAACCAGCAATGCAGCCAGCCATTTGTTCTTGTGCATGGTCTTCTCCTGCTCCTTCTTTGTGTGTCTCTATGTGCGGGAGCATACGAAAAAACCTTCTCCGTTCTCCCCTTGATGTTAGACGCGGGAGAATAGAAAAGGTTGCGTATTCGTACACGGCGCCTTGCGCGTTATTGGTTTTCCAGCTCTTCTTTGCTAACCAAGGAAACTAAAGCGTTTACAGCCTGTTCTGCGTCCGTACCTTCCGCACTTATGTATACTTCGGTGCCGGTGCTGATCGCGAGGCTCATAATGCCCATGATGCTCTTGGCATTCACCTTCTTGTCGTCCTTCTCAACAAAAATTTCGGAAGAAAATTTGTTGGCTTCCTGAACGAACAAAGCTGCCGGTCTCGCATGCAATCCTGTTTTTAACTTGACGACTACGGGTCGTTTCGACATGAACCTTTACCCCCTAAAACTTGTTTACGAGTCCATTATGTCAGATGACGGAACGGGTTGAGATGATGTTTTTCCACCATTATAACATTTTTTACGTCTGTACACTAGTTCCAATGAACCGACGGTTGAATCATTCAGCCCGCTACGAATTTCGCAGCTTTTCCGCCATCTCATCGATCTTGCGAAGCCGGTGATTGACGCCCGATTTGCTCACCGCGCCCTTCAACAGATCGCCGACCTCCTTCAAATTGATATCGGGATGCTTCAGTCGAATCTCCGCCACCTCACGAAGCTTATCCGGCAAATTCTCGAGCCCGACTTCCCTCTGCAAAAGCCGGATATTATCGATCTGACGCACAGCCGCCCCAATCGTCTTATTCAAATTGGCCGTTTCGCAGTTGACGATCCGATTGACCGAATTGCGCATATCCTTCATGATGCGTACGTCTTCGAAGCGGAGCAGCGCCTGATGCGCCCCGATTAGGCTAAGAAACTCGATGATCTTCTCGCCTTCCTTGATGTAGAAAATAAAGCCTTTCTTCCGCTCGATAAACCTCGCATTCAGATCGAAACGGTTAGCCAGCTTCACCAGCGCTTGACAATGCTCCTCGTACATCGAGGCAATCTCCAAGTGGTAAGAGGAGCCCTCCGGATTATTGACCGAGCCTCCCGCCATAAAGGCGCCTCGCAAATACGCACGTTTGCAGCACGGATTTTTGACGATGCCTTTTTCGATGCCGGGTGTAAACTGGAACCCTTCGGATACGATCGACAGATCCGCCAAAATCGCCTGCACCTGATTCGGCACGCGGACGATGTAAACGTTGTTCTTTTTCAACCGCATTTTTTTGCGAACAAGGAGCTCGGTATGAATTTGAAACCTTTTTTTAATCAAGGAGTAGATGCGTCGGGCAATTGCGGCGTTTTCGGTGGAAATGTCGAGCACGACCTTCTGGTTCGTTAATTGAACCGATCCGTTCATGCGGATCATAGCGGAAAGCTCCGCCTTCTCGCAGCACGCATCCGTCTCGACCAGCGTCAATTCTTTTTTGGTTTGCGCCGCAAAGGACACCGCACTCACCTCTTTTCCTTATCCATCCAGTTTTCAACCAGCTGATAAATATGATTGCTAAGCCTCTCGGCATCATGCCGCAAATACGTTCGGAACAGAACCAGCCTGTCGGCCACCACCTGATACCCCCGGCGCGATACCTCCTCCAGGTCGAGATGGACCGCCTTGGCGCCTTTCTCCGCATACTTGAGCTGAATCTGGGGAGGAATTTCGCCGTTATTGACGATCACATAATCGAACAAGTGGACGCCGATATGCTCATGAATCGCTTGCAAATGGTCGCTTACCGAATAGTCATCCGTCTCGCCCGGCTGCGTCATCACGTTGCAAATAAACAATTTGACCGCCTTCGACTCCAGAATTTTCCTGGCGATGTCAGGCACAAGCAAATTCGGAATGATACTGGTATACAAGCTTCCCGGCCCCATCAAAATGGCGTCGGCCTGCTCGAGCGCTTCAAGCGCTTCGTCGAGCGGCTTGACGTCCGGAGGCTCGATCGACACCCGCTTGATGCGTCCGCCTGCTTTCGGTATTTTGGACTCGCCCTCGACTGTAGAGCCGTCCTCCATAAGCGCCTTCAGCACGATCGGCTGCTCGGAAACAGGCAGCACGCGCCCCCGCACCGCAAGCACTCTGCTCAGCTCCCGTATGCCGGAAACGAAATCGCCCGTAATCTCCTTCATCGCTGCCAAAATTAGGTTGCCCAAGCTGTGGCCGGCTAATCCATTCCCAGCCTGAAAACGATGCTGCAGCATTTTGGACAGCATAGGCTCTACATCGGCCAGCGCTATTAATACGCTGCGAATATCGCCGGGCGGCGGCATTTGCAGCTCATTGCGCAAAATACCGGAGCTCCCGCCATCGTCGGCAACCGTTACGATCGCCGTAATATCCACCGGCTTTTCCTTCAATCCCCGAAGCATAACCGAAAGTCCGGTGCCGCCGCCGATAACGACGATTCGAGGCGGCCTCTCCCGTGCGCTCATCCTCTCACCCTCTTACCGGCGATCACGGTCGGAATCCCTGTGACTCACCCGCACCCTTTCCGTTTCGCTGCTCCCGATCACACGACCCAAATATTCAGCAATGGCAACGGAACGGTGTTTCCCGCCCGTACAGCCGATTCCGACGACTACCTGACTTTTGCCTTCCTTCATGTATTGAGGGATGAGGAAGTTCATCATGTCGAGCAGCTTCGTCAGAAACTCCTGCGTTTCGGGCCACTTCATCACGTAGTCGTAAACCTCCGGATCCTGTCCCGTATTCGGGCGGAGGTTGTCGACATAATGCGGATTCGGCAAGAAGCGGACGTCAAAAATAAGATCCGCATCGATCGGTATGCCGTATTTGAACCCGAATGAAATGACATTGACATTAATCCCGACCGACTCCAGATTCGTAAACCTGGAAATAATCGTTTCCTTAAGCTTAGCCGGCTTCAGGTTGCTCGTATCAACCACTTGTGTGGCGAGGCCCTTCAGTTCCTCCAGCAGCTTCCGTTCCTGCAGGATGCCTTCGAGCGGAGCGCCGTCGCTGGCAAGCGGATGTCTGCGCCTGCTCTCCTTATAACGCTGTACAAGCACGGAATCAGTCGCGTCCAAAAACAGGATTTCATAAGACAACGTATAGTTATCGTTCAAATAACGCAGCGATTCGGTCAACGCGGTAAAAAACTCCCTGCCGCGCAAATCGATTACAAGCGCCACTTTCCCGATTTTGCCGTTGGACTGCTCGATCAATTCGGCGAATTTCGGGATGAGGACGGGCGGCAAATTGTCGACGCAGAAAAAACCTAAATCCTCGAGACTTTGCACCGCAATCGTTTTGCCCGCACCAGACATCCCGGTAATGATGACAAGCTTCGCTAAGGCATGATTCTCTTCCATCCGACTCCCCCCGTTCCCACTTTTCCCTCATCAGCCTGAGGAATGGCTTAACGCAAGTTCAAACCGGCCGCGCCTACGATGCCCGCATCGTTGCCCAGCTTGGCAGGCACGATGTCAACGCCTTCCTGTGCCGCTTCCGGCGTATACTTCTTAAAAATCTCGCGAATCGGGTCGAACAAAATATCGCCTGCCTTCGATACGCCGCCGCCGATCACGAAACGCTGCGGATTGACGATTACCGCTAGCACTGCCATCGAGCGCCCCAAATAATAAGCAGCGCGGTTTACGATACGCAGCGAGGCTTCGTCCCCGCTTTTGGCCGCATCGAATACGTCCTTGGCGGTAATGTTCTCGATCAGGGAAAGCGTCGTTTTATCTCCGCGGACAACCGCGTCATTCGCCATACGGATAATGCCGGTCGCCGACGATACCGTTTCCAAGCAGCCCACTTGACCGCAGCCGCAGTTGATCGCTTCCAGGTCCGGTACGATGGACATATGTCCAAGCTCGCCCGCCATTCCGGTAGAGCCTTGATAAATTTTGCCGTTTATAATAATGCCGCCGCCTACGCCTGTCCCAAGCGTATAACACACGACGTTCGGAATGCCGGCTCCCGCGCCGCTCCATGCCTCGCCAAGCGCCGCTACGTTAGCGTCATTGTCAATCGAGACGGGCTTGCCCAGCTTGGCCTCGAGCGTTTTCTTCACGGGTACGTTGCGCCATCCGAGATTGGGCGACAGCTTGACGAAGCCTTCAGGAATATCCATAAAGCCCGCGATCCCTGCGCCGATACCCGCAACCTGTTCCCACTCGTAAGGGGAGTCCGCCACGATTTTCCGTACGTAATCCGCTATGCGCGTAAGCACCGCCTCCGAACCGTCAGAACCCGTAGGCCCTTCGAATGTTTGAAGCAATTGCCCATTCTCATCGCATAAGCCGACCTTAATGTTCGTACCGCCCATATCGACGCCAACGTAAATTTTCCCCGACATCCACGTTCACCTCTAACGAATAGTTATGTGTTCGATCCTATATTACTTCTGTTCCCACTATAAGCGAACCCTACGGCGAGGTCAAGATTGCAGGCATCGCTTCATAAAAAGAGGACCAAGCCGAATGACCGGGTCCGTCTTTTGTAAATTAGCTTGCCGCAGGGCTTTTTAGAGAGCCTTGCTCCAATCCTGCACGCTGTTTCCTTCCAGAAACTTCTCACAGTCGAGAGCGGCCATACATCCGCTTCCCGCAGCTGTGATCGCTTGGCGGTATTTATGATCCTGCACGTCTCCGCATGCGAAAACGCCTGGAATATTCGTTTCGGAAGTTCCCGGCTTGACTACCAGATAACCAAGCTCGTCGGTTTCCAGCTGCCCGTTCAAAAATGCCGTGTTCGGCGTATGGCCGATCGCCACGAACAAGCCGTCGGTTTCGAACAATTCCTCTTCGCCGGTTTCGTTGTTTTTCACCTTCAGCCCCGTTACGCCTCTATCTCCGGAGATCACTTCCAGCGGCGTGCGGTTCAGGCTCCAAACGATTTTGGAATTTTCGCGGGCGCGGTCCTGCATGATTTTGGAGGCGCGCATTTCGCCTCTGCGGTGTACAAGACGAACCTCAGAGCCGAAACGAGTCAGGAAATTCGCTTCTTCCATAGCCGAATCTCCGCCGCCGACCACGATGATTTTCTTATTGCGGAAGAAAAATCCGTCGCATGTTGCGCAAGCGCTGACGCCGCGGCCCAAGTTTTCCTTCTCGCCGGGAATGCCCAAATATTTCGCCGAAGCGCCGGTGGAAATAATGAGCGTTTCCGTTTCGATTTCGCCGATTCCTTCGACGGTAAGCTTAAACGGGCGTTTGGACAGATCGACGCTGTTCACCCAGCCGCTTTTGAACTGCGTGCCGAAGCGCTCGGCCTGCTTGCGCATGTTATCCATAAGCTCGGGTCCCATAATGCCGTCGGGAAAACCCGGGAAGTTTTCTACATCCGTAGTCGTCGTCAATTGTCCGCCCGGCTCCGGTCCTTCGATCACAAGCGGATTCAGATTCGCTCTCGCCAAGTAGATTGCCGCCGTTAATCCGGCAGGCCCTGTTCCAACTACAACTGCTTTATACATCGTTCATTCCTCCTCGTCTGGTAAGCTGTGTCAAGGATAAACGCTCCCGTGTCTTTGACGCCGGCGTTTACCGCAGGTTTATAGCCGCTTCCGCGATATGCTTTCCGATAAACTCAAAAAGTCGGCTTTGAACTTGATTATTGCGTGTCCCCGCCGCTTTGCCTCATGATATTCGCGAATTTCGGGAAGATGGCGTCCATCTTCTCCTTCAATCCGCACGCCTGGTCGATCCGTTTCGCATGCTTGCTCACGGTTGCGACCGACGTCCCGTATCTGGAGGCCACTTCCTCGTAAGAAATGGTCCGGCGGTGCATCTTGGCCGTCAAATATTCCAGCGCGGCCGCCCAGCCTTCCGTTTTGCCGAGCTTCGGCACATCGGGATATACGCGTGTAAGGAACTCCACCCATAGTGTTTCCATATCATGCCGCTGTATGATATCGTATCGCTGCTCCATATGCCCGAGCGCCGTATTTACGATAATCTGCCATTTGGGCTCCCACACGGGAAGCGTCGATGAGAGCGGCTTGTCGGACATTTCATTGGTACGTCCGTTAAGCACGACCTTCAGCGGACCGCTTGCGCCGATGCTGCGGAGCACGAAAAACGCGACCTTCTTCAAATAATCGTCCTCGCCCGGCTCCTGCACGAACTCGCGCAGCGCCGCCTCCACTTCGCTGTCGGCAATGATGCCGAACGCTTGAATCACCTGCAGCTTCGTCTCGGCATCGCCATGGCGCAGCGCCCAGAAGAACGAAGACCGCACCAGCGGATCCCTCTGCATTTGCTCGGGTATCCCTCCGGACGTTCGCTCGATCATCCGGATTTGCTCCTCGAAAGGCAAATGATAGTGATAACTGATCGACGAGCGCTCGCCGGCAGGCTCTTGCTTGCCGATCATGCTCAAGTAGAACCGCGGAATTTCCGATTGCGGGTCAAGCTTTTCCGTCTGGCGCCACAGCCTCTCGGCCGTTTCCATGCGTCCGGTATTGTAAGCCGATACCGCGGTGTAGTGGTGCAGACACGGATCGCCGCTCGCCTCGCCGCCTGCCTTCAGCAGTCTGCGGAACAGCCGGTGAGCCGCATCGTGCTCGCCGAGAATGCCAAGCGTCGTAGCAAGCTTGAATAAATGATCCGTATGGAACGGATACGTCTTGCGGAGCAAGTCGAGCAATTCGTCCAGCTGCTCGCGCGAGCCGTTATGCTGATAAAAAATAGCCAAATTACAAAGCGCGTGCAGGTTGCCGCTATCCATCTCCAGCACCTGCCGGATCGTTTCCAGCGCCTTATCAAATTGGCCCATATAATAATAAGCCAGCGCCAAATTGTTGCGCGCCGCGGTAAATTCGGGATGCTTCTTAATAAGCCGCTGCAGAATGCGGACCGCCTCTACGAACTTGCCTTCTTCAAGCATCGATCTGGCTTTGTCATGCTCAAACAGCCCTTCGCGGCTTTTAATGAACGTAACCGTCACAGGGCGCTCCAATTCAAAGCTGAGCAGCTCGACCATCTCTTCGGCTTCATCGAGGAACTGTCCGTGCTCATCTTGCTCCAGATACGTAATGATCGCCTTCTCCGCCTCTTCGAAATGCTCCATATTGGCATAATTGTTCGCCATATAGAAGTGGCACTCCGTCATCGTCGGATCGACTTCATCCAGAATCTGCTGCAAAATGCGGTTCGATTCCCCGTAGTTGCCCATTTCGGACAAAATACCCGCCAAATTGCAATGATTGACCGGGTTCGACGGCTCGAACTCGGCAGCCAGCCTAAAATATTTCAACGCCTTTTCGTAATGAAACCGATCCAGTGACCGGACGGCCCTTTCGAAAAAGAACGTGGCGTCCATTTGTAAAGATACGACTTTCTGCTTGGGCTGATTCGCCACATGCTTTTTCTTTTCCATCTTGTTGGCACCTCCGGCAGCCGGATAAACGCCTTCGGCGCCGCATATTATGCGGCACCGCGCGTCAATCGGGAAAACCTGCAAGTCCCGTCCGATACCGCGGACGGGCTGCCTGCACGCTTCCTTTCATTGTCAGCCCCAGTATAACACAGATGCCCTCCGATTACACGCCGCCATATTTAAACAGCGAGCTGATCGAACCGCCGTCCATAATGATCCGGATCGCATTCGAAAGCAGCGGCGCTACGGAAAGCACGGTAAACCGCTCGGAATGGTCCTCAGGGATCGGAAGCGAATCCGTGATGATCGCTTCTTTAATGTTCGGGTGGTCCAAACGCTGCAGCGCAGGGCCGGAAAACACGGGATGCGTCGCACAAATATATACGTCGTTGGCGCCCCGCTCCTTCAAGCTCTCGACAACGTTGACGATCGTCGTGCCGGTATCGATCAAGTCCTCGAATATGATCGGCGTCCGTCCTTCTACATCGCCTACGACGTGCGTCACTGTCGCCTCGTTATGCGCATAGCGCTTTTTGAACATGATCGCAATCGGCGCTTGCAAAATGTTGGCGAGATTTTCGGCACGGGTAACGCCGCCGGCATCGGGTGCGACTACGACGGGATTCGGAATGTTTTGTCTTTTGATATGATCGCTGATCATGTCAAGCGCAGTCAGATGATCAACCGGAATGTTGAAAAATCCTTGAATGGCCGGTGCATGCAAATCGAGCGTAATGACCCGGTGCGCGCCAACGGCAGTCAACACGTCAGCGAACATTTTCGCGGAAATCGGTTCGCGCGGCGCCGCTTTGCGTTCTTGTCTGGAATAGCCGTAGTACGGTATAACCAGGTTGATCGTGCGCGCGGACGCCCGTTTCGCTGCGTCCATCATAACGAGAAGCTCGACAAGATGTTCGTTGATCGGATTGGAAAACGTCTGAACAAGGAATACGTCGCAGTTGCGGATCGTTTCCTCGAACAAGCAGTAATGCTCGCCGCTCTTAAAGCGCGAAAGCTTGATTTTGCCTAGCGGCACTCCGATCTCCTTACAAATTTTTTCCGCCAGCTTTGGATTCGACGAGCCGGAAAAGATCTTGCATTGACCAGTATTCATGGTACCCTCCTAAAGTCTTTCGTCAATAACGACGCTTAAGCATAAACAACCTCGCCGCCCAAGTGACGACCCGTTTGGCATAAATAAATTAGCACGGTATGGAATGAAACTAACCTTCCCTATCTTTGCGAAAAACCGCGAATCTCGGAACGCCTGCTCCTGTCTTCGCGAACGAAACGCAGATTGACCCCCTCCGCATCGAAACCTCTGCAAAGCGCTTAGCCATGCGTTCTAAACGCGGGTGGTGAATTTCAATCACTAGCTTCTATTATACCTTCTCGGAGCCGATTTTCAAAAGGCTGCGTTCGCTTATTAGACAGCGAAAATGTGGCAATTTCGGCAATATTGCATCGCTTGGCGGGACATGCGCCGGCTTGCGGCCTCCGCCTCCGCTTACTAGAGGAAATAAATCCCCCTTAAGGAAATTTTACCGCTTCATAACCTCACGGGTGGGGGCAATGAATAAGAACTTCTGCGTAACCTATCCGGCTTCGCTAATCCGACAATTTCCGCCTCGTCTCTTAAGCAAAAATAAGACTCTCACCGGCCCGAGAGCCGCCTGATTGGGCGCTTTCGCTCGCAGTAAGAGTCCTCTTTCGCTTAACAGCCCGATCAGCCGTTTTTCTTTTTGTTGTGGCGGTTGTCAAGCTCCCGCAGCACTTCGTCAAACGGCAGCTGCTGGTTGCGCAGCAGCACCATGAGATGGAAAATGAGGTCGCTTGCTTCGCAGCGCAATTCGTCGTTATCGTTGTTTTTCGCCGCGATAATGACTTCAGCCGATTCTTCGCCGACCTTTTTCAAAATTTTGTCGACGCCCTTCTCGAACAAATACGTCGTATAAGCGCCTTCCGGACGCTCCGCGTGACGCTCCGCGATGACCGATTCCAGCTTGGACAGCATCGCAAAGCGGTCCGAGCCGCTTGGCGCGGCTGCCGCCTCTCCTGCGCTCTCGTTCAGCGCTATTTCGTTGAAGAAGCAAGAATAGGCGCCCGTATGGCATGCTGGACCGTTCGGCGTCACTTTAACGAGCAGCGTGTCGGCGTCGCAGTCGTATGCGATCGAATTGACTTTCTGCGTATTGCCGCTTGTTGCGCCCTTGTGCCAGTATTCGCCGCGTGAACGGCTCCAGAACCAAGTTTCGCCCGATTTCAGCGTCCGCTCAAGCGATTCCCGGTTCATGTAAGCCATCATGAGCACTTCCTTGCTCGCCGCATCCTGCACGATGGCGGGAACGAGGCCTTCCGCATTCCAGCGGATGTTCTCCAGCGCTTGATCGCCGCTTACCGATCGGCCGTTTTCGTTATGCTCTGTCATCGGATTTCAACCCCTTTATGTTTGAGGTGGTCTTTGACCCCTTCGATCGTCAGCTCTTTATAGTGAAAAATAGTTGCCGCCAGCCCGGCGTCCGCTTTACCCTCGGCAAACACGTCGTAGAAATGATCCTTCGTCCCGGCTCCGCCGGAAGCGATAACCGGAATGCCGAGCGATTCCGAAACGGCGCGGGTCAGCTTGATATCGAACCCGTCCTTCGTGCCGTCGGCATCCATGCTCGTGAGCAAAATTTCGCCCGCTCCGAGCTCCTCGGCACGTTTTGCCCATTCGAGGGCTTTGATGCCGGTCGCATTACGGCCGCCGTGCGTAAACACTTCCCATTCGCCCCAAGCTTCGTTGTACTTGGCGTCGATCGCCACGACGATGCACTGGGAACCGAATTTGCGCGCGCCGTCGGAAACGAGCTGCGGGTTTTTGAGCGCCGCCGTATTGATTCCGATTTTATCGGCGCCCGCACGCAGCAGCCGTTTCATGTCGTCAACGGATGAGATTCCGCCGCCGACGGTGAACGGGATCGTTATTTCGCCCGCCGTCTGCTTGACGACCTCGACCATCGTCGCCCGCCCTTCGACGGAAGCCGAAATATCGAGAAAGACGAGCTCGTCGGCTCCCTCGCGGTCATATATAGCCGCAAGCTCCACCGGATCGCCCGCATCGCGCAGGTTGACGAAGTTAACGCCCTTCACGACGCGCCCATCCTTCACGTCCAAACATGGAATAATTCTTTTTGCTAGCATGGGATCCCCCTCCCGGGCTCGCAGCCCTTGGTTATTCCGTTCCGGCTCGGCAGAACTCCACCACATCGCGGTACGGAAGCTGTCCGCCGAATATATCCAGCGCGCTGCCGATCGTAATGTCGAGCCTGCCGCCCGTAATGCTGCGGAACCGTTCGAGATCGGCCAGCGATCTGGCGCCCCCCGCATAAGTCGTCGGAATCGTCGTCCATTCCGCCAGCTGCGCGGCGAGCCGTTCCTGCACGCCCTCGCGTTTGCCCTCTACGTCCACGGCATGAATGAGAAATTCATCGCAGTATGCTTCCAATTGCGCGATACCGGCAGCGTTCACCTCGAAATCGCTGAAGGTCCGCCACTGGTTTGTGACTACGTAATATTTGCCGTCCCGCTCCTTGCAGCTCAAGTCGATCACCAGACGATCTTTGCCGACCTTAGCCGCGATAGCGTCCAAATTGTCCATTTGAAGCTTGCCGTCTTGAAAAATATAGGAGGTTACAATAACGTGCGAAGCGCCCAGCTCGATATAACGGGCCGCATTGTCCGCCTTAATGCCGCCGCCGATCTGCAAGCCGCCGGGATAAGCGCGCAGGGCTTCCTCGGCTGCCTCTTCATTGCCGCCGCCCAGCATAATGATATGTCCGCCGGTCAAGCGATCCTCTCGGTACATCCGCGCATAATAGCCCGGCGATTGACTGGAGACGAAATTTTCCACGACGCGGCTGGCGTCCTGCTGCAGCGTTTCGCCGACGATCTGCTTTACCTTGCCTTGATGGATATCGATACACGGCCTGAATTTCATTATGCGTTCCCTGCTTCTATTGAAGTGTGTTCCGTTATCCTAAGGAAGTTGCCGAGCAGCTTGATGCCGAGAGCACCGCTCTTTTCCGGATGAAACTGCATGCCGAACACGTTGCCGCGGCCGACGATCGCCGTCACCTGCTGGTGGTAATCGGTAGTGGCAAGCAAGTCCGACGCCCTCTCCGGCTTGACGTGATAAGAATGGACGAAATACACATGCCCTTGCTCCGCCTCGGCGAACAAAGGACTGGCTTGCCGAAACTCAAGCCGGTTCCAGCCCATATGCGGCACTTTATAGTCGCCCCGAAAACGAACCACGCTGCCCGGAAGCAAATTCAAGCCTTTGTGGCTGCCGTGCTCCTCGCTTTCGGTAAACAGCAGCTGCATCCCCAGACAAATGCCGAGAAGAGGCTTGCCTGTAGCAGCATAATGAAGAACGGCATCATGGAGACCCGTTTGCCGCAAATTGTCCATCGCGTCGCCAAAGGCGCCTACGCCCGGCAGTATCGCGCCTTCCGAAGACATGATTTCCCGCTCGTCGGAGGTGACCTTCGCTTCGACCCCGAGCCGTTCGACCGCTTTGCTGACGCTGTGAAGGTTGCCCATCCCGTAGTCGATAATCGCTATCACGGGTTACAGCACTCCCTTCGTCGACGGAACGCCTTTCACCCGCGGGTCGATCGTCGTCGCCTCGTCGATCGCGCGTCCGAGCGCCTTGAACACCGCCTCGACCATATGATGCGTATTGTGGCCATAGTGCACAATGACATGCAGCGTAATGCGCGCCTCAAGCGCGAGCTTCCACAAGAACTCGTGTACCAGCTCCGTGGTGAAGCTGCCGACCTGCGCCGACGGGTACTGTGCCCGGTATTCAAAATGCGGACGGTTGCTCACGTCGATCACGACCTGGGCGAGCGCCTCGTCCATCGGAATGAATACGTTAGCGTAGCGCTTGATGCCTTTCTTGTCGCCGAGCGCTTCGCGCAGCGCATGTCCGAGGCAAATGCCGATATCTTCGACCGTATGGTGATCGTCGATATCGATATCGCCCTGCGCCTTTACTTGCAAATCGAATTGGCCGTGCTTCGTAAACAAGTCGAGCATATGATTCAGAAACGGTACGTCCGTTTCGATTTCCGAAATTCCCGAACCGTCAACGTTAAAGCTGAGCTGAATGTCCGTTTCGTTCGTTTTGCGCGAAATGCCGCCTTTTCTTTCCGCCATCGTTAATTGCCCTCCTTGTCAAGTCGCACCTGAATCGCCCGCGCATGGCCCTGAAGCCCTTCGTGCTCGGCGAGCGCCACAATTTTGCGTCCGTTCGCCAGCAGCGCTTGCTTGCTGTAGGAAATGACGCTCGATTTCTTCAAGAAATCGTCCACATTAAGCGGCGACGAGAAACGCGCGGTTCCGTTCGTCGGCAAAATATGATTCGGCCCCGCGAAATAATCGCCGACCGGCTCCGAGCTGTAAGGCCCGAGGAAAATGGCGCCGGCGTTCTCGATCAAGCCGATCGAATTCCACGGCTCCGCAATCATCAGCTCCAAATGCTCCGGCGCAAGCCGGTTGACGACGTCGATGCCTTCGCTCAGGCTGCCGACCGTCAGGATCGCGCCGTAATCGCGGATCGATTGGGCCGCGATCGCCTTGCGCGGCAGCTCCTCGAGCTGGCGGGCCACCTCGGCCTGCACCTCGCCTGCGAGCCGCTCCGACGTCGTCACGAGCACGGCCGAAGCCATCTCGTCGTGCTCCGCCTGCGACAGCAGGTCGGCCGCTACATAAGCCGGATCGGCCGTTTCATCCGCCAGCACGACGATCTCGCTAGGTCCGGCGATACTGTCGATATCGACGGCGCCGAACACGCTGCGTTTGGCAAGCGCCACGTAAATGTTGCCCGGTCCGACGATTTTGTCGACCGGAGCGATCGACTCCGTGCCGTATGCGAGCGCAGCGACCGCTTGCGCGCCGCCGACGCGGTATATTTCGCGGATGCCGACTTCGGCTGCCGCGACCAGAATATATGGGTTCACGCCTTCTTCGCCTGCAGTTGCCGGCGGCGTTACCATAACGATTTCCGGTACCCCGGCTACCTGCGCGGGAATCGCGTTCATCAGCACCGAGGACGGGTAAGCCGCCTTTCCGCCGGGAACGTAAATACCGATCCGCTTAAGCGGCCGAATGACTTGCCCGAGCACCGTACCGTCCGGCTGCATATCTACCCACGAGTTCCGCTTCTGCTTCTCGTGGAAAGAACGGATGTTCGCAGCCGCTTCGCGAATCGCCTCGAGAAATACCGCGTCCACCTTCGCGTAAGCGTCGTTTAATTCTTCCTGGGTTACTCGCAGCTCGCCCACTTGTATGCCGTCGAACTCCTTGGCGTAAGCGCGAAGCGCCGCATCGCCTTCTTCACGCACCCGTTTGATGATCCTCTGCACAGATTCGTTCTGCTCCGGCGAGCCGTATTCCACTTCTCTCGTAATTGAAAACTGTTGAGCCGGCATAATCCGCATCGGTCCGGCCTCCTTCCTTATACAATCGCTATCTTTGGTTCTTTTCACGTATCTGTCTTTCGTTCAACTTCATATAGCTTTCTCTTCGCCGTTCGCATGCGTACGCGTGCATGCCGGTTACAGCACAGGCTCGCCTATAACCGTCTGCAGCCTGTCGCACAGCTGCTGAATTGCGTCGTTCTTCATCCGATAGCTGACGCGGTTGGCAATCAGCCTGCTTGTGATCGGGAAAATCGATTCCAGCTCGACGAGACCGTTCTCCTGCAGCGTGCGCCCGGTCTCGACCATATCGACGATCCGGTCGGCCAAGCCGATCAGCGGCGCCAGCTCGATCGAGCCGTTCAGCTTAATAACGTCAACCTGCTGACCGCGCTCCCGAAAATAGCGGGAAGCGACATTCGGATACTTCGTCGCTACGCGCGGGTTCATGACCGGCGTCCAATCCGGCAATCCGATGACCGACATCCTGCAGCGCGCGATACCCAAATCGAGCAGCTCGTAAACGTCGCGGTCTTCTTCCATCAGCACGTCCTTGCCGACGATCCCGATGTCCGAAACGCCATATTCGACATAAGTCGCCACGTCGACAGGTTTTGCCATAATAAATTCCATGCCCACTTCGGGAGCCGAAATAATCAGCTTGCGCGAATCCTCAAGATCGTCCGGTATCGCATAACCGGCATCCTGCAAAAGCTTGATCGCAGATTTGTTTATCCGCCCCTTCGGCATGGCAACCTTCAATAGTTGTTGCAAGGGAGCACCTCCTACTAACCTTCCGCCAGGAAAATTAACTTCATATACGTAAGAATCCGCCGAATATTCCGATAGAAAACGGAAGCACGGCCGCTAGAAAAACGATATTATGTCTCCGTACCGCTGCCCGTCATACTCGTAGACGCCCTCGGCTACCAGCTTCATGCTGTCGCCTTCGCTCTCGTTCTCGATGCGCCGCGTCTCCACCTTCAAGCCTTCGCGGCCGCGCATTTCCTTGGCGCAGCGGAACGCTTCTTCGCGGTGATTCGCATCGTATAAGATCAGTACCTTATACGGCTGCTCGATTTCGCCGCCGGCGACCTCCATGATCCGGTTCGTCTTGAGCGCGAACCCCGTAGCCGGGGCCGGTCTGCCGAACTGGGCGAGCAGGTTGTCGTAGCGCCCGCCGCTGCATACCGGAAAACCGTGATCGGCCGCATAACCCTCGAAAGTCATCCCCGTATAATAAGAAAAATTGCCGATCATCGTCAAATCGATGACAACATGCTCGCTGACGCCGTAAGCTTTAAGCACGTCCCATACCTCGCACAAATGCGTCAGCGACTGCTGAGCCTGCGGATCCCTCGTCACCGACCGCGCTTGCTCGCATATTTCATCCCCGCCGCGCAGCCGCAAAATACTTTCCAGCTCCGCCCGCTTCGTATCCTCAAGCGCAAAATCGCGGATCAGCTTCCGGTAGCCGACATAATCGCGGTTCAAAAGACGCTCCTTCAGCGCCGTCTGTTCCTCGTCGCGCCCTTCCAACGTCTCGTTGAACAGCCCGTTCAGAAAGCCCACATGCCCGAGCGCGATCTTGAAACGCTGCACGCCGGCCGCCTGCAGCGACGCAATCGCCAGTGCGATCACTTCCGCGTCCGCTTCCGATGAAGGGTCGCCGACCAGCTCGACGCCGGTTTGGTAAAACTCCGACTCGCGTCCCGCTTCCTCCTCGAATGTGCGGAACACGTTCGCGTGATACGAAAGCCGGACAGGCAGAGGCTCCGTTTTGAGCAGCGACGCCACTACACGGGCGATCGGTGCGGTGATGTCGGAGCGCAGCACCAGCGTTCTTCCGTTCTGATCGAGAAGCTTGAACAGCTTATTGTCGGACGTAGAGCTGGCGGCGCCCACCGTATCGTAAAACTCCAACGTCGGCGTCACGATTTGGCTGTACCCCCAGCGTTCCATGCAGCCGAGCACCCGAAACTCGATGCTGCGAAGCTTGGCGACGGCTTCCGGCAAGTAGTCCTTCACGCCGGTCGGTTTTTCAAACACTTTTGGCTTCGACATTGCATTCACCTCGACACGAATTCCATTTACAAACAGTATATCACAAAGCGCTTTAGTGCGCTACCATGTGACCATACTAATATGCTAATAAATTAAAGGAAACAAAAAATGTAATGGCTAGTTTATCACGGATGCGAACAAGCGTCAATCTCCGTCCATCGCCGCCCTAAAAGCAAACAAGAGAGAGGCTCGACGCCCCCCTCTCTAATCTTATGTATCGCCGGATACCCCGCTCTCGCGAATAACCCTCAGCGGATTTCCCGCGACAAAGCTTCCGGCCGCTACGTCTTTATGGACGACGGAGCCGGCGCCCACAACCGCATTATCGCCGATCGTGACGCCCGGTAAAATCGTCGTATTGGCGCCGATCATCACATTGGAGCCGATCCGAACCTCGCCTAGCCTGTACTCGCGAATCAAGTATTCGTGCGCAAGAATCGTCGTATTGTAGCCGATGATCGAATTGTTGCCTACGCTTATTTTCTCCGGAAAAAAGACGTCGACCATCACCATCAGCGCGAAAGACGTATGTTTCCCGACCTTCATACCGAGCACATTCCGATAAACCCAGTTTTTGAAGCGCAGGGAGGGGGAGTATCGCGTCAGTTGGATAAACACGAAATTCCGTATCGTCTTCCATTTGCTTACGGTGGTGTATACTTGCCAGAGCGCGTTCGGCCCTTCGGTCGGATAACGCTGAACGTTTCTCACTCTTCATCCCTCTTCACGTCAGCTTGCTGCCGCCTGTCATAACGGCTGCCGGCAACGATAACGCGACAGCCGCCTAATGATCAAATTATGCTTTACGCCCCGCTTCGGACAAACCGGCCAATGCGAGCAGCTCGCGCATATCATGGAGCATAAAGTCAGGATTGTATTCCTGCAGGAACGCTTCCCCTTTCAGCGTCCAGGCCACCCCGGCCGCTTTCACGCCTGCTCGCTGCGCCGCCAAAATATCGTATTGGCTGTCGCCGACCATCAGCGTAGAGGCCGGTTCCGCACCAAGCTCACCCATCGCCTGCAAAATACCCTCCGGACTCGGCTTCGGCTCCTTTACGTCTTCCACCGTAACGATAACGTTCAAGTACTCGTCCAATTTAAGCAGCTTTAGCCCCATTTGGGTCGTCAGCCGTATTTTGCTCGTCACAACGCCCATCCGGATGCCGGCGGCGTGCAGCTCTCCCAGCACCTCGCGCACGTAAGGAAACTCCTCGACCAGCTCGTCATGCCTCCGGATATTGTACTCGCGATATGCCTGAACAAGGTCTTCGACTTGCTCCCGCCCGCTAAAATGACGCATCTGCTCAACCAGCGGTCTGCCCATATTCGGTACGATATGCTCGCGCGTAAAGGGTCCGGGGGTTTGTCCTTCAAGCGCATGCAGAAAGCTTGCGATAATGAGCTCGTTTGTATTGACAATCGTCCCGTCCAAATCAAACAATATGGTTTTAATCATTGCTGCACTCCCTTGCTGACTTCCTTCCATCCAGCCGAACATTTGTCCGGGGCATTACGACGTTAGTACGACCGGATCGTATACCGTTTATACGCGATCCGCCGCGCCATCGCCTGCACTGCCGCTTTGCTCGTCTTTCCGGCCTGGCTTCGTGTCCGCAGCCGGATCTGACGGAGCTTTGCTCGAAACGATCGGATCGGCATACCGGACCGCCGCATACCCTTTAACCCGGCGAATCACAATAAATAAAATAGCGCCGATGATGATCAACACGCTGAGCATCTGAGAAACGCGGATGTTTCCGTATGACATATTGCCTTCCTCGAACAAGATCGTCATTGGCGACCATAAACCGCGAACGACGGCCGCTAGCCAATCCGGGCCGGTGAATGCCAGGCTGTCCGTCCGCAGCGCTTCAATGAAGAAACGGCCGAGCCCGTACCAGATGAAGTAAGCCATGAATTGCTCGCCCGCCCGCAGGAACGGTCTCCGGCGCAAAACGAACAGAAGCAGCAGACCCGCTAAATTCCAAACCGATTCATAGAGAAAGGTCGGATGGTAATATACCCCGTCGATATTCATTTGATTCACGATAAAGTTAGGCAGATGCAGCGTGTCGCGCAGGAATGACTCCGTCACTTCCCCGCCGTGCGCTTCCTGGTTCATAAAGTTTCCCCAGCGCCCGATCATTTGCCCGGCGATCAAACCGGGCGCGCATATATCGACGATGCGCCAGAAGTTGTAGCCTTTCGCCCGCACATAGAAAAACGCCGCGATGATTGCGCCGATTAAAGCGCCGTATATCGCAATGCCGCCCTGCCAAATTTGGATGATCTCCGCGGGATTTTGGCTATAATAGTCCCACTTGAACGCCACATAGTAGATACGCGCTCCAATGATAGCCGAGGGTACGCCGATCAACAACAAGTCCATGAAGAAGTCGGATGGAATCCCGAAACGCTTGCCTTCGCGAATCGCCAGAAACAACCCGAAAAGCGCAGCGGACCCCAGAATGATACCGTACCAGTGGACCGGAATCGGACCCAATGAAAAGGCGATCGGGTTTAAGCTTAAAGCCATAGGTAAAGCTCCTCTCCGTCCGTTTTAGGTCTCGTTTTCGTATACGTCTTCGTTGTTGAGCGTTTCCGTAAGCCTGTTCGTAAATTGAAGCGCCGCATTGTAGCCCATCCGCTTAAGACGATAGTTCATTGCCGCAACCTCGATGATGACCGCCAAGTTCCGTCCCGGACGAACCGGTATCGTGACAAGCGGAAGATCGGTATCGATAATGCGCGTCAGCTCCTCGTCAAGCCCCAGCCTATCGTACTGCTTATCCTGCTGCCAGGTTTCCAGCTTGACGACGACGTTGATTTTCATATTCGTCCGGATCGCGCCGGCACCGAATAGCGTCATGACATTGATGATGCCGACGCCGCGTATTTCGAGCAGGTGTTTGATCAAATCCGGCGCATTGCCGATTAAAATATTTTCAGCCGTTTGCCGAATTTCTACCGCATCATCGGCTATCAACCGGTGACCGCGTTTGACGAGTTCAAGCGCCGTCTCGCTTTTCCCGATTCCGCTCGTTCCCGAAATGAGCATCCCGATTCCGTATACGTCAACGAGAACGCCGTGTATCGTCGTGGATGGCGCCAATCGGCCCTCTAGGAAATCCGTTATATTGCCGGAGAGCGTAGTCGTCGGGTGGTTGCTGCGAAGCACCGTAAATCCGCGTTCCGTCGCAATTTCAATCAGCTCCTCGGGAACCGTCAGCCCCCGCGTTACGCATATACACGGCGTTTCCTCCGAACAAAGCAGTCCCATTCGCTCTTTGCGTTCTTCTATGGTAAGCGTTTCGAAGAAAGCAAGCTCCGTTCTACCCAAAATTTGTACCCGTTCGCGGGGATGATAATTGAAATATCCCGCAAGCTCAAGTCCGGGACGATACAAATCGGAAACCGTAATCACACGCTTTAATCCCGCCTCGCCGCACACGACCTCCATCGAAAACCGCTGCACAAGGTCTGACACCTTTATTTTTTTAGGCATCTCCCCAGACTCCTCTCCGATACGCCCTGCGTCCCCACTCGAACGCTCGATGGCATTTGCTTGCTGTCAGGAACCATTTATGAAATCGAACCCGATTTTTTCAACGATAATTCCATCGTAATTCAATTGGAAGATGAAATCAACCAAGGATAAACGGCTGCGACGTTTTTTCCGAGTGAAGTTGTCGTTTACCGGGACATCGAACAATCGGCAAGGTTAATCTTCCAGAGATTCAAGGATAAACGGTTTCGCCGTCCTAAACACTTTCGAAGAAAGCAACTTCGTAAGCAGAAGCTGGGACGCGCGCGTTTACCGTTGAAATATTAGCGCTTGTTATGTAAAACGTATAAAGTCTTATATTTTCAAAAAGAGGCCAGCTCTGATGAGCTGACCTCTTGGTACGCCGGATCGATTAGTTAGCGAAGATCGAAAGCGACGAGTCTTTATCGAAGAAGTGCGCTTTGTTCATGTCGAGCGCAAGCTTAACGTTCGTTCCTTCTTTGAAGCCTGCACGGCCGTCAACACGAGCGATTACGCTATCTTTGCCCATGCCGTTCAGGTACAGGTACATTTCGTGACCAAGGTTCTCGGCAACTTCGATGAACGCGTTCACGATCGTGTTCGGGGAACCTTCCAGGAAGATCGGCTCTTCGTGGATGTCTTCCGGACGAACGCCGAGGACGATTTCTTTGCCTACATAACCTTTGTCGCGAAGAACTTTCGCTTTGCCTTCCGGAAGTTCAACGCTTACGCCGTTTGCTTTGAACAGAACGGAGCCGCTTTGCTCTGCCAATGTGCCTGTGATGAAGTTCATCGAAGGCGATCCGATAAAGCCGGCTACGAACATGTTGACCGGGTGGTTGTAGATTTCTTCAGGAGTAGCCGCTTGTTGAATAACGCCGCTCTCCATAACGACGATCCGCTCGCCCATCGTCATTGCTTCTGTTTGGTCATGCGTTACGTAGATAACGGTTGTGCCAAGGCGTTTGTGCAGCTTGCTGATCTCAGCACGCATCGCAACACGGAGCTTAGCATCAAGGTTGGACAACGGTTCGTCCATCAGGAACACTTGCGGCTCACGAACGATCGCACGGCCGAGGGCGACACGTTGACGTTGTCCGCCGGACAATGCTTTCGGTTTACGGTCAAGCAAGTGCTCGATATCGAGAATTTTAGCCGCTTCGCGAACGCGTGCGTCGATGTCGGCTTTTTTGAATTTACGAAGTTTCAATCCGAACGCCATGTTCTGATAAACGTTCATGTGCGGATACAGCGCGTACGATTGGAATACCATCGCGATGTCGCGGTCTTTAGGAGCCACGTCGTTTACGAGGCGGTCGCCGATGTACAGCTCGCCTGCAGTAATTTCTTCAAGACCGGCAATCATCCGCAGCGTCGTCGATTTACCGCAACCGGATCCACCTACAAGAACAACAAATTCCTTGTCCTTAATGTCGAGATGGAAGTCTTTAACCGTTGCTTCATCGTTACCCGGATATTTCTTCACAATATGGTGTAAGCGTACGCCTGCCATGTCTATTCCTCCCACATTTCGTTTATCAAAAAGTATATTCTTATCTTAACTGACCCGCGCCCAAATGGCTATGCACAATCTGTACAAAAAAATTACTTCCTTTTCGTCACTTTATACAAAAGCATCGCTACCTTCACAAGTACGGCATCCGTAAAATTCCGGACGTCAAGTCCGGTCTCTTGCTTGAACTTATCCAACCGGTACAACAGCGTGTTGCGGTGAATGTACAGCTTTTTGGCCGTTTCGCTGACATTGCAGTCCAGAGTGAAAAACTGCTCCAGCGTCGATTGCGTCTCCGCATCGAGCATGTGATCGACGTGCTTCAGAACCCGTTCCACGAATTTTTGCTTCTCCGTCTCGGGCACCGCGATTAGAAGCTTCTCCAAATGCAGCTTCCACGGCAGATGAATGCTGCTCCCGATCTCATACGTCCTCCCGAGCGCCATCGTTTCGCGCATTTGCAGAATCGTGCTCATCAGCGATTTGGCCGGAATGATCGGATAATGGACGGATAAGTGACATTCCCCGACCCATTCGCTGGAAAGCATCTCATACAAGCCGGAGCAGATCGAAGCGAGCGAATCCTCGAGGCTTTCATCGCCGTCGTTCTCCCTGTCTTCTCCGCTTTCCGACAGCAAATGCTCGGACCCGAGTATCAGCCACTCTTTATCCATCAAGGGAATAAGCACGATCTCGGCGTCGAAGAACGAATCCAGCAGCTTCTTCAAATCCTGATACTGCACGTTCCGGTTATCCGAATAATCGCCGTAAAGCAGCAGCGGTATTTTGGTAGCGTACATCGACAATTGGGCGGCAAGCGAATCGGGCATTTCCCCGTATGGATCCGCAAGCTCCAGCTGACGATAAAACCAATCCTTGACGAGATTCGCCTTGCGTTCATCTTCTCCGGCGGCGGACATTTTGGGCTTCTCCTGCGTCCGGCAAGCTTCGATCATCAGTTCGACAAGCTTCCTTTCGGCAGATGTCAGCAGCACCTCCTCAACGGAAAACACGCTCGCTTGACTGCCAGCGGATTCCAGCATAAAGTATAGCTGCCCGTTATCGGTAACGCTTGCACCCGGCTTGTTCCCTGCCGACTGCTCCTGCGCCAGCCGGACCCACTCTTGCTGCTGCAGCTTGCCGAGCTGAACCGGCGCTTGTAAAATGGCCCCCAGCTGCACTCTAATCCGTTCCCATTCCATAAGCGATACCTCCAAGGTTTGCCGAGAAACCAACGCTGGTTACATAGGCATCCCCATACATCAGCATATTCGACTGCCTGTACGTAATATGATACCCGCTCTGCAATACGAAAGAAACCCCTAAGCCGTTTCAAAGAGCGGTACAGGGGTTTCATTTTCCATAAAATTTTGTTAAAAACGATTTAATCGATAATTCGGCGCGCCGTCACGTAATGATTTGCCCACCAGTTATTTCTAATGCTTGAATAGGTGACGCCTTTGTCCTGGTATGTATGGATCATCATGCCGTCACCCGCATAAATGCCGACATGGCTGATTTGACCTTTCGGGCTTTTATCCGTAAAAAAGACGAGATCGCCCGTCTTCAGATCGCTCTTGCTTACATGCGTTCCCAGCCTCGCTTGATCCCGCGAAACGCGCGGCAGCGTGATGCCGTTCTGACTGTATATCGTCTTCGTAAAAGACGAGCAGTCAAACGTTCTCGTTTGACCGTAAGGCGCTCCATAGACATAAGGCGTTCCCACATAGCCGTTGGCATCGAGAATCAGCTTGACTCGCAGCTTGTCGCGGTCGGACAAAATACGCCTGCCGCCGAGAAACTGCGCCTCGTGTTCGGCGCCTACGCTTTGTACCGTCCGTTCGCTGCGGTTATCCGCGTCGCTCACATATTTTCCGTTCCCGATATATATGCCTCTTTCGTCAACTTGCCCGCCTTCTCCGAAGTAAACGACATCTCCGGTTTCCAGCTCCCCCAGCGTTCGGACAGCGGGCTTTCCAAGCGCTTCCGGACTATCCGGCTTCTCCGGCAATTGATATCGAAGCGTCTCGTAAGCGTCAAAAATATAGCTCTCCGCATGCGCATTCCGTGCTTGCTTGTACGAAGCCTTCGCTACGGCTCCCGATCCTGCCGACGCAGGTACCGGTTCCGCTGCCGCACCGGCCGACCGTTCATACCCAAACAACCCTGACGCCAGAGCCAGTGCTGCTGTTACGCACATCGTACTGCTCTTGATCCATTTCCTCATAAAAACGCTTGAATACCTCCTGGAGTTAATTGAGATGCAGTCTTCCGTCCAAACCAAAACTAGAATCCCCGTTTAACACAAGATTCATGCAATATCCCATGTAAAATTTGGCTCTCATACCCCGATAGGAACTTCGCGGATGGTTTGTATGAAGAACGGGGATAATGTGGGCAGGAAAGATTACCCTCCCTATATAGAAAGGTAGGATACTCATGAATTGGACCGGCTGGACGATCGAACGGTTTCTCATTTTATTCGTCGCCATAGCCTATTTATTGATAGGCGTGCAAGTGACGATGTCGCATTACCGGCAAAATTTCCACCATAAAGCGATGTGGGCTCCCGTTGTCGCATCGCCGATTTTCACGATAACGGGGCTCATGCTTGCCATGGCCAGAAGCGAATGGCTGTTCACCTTGTTTGCTCTGCTCATGTGGGTCGCCATCGTCGCCGGCATAGGCGGATTTTATTACCATTTTCACGGTGTCCGCATTCGAGTAGGCGGCTGGGCGCCCCGCAATTTTCTAGTCGGTCCGCCAGTTATTCAGCCGCTCTTATTTTCCGCCGTCGGCGCACTCGGGCTGGCAGCCGTTTACTGGGGGTAGCCGCTATGTCCCAAACAACTCACTACACCGATTATGATGTCATGAAGGAAAAACCGAACTGGGATCCCCACACGCAAACAATCGTCGAAAGCCGTTTGACCGGATCCACGGATTACAAGTATCTCACTCTCGAAGAAGCGGAGCTGCTCCGCTCGATCTGCGCGCTTCTGGTCGACGATTCCCGCGGGGAAATCATTCGGTTTGTCATCGGGCATATTGACGAAACCTTGTCTCGAGCCGTGGGAGAAGGGCAGCGCAAAGCCGGAGTGCCCGAAGAAAGGACGCTTGTCCGCAACGGTTTGAAGTCGATCGAGGCGTTCACCCTCGGCAAGCATACACGGTCGTTTTATGACTTGGAGGAAGCCGTTCAACTGCAGTTCGTGAGGGACTGGAGCGAAGGAACGCTGGACATCGGCGAACATTGGATCGTTAAGCCGAAGGACCTTTTTCATAAGCTGCTGTCGCTTACGGTTGACGCTTACTTCTCGCATCCCCAAGTATGGTCCGAGATGGGCTACGGCGGTCCTGCTTATCCGAGAGGCTACGTACGGACGGCAATCGGGCAAACCGACCCTTGGGAAGCCGTCAGAATGACATGATGTTATGGGCCATTATGAAAGAAAGGCGGGGGCTTGTGTGCTAAAACGAAAGTATGCGAACGAGGAAGTCGATGCCGTCATCGTAGGAGCCGGGGCGGCCGGCGGCGTATTGGCCAAGGAGCTGAGCGAAGCCGGCATGCGGGTGGTCGTGTTGGATGCCGGACCGATGCGGGATCCGCAAAATGATTTCGCAAGCGACGAGTTGTCCATGAAAAACCTGGCTTGGCAGGATACCCGGATTGTAGACGGCAATGATCCGATCAAGCTGGGGCATAACAATTCCGGCCGCGGCGTGGGAGGCGGCACTGTCCATTTTACCGGCGTATTTCTACGTTTCCACGAATCCGATTTTATGGTCCGCACGCTGGACGGCGTCGCCGAAGATTGGCCGATCCGATATACCGACCTGGAGCCCTACTACGATAAAATCGAAAAAGAGCTCGCCGTATCCGGACCCCGCTATTTTCCTTGGGGACCTTTTCGCGGGCCTTATCCTTACCCGGAGCGCGATCCGCTAAGCCCGAACGCCTATATGTTTCAGAACGGCTGCAGCAAGCTGCAGATCGAGAGCTCCGTGACGCCGCTTGCCATCTTGTCCGCTCCGTTCGAGGACCGGCCGCCGTGCATCAACCGCGGCTTTTGCAACCAGGGCTGTATGCCGAACGCCAAATTCAGCACGCTTATCGTCCATATTCCAAAAGCGATTCGTGCCGGAGCCGAGGTTCTGCCCGACTGCACGGTGACGCAAGTTTTAACGGGCAAAGACGGGCTAGCCAAGGGCGTAACGTTCGTGCATAACGGAAACACTTACGAGCAGCGGGCGAAAATCGTTATCCTCTCCGCCTTCGTCGTCGAAAACCCGCGCCTTCTTCTTCATTCCGCGAATGCGATGTTCCCCGAAGGACTCGCTAACAGCAGCGGCTGGGTCGGAAAAGCGGTCATGCCCCATAGCAGCAATGACGTCTATGCCAAATTTGAAGAAGAAATCCGTCTGTACAAAGGAACGCCCGTACTTGCAAGCACCCAGCAGTTTTATGAAACGGACCGCAGCCGCGGTTATGTGCGTGGGTATACGCTGCATGCGCACGGTACTCGTCCGGTCGGTTTTGCAGAGGGAATATCCCAGATGACAGGTACGCCGGTGTGGGGAAAACAGCTCCGCCAAACCGCGCTCGATTTCAATTTTTACGGCAGGGTTACGATGGTGGGCGAAGTGCTTCCGAGTGCATCGAACCGCGTTACGCTTACAGACAATAAGGATGACAACGGCATCCCGCGCGCTAAAGTTACATTCAGCTACGGCGACAATGACCGCAAACTGATAACGCATGCTGTCGAAACGATGAGCTCGATCCTGCGGGCAGCCGAAGGAAAGGTCGAATTTGTAACCGAGGATACCGGGCACTTAATGGGAGGATGCCGCATGGGTAGCGATCCGGAGCAATCGGTCGTAAACGCGCAGTGCCAATCGCATGATATTCCGAATTTATACATATGCGATGCCAGCGTTTTCGTGACGTCCGGAGGAGCCAATCCGACCAACACCGTCATGGCGTTAGCGGCCCGTACAGCCGATCACATTAAAAGCAAAGCGAAACGAATGGAGCTGGCTTCGGCCAAATAAAGACAGCAAAAAACCTTCCCTTTACCTGTGGTCAAAGGGAAGGTTTTTATTTGTTAGCCGGTGTCTTAGCTTCGGAAGCTTTTTTCTGCAGGGATGGTATTGGACACTAACTACCGCACATTGAGTACTGTATTGTGCACCTTAAGTCACATATGAAAAAAGAGCCCCTAAAGGGCTCTGTCATGTCAAAAAACTGGTGAGGCATGTAGGACTCGAACCTACGACACCCTGATTAAAAGTCAGGTGCTCTACCAACTGAGCTAATGCCTCATGGAAATGGTGGAGGATGATGGATTCGAACCACCGAACTCGAAGAGAGCAGATTTACAGTCTGCCGTGTTTAGCCACTTCACTAATCCTCCATAATGCCGTTACCTTGGTTTTCCCTAATAAACACCGGTTTATTAAGGTTTTAGAAGGTAAATGGTGGCTCGGGACGGAATCGAACCGCCGACACGAGGATTTTCAGTCCTCTGCTCTACCGACTGAGCTACCGAGCCGTATAAGCCTTCAAACAAAAAAAGAAAATGGCGGAGCTGACGGGATTCGAACCCGCGGTCTCCTGCGTGACAGGCAGGCATGTTAGGCCTCTACACCACAGCTCCATATGAGGTTGTTACTGGTGCCGTCGAGAGGACTTGAACCCCCAACCTACTGATTACAAGTCAGTTGCTCTACCAGTTGAGCTACAACGGCATGTACATGTTTAGATAATGGTGGGCGCTGACGGGATCGAACCGCCGACCCTCTGCTTGTAAGGCAGATGCTCTCCCAGCTGAGCTAAGCGCCCTTGATGATCAAAATATTGCGTATGAATTAAAAATAATGGTAGCGGCAGAGGGGATCGAACCCCCGACCTTACGGGTATGAACCGTACGCTCTAGCCAGCTGAGCTACGCCGCCACATTCAGGTAAGATAGAGNTACGCTCTAGCCAGCTGAGCTACGCCGCCACATTCAGGTAAGATAGAGATGGCGGAGAGAGAGGGATTCGAACCCTCGCACCACTTACGCAGTCTAACCCCTTAGCAGAGGGTCCCCTTGAGCCTCTTGGGTATCTCTCCAAGCTCATTATTAACGTCTTTATGGACAGGGCCGTCCGCATCGCCAAATGCGGTCTTGCTACGCCTTCCTGCGCGCTTGTCGCAGTCAAACGATGGCTTGATTCCCTGAAAACTAGATGCGAAGTGTTTGCTTTGTTCATCCTGTTCTTCGTAGTCCCTCTCCTGTCGG
>NZ_QMFB01000052.1 GCF_003285015.1 Paenibacillus contaminans | reverse complement strand
TCCTGCGAATGAGCGAGCATTCGTGAGAAAACCGCTACGAACAGAGGGAGTTGCGTTTGCCTCACTAGTTGGCAGAATGAGCCTTTTACCAGTTAAATAGTGAGTCTAGCCTCATTAGCAATGAGGTTTTCTTCACTAGCAGACTGACCGCTTTACATCCGAGGTTCGGGCGATATTGTGCCCCATGGGAACCCCCAGTCTGACTGAGGACTCTTTAATGGTGAGTCTACATAAGCGGTTTACCTGCTAGCCAACCCACTCCGCTTACTATTTCTTCGGCCAGCACGCCCTCCCCGCCGCTCGCTTTCCTTTGAGGGCCCGCATCCGCATCGCGACGAATTCGGCGCGGGTTATGCCGTCATCCGGGAGGAATGTGCCGGCCGGATAGCTCAACTCCGTGCCTTCCCCCTCTCTCCAATTCGGCGAAATCGGACTCCGCTCGATTCCGCGCTTCCCCCTCCCATTATCCAGGAGACCGATCCGTTACCGGCTCAAATATTGCTTCATAAAAGGCCATACCGGTTCCTTGTAGTACCGGTGGCCCTCATGCCCGACAAATTGCCGGCATCTGTCGGCTGCACCTTGTGCTGCATAGACGGCATGTACATAAGAAAAGGCTTCTTTGGCAGCCTCAATCGGGAAGATCATGTCGTCCTTGCCGTTAATGAGCAGCAGAGGTCTTGGCGCAACCAATGCAGCCACATCGTACATCTCTCCGAGCTGCAAGATACCGGGGATGTAGTTGCAGGAACAATGGTGCATTGCCATGATGGAATCGCGAAACGTACAAAAATAGGAGCTTGGCGCACAAACGGTTATCCGCTCGTCAAGCGCGGCTGCGAACAAGGATACGGTCCCGCCTCCCGAGTTGCCGGTTATGGCGATTCGGCTCGTATCGATTTCGGGGCGGGTTGCCGCATAATCGATCAATCGTCCGATGTCAAAAACCCGTTCACCGATTAAAGTACGCCCGTATAAAAGCGAGATTCGCTGCAGCTCAAGGCACGAACTGCCTTTATTTTGCTCCCACTCCTGCCGCCTGCCCATCTCAGCAAAACCTCTGACGTCCATCGCAATAGCGGCATAGCCTGCTTTGACGGCCTGGAGCGCGATGTCTCTCTCCCCCGCTTCGTTCTCGGCGCGATCCGCCTCATCGGCGTAATGCCCCACGTAGGTTTCTTTCCCTCTGGGTCCGTGACCATGAGGCGTCAGCACAAGCGGGTAACAGCCTTCGCCTTTTCCGAGCGGGAGCAGCAAATAAAAAGGAATTTCTACGCCCGGCTCAGCCGTGACGAACAATTTCTCTATGGTGTAATCCGATCGCTCCTCCCGGCTGACGGCGCGCACCTGAAGCGGTACGGCGGAAAATTGCGACTGCATGTCGCTCAAGCCTGTGAGCTTGGCGAGTTTGCTGCGGAAATCGGTGCGCCATGAATGCCAATCGGTATGATTCAAATCAAGCTTCGTAATTTCGTACTGCGGCTTGTACCGTTCATCCAAGCGGTTCACATAAGCGGCGGTATTCAAATATTGCATGCTGATCCTCATCCTTTCGATTTTACTCCTATTATCCTTTGATGCCGGTGGTGCCGATTCCTTCTACTATAACCAGTGACGTATCATTAATGGCAGCGTTTACGCCAATTTGTGCTAAATGTGCAGTATGGGTCAACGGATTCCTCTGATTCACGCTTAATGTGCAACATACGTCAGCCGAATTCTGTCATTTCATGCAGCAAGTCTACTAACAGAAAAAGAAGCCCCCATCTCCACCCCATCGGCGGATATGAAAACTTCTTTTTCCCCTACTCCTTAACGCTCCCCAAAACGATCCCCTGCATAAAATACCGCTGCAAGAACGGATAAATTAGAAGGATCGGCAAAGCGCCCAAAAAGATTTGAGCCGCATGCAAGGTACGGTCCGAGAGAGTGGCCAGCATCTCGTCGTCCAACGCGGTTAACGCCGTGTCGTTCCCCATGATGACAACCGACTGAAGATAGCTCTGCAGCGGGTAATTTTCCGGACGATTGATATAGATCAAGCCGTCGAACCACGAATTCCAATGTCCCACAATCGAAAACAGAAGCAGCGTCGCCAAAGCGGCTTTCGATAACGGAATGAATATTTTGAACAGGATCGTAAAATGCCCCGCTCCGTCCATAAACGCGGCTTCCTCCAGCTCCTTGGGCAAACCGCGAAAAAAGTTCAGCAAAATAACGACGCTAAACACAGGGACTGCGCTCGGAATGATCAAGGCTCCGATCGTATCGATCAAGCCGGTTTTTTGCAAGGTCATATAGGTGGGGATGAGGCCCCCGCCGAACAGAATGGTGATGTAAAAATACCATACGTAAGAGGTACGGAACCGAAACTTATTCGCCTCTTTGGACAGCGGGTAAGCAAGCAGCACGATCAGCAGCATTTGCAGGGAAACGCCCAAAACGACCCTTTTAATAGAAACGATCAAGGCTTTAACGAAAGCGTCGTTGCGCATCACGTATTCATAAGCGTTCGTCGTAAAATCGACGGGCCATAATGTGACCTTCCCCGCCGTGGCGGCCGAGGCTGAGCTGAAGGAAATGGCAAGCACGTTAACGATCGGAAACAAGCAAAGACAAGCTACGATAGTCAGCCACGTATAGTTGAATACGAGAAAAACGATACGAGACGGAGAATTATTCGGTGTCAAATCCAAAACCTCCTAAAAGATACGGTAGTTCGCAAACCGGTAAGCCAGCCAATACGAAACGCCGACTAAAACTAACGACACCGCCGACTTGAATAAACCGACCGCCGTAGCTATGCTGTACTGCGCGTTCTGCAGACCTATCCGGTAAACCAGCGTATCCAAAATATCGCCGCTCTCGTACACCTGCGGACTATACAAAACGAACACCTGCTCGAAGCCCGCATTGAGCACTTGGCCCAAGCTTAACGTAACGAGCAGTACGATAATCGGCCTAATTCCCGGCAGCGTAATATGCCAAACCCGTCTGAAATGGCCGGCCCCGTCGATAACCGCCGCTTCATATAAGGAAGGATTGATGCTTGTAATAGCCGCCAAATAGACGATCATGCTGAAGCCGAATTCCTTCCACGTATCGGAGATGACAAGCGTGAAGGGAAACCAGGCATTGTCTCCAAGAAAGAAGATCGGCGGAATGCCGACGAATCCGAGAAGCTGATTGACGATGCCTTGGGACGGCGACAGCACGTCGATCAGGATGCCGCCAAGAATAACCCAGGACAGAAAGTGGGGTAAATAAACCATCGTTTGAACGATTCTTTTGAAAAACTGCTTTCCGATTTCATGAATGAGAAGCGCCGTTACGATGGGAGCGATCAGTCCCGCAATAATTTTGAGCGTGGCGATAAAGACGGTGTTCCAAATGACCTGTACCGTGTCCGGCAGACTGAAAATATAGCGAAAATTATCCAAGCCGACCCATCGCGAGCCGAACATGCCGTCCACGGGATTGTAGTCCTGGAATGCCATAACGATGCCGACCATCGGCACATAAGCGTATATAAAAACGATAATAAAACCCGGCAAAATCATCAGATGCAAGGGCAACTGGGATGTAGACCGTTTCTTCAAGTTGGATTCCCCCTGTGCGTGCGGATGGCAACGGAATTAGGCGAGGAGGGAGATACGGCATCCCCCTCCTCTGCGGCTTATTTATTTTTGTACCATTCATTCACTTCTTTCGTGATTTCGTCCCCGCCCAGCTTCTTCCACTGCTCGACGAACGTATCGAATTCCTCAAGCGGCGCTCCCAAAATAATTTTGCTGATCATTTGATATTCCATCTTCTTCAGTGCCGGCATTTTTTGTACCATTGCCGGTGTCGGAACGGTCGTGAACGCCTCCGGCATGTATTGATTGTTTTGCACATAACCGTCGATCACTTTGGCGCCGCTGTTCAGACCCGCTTTGCCGTTCCGCCCTCTAAACTTCATATCGCCTTTCTCGTATTCCAGAAGCTCTTTGTACCAGGCGCGTTCCATCGGAGTCAGCTTGCTGAGATCCTCGTTCGTTTTGTCTTTTTTCTCCAGGAACGGCTTGATGTGGCGGTAGGCGTCGACGTCGTTGAACGTGTTGTACAGTTTGATCGGAGCGTTCATCCAATACCCGGTCCCCGTAACCGCATTATATTTGGCGTATACTTCGTCCGAAGTGTTTTTGTAGAACAGGTCGATCCAGGCTTGGATCATCTGATAGATCGCTTCCGGATTTTTCGTTCCTTTCTTCACGACCCAGTAATACGAATAAATATTGAGCGGATGCTGCATAGACGCTTTTTGGCCGTCGATCGAAGGCACCGGGAAAGGAAGCCAGTTCGTATCCGGCGTTACATTTTGCATCACCTGCGCCGTGCCGATGGAGCCGAACATCATGCCGAGCTTGTTGGCCCCGATCGTTTCATTCACTTTATTTCCGTCCTTGACGCCGAACTCGGGATCGATCTGCTTGGCTTTGAACATTTCCTGAAGCGCGCCTAGCGCTTTTTTCATTTCAGGCTGCAAGGTGCTGTAAGTCAGGCCGCCCGAGCCGTCCTTCATCCATATGCCTTGATAAGCATGGTACCCGTTAAGAAATCCGGTCAATTGGCCAAAATCCTTGTCGAGCGCCAAACCGTACGTATCATCCTTTTGATTGCCGTCCGGATCCTGGGTCGCGAACGCTTTCGCAATGTTCAGCACATCGCTCATCGATTGCGGCCCCGACAAATTCAGCTTCGTGAGCCAGTCTTCGCGTATCCATAAAATCGGCACGCCTACCTGAGCCTCGCCGGTCCATGGGATCGCCATGATTCTGCCTTTCATTTTGGCCGACTCCAGCACTTCCGCTCCGGCGTCGTTGATCAGCTTCTTAATATCGTCGGAAGCGTACTTGTTATAGGAATCGGTTAAATCCTCGATCAATTTCGCGTCGTAGAGCTGCTTGAATTGCGTAGGCGTCACGGCGAAAAAGTCCGGTATATCCCTTGATGCGATCATCAAATTTACTTTTTGCTCGTATTGCGAATCGGCCACATCCCAGAGGGTGTTCACTTTAATGCCGTATTGTTCCAGCATGTACCGCGACCAGGGGTTGTTGTTGATATCGTCACCCTTGTCGAATTTCGGATAGTTATAGTTAAACGTGACGGTGGACATTTCGATCGGCGGATCGTATTTCTTGAGCTTGCCGTCCCCGGCTTCGGCCGAAGGCTTCGGCGACGACTGCGGACTTGCCGAAGGCGCAGCGGATTGTTTGCCGCCTTCCCCTTCCTTCCCTTTCGAGCTGCAGCCTACCAAAAATGAGGACAATATGAAGACGAAGACCAAGGCGTTCAGAAACCATTTACGTCTGTTCACAGCAACCTCTCCCTTCAAAATTTGTGCAGTCGGTACGCCGGCGATGAACGCCGTTCTTACTCCGCCCCTCTTTTTCCGCACCACGTGTGGCTCCCAGCGCGGCACACTGTGCTCGGTCACACGTCGGCGGTCAAACCTCCTTCGATGCTTATCGATTAAGCAATGAAAGGGATTACATTTTCAAGCGCGTTCTCGAGCGGTTTAACGTTAATCCGCCATCCCGCTGGACACTTGCACGGCCTGCCAATCCTCGTCCAAGCCGAGCCCCCTTAAATCGGCGATCGAACCGTTCTTCTCGGCTTCGTACAAACGCCAAATGACGCGAAGCCCCTGCAGGCTTGTCGGCCCGTCCGTTATCGGGCGGTCTCCGGTTCGGATGCAATCGAGAAAATGCTCCAGCTCATAATGCGTAAACTTGCCGGAGGAATCCGCCTCGAACAACACCTGCGTCCGCGATTCCGTATCCAGATTCGCTATCTCCTCGTTCATTTGTGTATGCGCATACAGCTTGAAGTCCGCCTGCTTGATCTCCAGCATCCCTTCCGTGCAGTGGGCGTGAATGCTCCAGCCAAGCCGCGAGCCGCGTGCCCCCCACGTTCCGAAATGGTAGCCCAGCGCGCCGCTCTCGAATTCGATCGTCGCGTTGCTCGTACCTTCCTTCTCCATCCACGGCGTGCCGAAATTCGTACCGATATGGGTGCCGCGCACAGGCCGTCCGAGCATCCAAAGCATGATGTCAACGTAATGGCAGCCGTGGCTGAAAAATTGGCCGCCGCCCAGCCGGTCCGCCGACAATGCCCAGTGGCCGTCGTAGTATCTGGTGAACTGCTCGGTCCAAATCGAAAGCTGGAAGCATTCGCCGTATGTTTTCGCGTCGAGCAGCTCCTTCAGCTTCAGGACGATCGGCCAGAAGCGGACCGGATATGCGGTCATCAGCACTTTGCCGGTTTCCTCCGCTGTCCGGATCAGCTCGATGCATTCCTGCTCGGTATTGCACATCGGCTTTTCCATCAGCACATGCTTGCCTGCCTTCAAACACGTCATCCCAACTTCGAAATGAAGATCATGCGGTAAAACGACCAGCACGGCGTCCACAGCATCCAGCAGCTCCCGGTAATCCGTTACGGCCAGCTTGGCGCCGGTCTGTTCCGCCGCTTGCCGGGCGCGCTCCTCCACAATGTCGCAGGTTGCGGCGATTTCCACCCTGTCGGCCAAATAGCCGAATCCCCCCGAATGGGTAAGCGCCATCCCTCCGCAGCCGATAATGCCCAAACGAATTTTACTCATTCTTTTTCCCCTCTCTTGATCGGCAATGACAAGTTTTAGCTTGATACGACAATTATAGTAAGGATGAAATTTCGATTCTTTAGTAAAAAACGTTTATTTTTTGTACGCAATTGATCAAAAGAGAATCGGCTGCGCCACCTTACTGTTTCTCGACGATGGCTCATGTGCCGGCGAGACAGTGCGGAAAAGTTCACTATTAGTGAGTCCAACCTCACTGTATCTCGACGATTGCTCTAATTTCAGCGAGACAGTGAGGAAAAGTTCACTAATAATGCGGAAAAGTAAACGAATAGTGAGTTTTTCCTCATTAGCTAGTAAAAACGAAGCAAAACCGCCATTTTTCCGCTAAATTAGTGAGTCCAGCCTTATGAACAGTGTACTTTTCCTCACTATGCGCGCACACAATTCACACAGCTTAAACGACTGCCGCCAGGTCGGGTTCCTCCAGTATCCGATCTCCTCCATATCTTTAGCGCTTTAAAGAGTTTTATCTTACATCCTCATGTAGCGCCGCAGCTCGCGCCGGGAGAAGCGCGCGTTGAGAAAAGAACTAACAAGGATAAACGCTCATGGCCTCTCAGGCCGAATAAGTGCCCGTCCTCTCGCGTTTTCGTAAAAAACGGCCGCGACTTCCTTAAAGGACAAGCGCGTTTACCGGCTAGGCAAGCCCGCCTTCAACAGCGACGCCATCGGGTACGGTAAGCTTCGCCTCGCCGCCGGCATATTCCAACGCGATCGTGCCGGCAGGGGTCCGAAACGAGAGCATAATCCACTCAAGAGAATTCGGAATATGTGGCGTAAAGGACACCTTCGTCCAGCCGGGAGCCGCAGGCTTCAAGCCGATAATTTCCTCAATCAGCAAAGGGATCGGCGCGCTTGCCCATGGATGGCATAAGCTGGCATTCGGCTTCATCTCCTTGGACCAAACTTCGAAGCAGGTCGTCGCCCCTTCCTTCAGCATCGAGGCCCAGGAGTTTCGATCGTCCGAATTTATAAGTTCGTAGATTAGCTCGTATTCGCCCGCCCGGGCAAGCGCCTTCAACACGAAATAAGCCATGTACACCCCGCAGCTTAACCGCTTGGCCCGAATCAACCTTACAATTGACGGTACAGCCTCCTCAGGTGCGAGACCGAATAACAGCGGAAGCGCATTGGCGTGCAGCGAGGCATGCTGCGAACGTTCCGCATCGACGAAGAGCCCGCTCCCGTCGCTATAGAAAGCCTTGCGGAAGGCCGCTTTCACCCGCGCCATTTCATCCAGCAGCGCTTGCGGCTTCGCGCCTTCCAAATGCTCGCGAATCTCGCAAACGGTCTCCAGCGCTCCATAGTAAAAAGCGTTGATAACGTTATGGCAGCCTTCGCCGATCGGATGATCGAGCTTAAAATCATATCCGTCGCGCATCGCTTCCGGCCAATCGACAAGATTCCATTTGTCGTCGACCTTCGCGAGCAAACCGTCTTCTCTCCGGTATGAATCGAAGTGGCGCAACAGCCTCTCGGCTGTCGGAAACATATCCCGAAGAAATTCCCTGTCGCCGCTTTGCTTGTAATACTGCAGCAGCTGCATGGGCCATTGGAGGGAGAAATCGGCGATCTCCTGCATATAACTGCCGGAAGCGACCGCCATCATCCCGGGACATACTCGTTCCGCCAGCAAGGCGAAGTCTTGCAGCGATTTCCGGAACAGCCGCAAATCGCCAGAAGCATAAGCGTGCGCGTGCGTGATGACCGTGTTATCTCCCAAATACTGGCCCTTTTCCCGCGAGGGGCAATCGACGTAATGCTCCTGCGAGCCGTATTTGACGCCGTTGCTGCAGATCGCCCAAATTGCGTTCAGCCGCGGATTCGAGGTTTCGAACGTACATGCCCCGGCCTCAAACGGATAGTGGCGCACCACTGCACGGAAGCTTCCGGTATCTAACGTGACGCCTACTCCGGCAAGCACCTCGGCATACCGGAATGCCTTATAATCGAAAAACTCGGACATGTCGTCCTCACGCCCCGACAGCGTCCAAAAATCCTGATAGCGGCAATTGCATCGCATATCGTAACGAACCCGTCCGTCATCGTCCAACTCCTCGCCGCAGCGAATTTCCACGATCTGTCCTGCGGACCCCCTTGCCCTTAAGCTCACTTGGCCGGTAATCTCTTGACCGAAATCGATTTGATAGCCCTCATCCCCCAGCGCCGTCACATGCAAAGGCAATTGCTCGTAAACGGATACAGGCGGCGTCGGCTGCAGACAGAAATGATGGTCGTCTTGCCCATGCTCTGCGGCCCGGCTCCACTTCGAATCATCGAAGCTGGCCTCCCGCCAGCCCGGCGTCCTCAAGCGGCAATCGACGTGCTCGGTAAATTGCGTGTCGTAGCCGATCGCGCTTCCTCGCCCGTATTCCTCCGTGCTCCGATACTTCCAACTGCGATCCGTCTTTGCCGTTATAATGCCGTCAGCCGTCAGCTCGGCAATAAAACCTTGGCGGTAATCGCCGCTGTTGTACGCATGACAGACCAATCCGTGGTAATAGACGTGAACGGCGATCGCATTTATCCCTTTTTGGAGGAAGGAGGCTATGTCGTAACGGTTATAGTAATAATGAAAAGGATTCCCTTGCGCCGGCCCTTGTCCGACAAAGCGGCCGTTGACATATACCTTGTAATAATCGTCGCCGGTTATATCCAAAACCGCTTTTTGCGGCTTCTCATGTAGCGTGAATTCCTTTCTGGCAAACATGTGGCGGTTCGTCAGCCCGGTCTTATGCACGCTTCGCGGTTTTGACTCCAGCTCTTTGCGATAAAGATCGATCGGCGGCAAGCCGACAAACGCGCGGTCCATAATCCACCGGGCCGTCCATCGTTTCTCCATGTTTTTCTCCTTCTTAGCTCTAAAAGCATAAACCACAGAGGATCGTCCATTCCGGCCCTCCCTACAGCCTGCGGAGTATATCGTAAGCCTTGGACTCGTATGCCTCCTGCCATTCCTCGGCAAGCATGCATTCCGTAACCTCGTAGCCTCCCTTGCCGTAATGCTCGACCGGGGCGGCATAGTGCAAGTAGCCGTTCGTAAACGCGGAAACGAAAGTGTGCTCGTAGGGAGAAGCTTTTTTGAGGTTCAAGCCGATTTCCACAAGCAGCTCCGCCGGCGCCGTAATTAGCGCGCAGTCTCCGATTTTGACGCCCTGCACCTCGGCGGGTACCGTTTCACCGCCTGCCTCGCGGAGCAGCGTCTCATGGTATTGAAACGTCGCCAAATCCTCCTGAATACGGATCAATTTCTCCATCGTATAAATGTTGTTCAAATACCGGTCCAAATTCCCCCGGTTGTGGACATCCATAGAAACAAGCTCGTTCGAGCCGATTCTTTCTTCTTGCATGTAGCGGTAAGCATAATCGGACGGGTAATCCGGATTCAGCGCATATTTGATGTAGAGAGGCAGGAACGTTTTAAAATTGAGCGTCGTGCTCCTCAATGTAGCCAGCAGCTTTGCCTGCTCTTGAAGCCTCGCTTCCATGCGCTCCGGGATATTTTTGCGAACGGGAAGCCGGATCGTTTCCGACAGGACATTCAAACCGGCATCCTTGGTTTGGATTTTCCTGACCGCCTTCAAGGTGCTGAGACCGAGCATCGTCCCCAGCGGCTCGCAATTTCTCGGCCGGTTGACGTCTTTGAAGAAAACCTCTAGTATATCGCCACCCGCCCCCTGCAAAAATAAAGCCATCACACCATTGCCGAGGTTTTCCTCAATGACCTTCGAGGCGAAACCCGTGAAGTTCGCTGTAACGCCCCGCTCGGGAACGCCGATCAAAAGATGGCTCGCAAAGTTATAGACGACTGCCAGCGGCTGACCGTCCAGCCTGTCTAAACGAAGAACGCCTATCGAAGGATCGATCGGCCCGATATCGGCGACCTCCTTGTCCTCCGGGCAAGGATGGGCGTAGCGGATCGACCAATGGCTGCCGTCCTTCATTTTGAGATTCCGGTTTACGACGATTCTGTCTTCATGACCGAAGCCCGAGCCGGCCCTTACCTCCGTCATCTTTTGCAGCGCCTGCCTGACTGCCTCAAACGTCCGCTCGACCTGCTCGGCGTCGTCACATAGGAGCCGGCCCTGCGGATGAGTATGTGAAGCGTTCACCAGTACGTTCCCGCCTGGAATGTGCAGCTCGTTCTCAATTCGGGCGCGCAGCTTCGGCAGGAAATCGTCCTTTATATCGCCTAAACCGCCTATCGCCAGCGCATCCATCGCAATAATAACCGCTTTCGTGATCCCGTCGTCTAGAACGAGCGCTTTGGCGTACAACGGGTCGCTAATCAATATTCCTTCCTCTCCGGTAGTGATCTCGCTTTTGGCCACGCCTGCGCGTAATTGCATTTCCGGCATCCTCCCGACACTTTTCTCTAATCCTCCTGCTGTTTCAGAACCATTATATAGCCGGGCAAAGAGCCGTTTCTTTAGTAAAAAGCGTTTATTTTTTGTACGCGGTTGATATGTGCGGCCGCGTTATTTTTTGCTGCGGGATACAACTAAGCCCCACAAAAACGAGTACTTTTGGGGAGCCCCGATTATCCACAGAAAATCGTTTCGAGAAAAACAGTCCGAAAATCACGGACGTTAATTTGGTGCCTGGCTAAATGTCCAGCGATCCAAAGCTTTCATCAGGTTTGACGGAGAGTCCACTATCCCATAGTCACATTAACAATTGGCATTGAGTTGGAAGCCGTGCCGGCCCTTTGGAAAGTTTATCTTGCCGTATTGAAAACAGGCTTATGCAGGGAGAATTGCGCGAACAGTCGCTAACTGGAAAACATGCAGCTATTTTCGGTTAAAACGCACGAAACAGACATTTAGCTGGAAAAACTACAGGTAACTTTCGGCATTTCTTCGTATTTGGGAGTTTTCAATGGAATTAGCTGCAAGTTCTCCATTAAGATTTATAAAACAAGGAGTATTTCGGAAAACAACTGTAGGTTTTCCAGTTCGCATGGCGCCGATTTCTCGTGTTTCCTCTTAGGGACAAGCGCTTTACCGAGATTTAAAGCCGTATCCACGATATACTTTCTGACAAATCGCAAAAAGATCCGGCGTTACCGGATCTCCGCTCATGAAACTTTCGCGCCGAAAAGGCAAACTATCGCTGCACGACGACGTGATGGTCGACAATGTCGAACTTCTCCTCGATTTTCAGCTCGACGATCTCTTTCATCTTTTGACGGTATTGCAGCGGCGACATTTTCTCTTTGACGGCAAAACGGCGGCTTAAATAATGCACGCTTTGGAAGCCGACCTTGGCCGCAATTTCGGTAATCGTCATGTCCGAGTTGACCAGCAGCTCCTTAGCCTCTTTGAGCCGCCAATTGTTCAAATACTGCATGGGCGATACTTTGTATCTTTGGCAAAAAACGCGGCACAAGTGAGCCCGGCTCACAGCCAGCTGCTGCGAAAGCTCCTTCAAAATAATTTTCCGCTCATGGTTCTCTTGAAGAAACTGAAGCGCCTGACCGGCTAAATCGTCCTCGAACGCCGATCCCCCTTGACGCGCCGGCATTCCTTTTTCCTCGGAAAATTTCGGCATGTTGAGGATCGACTGCGACTCGGCGTCATCATCGCTCTCCAGGCAAATCGACCGCTGAATGTTCATAATGAATTCGATGAAATGAGCCGTAATAATCTCCTTGTATTGGGGCCGGCAGTGCGTCGCCTCTTCAAGCATGGCTTCGAGAATCAGCTTGACCTTTACGCCGGGTACGACCGTTTTGAGCGACATCAGCTTCAAATACGATTCCAGCTGAGGATCGTTCACAAGCGCTTTCACTTCAATCGTGCACAACGGCTTGGATGAATCCGATTGGAAGCTGTGGGGTGTTCCCGGAGGGATAATATACAGATCGTTCTTGTGCATGCTGTGCTTGATCCCGCCCGAAAACAGCGTGCCTCTCCCGCCTATCACATACATGATATGATGAAAGTTATGGCAATGACTGGTGACCGAGCTTTCGAACTTGTACTTGCATCTGGAAATAATAAGTACTTTGGTCGCTATAAAGCTCATCCGAATCCCCTCATTCCTTACCAGAATATCGCTAAGCCGCGTCTTTCAATCCGTTTGCTTGCATGGATCTGACTTTGCTAACTGTGCGCTCTTTCCGTTTCCCGTACGGACAATTTCTCGATTAAACTGTCGCAGAGCTTCTCTTCGTCCAGCAGGTCCGCCCAGTAAGCCTTCAACTGCCCCGCCAAAACCTGATTGAGCGCCCACGGCAAATTCAGCTCGCTGTGCATCCGGTAGGAAGAAATAATTTCGCGATACATCCCGTACCGGCTTGGGGGTTGAAGCTCCGGCTCCGCGGGCTCTTCGATCTGCTGCATGGCCGGCAGGCTGAGCGTGATTCGGCGTATGATCTCCTGCGTCCGCCTGGATGCGAAATAGTCGATCAGCAGCCGCGCCTCCTCTTTATTACGGGTGTACTTGTTCATGCCGAACCCGATCGCGACAACAAGCGTACGCGGCTCGTGCATATAAGGCAGCGGAGACAAATCGTAATCAAGGCCGGTATCGCGAAAGTCGTTGAGTCCCATATAACTGATGAGCACCATCGAAACTTTGCCTTCCATAAACAGCCTGTTGATATCGTTATTGTTTTCGGATAAATAAAGCGGAAAAATGTCCCGGTTGTGGATAATCTGCTTGCCAAGCTTCATTCCTTCAAGCAGTCTCGAATGGCGAAGATCGCGGAGCACCGCTCCGTCCCACTGAAAACGCTCCCCGCTTTGAAGCAGGAAGAGCGGCCAGCGGTTTTCCGACAGGATGTGGAAACAAAAGCCGAACCGGTTTCCGTTCTCGGACAATTTGACGGCGTTTTGCGCCAAATCATCCCAGGTCCATCCCCCGTGCGGTTCGGGAAGCCCGCACTCCTTGAAGTGCGAACGGTTGTAACAGAGCACGATCGGCGAAAAAATGGCCGGAAGCACATACTGTCGACCGTCCTTCCGAAAAGCCTCGTTCAAGAAAGGAAACGCCTCCTCCGATCCGGTAAGCGGCTCCAACATCGAATGCCGGTTCTCCTCCGTCAGCTGCTGAAATTGAGTCGAATCAAGCGCGATGACATCCGCCTGCCCGTTCCCTCCGTCCTCGCTGAATTGCGGAGTATCCGAGTACTGTACCGTAGTTACGCGAATCCACGGGTATTGCTGATGAAAATCGTCGAGCAGCCTTCTCAGCTGAAAATCGCGTTCGATCGAATACGAACAAGCAAGGGTCAGCGTGACGCTCGGCCGTTGTACGTTCACCCGGTTGCCCACCCTCGGTATTTTGACGATCAGCCCTTCCTCCACCAGCTTCTCGATCCCCTTGCGGATCGACTTATTGCTCAGTTGGAACCGTTTGGCCAAAGCCGATTCGGACGGCAGGAAGGAATTGGCCGGAAAGGTGCCGTTGCCGATTTCCTCGCGCAGCTCGTTTGCCATATGCTCCAGCTCGAGCTGAAACTGTTTGTTGGTTGGCTTTGCTTTCATGTGTACAGCGCCCCATTCGCGTGATTTCCTTATACGATGATCCGGCATAAACGAATCATAATCTAATGTATATTTCTTATCGTTATGTACATTAAGAAGTAATCAGACCTTGTTTTCATCATCATAATAAGACATCAGAAACACCCTGTCAATCATTATTACGTACATCAGAAAGACTATTTTACAGCACATATGTACATCAGAATGCAAACACAGACTTTACTTTCTGCATTTCCAAAAAAAAAGAACCGAGGCATCCGCCCCGGTTCTTCCCGCTCCTGCTTATAAAAGGCCGGCTAGCTATATGACCCAGCCGTCCGTTTTGCTCACCGCAACCCACGTCGATACGCCGAACGCCCTGAAGCGAATATAGGAGCCGGGTTTGGCGCTGTGCAGGCTCGTAAACGCGCTGCCGGTTCCGGCAATGATGCTAACGCCGCTTGGAGCCGTAATCGTTTTGGTACCCGTACCGACCGTCATAACGCCTATTTCCGTCCCGATGATCGGAACAGGCAATTGAAAGCTTTGATCGCCGTTAACGGCGAATGCGAAATCGCGCCCGGTATGCAGGATCGAAATGTTGTAGCTCGCATCGCCGATCGAGATGGTGTGACAGCTGGAGCTCGTAATCGTGACCCGCGTGCCTTGGTTGATGAACTTATTCGGCGATGCGTCCTGCTCGGGGGCATATGTGATTTTGCCGCTCAGATCTATGGCGTCAGGCGTCATGTAGTAAGAAACGCCGACGTCGGCCTTGAAAAGATCAGGGCCCAACTGCATCGTTAACGGATACAGCGGACTTACGCGATAAGCTGCGGAAGCCTTGGAAAATTCATTGTTCGATGCCCGAATAAGCCCGCCGATCAACGTAAAACCGTCGGTGCAGTATACGATGTTTCCCGTCGCCTCCAGCATGCCGCCCAAAGTGCCAGCTTTAGAAAAATCGTTAAACGATGTCGACGCGATCGTACCTGTCGCATTCGTTATTTTGGCCCATTCGATCTCCGCTCTATGAGTCGTCGAACCGGCAAATACGCAAGTATCGATATGGATGCCGTCGATGTTATCCACCTTCAATCCCCGCTGGCAGCTGACTTGAATCGGGTTAAACGCCGTGTTTTTGATTGTCAAATCGTTGCGGGTCCTGTTGCCGTCATGTCGGATCATATTGTTCGTGATATCGTAAAAAACGCAAGTATCGAAGCTGGTCAGCGTGCCGCCGAACGGATTCGAGTCCCTGAGATCGTCGCTCCACCATCCGTCCTGCAAACCGTCGAACGTGACGTTCTCGAAATGATTGAACTCGTCGTAAGTCGCCCGTATCCCGCTCCTTGCCGTCCTCAGTCTCGTCGCCGCCGTAAGGCCGAATGTCCCGACAAAAACGCGATTGAGCTTCAGTCCCGGGGAGCTGTACGAATCGATCAAATCCCCCGTGAAGCTATCATTGGCATAACAAATATCCATATCCTGAATAAGTGCCGACCGGGAGCCCGCACCATAAAACTTCAGGCCGAAACCGGCCGAAGCTCCCGTAAACAGCAGAGTCGTCGTGCCGCGAATCGCATTGTTCGTGCCCCGGTAGCCTTGTCCGACAAGCTGCAGCCCCATATCCTGCGTAATGTTGAATACATCGGGCGATACCGCGTACACGCCGCGCCCGAACACAATTCTGCCGGAGGTGTACGCGGTGATCGTCCCTCCGCCGATTTCTTGCAAAATCGTAACGGGATTCGCTCGCATGGATGCGATAGCGGCCCAAATGGCGGCATCGTTATTCGTCACCCCGTCGGGAATGGCGCCGAAATCCTCGGCGCGGCATTCCGTCGTATCCGTACGGATCCAAGCCACATCGTTATTTACGATAATAATCGAGCCGTTGTTGTCGACGGGATTCGCCAGATCGCTGACGGCAATACGCGTGAACATGCCTCCGCCTGTCGGACCTCTTCCGGTTATCGGGTTGCTCGTCCAGGTGCTGCTATGCGAGACGACATATACCTCTTCCCCGTCGTAAGACCCTATTGTCGTGCGGAGAGTCGCGATGTCCGGAATTTGCCTGATGCCTGGCGGGCATCCGCAGCTTCCGCCTTTTTGGCCCGCCGTTTCATTGCCGGGGCCCGCTGCCGCCGCTGCCGTCACGCCTCCCGTCGCAAGGGCTACGCCCGCCATCCCCATCGATACCAAAAGCTTTCTTCTGCTCATAAAGCTTTCCGAAGTCCGTTCTTCCGCACCGTCCGGCTTGAACGGCTTATCCTGTTTTTGTTCCGACATCCCGCTTCCTCCCCATCGCATCCTTATTAAATCTTCAGATCCGTCGTCAACGACAATTTTGAATTCCGCTCCGCAGCCAACACAATGAAAGCGCTCTCTAACTTCGCAAGGGAAAACAACCTCCTAACCCGTTCGGATAGCCTTCAACTCTCGCAGAACCATTATATAAGCCCGCCGCATCCGCATCTTTAGTAAAAACCTTCATTTTTTTGTACGCCGTTGATACGTTGGCGGTATTGCCCTTTATTTACAAGCAGTGATATAATCCCATCTAACGGAAAGGAGGTGAACACACGATGAGCAAAATAATAAAAGTAACGCTGCTGGCCCTCATTCTCTTCGTTTCTTGTTTGTGCCCTTTCCTGTACCTGAACGCAGGACCGGATCATACGCTTCCTGCAGAACACAAGCTGGTCAGCGGCAACTACAGCACCGGCGAGATCATCATGTCCGCCTCGATCAAGAACGGCTCCCTGTCTTCTCCAGTTCTGCCCCTGCTGATTTTCAATCTATTTCTCTATGTCTTTTATATCCGCCGCCCCAAAATCAACCGGCAATTCCGGTCCGCCATCCCGACTCTCCGCACCCTCCTGATCCTATATCCGATCAAATTCCAATCCAACTACATAGCGCAGCTCCCTGCCCGTCTATAGCACTATAGATCGAAGGGAGTATTTAGCATGCGCAAAATGATAAAAGCGCTCGTACCATTTACATGTCTACTTTTATTACTGTCGACCCTCGTATTGACGACAGTCCCTCAGATTGCCCGTTCCATCAAGCTCGGACTTGATATTAAAGGCGGCTTCGAAATCCTGTATCAGGTCGAGCCCATCGATTCCGGACAACAAATCACCCCCGAATTGCTCCAAGCCATGGGAAAAATGATCGAGAAACGCGTCAATATTACGAAAGTGTCGGAGCCTGAGCTTACGGTCGAGGGGACCGACCGGATCCGCGTCAAAATTGCGGGAGTCGCAGACCCGAACAAGCTGCGCGAATTAATCGGCCGGCCCGCCAATTTGACTTTCAAAGACGAGTCGGGCCAAATCGTACTCGACGGACATGATCTCGCCTCGAACGGAGCGAGTACCGGTTTCGACTCTCTCAATCGCCCCGAGGTCATCGTCAAGTTTCAAGACGCATCCAAGCTAAGCGAAGTCACGCAGCACAATTTGGGGAGAGAGATATCCATCTATCTCGACGATAAGGAGGTTTCGTCAGCCGAAGTCAAAACGGTAATCACAGACGGAACGGCATCCATAAGCGGTCAGACGGCTGCTTCCGCCTCCGAGCTGAAGGACCTGCTGAACGCCGGGTCGCTGCCCGCCAAGCTTATCGAAAAACAGGTCACCTCCGTCGCTGCGAGCCTCGGCGAGCAAGCTTTGCAAATGACATTGCTTGCGGGATACGCCGCAACGGCGGTCATTTTCGTCTTTATGCTGGCTGCTTATCGTTTGCCCGGACTCGTCGCGAATATCGCCTTGATCGGCTTTGCCTACGTTTGCTTCGTGCTCCTTTTTTGGATGAAAGCTGCGCTGACATTGTCCGGTATTGCCGGTTTCATTCTGGCGATCGGCATGGCGGTGGACGCCAACATCATTACGTTCGAAAAAATAAAAGAAGAGCTGAAGGACGGCAAAAGCGTCCGATCCGCTTTTCGCAGCGGGGCGCGCGCTTCCTTTTCGACGATTGTGGATTCGCATATGACGACGCTGATTGCAGCCTGGGTGCTGACGATGTTCGGTACGAGCTCCATAAAAAGCTTTGCGATCGTACTGATAATGACGATAATCGTCAGCTTGCTGACCAATGTGTTCGGGTCCCGCTTTATGATCTGGCTGCTTATTAAGGACAATGCGTTTCCGAATGCATCGTGGTTCGGTATCCGGAAGGATCGCAACCCGAACGGGACTTGGAAGCCGCCGTTCGATATCGCGAGGAACAAGAAATGGTTTCTTTCTTGCTCAACCGCCATTCTTATAGCCGGCTTGCTGGTCGTCATGATCAAGGGGTTGAATCTAGGTGTCGATTTTCAATCGGGGACGAGACTGGATATCCATGTGGGGCGCGCTTTTGAAACGGACGAGATAACCGAAATCATTCAGGAGCAGCTGCCCTCCGTCGGGATGAAGCCGGTCGTTAAGGTCGGCAATGACGGTTTTTCCGCCGCGACGACCTTTAGCAAACCGATCCCTGCTGAAGAGCTGCATTTGGTCGAAAGCAAGCTGAAGGACGTTTATGGCGGCCAAGTCAGTGCGGAGGAAGTCACAGTAGACGCGATGATCGCAAAAGAAATGGTGCGAAAAGCAGGTTACGCCATCGTTATCGCATCGGCAGGAATCGTGCTGTATACGGCAATTCGTTTTCAGCTGTTGATGGGGATTGCCTGCATCATCGCTTTGCTTCACGATATTTTGATTCCGGTCGCTCTTTTTTCCGTGTTCCGGCTGGAGATCGACATTACGTTTATCGCCGCTATTTTGACCGTCGTAGGATATTCCTTGAACGATACGATCGTGATTTTCGACCGGATTCGGACGAATTTGAAGGGAGCCGCCCTGTCATCGCTGCATGAACTGGCGGCGGTCGTGAACGCAAGCCTTTGGCAAACGATGAGACGTTCTCTTTATACGGTATTAACCGTCATGATTTCGGCGCTCGCCTTGTTGTGGCTGGCCGGAGACGGCATTCGGCTTTTCTCGCTCGCCCTATTGTTCGGACTCGTTTGCGGCGCTTACTCGTCCATCTTTATCGCTTCCCAAATCTGGCTGATGTTTTATGCGCGTAAAATGCGAATTCGGCAATAGGGTTATTCACCGCGTATGCGGACGATTTAACGTTAGAAGAATGGCACCGGCGCCGCTCAGGAACCGGTGTCATTTTTTTAAAATATTCCTTTACAGGAATATTCCTTTTGGTGTATATTTAACTCATCAAGAGGATAACATACTGAGGAAGGAGATGGGAATATACCGAGTGACCATTACTTGATGAGGTGAGCGACATGTCAGGAAAGCATCCGGGCATGGACATGAAGACGCTGATCGCTTTGGCCGAACCGAATCGTATGGATATCGTCGAACTGTTGCGCGACGGTCCCCTGACAGTCGGTGAAATCGCCGACCGGCTGGGCCTTCGCCAGCCCCAAGCCTCGAAGCATTTGAAGGTGCTTAGCGACAATGGAATATTGGAAGTGAAGGCCGAAGCCAACCGGCGGATTTACAAGCTCAGGCCCGAGCCTTTTCAAGCGCTGGATGATTGGGTGAAATCCTTTCGGCGTATCATGGAAGACAGATTCGACAATTTGGAAGACTACTTGCGGAAATTACAAGACAAGGAATAACTACAAATCATACAAATCGACTGGGAGGAAATTAACATGTCTAACAACGCTATGGTTTCAAGAGTAGAGAACGATCGGGTGCTGGTGCTGGAGCGCGTTTTCGATGCGCCGCGGGATCTCGTGTTCAAGATGTTCAAAGAGCCCGAGCATCTCAAGCGCTGGTGGGGACCGAAAGGCTGGGAGCTTCCGGTTTGCAACATCGATTTCCGGCCGGGCGGCGTTTGGCACTATTGCATGAAATGCATCGACAAAAACCAAGGCGATTTTTACGGCATGGAATCTTGGGGCAAAGGCGTTTATAAGGAAATCGTCGAGCCGGAGTCGATCGCCTACACCGATTATTTCTCGGATGCCGAAGGCAATGAGAACGCGGACCTGCCGGCGACCGAGGTCGCGATGGAATTCGTCGATCTGAACGGCAAAACAAAGCTGATCAGCCGTTCTCAATATGTGTCTGCGGAAGCCCTCAAAACCGTTATGGACATGGGCATGCTGCAGGGTATCACCGAAACTTGGGATCGTCTGGCAGAGAGCCTGAACGAGCTCAAGTAAGGAAATATGGGGCGGTCAACCCGACTTTGGATCTTGCAGAAACCTTATCGTACTTGATCCCCCGGGCTTCTCGTCAAAATAACAGGCTGCCGTTCGCCGGCAGCCTGTTATTTTTGTTGAACTCTTGCAGCCTCTTCCCCAGCATGACAACAACTCGATCCGACAAGAAAGCCATCCGCTCGCCATCCGTTTTTTCTCGAGCATCATATGGACCAGCCGGTTGTGATAATGTTCCGGGCGAGGGTCATCAAGTTCCACCCGAAAAGCTTCGATACCGCAGCAAAGAAAAGTCGCCGCCCCTCTCCAAGGGACGGCGCACGCTTGTTACTCGCTAATCCTCTTATAGTGATGCAGCATTCGCCAGATAAGGACGACCGCTTGAGCCCGGGTTGCTTCAGCCTGTGGCTGAATCTCTTTTTCCGACACTCCTTGCAAAAGTCCCATGCCCACGGCCTTCGCCATTCCGGCTCTCGCCCATCCCGAAATCGCCGGATAGTCGTCGAACTTTTCCAGCAAAGCGTCGTTCGCTTCGGGCTGCGGCTTGCCTCCCGAAAGCTTTTCGGCGGTGCGCAGGACCAGCATCGCGATCTCCTCGCGGGTCACATCATCGCCCGGACGGAACTGTCCGTCCGCGCCCTCCGCTATTCCGGCGCGCGCTGCGGCTTCGACGTAAGCATAATACCACTCGTTTGCCGCGACATCGCGGAAGGACGGGGTCCCCGGAGCCTCAAGCTTCAGCAATCCGGCGCCGACCAGCGTCTCGACAAGCAGCTTCGTCATTTCCGCGCGGGTAATGGAGCGATCCGGCTCGAACCGGTCCGGCGATACGCCGTCCACCAGATGACGGCTGACGAGCACTTCGACTTCCGAAACGCTCCAGTGTCCTTGCAAATCGCCAAACGGGCGATCGTACAGCAAAACGGCGTATTGTCCCGCTTCCGAAATATCGGTCCGAACGCGATGCTCCTTCGGCTCGACGACGCCTCCGACATAAGTCCAACCGGACGGCTGTCTTTCGTCCTGCCTGTAAATGCCGAGCCGCTCGACGTTCCATCCTTTCGCTAAGGCGGCATCGTAATCGATCAAAAGCGTGACCGGCCGTTTGGCCGTAAAGCTTCCGAAATCCAGCCCGTAAACGGGCGACATCGCCGTGTAACCGGAGCCCGGTTTCGACGCCGAATCGCCGCTCTTCGTAACGGTCAGCTTCCCGCCCGCCGACACGGCACCTTCCTTCACTGCCAACTCCAACATGCCATCGTAAGCGGAGAATGTTCCGCCCTTCTCGTCAATGGCCCACTCGATACGGGCAGGCGGTTTGGGGGTATTCGGCTGGGATCCGCCGCCACCGCCGGTACTGCCAGTGCCGCCGGTCCCTCCTCCCCCTGTTCCTCCTCCGCCTGTACCGTTACCCGGATCTGGCTTCGGCTGAGCGGTTTTCGTCTGCGCCGTAATCGTTACTGCGACCGATTCATTTCCGCTCTTATCCGTCGAGGTCAATCGGATCTCGTATACGGTATCTGCAGAGAGCCCCGTAATCGTATACGTTCCGACACTCGGCTCCACTTGCGCCGTCTGCGCCGAACCGGAGCCGTTCGCCGGTTTCCAGGCAAGCTTCACCTTCGCGAGATCAGGCGCTGCCGGATCGGTCCATGCCAGCCGGATAAGGTCGGCCTCCGTCCCTGCAGCCTTCAGGTCAAGCACTGGCAGCGGCGGAGTATTGTCGACGGATTCGGAAGCTCCGATCGTCCGGTTAAGCGTTACACCGGCGGATTCGTTGCCGCTGCTGTCGACGGCCGCCAGACGGAACTGGTACGCAAAACCCTCATGCAGATCGCCGATCATAGCCCATTTCGTCCCGCCGGATACTTCTATCGGAGTCCCGTAGTCCGGATCGGACGACTTCTTGTAGTACACGCGCACTTTATCAAAATCCGGATCGCGCGGATCGTTCCAAGCCAAGGTCATGTCATGGCCGGCGATTCCATCCAGCACGCCCGATACGTCGGACGGCGCTTGCCTGTCTTCGTCCGTCACGAGCACGCTGCGCCGGACATCCGCCGCAAGCGGTATCCCCGCATAGCTGGCGATCGAGCGGCTTACGGTCAGCTCGTAAGTTTGACCTGTCTCAAGCGGCGCTTCCGGCAAGAAGCGGATTCCTTGGGCAAGCGAACGGCCGTTAACCGTGACCGGATCGATGCCGTATACGCCACCGGTTACCGTTTCGCCTCCCCGGACGACCGTAATGCTATCCGGTGCCAGATCGTCCACCGATACCGGCTTTGAGAAATAAATATCGACCGACGTACCGCCCGGCTGCGCTATGGCATACTCGACTTCCGGAGCCCGGTAGGAAACGAGCGGGATGTTTACGTCGAAATGAGGCGGCGGCACCTCCATTTCATGGCTGTACGCCGTCTCGTACCCTTCCTTCTCGTACATAACCTGCCATCTGCCCTGCGGCACGTCCCAGCCGTACCGGCCATCGGCATTCGTAAGCTGCGGATTCGACTGACCGTACCACTCGGCATCCCAAACATGCCACTCGCCCGTAACCGGATCCTGCTCGAGCGCCGTCGCTGTTACGTCCTGCACGCGATTATCGGGAATCCCCTCGTAAACGTACCCGCTCGGATCCCAAATATATTTCGGATCCGCCTGCGGTTTTTTCTTAGGAGGCACCGGCTTCACCTTGCACGATTGCATGTTCAAATACTTTTCCAATTCGTTCAGTTCGCTTTCGACCATCGAGTCTAGCACATTTTCGGCGAGCAAACCGCTCAGCCAGAACGCGAACGCCGTTCCAAGCCCGAGCGTTTCGGGCCCCAGCACCAGTCCCGCGGCCTGCAGCGCCCATTTGATCGACTCGTGGATCATGATCGTTCTGCCTATGCCTTCAGCCCATGCGGTATAGTACTCGCTTGCTTGCGGATCGCACAGATTTTGCGCCCGGATCAGCAGCTCCTCGGCTTTCTTGAACAAGTCCGAGGCGCCGGCGATATCCTTCAAGCTTTTCAGCCTGTCGATCAATCCCATGACATCCGGCACATGATCCGTTAACGCATCGAGCGTCAGCCGAAGGGCGAGCCGGATCGTTTCCGATTTGGCTGACAGGGCGATAACCTTGGCATGTTCCTCTCCCTTGCCGTTCAGCGCCTGTTCCATGAGCCGCAATCCGGCCGCAAAGCCGCCTTCCCCTTTAAGCTCATCCGCCGGAATGTTGATGCTGAAATTCACGACGAGCGAATTGGCGTTCTTCGAATAGCCGACCGACGCTCCGTAAGCGGGAAGTCCGCTGTACTCCGCCTGCTTGCGTTCTTCGGAAGTCGGTTCGTAATCCGAAAGCCGCTGGACGGTAAACTGCGCATTCGCATTCATATCGCTCGACACTCTCGATTTGATGGTCGCCGTCTTTACCGAGGATGCCGTGCCGTCGATTACTGCGTTCATCAAATCATCCGGGACAGTAACCGAATCGATGACGTAATCTTTCATGCTGGCCGGCAGACGGTTCCGGAATTGCTCTTCCGTCGGCATCTTCTCGGCGTTGTCCGGATTCCACTTCGGCTTCGTCCGGTACGATACCCAAACGGGACCGATATCGTTTGTCGTCGCGATTGTAGCTTTGTAGACCCCGTCTACCAGTTGGGCGGAGACGAGATTTTGGCCCATTTGCACCGTTACGTCCCGGATCCGTTCCGGCTGACTGAAGGTCAGCTCGAACAGGAATGGCACATTCGGCACGACGACATAAGGGAACTTTGCCTGCCCCTCGGACGGGTTGAACGTCACCTTGCGTCCGTTCGCCTGCATCATGGACATTTGCTCCAGTACGGCCGCTTCCGGATCGACTTTGACGATCGCATCTCCGCTTGACAGCTGCTGCCCGCCGATTTCCGTTTCCGCCCGCAGCCGGTGCTCTTGCATGCCGGTCTCGGGCAATTGAACGGACATATGCCACAGTCCTGAAGACGATCCGACCGCATGACCGAGCGGCACATTGCCGTCAAACACGGTAACGGGCTTGCCTGCCGGAGCCTTGCCGTTCACCTTGAACGAAGGACCAGTTACGACAGACGGCGCTTCGATCGTAACGGGCACCGTTTCCACCCGGGCCGCCCCCAGCAGCTCCTCGCGCTCCGCACCTTCATAGGCGTAACGCAGTCTGGCGGTGACGGACGGCTCCGTATGGTACGCGGCGTCGTCCAAGGCGAGCTGGAATTGTATGCTGCCCGTCGCGTTCGCCGCGATCGTGCCGAGCGGTATTTCGACCGTTCGGCCGGCTTCATTCGCCGGCCCTGCTTGACCGTTCACGGCGACGGTGTCCGGAACGAAGCTCGTTCCTTCAGGCAGCTCCACGAGAAGAACGGCACGTTCGGCCGCCCCGCGCGGCTCGCCTGAATTCGCATAGGTCGCGCGGACTTGGACGAGACTGCCCGGCGCCGCGGAGCCCGACATGATCTGGATTCCCGATCCGTTCCGTCCGGCGAACTTGCCCGATCCGTCCAGCCGGATTTGCCCAAGCGCCTTGCTTTCCCCTGCTGCGACTTGAAAATGGACCGTTTGAGCCGCCGTAGGACGATTCGGGTTGTCGCTGACGTATAGTTTGTATGCTCCGGCTTCGGAAACGTCGAATTTGAACGATTCGCTGTTCAGCAAAAGCGTTGTCACATAACGCTGATTTCCATTGTCCCCGGTGCGGTATAAATCGCCGCGATAGTTAGGCTGCAGGGGAAGCCCATCCGGCTTCTCAATTGATCCGGTAACGGCCGATCCCGCGCTCTCCAGATAAATATCGATTTTCCCCGCCTTGTTTTCGTCGATGACCGTCTCGGCGCAGGCTTTCGGAAGACCCGCTTCCACCCCGTCTGCGCATATTTTTACGGTGTCTCCTTCTTGCGCCCTGACACGGGCCGGATCGCCGTACTCCAAAATCGAATGCGAGGAGTAGATACGGAAATGAATAGCGACCCGCCAATCGAGATCTAACGGACCTTGCCAAGTGCCGCCGGGAAGTCTCGTATACAGATTGATCGCGACTCTGGCATCCATGTTCAAAAGTTTGACGTCCCGCTGCACGGTCCCGCCCTCCGCGATGTCCAGCCGAACCGGCTTGGAGCGTATATTCGCATTGGCTTTCCCCACCGCCTCCACGGTAACGGAGCCCGCCGGAACGTCTAACGAAAACCGGCCGCTCGCGTCCACGTTTACCGCGCTGCGGAACGATTCGTTATAAATATGGACGACAGCATCCGATGTCGGCTTTCCTTGCGGATCAAGCACGTTTCCGGACAACGATCCGCTCGGCTTCGCTTGCGGGGAGACCGTCGTTTCGTTCCGCTCCTTGTCAAGAACGAACGAAGAGGTCACGGGCAAGTATGCCGGCTGATCGGCCATATCGGTCGTCAGCGTTACGGTTTCTCCGACGAATGCGGCTTTTGTATTCGCGATGATGCCGTCCGGTCCCGTCTTCCCTTGCTCCACCCATCCGCGTTTTCCGCGAAGCACATACTTGACGTCCGGAAGAGGCGCTCCGCTGCGGTCGAGTACCGTGATGCGAAGCTTGGCTTGCGGCTCCAGGTAAGCTTCGGTCGGCAGTCCGTTTTTGACCGCTATGCCTTCCTTGTTCCAAACGACCGTTTGGTGGCTGCCGACAATCGTGAACGAATAGTTCTTTCCCGCAGGCAGCGGAATTTCCAGACCGCCTCCCGCTTTGGCGACGCTGCGCCAAGTGCTGTATGCTTGCCCCCGAATCGTCAAGTAGGCGTCGTTTGGCCCGAAATCGTCCGGAATCGGGTGAACGTTAACCTTCAAAGTGCCCGTAACCTGCATGTATAGGCCGTCAACTTGCCTTTCCGCGCTTCGCCCGGAATCGTCGGTTACGCTAAGATTCACTCCGCGCACCTCGGTTATTCCTTCGTCCAGCGGGAACGCTCCGTTATACCCGCCCGGGATTCCGGTATCCGGTGTCATAGGAACGTCCTTCGTCCGCACGACAGGCTCATCCAGCAGCTTCCCGGATTCGTCGAACCAGGACTTGTAGGCGACCGTCATCTTGGCATAACGGTTCGCTTCGCTCCGGAAGCGGACTTGCAGGCTGCTGCCCGACACGGCGTGTTTTGTAGCGCCTACCCGGATCGTCTCGACGTTCCAAGCCGGATCCGCAATGGACAGATTGGACGTACGGATCGAAACCTCGTCGGAAAAAGGCACCTCCGTTCCAGACCCCGTCTTTTTCATTACGTAATAAGCATATTGCGTATCGCTTAACAGCCCCGTATCCGTAAACGATACCGCTGCCGGATCGTTCACGGTTCCAGCCAATACCGGATCGGCCGCTCCCGTCCGGCGGTAAACGGCAAATCCGGCAATGCCGGTCTCGTCGGACGGAATCGTCCACGTTACCTCCGCCCGCCCCCCTGGGACATAAGCGACGCTAAGAAATACTTTCAGATGGATCGTCGTTTCCTCCGTCAATCCTTGGCGTACCGTATAAGTCCGCTCCTCCCGCAGCGGGAGCTCGCGCCCGAGCGAGGATCGAAGCTTCACTTCGTAGTCTCCTGCCGGAAGACCTTCGAACGCATAAACGCCGTTGCCCGACAGCTTGATTTCTTCCGTCAGATTTTGCCCTTTATCGCGAACCGTCAGCACCGCATCCTTAAGACGGGCCCCGTCTTCGGACCGAACGCCAAGCTTCAACGTTCCGCCTACGGGGATGTCCGCGACTTTATCCAGTTCGGCGGTAACGCCGCCTATCGCAAGAGAGACATGTACGCTTAGGATCTGTTTGACGCCTTCCGGAACGGTATAGGTTACCTTGTAAATGGGACTTGAGGCGTTCGATGCCGCTAACGGAACCTCGGCGCTGTCCGTCGTGCCGTCCGTCTTTACATAATCGATGCGGGCGGCGGCTTCGCCTCCGGGGCTTCCTTCCGCCTCGACGGCCAGCTGCCCTCCGACGGATGCATAGCCGCTGCCGCTTTTTGCGATTGTTGCGCGAACGTCCTGCAGCCTGACGTCGATTTCCGTCTTCGTCGTTGCGACTGCCGTTAACCCTGTCGCGCTTTCATTGCCCGCCGCATCAACCGCTTTGACGGTAAATACGTATTCGGTCCCGGGCTTCAGTCCCCAGACTGTTCCCGTCGTGCCGGTTCCCGGGAACGATTCATACGGATTGTCGCCGTAGTAGATCCGGTATCCGGCGACCGCCCGGTCGTCCTCCGCCGGGGTCCACGCAAGCGCGATAAATTCCGCTCCCGCTTCCTTCACTTCCGCCGAGCCGCCCGCCGGGAACACAGGGGGCACCGTATCTTCCTGCGGAGACTCCTGCGTCGAGACCAAGAAAATATCGGCTGTTTTATTGACGTCGCCGAATATCAGGTTATCCGCTTCGGATTGGAACACGATATAGGCTCCGTCGCCGCTGATTGCCGGCATGCTCGCGCTCCCATTGCCCCAGCCGCCTTTATACGTCAAGCTCGCCGGCTTCGTCTCGCCGGTCTGCCTGTCGTATACGTAAATATCGGCTACAAAGTTCTTATCCGCTTCGTGAATATCGGCCGCTCTCGTCGCATAAGCCACATACCGGCCGTCAACGCTGATCGACGGTGCCCCGACCGAATCGTCTGGCGCTACGCCGGTCAAGGAACGGCTCGCCAGCTTCGTCTCGTCCCGGTCCCGGTCATAGAGGTAAATAGCCGGATTCTCCCAGTCGCCGTAGTTCTCACGAAGGAAAGCGACGAATCGGCCGTCGGCGCTAATAGCCGGATCGTAGAACACGGTTTGCTCTCCCGGGAGCGACGATATTCGCTTCGCCGTTTTGCCGGGAATATGGTAAAGATAGATGTCTTTGTCGTTATCCGTGTCGCCAGTGTCGAGATTGTTCGCTTCGGTGGCGAAGGCGACGTACTGCCCGTTCCCGCTCAAAGCGGGAGCTTCGCTGTCGGCGTTCGGAGCCGTACCGTCTACCAGTTGCAGCAGCGATAACGAATCGCTCTCCCGATGGTACAAATACAGATTCGTTTGATCCGCCGCGCCGGGCACCAGCTTCGCATAAGAGATAAAGGCAATAACCGATCCGTCGTCGCTGATCGCCGGCCTAAAGCTGTCATCGTCGCCGGAAGCGCCCGTTGCCGTCCGGCTGATTTTCGTCACGGCATCCGTTTCCCGATCGTACATGTAGACGTCGGTTACGAAGCCGTTGTCGTCGTCCGCAGTCAGATCGTCCGCATAAGAAGAGAAAACGATATATCGTCCGTCTCCGCTAATTTTGGGCTCGAAGCTTAAATTGTTTGCCGAAGCTCCGCCAGCCGTTTTGCTGATCAGCCGGATGCGGTCCGTAATCCTGTCGTATAGAAATACGTCCGTTTTGCCGTTCGTATCCCGCTCGACCAAGTTGCTCGAATCGGAGTCGAAAACGATGTAGCGCCCGTCGTCGCTTATGTCCGATCTTGTTCCCGGCCCGTTGCCCTGCTTTCCGCTATCCGAAAGGTTTATACTCGAAATTTGCTGCCCATGAGGCAGTCTGGCCGTTACGGAATCGGAGGTTGAACGGTTGCCGTCAGCATCTATGCCTTCGACGACAACCTCGTATTCGGTTCCGTTGACGAGCCCGTTCAATTGCGCCTGCTGCATACCGGCAGGAAGGAGCGGCCCCTCCTTGAACGCGTCGGCCCCTTTTTTCCTCCATTTCACCTGAAGACGGGCCAAATCGGGATCGCCGGGATCGTTCCAGCGAACGATCATGCTGCCGAGATTCGGCTGCAGCGCGATATCGTCCGCCTTGCCGGGAGGATTCGTTTCCCGCTTAGACAGCGTGGAAGCCGATACCGACAAAGCCTCCTTGCTCCAGTTATACGAACTGTCACCGGGTTCAACTTTGAATGTATAAGCCGTACCGTTCGACAAGCCTTCCGCCAAATAAGCGGTCCCCGCAACGATATCGTGCAGAACTCCGTCGCGGTACACTTTATAAATGACCGGTCCGGCTTCGTCCTGAGCAGGAGTCCAAGTTAACGCTATATAGCTGCCGCCGGCGAGCGATGCGCTCAGCGACGCGCCAGGTCCCCAATCCGGCGGATTCCGGTCATCCTGTTCTTTGGCCGGCAACTCCCGGAAATAGATGCCGCCCAAATAATCGTCTTCCTCGGGCTCCGCCAGCAAGTTCGTCGCCAAGGAATCGAATGCCGCGTACTTGCCGCTTAGGCTGATGACGCCCTTCATGCTGTCCCGGTCGCCCGGCTCGCCTGCGGCGGATACGCTCAGCAGCTCGGTTTCACGGGTGATCCGATCGTGCATGTATATGTTCTTGTAGTAAGCATCCGGTTGAAGCTCGTCGTCGGAATGAAACGCGACCCATCTGCCGTTCGCGCTGATCCAAGGCGAATCGTTCTCGTCGAAGCTCGGCTCGCCGGAAAGTTTGACGCTGACGATCTCCGTCGTCTTCATCACCCGGTCGCGGACGAAAATATCCTGATTATACGTGTCGTCGCCCGGAATGAAATTTCTGGCATACGAGGCGAATGCCACGTACCGGCCGTCGGCGCTGATGGCCGCATTCTGGCTAGTGGAGTCGCCTTCTTCCCCTGCGGACGATACGCTGACTCTCTCCGTTTGGCCTGACTTCGTATCGTATACGAAGACGTCTTTTTTGCCGTTCGTATCGTCAGGAACCAACTGCGCTTCGTCGGAAGTAAAAGCGACGAACCGGCCGTTCGGGGTTATCGAAACCCGGGTCGTTTGCGGATATTTGACGCTTCCGTACATCCGGTCCGTGATCCGCGTAACCGTATCGTTCCAGCGATCCTTGACGAACACGTCCCAGTTGTTGTTCTCATCTTCGGCGACGCCGTTCGCGCCGTACGAAGCGAAAGCGACATAACGCCCGTTTTCGCTCAATCCGTAAGGCCTGTCGTACGTATACATGTAGCCAGCGCTTACGTTTTCGGCGACTTTTTCGATCCGCCCCGTCTGATTGTCGTACAGGAACAGATCCTCCAGCGCGTTATTGTCCGGCGTATCTAGCAAATTCGTCGCCTGCGAAGCAAAAAGCACGAATCGTCTGTCCGGACTCATGATCGGAGCAAAGCTGCCTCCGTCCGCCTCGGCCCCGCTTGGCGCCGCGCTGATCCGCTTCGTAGTCCGAGATTCCCGGTCGCGGATGAAAACGTCCTCTTTGCCGTTCGTATCGCCTTCGATCAGATTGCTCGCTTCGGACGAGAAGGCGACCCACCTGCCGTCCTCGCTCATGGAGGAATACCGGCTGTTTCCTTCGGATCCGCTTCCGCCGCTGCTTACGCTGATCTTCTCGGTCGCGATCGGGGGCTTCGTCCGTACCGTGACGGCAGGACCGTCCGATGTCCGGTTGCCGGATCTGTCAACCGCTTCCACCTTGAAGCCGTATTGCGTATCCGGCGTCAAGCCCCGTACTGTGAACGGAGACTGGACGAAACCGTCAAGCTCCCGTCCGTCTTGAATGAGAACGTAGCGGACCAAGCCCGTTTCTCCCCCTGCCGCCGGCCATTCCAAACGAACCGTTTGATGGCCTGCCTCTGCAGGATGAAGAGCGCTGCCGGACGGCCAAACCGGAGGCGTCTTATCATTCCGATCAGGCACGACGGCCAACAAAGCACGGTTCATACTCCACGTGCCGCCCGTTCCTGCCAAGATCGCCTGACGTACCTCGTCAGCTGTCAGCGAAGGAATCGCCGACCGCAACAAGGCGGACGCTGCCGCAACATAAGCGGCGGCGGCGGCGGTTCCCGTCTTCGCTCCATACTGCCCGCCGGGCAGAGTGCCGAGGATTTGCTCTCCCGGCGCCTGCACATCCGCCCCCGGGTTCGAGCCTGGTAGCGGAGCCGACGCTTGATTCACCGCGCCTACGGAAATGACGTTAGGCAGCGCAGCAGGGTAAAAGGCATCCTCGCCGCCGTTGCGGACCGGCAGGCCGTCGTCCCCGGCGCCCGTTACGACGGTAATTCCTTTGGCATGCGCTTCTAGCAGCACTGCGGACATATAGCTGGGAGCGTAAGTCGAGCGGAAACCGTAGCCGATATAAATGACGCTCACGCGTTCGCCGGAAGGCCCGCTCCAGTCCAGCGCTTTTTCTGCGGCTGCGGCGACGTTCAACTCGTCTGCCGCCGTGTGAACCGGCAGAATGGAGACCGGCAGCGTTCCTGCCGCTCCCGCCATGCCGATGCCGTTGTTTGCGATTGCCGCGATGATGCCTGCTGCATGCGTACCGCTCTCGGCATCGTCCGCTTCTCCGTCGGCAAGAATGCCCTCCTCCGATCCGCCGCACGGCGTCTCCCCCGAACCGGTGCAGTCGATCGCCGGATACAACTTGCCGGCGAGATCGGGATGTCCGGCATCGAAGCCGCCGGCGATTACCGCGACGACGACGGGAGCCGGCGAATAAGTCGCCGTGCCGACCGTATCCCATGCAGCCTCCGCTTCGACCGCTCCGAGCGCCCATTGCTGCGCGTACATCGGATCGTCAGGCTGCGAAGCTAGCAGGCCGTAAACGGCATCCGTTACACTGCCGTCTCCCATAACGGCCACCGGGTAGGAATGGACCGTTTCGTCCCCGGCGCCGGCCGTGGACACGGCTCCGTCTCCGAAGGCACCAGACTGGACGTCGCTCAGCAGCTTTTGAAGCAAACCGCCTTCTCCCCCTCCCCCGGGCAAACCGGGTGAAGCCTGCATGGCCGGCGTAACGGCCCCAAAAATTAGCAGAAAAATCATGCACATATGAATTGCGATTTTAACCTTGCGCGATTTCCATCGACTCGGAATCACTGGACTCTCCTCTTTTCCATGGTTCATTCACATATGTAAGCCATTGTAAACGCGGAGAAGCGAACTGAGGAGGATGAATTTCTTTCACCCTCCCATCCTGCAAAAGAAGCTTCCCCCTAAATCAAGGGACCGTCCCAAAGCGTTCGCATAACATGGGAACGTCCCAATTTCCAAACGAAAGGACCTCAACTTCCACTATAAAGTAGAAGTTAAAGTCCTTTTTCTCGAGGAAAATTGGGTTATGCGAGTCCAGCTCGCCGATGCCGGATCATCCGTGCAGCAAATGAAACATCGCTTTTTTAGGCATCCGTACAGTCACTTGGTTATTTACCTACGTATGATGCACAGGAAAGAAAAGTTCCCGTACTAAACAATTCGATCTCAAAAACCGATCCCCTTAATAAGGAGTGAAGTAAGATGGCTTTTGCGCCACAGTCTCCTCCCCCTTCTTTCATCCCGGAGAAACCTGAAGTTTCTTATATAGTTGACTGCTTATATAATTACACTTACGTATGGTTATGGAATGGAGAAAACTTCTGGTTTTACCCGACTCGCGTGGAATACGGCGAAGTTTCCGGGTATCGATGGAACGGGGCGTTTTGGATGTTTTATGGAATTGATCCTAGACTAATAAATGCCGTTTCCTGTCCTCCAATTCCAACTTTGTACTAATACACGAAGCTGTCATACCGTTAGCCCGTTAGCTTATGAACAGCCCCAGCTTAAAAGAACCGGCGAAGGACTGCCGCTTGGCAGCCCTTCCGACCTCCACACTACTCCACAATCGTAATCACATTGCCGTCGGGATCATGAACGTGAAAATATTTGCCGCAAGGCAAGTTGTCATAGCGGTTGGTTACGATTACTCCCTTTTCCAGCAGCTCCATATAAAAAGCTTCCGCATCATCGGTACGCAGCTCAAAGATCGGCGCCGGCTTCCCGTTTCGGGTAAAATGCAGCGGGGTCAGCTCTTTCTCCTCATGCATCAGCACGCTTGGACCGTTTTCCCCCAGTTGAATGATCGCATTTGTCCCCTGTTCAAACCGAGTCGGCTCCGCAGCAAAATGACACCCAGATTTTCGACGTACCATCTCGCGGAAACATCCACGTTTCGGACAGGCAGATTAATACAGGCCAGACCTGTAATCCTTTTCATTACTTTGGTTACAAACGCCGTACCCAATGCTTGATCCGCCATTGTTTGCTCAGCCAATTCAAACAGCTCCTTTTTTAACATGGTTTTGGCCCTGCGAAGACGACTTTCCACCGAGCTGAGACTTATGCCGTGCAGCCTGCCGATTTCCCCCGCGTTATAGCCGCCTATGTAATACAGCGTCATAACCATCCGGTACTTTTCGTCGAGTTCGCCAAGCGCCTTCCAAACCGCCTGATGCCGCTCGCGCCGCAAAATCGTTTCTTCCGTGAAATTCGCGTTTCCGAAGCGTCTCACCTATATAGACGGATCGAAGGAGCGATTACAGTCGTCTCTTAGCAAAATTTCTTTTTAATCATGGCCTACTCGATGATATCCTTCAGCGAAAGTCCCTCTGGCGATGCGTCGCTGTAGCTTTGGCGATAACCATCCTGCTTCCAAGCGTCGAGCACGGCGGTGTCGATTACGGTATGGTCCTTCAAATTTAAAAACTGCGGATTATGCTGCTGGATCCACTGCCTTGCTTCTTTTGTATCTTTTTGTCCGGGAACAACTATCGATTGCGGAATCAGATCAAATAAATTGTTGTAGGCTTCGCGTCTTTCATACAATCGGGTAAAAACAGCGGCTTTTTCATTCAGCACGTCAACGGATTCATCCACCAGTCTGTAATAAAAACTTTGCACTTTCTCATTTTGATCGTCAGGGAACGGTCGTTCGAATCGAAGCAGCTTCATAGTGCGCTGATCGTTCTTGAACCATTTGTTCTGCTCGTAGACGACCGTATACGAAATATTAACTGCGGAATCATCGCTTACCCGATTGTATTGTTCCAGTGTGCTGGGGATCATGTTTTCGCCTGCCGGACTAATAGAAAGGTTGTATGCATTCAAGTTTTTTCCGGATCCGTAGACCCTGTCCGCCTTGATTTCTTTCGGTTGAAACACGCTGATACCGGCGACCGCCGCCAAAACGATTCCGCAGCTCAGTCCGACAGCCAACCATCGTTTTTTCATTTTACCTACCCTTTTTTAAAAATCAATTTTAGCATCGTCGAGCTAGCATCCCTTGTTAAGAGAGTAGCAAATGTTAGAATAACAAGGACTATAAATATTGCACAACTCTTTTCGTCCATTTTCCTTTATCATCTGCAAGTAATCAAAAATTGTCCTTAAACTCCAAAGCCGAATTTTTTAGATACTCCGATTGCATCATTCCATAAAACACCAAATCCTCATATACGCCCCACTTTAAAACATGCTGAGGGAAAGTTCCTTCCTCTTTCATACCGATTTTCGTCATTACCTTATACGAACCCGGATTTTTAGTCATTGCTGCTGCAAAAATACGATTTAGTTCTAAATCCTCAAACCCAAATTGAACAATCCGACGGGCTGCTTCCGTTGCATATCCCTGCCCCCAAAACGGTTTTCCGATCCAATAAGCAAGCTCGGCACGTTTATGTTTGCTGGATACTCCCATACTCATATTGCCGATCAACGCCCCGTCATCCTTTTTTATTATTGCGAATGCGTAACTATCCCCCTTTTCAGAGGATTGCCGAACAGTTTCGATCCATTTTTCAGCTGCCCCGTCTGGATAAGGATAAGGTATGGAAAGGGTTGTGCGTGCAACTTCTTCATTGCCGGCTAGTTCTTGGACCACTTTTGCGTCAGACAACTCGAAGAATCGAAGAAACAATCGTTGTGTTTCAAATTTATGCGTCATGTTTCCTCCTCCACCTTTTTACCAGTTACTAATAACTCAACTAACTGTCTGCATGTAATGCCTTCCACTCATTTAACGTCGGCATAAAGTCTAGCTTCATTGGATTTCCAGAGATTCTCGATGCAAACTCGAGTTCATTTCCATCAGGGTCATTGAAATAGACAGATGCAAGGGGACCTGAAGGATGGACAATTGGTTCGGCATCACTTCGGCCAAAAGCTTCAATGGTTTGGATTCCCTTCTTGTTTAACCATTCTTTAGCCGTTAGTAAATCTTCTAATTCAACTTCAAATGCAAAATGCCGCCTGGAAATTTGTTCACCTTCTTTCATTTGCCATAGACCTAACTCCTGATGTTTACCTTTAGGACCGATCATCATAAAAGCAATACGATTCCCGCTTCTGCTTAATAATGGTAGTCCAAGCATTTCATAAAATTTTATTGCTTCATCAAGATTCGAGACTTGTAAATGTGTTTCATACAATGCTTTAATCATCTTACTCCCCCTATACCGACTAACCGCAAAGTTGCCCATTAGGCTGCCATACTTTGAGCTTATTGCCATCCGGGTCATAGAAATCGAACTCTTTGAACCAGCTATGAATAATCATTTCTCCGACAGGAATATCATTAGAGCGGGCATGCTCATAGAGTCCGTCAATATCGGAAGATCGAAAGCATACAACCGGCATTTCATAGCTTCCCCCCTTATCCAGCCATTGGTTTGTACGAAAAGTTAAAACCCGCTCATCCACCCGCTCACGTATGAAAACTTCTTGCCTGCCTGCAAGTAAGTAATCCCCGCCATTTTCCAAACCAAAGTGTTCTATGTACCACTGTTCTGACTGTTTTCGGTTGGAAACAGGAATGTATACGCCATCTATCCCGGTCAGTGCCGCTCTCTTTTGCTCCACCATCATTCTCCTCTCACACAAAGCGATGCGAATAACTGATTATATTCTAGTTTAGTATATAAAAACCTTTATTGGTTGAAATATCCCTAAATGTTTGGCGCAAAGAAGCCGCCGATTCGTATCGGCAGCCTCGTTCTGGTTGATGATTCAACTTCATATTTTTCTTACAGCAAACCATAATTCTACGTAACTGAGTCCGGCTCTGCCGCCGTAAAATTCAAATTCCATTCCTTCGACCTGCTCATATCCCGCCGTTGGCAGCCATTCTGAGTAAAATCGCCGGTATAACGTCTCGATGGTATCATCGAATTTATCCCAAGTGAATGGTTCTGAGGGGAAAATTGCCCAAGTTTGCGCGGGTATCGTTACGGTACAATATCCGTCTGTTTTACTGGATTCGCTCTTAAGTGCACACAACATATACGGAAATGTATCAACTTCGGTTTTTCTATAACTGCAAATTGCATGAACTTTATAGAAATCCTGGCTTACAAAAGAAGGCAAGTCGCCCGCATGGACAGCTAGCCTCTCAACTTCGCCATTGGCGTGGCTTTGCTGCCAAAATTGCGCCGGTGTTTCACCGTCTCCGTTTGAGTTAAACACTCTTTCGATGCCAAACACCTGGAAATCTCCCTTTATTTCGATGCGGTAATTCATGGCTTCCGCTCCTTTAATCGTAATAAGGAAGGAAAGCCGCGGATAAGCTTTGAGCGGAGTCCCGACTTGACGGGCCATTGCCGGAGTAACGCCGTGAAGCACTTGAAAAGCTCTCGCAAAAGAAACCGGGGATTCGTAGCCGTATTTAAGCGCTATATCAATAACTTTCACATCGCTATTTTGCAATTCAAGCGCGGCAAGGGTTAGTCGTCTTCGTCGGATATATTCGGCAAGGGTCACATTCGTAATGAATGAAAACATTCTCTGGAACTGATGCGATGAACAGCATGCTCTATGAGCCACTTCAGCCAGTTCAATCTCGCCAGTTAAATTCATTTCGATGTAATCCATTGCCCGATTCATCCTCGTAAGCCAATCCATCTGATTCCCTCCTCTCAACCAAAGTATAGAGCACCTGCAGCATCGTATCACAACTTTTCGTGCACAACTAAGTTGCCTGGTGGGACAGACTTAGAATAAGTAAAGGACTGCCGATTATCCCCTTGGCAGCCCCGTCACCCTGGATGTTACGCTCTTGTTCCCGTTCATTGGGAAATTACTTTTTATTTTTCAGCCTATTAAAGTGACTTATTGTATCCGTTAAATCTTGCATATCATTCAAGTCAATTAGTCTACGAAGTTTCATATTCCAACAATTTAAACTCAAGGATCCACAAAGTATCCTGCATAGATGCAAAGCTTTAGTTATGTTACCTTCTTCTTTAAAAATATTGGTTCTGACAGATACCTCTTCAGCCTTATCAGCTTTAGTACCTGAATTTAGTTCAATTTCCACTCTGTATTTCCCGTCATCGTATAGAAAATAACATGTATCACTAAATGGATTCCACGCTTTTAAAGTTGGGGTATTTTTTACATAATCGGAGTTTTCGAGAACTTCCACAGCTTGGTTAAACTCAAAACTATAAGGCCCAACAAATTCCATTCCATCTTCAGTTAATTTCGCAACATTTCCAATAGGAAAGAGAATAAATCGATAATCCCATATAGCCGTAAAAAATCACCTCCATGACTGTCCAATTGTCGAGCTTAGTTCTGCAACGCGACAACCTCTTCGAGCTCACGTTTCTTGATGTACTTATAATCAACAGGACCGTCTAATAATGTAGGTCCAGTTACGTACATCCGTATGCTATCATCTTCAACGAATCTCACTTGAAACGGCAATGACTGAACGTCAAAAACATTTGATGACTTGGGAATAAGCGTTGATTTGGCCCACACTTGCGGAAGTCCATCTGCGATCAGATTACCGGATTCGAATTGAATCATACAGTCCGGACTACCGTCTTTCTCCGCTCGATAGGATCCGATTAAATGCAGAAGATTTTGTTGAACCGTCAGAGCTTCATCGAATCGGTCAATGCCTAAAAACTCCGATATCTTAGCATTATACTGAGGCCAATTTCCTTCGGAGTTATCTATGGCGATTTTAGGAAAAGCCAAGCCCTGAAACGCTCCATCGGTAATATCACGGTAGTCTCTCCAGTATGCTACCATCCCCTCAAAACCGTTCAATCCTCGGGATTTACCGTAGGGAGATTGAGTGGCTGAACGAATAAAATTTTTCTCGGTATCTCCCCCTCTGCGGGTACAGATTTTTTTGAGTGCTGCTCCAATGTCGGTTTGGTAAAAGTAAATGATGTGTGGATTCAATGGCTGAATCATTCGTTCCACATCTTTGACATATTGTTCTATCTCCTGCTTCGGCACTTCGAATGGAAACAGACTCCAGGTCAAATACCCAAAAAGACAACTATCCACAATAACAATATCTGAAGACGACTGTACAAACTCGACAAACTCTTGCCATCTTTTAAGAGCCATATCTATAACTTTTCGGTAATTTCCGCTGGATAATTCATCAACGATTGTCTGCATGGATGTATAGTCATCGTAGATGTACACGGGGTGTCCTTGCTCTTCCTCGTACCACCATTTAAGGTTGCCGCCCTTTCGCTGAAGGATGTGTGATATGCGCTGAGCAGTCGTAGATTTCCCCGAACCCGGAATACCCTCAATCATAATCAATTTGGTATTTTGCACCGGTACACCCTCCTTAATGTGCAACAGTTTCAAGCCGCATGTTAGCTGAACAGGTTGTCTGTTAGCCTATTCTTATACGTTTCCTTTGCCAAAGAACAACTGATCGAATTTCTGATGGACTCCAACAATTCCTCAGTCAAGGTCGTAATTTGATAAAATCACCAATGTATAACCACTTGTCATATACATGTTTAATAGAGCACTAACACCGGGAAACCCTCCGTTATGACCGATAACCCGCTCTCCATGGATGCTCACATCCATAAATCCATAACCGTACTTCATTTGCATCTCCTTATTCCCGTACGAAAGAAACTTGTCTGTTGTAGCAAGGGTAGTCCATTCCGGACTGAGCATTCTGTTTGTTCTAAGAGCGATGTCAAACCGTAACAAGTCTTCCACTGTTGAGTAGCCTCCACCCGCAGGACCGCCCTTTACGACATGGAGAAAAATGTTATTACGCCAAGGTCCTCCTTCCTCGGTACCTAGGCGCGTATAGCCAATTGCCAGATTGGGAACGTCATATTCCAAATCGTAGCAGTCGGTATTATGCATATTCGCCGGCTTGTAGACGGTTTCATTTGCGAATGTAAAGTAGTCCGTACCCGAGACAGCCTCGATGATAGATCCTAGGAGAATATATCCTGAGTTGCTGTATGCCCAATTCGTTCCAGGCTCAAATAACAAGGGATCCTCGACAAAGAGCGGAATATAATCATCAACGGTTTTGAGCTCTGTAAACTTAGCCTTGAATTTATCATTCCAGTAAAGTCCTGTTCCCGATGTGTGGGTTAACAAGTGATGAATCGTAACATTGTTCGCTAATTGTTCCGGTAAGTTAGGCAAGTATTTCCCTATTACATCATGTACATTTAACAACCCATCCTCAGCTAGCTTCATGATGGATACAGCAGTAAACATCTTATTGACGGATCCGAGATTGAACTTGGTTTCGGTTGTATTTGGAATTTCAAATCCCTTATTCGCCATACCGAATGCCTTCTTGTAAAGTACTTCTCCGTGTTGTGCCACTAAAACAGAGCCTGAAAATTTATCCTCGTCTACAAGCTCTTCAATAAAAGAATCAAATTCGGCTAGTTCAGTTTCCGACAGTGTCATATTCATAGTAACCCTCCTCTTTCGTGTACAACTTTGCTTCACTTAGAACTTTCCGGTTGATTATTCAATATCGAGAAGCAGGAACAGTATAATGCAAATCTCCACAACCTAGGTCGAGAGTGCCGTCACCCCAGAGCTCAAACCACATTCCTTAAGTATATTTGTCGCCTCAGTTTTTCCCCACAATTTCACTTCCTCAATTGCGTATTTAGCATCTTAACCGACAATTATCTTACGAATAGGAATATAAATATCAATTTGACTGTCGATATGAGCCTGACAACGTTCATCATAAAGCTCAAACTGAGGACCCTCCGCTATTTCATATCCCGATCTTGGAAACCATTCTTTAAAGATATATTCCCAAGACTTACCGATAGAGGAAACAAAGACGTCTCTAGGAACTATGGGGGTTGTGAAAACGGTATAAATTAATGAGGGAAACTCTCGGCAAACACTATTAGCGGGGGCATTTTCAAAGCTAGTCACTTCCATTCCGAGAAGATATTTAAAGCTACCATCTTCCTTCCAGCTATGACAAATCCCTAAATCAACCCAATCTTTTGATGACCAATTTGGAATGGTACAAGGATAATTATTCTCTAAATACTCATTCCAAAATTGTGGAATCGTTTTTTGGCTTAGAGCCGTGTCAATCTCATACCCAATTACTTTGAATGAGTCTTTCTTGACAATTCGTATCTCCAGATAATCTATTTCTCCTTTAAACTCAAGAGCAGTCAATTCGTGTTCCCCCATTCGTTCGAATTTTTTTATATTGATTCCATTTTTTCTATAATCACCAGGATTCTGCCCAGAGAATTGTTTAAAAGCTCTCGTAAAAGCTTCATGTGACTGATACTGAAACTGAATCGCAAGGTCGGCAATCTTTATGTCCGTTTGCAATAATAAATCCGCAGCCTCGGACAATCTTCTTTTTCGAATGTACTCCATTACGGAAATTCCTGTTAAGTGTAGAAATATTCTATAAAAGTGATATGGAGAGTAAGCGTGATAAGTGGCTAGGTTTTCCAAGGATAGTTTATCGCACAGATTTTGCTCAATATATTCAACACTTTTTCGAATGACTCTATAATATCCCAATTATAAAATCCCCCTTTAACATAAGAGTAATTTAACCAATTGAGTTTGTCTTGATAATAATTGTCACTTTTTCGGGGATATCCCTCGATTAAAAAGACCCCCAAATAATTGGAGGTCTAGATTCCACTTAGCAAGCCCTAGGAAATCCCTTCTATCTTAGTATTAAACTTCCCGTAACTTTAATGAATGAAGAGGAGCTTGCCCCTCAGCAAGCTCCCCACTATCGTACCCGTTAGTTCAAAGAACAGTTCATCAACAAATTATCACTTCACTCTTTCGGAAATATTTTTACTAATTTCTTCAGGATTTTCAACACCAATGATCAACTTTGATATTTTGAACTTACCAACTTGAAAGCTATTCAAATCTAAATGAAGAGTTTTAAGCTCATTTTCAAAAAAGTGCAGTTGATAACCACCATTTGATCTAAATAACCCACTTCTCATTTCTCCTAATAAAGCACCATATAGTTTAAAAGCATTTGGTATCGGTCTACCTGTTGTTATTCCCTTGATTGAAGAGTATGGAATTTGCAACCCTTTATCTAATTTTAAAAAGGGTGAGTTTCCAAGGTCGATATTTACGTAGGTATCCATTAGTTGAATTTTACGTTCCATATTTTGAATCCCCCATTTTCAAATAATCCATTTATTTCACAATCCATAATTACATATAATACTACAATAACCTCTTTTCTTCATAAAAGTCTAAGCTCTGCCCGTGGTAGCGTCAAGAAGTTTGTGTATTTGGTTTTAGGTAGGTTATCCATCGGAACGATGGATGATAAATGGTTCTCAGGGGGGCTACCCCCACCGAAATTTTGGATTACATTTCCATTTCCGTTTCGTTTGGACTGGTGGTTTCATAGCGTTCCCGATACATCTTGTTCAGTTCCTGTTTCGCTTTCTCCATGCCAAATCCGCGGTTGATACGGTTCGCCCAGCGCTCATTGTACTCATGGACGACAAGGTACACGATTTTCTCGGCCGCCTGTACGTTTGGAATACTGTTCATCGGATACAGACGCTTGCGGATTTCCTTGACCGTCCGCTCGATGGCATTGGTCGTATAGATACTCTGACGAATGTCCTCCGGGTATTTGTAAAAGTTCAAGAGCACCGGTAGATCATTTCGCCACGAGGCCACTTCTTTCGGGTATAGCTTCTCCCATTTGGCCGCGAACTGAGCGAACTGTTGATCCGCCTCTTCTCGGCACGAGGCGGAGTAAACCCGCTTGAGGTCACCCAGAAATTCGGTTTTATCCTTGACCCGAATTTTGGAGAAGGTATTGCGGATTTTGTGCACCACGCAGCGCTGAACATCCGCTTGCGGGTACACGCTGTGGAACGCCTCTTCGAGTCCGGTGAGTCCATCGAATACGCCTAGCAGCACTTCGGTCGCCTCGCGGCGGTGCAACCCTTGGAGCAGCTCTTTCCACCCGTGCGCGCTCTCGATACCGCTTGGGTATACTTTTCATGTGGTAGGGTCTATCCTCTCTCATGGAATTGTGGCGATTCCGAGGATACCCTACCTTTCTTATGGAGTGAATACTCCAAATTGTGGTACACAAACTATTTCTCGCACCAGCGCTGTAGAGGCGGGACTTCCACCCGCGAGAAAGCATCCTTCCAGGCTCTCGGTTCGTCTTTACCTCGGTAACGTAGCCGCTGCCTTTCATGGCCTGCTCATAGCGATTAATAGCTATAGTTGCGACTGCCCGTCGCACAATCAAAAACCCGCAAGTTATGCGGGTTTGAATCGGGCTATGTTCTTGTCGTCCGACACCGTTTCCATCGTCCAGATACAATTGGATATTACTAGTATACATCAATTTCCTTCTTTAGTAATAAGTTAGCCGCCCCATTCTTGTCATCCGATATCGCCATAATGTCTCGAGAGTCTCGTAGGCTTCAATTTAATAACGTGTCCCATTCGGGCCGCTTAGAAGCAGCAAAAATCCCTCTCAGATTGCAGAGCCGGGGCTTTTCGTTTAAATTTCGGTCGAAGTCAATTCCCACTTTAATTCCCGATTGAGAGGACGGATCGAGATTACGTTCGCCGGTTCCAGTGAATCGTTAGTTGTCAGTCTTCGGTCAAGCGCTAGCGAATAGGCTCCTTCGATTCGAACGACGTAGAAGTGACCATTATAACGGTAACGGATACTATCCGCCCCAAGCTGCACATCAGGCTGATCATCCATGTCTCCCCAAGTCATACGAAGTCCCCAGTCTTCAAGGGAAGTGCGAACTGAAATCTCTCGTTCAGCGCAGTTGATCGTGATTCTACTGCCCCCTTCGATAAACAACTCTACTGCGAGCTCTCCAGGAACAGCGTCATTTACCTCCAATGAGGTTACTGAAAGCGGACTTGCGATACCAAGGTGATCGTATACTATAGGCTCGATACCCGTAATGTTATGGAAATCGTTCCAACGGGCTCCGTCCATAACCGGCAATGTGTCGTAATGGCAATCCTCCGTGACGCATACATCCCGCAAATACCGCTCTTCGTACGTTTCATCGAATATGTGAATGTCCCTAATGCGAAAATGGTTGTTTTCCCTGAGCAGATTAACCCGATAGTTGCGGTTGTAGTACCAGACCGATTGCCTGCCTTCATCTTTCCAATCCTCGAGCGCATAAATGGCGGAAGCCGGGGTGAGCGAGTACCGGCTTTTGAACCATGCTCCCGAGTCTGCGAGAGTTTCGACAATCAGCGCGCCTTCGGCATGCTTCTTGGCAAGCAGTTCGATTTGATCGGTCAATCCCGCGCCAATCCGCTCCCAGCCGAAAGAATTTTCCTGGCCGATTTGCGCATAACCGAACGACAGTTGGGCGGGACGGAAGCTGACGTCAAAAAACCAACGTACCCACGAGGGAATGCCCCCTCCTCCCTCATTACCGGTATAGACGGGTTCTAACGTAACGACGGTTTGTCCATGTCCGTGATCTGCGGCTTCGTATTGATAAATCGGGTCGCTTCCGAGCATGCGGAATACCGGTACAGGGATTTGGTTGACCGCGGTTTGCGCGGGCATAAAGCCGTTGAACCGGCTAGGGTAATATGCCTGATTATAATATCCGCCCCACAGCGTGTAGCCGTCCGTCCCCCATTGATCCTTGCAATTGCAGGAAGCGGTAATGCCGTAACGCTCTGCTAAATAACCTAGTAAATGCGCATCGATAAACCATGATCCCACTGACTTCGGATAACGGCCGAACCTGGCGTGGAATGCTTCCATGAAGACATCAGCCAGTCTCTCTCTTTCCTCGGGCGTATATCCGATCGAAAACCCGACATGGGCATGCCAGTCCCACGGATATCTTCCTCTCCAGACAATTCCGGCTTTTTCTACTAAAGGTTGGACGACCTCGAACCATACGCCGATCTCCTGCGAGGCATCCGTCTCTCGCTTCAGCATGTCCACGAAAGCATCGTCGATCAAAGCGTCGTACTGAATCAGCCACGTTGCCGGCAGCCCGTGCTTTCGCACGAGCGCCAGTTCTTCGCGTAGCGTCTCCAACAAATCGATATCCAGTCTCGGTTCTACTCCACGAATAAAATTAATAATGTTAACGCGGTTTGGACATTCGTTGGGTATGGTAGTCATTATCAACACTCCAATTATCCTGAGATTCACTCAAGGTTACTATGGTTATTGTGTTATCGTAACCCATTAGCGCAACTATGTAAGAAAAAGTCTCCAGTAATCCCACGCTTTTAAATAATCATGCAAATCATGTAGATGAACTTTTACACAGATACCGATGCGACAATATAGTTGAAACAGCACTTCCTTGATAATCCTGGATCTTTCTAATGTATTATCATTTAATAGGTCGAAGGTGGAAAACAATGTTTCTAGGTTTAAATCATCTGGAGACGAGCAAAATGCGTAAGTAAAATCATAAATAACTGGACCAACCATAGGTGATGGATCATTGACACCAACTAATTCATTATTGCGAAACACAAAATTATGGACACCAGTATCTCCGTGCAGTAGGTATTTTTCTTCAACTTTAGAAATCCCATCGATTAAGGATTTTACTTGGTGATAATCTTCAATTGGCAGTACACTTCCAAGGTTACTCCTTGCGCCTTCCAAGCTTCGCTCGTTAAATTCATGCCAGGAACCACGTAGATGTCCTAATCTTCCCCAGCCTTCTGTTTGGCGGGCGATTTGGTATTGATTTAATAGATCTTTAACTATAAGTGCCATCCAATCCACTTTCGAACCCCGATTATAGTGGGTTGTACCCGATACATACGAATACAACAAGAAAGTGTTTGCAGGGTCAGAATAAATCAACTTGGAAAGTAAAGGGCTCCTAGAATAAGCTTGATATAATTGAGAAACCAAAGAAATACTTAGTTCACCATCAATTTTGAGTACGTATTGCGGTACCTCATTTACAGTAAGAATATGCACCTATCCGTCCGTGGATCCATTCATCTTATTATGAATCTTTGTATTGTAATCAATTATGCCGCTTTCTCGAAGTGAATTTACAATGTCATGAATATCTCTTTCTATTGTCATCACGAATTGCCCCAATTCGATTTTGATGGAATAATTATACATACGAGTAGTCTTAAACACTAGGTAAAATTTGAATAAAACTTAAACTCGCAAACTACCCCCGTCCGACGGCGTCGAAGATCGCTTGTGCCGCCATACAAATTTCCACTTGTCTGACGCCGAATCCCGCAGTATTTTTCAGAGGACCGACCCGCACGGCGCGAATAAAATCGTCGAATGTATACACGGTATACTTGTTCATGCCTTTCGCCTCCGCCAGCGTTTCCGCCAACCGAATCAAAAATGTCTGCATCGAGACTTTGTCCGGAAGCCTCATTCGCTTCGTCAGCTTTTCCACAATTTGCGCGCTCCGCAGCTCCCGCGGCGGCAAACCGCCGATCCCGAGCATGCGTCCCAGCGAATAGATCGTCTTGTCGGGGATGGCGTTTATGAGGTGCAAGCATTTTTGTTCATTCAAACTTTCGCTGTAAAAATAGTATTTTAGCCCCAGCAGCCCGTGAATATGCCTCTGGGCGTCATAGTACCCCATTTGCAAGTTGCGGCGAATGAGCAAACGGTTGAAGTTCATTATTCCTCCCAAATTTTCGGAAGGGACAATTTCCGTCACAGTGACGCCGGAATATTTGATTTGCCGCGTAATGCCCAGTCCCAGCGTCCTGACAGCCACGATGTGCTTGTAGCCTTTGCGCGCCACCATATTGATCGGGCAATTGTCGTACAGGCCGCCATCAATAAAAAGCTTGTCATCGATTTCGGCCGGCTGGAATCCCGGGAATGACGCACTGGCAATTAGGTAGTCGAGCAGTTGGCCTTGAGGAATGTCCTCTTTGAACAATTCAAGAGGCAAGCGGTCCGTGAGCGATACGGTCACAAGGCCGAAATCGGTTGCCGAATCTCGCAAGAGGCGTTCATTGACTACAGTGGCAATTAATTTGCGGATTTTGCTCGTATCCATGCCGCGGTTGACGATGAACTTTTTCGTTTTGGCCGCCATCTTCCACAATGTGCTTTTATCTAGATTCCATTGAAGCAGTTGACGATATTCCGCTTCGTCAATGTCGAAAATAGACAAGGCGTCGATGCTCTCCCACATACGGTACCCGGCTTCAAAATCGCCTTGGGCGATAAATGCTCCGTTCAGTGCGCCGATCGATGTCCCGGCAACGGCGCCGAACGTATGCCCCGATTCCAAGTAAGCCTTTACGACGCCCATATGATACGCGCCTTTGGCGCCGCCGCCTTCCAGCGCCAGCCCTAGCGTAGCCGTATGTATTGCTGTCATTGCTCGCGGCTCCTCTCTTTTCTCAAATAAGCAATGGCTTTTCACCGTTTCGATGGCTTTAGCAGCCTCAATTCCCTCCGCTTGTTGCTGGCGGTGCCAGAAATGAACCGACAAATTCGGTGATCTGCTGTTTACGTCAACAAACCATGAATCGTCCGCCAACTATAGTTCATGGCTTGTAGCTAGCGATCAGACGGACGGCGGTGAGGCTGGCTTGCTTATTTTTGTTCGCGTTAAGCCCGTTATCAGAACAGGCTGCCGATTGTGCCGGCAGCCCATGTCATGGTGCTATCGTGTCCTGTTAGTTGAATAGCTTCCTCTTCAATATAGAAATATACTCTAGTTCTAGCCCTGTAATCTTTATAATTGTATCCTCTTCGATTCCTTCAACTAAAGCCTTTCGAGCAAAACGCAAAGCATGCTTGTCAGCAGCTAATTTTCGGTGAAGGGCATTTTTATCCTCAAATGATAAGTAGTCATCTGCTGCTGTACCATCTAACAAGAATTCCATATCATACGTTCCGATCATCGTATGCAGATAACGTAATCGAAGGGAGCAGAAGACGGCGGCACCTTGACGATCATAATATTGTTTTAAGCTAATTGATAGCACATCAATAATAATAAAGTCCTCATCCAATTTGCCTAGAAACAATTCATGATAGGTATCCTTGTCCTGAACTTTCCAGCTGCGAAAAGCATTCCAGAATCCCTCGATTGTTCTTTTTAAAGCATTATGCTCTTGCTCCCAGCGAGATAAAAGTCCAATATCCACCAGTCAGCCCCCATGATTATTAATCGTATCGCCTCTCAGCTTGCTGACTTAATATTAGCACATATTGGAAGCATCCTGCCCATTAGGTGAACAAAGGCAGCCATTATATTAATGGATATTTGATTTCTAAATCCAGTCCTACTAATCCATCATAATAACAATAATTATGGTCTGCCCCCGCAAAGCATAAAATTCTTTTACCTTTATGTTCTTTAATTGTATTTTTGATTCTTTGAACCATAATTTGATTTCTGCATATCCATCTGAAGATTTGTGATTCTGGATTGATATCGTACAGCCATTTATACTTCTGTCTAGCGATATCGTCATACTCTTTAGAATTAAAAGGTACAGGTGTTACTACACTGGTACCCACAGTCTGGACACTTTGAAAAAGTGTCCAGACTGTGGGTACCTTTTTTT
>NZ_QMFB01000051.1 GCF_003285015.1 Paenibacillus contaminans | reverse complement strand
GCGGCGTTAGCCGCAGGCACGGCCGCCTCGCCGCTGGAACGGCGCCGCATCGCAGCGCGCGTCGCTGCGGGCAGTGCGGCAGCGGCAGGCGCGGCGCGAGCAATCGGCCCGGCGGCAACGCCGCAGGAGCATCGCCGCGCGGACATTGCAGGCGCAGCGGTTGCGCTGCAGCCGCGATCCGCGCGCGCCGTGCAGGCGTCTGCTGCCGCGCATGCCGCCGATGCCGCAGGCTCGGACGCGTTGGCCGGCGCGATTGCCCCAGCTGTGCGCCGCCGCCTGGCTGCACGAGGCAGCGTCATCGGCACGGCGGCAGCAGCTGCCGTCATGGCGCCGCCGGTCAGGCAAGCGGCGCAGCCTATGACGCAGCTTGGCGCGGATCTGGCGACAGCCGCAGCCGCCCGGCAGCGAAAGCCGGCGGAAGAAAACGAATGGCCGGCGCAGCAGCAGGCAGTCGAGCTGTCGCACAAGCTGCCGTTCGTTCAGCAAGCGGCGTCCGGAGAAGCGATGGCGCAGCTGTCCGCCCCGGGGGACGAACGCGAGCTGCAGCTGGATTTTTTGAAGCAGCGCGTGCAAGCGGCCGTTGACGCCGCCGCTCCGGAGCGGATTGAAGCGAACGCAGGGGCGAAGGAAATCGACATCGAGCAATTGCAGGAGCTTATCGAACAGCTGCCGCAGTTTGACGTCGCGAAGATGGCCGACAAGGTATACAAGGAAATCGAGAAGCGGCTTAAATTCGATCAGCAGCGCAGAGGCTTATAAGCGATCGATCCGTCATTTAAATAAACTGCCCGACCGATAATCGGCAAGGCAAGGAAGGAGCATGCGGCATGGCGCTGAAAAAAGCGATGATCATCATCGACAAGGGCAAAGGAAAAAAAGAAACGGTCGATGTGCTGTTTAATCCGAACGAGTACACGCTGACAAGCGGAAACCAGTACAGGTGGAAAAAAATTCCAGGACTCTCGTACCCGATCGGACAATTTATCAGCGGCGAGTCTTCGACGCTGTCGATGGATATGTTTTTCGATACGTACGAGAAAGGGACGGACGTCCGCAATTTTACGAAAAAAATCGTCGGCCTGCTCGATATCGAGAAGGAGCTGCATGCTCCTCCGGTTTGCCAGTTCGTCTGGGGCTCGCTTAATTTCAAGGGCGTCGTCGAAAAAGTGACGTCCAAATTCACGATGTTTCTCGAGTCCGGCATTCCGGTCCGCGCCACGCTGAACGTCACATTCAAATCATGGTATACGAAAAAAGAGCAGCTGCAGCATATTCCGCGGCATTCCGCCGACCGCACCAAGCAAAGGATGCTCAATCAGGGCGAGGAGCTTTGGATGATCGCCGCAGAGGAGTATGACGATCCCGGCAAATGGCGGGAAATCGCCCGCGCCAACGGCATCGACAACCCGCGCAAGCTGCAGGGCGGACGCAAAATAACCGTGCCGAGGCTGGAGTGATCCGATGAGCGATGTTGTTCTCGATACGAAGCAGTATAAGTTTGACGAGCTGGCTGTTAAATACGCGAATTTTTTCTCGCCGATTTTCGAGGTTCATGTCAATGGCAGCAAAATCAGCGACGATATCGCGGTTACCGATCTGCGCGTGGAAACGACAATCGAATCGAAGTCGGAATCGTTTTCCCTGCAAATTACGAATGCGTTCGATCTCGAGAAGAGCGAATTCAAATGGCTGGACAGCTTCACCGTCGGCAAGCCGATCCTGATCAAGGCAGGTTACCTGGACAAGCTTGTGCCGGTTTTTAACGGGTACATCACATCGGTTATTTGCGATTTTCCGGAGGACGGCGTGCCGGCAATCATCGTGCGGGGGATGGATTTGTCTTTTCTTATGATGAAGGGCGCCAAGTCGAATTCGTGGGAGAAGAAAAAATACAGCGATGTCGTGAAAGAAATCGCCAAGAAGCACGGCGCGAAGACGAAGGTGGACGATACGAAGGAAGTGATCGGAACGATCGCGCAAAACCAGATCGACGATTATCATTTCCTCGAACATCTGGCGGGTATCGTAAATTACGATTTTTTCGTCGTCGGCAAAACGCTCTATTTCCGCAAGCCGTTAACCGAAATGTCGCCGGTCATCACGCTGCAATGGGGAACGTCGCTGCGAAGTTTGACGGTTGACGTCAACATCGCCGAGCAAATTACGGGCGTAACGGTGCGCGGCTGGGATCCGAAGGAGCAGAAAGCGATCGTCGGCGAATCGGGAGCGATTACGAAGCTGGGGAGCAATTCCAAAACCGGCAAAGACATTATGAATTCGCTTGGCAAGTATGTGGAGTTCGTTCTCGCCAACGTCGGCTCGGCCGCCGAGGCGAAGGATAAAGCCGATTCCTTGCTGAATAAACGGTCCATGCGGCTTATTTCGGGCAGCGGGGAAAGCATCGGCATACCGGAAATCCGGGCGGGACGTTATATTGAGCTTGCAGGCGTCGGCAAAAAACACAGCCAGCCCTATTATATCGTTTCGGCCACGCACTTGATCGATAAGGACGGTTATGTAACGCGATTTCAACTGGAGGGGAATGCGATATGATGAATTTTTCGGATCGCTTCGCTCCGTCTTTAGCCGGGTGTATGAATCCGCAGGTAAGCGGCGTTATGGTCGGCATCGTGACGAACAACAAGGATCCGGACGGGCTCGGGCGCGTCAAGCTGAAGCTGCCGCTGCGCGAAGTGGAGACGGAGACCGACTGGGTGCGCATAGCGACGCTGATGGCCGGCAAAGACATGGGGAGTTTGTTCATTCCCGAGGTGAACGACGAAGTGCTTGTCGCTTTTCATCTGGGCGAGGTGCGCGAGCCGTTTGTCATCGGCGTTTTGTGGAACCAGAAGCAAGCGGCCCCCAAGGGCAACGACAAGAACGATATTCGCAAAATAAAGACGCGTTCGGGGCATGAGATTATTTTTGACGACAACGACAGCCAAGGTACGATTACGATCAAAACCAAGAAGGGCCAAAAAATCGAAATGGCCGACAAGGAAGATACGATTACGATCGCGGAGCAAAGCGGAAACAATTCCATCCAAATCAAGGGCGGCAGCGCCAACGAAATCTCGGTGAAAAGCGCGTCCACGACGATAACGATGAACGCCAAAGGCGATATCGCGCTTACAAGCAACAAGGAAATCAAAATTTCGTCCACGCAGGTGAACATTGAAGCGAAGGCGGCACTTGCCTTGAAGGCGGGCGCCAGTCTCGATATTAAAGCGGACGGAATTATCAATATAAAAGGCAGCCTAGTTAAAATCAACTGACCTGCCTTAAGTTACGTGATGCGGAAGGAGGAGCCGGCATGAGCGAGGAGTTTTTGGGGCGCGGTTGGAAGTTTCCCGTCCAAGTGGATGCTACGACAGGTCGGATTCTGACTTCCGAATATGAAGAGGATATCGCCGAAGCGATTCGGATCATTCTCGGCACGTCGAAGGGCGAGCGCGTGATGCGGCCCGATTTCGGCTGCGGGGTGAACGAGTTCGTTTTCGGCCAAATGGACGATACGACGCTTCGGCTGCTCGAAGCAAGCATAACCGAGGCGATCCGCATTTGGGAGCCCCGCGTGCACGAGCTGGACGTTCGTGCGGAGCCGGATGCGAGGGAGCCCGGCAAACTGTTTATCCATGTCGGCTATGCGGTGCGGACGACGAATAATTTGTATAACCAGGTGTATCCGTTCTATTTATATGAGGGCTCCAAATAACTCGATTTTCGATTTACATTCCATGGGGAGGGGGTTCAAGCGTGTTGCCTCCAAAAATCGACCGGCGCGACGCGAAAGCGCTCATCCAGCAAATGAAAGAGATGGCGCCGTTTTATACGCCGGAATGGCGCTTCACGCCTGAGGATCCCGATCCGGGAACGGCGTTGTTTCTGTTGTTTGCCGATATGTATCAAGATAACATACAGCGGCTGAACCGGGTGCCATATAAAAATTTCGTAGCTTTTCTCAATATGCTGAACGTATCGCAGCTTCCCGCAAGGCCGGCCCGCGCGCAAGTGACGTTTCGGCTGAGCGAAGGCGTCAGGGATCCGGTCTGGGTAGCTTCCGGCACGCAGCTGTCCGCGGCCGAAGAGGACGGCGAAATCGTCTTCGAAACCGAACGCGGCGTCATGCTTACCCCGGCCAAGCTTGTTTCGCTTTACGAAGTCAGCAACCGGCGGGACGTTATCCGCAAGCTGCCGGACGCTTTCCTTGAAGCGAGCGGGCTGGGCGACGAACGGCCGACGGCTTTGTTTCGTTTTGACGGAGCCGACAATTTGCAGCAGCACATGTTATATATCGGTCACGAGCGGCTGTTTCTGCTCGAACGGACGGTGAAGATCGATCTCGTATTCGGCAATTCCTTGATGCGATACCGCGAGCAGGAAATATGCAGGCTGCTGACCGATCCGAATCTGGCGGAGTGGCTGTATGCAACAGAAAACGGCTGGGCGCCTTTTGACTTGGCCGTTTCCGAGCAAAACAGAATCACGCTGCATAAGAATCGCGGCGGCGCCATTGAAGAGCGGGAAATAGGAGGCGCTTCGTCGCATTGGATCGCTTGCCGGTTGCGGCCGGCCGCAACTCCGCTTCTGTCGGGGAACGTATCCTTCGATTCGATTATGGCGAAGACCGATTATGCGGATGCGGATGGACAGGGAGGGTTTGCTCCTGACCGGTTGTTTGCCGGGGACGTTCAAGGCCGTAATGAAGGGATGTACCCGTTCGGGGAGTTTTTCGTTCCGTACGGCACCTTCTACATCGCAAGCCAGGAAGCGTTCAGCAAACGGGAAGGCCGCATCTCGATCCGGTTTCGTATGCGGGCGGTGGAAAACCGGCTCTCGCCGGAACAAGAGCCGCAAATCGAGTGGAAGCTGATTATGAAGAAGTCGCAATTCGAGAAGCAGGTTCACGAGCCGGTATCGATAACGAGCGTGTTATGGGAGTATTGGAACGGCAGCGCTTGGGTAAGGCTGCCTGTCGGCGAGACGGAGGAAACGATGTTTTACCGGCCGGAAGAGGCGGAGAGGGAGCTTTCCTTCGAATGCCCGGCCGATCTTGCGGAAACGTTCGTCAACGGGGAGTACAGCTACTGGATTCGAGCTCGTATTTTGCAAATCGAAAATCTTTACAATCCCGGCTCGGTTTATTTATCGCCGTGGATCGAGAACGTCTCGCTTGCATACGGGTATGGGGAACGTTTTTTGGCCCCGGAACGGCTCGCGGCGTTGAACAATACGCTGCTGCAGGACGAAACTTCCCGTTTGAACCTCGAAGGTACGGCGATCAGGCCCTTCATGCAGTTGGATTGCAAGTATCCGTCGCTCTACTTCGGCTTCGATGCGCCGCCGGTACGAGGTCCGATCCATCTTTACGTTTCGATGAAGCCGATGAAGCTTACGCAAGCGCACGTGCCTCTCTTCGAGTGGGAATATCTCGGCGGACGGCATGGCCAAGCGGAATGGCGCCCGCTTAAGGTTTTTGACGAGACGAACGGGCTGACGCAAAGCGGAACGATTCAGTTTGCAGGGCCTCACGATTTTACGAGCGAGCCGATCTTCGGAACGCCGCTCTACTGGCTCCGCGCAGTAAACCGCGACTCCAAATACGAGGCCGGCCCCGACGACATGCCGGTTCCGATCGCAAACGGCTTCTTTGTCAATACGACACGCGTCGTTCAACAGGAAACCGTCGAGGATGAAGTGCCGATACCGGTTGAAGGCGAGCGCGGCTTCGAGCATTGGCTGGATCGGACGCCGATCGTCGCGGAGCAAGTATGGATCGACGAGACCGAGCATCTCGGGGAAGAAGAACTGGAGTCGCTCGAGGCGTCGGGCGCCGAGTGCAATGTGCTTCGGGATTCGGAAGGAAATCTTCAGCGCATCCGGATACTGTGGCAGCCTGTCGGCTCGCTCGGCGATTCGCAGCCGAAAGACCGCCATTATGTCATCGACCGAAATAGCGGAAAGCTGCTTTTCGGAGACGGCGTCAGAGGAATGGCCGTTCCGGAAGGCGGAGAACGGATTCGGGTCAGCTACAAGGTGTCGGCCGGTCGGCGGGGCAATGTCGGACGCAAGCAAATTGCCGCGCTGCATCAATCGATCGCTTTCGTGCAGACGGTAGAGAACCCGGAGCCTGCGGCCGGAGGCTGCGACGGTGAAACGGTACAGGAAGCGATCCGGCGGGGCCCGCAGCTGATTAAGCATCGAGACCGGGCCGTAACTGCGGACGATTTCGAATGGCTGGCGCGCGAGGCTTATCCGAATATTGCCAAGGTGAAGTGCCTGGCTAACGTCAATGTGCGCATGGAGCGCGAAATCGGCTCGATCACGCTGGTCGTGCTTGCGAAGGACGGATTGCAAGGCGGACAAGGCTTTCCCGAGCTTAAGCGGGAAGTCGAAAAATATATGCTTGAGCGGGTGCCGAGCGTCGTCGCATTCCCGGAAAACATTCAGGTCATCGAACCGGCATACCTGGAAATATCGGTTCATGTCGTAATGGCGGTAACGAACATGGATCACATCGTTTCGGCCGAGCTTGAGTCGATCCGGCTGCTCGGCAAGTTTCTCGACCCGCTGACCGGCGGCTACGACGGCAAGGGCTGGGCGATCGGCCAGCAGCTGCACGTATCCGTTTTTTACGGACTGCTCAAATCGATTCCAGCCGTCAGCCATGTCCAGAAGCTATATATGACCGTTCATAAACTGGAGGACGGCGTCCGTACGGAGCTGGACCCGCGAAAGCTGGGCGACGTGCCGCACGGGATTGTCGTAGGCGGGGTGCATGAAGTGAACGTTACGCTCGTTTAAACGGCATCAAGCATAGACGGTAAAGTCCGCAACCGAGAAGGAGGAAGAAGCGATGCTGCCGATACCGAATTTGGACGATAAAGCTTTCGAGCAGCTGGTGAAGGAAGCGCGCCAATCGATCCCCCATCTGCAGCCGCAGTGGACGGACGAGAATGCTCATGATCCGGGCATTACGATGATCGAATTGTTTGCTTGGCTGGCGGAAATGCAGCAATATTACATGAACCGCGTCACGCTCAAGAACGAGCGGAAATTTCTGAAGCTGCTCGGCGTCCGGCCGATGGAACCGGCGCCGGCGCGTGCGGACGTATCGTTCGAGCAAGTGGACGGCAGGCTTGTGCTGCCTGCGGGAACGCGGCTGACGGCGATGGACCAGCAATTCGAGACGGAGCGGACGCTGGAGCTTGTTCCGGCGCGGCTGGAGAAGGTGCTGACCCGGGTCGGCGCCGTAACGAACGACGTCACTTCCTCCAACGATCATGCGGCGGTTTCGTTTTACCCGTTCGGACATGAGCCGAAGCGCGATAACCGGTTGTTCCTTGGATTTGACAGGCCGCTGCCCGAAGCGGCGGACATTACTTTGGCCATGCTGCTGTTTGACGATTATCCGGTCGCTGTCGGCGAAGAAGGGGACCGCTCGGACCGGCGCCGCTTTTCTTCGGCACGCGTGTCCTGGAAATATTACGGAGCGGCCGACGGCGGCGCGGAAGGCTGGCTGCCGGTCGAAATCGTCCGCGACGAAACCGTCGAGCTTTCCGATAGCGGCAGGATCGTGATGAGAATCGGCTCGGAGATGAAGCCGCTGCCGATTCAGCCTGCGAACGACCGGAGCCGTTATTGGCTTTGCTGTACGCTTGAGGCGGAAGGTTATGAGCTGTCGCCGAAGCTTCAGCGGGTTTGCTTGAATACCGTACCCGCGGTTCAACAAGATACGGCCAGCGCCGTTTATGAATTCGACGCGACCGGCGAAGCGGCTTTGCGCTGCAGCGTCAGCGCTTATTTACCCTATAACGGGATTGTTAACGTGCAGGTCAAAGGGGAACGCGGCGGATGGCGGTATTGGCGGCAGACGGACGATCTGTCCGCTGCGGGACCGCTGGATCGAAGCTTCTCGCTGGAAAAGGACGAAGCGGGCGGTACGATGACCGTCGCATTCGGCGACGGCGCGAACGGAGCGGTTCCGGATAAAGGCGTAAACAATGTGCGGATTATCGCCTATACGCCGGACTTCGCGGAAGCCAGACTCATCGGACGCAGCAGCGGCCTACCCGGCCAAACGTTCGAGTGGGATGGCCGGCATTGCATGCGCGACGGATTTTTGCTGCAGATCGGCAGGCGCCTTCACGATGAGACGGAGCTTGTCTGGGAGGATTGGAGCCGCGTTGACGATTTTGACCGCTCGGGTCCTTACGACCGGCATTATGTGCTCGATCCGGAGGACAACGTGCTGCGATTCGGCAATAACGAAGAAGGGATACTCCCTCAGGCATCGGACACCGACAATATTTGCATCTTAGCTTACCGCAGCGGCGGAGGAAGGCGCGGCAACGTAAAGGAACGCTTCATAAGCGCCTTCGCAGACGATCATCCGATGTATACGGACATCCAGGTATTGAATCATGCGCCGGCGAAGGGCGGTACGGAACGTGAAACCGTCCCCGATGCGAAGGATCGCGCGCTCCGCGAGCTGAAGACGCCGACGCGCGCCGTGACGTGCGAGGATTACGAGTATTTGGCTGCGAACACGCCCGGTTTGCGCGTAGCGCGAGTCAAGGCGATCCCGCTCTACATAAAGGGAAAGCGCGACTATCCGCGTCAGAAAGCGCCCGGCCAGATGACCGTCGTCGTCGTTCCTTACAGCGAATCCGATCATCCGAAGGCGAGCGCGGGCTTTTTGCAAACGGTCAAGGCTCATCTTGATCAATATAGGCTCGTTACTACCGAGCTGCACGTCATTCCCGCGGAGTATATCAAAGTGACGGTGCACGCCGTAGTTGTCGTGAAGCAGCATGTGCGGGACGCCGAGCGGCGAGTGCGCGAGGAACTGCGAAAGCTGCTGTCGCCGATGGCGAGAGGAAACGGCTCGACGGGATGGGCGTTCGGCAGGACGGTTTACAAGGGAGACGTATTCGGGGCGATCAACCGGGTCGCAGGCGTCGAATACGTACAGGATTTATGGCTGGATGCGGATGGCGGCGGCAGCTTCAAGGAGGCGGACGGCGATATCCGGATTCCGCCAAGCGGGCTCATTTACTCCGGCGAGCATGAAATCGAGCTTATCAGCATAACCGACGCACTGTGAATGCAGGGATACAGGCTCCTATTTTTTCGTACCTTGCCCTACTTCCTGCGGGCGGAGGGACGATACAGTCGACAACAAGGGAGGTGAACAGGCATGAGCGGCGAATCCCGCTTTTTCTCGTTGAATAAATCCGAAGACTGGGACAGGGGATATGTTCATAACCTGCATATCGGGGATGCGGGGATCGGCATGAGCAGGACGGCAAAATACGGCGTCAAACGGATTATCCGACTGTCGGAGCTGGAGCGGATATCCGGTCTGGCCGATTTCACCCCCGGTACGAACGGGAAGCTTTATATTATGGATCAGACGACGGCGTTATGGTCATACGACTACGAAAATAAGCATGTGGAGCCGATTTTCCGGGAATGGCACGGCCAGTTTACGAACGAGGCGATACTTGCCGCGAACGGCGATACGCTTTTCGTGGCCGATCCGGCCGGCGAACGCAAAATAGCGGCTTATTCGGTTTCGAACGGACAAGCGGTTTGGACGGCCGATTCGTGGAACGGCAAGCCTATTTTCCCGCTTGCGGTCGCTTGCGATGAAGCCAAAAACGTGTATGCGGCAACGCCTCTCGATATGATGGTTGACGTGAATGGAAATCCGGAGCTTCCGGAAAACGGCGCAATCGGCATCGTACGCTGGGACGCTTCCGGGAGCCCTGCGGCGGTATATACGCATGAACTGCTGCGCATAAACGAGCCGATTATGATGGCTGCGCAGCTGCAGCACCGTTATGCGGTTGCGGTACGCGACGGGCAGGTGTATATATTCGATGCGGAAAAGCGGCTTGTGATCGGCTTCGGCAGGAACGGGGAAGCGGAGCAAATGTATTCGCTATCCCGCCAAATTCCGTATGCCGGCTTTTCCATTGACGCGAATCAGCATGTTTATATAGGCGATTGCCGATACGTCCGCTCCGATGCGGAGGACGACCGCTATATGCTGAAGTTCGATTCGGAGGGACGTTTCGTAGCGGCGATTTCGGGGTTTCGCGGACGCTGCGACAAGCTGCTGCTCGACCGTCGCGACCGGATGTTCGTGCTGAACGGGGAAACCGAGGATATTACGATGCTCGAGCTCCAGCACCGTACGATGGCGATGAAGGAAAGCGGCCTGCCTGAGGGGATTTATTTCGCGGCGGCTCTCGATTCGACGGAGGAAGAAACGGAGTGGCACAAGTTATGGCTGGAAGCGGACATTCCGGAGGAAACGCAAATTCGGATTTCGTTCTTCGCCTCGGATCGGCGCATGCAGCAGGTCGGCGGCATCATAACGGATTTGGAGCCGTATTTGGCCGATCCGGCGATCGCCATTCGAGAGAAGCTGGAAGCGACTCGGCATTTGTGGTCGGAGCCGGTCGTCAATCCGCGCGATGCGCTGATCCGCAATGCCAAAGGCCGGTATTTATGGCTGAAGATCCGCATCATCGGCAGCGAGACCGATACGCCTTGCATTCGCAAGCTGCGGGTATATTTCCCGAGACAATCGCTGCTCGATTATTTGCCGCCCATCTACCAGGAGCATCCTCAGAGCCGGGATTTTCTGCACCGTTACTTGGCGCTGTTCGATTCGTTTCTTCAGCAAACGGAGGAGAACGTCGAACGGATGGCCGGATATTTCGATCCCGATTCGGTTTCCGGCGACTATTTGAAATGGCTGGGAACATGGATGGGCATCGCGGAGGACGAAAGCTGGGACGAGGGCAAGCGCAGGCAGCTGATCAAGATGGCGCCGGAGCTGTACAAACAGCGGGGAACGAGAAGGGCGATCGAACGGATACTGGAGCTTGTAACCGGCCATCCGCCGATCATTATCGAATATTTCGAATATAAAAGCATGCGGGAGCAGTCCGAATTAAGCCGGCTGCTTGGCGATTTATACGGCGATAATCCGTATGTGTTCTGTATCCTTATGCGTCCGGAATGCGTCGAAACGGAAGCGCAGCGGCTGTTCATCCAGAAAATCGTCGACGAGCAGAAGCCGGTTTTCACGGAAGCGAAGCTGGTCGTCCTGCAGGAATGGATGTTTATGGATATGCATACGTACACGGGTATCAATACCGTTTTATCGGAGCCGACGCTGCTTAGCCTGGACGAAAAATCTTCGATGCCGTACAACACGATTCTTATCGACGTAGACCGGGATCGCCGCATGGATCAGCATACGAGACTCGAGCTCGATTCCGATTTAGAATAATGCAAAGCGAGGATATGGGCCATGAAAAAATCACGTTACTATCCGTTCGAACGCAACCGCTATTTTTACGGAAAGCTGCTTACCGTGCGGGATTTCGAGTCCGAGCAAAAGTACTTCAGCGACAAGCGCCGCCTCTTGAACCGGCTTCTTTACGGCACAGGGGTCGTGACCGGGCTGCAGGTGGTCGCGATCGACGACAAATCCGTATCGGTGGAAATGGGCGCCGCGTTCGATGCGCTCGGCCGCGAAATTATCGTCCCGTCTCCGGTGACGCTTAAGCTTTCGATGGTCGAGGGCTTCACGAACAACGAATACGCCAAAAACGTTTATCTTTGCATCGCCTATGACGAAAAGGGCAAAGAGCCCGTTCATGCCGTCGCGAATTCCTCCGTGCGTTCGGAAGAAATCAGCGAATATAACCGGGTTCTTGAAAGCTACCGGCTGTTCGTCAGGGAAGAAGCGCCGGATCCGTCCTCCTTCCCGTATGCCGATCTGTTCGAGGAAACGAATGTGCTTGCTGCGGACGGTCCGGTTCGCTTGTTGTTGACGACGCCTCGTTATGTCAATCCGGGTCAGCTGTTCGAGGCCAGGCTGAAAATCGAGAAGACGCTGCAGACGCCGCCCGTATCGCTGCAGTTCGAGTTGTCTGCGGAGCACTTCGAGCCGGCGGATGAAGAGCATGCGCACATCGTTTTTCGGGAGCCTGCGGACAGTCAGGAAACCGAGTATTCGATCCCTGTTCTTCTGCGGGCGGGCAGCCGTTCAAACGTAAAGAGCGCTTTGGGCATAACGGGACAGCTGCGCATCGGCGACCGGCAGGTTTCGGTCGAGCCGTCTGCCGCGAATACCGTTTTTGTCGCGGAGGAGCCGGTGCAGAAGCGTCTGCTTGACGACTATTACAACCGCACGATCGATCAGGCGATGGATGCTCCTTCCGAGCCTTGCATCTACTTGGCCAAAATCGGACTGCTGCAAATGGGACCTACCTATATGATTGAGAAGGTCGAACGGGTACCGTTCGGGGAATATGTGACGAATTCGTCCGTGCTGCAGCGCATTGGGGAGCTTGAGCGTAGAGCGGTAACCGTCGCGCAAAAATTCGAGGAGAGCAAGGCGTACGCGCAAGCCCAGAAGGAGCTGACGGCATCCGAATCGGCTTCGGCCGGCCAAACGGCAAGCGCGGCTGAAACAAAACCGGCGCTCGCTTACGGAGGCCAACCGGGCCGAGAGGAAGTAAGCAGCGGCGTAGTCGAAATCGAGATCAAAAACGTATCGCGTCAAGGCATCATTTCATTTTCCAAGCAAGGCAAAAGCTTTTTCTCCGGTGAGATCGAGCACGGCCTTGGGGAAGGCAACGTTTATGTAACGGCGGGACTCGAAAACAGCAGCGTCGAACCGTTCGGCGAGATGATAAACGACAGCGAGCAGGTGTATTACGGCAGCGTCGATGTGTTTAAAGACAGCGCGTATGCGCCGAATCTTGACAACGTATCGGTCGGCGCGCTCGTTTATCCGAAGAAGGGGACGCTGCGCATCGGGGTGAAAGTGTTCGGTGCTACTGAAGCGACCCGCGTGCGCGTCCGGTGGTGGGCGATGAAAAAGCCGCTTAAGGCCGAATCCGCGCCGGCAGGCGGAGCCTTGAGCGAGCTTACATCCGCCCGCTTGGAAGCGGCGGCGGGCATCGACGAGCAGTAAGCTTTTGGCAGGTTGACGATGATTACGGACGATTGCATAGAACCTTCGGACCCATTGTGGAACGAAGGTTCTTTTTCAATGTCAACTTACATGCCGCTTTGCAACACTTATTAGTAGATGTAAAAACTACATTAAATTTTCGGGAATCTCTGTTATTTATCGAATTAGATGTAATACCTGTAGTTCGTTTTGTAGAAATGGCCCCAAAACGCGAAAACACCTATTTTTACCTGTAGTTTTTCCCGTTAAATACCTTTTTCTCGGCTTTCCGACGAAAATACCTGTAGGTTTTACAGTTAGCATAGCCTCGCATGTTCTTTCACGGTATCAACAAAGCAATGCGGTATTTGAAAGGAACTATATTCATTGCTTTGCCAGTGGAAGTCCAGTATGGCATTACAGCTATAAGCAGGCCGCAATCACGACACAATCGGCTGCATGCCGGCTGCAGATGCTAGTCGAGCCAAAGCTTCCAGCGCCGTCCGGAACATTTTCCCGGATGGCTTTTTATTGTCCATAATACGGCAGCAAGTCCGATCCCAGAGATAGCCAAAAAGGAGATACGCGAAATATAGCGAATAAATCAGAATCGGCTCCACACATCAAGTAGTAGGAGGGGGTACGGAAATGCTAAAAGTGCTGATTGTCGATGACGACAAATTGGTGCGCAAAGGATTGATCCTCACGATGCCTTGGGCGGATTTCGGCATGGAGGTCGTCGGAGAAGCGAATAACGGCGTCAAAGCGCTCGAATTTCTCGCGGGACAAGAGGTCGACCTGCTTGTTACCGATTTGGAAATGCCGGCAATGCGCGGCATCGAGCTGATGCAGCATGTCAAGGCCGCGTATCCGCATATATGGATGGTCGTTCTGACGTTCCATCAAGATTTTGACAACATTCAGCAGGCATTGCGAATCGGAGCGATCGATTACATTGCCAAGGTGCAGCTGGAGCAGGAGCGAATGGAGGAAGTGCTCGGCAGGATCGCGAACCGGATTCGCGACGAGCGTATGCTTGATTCGCGGCAAAGGTTGACCGGCGGTTTTCAGGAAGCGCCGGGAATGACAGGTGAGCATAAAGGCAGCATCGTGTTTGTAAATCTGTTCGGCAAAGCGGATCCGAAAGCGCTTCAAGCCATCCCTTTCGTCCGCACGCTGCCGTTGACCGGAATCGGCTTCGGTTTATGGGTGCTTGAAACCGGCGGCGCGATTCCCGATACGGACACGGACATCCTCGCGCGATATGGGCTGCAGCATGACTGGGCAATCATTCGCGTAAGCGGTACGAGCGGCAGCGGCAAGAACGAATTCCATGGGAGACTCCATGCGTATAAAGAGCATGCGTTTTTTTACGACTACGTGCCCGGACAAAGCTTATATGAGCTGACGGCCGATAAACTGTTCTACGACGAATTTCATGTACCTGCCGAAAGCGAAATGCTGCGTCTGCGGGAAGGCTGGACGGCGTTGTTCTGGGCGACGGACGATGCGGTTTACGAAGAATTGCATGCCGAGACGCAGAGGCTGCGTCCGCCCGTGTCACGGCTGGAGAGCATTTTTTACTCGGCCGCGGCGGAATGGAGACGTATTTTGCCGGAATCGGCGTTTCCGGCACTGGGCTCGATGCAGCCTTTTCCGTTCTGGGCAAACGGGGTGGAATGGCTTCATGCGGTAAGGCGGGAGCTGCGCGGGAAGCTGCGAAAAACGTACTCGGACGAGGTGCTGCAAAGCATTATGAAAGCGGTAACTTATATTCGCAAGCATTTTAACCAGGAAATGCGTCTTGCTGATGCGGCCAAAGAAGCGAATATGAGCAGGAGCTACTTTAGTCAATGCTTCAAGGATATCGTGGGACAGTCCTTTAACGATTACGTGAGAAGCTTGCGAATCGCCCATGCGGAGGTGCTGCTCCAGCAAACGGCGAACCCGATCTACTGGGTGGCCGAGCAGTGCGGTTATGTGAACGAAAAATATTTCAGCCGGGTATTCAGCGAACGAATCGGCATGCTGCCAAGCGAATACCGTCAAATGCCTAAGTGAGGTGCAGCCTTGCATGACAAAACGTTCCGAAATGTCCGCTTCCCGCATGAGGCCGTATTTATTCTACACGCTCAGAAGCAGAGTGATTGCCGTTCTGCTGCTGAGCTCGCTCGTTCCGCTAATTTTGATCGGCTACGTTTCGTATTATACGATCGCTTCGATGCTGGACAACAAGGTGTTGAACGGCGTGCGCAGCCAAATGGAGCAAACCGCTTTCTCGCTGGACAAGGAAATTCAAAGCCTGAACCATGTGGCTATGCAGCTTTCGTTCGAAGGCGGGGTCGGCATTGAGCTGAAATCATACTTGTCGTCCGAGGACGTCTATGAGAAATATATTTTTGAGCAGTCGATTCATAATTACATCAATCTGATCACGTATACAAACCCGAATGTCGGGCTTATCCATTATTATTTCTCGGATACGAACAAAATAGCATTTAAAGTTAACAACAATACTACCGAGATTGATCCGGGCGAGCTCTCGAAGCTTTACTCGTTTAGTGGGATTACGTACCATGCCCTCCATAAGTCGCTTTCCCCTACGTCTGATTCGCTCGTTTTATCCGTCGACCGGCGGATTTTCATTCCCGGGTATGGAAATTTGCATGTTTACGTTGAAACCAATCCTAATCTAGTATCACATGTTTTAGGGGCGAGTCAGCCCGGCATGCCGATGGCTTATTTGATGTCAGACGACAGCAATCGTATCGCCTACAGTGAAAACGATGAAGAATTTGCTTTGGGAACGGAGTTCGCTCCGGAGGTATCGAGCAAGCATCCCCAGGAAACGCGCAGCAGCTACTTGTTTACCGAGAAAACGGGAGAATGGACATGGGCCGCGATCATCCCGAAGAAGGATTACGACAGGGAGAAATACAGCTGGCTGCGCCAGTTCGCGATCTTCGGAATGGTGTCTTTGGCCGTAGCGCTCGGCTTCGCCTCGATGCTGTGGAGAACGGTATACAAGCCGCTTTCCGGCTTCAATAAGGAAATCCGTCTGCTTCAGATCAGCGGCTTCCATTCCTTGTTGAAATATCCGCGGATAGCCGAATTCGATTACGTGCTGGACCGTTTCGAGGAGATGCGCCAACGTATTTGGCAGCTTCTGCAGGAGGTCAAGCGGAACGAGAAACTGAAGGCGCAGCTGGAAGTGGAGAAGCTGATGTTCCAGATCAACCCGCATTTTATTCATAATACGCTGGATACGGTTCGCTGGCTGGCCCGGCTGAATTCGCAGGAAGAAATCGAACGGCTCGTTACGACGTTAAACAAAGTGCTTTATTACAATATGGGAAAAGGGGGCACGGCAACCGTCGGGCAAGAAATCGCCCTTTTGAACGATTATGTGGCCTTGCAGCAAATTCGCTACGATTTTCAATTCGAAATCGACATCCGCACCGAGGACGGTCTTATGGAGGTCCCGATTCCCCGGTTTATTTTGCAGCCCCTTGTGGAAAATGCGCTGTATCACGGACTCGGCGATGACGGCAGAATCGAGGTGAAGGCCGCACTCGACGGCGAGAAGCATATTCGTGTCGAAGTAAACGATAACGGAACCGGAATGAGCGAGGAAGAAATCCGTCAGCTATTCGCCTCCGAATCGGGCGAAAGGCGCAAAAGCGGAATGGGTATCGGCATCGGCTACGTGAATCGGATGATAAGTGCGCGCTACGGTGAAGATGCGAGCATCGACATTCGCAGCAAGCCGGGCGAGGGAACGTCGATCGTGCTGCGCTTTCCGCTTGCGGAGGAACGCCAAGGTGAATAATCGTCCGCAGAAAGGGTAAAAATCGTCCGAAAAAAACTGGGACGGCTATCCGAAAAATCATGATATCGTGCTCTTCATTCAGGATGATCGTGACCTCTCACGGCGGCTTTTTTGTTCTATGATGACAGTAGACTCCAAGAATAATAGAGAGCGCATTCAAAGATCAAAAAGGAGCGTGTCGTTTGATGAGAAAGAAGAAAGCGATTACAGCAATGGTTTCCGCCGTCTTAATGTCGAGCGTAGTCGTGGCAGGCTGTTCCGGGAGTAAAGATCCGGCGCCGTCGTCACCGGGCTCGCCTTCAGCCTCGGCGTCTCCGAAGGTCGAGGAGAAGAAGCTGAACATGAAGATGTTCATGACCAACTCCGGCATTCCGCATCCGGAGGGCGTCAACCCGAACGACAATCCGTATATCAACGTCGTCAAGGAATATGCGAACGTCGATCTTGAGCTTGAGGTGCCCAACTATGCGGACTTCAAGACAAAATTCAATCTGATGCTCTCCTCCGGCAATTTGCCCGACATCGTGCATACGATTTATCCGGATGAAGCTTATCAGCGTGCGGATGAAGGCGCTTTCATTGATTTGAAATCCTATTATGACAAGTCGCCTGTCGTTCAGAAGTATATTACGCCGGAAATGATGGAGATGGCGAAATCCGAAAGCGGCCATTATTACCGCATCCCGATGTCTTGGTCTTCGGTGCCGCAAGGCGACGGCGTAATCGTGCGGTACGATCTCGTAGTCAAATACAATGACGGCAAAATGCCGGAAACGGTTGAGGAATGGATCGAGCTGCTGCGCAAAATCAAAAAGGCGGAGCCGGATTCCATTCCGCTTGCGAACCGTGTCGTTAACGAGATGGCGATCACGTATGCCGGCGTGCCGTTCTTCTATTGGTACGGGGCAAAGCCGTTTACGTACCGGATCGAAGGCGGGAAAGCGGTAAGCACATTTACGCTGCCGGAGTATAAAGCGGCTGTCGAAGTGATGAAGCAGTTGTATGACGAAGGCATACTTGACAAAGAATTCGCAACGACAGATACGGCGAAGTACGCGGATAAATTGAAAAACCGGAACGTGCTGCTTAACGTAAATACGGCGGATCAGCTCATTCCAACCGGAACGCCGAAGCTGCCCGAGGATCAGCATAAAGAGTCCCAGTTCGCGCCGCCGCTCAAGCAGTATCCTACCGTGCTGAAGGACGTCAAATATGTGCAGCCTAAGCTGGCGTATCCGATCACGGGCCACGGCCTTTATATTTCCGCCAAGGCAAAGGACAAGGACCGGGCATGGAAAGTCATCGAAGGCTTCGCTTCGGATAAGCTGCACGAAGCGATTTTCTGGGGCAAAGAGGGCGAAGACTACAAGATGGAGAACGGCAAGAAGACGCCGATCGAAAATCAGGGTCTGGCCAATAAGGACAAATACTACAGACTGCATTTGGGCATTATTTTCGGCTTCAACGACAGGAAGGAATCCAGCATCGCTGCCGCAGAGAAAGTCATGAACAAGGATGAATTCAACAGACGGATCGACGGCATGAAGAAACTGGAAGAAACGGCAAAACAGACCGGCTTGCCGCTGGAGCCGTTCGTGAAGCTGCCTGCGGATACGGCCGCCAAAAGGACGGAATCGAACCAGTTTATTTCGCAAGCTACCGTCGAAGCGATCATGGGCAAAATCACGATGCAGCAGTTCGATCAGAAGGTCGAGGAGTACAAGAAAAAATACGGCTTCATTTATGACGAATATACGAAGTACATGAACGCGAACAAAGATCAACTGCGGAAGCTTGGCGTTAAAGAGGTCGATTGGTAGAATTCGGCCCTGGCGCCTCCGGTTTGAGCTATAGCCGGAGGCGCCCATTATTCTTGCAAACGCATTCGAGAGGAAAGAGGAGGGCTAAACCGTGAGCATAACAGCAGAGCCTAGAACAAACGGCAAACGGCCCGCTATTCGGACCAAACGGCGGGTATACAAGAAAACCGTATTCGCCCTGTATTTGATTTTGGCGCCGACTTTGCTGCTGCTGCTTGTCTTCAAATATATTCCGATGTACGGGATTACGATATCGTTCCAGGATTTTTCTCCGTTTCGCGGCATAACCGGGAGTCCATGGGTCGGGATGAAGCATATCGTTCATTTTCTGACGGACGAAACGTTTTGGCAGGTCATGCGAAATACGCTGATCATCAATTTTTACGATTTGATATTCGGCTTTTCCGCCCCGATCGTATTCGCCATTCTGGCCAACGAGCTGACGAACGGCATGTTCAAGCGGGTGACGCAAACGATATCGTATTTGCCACACTTCCTGTCATGGGTTGTCGTAGCGGGGGTGTTTTACCAAATTTTGTCGCCTAATGACGGGCTATTTAACGCCATGCTCGGCTTGTTCGGCATCGAGCCCATCTATTTTATGACGGAGAAGGAGCTGTTCCGCGGCATCGTCGTATCGGCGGGGATATGGAAAGACGTCGGCTGGTCCGCTATTTTGTATTTTGCGGTTATCGCGGGCATCGATTCCAGCTTGTACGAAGCGGCGAAGGTCGACGGCGCCAGCCGGCTCCGGCAAATTTGGCATATTACGCTGCCGGGGATGGTACCGATGATCATCCTGCTGCTGCTTCTAAGGCTGTCGAATATGTTCGAAATCGGCTTCGATCGTATGTTCGTGATGCAGAACCCGATCGTACTCGACGTCTCCGACGTTATCAGCACCTACGTGTACCGCATCGGCTTGGAGAAGTCGCAATACAGCCTCACGACCGCCATCGGCTTCGTTCAAAGCATCCTTGGCTTCCTAATGCTGATTACCGCGAACAAAGTGTCGAAAAAGCTGGTGGGCATGGGACTTTATTGACGGAAGGGAGAGAAAAGCATGCTGCACCGGACTACTGCCGGACGTGTTTTCGATATATTCAACGTAATATTATTTATTGTGTTCTGTATTTCCATACTCGTTCCGTTCATTAACGCGATCGCGATTTCGCTCAGCAGCTACCAGGCGGCGGCGATCGGAAAGATCGGTTTATGGCCGAAAGGCTTTAATATCGAGGCTTACCATAAGCTGGCGTACAGCAAACAGTTTTTGCGAACCTTTATGAATACCGCATTTCTGACCGTAGTTAACACGGCTCTTGTTATCGTCTTGTCGCTCTCGGCCGGCTACGTGATGGCGCATAAGCATTTGATCGGGCGCGGCTTCCTGTTTATCGTTCTGATTATTCCGCTTTATTTTAGCGGGGGACTCATTCCGTTTTATTTGCTCGTCAATAAAATCGGATTGAACAATACGTATTGGGCGCTTATTCTTCCCGGCGTCATCAACGTGTTTTATATTATCGTATTCCGCAATCAGATCAACCAACTGCCGCAGGAGCTGATGGAATCGGCGGAAATCGACGGAGCAAGCGAGATGCGCATTTTGATCAATATCATTTTACCGCTCGTGATGCCGATGGCCATGGCGTTCGTCGTGTTCAGCGCGGTAGCTTATTGGAACGAATGGTTCGGGGTTCTGATTTTCATCCGCGAGAAGACGATGTGGACGCTGCAGTTTCAGCTAAGAGAAATATTGATCAACTCGGCGCTGATCGACTCGGAAACGCAGAAAGCGCTTATCAACGAGGAAACGACGATCCATCCGAACAACCTGAAGATGGCCGCGCTTATGCTGACGATTTTGCCGATCATCGTAATCTATCCGTTCGTGCAGAAATTTTTCATACACGGACAGCTCGTCGGAGCCGTAAAAGGCTAGGTTTGACGCAGAGAGGCCTGACATGCGGCGTTTACTTGCTGCAGAGAGCAGGTAATGGAGCTGCGACAATAGGGAGGGACATGAACCGTGTCTGACAAGCGTTATGCTTACCCGGTATATAAGGTATATGAAAAGGCGGCCGGTTTGGGCATCGCAGCCGAAACCCGGTTTTACGCCGGTTATTCGAATCGGGCTTCCGAGTGCGGGACGGATTTCCGCATGTATACGGATGACGGCAATCTGCATATCGACTTCGGTTTTGTTCACGGCGCTCCCGAAGCAAGGCATTCGTTCACGCTGCTGTTCGACCCGGCTCATTCCGGGCGCAGGCCTCATAATGCTTTCATGATTCAGGTCGGCGGCGACGGCCTGCTTAAGGCCGAAAGATATCGTTATATGTGGGAGGAGGCGGAGGAACGGAACCTTATTCATTTGGAAAAAAGCGGCGATGACAGGCGGACACGCTTCCGGCTGTTTTTTCCTCTGTCCATGCTCGGGCAAACGCTTGCGGAACGGAGAATCGTCGGCTTTAATTTTTTTCATAAAGCGGCGGAAGGGGCCAAGCAAACGGAATACCGCTGGTCGGGGTTGCCGGGAGACACTGCGGTGATCGCTCAAGGGGCGGGCGATTTGCTGTTCGTGAACGGCATGCCGGAAGAGGCAATCGCGTCTTTGACCGATAAGGCCGCCCGTGAAAGCGAAATTGCTTATACGCAATGGAAGAGGCAGAGCTGCCCGGAACCGCGGCCTGGATGGATCGTTTCCAAGAAGCGCGGATTTACGATCCGGATCGGGCGGCAGGATGCGGAGCGTGCCCGGCATCAGGCGGAGCATACCACGTGGGGCCGCAAAATAAAGGAAGCGGTGCTGGAAACGGCGGATTATTGGGCTGCGAAATCGGATGAGGAGCTGCTGGCTCTGGTGCCTGACGGCAACCCAAGGGCGCTGACCCCCGGGCAATATTTCGGCGATCCTCTGCACGAAGGCAATCGCAGCGCTTTTCAAGTGTGTCTGGAAAGGCCGTATGAGTACTACAATCCGGCGACCGGCGTTTGGTGGCGGAACGGGATGAAGCTTACGAATCCGGGAACGGGCGAGGAGCTCGAGTTCCATGACGGCGGGGAAGGCTTTATGGCTCCCGACGGATTTCCGAACCCGGGAGTCCGCTATATGTTTACCGCATCCTACCGGCTGTTCCTGCTATCCATGCTTCTGGGAAGCCCGTATTGTCCGGTACTCGAAGACAAGACCGTTTGTCCGGAGACGAGCGGCAAAAAATATGCGGGAGCGATCAACAACCTGGCGTACGCTTTCGTGCTGACCGGCCGAAGCGAATATGCCTGCAAGGCGCTCCTATTGATCGGCCGCATTGCGGAGCTGCTTCCGTATATGAATGGCAACTACGGCGACGGTACATATTCGGATACGGTAAATATCGCCGAACCTTCGACGACGGAATCCTCTTGGATGTCCAACCTTTTGGAAGCGGCGGATCTCTTGTACGATGAAATCGACGGGTTAAGTTCGAGGCTGCAGGAATGCTTCGCTTCTTTGCCGGGACCGGACCGCGGCGAGCGGAGCGAACCGTTTTGCGTTAAAAAAGCTGTATACGGGATGCTTCCCTATTTGCTTTATTCATGCGAGCTTGAAAAAAACAAGCGTTCCGATTGGTCGATGCGTTACATTCATCTGCAATTGATGATCGCCTCTTTCATGGGAAGCGGACCGCTTATGCAATATGTGCTTAACGAAGGGCCTTACAGCCTGCAGTCCAAAATCAGAAACAGCTTTTTTCGCGACGGCCGGTACGCATACGATTCGCCGCAATATATCGGTCATATTTGCAAGCAAATGCTCTTGATGGCGAACAACAACTACAGGTTCGAGGACGGATCTTATTTTCCGGACGGCATCGATATGTTCGAAGACCGCAGGTACGGGATCGCACAGATCGGCAACCTGTATTTCCAGCTCCAGTTCGGCGGGCTGACGCCGATGTTCGGCGATACGAGCGGCGACAACGAGGAGCCGCTTGCGGAAGGACGCAGGAACGGCGCTTTCGATTATAATCCGGTGATGGAAATCGCCTTCGACAGGATGCCGTCATTGAGAGCGGATATCGCACCGATCCTGAGTCATTTTCTAAACGAAGAGCTGGAAGCCTACAGGCTCCGGAGCGCGAAGGACACTTATTTGAACAACGCGCTTTTGCTGCTCGCCACGGCGAGGGATCGGTCCGAATACGATTCGTACGGTATAACTTCCGAACGGGGACAAAAATCCTGTCTGCTGCAGGATTCCGAAACGAGCATATTGCGGGCGGGGACGAATGCGCGGAACCGCAAGCATGTGGTGTTATACGGTCAACCTACCGCCGCCCACGAGCATGGCGATAAGCTTGGGTTATGGATAGGCGCTTACGGATACCATTTGCTTTCCGGGGCCGGTAGATATCCGTTCACGTGGATTAGTCCCAAATTTCAGGGATGGGAGGTTCATTCCGCCGCTTGCACGATTGTCGTAAAAGACGGGCAAAACCAGAAGCCGTCCTACTCCAGGCTGAAATGCCATTACGAAGGCAAACTGCTGCAGGGATCGGGGATGGAAAACACCGTCGCTTATCCGGGGAGCCATATGGAACGCTGGTGCTGGCTCGTGACTGCGCCGAACGGCGAGGATGCGTATGTTGTGGACGTCAACTTTGCCCGGGGCGGAACTACGTTCGATTATAATACGATTGGATTGGATTTGCCGCTTGACGGCCTCCAATTCGACGGCATTTCCGGCGAGCGGTGGAAAACGCTTGAAGGAACGATGGCGGGGCCGGAGGTGGAGCTGTACAGCCAACCGGGTTATGGATGGATGAAGGCATGGAAAAAGGCGAAGCCCGATCGGTCGTTCTCCTGGACGTTCGGCTACAAGCATGCGTCGCTGCGTTTTCATGCCGTTCCCGACGAAGGGGAATCGGAGCGGGAGCTCGTGTGCGCATTGGGCGAGCGTGGAGGCGAGGAAACGGGCAAGTCGTCCTGGCTCCCGTTCGTCATGTGGCGCGACCGGGATGAGCATGCAGACATTCACGCTGCCAGCTTCGTTACCGTGCTTGAGCCGTTTGAAGCAAAGAGCTTTATCCGCGAGGTACGTCCGTTAAAGCGGACGGATTTGGCCGGGGAAGCGCGGCGCGCATCGGGTGAGGAGCCGGTGCTGGATTTGTCCAAGGGGCCGGGACAATTCCGAGCGGTCGGCATCGAAATCGTTTTCGAGGACGGCAGGCGGGATGTCGTAATCGCAAACCGCGAAGATACGGAGCCCGTCAGCTTTTTGGATTCGGCGGGCCGCAGCTTCTCGAGCGATGCGCGTGCGCTGCTGCTTCGTTATGACGGGGATAAGCTGGAGAAAGCCGAAGCTGTCGGGGTTAGCCGGGTGGAAGCGGGAGATTTCCGCGTGGCTCGAAACGGCACCTCCCTCACGGGCGCGGTTGCGGATGCCGATTATGTAACCGGACGGGTTTCGATCGAGCTTTCTGCCGACGAATCGATCGCCGCTTCCGAGCTGGAAGGGAGAGTCGCTTTCCTCGACGCTCCCGACTATGCGAAGCCTTCTACGTACATGATGCGCGACGTAACGATCGAGGGGCGGAAGCTATCGTTCCAGTCCGAAATGACGCTTTTTTTGCTGGACGCGAATTGGGAAGCGATAGAGAAAAAACATGCGCTCGCCGGCAAAAAACGGTTCGAATTCGACGGGAAGGACGTTTATACGGACATCAAGCCTGGCGACAGTTTCTCGGTGCATCGGCATGTATGGATGGGATGAAGCTGTATCCGGATGTGATTGAACAAAGGATGAACGGATAATAAGGCGCTGGAGGTGGCGTGGGGATCATGCTGCATAATAAGAAGGATGAAGGCGGTTCCGGGCAGTCTGACAGTCGGCTTCCGGTATCGGATGGCCAATCCGGCGAGGTGCCGGCAGAAGCGATGCGCGGCCATATAACGTGCGCGAAAAAGCGATCTTCGCTGTATACGTCCGAGAAGGTGGCGGCGGCGCGTAAAAATGTACGGAATTACGGATGGGCAGCAGGCTTGCGCGACTCCGCCGTAAGCAAAGCGGAGCGATATGCCGCCTTCGGATTGGATGCGCTCTGGTCCGCCGTGCCGGCGCAGACGCTCCCGCGAAGCTACGGCGTGAATCAAGCAATGGGAAGCCCGATTACAGGCCGCGGCATCGATGCTTACGGGAACTATCCGTATCGCGGAGATCCGCTTAACGAGCCTTGGAAAATCGTCGATCCGTCGAGCGGTTATACGTTCCCATCCAACGATTTCGGCGCGTATTACGCGAGCGGGCTTGACGTGCACGGAATTTTTCAGCCCGGATTAGCGGACCGTTGCTTGCTTGTCAATACGCTTTATCCGGAAAAAGGGCCGGACTGGGGCGTTGACGACGGTTTCGGATGGGTGGACGAGAACGGCGTCCGGTACACGTTCATCGCTTATTATGTTCACTGGATATTATGGTTTGGAGCGGACGGACTGCTGAACGAGGCTGTCAATCATTTGCGCGATGCGTATCTATACACGGGCGACGCGAAATACGCACGATCCGGTCTTGTGCTGCTCGACCGGATCGCGGATGTGTACCCCGATATGGACATATCTTGGCACGACGCCAAATCGTTCTTGAACTCTCATGGCTTGACGGGCCAAGGCAAAGTGATAGGGAACATATGGGAAACGTTCCTCATTAAAGATTTGCTGCGGGCGTACGATGCGTTTTATCCCGCTGCGGACGATCCGGAAACGGTAGCGTTCTTAAGCCGGAAGGCGGCGTCCTGCAAGCTGGCGAACCCGAAAACGAGCGGGGACGCGATCCGCCGCAATATCGAGGACGGCATCGTCAAGCAGGTGTTCCCGGCCGTTCGAAATGCGCAGGTTCACGGCAATGACGGCATGCATCAAAGCGCGCTGGCGATGGCGGCTGTCGTCTACGATACGATGCCGGAGACGAAGGAATGGCTCGATTTCGTCTTTCAAACGGGAGGCTTGGAGTCCGATCCATGGCGGGTAACCGGCGGCAACGTATTCAACTCGCTCGTTTGTCTGGTCGACCGGGACGGCAACGGCGATGAGGCGTCGCCGGGCTACAATGCGCTATGGCTGACCGAGCATCAGGAAACGGCGGATATTTTGGACGGTTACGACAAATACCCCGAGGCGGATTTATACCGGAACGTAAAATTCCGCGGCATGTTTTACGCGCTGCTGCCGCAAATTTTTATCGAGCGATACACGAATAACACCGGCGATACCGGCAGCACGGGCAAACCGGGCATCGGGGCGAGAATGTCCGACGTACTTAAGGGATTCGATAAATACGGCGATCCGTTGTTCGCGCAGTGGGCATACAAATTGAACGGCGATTCGGCGGACGGCATACACCGGAACATATTCGCCGAAGAGCCGGAGCAAATCGCCGAGGCGATACGCCAAGCGGTTGCCGCTCATGGTACGCTAGCGATGGATAGCGGCAATGAAACCGGCTACGGCCTTGCCGCGCTGCGCGACGGCTATAGCTCCGGTTCGGGCTTCGGCTCCCTGTGCGAGACCGAGGCTGGCGCTAGCGCTGGTGCGGAGCGTGTTGCGGCGGGAAACGGCGAAGCGAATACGCTGCGGGATGTTTGGATGTACTACGGCCGCAATACGGGCCATGGACATTTCGATACGCTGCAGATCGGCATGCACGGGTTCGGGCTGGATGTAACCCCGGATCTCGGCTATCCGGAGTTTGCGGACGACGTGGATATGCATCGCGCGCAATGGGTGATCAATACGGTCAGCCATAATACCGTCGTCGTCGACAAGCGCAAGCAATCGCCGCAATGGGTCGGTTTGCCTCATCATTTTGACGATAGCGGCGCCGTGCAGCTTATCGATGTCGAGGCGCCGCTTGTATACCCGCAGACCCGTCTTTACCGCCGAATGACGGCCATGATTCGTGCGGATGAGGTTAACTCGTACGCCGTGGACATTTTTCGCGTTAAAGGAGGCAGCGAGCATTGCTTCAGCTTTCACGGCGCGGACGCGGAGGTTACGACGGCGGGGCTGAGCATGTCGCGGCAGGCGGACGAATCAGGCGTATACGAGGGTACTTACGCAGGTCCAGACGTACCGTTCGGCGTCCGGGCGGACGATATCGAAGGCTGGAACTATCGGGGCAGCGGTTATCATTGGCTGAGAAACGTCGACCGCGACCGCCAGCCCGGGGCTGCGTTCAGCGTCGACTGGAAGCTGAAGGATACGTGGAACGTATACGGCGCCGGAGAGGGTGCGCCAACGGATGTTCACGTAAGGCTGACGATGCTCGGCGAGCTGGACGAGGTGGCGCTTGCCGACGGCATGCCGCCGCGCAACAAGCCGGGCAACCCGTCTTCCCTCCGGTATATGCTGGCGAAGCGGACAGGGTCCGATCTGGAAAGCTCTTTTACGTCCGTCATCGAAACTTATAAAGGAGAACGGTTCGTCTCCTCGATCGAGCCGGCTGGAATGACCGCAAACGGTGTTCCCGTATCGGGAGCCGATGCCGTGGCGGTTCGGGTCGCATTGGCCGACGGCCGCGTCGATACGATCGCGAGCAGCCTCGACCCTTCGATCAAATACGTCGTCGGCGGCATGCTTCGCTTTAAGGGATCGTTCGGCGTTTACAGCGAGCGGAACGGCCGGGAGACGTACCGTTACGTCCACGACGGGACGGTTTTCGCTCCGATAGGCGAGCCGGATTCCGGGCAAGCGGCGGCGCTGACCGGAACGGTTTTCGATTTTACGCGGGAATTATCCGTGCGGAACGAATTGATCGTTGAGATGAATGCCGTCGGCGTCGATCTCTCGCAGCTGCAAGGCGCGATGATTATCGTCGCGAACGACGGTGTGCGCAATGCGGCATACCGCATTTGCGGCGCTGCGGAGCTCGGCGGCGGCCGTTACAGCATAAACATCGGCCGTATAACGACGATTCGCGCATACGCGAACCCGAGCGATCTCGGCGAAGGTTATTTGTACGATGTGGCGGAGGGGGCGGCGTTCCGCATTCCTTTAACGCATAGCAGCGTGCGGAAATAAAGGCTGCCGGTTTTGAGGACGGCGATGCGCGCGGGGAGTCGCACGCAGTGCGGAATGGGATATTAGGCGGCAAACCGCAGGCATTTCATCCGGCTTCGGATGGAGTGCCTGTTTGCTTCCCGGAGGTTCGGGGGAATCAGCTACGCTGGCAAAGATAGGCTCCCAGGCCCCGATTGCGACCCGGTTCCCCGCGGAGCAAGTCCCAAAAGAGCAGGTCTTGACGGTAAAATCGTGCAACCTTTAAAGGTCCTTCCTCGTATGGTATACAGGTATGAAAATATTTACATACGGAGATGATCATACATGCGTAAAAAATGGGTGCTATCCGGTATTGCCGCAACCATGCTCGTCGGACCTTCGGCCTATGCGCAAGACGTGCAGCCGCCGCAAGCGGCAGGAAGCAGCGCAAGTTACGCCGGCGGCGTTTGGGACACGGAAGACCTGACGCAGGCCGAAGGCTTGGAGGAGAACAGGACGATCGGCGTTTTTCTGCGAACGGGAAAAATAACCTTCCAAACTCCGCCGGTTATTGAAGAAGGCAACACGCTGGCGCCTTACGGTCCGCTGCTGGAACGGCTCGGCTTCGAAACGGCTTGGGACGAGAAAACGGGGACGGTCAGTGCGGAGAAGCGGAATTTATCGCTGCGCTTGACGATCGGCAGCGATGAAGCGACAGTAAATGGGGAGAAACTGAAAATGCCGGCGGCACCAAAGCTGCTGGGTGGCGTTCCATATATTCCGCTTCGTTTTGTCGCGGAAGCGGACAAGCGCGAAGTGCGTTGGGACGGGCTATGGCAGGAAATTTCAATCGGCGAAGGACAAGATTTAACGGAGCTTAGAATCGTTTACAGAACGGATTCGTTAACCGATCAAAAGCATGCGGAAGCGATCTTCAAGAAGGTAGAGGAAGAAACCGGCATCCGGCTCGAGCTTATCGCCGTTCCTGCGGAGCATTACCAGCAAAAATTGAATCTAATGATCGCCGCAAACGATTTGCCGGATTTGCTGTTCGTTCCGGATCAAACCGTATATCCGTTAACAATGCTGCCGGGGATATTCCGGGATTTGACGGACAAATTGCCGAAATTCCCGAACCTGGACAAGCTGTCGCAGCAAGCGAAGGACTTGCGGATCGAAGGCCGTTTATTCGGTTTGGCAAAGCTGAAATCTCCCTATGACGAAAGGTTCCCGGCGCTTCGTGCGGACTGGCTGAAGCCGCTGGACCTGGAGCTTCCGCAAACGATGGACGAGCTCTACAAGGTGATGGCCGATTTCAAGAGCAAGGATCCTGACGGCAACGGCCGCAACGATACAATCGGTATGGCCGGCAATGTCGGGTCCGACAGTCTCGGCGATTTTGCATGGGTCGAGCATGTGTTTAATGAAAGCGCAGGCCGCTTCAAACTGGCGGACGGTAAAATTGTCGATACGATCGCTGCGCCTGGAGAGCTCGAAGCGCTGCAGTGGCTGAGCCGCGCGTTCCGCGACGGCTTGCTGAAGGGGGATTTCGCCAAGGACGCAGACTCCCCGACTTTCGGCATAGCGGAAGGAAACGCGGGAATAGGAAGTCTTTCCTTGGACGAAGCGGTCCGGATAAGCGGGCAGCTGCGGCAAACGGCTGCGAAAGCGGATGTCGTTCCGCTGCCGTCTCTGCAGGCTAACGGCAAAACAAGCGTCGTCCCGGTCGGCTCCGGCCAAGCCGGCATGTTCGCGATACCGTACAACGTATCCGAAGCGAAAACGATTCAAATTCTTTCTTTCCTCGAACGGCTGGCCGGAACGGGAAGCGCCGGCGATTTTGCGGACGGCCTGAGCCGCCAAACAGCGGAGCAACTGGATCAAACAATCGGCTGGAACGCAGGAGGCGAACGTACGGAGGATGCTGCCGCGGCGCTCAAGCAAGCCGTATTGCAGGAGAGGGAGAAGCTTTCGTTCGATGCGGTTAATCCTGTGGACGGCCGACTGCTGGAAGCGGAGGATAAAGCCAAGCTGCATGAGCTGGACGTGAAAACGACCGAAATGAAGCTGAGTTACATCATGGGCAAAATATCTACCGAGCAGTGGCAAGCATACGTGCAGAAGCTGACGAATGATCCTGCTTACACGGATATTTTGAAGAAGCTGAACGAAGCGTATGCCAAAATGAACGCAGCCGAATAACGATATACGGCTGCCGGCGATTTTTATTCCCGGGTTGCGGGGAATCGAGAATTTTACACAAAAGAACCTCCATTCCGCTTGGTTAAAGCAGGACTGGAGGTTCTCTTTTGCCCATGGGATAGTCCCTAGAGCTTGGGTAAGTTCGCAAAGTTTCTTATAGGATCATTTCAGTCCCATTTCCTGAATGACTTCCTTCAGCAGATCCGGCCTGTTCGTCATGATCCCGTCGGCGCCGAGCTCGATCAGCTCCTTCATCTCGGCTTTGTCGTCAATCGTCCAGTAGTGGACCTGCATGTTCAGCCGATGGGCGCCTTCGATCAGGCTGCGGGTTTTCAGGTTGAAGCCGCTGTTTTCCGTCGGAATTTGCAATACTTGCGCTCCGGGACGGTAGAAGCCCGGCAGAAGCGCTTTGTGGGCCAGCACGAATTTAACGACCTCGCTTTTACCGGCTCCTATCGCGACTTTATTACCGGCAAACTCATTAAATCTTTTGACGATGCCGTTATCGAAAGAGTTGACGATGACCTTCTTCTCCAGCCCGTACTTCTCGATCAGCTCCCACAGCTTTCGTTCGATTTGCGATTCTCCGGTTTTGGGATACGTATCTTTGATTTCGATGTTGAAATAATGCTCCTTGCCGTATTTGGCAAAAAGCTCGTCGAGCTCCGGGATGTATGCGCCTTTGCCGCGGTAGCTTTTCTCGCCCTTCAAATCCTCGAACGTATATCCTGCGTCAAGCTTCTGAAGCTCCTCCAGCGTAAACGAGTCGACACGGCCCTTGCCGTCGGTCGTACGGTCGACCGTAGCGTCATGAATGGTGACAAGCCGCCCGTCTTTCGTCATATGGATATCGGTTTCCAGTACATCGACGCCGAGCGAATGTGCGATGTCGAAAGCGGCCATCGTGTTGGAGGGGGCAAGAAGCTCACCGCCTTGATGCGCGATATTGAGCGGCTTTTGTAACGCTTGAAAAACGTCGGGCTGCTTCGGTACGAAAACGTAATACATGAAAGTATGTACGATCAGCACGGTCACGATTATCGCCAATACGATACGGAGCGCGCTTCTTCCGCGCTTGCGTCCGACTGCTGCAGGCCGGGTCGATGAATCGCTGTACGGCGTCATGCTGGTTGATTCCCCCTAATTAAGCCTTATTCTCCGTTTCCTTTGGGGGGAACGGCCGTTATATCGAGCTGGTAAGCGTTTTTGTCGCCGTTCATATGCGTAAGCTTTACAAGGGCATCATCTTTAAAGTAACTGTTGCTGTACGATTTGCCGTTCACGGGTTTCTTTAGCTCCATAACGATGTAGCCGAGCTCATTGGGCTTTTGGATATCCTTGAACGTTTCGACATCCGGCTGGATAAGCGCAATCGCCTTGCTGCTCCATAAGGAAATGTCGGTGACGACCGCTTCCTTCGGATTCGTCTCGGACGATTCGAGCACGAACGCCATCTGGAGATTCGTATACGACATCCTCAGCTTGACGGGTCCGTCAGCTTCCGCATCAGGCGTAAGCGGAGCGTCGTCCGTGCCGGCTGCGGCGGATTCGTTGCCGGCCGTAACCGTTTTTGCATCCGGCTGGGATGCAGCGTTTTGGTTTTTGGCGGGTTCTGCCGCGGGCAGGCCGACGATTACCTTATTATCCGATTTGGCGGCTGGCGCTGCTGAAGCATTGTTGGCGTTCTCTTCCGCAGCGGAGCCGGCGTCCTCAGGAATGATGCCGCCCGTCCCTGTGCCCGCTCCGGCTGCAGAAGCGGAATCGGCGAGAAGCACCTCGGTCGGTTTGCCGAGCAGCTCTTCGATTTTTTGACTGGATAAACCGATAAAGCCTTGAAGATTCAGCTTGCCGTTGCTGAAGAACGATTTGACGACGGCCGCTCCGTCCTTATCGAATACCGTTCCCAGACCTTCGTATGCGTTGTTCTTGAAGCTGCCCTTATAAAGTAGGCTTCCTTCTTCGTCGTATCGTTCTCCGCTTCCATGAAATGCACCGTTTGCAAAGGTGCCTTTGTACGCCGGTACGCCTTTCTCCGAAAAGGACTCGCCTTCCCCATGGTAGCTGCCGCCGGTGAAGCTCCCTTTGTATTTGACGAAGCCGTTCGGATAATATTCGACGCCCTCGCCGGCATATTTGCCGTTCACAAAGTTGCCCTCATACAGAACGGCGCCCTGTTCGTTGAACAGCTTGCCGCTGCCGCTGAATTGACTCGCCTGGAAGCCGCCTTCGTAGCGTATTTTACCGCCCGAATAAAAAAGCTTGCCTTCGCCGCTGTACGTATCCGCACTGAACGATCCCTCGTATTTAAGCTCGCCTGTCGGGTAGTATTCTTTGCCGGCACCGCCCGGAGTTCCGTTCTGAAATTCTCCCTCGTACCGGATTTTTCGGCCTTCGCCCGGGAAGTAGAGCATGCCGATCCCGTTGAAAACGTCGGCTGCAAATTGTCCGTTATACGCGATGTTTCCGTTATCGTCGAACAGCGTGCCGGTCCCGCTTTTGAGTCCTTTGTCGAACTGGCCCTCATATATGAGCTTGCCGTTATCGTTATACAGCTTGCCTTGGCCTGCATAGAGGCCGTCGACCAGCTCGCCCGAATATTTCGGCAATTTGGCATCGTCGACAACCTTCGCTTTTCCGGTAAACGAGGCTGCTTTGGGAGCGGAAGCCTGGATAGTCGGAACTTTGCCGAGCCATTTGTTTAGAAAGGCAGGCGGCTTAATGAAGAGGAAGTAAACGAGCACGAGAATGACGATAAAAACGGCGACTAACAGCCGCTTGGAAACGTAGTACCTTCCGATGCTTACGTAGCTTTTCAGCGAATATTCTCGGGTCGCCAAAAATTTTCGAAGCACCGCCTGGGACTTTTGAATGGCGACGGAGGGGAGCTTTTTGGCCTCGCGCACCGGCTTTAAGATCGTCTGAATATAGGGATGAAGGACCGGCTTCAATATTTTCTCGCCTGTCTTCACCACTTCGTTACTCACAAATACCACCTCGTAAACGGTCGCAAAATATCGGCTCGAGTTATGAAAGGAATCTGCTGCGGAGAAGCAAGCCGTTCCGTCAGCCATGATTTGCCGGAAGTCGTCAAAACCAGCCGGTGCTAGGGAACTTGGATCGTAAATTGCCCGGGCACCTGGATTTGAATGACGCCGCCCCAGTTGCACATGCATTTGGAGTTGTTATTCAAGGCCGGCATGTTTCCTACCAGGACGGTAGGAGAACCCGGGACCCAAGGCGCGGCCGTCACCGGCACGCAAGGCATCGGGGTCAAAACACCGAGGCTGGCAGCGGTTGCAGATGCGACCGTCGGATTCGCCAATGAATTGCAAACGCCGAATGGCATAATATTGACCATAGGTTTGTTATCCATAATATTGGCGATAGGCGTAGATGTCGTAACCTGGTTGACCGGCATAACGGTTAGGGAAGAGGGAGCGGCTCCGAAGCTGCACATTAGCATCGCGCCGTTGCACACGAGCATTCCCATCTTACATTCCTCCTTCGTTCAACCTCGCAAAGCGAAGCCGCACAATCAAAAACGCCCGCAAAAACGAAGAGAAGCTTGCAATTGCGGCCGCTAGTGCTTATTTCATGCTTCGCATCGGGCGGAAATGTCGATGGAACTATGAAACGGACAATCTTGTCATTGAAATCTTGCTTAATATATTGTTCGCTGATCTCGCCCATAAGACGGGTAAGCCGATGATTCTTGTCGAAAAATGCTAACTTCATAGTACACTAAACCCGGCTGCGGCGGCAATCAAATAGTTGCCAGCAGTTACAAATTAATAGATGCGTCTATTGGGTAAATATAGTAGTATGAAAGTAACAAGGTTTAAGCGTCTTTCGCGATATTTCGCGCTTTAGCAGGCGCTTTCCTTCGGTGCGGAGGTGCCGGAGGTTCTACCATTTTGAGGTGATTCGGTTGTTTAGTTCTCGACTTGTCAAATGGTGTCTGGCGGTGACGATAGCGGCTGTGTGTTCGACGTCGCAACCGGCTGCGGCCGCGCCATTCGACAACGGCGGTAAACGGCTCTCGCTTGCCGATGCGATGCAGGAGGGGCTGAAGGCGAGCCCGGCTCTTAAGGAAGCGAGAACGGAGCTGACGAAAAAAAGAACGGAGTACCAGCAAGCCCAGCATGCGGTCAAAAGTCAGGAGGCGAAGGACCGGAGCTTATTTGCCAAGCCGCACAGCTTGAGCAAGGATCTGGAAATCAGTCTTAAGGAGCCGGAAGCCAAAAAGCAGCTGATCGAGGCGGAGCAGTCGCTGGCTGCGCAGGAACGGAAAGTGAAGCACGAGATCGAGACGGTTTTCCTGTCAGCCGTACAAGCTTCCCTTGCTGAGACGGGAGCAAGCGGCAAGCTGGCGGAAGCGGAGCGGCTCGCGAAGGAAGCGCGTACGAAGCTTACTTATTCGGAGCTAGCCAAGCAGGAGTCCGAGGAAGCGGAGCAAAAGCTGGAAAAATCGCAGTCCGATTTGAAAGTGGCGGGCTTGGCCGCAAAAAAGGCGAGGCTTGCGCTTGGCGACAAGATCGGCCAAAACTTCGACAAGCCGGTTTCATTCGACTTTCAGCCGTATTACGGCAGCTTGCATCAAGACAGGCTTTGGGGATTTATCTACGCTGCGGAGAAATCGAGCCTTGAGCTTTTTAAAGCAGCCGAAACGCGCAAGCTGGCCGATTTCCGGATTGAGATTACGCGTAAGCTCTACATAAGCAAATTCGGGAACGGTCCGACGAAAGCCGTAGAGAGCATGTTCAACATACAGGATCTCGATCATGAAGCGTTCATGGCGGTTTATGAAAATATGTTGACGCAGATCAAGGAGGAGTGGGAGGGGTTTATTTGGCTCCCGCTTCCGATTCCGAAATCGCTGATTCAAGGGGAATTTGACGGGCTGCGTTATTTTGACGACCAGAAATATTCGCTTCCGGTTTCGATGCTGGAGATGAATAAAGCGGTCAATCAGGAGAAAGAAGCCCGGAAGTCGGTAACCGCCAGCGTGAAGCAATCCTACTTCGACGCCAAAGCGGCTGAAGAAGCGTATGTGCAGGCGCTGAAGAAGCGCGACAAGTCGGCCGGCGAACAAGCGGCTGCCGAGCGTAACTACAGGTTTGGATTGCTGGCGAAGGACGGGCTGGAGCAGGCGATAACGGCGCGCGAGCAGGCCGATAACGGCGTGCTCTCGAGTCAATTCGGCTATTTGTCCGCCTTATCGAAGCTGAATTTCGATACGGGAGGGGCGCTCGAAGCCGACTATCGACCGGGGGAGCTGCCCTATGCGGACGTCGACGACGGGTTGGAGGCGATCGGCGGAGCGCCGAAGCAAGCCAAAGGCCTGACGGGCGTCTGGACCATGGATCAGCCTGTACCGACGATGACGGGACAGTTTTCGCTGAAGCTCGATAAAGCGGCGGATAAAGAATTGAAGGCCGACAGTTATGCGGTGTATGCGCCCGGCGGACTGCAGATCGGCAATACGGTCAAGCTGAAAGAGCCGGTACGTCATTTGAGCTTTGTGTTCGGCAGTATGGATACGCTGCTCGTCAAGCTGTTCAGGGACGGCGCCCTCGCAGCGGAAGCGAGATTGGAAGGATACGGCTCTTCAGGGGTCATGAAGGTGACGCGTATCGAGGAAGACGGAAAGAGCAGTGCCGGCTCGTCTAGTCCGGAACCGTCTTCCGGGAATTCGGAGATTCCGGCCGGCACGCTTATCATCGGCACGTACATGATACATCGCGACGCGCTCACGCCCGAGAATGTTGTCGCGGCGCAGAAGACGATCGATACGTCGGGGCAAGGGATCCTTTACAAGTCCGAATTTGCTGGAGGAGCTTGGATTAACATCGAGAATGCGACCGATTTGGACGCGATTTCCCGTCCATCGGCACGGACCGTGGTATCGGCGGAGAAGGTTGCCGACATGAAGCTTTTGCTTCAGATACTGAAGCCTGGCGAAGTATCGGCGGCGATGCCGGCAGAGGAGCTTCGCGGCCAAAAAGCGTCGATCGCGAAGGAGCTCAAGAAAAATATTGAAGAGCAGGCTTCGGCTCAAGAGAACGGAAGCTTGCAGGAGCTGAGCGGACTTACTGAGCGAGCGGCGGAGCTGACAGCTCAGGATAGACTGCTGGAAGCGCTGCTTGCGGGCGACTCGAAAGCGGCGGCGGCTCAGCTGGCAGCGATTGGCGGAGCATCGGGAGCAGGCGGCGCGGCAGGCGGAGGCGAAGCATCGGGAGCAGGCGGCACGGCAGGCGAAGGCGAAGCATCTGGAGCAGGTGGCGCGGCAGGCGAAGGCGGAGCATCTGGAGCAGGCGGCGCGGCAAGCGGGGGCGAAGCGACTCAGGAGGAGCTCGCGGCATCTGCCGGTGAGCTTCAGGATCAGCTGACAACGCTCCTTGCCGGCGGTGGAGACGCTCAAACGGTCGATGTCATCGTCGGGAAGCTGCTTGACGCCAAGCTGAAATTGTCGGCAGCGGAGAACGGCTTTGCCGAAACGGCGGCGGCGCTCAAAGATGCCAAAACCATGCTGGACGCTGCCTTTGATGCGGCGCAGGAGCAGAGCGAAACGGAGCGTGCAAAGCTGTACGCGGATTCCTCGGCAGCGCTGGAGCAGCAAATTCGGCTCGTCGCAAAGGAAGAGCAGGCGGCAGCCCGGGAAATCGCCGAAGAATTGGCGGAGGTTCTCCAGGAAGCAGGCGCTGCAAGCAGCCCTTTACTGGATGAGTGGCTGCAACGGTCGGCCGAGGAGCTGCAGCAAGCGGAGAAGCGGAAATATACCGCCGAGGAGCTGCGGCAGCTGGAAGAATATGCCGAGCTAATACGCGAAGCGTCTGCCGGCGAAGTAACGCCGCTGGCTGTCGAGTCGATCGTGTCGAGCGATCTCGATTTTAAATTCGACGTGCCTCCGGTCCAAATTTACGGCAATACATACATTCAAATCAGACCGCTTTTGGAGGCGTTCGGCGCGTCGGTCGACTGGGATCAGGAATCGGCGACCGTAACCGTCACCAAAGACGATACGACGATCGTCTGCCAAGTCGGCGGCAGTATCGCTTTTGTCGACGGGGAGCCTTATGAGCTTCTTCCGTCAGCGGTCCTCGTGCTGGGACGTGCGATGATCCCGCTGCGTTTCGCAGTGGAGGCGCTGGGGCTGACAGTCGATTGGAACGAGGCTGCGGGAACGATTAAAGTTAGCGCTAATTAAACGGATTGATAGCTCACGATCAAGCTTCAAACTGCTGATTTTGACAGCCGGCGCGTGACCGTGCAACGCGCGCCGGGAGTGCTTGACCGTCAACTCTTCAATAAGAGGCAGCTTATAAATAGATATGCGCTCGCAGATGTCCGACAGGACTATCGGCGTATGTTGACGGTAAGGAGGGGCGAAACGGATGAAAAAGGTTGTAGCATGTCTCGTATTGCTGGCGATTGCGGCAGCAGCATGCGGTTGGTATGCCTATCTTCACAGAAATATGCTGGTGGAGTATACGGAGGAGCAAAAGCTTGCGGTCGAAATGCCGACGAAAAGCTCCATATCTTTACAAAACATGTCCGCAGCGCTTACGAGTGACGATGGAAGCATGTATGTCATCGCGAACTCGAAGAAAACGATTTATAAGCTCGACGCTTCGGATAAAATCCAGTATGAAATCGTCGAGACGCCGGACACCGTGAGCGAGCTGAATAATTTTAACGAGCTGGCTGTCGACTCCAAAGGTTACTTGTATACGGTCAATACGGTGCTTGATTCCTACGGGCTTCGCGTCAAATCGGAGCAAATCGTCCGCTTTACGCCCAAAGGCGTGTTCGACAGAGTCATTCACCGCTTGGATTATTACGATCAGAACAACAAAAAGCGTTTGCGCGTAGGCAATTTCAAATCGCTTATGGTGCAAGACGATGTCCTGTATTATTATGTGAACGCGGATTCCGACGTCACGCAGTACCGGTTCGGCGAAGGCGCTTCGGAGAAGCAAACGACGTTCAGCTTCAAGCTGCCGGACAATAAATATTTGGAAGAGGTTCAGGGCATCGCCCGCGGAAGTATCTACTATTCGACGCGAAGCGGGGAAATATATTCGCTGGCGGCAGACGGACGGTCCTCGGTCGTTTATCCTCTTCCAGGTACGAACCGGACGAATCGGAATTATCCGGAAAGCTTGAAGGCGGACGGAAACGGTAATCTTTATTTTTTGGATTATTACATGAATGCGATCAGCCGTCTGAATCTGAAAAATCCTTATGTGCTGGAAACATTGTTTTCAGCAGAGGAGCAGCAGGCGAAAGGGAACGAGTTAAGCTTCTACGACATGCGGAGCTTGATGGTAAACGGTAACGGAGAGCTAACCGTAACGGTGATGGACAGGATCATGCAGCTGGGCTCTAACGGGGAAGTGAAGCGGACGATCGACAGCGCTTTATACTCAGGTGGTTACCGCTCCATGCGGCTGTTGACATGGGGAGCGGCGCTTGTTGCACTGATTGCTTTTTCCGCTGCCGCGCTGATTTACTACGTTTACGTGATGAAACGGCGCATCTCGCTCATGCTGAAGCAAATCATGGTTTTCGTGCCGATCATCGTCATCTCGATGTCCGTACTGTCTTATTTCATCTATACGAATTTCAGCAAAAAGCTGGAAGAGGAATCGCTCAGGGAGCTTGCCATGCTGGCGCATAACGGCCGCAATCTGATCGACGGGGACAAGCTGGAGCAAATGAATTCTCCGCTCGATTACATGAACGAGGACTATCAAAAATTCCGCCGCAGCATGGATTTCGTTTTTGAAGGAAAAAGCGATTTCCGGAACGACGATTATTACAAAGCGCTTTATCGCGTCGAGAACGGGGTTATTTACCGGCTGATCGAAGACGACGACAGCGCCTACATGTACCAGCCGTTCGAGAGCACTCCCGCAAATGCGCAGGTCATCAAAGAAGGCAAAGTCGTGACCGACCAGTGGGTGGACGATACGGGTTCCTGGATGTATGCGCTCAGCCCTCTATATAATGCCAAAGGCGAAGTTGTCGGCCTCTATGAAATAAGCAAAAACCTCGAAGGCATCGTCCAGCACCGCAAGCAGCTGCTTCGCGGCATCGTGCAAAATTTGGCGATCATTACGGGCGTCCTTATTGTTTTGTTTATGGTCATGACGTATTTCCAGCTCGCTTCGATCCGCAAGCTGCGCAAAAGCGTAACGGAAATCGCAAGCGGCAACTGGGATGTGTCGGTTTCGATCCGAACGCGGGACGAAGTCCAGGATCTCGGCGAGAAGTTCAATATGATGACGCAGCATATCCGCGACTATATCGCTCAAATTACAAGGTTCAGCGAAGCGTATTACCGTTTCGTTCCGCAGCAGTTTTTGCAGTATTTGGATAAAAGGAGCATTCTCGACGTACAGCTGGGCGATCAGGTGGAACAAGATATGAGTATTCTCGTAACGAATATCCGCTCGTTTTACCGCATGTCCAAAAGATTGACGCCGGAAGAAAATTTTAATTTCATCAACTCGTATTTGAAACGTTTCGGTCCTTACATCCACCATAACGGAGGGCTGGTCAATAAATACTTGGGCGCCGGCATTATGGCGCTGTTCCCGAACGCTTCCGGCTCCGACGATGCGCTTCGGTCCGCAATCGAGATGCGCAGGGAGCTGGACATCTACAACATGCATCGCGCCAACTCCGGATACAAGCCGGTCGATATCGGAATCGCGATTCATAAGGGACCGCTCCGTTTAGGCATCATCGGGGAAGAGAAGCGGATGGAGAACAACGTCATCTCCGACGACGTCAACATGGCGAACGAGCTGGAGAAGCTGACCGATACGCTCGGCGTATCCGTTCTGGCTACCGAGCACGTCATGAGGACGGTGGTAAATCGCGACCGTTTTCAATACCGCTGTCTCGGCTTAATCCGCGTCGAAGGCAAGGATGCGCCGATCGTGTTGTACGATGTTTACGAGGGAGACACGGAGACGATCCGCGCGCTTAAAGACCGGACCAAGGCGCTGTTCGAGCGCGGCGTCGAGCTCTATCAAGTGGGACGCTTCTATGACGCCCGCGAGGCTTTCGTGCAAGTGATCAAGATCAATAGGCAAGATCAGGCGGCCAAGCTTTATTTTTACATGTGCGACGAATATTATCAGAACGGTACGACGTCGGATTGGAACGGTACGCTGTCCGTTTCCTGACGCTAGGGGGGGAAGAAGATGCAAACCGCTTTGCAGTATACGATCCGTTTAATGACAACAGAGGAAGAAGCGAGCAGCATCCGGGATTTTTTTCTGTCACGCGATTCCTTCGACGATCAGCACTATACGCCAGGGGAAATCGAGCACTTCCAGTACAACCCGTTCGTGTCACTCAGAGAGCCAAACTACAATTTCTGGTATGCAGTTAATGAGCAAAATGAGCTTATAGGAGCATGCAGCGTTTTTGAGAACGAGCAAAAAACGAGCGGCTACAATCTCGACTACATCGCGGTTCATAAAGATTACCGCAAGCATGGAATCGCCAGCCGGCTGTTTGACGAGATGCTCGATTTCGTCCGCTTGAACGGAGGGCGTTACGTGCTCGCCTACACATGCGATTTGCCGGAGTACCACTCGGTCCAGAAGCTCTTTATCAAGCGCGGCTTCGTCGGGGTCGGGCATGTTCCCGATTATTATTATATCGGCGAAGGCAGGCTGACGTTTTTGAAGAGGATGTAAGACGGTTCGTTCATGACTAGCACCAAGAGGAGCTGCTGCGACATCGGTCTTTCTCTTGGGACCTCTTCTCGTAGCGGAATGCAGGCGTTGTACGGTATTTTTACCGAATAAACACGGCGCCCACACCGTTACGGGGTCATTACGGAGGTTGAGCAGCAGGGAGGAATAAACGAAGATGTGGAAATGGCTAGGCGTACGTGCCGACGATATGCGAAAGCTGTGGCTGATGCTGCCGGTATTTTTCTTCGGCGGCGTTGCGGAGCTGCTTAACTATACGGGGTTTATGGCGTTGTTCAACCAGCGGTTCGGCGTGCAAAATTTGCCTCTCATTTATATGGCGGAAGCGTTGATCCTGCCGTTCGAAGGTTGGATTCTCGCGATGCTGGCCAATCGGTTGTCCAAGCCGCAATTTATGCGAACCTTGTATCTGATCATGTCGTTCGTGGTGGTGTTGAATGCGGCTGTGCTGCTGTTTTTCAAGCTAAGCGGCGTTGAATTATTGTTTTATTATCCTATTTTATTCCTGTCCTCCAACTTTGTCGTTCGCCAGATGACGCTGCTGTTATGGAGTACGGCGTTCGATCTATGTCCGACGCAGCAGGCGAAAAGGCTGATGCCGCTATTCGTCGCGGGCGCGACTGTCGGCGGCATTGCAGCCGGTTTTCTCGCTCAAGGGATCGGGCCGGCGTTCGGCACCGAATACGTCTATTTGCTTTCTCCTATTATGATGCTGATCGGTTACCGCAATTTTCGCGTCGCCATTAAGCGTTATCTCGTACCGCTTATGCTTAGGGATTCCTCTGCCGCGCAGCAAGGAGCGGGAGGCCGTTCGGCTGCCTCTCAAGCGGCTGCGGCGATTGAAGCCGATGCGAATTTCGGCGTAGGCGGCAAGCATGCGGCAGGCCAGCTGACGGCAACCGAGCGGCAGCGTTCGGAATCGCCGAAACAAACGGGGAAAGACGCAGCTGCCGGAGACGCGGGGGATGAAGCACCGGCATCTTCCATGTATTATGTGCGCGCCATGCTCAAATCGCCCTTTCTGCTTTGTGCGGTAGGGCTTATGACGTTAATGCCTGCGCTTTACTTCATGATCGAGTACCAATATTTTTATTCGGCTGAGCAGAGATTTCCGGTAGAATCGGATTTGACGTCGTATTACGGCATGATGGTTACGCTGCTCTTTACCGCTTCGCTTCTGCTGCAAACGGTATCCGGGCGGCTGATGAACTGGCTGGGGGCGAGCAATTTGCTTCTTGCCGTGTCATTCGTGTTTTTGGGCGGTTTCATCCTCAGCGCAATTTTTATCGAAACGGACTTTGCCTTGTTCGCCGTCTCTTTGGGATATGGGTTCTTTTATGTACTGTTGTACTACTTTGCGGAGCCGTGTTATCAGCTGTTTTTCAAAATGCTTCCGATTGCGCAGCGGGACGGCTTCCGTTATGTCGCTCAAGGCATCGCCGCCTCAGGAGGAATCCTGCTCGGCGCCTTGCTATCGTTCCTGCATTCGTCCCGCTGGCTGACTCTGGAGGTGCAGTCGCTGCTCGGTGTGGGGCTGGCGATTTTGCTGCTTGGCCTTGCCTGGTACGGCCGGATGCTGTACGTAAACGAGCTGGTTCGAAGCGTCCAGTCGCTGCAAACGCAAATTTCCGAGCTGGCATCGTCGTTTCTCGGGGGAATCAAAAACGTGAAGGCGCTCGCCGGTATCGTCGGCTTTTTGAAGCATCCGAACGAGCATGTTCGCGAGGTGGCGCTCGAAATTGTCGGCCGGACGAAAGACCGTTCGCTGCTGCCGCAGCTCGTCGAAGTCGTCAGCGATGCAAGCCCGCGGATACGTATCGCCGCGCTGAGAGCCATGAGCTTGAAGGGGGCGGGAATCGAAGCGCTGGCGAAGGTAGCGTCCTTCCTGGAGGACGAAGACGAGGCGGTGCGAAGCGAAGGCTTGCGGTTATTGGGCCGAGCCGATCATATGCGCAGTCAGGCGCATTTCTTCGTGCGTATGAAGCTGCTCGATCCGCATCCGCGCGTCGTTGCGGAGGCGGTTAAGGCGCTTTACGCGCTGCGCAGCGAAGAAAGCTATGCCGCCTGCCAGGAGGCGCTGGACAAGCTGCTTGCCGCGGGAGGCGCAGGCGCCGTCGAGGCTTGCCGCGCCATCGGCGATCTGCGGCTGGCGTCCTACACGCCGGCCGTGCTTAAGCTGCTCGATGACGAGCGGCCGGCGGTTAAAGTAGCCGCAGTCCGCTGCCTCGGGCTGCAGCGTTATGCGGATGCGGTGCCGCGTTTACTGGCAATGTTTCCCGCGGCGGACCAGGAGCTGCGCAGCGCTCTTGTCGAAGCGATGATTACGATCGGCGATGCCGGATCGGCGCATTTGTACAAAGGCTTGCGGGACGAGAATCCGCTAGTTTGGAAGGCGGCGGTATCCGCCCTATGCGGTATTTTGCCGAGCGGCAAGGTCCGCGACGTGCTTGTCGAGTCTTGCGTTGCAAGAATTGCCGGCGCACGAGGCGGGCAAGCGATGCCTGTGGAGCTGGAAAAGCTGAATAAGCCGGAGCTGGCGGCTTTGGCGGAACAGCGTTATCGCGAAATCCGGCTTGATTTAAGCGACACCGTTTGGCTGGTGCTGGAGAAGCTTGCCGACGAGCAGGTTGTCGCCTCCATCCGCCAATCGATCGATGACCAAGACGAAGAGACGCGTGAGAACGGGCTTGAAATATTAGCGGAAGGAATCGGGGATCGCCGATTGTCCCAGGCTTTGCTCGAGCTATTGAAGGGAGGCCATGAAACGGCGTCGGCAGGCGGGGATGCCGAGGCGATCTTGAATGCGGCTACGGGCTCGGACTATTGGCTGAAGGAGATCGCTGCGCACGCGCTTGCCGGAAAGGAGAAGGAGACGATGCAGGAAGAACGCAAATATTTAAGCATGCTGGATAAAGTAATCTTTTTGAAGCAGGTCTCGTTATTTTCTCATTTGTCGGTCGACGAGCTCGGGTTGATCGCGGGTATCGCACAAGAAGAGCTGCACCCGGAGGACTCGATCCTGCTGCGGCAGGGCGAGGTAAATCCGACGATGTACATTATAGTGGACGGTACGGTCGAACTGAGTGCGGCTTCTTCGGCTAACGGCTGGGAAGGGACGATCGGCGTGCTTGGCCAGAAGGAAGTGTTCGGCGATACGACGGCGCTGGACCGTTCCCCGTCCGCTGTTACGGCGCAAGCAATTTTTGACGAGGTGAGCGTTCTGGCCCTTAAAGGAGAAGGGTTGACGCGATTGGTCCGGCTGTATCCGGAAATCGGCATCGGGCTGCTGCATGCTTCCGGAGCGCGCGTACGATTACTCGAAAGCATGCTGATGAAAATGGGATAAAGGGTTTATCGCTTAGCGGTTCATGATACGGATGGCGGTGAAAACGTTGACCAACGAGTACACGATTGAAATAGCGAATCGGCTTTCGGAGCTTGCCCATTTGACCGACCGGATAACGGCGATAGGCGAGGAGCAAGGCATCGGTGCAAGAGCGTCATTTCATCTGCAGCTCGTATGCGACGAGCTTGTAACGAATACGATTTCTTATGGTTATGACAGCGATGATGAACGTACGATTCGAATTTCGGTTACATTCACGCCAGATGAAGTCGCACTTGCCATCAAGGATGACGGGCGTCCGTTCAACCCCTTTCAAAATCGGGACAGCCCCGATTTGACGTTAGGCGTCGAGGAGCGGGAAATAGGCGGACTTGGCATTCATTTTGTGAAGCGCGTGATGGAACGGGTAGCTTATGAGCGATCGGGACGGTACAATGTTATCAGCATGACTATGAAACGTAACAAGAGTTCGGAGGGAACGGAATGAAAGTGGAAGAGCGGCAAATCGGCGAATCGATCGTGCTGTCATTGCAAGGACGGCTGGATCCGAACACGTCAGGCTCGCTAGAGTCGGCATTCGGCCAATTGGTGGATCAAGGCAAAAAAAGCTTCGTGTTTGCCATGTCGGAGCTCGAATATGTCAGCAGTGCCGGCTTGCGCAGCCTCCTTATGGCGGCGAAGAAAATGAAGGCGCTCGGCGGCAAGCTGGCATTATGCCAACTGACCGAGCAGGTGCAGGAAGTGTTCGATATGTCGGGCTTCAGTACGATTTTCGCGATATACGGCTCGGAAGAAGAGGCGCTTCAGGCCGTTGCCGTATAAGCGGGTTACGAGGTGATTGCGATGCAGGCTGCGGTGCTGCTGCTTGCCTGCGCGGTTGCCGCAGCCGCTTGGCTGTGGGCGATCGAGCGGAAAAAGAGGCGTTCGGCGGAACATGAGATGGAGCGAACCCGGATGCTGTTCGAGGTCAGCCTCGAAATCAATTCGACGATTCACAAGCAGGATCTTCTGCAAACGATCATGAAGTCGACGGCGGAGGTTGTCAATGCCGAAGCGTCTTCGATCATTCTGGTCGATAATCAAACGAATGAGCTTTATTTTGAGCTGGCGCTGGGCAGCAAAGGCGATGAAGTACGGGAAATCCGGCTTGCCATGGGCGAAGGAATCGCAGGCTGGGTAGCGCAGACGGGAGAGTCCGTCCGTATCGACGATGCGGCTCGCGACCCCCGCTGGTCCAGCAAGGTTGCGAACAAGGTCGATTACGTGACGAGAAATATGCTCTGCGTCCCGGTCAAAAACCGCGGAGAGGTCGTCGGCGTCATTCAGGTGCTGAACAAACGCGGCAGCAAATCTTTCGACGAACGGGACGAGCAGCTGCTGAAATCGATAGCCGCTCCGACTGCGATCGCCCTTGAAAATGCTGTGCTGTACGAGGCGCTCGAGAAGTCGCTTCAGGCGCTGCGAGAGACGACTTCGGTGAAGGAAAAGATGGAGGGGGAGCTGAGGATCGCCCGCGACATCCAAATGAGCTTCCTTCCAAAAAAACAGACGGAAACGTTTCGTGCGGTTCCGTTCGACTTTTCTTTCGGAACGATCGATGAGGTTGCCGCTTCGGCTGAAGGCTTGATCGCCGGTTCTGCCGCAAAGGTGGCCGAAGTGGGGGCTCTGCTGCGTCCTGCGCGCGAGGTGGGCGGAGATTTTTACAACTATTATCCGATTGACGGCAGACATTTGCTTATCATTTTGGGGGACGTTTCGGACAAGGGCATTCCTGCGGCGCTGTTTATGGCGGTGACGCTAACTCTGCTCAAGGCGCGGATGCAGCCGGGACGTTTTCCCGGAGAAGTGCTGAGCGAAGTGAACGAAGAGCTGTGCAGAGACGAATCCGCGATGTTTGCGACGATCTGGTGCGGCCTGCTCGATATGGAAACCGGCGATCTTACGTATTGCGACGGGGGGCATTGCACCCCTTACATCGTAAGTAAGGAAGGCACGGTCACGCCATTGAAAGCCCGCAAAGGGCTGCCGCTAGGCGCGATGGAAGAAGCGCAGTATTATGATCAGAGAGTCAGCCTGGCGGCAGGCGACAGCGTCGTGCTTTACACGGACGGGATTACCGAAGCCGAAGATGCCGATCAGCGGCAATTCGGGAGCGCGCGGCTGTCCGAGCTGTTGTCCGGAGTTGCCCGCATGTCGGCGGAAGCGGCGGCACAGGAGCTGCTGGCAAGCGTGGATTCTTTTGCCAACGGCGCTCCGCAATCCGATGACATTGCCGTATTGGTCGTCAACTGGGGTCGATCGGCTTCGGCTTGATGCCGGCGTACCGCCGCTGTCAAAGCTAGGGCGACCCCGCAAGACGCATTTTAAACGAGAGCCGTTTGGCGGAAATACGTATTTGTCAATATGAATGTGCCATGTATGCTGAATGCAGCTTACATGGCATTATTTTTTTGAGGCGTATGCTTTTTAGGCGGCTTGTTTCGTGGTTCACGATCTCGGAAGGATGTCGAGAAAGTGCCCGCTATTACAGGAAGATGAGTATAGGGGATGTACCGGCTAACTGTAGTCGGTTTTTTTTATTTGTCATAAAGCATATCCTCGGCTGATTGTTCCGTTTCCCAGTAAACGCGACTCATCATAAGCTTATGCTTACGAAGTCGCTTTCTCCGAAAGCGTTTATCCTTGATGATTAGAACCGTTTGCGATAAGTGAAAATCGGCTATATACAATTTTGCTCATGCAGCGTCGGAACTGGAATATCGTATACCGACCCGAAAGATGTGTATGGTTTTTCCTCCCGCGTTCCGTTTGAATTAGTAGCTGGAGTAGTTGCTGTGATACCGAACGGTCCGAATAGGCAGTGGGGAGAAATGGCAACCTCGGAATTTGAAGTATATAAATGAACGACGATTACTAGAGATCAATAGTTTTACTAGGATGAGAGGAGAAATAACAACTATGACAATCAAGATAGGAATTGTCGGCGTGAGGGGCCTTAGCATGCTTACCGGCTTTAAGTTCCTTCCCAATACCGAGGTAGTAGCGCTCTGCGATCTGGATGAAGACTACCTTCGCATGCAGGCCCAGAAGCACGGTATTCCCCGTACGTTCAGAATTTTTGAAGACATGCTCGCCTCGGATATCGATGCGGTAGTCATTTCCACGCCGATGCAGCTGCACGTGCCGCAAACGATTCAAGCGCTGCAAAGCGGAATGCACGTTCTGAGCGAGGTTACGGCCGGCGTAACGATGGATGAGCTTTGGTGGCTGAAAGAAACCGCGGAACAATCCGGGAAGGTTTACATGCTGGCCGAAAACTACTGCTATATTCCGCAAAACCAGCTCATATGTAACATGGTCAAGAAGGGAATGTTCGGCGAGATTTATTTCGGCGAAGGCGAATATTTGCATAATATCCGCGGCCTGTCCTATCGGTTCAATCGCCCTGGCGTAGGGGAGAGCACGACTCCTTCGTGGCGTAAATACTGGCAGCTCGGCAAACGCGGCAACTTTTACCCGACGCACAGTTTAGGACCCGTCATGCAATGGTTTCAGGGCGACCGCATTCGTTCCGTCTCCACCTTCGCGACCGGTTGGCATACGGACAAACGTTTTAGACAAGAGGATACGTCCGTCACGATGTGTCAGATGGAAAGCGGGAAGCTGATCAAGCTCCGTTTAGACTGTATATCGAACCGTCCGCACAATATGAGTTACTATTCGCTTCAGGGTACGAAGGGCAGCTATGAAGCGCCGCGCGGACTCGGAGATCAGCATAAAGTGTATGTTGCCGCGGACGGCGAAAATTCGGGTCATGCGGAATGGTCGCCGCTCAGCGATTTTAACGAGCATTTGCCGGAAAGGTACAAGAACGTAACGGAGGAGCAAAAATCCGCCGGTCATTGGGGCGGCGATTTCTTCATCGTTGAAGATTTCGTCAACGCCATGAAGGGGCTGCACAAGCCTGCGATTGACGTGTATGATGCCTGCGAATGGACCGCCGTGGCGCTGCTGTCCGAGCTGTCGGTCATGAACGGCGGGCGGACGATGGACATGCCCGATTTTCGTAAAAACTCAACGTACGGCGAGCAGATCGTCAAATTGTGAAGAAGGTGAAAGAGATGAAATTACGCAGCAGCGAATGGTTCGAAAACGATAACGCCGAATTGACCTTCCAGCACCGTTCCGCANCGATTTCAACAGCTGTAATTATCCGCATAAGGAATTGGTCGAATACGTCAAAAAGGGCGTATTGCTTGCCGGCGGATATCCGATCGAGCTGCATACGATTTCCACGCCTGCCGACTTTATGAAGCCGTCCGACTTGCTGTACCGCAACCTGCTCTCCATGGATTTGGAGGAAAGCATCCGGTCGCAGCCGATCGACGGCGTCGTACTTTTGTGCGAATGCGACAAAACGGTGCCCGCGCAGCTGATGGCGGCGGCCAGCTGCGACCTGCCGGCCCTGCAATTGGCCGCCGGCCATCGTTCGTCGGGCAGTTTCCGCGGCAAGACGGTCAATTACGGAACGGACCTGTGGAAGTATTCGGACGACTATAAAGCCGGATTGTTGTCCGATGAAGAGTGGCGGGAGCTGGAGAAATCCATCTCCTGCACCTTGGGCGGATGCCCGGTCATGGGATCGGCGTCGACGATGAAAAGCTTGTCCGAGATGCTCGGCATGATGCTTCCCGGCACATCCAGCATTCCGGCTACCGACGCCAGACGCAAAATAGCGGCCGAAGCGACCGGGATGCGAATCGTCGAGATGGTGCGGGAAAACCTCACGCCTTCCCGGTTGATGACGGAGTCCGCTTTTCATAACGCGATCAAGCTGCTGGCGGCGATGGGCGGCTCCACGAATGCGGCGATTCATTTGACCGCGATCGCGGGCAGATTCGGCATCCGCATTCCGATCGAGCGATATGCGGAGCTGACGGAGACGGTGCCGCTCATCGTCAACCTGCAGCCCAGCGGATCGTACAGCATGGACGATTTCCATCGGGCGGGCGGGTTGCAGCGGGTTATCCATAATCTGATGCCGATGCTTGATCAGGATTGCTTGGGCTGTACCGGCGAAACGATCGGGCGCATCTACGGCTCGGAGATGCCGGAATACGAGACGGCCGCCGAAGTCATCGCCCGGCTCGGAGCGCCGTTCAAGGAGCGTGCCGGCTTGGGCATTTTGAAAGGGAATCTTGCGCCGCAAGGGGCGGTTATCAAAAAGTCCGCGGTATCACCGCATTTGATGAAGCACCGGGGGCAAGCCGTCGTATTCGAAAACTACACGGATATGCTGACGCGGATCGACAGCGACGAGCTGGAGGTGACGGCGGAGCACGTGCTGGTCTTGAAATATTGCGGTCCGGTGGCGATGGGGATGCCCGAATGGGGCTCCATTCCGATTCCGGCCAACCTGCTGAAGCAGGGCGTGCGCGATATGGTGCGGATCAGCGACGCGCGGATGAGCGGGACGAGCTACGGCGCCGTTATTTTGCATGCCGCGCCAGAAGCGGCGGTCGGGGGTCCTCTTGCAATCGTGCGGGACGGCGACTGGATCGAGCTCGATATCGAGGCTGCGACGATTCGACTGATGCTCGACGACAGCGAGATCGAAGCCCGGCTCGCGGCCTGGCAGCCGCCGGAAGCGCAGCATAAACGCGGCTATCCGCGTCTGTTTGCGGAGCATACGCTGCAAGCGCCGGAAGGCTGCGATCTGGACGTGCTGCGTCCCGACAGCAAGGCGGAAGCCGTTTTCGTCCCGCCGATCGTCGGCAGAGGGTAGGCTCCTCAGCCACTCCATACTATAGGAAAGAAAGAAGGGCTTGGCACGATGCCGCTTTCACGAATATTGGAACAGGTTCATGTAGGGCGCGTCGTAGACGATACGCTCGAGCTCGTCAAGATGGCGAGCGTGACCGGCGACACTCGCCTCATTGCAGACCGCTACGAACAAATGCTGATTGAAGCCGGCTGCTCGGTGC
>NZ_QMFB01000050.1:32380-50870 GCF_003285015.1 Paenibacillus contaminans | reverse complement strand
GGTCCGTACTTGTCGGCGTTCGGCGGTATGATCCGCTGCAAACTTACGAGGAAGTGGAAAGCGAGCTGCGGAGCGGATTAGACGAGCTTGCCGAAAGGCTTGGCGTCAGCATCCGTCTCGACATGAAGAAAGTAAGGGACGGCTACCGCATCGACAAAAACAGTCCGGCTGTTGCGGCGCTTCAGCGTGCGGGAAGACAAGTTAGAAAAATCGACTTCCCGCTCGTCGGCAAGCAGGTCGTCACGGATGCGGCGATTTTTGCCAACGCTCTGGGCGTTCCCGCTTTATGCCACGGACCGGATCAGCATACCGCGCATGGAGAAGTTGAATATGTGGAGATCAGCGAGCTCGAGTTAACCGTCAAAGTGTATTTGCAGTATATTAAGGAGTTTATGGAAATCTAAAATGAGAGAAGGACGTGTCCAAACGAAAGTATGGGCATGTCTTTTTTAATATAAGGAAACAGATGAAAACATCCGGATTTCAGTGAGAGGTGCAACGACATATACGGAAATCGGCCATATACAATTTCGTCTATACAGCGCCGTTACTGGATTATCGTATACCGGAAGGAATCTTGTGTATGGCGTTTCCTCCTGTGTTCCGCTTGAATTAGAGCTAGGGCATGACTGAAAACCCACTCCGTGGCATCTTTCACCGCCTTTTCGCCCCCTGCTTCGTTCCGTTTGCGCAGGCCGACCCCCGGTACGCCTTCACAAACGCGCCTTGCATGCAAGGATAAACGGCTTCCGCCCTCTCTTGGACGGTGCGTTTACCGTAGCGTAATCCGCACAAGGTTAAGCTTAACCTTTCGGATGGAGGAACGAAAATTCGGCAAAATCTGCTACCCTCGGAGTTTCCAGACACGCCCTAGCACAACCATGTTAATTTTGCGGATAAGGAGAAAAGGCAGATGAATGCTCACATGGAAACAAAAAAAACAAAGTTTCGGCGAGCCGGTTCGGTTCGCACAGCGGAGGAAAGGCTCAGGCGGAGGCGACTCTTCAAGATGAACGTCCCCCTCATCATTATGTTCGCGCCGATCCTGATTTACTTTATCACCTTCAAATACATCCCGATGGGGGGACTGATCATCGCCTTCAAAGATTACAACATGGCGGATGGCATTCTTCACAGCCCTTGGACGGGCCTCGACAACTTCCGGCTTCTGTTCAATAGTCCGATGATGCTCAATATTATCAAAAACACTTTTTTTATAAGCGTGCTGTCGATTGTCGTATCGTTCCCGTTTCCGATCATTCTAGCGATCCTGTTGAACGAAATCAGGCGGATGTTGTATAAGCGCATTATCCAGACGCTCGTCTATTTGCCGCATTTTTTGAACTGGGTCATCGTCGGCTCGTTTATTGTGCTGATTTTCGCCCAGGAACAGGGGATTATCAATAAAATCATCAGTGATTTGGGAGGAGAAAAGATACAGTTTCTGTATAACAAGTCGACCTGGCTTGGCATTTTACTCGGGTCCGGGATATGGAAGGGAGTAGGGTTTGGGGCAATCATTTATTTGGCGGCGCTTGCCAATATCGATCCGAGCTTGTACGAATCGTCGAGCTTGGACGGTGCCAACAAGTTGAGGCAAATTTGGCATATCACGCTGCCGGGTATTGCGCCTGTCATCATTTTGATGCTGATTCTCTCGATGGAACATGTCATGGATGTCGGATTTGATCAAATCTATGTTCTTAAAAATCCGATGGTCGGCGATATCGCCAATGTCATCAGCGTGTGGAGCTATGAAGTAGGTCTCGGGCGCGGACAATTCAGTTTAACGACTGCTTTAGGTTTTTTCCAATCTTTAGTCGGACTAGTGCTTGTGCTGGCCGCGAACAAAATCGCCCGTAAATTCGACCAGGGGCTATGGTAAAGGAGAATTGACATGAGGTCGTCACTCGGCGAGAAAATCTTTTATGGTATCAATTATGTGCTGCTCGGTGTATTCGGCATCAGCTGTATCCTGCCGATTATCCATATCGTATCGCTCTCTTTAAGTTCGGAGCATGCCGTGCTCTCCGGCTTTGTAGGGTTGTGGCCGGTCGGCTTCACCCTGGATTCGTACAAACTGCTGATCGAAGGAACGAGAATCGTAAGCGCCTTTAAAAATAGCGTTCAGATTACCGTTGTTGGAACGATATTGAATTTGTTTTTTACGATACTGGCGGCATATCCGCTATCGCGCACCTATTTTTACGGCCGTAAACCGCTAACCATGCTGATCCTCTTCACAATGTTGTTCTCCGCCGGACTCATTCCGAGCTATTTGTTGGTCAAAAGCTTGGGACTAGTCAATACTTACGGGGCCCTATGGCTGCCCGGTCTTGTCGGGGTGTACAATCTGCTCGTTCTGAAAACCTTTTTTGAAAATATTCCGAGGGAGCTTGAGGACGCGGCGCGTATCGACGGATGCAGCGAAACCCGTTTGATTATGCAAATTATGCTGCCGCTGTCGATGCCGGTGATCGCCACGCTCATTTTGTTCTACGCCGTCGGACATTGGAATTCGTTCTTTAGTGTCATGATTTATATCAACTCCTCCGATAAGCATAATTTGACGGTGCTGGTGCAGCAGATGATCATGAACAATCAGCTGGCCCAACAGGTTACGGAGGGACGTTTGAGCGAGGACATGATGGAGTCCGTCACTCCTCAGTCGATTCAATCGGCAGGCGTCATTGCCATGATCGTTCCGATGTTAATCGTCTACCCGTTTTTGCAAAAATATTTCGTCAAAGGCGTCATGATCGGGTCGATCAAAGGGTAGAGGGTTCGGCCGAAGTGAATCTGCCGAAAGGGGGAATGGAGGGACAACATGCGTATCAGATGGTGAGGGCATGGATGCGGAGCGAACCGGTGAGCAAAAAACGGATGCTAGCGGGGGTTACTAGGGTTCGAACCCTTTGCCCGGTTTTATGCTAAGCTGCTGCAGAGAAGGAACCAATAAAGAGGAGGAATCCATATGCCGAATGAAAAGATGGAGCAGAACGCACAAAAACGTTTGGACCAGGATCAGCCGCGGGAGACGGACGTCAAGGTAAGCCGCAGAAAATTGTTGACCGCATTCGGCATGGCCGGCGCGGCGATAGCCGCAGGCAAAATACTCCCCGGACCGTCAACGGCCTACGGGAAAGAGGAATTGTCCGTTTCCGAGTCCGTATATGAGGAGCTTACCGGCAAGGGAAAAGTTCCGATATTAAAAGCAGCGAATCTGATCGTTACAACTACGGTTGCCGAGATCAGGGCCAGTGCCAATCCCGATCCGAAATTCCTTTATTTTGTCCGGGATGAAGGGAAAGGGGGCCATTTTATGGTCGATTTGGCCGATACCGCGTCGGCTGACAATACGGGAACGGTTGTCGTAACGGCGTCGGGAGTCCGCTTGAAGCGGATGATAGCGGACGATACGATAGATGTCCGTTGGTTCGGCGCGAAGGGAGACGGCACGACCGACGATACGGAGGCGATCCGCGGAACGATCGCATACGTGTCCTCTTCTTTTCCGGGCGGAGGAGTCGTCTATTTCCCGAACGGGAGATACCGGGTCACGGACGGGTTTTCGTTATCGGGACAAAAAGTCAGCTTTCTCGGAACGAAGGCGGAGCTCTTTTTGGACAACGCTTCCGATACGATTACGGTACTTACTTTCCTCAATTGCGCCGACTTCTTCGTGGAAAACTTGAAAATATCCAGTTCGAAAACGACGAAAATGTTTTCCAAACAAGCGCATGGGATCGATGTCCGGGATTCGAATAAATTCAAGCTGTCGAATCTGGACATCTCTTATCGTACGGACGCCATCAATATCCAACATTGCAATAATTTCACGGTGGAGGGCAATGACGTTTATTATTTGGGCGAAGAAGGAATAAGGATCGGCGGAAGCTGGAATTGGCGAGTAGCCAACAACCGGATCCATCACCATAACGGCGACGGTATTTTGCTCAAGCACGCCGGCAGCCCGGAAGGCATGTACAACGGCGAAGTCATCGGCAACTTCCTCTACGACGGCGTGAGTACGTTCGGTCTTGCCAATTCGGTCGGCGGCGGGATCAATTCGAATGAAGAAGTGACGGGAACGGCCGCCCACAACCTCCACAATATGGTGATCAGCGGCAATACGCTCAAAAACCTGCGATACGGCATCGCGCTCGCCAGCATTACGAATTTCACCATTTCCGGAAATGCGATCATGAATGTCAAAACAGCTGGGATCCGGATGGACAATTCCGTCGGCAACAATCCTACGCATAATCCGGGAGGCGAAAGCTCGATTACGGGGAATACGGTTGAGAACGTATCGGACGGGGAGGGCATACAGTTTCTTACGAATCAGGCCGTAGTGGAAAAGGTGTCCATCGCGGGAAATCACGTCAGAGGGGTTATGCATGCCGTCTCGCATTACCCGGGCATAGCGGCGTCGAATGCCGCCGTCTCCGGGAATATGGTAAGCGATTGCAAGGTTCTGCTGCAGACCAGCAATTGCACGGTGACCGGCAACCGTTTCATGAAAGGCGGATTTACCGTGTCCGAAGCCGCATCCAACTCGATCAAGCTAATCGATTCTTTCGTGTTTACGGGGAACACGTTCGAAGACGTGAACGGCCAAATCGGGATCAGCAACGGATCGGGCATCATTAGCGGCAATTCGATCAAAACGGGCTCCACCTTAGGCGCGATCCGGTTCAGAAGCAATCCGGCAGGCAATGTGTATATCATGAACAACAACTACGACTGCCCGAACGCGGCGGAGAAGATTACATACGAAGCGGCGGTGACGGCGAGCGGAGCGGGATATATAAGCAGCGACTTTACGCTGGCGGGAGCCATTCAACGTTATGGTAACACGGTTCCTACGCTAGGAACTTATACGCCGATGTCAATTATTTGGAGCAAAGACATCGGAAAAGGGAAGCCCATCGGTCATATCTGCATATCGGGCGGCACCCCGGGCGTATGGTCCCCGTTCGGCTATATCGGCCAAATCAAGCACGGAACGGCTACGTTAAGCGCATCGGCGGAATCCGTCAACGTTGAACATGGCCTAGGCGGTTTGCCGGCATACGTCTCCCCGACTCCGCTCGGCAATATGGGGCATGTTTGGATTACCGACATGACAGCCACCCATTTCACAATACGTTGTTCCGCAGCTCCGGCAGCGGATACTCCGATATTGTGGGAAGCGAAGGCGTAGCGGGAACCTTCCATGACTGTCGACCTTTATCATTTGACATAACCTAAGGCTGAGTATCCGCGGCATAACGTCATGGAATACCCGATTCAGCTTGATGTGTGCAAGAACGTAACGATTTCTGGCAATCAATATGCGGACGGGACAACGGCAATCGCTCTTGTCAACGATATCGAGATTGTCATCATGTAGACGCAGGCACAAGGGAGTTTATGACCGATAAGCGATAATCGGCTATATACCATTTTACAGCTCTAACGAAGAAGCCGGATTATCGTATACCGAACCGAAAACTTGTATATGGCCTTTCCGCATGTATTCCGTTTGAATTGGAGCTAGAGCTTTACGTAACGAGATTATAGCTGGGGGGTGATGCTGGAGAATTGCCGTTTTCATTTTTTGCGTAGTGGGACTACTATTAAAAAAAGGGAGGATTGTCTGTGCAGAAAAGAAATAAAACGATCGTATTGGCGCTTACATCCATATTGGCTGCAGGATCCGTGCTCGCAGGCTGCAGCAAGGAACAAGGAAACGATCCGGCTGACAATAGTCCGTCGGGTAAGGTTGAAGAGCAAAAGAGAGGGAAAATTTCCGTAATGGTCTACGACAGGGGCCGCGTTCCCGCAGATGAAGGCACCTACGAGAAAAACCGTTGGACCGAGTGGATCAACAAAAATGGCCCTGTCGACGCCACCTTCGTGCCGATCCCGCGCAACAATCCGGGAGAAAAGCTGAACGTCCTGCTCGCTTCGGGCACGGCGCCGGATTTTATCCAGGATTACGATGCTATGAACAAAAATGCCTGGTATGCGTCCAAGCAGTTAATGCCGCTCGATGATCTCATCGAGAAACACAGCGTGGAGTACAAAGCGCTGCTGAAAAAATACCCGATTCTGCGCAAGCTGGGCACCCAGGACGATGGAAAGTTGTATGAAGTGGGAGCATTCGTACCGGCGGACATTAACTGGGTATTCTTGGTGCGGACGGACTGGCTCAAGAATCTGAATCTGGACGTTCCCAAAACGACCGAGGAATTGTATGCCGTCGCCAAAGCGTTTACGGAGAACGATCCGGACGGAAACGGCAAGAAAGACACGTACGGCATGTCGCTGGGCGGCGGATTCAACAACAATATTTTCAACTGGATCTTCGGCGTGCCGAGTGCCGGACATGCCTTGGAAGACGGGAAAATGGTGTATCCGTGGAAACAGAAGGAAGCGATCGCCGAATTCAAGAAGCGGTTGTATCAGGACGGCCTCATCGATAAAGATTTTGCCGCCGATGCGAACGGGGAAAAAGCCAAACGCGATTTCGTAAACGGAAAACTGGGCTTCTATACGATGCAGTGGGCGGATGTGAAGTCGACATTCGAGGCATTTAAGAAAAATGTACCGGAAGGTACCCTCATACCAATCGCACTGCCGAAAAGCCAGTTCGGCCAGTTCGCTCCGGCGCTTGGCGGACCGGGATCGACACCGGGCGTTATTAACGCGAATGCGAAAGATCCGGTATCCGTCATCAAATATATCGATTTTCTGAATAAAGAAGAGACGCTGAAAGCGCTCAAATGGGGAATCGAGGGAGAACACTACAAATTGGATGCCAAAGGCTGCCCGGCTCCCGCCGATCTGGAGAAAAATAAAAAGGAGCTTTCCTGGAACGTCGACTATTCGATGATAAGCAATCCGACCGATGCGACTCTCAAATGCGATCCCCTGGTCATGCAACTTGACACAAGCACTTCCGTCGGCCTGGAATATAAAACCATTTTGGAGACAGCCCGTAAAATCTATTTGAATCCGCAAACGCCGATGCCAGGTTATTTCCTGAACGTGCCGGTCATGCCGAACGATCTGAATATGATTAATCAGAGCGTTGCCAAATTGGGAGACGAGTATTCGAAGGCGATCGTCACCAAGGATTACAGCGTGGAGAAGGCCACCCAAACGGCGAAGGATATGTGGACCAAAGCGGGCGGCGGTAAAATCGACGAATGGTACAACACGTATTACAACAATAACAAAGATAATAAAGACAAGATCGTAACGGTCATGGATATATACGAGAAAAAGTAGCGACTAATGAAAACGGCGCCCTTGGATGAGGGCGCCGTAATTATTTATGAGAAATTGCTTAACGGGCATCGAGAGGTCGAACGAAAAAAGCCTGACGTTGCGGGATTATTAGCCGCAGTCCGTAAGACGATGGTACAATAACGTATATTGACGGAAAGTTGTATATTGCTCATCTCGCGGTTTTCAACCATTCTGAACCTATATATTCGGTGGCTATTTACCGTCTAAACGCTATTCGAGCCCATTGGAGGACATTGCATGCCGGGTAAATGGTTTATACGGCTGTTGCTTTCCTATCTGCCGATCTTTATCCTCGTTATTTTCAGCTTGTCGATTATCTTCTTCGTTATGGTAAATAACGTGTCCCGAGATCAAGCTCAGCGGGCGAATGAAGTGTTCATGGAACAAGTGCTCGTCCAGCTGGACCGGACGCTCGAATTCATCGACCAACAAATCATGAAGGAAACTACCTATAATGACGAACTGAAAGGGTATTATTTCAAATCTTCGCAGGATACGTTCGAAAGTCTCTTAGTGCCGTCCAAAAAACTGCGCGAAACAATCGGTGCCCTGCCGCTCGTCGACTCGATCTATTTGTACCGAACGGAAGACGATAGGGTTTTGAGCAAAAACTCGATCATGCCGCTAAATCAGTTCGGCGACCAAGAGTTTGCAAGAAACATATTGCGGGAAGGGGCGCCGCCGAAATGGCTTCCCGTTCGCTCGTACAGGGAGTTTACGGACGAACCTCCGGCAAATGTCGTCACGCTGGTACGCAATGTGCCGCTGCTGAGCGGCGAGCGGGGATTTATTGTGGTCAACGTAGGCGTTCCGATGATTGCCAAGTACATTATGGATATGTCCAGCAACAAATTCAGCTACATTCAATTGGAGGATCAGAACGGTATCGACATTTTGAATGCCAATGCTCCTCAAAGCGGGTCGGAAATCAATACATCGGTTTCGGATTATACCGGATGGAAGATTCACAGCGGGCTTCGCGACGGCGGTTTGTTTCATGTGTTTTCCCGTATTCATTGGATTTGGCTGGGCATTACGGCGTCTATTCTGATCATGGGTTTAGTTTGGCTTATCGTGGCCACTAGGCGAAATTATCGCCCTGTCGAGGTGATCGTCGAACAGATCCGGCATTTTGCCAAACAGAGGAGCCAACTGCTCATCGCATCCGGCGGAAACGACGAGTTTCGGTTCATCGAGACTGCGCTGAATCGATTGATTGAACAATCCAATAAATACGATCAACGGTTCCAGGAGGATTTGCTCTATCGGCGTCAATATTTTTTCCAGGAAACGATAACGGGCAGCCGGTCGATTTCACCGGAGGAGTGGGCGGGGGAGCTCAACGGGCTGGGGCGTACCTGCGAATGGAAATGTCTGATTGTGGCCGTCATTGAAATCGACAAATTTCAAGAGTTTACAGCCGTTTATCATCAACGTGACCAGAGCCTGCTCAAGTTTGTCGTGAAAAGTGTCGTGAACGAGATTGCCGGAAAACATGCCATTCCTGTTTGGTCGGAGTGGATCGCAAGCGAGAGGCTCGGAGTTATTTACGGATCGGTAAGCGGCGAGGAAGCGAGTTTGCGGACCTTGAAGGACATGGGAGAAGAGCTCCGAGTGTGGGTGGAGAGCCATCTTCATTTTTCGGTTACCTCGGGTATCGGCTCCGGCGTGGAAGAAGTGAATGAAATTCCGCTTTCCTTTGAGGACGCGGTAAATGCGCTGAAATATAAGACGGTGTTAGGGGGAGCGGGAACGTTTCTGTATTCGGAGATGAACGCCAAGCCTTCGGATACGATTTATCGCAATTTGGATATTATCCGGAAGCTGGCTTCCTGCTTCAAGCAAAACAATGAAGAATGGGAATCGATTTTCGAAGAAATCTTTCTTAATTTACGCATGAACCTAAGCTCGAAGGATGAAATCGTCATCGCTGTCAATTATTTAACTTATCATCTTAACCAATCTTTGAAGGAGATGGCTTCTGAATACCGCGGACGCTGGGATTTGGAAATATATCCGAAACTTTCGGGGCTTGTGGAAAAATTCGAGACGCTTGACGAAGTGAAAGCCCAGATTCACGAGCTGCTCGTAGAAGCGTTTGAACACATTCGCCGCATGCGCGAAAAACGAAGCGGCCATACGCTCATTTTGGACATCAAGTCGTATATCGAAGAACAATATGCGGATCCGAACTTATCTTTGCAGATGATAAGCGACCATTTTCAATTGAATACGAAGTACGTCAGCCAATTGTTCAAGGACGAGATGGGGGAGAAGTTCGTCGATTATTTGGCGCTGCTCCGCATTCGCCATGCGAGGCAGTTATTGGAGGAAACTTGCGCTTCCGTTCAAGACATTGCCGTGATGGTGGGTTATACGCATTCCTTGTCGTTCATTCGCATGTTCAAGAAAGTGATGAATGTAACGCCGGGAGACTACCGTAAGCAAAAGGCTTATGCCGCAGCGCCTGAGCAGACCCTCTGATTTCCTCAGCTCGAAGCGGAATCAAGCTCCCACGCCGTTTGCCATTTCGAAAATCCGATTCAAGCACACCATGCATGCCAAAAGAATAGAGCAAACTACACCGTTAAGGATGTGTTTGCTCTTCTTCAAGTGTATTGCGAAAGCCCGCCCGCCGATTAAGCTTCGCGGAACAAGCCCGACGCTTTCAGCTGCGCGTAGAACGAATCGAACTGCTCGAGCGTGAGCTGTTGGTCCGCATCGGACAGGGCGGTCGCCGGATCCGGATGCGTTTCGATCATGATGCCGTCGGCTCCTGCGGCGAGCGCCGCTTTGGCGCATGGCAGCATGATGTCCTTGCGGCCGGTCGAATGGCTGACGTCGACGAGCACCGGAAGATGCGACTCCTGCTTGAGGATCGGCACGGCCGAAATATCGAGCGTGTTGCGCGTCCATTTCTCGTAGGTGCGGATGCCGCGCTCGATCAGCATCACTTGGCCGTTACCGCGCGAGACGATGTATTCCGCTGCAAGCAAAAATTCGTCCATCGTCGCCGCGATGCCGCGCTTCAGCAGTACGGGGATCGTCGCTTCGCCGGCAGCTTTCAGCAGCTCGAAGTTTTGCATGTTGCGGGCGCCGATTTGAATGACGTCGATATATTGCTGGGCGATCTCGATATGCGCGGGGTTGACGATTTCGCTGATTGTAACGAGCCCGAATTCGTCCGCGACTTCCTTCAAAATTTTCAAGCCGTCGATGCCGAGCCCCTGGAAATCGTATGGCGATGTGCGCGGCTTGAAGGCTCCGCCCCGCATCACTTTGACGCCCGCCGCTTTCAAAGCTGCGCCGACTGCACGCGTTTGCTCGTAGCTTTCCACCGAGCACGGTCCCGCCACCATCAGATGCGCGCCGCCGCCTACCGAAACGCCTTTGCTCGTTACGATCGTATCTTCCGCTTGTTTTTTACGGCTGACGAGCAAATGTTTCTTCTTATCGCTTTGCTGCAAGTCAAGCGATGCTTTGAACAACTGCTTGAACAGATGGCGAATCGTCGCCTCGTCGAACGGCCCCTCGTTCATTGCCGCAAGTTTATCCAGCATTTCCCGTTCTCGGACAGGGTCGAACTTCGGCAGCCCCTGCATATCCTTGGCTTTCGCAATTTCCTGGGAAATTAGTCCCCGCTTGCCGATCAGCATCAGCAGCTGCTCATTAATATCGTCAATTTGCGCTCTCAGCGCCTCCAGTTCTTTGTTGCCCATTGTTATTCGCTCCTTCGTATAAGTGATTATTAGCGGTTGATTAAAAAGTCCTCATTTGATAACGAAACAGATCGTAGAGGGTATTATTAATGCAAAAAGGCCCCCATCCGCAAGGGACGGGGAACCGTGGTACCACCCTCATTAGAAACGCCTTTTCTGACCGGCAATCGTACAAGACATCGTCTCGTCACGAAAACGGAAGAAGCGGAGATCGCGCTATGGCGCAATCGGTATCGTTTCTCGCTCAAGCACGATAACGGCGTGCGGCCGGATGGCTCTACTTGCTCCGAATCTGCGGAGCATCGTTCAAGCATCGACTCGGGAGCGAACTTCAGCCGCTGTTCCTTTCGGGCGCTCTCAGTCTTCGGCGCTCCGTCCCTGTCAAGGACATTTCGGCTTACTTTTCTCTTTCATCGTCGTAGGTTATGGAAAGCAAGCCTCAGCTTGCAAGGTGATTAAAACAATTTTGCCCGGTGCGGCGCGCTTGGCCAAGCTTGTGAATTCGCTGCAGGGTTAAATTGAATTGAATTATAAAACATTGCGAATGAATTTACAATAACTTACATTAACGCAAAAGCGCAGGTTCGCTGCGATACATGATTGCGATAAAGAATTCGAATGCGGATAACTGTCCATATTCACCGGCACCATTCGTTCCGAGCAGTACAAGTCTACGTAATCGACCGACCGACGCTTACGGGCGATACTTATGCTTCAAGCTTCTGTCATTTTCGAGCTGCGTCATTCCGTTCACTCTCTGCACAAGCTATTGTGAAATCGAGGCTTCGTTCAGGTGCTTCTTTTATGCAATCCGATGGTGTACAATGTAGCGGACAACTCGATGTACGTCTAACGGACCGGTCTTGTCGTAAGACGGGATTCGCCGGCCGCTGCGGAAGATTCGCACTACACCCCGGAAGAAACTCGAGGTGTGCAAAATCAGCCGGTCGCCCGGTCGATCCTGCTTGTCCGCCATTCGGGCGGTCACGGATTAGGGAAACGGGCGTACACGAAAGGGGAGAGCGCAAATGAAACCGAATCTGCTGCTAATTACAGTCGACCAAATGCGATACGATTGCTTGAGCGTAATGGGTCACCCCATTGTGGAGACGCCGAACTTGGACCGGCTTGCCCGCACGGGCGTCCAGTTCCGAAACGCCTACTCGGCGACGCCCACTTGCATTCCCGCCCGGGCGGCCATCTTTACCGGCATGAGCCAACGCTCGCACGGCAGGGTCGGCTATCAGGATAAAGTGCCTTGGAATTACACGTATACGCTTCCAGGCGAACTGGCTAAAGCAGGCTATCATACGCAATGCGTAGGCAAAATGCATGTGTATCCCGCACGCAATCTATGCGGTTTTCACAATGTCGTGCTGCACGACGGCTACCTGCACCACAACCGAAGCAAGAACAACAATACGGTAGACGAGCACTTCGACCAGGTGGACGACTATTTGGTATGGCTGCGGCAAACCGCCGGGGCCGAGCTTGATATTATGGACAATGGACTTGACTGCAATGCCTCGACGGTAGCGCGTCCTTGGCATTTGCCCGAAGCGCTCCATCCGACGAATTGGTGCGTCACCCAATCGATCGACTTCCTCCGCCGGCGGGATCCGAGCAAGCCGTTTTTCCTGTGGTCGTCCTTCGTGCGGCCGCATTCGCCGCTCGATCCGCCGCAAGCATATTTTGATATGTACAAGGATCTGGAGCTGCCCGACCCGCCGATAGGCGATTGGGTGGATGAGGAAGCCGCGGAAGAGGGCGCGTACAATCCGACGGCATACTACGGCAAAATACCGAAGCGCCGCTTGAGCCGCGCCCGCGCCGCGTATTATGCGCTCATTTCGCATCTTGACGAACAAATCGGCCGACTGCTTAATGCTTTGAACGAATACGGCGTGCTGCGCAATACGATCGTCGTTTTCACTTCCGATCACGGCGAGCTGATGGGCGACCATCATTATTTCCGCAAGGCGCTGCCGTACGAAGGAAGCGCGAAGGTGCCGTTCATCGTCAACGACCCGACAGGCCGTTTCGGTTTTGCGGCCGGTGCCGAGGTCGAGCAAGTCATCGAGCTGCGCGATATTATGCCGACGCTGCTTGACGCTGCGGGAACGGAAATCCCTGCAAGCGTCGAGGGGCGGAGCCTGCTGCCGCTTTGCGGCGGACATCCCGTTACATGGCGCGATTATATTCACGGCGAGCATACCTTCGGCAAGTTGTCCAACCATTTTGCTACGGACGGCAATGAAAAATATATTTGGTTTTCACAGTCCGGCGAGGAGCAGTTTTTCGATCTGTCGGCAGATCCGCAGGAGAAAGTCAACCTTGCCGCGAACCCTGCATACGCAGCCAAGCTGGCCGACTGGCGCGGTAAAGTGGTGAGGGAGCTCGACGGCCGCGAGGAAGGTTATGTCGAAGACGGTCTTCTTGTCGCCGGACGGAAGCCGCAATCTTGCTTGAGTCACATTTTGCCATAATATACGGGAGCCGGGAGCCCCCCTTTGTTGACGACGATGTCGGCAGGGGGGTTTTTGCTGCGTTTATATGAATGCGTATCGCGGGAAACGGCTATGGTAAACGTCGGCATTGAAGATGCCGCAGACTTAATATTTTTTTAATGAACCGTTTAGATGATCCTAAGAGCTGTGGGGTACGCTTATAGCAGAAATCATTTCGGCAAAAGTAGGAGGCTCTATGAAACGTCTCACGATCACGCAAAAAAAATGGCTGCTGTCCGCGCATATTTTGTTTTCCGCCATCATGTTCGGCGTAATGATCGCATTTTTGATACTGAGTATAACGGCTGCGGCGACGAAGGACGAAAGCATACTCGAAGCCTGTTATACCGGCATGCTTATTCTTGCCAAAACGTCCGTACGGGCATCCACAATCGGCACCGTCGCAACCGGTATCGCGCTGTCCTTGATGACGCATTGGGGACTGCTGAAATATTACTGGATCATTGCGAAGGAAGCGCTGACGCTCGTATCGATCGGCCTTGGCGTTGTCGGCATTTACATTTGGACGTCGAGGGCGGCGGATTTTGTGGCGGCTGAAGGCATAGGGGCGATGCAAAGTGCGGATTTCTTGAGTAACCGATTCTATTTGACGGCCGGGATCGTTTTGCAAATCGTATCGTTGGGAGCCATGTTCGTTTTTTCCGTTTTTAAGCCGTGGGGGCAGCGAAAACCCGCAAAATGACGGCTGCGCACACGTCCGATCGAATTCGTAAGCCCATGCGATGTCTGGCCGCGGATTTCGCAATCGGATTGTCGGAATGCCGCAGGCTGTCGTATAATGTAGGACATGTAATCGTCAATCGCATCATAAAAGGAGTCGTCGACATGAACATATATAAAGATTTGCTTCGCGATATTATCGAGAACGGGGTGCGTAAAGAGGATCGGACAGGCACGGGGACGATTTCCGTGTTCGGCAGGCAGATGAGAATGAATTTGTCCGAGGGCTTTCCGCTGCTGACTACCAAAAAGCTGCATACGAAATCCATTATCCATGAGCTGCTGTGGTTTTTGAGCGGAAATACAAACATCCGGTATCTTCGTGAAAACGGCGTCTCGATCTGGGATGAATGGGCGGACGAGGAGGGCAATTTGGGCAGAGTGTACGGGGCGCAGTGGAGAACCTGGCACGCTCCCGACGGCCGGGTCGTCGATCAAATAACCAACGTGATTACTCAGATTCAAACAAATCCCGATTCCCGCAGGCATCTCGTAAGCGCTTGGAATGTCGCCGAAGTCGACAGCATGGCGCTGCCGCCTTGTCATTATGCGTTTCAATTTTACGTGGCGAACGGGAAGCTGTCCTGCATGTTCCAAATGCGGTCGGTCGATACGTTTTTGGGACTCCCGTTCAATCTCGCTTCGTATGCTTTGCTGACCCATATGGTTGCGGAGCAATGCGGCTTGGAGGTTGGGGATCTCGTTTGGACCGGCGGAGACGTGCATATTTATTTGAATCATATTGAGCAGGTTCAACTGCAGTTGACTAGAGAGCCGTATCCTTTGCCCAAGCTTATTATTAAGCGCAAGCCGGAATCGATATTCGACTACACGTTCGACGATTTCGCATTCGAAGGTTATCAGTCTCATCCCGGAATCAAGGCTCCGATAGCGGTTTAACGAAGGTCGGTCCCCAAACCGGCACGATAAGTGTCCCGAAAGCCGTACAGACGGCTTAGGGGCCTTTTTTTTGTTGCATACTATCAATCCGCTTGGGAATAGTAACCAGGTAAACCGTAGGTTATGGAACTTGAGGGGGCTGCTTAGTGGGAACGGTGGATTGGAGCCGCTACTTAACGGAAATGACGCTGGCTTTTCATATTTTGTTCGCAACCGTGGGAGTCGGCGTGCCCGTTTTTATTTCATTGGCGGAATGGATCGGGATTCGGAAGAAGGATGAGCACTATTCGCTGATGGCACGGAGATGGGCGCGCGGCTTCGTCATTACGGTGGCCGTAGGCGTCGTTACCGGCACTTGCATCGGTCTGCAGCTCAGCCTGTTGTGGCCGGAATTCATGCGTCTGGCAGGCAATGTAGTCGGCTTGCCGCTGTTTTTGGAGACGTTCGCTTTTTTCTTCGAGGCTATCTTTCTGGGCATTTATCTCTATACGTGGAACAGGTTCTCCAACCCGTACATGCACTGGCTGCTGACCCTTCCGATCATAATCGGTTCTTCGGGCTCCGCTTTGTTCATTACGACCGTCAACTCTTTTATGAATACGCCGCAAGGCTTCGAGCTCGAGAACGGCCAGCTTGCACGTATCGATCCGATCGCCGCGATGTTTAACCCCGCCGTGCCTTCGAAGGTCTTCCATGTGTTATCGTCGGCTTATCTTACGGCCGCTTTCCTGCTCGCCATGATCGCCGCTTTCGCCATGCTGCGGGGCCGCAAAGACGAGTACTACCGGAAATCGATTCGCCTGAATATGGCGGCAGGCCTGCTCCTTGCCGTTCTAACGATCGTAGCCGGCGACATATCCGCTCAGTTTCTTGCCAAAAAACAGCCGGAAAAGCTTGCTGCCGCGGAATGGCACTTCGAGACCGGAAAAAAAGCGCCGCTAATCGTCGGCGGGCGGCTGAATCCGGAGACGCAGGAGGTGAGCGGCGCCTTCGAAATTCCTTGGGCGCTCAGTCTTCTCGCCACCCATAACCCCGACGGTACGGTCGTCGGCTTGAACGATTTTCCGAAGGACGAATGGCCGCCGCTGTACGTGCATTATTTGTTCGACGCGATGGTCGGCATCGGATTTTACTTGCTGGCGGTTCCCGTCATTTTCCTGGCGCTGCCACGGCTGAAACGATGGCAAGCCTACAATCGCTGGATACTGGCTGCCATTTTGGCGGGAGGACCGCTATCTCTGCTCGCCATCGAGCTCGGATGGTTTTATGCCGAGGTCGGAAGACAGCCATGGATCATGCGCGGATATATGCGCGTATCCGATGCGGCGACGACGAATACGCACGTAAACGTCGCTTTCTGGCTTTTTGCCGCTCTGTATGTTGTGTTAGGCGTCGTATGCCTGTATGTGCTGGGCCGTCTATTCCGCAACAAGCCGGCGGAGCTGGAGCTTGAAGCCCGCAGGATCATCTTGTGAGGAGGAGAAGGACATGTCGATCGAGATGCTTGGCATTACTGTTCTTTGGAGCTTTTTGTACGGCTATTTGATCGTCGCCTCTATCGATTTCGGAGCGGGCTTCTTCGCCTACTACGGTCGGGTAATCGGGATGGAATCGATTATCGGGCCCGTCATATCCAGGTATTTGTCCCCGGTTTGGGAAGTGACCAACGTGTTTCTCGTGTTTTTCTTCGTCGGCATCGTCGGTTTTTTTCCCGAAACGGCGCATTATTACGGAACGTCACTGCTGATTCCGGGGAGCATTGCGCTCGTTTTGCTATCGATCCGGGGATCGTTTTATGCATTCGCCAACTACGGTGCCGGGAAAAGCGGCTTTTACCTGCTTGCATACGGGGCGACGGGATTGCTTATCCCCGCTTCGTTATCCACGGTGTTTACGATCTCGGAGGGCGGCTTTCTAGACGTCCGGGGAAGCTCCGTCACGCTGCTGATGGAGGAGCTTTTTTTCAGCTCGTATTCTTGGGCGGTCGTGCTGCTTGCCATGTCGAGCGTGCTGTTCATCAGTTCGACATTTTTGACCTACTACGCATCGCGTGCGGAAGATAAGAGAGCGTTCGAGCAGATGCGTTTTTTCTCCTTGTGGGGAGGCATTCCGACGCTCATCTCCAGCTTGTTCGTATTTGTCGCGCTGCGAAATCATAATCTGGAGCATTTCGACCGCGCGCTGCGGGTATGGTGGCTGTTCGGCCTTTCTCTCGTCGCTTTCGCACTCGCTGTATGGCTCATTTGGCAAAAAAAATCGCTTGGTCTCGCCTTCGTTTTGGTGATGCTGCAGTTTGCCTTCGCCTTCTTCGGATACGGCCAGTCCCATCTTCCGTATTTGCTGTACCCGGATTTAACGATATACGGCGGCGTGACGAACGAAACGATGGGGCGCGCGCTGGTCGTCGCCTTCCTTGCCGGCTTTGCGCTGCTGGTTCCGTCCATTGTGCTGCTGCTCAGACTGTTCCTGTTTAATGCCAAATATGTGAAGGGGGAACTGACATAAACGCCTTCGACCGGCAAGATAAATGGCTGATGCGCCTCTGCTTCGGCATCGCTTTCCTGCTTCTGCTTTCGATCTTACGTTACGTCGTTTAGCCCGTTTTTTCAGGCGGTCGACGGCTAACATTGCTTAAAGGACCGTCCGGCGAATGATTCGGACGGTTTTTTGTTGTTGGTTTGCGTGGAGCAGCACCTGTGGGGCGGCATGTGGTTGACCACTGTTATGTGACGCCAAGCACTACGCGCTGGGAGCTGCAGGGAAGCCGCAAGCCCGATTGAATCGTGACGAAATCGAGAAGTTTGCTTTTTTAGAGGTTGGTCAGTACGCCGTAGTCCGATTTAACCCGCTTGGAGCAAGGGATTGAGGTAACTCATGAGCTGTAGTCCGATTTTGCCTTCTTGGAGCAAGGATTTTCGGATACGCCTTGCCAAAAAGCCTCTGCAAATGGGCGTTTTCGGACTACAGTCGAGGAAAGGGGAGCCGGACTCGATTCCAAATGGGCAAAATCGGACTGCAGTGCAGCTCGCACCGCGCGAAGCATTCGTTCAGTCGACCTAATACAGACGACGAGCGAGGGGGAGGCTTGAAGCGTACGGGATTTTAGTTTGAGTAAGCACTCCAGATTATCGCAACACGCCTCACATCGTAGACCGCACCCCGCAAACCGCAGACGGCAGACGGCAGACGGCAGACCGCAAACCGCAGACCGCAGACGGGCAGACCGCAGACCGCAGACCGCAGACCGCAGACCGCAGACCGCAGACCGCAACCGCAACCGCAGAAGGCAGACCGCAGACCGCAGACCGCAGACCGCAGACCGCA
>NZ_QMFB01000050.1:0-32367 GCF_003285015.1 Paenibacillus contaminans | reverse complement strand
CGCAGACCGCAGACCGCAGACCGCAGACCGCAGACCGCAGACCGCAGACCGCAGACCGCAGACCGCAAACGGCAGAAGGCAGATCGCAGACCGCAGCCGCAGACGGCAAACGGCAAACGGCAAACGGCAGAAGGCAGACCGCAGACCGCAGACCGCAAACGGCAGAAGGCAGATCGCAGACCGCAGCCGCAGACGGCAGACGGTAGACTGCAGACTGCAGACCGCAGACCGCAGACCGCAGATCTCAGACGGCAGACCGTAGTTTGCCATCACATACCTCGCCCCGCCCATCGCCCCGCCCATCGCACCCACACATCGTCCCCCTACACATCACCCCCGTACCGCTCCGAACCCGGCGGCCTGTCGACCAGATTCGTTCTTTGCGCCGTGCGAAAGTTTGGAGACGGCCCGCGGCGTCATAGAGTAAACGTTTATCGTTGGTCTAAAGGCAGGGATATTGCTGAAACGGCTTGATATCTGTGATTAACGCCGGCGTCAAAGACGCCGTTTCCGTTTATCCATTAGTGGCTTAAAAGTTGTCCAAATGTTGAAAGCTTTGTTTCATTTTTTTGAAAATGGTCGGTTCGGCCGGGTGCCGAGTGGCTGGTGACACATGAAATGCCGGCGGGTAAAGTAAGACTTGCCAAACGAACCATCCATGCCATGCGACAGGAGACGTGAACATGAAAACATCGAAAGCAGTCCGCTATACGGCATCTATATTCATGCTAATGCTGCTGCTCTTGACAGCCACAGGCTGCACGGACAAATTTATCGTACTCGATCCTAAAGGACCGATTGCCGATCAGCAAAAAGATTTAATGCTCGTTTCGACTGTGCTTTGCTCCATTGTCATCGTTCCGGTGCTTATTCTTTCGGCGGTCATCATGTGGCGCTATCGCGACAAGAAAGGCAGGAAGGCGAGCTATACGCCCGAATGGGAGCACAGCACGAAGCTGGAGACGATCTGGTGGGGCATTCCGATCATCATCGTGTTTGCCATTGCGGTCATTACGGTCAAGGGCACCTATGCGCTGGAGCCGTCCAAACCGCTTGCTTCCGAAAAGAAGCCGCTCACGATCCAGGTCACGTCGCTCGATTGGAAGTGGCTGTTCCAGTATCCGGAGCAAGGGATCGCAACGGTCAACTACGTGCAAATTCCCGAGGACGTGCCGATCCGCTTCGAGATTACCGCGGACGCTCCGATGAATTCCTTCTGGATTCCGCAGCTCGGCGGTCAAATGTACGCCATGTCCGGCATGGCGATGACGCTTTATTTGCAAGCGGATGAGCAGGGGGAGTATATGGGCTCCGGCGCGAACTACACGGGCAAGGATTTCGCCAAAATGTACTTTACGACAAAAGCGACGTCCCAAGAGGCATTCGACGAATGGGTGCAAGACGTGAAAGCTTCCTCGCCTGAGCTAACGCTGGACGGATATAAGAAGCTTGCCGAGCCGGCCGCGTCGGAAGTGCTTGCGTACTCCGCATTCCCGGAAGGCTTGTTCGAAATGACGGTCACCAAATACGCGTCTTCGCACAATCACGGATTATCGTGGAACGAGATTCAAAACATTCGGCCGGAGCAATAAGCGGATGTTCAACCGGCGCGTAAGGAGAGGAACCATTTATGTGGGACAAAGTGAAAAGCTTTGCATCCGAATTTTTTGTAACCGGCGATCCGTTAATTTACGGCGCCGACGTCAGCATTGCGCTGACGATTTTAACCATCGTGTTTTTTATGACCTACTTCAAAAAATGGGGCTGGCTTTGGCGCGAATGGCTGACAAGCGTCGATCATAAAAAAATCGGCATCATGTACATTATCGCTTCGTTCCTCATGCTATTCCGCGGCGGGGTGGACGCGCTGCTGATGCGGGCCCAGCTGGCCGTTCCGGAGCTGGAGTTTTTAACCCCGGAGCATTATAACCAAGTTTTTACGACCCACGGGGTCATTATGATTTTGTTTATGGCGATGCCGTTTATGTTCGGCTTGTTCAACGTAGTCGTACCGCTGCAAATCGGCGCCCGCGACGTCGCCTTTCCGTTCCTCAACGCCTTGAGCTTCTGGCTGTTTTTCGCGGGCGCAATGCTGTTCAACCTGTCCTTCGTCATCGGAGGCTCGCCGGACGCCGGCTGGCTCGCGTACCCGCCGTATTCGGGCAGTATGCATAATCCGGGCGTCGGACAAGATTTCTACATTTGGGGCATCCAAATATCGGGTATCGGCAGTTTGATGACCGGGATCAATTTTATCGTGACGATTCTGAAAATGCGCGCGCCCGGCATGAAGCTGATGAAGATGCCCATGTTTCCATGGTCGGTGCTGTCCAGCTGCATTGCCATCATTTTCGCCTTTCCCATTTTGACGGTTACGCTTGCGCTACTGTTTCTCGACCGTTATGCGGGGGCGCATTTCTTCACCTTGGACGGCGGCGGCAACCCGATGATGTATATCAACCTGATCTGGATGTGGGGACATCCCGAGGTTTACATTATCGTCCTTCCGGCATTCGGCATTTTCTCGGAAATCGTGGCGACCTTCGCGAAGAAAAAGCTGTTCGGCTACAAGTCGATGGTGTTCGCCATGATCATCATCAGCGTCTTGTCGTTCCTCGTATGGGCGCATCATTTCTTTACGATGGGCTCCGGAGCCGACATCAACGCCTTCTTCGCTTTAACTACGATGCTGATCGCCATTCCGACCGGGGTGAAGGTGTTCAACTGGCTGTTTACGATGTTTCGCGGAAAAATTACGTTCGAAACGCCCATGCTGTGGACGGCCGGTTTTATTCCTTGCTTTGTAATCGGCGGTATGACGGGCGTTCTGCTATCGGTGGCGCCGGCCGATTTTCAGTTTCATAACAGCTATTTCCTCGTCGCCCACTTCCATCAAGTCATTATCGGCGGCGTGGTGTTCGGCTACTTCGCGGGTTTGTATTACTGGTGGCCCAAATTGTTCGGCTTCAAGCTGAACGAGCGGATCGGCAAATGGGCGTTCTGGTTTTGGAATATCGGCTTTTATTTGTGCTTCATGCCACAATATGCGCTCGGTTTGATGGGGATGACGAGACGGGTCGTGACTTACGGTTGGGACAAAGGCTGGTGGGAAATGAACCTTGTTTCGACAATCGGCGCCGTTCTCATGGGAATCGCCTTCCTGTTCCAAGTATGGCAAATCGCGCACAGCGTCAAATTTCTCAAGCGGGATGAAACCGGCGACCCCTGGAACGGCAGAACGCTGGAATGGTCGATTCCTTCGCCGGCGCCGCTGTATAACTTTGCGGTATTGCCCAACGTAACTGCACAGGACGACTGGTGGGAGGAGAAGCGCCGCAGGGAGCAGGGGCAAACGGTATCGGCCCCTCCGATCGAACCGATTCATATGCCCAAAAATTCCGGTATCCCGATCGTCATGTCGCTGTTCTGGTTTATCGCCGGCTTCGGCTTCGTGTTCGAGTGGCTGTGGATGATTATTCCTGGATTGGCGGGCGTCGTGATTTGCATGCTCGTCCATTCGTTCCGTTACGATACGGACTATTATATACCCGTTTCGGAAGTTAAGCGTACCGAAGCGGCATTAAGGAAGGTGACGAACGGATGAGTCAAGCGGTGGGAGCTCCGGGTTCAGCGGGGCACGAAAATCATTCGCATAATCAGCATCACGACGCGGAGGAAATGCGCACGTTCGGCTTTTGGATATTCCTGATGACGGACTGTATCCTGTTCGGTACTTTGTTTGCCACCTACATCGTCCTTCAGGGGAATACGAACGGGGGGCCGATGCCCGAAGAGCTGTTCCAAATGGGCGGCATCGTGGTTAGCACCTTCATTCTGCTGACCAGCTCCTTTACGAGCGGGCTTGCCGTTCTTGCCATGAACAAGGGCAACCGCTCCGGTTTGATCGGATGGCTTGCCGTTACGCTTTTGCTCGGCGCTGTATTCGTGGGTATGGAAGTTTACGAGTTCATCCATATGGTGCATGAAGGAGCGGCGATCGGCACAAGCGCGTTTTTATCGGCCTTCTATACGCTTGTCGGCACGCATGGCCTTCATGTTTCCCTTGGCATCGTGTGGATGATCGCACTGATCGTTCAACTGGCGAAACACGGCATTACGCCGGTAACCAAGCGCAAGGTCAACGTGATTAGCCTATACTGGCATTTCCTTGACGTCGTCTGGATTTTCGTATTTACCGTCGTTTATTTGATGGGGGTGAAGTAAATGGCACATCACACCGAATACCAAACCGCGAGTACGCATGAGACTTCGCACGGCTCGCTGAAATCGTACAGCATCGGCTTTCTGTTCTCCATCCTGCTTACGATCGTCCCGGTCGTCATTGTATGGAACGATTGGTTCGAAGGTACGGCAAGCAATATAGTCCTGATGGCGGCCGCCGTTCTGCAGTTCGTCGTTCAGCTCGTTTATTTCATGCATCTGCGCGAGGAAGGCAAGCCGCGTTACAACTTGATGGCGCTTATCCTCGGTCTAATTATCGTTCTGACTATCGTCATCGGGTCCATTTGGATCATGACGTACAACATGGTGGCGACGTGAGCGGTCAAAATGCTGACGGCGTCGTTCGATTCAATAAGCGGCTGCTTCTGCAAAAGACTTTTGCGATGTTGACGGGTATTGCAGCGCTCCTCTTCTTTACGGCGTGCGGCCAAGGAACGAACGCGGCGGGTGATCATGGAACGGCTTCAGCTGAAGCCGCCCGCGCGGAGGCTCTGTACAAAAAGCAATGCTTGTCCTGCCATGGCGCAAATTTAGAGGGAAAAGTGGGACCGGATTTACGGAAGGTCGGATCGAAGCTGGACGAAGAGCAAATTGCCGCAATTTTACGGGACGGAGCAAAAGGGATGCCCGCTTTCAGCAAGATGTTGAACGATGAAGAAATCGAAGCTTTGGCGCGATGGCTGTCACGGAACAATTAACGGGAGGGGATGCCCCATGAAGAAAAGCATGATGCTTATCCTCGTATGTTTACTTGCCGTCTTCGCGGCTGCCTGCGGCAATGGCAAAAATCGGCTCCATATTCCGGTCGAGCCTTTTCAATTCACCGATCAAAACGGACAGCCGTTCGCTTTGTCCGATTTGAACGGCAAGGTGTGGATAACCGATGTCGTATTTACGCATTGCATGACGGTATGTCCGGCGATGACGGCGAATATGGCGAAGCTGCAAGGCAAGCTGAAGGAGGCGGGTGTCGAGGCGGAGCTCGTATCGTTCTCGATCGATCCGGATAAAGACGATCCGGAGGCGCTCAGAACGTATCTCGGCAAATTCGATGCGGATTTCGCGAACTGGCATGCATTGACCGGCTACACATTCGACGAAATCAAATCGTTTCTGCTGAAGTCGTTCAAATCCTACATTTCCAGAGATACGGCTACCGATCAAATCATTCACAGCACTTCGTTTTTTCTGGTCGACCGGTCCGGTACGGTTGTCGCCAAATACGACGGCGCGTTGGATACGCCATATGAGAGGATCATTAAGGATATAAAAGCCCTGGATCGCTGATTTCGGTTAACAAAAGAACCTTCATTACCACTTTCGTAGCGGTTTTGAAGGTTTTTTTTGCTTCATTTATGGGATTCGCTCACTGAAGTGTACCCTTTGACAGCTTTTTTGCGATTGATGTGATAACCGCTTCTTCTTCTCACACAAGGGAGAATAATTGAAACGGGGCGGAAGTCCGTAACGTAATACCGGAATATCATCGGATAAGGAGAAAAGTACAATGTGGAACCCTGTCGATACGAAGTTTTACGCGCCAAAGCTGCCGGTAGCCATTGCGGCTGTAGGAGATAGCACGGAGGCTCATTTTATCCGTACGGTGCTGGAGCAATTCAATGTCGTAACGCTGCTGCATGCGATCGGCACGCCGGTCGACTTTTTGAACGTCATCGGCCAAAAGGAGAACGCTCCGAAGCGACGGCGCTTTTTATTATGCACTTTTTTTACAAGCTGACCAAAGATAACGGCTGTACCCTGGAAGAGGCTTGGGAGCATGCCGCAGCATACGACGAGGAAAGCCGATTGTACCGGCTGTACACGCACGAAGCGGTCTACAAAATCGGCGACGGGGGAAAAGTTAGGACGGTGTAGGCTGATATTCATGGCTTCCCGGCGTACCGCATCATCGGTTGTTTCTTTCGCTCCATTAGTGATATGCTTATGGGTGTTAACGATCGAAGCATGCGTTCATTACTTTGCAGGATCATGGAGCCAAACGAATCTGCTGCCGCTTAAACGTCGGTTTGCGTACGGCCGGCTGCCGGGAAAGAGGTACATATGACAATATCTTATATAGTGGCGATGGGGCGCGACCGTTCCATCGGCAAGGATAACAAGCTGCCGTGGCGGCTGCCGGCCGATTTGGCCTATTTCAAGAAGACGACGATGGGACATCCGATTTTGATGGGACGCAAAACGTACGACTCGATCGGGCGGCCGCTGCCGGGAAGAACGAACGTCGTGCTGACGCGGAGCCAAGATTTCCAAGCGGAGGGCTGCGTCGTCGTGCATACGGCTGAGGAAGCGATGGAGCGGTTTGCCGCCGAGGAATTATTCGTTACCGGCGGAACGGAGATGTTTCGCTTGTTTATGCCGTATGCCGATAAAATGTACATTACATGGATCGATGCGGAATTCGAGGCGGATACGTTCTTCCCCGAATATGACGAAGCGTTATGGAGGCTCGTTTCCGAAGAGCCGGGCGTTACCGACGAGCGCAACCCGTACGCGTACAGCTTTCGCGTTTACGAGCGCATGAAATAAAAACCGCGGGCCGGCGCCCAATGTCATTAAGTTAGCTTAATGGCAAGACCGGGAATAAAAAATGGAATGCGAAACGGCATGGGAAAAGCCCCTGTGCCGTTTGTTTTTTCTGCATTCATGGAAAAAAGGGTACAGCAAACAAAACGGATGGAGTACCCGTTTTAAAAATGTTCATTTTAACCGATTTATGCTACTCTGTAGACGAAGCTAACAGCTGATTTATAGCGGATTTTGCGCGTGTTCTTCTGCCCCTGGCGAATGGGTCGAATCGGCAAAATATTTTTTCGAATCAGCGCTTCAACATCGGGCGGGGGTTCATCGTCCCGTGAGCGCAGGAAATGTCTACAAACGTGAACGGCAACCGTGAAGTTGACTTGGTATGGGTGCCGTTTATCCATTTGGGAAATGACTACGTGCGAGGTAATCATTTCAGCGAAATTGTACATGATTAATCTTGCGAAAATCTCTTGGGTGATGAACTCTTGTCTCTTTGCGTGAAAATTGGTCAGACCGACAGTGTATTTTAATGCCCGGAAAGAGGTTTCAATGCCCCATCGCATGTTATATTTTTAGAAGGGATGAACTTGTAGATTTCAGGATGTGCTTTAACCTCGTTGGTTTGTTTTTTGGTAAGTGTCACCTGAACGACAACATCAAACTCTCCACCGGTGGGCAGACACAAGCCCGAAAGAATACCATTGGAATTTAAATCCTTTACCCGAATGATGTAGTTCCAGCCCTTGCGTTCAATATGCGCGAAATTGTTGTAACCTTCATACCCTCGATCGGCAATAACAATAGTTTTGCTTTTGATGGGGGAACGGTCAACCAATGCTGCCAGTGCCCTTCCCTCGCTGCATAACCTTAATGGCTGAACCATGGCATCCACGTAAATTCTATTGCACAAATCATAAGCTGCGTTCAAATGCGTAAGGTTATATCCTTTTGTGTTCGGTTGCGTTTGAAAATAGGTATCCGTGTCCGCAGGGTCCGTTGCGAAATGTAAATCCGAACCGTCAAAAGCAAGCAATCGATACCCGCGATAGTCCTTGATATCCGTATACGATTGCGTAAATTTGTGAAACAAGAATTCAAGTGCAGACGGCAAGATTTTATTCCTTTGTTGGATAAAAGCAGACGTGGTTGCGGTGTTTACGTCATAGCCCTGCGAGTCCAAAAGCTCCTTGAATATGCTGTTGCCGCCCATCGAGACCAGGAGCTGCATAACTGTTTCAAAGGGCAGTTTTCTCTCCCGGGTAAAATCTTTCCCCGGGTTTTTAACATAATGTGCTGGTTCGGCTGACATTTCTCGTATGAGGGATGTCAGCTTTTGTTTTAGTGAGCTTGCGAATTCATTCATTGGCAAAACCTCCTCGTTTTTCAAGGGGCTTCGCCACACATATCCACCTACTTGTCAAGTCTTTTTCACTTTTTTGCACAAAAAAAGAGCGGGCTATCTTTTCGATAACCTGCTCTTGTACTTGATTTTAAGCCCCGTGCCTTAACTTAATGACATTGGGCCGGCGCCCGCGGTTTTTATTTCAGTAAGTTCATTAGGCCCGATATTTCATCGGTAAACGCGTCTGTCCTTAGCTTACGCTTACGAAGTCGCTTTCTTCTTCGAAAGCGTTAGGACGGCAAAGCCGTTTATCCTTGATTTATCAGAAAGTATAGCGTGGAAGCGGCTCTAAATCTCGGTAAACGCCAGCGTCAAAGACGCCGGTAGGCGTTTATCCTTGTCCAGGAATTGCGTAACGGCAAGCGTTACGGCTGCCCGTCATATTTTATCTCGAAGCTTCTGCATATCTTTGACCATGATGTATTTGTTCTGCACCGAAATGATGCCTTCCTCCTGAAGCTCCAGGAACGCTTTCGTCACCGATTCGCGAACGGTACCGACCATGCCGGCTACTTGCTGATGCGTCAGCTTCACGTTGATGACCGAGCGGTTCTGATACGGCGTTCCATATTCTTCCGCCAGCCGGAGCAGCGTTTTGTATATGCGGGTGCGCACGTCGAGGAAGGTTAGGCTAAGGATTTGTTCGTTCGCTTTATGCAGACGTTCGGACAGCGTTTCGAGCAGCACCAGCAAAATTTTCGGACAAGTCTCCGTAAAGCTCGCAAAATCGGAGCGGGAAAGCACGTAAAGGCTCGTCGCCTCCATCGCTTCAGCCGTCGCCGTCCGTTTCATGTCTTGGCGAAACAAGGCCATATCGCCGAAGAAATCGCCTTCTCGGAACATGGATAATATAATTTCCCGAAATTCGTCAAGCCGATAAATTTTGACCATACCCGACTTGATAATAAAAAATTCGTCTCCGGGTTCGCCTTCAAAAAACAAAATCGTCCCTTTCTTGCACTTGCGCTCCGTAAAGAGCGGACCTATCGCTTCCAGCTCCTCGTCGGACAAGTCTTCAAAAATAGGGATGCTTTTCAGCAAATCGGCAATGCGGCTTTCCATTCGAATCAACCCGATACTTTGTTATTTTTTGAGCTATTCTCCTAATAAAGTTCGCTAATCTGTCGTGCAAGTCCTGCCGCAAAGGATAATATTTTTTTCTTCGATTTGGAATCGCCGAATCTTCGGGTTGCTTCCATTCCGCAGATGGGCTATCTTATAGTAGCGGTTTATTTTGGTCATACCATCATACAGATCGGTCAAAACCAGAGAAAAAGAAATTTCACAAACCCTTATGTAATCGCTTACAAAACAACGGATGAGGTGACGCCCATGCGCATGAAATGGCTGCATAACGTACAAACACGCCATTTTTACTACAAAGTGATCGCCGTTACGCTGATCCTGTCGCTGCTGCCTATGCTTGCAACCGGCATCGTGTACTATCAGAACGTCAAATCCACCGTCCAGCAGGAGCTGCGTCAGGCGAACGGCAACTATTTGAACCAGACCGCCAATGCAATGGAAATGATGATCGATCAGATCGGGAACAGCTTCCGCCAGCTGACGCTGGATGGGGCGACGATGCGTCAATTCGAGCAGTTTCCGCGCGGCGCCTATTATGAAATGCTGACGGGGGAGCTGAAGGAAGAGGATTTGCCCGCACTGGAATCCTATTTAAACGGCAAAAAGCAGGCGCTTTACAACATGCGGGCATTGAAGCTGTCGAACGAATTCATCCATTCGGTCTATTATTTCGACAGCGCCAAAAAACTGATCATGACGTCCGATCTGCTGGAATACGATCCCGACCGTTTCTATGACGGAGGCTGGAACCGGTTCCCGTCCGGCGACCCGGCGCTGCCGATGATTCTTGACATGAGGATCGCCAAAACGGCGGAAGGCGGGTCATTGAACGTCATTCCGCTCGTATACAAAACGTCGATTCAAGGAAACGTGCTCGTCATCAATCTGGATGCGGACAAAATTTACGAAAGCTTTTTGCGCAGAACGGGGAGCGGGACGAACCGCCCTTTCTTCGTCTTGTCGTCAGGCGGAAAGCCGATGCTTTACGATTCCTCGAATCCGATGACCGTCCGGATCGGCAACAGCCCGTTCTGGCAAAACGAAAACGGCGGCGGGCCGAGCTTTTTCGAGGAGGAGGCGGAAGGGGAGCGGTTGTTTGTCACGTGGGTCAAGTCGGACAGGCTCGGCTGGACGTTCGTTTTTGCTTCGCCGCTCGGCGAATTGTACAGGAGCGTCGCCAAGGCCAAAAACATGATCGTGCTGTACAGCTGCGTACTGGCGGCAGCCGCTTGTCTTCTGGCGCTGCTGTTCGCACGGCATTTATATGCGCCTATTCGCCGCATGCTGCAGTTCATCAAAAGCACGGACGACCGCTACGCAAGCGCAACGACTGGCGAATGGCAAGTTATCCGCGCCAGCTTCGAGGAGGCGTTCGAGGACCGCTTTAGCTTGCGGCACCGGTTAAAGGAAAGTTTGCCCGCCTATAAAGAAACGTTCGTCCGCTCGCTGCTCCGCCAGCATGCATACGGGAACGATTATATGAAAGAACGGCTCGACTATCTCGGCTTCGACATCGAATTGGAGCATCTGATGCTGATGGCCGTCATGACGGAACGCGCTGACAGCCGCCAGGCGGACGCGGAAAGCGAAAGCCTGAACAAGGTGCGTCTGACTGATGCGATCGGATCCGTCCTTCCGGCAGACTGGAAACGTATCGTATGCGAGGCTGCGGACGGGACCTTCGTCGTCATCGTCAACGGCCGCCCCGACGAGTTATCGGACCTGTTCGCATGCGCGGATCTGTTGATCCGCACGATCGGGGAACGGCTCGGGCTCGGCTGCTCGATCGGGATCGGGAAGCCGTGCGCTCACGCAAGCGAACTAGGCAGAGCGTATGCGGAGGCGAACGAAGCGCTGCGTTACCGCGGAATCGTCGGCACGGGCCAAGTTATTTATATCGAGGACGTCAGGCTGGAGGGAAATACGCCGCTCCACTATCCGTCCGACAAAGAAGAGGCGCTGAACACGCACATCGTGAACGGGGATACGGATCAGGCGCTGCGGCTGCTCGATCAGATCGTCAGGGAAATCAGCAGGGAGAAGGGAAGGGTGCACGTCCGCCAAATTCAATACGCGCTCATGCGCCTCCTTGGCAGTCTGGTCGCGACCTCGGGCCGGACGAACATCGACCTGTCCGCGTTTGCGGGCGAGAAAACGAACGTATACGAAGCGCTTCTTCATCAAGACGATCTTCAAGAAGCGGTGCAATGGCTGCGAAGACTGGTCGCGACGCTGGCTTCGGGTTTCGGCACTGCTTTTCGGGAGAAAAACAACCGGTACGTCGATCAGGCGGTCGAAATTATCCGCAGCGAGCTGGACAAGCCGCTCTCGCTCGTCCAAATCGCCGACAGGCTCCGCCTCAATCCGTCGTATTTGAGCCGCATTTTCAAGGAAAGCACCGGACAATCGTTTACCGATTACATGACGAAGGCGCGAATGGACAAAGGGAAGCAGTTATTGCTCGAAACGGATTTGAAAATCAAGGAAATCGGCGAACGGGTCGGCTATTTGAAAAGCGACTATTTCATCAAGCTGTTCCGCGAATGCGTCGGCATGACCCCGGGCGAGTACCGCAAGGCGCGAAGCAATGCATAAATCGTCCGCTGTGCGGATACCGCAACGATGACATGCATACCACGATGATGCGAAAAGTCATCGCTAAGGGGTCCGGGTCATGCCTGCGGCATTCCCTTATGAAGCCCCGCGGCCTAAACTGGCAATAACAGTGCACTGTGCGTCGTCGCGAAACGCATTGCTGGTAGAAATGAAAACGATTACGAAAGGGGCTGCGGGCATGTTCAATAGAAAGATGACAATTTCGGCAGCGGCAGCGGTGCTGCTGGCGGGAGCCGTAACGGGATGCACGTCGGGCAAAGAAGAAGGGAAACCGGAAGCGTCCGGAAACGGAACGAATCAAGGCGCCGCCAAAAAAATCGAAAAAGTATACGTATACGCCAACTTCGGCAATTTGGCCAGCAGCAACACGGTCAGCAAACCGGAAGCGTTGGAGGAAGTCAAAAAATACGTTATCGACAAGATCGGCATCGAAATCGTTCCGATCATTCCGCCTAAAGGCTCGGAAGCGGACAAATTGAACGTGCTGCTCAGTTCCAACGAGCCGCTTGATATTTTCGCAGGCTCTATGGCGACCCATCAGTCGAACGGAGCCGTTCAGCCGATCGGCGATCTGCTCGATAAATACGGAAGCAACATTAGGAAGTTGTGGCCGGCCGATTGGAAGACGTCCTGGGATGCGCTGACTACTTCGGACGGGAAAATTTGGGGGATTCCGACCGGTGCTCCGGTTGCGGGTAACGGCGTACTTTTGCGCGAAGACTGGCTGAAGAAGCTCAATCTGCAAATGCCGAAGACGATCGACGAATACGAGCAGGTGCTGAAGGCGTTCAAGGATCAAGACCCGGCCGGCTCCGGCCAGACGATTCCGCTTCTTACCGACCTCGCTTCCTTGAACGACGGCTTTGCCGCAGGCTTCATGGATATAGGCTACGGCAAGTGGGTCGACAAGGACGGTAAAGTGAAGCCGCCTCAGCTGCACCCTGGCTATCGCGACTTTGTCGCCAAAATGGCCGACTGGTACAAGAAAGGCTATATTTTCAAAGAGGCGTTCTCCTCCAACCGGACCCGCCAGATCGAGCTTGTGAAGCAAAATCGCGTCGCCTCCGGCGTCGTATGGAACACGACGATTACCGCCAACGAACATCTGCTTAGGCAAAACGTCCCGGAAGCAAAGTACGGCGTAGCCGCGGAGCTGAAAGGGCCGGCAGGCAACTTGACGACGCTGGGCGGGGTCAGCACGAGCGGGATCATGATCAACAAAAACGCCAAAAACCCGGAAGCGGCCGTCAAGCTGATCGACTGGGTGCAATCGGATATCAACAATTATTTCACGCTGTTCTTCGGCATCGAAGGAAAACACTGGAAGTATACGGATAAGGACAAAAAGATAATCGAAGGCTTGAATACCGACTACATGGGAGATTTGATACCGGGTCTTTCGTTCGCCTATACGGTGCAATACGAGAAAAACGATCCTGCGTTCACTCCGCAATTCGACTTTATCCGGAATTACATTACGAAAATGGACCGGGTGAAAAAGACCGCCCTGGCCGATTCGGAATTTATGTTCGATACGAAGACGATCACCGAGAAAGTGCCGACATCCGGAGACATTACCCGCATGATCGAACAGGAAACGATCAAGTTCATTACCGGAGCAAGGCCGATCGGCGAGTATGACAAATTCGTCGAAGAGCTTACCAAGGCCGGGCTTGACAAGTGGATCGATGCCTATACGGCGGAATACAACAGGGTAAAAGGCAAATAACGCCGGTAAGCGGAGGAAGCGCTTCGGCCGGCGGCGCTCCTCCAAGCTTAAGCCGGGCCGGTCTTGACGGGAGGAAACGGAGATGGTCAGCCATTGAATGCAAAGACGTTGCGATTGATCCAGAAGCATAAGCTGCATTATGCGCTTGTCATTCCGGGTATGTTGTATTTTCTTATTTTTCATTACGGTCCGATGTACGGCGTCATCATTGCGTTCAAGCAGGTAGCGCCGTTCGACGGCTTGAAGGGTATTTTTACGGCGGATTGGGTTGGGCTGAAGCATTTTCGCGATTTCGCTGCTTCCTATTACTTCTGGGACATTATGGGGAACACGCTGACGATCAGCTTTTATCGGATTATATTCGGTTTTCCGGCGCCGATTTTGCTCGCTCTGCTCATCAACGAGGTTCGGCATGCAGGCTTTAAACGGATCGTGCAGACGATCTCGTATTTGCCCCATTTTTTGTCGATGGTCATCGTCGCCGGCTTGCTGACCGCTTTGCTGAGCGCGGATGACGGCTTTATCAAAGGGCTGCTCCAGCAGCTCGGCGTCGAGCCGATTCCTTTTTTGACCGATTCGGCGTATTTCCGCCCGGTGCTTGTCGTTTCGGGCATCTGGAAGGAAGTCGGCTGGAGCACGATCATTTATTTGGCGGCTATCGCCGGCGTCGATCAGCAGCTGTACGAGGCGGCGAAAGTCGACGGTGCGGGGCGCATCAAGCAAATATGGCATATTACGCTCCCCGGAATCAGCCATATCGCGATCATTCTGCTCATTTTATCGATAGGCCATATTATGGACGCCGGCTTCGAGCAAGTGTTTCTGCTTTATTCACCGCCGGTATACGAGGTCGCCGATATTATCGACACGTACGTATATAGAAAAGGACTCGTCGAGGTCAACTATTCGTTCGCTTCCGCGGTCGGTTTGTTCAAATCGGTCATCGCGTTCGTCCTTGTCATAGGCACGAATTATTTGGCCAAAAAATTCGGACAGGAGGGGATCTGGTAGCATGAAGGCGAAAACGGGCCGCATCCGTCCAAGCGGCGGCGAAGCGGCATTTCAAGCGTTCAACTATGCGTTCCTTGTCCTGTTGTCGCTGGCATTCATCGTTCCTTTTGCGGCGATCGTCTCCACGTCGTTCGTCGGGGAAAACGAGCTGATCCGGAGGGGAAATTTCATTCTGATCCCCGAGCAGCTCGATTTTAGCGCCTATAAGGTGCTGCTGTCGGAAGGCTCGATGCTGTATCACGCCTATGGGATTACGATCTTGAGGGTTGTCGTCGGCACGGCGCTCAACCTGCTGTTTACGTCGATGCTCGCATACGGCTTATCCAGAAAAGACATGCCGGGACGAAACGCGTTCATTACGGTCGTGTTCATTACGATGCTGTTCGGCGGCGGTTTGATTCCGACTTATTTGCTGCTCAAGTTTTTGCATTTGACCGATACGTTTTGGGTCATGATCGTGCCTGGACTCATCAGCGCATGGAACCTGCTGATCATGAAAAACTTTTTCGCGCAAATTCCGGAAAGCTTGATCGAATCGGCGACGATCGACGGAGCGAAGCCGCTGACCGTTCTCACGCGCGTCGTCTTTCCGCTCAGTCTGCCCACGTTCGCGACGATCGGGTTATTTTACGCCGTCGGGCATTGGAATGCCTGGTTCGACGCCACCATTTACATCAACGATTCGAATCTGATGCCGGTGCAGGTGCTGCTGAGGCGGATCGTGCTGTCATTCTCCAGCCAGGATCTCGATGCGGAGATGCTGAACGGCGTAGCCAATAAGCCGACGGCGCAAAGCTTGCGCGGGGCGATGATCGTGGTGACGACGCTGCCGATTTTGTTCGTATATCCGTTTCTGCAGAAGCATTTTGTGAAAGGTGTGCTGACCGGCTCGATCAAGGGCTAAATTTATCTGGGGATAAATTGATCAAGGACTAATCTAACGAGGGAGTGGAGAGTAAATGGAGCAATTAGGAACGATCGTACTGGATTTGCGTCCCGGACCGGGAAATCCGAGAAACAGCGAAGGGGCGTTCCTCGACTTGAACGACGGCAGGCTGATGTTCGCTTACAGCCGCTTTACCGGCGATTCCGCGGACGATTTTGCGAAAGCGTGCATTGCGGTGCGCTACTCCTCCGACGGAGGCGATTCTTGGACGGACGACGCCGTCATCGCGCAGCCGGAAGATCATGACGCCCTCAATATTATGAGCGTATCGCTGCTGCGGATGCGGAATGGGGATATCGGGCTGTTTTATTTGCTGCGCTACGGCTGGCAGGATATGCGGCTGCATGTGCGGCGCTCGTCCGACGACGGCGCGACATGGGGCGAGCCTGTATGCTGCGTGCCTGCAATGGGGTATTACGTGACGAACAACGACAGAGTAGTCCGGCTTTCGTCCGGCAGACTGGTCGTCCCCGCGGGTTATCACCGGATGAAGACGAGCGATACCGAATGGGGAAAATTCGACGGCCGAGCGGTTACGTTTTTTTTCCTGTCCGACGACGACGGCGCAACATGGCGCGAAGCGAGAAATTTCGTTTCGATCGGTTCGCCGAATTCGCGCAGCGACATGCAGGAGCCGGGCTTGATCGAGCTTACGGACGACACGCTCTGGGGCTGGGCGCGCACCGATCTCGGCTGCCAGTACGAGACGTTCTCGCATGACGGAGGCGAATCGTGGAGCGCGCCGATGCCGTCGGCTTTCACATCGCCTTGCTCGCCGCTGTCCATGAAGCGCAATCCTCATAACGGCGATCTGCTGGCCGTATGGAATCCGATACCGGCCTATAATACGCGCAAGCTGGAGAAGCATAGCTGGGGCCGGACGCCGCTGATCGGAGCGGTCAGCAAAGACGAAGGACGTACGTGGAGCGGCCACTTTGCGGTCGAGCGGGAAGAGGACGGCAACGGCTGCTGTTACGTCGCCATCCATTTTACCGGAAACGCCGTGCTGCTTGCTTATTGTGCGGGAGAGGCGGAGGACGGCATTTGCCTGACGCGGCTTAAGGTGCGCAAAATTGCGCTGTCCGAGCTGCAGGGCTGATCATTGAGTCAGCCGCGGTCATTGCTTCGAAACACCGCGCGTGATGCAAAAATAAACCGGCATGGCCAAGAGCTGTGCCGGTTTATTTTGTGCGTTTACCGGAAGGCATATCGCGAGCGGCTCTAAACTTCGGTAATGATCATATTAACCGAAAAGCAAGCCGGTTCTTTAAAGGACTGCGAAGCCGTTCGTTTATCTTTATCTGCCTTTGAGGCTCCATATATGCTGGAGTCCGAAATCGCCTACTTGCAGCAAGGAATCGAGGTTCGTCTTACGCTGGAGTCCGATTTTGCCTGCTTGGGGAACGGATTCACCGGTGTGCCGAGCAAAATACATGCTGCAAGTAGGCATTTTCGGACTATAGGATAGGAAAGGAAGACGTACTCGATTCCAAATGGGCAAAATCTGACTATAACGTATGCAAGAGACGAGCGCGGAGAGGCAAGGCAAGCAGGGGCAAGCAGGATTTGGAGCAAGCAGGTAGGGATGCCAGTTGGAGGATCGGTAAATGTCAATGAAGAAAGCACTGAAGGCTAACAAGAGGTAATGGGTATTCCCACACCATCGAACTAACATATAAGGAACGGCAGGCCGCCGCAAGGCGGTTTTCACAATAGCCAGAAAGTATTTCTCCGCTGTTTGTTCTAGTTCCAGGTAGTCGTACCGCCTTTCTAAAGGACGGCGATTGTTTATCCTTGGTATAGGATCCCGAAATCGGAAGAAACTAACGGTTGGAAGGAGGGGTAATATGGAAAGCACGGGCGATTTTGTGAAGAAAGTACAAGATACACAGCAAAAAGACGAGAAAAACAGACAACGCCAGGGAGGCGGCCAAATGCAGCGCAAGCTTCCGGGCAAGCAGCACAGCTACGATAAGTAAATCGAACCATCATGCCGGCTGTTCGTTCTTTATGGTACTGTAGCCATGGGACGATCGGTCGGTTTTTTTGCTTGGAACATTATGGTATAATCCACAAGTGTTCGGAAAGGAAGGAGAGGGATTTATGTTTAAGAGAAAGAGAATGGCAAAGCTAGTTATGACAGCACTGCTGGGAGGAAGCCTGCTCGCATTATCGGCATGCGGTCAAAAAGGAACGGAAACGGGGGCACAGCCACCCGCATCGGCAAGTCCCGGCGCGGCATCCGTGTCGCCTTCAGCGGCAGCCTCGGCTTCGCCGAGCGCCAAACCGTCGCAGGCTCCGGAAGCGAAGGGAGCGGCAGCGATTTATGCGAAATCGATCGAAGGAGCGGCTAAGCTGGAAAGCTTCTCGGTCAGCATGAATATTAAGCAAAATATCGAGCAGGGCGGCAACAAGACGGATATGACATCGAAGCTGGATATGGATGTCGTGATGAAGCCCGAGCAAACGTTCAAGCAAGTGATGAGCACGAACATGATGGGACAAGACATCAAAATGGAAATGTATTTTGTAAAGGACGGCTTTTTCATGAAGGACATGACTTCGGGAACATGGATGAAACTGCCGCAGGAGCAAATGAACGCAGCACTGCAGGGAGCATCGGAGGAGCAGCTCGATCCGTCTAAGCAGCTGGATAAATTGAAGGCTTTCACCGATGACATGGAGTTGACCGAAAGCGGAGACGCCTATACGATCAAGCTGAATGCATCGGGTGATAAATTCAACGATTTTATTAAGAATGAGCTGAAGAACTCAGGAAACGCCGAGCAAATGGACGCGTTAGTCGGCGCGATGTCCGGCATGAAAGTAAACAAAATGGCTTATACGTTTACGATCGACAAAAAGAACTATTTCCCTAAAGCGATGACTGTCGATATGGATATGGAAATGGACATCCAAGGGCAGAAAATAAGCATGGTGCAATCGATAGACGGCACTTATTCCAACTATAACAGCGTGAAAGAAATCGTCGTGCCGAAGGAAGCGCTGGAGAGCGCAAAATCGGTGCAATAGAAAATGAGTAAGAGGGTCTTTCGGCAAACTGCCGGAAGGCCCTCTTTGTCGTTCTGTTAGTTTTTTCGCACCGCGAGCATCTGCGGGCATGCAATTAATTTTTTATAACAACCGTTCGCTTCCGCAATCCTCGGCGCGCGGTGATCGTTGCATGACGGCGGTCGGCCGACCGTTTATGCGGCCGCTGAGACCATCACGCATGTTGAGCGGGCTATCGAAGCGTTATTTCACAGCTGCCGCTTCGAGATCCTTCACGCCTTGGTAAATCAAGCCGAACAGTTCATCGATGTTCGCTTCCTCAATACAGGAGAACGCTACGCGCAGGTCCGTTTCGCCAAGGGCGATCGTGCCGACGCCGTATTCGTTAAGCAGGTGAGTGCGCAAAGCTTCCGCTTGGACGGTTTTGAGCTTCAGACACATGAAGTAGCCGGAATTGAACGGGTAGTATTCCCATACGCCGCCGAAATCGCCGTTGTCGAGGAGCTGCTTCACCCGGTTCGCGCGGCCTTTCATAATCGCATATTTCTCTTGCTTCTGCGCTTCGAAATCCGGCGAATTCAGCGCGTGCAGGACGAATGTTTGCGACGGGTGCGGCCCGCTCGAAATGGTGGCGCGAATAATGCCGAGCGTTTTCTGCTCCAGCGCGGCAAGCTGCGCTTCGCTGCTGCCGGCGTATGTAATAAAGCCGACGCGGAAGCCCCAAACGTATTCTTCCTTCGTAGCGCCGTCAACTTTGACGGGCAGTACACGGGGACCGATGTCGGCCAAGTGGCCGAACAGCGATTCATGCAGCGAATCCTCGAAGAAGAGAGCGAAGTAGGCGTCATCGGTGACGGCTACGATGTTGATGCCCGCATCCGCACCCGCTTTGATCGCGGCGACGATTTCTTTGCCTTCCTCGACGCCTGGCGTATATCCGGTAGGGTTGTTCGGGAAATTGAGCACGACGATCGCTTTTCCCTTCTCCTTCTGAGCCAGAATGGCTTGCTTCAAGCCTTCCGAATTGAACTTGCCTTCCGCGTTATAGAGCGGGTAGTTTACGATAACCGCGCCGCGGCGGACGCCGAAGGTCAGCTCGTAGTTTTCCCAGTTTTTGTCCGGAATAATGACGCTGTCGTTCACGTCGGCGAACAAATCGGCGACGATGCTGAGGCCGTGGGTCAATGCGTTCGTAACGACCGGGTTGCCGAACGTTTTGCCTGCGAGCGACGGGTTTTCTTCCAGCATTTTTTTGCGCCATGCGGTACGAAGCTCAGGCTTGCCCGCAGGAGGAGCGTATTCGTAAATGTCTTTCGGATTATAAGCCGACAGCGTGTCTTGAATGACCTTCAAGTGCATCGGCTGGCCGTTCTCAAGCGCAGTGCCGATCGTGGCGTTGTATTTTTTCGCTTTGGCCTTCGCTTCCGCCGATTGGCTCAGGATACCTTCCTTCGGAAAGTAGATTTGCTTGCCGAGGGAAGAGAGCATAGCGTAGACATGCGGATTTTCGCGTTCGAGCGTTTCGTTTAATTGCCTTGCGAGTGGATTCATTACGGTCCTTCCTTCCGTGAACATGCGCGTCGTTTTTCCCTGCGTTGGACGCAGCCGTCCGTCAGGCAGGGTTATCAAGATTATAACATTTAAGCCTCTGCGCGTCACTTCCGAACCGGCAAAAAACGGCAAGGACGCCGCGGCCGTTCAAGGGCCTGAGAGGGGGGACAAGGTTGGCGCTTCTGCTGAGATAAAACGGCAATAAAGTGCAATTAAGTTACAAAATTGCGGCGCAACATCAAAGCGACGTGTCAGCAACAAAGTGCTGTTCAGTTATAGAAGTGCGGTGTTAACATCAAAGCGACTTGTCAGCAACAAAGTACAGTTCAGTTACAAAAGCGCCGTCAACATCAAAGCGACGTTTCAGCATCGAAGCGCGGCGTCAGCAACAAAGTGCAGCAGTAGCTTCCCAAATACCGGCAGGCGCGATTTCGGCTTAGCATGACGGTTATTTTCGAAAATAGGCAAAGCGCAAGTTGACAAAAAGACGTTTAACTTGTATGGTTAGTTACATAAGTAATTAACCAGTTTGGTGGTGAAGGCATGGGGTTGCAAATGGACGATAGCCGGCCGATTTTCGTACAAATTGCCGAGCGTATCGAAGACGACATCATCGGAGGAGGATTGCCGGAAGAATCGCAGGTTCCTTCAACGAATCAGTTCGCCGCCTTCTACCAGATCAATCCGGCGACGGCTGCGAAAGGCGTGAATTTGCTCGTGGATCAACAAATTTTGTACAAAAAGCGGGGGATCGGCATGTTTGTGGCGGCGGGTGCACGCGCGATTCTGATGGAAAAGCGGAAGGAACAGTTTTACGAGCAATATGTCGTAACGATGATGCGCGAAGCGGAAAAATTGGGCATTACGGCCGATCAGCTTAGCGATATGATCCGGAGAGGGGCTGACAAACGATGAATCGAATTGTCGAAGTGCGGGGATTGACGAAGCGCTACGGAAACGTCACGGCAGTGGAGGATATCAGCTTCGCCCTGGAAGCGGACAAAATTTACGGTCTGCTAGGACGAAACGGAGCCGGCAAAACGACGATCATGCATATGATAACGGCGCAGCTTTTTGCAACGAGCGGGGAAATCAGCGTGTTCGGCGAAGCGCCGTACGAGAACAACCGTGTCCTTAGTCAAATTTGTTTCATTAAAGAGAGCCAGAAGTATCCGGATACGTATCGCATCGTCGACGTGCTGGAGCTGTCGGCCGTTATTTTTCCTAATTGGGACCGCGAGTTCGCTTATTCGCTTGTTAAAGATTTTCAGCTTCCGCTTAAGCGGCGAATGAAGAAGCTGTCGAGAGGGATGCTTTCCGCAGTCGGCATTACGGTCGGTCTCGCGAGCCGCGCCCCGCTTACGATTTTCGACGAGCCTTATTTGGGACTGGATGCCGTGGCGAGAGGGCTTTTTTACGATCACTTGCTTAGAGATTATGGTATGTATCCAAGGACGGTCATATTATCGACGCATCTAATTGACGAGGTCAGCAAAATGCTGGAGCATGTGATCGTCATCGATAAAGGGAGAAAGCTGCTCGACGAAAATACCGATTCGCTTCGCGGCAAGGCGTTCACCGTCGTCGGACCGGCAGCGAAAGTCGAGGCATTCGCTTCAGGCAAACAGACGATTCACCGCGAGTCGTTCGGAGGTTTGGTTTCGGTTACCGTGCTGGGAAATCTGGAGGCGGGAGAACGCAAACAGGCGGAGGCCGCCGGTCTGGAGCTCGCGCCGGTATCGCTGCAGCAGCTGATCGTTCATTTAACGAACGGAAAATCGGATACAAGAACGGAGGATGCGGTATGAACCGGACCGGCAGCGTTCTGAAATTGCATTTGAGAGACAAATTTATGTGGCTATACTTGCCTTGGATCATTTTATCGTCAAGCTTTATCGTGAACATCGTTATCGGCTCAATGGTCGATGAAACGATCTATTCCGGCGGCCTCTCGTCCATCTTCATCTTTATGCTGGTGGCGGGGACAATCGTGCTGTCGCAAACCTTTCCTTTCGCAATCGGATTCAGCATCCGGAGAACGGATTTTTATACGGGCACGTTAGTTATGGCAGGATTGATCGGCGCATTGACTTCTATTTTATTGCTTATTTTGGGAGCGATCGAGAGCGCAACGAACGGCTGGGGCGGCAATCTTCGCTTTTTTACCCTCCCTTATTTAAACGACGGCACGCTAATCGAGCAGTTTATCATTTTCTTCATTTTGCTGGTCCATATGTTTATGCTAGGTTTTGCGATTGCAAGCATTCACAGGAGGTACGGTCGCACGGGCATGTTCGCTTTTTTCATAATCTCTTTCTTGGTCATATCCATCGCTTCGTTTCTTCTCACTTATAATTCCTGGTGGCTTGATATGTTCGAGTGGTTCGGCCGGCATACGGCTTTTGAGCTGGCCTTATGGATGGCTCTGCCGATAGTCGTTTACATGCTTGTGTCATACGGCTTGCTGCGCAGGTCTTCGGTTAATTAGTCCGCTTGAGGCATAAGCAATTCCGTCTCGGCAAACGTGAAAGAACCTATCCGTTAGGTGCGGATGGGTTCTTCACATATAAGTGCAGGCGTGTGGCAGGGCGCCGCGAATAATCGCGCAGCTTGCCGGTTTATGCAGGTTTGGCGCTGTTTTTGCGGGCGGCGGTAGTCCGATCGGTTCATTGAAATGCGAATTCGAAAACGGTATGATTAACCTAATGTTTTCCAGATTCGGACAAGCTTGAAAACGGAATAACGGAGGTTACGGGCGATGATTCGCAACGAAAACCGGCTGCAGCCGACATGGCGTGCAAACAGGATATGGTATCCGGCGGTTCTTTTGCTGCTCGCCGCCATTTCTTTTATCGGCACGATCTACTTGTTTCAGAAAAAGCCGGAGCCGCGCAAGCCGGTCGATTACCGCTACGCGAAAGTTAAGGCGCCGAACGGCGTACAACTGCATCTCATCCGCACTTTGCCCCGCAATATCGACCTGAAGGCGATAACGTCTAATGTGACGGACACGGGTGAATACGGCATTAATGGCGGTTTTTTTTGGGAAGGAAGCCTGCTCAGCATCGCAGTAGTCAATGACAAACCGCTCAAAGGAGCGGCCGGCGATTATGGCAGCGGCTGGTACAATATCGACAACAGCAAGGGCACGCTCGTATGGGACGAAGCGGCCGGAACGTTTTCGGTTCAGGTGGCGGAGGATCCGGACGGCTTGACGGTAACCGATCGAAGCCGGTATTGGGCGCAGGGCGGCATCAGCATGAAGCTTGGCGACGATGCGGGATGGTATGCGCAGGCGCTCGAGGAAGGGCTGCCTGCGATCGACGAGAAGCGGATGCGATCAGGGCTTGTCTACGACCGGGACGGCTACCTGTGGATGATCGTCACGCCGACGAAAAGCACGGGCGAGCAGTTCCGCACCGCCGTCAAAGAAACGCTCGTTAACGCGCAACCGGTCGACGGCGTTTTCCTCGACGGCGACGGCTCGTCCCAGTTGAAGGTTGCCGAAGCCTCGCTTCCCGGGGACCGCCGCGAAGTGTATCAAATGCTGGCAATCGTGAATAGAAGCGAGGACTTTCCGGGGAAGGCAGCGCTGCCGTAGGGCGATCGTCGATCTACTCTACGCGTGAAGAAACGGCGCCAACTGGAAAACATGCAGCTATTTTCAGTAACCAGGCGAGAAATAGACATTTAGCGGGAAAACATACAGCTAATTTTAGGGATATCTGCGTATTTGGGGAAATTCGATAAAAATAACGGTATGATTTCCATTAAGATATCTAAAACAGGTGAATTGGTGAAAATTAACTGTTGTTTTTCCATTTCGCTTCGTCAATTGAAAGATTGCCAGCGGCGATCACCCGCTAGTTATTTTTATCACTGTGCGCAGGGCAATATTTCCGCATCATTTTCGCCGTTTCCTCGTCGTCGGGACGATTGCGTTCGCAAAGCTTTTCCATCACATCGACACGCTTCTGTTCCTCCCAGTTCTGCCCGAATTTAAATTTGGCGGTCAGCTCGCGGATCGTAATCCGTACGACGGAAACGGCTTTTAACTCCGGCAAATAGGCGGGATCGTCAGGCGAGATGAGGGCATAACCGCCTTCCGGCTGCAGTTTACGCATTAACGCGGTGAGCGCCTCGGCCTTTTCTTGCAAGCTTTTGACGAGCTCCGCCTCGCCGCGGATATGGACGGATTTGAAAAAAGCGGTAGCCGGGCATGCCATAGCCGGATCGCTGTAGTAGGACGGGATGATGGCGAACTCTTTGGCAACGGCGAAGGAAACGTTTTTGCCGGCGGCGATTTCCTTCATTTTTTCCCCGCGGTACGATCCGTGAAAGTATACATGTCCGTTCGCGTATGCATAGTTCAACGGCGTAATATGGGGAAATCCGTCCTCTCCCGTAGTTGCAAGGAATCCGAACGACATCCCGCTAAGAAATTCATCGATTTCCGCTTGCTCTTCTATGGAAAACTCTCCTCTTCTCATATGCGAATAACCTCCAAATGTTTTTATCCATCATATAATGAGTGATGGTATAGAAAAAGATCCATTTTTGGTTAGTTTTATTGGTCCATTTTCATGGTGCTAGGCAAAAGATATGACCCCCGAAAATGCCGTATGGCGCTGCGGGGGTATTTATTGTCGACTGAAAATGGACGGCATGATGCCCCAAACTTGCGATGCGGCACTTCAGGAAGATGGTTAACCATATGCGGCGCAGTCGTTCTCGGCGTTCAGTGCGGCATTGAAAGATGCCCATAGTGTAAATGTTGAGGAATACGGCGCAGCTGCATGCCTTGCTTCCTAACTGTTCTGGATGTAACTTCGAGGTTAGTGATATGATAGCAATTATAAATTGGCTCGGAAATTAGATTGCTTATGATCCATATTTATAGACCATTTAAAGGTGGGCGGACTTATGCAAATTCCGTTCGAAACGTATAAAGAGCGGTACGGCACGAAATATTTGGCGTTGTTCCATGCGATCAAGGACGCCATCGCGGCAGGCTCCCTGCCGGACGGCCACAAGCTGCCGTCTAGCCGGGAGCTCGCCGCGTCGTATCGCTTGTCGCGCGGCACGGTTAACCAGGTTTACGAGATGCTGGCTGCGGAAGGTTATGTATCGGCAGGCGTAGGCAGCGGGACTTATGTAACGTTCAACAGCGGGGGCGATGCCGCGCCGCGGGGAGGCGTTCCTCTGCGGTTGTCCGCATGGGGCAGACGCGTAGATGCGCAGCCGCTGCTGTCGGCCGGTGGCCGCAGGACGGAGGAGCGTACAGGAGGAGAAGGTTCCGAACCGACAAAGTACACAAACGACGGGAGCGCCGAATGGGATGCTGCGGAGCGCAGCATTAGCGAAGGTGCGGAACAGGGGACGGCGGGGCTCGCAGAGAGCGAGGCCGCTCGGACGGGAGCGCCGATGCTTGCCGGCCCCCGTCCCGGCGGGCCGGGGCAGGCACCGCGAGCCTCGGCTGAAGCTCGCGCGGCCATGATCTCGTTCGAGAGCGGCACGCCCGATATGCGCCTTTTTCCGGCGGCGGCATGGAAACGCTGCCTGTACGCCGAAGCGCGCGAGCTGCTCGCGGAGCCTCGCGAGGAACCGTTCGCCTCGCTCGGGCATGGTCCGCTGCGCGAGGCGATCGCGCGTTATTTGCGCCGGGAGCGCGGCATCGCGGCGGAGGCCGGCGACGTGGCCGTGACGAGCGGCTCGATGCAGGCGCTTGCGCTGCTGATCCAGCTGCTCGTAGAGCCCGGCGACGCCGTCGTCGTGGAGAATCCCGGCTATCGAGGGATTCGCCGCGCGATCGACGCTGCCGGCGGGCGCCTCTTGCCGGTCCGCGTGGACAGCCACGGCATCGAAGTAAGCCGCTGGGACGCGCGGCTTGCCTTCGTGACGCCGAGCCGCCACTTTCCGACCGGCGCCGTGCTCTCGCTGGAGCGGCGGCAGCAGCTGCTGCAGTGGGCGGAGGAACGCGGCGCGATCGTCGTCGAGGACGACTACGACAGCGAGTTCCGCCACCACGGCAGGCCGCTCGAGCCGCTTAAGGCGCTCGACCGCGACGGCCGCGTCGTTTACATCGGCACCTTCACGAAGACAATGGTGCCGAATTTGCGGCTCGGCTATGCCGTCCTGCCGCCGGGTCTGCTGGTGCCTTTCGCCAAGGCGAAGCAGCTGTTCGAGCCGCACCCGGCTTCTCTGCTCGAGCAGCGTGCATTGGCGGCATTCATGAACAGCGGCCAATACGAGCGTCATCTGCGCAGAATGAAGCGGGTGTACAGCCGCAAATATGCGCTGCTTGAGACGCTGCTCCGCGAAAAGCTCGGCGGCCTGTTCGACATCGAGCCGACCGATGCGGGCTTGCACCTATTTGCTTGGTGGAAGGGATCCGCTGAACGATTGCGGAGTTATTTGGCGGCTTGTGAACGAAACGGCGTACAGCTGTTCGAGGGGACTGCCAGCTATGCCGGCGATCCGCGGCTTTGCGCGGTTTTCGGTTTTTCCCACCTGTCCGAGCATGAGATTAGGGAAGCCGTGGCAAGGATGGCGAAAACCGCCGAGGGCGTTACTTCCACAAGTTGCTACTAAACAAAACTGTTCCCGATGTCGAAATATCTCTTAGAAGAGTATGTAGGGGGACAGCGAATGAGAAATAGGAGCCTGGTGTTTAAATCATCCGTTTTTTTAGCGATCATGATCGTGGCGTTATCTACCATCTTTGTGTGGGTTTCCACAACGCGCGAGAAAGACAAGTATTACGATTACATGGAGCAGCTGCAAACGGCTCTGCACGCGCAAATCGATTTGGGAACCGATACGCTTGAGGCGGCCAAAGGCAAACTGGACCAGCAGCCGGCCCAGTTTATGGAGGATCAATCCAACCGGTGGATAGCGGAACAGCTTGAGGCTATGACCAAGAACGATATGATTTCGAACAGCTATATTATGGCTCCTGAAGTGTATACGAAAGACGGCAAGCCCCACTTGAAAATGCTTTACGTCAACAAGGCGCTGGAGCAGAGCGGAGTCGGACCGCTTTCGGATTACGAGCTTCCTCCGATTTTTCAAAAAGCCTATGAAGAAGCGCTTAAGGACGGAATCGGCATTTCGGAGGAGTTCGAAGACCTGGGAGATACTTGGGTATCGATGGTCAGTCCGATCAAAAACGACAAGGGACAATTAATCGCGGTATTCGGCCTTGATTTCCATTACGGCAAAGTCAAAGCGGATTTGGACAAAAATACGAAAGAGTTCGCCATAATCGCCGTATGCGCGGAAATTCTTTTTATCGCCGTTATCGTCGTTATGCTTCGTTACACCCTCAGGCCGCTGCGCCGTTTGTCCGAGCTGTCGCTGATCGCGGCGCAAGGAGATTTAAGCGTTTCGGCGCCCGTTCATAATCAAGATGAAGTCGGCAGGCTGTCGGCCAATTTTAATACGATGATCGGCAATATCCGTAAGCTTGTTGAAAATATTAAAAATACGGCTGACGATGTCATGGAATCCTCGGAAAATTTGCGGATGAGCGCGGATCAAACCTCCAAGGCGACGAACGAGGTGGCGGCCTCGATCCAGGAAGTCGCCTCCGGCTCGGAGTCGCAGCTGAAGAGCGCGGAAGAGAGCAGGATAGCGATGAGCGAAATGGCGGCGGGAGTCGAGCGGATCGCGGACTCGTCTGCGGCGGTGTCCGAGCTTGCGTTGGAAGCTTCGCGTGATGCGGATAACGGCAATGAGGTCATTCAGCAAACCGTAGGTCAGATGAATAAAATCGATGAATCGGTAACAAAAACTTCCGCGCTCATGCATGAGCTGAACGAACGCTCCGTCGAAATCCGGCATATCGTCGACATTATCAGCGATATCGCCAATCAGACGAACTTGCTCGCGCTTAACGCATCGATCGAAGCGGCAAGGGCCGGCGAGCACGGCAAAGGTTTCGCTGTCGTCGCTCACGAGGTCCGCAAGCTGGCCGAGAAGTCGAAGGAATCGTCCGATCAAATCGCGGAGCTTCTTCAAGGTATCGGCATCGGCATGGACAGCGCCGTCAAAGCGATGGAGGAAGGCTCGAAGGAAGTGAAGACAGGAACGGAAATTGCGAGCCAAGCAGGCGTCGCCTTCCAAAAAATTGTCATATCGTTCCAGCACGTAACCGAGCAGGTGCAGGAGGTATCGGCGGCCGCGGAGCAAATGTCCGCAGGCAGCGAGGAAATTTCCGCTTCGCTGGAGGAGCTGTCGCGCATCGCGAGGAATGCCTCCGAAAGCTCGCAAAGCGTCGCCGCCTCCTCGGAGGAGCAGCTTGCAGCCGTCGAGGAAATCGCCGGATCGGCGACTACGCTCAGAGAGATGGCGGGCACGCTCCAGAAGGAAATCAACAAGTTCAAATTATGAACCGATATTAGGAAGCCTATGTCTTTCGTTCCGTATGCGAACCGATGACATGGGCTTCTTCGCAGGGGATAAACGAATATCTTAGGAGGACGCGTATTTGCCGAACCGGGACCGCGTGAAATATTAGCTGCGATTGTCTATAATGGAAATGGTAAGGAATCGAGTTGTGAAGGAGATTCGTACGTCATGCTGAACGTATCGCCAAGCGATTTTGTCGTAAAATCGGCATTTGCCAAAATTATGTGCGAGCCTGCCTGGAAATGGCAAAAACGCGAGAAGCCTTTGCAAAATTACGATTTATTTTATGTGTGGAGCGGGGAAGGCGAGGTTGTACGGAACGGAACCCCGTATGAGGTCAGGAGCGGCAGCTGTTTTTTGTTCCGGCCCGGGGATGAGACGACGGCAACGCATAACGCGCAGAAACCGCTTGTTCTTACCTACATCCATTTCGATATCCGTTCGGTGCCGCAAGAGGTGCCTAACCCATACAGAGTGCTCCCCGAGCAGGATGCCATCGAAATGGAGCGGCTGCTGACGCGTTATGTGCGGCTATTCTTAGGCAAAGCGTTTGCGGCCGAGGAGGAAGCGCAGCTCCTTTTGAAGCAGCTGATGATTCATTTGCTTCGTCATGATCGTACTGCATCGGACGAAATGGACTCGGACGGTTTAGCGCAGCCGTACCGGACGAAAAGGACCGGAGAAGGCAGCGTGCAGCAAAAGGAAGCGATCCGCGAGGTGGCCAACTACGTGCAGCTTCATGCCGGCAAGCCGCACAGGCTGGAGGATCTTGCGGCGCGCGCCAATTTGTCGCCGCGTTATTTTTCCGCCAAATTCAAGGAGCTGATCGGCGAATCGGTGCAGGACTACGTCATCCGGATGCGTCTGGAACGCGCGGAGCATCTGCTGCGTTACGCGGGCATGTCCGTGTCCGAGGTAGCGGGCGTGCTGGGTTATCGGGACGTCTTTTTTTTCAGCAGACAATTCAAGCAGCATACGGGCAAAAGTCCTTCCGAGCTTCGGTAAACGGACGGACGATGAAAAATAGGGTTACTTTTGTCCAAGTCGCAGAAAGTTATCCTCCGCCGATTGTTCGGCATTCCCGGTAAAGGCACCTGTTCTTTGCGTATGCTTTCGAAGCCTCTTCGGAAGCAATTGGGACGGCGTAACCATTTATCCTTGTATTTCGTGTTATCATTTCATCGATTTCCAATACGGACCAGTTCATATAACAGGGGTGTCTGTCGGATGGGGCGTTCTCGCTTTTTTTCATTGCGAATTCAAATTGTGCTGTTGCTTATCGTTCTGCTGGGTTTGCCGATGACGGTTATCGGTTACACCTACTATACCTCGATGATGAGCAGCTTGGAGACTATCGAAAGGGATCACGCTTACGACGCTTCCGCCGCGGCTCATAAGCTGACGGATAAAATCGGCAAAAGCCTGCTGGATTCCGTCATTACGAACGCGCATTGGGAAGATTTCTGGAATGCGGTTGAGCAGAAAGACTTGGTGTGGATCGAGAAAAACGTCAACGTCTCAAACAGCGTAATTCCAAACGTTCATTTTACGAGCACAATCGGTTTGGACGGAACCGTCATTACGCAAAGCGGAGACGTTCCCGAATTTACCGGAAAGCTGGCTTATCCGGAGATTCTGGAGCGCCTTGGCAAGGAAGACGTGTTTTCCGGATTTGTTCAAACGGCTCAAGGAATCGCGGTGCTCGGCGTGGCGAAAGTAACGGACGAGACGGAGAATGCGAAGCCCAACTCGCTCCTTGTATTCGGAAGATTTCCCGACAAAGAGGCGTTAGCGGATATTAAAGAAACGCTGCATGCCGACTTGGCACTGCTGCCGGCTAAGGGAGCGCCGCTTGGAACACGGGATGATGTTGAAAGCTTGCTGCGGGCGCATCTGGCCAAGGCGGAGAACGATTCGGAATATCGATATTTTCAGTCGCGATCGCTGAATGGAGAAAGGCTGGCGGAAGTCGTATCGCCGTTTCCCGACATCAACGGCAAACCGCTCGGCGTTATGTACGTGGGAAGCCCGTCGGATACCAGCGAGCGGGTATCGAACCAAATCGACAAGCTGAGTCTGATCGTCGGAGGCGTTCTGCTGCTGCTTGTTATTTTGCTGGCTGTTTTTTTTCAGCGGCGTGTGTTGTCGCCTTTGCTCCACTTTTCCGGCATAGTGGGGAAGATGGCCTCGGGCGATTTGACCGGTCATATTAACGAAGCGCAAGCGCGGCGAAATGATGAGATCGGGCTGATCGCCGTTTCCCTGCAAGCGATGATCCGGCAGTACAAATCGATCGTAGCGCAAATCCGCGAAACGACCGATCAGGTTGCGGCTTCAGCAGGCATGCTGGCGAACAGCGCGGACACAACAGCCCAAGGAAGCCAGCGGATCGTACTGGAGATGCAAGCGACTGCCGACGGAGCGGCTGAACAGACGTCGGGTGCCGAGCAAGGCGCGAGGTCGATGCAGGAATTGTCGAAGGGTATCTATCAGGTGTCCGAGCATTCGTCCCGCGTGGCCGACGTTTCGCGGCAGGCTGCAAAGGATGCCGAAGCCGGAAATGCGCTGCTTGGGGAGACGTGCAGGCAGATGGCCTCGATCGGTGAAGCGGTCGCGCACTCATCGAATGTAGTGAAGAGGCTGGCAGGGCATTCCGAGGAAATCGGATCGATCGTCGAGATGATTGCCAAAATCGCGGCGCAGACGAATATATTGGCATTAAATGCCAATATTGAAGCGGCTAGAGCGGGCGAGCACGGAAAAGGATTTGCGGTGGTCGCGGCCGAAGTGCGTAAGCTGGCCGGGCAATCGGAAGAAGCCGCCGGGCGAATCGAGGAGCTTGTCGCCAATATAAAGGCCGATACGGTTGACGCAATGGAGGCCATCGAGAAGGGAGCGCATGAGGCAAGCGACGGAGCGGCTAGCATTCGCCGGGCCGATGAAGCGTTTCAAACGATTTATGAAGCCGTATGCCGAATTTCCGCCGATATGCAGGATGTTTCCGCGGTATCCGAAGAGATGTCCGCCAGCTCCGAGCAGCTGACCGCCACCGTGGAAGAAACGGCGGCGATAGCCAAACGTTCCGCTGAACGCACGGACGAAATCGTTGCCATCACGGAAGACCAGCTTTCGGCAATGAAGGGCGTTTCCGAGTCGCTGGACTCGTTAAACCGGCTTGCACAGAACTTGAAGCAAGCGGTAACCGTATTCCGCATCGACGGGAAAGAGTAGGAGTGTTCCGGAGATGAAAGAATCCGGGGGTACGTAAACGCGACATCTTTTCGATATGAGGAAAATGATAAGGAAAAACGCACTGTTCGATCAGTGCGTTTTTTAGCGTATAAGGTTTTGTTCCCTATATTGCAAGCAGCGGTCGTTCCAGGAACGATAACCGCTTGAGGAGGAAGCTTTGATGAATTATCCGGGATCCTATTACACGAATAGTAGCCTTTCAACGCTTTAACTAGGGATTACGTTTCGTAGCATGACACCAGTTTACCAGGTAATGTCCGTTATCCGAATCCCTAGTTACGAAAGAAAAACACGGAATTCGCAATGGTTTATGCACGATCCATGCGATTAGTGGAGAAAACCTTATTGTTCATGAGGCTGTCCTCACTATTCTACCGGTAAAACGCTCCTTTTCGCCAAATAGTGAGGCAAACGCAACTATTCATTTCATTTGCCTCACTATTAGTTGCGTTTGCCTCATTATGCCGCCAAAACACGGGTTTTCGGCTAGAAACAATGAGGTTTGCCTCACTATTAGCATTCCTGTAGGTGCTAAGATTTCGGCTTTGAATAGTACGAGCACCCTCT
>NZ_QMFB01000005.1 GCF_003285015.1 Paenibacillus contaminans | reverse complement strand
CGCCGGCGCCTCGCTGCCGCGGGCCTGCGGCGCCACGCTTGGCGCCGACGCGCCCTGGCGCCGCTGCGCCGCCGTGCCGCCGTCGCTTCGTTGCGGCGTCTCCGGCGCCTTTGACGGCGCCGGGGCCGCTTCGCGATAAGCGCCGGCCCGTTCCGGCGCCGCCTCTTCGCCGGCGCCCCTTTCTTGACTGCTGCTGCAGCCGCCCGCAGCCAAAAGGGCTAAAATCGCCCAAATGATCGTTTTAGTGCTCATGCTGTTGTGCACGCTGCGATCCCTCCTTCCGCGAGCAGCCCGCCCGGCTATATTCTATAAAGCTGGTGCCCAACAAATGACTGTATACGTTTAATATGGAGACCCCGCCTGAATGCTATTCATCCGCAAAGCCGATTAGACAAAAATAGCAAATTTTACACGTTGTGCTGGAAGGCTTCCATTATGCACAATGAAAGGAAGGCTTACGCTTACGAAGTCGCTTTTTCGAAAGCGTTTAAGACGGCGCAGCCGTTTAACCTTGCCCATTTTTTCAGGAAAGGAACGAAAAAGATGCTTCGACGCTTGCAATGTATAACGGCAGCCGGCCTTGCGGCCGTTTCGCTCCTTGCCGCAGGATCGGCCGATGCCGAATCGGGGCGGCTTAACATGTCGTATTTATATTTTGGCAGCACGCAATCCTATATTCAGTATGTGGATCAAAGCAATGGAGCGTTGCAGATCGTATCTCCGAGTTTTTTGGATTTGACGGCAGACGGCAGTCTGCAGCTCACCGATAAGCTGGATGCCGAATTTGTGGAGCAAATGCACAAACGGGGCGTGAAGGTCGTGCCTTTTCTCAGCAACCATTGGGAGCGGGACAAAGGGAGGAACGCTTTGAATAACCGCGTTAAGCTGGCGGAGCAAATCGCGGATGCGGTTGCCAAGTACGGCTTGGATGGCGTCAACGTAGATATCGAAAACGTGACGGAAGCGGACCGCGACGCATATACCGATCTCGTCAAGCTGCTGCGGGCGAAGCTGCCTGCGGACAAGGAGGTTTCGGTTGCCGTAGCGGCAAATCCCGGAGGATGGACGGAAGGCTGGCAGGCTTCCTATGATTATGCCGAGCTTGCCCGGGTAAGCGATTACTTAATGATCATGGCATATGACGAAACTTATGAAGGCGTTCCGGAGGCCGGGCCAGTCGCAAGTCTTTCGTTCGTGGAGAATTCGATCCGTTTTGCGTTGACCAAAGCGCCGGCGGACAAGCTTGTGCTCGGCATTCCGTTTTACGGGCGGTATTGGCTGGCGGGCAGCTCCACAAGCGGCGCCGGTATATCGAACGAGAAGGCGGAGGAAGCCGTCGCGCGGTTTGGCGGGACGAAACAATACGACGAAAAGGCCCAATCCGCGTGGGCGACTTTTACCGTGCGGCCGGGGGACGCTCCGTTTATCGTCAACTATGCGCCGCTCGCGCCGGGGAATTACACCGTTTGGTACGAAAATGACCGCTCCATTCAACAAAAACTGACGCTCGTGCAAAAATTCGGACTCAAGGGAGCCGGCAGCTGGAGTCTGAACCAAGAAACCAAGTCGACTTGGGACTACTTTTCGATGTGGCTGAACGGCGTTTATTTTCGCGATCTGATCGGTCATTGGGCGCAGAACGATGTCTTGGCGATGATCGCGCAAAAATGGATGGTCGGCGTTGCCGATGACCGGTTCGCGCCGGAATCGCCGCTTACGCGGGCGCAGGCTGCGGCCATACTCGTAAGAGCCAAAGGGCTCGGTTCCGCAAAGCCGGCTGCGGCGAACCCGTTCGCAGACGTTCCGTCGGGCCATTGGGCGGCGAAGGAGATTGCGATTGCCAAAGAAGAGGGGCTCATAGAAGGGACCTCGGCGCGTACATTTGCTCCTGACCAGCCGATCAAGCGGGAAGAAATGGCGGCGATGCTGGCGCGGGTTGCCGGCATCACCGCATCGGCGGCTGCGAAGAGCGCGTTCGGCGACGTTACGACAGCGCAATGGTCTTATGCCGCGATTGCGGCGATGACGGAAAAAGGCATCCTTGAAGGTTTCCCGGACGGAACGTTTCGGCCGAACGGACAAATGACGCGCGCGCAAATGGCGGCGGTTATGAACAAGGCATCCGCTTGGTTTGCGGATTGACCTTTCGCTGCGCTGTATGACGGCGGTCGGTCGACCGCATGCTAGAGCGTTTTCGACAGCTGGTCGGCACGTATCCATGATTCGCTCGCCGTTGAGGGAAGACGGTTTTTTATTTGTCGGCATATGTCGCTTTATGTTTACCTTCGGAGCAAATTGCCAATCCTGTATGGAGTGGGATGAGGCATTTATAAGCGCGGAGGGTGTTGTATGAACAGAGCAAATTTGGCGGCAGGGCTTCTGCTGCTTGCGGGTACGGTATTATCGGGCTGCGGCGCGGCGAAGGAAACGGCCGGGCGCATGGATTCGGGCGGAGGAGCGGTTAACGTCAGTCTCATCAATGCGAAAGGCGAACCGATCGGAAAAGCGCTGATTACCGAGAAGACGGACGGCGTACATATCGTCATCGAAGCGTCGAAGCTGTCTCCAGGCAAGCATGGCTTCCATATTCATGAGAACGGCAAATGCGATCCGGCCGAATTTACTACGGCGGGCGCCCATCTGAATCCGGAAGGCAAGAAGCACGGCTTCGAAAATCCGAAGGGACCGCATGCCGGCGATATGCTGAACCTCGAGGCCGGACCGGATGGAATCGCGAAAGGCGAATTTGTCGACAAACATGTGACGCTTGCCAAAGGCAAGCCGAATTCGCTGCTTAAGGACGGAGGCACGTCCCTCGTTATTCACCAAGATCCGGACGATTACAAAACCGATCCGGCCGGAAACTCCGGAGCGCGGATAGCGTGCGGAGTTATTCAATAATCGATGCGAGAAAGGACGGCGTTCGCCGTCCTTTCTCCGTCATGCTTCCGCTTTCTATAAAGAGTCATCAGTGCTGAAATGGCAAAAAAGACCGCTGGATTCCGTATCCACGCGGTCTTTTTTTCTATTTGATCCGGAGCAGCTCCGCAATATCCGCTTCTTGGGAAACGGAACGAATGGACAGCCGCTCCAAAATTTTTTGCTGTTCTTGTTGAATGGACAACATGACTCGCTGCCCTTCTTTGAGCTCGGAAATATCCGTGCGCATCACGGCAATGTCGCTTTGCATGGCGATTTGTACTTCTTTAAGCGCCGTAACATCCGCCTGCATGCGGTGAACATCCATTGCCATTCCGTCCGGCTTCGCATCCGACTCGTCTTGACGGTCGCGAAGCGCGCGATAAATTTGGTACAACTCGGATTGCCCCGATTTCAGCGAATGAACATCCGATTTCAATTCGCGAACATCCGTTTTCAGCTCCTGTACGTCATTCTCGATGCGGCCGACCTTATCCAAAAGTAAATCCAGCTTGTCGCTCATAATCCGCTTCGCTCCTTAAAGTATCGATTGTTACAAGTGTAATACTTTTTAGGCGCGAAACCAAGAAAAATATTTCCGGTTTTCGAATAAAAGATATTTATAAATATAATTTTATCACAGTTCCGTTCTAGTATTCGCATTCTCGTATTTCGCCAGCTTGGCACGAAGATGGTTGATTTTTGCACGAACCGCAAGCTGCTCTTCTTCCGTCATCCAAGCTTCTTTTGCCGCTATCGCTTCATTTCTGTTGCTGTATCCGTATGCTTCGCCGCCGAACTCCATGTCCCGTTTCGCGAACGCCTCAGTAGCGGCAAGTGGCGCTTTAGGTATCAAGAATGCCGCCGCCATGTACAGAAAAATGAACCCGCCTCCCGAAAACAATACCGCAGCGACCGTGCCGAGCCGTACCATCGTAGGATCTACATTGTAACGTTCGCCGATTCCTCCGCATACACCCGCAAGCTTCACATCTTTATTGGACCGGTACAGTTTGTTCATCATTTCCATCACCTTTCGTTCTCGTCTATGTTTACATTGTAGTCTCATATCGAACGGCGCAAAACGGACCGGCGGCGGTTTTGCCCCCTGGACTTTAGTCGTAGACGGATACGGCTTTAAGTCGCAAAGCGACTTGGAAGTTTTAAAAAGAGCAGCGAAGCAGCCGCTTCGTTCCTTACCCGTACACCCGAAGCGGATATCGCGAAAATAAAACGAAGAAGCCGCCAACCCGCTGTGAATCGGACTGGAGGCTTCTTTTTGAACTGTATTTTCTAGCGTGATAGGACTTGCCTAGCCTGGCGGTTATTTCGCTCCCAGCAAATCTTTGAACTGGCTGTAGTCGATTTTCTCCTTGTCCAGGAAGGACACGAGGCTTTTGTAATCGCGCTTAGGCGTGGCCAAAATATAACCTTCGATACAGTGGTCGCGAGTGACCTCGGATGCGTTTCTCTCAAGGGCGACTTGTCCGATTCTTGCGGCGATCGAATGCTTGGCAATGTCGCGGAACGGTCCGGGAACCGGGGCGACTAGCTGGTCGAGAAATGTTTTGGAGTCGTCCGTCCACAGGTGGCGGGAGGCTTCTACGTAATGGTTCTGCCAATCAAGCTTCGATTTGCCGTCTTCCTTGGGAAGTACCTTCATAAACTTGCGGAACATGAAATAGCCGCCGATGGACATAAACGTCAGGAGCACGAACCCCCAAAACACCAGCAACTGCATAAATGTCGAATTCACTTCGCTGCTTGCCAAATACATGCTGTTCACCTCGAACCTTTTACATGGAAATTAACGCTCCGGCTTGAAAAGGCCCGGATATGGAAATTATACCTCATTTCTAGATTTAATTCGAGTTTACGAGTAAAATAGAATAGGTATATCTGGTTTGAACGCATTCATTTTGGCAGCTGCTCGGGCCGCCCGCATATCCGGCTTAGAATGGATAAGCATTTCCCAATATATGAAGGAGGTTTTTCATCGATGCTAAAAATCGGTTCGCACGTATCGTTCTCCGACAAAGGGCTGCTGAACGCAGCCGAGGAAGCCGTAACATACGGTTCCAGCACGTTTATGATATATACGGGGGCTCCGCAAAACACGCGGCGCAAACCGATCGAGGATCAATTCGTCGAGGAAGGCAAAGCGGTGATGGACAAGCACGGCATGGGCGAAATCGTCGTGCATGCTCCGTATATTATCAATCTGGGCTCCTATAAAGAAGACACGTTCGAGCTTGCGGTTCGTTTCCTGCAAGAGGAAATTCGCCGGACGAACTATTTGGGCGTCAAAAACATCGTGCTTCACCCTGGCGCATACACCGATAAAGATGCGGAATACGGCATCGCACGGATCGCGGAAGGGCTGAATGAAGTGCTGAGCGGCGTGAAGGACACGGATGTGAATATCGCGCTGGAGACGATGGCCGGCAAAGGAACGGAAATCGGCCGCAGCTTCGAGGAAATCGCGTCGATTATGGAGAAGGTCGAGGACAACCGTAGGCTGACGGTTTGTATGGACACGTGCCATATCCACGATGCCGGCTACGACATCGTCAACGATTTTGACGGCGTTATCGATCAATTCGACCGGATCGTCGGATTGGATCGGCTTGCGGTCGTCCACTTGAACGACAGCAAGAACGTCCGCGGGGCGGGCAAAGACCGCCATGCGCCGGTAGGCGCCGGATTGATCGGCTTCGATGCGATGCGATATATCGTTCATCACGATAAAATCCGCCACCTGCCGCTCATTCTCGAAACGCCTTGGATCGGCAAGGTGGACGGCAAGGAGCGTCCGATGTATGAAGCCGAAATCGCATTGCTGCGCGGCGATGTGGAAAGCAGACTCGGCAGCGAATTCCTGGATCATGTGGAGCGTCTGGAGTTTTTCTTCCGCAAGCAGGAGATCGACCCGCGCGAGTTTGTCGTCGGCACATGGGAGATTCTCAAGAACGACGCCAAAGCGAAGAAGGCCGACGGCCGCGAGCCGATGGAGCGTCTTTACGATATGATCGAGGAATCGAGACTGTTCGAGGAGCTGAGCGAAGAACAGATCAATCACCGCCTGACGGCTTGGTTTGCCGGCAAGCATGCGCTGCAGTCGGTGTAACGCAGGTGACGGGAAGTCTCCGGCCTCAAATTGCGATGCTTGCGTATATATAAGTCTGTAAGCAGAGTATAATCGGTCGGCTAGGCGGCTGAACGGAGGAACGGGCCAGTCCCAAATAAAGAGAAGCATCGTGTTGAATAGACGGGGGAGTGTCACAGATGGTTGGGATTAAACGCAGGCAGTCTGAAACGAACGAGAAGCGTGCTCGCATGCTGATTTCATGTCCGGATCAGCCGGGGATCGTGGCTGCGGTATCGCGCTTTCTGCACGAGCACGGCGCGAATATCGTTCAGTCCGACCAATATACGATGGATCCGGAAGGCGGCATGTTTTTCATTCGGATCGAGTTCGATTTGAACGAGCTGGATCGGAGGCTGGAGCCGCTGGAGCTCGATTTTGCCGAGGTCGTGGCGGACAAGTTCCAGATGCAGTGGAGCATATCGCGCGCAGATTACAAGAAGAAGCTTGCGATATTCGTATCCAAGGAGGATCATTGTTTGCTCGAGCTGCTGTGGCAGTGGCAGGCGGGCGATTTGGACGCCGACATCGCGATGGTCGTCAGCAATCATAATGACATGAGGGAAACGGTCGAATCGTTCGATATTCCTTATTATCATATCCCGGTGACGGCCGATACGAAGCAGGAAGCGGAAGCGAAGCAGCTTGAGCTGGTCGACGGCAAAGTGGACGCGATTATTCTCGCACGTTACATGCAGATCGTATCGCCTAAGTTTATCGAGCATTATCCGAACCGGATCATCAACATTCATCACTCGTTCCTTCCGGCGTTCGTAGGCGGAAAGCCATATGCCCAGGCCTACAGCCGCGGCGTAAAAATCATCGGCGCCACCGCTCACTATGTAACGGAGGAGCTGGACGGCGGCCCGATTATCGAGCAGGACGTGCAGCGGGTAAGCCACCGCGACAACACGGACGATCTGAAGCGGATCGGCCGCCATATCGAGCGGATCGTGCTGGCGCGCGCCGTTTCGTGGCATGTCGAGGACCGCATCCTTGTTCATCAGAACAAGACGGTCGTGTTCAACTAAACAATGAAACCGCCTGAAAGGGCGGTAACGGAAGGCCGCGGCTTTATGCCGCGGTTATTTTTATTAACATATAAGCGAAAGTATACGTTTCACCAATCAATTGCTATTTTTCAATCGAAAAAAGCGGCGAATTTCCGGCGGCGAATCGTTTTCGCTTTCAGGGGTACGCTTTTCCCCAGCGGAGGGTCAACTCCAGTTTGCAGCAATTGCCCTCTTCGCTTGAGGGGATGTCGAAATGGATGCCGTCGGGGGTGTAGCCCGTATGGATGGCAGCTTTCACGCCGGTGGATTTGATCAGCCTATCGACCTCTCCGTGGTTGCCGGATTGTGCGGACGTCATCAGCTGACGTGCGAAGGCAGGATTCGCAGCGACATGGCCGACCAGCTTTCCCGCCTCTGCAAGAAGCTTGTGCGTAACGGAAGCGGACCGTTGAAACTGCGACGGATCGACGGAAGGAAAAGGAACGGGCCGATCCCGCCATGTTAAAGGTCTCCAGCAGCCGGCAATCGGCCGAAGCCCGTAAAAACGGTCCAAGTCGGGGGCCTGCAGTGGCGTGATTGCAGAGCTCCAGCCGGTTATTTCGGAGTAACGCGATAAGAGTGCGGGCGGAAAGACAGGTTCGTTATTGTGAATGTTCATGCGGAAGCCTCCTATATTATCGAAAACCCGGCAGCAGGGTCTTTTTTTCGCGCGAATAGAGCCAATTGCCAACTGACGAATTTATACTATGCTTTTGCCCATTGTATGAATGACGGCTTGCCAGGGGTGCGAATGTAAAAGCGGCTGAGCTCGTCGCAGGACCGGAAAATGTGCCCGCGGACAGACAAATTGTTCCTGCGCTTTTTAGCAAAGCAAAGTGGCAAAGCGCAAAGGCACATGATACAATAGTGAGAATCGAATGTAGCAACAACAGCCGGGAAACGTTAGAGTAGGGGGAATTTAGTAATGGCAGTTTCGAACAAGTCTATTGAACAATTATCTATCATTACGATCCGCACGCTGTCGATCGATGCGATCGAGAAGGCGAAATCCGGCCATCCGGGTATGCCGATGGGTGCGGCGCCGATGGGATATGCGCTGTGGACGCAGCAAATGAAGCACAGCCCGTCCAACCCGACTTGGTTTAACCGCGACCGTTTCGTCCTGTCCGCAGGGCACGGGTCGATGTTTCTTTACAGCTTGCTGCATCTTTGCGGATACGATCTGCCGCTGGACGAGCTGAAAAAATTCCGCCAATGGGGCAGCCTGACGCCCGGACATCCGGAAGTCGGCCACACTGCGGGCGTTGACGCGACGACAGGTCCGCTCGGACAAGGCTTTGCCATGGCAGTCGGTATGGCGATGGCCGAAGCGCATTTGGCGGCCGTTTATAATAAAGACAAGTTTAACGTTGTCGACCACCATACTTATGTCGTTTGCGGAGACGGAGACTTGATGGAGGGGATTTCCGGCGAAGCGGCTTCGCTTGCGGGCCACCTTAAGCTCGGCAAACTGGTCGTGCTGTATGATTCGAACGATATTTCGCTTGACGGCGAGCTGAACCTGTCTTTCTCCGAGAACGTGAAAGCGCGCTTCGAAGGGTACGGCTGGCAATACCTGCGTATTGACGACCAGCATGACGTATCGGCGATTACAGCTGCGATCGAAGAGGCTAAGGCAGATTCGAACCGTCCGACGCTGATCGAAGTGAAGACGACGATCGGCTTCGGCAGCCCGAATGCGGCAGGCAAAGGCGGCCACGAAGGCGTTCACGGCAGACCGCTCGGCGGCGACGAGACGAAGCTGACGAAAGAAGCGCTCGGCTGGCCTCAAGAACCGGACTTTTATATTCCTGAAGAAGTACAAGCGCATTTTGCGCAAGTGAAACAAAAAGGCGATCAAGCCGGCGAGGCTTGGAACGCATTGTTTGCAGAGTACAAAGCGGCGCATCCGGAGCTGGCGAAGCAGCTGGAGCAAGCGATCGCAGGCGAGCTGCCGGAGGGCTGGGACGCCGACATGCCGGTTTACTCGACAAGCGACAAAGCGATCGCTACCCGCAATGCGTCGCAAGCCGCGCTTAATGCGCTGGCGAAGCGCGTTCCGACGATCTTCGGCGGCTCCGCCGACTTGGAATCGTCGACGATGACGCATATGAAGGGCATCGGCAAATTTACGTCGCAGGATTACAGCGGCCGCAACGTATACTACGGCGTACGCGAGTTCGCCATGGCGGCGGCCGTTAACGGAATGATGCTTCACGGCGGCGTGAAGGCATTCGGCGGAACGTTCTTCGTGTTCTGCGATTACCTGCGTCCGGCCGTACGCCTCGGTTCGATCATGAATGTGCCGTCGATTTTCGTGCTGACGCATGACAGCATCGCGGTCGGCGAAGACGGACCGACGCATGAGCCGATCGAGCAATTGCCTGCTATGCGCGTCATTCCCGGCATTACGGTTCTGCGTCCGGCTGACGCGATCGAAACGAACGAAGCGTGGAAGTTTGCCGTTCAGCATAAAGGCGGACCTGTCTGCCTCGTGCTGACGCGCCAAAACCTGCCGATCCTCGAAGGAACGGCCGAGCTTGCTTCGAAATCCGTAGCCCGCGGCGCTTACGTGCTGTCGGATGCGAAGAACGGCAAGCCGCAGGCGCAAATTATCGCGACGGGCTCCGAGGTGCAGCTGGCAGTCGACGCACAGAAGAAGCTCGCCGAGGAAGGCATCGACGTCCGCGTCATCAGCATGCCGAGCTGGGAGCTGTTCGAGAAGCAATCGAAGGAGTACAAAGACTCCGTCATTTTGCCTGAGGTTAAGGCTCGTTTGGCTGTCGAAATGGCTTATCCGATGGGCTGGGAGCGTTACGTCGGCAGCGAAGGCGACGTCCTCGGCATCGACCGCTTCGGCGCTTCCGCACCGGGACCGACCGTCATCCGCGAATACGGATTTACGATCGAGAACGTAGTGGCACGCGTCAAAGCGCTGCTGTAATACCATGCATACCGGCTGCCGGCAAGCGATACGCTTGCCGGCGGTTTTGGATTAAAGTTGTTTTATCGTTCACTTCACGGTAAGCGAGCGCTTTCTATAGAAGATAACGCGTCCGTGAATCGTTTCAAACCGACCCTTAAGGAGTGTTCCCATGTCCCAGTTCGATAACGTAAGCGTAGTGAAGAAAGCGAATGTGTATTTTGACGGGAAAGTGACGAGCCGTACGGTCCTGTTTGCCGACGGAACCAAAAAAACGCTGGGCATCATGATGCCGGGCGAATATGAATTCGGCACCGACGTCAAAGAGATTATGGAGATTTTGGCCGGAGAATTGAAGGTGCTGCTGCCCGGCGAGACCGAGTGGAAGCATATTAATGGTACAGGCGAGTTTACGGTACCCGCAAATGCGAAATTTAAGCTTGAAGTTGCCGCTGTAACCGACTATTGCTGCGCGTACATTGCCGAGTAGTAACGATTGTGAGCCGGAAAAAGCTTCTGCAGGCTGCCGGCCGGAATAAAAGAGAAGGCTTCGCTGCGGCGGAGCCTTTTTTGTGTTTCCGCGAAAGTCAGGCCTCCTGACCACGCCCGACCAATGCACCCCCGATCGGAAATGCCCATAAATAATGAACGGGTTATCCATAAATCCTCCAAAAACGATTCCGCGATGCATCCTGCAATGAGGCGCGTTTTTTGTCCAGAAAGCGATTAGGCGCCGAACGAATCGTTTGGCGTCAGAGGAGTGAAGACTCCTGTTGTCCGCTGCAAATCCGCTATGCTACTATGAAGCTGTAAGCGTGTTCACGCTTTTCTGGGCGAGTATGAAAATAATGATGGAGGAATTGGCGAAGGTGCTGTTCATAACGAGAGGGCTGTCCGGGCGGTGGAAACCGAAGACATTCGTATCGGAAAAAACCGTTTAACGGACCTTAAATGCGAAAAAAGGGGTGTTTCCATGAATAGCCGGATTCAATCGGTCGTCCAAACGCGCGACAATCTTGTCGAAATCAAGCTGGCGGACAGCTCCGACTATATCTCGTGTCAAGTAACGGTGCAAACGGATGACGGCGTATGGTCAAATGCAAGCCTGTACCCGGAGCTGGATGCGGAGTACGTGCTGAACGGCTGCTGTTTTTTGTGGAATCAGGCGCAAACGGCCGGTACGGTAAGACTTTATGGGAGAAAATCGCCCGTATTTTACTGGAACCCCTATCTTGATACGGGAATGCGAACCGGAGCTATAGAACTGAAAATCGTCCTGCTGACCGAAGCGGAGACAATCGAAGAACGCGTTACGGTACAGCTTGAGAATACAGGTGTCCGTTATTTCGACAGCTGGGACGTTTATCTGGGAGAAAACGGGTCGGAAGGGCCGCAGTACGGGCAAGGGAAGTGGAAGGTGGCGAAGGACGGCGCCAAGCGGACGGTCTCCATGGGCAGCCGGGAGTTTTTGCCTCCCATTAGGGTTCCTCTAGACCTGGCCGGGGAGTACGACATTTATTTCGGCTTTCCGAATGGGGGAGGACGGTTTCTGGCGAAAACGGGCGACGAACCTTTTGCCCGGTTCATGACGCCGGGAAACAGCATGGACCTGACGGTCAACGATTTTTTGGGAAAGCTGAATAAGGAAATATTTTGGAAGCGTCAAACGATAAACAGCCGGCATGCGTATTTGGAATTGGCTCAGCTGCAGGAAACGGTGGCCGACCATTACGAATTCGGCTGTTTAGCCTATATCAAGCTCGTTCCGTGCTCGGAAGAAAGCGGGAGCGCAGGCTCGCCGGACGCAAAACGGCCGAAGGAGCTCGTCCTGTTTTACGAGCCCTACAGCTATTCGCTTCACGGCTTTCATGATGCAGAGACGATGAACGGCGTCATGTTGGAGGAGTTTATGGCGCTGAAGCCGACGGAGATTACGTGCCAAACGGTGCGGATCGGCATGAAGTCGCTCCATCACAGCAAGCATATCGGGCGGATCGACAAGCCTGCGCGAACCGACGAGAATACGGTGATCGACGATCCGGTCAAGCTGGTTGCGAGCTGCGACATTCTCCGCGAGTCCGTCCGCGGGGTTCAGGGGCGCAACGTCCGACTGACCGCCAACATCGGGATGAACAGGCCGTACGTCTGGCTGCCGGAAATATCCGAACGGTTCGTCTCCGACAACCCTCATCTGCTTGAAAACGGTTATTTCGATTACGAGCGGGAGGAAGTGCGCGAATATGCGATGCGGATCATCGCGGAGCTGATCGGCGAATACGACATCGATGGCCTCGTCTTCGACTACATGCGCAGCGACGCGAACCAGACGGCCGAGACGCTTGTTGAAATCATCTCGCGAACGAAGCGGCTGCTGCAGGACAAAGAAACGCGGACCGGCCAGAAGCTGGAGCTGAAAGCTAGAATACCTGCTGATCAAATCGTCTACTACGAGGCGATGAAGCTTTGCACAGCAAACGGTTATATCGACGGCATTATTCCGTCGAATCTCGTCGCCAGCGAGCCGCTGCCGCCGGTCGAGCATTACGTAAGGTTATGCAGAGGCAGCGAAGTCAAGGTGTACGGCTGCATCGACGGATGGCGCTTGCCGCTCGGCGGCGAAGCGAGGGCGGGCAACCTGCAAATTTCGCACTCGCCGCAAAATATAGCCGATTATCTTGAGCGTTATGACCGGCTCGGCGTGGACGGCATATTTGTATATCAGGCCGATCAGGTTACGGGCAATCCTTATTTGACGCGAATATTCGACCGTCTGCAAGGATAGGCGCCGGATATATTCGTCCTCGTGTACGCGCCCGATCCCCGCAAGCCCTACGCGATCGAAAGGCTTGATGCCGCAATTGATTTAACGGCGTGCAGGTATCTATCGATTCGAGCGTATCGTCCCATATCGTCGCATATTCACCGTGCTTGATCGCATTGCCGTTTCTCGAACATGATGCGCCGTTCATGCTACCGCCCGGCTGCCGCCGGGCGGTAAGTTCACTTAAAATCTGCATTTTGTTTTTTGTTTCTGCGAATATCTTTTATTTCCCTCGGGGATGTGTTATGTTCGGAAGTAACCGGAACTTTTAAGTAATCGATTACTAAACACGTTTCTAAAAGGAGAAGGAAAATGGAAGCGACTTGGATTTGGTCGAACGACATAAACGGAAAGTACAACCACTTCGTCGATTTTCGACGGACGTTTTATGCGGATTCGCAGATCAGGAACGGCATGATCCGGCTTTCGGCCAATCAGGAATACAGGTTGTTTGTTAACGGAACATATGTGGGCATGGGGCCGTCTCCGAGCGACTATCGCTGGCAATACGCCGATTCGTACGACATAACCGCTTACTTGCATGAGGGTCTGAATGCGATTGCATGCGTCTGTTACCACATCGGTATTTGCGAATCGACGATCGCTTTCGAAAGAGGGCCGGCCGGCTTTTGGGCGGAGCTGGACGTTGAGTCGGAGAACGGCCGTACTTCGATCGTTACGGATGCAAGCTGGCGCGTTCGCCAATCCCCCCGTTGGGTGCAAAATACGTCGCGGATCAGCAGATGGGGCGGTTTTAAAGAAATATACATTACAGGCAGCGAGGACGAGTGGCGGGAGCCGGCTTACGACGATTCGGAATGGCATTTTGCGGAGCCTACGGCTGATGCTGCCGATGGAGGTGCTCCGCTTGCACAGCCGATCCCGAGGGAAATTCCGTTCCTGCACCGCGAACTGCTGCAGCCTGCCTCGCTTGTCCGCATCGATGCGAATAAAGGAATGATTAGCGGGATATCGACTGCGGCGGACTATCGGGCGGATCGGCTATCCGACACGACGATCGATGCGTCGGCTCCCGGCTCCTTTCCGGGGCTTGTTTTCGATTTTGAGCGGGAGGTTGTCGGTTATCCGTATCTGCGTTTGACGGCTCCGGCAGGAGGCGCAGTCGACATCCGCTACGGCGAATCGCTTGACGTGGACCATGTCGATACGATTTTGCTCAAACCGGGCGCGAACGATTGGACGTCGTTCGGCCGCCGCGCGTTTCGTTATATGCAGCTTACTTTCCATGCTTGCCCGGAGCCTGTCGTCCTGGAGAGCTGCGGGATCGAGCATGTCCGCTATCCGTTCGAGGAAATCGGGCAATTCCGATGCAGCGATCCGCTGTTGAACCGGATATGGGAAGTCGGCAAAGAGACGGTTTTGCTGAACAGCCAAGAACATCTCGAAGATTGCCCATGGCGCGAAAAAGCGTTATGGGTCGCGGACGAGCTCGTTATGGCGAAGGTCATTTACCCGCTGTTCGGAGATACGGCGCTGGTCAGAAAATCGCTGCTGCAGGGTGCGCGCATCCAAAACGCGGACGGCTCGATTCCGGCTACCGGACCGGAATCGAATCCTTCCGTGATGCCCGATTTTTGCGCTTATTGGCTGCTGGCGGTGTGCGATTATTGGAAATATACGAAGGATGAGCCGTTTATTAAGACCGTATGGCCGAATATTGTGAAGGTCTTCAAATGGTTCGGGCGGCATGAGGATGAACACGGCCTTTATCACCATAGAGAGCATGCGGCAGGGTACAGCTTCGTGGATTGGGCGCCGCATATCGACCGGCGGGAGCGCGTAACGGCAATCAGCTGTGTTCATCGCAAGGCGCTGCTCGGCTTGGCGGAGATCGCCGCGGAGCTGGAGCTGGACGATTGCGGAAACGCTTGGACCGCCAAGGCGGAAGAGCTGAAGCGGGCGATTCGTCTCCATTGTTGGGACGAGGAGCAACGGGGCTTTGTCGATTGCGTGACGGACGGCGGAAAGTCGGAGCTCGCTTCGCTGCAAACGAATGTGCTGGCTGTTTGGTGCGATGTGATGACTTATGCGGAGTTCATCCGGTATAAGGAGCATCAGGAGAGCCGCAATGCGATCGTTCCGGTTAAAAGCCCGTTTTTCCAATGCTTCGTATTGGAGATGCTCGCTCAGAACGGCGCCGGGGAGGATTTTACGAATACGATTCGAAGCTACTGGGGCGAAATGCTGAACCGGGGGGCAACGACCTGGTGGGAAACGTTCGATCCAGCTTCGCCCGCCTGTACGGTGCCGCACCGGTTCCAGGGCAACACCCCGACGTATTTGCGCGATGACGTACCGGTCAGCCACTGCCATGGGTGGGGAGCGGCGCCGACTTATATGCTGACACAAACCGTTCTAGGTGTCGATGTTCTTGAAGATGCGGGGAACGGAAAGATACGTTTGCGGCCCCATGTTTTCGATCTGGAATGGGCGGAAGGAACGGCGGTATCGTCTTACGGGCGAATCGGCGTCTCGTGGAAGCGGGAGGATCCGCATTCCTGGACCTGCCATGTCACGCTGCCGGAATCGGTCGGCCTGGAGGTCGAGTGGGGGGACGAGGCGCTGCGCCGCATTCCGAACAAAACGGTGTACGTCAACGGGGAACCGATGGCCGTAGTGGAGGGGTGAGCAGGCGAAGAAATAGGCCGACACTTCCGGCCTATTTGACTCGACCCGGCCCGCGGCGTGGAAATAGGCCGACAATTCCGGCCTATTTGGCTCGATCGGGCCTTCGGCGTGGAAATAGGCCGACAATTCCGGCCTATTTGGCTCGATCGGGCCCGCGGCGTGGAAATAAGCCGACACTTCCGGCTTATTTGACTCGACCCGGCCCGCGGCGTGGAAATAGGCCGACAATTCCGGCCTATTTGGCTCGATCGGGCCCGCGGCGTGGAAATAAGCCGGCACTTCCGGCTTATTTGACTCGATCCGGCCCGCGGCGTGGAAATAAGCCGGCACTTCCGGCTTATTTGACTCGATCCGGCCCGCGGCGTGGAAATAAGCCGGCACTTCCGGCTTATTTGACTCGACCCGGCCCGCGGCGTGGAAATAGGCCGACAATTCCGGCCTATTTGGCTCGATCGGGCCTTCGGCGTGGAAATAGGCCGACAATTCCGGCCTATTTGGCTCGATCGGGCCCGCGGCGTGGAAATAAGCCGACACTTCCGGCTTATTTGACTCGACCCGGCCCGCGGCGTGGAAATAGGCCGACAATTCCGGCCTATTTGGCTCGATCGAGCCAGCGGCGTGGAATAGGCCGACAATTCCGGCCTATTTGGCTCGATACGGTCCGCGGAGGAATGGGAAACAAGCCGACATTTCAGGCTTATATGGATTTCGTCCTTATCCGTCCGCCTGCACTCGCTCGTTTTTCCGGTAAGCGGTCGGCGAGCAGCGCGCGATCTGCTTGAAAACCCGGCCGAAATGGGCGATGCTGTCGAAGCCCGCTTGCTCGGCAACGCGGGTGACGGGGATGGCGGTTTCGCGGAGCAGCCGCCGGGCTTCCATTACGCGAACGTTGTTCACATATTCGATGAACGTAAAGCCGGTGATGTCGCGAAACAACCGGCTGAAATGATAGGGCGAAATAAAGAACCTTTCGGAAATATGCTGCAGGCTGAGCGGATCATCGAAGCGGCTGTTGATATAGGCGACGATTTCGTTGATTTTCCGCTCCTGCGGCCCCGTACGCTCCACCGAGTCGATGCCGGACGCCGTCGTCAAACGCGAGCAAAAGACTAGCAGCTGGGTCAGCAGGGCTTTGATATAAAGCGCAGCTCCTTGCTTTCGGGCGTTCATTTCCTGTTCGATGCCGAGAAGGAGCGCTTCGGCGGTCCGCCGGTCGTCTTCCGCAAGGCGTATCACATGGCCGGCGCTTTGAAAAGGAAGCTGTAAGCTGACGCTTTCCTGCTCCCACGCCGGCGCCAGGAAGCGTTCGTGAAAATTGATCAGCAGCCGCTCATGAGCGATCCGGTTCGCTTCCGTCGTTTTGTGCAGCTCGTTTTTGCCGATGAAGACGATATCGCCGGCTTTCACGTGATAGGTTTTGTTCTTGATGAAGTAGTACCGCTCCCCCGAGCATAAATAGTAGATTTCGTATGTATCGTGAAAATGGTTGGCCGGCATCGACATCGCTCCGGCTACTTTGTTGCGGTGAAATTCGAAATCCGCGGCCATCGTGCAGTCCCCTTTTGTACTTCGAGTTACCGTTATTGTAGCAAATAAACAGCTATTTTGGCAGCAAGATATGCAAGCTTTTATCCGAATAACGGCAATATCGGCATAGTTTAATTGCTTATATTGCGCTAATCTGAATATAGTTTTATTGAGGATTAGCAACTCGAATAAAAGGGCGGAGGTGCCGGACATGGCCAAGAAAAAATACGCGCTCGTCGGGACGGGCGGGCGTTCGCATATGTTCGTCAATGCGGTAGCGCGCGACTATAGGGAGACGGCGGAGCTTGTCGCGTTCTGCGACGTCAATCAAACGCGGATGGATTACGCGAACAGGCTGCTTGAGAAGGAGCACGGGCTTCGCCCGATCCCGACCTATAAGGAAGACAGGTTCGACGAAATGATCGCGGCCGAAAAGCCGGACGTCGTCATCGTTTCGACCGTCGACCGGACGCATCATACGTATATCATCCGGGCGATGGAGCTCGGCTGCGACGTCATTACCGAGAAACCGATGACGGTGGATGAGGAAAAATGCCAAGCGATTCTGGATGCGAAGCGCCGGACCGGGCGCAGCTTGCGGGTTACGTTCAACTACCGTTACGCTCCGCATAATACGAAGGTTCGCGAGTTGATCGCGGACGGCGCGATCGGCGACGTGTTCTCGGTGCATTTCGAGTGGCTGCTCAACACTCGGCACGGCGCGGATTATTTCCGCAGATGGCATCGCGATAAGGCCAACAGCGGCGGTCTGCTGGTGCATAAGTCGACGCATCATTTCGACCTCGTCAACTTCTGGCTGGGCTCGCAGCCGAAATCGGTTTTTGCGATGGGCGGACTTAACTTTTACGGCAAAGAAAATGCGGCGAAACGCGGCGTCACGCAATTTTACGAGAGGGCGCACGGCAGCGAGGCGGCGAAAGACGATTTTTTTGCCATCCATTTGGACCGCAACGAACAGCTCAAGGAGCTGTATCTGAATGCGGAGCATGAAGATGGCTATCACCGCGATCAAAGCGTTTTCGGTGAAGGCATCACGATCGAGGACACGCTCGGCGTTATGGTCCGGTACCGGAGCAATGCGATTTTGACTTATTCGCTCAACGCTTACTTGCCTTGGGAAGGCTTCCGCGTCGTGTTTAACGGCAGCAAAGGCAGAATCGAGGTTAACGTGGTCGAAGCTTCCCATATTATCGCAGCGGGCCGAAGCGAGGACGACGGCAAAGTGAAAGATAAAACAATTATGGTTTATCCGATGTTCGAAGCGCCGTATGAGGTCGAGATCGAGGAAGGCATCGGCGGCCACGGCGGCGGCGACACGGTTATGCTGAACGACATTTTCGGCGTGCCGGCGGAAGACCGCTTGAACCGCGCGGCGTCCCATGTGGACGGAGCGATGTCGATCTTGACGGGTATTGCCGGCAACATTTCGATTCGCACGGGACAGCCGGTCGACATTGACGGGCTGGTGAAATTCTAGATTAGGGGATTATCCGGAGCAAAATAGCTTGATATTCGATTAGACGGCGCTTGCCGTCTTTTTTGCTTATACGCGCCAAGTCCAGTAAAAAAACTCCAAAAATAATATGAAAAAAATTACTATATCCCAAGAAGCGGCCGCTCCCCGGCAAAGATCATAACACGTTGTTCTCGCAAGCGATCAAATTGCGGGGAATTTGTCCGGAGAACGGGAACGGAACGAATTCTAGATTCGTTCCGTTCTTTATTTTTTAATAGACACACATATTCCTAAATATGGTAACATGGAATGAACTTGCTTGATTCGAAAGGAGAGTTTATGAGCAAAAGCGTCAAAGTTTTGTTGGTGGCTGTTATTTTAGCCGGTTTGATCGGATGCTCGTCCGAGCAGGAGATTGTTCCGTTCAACGATAAGAATATTACAATGAAGTTAATAAATTCCCAGTCGAACAATGAATTCAAGTTGTACGACATTGAAATTGAAAACAAAGGAAACGCGGCGATCGAATACATCAGCTTTTACCTTGCTTTTCCTATCAAGCACCAGAACGGAACGAAAAGCAATCCGTTTAAGCTCGAGGGGAAAACGGACACCAACAAACCGATCAAGCTGCAAAAAGGCGAGAAAGTCGTCTACAATATTTTCGCCCCGATCAAAGAAGTATTCGGGCAATCGGATTTGCTCGATTACGAGCATCCTTCGATAGAGTTGAAGGGATTCGTAAGATCGGGAGACGAACATATTCCGTTTGGCATGAGCGGGAGCATGGAAATCTATCTTAAACAATGACCGGGGGGATGGAAAGATGAAGACGTTTGTTTATCCGTTCTATGCACTAATACTGGGCGTGGTAGCTTTCTTTACGGGAGAAATCGTCACTTTCATCATGCTTGGTTTTATTCTTCTTGCACTGACGAATATTGTAACCGTACTGAGAGAGATATCGCGAAAGCTGGATCAAAAAAATAAGGATACCCGGTCCGGGCCATAACGGTTTCCTTCCGGACTTGCTATGAAGGCTGCTGCGGCAGCTTTTTTCTATTTATTGGGGCGTCAGCGATTTGTGCGATCGACGAGGCGTCCGAAATACCCGGAAATAAGCTTCTAAGAAAACCTTCGTTTTTGGATGACTCGGTTCAACAATTCGTTGGGCTGTATTTGCGGCGTTCGGACAAAGCAGTCTTGGTGCTTATGCCGTCGGTCGTCAAAGCGATTCATCGAACCGAATGGAATGGAGATCCTTTATGCTGGAACTCGATTTTGCCCGCTTGGAGCAGGGAATCGAGTACCTCCTTACGCCGTAGTCCGATTCCACCTGCTTGGAGAGCGGATTTACCGGTATGTCTAGTCAAATAGCCACTGCAAGCGGGCATTTTCGGACTCCAGGCAAGGGAAAGAACCCAGAGTCGATTTCAAGCGGGCAAAACCGGACTGCAGCAAATGCAAACGACGAGCGACAGAATGGCAGTGGGGAATATAAGGGAGAGAAAGCTCCAATTCATCGCCAAGGATGACGGTGCAGCATGTAAGGCTTCCGTCTCTTCCGCGTGTCTGACTTTTGTAATCGGGAAACCGATTTGCCTGACCCGACTCGACTCGACCCGACCCGATCCAACTCGAACCCAAACCCAAACCCAAACCCGACCCGACTCGACCCGACCCAACTCGAACCCAAACCCAAACCCAAACCCAAACGCAAACCCAAACCCAAACCCAAACCCAAACCCAAACCCAAACCCAAACCCGACCCGACCCGTCGGATGGGTCTATCGACTTGAGCGGCGGCTCCGGTTTCGGTTTGGATGAAGCTGACGGCGCAGCCGGTTACCTCGAAGCACCAAATCGGCGGCTATAAAGCCTTCTCATCGCTTTTGCAGCCTACTCTCTCAGATGTTATAGAAGTCAGGTCGTTTGACCATGATAGAGATGAGGGGGAATAAACATGTTCGGAAAAAAGAAAAAGAGTAACCTTCATCTCACGATAAGCAATCGGAGGAAGATTCATAGCTCATCGCGCCAAGAGCTTTTTCAATTTGAGATGAAGGCCAATAAACCGCTGCCGCCGGCATCCCACGGTACCGCTTATTTGCGGGGAAAACAATAAGGCCATGTCGAAGCCCCTAAACGATTAGGGGTTTTCTTGTTGCTTGGAAAACTTTACAACTGTATAGTAAAAGTGTAAAAAGGAGGAACGCCGGGAAAATGAAGAGATTCGGACAAGCTCTAATCGGAACAATAATAGGCAGGCTGATTATTGCCGCTATCATTATTATGGTGCCGGCGTTACTTGAAGAGACGTTCGCATTAAACGACTGGCTCTCGAAGCCGTTTAAGCTTTTGGCGGAGTGGAAGGCGGAAGGCGCGCTTGCGGGCAGAGCTAAATTTACGGTACTGCTTCTGATTTATGGCTCGATGTTGGCGTTTGCGGCTGCATTTATTTTCAACCGGATCAAAGCGAAAACACCGGCGGCAGTGCCTTACCGGTCCCGCAACAATTATGAGAGAATGATTGCGGAGGTTAAGGAAGCCGTTAATAACCGCCAAGCGTCCAAAGAATTAAAGTACGAAAAAATAACCGGCTTATTCGATGCCCTGATTGACGATGTATGCAATTTATTTCAGCTTCAAAGAGCGGACGTACGTGCGGTGCTTGTCGTGAACTCGCGAGGCAATCACAAGTTGACGGGGTGGCGTTGGGGGCGTGCCTGTTCGATCGACCAGGAGCGGATGGATACGAAGGCGATAGCCAAATTTCTCGAGACGGAGCTTACCTATCCGATTTGGCAAGAGGTTAAGAGCCATTTTGATCATACGGATTCGGATACCTTGCTTTTCATAAGAAATAGCGGAACGTTGGGATTGGGCTGCTTGATCGCCATAGCCGATCCCGTCGATGTAGAAGCGCATATCGGCGAATGGGAACAGATCGTGAAACCGTTTACCATGTTGGGTCATATGGACAAGCTGGTACAATTTGTCGTAAAATATAGCTAAAGGAGGCGATTCGGGATGCTAAACTTGATCGATCGAATATTTGGCGGCAACCATAGTAAAGAGCCTATTAAAATCGTTCGCAAGGTGAAACACTCGGAGAAGCCGGCTCTGACGAACGCCAAGCACGGGACAGTTATTTTACGAGGCAAAATAGAAGAAGAATATAAAGCGGCGAAGTAGAAGCCGCCTTCCGAAGCCCTTCAAGTTTCTAACTTGAAGGGCTTTATTTGTATTCGACGGTAAACGCGCGTCCCAGCGTATGCTTACGAAGTCGCTTTTTTCGAAAAGGACATTATTAGTGTGATTCTCCTCATTGGTAAGCGCAAAAGGCGGTTTTACCATGAGAACAGTTAGCCTAGACTCATTGATAGTGAGGAAAAGGTTATTATGTTCCGGCGCGACAGCAAAAAAACACACAGGACAATTCTTCAAGGCGGATGCCGAGAATTGTCCTGTTTGGCGTAAGCGGGGTGTTTCCGAATCCGCACCGAGAAGTATACGGGTTACGCTTGCTCGCTCGAATGCTGCTTAATGTAATCTTCCAGCTTGATGCGGATGTACGGCGGCAGGCCGGACATCATGCAGCCGTAGCGGAATTCGTTGTTTTTCGATTCGATCCGGATGATTTTGCCGGTAATCGGCGGCAAATCGGCTTCCTTCGGAAAGTGAATGACGATGAACATGTCGCGCGCAAGCGGGAATCGGGAGACGATTTGCAAACCGCTTTCGGATAAATCGACCAGATTGCCTTCAATGTTCTGGCCGGAGAACGAGCCCTCCTGCTCCCATTGATAGACGGACAGCTGCAGCTTGATATTCAAGCTGATTCGCGTATTGCGGCGGCGTTCCTTGGTGTCGGGAGCGGCTGCCGATTCGTCGTCGCCGGAAGGCTCGTCGGCTTGCTTGGGCTCGATTTTCTCCTGCATCCAATCCTCGTAGCATTGCACGACCGAGCATAGATCCTGCGGGCCGAGCCCTTTCGCCAGACCCATCTGGAACAAAGCCGCGGCGCTGTTCAGCATCGGCGAGGGGAGCTGGAATTGCTGCGTCAGCTGCGAGGCGAGGAGCAAATCCTTCAGCATCAGCTGCAGCGAAAATTGATTGGAAAAGTCGCGTCCGATAATTTTGCTGCCCTTCAGCTCGGCTTGCTTGCTGTTCGCACTGCCTGCCAGTACGATCTCCAAAAACATTTCGGGGTCGAGTCCCGATTTGACGGCAATCGACAAGCCTTCGGCAAGTCCCGCCGCATTGATGCCGACCATCGTATTATGCGCGAGCTTGGAGGAGGATCCGGAGCCGGACGGCCCCATGTACAGCATTTTGCTGCCGAGGGCATCGAACAAATCGCGATTCTCTTCGAACACCTCGGCGTTCCCGCCGATCATAAAGACAAGCGTGCCGGCTTCCGCCGCTGGCTTGCTTCCGGTAACGGGCGCATCGAGAAAGTCGACCATATGCGATGCCAGTTCTTCATGAATGCGTCTGCTTGTCTGGGGGGCGACCGTACTGCAGTCGATAACCGTCAGACCCGGATGCGTGCCTTCCAATACGCCCGATGCGCCATAAATGACGTCAAGCAGGGCTTGATCGTTGCTCACATTCGTAAATAAGACTTCTACCGAACGTGCCAGATCTGCAGGAGAGGAAGAGGTATCGGCTCCAAGCAGCGCCAGCTCGTCCATTTTTTCCGGAGAGCGGTTGTAGACGGTCACGTTGTAACCGTTTTTCAACAGGTTTATGGCCATCGGTTTTCCCATCGTTCCGAGGCCGATAAATCCGATCGTTTTCATGGTATCACCTCGGTATCATTTTACCATGACGGACCTGTCGAGGGAACTTGCATTTCGGTAGGGAAGCCATTATGCTTGTTGATATAACATGGCCTGTAAGGCCATACGGATAATGGGAATCAGAGAATATCGGTTAGACGAGGGGAGCTTTCCGCATGGGGAACAAATTAAGCTTTGATTACAGCAAAGCGCTGCCGTTTATCGGACAGCATGAGGTCGACTATTTGACGGCGGCGGTACGCACGGCGCACGGCCAGCTTCACGAACAAACGGGAGCGGGCTCGGACTACCTGGGTTGGGTGGATTTGCCCGTCGCATACGATAAAGAAGAGTTCGGACGGATCGAGCAGGCGGCTAAACGGATTCAAGCGGATTCGGACGCGCTTGTCGTCATCGGGATCGGCGGTTCTTATTTGGGAGCGCGGGCGGCCATCGAAATGCTGTCGCATTCGTTCTACAACCTGCTTCCGAAGGATAAACGCAAGACGCCGGAAATTTACTTTGTCGGCAACAACATAAGCTCGACATATGTAACGCACCTGCTGCAGCTGCTGGAAGGGAAAGACTTCTCGGTCAACGTCATCTCCAAGTCGGGCACGACGACCGAGCCTGCGATCGCATTCCGCATTTTCCGCGAGGTGCTGGAGAACAAGTACGGCAAGGAAGCGGCGCGCAAACGCATCTACGCGACGACGGACAGCGCCAAAGGCGCGCTGAAGCAGCTGTCGACGGCGGAAGGCTACGAATCGTTCGTCATCCCGGACGACGTGGGCGGCCGTTACTCCGTGCTGACAGCGGTCGGCTTGCTGCCGATTGCAGTAGCGGGCATCAACATCGGGGACATGATGCAAGGCGCGGCGGACGCCCGCGAGCGTTACGCAAACCCTGAGCTTAGCGAGAACGAATGCTATCAGTATGCGGCCGTGCGCAATGCGCTGTACCGCAAGGGCAAAACGACGGAAATTTTGGTCAATTACGAGCCTTCGCTTCATTTTGTGTCGGAATGGTGGAAGCAGTTGTACGGCGAAAGCGAAGGCAAGGACTATAAGGGGATTTTCCCCGCTGCAGTCGATTTCTCGACGGATCTTCACTCGATGGGCCAGTTTATCCAGGAAGGCAACCGCAATTTGTTCGAGACGGTCATTCAAGTAGACAAGATATCCGAAGAGATCGTCATCGGCACCGATGCGGACAATCTGGACGGACTTAATTTCTTGAGCGGACGGACGATGGATTTCGTCAACAAGAAAGCGTTCGAGGGCACGATGCTCGCCCATACGGACGGAGGCGTGCCGAATCTGATCGTGACGCTGCCGGACATGACGCCTTACACGTTCGGCTACATGGTGTATTTCTTCGAGAAGGCTTGCGGCATCAGCGGCTACCTGCTCGGCGTCAACCCGTTCGATCAGCCGGGCGTCGAGGCGTACAAGAAAAATATGTTCGCGCTGCTGGGCAAACCGGGCTTCGAGAAAGAAAAAGCGGAGCTGGAAGCTCGGCTGACGAAATAACGGTACGGGAACGTACGGAACTTTAGCGGTAAGACGAGGCGGCGCGTCGCAGGATGTGCCGCTCTTCCCTATGAAATGGGCGATACACCGGACGGTGGGAGCCTCGTGGCCGTGTGCCCGGCACATACTGTAATACATTCACGTAAACGAGGGGAGGGAAAGCATGCTCGCGAGCTACAAAACGGTCAAACGTTACGGGAATGCGGAAATCGTCATTAAAAAATCGCGTTTTATCGGACATGCCAAACCTGTCGCCTCCGAGGAGGAAGCGGTCGCCTTTATCGAAGCGATCAAAAAAGAGCATTGGAACGCCACGCACAACTGCTCCGCTTACGTCATCGGCCAGCGGGACGAGTGCCAGAAGCAATCGGACGACGGCGAGCCAAGCGGAACGGCCGGCAAGCCGATTTTGGAAGTCATCAAGCACCAAGGCCTGAAAAATGTCGCGGTTGTCGTCACCCGATATTTCGGCGGCATTATGCTCGGAGCGGGCGGTCTCATCCGGGCTTACACCGATGGAGCCGTAGTCGGACTCGAGGCGGCGGATCCCGTGTATCGGGTGCTTCACCGCGAGGTGCTGGTCGCCATCGAATATACGTGGCACGGCAAAGTGGAAAATGAACTGCGATCGCGTCAAACGCTTATGGGGGAAACGGCATTTACCGACAAGGTGACGCTGGCCTGTTTGCCGCTTGAAGAGGAAGCGGATCGCTTTATCGCCTGGATGACCGATTTGACGCAGGGACAGGCGACGATTTTGAAAGGCGAAGCCCGATATATCGACCATGAGACGCTGCCGGGCTAGCGTTTGCGAGAGGGGACAAGAAGCATGTCACCAAGAAGAAGCGTCGATCAGGAGCTCAGCAGGGAACGAATACTCGAGGAAGCGGCCGTACTGTTCGCGAAGCATGGCTATCGGGATTTGACGATGCGCAGCATCGCCAAGGAAATGGGGTACAGCCATGGCGCGCTGTATTATCATTTTAAAGACAAAGCGGAACTGTTTTATGCCATGGTCAAGGAAGACTTCTCCATGATTTTGGCCAAGCAGCGGGAGATGCTGAAGGGGAGCCGCGTGGGCGATATCGGCCAGCTGAAGCGGCTGATGACGGAGTTTATCAAATTCGGCATCGAAAATCCGCATCATTATGAAATTATGTTTTTGATCAACGACGCCGAGCTTCGCAAGCATTCGCGCGTCGAGCAAGCGCAATGCCTCGATTTGTTCGCTTCGGTCGTTCGCGGTATTATCGGCAGCCGGAAAGAGGCTCAACACAAGATGTATACGCTTCCTTGGAGCTTGTTCATGTCGATGCACGGATTCATCACGTATACGATTCATTACGGGCAAACCTATAGCGAAGTCAAGAAAATGGCGGAGGACCACATCAACAATTTATGCGAAGGAATCGGGAGATCCTGACGTAGGATGAACGGGCGGTCATGATCTTTTTTACAGCCGAATGAGCATGTTTGAACGATGCCTCCTCATAAGCTTGTATTAGGATCGAACCGCGGGACATGCGGAGATTCAAGACAAGCGAAGGAGGCGTTTCATTTTGGACCGGATTTACGCGCGCTGGATCGGAAGTATTTTTACGGTAATTGGCGTTATCGGTTTTTTCGTCCAGGATTTGTTCGGCATTCTTCACCTGCATACGGCGCATAATGTGTTTCATCTGCTGATCGGGATCACCGGCATTGCCGCATCGGTACTGCCCGGCTGGGCTTTGCGCTACACGCAAATCAGCGGGATCGCCTATTTGCTGCTCGGCATCCTCGGTTTTTTCGTGCCGGAGTTGTTCGGGCTCATGCACCTGGCGCTTTCCGACAATATCGTGCATCTCGTATTCGGCGCGCTCGGAACGTATATCGGTTTCGTGCTGAACACAAATCAGCTTGTCATCCAGAAGAAAACGGCGTGACCCGAAGCTCTTCGGCACTTCCGGTAAGCTCCCTTCCGGTTGTTAGGCGGCGGGGGGCTTTGTCTTGACCGAGTGGAACGGGCTTGCCGCTAAGCGGGTTATTTTCGCATAAACGTGGTACAATGGGGAAAGCGAACAGATGGAGAGAGGATGAGACGAAGAATGGATTTATCGCAAAAAACGATCGAAAACGCGGCCTTCATGATCGAGGCGATCAAGACGAAGCTGCGCGTGGCTACCGGTGCCGCAATCAAGCCGGATCATTTCGATTTTGAGCTGTATGAAGATTTGAAGGACATTTACGATCATGTAAACAGCAAAAGCACATTCAGCGTCAGCGAAATGGATGCGATCGTGCTTGAGCTCGGAAGATTGCGCAAAGTCGAAGCGAAGTAACCGAGCGTCGCAACGCGCCTTTCAAGCTCCGCAATATGCGGGGCTTTTTCGCGTTGGCGTGTGCGGGGAGACGGGGGTTATCGAGCGTTACTGCGCGCGTATCGTGCTCCGCAGTATGCGGGGCTTTTTTTCGCGTTGGCGTGTGCGGGGAGACGGGGTTATCGAGCGTCGCAACGCGCCTTTCAAGCTCCGCAATATGCGGGCTTTTTTCGCGTTGGCGCGTGCCGGGCGTCGGAGTGATCGAGCGTTACGGCGCGCGTGTCGTGCTCCGCAGTAGTTCGAAGGACGAACGTTTCCGGAACTTCATGCGGTTCCCTACTACTCGGTTCAGCGGCTTCCTGATATAGTAAGCATTAAGGACTAATGACCGGATAAAATCGCTCGCGGCAACCTATTAATCGCTGAGGTTCGAGCGGAAGGGAGCATCATTTTGATTCGTGCGGACTATGTGCTGTTGCGAAAATTGTCGACTATTTTTATAAGTATCGCTGCGGCGGGGGGCGGGGGCACCTTTTTATCCAATGCGTACATTTCCCGATTCTCCCGCGAAGAGGCGTGGATCAGCGCACTGGCTGCCGTCATCGGTTATTCGGGGCTATTGATTATATTGTTCGCTTATGCGTATGTTCGTCTGGGACCCGTACGCCGCTGGTTGGCCATGGGAAGCAAGGGGAGTCCGGCCGGGTTATGGAACCGCTTAAACCGGTTTCCCGCCGAGGCGTTCGTAATTGTTGCCGCTTACGGCACGGCCGTTTCGCAGCTGGCGCAATTTATCAGAAGCAGGTCGGCGGGAGCTGCGGAAAGCGATTTTTGGCTGGAATATGGCAAAAGCACGCTTTTTAACCTCTCTACTATGCTTTTGCTCGGATTAGCGCATTATTGCCTGCTGCAGCTGCTGCTCCGGCGTTATGCCAGAAAACTCCAAACTACGGAAATGCCTGATGTGCGTTTTTATACCTTCGTTCGGCCGCTGGCCGTTTCCTTTTGCTGCGTTGTTGCGTTTGCGGGGATACGGATCATTTGGTATGCATACGACCGGTCTGCGGAAGGCCTTCCGCTTGAAATAGGCGTTTTTATGACGATTGTATTGGCTGCGGCAGGGCTTGGGACGGTGTTGTTCGTAACGGTGGCGCGCGTATTTTTTAAAGAATTGAACGGGATCGTCGGGGAATTGCGCAGATTGCTGCATAAGCCGCGCGAGGAATTGCTTCGGAGTATTCCGCTCGCGGCCGGCGACGAGACGGGGAAGCTTGCTTCGGCGTTTAATGCGCTGCAAACGCGGCTGAACCTCGAATATGAACAAATGGAAAAAGACGTTCGGTTAGCAGGGGGCGTGCTTCGTCAGCTTTTGCCGGAGCGGGAGCTGATGCTTCCTTCGTTGGCCGTATCGTTTGCCGTACAAGACGCCGGGGAGGCAACGGGCGATTTGTACGATGCGATTCCCCTTGATGAAGATAGAACGGCTTTGGTGGTAGGCAGCGTCCAGGGGAGCGGAATGTCTGCGGCGCTGGTCATTTCCGCGCTTCTTGTGCTTGTCCGTGCGGAGGTTCGCAGCGGCGGAAGCGCCGGCGATGTTCTGGAGCGGCTTCGCAGCCATTTTACCGACGCGCTTCCGGCCGGGATGCCTGCGGCAGTAGGCCTGTGCATGGTCGATGCGCGTACGGGCGCCGTCGAAGCGGGAGCATTGGGAGACTTTACGCTGTGCTGCTCGGACGGGGCGCGCGGGATCGATGCCGCGCAATCGGCATCATGGAATAGCCCTCTTCTCGGATATGCGCCGGCCGGTCCGATTCCTCCGGCGTATATTTCCGTGGAGCCGGGAAGCCGGTTCGTTTTTGCCCGGAGCGGTGAAGGCGCTTCAAAAGGTCGTCCGGCGGTTACGGCCGAACTGCGGCACCGTACGTAGACGGCGGCAGGGAGCGTTTGAAGGACAAGCGTGTGAGAAACGGACGGATTAAGGAAAGAAGAGAGGGGGAAGGGCGTGAACAAGGAGGGAACGGGAAAAGAAGGCTCGTTAATGCTGCGTTTTTTTGGGCTTTATTCGCTCTCGCTTTTTGCAGGGATAAGCTTCATCATGTTCACGAATCTATACGGGCTTCAAATCCGGCTTGAAGAAATGCTGTACACGACGATTCCTTTTCTGCTTATATCCGTTCTGCTTTTCGTGCTTATGCTTCTCCTCTTTACCTGGTATCGTCTGCGGAAAATAATCGCCTATGCGAACGGCCGGAAGTCGAACGTATCGGGAGAGGAAGCGTTTCGCAGGCTGCTCCGTTTTCCCGTGGACATATTTTGGGCCATTATGGGGATTTCGGTGTTTTTTACGATTGCGTTTCATGTATTCGATTACGGCGCCGAAGGGTTCGGACATTTACTCCGTTCTTCGGAAGAACGATGGTATTTGCTCACGACCATGCTTCACGAGCTTAGCCTTGCGCTTATGCTCGCCGTTTTGCTGTACACCAGCAGCCGAGCCAGCCTGCGTCCTTTCCTGATGCGGCTAAACGCCGTCAAATTGCCCGATCAACCCGGCAAATCGTTTCAACGGATGCTGCTGCTGACGTTTTTCTCTTGTTTGCTGCTAACGATCCTTTCGCTACTGCAAACGATAGCCGAAAAAACATTCAGCGGCGAGCCTCTCGATTTCAACCAGCTTGTGGTCGTCGCAGGCGTTTCTTTCTTTTTCGGATTGGGGAGTTTGCTGCTGCCGCTGCTGCAATTTCGCCGGGAGGTTCGGCTGCTGACCGGGCGGTTGTTCGCATTGCAGGCAGAGAAGCGCGGCGTCCCCCGTAAAATACCGATCGTGTCGTTGGACGAATCGGGGCGTCTTGCCGAGGCGTTCAACGAGCTGCAGGCACATACCGAAAAAGCGTACGAGGATTTGACGAAGGAGCTTCGTCTTGCCGCAAGCGTTCAGCAAAAGCTGCTGCCGCCGCCGCTGCAGGGAGACGGCACCTTCCTCTGCTCGGCGTTATGCGAGCAAAGCTTGGAGACGGGCGGCGACTTCTATGATTGGATGAAGCTCGATGAACGGAGATTGGCCGTACTCGTCGGGGATGTGATCGGCAAGGGGATGCCGGCTGCGCTGATCATGTCGTCGGTTTTGGCGTTGTTTCGTCTGGAAGTGAGAAGCGGAGGGACGCCCGGCGAGGTGCTCAGCAGGCTGAACCGCAGAATTGTGGAGACGCTGCAAGGGGAAATGCTCGTAACAGCCGGCCTAGCTTTCATCGAGCTGGATATCGGGAGGCTGCATTATGCGAGCGCTGGGCATCTAGCCCCCTATGTCGTCAGCGACAGCGGGGAAGTGAAGGAGCTTCCGGTCTCATCCATGCCGCTTGGCGTAGACGAAGAGGAGCGTTATTTGCATGAGGAGTACAAGCTTGCAGCCGGCGACCGGCTCATCATGTACTCCGACGGCGTCGTCGAATCGCTGCATGCCGACGGCACGATTTACGGCTTCGACGAATGGGAGCGCCGGCTCTCGGAAACGGACGGCAGCATGCCGCTGGACGAGCAGCTTCGCGAATTGATGGAAAAGCTCCCTCACGGGGCCGGCTCGGAGCCCGAGGACGACCGCACGATCGTTTGTGTCCGCTGGACGGGCAGGGCCGTTGATTAGTCATTTGAGGACGGTTAACGGATTGTTGAGGATGGGACAGCGTCTAATAAAGAAAACCTCGAGTTTTAGTTTGTGACATGGAACCCAAAGCCCTGCGCATATAATGACAAAGGACAAGTGTGCTGCGCGGGGGGATCATGAATGTCGTTATTGCCAAAGACGCTTGCGGTCGTTAGCGGGAGCTTGGCCGTCGCGGTTGGGGTCGATTTGTTTCTCGTTCCGTACAAGCTCCTTGACGGGGGGATGATCGGAATCGGGCTTCTGATGAAATATTTTTTCGGCTTCAAACCGGGGATCAGCATTATTTTTGCCAGTTTGCCGATCTTTCTATTCGCTTTTCTTCATCAAAAATCGCTGTTTTTGCGCAGCGTCGCGGGTTTTCTCATCTCTTCCTATTTGATCGATGTACTTAGTCCGCTGAGCGAGCTGCTGTCGCTCCCCATCATGCTTCACGCGATTTACGGAGGCGCCCTGATCGGAACCGGCATCGGCTTAATGCTAGCCTACGGCATCAATACCGGGGGAACCGACTTGCTGGCCTTCATGCTGTCGATGCGCAACGGCATCCCGACGGCAGTCCTTATATTTGTCATCGATTTTATCGTTCTGCTGACCGGAATATCGGTTATAGGCACGCAGCGTACGCTCTACTCCATGGTCACGATCTTTTTCGTCGCGGCGTTCACCTATTATTTCTCCAACCGTCAAGTATTCGGGGCGGCCTGACAGCTGATTTACAGCATTTCCAATGCAAGCTGAAGATTTTTGAAATCTTTTAAAACGTAACGCAGCTTTTTCTCGATTTTTCTTTTGATCTCCGGATCGGTATAATCCATCAGCATGTCGACGTAACGGTCGAGCGTTTCTTTGATTTCAAGCACCCAATACGGGTAGTTAATAGCGATTTGCTCCTTCAAATCCTCGGCGAACGCTTCGGATAAAAAACGGATTTTCGGCGATTCCAGCATCCTGTCAACGACGAAGGACGGCGGAGTCGTGTCCTCCCGGAACTGCTGCCCCGGCACCTGATCCCAGAAGCTCTCCCATTCCGTGATCAAGCCCGCTTCGTAGAAAATATATTTTAAAAACCCGCATAACCAAGCCGTACAGCTCGTGTTCCGCTGCTGGCAGCCGACGCCGTTGTTCAAAAAAGAGCAGCCCGTGCAGCAGGAACCGCCGCTAGGAATGCAAACTTTGCATATAAAATCGGCCCCGGCCCCGTGGAGATAATCGAGACCGGCATCGATTGCTTGATGCTTGGTTACTAGATGCAAGGGCTCCTTCGGTTGGAATGATTTCAATGAACCTGACATGCCGTCACACCTCACTTTGACCCCGAGCGGGCAGTGGATAAATATCTGATTATTTGAATATACCTGTATTATATGCATAGAAAGGTTTGTTTTACAACTCGCATCCCCGATGTGGTATTATATTCTGTATATTCAGATTTTCAGATTTTAAGGGGCTTGGGCAGATGAATCGTGAAATCCAGCAGTTTAAATCGGAGTTTTTTAAAGCCTTGGCTCATCCGATGCGCATTCGAATTCTAGAAGTGCTGTGCGAAGGAGATAAAAATGTCAACGAGCTCCAGGCGATTCTGGGGAGCGAAGGCTCCGCCGTATCGCAGCAGTTGGCCGTGCTTCGCAATAAGAACGTAGTCAGCGGCACGAAAGAGGGCACTTCCGTTATTTATTCGCTTCGGGATCCGCTTATTAAGGATCTGCTTACGGTTGCCCGGCAAATTTTCGACAATCATTTGGTCGATGCCATATCGTTATTGGAAAATATGAGAAATGAATAAGCAAGCCGGCGCCGGTTATTGCGCAAAGAGCCTCCAATTCCGCAGACAATCGGAAATGGGGGTTCTTTTTTGAGGATGAAAATAGCATTGACAAGGACAAATTGTCGGGTGTATATTCTCCATATATTCAAATAATCAAATATATGAAAAGAAGGGTTACGAATGATGCTGCGGGGAAGATTTGAAGGCTATGACGCCAATTATTTTCGCCGAGACTTGTTATCCGGACTTATCGTCGGTATTATCGCCATTCCGCTTGGAATGGCTTTTGCCATTGCGGCGGGAGTAAATCCCCAGTACGGCATATATACCACGATTATCGCCGGCTTTCTCATCTCGCTGCTCGGCGGCTCGAGGTATCAGATCGGGGGGCCGACGGGAGCGTTCGTGCCTATTCTATTTGCGATCGTCATGCAATACGGGTATGAAAACCTACTGATCGCAGGGATTTTGGCAGGGCTGATGCTTGTGCTGATGGGGATTTTCAAGCTGGGGGCGCTTATTAAATTTATTCCGCGTCCGGTTACGATCGGCTTTACCTCCGGAATAGCAGTCATCATTTTCTCCGGGCAAATCGGGAGCTTCATAGGGCTGACCGACATTCCCAAGCACGAAAGGTTTCTTGCCAACATGAAGGAGATCGGCATGCACCTGACGGGGATCAATCCGTACAGCGTCATCACGGCCCTTATCAGCCTTGCGATCATTTTGGCGACGCCGCGTTTTTTGCCGAAGCTGCCCGGCTCGCTCATCGGACTTGTCGTGTCGAGTATCGTTGCGGTTTTGTTTTTTGACGGCAAGGTCGCGACGATCGGCTCGACGTACGGCGCCATTCCGAGTACGCTTCCGGGTTTTCATTTGCCGGACATCACGCTGGACCGGATGATGACGCTTATTCAGCCGGCTTTTGTCATTGCGATGCTCGGGGGCATCGAATCGCTCTTATCTGCCGTAGTCGCCGACGGCATGACGGGACAACGCCACAACAGCAACCGGGAACTGATCGGGCAAGGGATCGCCAACATCGTTACGCCGTTATTCGGCGGGATTCCGGCTACCGGCGCGATCGCGAGGACGGCTACGAATATTAAGAGCGGTGCGGCCAGCCCCGTTTCGGGCATGATTCACGGCGTCGTCGTGCTGATCGTGCTGCTGCTGTTCGCTCCGTTTGCCTCGGCCATTCCGCTGGCTGGCATGGCGCCAATTTTGATGGTCGTAGCATGGAATATGAGCGAACGAAAGTCTTTTATCCATGTGCTCAAGACGAGAACGGGAGATTCGGCCATTTTGCTGATCACGTTTTTTCTGACGGTGTTGACGGATCTGACGACGGCGGTTGAGGTCGGCTTGGTTCTGGCGGCGGTCCTATTCGTCAAACGAATGAGCGATATGCTAACGGTCGCTAAGGTTTTGCCGGATCCGGCCTCCAAGCATGCGAAGGTAGCGCCGCACGTCGTGAACGACCGGCATGATTGTCCGCAAATCGCCATTTTTACGGTGGATGGGGCTTTATTTTTCGGCGCTGCGGCAATGTTCGAGCATTCCATTATGCGCACGATTTCTTATCGGCCGGGTATCCTGCTTCTAAGAATGGGGAAGGTGCCGTTCATGGACACGACAGGCGAGTCGAATTTGGCCAACGTGGTGAAGGATTTCCAGAAGAACGGCGGCATTGTTCTCGTATCGGGCGTGCGGCCCCAGCCGAAAGAGGTTTTGCAAAGAACGGGTTTGTACGAACGGATCGGGCCGGAGCACTTTTTCGAGCATACCGGCGAAGCGATCGATTATGCCATTACGAAGCTGGACCGGCAAAAATGCTTGGGCTGCAAGCATATGGCTTTTCGCGAATGTGCGGCTTTATCGGAAGTAAAGTGAGGGGCTGTACGGGTGGAAGAGTTGCAAACCTGCTTTCCACGATTTATCATAGCTAAAAATGATCAAGTTGGGACAGGAGCGAGTAAAGTGGCAGTTATCGAGGATTTCATGAAGCTGGATATGCGCATCGGTACGGTGCTGAAAGCCGAGCCGTTTCCTGAGGCAAGAATTCCGGCGATCAAGCTGGAGATCGATTTCGGCGAATTGGGTATCAAAAAATCAAGCGCGCAAATAACGAAGAGGTATGAGCCGGAAACGCTTGTCGGACGGCAGGTTGTTGCGGTAGTCAACTTTCCGCCGCGCCGTATTGCCGGCTTCGTATCCGAAGTATTGGTGCTGGGCGGCGTGCCGGGTGAAGGTGACGTTGTACTGCTCCGTCTCGACGAAGAGGTGGCGAACGGTACGCCGATCGCATAGATGTAGTGCTTTGCTCTTTGGACGGTAGGGGGAATACCAATGAAGCCTATCCGCAAAGGACTTCGGGCTTTGGCGTATTCACCAGCAAAGAGGCTACCCATAACGAGCTTCTTTCCCTTCAAGTGGTATAGTAACTGGAAAATGTACATCTATTTTCCGGATTTCGCGGCTTCTGAACAAACTAGATGGAAAATCTGCAGTTGATTTTATCCGTTTCAGCTATTATGGATGAAATCAATGAAAATACATGTAGTTTTTCCATCAAAATGCCGATTTTTCATGTTTTAAGCGAAATTAGCTGTAGTTTTTCCATCAAGACCCAGAGCAGGGCATGAACGGAGCTATCCCGACAGTCATTTCCATTTTCATGCCCATCTGTTGTCGCTTAATAATGCCGAATCGGCAAACAAATACGCTTCCACCAACTTTACCAGTGTCTTGGAAGCGTATTTGGGTGCTGCTGCGGCCGATCGACCGCTTTCGCTTTTACTTGGACACGGGTACGGCATTTAAATGTTCTTCCAGCGTGCTCCCTTTGTCCGCGATCTCTTTGGCCATTTTCGTGCCTACATAGCGGATATGCCATGGCTCATACTGGTAACCGGTAATTTTATCTTTTCCTTTCGGATAGCGGATAATAAAGCCGTACTCATGCGCATGCTCGGCCAGCCATTTGGCTTCCTTCGTTCCGCCGAAGCAGTCCTGAGCGGCACATTTACCGTCGCTTCCGCTAACGTCGATGGCAAGCCCGGTCTCGTGCTCGCTCGTTCCCGGCACGGCGCTGTATGTTTTCGCTTTCTCCAAGCCATCCTTTTTGACGTAGCTGTTAAACAGCGACGTTTGGGTGGCATGCGACCGGTAAGCCGAAACGCCGGCTAAGCTGATGTCGTCTTTCTTGGCGCCGGCAAAAAGCTGTTCGATCGCTTCCGCCGCTTCCTTGCGCATTTTGCGTTTCTCAAGCTTTTCTTTGAACGTAAACGGGATGTCCGGATAAACGAGATCGGTCGGATTGTAATTGTCGGGCAGCATATTTTGCTTGTTTACGAGCACCGTGATGCTTTCCGGTTTGGCGATGACCTGAACGCCATCGTTTTTGCCCGGGGTGGCGCTAGGTTTGGCGCTCGGCGAAACGGACGACGAAGCCGAAGGGGAGCCGGCGGTCGGCGTCGGTTTCGCGGTCGGCGATTGGGATGCGGCGGCCGAGGGGCTCGCAGACGGTGCCGGCGAACCGGCCGGGGCTTTATCTTTGCCGCAGGCGCTAAGCAAGCTGACGGATATAAGAAGCGCCATGGCGGCGAGCGAACGTTTGTTCATCATCATGTCCTCCGTTATTCTAAATAATAAATTTTTCGTTTTAGCGGATGAGTGCGTATAAGTCTCGCTTCACGCAATTGTAAAACTGCGAATATGCGGCTGTCAAATGATTGGGACTAATTTTGGTTACCCCCTTCAGGTTCGAAGTATGATAAAATCGAGAAGAGTATACAGGTATCATACAACTCGATTGGCGAGGAGGCTTCGAATATGGATGCGTTAACGCCGAATCCGGCGCTGTATCATGTCCCGTTCCGCACGAAGGATTTCAACGGAATGCCTTATCGGAGACTTGGCTCTACCGGGCTGCGGGTTTCGAATATCGGGCTCGGCACTTGGAAAATCGGGCTTCCGGAAACGGGAGACGAATCCCGCGTCGGCGAGAAGGAGGCATTTGCCTTATTCGACCGTGCGCTGGAGCTGGGCGTTACCTTATGGGATACAGCCAACAGGTATAATGCCGGCTCGGGCAACTCCGAGCGAGTAATCGGTAGATGGCTGCGCGCAAACGCGGCGCACCGGCGCGATATCATTCTCGCGACGAAGCTGTTCGGAGGCATGGACGGCTTGACGCCGAACCACAGCGGCCTGTCGCGCTCGAATATTATCGACTCGGTTGAGGCCAGCTTGGCGAGAATGCAGACGGACTGGATCGATTTGTTATATTTTCACTCGTTCGACCCGGAAACGCCGCCGGAGGAAAGCTTGGCCGCCGTGGAGGATTTGGTTCGTGCCGGCAAAATCCGCTATTTTGCGGTATCGAACTTTACGGTTGAGCAGCTGGAGCTGTATAAGCGGCAAGCCGGCTCGCTGTCAATAAGGAGCGCCGTTACGGCGGTGCAAAACCAGTTCGACGTATTGGACGGGGAGCAATCCGATAAGCAAGGCGTGCTCGAGTACTGTGCCGCTAACGGGATTTCGTTCGTGCCGTGGAGTCCGCTCGCCCGCGGTCTGCTGACGGATCGCTATCTGGACGCATCGAAGGTGGGGCCTGGGGATCGCCGCTATGACGAAGGAGACTGGCAGCTCGAAGCAGGCACGAAGAGGAAGCTGGAGCAGTTGGCCGTACTGGCCCGCGAGTGGGGGCTGGAGCTAAGCCAGCTTGTCATGGCTTACATGCTGTCGCTGCCGGGAATGGGACCGCTCATTCCGTCGTCGACGACGGTGAAGCAGCTGGAGTCGAATGCCGCAGCCGGCAAAATCGTTCTCGAGCCCGCGCAGCTTGACCGGGTGAGTGAAGCGTTGGAATGGGCGGCTTTGTAAGGAAGCAGACGGCATTGGGGGTGCCGAGTAAGGCATTTCCCTCATGAGCTCGGATGCTGTGCAGCATCGTCGGACTATGAGCGAAAACGCTATGAGTGTACGTCAACAAATAAGAAGGCTGCCGGAACGAGATCGAGCCGGCGGTCTTTTTAAAAATATAAGACTTACATGGCAGTGCAGGGAAGCGGGCCGGCTGCAATCGCCTTTACAAATACTAAACAAACAAGAAGCGATCTGTGTGATATAGTGGATTCAGCAGGCATCTAAGGGAGTGGAAGATGACTTTACTTCATAGAATCGGGAGCAAGCCCATCGTTGCCGCTGTACGCAAACTGTCCGAACTGCAAGCTGCGATCGAATCCAATGTGGACAACGTGTTTTTTATGGGAGGAAGCGCATCTGAGATCATTCCGGCCGTAACGAAGGTGCGGAACGCGGGAAAGCATTCCTTCATCCATCTGGATTTAATTCGCGGATTGTCAAGCACGGACAAGGAAACGATCGAATTCGTAGCGGAGCATATCCGGGCGGACGGTATCGTCACGCCGAAGAGTCATATGGTGAAAGCAGCCAAGCAGGCGGGGCTATACGGCATCCTTCATTTGTTTGTCATCGATTCGCTTGCCGTGGATAACGGTTTGAAGATGATCGATCAGCTCGAACCCGATGGAATCGAGATCATGCCGGGGGTTATACCGAAAGTAATTGAGAGATACGCAGCAGCCTGCGATAATATCCCGATCGTCGCCAGCGGATTAATCCGTACGGTGGACGAAGCCCGAACCGCATTGAATGCGGGTGCTACCTCGTTATCCGTGTCGGAAACGGCGTTATGGTACCAAAGCTTCCAAGATATTTTCCCGGGCGGGAGTTAAACCGAATAAAACCGATTGAGTTATGGGATGAGAGAAAGCTCAAGGAGTTGCAACCTTCCGTTGATGACGGGGGGCGGCCTCTTTGCGCCTTCTCTCTTTTTTGTCTGCAATCATGACGGCTACGAAGGAGGTGAGGCCCGCACAGCGCGGCATCATTTGTATGTTCTTTTGATCCATAACCAACTACATCAAGCGGGAGGTCTTTCAGAAATGGTTCGTCGTTTTCGATTTGCTAAGCTGGCCTGTGTCACTTTGATCGCTTCCGTTGTACTGTCCGCATGCGGTGCATCCTCGACCCCGTCCGGCTCGAAGGATAGTCAAGCCTCATCGGCCGCTCCTGCCTGGACCGGGGAGATTACCGTCTGGGATGGCCCGAGATGGGCGGACGGTCAAAACAATAAATATTTTTGGATCGAACAGAAAAAAACGGAGTTTGAAAAGCTTCATCCGGGCGTAACGATCAAGATCGTACAAACCCCATGGGCGGAGATGGAAGACAAGTTAAATGTAGCAATCGCGGGGAAGGCATGGCCGGATCTGGTATACAACGTCAGCAACCGTACTGCGAGCATCAAGAACATTCAGCAGGGTGTCGTGGAGCCGATCGATCCGTTTTATACCAAAGAAGAGCTGAACGATTTCTTCCCGAACACGTTAGCCGAGTATGAATACGAGGACAAGCATTATGGAGTTCCTGTCAGCTCCCGAGTCCATACGATGCTGCTTAACCTGGATATTTTCAAAGCTAGAGGAGTAGAGCCTCCTAAAGACGGCAAATGGACCTACGAAGAATTCGCAGACAAGATGAAGAAGCTCACCGGCGACGGGAAGCACGGCTTCTCTACTTACATTATGCCGAGTTACTACGAGGCATGGCCGTTCATCATGATGGATGGCGGGCGCCCGCTAAGCGAGGATATGACCCGATATACGTTCGATTCCCCCGAAGCGATCAGCGGCCTGCAAAAGCTCCTTGATCTGAAATTTAAGCATCAATCAGCTCCGCCCGATATGGGGACGTCCAACGTCGGCGATACGTGGAAGCAATTTGCCGCGACGGACAAGCGGTTGATGGCCGTTCAGCCATGGAACTCATGGGCGATCGCCTCGGCTCAGAAGGATCCGTACAAGATGAATTTCATGGTCGCCGAATACCCGAGCGGCGCAACCGGCAAATCGACTACAATCGGCGATGTTCTCGGCTGGGTCATGTTTAAGCAAAAAGATGAAGGCAAACGCAAGATGGTCGCCGAGTTTATGAAGTATTTGACGACGACGGAAGAAATCTACACGACGGCCAAATATTACGGCGTTTTCCCATCCAAGAAATCGTCGGCGGAAAAACGTCCGTTCGCGGATAATCCGCAAATGGAGCAAGCGCAAAAAATATCGGAAAATGCCGTCATCGTGCCCCGTCATCCCCAATGGGCCAAAATCGACGAGTTGATTCAAAAAGAACTGCAGCTCGCCGTCAACGGCACGAAAACTGCAGAGCAGGCGCTTAAGGACGCCGGTAAGCAAGTAGAGCCGCTTTTGAAAAAATGACTAAGTAACGATTGAAGCTGTTCATAGAAATAACGTTCCGAAACGATAAGAAGGTCAGGGGCTTCCGGTAAGACCCGGGGGCTCCGGGCCCCTCATGAGGAGGATTTGGGCTTTGGGTTCCTATACGCATCAGACGATAGCCGGAATATCCTTCAGGCAAAAACTTAAACGCAGCTATAACAAGTATGCGTCCGCTTATTGGTTTTTACTGCCCAAACTGCTGTTGTTTGCGCTCTTCACCGTAATCCCGGTCATTTGGTCGCTAGTGCTTTCCTTTCAAAAGTTTGAAATTTTCGATGCCCATTGGGTCGGACTGGACAATTACATCGAGGCTTTCCGCAGCGAGATGTTCCGGGTTTCCTTGTGGAACACGTTTGTATACACGATCGTTACTGTGCCCGTATCGGTTTTATCGGCTTTAGTCATTGCTTCGCTTGTTTTTCCGCTGAGGCCGGTATCCCGGACATTTTTCCGCGCGGCCTTTTATATCCCGACGGTTACCTCAATGGTCGTTATTGCGATGGTATGGCGCTGGATGTTTAACTACCGGTTCGGCTTGTTCAACGGACTGCTGGAATGGGTCGGTTTGCAGCCGATCGATTGGCTGGGTCAAACATCAATGGCTCTCTGGTCGCTTATCTTGATGAACATACTCATACCGCCCGGAGCGGGCATTATTATTTATTTGGCGGCCATGGGCTCCCTTAATCCGAATCTCGTCGAGGCGGCCCGTATTGATGGAGCGTCTTCCTTTCAAATTTGGCGGCGAATTACCGTACCGCTGTTGAAGCCGACGACTTTTTATTTGATGATTTTAACGTTGATCGGCTCGTTTCAAGTGTTTACCCAAATCGTCATGATGACAGGCGGCGGTCCGGGCAACGCTACTGAAACCGTTGTTCATGTCATCTACAAAACCGCCTTCCGCGATTTCGATTACGGTCTTGCTTCCGCGCAATCCGTCATCTTGTTTGGGGTGATTATGATGTTCTCGATCATCCAGTACCGGATATCCGGCGATGACGACAGACGGCGCTTCAAGTTTCGCAAAAGAAGCAAGAACAGCTAAGAGAGGAGGACCCCATGACCTATACCGTAAGAAATCGCCTCGGAAAATGGATGGTATACGGATTGTTGCTTGTTGTGGCGATCATCTCTCTGCTGCCGTTGTACTGGATCTTCACAACATCCCTTCAGCTTCCGTCCTATCAGAATGAAGAGATGAAGCAGCCCGTATCGTACGTGGAATCCGATCCCCCCAAGCTATATCCGTACGGAATTGTGGAGTACGTTTCCCAATGGCAAAAAAAGCGGGACGCCGAGCAGGCGGGCAATAAACAGCAAGCGCAGCTGCACGAAAGCAAGATGCAGGAAGTGGTCAGTTCCACTTTCTCGTCCTATGTATATTTGTTTAAGAACACCCAAATTGCACGGTGGCTGATCAATACGACCTTTATTGCCGTATTGGGTGCGGTCGGGACTATATTGTTCGATACGATGGCGGGTTACGTGCTGGCCAAAAAGCAGTTTCCGGGGCGTATGGCGTTGTTCTGGATTATTCTCGCCACGATGATGATCCCCGAGCAGGTTACGCTCGTTCCCACTTTTATGATCGTGCAAAAACTTCAAATGTATGATACTTTGTGGGCGGTTATTTTCCCTGGGCTGGCCGGAGCGTTCGGTGTATTTCTAATGCGTCAGTTTTTGGTCGGCACGCCAAGCGAACTGCTGGAAGCGAGCAAAATCGACGGGGCGTCCGAGTGGAAAACGTTCGTCCATGTTGTCATCCCGTTAGCCATGCCGGCGATGGCTTCGCTCGGAATATTCACCTTTGTGGCGCAGTGGAATTCGTTCTTGTGGCCGATCATTGTATTGAATGATGTCAAATGGTTTACATTGACCGCCGGACTTAAAACGCTGCAGGACGCCAACCTGTCCGATTTCAAGCTGTTGATGACAGGTGCGGCCGTAGGGGCTGTGCCGGTAATCGTAATGTTTGTAATGATGCAGAAATACTTTATTCAAGGCTTGACGCTGGGCGGTCTTAAGGAGTAGCCGAGTTCCTCGGAGCGAGGCTGCAGTGAGTGGATAAACATCGGAGGAGGTCTTTAAAACATGCACAAGGAGCACACCGAACTACCCCGTGTCCTGATCGTCAGCATCGACGGCTTGGGGTACAGTAACTGGAATCGAAGCGACGTGCCCATGCCGAATTTAAAGAAGCTTGCAAAGCGCGGCGCCGAAGCCGGGATGAGGAGCATTACACCTTCAGCTACATGGGCCATTCATACGAGCATCGTATGCGGCACCTTTCCCCGCAAACATGGCGTTCTGGGCAATTGGGTCGTGGACCGCGAAACGAATCTTGTCGGAGAGCACTTTGGAGAGCGGATGTATCCGAAGGAAGAGTCCGTTCATGGCTTGACGATTTATGATGCGGTGAAAAAAATCGGAGGCACTACCGCCGCCTTGTGCTGGCCCAAAACGTGGGGGGCGGAAGGGCTGGATTTCGTCATTCCGGAATGCTACGAGCAGGATCGGATGGAAGCCGGAAGCACGTCCTCTTTGTGGAATGAGCTGGTCGAAATGGGCTTGCCTATGCACATGTATGCCCCCTGGAGCAAGGACCATGCACGGGGTCAAATGCAGGACTGGCTGACAACCGAAATCGCCAAGCATATCATCAGGCGCCACTCGCCGAATTTGCTGCTTGTCCATTATTTGCTTCCGGACAGCTATCAGCACGATTATGGAACCCGTTCCAACGAACTGGACTGGTCATTAACCTATATCGATGAACGGATCGGAGAACTGCTCCAGGAACTGGAGGCTTCCGGCGGTCTGGAGGAAACGTATGTGGTCGTGATGTCCGATCACGGCTTTGCCGATGCGGTCCGAACTTTTTATCCGAACGTGATGTTCAAGCAGCAGGGCTGGTTCGACGAGGAATTCCCCGAACGGAGCAAAGCGGTCGCCGTTTCCAACGGCGGCAGCGGGTACGCCTATCTGCTGGAACAAGATCCCGAGGAAAGAGAAAAGCTGCGGGAGCAAGTTCGTTCCCGGCTTAAGTCAATGGAAGGTATCAGACTAGTGGTGGAGGACGATGCGGAATTTGCTAAATGGGGACTCCCTGCTGTCGGTGAACACAGCCGTTTTAAGCCGGACTTCGCCTTTGATATGCATCTGGACTGGTTTGTCAACTTTGGACACCAAGGCAGCGAGGTAACCGCAGAGCGGTCGAAATTTACGGGCATGCATGGCTATTTCGCGGATCGGGACGAGATGAAGGCATGTTTTGTCGCTGCAGGCCCGGGAATCGAGCCGGGAAACCGTCTGCCGGATATCGAGCTTGTCGATGTGGCGCCGACAATCGCCGGCTGGTTCGGTATCGCAATGCCGGATGCGGATGGGAAAAAGCTGCAGTTGGGAAGAAAGGGCTGAGGGTCATGCAGGTTTTGAAGAATGGCGACCGGAGCGTATCCGGAGCTTTAGAAATGCTTTTAAACGCAGAAGCTGTATTTTTTGATTTGGACGGTTGCGTCTACTTTGGCGAAAGACTGGCCGACGGGGCGTTGACGCTTTTGGAGTGGCTGCAAGGCAGAGGAAAGATGATCCGGTTTGTAACGAACAACTCTACCGACACAGGGGCACAGGTGGCCGCCCGCTTATCCCATATGGGCTTAAAAACACCATCCGAACAAGTGATGACCGCCACAGAGCTTATAGGATTGCACCTGCTCAAACTATACGACCGGACAACGCTTAAGGTAATCGGCAGCCGTTCCCTTCATACGGCCTTGGAGCGGGCGGGTCACCGATTAGTGCCGTTGTACAGCATGGAGCGTGCAGATGCGGTCGTCATTGGCAGAGACACGGCATACGATTATTCCAAGCTTCAAGCGGTCCTGGAAGAAATGGATAAGGGCACGCCGGTGCTTGCGACCAATCCGGACTTGTTTCATCCGGGCAGCCGGGGCGAAAAAGTGCCGGAGACCGGTGCTTTGTACAGCGCGTTCGAGGCGATTACGGGCCGGAAAGTAAACTATTTCGGTAAGCCTGCGCCATACATGTTCGAGCTTGCCATGGAGCATTGCGGCATCAAGTCCCCTGAATTATGCGTGATGATCGGGGATAATCTGCAAACGGATATTGCAGGCGGCCGTTCGGCGGGCATGAAGACGATCTGGCTTTACGGTGCGAATCGTCCATCGCCGGATAATCAGGTCCCTTTAAGCTGTCGACCGGATTTTGCGGTTCCGGATTTGCAGTCCCTTTCGGCTCGCATCGAATGAAGCGGCTTGTAACCTGGAGATCGTGAATAAAGATCATGAAAAGTAACGCCGTTTCAGCATTTGCTGCGTCCGCGCACTTGTGTTGGAGCGGCTTAATGAAAACCAAAATAAACAACCCGCCCCGGTACGTACCGTAGTCGGGTTTTTGCATGTGCACAAATTTATAGTAGCATCAGACTTGATCCTATGTTACAATCTGGCAAACAGGAGATGATCTGATGAATTCGAAGGTTAGCTTTTCGTCCGTCCATCGCAAGCCGCTCGTCGATGAGGTCGTGCAGCAGCTGCAGAAAAAAATATCTTCAGGAGAAATCAAACCGGGAGATAAAATTCCGACGGAGCCCGAGCTGATGGAGCAGTTTCATGTAGGCCGTTCGACGATTCGCGAAGCGGTGCGCGTGCTCGTTCATGCCGGCCTGCTCGAAAAGAAGCAGGGCTTCGGCACCTACCTGAAGCATGGCGCCATGATCCAGGAGCCGCTGGACAGCAGACTGCGCAGAGCGGAAATTATGGAAGTGTACGAGGTCCGGCAAATGATGGAGCTGGAGATCGCAAGGCTTGCCGCGGAACGCCGGGACGAGGACGATCTCGCCGCAATCAAGGAGCATCTGGACACGCGGAATCAGGCTCTGGCGAACAAAGACATCAAGACGTACATCGATGCGGACATCCGTTTTCATATCGCGGTTTCCATCGCCAGCAAAAATGCGGTCGTCATCGACCTGTACAAATCGCTTTCCGTATTCGTACGCGAAACGCTGGCCAGTATTTTCGCCAATCCCGAAGGGCATGACCCGCAAACGGATGCGCACATCAAGCTGTACGAGGGCATTCGCGATCGCGATCCGGCGGCGGCCGTAGCCGGCGCGTCCCGCTATTTGAAGGGCACGATCGAAGAGCTTTTTGGCGAGACGAACTAATCTTTTCGAACTAACCTCATACCGAGGTTTGTCTATAAACATCAGATGATATGATGTTTAAATCTATTTTATAGTAAGGGTGATGTAACATGAGCTCCGCAACAGCAAGCGTCGGGCAGCAAGCCCGGCATATGACCGTATTTTCCGTTCTTTTCATGATCAGTTCCGTGCACTTATTGAATGATGCGATTCAATCCGTCGTACCCGCAATGTTTCCGATTTTACATGAGTCGCTTAACTTGTCGTTCTCGCAGATCGGCTTGATCGGCTTTGCGCTGAATGTGACCGCTTCGATTTTGCAGCCCTTGATCGGGCTTTATACCGATACGAGACCGAAGCCGTACCTGCTGCCTATCGGCATTTTGTTCACTCTCGCAGGGGTGGTGGGACTCGCGTTCGCTCCGACGTTTTTCTATATTATGCTTTCCGTTATCCTGATCGGTATCGGCTCGTCGGTGCTTCATCCGGAGTCGTCGCGTGTCGCATACCTGGCCGCAGGCAATAGACGCGGTCTGGCGCAATCGATTTTTCAGGTCGGGGGCAATATGGGCCAAGCGCTTGCGCCGGTCATGACCGCGCTAATTTTCGTTCCGCTCGGGCAAAAAGGAATCGTCTGGTTCGCGATCGCCGCAATCGTCGCCTTGATCATTCAGACGAAGGTCGCTCATTGGTACAAAGCCAACCTTGTCGCTCGTCCGAAAGCAAGCAAGGGGGGAGCCGCTGCTCAGCCAGCCGGCGCGAGAGGGGCGATCGTCGGCGTGTCGATGACCATTTTGCTCATGCTGTTGTTTTCCAAATTCGTATACGTCGCAAGCATGACGGGTTTTTATTCCTTTTATGCGATTGACCGCTTCGGCATTTCGGTCGATCAGGCGCAGCTGATTTTGTTCGCTTTGCTTTTTGCCGGTATGGCCGGTACGTTTTTTGGCGGACCGCTGGCGGATAGGCTGGGACGCCGCAATATGATCTGGTTCTCGATATTGGGCACGGCTCCGTTCTCCCTGCTGCTGCCTTATGCCAACAGCATGCTTTGGGCAATCGTATTGTGCATCTTTATCGGCTTTATCCTGATGTCCGGCTTCTCGGTCATCGTCGTATATGCGCAGGAGCTGTTTCCGAATAAAGTAGGCACCGTCTCCGGATTGGTTTTCGGCGTGTCGTTCGGGCTTGGCGGTGTCGGCTCGGCCGTGCTCGGGAAGGTGGCGGACGTATCGGGCATCGATTTGGTTATTCAGGTTTGCGCTTATTTGCCGCTCCTTGGCTTGTTGGCCGCTTTCCTGCCGACGGACCGCAAGCTTCACGCATTGTCCGCAGGATCGGATTCGACGACGGGAGCCATCAAAGGATAACAGTTAAGTTCGGGTCTGACCGCCCGCTGCGCAGCGCCGCAACGTTCGCCGGGAGAGATGCGCGTCGGGAGAGCCACGCTTGGTACGGGCGGCAGTTCTAGGATGGAGGAACGATAGATGAAGCAAGTCATCGAAGTCGAGAATGTAACATGGCGAAGAGAGCAAAAAACGCTGCTCCAAGACGTCACCTGGAAGGTGGCCAAAGGGGAGCATTGGGCGATACTGGGACTGAACGGCTCCGGCAAAACGACGCTGCTCAACATGATCAACGGTTACCTTTGGCCGACCAAGGGAACGGTCAGCGTTTTTGAAAGGCGGTTCGGCACGGTCGACCTGCGGGAGCTGCGCAAGTCGATCGGCTGGGTCAGCTCCTCCCTGCAGGAAAAGCTGTACGCCGGCGACAAGACGCAATCGGTCGTACTGAGCGGGAAGTTCGCGTCAATCGGGCTGTACGATAAACCGTCGAAGGAAGACGAGGAATATGCGATCGAGCTGATGGAACAGCTGCGCTGCTCGCATTTGATCGACCGAACGTACCAGACATGCTCGCAAGGGGAGAAACAAAAGCTGCTCATTGCAAGAGCGCTTATGGCGTCGCCGAAGCTGCTCATTTTGGACGAGCCGTGCAACGGGCTGGATTTTATTTCGCGGGAGCAGCTGCTTTCCAGCATCGAGCGGCTAGCACAGCGGCCGGACGCGCCGAATCTCGTTTACGTCACGCATCATACGGAGGAAATCGTACCGATTTTCGGCCACTGTCTGCTAATGCGCAGAGGAGAAGTGTTCCGCACGGGCAAAACGAGGGACGTGCTGACGGAATCGGTTTTGACGGATTTTTTCGAAACCGGCATTTCCGTGCATTGGCACAATGAGCGTGCGATCCTGACTTGGACGGGGCATAACGTGGAGGGATAAGGTCGTACCTGCTTGCAGCAAGCGCAGCCCTTAAGCAGCAGACTAGCATCCGGTTCCGCGCGAAGCTTGACGGCCGGCTAGCGAACGAGCGTCCCATACGGGAGTTGCACGCGACGGTATGCGAAAGAAGCAGATGACGCGGCGTTTGGCAGGTTACGATGGGCAGAAACTCGTGATGATCGTTGGAATCCGCCGAGATTGAACACCCTTGTTTTTCGCTGCAAACAGCAGGTGATGTGCGAAAGCTGGAGCGGTGCATCTATGAAAGAAACGCTCCACAGGCGTTCGCACGTACGGCATGCAGCGCAAAAAGGGGCTATCTCAAAAAGGTATTTCAAGTAAGTAAATCCCAAAAGATGTGCAAAGACGCTTCCAAAACCACTTTAATAGTGGGGTGGAAGCGTCTTTTTCAAAATATAAGCGTATATGTTTCACATAACAAGTGCTTATATTTCAACGGTAAACGCGCGCGTCCCAAAGGACGGCGAAGCCGTTTATCCTTGTGCAATGTTCGTATCGATGCGTTTGAGACAGCCCCTTTTTGACGTTTCGTATGCGAAAAAGCCGCTGACACGGGGCAGGCGGGCGGACGTTAACGGCTGCGCTTTTTACGGTTGGCGATTTCTTCGGTGACGACGAAAGCCAAATCCTCATTGCCGAACAAGGACAGCACGTTAAGCAAGGTATCGTCCGTAATGTCGCCGGCTTCTTCCTTCGGCACGGTCAGTTCGAAGGCCTGCTGCAGAGCGGCGTTCGCGGCTTGCTCCGGGTATGCGCGCAAATATAAGGCGGCCGGGTCAAGCCCGTTATTGACGCACCACTGGGCAAAAATGAGAATCATCGTCTGTTCGTCCCGCTCGTAATTACGTATAATTTCTTCTTCCAATTCGGTACGCCGCATTTGAAAAAACTCCCTCCAGGCGGTAATATGGTTCATTATAACGAAAGTTAAGGTGCGGTCACAATGATCAAAAATGAAAAAATCAAAGCGTTCGAAGTGCAGCTGACCGGCGTAAACGGGGAAGACTTGGGGATTGTGCCGACTTCCGAGGCGCTGGCAATGGCTAGAAAGCTGAAAGTCGATCTTGTATGCACGTCGCTGATGAGCAGTCCGCCGCCATGCAGGCTGATCGGTGCCGGAGCGGCCAAGCAGGAAGCCCAACAGGCACGCAAGCAGGAAAAGGCGCCGAAGCTCAAGGAAATACGTCTTACTCCGCATATCGAAGAACATGATTACGAGACAAAGCTGCAGCAGGCGGAACGTATATTAAAAGCCGGCGATGCGGTAATGCTGGTCGTGAAGATTCAAGGCAAGGAGGGCGCCAAGGCGAAAGAATTGCTTGAAGCGCTGCTCAAGGATTTGAAGCCGTCCGGCAAGCCCAAAACGGGGATTCAGCTTAGCGGCAAGCAAGCTGCGGTTCAGTTGGATCCGCTGTAATCGCATGGGTATGCGGCAGCCCCACTGCCGTTTACAGCAAAAACGCCGCGGTCTAAGGGTGCGATGTGCCGGAAGAGGCTCCCGAGACGCACAGCTCTCCGTCCGCCGGAGGTAGAGCACTCTGCAGGCGTTTAGCTGGAGATGAATTTCGAAGATGGGAGCGATGAACGATGACCGAGCCTGCGAAAGCGCCGGTGCAGCCTGCTTTTTTTGCAGTACCATCCGATTTCCACAAATGGCTGGAGGAGCAGCACGACAAGTCCAAGGAGCTATGGGTCGGCTACTATAAAGTCGGTTCCGGCAAGCCAAGCATCACGTGGCCGGAATCGGTCGACGAAGCGCTCTGCTTCGGCTGGATCGACGGATTACGCAAAGGCATAGACGGCGACAGCTACATGATTCGTTTTACGCCGCGTAAGTCAGGCAGCATTTGGAGCGATGTCAATACCAACAGGGTTGCGGAGCTTACGGCACTCGGCCGTATGCAGCCCGCCGGTCTCCAAGCTTTCGAGAAACGCAAATCGGAGAGAGCCGGTGTCTATTCCCACGAACAGAAGGAAGAAGCCAAACTGTCCGAGCGGCAGGAGGAGCTATTCCGTGCGAATCGGAAGGCTTGGGATTTTTTTCAATCGCAGCCGGCATCCTACCGAAAAACAGCCATATGGCTCATTGTTAGCGCAAAGCGGGAAGAAACGAAACAGAAGCGGTTGGACGAGCTGATTGCCGAATCGGAAAAGGGGAACAGGATCAAGCAGTTGACCCGCTTCTCCAAATAGTATCGCGAACGGCCGGCGGAGACGCCGGCTTATTGCGTATAGGCTGCGGCTAAATCCTAGGGTATAAGTACGGGGTCAGGCTTTATACGATTGCTATGGAATGCTTCGGTTAAGAATGAAGCCGGCGTGTTCCATCTAAAAGTTTTGGGTGAACCGAGTACAATTTTCCGCCTCACCTGGCCCGTTCACTGAGTGATTATGAGCTAAAGGTAATTATTAGTGACCCGTGTTCCGGAGAGATAATAAGGGGAAGGCATTTGTTAGTAAGGCAACGTTACTGTTTCTAGCTGAAAACCCGTGTTCCGGAGAGATAGTGAGGCAAAGGAAATTATTAGTAAGGCAAACGTTACTGTTTCTAGCTGAAAACCCGTGTTCCGGAGAGATAGTGAGGCAAAGGAAATTATTAGTAAGGCAAACGTTACTGTTTCTAGCTGAAAACCCGTGTTCTGAAGAGATAGTGGGAAAAGGAAATTATTAGTAAGTCAGACGTTACTGTTTCCAGCCGAAAATCCGTGTTCCGGAGAAATAGTGAGGCAAAGGAAATTATTAGTAAGGCAAACGTTACTGTTTCTAGCTGAAAACCCGTGTTCTGAAGAGATAGTGGGAAAAGGAAATTATTAGTAAGTCAGACGTTACTGTTTCCAGCCGAAAATCCGTGTTCCGGAGAAATAGTGAGGCAAAGGAAATTATTAGTAAGGCAAACGTTACTGTTTCTAGCCGAAAACCCGCGTTCCAAAGAGATAATGAGGTAAACGCAATTGATAGTGAGGAAAAGTTTATTATTAGTTGCGTTTACCTCACTAGCAGGTGAGAACGACGATTTCACCAGTGAAATAGTGAGGATTACCGCATTAACAGTGAGGTTTTCTTCACTAAGTGCGCGGTCGGGGCTAATCCCATAGTACCTGAAAAGCTTCGGGACGAGGTTTGACAGCCGACGTGTGACCGAGCATCATGTACTCGAGCATCGTGTGACTGAGCATCGTGTGACTGAGCATCGAGTGACTGAGCATCGAGTGACTGAGCATCGAGTGACTGAGCATCGAGTGACTGAGCATCGAGTGACTGAGCATCGTGTGACTGAGCATCGTGTGACTGAGCATCGAGTGACTGAGCATCGAGTGACTGAGCATCGAGTGACTGAGCATCGAGTGACTGAGCATCGAGTGACTGAGCATCGAGTGACTGAGCATCGAGTGACTGAGCATCGAGTGACTGAGCATCGAGTGACTGAGCATCGAGTGACTGAGCATCGAGTGACTGAGCATCGAGTGACTGAGCATCGAGTGACTGAGCATCGAGTGACTGAGCATCGAGTGACTGAGCATCGAGTGACTGAGCATCGAGTGACTGAGCATCGAGTGACTGAGCATCGAGTGACTGAGCATCGAGTGACTGAGCATCGAGTGACTGAGCATCGTGTGACCGAGCATCGAGTGACTGAGCATCGAGTGACTGGGCATCGAGTGACTGGGCATCGTGTGACTGAGCATCGAGTGACTGAGCATCGAGTGACTGAGCATCGAGTGACTGAGCATCGTGTGACCGAGCATCGAGTGACTGAGCATCGAGTGACTGGGCATCGTGTGACCGAGCATCATGTAACCGAGCAGCGCGTGTCGAGAAGTCGTGCGTGGTACTGAAAGCATGTTTAAGGAGGGACTTATGTGGCGAATGGGGGCAATGAGCTGCTCGTTAAGGCGGAATGGCTCGGCAAGCGGCAGTTTCGCGCCAAAGGGGCGAGCGGGTTCGACGTGATCATGGATGCTTCGGTGGCGAACGGTGGGGAGAGCTCCGGGAACAGACCGATGGAGCTCGTCCTGATGAGCGTGATCGGATGCATGGGCATGGGTGTGGCAGGCGTGCTGGACAAAATGCGAAAGCCGCCGAAGGCGCTCGAAATCGAGGTCGAAGGAACTCGATCCGCAGAGCATCCGAAAAGGTTGACCGAAATTAAGCTGACCTTCCGCGTGCAGGGCGACATGGCGCCGGAACGTCTTTGGCGTGCCGTACAATTGGAGCTGGAGAAATACTGCCCGGTCGTAGCTTCGTTGAATGCTGCGGTCATCCCTCATATCGTGTTGAATGGAACGAGCGTTACACCGAATCGTTGATTTTCTGACATTTTCGAGGGGCAGCGCCTGTTATCCATAGAAGGTTCGCGCTATAATTAATCGCAAACCTTTAGATTCGTGATAATGGAGGGAATGCCGTGATCCGCACCAAAGTGATCGTCGTGGATGACGAAGTGCCCATTCGCGAAAATTTGAGAGCGTTTTCTTGGGCTCGGCACGATTTCGAACTGGTAGGCGAAGCCCGCCATGGGCAGGAGGCGCTGGAAATATGTCTCAGCAAGCAGCCCGATATTGTCGTAACCGATATCGTGATGCCGGTGATGGACGGTCTGCGGCTGACGAGCCGGCTGAAGGAATGGAAGCCGGATGTACAAATTATTATGCTTACTTGCCATAGCGATTTTGAATACGCTCGTCAAGCCTTGGTGCTTGGCGCTTGCGATTTTCTGCTCAAAGGCACCTATCACGACGAGGATTTGCTCGCCTCCCTGGCCAAGGCCAAGAGCCGACTGCCCGGCATGCCGCAGCAGGAGCCGCAAGCGGATAAACGCTACGAAATCAGGCGTGCGGTCGCTTTTATCCGCGAGCATTTGAAGGAGTCGTTCGGCCTGCAGGAGGTCGCCTCCTATGTCGGACTTAGCGCCAATTATTTCGGCCAGGTGTTCCGCAAGGAAACGGGCGAAGTCTTCCAGGATTACGTCAAAAGGGAACGCATGGAGAAAGCCGCCCATCTGCTGCGAAACAGCCATCTGAAGGTGTATGAAGTGGCGTCCGAGGTCGGTTTTCCCAATTACCGTTACTTTACCGACGTCTTTTGCAAACAGTACGGCGTAAGTCCGCGGGAATTCCGGGGCGGTCATGGGTAAACCGGGCTGGCTTCTCGGCAGTATGTTCGTCAAGCTGTTTCTTGCCCTCGCTTTGGTCAGCATGCTCGTCTTTTCCGGACTTTTGTACAGCGCGCTCAGCAGCTCACGCGAAGCTTTGATCAAGCAAAAATCGGAAGATATGACCGTGTTTATCGAACGAACGGGCCAGTACCTCGAATTGTATTTGGCGAACATCCGAAATATTTTGCTGAACGTGTCGGGCCGCGTCGATGAGGAGCTGCTGGCCGATCCTGCCGCTTTGCGCAAAATGCTGAACGAGCAAATCGAGATCAACAGCGCGATCGTCTCGCATATGTTCATTATGAACGGCGACGGCGAAATTTTGTCCAACGACCAGCTGTTTTACGATATTGTCGGCCATCCGGAGCTGCCCCGGCTGTTTCGCATCGCATACGAGAACCCCGGGCTTGTCAATTGGAGCGAGCCTTATTACTCGCCGCTTATGACGGAACGTACGATTGCGTTTGCGCTTGCCTTGAAGGACGGAGCGGGCATCGTGCTGGCGGAAATCAACACCTCCCAGCTGACCGCGCGGCTGAACGAGCTGCTGTATGGGACGGGGCAGGGCTTTACGCTTTTTACCGGCAAAGGGAACATCGTGTCGTACGATCCGAACAGCAAAATCGTTCCGTATAAACCGGCTACGCTTCCGGCCGAAATGGACGACGAGTTCGTCAGGGAGCTGACCGGGCTGCCGAACGGCATCAGCCGGATCGAAGGAGCTGCCGGCCCGCTGATGGCGGTCAAGAGCGAAAGATACCAGCTTGGCTGGTATTTGGTTACGCTAACGGACGAGCGGGTGTTCCGCTCCGGCGTGCGGGATTTGTATGCGCGGTTTACCGGCATCGGCGCGCTTTGGTTTTCGCTGCTTATCGTTTTTACGATTGCGATCAGCCGGTATTTTACGAGGCCGGTGTACAGGCTTGCCCTACAGATGGACCGGATACGCGGGGAGCGGTTTACCGCCCCTGTGCTGCAAGTGAAACGAACGGATGAGATCGGCCGTCTTTCCCGCAGCTTTCACATGATGCTGGGGCGTATTCAGGAGCTGTTGCAAACCGTGAAGGAGAACGAGGAACGGAAAAAAGAAATCGAGCTCAAGCTGCTGCTCAGCCAGATTCGGCCTCATTTTCTGTACAATACGCTGGCTTGCATCGGCAGTCTTGCCAAACAGCATCGGGCTGCGGAGGTGGAGGAAACGATTCGCTCGTTGATTCAGCTGCTGTCTTACAGCCTTGGCAAGAGCGAAATGGTTACACTGAAGGAGGAGCTGCAGTCGCTGCGGTCCTATGTGCAGATTCAAAAAGTGCGATACGGGGACGCGTTTCATTTTTGCGAGGAGATCGATCCTTCGATGCTGCAGATGTTTGTTCCGAAGCTTATTTTTCAGCCGCTGGTGGAAAATTCGATTTTTCACGGGCTTGCGGCCAAAGGCGAGGGCATCGTGACGATCCGGGCGCGTGCGGAGGAAGGGAAGCTGCTGCTTTCCGTTCGGGACGACGGGGAGGGTATGACGGAGGCGCAAATCCGGGAAACCTTGTCGGATGCGGAGGAGAGTGTGCCGAAAAAAAGTGTGAGCGGATTCAGCATCGGCCTGAGGAATGTGCAGGACCGAATCCGCCTTAATTACGGACCGGCGTATGGTCTTCAAATTGTTTCCGAGCCGGGCGAATGGACGGACGTCACCATTGCCCTGCCGCTGCCGTAGGCTTATGCCTACGGTTTTTTTGTGTGGTCGGAAAGTATACGATTTCATGTGGCAGGAGCAGTTATTGTGATGGTATATATGAGCTGCGCCTAAATAATGTTTCAGGCAGTGCTTTGCTTATTACCGAACTCAATCGCGATGGAACGCCCGATCGAAAATAGATGAATACAAGAAACCAACTGGCATTTAGTCCCTTCTGTTCGTTGTAATCCGAATTTACCCGCTTGGAGCAAGGAATCGAGGTTCCTCTTACGCTGTAGTCCGATTTCGCCTGCTTGGAGAAGGGAACCGTCGGTGTGCCGAGCGAAATAGCCGCTGTAAGCGGGCATTTTCGGACTCCAGGCGAGGAATGGAGTTCAGACTCGATTCCAATTGGGCAAAATCGGACTGGATCGCATGCAAGCGACGAGCGAAGGGGGCGTTTGGAAATAGAAGCGTATATGAAGTTTGTTTGCTTAGAAAATTTCAGCATATCAAACCTGCTCCATTTTACTCCTCATCGCTTCCCGGTACTCCTGATTGCCCCTCTTTCCTTTTGCCATTCCTGCCAGTTCTTCAACCCCAACGACATCATTGACGTTCTGACAATTTGAAGGAATCGCTGTATATTTCCCGGTTTCGCCCCTCGCTATAATTACTTATGAAAGCTCTTACAACACACTAGCACTCGCAAAAAGGGGGGACCACATGCTGGAGCTGCAAACGACGGAAGCCGCCCTCAAACAGCCGCTGCCCGCAAAACGCCAGTCGTTCTGGGGAAAGGTTTGGCGATACAGAGCGCTCTATTTGATGCTGCTTCCCGGGCTGCTGTATTACGCCGTTTACCAATACGGACCCATGTACGGGGTCGTTATCGCGTTCAAGGACTATAACGTGATCAAGGGAGTCATGAACAGCCCTTGGGCGGATCCGTGGTACAAACATTTCAAAGCGTTTTACGACTCGCCGTATTTCATGCAAACGCTTAGCAACACGTTCCTTATCAGCGTATATAAGCTGGTTTGGGGCATGCCGCCCGGCATCATCCTGGCTATATTGCTCAACGAAGTCAGGCACAGCCTCTTCAAAAGGTTCGTGCAAACCGTCAGCTATTTGCCGCATTTTTTGTCGATGGTCATCGTCTACGGGCTCATGATCGCGCTGCTGTCGCAAACCGACGGCTTGGTCAATCAGTGGGTCAAGGAGCTTACCGGCACGACCATCCCGTTCCTGCAGTCTACGGACTGGTTCCGCACGCTGCTCGTTACCTCCGGCATATGGCAGCACGTAGGCTGGAGCGCCATCATTTATTTGGCCGCGATCGCGGGCATCGATCCGACGCTTTATGAAGCGGCGCGCTGCGACGGGGCGGGCAGGCTGCGCATGATGTGGCATATTACCCTGCCGGGCATACGGGCCGTGATTCTGCTGCTGCTTGTCCTGCGGCTCGGCCATATTCTCGATGCCGGCTTCGAGCAAATTTACATCATGTACAACGTTCACGTTTACCCCGTCGCCGACATTATCGATACCTGGGTGTTCCGTACGGGCCTTGAACAAATGGCCTTCAGTCTGGCAACGGCGGTCGGCTTGTTCAAATCGCTGATCGGCCTCGTCTTGATCATCGGCGCGAACCGGCTGGCCAAACGCTGGGGAGGTGCCATATGGTAGGCAACTGGAAGGATCGGCTCTATTTAACCTTTATCTACACCATACTCATCGGTCTCGTTGTCAGCATTATTTTTCCGCTTTTGTATGTCGTCAGCGTATCCTTGACGCCGTATAGCGAGGTGCTCAAGCACGGCGGCTTCCTCATTATTCCGCGGGAAATAACGCTGGCCGCGTACAAAGCGTTTCTGAGCGACGATATCATTCCCCGGGCATATGCGGTAACCATCTTCATTACGGTCGTCGGTACGCTCGTCAATCTAGCGCTTACGTCCTTGATGGCCTACCCGCTAACCAAAAAGTATTTGCCCGGCCGCAATGTATTTCTGCTCCTAGTCGTCTTTACCACGCTGTTCGGCGGCGGGATGATTCCGACGTATCTGATCGTCAAGGAGACGGGTTTGCTCGATTCGGTATGGGCGATGATCGTGCCCAGCGCGATCGGCTCGTTCAACCTGCTCGTTATGAAGTCGTTCTTCGAGCAGCTGCCGGAAAGTTTGGACGAAGCCGCCCGGATCGACGGTGCGAGCGAAACCGGCATTCTTCTGCGCGTCGTGCTTCCGTTATCGATGCCGATCATGGCGACGGTAGGGCTGTTTTACGCAGTCGGGCACTGGAACGAGTTTTTTGCAGCAATCATCTACATCAGCGATCGACAGCTGCATCCGCTGCAGGTCATGCTGCGGGCCATATTGACGGCTGCGGAGAGCCCCGAGCAGCAGAATATCGAGGAAACGCTGCCGACGGTATCCTTGCAAATGGCGGCGGTCGTGCTGACCGCGCTGCCGATTCTCGTTATCTACCCGTTCATCCAGAAGTATTTTACGAAAGGCGTGCTTCTGGGGTCGATTAAGGGCTAAGATAAAAATAAGATTCAGAGAGGCGGTCAACCGATGAAAAGAAAGACGAAAGGCATGGTGGCGCTGCTTGTTGGCGCCGGAGCTTTGGTTGCGGGTTGCAGCGGCGGGGGGACGAAAGAGACGGCTTCCCCGTCGCCGGCGCAGACTGCGGCTGCCAGCGCGTCTCCAACTGCGACACCGAAGAAGGATCCGGTCAAATTTTCGGTTTTCATCCCGGGCAGCGGCGGCAATCCGGCGCCGGACAAAGATCCGATCCTGCAGCAGCTCAACAAGGATTTGAACATGCAGATGGATTTCAATATCGGCGTCCAGGAATACAATCAGGTGCTCAACACAAAGATAGCCGGCGGTACGCCGCCCGACGTGTTCGGGGTCGTCAAAACGAACATCCAGACGTTCGCGAAGCAGGGCGTGCTGCTGGAGTTAGACAAATACCTCGATAAATTGCCGAATTTGAAAAAGACTTACACGGATACGGACTGGAACAAAGGCAAGGTCGACGGCAAGCTGTACGGCATCGCCAAACGTCCGGACATTCCGATGACGAGCTACTGGATTCGCGCCGACTGGCTGAAAAAACTGAACCTGGAGACTCCCAAAACGGTCGAGGAGTTCAAGAAGGTGCTGCAAGCGTTCACCGAGCAGGACCCTGACGGCAACGGCAAAAAAGACACGTTCGGCTTGACCGGCGCCGATCTTCCGGCATTCAGCGCGCTGTTCACTGCGTTCGGCGTAGCGGACCCGGGCCATTATATGATCCGAGACAACAAGGTTGTGTATTCGACGACCGATCCGGCCACGAAGCAAGCGCTTACGTACATTGCCGACCTGATTGCTTCCGGCGCCGTCGATCCGGAAATCATGACGAACAAAAACCCGATCGAAAAAGCGTTCAAAGGGCAAGCGGGCGTCATTTATATCGGCTGGCCGTCCATCGCCACGGACGCGACGAAAGAGACGTACAAAAAAATCAATCCGAATGCCGAATGGGTCCAGCTTGACGCTCTTACCGGGCCGGGCGGGAAATACCAAGGCATCTGGGACGTCGGCCGCAACCCTGCGATGATCGCGCTCTCCAAATCGCTGGAGAAGCAGCCGGAGAAGCTGGATAAGATTTTGGAATATATCAATTACATTACCGAACCGGGCAAAGGGCAGCTTACCGTCAACTACGGCGTGGAAGGCACTCATTACAAGATGGAGAACGGAAAAGCGGTCGCTTTGCCGGCCATGTCGGAAACCGCCTACGCCTGGCAGGTGCAATTGACGGGACGTAATGAGATGGACTATTTGAAAACGAAGTTTCCGAAGCAGGAGAAGGAAATAGATTTTGCCAAAAACCAGCCGCGCATCCTCGTATATTCCGAATTCGTACCGCTTCCCGAGCAGGTCGTCGTGGATGAACGCTACGAGTATGAAGAGCTTGTGAAGTTCTTGTATAGCAAGCGTCCGCTTTCGGACTTCGACGAATACGTCAAAACGCTCAATTCGAAATTCAATCTGCCTGCACGCCTGCAGCAAGCGGAGAAAACGCTGAAAGATTTGGGGTACGTCAAGTGAGCGCAATCGGAGGACAAAAGGAAGCCGCTCTTCGCACAAGCGAAGAGCGGTATGATATCGTCGTTTGCGGCGGCGGGCTGGCGGGTTTTTGCGCCGCCGTCGCTGCTGCGCGTCACGGGGCGCAGGTTTGTTTGGTGCAGGACCGTCCGGTGTTCGGCGGCAACAGCTCGTCGGAAATTCGCGTGCCTCCGCAGGGGGCGGCGAGCTTTCACGCTTATGCGCGGGAAACGGGCATTATTTCCGAGCTTCTGATCGAGGAGCGGGCGTGCAATCACGAAAATCCGACGTTCGACAACGGCTGGATCAACAGTGTTTGGGACATGGTGCTGTACGACATGGCGATGTCGACGCCGAATCTTACGTTCCGTCTTAACACGACGATCACCGATGTGCGCAAACGCGACGAGAAAACGGTCGATGCCGTTATCGGCCGCGTCAGCCATGCCGAGACCGAGTTGACGCTTCTGGCGGACACGTTTATCGACTGCACCGGCGATGGAGTCGTGGCAGCGCTTGCCGGCTGCGAATGGCGTATGGGGACGGAAGGCCGCTGGGAATTCGGCGAGCCTCACGCGCCGGAGGAAGCCAGCGCGGCGGTCATGGGGAATTCGATTCATTTTAAAGCGAAGGATACGGGGCGTCCCGTGCCGTTTACGGCGCCGGATTGGGCGGTTCGCTACGACAATCCGGATTTCTTCTATAAGCAGGGGAGATGGCCGGCCGACCCGCGGAGCGGTTTTTGGTGGATCGAGCTGTCCGTGCCCTGGCATACGATTTACGACAATGAGCGGCTTCGGCATGAGCTGACCCGGCATGTGCTCGGCGTTTGGGACTGGATTAAAAACCGCGATCCGCGTCTCAATGAGGAAGCGTCCACCTACGCGCTCGATTGGATCGGCCAGGTGCCGGGCAAGAGGGAAAGCCGCCGCATTATCGGCGACTATTTCATGACCGAGCACGATCCGCTGCGGAAAACGGTGTTTGACGACGAAGTCGCTTACGGCGGCTGGTTCATCGACCTGCATGAGCCGGGAGGTCTGCTCGCTTCATTCAGCGAAAAGGCGGCCGTCGAAGGCAATCAAGCGACCGGCTCCGGCTCTTACATGGCCAAAAGCTATGTGGGCCCGTACGGCATTCCGCTGCGAATATTGATTGCCAAAGGCATGAGCAATCTGATGATGGCGGGGCGCAACGTCAGCGTCACGCATGCGGCGCTCGGCACGGTGCGCGTGATGGGCACGACGGCGCTGATGGGCCAGGCCGCCGGGACGGCGGCGGCGATTGCCGTTCGCGCCGGCATCCCCGTGCGCGATGTGCCTGAGCGGGCGATCCGCGACGTGCAGCAGGCGCTGCTTCGCGACGGCTGCTTCCTGCCGAACGCGGCGAACGAGGATCCGCGCGACTTGGCGCGGTCCGCAGCCGTACGCGCGAGCAGCGAAGCGCTGCTTGCCGGCTGCGAGCCCGCAGGCGCTGCTGCTGCGGGCACGGCCGCGGGCGAGCCGGGGCGGCCGGTAGCGGAAGCGGAACAGCCGGCAGTGGGTCCTGAGAGACCGGCTGCGGAAGCGGAACAGCCGGAAGCGGGTCCTGAGAGGCTGGTAGCGGAAGCGGAACAGCCGGATGCGGGTCCTGAGAGACCGGCTGCGGGAATGGAACAGCCGGAAGCGTGTCCGGAGAGACTAGTAGCGGAAGCGGAACAGCCGGAAGCGGGTCCAGTGAGGCTGGCTTCGGAAGCGGAACAGCCGGCTGCAGTGGCGGAGCGGCCTATAGCGGAGCCGCTTGCGCAGCGGCGCGGCCAGTGGATTGCCGTCGGTGCGGATCGTATAGAGCGGCTGGCCGTTTGCCTCGATAACGATGCGGACACGCCGCAGCAGGTCGAAGCCCGGCTGTACGCGGTCGAGCACCTATGGGACTACCGGGTAGAGCCCGGGAAGCCGCTTGCCAGCGCCGTTCTCGAAGTGCGGACCGGTATCGGCTGTTGGGAGGAGTGGCATGCCGGCGTAGACGTTTCGGCGCTGCGCGGAAGCTACGTGCGGCTGGATCTGCTCGCCAATCCGAACGTCCGCTGGCATGCCGCCGCCGCGATCGAGCCCGGCCACGTCAGTGCCTACGAGCTTGGGAACGGGCTTATGCGACGTTTTGGTCAGGGCGTGACGATGAACTTCCGAATCGAACCGGCACAGGCGTGCTATAGCGCGGCCAGCGTCCTGAACGGCGTGACCCGCCCGTACCGGAGCCCGGGCCTCTGGCGCTCCGATCCGGCGCTCCCGCTGCCGCAATGGCTGGAGCTTGCGTGGGAGAAGCCGGTTCGCATCGGCAGGGTCGAGCTGACCTTCCCCGGCCAACTTCTGCGCGATTACCGGAGCTACCCGGCGCTTTACCGAGACCCGCAATGCCCCAAGGACATTACGATGGAAGCTTGGGTAGACGGCCGCTGGACCGAGGCAGGGATGCTTGGCGGCAACTACCAGCGCCGTCGGACGATCGTGCTCGAGCGGCCCGTTTGTACCGATCTGCTGCGAATAACGGTCCTTGCGACGAACGGCGACCCGTCGGCGGCGATCTACGAGGTCCGATGCTATGAGGACTGAGCGCATCGGGCGGTTAAACTGCCCGTCCAGTCAGGAACGACGAATAGTGTGCCGAAGTGTACGAGTAGATGGAACAGCGGCCGCACGAGGTTTGACAGCCGACGCGTGACCGAGCACCGCGCGCCGGGAGTCGCGCGGTGCGGAAAAGAAGCCGATTGCTGCGGGAAAAGGGAGAGCGATGCCAGTTGGACGGCGTTTACGGTGTGCCGGGACGCGGCTTCCTTTTTAAGTGGCGGTATTGGCTGGGAACGGTCAATTGTATGCGAAATTTCATATAGATTCGTCGGGTTTTATGCAGATTGACCCAATATATATGATTTTTCGAATAGAATCGTCGAACTTACCTTGGAACGACAAAATGTATGCAATTTTTCATACACATTTTCGGCTTCGGCGTGAACTGATGAGATCCTACTCGCCTTTGGCCTAAATGATGAGGCCTTGTATGGTTTTGAGGAAAACCCCCAGTGTGATGTAAGGTGTACCGATAGTTCGCGAGTAAAAAGCCCAGGGCGTCTTAAAGGACGCCTTACGTGTTATTTATATTGATTGCTAATTAAGATCGCGGAGGAAACGACGATGGAGCACAACTTGCTGGCGGCGCTGCCGGAACGGCACACGAGGTTCGTACAGCTGCCGAACGAGAACGGGCATAATGCGGTATGGGATTTTCAAAAATCCCCGGATGACCGCTGGTATATCAGCGTTTGCGGCGAGAACGAAAAACCGTTGACGGCGCTGCTCTACGAGTATTCCCCGGAAACGGGAGCGCTGCGGCTCATGTTTGACGTGGCCAAAATATGGATCGTTGATCCCGAGCAAATGCCGCCGAGCAAAATCCATACAAGCATCGATTTCATGCCGGACGGCAAGCTTATTATGGCGACGCATAATACGGCTCCCGCGCCCGGACATAAGCAGTGGATGTACGAGCAGCACTACGAGCATCCGTGGGAAGGCTATCCCGGCTCCATCCTGATGATCGTTGATCCCGACACGAACGAGGTGCAGGTGAAAGGAATCCCGGTCCCGAGGGAGAGTATTTACGGCGGCATGCTGGGGAATGATCCCCGGTATTACTATTTTCTCGGGTATATGCGGGGGCATTTTTACAGGCTGGACTTGGAAACGAACGAGGTGAAGGATTACGGAAAAGTAACCGAATTTTCCTCGTGCCGGCTGGCGAAGGATGCGAAGGGACGCCTATATGGGAGCTCCTATACGGGAGAGCTGTGGCGGTACGATCCGGAGCGGGACGAGATCGAGGATTTGAAGGTGTGTTTCGAGTCTCCGAACGGCACGAAGTATCGGCGGCAGTTTATTTTTGCGCTTAGTACGCCTAGAGATACGCTGCTGCTCGCCAACAACGTTGACGGGGAAATGATCGAGCTGGATCCCGAGACGCTGGAGGTTACGAGACACGGACATATTCATCTACCGGGACAGCAGCCGGAAAAGCCTTATTTGATCGGTGGATTGGCCGCGGACGCCGGCTTCGTCATCTACTACGGGCTAAAAACCTATGACGAGGATTTGCCGCTCCGGCTGGTCAGATGGGATATTTTACGCGGCGGGAAGCCCGAAAATCTCGGATTGATCGTTCCACAAGGAAAAGCTTCACAATATATTTGCGAGATGATATTCGACCGGGACGGCCGGCTGCATATGGTCGACGTATGCGGGGAGTTTTCGCCGTACGTTTTGACGGTTGATGCGGGCAAGCTGGAGCCGCCGGGCGAAGATGCCCCTGCAGCGGACTTCAAGCCGTATGTCGAGCCGGATTGGAACCTGGTCGGAAGCGCGGCATACATGCACATCGAAGCGGAGACGATCCGGACGCTGCCGCTGCACCGCCATATGGCGTGGAAAAATACGGGGGTCCGCCATATGCGTGCGATAGACGGCAAGCTGTACTGCATAAGCGGCAAGGAAAAGGTGTACTTGACGGTTGCCGATTATATGGGTGAAACGCCTTTGCGCAGCGAAGCCGTTTATGAGGGGGGCGCTCCGGTATTCTGTGCGGATATGAGCGGCGATACGATCGCTGTCCTTACGACGGACGGCCACATCGTATTCATCAATGTTATAACGGGAGACTGCCGGCAGTCGGCACCGTTTCCGGCTGGAGCCGCTTTTGCTAGGCTTCATTTTGCTCTCGATGAGGGAACCCTGCTGGCAAGCGATCGCGACGGCGCCGTATACGTATTCGACATTGCCGCGGGCGCTTTGCGCCAATTGGACGGCGTCCGCCTCCAAGCGGCCGAAGACGCGGCGATTATTAGGCTGGACGATCGGCGGATTTTGCTTTCCGGTTGCAACGACGAAATCGTCGTATATGATCTTGTCGCCTCGAACGGCGAAACGCTGGCCGTGAAGGCGCCGTCCATAAGAGGAAAAGCGTTCCGTGCGGCGATAACGGGAGGCGCCGTTTTGGCCGACGGCACGGTCGTAGCCGGAACGAGCGACGGCATGTTGTTCTGCTTGTCGCCCGATCTTCGGCGCACGATCTCGTACGGCAGGCTGTACTCCAGCGGACAGCTCCGGCAGTTCGTTCGGCTGACGGACGACGCGGTAGCCGGGGTTTACGGCGGCGGCAGAGATGCCGGCCATGTGTTTTATTTTTCGCAAGCCGGCGGCTTGACGGATCTGGGCAGGCCGAGAGTGATCAAGGATAACGCTAGGCTGTCGGAAATCGACTCGGAATGGGCGTGCATTCATTATATTTCCTGCCTCGCCTACGATCCAACCGAAGATTGCCTGTGCGTCGCGTCGGGTGAGTTGTACGGCTGCGTGGTCCGGTATGGGGGAGCTAGGTTTTCGAGGTAGGGCTAGCGTTCCTGCTTGTTGCTCGCATTTAATCGTAAGTTTTTCTGCACTGGAAATTCCGTGGAAAACCGCCTACTATAAGAAAAGGGGGAATGCAGCTAGCGCAACGGAGGGGATAGCATGGTTGATATAGGCGGTTTTGGCGGCATGGGCGGCGGCTTTGGGATCGTTGGCACTTTATTTCCGATCGTGTTTGTCATTATATTGATCTTCATAGTCGTCAAGCTGATTAGCGGCGTGGCGGAATGGAGCAGCAATAACCGGCAGCCGGTGCTGACCGTCGAAGCCGGGGTTGTTGCGAAGCGGACGGAAGTGAGCCACCATAACCATAATACAAACGGGCAGGCTCATATGCATACGTCGACGACATATTATGTAACGTTTCAGGTAGAAAGCGGCGACCGGATGGAATTCCGGGTCAACGGGCGCGAATTCGGCCAATTGGCTGAAGGCGATCAGGGCCGTTTGACTTTCCAAGGAACGCGATATCACGGCTACGAGCGTTGGTAAAACTCGCCGAATGCGAAAACCTCCAAATCCCCATGTATGAAATGGCGGAGATGGAGGTTCTTTGGGTTTGAATGATTGACAATGTCCCAGTCATCAATTAGTCCGTCACAAACTTGCTTTCCACGTCCGATTCAAAATGGATCAAGTCCAGCTTTTCGCCCGTATCGAGAAAAATGTCCGATTGAATGGATGTCACTTCGAAGCCGGTAATGTCGCTCAGCTTTTGCTTTAGCAGAATGTGAAGCCGGTCGCGTTCCGAAACGCTCGCATGAGGGTGGCCGTCCTCGCCGTAAACGGGAAGAGATATAGGCGATTGCTCGGTTTCGTCGCCGTCGATTCTCATGATGACGATATGGTTGCGTACGATACGTACGTCCATATTGTTCGGTTGATTACCCGACACTTCCAAGTGGCACTGCAGGTAAGCTTCCTCGATCTGGTTGCGCAATTCGTTCATCATGGCACTCACTCCTTTATTAAAATATAAGATGACTTTGTTTGTTTCGCACAAGCGTTAAAGGCCGACAGGTGATTGTGAAAATGATTTACAAAAAATGAATATAAAAAAGAAGCCTGACGAGTAGAGAAACTCTACTCTCGGCTTCTACAATCAGCTAAATAGCTGTAGAGTGCGCGATAGCGGTTCTCTCTCAAAACGCTTACGAGGTTAGCTGTCGGATTCGGGCTTGAGAGTGCCCTACCCGAGCATACGTTGTATGCTCAAGATTCACCCCATGAAACCGGATTGTGCTCGACCGGTCTCGGATGGTTCCCCCGTTTCCCTTTTGGGAACTCAGCGATCATTAACATATGAAAAGATATACTTCTATCATACCGCGATTGCGCAGCAAAGTAAAATACAAATTATTCATTTTACGCCAAAAAGCCGGAATCGGTCACACAAACTTCACTTTCGGAAGGCCTTGAATAATAAGCCGAAACCAAATACCATTGATGGCATGCAGCATAATTATAGGATAATGCAAAAGGGACGGGGGATATCGGTTGAAAGGAAAAATAGCAATGGTAACCGGCGCGAATTCGGGGATCGGCAAAGCGACCGCATTAGGGCTTGCCAAACAGGGTGCCGAGGTCGTGATCGTTTGCCGTGATCGCGTGCGCGGGGAAGCGGCCCGCAAGGAAATCGCCGAGCAAAGCGGGAACGGCAATATCGAGCTGCTCGTAGCGGATTTTGCCTCATTGGAGTCTGTGCGGCAAGTAGTCCGCCAGTTTAAGGAGCGTTATGATAAGCTGCACGTGCTCGTCAACAATGCGGGCGGCATGTTCTCGAAGCAGGAGCGCAGCATGGACGGCTTTGAAATGACGTTCGCCGTCAATTATTTGGCGCCGTTCCTGCTGACTCATCTGCTGATGGATACGCTCAAAGCAAGCGCGCCCGCAAGGATCGTGAACGTGGCATCGGAGGTGCAGGCGAAAACGATCGCCGTCGATACCGTTTTGAATCCGCCGGTCTACAAATCGTTTGCCGCATACGGACAAGCCAAGCTTGCTGTCGTCATGATGACGTATACGCTCGCCAAAAGACTCCAAGGCTCGTCGGTAACGATTAACGCGCTGCATCCCGGAGCGATATATACGCCGCAGTCGGCTAAATTCGCGCCGGCATTTCTTCGGCCGTTGATGCGCTTGTTCATGAAGACGCCTGAGCAAGGCGCGCAAACGCCATTATTTCTGGCATCGTCTCCGGAGCTGGAAGGGCGGACCGGGAAATATTATAAGGACCAGCAAGTGAAGCAGACGGGTGCCGCCTCTTACGATATCGCCCTCCAGGAGCAGTTGTACGCCAATAGCATGAAGTGGACGGGGTTGGCATAATACATTTGGAGCAAGGGGATTGCCTTACAGCGACTTTTGGCTTTGCGTTGTTGCTTCCCGAGGGCCCATCCAATAAGAGTAACGCCAAACGAGATGTCTGAAGCGGCGAGGCAACCCCATTCGGAGTGGAATGCGGACTTCCCTTCATTGGTTCAGCATATTTAGCTGCAAGCATTATTGCTTAAGAAGCATAAAGGCTATCCTGCACATCCCCAAAGGGAGGAGCGGATAGCCTTTTGCACTTGCTGTCGCCCGAAAAAATCGGGGAACGTTCTTTCACACAACTTACATGCTGTTTATCTTTGCCGTTACTCCCAAGGGAAATTCATCAACAAATGATCGGAAAACTTCTTGCTTTCCTCACGCCGGTATTTCCGCATATCGGCGCGCTGCTTCGCGGAATCGTGGAGCATGATTTCTTCATTCGTTTCGGGAATGACCTGAGGCACAATTGCAGGTTTTTTGTTTTCGTCAAGCGCGACGAAGGTCAGGAACGAAGTCGCGGCGATATCCCTTTTGCCGGTTCGCAAATCTTCGGTGATGACCTTAACGAACACTTCCATCGAGCTTTTGCCCGTCCAGGTGACGAAAGACTCCAAACATACGGAATCCGTCGGACGGATCGGGGACAGGAAGTCCACGGAGTCCGTCGAGGCCGTTACGACCGAGCAGCGGCTGTGCTTGCATGCGGAGATGGAGGCGATATCGTCGATATACGACATCAGCTTGCCGCCGAACAGCGTATTGTGATTGTTAACGTCTGTCGGAAAAATCCGCGACGTTTTGTACGTTCTCGATTCTTTGACATATCTCTTTTCCATGACTGACCCCTTTATGATTGGTGTGTATAATGCTTTGGCGATTGAGCTTCAGAAAGGATGTGCTCCGGTAACATGACGCATTGGGCGAACGTTCGCTTCTTTTGCAAGGAGAGAGGCAACCGCTTCTCTTTATTCATGCCCCTGCTCTTCATATTCTTCCATCATTTTGCGGTATCTTCGCTTGATGGAGAGAGCGATCAGCGCGATCGTGGCAAACCCGCCGACGAAACCGCCGAAATGGGCGTACAGATCGACTCTCGGGACGATGACGGAATATAGAAATCCGATTACGATAATCGTAACGATCGTCTGCTTCGTTTGCTTGTCGATAATATCTTTGCGGAATATTGCCAAGTATAAGTAGGCGGCGTATATGCCGTAAAGCGCGCCGGATGCCCCGGCCGAGATGAAATAGTCCTGATGCAGCAGCATGCTGGCGATATTCCCGACAATTCCGCTCACCAGGTACAAAAGGATGTACCGCCATTTCCCCAGCATGATTTCGAGCGGCGGCGCAAACACATATAGCGTAAAGCAGTTGAACAGCAAATGCGAAAACCCGATATGCAGAAAAATGGCCGTTACATACCTCCATGGCTCGGCCGTTTCGCCGGGAAGGTCGAATAAAGCGCCGAACCGGTACAAGGTTTCATTATCCTGAGAAGAACCGTACCATTCCATGAGCCCCAATACAATGAGATTAATGACGATTAGCGCGGTCGTTACCGGGTATAGACGTATGTATTGCTTCAAGCTTTCCGTTCTTGCGAACATTTTAACGCACTCCTTTCTTCACTGCAATTCCTTTCCTTTTATTATTCCCCAAGTTCCCCAAAACGCTTAACGATGATGCAAACGGCGGTAATCCGTAGTTTGTATATTCAACTTTTTGGAAAAAATGCGACTGAGATAATTCCCGTTCTCGAATCCGCACAGATACGCGATCTTTTGGAGAGATAACGTGCTTTCGGCAAGTAAACGTTTGGCCCTGTCCATTTTCAATTCCATGGCAAATTCCGAAGGTGTCATTCCCCATGCCGTTTTAAATTTTCGGGTGAATTGAACGGGAGTAAGGCCCAAATCATCCGATAGATTCTTCATGCTGAAGCTATATTCGAAGCAATTTTCATTAATCAGCCTCATGGCGATGCTCATCAAGGGATCGGGACTCCACTTCGGCTGTTTCAAAATATTCGCTTCCAAGCAGTAAAGCAGCCAAATGTCGTTTAGTAAATGATTTTTTCGATGAATGCTTGTCGCATCATGTTTGTTTTGCAATTTTCTCAGATAGTCATAGTTGGAACTCAGCCGTTCGTTGTTTTGCAAGGATATTTTGCCGATGGGAATATGGGATAACAGCCGGGGATCCGTGACGGTTTTTTGCTCCGCCATGCTTTTCCATTGGAAGTTGATCGAGAAGAAGGTCAGATTATGAACGATTTTCCGTCGGAAAGGGATATACGGCGGACTTAACACCAAATCCCCCGCTCTCCCGGTTCCCTTCTCTTCGCCTATCTCAAACTCAAAGCTTCCTTCCTCCACAGCGAATAAAATCCAGTTCGAATAAATATCAACACTTAACAAGAAATTGTCCTTGTTTGCCCAATGCATCGATTGTAGATAATGAGGGAGCACGCTATCAGCAGAATAGGGATTCAACTGAAACACTCCTTAACGATGAAATGAAATAAAGTGCTACGCCTATAGTAACATGGTGCATATCAAAAGGTGTAGCGATTTCCTATAATTTTGACTTATAAGCTTCATCGCTCCTTAAAGTAAGCGGATGCACGCAAAACGAGCTTAGGGAGTTTCTCTGCTGGAGCTAAGATCGGAAAATGGGGTGAATGGATGAGATCATGAAAAAGTGAACCGAACAAGCATTAGATCCTCTAACAAATACGCGGGGAACGGAGTGGTGATGGAAGTATTCCAGTATTTTTGACAGCGCTTCCATTTATGTCGAAAACGGTGAACAAATGAAGCGGACAAGGAGGAGCCGGTATGCTTGAGGAAAATAGGAATCGCAATGTCGGGGTTCGTGAGGAAGAAGGGGCGCAGGCGGAACCGGAAAGCAAGATTAGCCGGAGGAAGCTGCTGGCCTCATTAGGAATGGCAGGTGCTGCGATCGCAACACAAAGCGTGTTGTCCGGACCGTCAACGGCATTCGGGAAAGCGGAAAACTCGGTGCATGGAGCAGTCTATGGGAACCCGGACTATGGTGTTTCGGGATGCTGCTGCACGATCGTATCGGTAGACTCGATCGCCGACTTATTAAATCAGTCTGCAAGCGAAGACTTAACGTATGCGGTTAAGAGCTATTATGACGGTGAAAACGCAGGGGGCGGCGATTTTTTCTTTAAAGCTGACGAACCTAAGTCTAACCATAATGGCGGAGACATCATCAGCAGTACGGTGCCGTGGACGGGGGCGGCGTCTACTCATGCGGATTTTTTGAATGGCGCAGGCGAAACGGCCCCTTCTGGCAGCGGATGTTATATTCGTAAATCGTGCACGCTTACTCCCTATATGTTTGGATGCTTAAACGGCGTTGACCGAACCGCCGGGCTTCAAGCGTTTGCCGCTAGGGCATCAAACGTTAAGGGGGCTGTCAGTTGGGACATAGACATGATCGTATCCGACAAGATTGTATTTGCAGGAGGTGCGGTTGACAGGCCGTCTTCCATTCAAGGAACACTCAAGCTGCAATCGAACTACGCTTCTGCGGATTGGATGCTGGAGATCGATAATTTTCCAAATACGCATATAGGCAGCTTTATAGTGACAGGGAAGGGCTCGACAGTCTTGGCTCAAAGAACGAACCATAAGGGAGCCAAAATTACAAACGTATCCGGAAGCGTTTTTGGCCGTATGGAGGCTAAATACTTTAAGGTTCAGGGAATTGAGGTTCCGGATCTGGCTTATCACGTTAAGGTGGAGTCGATTCAAACGTTTTATTGCGGATTTGGGATTACCCCGGTAATCGGAGCCGTGTTTACCTACACCGGTCACACGCTTACAGGGCCATACGGCACCCATGTGCAATACACGGAGTTTACCGGCGTTACGAATATTCCTGACGAGGCGGAGGTCGGCGATAGTCTCGTAATCGGTAAAAACGATTATACGATTACCTCTATAGACAGAGGAGCAGGAACGGTAAAGGTGCAGCTGTGGGTAACGAATGATGATTTTGCATCGGCTAAAAGCCCTATGTGGTGTATTGGCTCGGGGTTTAAGGTTGCCAAAAGCACGACCGGTCCGTTCTCTGTCGGGGTTATTACTACTTTGGGGTGCTCCGTCGGATATTATGTAGCACAGCTCTATCCGGGATCGGTAGGCAAGTGCAGCGGCGAGTCTAATCTTATTACCGTTAAGCTAGGCACCGGACCCAATACCGGTCACCTTGGCGGCTCAATAGATACGGTATATGCCGAGGCAGGAAGGATAGCCGTTTCCAATAACAACGTTGTCGGTCACTACGTAATCGGCAATCTTGATCCGATGACTTGCGATCAGAGAATAAGCCAGTGCGTGGGTCGTTATGCGATAGATTTTGATGTAAGCAAAGGAGCGGTCGAAGCTGCCGATTTGGATTACCAGTCCTCTTCCGTAGCTACAGCTTACAAGAAACTGCACATACCTGTAGTCGATCCGTCAGTCTATGGGCCGGAGGTTCCCGTTACTGTCGTTACCGGTACTTCCGTAACGCTGAGCTTTATCCGCGATGATTTCATGACTTCCGGGATCTCAAGTAGGATCCTTGTATTTCCGCGCACAGGCATGCGCACGATCACGGTTACGGCGGGGACGGGAACAACGATCGGCAATCCGGCGGCGGCAGCTCAGACTTTAATCCTTTCCGGCCCTAGCCTTGTATTTGCCGAGTATTTCCGCGCTTCTAAGAATTGGATTATTAGCCGGTATGATGCAAGTTCCGTGCTTGCCGCAAGTACGACTTATAATGCGCCATCTTTATCCAGCGGCAGCCGCGACCCGGCACCGCCGGTCGTTACCGTTAATGGCGCGGCCTTTGGGGATTTTGTCGAGGCGACGTTAAATATTGATACGCAGGGAATCGAGCTGCACCCCAGAGTATCCGCTTTGAATGCCGTAACGGTTGAAGTAGTCAATCCGATGTCCAGTACGATTGATTTGCCTAATGCCACACTAACGGTACGTGTGCAAAAGAGATGATGGAAATGTTTATGTTGCACTTAATGGAAAAATAGGAGGATCGAAATGAAAAAAAGTTTTTCTCGTAAAGCATCGTTTTTTGTTTGTCTGCTGCTTTTGTTATCCTTGTTCGTGTCGCTCGTTCCCCCTCTTGCTTATGCCGAGGAAGCCGGGACTCAGAGCGATGCTGAAGGGAATGCGCCGGTAGCGGGGATTTCAAACGTTATGGGAGAATACCTTGAGCCAAACGAAGAGTCTGTTGAAGATCCTGATGCCGGCAAGCTGGAGCTTGTTATGGAAGGTGAAAGTCGTGCAGCTATCGTAGTAACGACGACTGCGACGGAGCTCGAGAAGCAGGCGGCACAAGAGCTGCAAAGCTATTTGAAACGGATATCCGGGACGGAGCTGTCTATTGTGACAAATGCAAGCGCTGTCACAGGTACGAAAATTTTTGTAGGAAGTGCTGCGCCTGATCCCGATCTGGATCAAATCCGTCAGGGTGGGACTGATCCTGATTCCTTTCGTCTGTCGGTAAGCGGCGAGAGTATTCAATTGGTCGGTCTTTCCGGCAGAGGTGTGTTGTTTGCTGCCTATGAGCTGCTTGAGCAGATCGGCATTCGTTGGTTCGCTCCCGGGGAGATCGGAACGGAAATTCCTTCTATGCAAACGATTCGCGTCAAGGAGCAGAATACAATCCAGCATCCGGGTATGACGACCCGAGTTGTCGGAGGGATGGAATATCTGTTCGCCCAGACCAAGATGGATTTCGTGGATAAGTTTGAGGGAACCCCGTGGCTGCAGCATAACCGCGGCAATAATACCATTCGTCTTAGCCAACACGGGCTCCTCTGCAAAATTACAGTGAAGGAACGGCCGGACTTGTTTGTTCAAGTGAATGGAAAGCCGACAAGCCAATTCGATGTAACGAAACCGGAGGTGCTTACATGTGTAGTTAATGAAGCGTTGAAGTACCTGGAGCAAAATCCGAATGCCAAGTATATAAACATGGGACCGAATGACGGCGACGATTTTGGTACATCTGACTGGGACGCCGTAGATTACGATCCGCTTATGGGCTCCAACTCCATAACCGATCGTTATGTAAAATTTTTCAATATGGTTTTAGAGCAAATTGAGCCCCAGTATCCTGATGTCGGCATAGCTTTTTTGGCTTACGTTCGCTACATGAGGGCACCGGTTCGCGAAATTCCCAACCCTAAGCTGCTGCCTGTTATTGCCCCGATTTCGGTCGAGCGCATCCATTCAATGGAGAATGACATGTCTTGGGAGCGGACTTATTTGAAAGGGCTCATCAGTGACTGGAAAAAATTAGGGGTAGATGTATCCTTCTACACCTATATGTATAATTTGGCTGACCCGGGGATGCCTTTTTCGATGATCAATCGAACCGTAGAGGAGATCAAGCATTTTCGCAAAGAGGGGATGAATCAGCTTGTTTTCGAAGCACTGCCGTCTTGGGCTTATCAAGGGCCGTCCTTATATTTAATGTCCAAATTAAACTGGAATCCGGAGCTTGACGTTCAGGAGACGTTAACGGACTATTTCTCCAAATATTATGGCCCGGCGGCGGAGCCCATGTGGAATCATTTTCGAAAGCTGGAAGATACGTTTATCCATGCGGATCACTACACCGGGGCTGTGTTCGATTTCTCGAAAATACTGACTGCAGAGGTTATGGCAGCTCTGGAGGACACGCTGGTCGAAGCGGAGGGCAAGGCGCCGGCGAATTCCGGATACGCCGAACGGATCAGGATGGTACGCGTCGCGTTCGATTTTGGGAAAGCGTTTACGAATATGCGTAATGCCTACCTCAAATTTGATTTTGTGAAGGCAAAGCAATATTACGACGAGGCGAAAGCGCTCTTAACGGTGGCTTCGTTTCACTCCCCCGTTATCATTCATCCTTTTGCGGGCGGATACTTGGATCTTTTTTGGAAGTACCAAATTGAGCAGGCATACGAACGGGTTACCAAAGGGAACAAAATTATTGCCGAGCTCCCTGATGAATGGTTGGCCATGTTTATTCCGGGAGGAAACGGCGAGAAGCTGGGATTATGGAAGCCGGGAGTCGGCACGCAATCGTGGATGAAGCTGAAGACATATTCCGATACGTGGTCCAATCAAGGTTTGCGTTACTACAAGGGGGAGGTTTGGTACCGTACTGCCGTTAACGTTGCGGATAAATATAAAGATAAACCGATTAAACTCTGGTTCGGAGACATTGACGAAAAACCGCGGGTTTGGGTCAACGGGAAGGAAATTCAGCCAAAGTCCAAAGGCATCGCAATGGTCATGCCGTGGGAATATGACGTTACGAGTGTTATCAAGTTTGGACAACCTAACGATATTGTCGTCTCTATAAACAATCAGTACTTAGATGAATTGGGCACCGGAGGCATTGTAGGCCCTGCAATTCTCTGGACGACTGCTTCCGAACCCGACGGAGAACCCGGCACTTCCATTGACAAAAGCATATTAACGGCTAACGTAACCTCGATTCCTGCAGGTGCGGAATTTAAGGTTAACTATGGACTTAGCGATGTTAGTCGAGCCGTTTATGCGCAGGACATCAACTTTGACTATGATCCTAACGTCATGGAGCTCGTGTCTGCAAGGCCGCTGATCGAAGGGGTTGCCATTGTCGAGACCGTCAAGGAACCTGCCGGCAAGCTTCGGTTGATTGTTGCCAGTCAAGGTCCGGAATACGCGGTTACCGGTAATGCGCAAGTGATTGAGGTTACCTTCAGAGCGAAAAATATTTTGCAAACGGCTTCAGGCGTGATTTCGATTACGAGCGTCTCTTTGGGAGATGCTCAAGGAAACGAATTTCAAACGGCATTATCGTCCGTCACCGTTGAGGTAACGGCAGGAAGCACGGGCGGAAACCATCCGGACATCAATCAAGACGGTAAAGTGAGCATAGGCGATTTGTCGTTCGTGGCTGCGCATTATGGCAAAGACAGCAGCAGTCCGAATTGGGAGCAAGTGAAGAAAGCGGATATTAATGGCGATGGTAAAATCGATATTCTTGATCTCGCCGCGGTTGCCAAAAAGATCGTGGAGTAGCGTAGGGAAAGGATGTTACTATGAATCGCAAAACAATCGTTTCTATCATACTTCCTCTGCTTTGTTTATTGTTGCTGCTTCCGACAAGCGTTTATGCGCAGACCGCCCCATCTTTTCTACTAACTGCAAATAACCCGGTTGAAGGCGAAATGACTATAACCATGAGCGGTAAAAATATTACCGATTTATACGCTTATGAGGCGAGGCTTACATTCGACCCTAGTATGCTTGAACTTGTGGAAGCCAAGTCTAATCTGGAGGGGTTTTCCGTTTCGCCTATTATTAAGGACAACGAGATCCTTCTCGCTCATACCAAAATCGGCAATGTGACCGGAGAAAGTGGGGATATCCTCATCGGTACGCTGATATTTAAGACCAAGAAATACGGGAAGTCCATTGTGGAATGGACATCTTTGGAAACGGTAAATCACAATTTGACCGGTCAAACCTATTCCATAAAAGAGAGCGTTTCCGTGAATACTGCAAAAAAAGGATTTGTAGATCTGGAGGGGCATTGGGCCAAGGCCGATATCGAGCTGCTCGCTTCGAAAGGCATTATTGAAGGAATGGACGAAGAGCATTTTGTACCGGAAGCCCATGTAACAAGAGCGCAGTTTGCCGCGATGATATCGAGAACGTTAAAATTCCAAACGAGCACGAAGGAAAATCCTTTCACTGACGTTTCGTCAGATTCCTGGTATAACGATGTTGTAAATCGCGCTTTTGCAGCAGGCGTTATCCAAGGCATGACGGAAACCAGCTTTGCTCCGGACAGAAATATCACAAGGGAAGAAATGGCTGCGATGATCGTCAGAGCGAGTAACTATGCATCGGGCTCTGAAACAGGGGAAAGCCATGAAAGCGATTTGCAGACATTTGCAGATTCAGAGGTTGCAAGCGAGTGGGCTAGAGAGGACATTCAAACGGCAGTTCGTTTAGGCATCATTAACGGCAGAGAGGAGAATCGTTTTGTTCCTAAGGATCAGGCAACCCGAGCGGAAGCGGCTGTAGTCATGAAAAGATTACTATTATCTTTAAGTCTGCTTTAATCGACTTATTACCTACAGCGGTCGTGTGTTTGATTCGAGGGGATGGAATCCGTGTTTAACGGCAAGAATGTATGGACTGACCTAGAAAAAGAGGAGCGTGGCGGTTTGCGCTGTGCTCCTCTTTGGATCGTGCAGCGGCAAAATTCGCTTAATACCTATTTTGCTTGCGGAACTCGGACGGGCTCATGCCCATTGTTTTGCGGAACACCCTGCTGAGGTAGAAGCCGTTCTCGTAACCGCATGTTCCCGCTATGACATCGAGCGTCCACTCCGTTGTCAGCAGCAGTCTGCATGCCTGCTTTACCCGAAACGTCGTTAAATATTGCAGAGGGTTGACGCCATAGCCGTTTTTGAATCTGCGGATCAGCTGCACGGGCGTCATGCCGAACTGATGCGCGACATCCCGGATTTCGATCGTTTCATGGGCATGGTGAATCAAATATATCGCGACATCGCGAATGAGTTCGTCATGTTCCAGTAAAGGCCCGGTATCGGGGGATTCCAGCGCCTGCTGCGCGATCATCAGCCATATGTCCGCCAAATAGTGCTGCTTCAGCTTTTGATTATCGGAGCTATAGGATAACTGCTGATCCGCCTGCCTTAAGCTAGTGTAGTTTTCGGACAATCGCCGGATCTGCGTCAGCGTTATTTTCCGTTGAGCCAAAAGAGGTTTAAGCTGCTGCGGTTCTCCTTCGGGGAGGGTGAACGTAATCGAATGAAAGCTTAAGGGCGTCAGCACGTTTCGATGAAAAGCAATTTGGGGCGGGCACACGACTACGTCTCCGAACTCGGCCACTCCGTAATTTTCTCCTATTTGGTATTCAAACTTTCCTTCCTCCACCGCAAAAAGGACCCAAGTCACATAGGTATCCGTTTCCATTAAAAATTTTACTTTTTTGAGCCAGTACATATGATAGACGTTTTCGGGCAAGCCTGCGGGCATCTCGCTTCACCTCTTCTGTCGTGAAATTTTGGATATGAATAAGAAATTTTATGAATTCAAATACGTAAATGAAAGATCGTAATATGTAATTAAAGATATCATAGCATGCAGAGGAGTCAATGGGAGATGGGGAAAACTGATACGAAAATGTTGGACACGGACGTTTTGATCGCCGGCGGAGGGATGACTGGGGTGGCGGCTGCATTGGCTGCGGCTCGCAACGGAGCCCGGGTCATTTTATGCCAGGACCGTTCCGTTCTTGGCGGAAACGCCTCGTCTGAGATTCGCATGAATATATCCGGCTCATCCACTATCGGGAAGGAACTGGAGACGGAGCGCAGAGAAAGCGGCATCATCGAAGAAATCGTGCTCGAATGCTCGGTCAGAAATCCGCAGCGGAGCGCGAGTATGCTGGACTTGATCTTATACGAGAAATGCCGCGCCGAACCGAATTTGACGCTGCTGTTGAATACGACGGTAGTCGCAACCGAAGTTGAGGGCTCACGTATTCGTTCCGCTTATGCGGTGAGAGAAAGCACGGAGGAAAGCTTTACGATTCGTGCCGACATTTTTGCGGATTGTACGGGCGACGGCAGGCTGGGATTTGAAGCGGGGGCCGCGTTTACGACAGGCCGCGAAGCGACCCATGAATTTAACGAGTCCGGCGCAAACCTGAACAGGGACGCTTATCGTCTCGGATCCTCCCTTTTGTTCACATCGAAGGACATGGGCCGCCCGATGCCGTTTACCCCGCCGAAATGGGCCCGCAAGTTTACGGAGGAGGATTTGAAGTTTAGAAGCCACGACGCCTGGGAGTTCGGCTATTGGTGGGTGGAATTCGGCGGCACGCTGGATACGATCAAGGATAACGAACATATTCGCGACGAGCTGCTGGCGATCATGCTGGGGGTGTGGGATCACATCAAAAATAGCGGCAATCACCCCGATTCCGAAAATTGGGCGCTGGATTGGTTCGGCTTCCTTCCGGGCAAAAGAGAGTCCAGACGATTTATCGGCGAGCACGTGCTGACCCAAAACGATATTCAGCAGGCCGTCGATTTTGATGATGTAATCGCTTACGGTGGCTGGTCGATGGATACGCATCCGCCCCAAGGTATCGATGCGAAGGACGAGGAGCCGTGCAATCAGCCGTTTACGCCTTATCTGTACGGCATCCCGCTGCGTTCGATGATTAGCGGGAACATTTCGAATCTGATGTTCGCCGGCCGCAATTTATCCGCTACCCATATCGCGTTCTCCAGCACCAGGGTAATGGCGACATGCGCGGTAATGGGAGAAGGGCTTGGAACGTTCGCGGCAACCGCGGTGAAGCGCAAGCTGCCGCTGGAACAAGCGTGGCGCGAAAGCGGCGTCGTGAAGGAGGCTCAGCAGCAATTGCTTCGGCAGGGAGCTTTTTTGCCCGGCATGATGCTGGAAGGAAATCTCGCGAAGCTTGCCCGGATTTCCGCATCGTCCGAGCAAATGCAAGGAAAATGTAGTAATGTTGTGGACGGGCATACTCGCGCGGTCCATGGCGAGAAGGGGGTACGTCACGACTTGACGTCAGCCGGCACGCATCGCTGGATGTCCGAACCGGGAGACGGCAGTCCTTGGCTGGAGCTGGAGTGGGAGGAGCCGGTAACGGTTTCCCGAATTACGATCGTTCTGGATACGGGGCTTCACCGTTTATTGATGCTATGTCATTTGGACGTGCTTCAGAATCATATGCAGTGGGGGCGGCCGCAAGCCGAAACGCTGAAGGAGTTTAAGTTGATTGCGCATGGCGAACAAGGGAGGACGGAAATCGCGCATATTAAGGACAATTATCAACGAATGATCCATCTGCCGGTAACGCTGAAAAATCTGAAGACGCTCCGTTTGGAGGCTATCTCTATGAACGGTTTGGACCATGCGCGGGTGGTTGAAATCGTTTGCGAGTAACGCCGCTTGCGCAAGGGTCCTCAGGAGGAGAATGAGATGAATAACAGCAAAGTCAGTCCTGTATGGCTGTATATGAGAAAAAACAAGTGGCTGTATTTCTTGCTAATACCGGGATTTGTATATCTGTTTATTTTCAAATACATTCCGATGTTCGGCATCGTCATTGCATTCCAGGATTTCAATTTGTTGAAAGGCATAACGGGAAGCGAATGGGTAGGCTTCGAAAATTTTCGCTATCTTTTCCAGTCGGACGATTTCTTCACGATTTTACGAAATTCGTTAATTATAAGCTTTTATCAAGTTTTATTCGGATTTCCCGCACCGATCATTTTGGCTATTCTGCTGAACGAAATGCGGAATCTGCTGTTCAAAAGAGTCGCCCAAACGGTGCTGTATTTGCCGCACTTCATATCGTGGGTGGTCATATCCGGCATCATTATCAACATGCTGTCCCCGTCGTCAGGCTGGGTTAACCGGCTGATCGTGGATTTCGGCGGAGAGCCGATTCATTTCCTGCTTAAGCCCGAATACTTCCGGACGATACTGGTTTCCGCGGAAATATGGAAGGAGCTCGGATGGGGAACGATTATTTACCTGGCCGCGCTTACGTCCGTGGACCCGTCCCTTTATGAATCGGCCACGATCGACGGGGCAAATCGTCTGCAAAAAATATGGTACATTTCGCTTCCTAGCATAGCGGCCACGATCGTCATTATTTTGATTTTGCGGGTCGGGAGCGTTTTGGATATCGGCTTCGAGCAAATTTTCTTGCTCTACAATCCGGCTACCTACAAAGTGGCGGATGTTTTTGAAACCTATACGTATCGGGTCGGCTTATTGGAAGGAAGGCTCTCTTTTACGGCTGCCGTCGGTTTGTTCAAATCGGTAGTCGGACTCGTTATGATCGTATTTGCCAATCGGATTGCACGATTATTCGGAAAGTCGTTGTGGTAGGAGGTGAAGAGGAATATGCACAAGAGAATCGAGCTTTTTGACATCGCCGTCTATCTAATCGTGTCTTTGATTTGCGTGGTCATGCTGTACCCTCTTCTGAACGTCGCCGCGGTTTCGATCAGCTCGCATACCGCGTATATGCAAAACCCGATGCGCATATGGCCGAGCGAAATATCGTTCGACGCCTATAAGGATATCCTTTCGCATCCCATTCTTGCCAGAAGCTATTTGAATACGTTTATTGTCACCGTCAGCGGGGTGGCGTTAGGCATCTTTCTGTACATCATTACGGCGTATCCGCTCTCCAAAACGCATCTGAAAGGCAGAGCGATTATGATCAATTTGGTCATTTTCACAATGCTGTTTAACGGCGGACTCATTCCGAACTTTTATTTGATTCGCTCGCTCGGCATGCTGGATACGCTGGCGGCACTCGTGTTTCCCGGATTGTTCACCGCGTTCAGCTTGATCCTGATGGTCAATTTTATGCAGAACATTCCGGAGGAGCTGGAGGAAGCCGCCAAAATGGACGGCGCCTCCGAGCCGTACATTTTGTTCAAAATTATCGTTCCGCTTTCCATGCCGATTATTGCCACATTGACGCTGTTTGCGGCGGTAGGTTATTGGAACAGCTTTTTCTCGGCGATCATCTACATCCGCAGCGTGGAAAACTGGCCGTTGATGCTGTTTTTGCGGGAGGTCATAGTAGGCGCCCAAATGCTGCAAATTTCTGCGGGGGGCAACAGCGCCGAGATCGGCAATATGAACGTCATGCCGGAGAAGCTGAAATACGCGACGATCATGATCGTCATGCTTCCGATATTGTCGGTATACCCGTTCCTGCAAAGGTTTTTCGTCAAAGGAATTATGCTGGGGTCCGTAAAAGGTTAATCTAAAGGGCCCTTGTCATAGATAAACACTCAAAGGGAGGCAGAAACAAGATGATTAAAAAAGTATTGGCGGGGGTAGGGGCTGCGGTGCTGCTCGCCGGAGTTACCGCATGCGGAACCAAAGACAAGCCGGCGGAAACCGGCGATCCGAAGCCGTCGGCGGCGGCGGAAACCGCCAAAGCCAAAGTAAGCATGAAGATTATGGGCAGTTTTGCATCCTCCAACTTGTCGGAAACGGACAAGCTGCTTGTTCAATCCATCGAGAAAGCAACGAATACGGAGATCAAATTCGACATCCCGCCGTCGACGGGCTACAACGAGCGGCTTCAATTATCGCTGACAACGGGCGATTTTGCCGACGTCGTCTGGTTTCCGAGTCCCAACGATGCCGCGTTCTTGAAAGCGGTTAAGGACGGCGTTATCCTCCCGATCGATGACTATCTGAAAAGCGCCGACAACGTTAAAAAATATTCGTACGACGTCTCCTGGGACGCCCTGCGAGTAAACGGCGACGGCAAAATTTACGGCATTCCGCGGACGACCGTTATTCGCTCCGACGGGTACTGGCTTCGAAAAGACTGGCTCGATAAATTGAATATCAAGATCCCGGATAATAACGAAATTACGCTGGATCAAATGATCGACATTATGCGCAAATTTTCCAAGGAAGATCCGGACGGCAATGGAAAGCAAGATACGTACGGGTTTGGAACGGCCGCAGGCGCCGATAAATCGATGAAGCCGATTTTCCAAAACGAGCTCGGTCTTTATGGCTGGCAAGAGTCCGGCGGCGGAGAGTACAAATACATGAATCCCCAATATGATGTGAACTCCGATCAATATACGAAGGCTTTGGAGTTAACGGCAAAGCTGTTCAAAGAAGGGTTGATCGATCCGGATTCGCCTTCGATCGACGGCACTAAAACGCTGGAACGGTTTCAAAGCGGCAAAACGGGTGCAATCGACGGGTTTGCAGGTCACTACGAAACCTTCCTGACCGCCGGTAAAAAGATCAATCCGAATTTCGAGCTTGCCTATGTATTCGTTAAGAACGAGCAAGGCGAGATGAAGGGACTGGGGCAAGGAACGGGATTGTGGGGCTTCTGGGCGGTAACGCGCAATGCGAAGGATCCGCAAAAGGTTGTCGACGTATTCGACTACATGCTGTCGGACAAAGGCTGGGATTCCATCTACACCGGCGTGGAAGGGCAAGATTACAAGGTGGAGAACAACAAGCGCACCTATGTGGAGCCGCCGAAGGAAACGTTCGTCCGCAAAAATATGGTTCGCCGCGCCAACGATTACATGTTCTTCATCAACCCGGCTATGTCGGAGGAAATGAAGCAAAAGCTCGTGCCGAATATCGAGAAGGCCGTAAAAAGAATCGTGATGTCCAAGGACCGCGATTTCACGCCGGCGATCGCAAAGACGCCGCCGTATCTCGACTTCAACAAAAAGTTCAGCGAAGTGACGACCAAAATCATTATCGGCGATGCGGAGCCATCCGAGTACAAGAAGGTGCTGCAGGACTGGAATACGAAATTCGGCAAAACGTATCTGAAGGAAATGAACGATTATATCGCCCAAATGGAAAGCAAGAAGTAATGTGAAAGGATTGTTCACACTCCCGTTTTAAACATCCTCTATTGGGGGTGAAACAATAAAGCTTGGCCATCAGGCCCGAGCCTCTCGGATGTTCATTCCGGGAGGCTTCAAAACCTGCCCAAAAACGATATTCAGCAGCTGTCGATCACTGATGTAATCGCTTACATATATTGGTCGATGTATACCCATCTTCCTCCGATCATCGATGCGAAGAACCTCAAATCATTAGGGCGTGCCTGAATACTCCGAGGACACGCCCCAGGAAAAGGAGTCGATTAACTTGAAAATAAAGCGTTTTCTTTGCTGGGGAATGATCATGGCGCTGTTGTTTTCTTTCGTTCCCTCGGTTTTGGCTGAGAATGACTCAACCGGTTTGCCCGAGGAGACTGGCACGGAAGCTTTGCAAACCGTGCTGAATGATACATATTCGAAGGAAGCTTTGCAAACCGTGCTGAATGCTACGTATTCGAATCTCGTATTGGTCGAGAACGGAATCGCCAAGTCCACCATTATTCTTTCATCAAGTGCAACCGAACCGGAACAGAAGGCGGCACAAGAACTCAAAAACTACGTCAAACAAATATCCGCAGCGGAGTTGCCTGTTGCCAACAATCCGGCCGGTGTGGCCGGAATTAAGATCTATATTGGAAGCGCCGCCCCAAGCCCCGGTAAGGAGGCAATCCGGGCAGGGGGAAATGAACCCGACTCCTTCCGGCTGCATGTAGCCGAGGAGGCCATCCAACTGGTGGGATTGGAGGATAGTGACAAAGGAAGTCTTTATGCCGTTTACGAGCTCCTCGAGCAAATGGGCGTACGGTGGTTCATGCCCGGTGAAATCGGAACGGTCGTTCCGGATCTGGAAACCATTGCGGTCCGTTATCAGGACACCATCCAGCACCCGGGACTTTCTTTCCGTTTTTTCCAAGCGGCCACGCCATACTTATGGGCCACCGGTATGCCGATGGGGGTTAATCTGGAAGAGGCAACACCCTGGGTCGAGCATGTGCGCCTTAATCAAAAGACAGTAGGCGCGCATGAATTGTTGAGTACCCCTCCGTCGAGATCAACGCGCGCGGATCTGTATCTGCCCAACGCCGACGGAACACCGTCGATACACCTCGACGTGACGAAACCGGAGGTGCTGGATCTTGTCGTAGCGGAGTCGCTTGCCAAATTGCGGAAAAATCCCAGCCTTGAATATCTGAGTATGGGACCAAGCGATGGACATGTGTTGGTGCTCAAGCCTGACCCCGAATGGGACGGGGACGATCGAGATGTATTAACAGGAGCGTTATCAACGACGGATCGCTATATCAAATTTTTTAATCTTGTTTTGGAGGAGCTTGGAAAAGAAGGCTATCAAGATGTGAAAATTGTTTTCTACGCCTATAACACTTACTATAATCCGCCGGTACGGTGGACGCCAAATCAACGAATTGTACCGATGATTGCTTCCCTCACCCTGGATCGGATACACAGCATCGGAAATCCGCTTGCATGGGAGCGTAACTATCTTAAAGAAGTTATTGACGGCTGGAATAAAATAAGCCCCACGGTGATGATTTATGACTATCTTTATAACCCTGCCGATCCGGGCCTGCCTGTTTCACTGGCAGAACGAGTAGGCACAGAGTACAAGTATTTCAAAGATCATGGTGTTGTAGGGATACGCGCTGAGACTACGCCGGAGTGGGGGTATGGCGGCCTGGGGCTTTATCTGGCAGCCAAGATGATGTGGAACCCCGATCTGGATGTGGCAGCTTTGCGGGAGGACTACTTTACAAAGTTTTATGGACCTGCGGCAGCGCCGATGGAGGAGCATTTTGACATCTTGGAAAATGCTTTTGCCAAAGCGGATTATTCTGCCGGAAACATTTATGATTTTCCACACATTTTGACCGATGAAGTCATGCAAGAGATGGCAAGAACACTTGGGGAAGCAAAGGCGAGGGTGGCGTCGGATTCGGTATATGCCAAACGGATTGATATGATCAGCATCGCTTACGGGTTCAGTGATAATTTCCTTGACATGATCGAGCAGTTCAACCGCTTTGATTTTGATGCGGCAAAGGAAAAGCTCGATAACGTTTATGACTTTAGGGAACAGGCTGCTCTTCACTCTCCTGCCATTTTAAGCAGCTATAAAGCCTATACCTATGTAGAGTGGTTTTTTGACAGGATGGTAAATGGCGGAAAACAACGGACCAGCAATGGAAATCGATTGGTTGCTGAGCTGCCGGATGAATGGAATGTCAAGCTGTTCCCCAATGCGTCCGGGGTTGACCTGGGGCTTTGGAAACCCGGCTTGGGGACGGAATCGTGGAGGAAGCTGAAAACCTATTCCGAGACCTGGTCCGATCAAGGACTTCGTTACTATAAGGGACATGCCTGGTACCGGACAACGGTAGATGTCGCTAAGGAATTTGACACCGGAAAACCGATTCGGCTTTGGTTCAGCAGTATCGATGAGACAGCCAGGGTCTGGATGAATGGCGAAGAGCTGTCCTTGGTGCAGAAGGGTACGGGTTTGACAAAACCTTGGGAATTTGACGCTACGCCGGCGGTTAAATTTGGCGAGCCCAATTTGATTGTTGTTGATGTGCGTAATGAAGACATCGATGAACTGGGTACCGGGGGGATCATGGGTCCTGCCATACTCTGGCAGGTCAATACGGAGCTGGATTATCTCCCGCCTGCAGATGTGAAGAACTTGAAAGCCGTGCACATCCCCGGCACCGACACCGTGAAAGTAACCTGGGATATACCCGCAGATAATATGGGAGTTACGGGATATCAGTTGGAAATGCTGAACCGGGAGAGCGTAGGGGGAGTACTTGGATCGGTAGTAACTACGACAAATGAATATATCGACACCGGAATGAAACCCGGCATGGAACGCAGGTACAGGGTAAGGGCAATAGACGCCGGCGGAAATAAATCGGCTAACTATAGCGCCTACGCACGTGTAACGATGAATCCGCCCTCAACGGTGACGGGTTTGAAGGTGAAGCAAATCTCCGCCGACAAGGTATATATAAGCTGGAACCCAGCTACCGTTTATGAAGATTTCGCAATTGCCGGGTATAGCCTGGAAGTGCTGAACCAGAATCCTCCGGGGGGAGTGCTTGAAACGATCAAAACGTCAACGAATGCATATACCCTCAGCGGACTGCAACCCGGTATGATACGCAGGTTCAGGGTGAAGGCAATCGATACGGCCGGAAATATGTCTGCTGACTATAGCGCTGTAGTGCAGGTGACCATGTCGGAAAATGTAACGCCTGCCGCCCCGCCCGCAGCCCCAACGGGTTTGAAATCGGAGCCGGTCGCTAACGGTGCGATGAAAATAAGCTGGAATCCGTCGACATCTGATGTAGGAATTGCTAAATACATGTTGGAGGTATGGGATGTAGACGGCGGTGCAGGACGACTCCTGACGGTAGAAGCAACAACAAATGACTATACCTTTACCGATTATTTTAAAATTGGCATCGTACGCAAGATAAGGGTGCTGGCCGTAGATAATGCCGGGGGCCAATCTGCTGCGAGTGCTTTCATTACCCTAAAAGTCCCGCCTACAAAACCTGTGCTGACCGTTGAGCAAATCTCCGGCACCGAGGTGGCCATAAGCTGGACTGCATCCGAATCGATTTACGGGATGAAGGAATATGTTTTGGAATTGCTGAATCCGGACCCTCCGGGAGGAGTCAACAAAGAACTAATGAGAGCGTTAAACACGGAATTTACCCACACCGGACTGACAGTTGACGGTAAGACGCTCAGATACAGGGTAAGGGCAATCGATAATTACAGTACAGCGTTCCCGAATGTAAGCTCTAGCGACATAGTGGAGATCATCATGCAGCCCAAATGACCCCCTAGGGCGTGTCTGAATACTCCGAGGGGAGCAGATTTTGCCGAATTTTCGTTCTAGGCAAGGCGCGTTTGTGAAGGCGTACCGGGGGTACGTCAAGCAAACGGAACGAAGCATAGGGCGAAAAGGCGGTGAAAGATGACCCCGAGCGGGTTTTCAGACACGCCCTCAATTATTGATAAAAGGAGTTGAGTATTTTGACAAGAAAGCTTTTGCTTTGCTGGGGATTAATCATTGCGTTGTTGTTTTCTTCGGTGCCCCAGGCTTTGGCTGCAAATGGCCAAACCGGTTTAACTGAGGGAATTACGGTGTTGAATGAGACGGGTCCTAAGCTCGTATTGGTCGAGAACGGAGAATCCCGGTCCACGATCATCTTGCCGCAAAGTGCAACCGAATATGAAAAGAAGGCGATGCAGGAACTCAAAGACTACATTCGGCAAATATCCGGAGTGGAGCTGCCTGTTGCCGAGGACGCGGCCGAGGTGGAGGGAACAAAGATTTATATCGGAAGCGCCGCTCCAGACCTTGATGCAGCTAAGGCTGCAATCCGTGACAAGGGAAATGAACCCGATGCGTTCCGGCTGTACGTCGAGGAGGGAGTCATTCAAATAACAGGATTGGATGACAACGACAAAGGAAGCCTTTATGCCGCTTACGAGCTCCTGGAGCAAATGGGTGTGCGGTGGTTCATGCCCGGTGAGATCGGAACCGTAGTTCCGTCGATGCGTACAATTGCGGTCGGTTATCAGGACACCATCCAGCACCCGGGCTTTGATTTCCGCTTTTTGCAAGCTGTTGCGCCATATGTCGTGGGCGCCGGTTTGCCGGTGGGTGTCAATCTGACAGAAGGTGCGCCCTGGGTCGAACATGTGCGTTTGAATCAGAAAACGTTGGGAAATCACGGCTTACTCATTACATCTCCTACGAATAAAGAACGCCCTGATTTATTTCTGCCCGATGCTAAAGGAAATCCGACCGGACAATACGATGTGACCAAGCCGGAGGTGCTGAACCTTGTTGTGGCGGAGGCAATCAGAAGATTGAATGCAGACCCCAAGCTTGAATATTTGAGAATGGGACCCAATGACGGACCTGTCTTGGTACTCCAGCCTAACCCGGAGTGGGACGGGAATGTTAAAGGTGCCATACATGGAGGAACATTATCGTTAACGGATCGTTATGTGAAATTTTTTAATCTTGTTTTGGAAAAGCTCGATGCTGCCGGCTATCATGATGTAAAAATTTCTTTCTTCGCTTATGACGAGTATTATTATCCGCCGGTCAAGCATGTGCCGGACCCGAGGATCATCCCGATCATCGCTTCCATCAGAACGGACAGGATGAAAAGCATGGAAAATCCGCTTTCGTGGGAGAGGCAGCACATCAAAGACGTGATTGACGGCTGGAAAAGGGTAAGCCCTAACGTCATGATCTATGATTATCTTTATAACCTTGCCGATCCGGGGCTGCCTTTTTCACTGACAGAAAGAATAGGCACAGAATACAAGTATTTCAAAGACCAGGGTATTATCGGCATACGCGGCGAGGCGCTGCCGGCGTGGGCGTATCATGGACCGGCGCTCTATTTGGCAGCCAAGATGATGTGGAACCCCGATCTGGATGTGGAAGCTTTGCTGGAGGACTACTTTACAACGTTTTATGGACCTGCCGCAGAGCCGATGAAAAGGCATTTCGAAATTTTGGAAAACGCTTTTGCCAAAGCGGATTATTATGCGGGAAGTATCAATGATTTTCAACATATTTTGACCGGCACTGTCATGCAGGATATGGAGCAGTCGCTAACGGAAGCTGAGGATGCGGCGCAAGGGGCATCGGATCCGGTATATGCCAGCCGGGTCAATATGGTGCGTGTTGCTTTTCGCTTTGGCGACAGCTTCCTGCAAATGAAGGAGCTGATTAACAGCTTTAAGTTTGTTGAGGCAAAGCAAACCTTTGATCAAATTACTAAAATAAGAGAAGATGCGGTTACGCACTCTCCTGTCGCGCTCAACACCCTTGCTTCCTATAATTATACAGATTGGTTTTTTGATAAAATCACCAATCAGGGAAGTCAACGGCTCAGCAATGGAAACCGCATGGTTGCCGAGTTGCCGGACGAATGGAATGTTATGCTGTTTCCCAATGGTTCCGGAGATAAATTGGGGCTCTGGAAACCCGGCGTGGGAACGGAATCCTGGATGAAACTGAAAACCTATTCAGAGTCCTGGTCCGATCAGGGGATTGGGTATTACAAAGGACATGCTTGGTACCGAACAACGGTTGATGTGAACCCGGAGTTCAATACAGGAAAACCGATTCGGCTTTGGTTCAGCAGTCTTGATGAGACAGCCAGGGTCTGGATGAATGGTATAGAGCTGAATTTGTCAGCGAATGGCAAGGGCAATGCGATGATGAAACCGTGGGAGTTTGACGCTACGCCGGCCATTAAATTTGGCGAATCGAATTTGATTGTTGTTGATGTGGGGAATGACAGTCTAGATGAGCTTGGTACCGGGGGGATAACGGGGCCTGCCATGCTTTGGCAGCTCAATACGGAATTGGATGTTACACCGCCGACAGCTCCAGAGAATTTGAAAGCCGAGCAAATTTCCGGAAGTGAAGTGCGTGTAAGCTGGTCACCGGCCACTGATGACGCAGGTGTTGCCGGATATATTCTGGAAGTGTTGAACCCTGCATCAATAGGAGGGATTAACGGGACGGTCAGAACGGATTCGACAACGTATATTCACACCGGACTGGAACCGGGTATGGAACGCAGGTATAGAGTAAAGGCCATCGATGCTGCCGGAAATATATCCGGGATTAAGGATGTAGTGACTATAAAAATGGTACCGCAGGTTGACAAGACCTACACAGTTACCTTCAACAGTAATGGGGGCAATGGGGTATCAGCGATTACCGATGTCCCAAGCGGCAGTGCAATCACAGCACCGACGCTGCCTACCAGAGAAGGATATACTTTTGCCGGATGGTACAAGGATGAAGTGTTAGAAACAGCATGGAATTTTACGACAGATGTAGTGACTAGTGATATAACACTGTATGCAAGGTGGACGGTGAAGGAGACGCCAAATCCGGAACCGACGCCGACGCCAACACCGACGCCAACACCGACGCCAACACCGACGCCGACACCGACGCCGACATCGACATCGACATCGACACCGACGCCGACGCCGACACCGACACCGGTGCCTGAAACGAAGGTTGAGGATGGGCAGGTAACAACGACGATATCCGCAAAGCCCGCGACGGATACAACCGAAAAGGCTGTAGCGTCAATATCTGAGAAACAGTTGGAGGATGCAATCGCAAAGGCTGCGGCTGAGGCGGCTAAGCAAGGTACAGGGATAGAAACAAAGATTAAAATCGAAGTGAATGCGGGCACCGATGCCACGACCGCAGGTGTCAGCCTGACAGATGCAGCTTTGAAAACATTCGTAGATAGCAATGCGGATTCCTTGGTCATTTCTACACCGTTCGGAACCATGACCTTTGATAAAAAGGCTGCGGAGGGCATTTTAAAGCAGTCGGCGGGAACCATTACGATGACTGCCACGAAGGTTGCAACATCAGAGTTGACGGCTGAAATCCGGAATAAGGTCGGAGACAGACCGTTTGTGAGCTTTGATGTTACCGGCAGGGAAAAGGGGATCGTACATTTTGGCGGTAAAGCGGAAGCAACCATTCCTTATGTGCTTAAGGCAGGCGAAAATCCAAATGCAATAGTCGCCTATACCATTAATGCGGCAGGGAAACTTGAAATCGTGACCAATTGCGTATATGACCCGGCAACAGGAACACTGACTTTCAAGGTAGAAGAAGCCTCGAAGTTTGCAGTCGCCTATAACAAGGCTGACTTTGCGGATGTGGCGGAGGGTGTATGGTACTATGATGCAGTAACCTTTGCGGCAGCAAGAGGAATCACCACAGGAGTGGGCAATGGAAACTTCGGCTCGACTGACAGTGTAACCCGAGCACAAGCTCTGGTTATGATTATGAGAGCCTTTGGCATCACTCCGAACGAAAACATCGAAAACAATTTCAGCGACGCAGGGAACACCTATTACACCGGATACCTTGCGGAGGCAAAGAAACTGGGAATCACCGGCGGTGTGGGCGACAACAAATTCGACCCCGACAGACAGGTGACCCGGCAGGAATTGTTCGTATTGGTATACAATACGCTTAAGAACATAAATGAATTGCCGGCAGCAGGCAACGTCAAAAACCTGGAAGAATTCAAGGATGCAGGGAAGGTTGCCGGTTATGCAAATCATGCAATTGAACTGTTTGTGAAAGCCGGAATTATCGCCGGGACCAATGACAACATCCTGCCGGAGGATTCGGCAAGCAGAGCGCAGTTTGTGCAGATCCTCTACAACATCATGAGTAAATAATAATAAGCAGGTACAACGGGGCAAGTGTGAGCATGTGACTATGCCCCGTTGTAATATAGAAGGTCTCCTAATAAGAAGGTTGTTATCCTCGTTAGACCTGTTGTAAGCGATTTCGGTTGGCGAAAAATCATAGGATTTTTAGGGAGGCTTCGACATGTCGGATAATCGGATACCAGACAATGCGAACGTGCAAGAACACTCTTCTGAAGATGCAATGGAAACGAACGGCAAGATGACGCGCCGGAAGCTGCTCGCCTCCTTAGGCATAGCGGGCGCCGCTATTGCGTTTTCCGGGCCTGCCGCTTTGGGAAAAGCTGCTTCCGGACCTCCGGCTTGGGGAAGAACGTCTTCCCACGCATCGGTTACGGAAGCGGTTTATGGGGAGCCGGGCTGGGAGCCCGCTTGCCTGGAAAGCATTGCGGACCTGTTATCGATCGCGAGTCCGGAGGAATGCGTTTGTGTCTATGTAAAGTCTTATTACGCTGGAAATCATGTAGGCGGCGGTATGTTTGCGTGGAACGCGGCCAGCACAGAGACTGACAATGGCGTTACCGTTTTTTCGCCACCCGGTATCGCTACAGGAAGATGGGTGCGAGCGAATGATGAAGTCATTACGCCTTATCACGCGGGAGCGGTAGATAACACGGATGCAAGCGATGCGCTTGACCGCTTTGCGGATTTTGTGATGACGGATAATGGCAAGACGCAAATTCGGGTTGTCGGCAATTTTACGATTAGCAGACCGCTGGATTTTGACTGTACCGGACAAGCGTCTATTCATTGGGATCTGAAATTAAAAGCCTTGAATGCTATGCGTTACATGATCGCTTTGCGAGGTTCCAAGGTTGTCAGCTCGGGAGCGATTGAAGTTGTCGGGACGGGTACGATTGGTACGTTTAGCACCATGACGGTTGAATATGGCGTTGTACTAAACGGGGTGCAAAGTTCAAAGCTGCCAAAAATAAAAACAAGTCTAATGAAGTATTTCGGCATTGTAACGGATGAAAACGGCTTAATCGGCATTCCGGTTCAATCGCCCGCCTATCACAACAACACCTGCGTAGAGATTGACAGCATTTTGGCGAGGGATTGCGGTTGCAGTCAAATCGCGCCGTGGTCGAATAACAATACGTCCTATACGTACTCCAATCCTGTTCATACCGGTACGTCCGGAACGGCTAACCAACGAACGACCATCACAGTTTCCGGGCTTCCGTATGATAGTAACCTCATAACGAATCCTGTTTTTGCTGTTATTAATGGGATCACCTACAAAGTCGAAGCAACCGATTTTACAAACAAAACCGTCGCGTTATTCCCGTGGATGGAAACCGCAGAACCGACAAGCGGAGCCATTAAATTTATTTTCGGCGGCGCCTTGTTCAGTGTAGGACCAAATGCCGGGCCGACAAAAGTCGGTTTGATTGACGCGATTCGATGCGGTACGGGTGTGCTTGATGCAGCTTTATACGGTGTAAATGTGACTTCCATCACGACGCAATTTTGCGGCATCGGTTCTGCTGTCGGGTATTCGGGCTCATCCCTGTCACCGCAAACGAGCGCTTATATCGGATTTTACACAGAAGCGGTTTATCGAAACCTTGTATTTATAGGATCGGGTTCGTGCCAGATTTTGAACCGGTACGGTTCGTTTAATGGGGAGCCGTTCATCAATTGCGAGCGAATAGCGCCAAACAATCGAACCGGCGATTATGGCGCGTTTGCGGATACGATCGGTTGGAAACGCTTTTATATGCCGAATTCCCTCGATAATATGCTGGATGGCGCGTACTATAAGGGGAGAAGCAGAAACCAGGATTTATTAGGCGCATCGATATCGATTTCGCCAACAGGTGTCGTACCCAGGTTATATAAAAAAAATGCGTGGACGGTCAACTTGCTTAATGTTGAGATTGCAAATAAATACAAGGGCGTTGACGATGCCATGATCGGTTTCATTGGAACCGGCACGAACGGCGCGCCAACCGGGGCGTTTACGTTTAACCCGCCTTCCGGTTGGAAAGTAAATGGGGCAACAAGCGCATCGTTCAGCGGTTTCGGCGGGCCGGCAGTGTTTTTGTGTTATTGGGAAATAGCGGCTAAAAATATAATGGTTAGTCTGCTTTCGCAAAAAGCCGCCGCACAAAGCGACAGTACGGCAGCAGATGTGGATACATTAAAAAATGACTTCAATGCTCTTCTGTCAAAACTAAGAAATGCAGGATTGATGGCATAAGGCTGTCAGGCCGCAGCCTCCCGGAATGAGAAATTCCGGGAGGCTATTGGCGTTCGTCTTCCGGCGGTATTTAGGTAAGTTCCTGGGTACAGGCTCTTGTTTTGCGTATTCGGTCAGTTTCGATAAGCAATCGAGTAACGATTCCCTGCCTTAATCGCAACCTCGTATCGCCCATTGCCCGCCGACCGCACTTCGGCTTCCTCGCACGTTGGAGGCTCGGCACTCGTAAAAGTCAGCAGGCCGGTTCCATGAGTACTCTCTACATGTATCGCGGAGTGATCCATCTCGATATGTACTTGGCCTTTGCCTGTCGGTACCGTCCCTTTCATAAACGCAAGACCGCCGAGGTTTGGCTGAATCCGATAAGTCTGGTATTCGGGTGAACTCGGCGTTATACCAAGGAAATACTTGCCGAACAGATAGATCGGTCCGGCTCCCCAAGCATGACACAGGCTTTTGCCGAAGGTACCCCCGTACATTCCGAAGTGGGCGTCGTCCGCCAGGGACGGATCGTACTCCTCCCAGAACGTCGTCGCGCCCAGTTCGATCATGCCTCCCCAGTAGGATAGCACCTCCTGCCGTACATAGTCGTGCTGTCCGCTTTCGCACAGAACCGCCAGCTCATGAAATCGCATATACGGCGTTCTGATCTGTGGCACGCCGGGATTCAGCATGACGTTGCGGATCACACTATCGCGCTGCTCCAAGCTAAGGTAATCGTAGGTCAAGGCGAACATACTTGCATGCTTCGTCAGCGTAGACTGCGTGACGCCGTCAACGCGGTGGTGTAACAGCCCGCCTCTGCTGTCGTCCCAAAACAACCGAATGGTTTTTTCCTTGATCTCCTCTGCAAGTGTTACGTAAGAGGTGGACGCGGAGACGTTGCCCAGCTTCGCAGCTAACAAGCTCATGACTTCCAGGCTGCGAGCCAGCAAAATTTGGATGGTGCTGACAGCGCCGTTATTTTTGAAATCCGCCCAATCCACGAACACCCAATCCTGCTGCCTGCCTTCTAGCAGCCCCTCTTCATTGCGCTGCGCTAGGCAGAAGTCCATTAAGGTGACCGCGCGATCGTAATACTGCCGGATAAAATCAATATCACCCGTGTAAAGGTAATAGTCATACAGCGAAATGAACCAGTACAGCGAATAGTCCAAAATCGTGTTGAAGTGCATGACAAGAGGGTCTTTGCCTCTCAGGGCAATCAGCGTCCTCCTAGTAACATCCAGGTCGAAGAAACTGTAGTAGTTCATCAGAAACGCCTGATAGGCGTCGCCCGACCACACCCACCGGTCCCGCTTGATGCCATCGAGAAAGAATTCCCGCATGTTTAGATGCAGTGTATAGAGACTCATATTGTAAATCTCGTTCAGCTTGGGGTCTGAGCACTCAAAGGTACTTCTGTGGGTTACCGGCACGTATTCGTACAGCATGGATACATGGTCCCAGTTCACGGCGGTATCGGCATGAATCCAGACATACCGATAGGCCTTCGCGTCATTCAACGTATAGATACCGTCTACTGAGCTTCTAGCCGCTTCTCCGGCTTCGAAGCGGTCCAGGCTGTAACATTCTTCCGTTGAAAGAGCCTCTGCCATCGACTCGCCGTAGTAGATATTCACCATTCCTGAGCCTCTTAGGTTGTGGAAGCGCAAATAACCGAACGTTTCGCGGCCAAAATCGAGCAGCAGATGTCCTTCTTTCATTTCTTCGGACACCGGCTCCTGCGGTGTGAGCGCTAAACGGAACGCTGACGGCGGGCTGGAAGGTGAATCAAACGTCCAATTCCCCGCAGGTACCCAGTCGTTCTGATAGGAGGTCACTTCCCAGGATGAGTTAGTTCGGATGTTGGCGCCTTCGATGAACAGCGCAGGTACCTCGATATCGTTAAAGACGCTGACGTTGATTTCGTGTCTGCCCGCCGGCAGGGTGATGACAGCATCATCCGATCGGTCATTACCCTTTCCATCGACATAAAGGGAAAAGGAGCCTTCGGCCGCGACCGTTATCCGCTCTTCCTGCGGCAGATCGTACGTATAACGGAAGGTAACGTTAGAATAGTGGCGATCGAGCCGCCAGTAAGCCGGATATAGGACACCGCGTGATCTGCGCTTCACCGACATTTTTTCGTGCAACCGGATTTCGAAATCGCCCGGATACCATATCCAGGATGCGCTCATTGTTGCTGTATGCTGTGTCATGTGAAAACTGCCCCTTCGCTCTACACAAGTATTATTCTGGATCGCCGTACTTTCAGCAAGCGGCAGCCAACGCTCCCTAGATCAACCCCGATTTTTGCAGCAATCGCTGCACCATCACGGCGACCTCGGAGCGGGTCAGGTACGCTTGCGGGGCAAGCTGATTGCCCGAGCGTCCCGACACAATCCCGGCCTGCACGCTGTCGGCGGCTCCATTCCTCGCCCAGCGGGACAGCTCGCCGGCGTCTTCGAACGGCTGCAGCCGCGCATCCGCAGACTGGACCGGCAAGGAGTCCTTCAGCTTGGTGATGCCCATGGCGCTGGACATGACGACCATCGCTTGTTCCCTTGTGATCCTGTCATAAGGGCGGAAGGCGCCGTCGTCCGTTCCTTGCATCAGGTCGTAGGCATACGCGGTTTGCACGGCATCGCTGAACCAGTCGGCCGGGCTTACGTCCCGGAACGACGCGGAGCCGGATACCGGCTTCAACCCGAGTCCGCGAACGATGATTGCGGCGAATTCCGCTCTGGTCATGTCGCGGTCCGGGGCGAACAAGCCTTCCCCGATTCCTTGAACGATCATTCGCGATCCCATATCGGCAACCGCGTCTTTTCCCCAGTGACCGGACGTGTCCTCGAACGCCACTGGATGCCAGACAACGGTATACACGCTGTTCGTCAAGCTGTTGATTATGGCGTAATACTTGCCCGTATTGAGCTCGATCCGGGTCGGCACATGGCGAACAGTTCCGTCCGGGTCGATGACGACAGCGGTCGATATTTTAGCCGGGTCGGCATTCGCGGGCAGCGCGATCGTCCGTTCGACATAAGCGTTGAATTGCGCCACTTCCACCACAGAATTCCCGTAAGCGGCTTTTACCGAAAACTGAATCGGCGGCACGACGAGGGTGAACGCCCCGTCGTTCGCGATATCCCGGGCAACCCTCAGCATGTCATCCGCAGGCTCCGCGATTTCAATTTTGATCTTGATGTCCTGAAGCTGAGCGTCTGCTCCTAATTGCGCAGCTAACGCTTGAATGTTTACTTGTTCCGCAGGCAAGGAATACGTTGCCTGCGCGGTTTGGATTTTTACAATCGCCTGCTTCCGCTCCATATCCTGAATGGTTTGACCGGTCAATTCCCCAATCACGACATTTGACGGCGTTTCAACCGGAATGACGATGACAGCGCCCTCGGCTTCGGAAGCGAGCTGCTTCGCCAGCTTCTCGGGGTTCAGGGCAATCGTAGTGACCTGCTTCGCATCAACCGTCGTTGTGGTCGTAACTCCGGCTTTCGCCAGACGGCCGTTAACGAGGACGACGACATCCGTTTGCGATCCGGGAAGCGCCGTGCCCACAGGAAGCGTTGTCGGCTGCAACGGCGATGTCGGTGTCGCAGACGGCAACGGGGGGACGGGAGATGCCGTTGGACCGGCAGACTGTACCGTCACAACGCCGTGTACAACCTGATAACGATCGGTCAAGCTTTGCGCATTGCCGTTCGCTATTTGTACGTTGGCAAGCTGTACATCATAGCTGCCCGGCGCAGCGCCTTCTTTCACCTTGAAGACGGCGACCGCAACTTCCTTGTTGCCTTCTTCGATGCCCGAACCGAGGCTGCCGATGACGACTTTCCCGGTTTCGATACTGGAAATGACGCGGAAAGCCGCGGGAAGCCCTGCCCCTTTGCGGATTTCCGTGAGTTCAAGCGCGCTTGCCGAGTAAGCAAGCTGGAACTGAAACGCCGTCACGGCTCCGTCGCTTGCGAGCGTAACGGGGATGGCAACGGTACCACCGGACCTCCCCGAAGCACTTCCGGCGCCCAACTGCCGGAGGCTGGTATCGGCGTAAACGGCGCCCCAGGCAGTCAGCAGCAAGCAGAACGTGAGCAATGAGGGAATAAGCGATCTTCTGATAGTCATCCCCTTCATTAGTGCGCCACCAGCCTATTGGCCAGCAGCACCCAGTCGCCGACATCGATCGTATTTCCGGAATTCAACCAGGAGGCGAAGGCTTGTCTGGCTGTCGGCGTTTCTTTGAGCAAAATGTAATTGGCGAGCTTCTGCCAATCGAGCAGGTCGACAATGCCGTCGTCATTCGCATCGCCTTTGATGACGATATTCGGGATATCGATGGTCTTGACCGCTTCATTGCCAACCGTGTCCTTCACAAATACCGTATACATGCCTTTCTTCACGGCGATGAAGGAAGGCGTAATCAACGGTGTGCCGACAGTGCGCATTTCTTCCAGCGTTTTCTCGCCGATGGCCCATTTCATTTCGGCAATGCTGCTTCCCGTTCCGTCACCGGCGACAGACACCGCTACCGTTTCCGCGAAGTCCGTCGTCGATGCCGTCAGGGTGATAGTTGGCGCGATCGTATCCTGAACGGTCACTGTTGTCGTTGCATTAGCGAGCGATTGGGTAACTCCAAACTCATTCGAGACGATAATATTCGACAAATTGATTGCAGTCGTCGACCCGTACGGCAGGCCGGCTTTAATTGTAAAGGCAAAGCTGCCCAAGGCAGCAGGGAGATTTACACTTGGCACGGAGCCGTTTGCTTCGGAACCGATTAGGACGCGGTATTTGTTCTGCGCCTCCACGTAGTTTATCTGAATGTGCGAGCCCGCATCGGGCGCTGCCAGCTTCAAAGCCGCTTCGTCGAATGTCATGTCGAATTCAATTGCATGAATTTGCGTCAGATCCGCCGCATCCTTCACGAGGGAAAGCGGCACAAGTACTTCATCGCCCGCATTGCCTGACTGATTGGGCATCGCCAGCGTGGGCGCAGTTCCTTCTGTCGGCGACCCGGCGGCAATTACCTGCACGAGAACCGGTTCGGATACGACTGTCGTCCCATCAAGAGTCACTTCTGCGTGAATATTCGCTTCGCCCAGCGAGAGAGCGGTCACCACGCCATTCCCTTCAATGCTCGCGACAAGCGGATCGCTTGTAACGTAGCGGAGGGATGCGCCAACCAGATTGGCCGCTTTGCCGTTCGCGAGCACGCCTTCCAATCCAAGCGCGGCGGTGCCGCCCAAAGGAAGCGCCGGCTCGTAAGTGGCGATCGACACGCTCTGCAGCTTGACTGGAATCCGGTAAATGTCTTTGCCGGACAAGGAATAGTAAGCGCTGCCGTCTTTGCCGAGCGCGAGGGCATTCGCTTTCGGAGCAAGTTGGTTGGACTCCAGCGTCTCCGGATCGATGACCGTAATTGCATTCCCGATTGTCGAATAAATGTAACCGTCTTCGCCGAAGTACAGCTCAAAAGGCTTCCAGCTTCCCGCATTGTCAAGAATCGATGAATAAAGCGTCCGGCTTTTGACCACGTCCAGCGTAACAGGATCAAGCGCGAATATTGCGCTTCCCGTCGCTCCCCACACAAGTCCGTCCGGGCCGATCGTCAGATCGCCGATCATGGGCGGCTTGTGTCCCGGAAGATCAAGCGTTCGCTCGAATAACTTCCTTTCCCCCGCCACATCCCATACGAAAAGCTTCGCTTGCGACTCTGTCGGTTCGATGCCTAACCCGCCAGCGATGGATGTGCTTCCGTACAATTTGCCGTCATGATAAGCAAGCCCCGTTATACTTTGGTTATAAACCAACTCGGAGTTGTCGTATTCCTTCCAACTGTCTGCCACGGCATCGTATATAGTTAGCTTTCCTCCCAAACGCCCGTAATCGGGAATCGTGCCGATAAACAGTCTGTTGTCTCCAGACTCGAACACATACACCCGGTCCTGTTCCTCGATATCATACGCTCGATACGGATTATATCCGGCCGCCACTCCGTACTCCCATGGCAATGCAGGATCGTATTCTAATATTTGGGCTCCTCCGTACGTGCCGAAGTATACTTTGCTATTCAAGAAGCCCATGCTATCCGCCTGCCCCGTATGATATTGATGAACAAGGAAGCTCCTCAACTCCGGATCGTATATGCTTATTGCCGAATGGTAGCCGCCGAGATACAGCTTTCCGTCCGGACCGGATTTCAGGGAATGGGTTTGCACCGGAGCGCCTTCTATTTCCAGGTTCACTTTCACGGATTGGCCGTTGACGGGATCGAACAGGAACGATTCTCCGAACGCCGTGACGCCCGAAAGCAGCGATTTCCCGGCAAATTCCCCCGCCGTTGGCTGGACCCAGCCAAGCGTCCTCATACCCGACGTCGTTCCCAAAGGCGGCAACGTGCCTACCTCTTGACTGACGTCCGTATCCATGTTGAAGCTGTAGACTTTGTTGCTGCTTGTGAAATAGATCGTATCCGGATGGTCTGGTGAAGGCGGTGAAACCAAGTTTCCGTTGCTGTATTCGCCCACAGGTTCGAATGTTTGCTCGTCAAGCACGTACAATGATCCGGATATAACGAACAATTTGCCGCCATAGGCGTGCACGTTATAAATAAACGTGTCTGTCGACGGGACGACAATGTTCATTTTGTTTCCTGTTTGCCGATCGTAGCGAACGATGAACCTCGGCTCCGTGCCATCGTATGTCCCAAGGCTGGCATACACGAATCGATCCGTTACTCCGATTCCGCGCACATAATCTTTTCCTTGCATCATGGTGCCCAAATCCCTGAATGTTTTGGTTTGCGTGTCGTATTCAAATATTTTCGCTTGTGGATATACCGATCCGTACAAGTAACGTCCGTCCGACGTCGCTTCGATATCCCAGACAAAACGGCCTGATGGGTTAATACCAAGATCGGCTATTTTTCGTTCGCTCGGAGAGTACCGGAACAGCCGCCCGGTTTCCGAACTGGCGAAGTAGACGCTGCCATCAGGCGAGAACGTCATCCCCCACACGATGTTTGCTCCCGGAACCTGTTGCGAGAATCGTTTCTCGCCCGTCATAGCATCCAGCGCATAAAAGGTACCCGGCTCGCCGTTCGCAAAAAAGTACGATTCCGGCGTACCGTCTGCGCCGATTCCAACGATTGCCGATTGACCAAGCTTATTCAGCACCGCATCCGGGATCGTCTGGACGGTTCCGAATTGTTCTAGGGCTGGAAGCTCCTCTACTTTCTCCAAAGAAAGGTCATCAAAATAACAAATGCACGACGTGACTGCTCCCGAATAAGGCATCAGCCGCACCCCAGCCGCACCTTCCGGCATAATTCCTTCCACGATGGCTTTCACCCATTGCCCCGACGTAGTCCCGCTCGTCCACGGTGTCGCGTAGCTGTGATGCAAGCCCTCAGAATTTACAAACTGCATATAAAAAGTGGCGTTACCCAGCTCAACGTTCACATACGCCTCTCCGCGGAAGCGGTCGCCGGGTTCCGCAGGAATAATAATGCTGTACGCTCCGCCATTTTGCGTCGGACCGTTGTCATCCACCCTCAAGCTGTACTGACCGCTTTGATATACAACGTTCGATATCGTGGCGCTTCCTTGCCGGACGGGCAGCCATCCGGGAATTGTCCCGCCAACCAATCCTTGTTCAAATCCGGGATTTTCAATCAGATTCGTTTTTGCCGGCGTTTGAGCGGCAACTCCCAATCCCGAGAACATGACCGTCACCAGCAACATGATGAGAAAACCGGCTAAACTCTTCTTTTTCATGGCATTCCTCTCCGTTTCAATTTATTATGCTGTCTTCTTTCCGCGAGAATGACGACTATCATAGCTTTGACCAGCATTGTATCCGCTTTCATTTTGTCATTGACAGATACATCTTGTGGCAGCACGAGTTAAATGGGGTTCAAGACCAGATCATTTGGTTTCAGTCGATTCACCTCGTATAGAAATTTATTTGGTACCCAGACTTTCCACTTCCTCTTTTATTAGTGTATATATTTATGTTATAATATGTACACTAATTGATTGTTTTTTCTGGAAACCAGTTGGGTTCATTATATTATCGCGAAATATGGCTGTCAAACAATTTTGTGTACATCAATATTTATTTATAAATGTACACCACATTTAATATGTCATTTTCCTAACACCTTTCTTTTGCCGCCATTCCATCAACCTTCGCTTCTGGGTTGATGAACGAATCGTGGTAAAATGGGGGGACACGATTACCACATGGGAGAGTTGAGTCATGAAGCCGAAACCGACAAACGAGCAATTCCGCAAGGAACTGGAACATATGGTGCAAACGCTGCGAGATGAAATCGCCAACGGCACGTTCGGACCGGGCCAATTGTTGCCTTCCGAGCCCTCGCAGGCGGAACGTTTCGGCCTTAGCAACAAATCGGTGCGCAAAGGACTGGATATGCTGGTCGAAGAGGGGCTCATCGAGAAAATCCCCCGTATCGGCAGCCGGGTGAAAGCCGCCCGCCAGCCCGTCGTGCTGACGTTAGGCTGCTATCTGACGGATATGCTCAATCTGGAGCTTGCCGGATTGTTGGACGAGTTTCAGCGACGCTACTCTTGGATTACGGTGCAGGCAAAGCCTCATCCTCAATTGGCGTATGTCGAGGATGAGATGGAATGGTTGAAACGCTCAGACTTACTCATGCTGAACGACAACCATTTCGTCAAAATGGTCGAGAACGGCCAGCATTCGCTGCTGCTCCCCGTTTCGGCAAATCCGGATGTGTATCCTTTTTTGACGAATCAGTTCATTCATGACGGGCAATTGTACGTGCAGCCGCTTCTGTTTTCTCCGGTCGTGCTCTGCTACAACAAGCGCCACTTCCGCGAGTTGAACTTGCCCGAGCCGGACGGGAGCTGGACGTGGGATGATCTTGTCCGAAGCGCGGTCAAATTATCGAACGGCAAAGGAAGATTCGGTTTTTGCTTCGATATTACGAACACCAACCGGTGGCCGCTATTTTTGCTGCAATCCGGCGTTCGCTTGGCACGGGAAGAAGGGGGAGGCTGGAATATCCGGGATAACGTGCTGCTGTCGGCCTTGAGGCTGTGCAAGAGCATCGTCCGCAACCAGGAGCTGTTTCCCTTTTTCATTGCCGAGAGCAACGACGACATAAACCGAATGTTTCTGGAAGGCAAGCTGTCGATGATCCTGAACACATATATGGGGTTAAATGCATGGAAGCATGCCGATCTGGAGTATGATGTGTCGCCTATTCCATTTATTGGAACACCGTTGACACTTGCATTCGTTGAAGGCATCGGTATCAATAAGCATTCCGCCCATCCGGAGGAAGCGCGCCTACTGGTGGATTTCATGAGCTCGCAGCATGCGCAAGGCTATATTCGTAAACATACGCTCAGCCTTCCCAGTCTGCAGATCGTGAACGCAAGCTCCGTCTCCAAGTCGATTTCCGTTCCTAGCCGGTATATGCTGTATCGGGAAATGATGTTTTCGTACCGAATGCACAGCGATTTGAACATTCCGCTGGCGAAATACGGGCCGATTAGTTATCTGTTGAAGGCATATTGGGCGAATCTGATCGACGAAGACGAACTCTGTGACCGGATTTGCCAGGAGTTGTCCACTCCATGAGCGGACGAAGGCCGCCATTCGCGAACTGTCTTTAAAACATAAAAACGCGTATATCCTTTTGCCAAGGATATGCGCGTTTTTATTTTGCGAGGGATAGTGGCGAGAAGAAGTCTCTATTCCGGCTTCTCCTCCTGGCGCTGCATGGCGACGTAATGTGACGGCGGATATCCCATAATCCGCGAGAACGCTTTGCTGAACGACTGCAGCGTTTCGTAATTGAGCCTTGCGGCCGCCTGCTTGACCGAGAGGTTGCCGTATTTGAGCAGCTCCAGCGCTTTTTCCACTTTCTTTTGATTGATGTAGCGCTGCAGCGTCATGCCTGTTTTATCCTTGAACGTATGCGACAGGTAAGTGTAGCTGTAGCCGAGCTCGTCCGCGATCGACCGGATGCTCTTGATCTCGAAAATATGGTTCTCGATGTAACGGATGACCGAATATACCGTATAACCGACCGAATGCGTCGATTTTTGCGGCGCGTACCGCGATACCTTGCCGCTTTTCTCCGTGAAGGCGCGATAGGAGAGAACGATAATTTCCTCCAGGTAGTTCTTGATCATGATGCGCGAGAACGGCTTCTGCGAATAAAACTCGTCGATGTTCCGCAGGAGAGGAATCATGAGGCTGTGCGTATCCTTCGAATGATGGTAGGGCGCCGACTGCAGGAATGCAAGAATGTCCCGGAATTCCTCATCCGCTTTCTCGTTAAAGCTGAAGCCCACGTAAACGAAGCGGAGCATGCTGGACGCATCCGTTTGGATTGCATGCATATGGCCGACATTATTGAAAATAATGTCGCCTTCGCCGACCTCTATACGCGTATCGTCGATATGGAAATAGCCGCTGCCGGATACGATGTAGCTCAGCTCAAGACAAATTTGCCTATGCGATGGTATTTCGTGACCGCATTCGCAGCAAATTTCCCCAATCTGATACAGATCGATGCCGCCGTACGTCTCCTGACCCTTCGCAAATACATTGTCGAAATGAAAAAGACAGCCTGCATGACCTTTTTCTTTCATGATGTCTCCGCTTCCACCCGTTTTCGAAAATTGTATCAGATTTAGTTAACTTATTAAACATATGATAGTTGATTTCCTGTAGCTGCCTCTTCTTCCGACTCATTTAATTTGATGTTCAAGCCGAGAGCAATAGCTACTTTAATCAATGTATCCGCTCTTGGAATTTGTGAATTATTTTCTAAACGAGCTACCTGTGCTTGAGTAAGTCCGGCTTTTTTAGCAACTTCGTCTTGTGTCCACCCAAGCATTTTACGTCGTCTAACGATATCCGATACCATGTGAGCAAGTTGACGAATCGTTTCGGTCTCTAGCGTATCTTCTCCAATTTCCTTCATAAAATCATCGAATTTCATCGTAATTCCTCCTCTTCTTAAATGACATCAATAATGTGCTTCGCAATTTCCTCCGGTGGGAAAGTGCCCTCTAACTTGATACGCTCTATACAAATAGTGTATTTGATTCAATACGATCCTTGCTTCCTTGATTCCTTTATCCTTTCGTTGTTTGAGATCACGGAGCCAATCCTTCAGTTCTGAGTTTCTTAACTTATCTTCATAAATTTCAACTTCATACACAGCTAGATTAGCTCCTTCATATTTATATCTATCTCTGGAATGAAATATGCCGATTATGATATAAAATATATCGTAATCGGCATATATTTACAAGAACTCCGCCATATCCTTAATAGCTAGAAACATCACGGAAGCAAGTTCTAACCGCCTGGCAGCGTCGACGAGGCCTGCAGGCGGTTAGCTTTCGTTTTTTATGTGGTGTTTAATGTGCGATTTTCATAAAATAGGCGAAAGCAATCTCGAGACGGATTCTTTAATCCGAATCATCCGGGATCTTTGCAGGTATTGCTCCAGCGTAAGCAGACGGCAGTCTTCAATGTCTTTGTGGAATACGCGCGTCAGCCTGCTTGCGAATTCTTTGTCATACAAAAAAGCATTCACCTCAAAGTTCAATTTGAAGCTTCTGACATCGATATTGGCCGTACCTACGGATGAAATTTCCTCGTCTACGACAATCGTTTTGGCATGAATAAATCCTTTGTCATAAATATAAACGTTGGCTCCCGTCTTTAGCATCTCGCCGATATGGGATAAGGTCGCCCAGTATACAAAGGGATGATCCGGTTTGTTCGGGACCATAATATTCACTTCTACGCCGGACATGGAAGCGATTCTGAGAGCATCCAAATAACTCGCATCCGGGATAAAGTAGGGGGTCTGGATGGAGACCGATTTTTTGGCCGCCATTATCATTTTGATATAGCCGATCTTGATGTTCTCCAGCTCCGAGTCGGGACCGCTGGTCACGATCTGCATGCCGATGTTCCCCGTAGATTCCGCATGGGGGAAGTAATCGGGGTCGTACGTAATGTCATCGGCGGAAGCTTGATTCCAATCCAGAATGAACCTTGTCTGCAGCGCAAAGACGGCTGTGCCTACCATTCGCAGATGAGTATCCCGCCAATAGCCGAATTTTTTGCTCAGCCCCAAGTACTCGTCGCCGACGTTAAACCCGCCTGTATATCCGATTTTTCCGTCGATGATGACCATTTTTCGATGATTGCGATAATTCAGCCTGAGGTTGATCAGTCGAAAGCGGGACGGGAAAAAGACGGCCACTTCGCCTCCAGCCTCGCGAAATGCCTTGAAAAACCGTTTCGTTAATGTTCTTGAACCCATTTCGTCATATAAAACTTTAACCTTAACGCCGTTTCTGGCTCTTTCGGTTAATGCCTCAACCAGCTTTTTCCCGATCGAATCTTTCTTAAGAATATAGTATTGAACATGAATATGTTCCTTCGCTTCGCGGATATCCCGCAATAGCCGGCCAAATTTCTCTTCGCCTTCGACGAGCAGCTCGACCTGATTGTCCTCGGTATAGATCGCATGATTGTTGAAGGCATGCAAATGAATTAAATCCATATGGTCCGCAGCCGCATCGTTAACCACGCGAAACTGTCCCAAGTGCAGCAGACTGTTTTGCGTCTTCGATAATCTCGCGATTTCGCTCTTCCCGAAATCTTTCCACTTGAACAGCTTGGAGCGGGATAAATTTTGCGCAAACAGCAAATAGACCACAAAACCGAGCAGCGGAATAAAAAATAAGACGAGCAGCCATGCCCAAGTAGTGCCGATGTCCCTTCTCTCAAGAAATACGACAACCAAGGCAAGCATAATGTTTAGAAAAAGGATGACGCTCAGCAGTACATTGTATACAACCATAGATGCAATCCTCCCGTTACTGCTTCCAGTCCAAAATTCCGGATCACTTTAAGCACCGCGCACAGCGGGTCGTTATGTGTCGGCAGTCAACCGCACATTCCATTCAGCTGCCGGCGTGAAAAGATTTACCGTCAATGGAATATGCTGCATCCCCGGGGCCAACAGCATTATACCATTCAACCCATGTTAACTCTATAGCAATTTTACTATATAACCTGGAGAACGGGCATGCGAAAAAAGACCCCCAATCCGCAGGAAGCGGTTTGGAGGTCTGCCGTCGTATCGGGCAAGCGCAGGATAGCGCTGCCGATTTTCGATATTAAGCTTTAGGCAGCTCGACCCATTGATAAGGCGTCTTCATTGCTTGAAGGCCGTATTCGATAATCGTAATGATCGCGATCGTTTCGGCCGGCTCGACCGCAGCTTCGCCCGTTTCGAAAAAGCGCGCCAAATCTTTGATGAAAGCCCCGAAAAAGTCGGATTCCGCTTTCAGCAGAGACGATTTGCCGGATTCGTAGCCTACCGTCAGGCTGAAGCCGCTGTCTCCGAAATGATGGATCGTCGCGGTTCTGCCGCCGGAAAATCCGATCAGCAGAGCCGTGGAGCGTTCCGTGCCGATAAACATGACGCGCTCCGCTTCGCTGCCCATCAGCGCGACGATCGGCTCGATTTGATGGATCGAGTAATTTTCGTATTTCCCCGGACCTGCGCTGCTGATCGTATCGATCCCTTGCTTCTCGGCCCCGGCGTACTCGGCGGCATAACGGAGAGCGGAAGACGAATACAGCGGCGTACCATGCTTGGCTGCCGTATCGAATAAGAGCTGCGCCGTTCGCCTGTCGGGCGCGAACGTTTTGTCGACATAAGTCGGCTTGCCCGATTGGAGGGGCAGCATGGCGAGCTCCTCATGATATTCCGGATGATCGGGCGACAGCACGATTAAATAATCGCTTTTGGCCACGACCTCTTCAATGGAGCCGAGCAGCTCGATGCCTTTGTTCCTGCACCAGGTTGCATTATCGAGACCGTTCTGCGAATCGACTTTGCCGTAGGCGTAAGCAACTTGCATCTCGCCGCCTGTTGCCTGATCGATCCACTCGGGATATTTGTTTGCATGCCACTCGTCCAGAAAATAATCGATAAATCCGATTTTCTTCATTCGTATCGTCCTCCGGCTCTAATCGAGCGAAATTTCCGCGCGCTGCTCGGAAGAATCGTAGATCGCTTGAATGATTTGCGAGGAAAGAATGACGGTATCGATATGGGAAGCCGCCTTCTCGCCGGTACGCACGCACTTCAGGAAGGCGTCGATCTCGTTCTGGAACATGTCGGTTGTTGTGAATTTTGGCGTCGTTTCAAGCAATGCGCCGTCTTTGGCGCTATATATTTTAAAGTCCTTGCCGTACTGCAGGCGAATCCCCGCTTTGTCGCCGAGGAAGTCGATGTACATTTCGTCGACGCCGATATTTTGCGCCCATGCGCCGTTGACGGTGATTGTCGGACCTTCCGTACGGATCATCGCGGTGACGAAATCGTCCACGTCGTATGTACCGTTATAATTCGGCGGACCCGCCCACATGTTGACGTACGTATAATTTTCCATGTCGGTTCCCAGCTTGCTGTAGGCTTGGCCGGTAACCGTCTTCGGCTTCGGATCGCCCGAGCAGTACATGACGACATCGAGGAAATGCACGCCCCAGTCGATCAGCGCGCCGCCGCCGGCGATGGCCTTCGTCGTAAATGCGCCGCCCAGCCCCGGAATGGAACGCTGCGAGCGGAAGCTGATATAAACGTGGTAAAGCTCGCCCAGCTCGCCGTTCTGGATCATTTTCTTGATCATGTTGACGCCTGTATTGAAACGGTTTACGACGCCGATGTTAAGCACCTTGCCGGTTTCGTGCTGCACCTTCTGCATTTCGAGCGCTTCCGCATACGTTCTTGCCGCCGGCTTTTCGCAAAGCACGTTTTTGCCTGCGCGCAAAGCGTCGATCGTGATCGAGGCGTGAACGTTGTTCGGCGTACAGATCGAAACCGCTTCGATTTCGGGATCGTTCAGGACTACGCGATAATCCTCGACCGCTTCGCCGCAGCCATAGTCTTTCACGGCTTTCTCGGCTCTTTCCTTAATAATATCGCAAAAATATTTGATCTCCGCATCCGGATTTCCCAAGTAAGACTTGATGTGTGCGCTGTTGGCGATCGTGCCGCAGCCGATAATCGCTACTTTGATTTTACTCATTGCTAGTCCCTCCCAAATAAGTGTAGGCAAGTTCATTGTATTCCTTTGAGTGTCAAATAAACAATAGATAAGTTCAACTTTGCGCTTATCCCAATTTGTCTTTTGTGGACGGGAGTCCGGTCAGCTTCTCGGCGCCCAAAGCATGATGGAGACGCCTGCGATGCAGACCGCAGCTCCGATCCAGTCGTACAGATCCGGCGTTTTTTTGTCTACGAGCCAGCCCCACAGAACGGCAAGCAATATAAAAACGCCGCCGTAAGCGGCATACACTCTGCCGAAGGACGGAAATTTTTGCAGCGTCGCAATGATTCCGTAGGCAATCAGAATAATGCCGCCTACGAGTCCGTACCAGCTTGGCTTGGACTCCCGCAGCCACAGCCAAATCAAGTACCCTCCGCCGATTTCCGCCAGACCCGCGGCAATAAACAATAGTGCGGCTGTCACCATCTTTCATCGTTCCTCTCCAGTAATGCGTTAAGATGACCTTACGAAACTCGTACCCGAATGTAAAGAGCAAGGTTGTACGCGATGCAACAATCCGCCTCTAAAGACCGGGACAGCAACTAATGGGTGGTTCGCAACAAGACGGCGTCCGATTTAGCCGAACTGGGTCGGATTTCCATCCGATGATGCTTTCCTAAAAGGTTAATTAATCGTTTATCCTTGTGATAAACTTAGTTGGTTATCCGGCGGCTTGCGCCCCAAAATCATTCGCTCGGAAAAGGACGAAAAAAATAATTTTCTTTATTATTCTCTACCTCTTTAGCATTTTCCACACACGTTAAACCCTTGCGCCGAAGGGCTTTTTTGCAAAATCTATTTGCTTTATACGAAATAGCCAAGCGAAATGAAAACGCTTCGTTTACAGAAGCTGAAAGCGTTTTTACAATGGAGACTGTACCGGTGACAGACAACCGGACAACCGGAACACACCGGTACGAAATTGGGAACGATATCAAAAGGGAGGACAAAAAAATGTCGAACAAGAAAAAACACCTGGCTGTACTTTCCGCGGTGACACTGGTCGCGTCGTTCGTTGCCGGCTGCGGCGGCGGAAGCGGAACAAAAGAGAATACGGGATCGTCTTCATCGCCGTCTCCGGCAGCATCCGCATCCGCTTCTCCTACAAAGAACATCGGCGATACGGGGGGCCTCAAGCTGCCAATCGTCGACAAACCGACAACCTTGTCGATTATGGTGGTTGCTGACAATACGAACCTGAATGATTCGACGGTTATTAAGGAAATTGAGAAGCGTACGGGAATCAAGCTTGATGTGCAAGCGTATTCGGCCCAAACGTATAATGATAAATTGAAAATCGTGGTCGCTTCCGGCAAGCTTCCAGACATTTTCCACGGTTTGACGCTGAACGAAGCCAACAAAATGGGCCTTCAAGGAGCGCTTGAGCCGATCAACAAGCATCTGAACGATTTGCCTAACTTCAAAAAGCTGTACGTCGACAATGCGGAAAACAGCTGGGTCATGAAGTCGTACTCGGATGACAAAAACAACATCTATACTTGGCCGATTTACGGCTTGCAGCGCGATGTCAACCACGGCTTCCTGTACCGCAAAGACATTTTAGACAAGCTGGGCATCAAGGAATGGACAAATACCGATGAGTTCTACGATGCGCTGAAGAAGCTGAAGGAAGCGTATCCGCAATCGTTCCCGTATGCATCCAAAACGAAGGAAAACATTTTCGTCGACTGGGCGTACGGCTGGGGAATCGGCAGCGCAAGCTTCCCGGCTTACTATGACGAGAAAGCCAAAACGTGGAAGCTTCAGTATTCGCAGTCTGAATATAAAGCGATGCTCGACTTTATGAAGAAGCTGTATAACGAAGGTCTAATCGATCCTGAATTTATTACGGATACCGACGCTTCCTGGACAGCCAAAATGACGACAGACAAATCATTCGTAACCTTCGACTGGATCGGACGATTGGAGCAGTTCGCGAACCAGGTCAAATCGCAAAATCCGACGTACGACCTGCGCTACGCCAATCCGGTAGGCCCGACAGGAAACATTCGTTCGCTTCCGAAGGTCGACAACTTCAGTATCGTTGTGGCGAACAATGACAAGAAAGAGGCCGCTCTGAAGCTGCTTGATTACTTGGCCAGTCCGTCTGGCGCCTCACTCATTACAATGGGGATCGAAGGCGAAACGTACAACCTCGTGGACGGCAAACCGGTGTATCCGGAGCTGAAGGATGCCCCGAACGTCGACATCAAGACGCTTGAACAGAAATACGGCATGTGGGTGCAAGGGATGTATCTCCGTCCGGACAAACGCAGCGTATACTACAAATTCTCGGAGAGAGAGCAAGAAGCGCAAGACAAGATCAACAAAGCGAAGAAATTTGAAGCGGCCGATCCGGTCCTGAAATTCTCCGATGATGAAACGAAAACGATCGCAGAACTCCGCGCAACGATTTTGAAAGCGGCAAACGAGTTCTCCACTAAGTATGTCATGAAGAAAGAGTTTGGCGACGCGCAATGGGAAGAGTGGAAGCAAACGGTTGAGAAACTGGGTGCGGCGAAGTACATTGAAGCCTTCAATTCGGCTCAGAAACGTTTCGACGAAGCGAAATAAAGACAGCATAACCGCGTTATACCGGCGGCACCCGGGTGAAGTCGATTCGGGTGCCCTTCTCTTTCATCATTCAGAGCATACAACTATGGCGATTGCGCCTTGTTTCGGTAAACGCGCTCGGCAGCCGAGCCGTTCAGGCGTTTATCCTCGCATTCGGAGGGATAACTTATGCAAACAACACATTCGAAGATGAGCCCGCTGCCGAACGCAGGCAAGCCTCGTTCCGGGATTTCTTCGTTATGGAAAAATATAAGGCGCGACAGGCAACTGCTTATTTTGTTTATACCTTGTATTGTGTTCTACGCCTTGTTCCGGTACGGACCAATCTACGGGCTGATTATCGCTTTCAAGGACTATAGCGTTTACGAAGGTATCTTGGGCAGCAAATGGGTCGGCCTTGAGCATTTTAGGCGGTTTTTCGATAGTCCGGATTTCTGGTTGCTGTTCAAAAACACGTTCCTGCTGGGCTTATTTACGCTCTTGTGGGCGTTCCCGTTCCCGATCATCTTTGCCGTTCTGTTGAACGAAGTACGCAATATCAAGTTCAAGAAAACGGTGCAAACGTTCAGCTATTTGCCGGCTTTCTTGTCGGTCGTTATCGTCTGCAGTATGGTGATCGATTTCTTGTCGCCGACGAACGGCCTGATCAATACGGCGTTAAAAGCGATGGGTTTCGAGGGCATTTACTTCCTAGCTGCGCCGGAATGGTTCCGAACCGTCTTCATTTCCTCGGAAATTTGGCAGCATATGGGCTATGAAGCGATTATTTACCTCGCAGCGATCGCAGGCATCGATCCGACTTTGTACGAAGCGGCCAAGGTGGACGGTGCGAAGCGCTGGCATATGATGCGATATATTACGCTTCCAAGCATCATGCCGACGATTTTGATCCTGTTCATTATCAAGAGCGGCTCCGTCTTCCGGATCGGTTACGAGAAGGTGCTTCTGCTTTATAACCCGATGACCTATGAAGTGGCGGACGTATTCTCGACCTATGTGTACCGGAAAGGCTTGCTGGAAACGAACTACAGTTACGCGTCGGCGGTAGGCTTGTTCGAAGCGTCAATCGCTCTTGTTATGCTGCTCATTTCTAATGCGATCAGCAAGAAGGCGGGAGGGAAAGGACTATGGTAAGAAGAGGCTCGCTAAATAAACGGTTCACCTTCTTTGATTTCTTGCTCACTGTGGTGCTGGGCCTGGTTGCGATCGTAACGGTTTATCCGGTTGTATATATCGTCGCGGTATCGTTCAGCGATACGGCGTACATTGTGCAAAATAAAGTGTATTTATGGCCGAGAGGCTTTAATCTCGATGCATACAAGCAAATTTTGGAAAGCCCGAAAATTCCGCGGGCCTATTGGAACACGATCCTGTATACAACGGTCGGGACGTTTATTAACCTCCTGATGACGGCGGTAGCGGCGTATCCATTGTCGCGTACAGGCTTCGTCGGCAGAAAGTTTTTCATGGTGGCGATCGTGCTGACGATGTTCCTGAACGGCGGCATTATTCCGACCTTCCTTATCGTACAGAAGCTGAACTTGATCGATTCGATCTGGGCGATCGTGCTGCCGAATGCGATCTGGACGGTCGAACTGCTCATCATCAAGAGCTTCTACGAAAACATGTCGCCTTCGCTGCGCGAATCTGCGGTGATGGACGGAGCGTCCGAATACAGGGTGCTGTTCAATATCGTCATCCCGCTGTCCAAGCCGGCGCTTGCGTCGATCGGCCTATTCTATTTCATGGGTCACTGGAACAGCTTCTTCATCCCGATGATTTATTTGAACGATACCAAGCTTTATCCGCTGCAGGTCGTGCTTCGCGATATGCTGCTCTTCGATACGAACAAGCAGGCGGGGGCGATCGAACAGGCGCTGCTTGCGCCGCAAGCGTTGAAGAATGCGACCATTTTTATCTCGATGGTTCCGGTGCTGCTCATCTATCCGTTCGCTCAGAAATATTTTGCTCAAGGCATTATGCTAGGCTCCGAAAAGGGATAATTCCTCCGTTTGTCGAAAGTATATGGAGTACGGATAGGTTTTGCCGTTGCTTTCATAGGGGGTAAGCGTTGATGACAGCTATGAGATGGATCGCAAACAGGGGCTTCCTCAAAATTTTTACGGCTTTGCTGCTGATTGTCATCATCATGTTCGTTTCCAATTACATGGTGTACAAAAAATCGATTTCGGGCATCTACGATCAGGTCAGCGAAAACAATAAGCTAGTCGTCAGAAATATGATTCGTATTTTTGATGAAAGCTTTACCGATATCGCTAACATTATCGATACCATCCAAAAGCTGCCTTATATGACTTGGACAGCGACCGGCGCGAACTCCGGCGCGGATGATTTGCACGAAATGTATTTGATGAAACGTTCGATGGGTGAGATTGTCCCTCGAATCGACTATATCGAAGAGGTAGTCGTCTTCAACCCAAATTCAGAACTTGCCGTTACGACAGCCGGGACCATTCATCTGAAAGATCTGTTCCGGCTGAAGTTCAACAATCAGATGTACAACTCCGAATTTTGGATGTCCTATGGGCGCAGTTTGCACTCGTCGAAAATATTTCCTTCGCAGTGGTACGGCCAGTGGAACAGCGAGACGGGAGCGGTCAACCAAAATTTGCGGAAGCTTCTTGTCATGTCGAACGGCACTCAGCTGTACAATCTTAACGTTCTTGTTTTTCTGGACGTGGATAAGCTGCTGCAGCACGTCAACCAAACGGCGATGATGCAGGGGACTTCGCTGGTCATGCTCGACAAGGAGCGCAACGTCATCCTAAGCACGGAGGAATCGCTGGATCTCGTTAACGTACTAAGCGAGCTAAGCGGCAAGCCGGGGGAATCGACGCTCAAAAAGACAGGGTATGAGTATAACATCTACGAAACGGACTATTACACTTTTATCAACAAAGTGCCGTATCAATTCGCCGATTTGAACCCGGTAAGCGAGGCGAACCGCCGGATCATCATGATCGCCATCGGCTTCGCCGTCGTTCTTTCGGGCGTGCTCAGTCTATATTTGTATAAGCCGATGCGGATCATCTTCAAGCAGATGGGCGGCAGAGACCCGCGGGAAATCGACTTTCGGGTAATCAGCGCGGGCATCGTCAAATTGAAGGAAGAGAACGAGGCATACAAAGCCAGGCTGGACGAGGCTGACGCGGATATGGCGAGGAACGCGTTCTTCGATACGCTCGCGAATCGCGCGCAATCGCGGGGGGCGGAGCTTCGGATGAGGCGGATGATCGCGGAAGATTTCAAACAGCCTTATTTTGTGCTGACAGCGCTTCATTTCAAGCCTGAGGGGAATGGCGAGCAGGACGTTCCTTTTGAGACCGACCGCGCGCTCGAATCGATCCGCACCGGCTTGCAGGAGCAGGGTGGGCAAGTAACCGCGTTTCAAATCGGACAGGATACGATTATGGCGATGATCGGTATCGGCTCGTCTGCGGAGCGGGAGCATGCGGTCAAGCGGCTTCGCGGCTTCGTAAAGCTCGCGGAGAGTAACGTTTGGAGCGGATTTTCGCTTCTTGCGGCAGTAAGCCGGATGTATCCGTCCAAAATCGAAAATTTCCGCAAGGCTTATCGCGATGTGACGGAAGGCCTTATTTACCGCAATGTCGGTTCCAATGAGACGGTAGTCGACATCCAGGCCATCCGGTATACGTGGCGGGTGTATTTTCCGCTCGACGAGATCGAGAAGCTGACCCACTTCCTGGCTAGCGGCAACACGCAGGAATGCGGCCGGATCATCGACGACATTTTCGCCAAAAACGCGGAACGGCGCATCCACCATCATCAAATGGTACCTATTGCCAAAATGATGTTCTATGATATGATAAAGCTGCTTGAAGCGGGCGAAGCCGATCCCAAGGATATTCTCGCGCTGGAGACGGCATTTACCCGGAAGACGGAGAGCGCTTTCGGACATGAAGACATGCGAGAGGCGCTTACCCAGGCAATGAAGATGATTGCGGAGAGCGGCAAGCGGGAAGTCAAAAGCAAGCTGAATGCGGCGTCCGTTACCCGGTATATCGATCTTCATTATATGGAAAATTTGCATTTGGACCATATGGCGGAGCAGATGGAGACGAGCCCGAAATATTTCTCGAATTATTTCAAGAAAACGTTCGGCGTGAACTTTGTCGATTACGTCAATAAAGTACGATTGTCCCACGCAAAGGAACTGCTGAAACATACGGATATGTCCATCGCCGACATCGGGGAAAAAATCGGTTATTTAAATTCGTCCACTTTCACGACCACATTCAAAAAATATTACGGCATATCGCCGAGCGAATTCCGCCGAAACCTGACAGGCGATTATTTGCAATCCGGAGGGAACACGAAATGAAAGCGATTATTGCCCGTAACAAGGCTATTCATACCATGGAGATAAAAGAGCCCGAGCTGCTGCCGGGCCATGTGCTCATTCGTACCGAATATACGGCGGTAAGCCCGGGCACCGAGATGACGGCGGTCAGAAATTCGACGGACATTCCGGCCCAGCTGGGGTACAGCGCCGTCGGCATCATCGAGCGGGTATCCGACGAAGTGGCGGACATAAGGAAGGTCGGGCAGCGCGTCGCATGTTACGGCGGCCCCTATGTCCGGCATGCGGAGCTGCTCGGCGTTCCGGCCAACCTGACAGCGCCCGTTCCGGATCATGTGAGATCTGAGGATGCCGCCTTTGCGGGGCTTGGCGCCATTGCGATTCACGCTTTGCGTACCGCCGATTTGCGTTTCGGTGAGATCGCCGTCATTGTCGGACTCGGCATCCTCGGAAACCTGACGGCTCAAATCGCGGCCGCAGCCTCTTATCCGGTTATCGGCTACGATATGAATGCTTACCGTGCGTCGCTTCTGGGTCAGTGCGGAATCAAGCATGCGTATGCGGAACAGCAAAAAGTAGAGGACGCGATTGCAAGCTTGAGCGACGGCTTCGGCGCGGACAGCGTTCTGCTTTGCGCCAGCGGGAACGGCGAGGCGATGTTCAACAACGCGTTCGAATGGATCCGCGACCGCGGCAAAGTCGTCGTAGTCGGCGATGTGACGACCGAGTTTTCGCGCGCCAAAATGTTCAAGAAGGAAGCGCAGGTGCTGATTTCGCGGGCCGGCGGCCCCGGCCGTTACGATGCGGGCTACGAGCGCGAAAACCGCGACTATCCGATGGGCTTCGTCCGCTGGACCGAAGGACGGAACATCCGCGAATATATTCGGCTGCTGGATGAGAAACGGATCAATTTCGATTCGCTGATCAGCGGCATCTTTAACGCCGAGGATGCGCAAAAGGCGTATGACGAGCATATGACGTCGGCTTCGACGGCGATGGGTACGTTGTTCAAGTTTTCGCCGAAATAAGCGCAGTGAGGACCGTTAGAAGTTTGGAGTCCAGATCACATGATTTCAAGAGCGGTTGAAAGCTCCAACCCACTACCTCTCACACGCGCAAACATATAGCCGAGCACCAAAGGACCGTCCGTGATTTCCGGACGGTTTTTCTTATTGGATAGGAAATGTTGCGATGCGAATGCTTTCCCGAACAATAGAATTATAAACATAAAGCAGGGCAGGAAAGGAAAATCCGAACTTGACGGACAAATGAGGACTAGGCAAACAAGAAGGGGCTACTTTAAGATAGAACATACCGGTTAAAAGAGAACCTTAATGACGAAGGGAGAAAGGGGTTAACAGCTATGTTCAGATCGACATCCTGGCGCATATTTGTGATCAGCGGTATTTTCTTCGCCATTACGATTATTCCGTTTTCGTTGTTTCTGGCTAACCGATTTTCTCAATTCGCATACTCTCAGATGGGAACGTTCAATCAGGACCGCATCGATGAAACGGCAGAGCGCACGGAGTTTATGCTGGCCAAGCTGAAATCGTACAGCCTGAATATGTATGAAGACCAAACCGTTCAAAGCTGGATCTATACCTCCACCGAAAATCTGCTGCAAAATGCCGGTACGATGCGGGTTGTAACCAAGTATTTATCTAATGAGCCTTTTATTGAAGGCGCTTACTTATTCAGCATGCGCAAACGTGAGGTCATCGACTCCAAAGTTGGACTACTCCCGTTTGGGGAGTTCGCCGATCAGCCGATGCTGCAGCGAATCGAGCGCAATCCCGGGTCCTTCCTTCGCTACTTTGATCACCAAATAGGAAAAAGTTCGTATTTGGCGCTCCAGCTTCCTTCAACTCCTGTGCAGAAAAACCGCGACGGGTATCTTGTCGTCCTGTTCAACAAGAAGGAGCTGCAAAAGCATTTGATCTCAAGCGGCGGACGGACGGATGCGCTGCTATCGATTGTGGATGATCAGGGCAGGCTGATCTTAGGGGAATCGGATGAGCGTCTCGAGGAGAGCATCCGTAACATCCGAACAGGATTGAAGCGGGGATCCTTCGAGCTGAACAGTGCTGGAGGGGAAACGTTCGTAAATTATGCCCGTCTTGAATCGTTGGGATGGACCATTATATCCATTACGGAGATGAAGCAATTCCGTGAAAAGGCCGATGCGTTCAAAACCGTCATTATCGCCTGCTCTCTGCTGCTGCTTGCGGCGCTTCTCCTTATTGCTTATTGGAATTCACGCCGATTCGTCGGGCCATTCCGCCGGCTGGCAGATCAGCTGCAGCGGATGCTGGGCGTGAAGGGGGAGAACGATTACGGCGTCATTGAAAAGGGAGTCGTCATGCTTCGCGATCATTACCCGCTGATCAAGACTGAATATTTGCGGCAGTGGCTATTGCAGGGCAGGCTTACCGATAGGGCCAGAGCAGCGATTGTCCGTGAATCCGGTCTGCTGAACTACGAATGGCTTCGGCTGGCCGTTGTCAAAATTGATTCCTATTATGAAATGTCCGAGCAGTACGATTTTGTCTCGCGTAAGCTGCTCAAGTATGCAATTGGCAATATCGCGGAGGAGCTGCTGGGCCGGCCGGAACGGCCGATAGAGGTGGTCGATTTCGGCTCGGATCATCTGGTTGTGCTCATTGGCGCGGCCAGTTCCTCGCCTGATCCCGAATTGACCAAAGAGCTGAAGGAGCTGCGTCGGCAAGTTGCCAGCTACGTCAAATTGGACGTCACGATCGCGGAAAGCGAGGCCCGCCGCGTGCATGATGATTTGCGCAAAGTATACGACGATATGAATGAACTGACTTTGTTCAAGTTTGTCAGCGGCGATGACAAAATCTACATCGAACAGGACTTTGAGCGCTATGCCGATCTTCAGGCTCCGATTGAGGAGGCTGTGCATGAAAGCCTGATCCAGACCATTCGCAGCGGCAAAGAGGAGAAGGCGCTGCCCATGCTGGACGAGTTGTTCGTACGCTTGCAGACGATGAAATATACCGAGTGCCAATTTCAGCTGAAACTGCTTCTGTTTGCGATTGTCAAATCGTTTAGCAAAATGACGTCCATCCAGAGTGTTGAAGGGATTGAACATCACTTAAGGCAGTTCTCCACGCTTGCTGATGTCCATGAATGGCTAAAGGATGAGACCGGCCGTATCATTCGGCTGCTAAGCGACAGAAAGGGCTTCAACCGCAAGGAAAAGCTGGTCGAGGAGATCATCGAATACGTTCGTTACCATATTCATGACCCGATGTTGTCAGTGGAAGAGATCGCGGATCATATCGCGTTGACGGGCAAATATGTTCGGCACCTGTTTCACGAGCAATATGGCATGCCGCTGTCGAATTTTATTTTGAATGAGCGGATCGGGAAGGTCAAGGAGCTGCTGGAGCAGACGAGCTTGCAGGTCACCGACATCGCAGAGCAATCCGGCTTTCAGACGAAAAGCCATTTTTTCACCGCCTTTAAAAAAGCGACCGGCATGACGCCGACCCAATACCGCGACAGCAAGGCAGGGGAGCGGACGGAGCAGGCGCGACTTGCCGAAAACTCGGCGAATTAGCGTGCTGCGATCGATTGCGAACTTGCCGGGCAAATCATAACCTGCCGAATCACGCAAATCGGCGGGAAGAGAACCGAATAAGGCCAATGAGAACTAGGCGGATTCTCACTGTGAATGCTACGATGGCGTCGTTCGTATCCTGCAAGCCAAATAAGAAAGGAGGAACGCTTTTGGAGCGACGGAGAAGGTTTGGCGGGGCGTTCGTACACGAGCTGTCGCGGAACAGATATTTGTATCTGCTTGCGCTGCCCGGCATCGCGTTTCTGGCCGTATTCGCGTATATGCCGATGGTTGGACACCTGCTCGCCTTCCAGAATTACAGGCTGTCGGACGGTATATGGGGAAGCGAATGGGTCGGATTTAAAAACTTCGAGTTTTTCTTCAACGGGAAAGACTGGCTGCGCGTGACGCTGAACACCGTTTTCCTCAATGCGCTGTTTCTCGCATCCGGCCTCGGCAGCGCGGTGGTAATGGCCGTTTTTCTGAACGAAGTCCGGAACAGGTTGTTCAAGCGAATCGCGCAATCGTTTATTTTTTTACCGTACTTTATTTCATGGCTTGTCGTCAGCATGATGGCGCTAACGCTGTTCAGCACATCGGAGGGGCTGATTAACCGCGCGCTTGCCGTCCTTGGCTTCGAAGGCGTGGACTGGTATTTGACGCCCGGCGCATGGCCGTACATCCTGACCGTAATCAGCGCCTGGAAGATTGCTGGATATAATTCCATTATTTTTATGGCGGTCATTACAGGCATCTCCGCGGAATATTACGAGAGCGCGCGAATCGAAGGCGCGAGCCGGATGCAGCAGATGCTCTACATTACGCTGCCGCTTTTACGGCCGATCGTGATGGTATTGGCGCTGCTTGGCGTCGGCCGCATTTTCTACGGCGATTTCGGCATGATTTACGCGATCATCGGAGATAACGGCGTACTTTTTCCGACGACGGATGTCATCGATTCGTATGCGTACCGTGCACTGCGGCAGCTGGGAAATTTCAGCATGTCTTCGGCCGTCATCGTATACCAATCCTGCATGGGTCTGGTTACCATTCTGATCTTTAATGCGATTGCGCGCAAGGTGGACGCGGATTCAAGACTATTCTAAAATGGTTCGGCGAAGCGGGCGGAGGCTTGGCCAAGCAGCCTTTTTCGCCGAATGGTTTAAGGTGTGATCGATGTGAGAGAACGGTTGTTTCTTGTTTTGATGTACGCGGTGCTGATCGCGTTTGCGCTGTTTTGCTTCATTCCGTTCTGGATTGTGTTCATCAACTCGTTCGCCGATGAATCGATTCTTCAAACGGCGGGATATCAGCTGCTGCCAGGCCAATTTAGCCTTGATGCGTACGAATTTCTGCTCTCCGGCAAGCAGGTGTTTCGCAGCTACGGTATTACGATTCTTGTAACGATCGCCGGCACGACTCTAGGTGTTCTCGTGACAGCCGCCTATGCCTATACGCTGAGCCACCGGAAAGTGAAGTACCGCAACATTTTTTCGTTTTTGACCTTTCTGACGATGCTGTTCGGCGCGGGGCTGGTCGGCTTTTATATGCTGATCGCCAACTGGCTGCATCTGAAAGACTCGTTATGGGCGCTTATTTTGCCTTATCTGCTTAATCCGTTCTACGCTTTCATTCTCGTCTCTTACTACCGGACGCTTCCGTATGAATTGAATGAAGCCGCGACGGTGGACGGCGCCAATGATCTCTATATTTTCTTTCGCATGATCTGGCCGATCTCGCTGCCTGCGATCGCTACGGTGAGTCTGTTCTATGCGCTGCAATATTGGAACGACTGGTACTTGTCGCTGCTGTTTATCGATAATTACAAAATGCTGCCGCTGCAGATGATGATCCGCCAGCTGATGTCCAATTTGAATGTTATGGCTTATGTGAGCGGCAGCCAGACGCAGTACAACGTCGTCGTGCCGACCTACGGCATGCAGCTGGCGATCGTCTGCGTTACCATCGGCCCGATCGTGTTCGTCTATCCGTTCATTCAGCGTTTCTTCATTAAAGGTTTGACGCTCGGATCGGTCAAAGGGTAGGAAGGCAAAGCCTTTGTGGCTCGTTTGGCCGTTGGGGCTGCAGACTGCCTTCTTTTATGAACCGGCGCATCCGCCTATTTTCTTCATTTTTTTCAAAACAGGGGGAATCAACCATGAAAAGACTTTTGTCCGCCGCGCTCGTGCTGCTGATCGCGCTCTCAGGCTGCACGGGCAAGAACGAAGGGGAAGGGAAAACGTCCAAACCTTCAGGCCAGACCGGAGATAGTACCATCGTAGGCGGTGAAGCCAAGCTGGAGGAGGTAACGCTGAAAATTATGATTCCCGGCGACCGGCCGCGGGATATGGATTTGGTCATCGCCGAAGCGGAGAAACGAATGAAGGATACGATCAATGTCAAGCTCGATGTCGTGTTCGTGCCCTGGTCCGATCTGGCGCAAAAGACGCAGGTGACGCTTGCTTCCGGCGAAAACACCGATCTGATCTTTGATGCGCCGTGGCTGCATATCAATCAGATGATTGCAAGCGGTTTCTATGAGCCGCTGGACGACCTGCTGGCCAAGTACGGCAAGACCGTGCTGGAGAAACGGCCGCAGCAAATGTGGGATTACAACAAGTACGGCGGCAAAATTATGGCCGTTCCGCTCGGCGTAAGCTACATGTCCGGCAATTCCTACATGGTGCGCAAAGACATTCGCGAGAAGCTCGGCGTACCGCCTATCAAAACGTATGAAGATTTGATCGCTTTTGCCTACAAAGTGAAGGAGCAGGAGAAGGGCATCATCCCGATGAGCGCAGGCTCCGCCACTTATTCATTTGTCGCCCACCATGCGTTGAACGATTACGAAACCCATGTCAGGCCGACCCATGCGCTGGGCAACAGCTTGATGCTTTATTACAAGAACAATGACGGCAAAGTATATAATTTGCTGGAGGATCGGGAGCCGATCGGAACATGGCTGGTGAACACGCGCAAATGGTTTAAAGACGGACTGATTTTCAAGGACATTTTGACGACGAAAGATTTTCACCAGCCGGTCTCGGCAGGCAAAGTGGCAATCGTCACGAACGGCGCGTTCGGTATCGGCGATTCCTTAAAGAACACGTTCAAGAACAATGTGCCGGACGGCGAGCTGGAAACGGTCACCTTCTTTAACCCGGAAAAGGGCGCGAATTTCACCAACTTCAAGCAATGGAATTTTCTCGCTGTTCCGAAGGTAAGCAAGAACAAGGAGCGGGCGATTATGTTCCTGAACTGGGCGAATGAGAAGGAAAACTACGACCTGCTCTCTTATGGAATCGAAGGCAAGCATTGGGAAGCGGCAGGAAAGGACAAGATGAAAAACCTGGATACTTCCGGCTACTCTGCATTTGGCTATGTCTGGTTATGGAATCCGGTCGATGAGCGCAGTGTTATAGGCGGCGATCCGAAGAATGATGAACTGGATGCCGTGCTTCGCGATGCCGACAAGTTCACCGCCGATATTTTGGCCGGCTTCGAATTTGACAGTACTCCGGTGCAAAACGAGGTCAGCCAGTACAATATAGTTGATGGGCAATATTACACGGCGCTGTTCAACGGAGTGATTGATCCGGCGGACACATTGAAGAAATTCGAAGCGGAGGCCGGCCCCGCCCTCAAAAAAATTCAGCAGGAGCTGCAAAAGCAAATCGACGAGTTCCTGGCGGCGAAGAGAAAATAGCTTATACACTTATGTAGGGCGTGTCTGAAAACCCGCTCGGAGTATTCAGACACGCCCTAGTAAAAAGGAGCTGACCAAGATGATTTCGAACAAAAAATGGGGATCGATCCTGATGGCAGCAGCTTTGCTGATTACCCCGGTCTCTGCGGTGCAGGCGAAATCGCCTTTTGCTGCTGTGGCAGTAAATCAGGCGGCGGCACCATCGGCAGCGGAGCAGACGAATTTCCGCAATCTCGCGGCAGGTCTACCGTATGACTGGTCCGAAGCGCCGGAAGCTTCGCATCCCGATGACGGATACAAGCTTACGGACGGAAAATATGGCGCGTTGGATAGGAATGATCCGGCATGGGTAGGGCATCTGCGCGGAAAAACGCGCGAAGTCGTATTCGACCTGGGGGAGGAAAAGTCTGTCGGGAGGATAAACGCTCATTTTTTTCAAGATTATCCGGCTAACTCGATCCTCGTGCCGCTGTCGGTATCGATGTACGTCTCCGACGATAAGGAAAATTGGGGGCTGCTTTCCCATAACGCTACGCAGCTGCTTTGGGGAGATGGACCGCCCAGACAGGAAACCTTTGAATGGGATGGCAGCCGGGACGGAATCAAAGGCGGGAATACGGATGGCGAGCTGGCTTATGCCCGTTATGTGAAGGTAGCCTTTACGATGCACCATTCGCTTTGGGAATATATTGACGAAATCGAAATTATGGGGATGGACGGCAAGGCTGACGGAGCAGTAAAGGTACCTGTCGAGCAGCCTCATTTTTTGGAGCCGGGGGAAGCTACAGCCGGTATCCGTAATCTGAATCTGCTATATAACGGACAATACGCGAATGGTTTGGGCGATTGGAACAAGGAACGGCTTATCCCTAATATCAGCTATGTAAATAAAAACGGCGAGCCGGTCGATTGGCTGTTTGACGGCGTTTTATATCTCGGAATTGCTTCGCCTGCCGGCCGCGATTTCGGTCTTGGACAAACGAACCTGGACGATTGGAAATGGTATTTGGATAAAACATTTGCAGCCTCGGGGGATATGCAGCAGTTGAATGAGGCTGCCAAGGAAGTCGGAGCCAAGCTGAACCAGCCTGATCATCAAGTCAAGGTTGTGTTAATGCTTCCGAATCCTGGGGAATCCTTAACAGATTTTGGCGATATTGACGGCAGCGGTTCCTTAAATTTTAACGACTCCGTCGCAGGCAAAGAAGAAGCGTTTGTAAACAGGAAAAAAGCGGTGCAGTGGTGGCTGGATCAGGTCCAGCAAAAATGGCAGGCTGCCAACTACTCCAATCTTGATCTTGTCGGCATGTACTGGATGCCGGAACAAATCGAGATATCCGAATCGGGACCGGACATGATTCGCGCAGTGACGGAAAAAGTGCACGCCATGAACTTGAAGGTTTTCTGGATTCCTCACTCTTTAGCTTACAAAATGTTTATGTGGAAAGACGTCGGGGTGGACGCCGCCGCCTACCAGCCGAATTATTTCTTTGGCGGAATGGAATCCGACCGTCTGGAAGATGCTGCGAATAATGCAAAGCGGTACGGGATGGGGAACGAAGTTGAGTTTGATGACGGGATGCTGACAGATCCCGTACTCCGCCAGCGTTTTATCGAATACTTGGACAGCGGAGTCAGATCCGGCCTGATGCAAAATGGTTTCAGAGCTTACTATCAAGGAAATAATGCAGTATATAATTTAGGGGTAAGCAAGGATCCGAGTTTGCGTTTAATGTATGACTGGCTGTACCGGTATTTGAACGGAACGTACGCCATAGACAGCAGCCCGGCGCCGGATACGATGGCGGAGCTTGTACGGGGTTATGTCTCGTCAAACGAAATCAATTCGGTTTTTGGTAATGAGTTGGCGTATCGTTTGCAGATCATCAAGCTTCTTCAGGACCAAAACAAGCTGAAGGATGCCGTAACGTATATGCAGGATTTTCTCGCACACATTCACGACCCGGCCGTGCAGGCGCAAGGATTGATTTCGGCCTCGGCAGCAACGCTGCTTGATACCTACGCCAATGTTCTCATTCAAACTTGGTCTGACGGCTGGGGCCTCGGCAATCTGGCTCTCGGTCAAAGCTATACCATTTCGCAGCCGCCTACCAGCAACTATCCCGATTCCGGGAATGAGCTTACGAACGGCCTATTCGGCGGGACGGATTTCCGTAATGAGCAGTGGCAGGGCCATGCGGGAAGCGATTACCCTGAGGAACGAAGCCGCACGATCACATTCGATTTGGGCAGCAACAAATCGATCGGGCTAATTAAAGCGCATTTCCTTCAGGATAAAGGACCGGGCATCTATTTCCCTCAGAACGTCGCTTTTTCCGTTTCGACTAACGGCCAAACCTGGAGCACGCTGGCAACGGTTTCTCCGCCGCTTGCTCAGGATGCCGCCACGGCCGAGTTCGTGAGATGGAGCGGAATAACAGACGGCGTGCCGGGAAAAGCGGGAGCTGATAAAGTATACGCCCGCTACGTCAAAGTTGAATTCCCGGTTAACGTCTGGGTCTTCCTTGATGAAATCGAAGTTCTCGGCGTTGACGGCAAGGCGGCCGGTGCTGTAGTTTTGCCGCCTGCGGCAAATCATAAGCCGTAAAACCGGGACGATACACGCCAATCAAATCAGACGATGAGCCAATCGGAGTTGGCTGTCATATGGCAGGGCTTGCACAGTTAGGATCATGGACGCCTCAACATTGTCAGAACCGATCATGCAACGGATAGTAGCCCTCATATTGAGGAAAAGATTACTATTCGTGAGGCAAACCTCACTATTTCAAATCGAAAACCCGTGTTTTGGTTAGGTAATGAGGCAAATGCAACTATTAGTGAGTCAAACGAAATTGATAGTGGTGTTTGCCTCACTAATGGGCGAGAACGAGCATGTTACCTGCGAAATAGTGAGGACAGCCTCATGAACAATAAGGTTTTCTCCACTAATCGCACGGTTCGCGCATAACCACTACGAGTTCCATGTTTGCTTTCGTAACCAGGTCATCACTCCCTAGTTTTAGACTGAACAACAAATCAAAAAGAGGACGAGCGCCAAATATTGCTTCGAAAGCGCTGGCGCTCGTTTTGTCATTCGTTGATCATCGTCTGCCTAAATGCCTTGCACTATTGGGCCGCCTTGCACCTCAGTTACCGCAAGCAGAGCCGGTTCGTCGATCGTTGCCAGCCAGCGGATGCGCATAAGTACCCGGCCGTTCACGATCGTCGTATCAATATCAGCCCCCTGTACGGCAGAGGCAAGCAGAGCATGAACGTTATGCTGCGGGACGAGATGCGGCTGTTTCATGTTCACCATAATCAGGTCGGCCGCTTTGCCGACTTCCAGCGTTCCCGTCTCATAGCTTTCATAACTCCCATCTCCATTTGTATGAAATCCGCATTAAAGCTGCAGCAAAAGCTTTTGGGGCTGCTTGCTTGAGAAGCTTCAAATATAAAATACAAGCATTTGCTATTTTTCATGTGCTTCCGGACAAAATACCCACGCCTTTTATTGACGCTCTACATATTCTGTTGTGTGCATTAATCTCTTTCTGACCTTCTTATCGGAGGTCTTTTTTTTATGGTCTCGTTCATATCTGCCGCCTCCGTCACTTTTATTAAAAATCTATGACATTCGATTTCGACGACGCAGCCGATTATCCGTGAACCGGCGCATACAACGTTTTTACATGCCCGATATTCAAAAAGGTGCTATTGCCGTTCGCATCTGCAAAATCCACGATGCCGCTGTTTATTTTTTTGATAAAGCCGATTTTCTCGGAGTGACCGCCAATATCAAATACGACCATCTGGCCTTCCGCTTGTTTGCACTGAGCTTCGAAAGATTGGGACAAGGGATTAAGGGAGTGTTGGGCAGACAAAGTTCCAATGTTTGGCGAATAAGGGGCGTGAGAAGGCGGGTGCGGAATTAACCATTTCAAGTGTTGTAGAGAAACGCAGATCGGGCCGTAAACGGGAGAGGCAACCACGATATAGTCATTTAGGATACCGGTTAAATAGCCGCTCATGGGTTTGTTTCCACTCACATGGATTTCAACGAATAGTCCCTTTGCTTTGTTAAGCATTTTGGCGACCGTGATTTGTTCGATTTGATATTCGGCGGGCAGCTCGGCGGGCTGGTTTCCATTCGCATCATTGCCCGACATGAGATCCGCCTTCAAATGATGCACATGAGCGAGCGGAATGTACAAATATTGCTGTTGATGGAAAAGGACGATCAGGTCGTCGCCGACATCCATCAGTTTTCCATGCAGTGTCCGGTTGCCTGTCATCTCGACGATCACTTTCTTGTCAGTAAACAGCTTTACTTCGTTCAAAAGAACCCCTCCTTTTTAAAATAACCAAGAAACCCAGTACGAAAGAATGACCAGCGTAAAGACGGTCGAGACCGGAATGACGACGGAAGTGACCTTCAAATATTGGCCCCAGCTGATTTTGACGCCGCCTTTCCTGACGATATGCATCCACATTAAGGTAGCCAGAGTACCGATCGGCAGCAGGAGCGAGCCGACATCGCTGCCGATAACGCTTGCCAAATAGGCGATTTTCAGCGTTAAGGGATCGAGTCCCATATTCATTAAAGTCAGCGTTCCGACCATCAAGGCAGGATGATTGTTAAACAAATTGGAGAGCACGCTTAGCAGGGCGCCCATCAACACGCTGGCGTTCAGCAAGCTGCCGGAGACGATAGGCTGGAGAAACTGTATGAGCAGCTCGGTTAATCCGATATTATTCAAGCCATAGATGATCACGTACATACTGAAGGCGAAAATGAGGATGTACCAGGGCGTTTTTTTCAGCATATCGGCCGGAGAAATTTTTAAATGAAACCAGCGCCATCCCAGCAATAAGGCGGATCCGATTACGGCCATTAACGAAACGGGGATATGGACGTAGGAAGCGACGAACAGGCTGACGCGCACGCAGAACACAAAAATGAGAATATTCCGCATAAACTTGTTGCGATTTTCTGTCGGATAGACTTCTTTTAAGGGGTGGTTTCCCGGCATCAAATTCCATTGAGCGGCTTTAGGCAATTTTTTGGGAAGCGACTTGTAGAAGGTGGCGAATAATAGAGCAGCAAGCAGTACGAGTCCGAGCGATGCCGGAACGAACATCATGGCCGAGTGCATGTAGAGATCCATATTGACGATTTTGAGTGCGATCAAATTGACGATATTACTGACGCCGATCGGGGCGCTCGAGGCTGTAGCGATCAAGGCTCCGGAAAGCAAGTACGGTATTTTTTGATGATGTTTAAGTCCCATGTTCTGCAGCAAGAGCAATAAAATCGGAGTTGTAATTAAAATGCTGCCGTCGTTGTTGACGAAAAGCGTCATGAGAAAACAAAATAAATTCGTTAACCAGAATAGACGAATGCCGGATCCTTTGGCTCTCCTGGTTAAAATCTCGGCAGCCCAATTAAAAAATCCGAAGCTTTCCAGTACGATCGCCATAACAATGGTTGCCATGATGGTGATGGCCGCGCCGCTTATCGTTTCCGTTATTGCCCCTAGATCGGACAAGGTTACGCTGCCGCTAAGGAGAACGAGAAAAGCGCCTACGGTTGCAGGTATCGCTTCATTTACATGGGGACGCCAGAAGATGAAGCCAATCGTCAAGAAGAAGGTGCAAATCGTAATGATAACCGTTAAATCATGCATGCTTTAACCTCTTTTCAAGAATCGATATCATTCTTTCTCTAGTAATCTACTCCTTCAGCAAGCCTGAACGACGCCCCGAACAGTTGAAAAGTCATACTGGTTTCATAGAATCATTTTCCTCCTTTTCGACTGCCTCACAGCATTTATGTAATGTATATATACGTGCATGACGCATAACTCGTACTGGTCAATATCCCTAACTCTATGAAAACCATCTCCTATCATTTACTGACATTTAACCGGGAGTGATATTTGGTAGCGATAGATAATCGACTATAAGGAAGAGGATGATAGAGAGGGCTTGGCGGAAAAAAAGAAGCCGCCCCGCATGGTCCGAATAGACGCGCGGGACAGCTATTAATTGTTGCCGTTTCCTTTAGGGACAGTAAGATTTTATTTCAGTTCGACGGTCAAAACAGCCGTATAATCGGCATCGCGGTTCAGCAAATCGAAAACGCGCTTTTGCGTTTCCAGGCTTACTTGTTTGATCCCGTTCAAAGCAATCGTCTGCGGCAGCTCTTCATGCCGGATAAAGCTTTTTTTGCCGCCCAGCTGAACGATCACATCGACTTTCTCTTTGGCTTCGATGGAAACGGTGATGGAACGATACCCTTCGGTATCGATCATGGTTTCCAGCTCGCCCTCCACAGCCAAATCTCTGGTAAATGTTTTTACATTCCCCGCAGGATTGACCGTTGATGAGGGTTTGCCTGCCGGCGGCTCCGGCTGCGGATTCGTTACAGGCGTTCCTGCTGCAGCGGAAGACGTTTCTAATGACGAATATTGCTGCAAATTCCGATTGGCTTTCAAGTAGTTGTATGTACGGTTCAGAATCGTTACCGCTTCCGCACGGCTGACCGGAGCGTGCGGCCTAAAGTAGCCGCTGTCATCGGCGGTCATGATGCCGCTAGTATGCATGCTAGCCACAGCGGATTCAATTATGCTCGAGTAATCGTCAAAGCTGCTGCTGCAGCTGCCGTCGCTCTCTTTGACAAGCACGAGCGGGTACAAAACAGGCGCGCCTTCGGAAACGTAATAATCGACGGAAATGCCGGTGTCCTCCGAGTAACGTCCGTCAAACCGATATTCGTCGGCTTCCTCGTAAGAGGAGAACAGCTCATAAGGAATATCCGTCATCCCCATAATGACTTGGCAGCTTGCTCCGGGAGCGTCGTCTGCGAACGGTATGGCCATGTACATGATTTGGGCAAGCTCGAGACGCGTCAGTTTTTTTTCGGGCTGAAAGAACGGCTCCTCCACACCTTCTTTAAAAGCAAATGCGATGCCGCCGAAATAATAATCGTAGATCGCAGTAATTTCCTTGTGCGCCCAATGCGTTTCCGGAACGTCCGCATAACCTGCCAGCCTTAAATCGGCGTCCTCTTCCTGCATATTTGGCCTGTATTTATCGAACAGCCGGTAAAGCATGGCCGTAAACTCGGCTTTTGTCAGCGAATTGCCGGGCTTGAAGGTGTTGTCGGGATAACCGTTCAAAATGCCGCGATCCGTCATAAACGAGATGGCGTCCATCGCCCAGCCGTATCGCTGCGGGTCGACGTCGCTGAATTTGGCAGCCGCTTGCGCTTGGACGGAAGGTAAGAAAAGCGAAAATAATAAACAACAAGCAATGATTACGGGTACTAGCTTTTTGGTGATTGTCATCGGGCAGCCTCCTTTGCTTCCATATATTATAAAGAAAGATGTAAATATTTGAAACATATTGATGACATTTGCAGTCTATTTGTACGGGAAGCTGGGCCAAACGGGGGCTAACCGCTATCATGCAGTGCCGCAGCGAGTGCCGGGAGAAACCGTGCTTGGATACGCGAGAGGTTATGGTTGGCCGCCGGGCTTGTATCCTCCACGCGCGCCGGGAGTTGAGCGGCGCAAAAGTTCGAAACATCGCTTTTTCCTCTCAAGGCAGCATTTTACGAGATTACGGAGGGTTTATGGATATGGGACGTTATCGTTATTTGGCAGCAGTGCTTTCGATTGTCATGCTTGGCATACTGGCGGCATGCAAGGACGATTCGCCTGAACCACCGGTTGTCTCCAAGGACGGCGCCAGCGCGGATGTCGTTGTCGTCGGCTCAGAGCTGGAAGGCATGTATTTGGCTAAAGCAGCTAAGGAGGAGGGACTTTCGGTCGTGATCCTCGATCCGCGCGAGAAGCCGGGCGGGCAGCTGATTCAAGGCGAAATGCAGTTTCTGGACGAGCCTCAGGACGACGAAGGCAAAACGCTTTTGCAAGGGCAGGTCAAGACGCTGTTTGACGGGTATAAAAGCGGGAAAATTCGCAAAGCCGCCGAGTTCGAGCACTACTACCGATCGCTTCTGGGCGATATTCCCATCGAGTCCGGAATCAAGATTAACGGGCTTGTCATCGATCCCGACGAACAGTCGCCGAGCTTGAAAAAGCTGAACGCGATCGACTACCAAACGAAGGACGGAAAGCTGAAGCGGATTACTGCGTCCTATGTCGTCGACAATACGGATTTTGCTGCGATAACGAGCAGGCTCGGCTTGCCTCGCATTCCCGGCATCGAGTCCGTGTTCGGAGGAGAACGGGAGCATATGGCCGCGACGATCATGATGAAGTTCAAAAACGTCGATTGGAAAACGTTCAAAAGCGAAGTTTACCGTCTGAGCCGGGAAGAGATCGCTGCGAAATACGGCGGAACTACGACGGTTACGGATTACACCACTTGGGGCTTCGGTAATACGGTTAGAGGCTTCCAGGCAAGCGATAAGCGATTGTTTTTGCGGGGGCTCAACATCGTCAATCAGCGGGACGGCGATGCGGCTATCAACGCGCTGCTCGTTTACGGCGTAGACCCTTCGAGCGAGACAAGCGTCAAAGAGGCGCTCGAAATGGGCATCCGCGAGACGGAGGACGTTCTCAAGCATCTCCGGAAGGAGCTTCCCGGCTGGGAGAAGGCGGAAATAAACGGCTATCCGGACTATTTGTATATTCGCGATTTTGACCGCTACGAAACCGAATATGTGCTGCAAGCTTCGGATATCATGCGAGGGACGATGTTCTGGGACAACGTAAGCGTAGCCGGTTATCCGATCGACTTGCAAGGCACGCTGCAGCATTATTGGGGCTCCCAAAAGGGAAAGCCAGACAAATACGGCATCCCTTTGCGCTCTTTTATTTCCAAGGGCTACAGCAACGTCCTCGTCGCCGGCAAAAACGTAGGCGCAACGGGAGCCGCATACGGCAGCGCGCGCATTCAGCCGAACACGTCGCTTGCGGGTGAAGTTATCGGCATCATTTTGGGACAGATTAAAGGAAAGTACGGCATTCGGGATATCGATCAAGCGCGAATGAAGGAGCTTGTCCGGTACGTCGGCAGCAAGGGAATTGCTCTGGATTCGAAAGAAGGAAACGACAAGATCCGGCACTTGACGGAGGAAGAGCTGAAACAGCTCGATTACGGCAGTTTTGAGGTGAAAAAGTAAGGGCAGCCGGAATAGTTACTGACGAAGAACGCAAAAAGCTTTGCTATGTTCGTCATGAGGTCTAAATTAAATGTCAGATGGTTTAAAATACGGGATGACGAAGCTGGATTGCGGAAGTTTTGAGTCATAAGCAAACGTTAGGTGTATTAACTACAGTTAAAATAACCGAAATTTCGATTTTCATCCATCTAACTGGAAAAACTGCAGTTAAATTTTACGATTTACCGCCTAATTCGCAAAAAGTGTTAAATTAGATACAGGAAATCCATCTATTATGCTGACGGAAGGATTTTTCCGAAAAATAACTGCAGGTTTTCCATGGAGCACATAAAAGTAGAGGAACTAATAAAACGGCAGCCTGACTTTAGGTCAGAACTGCCGTTTTTGGGTGTTATTTATTCGTGCAGCTCGCAAGAGCTAGGCATGTGCGGGCCGTCGTAGCCGCACGCCAGATCGCTGCACAGCCGCTCACTGAGCGCATAGCGGGAAGCCGCCGCCCGTCATGGCAGCTCGTCAGACCGTACAGCCGTTCACGGCCGCCCGCCAAGCCGGCCCCGTTAAATCGCCGTCCAGCCGGCGTCGGCGGTAACTACGGTGCCGTTGACGAAGCTGGAGTCGTCCGAGGCGAGGAACAGCGCAACCTGTGCGATTTCCTCCGGCTCGCCGGTTCTCGGCATCGAGCCCATGCCAAGCATCGACCGTTCCATGCCGAAAGCGTGAGGCTCCTTGCCGCCGACGCCGATGTTCGTGTTGACGCCGCCCGGCGCGATCGCGTTGCAGCGGATGCCAAGCTTCGCGTATTGATAGCCGATGTTTTTGGTCATGCCGACGACCGCATGCTTGGATGCCGTATAAGCGGTGCCCGCCCGTGAACCGAATAAGCCGCCGACCGAAGCGATATTAATGATGCTTCCTTTGCCTTTGGCTTTGAAAATCGGCAGCGATTTGCGGATGGCGCGCATCGGTCCCGTCGTATTTACCGCGAAGACGCGTTCCCACAGCTCGTCCGTCAATTCCTCGGCAGGCACGAAGCCGTCCATTATCCCTGCATTGTTAACCAATATATCGAGCGTTCCATAAGTTTGAACCGCAGTGTAGATCATATGCTGTACGTCTTCTTCCAACGCAACGTTCGCCGCTACTGCAACGGCGCTGCCGCCATCTGCTTCAATTTGTGCGACTGTCGCTTGCGCCGCTTCCAAATTGATGTCGGAAACGACCACATTAGCGCCCTCATTAGCGTAGAGTACCGCAATTGCTCTGCCCATTCCCGAACCTGCACCCGTAACGACCGCTACTTTACCGTTAAGCTTCATTGTGAACGACCTCCGTTAGGATTAATAGTATTGTCGATTGAAGAAACGATTAGTAATAATAAACAGCTGTACGTTATTCAACAACTGTTTATATTTCAAGTATAATGAGAAAGAGTTAGGCGAACAATCATCAAAAAACGGCGTTTTGTCGATAAACGTACAAAAAGCTGCGTTCTGTTCGGGAAGTCTACAAAATAACACAAAGGTGATCCATATGTCGAAGAACGGACAAAATGTCGACCGCAGAGTTGCCAGAAGCAAGCAAGCTTTTAAATCCGCGCTGCTGGCATTGCTTGCAGAGAAGGATTTTCAAGAAATTACGATCACGGAAATCGTGGATCGTGCGGATTTTAATAGGGGCACGTTTTACGCGCATTATACGAATAAAGACGGACTGCTCGACGATGTGATCGACGATGTGCTGTCAGGACTTCTCGATTCTTACCGAGAGCCGTATAAGCATGTGGAATCGTTCCATTTGGACGAATTATCCGTGACTGCGGTCAAGCTCTTCGATCACGTATACGAGAACGCCGACTTTTACTCCACGATGCTGAAAGCCAAAGGCATTTCCGGATTTCAGGAGAAAATGTTCCGCGAGCTCAAAGCCATATCGCAGGAAGAGCTGACGGTTTCCAACGCCGATACCCCTCCCGGTCTGAATGAAGACCTTCAGCTTACGTACCAGACTTACGCGCTGCTCGGCATGATCGTTTATTGGGTGCAAGAAGATTTTAAATATTCGCCGAGTTATATGACCGAGCAGCTTTTACTTATTTTGAACCGCAACCTAAATCATACGATCGTGAAGCGGAAGAAAGAAGGCAAATAACAACCGAATGTACCGATAGTATCTTTTTGCACGAAGCGCTTTCCGGGCTTCCGTCAGGCCGATTTCGGCTTTGGCGGGGGCTTTTTGCATGGCCGGGCAAAAAAGTGCTATCGTCCGAATTTGCTCGATTCGACCGCGTGGTTGCAATCTTTTTCCTATCGTTCCGAGTGTATACAGACCATGTCTGCGCAAAAAAGGAGCAGGCAAAAACTTATTATTGTGCGAAATGACGCACATTTGTAAAGTTAAGCATATGAAAACGGGGTGCGGACGAATCGGACCGAATGGAAGCGCTTCTGTACAACCAAGCAACATAACACCTAAAGAAAGAAGGGGTCCCGATGCGTTCATCTGTTTCAGAGATTCAAACAAATCAGACAAAGGTTCAAACGCCGACTGCCGGCAAACGACTCTGGTTTGATCTTAAACGCGACAAATACTTATATTTGCTGGCGCTTCCCGGCCTGTTGTATTTTTTAGTTTTCAAATATATCCCGGTCGGCGGCCTGATCATCGCTTTTCAGGATTACTCGCCATATCTCGGCATTCTCAAAAGCGATTGGGTCGGCTTTGAGCATTTTCAACGGTTTTTCTCCAATCAAGATTTCGTAATGCTGCTGCGGAATACGATGGCGATCAGCTTACTGAATCTCTTCTTCTTCTTCCCGTTCCCGATCGTCGTATCGCTCTTACTCAACGAACTGCGCCATATGGTGTTTAAACGTTTTGTGCAAACGGTCATCTATATTCCGCATTTCTTATCTTGGGTTATTATAGCCGGTTTGACGTTTCTGATGCTTTCGGAATCGGAAGGCTTCATCAATAAAGTGCTCGAAGCGCTAGGAATGAGCAAAATAAGCTTCCTGACGGAGCCCAATTATTTCTGGGGTATGGTTACCGCTCAGTCCATTTGGAAAGAAGCCGGCTGGGGGACGATCCTCTTCCTCGCGGCAATCGCCGGGGTTAACCCGCAGCTTTACGAAGCGGCCGTTATGGACGGCGCGAACCGTATGCGTCAAATGTGGCACATTACACTGCCGGCTATCCGCAACGTGATTATCATTTTGTTTATTTTGCGTCTCGGCTCGATTATGGATACGGGCTTCGAACAAATTTATTTGATGATGAACAACAATGCGACCGTTACCGATGTTGCCGACGTATTCGATACGTACGTATACCGGACGGGTATCAAGCAAGGCCAGTTCAGCTATAGCACCGCGATAGGCTTGTTCAAATCGATTGTCGGTATCGTGCTCGTCATGCTTGCCAACAAAGCCGCGAAGAAGTTCGGCGAAGAGGGCGTTTACTAGAATTCGGCACAGAAGGAGGTCAGTAACATGAGAAGCAAAAGCTTATCCGGACGCATATTCGATACGTTTAATGTAACCTTTCTCGTAATCGTGTCCATCGTAACGTTTTTTCCGATCTACTACACGGTAGTCCTTTCGTTTACGGATCCCGTTCAATATTACCAAGATAAGCTCATTTTATTTCCTAAAATGTGGACGCTCGACGCTTACAAAACGTTGCTTTCCACCAAAACGTTCCCAAGCGCGATCGGTATCAGTACCTTCCTCGCTACAGTCGGGACCGCGATCAGCTTGATCGTGACTTCGGGCCTGGCGTACGCGGTTTCTCGCAAGCGGCTTCGTTTCCGCAGATTCATCATGTTCATGCTCATGTTCTCGATCCTGTTCCAGCCCGGTCTGATCCCTTCTTACTTGGTGGTCCGTAATCTCGGCTTGATCGACAGCATATGGTCGCTCATTCTACCTGTTATGACGAGCGGCTGGTATGTCCTCTTGATGAAAGGGTTTTTCGACAGCATTCCGGACAGTCTTGAAGAAGCCGCCCGTATTGACGGAGCGAATGAAATCGGCATTTGGTTCCGGATTATTTTGCCGCTGTCGCTGCCTTCGCTTGTGGCCTTCGGCCTGTTTTATGCGGTAGGCTACTGGAATACGTATTTCAACGCGCTGATGTACATCAACGATTTCCAGAAGTGGCCGCTGCAGGTTGTCTTGCAGAACATGCTGGTTGATCCTGCTTCCGCAACCGGCAACATCGATTTCCGTTCCGATAAGCAAATGCCGACGGAAACGCTCAAAATGGCTGCGGTCGTTATCGCCACCGTACCGATCATGCTGGTGTACCCATTCCTGCAGAAACACTTTGCCAAAGGGGCAATGGTTGGTTCGGTTAAGGAATGATCACAATAGAGTAACAATCAAAATGGGAGGTTTGGTCATGAAAGTAAAGAAAATGGTAAGCTTGTCTTCGGCTCTCGTTTTGTCTTCGTCCCTCGTGCTTACTGCTTGTGGCTCGAAGGATAACGCTTCTTCCGGCGGGGACGGCGGCAAAACCGCAGCACCTACGGATATCAGCATCTCCGTAATCAGCTATGCGGACGAGTTCATCGACGAAACGAACAGCTTGTGGCAGGAATTCGAGAAAAAGACGAACACGAAGCTGAAAATCAACTGGATTTCCGCAACGACGTTCGAAGATAAAATCAACGTTTTGCTTGCTTCCGGCAACTTGCCCGACTTGACCTTCGTTGAAGATATTACGGCTGCTCCGGTAGGTCCGCAAATCCGCAATATGATTAAACAAGGCGCATTCTGGGATTTGACGCCTTTCCTGAAGGACTATCCGAACCTGACTTCGCCTGAGATGAAGGAAACGATCGAGAAGTCCAAAATCGACGGCAAAAACTATACGATTCCGCGTTACTATCCTAGCTACGGCGGCGGCGTATTCCCGATTCTGCGCAAAGACTGGCTGGATAAGCTCGGCCTGAAAATGCCGGAAACCGTCGACGAATTCTATAACACGCTGAAAGCGTTTAAAGAGAAAGATCCGGACGGCAACGGTAAAGCGGATACGATCGGCTACGCGGCAAGTCCGGCGTACATGGGCTTTATGTACAACGTGTTCAACGATACGCAAGGCGTATGGAAGCTGCGCGACGGCCAGCTCCATTCGATCCTGACGGAGGATGCTTCCAAGGACGCGATGCTGTGGATCAAAAAAGCGTATGACGACGGCTTGTTCCCGGCTGACTTCGCGATCTTGAACTTCTCGCAAATCAACGATGCGTTCCAAAGCGGCAAAGCGGGCGGCGGCGGTTATGCGATGAACAATGCATTCAGCCGTCTTGCACCGATCCAAAAGGTCGATCCGAAAGCCGACCTGATGCCGATCACATCGCTTACAGGTCCTAAAGGCAACAAGTATACGCCATCCGGCTCGCCATTCTACGGCCACTACCTGATTCCTAAGAAAGTGTCCGAGGACAAAGTGAAGAAAATCCTGGCGTTCATGGACTACGGCTACAGCAAAGAAGGCAACAAATTGGCTCGTTACGGTATTCCGGGCGTTCACTACAACGAAGAGAACGGCAACATCGTAGCGACTGAGCAAGCGAAAAAAGACAAAGTCATGACGAACCTGATGGACTCCATCTTCCATGAAATCAATGAATACTCGGCTGTTGCAGCTGCAGGCATGCCTGCCGACTTCTATGCGCGTCAGAAGCAAATCGTCGACGAGCGCAAAAAAGTAAAAGTAGCGAAGCCGGATGAAGGACTCATTTCGGAGGCGTACAACAAATACTACAGCGAAATCAAGAAAAAAGCGGACGACATGCGTACGAAAGTCATCGTCGGCAAAGCTTCGCTTGAAGAGTACGACAAGTTCATCGCCGATCTGAAAGCAGATCCGAACATGCAGCTGATCACCAAAGAAATCAACGAAGCGTACCAGGCTTCTTTGAAGAAGTAATGTTTTGAGACAACCAACCGCGGGATGCGGTTGGTTGTTTTTTTGTATTGTCCAAGTGATGGAGGATAGTACATTGTCAGGTTATCAACAAACCATTTTAGTTGACAGGAGCGCAAGAACATCCAATTAATGCTATAAGACAATTGTCGTTGGAGGAACTATAGGTATTTTTATAGAATCATAGCTATTGTAAACAATCGTTATGACGAAGGAGTATATTGACATTGAACCCAGTGATCTTGATTGGAATGGCGGGTGTCATTTGCGGTGTTCTGCAGCTCTTGTTTCCTGACTATATTTATAAACTCGGACTACTCGGAATTAGAAGCCGCGAAGCAGTGAAAAAGGGTGCTATACCTACGATTGTTGCTGGAGTATGTTTTATTCTTTTCGGATTGTTTAAAGAAAAGTGAAGTTATTTTAGGGGGGGTCTCAACTAGACCCATAAGAAAGAAGGGGCTTTTAAATGGATGACGACGTTCTAACGCTTATAAAGGTTTTAATACCAATGGCAATATTACTTTCGTTCTTTTATTATTTTAAAGTTATTCAGAAGAAAAGAATTGATGCAGATAAGAGAATTACCTTTTGTAGAATTGAAGGGAAGAGATTCGATTCTTTCAAAACAGACATTTCTTCTCCCAACTTCAAAATATATACTATTATTTTTAGCGATAACTTTGGAAACGAGTTGGAAATTAGTACGAACGACAAAAAAATATTTAATAGTTTAAAACCAGGTCAAACAGGAAAATTAACGCATGGATTGGGTCATTTGGTCGATTTCGAACCGGATTCTCAATAATAAAAAAGAGTGAAAATTTTCAAAAAATCTTGCAGCCATAGGTTCCCGCACAGTAAAATTGAAAAGCAGCGAACCCATGTATGGCAGCGAGAGCGGGATACAGACGAGAAAATTAGCTAATAATAGGAAGATGAAAACTGTTTCCGAAATATGCCTGGTTCGGTTTGACGCGATTAGGAAGCGAGGTACTCAAGTGGGCGTAGCATCCAGACAAGTAAACATCAGCAAAAAGATCACGAAGGCAATTGCCGTAATCGCCGGCGGTATTATTACAGCGTATGGACTGGAAGCCGTGCTTATCCCCAACAGCGTATCGGACGGGGGTGTGACCGGTCTGAGCATTGTAGGCTCGCAATGGATGGGCCTGCCGCTGGCTCTGTTGATTGCACTGCTCAACATTCCATTCATTTTTTTGGGTTATAAGCAAATTGGTAAAAGCTTTGCGATTTATTCGGTGCTTGGGATTGCGTCGCTTGCGGTCGGCACGACGATGATGCATCATATCCCACCGATTATTAAGGGCGATACGCTGCTGATTACCGTTGTCGGCGGCATTATTATCGGTTTTGGCATGGGGCTGGCGCTGCGGAATGGCGGCGCGTTGGACGGCATCGACATGTTGGCCGTACTGCTGTCCCGAAAGCTGCCGTTCGGAACGAGCGATCTCATTTTATTTCTGAACCTGTTCGTATTCGTGGTCGTCTCGACGGTGTTCGGGTTTCAAGGCGCGATTTTGTCGGGGATCGCTTATTTTATCGCTTCCAAGGTCATTCATATTGTGGAGGAAGGATTAAGCGGCGCCAAAACGTATAAAATCATTACCAGCCAAGCGGAGGAAATGATTGAGACGATTCGCGACCGGCTGGGACGAAGCTCGACTTACACGTTCGTTCACGGCGGTTATTCCAACGAGCAGTTCAGAGAAATAACATGCGTAATCAACCGGATGGAGGAAAGTAAAATGAGGGAAATTATCAATGAGATCGACGATAAAGCCTTCATTATTGTGTACGACATAGCGGAAGTGAAAGGCGGCAATTTCCGTAAGCGCGATATCCATTAGACGATGGGATTCGTGAAAAGAAAATTTACATAGCGGCTTATCGCCGCACCAAAAAAGAGAAGCGCCGGGCGGCGGAATGACCCGGCGCTTTTATTCGTTTGGCAGCGCAAAGTTCTAACGGGTGCTCGTGGCCTTATACGAACCCGCCCTTTCCACTTAGGATTCTCTCATGAAAAGCGCGGGCAGCAAACTTTAGATCAAATGCGGTCAACGCACTAGATTTGATGATACCCAAGATGGAGGGCTATGAAGTACTGCGGCGAATTAGTAAAAACATCTTACCTATCAGCCAAAGGGGAAGAGGTCGATATGATAATCGGGCTTGGACTAGGCGCCGACGACTATGTGACCAAACCGTTCGGGCTTGGGGGGCTGGCGGTCAGAGTCCGGGCCATGCTGAGACGATACTTGTATTTCAATCGCAACTCAGCCAACGATACATCAACAGCTTCGATTATAAGACATGGGGATATCGTTTTGAATGATCAAACCTATGAAGTGGAAGTCGGGACTTCGAAAGTCGCGTTGACCGCCAAAGAATTCGATATTTTAAAGCTGCTGCTGTCTTACCTTTCCCGCGTATTCACGAAATCTCAAATCTATCAAGCGATTTGGAAATCTAATCTGGGGGTATGAATGGTCTACTAGTTAAAAGAACCACAGTGCGATTAACCTTCGTGTTGTGGTTTTTTTTCTATGCAGCCTGTTCGGGTTTGATGCAGTAATAAAAAGATCCGATTCAAGGACACCTTCATTAGTCTCCAGTACTTTTAACTGTCATGAGGAAGGGAAAAACTGTATAATTGGGAAAATGTCGAAGTAGAAATACTTGGAGGGCTCCAGGTGTAGTCATTACTCCAGTAATACCTTAAGTAGGAGGATAGGGATATGGATAATATGCAATTAAAATTATTTTCACCGAACGAAGGCATTGGTGGTTTTAGTGAAAAAGGTTTTGATCTCAATGCTATTCATCCAACAACTACATCATGGGTTCGACAATCGAGATTTCTTTCTCCAGAAAGCCCTAAAGAAACCTGTATTAGTGAGTTAATTGGATTGAGCGACTGTTCATCAATAGTTATCAATGACAATGGAAGTATACTTTTTAGCAGCAATCGAGGTAAAGCATTGGTCTCTGTATCCCCTCAGGGTGAAGTAGAGTGGCAATTTCAAAGCGGTACTACTTTGATAACCCCTTCAATAGGAAGGGAAGGTACCATTTATGTAGCATCAACGGGGGCATGGGAATCCAAAGGTCACAAATTATTTTCTTTGAGCAATAGTGGCCAGATAAAGTGGATACACGAGATAGACGATCTAGCCAAATTTTCCCCTGTAATTGATGCGGAAGGAAATATTTACATTGTTACAAATGGAACCAAATTACTTGCTATTGATCCTGTAGGCGAGTTGAAATGGGTTTTCCAAGCGCAATTTGAGTTTAGATGTGCTCCGTTAATAACTAATGACGGACGTATTCTAATATTGGCTGGTGATAAAAAACTATATTCCCTTACTATGGAGGGAGAAGTACAATGGCATACTAAGGCAGATACATTCCTAGAATCTATACCTATTATTGATTATGAGGGAAATATTTATATTGGGCTGTCAGAACAATCGAAATTAAAAATAGTAAGTTTCGACAAACAAGGGAACAGAAATGAGGAATATTCCACAATTGATGGCGATATCTGGACAACGCCTGCAATTTGTAAGAATGGTAATTTATATGTTGGTGCAAGTCCTTTCCGTTTGATTTCTTTCAGAATGGGGGGAGACATACAATGGGAGACCTTCATTGATGGGCAAATTAATTATCCGCCTATCGTTGATAGTTTAGGGACCGTGCTAGTCGTATCATCAAATAATACAAGCGTAAATAGATTATCATGGGTTACCGCTTTGACTTCGGATGGTCGTGTAAAATGGAGAAGTGAATTCACCGGACAAATCACATGTCCTGTTGTTGCACCGGACAAGAAAATTTATTTCACAAATAATTTATCTATGGGATGCTCATGTTTATACTCTTTAGGAGAGTCTTAAATGTAACTATGTTATAGAAGGGAAATAAGGGAGGGACAGTGAATGAGAAAGTATGTAATCGGTATAATCATCGGCATATTTCTAGCACTTTCTTCAACAGCAATTGCCAGCAGTATAGTCGAGACCAGTATTTTTCCTGTGAATTTCATTTTTAACGGAGAGAAAAAAGAATTAACCGGCGAATATTCAACCCTCAATTATAATGGTCACGCCTATGTCCCGATTCGTTTCATCGCGGAAAATATGAACGCCGGTATTGCTTATCATGACCAAACGAAGTCAATATCCGTTATGTACGATGAGGATAAGCCGTTGTTGAAGGATTTTAAGGACACGGGAAAAGTGTACGTCAATCATGTAGCCTTGTCCGGAAAAGACGGTCAAACGAAAATAACCGGCGATATTCTTATAGATCCGTCGGAAAGCTTGAATAATTCGGAAGCGGAACAAGTACTTTGCACGTTTGATCTGGCCTTTCAAGATAAGGAAGGCAAAGTTATCAAAAGCATTCAAAACACGCTGAGCATAACCAAACAAGACCTGGGAAAAATCATGCCATTTGAAAAAACGGTAAATGATGAGCTGCAAGACTATGATTCGATACGGTTGAACGTCAGCTTTTTGGACGGCGATCCGATTCGGGGCGATATGCCTCCTCTGGCGCAAGTTGCTGCAACGAACGAACAGGTGAAGGTGATCCAAGGAACCTACTGCTGGAAGGGCTGTGCTGACTATGCGCCGGCTCCGGATTTGATTAACCGGCATCAGGTTACGGCTGCCGAGGTTCAAAGCGGTGAAGAAATCAAGATATCTTTCGATTACAATCCACAGCCTTTTGAAATCAAGCTGCAACAGTATACCGGCGACTCTGCGGCTCCGGTCGATCTTCAGGAGGGTCGTTTTACAGTCCCTGCGGGAAAAGGCGTGCATATTTACAGACTGGACGCTTTTTGGCACGGAGGAGGAGAAGCGAGTTACGCTTTTGCCGTGAAGGTGAATTGATTCATTTGTGTGTTTGTCAGACTGAATTGCCGCAAAGAGTCGGAAAAAAGAGCCGAGTTTGGGCATGCAGGAATGAGCCAGCAAAGCGTTGAAGTACACGCAGTGCCTGAGGGATCAGGCTGTGTATTCAATCTGTGCACCTACATGTATTCCATCAACAGTTGAAGGAGCGGAAAAAATGAATAGCGATTATAACTTTCGCATGTTTGCTTATCCTTGGGATTTTGCCGGCTCCCTTGGTATGGAGCGATTGAGAAGCTTGCGAAACGAGGCGGGGATCGACGGTCTGTACATGGCTGCGTCGTACCACTCCATGCAGCAGTTGAGCTTGCATGACCAAACGCCTTCCATATACGAGGGAGAGGCGGGGGTGTTTTTCGCAGCGAAGGAAGCGTTGTATGGAGAGATAAAGCCGCATGTTTCTTCCCTTTCTCGGCATGCGGATTTCGATGCCCTGAGGGATGAGATGGCGAAGAGCGGGCTGGAGTACCATGCTTGGGTTGTTGCCTGCCACAACAGCGAGCTGGCTCAACGTTATCCGGAGTGCGCGGTGCAGAATGCTTGGGGTCACCGTTTCCGTCATGCGCTTTGTCCAAATAATCGGAATGTCAGGCAATATGTGACCACAATGCTTCAAGAAATGGAGAGCAGACATGCGCCCGCAAGCTTTTTGCTGGAGTCGCTTTCCTGGATGGCGGTTCCGCATCATCAGCATGCCAAATGGGGCATCGACTTGAATGAGGTCAATCAGCTGCTCGTCTCGTTATGCTTTTGCCCGGATTGCGTGAAGCTTGCTCAAAACAAAGGAATCGATACCGAAGCGTTGCGGTCCGACGTGCTGGAGCAGCTGCGTTTAGTCTATCAGGGAACAGACGGGGGAGAAGCGATGTTCGAACTCGCAGGTCTTTCCGATTATTTGAGCTTCAGGGAAGAGAGCTTGGCGGTCTTTGTCGGGGATTTGAAAAAGCAGATTCACGCTGAAATTCATATGGCCGTTTTCGGTTCTCACCGGGTATCCGGGCTGAATGCGGATCGGCTGCACGGCATTGCGGACCGGATCATGACCTTCTCTTATACGGATGATGTCCGCCAAACGCAAGATGTACTAGAGAAGTATTTAGCGAAAATCCCCTCCGGCAAATTGTCGCTGGGACTTGGGGCCTGCGCTCCGTGGGCAACCGGCCGGCAAGCGCTGGAGGCCAATGTGCAGGCTGCGATCGATAACGGCATTCGCGAGATCGGCTTTTATCACTACGGCATGATGACCGCGAAGCATATGGAATGGTTGAGGGAGACGCTGAGTGTATGGAATAATCGAGGGTGAATGGCGGAAGCGATCGTGCTATAGTAGGGGGGAACAAGCCGGGCAAGGGGGACAGGCCGATGTTTAAAGCACTGATCGTGGACGACCAGTTGGAAGAGCGGGAAGGCATCCGGTTTTTGATCGACAAGTATAAGCTCAAGCTGGATCCGGTGGAAATGTCGAACGGCGAAGAAGCGTTTCAGTATTTGCTGGAAAACCATGTCGATATTTTGCTAACGGATATTAAAATGCCTTTTATGGACGGACTGGAGCTGACGAGAAGAGCGCGGGAGCTTGACGAGAATCTGAAAATTATTATTTTCAGCGCTCACGGCGAATTTGAATACGCCAAACAAGCCATCGCCTACAAGGTCGAGCACTATATTCTGAAGCCGATCGAAGTCGGAGAATTTCTGCAGGTAATGGAAAGCGCTATCACATTATGCGAGCAGGCAGCTGAAAATAAACGGCAAGCGCGAACCTTCGAGAACGCTCATCGTATGGCGGCGCAATATGAGAAAAAACAGCTGCTATGGGAGCTGCTTCACAGCGGCCCAATTAGCGATTCATTGCGAAACAGGGTCGACGAATCGGGGATCCGCGCCGATTTGGAGCGCAGCGTGATGCTGCTCGTGGATGCGGCCGGGCGGCTTTTCGACGCGGACGGACTCGATTTTGCCAAGGCGGTTCGCGAATGCGTGCCCGGAGAGCACGATGTGCTGAACCTGCACGAATATCAAAGCGTCGTTTTTTTGAAAACGGGCGCACACAGAGGGACGAACGACGAGTTGGTCATGCTGGGAGAGCAGCTGAACGCGCATTTGCAGTCCCGGTTCGGGATGAATATGTGTATGGCGATCGCCGGCCCCGTTGAAGAAGCCGAATGCGTTTGCGGCTTGTATCAGCAAATGGAAAGCGTGCTGGAAAACCGTTTTTTTGCTGAAGGGAGCAAGGTTTTCTTGTTGGCGGGCAGCGACGATAGCCTGTATAAAGGTCCGATATACGCGGCGGATTCGGTCTTGGAGACGGTATGCGAGCAAGTGCGGAGCGGCAGGTTCGATCAAGCCGCAGCCGGCATTGACCGGCTATTTCGCGAGTTTTCCGCTTCGGGCAGCCATTCCGCCATTTACGTCAAATACCTTTGCACGGAAATCGCCAAGAATCTGTTCGCGCAAATTCCCGAGCGGGGAGACAGGCCGTTTCGCGCCATTGCGGAATCTCTTTACAAAACGAATCATATCGAGGACGTCAAACGAATATTGCTTGCTCTGCTGGACGAGGCGAACGGGGAATCGGTCTGCAGTCCGGCAAAATCGACAAGCAAGGCGATCGAGCAGATTATGGCGATCATTCATAGCGAGTATATGAACGACCTCGGGCTGGACTATGTGGCGGATAAGGTGTACATGTCCTCGAAATATGTAAGCAACTTGTTCAAAAAAGAGACGGGGCAAAGCTTCATGAAGGCGCTGACGGCTCATCGCATGTATAAAGCGGAGCAATTGCTGCGCGAGACGAACAAGAAGGTCGCGGATATCAGCATTGAAGTGGGGTATCCGAATACGTCGTATTTTTGCAATCTATTCAAAAGCTACTTCGGCACGTCTCCCGCCCAATTCAGGGAAAGAGGGTACTCGCGGATATGATCGCTTATCTGTTTAAACATTTGCCGTTCAAACAGAAGCTCGTTCTTTCTTACCTCATCGTCGTGATCGTACCGATTTTGATCCTCGGCATTTACGCCTACAACCAATCCAAACATCTTCTGCAAACGCAGGCTCAGCAAAGCTTGGAAGCTTACGCGGGTAAAATCGCCGGCAATATCGAGGAAAAGCTGGGCCGCTACGAGGTCATCATTCGCTTTATCGCTTTCAACACCAGGATCCAGCAAATTTTAGGAAATACTTACGACAATTTCAGCGATTTGTCCGTCGACTATCTTAAGGATGTCGAGCCTTTCTTCTCGAACATTTCCGCCATGAACGAGGATCTTCAGCAAATCACCGTATACACGGCGACCGGGCTGCCCCAATTCGGAAACCTCATTCAGCCGCTTGATCTCGCGGTCAACAGCAGCTGGTATGAGGAAGCGAGCAAAAGCGGCGATATTTTATGGTTTTTCGACGGCGGGGAGCTGTACGCGGTGCAAAAGATCGTTAATGCTTACAGCAGCCGGGTGCTGGGTTTTCTTTATCTTAAGCTGGAGCACAACAGTATTCTGGACGGCTCTCTAGTGATGGAAGCGGAAAATTACGGCATCGTCGTCGCCGACAAACGTAACGAGATCGTATACGACAGGGAGGTAAAAGGCAGCGCAGTTTCCGCTTTCAGTTATGCGAATGGCGCCGACCGGGCCGTTCCCAAGGCCGGCGATAAATATATCGCCTCGACGAAATCGATAGCCCGCGCCGGTTTGACGCTTACCTATTATGTGCCGATCGACGGCATGAACAGGGAAATCGGCTGGATTCTCCGGGTTGCGCTGATGATCGCTTTATTATGCCTGGTTGTTGTCGGCGTGGCCATCTTCTTTTTTTCCACGCATTTTGTTAAAAGGCTTCAGAGCTTGAACGACAAGATGAAGAAAACGGAAAAGGGCGATTTCGACTTGTTCATTGTCAGCGATTATCGGGATGAAGTCGGACAATTAACGAATCAATTCGGCAAAATGGTTCGCAGGCTGGACGAGCTGATCAAAGACGGCTACGAGAAGGAAATCGCCAAGAAGGAAGCGGAATTACGGGCGCTGCAAGCGCAAATAAATCCTCATTTTCTATACAACAGCTTATCCGTCATGAACTGGAAGGCGATCCGGATGGGAGCGGACGAAATCAGTTATGTGGCGACGCGCTTGTCGAAGTTTTACCGTGCGGTGTTGAATAAAGGGCATTCGACGATTTCGTTAAAGGAAGAGCTGGAAAACATTCGGACGTATATCGAGCTGCAGCTGATGTTCCGGAAAAACAGCTTCGATGTCGATTACCGGATTGACGGCTCCATCGGCGAGTTTGTGGTGCCGAATTTCTTCCTGCAGCCGATTGTCGAGAATGCGATCGAGCACGGCATCATCCAGAAACGAGAAGGACGCGGATGCTTGACGATAACGGGGGGCCTAAGGGACGGCTGCATCGAAATCGAGATTGAAGATAACGGGCCGGGCATGAAGGAAGAGGTAGTGCGCGGCATTTTATCAGAGAAGCATTCGGGGTACGGGCTTCGAAACGTGGACGAGCGCATCCGGCTGTTTACCGGACAAGCGTATGGACTCCAAATTCGGAGCAGCGAAGGAGCGGGTACGGAAGTTGCGGTTCGGCTGCCGATTCATAAGGCGGATGGAAGGCCAGCCTTACTAAATTAGCGGAAACAAGGCGTTTGTCGGCGATTAGTAGGGAAACCGTACAATTAGTAGCCTTTTCCGAGTCATTGTAAGGTTTTCCTTATTCGCTCAGCAGAACATGGAGGATGGGCTAGAAGTCCCGCCCACTACCTCGCCCACACGCAAACGTATAGCCATGCACCAAAGGACCGTCCGTGATTTCCGGACGGTTTTTTCTAATAAAGAATTTATATGATGTTGGGATAAGAGCGAGTTGTAAAATGCTTGCGAAATCGACGGTCCCCGTGTTTATGAGGCTAGGATCACTACTTTCGCAGCAACAAGGCGTTTTTGGCTAACGAATTAGGGAAAGCGTGCTTTTCGTTTCCAATTTTTTGAAAGTATTGCGCTTTTCCTCGCTGCCTCACCGGAATACGAGAAATCGGCGCCATGCGAACTGGAAAACCTACAGTTAATTTTGCGAATATTCCTCGTTTTAAAGGTCTTAATGGAAAACCTACAGCTAATTATAGCGAAATCTGCAAAAAACGAAGCGATGGGCAAAATTAGCTGGAGGTTTTCCAGCTAAAAGTCTGTTTCGTGCGTTTTAACCGAAAATAGCTGGATGTTTTCCAGTTAGCACCCCGTTCGTGCAATAAAACCTGTGGGAAATGCGCCTGAACGTAAGCCGTTTATCTTGATTCTCTTAATTATCGGAAATGTATAGAAAAACTGCAATGTTCCTGTATTATTTGATATTTTGCATTCGTCCGGACGCTACTACAATGTTTGTAGGGCACAAAAGATACTGGAGGCAGAGCATTGGAACGGAAAATGGCGATCATTACGGAATCTCAAAGCGACTTGTCCGAGTTGCTGCAAAAAGCGAGCACAGGAATCCGGATCATCAACCCGGAGCACTTGTCATCGGCCGATCTGGACGCTTACGATGCGATTGCCGTTCTTGGCGGCACGCAAGAAACGCCGCTTTTGCTGACGCCGCGAAACCGGGCGAGTATTGAAGCGCAAATCAAGCGGGGCAAAAAAGTGTTTATCGAGTACTGCGGCGCTGCCGGGCTGAGCTTTTATAGTCCGCCGTCTCCTACCCGCTACGATCGGCTTGTATTTTGCGATGAGGATGGAGGGGAATTCGGGCTGAGTCAAGGCGACTTGCTGGATGACCAGTGTAATACGGCTTTGCGCAGCTATCCTTCCGCTCATCCCGAGTATCGCTCCATTCTGCATTATGTCCGAAAAGATGTTCATCGCAGCATACAGGTTAGTTCAGAACTGTACGAGGACTCCAGCCATCGCGCGCTGTGGCTGGAGAACAATGATCGCTTGATGGTCTGCTCATTTCGCCTAAGTCACTTTGTCAAAGCCCGTTTTTCGCCTTTGATCAAATGGAAGGGGCTTGCCGACTACATCGTGAGCTGGCTTTGCGATGAACGGGTGAAGGTTAGCGGCTTCATTAAGGACGAGTACAGTACCCGCGCATTTACCGGGGAGGACAGCTTTGAAGCAAGATTACGAGACACGATCGAGCAGGGCGTCGCCTGGTTCCGCGAAGCAGAACTGCTGATCGATGAGGGCAGAGAAGGGATCATGGAAGGGATCGCCACGGAGATTTATCCCGACGGGAAGCAGCGTGTATTGACGGATGTTCGCAACGATTGCACCGGCGAGGCGTCGATGGCCTATTTCCTGCATTATTTGTTGACGGGCGACGCGAACAGCAAGCTGGTTTCGGATCGGCTTATTTCGGTATGCTTTGATATTTTGCAGGAGAAAGAAGAAACACGGCACAAAGGCATGCTGCGCTGGTCGGGGTGGCAATGGGGAACCTGCTATCAGGACGACGCGGCAAGGGTGCTGATTCCGCAGCTGCTTAAATGTTTGTACACCGGCAGCGACGATTATTTGGCCGAATGTACGGATGCGCTGCATTTCCTCGTTTCGACGACGGGAACCGACGGCACGCGCGTCAGCCGGACGGACAATATCAAGCTTACGGAAGCGGAAATGCGCAGGCTGGCGTCGGAGCCGGGAAATTTCCCGAGCGGCCATTATAACGGCTATTATTTGGCATCGCTGCTGCTTGGCTATCGGTTGACGGGAATCGAGCCATTTAAGGAAACGGCCGTCAAAGGCATGCAAACGATTATGGCCGCTTACCCGAATACGCGGAGGGAGCATAGCGAAACCCAGGAGATGTGCCGGCTCATTCTTCCGTTAGCGTGGCTGTATTGGGTGACGAAGGACGATGAGCATAAAGCATGGTTATACCGGGTAACGAAGGATTTGCAGCGGGTTCGCCATTCCTCCGGCGCCTATTTGGAATGGGATACCGGGTATCAAGCAAACCGCAGCGCCAAAAACGACACCGACGAATGCTCCCTGCTAACGAACAATGGCGACCCGATCGCAGATTTTCTCTATTCCGTCAACTGGCTGCCGATCGGCTTTATGCAGGCTTACTTTGTTACTGGCGACGATTATTTCATGGAGCTATGGCGGGACCTGGCTAAGTTTATGATATCTGCGCAGCTTCACAGCGGCAACAAGCAGCTGCATGGCGGCTGGGCGCGAGCTTTTGACGTCGAGTTGATGGAAGTATTCGGCTTGCCCAAAGACACCGGCTGGGGCCCGTGGGTCATCGAATCGGGCTGGACGGTCGCGGAAATCGTCTCCGGCCTGACGATGGGCGCGCTGAGCGAGCGGTTGAAGTTATTTTATGCGTAAGCGTCAAAGAGTCCCATGTCAGCAACAGCGAATGACCGAAATGCTTAGCGGCTGGAAAACCGGCTTCGTGAGCTTATGTTTGTTAGGAGAGGTTTGCAGATGAGAAGCGAGACAAGACGGCAAGGAGAGCCGGCGGCGAGGGCGGCGGCAGGAGCGCTCCCTTCTGTTTGGCGGATGCTAGGCAAGCAAAAATATTTGCAAATGATGATCGTTCCGTGGATCGTCTGGGTGATCGTCTTCCACTATATCCCGATGTACGGCGTGGTCATTGCGTTCCAGGAATACCAGCCGCTCAAAGGAATAACAGGCAGTCCTTGGGTCGGGTTCGATCAATTCAGAGCGTTTTTCCAGAACCCGGAGTTTTGGAATTTGATGAGGAATACGCTTGGAATCAGCTTATGGAAGCTGATCTGGGGATTTCCGATGCCGATTCTGTTCGCCTTATTGTTGAACGAGCTGACAGGCAACCGGTTTAAACGGTTCGTTCAGACGGTTTCCTATTTGCCTCATTTTATTTCTTGGGTGGTCATGGCGGGGATCGTGTACGGGTTGTTGTCGCTAGACGTCGGGGTTATAAACCGGCTGCTATTGGCCGTCGGCCTTTTGGACGAACCGATCATGTTTCTCGGCGATTCCCGGTTTTATTGGCCCATCCTGATCATCTCCGACATATGGAAGGAGCTCGGATGGGGGGCGATCATCTATCTTGCCGCGATCGCAGGCGTCGACCCGGCGCTTTATGAAGCGGCCGAAATCGACGGGGCCAACAGACTGCGTAAAATGGTCCACATTACGCTGCCGTCGATCGCCCCGACTATCGTCATTTTGCTTATATTCCAAATAAGCGGCATTCTGAATTCGAGCTTCGATCAGCTATATTTGCTGCAAAACCCGATGGTGCTCGACGTTGGAGAAGTCATCGATACTTATGTTTACAAGACCGGACTGACGCAAGGAAGGTTTTCATATTCGACGGCGGTCGGATTGTTTAAGTCATTGATCGGGTTTGTGCTGATTGTCCTCGTAAACCGGATCGCAAAGAAAATAAACGGATCGGGCATCTGGTAGGGGGATGAAAGGATGAAGCTTCGGCGGGGAAAATGGTTTGATCGCTTGAATATGGCGGGGATGCTGGTTTTATGCTTTTTGTGCCTGTATCCCTTCTATCAATTGGTTGTCTTGTCTTTTAACGACGGTACGGACGCCATCCGGGGGGGCATTTATTTCTGGCCGCGGGAGTGGACGTTGGATAATTATGCGACCGTATTCAGTAATCCGCTTCTGGGAAAGGCGTACCTGGTTACGGCTGCACGTACGGTCATCGGCACGCTGACAAGCGTCATTGCGACGGGAATGCTTGCCTACGCATTGTCGAAGAACGATTTGCTTTTTCACAAATGGTATGTGTATTTGCTGGTTTTCACTATGTTTTTCAGCGGCGGCCTCGTTCCGACCTTTTTATTGATCAAGTCGATCGGACTATTAAATAACTTTCTCGTCTATATCATTCCGATGCTTATCAGTGTATGGAATGCGATGATTATGATCGGATTTTTTCGGTCGATGCCGGACGCTTTGGAAGAATCGGCGAAAATCGACGGGTATAACGAAATAGGCATCTTCTTCCGTATTGTCATTCCGACTTCGATGCCGGTATTTGCCGCCATTGCGCTGTTTAACGGCGTAAGTCACTGGAACGCTTGGTTCGATGCTTATATTTATATGAATAATCCCGATCTGCAGCCGCTGCAGACGATTCTTGTAAAAATCATTAAGGAAACCGCCGCGCAGCAGACATTAAACGATCTGTTGGCGCGCGACGGCATTCAAGCGACGGCGGTTACGCCGGAAGCGGTCAAAATCGCAACGATGATGGTGGCGATCGGACCGATCCTGCTTATATACCCGCTGCTGCAAAAATATTTTATCAAGGGGATTATGCTTGGCTCTCTTAAGGGGTAATCACTGGGTGCACACAGTGTTTATTTAATAAAAACGATGGGGGATATGCGAATTGAACAAGAGCAATTATCGCAAAAAACTGGGAATCGCGCTTAGCGCATGTTTATGCACCATGCTGTTCGCCGCTTGCTCGTCAGGCTCCGGCGGACAAGCGCCGACCGGCTCGCCGGCGGCAAGCTCGAATACGCCGCAGGCGTCGGCTGCGCCGGATTCCGGCGGCGGTACGGGGGATTATATCGCCGACCAGAAGAAGAAATGGCATATCGGAGACAATATTTCTTTCGACTGGTATATCAACCTGAATGCCAACTTTTCGAAATGGGACAATTATGAGTATTTCAAGGACATTACCGAGATTACCGGCGTCAAGCCTAATGTGAACTTCCCGACCGGAACGCCTTCGGAGAAATTGAATTTGATGCTGGCTACGGGCGAGCTGCCGGATATGATCACGCTGGAACAAACCGACCCGACAGTAGAGAAGCTGATCAAGGAAGGGCTCGTATACTCCCATGACGAACTGATCGAGAAATTCGCTCCCGAATTCAAGAAAGAAATTCCGAATGACGTCTACAAATTAATTAGCTCCGACGTCGACGGCAAGCTGTACGGATTGCCGAGCTATTATTATACCAATTTAATGGGCGCTTACACCTATATGGTGCGGCAGGACATCTACAAGGAGCTGGGTTCCCCGGACATGTCGACGCCTGACAATTTGGCCAAGGCCCTCAAGCTGTTCAAAGAAAAGTTTCCGACGATGGAAGGCCAGCCTTCGATTCCGATGGCATTCGCCAATCTCGGGGAAGATCAGCTGACGACGAATGTCGTTGAAGGCTCGTTCGGCATCCGGCAGTACTACGTGGGCGATAACGGCATCGTATCCAACAAGTATAAAGACCCGCAATACGCCGAATATGTGAAATACATGAACCGGCTCTATAAGGACGGACTTATCGACAAGGAGCTGTTTATCAAGAAGAGCGAGCAGCTGCAGAAGGATTTTGCAACCCGCGTATTCGTCGTGCCGGGCCGGTATTGGGATACGTCAGCCGCCACACAATCGCTGACGAAGCAGTTTGGCGAGGAGAAGACTTATTTTTATGCAATGGATCCAATGAAAGCGGTTCCGAGAGTAGAGTATCCGGGTGAAAGCCGGATGGGCTGGACGATTACGCTCATTACGAAAAAAGCGAAAAACCCGGAAGCGCTAATCAAATTTATCCGTTATATGTGGAACAGGGACGGCAATTTGCTTATGAATTACGGAAAAGAAGGCGTGGATTACAAACTCGCAGACGAAAAGTCGGTATTGCGCACCTTGCCTGAAGAGAAATTGAACGAGTACCGGATCAAGAAAGGCATTTTGCAATTGTCCTTCTTTAAATATGATTGGCTGAAAGAGGTGTTTCCAGATACGCCGGAAACCAAGAAGCAAATGGAGATGTACGCGCTGATCGACAAGAGCGCCAAAGACTGGACGGCCATTACGTACAAGATGGAGCCCGATCCGACAACAGCGGAAGGTACGGTAACGACACGGATCAAGGAAATCGCCAAGACGGCGATGCCGAGAATTATTTTGGCCGATTCGGAGGAGAAGGCGGTTTCGCTGTACCAAGAGATGCTGGCGAATATGGAGAAATCGGGATTAAAGCAGCTTGAAGACTACTACTCGAAGCAGTACAAGAAGAACGTGGAGAAGTTCGGCGCGGAATATGCTTTGAAATAAGGATCGCTCTCAATGAGGAGGATAATCCATGGGTATTAGGAGGCCATTGTTTCAGTTGTGCCATTGGTTGGTATGTTTGACGCTGGTTGGGGGACTGTTTCCTGTCATGGCTGCTCAGGCAGCCCCTGGCCCGGGCACGACGCATCGGCAGTATGTGGAAAGCGAAGCGGATTTTATGAACCCGGAGCGCGGCTTCGAATTTGATTTCGATCCGAGCCTGCCTCAGTATGAAGCCGCCAAGTCGCGCGAAGCAGGCTACAGTATAGCATTTTGGAATATCGATCTGGAAGCTTTTCGCAGCGCTCCGTTAGATGCGGCATTTCTCGACGGGCTGGAGCAAGGCTTCGTCCAGGTGCGGCAGGCCGGGATTAAGGTGCAAATGAATTTTGCCTACGGCACGACCGGTCAGGATGCGCCAAAGGAGACCGTTCTAGGCCATATCGAACAGCTTAAACCGTTGCTAACCGGAAATGCCGATGTGATCGTCAGCGCCCAGGCAGGCTTTATCGGCGCATTCGGAGCTTGGACGTCTTCGTCGAACGATTTGGCGGACCCGGCGACGGCCCGCCTGATCGTTCAAGCGCTGCTGGATGCTTTGCCGGACAATCGAATGATCCAGATTCCCTGGCATGTGAGCAAGGAATCGTTATACCCGAACAACAACACGCCGCTGCAGCCTGCGGAAGCTTTTAGCGGAAGCGATCGGGCGAGAATCGGCTATTTCAACAATACCTTCCTTAATGACAGCTATGCAGCAGGCGTAAAGCAGTACATAGCAGATGATACCCGATTTACGCCGATCGGCGGCCAGACCGGACCGAATCCACCGCGCTCGGACGCCGTCAACGCAATCCCGGAAATGGCGGCGATGCATTACAGCTATTTGTACGCCGGTTGGCATCCGGCCGTATACCAGGCCTGGAAGGATCAAGGAAAGTACGAGGAGATCGGCAAACGTCTCGGCTATCGCTTCGTGCTGGACGAAGCCGGTTGGACGAGCGGCTTCAGGCCGGGACGGACGGCAACGATCGAGCTTGATGTCCGCAATGTCGGGTTCGCCGCGATGTTCAATCCGCGGCCGGTTTATCTGGTGCTTGACGGCGCTGCGGGACGTTTCGACATCCCGCTTGAAGGGATCGATCCGCGGCGGTGGAGCCCGGGAGAAACGACTCCTATCACGGCTGAATTTCAAGTGCCTGCCGCCGTACCGCCGGGCGAGTACAAGCTGGCTTTGTGGATGCCGGACGAAGACGCCCGAATCCAGGCGCGGCCGGAGTACGCGGTACGTTTGGCGAATGAGAACGTATGGGATGCAATCAAGGGCTATAATGTGCTGGCCGATCAGGTGACGGTGCTTGCGCCCGAACAAAACTCCGCTCCGGTCGTGACGGATGCGGCGTACGCGGTTTGGGAGAATACGGCTGTAAACGGTACGCTGCCGGCTGCCGATGCCGACGGCGATCCGCTGACATTCAGCATTGTGCAGAACGGGCAAAAAGGAACGGCGACACTCACGGACGCTGTAAACGGGATGTTCGCCTATACGCCGAATGCGGGTACTACGGGTACGGATACGTTTACATTCCAGGTTCATGACGGAGCCGCGGCCTCCAATATCGGCGCGGTGACGGTGACGATTCGGTCGATCATGGACATTCCGGCGCCGGGTTACGGCGAATATACGGAAAGCTTTGAAGACTTCCTGAATCCGGAACGCGGCTTCACGTATTATTTCCAGCCCGGTGATCCGCTGTATGAAGCCGATCAAGCTCGAGCGCTCGGCTATAGCATCGATCATTGGAATGTCCAGCTGGATGCGTTCCGAAGCGGACCGATCAGCCAATCGTTTCTCGATCAGCTTAATTCGGCTTTCGATAAAGTCCGGCAGGCGGGAATAAAGGTCGTACTTAGATTCAATTACGATTTTTCGGCAATCGGCAACGACGCGCCTAAGAATGTCGTACTGGGCCACCTTGAACAATTGAAGCCGGTCTTGACCGATAACGCCGATGTGCTTGCCGTTATGCAGGCCGGATTCGTCGGCGCATGGGGGGAATGGCATACCTCGCAAAATAATCTGGATCAGCCTGCAAATGCCGTTCCGATTATGGAAGCGATCCTGGACGCCCTGCCAGCCAACCGGATGGTGCAAAGCCGGACTCCGGCCAAGAAAGAAGAGCTGTTCCCGAACGGGGGCGTTCCGCTGCAGCCCGCGGAAGCGTTCAGCGGAAGCGTAAGAGCGCGTATCGGGCATCATAACGATTGCTTCGTGGCCAGTTATAACGATGTCGGAACGTATCCGATCGATGCCGTCGAGCAGTGGAAGGATTACGTATGGGGCGATACCCGCTATACGCCGCATGGCGGAGAGACTTGCGCGCCTTCCTCCTATGCCCATTCCAGCAAAGCGATACCCGAAATGGAAAAGCTGCATACCAGCTATTTATTTAGCGGATGGCATCCCGCCGTTTATCAGGGTTGGAAGGACCAGGGGAAGTTCGACGAAATCAGCCGTCGTTTAGGCTACCGGCTGGTGCTCGACAATGCCGGTTGGACGAAGCGTTTCAGGCCGGGGCAAACGGCAAGCGTCGAGCTGAATTTACGCAACGTTGGATTTGCCGCTATGTTTAATGAACGGCCGGTGTATATCGTCTTGGACGGCGCAGGAGGACGTTTCAATTTTCCGCTGCCCGATGCGGATCCGAGATGGTGGGCGCCGGGAGAGGCGACTAACGTAACGGCGCAATTCCAGGTGCCGGCGAATGTGCCGCCAGGCGATTACAAGCTGGCGCTGTGGCTGCCGGATGACGCCGAGAGTATCCGGAATCGCCCTGAGTATGCCGTACGTTTGGCAAACGAAGGAGTCTGGGACGAGAATAAAGGATACAACGTTATAGCCGAGCACTTGGCGGTGCTTGCGCCGGAGCAAAATACGGCTCCCGAAGCGGCCGATCAAGCTTTGCAAACAGCGGCGAATACGCCGGTCAGCGGGATGCTCCTGGCGAGTGACGGCGATTCCGATTCGTTGACATTCAGCATCGTGACGAACGGCCAAAAGGGAACGGCTGCCATCACCGATGCTGCAACGGGGGCATTCACTTACACGCCGCTGGCGGGACAATCCGGAACGGATACGTTCACGTTCCGCGCGAATGACGGCCGAAGCGATTCCAACGTCGCGACGGTTACCGTGACCATCGAGCCGGGGGCAGAGCCTTCGAATCAGGCGCCGGTCGCGCAGGATGGCGCTGTGACGACGCAGGCGAATAAGGCCGTGAGCGGCGCGGTCGGCGCAAGCGATGCGGACGGCGACACGCTCGCCTACAGCATTGTGACGAACGGACTGAAGGGAACGTCGGTCATTCTGGCGAGCGGCACGTTCGTCTATACCCCGAATCCGGGAGCGACGGGCACGGATACGTTTACGTTCCGCGCCTATGACGGCAAGGAATATTCCAATATTGCAACCGTGACCGTGACGATCCAATCTCCATCGCCAATCGAAGGAGGGGGCGGTCAGAGCGGCGGCGACGGTTCTGGAACCGGTACTTCGGGCGGCGGCGATGGCGGCAACGGCGTCAAATCTGCGGCTCCCGGAACGCTGGCTATACCTGCGGGAGGCTCCGGAACGGTCAGTCTCGGCGAAGATATTTCCGTTTCGGTGCCTGCCGGCGCATCCGATCGGGAGCTGCGAATTGCGATTCGCAAAACCGAAGAGGAAGCCGTGCCGGCTAACGGTCAACGCAAGCTGCTGAGCGCCGTATTCGAGCTGGAGAACGGTTTGGAACTGAACTTGCAAAAGCCGGCGACGGTTACGGTCAAGTTCGATGCTTCGCAGCTCGGCCGAAATCAACGGGTCGCTGTTTTCCGGTACGACGAAGCGAAAAAAGCATGGCTGGAGCTCGAAAGCGTCATAACGGGGAATCAAGCGACCGTCAGCTTGGAGCAATTCGGAAGGCTGGCCGTGTTCGCGATTGACGAAGCACCTTCCGTACCGGCAATGACGCTGACCGACATGAAAGGTCACTGGGCAGAGCAGCAAATTCGGCAAGCCGTATCCGACGGAATCGTTGACGGCTATGAGGACGGAACGTTCAAGCCGGATGCGACGGTAACGCGGGCCGAATTTACCGTGCTGCTGGCGCGCGCGCTTCAGCTGCCCGACGGCAGCTCCGATTTGACATTCACCGATCGCGAGCAAATCGGCCCATGGGCCGCTGACGCTATCGCCAATGCGGTAGAAGCCGGGATTATTTCCGGCTACGAGGACGGAAGCTTCCGTCCGGACGCGGTAATCAACCGTGCGGAAATGGCCGTGATGATCGCGCGTGCACTAGGATGGAAGGCGGATGCCGGCGTGCTTACGCCGTTTGCCGATGACGGAACGATTCCGAGCTGGGCCAAGCCTTTCGTGATGGCCGCAGCGCAAAAAGGGATCTTGGAGGGCCGCGAAGGCAACCGTTTTGCCCCTCTCGACACGGCGACGAGAGCGGAAGCGGTCGTTCTGCTCCTCCGCGTTTTGGAGGCGGCTAAGTAAGTAAGGGAGCGGTGCCGTACCACCTCTTATATGGAGATCGTCCTGCTGCCGCTCGTTTTGGCGGGAGGCGGGCTGATCGTTTAATGCAAGCGCAGCAATCGAAAATGATGACGGGGGGGGGGGCGGCTCAAGCAATCTATAATCTTGCCAAGATGAACTGAAGCCTAATACAAGATAGAGTCCGATTGAAGACATCGGGCTCTTTTTCTATGTACGCTCAGCATGGGTGTTATCTCTAAGCTGATAGTCCGGAATGGGGGCTGGCAAGCGCCTACCATTAGCCAAGAGCAAAGGTGTTCATCGCGAGGCGGAATCTGAATGAAGCTTACGGCAAACGCACGGTTTGAGGTACACGAATCCAATTTGAGGCGGTCGCGTGGAATGAGTCCCCGTATCGTGGAAGCCGCTCCCAGTCACTATTTACCTGTTTAGCGCATACTTTCGAAATTCATATATACTGCAGTCCGAAATTGCCCAATTCGAACAAGGAATCGGGGTTACCCTCACGCTGCAGTCCGAATTTGCCCTCTTGGAGGATGCATTTACCGGTGTGACGAGCCAAATAACCGCTGCAAGCGGGCGTTTTCGGACTGCGGGCGCGGATAGGAATGAGAACTCGATTCCAATTGGGCGAAATCGGACTGCGGCCGATTCGTCGTGCTATTCTCATTGTGTCGCATAGTGCATTCGCATTGTGCGTTTCACTTGTGCCATTTGCTGTGCTCAATTCGCATTGTGCATTAGCATCGCGGATTTCGCTTGAGCATTTTCGCTTGAGCATTTCGCATCGCGCAATTCGCATTGTGAAGTGCATTGCACTCCTCGCATTTCGCATCACCAAGAAAGCGCTATCCCTTGTATTGAAAAGCGGCGCGCCATTATACATAATAGCAGTATAGCGAACGTTATTGGCGCCTTTCCCTCGAACCGGCATTGATCAACAGGATCGAATAACTGCCGCTCAACATTTAGTCTTCTAAACTATGAGTCAGAGGTGGTTTACATGCGGGTCGACCAGCTTGAGAAAACGGAATATCGCGATATTCTGCTGTATAAAATCGAAGAAAACGGCCATGGAGATTACCCCTTTTTTATTCAAAAGGTCACGGTAGATCATGAAGAAGGCAGCCTCCATAGACATGATTATTTTCAGATCTATTATGTCGCCAAAGGCAGGCTGAAGCATTACATTAACGGCAAAACGTTTGGACTCACGAAAGGCGATTTGTTTGTTATCCCTCCCTACATCCCGCACAAAACCTTTTCTTTCGACAATGACAATGAACGTTGTGAGGCGCTCGAAATCGAATTCAAGCCCGAATTCATCAACCAGAGCTTTGCGAACGATGCCGATTTGGAGTTGTTCATGGATTTCATGTATATTGAGCCGTTCATGGTGAACGAGCATCAAGTGCGGCCACGTTTAAGACTTAGCGGATCGGTCGAAATGGACGTCGAAAAAATCGTATACGATTTCTTGCATGAATTCGAGGAGCGGAAGCCAGGCTTCGAGCTTATTATCAAATCCGCGATTCTCAGACTGCTTGCGATTCTTGGCCGGGAAGCGGCTTCGGACTACGGTCCCGCCGATTCATATAGCCATCAGGATAAACATAAGGAATCGATTCTCAGAATCATCCAATATATAGAAGAGCACTACACGGAGAAAATATACTTGCATGACATCGTCAAACGCTCTTTCATGTGCCACAGTTATTTTTGCTCCGCCTTCAAGCAGGTGACGAAAAAGTCATTCGCCCGTTATTTGAACGAATTAAGAGTTTCAAGAGCGAAGGAATTTCTATGCAAGACGGATCTCAAAATCGTCGAAATATGCAGCAAGACCGGATTTAACAACGTGACCCACTTTAATCGCATTTTCAAGCAAATTACTACCATGTCGCCCATGCAATTCAAAGAAACCTATACACATAAAACGCCTAAAAGCAAAATAGTGTGATTGAAGTTTTCGATAAATTACAAGTCAGAGGTGGTTATATGCGCTTCGACCAACTTGACAAAGAGGAATATCGGGATATTTTGATGTACAGGCTTGAGGAGAACGATCATGGCGATTATCCGTTCTATATCCGGAGATATATTTTAGAAAATGATTTGGTGCACACGCGGCATAGACATGACTATTTTCAAATTTATTACATTACCAGAGGTCAGTTGAAGCATCGCATCCATGACAAAGAGTACGAGATGATCAAAGGCGATTTGTTCGTCCTTCCTCCTTATGTGCCGCATAGCGTCGAAAACTACGATCATGTAAGCTGCGAAGTCATTGAGCTGGAGTTTAAACCGGAATTTATCAATCAAAGCTTTGCCGGCGATGTGGATATTCAGTCGTTCGTGGACTTTATGTATATTGAACCCGCAATGGTACAGGAAAGCAAGCTGAGACAGCGGTTAAGCTTGGCCGGGAAGATGGAAGGCGATGCAGAAAGCATATTAAACGATATTTTATACGAGTTCAACGGGAAGAAGCCGGGCTTCGAGCTTATGGCCAAAGCCTTGATGCTTAAATTGCTTGCGATGGTAGGCAGAGAGGCGGCTCCTGAATGTCATCGATCCGACAATCTCGTCGATAAGCACAGGGAGTCCGTCCTGAGGGTCGTGAAATATTTGGAGGAGCATTATGCCGAAAAAATATACTTGGAAGACGCCGTGAAAGTATCGCTGCTTTCCCATACCGCTTTTTGCAATGTGTTTCGAAACGTTACGCAAAAATCCTTCACCCGATATTTGAACGAGCTCAGGGTATCCAAAGCCAAGGAATATTTGAAGAAGACGGATATCAAAATGATCGATATTTGCAGCAAAACAGGCTTCGATAATGTCACCCACTTCAACCGGACGTTCAAGCAGCTGACGTCCATGACCCCCAAAGCGTATAAGCAGGTGAACCGGTAGTTTTCGGAACCGCATAATTGAAAAGCCGCAACTCTTCAAATATGTAACCTGCACGACCAGTAAGGCCGTGTTGGAAAGGATGATCGGCGATCTCACCGGTGTCGAAGAAAAGAAAGCCAGAAAAGAAAAAGAAACCGCAGCTACAAAGCCGGAGCAAGTACCTGCAGGACAAAGAGACGGTCAATTATGTTCGTTTGAGCTGAAAGCCCCTACCCATTACCTCCCCACGTGCAAACGTATAGCCATGCACCAAAGGACCGTCCGTGATTTCCGGACGGTTTTTCTTATTGTCCCGCGACAAATACCCGGCCAAACACCGCGATTTCACGGCATAGTCCGCGTTTGTTCAGGATAAGTCCGGTTCGGATTATAGACGGAATGTACGGCGGCTCCCTATGATGAAGCTATCATCCACTCGGAAAGGAGGCGATTAACATGTTGTTAACATTGGCGCGAAATCGATGGCTGTACGCGATGCTTGTTCCTGGAATCGTTTACTTTTTAGTATTCAAATATTTGCCCATGTGGGGACTTGTCGTCGCATTTCAAAATTATCAGCCGTTCCTCGGCATAACGGGAAGCGAATGGGCAGGCTTTCGTCACTTCGACCGTTTTTTCAGCGACCCGGAATTTTTCAAGCTGTTTCGGAACACGGCTTTGCTTGCCGTCTATAACATTGTCTTTTTCTTCCCGCTGCCAATCATTCTGGCGTTGATGCTGAACGAATTGCGGCTGGAAGTGTACAAAAAAGCAGTGCAGACGATCGTCTACATTCCGCACTTTATTTCTTGGGTCGTCGTCGTCGGCATGTTTTATACGTTTTTTACCATTCAGGACGGCATCGTTCCCAGTTTGATGACGGCAGCCGGTATGGAGAAGATCGATTTTCTGCAAAGTCCGGATTGGTTCAGAACGATGATTACGTCCCAAGTCATATGGAAGGAAGCGGGATGGGGAACGATTATTTTCCTCGCGGCGATCAGCGGCGTAGACCCGCAGCAATATGAGGCGGCCACGATCGACGGTGCCGGAAGATTTCGCCGCATGTGGCACGTCACGCTGCCGGCCCTTCGTAGTACGGTCATCATTTTGCTGATTCTCCGGTTGGGCAGCTTTATGGATACGGGGTTCGAGCAAATTTTTCTCATGCTGAATGCGTTAAATCGCGAAGTCGGCGAAGTATTCGATACTTATGTGTATACAGCCGCGATTCAGCAAGGCGATTACAGCTACAGCACGGCCGTTGGCCTGTTCAAGTCGGTCATTGGCGCCATTCTTGTATTCCTCGCGAATTATATGGCCAAGAAAAATGAAGAAGACGGCATCTTTTGACCGTTTGCATCCAGAGTGGAGGGGAATCCGTTGACGCATGACAAATCGCTGGGAAACCGCTTGTTCGATGCAGTCAATATAGGAATGCTGCTTCTGGTGTCGCTGGTGACACTGGTGCCGTTCCTCTATATTATTGCCGGATCGCTCGCCTCTCCCGAAGAGGTGCTGCGAAAGACATTTATTTTGTTTCCGGACCGTTTCGACTGGACGGCGTACCGTTATATATTTTCGACCGATACGGTGATGAAAAGCCTGTGGGTGTCCGCTTGGATTACGGTTGCCGGCACGGCGATCAATCTGTTCATGACCGGCATCATGGCTTATCCGCTGGCGAGACGGGACTTGCCCGGCAGACGGCCGATCATGTTTTTGGCTACGTTTACCATGATTTTTAGCGGCGGCATGATCCCGACGTTTCTCGTCGTGAAGTCGCTCGGACTGATCGATTCGTACTGGTCCTTACTGATTCCGGGCGCGATCAGCGCATTTTATTTAATCATTCTGAAAAACTTTTTTCAGCAGCTTCCCGATGGTCTGGAGGAGTCGGCCAAAATCGACGGCTGCAATGACTTTCAAATTTTTTATAAAATCGTGGTTCCGCTCTCAAAGCCCGCTATTGCTACGTTAACGCTTTTTTATGCGGTTGCGCATTGGAACAGTTACTTCTCAGCCATTTTATATATCAACGATTCCAGCAAATGGCCGGTACAAGTGCTGCTAAGGCAAATCGTCATCCTTTCGCAAGGGGGGATCGGCGATTCCGCGATGTTCACGGATCAATTCGTCGTACCGCCCGCAGTCACGATCAAAATGGCGGTTATTGTCATCACGATGATTCCGATGCTGTGCATCTATCCGTTCATCCAGTCTTATTTCACCAAGGGGATTTATCTCGGCTCGGTTAAGGGTTGAAAACAGTGTTGACCAAGGTGATCGTTTCGCTCGCGAAAGGAGGACAGAGGCTGTAAAATGACAGCAGTGCGGTTAGCGTATCCTTGGTCAAATCAAATATAAGCACTGTTATATAAAAAGGAGGTCACTGCTTTTATGATAACATTCTCAAAAATGGCGAAGAAGTCGACGATGGGGAGCCTGGCTGCGGTTATGGCGCTTGGCGCAACCGTAGGCTGCAGCGGCGAAAAACCGAAGGAATCCGCAACATCGGCATCGCCTAACACTTCGAATTCGGCATCGCCAAGCAAAACCCCGATTACAATCTCGATGATGGTCCCGCAATACACGACGGAACCGGTCAAAGCCGACAGTCCGGGCATGCAGAAGATTCGCGAGTACACCGGCTACAACATCGACATCAACTGGGTGGTCGGCGCCGGCTTTGAAGAGAAGTTGAACGCTACGATCGCCTCGGGCTCGATGCCGCAAGTGCTCGTCATTCCGGATAACAAAAGCGCCAATATCGTCAATGCCGCACGCTCGGGCATGTTTTGGGAAGTCGGACCGTACTTGAAGGATTATCCGAATTTGGCCAACTTGAATCCGCAAATTTTGACCAACATCTCGCTTGACGGCAAAATATACGGATTGCCTAGAACCCGGCCGCTCTCGCGCTCAGGCATCCTTTTCCGCAAAGACTGGCTCGACAATGTCGGCTTGAAAGCGCCGCAAACCGTCGACGAGCTGTACGAAGTCTTGAAAGCCTTTACGCTCAATGATCCGGACAAAAACGGAAAAAACGACACATTCGGTTTGAGCGACCAGGGGGCGGCAATCGACAATCTGGCCATCTATTTCGGCGCACCTCTAACCTGGGGAGTTCAACCGGACGGCAAGCTGATTCCTTCCTTTATGACGCCGGAATATTTGGAGGCCATGAAGTTTAACAGGAAGCTGTATACCGAGAAGCTTGTCAATCAGGATTTCCTGATCGCGAAGGACGGCTATGTGGCAAATATCAATCAGGGGAAAGCCGGTTTTCTGTTCACGGCGGTGGATTCGGTGACGACCGCGCTGTTCGCCGATTTGAAGAAGTTGAATCCGCAGGCAACGCTCGATGTCGCTACCGGCATCAAAGGACCGAAGGGCGAATTCACGCCGGCCGATGCGGGATATGCGGGACTCCTGATGTTTCCGAAGAGCAGCGTAAAGACCGAACAGGATTTAAAAAATATTTTGGCGTTCTTTAACAAAATGACCGACAAACAGATGATCGACTTAACGATGCTCGGCGTTGAAGGCCATACGTACACAATGGAAAACGGCATGCCGAAGGTGAATAGCGACTTGTATAATAAAGAAATTAACCCGCTGAATCAGATCATGGTCAAATTGGGCATTTTCGGACCGAAGCCGGGCGATACGCCAATGGAAACCAAATGGAAAGGGATCGTCGCCGATAACGAGAAGAAAGGCGTTTCCAATCCGACCGCTCCTTTAATCTCGCAAGCCAATGTGGAGAAAGGCGCCCAATTGTTAAAGCAAGTGACGGACGCTCGCGGCAAATTCATTATGGGCGAACTGGATGAAGCCGGATGGCAGCAGGCTATCGAAACGTGGCGTAAAAACGGCGGGGATCAAATTATCGCGGAATTTACGGCCGAATACGCGAAAATCAACAAGAAATGATGGAGTGATCACGGATGGACAACCAGTTATACCGCAAGACGATACGCCGTGGACTGTTTGACTTCCATGCCGGGGAAGCGGTTCCGGAGGTGCGGCTGAACGTTGCGGATTACTTCGCGGCCGCAGCCGCGGCGGGTATGCAGACGATTACGTTTATGACCAAGGACGCGTTCGGAAACAGCTACTTCGACACGCAGATCGGCCATAAGAATACGAAGCTTAACGGCGATCTGCTCGCCGAAGCCATAACCGAGGCCAAAAAGCACGATATCGCCATCATTGCCTATTATAATGTCGGCTTAAACAGTCATGTCGCCGGGGCCAATCCGGACTACCGGCAGCGGGCCGCCGATCAAACCCCGATTAAGGAAGCGTTCGGATTTTACGATCTGCTCTGCATGAACTCGCCTTATCGGGATTACGTGTACGGTCAATTGCGTGAAATCGCTGAACGCTACGAGGTGGCCGGATTTTTCTTTGACATCACGTATGTGTGGGACAACTGCTGCCACTGCGAATATTGCCGTGCGGCGTACCGAAATCGCTTCGGCTATGATGCGCCGGCGGCGCCGATGCCGGGTACGAAGGAAATGGCGGAGTGGCAGTCGTTCCAGCGGGATATTCGCCACCGGTTTCTGCGGGACGCGGCGAACGGGTTGAAGGCGATACGGCAGGATTTCCTGATTGGCTGGAATCATGCCGGCGACCCGCGATTCGGCCAAGTGGAAGCGGACCGGTATGCGGATTATTTCACCTCGGAGTTCCATCCGCCGCATTATCAGTACGGCAGCTTGCTGGCGCGCTGGAAACGCTCGTTCGGCAAGCCGTTCGAGCTGATGATGCCCAGCGAGATGGGAAGCTGGGGGGAATGGACGGTCGCGCCGCCCGAAACGCTCCGCACGACGGCGGCCATCGCCGTGGCGAACGGAGGCTCGATCAGCTTCGGGCATGTCGCATATCCGTCCGGCGCTTTGAAGGGCATCGTGCCGAAGCCGGTCATGGAGGCGGTCAAGCATGCCAACGACTGGGTCGAATCGATCGAGCCGTGGCTGCTGGAAGCCGTCAGCGAGCCTCACGTCGCCGTTTTATACAGCATCGGCAACAAACGCATGCTGGAAGCGTCGGCGCTGCCGCGAAACCAAGACGAAGCGACGCTGCAAGGCATACACCGGATCTTGTCGGAGGGGCATGTTCACTTCGATTTCCTCGACGAAGACGGGCTGGCGTCGCATATCGGGCGGTACGAGATGGTGATCCTGCCGGATCAAGCTTATTTGAGCGAAGAGCTGCAAGCCATCGTACGGGAATATGTGCGAAACGGCGGCAAGTTGCTGGCAACCGGACGGACCTCCTTGTATCAAGCGAACGGAGAGCGAAGCGACAACTTCGGACTGTGCGATGTGTTCGGAGCCGATTTCCTTGACATGTGGCTGTATGGCGTCTCTTATGTATATCCGGTCGATTCCGCACTGTCGGACAACGTTCCGGATATGCCGCTGCTGCTGAAAAATCCGGCGCTGCCTGCACTGAAAGTATTGCCGACAACCGGAACGAAGCTTGCCGGACTCATGGAACCGGCCGTCGAGACGAAGGTTCACCGCCATGTGTACCATCAGCACGCACATCCGGCAGCCGAGACACCTTATCCGGCCGTTATCATGAACCGGTTCGGCCAAGGGAGCTGTATGTACATTCCGCTGCCGTCGGAGGCGGGATACTGGAGCAGCGGCTCGCCTTGGCTGCGTAATTTGTATCTGAACGGCTTGCGGTTATTGAATCCCGATCCCCGAATCGCCGTTCGCGCACCGCTATCCGTTGAAGTGAACGTGATGCGGCAGCCCGGCCAGTCGCGAGTGATCGTCCATTTGATCAACGTGCGCGAAGAAACGGCGGCAGGCTCGAAGGTGTTCATCGAAGAGGTTCACCCGGTCGGCGAAATCGAAGTTTCGCTTCGCCTGGAAGCCAGCCGCGTCCGGTTGATTCCGGAAGGAACAGAGCTTGCGGTGCAGAAGCATTCGGATGGCATCTCGTTCGTCGTGCCGCCGTTCGGCTTGCACACTGCGGTAGCAGTTGAGATAATCGATCCATCATTGGCATAGGAAAACTTTTATTCCGTATCCGTGAGGAGGTGGTTGTGATGAAGCGGAGACCCCCGCGATTATTAGTTCGGCTTATGGTGATCAGCATTTTCGTGGGAGCGATTCCCGTGCTTGCCTTAGGCAGCTTCTCTTATTACTTATTTTTGGATCGGGTCGCGAACCAGGTCAATCAACGCAACAGCCAGCTTCTCACGGAAACGCAGATGCGCCTCGAGCAGCTTTTTACGACGATCGATTTCTCGCTCACGCAATTGGCTAACGCTACCTTGCTGCAGGACGCGGCCGATTGGGAGTTTTCGGGCAGCCGCTTTCAGTCGTTTAACGAGCTGTCCTTGCAATTGTATCGGCTGCAAAGCCTGGAAATGGGAATCAGCAATGTGTTTTATATCAACTTTACCAAGGGCTGGCTGCTCGATAACTACGGAGCGTCTCTATTGCAAGAGCATCCTGATCGGGAACGGTTCATCGGCTATTCCGAAAAAAACGAGAAATCGTTTTGGGCGACACAAGCGGCGAACACGGGAAAGAGAACGGAAGCGGGAGGCGCAGCCTGGTCGGATATTGCCGCGATCGTTCTTTTGAAGCGAACGCCGCTCCACGCAATGACGCCGACCGGGATGCTGGGCGTGCAAATCCCGCGTTACGAAATCGAGCGCCGTCTGTCCTCCGGCGGCAATCGCGATGCGAAGCTGATGATCGACGCCGATCTTCACATTTTGGCGGGTTCGGATTCCTTCTCGGCCGGTTGGAATCGGCTGCCTGACGAGTTTGCCGCTCGTATCAAGGACACGGTTAAGCCGGGCAGTCCGGCAACGTTCCCGTTCGACGACTCGCATCTGGCCGTCGTCAATCGGTCGGCTTACAACGGATGGTATTATGTTTCCATCTATTCGAATGCCGAAATCGCCAAGGACGCCCGCTCGATTCGGAATACGATGTTTCTCACTTGCTTTCTCGTCCTCTTGCTTACGCTGGTGATCGCGATGGCTATGAATCGCCGCTTCTATAAGCCGATCCGCAAGCTGTACGATTCGGTCGTCCGCCTGTCCGATTCGCAAGCAGACAGCAAATATAACGAAATCGAACTGATTGAAGCGCGTTTGGAAGCGCTGACGGAGACGCAGAACGGCAAAGATGCATTTATCGCGGGTCAGGTCAGCCAACTGCGAGAGCTGTTCCTGTTTAAGCTGCTTATCGGCGAGGTCAATCCTGCGGAAGCGGAAGCCAAATCCGCCTATTACGAGTTGAACCCGCAATGGAAGCAGTTTTGCGTCGTATCCTTGCAAATCAGCAATTGGGAACGCTCACGCTACAAGGAAAGCGACCGCGATCTGATGATGATGGCCGTAAAAAATGTAATGGGCGAGCTTATCCCCGCTTCCAATAGCCTGCCTGCCGTTACGATCGGCCAGAGCCAGGTTGTCGTCATCGGCAGCATGCACGAGACGCCGGAGCAGTTTCGCGACTATGTGGTATCGCTGGTCGTCATGATCCGCGCAGCCGTTGAACGCTATTTGGAGCTTGATACCATATTCGGGATCAGCCGATCGATTCATTCGTTGAGGGAAGCGAACCGCGCCTATCTGGAAGCGACGGAAGCGCTGAAGCAAAAAAGCGTCATCCTCGAGCAATCTCTTTTCTTCTTCGAGGATTTGACGCCCGATCGGATTATCCGGGTCAAATATCCTGCGGCGCTGGAGAAGGCGCTTATTGAAGCGATCGAGGAGAACGATTTCGAGCAGGCGAGAGAGAACTTGCGGCTGATCTCCCGCTATTTGCTGGAGGCCAACGTCAGTTACCGCGAACTGCAGCTATACTTAGTGCGTTTGCTCGTCACGCTGTTGACCGACTCGCTCGATTCCGACGAGTTTCTGTCCCAACTGTTGAACGATCAGAAGACGATTTTCGATCAACTGTTCGAGCTCAACTCCCTGGAAGAGATCGAGAACTGGATCGTCGGGAAGGTGCTCCTGCCGTTCATTCAATGGCGGGAAGAACAGTCGCAGAAGCAGTACTACATCATTACCGAACAGATGCGCAAAATGATTCACGAGCAGTACCAGACGGATCTCACGCTGGAAATTTGCGCGGAGCAGTTGCGATACCATCCCGATTATTTGCGGCGGGTGTTTCGCAAAGGAACGGGCATGAGCTTCAGCGACTATCTCGCCCAGCATCGGCTCAACGTATCCAAGGATTTGCTTGAGAACACGGAGTTGACGATTTCGGATATTGCGCTGCAGCTCAATTTTCAAAATTCGCAAAACTTTATACGCTATTTCAAAAAAATGGTCGGCATCACTCCCGGACAATATCGCCAAAGCTTACGGGATTGATAGGCAAGGATCGGCGTGAAACGTCTCACGTTTCCCCGATCTGAAAAACGCAAGCGCTTGCATTTTACCATTATTTTGTTAATTTCGGTTTTAAAGGCACTATTTTCTCGTTTACAGGAGCAAAAAAATTCATAATTTTACGAAAGGTAGGAGGATAAAAATATGTTGATACAAGTCAACCGAAGGACCGGAAGCCTGTTGGCCAGACTCTTGGTTATTGCTCTATTCGCTTCCGTCTTGCAGTTGAACGGATGGGCTTCGGTCAAATCGGTTCAAGCCCAAACGCAGTTTCACGATATCGATGCGTCCTATGCCAAACAAGAAATCGAGGAATTGGTCGCAGCAGGCATCATTTCCGGCTACGAGGATGGCAGCTTCGCGCCGGCCAATCCGATTACACGCGGCGAACTGGCCAAGATCATTGCCTCTATGCTGAAACTGGAGCCAAAACCCGAGCAGGCCAGCCACTTCCAGGATGTAGCGGAAGATAGCTGGTATCGCGGTTACGTCGGAGCGCTCGTTGAAGCGGGCATCACGCAAGGCGTCTCCGAAACGGCATTCTCTCCCGACTCGAATGTAACACGGGAAGAAATGATCGTGCTCTTCATCCGCGCTTTTGGCCTGGAAGAGAAAGCGCTTCAATGGAGGTCCGATGTTACCTGGTCCGATACAGAGCAAATTTCCGGATGGGCCAGAGCGTACATCGACTTCGGTTATCGGATCGGCTTCGTGCGCGGCATCGCCAATCCGGACGGCTCGCTCCGTTTCGATCCGGAAAGCCGTGCTGAGCGGCAGGCGATCGCCCGGCTTGCTTTTGAATTCTTAGCCAAACTGGACGAATACATAGAGCAAGCCGAAGAAGTCCTGCCAACGGTAACGCCGTCCGCATCGCCAACTACGGCATCTACGGCAACACCGACTACGGCGCCAACTACTGCACCGACAACAACACCAGCCACGGCGCCGACTGCAACGCCTACTACAGAACCGACTGCAACACCAACTGCGGAGCCTACTGCAACGCCTACTGCAGAACCGACTGCGACGCCAACGGCAAGTCCGACTCCGACGCCAACGGCAACGCCAACCGCAGAGCCGACCCCGACACCGGAGCCTACTCCTGAGCTTGGCAGCGTAGCCGGTATTGTAGCCGACATGGCCAGCGCGCCGCTTGCGGGAGCCAACGTCCAGGTGACGGGTATCTCTCTATCGGCTATTACAGATAGCGCAGGCGCTTATGCGATTCACGATGTGCCTGTCGGCAGTCACACGGTTACTGTAAGCAAGACGGCATATGCCCCCTACCAATCAAGTCCCTTCCAGGTTACGGATGGAGGAACGGCGGCCGTTAACGTTACCCTTGAACATATGCCGGACCTGAGTATTGTGGCGAATGGTCAGGCACAGTCGCTAATTATCGTGGAGTCAAGCGCAGATAATCAAACAAGAGTAGCAGCGAATAAATTAGCCTCGTATGTCAAGAAATCGACAAACGCTACTCTCCCCGTCTTGACGACGACCGAGCTTAGCCAGTCCGGTAATCAGTATGACAATAAAGTACGCATTTATGTCGGAACGAAAGCTCCTCAGACAGATACCGCTATTACGAGCGAGCTGCAAGGACTGGCGGATCACGGGTTTGTCATGTGGCCTCACGAGCAATCGATTTCTATCATTGGGCCGACAGCTTGGGGGACGGAATATGGCGTGGACGAATTCCTGGAACGCTATGTTGGCGTTCGTTGGTTGCTGCCTGGACCTGACGGCGAGGATGTACCGTTGACAACAAATCTGGCAGTTCCTTTTGAACTGGTAAAAGATGAACCAGCAGCAATTTCCCGGCATTTCTTCGGGATGGCTATTCAAGGCGAGTGGAGTAGAGATAATCGCATGCAGCAATCGATTAATTTCCACCATAACATGAATACCTTGTTTGATCCTGCTGTTTTTGCCGATCATCCAGAATATTATCCGAATGGGGTTCTTCCTACTCATCCTTATGACTGGCAGCCATGCTTTACGAATGAGACGGCGCAAGCGGCGATCGCAAGAATTATCCAGTATTTTAATCAAAATCCTGCTGCAAAATCCTACTCGCTAGGCATTAACGACAAACAGGATAACTTTTGTGAATCCAATCCGAATCATCCAAATTATCCAGGGAAGTTAAACTCAATGGGTGTAATGAATATGTCAGACGTCTATTATCCCTGGGTTAACCAAGTAGCTGAAGGCGTTTTGGCTGTACACCCGGATAAATACTTTGGATTGCTGGCCTATTTGAACGTTTATGACCCGCCGACCGTTCCGTTGAACCCCCGTGTCATTCCGTTTATTACGGATGATCGTATGACCTGGGTACTCCCGGAACACGAGACAGCCGGCAAAGGACAGGTCGCCCGCTGGGAAGAGAAGGCTACAAATATTGGATTCTATGAATATTTATATGGCTCGCCGTACAATGTGCCTCGTATGTACATGCAACAAATGGCGGAAAATTACAAATATGCGCAAGATCATAAGGTGATTGCTCATGTCGCAGAGTTGTATCCGAACTTCGGAGAAGGCCCGAAACCGTGGGTATCTGCCAAATTGCAATGGAATCCGAGCCTCGATGTCAACAAATTGACAAACGAATGGATGGAGCGAGCGGTAGGTGCGGCAGCAGTCCCTTATTTGAAGCAGTATTATGAATATTGGGAAACGTTCTGGACAACGCGCATCTTCCAATCAAGCTGGTATCTGGCATGGCTCAACGCAGTGAATAAGCGGAATTACCTGAATCTGTTCGACCACAGCTATCTGGAAATCGTGACGAAGGAAGATATCGCGGAGAGCCGTCGCCTGCTGGAGTTGACTGTTGCCAATGCCGGGGCAGGCAAGCAGAAGACGCGTGCCCAGTTGCTGCTCCGCACATTTGAGTACTATGAAGCCTCAGCGCTAAGCTATCCGAAAAAAGGAACGGTCAACACGCCTGCAAACGAACAAGCCGCAATGGCGATGTTGGACGATATCGAAAAAAGCTATGAGATGGCCAAAAAACGGCAAAATTTATTGACTTCATTCACCGGCAATCTGATTCTCGACAGAACGAACAAAGAAAACTCTGGCGCATGGGATGGCGTACAAAAAACACTTATTGATGCTGTGCAACGTTATGTCAATACGGAACCGGCAAATGGAAACGTACGACAACGTTTCTACAACGTCTTGAGTGGGATTGATTCTTACACGAATCTTTCCGCATCTGCGGTTAAAACAATGGCAAGCAAAGAGACCATTTTGCAATCGCTCGATTTCAGTCAAGGACCGTGGACAGCAGCGGTTCCGTTCTCCGAGTTTACCGTTATGGGCTCCAATGCCGCCGCGCCTGCTGAGACGAAAGTGTACTTATTGTGGGATAACGAGAACTTGTATGTCGGGTATGAAAACTTCGACAGTGAAGTGACGACGAACAAATTGATTAAGAGCACCGAAGCACCGAATAACTGGTGGAAAAGCGGCCAGGACGACTCCGTTGAAACCTATGTGACAGGTGATGTCGCAGCAGGCTATAAAGGATTTTTCACCAATCCTAACGCCGTCAAGTTTGTCTATAAGAAAGGCCCAACGCCAGATCCGAGTACTCAATGGCAAGCAAGCGCCCAAATCGGAACCGACCGCTGGAATACGATTCAGGTCATTCCCTTCTCCAGCATAGGCGTCGATCTGGCTCAGACCAAAACGCTGATGGGCTTCTTCTTCCGGGCTTATCACGGGTCGACCAAATTTTTAGGCTGGGGCGGTGGAGCGCCTTGGAAGGATGACAGCTTCAGGCCTGTTCATCTAGTAGAGTCGGCAAATTATCTCCAAAACTCATCGTTTGAGCTGGGCAATCCGCAAACACCTAATGTAATCCCCTCGTGGAGTTCCTGGGGAACTACGGTCACACAACGGACTTACGAATACGCACACACAGGTACTTATAGCCTTGTGACCAGCGGAGTCCAGTCGGCTGCCGGACCTTATCAATACACCAGCCCGGGGATTACTCCTGGCAAGTATAAAGCCGTCCTGTACTACTACTTGCCAGCCGATGCCAGTACAACAGGCACGATTCAGTTCTGGACCAATATCAAATCCGGTGCAACTCAGGTTGCCGATGTGCGTACCGACAACATGCCACTCTCCTGGGCGATCGGAAAGTGGAAGAAGCTTGAGTATATTTTCGAGGTCAAACCTGACTATAACGGAGTTGCGCCTACTCAGATACAAGTCTGTGTAGCACTGAGAGACTTCAATACAACCACCAGACTTTATATCGATGATTTCTCCTTATATAAGCTGGCTGACTAAGCTTTAAAAAGATTGGGGGGGGCGCTAGTCGCCCCCTGCTTTAAAATCGGCTGTTGCTGCCATGCAACATTAGTCTACTCGAATGGCGGGGTTACGCCAAAGTCGTTGTCGAACCTATTTTGACCTGATCGGCAGCGTGGATCATACACGGATGCGTCTCCCCTATAGGAATTACAAGATATGCAAGCGCTTACTATCGTGAGAAATCCGTTTGGCTATTCCGCCGACGATTTCCATATAAGCTCAACCAATTCCATTAAGGAGGCATTTATTCTATGACCCATCCATCCGGTAATTCCAGCCATGAAGAAACATTGCCGCGCAATGACCAACCGCAAGCCGCCAGCAATGAGAAAATGAGCAGGAGAGCGCTGCTCGCCACGCTCGGAACAGCGGGTGTGGCGGTTGCGGCCAATAGCCTGTTTTCAAGCTCGGTCGCCAAAGCGGTTGGCGGCGAATCAACCGTCACCGAATCGGTTTACGGCGGCGAAGGCGGCGAAGGCTGCGAAACGACCATCGATGCCGATTGCGTCAACTTCCACTATACCGATGATCAGCCGGTGCGGACAGTCGGGGACCGCTTGCGCGAGACCGTCAGCGTGAAAGACTTCGGCGCGACAGGCGACGGGGTTACGGACGATTCGGCAGCCATCGCGGCGGCGCTGGATTACTGCAATTCGCTGAAAAATGCGGCAGTCAACCCCGTTTACCAATCGCCTGGAGCCAAGTTGATTATCCCGCCAGGTACCTACAACGTCAATCAACCGTTCACCGTGTTTTGTCATCTGGAAGCACGCGGAGCGGTGTTCCTGTATCCGGATAACTTCGCCGGGACTGCAATCACAATCGGCGGTACGGATAGCAGCAATGTTCTGATCGACGCTATAATTACGCTACCGGATTTAAAAAAGCCGTTAAATCCTGTGCTGACGGCAGGAAGCAAAGGGATACGTATCGCGAATGTGTGGAGCTGCGATCTTTATGCAGGCCGCATCTATTATTTTGAAACCGGGCAGCATTACGATTCCATCGGGAGAGGGAATGTCTTCAACCGCATTTATGGGGGTTATATCTTAAATAGCAAAATCGCCTATTTGATTCAACCAACCGGTCCTATAAACGATTCGTTCTGCAACGAACTGGATTTCATCGGCGGTTCCGTACAGCAAGTAGGAACCGTGTATGGGGTCAGGACTTCCGGGTGGCGGCATGTTGTCCTTAGCGGCACAGGCGTCTCCACCATTACGAATGTAAGATTCAGGGGCACCGATTTTGAAGGGTACACGAGCGAATATCATGTATACGCCAACGGCGCTCAATACTGTTTATTCGATCATTGCCGCTGGGAAGCCGGACTCGTACCGGATCAAGCCCCAGGCAATTATGGCAACTGGTTTGGCGTTGTCGCAACTCCAAGTCCTTCCAACTCATTCTCTCAACCTACCTACAGGACATTTAACAATGGGGATAAAGTTGTGCTCGCATCTGCAACTGCGCCGGCCGGGTTGACCAATGGAGAAGCTTATTATGTGATCAATTCCACATCCGGTTCGTTCCAGCTCTCCACTTCGCCTAGCGACACGAGTCCGCAAGCCTTTACTACTGCCGGCAGTGTCGTTCGATTCACGCTTCCTGTAAGGTTTTTCTTCGACGGCCCTCCAGGATACTATCAGGCAAGCAATAATGAAATCATTGGGGGGACCTACTCCTATCCGAACGCCCAGGAAATCATGTATAACGGCGTTCTGGCCTCCTGCAATCAACTGCGCACTGTCGGTCAACGATTTGCGATCGATCAAGCGAAAACCAATGATTTCGGTACACTGGCTGTTTCGAATACGGCGGGAGCGGCTTTAAATGCGCTGACCATCTACTCTCAAGATCCGTACTCAGACCCAATTAAATGGAGAATGGGCATTTCAGCGGGCGGTAAGCTCAGATGGAACGGCACAACCGCCGGTCAATTTGGCACCGATCAGCAAAATTTTGGACCCGCGGACCCTGGATCGCTTCAGCAAAGTATATCGTTTAATTCGACAAGCTTGATACAAAATACGAACACAAATAGCGGCTCTTCCACGAGCTCGCAATTCAGAGCAAAGGCCGGTGCAAATGCCAGCAACTTGGGAAGTGCTTCCTTTGGTTATTTTCCGGCAGCCAATACGACCATAGGCGCGTTTGCTTCTGGGAAGGTGGTCATTCAGGGGACAGGAACGGGGACGGAATTGCCGAAGGGTGTCGTTTGTTATGCGCCTGCACCCGGAGCACAGTTTGGGCTTTATATGGGAGGCGGTACTGCCAATCTGACTGTTGATAAAACGAATGGCGTATTCGTCGCCAATGTCGCTGCCGAACCTTCGACGAATCCGGTCGGCGGCGTGTATATATACGCACATGGAGGCGCTCTTAAGGTGCGCGGTTCCGACGGGACAGTGACAACCATTGCCCAGGCATAGAATCGACGATTTTCCTTGTACACTAGAGAAGGAAGTGATACGATTTCAGCAATCGAGTTACAGAAAATGGTTGCTCTGGACGGTAGTCAACTATATTGCGAGATGGAGTGAATGGCTTGAAAGCATACGAGCTTGTGCTGCCCCCACGGATTCCTGCGGAAACAGGCAGCGAGATCAATATCTACTTCGATAACCTGATAACGGGCAATGCCGATCGTTACGATTTTGCAGCCGTATCCGAGATTGGAAGACATTTGAATGAACGTTGGACAGCCGTACCGGATAAGCCGGGAGATTACAAGCTGCGAATAGAGGTTTACGACGATCACGGCGATCGTTTGAGTGCGGCGGACACGGTAATTCACGTCCGTGACAAGCAGCAATCCGGACATGCCAAGCGGATTTTGTTTATCGGCGACAGCATTACCGGAGCGGGCCGCTATACGCAGGAGCTGCTGCAGCTGTTTGCTCGGGATGACATGCCGTATTCGCTAGCCGGTTCGCGGGGCTCCTATCCGAATGTACACGAAGGGCGTGGCGGATGGACGGTCAGCAAGTTTTTTATCGATCAGGAAAGTCCTTTCGTGACGGACGGGGCTTTTTCATTCAAGCATTATATCAATACCCATAACATCGATCGTGTCACGGACGTAGGCGTTTTCCTGGGCATTAATGATATCTTTCATCCTACGGCCGATCATGAGGCCGAGAGTATCATCGATCGGCATTTTGCCATGCTTGAAGCCATGTTTGAGGATATTCGCCGTTTCGATTCCGGTATTCATATCCATTTGATTATGCCGATTCCTCCATCGCGGTTTCAGGATAGCTTTGGGTACAATTACGGGGCGGGGCAAACAAGGAAGAGATTTAAGCGCAATTTGCTTTTGTGGAATGCGGCCATCCTTAAACGATTCTCTCAACGTGCCGGAGAAGGGATAACGCTCATCCCTGCGTATGTAAATCTGGATACGGTTCACAATATGGAAACTGCCGAGGAAGCGGTCAATTCCCGAAACTCCAGCACCGTAATCAGGCAGAGCAACGGTGTGCATCCGGCAGAAGCGGGTTATTTACAGATTGCGGATATTATCTATTACGGATTGAAAAATCAAGCGGAGCGTATATAAGACGGATCATCATCCTCCTTCCGCAATAAACTAGTAGCCCATTAAAAGCCGGCCGGGATGGCCGGCTTTTGCAATGCGCCTATGTTTATGTCGCGAAAGCAAAAAATGTACGATATGTTCATAAAATCATATATTTGTTTATGTTCACCGTCTTGCCTATTCATTAAAATGGCGGTAGGACCCGAATTGGAGGTGAGCGAAAGGCAGGGAAGGAACGTTTGGCGTCACTCGATAATTAGGGGAGCAAGACTGCAATCGGAAAGGAGGATGTGCGATCTCACCGATATGGAAAATAAGAAAACCGCTCAAAAAGATTACAAATCAAAGCGAACGCAAGCAGCGGCCGGACCCGGAAATGGTCAACTTTGTTTGTGTCGGCTGCCGCGAGAATGAGAGAATCCCGCTGAGCGTAGTGAGAGACTTCGACGACATGGATGCCGGCGATCGGGAGGTGCCGCTGCAGTTTGTATGCGAGGCTTGCGGCAGCGGAATGTATCCGGAATATTACAAGGGAATACACGGCTATGAGTTTCGGATCGAAGACAGGCTGGGAGCACGGACGTAGAAAAAATAGGTAGAGACAGGATGTGTTTTCACATATATAAAATTCTTTCGATAATATGAAAAGTAGATTGACTCCGAATATCCCGTGATTTATGATTTGCTTAACACATTGCGATGTGGAATCAGTAGGATGAATCTGCTTGTAAGGGAGGCTATCAATGAAAAAGAAAAAGCGAGTCGCAGCGATCATTACGGAGTATTGGGACATCAGCCATGCCGACGTCGTGATTACGAAAATGCTCGAAGGGTTCAGCGTTGACGGCGTACGATATACTTCGACTCTCGAAATCGCTTCGATGTATGTGGACCAATTTCCGGAAACCGACATCAGCAGAAAGCTCTCTGAGAAGCATGGCTTTCCGATCTACGGATCGATAGAAGAAGCGCTGAAATGCGGCGGCGACACTTTCGATTTGGATGGAATTCTTATTATCGGCGAACACGGGGAATATCCGGAAAATGAGCTTCGGCAAATCCTGTACCCGCGCCGCAGATTGTTCGAGGGTTGTTTGAATGTGATGCTGGAAGCCGGAAGGGTCGTGCCGGTGTACTCCGACAAAGGCTACGCGGTTGTCAGGGAGGACATCGAGTGGATGTACCGGAAAATCAAGGAGCATCAAATTCCGTTTATGTCCAGCTCGGTCGTTCCTTTCGCCCCGCAATACCCGGCATCGGCTCCGCCTCCTAAGGGTGCGCCGTTGTACAAAATGTTCGGTTTTTCCTATGATGGCGTCAACGAATCACCGGAACGGTATACGTACCATACGCTTGAGATGATGCAGTCGATTGCCGAAAATCGGGCATACGGAGAATCCGGCATTAAATCGGTCCAAACGTTCGAAGGCGAGGCTGCGATCGAAAAGCTGTTAAGTCCCGAATGGAATGCGTTGTACCGGAAATTGGGCGGTTTTATCAATTTGACGGATTTGGATAAGTTTCCTTATAGCATGACGAATCCGATGTTTTTCGAAGTCAATTACGTAGACGGATTATTATCCGGCATTTTGTTTGCCGACAATGAGGTATGGGATTTCGCTTCCGCTTTCCAGATGGACGAGGAGTCGGAGCCGTTCTGTACCGAGTTCTTTCTGCAAGATAAAAAGCCTTATTTTCATTTCGGCAGGCTCGTTTTGGAAATCGAGAAGTTTATTCACACCTCCCGTCCGCCGTACCCGGTCGAACGTTCCCTCTTAACGACAGGAGCAACGGATGCGATCATGAGGTCGCTCTATCACAAGAAAGAAATTGAAACCCCTTACCTGCAAGTCCGTTATTGATGAAATCTAAAGCTTGTATAAGATAAACTTCGGGGTGATCGTAGATGAGACAGTTGGAAAATAAGGTGATTTTGGTTACAGGCGCTTTCGGTCAAGCGGGGCAGTCGGCGGTAAGTTTGTTTTTGGAAAAAGGCGCGTACGTCGCGGCTACCGACCGTTGGGAGTCGGAGAAGTTCCCAAACTTGACGGGGCTGAAGGAGCAATACGGCGAAGACAGGCTGATTTATGTGCAGGCGGATATTTTCGAGGAAAGCGAAGTGCAGCGCGTTATTGCGGAGACGGATAAGCATTTCGGCAGACTTGACGGCACTTACCATACGGTGTACGGCTCCGTAGAGAAACCGGCGCTTGAGCTCACTTTGGAGGAATGGGATTTTACGCTTAAAGGGACGTTGACAAGCACCTTCCTCGTGAACAAGTATGCATTGCCGGTCATGATTCGCTCCGGCGGCGGCTCGATCGTGAACGTATCTTCGGTCCTAGCGTTTCGTCCGCAAGCAAGCAGTTTGGCCTATGGAACCGCGAAGGCGGGCATCAACCATTTTACACGCATTATAGCGGCGTCGTATGCCAAGCAGGGCATTCGCGCGAATTCGATCGTTCCGGGAGATTTCAAATCGGAAGAAGGCTGGAACTCATTGCCGGAGTCAGTAAAACAGGATATTCGCGACAGCACGTTGCTCGGCCGCAGCGGGACACCCGTCGAGATCAATGAAATGGCGGCTTTCCTGTTGTCGGATGCGTCCTCCTACATTACGGCATCCCTGTTTACGGTAGACGGCGGATATAAAATTTAAGTCCGGTGCAATCCAGCGATCCTATGCAAGCACGGCGATTTTACCGGGTTTTCTTGACATGCCGATACGTTGACACGATAGGAAGAGTCAATTAAATTATTTGTAATAACGTTTTTACAAAAGAGGTAGCTTCCATGACGGTTAGACTGAAAGATATCGCCAGCTATTTGAACATTTCGGTATCCACGGTGTCGAGAGTAATCAATAACAGGGATCGTGTGGACGAGGACACCCGAAGAAGGGTGCTGGAAGCGCTGGATAAATTCCAATACCGGCCCAACGAGGTGGCAAGAAGCCTCAAGAGCAAGTCGACGAAGGCGATCGGACTCATTGTGCCCGGTATTTCAAATTATTTTTTCTCCATGGTTATTAAAGGAGTCGAAGCGGTGGCCAGGCAGCAAGGATACTGCTTGATGCTTTGCAATAGCGACGAGGACAAGGAACGCGAAGGCGACTACACCGATTTTTTGCTGCAGAGGCAAATTTCCGGGCTGGTCATCGGGATTGTAGGACGCGAGGCGGGTTTTCTTGAGCGTTATAAACATGCCGGTATTCCTGTCGTGTTTATCGATAATTTGCCCGACGTCGAAGACAATGTCGATTATGTCGTCATAGACAACGTTAAAGCCAGCCGGGAGCTGACGAATCACCTTATTCGCGTAGGACACAGCAAGCTGGGTATTATTACCGGGCCGCTTGACGAAAGCGTCTCGGACGAACGGCTTAAAGGCTGGCAGAAAGCGTTAGCCGAAAACAACATCCCTGTGAATAAGAAATGGATCGGAACAGGGGAGTTCAAGCAGGAAAGCGGCTATCGGATCATGCAGGGGATGCTGAAGCAGGAGGAGCTTCCGACCGCGATTTTGGCGGCGAATAATTTACTCGCTTACGGAGCCATGCACGCCATTATGGAGGCCGGTCTGAAAATTCCGGAGGACATCGCCGTCGTTTGCTTTGACGCCATTGATTTCATAGGGCTAATCAAGCCGCAGATTACTTCGGTTATTCAGCCCGCGGAGCAAATAGGCACCATTGCCGGAGAAATCATTATGCGTAAAATTCAAAATACGAAAACGAAAGTCGTGGAGAAAATTACGCTGGAGCCGGTGTTGGAAATCAAGGAATCGTGCGGCATCCGGCTTGTGAAATCGGGAGGCGCGGGAAGCTGAACGCTTTCCGCTAACGCTACCGTTTTACAGTCGGTTTAGGGTGCAGCGGTTGAAAGGGTTTATTTTTTTGATTCGTGCGGTAACGTTATTACAAAAAAATATGCATAGTAAGTCGGGTGCTCACATAATCGGGCATAAATTGCAGTTTGAAGCGATATGTATGAAGTGATACTGCTTCATATGGCGGAAAAACAGTTAAGTTAAGGGATATATGGTCTGGTTTTAAATTGTTATTTGTAAGAACGTTATTACAGAACATAACAAGATGAGGTGCTGCGACGATGAGCGAAAAGGCAAAAGCGGATTTGATCCTGACAAACGGATATATTTTAACGGTTGACCCGAGCAGACGGATGATCGAGAACGGCGCGATCGCCATCGTGGACGGACGAATCGCCGCGATCGGCAAAAACGCGGAAGTGCTGCGCGATTACGAGGGCGAGCAATACGATTGCAACGGCGGCGTTGTGCATCCGGGGCTGATCGATGCGCATGAGCACGCGGTTTGGCATTTGGTTAGATGCTGGGTCGCCGATACGTTCAGCGTGCGCGAGGTTTGGGAGGACTACGAGGATCCGCTTGTCCGCAACATTTCGAGCTACGACGAGCATCTCGGGATGCTGCTTGCCACGATGGAGATGGCATTAAACGGCACGACCTTTTTCGGAGATACGGGAAGCTCGAGGCATCTTGAAGGAATGTTCACAGGGGGGAATATCGTAGGCGTCAAGGGCTTTACCGGCGCCGGTATCGGCGATAATTATATCCCCGAGCTGGCGATCATGCAGTATTCCACCAACAAGTGCCTGGACATTCTGGAGCAGCAGTTAAAGGATTATCCGCGCACGCGCAAAAGACCGGTAGGCGCCCATATCGGCTTGGCGGGGATGGAGCATTGCTCCGGCGATTTGATCGTAGGCTCCAAAGAGCTGGCCAAAAAATACGGCGTCCAAATGCAAGTTCATCTGAGCGTGTACGAGGATGAAGTCAAATATTTTGTGAAAGAGTACGGGATGACGCCGATCAAATATTATGACAGCCTTGGCGTCCTTGATGAAGGCACGACGCTTGTCCACGCCATTCAAACGCAGGAAGACGAGCTGCCGATTCTCGCCCGGAAGAGACCGTACATTATCCACTGTCCGGGTGCGTCCGCAAAATACGGTTTGGGCGCCTTATCGGGATATTTCCCAGAGATGATGGATATGGGGGTCGACATTGCGCTCGGCACCGATGCCGGAAACTGGAGCGACGGACTCGATATGTTCATGCAAATGTACTTGGCTGCTGTCGGTCACCGCGAAACGAAAAAAGAAGCGCCGATTTTTACGCGCGAAGACGTTTTCGTCATGGGAACGATCAACGGCGCCAAAGCGCTCGGCGTGGAGTCGGAATGCGGCAGCCTGGAAGTCGGCAAAGCGGCGGACATCGTCGTTCATACGACGTTAAGACCCGAGGCGCTGCCGGCGTATGACCGCTTGAACAGCCTCGTTTATGCGACGCAAGGGAAAACCGTCAACAGCGTGCTGGTGGACGGCGAATTCATTGTCAAGGACGGCAAATGCACGAGAGTCAGCCTCGAGGAAATGGCTCCGGTATTCAACGAGCATGCGATGAACCTTGCGGAAAGAATGAAGTTCAAGCTGCAGAGAACGTGGCCGCTCGTTTAGGGCACATGCGCAGCTCCCAGCGCGCAGTGATAGGCTGCGAAATGGCTCATCATCTTCCATTACGTGATATAGTAATTGGAAAATATACATCTATTTTAAAGTAATTTCGATTTTTGAGCCCAATAGATGGAAAAAATGCAGGTAATTTTATTCGTTTCGTCTATTATTGGAGAAATCAACAAAAATAACTGCAGTTTTTCCATGTAAATACCGATTTTTCGGGTTTTAAGTGAGATTAACTGCAGTTATTCCAGCTAGACTTGCGGCGGCATGAACGATGGCTGTGCGGAAAGCACTTTGTTCATTTTCATCCCCTGCTTAAAGAGTTGATTGGCAAAGCAAATACGCTTCCATCCCCGCTTTGCGGCGGTTTTGGAAGCGTATTTGTTGACATTTCCGAACTGGCGCGGTCGCGGTCTCTCGTTTAGCCGCGGCGCTTTTTGCCGGACTTACAACATAGCCATTGCGGTATGCAGGAGCGACGACGCCCATTCTTTGCCCTTATTCATCCCGATCTAGCCTCTCGGGACAGCAAGTTAAAGTGCTTGAATTAGAACCTTATCCGGTCACCCCTGCTGCCCGAACTTCTCGCGGTACTGGCCCGGCGTCATGCCTTCGTGCTTCTTGAAGATCCGGATCAAATAAGACGGCTGATAGCGAAGTGTTTCGGCGATATCGCTTATTTTCTGATCCGTCGTGAGCAGCAGCTCCTTGCACCGGTTCAGCCGCAGCCGCGTGACGTAATCGATGAAGTTGGTTCCCGTTATTTGCTTGAACGTTTTGCTGAGCTTGTATGGGGTCATATGCAGCTCATCCGCATACGCTTCGAGCGAGATATCGGTCAGGAACTCTTCCTGCAGCCGGGTCAGCAGGGCGTCGATCATGTGCTTCAAATCGGGATCGTACGCCAGCGACAGCGTTTGGATATAAGGGCTGACGAGAGTTGTCCGGAACCAGGCGAGCATTTTTTGCGGTTCGCGGATTTGCAGCAGCTCCTCATAAAGGTGAGTGCCTTCATACAGCGTGTACGGATTCGTATCGCTGCGCATAATCGCATTCAGAATGCTGCCAAGGAGCAGAAGCATGCTCTGGTGGACGATCAACTCCGTTCTGGAGTTTTGCTGCAGCTGACGCAAAAATTCGCCGATCAGGCGCATCGCTTCATCTTCCTGCCCCAAGCGAATCGCACCCGTAATTTCGCGTTCCAGCTCAAAAGGGTACTGGGCCGCCTTGCTCTCCTCGCTCTTGATGTCGTTCATGCTCAGCACTTCGTTCGTGCGCTCGATATCGCGGAACAGCAGCGCTTTGCGGGTTTGCTCCAGCATGTCGGGCGTCTGTACGATCGAATCTGCGATGGGGCTAACTACTATAGTGGCTTCCATACCAAGGATGTCATTGATCGCCTTGATGATTTGCCCGGAGAGCGTATGAAGCTCTTGAAGCAAACGCTCCTCCGATTCATCCCCGTCCAGCGCGACAAGCATAGAAGCGGACAAATCGTGAAAGTCGATGACATGGTTGTGCGGAAACGGGCTCGAAGCAAGCTCCTGCACGATTTTGGAGGCGGCGAACGATACGAGTTGTTCGTCGTTCTCCGAAAATTTTCCGTTTGCGCTAGACGTGCCTTGCAGCTGCATCATGGTGAAAGCGAACTTTTTGTCGAGAATGTCCCAGTCAAGCTGATTCATCTTCTCGATCATTTCCGACTCGGAATAATAATAGTGATGCCCTTGCAAAAACTGATTCAGAAAACCTTCCCGAAGACGGGGAAGCACTTCCTTCAGTCTTGCGGACAAGGTTTCGTTCTGCGATATATTGCGTTTCCACTGGCTTTCGAGAAAGGCGATTTCATCTATGCCGTCCGATCCTTTGTCGTTTTCGATCAACCTGACAAGCCGTCCGATCGGGTTATAGATGCGGCGCGATGCGAACCAGGCCAGCAATAACGCGGCAAGTAGCCCGATGCAGCTGATGACGATAATCGATTTGGACATCGAGTTGAACGGGGCGGTAATATTCGATAGCGGCGTAGCGGAAATGTATGTGAACGTCGAGACCAGGAATGCCATCTTGCCGTACGAAACGGAGTAGCTTTCGCCCTTCCATTTCAAAACGAACGTATTCGTATCCCGATTTTCTTTGACGATCCGTTCCTTTAGCGCTTCTTCGAAGCTGCTTTCCGAGCCGTCCTCATGCGGACGAGGCGAAGTGATATATTGCCCGTTGTTATCGATCAAAAAAGCGGCTCCGTCCTGCGATGTCAACTTTTCCACAAGCTCGTTCAATTTATTTTGATTGATGTAGATAATGAAGGCGCCATAGGAATCCTCACGGTAACCTCCGCCAGGCAGTTTGATGACGATAGCTTTTTGCGCTGATTCGGGCTGGTCTATGCGTTTAAGATTGTTCTCCCAGTAAATGCCTTGAATCGGATCGAGCAGGGACACGAAGAGCTTCCGGTCTTCCTCGTTCGTTATGCGCCTAACCCCCGCCGCATCGCCAATGAGGCTGTTCTGATCCTTGAGGTATAGAAAAACGCTGCTGATAAACGGGTTCGTATCGCGCATCAAGCTGAGCGATTTCAGAAGTTCTTTGGTTGTTTCGAATTGGCCTACGAAATCCAGCGTTTTGATGGATTCGTCAAAGCCCGGATTGAAGGCAAGCTGGGTGGAGTAAAGCTCCAACTGGGAAAAATAGTCGTTCATCCGCTGAATCGATTGATTGAGCTGCACCTGATGCGACTTGTTCAACTCGTTCACGATACGTCCGCCGCCGGCGTAGTACAGGCTGATCCCGATGAAGGTCACCGGCAGACAAGTAATGAGCAGAACAAGAATCAGGCTTTTACGATAAAATGATCCCTTTATGAAATCGAACTTTTTGGTGATCACAAGGACGTCACTTCCTTACCTTTTAGACGAACCTATAGTATTTCTATAATTGTCTGCTAAAATCCTTTTGGTCATTATGAACATTATAAAAATTATTGATCGAGCCGGTGACCGGCGAAAAAAGATCCTAAGATCGCAGGATGCGGCAGCAGGCAAAAAAGAGCTGTTCCCGTCATATTTCGGGGAACAGCTCTTAGTATATTAAAGTCTATTCCGTCTGAATCTGGCGACGAACAAGCAGGAGAGGAGAAGCACGACAAGCGCAATAGCCGTCGCGATCGCTTCTGTCTCGCTTCCTTGCGCCGTCGCGGCTTGCCCTTGGCCGCCGAAGCCGCCTTGGCCGAAGCCGCCCGGCATACCGCCGGGTCCGCCCATGCCGCCGCCCGGAGGCATGCCGCCTTGGCCGCCGCCGAAGTCGCCGAAGCCGCCTTGGGGCGGTTGAGGCATCTGCCCGGCCTGGCCGCCCTGCGGGGCGTTGCCCTGGGGCATCTGCCCGGCCTGGCCGCCCTGCGCGGCGTTGCCCTGGGGCATCTGCCCGGCTTGGCCGTCCTGCGGGGCGTTGCCCTGGGGCATCTGCCCGGCCTGGCCGCCCAGCGCGGCGTTGCCCTGGGGCATCTGCCCGGCCTGGCCGTCCTGCGGGGCGTTGCCCTGGGGCATCTGCCCGGCCTGGCCGCCCTGCGCGGCGTTGCCCTGGGGCATCTGCCCGGCTTGGCCGTCCTGCGGGGCGTTGCCTTGGGGCATCTGCCCGGCCTGGCCGCCTTGCGCGGCGTTGCCTTGAGGCATCTGCCCGGCCTGGCCGTCCTGCGGGGCGTTGCCTTGGGGCATCTGCCCGGCTTGGCCGCCCTGCGGGGCGTTGCCTTGGGGCATCTGCCCGGCCTGGCCGCCCTGCACGGCGTTGTCCTGAGGCATCTGCCCGGCATTGTTGCCGCGTCCGCCCCGGCCGCCGCCCATGCCGCCGAAGCCGCCCATACCGCCGCCGCTGCCGTTTCCGTTATTCGTGGAGGCGGCTTCCCCGCTAAGCTGCTTGGCAAGGGTGGCCGTATAGCTCGAATTAAACGCCGTCAGCGACGTTATGCCGCTTTGATACTGCTCGTACGTGTAGAAAGGTCTAGGATCCTGCTTTACATACACGGATATCATATCGGCTATTTCTTGAGCTCGGGCCGTGAAGGTTTCGGGCGCCAAATAGCCGGCCAAAGCCTCTTGGATCATCTTATGGTACATGTCCTTATACTCGTCGACCGCAAGCAGCTTGGCGATCAACGGCCGGTCGGCCAAAGCGCCCTGCGTCGGCTCGTCGATGTAAACTTGCGAGCCCCCGAAGCCGCCGAACGCCATATTGTAATCCCACGGCAGAATCGAGAATATGCCGTTATTATCGTACAAATAATAATTTTGCTTGTTGGAGCCGAGGTAGCTGTCCATGTTCGAGGTCATGGCGTTCAGCGCGACATATTTGAGAGCTTCCTCGACATCGAGCACCTTTTCGTAATCCGTTCCGTTATTCAGTTCGTCCAGCATCTTGATCAGCACGTCCTGATTGGAAGACTCGGATTTCTGAACAAGTCCGGAGTAGGAGGATATTTTATCGTCCACCCACTTCAAATCGCTGCCGATTCCGTTGAACTCCGCTTTATACAAGGCGCCGTTGGCATTGTCAAAGTGCCTCTCCAAATAAGCGTCGCCAATCTGCTCCACCGCCAAATAAAATCCCCATAACTCGCCGTTTACATACACATTCACATAAGAGAAGCCCGGCGTCGGCAATCCCATTTGCTCGGCAAGCTCATACGTCATAAACTCGCGCATGTACGTGGCATCGCTGTAGTTGTTGTTCAGATTGATTTTGCTGATGCCGTACAAGGTTTGACTGGACAAATACTCGTCGAAGGAAAGCTTGAAGCTGTACCTGTCCGACTCCGAGTTGACGACACTGCGCAGCGAAAGATTCCCTTTGGTGCGAATGCCGACATTGTCGAAATGCATCCCGTTATAGTCGATGGAAGCCGTCTTCATCTCTTCGGCGGCGGCATTATCCAGCATGCTTTGGAAATCGTTCTCGTTTATCGTAATGTTGACATCGATCACTTTATCTTTGGGGAAAACATTCTCTTCGATGTTTTTGACGTTGGCAGCTGCGGAAGTACTCGCTCTTCCGTCCGGGCTGCCGCCGCGATCGGGAAATAACGTGACTGCAAGGCCGATGATCAGCAAGGCGGCGCAGACGAGCGTTATAACGGGCAGTCTCTTTTTCCTTTTCATAAGACCACCACCTGTCACTGGGATACGTAATCGCCGCTGTAGCTGATCAGCACGGCGTTACGGACTCCGTCAAGCTCCGTAATTTGGTTGACGAAACGGGGCTCGTTTTGACTGAGACGCACTTCCACGGTCATTTCGATATTGTCGGAGGTGATCGTTTTTTGCTTCACGTTATAACGTTTGACAAGCGCGCCGAGCTTCTGCACGACCGCTTGCTCGCTCTGATCGGAATCGCAGTTGATGACAAGCAGGTACGGCGTTTCGAAGGAAGCGTTTTTGATAAAAATAAACAGCACCAAACCGACGATCACGGAGCCGATAACCGCAAGGGTGTAAAAGCCCGCACCGGTCACGATACCCGCCACGGCCGCCCAGAACAGAAAGATCAGATCGGTCGGATCCTTGATCGGCGTTCTGAAACGGACGATGCTTAACGCGCCGACCATACCAAGCGACAGGACGAGGTTCGAATTGATCGCGATAATGACGAGAGCGGTAATCAGGGTCATGCCGATCAGGGAAACGTTGAAGCTTTTGGAGTAAAGCACGCCGCTGAAAACCCGCTTATACAGCATATAAATGAACAACCCGATCAGGAATGCGATGGACATGGTGAGCAATATTTTGACGATGCTTATATCCGAGCTGAAGTTTTCAAGCACCGACTTTTTGATGACGTCTGTAAAATTGGTCGTATTTTGATCCATAATTATTGATCCTCCCAGGAGTTGAATTTGAGAAATTTTCTGCAGATGACGTACTTGGAGTTCGATTGTCTGATCAGGCCCTCGGTCTGGATCGCTGTTCGGATATATTCCGGAAGATACTCGTCGTACTTCACCTCAAAGACGATGAAATTGTTGTCGTAGGCGTGGATTGTGCTAAGGTCGCGGTTGAAAATATCAACGCTGTTCATGCCCGTCTTCAGGTTTTTATCGAATGTGATCCGGACGTTTCCGGCATAGGAAACATAAGCTTCGCGAATGTAGTCGACGATGACCTTCGGCCGCAGCATTCGCGTTTTCATCTCGCGGTATGCCTCATACAGCAAAGGCTTTTCAGGGACGTTCAACACTTCATAGTTCCCGGCAAGTACGGCGTCGGCCGTTTCTCTCGTCAGCCGCTCCTTCACCTTGGAGATGAAATCGTTCTTTTTGATTTTTTTCTCCAAATGGATGACCTTGTCCGAGAAATTGTAAATGCGCATGCGATATTTTTCACGCTCCAGCACGCCGCCCAGCTTTTCATGCAGCGCTTTGTTGTCGATGTCGTCGAAATACAGGCTGCGTATATGGTATTCGCCTGACGCGTCCGCATTCTTGTCCCTCTTAAGCAAGTGCTTCAGCTGCCGGCTGATAATCTGGTATTGATGATGGTTAATGTAATATTTCAATTCATGACGAAACTTCAATCTAGCGTTCGCATTCGCAATCAAAATGTAACACCTCTCTCTCCATGTTCGATCCGTTTAGGGATGCGCGGCTTTCGTCGCTGTTCAGTTCTTTGTAAGCGGCTTGCTTTACAATTACTTTACAATAGGCAAATGAACGTACCCTGAGCGGAGCCTGAGAGGAAACTGAAAGTTTGGATAACGGCGTCTTTTGCGTTTATTGTTCGATGCCCGCGCACTTCCTGCGAAAATGAAACCGGTACAGGAGATTCCATGCCATGTACGGACGATTTCGTTTTGACTTGCGTGCCGGTTCCCGATAAGCTTCTGTTAAGGAGCTATCCTGTTCTGCCGAAGGAGGAAGCCTGATGATCGGACAAAAAGGTATTTGGATTTTGGGAGGACTGCTTGTTTTGACGATTGCCGCATTTGCCGGAGTTGAGCTGCTTAAAGTAAAATCGCATTCGCCTGTCAAGCCGAAATCGCTCGTGACGACGTTCGTGGACGATCCCCGGACAAGCAGAGCTTTTACGTGGCATACCGATAGCACGGATACGGCGGCTGTCGTTCAAATCGTGCGCGGGACGGGCGGCGTTTCCTTCGAAGGCAAGGAAGTGCTGACCGTCAAGGGGACGACGACCGTCTTCGAAGCGGAGCGAGGCCGCAAATACGGCGTACATAAGGTGAATGTTACCGGTCTTGAGCCGGGGACGGTTTATTCGTATAGGGCGGGTGGCGGCGGGACCGAGGATTGGAGCGAGACGGCGAGTTTTGTAACGGAAGAGCAGGCCGTGACCGATTTCACGTTTATCAACGTAACGGATTCGCAAGGGGTGACGGAGAGCGATTTCGCATTATGGGGCAAAACGCTGGACAAGGCATTCGCCGTTTTTCCGGAAGCGAGGTTTATCGTACATAACGGAGATTTCATCGAAGAGCCGAAGGACGAGGCGGCGTGGGAGGCGTTTTTCGGCAAAGCGCAGCGCTGGCTGACGAAAGTTCCGCTCATGCCTGTGATGGGCAATCATGAGGAGGTCGACAAAAAGGCGGACCGTTTTGTTTCGCATTTTCAGGTGCCCGGCAACGGAGCCAAAAATGTCATTCCAGGCACGAACTATTCGTTCGACTACGGCTTGGCCCATTTCGTCGTTCTAAATACGGAATCGAAGCTGAAGGAGCAGGCGGAATGGCTGCGCAGCGATCTTGCAGGCACGGATAAGCCATGGAAAATCGTCGCTCTGCATCGCGGTCCGTACGGGGGCAACCAGGATGAATCCGTGCTTAAGCGGTTTGTGCCTTTATTTGACGAGTTTGGCGTTGATTTGGTGCTGCAGGGACATAACCACGAATACTCGCGATCGCATCCGCTCAAAGGCGGGCAAATCGTCGCGGAAGGGGAAGGGACCGTATACGTGGTGCCCAATTCGTCCGGCCCAAAGTTTAATAAGAAGAAGGAAGATTTGTTTTATCACAAGGTACATTTTCAGAACGGGAAGCAGGTGTTTGCCGGCATTCGCGTAAACGAGCGGACGCTGACCTATCAGGCGTTTGATGTAGACGGGAAGAAGCTGGACGAGTTTGAGTTGAAACGTTAGACATAGGTCTTCGAGAGGCAAGGCACAAAGTCAAAACCAATCCAAGGTTCCCCCTGTATAAGCTCTTGTAGGGGGTTTTTGCGTTCCAAGCTTTTCAGCAAGCCGCCATATGGGTTTTTAATTGCGTTACTGCAGTTATAGCACTTTTTTTGCCAATCATTAAAAAATTGATATATCCCGGAAATCAAAACTTTATCCTTTTGGTATACGATTATCCGCGGTAAGCTTGAGGCATCAGCTAGCTGACGGTTCCGGCCGGAACATGAATCGAAGCTAAGGGAGGCATATCGATGGCGGGAAAAAGAACTGTCGCTGTAATCACCGGTCTGCTAATGTTCGTGGCTGTAATAGGCTGTTCGACATCAGAAAAGTCAGGCAACGCTAGCACCCCGGGAAACCAGAACAAGGACCAAGGGGAGGCGGCGACTGACTCCAAAAAGAATGAGAAGGTATACATCTATGCTAACGCAGGAAATCTTTCGCTTGCCTCTACGCTTAGCAAGAAGGAAGATTTGGAGATAGTTCACAAGGAAATATTGGATCGGTCCGGATTCGATGTACAGACCAATATTCCGCCAAAAGGTCAAGAAGCGGAAAAATTAAACCTGTTGCTTGCTTCTAATGAGCCGATTGATATTTTCGTTGGAAGTATAGGCGGATTCAGAGACAACGGCGCAATCCAACCTCTTAATGATTTATTGGACAAATATGGATCATACATCAGGAAGTTATGGCCAAAAGAATGGGCAAGCGCTTGGGATGCGGTTACGGATAAGGAAGGGAAAATATGGGCGATTCCGCAGGTGCCCCAATTAGCTGAGAAAACGATATTTCTTAGGTCGGATTGGCTAGCGAAGTTGAATTTAACTATGCCCAAGACGATTGAGGAGTATGAGACGGTATTGAAGGCGTTTAAAGAGATGGACCCAACGGGGGCGGGTCAGACGATCCCGATTATCACCAATATGACAGGCCTGAATTTGGCTTTATCAGCGGGCTTCATGGATGTAGGTTATGGTCCTTGGCTTGATAAGGACGGAAAAGTTAAACCGCCGGAAATTAATCCGGGATATAAAGACTTCATTGCCAAAATGGCTGAGTGGTACAAAAAGGGATATATCTTTAAGGAAACCTTCACATTAAATACGGAGCGAACACGCGAATTAATAAAGCAGAACAGGGTAGCCTCCGCCATTATTCATTATTCAGTCGTGACGAACATCCAATCCGACCTTCAAAAGAAAACGCCGGAGGCATTATATGAAGTTGCCGGAGAACTCAAAGGTCCTAAAGGCAATATTACAACGATGTCCGGATTGTCGCCGTATGGCTGGATGCTGAATAAAAAATCGAAAAACCCGGAAGCGGCGATCAAGTTCATTGATTGGATTAATTCCGACATCGAGAACTATTTATTGATCATGTATGGAATAAAGGATAAGCACTGGAAATATATCGATGAGACCAAGCACGTCTTTGAACGCATGAATCAGGATTATGCAGGAGAATACCTAACGGCCAGCACATTTGCTTACACCGTACAATTTGCACCGTCCGACCCTGCGAGCAAACCGGAATATGACTTTCTGGGCAAATACAGCGGCGACACGAGCAGGGTGAAAAACCCGGCCACGGCAGATGTGGACTATCTGTACGACCAGCAGGAGATTTCCGACAAGCTGCCTCATATCGAGGATATTAATCGCATGATTGAGGAGGAAGTTGTCAAGTTTATTATGGGGGCGAGACCCATGAGCGACTATGACAAATTTGTTCAGGAGCTGTATTCTGCAGGATTGGACAAATGGATCGAAGTCATGACGGAGCAGTACAACAAAGTAAAAGCGGCGAAGCGATGAGAAGATCCATTCCATCTCTGATCAATCAATATAAATTGTATTATTTGCTAATTGCGCCCGGCGTTATCTATTATCTTATATTTCACTATATTCCGCTGTATGGCGTTGTCATTGCATTTAAAGATGTATCGCCATTTGATGGGGTTAAGGGGATTTTAACAAGTGAATGGGTAGGGCTGAAGCACTTTCGAAATTTCACCAATTCCTATTACTTCTGGGATGTTATGAGGAACACATTGTTGATTAGTATATATCGGCTGATCTTCGGCTTCCCTGCTCCGATCCTATTGGCGATTTTACTGAATGAGGCAAAGAACATCCTGTTTCAAAGAGTTGTGCAAACGATTTCATATCTTCCGCATTTTATTTCGATGGTAATAGTCGCCGGTTTGCTGACGACATTCCTAACGACAGACGGCGGCATTCTTAATACCCTCTTGCAGCAGATGGGCCTGAAGCAAATTTTCTTCCTGGGCGATGCGAATTATTTCCGTTCGGTGCTTGTTATTTCGGGTATCTGGAAGGAGGTAGGCTGGGGGACGATCATCTATCTTGCAGCTATCGCAGGAATCGATTCGCATTTGTATGAGGCGGCGAAGCTTGACGGCGCAGGTCGACTGAGACAAATCTGGCATGTAACGCTGCCGGGGATCGCATTCATTATCACGCTGCTCCTTCTTCTTTCTATCGGGGGGCTGCTGGATGCGGGTTTTGAACAAATCTTTCTGCTGTATTCCCCATCCGTATATAAGGTAGCGGATATTATCGATACCTATGTTTATCGTAAGGGGCTGGTTGATTTGCAGTATTCCTATGCTGCTGCCGTCAATCTTTTCAAATCCTTAATCGCGGTTGTCCTCTTGCTCGGCGCAAACTACTTGGCTAAGAAATACAAACAGGAAGGCATATGGTAGAGGTGAAGGAAGATGAACCAACAACGCCGTAATATGGGTGAGAGAACATTTCAGATTGTGAATTACAGCTTTTTGACCATGATTTCTTTCTCCTTTATTATCCCTTTTCTTGTTGTACTTGCCACTTCGTTTGTCAGTGAGAACGAGCTGATCGCCAGAGGGAATTTCATCCTCATACCGAGGGATTTGGACTTCACGGCCTATAACCTGCTGTTGAGCAAAGGCTCATTGATCTATAACGCTTACGGGATCACATTCCTGAGAGTACTGATCGGTACAACGCTCAATCTTGTGTTTACGGCCATGATGGCCTACGGGTTGGCACGAAGGGATTTACCGGGCAGGAACGGATTGATTACGTTCGTTTTTATCACAATGCTTATCGGGGGCGGACTCGTCCCCAATTATTTACTCATGAAAAGTATACATTTGCTGGACACCTTCTGGGTGATGATTATTCCCGGATTAATCAGTTCGTGGAATTTAATTGTTATGAGGAATTTCTTTATGCAAATCCCCATGGAGATTGAAGAATCGGCGATCATTGACGGAGCTTCGCCGCTGGGCGTCCTCGTGCGGATAGTTTTTCCGTTAAGCTTGCCCACGTTTGCTACCATCGGGCTTTTCTATGCAGTAGGTCACTGGAATGCTTGGTTTGATGCAGCGATCTATATTAATAATACCCAGATGCATCCGCTGCAGCTTATTCTGAGGCAAGTTGTGCTGTCTATGACCTCGGAAGAATTAAATACGACGATGACGGCAGGGATGATGGAAAGACCGACGGCGCAAAGCTTGAAAGCGGCAGCGATCATCGTTACAACCGTACCTATTTTGTTTGTCTATCCTTTTTTACAGAAGTATTTTGTGAAAGGTGTACTGACAGGTTCAATAAAGGGTTAGGGCGTGTCTGAAAACTCACTCGGGGTCATCTTTCACCGCCTTTCCGCCCCCTGCTTCGTTCCGTTTGCTCGACGTACCCCCGGTACGCCTTCCCAAACGCGCCTTGCATGGAACGAAAATTCGGCAAAATCTGTTCCCCTCGGAGTATTCAGACACGCCCTAGCAAATTTCTTGCGATATCATCAGAAAAATTCAAATGGAGGGTGCAATTAAATGGATAATTTGAGGGATGTAGTTTTAGAGCTTGGGCCATCCGAAGGGAATCCGCGCAATAGCGAGGGAGCTTTTATCGAGCTTAAAGACGGCAGGCTGCTGCTCGTGTATAGCCGTTTTCTTGGGGATTCTCCAGAGGATTATGCCTATGCGGTAATTGCTAAGCGTTATTCGGCTGACCGGGGAAACACCTGGACGGATGACGAAGTAATTGCTAAGCCGGAGGAATATGACGCCATTAATCTTATGAGCGTGAGTTTATTGCGGTTGGGAAATGGCGATATCGGTATGTTTTATGGCGTTCGTCAGGGCTGGCATGATTTGCGTTTCTTCCTAAGACGTTCAGCGGATGAAGGCGAGTCATGGAGCGAGGCTGTCTGTTGTATGCCGGGTCCGGGTTATTTCAATGTAAATAACGACAGAGTGATACGTTTGCAAGGAGGGAGGCTGGTTATTCCCGCCAGCTACTTTAGAATGCGCGGGGAAAGTACGGTGGATTTGAGTTCATGGGATTCACGGGCCATGCTGTTCTTTTACTTATCCGATGACGATGGGGTTACCTGGAGAGAATCCAATTCGTTCTATACATTGCCATACTCCAGGTCGGGATCGGGTTTGGACGAACCAGGCGTAATAGAGCTTGCAGACGGTACATTATGGGCATGGTGCAGGACGGATATGGGTTATCAGTATGAAACCTTTTCCATGGACCGGGGAGAGACATGGAGTGTGCCTGTGCCTTCTTTCTTTACTTCACCGAATTCCCCGCTCTCGATGAAGCGAATTCCGGAATCCAACTATCTGCTGGCTGTGTGGAATCCTATACCTGATTATCAGACACGCCTTTACGAACGGCACACGGCGGGGCGATTTCCGTTGATCGGAGCGATAAGCAAGGATGAAGGCAAAACTTGGGGACATTACTTCTCTGTTGAAACGGATGAAAGCAGCGGTTATTGTTATGTTGCCATCCACTTTGTCGACGATTCCGTCTTGCTGGCTTACTGTGCCGGCAATAGGCAAGACGGAAGCTGTCTCCGCAGGCTGAGAGTAAGCCGAATAAGACTATCGGATATTTTGCCGCAGCCTTAGACACGTATGAATGTAACAGGAGCTTATTGTGCGGGGCTCCTGTTTTTTTACTATATAGACAATCGGAATATCTCGGGGCATGCTGATGATAAGAAAGGTCAACGATCCGGCTAAGGAAAAGGGGGCAATAAAATAGCATGATCGAAAAGATATTTACATTCAGAAGAACCCGGAAATTTTACTTTAAAGTGATCGGCTACACACTCTTTCTCTCTTTGCTTCCCGTTCTGATCATCAGCATATACCTGTATCACAATGTCAAAGCGTCGCTCAGAACCGAGCTGCTTAACGCTAATTCCAACTATTTATCCCAGACGGCCAATGCGTTGGAGATTATTATCAATCAAATCAGCAATAATTTCAGGCAGTTCACGCTAGACAGCACGATGCGGGAGTGGGAGAGATTCCCCAGGGGCAGCTACTACGAAGGGCTGAATAAGGATATCAGCGATTTGGATTTGCCCATTCTGGCACGGTATATCAATAGCAAAGCCAAAGTGAGATGGAACCTGGACAATATGAAATTCTCCAATGATTTCATTCATTCGGTGTTTCTAATCGATAGGGCCAAGGATGTTACACTGACGTCTTTCGGGACCGAATTGTCGGAGGATGAAGCGAACGCTCAGGAATGGATCGAAATTCCGGATGACGCAACGGAGTTTCCCTATTTCATGGAAGCGAGATTTATAAATAAGCCGGGGGCTGACGCAGAACAAATACTGCCTGTCATCTACAAATCTCCCAACATTAATAGCTATATGGTCGTTAACCTCAATGCGGATCTTATTTATGCCAGAATTGTAAAGAGTCTGGAAAGGCGTGAAAATGAAACCTTTTTCGCTTTGTCGAAAAACAATGCGGTGCTGCTTCACGACGGGCGGGAAGAGATGTACCGGAAAATCAGAGCGGAACTCGATGGCCGCATGTTGGATGATCTTCCTGCGGATCAGGACGTCATCGAGTACAACGACAAGCGGATGCTCGTCACTTACGAGACATCGCAGCTTCTTGGCTGGACGTTCGTCAGGGCGGTTGATCTGGATGGACTATATAGCAGCATCTTTCACATCAAAGGTCTCATATTCCTCTCTTCCTTTATGCTGATTGTGGCGACGGGACTTCTGGCCTTCATGGCCAGTCAAAGCATCTACGGGCCCGTGTTTCGCTTGCTCGCATATATGAAGAGTGTCGATTATACCGATCATTCGCAAGTACAACCGAATACGCAGTCGTACGATGAGTTCAAGACGATCGAGAACCGGTTTACTCGCTCTATCGAGGACAGAGCCAATCTGCAGCATCGATTGAGGGAAAGCCTGCCGGCTTATAAGGAGAAGTTTCTTACTACGCTGATCAAGAATAACAGGTATAGCAGGGAAGAAATGAGCGAGCGGATTTTAATGCTGGGACTTCGATTTGAACTGAAGGATATGGTGCTGTTGAATGTACTATTCGATGACCGGGGCAGGAAGGAGTTGGACTTCTCCAGCAGAAATCTGATCAATCTGCAAATCGTGGACATTCTGGAGCGGGTGCTCTTCAAAAGCCATTCCGGTTTTATCGTGGAGATGTCCGAGGACTTGTTTACCGTAGTATTGAATAGCAAGCAGTCGGACATGATGGACGTCTATGACCTAGCCGAAAATATGAAATCCGAAGTGAGGAGGACGCTTGACCTATACTGCACGATCGGTATAGGCCGGCATTGTTCGGACGTATATCAGCTGCACAAAGCGTACGACGAGGCGGAAGAGGCAATCGGGCACCGCGGCAACGGCGGGAATGGTGAAGTTATCTACATCGATGATGTGCGGCTTGAAAGTCTGCCGGTCTTCGTATATCCGAAGGAAAAGGAAACGAAATTGAACCAATTCGTCAAGAACGGGGAGACAGGACAGGCCAAGCTGGTATTCGCTGAGTTTGTGAAGGAAGTGAAAGAGCAGCAGGATCGGGTGCAATATCAGCAGTTGTTACAGGCTTTCGTTCAGCTGTGGGTGCGGTTGCTGGAAACGGCAAGCAATATGCGGCTGGATCTGCCCAAAGAGCTAGGTGTGAAAAACACTCTGTTCACCGTGCTTCTACAGAAAAAAGATGTGGAGGAGATGATCAGCTGGTCCGAAGACATGATCGGAGTCATGTCCGTTCATATTGACGGTGCATTCCGGGAAAAGAAAAACAATTACATCCAAGAAGTGATGAAACTGGGCGATAATTGCAGCGGCAAAGAGTTGTCGCTAGCGAATGCGGCTGACCATCTGCAGCTTAATCCCGCCTATTTGAGCAGAATCTTCAAAGACAAGACGGGAATGAATTTCCTGGAATATCTGACACAAGTTCGCATCGAGAAAAGCAAAAAGCTGCTGCATGAAACGAATTGGAAAATCAAAGAGATCGGCGAGGTATCAGGTTACAGCAATGTGAATTATTTTATCCGCGTATTCAAGGAAGTGACGGGTACGACCCCGCGGGAATACAGGAAGTTGTACAGCACTGGAGAATTACCGGCTAACTCCGGAGCTTCGCATCGATAGAAAGAGAAGTCAATTGTAGTAAAGCAATGTCAACTGTAGTTATGTTACGGCCGGTAACCGCGGCATTAAAATAAAGCTGTGATGGATCGGGATAGGTCGCGCTACAGAAGTAAAGAGCGGAGGAATAACATGAAGATAAAGGTTTTGCAAATTGGAGCCGGTTCGATGGGTACGCGCAGAATTCGTGATTTGACAGCTCGCGCGGATGTGGAAGTCGCCTTATTGGAAATGAGGACTGATCGGAGAGAGAAGGCAAGCAATCAATTTGGGATACCCTGTTTCGATTGTATGGAATCGGCGTTAGCTTGGGGAGCGGTTGCAATTAGTATTTCTACGCCGCCGCAGTCACACTCGCAGTATGTGAAGATCGCTTTGGACAGAGGCTTGCATTTTTTTTGCGAGGCTGAGCTGTTTCCGTTTCGTTATCGGGAAGTAGAGCGTAAAACAGCTGAAAAGCAAACGGTTGCCGCGCCTTCATGCACACTTCAATTTTTACCGCTATGCAAAGAATTATTGAGAATTGTGCGGGAAGAGCTTGGCGAGTTATTTGCCTATACTTTCTGCTTATCCATTGATATAGCCAGTTGGCATCCAGATGAAGGAACGGAATATTACGCACGTAATCGCAGCACGAATGGTACAAGAGAAATGGTAACTTTCGAATTAATCGGACTAACCGATCTGTTTTCCGAACCGCAAGGCGTAACAGGTATAGTGCGTACGGGAGGGGAGTTGGGACCGAACTATGAAGATAGCTGGAGCTTGCAAATGCGCTTAAAAAATGGCGGGATCGGTCAACTTGTCGTTCTAGGAGCGAGTCCTACGGTAACAAGAAAAGGCGTTGCCGTAGGCAGCAACGGAACAATCGAGTTTGATCTTCTCACAGGCGATATTCATCGTAGGTTACCGTTGCTTGGGATACACGATACGCGAAATTTTGGCAGTTTGTCGGATCTATTGGAATCCGTCTATAAAGAAGAGATTGACACTTATATTGAGGCGATTAAAGGGACCGATCAGTGGCCGCACGACTTTCGCAAAGCTAACGTGATATGCGGTACTTTGGCAGCTGCTGAGAAGAGCTCCGTTACAGGTAAAGTGGAAAAAGTGAATCCGGACTTTTTACCCGCTGAATTACCGGATCAGTACGAAGATGAAAGCGAATAGAGCAGCGGTACGATGTCAACTCTTCATGCAGGATCAACCTATTCAAGTGAAGTCAATTGGAATAAAGAAATGTAAACTGCAGTTATGTAAACGCTTCCGATAGATGGCTTATATTGTATTAGAGGAAAGGAGAATGGTGGACTTTCAAAGTATACGGTTTCGCTCTTCTGTATGCAAAAGCTTGGGATTACGATTGTTTCATTATTTTAATAACCGGGAGGATTCTTTGATGGCAAAGAATTTGGCGCGAAAAATCGTTTTTATTTGTTTAGCCGTTCTTATGGCTGCGGGAACGCTAATTGCAAATCCCATTCCCGCAAGTGCAGCCACAGCCGACGCAAATTTAATGCAAAATGCCGGATTCGAGAGCGGAACGCTAGATTCATGGAGTACGATTACGGCGGAGATCACGAACGTGCCCGCAAATGTCAGGTCGGGGACATATGCCGCGAAGATAACGCAATTAGGCGAACAAGTGAATCAGGTGGTGACCGGGTTATTGCCGAATACGAAGTATAAATTGACCGGTTATGCCAAAATGGACAGCGGGGCGACGTTCATTGGCGTTAATAGCTACGGCGGCGAGATTCTGGCCGAAACGCTTGTCGGAAATAGTTATACGAAAGGGACTGTCATCTTTACGACAGGTGAATCCAACACGTTCGCCCGAGTGTTCTGTTATAGACCGAGCGGGGATACGGGAAGCGCCTATTGCGACGATTTCTCATTGGAAGAAGTACCTGATGTCGTAACTAACGTACCTAACGTTTTCCCAATCGGTCTTTTTTGGCCGCCCGGACCAAACGATACTACAGATGAAAGATATAAAGAAATGAGAGAGATGAACGCCAATTTTTTCATTGGCAATAACTACGTAGTCTCACCGGAAGCTAACGATAAAGCCTTAAGGCTGGCGGAAGCGAATGATTTCAAAATCATGGTTAACGATAGCCGCTTCGCCGTAGACTTTTACAATGTACCGCAAACTGCGGGAGGCGGAACCCTTTCCGTCAGCGATTCTCAGCCGATCGGGCAGACGTTTAAGGTGAAGAGAGAAGATTTGGACACAGGCTGGTACATCGAAAGCGTCAAGCTTTTTGTCGATCCTGCCTCACCATGGGATCCCGGCACGATACTGACTCTTTCGATTTACGATAGTCCGGCTAAGCAAACTTTACTAAACAGCATTACGAGCAACTCGAGAGACGGCGCATTTCCTATAGGGAATATACCGATCGGCTTAAATCAATCTTATTACATGGAGGTCACGAGCAATAGCTCGACCCCTGTAAACCTATCGGCAAGCACAAGCGATGTATACAACGATGGAGAAGCCTATCGGAATGGCGTGCCGGAACATGCCGACCTTACGTTCGATATCACCTACTTTCAGCTCGTCTACGCCGATGGCGCCAGACTGCGTCCATCCGATGCCAGTTTGGATGCAATCACCGAAACCTATAAGGATTATGAGGCGACAAAAGGATATTATTTGCTTGATGAACCGAGCAGCAATTTTTATCCGAAGCTGCAGGAAGCAACGAAACGATTGAAAGCCAATGATCCCGATCATATGGTGTTTGTCAATTTGCTGCCGAATTTCGCTACCCCCGGACAACTGGGCTTCGAAAACTATACGGCGAGTGAACCATTAACCTCCCAACAATCGCTGGGGCAAACGTTCACGACGATGCCGGGTCAAACCCATATATCGACCGTTCAGATCTGGGTTGATCAGCAGACATGGAACGAAGGCGAGGAAGTGACCCTAAAGCTTTGGGATTCTCCGGCCAAAACGAACCTGATCGCCGGCGGCAGCCGTATGGGGGCAAATTCGAACTGGCCGCAGTTTAATCTTGATACCGATGTCCAAGAAAATACGCTGTATTATATGGAGTTTACGGTGGAGGGGAATGCTTCTATTGACGGAGTGGTCCGCTCGAAAATCGGCGACAACTGGATAAACGACGGAACGGCCTATAGGGATGGATCATTAATAGATGCTGACCTGTGGTTTACTTTTGATCAGAACATTCAAGGCGGAACTTATGAGGATTATGTGTCCCGCTGGGTAAGCACCCAACCGGATGTTCTCTCCTTTGATTTTTACCCTTATGCAAATGGATCGGAGTTTCGAGAAGGATATTATGCCAATCTGGAAATCATCCGAAATCATTCGTTATCGGCCGGGATTGATTTCTGGAGTTATATGCAATCCGTAGGTCATAACTGGCAGCGTGTTCCTAACGAATCGGAAATGCGTTATCAGGTCTATACGAATCTGGTCTATGGCGCAAAAGGCTATATGTGGTACACCTACTTTACACCGGCCGGGCATAATAACGGTCTGATTTTGCCGGACGGGACCAGAAACAATTCCTACTACTGGGCAAAGGATATCGATGCCGAAGTCCAATATCTCGGTTCGACGCTTTTGAAGCTGACTTCCAAAGAAGTTTATCATACCGGCAGCACGATTCCTGATTCTACAAAGGCGCTGCCTGCTAATTTTTTCTGGCAGCAGATTGGCGATCAACCCGCTGTTATCGGGTATTTCACCCACGAGAACGGCCGGAAATATGTGATGGTAGTGAATAACGACTATCAGAATTCGCAGACCTTATCGTTTCAATTATCGCCCGGCATCCATACTGTGACGGAAGTATCCAAAACGACTGGAGCGGAGGTCAGTACGAATTACAACAGTACGACCGGAACGCTGTCCGATAGCTTCGAACCGGGCGAGGGCAGATTGTACGCCTTGGATGCTTCGTTCGCCGATACCTTGACTACCGCAATCGATATGGATTTGACAACGACGGCCGGTACCGCTCTTAACGGCACGCTTAGTGCGAATGCTTCGTCCGGCGGCCCGCTTCTTTACAGCATCGAAACGAACGGAACGAAAGGCACCGTAACCTTAACAAATCCGACGACCGGAGCGTTTCGTTATACGCCGTTTCACGGCGCTGCGGGAACGGATACCTTTACGTTCAAAGCGAATGACGGCATAACGGATTCGAATATCGGGAAAGTATCGGTAACGATCTCTTCCGAACCGGCCGCAATCAGCACTTCTTTAACGGCTGAAAGAAGCTCGGTTCCTGCGGGAACGGAATTTAAAGTGAGCTATGGCTTAAACAATGTTACCGGGGCGGTTTACGGACAGGATATCAAATTGGATTACGATCCTGCCGTCATGGAATTTGTATCCGCAAGGTCCTTACTAGAAGGGCTTGCTCTTGTAGAAATAGTCAAGGAGCCTGCGGGCAAACTGCGGCTGATTGTTGCCAGTCAAGGCTCGGAGCATGCGATCGTTAGCAGCGGGCAAGCGATAGAGCTGACATTTAGAGCTAAAAATATTTCACAAACGGCGACAGGAGTAGTCTCGATTACGAGCGCGGCTCTTGGAAACGATCAAGGAAACGAGATCCTGGCCGCATTATCGTCTATTAGTATTCAGATTACGACAGGAGATACTGGCGGACATAGCACCGACATCAATCAAGACGGAAAAGTCACCATAGGCGATTTGTCCATCATGGCCGCTCATTACGGTAAAGACAGCAGCAGTCCGGATTGGCAGCAAGTGAAGAAAGCGGATATTAACGGAGACGGGAAAATTGATATCCTCGATCTCGCAGCGGTTGCCAAGAAGATTGTGGAATAACGGAACGTATAAACAGGAAGGGGAATCCTCCTTCCTGTTTGTACTAGACGGCCCTTTACCCAGCGAAAGGACGATATGATGAATCGTAAAATGATCCCCTGCCTATTAGTATGCTTACTCTGTTTTCCATGGCTGCTGCTTGCAACCGCTTCTGCGGAGACGGCATCATCGTTTTTATTGACCGCCGCTAAACCTGTTGACGGTAAAACGATCGTCACCATGAGCGGTAAAAACCTTGAAGATCTATATGGCTATGAGGCCAGATTTACGTTTGATCCCGACCACTTAGAGCTTGTGGAAGCTAAATCCAATCTGAACGGTTTTTCCGTATCCCCTATTATCAAGAAAAACGAGATCATCATCGCTCATACCAAAATCGGAAATGTAACCGGAGAAAGCGGGGATATCATCATCGGTACCCTGACATTTAAGACTAAAAATTACGGTACCTCCACCGTTAAGTGGGAATCCATGAAGGTGGTCGACCGCAATTTGTCCAATCAAACGTTTTCCTTAGGAGAGAGCATTTCCGTGTCAAAGGGGTTTCTAGATTTGGATGGCCATTGGGCCAAGGCAGATATAGAACTGCTTGCTTCGAAAAACATCATAAAAGGAATCGATGAAGATCTTTTTGCACCGGAAGCAAAAGTCACAAGAGCACAGTTTACCGCATTAATTGCTCGGGCGCTGGATCTGAAAGTTACTAGGAATCAAAACCCGTTTACCGATGTAACGCCTGGTTCTTGGTATGAGAATGAAGTAAATAGCGCTTATTCAGCAGGCATTATCCAAGGAAAGACAGAAACCAGCTTTGCTCCGGAAGAGAACATCTCAAGGGAAGAAATGGCTGTTTTGATGGTTAGAGCGAGCGACTATGCTTCAGAGTCTGCATCAAGGGACGATATCGATACTGGCTCCGTAATGACTTTCGCCGATTCGGAAGCTATAAGCGAGTGGGCCAAAGCGGAAGTCCAAATAGCTGTCCGTTTAGGAATCATGAATGGCAGAGCGGAGATGAGGTTTGTTCCTCTGGATCAGGCTACAAGGGCGGAAGCGGCGACGGTGATGAAAAGATTATTAACTTCGTTACGCCTTCTATAGCAAAAGAAGCGAGAAACGGGGCAAAGACGCAGAAAACAGGTGATTTACCGTACCTGTTTTTTTGTTTTTATTCAAATATAAGAATTTATAGGTTTCAACTACCAAGTGCTTATGTTTCAACGGTAAACGCGCGCGTCCCAAAGGACCGCGAAGCCGTTTATCCTTGCATTGCGATTCCCCTAGCCGGATAAATTGTTTCCATTAGTAATTTCACTTACTGGTATAATTTGATTCAATATACAATTACCATAATCTTATTTGTTTATGTGAGAATTGGAGGGAATGCCATTGTTTTTTACGATTCCAAGGAAATTGATAAGGAGTCTATGGAGAGTATTCGCGTCCAAGCTCTTTAATAAAATGATTCTCTTATACTCGGTATTGACCTTACTTCCGCTGATCCTCGTGATTAGTGTCTTTTATTATAGATCGACAGCCATTTTGGAGACGAAAATCACCGATTCGAAAAAACAATCATTGGTAGAGATGGTCGATAAAATAGACGGATATTTACGGGATGTTACTCTACAAGCCGCGCAGATCCAAAGGGATGATAGTATTGCAACCGCTTTACGGGAGGATTTTACCTCTACTGACAAAAATCAAGAGAGCTTTACGAGCAGAGGCAAACGTGTTAATGAACGATTGTCCGAGTGGAAATTAAGAAGCGAATTTATCGATGCCATATACTTAGTTAACGCAAATCAACAGGTCTATTATGCCGATTCCGAATACAAGCTTGAGTCTATGCTTGCTCTGGAAGCCATGGCGCACGAGAAGCCCGAGGCTTTCGTTTGGGCTCCCTTTAACGATCATAACCGGTTGGTAGGCGCTAAGGAAATGCTTCATGAGCCTACTGGAAAAAAAATCGGTCTCTTGATTGTCATGCTGAATCCGGAGCGGATAGCGAAGGCCTATTCAACCTACGGCAGTCAGGAATTTTTTATGACGAACGCCGGCGGGCTGATTTTGTCCAATGCAAACCAACAACAAATCGGCACTCGTTTTCGTCTGCCGGATACCAAGAATACGGTTCTATTAGAAAGAGTATCCGATTATTCGGGATTCCGTTTTATCAGCCTTTTTTCAAAATCCAGCTTCCACGAGGAAATTGATAGCTTGGCTTTTTTTGCACTGTTTATTACAGCGGTAACAGGGCTTCTTGTACTGATTCTGACCGTTATTATATTGCGCCGGGTGACAACGCCGATTGCGAGATTAAGTAATCTGATGGGGAAGGCCCAGAAGGAGATTTACGAAAAGATCGACAATATCAAAACGATTGATGAAGTCGGACGGCTCTGTGTCAGCTTTAATCATTTGATTACGGATATACAAAATTTAATTGAAAAGGTTTACAAAGTCGATCTGCTGAACAAAGAAGCCGAACTTAAAATGATTAAGGCCCAGATCAATCCGCATTTTCTATACAACACGCTGGAATCCGTCAACATCATGGCTAAAGAGCTTGGTTCAACGGCTATACCGGACATGATCCGGTTGCTGGCCGCTATTTTTCGCTTTTCGATCTCGCCGGGAAGCGATTTGATTCCTCTGAAAAATGAGCTTCAATTCGTTTTGTACTATTTACAGCTGGCTAAGTACCGATACAAGGAACGGCTGACTTGGACAATCGACGTTTCGGAAGAGCTGCAGCAGGTTATCGTGCCGAAGCTCATTTTACAGCCGCTTGTGGAAAATGCCATTATTCATGGAATTGACCTGATTCAGGAACAAGGCATCATTAAGATCAGCGCTTATTTGCACGAATACGATTTGATTGTCGAAATACAGGATAATGGAGCGGGACTTAACCTGTCATCCAAGGATCATCCAAGCTTAGGGATTGGTTTAAATAATGTGAAGCAGCGGATTCAGCTGCTTTATGGCCGAAGATACGGGTTAACGATAGAGCCGGCATTGGACTGCGGGACGATCGTCCGCTTACGCTTGCCTATTAATTTAATGAAGGATGATGAACCTCAATGAAAATCATGATCGTAGACGATGAAGAGCTCATTCGGAATCACCTTGCCCATTTAACGGAATGGAGCGATTTGGGTTGTCAAATAACAGGTGTTGCGGCGAATGGAGTCGAAGCGCTTGAGCGGATTCCAGCGGATAAACCGGATCTCGTTATTACCGATATCCGTATGCCGCTTATGAACGGCATTCAATTAGCCGAGCAGATTAAAGCGAGGTTTCCGCACATCCGGTTTCTCTTTTTGACCGCATTTAATGACTTTCAATATGCGCAGCATGCGGTAAAGCTGGGGGCGGCGGATTTTATCCTCAAGCCCATTCAGAATGCGGAGCTGCTCCGCTCCGTCGAGTTAATCATGCAGGGGGAAGAGCGGACGAGCCGGGAAGACAGGCTCAAGCAGGAACAAGTCATTCAGTCTATGCTTAGCCATGTCGTTAATGAGCGGGATAAATATGCCGTTGCTAGTGAGAATGGATTGGAAGACCGTGAAATCATTGTCGTTTGTGTTGTGATTGATAATGCAGATGTTCTAATAGAGACTGGGGAAGTGTATTCGTTCGTTGCTTTGAGGGAAGCGATGACCCAAATTCTCGATTATAATCCCTATAGCTATTGGGATTATTCGGATAGCAAGGGACTCTATCTTATCCTGTTTAAGCCGCATGGCGATCTGTGGGAGATGCGCGGGGACAGCATGAAAATGGCCGGCGATATGCTTGATCGCTGTAAAGAGTCGTTTCCGTTTGCCGTATCGATCTGTATCAGCAAAGTGAAGCCTTCTATTTTGTACTTACATCAAGCCTGGAAGGAAATCAAGGACTGCTTGGACTATCGGATGCTGCTTGGCAAAGGCTCGATCATTTCTAACGATGCGCTCCCAAATCGCGTGCAGGGCAACATGAATGGCGCTGACCAGCTCAATGAGTTAATCGTTATGCTGCGTAAAGGGGAAAAAGAAAAAGTTCCTTCCTATTTGCTTTCCATATCCAGGGAGATGATGGGGAAAGGACTGACGAAAACCAATATCCATACTTTCGCCCTGCAAGTCATTCAAAGAGTAGAAATGCTTCTGCTGGAATACAATTTGCGAATTCCCGAAGAAATTCAGTTGCAAACTCGCAAGACCATTTTATCCTTTGATATTTTGTTTGATTTAATGTTGTTTCTGGAGCAATGGCTGGAGGAGTCTGCAGATCGAATTATTGCGACCAACCGGAATCAATCGATGAATGGACTTGTCAAAGAAATTTGTACTTATTTACGAAGTAAATCCGCTGAAGACATGTCTTTGGAGAGGCTGGCAGACTATTTTCATATGAATCATTCTTATCTCAGCCGTTTGATTAAAAAAGAGACCGGTCAAAATTTTCGCGATTTGCTCTGGTCTTACCGAATTGAAGCTGCCAAACGAATGCTGCTTGAAACGAGGATGAAGGCGAATGAAATTGCCTATGAAGTCGGATTCAAGGATCCGGCGCATTTTAGCATATTATTCAAAAAACATGTGGGCTTGAGTCCGATGAACTACCGCGAACAAATCAAATAAAAGTACGATCGGCAAACTGGTCAACTACAGAAAAGCAATGTCAAGTGCAGTTATTCGTCGCATTCGCTTCCCAAGCTATAATTGGACTAAGTGAAAGGGGCAAATGGAAAGGACTTGCAAAAGCGGTCCTTCGGTACGCGATTCGCCTCACCGTACATTATGAAACAGGGGGAACGAAGAATGGGAAAGGTTATGCTGAGAAGATTGGCACCTGCATCGGTTTTATCCTTATCGTTATTGATTTCAGCGTGTTCAAGCACTCCATCGCCGGCTTCATCGGTCGAACCGTCGGCAACGGGGCAAGCGTCAAACTCGCCGGACACGGCGGCTAAGGAAATGACGATTAAGTTTGACCCGCAAGGTTATTTGCCGCGGGAAAGTACGACGAAGGATCCAGCCGTACACAAGGTAATGAAGGAGTTGGCAGACGAATATACGAAGCTGAAACCAAACATCAAGATTGAGTTTGTAGAAGTGACGGCACCTGACCGCAAGGCATGGCTGCAAGCAAGAATGCTGAGCAAGGATGCGCCGGATATTTTCTGGACGAATTTCGAGGAAACGTGGACCAACTATCAAAAAGGCTGGTTTCTTCAGATGGACCCTTGGTTGAATAAACCAAATCCATATAACGATAATAAAATTTGGAAGGATACATTTGTGACAGGCATTATTGACGCCGTCAGAGCACCGGACGGTAAAGCGTATACCATTCCCGGGGACGGTGTCGCGATAGGTATTTATTACAACAAGACGATCTTTGACAAGCTTAGCTTAACCGTACCGAAAACTTGGACTGCATTCATCGAGGTACAGGAGAAAATTAAAGCGTCCGGGGTCATACCGATAGCTTTTAGCACAGAGTCCGCTTCTTCCGGTCCGTGGGCCGATACGATTATGCATAGCGAATTTATGCTCGATAAGATCAAGGATATCGATACTAGCGGTAACGGCAGATTGGAGCCGAATGAGACTGTTAAAGCCATTAAGGACGGAAAGTTTCCCCTTAAGGAAGTCGTCAAGCAAGAGTATACGCTGCTGAAGGAATGGTCGCAGCAATGGCCTAAAGGCTTTAATGCGCAAATCGATGAAGAACAAATGTTTGAATCCGGAAAAGCCGCCATGTTTATGGCTGGAAATCAATATGCGGATTATTTGAAGAAATCAAATTTCGGATTTGAATTCGGGGTGTTCAGCTTCCCGGCTATTACTCAGGATGTTGCATCCGCCGCGTCAGGCAAGGCAACCAAAATCTACGGGCCATGGGGGCCTGCACAGTGGTTGGTACCTGGTTATTTGGAGCAAGAGGATCCGAAAAAAGTGGCGGCTATTATGGATTTTCTAATGTTTCTCGGCAGTCCTGACAATATGACGCGGATTTCGGCGGAAGGCTTGACGATTCCGAACATTCTTGGGGCGAAAACGCCCGAGGGCCAGGAACCGTTTATAAACGAGATCCCGCTAACCATTATGCAGGGCTATCATGCGCTTCTTGATGCGCCGTTCAAAGATAAAATGAAGGCCGCGATGCAGCTTTATCTTAATGGAGATTGGACCATCGATAAGTTTACCGATGAAGTCATGAAATATTATAAAGAAGCAGCTGACCGCATGGCAGAGGCTAATCCAGACTGGTTGAAATAGACCGGTATCCATAATTGGGGCTTCTAAACGGAGGCCCCTTTATCAATTTTGCAGGAATGGAAGATGAACATGCCCTATTCGGATGCAAAGACGCTTCAACTCAACAGGAATCGGCAAGTAAACGACAAGAAAAGAAAACAGATAAAAGTTACCATCAAAGCTTATTTATTTCTGCTGCCCACGATTCTATTGATCATGACCTTCAGTTATTACCCGGCGTTATCCGCATTTTATTATTCGTTTACGAATTGGGACGGGTTTCAGACAGCGAAGATTATCGGTTTTAAAAATTTTGAAATCATTTTTACTTCGGATGAGTTTCGCCGAGCTTTTCTGAATTTATTTTGGTTCTCTGCGTTTAATGTGATCACAGCGCTCACAGCCCCGCTTTTGGTTGCCTTGCTCATTTATAAAGTCAAACATGCCAAGCTGCAAAATATGTACCGGCTATTGTTCGTATTTCCGATGGTGGTGCCGGGCATGGTGACGATCTTGCTGTGGAAGTTTATCTTAAACCCGGATGTTGGCTTGTTGAATTCCTTTCTCGCTGCCATAGGCGTCCCCGACGAACATTTGCCGTTATGGCTGGCAAGCATGAAAATGGCGCTCCCATCGCTATTGTTAGTTGGCTTTCCTTGGATTTCGGGCGTTTCCGTATTGATCTATTTGGCCGGTTTCCAAAGCATACCGGTTTCTCTGCGAGAGGCAGCAATTGTAGACGGAGCGAACGGAACGACATTATTTTTCCGGATAGAGCTGCCGCTAATTATGTCGCAAATCAAACTGATCATGATTTTAACGATTATTTCGGTGCTGCAAACGTTTAGTCTGCAGCTCGTTCTTACCAATGGAGGGCCGGCTAATACGACAACCGTTCCAGGTTATATCATGTATCGCGAAGCGGTGACCAATAGTCAGATGGGGTTCGCGTGTGCGATTGGCGTCGTGTTATTTATTATGATTTTCATCCTCACGGTGATCAACAATACATTTCTGAAATCGTCCACGGAGTTCGATCAGAATTAAGAGAGGTAAGAGACCATGAATAAGTTAACCTATCGTTCAGGGATTAAACATGTCGTTCTAGCTGCCCTTGGACTTCTGACGTTCATTCCGTTTATCATGCTGGTGCTGATCTCTTTTAAGGATGCCAAACAGTTTGCGACCCACCGTTGGGTACTCACGTTTCCGCTGCATCTGGAAAACTACACGGAAGCCTGGCATCAGATTCAGAGATTTATCTTAAATAGCTTTATCATAAGCGGTGTAACTGTCGTCGGCGTGATTATCGTTTCCTGTCTAGCCGCTTATCCGCTTGCCCGAATGCGGTTTTTCCTCAAGGAACAGATCTACTTTTTGATTATTTCCTTATTGATGATTCCGAGCGTTCTAACCTTAGTGCCGCTTTTTGGGATTGTTATCAAACTGCATATCCTCAACAACTGGCTTGGATTATGGGGGCCGTATATTGCCGGGGGTCAAGTGTTTTGTATCTTCGTATTACGCTCTTTCTTTGCATCTTTGTCGGAAGAGATGTTTGAAGCGGCGAGAATGGACGGTGCAGGGGAGGCCAAAGTTCTGCTTAGTATCGTCGTGCCGTTGTCGAAGCCCATAATCGGGACATTGGCGATGTTAAATATTTTATCGACCTGGAACGAATATGTGTGGCCGATCATGGTGATGAACAGCATCAAGCTTCAGCCCATACCTGTCGGACTCCTTTATTTCACCCAAAAACAGACGGACTACGGCTCGTTGTTCGCAGGTTATGCCATTGCATCAGTGCCGCTCGTGTTGTTGTTTGCGTTTGCCAGTAAACAGTTTGTTGAAGGCTTGTCCTCCGGTTCGGTAAAGATGTAGACGGTTCAATGCACAGATTACATTGGAGGTTTTCAGGATGAGGAATGGAACATTCGGAAAAGTCGTAATGGAGCTTTCTCCGACGGAGGATAATCCGCGCAATAGCGAGGGTTCTTTTATAGACTTGAAAGACGGCCGATTGATGTTCGTTTATAGCCGCTTTGTAGGCGAAACCGAAGACGATTATGCTTTTGCTTTAATCGCCAAAAGGTATTCGTCTGACCAAGGGAATAGTTGGTCCGAGGATGAGATCATCGCAAGCCCGACAGAATATGATGCTTTGAATATAATGAGCGTTAGCTTACTGCGTCTTGCAAACGAGGATATCGGGTTATTCCATTTGATTCGATATGGCTTTCATGATACCAGGCTTTATTTACGAAGGTCATCGGATGAAGGGAAAACTTGGAGCGAAGCGGTTTGCTGTATGCCGGGGCCGGGATATTATAACGTCAATAATGATCGGGTGATTCGACTATCAAGCGGGAGACTGGTCGTACCGGCATGTTATTTTCGGATGCAGGGTAACAATACGGCAGATTTAGGTTCATGGGATCCTCGCGCGATGCTGATGTTTTGCCTGTCCGATGATGATGGCGTTACATGGCGGGAGTCTCGCTCCTTTCATGCTCTTCCTGTTGCATGGTCGGAAGCGGGCTTCGACGAGCCTGGAGTCGTCGAGCTGATGAATGGCACGCTCTGGGCTTGGATCCGAACGGATCTTGGCCGGCAATACGAGTCGTTTTCGGTTGATGGAGGGGAGACCTGGAGTGTGCCGACGCCCTCGATATTCACTTCGCCCAGTTCACCGCTTTCCATGAAGCGGATCCAACAAAAGAATAACGTCCTATTGGCTGTTTGGAACCCAATTCCGACTTATCAAACACGCATTTATGAGCGACATTCCGGGGGACGTTCGCCGCTTGTCGGAGCGATCAGCCGCGATGAAGGAAAGACTTGGGAAGAGGAATTTGCCATGGAGACAAACGAGCGATCGGGATATTGTTATACCGCTATTCATTTCGTTGATGATTCCGTATTACTGGCTTATGCCGCTGGACATGCGGATGAAGGCTTCTGCCTACGAAGACTTCGCATACGAAAAGTTAAACTGTCGGAGTTTATGTCTTAGATGGTCAAATAAAAAGCTTTCAAATCCACAGGTAAAGTGGAGTCGAAAGCTTTTTTTTGCGTGGAGCTGGTTTATACTCTTAGGTTCTCATTGCAGCCGCTTGTCTAGCTCTTCAATGTCCGTAGAAGACAAGCCTGTCACTTCAGCAATAAGTGAAATAGATAAGCCTTTTTTCAACATGCTTGCTACAATTTCTTTATCTCTCTCTGCTTTGCCTTCCAACTTACCTTCCAGCTTGCCTTCCTCTCGTCCTCGCGTTTCCGCATAATCCAACGCGGAACGTTCATCAAGAAGCGCTTTTTTCCTCATCTCGTAAAGCATTCGCGCCTCTTTATTCTGACTAAGAAACTCCAGTGTCGTCATCGCCTTTTTCAAGCCTGGTGTATCCATTGCTAATTCCTCCCATCTGTCTTTGGGTGTGCCGTTAATGAACATCAGCCAATTTACCAGCCGGTGATCCATCTTTTGGGCCTTCAACCCCAAAGCTGCGCACTGCCAGAGATGTTATCTTCATTATACCAAAAATAGGGTGGAACGCAGTCCGGAGAGATGATTAGTGGAAACACTCGGTACCTGGTAAAGAAAAGGGCTTAACCAAATGGCCATCAAATGGTAGGGAAACTGGAAATTCTACATCTATTTCCCTGCCGTCACCCCTTTTGAAGCAATTAGATGGAAAATGTGAAGGTATTTTCATCGTTTCGGCTATTTTTTGATAGAATCAACAAAAATAGCTGCAGTATTTCCATGTAGATGCCGATTTTTCACTTTTTCAGAAAAAATAACTGGAGTTTTTCCATCTAGGCCTAGGCCGGGCATCGACATGAGGGCGTTCCCAATATCATTTTCTCAATTAGCAGACAGAGAAGCCCCCATCCGCACGATAGCAGTGGTTTGGAGGCTTCTCTGTCTAGGACTGCCCATTCCGCATTTACCTTCCGGTCAGCTCCATTAAGTCGCAGGCCTGACTCTGCACTCCAACAACTACTTAATCCCCGCCGTCAGCATGCCTTCGACGAAATAGCGCTGTCCGAACACGAACAGCACGATGATCGGAAGGGTGGCGTAGGTCGCGGCGGTCATCAGCATGGGCCAATCGGTGCCGAATTCGCCGACCATGTTGGCCATGCCGACCGGCAGCACCATCATCGTTTTGGACTTGGTGATGATGAGCGGCCACATGAAGTCGTTCCAGTGCGACAGAAACGTCACGAGAATCATCGTCGTCAGCACCGGCTTGGAATTGGGCATAACGATGCGCACGAGCGTCGACAAAGGATTGCAGCCGTCGAGCTTGGCCGCTTCGATCATTTCCGAGGGTATCGTCATGAATGACTGGCGGAACAAAAAGATGGAGAACGCCCCGACCATGGACGGAATGATCAAACCCTTGAAGCTGTCGAGCCAGCCGAATTCCTTGAGCAGCAGGAACTGCGGAATGATGACGACTTGATGAGGCACCATCAGCACGGCCAGCGTGCAGAGAAACACGATATGCTTGCCCCGGAAATGCAGGAAGGAGAAAGCGTAAGCCGCAAGCGAGCAAGTGACGACCTGCGACGCCACCCGCGCCGAGGCGACGAACAGCGAATTGCGGAACCATTGGAACAGCTCGGTTTGCTTCCAGATCTGAATGTAGTTCTCCCAGATCCACGCTTTGGGGAGCCATACGGGCGGGAATTGCAGCGTTTCGGGAGTCGTCTTCATCGAAGACGTCAGCATATAGAGAAACGGGATGGTCATGCCAATAGAAATGGCGGAAACTACGACGTAAAGCGCGATTTTTCCGGTAATTTTGGCGGCCGGCATCGGGTTTCCCCCTCCTTATCGTTCATAAAACACCCATTTTTTTTGCAGCTGGAATTGGACGATCGTAATCAGAATGATGACGAGAAACAGCACGGTCGACAAAGAGCTGGCATATCCGATATTGTAGCTGCGGAAGGCGTTCTCATAAATGTAGTACAAGAGTGTAGTCGACGAATCGCCGGGCCCGCCTTTGGTCATGACGTAGAACGTGTCGAATGCCTGGAAGGAGCCGATCAGATTGACGATCAAGAGGAAAAAGGTTGTCGGCGACACAAGCGGAACGGTTATATTCCAAAGCTTCCGCCAGGCTGTCGCTCCGTCGATTTCGGCGGCTTCGTACACATCCCTCGGGATGTTCTGCAGCGCCGCCAAATAAAAAATGGCGGTATACCCCGAGCCGGACCACAACGCCATCAAGGCGATGGAAGGCACGACAAGCTGGGGATCGTAAATCCAGCCCGGCTTTTGCAAGCCGAACAAGTCGAGCGCCGAGTTGATCAGGCCGTATTGCGGATTGTAGATAAGCAGCCAAACGAGCGATGTGGCGACGGTCATGCTGACGGAGGGCATAAAGAACAACGTCCGGAAGAAAACCGCGAACCGGATTTTATTAAGCAGCACGGCCAGCACGAGCGATACGGCGACTGTCGAAGGAACGAACAGCAGCACATAATAACAGGTAATTTTAAGCGAGTGATAAAACATAGGGTCGCGGAACAGCTTGAGATAGTTTTCTGCGCCTACGAACACTTTAGGGGTCAATATATCCCATTGATAAAAACCCAGGGCAACGGCATACAGGAGAGGCCCCCATAGAAAAAGAAGGAGTCCGGCCAGCGTAGGGGACAACATCCCCCACGCCCAGAACGTATCCCGCCGGAAAGCCGGAATTCCTCTTTTTACGGATTTATGCGTTTGAAGCTCAAGCGGACTAGGCATGGATTATTTCCCGCTATTCGTAGCTTTCAGCGCTTCGGTCAATTTGACGCTGACCGCCTTCAGCGCGTCTGCCGGTTTGGTCTGGTTCAGCAAGAGGAGATCGCCCTGTTTCGTCGCCTCGTTGTTCCATAGCGAAAAATTCGTCGTAGCCGGATAAATGGTGGCCAATGCGGTGGAGTCGATCAGCGCCTTCAAATTTTTATCGGGATTGAACTGAATGAAATTGCTCTGCAAATCTTTGCGGCTGCTGATGTTCGATTTGGAAAACTCGACCAGACTATCCTTCTGCCCGAGGAACAGAACGAAATCGGCCGCGACGTCCTTATGCTTGCTGTTGGCGGCAACGACGCGAGCCGGTCCGTGGGTCACGACTTTAATGCCTTGCGAGCCCTTCGGCCAAGGGGCGACATCCCAATCGATCGTGGCGTCCGAGCTCTTCAGTGTTCCGACAAGAGAGCTGCCGGTCGGGAGCATGGCGATTTTGCCGGCGATGAACAGATTGACAAGGTTGCCGTCGGGAGCGGCCGTTTTGTCGGGAGCCGATTTGTCGACGAAGACGAGATCCTGCAGCCACTGCAAGGTGTCGATATTTTCTTTGGATTCCAGCAGCGATGCGGTTTTGTCGTCATTGTATATTTTGCCGCCGTTCGAGAGCAGCCAATTTTGGGCGCTGAGCACATCCAGAGAGACCGCGGTTCCCCAGACGCTTCCCGGCTTCGTCAGCTGCTTCGCCACTTCGCGGAATTTATTAGTGTCCCATGTATCGTCCGGATAGGGGATTTTATTGTCGTCGAATATTTTTTTGTTATAAAAAATGCCGTTTCCGTCCATAGCCGCCGAAATGCCGTACGGCTCGTTTTTATATTTGTACAAGTCTTGGATGGAAGTAACGAAATCGGCTTCGTTATAATTGTTGCTTGTAATATAAGGCGTCAAGCTGGAGAGCTGCCCCTTGGTGACATAATCGGCGAAATTCGGACCGTTCATATCGAAAATATCCGGCAAATCTTTGCCGGCCGCTTGCGCGAGCAGCTTCTCCCAGTAGTTGGCCCATGGGAATACGTTTGTCGTTACTTTGAAGTCCAACTCGGGATGGAGCTTCTGATAAGCTACAGCTCTTTCGGTAATCCAATCCGCATAAGGCTGATACCAGGCGGCGTACGTAAGGGATACGGCTTTTTTGCCTTTGGCGGAGCCTTCAGGACTGCTGCTCGAGCCATTGCCGGTCGTACCGGAATTCGAGCAAGCGCTCACAAGGAGAGCAAGCAAAACGATGAAGACTGCGATCGGTTTTTTTCTCGCAAAATTGGTTTGGGACATTGTTCAACCACCTTTGTATTGTAGTTAGGGGGACGCGCGTCCTGCCCTAAACAATAGAGTCGAGCGGCGGTATGGTCAATAAACTTTATTTTTGACATAAACCGGATTTTGCATAAACCGAATATGTGGTAAACCGTTTTTGCAAAAGCTCCGTGGTTTGCGGCCGACAGTCGATGCGTATCGCCCAGCCGCGCGCCGGGAGCTGCTGGAATTTTGCAGTTTGTATAATAGCCAATCGCTTCGAGTCACTGCGGGTTGCGAGCGGCGGGGCCTTCGTTCCGTCCTCAACCGGTCGATTCCGCTTTGCGGTACATGCCGGGGGTCATGCCGACGCTTCTCTTGAACACGCGGATGAACGCGATCGCCGTCGTGTATCCGACCGTTTCGGCAATGTCCTGGATGGAGCCGTCCGTTTCGGTCAGCAGCCGTTTGGCGCCGTTCATGCGGAGGTCGATTAAATAGTCGGTGAAATTGATCGAAAGCTCTTCTTTGAAAAAACGGCTCAAGTGGGAAGGATTCATCCCGAATACATGCGCCAGGTGAGTCAAGGACATGTTCGGATTGGCGTAATGCTGGTCGATATAAGCGCGAATTTTGTTCATGGTCGCGGATAAACTGCGGTGCTCGCGCACTTGGACGGACTTCAGCGCAAAATCTTCCAGCACGCCCTGCAGGCAGCGGTCCATCTCGTCGATCGTTTCCGCCCAATCCAGCATGGAGACGAGAATCGGCTGTGCCTCCGACTCCCATAGTCTCCCAAGCGCCTCGGATTGCTCCCACACCTCCCGATGGATGGAGTAAAGCGTATAGTTCATGATGCTGATCAATTCGTCGTGGGAAAAAACGCCGCACCGCAATTGGCGGAAGAGGCGCTCCTGTTGAGACCCCAAGCTGCTGTCGCCGGTTCTGACCGAATGGGCGAGCGGACGGATCATTTGCACGCTTTGGAACAAATCCAGCTGCGGCCGCGAGGCGAGGTCGGCTTCCGTAATGACGCGATTGCCGCCAAGCGAAGATTTGCAGCTGACCCGATGCAGCGCCTTTTCGTAGGAGAACGGAAGCTTATCCAGGTCGTCGACCGAATCGCCAATGCCGATTGTGACCGTAAAAGGCAGGTTGAGCAGCGTCCATTCACGCAGCGTATGGCATAGCAGGGTCAGCCGCTCGTTCAGCGCTTCCGGGTCTTCGCCGGAGGCTTGCGCAAGAAGGCACAGCCGCCCGGACGCGAGCCATTCGCACCAGACGGAGAGGCCTCGCTCCGCGCTCAATTCGCGAAGGCAAGTCTGGAAAGCATATTTAAGCAGCTCCCGGTCGCGCTCAGGATAAACGTCGGCAAAATGCCGCTGCTTGTCGATCTCGGCTACAGCTGCCGACATCCACTCGAATTGCATCGATAAGCCGCACATCTCCAGGCTGCTCTCCGTTTTTTCGTCCGTCCGAAGCCGGCCTTCGAGCAAGTCGAGAAACGCCAGCCGGCGCCCTGTCACCCGATGCTCCTCCTGCAGCTTATCCAGCTTGCCGGTGTTTTCCCGCATCCGTTCGATCGTTTGCTCGATCGCCGTGAATTCGTCGCCCTGATTTCGCTTCGATGTCATGTGAGAGGTTTCCGGCATATCGATTTTGGTCATAATTTTACGGATTGGCGCGTAGTTCCGCCGGCTGGCGATCATGATCCACAATATGCCTCCCGCGACCGAAAGCGCTGCCAAACCGGCGAGCAGCAAAGTGATGCCGGACATCGTATGAACGACGCTTATATATTTGACCCCGCATGTCATCTCCCAGCCGGTATAATCGGACTTGAGTCGCAGCGAGTCGATCGATTCGGCGGCCGTCCCCGTAATCCGGGCTCCGCCTTGATCGAAGAACGTTATGATGTTCATGTTCGGGCCGACCAGCTCCTTCAGCAAAAGCCGGAGATCGTCGACGCGAACGTTGACGACGATGACGCCGCCGTCGAAGAAAGGGAATGTTTTGGCCAGCGAGACGACGGTTCGCGAAGGCTCGGCGGAGGAGCTCGGATACTCGCGCGCGCTGCTCCATATCAAGCGGTCCTGCGTTTCCAGCGCATGGTCGATAAATTCGCGGTCGGAGACGCGATCCCGATGCTCGAAGCTCGTATCGCTGACGAACATGCCGTCGGCTTTCCGCATCACGTATACGGAATCGATCATGGGGTAGCTGGATTTCATATTTTGCAGCGAAACGAACAGCTCATAAGGCGCGGGGTCCGTCGTTTTGCCGCTAGCCATGGCGAAACGCTGAACCAAGTCGGTCGCGAACAGCTGTCTCAACATTGCGTTATCGATCGCGCGCAGGTCGTTGTCGACCGTGCGCAGCACTTGCCGGCCGAACACGTCGTTGGAATGAAGCGTCGTCCTGCGGGCCAGATCGCTGAGCGCGAAGAAAGAAATGAGGATCAGAACGATGGCGATGACGAGAAAAATCGGCAAGTAGGATACTACCAATCGGTTGTACCATTTATTCATCATGCGGCTTGCCCCCTTCGGAACGGATTGATTCGTCTGTCTTGATTTTAGTCGATTTAGCGGCCCAATGCTTTATCATTCCGGTCGGTTGTTTTGCATTGCGCCGGTTTATTTCGACTGGCGTTTGAGTGTTTTCTCAATAAACGGACGTAGTAACTTATAGAGACGCTCAAGCGGAAGAAAGGAGGCAGCTATGGAAATATCGGAGCAAAATGTCGAGAGCGAGCTTAAGCGGCGCAATCCTTACGCTTTGGAGTTTGTTATGGACCATTACGGCGGACATCTTCATGGTCTTATTCAGCGGATACTCGAAGGGATCGCTCATAAGGAGGATATAGAGGAGTGCTGCAGCGATGCTTTTGTTGCAGCCTGGGAAAGAGTGGAGGAATACGACAGCGCGAAAGGCTCCTTGAAAACGTGGCTGCTTATTTTGGCCAAATACAAGGCCCTTGACTATAGACGCAAGCTGCAAAAGCGGGTTGAAACGGTAACGCTGCAGCTTGATCCGGCGTCTCCGTCGGGGGTGGAGGACATTTTTCTTTCACGGGAAGAGTCGCAGGAGATGATAAATGCGATCGCCCGTTTACCGGAGCCGGACAGGAGCATGTTTTGCAAACGATATATTTACTACGAGACGCTTGACCATATCGCAGCGGAGTTCGGGCTGACCAAGAAGGCTGTCGAAAACCGGCTGTACCGCTGCCGGACAACACTTAAACAAAGCTTGGCTCATGTCCTGAAAGGAGGATAAGCATGAACGATTCCAGCGAAAAGACGATGTTCCGTCTGCTCGACGGGCTTGAAGAAGAGAAGCTGAGCGAGCTCGGAGACGTGGAAGCCCCCGGTGAAGGGAAGCCGGATGCCGAAACGCTGCTCCGGATCAAGAGGCAAACTTGGGCCAAGCTGGGAATAGCTCCGGCACCGGCTCCGGCTCAACCGGCCGATGAACGGCCGAACCTGCTCGCCCGACAGCCCTTGCACGAACCGCACGCGGCACCGGCTCCGGCTCAACCGGCCGATGAACGGCCGAACCTGCTCGCCCGACAGCCCTTGCACGAACCGCACGCGGCACCGGCATCGGCTCAACCTGCCGATGAACAGCCGAACTTGCTCGCCCGACAGCCCATGCACGAACCGCACGCGGCACCGGCTCCGGCTCATCCGGCCGACGAACGGCCGGATCTGCTCGCCCGTCAGCCCATGCACGAACCTTCCACGGCTCATCCGTCCGCTCCCCGGCCTGTCCGTCCGTTCCGGCGGCTCTGGCAAGTAGCGATAGCGGCGGCGGCATTGCTTATTCTTGCGGTGGGTCTGAGCTTCACAACGGATGTGAAAGCGGAGCTGCGAAAAATGCTGCAGTTTATTCCCGGCTTGGGCATCGTTCAGGAAGGCGACGCCGACAAGCCTGCGTATGTGCTTGAGACGCCGGTTAAGGTGGCGTCAGGCAAAGGGGAAATAACGGTTGAAGCCGTCATGCTTGAGCCAAACCAGACGATTATTACCCTGCTCGGAACGAATACGCCTCAGATTCGGGAATTTCAGCTGAAAACGGGTGACGGCCGCGAGTATCCTTTTACTTTTTCCACCTTGGTTAACTCAAACATCTGGCAGGGCACCTATTATTATCCGAACCCGATTGAGCTGTCAGCAGCCGAAGAAATAACGCTTCAACTGCCCGATATGGTTATAGGGCCTCTTAAGCTGAAACCGGCGAAAGAATCCGACGCCCTTCAGGAGCTCGGGCATTCGGCCGAACGCGCCGGCATCCAAATCGTTGCCGTAGATACGCCGATCGATGAGGAAACGACGAAAATTACGCTCCTTTCCCGGCTTCCGGAAGGGCGGCAAATCGAGTCCTTCGGCAAGGAGACGATTACCGGCAATGTCCGTCTCGAGCTGCGCGACGGTCAAGGCGCGGAAGTACCTATTCTCGAGGATACCGGCTTTTTGCGTCCAAAGGAGCTCCTCTTCAAGCATCCGTTGCAACGGATTGGCGAATTGACTTTGACGATGCCGTATATTCGCGTCGTCGATCGGCAAGCAGCCGAGCTGGAAGTCAAGCTGCCCGTTCCTGCGGAAGGCTTCGCTCCGCTGAACGAAACGGTTACGCTCGCAGGTTTCCCGGTAACGTTCACGCAGATCGAGCGTACGGACGAGAACAATGTACGAATCGGCGTAAACGTCCATTTCGATGCGGCCGGCGAGGAGACGCTGCAAAGCTTCCTTGTCGACAGGGAAGATCCCGATCTAAAAAGCTATAGCTGGCGGATCAATGAATCGTCGCAGGAAATCGTCGAGCTGAATCTTCCCGTTTTGCCGGGTGAGAAAGAAATTGCGTTTTATTTGAAAGAGCCTCGCATATTGATTCAAGGACCGTGGGTTATTCCGTTAAAATAGCTCTATCAGCAGGCAAAGCCTCCTATGACAAAGCCGTCATTGGGGGCTTTTCGCATATACGGGCTTAGAGCCGATTGCGCGATTTTTCGCTAGACTCGGGGATTGAAGTAATGATAAGATGTCTGGCAAAGTCATGTAAAGCCGGCTATGACGCTGCGCAAACCGAAAGAAGGGTTGCCCGTCCCGCCGCTTGTGTATAATGGAGCATGTCAGGAGAATGAGAGGTGAACCCATGTCCATCCGCTTAAAATTATTATTGTCTTACACCGGAATGCTTGTTATCAGCCTTGTTATGTTCGTAGTGACGGCGCTGCTTTTTACCGTTGTTTCGACAGGGGATATTCGTAATTTCCGCGACTTCTATAAATTGCATTATCAGTTGAATCCGCTGACTGAGCAGGAGGAATCGATTTTCCTGGAGCTGAAATATTTGGCGAAGAACGATCCGGATAAGCTGCAGGACCAGAAGCTGATGCGCGAATACGATTACGAGCTTAGATCGGAGAAAGCCGGCCTTTACGTCCGGAGGGAAAGCAATCATGCCTATGAATCGATCACACATGTCCTGCCGGAGTTTTATCAGGGGCTGCCTCCATACGATCTGAATAACAACCAGATTCGGAGCACGTTTTATATCGGAGAACGGTTTTATGCGTATGCCAAGTTCGATTTTAAATATACTGACGGAGCAAAAGGCAGCTTATTCGTCTTCCGGGAGCGCAGCCCCTTTGTCGGCTTGACGCGAAGGCTCCTGCCCGTACTGACCTTGATTTTGGTCGGCGTCCTGGTTGTGGCCAACGTTTTGCTGTACCGCTGGATAACGAGAAGCGTCGTCAAGCCGCTGAACAAGCTTAGAAGCTTCACGGAGCGGATTGAGGACGGAAATCTTCAATTCAAGCTGGATTTGCATTCGAAGGATGAGATCGGGAAGCTGAATGAGGCGTTCGAGAAAATGAGGCAGCGGCTGCAGGAGTCCGTCAGCCTTCGGCTGCAGTACGAGGAGAACCGGAAAGAGCTGATTTCGAATATCTCGCATGATTTGCGTACGCCGATTACGAACATTAAGGGCTATATCGAAGGGATACGCGACGGGGTTGCCGATACGCCCGAAAAAATGGAGACGTACGTCAACATCATCTACGCCAAAGCGGTCGACATGGACAAGCTTGTAGACGAGCTGTTTCTTTACTCCAAGCTGGATATCAAGCAGGAACCGTTTACGATGGATCACGTGGATATCGCAGCGTTTTTGGACGATTTCACCGAGGAGCTGCAGTTCGATCTGGAGAAAAAAGATGTCACGCTCGAATGGGAACGGCAGGCTCATGGAAACGTCGAGGTTGTCGCCGATTTGGAAAAAATAAAACGTACGCTGCTTAATATTATCGAGAATGCCATTAAATATGCGAATAAGCCGCTTAAAGTGATCCGGATTTCGCTTCAGGCGGATTCCGATTGGGCCACGGTTGAAATCAAGGATAACGGCATCGGCATTCCGGCGGAAGCCGTTCCTCATATTTTCGAACGGTTTTACCGGACCGAGCTTTCCCGCAATTCCTCGACCGGGGGGAGCGGGCTGGGGCTTGCCATCGCCCGGCAAATTATCGAGGGGCATGGGGGCAGCATATGGGCTACAAGCGAGCCGGGAACCGGAACGAGCTTGTTTTTTACCTTGAAACGGACAACGAACCAGGGAGGTGCCGGGCAGCGTGACTCGCATACTGATCATTGAGGACGAAACGACTATCGCTCAGCTTGAGCGGGATTATTTTGAACTGAACGGTTTTGCCGTAGAGTTATGCCATACGGGCGACGCGGGGCTGCAGCTTGCCTTGCAGGGGGAGTACAGCCTCGTTATCGTCGATCTGCAGCTCCCGGGGATGGACGGATTTGAGCTTTGCCGGCGGATCAGGGAGGCCAAGGAGGTTCCCATTCTGATCGTATCCGCGAAGAAAGAGGAAATCGATAAAATAAGGGCGTTCAAGCTCGGAGCCGACGATTATGTCACGAAGCCGTTCAGTCCAAGCGAGCTTGTCGCAAGAGCGAAGGCGCATTTGACCAGATACGAGCGTCTGCTTGGCAAGCAGGAGCCGCGCCCCAAGAACGAAGAAATCCATATCCGGGGTATCGTCATCGACAAAGCTTCCCGCAGAGTATTCGTCCGGAATAAGGAAGTTTTGCTTCCGGCGCGGGAATTCGATCTGCTCGAGTTTATGGCCAGCCGTCCGAACCGGGTATTCAGCAAAGAGGATTTATTCGAACGAATTTGGGGAATGGATTCGAACGGCGATATCGCAACCGTTACGGTGCATATCCGTCGTGTGAGGGAGAAGATCGAGATCGATCCGTCCAACCCGCAATATATCGAAACGGTTTGGGGAGCAGGCTATCGTTTTACCGTATAAACGATGTCGTTCAAGGAGAATTAAGCTCTCGTTTATAAATTATTAATAGTTCGTTTCTGGGCCGTTCACATGTATCCTCTATCATGTAGTTGTAGGCAGCAAACAATTACGGAATTCGAGGAGGATATCCAACAATGAAAAATCATAAGCAAAAAATAGCGGCAGTTCTGTTAGCGGCGGCAATCGGTACGACATCTTTGCCTTTCGCGGTGATGAATGCGCAAGCCGCTTCCGATACGAACGCAGTTGCAGCGGTTTCCGCCAATCAAGACCTCAAAGCGGCAATTAACGATCTGATTAAGCTTGGCGTGCTGCACGGCTACCAAGACGGTTCGATCAGGGAACAAAATCAAATCACCCGCGCCGAAATTGCCAAGCTGGTTGTCAAAACATTCGATCTGCAAGGCAAAGCCGAAGGCCAGGCCCTTTTGTCGGACGTCAGTGAGAAGGAATGGTACTACGACTACGTCATGGAAGCGGTCGGACAAGGCATTATGCAGGCGGACAATGGAGCGTTCAACCCAAGCGCAGCGGTAAGCGACGACGAGCTTGTCCAGATCGTATCCAAAGCGCTGAAGCGCGACGTCAAATCCGTACAATACTGGATGAGCCAGCAAGTTTCGGCAAGCCAGTCGGCATCCCGCGGCGAAGCGATCCAACTGCTCCATACGTCGCGCAAAGCGATACCTTCCGAGAACGCGAAAATCAAGAGCGTAGAAGTATTAAACGCGATTACGCTTGTCGTCACCTTCGACGCACCGTTGACGGCTGACGATGAGGCGTTTGCCAAAGCTAAGGAAGACTTCGTGTTCAATGACGGTTTAACCCTGACGAATATGCCGCGTTTGAAAACCGGCTCGATTGCCACATACATCGTTCCTACATCGGTGCAAAAAGAAGGCACGAAGTATAACCTGACGTACAAAGGCAAAAATGAGGGCAGCTTTACCGGCAGCGGAACGAAGCTGGAAATGACGACGGCGAGCCAAGTGACGAACGATACGTTCGAGATCGAAGCGCTCAAGGCGAACGGAGTCGTCGACTACGGCTATATCATTTCCGCATACAGCGGAGGCCGCGGCGCCAATGCGTTCGTGCTGGACGACAATAACAAGGCAAACGGCCAAACGTACCAAGTCATTTCTTCCATGCAAGCCAGACAAGTAACGATTACGCCGGAAGGCGGCCAGCCGATTATCGCGAAATACGTACCGTTTACGCAATCGACGGACGGCAAGCAAGAACCGAAATTCCGTCTGCCTGAAGGTCAAGTTTTGACGCCGGGCGTAAAATATACGGTAACGTCCGATTGGGCTTCCATTGCAAATCCGACTTTCGTTGCGCAAGAAATCGCATCGCTGCAAGTTACGGGCGCCGAGGCGACGAGCGACGTTTCGATCAACGTTACGCTGTCCCAGGATCCGGGCGACGAGCTGTTCTCGGGACGCAGCGTCGAATTGACGGCTCCGAACGGCGATAAGCTTCTTGCTACGTACAAATATTCCAGCCGTAAAGGCGCCGTAGGCGTATTCGATATTCAGAAGGACGGCAAACTGACTTCCGGTACGACGTACTCGGTAGCTCCTGTCGGAGCTTGGGCGACGGCATCGCAAGTTAGCTTGACCGGGAAGTAATGCTGCAGGCGCTCCGTCGTTCCGCAAGGCCATGATGAATGAAATGTCGATTCGACGACACTAGTCCGAACTTATTTCATGGCGGGTTTCGGGCGCGGAGTGCTTATAAATTCCCATATTTTAAGAAAGGTGCTGGTTCGCTATGCTGCGCTTCGTCGTCTTGGCGTTAGTCCTCGTTTTATCCGGGTGCCGGATGAATGTCGCTCCCCTTTTGCACGATGAGGGGCAGCAAGCGGCCCAATCCGCCAAGATGGAGATGGATAAAATGAACCAAGCTTTGCTGGAAGCCGCCGCTAAAGGAGATAAGGAGACGATCGAGAAGCTGCTCGCGGACGGCGCGGACATTGACGCGACGGACGAACGGGGAAGAACGTCGGCTATGATTGCCGTGCACACGAAGCAGCTTCCGGTCTTCAACTTACTGGTCGAGAAAGGCGCGAATATTAACATTCGCGACAGCCGCTCGGACAATCCGCTTTTGTATGCCGGAGCGGAAGGCATGCTTGATTTTGTCAAAGCTTCGATCGCGGCGGGAGCCGACACGAAGATCACGAACCGTTTCGGCGGAACGGCGCTCATTCCGGCCGCTGACCGGGGACATGTGGATATCGTGCAAGAGCTGCTTGCCGCTTCCGATGTAAACCTGGATCATGTCAACAATTTGGGCTGGACCGCATTGCTGGAAGCGATCATTCTCGGCGACGGCGGGAAAAATCATCAAACGATCGTCAAGCTGCTGATCGAGCATGGCGCAAACGTAAACTTGGCTGATGGCGACGGCGTTTCTCCGCTCAAGCATGCCCAGACACGGGGCTATAAGGAGATGGCGGAAGCCTTGAAAGCGGCGGGAGCCAAGTAGTGCTTCGCACACGCCGTATAGCTGCTCCATAATAAATGCATGCCAAGGGGCTAACCCAAAAGTCAATTTTGAGCTTTGAATATCCCGCATCAATATGAATGTTGCATGAAAAAGACGCTTCCATCCACTATTACAGTGGTTTTGGAAGCGTCTTTGCACATCTTTTGGGATTGACTCACTTGGAACGCCCTTTTGAGACAGCGGCTATTTCGATCCTGGACGGTATAATAAGCCAATATCGAATATATTAGCCAATTACCGGAAGTACGAAATAGGATGGAATAAGGTTTGCACTCAGTTAGTTGGCGATCAAGTCTAAAACTAGGGTTGAAAACACGGTTACGAAAGCAAACACGGAAATCGTAACTGTTTGCCTGGACTGAGCGCGTAGTGGATAAAACCTTATTGTTTATGAGGCTATCCTCACTATTCCACCTGTAAAACGCTCGTTCCGACCGAATAGTGAGGCAAACGCCACTATCAGTTTTGTTTGCCTCACTGATAGTTGTGTTTGCCTCATTAACTCGTCCGAACACGGTGTTTTAGTAAGAAACAGTTTTGTTTGCCTCACTAATAGTTGTGTTTGCCTCATTGACTCGCCAGAACAAGGATCATCAGCGGCACGGAGCATGCATGTATCTAAAGCTCAGTTGAAATGCTCCTAATTCGCGCAGCACTTCTTGAACTTTTTGCCGCTGCCGCAAGGGCAAGGGTCGTTGCGGCCGATTTTTTTCTTGGCGGTGAAATCGATAACCTTCCCATTGCCCGGAGGCGCTTGTACGAGCACCTTGCTTGGCTCCGGAGAGAGCTCGTTCGGCGTATGGCCTTTGAGCGCCCAATGCCTTGTATGATTGTGCAGCTGAACGATGTGCTCCATGAACGCCTTCGTCATCTCGAGGCTGCCGATTTCCAGAAACTCCTGCAAATACTGAAACAGCTGATTCGGCGTCCGGTCGTTTTGCACCGCGAAGACGCATTCTTGGATAAGCTCGTCCGCTTCTTCACGCTTTATTTTATAGTTGCCGTCAATAAAATCGACAAAAGCCTGATAGGCCGAATTTCGGTCTACGAATCCCGGCTCGCCTGCAAGCAGAAGCTGCTCCTTGGTGAACGGATAGAATGGTAGCTCTTTTCTGGCTTCCTGTTCTTTTTTGACGTTCTCCGCGTTCGAGGCTTTGCCGTGGGAGTAGCCGGCGGAATCTCCCTTTATGTTGTATTTATAATAGTGGTCGGCGTCTTTAATAAGGTTCAGGTAGTCGAAGATACTCGGAACTTTTTCCGTATGCGCAGCAGCCAGCTCGGCTAGCTGATCGATATTCAGTGTGCCGTAGTAGTAAAGCAGCCCGAAAGTGAGCCTGATAAGCTCCGTGTTGCGGCTGGCCGCTTCATCGCAGGACGCATCGTCGCAAGCGGCAAATGCTTTCAAAACCTCGACCGGCAAAACAAGCACGTTTTGCTCCTTATATTTCCCGGGAAAAAGGAGTCCTCTTTCGGTAAAATAGTTTACTTGGCGCGGTTCCAAAGGCAAGTTTGCGAAACCGCCGCAAGCGGTAATCTGCTTTAGTATGTTATAGCGAGTCAAGTCGAAGCTCAAGAGAAGCGCGGGCAGCGCTTCAATAATATGCTGAGCCAATAAAGCGCTAAGTTCTTTCTTGTTGAGTGCGCTGGCACCTTTAACATCCAAATTGACGCGAATGGCGGAAAGCTCGGTTTTCGTCAACCGCGCGAGAGCGTCGGCGAGCGAAAGAGGCACCTCGATATCGGTCCATTTTTTTTCCTCCGCCTTGTCCTGCCCAACTTGAAAATCTTCGCCCATCTTTTTCAAGGCAACCAGCAGCTTTTTCTGGTCTGCGGCACTTAGCTGCTTATTCATGCGTTCACTCCTTCCAAACAAATGAAAAACCCATCCACACGCTTCGGCGGGATAGGGTAAGTTTACTATAGTATACTACTATAACGAATTTTCGGCTGTATATCCAGACCCATTTCCATGAGACCATGGGACCAGCCGAGCTAAGCATTGCCCGCGAGAGGGGCGGACGCCCGTTTTACCTGCCTTCCTTGGCCGCTTTTATTTTGACCTCATACTGGTTGAAAATCTCGTTTCCTTTGTAATTGTCCAAAATGTCTTTGCGGTAGGCGGGCCAATTTTGCCCCGATTTGTCCTTGAACAGCATCTGTACCTGAAGCTCGTTCTGCTTGGCGCGCATCGCTTCCGCACTGACGCCGAGCGGCGGGGTCAAGGTGGTGCCCACGCTTTCATAGACGGGAATTCCGGTAATCGTGCGATAGATGGTTTTGTCGCGCTCCGTCATTCTCGGATCGATCACGTTCAAACCAAGCGTCTGCGGAGTATTCGGCGTGAAAAAGCTCCAAATGGCGAGGAAATTGCCTTTATTGACGATATCCTCTTCGATTACTTGCGGCTTCAGCGTGATCTCGCTGCCATTCCGGCTGTAATGCTTGCCCTCGACTCCATAATGGGTCAGCAGAAAGCCTTCCTCCCCGCACAGCCAGTCGAGAATCGCGGCGATGCGCTTCAGCTTCTCGGGATTCAGCCCGGCGGCATTATTCGAGAAAACGAACGGATATTCCGGCGTAACCGCCGCCCTCAGCGGCTGATTGCCGAACGGATTAAACGGCACCCACTCGGCCTTAGGGTCTATGGCCTTGCTTCTGGCTTGTATGCTGTTCGCGTTGGAATCGAAGGCGAAATCGACGGTATTGCCAAGCACGATTCCGGCTTTGCCGCGTACTGCTTTATCCACGTAATCGAGCCCCTTGTTCAGAAACCAGTCGGGTTCGACAAGTCCTTTGTCCATAACCTTCAAAATATCGTCCGCTACACTGCCTACGCGCAAATCCATCTGCATATCGACAAGCCGGCTTCCGTCGTAGAACGCAGGGAACAGCAAGCCGTTCTTCACGTATTCCGGCCAATCGGCGGAAATGGCCGTTCCTCCGCCGGAGGTGGTGAAGCCGTAAGTATCGTTTTTGCCGTTGCCGTCCGGGTCTTCATTGGTAAACGCTTCCAGGACGCGATAGTATTCGTCGTAGGTGGACGGGATCGGCAAGCCGAGCCGGTCGAGCCAATCTTGGCGAATGTAATAAGCGCGGTACGAGTTTTTGTCATAAGGGATCGGCGCGCGAAAAAACTTGTTATGAAACTGGTATTGCTTAAGCTCCGTTTCGTTCATCCAATACTTGAAATAATTCGGCATTGTGGCCGGCGATACGAAAAGCGTCATATCCGCAAGCGCGTTGTCAAGCGCATAAGAAGCGCCTCCATCGGGGCTGATGCCGAGCCACACATCCGGCGGATCGTTGGCGGCAAGCAGCGAAGCGAGCCTGGAATTGTATTCGTTCCCCGGCTCCATGGCCGTTACTTTCAAATCCACGTGAAATTTCGATTCGATCGCTTGTCTGACGAAATCGTTCTTGCGATCCGGCAGCACGGCGCCGGCCGGTCCGTTAATGAATAAATGAAGAGACAGCCTCTCGTCTTGAGCGGTGCTCTGTCCGCCCAATTTGTTGCCTGCCGGAAGCCAATCCGTCTTCATCGCGACGAAGACTAAGCCGATTAAAGCGGCTGCAGCCGCAGAGGCAAACGCTGCGTATTTTATCTTGCTCAAGTAAGGGAACCTCCTGTCGGATTCCATGATACCGGATAAACGATTACATGCCGGAACGCTTGATCATTCATTCAGGCTATGTGCCGAATCGCTGTCTGTATCCGCATTTTCTGCATAATTCCTCGACGGCTTCTCTCCGCGAAAATCCGTAAAACAGATTGTTCGCCCGTTCGCTCTCTACGATTTCCGAGAAAGAAGACGTATGAACGTTACCCAAGTTGATGACTCCTTCGCCATCGAGGCAGCAAGGGACGACCGTGCCGTCGACCAGAACGCCGGCTTGCGTGCGCAGCCCGTGACAGAAGCCTTTGCCGTCGTCCTCCGGCGCTTGCAGGCTAGGCCACTGAAATTCGTATTCCTGATTCAAATAGATGTTTTTGGCAATTTTCACCCCGCTGCCCGGCATTACCTTTTCCTCGATCTTGAAGTCCAGGTTGAAGGCTTGCTCAAGAACCTCGAGCGTTTCGCGGTTACGATTTCTTTGCATGTTCGTCACATTGTCCTGATCCAGATTCCACAGCCGGAACGAAATGATGACGTTATGCTCGACCGCTTCCCGGACGAAGGCGAGAATGTTGGCCAAATAGTTTTCGCGGTCGACCGATCCCTCATGCCCGTCGAAGCTATGGAGCGAGAAGTTCATTTGGCGCAGCGCCGGCTTGCCCAGAAGCTTATGCCGGTTTTTGACAATCAGCGTTCCGTTCGTCGTTATGTTGACCTTGAACCCCTTGGCATGGCTGGCGTCGAGCAGCTCGTCGATTTTCGGGTGGAGCAGGGGCTCGCCTTTAACGTGCAGATAAATATGGTTCGTATGCGGCTTGATTTGGTCCAGTACGCGGTTGAATGCATCCAGCTGGATGAATTTCGCTTGCCGTCCCGTTTGCGGGCAGAAGCTGCATGCTAGATTGCAAACGCTGGTAACTTCGATATAAACCTTTTTAAACGTTTTCAAGACGGGTCTCCATTCCGTAGCTGTTGTGCTTGTGAGTTATATGAATGCTGTTGAGCGTGTAACGAACAAGTATAAACGGTTTCGCCGTCCCGAACGCTTTCGAAGAAAGCGACTTCGTAAGCCTAAGATAAGGTCAGGCGTGTTCACCGATAAAATATCAGGCATAAGGAACATGAAACATATAAATGCTGATATTTAAAAAAACTCAAGCAAGAGTTCAACTTGAGCTTTCTTCTATTCTATCACAGGTGACGGCGGCGCTTTATAGGAAATTTTTAAAATCTCATAAAAGTATACATGCTGCCGATCCGTTCGACTTCCCGGTAAACCGGGGCGTAACGGACGATTACCCTTGTTTGCTCGATTCGCGATAAAACCGGTATTGGTTTTTGCCTCTTTCCTTCGATTCGTATAAAGCGATATCCGCCTTCTTGCATAAGGTTTCCGGATCGGCGCCATGCTCAGGGAAAAGCGAGATTCCGATGCTGACCGTTACTTTCTCGTCCTTCAGCTGGAACTCTTGAGCGGTAGACGTTACGATCGCTTCGATGATCCTGCTTGCGGCATCCTCGGCCTGCATTTTGCTTGCGGAAGGCATAATGAGAACAAATTCGTCGCCGCCCAATCGGATCGTGATATCCTCCTTGCGGGCGATCGAGCGTATACAGTGAGCTGCGCTTTTTAACAATTGGTCGCCCATGTCATGCCCCAAATGATCGTTGACCAGCTTAAAATTGTCGAGATCGATCATCAGGATTGCGGTATTCCCTTTGTTTTTGGCTATGGTCGAGACCAGCAGCTCATCGAAGGCGGCCCTGTTCTTCAAGCCCGTCAGACTATCGTGGAAAGCGAGGTACATCGGCTTGGCCACCCATCTGGATATAAGCAAAGACAAGACGACCGTAATCGCTAAAATGACGACGAGCTGCCAAGCGAACGTTTTTTTATTGCCGCTTAAAATCAACTGCAAGTCTTTGTCGTTATAGATGATTTCGAGAACCTTGTTTTGCGTCGTCCCCGTGTCGAATTCCGAAACATAGTGGACATAGCGGTAAATAGCCGGCTCATTTTGCCATTGCCCCGTAAATTCGGTCGTTTGCCCCGTGTTGAGCGTTCGCTCGAAATAGGCTCTTCTTTCCTCCGTCAGCTTGCGGCCCGAAGCGTCTTCGGATTCCCCGAACGCGATGCCGCCGATGTTCAATACGTTGACCTCGTTGATCGAAGGGGAGTTTTGCACAAGCTCGTCAATCGTGCTTAGGAAATTGAATTTATTGAAAATATCGCCTTCCTCAAGCGAATAGCCCAGCTCGATCGTGAACTTTTTGTCGCGCGTCGGCATGTAGCTGTATTTTTTGATGGCACCGGACTTTTGCTCGATGTCAATGCCGTCATGGAAAAACTCGCCCGCATTTCTTTTCTCCTCCAGCACCTGGGCGAGCTTCCTGCAGCATTCCGAGAAGTTGATCCCGACATCCCGCGCCATACTGCTGTGCGTAACGACATTGCTGCTGTTGATAATATAAATATCCAAGGAAAGCATTCGTTTAAGCGAAGCGAAATCCCATTCGTCGAAATTCGGATTGCGTTCGTACATGTTCATTAGAAAAAAAGAGTTTTCGCGCATTTTCGTCGCGACATTTGCTCCGAACACCAGGTAAGCTTTCTCAATCGTTTCCAGCGCATATTTGGCCATTCGTTCATACTGACGCACTTGATCCGTTTTGTTATGTATGGCTTGTTCTCTTAACCTTAGATGGTCCGATGTTGCAATGGCAAATGAAATAGCGACAGCAAAAACGATCATGGTAACCGTCAATTTAATTCCGAAACGAAATTGCATCTCGTCCACCTCGCTGCTGAACAAATATCAAATATCTGGAAGGGGGGATTCATGTGGACTATTCCACACGAAGCCATGAAATTCCTTTATTCGACAAGTAAAATATTCAGCGGATCTTTGCTTCCGAAGACCGTGCGATAACGTGCGGAATAAGGAAAAGCCGGCGCGATGAAGAAATATCCTTCGTAATGGAACACCTAGCAGGCTTGATGAACGCGATGACGGAATATACGAAAAGCATCATGCAAGTGACGACCTCAATCGCAGAAATCTCGCATGAAATAAAAGAATCCGCCGACATGGTTCATGCCCAAGCGGCGGCTACGGAAAAAGATTACGGCAAGCACGGAGGAATTGACCGCGCTGCCTCGGCATTTGCTGGATATGGCCAAGGAGAAGGCCGGCGGTCGACAAACCGGCGAATAAATACCAGACATGGCAAGCCCGCCTCCGACTGAGAGTATCTCGGCGCTGCAAAGGGAATACGCAACTCTCGCCAAACGGTGCGGCAGACTTTTGCCGAGTTAAAGCCTGTTCAACGGCTCGATGCGGTAGACCGACTTCTCGCCGGCCGGTCCTTGGTGCTCTCCGTGTATGACCCAGCCGTACGAAAGCGTCGAAGCCAAGCGGCTGCGCTCATCCGCGGTGAGCTTGGCGGAGATCGACTCTTGTCCGGGCTCCAGACCGAGCTCGGCCTCCTCGCCCAAGGCCAGGAGAATCCAGCTGGCGATGCCCCGCAGCGTGTTGAACTTGATCTGGTAGCCGTTGTAGACGGCGTCTTCGAAGGCGGCCGAATCGTTTGCGGCAGATGCGGTCAATTGCTTGTAGTCGAACTGAAATTTGCTCTCGTCCTGAGGCAGCTCGCCTGCATGGATGCGGCGGAGCAGCTCCTCCTTGGGCCAGCCGTATGCGGTTAACGATTCCAGCATGAGGGCGTCCCATTGGGACAGCTTGCTTTGACGGTTCTCGGAAGAAGACATGAATGATCGCTCCTTTTAATGGCGTGCGTGTATTTGTGAACAAAGAGACTGCCCCGGCCGCATTAGGGCGTGTCTGAAAACCCACTCAGGGTCATCTTTCACCGCCTTTTCGCCCCCTGCTTCGTTCCGTTTGCTTGACGTACCCCCGGTACGCCTTCACAAACGCGCCTTGCATGGAACAAAAATTCGGCAAAATCTGCTCCCCTCGGAGTTATCAGACACGCCCTAGCGGCGGTTGAGGCAGTCTCTTTTGATTCTCTTTAGAATTCCTTATTTTTTGCTTGCTTTGTACGCGTTCAGGAATTCCTTGGCTTTGCCGGCATCGGCTTTAAGCTCAAGGCCGGTTTTGACGATCGGGCTGACTGTCGATACGGCTTTGAATTTATTGTTTTTGTAGTAAGCGAGGAACTCGTCTTGATTGATGGAGTAGAGCACCGCTTTTCTCAGATCGGCGCTTTTCGCCACTTCACGGTTTTTGGTGTTAAACAGCAGGTACGAGACGGCGTTGCTCGGGATCGTTTGCAGCGATAGCTTGCTGTCGCCCTTAACGATGTCGAACTTCGTCTCCGACACGCCGTAGTACAGGTGAATCTCGCCGCTGCGCAGCGCGGACAGCGTGCTGTCGGCGTCTTTAATAAAGCGGACTTTGATGTTGTTGACCTTCGGTTCGTGTTTCGTGCCCGTCATGTAAGCCGGGTTTTTGAGGAAGACCGCTTCGTAGTCGTTTTTGTACGACAGAATGTACGGACCGCTGGTAAACAGGGTGTTGTTGTATTTAGCGCCTTCGGTTACCGTGTTTTGGTCGCCGTACGGGATGTCTTTGTTCACGTCGAATTTGGCGACGTCATACGTGTTGATGCTCTCGACTTGCTTCTTGGATACGATACCTGCCGACTGGTGAGCCAGGTAATTCAGCACCTGCGGGAACGGGTTGGTCGTCGTCAATTTCACGACTTGGTATTTGCCTTCTTTGCTGTTTGCTTGCTTCTTATCGGAAACCAGGCCGGAGATTTTGGCGCCAAGGCCTTTTTCCAGACCGGCTTTAACCGTTTCGGAGCTGCCCGATTGCTTGATCGATTCCAGGACGGAAGGATCCGTTACGAGCTCTGCGTTTTTGATATGCTCATGCAAGGTGTACGTGCGGTGGTTCGGCACCGAGTTTTTGTCCTTCGCACGCAGCAGGGAGAAGATGACGTCGTCCGCACCTACGCGTTCGCCCGAATCGACAGCCAGCTTATCCTTGATTTGGGCGAAATTGATGTCGTCCCGCAGGATGAAGTAGTAGTCGGTGTTGCCTTCGGCAATGGCGAAGTTATACGACAGGGAGCCTTCCGGCGTCAGCTTGTCGTCGTCCGTCAGGTTGAGCAGCCTTACATACATGTTTGTATTGATGATGTTGATCGATCCGTCGTTTCCTTTGATCGGATCCAGCGACGTCAAGGTCGGCAGCGTCGATTGCAGGATAATCGGATCTTTCGCGCGTTTCGCGGCATCCTTGAAGTCCAGTTCTTCCCATGGGAGAGAGCGGGATTTCGAGAGCCGTACGGAATCCTTGTTCAGGACTTCCTGATTGAATGCTTGCGATTTGACCGAAATGTAAAGAGGAGCGATATACGCCTTGTCGAATACGAGCTTCTGCTCGAGCTGTTTGTACGTGTCCGTGAACTGCTCTTGCGTCTGCGTCGAAGCTTTTTCGATCAATTCGTCGATCTCCGAGTCGGCCAGGATGCTGTAGTCTCCGCCCGTTTTGAACAGCGAACGCACGGCGTAGTCCGGGTTGCCGGTTACGGTGGTCCAGCTCGACAATGCGATGTCGTAATTGCCTGCGTCCTGCTGCGCCTTGAATGTACCGTAATCCGGCTGAAGGTTCAGCTTAACGTTGAAGCCGTTTTTCGTCAGTTGATCGCGGACGATGTTAACGTCGGTCTCCCCGGAGCTCATAGCCAGAAGCTCGATATCTACCGGATTGCTGTCGACGGCCGGCTGCCCCGAAGGCGCCGGCGAGTTCGACTTGTCCTTGGTTGCCAAAGTGCACCCGCTCATCATTAGCGACACGCTGAGGATGGCCGGGATGAGTAATTTACCCCTTTTTTTCAAGTGAATCCCTCCTGATGAAAATAGTATTTGTTATATGAACGCACATTCATTCATCACCCCCGCATGTTTGGAAACGTAGTAGGTAGATGGAGTATGAATGAGGATTCCGAAAATGTTGCCGGTAAAGACCGAAGGCTTAATCCAGCTTCGGATCGAGCGCGTCGCGGAGCCCGTCTCCCAAGAAGTTGAAGGAGAGAACGAGCGCGATGATGGCCAGACCCGGGTAGATGGCCGTAAACGAATGCGTCTCCAGATACGCGCTGCCGACCTTTAGAATGTTGCCCCACTCCGGGATATGCGGCTCGACGCCGAGGCCGAGGTAGCTTAAGCTGCTGGTCGAAATTACTGCGCCCCCGATGGTTAATGTCGATTTGACGATCATAGGAGAGATGGAGTTGGGAACGATATGCTTGAACAGAATCGCCAGATCGCCGGAGCCGAACGCTCGTGCTGCCTGTACGTATTCGAGCGTCGAGACGAGCATAACGTTCGCCCTCATCGTCCTGGCGTAAGTCGGAATCGCTCCGACGCTAAGCGCCAGAATAAGGTTAACCGTGCTGGCGCCGAATGCGGCGATGATCGCAATCGCCAGCAGGATGCCGGGGATCGCGAATAAGATGTCGAGCGCCCGCATGATGATGTTATCGGTTTGCCGGCCGTAATAGCCGGAAATCGCACCCAGAATGCCCCCGATCACGACCGGAATCAACGTGGACAAAAGGCCGACGAACAGCGAGATCCGCGCGCCGAAAACGATCCGGGAAAAAAGGTCGCGGCCGAAATTATCGGTGCCGAGCGGGTAAGCCAAGCTTGGTGACTGCAAAATCGCTCCGTAATTGTTTTCGATCGCCATTCCGTAATCGAACGTTAGGTAGCTGCATACGGCTATGGACATCAGGAATCCGATAAAAAACAGGCCGAGCATCGAAGTGGAGCTTCTGGACAAGCGTTCGACGACATCGCTAAGCTTTGAGCCTGACGAATATCCTTTGTCGCGCAGCTTGGCGATCAACAGGATGCCGAGGAACAAGGCGAACAAATTGCCTGTTAAGGAGGTGACCAGCAGGATGACGGCTACGGCCCACATCCATTTAGGAAGGAGCTTATCGTCAGCGCGGCGAGCCACCAGCACCAAAGCGATCAGCTGAAGCACGGCCGCTGCCAAAAGCAGCGCCATTCCTTGCAGGAACGTATTGGCGACGTAAGGCTTGAACACGTTTAATGCCGAGACGGCGAATACGAACAAGGTCGTAAGCAGCGTATAAAAGGCCAAGGTGTAAGCCGCGCTTTTCTTACGTTTGATCAGCTGGAATGCTGCACTGCCGACGAATATATTGGCCGTCAGCAAGCTGAGCAGCAGCACGTAGCCTAACCGTCGGGTGGACCGACGCAGCTCGCCGCTGCGAAGCAGGTCCTTTCGAATAAGGGACATTACCGCCAGCTGCAGCAGCCCAAAAACCAAATACGCGATGCACGCAGCCAGAACGGCCGGCCTCAAGACGGCGCCGGATAAGTCGTAGCTGTTCAGCGCCAGCACCAGCGCAATCCCGAGAGAAGCGATGCCGGAGAAGCTTGCTTGACCATATTCCGGGCAAGAGCTCAGCCGGAAGCGGATTTCATGATTGTTTAGTTGAGTTGTTTTCACGGCAGCCACCTGCTAGTATTGTTTCATTTTTGAACGGATTCTAGGATCGAAAAGCGCGTACAGAATATCGATCACGACATTGACGATGGAAATTGCAATTGCGGTGTACACGACGCCTCCCATTATTGCGGGAATGTCCGGGATGAACTGCTTGTCTACAATGTAGCTCCCGATGCCATTGATGTTAAAGACCTTCTCGGTAACGGCCGCTCCTCCGAGCATCCCGCCGAACTGAAGTCCGATGACCGTAATGATAGGGATCAGCGCGTTGCCTACGGCGTGCTTCCACAGGACGTGCCTGCGGGATAACCCCTTGGCTTTGGCGGTCGTAATATAATCCTCGTGAATGACCTCGAGCGTGGAGGAACGGGTCATTCGCGCAACTGCGGCAGTAAGCCCTGTACCCAGAACGACGATCGGCATAATCATGGACAGCCAGTTCTGGGGATTATATGTAGCGGGAAGCCAATGCAGCTTAATCGAGAAATTCAGAATGAAAATCAAGCCTTGCCAGAAATTAGGGATCGACAACCCGAGCAAAGCGATCAGCATGAACGTATAATCGAAAAACGAATTCGGCCGCGTCGCCGAAATAATGCCGATCGGCAGGGCGATGAGCACCGCGACGATCGTGGATATAACCGTGAGTGTCATGGTCACGGGAAATTTATTGGCGATCGCTGTCGTAACGTCCTCATTGCCGGCAAACGACTTGCCAAGATCGAATGTCAAGATACCTTTCAGCGTATCCCAGAGCTGAACCAGATAAGGCTGATCCAGACCGTACAGCTTATTGAATGCGGCGATCTGCTCGGCTGTGGCGGTTTCCCCGAGAATATTGGCGGCCGGGTTCAGCGGCGATATATACAGGATGGTGAAGACCAGAAAGGCGACGCCAAAGATGACGAACACCGTCATGACCAGCCGCTCCAAAATATACTTCAGATAGGCGTTGCTATAGATCCCCATCAGCGCGTACATCAGGATGCCCGGCAGGAAGGACACGGCGAGAAACGCAGGGGAATCAATCAATTTTCGAAACGTCTCCGCCAACGTAACACGAGTTTGGTTGTGCAGCTCCAGATTGGCTTCGAACCGCAGCTGCAGTTCTTCCTTGAACTTCTCGGCGGTTAAACGTTCCGCTTCATGCTCCAGCTGCTTCTGACTCACATGCTGGTTGAAAAATTGATGTTTTCGGGTTAACTGTTCCTTCATTTCCGATAAAATCCGGTTGTAGCGGCCGGACTCCAGGAGCTCGCGTTCCAAGCTTTGCCGCAGTTCCTGATGATCGTTCCGTTTGCGGCGATACAGGTAGACGAGGCCGACGATTACGGTCACGGGTGCCCCTGCGAGCAGCAGCAGGAAGCGATAAGCGGGATGTTGTAACATTTTGGAGTAGATGTTCCCGAGTCGGTCAACGAGACGGGAACCCGTCACGATCGTATGCCCTGTCAAGCTGGTAAGCCCCTTTCTATATCAGTGTGTTTAATTTGCATTATTCCGATTGATATAGTAGATTTTATTTTGAGGGGCGAAGAAAGTCAACACCCCAAACGAAATTTATGAAACAATATTTCAAAAATTTGAAATTTGGTGATACAATTTTACCATGCTGGAAAGACTCATGGTAGATAGCAATTTAAAATAAATCATTATAGACGGCCAGGTGACAACATGGATACGTTATTGCAGGTGAATCAGTTATCCGTCTCGTTTTTTTCTCGCGATAAGGAAGTCGAAGCTGTTCGGGGCGTGAGCTTCGAGGTCCGCAAGGGCGAAACGTTAGGGATTGTCGGAGAATCCGGCAGCGGCAAAAGCGTCACGGCGCGCACGATCATGCGTCTGATGCCTTCTCCCCCATCTATGGTGAAGGGAGGAGAGGTTTTGTTTCAAGGCCAGAATCTGGCTTACAAAACTGATCTCGAAATGGAGGAGATCCGGGGACGCGATATCGGGATGATTTTTCAGGACCCGATGTCCTCGCTCAACCCGACCATGCGGATCGGCAAGCAGATCGAGGAGAGTCTGATCAAGCACCGGAAGCTCTCCAAGTCGGAAGCGCGCCGGGAAGCGATCGAGATGCTGAAGATGGTCGGCATCCCGAATAGCGAAGCCCGATATATGCAGTATCCCCATGAATTCTCCGGCGGTATGCGTCAGAGGGTTATGATTGCCATTGCGCTTGCATGCCGCCCCTCGCTGCTGATCGCCGACGAACCGACAACTTCGCTGGATGTGACCATTCAAGCGCAGATTCTGCACCAGATGAAAGAGCTTCAACAGAAGCTCGGCACCTCGATCATCCTCATTACTCACGACCTGGGCGTCGTTGCTGGTATGTGCGACCGCGTCGTGGTCATGAAGGAAGGCGAGATCGTCGAAACCGGAACGACGGAGGAGATATTCTCCGCACCGAAGCATCCTTATACGATCAGACTGCTTAACGCGCTGCCCCGATTGGACGAAAAGAAGAAGCAGAAGCCGGTACCGAGCATCGCAAGATCGGCTGAGGAAAGTCCGCTGCTGCAGGTCCGGTCGCTGAAGCAGTATTTCGACCTAGGCAAGGGGCAGATCGTCAAGGCGGTCAACGACATCAGCTTCGATATCCGGGCGGGCGAGACGCTTGGCGTCGTAGGCGAATCCGGGAGCGGGAAGTCGACGACGGGACGCGCGATTCTTCGCCTGAACGAACCGACCGGGGGCGAAGTGCTCTTCAAGGGAATCGCGTTGAACCGGCTCAATCGCGGTGAAATGAAAACGATGCGGCGGTACATGCAGATGATCTTCCAGGATCCTTACGCCTCGTTGAACCCTCGTCTTCGCATCGTCGACATTATCGGCGAAGCGCTGGACGTCCACCGAATGACCAGCGGGAAGCTGGCTCGGCAGAAGCGGGTGGAGGAGCTGCTCGATATGGTCGGGCTCAGCCCAACGCATGCGATGCGGTATCCGCATGAATTCTCGGGAGGCCAGCGCCAGCGGATCGGCATCGCCCGCACGCTTGCCGTCGAGCCGGAATTTATCGTCTGCGACGAGCCCTTGTCGGCTCTGGATGTCTCGATCCAGTCGCAGGTGGTCAATCTTTTGGAGGAGCTGCAGCAGAGACTGGGCCTCACCTATTTGTTCATCGCCCACGATTTGTCGATGGTCAAGCATATCAGCGACCGCGTGGCGGTTATGTACAAGGGTAAAATCGTGGAGCTGGCCGAAAGCGAGGAGCTGTACGAGAATCCTCAGCATGCGTACACGAAGTCGCTGCTTGCCGCGATCCCGGTTCCCGACCCGAAGGTGGAATCGCGAAAGACGTTCACCGCTCACATGGAATCGTCGAAGGCGGATCCGTACGGCTTGGAGCGCTCGAGCTTCGTGGAAGTGAAGAAGGGGCATTGGGTGGCGGTCGCCGAAGCGTGATATGGAAGGGTTGTGACAGGCTGCGCGGAAGGCGGCCTGCCACAACCCTTTATGTATTGCAGGTATGCGGAGTATACACATGAAATCCGGCGGATAGAGGGGGTAAGCGAGAAAATGCGATCAGGAGCTGGGCTGCATGTCGCTTGAGCTTCGCAAGAAATGTCGACTGGGCAGTTCGAAATCATTCAGCGATAATGTGCGCCAAAATTAATTTTTTGAATGTTTAATTATTTCTGCGATTTCTTGTACCCTTTTCAGCGAAATCCCGTTTTGCTGCTCTACGGCGAGAGGATGCTCCGTAGGCTCGATTTCAATAAATGGCCGGACTCCTACCTCGCGGGTATGCACCATTGTTTTCAAACTTAATGTCGATTCGGAATAACAAGGCAATGCAGTCGAAAGCCAGCCGAACATCGGCTCCAGCTCATTCTCCCGCCCCTTCTTTGTCCAGGTGGATACGGACTTATCGAAGCTGGCTTTGCTTAGCGACACCCAAACATCCCAAATAAAAGGCTGCGTATCGTCTACTATTGTAATTTCAACATTACCGCGGATGAAAAAGTGCTCGCCGTCCATCACGCATAAATCGGAATCGAGGCGGAACCTCGCTTCCCGTTCTTCCGGTTTGGCTTGAAACCAAAGGTAGGGTGCATCGCAACCGTAGCTTCTTGGCAGATCAGGGTGCCTCTTGCCGCAGCAGGAGCATAGGTAACCGTTGTTTTTTGGCTTATAAAAGCGATTAAACATCATTCGTATCCCCTAGAGAAACAAAATTGTCTTACTTCCAATACCATCTGTCCACATCGTTCCGTTTACGTGTGCAAGTAAATCGGTAAACAAATGTCAATTCGAAGCATCAGAGCTCAGATGAAATCTCCATGCCTCCGACGACTCGTGTCCTGAAGTGCCGGTACTGTGACCGTATCAAATTCAAGCGCAACTGCGCTGCATACGAAACCAGGGTTTGACTGAGGGCTTGGCTCTCTCACGACAAGTCAAGTTGGATCACGAGTGGTCAAGGTACTATTGGGAAAAAGGCTGCTGGCTTGTAAGGCAAGCCTCCTATTTCTCGACAAAAAGCCTACTTTCTGGATGCATAATGAGGCAAAAGTTACTATTAGTAAGGCAAACCTCACTCTTTCTAACTGAAATTCGTGTTTCTGGCGAGTTAATGAGGCAACCGCAACTATTAGTGAGGAAAAGGAAATTGATAGTTTCGTTTGCCTCACTATCAAGTGAAAAGGAACATTTTACTGGCGAGATAATGCGGAAAGCCTTATTAACAGTAAGGTTTTCTTCATTAGGCTCATATAAAACGAGGTTCGACAGCCGACGAGTGACCGAGCCCATGCGCCGGGAGTCGCTCGGTGCGGATCAAATCCGTATGACACCGATAAAACGACAGCTTCATACGTTGCCTCTAATGGTCGTAACAAGCCTCCAAACGCTCGGCCTCATCAAATAACCCGATTGTGCGTAACTCTTTCATAATCAATTCCCTTAGCGCCCGAACCTCAAAATATGGTTTGATTTGAGCATCTCTAATGAAGGTTAGTTTGGATTCAATGATTCAGTCCGGTATCCAATTTATTGCTTCTTTTTCAATATGCTTAAATATTCCTTCCAAGGCCCGACGTCCTCCCTGTACCTCTCGGCCATGACCCTTACGATTTGAGAGATGTGCGTCAAATCGTGAACGACCCACGTTGCTAGCAATTCCCTTACTTTCACTTCGCCGAACGCAGGATGAGAGCCTGTCAATTCAAAATGCATGTCAGGATCGATAAGCTTCCTGAGCTTGGCTATATTTTGTTCCCTAACCGTTTTAAATTCAAGAAACCGCTGCTCCGTCGATCTTCCCTGCTGTTCAGTTAAGTGAGAATACCGGTCAAACGGGGGAAATGGCTTGCTGTCACCTTCCTGTAGAATAAATTCCAGCCTGGGTATCCAATTGGTCTTCTCTCCCTCGATGAGGTGCTCGATGACTTCGGCAGCATTCCAGGTTCCCTCGCCTTCATTGCCTTGCAGCCATCCGTCGGATAAACCGGCCAAAAAATACTCCAAGGTTCGCGGAGTACGCTCCAGAATCTCGATCACTTCTTTCATATTTACATTCATAGGATCGCTCCTCTTTTGCGATTTTCGGCGAGCCGCTTTACCGAAAAGGACTCAATAAACTCGCGTCCCATCTGCCGCTCTTGCAAAGCAATAATACCAATGTTACCACATATATCCGTTTTGGCGGAGAGATCTATGCGTTATGATAGTTATTGGAGCGGCTCCCAAGGAAGTTCGAGCAGCTTCATAGTTTTTTCGAAAACGTAGCTGCCGTCACAGAAATGATCGGTCGTATTCAGTAGACTTACTATAGAGAGTGCGGCTAAGAACATAACCGAAGTGGAACTTTTCAGGCTGTTTAGAAACCCCGTTTTCTGCCAAGTTGGCGACACCTAACCCCTGTATTTACGCGGTTTTTCGGGCGAGGTTTTTGTCGTTAAAGCACTTTCTAAACATTCTGGACTATCGTTTTGAATTCAACTCAGATAGGTGTGTATGATCATACATAACGATAAAACGTTGAACGCATATCAAACAGCATCGCCGATGGAGCCGGCGGATTTTCTCGGCCTTGCGATCCGCTTAACGGAGATGGTCTACGAGGCGCATCAACAGACGACGTTCATTGGCGGCTTGCATCCGGCTCATATTATCGTGCAAGGGGATGGAGAGAAGGCGTATTTGTCGGCGAACGGAGCTTGGCATGCGGCTTACCGTTCACCGGAGCAAACGAGCCGGCTCAATCGCGTGCCGGACAGGCGCAGCGATCTGTATGTGCTGGGCGTCATCTTGTATGAGCTGCTGACCGGCCTGCTGCCGTTTCGTCCTGAAGGCGATGAAGACTGGGATAACGCTCACATCCGGATGACGCCCCGCCCGTTGTCCGCCATTCGGCCGGAATGGGGAGGAACGCTGGAAGCGATCCTGCTGAAGCTGTTGGCCAAATCGCCGGAGGACCGGTACCAGAGCGCTTACGGATTGCTCGATGACTTGAAACGATGCGCCGGGGTGCTTCAGAGCGATGGGCGGCTGCTTCCATTTGAAATCGGCGTTATGGATCGAATCCGTTCCGGGAGGCTTCCGGACGCTTTGTACGGCCGCAGCGCGGAACTTGAGCGCCTGTCCGCCGGTCTGGAACAGGCCGCGAACGGTTTGTTCGCCTTCCGGTGGGTTAGCGGAGATGAGGGAAGCGGCAAAACGTACCTAATACAATCGCTGCAGCCGGATATTGCGGCGCGTGACGGCCGTTTGCTTGCAGGGAGTGCCGATCCTTCTCATCCGGCAAAGCCGTTTGAGCCGTTTCTTCAAGCGCTGCGGCATTGGATCCGCGAGCTTTGGAGCGAGCCGGACGATGTGATCGTGCGGTTGAAAAAACGATTGCATGCCGAATTCGGGCAAGAGGCGGAGACCATTGTTTCGATGCTGCCGGAAGCCGCGCCGCTGTTCGCAAGCCAAGCGGAAGGGAACGCTGTTCCGGATAAGGAAACCGGGGCGCGGTTTGGCGAACTGCTGCCGAAACTGCTCGGTTGTTTTGCCGCAGCGAAACCGCCGCTTGTATTGGTTCTTGATCATCTAGAATGGGCGGACGAAGACACGCTTGCCGTTATTCGCGCGCTTGCATCGGGGGATGCCATTCCCGGCCTGTTCCTGATTGGAGCTTGCCGGACGGACTTGTACTGCGACGGGGATGACGGGAGGCGGGTACGCGTACCGGATATTCCATGGCTTCGGGAACGGCTGCGGGCGTATCCGGAGGAGCAGGTAGCTCTAGATCCGCTCTCTTATACGGACGTCAGGCAATACGTCGCCGATGCGCTGCATGAAGATTCGGCCCGGGTTCGACTGCTGGCGAGATCCGTCTATCATCAGACGGGCGGAAATCCGCGTGCGCTTCGCGTTTTGCTGGAAAGCTGGACCAAAGCGGACAAGCTTTCTTTTGACGATAAGCAGCGAAGATGGGTTTGGGACGCGGAAGTGATCCGGCATATGGGCGATGGGCAAGGAGGTCACGGTTGGATGGAAACCGGCTTCGCCGGCCTCCCCGATGAAACGAAAACAATGTTGGCGATGGCAGCTGCGATTGGCCCGGCTTTTCGCCTCTCGGTTCTTTCCGAGGCTTGTGAGCTTACTCTGGAAACGACAGCTCGTTTGCTTTGCGATGCAGAGGCGGAAGGAATCTTATGCCGGGAGGATGGCGCCGGAACCGATGGCGAGCATGAGAGCCTGTACATGTTTTTGCACGATCGGCTGCATCGGATGGCGTATGCTTATGATTCAAATCGGAATGCGTGGCGGCATCTGAAGATCGGACGGGCGCTGCAGCGCCAGCTGGAATGGAACGACGGTACCATGGCGGAAGCGATCGAACATTTGAATCTGGGTGTTGCTGACATGTTTGCGCAAGAGCGGATGCAGCTGGCTGAATACAATTTGCGTGCGGGACGCAGCGCTATGGAGCATGGGCAATATGAACAAGCAAAACGATACGCGAAAGCCGGGCTTCAGCTTGTACAAGATGAAAGCGAGATGGCTACAGGGGCTTTGCGCTTCCAATTGAAGCTTGTTCTGGCATGGTCTGAGTATATGCTCGGCAGCATTGCGGATGCGAAGCGGCTTCTGCTCGACATGAAGCAGCATGCCAATCAGCTCGATCAGGCGGAGCGTTCCCGTCTGTGGGCGTCGTTGATTCAATTTCATACGTTTGATGAGAATGAGAAAGCGATTCAGTATGGAAAAGAGGCTTTGGCCGCTTATGGATGGAAGCTGCACGAGGACGTCTCCAAATGGACTGTCATCAAGGAAGTGATGCATACCCAGCTCGTCCTGAAGCGAAAGAGAGGGAAGCTGCATCAGTTACCGCCCTCTCATGATACCGAGTATGCGACGCTAAGTCAGCACGTGGAACGGCTGTTTTTCCCATTGCTTCTTTATAATGCCGAGTCGATGGTTGACCTGTATGCCCGATTTATTCGTTATGCGATCCAAAAAGGAAGGACGGAGTCGCTGACGGGAATTTTGTGCGTTTATGAATTGTTGGTGCAGAGGAAGCTACCGCGCTTTGTTCAAGCGGTCCCCGACGCCGAGATGCAAACCGCCCAAGCTTCGGTTGAGACTGCGTCCGGACAACAGCATATTCTCGCTTTCGCAACAGGATTGTCCAAGCAATTGGAGCATCCTTTCGAAGCATCCGTTTATTTGGAGAAAGCGCTGCGTGACGGGCTGGAGCGAGGTGAGGTGACTTTTGCCAATTTGGCCATGATTACATGTCTGCTTACGCACAACCGTGACTTGTATGCTTTATCCAGGCTATTGGAATTTTTCGATAAACATATGAGGCAGTATGCGAATGACAAGACGCTGGAGCTGGTGCACATTGCCGGCAGTTATTTGGCGGCGCTTCAGGACGCGTCTTTGCAGGACAGCTTTGTTGCCATTCCCGTCCCGCACAAAGAAGGAGAGGACAACTATGGCTGCCTCTGCAAGCTTGAGGTCGCTTATTTGTCCGGGAAGTACCGGGAGGCGCTGTATTGGGCGAAGCTGGCAAGGGAGACCGAGTTGGCTTTGGATGTGGCGCGGGTTTGGAAGCAGCGCCTGTTTGAGACACTGACGTTAACCGCTATGTATCCGGAGGCGAATGCGGAGGAACGCAGCCGGATACGGAACGCGGTACGGGAGCAGCTGCGAAGCATGAAAAAAAGGAAAGGCTACCTCGGCTCCGGTTCCTCCGCGTGCTTGCTGGTCCAAGCGGAATGGGCGCGGATCCAGGGGAACGATATGGGCGCGCTGAGCGGCTATACGGCGGCGGCGAAGCGGGCGAGAGCCGAAGCATACGGCTTAATGGAAGGGATCGCTTGCGAACGGATTGCGTCATACTGCGAGAGCGAGATGCTGAGCCGGGCAGGGGCGATGATCGCCGCGATGGATGCCTGCACGGCTTACTCCGCTTGGGGGATTACCTCCAAAGCTGCACAAATCAGGACGGAGCATGCGGATCTATTTGATCTGCTATCCACGCCGCTGGACATTCCGGCGCTTGGGCAGGCGAGGACGGAAGATCGCTCGAATTTTCGAATTCCGCAGCCGCAGCAGACCGGTTCTGGAGAAAACGGAGCTGCGGAGAGCGGAGACGCGCTTCTGCGGCAAATCATCGCTTGCTCCGGCAAGCCGAAGAAGGACAATTGGCTGGAAAGCTTCCTTGAGGCGGCGCTTCGCCAAACAGGTGCAGACCGGGGTTACGTACTTGCCTGCAGGAGCGGCGGCGTCCAGATCGAAGCAAAACTTGGACAGCACGAGGGTGAAGAGGACGCCGATTTGTATGCGGAGCATGTCTTGCGCCATACGATCGCGACCGGAGAGCCGCTTTTGCTTCACGATGCGGCGCGCAGTTATTTTGCGAAGGGCCGCTACATGGACATGTATCGCCCCCGCTCCATACTGTGTATGCCGATCGTTGTGCCGGGAGATCGAACGTTCTACGCGCTGTATTTGGAAAACCGGCATGTGCCCGATGTATTTACGGATCGTGACGTCCGCATGCTTGAGCTCATCGCAACACGTTTGATGTACTTCAACATGCTGGAGGACGAAGCAGCCGCTGCGGCGACTGCGGTACCCGGAGCAGCAAAGTCGAGGGATACGGCGGACATCGCAGACACGGTGGATATGGCAGATCATGCACAACATCGCGTCTCTACTACCGCGACAGAAGCGGCGGAATCGCCCTTGATCGAGCCGCTGACGAGGAGGGAAATTGAAATCGTCGCCGCACTCGCAGAAGGGTTATCCAATAAAGACATTGCGGAACGGTTCGGAATTGCGGAAACGACGGTCAAGACGCATACGTCCAGAATTTTCGGAAAATTGGGCGTCAAACGGCGCGGGCAAGCGGTCGTGCTCGCCAAAAAGCTGCAGTTGCTTGAAACGTAAGGGGGCTGTCCCAAAATTCGCTTTCGGAATTATCGGGCCCCACTTCATATGTGATTTCGTTTAACAAAAGAACCTTCATTTCCACTTACCTAGTGGTTTTGAAGGTTCTTTTACATCATTTATGGGATTCGCTCGTTTGAGCGTACCCTTCTGGGATAGCCTCTTTTTGTTTATATCCTCTTGGTTGAACGCTACCGAAGGCCCCTTACGCTATAGTCCGATTTCGCTCACTTGGAGCAGGGAATCGAGGTTCCTCCTACGCTGTAGTCCGAATTTTCCCGCTTGTAGAATGGATTTAGCGATGTATCGAGTCAAATAGCCGCTGCAAGCGGGCATTTTCGGACTGGAGGCGAGGAAAGGAATAAGGACTCGATTCCAATTGTGCAGAATCGGACTCCAGTCGGTTCCAGCGCATGCAAGCGACGAGCGATGCCGCCGTCTCCCTTATATGCTAGTTGAGGGGCCTGAAGATCGAGGAGCACACACCGTTTGGTTGAGCGGCGGCACCTATTTTTGCACCGTGCATCGCTGCCGGCGCGTGGCGTTTCGCTGCATGAAGACGGTCGGTCGGCCACATCATGCGCATGCGATCTCTGTGCTGCGGACAAAGCTGGGTACAGCCTGCGGTGCCGTGTTATACCCGCTAAATACTTTTGTGTTTTCTTCGCGATATACAACTTTCGTAGGACTACTATTTTCTTGATTTCGCGTACAATGCTTGCAGGTTCGATGATTGAGCAGGAAAAAGGAGTGTTTAGAAGCTTGAAAACGCGAAGATGGAAAGCGCTGCTTGCGTGTTTATTATCTGTAATGATGCTGGTGTCAACCGTTACGCCGGCTTTTGCGGCAGGGACGAATCCCGGTGAGCTTACAACTTCAAATAATGCTGCATTGAAGCAAACGGAGTTGTATCAAGCGCTGGTTGACGAATATGGCGAAGCGGAAGCATCGACGATGCTGCGCATGATGCAACAGCTTGGCGCCGTGAATGGCGAAGGCGGACTTCAAACCTATCCGGTCGTGTTAAACGGCCAATCTTATTCACTAGCTCAGCTACAATCGTTATGGGAGGCTGCCGACACAGACCTGTCGCAGGTTGCTGTCGTGGATGGCGAGGAAATTACGCTGGGGCAGCTCAAAAAGCTTCTGGAAATCGAGAAGTCGCTAGGTTATGCGTTAAATGGTCTTGAGCAAGGGACCGTCTCGATTACGGACAAGCATTTGGACAGTCTCGACGGGATTTTGGATCAGGTGCAGGCAGGCGGCGTTCAAGCCTACGACGAGCAGGGAAATCTGCTTGGCTATGATGCGGCCGGCAATCTGGCAAGCTTGCCCGATCCCGCTAATGCTGCGGGCAAGAGCTCCCCTCTCCTGATGAATGCGGCGGCGCCGGAAACCTTTATCGGCAATAACAGCGATTATCAAGACTTTGTGCAAGTGAGCATTGCAAAATTGCGCGGCATGTGGGGGGGGACCGTGGAGGCAGAGTTCGCCTTAAACGCTGCGCAGACGGTACCCGTCTCTTTCGATTACGAACTGATCGCAGGCTCGCAAAAATTTCTTTATCCAGATGCGAGCAAAAATCGCGGTACCGTTATGTTTCAGCCAGGAGAGACGAGCAAAACGGTTACGATTCTGCTAAATGCAAGATACCAAGGCAATGTGGAAACGAAGGATTGGAACATATTCCAAACGAGAGTGTACCACGGGGCTGCGCAAGCGGATCTGATTCATTTTTACAATTATAAAAATTTCGACCGTTTCAGCTACAAGACTTCGCTTAGCAATACCGATTACCAGATCAATTACGCCTATAACGGCGGCGCTTACTTATCGGTTTCCACGATGCCTGGTACTGCTGGACATTTGCAATATTCCAACATCGCCGGTTTTGATAACTTAAATTATAACTACGCAAAATTTTACGACAAAGCGAACAATGGCGTTGTGGATCGGCTTGAGGCGAATACCGGCAAATACAAGACGGGCCAATTGCTGCCGATTAATGTGTTCTTCAATCGTCCGTTTGAAATTTCGTCCATGTATGGTCAGAAGCCGGCGGCGACGATTCAATTACATAACGGAGCAACTGGCTATTCGTTAACCAGATCAGGCATCCCTACGTTGCAAGAATATATGACTGCGGGGTTAACCTTCGGGTTTGCGGCGGCGCTCGACAAGCAGACGATTAAGGACTATTTGCAAAATCCGCTGTCGTATACCGGGCTGCAAACCGCTACAATCGACGGCATTACGTGGACGTATGACTGGCGCTACTATCGGCAGCAGGATTTTTATGGGAATTGGGTGAAAAATCCGACCACCTTCATTTATCCGGACAGCGGCTATCAAGCAAAACCTTACGCGAACAATCCCGATATCATTCTTACGCCTGCAAGAGCGGACGCATTTACCGGGCTTTCTATCGATAAGACTACGTACTATGTCGGGGACAAAATTAAGGTAAATGTAACGCTGGAGGATACGGATGGCTTTTATGAATGGCTGGTGAATGGCGCAATCACGCCGGCAGACATCAAGAAGCGCGTTTACGCCTCGATCGGTGACCGGGACAACGGCATCATCGAGCTGGATTGGAAAAGAGATCCCGGCGGCGAGCCGGTTACGCCTCTGCAACTGGAAGGCGAATACGAAGTGAATGACGCCACCTTCGCCTATCTGTCCAGCGCCCATGCCGAAAACGGCTACTTGCGCGCCAAGATTTTTTACAATAATGGCAGCGAGCTGAATTCCGTCAATACAGGCTTGCGCGAAGATATGGCGATGCTGAATGAAACGTTCCAGTATTTCCGGATCGTCAAGCCGGTGTATGTAACGGCCGATAATTCTAGCATCGCCTATCCGGCCACTTGGCCTTCCGGAACGGCCAAAACGGTCAATTTAATAAGCAAAACGGCGACCAAAATAGCTTACAAGATTCCACAAGATACAACATTCAAGACAGCGGATCAATTCGTATGGTCCAGCAACGACGAGTCGATCGCCGCGATTTTGGCGGATGGGACGATCGTGCCGAAGCAGACGGGGACAGTAACATTTAAGCTAACCGTGAAAAATGACGGCCGTCTGCAGCCGGAAACTGTGCTCGTCAGCGATCCGATCGAAGTTGTGGATGATGGCTCTTCGGCGATCATCATTCCCGATTTTGCGAACCAATTGATGGCTTATCAGCATGAAGATGCGGTGATGTATTGGTCGACCAACGTCATGGCTCGGTACAAGCAGCTTGCGGGCAGCGGGGCTGCACAGCAGGCGTATTTCAAAGTCGAATTGTTTGAGGGGTACCACGAGGAGGATACCTTGGCCGCGCAAACTCCGGTGGCAACCTGGTCTGCGCCGCAAACGGCGGGGCTTATCAATACGACGAATTTTAAAATTCCCGGTCAATATTTAACGAATTTGTCCGTTGGCAGCCAGCCGACCTATACGCTGCGCGTATCGACCGTCAACCCGGAGAATACGTACCATGTGTTATCGGCGACCGCTCATATTATCGTTCGTTCTCCTGCCGTCAAGATTCAGATCGACCGATCGGCGGGTCAGGCGTTCACCGATCAAGTCGGTTCCATTCCGATCACATGGACGCTGCAAAATTTTGACGGTTTTGCCGGCAGCGAGTTTGAATTTGAAGTGACGCGCAACGGTACGCTGGTGCCGGGCAGCAAAATTACGTACGATGCACAATCCGGCCAGTTTACGAGTAGTTCTGTGCGGAAAACGGACGGAGACTTCGTGCTCCAGTTTGCTCCAGTAGACGCCACCGAGCACCGTCTGAAGGACAATTACGTCGTAACGATCAAGGCGAAAAACAGCGCCGATTCTACCTGGTCCTATGATTCGTATTATTTGTACGTATATGACTCAGATGTGCTGAACATTCAGGTAGACGGCCAACAGCAGAGTCAAGTTACGCTGAGTAATATCGATCGTATTTCCCGCATGACGAGCGAAGACATTTTGGCGCTGAAGCGCGATATTACACTGGTGAAAAATACGTCGATTAACCACGCGGATTTTACCGATCTGAATTTGATTACCGACCAGATCGCGTGGAACGTAGACGACAGCCATGTTGCGACCTTGAACTACGGGACGTACGGCAATCTCGCTTCAACAGAGGAATACGGGTATAGCTCGTATTTGCCGAAGTCGTTGTTCCAGCTTACCGGACTTGAAACCGGCCAGACGAAAGTGTCAGCGACCCATGCGCGTACCGGAATGAAGGTTGATCTGGACGTTACGGTCGAGACGCTGCGGGACAAGCTGTACTTGTTCCAGCTTTATCCGAAGGCAGAGACAACCGTCAACTACTCGACGATGGAAAATGGCTTGAAGGTAGAGCGCACGGTCCAAACGAACGCAAACGGCGAGCTTGCGCTTTATGAAGAGAACGGCATCGTCAGCGATGTGTATGTGACCTCGTTTTATGACAATTCGACTTACACTGGCGTGATCGATCAGCTTCATCTGAAGTCGAAAGAGCAAAATCCGGCTACAAGACAACTGTATCCGGTTAATATTTTGCAGCTTAGACGGTTGGCTGAGGTCGACGTTTATTTGAAAAAGCCGGACGGCAAGCCGTATGTAGGTGAAGTCACGTATCGCGGCGGCGTATACCGCAACGGACGGTATGCCAAACCAGCGGAAGTTGGGGTCGACACTGTCTATACGGTAGGCAACGACGGACGGTTAAAGGTGATTTTCGATACGACGGATTTCTATGATCCAACGCTGGAAAATAACGCTTCTTCTTTGTCGGCGAAGGATGAAATCGAAATTATATTAGAAGTTCAGTTCGCGAATGATGCTTATTATCCGATCATGGTGTACAGCTCGGGGAATGCGAATCCGGTTGACCGAATTGAATTCGGCGACAAGGTTCAGCAGTTGCGAGCGAATGCATCCGGAAAGCGGGAGACGTTTGTTTACGCGCAATCGGTGAAGACGAACGGAAGCTACACCCGGATCGATTTGTTGAACTACAGCGGAAAGTTTGGGCCTAACGATCAGTTCAAGATGATTAACCTTGCGACTGAATTTATGTGGTGGGGCGAAACGACTGTTGGCGATTCGGCTAAAGCGGAATTGGTGAGCAATCTCGGCACACTTCCCGATGGACAGAGCTCAGAGACGATGAAGTATCCGTTCTCGGATTACTATACGACTCGGCATGTTCAAGTTCTGAACGCAAAGACGATCTGGCTGGACAAGGCAGAATCGGGGACGTTCAGTCATCGGTTGTACAATGATCGAGGAGAGTTTCTGAAAAGCTTTAATACACGCGCAACACTGGTCAACATGATCGGTGTGCCTGGCGTCGATATTTACGGGCTGAAATCGGAAATTAGCCGGGTTCGCAACGACATGGCAGGAACGTCGACAAGCACCTCATCGATGAGCAATAATGACCGCGTGATGATGGAAACGTTGAAGCTGCTCGGTAAATTTAACCTGGGCGTCGGGCCGATGTCCATGCAATTGTACCCGACGGATGATCCGATGGTGTATAGGACGATTATGCGTCTGCATACATCGAATGTGCCATCTGCAACAAGCAGCACAGCCGGAGGAAATGCTTCCGTATCGTTCTTCCAGAAAAACAGCCAAAGCTTCGCGCCAGGCGCCGGCGATATGAAAAGTATGGCGCTTGGCTCCTATGCCGCCGAGCAGCGTTCCGCATTCGCCAAAGCGCAGGCGGAGCAAGGCTCGTCAAGCAAAGGGCCGATGTATACGGTCAGCGGTTATTACATGGGTGAGCTTCGTTATAACACGCAAACGGCCAAATGGGACAATATCGTTCAGGCCGGAGGTTTTACGGCAGGCGGAGGCTTCCAATATCAGCAAGTATGGAATATGATGGCCGGATTCGTTCCGGTTACGTTCTCCATTGATGTTGGGGCCGCAGTGGAAGTTTCTTTCCACACAAGCGTGCTATACGAGCAAATTTCCGGATACCCCTGGGCCGACCCAACGAAGACCAGCGTTAATGACTACTTGACGTCCTTGCGCATTGTTGCGTACGCCGAAGCGTTTGGCGGCATCGGCTTCGACTTGTCGGTTATTGCGATGAAGATCGGATTGTTTGGACGGCTGCAGTTTGACAACACGGCAACATGGCTGAACCGCAATTATTTGGCGGATACAAGCGAACGAGTATTGTCCGGGGATAAGCTGAACTTAACAGGTATTGCCGGCATTCGTGTTGTCCTTAAATTTTTGTTCATTTCGATTTCCTATGATTTGGCTTCTTTCAAATATAGTCGTACGTGGCTATTCAAAAACTGGGACAAGATCGAGAAATATTGGAATGCAAATTCCAAGCAAGCCTTGACATCGAAAAATGCCGCCCGAGCGATCAGTCTGTATCTGGAATCGATCGGTCAACCGGAGATGGCGGTTTTGCAGTCGACTACGGTGGAGAGCCGCGATTATTTGCAGGAGTATGAACGTTCGTGGAAAACATCCAATGGCGGCGGGAATGCGCGATTGCGCAGCACCTTTGCCGGAAGCGGCCTGGACTCGAAGATTGATACGCTGCAAACGAACGCTTATCCGTTCTCCAACCCGCTTGTTGCCGATGACGGCTCCTTGTTCGTCTACTTGTCGGATGCAGGCAGCACAAATGTTGCAGATACGGCAGCATCGTGGGCGAAGGTTAATGCCGTTTCCGGATTATATGAAAATCAAGGCCCGATTACGACGGACCCTGCGATGCGCCGATTCGGTGACAGCAGTCTCCAGATTGACGGCGAGAATGACTTTGTTGCGGCAGTTTGGGTAACGCAAAAGCAGCCGCTTGCGAAGGAAACGGGCGAAACGATTACGAATGAAGAAATTTTGCTGATGAATAACGGCACGGAAGTGATGGCGGGCATCTATGACGGCGGTACATGGACGACGTACCCGTTAACCGATAATTTATCGCCGGACTTGGCTCCTGTTGTTGCCGTCAGCAATGATAAAGTTTTCGTCGCTTATCGAAACGCTTATTCACAAAATGTAAATAACCCGTTCGACTTCACGTCGTTCGATTCGATCCTGTATCGCGTATATGATCGTACGACCAAGACGTGGAGCGATCCGGAGCTGCTTTACAATGGATCGAACGGAACGATTATGGGAATTAGCGCGACGGCTCTGTCCGACGGCACAAGCGCTGTTGCTTATGCGCTAAATAACGGCGGAAGGCAGGATGCGGCAGACAACGAGATCGTGTACACCGTTGTGGATACAAGCAAAGACGCTGCAGCCGCCGCTTCCACCTGGAAAACCAAAGGCATTGTGAAAAGCGTTCAACTGACGAGCAATCAATGGGCGGACGAAAATCCAAAATTGACGAGCGTCCGGTGGACCGACGGCAGCGAGCGATTTGTGCTTGCTTGGTACAAAACGAGTGTGAACTCGTATGGTTCGCAGGTAAAAGATATTCCGCTGGCAGCTATTCGCGCTGACGGTGAGCTGGATGCAAGCTTTGTAGACAGCTTATCGGATTTGACTGTCTCGATGAGCGAGCAGATTGATCCGAATTTTGTATTTGCGAACATGTCGCGCGCAAACAATACCGTCGATAACTTGTCGATCGTATGGAAAGACTCCGAGGTCAATACGGATGAGGCAACGGGCGAAACGGTTTCACGCGATCGCTTGCGGGCTGTAAAGTTTGGCGCAGCAGGCAATCAGTTTTACTTGAGCGCTGTTCAGGATATTGGTAAAGCGGAAGACTATACGCAGTTTGACCAGCTTTCCGTCTATGTGAGCGGTGCAGATGGCCGTCAAGTAAAAGGCGTCTTGCTTGGCACAACCTATACGACAGATGCGTTTGAAGCTGGAAATGTGACGTCGCCGGACGGGGACAACTTGCCTGTTTACGTCTCGAAGTCGGTCAGCAATTTGTACACCTCTACCGGGTATTACAAAAATGCTTTTAACGGCGGGCAAATTTGGCTGAACCCAGAGGAAATTGTGAAAGGTTTCGATCTGCCGATTGAATTTTCGATCGTGAATGAAGGGCTGGATCGCATTCAGGAAGTGGAAATCAGTGTGAACGGGGTTGCACGGAAATATCCGGTCAATCTATTGCCGAACAGTACGGAGCAGTTGATCTATACGTACAGCATTCCGAATACGGTTGGCAATATCAGCTTCACGGTGAAGGCAACGTTTGCCAATGGCGATGAGCTTGAGGAGCAAGGACGCATTATTTTGGATATTGCGGATGTAGGGATGTCGGATATTAGCATGCAGGCGGAGGGAGGCAGCCGTAAGCTGTACGTTCCGTTGTACAACAAGAACGACGCATCGCTTGCAGGCAACAAAAAGAAAACAGTCAAGCTGGGCTTGTACAGCAATACCATTTTTACGGACGAGTATGCGATTGGCGTTCCGGTAGAGATCAAGGATGAGTTGTCGCTCGGCATGATCGATAATGGCGGTTATGTTGCGGTGCTGGATTTTGATGTGAAGTCTTATTTGGCGGCGCAAGGCAAAACCGAAATTCCGGACGACGGGCTTTATGTGTACCTGCATGCCTGGATCGAGGACGAGGAAGGCCATGTTGTTACGGAGTTCGATGATACGAACAATGTCAAATCCGTATATGTCGAGCGGCTGGCATTGAAATACAACAAGCCTCTTGTGCGTATGGAAACCGAGCAGGACAATACGGGGACTGGCACAAAAGTCGCATTTTCGATGCAAAATATGAACATGGCTCCGATTGCAAACGGAAATGTGGTCATGTACTTATTGGATCAAGCAGGCGTTGTGCTGGAGACGCAATATTTGAGAGCGAGCACGGATTTGTTGCAGCTCGGCTCGGAGCAGACGGTTAAGCATACGTTCAACTTTACTCAGAAGGGTTACGATATAAGAGCGGAGTTCTATCAGGAAAGCTTGGATGGCTTCAACAAGGAGTTAAGTATGCTCACGATGTCGGGCGTGCCGCTTTCGTTCAAGTCGAATGGAACGAGCTATGATGTAAATGTGCGGGATCTGGCTTCGTCACAGCTAGTAGCTGTGGCTGCCAACAGGAACGCTGCGATTACGATTAAGCAGAACGGGCTAACGGTTGCTAGCGGTACGGGAAATGTTACTGTGGACGTTGCTCTGCTTGCTTCCGCCAGCGGAACAGCAAACTCGTTCGAGATTTGGGTCAAGTCTTACCAAGGCGGCCCGTTAAATTCCTCTCAGGTGTACACGGTCAATCTGACCAATACGTCGACAGGAATCGGCAAGCTGACGGCTTCGGCGGAAAGCTCCAACCCGATTAAACCGGCGGTATATTGGGATGACGCCTCCGTTTACTTGAGTGAATACGTGATTGATGGTTATGAGATCAGCAAGGCGCAAGTGAATATCAACAATCAAGGCTGGGTTGACGCCACAAATGCGTATGACGGCTCGCAGCGGACTGAGGTTGCGAAGGCGACGGCGCCGGATACGTATGAAGTGCGTACCAGAATCGTATTCAAGAACGGGACGATCCAGGAAGCGAACAAGCTGGAGTTTGTGATCGAAAATCCGGTGATGGACCCTGTTCAATCGACGATGGAGCCTGTAGTAAAAGAAGGCGTGGCGGGCGGAACAACACCGATTACCGTGCCTGTTATTTTGCGGAATGCTAACGGTTATCCGTTGGCAGGCAAGATCGTAGAACTGACGCAAGTTTCCGGTGTCGCTTCGACGATTCAACCCGTCCAGCCGGTAACCGATGCGGATGGCAAGGCGATTTTCCAGATTACGTCCGGTGTACTGGGTTCCGCCGCATTCGAGGCTAAGGAAAAGGACGGCGCTTCGCTGTCCCAAATTTTGAACCTGACGTTCAAAAACGGCGGTATCAGCTTGACGCGCACGACCGTTCAGGTGGAGTCTGGCGTTTATGCGAACAATCTGGACGAGGCGTCGGTGACGGTGAGCGTCTATGATGCGGCGGGAAATCCGCTTTCGAATCATCCCCTGTATTTCTATCCAATATCGTTTGCCGGAAGTTTTTCCGTAGATCAGAATACGGGATACACCGATGGGAACGGGATGTATACAGCAAGGTTCAAAAGTGACACAGCTAACGTCAATCAGCAATTTAAGATCGATTTTGGTAGTGGTCTCACCGTAGTCAAAAGCATTCGCTTTATCCCGGGGCCGTTTGACGGAAGCGGGAACGGGATGGAGATCGCCCTTCTGGGTAATACGGCAACTAACGTAATGGCTAGTGGCAGCGATAGCCGAACGATTCAAGTAACCTTAAGGGACAGAGCTGGACTAGGCGTTGCGAACAAGACGGTCAGCTTGGCAGCGGATTTGCCAGGCGTTACGATTTCATCCGGGATGACGGCGACCAACGTTAATGGCGAGATGCGTTTCACCGTCAGCGGCACAACGCTTGGCGAGGCGACGCTGACCGCTGTCGAGGCGGAGACGCAGGCAGCGAAGACGATCAAGCTCAACTTCGTTCCGGGTCCGTTCTCATCGACCAATTCGGAAGCAAGCATTACCAAAACAACGATGGTAGCGGGTAGTACGGATACGGCAACGGTTACCACTCATATTCGCGACGCTTTTGGCCATCCGATTGCCAATCTTTCCGTACGTATGGAAGCTCAGCGTTGGACGGGTACGGGTACGGTTCCTACACAATGGCAAACAACCGATGCGGATGGCAAGGTGGAGTTTACGGTAGTGGCTCAGTCTTATGGGGGAGTTCAGTATCGTTTGTTCGTTGGCAGCAACCCGCAGCTTTTCAAATTGTTTGATGTGCTTTTTGATTATGGTACCGCCAGCGAATCGAACATGGACGTTTATGTATCCAAGCGAGAGATCGAGGCTAAAAACAGTTCCGATTTAGCTGAAATGACGGTAACCGTCAAAAATGACTTGGGACACTATATCCCTAATGCGATTGTCCGTGTTTCTTCGGAAAGTCCGAATGTCAGGTTTAGTTCGACAACCTTATCTACGGGAACCTTCGGTCAAGCGACATTCGGTGTTTATGGAGAAGCTGCAGGTACGGCAACGATTAAAATCACTGTGGACGGTTCCAGCGCGGAGCTTACGGAAACGGTAAAGGTGATCCCGGCGCCGATTCAAGACTACCGTACGCAACTGACAAGATCGATCGACAAGCTTGAAGTGCTCGGCAACAATATCGATCAAGCGACGCTAACGATTACAGCGAAAGACCGCTTTAATAATCCTTATGCCGGGGCGGATGTCGAGGCAACGGTCAGCAACTGGGGCGTGTCCTTCGCCGTATATGGAACGACGGATGCAGCCGGGCAAGCGGTTATTCCTATCCGGTATGCAGGATCGGGTACATTTAATGTGTATCCAAAAGTGACGTATGAAGGCAGCTCCGCTTCTTTACCGCAGATTAGCAACTTAACGTTCGTACAAGGGCCGGTTAATCTGCTGAACGCGGACATTTCGGTCGATAAGCAGACGTTCAAGGTTGGCGAGAAGCCGAAGGTGACGATCGTGCTGAAAGCTGAGAACGGATTGCCATACGAGCCAACGGGTAACGAGTGGTATTATTATGAAGTGGAAGGCACGACCGGGGATGGGAATCAGCCATACGCGCAAAGACTCGATCTGAGCTACCCGCAAGGTCAAGTGCCGTATGAACTGAATATTTCGCAGACAGGGGAAGCTTCCTTAGCGGTCTACTTGGCAAGCTATCAGTCGGGCCGAATTGCGAAGCTGCAGGATCTGCCGGTACTCACCTTTACTACAGGAGACTTTGTCGGCAATGCGACATTGACAAGCGATTCTCCCGGCGGTGAAACGCCTGCCAGCTTGCGGCAAGAGTACTGGACGAATTTACAGGCGACCACGACGGATGTTGGCGGCAACCCGGTCAGCGGCCGAACGATTTCGCTCCGGGCGTATGTTTGGGACGATGATCAGCAGAAACTGGTGATCGATCCGAAAACGACGATCATTGCAACCGGAAGTAACATGTCCGGCGCCGACGGAACGGTAACGTTCAAAGCCAAGCGCAGCGAAGCAGGGGATGTTACCTTTGAAATGGTTGATGAGGACTTGGAACAAGTTGTAGGTTATAAGTATTATCACCGGTTCACCCAGCAGCTTTTTGATCCGGAACAATCGCGAATCGAAACGGATCATCTGGAACGGCTGGCTGACGGCGTCGAGAGTTCGCTGATTACAATTCATATGATAGGTACGGATGGCCAGCCGATGGTCGGGCAATATCTGAATTACTACGGATATGGAACGGACAAGGTTCAGGTAGAGGAATTGGATAATCAGAGCGGGTCGGATGCGAACGGCGTATATCGCTTCAAGGTGACGAGTCAAACGCCGGCGGATGTCATCATGTATTTTGCCGATGTTTATCATGGGATCAGTACTAACGTACCGGTCATGCTTCGATTTGTGACGCCGGAGCAAAAAATCGATACGCGGCAATCTACCGTTGCGGCAGCGGATGCGGCGGTTGTAGCGGACGGGAAGCAATATGGCGTTGTCGCTGTCGAGATCGTCGACCTGACGAATACTCCGATCGCTTATCGTAAAGTTCAATTGATTGGGTTAAACGGAAGCTCCGACATTGATGTTGAGGTACTGGAAACGGATGCCGATGGAAAGGCATGGTTCTACGTATCCAACGATGAAGTTGAAGAAGTGACGTACAAGGTTGTCGATGTAGTAAGCGGTCAGGAGTTGGAGAAAAAGGCTACCATGATGTTCGTAGCAGGCAATTTGGATGTGACTCGTTCCAGTGTGACAAGTACGCATACCGAAGTGCCGGCAGACGGGCAGTCCGCTGCAACGATTGAAGCCGCACTCGTAGATGCGGACGGTCATCCGCTGCCGGGTCGGCAAATTCGTTTGGAGGCGACCGGAGGTCAAGGGACAATCGCGCCGCAGCTTGCCGTTACGAATAGCGATGGCAAAGCAAGCTTTACAGTGAGCCGTTCCGAAGTAGGCGCGATTACGTATGTTGTCGTCGATGTGGCGACAGGGCTAACGCTGCCGGCGCAAATGACGATTCACTATGTAACAGGCGCTCCGGATGCCAATCGCTCCGAGGTTGCTGTTCGTCCGAGTGCAGTCGTTGCGGACGGTTCGAGCAAGGCAACGATCTCTGTAGCGCTTAAAGATGCTTCCGGTCATGCCTTGCCTGGCGCGGCTGTCAGATTGGCGGCGAATGGCGGCAACTCAACGATAACGGCCGTAAATGCAGTTACCGATGCTTCAGGTGCGGCAGCATTCGAAGTGTCTAATGCAGAGGTAGGACAAGTCAGTTACACAGCCTATGCTGCGCTTTCCGGCTATCCTGAACTGGCGATTGCCCAGCAAGCGAATGTTTCCTTCGTGAACGGAGACCTTGATTTGAATCGGTCCAGCGTAACGGCTGCTACGTATTCGGTCTTGGCGGATGGTATTTCTGCTATCGACGTGACAGTTGCCTTGCAGGATACAAACGGTCTGGAAGTCATCAACCGCGAGCTGAAATTGCAGGTGGAAAACCAGCCGGGCAGAACGTGGAACGCAACTACGAACGAGCATGGCGCAGCGAATTTCGAAGTAACCAGCTCAACTGTAGAGGACATGACGGTATATGTAACCGATGTGCTTACCGGTTTGGAGCTTCAGTCCAAATTGAATCTCTCGTTCAAAGCCGGAGCTGTTGATGTCCATGCTTCCGGAATTGCAGTTGCGCCTGCAGCGGTACCTGCGAATGGGACCGACAGCGCAACGATCACGGTCACGATACAGGACGCTTATCAGCACGTACTGGGCGGTCAAACCGTTTCGCTGATGAGTAATGGCGTGGCAGTGGGCATGCAGACGACCGATTCGAACGGAAAAGCAAGCTTCGCTGTAACGAATAGTGTCGTTGAGAACAAGAGCTATCACGTATATGTATCTGTTAACGGGCAAGATCAGCTGCTCGGTGAAGCGAATGTGATGTTTACGAATGGCCGTATCGATGCAGCGGCTTCTACCATTGTGACGGACACCCAAACGCCTATTGCAGCGGACGGAACCGCCAACGCGGCCATTACCGTGACGGCAGTAGACGAATATGGCCATCTTATGGCGAACCGCGAGATTGAGCTATTGGAAAACGTGACGAATCGTCACTGGCGCGGCGTTACCGATGCGAGCGGAAAGGTACAATTCCTGGTTAACGGCACCGTTATCGCGCAGCGCACCTACCGTGCGTATGATGCAGCCGGACAGAAGGAAATTCAAGGCTCCGTTACACTTACTTTCATCGCAGGCGCAGCAAGCCGTTCAGCTTCTACAGTTGCAGTCGCACCGAATGAAGTCAAGGCAGACGGTGTGAGCGAAGCGAAAATTACGGTGACGGTAAGCGATGCATACGGTCATGTGCTGCCAAATCATCAGGTTTCGTTACGGGCGGTAACCGGCAGTGCGCAAGTGAAAGAGGGAATACTCGTAACGAATCAAGCTGGTCAAGCGGTCTTTACCGTTGTAAACGACCGAGCGGAGAAGACGCAGTTCGAGGTTGCGGTTACAGGCGGGAACACGAGTATCGTCCTGGATGCGAAGGCCGAAGTGAACTTTGTCAGCGCGACAACAACGCCGCCGACTGAAACGAATCCAACGCCTGTGGATCCGACGCCTGTAGATCCGAAACCTGTAGATCCTGTGGATCCGGAGCCTATCGACGAGGAGCAAGGATTGTTTAAATCGGATATCCTTGATATCGAGAAAATACGGGCACGTTTCCGTGCGCAGCTAGCACGCACAGCCGGAGAGGATGGCGCGGCAAGATTCAGCGATCTAGCCGGACATTGGGCGACTATGCCGGTCGGTTTATTCGCAAGATTGGACGGAATTCGCGGATATTCGGATGGTACCGTTCGTGCCGACCATACGATCACGCGCGCAGAATTTGCTTCTTTGCTCGTACAACTGCTGGAGATTGAAAATACGGGAACCAAACAATGGTCCCTACGCGACATCGACTCGCATTGGGCTTATGAATCCATTGCCGTATTGGCAGGACATGGCGTGATCAATGGTTACTCGGACAGCACCTTCCGTCCGGACCAAACGATCACCAGAGAAGAAATGGTGACCTTGTTGCTTAACCTGGTCAATGTAAAGGCGTTACCGAAGCGCTATGCGGCTTCATTTACAGATTCCGGCCAAGTCAGCCCTTACGCTGTACAGACTGTGCAAGCAGCGTCAAATGCGGGGATCGTGAGCGGTTATCCGGACGGAACCTTCCAACCGCAAGGGAATGTTACCCGAGCGGAAGCCGTCGTGATGCTGGCGAACCTGCTGCAGCTGGAAAGTGGGATTCGCGCTTTATTGCAGCCGGAATTGGCAAATTGATGTGTGAAAAAGAGTGCCTCAAACGTCATTGACGGTTGAGGCACTTTTTTTTCGTATGACGCCGCGGTTCGGCTCGGTCGAATAAGCCTGAAAAGTCGGCTTAAAACGCCGCCGCGGCCCGGCTCGGTCCGAAATAAGCCTGAAAAGTCGGCTTAAAACGCCGCCGTGGCGCGGACCGGTCGGAATAAGCCTGAAAAGTCGGCTTAAAACGCCGCCGCGGAGCGGCTCGGTCGAAATAAGCCATCCCTTCTCTAGTAAAATAAATAGCACCTCAACAAAGAAACACGACGCGTGTTCATCTTTGTGAGGTGCTTTCCTGACATGATGATACACCATTATGCCTGAATATCCATGTGTTATAAATTTCCATGAAGTTGGCGAAGCGGACCGGACCAGACAGCAATCTGCAAAGCCGGGCATTTATGAAAGGACTTGAAAACGGCCTACATGCGCCGTGTCCGACGATTTGCCGGATGAGGGTTCATGCGGGCGGGAAACGTTTTAACGTAAGCTCGACGAACGTCCGTACGTCCTGTTGCCTCTGCAAGAAGGTCTCGATTGACGTAAGTCTCTAATCAAGACGATCAATAAGTTTCATAAACCAGTTCGCCGTTTATTTCCAGCTTTTTATTAAAAGCTGCATAAATGTAGAGTCGACCCGCCGGGGTATCGCCTGCATCGTAACCCAATTGAAAGGCGCCGTCACCATCGAATACAAGCTCGGATAACACCAGCTCGGTCACGTCTTCGTCTGGGTGCGCTTCGGCAATCAGGTCAAGCGCGCCGGCGTTCAGCTCGTCAAAACGTTCCCATGCGTTCTTGACGAAAGGCGACAGCCGTTTCATGTCCGTTTTGGCGGCGGCTTCCGTTCTAACGGATAGCTCTTTTCCTTTATAGCTTAACGTGGACATATAGGATGACAGCGAAACATCGTATTGAAAAGTGCCGACACCTTTGACCGTATGGTCCGGCTCGACGATGAGATTATCCGCAACATCCAGCCGCTCCAGCTTCGGATTAAAAGCGGTATCCAGCTTCGAGATTTTATTTTCCGAGCAATAAAGCTCGACTAAATGCGCATTATGGCTGAGATCCAGGCTTGCGATGTGATTGCTGAAGCATCTCAAGCTCTGCAGCGCCGGGTTTCCGGTTACATCCAAACGCTTAAGATGATTGTTATTGCAGCGGATACCGATCAAGTCCGGGCAGTTCTTTACGTCCAGGCCGATTAAATAGTTGCTTCCGCAATCGAGACGGGTGAGCCGTACGTTATGCTCCAATTTCAAATCGAACAGGGAATTGTAGCCGCAGTTAAGCTCTTGTAAATTTGAGTTCTGTACCAAAGGTAATTCCGAAATGATGTTCCAATAACAGTCCAGCTTGGCGAGTTTGACGTTGTGACTGACATCCAGATTCCGAATCCGGTTAAATCCGCAATCGACGGTTTCCAGCTGCACATTTCCCGTCAAATCCAGGGAGGGCAGCTCGTTTTTGTTGCAATCAAGCTCCTTCAGCAGCGGATTGCGGCTGAGATCCAAACGGGTCAGCTCGTTGTATCTGCAGGACAGCTTTTCCAATTTCGGATTATTGCCCGTGTCCAGAGAAGTTAATTTGTTTCCTCCGCAATCGAGCGCCTTCAGGTTTATATTGCTGCCGATGTCGAGCTCCGTCAAGTTATTGAACGAGCAATCCAGCTCCTCAAGGGACGCGAAGTGCTCAATCCCTTTCAAACTTGAATACTTGTGATTTGCAAGCTGTAACGATACGATTCGATCGACATCGCTAGCCAGAATCGACTCACGGTTTCCGCAAAATGCTTCCAATACATATGCTTTGAAGCGTTCATCAATGAAATCTTGGGTTATATTCATGGTTGCTCCTCCTTGAGGCGAGTATTAGGGCGGGGGATAAAAGGCAAAAAGCTCCCAAACCTCCGCCGAGGCTCCTGGAGCATCTCACACCGCATCTTCAGCCGATAAGCCTATTTGGATAACTCGAAAGCCTGGTTCGGCTGGTTGCGCCCGTCACTGCTTTACTAGTATTGGATCGCTAGCCGGTTCCCGGATTACGGCGACGCTTCCAGTCGCGGTAACGCTCTGTAATAATCGGCTCGATTTTGCGGTAGTTTTCGAACGAATCTTCCACATGGTAGATCGTCGGCAATCCGGCAGCCAATACGTTCGTGAAATCGACAGCCGTATAAAGATCGTTATGGATATCCAGGTATTCGCGGGCAAACGAGTCGGCCTCATCGGACAGCTCCTTCGAGCTCAGTACGCCATCCCAGTTTCGGCGGAAAAATTGAGCGCCCGTCATTTCATTTCGTTTGACAAGCTCGATATCCGCCGCATCGTCTTTGCGGCTTCGTTTGCCGGTCAGATCGTTTTTGATCACCCAGGCTATGAACATGCCCGACGGGACGTAGGCTTGATAGGAATCCAGCTCTTGAGGAAAGTCGCCTTCGTAGTGCCATTTGGCTTTATCGAATACGTATATTTCTTTTTCCGGAATCTGAAACAAGATATCGCTCGGTTCCTCGGCAAAACCTTTGTTTTTCAGCTCGTCAGCCAGTTCCTTCAGCCGATCGACCGCTTCCTCCTTAGTGGGATATTGCTCGTATGTAGGATTCATCGTCTTTTTGTCGGCATATAATCGGCCTTTAATGATATTCAGGATACAAATATTCGTTGCTTCCGTAATGCTCAAATGCCGGTAATCTTTAAACGTTTTACCCCGTTTGGTCAATACCGTCTCCGTCTTGTCCATGCTGTCACCTCGCTGTATTGCCGGAAATCCTGCCTCTTGCAGGCAAACTGCAAATTCCCTCAAACTCTATTATAGTTTCCTGCGATGAAAAGGGCAGCAGCCTTTATACCTGCTTATTTGGGTGAATATGGGAAAATTGACTCAGATAAAATATGCTCCATAGCATTCGATGCTGATATGAAATTCTTTTTGTAAGAATTGTGCTCCAAGCTACAGAACGATTGCTTAAATTATGCTACCCTGTATAGGAAAATGAAAACATAGGAGCAAATTAGATGGATAAAGTTTTTGTTACCGGGGGCACAGGCTACATAGGCAAAACATTAATTCAGGAAGCGCTTAAGCAAAATATTGAACTGATCGTGCTTACACGTTCTGCTGCAAAAGCGAAGCAGCTGGAGGCTCAAGGAGTTGCGGCGGTTGTGGGGGATTTGCTGGAGGATGGAGAATGGCAGAAGACTATTCGAGAATGTCAGTATGTGATTCACTTGGCCGCGCCGCCAACCTGGGGCAAAAAGGTCACGAAAAAAATAGCGCGGCAATACAGCGCCGGTCATTATGCTATGACGGTACGTTTGCTGGATCATATCAGCCCGACTGCTATTAAAAATATTATCTATGTAGCAGGTACCAGCTATTTAGGAGACAGCGGAGCCGATGAGCCCAAGGATGAAAAGTACCGCAGTACGCCAAAAGGGTGGGGACCTTATATCGCCCCTTCGGTAAATGTGCTGGAAACGTACAAGCAGCGAGGGCTGCCGATTACGACGGTGTTTCCGGCACAAATTTATGGCGCGGACTCGTGGACCGTGCAGTTGTTCATGGAGCCTTTGCATCGGAATAAGCCGATTTATTCGCTGCAAGGAAATGAACCGATGTTTTCGCCTATTCATGTGGAGGATTGTGCAAGAGCTTGTTTGCATCTGATGAAGCATGCGAGCACAGGCGAAAGCTACATTTTATGCGACGCTTATCCGGTGACATCCGGCAAATTCAAGCAAATGATCGAGCGGGAGATGCGAGTAACCGGAAAAACGATCAAAATTCCGGCATGGCTGTGCAAGCTTGTAATCGGCCCTGTGCTCACCGAATACGCAACCGCGCATACTTATTTTTCAAATGCCAAGCTGCTTGCAACGGGTTTTGAGTTCCGTTATCCGAGCATAGGGCAGGGGATTCCCCATGTTGTAAAGCAGTGGTTGGCAAGTGTTACGGCAAAATAATGAGGGGGGCGCCGCCCCCTTTTTCGTATCCCTCGTTATCACTTATTGATTTTACAAATGGTTGTTAATTCTGTGTGAATACATTGCGGCGAAGTGTTCCATTCTCCAGCCTCGGGTCCTCTAAGTTCAAGATAGTATTGAAATAATTTATGATCCATGTTCATCCATCCAGCCCCCCATCTTCTATATGATTTAAGTGTATTTCAGAAAACTACTTTATCATTCAAATAAATCAGTTTATCGTAACCAACGTCAAGAAGACTTCTTTTCCATACTGCGGGCAATTAAAAACTGCGCCGAATAGTAGGTGATCATCACACCGTACTTTGCCCACGCAAGCGGAGCGACAAACATATTCCAGGCAAGCAGAGAGTCGGACAGAAAAAATAGGACGGCTCCCGCTACGGCAATCCGGCTCCCGCTAATAACGGCGCTCCAGATCATAATGGAAATGACAATGACATAGATGAGCACCGGAATCCATAATCCGCTGTTTCCGCTTGCTAACATGCCGTCGTGGAGCTCCCGCAACAGGAAATAGGAGTACGCCGCAATGGGGATAAGAGAAAGCAGATGGACGGAAGCGAACTTCCATCTCGTCATAAAAGCGATGATATATACGAGATGCGCCGTCAAAAACGCGAATAGCCCTGCCGCAAACCATTGATTTCCCGGTAACAGCAATAAACCGTCGCCAATGGCAGAAAGGAATAAGCCGGCAATGATGCAAGTTTTATAAGCTTTCTTGATGTTGCGGGTTAAAGCTGCCAGCCCAATGATAAGAAGAATCGTCCCCGGCTTTAATATCCAGCGCAACACCGTTTGGTCGCCTGCCATGGCGAATAAGTATCCTATCCCGGAAACTATAATTGCGGCTACTAATAGATTTCGATACATAGACCGTTTCCCCCAGCACGAGTTTAGTTTTGCACGCTGCGCTTGTTCCTGTCTGTCGGCAGCATACCGCAGTCAGTATAGTTCACAAAAACGATTCGTACATCTACCAAACGGTATAGAACGCTCAATAACAGCGAGAAACTGCCGATAATTTAGATGAAGGGAGCGGAACGTTTTTTTGCACCTTTACCACAGATTAAGCGAAAAAAGGGGAACGGTCTCGATTGTCGAACTACTGTAATTGACCTGCAAATGGATGCACGATGTGCACAAAAGGGGTAGTGTTTAACATGCAAGAGCTTACCAAGACGATCCGAATCCCGGATGAAATATATGGTAGAGAAAATGAACGGGCCGTTTTGCAAGAAGCATTCCGATGGGCCGCTCTCGGTTCCACAGAGTTAGTTGTCATTTCCGGGCAGCCGGGTGTGGGGAAATCTTCTCTCGTGCTAAAAGCCTTCAAATCCGCCGTCATCGGAACGTGTAAATTCGCTTCAGGCAAATTTGATCAGTACAGTACGGGCATTCCTTATGAGCCTTTTATAAAATGTTTTCAAACCGTTATTAGGCAAATCCTGACCGAGCCTGAGCGCACTCTTCAAAAATGGGTCGAGCGCGTTCGAGAGGTAGTCGGTCCGAACGGAGCCGTCATTGCGGAAGTGATCCCGGAAGCGGAATTGCTTCTAAAGCCGTATCCTCCTCTGGAACCTGTTTCGGCCATTGAATCGCAGAACCGGTTTGAGTCGGTGTTTCGCCGCTTCGTTCAGGCGTTCACACAGTTGGATCATCCGCTCGTTTTGTTTTTTGATGATGTGCAATGGGCGGATGAAGCTTCGCTTCGACTGCTGCACGCGTTGATCGTTGCTCCCGAAAGTCAAAATCTGCTTGTGATCGCCGCATACCGAGAACAGGGATGGAATGGGGACATCAACCGGATCGAGCAATGGATGGAAGGTGAACATGCCGGTTATTCGATCCGCCGGATTTCGCTCGAGCCGCTCGAATTCAAGCATATACAGAAGATGGTGGCGGATTCCGTCGATTGTCAGCCATCCGTAAGCACTCCTTTGGCCCAGCTGTTATTTGCCAAGTCATTGGGAAATCCGTTTTATTTGAAGCAGCTGCTCCAATCGGCCTTCGACGAACAAAGCATTCGGTTTCATCCCGATGGACTATGGGAATGGCATCTGGAGGCTCTAAAGAAGCTGCCGGAAATCGTCGGACAAGTCGATTATTTGATCGATCGGATTAACAAAACGCCAATGCGCTCCAGAGAGCTGCTTGTTGTCAGCTCATGTCTCGGCAACAAGTTTGATGCTCGATTGTTAAGCGCTGTGAGCGGTTATAAAGAGGATGAGATGAACGAATATTTGTCGTCCACCGTTCAGGACGGGCTGTTGATTGCTGTAGATCAAGCGGACTCCGTCCTACAATATCAATTTACACATGATCGAATTCAACAGGCGGCTTATTCGCTGCTGGATCGTCAGCGCCTGATGGAGGTCCATTTGACCGCAGGGCGCTATATGATGAAGCGATATTCAAGCGACAAGGACCGGCCTTTGTTCGATATCGTCAACCATCTCAATCATGCGCTCGAGCTGCTGTCTCCGGAGGAACGCGAAACGGTTGTCGAATGGAACGAGGAAGCGGGTAGGAAAGCGATGCAATCTTCCGCCTATTCGACAGCGCTGCAATATTTTAAGACGGGGATCGAAAACGCTTCAGACGATTTCTGGAATCGCCGCTTCGAATTTACGTTTCGGATGCATGTAAAATGTGCCGAGTGCGCCTATTTATGCGGGCAATATGACCAGGCGGATGCCGGACTGAACGACGTTCTGAAGCGGTCGCGCAGCTGGTCGGAGCGCGTGCAGGCGTATAAATTGAAAATCGAGCATTACAGCAATATGGGAAAATATTCGCACGCGATTGAATTGGGGCTTCAGGCGCTCCGGGATGCCGGCATTCGAATATCCGACCGGCCGCATAAGCTGATTATTCTTAAGGAAGTTCAATTAACGAAGCGGCTATTGGCGAAGAGGATGGAGGAGCTGCCCGAGCTGCCCGAAATGACGGATCCTCAGGCCACAGGCGTGATGGAGCTGTTGGCGGCTCTTGTGGCGCCGACGTTTTTTTTCAACCGGGAAGTGTTCGCCGTCATTGCATCCAAATTCATACGGCTCGTATATGAGCACGGTTCCTCTTCGGTAGCCCCCGGTGTATATGCGGCTTACGGCATGCTATTAGGTACGGCGCTCGGTCAATACGAACTGGGGTACCGTCTGGGGCAAATTGCGATCGACTTGGCGGATCGGTCCGCCAATGCTTCGGTTAAAACCAAAGTGCATGTTATGTTCTATGGTGTCATATCTCCTTGGATACGATACGACCGCGACGATGAAGTCAAGCTGGAGCAGGCTGCCAGGCTGGGCTTGGAGGCGGGGGATTACGTATACGCAAGCTATGCGATCGGCAGTCTGATCAATTTGTCTTATGTCAGAGATTCGATGGACCGCATGTTCGAGGTCAACCGCCAAAGCTTGCAAGTGATCGAGCAGACGAAAGAAGAGCTTGTTTTCAAAAATGCTTTGATTTATATGGAGTTGGCAAAAACCTGGAAGTCTGCCGCTGGAGACATAGGGCCGATCACGTGCGGCCGGACAAGCGAAGCGGAATTTTTGGAAGAAGTCATGAAAGAGGAAGGCAAAGCCGTAACGCTGTATCAACTATATACGTATAAAACGCAAATGTATTATTTGTTCGGTCGGTACCGGGAAGCGGTTCGCTTCGCTGAATTAGCCAATCCCTATGAGCATTTGTCGGCTCATGCTCCTCATTTGTCGGAGCATCATTTCTACGAGGCGCTGTCGATTGCAAGTGCATGGGAGGAATTTTCCGCAAGCGAAAGAAGCGCGTATTCGAAGACATTGAAGCGGAGATGCCGGCAGTTCAAAGCATGGGACAAGATGTCGCCGGAAAATTTCCGACATAAATGGCTGTTGATTCAAGCGGAAATAGCCCGGTTAAAAGGGGCGGAGCAGGAGATGGTCGATCTGTACGATCGTTCCATTCAATTTGCCCGCGAGCGAAAGTATGCCCAGTATCAGGCGGTGGCGTGCGAGCAGGCAGCCAAGTATCATTTGCAAAAAGGCAGAGAAAGAATCGCCCGCGGATATATTCAGGAAGCTTATGAAATGTACGGCGTATGGGGGGCGGAGTCCAAGCGAAACGGCTTGCGGATGCAGTATCCGGAGTGGCTGCAGGAATCATCGAATAGCGAAGACCAGGCAGCTTCACCCATACCGGACGAGGGCCAGGATTCAACGCGAGAAAAAGACGAGGCGGCTTTCTGCAATCCTGCTGAAGGTGACACGGACACGGTTCGGCAAGAGGCTGCTGATAAAGTAATTGACTTTGGTGCGATTGTCAAAGCTTCCTTGTCTTTGTCCCAAGGATTGGACTTGAAAGAGATTCACAAGCACCTGCTGGAAATTATTATAGAGACTTCCGGTGCGGAAAAAGCATGCCTGATCGTAGTTAGGAACGGCGATCTGCATGTGGAGACCGTTATCAAGGTCGACGGCGAGATTAGCGAGCTGTCTGCCGCATTGCCGGATAGCGAGGATGTGCCGGCATCCCTTGTACAGTACGCTTCGCGGCTTGGGCAATGGGTTCATATCGAGAATGCCGCGCAGGATGAGCTGTTCCAGACCGATCCGTACATGATCCGGAATCATTGTCGGACGGTTTGTTGTTTGCCGCTTTTTTTACAGGAAAAGCTTTCAGGGGTGCTCTATTTGGAAAATAGCCGGCGCATCCGTACGTTTGCAAATGACAGCATCGCGACGATTCGCATTTTGGCATCGCAAGCTTTGTTCGTTTGGAAGCTGTACGGCTCTTTCGGAGACATGCCTGTCTCGCCGATCGCGTCGAATGAACCGAATGAACCGAAGGAAGAGCATTCCATGGACGCCTTGACCGACCGCGAGCTTGAAGTGCTGAATCTGATGGCATCGGGAATGACCAATAAGGAAATTGCTTATCAGTTGGGGGTTACGGCAGGTACGGTCAAGGTTCATATCCACAACATTTTCAGCAAATTAAATGTGAACAGGCGAACGAAAGCGATTGCCGAAGCCAAGAGGAAAAATATACTGAGTTAATCGGTTGTGAGGATGCGATGAGCATCCTTTTTTGATTAATCAGCAAGTATATCGTGGAAGTGGCTCTAAATCTCGGTAAACGCCAGCGGATAGACGCCGGTAGGCGTTTATCCTTGTCGTATAAAGGGACTTGTTCCGGTAAAATCGCATTTTTCTTTCGTTCTATACCTGCTCTATACCATTTGGTATATGCGGATTTTTATCAAGACGGATATGATCATTAGGTGTTTCATAGGGAAGTCGTCGTTCATTACAAGAATCTATTTGACTAGGAGGATATCGTATTGGGGTTCAAAAGCAGGTTCAGACGTTGGCAAATCGTTATCGCTTATTTTCTCATTGCGGGGCTTCTCGCCCTCGGCGGCGGGGTTCCCGTTCAAGCCGATTCAGGCGCCGGCAGCAGCTCCTTCAGCAGTTTTACGGTTACGACAGAAACCCCCGCTTATTTTAGCGGTTATCGGGACAATCAGGGAAATTATATGAAAGAAAAGCCGGCCTATCATTTCAAATTTACTGCTGCCGACAATTTGCAGGCGGGGGACATGATTCAAGTCGCGCTGCCGCATGCGTTTAATTTCGTGGGAAACCCGGGATTTATGTGGTCGGCCAATCAGGCCGTTCCGATGGCTAATATCTCTGCCGCAGTCAACGGGACGCCAAACGGTATTTTTGCTGCCGCAACGACGCAGTTTTCTGATGACGGGTTTCCGGAATTGTCGTTTCAACTATCCAGCGGCATCGTTAGCGGTGCTGTGGTGGACGTTCGTTTGGCCAACTTTCTGATTACACCTGAGTATCACCGCATTATACCGGGGCTGAAGTCGTTTGCGCTCCGTTCGAGCGGCAATTCTACTCCATTCTCGACGACTCACGGCTTATTTACACGCAATGTTGCCGGTTACTATCCGGATGCCGACTCGTATGCGGCTTCGGCCGTCACGGGTTATCATTTCAAGTTTACTGTCATGCAGCCTATAGAACCTAGCGATACGATCACGATGGTATTTCCTCAGGGAGCGACGGTTCCTGCTTCGGTCGACGCATCTAAAGTCAAAATCAACGGGACGCCGGCGGCTTCGGCGGTTGTGTCCGGCAATGAAATGACCGTACAGTCGACGACTGCATTGCCAAGCTTCTCGGCAGCGGTAATTGATATCGACCCTTCTGCCCAAGTGGCGAATCCGTCTGTACCCGGCTATTACAATTTTGCCGTCAAGACGAGCGTGGATCCGATGGCTGCGACCCGCAAGATCGGAATCGTCTCCGCATCGGGCGCTTCGTTAGCCGACAACCCGTCCAACAACGATGGTTATGTGGCAGAAGAAGATACTCATTTGCGCTTTATGTTTACCGCACCTACGATACTGAAGGCGGGAGATACGGTTACCGTATCCAGCGCTCCCGGTACGGTATTGAGCGAACCGGGCATATCCGCAGCAGATATCGTCTTGGAATGGGCGTCGGACTATCAGGAGAACAACGTCTCCGCTGCGGCTTCCGTAACCCGCATCGCAGACAACCAACTGCAATTCGCCCCTCCCGCGGAATATTACGTCGATCCCGACTATCATCTCATATTCAATATTCCGAAAACGATCGTACAAGGCTATGGAGAATACGAATTTCAAGTATCCACTTCGCAGCAGGTCATACCTGCAAGCGTGACGCTAATCGTTGCTCCGCCTCACATTCAAAATTTCAATGTGAATGCCAGCACTAGAGTTGCAGGGGCACAGAACGTGTCCTATACGTTCGCTTTCCAGACGAATGAACCGTTAGACGCAGACGACGATTTCAATCTCATTTTTCCGCAGGGAATCACAGTCCCGCCGGATATACAAGCAAGCTCCGTTACGGTCAATGGGGTGCAGGCGACTGGTGTTGCGTATGACAGTTTCCTGCGTAAACTCAGCGTAGGAGTCCCTATGAATTTACGCTTGCTGGATGCGGTTTCCATTACGATCGCCGGGAATGCAGGGCTGACCAATCCGGCTGTCGGAGAGTATTCGTTCAGCGTGTATCCTACGTGGTACAGCGATAAAGGAGCGACGGAAAAACTCAATTTTGCAACGATGACGGGAATCGCCGCATCGCCGAAAACCGTGGAGCTGAAGCTGGGAGACACCGTCAGCAAGCAGCTTCAAGTGACGGCGAGCTTGTCGGATCAGTCGGTACAGGACGTAACGGCAGCAAGCTCCGGCACGACGTACGGCAGCAGCGACACGAGCGTCGCGACGATCGCGCCGGACGGCCTGATCGAGGCCAAGCAGGCGGGCCAAGCGTTGATCACGGTCGCCAGCGGCGGATACACCGATACGGTGAGCGTCACGGTAGCGAATGCCGACGTGCCGACGCCGACCGTCACCGGGATTGCCGCATCGCCGAAAACCGTGGATCTGAAGCTGGGAAGCAGCGTCAGCAAGCAGCTTCAAGTGACGGCGAGCTTGTCGGATCAGACGGTACAGGACGTAACGGCAGCAAGCTCCGGCACGACGTACGGCAGCAGCGACACGAGCGTCGCGACGATCGCGCCGGACGGCCTGATCGAGGCCAAGCAGGCGGGCCAAGCGGTGATCACGGTCACGAACGGTGGATACACCGATACGGTGAGCGTCATGGTAGCGAATGCCGACGTGCCGACGCCGACCGTCACCGGGATTGCCGCATCGCCGAAAACCGTGGAGCTGAAGCTGGGAGGCATCGTCAGCAAGCAGCTTCAAGTGACGGCGAGCTTGTCGGATCAGTCGGAACAGGACGTAACGGCGGCAAGCTCCGGCACGACGTATAGCAGCAGTGATACGAGCGTCGCTTCGATCAAGCCGGACGGCCTGATCGAAGCCAAGCAGGCGGGCCAAGCGGTGATCACGGTCACGAACGGCATCTACAGCGACACAGTGAGCGTCACAGTAGCGAATGCCGACGTGCCGACGCCGACCGTCACCGGGATTGCCGCATCGCCAAAAACCGTGGAGCTGAAGCTCGGAAGCAGCATTAGCAAGCAGCTGCATGTGACGGCAAGCTTATCCGACCAGACGGTACGAGACGTGACGGCCGCAACCTATGGCACGGTGTACAGCAGCAGCGATGTGAATATAGCGATCGTCAAGCCGGACGGACTGATTGAGGGCAAGCGGGCAGGCCAAGCGGTGATTACGGTCACCAACAGCGTCTACAGCGACAGGGTAAGCGTCACCGTAACAGCAGATCAGCAAGAAGGGGGGACAACCTCCAGTCCTAACAGTTCTTCTGTCCCTCAAGAGATTGACAGTGTAGAGAAGTTTATCATTGCCGCGGAAGGAGGAAGCGTAGTCTTTAATGGAGTCGCTTCCGTACAAATAGATCCGGATGCCTTACCTGCAGACGGGAAAGTAAAAGTAGCCAAACTTCCTTCACATCGTGCGCCTCTAACAACAGGCCTGGAGAGGCTCGGCAGCAGCATCGTGGAGTTCACCAGCAGCACGGGCAAAACATGCAATCTCCCGGTAACGCTTGGTTTCAGCTATAATCCGCAGCAAGTGGAGGCAGGTTCGAAGCCGGCTGTGTTTTACTACAACGAAACCCAAGCCCGTTGGATGTACTTAGGAGGCAAGGTGGAAGGAGACGGTACGATTGCCGTCGAAGTCAACCATTTCGGGAAGTTCGCCGTATTTGCATCTAGCATAATCGAGTTTGCTGATTTGAAAGGCCATTGGGTAGAGGCGTATGCGGATCGTCTGATCGGCATGGGGGTCGTTCGCGGCTTTGAAGATGGAACGTTCCGTCCTGATCGGAAAGTGACCCGGGCAGAGTTTGTGAAAATGGTAGTCGATCTGATGGCATTAAAGCCTGCTGCGGCTCCCGCCGCTTTCGCAGATAACGATTCGATTCCGGCTTGGGCGAAGGAAGCGGTCGATTCGGCCGTTCAGGCAGGAATCATCCAAGGCTATGAAGAACAGGGCAAGCCTTTGTTTAAGCCGAATCAATCGATAACTCGCGCGGAGCTGGCTGCCATTTTCTCTAGAGTATTGGAAAAGCTGCCGATTAGCGGGAATGTAGACAAGGTTGCGTTTGCGGATCAGGCGAGCATTCCGGCTTGGGCACAGTCAGCGGTTCAAGCAATAGCAAGCTATAAAATCGTTAGCGGCTATGAAGACGGCACATTCCGCCCGGAAAATAACGCTACGAGGGCGGAAACGGTAAAAATGCTAGTTATGTTATCGGAGTGGTTGCCGCTTTAGCTTTCATGCAGGCGAACTTTATCGAAAAATAGGAAACAGGCCCTGGCACTATGCCAGGGCCTTACTGCAGTGGCTCAGCAGCCGGTCGAGCAGATGAGTGAGCATGTGGAACGCATGTTATCCACTATTTTAACATCTTACATGCTTGCGTTTAAAGCCAATAGCGTCTTTATCCACTGCCTTTTGAATACGATCGGAAGCGATCAGGAAGCTGCTTTTTTTCTTATCCTTGTTGACCTCTACCGGGCCGACTGCATTGGCGGTTTCGACAGCCTTATGATGGAGCGGCAAATAGGATACCCCGACCGTGTAAATAAAATTGTTCATCGCGTATTTCGTTCGTTCGGGGGCATCGTGAATCGTATTTTTCACAATTTCAAGCATATTGGCAATTTTGTCTTCGGCAAATTCAACGTCCGGGCGATTTCCCAATAGCCAGCAGTAACAACTCCAGCCCGCCGACATTTTAAGTTCTTCGCCGCTTACGATCCATTTGTCGGCGACTTTTTGCGCTATATCCGCTTCCGCCAAGGTTACCGCAACCACGTAATCCGACAGCATATAAAAATAAGCCGCATCGACCCAACGATCGTAATCCGCCTCAGTCATCCCATTCGGATCTGCGATTATTCCGGCAAAGTACATGGCGTCGTAGTTCCCGGTAGCGTAAAGTTGCTCGGCCAAAGGCTGATTTATTTTTGTTTTTTTGAAAATGGGCTTCATTTCGCCTGTAGCCACGCCAAAAAGCGGTTCGTGCGCGCCATTTGAGATGTAAATTTTCTTGGTTCGTTCCTTGCCGAGAGCTTCAAGCTCCTGCATAACCGTTTCTAAATCCATTATTCAACACTTCCTTCTTTTTATTATAACCTATAAATCGTTACTCCATATCGAACCCTAGTCTTTTCAAAATGGAATTAACGAATTCGGTTTTATTGTCAGCGTAGGTGAGCTTATCTTTGCTATGCGTCAGAGATAGTCTTTCTTTTAACGTCTGATATTCCTTTCGAGCCTCTTCATGCTGAATTAAATAATCTCTAAATGCAAGTTGTTTTGATAAAAAGGAGCTTTCTTTCTGGTACATATGAATTTGATGGGTTCTTGGTTCGCCCTTATTGAAATAATGTCTGTCCGGCAATATGTTTGTACCCTTGTATGAATACCCTAAGCTTTCCAAACCTTGAACGCATCTATAACCTTGTTCGAAATCTTCCAATTCAATTGCAATATCAATGATTGGCTTAGCGCTTAAACTCCTAACAGCAGTACTGCCTATATGGTGAACTGTTAAAATAAGCTCGCCGATCTCTGTTTCCATTCTATTCTTCTCTAATAAAAATTCCGCTACCCATTCCTCTGTCCAAGGAAGGAGGAACACTTCACCTTTAGGTAAACCAAGCATACTGCACCTCCAGTAGGAATTTAGCGGCATTTCTATTATAGCTCATCTTACCGAAACTACGAATAGAACAAATAAGGCCACCCCGAAAGGGAGGGGGACAATAGGTTCAATCCAATAGCAAGAACAGTGCGCGCGTAGTATTGGTAAGACTGCGGTGGGGGCAATAATCGGAGGAGTAATTAGATAATGATAACAAAACACACCCGCGTAGCCGTCAGAGCTTTGTGGGTGTGTTTCCATTAATAATCGCTACTTGATAATCAACGATATAGAGAGAGTTTAACAACAACATAGGCTTTTTACTTTAACAACTCTAACAAAGCTTGAGGATTCTGATTTGCTTGAGCCAACATCGTTTGGGTAGCTTGAGTTAAAATGTTCGATTTTGTAAAATTCAACATTTCCTTGGCTATGTCTGCATCACGAATACGTGATTCGGCCGAGGTTAAATTTTCAGCGGAATTTCCCACGTTGTTCAACGTGTGTTCCATACGATTTTGCAGTGCACCATATATTCCTCTATAGTTCGAAACTTTTGCTATTGCTCGATCTGCTTGAGCTAATGATTGCTCGGGTACGGATGGCGGCAATATCCCAATATTTGTAATGCCCAATCCTTGCTTATTTACATTGAACAGGGGGATAGAAATCGTCTGATCTTGGTTAGCCCCTGCCTGAATGTCAAGTTTTGGCGGGATATAGTCTATATCCTTTATGTCTGTATGTATAGTCGTTTCAATATGGTTAGTTACTATTGTTTCATGTGTTTGTTCAAACACATCAAGTTTTAACGCAAACGGGCCATATTTGAAACCCAATGTTACGCTCGAACCCTGCGGCACGGTTAGTTGCCAATCAAAAGAGACTTGCGGCTGACCTACTGCCGGATTATTTATTGCAAGATCCGTTGGAGCTAAAAATCCAAGCGAATTGTCAAACGTAATGCCGGCGTCAGCATCTGTTCCCGTCATGTTAAATGTACTTCCTGAAATCGGATTTATTATGTTATTTCCATTAGCCAGAGGACTCCCGCCAGCATCAGAGATAACTGAATTTGTTGGAGGATTAACTAAATTACTTAGTTTAATATTAGAATCAATTGAATCACCATTAGTAATAACATATTTGATTTCCATGGAATTATCGGGTAATACAGTCCTATACCTCATAATGGATAGGTTTGTACTTGGAAACCACATATGATCCCAAGCCGGTACAGTGCCTGCGTTACTGCGGGAAGTGTATTCAATTGGTCTCGAGCTTCCATTAACATGGATATTTTCGAGCATTGAACCGTATGCATTCCCAAGATCTTTCGGTCCGAAAATGGTTTCATTCATGCCTACAGAGTGCCAGTAAGCAGGTGTAGTATATTGCGGATCGCTTAAGGCGGTTAACGTCTCATAAACAGTCGTATTTGTGTCTGTCCTGGTTGTTGTATGAATGTCGGTATTTTTATCATTGTATCCTTCTCTTCCATCCGGTGAAACGATTGGTGTAATATTGTTCGTATTAACGTATGTATCGGTCGTTACAGATGTATCTGAACTGCTGACTAAATGCCTTGCTTCCGGAGGTGTTCCTTGCGGTTTGTAAACTACATTTTTATGTATTGAAGTAACCGGTGGAGGGTCGCTTATAGAAAAAGCTACGTTACTGCTTGAACGATCAGCCAATATCTCGTAATCGTCTCTTGACAACAAGTTAATTGTATTGAATTCGGTTCTCTCTGAAATGCTGTTTATTTCATCAGCTAGCTGATGTATTTCTTGGTCAATCGTCCGCCTATCTTCATAGGTATTCGTATCATTCAAGCCCTGAACGATTAATTCTCTCTTTCTCTGTAAAAGGGAAGTTATTTCTTGTAAGCCGCCTTCTGCTGTTTGAATAAGTGAAATACCGTCTTGTATATTTTTTTCCGCTTGAGCTAATCCACGAATCTGCGCTCTCATTTTTTCCGATATTGCCATTCCCGCCGCATCATCTGCCGCTTTATTAATATGTAATCCTGATGACAACTTTTCCAATGAGCTTGCCGTAGATTTATTATTTTTGTTTAATTTATTTAATGTATTTAGTGTCGAAATGTTATGCGCTATTCTCATATTGCCACCACCCATAATCATGCATCGGCATTTTTAGTGTAAGCTACCATTCTAAAAATAATATCTTACAATATTTATTGCATTTGGTATAGAGTCACCTTAAATTAATGCCCCAAACCAGTTGCACCATATGTTGGTATTTTTCTTTTCGTATAATGTAAAGACACAGGAAAAACTGAAGCACACCATTGTAAAGGCGGTGTCCGAAGTGAACGGTTGCAATGTGGCGTCGGTCAAATGGGGGCGGGAGTGGCTAATGACAAGCCGGTATTCCTCTTATAGGGAAATAAGGTTATCCTGCACGCCGGTAAGCGCGTGCGGGATAACCTCAAGTTAGCGAATATCAGATTAGTTCGGAAAGCTGAAGCAGGCGTTGCACGATAGTTGCAGCCTCGGCTCTCGTCACGAAGTCTTGTGGCGCAAGTCTTGCGCCGCTTCTCCCCTGTATGACTCCTGCCTGGATGCTATCTGCAATTCCCTCCAGCGCCCAGTCGGAGACAGAAGCCGCATCCGTATACGGAAGAAGCGCTTCGTCCGCCGCTTGATCAGGCATTTTGGCTTTCAGCCCGGTGAGCGTCATTGCTCTGGATAGTAGGATCATCGCCTGCTCGCGAGTAATCGTATCCTGCGGATGAAACGTTCCGTCTTCAAAGCCGTCAAGCAAACGATAAGTATATGCCGTATGCACGACGTTGTTGAACCAAGCCGCCTGGAAAATATCCGAGAATGGTGCGGCCCCCTTCTCCAAAGGAAGCCCTAGTCCACGAACGAGAATCGCGGCAAACTCCGCGCGGGTAACCTCCCGTTCCGGCTCATACGAGTTGCCTTCCGTACCGATGACGATCATCCGCGCACCCATGTCGCGAATGGCCTGTTCGGCCCAATGGCTCGTCACATCACTGAATTTTATAGAACGAGATACAATGGCGAAAGTGCCGTTGGTAAAGCTGCTGGCTTTCGCATAGTGCCGGTTCTCCTTCACAATGACTTGGAGAGGTACATTGCGGAGGATACCATCCGGTTCAACAACTACGGCTGTTGTCACTGAATCCGGGTTCACGTTGTCCGGAATCGCAATCCAATGTTCTAGGAAGGCGTGGAACTTCGAAACCTCGACTGTTGCATCTCCGTAGGTCGCCTGGATGATAAATTCAATCGGCGGCGCGAGGAGGGTGAACATGCCTTTGGATTCGGCTTCTTTGATCGTTTTAGCCGTGTCCTGTGCGGCCCGTGTATTGATCTCTATTTTTAGTTTGATGTCCTGCAAGGCGACCGATTCGCCAAACTGGCTGGCTAGAGCTTCGATGTTGATTTGCTGCACTGGCAACACATACGTGGCCTGGTCGGCTTCGAGAGTGATGACAGCTTGCTTTTTTACCATGCTTTTGACCCATTGGCCGTCTATTTCAGCCACAACCCTGTCAAAGCTTGAGTTAGCCCGATATGTGATGATCGCGCCTTGCTCTTCCGCCGCAAGTCGATTTTCAAGCTTGGTCCGATCGCTAACTATCGTCAGCATCGTGTTGCCGTAATCCACTGTTGTTTTCGCTCCCGCTTCGACCACTCGATGGTTAAGGAGGATGTCCGCCAGTGAAGCGATAGGCTCTTTGTTATCGTCGTTATTGCTGCCGGTATTGTTGTTGCTGCCACCGCTGTCGGACGGGAAACTCGGGATGACTGCGTTGGATGCAGCAGAAGCTTTGCTGCTTTCGACTTGATTGATCGCTTTTACGGTAAAGGTATAACTTACGCCATTGGTCAGGCCGGTGACCGTGATCGGGCTGGAGGATCCGCTCTGCACGATACCCCCTGATGAAGCGGTCACTTCATAGCTGGTGATGGCATAACCGCCGTGATCGGTCGGTGGCGTAAAGGAAACGGTTGCCTGCCCATTCCCGGCAACGGCTGTCACATTTGTAGGTGCGGCAGGAGCGGCAGCGGGTGTGGCAATGGCTTCATTCGACGCGGCACTCAAGCCTCCTGAATTGCCGGCTTTTACGATAAAATAATACGTCATGCCGTTCGTTAGCCCAGTCATGTTGTACGTCGCATCCGTTACTGTTGCGTCTGCCGCATCGATAAACAGGCCTTGAACGGTTGATAGATACACATTGTAATAGGTTGCGCCCGTCACAGAATTCCAGTTTAAAGTGACTTGGCTGTCCGCTCCATCCGCAGTCAAATGTTGCGGAGTTGGAGGGGCCGGTTGTGCCGCTTCTGTCACGGTTACTACGTAATTCTGCGTGGTGTTGTCCGCAGCGGTTACCGTATACGTCACCGGACTGGAGAAGTTCTGCGCTACGCCGCTATTCGGCGAGATGCTTGCGCCCGTATGCGCAATCGTCGGTGTTAGCGACGTGATATCCGTGCCGTACGGAACGGTTACAGCAATCGTGCGATTCGCCTCGTTCACGGTTCCAGTAGCAGACGGTGTCGTGAAGCTGAATCCGGTGATTTCCTTCGCTGGGTTGACCGCTACATTCACCGTTACCGTGTAGCTCTTCGTGCTTCCATCCGCTGCGGTCACCGTGTACGTCACCAAATTGGAGAAGTCCCGTGTTGCTCCGCTACCCGGCGAAATGCTTGCTCCTGTTTGCGTAATCGTTGGCGTTAGCGACGTGACGTTCGTTCCATAAGGTACATTCACTGTGATTGTCCCGGCTGCTTCGTTTATCGTTCCAGCAGCAGACGGTGTTGTGAAGCCGAACGCCGTGATCGCCTTCGCCGGGTTAGCAGCTACAGTTACCGTTACCGTGTAATTCTTCGTACTTCCGTCCGCTGCGGTCACCATGTAAGTCACCGAATTAGAGAAGTCCCGTGCTACTCCGCTATTTGGCGAAATGCTTGCTCCAGTGTACGTAATCGTTGGTGTTAGTGCAGTGACGTTCGTTCCATATGGCACATTCACCGTAATTGTACCGGCTGCTTCGTTTATCGTTCCAGCAGCAGACGGTGTCGTGAAGCCGAACGCCGTGATCGCCTTCGCCGGGTTAGCCGCCACATTCACCGTTACCGTGTAACTCTTCGTGCTTCCGTCCGCTGCGGTCACCGTATACATCACCGGGCTGGAGAAGTCCCGTGTTACTCCGCTACCAGGCGAAATGCTTGTTCCTGTGTGCACAATTGTCGGCGTCAGCGACGTGACATCCGTTCCATAAGGCACACTCACCGTGATTGTACCGGCTGCTTGGTTTATCGTTCCAGCAGCAGACGGTGTCGTAAAGCTGAACGCCGTGATCGCCTTCGCTGGGTTTGCCGCTACATTGACTGTTACTGTGTAGCTCTTCGTGCTTCCATCCGCTGCGGTCACCGTATACATTACCGAATTGGAGAAGTCCCGTGTTGCTCCGCTATTTGGCGAAATGCTTGCTCCTGTATGCGTAATCGTTGGTGTAAGTGCAGTGACGTTCGTTCCATAAGGCACATTCACCGTAATTGTACCGGCTGCTTGGTTCACCGTTCCCGTAACAGCCGGTGTCGCAAAGCTGAAGCCGGTGATTTCCTTCGCTGGATTCAGCGCCACGTTGACCGTTACCGTGTAGCTCTTCGTGCTTCCATCCGCTGCGGTCACCGTATACATTACCGAATTGGAGAAGTCCCGTGTTGCTCCGCTATTTGGCGAAATGCTTGCTCCTGTATGCGTAATCGTTGGTGTAAGTGCAGTGACGTTCGTTCCATAAGGCACATTCACCGTGATTGTACCGGCTGCTTGGTTTATCGTTCCCGTAGCAGACGGTGTCGTAAAGCTGAAGCCGGTGATTTCCTTCGCTGGATTCAGCGCCACGTTGACCGTTACCGTGTAGCTCTTCGTGCTTCCATCCGCTGCGGTCACCGTATACATTACCGAATTGGAGAAGTCCCGTGTTGCTCCGCTATTTGGCGAAATGCTTGCTCCTGTATGCGTAATCGTTGGTGTTAGTACAGTGACGTTCGTTCCATAAGGCACATTCACCGTAATTGTACCGGCTGCTTGGTTCACCGTTCCCGTAACAGCCGGTGTCGCAAAGGTGAAGCCGGTGATTTCTTTCGCCGGGTTCGCCGCCACATTGACCGTTACCATGTAGCTCTTCGTGCTTCCGTCTGCTGCGGTCACTGTGTACATCACCGGGCTAGAGAAATTCCGCGCCACTCCGCTGCTCGGCGAAATGCTTGCTCCAGTGTGCGTAATCGTTGGCGTTAGCGACGTTACATTCGTTCCGTAGGGCACATTCACCGTGATTGTACCGGCTGCTTGGTTTATCGTTCCCGTAGCAGCCGGTGTCGTAAAGCTGAACGCTGTGATCGCCTTCGCCGGGTTAGCAGTTACATTGACCGTTACTGTGTAACTCTTCGTGCTTTCGTCCGCTGCGGTCACCGTATACATTACCGAATTGGAGAAGTCCCGTGTTGCTCCGCTATTTGGCGAAATGCTTGCTCCGGTGTACGTAATCGTTGGTGTTAGTGCAGTGACGTTCGTTCCATATGGCACATACACCGTAATTGTACCGGCTGCTTGGTTCACCATTCCCGTAACAGCCGGTGTCTCAAAGGTGAAGCCGGTGATTTCTTTCGCCGGGTTCGCCGCCACATTGACCGTTACCATGTAGCTCTTCGTGCTTCCGTCCGCTGCGGTCACCGTATACATCACCGGGCTGGAGAAGTTCCGCGCCGCGCCGCTGCCCGGCGAGATGCTTGCTCCAGTGTGCGTAATCGTTGGCGTTAGCGACGTGACGTTCGTTCCGTAGGGCACATTCACCGTAATTGTACCGGCTGCTTCGTTTATCGTTCCAGCAGCAGCCGGAGTAGCGAAGCTGAACGCCGTGATCGCCTTCGCAGGGTTGGCAGCCACATTCACTGTTACGGTGTAATGCCGTGTGGTATTGTCCGCAGCAGTCACCGTATAGGTCACCGGGCTGGTGAAGTTCTGCGCCACGCCGCTATTCGGCGAGATGCTTGCGCCCGTAAACGTAATCGTCGGCATCAGTGCAGTGACGTCCGTGCCGTTGGGCACGGTTATAGCGACGGTATGATTCGCCTGGTTCACTGTGCCAGTTGCAGCCGGGTTAGCAAAGCCGAACGCCATGATCGCCTTCGCCGGGTTCGCTGCCACATTGACCGTTACGGTGTAATTCTGCGTGGTATTGTCCGCAGCAGTCACCATATAGGTCACCGGGCTGGTGAAGTTCTGCGCCACGCCGCTATTCGGCGAGATGCTCGCGCCCGTAAACGCAATCGTCGGCGTCAAGGACGTCACGTTCGTTCCAAACGGTACCGTTACGCTTATCGTACGGCTCGCCTCGTTCACCGTTCCCGTCACCGCTGGGCTTCCGAAGCTGAATCCGGTGATCGCCTTTGCCGGGTTTGCAGCTACCGTAACGGTTACCGTGTAGCTATTGGTGCTTCCATCCGTTGCCGATACTATGTAGGACACCGGGCTGGAGAAGTCCTGTGCTGTTCCGCTAGCTGGAGAGATGCTAGCGCCTGTGTGCGTAATCGTCGGAGTTAGCGACGTGACATCTGTGCCATAAGGAACGGTAATGAAGACTCCACGGCGCGCCTCACTCACGAGACCGATTACAGCCGGTGTAGTGAAGCGGAAGTCAGTCATCACCTTCTGCGTATCATTCTCTACCGTAACGGTTACTGTATAGCTTTTTGTACTTCCATCCGCTGCGGTTATCGTGTAGGACACCGGACTGGAGAAGTTCCGTGCTGTTCCGCTAGCTGGAGAGACGCTAGCGCCTGTGTGCGTAATCGTCGGCCTTAGCGACGTGACATCTGTGCCATAAGGAACGGTAATGTCGACCGCACGGCGCGCTTCACTCACGATTCCGATTACAGCCGGTGTAGTGAAGCGGAAGCCAGTCATATCCTTCGCCGAATTCCTCTCTACAGTGACGGTTACCGTGTAGTTTTTCGTACTTCCATCGGCTGCGGTTACCGTGTAGGACACCGGACTGGAGAAGTTCTGCGCTGTTCCGCTAGCTGGATAGATGCTAGCGCCTGTGTGCGTAATCGCAGGCCTTAGCGACGTGACATCTGTGCCATAAGGAACGGTAATGTCGACCGCACGGCGCGCTTCACTCACGAGACCGAATACAGCCGGCGTAGTGAAGCGGAAGTCAGTTATCTCCTTCGCCGAATTACTCTCTACCGTAACGGTTACCGTATAACTTTTCGTGCTCCCATCCTCAGCTGTGACCGTGTAGTTCACCGGACTGGAGAAATTCCGCGCGACTCCGTTACCCGGAGAGATACTAGTACCCGTGTGCGTAATTGTCGGGGTCAGCGATGTGACGTTTGTTCCGTACGGCACCGTTACGCTGATGGTGCCGCTTGCCGCGTTCACCGTTCCCGTCACGGCCGGGTTTGCGAAGCTGAAGCCGCTGATTTCCTTCGTCGTACTTACTGCCAAACCGAGCCTTTCTGGCCTTAATATTCCATTTCCCCAGTGCCACAGCTTCCCATCTTGATCTATGGCATACGATCTGCGAAATCCCCCCTCCACATATTTGAAGCCTATCAAACGTACAGTGCCCCCTTCGGAAAAAGAGACACTATATGTCTTAGCATATGACGTACTCGTGGTTGTATTGTCGCCCAGTTGTCCCTTGTCATTTACTCCCCAAACCCACATTTTCCCGTTAACATCTATCCCCAGTGAGTGAGTATACCCTGCGGAAATTTGAGCAAATTTAATCGGAGTGCTACCGTTCTTAATCGGAATCGGCATTTGATTATATTTGAAATCTGGAGAAAGCCCGTGTCCAAGTTGCCCTTTGTCATTGGCTCCAAACCCCCATACATTACCGTATATATCGAGAACTAAACCAAAAGGCCCTCCTTCACTTGATGAGGAGCCAAGAGAAACCGATTTGAAATCGACGCCTGCTACCGGCGGATATCTTTTGGGATCGAATTGCATTTCATGTATGTACCATAACTGATCCTCTGAATCAATCGCCATAATCGCTTGTATATGCCCATAAATAGATTTAAATGTAAATGTGTTTCCGTCTTTCACCACTTGCATTTGAGTTGGTACTTGGGGAGTCGATGTCGTATCAATCCCCCATGACCATAGGAAACCGTTGCTGTCCAAAGCATATGAAGTATTGTGTTTTACTGCTATATCTGTAAATGTTCTACCTGGGACAGATATTCTCCCCCATGTAAGAGAACTGCCTGAAGGTCCATTGCCTAATTGTCCGTGCTCATCGTTTCCAGTCGTCCAGATATTCCCGTTAACGTCCAGTGCAACGGAGTGATTAGTCCCTGGATTTACTTTTTTAAATTTAACCAAATTGCTGCCGTTCATCACTTTAACTTGTTTGGGGAGTTCGGAAGATACGGTTGTTCCGTCACCATATTGGCCAAATTGGTTGCGATTCTCCTCCCCCCATGCCCAAATCTGACCCTCCTGATCTAACGCAAATGTAGTCGGTTCTTCGGAAGTAACAGATACAAATACGGGGTCAGCTGGTGCAGCATGTGCATTCGTCTGAATAAACAAGTAACTTGCGATAAGGATCAGCGCAAATAGAGCGTACTTGATCAATGTCATCATTAAAATCGATTTTCTCATCATGTTCTCCTTTACTGGAAGTCTTGCATTCTCACGGGATTCGAATATTATTATGCAGGAAATTCCCATAAGCTGGATCGAGTTCACCCTACTCGGAAATGGGATGAAGATGTCGGCCTTCGAATAAGAACGATGGAGCAGCTGCAGCTATTCAAGCTAAGAGATAGCCTCCTTTCCTAATAACAGCAGGGAAATTATCCCTAAGATTTTAGCAAAAACCAGTATATCAAACGGCTATAAAAGAACTGCGAAATAACTATGAAAGAACTATGAAAGAATGACTGTTCACTTGTTATAGTGAAAGATCTTTACATATAGTATGATCAATAGTAGAGGGATAGGAATTTCAGGTGTTTCCCGTTCTAAGGAGAATTTCGAAGTTATGAGTATAACGCTATCCAATGTGGTCATGCTGGTTTCCATTTTTTTGATGATCGCGTTCTTATGCTACGCCTTTCTGTATAGGCAGGAACGGGGAATCCGGTATTTTGCCTGGGTTATGGTTTGCCGCGTGGTTTATGCCGGAAGTGTAATCATGGAAATCAACAGCGAAAGCTTATCGTCAAAAATGCTTTTTCGAAATATTGAACAGACCAGTCTGTTGTTTGTGGTACCTATGGTCATTTTTTTTATGCTGGCCCTATTCGGAAAAGACGAATATTTGCGTCCGTTTCGAATGATGCAAATTATTTCGGTTTTCGTGCTTTGGTCGTTGCTTATATGGACGAATCCTTATCACCATCTGCTTTTCAGGGATATAGAGCTCAACCAAGGACATTTAGAAATAAGCAAAACCGTTTATGCGATTGCGTTTAATATCATCTGTTATCTGATTATTGCCGCTTGCGTCTTTTATTTGTTTGTCTATCTGCGGCGCGTTCGTCCCGAGCTTCGCAAGCCAGGCATCTGGCTTGTACTTTGCGGCTGTATCCCCGCTGCGACGGAGGTTGCCAAGTCCGCTTATTCAGGCTTCACGCCGTGGCTGCTTCCTATTTCGGTGTATTGCGGATTTTTGGGAATGACCATGCTGTGGATCGTGATCCGTTACCGGATGTTTTCGGTCGTGCCGCTTGCAAGAAACATTGTGGTGGAGACGATGGAAGAAGGGATACTCATTGTCAATCATAGAGGGAGCGTCATCGATAGCAATGCGTATGTCGAGCCTTTATTTGCAGGTTCAGGAGGACGTTCGATTGCGGGACAGCATGTTGACAAATTGTTGGCCGATTGGCCGGAATGGCTGCGCTCCTGCAAGCGAATGGAGACGACCGAGATGGAGATCGACGCACGGGTGGACGGGGAATCCCGGGTCTATTCGGTCAAGGTGTATCCGCTTGTTTCCCGGGGAAATGCTGGACAAGGAACCGTATCCGTTTTGTTCGATATTACAGAAAAGCAAAGGCAGATGGAGCAGATCGTTAAGCTTAATCAGCTCAAAGACCATTTGTTCGCAATCGTTTCCCACGATATCCGGAATCCGTTAGCGGTTCAGGCTAGTTTGATTGAAGTGCTGGAATTGGATAAAACGATGTTTAACCGCAATCATCAGGAAGTGATCGACGCACTAAGCGGACAAATTCAAAATACGTATGTGATGATCGAAAATTTGCTGGAATGGTTTCGCAGCCAAAAGGAAGGCATGCTGCTGCAACCCGAACGATTACGACTGGCAAATGTGGTCGAGGTAGTATGCCGCACGCTGCGAATTAAAAGCGAAGCCAAACAAATCGCTATACATACGGAGATCGGCAGCGACATTGAAGTGTTTGCGGATAGAGAAGCGGTCAATTTGATCGTTCGTAATCTAATGACGAATGCGATCAAATTTTCCGAGCGGGGCGGGAGCGTTATGGTTAGCGCTGAAACGAATGCCGGGCAGGTGATCGTATCGGTTAGCGACAATGGTGTGGGTATGGAGGAAGGACGGGTTCGGGAATTGTTCGATCCGCTGAGACTCGTGTCTACAACAGGTACTGCCGGGGAGAGAGGAACCGGCCTGGGATTGCAAGTCTGCCAACAATTTGTGCGGATGAGCGGCGGACAAATATGGGTGGAGAGCGTGCCGCGCCAGAAAACGGTTTTTTACTTTTCGCTTGACGCTGCAGACTCGGAAAGGGATGACGATGAAAGTATTGCTTATCGATGACGAACAGGCGATGTTGACGGCATTGAGCCAGCTATTGTCGCGAATAGAAGGCGTGGTAATCGCCGGGATGGTACGCAGCAGTGCAGAGGCGGTTGCGTTTGCCGCACAGCATGTCGTGGATCTTGCCTTTATCGATATCAAGATAGCGGAAGACAGCGGACTGACATTAGCCCTTGAATTGCGGCACATGAACGCCGATTTGGATATTGTGTTCGTAACCTCCCATAAGGAATATGCGCTGGATGCTTTTGATGTTTATCCCTTGGATTATATTGTAAAGCCCGTTTCCCTGAAGCGATTGGAAGAAACCATTGCGAGAGCGGCGAGAGGGCGGGTGGGGAAGCTTGATTCCGGTAAAGCGGACACCCCGAAACGATTGTCGGTTGCAGGCTTGGGAGGCTTGCAAATCAGCGGCGAGCAAGGAGACTCCTTGAAGTGGATGTCCCGCAAAAGTCAGGAGCTGTTCGCGTATTTGTTGCTTTGTCGCGGGAATCGCGCGTCCAAAGTCCGTATTATGGAAGATATATTCGATGAAAGGGAAGGGAAAAATTCGGAATTGTACCTCAATACAGCGCTGTACCAGCTGCGCAAGACGCTGTCTACGCATGGAATGAAGGAAATACTTGTTTCCGATCGCGAACAATATCAGATGAGTCTGGAACAAATCAAGGTCGATTTTATAGAATTCGAAGAACGATTGTCCGGTTTCCACACTATTGATGAAAACAATGAAGAGGCCGCGATTGCCGTTGAGAAAATGTATACGGGCGATTTGTTCGAAGACAAGCCGTACGAGTGGGCGCTTGCCGAGCGCGAGCGGATCAGCGATATGTACGAGGAATTTGCCAAGCGTCTAGCAAAGTGGCTGCTCGAAAATAATCGGATTCGTCAGGCCGTTCAGATTTCCAAAGGTCTGGTACGGCGCAACGAATTGGATGAAGAAGCGAATAGGCTGCTTATGCACGGGTTTGCCGCTTTAAAGGACAGGCTGGCCCTCCAATTGCGATATAAGCAGTATGAAGCGGTGTTGAAGCAGGAACTCAATATCGAGCCTTCGGCGGAGCTAGTCGAGTGGTATAGTCGATTGTAGCTAGTGAAGCGTCTTTAAAGTAAGCGGCAAACAGCCCCCCGCCTTTCCATTAAGATAGGGGCTGTTTGCCGTTTACTTTGGATTATCCCAATACTTCCCGCCTGTTTCATTCGACACCCATAGCACCGGCTCCCACCGGTATCTAGACCCTTAGCGAGCCGCGGAACCCTCTGGCAGCGTAGTAAGAATCCGCACCATTATGATAGACGAAGACATTTCCGTAACGGTAATCAGCAAAAATGGCTCCGCCGAGTTTCCTAATCTCAACAGGTGTTTTCAACCAGCTTGATGTTTTCGTATCGAAATTCCCAAGCTTCTGCAGCTCCCGATATTGTTCTTCCGTTAAGAGCTCAATGCCCATGTCAGCCGCCATATGAATGGCGCTATCTTTCGGTTTATGTTCTTTCCTAGACTCCAACGCTTCATGGTCGTAACAAATACTTCTGCGGCCTTTAGGACTTTCCGCTGAGCAATCATAAAAAATGAATTCGCCCGTCATCGTATCGCGACCAACAACATCCGGCTCTCCGCCGGTTAGTTCCATTTCATGGAGCGGCCACAGCTTTTCTGTATGCGCTTCGAGCTTTACTTGTACGTCAGCCCACTCGAGATCCGTATGACGGTTCATGTTTTTCTCAAAACGAATCTTCAACGCTTTGAGAAGTCCTTCCCGTTGTTCCGGCGACAATTGCTTTTTTGTATTTTCCATGATGTGAAACCCTCCTAATGAAGTCTGTCTACTGTAATCAGGGAGCAAAAACTTCCGGATTATCGTTACGCCATGCGCCTATGCAGCCGATTAAACAGGCCGTGCAGCTTCTCATCACGCTCCCGATCTCACTATCCTCGTACTCGATTGCGATATTTATACCTGGCTTGCGCCATGCTAAAATCCGGCCGGAAAATCCAGGCCAACTACATTTTTCATCCAGTTCAGGCTGGCCATATGCCTTTATCGAATCATCCGGCGTTGAGCTCATCGTGATTCCCTCGGGAAGATTTCCCGGAAACGGAGCTTTAATTCTGTCATCCGACCCGGGCGCAAGAAAATGTATGGCGCCAATGATCCAACCATCTTGATCGGTATAATGAAGTCCGGTTAGATCATTTATTTTGGGTGCGCGATAAATATCGATGCGTATCGATGATTTCACAGACCAGATGATATCGTCGTTGAAATAGCTGTTAGGGGGCGGCATTCGCTTAACGCCGAATGATTGCAGCAAAGCTTGAACATTTTTGGGATTGTACGGATGACCAAGCATTTCAATGAGCAGCTCGGATGGTTCTTTCATGGTTATATCATTCCTTTCGCTTACCTCTAGATTTAGTCGACGAGAGAGAGGTGGTTATTATTCTCCAGTATCTTATAACTTTACCTTTGCCTCGCCCGGTGTTTCATAGGTAAAGTTCATAATCCTGATCATAGGATACTTTCGTTTCTTCATATGTCGGTATATCTAACAGTACCACTTTTTCAATATCCAAGTGCAAGAAATCGTTGGCTAGTATTTTTACCATTCTCTCAATACTCATCATATCCCAATCTTTTGACAGCTTTGAAAAAACATAGATGTAGGTAGGTTTATGACCTTTGTCATTCAAGGGAGCAAAGTGGACAACTTGATGTGAAATATCCTCTTCATTTCTCGGATATATATAACTATAAACTATATCTTTGTTACCTCTAATGAATTCTTCAATTTCGTTACAAAATTCATTGTCCTCAATTTTATCGAGTTCGTTATTTAGTGAATATATTAGACAGGGCTGAGTCAGTAAATCAAAATACCCTAGAAAATTGATTCTTTCCTTATCCGAATATAATGTAATTTCGTCATTACAACTTTTGTCGCAGAATCCATATACTCCGTACCAAAATAACCAGTGTCGAACATGTACATATACAGTGTCCGTAATCATCCATCAACCTCAATCCTAAAAAAATATTGTCTTAGAGTGACTTATGTTTATATTAATTCCAGTATCTCACAAGACATTTCATTAACACAACTTTGTATCAAAACCGGTTCGGACCTTCATTCCAGCATAAAGTTACCACGAGTAGAAGGGGATAACACCCTGAAAATCAAACAAATGCAGCCGCGAAGATCAAGAAGGGCGACAGCACACACATGCAAACGCCGGTGATTAGAGAAAGGCGATAAGTCGGAGCGTAATGGGCTTGGCTGCCCTTAAACCAATGTTTAAGCTGCCGGCATGTGAAATAAAGTTAATTAGTTTGACGATCGCAATAACATATGTTACTGTTAACCTATGTTATTTGTGATGAGGTGTAATGATGTCAATTCAATTAGCAATATTGGGCATACTGAGTTGGAAGTCCTCAACAGGATACGAACTAAAAAAGATTTTTGAAGATTCCTCCTTCATGTATTGGTCCGGTAATAATAATCAAATTTACAAAGCTCTAATGAGTATGGAACATGAAAATTTTGTTACCAGTGAAGTGGTCCATCAGGATAACTCTCCTTCGAAAAAGATATATACCATAACGGAAGAAGGGCTTAATGAACTAAAAAAGTGGCTTGTGTCGTCACCGGAAGCTCCAGAAATAAAAAAAACATTTTTGGTACAGCTTGCATGGTCGGATATGTTAAGTAACCAAGAATTAAGTAAGGCGCTCTCGAAATATGAAAATGAAATCAAACTGCAATTGTTAATGCAGAAGGAGAAATACAGACGTGCTCTTCATTCGCCTAATAGAAGCGCTAGGGAAAGCTTAATATGGGAAATGATTTCAGAAAACATTATTTCAACCTATAACAATGAACTTAATTGGGTCCGTGAAACCCGCCAGAAGTTGTTTGAAAATGAGGTTATGGAGGAAAAAGACAAAATGAACTATCAAATTAGAGAAGTAGAGAATAAAAAATATATTGAACTGATTTCTACTACTGAACCTTTAACTACAGAAAATGATGCACTTGATGTAATAGCTTTATGCTGGGAACATGAGACAAATGCGCTTATGATACACTATGCAAGCTTATCGGAAGACTTCTTCAAGCTTAAAACCAAAGTAGCCGGTAATATTATTCAAAAATTTATAAACTATGGTATAAAAGCTGCTACGATTGTTCCTCAGGAGATCATTCAAAAAGGCAGATTTAAAGAAATGGCCGTGGAAACGAACCAAGGCAATCATTTTAGATTATATGAAAGTAAAGAGGAGGCCGAAAAATGGCTTCTGGAATAGCAAGAAAGGCGAGAGTTGATGGGAAATATATATAAGTCGGAAGTAGGCAAACGGGAAGTTTTAGGACAGTATCGAAAAATACTTGCCAGCTGGCCGGTGGAAAACCGCCAATACGAAGTTGAGACAAGATTCGGAGCGACTTTTGTCATTGAATCAGGATCAAAGGACAATCCCCCGCTGATCCTTCTGCATGGAAGCGTATCGAATTCTTTCACTTGGTACGGGGAAAGCAATTTTTTTCTCGCTTCTTGGAAAATGGGGTCAGCTGCAAACACTTAAATTGGTGGGGGCTGGTAATATTTCTTCGACATCGTTATCCGGATTGGGAGAAGATCTTACATTCGCATCGCTTACATTCAAATATTTCAAACCACGAACTGCAAAAATGCCGCTATTTAGTAATCAGTCACTGTATCAATTAACGATGCCGATTTACATGCTTTTTGGCGATTCCGATCAATTAATACCTGCTAGCAAGAGTATTAATCGACTTAAACAATTTGCACCACAAGCTAAGATCGAGCTGCTGCCTGATACGGGCCACCTAATTATCAACCAAGCGGATAGGATACTAAAATTCTTGAACCTTCAGGGTAGTTGATAGGTTACCGCAAACAATAAAAAGTAAGGGTTTCCAACATTAGTGCTCCGGCCTAACAGCCGAGAGAAAAACTTAATGTCTGGAACCCCTTTTTTTCTTATCTTTTCAATCTATCATCTTGTTTAAGTGAAACATTAATTACATTTTTCACGTATATCCCTTTAGATTCATATTTTAACAGAGGAAACGATAGAGAAACCTATGGACTATCGTAGAGGTGTCACATATATGTCGGTTTTGAAAAAACGAAAGTGGATTTTATGGTTATCAGCTTTAGCCCTTATCGTTGCAGTTCCAATTATAATTTTCATGCGAATAATCATTCATTCGAATGTACCGGAACTTGCAGAAGGAAGCATTGAGCAGCGGTATGCACAGCAAGGAAGCTATCATGTAAAGGTAGAAGAAGTTAAGAGTACGATCGGAGAGGCTTTATTTAGAATATACTACCCGGCATTTCAAGGAGACGAAACCTATCCTGTTATTTCTTGGGGGAATGGAACAGGCGCCACACCAGATCGTTATGATGGGCTCTTAACTCATCTTGCCAGCTGGGGATTTATTGTAATCGATTCCTATAGCACGACAACAGGAACAGGCAAAGAAATTGTGGAGGCTATCGATTATTTGAAAAATGAAAACCAGCTAACGAACAGCTTGTTTTATCAAAAAATACAAATGGAACATATTGGCGTAGCCGGGCATTCCCAAGGGTCAACTGGGGTCATTAATGCTCATACCAACTATAAAAGCGGATCGTTGATTAAGACGGTTGTATCCATCGCTCTCCCCGATTTGAAGCATTGCGATCCGGAAGATGTGTACGATACGGCGCGTATTACCGTTCCTTTCCTCATTATGGGCGGTACACGAGATTTTCTAATCTCACCGGTATCGACGAATCAATTAGCCTTGCATAGTACTAACGCAAGCACGCCTGTTATGATGGGGATGGCAAAAGGGGCAGCTCATACGGCGATTGAAGGTAATGGCGGCAATCATAGGGGTTACTTGACGGCTTGGATGAGATATCGGCTGCTTGATGATCAGGAAGCCATGAAGGCATTTCATGGGGATTCTTCCGAAATGATGCATAATACAAATTGGGCGGACGTTATACAAGCAAATATGGAACCCGCCGCATAGATGCCCGGAAGCCGTTACTCCTGCAATGTACCTATGTCCAATGTTCCTTGAAACACACAATTCCAGGATGTTACAGTTAGATCGGGCAGTGCATTATAGTCACTACTAAAAATGAAAAGGAGGCTGACAACATGGGAATGTACGGATATTACTTTGCGATGGACGACAAACTGGTGCAACAAATCGCGGCAGGCGACATTGCATTGAAGAGTTTGAAAATAGACGATTATCCCGGACTGGACATTGATAGATCGTGGGAAGCGATTCACTACTTGCTTTGCGGAGATATTGCCGATGGAGAGCCCCCTCTTGGCTATGTTGTTCCGTTGACCTCAGACAAAGGCATCGATTTTGGCTCATTCGGGGCGTTTTCCTTGCGCGCAGAGCAAGTTGCAGAAGCGCTTCAGGCTATGTCTGAACTGGATGAAGCGCAGCTCCGTTTGCGGTATGATTTCCCGACTATGGTCAAGGACGAGGTGTATCCTCTTGAGCCTGGCGCTGTTTCGGACGAGGATGAGGATGCGTTCTTTGCATTCATACTGCAGCATTTTAACGAAATCCGGCGTTTCTACAGCCAAACCGCAGCCGAGGGCAAAGGTCTCATCTTCTATATTTTCTGAATTACATAGGCTTATGGGAGCCTCGCCTAACTTCATATTGCTGGACATAAGAACGCCCCCGACTTATCTAAAGTTCGGGGGCGTGAAACTTTACCGCTCGATATTTATCGTTATTTTCAAGTATCTATATCACCTCAAAGTGCGTACGATTACTTTCTATCGGATGTTGCACAATGATGAAGTGCAGTAACGAAAGGTAGTAACGAAAGGAAGGAGTACCCATGCTTATTCATCAAAGCTTGTCATTGGTGCTAGCGGTGTCATAGGATGCAGTTTGGTTGAATACTTAACGCAGCTTCCGGATTGGGACATCATCGGAGTATCGAGACGTGGAGCGGAGTCGTACGATAAAGTACGGTATATTCCCGTTGACCTGCCCGATGAAGCAGATACCCAAAAGAAGCTCGGCGGCCTGACGGAAGTGACCCATATCTTCTATGACTCCTCATATACCTGTGAAGCCCAGCTGTATGCAATGAATATACTTTGGGTGGCTTACTATTTGTCTGTCATGAAAACATCCTCTCTTAATCTTAGCTACTACTTACCTATTAGGAAAAGGTTATCTCCCATATATAACTGATATTGCTCAAATACAGATGAATCTGCAAACAAGTCCAAGTACACATCATTTTCAAATTCTACCGTCAAATCTTCTGTTGGTAAGTAATGAAAAACCCCAGAAATAATTTTACTCTGTATATGATTCTTCAATTTACTTGAAGGAGCATCTTCATTACGTTCAGAATATCCAACCAGTATCGAACAAGCATTTCTTAATCTCCAAGAACACTCAATGTTTAAACTGCCATTGCTGAACTTAATATTAACTAGTTCTTGTCCAATGGGGAGAACCTCTTCAACTTTCTGCCCTTTGAAGACAGAAAAATCAATATCATTTTGATTGAGTCCTATGTTCACGACATTACTCCTCTTCAAAAATGATCTTACGTACATCCAATAATGTAACCACAGCAAGGACATGTATATTTTTTTATCATTTCATCACCCTATTATAAAGTCTTCGTCTTATTCCAGTCCTTATAGACCTCTATTCTTATTAAACCATTCTTCATTATTCCAAAGTACAGGCAGTGCGCCCACAGGCTGTATATGTAATTGAGGGTCGTCAGAATGTAAAAACGCCATCAACTTTTTTTGATTTTCTACAAGTAATCTCCAAGAATTATTTTGGATAATGTCTAGTACGCGGTACGCAGTGTCTTTATCTAGTTCATTGAATTTGTCGAAGTTCTTGAAAACTAATACGAAGCCTTCATTGCTAAGGGTAATATCGGATAAGCAATCATTAAATGAATCTAGGTTTTTTCCGTAGTAATCTGGGAAGTCAAGAGTATTACCTAATTCCAAAAGACACCTGTTCTTATCCCATGATTCACAATCAAAGATATAGACGTCAAATCCTTCTTCTTTTATATTATCAACATACTTTTCTAGTATGCTTTGTCTCCAAAACATAACGATAGAACCGTTTATTATCAACGACTTCCATAATGCATTTTCTCGTTCCATCTATTTAACCCCCAAACAACTTTCTTCAGAACAATGACCTAAACCCATTGTACCATATGTTGGCATTTTTCTTTTCGTATCGTTATTTTTTTTACGTCTGATTGCTGAGTAGATATTAATAACAGAGACGTTCATTAAGCTGTAAACCACCCCCCGAGTGTCCTATAATAAACTCCCACTCCCTTGTGAAGACAAAAAAATACCCTCTCACTTAAGAGAGGGCAATCCCATATTAGCTTCTCATTCGTTATTTCCGTTCCAAACTAATAGTGAACAGCACTCCACATGCCTTGTATCCCTATACTGTCATTGGATTGAGCTCATTAGCTCGTAGAAGTATTTAGGTTCATGAGTTTTATTAAGACGATACCAAGCGTCTAATGTTTTGGGAGAAAATACATCTAGCGCTTTTAAAACATGAACAGAAAATTCTAATGGAGCTACTCCGGATGCAGTGATCAATCTCTCATCGGTGACAGCCGATTCCATGTTGTAATATTCTTCTCCCGTGTAAGAAGGGCAAACCATTTTAAGGTAGGCCAAGTCATTGCTTGTGTGCCAATGTGAATCCAACAATCCTGCTTGAGCAAGTCCTAAGGTAGCGCCGCAAATTGCTCCAACGACTATCCCTTCCTTTAAACACATCTCGGCCATTTTTAATATGGGTACGTGAACAGCTTCTGTCCATGTATTTCCACCAGGTAAAATCAGTGCATCTACGCTTTTAATGCTGCACTCATCCACTTTGATGTCAGGCATTATTTTCAATCCGCCCATTGTAGTTACTGGAGTCTTTTCTATCCCAACGGTGACTATTTTGGCAGGAGCCAGCCCCTGTCTGAAGTATCTTCCAGAGTTCAGTTCGGCGGCTAAATAACCTATTTCCCAATCGGACATGGTATCAAACACATAAAGATATACGGTATTATTCATTTCTAAGTGCTCCTCATCAAGTTTATTAGGTAACAGCAACCATTCATCTGTAATGAGTGGTTATCCTTATAATAAAACAACCTCACTGACAACTGCTGTCAGTGAAGCTGTTAAACTTGATAATATTCCATTAACTCTGAAGCAACCGCCACAAGTTTATTCTTTAGATTCTGTGGCTCTATAACTCGAATGGATTTCCCGTAAGGAAGAATGATTAACGGAACATGTGTATACAGTGCTTCTTCCTCAAGTAAAAAAATGGCTTGCGTCGATGTCCGCTCCTGCAAATGATGCTCCAAAAACCAATGTATGCATAGATCATCCAACGCCTCTGCCTTGCCACTAATAATTAAAGAAATGTATCCGGATTTACCTGCTACATCTGGTAACAGATTATTCATAAAAAAAGTACGCGCTGAAAATTCATTGGGACGCCTAAATGAGAATGCCGTGCGTGTGATGCTCAGAATTCGTTCTACCCGAAAGCTGCGGATCTCATTCCGCAGGTGGCAGAATGCAATGGTGTACCACTTATTGTTCCAATTAACCACGCCATAGGGGTCTATTACCCTATTGGGGGACTGCTCTTCATGACTGTTACGATAAGAAATTTCTACAGACCATTCATTTGCTACAGCGTGCTCCAATTCCTGCAATACCGGCTGTACAGCGGGGTATCCCCTGCGGTTTATTACTTCAATTCCGGCTAAATGATGGCTTAGTAACCTTTCCTGCTCCTGATTCGAATACATTTTCAACTTGGATGTTGCATTCTCTAATGCCTCACTCAAAGGATACCCGGCTTCTTTTGCAAATAGGGCAGCATGAAGCAATGTCTTTTTTTCATCCATACTAAATAACAGAGGAGATTTGATAAAATTGTGCAGCAAGCTATACCCGCCATTGTGCCCGGTGTCGGATATGATAGGGACGCCACTGGCACATAATGCATCCATATACCGATAAACTGTTCTTATATTTATCTCCAACTTTTCCGATATTTGCTTCGCAGTCAATTTCTCTCCCGAATTCAACATCCATAGAATGGTTAGCATATTATCATTTTTTGGCATAACATAACCCTCACCTTTGATTAACACTATAATTAAATTCTAACAAACACTTTAAGTGTTTGCTAATCAACTGTATTCCTTTATTCTGAGCCTAGTAGTGTTGATACACTCCTGAGTTCCTTATTATGTTGACAATCCAGATATTTCGTCCGTTGATGACAATTCGTTGAAGTTTCTCTGCACTCCCTAGCAACACATGTCACCTTCCCCAATCGCCTCTCCGCTTTACAGCCACAAGAATTCCCGGCCTTTCCTAATCCCTAAGTCCTATCCCTCCGAGCAATTAAAGTTTGCATAAGAACAGAAGAAAAACAGGAGCTATGACGGGCAAAATCGGGGTCAAAAAAGCAATTAAAGTTGACCTAAGAGCAGGGGTAAACACAGGATTAGACTGGGGATAGGGCTAAAGATAATCGGAGGAAAATTCGGAGAAAAGCCTGATTTATCAAGGAGTTCGGTGTTTCTGTCCCAAATAATGCAGAGAAAAAAAGCCGCGGGATCCCAGGAGTGAATACCTGATTTCTCGCGGCTCTTAGGCAACCTTTTATGCTTTAGGCGGACTATTTAGGCTTTGGGTGAACTTTGATTGCTATTTACACCTTCATCAACATTACATTTGAGCGATACTGTCACATCTCATTTTCGAACCATCAATATGATCGACTCCACATGGGATGAGTGCTGACGGTAGAATAACCTAATACGATGTGGCTGTATTCACCTATTCAAGCAACCTTATATCAGCCGCTTTTACGTGACAAGGCAATTGTTCGTAATTCCCCATCTCTTTAATTATCGGATATATTTCCTGTAAAGCATCCTTACTCAGTCTTCCGATTGTTGAATACTTTACCATATCCTTAGATGTCACACCAGAAAAGGCTCTTGCAAAATGATTAGTCGGCAATACTGCTGTAATTCCTATCCCGTAGTTAGCCGCCGAAAAAGGTGTGTATTCACCGATAAGAATTTCACCTGCATTGTTTATACTGGTCAAAGCACGATTCTCAGTTTCTTTATCACATACAATCATCAAATGTTCTGGTGCAAACCAATTAATAAAATCAAAAGCTTCGTCAATGTTTGATGCAACAACGATTGCACCCTTACCGTTAGAACCAAAGACATTTTGTAAGTATTGTCTTCGTTTTTCTTCTACCCCATCAATACATTTCCAAAGAAGAGTTTCTACTTGATGAGCAAGGTTTGTAGAAGTTGTGACAAGGATAGAAGAAGAATCGGGACCATGCTCCCCTTCATTAATTAAATCATAAGCTATTTTTAACGGATCGGCAGTTTCGTCTGCGAAAATTACACATTCGGTTGGACCGATGCCTAATACACTTTTTTTACCATATGTCATTGCTACACTCATTGCCGCCGCAATTCCACCTGGTCCTGGCCCATAAATCCCATCAACTTCTTGAATGGAATTTGTGCCCTGTGCAAATCCAGCAATTATTGATACTCCGTTGCCGATCACAAATTGATCCGCTCCCGCAAGCCTTGCCGCCGCTACCGTTCCTTGATCTCCAAGTCCATTTTTTAATGGAGGCATCCCCACAACAATTTTCTTAACACCTGCTGTTTTTGCCGCTACAACCAGCATTATTGCAGTAGAAATTAACGGTCCTTTCCTTGCTGGTATCCATATACCTACCGAATCTAAGGGAACTACATTTTCACCGATTACTGTTCCAGGTCTAATTTGCTTTTCCCACGTTTTCGGTAACATAGCTAAATTAGCCTCTTGAACATTATTAATTGCTTGCTCTATAGCTGAACGTAATGATGGCGACAGCGAAGTTATGCATCCTTCAACATAATCATTTGAAAGAATCAGTCCATCCAAGTCAACCTCATCATACTTCATTGTAAAACTTCTGATTCCTTCATCGCCCTTATTGGCCACCTCATCAAAAATTGATAGAACCCCATTAAGTACATCTCTGTTGAATAGCGTTTTGTGTGTTTTGAAACGCTCTGTAAGTAGTCCATTCTGTTCTGGAAATTTGAATACAATATTTTGATTCTGCATCTCATTCTACCTCCATTTTTTAATAAACAAAAAGAGCCATGTAGGATAAAAAATACCTACATGACTCTTATACTTCAAGTCCGTAGGTATAACGCCAATAAGCGTTTGTACCTACGGAAAAAAATTCCGTAATACAAACGCCTAACTATGATGATGATTATAGGATTTTGTTAACATAAATATAAAACGGTTCATTTAGTTATCCCCCTAAACCACACTTGGACATATTATAAATTGCAAATTGCAATTTGTAAAGGGTTTCCAGTGTTGAGATCGATACTCGCCACGACAGTGTTATGATCACTATCATGACGAATATTCAGTACCTCGATAAATTTGCATTTACTGTTGATAGTCATACCTTGTAAACTGTGTTGAAGAACACCCCTGATTTATTGATTTTATGTTATATGCAATTCACTCTGATATATTCATAATATGTACTATTTTTTGCCTCCCCGACCATCTCGCCTTCCGAGTGTTTATGTATGCAACCGCTGAGTATATGCATCACATAGATATGTTTTAATATGGCGGTTTAAGTTAGGCAAACGGCTCGATGCCCCCCCCTGCTACACCGAAAGGTAGTTTTTCGGCGTAGCAAGGGTGAGCTGTGATAGAAATATGGCGTATAATCGCCGAGGTATCCGTATCATCAGCCTCGCAAATAGCGACAAACTCAGCGGAGCCAAGGTCTGGTATCAAACGCTCCGTAATCACAACAATTATTGTTTGCCCCCCTATCCCTTTCGGGAACCAGGACAGTCACATCCTTCATATAGAAGAAGGAAATCTTTATAAGTTCGGCTATGGCAGGCGATACCTTACCGAACTTTCAAGGCAAAAACGCCCACCATCAACGGCACTGCCAGGAAGAGTTAGTTCCTCGGTTATTTTTTAGGCGATCATACCTTCAACGCCGATTCTTTTTATTTTCATGTCCGAAATCTCTTAAACGGACTATTCTGTTAGCGGAAACTGCGTATTTGAAATACAATAGTTTTCACATCCTTTGAAAGATCTCATATCATATACAAGTCGAATCGAGTTGATAACTGACAAATGAAAAAGACAAATCCACCTCTAATGATGGACTTGCCTCGATTCATTTTCTTATTAAATTGGAATGCTTAATCCCTTCTAAATACTGGTTTGTTATATCATAATGCGTAAATCGGATTTGAATTTGCTCCTGTTCAATAGAACTAACTCTCCAATCTGCTAAAATACGAGACAATCTTGAACCCCTTATTTCTTTTGTAAAGAAATCACTTACCACTGCTTCTGCTTCCGATTCCAATATTCTACACGCAACTTCGTCGATACCGACAATCCCTACTCTCAGTGAAAATTCGTTGAAATAACGTCCGAACATATGAAAGGCACATGCAATTTGAGTTGCCATTCGGTATATAGCCTCTTTGTTATAAACATCGAACAGCAATAAAGTAATTAACGGTTTATTCTGGACGATCTTAACTTGAGCGATATACACATGTGCATTTATCAAACTGTCTATTGAATAAGAGTCCAGTTTTGTAAGCTTCGGAGACCTGGATATTTGATCTTTGCATTCCGATAGTGAAGCACCTCCCACTAAACCCATTAAACGTTTTTGCTTAATGTCAGTTAACCGATTGATTTCATAATTGATCTCGTCAGAGTTTAGGAAGGGACGAAGTGTCGGGGAGTGGAGGATATTATTCAAGAACACAACGCCCTGATTTTTTGATTGCAAGATGTTACTACGGTCTTTATTAATCAATTCGATTACTGTCTCAACGGTGATATTGGGGCATTTTTGTTGTATTCGAGGGATTAGCTTATTCAAGATGTAACAATTTTTGAATATCGAGACGAGAATACGTTCATTTGTATTTGATTTTGGAACCGCCGCTACACTTTGACTACTTCCTTTACCCTCAATGAATCGGATTCCGAATTTTTTTAATGTAAGCATATGGAGTTGTGTCTTTTTCCCATAAGCAGTAAATGGTTCCCTCCGTATGATTTCGGCTTCAGCTAATTCCTTAATTTGTCCGTAAAAGACTGAATAACTTTGGGCTAAGCCAAGAATTCGGGCGTATCGGAATAGCTGTTTCATGAGGATTACCTTGTTACCAAAATGATAGATAATAAACAAATCCTTATGGTACCGTTCACTTACTCGTTGTTTCTTTTCGTTGATATAGCCCATATTTCACCTCCTGCGCTTTGAATGTTTCGTATCCATAATTCATTATTTTCACAAGTGTTTCTTTTGCCTTCATTTCTTCTTGTCCATAGGTGTTCGTGACCACTTCGAACGCAATTTCTGTGCCGTTTCCATCGACATATACGGCATCTGGCATCGATATTAAACCTCTATTAAACATATCCTCATAAATCCTTGTTTTCTCTTCCTCTCCCTGATCCCTCAGTTCACCTAATCGCTCTATAAACTTGTCACGAATTTGACTTTCCGTAACCCACTGATCACGAGATTCCAATGGAATGCTAAAATACTTGTCTGCAATCACTGTATCGTGCGACGGGTTTTGTGCATGGTACTGCTTATCTAATCCCCAAAGTTGATGACCTAACACTCGTCCAGATTTAGTGAGTTTGTAACATTCCTTGATCTCACCAGCTTGCTTGTAAAACACCTTCTCGAAATGACCATCTCGCATTAAATTCTTGATTCTGGAATCTGCTAATCCACAGTGACATAAATGCTCGTATCTAACATGTCCAGTACGAAATAATGCGGTGAATGCATTACGATCACGCTCAAAATATTGCGTGATATAAGGCTTGTTTCTTCTCGGCATGACTGTTCCCTCCTTTGATAGTTGATGCGTTATGTTTGGGCTTTTGTGCGTCTCATATGAGACGCTTGCCCAGAATGGGCAACTGTTTTCCCAAGGGGCGAGCGAGTCGCAATTCGTTTCATAGTGAATCCCGAAGGGTGAACGGTCGCCACAGGCGAATGCAACGAATTGATGGAGATTCCTACTGAACCGTTACTCCCGTAGGGAGAAGGTGAAGTTGGAAGTCTCCCGACGAGCGAAGCCCCTCATCCCGCTTTCTGCATTATAGATTTCCCACAAGGCGATATAACTGAGATGACGAGAAATAGCAAAAAAAAGCTCCATGCATTAAGCATAGGAGCGACATCCCAGCATTAATTATGCTTCATCACTTTAAAGCAAGAAACCTCAGACACGTATAGAACCGTTTTTCAAACTCAAAGAGTTGTTTTTTTCATATACTCAAATCATCGAAAAGAAATACTGCAGATTTCATCGGTGAAATGATAGAAATACGGTTCATACTCGTTTGTGGAAGAAATGTGTATTGAATCCTTCCGACTATCCAACATGCACTCAAACTTAATAATCGGAGGAGGAATAAATATGCAAGTTGAAAGAATTTCCAATAACGACAACAAATTGTCTTTCGAAGACATCATCCAAACTTTGATTGACGAAAAAGTTGACAGCCTAATCGGGTCCTATTACGATCGTACTCAGGTGAATATGGTCACATCTCATGATGAAAGGAAGAATGCCGCATGAGATGTGCAATATATGTACGAGTTTCAACTAACAAGGAAGAACAGAAAAGTTCACTGGAAAATCAAAAGAATTTGTTTCTCAACTATGTTTCCGAAAGAGGTTGGACTGTTTTTGACTTTTATGTGGAAATCGAGACGGGGACAACTTCAAAACGTCCAGTTTTACAACGCCTTATAGCAGACGCAAAGGCAAAGAAGTTCGATATGATATTGGCAAAAGAACTTTCGAGGCTTGCAAGAAACGGAGGTTTATCTTACGAGATTCGAGATGTTACCCTAAATCATAACCTTGATATTATTACGTTAGACAATGCCATTAATACTCCCGAAGGTAATGTTCATATGTTTGGGCTTTATGCTTGGATGTATGAGCAGGAGTCTCAACGAATTAGTGATCGTGTAAAAACGACCTTTAAACTTAAAGCTCAACGTGGTGAATTTAAAGGTTCAATTCCGCCACTTGGTTATGGATTAAAAGACGGTCGCTTGTATGTACGAAATGACCCAACCCCAGATATTGTTAGACGGATATACAGAGGCTATTTGGCGGGAAAAGGACATGATTGTATTGCTCGTGAGTTATACGAAGAAGGTATTCCTACCCCGTCACAAATTGCTGGAAAGAAAAACGCTTCTGATATGTGGGGAGGATCTACGATTCGTGGAATTCTTACGAATCCCCATTATGTGGGCGATTTGGTACAATGCCGATCTACAACTAAAAGTGTAACGAACAAAAATAGGAACTATAAAGATCCGAAGGACTTCATCATCGTCCAAGATACCCACGAACCAATTGTTACAAGAAAAGACTTTGAAGTTGTTCAGCAATTACTTGAAAGTAGAAAACGGACGAGACCGCAATCAGAGGTACATCTATTTACGAATACCGCATATTGTGCTGATTGTGGGCGTGGCATGCACTTTAAGAAGAATGTCAAAGGCTACTTGTGCGGTAGTTATAATAAATATGGAAGTAAAAAGTGTACCGATCATCTCGTTCGTGAAGCCGATCTAATCTCTGTTATTCTACAAGATATTCAAATGCTTGTATCGAATTTAAGTAATGATGTTGTGATTAAAAAGCTTGAGAACCAGTTAAGGAAGCAAAAGCAACAGAATGAAAAAGTGCTCAGAACAATAGATACTCAAATAGAAAAGTTCAGAAATCGGAAGAAACAAGCTCATGACAAGCATTTTGATGGAGATATGCCAAAAAGAGAATATGATGAATACGTTACTTCTATAAATCAGGAAATAGATGAACTGATGCAGAAAAAATGCCAGCAAGATGAATCGCTTCAAATTCAAGATGATACTTTAGCTTTTTCGGAATTGAAGAAAACCCTTGAGGAGTTCCTATCTTTCAAGGAGCTTACGCCAGAAATCCTTCATAGATTGATCGATCGTATTGAAATTAAAGCAGACGGGAGTCCGAGAATCTTTTACAGATTCTCGAACCCTTCTGCTTATTCTTTACTTCTAACTATCAACGCACAGCATTCAACGTGACTCGTCTGCGGAAACATATCGACCGGCTGGGCCCATTCGATGCGGAAGCCGGCGTCGAGCAGGACGGCGCAGTCTTTGGCCAGCGTCGACGGGTTGCAGGAGACGTAGACGAGCCGCTTGGGCTTGGCTGCGGCGATCGCGTCCAGCAGCTTGCGGTCGCAGCCGGTGCGCGGCGGGTCGACGACGATGACGTCGGGACGGGTGCCGGCCCGCACCCACTCGGGCAGCAGCTGCTCCGCGCGGCCCGTATGGAAGCTGGCGCGGCTCGCGCCACTCAGCTCGGCGTTGCGCCGGGCATCCTCGACGGCATCGGCGATGACTTCGATGCCGCGCACTTCCCCGGCGAACGGCGCGAGCCACAGCGCGATCGTCCCGGTGCCGCAGTAAGCGTCGACGACGAGCTCGCGCCCGGTAAGCGCCGCCGCTTCCTTGACCGCGTCGTAAAGCCGCAGCGTCTGCTGTGGGTTAAGCTGGAAGAAAGCGCGCGGCGACAAGGAAAGCTCGACGTCGCCCAGCTTTTCGCGTATGCGCTCATCGCCCCAGAGTACGTTAGTCGTTTCGCCGAATACAAGCGGCGTGTTTTCGCGATTGATGTTGTGTGCAATACTTTTTACGGAAGGGAGCGTTTCGCGAACGAGAGCGACGAGCTTGTCTGCGTTTGGCAGTTCATTTCCCGCCGTTATGAACGTCAGTTGAACGTCTCCGCTTTCCGTACCGACACGAGCCACGACCATGCGTAGTGCTCCGCGTTTGGTCCGTTCGTTATAGATCGGAATGCCGAGCTTCTGCACGATGCCGCTGACTGTTTGCATGACGCTGTTAATGCCCGGATGCTGGATCGGACAGCCGGTAATATCGACAAACCGGTGCGTACCCGCCTCGTACAAGCCCGTCAGCACACGTCCGTCCCGCGTAGCGACCTGCAGCTGCGCCTTGTTGCGATAGCCCCAAGGGTCGTCCATGCCGATGATCGGCCGAACGGGGATATTATCGCGTTTCGTATATCTGGCGAACGCTTCACGGACGAGCTCTTCCTTGGCGCGGAGCTGGCCTTCATAGCTCATATGCTGAAGCTGGCAGCCGCCGCAAGTCTCATAAACGGAGCAGGCCGGCTGAATGCGCAGGGGTGATTTTTTCTCGAGCTGCTTAATTTCCGCCGTAAGATATCCTGGTTCGGCCTTCGTAACGGCCGCTTTGACGACTTCCTCGGGAAGGGCGCCTTTAATGAAAACGGCCTTCCGTCTATAATAGCCGACGCCTTCTCCATTGATCCCGATCCGTTTGACGGTGACGACGATCGTATCGCCGACCCGCACATCCTCCGCTGATGCGGGGGAAACGGCTGAAGCCGTTTTGGGACGGTGTTTTTGGCTGTCGGGCCTGTCTGGCCTCAGGTTGCTTGCCGTATCTTTATTTGCTGTGTTTTTGTACGATCGATTTGTATTTTTTTTCTCGTTCCCATTGTTCCGGTTACCGGCCGCTTTGCGGTCCGTGCTTCCGCCGGCTCCGTGTTTCTTCTCCGATGTCACGTTCTCACTCCGTTCGATATTGCGCGGCGCATTTTGGCGAAATGGGCCGTCGTTTCATTCCTACTATACCGCATCGACCGGCAAAACGCACATGGCACAGACTTCCGTTTGCTCTGCACCGGATTTGCGCACGCAAGCCAGTAAAAAATCCCCTAACGACGGTTTCATAGAAACGGACTTCAGGGGATTTTGAATTAAAGTCTTTATACCTATGCTAACAAACGCACTTATTTATCGTGAAAAAACCTGCAAACCTTCCATTTTGGATAAATACAGCTTCATATTTTGCCGGATCTCCTCCAGCTCGGAGTAGGTCACATTGAGAGCCGTGTGATAGCTGAATGTGGGGAATGTTTCACGGAAAATAAAGTAACGCTCCGGCTGCTTGACGTTTACTTGTCCGTTCCATTCGGCGGCGCTTTTCAGGCTGGGAAGGCTTAGCGTGTTTTGCCTCAGCTTGAGCTGCGCTTCATGGGAAAGCATGAAATCGATAAAGGTTTGCGCCGCTTGTTTATGCTTTGAGTTTTTATTGATGGCAAGCCCGATGACGATGACCAGCGTTTTCGGCGTTCCAAGATAGGGCAGCGGCGAAATATCGTACGAGAAGTCGACGTCTTCTATCATATTCAGGAAGAAGTATGACGTTAGTATCATCGATACCTTTTGCTGACGGAACAGCATATCCACGTCGTGATCGTTCTCGGACAGGAACGGCGGGAATACTTCCTCGCTTAAGTCGATTAAGGTTTGGAAGCTTCCTTTAAGCGAAGTTCTGTCAAGCTCCAGGTTATTGCCTTTCTCTTTGCCGCGATTGAACACGACGTTATTTTGCAGCAAGAAGATAGGCCAGCGATTATCGGATAAAAGATGGAAAAAAAATCCATACCGGTCTCTGCCGGTCGATAGCTGGTGCGCCGCCTTTTTAACCGTATCCCACGTCCAACTGCTGTCCGGCTCCGGAACTTTGTTCTCCGTAAAATGATTTTTGTTGTAGCAAAGAACGACCGGAGAGAACATGAACGGCTGTACATATAATTTCCCGTCATGCGTAAACGGCTCGTTTAGAACCGGGTAAACGCCTTCTTTGGCGGCTAGAGGCTCGAGCATGTCAGGCGGGCCGTCAGGATTCGTGAATAGCTCCACATTCCAATTATTGATCGTCATTACATCGATGTTATCGGATTCCATGTAGTCTTTCATGGTCGGATTCGTATGGTAATAAGGCATAGGAATCATGTTGATCCGGATAAGTGGGTGCTGCTTGTGAAACTCGTCTATTAAAGCTTGGAATTGCGCTTCTTTAATCAAGGAAGGGTAGTAGCCCAATTTGATCGTAGTTCCCGTCGGAGATTTCCGGACGCGATTTCCGATTCGCGGGATCTTCTCGATGAAGTTCTCGGCGGCAAGCAGATCCAGCCCTTTGCGTACCGAGTTTTTACTTAATTGAAAACGGTCGGCGATATCGGACTCGGAAGGCAGGTAGCTTCCTTCTTCCCATATATTTGTTATGATTTCATTTCTTAATGTGATCATCATTTCCTCGTAGCGGCCCCTGAAAGTAGAACGTTTCGGTTTTGAGCCCATCTCCAAACACCCCGATTACAAAATAATCCATCGACAGCTAATTATATCATAAAGCGTTGATTCACCATATCATTCCAGAAATGTTGTGCAACATGTAAGACCATGTAAGGGGATTCAAATTTCGTTGACAGTTCCTTTTAGCTGTGATTATAATCAACTATGAACTAGATAAGCAACATATAATTTTGGTTTTTTAAGAAAAAATCAGTATTTTACTTGAAAATACAATAAAAGGAGGACATTTTTTATTTCGGTCATGCTTTTTAGGTGGTTATCATAAACTTAACTGGATCATAATTTACTCGGATATTATGGGTGGTCTCTTTGATGTGTGGTAGATGTGAAATTCTATCTCGGGGGTGATAGAAAGAATTCGCGTAAAGCTATATGCGGATATGAAAGCTGGAGCATTTTTTATTTATACACGTGCTCTTGGAGACTGGGTTGAAAAATGAATAGTTGCAGGAAGGAGATTTACGGAAATGAACTATAAACGTCTGATTATGCCGGTTCTTATTTTGAGTCTTATTTTTTGTACTCCTATGTATGCGTTTGCAGCAAACTATTCCGGTACGGGAACGGCTTCGCTCCGCTTGGAGTATAACGGGAACCAGGTAGCGCAAGGTGATGGGGTTACCATTCATGTCGTTGCCCGCGATGCCGCCGATTTGTACGGTGTGCAATTTCAAGTGAAATACGATGCGTCGAAGCTGGAATTGAAAAATGCTAATCCGCAAGGAAATTATAAAGACTTTGGCGGTATACGCATCAACCATACGGAGGGCACGGTCTTGCTGCCGCTGCTGCGCTCGGGAGCTTCAGTCACGAACTCGCCGACGGTTGCCAAACTGGACTTCGTTGCTCGCAGTACCGGTAATGCGGATATCTCCATCGAAGGAGTTAAAGCGGTTACGAGCGAGAGCTACATAAATGCGAGCGGGTACAAAGATTTGAAGGAGCTGGCGATCGCTGCCGGAGGGGCGCTGACGATCGGGATTGCAAGCGGGCCTGAGCCGTCGCCATCGCCAACGCCGTCAGTATCGCCAACGCCGTCGGTATCGCCAACGCCGTCGCCATCGCCAACGCCGTCGGTATCGCCATCGCCGTCGGTATCGCCAACGCCGTCAGTATCGCCATCGCCGTCGGTATCACCATCGCCGCAAAGCCCGACTCCTTCTCCTTCCGCAACGGCAGCTCCTAATGTCCAGCAAGCTTTACAGGAGTTGGAGAAGAATCTGGCTTCGGATAATCCGTCGCAAGCTTTGACACAATTGACGACGCTGCTCGCTAACGGAACAGGCAAATATTCCTCTGCCGAAATGAATCAGTTGGAGAAGTTGGCAGGCGAGCTGCAGCAGAAATTGCAAAATAGCGTGAAGACGACTGCCGATTCGGCGACGGGTTCGATGACGCTCGATCAAGATTCGTTAATGAACGCCGTGCAAGCATTGGAGAAGCTTTCCGAGCTGGCGGCAAGCCATAAATTAGATCTGCCTTCGGGTAAAGAAATCCATATCCGGCTTGCCGATCATGCAGCTTCGGAGCTGCTCGTTTCCTCGGATCAAGCCAAGCTTCTGGAGGGCGGCAAAGTATCGCTCGTGCTGGAGAATGGGCAAGGAGCAGCTTTGATCTCGCCGGACGCTCTATCGAACGACAAACAAACCTTGCTCCAATTAACGGCTGCAGAAGAGCAGTCCGAACGGCAAGCCGACAAACGTTTGAAGTTTGTTTCCGGTTTGCACTTGCAAATCTCGACAATGGAAGATGGCGAAGCGGTCGCTGCCAATATTGCGGCTGGGCAAGTCCAGCTTAAGCTTACCTATGACGCTGCCGGCCCGAAAGCCCATAAGCTGGGCGTATATGTATGGAACGAATCCGCCGCATCCTGGGAGTATGTGAGAGAAGCCAAGCAGAACGACGGACAGTTCGAACTTGCTGCGGGCGAGCCTGGTATTTACGCCGTTATGGAATTCTCCGCAAACTTCAAAGATACGGAAAATGTGTACGCGGAAGCACTGCATGCCATTGAAGCGCTGTCGGCCAAGCACTATATGAACGGAACGGGAGAGGAAGAGTTCTCGCCTGGCAAAGACATTTCGCGAGCCGAGTGTGTCGCTTTGCTTGTCCGTATTCTGGGGTTGGATTCCGTTTTGAGCGGCGCGGATTCCTTTAAAGATGTCGATGCGGATGCTTGGTACGCAGGAGAAGTGAATGCGGCTCAAAAAGCCGGAATCGTGGAAGGCGACGGCGTCGACTTTAATCCGAACGGCAAGCTGACGCGCGAGGAAATGGCCGTCATGCTCGTTAATTCGGGCCTGTTAAAAGCTGCCGCTTCGACGACGGACAAATTTGCGGACGACGATTCGATCAGCGATTGGGCTAAGGATGCGATCTATTTGGCAAGGGCGAACGGCCTTATTAACGGCGTCGGAAACAACACCCTCTTGCCTAAATCGAACGCGAACCGCGCGGACGTTGCCGTCATCTTGCTGCGGTTGATCGAACACAGATAAGGAGTGAGTCTATTGAGATTGTTAAGAAAAAGGATAGCCACGCTCGCTGCATCGGCAATGTTGGCGGCGACCGTTTTCACGGTCTTGCCTCTTCCGAAGGCCGGCGCTGCGGAACCGCCGGTCCCGACAGCCGAAATTACGATGGTTAACCCCGGCTTCGAGGCTGCGGTCGGGCAGGACGGTAAAATTCCGGGCTGGAATGTGAATTACACCGCAAAAGATGATAGCGGCGGTAAAGTAACGCATAGCGTAAGCAGTGCGGCTGCAAAATCCGGCAGCAAAAGCTTGAATTTGTTTGATAGTGGTAATGGGACTTCCTCAGGATATACGGTTGAAATGATAAGCGATAAATATATGGTTATACCGGGCAAAGAGTATACAGTTACCGCATGGTTAAATCATAATCAGCCCGCCGCTCCAAGCTACCAAGGCGGTTCCGTAGGCGGATCGATCTATCTTCGTTTCTACGATGCGAATAATAATGAGATAAACAATAGCCGCTCGGTGCAAAATTTTAACACAGGCACGAAAGGCGAATTTAATCTGCTTTCACCGCCTAGTAAAGTCGCTCCGCCTGAAGCGAGATATGTCGCCGTTTCCCTTCTGATCACTGCAGCTTGGGCTGGAAATAACTTCTTCGACGACGTTCGGATCACATATCCGTCGCCGGAGTCCGGCACCGTGGCGCTGACCAATCCGGGTTTTGAGAGCGCGGTAGGGCAGGACGGCAGCATTCCCGGATGGACTGCAAGTTACGCCGTGGTGGACGATGTCTATGGCAAAGCCTCGTACAGTGTCAGCAATGCGGTTTACAAGAGCGGCAATCAGAGCTTGAACCTGTTCGATAACTCGGCGGGCACGCATACGGTTGAGCTGGTCACCTACAAATATCCGATTGAACCCGGCAAAGAATACGCATTAAGCGCTTGGATCAATCCGAATCAGCCGGAAGGCTGGAAGAGCGGTTCCGTAGGCGGTTCGATTCAGATTCGCTTCTACGATGCGAACGGCAATGAATTGACCAATGATACGGTTTCGAAGCATTACAGCAACACAAGCGCACATGGCCAGTTTGCGCAAGTTTCGCTTACGGGCAAAGTGGCGCCGGCGAATGCCGTCTTTGTATCGGCCGCTTTATTGATAACGAAAGCTTGGACCGGCAATACGTACTTTGACGATGTCGAGCTATCGTTTAAGACACCGACGCCAACGCTGCCTCCCGAGGATTTATCCGAGAAAATAATCGAATCCGACGATTTGAAAGCGGTAATCAGCATACCGGTTCCGAATGCCGGTTTTGAGCGGGGTATGACGAACGGTTCGATTACAAGCTGGGAAAAATGGGCTGCTTCGAGTGCGGACATCAAGCACGAGCTTGCCGCTGACAAAAAATATTCGGGTAATTTCAGCCTCAAGCTGACGGATACGACGACAAGCGACAATGCTGTCATTCAAAGCGAGAAGCTCCAGGTAAAACCGGGCGTCGAGTATAAAGCTTCGGCGATGCAGTATGTCGCGAGCTCGCCGGCTCCGGCTGGCAACGGCGCTACATTCTTGCTTCGTTTCTTTAACGCGCAGAATGTTCAAGTGGGAGCGGATATTTTGCAGCATTCCAGTACGCCTGTCGATTTATGGTTCAAGGCTGAAGTAAAAGGGATCGCTCCGAACGATGCCGCATATGCGAGATTGTTTGCGCTTGTCAATAAAGGCAGCACGGCTGTCGCTTATTTCGATGACTTCTTGTTTACGTACGAACGTCAACTCATGCAGCTTGAAATAAAATCGCCGGAATATGCGGCTAAAGACGATACCTTCTCGGTGCAGCTCGGTTCCCGATATGCGGAATCGCTGACAGGAGCCGAACTGAGCTTGGCGTTTGATGCGAGTGTGCTTGAGCTTGTGGACGTAACGGCGCATCCGGATTTTGGCGCAATCGGCAATACGTCCCTGACCAAAGAAGAAAACAATGGTGTGCTGAACATTCATATTGCCAGAACGGATAGCGGCGTCGTAAACGGAGATGTAGGCATTGTTTATGTCACATTCAAAGCGCTTGATGGGCAAGGAGATGCGATTCTTTCGCTTAAAGCCGGCTCCGTATTGAAAACGCTCAAGGGAAGCGTTATAGAAAGCAAGACTTTCACATCCGATGTAAAAACTAGAACAACGCTAAAACTATACAAGTTTGACGTAAACCATGACGGCGTTGTAAATCTGGTAGACCTTCTGCTGGTCGCCAAAAATATCGGCAAGACATCGGACGGCGTAATGGTCTATTACGACCTGAACGGCGACAAAAATATTGACATTATCGATGTCGGTCTGCTGGCCCAAGCTTTGGCCGATCTGTAGACTTGGCGTTCATCATGCAAAACGATTCCAATGCATAGGGGTTCCCCTGCAAAGCACTTGGGATATGCCGTGAAGAAATCCTTCACTTCCGGGGAAATTTGTTTAGGAGGTTTACGATGCGAAACATTCGATATAAATGGATCATGCTAGCCGTTATTTGCTGCCTGGTCGTATCCGCCTCATTTACCGCAACTCCTGCGCAAGCAAGCGCAGGAGACGGGGAGGGCGTCACATTCAAAGGAAGAACCTTCGGCGATCCGGAGAAAATTGCCACGCCGATTACGAAGGCAGGCATCTCGGGCGCGGTCGTCGGCGAAGAGGACGGGAATCCCGTATTTTATACGACAGTCAACGCCGAGCTGGCTTCGTTCCAGGTTGTGGACGTCAAGACGAATTCATTGCTCCGCAGCTTGCCGATGCAAGGCGTTCAGCAGGCTTGGGCGCATGCGGTCGCGCCGGACGGATCCGTCTATATCGGCGGGATCCGGACGTCGGGTCAAACGAAGGGGATTTTGTGGAAATATTCTCCCGAAACCAAACAGCTTGTCGAACTCGGAGAGCCGATACCGGGCGAGAAATCGATCTGGTCGTTAACGGTCGACGACAAGGGTAATGTGTATGGCGGTACGTTCCAGAACGGCAAGGTTTTCAAGTACGATCCGGTTGCCAATGCGTTTACCGACTACGGAACGATGGTTGCCGGCCAGGAGTACGTTCGCTCTATCGCTTATCATGACGGTTATATTTATGCGGGAATCGGTACGATTGGCGACGTGATCAAGCTTGGCGTAACGGAGGCTACCAAAGGATATAAACAGAGCATCGCCGCTGGTGTCCCTGCCTTGTTAGGCGTTGCCCCGGCGCAAGTGCCTTTCGCTTACGATATGGCTGCCGTCGGCGATCTTTTGCTGGTGAAATTTCAAGATAAAGACATCCTTACGCTGCTTTTCTACGATTTGAAAAATGAAATATGGCTGGATCATGTAATCGGCAAAGACACGGCAAACGGCGGTACGGGAGTCGGCGTATTCAGCTTCGCACAGCTGGTTACCCGCGATAACAAGCTTTATATTCCTGCGAACGGCCACCTGACGGAGCTCGACCTGACGACTTTTCAAGCGACTCCGATTATTAAATACGGCACTTCGTTAAGGGGCGCGGCTTGGGTTGAGTTTGACGGTCTTGCGGGGTATGAAGGGCAATCGCTGGTCTCGATGAAAGCAAACGGCGAAATCGCGATTTTTAACGTGGACGCCAAAACGGTGTTGAGCATGCCGTCCCAGCTGCAAGGCGCTCCGAATCCGATTCACAATATCGAAGTGGGACCTGACGGAAATCTGTATATGTCGGCTTATCCTGCCGGCTTGGGCGCCGTATTTAATCCGCGCACCAACAAAACGACGAATTTGACTCTGGAGCAAGCCGAAGGGATGGTTGCTTTCGGAACGGATATGTACTTAGGTGTATATCCCGGCGGTCATGTGTATAAAATCGACACGACCCAAAACACGCCGGTTGCGAAGGAAGTATTTACAATCGGCGAGGCTCAGGACCGACCTTACATCATGAAAACGATGGAAGATAAAATTATGATCGGTACGATACCGGGTTACGGCGAGCTTGGCGGCGCCCTTACGATTTTCGATCCCGCTACAGGCGATTACGAGGTGTTCCGCAATATCGTCAAAAATCAAAGTATCGTCGGCTTGGCCTATAAGGACGGTTACATTTATGGCTCAACCACTGTGCATGGCGGTCTTGGAGTTACCGCTACCGAAAAATCCGCGAAAATGTTCGTTTGGGATGTCGCGAACAAGCGCAAGGTGAAAGAGATCTCATTGGAGGATAAAATTCCGGGACTCAGCAATCCTCCGATGATCAGCGGCTTGACCGTAGGTCCGGACGGCAACATCTGGGGATCGGTGAACGGCATTTTGTTCAAAATGGATCCGGTATCCCATGACATTTTGAAATACAAAAATATGTACCCTGACATTAATAACTACGGCATGTGGCGTCCCTATCATCCTTATTGGGGCAAGGACGGCCTCTTGTACCTTGACTTGGCGGACCGCATTACCGTTATCGATCCGAAGACGTGGGAGTTTGTACGATTGTTCCCGAATAGTATGGAAGTAAAGTTTATGGCGCTTGCACAGGATGCGGACGGCAGCGAACATATTTACTTCGCCGACGCTACGGATATGGGCAGCTTGCAAAAGATTACCGTAACCGATACGGAGTACGAGCATGCGGGCAAACTGAAATTGCAAGGCCCTGCTGCAGCGGAGTTGAACGAAACGATTACGGTCGGGTTGAAGCTCGATCAAGCGAATGAGCTGTATGGCTTCAAGGCGAAGCTTCTGATCGATCCGGAACAGTGGACTGTCGAGAACGTAAAAGGCTCGGAGGACTGGGAAGCCAATGGATATCTGGCATGGTCCGTTAAAGGGAACAGCCTGACGATCGTAGGAACGCAAACGGGGGACAGAAGCTTTAACGGCAGCGATACGATCGCAGCGAATATTACGCTGAAGGCTAAGAAGGCTAACGCCGCAACCAGGCTGATCCTGTCGGGCGAGTCGGAAACGGTTCGCATCGACGGAGATGTGACGGGAGTGACGCATCGTCTTGGCGCAGACGCCGCATTGTTCGTCAAGATCGGCAAGCTTTCCGACATTACTATGGATGGAATTGTTGACGCAGACGACTTGGCTGAGATTGCCGATCATATCGGTGCTGAAATAAACGATAGCAATTATTTCATGGATCTCAATCACGACAACAAAATTGACATTGCTGACTTAGGTTTGATCGGGCTTGAAGCGCTAAAATAGAAACAACAAAAATAGCCGCTCCATGGATACTCCATGGGGCGGCTATTTTTGTTTGTTGCAGTTTAGCAAACCTAAGCCGGAGCCGATTTCCCTGTTTCTCCCGCTTCCAATTCCGCCGTGCAAAACTTGCAGCGGGTAGCTTTGATCGGAACGTCCGAAATGCAGTGCGGACAAGTTTTTGTCGTAGGAACGGCAGGGGCTTCATCCTTTTTACGGAAACGGTACAGCTGCTTGACGACCAGAAAGATGACGAAGGCTACGATTAAGAAGTCCAGCATTGTCGTAATGAACGATCCATAGTTGAATGTAGCCGCGCCGGCTTCTTTAGCCTTTTGCAACGTTTCGTATTGTTTTCCGTCCAACGCGATGAACCTGTCCGTAAAATTCACTTTGCCGAGCAGCGCACCGATCGGTGACATGATGAGATCGTTAACGATCGAAGTCACCACTTTACCGAACGCGCCCCCGATGATAACGCCGACAGCAAGATCGACCATATTGCCTTTGAATGCAAAATCCTTAAATTCCTTAAGCATGAAGCTTGACTCCTCCCACGTTGGTTATTGCTTCCCATTGTACAAAATCGGCGGCGGACGAGCAACGGGAAATTTTGCGGAGGCATAACGATTATCCGCCTAATAATGTCTATTATTACGGGAAACCCAAACCTTTCGCGTTCCCGCTTCATATTCCATGTATAGAGCCGCCATGCAAAGGAAACGCTTTATTGTAAAAAGAGACACAAAGTCGTCACCGTTTCTTCATGAAGTTTTAACTTGGCGGTAACGTAGATTTCATACTTGCACAGTAAGATAATGGTATAAGGAACGACCCAAATACTTACTATTTGAAAGGTGGTTAAACGCAATGATTTTGTTCCGGTTGGCGAAGTGGATGGAAGAACATACGCAGCTGAAACGATCGATTTCCGAGAACGAAGGAGACGTATTGCTTTTGGAGGATCAGAAGGATCAAGTGGAAGAGCAGCTTCGTGCGCAAGCGAACAAGTGGCTGGAGGAAAACACCGACCCGGCATTCCTGGCGGGCGACGATATTTCCGGCCGGCAAGCGCAGGCGGAATCGTTTTATTGATACAGTCGGATAACACATCTCGATAAACGCGCGCGTTCTTATGGAAGGCTTGGCCGTTTATCCTCATTTTATCGGAGAGCAAAACATGGAAGAGGCATGGTAATCGCCCCGCACCTAAGATGCCGGCAGCCGTTACGCTTTGTCGTTCCTTTTGATATGCCAAAAACAGCTTTTGTATTTGCCGCCTCATCCATGTAGAATAAGAGGAACCGATACTAAAGCCAAAAGAGGTTCCCTAAATGAAAGTAGTCGTCTCCACCCTAAATGCGAAATATATTCATACGTCGCTGGCGCTTCGTTATTTGAAGGCGTTCTGCGAGCATGATTTCGATATCGAAATCGCCGAGTATACGATCAAGGATCCGTTCATGAACGTCGTCTCCGACCTGTTCAAACGGAAGCCCGACGTGCTCGGCTTTTCGTGCTACATTTGGAACATTGAAGAAACGATCCAGATTATCAAAATGATCAAAAAAATTATGCCCGAGCTGCAAATCGTGCTTGGCGGGCCCGAGGTGTCGTACGATACGGAATACTGGATGCAAAGAGTTCCGGAGGTCGATTTCATCGTCATGGGCGAAGGGGAGGAAACGCTCCATCATCTGCTGACGGAAATCGGGACGACCCGTAAGTTCCATTTTGTCTATGGCGCCGCATACCGCAAAGGGGAAGAAATCATTCTCAACCCGGGCCGTCCGAAGCTGAAGCTCGACGATATTCCGTCGCCGCATTATTTTGCCGAGGATGTGCCGGCTTTGGCGAACCGTGTCGTTTATTTCGAAACGAGCCGCGGCTGTCCATTCAGCTGCCAGTTCTGTCTGTCGAGCATCGAGGTAGGGGTGCGCTATTTCGACATCGAGCGGACGAAGAAGGACATTCTGTACCTTATCGGCGCCGGGGCGAAGCTGATCAAATTCGTCGACCGGACCTTCAATATCAAGCGCGAATACGCGATGGAAATCTTTCAATTTCTGATCGATAACCATCAAGGCTGTGTTTTTCAGTTCGAAATAACGGCCGATATCATGCGTCCCGAGGTGCTGGACTTCCTTGCGGAGAACGCGCCGCCAGGCGTATTCCGGTTCGAGATCGGCGTGCAGTCGACGAACGACCAGACGAACGAAATCGTCAAGCGCCGGCAAAATTTCACCAAGCTGTCGCGTACCGTCACCACGATCAAGAACAGCCGTAAAATCGACCAGCATCTCGATCTGATCGCCGGCCTGCCGGAAGAGGATTACAACTCGTTCCGCAAAACGTTCAACGACGTGTTCGACCTTCGGCCGGAGGAGCTGCAGCTAGGCTTTCTCAAAATGCTTCGCGGCACCGGCATGCGCCTGGACGCTGAGAAGTACGGCTACAAGTTTATGGACAACGCGCCGTACGAAATCCTCGGGAACGACATTTTGCCCTTCGAGGATCTCGTCCGCATCAAACGAGTGGAGGATGTGCTCGAGAAGTATTGGAACGCACACCGGATGGATCATACGGTGCTCTTCCTGATCGAACGGGAATTCGAGTCGGCATTCGACTTTTTCCAGCAGTTCGGGGATTACTGGGAGGAGCGGGGCTGGCAAAAAATCGGGCATCAGCTCGAGGATTTGTTTTCCCGGCTGCACGGCTTCTTGTCGGATCGTGGAACTGCACGTATGGACGTGATCGAAGGGCTGATGAAGCTCGATTATTTCCTGGGACATAAATATAAGCCGCGCAAAATTTGGTGGGAATTCAAGCTCGACAAAAACGGACAGAGCAGCCTGATTCGCACGGCGGCGGAACAGCCGGCGCTTGTGCGCGGCGAGACGGATTTCGGGACGCTCGGCCTTTCGGAGGCTCAGTTGCATAAACACGCCGTCGTCGAAGTCGTACCTTTCGACTTGCAGACTTATTTGCGCGAAGGAGACATTCATACCGGCCAATCGACGGTTATGCTCGTTCTGTTCGATCCGGAGCGCGCTCCCAAGGCGCAGCTGTTTACGATGGAGCTGGCCGCTGCGACGGCAGTGCACCAGGTTTGACAGCCGAATTGCGACAGAGCACCTTGCGCCGGGAGTCGCAATGGTGCGGAATAGAGCTGTATGAGGTCATATAACGTGCCGCACACGGCGGGAAAAGCAGGAAGGACAGCTAAACGGCTGTCCTTCCTTTTTCAATTCCGGGAAGCTTTTCGGCGTTATAGCGGCCAAAGTTCACGCTTTGCGTGCTAAAAGCGTTGATTCAAATGTCGCCCGCTCCGAAACCGTCGAAGTTCCGGGCTGCACCGCTCCTTGCTCCTCACTGTACCCTCATTTTATATTTGCCGCTATGCTGCAGTTTGACCTTCACTTCGATCCGATCCAAGGAATCTTTGTCCAATGCAAAGTCGCCCTCATCCTGCATTTCATGCCACATCTTCGGATTATCCCGATATAGGCAGCTTCCCAGACCGAGAACGTCCGCTTTGATCTGAAGTCCTTTCTCGTATGTTTTTCTGATCTGGTCTTCGATCACCTTCGCGGCTCCGGCTTCGATTTCTTTCTTTGAACGATTGCGGATCAATTCGTCTACGAAAGCTTGAATCGATAGCTTAACATGGAAATAGGCCTTGCCGTTTCGAACTTCATGATGGATGCTCGGCTTCGGTTTTATCAGTACTATCGCAGCATCCGGAGAGTCATCGTCCGGAATATTGATCGGGGAACGCTGCAGCTTTTTTTGCAGCCAGCGATATCCTTCCAAATCTTGTTCGGATAGCCATCCGTTGAATTGCTGCCCGTTAAGGAAATATCCCCCGTCTATTTTGAACATTGTCCGTTCTTTCAAATCTTCGGTCCAAGAACGCTGATCGAGAGTTATGGAAGGCAGCAGGGCCGCTCCTGCGGGTTCGTTGAATTGGGCGATCATTTTATAGCCGTACAACGGCAAAATATACGAGCGCTGGGAATAAGTTTGCGCAGGCGTCGCCAGCAGCGTTTCGAGCGGGGACATGTTCAGGTTCGATTTCTGGGCAAAAATATTACGCAGCGGTTCTTTGGTTCCGTAAATCAGGATGTTGTAGCGGATTTCCCGATATCGGTTTGCCATATCGTACGCTTCTCTTACCCGGGCGCTATTTTTCAGAAACCGTTCGCTTGCGACGATCGCTTTTACATGCCCCCAAAATATTCTCAGCTGGGACGTGGCGTATATGGAATTGAACGACTCCGTCACCGTTACGCCCTCCCCTTTGCCGATCCAGGTCGGAACGTTTTTGCCAACCTCCGCCGCTTCGCCTTTGGCCACATTGGAGAAGTTGAGTACTTGAACATACGTCATATATTTACCGTTCTCGTAATCGAAGCCGACGGCGGTCACATAGGCCATATTCTGAATATCCTTCGAATTCCAGCAAGAGGTCTGCAGCAATAGGAGGACGGTGCTTGCGGCGACAAGCGCCCATTTTTTCATTAGGAATCTTCCCCTTGATGGTCCGGATCGACAGGATGAATCGGCTTCGGACGAAAACGCATTTTGCTCCATGGAAGCCGCAAGTACCCTCTAAATGCGTCCCTCATATAAAACGGCGATAGCGGGGCTAAATACGGGACGCCGAAAGACCGCAATTTGGACATATAAAACAACAGCATGATCAGCCCTAGAATGAGCCCGTACATCCCGACAATCGCTGAAACGGCAAAAATGGAAAACCGGATGACGCTGACGACGGTGCTTAGCGTCTGGTTTACAAGCGTTACTCCCATAATGGCGGTTAGTGCGCCGACGACGACGACGGAAGGCGACACGAGCCCGGCCCGGATGGCGGCATCGCCGATTACGAGAGCGCCGATAACGGTCAGCGTCTGTCCGATCGAGCTTGGCAGACGAACGCCTGCTTCCCGGAATATTTCCAGGAGGAGCAGCAGCACGAACATTTCCAATTGCGCCGACAAGGGAAGACCGAGCCTCGCTACCGAAACGGTCGCCATAAGCCGGAACGGGATCTGGTCCTGGTGAAATGCCGTGAGGGCTACCCAAAAGCCGGGAAGCAGCACGGCCAGCCAAAAGCTTACAATGCGAATAAGCCGAGCGAAACTCACGTATTGAAAACTGAAATGCACGTCCTCCGGCGATTTCAAGATCAGCCCGAAGGTTGCGGGGCCGACCAGCACCAGAGGGTTGCCGTCGATGATGATGACGAATCTCCCGGCAAGCAGGCTGCTCACGGCGAAGTCCGGCCGCCCGGAGGAATCGAGCAGCGGGAATAACGGGTATTTGGTGTCGGCGAGAGCCTCTTCCAGCTGATTGATGCTGTAAACGCCGTCGACATCGATTTTGTTTAACCGCACGCGCACTTCTTTCAATATATCCGGCGACAAAATGTCGTCGAAGTACATGAGCACGATATTCGTCCTGGTTCTTCTGCCGAGTATGAACGTTTCGGAGCAAAGCGAAGTGCTGCGAATCCGTTTGCGGATCAAGGCGACATTGACGGTGTAATCTTCCACGAAGCCGTCTTTGGGACCTTTGATGGAAATTTCGATGCTCGACTCCTCTGGGGTCCTTCCCGGACGATTGTTGATGTTCAGCCTGAAGAGGACATTCGAATGCAGGAACACAAGCACAAGATCGCCTTGGAAAACGGAGTCTACGATGTTCTCCTTGGCAATCTCCCCTTCGAAACGGACGAGCGGTAAAGGGCAGGCCGAATGTCCGTCCAGCAATGGCTGAAAACCGTTTTCCCGAAAGAGCCGATTCAGCTCCGGAAGCACGTTCGTCACGATTTGCGAGCTGTCGCATAGTCCTTCCGCGTAGATCAGCATCACATCGGAGGACGCCCCCTGTTCTTGGAAATGAAATACTTGAAGCTGCACATCCGATGATTTTTCGAACATCCTGCGCAGTGTGGATTCGGTCCAAGCCGCTACCGGTACAGGCTTATGATCGTTCATGTCAGTCCCTCCTTGGCAGGCTTGGCTATCCAAGCGATTACGGCCCACGTAACGGTCAGAAACAGGGTGACGAACAAGGAAACCTCAAGATATCTTTCGAACATATTCAGGTAAAACGTATTGTAACGGCTTATTGCTGCAGCCAAAGCGAGATAGCTTATCGTGATCGCCAAAAGAAACCGGCTGCGCGATTCGGATTTTCGGAACGGTATCAAATCGGTCAGCAGAAATTGAGCAAGGCTGATTCGCACGGTCGCTCCGGCAAGCCATTGGAAAACCGACAAAAAATCGACGTGCTCCATATAGTTTCCTATCGTCACAAGACGCCATTGCTCATACGGCGATACCATCTGCTTGGCAGACTCGAGCGGACCGAATTCCGTAATCGCTCCGACAATCGGGCCTAGCGTAATATAAACGAGCACGAGCCCGAGAAGGATAACCTGCCAGGGTCGTACCTTCTTTTTCAACTGATGCTGAAGCAGTAATAAAAGCGATAATTCGACGAAAGCGCCGCCTGAATAAAGCATGCCTTTGAAAGCCGGCTCCCAGCCATGCTCCAGAAATGGCTTTAGCAGCAGCCAATTTTTTTCAGACGTATTGGCTATCGACACGAAATAACCCAGGCAGACGACCGCGGGTAGCAAAATACCGGCCCCTATCGCAATGGTGTTAATACCGTATTTGGCCGAAAAATGGCAGACGATAACCAGAATGATGACCAGAACAAATTGGGGCGTGGCGGGTAAATAATTGGATACGGTCCATAGCGACGTCTGGATGATCGTCATGCCGCCGATCATATACAATTGCAAGATCACCGGCGCAAGCATCAGCCACGAGAGCAGGGGGGAGGTTCGTTCGGCAAGCCACGGCTGCAGCTTTTGCCTGCCGGATTTATTCATAATATAGACAAGCAGGACGCACCAAGGGACGTACGGCACCGCGGTAAGCAAAACGGATATCCAAGCGTCTCTTCCGGAAGCGTCGAGCAGCATCGGATTTACGATGACGTGGCTTAACAGCCCGTTGAACAGCATGATGATCATAAATACTTGCAGGAAGCTGACTTGACCGGTTGAATTGTTCATAGCATCCTCATTCTCATCTTGGCATGTCCAAAACGATTAATTGAGTAGTAGGGTTACCCGGATTCCCAAAATTATGCATGGGGAGGGGCAGTAGGAGGGATGCCACGGCACATTGCCTTCCTCCGCTACGTTCTCCCTGGTTACTCCTGTACCTCCATGATGCCCCGGCACAACCTTTCTTCTCCCGCCTCCGTAAGATCCCGCTCTCGCAATGTGATTTTGCCGAATTGGAGCAGGGATATCCCCCTTATCTGCCTCTCCAGTCCGATAAAACCCGCTTACAGTACGGTTTTTACGAGCTACCTAAGAAAACCCTTACGCCAATTGGGCGAAATCGGACTCCAGCGTAACGCCGCGCTTTCTCCTAGTCTCTAAGTGGGTTAAATCGGACTCCAACAGCTCCCACTGTCTATTGGTAGGCGTTTATGAGCACGCCGCTATATTGTCGGATAAACGGAGGGGACTGCAGGCGCTTAACTTTACAACTTTGGCTGTAAAGGGTGCACTTCTTTTATAGGCCGTATGGACAAGCTATCGTCAAAGCTTCATCTTCTTCATATTTATAATCGCCTAGACGGCGTTATGCGACAGGGTTTGTGAATGGGGCTAATGAGACAGCGTTTCTGTATCCCGTTGATAGTTGAGGGCAAGGAAGTCAGTGAGGAGGGGCGAGGTAAGTGCAAGGAGATCAGGCGTTTCTTAAATAGCCGGTTTATGACGAGAGGGGTTACTAAAGTAAGGCGGAGGTTACTGAAACTCGCCGGTTGACGGCATGTATGGGAAATAATGAGGAGAAGGCAACTAATAGAGAAGCTGGGGTTATCAAAATTGCCGGCAAGATACTCGCCTAAGTATGCCTTGAAGCCCGTGTAAATAAAGCCCAGCCTTCCTTCGAAAACGGAGCCGCTAACCCTAGGGACCTGACGGTTTCGCCGAGATGCTCGGGAGAACGGTTGTCCGTTCCACCCAAGCATGTCTTCTCATGTGTTTTTTTGAGCGGCGGAGCCGTTCGCACGTTGCCGCCCAAACAGACTACTGAGGCAAACGATAAAGAAACGGCGACAGCCTTTCCTTGAGCAGGTCGATGTTTTCCTTAACGGGGAAGCCGCGGTGCATCAAGCCCAGCAGGATGCCGCCGGCCACCGGCTCAAACAGAGGAGCGACGACATCCACCGAAGGATGCGCCCTCTCGACACACTCGGCGAAGGTGCTGAATACGATTGGATGCGCTTTCCATACGCCGCCTGCAATGCTCGCTTTAAATGGGTTCGGAAGCTCATCGCCGAGCTTGCTCAACAGGCCGTTCATTTGATAAGCGAGGCTTTCGCCGGCTTTCCGCAAAATTTCGGCCGCGACCGGATCGCCGCCCGCCGCGCAATGGCCGACACTCCGGCATAGCGAGGAGATGAAGGATCTTTGCCTGCCGCGGGGCAGCGAGATGATTTCATAGATGTGCGAAAGCTTCCATTCTCCCAACCGTTCATTGATGCTCTCGAAGAGTGGGGTGGAGGGCTCGGTGCCGTCCAAAACGCGGGTGTAAGCGATTAACGCTTGACGTCCGATATCGTAGCCGGAGCCTTCGTCTCCGAACAGGGAGCCATGTCCGCCGGCCCGCTTCGAAACCGTCTCGGTCTTGAGGTGCACGAACGAGCCGGTGCCGGCAAGCGCCAAAGCTCCGTATTCCTCCTGGATGGCGGCGTACAAAGATAAAGTGAATTCGCCGACCTCCCTCAGGTCGACCTGCCCGCCCAGCTTGTCATGAACGGCCGGACGCGGGTTCGCCGGCATCGCGCAATATACGGTGCCGATGTCGGATGCATCGGCGGAGCCTTTCGAGCTTTCCAAGGCTTCGACGATGGCTGCGGAAACGGATTCGTTCACTTCCTCGGGGGTATTAAACGAGCCGTTGGCGGAGCCGCCCGTTCCCGTCCCAAGCAAGTTGCCTTCTTCATCGGCGATCAGGCACAGCACCTTGGTCCCCCCGCCGTCAATCGACATAATCTTACGCATGAGTTCCTCCCGGAAGCGGGATATCCGACTATCGTCATGCTGCTAGGCTTGTTCGGTCTCATCTGCGATATAAAGACGGATTCCCTTCTGATCGAATATTTCTAGAAATTCGGGATCGGGCAGCCGGTCCGTAATGACCGTGCTAATCGAGGCAAATCCGATAATTTCAAAAAGGCAGCGGCTATTCGAAAATTTGCTGTGATCCGCAAGGATGATCGATTCCGTGGAGGCTTCCATCATTTTTTTGCGTATGGCCGCATTCATCATATGATCGTCGCGCAGCCCTTCCGGATGGATCGCCTTCGGCGTTATGAATGCTTTGGTCGCCCGCAGCCGGCCGACGATTTCTTCGGCGAAGGGGCCGACGAACGATTGAGACAACGGATTCAAGGTGCCGGGAATGCCGATCAATGTGCCTTCCTCGTAAGCTTTGAACAATTCGAAAACGGGAATCGAGTTGCTGATAACCGTTACATTGCGCAAGCTTTCCTTGATTTGCAGAGCCAAGTGCCATGCGGTCGAGCTCGCGTCCACGAAAATGCTTTCGCCTTCTTTGATAAGCGAGACGGCTTTTTTGGCGATCGCCGTTTTGTTTTCGCTAAGCATGAGGGTCAACGATTGAAAAGGGCTGCTTTCGATTTCTTTCGAAGCGGCGCCGCCAAAATTCCGTTCGATTTTACCGGCCTGCTCCAAGGTCCGCAAGTCTGTGCGAATCGTAACCTCCGAAACGTTAAACAGCCGGCTCAATTCGGCTACCTGTACAAACCCTTTCTCTTCAACCAACTTCGTTATTTCCGCGTGACGTTGTTTAGCTAGCATGTATTCGAGCAACCTCCGGATTGAACTTTCTATCTTCCACTAATATAAACGATTCGTCTTTTGCTTTACAACCTTTTTATCGTAAACGAACTTTCGAATTTTTGTGTTGACAGCTGAGTTAACTTGAAAATATAATCAATACGAAAATATAAGAAAGTTATAATTTTCGATTACTTTCGAAGGGCTGGTGTTTTTCTTGCTTAAAGAAAAGTTTTTTGAAAGCCTGAAGCAGCTGATTGCTACGATCGAAGAGAAACAAAACGATGGAATCACGAAAGCCGCACAAGTCATTGCGGATGCGATGGCCGACGGGAAGTGCGTACATATTTACGACACCGGCCACATGCTCAACAGCGAGCTGCTTAATCGCGCAGGAGGGCTTACCGCTTTTAGAGCGCTGAATATTAGTCTGCATGTGGACGATAACGTCCGCAAACGTCCGCGGGATCCAGGCGTGGATCGCAGCATGGCGGGGCTGATGCATTTTGCGCTGAAACAAAGCAACGTTCATCCAGGCGATGTGCTGGTTATCGGCAGCGTTTCCGGCAAATCGGTTTCACCGGTCGATCTTGCTATTGCAGCGAAGGAATTCGGCGCCTATGTAATCGCCATGACGAGCGTCGAATATTCCTCCCAGCTGAAAAGCGAGCATCCGACCGGCAAGAGGCTGTTCGAGGCGGCGGATCTTGTGCTGGACAACTGCGCGCCTCCGCTTGATGCGATGGTCGAAGTGCCTGGGCAGGATATTGCAATTTGTCCGGCCTCCGGAATTTCGGCGGCGACGATCATGTGGGCGGTCAAGGCGCAGGTCGTAGAGCTTCTGCTGGAGAAAAACAAGAAGCCTTCGATTCTGAAATCGATCAATAATCCGGGCAGCGACGTCTTCAATGAAGAGGTATACCGCAGATACGAAGAGACGGGCTGCTGATCTCGGTCGCAGACGAGCCGCTCGGCCGGCAGCAACGTGGCTTAGCTCCATGCTCATGAACCGGGCGTCACGCTGCATGACAACGTCCGGTTGCGGACGAGCCGCTCGGCCATGAGCATTGTGGCTTTGCTCCATGCTCATGAACCGAGCGTCACGCTGCATGACAACGTCCGGTAGCGAATGAGCCGCATCGGCCGGCAGCAACGTGGGTTTGCTCCATGCTCATGAACCGGGCGTCACGGTGCATGACGGCGCTCGGTTCGCGAGCGAAGCAATTCAGGTGAAAGGAGGAACGTCCATGCAAATTGACCGTTACTTCTCGATCGTACAAGAAACGCTGAACGAGGCGCTGCGAAACGGCAAGGAATCGATGGTGCAAGCGGCTCGCTTGTTCGCGGATACGGTCGCTTCCGGCAGCACGATTTATATTACCGGCTGCAGCCACTCCAGTATTTTTGCCCAGGAGGTGTTCTACCGCGCCGGCGGATTTATGCTTATGAATCCGATTTTCTTGCCGGGGATGACGCTCGAAACGCCTCCGGTGACGCGAACGACGAAGCTTGAGCGGCTTCCGGGCTATGCCGAAATCATTATGTCCGAAACTCCGGTCAAGCAGGGCGACACGATCGTCATCGCTTCGGTATCGGGGAGGAACGACGTTCCGGTGGAAATAGCGCTATGGGCGCGCGAGCACGGCGTAAAGGTTGTTGCGCTTACCTCGGTCGTTTATTCGCAAAGCGTGCAAAGCCGTCACAAGAGCGGACAGCGGCTGATGGAGCTTGCAGACTGCGTGCTTGACGTCATGTCCCCGCCCGGCGACGCCGCTCTGGACATTCCGGGGCTGCCTGTCCGAACGGCTCCTACGTCTACGGTGATCGGAGTGACCATGCTGCATGCCGTTATCTCCGAGACGATCCAGCTGCTGCTGGAACAGGGATTCGAGCCGCCGGTGTTCCTGTCCGCGAATTTAGACGGCGCTGACGAGAAAAACCGGCAAATGCTGGAGCAGTATAAAGACCGGATTCATTATATGTAACGAGAAACATGCGTACCAACGTCAAAAGCCGCCGAACGAGGATATCCTTGTCCGGCGGCTTTTTTCGTGCTTTTATCGGAAAGTAAAGCGTAGGAGTGGCTCTAAAACCCGGTAAACGCGCAGTCCTTAAAGGACGGCGTAACCGTTTATCCTTGATGTTATTGGAAAGTTTTAACCGGCCATGAGCATAGAAAATATGCTTTACAGCGCCGGAGGCTCCGCGCCCATCAATGACCATTCGTCGCGGGAGGGTCCGTAAACGCCCGGTACCTTCAATCCGGCTTGGCGCATCAGTACGGTCATTTGTCCGCGGTGATGCGTTTGATGGCTGATCAGAATAGACAGCGTCAAGCCATTCAGCCAAGAGTCGCCGTACATGTCGCTCTCCTTAAGAAGGGAAGCGTCCGTCCATTGGCTTTCGATGGCGGCGATCATGGCCGCGCTTGTTTGCCTGTAGGTATCCGCAATTGTTTTTGCGGAAGCGGGAACGGGTGCATTGTCCTCAGGCGCTTCGAAGCGGAGTCCCGTGCGGGACAACATTTCGTGCAGCGTAATCACGAGGTGCCATGCGATGCGTCCGAGCGTACGGTCCTCCGAAGAAACTTCCTGCGCAAGCGATTCGTCTGTCAGCGCATCGAATATTTTTTGTGTGGAACCTGCTTCGTGATGCCAATTTTGTACAAAATCGCCGATCTTTAAGAACATATCCCAATCTCCCTTCCAAAATGGTATTTATGTATGATGCCCCGGTTAAAGGGCTCATCACCAAAGTAACGTTCGCTGCTTACGGGATGTAGCTGCGCAATAGTGTTGCCTCTCCCGATAGCCGGTATTCGCTGGAGCCCGCTGGCAGCAGGAAACAGTCGCCTGTCCGCAGAGCTAGCTTATGCTCTCCCCAATGAAGCGTTCCTGTGCCGTCGCAGACGACAAGCAGCGTAAAGCTCTCGCTGTTTGCGGCAAGGCTCCATTCGGTTTCAAGGCGACCCTTTTCCACGATGAAATAAGGGGATGCCGCGAGCTGAAGCCATTCGTTCGAGCGCTCCAGCTCCGTCGTCATACGCGTGGCTCCCGAGCCTTCGTATGCGATGACGTTCAGCGAATCCTCGATATGCAGATCGCGCGGTTTGCCGTCCAGTCCCGGACGGTCGTAATCGTACAGCCGATAAGTCGTATCGGAGTTTTGCTGAATTTCGGCGACGAGCACGCCCGAACACAGAGCATGAACCGTTCCTGCCGGAATATAGAAGGAATCGCCGGCCGCCACGGGCACTTCCTGCATGCAATCCATGATCCGGTTATTTTGGATGGCTTCGGCCAGCGTCTCGCGCGTGATGTCCGGGCGAAGGCCGTAAATGATTTTTGCGCCGGGCTTGGCGTCCAAAATGTACCACATTTCCGTTTTGCCGAGCTCGCCCTCGGGCAGGCGGTCGTATAAGTCGTTCGGATGAACCTGAACGGACAAGTCGTCCTGGCAGTCAAGAAGCTTCAATAAAAGCGGGAACCTGCCCGTTTTCTCGGAATAGCCCTTAGCCCCGAAAAACGCCTTGCCATGCCGTTCTCTGACTTCGTCAAGACCGAGGCCGGCCAGTTCGCCGTTCACGACCTTCGTCGTGCCGTTCGGATGATCCCCGATCATCCAGCCTTCGCCGATCGGACGGCCGGGCGGCAGCTCGAAGCCGAACTGCTCGAGCGCTCTTCCACCCCAGACGCGTTCTTTAAATTCCGGTTGAAATTTCAAAGGATAAGATTTCATTATTAGTACCTGCTTTCTGCGAGTATGATGAAGTTTTGTGCAATGAACAATCGCCGGCGTTTTCCGTTTCAGCGTTTCTCAATGGCAATGACATACGGAGGATTGTTTTGCTGGTTGAGAAAACGGTAGCATAACGCCTGAAAGTCGCGCTGCGGAAGCTGCTCGGCCCAAGCTTGTACCGCTTCCGCCTCCTCGGCGCCGCCATCGTGGCCCGGATAAAGCACGACGGTTACGATTCCGCCTTTGCGCAGGGCGGATAAAGCGGCATCGAGGGCGGGCAGGGTAGTGCCGATCGTTGTAATCGTTGCATGATCGCCTCCTGGCAAATAGCCGAGGTTGAACATGACGGCGCCGATTTTGCCGTGCGAGGCGCCGTCGATATGCTGAAGCATCCGTTCATGTGAATCGCATACGAGCGTAACGGCCTCCGCTCCTGAAATCCCCGAATCGTCCAGCCTTTCCCGTGTTCTGGCAAGCGCCGTTTCTTGTATATCGAAGCCGTAAACGCGTCCCGATCCGCCAACCAGCTTCGCCAGAAAAAGCGTATCCACACCGTTGCCGGCCGTCGCGTCGACAGCGGTATCCCCTGCTCGCAGCCGTTCCTCGACCAGCTTGTGCGCACAGCTTAATACGGACAAAAATCCCATCCTGTAACCTCCGAATAATACGCTAATTGCTTAAGGCGCCCATGTCACAAGCTGTTCTTGCGGCGTCCACAGCTTGCCTTGCCACGTATTGCGGCTTTTCAATTCATTGTCGATCGCATTGAGTACTTCCCATTTCTTCAGGCTCCACATCGGACCGATCAGAAGGTCGCGCGGCGCATCGCCGGTCAGCCGGTGAACGATCATTTCCGGCGGCAGCAGCTCCAGCGTGTCGACGATGAGCTTGACGTATTCGTCCTGCTCGAGAAAACGCAGCAAGCCCGCCTCGTATTGCTTGACCATCGGCGTTTTGCGCATCAGGTGCAGCAGATGGATCTTGATGCCCTGAACGTCCATACGGGCTACCGCTTTGCCCGTTTCCATCATCATGTCATGCGTTTCCTGCGGCAGCCCGTAGATGATGTGCGCGCAGGTGCGGATATTATGCTTACGCAGTTTCTCGACTGCGTCCAGGTAGCACTGCGTATCGTGGGCGCGATTGATCAGCTCCGAAGTCGATTCGTGCACGGTCTGCAGGCCCATTTCCACCCATAAATACGTACGTTCGTTCAGCTCGGCAAGGTACTCGACGACATCGTCCGGCAAACAATCGGGCCGCGTGGCGATGGACAGCCCGACTACCCCCGGCTGCTGCAAAATAAGCTCATAATATTCGCGCAGCTCTTCCACCGGAGCGTACGTATTCGTATAGGCCTGGAAGTAGCCGATATATTTGGCTTCCGGCCATTTCAAGTGCTGAAGATCCCTAATGCTGTTAAATTGCGTGACGAGATCGTCTCTCCGGCTTCCGGCAAAATCCCCTGATCCGCGCGCGCTGCAAAAGGTGCAGCCCCCCTTGGCAATGCTGCCGTCACGGTTGGGACATGTGAAGCCGGCATCGAGCATAACCTTGAACACTTTGGTTTGAAACTGTCCGCGCATTTCGTAATTCCAGGTGTGAAACCGTTTATCCCCCCAAAGCAGAGGCTGTGGTTCGCTTGTTTGCAGCATGTCGTACTTCCTTTCCAATCCTAACTTCATTATATAAAACTTGCTTGGACTTCATAAGCCGCTAAGCGCCAGGAACCCGTTCGTTCAATACAGATAAGCGTTCCATTAGTTATTTTAGCGAAAAACAGCTTAAAAAGCGACTTTTCCGACTTCATTGCGGCTTCCAAAAACAACGGCGGTTATTTTCATGATGGCGGACAACAATAACGGTGCGGCGTTCTAAAATACTTCCTAATAGAAAGGGGAATATTGGCTTGAAAAAGCTTCAATTGATGAGTGCAGCCCTTATCATTTTAACTATGCTGGCGGGTCCGCAGGCCGTTCAGGCGCATACCGGTACGAATACGGGAAAAGATACGGGGGCGGATACCGGAATGAACTTAATGGGCGAGCCGTCGACATCTGTCGGTACGCCTGCGCCGGGCAACCCTCCGGGCAATTCGCAAATGCTGAACCGGACGAATCCGGATACGGGAATTTATAGCAACACCGGCAATGTTTACGATACGACCCGCGTTCACGGCCCGAATCCGACCGTAACGCCGAATACGTACCGGATGCAGTCGACGACCACGCTTGATCCGAATATGGGCAAAACAGCCCCGTATCCGACCGTTAACACGCCAAAGCCCAACAATTACGGCATCGGCAAATATAATATGAACGGCTACCAGATGCGGGCGGCCGCCAACCGAAACAATATAAACTGGGGCTGGCTCGGCCTTCTCGGTCTGTTTGGTCTCGCAGGCTTGCGGAGCCGCGGACGGGATCGGGACGAGGCGAAATAAAGGCAGCGGAAAACCTTGTATTTTTGCTATCCGTGACTTGCAAAACCTAACATGATGTGTTAAATTGGAAGTGAGCAAAATCAAGGGTTTCCAGCCAATACACACCAGAATCCGACGTTCTAAATTAACCGACGAGGTGAGTGCGATGAATACCCAGGTTCACATTCCGCAAGATGAGCAAATGATTACGGTAAAGCTTTCTATTAAAGAGGCCATCGCGTTAAGCGGCGTTCGTTTCAATCAGCAGCCGAGTTTGGCGGTCGACGCCAGGAAGAAGCTGAGGAAAGCGCTGGAGCACGAAATGCTTCCCGAATCCGACAAAATTCATTATCACGCATTAGACATGTAGCCTGGGCGCGCTCCCGTTCACTTTCAAGAGGTTTAGACATCGAATCTTGGTATGGATGCGGATCATGCCGAATATCGGAATAAGCATATGAAGGAAACTCTGCCATGAACGGCGGGGTTTCTTTTTTGCTGCGGACAGTTGTATAATCGAACTGGTTTGTTACGTTGGAACGAAATGTGGGGGATCGTTGTGCGACTGCGCGGAAGAAAAGGAATACGTGAAAATATCGAAAGCCAGCCTGAGCTAGTTGTCTTGAGTCCGCAGGACTATAAGGGGAAGTGGTTGTCGTTTTTTGGAAACGATAATCCGATACATGTTGAGCTGGGCATGGGCAAAGGAAAGTTCATCAGCGAGATGAGCCGCAATAATCCGCAATACAATTATATCGGTGTGGACATGTACGACGAACTCATGCGCAAAGCGAGCGCGAAGGCGCGTGCGGCGCACGGCATAGAGGAAGGCAAGCTGCCGAATTTGGCGCTGGCTTTATTTAATATCGAGAAGCTCGAGGACGTATTCGCGCCGGACGAGCTTTCGCGGGTGTATTTGAATTTCAGCGACCCGTGGCCGAAGAAAAAGCACGCGAGACGCAGACTGACTCACTCGAATTTTGTTAACAAGTATAAAAACGTGCTGAATGCCGAAGGCGAAATCCATTTCAAAACGGATTCCCGTTCGCTGTTCGAATTTTCGCTGAATTCAATCGCCGATATGGGACTTCGCATGCGCAACATTTCGCTGGATCTGCATGCGGAGGAACGCCGTCAAGATCTCGTGCTGACCGAATACGAAACGAAATTCGCCGACAGAGGGATGCCGATATACCGGTTGGAGGTTGTGATCGGACAGTCGGCGTACGACCGGCACCTACGGGCTCTCGAGGAATCGGACAAGCGCCAAGCGGTTGACGCAGATACGGATACGGACGAGGATACCGAGCAAAACGATGATTAATAACAAATGCCGTCATCCGGCTAAGGATGGCGGCATTTTGTTAAATATAAGGAATTTAATGTTTCACGTATCAAGTGCTTATGTTCAACGGTAAACGCGCCTGTCCTTAGCTTACGAAGTCGCTTTCTTCGAAAGCGTTTAGGACGGCGAAGCTGTTTATCCTTGCTCGTAAGGCTAACCGATCAGTATAGCGGCAAGCAGGGCGGTGAGGGAGCCGATCGCCGCACCGGCGGCGCAATCGGAAGGATAATGCAGCCCCAAATAAACGCGGGATAGGGCTACCAGGCAGGCTGCCGGGATTAGAATGAAGCCCAGCGCCGGGGCGAATAGGACGAAAGGCACGGTTACGGAAAAAATGGCCGTCGAATGTCCGGAAGGAAAAGAATGGTCTTTTAGCGGATTGCGGCAAATGTTCGTATTTTCCAGTACCATATAGGGCCGAAGTCTAGGGTACTTTTTCTTGATGACGGCGACGGGCAGATGACTTGCGGCGAGTGCGGCGGCGCTTTGCCATGCGGTAATCCGCCAATCTCCCGATGCGAATAAGGCGATCGCGAGCGTCGCGATGATCGTAGCGGAAGCCCCGCCCAAATGCGTCAGCCGGTTGAACAAATAATCGAGCGCGGGGTGGCGGCTTTTGTTGTTTACGAGACGAAACAGCTTCGTTTCATAATGCTGCAGCCAATGAATGACGCGGCTAATGGTAACCACTCCCCCGTTAAGGAAGACGACCTCCGAAGGCCTCTCCCAAATCTTAAATTTTTCTAAAATATGATCGGTATATGCTCCATCATAGCCCATGAATGTTATGGCAGTGTCAAGCCGCTGCAAAGCTTTTGTACACCGATTATTCCCTGGTGCACCGCGGTTTTTTGGAGCAAGCCGTCAGCTGGACAGCGGGTTTGGCTCGTCACCCGACGGACACTTAATCGGTTTTGCCCGCGAAAGTGTATAAGGAGCCGGGCTGCAACCTTTCGCTTGCCCGTTTCGTACAAGGTTATGTGCCGACGATGGAACGGAGGACACATTTTTGCGCATTGGGGATAGCTTCCGCCGCTTCTCGGGAATCCTAGAACAGAAACGTCTGCCCGCCACCGTAACGAATTCGTTCGTGATGTTGTCATTTGTTTTGTCCACATGAGTTGATTATAATAATACCGGATCATGAAAATTGATGAAAACGCGGCTTAAACGAGACTGTACGCAAGATCTTCCGCTAAAGTACGATTGTTTTCACGGGATTACAGCCGATCCGGCGTTCCATCGCCTTTACAGGGTTTTGACAAATCGCCCTAAACAAGGGAAAATCAATCTCGGCGTTATTTTCATTTTGCGTTTTCATAACATGACAAACCGGATCATCCTATACAGAGAGAAAAGGGTAAAAGAAAAAAAGGGGGTTTTTGCATGTTGGACAACATTTTCTTCGTCCTGCAGATCGTGCTTGCTTCCATCGGAGTGTACCAGCTGTTCATGACATTTTTTGGATGGTACCGGAACAAAAGGAAAGCGCAGTTCGAACCGCAGAAGTCATTCGCCATTCTGGTGGCCGCTCACAACGAGGAACAAGTCGTCGGCGCGCTGCTCGAAAACCTGAAAAAACTTGATTATCCGAAAGAGCTTTACGACGTATTCGTTATTTGCGACAACTGTACGGACAAGACGGCGGAAATTTCCCGCAGTCACGGCGTTTATGCCTACGAGCGCCATAACAAAAACCTGAGAGGCAAAGGCTATGCCATCGAATGGATGCTGAAGGAGCTGTGGAAGCTTCCGCGTACATACGACGCAGTCGTCATGTTTGACGCCGATAACCTGGTTAACGACGATTACCTGCGCCATATGAACAACGACCTGTGCTCGGGCTCGAAAGTTATCCAAGCTTATCTCGATACGAAAAATCCGCATGATTCGTGGATTACGTCCGCATACGCCATCACTTACTGGTACTGCAACCGTCTGTGGCAGCTGCCGCGCACGAACCTGAAGCTGGCCAGCTACCTGGGCGGCACGGGCATGTGCTTCGATTCGGCGCTGCTGAAGGAAATGGGCTGGGGCGCAACTAGCCTGGTCGAGGACTTGGAGTTTACGATGCGCTGCGTACAGCGCGGCGTGAATCCGGTGTTCAATTACGACGCCAAAGTGTACGACGAGAAGCCTCTTACGTTCTCAGCATCCGCAAGACAACGTCTGCGCTGGATGCAGGGTCATTTCGACGTAGCAAGACGGTATTTCTTCCCGTTGCTGTGGCAAGGCATCAAAGAGCGCAGCTGGGCGAAAATCGATACGGCGATTTATGCAGCCAACGTTTATAACTTGTTCGTCAGCTCGATCGTCAGTATTATTCTGTGGATCGATGTAGCGTTCCCGGGCGCTCCGGTATTCAAGTCGCTGTTCCAGGTATCGCCGTTCTTGTTCATGTTCGTTTCCGTGGCAAGCTACGTGCAGTTCCCGTTAGCGCTGATTATCGAAAAAGCGCCGCTGAAAACTTGGCGTTACCTGCTGCTGTATCCGGTGTTCCTGCTTTCCTGGTGGCCGATTACGTTTTATGCGTTCTTCACGCAGAACAACAAGCAATGGAGCCATACGAAGCATACCCGCGTAATCCGTCTCGAAGACGTGAAAACGAAGCAAGCGAGCTAAATTCAAAACTGCCGAACTGCCGGTCTTGTGCCGGTAGTTTTTTTATTTCATAGTGTGCGGCAGGCAGCCGGTTCGGCGCGGAGTCGCGCTTAGGGCGGCTTAGGTGAAGAAAAGGCCACTGTTAGGGAGGCTTCCTTGTTAGCGCCCCGGAGCCGCTTTCTAGCGCTTAGTTGGGCAAACCATGCTGCGCACACATAACGGATCGCGACGCCTGCTGCTTCATAGCCTGCGGACACCCTGCCGGCGCTTCTGCGCGTCCTGCCGATAATCGCGGCAAGCCAGGCGAATATTTTGCGATTGCAGCAGTTGACAATGCGAAGCAAGGATGGTAAACTGTTTCAGTACTTACGAAAAGCAGAAGCGCCCGCTTCTCACCTGACCGACTTGCGTTGGCTGGTATGGGATCCATAACATCATCAATCTCGACTTTTGATGCGATCTTGGAAGATGTGGGCTGAAGAAGCTTACATCTTTTTTTAGTTGTCAAATATCTCGAGGAGGTGGCAGGTTATCAGTAAAGATCATTTAATTAACGACGAAATCCGTGTCAAGGAGGTCCGCCTGATCGGGGCAGACGGCGAGCAGCTCGGCATCAAGCCGATTCGTGAAGCCATGCAGATCGCGTTGGACGCAAGCCTAGACCTAGTCAATGTCGCACCGACGGCGAAGCCGCCCGTATGCCGTATTATGGATTACGGGAAATTCCGGTACGAAATGCAGAAGAAAGAGAAAGAAGCCCGCAAAAATCAGAAAATCGTCGAGCTCAAAGAAGTTCGCTTCAGCGCGACGATCGATGAGCACGACTTCCAAACTAAGCTTCGCAACGTTTTGAAGTTTCTGAACGAAGGCGACAAAGTGAAATGCTCCGTACGTTTCCGCGGCCGGGAAATCACGCATGCCGAGATCGGCAGAAAAGTGCTTGAGCGCGTAGCGAAGGAAGCGGCGGAAATTTGCAACGTCGAGCGCATGCCTAAGCTGGAAGGCCGCAGCATGATCATGATTTTGCAGCCCAAGCAGCAGTAATTAAACGCAGTGCCGCGTATCGGCAGCCGGTTTACGCTTAACCGACAGGCACTACTTCATTTCAAGGAGGACGAACCACCATGCCAAAAATGAAAACTCACCGTGGCGCCGCAAAGCGTTTTTCCAAAACGGGCACAGGTAAAATCAAAAGAAGCCACGCTTTCAAACGCCACATTCTTGAGAAAAAATCTCCTGGACGCAAGCGCGCACTGGGTAAATCGGCGATCATGGCCAAAGGCGACGTTAAACGCATCGAGCAAATGATCGTTTACATGAAGTAATTCATGTAATATCGGATCTAAACCGCACGGAATGGAACGCCAATGGGAGCCGGTTAACTTGCGCCGCAAGCGGTAACCAATAATTTTAAATTTTTCAGGAGGCTGAACACTATGGCAAGAGTAAAAGGCGGGTTTGTCACTCGTCGTCGTCATAAAAAGATTTTGAAGCTGGCAAAAGGTTATTTCGGTTCGAAGCATCGCCTGTTTAAAACAGCGAACGCGCAAGTCATGAAATCCCTGCTTTACGCATACCGGGATCGCCGTCAGAAAAAACGCGATTTCCGCAAACTGTGGATCGCACGTATTAACGCTGCAGCACGCATCAACGGCTTGAGCTACAGCAAGTTCATGCACGGCTTGAAGCTGTCCGGCATCGACGTAAACCGCAAAATCCTGGCTGATCTGGCTGTAACGGATGCGAAAGCATTTGCCGATCTGGCAACCGCAGCTAAAGCGAAAGTGAACGCTTAATCGCGAGCTTTCGGTTATATAGAGATCTTTCCGCACGAATGTTTTCGGGCGGGAAGATCTTTTTTGAATTTAGCGGGTAGTATAAACGTGTAGCCGGTTAACTCGGAGCAAGGGTCGAGGTTCGCGTAGAATTGTAAATCGAATTTGCCCGCTTGGAGCAAGAGATCGAGGCTCGCGAAGTGCCGCAGTCCGATTTTTCCGGCTTGCAGAGTGGTTTCACCGGTGTGCTGAGCAAAATACCCGCTGCAAGCAGGCGTTTTCGGACTACAGGCGGGAAAAGGAAGCCGTACTCGATTCCAAGTGGGCAAAACCGGACTGCGGATCAGGCAAGGCACAAGACAAGGAACATCCGGTGAAAATCCGGTCGGTCGGCCGTACAAACCGGAATATATAAATGCTGGAAGCAAAAACGGGCAGAAGAACGGATTTTCCTGCGCCGGATATGCATTCTCGGGCATACGGAATCTCGTTTACGGACGTAAAATGCCGGTCGCCGCATTCGGTACTACGTTAAAGGGTTGACGAACAGCCGTAAACTGCATATAATAATCTTTATTATTAGTTCAACACGTTATCGGCAATGACGAGGACGAAGCACTAAGGGCTCTTATGTTCCAGAGAGTGATCGGATCAGCTGAAACCGACGCCTTAATCCCTTATTCGCGAGCTCACCTCCGAGCTGTTTCCTTGAACAGCAGACGCAACTGCAATTGCGGCTGGCCATTAGGGGAAATCGGATTGGCACACGTTACCGTGCTTTAGGTTGCAGGCAGGCTGCGTGCCATACTGTATACCTATTAAGGTTATGTGCTGCGAGGCGCATAACAAATTCGGGTGGTACCACGGAAGCTACATCCCTTTCGTCCCTTCGATGCCTTTAGGCATGCGGGACGGAAGGGATTTTTTATTTATACCGCCCGAATGGAAAGCCAGGATCAATGTTTCGTTAATTTTTGAGGGGAGGGTTCAGGATGAGTGTTCAAAGTCCGACGAAAGTACTGAAAGATGAACTGAAAGAGAAACTGATGAAGCCCGATTACATCTCCGGTTCGGAAATTTTGCTTCGCAGCCTGCTGCTGGAAGGTGTTGAGTGCGTGTTCGGTTATCCGGGCGGCGCGGTGCTGTTCATCTATGACGCCATGCATGGCAATCCGGATTTCCATCACCTGCTGACCCGCCATGAGCAGGGCGCAATTCATGCGGCTGACGGGTACGCCAGAACGACAGGGAAGGTAGGCGTCTGCATCGCGACATCCGGTCCGGGGGCAACCAACCTCGTGACGGGAATCGCTACCGCCTACATGGATTCGGTGCCGCTTGTGGTCATTACCGGAAACGTAGCGACTTCATTGATCGGAACGGACGCTTTCCAAGAAGCGGATATCGTCGGCATTACGATGCCGATTACGAAGCACAGCTACCTGGTTCGCGATGTAGAGGATTTGCCGCGGATCATTCACGAAGCGTTCCATATCGCGAATACGGGCCGCAAAGGGCCGGTATTGATCGATATTCCGAAGGACGTTTCGGCCCACAAAACGACGTATAAGCCGGTGCAAAGCGTCAGCGTGCGCGGTTACAACCCGAACGTCGAGCCGAACAAGCTGCAGGTCGACAAAATGCTCAAGCTGATTCAGGAGTCCGAGCGTCCCGTCATTTTGGCAGGCGGCGGCGTCGTTTATGCCGATGCGGGCGAGGAGCTTCTGGAGTTCGTCAATAAAACGCGGATCCCGGTTACGACTACGCTGCTCGGTTTAAGCGGCTTCCCAAGCGGCCACGAGCTGTGGATGGGGATGCCGGGGATGCACGGAACCTATACGGCGAACAAATCGATTCAAAGCGCGGATTTGCTCATTTCCATCGGCGCACGCTTCGATGACCGCGTAACCGGCAAGCTGAGCGGCTTCGCGCCGAACGCGAAAATCGTTCATATCGATATCGATCCGGCCGAAATCGGCAAAAACGTCGAAACGCTCATTCCGATCGTAGGCGACGTCAAGAACGTGCTGCAGTACGCAAACACGAAGGCACAGCCGGCAAATTCGGAAGCGTGGATCGCTAGCGTACAGGAAAGCTCGCGGCAATATCCGTATTCCTACAAAGATTCGGATACCGAGCTGAAGCCGCAATACGTTATCGAGATGCTTAACGACACGACGAAGGGCGACGCGATCGTAACGACCGACGTAGGCCAGCATCAAATGTGGGCGGCCCAATATTACAGGTTCAACCGGCCCCGCTCTTGGGTCACCTCCGGCGGTCTCGGCACGATGGGCTACGGCTTCCCATCGGCGATCGGCGCTCAGATGGGCAATCCGGATAAGCTTGTCATCTCGATCAACGGCGACGGCGGGATGCAAATGTGCTCGCAGGAGCTGGCGATTTGCGCTATCAACAACATCCCGGTCAAAATCGTCGTTATCAACAACCAGGTGCTCGGCATGGTGCGTCAATGGCAGGAGCTTATTTACGACAACCGTTACAGCCATATCGACTTGGCGGGCAGCCCGGACTTCGTGAAGCTTGCCGAAGCTTATGGCGTTAAGGGGCTTCGCGCTACGAACAAGGAAGAGGCGCAGCAAGCTTGGAAAGAAGCGATGGATACGCCGGGACCGGTGCTGGTCGAGTTCGTCGTACGCAAGGATGAGAACGTCTATCCGATGGTGGCGCAAGGAAGCACGATCGATGAGATGATCATGGGGGATGCGGAATGAACATGAGAAGACATACGATTTCCGTTCTGGTCAACAACCAGCCGGGCGTGCTGCAACGGGTTTCCGGCCTGTTCGGCCGCCGCGGATTTAATATCGAAAGCATTACGGTAGGCGCTTCGGAAGAGCAAGGCTTGTCGCGGATGGTCATCGTGACGACCGGCGACGACCGGACGCTCGAGCAAATTTCGAAGCAGCTGTATAAGCTCGTCGACGTCATTAAAGTAGTCGATCTGAGCGCGAACCCGATGGTTGCCCGCGAACTGGCGCTGATCAAAATCAGCGCGGTTCCGGCGCAGCGTCCGGAAATTCTCGGCATCGTCGAGACGTTCCGCGCAGCCGTCGTCGATATCGGCCCTCATTCGCTGGTGGTGCAAGCCGTCGGCGATACGGACAAAATCGACGCGATGGCCGAGCTGCTCAAGCCATACGGAATCCGTGAATTTTCACGGACAGGCGTAACCGCAATGACACGCGGCTAAGCCGCCAATCAGTCATTATCAATCAATTAACGATTCCCGCGTGAGCGGGGGTTTGAGCGGATGCGCGGCGGCTTGTCCGGCGCCGGCGCCCTTCGGAACGGGAGCTTTCCATAAGTGTTCCGGCGTTCAAACGCCCGTTCACAGGGTTTTAAATTAAAGGAGGATATCATCCAATGGCAGTTACATTGTACTATGAGAAAGACGCAGACTTAAGCGTACTTCAAGGCAAAACAATCGCAATCATCGGCTACGGCAGCCAAGGGCATGCCCAAGCGCAAAACCTGCGCGACAGCGGTCTTAAAGTCATTATCGGTCTTCGTAAAGGACGTTCGTGGGATCAAGCGGTAAACGACGGCTTCGAAGTTTACTCCGTAGCGGACGCTTCTTCCCAAGCGGATCTGGTGCAAATCCTGATGCCGGACGAAACGCAAGCGAAAGTATATAACGAAGAAATTCAGCCGAACCTGAAAGACGGCGCTGCAATCGTCTTCTCGCACGGCTTCAACGTTCACTTCGGTCAAATCAACCCTTCGGCTGACAAAGACGTATTCCTGGTCGCTCCGAAATCGCCGGGCCACATGGTTCGCCGCGTATTCGTAGAAGGCTTCGGGGTTCCAGGTCTTATCGCCGTTCATCAAGACGCTTCCGGCAAAGCGAAAGAAATCGGTCTTGCTTATGCTAAAGGCATCGGTTGTACGCGTGCGGGCGTTATCGAAACTTCTTTCAAAGAAGAAACCGAAACCGACCTGTTCGGCGAACAAGCCGTATTGTGCGGCGGCGCATCCGCGCTCGTTAAAGCGGGCTTCGAAACGCTGGTTGAAGCAGGCTACGCTCCTGAGATGGCTTACTTCGAGTGCTTGCACGAGCTGAAGCTGATCGTTGACCTGATGTACGAAGGCGGCCTCGCTTCGATGCGTCACTCGATCTCCAACACGGCGGAGTACGGCGACTACGTTACAGGACCTCGCATCGTAACCGAAGAAACGAAGAAAGAAATGAAACGCGTTCTCGAAGATATCCAACAAGGTAAATTCGCACGCGACTTCATCCTCGAGAACCAATCGAACCGCGCGTTCCTGACGGCTACTCGCCGCAGAGAAGCCGAGCATCCGATCGAGGTTGTCGGCGGACAACTGCGTGAATTGATGCACTGGATCAAGAAGTAAGACAAGCGTTATCCGCATAAAGTAGTAAAAGTGCGGCCTAATAAGAACAATGCGGGGAATATATCCGAACGCCGATCGCTGGCGGGTGGTATGTTCCCCGCTCTTTAACGAGAGCATACACAAGCAGGAGGTGACAGGGATGAGGAAGATCTATATTTTCGATACGACGCTGCGTGACGGCGAGCAATCGCCCGGGGTCAACCTGAATACCCAGGAGAAGGTGGAAATCGGTCTCCAGCTTGAGAAGCTTGGAGTGGACCGGATCGAAGCCGGATTTCCGGCAGCCTCGCCCGGCGATCTGGCTGCGGTAAACGCGGTTGCGCGTTCGGTTAAGAATGCGACGATCATCGGACTTGCCCGTTCCCGGGAGAAGGATATCGATGCGGTTTACGAAGCGCTTAAGGGCGCTCAGGATCCTTGCCTGCACGTATTTTTGGCGACCTCGCCCATTCACCGGAAGCACAAGCTGCGGATGGAGAAGCATCAGGTGCTGGAGACGGCGGAAGCGGCAATTAAATACGCCAAAAAATACTTCAGCAAGATCGAGTTTTCCGCAGAGGACGCCGGACGTACCGAGCTGGATTTCCTGTGCGAGGTTACTGAGCTTGCGATCCGCACCGGCGCGACGGTCGTTAACATTCCCGACACGGTCGGTTATATGAATCCGAGCGAGTACGGGAATATTTTCAAGACGCTGAAGGAAAATGTGAAGGGCATCGAGAAAATCCAGCTCAGCGCTCACTGTCACGACGATCTCGGCATGGCTACGGCGAACGCATTGGCCGCTATTTTGAACGGCGCCGATCAAATCGAAGGCACGATCAACGGCATCGGCGAGCGTGCGGGCAATACGTCGATCGAGGAAGTCGTTATGGCGCTTGAAACGAGATCCGAGTTTTTCCAAGCCAAATCGTCGCTTGTACTGAATGAAATTTACCGTACGAGCCGTTTGGTCAGCAAGCTGTCAGGAATGGTTGTGCCCGGCAACAAAGCGATCGTAGGAGCCAACGCGTTCGCACATGAGTCGGGTATTCACCAGGACGGCATGCTGAAGGAAAAAACGACCTATGAAATCATGTCGCCGGAAACGATCGGACTCAAGGAAAGCAAGCTGGTGCTCGGCAAGCATTCCGGCCGCCACGCATTCCGCGAAAAGCTGACCGATCTCGGCTACGAGCTGAACGACGAGCAGGTGAATGCCGCATTCGCGAAGTTCAAGGATTTGGCGGATAAGAAGAAGGACGTAACCGACGAGGACATCCGTGCGCTGATCGAGGAGAAGCTCGTTTCTACGCCGGAGGTTTACGTGCTGGAGACGATCCAAGTATCGTACGGCAACCAATCCGTGCCGTCCGCTACCGTACGCATTCATACGGCTGAAGGAAACGTGCTGGAGGAAGCGGCGATCGGCAACGGCTCGGTCGATGCGATCTACAAGGCGATCGACAAGGCTGCGCAGGAAGAAGTGGAACTTGACGATTACTCGATCAAATCGGTCACCCACGGCAAAGACGCCCTTGGCGAAGTGCATGTCGTGCTTAAGCAAGGCGACTATTCGGTTCAAGGCCGCGGCGTCAGCACCGATATTTTGGAAGCAAGCGCCAAAGCGTATATCGATGCGCTGAACAGGCTGATAGACAGACGCAAAACAGGGGCGACGCGCCGCGACAGCAGCGTGACGCTCATATAATGATAAAGCTGCCGGGATTCCCGGCAGCTTTTTTGATAGTTTAAGACAGCATATCCTTCGCCGATTGTTCGACTTTCCGGTAAACGCGCCTGTCCTTAGTTTATGCTTACGAATTCGCATTCTTCGAAAGCGTTTAGGACGGCGCAGCCGTTTATCCTTGATTTATCAGAAAGTATATCGTGGAAGAGGCTCTAAATCTCGGTAAACGCCAGCGTCAAAGACGCCGGTAGCCGTTTATCCTTGTCGGACGAGACCCCCGCTTGACCACGACGGATGCAAAATACGGTTCTACTCATTCGCTTATCTGCTTTTTCTTTTTCCAGTACGCATCGCTTTTCGAGCTTGGAATATGGCCGATCTATTAAGTCTTCTTAGCATTGCCGTATTCGATCTTTTCGCGGCTGCGCCGGAAGCGGCGTTTTCGATAAGCACCCTGCTGCGCCGGGCAACGATGCACTGCGCAGCGTTGATAAACGGATTGTTTGCAGGGACGACGGGGAACATGAGGTTCTGACTATTATTGTTATGCGAACTTCCAGGGTTCGACGGGTCATTGATCGTAAAGCTGAGCGGACTATTCGTTAAGAATCGGCCGAACAAAACATGACCGGCTTCATGCGCAAGAACGTAGCGGGCGAACGTAGTGCCGGCGATATCGGTCAGCACGACATGTCCGACTAATCCATAGCTGGCCGTGCTGTTGAAAAAGGTAAATCGGGGACCGCCATTGCCCACGGCGAAGCCGTCGGCCAGTCGATCTCCGCTTAAATATACTACATAGATGGCCGCTTGCTGGTTTCTGAGCGTTCTGACTTGCTGGATCAGCCGATCCACTCTTGGATCCGCTACGCCGGCCACTGTGCTTGCGTTGATGATTGTGCTTGAATTATAAATCGCCGTCGCAACAAAGCTGATCTCGCATCTCACACCCGGGGAAAACCCGCTGAACCATGCCGCATTCGCAGCTGCAACATCCGCCAGAACTCTTGCGCGGCGCTGGTCTGCAGTAGCGCTTGAGCGGGAGTTTCTCGTAAAGATACCGACTACACGAACGGTAAAGGGCATAACATCAACTCCTTTCTTAAGAGGTTATATTATTCTATTACTCTCTGAAAATTATGATTGGGTTGATAGAGAAATCCATTCCTCAAATAAAGCCGCACCGGCCCTCCAGGCAGCTTTTTGGCGCGGGAAGGGACAAATCGACAACAGCAGCCGTATCGGGTAAAATGATGTCAGCATGCACAGTTCGGAAGAAACGAGGGAATGGCGGATGAGCAATCGGCGGCTTGAAGGAAAGGTGGTTGTCATTACGGGAGCTTCCAGCGGCATAGGCGCGCTTATGGGCGAAGGCGTGGCCCGGGAAGGAGGAATCCCCGTCCTGATGGCGAGATCGGCGGATAAGCTGGAGCAGGTGGCTTCGCGGATTAACGGGGAGTATGGCTTGTACCGGCTCGACGTGACGTCTTCGGAGCAGGTTTTTGCGGTGATGGAGCAGGTGCTGGCGAGGTACGGGAAAATCGACGTGCTGATCAATAACGCGGGATACGGCGTATTCGAGACGATCGAGAAGGCCGAGCTCGCGACGATCGAGGACATGATGGATGTAAACTACATGGGAACGGTGCGCTGCACGAAGGCGGTCCTGCCCGCGATGCTGAAGGCCGGAAGCGGCCATATCGTCAATATCGCGTCGATGGCCGGCAAGATCGGCTCCGCCAAATCAAGCGGATATTCGGCAACGAAGCATGCCGTGCTCGGTTTTACGAACTGCATCCGGCAGGATCTTATGAAGGCAGGCATCTCGGTAACGGCCGTCAATCCGGGGCCGATCGATACGCCTTTCTTCGAGCGTGCGGACCCAAGCGGACAATACGTAAGCAACGTCAAATGGTTCATGCTGCGTCCGGAGCAAGTCACGGAGGCCGTCATCACGGCGATCGTCAAGCGCAAGGCGGAAATCGACCTCCCGCTTATGGCGGCGGCCGGTATTCGGCTGTACCAGCTGCTGCCGCGTTTGTTCGACCGGGTCGCCCACCGAATGCTCAACAAAAAATAGAGCCTCGGCAAGGCTAATAATCGGCGCGTTTTACCTATAAGCCGGGCAAACGGCGGAGGGGACAATAAAAAAGAAGCAAACGAGAGTCGGCTAGGACTCGGCATTTGCTTCCTTTTTTGCTTTAAGTGCGGCGTTCAAATCACGGATTTCCTCGAACAGCTTGCGGATGTCGGCTTTTCCTTCGGGATGCGACTGGTTCCAGTGGCCGGCGAGCGCAGGCATCGTTTTGTGGATCTGGTTGTATAAGGCCCATTTCTTCACCTTGGCGATCATCTCGGGAGAATCGTCGCCGGTCAGCAGCTCCGCATATTTTTCAATCAACGCTTCAAATTGTTCGTCTACCGGATTGCTCATGTCCAGCCCCCTCAACTATTTGCTATCTCGTTTCGCATGATGTAATAATAGTCTAACGAACCGCCGTACGGATGTCAAAATAGCATATGCAAGACCAAAATAGCAAAATTTGCGGGTTTATGCAAGAATGTTGCACGAGAATACTTGCCCTTGCGCATCATTTGGCCTAATATGGAAATTGATGACGTCTATGCTTGTCGATTGTTGGAGGTCTTTTATGTCTAGTCAATTGGTTTTGATGTTCTCATCCGATTTCCATGCGTTTCCGCTCGCATTGCAGCAGCAAGTATATCACGAGTTCTATAAAATGGTATACCCCATGGTTTACGGTATCGTAAGAGATCACGGGCTGACAGAGGATCTTATACAAGAATCGTTTATGCGCGTCATGCGCAAAGCCGAGCAGCTCCAGGAAGCGGACAAGCTGGAGTGGTGGTTGAAAGTGCTTACAAGAAATGTGACGCTGAACTATTTACGCAAAATCAAGCGAAATCGCGACGAGCTGGAATCAGAGGGTGTCTTCGAAACTAGAGAGATTGCGAGTACCGCAGCGGAAGTGCCGGTGGAGCAAGAAGTGGAAGCACGGATGATGAAAGAGGCCATTGCGAAATATTTAGCCAAGCTGAAGCCGGAGCATAGGCAAATTATCGAGCTGAGATGGATGCACCAGCTTTCCTACAAGGAAATCGGATCGATTTTGAACTTCTCGGAAGAAGTGGTCAGACAGAAATTGTTTCGGGCTAGGGAAAGCATCAGGAAACGGCTGAAGGAAGATTGGGGGATCGAGCATGGATCGTGAAACATTCGATCGTATGTTCGATGAGGCATTCGATGCGGCAGTAAGGGAAAGCAGGCCCGGCTCGGCCTCTTCGCCCGAGGAATCCTGGGAGCGTGTTCGTAAAATGCTGGAGGCGGAAAAAAGACGCAGGGCCATACTGCGCAAATTATCGATGATCGTCACCGTCGTCACTTCGCTGCTGATCGGAGCGCTCCTGTTCGGTCAAGCGCAGGTGACGGATGCTTTTAGGCCGTTCACGCAATTTTTCAAAGAGGACGCGTTGTCCTTGTTCAGGGGTTCTTCCGAGCCTACGAACGAAGGGGCGCTGACGGCTCCGCCTCCCGATGCGGGCAGCGCTCCCGTATCCGGCAAGAGCGGCGTACAATCGACCGGAAGCGCGGAAGAGAAAATTACGGTTTATTCGTTCGAGGAAGCGGTCAAGCTGTCGACGGCACCGATCTTTCAGCCGGAGAACGTGCCGGAGGGCTTCAAGCTTGCTTACATTTATTTGTTCAAAGGCAAGGAGAAACAGGTTTCACGTGTGTATCTGAGGTATGAGAACGGCGAGGGCAAGTATTATCGCTACGAGCAAAATATGCAATCGCTGGATTCGTGGTTATCGCAGTTTTTCAATAAAGAGGCTAATAAGCTGGAAGACATCGTTATCGGAGACAATGAGGTTAAGGTCATTTCCGATGCCAAGGGAAAAAAGACGCTTGTCTGGACATTTGCGGCCGGCACGCTCAGCCTATCCGGCAATATCGAGGATAGTCTCTTGATGGAGCTGACCATGCTTAAAAAATAAAGGGGGCCGATTCGGCACCCCTGTTCGTCTATCAAAAACAGTGTCGTGAAAACGGCGGCAGTCAAACCGGGGATAACGCCGGCACCGCTGCGTGACAGCGTCAGCGGACTAATTGATCAGCGCGCTTATGCCGGTAACGTTACCGGACTCATAAACGCCGGAATGGTTGACGTAATGGTAGCTGACAATGCGGTAGTAGTAGCCTTTGGTGATCGTAACGATTTTGCTGCCTGCGTGATAAGTGCTGTAGTTGTCGACGTAATAGCCGCTGACATCGTGGTTGACCCAAGCGCTGCCCGTCCATCTTTGCAAGGTCAGCTGAACGCCGATCGTCTCCGCACTAACGGTTGCGAAGGTTGCGCCGCTCATATCGACCGTCCCGTTATGCAGGTTGGTCAGCAAATTGTTGCCGTCCTCCAAATAGATATGACTCGGATCGAAGGAGTAGGGCTGAGTGCCCGAATCGGTGCGCTGCGCAGGAAAGCGAATGAGCTTCTGCTCGTTGCCGGTTACAGGCGGCGGAGGCGTTAAAGCTCCGCTCTCGTACCCGGTTGCGGGATCGGCGGCTGCCGTCGATACGGCGGAAACCATGGCAAGAATGAGGGCTAACGCAAGGATGACTGCTTTTGAGGCGCGAAAACGTGTAAACATAGTAAAAACCTCCCCTTTATAATGTCAAAAATGGTCCTACAAGGATATAGACATGCAGAATATTGTAGGTATTACGAACCGTTTGTCATTTGCCGCTAAAAATGTTGAGATTTGCGAACCGAGCGGAAGAATGCCGCTGTGCATTTGTGATCGGCCGGTTGGTGGCATATAATAGAATCACTTTGACACCCCACCGAACATTAGGAAAAGAGGATGTACATGCCGGACCGTTTCGAGTCTTTATCCATACAAGCAAATTACGCCCAAAAGCTGCGGGAACGCGGAATCGAGGAACCGACGCCGATTCAGGCGGAAGCGATTCCCCTTATTCTGGAGGGGAAGGACGTCGTGGCTCAGTCGCAAACCGGTACGGGCAAAACGCTGGCCTTCGCGCTTCCGATCGTTCAGAAGCTCGATCCGGAGCTTAAGAAGCTGCAGGCGCTGATTATCGTGCCGACGCAGGAGCTGGGCATGCAGATAGCCGCTGTGCTGGAAGAACTAACTGCGGGGACGGGGCTGATCGCCCAGACGCTTATCGGCGGCGCTGCGCTGCAGAGGCAGCTCGACAAGCTGAAGCTGCATCCGCAGGTTGTCGTAGGGACGCCGGGCCGCGTGCTGGAGGTGCTGAAGCTCAGGAAGCTGTCGATGCATCACGTCCGCACGATCGTCGTTGACGAAGTTGACCAGGTGTTCGCGCTCGGGGCGATGAACGATGTGGAAACGATTTTCAAAAGCGCGCTGCGCGACCGCCAGCTGCTTTTCTTCTCCGCAACGGTGCCGGATACGATGGAAGCCGTCATCAAGCGTTGGATGCGCGAGCCGCAGTATATTAAGGCGGGCTCGGCCGGCAAGGCGGCCGGTACGCTTGAGCATCTGTTCGTCGTATGCGAGGAGCGCAATAAAATCGATACCGTCCGCCGGCTCGTACGCACGTATAACCCGCGGTCGGCGATCGTGTTCACGAACGAAATCGACAAGCTCGCGGAGGTTGTGGCAAAGCTGCAGTATGTCGGCTTGTCGGTAGAGGCGCTTTACGGAGAAGCGGGTAAGCAGGAGCGCGAGCGCGTGATGAAGGGCTTCCGCTCCGGCAGGTTTCAGCTGCTGCTGGCAACCGATGTCGCTTCCCGCGGACTCGATATCCCGGATGTCACGCATGTCATCAATTTGGATTTGCCGATCGACGCGGACCATTATGTCCATAGGGCAGGCAGAACCGGACGAATGGGACGCGCCGGTACGGTCATATCGATTTGCTCTTTGCGGGAACGATTCATCATCGACAAGTTCGCCAAAGCGCTTAATGTCCCGTTCGTTCAGAAGGAGCTTTTCGGCGGTTCGGTTGTCGAACCGGCCCGCCCCAAGAAGCCTGCGCCAGGCGGCGCGGGACGCGCTCGGAGCAATCCTGCAGCCGATGCGCGGGTCAGCGGGCTCGGCGGACCGGAAGGCGATCGGGATAAGCCGGGACACGGGCGCACGAACGGCAGCAGGCCGGGAAGCGGACGAGAAGGCGGTCTGGAGCGCAACGACAGCCGGAAGCCTGCCGGCAGCGCGGGCGACGTTCGCCAAGCGGCGGCAGGGCGTCCTGCAGCGAAGGCTGGGGCGGATAAAGGCCGTACAGCGCCTGTGAACGGGACGGGTAAAGCCAAGAGCGACCGGGAGCGGGACCGCAAAAACAAAGGGGCTCCGCGCTGGCTGAAGGACAAGGCGGAACAAGACAAGCAGAAGTAAGCTCCCGTACCGGAGAGGATAGGCGGAAGAAAAGTAAGGTTCCGCACTTGCTGAAGGACAAAGCGGAACAGGACCGGAATAAGTAAAGGTTCCCGTCAGGCGAGGGGGGAGACGTTTGAGAAAAGCGCTCGGGATTGCCGGCGTGCTGCTGCTGGCAGTAATCGCGGCGGCCGCCGTACTTCTCTGGTATATCCGCCCGGCGGAAACTCTCGATCTGTCCTATCGGGACATATCGATCGTTGAGAAAGTGACCGAGATGGTGCGCAAGCGCGAGCTCGTCGTCGAACTTGACGATGACGAGCTTAGCAATCTTGTGAAAAGAGCGATCGCGGAAAAGCCGCAGCTTACCGAAGACGTGCGCATTACGGGAGTGCGGGTCGAAACGGAGAACGGGCTGCTTGCGCTTCATGTCAATGCGGTAGCAAAAGGATTTGTGAAAGCGGGAGCTACGATTTATGCCAAGCTGGAATGGCGGGAGCCGAATTTGCTTCTTACGCTGGACCGAGGAGCCGTCAAAAAGCTTGAAATACCCGGGAAGTATTTTTCTCAGCAGAACTTCATAGTTCCTTTATATGACAAATTGCCGGCTTTAGTGGGAATTAAAGATATTCGCCTGGAGGACGGCAAGCTGCGAATCATGCTGAAGCTGCTGCGCTGAGTTCGCTCATAGGCGGCGATAACGACTGGAGGGACGACGATGAAAGCGGTATTGGTCGATCAGGAAGCACGGAAGCTGTACGTAGGGGATTGGGAGGAGCCGGTTGCCGCCGATGATGAACTGCTGATCAGCGTCAAGGCGACTGCATTGAACAGGGCCGATCTTTTGCAAAAAAGAGGCCTGTACCCGCCTCCGAAGGGCGCCTCTCCGATTATCGGCCTCGAGATGGCCGGCGTCGTGGAGAAGGTCGGCCAAGGCGTCAGCGGCTGGAAGCCCGGCGATCGCGTTTGCGCTCTTCTGCCGGGCGGCGGTTACGCGGAGCGGGTAACGATCCCGGCGGGAATGGCGATCCGCATTCCGGACGCGATGTCGTTCGAGGAGGCAGCAGCCGTACCGGAGGCATTCCTGACCGCCTACTTGAATTTGTTCGTGCTGGGCGGCCTGCAGTCCGGGCAGCACGTTCTCGTTCATGCCGGCGCCAGCGGCGTAGGTACGGCGGCTATCCAGCTTATTCGCGAAGCGGGAGCGCATGCGATCGCTACGGCGGGAAGCGAGGAGAAGCGGGCGGCGTGCCTGGAGCTGGGAGCCGAGCTTGCCATCGACTACAAAGCCGGACCGTTTGCTCCGGCTGTGCGCGAAGCGACCGGAGGCCGCGGCGTCGCGATCATCCTCGATTTTGTCGGGGCGTCTTATTGGCAGCAGAATATCGACTCGCTGGATACGGACGGAAGGCTTGTTCTGATCGGCATGATGGGCGGCTCGAAGCTGAAGGAGACCGTCGATCTCGGACCGCTCCTGATGCGGCGTCTGCAGGTAATCGGCTCGACGCTCCGCTCTTTGTCGGTCGAACGCAAGGTCGACCTGACCAAGCAGTTTGCAGCGTTTGCCGCTCAGCGCTTGGAGGACGGACGGCTTAAGCCGGTCATCGATTCCGTATTCGACGTCGCCGCGGTGAATGAAGCACATGAACGCATGGAGCAAAACTTGAACACGGGTAAAATCGTTTTGCGGATGAATCCGTGAATTCTTTTTTTAACCAAAAGCACAACAATCGTACGAAGGAAAAACTCCGCCGATTGTTGTGTTTTTGTTTTGTCTGAACGGATCATGAGGAAAAGGTAACCAGCAGCGATGCAAACGTTTAGGAAACAGAGAGCGGATAGAGGCCCATGACTACCTTGCGGGTCTTTTTATGCTTGCATTTGAAAAAAATTTTGGAAACGTTTCGGCATATCGGCTGCTCATTTCCGTTGATTCCTTCGGTGATTTCTATTCTATGAAGCTGCGGCTGGAAGCGATATAGAAAGCCGAAAAGAGTACAGCATGGAGTACAGAACGGAATACAGCAATACAAAATTTGTACAGTACCGAATAGATTGCATGTTGTGCCATGATGGAGTCCATAACGCTGCGAACGAGGCGATTACGGCATTTGACGAATCCGGCAGGGGCAGGAACACCTCGTTAGCAACGGTCGATGACAAGCCATGGAGGACATGCAATGAATTATGTACAGAATCATGCACACATTCGTGAACAACTGGAGAAAGCGCTTTCCGTTTGTGTGGAAAAGACAACACGGAACATAGAGAAGATCGGAACCGATCTGCGAGAGTTCCCGGAGGCGGCCGACGGACACTATTTTAGAAATCGGGAGCAAGCCATACCGCTTCAACACATTATGAGCTGGATTCCATCATTTTTCACGGGAATGGCGTATTGGTCGCATCGGGTATCGGGGAACGCCGCTTACTTGAAATGGATGAACGAGCTTTATCCGCTATACGAGCGCAAGGTTTTCGATCATGGCGGGGATACGATGCACGATCTCGGATTTTTGTATTCGCCATACTCGGTCGCTTTGTACCGACTCACCGGGGATGTGAATCAGCAAAAATTGGCGCTGAAAGCGGCGGACGAGCTCGCCAAACGATTCGATCTCAATGGAGACTATATTCGCGCCTGGGGCCGCATGGACGATCAAATTCCTCCTGACGTTACGGGAGAAGATGCGAATGACTGCTTTTATCTGGAGAGCAAAGGAGTCGCCATTATCGATTGTATGATGAATTTGCCGCTATTGTTCTGGGCAAGCGAGGAAACCGGCAATCCGTTTTATCGGAATATTGCCGTCCGACATGCCCAAACGACGAGAAAGCTGTTCATCCGAACGGACAAGTCCGTATATCAGGCCTTCCGATTTGATCCGGAAACGGGGGAGCCGGTAAGAGGCTGCAATTTTGGCGGCTTCGGCGATGAAACGTATTGGGCCAGGGGCACGGCTTGGGCGATATACGGATTTGCCATCGCGTTTTCCTACACGAGGATTCAGGAGTTTTTGGATACGGCAACGGAGCTGGCTCATACTTTTATCGCTCAGTTGGACGATAGCATTATTCCCGTCTGGGACTTTCGGCTGCCGCTCGGCCAAGAGAAGCTTAAAGATTCATCCGCTGCAGCCGTCGCCGTATGCGGGTTTCAGGAAATCATGAAGCATTCGCCTTCCGATCCTCTGCTGCGCGACTGGTCGAACAACATACTGCTGAAGCTGTCGGAACCGTCCTATTTGGATTCGAACGCCGACGTGCCCGGGGTGCTGAAAGAGTCGAACGGGAGAAGGTCCTATACTTCGTATGGCGACTACTACTATATGGAAGCGCTGGTACGCAGCGTCCATGGGCTGGACACGTTCTGGTAGTAATATAGCAAAAAGAAATATGTACAGTACAGGAATGGCCGAGGCTGTATCATAATGGAGTCAACTTTCATTCCAAGGTGAACAAGCTGCAGGGGGAATGAAAGGAGGGAACAGCGTTACTTTCTCGCTGCATGTATATATAATCAACTCGACTTATTTAATGGGAGGTCAACTATGATCAAATCGAAAATGTACCGAACTGCGTTTTTGTTTGGACTTTGCAGCGCGATTACGGCTGGGTGCAGCTCGAATGGAACGAAAGAAAACGGACAATCGAACGAATCGCCGTCGTCTTCGCCTGCACCTACCCAGGCGCAGCTGAAGCAGGTCGAGCTTTCCTGGTACTATCCGGTGCCGGCAATGCAAGGGGATCAACAAAAAATCGAAGAGGAAGTCAATAAATATATTAAAGAAAAAATCAATGCGACCGTTAAGCTGATGCCGGTTCCGATCGGCGATTACAAGCAAAAGCTGAACACGGTGACGGCCGCCTCGGAAGCGGTCGACATTATTTGGACAGGTTATTTGTTCCCGGTCGAGGAGAATGCCCGCAAAGGGTCGCTTCTGCCCATCGACGATCTGATCGAAAAGCATGCGCCTAACCTGAAGAAGGATGTTCCGAAGGTTATGTGGGACGGTCTTACGATCGACGGCCAAAAGTACGCGATCCCGAATCAGCAGACGAATACTTTCCAGTGGGGTGTGAGCGTGCAGAAGCGCTTTGCCGATAAATACAACCTGGATGTGAAAAGTATCAAGAAGATGGAGGACCTCGAGCCGTTCCTGGAAAAAATCAAGCAAAACGAGCCTGACATCATTCCGTACGGCAATTTCGGCTCCCAATATTATCCCGTTAACACGACATTGTGGGGCCTTCCGGGGGTGGACGGATATTTCTTCGTCAAAAAAGGCGATCCCAATTACGAGCTTCTGCGATATCCGGAAGAAGCTTTGATGAATTTCAAGCTGGCGAGCAAATGGTATAAAGCAGGGTACATTTACAAGGATGCGGCAACGGCGAAGGAAGCGGATTTTTATAGCAAAGGCAAGGTTGCCGTTCGCGGTATGAATACGCTGAATCCTGGCGTGGAAGCCGATATTAAAGCCGCCAACGGCGGGTTCGATGTCATCGCCATTCCTTTGTCCGACGCATTCACGAACGGATACAGCGCAACCACGAACCAGTCGATCAGCCGGACGTCCAAAAATCCGGAGCGGGCGATGATGTTCCTCGATCTGGTCAACTCGGATAAATATTTGTATAACCTGCTTTGCTACGGTATCTTGGACCAGCATTACGAGAAGGTATCCGACAACGTCGTGAAGGCGAAAGCGGAGTCGAAATACGCGCCGAACGTGAACTGGGTATTCGGCAGCGTGTTCAATTCCTATCTCAAAGAAGGGCAAGCCGCCAATGTATGGGAAGAAACGAAGAAGCGCAACGAAACGGCGGAGCAGAATCCGATCGGGGGCTTCAAGTTCAATTCCGAACCGGTCAATACGGAGAAAGCGAATATGAGCGCCGTCTGGGCGGAATATTCGAAAGGGATGGCAACGGGCACGATGGACTTCGACGCGACGTGGCCAACCGTTCTGGAGCGATTGAAGAAGGCGGGAGAAGACAAGTATGCAGCGGAAGTGAAGAAGCAATTTGAAGCGTATCTGAAAGAGAAGGGAATTAACAAAGTCCCCCAAAAGTGAAGTATGCCTCTGTAGCGTATTCCGTCCGCACCGAGCGCACTTTTCGGTCGGCGTCTAAACTTACCGTTAATCGCGGTCGAACTCCCTGATTTGCTTCGATCAAAGTTTATACAGTACTTTCGGGGGAGCCCCCGTTAAACACAGGAAACGCTTACCGCTCCTTGCCGCAGAAGGCGCAGTTGTCTCTGCGGCAAGGGTCTCATCTATCGTGAATGGGAGTGACGACCATGTACAAATCAAGCGCCAGAATAATCGCTTGCTGGATGACGTTCCTGCTTATGTGCGGAATATTGCCGCCAACCCTTCTATTTCCTAACGCCGCTCAAGCTGCGGAGCAAACCGCATTTTATGTGTCGCCTATTGATGGAAGCGATTCCAATCCGGGGACGTTGACGCAGCCGTTCGCCACTATTCAGAAGGCGCGCGAAGCCGTGAGAAACGTCAATAGCTCGATGACCGGAGATATTGCCGTATATCTGCGCGGGGGAAACTATTATCTCGATTCGACGATCTCCCTGGACGAAAGAGATTCCGGATCGAACGGTTATCAGGTCGTGTACCGGAATTATCCGGGGGAGGAGCCGAAAATTTACGGAGGAAAACCTGTCGCGGGTTGGCAGCCGTACCAAGGCAATATTTATAAAGTTCATGTCGGTACGGATTGGAAGTTTTATACCTTAATCGAAGGCGAAGAGCGCAGCGTGATGGCCAGGTATCCGAATCAGGGCTATCAAACGGTCAAGACGATGGATGCCGGTTCGCCAAAAACGAAATTCGGGTTTGCGGACGGCGATATTCCGAATATAACCAATCCGAAGGATTTGCAAGTGTTCGTTTGGCCGGGGGGCATATCGGGGACATGGAATTGGATTACGAACACGTTGAATGTTCAAACGTTGGACTACATAAACCGTTCGGTAACCGTTAACGGGGTTGCGAGCTATGAGCTCGGAGCCGGTACCCGATACTATCTGCAAGGGGCGCTCGAGCTTCTCGATTCGCCCGGCGAATTTTACCTGGATAAAACCGCCGGCGACTTGTATTACTGGCCGAGAGGACAATCGCTGGACCGCGTGATCGTGCCTAAAGTCCAAAGAATCTTCGAAGTGAAAGGAACGGCCGAATCGAGCCTTGCTCACGATATCCGCTTCGAAGGGCTTGCGATCATGGGGGCGGATGCCGCCGAGGCGCTGCCCGGCGATGCCAAGCATGCGGCCGTCTACGTGGAAAATGCGATTCGTATCGAGGTTCGAAACAACAAGATTCACGATACCGGGCTGATGGGCGTCTTCCTCAATAACTATGCCCAAGACAACGTCATCTACGGCAACCTGGTCTACAATACCGGGTTTACCGGCATCCGGATGATCGGACCGCAAACGCTTCGCTACATCAATAAAAATAACACGGTTGAAAACAACCACATTTATAATACGGGCATTTTACAAGGCGACGGTGCGGGAATCACGATGAATTTGAGCGGGGACAACCGGATCGTCCATAACCGCATCCATGACAATCCGCGGTTTGCCATTTCGTTCGGCACCGGGTGGTATTCCGCATTTTTGGGCAAAACGATCGACGGGGTATTGGTGACCAATAACAACTTATCCGACTTTTTGCATGCAAGAAACAATTTGGTCGCTTACAACGAGCTATTCGACGCTATGAAGGATTCCCAGGACGGAGGCGTCATTTATACGGCGGGAACCGGTCCGGGGAATGTCATTCGCAACAACAGGCTTCATGACAACAACATTGGGATCCACTTCGGCATGGGCATTTATTTGGACACCAATTCGGATCAGGTGAAAGTCGCCGATAATATTATCGATAACAATCAATGGAACGGAGCGGGAATTTTCTCGACCGCCATCATGGTGAGCGGCTTTAACGACATCGTCGAAAATAACATCGTTGCCGACAACAACATTGCGTCAAGCGGCAGCGCGATTACTCCCTATAACGCCAATCAGAAGCTTACAGTCGCACGAAATATTGTATTCAATAACGATCAAAACGAAGGATCCTTGTACAGCTTCAATAGTTGGAACGACTCTGTGTTCGCGAGCACGGATTATAATTTGTTCTACAATGACAGCGGGAAATACACGATCAAAGGATGGCCTATCGATTCGCAGTATTCCGTATGGCGGAGCACCCGTTACGACAGGCACTCGATAACCGAGAATCCGCAGTTCATGTCTCCCCAAACGGGCGATTATCGGCTCAGATACGATTCGCCCGCTTATGCGCAAGGGATTAGGGATATTGATTTTGCCGGCATCGGACTTCTGCCCGATTTCCGGTTCGGGGATGCCGCGGAGACCTTGGATCGGCTGTTCGTGAAATCCGGGGCAAGCGCAACGACCGCCAACGTGACGACAGGCGGACAGGCACAGCTTGAAGTAAGCGGACGGACCGTTAATGGAGCAGCTGCGGATTTGTCGGCAGCATCCGTCACCTATACGAGCGATCATCCCGAGATAGCTGCTGTGAATAGCCAAGGAACGATCACCGGCGTCAGTCCCGGCGTCGCTCAAATTACCATTGCCGCGAGCAAAAACGGGACGACGACTACAACCGGTTTCGATGTCATCGTCGACGATTCGTTTCAAGAGGTGACCTTGCATGCGGATAAAACGGCGCTGCTCGCGAATGAAACGCTGCCGCTGCGTTTGATGGCAAGATCCTTGTTCGGTCAGTATTACGACGTAAGCGAATTGGACATTTCTTACGGCAGCAGCGACGAGGCGATCGCGTCGGTAGACGGTCAGGGAGTCGTCACGGCGCATAACGTCGGGAATGTGCAGATTAATGCGACCATGACCAAGGATGGCGTTACGAAGCAGGGCAGCATTTCGATCGATGTGCGGGATACCGTCATGGACACTATCTCCGTTAGGCTAGCGGACCGAAACGAAGCCATAGGTTTTATGGACAAAGGGGAGTCGCTGCCGTTGACGGTTCGCGGCACCTTGAGCAACGGTCAGCCGGTCGATTTATCAGCCTCAAGCGTCATTTATGAAAGCGGCAATCCGGACGTCGCGACGGTTTCTCCTTCCGGCATCGTGACGGGCGTAGCCGAAGGGAAAGCGAATATCGTGGTCAAGGTTACGTACGAGGGAATCGCGGTTGAGGCCATTTTTCCGGTAGCGGTGCTGATCAACGATCAGGCGGAGGCGCCTTGGCAAATTATGCGATACGGAACGGCACAAGGCTATGTTACCGGATCGGAAACGGAATTTACGATGCTAAGCAGCGGAAAGGACGTGTGGGGCAAGACGGATGATTTCACTTATGTTTACCAAGAAGCTGCTTTGCCTGACGCTTCGTACGGATTTTCAATGACCGCAACGGTCCATGCCGTAGAAAGAACGAATGCGAGTGCGGCAGCCGGGATCATGATTCGGGACAGCGCGGCTCCGGATTCCAAAAACGTGATGCTGCGGGTGACGCCGAGCGGAGGGCTGCTCAATACGTATAGGGAAAACGACGGCGGCGATTCCAAGTTCAAGGGCGGCAAAACGCTTCCATTCCCTGTAGATATCAAGCTGACGCGGGAAGGAGATGTGTTTACAAGTTATTACAAGGAGAACGGCGTCTGGGTTAAATATCATGAGATTAATACCGTAATGATGGATAACCAAATGCTTGCTGGAACGGGAGTATTCTCTGTAACGGACAATCCGACCATAGCGAAAGTAGGTCAAGTAACGTTTGCGGCGGACAAACTGCCGTTCACCAAATTGATGGTATCCGCGAATCCTCCGGGCCAGACGTCGGTTGCCGCAGGCGGTTCCATACAGTTGTCCTTGGCAGGCATAGCCGGCGAACGTACGCCGATCGATTTAAGCGGCGTCCCGATTTCGTTCGAAAGCAGCAACCCTGCTGTAGCAACGGTAGACAGCAGCGGATTGGTCAGGGGAGTCAGTGACGGACCGGTCACCGTGACGGCAACCGCAACAGTCGACGGCGTTACAGTCAGCGGCCGGATCGCGCTTGCCGTATGGACACCCAAATTGGCACAGGTCGATTTATCCGGCAGCGTAACCGGTATGAGAGTCGGGCAAAGCCATAAACTGGCGGTCATAGCCAAGCTGGAGAACGGTGAGGATGCAGGCGCGGTATCCGTTGCTTACGCCAGCAGCAATACCGGCATTGCTGAAGTAAATGCGGAAGGCCTTGTAACGGCCAAAGCGAACGGCTTGGCGACCATAACGGCAGACGTCACGCTGAACGGCATCACGAAGCGTAAAGCGATCGCCGTAGTCGTCAATAACGGCGCCGTGTTCTCCGACAGCTTCGAGCAGGGACTCGCGAAATGGCAGGTGCATGCAGGTACGCCGAATGTTTCGGCATCCGGACCGAAACGCAGCGGCGCTTACGGCTTCAAGCTCGATCAGGACGTCGAAGCGCTCTACGCCGCGATGCCCCAGTTGACGAAAGGAGTGGTCGAAGCGTGGTTTTACGATAGTGGAGCTGCAGGAATCATGGGCGTTGTTGCGCTGCAGAAAGATTTTATGGCGGGGGTGATCAGTTCAAGCTCCGCAACTAATTATTCGGTAAGAATCGGCAACAATTATACATTGGCCGGCGCCCGAGAGGCTGGATGGCATCAGGTCGTGTACGATCTCGCATCCGCTACCGGGAAAGTGAATATTTACGTGGACGGCGAATTCGTCAAGCAAGCCGCTTTGAACGGATTTACCCAGTTTTGGATTATGGATATATGGGCCGGCAAGACATCGAATCTCATCTTCGACGATATTACGGTTTACCGAACGGACGGCCAGCCTGCCGATCGGCTGGAGAACGTGACGCTAGCGACTGCGAATTCCTGGCTATTGCTCGGCGGTACGACGGATGTTTCCTTGACGGGAACCATGACAGGCGGCCAGACTGCGGACTTGAACCAAGCGGTAACGACGTTTACGAGCAGCAATCCCGAAGTTGCGAGCGTCGCTAGCAGCCAGACGGCTTCCGGCGCCGTATACGGAAAGTTGACCGCCCTTCAAGAGGGCGTCACGGAAGTGAGAGCTGCCGTAACGTTGAATGGGGAAACGGTAAGTTCGAATGCCGCGACGGTGATCGTCGATCAAACGCCGCCTGTAACCGATGCGCAAGTCGACGGGATCGAAAACGGCGGCTGGTACACGAACGGCGCAACCTTAATGCTGTCGGCTGCAGACATTGTCTCCGGAGTGGACCGAACCGAATACAGCCTTGATAACGGGAGCTCCTGGAACGTATACTCGAGCCCAATTACGTTCGATCAAGATGGAAGCTACACGATCAGCTACCGATCGAAGGATCGGGCGGGCAATGTGGAAACGGAGCGGACTATTGCTTTTCGAATCGACATGACGGCGCCGACGGCTTCGGTTGCCTACAGCGTCACGACGCCGACGAATCGACCCGTCGTCGCCACAATAACGCCGAGCGAGCCTGTAACCATTACGAACAATGGAGGGTCGAACAGCTATACGTTTCTGGCGAACGGAAGCTTTACGTTTACGTTTGTCGATGAAGCGGGAAATACGGGTACGGCGACGGCTATCGTGAACAATATCGCCACGAGCGCGGGCGGGGTGCCGGGCAAGCCGTCGCTATCGGACGATAACGGCCACGATACGGGAATCATGGACGGCGACTACAAGGTCACCATGAACCTGTGGTGGGGGAATAATGGGACGATTTACAACCTGTACGAGAACGATGTACGGATCGATACGCAAATGCTAACCGACAGCTCGCCGAGCGCCCAGTCGACCGTAACGTCAATTACGTACAGGATGAACGGCACTTACCGGTATGTTGCGGAGCTTGTGAATGCGTTCGGCACGACGCGAAGCGACGTCCTGACCGTGCGTGTCACGGATGCGGCGCCGGCCAAACCGGTTCTCTCGCACGATAACTGGGACGGGGACGGTAGTTTCCAAGTCAGCATGAATATGTGGTGGGGCACTAACGGATCGATGTACAGGTTGTATGAGAACGGCGTGCTCATCGATACGCAAATGCTGACCGATCGAACACCGCAAGCGCAATCGGCCGTGACGTCGATCCACGGCAAGCAGGCGGGTGTGTATGAATATCGGTGCGAGCTTGTCAACAATGCCGGAACCGTATCGAGCGAAACGATGATTGTAGCAGTAAACTAGCAGCCCAATAGTTGCTTATGGATGAACAGGTTTGTTGGGGAATTAGCGTAAGGGCAAAAGAAAGCACCGCTGCAAACCGGGATCTACCGACCAAATCCCGGTTTGCAGAAAGTGATCGAAGGCGAGGCATGCATCCAATGACGAAGCATTATTACGTCGATGTAAACGAACAAACAACGTGGACATTGCCGGCTTTTGCAATCGACGGCCAAGAAGAACGCATATACGGGATCCGCTATGAGGCCAAAGGCGCTGCCGGATTAACCGTTTACCCCGATTTTTACCGCACTTATACAGCGGAGGGAAGCGAACGGCAAACGGTCCGGGTAGAAGACAGAATGAACACGATGCGCACGGAATTGACGGAAGATTGGCAGACGGTCTATTTTGAAGCTTTTACGAAAAAGGATGCCGTCCTGCTTGAGACGGGAATCCGCATAGCGGGGAGAGGGAGGGCGGAATTCCGCAGCCTTCGCATCGTCGAGGGAGGATTTGGCGAGCATGCGCCGTTATACGGTCCACCTGATTTAACATGGATCAACTCGCTAAGGGGCAATGTGGAATGGGAACATCAGGTGTCCGAGCCGCTCTCTCCGGATGCCGATGTTTTGCCGGAGGATGTCGTGCCGTACTTGAATATCCCGGTAACCGGACTGATCGAATTGGTGCCGGAACGACGGCCGTTTCCGTTCGAAAGCGGGTTGTCCGGCACGTACATGTACAGATGGGATGTGCGTCAACCGGATGTTTTGTCGGACTTGGAGGGGAATGTTTTTGATTATAGCGCCGTTTACCCGGTAACCGGCTTCGATGAAATCGCGGCGCCGAGCGGCAGGATCGTCTCTTATGCCTATCACAAGACGCCGGCGGGTAAAAAGATTTATCTCGACAAGCTGATGACGACGGCCAGAATTTATCATTTGTGGGACGCGGCCGACCGGTTGGCGGCGTATTTTCGCGCCACGGGGGATGAACAGGCTGGCGCTCGGGCGGCAGCCATCCTGCATGCGCTTGCCAAAGCGGTTCCGGATTGGCCGATCTATGGACTCCCCGAATGGAACATCCCGGATGAGCAGTTTATGCCTTCCGACGGTTACGAGTATTGGTTCGCATGGATCGGGTTCAAATATTGGTACACGGTCGGAACCCGAACGTTGATCGGGCGGCTGGTCCGTACGTACGGCGATTTGCGAGAACCCCGAATATGGGAGGAAACGAGCCGAATTACCGGCAAGGACGCACGGGTGGACGTAGTCGAAGCTATTCTCCATACGGCCCGTATGACGTTGAAATACGACGCCTATTACCGCAACGATCCATGGAAGTTTTACCATAATACGATCGGTTTGCAGGTAGAAGCGCTTGCGAAAGCCGGTCTTGCGGTCGGCTGTCCCGATCTGATTCACTATGCTGCCGATAAAGCAAGGGGGGCGTTCCGGTATACCTTCATGGCGGACGGCATGTTCCCCGAAAGCGTGTCGTATTTGCGCGATATGGCGCTTGGTTTAAGCGATGCGCTTAAAGCGATAGAAGGATATTCCGATCCGGCGGGATACCGTTATCAGCCGGACGGATCGCGATTTGACCGGTATGCCGTCCGGGAGCAAATCGGAAATTGCGCTCAAGCTTTCGGGCTGCTCGATCGTCTCCGGTTCCCGGACGGCCACTTGGTCACGTTCCATGATACATGGGCGGGCTCCGTCTATCCGAGCGGGGAATGGAGCGAACCGGACGATTATGTGAACCCGCATCGGCGCAATTGGACGAATGCGCTGCTGCTGCCCGAATTCGGGCATGCCGTTCACGGCTTGGGGCAGCATCCCTATACGATGGAGGCGCACTTGCACTACTCGGGCAAATACAATCACGGGCACTCGGATATGTTGAATTTTACGTTGTGGGCGAACGGCGACGAATTGGCTGCGGATCTCGGCTACACGCATCTCGGCGGGTACGCGGTAACCGCAGCCGCACATAATCTGGTGCTTGTGAACGGCGAGGATCAGCATGCTACGGATGCCGGGCATTTGCTGGCATGGCATGCGAAGCAAGGCCGAACGCAAGTGAGTCAGGCTTGCGATAATGGGCAAGCGTATCCGGTCACCGACCTGTACAGGAGGACGGTCATCAGCGTTCCGGTTTCCGGGCGAATGAACGTCATTCTGGACATATTCGAAGTTAGCGGCGGTCAGCGGCATGAATGGATGGCGAACGGCTGCGCCGATTATTCGCAAAATCTGGCGAGCTCGCTTGCTCCTTACCGGACGTTCGACAATCTGGACGAGAAGGGGGAAGTCTTTATTCCCGGACCGGCCAAAAAAATTCATCAATCATCCATCGATCCGAAGCTTCCTTATGATCAACCGGGTATGCAAACGAACTATTACGGAGCGTTCCGCAATGTGAAAGCTTGCCGTAACGATCTGCCGTGGACAGCTGCGATGTCGGCCGCATTTCCTGCTGGCGAAACCGGGGCGGGGCTCGGGCAGCGGGCGAAATCGGTTGAAAGCAAGCCGGGCTTGCGGCTTCATTGGCTTGCTCCGCAGGACGGAGAGGTGTATTTATGCGAAGCGCCGAGAAACCGGTACTTCCATGAGCTGCAGGACATTGAGGAGGCCATGGCCGCATGGCCGCATCATGTGATGCCGAAAATCATCGTTCGGCGAGAGGGGGCGAGCTTGCAGAGCACCTTTGCGTCCTTATGGGAGCCTATCATCGAGGCATCCGAACTAACGTCGTGCTGCCGGCTGGAAGAGATAGACGAACAGGACGGTGTAGGAGCGGCGATAAGCGCCGGCGAAATATCGGCAACCATCCTGTACCGCAAACCGGAAAGCGAAAACATGCTGGCCGCAGGGGGCGTCATGTCGAACGGGAGCTTCACGGTTGTCAAGCGGCGGGAAAACGGGCTGGAGCTGGATCTAATGGAAGGAAGCGCAATTAGCTGCTGCGGGCTTCAAGCTGAGCTGGACGTATGGCCTTCCCTTCGCATAAGCGAGGTTGCCATGGACGAAGGCTGTCCCTGCTTGCTGGCAACCGGCGAATCGGGCCACGCCGCTTACCCCGCGACAATAGACAAACAGCCGCACGCGGGAACGCACATCCCTGTTTTGCAGCAAGGGAACGGCAGCAGATGGCTCCCCCTGACCGGAATCAAGCGGGTGGGGGGCGATCTGTACAAGCTTTATCTCGACCGGGATCCCGGCTTCGTTTATGACGCTCGCCGCGGGCAGCTGAAGGAAACGTTCAATCCGTATCGTTCGCTGCTTGGTGAATTGACCGTTCGTTTGCCTGCATGGCTTCATGTCCAAATCGACAAATCGGCTGGCGCCGTTACAGCTATTCGCGTGGCGTGCAGCGGGACGGTCCGATTGACTTTAGACAAAGAAGCATGGCCCATTGCAGGTCCAATTGAGCTCTTTGTGAACGGGGAACCCCGCAATTGCGAGGCTAAGGAAATTCAACACAATCGGCGGGTGATCGTAATACCGATCGGGTGAGCGCTCTGATTCATGTTTATCATGAAAGGGGGTGATGCGTAATGTAGCCGATTGCCAGTCTTCCATTGTACCTGCAATGACCGAGAATCGATCGAACGTTATTGAGACAAGGAGGCAAATCGAAATGTCCAAAAGAATGTTTATTCTGACGTTGATGGCAATCATGATGATTACGGCATTCACCCCACATTCGAACAATTCCGCCTCGGCTGCGCCGACAACCTATTACGTCTCCCCGACCGGCAGCGATTCAAACGACGGCATGTCTTTGAGCACGCCTTTCAAAACGATTCAGAAAGCTGCGAACGTAATGGTTGCGGGAGATCTTTGCTACATTCGGGGAGGCACTTACCGGGAGACGGTTATCCCTGTCCATTCCGGTACATCGGGCAATACAATCACTTTCCAAAATTATAACGGCGAACAAGTGACGGTCAGCGGGCTCGATCCGGTTACAGGCTGGAGCCTCGATGCAGGTTCCGTCTACAAGGCGGTGATGAACGGGACGCTGGGGACGAGAAATCAAATATTTGTGGACGGGGTCATGATGAATCTTGCACGGTGGCCGAATCAGACAGGTACGTTGACTCAACCGACGTTGGCGACGGTTGGCAGCGTCGATCCCGGTTTGCCGTCCACTACGATCATCGACAGTCATATACCCGGGGGCGACGATTTTTGGAACGGCGCTCAATTGTGGATTCCGAGCGGGGTGGCCTACTGGGCCTACACGAGTACGGTGACGGATTATGACGCGGCAACGCACAAGCTGACGTTTAACTCCCTTCCGGTTTCCGGCTCTTACGACCCGGTTGCGGGAAATAAATATTTCCTATCGGGCATCAAAGCCGCACTGGACACCCAGAAGGAATGGTGGTACGACAGCAATGCCCAATTGCTCTATCTGTGGGCACCGGGAGGAGCGGACCCTTCCACGCAGACGGTAGAGGCCAAGAAGCGAGACTATGCGTTCGATTTGTCCGGCCGCTCTTATCTCGACATAACGGGCATCGATATTTTCGGCGCAAGCATCAATACGGATGTCGATACAAGCCATGTCACGATCCGGGATATGAAAGCCGAGTACATCTCTCACGATAATGCCGCCGGGGCGGGTTACCCGATCAGCATCAAAGGGAGCGACATCGAGATCCGCAATTCCGAACTGGCTTATTCGTCGTCCGCGATCCTGGTTGTTGAAGGATCGGACAACAGGGTAATCAATAACTACATCCATGACGGCAACTATATGGCCACAAGTAATCCGATGATCTATACCAAGGGGAACCGGCTGCTCGTCAGTCACAATACGGGCACGGAGGCCGGACGGGCCGTGATCGGCGGCGGCGCGACAGACAGCCGCATTCAGTATAATGATTTCTCCTTTGCAGGACGTCTTACGAAGGATCTGGGCGTCACCTACATGGCCAATACGGACGGTCAAAATACGGTGCTCAGCTACAATAAGATCCACGATAACGCTGCACCTTCCGGGGTTGGGATTTACTTCGATCAGGCTACGCAAAATTATATCATCCACCATAATGTCGTCTGGAACACGCCGGGCGCAGGCATTCTGCTCGGGACGCCCAGTAATTACAAGCTGGTGTATAACAATTCCGTCGATGGTTCAGCCAAAAACTGGACCGCCGTCTACGGTGTCGACATGTACGCTACGCACGTGATGAATAACATTTTTAAATTGAACGGTCTGTTGACGTCAAATCCGCCTGCGTGGATGAAAAACAATCTGTTCAGCACCAGTCCGGGTTATGTCAATCCTGCTCCGGGAGGTGCCGATTACAACCTGCAATCGACTTCTCCCGCCGTTAACGGGGGCATGGAGATTGCCGGCATCACCGATGGCTACGGCGGCGCTGCACCCGATCAAGGCGCCTATGAATACGGCAATACGGCGTGGAAAGCAGGGCATGATTTCGCCAATCCGCCGAATCCGACCTTTACAACGGTGGACACCACTTACATGAACCGGGTGAAAAACGGGGGATTCGAAAACGGCGATTTCACCGGCTGGACGAAAACGTTCGCTCAAACCGCGCAGGTCGTCTATGATCCCGCCTGGTCAAGGACGGACAAGAAGGCAAGGCTCAATAATTACGGCCTGCAGCTCGGTACCGGGATTGATGCCGTAGAGCAAACGGTAACGGGGCTTTCGCCGAATACCTCTTATACGCTGTCCGGATGGGCCAAGGTTGAACCGGGCGAGTCCGTCAGCATCGGCGTGTCCGGTTACGACGGAGCGGCGGCGACATCACGCGCTGTTACCGATACCGGGTGGACGCAGGTCACGATGGACTTCATAACGGGTGCGAGCGGCACCTCGGCAACGATATGGTGCAAGAAGACGGGGGCCGGCACAGGCTATGTCTATTGCGACGATATCGGACTGATCCGCAAAGTTCCCGATCTGTATGCGGCGGCCGACGCTTATGTACAAAGCGGCACGTTCGGCAACGACAATTACGGTACAAGCGCCGATCTGAAAGTGAAAGCGACGACGGACGCCGATACCAAACGGGCTTCATTCCTTCAGTTCGACGTGAGCGGGATCAGCGGGACGATTTCAAGCGCAAAGCTGAAGCTGTACGTCAGTTACCGGAACACGACCGGTCCTGTGGAAATATTCCCCGTGGCCGACGATACCTGGACCGAGGGCAGCATTACGTGGAACAACAAGCCGACGGAAGGCGCCGGCAAGCTGGCTTCGGCTTCGATTACCGCAGCGGGAGCTTGGTACACGTTCGATATTACTTCCTATGTGCAGAGCGAGCATGCAGGCGATAAAATCGTCAGTCTTTGTCTAAAGGATTCCACCAACGCGAATGCGCTGATTCATCTGGGCAGCCGGGAATCCGTGAATTGGCCGGTTCTTGAAATTGTTCAGTAAAAATAGCTTTTCGGAGGAGAGGGGACGTAAGGATGAAGGTCCCCTCCTCCGCCGATTTCCCATTATCATTCGAGGAGCGGCATATAAATGAAACCATCTAACAAAATCGGCATTCTGATTGACGGATACCGGGTAGGCTTGCAGCAAGGACTCCATCTAGCAAAAGAAGCGGGAGCAGCAGGCGTGCAGTTTTTCGTCGGGGACGGCGAGCTTAGTCCGGAAAACCTGACGGCGTCGGCCCGCGCCAAATTGCGCGGCGATATAGGGGCCCTCGGGCTGGAAATATCCGCACTATGCGTATGGCTTGGAGGGGAAGGGTACCGACACAGGGAGACAAACCCGGGAAAGCTGGAATTGTCCCGAAGGGTCATCGAACTGGCCAAGGAGCTCGGTACGGACATCGTGACTACGCATATCGGGGTGATCCCTTACGATCCCGAGAGTGAAATTTATGCGGCGATGGCAGAAGCTTGTAATGAGATCAGTCTTTTTGCGGAAAGCATGGATGCCTATATGGCGATTGAAACCGGCCCGACAACGGCGTATCACTTGAAAAGCTTTCTGAGCGGCATAGCCGGCAAAGGGATTGCCGTCAATTACGATCCCGCCAACCTGATTATGGTGACCGGCGACGATCCGGTGCGCGGCGTCCATGAGCTGAAGGCGTACATCGTGCATACGCACGCCAAAGACGGTATTCGTTATATGGCGGTAGACGCGCGCGAGATCTATACGACTCCCGGATATGAATTTCAGGAGGGGGGCAAGATCCGTGAAATGGTCAGAGCCCGCGAAGTGTACCGGGAAACGCCGCTCGGCGAGGGACATGTCCGGTTTCCGGAATACTTGCGTGCATTGGCGGATATCGGTTACAAAGGGTATTTGACGATTGAACGCGAAGGCGGGGACAATCCGGAGGAGGATATACGCCAGGCGGTACGGTTTTTGCAAGCTTCCCGTTGAATCGAATAGAAGGATGAGGGAGAGGGATGAGCATGCCGGAGCGGATGATGCCGGAAATCATGAACGGTCGCGGATCGACCGTAGCGAATGCCTATCTGGAAAGACGATTCGATACGTTCCCCGTTCATCTGCAGCTCGATACGCTGCGTTCGCATAGCCGCAGCATGCATACGCAGCGGGGAATCGAAATCAATTTGTCGCTGGAAGGCGATGCCTATTATGTCGTAGGTACAAGGGTTTACAGGCAAATGCCCGGGCAATTGATGCTTGTCCCCGGGCACTTGCCTCATCAAATCTATGTCGATCCGAGCTGCAGCTATCGAAGGGCGGCTCTTTGTATCGATGGGGAGGGGCGGAGCAGGGCGATGCCGCAATGGCTGCCCCTTCTGCTCCAATTTCCGCGGTTATCGGTGTCCGGGTGCAGCCAGATGACGCTGCCGCCGGAGAAGATGCATGCCATCCAAGCTTCCCTGACATCCATATATGATGAAATGAACCGTCAACATGAAGCCGGCTGGCAGCAAATGGTCGTTTCGCATGCCATTCAGCTGCTCGTTCTCATCGAGAGGAGCTTCCAAGCAGGCAGCGAATCCGCTCCGGTTGGCATAACCGCTCCGGCAGGCCAAGGCTTCGATCCGGCCGCCATACTCGACCCGATTGAAGCCTGCTGCCAATACATTCACGGCCACCTGAAGGAAGATCTTACGCTGCAAAAGATAGCCGACCGGTTCCATTTCAGCCCGGAGCATTTGACAAGACGGTTCAAGCGCAACAAGGGGATTTCCCTGTATCAATACGTCCTTCGGCAGCGTGTTCTTGAGAGCAAGCGGATGCTGCTGCACGAGCCGGGCATGACGATGACGGATATCGCCTATGCGGTCGGCTTCGGTTCATCCCAGCAATTCAGCAGAGTGTTCAAAAGCGTGCTTCGCACGTCTCCAAGCGATTTCAGGAGAACCGGTCACGACGGCCAAGACAAGTCGATCCCTTGCCGGACCAATAAGGCTTGAAAGTCTTCCAGCAGCGCTTGCCGATTGCGCACCTCGCGGGGGGACACGTCCCGATCCAGACTAAATACGGCGAGCAAGCCGGCTGCTTCGCCGATACTCCATTCAACGGGATGAAGCCTGTAACCACCGTTCGTAATATGCGTGGTTCCGATATTTTTGCAGGCCGGCAGCAAGTTTTCCAAACGAATAGGCAGCAGGCTGCCGAGCGGAATTTGAAACGGCAAGCTGGCAAAATCGATATACGACCGGTTGCCGGAGCTCGGATGCAGATCGATATGGTAGTAGCCGATGCCGACCGAATCCGCGAACGATGCCGCTTTGCCGTCAGGCCGGCTATGCTTGGCGATGTGCTGCTCCAGGACGGTAAATTCCGCCTGAATCCTTCGCGATTCCCGCACATACGGGTATTTGGCAAGCCCGTCTTCCGTGTCGAACACATCTTTGCGCAAACGCAAGCCCGGATAGCCGGCTTTGCCGTCGGGGCGCGGCGCCTCGGTCTGCATCCAGTAGAGGAGCGACAAGCTAAGCTCCTTCGCCATTTTCAGATGGCGGTTTCGCGTTTCGTCGTCCACGTCGATAATCGGCCCGAGGAAATAATCGTTTTGCGGCCAGTTGACCAGCGAAATGTCGCTCTCGTAGGTTCCGGGACGGAAAAGGCTCGCATCGATCAGACGTCTGTAGGTGAACAGGGAGAACCCTTTCCAATAGGACAGTCCGGGCTCGCCGGGAAACAGGTTGTAACGAACCGGCTCCAGTGTGGAGGGCCGTACGCCTGCCCAGCTTAACAGACGATCCGGCCAGAAGGAGGGTTTAAAATCGCGCCAGAAGGAATAGCTTTCCGGTCTGGAAATGGTATGGTTCTCGCCTTCCCGGTAATCCATGGCAAAACAATACGTAAACGCCTGCATATCAAGAGGCTGTGCCGGACCGTCGATCGCGTGAGGTTCGCCCGTGTCCGCCTTTGATTCGGAGCCGGTGACGTATTCCGCGCCGGCAAGCGGAAGCAAGTCGCCGCATTCGGTGGCATCCAGAAAGCAAGAAGCGGCAATAACGGTGTTGTCCCCCGTTGCGGAGCTTCTTGCGGTGACGGAAACGATCCGGTCGCCCGCCATTTCGGCTTGCAGCGGGACATGCTGCGTCAGGATAGCGACCTGCCCGCTATGGATGTAAGGGGCCAGCATCTGCAGCAGCACGGCAAGCGCGGTTCGCGGCTCGTGGCAAAGCGGGCTGACGTTGCCGTTGCCCGGATTCAGCAGCGGGTTGTCGTGCGCCGCTTTCGTAAGCGGGAAGTGGTTCCGATAATAATCCCGCACGCCTTCCCGAAATTGACGGTAGCGGCGCGTGCATCCATGCGTTTCGATCCATGAGTGTTCGTCCGGCGGCACTCCCTGACTGGTCAGCTGGCCGCCGATCCATTCCGTTTCTTCCGTCATAATGATCGTTCTTCCCATGCTTGCAGCCGCGAGCGCGGCCGCACAGCCTCCAAGGCTGCCGCCGATAACGGCGACATCCGCATGTTTTTCCTTGATCATGTCAAATCCTCCCGGCATCCATGGTTTCACCGTTTTGCTGCCACTCATTCGAGTGTATACCCGGAGTCTAGCAAAATCTTGTACGGCGCGTCTTGCCGATTTTTGACGTAAATAACGGACGCATCAATAATGATCAAGACATCTCCCTGCAGGACGTTTATGCTGGAATCAGTTATTGTTGGGGGCTGAACGGCGCGATATAATTTGCATACCCTAACCAACTCGAGATGAGGTAGCCTGAATGATGATGCAATGGTTGCGGTCCCGCATCTATTTATTGAGAATTTTGCTAAGCTTCATGCTTGTCGTCCTGATGCTTGTCGGCTCCTCCATCCTTTTCTACTACAATTCGCAATCCAAAGTATTGGCCATGCAGGCCGATTCCGACCGCAAGCTGCTCACCCAAATCAATTACAATATCGAAAATATGAACAACATTATCCAAACGTTGGCGATGTCGGTCTATTACGACAACGACCTGGTTGCCTTGAAATCGGGAAGCGACTTTCTACAGAGCTTGACCAAGCTGGAGAAGCTGAATCAATTGGTCACCTTTTCTCCGTTCCTGCATTCCATCGTGATCTACAACGGGAAGCAGGACCGTTTCTTCTCGTCGACCAATCATAATTTGGACAACGAACAGATGATTAAGCAAGTGGGGCAGATGCTGAACGAAGGGAAGGCGCTTCCCAAGCTGCAGTTGTTTCCGGTCCGGTACGGCTCGAAGCAGGAGGAACAATTATTAACCTTTGTCATGTATGACGGGGCGTCTGCGAACGGTTTGCTGCTCCTGAACATCAAGCCGGAATGGCTGTTGAATAATTTGAACACGCTTAACCGATTGGCGGAACGGCAAAATAACGCCATTCTTCTCATTAATCAAGAAGGAAATCTGCTTATCCGGAATCAACAGCTGCCGGATCAAGAAACGATAAAAACCGAGCTTTTGCAGCACATAGCGAATTCCGAACGTCCGCTCGATTATTTTACCTATACGCATGCGGGCAAAACCTATATGACTACCTATTTGTCCGGAGGAGTCAACGATTGGAAAATGATAAGCTTGCAAGCCTACGAGGAAGTATTGAACAACGTCCGGGAGCTTCGCCTGACGGCCTCGCTCTTGACGATCGCGGTAACCCTCGTGACCGTCCTGCTCGTATGGTACAGTTCCCACCGGCTGTATCGCCCGATTAACAATTTGGTCAAGCAGGTGAACCGGGACCATAGGCACCCGTCCTCGGCGATAGGGGATGAGCTTTCCTTCCTGTCCAATATATACGCGCAGCTGAACGAACGGGTGAAGGATGCCGAGACCGGGCAGGTATCGCAGCAATATATGGCCAAAAGCGATCGGCTGCGAAGTTTGATCGCGGATAGCCAAGCGCTGAAGCAAGACGAATTTTCCGCGATGATCGAGCAGTATCAGCTTGATCTGAAACGTGACGGCTTCTACGCAGCGGCTGTTGTGAAAATAGATAACGGCCATCAAATAGCCGCGCTCAAAGAGGGAGCCGCGATTTCTTTATTTTATTCCGCCATTGCGAATATAGCCGAGGAATTGCTAAGAGCCGATTATGCGTGCCAAGCGATAGATATGAGAAGCGATCATATCGTGTTATTGATCAGCCGCGGCGAGCCGCTGGACTTCGGCGAACTGCAAGCTTCTTTTCAGCAGATTCAGGGAATTGTGCAAAGCTATTATAAAATTACGTTCACCGCAACGCTCAGTGAGAGATTCGATCGCTATACGGAGATTACGCAATTTTACGAGCAAGCGCAGCGATATTCGAATTATCGCATCGTTTTCGGCAAACAATCGGTCATCATGCCCGAAATTGTTGAGGAGAACGAGCGGAACGAATCGTTTACTATTCCTCCTGAACTGGAGAAACGCATTACGGAAAGCATCAAAAGCGGCGATTTGGCCCAAACCGACGAAGCGCTTCAAAAATGGATGCAGCATGTTTCGCGGTTTACGTTTGAAAATATGTTCTCAGCCCTGCTCCATATGGTAGTCATCTTGAATCATACGTTAAGCGAAATCAATCATTATAGTTTAAACCCGATTGCGATTAATCTTCATAGCATTAGCCGGAGAATTTTCGAAAAGGAAACGTTGGAAGAGATTCGCACTGTATTGATGGACGTCATACGGGAACTGTCGGAAAAACGCCAGCACAAGAAGGAAGACCGAAACCGGTTGATTGTAGAGGCGATCAAAGAGATCATCGATGCCCAATTTCACGATCCGGATTTGAATGTCCAGAAAATCGCCGATTTGCTGAAGATGAGGCATGTTTACTTGGGGCAGTTATTCAAAGAGTACGAGTCGATGACGATCGTCGATTCCATCAACGACCGCAGGCTTGAGCGAGCCAAACTATATTTGGAGCAGCATGATTGGAACGTGAACGAAATTATGGTAAGGGTCGGCTTCGGCAACGAAAGCTACTTCTACCGTCTGTTTAAGCGGAAATACGGCACGACTCCCAAAGAATACCGGATCAAAAAAGGGATCGAACTAAAGAATTAAGCGGCGTAGGCCTTAGAATACAGGATATTAAAATTTGTACAGTACCCAAATGGGCAGGTTTACGGCATGATAAGACCACGCAGCGGATAAGAAACTGGAGAGGAGTCGAACCATGCTGAAACGAGAGTGGCTGTATTTCAAAAAGAACGGCGAATTATTTGCTTTGTCCATGCCGGGCTTGATCTACAAGCTGATTTTCGCCTATTTGCCCATGATAGGAATTATAATCGCATTCAAAAACTTTCGGAACGATAAAGGGATTTTTGGCAGCGAGTGGGTCGGATTCAAAAACTTCGAGTATTTATTTACGAGCGATGTCGCTTGGCGCATTACCCGCAATACGGTGCTGTACAATCTGGCGTATATGACGCTGACTACGCTTGCTGCGCTAGTCTTCGCCATTATGCTGAACGAAGTCCGAAAAAGATGGCTGAAGGTTTTTCAAACCTCCATGTTTTTGCCCTACTTTCTTTCCTGGGTTCTGGTCGGTTATATCGTCTATGCCTTCCTCAATCATTCGGACGGTTTCATTAACCGGACTTTGATTTCGCTAGGCTGGTCGGGCATCAGCTGGTATCAGGATCCGGCCCCGTGGCCGTACATTCTGATTCTGGCTCATTTATGGAAGGCCGTCGGATTTTCGACGCTCGTTTATTTTGCCGGTATTCTCGGCATCGATTCGGAATATTATGAAGCGGCCCGGATGGATGGAGCATCGAAGCTGCAGATGACGTTCGCCATCACGCTGCCTTTGCTGATGCCGCTTGTTATTATTCTGTTTATCCTTTCGATCGGCAGTATGTTCCGGGGGGATTTCGGTCTGCATTATTTTATTCCGAACAATTCCGGGTTTATTTTCTCGACGACGGACATTATCGATACGTACGCGTACCGGGCGCTGCGGGAGATCGGCAATATCAGCATGTCGGCTGCAGTCGGGCTGTACCAATCGGTCGTAGGGTTTCTGCTCGTGCTGTTGGCGAACGGGATCGTGAAAAAAGTAAACGCCGAAAATTCTTTATGGTAAGGGACGGATCGTATGGAAAAGAAGTTTGCCTTTCACCGCATGGTGATCAACGGTTTTTTTATACTGGTATCTGTGGCCATGGTACTCCCGTTTCTTCTGGTCGTGGCGATTTCCGTCACTGACGAACAAACGCTGATCCGGAACGGATACAGCTTTATACCGGAGCGTTTCAGTTTGGAGGCGTACAAGTATATTTTTCAATCCCCCGTAATCTTGTTGAAGGCATACGGGATCACGATGCTGATCACAGTCGTCGGAACCTTGTGCAGCTTGCTGATTACTTCCATGACCGCTTACACGATCGCCAGGCGAGATTACCGGTATAACCGGATTACGACGTTTTATGTGTTTTTTACGATGCTGTTCAGCGGCGGGCTTGTTCCCTTCTATATTCTGATTACGCAGTATTTGCATTTGAAAGATACAATATGGGCGCTTATCTTGCCTGGTTTACTGTCGCCGTTCAATATTATGATCATGAAAGGTTTTCTGAGCAAACTGCCTCATGAGATTATTGAATCCGCCAAAATGGACGGTGCCAGAGAGCTTCGCATCTTTTTCACGATGGTGCTGCCGTTATCGACCCCGGCATTGGCGACGCTTGGCTTGTTTATCTCGTTTGCGTATTGGAATGAATGGTTCAATGCGCTTCTTTTCATCGATAACCAGAATCTCGTTCCGCTGCAGCTGCTGTTGATCCGAATTTTGAATACGATCGAGTTTTTGACGAGCAATTCGGAGTTCACGCAAGGGCAGCAGATTTCGTTGACCCAATTCCCAAGCAACGCGGCGCGGATGGCTATGGCCGTATTGGCCGGCGGCCCGATGCTGTTTATATTCCCTTTCTTCCAGCGATATTTCGTGAGAGGATTGACGGTAGGGTCGCTTAAAGGGTAGACATGCTGTAAGGAATGCCGCATCCAACAGAACAAAGCCAGGCAGATTCCGGCAGTTGCCCGTCTTCATCTCTGTCAGACGCGAAGCTAAAAACCCGTAACCATTAGAGGTTACGGGTTTTTGGTTATGCACGATCCATCTCGCAAAAATATGGATCCCTTTTATTTCAGACCGCGATCGGCCGCCTTTGAAGCGACATGCGGTCGGATCGGTCAAATTCGGGGTAGTCCTCAATTTCTTGAGCCAGGTCCATTTCGGATCCATCTTCCGCGATCGGCTCAAAGTTTACCACTTCCACGGAAACGAGCTTGCCCTCAATAACGAAAAAGCCGGATTGCTTGCCTTCCAGCGCATGTAAAAGTTCTTCCTTAACTTGATCGCTTAACGGGTTCATACCGTTCACCTCTAATTCATTATAACAATACCGCGGAAAATTCGCTAAAGCTTTATCATAATATCATTGCCACATATGGATCCAGCCATAGTGGGGGGAGCTTCATCCGGAGAACTTTAAGTCAAGTATACATCCGAGGTTGAATCGCTTAGAAAAATATGGTATTGTAATTTTGTAATAAAAATTACAACTATCAATTGGAGATTGCAATGTCCGATAAAAAGCAAAGTATCGTGATTTCGATTCGATTAGATGAGGTTTCGTTAAAGGCCGTTGACCTGCTTGTGGAATCGGGTCTTGAATCAAACCGTTCAAGAGCGGTCTCGCATTTTATAAGTGCGGGTATTCAAGCCTCTGGAGAGCTGCTTATGAAAGCCAAAGCGCTAGCGGATCATGTTCAGCAATTGCGCAATGAAATGATTGATGCGGTAAAAATCAATAACTTGGATAAGGTTGCGGAGCTGATCAAGAAAGATTCGAATCTTATTAACGCGAAAAACAATTCCGGAGAAACCGCAGTACTGATGGCGGCTTATTACCGATCGCAAGAGATAAAAGAATTGCTGGTAAGCAGCGGAGCCGAATTGAGCATTTTTGAAGCGTCGGCTGTCGGCAACACGCAAAGAGTGAAAGAATGGCTCGCCGATTCTCCCGAGCTGATCGGAAGCTATAGTATGGATGGCTTCACTCCTTTGGGCCTGGCTTCTCATTTTGGCAATGAGGATACGGCGAAGCTTCTGCTGGATCAAGGCGCGGACATAAATGCAAGAAGCAAAGACGGCAATCTGAACAATATGGCGATCCACGCGGCCATTGCCGGGAATCATGAGCACATCGTTAAGCTGCTTATCGAGAGTGGAGCGGGCCTGGACATAAAATGCGAAGGGAAATGGCGGCCGGGATTTAGTACCCTTCACGTTGCCGCTTATTTCGGCCGGGTGTCCATGATCAAGATGTTGATAGAAGCGGGAGCGGATAAATCGGCTAAAAACGATAAAGGTGAAACTCCCTGCGAAGTTGCAATAAGCAGAGAGCATCAAGAGGCAGCTGCTCTATTAAAATAAAGGAACGATTAAAGGAGAATGTAGCCATGGAAAACAAACAAGCGATTCAGCCTGATTTGGTTAAAGATTTTGTCGGAAACGCTCATGGCGACTTGGAAAGAGTCAAGCAGCTTCTCGAACAAGAACCGGGGCTTGTCAATGCAGCTTGGGACTGGGGGAACGGCGATTGGGAAACGGCTCTTGGCGCCGCAGCGCACATGGGGAGAAAAGACATCGCTATTTTCCTCCTGGAGAACGGAGCCCGTATTGATTTATTCGCAGCGGCTATGTTAGGCAAGGCGGAAATCGTAAAAGCGATGCTTGCGGACAATCCGAGCCTAAAGGATGCTATTGGCCCTCACGGGATTCCTTTGATCAATCACGCTAGAGCAGGCGGGGACGAGTCGTTGCAGGTTCTCGATTTGTTGAGCTAATAAAGGGAGCTTTCGGCTGAAATGGCCGTGTTGAAACGCCGAAGTCTCTCAATTGTCTTGCTAACGAATCGTATTATCCTTGATAGAGCTGTTTGAGGCGAGAAACAAGGAAGCTGAAGGGCGGGGGAGACACATGGAGCTTCAGTATAAGGAGTATGTCATCAGCGACGATAAACGGCGGATTGACGTGCAGACGGTGTTGGATTTTTTAGCTTCGAGCTATTGGGCGAGTAAACGATCTCCCGAGAAAATTAAGAAATCGATCGAAAATTCCGTTTGTTACGGCGTATACGATAAGGATAAAATGATTGCTTTTGCAAGGATCGTTACGGACGGCGCTACCATGTATTATTTGTGCGATGTATTCGTTCTGGAGGAGTACCGCGGACAAGGAATATCCAAGAAGCTGGTCGAGGTTATTACGAACGCTCCGGAATTCGAGTGGATGACCGGGATTTTGGGGACGAAAGATGCTCACGGGCTGTATCAACAATACGGCTTTGAAAGGGACGCCGAAAGATTCATGAGAAGGGCGCCTCAGGCTCTAAAGCAATAGGATTATGATAGAGCGCTCGGGGAATGATCCCGGCGCTCTTTTTTTCATCTGCCTAGCCTACACCTTCAACCGGCGTTCAAACGCCTTGGGGATGAGCGGCATGACGATAGCGGCCAGCACCGCCATGACGATTAAGGCCATGGGCAAGTAGAGGACAGGAGTATTAAAAAGGTTGTACGACATGTATTGGTCGATCAAGCTTCTGCTCCACATCACCTTGGCCGGAAACAGCAGCATCATTTTGCCGAGAAGCCCGGGGAATGAAATGAGCGGAATAACGACCATGGTTAATGCCAAGCCGAGACTGCTCATGCTGCTCTTGAAGGCTGCAGAGATCAACGCCGTCAGCAGAAAAAACGCGCTAGCCGCCGTTAAAGCGATCAGGTACTGCAAGAGAAAGCCTTGAAGCTGATTTAGCGCATACGGCGTTTCATCGAAGAGATAATGGCTGTTGAGCGGCGCGTTCCACCCGATAAAGCGAAAAGGCAGGCAGCTCAGCAGCGCGCATATGCCATAAAAAACGGTGACCCAGCCGGCCGTAAACAACCAGCCTGCCGTCAGCTTTGCAGCAACGATGCGCCGTCTTCCATGCCTGCTGGACAATATAAGGGCATCCATACGATATCCGGCTTCCCCCGAATAAAGCGGCGCGAGCGCCAGTGCAATCACAAAGCCGATAAACAGCGGGCCGGGGCCGGGACTGCCGGAAATAAACAGAAACAGCTGCTCCCAATCTCGCGTTACATAAAAGCCCGGCGGATCGACTTTTTCCATCATGCTCAGCTTTTTTGCGGCATCGTTGTATAGGTAGGGGGCTTCCGCTTTTTGCGGCTCCAACTGCATCTTCTTCTGACTTAACTGGGTAAGGCTCTTGTTAAAAAGATCCGCACGATAAGCGGCCGAGGCATATTTTTGCTCCAGAATGCGGTAGAGCTTCTCTTCATCCGTCCCGATGCTGGTTTCCGCGTACTCCTCCTTCAGCCGAAACGCATACTTCCCGGCCAGATCGGCTTGAACCGGTCCGATATGAGCGGCTACAAGCTCCGGTTTTTTTTTCTCCACAGCCAAAATGCTATTCATTCCGGACGGATAATGATCCGTGAAATAAACGGCGGCGATCGCCAAACAAGCGGCCATGGCCACCCAAACTCTGACGATTAAAATTTTACGCAGCTCGAACGCGACCAACTGTTTCATCGGAATGAAGTCTCCTTCAGGGGCGTTTTTTCGGTATCCGGCGAGCGGAAATAGCTCATATAGACGTCTTCCAGACAAGGTGCGACCTGAATCGCATCGGGATGGGGCGCCTGCTTGCCGACAACCCGCAATTCCAGCCCGGAATCCAGCTGCAGCATGTTGACCACGGTGCCCTTCTCCTCGATTTGCGCCAGCAATCGTCCGGGCACGACGACCTGCCATACTTCGCCCTGTACCTCGGAGAGGAGCTCCTTAATCGTTCCCTGCCGCAAAATGCTGCCTTGTCCCATTAGAAACACGCGCTTGGCGATATGATCGATGTCGGGCACGATATGGGTGGAAAGAATGACGATGCGATCGCCGGATATTTCGGATATCAGGTTTCGGAAGCGAACGCGTTCCATCGGATCAAGGCCGACCGTCGGCTCGTCCAAAATCAAAATCCGCGGATTATTGAGCAAAGCCTGCACAATGCCGAGACGACGCTTCATCCCGCCGGAATATTTGCCGCATTTGACGTCCAGCTGGCCGGACAGATTGACGATTTTGGCCAAGCTTTGTATTCGTTCGCCGGCTTCTTCTTTGGACAGTCCTTTCAGAGCGGCAATGAAGTAGAGAAACTTACGCGCCGTAAAATGACTATACATCCCCAAATCTTGCGGAAGATAACCGATTTGAGCGCGGTACAGGTCGCCTATTTTATTTTTGTCCTGCCCGTTCAGCAGAACTTGCCCGCTTGTCGGATACAACACGTCGGCGATAATTCGCATCAGCGTCGTTTTTCCCGTGCCGTTCGGCCCGAGAAGACCGTACACGCCGGGCGTCAGCGTTAGGGAGAGGTTTTGCAAAATCCGTTTTTTGCCGTATTGATGCTGGATGTTACGCAGTTCAAGCTCCATGCAGAAAGCCTCCTTTTTTCAAATAGCTCCCGTTAATCACTAGACTTCCTCCCAATAGAAGAGCCGCCAGAGCCGCCAATCCCCCCAGCCGCAAGATATCGATTGATGCCGTCCAGTTAATAACCGGCTGGTTAGTAAGCAAGATCAGCCAGAACACGGGAAGCAGGACGAGCATAGCGGCAAGTTGGCCGAAGTTGCGAATGCGTGCGGCAATGCTCAGAGCGGCAGCCGTGTTGAGAAGCGTCGGGATGCTCCACAGCAGCGCGAGCCGCAGCATAAGCGCGCCTTCCTCCGCCGGATAAAGCACGAACAGGGCAATTCCATTAATAACGAGCGAAACCATGCCTATGGCCAGCAATCTGGCTTGCACATACCATTGAAGCGGAAGGCGGAGACTTCGGGTAAGCTCGCTCATTCCGCAATGGGCAAGCCGGGCCGTATTGGATAAGACGACAAGCATGGGAATGCAGCCGACTATAGGGAGAATCAAGGTAGACGGAACCGGATGCGTAACCAGCAGAAAAAGAATCCCTCCGGCAAACAAGAGCAGTCCCAGCACAATATCCTTCCAAAAGCCTTGAGCATATATAGTCTGCGCCTTTTGCCGAAAGCCGAAAGGAGCAGGTTTTGCGGGCGGGGACAGTACGCGCTGCGATTTTCTCCAGTTCGCCATCGCTGCCTCAACGAAGCCGCTGGGCGGGGGAGGCCCCGGCAGAAGGGCAATTTTACGCGCAAGCTGTTCGAGCGATTCGTCCGTCAAATCGTCGGCCATATTATCAGACAAATCTTCCGTCATATCATCCGTATGATACCGGGGCCGCGGGAACGAGCCGTCCGGTTTTCCTTTTTGATCCTTCATTGTTTCTCCCCCTTCTTGTACAAACGGGCTTCGGCGGAAGGCATAAGCATGTCCCGCAGTCGAATAAGCGAGCGTCTGACTCTCGATTTCACGGTTGATTCGGACTCGCCGGTAACGGCGGCCATTTCCCCGAAGCTTAGATCATGTTTATATCTTAAAAGCAGCGCGTCGCGTTGATTGTCCGGCAAGCCGCGAATGGCCGCGTATACTTCCTTGAGCTCCTCGCGCATAAGCACGCCCTCCAGAAAATCATCCTTGTTCGGCACTTCATCGGACAAATGGTCGTGCAAGCCGGCTTGCCGCGCCGATTTGCTGCGGGCATGATCGATACAGACATGATGGGCGATCGCAAGCAGCCATGCCCGAAAACGCCCTTGCTCGCTTTGGTACGCGTTCAGCTTTTTCCACGCCTTCTCATAGGTTTGTTGAGCCAAATCCCAGGCCAGCTCGGCGTCATGAACCTTCCAGCGGATAAATCGATAGATATCGTCATAAGTCAGGCGAATAAGCAGTTCTACGGCCGCCTCGCTGCCCTGCTGCGCTTCGATGACTAATCGCTCTTCTTTCATGTTCATCCTCTCTTTGCTTTCGAGCTTTCGATCGTTTTATTTTCTCATCTTTCTTTTGACATACCATACTACGAATTTTTTGATAGGAAAGATGCACGACAGGCTGGAGTTTTTCCATACGTTATTGACTGGGACCTTGGGGAACGGACTACAATGATGCTGAGGTGATGATTCGGATGCTTATAAGCGAAGTTATGAAAACATGCGGCCTGACGAAAAAAGCGATAAATTATTATGAACAGCAGGGACTTCTTGCGCTACAATATGATCATAACGGTTACAGGAAATTTGAGGAAAAAGATGTCGGTATTCTGAAAGTAATTGCCGTATTGCGAAAATTGGGCATGAGTATCTCCGATATCAAGACAATTATCATGAGTGGCGACAGGCGGAAACTCCTGCAGCAATATAAAGCCCAAAAAGAAATGACGATTCGGCAAGCTCAAGCCCAGTACGAATGCTTACAATATTTACTGGAGAGCGATACTTCGCTTGAGGAAATATTTCATGAGATTGATGACAGGCTTGAGGGAACGGTCAATATGAAAGACAAGCTGCTTCAAGCGTTTCCCGGGGTATATGGAGAGTATTTGTATATCCATTTCGGAAAGTTTTTGGACGAAAAGCTGGATAACGGCGATAAAATAGAGGCCTATCATCGGATTGTCGAGTTTCTGGATCAGGCCGATCCCTTGGAGCTGCCGGCGGATTTGCAGCGGTATGTGACAGACGTATTCGAATCATTGAGCAAAACCGATCTGAAAGAAATGGATGAAGCCATGAATTCCGCTATCGATGACATTGATCGGTTTATAGCGGAGCACAAGGAAACATTGGTGAGCTATGCGTTGTACCGCAATTCCAAGGAGTATGAATCGAGTCCGGCTTACAGGCTGCAGCAAGCGCTCCTGGAATTTCAAAAAACAAACGGCTATTACGATGTATTTATCGTTAACATGAAAATCGTAAGCGACTCCTATCGAAAGTATCAGGAAAAACTGCAAGCGGCCAATGAGCGGTTCTTGGCTGAATATGCGGATACCTTCTTTCCCAGCGAACAATGAGCGGAAGCGGCAGCCCCGAAGTAATCGGTAAGAACGGAGTATGGCGGGAAAAGGGAAGGAGGATGCAAATGCCGCAGCTCGGCCTCGATCTGCAAGCATTGAAACAGCGTATTTACCGGTACAGTATGCAAATAACGTCGGACAGCTGGGAATCCGAGGATCTGACTCAGGATGTTCTCTTGAAGGTTCATAACTTGAGGCAGGCCAACCCCTCTATCGAATTAAGCAATGCTTACTTGTACAAAATCGCGCTGAATGCTTGGAAGGATAAGCTGAAAAAGCGCAAGCTCTCCTCCGAGCCGCTGGACGACGGTCATATGAATGTTCCGGGTATCGACACGCAGTTATCTACACGGGAGCTTTTGGAAGATTTGGCGTATCGGCTGCCTGCGCGGTCTACGGTCATTCTTTTGCTTATGGATGTGTTCGATTTTACGGCGAAAGAAGCGGCGGAGCTTTTGTCCTTAACGGAAGGAAGCGTCCAAGTTGCATTAGGGCGGGCCCGGCAAAAACTCAAAAAGCTGGCGCGAACGGGTATGGAAAGCTCCGTATCGAAACAAGCCGGCGATCCGGCGCAGCTTGATTTCGAAGCGCTCGTTGAAGCGTTCAGGCTTCGCGATCCGAAGGCGATTTGCCGCTCGTATCTCGGCTTGGCGAAGCGGCAAATTACGGTAAGCAAACTGAAATACATAAACGGAAAGCTGACGTTTTATTTCGAAGATCCCGATGGGAATCGCTTTATGGTAACCTCGTGATTTTTTTCTAAAGGATGTTTGGTTTGGCCGCAAACAGTCGTTTCTTAACACATAAGCAGAACTTCAACGGTAAACGTGCGCTTCCCAGCTTATGCTTACGAAGCCGTTTATCCTCGTGATGAGCTTGCAAGTAAAGAGGAGGAATCCGATGGCATTCACTTTTCGTCATGCACAAGGCAAAATAAGGCGGCTGCTTGCGATTCATATGCCGGCGGCGGATGTGGGAGCTTCGGCAGCCTGGTATGCGGAGCATCTCGGGTTGACGATTTTGAACCTAAGCGAGGCGTCTGCAGAATTAGCCGTTACCGAAAATGGCGCGGTGCTGCATCCGAAGCTTATTTTGACCAAGACAGCTTCAAAGCATCGGCTCAATTATGTCAAAAACGGCCGAAACCGCAGCATGGTCATGATGCACGCATCCAATCTGGAAGGGCTGAGGGATAAAATGGCGGCGGCGGGCGCCCATGTTACGCAGCCGCATGCCGACCAAGAAGAAGACGGATGCGGACGTTTCTTCGAGGCGAGGGATCCGTCGGGCAATATCGTCCAGATTCAAGCCAACGACGGGGAGCTACCTTTGGGACATACGAAGGTCGAGGCGATCTTCAATCTGGAAATCCCCGTTTCCGATGTGCGCAAGTCCGCGCGATTTTATGCCGATGTGCTCGGTTTTCAGTTGATTCGCGAGCCCGACGACCAGTTGGCCATTGCCAAAACCGGTCCTTTCTACAAGGAGAGGTTCGGGTATTCCGATGTGCAGGAATTCGGTTTTTTCTTGTTTCGTCATGAGGAAAGGACGGCGCTTCATTTTGAGGACGATGCAGGGCATGTCCAGGAATGCCTGGTCTTGCAAGCCGACGATATTGCGACACTGCATGAGCAACTGGCAAGCAAAGGACACACAGCAGATGAACGGATAGATGTAGAGTCGGGGCAAATGAGTCTGCATATCGTCGATCCTGACGGGAATCGGATCAAGGTTGTTCCAGCGGAGAAGAGCGGCTTAAAGGCTAAACTAGAGGAGATGGCGGGGGAAGAGAATATTGCGGTTGGTTCGTTTTAGAGCTGTGGAATTATTATATTAATCATAGAAAAGAGGCCGACTATATGATTAGCGAAACGTATGGGATTCATGTTACAGAGATTGAAGAATTGAAGCTTGTCGGAATAAGAGTCGTTTGTCCGGGTGATCGGTATGCTGCGGAAATTCCAAAGGCCACGTTAGCTTTGAAGGAAAGGCTTGAAGAAATCAAACATCTCGTACAGCCGGCCAGAATGATTGGGGCTTTCGTCGTCCAGGAGCTTACGCCTGAGGAAGACGGCTACTGGGTATGCGTGGAGGTCAGCAAGCTTGAAGACATTCCCGCAGGTTTGACCGAGCTCACCGTTCCTCCCCAGAAATATGCGGTCATTAAGCATATCGGCCCGAACACTAGGATCAGTCATACATATGAGATTCTTCACGAATGGATTGCGCAAAACGGGCATACAAGAATGCAAAGCGCGTGGCATTTGGAAATATCCGATGTTTTGGGATACCGGGAAGAGGAAGACATAGAAATCCGGCTATACGATACGATAAAATGAGGATAATAGAGCAGGGGTGATCTCGTTGACCCCGCTCGCCGGTTCGTTGCCGACTGCGGCCGACAGATTACGCGGTAATGGAAGGCGATTAATGAGGCGCAAAATTCGATCATTTTCCACGAGAAAGAAGGAAACGTATGCATACGCAGCCTAATTCGGCTTCGAACAAAGTGAGCGCGATCATTACAGGGGCGACCGGGATGGTGGGGGAAGGAGTATTGCACGAATGCTTGGCAAGCTCCGATGTCGAACGGGTGCTGGTTATCGGCCGGAAGCCTTGCGGTGTCACGCATCCCAAATTGACCGAGATCGTGCACGGCGATTTTTGGGATCTTACGCCGATTGAGGATCGGCTGCGGCCGTATAACGCATGCTTTTTTTGCCTGGGCGTTTCGTCGGTCGGGCTCAAGGAGGCCGAATATACGCGATTGACTTACGACCTTACGCTTCATGCGGCGGGTTTGTTGTCGAAGCTGAATCCGGATATGGTGTTCTGTTACGTAACCGGCGTGGGGACGGACAGTACGGAGCAGGGGAAAAGCATGTGGGCGCGGGTGAAAGGGAGAACGGAAAACGCGATTATGCGGCTGCCGTTCAGAGGGGCGTATATGTTTCGGCCGGGTTACATACATCCGACGAAGGGGCTCAGAAACACCCACAAATACTATTCCGCGTTTTCCTGGTTGTATCCGGCTGTAAAGCGTTTGTGGCCGAAGCATTTCATTACTTTGCGGGAACTTGGGACGGCGATGATTCATGCGGCAAAAAGAGGTCACGATCGGCAACTATTGGAGCCGAAGGATATTATCGAGCTGGCTAAGCGGTAACTTCAGCCGCAAGTGCCTTTCGCCTGTGAGACACGGAGCGCAGCATGGCGCGTAGCCGAACGCGGACGATAGAAGCGGCAAATGCAACAAGCGAGCGCAGGCCGGGTCTTCCTTAGGGAAGCCCGGCCTGCCGGTGTCTTCTAGCCGCTAATGATCAAGCTTCCATTGCCTTTGCTAAAGAGTCAAGCTTGACGATTGTGTTCCAGTTACGCGTGGTCGCTATAGAACCCAGCTTCTGCAGGTTGGCGGCAAGCTTGGAATCGAGCACGCTTTGGCGGAAAAGCAGGTAAATCTCAAGCCCTGCGATGCGGAATTCGTCGATGTCGCTTTTGCCTTCCGACAAAAGGGCGATTTTTTCCTGTGCGGGCGTTTCCGTCAACAAAGTCAACTGAATGCTTTCGCCCTCCGACAAAGCATTTGCGTCGAACGGGCAGCTTGCGATGATCCGCTCCAGCTCCGGGGCCGTTCTTAAGACGACGGCGGCAGCTATGCCGAAAACCGTTTTGATCTCAAGCTCGATCCGTTTTGTCAGGGTCTCCGCTTCTTCCTCCGATTCGAAAAGAACGTTGCCGCTCTGGATGTAGGTTTGCACGCGGCTGAGCCCCATCGTTTCCAGCGAGCTTTTCAGATCGGCCATTTTGATCTTATTTTTGCCGCCGACATTAATGCCTCGCAGCAGCCCAATGTAAATTGCCATACAGGGCCTCCTTATTGTTTGCGATCGATTTTTCGAGCTCGACCTGTCCACTGCACTTAACGTTAATCTACCGAGACATCCTGCGTCAACTTGCACTAGCCAAGAGCGAAGCGATACGGGTACTTCATTGGCGTCAGTACATAGGCATACTGTTTCAGCAAAACGCTTGACCCTCACCTATACGTTACGGTTTAGTATTAGGCAGGAGGCGATGAAGATGTACCGCATCGGTCAACTGGCTAAAGAAGCCGGACTGTCCATCAGGACGCTGCGTTATTACGATGAATTCGGCGTGCTGAAGCCTTCGGTCGTTTCGGGGGCGGGTTATCGGTATTATGGCAAGGAAGACGTTATTCGGCTTCATCATATTACGACTTTGAAGCAACTTGGCTTTACGCTCTCTGAGATCAAAAACGTTTTGGAAGACGAGCGGGGTATTCCGACTGCCGATAAATGGATCGATGCCATTCGGATGCAAATCGCGGAAGTGCGAAAGGAGCAGGAACGGCTGAAAATGCTGGACCGCGTGCTTCACACGACGCTGCACACGCTGGAGCTGCGCGGGGACGTTGCGGCGGAAGAACTGCTGCTGTACATCCAGCATATCCGGAAGAACGGCGCCGAGGCTGCAGAGCATTTTCGGGCTTCGGCTCGCCGGAATCATTTTACGGATGCGGAAATCCCGATACTCGAAGGGCTTCCAAGCCTGGAAGAGGACGACCCGCGCACGACGGCTTGGGTTAAGCTGCTGCGCGAGGTTCATACGCACCGGGATGAGCCCCCAGAGTCGGACATTTCGATGAAACTGGCGGCGCAATTGCTGGAGCTCGGGGCGAATTTTTTTCAGGACAACTATGAGCTGATGGAGAGATATTGGGATTGGGTGCGGCCGGAGCCGGGGCAAAGCGAGAAAACGCTCGGGCTCAGCGAAGACACGATGGCTTACATCGATCGTATTGTGGAGGAGTACTTACGGAGAGAGCAGGAGAGCAAAGGAAATCCGGCTCAAAATGGCGGGAGGGATCGCGAATGACGGAAAAGCCGGCAGGAAAGACAGAACCGGCGGGAGCTGAGGCAGAAACGGGAGTTGAGGCAAAAGTAGACGTAAAAGTAGAAGCGGAAGCAGAATCCGAGACAAAAGCGGATGCGAAAGCAAATGCCCAAGCAAAAACAGATGCGGAAACGACTGCGTCATCCGCAAAAGCGGCAAAACCGACAAAACCGGCAAAACCGACAAAACCGACAAAACCGACAAAACCGACGAAACCACTAAGCAAAAACCGGGCGTGGGCGTACGTTTTTATCGGCGGGGCGCTTGAAATCGTGTGGGCTTCGGGCTTCAAATACGAAGCGGTGCCGTCCGTCGTCGTACTTATTTCGCTATTGGTCAGCTTCGATCTGATTATTAGAGCGACTAAGGTGCTGCCGGTAGGAACGACGTACGCCGTGTTCGCGGGCATTGGGACGATCGGTACGGTTGCGGTGGAGGCGGTTTTCAGCGGCGGTTCCATCAGCCCGTTGAAGGTCCTTATCGTCCTGCTGCTTCTGGCGTTCATTATCGGGCTAAAGCTGACAAGCGGAAAGGAGGGGGCCTGATGACATGGTGGCTGCTGATCGCTGCGGGTCTGCTCGAGGTTGTCGGCGTTATCGGAATCAAACGGGTGGCGGTTCAAAATAATTGGCCGAACAATATCATTCTCATCGGGGGCTTCATCATCAGCTTTCAGCTGCTTATTGCGGCACTGGAGTCGATCTCGTTGTCTACGGCATATGCCGTATGGACGGGGATCGGGACGGTAGGTGCAGCCGTAGTTGGGATGCTTTTTTACAAGGAATCGAAGAGTCCCGTCCGTTTGTTTTGCATCGCCGGCATCATCTGCTGCGTCGTCCTGTTGAAGCTGGCGGAGTAGGCGGCTGCGAGCCGGCGATGCATATAATCGTTCAACGCCTTCACGAAAAAGGCAAGTTCAACAGAGCCGGCAGCTCGGGGTCGAAAGCCGTTTGTGCGGTCAGGTGCAGAGTATAACCGTCTTTATTAAGGCGAAGTCCCGTACCGGTTTCGCTGAAGCTGCAATTGTCCTGCATATGCAGCAGCGACTTAACCTCCGCTAGGAAAGCGTACGAGGACACACCTAACGTAACTTCCATTTTAGGCGGGAGGGCGAGCATCGATACCGGAATCCATTTCCTGCGTTTCGACACCACGACGGCATGAGCGGTTCCGCCGATGACGAACGTAAATTCATCCGAAACCTTATCCAGCTTCATGCCGAGCAGCTGCCGCAGCCATTCGCGAAATGCCGGGACGCTGTCTACGGGAAAGCCGACTTCGCGGAGATAGAGTATATGGAACGGACCGGTGGGAGCGAGGACGTCCTCCTTCAGATAGCGGTGCGCGATAAGCTCCAGCAAATTGCCGTCGCAGTCGCGGAAGTATATGTTTTCACCCGTTTCGAAAACGTCGATTTCCTTGCCGTCCGGCCATTTCTGAATGACGGCTTGCGTTTTTCGCAGCTCGGCTGCCGCTTCGGCGAATCGGCTCATAGGAACTTCGAAAGCGATGTGCACGGGAGTCACGGGCTCGTAAGCCTCGACGAACGTTAAGGTGACATGAGGCGTCGGCTGAAACGCGATGCGGTTATCCGTTTCATACGCGATCGGGAAACGCATTTGCTCATGATAAAAATGGCGCACGCTTGGGAGCGATACGGTTTGCAGCTGCAATCCGGCATAATGAGTTATCATTGGATCTCACATCCTCGTCTGCAAAGGTTTATTAAACTTAATATACATTAATGTTTACTAAGTTGACAATGGTCTTTTTCTGCGAAAGTCTCTCATCGGAAAAGCCGCTATGGTAAACTGGAATCATAGACTGATAGAAGAGCAAGGAGACCGACAATCATGAAGCTGGTATCGTGGAATGTAAATGGCCTGAGAGCATGCGTGAACAAAGGATTTCTCGATTATTTCAAAGCGTCCGATGCGGATATATTTTGCATTCAGGAGACGAAGCTGCAGGAAGGGCAGCTCAGCCTGGAGCTGGGAGAGGAATATGCGCAGTATTGGAATTATGCCGAGAAGAAGGGCTATTCCGGTACGGCTATTTTTACGAGGCTGAAGCCGGTTTCGGTTCGATACGGTATGGAAGAGGACGGGGAGCCGGAGGGGCGGATCATTACGCTGGAGTTTGAAACCTTCTATTTCATCACTGTGTATACGCCCAATGCAAGGCGCGATTTGTCGAGGCTGCCATTCAGACTGGAATGGGAGGACCGTTTCCGGGCATACCTGCAACAACTGGACTCGGCTAAGCCGGTCATCGTTTGCGGAGATTTGAACGTCGCCCACCAGGAGATCGACTTGAAAAATGCGAAGTCGAACATGGGCAACTCCGGCTTTACGATGGAGGAGCGGGGCAAAATGACGGATTTGCTGGAGGCCGGCTTCATCGATACGTTCAGGCATCTTTACCCGGACCGGGAAAATGTTTATTCCTGGTGGTCGTATATGCCGAAGGTGAGAGAGCGGAACGTCGGATGGCGGATCGATTATTTCCTGGCTTCGTCGAGACTCGGTTCTTCGCTGATCGACGCGGAGATCGCTTGCGATGTGATGGGCAGCGACCATTGTCCGGTAGTGTTGACGATAGGTGAAATCGGGTAGCCGAGCGGTCTAGCCGTCCGCGCTGCGTCTTTGCAGCACAGGGTTCGGACATGCAATGCAGCGCAATCAGAAGCCAAAAACTCGCTGAATCAGCGGAGTACGGCTTCTTTTTTTGTCTGGTCGGTCGTTATCTGCTTGAAACATTTCTCGGGTTCGCCCGTCAATAAGCGAAAATATTTCGGAGGTCGTTACGATGCTGCGGTATTTCGTCTTGTTGTTTAAGACTCCGTTCTTCGGAAAATAGAGGAAGAATTGACGGCCGCTATGATACACTGGGAGAGGAAGTTTTACAGAAAGGGTACACATGGACGAGGGGATAACCATAAATGAAGCAGGCAATGTGGAATATCAACGGTCGGAGGAGCAGCGGGAGCGGACGGAGTAGCGATCGCATGAGAACGCCGGATTTGTTTTGCAGTCGGGAGACGATGCTGTTGGGAAGACCAGGCAGCGCGGTTTATCGATGACGACGATGAAAAGAGTTTTGCTTATAACCGTTTTGTTCGTAGCTGCGCTTACCGGCTTGCGGCTGTTTTGGATTGGGCTTATCGCGCCCTCTGCAGACGGGCAAGCCGTGCAAGGACAATTGGATTTGCGAAATTGGGATTTCGGCTCGAACCGTACGGTGGCGCTGAACGGCGAATGGGAATTTTACCCGCATCGGCTGCTGCTGGAAAACAAAGAAACGGATTATTCCGGGCAACCCGACGGCGAGTTTGTTCAAATTCCCGAGATGTGGAACCGGTTTATGTCGGATGAGAGGAGCGCAACATTCGGTTACGGTTCTTACCGTCTGCGTATTAAGGTTCAACCGGATAAGGAGCGAATTTACGGCATTCAAGTCCCTGCCATCCCTGCGTCCTCCGAGCTTTATGTGAACGGACGGTTAGTGGCGAATTCCGGACAGCCGGCTGCGGATGAGGATGCGTATACGCCCCGCAGAGTCCCTTATTCGGCGACCTTTGCGACGGATAGGAGCGAGATCGAGCTTATCGTTCAGGTTGCAAACTACGATGAGTTGCGTGCAGGCGGCATGCACCGGCCGATAAAGTTCGGCAGCGATTTGGCGGTCAATCGTGCCGCCGGGTTTTCTGCAGGGCTGCAAGTAACCGTATGCTTAATTTTATTGCTGCACGCCGTATATGCCGTTATTTTATATTTCATGGGGGTTCGCGAGAAGGCGCTGCTCTATTTCTTCCTGCTGATTATTTGTACGATCACGTCGATTCTCATCGACGACAACGGGCTTTTGCTGGTTTGGCTGCCGATCGACTATGACAGCGCTTTTAGGATCTACTATCTGGTTTATCTCGGAATAGCCGTTTTTATTTTTCAATATGCCAAACATCTTTTACCGGAGTACAAGATCGTCAAGGGACTGCGTTCGTATACGGCTATATGTGCGGTTTATGCAGCCTTCGTTCCGTTCCTGCCGATCGCTTGGCTGAAGCTTGCCGGTTACTTTCATTTTGCGATCGTGCTTGTTCCCTTTTTAATCGTTCCTTTGCTCGCTTTTATTACTGCGATTAGGGGACATAAAGATGTAATATTTATTCTGCTCGGCATGTCCGCCGTTAGCTTAAACATTATATGGGGGGCGATCAAAAACTTGGGGCCAATGGAGATGGGGTATTACCCTTTCGACATGATTGCCGCCTTTATCGCCTTTGCTTCATACTGGTTTAGGCGTTATTTGCGAAGCTCCGCCCAAACGGCGAAGCTTGCGGAAAAGTTGCTGGAGGAGGACAAGCGAAAAGACCAATTCCTGGCCAATACTTCACACGAGTTGAGAAATCCGCTTCACGGCATACTCAATATCGCACAAACGCTGCTCGTCAGTAACGGCATCTTGAACGACGGCCGGAACCGGGAAAGCATAAGAATGCTCGTTTCCGTAGGCAAAAGAATGTCCTTCTTACTGAATGACTTGCTGGACATTACACGACTTAAGGAGAATCGGGTACGTCTGCAGCTTACGAACGTCCGGATTCAGGGAGTTGCTTCGGGCGTTTGCGATATGGTGCGCCTAATGACGGAAGGCAAAAAGGTCCTGTTGGTCAATAATATCCCGGCTGTGTTCCCTCGTGTGATTGCCGATGAAAACCGTCTCATTCAAATTTTGTTTAATCTGCTTCATAATGCTGTGAAATTTACGAATGAGGGAACGATTACGGTAGATGCCCGAGTGGAGGATGGCCAAGCCGTCATTCTTGTTTCGGATACCGGAATCGGCATGGATGAAGCGACGCTAGGGAGGATGTTCGAGCCCTATGAGCAAGGCGGCTCGGACTATGCGGAAGGAGCAGGCGGACTTGGGCTCGGGTTAAGTATATGCAAGCAGCTGGTGGAGCTGCACCAAGGCACGATATCGGCAAGCTCCATACCGGATCGCGGCTCCGTATTTACGTTTACTTTGCCGTTATCCGATGCTGCGATTCCGCAAATCGATACTGCGATTTCTTCCGTTCAAGCCCCTGTTGTCGAGCTTGAAACGGCGGCAGCCGCTGAAGATTCCGATTCCAAGTTCCAGCCGATATCCGGACGGGCCGAGGAGCGGTCCTACATTTTGGTTATCGATGACGACCCTGTCAACCTGAGCATTCTGGAGACCGTTCTTTCATCCGAAAATTACGAGGTCGTCAAAGCTACGAGCGGAAAGGAAGGCTTGTCGCTTCTGGCCGAGAGGGAATGGGACTTGATGATTGCCGACGTTATGATGCCGCATATGTCCGGCTATCAATTGTCCCGCAATGTTCGGGAGCATTTTACAATTTCGGAGCTTCCGATCCTGCTTCTTACAGCGCGCAGCCGGCCGGAAGATATCGAAGCGGGATTTCAGGCGGGTGCAAACGATTATTTAATCAAGCCGGTTGATGCATGGGAGCTGAAATCGCGGGTACGCGCGTTAACGGACAATAAGAAATCGTTCCGCGAGCGATTGCGTGTGGAAGCGGCGTGGCTCCAAGCTCAAATTCAGCCTCATTTTCTGTTCAACACGTTAAACTCGATTGCCGCACTGAGCGAATTCGATACGACGAGAATGCGTACCTTGCTTGAAGTGTTCGGCGATTATTTGCGGGCAAGCTTTACCCTCCGAAATATGGAGCGTCTCGTACCGTTGAAGTATGAAATGGATCTTGTACGCTCTTATCTGTATATTGAGAAGGAACGGTTCGATGATCGGCTTCATATTTTTTTGGAAGTCGACGAGAACATAGAAGTGAATATTCCGCCGCTAACCATCCAGCCGCTGGTTGAAAATGCCGTAAAGCATGGCGTCTTGATACGTACGGAAGGCGGCAAAGTATATATCCGGATTGTCGAAAATAAGGATCATGTGGAAGTATCCGTTGAGGATGACGGGGTCGGAATGGATGAGCGCAAGGTGCGGCAGCTGCTGAGCGGACAAGCGGCTCAAGGAACGGGAATCGGTCTGCGCAATACGGATCGGCGGTTGAAGCAGCTTTACGGCCAGGGCCTTCATATTGACAGCACTCTCGGAGAGGGGACGAAAATTTCGTTTATCGTGAAAAAAATAAAATGAAAAACCCGCCTCAGGCAATACGCCTAGGGCGGGTTTTTTGCTTACCGGCTGCAGCCGTCGGCAATGCGAAAAACGGTATAGGACGTCTGCAGTCATTCCAGATCGGCCGTGCAAGCATTGTCCAGATCTTTATTTTCAACAAGAAGAAGCAAGGCGTCCATCAGCTGCTTGCGATGCTCGGGCGGCAGATTTTCCATGAGCTTCTCCGCGATTTCGGTTTGTATGGCAAGCACTTGCTTGATATGGGATTGAGCGAGCTCCGTCAGCTGAATAAGGGTTGCACGGCGGTCCGCCGGATCGGGCGTCCGAAACAGAAGGTTCTCTTTCTCGAGAGCATCGACAAAATCGGTGACCGTACGGGCTTTGATCCCCAGATTGGCCGCCAAATCGCTCATGCGGATTTTGCCTGCTTCGGAGACGACGGAAAGCATGCGAAGTCTCGGACCCGACAATTGAAAGGGCATGCCGAGAGCGGTGATTTGCGTATTAAATTCCCTTTGAACATAATGAGTTGCTCTAACCAGCACATGAATCACGTCGATTGCCGAAGGATCTTGCGAGTCGATAATCATTCCTCTAGGCTCCTTGACTTATTGTCATTTGATTATTTCGATTTCCTTGGTTCTAACCGGTCGATCTTAATATCTCATTATAACTTGTACGGATTGGCGAAACCACCACAGGCAAGCTTTATTGTATTGACATTCAAAGAATTAGTGTGTATCCTCAGTATTAATTTAATAGTGAGCATACTCAATATAACGTAAACTCACTAAAAACAAGGCGATGTTGGAGGCAGGCCGTTAGATGGGGGAGATGGAGTCGATTGCCGATTCTTAAATAACGATTAACGAAAGGAGAGTGAGGGGAACCATGAACGCCGGGACAGCGAATCATAGCGATAAATTGTTGCGAATCCTCGTCGTCGCACTGATATTTTCCGTGATGAACGGCACGATGTTTAACGTGGCTCTTCCTGTAATCGGCGAAGAGTTCGATCTTGTTCCTTCACAGGTCAGCTGGATCATGACCGGTTATATGGTCTTATATGCGATCGGATCGGTCGTTTTCGGGAAGCTTGCCGACAGATACCGTCTCAAGGATTTGCTGACGTTCGGACTTATCCTGTTTGCGGCAGGTTCTATTATCGGCATGGCTGCCTCCGAATATTGGATGATCATACTAGGACGTATCCTGCAGGCTGCGGGCGCTTCGGTTCTTCCTGCAACGGCGATGATCATTCCCGTCCGATATTTTGCTCCGGAGCAAAGGGGGAGAGCCCTTGGAACATCCGCCGTCGGGCTTGCTCTCGGCAGCGCCTTGGGACCGGTTGTCGCGGGCTTGATCGCAAGCTTCGGAAGCTGGCGGCTGTTGTTTTTATTCTCGCTGCTGTCCTTGGTCACGCTGCCCTTTTTCCGGAAGTATATGGATGACGAAAAAGGTAAAGCCGGCCATATCGACTTCCTCGGCGGCGGATTGCTGGCTGCGTCGATTGCGCTCTTTTTGCTGGCCATCACGCAAAGCAGCTGGCTGCTGTTTGCAGGAGGACTGGTTTTGCTCGGCTTCTTCGTCGTAAGAATCAGGGCGGCATCCTATCCGTTTATTCAGCCGGGCATATTCCGGAATACGAACTATACCGTCGGGCTGCTGATTGCGTTTATCGCGACGGCGATGAATTTCGGTATCACGTTTTTGACGCCGCAATATTTGGCTGCTTTGAACGGCCTGACTCCGGGAAGCATCGGACTCGTTCTGTTTCCGGCTGCCATCGCTTCCGCCATGCTTGGGCGCAAGGGAGGGAAGCTGGCGGATGAGCGCGGCAACGCTTATATCGTCTCGGCCGCGTCGCTCATGCTGCTCCTATGCTTTGCGCTGCTATCGACTTTAGTGGGCATATCGCCGTACGTCATTTCGGTTATTTTGATCGCAGGAAACGTGGGTCAGACGTTCATGCAAATTGCCATGTCGAACACGATTTCCCGGACGCTGGCCAAGGAGCAGGTGGGAGTAGGCATGGGGCTGTTTTCCATGTTGAATTTCATCTCCGGCGCGATTTCGATGAGCGTGATCGGAAAGCTGCTGGACAGCAAGTCTACCTCGTTGCATCTCAATCTGTTTGTGATGAATGAGGCCGCTTATTTGTACAGCAATATTTTTATCGTCATGTGCGTGATGGTCGTGGTCATTTTAGGACTGTACCGTTTTCAATTCGGGGCTTCTCGAGTCAAGACGGGGCAGGTGCCTTCGAAAAACTGAAGCAGGTAAGTCTGTTCATGAAACGCACGTAAGCGCCAAGCGAGTGATAGGAAATCATGCGAGGAATCGATAGATACAAGTTGCCGTTCTAATTTTATAATCCCAAATGGAGGCATTTTTATGACAATAGTAACTGTTGTGCTTCAAAGCTTGTTGAGCTTGGCCTTTCTTTTCAGCGGGTTGAGCAAGATTGCCGGTGCCAAAATGCAGGTGGAGGTTTTCGAGCACGTAAAGCTGCCGCAATGGTTCAGAGTGGTTACAGGCGTTCTTATGTTGGCAGGGGTTGGCGGATTGGTAGCGGGCTTTTGGCATGAAGGGGTGCTTTCGCTCGCCGCATTATGGATTGCATGCATCATGCTGGGGGCCGTGTTGTCGCATGTGCGCGTGAGAGATTCGTTTAAGCAACTATTTCCCGCTTTATTATTGATGATTTTGCTGTTGGTGTTATTTTCGCTGCATGTATCCGAGTTTAAAGCGCTTATCGGCTGATGTGAAAACATATCGTGCAATTATGAATAAAAGCAACCTGGGACATCATGCCCGGGTTGCTTTTTGGCTGGCGAAAACGATTATTGGGTTAAGATATACAAGTAGAAGCCGAAATCGGTAGGCGTACCCGGACATCCCAGTTGCCTGAGCATAGCCGTAATATTGCCGCGATGGTAAGATCCGTGGATGACGAGATGCTGAATATAGTCGACGCACCTGGCCTTGAACGCCCCGTAGGGGTAAACCGCTTCAAGATCCTCATGCCGCTCGATGAATGTCCTGAAACGATCGCTTAATTCCGCCCTCTAAAGATAAATAAAGCTTAAGTCAACTTAAACATCAACCATTTTTTAAATAATTCTGATCTTCGTTCAACTTTTCTAACCATTTTTCAAGCGTCTGTTTTATCTCAAACCTATCCCTTGAACTAATTTCCATTAGCGTATCCCATTTCCCATTAGTGATTGCTAAACCATACTCGCCGCTCGCTCTTGAATCTGGATGCCACCCTAAAACAATATGTATCCTTCTATTTTCATCTTTAGGTACATTCCAACTCCCTTTTTCAAGTTCCATTTTACTTATTTGAAGTAGGTCTTGTGTAAAGAATGTCCAATTTGTTAAGAAATCATCTTCATTGGGGTCTGATATCGGTTCAACATCATAAAACCTATTATAATAAATAGCGAAACCTTGTGGTATTCTTAGTTCCATTAAATTCATGTTATCATTCCAATCTAATAAAATCCGTGTTTTATTTACTTTTGTTATCTTTGGACCTCTGTCAAGATAGTAGACACAGAATTTAATGATTTAACGTATTAAAGTAGTGCTGGCATTCAAAATCAGATGGCGTGCTGTATTATGAAATTGATTCATATTCAAAAATTATTGTTTCCATTTTTCATACTCGCTGCTGAGCATCCCGTAAACCAACTCGTCATAATGCCGTCCGTTCGTGAAAATCATATTTCTCAGCCGTCCCTCTTGCGTGAACCCAAGACGCTCATGCAGCGCGATGGAGCCTTCGTTAAAAGCATAAACATGCGCCGTAGCTTTCTGGTAGCGGAGCTCGCGAAAATAATAGCCTAGCAGGATCTTGACGGCTTCCGAAGCGTAACCCTTGCGCCAATGCTCGCGGAAAACGGCGAGTCCGTATTTAAACGTACCGTTCCGCGTATCGGAGCTAAATGTGTTGATGCTGCCGACCAGCTCTCCGTCAAGCGTTTCGATCGCCAGCATGATATTGTCGCCGCTTGGCGTTTGGGATGCCTGATGCTCGGCCCACGCCTTCGTACCTTCCGACGATCTCGGGAAATGAACGGCATCGCAAAGTCTGGCCCCTTCGGAATCTTGGTCGTTCTGATGAAACTTTTCCCAGTCGCCGGGTTCAATCGGGCGTAATCTGACTTTGGTTCCCGTCCAAATATTTGCAATCATATCGATCCTCTCCGTTTCCATTGCTTGACACTCCATCCTGACCGGTTGACCGATCAGTCCCATAAACGTTCGACTTGCTCCAGACGGTTCCGTTCAAAAGTCAGTTTGTAAATATCAGGTTTGGAGGTGCTGTCCCAAAACTCGAATCCGTATGTTTCGTCAAAATAATTCATGATGATCGTCATGATATTGCCATGAGTGCCGATAATTATATTTTGCCCCTGACGTTCTTCGAGTAAGCCTTCGATTACCGGAATCGAGCGCTGCTGCGCTTTTCGTGTGGGCTCGCCGCCCTCCAGACAAAAATCCTTATCCGTAAAAGATTCACGAATGGCTTCATACAAAACGTCCCACGACGCCTTATAGTCCAAGCCTTTGATCGGACGCTCGATCAGCTCTTCATACTCGACGATATCCAAGCCCTTTTGTTCCGCAACGTATTGAACGGTTTGTTTAGCTCTGGCGTAGGGGCTTGAGGCAATAAAGTGAATGTCAACATCGGTAAAAAATTGTGCGACGCGTTTCGCTGCAAGAAATCCTTCTTCCGAAAGTCCTCTGGTTCTTTCTTGACCGAATGCGAAGGGCGATTCGGCATGTCTGACCATATAAACGGTAGTTTTCATAAGTCCTCCTCTATGGTAGGGGCATCCGGCGTTCGATTAAGCGTAGTTTGTATTCTACTCCAACCACTGTCTAGGGCCGATACTATGAAACAAATGGTTGTTGTTAGCGTTCAACGCATCTTGTATACGTCGATAAGTAAAATCGCTCATAGGCCTGGGAAGCTCACTTTCGCGAAAGTATCCGCATTCCAATATTTCCGGGGAGCTGGGCTCCGGCTTGCGAGCGTTAAGATTTTTGCAGAGGAAGGCAAAATGATGTATATCGTACTGCGGATCATAATAAACGCCCGTCAATCGCTCCGCTTGGACATCAAGTCCCGTTTCTTCCGCAACTTCCCGCTGTGCCGTTTCTTGTGCGGATTCGTGGTTCTCGGACTTGCCCCCGGGAATTTCCCAATTGCATTTGCCGTAGCTATGCTTGACCAGAAGAATGCGTCCCTCGGCATCCAAAATTATCGCTGCTGCACCAACCGACTTCGTCGACAATCGCAAGCACCCCTTATCCAGTATCTTCTAGTAATCCCATCCTAATATACGATGCTAGAGTAAATAATGTTTCGATTAATAGACCTAGATCTAAACTGTTGTTTGTCATGCGCTACTAGATCGGAAGGGGACTGTTTGCGTGACCGGGCTATAGATTTAATGATATAATCATTTTAGACGAAGAACGTCCTCTAATTGCCGAATGGCGGGAGGGCGTTCTTTTTTTGCAGAAAGAAGGTTGATAACGATGAATTTTGAAACGGTGCATCAGGAATTTATACAACATCATTTGGATATTCGGTCAGGGGAACGAAAAGGGAGGCTTCTAAGGGGGCATAAGTATGGCGAAAAGCTACTCCTCCAGAATGTATGGTGGCCGTTGTTTGGAAGCTTCAATCATTTGCATCCCGAATACGAAATATTCGACTGGAATCGGAAGTCCCAATTTCTTGATTTAGCTTTCCTTCCGCCATATGGCCGTTTTGGATTGGAATGCGATGGCTTTCAAACCCATGTAAGAGATATGGACCAAGAAAAGTTCAGCTACTCGTTAAATCGGGATACTTTTTTGACGGGGATGGGGTGGACCATCATTCATTTTTCTTTCGACGATGTGAAATCTCGACCCGAAATATGCCGCAAACTGCTCCAACTGGTGATAGCTCCTTATCTCGTACGATCCAGGAAGGGACCTTCGTTATCTGCTGACGAAAAAGAAGTGCTTCGATTGATTTGGAACCTGGGAAGGCCAGTGCGTCCCAAGGATATTATTAATTTTTATGAAGTCAATTTTCGTACTGCGCGTAAGTGGCTGCAAGGTTTGGTCGAGAAGGGGATTCTGCGCCCGATCATAAAAAACCGGTACATCTGCTACTATGAGCTGGTAGAAAACTTTATAGAAAAGTGGCATTGACACGGAGGAATTGTTGCACCGTGTGCAACAAAAGGCGCCGCCTGGCGTCCCGCCGCCGGAAATGTTGCATGCGATACAACAAAAGGCGCCGCTTGGCGCCGCGCTGCGGGAGATGTTGCACGCGATACAACAAAAGGCGCCGCTTGGCGCCGCGCTGCGGGAGATGTTGCACGCGATGCAACAAAAAGGCGCCGCTTGGCGCCGCGCCGCCGCAAATGTTGCACGCGATGCAACAAAAAGGCGCCGTTTGGTACCGCGCCGCCGGAAATGTTGCACGCGATGCAACAAAAAGGCGCCGCTTGGCGCCGCGCCGCCGAAAATGTTGCACGCGATGCAACAAAAAGGCGCCGTTTGGCGTCCCGCCGCCGCAAATGTTGCACACGATGCAACAAAAAGGCGCCGCCTGGCGCTCTGCCGCCGAAAATGTTGCACGCGATGCAACAAAAAGGCGCCGTTTGGCGCCCCGCCGCCGCAAATGTTGCACACGATGCAACAAAAAGGCGCCGCCTGGCGCTCTGCCGCCGAAAATGTTGCACGCGATGCAACAAAAAGGCGCCGCTTGGCGCCGCGCCGCGGGAGATGTTGCACGCGATGCAACAAAAAGGCGCCGCCTGGCGCCGCGCTGCCGAAAATGTTGCACGCGATGCAACAAAAAGGCGCCG
>NZ_QMFB01000049.1 GCF_003285015.1 Paenibacillus contaminans | reverse complement strand
GCGCGCAGCGCGGGCTCGCGCGGCCCTGCCGCGGCTGCGGCTGCGCCGCCGTTCGCGCCGGTGTGCTCGAGCACCGCGACGAAGTGGCCCTCGCCCTTCAGGCGATGGGGCCACAGCCGCACGGTGCCTCGCACCGCCGCCGCTGCGTCCGCGCCGGCCGCCTCGCTGCCGGCCTCAGCAGCGCCGGCTTTGACCGCGGCCACCCAGTCAGGATGGCCGCTGTCAAAACCGTGCTGCGTTTCAGCCGGCACGATGCGAAAATCGCGAAACGCGGCGACGAACTCCGCGATCATACATTCGTTCTCCTCCGGCGCGAACGTGCAGGTCGAATACACGATCCGGCCGCCCGGCTTCAGCATCGAAGCGGCCTGTCCCAAAATATCGCGCTGCATGATCACGCATCGCTCCACCGAATGGCGCTCCCACTGCTTCGCCATTTCTTCTTCCTTGCGAAACATTCCTTCGCCGGAGCATGGAGCGTCGATCAATATTTTATCGAAAAAGCCGGCGAAAACAGGCGCAAGCCGTTCCGGCGTCTCATTCAGCACAACGGCGTTGCGCACGCCGGACAGCTCGATGTTTTTGACAAGCGCCTTGACCCGCTCCGCACTGTTGTCGTTGCTGACCAGCAGCCCCTTTCCCCCCAGCTTCGCGGCGATCTGCGTCGATTTTCCGCCCGGCGCCGCGCACAGATCGAGTACCCTCTCCCCCGGCTGAACGTCCAGCAGCTCAACCGGAGCCATGGCGCTCGGCTCTTGGATATAATAAAGTCCGGCATGATAATAAGGATGCTTCCCCGGGCGCTCGCCTTCTTCATAATAAAAACCGTCGGAAGCCCACTGCACCGGCTGCAGCCGGCCGAACGGAGACAGCTCTCCGGCAAAACGCAAAGCCTGCACCTTTAACGTATTTATGCGCAAACCGTAATAACGAGGTTCGTCGTACGACCTCATAAACGCTTCAAACTCGTCGCCAAGCATCACGCTCATCCGTTCCACGAACGCGTCAGGCAGTTTTATTCCCATTCTTTCGCCACTCTTTCCGCCAGTTCACGATATGCTCACATTTTTATAGTACCTATAGAAGGAGTTCTATCTGAAATGTTGAATATAGTTTAGAATGATGCTATAGAGCATCTTGAAGACCGGCATTTGCCGGGAAATTGGAGCAATCAGAGGAGCCAATGCTTCTGACATTTTTGGAAAAGGGTGGTTTATCGTCCATGAAGAAACTTATTGTGTATTTATCCGCTATCGTAGCCGTCTTCGTCCTTCTGTTCGTCGTCAAATCGATGACAACGGCGGGAAGCAACGAGGATGCCCAAAGGCTTTACAACGTCAAAGCGTCCAAGCTGACGCCGCAAACCGTCGAGAAGCTGAAGGATCCGAACTACCAGAATATCATCCTGCCGGCCTCATTCGACAAATCGCTGGAGAATAAAGAACCGATGTTCGTTTATTATTTCCAGCCGGACTGCTCGCACTGCGCGGTAGTTACGCCGATGCTGTCCCCTCTCGCCAAAGATCTTGGCGTCGACATGAAGCAGTTCAATCTGACCGAATTTAAAAACTACTGGCAGAAATCGAAAATCGAAGGCACTCCGACGCTTGTCTACTATAAAGACGGCAAAGAGGTCGACCGGATCGTCGGCGAAAACTCGAAGGAGAAATACACGGAATTTTTAAATAAGTATAAAGGGTAAGCGGCAAAAAGAAAAGAGCGGCGGGCTGAATTCAGCCTGACGCTCTTTTCCTATATAAACAGTTACGCCATCTCCGGATCGATATCCGCCAGCCGGATCTTGCGCATCTTCAGCCTTGCCAGGCAAATGCCGTCTTCTTCTTCGCCCGCGCAATAAGCCAGCAGTACGGAATCGCCCGTAAAATGAATCGTCGTGTAGCAATAACCTCCTCCGTCCTCTTCGGTTTCCGCGACGAAAAATTGCGTCCATGACTTCCCCTCATCCTTGCTGATCGCCCCGACAAGCGGCGTGCGTCCCCATGAATGCCGCTCCAGCTTCCGCGTCTGGTAGTTCGGGACCGGATTCCAAACGGCCAGCAAATGACCGCTCCGCGGTTCTCTCTTGACCGACAACGGGGAGCAAGGGGATGTGAAAACGGATGGAACCGGCTGACTCCATGTTTCTCCTCCGTCATGCGAAAACATTTCGTATTGATACCCCATATCGGTCCGGCTCCACGACCAGAGCACGCCGTTTGCCAGCTCCAGCACGCCAGGCTCCTGCAAGCCGCTAGCCGAGCGGGGCACGGGCAGCACGCAAAACTCCTTCCCTTCCCGCCAGGTCAGTCCGTCGTCATCCGACAGAAAAAAGTAAACGATCCCCCGTCCGTCAAACGATTTCCAATCGGTCGTGCTTTCGCCGCGCATCCGGTGAAGCGCGCACGGAACGATCAGTCGTCCGCCGGAAAGTCTTACCACCCTGTCGTTGTTCGTTACATAATAACCCGGGCCCGGTACGCAGCATACCGGCTCTCCCCACGTCTGCCCTTCGTCCGAAGAACGGCGCAAATGAAGTCTCGTATCGTGCCAGCCATAACGAAACACATAAAAGAGGCCGATATCGCCGTTCGCCATTCGCATGAACGAAACGCTCATAATATTGATCGCCTCATGATCGGCCGGTACGGCGATGATCCGGTCCTCGGACCATGTTTCGCCCTCGTCGCTTGAAACTCTCGCGGCGATGCTTGCGACTGCATCGTCGCTGTGCGAATCCCCGGTAAATCTGCTGTATGCGAACAACAGTCTTCCATCCTTCAGTTCGATAAATGCGCCTTCGCTGTTGCGCGGATTTCCTTCGGCCGGACGAAGATCCAGCACCACATTGCCTTTTTGCAGCATCTTTTTTTCCACTCCCGTCAATTAGAGATCTCATAACATCAGCGCTGCCCTGACTTGACTATTTATGGTTCTCCCTTCCCCAAAACTTGCGATACATTAAGTATATAAAGCGGGCAAGACCGCTCCTATCCGGGAACGTGCGGGAGAACACCGGTGAAATTCAGTTTTTAATCATTGGTTGTCGGGATATGAAAGAGTAAAAAGATGCCGTCCTATACGCTTTCGATGCAAGCGGTTTTCGGAAGCATAAAGGAAGGGTCGTCGCGGTAGCTCGGATCTCATACCGGCGCCCCCTCAATAGCCTTGTTTTCGCTTTCCATCCGCCTTACCCGCAAACCGCCGCCGGATTCGTCCGCAAACAAGCGAACGTATGAAGCTCCTCGCCCTCGTTCCAGCTGCATGATGACGCCCGCCAAAGCGCCGTTTGCATAAATGCGGGCGATCTCCATGCCGCAGTCCCATTCGATCACCAGATCGATCCACTGCCCCGAAACGAGCGATTCCGACCACCTTAGCGGAATGTACGGTCCTTCGTTCACATATTGAGCGGCCAGTCTGCCGTCCGGCTCCATTCTAAAGCGGCACGTTCCGCCTTGCCGGTTGCCCGGTTTAAGAAACGATTCCCCGAGCGTTATATAAGCCCCGCCGAACCCTTCCTCCATCATCACCCGCAAGCAAAGCGCCCCTTTCACAGCGAAAGGGAAATTCCAGGTGATTCCGGCAGGCTCTCCGCCCGCATGCAAGCGCAGAACGTTTCCGTCCGCCCCGGACTCCAAATCCGCCCCCGCCTTCGTGTGCGAGCATACGCCGATGCCGTTCTCCCACTGCTCCAGCGCACTGCCTGCCGCAACCCATGACGGATCGATGCTAACCGTCCGGTATTGCACGGTACCGTGCCAATCGGACAAATTCACATCAAGATAACCTACGAGAACCTTTCCGTCAGCCGTCTCCGTCATCCAAGGATAACAGACGAGATGATCGGGATCTTGATCGGGCGCAAGCCGGACGATCTCGCGATACCCCCGCCAAGCTCCGTCCGCTTCGCGAATCGCCGCCACTAGGGACTGCCTGGCATAGCTGATCCCGTGACGTATCGGTTCGCCTTTGCAATGGTTCCAGCACATCAAAATCCGGCCGTTGCGCAACCGAAGAAGTCCGGCGGGCGCGTTGGACGAAATGAACGGCGTCGGCTGGGGCCGGGACCAAGTCTCCCCGCCATCGGAGGAATAAGACTCGTAAAACCGGCCCATTTGCGTACGGATGACCATCCATACCCGCCCGTCCGGCAGCTCGACGGTGACCGGCTCGACCGCGCCGGACTCCAGCGCGCCTCCGCCGTTGTCGATGACGATGTCGGCTCCCGCGTTTCGCCACGAGTATCCGCTGTCGTCGGATATAATGACTTCGCTCACGAAAACGCCGGATTTGCGGTCCGACATAAACGAGAACGGCATAACGATTCTGCCGTCAGCAAGCTGCGTGACCGCATTGAGCGAGCCCGTATACCGGTGTCCGTAATCGATCCGCTCCGGCCCGGTCCACGAATGCCCGCCGTCGCGGGAATACAGATGCCACATTTCGACGATGCGCTCGCTGTAAGGCACGCCGGCATCCCAATTCAGCATCCTGAACCCGTACAGATGAAGCGTGCCTTCGGCATCAAGCAGCGGCGCATGATCCAGATCGAGCGCTTTTATGGATCCGGGTGCAGCCGGGAACTCGAAAATTTGCTCCGGTTCCCCCCAATTCAGACCTCCGTCTTCCGAACGCCGGCCGAACAGTCTTTGCGTAATGGAGGTATCGTTCCAATCGTAAGGACTTCTTGCTTCCGCATAGATGGACAGAATAACCCCGTCTTGCAGCGTCACGAACGTACCCAGCTTTCCGGCAAACGTTACGTTAATGGGCGATTGCAGCATGGACATGACTCACTCCCCTTAGTTTAGATGCATCAGAAACTTAACCCTTAATCGATCCGACCATCACGCCTTTGACGAAATGCTTCTGCAGGAACGGATAGACGCAAACGATCGGCAGCGTCGTCACGATGATCATCGCGCCGCGCAAGCTCTGCGGCGTCGGTCGGCTTTCCAGGCTGCCGAGAATTTCTGCGCTTAAATCCTGGCTCGTCATCGTCAGCACGATGCGGCGCATCAGCACCTGAACCGGCATCAAATTCGCGTCGTTAATATAAATCGTCGCATCGAACCATGCGTTCCAATGGGCGACCGCGTAGAACAGCCCGATCGTGGCGAACGTAGGCAAGCTGAGCGGAAACACGACCAGTATCAATATTTTCAGCGGCGACGCCCCGTCGATCGTCGCCGACTCGATCAGCCCGTCCGGAATTTGCGAGAAGAAATTTTTCATGATAAACAGATTCCACGCGCTGATCAAGCCGGGGATAATCATAACCCAGAACGTATCCGTCAAATGAAGAAACTTTAGCAGCAAATACGATGGAATCAGCCCGCCGCTGAACAGCATCGTCACGAAAACGAGGGTGATGAAAAAATTGCGTCCCGGCAGCGTTTTGCGCGACAAGCCGTAAGCCATCATCGACGTAAACAGCAAGTTGAGCAGCGTACCGGTCAACACCCGCATAATCGTAACCCCGTACGCCCTGTACAATTGCGAGCCTTCACTCAGCAGCGCTTTATAAGCCGAAATATCGAACTTCTCCGGAATGAGAATAAACGAACCCCTGCGAATCAATTCGTTCTCGCTGACAAGCGAAGTCGAGACGATGACGATAAACGGGATGATGAACAGAAGGGACAGCACGGTCAAAAAAGTATAATTAAAAATCTGAAACGCTTTCTCGCTGCTTGACGACGTATTCAGTCTCATCGCTCATCACCTCCTACCAAATCCCTTCCTGATCGATTTTTTTCGCCAGGTAATTGGCGCCGACGACCAGGATGACGGCAATTACCGACTTGAACAGCCCGACCGCTGCGGCAAACGAATATTGAACCTCTACGAGACCCTTCCGGTACACGTACGTATCGATAATATCCGCCACATCGTAAACGGGCGGCGAATACAGCAGGAACACCTGCTCGAACCCGGCATCCATGATATGACCGATCTGCAGAATAAACAAAATGACGATAATATGGCTGATGCCCGGAATCGTAATATGCCATATTTGCCGTAAACGGCTCGCTCCGTCCACCTTAGCCGCCTCATACAGCTGCGGATCGACTCCTGCGATAGCCGCCAAATAAATGATGCTGCTCCAGCCGACTTCCTTCCAAATGGCGGATATGACGAGCACCGGCCTGAACGTATTCGTATCGGTCAAGAAAGCGACCGGCTCGAAGCCGAGCTTCTGCAGCAAGCCGTTAATAAAGCCGCCGTCGGTGCTGAGCAGCGTCGTCGTTAAACCGGCAAGCACGACCATCGAAATAAAATGCGGCAGGTAAGAGATCGTTTGCACCGTCCGTTTAAACATCACATGCCGCGCTTCGTTGATCAGGAGCGCGAGTATGATCGGCGCCGGAAAGCCGAAGACGAGGCGGTACACGCTGATCGTCAGCGTATTGCCGATGATGTCCCAGAAGTAATAGGAGGACGCGAAATTTTTGAAATGCTGCAAGCCCACCCATTCCGCCGTAAATATGCCCTTGAGCCCTTCGAAAGGCGCAATGTCCTTGAACGCGATCGTAATCCCGTACATCGGAACGTAATGAAAAACAAGAAAATACAGCACACCTGGAAGAATAAGCAGGTAATACAGCTTATGCCTTTTGATCGCGTTTACCGTTTGCGTTTGCATTCGTATGTCAGCCCCATTCCTGCCTCTCTTTACCGGAACGGCCGGCACGGATCGCCGCAGACCGGCGTCCGTGTCCAGTCATCCCTCTATCAGGCGAACAGTTGTCGCATGAATTACCCTTTAACTCTGTTGTACTCGCTCGTATAAGCGTCAATCCATTTGTCCAAGCCGGCTTTGTTCAGCTCCTGCAGGAACTTGTCGAACTCGGAAATCGGTCTCGCGCCCATAATGAACTTGACGACCTCTTGATCGATCATCCGGGTGATGTCCGCAAGCGTCGGCACCTTCTGGGAGATCGCTTTCTGGTCGAATTTATACTCTACGCTGAGAAGAGACGGTTTCTTGACACGGGTCATATCGGTGATGTACTTGCCCATGTAATCGAACTGAGGAGCCGCAACCGGGTCGTTCTTCCGGTATTGCACCGTAATGGCGAAGGATCCGCCGGTAATGTATTCGCCGATATAATCGCGGTTCAAGCCCTCCATAATTTTGTTCTGAGGATCCGTATACTTCCAGTGCTTATCCTTCACGCCGAAAAATGCCGTCAAATAGTTTTCGATATCCGACTGCAGCCAGTCGATGTACTTGATGGCCGCCTCCGGATTTTTGGCGTTTTTGCTGATCATATACCCGCCCCGGCTGACGCCGCCCGTGGACGTAACGAAGCCTTTCGGTCCTTGCAGCTCGCCTGCGACGGCGTATTTCGCTTCAGGCACGTTCTGCCTGAGCACGGAATCGTTGCCGAGCACCGTCGTATACCAGACTGCCGCCGATGCCGCACGGTTCTGCTTAACAAGCTCGATCAGCTTATCCCGGTTCGACGAGAAAGACTCCTTGTAGATGTACCCCTTCTTGTACCAGTCAGCCATTTTCACGACAAAATCTTTATATCCCGGGTTGAGCACCGGCGGCTTCACTTTGCCGTCCGTATCGAGCCAATTGGCGTAGGCGATATCCATAAACCCGGCGGCAAGCCCCATGTTCAACCCGGATAAGTCGGTAAGCAGCGGAATCGTTTGTCCGTTTCCTGCAGGATCTTTATCCTTAAACGCCTGCAAAACCGCTTCCAGCTCGTCGATCGTTTTCGGCATCTTCAGTCCGAGTTTGTTCAGCCAATCCTCCCGCAGCAATACCGTGTTGCCTGCAAGCACCGGAATTTCCGGTATGGCGTAAATTTTGCCGTCCTGTCCTTTGAGCGCGTCCCAAGCTTCCTTTCCCCAGTTGTCCGGCCACAGCTTCTTAATATTCGGGCCGTATTTATCCAGCAATTCGTCCAACGGCATCGCAGCGCCTTTGGCTTGATGCTCAGCCATCGTGCCTTTGAAAATATCGAGCGGTTCGTTCGAGGCAAGCAAAATGTTCAGCTTATCATTCTCCGAGCCTTTCGGCGGGATAATCGGAATAACTTCGATGCCCGTTTTGTCGAGAATCGCTTTTTTTACTTCCTCCGAAGCTTCCGGCTTACTTGTTTCCGTCGTCTGCGACAAGTTTCCAAGGTTGGCGTACACGTAAACTTTCTCTGTTTTTTTGTTGGCCGAAGCCGCCGCAGGGGAGCTTGAAGTTCCTCCCGTTGCCGCTGGCGAGGCGCTGCCGCTTTTATCATCCGTACCCGATCCCGAAGAACAGCCTAATGAAGCCAAAGCAGTCAATCCGATCACCGCAGCTGAAGCCGCATATTTTTTCAACATGCTTAAACCCTCCCTCGTCGCTCTGTATTCATTTGTTCCGGTATCGCACATCTCCGTTCCCCCGCTTCTATATGTCGATAATAAGGGACTCCTATAAATGAAGCGGTTACATGAAAGCATCCTGCTGTTTGCCGGCCGGCTTTTGATTCAATCGACTGATGAGCCAATTGTAAGCGCTGTCTATCCGAATGAATATGCCAACATTGCTACCCCGTGGCCTTAACGATGACAAAAGTAAAATATTTGGCATACCGAAAAAAACTAGCATTCGGCAATTCGCAATGCGAATCCCGCTTATTCCCTATGTTCATGGTCCCTCTCCACAGCGTTGAATGGGGCAAAAATGCCAATTCTTCCACCCTTGCAACCCGTACCGGCATCATAAGGCAGAAAAATTGGCATTTCCGATAGACGAAGCATTGCTGCATTACTCCGCCATTTTATCCGGCTGCAGCATTTTCCGATATTCCCCCGGCGTCATACCGGTGTAATCCTTGAACAGTTTTATAAAATAATTCGTTTTATGATAGCCGACGCTGTCTCCGATTTCTTTGATTTTCATTTCCGTTTCGACAAGCAGCCGCTTGCTATGCTCCATGCGAACGCGCGTTACGTATTCCGAGAAGGCTTCGCCGGTCTTTTCCTTAAATATTCTGCTTAAATAAGCCGGATTCAAGCCCAGCCGGTCGGCTGCAAAAGTAAGCGAAATCGGCTCCCCGATTTCCTGCTCCACCATCTCCGTAATTTGCTCGACATGACGGTTGTTTTTTTCCTTGAAGGCGGTGCCGATCCGGTTCGCCATTCTCACGACCGTATCGTCGAGCCATTCGGTCATCGCCGGTATGCCTTTAAGCTGCAGAAGCTCGCTGTACAGATTGTTTTTCCGCTCGAGCAGCTTGTTCATATCGACGCGAAGCCCGTTAGCTGTTTTCACCAGGCTCCCTAGCAATTGCATAAACGCATGCTCGATTTGATGGTAATGGACTCTCCCCTGCTGTGCTGCGAGGTCTTTGACGATATCCGCGAATACGCGTTTCGCCTCTTCCGCCTCCCCGTTGGCTATATATTTGTTTAATGCCGCTTCCTTATCGTGCGGATAAACGAAGAGCGGCGTTCCCTCCAAACGAACGTCCTCGATATGAATGACTTCTCCGGTACCGACGATCGTACTGCAGCGCAGCGCTTCATGCGCTTCCTCGAACGCCCGCTTCAGCTCGAATATGTCTTTGCAATAATTGCCGATGCCGATCGTACAGCTGATCGCCAGCTTTTGTCTTGCATGCGTGATCATCAGCTCCGCCAGCATGAACGAATTTTTGTACTCGTCCGGCTCGCAATTCAGCATAACGAGAAACATGCCGTCCGCCAGCTCCAGAACGATTCGCTTGCGCTCGGGCGGCAGAAGCTGCTCGATCCGGTCGACAAGCCGCAGCTTGTTCAGATTTTCGTCCTCAACGCCGCCATATACGGCCGCTTTCGCTTCATTTAACGAAACGACCATCAGCATAATGCCGTCCAGCGCAAAATCGAAGCCGAAATATTGCATCCGTTCGAATATTTCCTCGCGTGTATACGAATGTTTGCGGAGCAGCGACCGTACAAATATTTCTTGATTGGCGGGCATGCTCTCCTTCAAGCGGACCTGAAGGCTTTCCCGGTCCCCGTAAGCCTCCTCCAGACTGCTGCGGATCATATGGAGCTCGCCGTGCGCGGCATTCGCCCCGTTCTGAAAGTTCTGGTCCTTTGATTTGATAAACTGCATAAGGCTCCCGATCGGATTATAAATATGCCGCGTCGTAATCAGTGCGAGCAAGACGGTCGTGAGCGCAAGCAAGATGGCCGCCAGAAACACAATTCCCTTCACACTGGACACGCTGCCGTACAAATCGTCGAGCGCCGCAGCCGTCACGAACGTCCACCCTAGAAAATCGGACTGCAAATAGGAAACGAGCATTCTCTTGCCGTCATAATCTCTCTCGAACGATTGAGGCAGGCTTGTTCCAAGCCGCTGCAGGATGTCGCTTGCGCCGATTTTGACATTAAGCGCATTGCTGTCGTCGTAGAGCATCAGCTTCCCGGTTCCGCTCAGCACGAAAAATGCGCTGTCCGACTTGTTGTCGAGCTTGCTCACGAAGCTTTTGTAGATCGATTCCGCATCCAAATTGACGACCATGTAGTTGCCTGCAATGGGAGACGTATAAACGATCGGAATAACCTCGCGGGAGCCGCCGCCGATCTGTTTGGCACTGCGCAAATCCATGAAGGACGGATACGCTTGGATCGATTCCGCAAATTGATCCCAGCCCTTGTCGTAAAACTTCTCCTTCTCATACTCGATTCCGTCGGACGTCATGACAAGCTGCTTGGAGTTATCATAGAAATATACCGAATAAATGAACTCGTTCGACTGCTTAAACACACCCAGATTGGCGGAAAGCCGTTTTTTGCTGTCCAAATAGGTGTACATGCCCGGCAAATCCTCTTCCATAAATGTGCCGGCAAGCGTTTCATAATACGTGCCGCGCGGGAAATCCTCGAACTCGCGGATTACTTTGTCCAAAGCCAGCTGCCTGAAGCTGTTGCTGACTTGATTGATCACAACCTCGAGGGCGTTGACCGTTTGCTTCAAATAATTGGCGTTGGCGGCCTGCAGCTCCCGCTGCATGACGGATGTCGCATTATGATAAAACAATATGCTGAGGACAATGACCGGCAGCAAGGACAGCAGCAGCGTGTAGGTAATCAGTTTTATATAAAACCGCCGTCTTTTCGGGGAAAGGGATAGCCTCATGGACACGTTTAAAAACCTCATTTCTTCGGCAAAGTTCCTGTTTGCTCATCGATGCCGGCTGCGCTGTCCCTTAAGGCAGACGCGTTTACTAGAAATTGAACAATCGACGGAGATATGCTTTCTGTGAGTCGAACACGAACTTAAAGCGCTTTCATAAATGTATTTTACCATAAGTAAGACCAAACAGAAAAAGGACGCTCGTATCGGTACGATGCGCCCCTAGACTTGATTTAATAATTATTCAGCCCAGCTTCTTGAATAAATCTTCGAACACTTGATCCCTGTCGATATAATGCGCGTACCGGATAAAATGCCTCGAAGCGTCAACGCTCCACCGGAAATCCTCCGACAGAACCGGACTATGCACAAGCTCGTTCGGCACCCATTTCGAATCGATCAGGTAAGCGATTGCCGCGACATCCCAAATGACCCGCGAATACGCAAAATGATTGTCCTTGCAGCTCCGGTACGTTTCGAACAAATACTCGCCGATTCGTCCTGTCTCTTTTACATGATCCTCGATTTCGGATAAAGTCGTCTTCAAATGCGATGATACGCCCATACAAGGAAGCAAAATAAGCGGCACTCCGCAATTCAGCACGATACGGGAAGCGTGCAGATCCTGCGCAAGGTTAAACTCCTTCGTATTCGGCCAATGGAGCGCATGTCCCCCCAGCCAAACGACGACAATCCGCTCGATAATTCGGGGCTCCATCAGAATGGCCGAAGCCACGTTCGTAATGGCTCCGATCGCTACGACGTAAAGCGGGTCATCCTCGGCGGAAGCCATCGCACGCTCGACGATATTCCGTGCGGCTTCGCTGTCGACCGGCGTTTCCGGCCCGGGCAAATATCGTTCCGATCCCCGATAAATCGGAATTCCCGACATTTCCGGCAAAATCGAGGCGATCTTCAGTAGCTCGCGATAGCTTTTCTCCATCCCGTCCTTCGGCCCTTCGGACAATTCATTAAAGAACGGAGCGGCATAAAACGCTTCGACTTGAAGCCGTTCCGGCGATTTCATCGCATAGATGACCGCAAACTGGTCGTCGATCTCGTTAAACGTATCCGTATCGAGCACCATCCGTATTTTGCCTTGAGGATGCTCCAAACGGCGCAATAATTGTTCTTGGGATAATTGGGGGTATATGCTCATCCGGCGGTTCACTCCATTTTACTTATATGTATTTGAATGATTATGGATATTCACTTACGCTTCTATTACTTCTTGCAAGGTCGGCATGCCGGCCTGCGCGCCGAATTTCGTAACGGACAGCGAGGCCGCTTTAACGGCAAAAGAAACCGCTAGTTCCTTCGATTGCCCGCCGGCGTAGGCCACGCAAAAAGCCGAATTGAAGGCGTCTCCCGCCCCGGTCGTATCCACCACTTCGACGAGGGGGGCTTTCGCCGTTTCCATAACTCCGTCAAGCAGGAAGGAACTGCCTTGTTTACCTCTCGTTATGATGAGTTGATTCCCGTAGCGCTCTTCCCATTTCAACATTCCATGCTGAAGATCCGTTTCTGCCGATGAGCTGCCGCTAATTAATTCAAACTCCGTTTCGTTCGGGGTTATGAAACTGGCCAGCTTCAGCATTTCCTCCGGGAGCTGCTGCGCAGGAGCGGGATTCAACACGACCGGAACGCCTGCTGAAGCCGCAATCTCCATCGCCCTGTTTACGGCGGCGGGCGGAATCTCCAGCTGAACGAGCAGCAGGTCCGCTTCGCGGATCGTCCGTTCGTGGCTGCTTACAAGCTCCGGCGTACAGTATTCGTTTGCGCCGGGAACGACGGCAATGCAATTATCGTTCGGCGAATGATAAATAGTAGCCGTTCCCGTAGGCACATTTTCGATACGCTCGATGGTCGCCGTTTGGATTCCTTCCGCTTCCAGCTGCATGATCATTTGCCCGCCGAAAGCATCGCAGCCTACGGCTCCGATCAAGGTGGTCTTGGCGCCGAGCCTCGTACATCCGACGGCTTGGTTCGCGCCCTTGCCGCCGGGGATCATTTTAAAGCCGGTTCCCGTCAAGGTTTCGCCGACTTGGGGCATCCGCGGCACGGATACGACAAGATCCATGTTCAAACTACCGATTACGACGATATGCGGCTGCTTCATATTTACTCATCCTTTCTGTGTGCCATATTGCCACTTGAGCGCAATTATTTTATGATTTGGATAACCTCAAGACAAACAACTCGGCGAACACTATAAATATAGTCGGTTTCACGACAATTTTGTTTTATGATTTGGTCATGTTTTTACAGGATTCGGCTGAATATATGGAGTCCCGGGAGGGTGAAGCGATGATCGGCACGTTGGAATTCTTGTTTCACGGACAGCGGCAGGAAGGAACCTACGTTTCCATGCACCAGCACGGCTGTTATGAATTGGTTTATTATCGGACGGGAAGAGGAACGACTCGTTTGGCGGATATTACTTACGATTATGAACCGTTTACCTTTACGCTTATACAGCCGAACACTTGGCATGACGAACGCCGCTTCGAGGAAACCGAGGTTGTCTTCGTCGGATTTCATGTCAATGACGCATCGTTTTCGCTTGGCGAAGGAATCTTTCAGGTGAATGACGGCAACGAGCTGGAGGTTTTACTGCTGGCGATGGAGCGGGAATTGCACGACAAAAAAAGCCATTACCGCTTAAAGCTGAATTTGCTTGTCTCTGAACTGGTGGTGGAGCTCATGCGGGTAGTCAAGCCGGAGAGATCGGAAAGAACGGATGAAAAACTGATTTATACGCGTAATTTCATGAACGAGCATTTTAATCAAAAGCTGAATATCGAATCGCTGGCTGCCATGGCCGGATACAGCTATGACCGGTTTCGCCACTTGTTTAAAGAAACGTATGGCGTTTCGCCGGGGCAATACGTGTTGAATCGGCGCATCGAGCATGCGTCCCGGCTTCTCCGCCACTCCCGCCTGTCCGTCACGGCTATTGCAATGGAGTGCGGGTTTTCCAACGATTCTCAGCTATGTACGATCTTCAAACGCGAAACGGGAGAAAAGCCGCGCACGTACCGCGAGCGCCATCAAGGTCATGCTTAGCTTTCCTGCATAACCGATCGATCGCGGCTGATCAATCCTCATCATGCTTTGGGGGATCCAGCCTCATTTGCTCGACCAGCGCTGCCAGCTCCGGATCGGTTACGACGATGTCGAGATCGTAGCTGTCGAACGGCTCCTCCCGTATCCGGTGAAGCTTCGATAAATATTCCCGGCTGTCCGCGAGAAGCTTCCCAAGATCGATTCCGTGCACGTGCTCCGGATATTGCTGAAGCTTGTCCAAGCCCTGCGTGAACAGCTTGATCGAGCCGCTGACATTGCCGTTCCAATGATGGTACAGTCCGACTGCCACCTGCAAAAGTCCTTGAAACAGCGGGCTGCGGCCTTCCTCGAGCCATAGCTCCTCCATTACCTCGTGGCATTCGAAGTAGTCTCTTTCAACATTAAAATAGTACAGAAACGCCACATATAACCGGTCATATCCTTTCATCGCTAGCCCTCCTTTAGCTGATCCTTCAAGCAGATGCGTATGCTCCAAAGCGCGGTATGGCGTTGAAGGCGGTCAACTGCATGTTTTTCGCACAGGTTCCGATAACTCCAATACCGTTTCGCAGCGTACGCCGCGCATTTTGCGGTACATATATAAAAGGCAGCTTGCCCTCGGCACCTGCCGACATCCCGCAGGATAGGCCGATTCCGCGCAAGCTGCCGCCAAAGACGCTTACCGTTTGTTAAATTCCTTCTTCGCCCGGGAAAGCGATTCGTCGATTTCGAATGCCAAATCCTTCAGCTCCCAAAGCTCTTCCTTCTCCCATAGCTCATTGAACCGAAGCTGGAACTGCGCCGCCTCGCGAACCCGGTGATAAAAGTAAAGCTGCTGAATATCGTTCAGCACCTTGGAGACAACGTTCGATTTTTCTTCGAACATGATTTGCGCCTCCAATATTTCGTCGCGTATGCTGGACATTTCCTGGTCGAGCAGGAACGCGGCTTCAGCCGCTTTGCTCAATCTGTGCGTTACGTCCGCAGGTAATTTCTCTTTATATTTATAATTAAGGGAATGCTCGATCGTCGCCCAGAAATTCATGGCAAGCGTACGGATTTGAATTTCCGCAAGCACTTTTTTCATCCCTAGCGCCGTCTGTACCGGATATTCGACGATAATGTGGAAGCTGCGGTATCCGCTATCCTTCTTATTGGCGATATAGTCTTTGCAGTAAACGATCGTCATGTCTTCGCGAGCGCAAATAAGCGACGACAGCTTCTCTATATCTTCTACAAACTGGCACATGATGCGAATGCCGGCAATATCCTCGATACCGGATTCGATTTTATCCATCGGCACGCTGAGCCGTTTAGCTTTTTCCAAAACACTTGAAATCCGTTTCACCCTGCCGGTGACGAACTCGATCGGGGAGTATTCCTCCCTGCGCTTCAGTTCTCCTCGCAGCGTCTTGAATTTCACTTTTAATTCTTCAACTGCCTGTTCATACGGCAGCAAAAACATAGCCCAATTTCTTCCATCCATAGGTGTGCCTCCATTCGATGCAACAATTCCGAACTAGCGGGCGGCAACAAGGCGAGCATTTCTTCCTACAGCTTACTTCCGTTACGGTACATAACCGGTCATCAAGCGCCTCCCAACAATACGGAAGCTACCGGCCTAATTACCGGAAATCCGCACCGATCGCTTCCGAAATATGCGTAAACCCATCCTTGCGCAGCAATTCGAGCAAGCCGTCGTTCAACCGGCGAATAAGCGCAGGCCCTTCGTAGATTAACGATGTATATACTTCGACAAGGCTTGCGCCGGCGCGTATTTTGGCATAAGCGTCCTTGGCGGTAAAAATACCTCCACAGCCGATAATCGGAAGCTTTCCTTCCGTAATCCGGTAAACCCTGCGGACGACCTCCGTCGAACGCTGCGTCACCGGCCGGCCGCTCAGCCCGCCTGTTTCTTTCTTATTGGTATGCCTAAGGCCGTCTCTGCTAATCGTCGTATTCGTGGCAATGATGCCGGATACGCCGCTTGCCGCAATCGTACCGGCCATCATTTCGAGCTCCTCGTCTCCGACATCCGGAGCGATCTTGACGAGCACGGGCTTCGCCTTCCCGCCGACCGAGCGGTGTTGGACGGCCATTTCATCCTTGACCGCCTCCAGCAGCCTGCGCAGATCATCCCCATATTGCAGATTACGCAAGTCCGGCGTGTTTGGCGAACTGATATTGACCACAAAAAAATCGCCGTAGCCATAAAGCAGGCGGATACATGCGCGATAATCGTCTTCTGCCTGTTCGTTCGGCGTTACTTTATTCTTCCCAATATTAACAGCAACGGGTATGCGATGAACAGGAACATTCGCCAAATGCTCCGCCATTTTCGGCGCCCCGACATTATTGAAGCCCATCCGGTTGATCAGCGCCTCGTCTTCCGGCAAGCGAAACAACCTCGGCTTGTCATTTCCCGACTGCGGCTTCGGCGTTACCGTACCGACCTCCATAAAGCCGAACCCCAGCGAGGAGAACATCGGTACCGCCGCCGCATTTTTATCAAGCCCTGCAGCTAGTCCAACCGGATTCGGAAAATCGATCCCCCATAGCGTGCTTGCAAGCTCCTTTGTTCGTTTGACGCCATACATTTGCCTTAGGAGCGCATTGCCTCCCGGAATTTTTGCCATCGTGCCGAAACCGTCTACGATCAAATGATGCGCTTTCTCCGCATCCATTTGAAACAATATCGGCTTGGCCAGCTTCTCATACAACATTTGCTACACTCCGTTCCACAGTTGTCTAAATGACAGTTTATCGCTTTCCGGGCAAAAAGAAAAGAGCCTCGCAACCACCCGCGCGCAAAATGCTCCGTTAGCGGCCAAAGTTCGTTATGCGGCTCTTACATTCGGGCTTCGTGATGTGCTAATATGAAGACAAGCCATAATAGCGCTTTATTTGGATGGTCTGCTGATTTTTATACGGGAAAGGGTGTCACGCCGCCATGTCGAATATCAAAAGAAAACAAAAACCGGCACATATTCAGCGCCGCAAGCAGGAAACCGTAAACAAAAAAGCGATCGTTTGGACCGCTTGCGTACTTGGCGTCATCGTGATCGCTGTTGCACTGCTCATTATTTTCAACAGTTAATGACGTATCTTGATTCTTTCTAAAGGCAATTAGAATGCCGTCCGGTTATCGGACGGCATTTGTTCGGGGCTATAGGCTATGCCTCTTGAATTCAATTCAGCCAGCGGTAAACCTTGCCCGGATTCGTTTCCTCGCGAAGCGGCTCCACCTTAAACCTCGATTCGCCGGCGACTTCTTCGCCAGGCAGACCGCCTTGGCCGATCGTCACCTTCGTTCCGATCGGTACCATGTCGAACAACTCCTCCACGTCTTCTTTTCGCATCCTTACACAGCCAAGCGACTCGTCTTTTCCTATGCTTGTCGGATCGTTCGTTCCATGAATCGCAAACAGCGTATCGGACAACGTCATACCTCTGCTTCCGAACTCGCCGTTCGAGCGTCCGTTCGGATTGCGCACCTTCTCGCTGATCACAAAAGACCGCTCCGGCGTCTTGACTCCCCCTAGTCCGACCGCATAATTACGGATCATCACTTTGCCGCTGACCAGCGCAAGACGATGATTCTGCTTGTCTACAATGATTTCAAGCGGTTCTTCCAGCGGCGTATTGCCGTAATGGCTAACCGCAGCAGTCTGTGTTTGGGCCGTACCGGCCGCGGCCGGCGGATCGGCGGCAGCCGCTTTTTTCTGCGCCAGCTGGGCCGCAATAGCCGGATATGCCTGCTTCATGGTTTCCGTATAGCCGGGCAGGACGTTTTTCGGATAATCCGACACCAGCTTATCGATCGTATCGGGCGGCGCTTCGCCGTACTGCTTCGTATAGGAGATCAGCGCCGAACGCACTACAGCGATTTGTTCTTCCACAGCCATCCAGGCATCCGTCGTTTGCTGCGCCTTTGTCGAGTCGCCCGGCTTGCAATTGCACTTCTCCGCATCGAAATAAGCGACGTCCGGTTGTCCGGTAACGTCAGAGCGTTCGCTCGTTAGCTCGATCACCGGCTTGCGCGGCCATAACACCCACTGTCCGTCCGAGGTTAACGTTCCTTTGGCCAGCACGGCGTATTTCCAAGAAGCGCCCTGCGGGAAGAAAATCGTTTGCAGCGCATTTTTTCGTTCATCCGGTTTACTGAAGCCATGCGTATAAAAAACGGCCGCATCGTTCGCCGCGGACAAGACAAGCTCCGGCGGTTCGGACGGCTGCTTGCGCCAGCCTCCCGGGGCGGTTGCGATCATAGCTAACATGACCATCGCCAACAGCAGCAAAACCAGCCTCGTTCTCATCGTCATTTTGCCGGCAACGGCTTCAGGCCTCTCTCCATTCGGGGCACCTTCCATATAAAGATGCTCCGGAAGCGTTACATTGATTTTTTTGGCCTCGTAAGCTTCGTAAACTTCCCCGGCTTGCGCGAAGCAATAAGCCGCCTTGGCTTCTTTGCCTTGAGCGACGTATTCCTTGCCCAGCAAATACCAGCCCATCTTGTTTTCAGGGTGCTGCTGGACGAATTTTTTCAAATAGAGACGATCCTCTTCCAAGGCGACACCCCCTTACATTTATTTACTATATCGGTAAAAGGGCGCGCGGATTGAAGCGTCAAAATAAAAACGCTCCGGTCCATGACCGAAGCGTCCCTTAGCGCTAACAATGTTACTTGGCTTTGCCGCGCAAAATGGCGGTGCGATGCTCCTGATTCCATTGTACGTCCATGCCGATTTGCTCGGCGAAAAACCGAACCGGCACCATCGTGAAGCCGTCTTTCAGATAAGGCGCCGCATCGATCGGCCGTACCGTATCCTCCCGGCCGTTCTCGACGGTTCGAACCGTTTCCCGCCCGATCGCCATTTCGACGGTTACGCCATCCTTCTCAAGCAAAATCAGCTTGCCCTCATCGATGTATTCGACGGTAAAGCCCGCCGCCTCGGCGATAGCGCGAACCGGCACCATCGTGCGCCCGTTGGACAGCTCCGGCTGCGCATCGAACTCGATCTGCTTTGTCTCGTATACGACTTTAATGTCGTCTCCGCCTGACAAATCGGTCGGAAGCCTGTACGGACTGATCAAACGAATCTGATTGTTGGACGCATCCGCGACGTAGATCGAGCCGTCCGCTCCTTCCGCCACATCCGACGGATTGTTGAAGGAAGCCGCGCGGTCAGGACCGTTATCCGAGCCGGAAAATTGGCCGCCGTCTCCGGCAATCGTCTGTACGGCGCCTTCAAATAAATAACGGATGGAGTGATTCAAGCTGTCGGCGATCAATAAGCCGCCTTCCTGCGTCATCCCAAGTCCGGCCGGGAAATTGAATCTTGCTTTCGTTGCGGCTCCGTCGGCAAAATCGCCTGCGGCGTACAGGTTTTTACCCGCTTCTCCCGCACCCGCTGCCGTCGTAACGGTTCCTGCAGCGAAATCGATATAGCGGATGCGCTGATTGCCGGAATCGCTGACGTACAGATTCCCTTTCTTGTCGACCGCCAACCCTGACGGCTCGTTAAATTTCGCTTTGGCGATCGGACCGTCTGCAAAATCGCCGGCAGGCTCGACCGTTCCCGGCTTTTTCTCTATCGCCCGATCGGATAATGCATTCAAAGTCGTGACCGTTCCGTCCGTCGCGATTTTGCGGATCGCATGGTTCAGCGTGTCGGCGACATATACGGTACCGTCCGCTGCAACGGCGACATCTTTCGGGTTATGGAAGCGCGCTTCCTTCCCTTTCCCGTTCTTATCTCCGATGATGCCGTCTCCTGCAATCGTCGTTACGTTTCCTGCCGGATCGACCTTGCGAACGGCGTTGTTCGCCGAGTCGGCAACATAAATGTTCCCATTGCCGTCCAGCGCAATGCCAGCCGGCGCTTGAAAGAACGAAGCATCCGATGTCCCGTCATGCAGCCCGCCGATCGGAAATCCTCTCTGATCGACTACTTTACTGACCCCGGCAACCGTTTGAACCGTACCGCCGCTGATTTTGCGGATTGCATTATTTCTGGCGTCGGCAATGATCAGCGAGCCGTCCGCTGCCACCGCAACGCTTTGCGGCGCCCGGAACGTCGATTTCGCCGAGCTGCCCTCCTGATCGCCGAAATCGCCGGTCCCCGCAAATTGTGTCACGTTCGTCATCAACTGCGAGGAATCGCCGCTTCCATAAACGCCGTCGCCGTCAAGTCCGGCGGCCGCAGCCCCCGTGCCGCCAGTCAATACGGCGGCAAGCAAGGAACCGGCCAGCACTTTATGAATCTTTTTCATCGTAATCTCCTTTATGTTTAGGGATCTCTCAGCCCATCGGGTTAAACAGTGCATGAATCGTCATTTGAATATCTTGCTTGACGACAACATTGCCGTTTTTGTCCACAATCATGACTTTGACCGTAAACGTAAAATCGTCTTCAACATTATAGGACTCCACTCGAAACGGGAGCTTGGCAAATACCTTGCTTGCCGTGACGGAACGAAGCACGCCGTTATCAAATTGAGCGGCATACACGATATTCGAATCCGTCTTATGGAATGTGCTTACGCTGTCCGAAGCGGTAAACACGTCGGAGGCCGGCTTCAGATTCGTTCCTTCCGCTTGATGCAATTTTAAACGCCCGCTCTCGCCATTACCTTCGAAAAGCGATTGTGGCACTATTACCTGAATACCGTAAATATCGTTGAGATTCTTTCCTTGGACTAGAAGATTGAAAGTTTGACCGTTCTGATAGCCTTCCGGACGCTCGTTCTCTATCGATACGGTGAAAGGTCCTTGTGAAGGGGCATATGCAGCTTGGATCGTATAATCGTCCACAAAATTGCCGTCAGCCGTAGTTGCGGTTATCGTCGTCACACCGTTGCCGACGACAGTTACGAGCCCCGAGCCGTCGACTGTCGCTACGTTAGAATTAGCGCTGCTCCATGTGACGGTTGTGTTAGTCGCATCGGCGGGAGCAACCTTTGCAGTCAATTCAACAATATCACCTGGCTTCACGCCATTCGGTAATGATGGAGCCGTAACCGTTACGCCGGTAACCGGTACGACAACCGTGACGGTAATGAATGCCGAGTGATGCCCGTCTTCGGTCGTCACAGTAATAGTCGCAGTTCCTGGTGCTTTGCCAGTCACCAATCCAGACTCGCTTACTTCCGCTATGGCAGGATCGTCGGACGTCCATACCGTCTTTTTATTCGTCGCATTTTCAGGCTTCACAGTCTTATTCAATTGGAAAGTCCCGTTAACCGAAATAGGCGGAACTGTACTTTCAGTAATCTCTACGCCTGTTACTTTGACGACCCCGCTAACCGGATTTGCGGTCATTATAAGGGACCTGTCGCTTTCCGCGCCGTTTACAACGGCCGTCACATAGTACGAGTAGGTTGACTCGTTCGTCACATTGTTATCTGTATATGTCGTGCCGGATACATTACTCGCAATACGCTGATACCCCGCATAAGCACTGTCGCTTCTCCATACGGAATAGCTTGCCTGAGGGACGGCACTCCAAGTTAGCGTAACCTTCGCGTCACCGCCGGCAGCCGACAAGTTCGACGGAGCCGGAGGACGAGACGGCGAACCCGAGTCCGTATTATTCGGCGTCGGAGTAGCTGCAGGCGTCGGCTTCGGTTCGTTCTTTTGCTGCGCTTCCAGGAACTTTTGCCTTTCTTCCGCAGTCAGCCCGTCCAAGTAAACTTGCAAAGCCTTCTCTTTCTGCGCTTTCAGGTTTTTTTCGTTTTCCTGCTGAATCCTTTTCTTCTCCTGCTCCAGCTTGTTCAAGGTATCCTGAAGCTTTTGCTTGACCGAATCCGCTGCATCTTGATCCTTTTTCCGCTTCTCCTCTTTCAGCTTCTCAAGCCGTTCGAGCTCGGCGAGTCTTTTCCGCTCCTTCTCTGGATCGACCCCAGCCGTTTGGTCGAGCGGTTGGACATCATCAAGGTACAATCTTCTGATCGGGTCTTCTTCCTCTAGATTAGCGGAATTGATTACCTTCCGGATTTCGTCTTCTAAAACCGTATTGTTCTTAATTGCCGCTTTTACGATGTTTCCGAGAAGATTATTCAAATTTTTGAATACTTTAGCCAAATCGTCGGCATTTTGAATCTGCATCGAAGAATTCTCGTCTTTATCGCGTTTTCCTTCGAGCTCTTCCTGCTTTTGACGAACGAATTCATCGTGTTCCTGGTTGACATACGCCAAGCTTCTCACGATCGCTTCGATGATTTGAGGCGAAATATTATGGATCAGCTCGCTCGGATCGATCATGCCGATCATCGTATTTAAATCGCCGGGTTCGTCGTAGGAATCCAAACCGAATTGCTGGGAAGGGTAAATGATTGACGTTTGACCGCCGGTTCCCGAACCGGTATTCGACTGCGTTCTGACCGAGCCGGAAATGACGGAAATCGATGTGCGTCCGGTTACAGGGTCGACTTGAGTGAGCACGTTCGTGCCGCGCACGCCCATGACCGCCGTCGGGGTTTCCACCTCGAACTCGTCGACTCCCGCAAGCTTCTTGACGGATGTCCACAGCGAGCCCGCCCACATTTTGAGCTTGGACTTCTTGCCCGAGCCCTTAGCCGCAAGATCCGAAACATACACTTCGGCATTCGCGCCGATCGTCAGTTCGTCTTCCGTATCCTTAATCTTGATTACCAGATAAGAATCATCTTCCGTCGTTATGTAGTCCCCTTCGTTAAGCGCCATATCCGTATATGCTTCATAGGACTTTGATCCTCCTGCGCTCTTAACGTTAACGGTTCCGCCGACATCACTCACGATCGCAAGCCTGGTCGATTTCGCTTCGGCAGGCAAAGCATTCCAGACGGCCAGCGAGCCGAAAAGCAGCGTAAAACAAAGCACGAGAGACATCAATGCGTACAGCCTTCTCTTCACCGTAAATCTCCTTTCCCTATCCTATTTTTTTCTACTATTATTGTACGTTTGGGGCATGTAAATGACAATCAAATTTTTGTCGGCTCATGTAGATTCCTCCAATATTTATAAGGGTTTATCGGCCGTTTCGACATCAAACGATCGCGATTGCAAGTTATTGTGTTGAGAACCGTCCATTTTTGTATTATTGTGGATGATAGATTGATAGGCCGATAGCCTTACTTGCCGATTCATCATTAACGTAACGGGAGCCGATGTATGAAAAGAAAACTATGGATTGCCGCCGTCACCGGCAACATCCCCACCCTGCTTATCTGCTTTTTGCTGATCAGCGCGCTTTCGGTTTGGAACAACGCCTTGTACGATTTCAATATGAAATCGACGATGTCACATGAGAACGGCCACGATATCGTGGTAGTCGGGATTGATGACGAATCGCTCAAAGAATTAGGCGCCTGGCCGTGGGACCGCAAAGTATTCGCCGAATTAATCGAGAAGCTTGAGCAAGCGGGGGCAAAAGCGATCGCATTCGACGTCATGTTCAACGAGAAGAGCAACCCCGAGAGCGATAAAGCGCTTGAGAGCACGCTCGGCAAATACAAAAACGTCATTTTCCCGGCTCAAGCCGTGTTCGAAGGACGCTTTAACTCGTTCGACAATACGTCGATGGCCCTTCATTTGCCGGATCAGCCGATCCAAGCCAAAGGACTGACAACGTCGCTGCCGGAATTTTACAAACTGACGCATAATGCGCATATCAATGCGGCACCGAGCAACGACGGGGTTATCCGTAACACGTTCCTGCAAATCCAGACGCCCGAAGGAACGATCGATTCCCTGGCGGTCAAAACGGCGGAGCTGGCCGGCGTGGACGTCAAAAAGGCGCTGGACAGCTATCCGAACAAAAAGATGGAAATCCGTTACGACATGCTTTCATCGGATTTCGATTACATGCCGGTATCCAAAATATTGAGCGGAACGCCGAAGCTGAAGGACCGGATCGTCATCGTCGGCTTTACGGCCACCGGCTTCGAGAACGACGACGGCGTAACGCCGATCGAAAAAAGAACGAAGCTCGTTTACGTTCATGCGAATATCGTCAATCAGCTTTTGTATGACAATAAAATAAATACTGCGGGCCTTGGCATTACTTACGCCTTGATCGCGCTGATGATCGCTTTTGCGCTTATCGTAACATGGACGTTAAAGCCGACGATCAGCGTATCCACCGTTTTCGCAGCGGCCGTTCTGCTGTTGATCGTTCAATATTGGCTGTACAGCTCGCAGGATTTGTTTATCAATACGGTCAATCCGATCACGGCGCTGCTCCTTGCGTTTCTCGTCAACATCTCGATCAAAACTTATTTCGAAACGAAGCAAAAAAACTACATAACCAAACAGTTCGGCCGTTATATCTCACCGGAGCTCGTAAAGGAAATCGCCAAAAGCGATCAGGAAATCAAGCTTGGCGGCACCAGCAAAGAGCTTACCGTGCTTTTCCTGGACGTAAGAGGCTTTACGCCTCTTTCAGAAAAACTGACACCGGAAGAAGTCGTCGGCTTTCTTAACATGATGTTCGACTTGATCACGGAGAAAGCGCTCGTCAACCACGGTACGATCGACAAGTTTATCGGCGATGCGGCCATGATCCTGTTCAACGCTCCGCTTGATGTGAAGCATCACGAATACTATGCGGTCAAAACGGCCTACGAAATCCAGAAAGGGATGGAGAAGGTGCGGGCGGACGTCCAAGACAAATACGGCGTCACGATAGCGGTCGGAATCGGCATCAATACGGGGCAAGTCGTCGTCGGCAACATCGGCTCTTACTTACGGGTCGATTACACGGCGATCGGCGACAATGTCAACACGGCGGCGCGGATCGAATCGAACACCGAGCCGAATCAGGTGCTCGTTTCGGAGGCGACGTACGAACGGACGTTACAATATTTCGAGTATAACTGTATCGGCGAGAAAATGATGAAGGGCAAAAGCGTACCGGTCAAGCTTTACGAGGTGCTCGGCCATCTCAAATCGCCGGAGTGATTCGCACGCTGAGCGGCGATGTTACGAGGGAATCTTTATTCTCAAGATCCCCTCGGCCGCCTTTAGCGATAACCAGGATCTTACTCCCGTACAGCTCTCAACAAGCGGTGTTTCGCTGCATGACGGCGGCGTGCGTAGTAGCGAACCGATAAATCCGGCCGCTGCGGTCCGCTCCAACAAATACGAAGGGCTGTCCTACGCGCGAACGCGGCGGACAGCCCTTCTTTTCTATATTTATATGGTTGACGTGCGAATATTACTTATTGAACGGCGCGTCTGCCACTTTAATGGAGTCCGTAGGGCATCCATCTTGTGCATCTTGCAGATCGTCGTAGAGATCTTCCGGAATTTCCGTGTCGCCGTGGTTGCCGTCGCCGTCGAAAATGACTTCCGCAAGTCCCTCATCGTCGTAGTCGTAAATGTCGGGTGCTGTTGCGCCGCATGCTCCGCAAGCGATGCAAGTATCTTTCTCGACCCATGTGTATTTTGCCATGTCATTATTCCTCCTCGAAAATATCCTCAATCGTTACTATAATACAAAACATTCGAAAGTTCAAATGCTTTAAATCGAAGGTAACGTGCTCACAGCGAGAACGGTTACTCCTCAAAAGGATGCTTGTCGTCGTTAGCCCCGGGTTTCAAATGATCCATCTGCAAAGAAGTCCCCCGTAGCTTATGGTTGCGAATAAGCGCAGACGGATCGTCGCCCAGCATACCGGCCGATAAGATAGCGTCCTCTCCGTACTTGTCGCGAATGCGGTCCATCGCCTTATTTAGCTGCTCCTTCTTCGGCTGCTGCTCGAAGGTAAGCAGATCAAGCTGAATGGCCGCTTCATCCTTGGGCTGCAAATTTTGCAGCGTAATGCCGAGAAGCCGGACCGGCTTTCCTTTGGTCCAGTTCCGCTCATAGAGCGAACAGGCCGTCCTGTAGAAATCGTCCATATTCTCGCTCGGCACTTCAAGCGTAAGCGATCTCGTTATCGTTTTCATCTCGGGATTTCGAATCGTAATTTGTACCGTAGACGCAACCAATCCCTGTCTGCGCAGACGTCTAGCCACTTGATCCGCCAAATTGAGAAACACCCGCTGGGCGTCGGCCGTTTCTTTAACGTCTTGAGGCAGGGTCGTCGTGTGCCCGATCGATTTGCTCGGCTCGTGCTCCGCTTGAACCGGCGAATGGTCGACGCCGCTCGCCGCCTGCTTCATCCAGGCGCCGACGACGCCGAACTCGCGCTTAAGCAGCGCTTCATCGGCTTTCGCCAGCTCCCCGATCGTCTGGATATTAAGCTTGGCCAGCTTATCACCCGTCCGTCCTCCGATGCCGTATAAATGCGAGCAAGGCTTGCCCCAAAGCAAGGAAGGAACATCGCGCAAACGCAGGACGGTAAGGCCGTTCGGCTTTTTCATATCGGAAGCCATCTTCGCCAGCAGCTTGTTCGGGGCGACGCCGACCGAGCAAGGCAGTCCCAGCTCGTCGCGGATTCGCGACTGGATCGTCGAAGCGATTTCCAGCGGCGTACCGAACTGCTTCGAGCCGGTAATGTCGACGAAGCATTCGTCGATCGACATCGTCTCCACGAGCGGCGAATAGCTGTAGGCGATTTTCATAAACCTCTTGGAAAATTGCCGGTACAACTCGAAATTGGGCCGGATCAGCTCGAGATCGGGACATACTTTCAGCGCTTGCCTAACTTGCATGCCCGTTCTTACACCCTTCGCTCTCGCCGCATAGGAGGACGTGACGACGATGCCTTTGCGCAGCTCGACGCTGCCGGCGACCGCGCTCGGCTTGCCTTTATATTTCTCCGGCTCCACCGCTTCGTGAACGGAGCAATAAAAGGCGTTCATATCTATATGAAGAACAACTCTGCCGTTTTTCGGATAGTAATCGTCGTTCGGCTTCATCGTCGTCTCAAACTGCTGACCGGACGCCGCCAATGTATTCGCACTCGGAACGAGCACTGCGGGGTCCAATCTGCACAATGAAGTTAACGGGATGGAATTCGACATACCTAACATTCATCGGTAACACCTCCATACATAAATCCAGCATACATGCGATGCAAACGGCGGTCAAGCTAAGCAGCTCCTCGCTGCCGGGCTTCATAATATCGACTGCTTTCCATATATAAGACAGCACATCCACCACCCCGAATGTCCTCTGTGCAAGGAAAACTGTCCACAACAGGCGGAATGTGTGGTATAATAACTTATTATATTTCGATGCAAAGCTATAGGGGGCACAACCATGGCAAATCAAATTTCAATATTCGATACGACCCTCCGAGACGGCACGCAAGGCGAAGGTATCAGCCTTACAGCTGACGATAAATTGAAAATCGCTTTAAAGCTTAACGCGCTCGGCGTTCATTATATTGAAGGCGGCAATCCGGGAAGCAACGGCAAGGACATCGAGTTTTTCCAGCGTATCAAGCAATATTCCATGCAAGCCAAAATTACGGCATTCGGCAGCACCAGACGCAAAAATTCCGTCGCCGAGCACGATACGAGCCTGAACCGAATCGTCGAATCCGGCGTTCCTGCGGCTACGCTCGTCGGAAAGGCTTGGGATTTCCACGTGCATACCGCTCTTCAAACGACGCTCGAGGAAAACCTCGCGATGATTTCCGAATCGCTCGCGTACCTGAAGCTTAAAGGAATGGAAGCCATTTACGATGCGGAGCATTTCTTCGACGGCTACAAAAACAATCCGGAGTATGCGATTGCCGCTCTCAAAAAAGCAGCGGAAGCCGGAACGGACTGGATCGTGCTTTGCGATACGAACGGCGGCACGATGCCGGTCGAAATTCACGAAATCGTCTCGCGTGTAGCGGCTGAAATCCAGACGCCGATAGGGATCCATACGCATAACGACTGCGAGCTTGCCGTGGCAAATACGCTCGCTGCGGTACAGGCGGGAGCCCGCCAGGTACAAGGGACGATCAATGGCTACGGCGAACGCTGCGGCAACGCCAATCTGTGCTCGATCATTCCGAATCTGCAGCTCAAGCTCGGCTACTCCTGCATCTCGGATGAGCAGCTGCGTTCCTTAACTAGCAATGCCCGCTATATCAGCGAAATCGCGAACGTACATATGCCGGTAGGCCAGGCCTATGTAGGCAACGCCGCTTTCGCACATAAAGGCGGCATTCACGTTTCCGCGATCATGCGCGACTCCAAAACCTACGAGCATATCGCGCCCGAGCTCGTCGGAAACAAGCAGCGCGTGCTCGTTTCCGAGCTTGCCGGACAAAGCAACGTGCTCGTCAAAGCCCAGGAGCTTAACTTGAATATGAACCTCGATAACGCCGAAACGCGTGCGGTTATCGATAAAATCAAAGACCTGGAGCATCAGGGCTATCAATTCGAAGGCGCCGACGCTTCGCTGGAGCTTTTGCTTCGCCAAGCTTCCGGTCAGCTGGAAGAAGTGTTCACGCTCGAATCGTTCAAAATTTCCGTTGAAAAAACGTCCAATCGCCCGGTTATTTCCGAAGCGATCGTTAAAGTGACGGTTCAGGGCGAAACGATGTTTACCGTCGCCGAAGGCAACGGCCCGGTCAACGCCCTTGACAACGCGCTGCGCAAAGCGCTGGTTCAATTTTACCCCGTCATTCAGACGATGCATCTGTCGGACTACAAAGTTCGCGTGCTCGATGAGAAGGAAACGACTGCGGCTAAAGTGCGCGTGCTGATCGAATCTCAAGATATCGAGAACAGCTGGAGCACAGTCGGCGTCTCGAATAATATTATTGAAGCAAGCTGGGAAGCGCTCGTAGACAGTATGCGCTATGCCCTGATCGGCAAGCAGCCGATCGTTGCCTCTCACGATTCGCAGCGACAACATCTTGGATTGGTGAACCACTGACCCCCAACCCTTAACCTAAAAGCGTTTCGATCCCCTAAATCCCCCTTTCGCAAGGGGGACCCAAGGGCTCCGCCCTCTGGATAACCGCTGTGGGCCCTGCCCTCACACTCCCGAACAATGAGGACCCCGTCCTCAGCCTCCTCGTTCAACTAACAATTGAGCGGTTCGGGAGTTTTTTTCCACACAAACGCCTCGCCCTTCATTTGCCATTATTGAGCAAACATAGACAGTTCCAGAGACGTATACAAAATAAATAAAACTCACCCCGTTTGCGGTGAATTTTATTTATTTCAACTGATTTATTAGCGCGGGAGTTCGCACGTGACGAAAACACTCAATTGATATAGCTCTCTTTAGCTCTCGATCAGCTTCTTGATCTTTCTCTCCAGCTCTTTCGGCTCCAGCACGTGGATAATCTCACGAACGGCGCCGTTGCGGTCGATAAGGAAGGTCGTCGGGATATATTGGAACCGGTACATTTCCGTCACTTTACCGTCTTTATCAAGCAGCACCGGAAACTTGAAGTCGAATTGCTTAACGAAATCTTTCGCATCGTCGAGCCGGTCGTTTTTCGTAATATTAACAGCGTACAAATCGAATTTGTCGCCATATTTATCGTACATTTTTTTCAAATCGGGCGCTTCCAGTTCACACGGACCGCACCAGGAAGCCCAGAAGTTCAAAAATAAAGGCTTGTCCCTCTTGCCGCCCACCTCGTATGTCTGACCATCCAAACCCGTTAACGTAAAGCCCGGTGCCAAAAAATTGGGCTTAGGCGCCGTTTCCGTCGGAACTGCAGTATCAGCAGCGTATTCCTTGTCGTTAGCGGAGCTGTTCTGATAAACGGCGAACCCGGCCAAAATCAATACCGCCAGGAGCACGATTGCGTTTCTTTTCATAGGGACGAATCCTTTCTTGTTGACGCAGTTCCTCTTATTATACCCAATCTCAGGCTAATTTCATCCAGTTGGTCCATGTCCGAATGTGAACGATTTGGGAAAAATGGCTGCCTTCTCTCCTGGAACCAAGTATGCCGCTGCAGTGCGGCGGGAACAGTAACGATAGTCGCACCGAATCGTCCCAATAAATCTTCACGAAAGGAATACAGCTATGGCCAAAGCTAAAGAAAAACGGCTCAGCGTCGTTTTTGAAAGCATGATCGAGCAACAAGAAGCCGACGATCAAAGCGGCAGCCAAAAACAATCCAAGCCCAAAGGCGAAAGAAAAGGGCAAGTATGGGAATTCATCGCCATCGCCACCGTTCCGCTTGTTCTGGTTCTCGGCAATTCGATGCTGGTTCCGATTTTGCCGGATATGATCACGGAGCTCGGCATTTCCAAATTTCAAAGCAGCCTCGTCATCACCCTTTTCTCAATCACGGCAGGGCTCGTCATTCCCGTATCCGGTTATTTATCGGATCGTTTCTCGCGGAAGGCGGTCATGATTCCTTCGCTCATCGTATACGGCGCAGCAGGCTTGCTTGCGGGTTTCGGGGCGGTTTGGGGTTCGTATTGGATCATTATCGTAGCAAGAGCCCTTCAGGGCATGGGTGCGGCCGGCACGGCGCCAATCGCGATGGCCTTAGTCGGCGATATGTATAAAGACGGCACCGAAAGCAAAGCACTCGGCCTGACGGAAGCGTCGAACGGAGCGGGAAAAGTGGTCAGTCCCATTTTCGGCTCGCTGCTTGCTTTAATTGTCTGGTATGCCGCTTTTTTTGCTTTTCCTTTCTTCTGCCTGCTTGCCATCGTTGCGATTACGTGGATCATCAAGGAGCCGCCGAAGGAAACGGAGCCTCCTAAGCTCAAGGAATATTGCAAGAAAATTTTATTCATTCTCAAAGACAAAGGCCGCTGGCTGATTACGTCTTTTTTCGCCGGAGCGCTTGCCTTGTTTATTTTGTTCGGCGTCCTTTTTTATTTGTCCAACATGCTGGAGGAGCCTCCGTATTCCATCGAAGGCGTAACGAAGGGGTTCGTTCTTGCCATTCCTCTGCTCGGGATGGTGGTAACCTCCTATACAACGGGCAGCAAAATCAAGAAAAACGGCCCGCTCATGCGTATTCTCATGATTGTGGGGCTCTCTTTAATGACGGCCGCATCATTGGGCACCATATTTCTTTACCACTATCTTTATGTTTTTATCGCTTTGCTTACGCTCAGCAGCATCGGCACCGGACTCGTTCTTCCATGCCTCAATACGATGATAACCGGTTCGGTGGAAAAAGCGGAACGCGGCATGATTACTTCGCTTTACAATAGCTTGCGTTTTATCGGCGTCGCTTTCGGTCCGCCGCTGTTCGGGTGGCTGATGGATAAATCGCATGCATCCGTATTTATTACGGTTTCCGCGCTGTCCTTCATTACGCTGGGGCTTGTCTTTTTCCTTATTAAACCGACCGGGCAGGTCAATTAAAGACAGCGTCGAATTACTCCAGTAGCACGGATATCTGGGGGCGCAAAAATGATTATCGCGGAACAAGAAATGATGATTCGCTTAACGGCTTATTGCGTGGATGCCTTGCCGAATGAAGCTTGCGCCGTTCTGCTGGGCGTGCAGGATAACGAAGTCATACGGGTAACCGGCTACAGGCCGATAAGGAACGTCGCGAATTTTCCCCGCTCCGCATTCGTTTACGACCCGGAAGTTTGGGTTTCGATCGTTCTTGACAGCGAGCTGTCCCGTCAGGTGATCGGAGTCGTTCATTCCCATCCGACTGCGGATGCGACTCCGTCCGAAACCGATACGAAAGCCGAAACGCGCAACGGCTGGAACTTTAAAACTTACTGGATCATGTCCTTGCGCGATCCGCACCACCCTGTCGTTCGCGCATATCGGATTACAGACAGGCGCTATAACGAGCAGCAGCTTCAAGTCGGCGTGTAGACAAACGGATACGCAAAGAACCGTCCGGAACGAAAGTTCACGGACGGTTTTTTACAAAATCTCAGAAAGCATATCTCCGCTGATTGTTCGATTTCCCGGTAAACGCGCCTGTTCTATAAAGGACGGCGAAACCGTTTATCCTTGACCCTATACGTTATCTTGTAGGAGACATTCCCTCATGGTGGCTCAAGCCGACATACAAATCTCCAAGGGTGGCGACGCCGCGCTCCGATATTTCCTCGTTCATGGCCGACCACAGCTTTGCCGTCATAACGGCATCGTACAGCGCGTGATGCCGCTGCATCGGCTCGATCCCATAAGCGTCCAGCAATTCATCCAGCCCGTAACATTTGGAGGCCGGGCGAAGCCATTTGGCGATCATCATCGTATCAAGGACGCGATGCGTCATATTCACCTTCGAGGTCCGCCACAGCGCAGAATTCAAAAAGCGCTTGTCATGTCCGCTACCATGCACGACAAGTACTTTCTGTTGAACGAAATGAAGAAAATAACGCAGCGCCTCCATCAAGCTTGGCGCCCCGGCTGCCTGCTCATTCGTAATCCCCGTAAGCTCGACGATATGATCGGGGATCATGCGCTCCGGGTTCACTTCGCTGTAAAAGGTTTCGTCTTCCTTAACCAAAGAACCGATAACGGATACGGCTCCTATCGAAATAATCTCATCTCCATGATACGGAGAAAAACCGGTCGTCTCCAAATCGAATACGACAGCCTCCATGCCGGAGAGCGAAATATCGAACAAGCTCCGCTGGCGCTGCTCCTTCATCATCGAGCGAATAAACGCCATTTGCTGAGCGCTTTTGCCGTTATACAGCGAAGTAATGGCGGGGGACAGCCCGCCCATCTTGTAGTATTCCCACATTTTCGACAAGCGTCCCCTGTCATTCATGCGGTTCCCCTCCACTCGTTAACAATTCCGTCTGGCGCGAAGAAGCTTTCTCTATATGTTCAATAAGCATATGTCACATTTTCCGTTAGCCGCCGGACGGCCGGTTGTTTTTCCCATGAACAGCCGCCAGCTCGTTCGCAACCGATTTATGAACATGCTTCGCCGCTTCTCTCCCCGCCCTTAAACATAACTTGAGCTCTCGCACGCTTTGACGGGTCAGTTGTCCGGCAGTCAGCTTTCCGCGCGTCTGGTAAGCGCCATCTTCTATTTGAATCGGCGTTTGGGCCCGAAACTTGATGATACGTTTAAAAGCATCCGTCCAATAACCTGCGTCGTTATCCGATATTTCTCCGCATGCTTGCAGAGCGGCGATTCGTCCAAGCGTCGTCGAAGCATACAGATCACGCTGCAGCGCGAGCAACCGCACCGCATTCACGAACGGAATGTAGCAGCCGTATTTAATATCCACACCGCCCGCGTCTTCTCCGTATCGCTCCGTTACAAGACGGCCGAACGGGGTCAAGCAAACTTTGCGATGAACGGTATTGGCAAGCAATTCCTTCAAGCTGATGCGATAATCCCGGACAAAAAAACGCAGCTCCTCCGCTATCTTCATCGCCAATACGGATTCTCCGTAAATCGGCCTCATATCCGCGATGACGAGCAAGTAGCGTACATTTTCCCAGCTTCGATTGTGCAGCCATTCCTGCACCGTGCGAATCCAGCCCGACAATGGTTGTCTCCAGAGACGGTTGCTGCACAACACGTCGCCGCTGCAGGGCGGATAACCAAGCTCCAGAAGCCCTTTTCCGATTTCTGAAGCCAGCTTTTGAAAATAAACATCCGCCTTCATCATCGTTACCGGACCCGAATCGGCGTAAATAAGCCCGTTGTCCTGATCGCTGCAAAGCGTTTGCTCCGAGCGCCCTCCGCTTCCGAATAGCACAAAAACGTAAGGAACAGGAGGAGTTCCCTCTCCCTGTTCCGCAAGCTTCTTCTCCGCTATCGCAACGACCCGGCGGATGAAAGCGTCATGAACGCCGTTGATTTTCGCATTCCAGTCTCCGCCGTCCGAGTCGGGAAGCTGCTTCAGCCATCCGCCGTGCTGCAGTTCACGTATGCTGCGAAGCGCCTTGACATCGGCCGCATCCTCAATTCGCGCTAACACCGATTGCTCCGGAACGAATGCCAGCATGCAGCTCCCCCCCCCCCCTTTTTATGGTTCACGTTGATCAGACAGTCGTCGTGCGTGCCGATTCTCCGCCTTCTCCGGCCAGTTTTTTCATTTGCTCCGGATAGCCGTAGCTGCCGTGCTCGCTCAGGTCGAGACCGACAATTTCTTCTTCCTCCGTTACGCGAAGGCCGATCGTGTATTTGAGAATGCCCAGAATAACGAAGCTGATAATGAAGACGAATACGAATGCGCCGAAGACGCCGAGCGCTTGAACGCCAAGCTGTTCAAAACCGCCTCCGTACAGCAGACCCGCTTTGCCTACTCCGTTCTGTGCAGCAAGCTTCTCGGTTGCGAAAATACCGGTCGACAGCGTTCCCCAAACCCCTGCGATACCATGAACGGAAAAGGCGAATACCGGATCGTCTACGCCGCCGCGTTCAAACCACTGAGCCGTAAAAAAGGTGATGACGCCTGAGACTGCCCCGATCACGACCGCCGCCCAAGGCTCGACGTAAGCGCAAGCAGCGGTAATGGCCACGAGCGCGGCCAATACGCCGTTCAGCATACTTGGAATGTCGGCTTTACCCAGGTACATCCAGGAGATGATTAGCGCCGCGACGCCGCCGGCCGCTGCAGCAAGATTCGTCGTTAAGGCGACGTAGCCGAAGAAGCCGTCTCCCATCGCGCTAAGCGTACTTCCCGGATTAAAGCCAAACCAGCCGATCCATAGAATGACGACGCCGAGCACCGAAAGCACTTGGTTATGACCCGGAATCAAATTCGGCGTGCGGTCTTTATTATATTTGCCGATACGCGGTTTCAGAAGCAGAGTAGCGACCAATGCCGCCGTTGCGCCTTGCAAATGCACGACCGTCGAGCCGGCGAAATCCTGCATGCCGATTTTGGAAAGCCAGCCGCCGCCCCATACCCAGTGTGCGACGATCGGATAAATAACAACCGTAAACAGGATGCTGAAGATGAAATAAATCGACAGCTTGCCGCGCTCCGCAAAGCCTCCGAAAGCAATTGCCAGCGACACCCCTGCAAAAGCAAGCTGGAACATAAACTTGATGCTGATGTTAATATCGGAAAAACCTAGCGAGCTAAACGCCGCTTCCGCTTGCTCGATCGTTCCGTCTACGAAAAAGCCCGTCGTGCCTATGAAGCTGTTGCCGTCCCCGAATGCAAAGCCGAAACCGACTGCCCAGAAGGCCACTGCGCAAATACCGAAGGTCAAAATGGTTTTGCCGGCAACGTGTCCGGCGTTTTTCATCCGGGTAGATCCCGACTCCAATAAGGCGAAGCCAGCTTGCATGAATATTACAAGTATTGCGGCAACCATAACCCAAACCGAGTTGATTGCCGCCTGCAGCTGTGCAGCCGTCGCGTCTTCGGCGAACGCTAGTGTCGGGAATAAAAGCAGCATCCCCAAAATAGACGCTATCACTTTCCTCTTCATTCTGACCTCTCCTTTGTGTTAGGTTTTATAACATAACATATTTTATGTTGTCATTATACATTACATAAAACGAATAACACAACAATTATTTTCATGATTTTCGCCTATTTTTGAGAAGATTTTGCTTGTAAATTCAATGTGTCGTGAACTCGTGTTAGTTTTAATAACATATAAGTAATTTCACAAAACTATCACGTTTGACTGTATGGTTTAAATTCAGTATGATGAATCTAAAGCTCGCCGTTCGCAGAATGGCGCGGTTTTTTCGTTCAAAGATAACGGCTACATAGGCGTTACTCCTAAAGAAGAGCTTTTCCGGCAATCGGCGTTTATGCGGGAAGACGCTCCTCCAAAATCTTAGAAAGGGTGATTTCCGATGGGGATATGAAGATGTATCGTATTGGCGAATTGGCGAAATTGTCGAGGGTCAGCCCCAGAACGATCGACTACTATACGAAGCTTGGTTTGATCGGCCCGGAAGCGAGATCGGACAAAAATTATCGTTTCTATTCGGATGAAACCTTCGCTCGTTTGAAACGTATTGAATTATTGAAAAAAGAGAAGTATACCTTGGAGGAAATCAAGGAGAAGCTGAAGCATTGGGATAAAATCAATCCGGACGAAGGTGTGGCAGATAAGCTTACATCTATCCAGCATCATATGCACCAGCTCGAGAAAGAAGTCAAAGAGCTCGGTCCGATGATCGAACAGATGAAGCCGAAGCAGGCTAAACACCTTTACAGCATGCTTACACCGCAAAGCGCCGCCGTGATTGAAGCTCTCCTCATTCTGCTCAATAAGGGCCCGCTTCTTTAAGAGAAACGTCTAGACGATTCTTTGGAGGGAACTGATATGTTTTTTCACAAAATGGACATTCTGATTTTTATCGCATTCGGTTTGTCGATCTGGGCGTCGTTCCGGGTCAGAAGCACGTTTAACCGCTGGTCGCAGGAACGGACGATGTCCGGAATGACCGGCTACGATGCAGCCCGCAGAATGCTTGACGCCAACGGCTTGTACGATGTGCCGATCGAGGCTGTGCCGGGCACGCTGAGCGACCATTACGATCCGATCAACCGCGTCGTCCGCTTATCCGAACCGGTTTATTACGAAAACTCGATTTCCGCCATTTCGGTCGCTTGTCATGAAGTCGGTCATGCCATTCAGCATAAAGTGCACTATCCGATGCTTGTCGCCCGCCACAAAATGTTCCCGGTCGTCAACATCGCTTCAGGCGTTGCGCCTTTGCTGATCATTGCAGGTTTGCTCTTTCAGCAAGTTCCTTTCTTGTTATTATTCGGAATCATCTTTTTCTCCGCCGCCGTTCTTTTCCAGCTCGTTACGCTGCCGGTCGAATTTAATGCAAGCAACCGGGCGCGCGAGCTGATGGTAGCCGAAGGCTTCATTTCGAACGAAGAAGAAAATGGCGTTGCGAAAGTACTGAATGCCGCAGCATTGACTTATGTCGCAGCCGCTTTAATCTCCGTGCTGGAGCTGCTGAAATACATCATGATCTTTACCGGCCGCAACGACGACTAATCGACTAAGCAAGGGCTTATATAACAAAGAAGAACCTCCATCCCGCTTACAAGCGGAAATGGAGGTTCTTTTGCGTGCTCTTATCCTTGCGGTTCGATTACATGCGAAATGGAAAATATACAGTTATTTTTCGGAAATTTCGACGATTTATCAATCTTGATGGAAAAACTACAGCTAAAAACAGTGAAATAACCCAAATTAGCGTTTATACCCAAAATTTGCTGGAGTTTTTCCCGTTAATTGCCTTTATCTAGTCTTGTAGCCGATAATAACTGCATGTTTTCCAGTAAGCGCCGCTTCTCCAGCCATTAGCCTGCTCGTTGGTTCAATATTCTATCAGCAAGGTATCGGGATAGAGCAATTACGCTTACGGGATTTGCGAATCGAAGCAGCCGGCCATTCTCTACGAATTAGATGTCTTCCAATCGCTCTGAAACCTGGTATCAGGCGAGCTAGAAGGCGGCAGGAGCTTCGTTCCGCCGGCCCGTTTCGGGGCAGCCAGCACCCATTCAGCGCGGTAAGACGCGCATGTTACCGCCAGAGGCAGCGCCGGAACGGGAATACAGCGTACTACCGCAGGTTGATTCGGCATATAGCACACGGCATCTGCACTCGGCACCTAGCACACGACACCGGGATCCGACATCATCACTGGCACCGGTACTCGGCACCTAACACACGACACCGACGCACGAAAGCGGCACTCTGCCACCACGGCATCTGCACCCAACATCGGCGCTCGGCACCGGGATCCGACACCAGAACCCGACAACCACCCGGTACACCACCGACACTGACCCTCGGCACCTAGCACTCGACACCGACACTCGGCATCGGCACCCAACATCGGCGCTCGGCACCGGGATCCGACACCAGAACCCGACAACCACCCGGTACCACACCGACACCGACACTCAGCCCACAGCACTCGGCATCACCACCCGGCACTACCACCTGGCACCTCCACTCGGCACCTCCACCCGGCACACGAAACCAGCACCCTACAACGGCACCTGTGGCAGCTGCTCCGCGGCTTTTTGAGCCGCGCAGCTACTCGCCTTTAAAGTAGCCCAATAAAAACGCGCGGAACCCTTCCGCCACCGGAGGCAGCTTCTCGCCTTTGCGCCGGATCAAGCCGATCGTACGCGTTACTCTCGGCTCAAGCAGCTGGAGTCTGGCCGGCTGGAGCGGCCCCGACCCGGTGGAAGCCATTTCAGGCAGCAAACTGACTCCCATGCCCGCGGCGACGAGGCCGCGTATCGTGTCCGTTTCTTCGCCCTCAAAGCTCAAATTTGGAACGAAGCCCGCTTTCTTGCACGCATCCAGCACGATCGTCTGCAGGGAAAATCCTTCGCTGAACATGACGAACGGCTCGTCCTTCAGCTGCTCCAGCCGAATGACCGATTCGCCTGCTAGCGGGTGGTGCTTTGGCAAAATGGCATACAGCTCCTCCGTTAACAGAAGCTCTCCCGCCACATAATCATGCGAATCAGGAAATGGCGAAATGAACGCCAAATCGATCTCTCCGCTCATCACGTCGCGAATCAAGCTCGTAAACGTCCCTTGCTTCAGCCTGAACTTTACGCCCGGACGTTCTTTCTTATAGCTGGCGACAACCGTCGGAAGCAAATTCATTCCCAGACTATGCGGAAAACCGATACGGATCACGCCGACGTTCGGATCGAGAAATTCGTGCACCTCGCTGACCGCGCGATCGAGATCGCTGAATATGCTCTCCACTCTGTTCAAAAAAAGCTTGCCGACCGGCGTGAGCTGTAAATTCCGGCCTTTCTGCACAAATAAATTAACCCCGAGCTCCTCTTCAAGCTGGTGGATTTGGCGGCTTACGGCCGACTGCGCAATGTGAAGCTCTTCCGAGGCTTGCGTCACATGCTGTTTTTTCGCTACTTTTACAAAATATTGCAATTGTCGAAGCTCCATCTTACCCTCCGTCGAACATTCCTTCATCGCGGCCGAGCATTCGGCCGTCCCGGCGTCCTTCCATTGGACAACTCCCATTACCAATATTATAATAAGAGTTGGTCCATTACCAACCATTCTTATCGAATACGAGGAGGATTCCCATCATGGCACAAGAACGCACAGGCGTTGCAACGCTTAAAGGTAACCCGCTTACTCTGGTAGGCAACGAAGTTAAAGTCGGCGACAAAGCGCCGGACTTCCAACTGAACAAAGATTTGATGAACCAAGTATCCCTTTCCGACTATGCCGGCAAAGTGAAACTGATCAGCGTAGTTCCTTCCCTCGACACGGGCGTTTGCGACGCGCAAACCCGCCGTTTCAACGAAGAAGCCGCTAATCTCGGCGACAATGTGGCCGTCCTTACCGTAAGCGTTGACCTTCCAATGGCTCAAGCCCGCTGGTGCGGCGCTGCAGGCATCGATAAAGTCGTCACTCTTTCGGACTACAAAACGCGCAATTTCGGCGAAGCTTACGGCGTACTGATCAAAGAAGTACAGCTGCTGATGCGTTCCATTTTCGTTATCGACGCTAACGATACCGTTCAATACGTCGAGTACCTGGGCGAAATGACGAACCACCCGAACTACGAATCGGCGATCGAAGCGGTCAAAAAACTCGTATAATCGGCGTTCGGCCAGTTCGTGGTCAGCCTACATAACGGCACAAGGATATAAACCTATCGGCGTCTTTTTGACGCAGGCGTATACCGTAGGTATAGTGACGTTTTCCACGATCTTCTTTCTGATAAACTAAAAAAACAGCGGGGGAGCGCAAGTTCCCACGCTGTTTTTTTATGATAATCCCGAAAAGGATTGCTCGATTCCTCTGTAAAACCGTACGCGCTGAAAAACTGCGTCATAGGCAATCCATGCCCTTACGGGCACAAACGTTTATCCTTGCATTCGAATCGGAGTCGCTAAACCTATGTAGAGCGATGATCGGCAAGCTTTCGTTCCAGTGTGCGGTAAATTTCCAGTATGGTGCGGTAATTGGCGCCCAGATCCCCAAGCGAGCCGCGCGATGCGGAATAAATATCGACCGCAGTTTTGGCCGGCGTGATCGGAATGATCGTAAGCGTGATGTCCTGCTTGCGGCCCGTCACCGTCTTTTTCTCGACGACAATTTCACCGACATTCGGGACTTCGTGAAGGATTTTGTAGCCGTTCATTTTTTTCAAAACGGTTACGACTTCTTCCCAGGTTCTATCTTTGGAAAGCTTGTAAAATTTCGTTTTTAAAGCGGGATCCTTAGCTCTATCTCCTGTAGTCTCGAAACTGCGGAACAAGCCGATCAAGATTCTCTTCAGCAAAGCGCCGCTCCCCCTTTATCTCAATTTAAACTATAGACCATCTTACCATTCTTTTGCTTGAAGAAAAAGGGGACAGCCGGCAAAACTTTCATTTTCGCGCAAAAAGCTTTAAAAACCCCGACTTTCCCTTAAAAAATCTTCTACGCACTTCCGAGAATCGCGTTTAAACGTTTGGCGATCTCCGCCTCGTCGGCGACGGCAGGCAGCTCGAAATTGCCGGACAGCTTCCATGTTTCCGTGTGGGAAACCGTCTCGCCCGGCTTGACCGTCTTCAGCTCGCCAAGCGACTCCAGCTCGAGGATATGCTCGTTCGTATAGATTTCAAAATTGACGCCGTTATCCGGATATTTCGCTTCGAGCTCATAAGGAAACGTCTTCACGAACAACGTATCGCCAAGATTATAAGCGGCCCAGCCGGCTTCGTTGTTCGTGCCGATTTTGAACGGATGGCGCACGTCGCTCTGCTTAAGTACGATGAAGCGCTCTCCCCAGGTAACGCGCTCGTCGTTCATCTTGGTGTACGACCACAAGGAAATGGCCCGATTCGGCAGCACGCCCGCATCGCGCGTCGCTTGCGGCACGATCGCCGTACCGCCCGGCGCCATGACGGATAACGCCCAAGGCGCAAACTCCGCTCCCCACGGTCCCTGGTTGGTCACACGATGATGAACCGTCACTCCGCCGTTTTCGGCATCAAGCACGATTTCGATTTCCTTCTGCAGCTGGTTCCAGCGCTCAGCAGGCGGCGTCAATACGACACCTTGCTCCGTCGCCCGCCATGCGACCGGTTCATTGTCGGGATAAGTCGTGCGCGGAATCGATTCCGGGCTTGTCCACAAACGATGGCCGCCGTAAATATGCCACTTGCCGCCGCCCACCGGCTCGAACGCTTCCCCGAAGCTTGAGATGACATCCTTCTTGTCCTCGAAAAACATGTTGGCGCCGCCAATAAAGCCGTAGCGAATAATACGCGGCCCTTTGTCGATCGTCGCCACCAGCTCGACCGTCCCGTTCGTCACTTGAACGCAAGCGCCCCACATATCATAATCGATTTGCCGTACCGTAATGCTCCCCATAATTCGGCTTCCCCCTTGAAAATAGTTATGCTCAAAAATCCGAAACGAGCCTTTTCCGGTTTACGCCACGATGCATGATTCTCGCTTCGCTTACTCGGACAGCATAACACGGTCTTGAGCTGCAGCACCAGCTTTCTTTAAGCGCGGCGCCTATCGCTTCGTCTGACCGCTGTCTTGCTGTCCTGCACGACTGAGAGACCGCATGAGGCCGACCTCTGACGTTTGGTATGTCATAGGTTCGGCCCTTATGCGGCCTCATTCGGCTAGCTTGTGAAAGCCTTGATGCGCCATATAGCGGTCGAATGCAGCCTGGCCCGCTTCGTGCCTTTTATAAACGCCGGCATCTTCAAGCACTTGCATGAACTTGCGTCCGACCTCGTCGCGAAGCAGCGTATCGGCCCCCTCGGCTTCCAGCCCTGTACCGTGCGCTTGAATGAGCTCCGCAACCCATGCCGCATGCTTATGCAGCGGATGCTCCGCCTGACGCAGCGGCTCGAGTATCTCTCCATTCGAATCCTGCGGCCCGCTCAGCAGCGTCTTGATTTGCTCCAGCTCCTGCATAAGCCTTCCCGGCAGCACGGCTAGACCCATCACCTCGATTAAGCCGATATTTTCTTTTTTGATGTGATGCAGCGGCTCATGCGGGTGAAACAGCCCGAACGGATGCTCCTCGGTCGTCCGGTTATTGCGGAGCACGAGATCGAGCTCGAATTCTCCGTCCCCATTGCGCCGCACGATCGGCGTAATCGTATTATGCGCTTGCTTTACGCCGCCTTCCTGGACGCTTTCCGCAATAATTTCAGCGTCCGTATCGCTATAGCCGCGCCAGCCTTGCAGCATGCGGTCCGCCAGCTCAACCAGCCGACCGGCGTCGCGTCCCTGCAATCGCACGACGGACATCGGCCACTTCACAATGCCTGCTCGAATGTCCGCAAACTCGGGATGCGCGAAGCTGCGCTCGACTGGCGCCTTTTCCATCGGAAAGCGATGCCTTCCCCCTTGGAAATGGTCGTGATTCAGAATCGAGCCGCCGACGATCGGCAAATCCGCATTGGAGCCGATGAAATAATGCGGAAACTTCCCGGCAAAATCGAGCAGCCGCACGAACGTTTCCCGCCCGATCCGCATCGGCGTATGATGTTTGCTGAATACGATGCTGTGCTCGTTATAATAAACGTAAGGCGAATATTGCAAATACCAATCGCTTCCGGCAAGCTCCAGCGGAATGATGCGCAGATTTTGCCGCGCCGGATGGTTCAGCCTTCCGGCATAACCCACATTTTCGGGGCATAGCAGGCACTTCGGATAATGCTTTTGCGGCAAGCTACGCTCTGCGGCGATTTCCTTCGGATCCTTCTCCGGCTTCGAAAGGTTGATCGTTATTTCCAAATCGCCGTACTGTGTCGACGCAAGCCAATATTTGTTCTTGGCGATCCGGTCCATCCGGATATAGTTCGAGCGAATCGATTGCCGGTAAAAATCGTCCGTCGCCTGCTCGATCGAGCCTTCCTCCGCCGTCCGCCAAAATGCCCGGATCGTTTCCGACAGACGGGGCAGCAGGACGCCCATCAGCTTGGCATCGAGCAAATCCCGGTAAGTCGACGTGTTCTCGGGCAAAATACCTCTCTTCGCCGCATAATCGAGCAGCGGCTCCAGGATGCCGACCGCGCTATCCGGCGTATCCTCCGCCAGCTCGCCCTCGAACGGCTCCTCCAGCCCCAGTATGTCTAGCAACGCATTCGTTGCCGCATACCGGTCAGCTTCGTCCAGCATCCCGTGCGCGACCCCGTATTGTATGAGCCTCGCCGCGTTCCGCTGCGCTTCCGCCACCTCCAAAGGCATGGCACATTCCTTCTTTCCAGCTTAAGATGTCGTTTCCCGCTTACCGTCCTACTCTTTGCTTTCGTATCCTCCGGGATTGTTTTTAAACCAGTTCCATGCGGAACCGATGATCACGTCAAGCGATTCCCGCTTAGGCTGCCAGCCCAGCTCGCGTTTCGCTTTGGCCGACGACGCGATCAGCACCGCCGGGTCGCCCGCCCGCCGTTCCGAAACGACCGCCGGAATCGGATGACCGGTTACGCGGCGAGCCGCTTCGATGATCTGCTTCACGGAGAAGCCCGTACCGCTGCCCAGGTTGTAAACGGCGCTTTCACCGCCTTCGCGAAGACGCTTGAGCGCCAGCACGTGCGCGTCCGCCAGATCGGAAACATGCAAGTAATCGCGGATGCAGGTGCCGTCTTCTGTCGGGTAGTCTTCTCCGTAGATGCCGACATGGGCTCTTTTGCCAAGCGGAACTTGAAGAATAACCGGAATCAGATGCGTCTCGGGATCATGATCTTCGCCGATCAGACCGTTTTCATGCGCGCCGGCCGCATTGAAATAACGGAGCGACACGAACTTGACGTCATGAGCCGAATCGAACCAGCGCATCATGCGCTCCATCGCCAGCTTCGTTTCGCCGTATGCATTGGTCGGATCCGTACGATCGGTTTCCTCGATCGGCACCCGCTCCGGTTCGCCGTACGTGGCTGCAGTAGACGAAAATACGATTTTTTTCACGCCGTACTTATTCATTTTTTCCAGCAGACAAAGCGTACCGTATACGTTATTGTCAAAATATTTGCCCGGATTTAACATGCTTTCCCCAACAAGCGAGTTAGCCGCAAAATGGATGACCGCGTCGATATCGTTCTCGCCGAACACTTGATCCATGAATGCGCCGTCGCGAATGTCGCCGACGTACAACTTGCCGCCGAGTACTGCCTCCCGGTGTCCTTGCGCAAGAGAATCCACTACGACAACCTGCTCGTCCCTTGCAAGCAGCTCCGCCACCGTATGAGAGCCGATATATCCCGCTCCGCCTGTCACTAAAATCGCCATTACCGTTTCCTCCTTCAAAATCAATCCGCGAATCCGTCGTATCGTATGCTTAAAACCTCTCAGCCTTTAAGCTCGGCGACTCCGCTGCCGATATCGGCTACGTAGAAGTCCGCTTCGTAATCGGTCCGCTCCGCGTACGCTTTGCCGACTTGCTCGATGAACGCATCGACTGCATCGGCGCGAACGAGCGATACCGTGCAGCCGCCGAAGCCTGCGCCCGTCATGCGCGACCCGAGTACGCCTTCCGCCTTCAGCGCTTCCTCCACCATAACATCCAGTTCCTTGCAAGTCACTTCGTACTGCACGCGAAGCGATTCGCCCGAAGCGGTCATCAGCCGGCCGAATTCCGCGATATCGCTGGCTTTCAGCGCTTTCACCGAGCTCAGCACGCGATCGTTCTCTTCAATAACATGGCGCGCCCGTTTGCGGACTGTTGCATCCCCGATCAGCGACTCGTTCGCTGCGAGCTGCTCCGCATTAAGCTCCCCGAGCAGCTTAAGGTCAGGGAACGCAGACTGCAAATCGGCTACAGCCTGCTCGCACTGCGCCCGGCGGGCATTGTATTCGGAATCGACGAGACCGCGTTTTTTGTTCGTGTTGCCGATTACAATTTTATAGCCTTGGCTTTCGAACGGCACCAGCTCGTACTCCAGCGTGCTGCACATAAGCAGAATCGCCCGATTTTCCTGCCCCATCGTAACCGCAAACTGGTCCATGATGCCGCAATTGACGCCGATAAATTGATTTTCCGACTCTTGAGCGGTTAACGCAAGCTGAACTTTGTCGATCTCATGCCCTTCCATGCTCATAAAACCGTAGCCTGTAGCGATTTGAATCGAAGCGGACGACGATAATCCGGCTCCGTTCGGAATTTCCCCATGATACAATGCATCGTATCCGGAGAACGAAAACCCTCTTTTGGCAAGATGCACGAGCATCGCTTTCGGATAGTTGATCCAATCATCTGCTTTATCGTAAAACGCGCCCTCAAGAACGATTTCCTTATGTGTCGGAAAATTCGTCGAAGCGAACCGGATCGCCGAGCCTTCGCGCTTGCGCAGCAGCAAGGTCGTACCGAACGTCAGTGCCGCCGGAAAAACATAACCTCCGTTGTAATCCGTATGCTCGCCGATCAAATTGACGCGCCCAGGCGCATGAAACACCCGTATCCCTTCCGGCGTTCCCCCGTACAGCTGCAAAAACTTATCCTTCAATTGCTCTACATTTGTCACTTTATAACTCCCCCACAGTATCGAATATGATCGTTTACTTACGTTTAATTTCATTTTATGCTATCCTCTGCATGTTTGACAACAGCATTTTTCAAGGATAAACGGATACGCCAACCTATCGGCAGACGCGTTTACCGGGAAATCGAACCATCAACGGATAATATGCTTGCTGAGATTTTAGTAAACGCCGGGGATTTCTAATATAACTGACCGTTTCCATATAAGCTTCGCACCGCGTGTGTGGGATCATGCCATGCGAAGCTTACTTTTTAAGCAAGAATAAGCTCAATATCCATCCCGCGAATCCGTTCGCATGCCGCATCGGGCAGCAATCGATCAGAAATGATCGTATGCACGACGTCGAGCCCCGCAATCCGCGAGAACGTCACCTTGCCGAACTTGCTGTGATCCGCCACTAAAATCACTTGCTTCGCGATCGCGATCATTTGCGCGTTAACGCTCGCCTCCCAAACATTCGGCGTCGTAAGCCCCTCCTCGATATCGAAGCCGTCCACCCCGAGAAAAAGCTTGTCCACCCGGATGCCCCGCAGCGCATGATCGGCCATCGGACCTACGAGCGCAAATGATTTGGGCCGCAGCTTTCCCCCGATCAAGATAACGTCGAAATCCGTCACCCGGCTAAGCTGGACCGCAATATTGGCGGCATTCGTAACGACCGTCAGCTCTTTCTTCGCCGCAAGCTTTTGCGATAAAAACATATTCGTCGTCCCCGGCGTCAGTAAAACCGCCTCGCCGTCATGCACAAGCTGCGCCGCCGCTTCGGCAATCCTTTCCTTCTCGGCGACCAGCGCCTCGCCCTTCTCGTCGAACGACATTTCGCGAGCCACATCGAACGGACTGTTTTGCAGCGGCATCGCACCGCCGTGCGTCCGCATCAGCAAGCCTTTTTGCTCAAGCCCTTCCAAATCCCGTCTGATCGTAACCGGCGAAACGCCGAGCGCTTCGCTCAGACCCGCGACCGTCACTTTTCCTTGGCGATTAACCAGCTCCACGATTCGCTGCAGCCTCTCTTCGGCAAACATGCGGCATCCTCCTCAACCGTCAGTCATTCTCTTGACCGTTTAACTTTATTTACATCTTTCACGATCGCTTCCCGCTCATCGCTTCATCATATTTCGAATGCCCATAAATGCGGCGCCCAAAGCTGCCGCGTTCTCTCCAAGTCCGGAATACCGGATGTCGACCGATTGAACATGCCGAAAAGGATATCTGGTAACGAGCGTACGCTCGACCGGCTTGCTCAGCCACTCGCTGTAGACGGCAAGCGCATTGCCGATAACGACGACCTGCGGATTAAACGTATGAATCATATTGCCGACGCCGATTGCGAGACAATCGCCTACCTCGTTCAGCGCATCCATCGCTTTGCCGTCTCCTAATCTTAACCTGTCCAGCATACGTTCCGTAACGCCGGGTGCATATGGCATACCGGCCAAAGCGGCCAGCGCTTTTTCCGAAGCGTAAAGCTCCCAGCAGCCGGAATTTCCGCATTTACATGGCAGTCCGTTTCGCTCGATCGTCGTATGCCCGATTTCACCCGCATAGCCGCCGTTTCCGCGAAAAACGTCGCCTCCGACGATGATGCCTGCCCCGATGCCCGCACCGACGCTGATGTACACCATATCGGTGCAGCCTGCTGCAGCGCCCGATTCGAGCTCGCCGAGCGCAGCGAGATTCGCTTCGTTATCAAGCCATACCGGAGCGCCGAACGCCGCCTCCAGCTTTTCTTTCCAGTGCAGCCCTCGCCAGCCGAAATGAGGCACAAACACAAGCTGCTGTCCGGGATGCTCGACAAAGCCGTGTATGCCGATGCCGACGCCGCAAAGACCGAGCGGACTTTCGGGGAGCTCCCGCCGCTCGTTCCGGATCGTCTCGATCAACTGGCCGAGCGTCTTCTCGGAGTCTTCGGGATTGTCGTAATCGTAACGCGTTTCGCGAATGCATTCGCCGCGAAGATTCGCGCATATAACCAGCATATCCGTCGCCCGCAGATCGACCCCGAATACGTAGCCGGCCTCCCGGTTAATTTCGAGCATCATCGGTCGCCGGCCGCCGCTCGATTCGCCGATTCCCGTTTCCACAACCAGATGGCGGGCGATTAAATCTTCTACAAGCGCAGACACGGTGGCCCTGGTCAGCTTCGTCCGCTTCGCCAAATCCGCTCGGGAGATTGGATACAGCTGGCGGATCAGCTCAAGCAGCGTCGTCTGGTTGATCGATTTCAGGAGCGAGCTGTCGCCGGAAACCGGCTTTTGCTTCGTCAAATGTTGATCGTTCACTGTACTATCACCAAATTTCAGCGTATTCGTTCGTTATGAAAGTTTTCTTGTAAGGCAAGAAGGATTTTTATCTCCTTCTGCGAATATAGTATACCAACCCTTTGTATAGCAAATAAACAAACTTTAATCAACTTTTATATGTCGAGGTGGCATGATGGATTATTACTTGGGAATCGATCTGGGGACGTCGGCGGTAAAATGCATTATCGTCGATGGGCAAGGCCATGTTATCGCGGATGCCAGCGAGGCATATCCGCTTCACCAGCCGTTTCCAGGCTGGGCCGAGCAACAACCGGAGGATTGGTGGAACGGCTCCGCAACCGCCATCCGCAAGCTTCTGGAGAAAGCGGACATTTCAGGCCAAGACATTAAAGGCATAGGGTTATCCGGGCAAATGCACGGCTCCGTCTTTCTCGATGCCGACCGCAAGCCGGTTCGCCCTGCGCTGCTTTGGTGCGATCAGCGGACTGCTGCAGAATGCGAATGGATCGAACGGACGATCGGCGCCGAACGTCTGGGGCAGCTGACAGGCAATCGGGCATTAACCGGGTTCACGGCGCCGAAAGCCGTTTGGCTAAAGCGCCATGAGCCGGAGCATTTCGGCAGAACGCGTCATTTGCTGCTGCCCAAGGACTATATCCGGCTGCAGCTGACCGGCGATTTCGGCATGGATATGGCCGATGCAAGCGGCACGCTGCTGCTGGATGTCGCGAACCGCCGCTGGTCCGGCGAAGTCGCCGGGAAACTCGGCATCCCGGCGGAATGGCTGCCTCCGCTTTATGAAAGCAACGATATTGCCGGCTATGTCACGGAGGAAGCCGCGCATGCTACCGGGCTTGCCGCCGGCACCCCCGTCGTCGCCGGAGGCGGCGATCAGGCTTGCGGCGCGGTAGGCGTCGGCGTCGTGAAAAGCGGAATCGCCTCGGTCGCGCTCGGCACTTCGGGCGTCGTGTTCGTCCACGACGACGATTACGCCGCCGATGCCGAATATCGCCTCCACAGCTTTTGCCACGGCGTTCCCGGCAAATGGCACCGGATGGGCGTCATGCTGGCGGCAGGCGGCTCGTTTCAATGGTGGCGCAACCACTTCGCCTTCGAAGAGCTGCAGCGTGCCGAGCAGGAAGGTCGTGAGATATACGAGCTGCTGACGGAGCTAGCCGAAACTGCGCCGCTTGGCAGCGAGGGGCTGCTATTCCTGCCTTACCTGACCGGCGAACGGACGCCACATCCGGATCCGAAAGCGCGCGGCGCCTTCATCGGCTTAAATCTCCGTCACGGCAAAGCGCATCTAACGCGTGCCGTTCTGGAAGGCATTACATTCGGCTTGCGCGATTCGTTCGAGCTGATGAAGGCGTCCTCCGTCCAAATAAGCGAGCTGCGCGTGAACGGCGGCGGTGCGCGAAGCCGGTTTTGGCGGCAAATGATCGCCGATATTTTCGGTTTGCCCGTCATCACCGTCAATTCGACCGACGGACCGGCATTCGGCGCCGCCGTCATGGCTGCCTCCGGCGTCACCAAGCGCGACATCCCGTCGCTTTGCGAGGAGTGGATCCGCGTGGTCGACCGCGTCGAGCCGAATCCGCACGATCAGCGGAGGTATGAAGCCCATTACGACGTTTATCGCAGCCTTTATCCGACGCTCAAGGATACGCTTCACCGTTTAAGCGATCTGGTCTAGCTTCATTTTTTAGGCGTCCTCCTCTTTCGCTGCTGCATGGGGCTGTAGTGCGATTTTACCCACTTGAAAGAGAGCCTAAATACCTTTCCTTTCCTCTACTCCAGTCCGATTTTGCCCACTTGGAATCAAGTTTGAACCCCTTTCCCCGCTTGCAGTCCGAAAATGCCCACTTCAAGCGGCTATTCGGCTCGGCACACGGTGAAATCCTCTCTCCAAATAGGCAAAATCGGACTAAAACGCATGGGGAACCTCGTTTCCGTACTCCAAATGTGCGATTTCGGACTACGGCGATCGATGGCGCCTCGAGTGCGAATTTGCTCAGAAAACCTTCGGATCATTTCCTATACAAAAGCAAAAACCGGCTCCCTTCATTTAGAAGAGCAGCCGGCTTTCCATAGGAATCACGTCGCTTCCAAGTACCGTTTCATTTCGCTGTCCAGCCTGAAACTTCCCGCTTCGCAGCTTTCATTCAATTGCTCGATCGTACGAGAGCCGATAATCGGAAATACGGGGTACGCATGCGAGAACATATACGAAAGCGCGACTACAGCCGGCGCTTTCCCCGTATCCCGGGCGATCTCGAGCACTTTGCCCAGCCTGGCGAAATTCTTGTCGTTGCCGTACAGCGCGGCTATCGTTTCTTTCCCCGGAGGTATGGCCCCCTGGCGGTAACGGCCGCTGAAAAATCCGCCGGCCTGCGAAGAGAAAGGCACGGCAGCCAGCCCCGAAGCCTCGTGGTAACGAGCGGTCGCCTCATCCATGCACACCAGCGTTTTGTCTTCAATCGCATCTACGTTCGGCTGAGCGGGACTCCACATCATCTGATTGGCGCAAAAGCCTTGCTTACCGTTTTCCGCCGCATAACGCTGCGCTTCTTCAAGCCTCTCCAGCGTCCAATTGGAGCAGCCGAAATACCGGATCTTACCCGCTTGCACCTGCTCGTTGAGCACATCGACAATCTCTTCGACAGGACGTGAAGGATCGTCCCGGTGCAGCCAATACAGATCGATGCAGTCGGTCTGCAAATGGCTGAGACTTCGGTGCAGATCCGACAATATGTCCTCTCTTTCCAGCCGAAAAAAACGCTCCGCCGTCGGGNTTTCCAGCCGAAAAAAACGCTCCGCCGTCGGGCAGGCTCCCTTGGTGCCGACGATGATGCCTTCGAGTCCTTTCCTTTGCTTCAGCCATTTGCCGAGCGTTTTTTCGCTGGCCGATTTGACGTCGGAGCACCAGTCGGCATAGTTTAACGCCGTGTCGAGAAAATTGCCTCCGCGATCGACGAACGCGTCAAGAAAATGGAACGATTCCTTCTCATCCATCGTGCTGCCGAAAGGAACGGCACCCAGACATATCGATGAAGCATGCAGATCCGTATTGGGAATGACAGCCTTTATCAAAATATCGACCTCCGAAGCTTATTCGCTGCAAGCATCAAACGAAACAAAAACGATTTCCGCCGTCTTGCCTGCGATGAACGGATCGGAGAGACTTGCGCTTGGTAGTAGGATCGTGAAGTTATCGTCATCGCCCTTCCGTCATTACTTTACTACTTCACCGCAGCTTTCGTAATTCCTGCCCGGCTGCAAGATTGAATTACATTTCCTCCCTCGCCGTATTGCTCCGTTACAAGTCTAAAACGACGGATTCCGCCATAGATTTCTAAACCACCGACTATTTTCAATCGAATCCGGCTAGCCTTACTCATCAGCTTCTTTCATCAAGGGGCTGCTCCAAAAGTCATTTTTGTCATTTTCCTTCCCACTTCGAGTACTAAATGAACAGAAAAAGAAGCTTCCATCCCCACTTTATCAGGAGGCCACTGAAAAAGTCCCGTTATCTAAAGAGGTACTGTAGCTCAATTCTATTGAGGGAGCAGT
>NZ_QMFB01000048.1 GCF_003285015.1 Paenibacillus contaminans | reverse complement strand
ACCCCTTAGATTCATCGGATTAACCTAGGGGGTTTTCCAATGTCTATTCTAAGGGGTGCACTTCAATTTTCCCGGACGGTCCTTTTTTTTCTGCGTTTATTTCTGCTCCGCCAGCTTAACGGCCTCGCGAACGAAGCCCTCCGAAAGGCTCAGCATCTGTTCCGCGCTTTGACGGTCGATGCCGGCAAGCAGCATGACGATCGCCGTCTTGACATGCCCCTCCGATTGCTCGAAAGCTTCCTCGATCGCATCTTCAGGCGCATTAGTCGCCAGTCCGATGATCCGTTTCGCCCGATGAACGAGCTTGGCATTGGACGGATTCAAGTCGACCATCAGGTTGTCGTAAACTTTGCCCAACCGAATCATGGCTGTAGTCGTCAGCATGTTCAAAATAAGCTTCTGAGCCGTACCCGCTTTCATCCTCGTCGAGCCGAGCACGACCTCGGGTCCGACAACCGCTTCCAGCATCAGATCGGCATATTCGCGCATCGGGGTCCCGTGGTTATTGCACAACCCGATGACCGTTGCGCCAAGCTCGCGGGCCCGTTTCATCGCGCCGATCACGTAGGGCGTCCGTCCGCTTGCGGCAATGCCGACAACCGTATCGTCAGGGCCGACGTGAAGGCCGTCGACTTCGCTGGCCCCGGCAGAGGCGCTGTCCTCCGCGCCTTCTACGGGATCCTTGATGGCGCGATCGCCGCCGGCAATAATCCCTTGAACCATGGACGGATCCGTGCCGTATGTGGGCGGGCACTCGCTTGCATCCAGAATGCCCAGGCGCCCGCTGGTGCCGGCTCCTATATACAACAAGCGGCCGCCCTTCTGGAAGGAACGAAGAATAAAGTCCGCCGCTTTGGCGATTTCAGGCGTGATCTCTTGAATTTTGACGGCAATTTGACGGTCTTCCTCGTTGATAAGCCGGACAATGTCCTCGGTAGATAAACGATCGATGTTTCGGCTCCGAGGATTGACCTGCTCTGTTGTCAGTTCGTCTAGCAAGTTATACATTTCAGTCGACTCCTTTGAAGAGTGTTTCATAGGCTCATATGCTCCCGGTATCGTTTCAATGCGAGTAAAGCGGCGCCGTATGCGGGCGATTGAACGGAGGAATGAACGGTTATTTTAGGATATGCCGCCGTCACCTTCTCCTGGAACAGTCTGGAGAAAAACGAAGAGTGGGAGAAGATGGATCCGGTCGTCACGAGGTCGCAGGATTCGAACCATTGGTCTTTCCCGATTAGGGCGATAGCGGCATCCGCCAGCTCCCCCGCAGCTTGCAAAAGAATGCGGGCAGCGGTTTTGTCGCCTTTTTCGCTCGCCTCGATGCAAATTTGCGCAAATTTGGCGATGTCGCTTTTTTGAACCGAGTCCTTATAGATATAAGGCTTTAGCTCGGTTGGAGAAGAGAAGCCGTATGCTTCAAGAACAAGCTCCGTCAGTCCGGTCGCAGGCGCGATTCCGTCATAATGGCGCATGATCGTTTTTAAGGTGCGCAAGCCTATATCGTAGCCGCTGCCTTCATCACCCAGGAGATGTCCCCATCCTCCTACGCGGTAGCGCTTGCCTTCGGGAGTCAAGCCGAACAGGATCGAACCCGTACCCGATATGGCAATAATGCCTTCTTCCCGTTCAAGGGTAGCCATCAGCGCAATTTGAGCGTCATGTAGAAGGGAAACGTCGAAGGCAACGCCCCGTTCCTTTTGAAATTCCTGCAAATAACGGTAAACCGCCTGCTGCTCTTCCTCCGTGCTGACGCCGGACAAGCCGAGTGCGGCCGTCGTCCAGTCAAGCCCTTTCAACTCCGGAGCTTCCAACAAAGCATCCAGCAGCGCACCGAGATTCCGCATGGCCTTTGGAAAAGTGATGGCGTGGGGATTCGTCGATTCACCGGTTAGCCTGAGCAGCAAGCCGCCGTTATGATCAAGAGCGATCGCCTCCGTTTTCGTGCCTCCGCCGTCGATTCCAAGGACAAGCTTCATCGTTATCACCTGCTTCATGAGGGTAGTATCTTATTTAAGTATAAGGGAATCCGATTTTGTTGTAAAATAAAAAATTGTAATTTTAAAATGATCTTGAAATAATATTTCATAGAGATTATAATAATAAAAGTGAAAGCGGTCCCATCCGATTTTCAAAAACGACGGTATTGCTTTCCGGCTTACAACTCAGTTCGCATCCGTAAAAGGAGGGGTTAAACGTAGTATTCCCAATAATGCGAATAACTTATCTCACTTCCATGCAAACTGAAGTCATACGGTTTAACCATTACCTAACTTAGGGGGAACGAAACAAGATGAAGATGAACAAATGGTTGGCCCTGTTCATGAGTCTCGTGCTTGTCACGGTCATTGCGGCTTGCGGCAAGAAGGAGGAAACGCCGAAAACGGAAGAGCCGGGCAAGGTAGACACGACGCCTGATACGGTCAAAGTGTGGACATATCCGGTACACGGCACTTATGAGAACGACATGAAAGATTTGGTTGCCGATTTCAACAAACAATACCCTCACATTAAAGTGGAATATGAAGTGCTCTCCTGGGCGGAAGGTCCGAAAAAATTCGACGTCGCTCTGAATGCAGGCGACCCGCCGGATATGTATTTCAGCGCAGTGAACGGTCAATATGTAGATACAGGCCTCGTGCTTGATCTGGATTCTTACATGACGAAAGAAATGAAAGACGATTTCCAACCGGGCACGCTCGAAACCATGCAGCTCAGCGGTAAGCAATACGGTATTCCATTGTATCAATCGCTTTGGGGCTGGGGCGCGAACAAACGCATCCTGACTGAAGCGGGCGTCGACTACAAAAAGATCCAAGAACAAGGCTGGACTTGGACCGAGTTTATGGAAATCGCCAAAAAACTGAACAAAAAGCTGCCTGACGGCACCCAACAATACGCGCTCGTTACGGACGGAACGTCCCTGGACTTCCTCGACATGCTGAGCCGTGCGAACGGTTTGGTCGATTCCGTCGACGAGAAAGGCAATTTCATCTGGAACGACAACAAAATTCTCGACACGCTTAAATTCATCGACAAGCTTCGCGCAGACGGCTTGATGCCGAAAGAAACGGCGGCTATCGCGCCGGCCAAGCGTTCCGAAATGTTCTATGCCGGCCAAGCGGCAATTATCAGTAAAGCCATTCCTTACTACGACATCATGATCGCAAACCGCAACAAAGATATCGACGCAGGCAAAGTGAAAGGCGAGAAAATCGAATACGTTCAATTGCCGGTTCCGCATGGCGACTCCATCCAAGGCTACGGCAAAACGCTGGGCAACGGAGAAGGCTACATCATGTTCCGCCAGAAGAACGACAAAGGCGCTCAACATGCCAAAAACACGTTCCTCGTTATGCAAGCACTGACCGGCGCTAAAGCGGGTAACTCGGCTAACGAGCTGGCGCTTCCTTTTGTAAGCAAATCGCAAGCAAAGCAATTCGAAGGCAAAAGCATGGCTAAACCGGAAAACCAAGTAGCATCGCAAAATATGCGCAACAACACATCGGCTAACGTTTCCCTGTCGATTACGACGGACAAAGCGGCAAGCCTGAAGCGTTACCGCGAGCAAGTTGTAAAACCGATGCTTCAAGCGCTGTTCGCCGGGGAGAAAACGCCTGAGGCGGTTGCGGAAGAATTTAAATCCAAAGGCGCTCAGTTGCTTAAATAATTTTTGCCGATCAGCTTTCGATATAAAGACCGGTAACGGGTAAGACATGATTTTGGTAAGCCTAAGAGCCCTATATGGTTTCATATGGGGCCTCTTTTTTCCGAGAATGGAGGAACATGGGTGGAAAATCGAATCGCTCAACCTAAACCGGCCGCTTCTTCCTTAACTCGATTTTGGAAGGACTACGGCTGGGCCTATTTATTTATTTTGATTCCCGTGCTGTTGTTTTTGCTGTTTACGCTTTATCCCGTAATTTCTGCGTTTATTATGAGCTTTCAGAAATATAACGTATTGAAATCGAAATGGATTGGTCTGGATAACTACTCCTACATGATTCAGGACGACGTTTTTTGGAAATCCGTTAAAAATACAGTTATTTTTACGATCGGTACGGTTCCCGTCAATATTATTATCACGTTCGTTCTCGCGTTTTTTATTTTTCAGATGAAAAATACTTGGCAAACGTTTTTCAAAGCGACATTGTATTTGCCTGCCGTAGCATCGGGGGTTACGATTTCGGTCGTTTGGCTTGCCATTTTCGACCCGACCTCTTCAGGGCTTATGAACAAAATATTGGGCACCTTCGGCATCGATCCGGTCGTATGGCTGGGTCAATCCAGCACCGCGCTGTTCTCTCTGATGCTGATGAATTACTTAGGCGCGCACGGCGCGGGCATTATCTTGTACTTGGCTGCGATGGGCGGCATCCCGAAGTCGCTTTACGAAGCGGCGGACATCGACCATGCCAGCGGCTGGGCTAAGTTCAGCAAAATCACATGGCCGCTTCTGAAGCCGACTACGCTGTATCTTACCGTCACCGGCGTCATCACATCGTTCCAGGTATTTATTAGCGTCTACCTGATGACCTCCGGCGGACCGAATTTCTCGACGACGACCATTGCTTATCTCATTTATCAGACTGCGTTTAACTTCTCGGACTTCGGATTGGCCTCCGCTCAGTCTTTCGTGCTTGCGGCCATGATCATTTTGGTGTCCGTCGTCCAGTTCAAATATTTTTCCTCCGATATCGAATATTAGGGTGGTGTGCACGTTGCATTCAAAATCCAAAACCATTTTTATAACGATCGCCGCAGCCGTGCTGCTCGTTTGGGTATTAATCTCGATCGTGCCGCTCTACTGGATGATTATCGGCTCGTTCCAGGATTCGAAGGCCTCCGCGTCGTTTCAGCCGCAGTGGATTCCGGACGTATGGTCGTTAGCGCCGTATGAACGGTTCTTCGGTAAAACGCTGGCGCTTCGCTGGTTAGGCAACTCGTTGTTCATTTCCGCCGTGTTGACGGTGACCAACGTATTTCTCGCATCGCTCGCGGGTTACGCTTTTGCAAAATTAAACTTTCCGGGACGCAACTCGATCTTCTGGATCCTGCTCAGCACGATGATGATCCCTGCTCAAGTTACGCTGATCCCGCTGTACGTACTGATGATTAACGTGTTTGACCTCGGCAATACGTATACGGCGATTTTGCTGCCGTCGCTTGCCAGCGTGGGCAATATATTCTTGATGAAGCAGTATATGTCGAGTTTGCCCACTTCGCTCATTCATGCGGCGCGAATCGATGCGTGCAGCGAGTTCGGCATCTTCTGGAAGGTCATACTTCCGATGGCTAAGCCCGGACTTGCGGTTCTTGCGATTTTCACCTTCGTCGCCAGCTGGAACGATTTCTTCTGGCCTTTGCTTGTAACGAGCACCAACGAAATGCGGACGATTCAGGTCGGCTTGTCCACGTTCCGTTTCGCCGAAGCGACCGATTTCGGGGCTATTATGGCAGGCGCTACGATCGGGGCGCTGCCGATGTTCATTCTGTTCTTCTCGCTGCAAAAATATTTCCTGCAAGGCATTACGATCGGCGCTGTAAAGGGCTAACCGACGATTCCCCCAAAAGTTTGCGGCACAGCTTCGCTTTGCGGGGATTAATCAAGGAGGAATCCAAATGGCAAGAGTGGAGTTTAAAAACGTTGTCAAAGAATACGTGGACGAAAAAAGGGGAAATTTCACTGCTGTAACGGGCTCCGACTTCATCATTAACGATAAAGAATTTGTCGTTTTCGTAGGCCCGTCTGGCTGCGGGAAGTCGACTTCCCTGCGCATGATGGCGGGACTCGAACGCCAATCGAGCGGCGACATTATCATAGGAGACCGCATCGTCAACGATATGCATCCGAAGGACCGCGATATCGCCATGGTGTTTCAGGACTATGCTCTTTACCCGCACATGACGATCCGGGAAAATTTGTCGTTCGGGCTGAAAAACCTGAAGCGTCCGAAGGATGAGATCGAGCGCAAAGTGGCGGAAGCGGCCAACATCCTTGGTTTGACGGACATGCTGGAGCGCAAGCCGCGCGAATTGTCCGGCGGGCAGCGCCAGCGCGTAGCCGTAGGCCGTGCGATCGTGCGCGATCCCCAGGTGTTCCTGTTCGACGAGCCTCTGTCCAATTTGGACGCTAAGCTGCGGGTTCAGGTTCGCGTGGAGCTGGCCGAGCTGCACAAACGTCTTGGTGCAACAATCGTTTATGTAACGCACGACCAGGTAGAAGCGATGACGCTCGGCGAGCGGATCGTCGTTATGAATAAAGGTACCATTCAGCAAATCGCCTCGCCGACGGAGCTGTACAATAAACCGAACAACATGTTCGTAGCCGGATTTATCGGTTCGCCTGCGATGAACTTCATCGATTCGAGAATCGAAGGCGGCAGAGCATTTTTTGAGGGAGGCTCGATCGCTCTCGACGATGCGATGACGTCCGGACTTAAGGCTTACGAAGGCAAGCCGGTCGTGATGGGCATACGTCCGGAGCATATTTACGGCGACGATTTCGTGCACATCGCCTCCAAAGAGCATACGATCGTGGCGCAGGTTCAAGTCATCGAGAACCTCGGCGCGGAGAACCTCGTTTATTTCCGCATCGGCAGCCGGATGGTAACCGCTCGCGTAAATCCGGTGACGGAAGCGCGCATCGGACAAACGAAAACATTCGTCGTCGACCGCAGCAAGCTCGTTTTCTTCGACCCGTCGACGGAGGTGCGGATCGAACTGTAAAACCGGCTGTCCGATTCAGGAAGGGGATATGGCATGAAAAAGCTTAATCAGATCGTCGCTCAATCCGGAGCTCAAGTATTCCGCGAGATCGTCCCGGTTGCTTTATTCAGTATCGTCAGTTCGCTGGTGCTGCTTCCTTTTGTCTTTTTCCTGCCGATCGGGATGGCCGTATTCTTGGCGGTATTGCTTTATGTGCCGCTTTGCACAGGCGTGCTCTATGCAACCCACCGGATGCTGGAGGGAGGCAAAGGCAAGCTTCGTCTTATGTGGCAGGGCGCGCTCAAATTTTACGGAGCCTCGCTCGTATATGGTCTTATGCTTGCGGTGTTCGGACTTATTCTCGTTTCCTCCTGGTGGTATTACGGAGGCAAGAGCGGCACGTTTTATTTCATCATAGCCGTCTTCCAAACGTATTTCATCGCCATGGCGCTTGTCTCGCAAGTTTACACGCTGCCTTTGGTCGTGCAGGAGAAAGTCGGTATTTTTACGGCGATCGGCCGCAGCTTCAAATTATTTATCGCCAATCCGTTGTACACGATCGGCGCATTCGTTCAAATTGTTTGTCTTACCGTCATCTTGGGCATCACGATTGTCGGATTCGGCTTCCTGTACGTCGGGATGATCGGCATTTATTTAAACATGCTGACCGCCAACCTTATCCGCAAGGAGGAAGGCGCCGATAGCGAATCCGGCGTTCTTGAACCGATCGGCGACGACGCTTTCTCGAAGGAGATGGCGGGAGGGCCGTCGGCAGCTGCGCTTCGATAGATGCCGGCGCCGCCGTCTTATAGTTCAGCCTCGTATCGGGAAACTAGAGCAGGGAGTGTTACTAGATATGAAAACGGTAGAGAAGATAGCGGTTCGAACCGGAGCGGATCAGCTTGTGGATTGGGCAACCCGCCATTTGAACGGGGCCCGGATCGGGCTCCTTACCAATCCGACGGGTGTGAACGTGCAATTCCGCTCGACTGTCGACGTTTGCGCCGATTTGACATCGGTCAAGCTGGCCGCGCTGTACGCCTGCGAGCATGGTATTCGCGGCGAACGGCAGGCCGGCGTCTTATTCGAGGATGAAACGGATTCCCGATTGGGCATTCCGGTATTCAGTCTGTACGGCAAGAACAAAAAGCCGACCGCCGATATGCTGGAGCATGTCGATGCGGTCCTATTTGACATTCAGGATTTGGGCGTCCGTTTCTATACGTATATGACGACGATGCTATATATGATGGAAGCTTGCGCGAAAGCGAGCAAAACGTTCGTTCTGCTCGACCGTCCCAATCCGCTTGGCGGCAATGTTTGCGAAGGCGGCATGCTGGTGCCGGGTTTCGAATCGATGGTCGGCGGATTTGCCGTGCCGTTTCGTACGGGGCTGACGCTTGGCGAATTCGCAGGCTACGCGAACGCCGGACTGCAGCCGGCTTGCGACTTGCGGGTCGTTCCGCTGGAGGGCTGGAGCCGCGACATGGAGTTCCCGGATACGGGGCTGCCTTGGATCATGCCATCGCCGAATATGCCGACGATGGATACGGTTCGCGTGTATACCGGCAACTGTTTGTTTGAAGGCACCAACCTGTCGGAGGGGCGCGGCACGACGCAGCCTTTTGAAGTCGTCGGCGCGCCATGGGTGGACGGCGCCGAGCTGAGCCGCGAAATGAACCGGTCCGGTCTTCCCGGCGTCCATTTTCACCCGGTTACGTTCACGCCGATGTTCTCGAAGCATCAAGGCTCGTTGTGCGGAGGCGTACAAACGTTCGTTACGGATAAAAACACGTACAAATCGCTGGAAAGCGGGCTTACGCTTCTGCATACGATTACCCGGATGTATCCGGACCGTTTTGAATGGATCGCTCCCTTTAAGGAAGGGCGGAAGCATTTTATCGATTATTTGACCGGAAGCGATCTTGTACGCACGTCCATTTCGCAGGAGTCCGGGCTTGCCGGCATTGTGCAGCGGTGGTCGCAGGAGGCGGAAGCCTGGAAGCGGGACCGGGAGCCGTTCTTGCTGTACGGGAAAGGAAAACGTCAGGCTTAACGCGGAAGGCGGCAACCGGTTGATCCGGAGCTTGAGGAAGGCGAGGGTTCCTTTATGTTAGCAGAGCTTATCAATAAACCGAGCCGGCTGATTGCCGGTCTCATGTCAGGCACGTCGCTTGACGGCGTCGACGTGGCGATCGTTCGAATCGAGGGCAAAGGGCTCGAGTCCAAGGTGGAGCTCGTTCACTACGGCTCGACCGTGTATGACGACGCCCTGCGCGAACGGTTGAAGGAACTGTGCAGCGTCGAACGATCCGATGTTGCGCAAGTATGCGGCATGAATTTCTATATGGGCCACGTGCTGGCGGACGCGACGAAGCGGGTTGTCGCACAATCCGGCTTAGGCATGGATGACATCGATTTGGTCAGCAGTCACGGTCAAACGATATGGCATATACCGGAAAACGATCCGAACGACGAAATTCTCATTCGTTCTACGCTGCAGATCGGCGATCTTTCCGTGATCGCCAAGGAAACCGGCAAGCCGGTTATCGGCGATTACCGGACCGCCGATATGGCGGTCGGCGGACAGGGTGCGCCGCTTGTCCCGTATAGCGATTATATTTTGCTCCGCCACGAGACGAAGGGCCGCATCGCGCAAAATATCGGCGGCATCGGCAATTGCACCGCCATTCCGGCGGGGGGCCGGCCCGAGCAAGTTATCGCCTTCGACACCGGTCCGGGCAATATGCTGATCGACCAGGCCGTATACACGTTGTCGAACGGAGCGCGCAGCTATGACGCAGGCGGCGAATGGGCCGCGGAAGGGACTGCCGATAACGGCTTCATCGAGCAGATGATGAGCCATCCGTATTTTAAGCGTCCGCCGGTCAAGACTACGGGACGCGAGCTTTTCGGCAAAGCCTACGCGCTTGACTGGATCGGTCGCATGCAGAGCCGGGGCTTGAGCGACGCGGATATCGTCGCGACGTTTACCGCTTTTACAGCCCGCTCGATTGCGCAAAGCTACCGGGACTTCGTGCTGCCGGTTATGGATGCGGAAGAGGTTTTCGTGTCGGGCGGCGGGGCGCACAATCAAACGCTGCTCCGCATGCTCGGCGAGCTGCTGCGCCAGCAGAGAGTGACGACTTCCGACGAGCTCGGCATTTCCGGGGACGCCAAGGAAGCGGTGGCGTTCGCGATTTTCGCCAACAATACGTTGTTCGGCATTCCGAACAATCTTCCATCCGCCACGGGGGCCGAGCGGCCGGCCGTGATGGGCAAGCTTGCTTTTCCGTTCTAATTCATATATAGCGATGCACCATGAGCCAGCGGGCATCCGCTCCGCTGCATACCAAACGAAGGAGTTGTACGCCGTATGATCACTTACCGTACTTATCAGTCGGGCGATGAAGCCGGACTCGTCCGGCTTTGGAACCGCTGCTTGACGAAGGATCTTATTACGTCGGTCCGCTTTCGCAACCTGGTACTGCTTGACGCCAATTTCGATCCGCAGGGGCTTCGCGTCGCCGTTGACGGAGACAACCGTGTAGTCGGCTGCGTCTACGCCGTTCGCCGTCTGCTTCCGATGCATGGAACCGACCTGGAGCCGGAAAACGGTTGGATTCCGTTCTTCTTCGCTGCGCCGGAGGTTCGCCGCCAGGGCGTCGCATCGAGGCTCATGCAGGAAGCTGTCGCTTTTCTTAGGGAGCAGGGAAGGAAGAATATTTTCTTCGCCTCTTATGCGCCGAATTACATTACGCCCGGAATCGACGAAAAGAACTATCCGGCAGGCTATGCTTTCTTACAGAAGCAAGGCTTCGTGCGCTTATACTCCCCGATCGCCATGGACTACTCGCTTGTCGATTACGAGGCTCCGGCCGACATCGAAGTGCTGAAACAGCAACGCATAGCGGAAGGATATACGTTCGGCCATGCGGCTGACGGCGATTTATACGAGGTTATTCAGTTCGCTAACGACGTATTCAATCCGGACTGGGGACGCGCGATCCGCGAAGGCGTGTTGCAGGGCCTGCCTCTGGACAGCATTCTTATCGTTAGAGATAACGGCAAGCTTGTCGGCTTCTGTTTGCATGGCGGCTATGAAGGCATCAAAGAGCGGTTCGGACCGTTCGGCGTCGATCCCGGTCAGCAAGGCAAGGGGCTCGGCAAAATTTTGTTGTACGACTGCCTTACCAATATGCGCGCTCAAGGCTTGCACGGGGCATGGTTCCTTTGGACGGGCGAAACGACGAACGCTGGATATTTGTACAAGAAGGTAGGCTTCTCCATCACCCGTAATTTCCATGTCATGAAGCTGAGCGCCCCGTCTTAACTCATACCAAATACAGAGGATAGAGGAGAGAATATCATGGCTGAAGAACAGAAGAAATCGCACATTCTGGCAATCGGCGCGCATGCGGGCGATATGGAGCTTTGCGCCGGCTGCGTTATCGCCAAATACGTTCAAGAAGGACATAAGGCGACGATGCTGCATTTGACTCCGGGCGAAAAAGGGCATCCCCGCCTGACGCCGGACGAGTATGCGAAGCAAAAAATCGAAGAGGCGCATAAATTCGGCGAAATCGTCGGCTGCGACGTGAAATTTCTGAACTACAAGGATGCGGAAATTCCGGTTAACGATGAAATCAAATATCAGGTGGCGGACGTCATTCGCGAAGTGAAGCCGGATATCATCATCACTCACTGGAAAAACAGCATGCACAAAGACCATATGAACACGCATTACATCGTGCAGGATGCGCATTTCTATGCTGCGCTTAAGAACATCGAGCGGCCGCTGCCGAACCATTTTGCCCGTAAAATGTATTTTACCGACAACTGGGAGGACGCCGACGATTTCGTGCCGGAGGTTTTCATCGATATTCCGGATGCGGCGTTTGAAACGTGGGTGAAGGGGCTCACGCAGTATGCGCTCGGACGCGGCGAGACGGGATTCCCTTATCTGGACTATTACAGCGCCCTTAAAGTCGTGCGCGGAGCGCCGGTGTACATGAAGCGTGCGGAAGCGTTCGGCGTGCCTCGCGGCGCCCACAACAAACGTCTCCAAATGTTCGAGTAGACGTCAGTCTATTTTTTTCTACAAATTTGCATTAAAATGGGAGAAAAGGGGTGATGGCGTGATGAACGGCGGTTTGGTGCGGCTTCGGGAAATTATCGACCATATAACGGCCTCCGAACGTAAGGTAGCCGAATTCATTCTGAACGATCCTGCGAAAATGATCGGACTGTCCGTCGCCCAGCTCTCCCAGCTTAGCGGAGGCAGCCAGGCGGCGATTATCCGGCTGTGCAAATCGATGGGACTCAAGGGTTATCAGGAGCTGATGCTGAAGGTCGCGGGCGATTTGCAGCAGGGCGGCGAGGAGACGCAAGGCTATCAGGAAATTCGGCCGCATGATTCGATCGATACGATCATACAGAGCGTTTCCAACAACAATATCCAGTCCATTCGGGATACGCTCAAAATTTTGGATGTAGCGACGGTTACCGAAGCGATCGATGCGATGTGCCGGGCGGAGCGGGTGTTTTTTTACGGGCTGGGCGCTTCGAACCTGATCGCGCAGGATGCGCAGCATAAATTTTTGCGGATTAATAAGACAAGCTTCTCGTTTACGGACCCGCATCTCCAGCTTACTTCGGCCGTCATGCTGACCAAGGGGGATGTAGCCGTAGCGATCTCTTACTCGGGCGAAACCGATCAAGTGATCGGAGCCTTGCAAACGGCGAAGGAATCCGGGGCGACGACAATCAGCATTACGAAATACGGCAATTCAACATTGAGCACGATTGCGGATATTCCGCTGTTTACCTGCTCGACGGAGAATGAAATCCGAAGCGGGGCGACCTCGTCCCGGATTACCCAACTGAACGTTATCGACATTCTTTATCTGGGCGTTGCCAGCCGCAGCTACGAGCATTCCGTGACATACTTGGAGAAGAGCAGGGAAGTCATCAAGCAGCTGGGATAATAAAAAGCGGTTTCGGCGATTATAATCACGGCAAGCCAAAGAAGGCTGGGAAATTCCTAGCCTTCTCTTTAGCGTATAGAAGTAAATCTACGGTAAACGGCGCCGGTAGACGCTTACCCGTGCGCTTCGGCGATATTCGGCGGGTCAATACCCTGGACGCGATATATACGTATACATGTTCCGATTGTAAGCGGTATTATTAATTTTAATGAAATGCTCAGAGTAGCTTTCGACCATGCCTATATCGATGTGCTGGCTGCCGTCGTAGACCTGAACCGGAATTTCATGCTGGACATGGTCTCGGAAGTGCATGTCCCGTGTCAGCTTCTGTCCGAACACGTATCGGCATGTCAAGCGCAAGTAAAGAAATTCGACGATTTTCCACATGGTCATCTCCTGTGACTGTAATGAATTTTGGGTTACAATTATTAAGACAAGTCTACACGTTTGACAGTTGCAGGAAGTGTAAAATTTGTGTACTTTGTTCAGTAGGCTGAACATTATGCAGGTAGCGGAGGTAACGCGATGAAATGGTTTGTCGGCTTGGGAAATCCGGGCCCGCAATATGAAACGACGCGGCATAATATCGGTTTTTTGGCAATCGACCGATTTGCTGGCAAATGGGGCATAACGCTGAAGCCGCAAGGGAAGTGCAAGGCGGTAATCGGCGAAGGCAACGTGCAGGGAACGAAGGTTGCGCTGATCAAGCCGATGACGTATATGAACTTGTCGGGGGAGTCCGTGCGGGCGTTTATGGACTATTATAAGGCGGAGCTGCCGAATATGACGGTCATCTATGACGATCTGGATACGGTCTTCGGACAAGTCCGCTTGCGTTATCAGGGAAGCGCCGGCGGCCATAACGGGATTAAATCCATTATTCAGCATACCGGCACGCAGACGTTCGACCGGATTCGAATGGGCATTTCCCGGCCTGCGCCCGGGGCGGATATAGCCGATTACGTGCTGTCGCGATTCGCCAAGGCGGAAATGCAGGAGCTCCCGCCTATTCTCGACAGGGTTTGCCACGCGATGGAGTATCGGCTCGAGCATACGTTCGAGCAGACGATGGCGAAGTACAACGGCTAATCGGACAAAGGGATTCCGGCTGTCGGCGTTTCTTTCGTGCAGCTGCCCCGGCCGGGAATTATACCTGCCTGATATGGGCATAATGGCAGGTATACGACCCGCGAAGGAGGCATATAGATGTCAGTAAATTACGTTTGCCGCCACTGCCGCACGCAGCTCGGCACGATCGACAGCCAAACGGTAAGCGAGTTTCAACTCGGCTTCCATTCCTTGACCCCCGGTGAGCGCAGAGATATAATATCATATAGTCAGAATGGCGATGTTACGGTGAAGGTCGTTTGCGATTACTGCAAAGAGGCGCTTGAAGCAAACCCCGAGCTCACGCTCGTCGGAAGCCCGCTGCAGTAGCCCGAGCAGGCGTTTTTCGCGCCTGTGAGAATAAACGGCCGCGCTTTTTGCGCGCGTCTGCCGGAAGGAAATAGGATCGGAGATGCACATTTTGACATCCAAACGAAAACCTGTATGGAATAGGCATTCCCGCAGATAGATTTCGGTATACGGCCTTGGCAAGCACGCCCAGGCTTCTTTTGCTTATGGGAAGAAAAATGTTTCGTCAGTTGAATGAGGTGGTAGGTTTGCAGACGCTAATTCGCGCATTTGCCGAGGATAGCGAGTTTCAATCGATTGTTACGGGCATTCGCGGCGGTATGAAAGAACAGCTTATTTCCGGATTGGCCGGATCGTCCAAACAAGTGCTTATAGCGGCGCTTGCCGAGGATCTGGAGCAGCCGGTGCTTGTTATTACGCACAATATGTTCTCCGCGCAGAAAATCGCTGAAGATTTGGTCGAATGCTTGTCGCCCGAACGGGTGCTTCTGTATCCGGCCCAGGAGCTTATGGTGACGGAAACGGTTGCTTCCAGCACGGAAGTGCTGGCGCAGCGAATCGACGTTCTCACGAAGCTGGCCGCCGGTTTTCGCGGGGTGGTCATCGCTCCGTTCGCCGGATTGCGCAAGCTGCTTCCCAATAAAGAAGTGTTTGCGGAGTCGCAAATTTCGGTTCGCGTAGGCGATCAGCTGGATCTGGAGTCGTTCCTCGCAAGTATGACGGCGAACGGCTACGAGCGTGTAGAACGCGTCGAGAAAAAAGGCGAGATGAGCGTACGCGGCGGCATTATAGACTTTTATCCGCTTACGGCCGAGCTGCCCTGTCGGCTGGAGCTTTTTGATGTCGAGGTCGATTCGATCCGTACGTTCGATGCGGCGGACCAGCGTTCGGTGGATAAACTGGACGGCATCGTCATTCCTCCGTGCAAAGAGATCATTGCGGACAGTAAGCGTTTGCATAATGCGGCTCAAACGGCCTTCGAGCTGCTGGAGGAACAGCTCTCGAAGATGACCGACCGCCAAACGAAGCAGAAGCTTAAGGAAGAAATCGGACATGAGCTGGAAATGCTGCGCGAGCAGCAGTTTTTCTCGGGCATTTATAAATACATTTCCCTGCTCTACCCGGAACGTCAGACGCTGTTCGACTACGTGGAGAAGGATACGCTGCTCATCATCGACGAGCCGGCAAGGCTGCTGGAAACGGCGCGCCAGCTGGAACGGGACGAGGCCGAGTGGGTCACCTCCATGCTTGCGGACGGCAAAACGCTGCCGGCTTTGGTTGTGGGCAAAACGTACGACTCTCTGCTTCACCGCAAGCCGTTCTCGACGTTGTATTTGTCGCTGTTCCTGCGCCAGGTTCCGCAGACCGCGCCGCAAAATATCGTCAACTTCATGTGCCGCGCGATGCAAAACTTTCACGGTCAGATGAACGTGCTCAAGGCGGAGATGGACCGCTGGAAAAAAACCGGAGCCAACGTCATGCTGCTTACCGGCGGCGCCGAACGGAAAGAACGGGTAAAGCGCGTGCTGAACGATTACCATATCGACGAGCCGAAGCTGCTTGAATGCAATCTGCAGTCCGGCTTCGAGCTGCCTTCGATCCGCCTTGTAGTCATTACCGAAGGCGAAATGTTCTCGCAGAAGCAGCGCAAAGCGCGCAAAGTCGACAAGAAGCTTGAAAATGCCGAACGCATTAAAAGCTATCAAGAGCTGAAGGTCGGCGATTATGTCGTCCATGTCAATCACGGCATCGGTAAATATGTCGGTATCGGCACATTGGAAGTCGGCGGCATCCATAAGGACTACATGCATATTTTGTACGCGGGCGGCGACAAGCTGTCCGTGCCGATCGACCAAATCGATCTGATTCAGAAATATGTCGGTGCCGAGGAGAAGGAGCCGAAGGTTTATAAGCTCGGCGGAGCGGATTGGAACCGGGTCAAAAGCAAGGTTCGCTCGTCCGTCAAGGACATTGCCGACGACTTGGTTAAGCTGTATGCCGAGCGGCAAGCGACGCAAGGATTTTCGTTCAGCAAGGATACGCCTTACCAGAATGAATTCGAAAGCATGTTCCCTTACGACGAGACGCGCGACCAGCTTCGCGCAATCGAAGAGATTAAGCATGATATGGAGAAAACGCGGCCGATGGATCGGCTTCTTTGCGGCGACGTAGGCTACGGCAAAACGGAGGTTGCGATTCGGGCCGCTTTCAAAGCGGCAATCGACGGCAAGCAGGTGGCGGTACTCGTACCGACGACCATTTTGGCTCAGCAGCATTACGAGACGTTCCGCGAGCGTTTTGCCGGATATCCGTTCAATATTCAGGTTCTCAGCCGATTCCGTTCCAAGAAGGAACAGACGGAAACGAGCAAGGGCGTGAAGAACGGGACGATAGACGTCGTCATCGGGACTCACCGGCTCTTGTCCCAAGATCTCGTGTTTAAGGATCTCGGGCTCTTGATTGTGGACGAGGAGCAGCGGTTCGGCGTAACGCACAAAGAAAAGCTGAAGCGTCTTAAAACGAACGTCGACGTTCTTACGTTGACGGCGACCCCGATTCCGCGCACGCTGCACATGTCGATGCTCGGCGTGCGGGATTTGTCCGTTATCGAGACGCCGCCGGAAAACCGGTTTCCGGTGCAGACTTACGTCGTCGAGCACAGCAACGCTCTGATCCGCGAAGCGGTGGAACGGGAGCTGGCGCGCGAAGGGCAGGTTTACTACCTATACAACCGGGTGCAAGGGATTCAGCAGATGGCCGAGCAAATCGCGATGCTTGTCCCCGATGCGCGCGTAGCCGTCGCCCATGGGCAAATGTCCGAGCAGGAGCTGGAGAAGACCATTCTCGACTTCCTCGACGGGGAATACGATGTGCTGGTCAGCACGAGCATTATTGAAACGGGCGTGGATATCCCGAACGTCAACACGCTGATCGTCCATGACGCCGACAAAATGGGCTTGTCCCAGCTGTATCAGCTGCGCGGGCGCGTCGGCCGCTCGAACCGGATCGCGTACGCCTATTTTACGTACCAGCGCGATAAGGTGCTGACGGAGGTGGCGGAGAAGCGGCTGCAGGCCATCAAGGAGTTTACCGAACTGGGATCCGGCTTCAAAATTGCGATGCGCGATCTGGCGATACGCGGCGCAGGGAACTTGCTCGGCGCGGAGCAGCATGGATTTATCGCATCCGTCGGCTTTGATTTGTACTCCCAAATGTTGTCAGAGGAGATCGCGAAGAAAAAGGTCGAGCTTGGGGAAACGGAGGCCGCGCCAGCCAAAACATGGAGTACGCAGCTGGACCTTCATCTCGATGCCTATTTACCATCCGACTATATTTATGATAGTATGCAGAAGATCGAGATTTACAAAAAAGTGGCCAATCTGGGAACGCTGGAGGAAGTCGACGATCTTCACGAAGAGCTTGTGGACCGGTTCGGAGATTTGCCGGCAGCGGTGCTTAATTTGCTGACGGTTGCCCGGCTGAAGGTGTACGGGGCGATGTATGCGATCGAACAGCTGTCGCATAAAGGCGACGATTTCCATATCCGGATCCATGACGATCAGAACGCCAACTTGGACGGACGCAAGCTGATGGCGATTGCGGCCAAGTTCGAAAACCGCATCAGACTGCAGCCGGGACCGCATATTGTCATCGAAATCAAGTGTAAAGGCCTGAGTCAGGAGCAGTCGCTCGAAATGGTAGAGACATTTCTGGTACAATATAAAGAGGCGCTTAAAACGAAAGGGGAACTGCACAATGTTGCAAAATAAATCCATGCGCAAACGGCTGCTTACAGCCGGCCTTGCGCTGACGCTGGTCGCGGGCTTGCTCGCGGGCTGCGGAAGCAAGAAGAAGGAAGAGGAGACGCCGGCGGCAAGCCCGTCGGGAGATCCGAAAGATATTGTGGCTACGTACAAGGACGGTAAAATTACGCGCGCCGAAATGGACAAGTTTATTTCGACGACGTACTTCTTCTATCCGCAATATGCGATGTTCGGTCAAGATCCGAGCTTCCAGGAGTACATGCTGAAGCAAATGACCACTATGCGTCTGCTTAGCGGACAAGCTTCCGACGCCAGCAAGAAAGATGCGGCGGACAAAACGAAAACGCAGATCGAAGAAATGAAGAAAATGGCCGAGCAGCAGGAAAAAGGCGCTTGGGACAACGCGCTGAAGGAAGTTGGCGTGAAAGAGAAGGACATCGAGGATTACATGAAAGAAACGCTGACCGTCATTACCGATATGAACGGTAAAGTAACGGACGAGCAAGCGAAGGGCGTATACGACCAGAAGATTAAAGAAGACGCGCACGCGTTCGATATCGCTACGGTCAGCCATATTCTCGTTTCGACGAAGGATCCGGCCGACCAAACTGGCCAAAAGGACCTGCGCACAAAGGAAGAAGCTTTGAAACGCGCGCAGGAAGTGAAAGCGAAGCTTGACGCGGGCGGCGACTTTGCGGCTCTTGCGAAGGAATATTCGGATGACCCCGGTTCGAAGGATACCGGCGGCAAGTACGAAAACGAGCGCCTGGCTACCACGCAGTGGGTCGCCGAATTCAAGCAAGCCGCGATCGACCAGCCGGTCGGCAAAGTCGGAGAGCCTGTCGAAACAAGCTTCGGCTACCACGTCATGAAGGTTGATTCGCGTACTACCGAAACGTTCGATCAAGTGAAGGAAGAAATGCGTTCGGAGGTTGCCGGCAACATGGTGAACGATTATGTGGAGAACGAGCTGCCGAAGCTTGACTTCAAAATCACCCTGCCTCAGCCGTCGCCGTCGCCTTCGGTATCTCCAGAGGCATCTTCTCCGGCGGGAAGCCCGTCGCCTAGCGTATCTCCGTCGGCTTCGCCGGCAAGCTAAACATGAATCAAGAAGCAGAGCGTCCGTCACGGGCGCTCTTTTTTTATTGTGATGCGAATTATGCCCCCTTCTCATATTTCTTGCCGAAGTACGGACGTATCGTCCGGGCCGTTTACGAAAAATATGGTAAGGACGGCGCGGCTTCGAATTGTCATCGGTTTGCGGGGCCGGCATCCGAACGAATGTGAAAAATGCATAACAAACTGGCAATCGATGAATACTATGCCTAGAATTAAACAAACCTCAATATTCGAATACATGATTTCGCATCAAGAGCAGCATCTAGTCATCAAACCAACATCGAAAGTGAGGCATCAAGAGCAATGAAAGCAACAGGAATTGTTCGTCGGATCGATGATTTGGGCCGGGTCGTCATCCCTAAAGAAATTCGTCGTACTTTGCGCATACGAGAAGGCGATCCATTGGAAATTTTCGTGGATCGCGACGGTGAAGTGATTTTGAAGAAGTATTCCCCGATAGGCGAACTGGGCGATTTTGCGAAGGAATATGCCGAATCGTTGTTCGAAAGCACGAACCACATTACGATTATTTCCGATCGTGATAATATTATAGCGGTAGCCGGCGCTTCCAAGAAGGAGTATTTGGAGAAGCAGATCGGCAGCCTTGTCGAGCAATGCATGGAAAACCGGAAAGCGGCCATGGACAGCAACTCGGGTCAATACGAGATCGTTAAGGATATGAGCGAAACGTACAGCTCCTATGCGATAGCGCCGATCGTGGCGGGCGGGGATCCGATCGGGGCAGTCGTTCTGATCAGTAAAGATGAGAATGCCAAGATGGGTCAAATGGAAGTGAAGATGGCGGAAACGGCGGCCGGCTTTCTGGCCAAGCAAATGGAGCAGTAGCTTCCGGCATATGATACTTAGGTTAAAAGCAGGATAGCTTCCCGTCTCGGGCGATAGCCGCGGATACGGGAAGTTTTTGCATGCGGCCGATTTGCGCTATAATAAGGGCATCGTGTGCGGGGCAAAGCCTGCACGAAGCACGAAGCCTTGAAGCTTTTGGCACAGGAAGTAGGATTGATTGCGAAGCATGGATACGCAGGTGCGGGAACATAAAGCGGCTGCTGCCGTATTTAAAGGGGCGGCCGTGCTCGGGCTGGCGACGATCGTCTCCAAGCTGCTCGGCACGCTGCAGAAAATTCCGCTGCAGAACATAGCCGGCGACGGCGTATTCGGTATTTATAATGCGGTGCAGCCGATTTATTTGCTTATATTGACGCTTGCTACAGCCGGTTTTCCGGTTGCCGTGTCGAAGTTCGTCTCCGAGCACATGGCGCTCGGCGAGCGGGAAGAGGCCAAGCGGGTAACGGCCGTCGCGGCCGCGGTGCTGGCTGTTTCGGGCATCGCCGGATTCGCCTTGCTGTTCTGGGGCGCCGGGAGTATTGCGGCGTTTATGGGCGTCCGGCAAAGCGAGCGTGCGATACAAAGCGTCGCTTTTGCGCTGCTGTTGGTGCCGGTCATGTCGGTGCTCAGAGGGTATTATCAGGGGCAGCACAATATGGTGCCGACGGCCGTCTCCCAGGTAGTCGAGCAATTGTTTCGCGTTGCCGTAATGCTCGGCCTGCTGTTCTATATGCTCGAAGGCGGGTTCGGGGACAGCTGGGTAGCGGCGGGAGCCACGTTCGGCGCAGCGGCCGGGGCGGCTGCAGGCCTGGTCGTCATGCTGCTGTATTGGCGGCGCGGCCGTACAAGTCCGGGCCCGCAGGCTCAGGCAAAACCGAATGAACGGGAACAGCCCGAAGAACATGCGGCGAGAATTGAGGAGCGCGGCCGTCTACGCCAGGGCGGAAGAGAACCGACGGCGGCTTTGCTTCGCCGATTTTTGGCCTATGCGCTGCCTGTCGGCTTCGGTTCGTTGGTCGTGCCGCTGCTTGCACTCGTCGATTCGTTCACGATTCCCCGGCTGCTCATGCAGGCGGGAAGCGGCGAGGAAGAGGCGATCGCGTCCTTCGGACTGTATAATCACGGGCAGCCGCTGGTGCAGCTGGTCGTCATGATCGCCGGCTCGATGTCGGCGGCGCTTATCCCGGCCGTGGCGGCCGCAAGGCTGAAGCGCGAGAAGGATTTGATCGCGAGCCGTGCGGCGATGACGATGCGTTTCACATGGCTGCTCGGCTTGGCTTCGGCGCTCGGTCTAGCCGTCGCGGCGCCGCAGCTGAACGTGATGTTCTTCGCCTCGGCGGACGGCTCTCTGCCGATGGCGATCATCGCTTTTACGGCGCTTTTCGGCACGATCAGCGTCGTGTCGGGCAGCATTTTGCAAGGGCTCGGCCTCGCCGGCACACCTGCACGCAATTTGCTGCTCGCGGCGATCGCCAAATTGGCGCTCAACGCGCTGCTGGTGCCGGCATACGGCATAGCCGGCGCAGCGGTCGCAGCGGTGCTCGCGTATGCGCTGGCGGCGGCGCTCAACGTCGCGCGCTTGCGCCGCTGCACCGGCGTCGCGGCAACAGGCGGCGCGGGCCTCGCGAAGCCGCTTGCCGCTGCCGCGGCCATGTGCGCCGCCGTGTGGGCGACGGCCGCCGGCGTCGAGGCGCTGCTCGCGGCGCTGCCGCATGCGCCGTCGCACCGCATCGCGCAGACGGCCGCCGCTCTGGCCGCCGTCTGCGCGGGCGCGCTTGTGTACGCCGCAGCGCTATTACGCGGCGGCACGCTTACCCGGCACGAGCTGGCTCATATGCCGGGCTTCGGCAAGCTGCAGCCGCTGCTGGAGCGGCTTAGGCTGCTGCGTTAGATACATCGCAATTCAGCAGGAGCATGTAACTCGAACTTTTTTAAGGAGGGATCCGTATGACCGGTCATATTACGGTAGTTGGACTCGGCACGGGAGACGAGTCGCAGCTGACGCTTGGCGTTTGGCGCAGGCTGCAGGAGGCGTCTCCGCATATCTATGCGAGAACCGGTCGGCATCCGGTGTTCGCTTGGCTGCAGGAGAACGGAATAGCTTTTACGACGTTCGATCATTTGTATGAACGGCATGATGATTTCGAGGACGTTTATGCGAGCATTGCCGATGAGCTGCTTGCGCTGGCTTCGGCCGATCCGCAGCGGAAAATCGTCTATGCCGTACCCGGCCATCCGATGGTGGCGGAACGGACGACGCAGCTGCTCCGCGAATGCTGTCCCGAAGCAGGCGTCGAGCTTGCGGTGCTCGGAGGAGAAAGCTTCCTCGACCAGTCGTTCCTGCGGCTCGGCTTCGATCCGATCGAAGGCTTTCAACTGCTGGACGCGACGCGGCTCGGCGCCAAGCTGCTTAACCCGCAGCTGCACACGGTCATCGGACAAGTATACGATGCGTTTACGGCTTCCGATGCGAAGCTGGCGCTAATGGACGTCTACCCCGACGATTATCCCGTCGTCGTCGGCCATGCGCTCGGCGTGGAGGGCGAGGAACGCATATTGCGCGTGCCTTTGTATGAATTGGACCGCGTAGAGGGCTACGGCAACCTCTCGCTCATATGGGTGCCGAGAAGCGATGAGGAATCGCTGCAGAACCGTTCTTTTCACCGGCTGCATGAAATTGTGGAAATACTGCGCAGCCCCGAAGGCTGTCCGTGGGATCGCGAGCAAACGCATGCCAGCATCCGGAAAAATTTTATCGAGGAAACCTACGAGGTGCTTGAGACGATCGATGACGACGATCCGGATGCCATGTGCGAGGAGCTCGGCGACGTGCTTCTGCAAATTATGCTTCATGCCCAAATGGAGCAGGAGACCGGCGCGTTTACCGTCTACGACGTCATCCAGGGGCTGAACGAGAAACTGATTCGCCGTCACCCGCACGTATTCGGCACCAAAGAGGCGGATAATGCCGACGATGCGCTTGCCAACTGGCAGGCGGTCAAGGACGAGGAGAAGGCGAAGAAGGGCGTCGATACGGCGCAGGTGTCCCGGCTTGCGGGCGTACCTCGCGATCTTCCGGGCCTTATGAAGGCGTGGAAGCTCCAGAAGAAGGCTGCGGAGGTCGGCTTCGATTGGGACCGCATAGAGGACGTGTACGCCAAAATCGAAGAGGAGCTTCAGGAGTTAAGGGAAGCTGCGGGCGCCGATGAGGAAGAAGCGAGAGCGGAGCTCGGCGATTTGCTTTTTGCGGTCGTTAACGCAGCGCGGTTTTTGAAGGCCGACCCCGAGGAGGCGCTCGCGCGAACAAACAGGAAATTTGTCGCCAGATTTTCGTATATCGAGCAAAAACTTCAAGAAAACGGAAAATCTTTTGACGAAACAAACCTGGAGGAAATGGAATTTTTTTGGCAAGAAGCAAAAAAAGTTTCGAAAAACTCCTTGTCGTAGAAGGATTTTCCTAGTGGACAAAGAATACATATGAGCGTATCCTATTTTCCGATGAAACTATGTAGGAGGTAATGAAACAGATGAACAAGACGGATCTGATTAACAACATTGCAGAAAAAAGCGGTTTGACGAAGAAAGATGTCGAAACTGTTCTCAACGGCTTCCTTGGCGAAATTACCGAAGCGCTGTCGACCGGCGACAAAGTTCAGCTGATCGGCTTTGGCACGTTCGAAACTCGTAAACGTTCCGGACGTACGGGCCGCAACCCGCAAACGGGCAAAGCGATCTCCATTCCGGAATCGAAAGTGCCTGCATTCAAAGCCGGCAACAAGCTTAAAGAAGCTGTAAAATAATGCGGCTCGATAAGTTTTTGAAGGTTTCCCGTCTGATCAAGCGCCGTACCGTTGCCAAGGATGTTTCCGAGCAGGGCCGCGTTTGGATTAACGGGAGAGAAGCCAAACCGAGCAGTACGGTGAAGGTGGGCGACGAGCTAGCCGTACAGTTCGGCCAGAAGCGCGTAACGGTTCGCATAGAGCGCATTGCGGAAACAAGCCGCAAGGACGAGGCTGCCGAGATGTATACGCTGCTGAAGGAAGAATCGAATACGACGCCATAACTGCAAGGAGGCCGGGCTGACGCCCGGTCTCTTTTTGCGTTTATCGGATAGTATGATATAAGCGGCCGCCTTGTTCTAATTCGGGACATCCCTCCATATGGTAGAAGTAAGGGAGGGGTACATGCCATGATCGACCAAGGAAAAGTGAAGCGCCAGGAAGTGCGCATGCTGAATCGCAAGCTGCTGGAGATATCCGGCGTGATGAACGTGGAAAGCTTCGATAACGAGGAGTTTTTGCTGGAAACGGAATGCGGCTTTCTGACGATTAAAGGACAAAATTTACATATCAAAAACTTAAATTTGGAGCAGGGCCTGGTTGCAATCGAAGGACTTGTGCATGCGCTTGCTTATTTAGATGCCAATACCCAGGGTAAATCCAAAGGTCTGCTCGGCAAGCTGTTCAAGTGACGCTAAATGAACAGTTTATCACGCTAGGGCTGATGTTTGGCTGCGGATGGGCGCTCGGCGTTGTTTTCGATGCGTATCGCGTGCTGACTGGGCAGCTGCGGTTGCCGCGTCTGTTCATCCACCTGCTGGACTTCGTCTTCTGGCTGACGGCGACGCTGTCTGTTTTCCGCGTGCTGTTCTATAGCAATTATGGACAAGTGCGGTTATTTGTATTTATCGGCCTTGTTGCGGGCTGTTCGTTTCACTACTGCTTCACGACCGGAATTACGATCAAGCTGGTCATGTGGATCGTCCGGGCGGTTAAGTGGTTGTACAAGCTGCTGCTGCGAACGATCGACTTGCTCGTCGTAACGCCGATCATCTGGATTTATAGAATGGTAATTGCCATACTCGGCTTTTTGGCGGCTGCCGCTATGTTCCTAGGAAAAATTATGTTACAATTACTGTACCCATTCAAAGTAGTCGGCATGGCGATATTACGTTTTTTCCTGAAACGCCTTGGCATGGAAGGACTTGCCGTTCGTTGGGGGAACGCGCTGAAGCGGGGTTGGGTACGTTTTAAGGCCTGGCTTTTTGACAAGAAGTAGGAACGCAAATCCATAGCCGAATGCAGGTGAACGGGATACGCGCCAATGCAGCAACGACTGCCGCACGCGCCGGACGAATGAAAGCGCCAAGTACCGCAGAAGGGTGCGGGCGGTTGGCATAGGTATATAAGGCCCCTGGGTAACGTTATGCTTGCGGCAGAACGTTCCGGAAGCGCAAGCTTTATTTTGGCAGGGATCATTAGGAGGTTTTCGAACTTGATGACGCCGCAAGAACTATCGCATACGACACGACCCAGCAAATCTCCGAACCGGCTGATGAAGCTCCTTTCGTTTATCATGGTAAGCTTGTTGATTTGGGCTTGCGTTACCTTGTGGGAACAAATGGGCCAATTTTCCGCTAAAGGGGAGCAACTGGCCGAGCTGAAGGCGAAGCTTGACGAAACGAACAAGGTGCACGACGACCTCAAGCGGGAAATCGCAAGGTTAAACGATCCCGAGTACAAAGAAGAGAAAGCGCGCAAAGAGCTGCGGGTAGCGAAGCCGGGCGAAACGATATTCGATCTGCCGAACTAGCCGTGCAACGCTCCCATCGAGCCCCAGGCCGCATGATATCCTACCGCGACGCAAGCAACCTTCCCTTCATCATCATGAAACATTCAAACTTTCGCTGTAAAGACCGCTGCAAGGCTGTAACTGGGTGTTTGGTCGGTTGACCAGTTAGTATGCATCAGTTATAATCTTCGTAGCCAGGTTTTTTTAAAATTTTAAGGGAGGCACATTTACCTTTATGGCAATTGAAGTAGGCAGCAAGCTGGAAGGGAAAGTAACCGGCATCACCCATTTTGGAGCGTTCGTTGAGCTTCCTGAGGGCGGAACCGGACTTGTCCACATCTCGGAAATCGCCGATAACTATGTAAAAGACGTCAACGATCACCTGAAGCTGGAGGACAAAGTCCTCGTGAAAGTGATTAACGTTGATAAGGACGGCAAAATTGGTTTGTCCATCAAGCAAGCGGTCGACAAGCCTGAAGGAGCTCCTGAACAACGGGGAGGAAGAGAAGGCGGGTTTAACCGTGGCGGTGGCGGTGGAGATCGTGGCGGATTCAATCGCGGCGGCGGCGGTGGAGATCGTGGTGGATTCAACCGGGGTGACCGTGGCGGACGTCCTTTCAAATCAGCTGCCAACAAGCCATCGTTCGAGGATAAAATGTCACGCTTCCTGAAGGACAGCGAAGAACGCATGTCTTCCCTTAAGAAGAACACGGAAGGCAAACGCGGAGGCAGAGGCGCACGCCGGGACTAACTCCCTGTTATTGAATATAAACCGCTCGGCATTGCGCCGATGCGGTTTTTTTTGAAATATACGTATTTATACGGTTCGCCTATGGAATGCCGCGAATGAAGCGGAGCAATTAGAGTTGTACGCTTTCGTGGCGATAATGCGGCCGGTACGCCGTTATGCCCGCATGCGGGAGGTCCCGGCTTGACATGCGAGGGAGGACTGGTATATACTTTGACTTGTCGTGGCGGTGTAGCTCAGCTGGCTAGAGCGTACGGTTCATACCCGTAAGGTCGGGGGTTCGATCCCCTCCGCCGCTACCAACTATACAATACATTAACGGACTCTCGCGAAAGCGAGGGTCCTTTTTGCGTTTATCGGAAAGTATATCGAACGTGGAAGAGGCTCTAAACCTACGGTAAACGCCAGCGTCAAAGACGCCGGCAGGCGTTTATCCTTGCGTTTTCTCACACAAGAACCGGGGATTGGCGCCGATCTTCGATAGGTTTTTCGCGCAGCCGACAACCTTTTCCGTCATACCCGGGACTTCGATTCCATACGCCGGGGCTTCACGGATAAAACGGTTTTTTGTCGGAAAGTTTTTTGAATCTACTACCTGATTGTGACAAACTTCATGATAGATTGTCCATATAATAGGGGGACACGAAAACGGTAAGGTGGTGTCCTGAGGTATGCAAAAGACGAATGAAGCAGTAAGGATCAATCGGCAGCATAGGTGGCTTTCCGTGTTCCAGGGACCGGCCGGCTGGCTGAGGTCGCTGCTTGAAAACCGCTTTGTACAGGTGTGGATGGTGAAGAAGTGGACGGTTCTTATGGTTGTGATGGCATTCCTTCTAGGCCGCGCCACAATATTGGACGAGCTGGCCCCGTTCGGCATCGCGTATTTTGCAGTCATGTATTATGTGCGCAAGGATTTGCTTGCATGGATCGGCGCCGCCCTGCTGGCGGGCACTTACTTCTCCATCGATCCGCATGTCGTCTTGACGGCTACCCAGATGATCGTGTTTCTGCTGATTCAGAAGGCGCTGGAAAAATTCGAACGAGCCGAAACCTCGTACGTGCCGATTCTCGTATTTGTCTCGACGGCGTTTGTCGAACTTCTTGTGATAGCGGTTTCCGGAGAAATTACGTGGTATGCGCTTATGATGATAGCCGTTCAAGCGGTGCTGAGCTTTATATTGACGCTGATCTTCCTGCAGGCGCTCCCTGTGTTTACGGTTGCCCGCAAGTACAGTTTGAAGCACGAGGAGATTATATGCCTCATCATTCTGCTCGCTTCGGTTATGACGGGCACGGTCGGCTGGCTGGTCGGGCCGGTTACGGTGGAGCACGTGCTTTCGCGGTATTTAATCTTGCTGTTCGCGCTGGTGGGCGGCGCTCCTCTAGGCGCCTCGGTCGGCGTCATTACAGGGCTGATTCTAAGTCTTGCCGATGTAAACGCCATTTACCAGATGAGCCTGCTGGCATTCGCCGGTATGCTGGCGGGGCTGCTTCGCGAGGGCAAAAGGCTTTCGGTCGCGCTCGGCATGGTGCTCGGCTCATCGATATTATCGATATATGTTGGCGACCAAGCGGCTGTCGTCACCTCGACTTACGAATCTCTAGCCGCTGCGCTGTTGTTCCTGCTGACGCCGCGAAGCATGGTCAAAACGCTGGCCAAGTTCGTTCCCGGCACGCAGGAAAACATGAAAACGCATTACGAATATGCGAGAAGGGTGCGTGATATTACGGCCGGACGGGTCGAACAGTTCTCGGAGGTGTTCCGCCAGCTTTCGAAAAGCTTCAAGCAGCTGACTGGCGAAAGCCAGCCGGAAAAAAAGCGCGAGGAGGAGATCGGCCATTTCATGACCAATGTCGAGCAGAAGGTATGCTCGACGTGCTCCAGGCGGGGCCAATGCTGGGACGATCAATTTTACCGAACGTACAAAATGATGACGGGCATGATGACGGGCATCGAAGGAAACGAACGGTTTTCCCGCAAAGATTTTCCGTTCGAATGGGGCCGCGCATGCGTGCGTACGGACCAGGTGCTCGATGTGATGAAGCGGCAGTTCGAGCTGCACAAGAACGATCTTCGCTGGAAGAAGCAAATTGCCGAGAGCCGCCAGCTTGTCGCTGACCAACTGACCGGCGTTTCGCAGATCATGGAGGACTTGGCGAAGGAGATCAAACGCGAGGGTCAGGCGCTTCATCTCCAGGAGGAGCAGGTGCGCAATGCGCTGGAAGAGCTTGGTCTATCGATTCACAGCATCGACATCGTATCGCTGGAGGAGGGGAATGTGGAAATTGAAATCGTTCATCAGTTTTCGCGCGGCTTCGACGAATGCCGCAAAATCATCGCTCCGCTGCTGTCCGACATTTTGGGTGAAAATATCGCGGTTAAAAGAGAGCAGTACGAGGAGAGGGAGGGCTTCTCCACCGTCGCATTCGGATCGGCGAAGGAATACGAGATTGAGACGGGGGTGGCCGGTGCCGCCAAGGGCGGCGCCTTATTGTCCGGCGACAGCTTCAGCACGATGGAGCTCGGCAACGGCAAGTTTGCCGTAGCGCTCAGCGACGGCATGGGGAACGGGGAGCGGGCGCGTGCGGAAAGCAGCACGGCGCTGACGATCCTGCAGCAGCTTCTGCAATCGGGCATGGATGAGCGGTTAGCCATCAAGTCGGTCAACTCGGTGCTGATGCTGCGGTCGCCCGACGAAATGTTCGCCACTGTCGACATGGCGCTGATCGATTTGTATAACGCGCACACGACGTTCATGAAAATCGGCTCGACGCCGAGTTTTATAAAGCGGGGTTCGGAGGTTATTCAGATTACGGCCAACAATTTGCCGGTCGGCATTCTCCATGACATCGATGTCGATCTCGTTTCGGTGCAGCTGCTTCCGGGCGATATTTTGATTATGATGACGGACGGAATTTTCGATGCCCCCGGATACGCCGTCAACAAGGAGATATGGGTGCGCAGGGTCATTCAGGAAATCGGAGCGGAGACGCCGCAGGATTTCGCCGATTGTTTGCTTGAGCGGGTTTTTCGGCAGCTGAAAGGGGATATCGGGGACGACATGACGGTGATCGTCGCCCGCATCGAGCGGTACCAGCCGGAGTGGGCGACGTTCCGCTGGCCGGGGCTGTCGCGATTCGAGCGGCCGAAGACGGTAAGCTAAATATAGAGGGACCCGGGAAGCAAAGGAGCCGGGTCCTTTTTGCTTGCGCCTAAATGTTAGGACGGCAAAGCGACGGCTTGTTTTCACGGTTTCGCGCAGGGTATGATTGAACCTAAGAAGACCGATGCGACAGCCGGCGGCAGGGAGCTGATACGGCTCCTGCCAGACTTCCCAGTAGATGGCTTCAGCAGATTAAAAGACGGTTTTCGGAATTCTGCCCCCCGTTCCGGTTTATTCACTCTATGAAATGGCAAAACTAGAGACATAGAGTGTTCAAGAGATATGCTGGGAGGGAAAAGGTATGAAACAAATCATACTGATAACGGACGGCTGCTCCAATGTGGGCGTCAGTCCTGTGGTGGCGGCGGCGCAAGCGCTTGCCGAAGGAATCGTCGTCAATGTGGTCGGCATCATCGATGCGGGCGACATCGGAGAGCTCGGCGCGGCCGAGATCGGTGAAATCGCCAAAGCCGGAGGCGGACTTAGCCGGCTTGCGGATACGAATACGTTATCGCAAACCGTTCAAATGATGACGCGCCGTACGGTAACGCATACGATTCAGCAGGCGGTAGGAAAGGAGCTTCGCCATCTGCTCGGAGACAGCCGTATCGAAGCGCTCCCTCCGGGGAAGAGGGCTCAGGTCGTGCAGGTAATGGAAGATATGACCGAAAATTCGGAGCTCCGAATCGTTCTTCTGATCGATGCGAGCGCCAGCATGAAGCCGAAAATTCCCGCAGTAAGGGAAGCGATCCAGGATCTGATGCTGAGCCTGCAGGCGCGCCAAGGTATAAGCGAGCTTGCGGTGTTTCATTTCCCCGGGAAAAACAATGAAGATGCCGAACAAGATCTTGAATGGACTCGAGACCTTGCCAAAACGAAAAACTTATTTTATAAATTAAACATGAAGGGTACAACCCCGACAGGTCCGGCTATTCTCCATGTCGTCCGGTTTATGATGGACAATCGGTTCGGGGAGGGCGAAGATGCCCCGCTGCATCGTCAGGACCGGTACGAGAGCAAGGACGGGATGCTGAGTGACTACATCGTATAAACCTGCCTTCCCTGCGGGGACGACGGTTACCGGCAAATGGAACAAGGCCAGGTACCGGATTGAACGCCCTATAGGCGAAGGCGCTAACGGTAAAGTATATTTGGTCAGTCGGGGCAGTTCCCATTACGCTATGAAAATGGGCTTCGACGCTGTCGACCATCAATCGGAAGTGAACGTGCTCACCCATCTTTCGACGAAGCCGGGCACGTTCCAGCGTTATTTGGTCGATGCCGACGATTTCCATTGGCAAGGCATCGACATTTCTTTTTATGTGATGAAATATGTCAAAGGACAGCAGCTGTCCGTCTTTCTGAAGCAGCGCGGGCAGGAATGGCTTGGGCTGGTCGGGCTTAACTTGCTCGGCAAGCTGAAGGAACTGCATGCTCACGGCTGGGTTTTCGGCGATATCAAGATGGAAAATATACTCGTGTCCGGCTACGGCGATGTGGAGCTTGTCGATTTCGGCGGGGTGACGCCTAAAGGGCGCGCCGTAAAGCAGTTCACGGAAATATACGACCGCGGCTACTGGGGCGCCGGTTCGCGGACGGCGGACGAAGCCTACGATTTATTCTCGTTTGCCGTGTTGTTTATGCAGGCGGGCGGGATCAAGGAAAGCCTGCCGAAGCAGCAAGCCGCATCCGGGGGGCGGACGCCGGAGCTGCTTATTGCGGAGCTGGACAAGGATTCCAATCACGGTTGGCTGTCGGCTTTTCTGCGGAAGGCGCTTATGCAGCAGTTTCCGTCTTCGAAGGACGCTTACGCGGAGTGGAGACGTATGATGCATGCTCCGGAGGCCGGGAAGAGCCGCGCGGCCCGTAAGGGCAAGTCGCGGGGAGGCTGGCTCAAGGCGAGCTTCGTCGGCTCGCTGCTGCTTTTTTTGGGCGCGATATATCTGTATTGGCAGCGGTAGCTGCGCGAACGGATAGGTACTTAAAGGATCCCTTGGTTGACGCCGATAATCGTCATCATAAGGATAAGGCACAAGGGATAGGCGGGATTGAGAGGATGAACGACAGTGGAGCTACTCCGCAAAATTGAACAGGAAATGACGCTGCATCAATTGTTGAAGCCGGAGGATAGCGTAGTGGTGGCCGTTTCGGGTGGACCCGATTCCGTGGCGCTGCTTCATATCCTCTTTTTGCTATCGTCCAAGTGGCGTTTGAAGCTGGTCGTGGCGCATGTGAATCATCAGTTTCGAGGAGCGGAATCGGACGGCGAAGCGGAGCAGGTTCGCGAGTTGGCCGAGCAAATGGGCTTGCCTTGCGAAGTGGGCGTTATTGACGTTCCGGCATACATTCGCGAGACGGGCGACAATCCGCAAAATGCGGCGAGGGAGAAAAGGTACGAGTTTCTACGCCAAACGGCTCATCGCTACGGAGCCACGAAGATCGCGCTTGCTCATCATGCGGACGACCAGGCGGAAACGGTACTCATGCGCATTCTGAGGGGGAGCGGGCTTTCGGGACTTTCCGGAATTCGCCAACGGCGAATCGTGAAAAATGTGGAACTGATCCGCCCGCTCATTCGTATATACAAGTCAGAGGTATTAATGCATTGCGAGCTTTACGGGCTCGCTTATTGCGAAGACAGCAGCAATGCCCAACGTAAATACATGCGAAACCAGGTGCGCCTCGACCTGATGCCGCAGCTTCTGAGGTATAATCCTCAATTGCCTCAGGCGCTTAACCGGCTGGCCGACCTGGCCGGTCCCGAAGACGATTACATGGAAGGCGAGGCGAAGCGGGTATTCAACGATTTGGCGGCGGCGGAGGCAGGCGGTTTTCGCTTTTCCCGGGGGTCTTTTGCCGGGCTTCATGTCGCTTTACAAAGGCGATTGATTAAACTAATATTAAGTTATCTTGCGAAAGATCAAGGTTTGTTCGATTATGTCACGATGGAATTGGTTCGTTCGGCGATTGTACAGGTGGAACCGACAACGTTGACGCATCAAATCGGCGAGCGTATTTTTTTTGTCCGTGAGTACGACGTTATCCGTTTCGTATCCCAGAGCGAGGCATCTGCGGAAAGCTTCCATTATATAGTACGCCCTGAAGGGGGCGAATGGGTGCTGCCTGGCACGGGATGGCGGATTTCGGCGATATCCGGACAGGATGCTGGCTCAGCGGCATCTTCGAATGAGGATCGGCCCGTTATAGGCCGGGACGAAATGTGGTTCGACCTCGACGAGCTTCAATTTCCGCTTACGGTGCGCAATCGGCATGCCGGAGATCGAATGGCGATTTCGGGTTTAAACGGAACCAAAAAAGTAAAAGATATCTTCATTGACGATAAAGTGCCTCCCCGGCTGCGGGATCGCCTTCCGCTCGTTCTGGACGCGCAAAACCGTGTGCTTTGGCTGCCTGGACGCCGCTCGGCGTACGCCAAGCCTACGGCGAAGACAACCCGTATATTCCGGATTCGGCTCGACCGGGGCGAGCATTCGTAATCGATGCACCGGCATGCAGCCGAGGCGCTCCGATGTGAAGATAGTCGCAAGCAATGTGCTCGCCGAATGGTTTGGAACGATGCTTGAACGGCCGGATGGTTTGGTTTTTGTCCATATTATGCCGGCTGCCTGTTGAACGGATTCAATCGCGATCATACAGGGTAGTATCGAAGCGGCTTTTGATTCATAGAATAACGTAGGAGGGTGTCTCGTTGCACAACGACATTCAAGAGGTGCTTTACAGCGAAGAACAGATTATGCAGAAGGTTAAAGAGCTTGGGCAACAAATCAGCCAAGATTTCGAGGGACGAAACCTGCTCGTCATCTGCGTGCTGAAAGGCGCGTTTATTTTTATGTCCGATTTGGTCAAATCGATTACGATCCCCCTCGAAGTCGACTTTATGGCGGTTTCCAGCTACGGCCAGTCGACGAAATCATCCGGCGTCGTGAAGATCATTAAAGATTTGGACGTCCCCGTGGAAGGGCGGAACGTTCTTATCGTCGAAGATATTATCGACAGCGGTCTTACGCTCAGCTATTTGATCGATGTGCTTGAGAGACGCAATGCGCTTTCTGTTTCGGTCGTAACGATCTTTGACAAGCCCATCCGCAGAACGGTCGATCTTGAGCCGGATTACAAAGGCTATACGCTGCCTGACGCTTTCGTCGTCGGTTACGGCCTCGATTATGCGGAAAAATACCGGAATCTCCCGTACATCGGCATCTTGAAGGAAGCCGTTTACGCAGGAAAATAAAGCGGCCGAAAGCGCCGCGGTGCACAATAAACGCACTTATTGTTTCATCGCACCTTAATATTGTGAAGCCGAGACTTACTGTGGTAAAATAAAACAAGTGTGCCCTTGAGAGGAGGTTGGGGATGAATCGAATCCTCCGAAATACCGGATTTTATTTACTAATCATTTTGGTTGTCATCGGGATTGTACGATTTATCAGCGCGCAGAACGAAATGGAAGATACGATTTCCTACAGCCAGTTCCGCGAGTATCTTAAAGTAGAAACAGGGGACAACAAAATTCAGGAACTCGTAGTGCAGCCCGAGGGCGGGACATTCCTTATTAAAGGGAAGTACGTAACGGGCAAAAGCTTCAAAACACGCGCGCCGTTGGACGATCGTGTTATCGAGTTGATTGAAACCAGCAAAGTACAAGAGGAAGTTCATGAGAAGATGGAAGGGACCAGCATTTGGATATCCTTCCTGACGTCCATCATTCCTTTTGTGATTATATTCGTCTTGTTCTTCTTCCTGTTGAATCAAGCTCAGGGCGGCGGCGGCAAAGTCATGAATTTCGGCAAGAGCCGGGCCCGCTTGTACAATGAAGAGAAGAAACGCGTTACGTTCGAGGACGTGGCAGGGGCAGACGAAGAGAAGCAAGAGCTTGTCGAAGTCGTCGAGTTCTTGAAGGATCCGCGTAAATTCGCTGCGGTCGGCGCACGCATACCGAAGGGCGTATTGCTGGTGGGGCCTCCGGGTACCGGTAAAACGCTGCTTGCGCGTGCAGTTGCCGGCGAAGCGGGCGTTCCGTTCTTCAGCATTTCCGGTTCCGACTTCGTTGAGATGTTCGTCGGCGTCGGCGCTTCCCGGGTTCGCGACTTGTTCGAGAACGCGAAGAAGAATGCTCCTTGTATCATCTTTATCGACGAGATCGATGCGGTCGGCCGTCAGCGCGGCGCCGGTCTCGGCGGCGGACATGACGAGCGCGAGCAGACGCTCAACCAATTGCTCGTCGAGATGGACGGCTTCGGCGCGAACGAAGGCATCATTATCGTCGCTGCAACGAACCGCCCGGATATTCTTGACCCCGCGCTCTTGCGTCCAGGCCGTTTCGACCGTCAAATCACGGTTGATCGTCCGGATGTCAAAGGCCGTGAAGCCGTACTGAAAGTTCACGCGCGCAACAAGCCGCTGGGCAAAGACGTCAAGCTGGATTCGCTTGCCCGTTATACGACCGGTTTTACCGGAGCGGACTTGGAAAACCTGCTTAACGAAGCGGCGCTTATCGCCGCAAGACGCAACCGTAAGGACATTTCGATGAGCGAGATCGAGGAAGCCTTCGACCGCGTCATTGTAGGTACGCAGAAGAAAAGCCGCATTATCCGCGACCGCGATAAGAAGACGATCGCTTACCATGAAGCAGGTCATGCGATTATTGGATATCACGCGCGCGACGCTCATATGATTCACCGCGTTACGATCGTGCCGCGCGGACGCGCGGGAGGTTACGTGATCTCGCTGCCTAAGGAAGCGGAGGATCCGCTTGTTACGACAAAGAACGAGCTTCTCGATCAAGTTACCGGCTTGCTTGGCGGGCGGGTAGCGGAAGAGATGTTTATCGGCGAAATCGGAACGGGCGCTTACGACGACTTCCGCAAAGCTACGGCAATCGTCAGAAGCATGATCGTCGATTACGGAATGAGCGATAAGCTCGGACCGCTCCAGTTCGGTACGGCGCAAGGCGGCCAAGTATTCTTGGGTCGCGATTTCGGCCACGAGCAGAATTATAGCGACGCGATCGCTTACGAAATCGACCAAGAAATGCAAAGCTTGATCCGTTCTTGCTATGAGCGGGCCAGAAAAATTTTGGAGACTCACAGCGAGCAGGTTCACCTGATTGCCAGAACGCTGATCGAACGCGAAACGCTGGACAAAGATCAAATCGTCGAGTTGATCGAACAAGGCGGCATTGTTGGCGGCGACAGCGGCGAAGACGTAAAAATCAACATCCTTGGTCAAGATTATCAAAGCGACGCCAACAAGCTCGACTTTGAACGCGAGAAGAAGGATGACAAGGAAGAATAAAGGGAATCAAAGGAATCCGGAGCAGCCTTATCGGCGGCGCCGGATTTTTCCGTTTTTGACGCCAAAACGAGATTGACACCACCATTAAGAATGTGTAAATTAGGTTTAAACTAAACGATGAGATGTGTGGGGTCCGGCGTAGCTTGTGCGTTTCTTCACAAGTGGCCGTATCGGTTGACAAGGGCCGTTTCTTGAGACTATAAGAAAGTACATTGTGGAAGCAGCTCTGGACCTATGGGTAACGCCGACGTTCAAGACGCCGGTAGTCGTTTATCCTTGTAATAATAAATGGAAGGGGAGAGCCTGCGTGGAAGCTTTGGCTCTAGAGAGAAAGGCGGAGCAGAACCGCGAACTGAAGGAGCGTATTCTTCAGTTGAAGAAGGAACGCAATGCGATTATTTTGGCGCATTATTATCAACGCGATGAAATTCAGGAAATTGCCGATTTTCGCGGTGACTCGTTCTTGCTTGCCCAGAAGGCCGCCTCTACGGACGCGGAAGTAATCGTGTTTTGCGGCGTTCACTTCATGGGAGAAAGCGCCAAAATTTTAGCGCCGAATAAGACGGTTATTATCCCTGACGAGCGGGCCGGCTGCCCCATGGCCGACATGGTGAACGTAGACGGCTTGAGAGCGCTGAAGAAGCAGCATCCCAATGCGAAAGTCGTCGCTTATATCAATACTTCGGCCGATGTAAAATCGGAAACGGACATCTGCTGCACGTCGGCGAATGCGATTAAAGTAATCGAATCCGTCGACGCAGAGGAGATTATATGGGTACCCGATAAAAATTTAGGGGACTATGTGTCTAAATTCACGAACAAGAAGATGATCATTTGGGAAGGGTACTGCAATACCCATGACATGCTGACCGTCAAGGATGTCGAAGAGATGAAGGCGCAGCATCCGAACGCGCAATTCGTCGTACATCCGGAATGCCGTCCGGAAGTCGTGAAGCTTGGCGATTTTGTCGGAAGCACAACCGCAATTATTAAATATTGCCGGGAGTCGGACTGCCAAGAATTTATTGTAGGTACGGAAGACGGAACAGGATATCAGCTTCGTATGGACAGCCCGAATAAGACATTCCATTTTGCGACGAAATATTTGGTATGTCCAAATATGAAGGTTAACAACCTGAAGAAAGTCGTCAAATGCCTGGAGACGATGTCTCCGCAAATTTATGTACCGCCGCAAGTTGCCGATAAGGCAAGAGCTTCGTTAGAGCGCATGCTGCAAGTGAAGTAGCATGCGCTGCTTCCTCGTTTCCGGAAATTTAACGGTTCAGTACTTCCCGAAAGGTGAAATGACACAATGATACCGCGATACTTGGTTGATATCGATCATCGCCAGCTGCCGAAGGTGCAAGCTGACATTATCGTGATCGGCGCCGGCATAGCCGGCTTATTTACAGCGATTAAAGCGGCGGAAACCCGCAAAGTATTATTGATAACGAAAAAATCGCTGATGGAAAGCAACACAAGATACGCGCAAGGCGGTATTGCTGCTGTCATATCCGACGAAGATTCGCCGGATTACCATGTGCAGGACACGCTTTTTGCCGGAGCCGGTCTTTGCTCGCCGGATGCGGTTGAAGTGCTTGTGCATGAGGGACCTGCCGGGGTGAAGGATTTAATCCGGATGGGTACGCAGTTCGACATCGAGAACGGGGAGCTCGCGCTGACGAAGGAAGGCGCGCACAGCCAGCGCCGTATTTTACATGCGAATGGGGATGCGACCGGATTCGAAATCGTCAGAGCGCTGTCGGAGAAGGCCATGCAGCATCCGAACATCGAAGTGTGGGACGAGCATTTTGTCATCGACCTAGTGACCGATAAGAGCGAATGTTTTGGCGGGATCGTCCAAAAGCCGGATGGACAGCGTGTATATGTGCAGGGCAACGCTACCGTTCTCTGTACCGGGGGAGCCGGCCAGCTGTTCCGTTACACGACTAACCCGGAAATTGCTACGGCGGACGGCATCGCGATCGCTTACCGGGCGGGAGCGGAAATACGCGACGTCGAATTTATTCAATTTCATCCGACCGTTCTGTGCTACCCGGGGGCGCCGCGGTTTCTTATCTCGGAAGCCGTTCGCGGCGAGGGCGCGTATTTGCGCAACATCAACGGGGAGCGCTTTATGGAGCGTTACCATGAGCAGCTGGAACTGGCGCCCCGCGATGTAGTCGCGCGGGCGATCGTAAGTGAGATGGAGCTTACGAAATCGACCTTCGTATATATCGATGTGACGCACGAGCCTTCCGATATGGTGAAGCATCGTTTTCCCACGATTTACGAAACCTGCATGAAATACGGCTTGGATTTGACGACCGACTGGATTCCCGTAGCGCCTGCTGCGCACTATATGATGGGAGGCGTCAAAACCGATCTTTACGGCGAGACGTCGTTGAAGCGGCTTTTCGCTTGCGGAGAAGCTTCGTCTACAGGGGTACATGGAGCGAATCGCTTGGCAAGCAATTCGCTGTCCGAGGCGATCGTCTTCGGCCGACGTATTATCGAGCGAATCAGCGGCTTGGAGCCGGTCGGCGTTTGTCCGGAAATTCGTCCTTCGCTCGCACGAACGGAGCCGCTTATTCAGCCGTTTGTCGAGAAACGGTTAAAGCTGCAGAAGATTATGCTGCGATACGTCGGGCTTTTTCGCAGCGGCAAAATGCTGGAGAAGGGCTATGAGGAGCTGCAGCGCCAGCTGAACGTCTTTAATGCGCTGCTTACCAAACGCGAGGAATACGAGTTTGCGAACCTTCTGACCTGCGCGCTGTTGACGACGCGTGCGGCGTTGATGCGGGAAGAAAGCCGAGGCGGACATTGCCGCGAGGATTTCCCGGAACGGAACGACGACCGGTGGCGCAAGCATCTGGTATTCAGCCGCGATAACGGCATCATTGAGGAGAGCGTTTAGCGGAACGCGTTTGAAACGCAACCAAGATGTCTGAAGCGGCAAGGCAATCCCTTTCGGAATGCAAGGTGGACTCCCGTTTATTCGTTAAACTAATGTAGGCGCCGTCAATGTTTCAATGCCGCTTTTTCGATGTGCAGCTTACGATACTGCGTTTTTTTACGAAACGCCTTAGGAGTGAAAATTATGCTGGAACTACATAACGAATCGCTGCGGAAGCAAATACGGCTATGGCTTGACGAAGATATCGGGTCCGGCGACATGACGACGATGACGACAATACCTTTAGATCACCAATCTAAAGGTATTCTTCATGTCAAGGAAGATGGAATCTTCTGCGGTTTGCCGGTAGCCGAGGCGGTATTTCGCGAGGTCGATCCGGGTATCCGTTTCAAGGCGGTCGCAGCCGAAGGCGAGGCGGTCGTCAAAGGAACGGTGCTTATCGAGGTGGAAGGCAGCACGCGCAGCATTTTGCTGGGAGAACGGCTTGCCTTGAACCTTATGCAGCGTTTGTCCGGGATCGCCACCAGAACGCGGCAATTCGTCGAAGCACTGGAAGGACTCCCTGTCAGGCTTGTCGATACGCGCAAAACGACGCCCGGCCACCGCATGCTGGAGAAATACGCAGTGCGTGTCGGAGGCGGCCACAACCACAGGTTCGGGCTGTACGACGCGGTCATGATCAAGGATAATCATATTAAGGGAGCGGGCGGCGTTGCGAAGGCGATTTTGTCCGCGCGCTCGTTGATCCCGCACACGATGAAGATTGAGGTCGAAGTGGAAACCTTCGAGCAGCTGGAGGAAGCGCTGGGGGCGCAGCCGGATATCATTATGCTCGACAACATGAAGCCGGCGATGATGGCGGAAGCGGTGAAGCTCATAAAGGCTAGAGCTCCGCATATCATTGTAGAAGCCTCGGGTTCGGTAACCCTTCAAACGGTCAAGGAAATTGCGCTTAGCGGCGTAGACGTCATCTCTGTCGGCCGGCTCACCTACTCGGTACAGGCGCTTGACATCAGTCTGGATCTGGGCGAGCGGAAGGGGAGTAACGGATGATTTTGGTTGTTGACGTCGGGAATACAAACATGGTTCTCGGCATTTACGAGGGAGATAAGCTGCTTTACAATTGGCGTCTCAGCACGAACCGGTCGGCTACGGCCGACGAATACGGCGTTATGTTCTATAACCTGTTCCAATTGGGCGGGATTCGGATGGAAGATATCGAAGGCGTCATGATTTCCTCCGTCGTTCCTCCTCTAATGTTTGTTTTGGAGCAGCTTTGCTCAAAATATATTAAGAAAACGCCTTACATCGTAGGGCCGGGCATCAAAACGGGCTTGAACATCAGAATCGAAAATCCGCGGGAGGTTGGAGCCGACCGGATTGTTAATGCAGTAGCCGGCCAGGAGCTTTACGGATCGCCGCTCATTATCGTCGATTTCGGTACGGCGACTACATACGATTACATGGATGAACGCGGTCAGCTGCTCGGCTGCGCCATTGCGCCGGGGATCGGCATATCGACGGAGGCTTTATACCAGCGCGCCGCCAAGCTGCCGAGAATCGAGCTGGTCAGACCGAAAAGCACGGTCGGCCGCAATACGATCGCCGCTATGCAGGCGGGTATTATTTTCGGCTTTGCGGGACAGGTGGACGGTATCGTCGACCGGATGCGCGAGGAGTTCGGCACCGATCCGAAGGTCGTAGCGACCGGCGGACTGGCTCAGTTGATCGCGAGCGAATCCAAAACGATTCAGCTTGTCGATCCGCTGCTTACGCTGCAAGGCTTGAGAATCATCTATGAACGAAACGCGCAATAACCGTAATATTTGTTGGAACGGAACGTTTTAGACAATGAAACCGTATGTAAGAGGTGACTTCATGACAGACTATATGATTCGCGCAACTGCATTTCAAGGGAAGGTCCGGGCTTTTGCAGCGCTAACGACAGAGCTTGTCGGCGAGCTGCAGCGCAGACACCGTACGACGCCGACAGCGACTGCTGCGCTCGGACGAGCGGCAAGCGCAGGCGCCATGATGGGCGCCATGATGAAGGGGAACGAAAAGCTGACCGTTCAAATAAAAGGCGGCGGACCTATCGGACAAATCGTCGTCGACGCCAATGCGAACGGGGAAGTAAGGGGTTATGTCGATAATCCGGAAATCGATCTGCCTTTAAACGCTGTCGGCAAGCTGGACGTTGCCGGTGCGGTCGGTACGGAAGGGTTTCTATACATCATCAAGGATCTCGGCTTGAAGGAGCCGTATCGCGGGAGCACGCCGATCGTCTCGGGAGAGCTGGGCGAAGATTTTACGTACTACTTCACGAAATCCGAGCAAACTCCTTCCGCAGTCGCGTTAGGCGTTCTGGTCGATGTGGACTTTACCGTCAAAGCATCGGGGGGTTTTATCATTCAGCTTCTGCCGGGATTGGCCGATGAGGACATTGCCAGAATGGAAGAGCGTCTAAGCAAGCTCCCGCCGATTACGCGCATGCTGGATGAAGGGGCTGCGCTTGAGCACATTTTGGATACGGTGCTTGAGGATGTCCGGATTTTGGACCGGATGGATGTCGTGTTCAAATGCAAATGCTCCCGAGAACGAGTAGAGCAGACCTTGATCAGCTTGGGCGCCGAGGAGCTTGCATCCATTCTGGAGGAAGACGGCAAGGCGGAAGTGGTTTGTCATTTCTGCAACGAGGCCTATTTATTCGAGAAGGATGCATTAGAGGCAGTTATGGAAAAAATAAAATCATAACGCCATTTAGTCGGAAGCAGATCGTGGAAGCGGCTCTAAACCTAAGGTAAACGCCATAGTCCAAAACGTCGGCGGGCGTTTATCCTTGAAGCGGGTCGAACGCTCATTTGCAGTTAGAGGAGAGTAGGATGAGAAACGTAAAACTACTGTGGGGAGCCGTCGTTTTTTTGCTTGTGGTAACGGTTGGATTGACCGGGATCGTGGCTCGTATGCTGGGGACCCCGCGTGCCGAAGGAGAGACTGTCAAACAAGGAGAAATCAAGGAACCCGAGAAAAAAGAAGACCGCGTGCTGGCCCGAATCGGCGATCGCGAAATTAAAGAGAGCGATTTGACGCAAAATTTGATAAACCGTCATGGCGCGGAGCTGCTTAACCAGATGCTCGACCGCGAAGCCATTCAGCAGAAGGCCGATAAGATCGGTCTGAAGCTGGAGCGGGAAGAGCTCGATCGCGAGATCAAGCGGATGCAGCAAGGGTACGACAGCGAGGAACAATTTTATACCGCGATGAAGGAGCAGATCGGACTAAGCAAAGAAGATTTGCGCGAGGACGTGTATTATAAGCTCCTGCTCGAGAAAATCGCAACCAACGGCATACAGGTAAGCGATCAAGAAGTGGATGCCTTCATGAAGGCGCATCCCGAGGAGTTCCGCAGCATCGTGCAATACCGTTTTCAACAGATTATATCGGAAACGCTTGAGCAGGCGAATAAAACGATTGAGCTGGCCAAGGGCGGGCGCGATTTCGCGGCTCTGGCCAAGGAACGTTCGCTGGATACGGCTACGGCTAATGACGGCGGCGATATGGGATGGATCGACGAGAACGATCCGTTCGTGGCGGCATCGATCATGAAGGCCGTTCAATCGCTGAAAGTCGGGGAAATCAGCAAGCCGATTTCGTTTACGGACGGCTACGCAGTCGTCAAGCTGAACGACCGGAAGGAAATGAATAAAGGGAATCAGGAAGAGATCCGCGAGTCGCTTCGCAAGCAGCTGGCTTTGCAAAAAGCAAAACCCCTCAAAGAAGTGACGCAGGAGCTGCGTGACGAACGTAACGCGGTCATTTTAGACGCAGAGCTAAGAAAATGATGATTGACACCTTTGGTTTCTATTGGTAATATGAAAATATAAAACCAACTAAAACACTCGGAAATGTATTTTGAGGAGGACTTCACATGGCAAAGCTTGTGCAATCCATTACTGAGCTTATTGGCGATACTCCACTTGTTCGTTTGAATCGTGTCGTACCTGAAGATAGTGCGGAAATTTATTTGAAGCTGGAATTCCAGAATCCCGGCGCAAGCGTGAAAGACCGTATCGCAATCAGCATGATCGAAGTTGCCGAGCAAGAAGGCAAATTGAAGCCGGGCGACACGATCGTCGAACCGACCAGCGGCAACACCGGAATCGGACTTGCGATGGTCGCCGCAGCGAAAGGATATAAAGCCATTCTCGTCATGCCGGAAACGATGAGTATAGAACGCCGAAACCTGCTTCGCGCATATGGAGCCCAACTGGTGCTGACGCCTGGCGCGGAAGGCATGAAAGGCGCTATCCGCCGTGCGGAAGAGCTGCAAGCCGAGAACCCGACTTATTTCATTCCGCAGCAATTCAAGAATGAGGCCAATCCGAAAGTTCACCGCGAAACGACGGGTCCGGAAATCGTCGAAGCGATCAATGCGCATGACGGCAAGCTCGACGCTTTTATCTCGGGCATCGGTACAGGCGGTACGATCAGCGGAGCCGGCCAAGTATTGAAAGAAAACTTCCCGAACATCAAAATATATGCGGTTGAGCCTGCGGCTTCCCCGGTTCTGTCCGGCGGCAAACCGGGCCCGCACAAAATTCAAGGGATCGGCGCAGGTTTCGTGCCCGATATTTTGAACACAAGCATTTATGACGACATTATTCCTGTCGAGAACGAGGATGCGTTCGAAACGTCGCGCCGCGTTGCCAAAGAAGAAGGAATCCTTGGCGGTATCTCTTCCGGTGCCGCGATCTTCGCCGCTCTGAAAGTAGCCAAAGAGCTCGGCAAAGGAAAACGTGTCGTAGCGATCATCCCGAGCAACGGGGAACGTTACCTCAGCACGCCGCTGTACCAGTTCGAAGACTAAGTGAAGCGCTTCGTTTAAAGTCAGCCCCTCTATACGGAGGGGCTTTCGCTTTTCACCCGGGGAATTGCACGGCATCATCGCATGGACATGCCGGGCAGGCTGCCTGCGCGCTTTTTATTTTCGCCGGTTTCCTATATACTTAATGAAATTGTAAGCCTCGTTTGAAGTATAGGGAGGTACCCTTGTGATTGTCACTTCGTTCGATCAATGGAAGGACTGGGCCCGAACGTATACCGTTCTTCCTATGGTATTTCAAACAACCTTGCCGGAATCCCGTCTGTTGTCCTGGGAACGCGCATGGCAAATGGCATCGGAGTCGTCGGTTTTGCTTGAAAGTGGAAAAGGCGGCCGTTATTCCTTTTTGGGGCTGTCACCGGTGTCGGTCATCAGCGGCAAAAACCGCGAAGCTATCGTAACCTGGGCCGACGGGAGGCCTTCCGTTCGCCGTGAGGGGGATCCGCTTGCGCTTATTAAAGAATGGATGGCGCCGTACCGTTCGCCGCGCGTTCTGCAATTGCCGAAATTTGTCGGAGGCTGCGTAGGCTTTTTGGGCTATGACATCGCCCGTTCGATCGAAAGGCTGCCGAACAAGGCTGCCGACGATTTGCCGCTTCCCGATTATTACATGATGCGGTTCGATGAACTTTATGTGCTGGACCACGAGGAGAATGCGCTATATTGCTCGGTGAGCCATCATATCGGCGAGAACGTTGACGATGAGCGGCTTCGTTCCGCCTATGAGGAAGCTCGGTTGCGTGCAGAGCGGATGGTACGGGCGTGGCGCGATATCGCGGCTGTGAATGACGATCCCGGATCCAAAGAAGAGCGGCAAAGACGCGAACAGGCAATGGCGCAAGACCGGCTGCAAATCGACGTGGAAGCCATACCCGGCGTAGAACGCGCGTTCGGCAAAAATGAATACATGGAAGCGGTTCGGCGCATTCAGCGTTATATTGAAGCGGGCGACGTTTTTCAAGTCAACTTGTCCGTCAGGCAGAGCGTGGAGCTGAAGTCGGAGCCGGAAACGGTCTACGAATGGCTCAGGCTGTTGAATCCGTCTCCTTATATGGGTTTGTTGAGAGCTCCGGGCTTTCAGCTTGTTTCCGGCTCGCCGGAGCTTCTCGTGCAGGTGGAGGGCGACACGGTACGAACGCGTCCGATCGCCGGGACGAGACCCCGCGGGATGAACGAAGCCGAAGACCGGAAACTGGCGGATGAACTGATATGGGACGAGAAGGAAAGAGCGGAGCATATTATGCTTGTCGATCTCGAACGGAACGACATCGGGAAAATCGCCAAATACGGCACCGTACGGGTAGACGATCTGATGGTGATCGAATATTATTCCCACGTCATGCATATCGTTTCCGAAATTCGCGGCGAACGAATGCAGGACAAGGATGTGTACGACATTACCGCGGCTGCATTTCCTGGCGGAACGATTACAGGGGCACCCAAGGTGCGCACGATGGAGATCATCGAGGAGCTCGAGCCGGTCCGCAGGGGGCCATATACCGGGTCGATGGGCTGGATTGACTACAACGGCAATATGGAATTAAATATACTTATACGAACGCTCGTAGCTGCCGGAGGCAAAGGATACGTGCAAGCGGGAGCGGGCATCGTGATCGATTCCGTGCCGGAAAAGGAATACGTCGAATCGCTGAATAAAGCGAAGGCGCTGTGGAAGGCCGTTCATTATAGCGGGAACGATAAAGAAACAGAGGCAGAGGAACAGGCGGCTTCGCCTATCTTAAAGGGGGATACCATATGATTCTAGTCATCGACAATTACGACTCGTTTACGTATAACCTGGTTCAGTATTTGGGGGAAATCGGAGAAACGGTTGTCGTTCGCCGTAACGACGAGATCGATTTAGCCGGTATTGAAGCGTTGAAGCCGGATCATATCCTGATTTCGCCGGGGCCTTGTACGCCGAATGAAGCGGGGATCAGCCTGGCGCTGATCGAACATTTCAAAGGTAAAGTGCCGATTCTAGGCGTTTGCCTCGGGCATCAATCGATCGGACAAGCGTTCGGCGGCGAAGTCATACGGGCGGAGCGTCTGATGCACGGCAAGACGTCGGAGATCCGCCACGACGGCAAAACCATTTTCAGCGATATTCCGTCCCCTTACACGGCGACTCGTTACCATTCGCTTATCGTCAAAAGCGAAACGCTGCCGGATTGCCTGGAAGTGAGCGCACGAACGGCCGAAGGCGAAATTATGGCGCTGCGTCATAAGGAGTACCCGATCGAGGGCGTTCAATTCCACCCGGAATCGGTCATTTCGGAGCATGGGCTTACGCTGCTTAAGAACTTCCTCGCATTAAAAGCGGGAAGCGGAACACACGCATGATTATCGCGGTCAACGGACAATTGATAGAGGAAGGAAACGCCGTGATCTCCGCGTACGATCACGGCTTTCTCTATGGAATCGGCTTTTTTGAAACGTTTCGCACCTATGCCGGCAAGCCGTTTATGCTGGATGAGCATTTATCCAGGCTGGAACAAGCCTTGCAGGAGCTGTGGATCGATTATCGTCCCGATGCCGGCCATATCCGCCGTTTGGTCGAACGGCTGCTGGCGGACAACGGGCTGACGGACGGGTATTTCCGGCTTTCGGTCTCGGCCGGCGAGGAGGCGCTGGGGCTGCCTGCCGGCCGATACGGGAAGCCGGCGGAAATATTGTACGTTAAAGCGCTGCCTGCGGCGAATGAAGCGCTGTATGAGCGCGGAAAGCAGCTGCAGCTTCTGCAGCTGACCCGAAACACGCCGGAAGGGGCGGTGCGTTTCAAGTCGTTTCACTACATGAACAACATACTGGCCAAACGGGAAATGTCCGGTTATCCTTGGGCCGCAGGTGCCGAGGGGATGTTTCTGACGGGGGGCGGCCATGTGGCGGAAGGCATTGTAAGCAATGTATTTCTGGTACGCGGCGGCGTCTGCATGACGCCTTCGATTGAAACGGGCATTTTACCGGGAATAACGCGCTCATGTATTTTACGCCTCGCGGAGCAAAAAGGCTTACGGCCGGAGGAAGGCTTCTATACGTGGGACGATCTTTGCCATGCCGACGAATGTTTTGTGACGAACTCGATCCAGGAGGTCGTTCCGATCACGTCGATTTTCGATAAGCAAGGAGCCGAACGCATTGTCGGCGATGGAAAGCCGGGACCTGCAGCGCGTTTGCTTCTGAACGAATACCGGGCGTTATGCGCGGAATAACCCCGAATTCCATTTTGTGCGGAGGGAAGACATGACGACACGAACGATGGCTTGCCGGGAGCTGTCTCTTACATTAGGCGAAAAGACGCTCATCATGGGCATTTTAAATATGACACCCGATTCGTTCTCCGACGGAGGAAGCTACGCGTCTACGGAGAAGGCGATCGAAAGAGCGCGCCAAATGGTTGCGGAAGGTGCGGACATCATCGATATTGGGGGCGAATCGACTCGTCCGGGAGCGGAGAAAGTATCGCTTGAAGAAGAACTCCGGCGGGTGCTGCCCGTAATCGAAGCGCTACGTGAAGCGGTAGGCGTGCCGATTTCCGTCGATACGTACAAGCCTGAGGTGGCGAAGCGCAGTCTTGAGGCAGGCGCGCATATCATTAACGATATATGGGGCTTTAAAGACAGCCCGGCGATGGCCCGAATTGCGGCGGAATACGATTGTCCCGTCATTCTTATGCATAACCGGACCGATATGAATTACGGCGCATTCGTGCCGGACGTCATCGCCGATTTGCAGGAAAGCGTCAGGCTTGCGCTTGCGTCAGGCGTTCGCGCCGAACGGATCATTCTCGATCCGGGCATCGGTTTTGCCAAAAACTACGAACATAACCTGTACTTGATGAATCATTTGAACGGTATCGTCGCTCTGGGATACCCTGTACTGCTCGGGACCTCCCGTAAAAGCTTCATTCAACGCACGCTGCAGCTGCCTGCCGAGGATGTTGTGGAAGGAACAAGCGCAACCGTGGCGATCGGGATCGCGCAAGGCTGCCAAATCATCCGCGTCCATGATGTGAAGCAGATGAAGCGGGTGGCGGCGATGACGGAGGCGATCGTTCATGCGCGCAATCCGAATGCGTAAATTGACTGAAGAAGGGCGGGGGAATAATGGATAAGATCGTACTCACACGAATGGAGTTTTTTGGCTATCACGGCGTATTTGCCGAGGAGAATAAACTCGGTCAACGGTATTACGTAGATGTGGAGCTGTTCCTGCCTTTGGAGGCTGCAGGCATTAACGACGATTTGGAGCAAACCGTCAATTATGCGGATGTTTTCGAGATTGTGAAATCGATTGTCGAAGGCAAACCGTTCAAGCTGATCGAGGCCGTAGCCGAGCGAGTTGCATCGACGCTTTTGCAAACTTATACTAGTATCAACGAAATTACAGTGCGGGTCATCAAGCCGCATCCGCCTTTTGCCGTTATTTTTGAAGGCGTCACTGTTGAAATTCACAGAAAGCGGGCGTAAAGCATGAACGTTGTCGCAAACAGCGGGGTTCTCGCTTTCATCGCGCTCGGTTCCAATATGGGCGATCGCGAAAAGCATTTGCAGAGCGCGCTTCAAATGCTGGGCGAACATCCGCGCATACAGGTTCTCCGCTTATCGTCCATCTACGAAACGGAGCCCGTCGGTTATTTGGATCAGCCTGCATTTCTTAACGCGGTGGCAGCCGTTCGGACCGATATGAAGGCCGGCGAACTGCTCGGCGCCATGCTTGATGCGGAGCTTAAGCTTGGACGTACAAGAGATATTCGTTTCGGGCCCCGGACGATTGACCTGGATTTGCTGCTTTTCGGAAGCGAAGTGTTGACGGAACCGGAATTGATCGTCCCGCATCCGCGTATGCTGGAACGCGCTTTCGTTCTCGTGCCGCTGCTGGATGTGCTGGAAGAAGCGGCTGTGCCGGGATTGGAAGAGCCGCTTTCCGCTTACCTGGACGGGTTGGAAGGAAAGGAAGGCGTAACGAGATGGAATACCGGCTTAACGAACAATTAGCTCAGCGTATAAGGGCTTTTCGCAAGCTGAAAGGCTATACCCAGACGGAACTTGCCGATAAGCTCGGCGTTTCGGTCGCCATAGTCGGCTCCATCGAAAGGGGAACCCGCAAGGCGGACGCCCGAACGATTCAGCGAATCGCGGACACGCTTGGCGTTGCCGTGGAAGAACTGGCGGCCCCTTAATATTAAGAACAGCAGGGAGCATAAAACATGCTTAAAATCGGAAACATCGTTGCCAAGAACAAAGTCGTGCTTGCGCCGATGGCCGGCGTATGCAATCCGGCCTTCCGGCTCATCGCCAAAGAGTTCGGGACCGGACTTGTCTGCGCGGAAATGGTGAGCGATAAAGCGATCGTGCACGGGAATGCCCGGACGAGGGAAATGCTTTTCGTCGATGAGCGCGAGAAGCCGCTTAGCTTGCAAATTTTCGGCGGCGATACGGAAACGCTGGTGGAAGCGGCTAAAGTCGTCGACCAGCAAACGAACGCGGACATTATCGATATCAATATGGGTTGTCCCGTTCCCAAAATCACCAAATGCGACGCCGGCGCCCGCTGGCTGCTCGATCCCGGTAAGATCGAAAGCATGATTACGACTGTCGTGAAGTCCGTCAGCAAGCCGGTCACCGTTAAAATGCGTATCGGCTGGGACGACGAGCATGTTTACGCGGTTCAGAACGCCAAAGCGGTTGAGAACGGCGGAGGTTCAGCCGTATCCGTCCACGGGCGCACGAGGGTGCAAATGTATACCGGGACCGCTAATTGGGATATTATTAAAGAAGTTAAAGAGTCCGTGTCGATACCGGTTATCGGGAACGGCGATGTTTTTTCGCCCGAGGATGCCAAACGGATGCTGGACCATACCGGCTGCGACGGCGTCATGATCGGCCGGGGCGCGCTGGGCAACCCTTGGATGCTGTATCGCACGGTCCAATACCTGACCGGCGGCGAGCTGCCGTCCGATCCTACGCCCGAAGAGAAGATTCGCATAGCCGTATTGCATATGGACCGGTTGATCGCGCTTAAAGGCGAGAATACGGCCGTTAAAGAAATGCGCAAGCATATGGCGTGGTATCTTAAAGGTCTGCCTGGCGCGGCCCGCGTCAAAGACGCAATCATGGAGCTGACGAAACGGGATATCCTGGTCGAGCTCCTTGAGCAATATGTGGATCAGCTTGCTACCGCGTCCGGCGAGGCGCCGTTGGAGAACGGCAGTAATGAAGCTGCGGTTCATTGATATTGAAGAAGGCATAGCCGCTTGATTGCCGTTCATCTGTCGTGAATACGGCGGGTTCGTGTTTTCGATGGCAGGTATGGTGGGAGTGCAGGCGGTTATGCTTGGTTTAACGCGGGTTTTGCGTGTATTGACGGTAGAATTCCGAGCAATTCCCTGTGATTGACATTTGGGGGTCATTGCAATATAATCAGTCAATAACCGAACCGGCAACATGAAGTCATCATACTTCGTGTGAGTAATATATTGAATATGACGGCACGAAATACCGTACGTCTTAGCCTTTCGTGAGTTTGCGAACCGAGCCTTTCCGGCGGGTGTTCACCGCGAACAATCTATCACATGACAGGGGATATGAAGCAATGTCAGAAAAAGAAGTGATCCTGACGCAGGAAGGCCTGAAGAGGCTGGAGGAAGAGCTTGAAAACCTTAAATCGGTGAAGCGCCGGGAAGTGGCGGAACGGATTAAAGTTGCCATCGGATACGGCGATATCAGCGAAAACTCGGAGTACGAAGATGCGAAGAACGAGCAGGCTTTTATCGAGGGACGCATCATTACGCTTGAGAAAATGCTCCGCAACGCGCGGATTATCAATAACGACGAAGTGGATACCAACACCGTAAGCATCGGTTCGATCGTAACGCTGAAGGATCTCGAGTTCGGCGATACTGTCGAGTACAATATCGTGGGTACGGCCGAATCGGATCCTCTGCATAATAAAATATCGAACGAAAGCCCGGTCGGAAAAGCCATTCTCGGCAAGCAGAAAGGCTCTACGGTAGATGTGAACGTTCCAGCGGGCATTATTCAATATCAGATTATCGATATTAAGAAATAAACTGCCGGAGCAATAGCGCTCCTCGACCATGGAAAGCTTCCAACGGAAGCTTTTTCTGTTTATTGGAATGTATATGGCGAAGCGCTAACAAAGCGTCTATTTTGCACGGCGGACGCGGGTGTCGCTTAGCGTATTCATTATGTGGAGGGAATTGGTTAGCCCCGGAATATCCGGATATGGTATGCTTATAACGCCATATTACAGATCGTGTATACATTTGCGTTTATGCAACACTTTTCTAGGAGATGATAACATGAGTCAAGAACTGGAACTAAACGAACTGCTGGTTATTCGCCGTAACAAGCTGGACGAGCTGCGGGCGCTCGGGATCGATCCTTTCGGTCAAAAATTCGAACGTTCGCATACCGCACAACAAGTCCTAGATGCTTACGATAGCCAATCCAAAGAGGAATTGGCGGAATTGGACGTAGAGGTACGCTTGGCCGGCCGGATTATGCAAAAACGCGGAATGGGCAAAGCGTCTTTCGCTCACATTCAAGACCTCTCCGGCAAAATTCAACTGTATGTCCGTAAAGATACGGTTGACGAAAAGGAATATCAAGCGTTCGATATGCTCGATATCGGCGATATCGTCGGCGTATACGGAACGGTTTTCAAAACGCAGACGGGCGAAACTTCCGTCAAAGCGAAATCGATCACAGTGCTGTCGAAATCGCTCTATCCGCTGCCGGATAAGTTTCATGGTTTGAAAGACGTAGAAATGCGCTACCGCCAGCGTTACGTCGATCTGATCATGAGCCAAGACGTGAGGGAGTCGTTTATTTTGCGTTCCAAAATTATTCAATCCATGCGCCGCTACTTGGATGGGCAGGGCTATTTGGAGGTGGAAACGCCTACGCTGCACGCCATAGCGGGAGGAGCTTCAGCACGTCCGTTTATCACGCATCACAACGCGCTTGATATGCAGCTGTATATGCGTATCGCGATCGAGCTTCACTTGAAGCGTCTGATTGTCGGCGGGCTGGAGAAAGTATACGAAATCGGCCGCGTTTATCGGAACGAAGGCATTTCGACGCGTCATAATCCGGAATTTACGATGATCGAGCTGTACGAAGCGTACGCCGATTATAAAGATATTATGTCCTTGACCGAGCACTTGATTGCGCATATTGCGCAGGAAGTGCTGGGAACGACGAAAATAACGTACGGCGAGCATCAAGTCGATCTGACGCCGGAATGGCGCCGCGTGTCGATGGTGGACGCCGTTAAAGAAGTGACGGGCGTCGATTTCGGCCGCCATATGACGGATGAAGAAGCCCGGCAGCTGGCTAAAGAGCATAAAGTAAAAGTGGAGCCGCACTGGACGTTCGGACATATTTTAAATGCGTTCTTTGAGGAATTCGTAGAAAGTACGCTTATTCAGCCTACGTTTATTACAGGTCATCCTGTGGAAATTTCGCCGCTGGCGAAGAAAAATGATCAGGATCCGCGGTTCACGGACCGTTTCGAGCTGTTTATCGTGGCGCGTGAGCATGCCAATGCGTTTACCGAGCTTAACGATCCGATCGATCAACGTGAGCGTTTCGAAGCTCAGCTTGTCGAGAAGGAACACGGCAATGATGAAGCGCATGAGATGGATGACGATTTCATTCGAGCTTTGGAATATGGCATGCCGCCAACGGGAGGGCTCGGTATCGGCATCGACCGCCTCGTTATGCTGCTTACGAACGCTCCTTCGATTCGCGACGTGCTGTTGTTCCCGCATATGCGCGACCGGCAGATCGACTAAAATCGTACAAATTAAAGGGCGCCGCATGCGATGCGGCGCCCTTTAATTTTGGATTTTCTCGTTCCGGAAAGTTTTTTTATAAAAAAGCTTGCATTCGGTATGCGGAATGTGATACATTACTTCTTGCCGCTTCTGAGGCGGACAAGCAACAAAGCAAGCGCAAGACGCCCGCTAGAACGCTGTCTGTAAGGCGGCGGACGAAATTGGTTGAAAAAAGTGCTTGCAATGAGAAAGAACAATGTGTTATAGTATAAAAGTCGCTTTTGAGGCGATACTC
>NZ_QMFB01000047.1 GCF_003285015.1 Paenibacillus contaminans | reverse complement strand
ACCCCTTAGATTCATCGGATTAACCTAGGGGGTTTTCCAATGTCTATTCTAAGGGGTGCACTTCAATGATCATCGGACGTTTTTTCCCCTGTAAAGCAGGCATAAATCGTTATTCCCACAGTTGCCGCAGAAACCCGATATCCGCTGTCAGAGCGGCTCTCGCCTGTGCGGAAATTTGACTCTGATGCGCCGTGTTGTTCATATGCTTCATGAAATCGTCCAAGCTTTTCAGCGCTTGCGTCTTCCGGCCGGCATCCCAATGATGGACGGCTTGCATCATATTGTTGCGAAGCTGCGAGGCAATGGCATGCCCCAGCTCCCCCGCCGCCAAGTAGGCGTCAATGAGCTGCGTGATGGAAGCCGGGCTTGTCGCCGCTTGAACGGTTACCGTTTCCTGTATCCGGTTGCCGGCATGATCCTCAACCCATATGCCGATCGTATGGGTACCCAATAAACCGGCCCAATTCAGCGGCATCCCTTCCTGATACGCTTGACCGTCGACTGTCATTCCTTGCGAAGCTACGCCGGATAGGCCATCGGTCGCTTGAAGAGTCAGTACGACCGGTCGGCTATCTTCTACAACAGCTCCATTCGACAATACTTCACCGCCTGCCAGCAGCGTGAATGCAGGGGCCGTCTTGTCGACGCCGATCTCAAGCANAGGGGCCGTCTTGTCGACGCCGATCTCAAGCATCTGCTCCGCCTCCGCGTTTCCGGCCCGGTCGACCGAATGGTACCGCAGCGTATATCGTCCTTCGCCGGCGGTGATCGGAGCGGCATATGGCACGGTCTCCTCGCCTTGCATTCCACCCTGGCCATATACGCTTTGCGTTACGGACCATCCGTAATGCGTCGACTCGATTCCGGAATGGGGATCGGCGGCGTTTAACGCAAGTTGAATATCCGAAACATACCAGTTCCCATTCCCCTTAACCCCTGTAACGATGGGAACGGTAACGGGAGGATCGTTATCCACTTTGACGACGATCGAACGCACGGGTTCCGTTCTCCCTTCCGCATCCTCGGAACGAAAAGACAACGTATGCTCGCCGCTAGTCTGAAAGACGATCGGAGCGGTATACAAATTCCAGTTCTGCCCGCCGTCCAGACTGTACGTTGTCGTCGCTGCGGACGAAGACGAGCTGCCATATACGCTCAACTGAACCGAAACGTCGCTTGTGTACCAGCCGTTATGCTGTTCCCCGGCAACGGAAGCCTCCGTTTGCAAAAGGAACGACTCGGACGGCAGAGGGATCACGAACGCCGCTCCTGCGGCAAAATCATAAATAAATCCTAAGCCGAGGTTTCCGCTGTCCGCATAAGAACGGATCGGCGTCATATCGCCTATATCGAGCCGGTAATCGCTGCCGCCGAGCGAGGATATGCCTTTAATCTCGTACGAAGCGTTACGGATGCCGTCATTGGCGATATAGAGCCATTTGCCTATAAGATCCTCCATCCGGATACCGGACAAATCCATCCGGACGTCGATATGATTGGCGAGGCTCAACGTCTTCGTAAAATCCGTTACCGTCCCTTCCAGCCTGCCCGGGGACATGTCCGGCGATGCTCCGATCGGGGCAATATAGGAACCGTCATTCACGTAGCCGTACACCTGCTTGCCGTCCTTCTCGGCATACATCCCAAAAAATCCTCTGAACTCGATTTTGTCGTCGATCGTGTACGTGATTTCCGGATTCATTGCGCTGACGATGTAGTCCGTTCTGCCGTTCGTCAACTCCACTTTTACCGCTTTGGCTTCCAAATCGCTCGCTACCGGTACCCCGTTCGCTTTAACGATCGCCGGGCTGATGTTCATGACGAAACGTTGTTCCTTGTACGGTTCGATGACCGATGCGAAGTTGCTCTCCAAATTCGTTCCCGTACGGTGAGCCAGCAAATAAGTCAGGCTTTCCGGATTGTTCGGTTTATTGGTAGGTGGCACGCCATCCGCCAGCGCGACGTCGTTCGTCTGTCCAAGCATCGTCAAGCGGAGATGAATATCCGCGGGCTCCTTCAGCACGTTATAGGTGTCCACCGCATCCCAATCCACGCTGAACTGACCGGACGGAGCCTCGTCCTTTCTTACATTTTTAAGATAATGGAACCCGCTTCCGGTATACCCCGTTCCGCTTACGCTATCGACCCGCTCGCCGTACGCAACGTTCGGACCCGCATAAGTTCCCGTCTGCTGGGCAACCAGCTCCAGTCCCTCAACTGCGGCGCTGCCTTCCGGTCCGTGAAAGCTGAAGTGATGATCCGTTCCGCCCTTCACCCGGAAGAAGTCGACGGCATACGAGTTTTCTTCATCCGCCTGGATCATCGCCGTCGTTCTTTTGTACAAACTTGTCTGCGGATAAACGCCCGGCGCTTCGACGTCGACCACTTGAACGATGCCGCTGTCGTCAAAATGCTTCGGCGTTCCGACCCACTGCGACGCCTGCTTCGACTTGTCGACGACGACGGTATTATGGCTGACGGTATTGTTTACCCATTGATGCCTGTGCATATCATTGCTGTCGGCAAATTCCGGGTAGCCGAGATCCGGAGCCAAATCAAGCCCGAACGCATGAAGGCCCAAATTCAGCGTATCCCGGTGTCCGTGACCGGAGCTTCTGCCGTAGTACATCCATACGTCGCGCAGCGTATTCGATTTTCCAGCAGCCTCATCGCGGTCCTGCACATCCTTGCTGTCCAGCAGAGACAGCTCCTTCACGCCCATTTTATAATTGGTCGCCGTCTCGCGCTTGCCGACGCCTTCGAAGCGAATCGTATGCTTGCCCGCGGCAAGCGGCAGGACGGCAATCGTCTCATGCTCGGAGCCCGATCCGTAAAAATCGAAGTCCTTCACGAAAACGCCGTCGATCAAAATCCGGTAAATCCCGTACGAAGCCGATTTGAACGGCATCATCGAAATTTCGTACTGATCCGTCTTTGGCGCATCGAATTCGAAGCTGATGAAGCCTCCTGGCGCGTTAGCCTCCAATTGGAGCGTTCCCGTGTTTTCAAACAGCCGGTACGGGGTATGCTCGCCTGCGACCGTTAAAGCCGGGAATGCGTAGGTTTTGCCGAAAACGGTGAGCGGATGGATCCCATCGCGCAGCGCGGCGAAGCCGTAACCCGTCAGGTTGGCGCTGTCCAGCTTCAGCGGACCGTACTCCTCGATCGCTTCTCTGATCCGATCCGCGATAAGGTCCGGGGAGGCCGTAAACACATCGCTGTGAATGCCCTCGGTATGATTGTTATTCAAGAAATAAGCCAATTGGGCATAAACAGGCTTGCCATATACTTCGAAGGCTTTGACGGCGCTTTCTCTGCTTAGCAGATTGAGGCCCGGATTGCCCGTTTGTCCGGAATCGCCGATTTGCGCAATATAGTTGTCGCTTAGCATGAGCGGATAGATCCCGTCGTACATTTTTTGAAATTTCACATTTTCATACAAGTCGGCCTCAGGATAAATGTCGTTCCCCAGCAAAATATCCGCAACCAATTGATAATTTGCCAGCCACAATGCGTTGTAACCCGGCGCCGCTTCATTGCCGTTGCCGTCGCGGTCTACCGAACCGACCAACGATGCCATAATGTTGCCGCCCGTCACTTGCCATGTCGGAGTACTGACCAATCCTCCCGCCTGGAAGTTAAAATCCAGCCATTCCTTCGATTCGGGCAGCGTATCGTACACGATCGCGGCCATCGCCAGAGCGCTTTGATGCATCCCGTCGTTGCCGCGAATTTGCGCGCTGCGGATCGCAGGGAACACTTGCCTTACAATGCCGTCCTCGATATTTCGTCTGATTCCCGCAGCCGTACGCTTCAAAGGCCCCAGATCGTACGTTTCCGCCTTCGCCTGCAGGAAACCGGTGATTTCCGAATCGTCCATAGCCGGGAAAAACGCATCGTACGCGCTTACGAAGTCCCTGACAATCGTCGTTTCCCAGATGGAGCCAATCGCCTTGCCCTTGCCGGTTCCGCCGTTCGAGTTCAAATAAACCTTACTGTCATAAACCGATACATCCATTTGCGGATAAACGTCTGCGATGCGGTCAAGCAAAATCGTTCCCGCTCTGGCATACTTCGCTTCCCCCGTGTACAGGTAAGCGTTCTTTAGCGAATTCAGCGCATGCTGTATGTTGCCCTCCCGCTGTTCGCCATACCATAACCCCCAATGCACATAGTAGGCGATAAACGTATAGCGGTTCCCGTTCTCGTCCACCCAGCCGGTGCCGTCGTCCACTCCCCAATCCGGTCCTTTATCCGGATAGAGCTCGTTGACCAGAAGATCGCGATTTGCCAGCTCGGGTCTGAACACGCCGTTCGCGTCAAGGCCGCTCCGGTAATAAGCGCCGAAATCGTTAGTCGGATATCTGTAATATTCGCCGTCCGCATCCTTTGCGCTCGGATCGATCAGCTTCCACGGCTCATTGACCGGATCGATCAAATAAGGATAATTGCCGAAGGCGTTGATTTGCGTGCCGCTGACCGGACTTCCCTTGACCTGGTTAACCCCGTAGCTGCGCGGCAGCGTTTGCGGCGTTACCATGTTCCAGAGGAAATCGTATCCGAGCTCCACATACTTGTCCGCGGCGCTGACGGCGGAGGTTTTCAAACTTTTGGCCCATTCGAAGCTCTGCACGTTGCTTCTCGACGCCGCCACTTTCTCGGGCGTATAAAAGGTAGCTCTCGTCTTCTTATTGGTCACTTCGACGACTTGCACGGGCAGCGTCTTCGACAAGGTCGTTCCGTCCAGCGTCACGACAACCATGATGTCCGTAGCGCCGACCGCATACGCGGTTAATTTGGAAGTGCCGCTGTCGACGTCCGCAATAAGGCTGTCGCCGCTGGAATAGGAAATGTCCGCCTGCGACAAATCCGCGGCGCTGCCGTCAAGCAGCTTTCCCTGCACCGTCAGGTTTACCTTTTCTGTAACGAATAACGGTTCCTTATTGATCGCAACCGTTATTTCGGCAAGCGCATTTTTCACAACCTCCACCGGCACGATGACATGCTTCGTCACACCCGCCAGCGTAGCATCGACGCGCAAGTCCGCATGTCCGATCGTTCGCGCGCTCACCTTTGCGGGAGCGTCGAACGATGCGACTTCCGGATTGCTGCTCGTATACGTTATCGCTGCGCCGGTCAGATTCGCCTCCTGCCCGCTTGTCAGAAAGCCGCGAACGGCGAGCGTTTCCGTTCGTCCGGCCAAGATCGGCAAGTCGAGCTGAACCTCGATGCGGTCAAGAGCTCCTTCCGCAACTTGAATGTCCAGACCGGCCGTCTTAGTCGTGCCGTCGAGTTCTACCGTAACGTTGATGGCAGCCGAACCCGGTTGCTTGGCTGTGACCGTTCCGCTAGCGTCTACCGACGCTACAGCCTCATTGCTGCTTGCATAAGTAATGACAGCGTTGGCAAAATCCGCATCCGTGCGATTCGAAAGCTTGCCTTCCAGCAGTAAGGGAAGCGTTTCGTCCGCGACCAGCGTCGTTTTGGCAGCCGATAATGAAATCGATTTCAAAACAGGCGCTTCCGCGAACATTAGCTCGGAAGGATACATATCGTTGCCCCATTCGTCGCGCAGACCGGTCGCCTTAAACATGATCTTGTGCGTACCCGCGCTCAGCTGCAGCGTTCCAAGCGTCACCCACTGGCTGTATTGGCCTGCGGCTGCATAGAAGTTATAACCCGCAAGCTTTTCTCCGTCGAAAAACACGTCCGATTTCCCGCCGCCGGAAGACAAATAGCTTTTGAACTTGACTTCATATTTGCCCGATGCCGGAATATCGAATTGAAGCGTCAGCTTATCGTCTTTGACGAGCCCATTCATATGCAAACCGTAAGGCTGCGCCCGATATTTCGGAGTCGTCTCCGCCGTTACGATGCTCCAGCCTGGCTGCGAACCTTGCGTGCCTACTCCCAGCTTGTGAAAATCGAACGCGTACTCCGCCCCGAACTGGACCTGTTCGAACTGAAGCTCGGACGGATACATGTCATTGCCCCATCCGTCCCGCAGACCGGTCGCCGTAAACGTGATCTTATGGGTTCCTGCGCTTAATTGCAGCGTCCCGAGCGTCACCGATTGGCTGTACTGGCCCGCAGCAGCATAAAAGTTATAAACCGCAAGCTTGTTGCCGTCGATGGATACGTCCGATTTTCCGCCGCCGGAGGACAAGTAGCTTTTAAACTTGATATCATACTTTCCCGATTCCGGGATATCGAATTGCAGCGTCAGCTTGTCGTCTTTGACGGGCCCGTTCATATGCAGACCGTAAGGCTGCTCCCGGTATTTCGGAGCCGACTCCGCCGTCACGATGCTCCAGCCGGGCTGCGTCCCTTGCGTACCCACCCCCAGCTTGTGAAAATCGTAAAGATAAACGGTCGGTTCGTCCATCTGTGCCGGCGCCGGCTCTTCGGCGAATGCCGCAGGCATTCCTGAGAAAACCATGCTCCAAACGAGCAATGCAACGACTATTTTCGAAAACCAGCTTCTCCGGTGTCGTACCGATAACCTGTACGTTTGCAAAATTGTCCCTCCCGATTTAAAGTCTGCTATGTACTCCCTCATGCTTTCGTTCGCCCCTGCATGGCAGCGCTTTCAAATCAACCCGAAAATGTAGAACGGAACTGCAAGTTTCACCGCTTATTCATTTCCGTCACTCCTTCCCAGCGCTACGATTTTTTCCATTATAATTTCAAAGCCTCGCCGGTTATAGGACACAATTTTTTGAAAAGTGTACAAAATATTTATAAATCAATCGAGCTTAATTAACGGCGGCCCCCTTTGCCGAAAAAAGAAAACCGCTTGCAGGCAAGCGGCGAACAGAAATTTTTAGCGCACTTAGTCGTAATACGCGAGCCGTCTACGCTCTTTCAAATCCGCGAGGACAAAATATGCGGCAATACCGGAAGCAGCTGCCCGCGGGTCAGCGAATCGTCATAATTCCACTTGGCTTCAGTCATATGGATATTGCCGCTGCGGAAAGCGTGAAGGCTTTGCCATGCCGAAGTTTCCGTCAACTGCCGCGCCTCTCGCTTCGAACGCTCGTCTCCGGAGAAAAGCAGAAACAGGCGGTCGCCGTCATAACCCGGCAATTGTTCTGCCGTGATTTCCCGAAACCGTTCGCTGCCCTCAGCCAGCTTCGCCGCTCCTTCCGACGAACTGAAGCCTCGCGGATGATAAAGCGTAGCCGCCAACCCCCGATTGCCCATCACAAATAATTGCACGCCGATCTGCACTAGCACCGTTGCCGTTTCCCCGGTTCCGATGCGGCTGCGGAGCCGGTTCCACATCGAACTAGCCGCATCCTCGTGCCTGGCAATCCACTCGTCCGCCTCCCGCTCCGCACCAAGAAGCGCCGCGATAGCGCGAAGCCTTACCGTTACATCCTCCGTGCGCCTGAAGGAGACGACAGGAGCGGCTGCGGACTGAAAATGGGAGGCTGCAACGCCCTCCTTCTCCAGCAGGACAAGATCCGGTTGAAGCGCAGCGATCGTATCGGCATCGCCGCCGATTCCGACGTCCAAAATACCGGCTAGCTTATCGCGGTAGACGACTTGTCTGCCCATGACCGCAAGCTCCGCGCCGAGCGGCTTGACGCCCAGCGAAAGCACATCGCCCAGGATGCCGCCGCAGACGACCAGCCGGGACGGCTCGCCAGTCAAGCTCGAGCGGACGCGGGCTTGTTTAGCCGCCGGAAGGAGCGGCTGCCGGGATGCGGCGGTTTTGCCGGAGCGGGCGAAAGACTTCGGTGCGCATCCGAACATACGGCTGAACTTGCGATTGAAGTAATATTCGTCGCGGAAGCCGACGCTTTGGGCGATTTCCCGCAGCGGGTCGTCGGTAAGCAGGAGCAGCTCCTTCGCCCGGTTCAAGCGTATCGTATTGATGTAATCGAGCGGCCGCTTCCCGGTCAGACGTCGAAATAACTCGCTGAACTGCCAGCGCCCGACTCCGGCAATACTTGCCAGCTGTTCCACAGTCAAAGGCTCGGTGTAATGATCCCGCACGTAAGAAATCGCGCGCTTCACCGCTGCGGCCGCGTTGTCAAGCATATGGGAGCGCTGCTGGTTCTCCATCAGCAAAGCAAGCAGCTCCAGCAAAGCTGCCTGTTTGCGCAGCGCTGTCGGATCGTCATAGCCGTCAGCCGTTCTCGTTATCCGATCGACGACGGAGCAGAGTGCGGCAAACGGGTGTACGGCAATTTCTTGATGGTAGGGCAGCAAAGGAAACCCTCCAGCTATCGGACGGCTGTCTCCGAAACGAAACACAAAAAACTCGACAAGCCAGCCGGCCAAACGTCCGGTTGCGGAGCCGGAGCCGCTTTGGACGCTGAAGCGTCCGCCAGACCTAAGCTGAATTGCGGATCCTTTACTCAATGAAACGGAAGTTCCGTCGAGATCAATCGTTCCCGGCTCTTCCGTAAAAATGGCGATCGAACAAACGCAGTCGTCGGCTGTCGGTTCCGCAGCGTCAGACCGCCAAGGAGCGCCGCTGGCTCCCGGCTGCCAAAGGCCTTCACCGAACGGCTTGACGCTTTTTAGGAGGAACGTATGTGAAAGCATAAAGGCGCGATCATTATCCATGTCTCAGAGGCTCCTGTCGACGCTTTTTAATTGAGAATTGTTATCAGTAGTTTCAGTGTAACGAAAAGCAGGGAGCGTTTCAACAACGATTGTTGAAATGCTCCCTGCTTCTATTCTTCATTTGCGACGGCTTCGTATTCCGCAGACTATTGTCGCTTCACAGCTATTTTCCCATAATGCGGGGAAGCTCTTCGAGCAGTCTTTCCCTGGTAATCGGGTCGTCGAAGTTCCATTTCGATTCAAACACGTGCACTTGTCCGTTTTTGACAGCCGGGAGCGACTTCCAAAGAGCGCTGTCGAGCAACGCTTGCTTGGCAGCTACCGTTTCTTCGGCTTTGTTTGCGAGCAAGAATACCCAATCCCCGGTATATTCGGGCAGCACTTCGGCGGAGACGGTTATGAACCGCTTCGAATCGTCAATGATTCCTTTGATTTTGGGCGTCGGCTTAAATCCGAGCACATCGAATACGGTTACGGAAAGCCCGCGATTCCCCATGACATACAGCTGTTTTCCGAGCTGAAGCAAAACGGCGGCGGTGTCGTCCGGGCTTGTCTTCAGCCGTTCGAGCGTAACCTTCGCTTTCGCTTCGTAGCCGGCTATCCATTTTTCCGCCTCCTCCTTTTTGCCTGTCGCATCGGCAAGGAAGCGGAGCCGTTCATACATCGGAGCGGCGGAATCGTAAGAGACGGACGGGGCGATTTTGGCCAGCGCCTGCACCTTATCGTCATAGACGACACCGTCGAATAAAATCAGATCGGGTTCGAGCAAGGTGATCTTTTCCAGGTTGGCTTCGCCGCCGCCGATATCCTCGATGCCGCTCAGCAATTCGGGATAAACGATTTGGCTCGAGATGACGCTAAGCGTGGCGCCGACAGGCTTGACGCCAAGCGCGAACAAATCGCCGGGACTGCTGCCCACGTATACGATCCTTTTCGGCTGGGCCGGGATGTCGAACGTTCTTTTCGTGTAATCCGTTATCGAACGGGTTGGCGGCTTGGGCTCGCCCGTTTTGCCGGGATCCGGAGAACCGCCGCCGCCCGAAGTTGTTTGCGCTGCGGCTGCAGGACTGCCTCCTGCCGTATCGCCGGCCGGCGCATCGTTCGAGCATGCCGCTAATAAAGCGATGAACAGCGAGAGCGCTGCCGCGAACCCGATTGCGGAGATCATTTTGCGGATATTCATCATGTACCCCTCTTTCGCTTTATACAAGAAATTTGCCGCGACACTGAGAATCATTATCACAGCCTATCCATGATTATAGACGGTTTCGCCATACCGGCAATGGACAGAAAGCTGATTTTTTACTGGACAAAAGTAAAGCACAAAAAAACGGAACGCGGTGCTGCCGGATCCGTTGTAAGAAGCTTCCTTTTCAAAGCAAACTATTCTCTTCGATTGGTTTTTTAGGCGCTCGTACCATAACCGCATATGATCTAAGGTTTGCTGCCACACAAAATGCTATCAGTGAGGAAAAGTTTACTGTTCATAAGGCAAACCTCACTATCTCTCGCCGAAAACCCGTGCTCTGGAGAGCTAATGAGGCAAACGCAATTATTAGTGTGACAAACGAAATTGATAGTTTCGTTTGCCTCACTGACGGGCAAGAACGAGCATTTTACCGGTGAAATAGTGAGGACAGCCTCATTTCCGTTAGATTTGAGCAATGGCCGTTTCAAGCAGGATAACGGCCGTGGCTTCCGTTAGAAATCCCCCGCATGAGTCAGACGCACGAATGGTTATAGGCAATCTACAGGTTAAGACTTGGCGGTCTACTAGATCCAACTCATAAAATGCTTATAGGAAAACGCAACTTGGTTACGCTCCGCCCAATCCGCCAATTCCTTCATGCCCTTTTCATCGAGAAACCGAAAGCAAAGCTTGATCGGCACGATCCGCTTTCCGACAGGCTTGATGCCGATTATCGGATTGAAGTATCCCCTGACCATGATTTCCTTGATTTCGTCAGCTTTTATTTCCCTGCCGTTTACTACGAGCTGCCGTTCACCGATTCGAATGCGGGAAGCCGGCTTTAAAGCCCAATATAGCGTAACAGCCACAACGACGAAGCAGGGGATGAGTACGCCGATTTCAATCCATGTCAGGATTCCGGCTTGGTTCACTTTTAACATACGAAATATATGAATGCCGATAATGAGGCTTAATCCAGCGATCACTGGAACCCCGCGTGGATTGCGGATTTTATGAGTCGGGTTTTGACTGCTTATCAAGGTTGTGTCTCCTCCTTTTCCCAGCTCGATAATTCCATTATATGTGAAATGCACTCTCCTTTTCCATGACAATTTCCTTCACGGCTTCTTACAAGGAACAACTCGACGGTGTTAACAATAAATATCCGCTTGCAAACGGCATGCAGTATGCGATATATTGCATATAACAATAACGAAAAAAAGGATGTTGAACATGCCCGTTCCTCAAAATTTTTCCTCCCCCATCCGAATGTCTGCGAAAGAGCGGGCTTTGGCGCAAATTCAAAGATGGATCATCGAAGGTACCCTACTGCCTGGCGAGAAGTTAATCGACGCCGAGCTGGCGGAATCTTTGGCGGTGAGCAGGACGCCCATCCGCGAGGCTTTTCAGCTTCTTGAGGTGCAGGGCTTGGTTTCGATGCATCCCGGCAAAGAAACGAGAGTAACGAGCATCGAGAAAGACGATATTTTAAACATGTACCCGACGCTCGCCGCGCTTCACTCGTTGGCAGCCGAGTATTCGGCGCAGCTCATCGTACCCGAGCAAATCGAAATGCTGAAGGATCTGAACGCGCAGTTCGGCCAAGCGATCGAAAACGGGCAGCCCTATCAGGCGATGGAGCTCGACGAGCAGTTCCACAATCTTATTGTCGAGGTGTCCGACAACCCGTACATCGCTTCATTCAGCGCATCGCTGCAAATTCATATCAGAAGGTTTAAGTACGTTTTTCTTAAGCAGCCGATGGCCGCAACGCTAAACTCCGTGGAAGAACACGCCTCCATCATCTCGGCCTTGGAGGAGCGCAACAAGGAAGCCGCATCCGCCATGATGAAACAAAATTTGCTTAGACCGATGAAAGAGCTGCACGCATTAATCTAATAAGGAAGGGACCGATCGGGATGACTGAAAATAAGGACTTGAGAATTCGCAGCAAAGTAATCAGCGAGGGGGCGAACCGCGTCCCTAACCGGGCAATGCTTCGAGCCGTCGGCTTTAAGGACGAGGACTTCAAGAAACCGATGATCGGCGTAGCGAGCACATGGAGCGAGGTCACGCCCTGCAACATGCATATTGACCAATTAGCCGTCCAGGCCAAAAAGGGTATTCAGGAGCATGGCGGAGCGCCGCTTATTTTTAATACGATTACGGTTTCCGACGGCATTTCGATGGGCCATGAGGGCATGCTGTTCTCGCTGCCGAGCCGCGAAGCGATTGCGGACTCCATCGAAATCGTCACGAACGCCGAACGTTTTGACGCACTGGTCGCCGTAGGCGGCTGCGATAAAAACACACCCGCCTGCTTAATGGCCATCGGCCGGATGAATGTGCCGGCGGTTTACGTTTATGGCGGAACGATCCAGCCCGGAAATTTGGACGGCAGGAAAGTCGATATCGTCAGCGCCTTCGAGGCGGTCGGACAATATCATGACGGGAGAATGACGGAAGAAGAGCTCCATAAGGTGGAATGCAGCGCTTGTCCGGGTGCGGGATCGTGCGGAGGGATGTATACGGCCAACACGATGGCGTCCGCCGCCGAAGCGCTGGGGATAAGTCTGCCCGGCTCCTCCTCGACGCCCGCCATTTCTCCCGACAAAGCAGCGGAATGCGCGGAAGCGGGGAAAACGGTCATTGAGCTTCTGCGCAATGGCATTTACCCGCGCGATATTATGACGAAAAAAGCATTCGAAAATGCCATTACCGTCGTCATGGCGCTGGGTGGCTCGACCAACGCATTTTTGCATCTGCTCGCCATCGCCCACTCGGTTCAAGTCGACTTGACGCTGGATGATTTCGAGCGAATTCGCGTCAAGGTCCCCCATATTGCGGATCTTAAGCCAAGCGGCAAATATGTCATGCAAGACCTCAACGATATCGGCGGCGTTCCGGGCGTGATGAAGCTTCTGCTCGAGCAAGGGCTTCTCCATGGCGACTGTATGACCGTAACGGGAAAAACATTGGCGGAAAACCTGGCGGAAGCCGCTCCATTAAACGAAGATCAAGATATCATTCGGCCTTTGGACAGCCCCTTAAAGCCTACGGGACCGTTAGTTGTGTTAAGAGGAAATTTGGCTCCCGAAGGAGCCATCGCTAAAATGTCGGGGATGAAGCAACTGCGCTTTACCGGCCCTGCCCGTGTCTATGACAGTGAAGAATCGGCGACTCAAGCGATTTTGGAGGATCGGATCAAGGAAGGGGATGTGCTCGTCATCCGTTATTGCGGTCCCAAGGGCGGGCCCGGCATGCCCGAGATGCTTTCCGTAACGGCCTTGATCGTCGGTAAAGGGCTGGGCGGCAAAGTGGCGCTAATTACGGACGGAAGATTTTCAGGCGGTTCTCACGGCTTTGTCATCGGACATGTCGCGCCGGAAGCGCAAACGGGCGGTCCCATCGCGCTGCTGCAGGACGATGATATCGTCACGATCGACAGCGAAACACAGGAGATTTCATTCGAAGTCTCGCCAGAGGAGTTGGACAACCGCCGCAAAGCTTGGATCCGGCCGCAGCCGAAGTTTAAAACAGGCGTGCTTGCCAAATACGCAAGACTTGTGTCATCCGCTTCCAAAGGCGCCGTCACGGATTTATTCGAATAGCTCTTCGACTTTGAATAAAGACCGTTATGTACGGTCAAAACGGTTCTCTCGAAAAGCCGCACCTGCCCTCCAAACGGAGACAGGTGCGGCTTTCGTTATTCGTTATATACCGGAATATAGCCGGCTAACGTTCCATCGGTATGATAAACCGGAATTCGCTTGCTTTGCGCGGCGGGAACGCTTGCCGTTTGAATGGCCGATAGCTGAATCGATCCGTTATTCGTTACCGCAAATAACTCCTGATCGGTGTTGGAAACGACTTTCAACACCTCGGTCGTTCCGGCGCCGCTGACCGTTTGCTTGACCGCTATCGAGGTCCCGCTTCTATACATCGTATTGTGGGCCGTCTTCCCGTCCGTATATGCAAAGCCCAAGCTGCCGTTAACGACTAGATCCGCACCGCTCGGCACGCCGTTCGTTTTAATGCCGATCGTCTCGAACCGGCTTTCGGATCCGGCTATGACGATATTGCTTGTCCCTGCCGCATAAACAATCGGGTCATATTCTCCTAAAGCCGCGTTTTTGAACGTATTTCCGACAAAAGCGCTTTTTCTGGCGAAACCCGAAGGACTTGTATTCAAAAGCTTGATGCCAAAGCCGTCCGCAGCGCCTGTAAACCGGTTATTCGCAGCTTGGCAAAATTGCGTCGGTCCCGAATAAAGATTATCGAGGACGAAATAATGATCGCATTTGGCGTAATACACGAAATTATCGCTTATCACGCAGCCGTCCGTACCCGACACGAGCAACGGAATGAGCTTCGTATCGAACGGTACCTCGGTCGGGGCGGAGATCCGGTGGGAAATAAACTGATTGCCCGCGGCGACGACTCCGGAGGCTCTGCCCAGCACCAAGCCGAATTGGGCGCCGACGACCGTATTGCCGGCGATTTCGCACGATAATTTTTCGACATGGTTGCCGGTTGCCGGTGCGGATGCGCTGACATACATGCCTCGATAAAAAGCGCCGAATGTATTTCCGAATACTTTAATATTCGAAGGAATAAGCGCGGAACTGCCGTTCAAATCCATGCCGAAGCCGAATGGGCAATTCCTGGATTCGCTGTTCGAAATACGGATGTTCGTACAGGCTTGCGGCCCAGCGCCTTGCTGAACCGTAAAAGCTTTGCCTCCGTCCACATAATTGCTCTTGACTACGTACGGCAAATCGAAAACGTATACGTTGTCGATCGTAATGCCGCTAGTGCCGTTCGTCATCGAAATGCCGTTACAGCCATGAGTCGGATCGGAGGGATCCGTTTTTACGGACGTGATGGCCAAATCGCGGATCGTCATATTTTGCACGCTATTCAGTTGAAATACGTCAAAACCGATCGCGCTGACTCCCTTAATGACCGAAGCCTTGCCGTCGCCCATGAGAACGATGTTGTTCAAGTCGATCAGGACGGCGGTCGAATCCTGCCTTAATTCGGATAAATAAATATCGATGATATAAGTGCCCGGCGGGAAGTAGACGACGCCTCCCGTGATTTTGGCCGCTTGAATCGTACTGTTGATCGCATCGTAGTCGTTCGCCGTCCCGTCGCCGACCGCTCCGTAATCCTTTACATTGTACCAAGGACAACAGGAAGCCAAGCTTGCAGTCGTTTTGTCCTTATTCTTGTTGCCGTACACGGCTTCCGTAACCGCTCCGTCCTGCGCTGCGGCGTTTGCAATCGGCGTCCCTTGGAGCAAGCTCTGGGAAGCCAGCGCAATGCCGGCGACGCCTAGCGAAGCCAGAAGCTCTCTTCTGCCGAGCCGTTTGCCCGAATGCGTTTCTTTATTTTCGATATGCTTTGAAGTTCGATCCGCTTTGTTTTGAGTCATTTTCGTTTCCTCCCGTCATTCTTTTACACTCCCTGGCACGATCCCTTGCATGAAATATTTTTGCAGGAACGGATATAGAAAAAGGATGGGCAGCGTCGCCAAAATAATTTGAGCCGATTTGATCGACCGATCCGACAGCTCCTTCATCAGCACCACCTCCTTTTCCGTAACCGCGTTCATATCTTGTTGGATAATGAAGGTCTGCAAATAGCTTTGCAGCGGGTAATTTTCCGATCTGTTCATATAAATCAAACCATCGAACCAGCTGTTCCAATGCATAACGACCGAGAACAGCGACAAGGCGGCCATCGCAGGCATGGACAGCGGAATATAAATCCGCAGCAGCGTCGTCAAATGGCCCGCCCCGTCGATAAAGGCGGCTTCCTCCAATTCCTTCGGCAGGCCGCGGAAGAAATTCAATAGCAGGACGACGCTGAATACCGGAACCGCAGTCGGGATAAGCAGCACCCAAATCGTATCGAGCAGTCCCGTCATTTTGACGGTTAAGTAGGAGGGTACAAGGCCGCCGTTGAACAAAATCGTAAGCACAAAAAACCATGCGTAAACGGTCCGATACCTAAGCGCTCCGGCCTCCTTGGACAGCGGATAAGCTGCGAGAACGATCATCGTCATATTCAAGGAAGCGCCAAGCAGCACCCTTTGCACGGATTTCGCGAACGACTTGGCGAACGCTTCTTTTTGAAGCACGAATTCGTAAGCTTTCAGAGAAAAATCGACGGGTCTAAGACCGACCGTTCCTGCGTTTACCGCCGTACTGGAGCTGAAGGACACCGCAAGGACATGGATAACGGGCAATAAGCACAATAAAGAAAGAGCAGTTAAAAAAACAATATTGCCTGCGATAAACATACGTCTGCCGAATGTCGGTTGTTCGACCAAGCCCGCATTCTCCTTTATTCTTAGAGGTAGCTCAAAATATCCGATATCGGGCCAGCTTGTAGGCGAGAAAATATGCAGTCGATATCAGCGCGAGCGAAATAACCGATTTAAACAAACCGACTGCCGTCGCGACGCTGTACTGGGCATTCAACAACCCCATCCGGTAAACCATCGTATCGATAATATCGCCGCTTTCGTATACTTGCGGACTGTACAGGTTCAACACTTGATCGAACCCCGCATTAAGCACTTGGCCGAGCGCAAGCGTCAACAAAAGCACGAGGATCGGCCGCATGCCGGGCAGCGTGATGTGCCAGGTTTGCCTCCAACGGCCCGCTCCGTCGATTACCGCAGCTTCGTACAGCGTCGGATTGATACCGGTCAATGCGGCCAGATAAATGATCGTATTGAATCCGAACTCCTTCCATTCGTTTGTGGCGACAAGCACATACGGGAACCATCGGTTGTCGCCCAGAAAATAAATCGGCGCGATCCCGAAATAGCCGAGCAGCCGGTTCACGAGACCATGCTCCGGCGACAAAACGTCGATTAATATTCCGCTGAGCAGCAGCCAAGACAAAAAGTACGGGAAATAAATAAAGGTTTGAACCGCTCTTTTGAACGCGGTCTTCCGAACCTCGTTCAGCAGCATCGCTACGAGAATCGGTACTATGAGGCCCGCGATTATTTTCATAACCGAAATAAACAGCGTATTCGCAATAACGGTCATGATATCCGGCAGGCTGAAGACATACGTAAAATTTTTGAATCCGATCCATTCCGAGCCTTGAATACCTTTGGCCGGTATAAACCTTTGGAATGCAATGACCAAACCGAGCATGGGGCCATAGCTGTAAACCAGCACTATTAACACAGATGGCAGAAGCATCGCGTGCAAAGGCAATTCGAGACTCCGTTTCTTCCCCAAGCGGCATTTCCTCCAATCGGGCGGAAGGGCCTTCCCCTCCCTTACCTGCGATGCAATCCGTCATTTCTTCGTGTACCAGTCGTTTACGGCCTTCGTTATTTCGTCCCCGCCGGTCTTCTTCCAGTCGGCGACGAAATGCTCGAATTCCTCAATCGGTGCGCCTTGGATGATTTTGGTGAACGCTTCCGCCTCCAGCTTGACGAGCTGCGGCATTTTATCCGTCATGACCTGAAGAGGAGCGGTTATGAATTGGTTCGGCATAAACTGGTTGTTTTTAATAATTTGATCCACGACCTTCCCGCCTCCGTTCAAGCCGAAGCTGGCATTCTCCCCCCAAAACCTTCCGTCGCCATTCTGATATTTTTGAATGCTATCGTATACTTTCCGCTCCTCCGGCGTCAGCTTGCTCTTATCCCCGCCTCCGCCTTCGAGCAAAGGCTTTATATTTCGGTATACGCTTACATTTTTTTCGGAGCGGTACATTTTAATCGGCGCGTACATCCATAACGTATTGTTGTCAGGCGCTTCGTTCAGCTTGGCGAATAGGTCGTCGGACGTATTGAAATAAAAGGTATCCAGCCATTTTTGCAGCAGCGTGAAAATCGCTTCCTGATGTTTAACTCCCTTCTTGACGACCCAAAATCCGCCGTAAATATTTAGATCATGCTGATACATGACGGCTTCTCCGTCAATCGAAGGCATCGGGTACGCCTGCCAATCCGCATTCGGATCTTTATCCCTGCTTCTCCCAAGCGGAATGATTCCGGAATTCATGCTGCCGAAATAGACGCCCGCTTTGCCCATTGTAACGTTTTGCGTCATTTGCGTTGCGTTTTTGACGCCGAATTCCTTATCCAGCAGGCCGGTTTTGTACATCGTTTGCAGCGCGGCAAGCGCCTTTTTCATTTCCGGCTGGATGCTGCCGAACGTCAGCTTGCCGGAGGCATCCTTCACCCAAATGCCCCGGTAAGCATGGTAAGCGTTCATAAAGCCGTTTGCCGCCGACAAATCCTTGTCGATTCCGAATCCGATCGTATCGTCTTTGCCGTTCCCGTCCGGATCCTGCTTCGTAAAAGCTTCGATGATCGTTTGCAAATCCGCCATCGTTTTCGGCTCGGGCAAATTCAACGATCTCAACCAATCCGTTCGCACCCACAAGACCGGCACCGATTCCTCGGCAAGTCCCGTAAACGGAATGCCCATCAGCTTGCCGTCGATCATCGCCGCTTCCATGACTTCGTCACCGGCTTCCTTGAGCACTTTTCTGACCGAATCCGGAGCCAATTTCTCATAAATGCCGGTCAGGTCTTCAATCAAGCCGGATTCATGAAGCTGCTTGAATTGCGCCGGCGTGACGAGAAAAATATCGGGCAAATCGCCGGATGCGAGCGTTAAGTTCATTTTCTTCTCATAATCGTTGTAATGAACCGCCCATACATGCTTCACCTTGATTCCGAATTCGCTTTCGAGCGTCCGCGTCCAAACGTTATTGTTCATATCGTCGCCTTGCGGATACTTGATCCCGCTAAAATAGTAGCTTCCGGTTGTAAGCTCAATCGGCGGATCGTACTTGGCAGGCAGCGTTTGCATGATTTCCGCAGCGGGGGCGCTTCCGGCTTTCTGCTTTTCGGTATTGGAGCCGCAAGCCGATAGAAGGAGCGAAGCGGATAAGTTCAAGGATAATGCAGCAATAATCGGGCGTTTCATGTTTCATCTTCCCCCTCGTCTAATTTACTTGTTCAACAGTTCAGTCATTTTCCATACCGGCAGCTCCAATGGCAATGGACGTATGATACGGTTCCGGGTTCGCAGTTCATAAGCGCCCTCCCCATTTGAACAACAATCGCTTGATCAATACAGCCGCTTCCGCTCTGGTCGCCAGTGCCCCCGGCTCGAACGTATCGGCGGTTCTGCCGTTGACGATACCTTCACGAACGGCAATCGCAATATCTTTAACCGCCCAATCGCCGATCGAGCTTGCATCCGCGAACGGGATCGAACCGGCTGAATCCGTATCCTTTAAGCCCCCCTCCGAAATATGCATGCCCGCCCTCATAATCATCACCGTCATTTGTTCCCGCGTAATCTCTTCCTCCGGCGCGAAGCCGTTTTCCGTCATTCCTTGAATAAGTCCCGCAGCATAAGCGCCGCTTACGGCTGCTCGATACCAGGAGTCCTCCGGCACATCGGTAAACGGAGTTGTCGCGTCGCTTTCATCCAGCTTTAATGCACGTACCAGCATTGTTGCGAATTGCGCTCTGGTTATCATCGCATCCGGCACAAACCGCTCCTCATCCATGCCGTCGATTATTCCCTCGAATGCAAGCTTTTCAATATCTTCTCCGGCCCAATGCCCTGCCAAATCCGAAAATCCTTTAACCGCAAATGCGCTTTTTTCTACCGGAATCGTCGTGCTTTGCAGCTTATCGGTGACAATCTTTATCGATTCCCACTTCACCGAAGCTTTCCCTTGTTTCTTAAGCTTAAATGTTAAAGTACCGATCTTGAAATCGCCGCTATATCCGGGAGCATCACCTATTTGGGTATAAGCCGTGACGATTTCGTTCTTCGTGACGATCGGTGGCACGAAAAATCCATCCAGCCCGGATTCCCCTCCCAGCAGCTCCAGCCTCTCGGGATCGAACGATAATCTGGCTTCGTAGCCGTATAGATGATTCAAATTTGCCGCACTTAAGGTCATGACGACTTTACCGTCATAAGGCTTGCCTGCATCCAGCCGAAAAGCCGGAGCTTCATCGGCGTTTGCCGAGGCGACGAGGGGCCCCGATAAACAAAAAACGACGATCAGCAAATAAATGATCGATGTACGCACGCTTCTCCATCCCCCCTTATCCCGAGCTGCCCCTGCAGGAGGAGGAGAACCTCCTCCTGCAGGGGCAGCCGTTCTATTACCGCTTTACTTTCTTGGCTAATATCGCCAAATCCTCGATATCGATTTTGCCGTCGCCGTTCAAATCCGCACGCTTCACTTGCTCCCAATCCGGGCTGCCGCTGTTTTTCCCATAATTAGCGGCCATAATCGCCAAATCGCCGACCGTTACTTTGTTATCCTGGTTAATGTCTCCGGGAAGACCGGCTGTCACTTGAATGCTCACCGAGGACAGCTCGGCCACATATTCAACGCCTTGACCGTCCGCCAAAGCAGCGTCCGTAATCCTGATCTCGCTTGCCGTCGTCTGCGAAACAAACTTCGCTTTAAACGTGAGCTCGACAATATCACCTTGCCCCGTAATCTCGTTGCCCGGTCCTGCGCTGGCCAAAATCAATTGAACCGTTCCGTTCGGGTTTGCCGAGGTTTCCAGCAAGTTGACCCCCGACTTGACCGAGGCCGCCGAAACGAACTCGACCGAGCTGGGATCGAAAGCGAATGTGACATCCTGAGCGTATACCCGCTCGGAGACGCTGCTTAATCCGTATCTTACCTTGAACGTTTCACCGCCCTGTACATTGCTTGCGTCAGCCGTCAAGGATGCTGCATTGCCGAACCCCGTTCCCGCCGTAATATCGGCCAGCTTCCATATTTGCAGCTTTAACGGCAATGTATACTTACCGTCAGGAAGAGGGTTGTACGTATAATACGTGATGAGAACCTCGTCGCGGTAAGTTGTAATGGAAGGATAGGCATATACGCCGCTGTTCGAAGGCGTAAGATTGATGAAATTCGTCCATGTTTCGCCTTCGTCGCCCGAAAGCGCCATCGTCAAAGGTCTGCGCACTTCCGTAGAAACATTGTTCCAGATAAGCAGCAGCGGCCCTAGGCCGTTATCCGGTATTCTTTTGACCATTTGCGGGGTATACGGCGAATTCAAATCCGTTTTTACCGGATCGCCCCAAGTGGTTCCGCCGTCATCCGAATACGCTTTGTAAATATACTTGAGCGTCGAGCGGATGAGCAGCATGACTCGTTTATCCTTCAGCTCGACAAGGACCGGTTCGGCCGGAGCCCCTGTCGGCATGTTGACGAATGGCCCGACCGTCCAAGTCTCCCCGTCATCGTCCGAATAGATCGCAAACGCTCCCGTTTTCCCGGGCTGGGCCGCCGATTTTCCGCCAAGCGGCAATATAATTCTACCGGAGGACAGCATCACCGCCCGGTCGTTCGCCGTCACGTGATGACCGGTATAGGGCGTAATGTTGCGTGGCTGTCCCCATGTCAACCCTTCGTCGGCGGAACGTTTCATATACATCGAAACTTCTGCGTTATCGTCCTGCTTGGCGAAAAACAGAGCGAGCTCGCCGGTTTTCAATCGGACGATCCCTTGGTTCGTCACATTTTTTTGACCGATATTTTCTTGAATGAGGAATTTCTCTCCCCACGTTCTTCCCCCGTCCTCCGAGATTTTCCCCGAAATGACGCCCGGAGACGCATCCATCACATCCGTGTAATCGTCGTAAGTAAGCAGCAGCCTGTTGTTCGTCAATTCGAAAATCGCGCTGTTGAACGCTCTTTTCGTCGTTGTGCTCTCGTTCGCCTCCACAAGGGTCGATTCGAATACCGGCCCTTTCTGCTGCTCCTGACCGCCTGCGGCGTAGGCTTGCATCGACAACAGCAGTGAAAACAGCATGACGACCAGAAGCGTTTTGCACATTTTGTTCATCCGTCTTGCCTCCCTTATAAAATGACTACACCAAAAATCTATAAAATTTCGGGCTGATCCGATATATAGATTTCTGGGTTAAAGCTTCGAAATTCCATACGATTGCGGCATTTCCGCCTTAAAAAAACCTTGTACGGCACGGTGTCATGCCAACAAAGGTTCCTCGGGACCGACTTAAGCTCAAGTGACGGAATCCTCCCCGGCGTTTATCTTGAATGCGCTCCTGTATTTCGCCGGAGAACCGCCGACTACCGTTTTGAAGCAGGTGCTGAAATAATTGGCATCGTTATAGCCGACTTGCTCTGCGACTTCTCCGATTTTGCTGTCCGTCGTTTCCAAAAGCTTTTTCGCATGGTCCATCCGAACCTTCATCAAGTATTGGGAAAAATTTTCGCCCGTTTCATTTTTGAACAGCTTGGACAAATAATTTTCGCTAACGAACAGCTCCTTCGCCATTTTGGCGACCGACAAGCCGCTGTCCGCATATTGCATGTCTATCGTCCGAATCGCTTTGACGACGAGATCGTTCATCTTCTTGTCCCTGCCCGCCGCGATCGCGTCGATCATATCCGTAAGCAGCTGCAGCAGCGCTTCCCGTGATTCGTCGATCCGATCCGAGCCGTGAATTTGCTCGATGACCCCGAGCCGGTCCGTATGGATGGCGTTCACGTTCGCACCGAGGCCGGAGGCGTTTTTCAAGCTTTTGAGATAAATGTTTAAAATCGAGAAGTTGATAATTTCCTTCTTGATATATTTCTCTCTGAAGGCGGCAAAAAGCTGGTTCATTTTCTCCATCAGACGGTTTTTCTCCATGTACATGACGGCATCGGCAATATCGTCCTCCATGTGCTCCAGCATTTCGTAATCGTAGTCCGTATGCTTGATATCGTTCGAATAAATGATTTCGTTCTCCCCGAGAAAAAAAGTATAATTCAACGCCGACAACGCTTCTTGGTAAGAATTGCGGATGCTTTCGAAGCCGGCGGCGACCGAGCCCGCTCCGATATTCGCTTTAACGCCCAATTGGACGTTTAAAGCCTTATGAAGAGCTTCGAGCGTTTCCTCGCGCTGCGATTGCCGCTCGAATCCCGCCACCAAAATCATTTTTCTGGAGTCGAATACGTAAAGATACGCCTCCGCACCCGCCTTTTCCAGTTCGGCTGAAAGGAAGCTCTCCAGCATGCGAATGTTGAACCGGTTCATGTTCAAATCATGCTCTTGGAACTCGAATATGGCGGCAAAATTGTTTTTGTCGGCAATACGAATGCCGAGCTCCCCGGCTTCTTGTATGTAATCGCTTTCGTCCAATCTTACGAAAAGCAGCTTGCTGAAAAATCTTTCTCTTCGCAAAGGTACGCTTTCCTTGAGCCTACCTACCATCCGATTGAATTGATCGGCTAAAATTCCGAGCTCGTTTGCGGGAATTTTATTCATTTTGCTGTTCAAATCTCCCTGTTCGACGCGATTCATCAGGCTCACTAATTTGTTGACGGGTCTGACCAGCGATTTGGACAAAAAATGGGACAGCAGCATAACGCTGAGCAAAATGATCATAACGGCGTAAACCGTCACCCTTTTGAAATATGCCACGTCTTTCAGCAGTTCTTTCTCCGGTACCATGCTGATCAGCGTGTATCCGTATTTTTCATTTTTCAAATAGGTCGCCCAATAGTCGACGCCGCCGATATTCGGTTCGGAAGAGCCTTGAACGCCGTCCTGCTCGAGAAAGCTTGTTTCGAACGGACTCGGGGAATTCCACTTGTTCCTATTGCTGTCTATCACTTGCACATGCTGCCGGTCCATGACAGAAACGTAATTGCCGCTTTCACCGTTTCCTAGGAGCGCCGCGAACGCCTCTTTTTTGACGCTGAGCAGGATGACGCCGATTTCCGAATTTCCGTCGACGATGCTGCGCGCAAACGTAACCAGCTCCGGATTGTTCAGGATTCGACCGGAATAATCGATGTATACGCCGCCTTTCAAATCCGCCACAGCGCTATACCACGTCGAAAACTCGATATGCGACAACATCTCGTCCCGCGTAAAGGCGTTGTAATCGAACGAATACCGGTTGTTAAACTTGTCCAGCACATAAATCGAACCGATTTCCGTCGTCACGATATTCGCTTCGTTCATCCTTTGATACAACATCGAAGCGAGCTTCAGCTGCTTTTCGAGAGGCATGCTTTTGAAATGCTTTAATAAATCCTGCGTATTTTCCTCATAGACTAATGACATCATGACGTCGGAATATTTTTGAATACCGGCGTTCATATGATCCTCGACATTTTTGAGCCGGTTCAGGACCGCTTTGCTTTCCTTTTCTTTAATAATGGTTCCCGACACCTTAATGGTAACGCTTGCAAAAGTGACGATAATAAGTACGGCAATAAGCAAATACGAGAAAACAAGAATATTTTTGATGCTGAAAAACGAAAAAGTCGGCCATTTCCTGCGGTCTCCCACCAGATATCACCTGCTTATTTCATGATTTTTACTCATTTTACTTGGTAACAAGGACAAACGACTACGCCGTCCTCAAGACTTTTGAAGAAAGCGGCGCCCTATACTTAGTGATAGTCGCGTTAATAGCTGTATTTTAAAACAACACCTGCCTCCTGCCGGAGACAAGTGTTGCGTGAAGCGGACTCGTTACTTTGTTTATAACCCGGTATAATCTGACGACGTATCTACGTCCCGAAGCTGATACGCATGTCAACATCTTTGACGATGCCGTTTCGCCATGAACCGGCCTACAAATTCGAGCCCTCAACAACAATCGCGGCGTGCAAGCCGATTTCCGGAACGACGCAGCGGATGCGATCCCCTTCCTTCGTAAACGGCAGCTCCACGCCTCCGGGAACGACGTATACCCGCTCGGCGGTTGTCTTCATGACAACCTCGATATGTTTCGCCGGCACGATTTCTTCGACGAACGTCTTGGAGCCTGCTGCCTTCTCTTCGCGGACATTCGTCAAATGGACGACGGCGCGGTCCGGCTGACGCATCACATTGACTTCGACCGACAACGGAGCTTCGACTTTCACCTTCGGCTCCGGATACAGCAGGTTCAGGATGTTCAAGTAAAGCGTCCTCAGCCAAGGCGATCCCGTCCGCCAATACGCGGATTCGATCGGAGCGGCGATATACATGCTCGTTCCCTCGCCGTACGAATGGGAAACGATCGCCGGATAAGGCGTCTCAACTGCCGGATGCGCGTGCTGATGGTAAACGTGACGGAACGGCTTGGCCTCCAGCGCAGGGTCCGTAAACTTGGCGAGCGTCTCTGCGCCGGGTTTGGCCGTTATTCGAAGCGTATTCTGATCCGAGTCCTTCAGCAGTATCGGCATATTGGGAACCGAGCCCGAAACCGCCCGGTCGACCGGATAAAAGTAGGAAACGCTGTAATTGGATACGTCGGCGAATTCGATGCCGAATACGTCCGCAAGTCCGAAAGAAGGCTTTCGTCCCCCGTCTCCGTCATACAAGGACGTACGGTTCGATGCGAGCAGACGTCCTCCTTGTCTTACGAACTCCCTTATGCGATTTTCCACGGCTTCGCTCAAATAGGCCTGATCCGGCAAAACGAGCAGCTCATACTCGTCGAGCTTTTCCAGCAAAACCGCCTCGTCGATAATATCGAAATGAATATGTCCTTCCGTCAGTATCCGGTGGAGCCCTTGCAAATGAGGTTCGTCGGCGGCATATGCATGAACGGATGCCTCTAGTAATCGTTTACTTTCGATCGAATGAAGGACGGCGGCCATCGGAACGCTTTCCGCATCCTTCAGCCACGGCTCAAGCGACTTTACCCACTCGTTCGTCTCGCCCATCGCTTGCATCACAGGTTCGGGAACTTGGCCCTTCATAAATCCGGAAGGATAAGCGACATGGCCGAAGCTGATCGATCCGCCGTTCACGACGGCAATCGCGGCCGTTGTCCTCAGCGTCGCTTCCGGCGCGACCGTCCACTCTCCCCAGCTTCCCATTTCGCTAGGCATCATGAGCTCGAAAGGCTTTCCGAACGACCGCTTCCACCTTGCCAGCAAACTGCCGTGCGCATAATGCGGAGGATGAAATTCGGAAGTAAAATAATCCGCATAACGGTCGGCTTCCACTTGCCCGAAGCGCGGATCGCCCGCATGATTCCAGCCGACAAGCAAATCGGGATTGATCGCCTTGATGCGGGAGGCAGCGTCGCGCAGGAAGTTATGGCGTATATCGCGCTGGAAAGACTGGAACTCTTTTAGCTCCTGCGTTCCCGGCTGAGGCGAATGCGGCATCGGCTTGCCATAGCGGGATTTATACCAAGCACTGCAATACTCGCAATAGCAGCTATTGCTCCACACGTAAGTAATATCGAAGAAAAATCCGGCGACTCCGTAGTTTTCGGCGATCTCTTGGAATTGGCCGTAAACGTAGTCGCGATACGGGGAATTCATGCAGAGAAGGTCGTAGTAGTCGAAGGCTTCGACGATCGGCTCCTGATCCGAAGTCCGCTGCCGGTAGTCGGGGTTTGCCGCCGCGACATGGCTGTTCAGCCCTACATTATAATAGGCGATGATTGCGATTCCGTGCTTGCGCGCTTCTTCCACAACTTCGGCGAGCAGATCGCCCTTCAATCTGATATTTTTGTGGCCGATTCGCGTATTGAAATAACTGTTGCCGAAGGCGTCCTTCGTCATAAACGTAATCGTCTGGACGCCGGCTTTTACCGCCGCTTCGATATAGTCCGCCACATTCAGTTCCACTTCGGGAACGGCTTCTCCCGCATGAAAATCGAACAATCCCCGCCGAAATGTATTGCGGTACAGAGTATTTGCCATGATTGGTAGCCTCCGTCTCTTTGCGGTTCTTATCGCAGCTAGCTTCCATTTTGCCGCGACCGCATCATTATATATAATATATATTATATATCCGGAGAAGGACGGTCAATATGCCGTTTAAAATTGCTTCGTTCATTTGCCACTATTTTATTTCCGCCAAAAAGTTGTACAGTCTGCCTTATCCGAAATATTAAACTCGATCATTTTCTCAAGTAACGAGAAATCAACCGGACTATTCCACTTGATACGTACAAGCTCCTTGGTGTGATCGTAGCCGGCCTGCGCAATGTCATCGGAAAAATGATTAATCCCCGCTCTTTCAGGGGCAACAGCCAGATGTTGTTTGGATACGCTAAAGCCGATAATAAAGGTGTCATGATCGGTAAACATAGGCTGATTCCATGCAATTTTGGGCACTAAATTCGGAAATTTCTTAGTTACCCATGCGAAAACTTCTTCCGTACGGGCCCGATGCAGCGGGTTATCGATCTTCGTTAAAAATTCTGCAAAAACTTCCATGCCGATCCCTCCTAAAATATAACGATGTCGTTCAGCGAAGTTCCTCACACCTATACAACAAAAGGTATAACAGATTCAGACCAAGTAATCAATGAATGACTCGACTTACCAGAGTAACAGCTTCACCAACCACTGGCATATTCAGCGTCGCGGTTACTACCGGCAAATTGGCCAAATAGCTTCGACAAGAAGCCGGAGGCCCAGAACGATCTTGCCGTAACGGTGGAGCTTAACGGCAATGCTCAAAAATCTCATAAAACTCCTTCGATTCAGGTTATGCCAACAAAGCAAAAAGACAGCCGGAAGCATAAAATTGCGCTTCCGGCTGTCTTTTCTGATTGGGCTCTCCAGTACGGCAAACAAATAATAAGGGACGGAGGATACGCTTTGCTAATCCGCTTGGCTGCGGCGCTCATTCGGTGGAAAACTCGTACGATCGCGTTATGACCGTCTGGTTGCGGCCCATTCTTTTCGCTTCGTACAATGCTTGATCGGCTTGCAAAAACAAGGCTTCCGCCGCCAACGCATGCGACGGGTAATGAGCGATGCCAAGCGAGAGCGTTACCGGTTTCCCGACCGGTTCGACGCTCTCCTCCATCGTCCGGCGGATTCGCTCGGCGACGATAAACGCTTCCGGCACACTAGTCCGAGCCAGCAGGATGACAAACTCTTCTCCTCCGTACCGGCAGCAGATGTCGATCGGCCGAACCGATTGCTTCATCGTTTCCGCGAGAACCTTCAGCACTTCGTCGCCGACTTGATGACCATACGTATCATTGATCGATTTGAACTTATCCAGATCCAAGACAATGATGGAGAACGGAGCCTGCTCCGCAATCCATCCGTTCATCGCCTTTTCCATCGTCCTTCTGTTCGCCAGTCCCGTTAACGGGTCCGTAACGGCGGCTTGCGTCAGCTGATCCGTCCGTTCCCTAATATCCGCAACTGCTAGCATAATCGTCCGGGTCAACAGGTCGGCTTCCCTGTTCCAATGACTCTGCGGCGCAGGAAGATCGACCTTCTCCTTCCCCAATTTGCTGACAAGATCGGCAAGGGAAACGAACGGCCGGGCCAATCTTCGCGCAAGCCAAACGGCTGCCAGCATCAGCAGCACAAAAGGAGGAAGCATATAGAGCAGCATCGTTCGGATATCGCGGTTCAACTGCTCGTACACTTTGTCGATCGGGGAAACGACGACGACCCCCCAGTTATTCTCCTGGACGGTCGAATAGCCGGCGAGCAGCGCCACTCCTCTCGTATTGACGACCTGCTCGGAGCCGTTTTGGCCCTGCATCGTCTTTATGACGACTTGATTTCGGCTTACGTTCTCGGCGATTCTGCTTCTGTCCGGATGAAACAGCAAGGAACCGTCCGAGCTTACGACAAAGAAGTAGGTCCCCAGCTCGTCGATGTTGTTGCTCCCGAATATCGTATTCATGATGTTATTCTCTTGTAGGTAAATCGTCCCCCCGATCAATCCCCGGTATGTCCCGTCTTTATCGAAGAGAGGCTCGCTCATGAACATGATCAGCCGTCCGGTAGCCGAAATGTACGGCTTGGACGTATAGGGCTTCCGCAGTGCCAGCGCTTCTTTGCTTGCATCGGTACTAAGCGGTTTACCGGCCGTGCCGGCGGTTTGCGGCGCTATGCTCCGCATGATGCCCGTTTCATCCACCGCTACGATGGAATTGAAGTAACCGCTGCTTCGTCTCATCAGCTCCAAATGCTCGTACCTGATCTCCTCGTTCATTAGCGGATTGTTCGCCATAATGCCGGCGGTATATTGCAGGCTGCCCCGCATCGATTTGAAGAGCGAGTCCATCGTCAAGCTCATTTTCATCGCATTGGAATGATTTAATGTGAGCGTCGTATCGAATAACGCCCGTTTTTTGGATTGGTAGGATGCGATCAGCTGAATCGTAAACGTAAGGGCGACCGATAGAGCAACAAGCCCTGACAGCAGCGTCGCAAGACTGATCTTTCTTTGCGGGCAATTAATAATGTCGCGCGGCGTAAGCATGGCATTGCCCCTTTGCATCAATGATCCATGCTTAATTCGACATTATTCTACATTTTCCTTCTATCCATCTGCGTCCGCTTGCAGAGGCCTTCACTTCAACATGTAGTTCACTATCAATAAAATTATGAGAAAAATCGGGATAAACAACAGTTGTGCAATAATCACAGGGTTGGTAAGCAAAGGATGTTTAATGGTGACATCGCTCATTGCTTTCATGTCCCGATTATGATGCTGCTGTCTTTTCATAATCAGAATTGATGCGATCATCCCGATCAAAAGTGTAATGACGCCTCCGGCGAAAAGCCAAAATAATGTATTAGTGTACAACACTCATCGTCCTTTCTCAAATTAGGATTCGCGATTTTCCGATATCGTGTATTGTTTCGTTTACAGAAAAAAATATGCCAAAGACAGTAACTACCATTAAATAAACGCATTAGCACGCCATAAAACATTAACAATATAGAGGGATTCTTTTAAATAAAACGAATGAACGAAAGCAGCTTCCTGGAAGGAGGAATATAAAGCTTGAAATGCAACGTTGGTAAAACCGAACAAGTCTTGAGAATTTCCAGCGGAGCTATTATTGTTTTGGCCGGTCTCTATTACAGAAACTGGTGGGGACTGATCGGGTTGGCGCCAATCATTACTGGTGCAGCCCGCTATTGTCCGGCGAATGCCGTCCTAGGAATTCAAAATTGTAAGGTTACGTCCTCTAATCAGGCGCCATAAAACAGAAAAAAAGCGGTCTGAAGCCATGTATAGGTTTCAGACCGCCTTTTCTGTTTCGATATGCACGACTAACCACGAACGGAAACCGCTGAGACTTCATATATAACGCTTCATACAAACGACAGGTTATTCTTGATTGAAGCCGCGCACGATATCCTGCTTCTGACGGTTCACGATTAATTGAAAGACGTCCGGGCGGCTGTAATGACCCACAGCATCAAAATCAAAACGGCTTTGCGCGACCAAAGAAAGATCCAGATCGGCAATCAGCATGCCCTCTTGATTATAAAGAGGCTCCACGACGTATTCGCCAAGCGGACCGACAATCGCGCTGCCCCCTCTGCACATGATGCCCGGATCGTCCTTAATGTCTTCATAACATGCCAAATCGGCGGGATACGAATCTTTGGTCACGAACTGATTGCTGGAAACGACAAAACAGCGGCCTTCGCAGGCGATATGCCGTATCGTAGACTGCCACGTGTCGCGTGCGTCCGCCGTTGGCGTAATAAAGATGTCGATCCCTTGAGCATACATGGCCGTTCGGGCAAGCGGCATATAATTTTCCCAGCAGATCAAACCGCCGATTCTGCCGAAAGGCGTATCGATCACCGTAAGCGTACTCCCGTCGCCTTGTCCCCACAAGAGCCGCTCCGAGCCTGTCGGCACAAGCTTGCGGTGTTTGCCGGCCACTTCCCCATCCGGCCCGATATAAACGACCGAATTGTATAAGGTGCCTCTGCTGAATTCCCGGTCCCGCTCCACTACGCCGATGACAAGGTATACCCCGGTTTCTTTGGCGAGCTCTCCAAGCGCCTCCGTTTCTACTCCCGGTATTTCAATGGCGCTCTCCCAGTATCGCTTCCAATCTTCCCGTCCCGCGGTATTCCGGCTTCCCACACGCGTGCCGAACCCGAGTCCCCGGGGATATCCGGGCAGAAACACTTCGGGAAATACGACTAAATCCGCTCCTTGACCGGCCGCTTCCTTCGTCTTGCTTATTATTTTTTCCATCGATGATAACTTATCGAAAAGAATCGGCGAAGCTTGAACGACAGCTATTCGAATTTGATTTTTGGTCATTCGGCTAATCCCCTCTCCGGCTTTACTAGGGCGTGTCTGAATACTCTGAGAGGAACAGATTTTGCCGAATTTTCGTTCCATGCAAGGCGCGTTTGTGAAGGCGTACCGGGGGTACGTCAAGCAAACGGAACGAAGCAGGGGGCGAAAAGGCGGTGAAAGATGACCCCGAGTGAGTTTTCAGACACGTCCTAGCTATCATAAAAGAAAAAACCGACGGCTAAACCATCCAAAAGGTAAAACTTATAGCCATCCGCTTGCAAGCATAGGTTGGTTATACGAGGACGATACTACAAGAATAAACGGCTTCACCGTCCTAAACGCTTTCGAAGAAAGCGGCTTCGTAAGTATAAGCTAAGGGCAGGCGCGTTTACTGCTGAATATTAGGCCCAATTAATGCACGACATATAATTCTGATATTTTGAGAACCGCCTTGCGGCGGCTTTGGGGTTCGATATATCGCGCAGTCCGAATTTGCCCGCTTGGAATCGAGTACGGCTTCCTTTCCCTGCATCTAGTCCGAAAACGCCTGCTTGCAGCGGCTTTTTTGCTCGTCACACCGGTGAATCCGTTCTCCAAGTCGGCAAAATCGGACTCGAGCGTAAGGCTCACCTCGATTCCTTGCTCCAAACGGGCGTTTTCGGACTACAGCATATTGAGGAACCTTAATGGCAGCTTAGGGATGAACGTCCCTTATAGGACTTGCGTGTTTACCTGAAAATTTGAACAATCGGCGAAAGAGACGCTTTCTGGCGAGAATACATAGGAACCGATGTCCGGCAAACCATCCATTCTATAAGCAGGTTCACCATCCATGTTCAATAAATTGATATAGTTCCGTCATTTTTCGCATGAAAAGAGATGATTTCTTTTTCAATCGGATGTTATGATAAAAAACAAGGATAAACGGCTGCCGATGCCGTTTATATGCACCATCAACAGGGGGGTGACATGATGTGGAAACCGGATCGAAAAAATGACCAACCGCTTTATCAGCAAATTGCCGACGATCTCGAGCGGAGAATATCATATGGAGAATTTCCGCCGGGCAGCCTGCTGCCTTCCGAACGAAAATTGGCCGAGCAGCTTGGCGTCAATCGAAGCACGGTCATTCTTGCTTATGCGGAGCTTCGCGCGATCGGCATCATCGAAAGCCGGACGGGAAGCGGAACGCGGGTAAGTAAATTCAAATGGGGAGCTACGCCGAAGCATACCCCTAACTGGCATCGTTATGTCGAGGGCGGGAGCTTCTTGCCGAATGTGCCTTTTCTGCGCCGCATCCGGGAAGCGCTCCAGCAAGACAAAACGCTGATCGATTTTGCAAGCGGAGAGCTGGCGTCGGATCTTGCGCCTGCGCAGGAAATCAACAGGCTTATGGAAGAAAGCAGCCGCACGGAATATTTCGGATACGACAATCCGCAAGGGTTTGTTCCGCTTAGGGAAGCGCTCGTTTCTTTTCTGGGGAAATATCGGGGAATTCAAACCTCGGCATCGTCGATTCTAATCACATCCGGCTCTCAGCAATCCTTATATTTAATCACCCAATGCTTGCTGGCTCCGGGAGATGCGGTTGCCATCGAAGATCCTTCTTACTGCTATTCGCTGCCCATGTTTCAATCGGCCGGGCTGCGATTGTTCCGGCTCCCCGTCGATCATAAAGGGGTACGGCCCGAGGATGTGCGCGCGCTCTATAAAAAACACCGCATCAAGATGGTGTTCTTGAATCCGAATTTTCAGAATCCGACAGGCAGGCTGCTCGATCCGAACCGCCGCAGCGAGCTTCTGGAGGTTGCCAGCGAGCTGGGCCTTCCCATTGTCGAGGACGATCCGTTCAGCTTGACCGCTTATGACGGGGTGCCGCCGCTGCCGCTTAAGTCCGACGCTCCGACCTCGGTGCTCTACATCGGCTCCTTCTCCAAAATAGCCGCATCAGGGCTGCGTGTCGGATGGATGGTCGCACCGCATTCCGTAGTCGACCGGTTGTCGGATGCGAGGCAGCAGATGGATTTCGGACTAAGCGTCGTGCCTCAAAATCTCGCTGCGCAATTTTTGATGTCTCCTTATATTCAACCCCACCTGGAGCGTCTGCGGATGAATCTGCTCTACAAGCGCGATCTGGTCATAGAAGCGCTGCGAAACGAGCTGCGGGACCTTGTCAGCTTCACGGTTCCGCAAGGCGGCTTGCATCTGTGGTGCAAAATTATACCCGAGGTGAACGATAATAAGCTGCTGGAGGAAGCTATCCGAAACGGCGTGATCTTCGTGCCCGGCAGCGTGTACGGCTCGGATTCCGGTTTCGTTCGTTTTACTTTCGCAAGACCGAAGGCGGATGAAATCGTTTCGGGCATTTCCAAATTCGCCGCCGCCTTGCGGAGCGTTCTCGGTTAATCGAAGGCCGGATTCAGAACAATGGGAAGAATCATTCCTCGTCGTCTTCCCATTTTTTTGAATAGGCCTTTTTTAAAACCCAAAACGTCATATAACAAACGAGGAAGATGACAATTGCAGAAACGACCCATACGATACCGGGTATATCGACCATCGTTATCCCTCCTGGCTACTATAAATTTTTTTATAGTATAAAGGTAGGGCACAAGGACTATGCTGTCACCATCCATTTCCGCATGAATCGTACCATCCACATGTCCAGCGGCGACCGGGACATGATCGCAGCCGAAGAAAGCCGCGCCCCGCATGCTTGCAGATCAAATCGAGTAGCTCAGCTCCGGCCGAATCCGCTTGAGAAACTGCTTCGTGCGCTCCTCCTTCGGATCGCGGAACAGCTCGTTCGGCTTGCCTTCCTCCACGATAACGCCTTCGTCCATAAACACGACGTGACTCGCAACATCCTGCGCGAAGCTCATCTCGTGGGTCACGATGATCATCGTGATTCCTTCCTTCGCGATTTTGCGAATGACCGCCAGCACTTCCCCGACAAGCTCCGGGTCGAGCGCGGAGGTCGGCTCGTCGAACAAAATGACCTCGGGATTAAGCGCCAGCGCCCGGGCTATGCCGACTCGCTGCTGCTGGCCGCCGGACAACTGGGACGGGTAAGCGTCCAGCTTGTTCGCCAGCCCTACCTTTTGCAGCAGCTCGACGCTCCTTGCCTTTGCCTCTTCCTTCGGAAGCTTCTTCACGACCACGAGTCCTTCCATTACATTTTCCAGCGCGGTTTTATGCTTGAACAAGTTGTACTGCTGAAACACCATTGCCGACTTTTGTCGAAGCCGGTGAATGTCTTTCTTGCCCGCGCGCTTGCAGTCGACGGCGAAATCGCCGATGGCGATGCTGCCTTCGTCCGGCTTCTCCAGATAGTTCAAGCAGCGCAGCAGCGTCGTTTTTCCCGAACCGCTCGGACCGAGAATGGCGACGACATCGCCTTTCCGCACCGTCAAATCGATGCCCTTCAGCACCTGATGGCGGCCGAAGCTTTTTTTGATGTTGGACACGGTAATCATGCCGTGCCGCCTCCTTTCGTAAATCGTATTGCCCGTAAGCCGTTCATGCGGCGATTTTCCGCTCATGACGGCTGAAACGGGCCTCAAGCCAAGCGAACAGCCTCTCGCACCCCCAGCAAATGATCCAGTATATGACGGAAGCGTCGACGTACATTTCCAAGTACCGGTAGCTGTCGCCGGCCAAGATTTTGGCCTCGGCCATCACCTCGACGACTTTGATCGCGAAGGCGAGCGAGGTCCCTTTGATCAAATTGATGAAAATGTTGCCCAAATTCGGGAGCGCGACGGCTAACGCCTGCGGGACGATGATTCTGACGAAGCCTTGGGATGCGGTCATTCCGACAGACAACGCCGCTTCCATTTGTCCGGAATCGGCTGCGCCCAGCGCTCCACGGATCGCCTCCGATTGGTATGCCGCCGAGTTGACCGTAAACGCCAGCAAGGCAAACGCCAAGGGGGACATTTCCTGCACCGGCAGCTGCCAGCCCCATTCCCGGTTCAATAGTTCGATAAAGGACGGCGTCCCGTAAAACACGATGTAAATTTGCACGAGCAGCGGGGTTCCCCGGATGAACGAAACGTACAGCGCGCAAAGCTTGCCCAGCACCGGCACTTTATACATTCTGCAAAGCGCGATGGCAAATCCGAAAAGCGTACCGAGCAGCATCGAGACGACCGCTATAAGAAGCGTCGCAGGCACGCCCTTCAGAACGTCGGGAAATTTCTCGATGGCGTATTCCAAGCTGAAATTGGCCAATGCTGGCCCTCCCTTCCTTCCTTATCTCGCGATGCCGGCGTGACCTTTTTTGAAGCTTTTTTCCAGCCGGCCGAAGCTTTTCTCGATCAAGATGCTCAGCACCCAGTACATCAATGAGACGATTATATACACCTGAATGATATTCGCCCCGTAGTTGTTTCCGAGTATGATCTGCACTTGGCCCATAATGTCCGTAATCCCGATCGAGAAGGCCAGCGACGTTTCCTTCAGCAAAATAATGAGATTATTGCCCAAATTCGGGATTGCGATGCCGAAAGCTTGCGGCAAAATAATGCGCCGGAGCGACTGGAAGTAGCTCATTCCGACGCTGTACGCGGCCTCCTGTTGGCCGCTGCCTACCGCCAAATAGGCGGACCGGATCACTTCGGAGAAAAAAGCCGCGCTGTGCAGCGAGAACGTAACGACGGCAAAAATCATTTTATCCCAGCCGTTCACATCGACCCCGAATACGAGGAGCAGCTGCGGCAGCCCGTAATAGACGAGAAACAGCTGGACGATCGTCGGCGTGCACCGCATGAACGACAAGTAAAACGTCGCGATGGCGTATGAGATTTTTCTTTTCCGGATTCTGACGAGAGCGATGATAAACCCGAGCAGCAGTCCGAAAAGCAGGGATAACAGCAAAATCGTAAGCGTAACGGGCAGCCTTTCGGCGATTCGCTGGATCAGCTTCAGAGTCGTGTCAATGCCGGAGCCGTTCATGTCGGGTTAACCGTCTTTCCGGAATTTATAACCTTGCTGCACGTACTCCAAGCTTTTGTAGACGTCCACCTTGAACCATTTCTCCGAAAGCTTCGGCAGCGTTCCGTCTTTGATCAGCTCCTGGGTAACCGTATCGAACTTTTGGGCAAGCTCCGTCTGGTTTTTGTTAAAGAGCAAATATACCGGCTCCTTGGACACGACACCGCCGACTTTCAAATTCAAGTTCAGCTTCTTCACCACGTCTTCAAAATGAACGACGTTGAGCAAATGCGCGTCATACTTGCCCGATTCGACGAGCTTCAGATCGTCTGCCGGCGTCGTTTTGTCGACGTCTTCGATTTTGACCTCCCTGCCCGGGTGGTTGAGATTGTAGTCTTTCAAAATGTAGCGGAAGCCGGAAACCGGCGTCATCGGAACAAGCTTTTTGCCGACCAGATCATCCAGCGTTTTGATGTCGTTCCGGTCCGGTTTTACGGCCAGTGCCGTAATCGAATAGCCGAATTCCTGTTTCGGGTACAAATATTTTTTCTCGCGCTCCGGATTTTTGAACCAGAAGTTGGCTGCGAACGCGTACTTGCCGGAGTCGGTACCGATCAGTTGGCCTTCGTTATCCGCCGGCTCGTATTCGAATTTATATTCCGGCAGTTTTTTCTCAAGCTCCTTCAAGTAGTCGATAATAAAGCCGGCCGGCTTATTGTTTTCGTCCAGATAGCTGAACAGCGGAACGGGAACGGTATTAAGCGACGCCTTGATCACTTTGGGCGCTCCTTTCGCGGACGGCGAAGCTGCTGCCGCAGCCGAGCCGCTTGGCGAGCTTTCCCCCGCACCGGTTGTAGAAGATTTCGCGCAGCCTGCCGCAAACGTAAGAAGCGCCAAAGCAAAAATAAGGTAAAGTCGGGCCGTTTTCATGGGGTTGTTCCTCCTCGTATTTTTATGTGGATGATTGGACGCCGAGCGCCGACCAACGGTTGGCCGGGGCCGTCAACCCGAGATGGTCGCGCAGCGTGCTGCCGGAATAGTCGGTGCGGTAACGGCCTCTTTTTTGCAAAATCGGGACGACGTGATCGACAAACTCCTCCAATCCGCGAAGGTAGTGGGACGGCATAATGTTGAATCCGTCGCATGCGCCGTTGTCCAGCCATTCCTCCATCAAGTCCGCCAGCCGCTCCGGCGTTCCCGCGAACGTATGATGCCCGCCTGCGGCTACGACGTGCTTGCTCATTTGCCTTACAGTCAACTTTTCGCGCTGGGCCAAATCTTTCAAAAGCTGCAGGCGGCTTTTCTTGTTGTTGTTGCTCTCGGCGTCGATTTCCCAATACGGGAACAAACCGTCCAGCGGATACGAAGACAAGTCGACGTCGATCGTGCCGGACAGCGTTTTGACGGCGATCTCGGGCAGCACCAGCTCGTTGAAATACTCTTCCCGCTGCTTCGCTTCGCGTTCCGTCGAGCCTATAATCGGAGCGAGCCCCGGCAAAATGTGAAGCTGCTCCGGCCTGCGCCCGTACTGTCTCAGCATCCCTTTCAGATTGGCATAGTAGGCCTTAGCGTCCTCCAGATTGTCTTGTGCGGTAAAGACGACCTCGGCCTTTTGGGCCGCGAATTTCAAGCCGCTCCCCGACGACCCCGCCTGAAAAAGCACCGGATGCCCCTGAACCGGGCGCGGGACGTAAGAAGCGCCGCTCATCGCGAAAAATCGGCCCGAATGATCGATGTCATGCACCTTCGCGGGATCGGTATAAAGCCCGAAGCTCCGCCCGGCCGCCAGCGCGTCTTCCTCCCAGCTGTCCCACAGCTTCATCGCGACTTCGACGAATTCGTTCGCTCGTTCGTACCGCAAAGCGTGGTCCATATGGGCATCCTTGCTGAATTGGGACGCGATGCGCGGATCTTGGGAGGTGACCATGTTCCAGCCTGCCCGCCCTCCGCTCAAATGATCCAGCGTTGCGAATCTCGCGGCAACATGGAACGGATCGTTGTACGTCGTGGACAGCGTGGCCGTCAAGCCGATTTTCTCCGTCACGGACGCCATGACCGACAGCAGCGTCAGCGTATCCGGCGTCGGGATCGAACGCTCCTCGGCCGCCTTTCCGTTCTGCTCGCCGATGGCGATTTGCTCGAGCACGAGAATCGTATCGAACTTCCCCCGCTCCGACAGCTTCGCAAAGTTGTGATAAAAGGTCATGTCGAGCAGATCGGCCTCGGTCTCCGGATGCCGCCATCCTCCGACATGCTGGCCGGTATTAAGCAGAAACACGCCGAGATGAAGCTGTTTTTTGTCGTTTCCCATCAATACCCCTCCTTGCTTATCCGCACGTTCACCGGGAGCGGAAGCTCGAGATGCTCCCGAAGCGTAGACCCGCTGTATTCGGTGCGGAAAAGTCCTTTGCTTTGCAGCGCGGGGACGACTTGGCCGACGAATTCGTCCAATCCCCCGGGCAGCACCGGAAGCTCGAGATGAAACCCGTCGCTGCCGTAAGCGTCGTACCACGCTTCCATCCAGTCGGCAAGCTGCTCCGGCGTTCCTATGAACACGCGGTTTCCCTTTACTTCCAAGGCCCGGCGGCCGAGCTCGCGCAAGGACAAACCTTCGAGTCCGGCGGCTTTTACCGCCTCTCGCAAGCCGGGAATGGCTGGAAGCGGGCCGCTTTCGGAATAACCTGTCAAATCCGTATGGAACAGATCGGATAAAAAAGCTAACCCCTCCTGCGGATCGGCAAGCTCCCGCAGCTCGGCCGCTTTGCGCCGGGCTTCCGCCTCGGTCGCCCCCAAAATCGGCGTAACGGTCGTCAGCACCTTCGTGTGATTAGCATCGCTGCGTTTCTTAAGCTTCGCGTAAAAATCCGCCGCTTCGCCCAGTGAAGGCCTCGAGCTGAACACGATGTCCGCCGGATCCGGAAACGTATTTTCGAGAATAGAGCTCCTCCCGATGCGGACCGGATGCCCTTGGGGCGGGCGCGGTATGCTTAACGGGCCACGCACGCGAAAATGATTCCCGGCATGTTGAATCACATGCACCTTGCCCGAGTCGATATAACGTCCTTGCTCCCTATCGGCGATGACCGCCCCTTCTTCCCAGCTGTCCCATAGCCTAGCCGCCACTTCGACGAACTCCCTTTTGCGCTCAAGCCGTTCCTCGCGGGACAGCTCCGGCGGGCCGCCGAGACGGCGCCTCGGCTCGAGAATATCCGTCTCGCTCGCCAGCCATGCCGTCCTTCCGCCGCTCAAATGATCCAATGCGGCCAATTGCCGGGCGACGGCGAACGGCTCGATGACCGATGTGGACACCGCGGCTCCCAGCCCGATGCGCTCCGTGACCGAAGCGAGCGCTCCCAGCAAGGTGAAAGGCTCCAAAAGCAGCCCCGGTTCACTGCCTGTTGAACGAAGCCGGTCGCCGACGAAAGCGTGGTCGAGAAACAGCAGATCGAGCTTCGCGTGCTCGGCCGTTTGCGCCAGTTTGTAAAAATAAGCCGGGTCATGCAATTTTTCCGTTTCGGCTTCGGGATGACGCCAGCTCCCCGAATGATAACCCGCGCCCTGCACGGACACCGCGAGATGCAGCCGGCCTTTTCTTTTGCCCATGTTCGTTCACGATTCCTTTCCGCTTTATGTGCTCTTAACGGCAAAAGGCCAAGACATTCGCCGCATTGCGCGCAGCGAAGATCTCGGCCTCCGGTTTTCCGGTCAGCTGATTATATTTGTTCCGGCCCCGGAGCGATCGGGTTTTCCGGGTACGATATCCAGTCGCTCCAGCTGCCGCCGTACAGCTTGACGTTCGGGAACCCCGCTTCCGTCAAGGCGAGTATGTTCGGACATGCGGTAACGCCCGACCCGCAGTAAACGACGATTTCTTTCGACGCGTCCAGCTCTTTGAATAATTGTTTCAGCTCCGCCTGCTCCTTCAAAGCGGCTTCGGCCGTAAAGCCTTCCTTCCAAAAATAGTTCGCCGCCCCCGGGATATGGCCGCCTATTTTATCGATCGGCTCCTCGAGACCCAAATATCTTTTGGGCTCGCGCGAATCGACAATGACCGTATCCGGCCGGCCCAATCTTTGCCTGACCTGATCCGCGTCCAGCAGCCATCCTTCCTGCAACTGTGGACGAAACTCGTTTCCCTTCGGATGAGGAATATCCGTCGCGGTCTCAAAGCCAAGGCTATTCCACCTTGAGTAACCGCCGTCCAGCACATGCACCCGGGAATGTCCGTAATACTTCAAAATCCACCAAAGCCTAGACGCCATCGCTCCCCCTTGATCGTCATAAACGACGACCGTTTTCGTTTCGTCGATTCCCGCCTTTCCCAGCTTTGCGGCCAGCTTCCCGGCCTCCGGCAAAGGATGTCTCCCTCCATGCACATCGACAGGATCCGATAAATCCCGTTCAAGATCGAAATAAACGGCTCCCGGCAAATGGCCGGCATCGTATGCTTCTTTTCCGGCATCAGGCTTGCCAAGAACAAACCGGCAATCCGCAACGACAATTTCATTATTGTTTAATCGTTCGCGGAGCCATTCCGCGCTAACCGTGTTCGACAAACGGCTCTACCCCCTTCTTTTAAAAAAAACAATTGAAACTTTATAATTCATATAGATATACTTGGTTTAATAAAAATTAGCATGTGCGTTTCGTTTACGTCAACAAGATGAACATCATTAACGAGCATTGACCAAAACTGACGAAAATGCCCATATTTTCACAAATCGGAGGCTTCGCCGTATGCTTAAAGACCAATTCAACTACATGCACATCCGGGAAGTCATGGATCAACTGGACGTCAGCCGCTCGACGATCGACCGCTGGCGCAAAAACAAACAGCTGCCAAGCGTGAAAATCGGTAAAGAAATATACTTCGACAAAAATGAACTCATGCGCTGGTACAAGGAATTCGGTCAAGTGCGATACCCCTCCCTCACGCCAGCCGAAGGGACGATAAAAATCGGGTATACCACCGTGTCGACGCATATGTGGAGTCCGCTGATCGTTAAGGAGTTCGGCTTGCTCGAGAAGGAGCTGAGACGAATCCGCCCCAAGGACCGGATCGAAATTATATGGCATAAAGCGAAGGACGGCATGGAGCTCGTTAAAGGGCTTGTCGCCGGCACTATCCATATTGCCACCTTCGGCGATTACGCGCTTTCGGTCAGCCAATTGATCGGCAGCCTGCTGCCCGACTTCCGCCCGGTCCTGCTGGCCGCCGGAGGGAAGTCGGCGAACGGCAGCGGATTCGGGCTGGTCGTACCGGCCGGCTTGACGCTGCGCCATATAGCCGAGCTTGCCACGCTGCCGATTGCGACCACATTTCGGACCAACGCGGAGTACCGGTTACGCAAAATGCTTGAAGCGCACGACTTGCCCGAGCTGAACATCATTCACCGCTCCATAGAGGATAGCGTGGAAAGCTTGCGCCAAGGCAGACTGAGCGCCTCGATTATGTGGGAGCCGTTTCTGAGCCTCGTCCATCATCAGCAAATCGGGAAATCGATATTCAACGAGGAATTGGATTTAGGCTTTATGGCCGGCGTTGCCGCCGACGAACGTTGGGTGCAGGCCCATGAGGATTTGACGATCGCCTACTTGAAGGCTCATTTGCTCGCCGGCCGGCTGATCCGGGAGCAGCCGAACCGGGCTGCGGAAGTTTTGGCCCGGGAAACCGGTTTTCCTTCGAACGTAATCTGCCGGGCCGTTTCGAAAATCCGCTGGGATGCCGCTTTGTACTTGAACGATTTGAAGAGGCTGAACGATTTCAACCCCGGCGGTGCCGCCGGCCAAGCAGCGCCCCCTGGGGAGAAAACCGAAATCCGGTACGACACCCGGTACCTCCGCATCGCGGCGCAGGAGCTGAAGCTCCCGCCTCTTCCACCGCTTCCGCTGGAAGGCGCCTGGCGGAAGGAGATCCATTATTAGTTTTGCCTGAGCCGTTCGTTAGTGTAGAAAACCTTATTGTTTATGAGGCTATCCGTACTATTTCGCCAGTAGCAGGCTTGCTCTCGCCCGTTCGTGAGGCAAACTTCACTATTCCTTTCGTTTACCTCACTGATAGTAGCATTTGCCTCATTAACTCGCCGGAACACGGGTTTTGGGCGAGAGATCGTGAGGTTTGCCTTATGAACAGTAAACTTTTCCTTACTATTTCTCCAGAATACAAATCTTCAGCGGCATGGAGCATGCATGAACGGGATAAAGAAGCCTCCACCCCCACTGCGAGTGGAGATAGAAGCTTCTATTATTCTTCGATGCGCGCATGCGGGCATCGCTTTTTCAACTCCGCCAAGAAAGTCGTTTCATCCAATGGCGAAAGATGAATAAAATCATATTTATTAAAAAAAATTTCGACTCTGCGGCTGGAAAGCGCGCTGCTCGCAAGCCAAGAGCTGGTTCGGTTTGCTTTGGCAATCCCGTCGTAAGGAATCGATTTGGCGATCGGTCCGCTACGGACGATCAGTTCCTTCTCGCCAAGCTCATAATTCGTACCTAACCAGAGCCAAGCCATAAATCCGGCAAAAGACGTACAAAGCACAAAAATAATGCTCCCGCCGATGTAGCCCGCTCCTTCCTTGAATAACGGCGACAACCCTGCGCCAACCAGCAAAAGAATGCTTATCCAAATGACGATCGACAGCCATAGCTCCTTCCTCGAAACAAACTTCACCCGCGTCCCCTCCCGAGTCTTCTCTTCTATTTATGGAACTTGTTACTAATTAAGCATGCTTTGCTATATAGTAACAAGTTTGTTCATCTAATAAAAGAACCGCTAGCAGCCAAAAAGAAAATGGCTGAGCAGCCACAGCGAGCTGCCCAACCATTTATAATTGAAACATCTACCTCATTCTTTCCAGCAAGTTGTATATTGCTTGGACGCTTTCCGCGCGGCTTGCCGTGTTTAACGGATCGAACGTATTCGATTGTTTGCCTTGCACGATGCCAAGCTCTCTGGCAATCTCGATGAGCGGCAGCGCCCAGCTGCTGATCGTCTCTTCATCGGCAAACGCCTCGGAAGCGCCGTTCGACGCGGCTTTCTTGCCTGTTCGGATTTCATAGGCGCGAAGCAGCATAACCGTCATTTGCTCCCGGGTTACCGATTCGAGCGGCGCAAAGCGATTTTCGTCTACGCCGTTCACCAAGCCGGCAGCCGCTGCTGCTGCGACCGCTTCCGCATACCAGTCGTCAGCGCCCACATCGGAGAAGCTCGCTGTCGCTCCAGCTTTCAATTGCAGCAAACGAACGAGCAATGCCGCAAACTCGGCACGCGTAACATTTTGCTGCGGAGCAAAGCTTGTATCGTCAACTCCCTCAATCACATGCTGAGCCGCCATCACTTTAATGACTCTGGCAGCCCAGAAGCTCGCCGGAACGTCGGTAAAGGTTTTATCGAATGCAAGCATGACGTATTGGCCGGCATGGCTCGCTTCCGCGATCATCCACTCTCCGTCAATTTTGCCGCCGACATAGGTCAGTTGACCGTCCTCTCCGATCAAGTAGACTCCCAAAAGCTGTCTGTCCGCATCTGCCGGAACCTTAAACGTAATGCTCGGATTGACTCTTTCAACCGGAATGCGGGTGCCGTCAGCCGCAATTAGCGACATGCCGACAGTAATTACCTTGCTGGCAGGATTAAGCACGGCATGCGCTTGGCTTGCCGCTTTGGCGAGCCTATCCGCCGTTTCGTTTTCCGATAAGGCGGCGATTTGCAGCGATAATCTTGCATCCTTGCCTTTGCCCTCAACAGCCAGCCTTAATAGCTCGGCAGACAACTCGATTTTCATATCGCCCGAGATAACGATCAGACGATTGTCGTTCAGCAAATTGCCGGCATCGCCGGACAATAGAATTTCTTCGACGCCGGCAGGAACGACGATTTCCACCTTCCCGTCCTGTGCGGCTTTCAGCTTATCGGCGGAAAGCTCGAGCGTTTTGCCCGGCTCCTTTTGGCCGCCTTGTTCTTTACTTCCGCCTTCCGGCGATGGCGATGGTGTCGGTACAGGCGTTGGTGTCGGTGTCGATGTAACGGTTTGTTTGCTCACCTTAACCTCGAACTTTGCCTCTTTACCACCGTATACCGCTTTAATAACCGTATTGCCTTCCGCTTTCGCTTCAACCTGGCCGCTTGCGGATACGGTTGCCACGTTCTCGTCGCTGCTCGTAAACTGAGCCTGCGTGGTTACATCCGCTGTACCGCTCAGCGAATACTCCGCGGTTACCTTTGCCTGCTGCTTCGTTCCAGCTTCGACAGGAGAGGTCAGACTGCTCAGCGCGATGCTTTGCAATTCGTCAATAACTTCAACCGAGCTCGTTACTTCAAGCTCGAACGTCGCTTCTTTGCCGCCAAAAACGGCTTTGATAACCGCTTTGCCTTCCGCTTTCGCTTCAACCTGGCCGCTTGCGGATACGGTTGCCACGTTCTCGTCACTGCTCGTAAACTGAGCCTGCGTGGTTACATCCGCTGCGCCGCTAATCGCGTACTCGCCGGTTACCTTTGCCTGCTGCTTCGTTCCAGCTTCAACAGGGGAAGTCAGACCGCTCAGCGAGATGCTTTGCAATGGATTCTCATGATCAATCTGTACTTCGATCGTATGCGAGCCTGCAGCCAAATTCAGCGTCACCAGTCGTTGAGATTGATCATAGACGTATTGACCGTTCTCCAGCACTTGACCGTTTACCGTCACTTTTACTGCCCCAGGCGTATAAACGGATACGCTTCCTGCGGATGACGCTTCAATGACGCCGCTAAGTACGCGGCCATCATTCTCCAAAGAAGCCTGCATCATAGAAGCGCCTTGAACGAGCGTCTTCCCGGCATATTGAAGCTGCGTGCCGCGCGTCATATGATAGCCTACCGCCGTTTGTCCGTTATTCAAGCTGACGACCGCCTGGTCAGCATCGCTTTGCACATCATCGATCGTGTATGGAGCCTCGCCTGTTTTGAACAGGACAAGATCCGTTACGCCGGAAGCGTCATCGCGATTCACTTTCGCGCCAGTCGCCCCGTCACCTTGCAGCAAAGAAGCGTCGATCGTCTTTTTGACAGGCTTGATTTCTTGTTCTTTGCCTGCCAAAGTCAGCTCAATTGCGTTAACGCCCATATAAGCGTATGTCGAATTGTCGTTTTTGCCTGCATATTCGAATTTCACGCGATGTTTTCCGGCTTCGAGGTACATTTCCCCAAGCGGGAAAGGATCGGCGGGAGCGACTGCCGCTCCGTACCCGTCATACACTTCGCCGGCTTTTACCCCGTCGATATACGTTTGCCATTTGCCGTAAACCGTGTTTTTGAAGAAATGCCCGTTCAGTTTGTAGTTGCCGGACTCCTTCACGTCGAATTCGAATGTAATGTAATCGCCCTGCTCCGTGCTGCGGTAGAATACCAAGCTTTGACCGAGCGCGGAAACGATTTTATACTCTTTGCCTGACGTATCTGGAGGCGGAAGAAGATCTTTCATATAAACCGAACCCGTCGGAGGAGCGGCTTGCGCCTTCAAAACCGTTAAGAACCGGTACTGATCCGACTTCTCATGGCTTGCGACCTTCGTATAGTTCCCGTACGTTTCCGCTCCCGGATACATGCCTACTGTCATATTCAGCGGTGTCTGGCTCAAAAACTTCGCGTTTAATGTTGCCTTGCCGTTATTGATAAAAAGATCGTTGCCCGCCGCCGGGGTACTGAATTGTCCTTGTTTGCCGTCTACGGCAAATTCCGTAACGCCGCCGTTGAACAGAACCCAGTCGAAGCTTCGAGGCACGTCCGCCTTCAAATCGTCCAAGATGACATAGTAATCCGGTTTGACGTAAACGATATGCCGGTCGAATTTATCCAGCTTCGGATTCCCGTACGCTCCGGCAGCGGATCCTTTCACATAATCGTAGCCAGGCGCAAGCATCCCCTTGGTCATCGTTCCGCCGCCTTTGGACGATTGCCCTTTGCCGTCTACCTGAATCGTGCTGTGACCCAGCTTCATCGTAAAGTCATTTTTGGGGCCGGCCGAAAAATCCGCATATCCGGGATCGGAAGCGATCCATGTGCCGTTCACCGCTATTTGGAAGCTGTTCTGATCGTAATGGTTATGGCCCATTGTCGAACGGTTGGCGATGAAAGCAAGAAGCATGTCGTCTTCTTTCCAGCCCGAGCGCAACGCCGCCCAGCCGATCGTATCCAGCACGGTCGAACTCGGCCACTGCTCCGGAACGGTTATTTTAGCCGATGGGTTAAACTGCAGAAACCTCGTCAGCATGTTCGGATTGCCGCCCGCATTTTGCATATACCAGCCGGCAGCTCCGTTATCCAGCCAGTTGTTGAGTACGGACATGGTCAGCATCAAATAGTTCATTTGGTTGGAGTCGGAGAAATTCGCAAGTCCGCCGCCGCCCGGCGCTTGGAAATAAGCCGCCCAGCGAACGAGGAAGTCGTTCAGGAACGGATGGTTGATCCACTCCTCCAAACCGGTTGTGCGCGATACGACATCGACAGCCTGGATAATATGCTCCATGGAATAATCGGTGTACATAAGACCTTCCTGATGCCCAGACATCCGCACATCCAGGTACCAGTCAAAATAATCCGTTCCTCTCGCCAAATACTTGTTGGCATTCGGATGCTTGCCGAGCAAAGCGGATCCGCCGATTACGAGAGCCGACGTGCGCAATGCTTGGAAGTTGTTGTCCACCTTGTTATTGGAGTCTTTGTACAAAGGCTCCAGACCTTTAGTTGCGAGCGCATTCTCGATGATTGCTCTTTCTGAGTCCGCCATCAAGTCGTAAACGAGATCGTACGCCATCGTCATGCCCAGCGTCAAATGCGCCGTGTCCAAGCAGGAGTTGCCGCAAGCGTACGACGGATCCGTCCATGCATTCCAATTGGCAACCGAAAGCATATAGGAGAGCGCTTTTTCACCGTAAGCCCGATTTTGCGTTACTGCATAAGCCATGCTCAAAACATTCAAACGAACTTCGATCGCCTCGCTCATTGCCGGCCAGTACGGATAACGGCCGCTCGAATTCCATCCCGGAGGATCCGGCCTGACTTCCGGCTGCACAGGCGGCAGCGCATAGGTTACATTAAGTCCGCCGTAATAAGGAAGAGTGAAGCTCGTTTCATTCATGTAGGATTGCGCCGCTTTTTCAAGCTGAGTCCATATCTGATAGCCGGTTGTGCCGAAATATTTCGTCGTATCGTCAGCTGCACGCGCACGCATATCCGCCATATCGTTTTTCGTGAAGTACAGCCGCGGATGGTCCGTTACAAGTACAGGAAACTCGCGTACCGTTTCATTTTGCTTTAATCCGAACTCGACTTTATCGAAATGTACCGAGCCGACATTGCTTGTGTTCATATACATCAACAGCTTGGCCGTTACGGCATTTGCAGGAGCTATGGCATCGATGACGATCTGCTCCCAGCTTCCTGTCTTATACGTCCCGCCGATCCGTACGTCGGGTTCGATTCTCGTCCCCGCTTTGTCATAAAACTGCACGTACATTTCCGAAAAGCTTCCCGGCTCGCTAAAAGCCATAACCGAGGAACGATATTCCTTGCCGGGCTCAACCGGCAAAGCCGGGCTGGTCATCCCGCTGCTTGTACCGTATACGGGATTGCTTACCTTAAGGCTGTATTGCCCCTCATATACCCGATCGGTCACTGAACGAGCGTTATCCGGATTTCCCCATGGTACCCACCTCGTAGGTTTACCGTCCGTTACCAATTCAAAATTCAAGTTCGGATCCGCAGGAACGGATACGCCCAGAAAAGCATCGTCAAAATAAGCGACGCCAACGTTCGCTTTACCCTGCACCAACAAAATCTCCGCTTTAACCGCTCCGGCAGGGGCTTTCATTTCAACCTCCATGAGCGACCAAATCTTCGACGTTTTATTCTCCGTGTTTATGCTGCCTGCATCTTTACCTGCACTATCGTAAAATTTCAGATAAATATTCGAAGTACCCGATTCGTTAAACGTATAAACGGATGCTTTATACGGATTGCCGGGGGTTACATCGACCCTGTCCGTCGTTATTCCGTATGTGCTGGTGCTGCTCGCATCCGTTAGCTTCACGCTGTAAGTTCCGCTGCGTACCGGGGCCGGGCTGTAAACGGATTCATAAACGGCCGAGCCCCAAACCTTCCAGCCCGTCGGTCTTTCTTTGCCGTCCGTCGTATCGGCATAAAGGTCTTCGAAGCCGCTGTTGGGAAGCAGATTGCCCACAACCGGGCCTTCCGCCGCCGACGATACCTTCGAAAGTGAAGCCGGGAATAGTGAGAATAGGAGCAATAAAGCCAACATAATAGCCAGCGGTTTCTTAAGATGCGATTTTCCTATGATTGGCATAGTATTCAACCCTCCAATTAAAAGTGTTCATAGAGGGGCATACGGGCTTGTCTCTCATCCAAGCCCGTTCCCTCTAGAAGTTCTTTATTTCTTCTTATACTTCGTGTACCAGTCGTTCGCTTCTTGCGTCAGCTCGTTCAAGCCGTACTTCGTATTCATTTCTTCTACATACTTGTCCCACTCGTCCAGCTTCTTCTGGCCGGTAATGAATTGAATGGTCGTTTCGCCGATCTTCTTGTCGAGATTCGCTTTGTACTTGCCGTCAGAAGGCAGAGCCGCCCAAACGACTTGCTCGTACTTGTCCGTTACCATCGCATATTTCTTCGCAAATTCGAGCAGCTGAGGGCTCATCGTGTTTTTGCGCACCATGTCGAAGTTGGACATTTGGAATGCCGTACCGCTCGGACCCGCTGCAATAATGCCCTTCTTGTCCTTGAACTCTTCTTTCATCGTCGGCAGGCTCGTTACCGGATTGATATCCCACATTTCGCCCTTGATCCCGAATTGCGCAAGTCTGTAGTACTCCTCGTCCGTGTTGAGCTTCTCGATCATTTCCAGCCATTTGATCATTTTCTTAGGATCTTTCGCTACGTCTTTGCCCAATCCGACCGCAGAGCCGCTCGTTACGCCCCATTTTTCGATACCGCTCAGACCGGTAGGACCGACCAGCGGCATACCCGGCGCATACGTTGCGCTTTCGCCTTGGAGCTTCTTGAAGTTCTGCCAGTTGCCGGAGCCCAGATCGCTCGGATCGTCCGGATTCAGCTTAGGATTGACGTGGTAATAAGTTCCCGGTACGCTGAAGCCGATTTTACCGTTCCACATCGATACCGTGTTTGCCCAATATTGGCCTTTGTTCTCGCCGGTTATGAATTCCGGATCGATAAGTCCGTCTTTGTACCATTTATTCAAAAGCGTAAGCGCATCCTTCATTTCAGGAAGCAAGGAGCTGTATTTCACGCCGCCGTCGCGCTCCATCCAAATGCTCGGCTGCAAGCCGAAAGCGCCGTATACGGCTTTAATGCCGAAGTTCGAAAGCGCATACGTATCCTTCTTGCCGTTTTTGTCCGGATCTTCATTGACGAATTTGTAGAATGCTTCTTCAGCTTCCTTCAGCGAAGCCGGAATTTTATCGATACCGACGTTTTTCAGCCAGTCGTCGCGCCAGATCGGAACGTAGTTGTACGCATCCGACGTAATCATCGGAAGACCGTAAAGCTTGCCGTTTACTTTATAAAATTCCAGAATGTTCTCGCCGCCGTTCTGCTTCACCTGCTTCAGCCAAGTCGGCGCATGCTTCTCGATCAGATCCATCGGAATTTCGGCCAAAATGCCCTGTTGGCTGTACGAGCTGAACAATGCGGGGCTCAGCATCATGACGTCCGGAATCTCGCCGGAGGAAATACGCAGGTTCAGGAGCTCGGCATCCTTGCTGCGATCCAAATAGACGTACTCGATTTTGACATTGAACAATTTCTCGATTTCTTTCGTAACCGCCGAGTTCGGATCCTGCTGCTTATCGTTCTGCGGCTTGATCGTGAGCTTGACCGGCTCCTCCGGCTTCGCGCTTTCAGCCGGCTTCACGCTGGACGAAGGGGATGGCGATCCCGAAGCACCGGTATTTTTGTCTCCGCCGGCACAGCCGGCCAGCGCCGCCATCGCTACCGAAACGGATAGCAACAAGGCGCCGATCTTTTTCTTTTCTTGCATGTAAAACCCTCCTTAAGTTTGTATTATATGAGATAAACCTCTTGCGAGGTAAATCTAAATATTGAGCGGCATAAGCCGCGGCAGTGCTTTGCCGGCCGGCCGATCGCGCAAACGACGGACCGGCCTTTTGGCGTTAGCCTTTGAGGGAGCCTATCATAACGCCTTTGATAAAATATTTCTGAATGAACGGATAGATCATCACAATCGGCAGGGTACCGACGATGATCGATGCCGCTTTGATCGTTTCCGCCGCAATATTGACCGACACGTCGCTGCCGGCCGTACCGTCGAACATCGGAGTCGCTTCGATAATAATCTTGCGAAGAACCATCTGAAGCGGATAGTCCGTACCGTTTCTTATAAAAATCAAAGCGTCGAACCAGGCGTTCCAGTGTGCGACGAGCGACCACAAGCCTATGGTGACGAGAATAGGTATCGAAAGCGGAACCATGATATACGACAATATTCTAAGATCGCTGGCGCCGTCTATTTTGGCGGACTCTTCGATTTCATGCGGGATGGCCATAAAATAGTTGCGCACGATCAGCATGGAGAACGTATTGATTGCGGGCGGCAAAACCAAAGCCCAAATCGTGTTGCCCAGATGCAAGTAATGCTGGATGAGTAAATACTCCGGAATCAGTCCGCCCGAGAAGAACATCGTAAATACGACAAACAGCGTAAAAGCGGAACGGTGCGGCAGCTTTTTGCGCGACAACGGATAGGCAACCAAGACGGTAAGCACCATTTGGATTGCGGTCCCGAGCACCATTCTATAAATGGTGTTTTTGTAGCCGGTCCATATAAACGAATTGTTAAGCACGTGGTTGTAGGCGTCCCATGAAATCTCTTTCGGCCACAGCGCAAACGCCATACGGCTTGCTTCGGCAGGCGTGCTGAGGGAAATGCGGACAACCTCCCATAGCGGATATATCGTAGCAAGCCCGAGCAAAGCCAGGAACACATAGTTAAAGCCTTGAAAAACCTTCTCTCCGGATGTTAGCTTCATAGCATTTCCCCCCTTACCAAAGCCCGTATTCGCTGTATTTTCTCACGATATAGTTTGTTCCGATAACTAATGCAAACGCGATAATATTTTTGAATAAGCCTGCCGCAGTCGAGAAGCTGTACATCATGTTCTCCAGCCCCATTCGATAAACGAAGGTGGATAACACGTCTGAAACCGAATACACGGCGGGGTTATACATATTGAAGATTTGGTCGAAATCGTCATTCACAATGCCGCCGATCGCGAAAATAAACATGATGATGATCATCGGTAAAATAGCCGGCAGCGTGACGTGTATCGTCTGCTGAAACTTGTTGGCGCCGTCCAATACGGCAGCTTCATATTGCTGAGGATCGACTGCCGCTAGCGCCGCCAAGTAAATGATCGTTCCCCAGCCGACTTCTTTCCATATGGAGGAGCTGACAAGCAGCGTTCTGAACCAGTCCGCATCGCCGAAGAAGAAAATCGGATCGAAGCCGAGCGAAGTCAGAATGACGTTGACGATGCCCGTGGAAGGTGAAAGCACATTCATCAAAATCCCTGACAATATGATCCACGACAGGAAGTGGGGCAAATACGTAATCGTTTGTATAAACTTTTTGAAGAAAGCAGCCCTTACCTCATTAAGCAGAAGCGCAAGAATGATCGGAGCCGGGAATGAAAAGATGAGCTTATAGAAGCTGAGCACCAAGGTGTTGCGGAACACGAACCAAAAATCGGGCGAATCCAAAATATCGGAAAAATGCTTGAACCCGATCCAGGGACTCGCGAATACGCCTTCCATAATTCGAAAATCCTTGAACGCTAGGATGATGCCGTACATCGGAAGATATTTGAAAACGATATAATAAAGAATTCCTGGAACAAGCATGAGCAGCAAGTAACGATGCGTATAATATTCCTTCAGCATTCCTTTGCGCCTGTGCATTTCCTTGTGAAGAATCGGTTTTCCGGAAGTCGGCGCTTCCGGGCTCATTGCAGTCATCTGGTATTTCTCTCCTTTACTCCTGTTGCATGAATTTTGTTGATCCATTTGCTGATAGGTTTAATGTAACCGCTTAATGATTCGCTGTGCAGTCCGAAAAACTTACGAAATCCGCTGTTATTTTGGGGAATTCGAAAAAACGAAAACAACGAAAAATTAGAGATATACGCTACTTTTTTATTCTAGGTTTGTCGTTCTCCCGGTTACGTGCTAACATCTAGGTAAGCTGTCCATGAAAGCGCTGACAGCTTTATAAGCATGTCATTTCGTTTAGCCGTTTAGAGGGGGATGTCGGATGCCGCATAAAAAGACACAGAGATGGACTGTCCTTTTCAATCGAAACCAGTACAGAAAAATGCTCGTTTTGTATTCCGCTTTTGCGATCTTCGTCATCGGAATCATTACCTTGATCCTGATCTCCTACTTCAACAAGACGTTATCCAAGGAAATCAACATTTCCAACAAACGATTTTTGACCCAAGTCCAAATTGCCGCGGATACGAGGCTCGCAAATTTGCAGTCTTTCATCTTCGAACGGTTCGTCTCCATTAATAGGGAGAACAGCATTAATACGTTTTTGTCGGGCTCGGCAACCTTCGATCCGGCTATGATCGTCGATTTATATGGCATCGTGTCGGATTATGCCCAACATAACAACTTTATCGATTCGATCTACATCTATCGGATATCGGATGATACGCTCATATCCTCTCGGGAAGGAGTCGTCTTTAACGCTTCCGATCCGGACAATTACAATCAGCGGTATATTAAGGTCGATCCGATTCAAAAGGTGATGGCCTCGAACGACAACGTATATTGGAACAGCCCGCGCGAGAACAGCAAGGTGTGGAGCGACCGGCCGGTCCTCACCCTCGCCTATTCGCTGCCGTTGTACAAGTCAGCCGCGGAGAAAACGGGCGCCGTCATCGTCAACATCGACGAGCAGCGCTTCCTGGAGGCGATCAATCAGTATACCCGGATGGATTACGATCTCGGCATCATCAATCAGGCCGGCGATATTCTTGCGCACAGCGATAAAAATGCGTTAAACGGCACAGCGCACGATCTTCCTTTTATGAACGAGATGGCGGAACGGAAGGAGGGTTTTACAACCGTACAGTTGGACGGTCACATGCAAGGGGTTTCCTGGATTTCTTCGACGATTCACAATTGGAAGTACATCTCGGTCACGCCGATCGAGGCCTTAAATAAACAATTATCGGTAGCCAAGCAGTTTGCCGTAGCCATTTTGATTGCGGTCGTTTTATTTACGCTCGCAGGGCTTCGCATCATTACGAAAAACGTGCACAAGCCCATCCGCCAACTGATGAACACGGCAGCCGGGAAGTTCAATTTGTCCTACGACAATATGAATGAAATCACCTTTATCGACAAAGTCATCACGAGCTTGTCCAGCAAGATGGAAGAAATGGAAGGGACCATTCAGCACAATCAGCCGGTAATCCGGCACAAAATGTTATTCGACTTGCTAATCAATGGGGATTACGGGGGCACGGAAGAGGAGATACGCGAAAAGCTGAAGGTCGCAGGTGTGGAATGGAAGCATGACGGCTTCCTGATCATGGCTACGGAAATACAACCGAAGGAGCTCGTAGGGCTCTCCCCCAAGCAGCGGGAGTTCGTCATCTTCACCTTGATGGAAGCGATCGACGGTTATTTTACGGGCGAAAGCTCGTGCCGGAGCATCTCCGTCAGCCAGAACCGGATCGTGTCCGTCGTGAACTTCGACAGCAGCGAGAAAATTTTACGCGAGCCCCATCTTCTTCTCGAGCTGTGCAACGAGCACGCCGGTCTCAAATGCAATATGGCGATAAGCGAACATACTCCGCAAATTTCCGGCTTGCAGCACATGTATAAGCAGACGGACCATTACTTGCAGTACGGCTTTATATGCGGATATGGCCGGCTGTTCACGCCGGATCTGGTGCGGCAGCAGGAGAATGGCGGGAAATATATGGAGCCGGATGTTTTCGACGAGCTGCTTTCCCACTTGAAAACCAGCAAAAAAACGCAGCTCACCAATCAGCTGACGTATATTTTCAACTTTTTGCAGGAGGAAAAAGTCAGTTACATGTATGTGCAAAACATACTTATGCAAGTGCTAACCATATTCAGTCATGCCGTTCAGGAACGCCGGATCGAGGACAGCGAGCTGGATAAGCATACGATGCTCGCCAAGCTTCGGGAAATGGAGTCGCTCGAAGACTGCCGGCAATGGTTCCTCTCGCTTGCCGCCCGCTATACGGAATGGATGAGCGCGCGCGTCAGCTCGATCGACGAGCAGTTCGTCGCGAACATTTCGCAGTACATTGTAGACAACATCGATAAAGACATTTCGCTGAACAGCGTGGCGGAGCAATTTCATATTACGGCCAACTACCTGAGCAAAATTTTCAAAGAAAGCACCGGCGTCAATTTCTCGAGCTTCGTAACCGGCCACAAGCTGCAAAAAGCGCGGGAGCTGCTGATCAACGACAAAAAAATGAATATTACCGACGTCGCCAACTCGCTCGGCTATTACAATCTCCCTTACTTCAGCATGCTGTTTAAAGAAAAATACGGGGTGACCCCCGTTAAATTCCGCAAGGAGCATGCCGGGTAAGGGCACGGACAGAGCAGGATTTGCCGCACGGTCAAGGGACGGCGAAAACTTCCGAGCAAAAGATGCAACTGCATTGCCGTTGATGACTTGTGTCCGAGAAGATTAGTAAGGCAAAGGCTATCAGTGAGGCAAGCCTCACTATTTCTCGCCGATAACCGTGTTCCGGCGAACTAGTGAGGATAACGCAACTATCAGTGAGGCAAGCTTCACTATTTCTCGCCGAAAACCGTGTTCCGGCGAACTAGTGAGGATAACGCAACTATCAGTGAGGCAAGCCTCACTATTTCTCGCCGATAACCGTGTTCCGGCGAACTAGTGAGGATAACGCAACTATCAGTGAGGCAAGCCACTCTATCTCTCGCCGAAAACAGTGTTTCGGCGAGTTAATGAGGCAAACGCAACTCCCTCTGTTCGTAGCGGTTTTCTCACGAATGCTCGCTCATTCGCAG
>NZ_QMFB01000046.1 GCF_003285015.1 Paenibacillus contaminans | reverse complement strand
TGATCTACTATACAGAGGGTGCTCGTACTATTCAAAGCCGAAATCTTAGCACCTACAGGAATGCTATCAATTTGATTTGCCTCACTAATAATAACCTTCTCCTTACTATCTCTCTGAAACACCGGATTTCTGCGAAAAACAGTGAGGTTTGCCTCATTATCAATAATGTTTTCCTCATTAACACTTCAGACACGGGCTAGCGGACGAGAAATCGTACTCGATCAACTCGTTTTAGCCAAAGTCTTTTATCGTTTATAGCTTGTTTGTGCATTACTTTTGACCTGGAATTCGCTAGAAGCCAATTGAATCCAGGGAAGATAGCGCCGACGCTTTTTCAGCTAGCCAACCTTGTTGGTTAATCATAGCGGCATCACCGATGCTAGGACGTAAGAAAAAGAGAAATATATCTTCCTGTACCGAACATTTGTTTGTTATAATGTTGGATATCATATCCATAAAAGGAATGACAGGTCCAGGATATCATGTTCTCACCATCTTACAAGGAGATGTCGCCATGACAAAAAACGTCCCGGCAATCAAGCTCGAATCGAAGGAAGCTTTTACAATCATCGGCTTGTCGTGTAAAACCTCTAAGGCAAACGCACGCAAAAACAACACGATCGGCAAGCTTTTCTCCACTTTCTTGAATCGTGCGGACGAAATCCACGATCCCGTTAGCAACAACAGGTACGGGGTCAGCATTTATCCTGATGGCTTCTCCGGGTTTGAAAACTATGCGTTTATTGCCGGATATCAAGTAAGTGCAGCTGAAGAAGTGCCGGAAGGAATGATAACTCGAACGTTTCCAGTTCAACAATATGCTGTGGTTACGCATAAAGGAAGCCTTAAATCTCTTGCAGATTCATATAGTTACTTTCATTCCAAATGGCTGCCTTCTTCCGGATACGAATACTCGAGCCAATACGATTTTCAAGTTTATGATTCTCGCTTCCTAGTTCCCGATCATCCCGATTCCGAGTTGGATATTTATATTCCCGTTCGACCATCGAAAGAGGGGGCTGTCGTTCATACGAAAAGTCCAATTCGGGGCAAGGTTCAAGGCATTTACATTCCGGTACGCAACATTCAAGCGGCCAAAAGCTGGTACTCGACAATTTTTGGCTTACCGGAATCGGGTCAGGTGGTGAATGGTCATCTTTATGTGCTGCCCATAGGCGGACCGGATTTAATCTTGGATGAAATGCCGATGTGGGGCGGAAACAAACCGGAGGGACCTCCCGCTTACCAGACGCCTGCAATCAGTTTGCCTACTGATGATATTCACGAGGCCTACCAATTCATGAGGGAGCATGGGGTAACTCTTGTAACAGAGATTATAGATGCAAGATGGTTTGTGTTTCAGGATCCGGATGGAAATAAACTAATGGTTTGCGAATGTGCGAATAAGTAGACCTAACATATGCGTTAGTGGGGAATTCACCGTTAAAGATCCCGCGGGAAACCTTATCCATGTCGGGAATTATCCAGGTTTGGACGACTAACTGCAACGTTAGCTTCGTTGAGGCATACGTAATAGAAACCGACGGCAGTCCGGCTCTAGTCTAGTTCCGGACTGCCATTCTTACCTCTGGTTGACCGCCAAGATGCAACGCCACACCGCGCTGGGAACTGCACGACTACCGCTTATCCTGCTCTTTCCACAACTCCCGGTAGATGCCAGGGTGTCTAATCAACTCATAGTGTGTTCCTCTTTCCACAAGCCGGCCTTCGTTCATTACCAGGATCTCGTCCGAGCGCAGGGCGATGTCGAGACGGTGAGTGATGAAGAGAAAGGTAGTTCCTTTCATATTCTCGATCAAACGGGTTAGCAATCTTCGTTCGGTTCCTTGATCCAGCGCTGAGGTTGCTTCATCCAAAATAAGTATGGCAGGTCTGCGAAGCAGCGCGCGTGCGATGCTGATCCTTTGCCGTTCCCCGCCTGAAATTTGCAGCGCTTGTTCGCCGACGCGGGTTTGCAAGCAGTCCGGAAGGCGAGATACCCACTCCTCCAACTCCGCGATGCGGATAGCTTCGCGAATGGTCTCCGGCTCACTCTCTTCGCTGCCATACAAAATATTGTCCAAAATCGTTCCGCTTCGCAGCAAGACATCCTGCGTTACGCAAAGTACGGAACGCCTTAGCCAAGCCGAATCGATATCCGCTAGCGGAGTGCCGTTTAGGCTAATACTACCTGATTCCGGTTCCCGCAGCCTGAGCAGCAGGTCGGCGAGCGTCGATTTTCCCGAACCCCGATGACCGACTATGGATATGATCGCACCTGGTTTAACTTGAAAGCTGATATCGTTCAGCACAGCCCGATTTCCGTGCCGGAATGCGATCCCTTTTACCTCCAATGTGACAATTCCGTTCGGTGTTACACCTTCATGAGGCGGCGCCGGGGAAAAGGCGATTTCCGTTATCCGATCAAAGGAAGGCCATATTTTCAAAGTAGTTAAGGTCATATCGATCATCGACATACCGAATGGCCGAAGCCAGTTATAGACGGCTATGAAAGCTACCAAGGAACCTACGGTTATGCTCTCCTTCAGCACAAGCCATCCACCGGCCGTATACATGAGGACAAGAACGGCTGCATTCAGAACCGCATTGACCAATCGAACCCGGTGTTCTGCAACGATACCGCGGCTCGTATGTTCCCATTCCTGCCGAAGACATTCCTTGACCTTCCGGAGCGCCTTGGCTTCTTGACCCGCCGATTTAATGAAAGCGGCACCGGATACGAGCTCGCGTAAAGTTTCGGAAACGACGGAGTTGTGGCGGGCCGTATCGGCTGCTTTTCGTTTGATCTGCCGGCCGTAACTCGACATCATCCATGCCTGTAAGGCCCATAGAATCAGAACGACGGATGCCAGTAAGGGCTGCAGCGCCAACAAAATCGATGAGCCTACGATGATCGTCACAACGTGAAATAGCATAAATCCGAGATGTCCGTTAACCATGCCGGTAATAAAATGCGTATCGTCAAGGATACGTGTCAGCAAATCGCCGATCCGATTATGACGCAGCCATTCCAGCGGGCGATGCTGAATCCCATTGTACAAGTCTGCGCGGCCTTTGCCGGATAGCGTGAGCATGAAGCGTCCCCACATATTCTCCCATATAATCATGATGCTTCCCGTGATCGGCGCAACCACCATACAGATGCAGACGACAATCAGCAGATTCCAGTTTTGCTGGGGAAGGACGGTCTCCAGCACGTATTTGGATAAGAATGGAGGTATGATGTGCAGGAGAGCTCCGATCATATTTTTCATGAGGATGAGTACTACGTTCAACCAGTAAGGCAGAAAGTATTTCCGCGCGTAACCGGCCGCGGCATGGCGGTTATCGGCTAACGGAGACGGAGTCATGCTCGTTTTCATGGCGCTCACCTCCAGGCGGATCGGCATATGCAGCAGCCGCTTCTTTCGCAGCCAGGTTGACTTCTTCCTTCAACAGCCTGGCGTACAAGCCGTTTCTGCGCAGAAGCTCTTCGTGAGTACCTTCCTCAGTCAGCTCGCCATTATCCATGACGAGAATCCGGTCAGCCCGTGCAGCGCCACGGAGACGATGTGTAACACTGATCCGAGTGACGCCACTTGTATGCTTTGCAAGTGCGTTGAGTACGGCGGTCTCGCTTTTCTGATCCAGCGAGGAAGTCGCTTCGTCAAGCAGCAGCAGGTCGGGATTTGCCAGCATTGTGCGTACCAAACCTATGAGTTGACGTTGTCCGCCCGAAAGCAGATCGCCGTTCGAGCCGATATCGGAATCATAGCCTGATGAAAGCTTGGCGACAATATCTTCGGCCCCTACAGCTTCCATCCACATGTCCAGCGACTCGCGCTCGGCCTCTCCGAGATAGGTCAGATTGTGATAAAGACTGCCGCGGAACAAAAATCCCTCCTGCATAACATAGCCGACTCGGCTCCTTAAATAAGTCGCATCCAGTTCGCTAATCGGGACGCCGCCGATGCGGATTTCGCCTGCGGTCGGCTCTTGCAGCCTAAGCAGAAGCTTAAGCAGTGTGCTTTTACCGGCACCGCTTGGTCCCACGATCGCAATATGCTCTCCCGGTGCAATGGTAAACGTAAGATTGCGCAGCACTTCACCGCGTTCCCCGGAAGTATGCACCCCTGCGAACGAAATCGGCTGACCGCGAAAATCTTCCTGTTTGAGCAGACCGTCGCGTTTCCCCCTTTCCACAGGAAGACGCAAATACTCCAAAATTCCTTCAATCCGAACCTTGATGTCGGCAAAACTCACGTACAGCCCGAAAAACGAACGCACCGGCGCATTCAGGGCGGGGATGAAGGCGATCGTAGTCACTAGCTGCCCGATCGTAGCTTGTCCGGCGATCATCTGCCAACCGGCGAAAACGAAGACAAGTGCAGGAGCTAACGAATCCGGAATTCGCGGAAACGTTCGATACCAGCTGTCGACGATCCCGTCCCGATACATGAGATCGGCCCATTTGCTTTGCTCGGCCGCAACCGCCTCGAATTCCTTGCGTTCGGTTCCGTACAATTTAATCTGCTGCAGCGACTCCAGTCTCTCCAGCAAACTTTGCCGTAGACGAGCGTCATGACCAGCCAGCTCCTTACGGACTAGTCCGCGCTTCCGGCCGTATAACTGAACCGGGACAAAAAGAAGAACGAAGGAGGCAAGCAGAATAACAGCGAGCTGCCAGTTCCATCGAACGATGAAAACGATCGCCGCGCAAGCAAGCAGAAGCTCCTGCACAAAGGCGGGGAGAGTGGAGAGGCCGAATTTTTGGATGACCTTCGTATCCTGGGTGCATCGTTGAAGCAGCTCGCCGCGCGGAGTCTTCGTAAAAAAATCCGAGGCGGTGCGGAGGACGGCTGCCAGCGTTTCTTCGGTCAGCGCGTAGGTCAGTCCGACCATCGTTTTGGCCGACACATAGGTGCGAACCGCGGCGCAAAACTCCGTCAGCAGCAAGGCTCCCAGCAGGATAAGGGCGATCGGGAGCAAGCCTTCTCCGCCGTTATGCGCAATCGTATCCATCATTTTTCCGATGAGCAGAGGGGCCGCCGCTCCGCATGCCGCACCCGTCACGGTCAACAAGGTAATGAACAGGAACGCGCTCTTCGAGCGTGCCAGCTGTTTGGCAAAAAACGCGAACCAATCGGGTATTCTCGGCATCTAACACGTTCCCCTCCGCAAAAGAAAGTGTCATTATCGTAGCAATTCCTTCTCGGAGGGGTCAAACGTTAAAAACACATGTTCGCTTTATAAGGTTGTTCGACGCTGCAATGGATAGGAGCATTTTCAGAAAATGATTCCTTCGATTTGCTCGTTAAATCTCTCAAATTCGTAGAATAATTTGGAAGTTGTAATGTAAGCGCTACACATTTTTGCGTTTTCGAGTATGATTAGAGAAACCGAAAAAATGGGAGAGACGCACATGTTCACGATTCTTATTGTGGATGACAATCGCGCGGATCGTTTAGGGATTCGCGGCTTGATCGACTGGGAGCAGCTCGGCATAGAGGTAGCCGGGCTTGCCGTTGACGGCGAGGACGGGTACAAGCAGGCGATGCAGGTGCGGCCTGACTTTATTTTGACGGACGTGGCCATGCCCGTTATGGACGGATTAAAAATGACGCAAAAAATAAAAGAGGAGCTGCCCGAAACGAAGTTTATTTTCATGAGCTGCTTCGATGATTTCGATTATTTGAAAAGCGCGATTAATTTGGAGGTTTACGGCTATATTTTGAAGCCGATCGATTTAACCGAGCTGACCGAATCGCTCCTCAAGGTGAAGCATGTAAAGGAGCAGGAGCTGGAAAAGACGCAAAGCGACGAGCTGTTGCGAAGGCGTATTCAAGAGAGTATGCCGGTGCTCCAGGAGCAATTGATCCGGGATCTGCTGTCCGGGAAATTCGAGAATGAAGCGGATATCCGGGAACGGATGCAGTATTTGGGTATGAAAGATTTGCAGGAAGGCTGCTCGGTCCTTTTTGTGCAGATAGACAATTATGAGACGCTTTTTGGAAACCTGACGGCCGAAGAACGGCATTTGCTGCAGGTTAAACTGCAAAAATGCGCGGAAGATACGATTTTGAACGAGTTTGCCGGTTATTGGTCAAGTCAGGCGTTCAACAGCGCTGCCATTATCCTCCTTGTTCAGGAGCCGGAGAACGAGGCTTTATGGAATCGGATCGTCGAAGCGGCGAATCGGTGCAAGGACATGGCGAACGACAGCTTAAGCTTGAACGTTACGCTTGGAATCAGCGATATTTCGAGCCGTTCCGGGCAGCTGCCCAAGCTTTACGAGATGGCGCAATACGCGGTGAAATCGAAGTTTTACAGCAGCGGCAACCGGATCATCATGGCCTCCGAAGCGGTGGCGCCGAATGAAGATTCCCAGTATAACATTCTGGAGATTAAACGGAAGCTGGAAGGGCTGCTGGAGAACGGAGAGGAAGACGATATCGTGTCCTTTATCGATCAATGCTACGATGCGGACATCCGTTTTTCCGAGACGTACGTAAAAAATCTCACCTACTCTATAACCCAAATCATGCAGATGATTTTGCTGGAAAGAAACGAAAGCTACGGCTCCGTATTCGGCAACGATATCGATATTTGGGACAAGCTGCAGCGGTTTGAAACGATCGAGGATATCAAACGTTGGCTCGTCGGCATCATCGAAACCGTCCGGTCCTCCGTTAACAAAACGGGGAGCGGGAGGTACCGTAAAGTGATCGAGGACATCAAGGCGATCATTGACGACAGCTATGCCGAAATCGAAAATGTGGGTCAAATCGTGGGTCCGCTGTACATCAGCGCGAGCCATGCCAATTTTATTTTCAAACAGCAAACCGGCCAGACGATATTCGATTATTTGCTCATGCAGCGGATGGAAGCCGCAAAAAGGCTGCTTTTGGACCCCTATATGAAAATCTACGAGATTTCCGAGAAAACCGGCTACAAAACGACCTCTTATTTCACTTCCGTCTTTAAGGAGTATACGGGCGTGACACCGAAGCAGTTCAGGGACAAGCATGATCAGAAATAAAATTTTCCGGAACTTGATCTTATTCACTTCCGTCCCTTTTTTGATCATCGCCGTTTATTTGTCCGTCTATACGTACCAGAAAAATACGATGGAGGTCCGCGGAGAGCTTACGGATAAATTGAACCGAACCGTCGACGCGATCAACGAAACGATCGTCAAGTATATCGATAAAAGCAGCTACATCATTACGAACAAGTATCTGATCAACAACATCGATAAGGATTATTCGTATGATCTGGAGCAAATGTTCTACTTCATCGATAACGTCAATGCGATGATCGGCGAGGCTTATACCGGGAACGTCAAAAGCCCATACATTATCCATGCCTACAATGAGAAGTTGTTCGAAGGCAAATTTTTCGAAAGCATGGCCGGGCTGGAAGGCCATGAAGCGGTCGCGCGAGCCAGGCTGGCCGCCCCGACCGAAATCGTATGGGAACCGGAGCCGACGATTAAAAACGATCTGCCGTACTTGACGTTTTACCGGAATATTGTGAATACGACGAATTCGGTGGGCATTTTGGAGGTTAACATTCCGTATAAAGCGCTCGAAACGATCATGGATTCAATGGGCGTTCCGGACAACGGCATCATTTACTCGTCGCTTCCGGACGGAAGACCGATGCACAAGGCGAACCGCCCGGACGGAAACGAGATTGATCCGGGCCGCGTGTCTGCCGACGACTATTTTATGGCGAGCAGCCAAGTGAAAAACGGCAGCACGATCACGATCGCTACCCCCAGACAGGCGGTTTATTTGAAAAATGCGCTCGCTTTCGCCGTCGTCGCGGCTTCCTTCCTCGCTTATATTCTGGTCATGCTGCTTGCCTCTAGGATGACGGCGCAAAAAATTACGAATAACATGGAAAATTTCATCAACAAGCTGAAACGCAACGACGATATGCTGCTGCATGAGGAATTGATTCAAATCAAGGGCAGCGACGAGGTGTCGATTCTCAAGCTCAAATTCAAAGACCTGGTAAGCCGAATGAATGAAATGTACAAGGAGATGATGAGCGTCAAGCTTGAGAACAATGCGATGGAGGTCGAGCTGCTGCAGGCGAGAATCAACCCGCATCTGCTTTATAACTCCTTGTCCGTTATCAAATGGACCGCATTATGGAACAAAGACCGCAATACGGTCGAGCTGATCGACGCGATGACCAAATACTACAGAACGGCTTTGAACAAAGGAAACAATATTATAAGCATCTCGTCCGAGCTGGACATGATCCGCGAATATGTCAAAATTAACCGCTTCGCCCATTCCGCCGATTATGCGCTGCATATCGACGTGCAAGAAGAGATTTTGGCATTTCACACGCTCAAGCATCTGCTTCAGCCGATTGTGGAAAACGCGGTGCTGCACGGGCTGAACGGTCTGGAAGAGGAGGCGCGGATCGTAATCAACGGCTATTTGGAGGAGCGGGATATCGTGTTCGAGGTCATCGACAACGGACGCGGGATGGATCGGGATACGGTCGGAGAGCTGCTGAATTTCAGCTATGCGGCAAGCTTCGGAGGATACGGGATCCGGAACGTGATGAAGCGGATTCAGACGTATTATGGCGGCGACTACGGACTTCGAATCGAAAGCGCAATCGGCAGCGGAACGAAAGTAACGGTTAGAATCAAGGCATTGTCGGAGGAGCAATTGAAGGAAAAAATGCGGTCGTCGACGGCCATTCGCTGATTACGGTTCGTCACATATTGATAGTTTTCGTCAGATTGTAGGCTCGTTACCGAGTCTTCTTTTTTTTATAATGAGGCTACGTCAAACGAAAATACAGTCGATCGTAGAGGGTGTGAGGATGGAGCTAATTCAGAAAATAAACCGGTATAAGCTGCTGTACGTCCTTCTTTCCGGGGCGCTGATCTGGACGCTTGTGTTTTGTTATGCGCCGATGCTGGGCATCGTGATGGCTTTTCAGGATTTCAACATTTTCAAGGGTTTTCTGGGAAGCGATTTTGTCGGCTTGAAGCATTTTGTAAGCATTTTCACGGATCCGGTTTTTCAGAAGGCGATTTGGAACACATTGCTGTACAACTCGGTTATCCTTTTCGCCGGGTTCCCCTGTCCGATAATTTTGGCGCTGTTGTTTAACGAGCTTAGAGGCAGGTTTTTCAAAAGGACGGTTCAGACGATCAGCTATCTGCCGTATTTTTTGTCCTGGATCTCGGTCGTCGCTTTGTTTTATGCCTTCTTCGAAATGGGAGGTCCTTTCAACGATCTGAAGGTTATGATTCTCGGCGAACAAGTGGAGCGAACGAATATTTTGATGGATCCGGATCATTTTCTGGGCATTCTGTTCGGGTCGCATCTATGGAAAAATGTCGGGTGGTCATCGGTCATTTTCCTTGCCGCAATCGCTTCGATCGATTCGCAGCTGTACGAAGCGGCCGTCATGGACGGAGCCGGAAGATGGAAGCAAGCGTTGTACATTACGCTGCCGGGCATTTGGCCGACGGTCATGATCATCTTCATTTTATCGTCGGGAAGCTTGGTGTCGTCCAATTTCGAGCAGGTTTTCGGCTTTCAAAATTTGTATACGATGGAGCAGACGCAGGTCGTCAATACGGTTGTTTATAAACTCGGCGTGCAGCAGGGCAATTATTCGCTGGCTACGGCGTTCGGCTTGGCGCAAGGGATCATGTCTTTTCTCATCGTTTATGTTGTGAACCTGATCGCGAAGAAGCTCAGCAATATCAGCATTTGGTAAAGGAGAAAACGATGATCAGACATAAGAGCGAACGGGTTTTTAATGCTCTCAATATCCTGTTCATGCTGTTTTTAAGCGTCATCACCTTGTATCCGTATTTGAACCAGCTCGCCGTTTCGCTGAATGACGGGCAGGATACGATTTTCGGCGGCATAACGGTATACCCGAGGGTGTTCACTTGGACGAATTATGAGACGGTGTTCGGCAATGCGGGCTTTGTTTCTTCGGTCGTCGTCTCCGTATTGCGGGTGCTGGCGGGAACGATTCTGGGGCTGCTGCTCATTACCGGCGCCGCGTATGCGATTTCCAAGAAAGAGCTGCCGGGGAGAAACTTTTTTATCTTCTTCCTAATCATTCCGACGTTTATTTCAGGCGGGCTCATTCCGATGTATATCCTCTATAAATACTTGCATTTGATGAATCATTTTTTGGTGTACATCCTGCCGATGGCATTCGTGTTTTACTATATGATCATTATCCGCACGTATTTGCAATCGTTGCCGCCAAGCCTCGAGGAATCGGCGCTGATCGACGGCGCGAATGAAATTCAGATTTTGTTCCGCATTATGTTACCGCTTTCACTACCGGTTATGGCGACCGTCACCTTGTGGCTTGCCGTCGCCCATTGGAACGATTGGACCAGCTCGTTGTATTTCGTTACGAAGAAAAATTTGTTCACCTTGCAATATGTGATGTACAAAGTGGTCAAGGAAGCGGAGCTTGTCAACGAAATGACGGTCGTTAACGCGATGACCGGCGGAACGGCCGCCCCCAGAGCGACGGTAACGCCCGAGTCCGTCAAAGCGGCTACGATTATCGTAGCGACATTGCCGATCGTGCTGTTGTATCCGTTTCTCCAGAAGTATTTTATCAAGGGCGTCATGATCGGCGCAGTAAAAGAGTAGCGGGTATCGGATCGAACACAAGCGTGTTGATCGATAGATGAAATGACGAGAGGGGTAGAAAAATGCGAAACCGTAAGTTCAAGTGGGGTAGCTTGGCGATTGTTCTGATGATGCTTGCAGCGATTATCGCGGGTTGTACGGAAGAGAAGCAGAAGGCGCCGGAAGCGACGAAGGAACCGGCAGGCGGACAAGAGACTACGGACGGAGCTTTTGTCCCGAAAAAGAATTTGGAGCTGACGATTTGGAACACGCAAGGAACCGATGTGCAGGCCGTCGAGAAGCCGAAGGAAGATATCCCGGGCGACTGGCTGGCGAACAAGACGAAGGTGAAGGTGAAGGAGTTTTACGGAAACGGCGGGCAGCAGTGGGAGCCGAAGCTGACAACCCTCGTGGCCAGCGGGAATTTGCCGAATCTCGTGATGACGCAGGCGGGGCAAGGACCGGCGCATCACGCCAAGCTGCATGAAGGCGATTTGAACTGGGAATTGACGCCCGAGCTGCTCCAGAAATATGCACCCGACGTGTGGAAGAACGTCCCGGCTTACATTTGGGATTCCATCAAAATCGACGGAAAAATATACGGAATTCCTTTTACTTTCCCGGTCGACAAGCAAATCGATCCGAACGTCAGCGACGAGCTGCTTAGCGGCTATGGAATGCCCAAAAATCAAATTACCGGTTCGACCGTGCTGAACGGATTGTTTATCCGGGACGATATTTTGAAGAAGCTGATCCCGACGGCAATGAACTACGAGGAAGCGATGAAGCTGATTAAAGAGAAAAACGCGCCGCTCGGCGACGATTTCGTACTGCCGATCAAATCCACGGAAGAGTATATCAAATTCATGTACGACATTAAGGCTTTGGATTTGAAGGAGGGCAATAAGCCCGTATATGCTTCAGGTTACGACGGCGGCGATAACTGGATCGCCCTGAGCGTGCTCGGCGCCGACATGATGGGTTACAAAGGCTACTACTACACGGGCTGGCTGAATATTCCGGAGAAAAAGATGGATTTCGGCTACTTGAACCCGGCGTTTAAAGAAGCGGCCAAAATTCAAAACAAGATGATCACCGACAAGGTCATCGATCCCGAATCGCTCGTACACAATGCCGAGAAGTTCAAGGAAAAAGTGATGAACGGCCAGTATGCGATCGTACCGGTTTCTTGGGTGGGACTGGTCGACAAAGTAAACGAAGATCTGGCCAAGAACGGGAAAACGTTCCGATTCGTTCCTTTCTATACGCAAGTGCCGCAAAGGCCGGAATTCCCGTCCTATGTGGAAGGACCGCCGTCATTCCTCGACACGCTCACCATTTTGAAAACGGTCAAGGAGGATGAGGTTCCGCAGGTTCTGAACTGGATCAACACGATGTTTACGGAGGAATGGGAAGAGATCAAGTTCTGGGGGACGAAGGAAGCCGGGTTGTACGAGACGCTTTCGAACGGCCAGCGGAAATTCAAGGACGAGAAGCTGCAAAAGTATTTGGTCGAGGGCGACAGTGCGGCTATGGATTGGCGGGATGCGAAAGGGTTGGCCTTTAATAATATGCCGTACAACGGAGGAACTCCCGGCTTTTGGTACGGAGTGTCCAAGTGGGCGAATAGCGCAAGCAAGTACAATCCGCAAGTCATGAACAAGCTGTTCAAATACGATACGCTGTCGAAAGCGATCGCTTTCCCGCTTCAGAGCAAATGGCTGAAGGGCTTTGCACCGGTACCGAACGTCCAGTCCTGGTCCGCGGAATACGCCAACATTCCGGAAGTCCAGAAGCTATGGTCGACAAGAGCGTCCTGGGACGATCCGTTCAAAGTGACGTTAACCTCGAAGAATGAAGAAGATTTTAATAAAAAATGGGATAATGCGGTGGCTAATTTCAAGAAAGTGGTCGACGTAAATAAAATGCTGGAGGAACAGACGAAAGTTATGCTGCCTCTATTGGAGAAACGAAGCTCGCAGGCGAAGTAGGCAAGTTTAAGAGGAGACGAGACCGATGAGCAAAAACGTTCGATTAGCCGTTGTAGGGGGAGGCCGCGGCGCGACCTTCGGCAGGGTGCTTGCGAATTTATCCGATAAGGCGGAGCTGGCTGCCGTTTGCGATTTGAACGAAGCTGTGTTGAAGCAGTGGAAGGCAGAGTACCCGCAAGTACGGGTGTACGACGACTACTTGAAGCTGCTCGACGATCCGCAGATCGACGCGGTATTTCTGGCGACGCCGTTGTTCATTCACGCCCGGCAGGCGATTCAGGCTTTGCGGGCGGGCAAGCACGTGATGAGCGAGGTCATTGCCGCCCATACGCTTGAGGATTGCTGGGAATTGGCCGAAACGGCGAGGCAAACGGACCGCACCTATATGATGGCGGAAAACTACTGCTTCATGCGTCCGAATATGATGGTCAAAAACATGATGGAGCACGGCCTGTTCGGCGATGCCGTTCACGTGGAAGGCGGTTATATTCACGATATTCGCGTCCTTACGCATGACAAAAGCGGAACACTGACTTGGCGGGGCGATTTGCTGAAGGAATATAACGGCAATACGTATCCGACACATTCGCTCGGACCGGTTGCCCAGTGGCTCGGCATTAATCGGGACGGCGGCGACGAGCTGGACAGCTTGACGACGTTCGTTTCCGGAAGCGCAGCCGCCGAGGCCTACTATCGGGAGCTGTTCGGGGAACGGCATCCCGGAGCGGGAGACGGCTTCTGGCGGCAGGGAGATTCGGCGGTCTCCCTGATCCGCACGAAAAAAGGCGTGCTGATCACGCTGCGGTTCGACGTTCAGTCGGCACGGCCGCACAATATGACGCACTATGCTTTGCAGGGGACGAAGGGGGCGTATTTGTCCCCTCGTCATGACGGCGAATCCCCGCTTGTCTGGCTGTCGGGCAGGTCGCCCGGGCTGTCTCCCGACGGCTCCGCCGAGTGGGAGCCGCTCTGGAACTATGCGGGCGAATGGGAGCATCCGCTGTGGAAGGAGCGGGGACACTTGGCCGAGCAGGCGGGCCACGGCGGAGGGGACTACTTCGTCCTGCATGAATTCGTCTCCGCGATTTTGGAAAACCGAAAGCCTGCCGTCGACGTCATAGATGCCGTAGCCTGGAGCTCCGTATTCCCGCTCTCCGTTCAATCGGTGGCGGCGGGCGGGGTCCCGGTATCGTTTCCCGATTTTAGAAAGCCGAGGATTTCAGGAAAGGGATGAACGCGGATGATGCCAAATACGGTCAAAAAATCGGTATTTTTCATGATTTCGCTTCTCTTATGCTTCGGAATGATCCCTTCGATGCCGGTTCAAGCGGCAGTGCAGGCTGCATATTACGTAGATCCCGCGAATGGCAGCGATTCGAACCCGGGAACGCTGGCGCAGCCTTTCCAATCGGTCGGGAAAGCCAGGAACGTCGTACGCACGGTTAATGCAAGCATGACCGGAGATATCGTCATTTATCTTCGCGGCGGCACTTACACGCTGATGGATACGCTGCAGCTGGATGCCGGCGATTCCGGCTCGAACGGCTACTCGATCGTATATCGGAATTACCCGGGAGAAACGCCTGTGTTGAGCGGAGGGCAGCCGATAACGGGGTGGACGCTGCACGATTCTGCTAAAGATATTTGGCAAGCCGATGCGGATCCCGCGCTGGAAACCCGGCAGCTCTATGTAAACGATACGCGGGCGATCCGGGCCAGATCGTCCGGCGGATTGCCGGGAGCAAACGTCAATTCGACAGGTTATACGACGACGGACACGAACATGCACACATGGAGCAACATAAGCGATGTCGAATTTGTTTACAAAATCGCCTGGGTCGAGCTGCGGGTCGGCATCGCAAGCATTTCGGGCACGACAATCACGATGAAGCAGCCCGCTTGGGATATGGCTTACAATATCGGCGGCGTGACGATCAAAAACAACAGCCCCAACCCGACCTACATGGAGAACGCATACGCTTTTCTGGACGATCCGGGCGAATGGTATCTCGACCGTACCGCCAACAAGCTGTATTACAAACCGAAACCGGGAGAAAATATGTCCTCCGCCAGCGTCGTTGCCGCGAAGCTGGAGAAGCTGGTGGACGGTGCCGGAACGGTGGAAAGCCCGATCCATCATATCCGTTTCGAGGGAATTACATTCGCCCATGCCACATGGCTGGAGCCGAACGGCGACAACGGATTTGCGCAAATACAGGCCTCTACGTTGACGAAGCCTTATGCGCAGCCGATATACGGCTACGAGATGGACAACAGAGTGATCGTGCCGGCGAATCTAAGCTTTACGACAGCACAAAACATCGTGTTCGAAAGAAACAAGTTCGTACACTTGGGCGCATCCGGTCTCGGTTTTTCCGCCGGCAGTCGGAACAATGTCATATCCGGAAACATCTTTACGGACATTTCCGGCTCGGGCATTCAGATCGGCGGCATCTCGATGAACGACAACTACCCGCAGGACGACCGGTATCTTGTCAAAAACCATCAAATTACAAACAACTATATTCATAATGTAGCGGCGGAGTACCGGGGTTGCGTCGGCATCTTCGTCGGTTACACGGAAGCGACCGTCATCAGTCATAATGAAATATCCGATTTGCCTTATACGGCAATCTCGCTCGGCTACGGCTGGGGAGACCGGGATTTCGCCGAAAAGCCGGATGTCGTATCGCAAGCCGGAGACCGGTGGAGGATCGAGCACAACGTCCCCGGCGCCAACAAAAATAATGTCGTCTCCCATAATCACATCTACAATATCATGACCTATTTAAGAGACGGAGGCGGTATCTACAATTTGGGCGCCCAGCCGGGAGGCGTGATCGAAGGAAATTACGTACACGGCGTGCATGACGAATTCGGCGCGATTTATCTCGATTCCGGAAGCCGGTATATGGCGGTCTCCAATAATATTCTGCACTCTTATGTAACGAATTTTATCAATGGCGGCAATGACAACGACATCGAATTCAACTATTGGACCGTCGATAACGGCTATTGGTGGCAAAGAACCGGATTGACGGCGAATAACTATACGATCGGCAAAGGAAACGTCCCGTCTTCCATTTTGGATAATGTGGGACTTGAGCCTGCCTATCAGGATTTGCTGCCGAGAACGACGGTAAATTACGCGCTTGGGAAACCGGCTGCCGCTTACTTCAATGACGGCACCGGAGCTGCCATGCATGCCGGCGCGGAAGCATACAAAGCGGTGGACGGCAATCCGGCTACTTATGCGCTGGCTTCCGGTCAGGTGGCTTGGACGTATGAGGTGGATTTAGGCAATACGTACAACCTGGACCGGGTCGTCACGACGTTCGCTGAGAATCCGCCAACATCGACCGATTTGTGGGCGACGGATTACGAGATTCAAGTTTCCGAGGCAGGCGGCAACGGGAATTTCACGACGGTCAAATCCGTCACGGGTTCGAACGGAGGCAGAAGCGAGCAGACGTTCACGCCTGTCAACGCCCGTTATGTGCGGATTAAAGCTGTCAAACCGGACGGCTTGAATCAGCCGGGAACGCAGATGGCCATCGCCGAGCTGGAGGTTTACGGGACCAAAACGTTTACGCCGGCTCCGCTTCCGAACCGTCTGCCGGCTGCCGTCCCGATCTACAACAGGGCGCTCGCTCAGAAAGCGGCGGGTTATTACAATGACGGCAGCCCGGCGTTGATGCAGGCGAATTCGGGAGCCGACAAAGCCGTCGACGGCGATCCTCTGACAAGCGCGATCGCGGCCAATCAATACGCTTGGACGCTGGAGGTTGACCTGGGAGACGTCTATAACATCAACAGAGTCAAGACCGTATTCTCGCCCTTCAACTATGCGACCGACTATGAAATTCAAGTTTCCGTTACGGGCGGCAATGGGAACTTTACGGCCGTGAAGACAATCACAGGAGGTACGGGGGGAGCCGACGTCCAGACGTTTGCGCCGGCTGCTGCCCGATATGTGCGGATTAAGGCGCTCAAGCCGGATGGAGCGGGCCAAACAGGCGCCCAGATGGCCATATCGGAGCTCGAAGTATTCGAGTATTTCAACTACGCTTACAAGAAACCGACGCTCGTTTATTACAGCGACGGAACGCCGGCCGTGATGCAGGCGGGAGCGGAAGCGGCGAATGCCGTTGATGCGGATACGACCACATCGGCTATTGCCGCCAATCAATACGCATGGTCGCAGGTGGTCGATCTTGGGGCAGTCGTAGACGTTGACCGGATCGAGGTATTGTTCGGACCCAACAATTGGGCGACGAGCTTCGAGATTGCCGTCTCGGCGACGAGTCCGACAAGCGATTATATGCTGCTTACGGGCGTGACCGATTACGGCGTTACGGACGGACGCAGGAGCATTACGCGATTCATTACGACGCCTCCGACGTATATGGAGCCTGCGCATGTGGAAGCCAGATATGTTCGCGTGAAAGGGATCAAGCCGGATGGAGCGGGACAGCCCGGCAATCAAATGGCGATTTCGGAGCTGCTCGTCTATGCGGGCAACCGGGCGCTAACGATGTCACAAAAGACGGATAGCGCAATTGCGGATAAATATTACTACCGCAACATTTCCAACCAATCCTTTACGTTCCAAGCGGGCGATGTCATCTCATACGATGTGAAGCTCTCCACAGACTCCGAGGCTATCGGCGGAATCGATATCCGGACTTCGGACAATATGGCGTTCCGAAATACGTCATGGCAGGATCAAAACGGGATTTCGGGTGCGCCTACCGCCGATTTGCGAGCTAAGGCGTTCGGTAAATGGTACCATCGCGAAATGACCGTCCCCGCCTCTATGGTCGGCAAAACGTCCGCCTCCTGGTCGCTGGCGTTCGAGAACGATGCGGTCTCGGAATTATTGCAGGCTTCCTATGACAATATCAAGGTGATCAGAGCCGGCGTACCGGTATTGACCGTGTACAGAAGCGGGAATCCGGCCGTTAATGCCGTAGAGCGCTCCAGCCACTATGTGACGGATGCCCCCACCGGGATGATGAACAGGAATTAGCTTTGCCGAACGATTGCCGACAGCCCTGTGCCTGAACGTAAGGTGCATGGGCTGTCGGCGACAATGATTCGAAACTGGGGGCTTAGGAATGCTGATCATACCCGAACCGAAACATATGCACATCGGGCAGGAGGGAACATTCGTCTTGCGCGACGGAATCCCGATCGTCCTGCCGCAATATAACCAAGCGGATTTTCACAGCGCCAAATGCCTGAAACGATATATGCAAGAAGCGGCCGGCATCACGGGCGTCATCGAAGCGCATAATCGGGTCGACCGTTTGAAATCGTACATTTTGCTGCTCAATCTCGCGCAAAGTCCCGATCATATCCGGAACGAAGCCGAGGCGCGGTACGTCGCTTCCCTCCGTCCGGAAGGATACGTGCTCGAGATTGCGCCCGACAGGATCGTCATCGTTTCGCAGGATGATTGCGGATTGTACTATGGCGTCCAGACGCTTCGGCAAATCTTGAACAATGTGCGCAACGGCAGCCTGCCGGCGATGGAAATCTGCGATTATCCCGATTTGTGCGTTCGCGGCGTCATGCTGGACATGAGCAAGGTCCCGACCATGGAGACGCTGCACCGGTTAGTGACGGATTTAAGCGAGTACAAGATGAATCATTTGCAGTTGTATATCGAGCCGCACATGTTTCGGTCCAGAAGCCATCCTCTCCTAAGCGAAGGAACCGGGGCCATTAACGCGGAGGAACTGATGGAGCTTGGCGATGCGTGCGCGCGCGTCCATATCGACCTGGTTCCGAACTTTCAATCGTTCGGCCACGTTGCGAGAGTGCTTTCTCATCCCGAATACGCGCATTTGGCGGAAGACGATCGCATCAAATTTTGCTTGAGTCCGGCAGTGGAACAAACCTATACGTTTCTGGCGGAGCAGTACGATGAATTTCTGCCCTTGTTCCGCTCATCCTGGATGAACGCAGGCTGCGACGAAACGTTCGAGGTGCGCGACGGTAAAGGCAAAAGCGCGAAGCTGGCGGAAACGATCGGTACCGCAGGCGTCTTTTTCGAACATGTTGAAAAAGTGATGGCGCTCGCCCGTGAACGAGGCAAAGAAACGATGATTTGGGCTGATCAGATTACGCATGGCGGCGATCCCGCCTATCTGGACTGCTCGCTGCAGCTGCCGGACGATATCGTATACGTCAATTGGTGGTACGATGCGGAATGGGACTATGCAGCCAAGGAACGGATGCTGGAGGAGACGGGGCGCAGGCATCTGTTTTGTCCCGGCACGAGCAGCTGGCTCCGCTTGTATCCCGAGTATCCGATGGCCAAGCGGAACGTGCGCAATTTTACGGCAGGAGCCGTACCGCACGGTTCATTGGGTTTGCTGATGTCGGATTGGGGCGATTACGGGCATCTGCCCGGACAAAGCTATTATGGCTTGTTGTATGCGGCGAATCTGGCTTGGCATACGCAATCCGATGATGACGAACGGTTCGATCGGGCGTACGGCTTGAACGTTGTCGGCGACGGGGACGATACGTTTGTTTTCATTAATCGTATCCTTAGCGATATCCACGACAAGTCGCGTATCGACCATGAGTTCCGTAACGTCATGACCGAGGTTTGCTTCTATGACGGGCTGTTGTCGGACGAATGGGTCGACAAGGCCGACCCTGGTCTCGTGTTATGGGGAGGCATCGACCGGAGTCGCAGAGCTTCGGAGTACACGGACCCGGGCAGAATGGGCGAAGTTGCACGGATGTTGGGCGAGGCGAAGCGAGCATTCGACAGTTGTAAGGCCGGAGAGTGGAGACAAAAGCAGCTTTATGACGAGATCGGTTATACACTTCGCTTGTTGACGTTCGCATGCCGGAAATATGAGCTGATCCAGGTATTGAAAGGCGATAACTACGATGCCGATCAAGTTAAGCGAGACATGAACGCGCTGCTTGAAGAAAACGACCGTTTGCAGGAAACGTTCAAGTCGTTATGGCTGCGTTCCGCTAGGCCGGAAGGGATGGGATGGCATTTGGCAAGATTCGATCGGGTGAGGGACGATATCAGCTTGACAATGGAACGGCTTGGCGGAAAATAGTCCGTGCGGAGCGTGGGCGGAAGCTTTGGAAGCTGAATAAAAAGCGCTTCCGTTAGAACTCGCAAAAGTTGATTTTTGCCCAATTAGCGGCCTGTATTTCCGTTAGAACCCCTACGGTCGGATGGCCATCGTAAGGAATGAAAAACGTCCGCTAGCTGGCCGTGTGAAATCAATGCGAGCGGAAACACACACATGTAAACGTAGTTCCTAGCACTTTAGGACCGTCCGGTAACTTCCCCCGGACGGTTTTTCTTATATCGCGCTGCTTTTGAGGGTTCCTCAATATGCTGGAGTCCGAATTCGCCTACTTGCAGCAAGGAATCGAGGTTCGCCTAAGGCTGGAGTCCGATTTTGCCGGCTTGGAGAAAGGATTTACCGGTGTGCCGAGCAAAATACCCGCTGCAAATAGGCGTTTTCGGACTACAGGCGTGGAAAGGAAGCCGTCCCCGATTCCAAGCGGGCAAAATCGAACTCCAGCGCATGCAAGTGACGAGCGAGGAAGGGCAAGCAGGTGGGAATATCGATTGGAGGACCGGTAATTCAAGACGTGACAGAATGCACCGAAGCTAGCGTCCAAAGATGCCATAACATTTTATCCTTGGTTTTTCGGCAATGGACTAGGCGGCGTAACAAAAATGTATTTTTCGCGTCAATAAGTATAGTTGAACATCCTTGAGGCAAGGAGTGATTGCTTGGCCGATTATGTAGGCATTATTCTTGCGTTACTGCTAGGCGTTGGATTTCTGTTCATTATGAAATATAAAACAAGGCATAAATCGGTACGTTTGATAGGCTATGCGCTTCTATTGATGAGTCTTCTCCTTGTCGTTTTCGTTGCAGCAGGTTATCTCGCAGATGCTTCGCACGAATACGGACACTAGACGGCCTAAACGAGAAAGAGGTGAAACGATGGAAGATATGCGTTACCCGACCGGTAAATTCGAAGAAATAAAAAATCCCACCTCCGAGCAGCGAAATAAATGGATCGGGGACATAGCGGAAGCGGGCAAGCTTCTTCGGCTGACTGTGCAAAACATGAGTATGGAGCAGCTGCATACGCGATATCGCCCTGGCGGATGGACCGTCCGGCAGGTCGTTCACCATGTGGCGGATAACGATATGAACGCCTTTATTCGTTTCAAAAGAGCACTGACCGAGGACAGCCCGGCGGCAAGCTCGTATCGGGAAGACTTATGGGCGGAGCTGAGCGACTATCGGGTACCGGTTGAAGCATCGCTTGGTCTCATAGAATCGATAAATATTCGATTTGCGGCCTTGCTCGAATCCTTGCATCCGCCGGATTTTACAAAAACGTTTACGAGTCCCTCCCACGGCTTGATGAGTCTTGATACTGCGGTTCAGAGGTATGTTTGGCACGACCGGCATCATATCGCACAAATCGCTTCGCTTAAATCACGTATGGGGTGGTAAGCCGGAAGCGAAGAAGGAATGCTCGCTAAGCGGGTATTCCGGGTTGAATCAGTTGGAGGAGATTGCTTGCGGGCGGCTCCTCTTTCGTTTTTTCGTTTGAGGGTTAGCGCTGACGGTTAAAGTCATGTGACGGGTTTGCACGCAATAAACATTGGGATCATAGCCGAAAGATTAGCACTTGCATGAATTTGATACGCTTAGCGAGTACGGAGTTTAGACGAATCTTCGGGAAAAGGAAGTGTAGCCGATGAAGGTAAACCATCTCAATCTCACGGTGACCGACGTAAAAGCAGCTCAAGCGTTTTTGGAAACGTATTTCGAACTGCAAACCGGGCACACGCGCGGCGATTCATTTGCCGTATTATTTGACGATAGCGGGTTTGTGCTTACCTTGATGAAAGGCGCCTCGGTCAGCTATCCCAAAACGTTTCATATCGGCTTCATACAAGAAAGCGAAGAGCGTGTGAACGAGATCAACCGGCGTTTGAAGGATGACGGGTTTGATGTCGAGCCGCCGCAAAGATCGCATGGCTGGACATTTTATGTCCAAGCTCCGGGCGGGTTTACCGTCGAGGTGCTCTGTTGAAGGAGTTTATCGCTATAGTCGTTTTTTCCGGCTCGCGAGCTCCGGGTTGTGTTACGCTATTCCAGAGGCGGATCATCTCCGGCCGGTGCATGTGAAGGTTTTTGGGAAGAGCGGAACGGCCGCAACAAGGGAAGGAGATATAGTAATGACGGCTCACGAACAAAAAGGGATTTTTCTGATCACGGGTATTATGGCGTCGGGAAAGTCTACGGTTGCTCAGCTTCTTGCGGAAAAATTTGATAGAGGCGTACATCTGCACGGCGATACGTTCAGGAGAATGATCGTCAGCGGAAGAGAGGAAATGCTTCCGGGCTCGGACACGGGCGGGGAAGCGGTTCGTCAACTGCAGCTGCGTCACCGCATTTCCGCCGCGGCTGCAGACGCTTATTTCGAGGCGGGGTTTAACGTCGTTTTGCAGGACGTCATCATCGGTCCGATGCTTCAGGAAACGGTGGAGCTTATTCGAAACCGCCCGTTATATGTAGTCGTGCTGGCCCCCAATCAGGAAGCGGTCGCAAGCAGAGAAGCGAACCGGCCGAAAAAGGGGTACGGAATATGGACCGTTTCCGAGCTCGATCGCGGGCTGCATGAAGATACGCCGAAAATCGGGATGTGGATAGACTCGTCAAGCTTAACCGCCGAGGAAACCGTGGAGCAGATCTGGCAAAAAGGTTGGACAAAAGCGCTTGTCTGAGTCTACGATAAGGACAACGGGGTCGGCATGTTCGCGGATCGATCCATTTCCCCAAAAAACAAAGCGGAAGGTGATGCTTGATGTTTAGCCATAGGGCGGCAGCGTCCCAAGATTTTAACGAGATTGCTAAATTCCCGCAGGATGCCAGGGAGTTATTTTTCATGTACCCGAAGGGCGTATATCCGCTAACTGCGGACCAGCTAGAGAAAGCGGCAAGCACGCGCATTCGGCCGACCGTAGTTCTTCACGGCGATCATGTTGCCGGATACTGCAATATTATTGAGGTTATCGAGGACTCCAGCTGGTTGGGGAATTTTATCGTCAACCCGTCATATCGAGGCATGGGAGCAGGCAAATATTTGATTGAGGCCATGAAAGAGGTTGCGAAGTCGGAGCTGCAGGTGAACCGTTTTCGGCTTTTATGCCACAGCACGAATACGGACGCCTTGTTGTTTTATACGAAGCTTGGCTTCAAGCCGTTTGACTCCAACATACAGACCGATAATGAGGGAAAGCCGATAGTCGGAATCAAGATGGAGGTAACGCTATAGGAAGCAGGCGCTTTGTGAAAATTTCCGCCGGCCGCACGCTTCAAGCGTGTTATAGAGGCGGAGGGCGCGCATTGTTTGAGATCAAGCCGTTTTTACATAGAAGACGTCTTGTCGGCGCATTGTTGCGGCTGCATATCCCTAATTATAATGAAACCCAAAGGAGAATAAGCCTTTGGGTTTTGTTGAATTCTCGGAAAGTGTGCGCGCTGCTGATTGTTCGACTTATTGATAAACGAGCCTGCCCTAACAGGACGCCGGCAGCCGTTTAGCCTTGTCTGAAGGCGAGGGGAGTGATGCCGACATTCGTTTTGAAGGCGGTGTAAAAGCTGCCGGCCGTCTGGTAGCCGACGCGTTCGGCAATATGGGAAACCGGCATGTCCGTATTTTTGAGCAGGTCCATGGCGACCTTCATCCGTGTTTGCAGCAGCTTTTGCCGGAAGGACGCGCGATACCGTTCGTTCAAAATGCGGTTGAGCTGCCTTGTACTGACGTTGAGCTGTCTCGCCAAATCTTCTTCCCTAATATCGCCGTTATAGTGCGAGGCGAAAAAAGCGTCGATGACGTTCGTCCGCAGATCGTCCGGCGTTTGTTCCGGGAAGCCGTATGCAGCCGAGGAGGCCGACGGAGCGAAGCGGATGATGTCGATCATCATCTGGGCGAACAGGCTCCGGACTTTCGCCAAATAGCCGAGCGGCTGCGCTTGCAGCTCGTCCTGAACGGCGCTAACGAGAAGAGACAGCCTGCCGTCATCCTTTTGCGTATAAAAGGTCATGGCGTCCAGCACGCGGAGAAGCACGTTTGTTTCGCCGCCGGCGCTGTGCGGCTTGCCGCCCGAAGTTGCCCTATAGCTGAAGCGGAAGCATATTTTTACGACGGCTCCCTGCATGACGGACAATTGCGAATGATACGTTCCGGGAGGGATGACGCAATAGCTTCCTGCCTCCAGCTCTGCATAAGTATCGTCGACATACATGATGCAGCGGCCTTTTTGAACGAGATGGATTTCATAGGCGGCGTGGTTGTGGCTGAACTCCTGGCCCCACTCGTAAGCGGTAGAGCTGAAGAAGCCGACGTCAAGATCGATATCGAAGAGAAGTCCTCCGGCTTCAACGGCAAGCTTCATATGCTCGGGCTCTCTGCTCGCGTACCGTTCGTTCAAGGTATCAACTCCCATGCGCTTCCTGCTATGGATATCCATGCAGAGATGTATGCCGAATCCCGGATTACTAGCAAGAAAGACGCTGTTATTTCAGCCGTTAACCCGTATTTTCTTCATCATAATGGATCGAGAGCCAAGCGTAAACTAGGATTATCGAGAAGGAGAAGGTGACGAACATGTCCGCAATCGAATGTATTAGCTCAGGCATTATTTATCGAAATCCGATTCCCCATGTGTACAGCAAGCATGCGTATTTTCCGTCCGTTCTGCAGCTTGAAGGCGGGGAGATGATTGCGTCGTTCGGCATCGGCCAGGCGTTCGAGGCTCCCGATCTGCATACGCATATCGCGCGCTCGACCGATCAGGGGGAAACCTGGACGCTGGAGGGAAGGCTGTATCCGGGAACGACGGACAGAATCACGTCCGATGCATGCCGCCTCTCGCACGGCGAGAACGGAGAGATCGTGGCTTTCGTTATCCGCCATGACCGAAAGCGTATTGACGAAGGCTTGGCCAATCCGGAAAATTTGGGCTTCGTCGAGGTGGAGCTTCTATTGTTCCGCTCCCGGGATGCGGGCCGGACATGGTCAGCGCCGGAAACGATCGAGCCGCCGTTAACCGGCCCGAGCTTCGAGATGACGTCGCCGATCGTGCCGCTGCGCGACGGCAGATGGCTGCTGCCGACGTCCACCTGGCGGGGATGGGACGGCTACTGCCCGAACGGGATGAGAATGGTTGCGTTCGCCTCCGCCGATCAAGGAAAGTCGTGGCCGTCGTATTTGGATGTTATGGCGGACGAAAACGGCAGCGTTATTTACTGGGAGTCCAAAATTGTCGAGTTGGAGGACGGAAGGCTGCTCGCGGCCGCTTGGGCTTACGACGAGCGGGAGAGCAAGGATTTGCCGAACCAGTATGTCGTAAGCCAAAGCGTGGAGGAACCGTTCAGCGAGCCCCGTTCCACCGGCTTGTTTGGGCAAACGCTGAATATGATGCAGCTGGACGACGGCAGCATTTTGACCGTGTACCGCCGTATCGACGAGCCGGGTTTATGGGCGAACGTATCGCGGCTGGACGGAGTCGAGTGGGTGAACGAAGGGCAGTTTCCATTGTGGGGTCAGCGGATGGGCGGATTGACGTCGCAGAACGTGAATATGGCCGACAATTTCGCCGTGCTGAAATTCGGCGCGCCCAGCCTTTGCCGGTTAGCTGATGGAACCGTTTACGTTTCGTTCTGGGCCGTCGAAGACGGAGTGAGCAATATTCGCTGGCTGAAGCTGCGAGTCGGCTGATCGAGGCCGGACCGGCATTTGCAGTTGAGCAAAAGGAGGACATCCCATGTTGAAATGGATTCCGGCGGCCGACGGGCGGTTTTCCGTGAACGGCTTGCCGTGGCTTGACGAAAACGGAGGTCGGCTGGCACGTTTTCCGGATAGGGCGCAGGAAAGCGTCCCCGGCACCGTATGGTCGTTATCCAGCATGACAAGCGGAGGGCGCATCCGGTTCGCAAGCGATTCGGGAAGTTTCTCGATTCGGGCTTCCCACGGCTCCGAGCCGCGAATGATCGATATGTCGCCGTTGGGCCATAGCGGGTTGGACCTGTATGCGGGTCCTCCGGGCGAGATGAACTACTGGGGAACATCAACCCCGCAGTTCGGAGGAGAAACGTACGAGCATACGTACTTCCGCGGGCTTCGGTCAGAAATGAGGGAGTTCACGCTTTACCTGCCCACGTACAACGATTTGGATATGCTGGAAATTGGGCTGGACGAAGAGGCTTCAATCGCCGTGCCGGCGCCGTATGCTCTAGATAAGCCGGTTGTTTTCTACGGCAGCTCGATTACGCAAGGCGGGTGCGCAAGCCGCCCGGGCAACGGCTACGTGCCGGTTTTGTCCAGGGAAATGAACGTCGATGTGGTGAACCTCGGCTTCAACGGCAGCGGCAAAGGCGAGCCGTCCGTTTGCTCGCTGCTGGCTGAAATCGATGCGGCCTGCTATGTGCTCGATTTCCATGTCAATCTCCCGACTGCAGCGGAGCTCGAGGCTGTGTACGCTCCTTTTTACCGTCAGCTGCGATCGCGGCGGCCGGAAAGACCTATTCTTATGATTTCGCCGCTCTATTCAAGCAGCGAATGGTATGACAAGCAAACCCAGGCTAAATACGGAGGAATGAGATCGATCATACGAAGCGTGTATGAGGAAGCGGTCGCTCAGGGAGACCGGCATGTGTATACCGTTGACGGCTGCAGCCTGATCGGTCCGGGAGACGAAGGCCGCTACGTGGACGGCCTACATCCGAACGACATCGGCTTCCGGCAGATGGCCGATCGTCTTCAGCCGATCCTTCGGCAGGTGCTTCAAATTCCGTAGTCGGTCCGCATGCCGCGGCATATCGGCTCCTTAAAAAAGTCGCCCGATGGGCGGCTTTTTTCGTGCCCGGCAGGGTAGGCAAGCGGTTTTTGAATTGAAGAATCGTCAGCTTTTGAAAAATAAGTTTTAGACTTGATCCGTTAAAAAGAAACAGCGGCGGACCAAGACTTGAAAAATAAAGTCTAATTATTACATGTCTCCGACAATATTTACTATATTGCCTTCAGTGTCCTCAAACGAAGCATACACCATACCGATCTCGGCAATTTCGGTTCGCTGCTTTATGATTTTACCGCCGGACTGCATGATTCGTTCAATCATTCCCTCAACATCGTCAACCCGAATTACAAGGCGCGGCTCCTTCAGTTCTCCGCTTCGCCGTGCGATTTCGCCATGTTTAGCGCCAGTCATAGTCTTGTTTGCGTAAACTTCGTCCGGGCTCCAGCCAAAAATTCTCCCATAAAAACGCCATGCCCGTTCCTCATCATCTGCGGGAAGTTGAAACCATTAAGCTTTCTCCGATATTTCCCCCAGGTCGCTAGGACCTTTTTTATAAAAAGAAACTTTTTTGGCAAAGGCATCGTTATTACTTATAATCGCCATAAGCGCTATTCATTAGATCAAACCGTCTCAGCAGATCTCTATCATCCTGACGGCATTAGACTGCCAGTAAAATAGAAGGAGGGGCTAAATTGAACAAGAAGTCACTCATTGCAAGATGGGACGACGACCAGCTTGCTGAAGTGAATCAATTGTTGACCGCTGTTACAGGCAAACATAATCTGCATAAAAAAGACCGCTCCTTTCCATCGTCCCCCTATGGACAAACGGATACTGGACTAGAGGATTATCGGGGAGTTACCCTGACCGAGACCATACAATACCTGACAGTACAGGGCGTCGATCTGTCTTATGCATGCTTCGATTATTCTGCAAGCTTGAACACCTCAACATTTACAAATTGTTGCTTTGACGGGGTCAAACTGGATAGCAGATATGTGACTCATACATTCAGCCGATGTTCTTTCCGAGGAGCAAAGCTGAATAATGCCAGGATCAGCAAGCAATTTAACGATTGCGATTTTACAGGCTGCAATTTAAGTAAAGCGATAGCGAACGATGTATCGTTCATACGCTGCCGTTTTTCCGACGCCAATTTTCGTAGCGCATTATTTTTATATTGCCGGTTTGAGGAATGCAGCTTTGATGGAGCTTTTTTTCATAACGGGTCGGTAGCCGGAAGCCGCTTTACGGGAGAGACTGGCTTGCTCCCTGTTTGGGGAAATACGATATTGGACGATGTCAAAATCATAGGAGGTGATTAATTTATGAAGAAATTCAAGATCGATAGTTTTACTCGCGTCAGTGAACGGGTCCAGACTCCCATAACGAAATTCGGAGGACAGCCCGTTTGGCTGACAGAACCGCAATGGCCGCTTAGCAGCGGGTGGGACAAGCGTCCTATGATGTTTATTGGCCAGATAGAGCTGAATCCGCAACTTTTCCCTACCCCAAACGTTTCTGTTCCTCTAATGGCCTATCTCTTTGTTACACATGCGGAAAGTATGGAAGAAGGCTTCTTTGATCCTGATATTATCGACCCGGATGGCGGTGAAAATGCGATCATTCTCCAGCCGGGAGGCGAGGTTCTGATCGATACGGCCCCATTGGTTAACGGACCAACGCTGTGGGATGATAATGGCGAAACTTATGAAGGGATACCTCAGCTGCAAGAAGCCCAGGATCCGAAATTTCTCGCTTCCAAGTCCTACATTTTGCTCACCAAGGATGAGCAGAACGCCTATAGCGATGAAGTTGACGGCGATAAAATCGGGGGTGTGCCCTTCTTTTTTCAAGGCGATGGTTGGCCGGATGACAGTAACTGGCGGTTACTGCTGCAACTGCATGCGAATTTCAAGCCCTTTTGCTTGCTGGCGGGAGCCTCGCCAACGATTTTTGCATTTGTGAATGAGGATCTGACGACCGGAAAGTTAGTCATTCAGGATTGTTAGTGAGGAGCATTGCGATGTCAGTATAGATCTTTCGGGAAGAACCCGTAGAGTGCTTGTCCAGATTCAGATGTAACCTTTGGATCAAGGTAGAAATTGGTGATTGGCTGAATCTTCGCAACCATTTCTACAGGCTCTTCTTCATCCTCCAAGATCCGGGTTTTCGCCGTCACTTATGGTACGGTTCAGCTTAACAGGTCTATCGGCGAAAAGTCACTTTGCATGTTACTGTAAACTTTCTTTGTCTCATTAAGATCTCATATATGCGAAGACCGCCTAGTTAATCGGCGGTCTGGTTGTGAATGGTTTAACTATTGTTCCCCGTCAGTTCAAACAGGTCTCAACATTATTCGAGAATTGTGAATGTACGGGAAGATTGCATGGTGCATAGGTTATTTTAGGGCTTCATAATTGCTTCCAGAGCTTCTGCAGCTATGGTCTTGACTGCCTCATTACTATGTTCAGTACTCTCCACTATGGTCTGCAGCGCTTTCTTCGCGATCTCCAGCTGTTCGGTTAAACGATCAGCAATTTGTGCGATTTCGATGGTAAAATCGTCTGTTAACTCGCCATTACCTATTAAAACAACCGCAGTAAATTCGAATTTATTCTTAATCTTCATACATCTCCTTCAGGTTGGGTGAACTAACGTATCCGTTAGTTGAACAATTATCCGAATGCCTTCTGACCTTTGTCTTAAGATTATTAACTTTTCCTATTGGATAGTTTTTCATAAATATAGACAATTGGAAACCACAAAAATATGGCGTGAATGAGTCCGATAATCGAAGCAATTAATACGGAACCTGGAACGCTTATCATTCCTGCTTTAACGCCACTTGCAATTACTTTCTCGCCGCTTTGAACAACTATTTCATTCGTAAAGAAAGAAGCTATCAGTAATCCAATACCGACAATCAAACCAAAAATAGTATAAATCAAAACTGTTCTCCGTATGACTTTTTTCAACATCTTAAATTCTTACTCCATTCCGTTTGTTGGTGATAATTATTCGGCGAAATCATTAAATTATCCTGCCCTTTAGTTGAGAAACGGCAGCCGAACGTTGGGGTCGGCTGCCGTCATGTATTTATTGAGTTCTTTTACCTGTCTTAGCTTAACCTATTTCTTAATTCAACTTTGAACTACTCGTTCAAATATAATTTCATACTTCGTAGGTTTTCCATGTCCATTATAATGTGTCGGCAAAACCTGCACTAATCTCCAACCGTCTTTAGAATGTTCATCAATCAGCTCACGATGTGTTGCCGATGAGAAGAATCCGCCTAAAGTCGTTTCAACATATTTGTATTCGTACAACCTATCCAACTCCTTTTTTCAAGTATGTACGATTCCGTCCCCTGATAGTTTCAGCAAATCCCCGTTACTTCAATGAAAACAGGGAACAGGGCCCGCCTGTTCTGCTATAATTTTATATTGTTACCTTGAAAAGAGGAAGGTGAACGTAATGAAAAAAATTCTGCTATATATCGGCATAGGGATAGCGGTGATTTTCCTTTTGTTATTCGGGACAGAAAAATGGATGAACGCTAGAACCTACCAGTTGTTTGGCGGCATCGTCGATCGGGTGGAGACCAGTCAGAAGGTGGTAGCTTTGACTTTTGACGACGGTCCGACGGAGAACGTCAATCGGATTTTGCCGTTATTGGATAAGTACAATGCGAAGGCTACCTTCTTTTTAATAGGTGGAGACATCGAAAAATATCCGGAAGGCATCAATAAAATTGCGGAAGCAGGTCATCAAATTGGAAATCATACGTATTCTCATAAACGAATGGTTTTCAAATCATCCTCCTACATCAAAGAAGAAATCGAAAAAACAGACCGATTAATTCGGGACTCCGGCTATAAAGGCGTAATTGATTTTCGGCCGCCATATGGCAAAAAGCTTGTCGGACTGCCCTATTACCTCAACAAGCACGATAGAGAAACGATAACTTGGAATATAGAGCCGGATACCTTTTACAGCAAAGCGGCGGACAAAGTGAACTACGTGAAGGAGCGTATAAAACCGGGCTCGATTATTTTGATGCACCCGATGTATGATAAAACCGGCGAAGAGCTTCTGGCTATTGAGGGGATTTTACAGGCGCTGTCTAACGAAGGATATAGGTTCGTATCGGTGGATGAGCTGCAGGAGTTGTAATGTCAAGTATGCGAGGGGCATGGAATTCGTTACAAACGAAAAGAAGCTTAAACAAAAAAAGTTATGATGCTGCCGCGGATTGATCGGGCAGTTTTCCTTTGTTGAAGGGCAGTTTCATTAAACTAAAACTTACCCTCGATTCGATATTCCCAGGCGAATATAGTGATGCTGTAGATATTTATTTCTTTTTCAGAAGAGGAGCATTGCTATGTCAAAATACAAATTGGAGCAAGCGGAAAAAGAGCTTTTTGCAGTGTACCAGGTACTTTATAGCGGTGCGGATATTGAAATGTGGTACGACTGGAATTCGCGGCTCAACGATACGAGGTTCAGCGATCATTGTTTTTGGATCATGCGCGATGGTGAAAGGATCGGCGGCGCCGTTATCAACAATGGAACGGTTATGTATCCGTTTTTGATATCGCCCTTTGCGGACAGAACTGTTTTTTTGAGAGCCTTGTTTAGTTGCTGCAATGATATTGTACACATTAGAGGCATTTTACAAAAAGATGTCAGTATTTTGCTAACTTTTGCATATCGGATACATGTGATTCGGCAGGTTATGTGCTGTCCGGCCGATGCCGGTATAACGGCGAAGCTGCCTGACGGTTTTTCGCTGCATGTTTTGAACGATTCTTTTGATAGTGTCACAGCTGCCAAAGTGATTTTGGAAGGATACGGCGGAGGAATTGACCATGAGCTTTTCGGCGTTCCGGACGAAATCGAGGTCATAAACGATACGAATCGTCTGATACAAATTTATGCCCACCGGAATCTTTCCATTTATGTGTTTGATGAGACGGAGCAAGAGGTTGCGGGGCTTTGTATTGCCGGTATCGGTAAGAAAATGCCTTTGGGATTTGCCGAGATCGGTGAGATCTGTGTTTTGCCTAAATACAGGAATAAACGGCTTGCGGAATGTATGCTTAAACAAGTAAGGGCAAACGCCCGTGAATATGCGCAGGTTGTTAAGCTTTGCGTTACAGTCGGCAACCATGCAGAGAACTTATATAGAAAGATCGGTTTTCAGCCAGGGCCAAGATTTGCAAATATGAGTAGAAGATAAGCCTGCATTGATGGGCGGCCTTTTTGAAATGGCGAAAGCATTGGCCGGTAAGTATGCTATAATGATTACTACCATAAAGGCAAGTAGTCTTTATGGCTACGTGTAATCGCTTACAATCAATGCAAAGAGGGTATCGCCATGAATTTCGGCATTCGCATCAAATGGTTTCATAAGCTGCTGTTCACTTATATCATTACGATTATCATACCTGCGCTGCTGATCAGCGGGATTTATTTGTACAACTATTCCATCGAGCTGAAGGATGAATTCAGTAAAGCTTCGTCCATTCAATTGCACAGTATGTCAGCTCAGCTCAGAAGCATGGTGAGTCAAGTCGATCAATTTACGCTGCAGCTTACGTTCCTTACCCGCTTGAACGAAATGATCAACAATCCGTTCGCGGAAAGCTTGTACAACTATTCCCTCATGCGAAGCAATCTCAGGGATACGGTTCTCGCTAACGGCATGGTGAACTCCGCCTATTTGTATATCCGGCTTTCGGATAAAGTGATCACTACGAATGAAGGAGTTTACGAGCGAAAAGATTTTTACGAAAAGCAGATCGTGGACGACCTCATGAAGAGCACGGACGGAATAAGCGGCTTTCAAGTCAGACAGATCAACGAACCCCTCAACTCGAGGCCTGTGGAGGTGGTTTCCTTTTACCGGAAGCTGCCGCTGCTGGGCAAGGATTCCCTGGGTCTTCTTGTGGTCAATGTGAAAAAGGACAGCTTCTTCGAGGCGTTCCGCCAATGGGCCGACTCCGAATCGAACAGGACGGTCATTGCACACTCCCAAACCGGACAGGTCATCTATGCCAATCATACAGGGACGGCGGTGTCGGATTCCATCGAGGCTTATCTAAGAAAGGGAGAGCCGGACAAGGCAGGCGCCAGCGATATTGTGAAAACCGGAGAAGGAAAATATTTCATCAATTCGATGAGCACGGGGTTTGACGAGTGGGAGCTGATCCGTCTCGTTCCTTACAGCCGGTATTCGGAGCAGATGGGTAGCAAAACGGTCGAAACCGCCCGGATGACGATCCTGGTCATCTTATTCGGCTTCCTTCTGGCTTACTTGTTTTCACTGTTTGCCTACAGGCCGTGGAAGAAAATCACATCGCTATATTCGAGCTTGTTTGAAGCCGATCCGAACGGAAGACGGAATGACGAATATATGATGGTGCATGACGGCATCGCGCGATTGATGAACGAGAATCAGCAAATCAAGTCGATGATCGAACTAAACAAACCGATCGTCCGTCACAGGCTGATTTACGATTTACTGAACGGAAACAGCAACGACATGCCCGCTCATCGCGAAAGATTGGAGCAAATGGGAATTGAAACCCCCGGGCCGTATTATACCGCGCTAATCGTTCATATTGACTGGAGGACGAATGAAGCCTTCGACGATTACAGCCAGATCAGCTTGTACGTGTTCGGGTCGGTCGAAGCCGCCTTTCAAGAGCGGTTCCCTGCATTCGGCTCCATTCTTGACGAAGGCCGTCTCGGGTTTATTGTAAACGTTGATCGAACGGGCATGGAGCAAGAGCTCCAATCCAAGTTGACGGAAATATGCCTGGATCTTAGCGAGAGCGTGCAGATGGATACCGGATTGCATTTGCAGTTTTCGTTCGGGGACGTTTGTCATGCGTTAGACGATTTGCATCGCTCCTACGACTTGGCCAAAAAAGGTGTAAAGTATAAAGCGCTCTTCAGCAAGACCGACGTTGTATTTATGCAAAATAATGGCGATGACCGTACGTTCGATTACCCTCTGGCTCTCCAGAAGCAGTTGGTCGGCAGCGTGAAGCTGATGGATCGGGTCAAAACGGGCGAGACCGTTTCCGCTTTTTTCAAGGAGTACGTTTATAGCGGACACTACCCTCCCGAAAAGACTCAGGAAACGATCATTCTCCTTCTCAGCGCTGTCATGCATGAACTAATCCGGGAAGGCTACGAAATGGAGAGCGTGAAAAGTGCTAGTCTGATGCAAATTCATGATATTAATAACAATAAAGAGCTGGAGGCCTGGATTTCCGGCAAAATAGAGGCGATCGTTGACGAACTGGAAGCCCTGCAGGACAAGAAAAACGATAACTTATACGTTAGCAAGGCGATCCGGTATATGGAGGAAAACTACGACAGCGCGCTTTCGATTTCCGACATTTCCAGTCATGTAGCCTTGAGCAGCGGCTACTTAAGCAGGATTTTCAAATCTGCGACAGGGGATTCGCCGCTCGATTATTTGAATAAGTACCGCATCGGCCGAAGCAAGGAATTGCTTGCCCAGGAGAGAAAATATTCGCTGCAAGAAATCAGCGAGCAGATCGGCTATAAAGAAGCGCATAGCTTTATCCGTTTTTTCAAGAAATATGAAGCGATAACGCCGGGCGAGTATCGTAAGGCCGCCTTGGAGCAAAGAGGCAAGGGCGGATAAGCGAAAGAAGTTGCCGGCAGCCTTACCTCGGAGCAAAGAGGCAAAAGCGATTAAGCGGCGGTGGGGACCAGCCGCAGTTATGCATTGCTACACCGCGCGCCGGTGCATAAATCGAACAACTGCTGCAGCCAGTTCCGGCCGGGACTGGCTGTTTTCCGTCAGCGTGCCGAAAAGGGCATGCGTATGCAAGAAGCTGCCGTTATGCTTTGCATGACAGCGCCAGGATCCCGCCAAGGCCGGTTTATCCGGGCATGTGCAATTTCTGTACTTTATGTTGCATTAATAACTTTTCGGCGATAAAGTGGCTTTTTATACATGAAAGGCATTTCGTATGCTTGTTGAAAACGCTATCCTGATGAATACTGATAACGCATCCAAAATCGGTTCGAAGGCGTTTCCGCCTGCTTCGTTCGGAACGTCGGGAGCCATACCGAAGGAGGTCATACAATCATTCGTCCGCTATACGCGGATATGTAACCGTCGATTGGAAATACCGAAGCTTCGTTTATAAGGGGGGATTGCTTTGAATGCCGTGAACAGCATCGGAGATCGGATTTTTAACACGGTCAATGCCGCCGTCTTAATCGCTTTGGCCGTCATTACGCTATATCCGATGTGGCATGAAATATCGATGTCGCTGAGCTCGATGGAAGGTGCCCTAAGAGGCGGATTCTTCCTGTGGCCTAGAGAATTTACATTGGCGGCTTATGAGGCCGTATTAAAGTCACAATACATTTGGACGGCTTACTACAATACTATTTTCACTACGGTGATCGGAACGATTCTAAGCACGCTGCTTACTGCAATGACCGCCTATCCACTGATCAAGGCCCGGATGCCGGGGAAAAATATCCTGACATTCCTTATCCTGTTTACCATGTTGTTTGGAGGCGGATTAATACCGACCTATTTGCTAGTGAAAAATGTCGGGCTTGTCAATTCCTTGTGGGCGTTAATTATTCCTTCCGCCATTTCGGCTTATAATGTCTTGATTATGCGAAGCTTCTTCGCATCTTTGCCTGCGGAGCTGGAAGAGTCCGCGATGATCGACGGAGCCAATCCGATCCGGATTTTTTTTCGGATCATTTTGCCTCTATCGATGCCGGTCGTCGCCACGATCGCCTTGTGGGAAGCGGTCGGCCGCTGGAACAATTTTTTCGGCGCATTGATTTATTTGAACGATAAGAGCAAGTACACGCTGCCTGTGCTCATTCGCGACATTATTAATGGCCAGGAGCAAGCCAAGGCGATGGGGGATTTGGCCGCCTCGGCTACGGATTCGATAATTGCCGCAACGATCGTTTTATCTCTGCTGCCCATCCTTTGCGTCTATCCGTTCTTGCAAAAATATTTCGTTAAAGGCGTCATGATCGGAGCAGTCAAATCTTGAATCATTCCGGATTAGGGAGGATTTAATCGAATGAGAACAAACTTCAGAACCGCCGCAAAAATAATTATGACGGGTGCGCTCGCCGCAGCCGCTGTCGGATGTACGGCGAAGGATCCCGGCCAGAGTGCTGGAGAAAGCGCCAAGCCGGCCGAAAAGACAACTTATAATATGTTTATGAACCGCGCCATTCCGGATTTTCCTCCCGATGGGGGCAAAGGCAAGCAAGAAATGCTGAAGGGGCTCGAAAAAGCCGGAATCACGGGGGCGGATTGGAATTTATCGCTGGCTTCCGGTCAGGAATACTACACGAAGCTAAACCTGCTCGCGTCTTCGGGAGAGCTCCCGGATTATTTCAACATCGATATTCCGACGATGGCTAAATTTGCCGAAGAAGGCTTAATCATGCCTTTGGACGATTTTATTAAGAAAATGCCGAACGCATCGAAAACGTTTAGACAGACAGACTTGGACGCTGTGACCTACAACGGAAAAATTTACGCGATCCCGACCGGGTTTCGCCCGGAGCCGTTTAACGGGCCCGCCGATGCCGGTTTTAATATTCGCAAAGATTGGCTTACAAAAGTCGGCTTGCAGGAGCCGAAGACGGTTCCTGAATTTTACGAAGTATTAAAGGCGTTTACTGCGAAAGACCCGGACGGGAACGGAAAAAACGATACGTATGGCCTCGGCGGAACGAAAACCTCCAATTTCGAAGGCATTTTTGCCGCATACGGCGTCGTTCCGTCATTTTGGCAGGAGAGAGACGGGAAGCTGAAGCAAGGCTCTGTTCTTCCGGAAACGAAGGAAGCTTTGAAAGTGCTCAACGGATGGTACAAGGAAGGTTTGATCGATCCCGAGTTCGTACTGTCCGAAGTAAAGCAAAAGGATGAGAAATTTATCAATTCCAAGGTCGGCATAATCGAAGCGAACGCGTTTAATATTCAACCGAGTATGCCTTATACCGCAGGGCTGAAAAAATCGGTTCCTGCCGCAGAAGTCGGATTCCTTATGCCGCCGGCCGGTCCTGAAGGCAAGTCCGGCATGCCGGAGCCTGCGCCTGCAGCTGGCGTCATGTTCGCCGTATCCGCCAAGGCGAAAAATCTCGACTTGCTTGCAAAGGTACTGGATTGGACTGCGTCGGATCAGCCCAACGGCGGATTTATGACGGTCGCTTACGGAGTTGAAGGCGAGCATTACACGTACGACAAGGAGAAAAATCGGGTGACGTTGAAGGTGAACAGCTTCAATGATTTGGCAAGCTCGGGATTTTCCAACCCCGTGCAGTTCGTCAAAGTCGTCGACAAACGCTGGATCACCGACGAAGCGCTGCAAGCGATGGAGTTGGCAAATAAATATTTGGTCAAGAACGATTTCTGGAAAACCGTTCCCGCTATGCTTGATTATCCGGACTTGAAAAAGCTCTGGGAGGAATACTTCGTAAAGATTGTAACGGGGGAATATACGGCGGACAAGTGGGATGATTTCGTCAAGGCTTATTACAAACAAGGCGGGCAGCAGGTAGAAGACCAGGTCAACGCCGAATGGAAGAAAGTCAAAAAGTAATCCCGTCGTTTCCAGTCACAGGCAGACGAGCGGAAGGAGGGAACGGCGATGAACAATCCGACGGCAATCGGGCCGCAAACGGCTTACGGAAGCGTGGCAAGACGCAGCGCAAGAAAAGTTTGGAACCAATACAAATATTACTACCTGCTTATTTTGCCAGGCGTCTTGTACTTCCTTATTTTTCATTACGGTCCGATGCTCGGTATTATGATCGCGTTTAAGGATTTCAAGATTATCAAAGGAATTCTTGGTAGCGATTGGGCGGGGCTGAAGTGGTTCGAGATGCTCTTTACCCAAGACGGCTTCTGGCTGGCGCTTCGAAATACATTCTATATCAGCTTCTATAAACTTATTTTCGGGTTTCCCGTGCCGATCATACTCGCTATCATGCTTAATGAGCTTGCACATGTCAAACTGAAAAAGCTGATTCAGACAATCGTTTATTTTCCGCACTTTTTGTCATGGGTCGTCCTTGGCGGAATCATGATTGCGATCTTGTCGCCGAGCACGGGCATCGTGTCGATTTTCGGCGTGAGCAAATCTCCGCTTATGGATCCCGGACAATTTCGGGGATTGCTCGTCCTATCGGAAATTTGGAAGGAAGCAGGCTGGAGCTCGATCATCTATTTGGCGGCAATCGCCGGAATCAATCCCGAAATGTACGAGGCGGCTAAAATCGACGGAGCCACGCGGCTGCAGGCGATCCGCTTTATCACCCTTCCCTCGATCAGCAGTACGATTATCATTTTGCTGATTTTGAAGACGGGACATATTTTAAGCGCAGGATTCGACCAAGTGTATATTTTGTACAACCCGATCACCTATGAAGTAGGGGATATTCTCGATACGTACGTATACCGGATCGGGCTGTCGATGGGGAAATATTCGCTTGCCGCAGCTGCCGGTCTTTTCAAATCCGCAGTCGGACTCGTCATGCTGCTTTTCACCAATTGGCTCGCGAAGCGTCTAGGTGGTCAAGGATTGTGGTGAAGATTCGTTTTTGGGCCGAGAAGGGATGCAGGGGAGGGGCTCTGTCCCTCTTCGCTTTCTAAAAATCTCTGCGCTTTACGCGAAAAAGGAGAGGAATATGGACAAACCAAATGTGCTTTTGCTGATGACGGACCAGCAGCGCTGGGATACGCTTGGCTGCTACGGCAACAAGGCAATTGAAACGGTGAATCTGGATTGGTTGGCCTCAAAGGGAACCGTTTTTACCTCCGCCTATACGCCAAGCCCCTCTTGCGTTCCGGCGAGGGCATCGCTGCTCACGGGAATGGATCCGTGGAATACGGGCATTCTCGGTATGGGAAAAGGTCAGGGAAATATGGGGGTAGGGTTTCGGCATACCCTGCCCGGTGAACTCGCAGCTGCGGGATATCATACACAAGGCGTAGGGAAAATGCATTTTTATCCTCAGCGGACGTTAAACGGATTTCACCGTACAGTATTGGACGAATCGGGAAGAGCTTACGATCCGGGGTTCGTTTCGGACTATAAGCAATGGTTTGACCGCAATAAAACGGGGGATTACGGCATTGTCGACCACGGCATCGATTGGAATTCGTGGATGGCCAGGCCTTATCACGCTCCGGAGTTCCTGCATCCTACCGTGTGGACGGTCAACGAATCCATCCGGTTTTTAAAGGAGCGGGATCCGAGCAAGCCTTTCTTCCTAAAAACTTCTTTTGCACGCCCGCATTCTCCATATGATCCGCCGTCGTTCTATTTCGATACGTATATGAACAAAGAACTGCCGGAGCCGCAAATAGGAGATTGGGCATCCGTTCATGACGTTCCGAAGGACGGGGCGTCTCCCACCGCATGGAGGGGCGTTCGCAGCCGCGAGGAAATCATGCGCGCCAGAGCAGGGTACTACGGATCGATTCATTTTATCGACCATCAGATCGGAAGACTTCTCATCTACATGCAAAATAACGGACTGCTCGATAATACGGTCATCATCTTTACTTCAGACCACGGGGATATGATGGGAGATCACCATTTGTGGCGCAAAACTTACGCTTATGAAGGCTCCGCTCATATCCCCCTGATCGTGCGTATGCCGAAATCGTTCGGGGACCCAGTTCCGTTCGCAGATCAGCCTGTCACGCTGCAGGATATTATGCCGACCATTCTGGAAGCTTCCGGCGTAACAATTCCGGAAACGGTGGACGGGAAAAGCTTGCTGCCCTTAATGCGCGGGGAAACGGAAGGCTGGCGCGAGTATGTGCACGGCGAGCATTCCACCTGCTACTCGGACGTGCAGGAGATGCAGTATTTAACGGACGGCTGCAAAAAATATGTGTGGCTGCCGCGAACCCATGAGGAGCAATTGTTCGATTTGCAGGCGGATCCATACGAATGCGTTAACTTGGCCGACTTGCCGGAGCAGCGGGATGAGCTGCAGAAATGGAGATCCCGGATGGTTGCCGTGCTTGAACCCCGCCATGCCGGTTTGACCGAAGGCGGCGGTCTGGTTTGCCAGGCGGACAAACCGTACCTGGTATCGCCGAAATATCAGGAAAGAATGAGCGGGATCGAAATGTTTAAAAATGTGCATTAAGAGAAACGAAGAGGCTGTCCCGGTAGGGAGCATTTTCCTCGAACGTGAGCGTTACTTCAAGCTGATTTTAGATGGTTTAACAAAAAAATGGCTGAGCAGTGTCCCATACCTGCTCAGCCTTATTTCTTTTTAGGCCGGTGGACATTTTTGGTAACCCGCGAAGCGGCAAGCGTCGGAAAAACCGGTAGTTTTTCATTTGACCAAACACGCTCTCGGGTTCATAGTTGCGATTGCCCGCCCGTCTGATCCAAGAACATCACCATTCTGGAAAAAGTATTCTGACTAGTAGTTTACCAGCCGCCCAATCATTCTATTAATATAAAACATATGTTAAGCGTATCAAATAGAAGTAGATGATTTATTTGGTACGCATACTCGATAAAGCTGCCGTTGAGCCGCTGCGGAGATTCAACCTGGCGAGGTCGTTTACGATCAGATTTTCACCAGCCAAATCTCGTCTGGCGACAATTCGAATTCGAATTCCTGTTTTGAACGCTCAGCCCAATAGAGTTGAATTAGTAGCAACAGTCGGTGTCAGGGGTGTCACGGGTATCGCTCAAATCCTATTTAGAATATTCCGTGACGGTAAAGAGATTTTCAATACGGTGCAGGGCATCGAATCAACCGGTTCCGAACAAAACTATGCTGTCACATTCCAGGCGATCGATAAAAATGTAAGATCGGGCAGTCATGTATACACCGTAACCGCAGAAAATCGAACCGCCAATACAAGAGCCGATGTTGTCGGTCCGATTTCTTTTAGCGGATTAGCCGTTAAAACGAATTCCTAGGTTGGTCGCGATAGAATACGAAGGGGCTGTCCCATAAGCCTATTCGTTCTAAAAATCGATGATTGATCTGAATATGCCTGCTAGTTGAAAAGGACTTCATCTTCCGCCTGGCAGCGGACTTCGAGGTCCTTTATTCGATTTTTCGGCTGTTCCCATACGATGCTAGCGCTTTTGGGCAGCCCCTTTTGCTGATTTCGGGACTTGCTGTGGAGCTCCCGCTTACGTTGAGGTCGACTCAAGTCCAATCCAATACTGTCCATTTGAGTCTCCATCTCTTCTGTAGTTCGTATAAATAATTAGTAACCAAACGAATGTCATTAACGACAGTCGCATTTTCCCTATCACTGTTATAGGGGGCTTTTGTTGTCAGAAACGGACTGTTCACGCAGTCGATAAATACGCGGCGAAACGCCGACCTTCTTTTTGAATATATGGCAGAAGTAAGGGAAGTCCTGAAAACCGGTTTCGATGCCGATTCTCTCAATTGGCTTGTCACTCGTCGTCAAAAGCCAGCAGGCTTGGCGTATTTTGCGGGCGACCGTGTATTCGGTAATACTGCTTCCCGTTTCACGCCGGAAAATGCGAGAGACGTAATGCTTTGACATATGCAGCGAGTGAGCGATGTCATCGAGTTCAAAGGGTTCGGTGTAATGCTGCTCAATCCATTGCATGATGGCCTCGGAATGTCGCCCGGTTCGCTTGACAGAACAATCGCTGATCGAACTGCCGAAACCGAAGGAATGCAATAATTGAAACAAGTGGAGCGTCAGAAGTGCGAATTCGGCCTGTTTTTCTTTATCCGGCCATCCATGAAATTGAGCCCCGTAGCGATGAATCAGGGGGTCAAGCAGATGTGAGGTTTGATCCGGTTCCATAATTTGTTCAGAAAGCAGGTCATTCCATACATGTTTAAAATAGGCGAGCAGCCTCGGAAAAGGCTCGAAATACCTCATAAACACAGTCGGCTCGAAAGTGAGGAGCGTTCGTTCATAGGGGTGTTCAGGGGAAAGTTCAACATCAATTCGGTGTAACTGAAACGGCTGAAAATAAAACAACATCCTTGGTCGAAGATCATGTACTTCATGATTCACAATTACTCGTCCCCGACCCTGATGAATATACAAAAACTCCATCCCTTGATGGCAGTGGTAGTGACCTGTGAAATGTTCTTTCGTCAGTTTGCTGTAACTGAAACCAAATGGGGTCCGGTGCAGGCCCGTATTCTCGATAAGGTTCATACGATTCCCCTCCAATTGGACAATACAGCAACATTTTATCACAGTTCGACAAAACTGGTTAAGCTTAATTTTAGGTAAAGTATGATTATTAAATGAAACATAAGGGAGAAGCCCATGAGAGAAATCTACGTATCACTAAATGGCAATGATCATAACATAGGAACGATTGAAGCTCCGTTCTTGACACTAGCGCGAGCAAATGAAGAAGTGAACAAAGGAGGGTGTTCGAAAGTCATTCTTAGACAAGGCATGTATGTCCTTGATCAATCATTCGAATTAACCAATATCAGCGATTTACAGATCATCCCCTTTGATAATGAAGAGGTAAGAATTATTGGAGCGAAGAAGCTTGATATCAGTAAAGCGACAAACTATAAAGACGGTATTCTTCAATATGATTTACGAGCAGATGACATTCAAGACTATGGAAAAATGAATGCAAGAGGTTTTGGCCGGCCGTATATCCATACACCTATGGAGTTATTTATTAACCATGTTCCGCAGCAGCTTGTACGCTATCCCAAAAAGGATAATATGAAAATGACTGAAGTGCTTGATTCTGGTTCAGTTCCTAGGCATGGCGATTTTAGTAACAAGGGTGGAACATTCAGATGTGATCATGAAAAAATATTTACCTGGCAAAACACAGAGGAAGTATATCTAAATGGATACTTCGGGAATGGGTTTGCAGATGATTCGATAAAGGTTGCTGACATCAATAAAGAGGCTAAAACGATAACGTTAACTCAAGCACATCTATACGGAGTAAATTTGACAAGTTCCAGCGGTGTATTTCATGCTGTGAATATTTTCGAAGAATTATCAGAACCAGGCGAATATTATATGGACCGCAAAGAAGGTATCCTTTATTTTTATCCGATTGAAGGCTTGAATATGGAAACGGAACTTATGGTTTCCATGCTTGAAGACCCGATGTTTTGCCTAATGAACTGTACGAATGTTTCCATCCAAAATATGATAATTGAAATGTGTCGCGGAATTGCTATTTATATGGAAGAAGGTAAAGGCAATCATATTGACGGATGTATCTTACGAAATATTGGCGTTGTAGGGGTGTGTATTGGCAAGGGCGTCAAACCGGATACGACATTAAGGCTGAGCTATACAGGGGAGCTCGTTTCTAAAGAACTGGGCGGATGGGGTCAGCATATTTACGATAATCACGATTTAAACCGAATGGCTGGGGAAGCGCATCTTATATCCAATTGTCATATCTATGAGACAGGAGCAGGCGGCATTCATATGGGCGGTGGTGACCGGATCACATTGACACCTGCAAATAATGAGGTTCGAAACTGCAGCATTCATGATTGCAATAGATGGGATAAGACCTATAAAGCATGTATTAATATAGAAGGCGTGGGTAATAAAATTTCTCATTGCAAATTATATGATGCACCTGGTTTTGCCATATATCTGCATGGGAACGATCATGTGATTGAATATAATGAAATATTTAGAGTGTGTAAAGATGTAGATGATGCAGGGGCTATTTACATGGGCAGAGATCAATCCGAGCGAGGAAATATATTTAGATACAATTATTTCCATGATATTATTTCCAGACATGATCTTGAAGTGCCGATTAAAGACGGCTTCGGTGTATTTGCCATCTATACGGATGATGGCGCATGTGATGCCGAAATATATGGAAATGTATTTTATAGAGCAGGTAACTGGGCTATTGCCAATAATGGCGGAAGTGATCATAAGATACGAAACAATGTCTTTATCCAGTCGCCAAGTGTTATCTGGCATACCAGTAATGTGCATAGAGGGCATAAGGAGCTGGTTGAAGGAGATCCATTTTTCGGTGAATTCAGCAAAAGGTTGTTTGGGAATATAGACATTACCAAACCGCCGTATATAACGAAATATCCGGAGCTTGCAGCATTTTTCGAGGACGAAGGATATCCTAGAAGAAATATCGCTTCCCATAACGTTGTTTTGCAATGTTTGAATTTTATTACAACTTGGCATAATTTGGATCAGCTTCTGGTTAATCCAACGTACCTTCGCAAAGAGCAAGAAAATACATTTGATGTTCTTGAAAAGTACCCGCTTTGGTACGAACAGTACAATAATCTATTGACCCATGATTTTCCGGAGTTGTTGAACGTTGAGAAGTGGGATTTTGATCAGATTAATAAGAAAATTAAAACATTTATTCCTGATTTTGAAGATATCCCTTTTCATGAAATGGGTCTTGAATTAGTAAAAGAGGGCAAACAATGGGGATAACCATACAATCCATCATCGAAGGATTAATAGCCCCGGTCGGCAAGCTCGAGCAGACTTGCGATACACTAAAATGCGGCAATCCTGACACAGAGGTTACTGGGATCGTTGTTGCGTTTATGCCGACGCAATATGTCATCGAGCAAGCGATTGCGCGTGGAGCGAATTTCATTATTTCGCATGAAGGACCGTTTTTTTCTAATCATGATGATTGTTCAACTCTTGTAGATGATCCTGTATATCAGAAAAAAAGGAATACGATAGATGAATCAGGTATTGCCTTATTCCGGTTTCATGATTATTGGCATCGCTATAAGCCGGATGGTATTATGGCAGGTCTGCTTCAGGAACTGAACTGGACGTCTTTCGTCCAAGAACATTACGCTGCGTCTACGGTTCTGCAATTTCCAAAGGAAACGGTACGCGGAATTGCGGAGCAAATAAAAAATCGCCTAGGTATTCAATATGTAAGAGTTCAAGGAGATCCGGATACGGTGTGTTCAAAGATCGGTTTGCTCGCGGGTTATCGCGGACTAGGCCAGAGAGCCATCCCTTTTTTTGAGCAGGATCAGTTGGATCTGATCATCTATGGGGAAGGACCTGAGTGGGAAACACCTGAGTACGTAAGGGATGCTATCTATCAAGGAAAACACAAGGCATTGATCGTACTCGGACACGCGGAGAGTGAAGAGCCAGGAATGAAGCATCTAGCTAACCTGCTATCCAACAAGTACTCCGAAATTCCCGTGTTTTATGTTAAGGAACGTTCAATATTTCAAATTATATAAGGAGTTAATATAAGTGAATATTGACGATAGCTGGATCGAATCGGCGTGGACGGAAATTACGCGTAAAATTGATCGTACGAAAGATCGTTTGCAAGACACTTTTCCGCATGTATCCATTAATGGGGTATATGATGACAACGCCCTGGATTGGTGGACCAATGGCTTTTGGCCGGGCATTCTATGGCTATTGTATCGGGAAAATAAGGAGCCCGTTTATCGAGATCTTGCCGTCAGCTGCGAGAAGAAATTGGAGGCTCCCCTCTACGAATTTGAGCTTCTTCACCATGATATCGGCTTTATGTGGATCCCGACTTCTGTTGCCAATTATAAAATAACGGGTAATCCATTGTCGCTCCGACATGCGCTTACTGCGGCAAGCCATTTAGCAGGTAGATTTAACCTCCAAGGACGTTTTATTCGGGCTTGGAACGGAGATAACGCTATTGGATGGGCAATCATTGATTGCCTGATGAATTTGCCTATCTTGTTCTGGGCGAGTGAAACTACGGCAGATCCAAGATTCCGGCACATTGCAATCGCTCATGCAGATACGGTAATGCGGGAGTTTATCCAACAGGACGGTTCCGTTCATCATATCGTGTCGTTTAACCCGGAAACTGGTGAACGTATCGAAGCTCTAGGTGGACAAGGGTACTCGGCGACTTCAGCTTGGTCGAGGGGGGTCGCTTGGGCCATATATGGATTTGCTCTTGCCTATAAGTACACAGGAAAAGAGCGTTACTTGCAAGCCTCGAAAAAAATTGCTGATTACTATTTGGGGCAATTGCCGCAAGATATGGTTCCGCCTTGGGATTTCCGTGCGCCGGCAGAGCAACTTTGGGCGAAGGATACTTCGGCTGCAGCTTGCGCAGCGAGCGGTTTATTAGAATTGGCACGGCTTGATGCGAATGGTCAACACTACCATGATTCAGCAATAAAGACGTTGCAATCGCTCTATTCGAATTACGGTAGCTGGAACGAAGAGGAAGAAGGCCTAATTAAGGAATCTACGGTCAGCTTTCCAGAGAACAGACACGTCAGCGTTCCGGTTATTTATGGTGATTTCTTCTTTATCGAAGCGATTCTAAAAGTAAAAGGCCAAACCAATTTCTTCTGGTAATAGGTTGCCTGCTTAAAAAATTGATAGTTGAGGTGAGTTGCATGTTGGTCAGTGAGGAGCGATTTCACGATTTTTCGATGCGTAACGGTTTGAAGCGAATCGCATTAAAGCTTGGAAATGTCCCTGAAGTGAGGATCGCTTTCATCGGAGGGTCTGTAACAGATGGAGGTGGTTCTTCAGACCGTGAGCGAACAAGCTACCGGTCGCTAACGTGCCGATATTTAGAACGTCGTTTTCCTGAGACGGCTTTCACGTTTGTCAATGCTGCTATTGGAGGAACAGATTCTACGTACGGGGCCTATCGATTGGAGGATCATATTCCTAACCTTGCGGAAGTCGATCTTTTATTTATAGAATTCGCTGTAAACGATGCGGGTAATCGGACCGATTCTATTCGAGCAATGGAGGGGATCGTCCGTCACGCCAAGCGGAAAAATCCACACATAGACATTTGCTTTCTTTATACCGCGAATCAATCAGGCTCCGAAAGCTTTACAGAGAATGCGAGGCTACAGGAAAATATCTATAATCACGAAGAAGTAGCCGAGTATTATCAACTGCCTTCCGTGAATATTGCCAGCGCTATTTACAGCAAAATCGTATCCGGTACATTACAATGGAAAGATTTAAGTGAAGATACCGTACATCCAAACGATTTCGGATATGCTTTATATGCGCAATTTCTCGAAGTTTTTCTGGAGGAATCACTCCGTGCAGCTAATGAGGAGTCTGAAGATCAGCTGGGACTCCCTTCCCCGATAGACCCGTTCTGTTATGCGAATGGCAAACAGTTGTCTCCCCTTGAGGCCGAGGGTGCATCCGGTTGGCAAGAGATCAAAGGCTGGACAACGGAGAAAACATGCAATTGGACGCCTCCTGCTGATATTTACATGGCGGAGAAGCCTGGATCGGAATGGATGTTCCGTTTTACAGGAACCGCGATAGGGATTTCTATGCTGGGCGGTATGGACACCGGGGATGTCGAGGTTTCCATTGACGGTGAACCATTTCGTCATATCTCCCTGTTTGACCGATATTGTCCGGCATTCTATCGGCCAAAGCTCGTTTTGTTTGCCGATCAGCTTGAGCGAGGGACACATACCATAAAAGTCCGTATTTCCAGAGACAGGCACGAACAAAGCGGAGGCAATGCCGTTCATATTTTAAAGCTGCTGGTAAATGGTTAGTTTTATGAATGATGTAACATGAAGAACGAGCTTAGCTCACCTGTAACTTTTAGTGCAGGTGGCAAGCTCTTTTTGCCGCGTTAATAGACTAAATTTTATTATCGATCGTTTCTATATACTTCCTATATCTCGGTAATTATAATTACGATGTGTGATTGTCTTACGATTGCCGTTTCTGCGAACTAGAACAACAGGCCGAGAATAGCAAATGCAAGCCGGGAAAGGGGAGCGTTTGATGATAAAGAATTTATGGCAGAACAGACGAAGTGTTATCTTATCCTGGCTCTTATCTTATTTATCCATTTTGTTGCTGCCCATATTGATCAGTGTATTTGTGTATCAAGAATCAAGCAAAGCGCTTGAAGGTGAAATTCATAGAGCTAATGAAGCATTGCTGAGTCAGGTTCGTGAGAATATTGACAACCAATTGGATAGTATTACAAGATTAAATTCGGAAATCACTTGGCACACCAAAGTGCAAGACCTTATGTTCACGGATAAGCTGGGAAAGAATGATTATCAATTCTCCCTTTATCAGATCGTTCAAGAATTGAGGAAATTCAAAACTCCTTACGCTCAAATTACGAATTACTATGTCTATTACTCACCAGGGGATGTTGTTCTATCGCCGGAAGTAATGCGAAGCAGCAAGGAAATGTATGATGAATTCCATAAGGATTCGGCGTTTAGCTACGAGGCCTGGATGGCTATGTTACACAACCAGTATTCCGGATTTATACCACTCACATATCGCGATGAACGGGGTAGCACTCGTCAGTCTATTGCGTATGTAACTCACTTGTCCTCAAAGGAAAAGGAGAAACCAGAAGGAACGGTAGTCATTTATATCGACAGTGATAAACTATTGCATGCGGTTCAGAACGTGCAATTGTTCAATGGCGGTGAGGTACTATTGCTAGATCAAGAAAATCGGGCACTGCTATCCAGTAAGGGAGAAACTTATAAAGAACAGGATTCGGAGACCTATTTTATCCATTCGAAGTTTCCAGGTCTTACATATGTGACAACTGTACCTAGCAACTTGGTTTGGCAAAAAGCGATAAAGGTGAGGAATTTTACAATATTCAGTATATTCTTAAGCATTTTCGGGGGAGGGTTATTAACCTATTTTTTCTTGAGACGAAACTATAATCCTATTTCTCGAATCGTTCAAACCTTTAGAGACAAATCGGACGTTTCGATTGATACTGGGCATAACGAATTTCAGTTTATTCAACATATGATCTCGAATACCTTAACGGAAAAGGAACAAGTAAATGTTCGTCTCATGCAGCAAAATTATTTATTACGCTCCAATTTCATGACCAGGCTATTAAAAGGAAGGTTAGAAAATCAAATTTCATTAGAAGATTCGCTAACGGCCTACAGGATGCAATTCGACAATGAATATTTTGCTGTTCTACTGTTTTATGTCGAAGCCAATGATGTATTTTTTGATACGATTAATGGAAGCGAAACGGATAAACTTAAACTTCTACAATTTATTGTAACGAATGTGGTCGAGGAAATCATAAATACCAAGCATACAGGCTATATGACAGAAATGGATGACATGTTAGCCTGCATCATTAATTTCAACAGCAAGGGGCGGGATGAGGACTTATCTGAATTGCGTCAGATAGCTTCCCAAGCACAACAGTTTTTGAAGAATAAATATAAAATTGATTTAACCGTTTCGATTAGTAGTGTGCATACTTCAATTGCAGGTATAACAAGCGCGTATAAAGAGTCTGTTGATGCGATGGAGTATAAGCTGATTTTGGGTGATAAGGAGATACTGTCTTTCGATGAGATTCGAAAAGAGACACTCGCCGATATAACGGATGGTTATTATTATCCGCTTCAACTAGAGCAGCATCTTATTAATTTTATGAAAATTGGAGATTATGATAAGGCCAAGGAAGCTTTGGATGACATTATTGAAAGGAATCTTAAAAACAATCCGATCTCGGTGTCACTTGCACGCTGCCTGATGTTTGACCTTGTTAGTACGATGGTGAAGGCTTTACATGAAATTGGCGATGTGCTTAATGTGTCGCATGTAATGAGTTTAGAACGGATCGAAAAGCTTACAGAATGCGAGTCCATTCAAGACATGCATGTACAGCTTACAAGGATGTTAAAGGAAGTTTGCGACATTACATTAGATAAAAGAAAGTCAAATCAACTTCAATCTAGACAAAATGAATTGGATGAATTGTCTCAAAGTATGATTGACTATATTCGGGAACAATATCATAATGTGAATTTGAATATTACGATGATCGGCGATCGGTTTCAAATGAGACCAACCTATTTATCCAGATTATTTAAAGAGCAAACGGGCGAGGGACTGCTTGATTACATAAATAAAGTTCGGATCGAAAAAGCAAAAGAATTAATTATGAATCAAAAGCTGACCATGCATGAAATTTCAACGCTCGTCGGATTTAGTGAATCGAACACGTTTATCCGAACATTTAAAAAACATGAAGGTGTTACTCCTGGCAAGTTCAAAGAAATATCGGTTCATTTATCGTGACGCAAGGAAGGTACTACTACTCAGAAATCAGGAGTGGCGGTACCTTTTTCGATTCTTTTTCTTGTTATGAAACAAAAGAAACGAAAAAAGTAGATGAACTTGCACATATTGTTGATTGGAATTTTAGTTTTGTAGATGCGTCTGCAGGTTCTTGTGATTTCATTTTCGTGTTTCATTTATCATAATAAAGTGGCAAGGCAGAACCAAACGAATGATCAATAATCAGGAGGGTTAAGCAATATGAAAAAGAAAACGAAACTCGTTTCAACGGTCTTGTCCATAGCTTTGTCGAGCACAGCGTTGATCGCCTGCGCCAAGTCAGAGGATAAGCAAGCTGCTCCATCTGCATCTGCATCTCCATCTCCATCTGCACCTGCACAAGCTGGTGCAACAACGACGTATCCACTAAAATCGGATGTTCAACTTTCTTATTGGACAGATGCATTAAATTCCGTTTTGCAGCTCAAGCCAAGCGTGAATGACATTCCTTTATACCAAGAGTGGCAAAAGAAAACGGGGGTAAATATCAAATGGCTGAACCCTGCTGCTAATCAAACAAAAGAACAATTAAACGTGATGCTGGCTTCAGGCGAACTGCCGGATATGATCGAATATAATTGGCTTGAATATCCCGGAGGTCCGGAAAAAGCGATCAAAGATGGCGCGATTGTGAAGCTAAATGACATTATTGATAAACATGCTCCAAATTTGAAAAAGTATTTAAAGGAACATCCTGAAGTTGACAAAATGGTGAAAACGGATTCAGGTTCTTATTTTGCATTCCCGTTTATACGCGGTGATGATTACTTGGCCGTTTACCAAGGACCTGTCTTGAGAAAAGATTATTTAGATGAATTGGGTTTGCAAACCCCAACAACGATCGATGAGTGGTACACCGTTCTGAAAGCATTTAAGGAGAAAAAAGGCGTTGAGGCTCCATTGACATTCAATAGTATGCCTCGCCCGCTTTTAGGTCTTAGTGAAGGGGCATTCATCGGCGCTTACGGTATCAATAATAGCTTCTATATCGATAACGGAAAAGTGAAGTACGGACCTGCACAGCCTGCCTATAAAGATTTCCTTGCAACAATGCGTAAATGGTATGCCGAAGGACTGCTTGACAAAAACATTGCAACGGCGGATATGAAAGCGCTTGATGCCAATATGACTTCCGGTAAATCCGCGGCTGCGATTGGCAATGCTGGAGGCGGGATCGGGAAATGGCTTGGCGCTGTTGCAGAGAAGGATCCGAAATACGATTTGGTTGGCGCACCGTATCCCGTTCTGAATAAAGGCGATAAGCCGATGTTTGGTCAAAAAGACTTCAAATTTTTTAGCGGCGGCATGGTGGCTATTACGGGCAAAAGCAAAAACGCAGAGCTTGCCGCGAAATTTCTCGACTACGGATACGGCGAAGAAGGCCATAAGTTTTTTAACTTCGGTACAGATGGCGTAAGCTACACCATGGTTAACGGCAAACCGACATACACCGATTTGATTATGAAAAACCCTGACAAACTTACAGTTGCGCAAGCTATGCTTCTCCATATCAGAGGAAATTCATCGGGTCCTTTCGTACAGGACGTAGGCTACGCAGAACAATATAACCAATTAAAACAACAAAAAGATGCCATTACAACGTGGCAAAATACAGATGTCATGAAATACAAAATGCCATTAGTTTCAGCCACACCGGAAGAAAGTACGGAATTAGCTAAAATCATGAACCAAGTCAATACGTTAGTGGATGAAACAACCATGAAAATCATTTTAGGCGCAGACCCCATTGAAAGCTTCGACAAATACCTGGAAAAATTGAAATCGTTGAATATCGACCGCGCAGTTGAAATTCAACAAGCCGCATTGGAGCGTTACAACAAGCGTTAAGTGTTGCTGAAAGAACGTAGGATAAAGGGGAGAAGTCATTCCCCTTTTCCTGTTCATAGCTGAGTGAAAGTAGGTAGTCTTATGGATCGTGTTTTGCCGTTAACCAAGGAAACGAAGAAGAGCATTTTTGTTAAGGATTTTCGAATAAATAAATCGTTATATCTTATGATGCTGCCTGTCATCCTATATTTTGTCATTTTTCAATATGCCCCGATGTATGGAGCGATTATTGCTTTTAAAGATTATGTGCCGTTGAAAGGGATTGCGGCTAGTGATTGGGTAGGATTTCAGCATTTTCACACTTTACTGAGCGGTTATTATTTTTGGCGGATTTTGAAAAACACGATCATTCTTAGTTTGTATACCATTATATTTGAGTTTCCCATGCCTATTATTCTCGCGTTGCTTCTCAATGAGATCAAAAATAAAGTTTTTAGAAAAACGATTCAATCCGTTTCCTACATGCCTTATTTTATTTCCATGGTCGTGATATGCGGGATGATTACAGATTTCACGAATAGCGGCGGTGTCATCAATTCGATCCTTACCTTCTTCGGCGGTGATGGTCAATCGATGCTGCAGAAGCCTGAGTTATTCAGATCTATCTATATCATTTCGGAAATTTGGCAAAAAATTGGCTGGGAATCGATTATATACATGGCTGCACTAATGGGTATCGATCAGGAGCAATACGAAGCGGCACGAATGGACGGGGCCAGCCGTTGGAAGCAGATGATGTATATCACGTTGCCTGGGATTGCGCCTACCATTACGATTATGTTTATTCTGCGTATGGGTAATTTAATGAATGTAGGCTTCGAGAAAGTGATCTTGCTTTACAATCCAATTACGTACAGCACCGCTGATATTATCTCCTCTTATGTTTATCGCAGCGGTTTATTGGAATTTGATTGGGGCTTCAGTTCCGCAGTTGGACTTTTTAATTCCGTCATTAATTTGGCCTTACTCATTATAGCCAACCGTATTAGCCGTAAAGTGAGTCAAAATGGATTGTGGTAAGGAAGGCGACCTATGAATCATACAACTTTGTCTGAAAAAATATTTGATATTGTTCTTGGTATTGTGATGGTGGTGTTTATTGGCATTACGGTATATCCGTTGATCTATGTGGCTTTTGCTTCATTAAGCGATGCTAATCAACTTATGTCTCATAAAGGGATACTTTACAAATCGCTAGGTTTTAGTCTGGATGCTTATAAGCGTGTCTTCAGTAATCAAAGAATATTGACCGGTTATATAAACACGATCTTTCTTGTGGTTGGCGGAGTTAGTGTGAGCCTACTGTTAACAACGCTTGGCGCTTATGTGCTGTCGCGTAAAAATGTGTTGTGGAATCGCGTATTTATCTTCTTTATTTTGTTGACGATGTTTTTTTCCGGCGGCTTGATCCCTCTCTATTTAGTCGTGAAAGGTGTAGGACTTTACAATTCGTTATTTGCGGTCATTCTTCCATTTGCTATTAATACATTCAACTTAATTATTATGAGAACGTCGTTTATGGCTATACCGGACAGCTTAGAGGAATCTGCCAAAATCGACGGAGCGAATCATTTTGTTATTTTGTTCCGAATTATTATTCCTCTATCTATGCCGGTAATTGCGGTAATGATATTGTACTATGCAGTAGAAAAATGGAACGGCTGGTTCTATGCGTCGATCTTCCTGCAGAACAGAGATTTGTACCCGCTTCAACTCATTTTACGTGAAATCTTACTGGCTAATTCGACAGAGGGGATGAATGGCGGAGTCGGCATAGATGAGGGCATTCAAATTGCTGAAACCATTAAGTATGCCACGATTATGGTTGCGACGCTTCCTATTCTGCTGATCTATCCGGCGATCCAGAAATACTTCGTGAAAGGTGCTATGGTAGGGGCGTTGAAGGGATAAAACCGATAATGAAAGGGTGAAATCGTATGATGTTTAATTGTCAGATGAAAAGATCGATTTCTATTTTCCTCGTTGCCATCATGGTTAGCTTGACAGCGCTGTCTATACTTTCGCCTTCGGCACTTGCTGCCGACGAATTTGATACGCTGCGCGCGAAGTGGAGAGGCAACCCTGTGCTGCTTGACCAGAACGATCCAGATATTGCGGCAGCCCTTAGCTCAAGTAATGCAGGGATCGATAACGTTTGGTCGACATTAAATACGGTTACGGGCCGTACCTATTTATGGTCTGACTTGTCCGATTGGACAAAATCGGCGTCTTTTAGCGGAAGTTATAGCCGTATTAATACGTTGACAAGCGCTTACATTAATCCCAATACGAATTTGTACGGGAATGCGACCGTGTTAGCGGAAATTAAAAGCGCGCTTGCTTGGTTGTATCAGAATAAGTATAATCCCGCAGTCCCCTATTACGACAACTGGTGGGATTTTGAGATCGGAGCTCCAAGCAATCTGACGGCTATCCTTATGATGATTTACGATCAGCTTACACCTGCTGAACTATCCAATTATCTCGGTGTAGTCGATTTCTTTGCTCCTGATCCGACAAAAACGAAAAAATCGGGTGTAGAGTCAACGGGAGCGAACCGTGTAGATAATGCGTCAATCGCCATTGCTAGTGGCATTCTTGGCAAATCAAGCGCGAGAATTGCTGCGGGCAGGGACGCACTCAGTCAAATCTTTCCTTATGTAACCAGCGGTGACGGTTTTTATGAAGACGGGTCGTTTATCTTTCACGCTAAATTAGCCTACACAGCAGGTTATGGCAGTGTGTTGATCTCAGGTCTCTCCAGACTGCTTGTGATTCTGAAAGGCTCCACTTGGGAAGTAACAGATCCGAATGTAGATCATGTTTATAAATGGATAGAAGATTCGTTCCGTCCCATTATTTATAAAGGCGCCGCAATGGACATGGTTAGAGGGCGCGGGATTTCCCGATCAGGATCAAATTATCCGCTTGGCATATACAATACCGGATTGGACCATTACCAGGGGCGCATCATTGTGTTAACGATTTTGGCTTTGGCTGATTCAGCACCTCCGGATAAAGCGGCTTTATTCAAAAGCTGGGTAAAAGCGTGGATGTTAGAAGACAGTTACTTCACCCCTTATTATAAGGATTTGGCAGCGGGTTCCATTGCTTCAATAAAGGCGTTCTTGAATGACCCATCCGTCGTACCAGCAAGTGAATTAGTACGCAGCTATGTGTTTGCCGGAATGGACCGTGTCGTTCATCTTCGCCCGGGTTTCGGATTTGGACTCAGCCTTTCGTCATCCAGGATAGACGTAGTGGAAAACTGTTGCTCTGAAAATCATAAAGGCCAATGGACAGGTCAAGGCATGACCTATTTGTATAACAATGACGGTAAGCAATATGACAATAATTTCTGGCCAACCGTTGATAGCACCCGTTTGCCGGGAACAACAACAGATCGAACCATGGAAAACTTATCGCAGAACGGTGTTTATAACTGGGCCGGCGGATCTACAGTCAATAACTTATACAGCACGTCCGGTATGCAATTTTCTGCTTTGAAGGTGACAGGCAGTCCGCTTGAAGGGAAGAAATCTTGGTTCCTGTTTGGAGATAAAATGGTAGCCCTGGGAGCAGGCATTAGGAATACCAATGATCAATACGTAGAGACAATCGTTGAGAATCGTATGTTGAACAGTAGCGGTGACAATACGCTAACCGTAAATAACACCGTTAAGTCCAATACGGTTGGATGGTCCGAGTCGATGAACAACGTTAGCTGGGCACATTTGGCCGGCAATACGACGGGCTCCGATATCGGATATTATTTCCCGGGAACAGCTACAGTTCATGGACTTCGCGAGTCGAGAACCGGCGCTTGGAAAGATATTAACTCAAATGAGAGTACGACTCCGTTTACGAACAACTTTTTGAGTCTTGCTCTAGGACATGGTACGAATCCGACGGATGCGTCTTATGCTTATGCTGTACTGCCGAATAAAACGGCAGCGGACATGGCCAACTATGCCAGCAATCCGGATATTACGATTCTCGAAAATTCGGCGGATGCACAAGCTGTCAAAGATACGTCGCTTAACGCTGTGGGTGTAAACTTCTGGAATGATATGGAGAAGACAATCCATGTTGATGGATCGGGATTTATTAAAAGTAACAAAAAAGCTTCCGTCACAACATTGGAATCGACAAGTGCAAACACACTCGACGTTGGGGTTTCCGATCCAACCCAAGCCAATACAGGATCCATCGATATTGAGATTAACCGCAGCGCATCTGGCGTTCTCGCTGTTGATCCAGGCATTACGGTTACGCAATTGAGTCCAACAATCAAAATGACGGTGAATGTGAACGCCGCAATCGGCAAAAATTTCAACGCCAAATTCCAATTGAACGCTGCACCCCCGACCCTGCCGACTATTACGCTGCAAGCCGCAAGTTATGACAGTATGAGCGGGATCACGCACGGAGGCACAGTAATCGGAGGTGTAGATAATGGGGATTGGGTTAAATTTAGTCAGGTTGACCTAAGCTCCGGTTATAATCTTTTTACCGCAAATCTCGGAGTGCCTGCTCAGAATGCTGGCCAGTTCGTTGATGTCAGGCTTGACAGTACGACGGGGCCGGTAGTTGGAACACTAACCACACAGGGCACGGGTTCGTTCGCCGCGATGCAAGACCAGTCAACCTTATTGACTGGAGCAAGCGGTGTGCATGATATCTATTTCAAGTTCAGAGGTTCATACGGTGTAGGCAACTTCACCTATTTCAAGTTTATCAACGACGTTACGCCGCCGGTTACTGTCAACAATGCACCGTCAGGCTGGGTGAGTCATGATGTCACGCTTGCGCTTACAGCGAGTGACAGCGGTTCGGGCGTAGCTAACACGTATTATTCCGTGGACGGCGGCCCGCAACAAACGGGTACAACTGTTTCCATTAAAACGCCAGGTCAACATTCGGTTGCCTACTATAGCGTAGACAAGGCAGGCAATTCAGAGTTCACACAAACGGCAATCGTTAAGATTGACAGAACGGCGCCAGTCTCATCCGCAACGGTTATTTCAGCTCAACCTACCGGCACGTACGTCAAACCTGTAACCGTAACGTTGAACGCCACGGATTCCGAATCAGGGCTGCTGAACAGGATGTACAGTTTAGATGGCGGAACCACATGGCAAATTTATACCTCTCCGTTAACATTAGAAGGCAGTAATACATTCATACAGATTCGTTCAACCGATCATGCTGGAAATGTGGAAACTGCAAAATCGATTAATCTGCAACCGTCCATTATTCTACAGGCAGAAAGCTATGACACCATGTTTGGGGTAAGTAATGGCGGAACGGTGATTGGCAATGTAGACAACGGGGATTGGGTTGCCTATTCGCAGGTTGATTTAAGGGAAGGGTATAATCTTTTTACCGCAAGGCTGGGCGTACCGTCAGGTACGGGTAAAACAGTCGAAATCAGATTGGATAGCAAGACAGGGCCTCTAGTGGGAACGCTTGCCGTTCAAAGTACGGGATCGTTTGTTTCCTTTACCGAGCAAACGACTTCATTGACAGGAGCGAGCGGCGTACACGATGTTTACGTGGTATTTAAAGGCGGAAGTGGCGTAGGGAACTTCGATTGGTTCAAATTTAGTATGCAGTAAAATGCGGCTTGCGCCGGATACGAGTCTTACGACTTGTATCCGGTTTTTGCTATTTTCTCATGAGGGTCTTTGCTGATTTTGGGGCAGGGACAACATTTCCAAATTGTGATAATCTAGTAAAGTGAAGTAAATTCCAAAAAATGATAAGGCAAGACTGCCGTGTTCCGCTGAGATGATTTTTCGCACTTTGTGAAAGCTGGAGTCGATCGCTATATGAAAAAAATACTCATAATCGGAATTGTAGCTAGCGGGAAAACTACGCTGGCGAAGCGGTTATCCAAGAAAATGGATATTCCGTGGTACGAATTGGATTGTATCGTTCATCACCAAACGGCAACGGAACGCTATAAACGTACGGAGGACGAGCAGGTTGAGGTTATTATGGATATCGATAAAAACGGAGCTTGGATTTTCGAAGGAACGGATCGCAAGTCTTACCAGTGTTTGTACGAGATGGCCGATACCGTCGTATTTCTCGATACGCCGCTGCGAAAGCGCAAAATAAGAATTTTTACCCGTTTCCTCAAGCAAAACCTAGGAATTGAAAAGTGCTACTATAAGTCCGACTTGAAGATGTTAAAAAATATGTACAAATGGACGCGGGATTTTGAGAGCAATAGGGAAGGCTTTGAAGCCAAGCTGCGGTTGTATAAGAACAAAGTGATTAGATTAACCGATAATAATAGTTTGGACTGGATTCAATAAACTCCTGTTCACGGGTAGGTAAGCTTCAATAGAAAAAAGGTTATGAAGGGGATCAGCGATGAAAAGCGGCTTTCTAATCGATACTGAGATAAATCGTCGTTTTACGATTAAGCAAGCGAAGCAAGCCATGTTTTATGCCTTGCAGGAATACGAAGCGGACTGGAGTTCCATTCATTTTATCCAAGTATCTGAGCATGTCACCTTCCGTATTGTGAGCGACGCTGGAGAGCAATACTTGCTTCGTGTTCACTCCGGGAGCAAGCCGCGCGAGGAAATCGCTTCTGAACTGGAATGGATGGGGGCGCTGAAGCATAAGGGGCTTATTTTGCCGGAAGCGGTACCGAATCGGGAAGGGACATTAATTACGAATGCTGTGGCGGGCGACGGGCAATCGTTCCATACTACGCTGTTGAAATGGATCGAAGGAGAGCGCTTGGAAAGAGGGACGCTCACGGAGGATGCCATCCGGAAAATGGGGACGATGATGGCGAAGCTTCACGAGGCTAGCGCCGATTTTAGTCCGTCCGCCGCTTTTTCGCGCCCTGCATGGGGGAGTCAAAGCTTTCAACGGGATTGGGCGCATCTGCAGCTGCATCATGTTCATTTCGGAACAGGGCTTTGAGCTGTACACCTCGGCCGCTACTAGAGTGGCGGATCGTCTCGATACATTCACAAGTCATGAACATAACTATGGGATGATTCATGCGGACTTGCATGTGGGCAATGTCATCTTTCGGGATGACGAACCATATCCGATCGATTTCGGCAGGTGCGGTTTCGGTTTTCATCTCTACGACATCGCCCAGGCGATCATGGGGCTGCATCCGACAAAAAGAGCATTCTTCATTGAAGGATATGAGCGAATCAGAAAATTGGACGAGGATGTCGTTCCGAAGCTGGAGTGCTTCTTCATCATGGCGATCATCGAGGCATACAGCTTCCATGCGGAAAACCCGCTTGAGACGGAAGGTTTGATCGAAGAACAGCCCTATGCGCAAGCGATTTTAAGAGCTTTCATAAACGGGGAGCCGTTTTTGTTCCAGACTCTCACGATCTAAATGTATGCCAAGAAACAGGAGGGGAAGGTAGATGGTTCCAGTCAGAACGGAGGATTTGGAGCTCATTGATGCATACAAACGAGCGCCGCTTGAACTAACGCAGGCCATTACCGGTCTTAGTAACTTGGAATTAGATAAAGCAAGAGCAGCGGGGAAATGGTCGATCAGGGAGCTTGTTCATCATATTATCGACTGTGATATGAATTATTTTCAGATCAATCGATTTGCGCTAGCGGATACGGGAGCCAAGTTTTTGTTCAATGCGTTCGAACCGCCTGTTTGGAATGAGACCATGAATCACAAGATTCGTCCGGTTGAATTGGAAGTAAAATTGTTTGGAATGATGAGAGAGTATATAGCCTACTTATGCGTCTCGCTGCCCAATTCATTCGACAGGGTTCTTGTACACGAGAATGGTAAAGCGACGGTTCGCGATGCGATTAATCACGACATTCAGCATGCAGCACATCATATCGAACAAATATTAGAGACGCGAAGAATTCATAATATGCTTTAACATGTGACAGGCTGCCGGTTTAAATAGGCAGCCTTGCTGCAGTAAAATGCGGCTTAGCTTGGGAATTGAGGATAACTCACAGCTGCAGCCATAATTTTCATCACCAAAAATGTTCACAAACTTTTCACTTATGTGGAGGTTTCCGCAATCTCTATAATAACAAAGGTGAAAAGAAAGGGATGATGAAAGTTGCCGACAACGAAAAAAGGGAATTTTTATTTTGGGTTGATGATGTGCTTTGGGATGGTCGTAGGTATGACATTTTATAATTTGATGACAAACGGCTTGATCGGCACGATCTCTTTGAAAGGAATACTTATTCAGTTAATATTAGGCTTTATTACGGCATTCTTATTGGAGGTATTTGTTGTCGGGCCTGTGGCGAAGAAAATTGCATTATCCTTGCCATATGACAAATCCAAGAAAGTATTCGTGATTTTATCCATTTCTTTGTGCATGGTGATTGGAATGGTCCTCTTTATGTCTCTCTTTGGACTGGGGATGGCTTACTTGTCAGAAAGTCCAATCGGAGGATCCTTTCTTGAGAGTTACTTCTCTTTGGTTTTAAAAAATTTTATTTTTGCTCTGCCGCTGCAACTGATCATTGTCGGACCGCTTGTTCGGTATATGCTCACTAAATTCGTTCTTGATAAAAAACTTGCATTGCCTAATACTTAACTCGTCCTCAACTTAATGCTGCAGAAGAGCATTATTGCCTGGTATAGACTTTATCGAATAAGGGAGAGTAATCAATGTCTAGGGCCGATGAGATTTACTTAGAAATTGCCAAACAAATTCTCGAAAACGGATTCGAACATAAGGTAGAGGGGGCGTGGTATGCTTCCGACGGTGGAGAAGTCATCGTTAAGAAATTAGGTCGGCCGGTTGTGATGCAGTTTGATTTGCAGCAGGAGTTTCCGATTTTAACCTCAAAGTATGTTCCTTGGAAAAAGTTTAGGGACGAAATCTATTGGATTATGATCATGCAATCCAATGATGTTCGTGAACTTCATGCTATGGATATACGTTTTTGGGACGAATGGATGGGGGAAGACTTTACCATTGGGAAAGCCTATGGTGTCCAAGTCAAAAAGTTCAAACAACTTGATAGACTTATCGGTAAAATTATGAATAACCCCAATGATCGGGGAATGATCATACAGTTATGGAATGAGGAAGATTTGCCGCATATGAATATTAGGCCGTGTGCGTTCATGACGATGTGGGATGTAACGGATGGATATCTTAACTGCTCACTAATTCAACGTAGCGGAGATTGGGGACTGGGTATCCCGTTTAATTTCGGTCAGTACGCTATGCTCGTTCATATGGTTGCACAGGTAACGAATCTTAAACCGGGCGTGCTGACTCACTACATTAACAATGCCCATATCTATGATAGGCATTATGATATGATTCGAGAGCAGCTAAACAGACCTACATTCGCCGCACCGGAGTTCCAAATTAACAAAGAAGTCAAGAACATCTATGACTTCAAGCCCGAAGATTTACAAATCGTCGGTTATAAAGGCAAACATGCCGGAATGCTTCAGATGGAGATGGCAACCGTTATTAATCCACATAAGCAGGTTCAAAATTAAGGTGACAACAAATGCTCGATGTAATAAGGGAAACGGTAGATGAATGTAATAATAAAATAGACGGAGTTTTCATTGATGGTTTTGTTAAGTATGGAGATAAAAAGATTGAATATGCACTATTAATTAAAGGGTATATGGCATCAATTTCAGTCTTATCCGATTTCACATATGACTTTTTCGCGATTGAAATTGATACGGAACGAACATTTATGTTTCATACAAATCAGTTCCAAAGTCTTGATAATGTTATTTCAGAAATAAAAAAAGATCTCCTTGCTTTATCAAACCTAGGGAAAAATGAAATCACTATTTCTTAACTCATGTACTTTAATACAATAACATCAAGTCAAGGCTGCCGATTCCATGTGTCGGTAGCCTTCTTAGCTAAATGGGCGTGAATGTTCAAAAAGGTGATTTCATCCAACCATTCAACTCATTTTTTTCGTTAACTCCTCTATGGAAGTAACAGTGTATGTATCGTCTAACGATGTAGCTCACCACTATAAGCATGAAACAATTAGTAAATAACTTGAGTTTAGAGACGGTCGCGGTTCGCAGCCGCCATCATTAGCTTCTCCAGACGGGAAGTCAACGTAATAATCCCCTTCATCATCTTCTGAATCAGGCAAAACCGTTTCAAACGCTGCTTTCGCGGGTAATGATGACTAGCAACACGAAAACAAGGGAGAAGGCGGCAGCCTCTTCCGCCCATCACATTTTAGGAGGGATTTATAATGAAGACCATGGAAACGCAAGTGAGAACGGTTGACAATGTGAATACCGCCCTAGTCCAAGTGAAAAAGTTTCGAGCGGAAGGTTACCGGGAAGACAACATTTACGTATTGGCGTTCGATAAGGACCGCACGGAACGCGTAGCGGGGAGGACCAATGCCGGACAGATCGGCATATCCGAGGAAGGGGTCGGAACCGCTATCGCGAATATGTTCCGGTCCCGGGGAGCCGAGCTTCGCGCGAAGATGAGATCGATGGGTTTTACGGAGTCCGATGCCGAACGTCACGAAGCCGAAATGGAGAATGACAAGATCGTCGTCATCGCATGGGGCGGCAATCAATTCGAAGGCGATGATTCGGATCCGACCATTAATTACTATCCGCCGATGATGCACTAAAGAAGCGGCACTCATATAAAGAGGGGGCTGACCCGGCAGTCTAGAGCGAAATGGGCAGTCCCAACAGTGTAACGGATAAAGCTTCCAAAACCGCTGCATAAGGAGGCCACTGAAAAAGTCCCGTTATCTAAAGAGGTACTGTAGCTCAATTCTATTGAGGGAGCAGTGCCTTCTTTGCTGTATAATGAAAGTATTAAAGCGAAGGGCGTGAAGTCCAATGTTTCAACCTCAAATCTCATTCACGTTCAGTCCTTTTGCAGCACTATACGATCTCATTGTGCCTAAGGATAATATGTTGCGTCAGATCAATGAGTTGGTGGAC
>NZ_QMFB01000045.1 GCF_003285015.1 Paenibacillus contaminans | reverse complement strand
ACAAAAAAAAGGTACCCACAGTCTGGACACTTTTTCAAAGTGTCCAGACTGTGGGTACCAGTGTATAGAATGCACAGGCTTTTTATTATCAATAGTTCAAGATCGGGGATATGATGGCAGCCAGTTCTTAATCAATGGGTACGATAAGAATAACGCTTTTTTATTATGGCATGATAAATGAGTTGAAGAAAGGTATTTATCCCAATTTGTAAACCAGTATAGTTGAGAAAGGAACTTATAAGTAAATCTCGAATATTTAATGTAATCGAATAGGTGAAAATTTGATGACAGACAGGAGTTAGATACGATGATAAAAGGTTTCGGAGGAATATTTTGGAGAACTAAGAATCTTGAGGTTGTAAAAAAATGGTACAGCGAAGTGTTGCAGATTGAAATAGAAAATTGGAATGGGACTGTGATAAAACCCCAAATCGGAAATGAGACTATTTTTTCTTTTTTTACCGAGAATGACAGTTATTTTCCAACAGAACAGCAAGTGATGTTAAATTTCCAAGTAAATAATCTAAACGAGACGATTAAGCATCTTGAAGATATTGGTGTACCTCTTGCAAAGAAAAAAGAGATAAGTGAATATGGACAGTTTATATGGATTGAAGATCCGGAAGGTCGACTGATCGAGCTTTGGGAGAAATAACGAGTTGTTATTTATTTTCAATTGAGTTAACGGGCATAAGAGTTGAATAATCCACCACGAAGGCAGACGGCCAAAATGACCGGCTGCCTTTGTTCACTTAAAGGGCAGCATCAATAAATCTAAAAGGACAAGAAAGGCAACCATGTAATGTCGCATATGTATTTGTGTATTATTGACAAGAGCATTGTTCAGATAAATTTCGCGGGGATAATCATCATTGATGAGCTGACGGAGCGGGTTCAAGCATTTGCCGTTAAGGAACTTGCGAATGCGGGAGCGCCGGAGAAATCGACAGATACAACGAAAAACGACAAGGTATGGTAACTGGATGCCGAGTCGTTTTTTTTCATCCCTTTTGATAATGACGATATCGAAGGACGGGGATCGCCTCTTCTCATAGAGGTAAAGTTTGTCGCTCTTAGTTAATTCCACACACATTTTATTAGTTCCACCTCGTTGGAAAGCGATTTCATAAAAACTACAATGATAACAGGCCACACAGTCGGGTCAACATCTTAAGAACGGAACGAATCGGGATCTAGTCAAAATGTCAGAGGAAAGGGGCGGATCACATGATCGAAGGGAGGCGCACCACAACCGGACATTAAGGGCGAATGAGGACTGTGAATTTGTTTTGTCAAAATACGATTGGGGAGGATACACGAATGATTCGTAAAATGCTGCTTGCTAGTACCGCCTTCGCTTTGGTTTACCTAACCGCTTGCTCCGGGAACGGCGGAAGCGGGAATGCCGGAGAGAAATCGGACAAACCGGCAAACGCATCGCCGGCCGCAACAGGCAAGGATGAGAAGGTTTCGATTACTTACTGGGTGGATCCGCGCTTTCAAAGGATCAAAGGGATGGAGAAGGAAACCGAGAATTTCGGCGATTTCGAGAAAATTCAAGCGAAGAAATTTATGGAGAAATATCCGAATGTAAAGATCGACGTTCAATCGGTTACTTGGGACGATTTGCCGAAGAAAATACCGGCTGCCGTAGCAGCCGGCACGCCGCCTGACATTTTGCGCGATTACCTCGGCAGGACGGCGCAGTATGCGCACCAAGGCGTTCTCGAAAATTTGGAAACGCTCCTGCCGAAGGAGGAGCTAGACGATTACATCTCGTCTTACCTGCAGTTGTATACGATCGACGGCCACCTTCATGCGCTTCCGTCCTACGCTTGGGCAAGCGGATTAGTTGTCAACAAATCGATTTGGAAAAGTAAAGGGAAAGAAAGCATGCTGCCGACCAAAGATAATCCGTACTGGACGATCGAACAGTTCGATCAGGCCATGCGCGCCGTAGCGGAAAAAGACAAGGTATATCCTTTCGGCATTCAATTTGCGGTTCCGCAGGGCGATCATGGGTTGTACAGCTATTTCTGGGCATTCGGCGCCAAGCTGTTCAAGGACGGCGATTACAGCAAAGTCGCGCTTAATAGTCCCGAAGGTCTGAAGGCGCTTGAATATTTGGTCAAAATGAACGACGACGGTCTTTTGCAGCCTAGCGCGGTGACGGCCAAAGCAGCCGATATCGACCTCTTGTTCTGGCAAAGCCAGCTAGGCGCCCAAGGCGATACGCTCGGCCAGTGGTCAAAGCTTGACAATGCGAAAACGGAAGGCAAAGTGAAGGGCAATGTCGAGCTTGCGATGGTGCAGCTTCCGAGCGCTCCGGGCGTCAAGAACGGCGTACCGGTCGGTCCGACAGGGCTCGCCGTATTCAAGCAAAAGGACGAAACGAAGAAAAAATGGATCGGCGAATTTCTAAAGTTCCTGAACAGCACGGAGTACCAGAAAACATACGCAATCAACGCCGGGCAATTTCCAGTCAAAAAATCCGCCGGCAGTCCGCTTCAAGACGATCCCAACTATGGCGTCCTGCAAAAAATCATTCAGGAACGCGGCGTCGAGGATCTCGGCTTAACCGTTCCGAAATATGCGGAAATCCGTGTGCTGCTTCAACCTGAAATACAAGCGGCACTGCTAAAGGCCAAAACGCCGGCGCAAGCACTCGCTGATTACGAAAAGGCGGCCAATAAAATCTTATCCGGCAAGTAACCGGCAAAATCGATAAATGGAGCGAAAGCCGCGGCCATACGGGAAGTCCTAACGAACCGTTGACTCCACATTCAGCCGAGCTTTGAGAGACTAGGCATCATATGCCAGGCAGCGGTTTTGCTGCTCCGTTAAGGGGGGACAAAGGAAATGAACCTGATCCGTCAAATCGTCAAAGCGAGGTGGGCTTATTTCTTCCTGCTTCCCGCTTATTTCTTTTTCGTCATCTTTACATTCGTTCCAATCCTGCGCGGACTTAGCTTCAGCTTCTATGACGTGAAACTGAGCGGGAAAACGTGGGTTGGACTCGGCAACTTCGAGAAGCTTTACGACGACGCGGCATTCTGGAAGTCGCTTACGAATACGGTTCTCATCGTATTGGGCGTCGTACCTGCAGGTCTCGTGCTGTCGCTCGGCATTGCGGTACTCGTATTTCCGTTGAGCAGGCGGCTTCAGACGTTCTACCGAATGGCTTTTTATTTACCGGTCGTAGCAAGCGGAGTCGTACTTTCGATGGTATGGATCTGGATTCTGCATCCGACCTATGGACTGCTTAATTACCTGATCGGCTTGTTCGGCTTCGAGCCGGTAGCTTGGCTGGGCACGCCGGGCAAAGCACTTATGTCGATCATTACTGTCGTCGTCACCTTTATTATCGGACAGCCGATCATTTTGTTCCTCGCGGCGCTTGGCGGCATTCCTTCCGATTTGTACGAATCGGCGATGATCGACGGGGCGAATGCCTGGAAGCGGTTCATACGCATTACGCTGCCGCTTCTGAAGCCGACGACGCTGTTCGTCGTCGTGACGAAGACGATAGCGGTGTTTCAGGTGTTCGTCGTCATCCTGCTGCTTACGGGCGGCGGACCGGCCAACAGCACGCAGACAATCGTGTTCCGCATTTATCAGACCGCATTCGACTTTTTCAACTTCGGCTATGCATCCGCGCTTGGGGTTGTCCTGCTTGCAATCGTCTGTTTCATTACTTGGATCAATTTCCGGCTGCTTGGCAGAGATACCGAATACTGAGCCGGAGCCTCAGTCGAGGAAGGAGGATAGAATGAAAACGATGCACTTGAGCAAGTCCGAAACGATGCTGCGGGCAGGCGGGCTACTGCTTTTGACAATGATGACGGTTATCGCCCTCATGCCGCTTTATTGGATGATTACAGGCTCGTTCAAAATTATGTCGGACACTATGAAGATGCCGCCGGAATGGTTCCCCGCCGCTCCGACGATGGAAAACTACCGCATCCTGTTCGTGAGCAATCCGACGCTGAAATGGCTGTTGAACAGCGTGATCGTTGCCGGAAGCGCCGCGCTCGGCGCCATCCTCACAAGCGCTTTGGCCGGATACGCCTTCGGCAAGAAGCTGTTCCCCGGACGCACGCTGTTATTCTGGTGCATGCTGGTAACGATGATGCTGCCGAATGAAGTGATGCTCATCCCGCGTTTTCTATTGATCGCCGAGTTGGGCTGGATGAACACGTATTCGGGACTGATTGTGCCGTTTCTCGCATACCCGTTCGGTATTTTCCTCGTTAAGCAATTCATGTCGTCGATACCGAACGAGCTGCTGGAGGCGGCCAAAATCGACGGGGCCGGCGAAATCCGGATTTTCTCGACGATCGTACTGCCAATCGCAAAGCCGGCGATCGGGGCGGTCGGCATTTTCGCCTTCGTCGCGGTATGGAACGAATATTTGTGGCAGCTGGTCGTGGTCGATCAGAAGGAAATGCTGACGCTACCCCTCGGCGTCTCCAAGCTGGCGTACGGATTGACGACGGTTCATCTGGGGCTTGCTATGGCGGGCGGTACGGCGGCGTTTTTGCCGATGCTGCTGTTTTTCCTGGCATTCCAAAGATTTTTCGTCAAAGGCATTACTGTGGGTGCGCTCAAAGGGTAAGGACAATGAAGAAACCGGCATATAAATCGTATTCGGATATGTTGACCCTAATCGATTTCCTTCTTGAACATATCGCGGACCTGGAATGGAGGCTGCCATACAGCTCATCCTTTTCAGGAACAACTGGACCGCATTCCACTAATCGGAGGTTATGTGGTATGAAAAGGAAAACAATTGTCACGAACGCAAGCCGGCTGCTACTGTACTTCGTTATGGCTATCGGCCTGATCCTGTCCGGTTCTCAGCCGGCTTCGGCTATCTCCAGTATGACCGAGCCTGACGTCATCGTCGCATCCGGTATCCCCGGAACGTCGAATACGTATTTCCCTTCAATGGAGCGGTTAGCAGACGGAACTCTGTTCGTCGTCTATTACTCAGCCAGCACCCACGAGGCGACGAACGGCAAAATCATGAAAACGGTAAGTACAGACAATGGACAAACGTGGTCAACCTCCGTCACGATTATCGATACGCCGGAAGACGACCGCGACCCTTCGGTCATGCAGATGAACGACGGTACGCTGCTCGTGTCATGGTTCACCTTCAACAATACGACAACGGTCCGTCAAGTCCGAACGGCGCGCAGCACGGACGGCGGAGCGACGTGGAGCAGTCCGGTCACGGTCGGCACAAGCCTGGCTTCTTACTCGGCCGTCACATCGAAGGCGGTCGAGCTGAGCAACGGCGATCTGCTCCTGCCGATCTACGGCTCCATCGTAAACCGGCAAGAAATGCCGCGCTCTACAGCAGTTCGCAGCACGGACGGCGGCTTGACCTGGAACGCTTCGACGGAGGTATTGCTGGCTGAGCCGATTCCGGCGCAAAACATCGGCTTCGTCGAGCCGGTCATCGTTGATCTTGGAAACGGACATCTGTACAGCCTGCATCGTACATTGAGAGATTACGATAATTATCACGCATGGGAAAGCCACTCGTACGACAACGGCTTTACGTGGACACAGGCGGTGCGAACATCGATGAAGGCGCACTGCTCCGATTTGCTGCTGCTGAGCAGCGGTCTTCTTTTGCACACGTGGGGGGATCGGAGCTTCGCTTTTTCAGGCGGCAGACCGGTGGTAGGCAAGGCGATTCCGGTCGGAGACGACTGGGATGATTGGCAAACGGTAGGCATCTACAAAAATGGGGGCGTGGGGGATATGAGCTACCCGAGCGCGGTCGAGCTGCCGGACGGGACCATATTCATGGTGTATTACGATGCATCGCGCGGCTTTATCGGCGGGACGTATGCGACCGTGGAGGAGCTGTCCAAGCAGGATCCGCATGACCGTTTGGATTTGATGTCCCTTTATACGAGCGGCGCCGTTCAGATCGACACGGACATGACGTGGACGACGGCCAGCCATCCGGAAACGGGCATTACGGGCGCGATCGACGGCAGTTTTTCGTACTGGAACAGCGCGTTCCGTGGTTCAAAGTCACCGCCCGCGGCGCATTACGAGCTGAGTTTCCAAGACCCGGTTACGATTCGGGCGGTCGGCATCAACATGAGGCCCGACTATACGATGAGCGGTACGGTTTCCTATTCGAACGACGGAACGTCCTGGACGACGCTGCGAACGTATACGAACGTCGTACAAAACAGCGGCGAGTTGGACCTGATCGAGCCGACCGCGCCAGTCACGGCGAAGCATGTCCGGGTCGAGATTACGTCGTCGAGCCAATGGGCCGGGCTGACGGAGATCGCTCTGTTCGGGACGCAGCCGCCTCCCGGCACCAAGATCGACCTGCTTTCGCTGTACAACGCCAACCAGCTCCAGATCGATACCGACATGACCTATACCGCCTCATCCCGCCCGGGGCTCGGCGTAACCGGCGCGATCGACGGCAATTTATCCTACTGGTATTCCTCCACACGTAATTCGTCCGCACCTCCGGCAGCGCATTATACCGTTTCGCTTGGCAGTACGAAGCAATTGACGGCGATCGGCATCAATTTGAAGCCGGGATATGCCGAGGATGCTGTCGTATCGGTCTCGGCGGACGGTACGACGTGGATCCCCGTAGCAACTTATTCGGACGCCGTGCATCAGGACGGGACGATCGACATCACCAGGTTGGCAGCGCCGATAACGGCAGCATACATCAAGGTAGAGATTACCGATTCCGAGGGATGGGCTTTGTTAAACGAGCTAGAGGTGTATGAAGCTACTTAAGTAGAAATTAAATGATAGTAAAGAGCAGGACCGGGTATCCGAGGAATCGGACCCGGTTCTGCTGCATGTGCCGTTTTATCCCCGGCATCTGGCAAGCGTTCTTGCTAAAGGAGACAAGAATAGAATCCGTCACCATGGAGGCAGCCTGGTCATTCTGACCGGCTGCTTTTGTTCATGTTCATCTAAGGGGCATGATTATTTAACTATAATAGTTTTTAACGAACCACTCCTGAGAAAGAACATGTTAAAATTTATGCATAATTTATTCCATTCCTTATTTTTCAAGGAGAGAACATCATGAAACTTTCGGATATTGATTTGGTATTTCGACTTCATAACCGATCAGATTCGGAAAGAATTGTAACCATGATAAACCGCGACCCCTGTCACATGCTGAACGGGATAACGGTCGAAGCGTTCGAGCAGCTTCCAACAAGAATACACAAGGGTTCATTATGTTGCTATCTTTTCACCTTGAATGTTAGTATCAAAGATGAATCGAGGATGGTCATATGAAGCTTGGAATGCCGACTTTAGTACAATACACATCCATGACTGAAAATGTTCAATTATGTAATATACTCGGATTAGAATTTATCGAATTAAATATGAATCTTCCTATCTGCACACCGGAACATTTAAGTTATTCGAAATTGAGAAACTATAAAGAACAATTCGGAATAGATTTTACAATACATCTCCCAGAAGAAATGGATTTATCATCCTACCATCCTTCTATAAGGCAGGGGCATTTAGAACGATGCAAACAAGTGATGGAGTGGGCAAACTTGTCAGGCGTCAAAACCCTAAACATGCACTTGAATAATGGTATTTATTTCACCTTACCGCATACTAAAGTCTGGATAAATGAACAGTATGAATCAAAATTTTTAGAATTACTTTATGACTCGTATTTAGAACTTTACCATTTAGCTAAATCTTTTGAAATCGAATTATGTATTGAGAACACGGGGGATTTTCATATTCCTCATATTCGTAAAGCTCTTGATACGTTGAGCTCATTCGATAATTTTTCTCTAACATGGGATGTTGGTCACGACGCTAAATCAGGCTTCAATGAAGAATCAATATTCATTCAATATAAGAACCGCATAAAACATATGCATCTTCACGATTATAACGGTAAATCCGATCACCAACCTTTATACACTGGAATCGTACCAATAAATAAAAGATTAAACTTTGCTAATCAGCATGAGTTGTCTGTTGTAATTGAAATTAAAACTAGTCAATCATTAACTGAATCCGTAACGGAGCTGAAGAAAAATGGTTTCCTGAGCTAACTGAAAACGCTACTTATATAAGGATGCTGGCTGTTGGGAAATTTGATATGTAATAAAAATGAAATCTTATTTTCATGTGACATTAATCATTTAAGCCTATAATAAAAGTCACCCCCCCTTTAATATATAACTTAGACCCGCAGCCCGTTGCTGTGGGTCTCTTTTTGCTAGTAAACTAATAGGCCACAGTTTAGCTTGTTGTTATTTAGCTTGACGAGATAATGCATGACTACCCGTTTTCCTCGATCGCATAGGGAGAACGAATTCTTCTTAAACGTGTATTGGAGGGAGCGCTTGAAGTACGGTACAATCGGAATAAGCGAAACATTTCCTTATATTGGGGGCGGTTTGCTGATGAGATACAGCTATTGTCCAAAATGCGGGGGTTCCCTGCGACTTAACGAGAACAAAAGGCTCGTCTGCAGTGTATGTGGATTTGTGTTTTACCAGAATCCGTCAGCGAGCGTAGCTATGATTCTCATCCGGAACGGCAAGGTGCTGCTTGGCCGTAAGCGGGGACGATACAGCGGGCAATGGTGTCTACCATGCGGTTTTGTGGAGTGGGGTGAGGATGTGTATGAGGCGGCGAAACGTGAAATGTTGGAGGAAACGGGGCTGCACATAGAGCTTACCACTCTCTATACCGTCACTTCCCTTTATGGCGAGCCGTACATAGGCACTGAATGGTATAATCCAGAGCAGCAGAGCGTCATGATCTGGTTTCTGGCCAAAGAAACCGGCGGCGAGCTACGTGCGGGAGACGACATCGACCAGGTAGGTTATTTCTCTTGTGAGGAGCTCCCCCGAATCGCTTTTCCCGTACATGAAATCGTCATTCGCAAATTACTGGAAGAGCAGCTTATAAACTAGCCAGCCTTACCGCCGCTCGTATGATCACTTACCACAAGCCTTGAACCATAGATGGCGGACGAAGCTACATAACGGCAGTCGGCCAGAATCGATCGGCAGCCGTTTCTCAACTAAACCAGTTTTCTTGAACACTTCATGCTAAGCTATGGATTAACGGATGTAAGTAAAGAAAAAAAAAAGGAAGTTAATTTTATGACTGATTCAAGATTCAAAGATAATGGCGAAAGAATTTACGATTTTGTATTCAAATATAACATTCTCATTGAGTGTCCCCATTGTATGAAATGCGCTAAAGGGATTAGAAAAATGGAAAGTAAATTCGGATTTATTCTACAATGTAAACGTTGCGGTGTTTTGAGTGATCCGATGATTGGAACGTGGGGAAACGGGATGTTTATGGGTTTTAATCTTTGGTTGAGGACGAATTGCTGCGGAAATTTGCTTTGGGCTTATAATAAAGAGCATTTAGAATTTATGGATGGTTATATCAATTCCTCATTGCGAGAAAGAATCCCCAATAAAAATCAGAGTTTGGCAAGCAGGTTCCCTGATTGGATTAAGAGCGGAAAGAATCGTGACGAGCTTTCAAAAGGAATTACAAAATTACGAAAAAGACTTGAAATATGCGAATAACGGAACGAGAGTGTAGAGCTGCCGCAGGGCAGCTTCTCTTTTATACTCATTGATGTAACAACTTTTCTGTTGACGACACCTTAATTAAGTAGTATTATTCTTCCAATTTAGTTTATTTTGAGGGGAGGATATAGATGTCGAATATTCAGGCAATTGTACTGGACTTGGACGGGACCTTGCTCAATAGTGATAAATCGATATCACCAAGGAACTATCAGGCTGTAAAAAGATGTTTTGATTCTGGAATTCATATTATTATTGCCACGGCGCGTCCTCCTAGAGCGGCTAATCAATTTTTGAAGAGCTTCCCTTTTGTAGACTACATGGTATATTACAATGGTGCATTAGTTACAAGTAAATCTAAGCAAAATGAGCGGCATATTAGTATCCCAATGGAGATTAGTCAACAGATTAACAAATTCATCGAGTTACGAGCACCTCAATCGATACTCTCATATGAGGTTAATGATTCATGGTATACGTGTAGACCAGTTCTCGACTCCGAATGCGCTCAATTTGGTATCCGCTCGAATGACCCGAAACCCCAGGTTGTTGATAAAGAGTATATTCGTTCACTTTCCCCGACCAAAATATTGGTTCTAGGTTGCAGCACATGGAGGGATATAGACGAGCAATTCGGTGACCATGTGAACGTAATGGCAACCGATAAAGGAGTATTGGTCCAAATCATGGATAAATCAGCCTCAAAGGAAAAAGCCGTGCAATGGGTGTTAAACGATATCGGAGTGAATTCAGAAAATGTAATGGTATTCGGGGATGATTTTAACGATTTGGGCCTATTCCATATGTCGGGATTTCCGGTCGCTATGGAAAACGCGATATTGGAACTAAAGAATTGTGCAGCCCACGTAACCGATTCAAATGATAACGATGGTGTTGCAGTTGCAATTGAAAGATTTGTGCTTTTCTGCTAACAAGCAGGATAGATCATAGCGGGATATAAAGAAATGGCATAGAAAGCAAACAACATGTATAATATTAGAAAAAATCGGTATGCGCAACTGGCGTAAACGTGGATAACCACGAGGGAGCGTGTATGACAATCGCCGTACGCCTGGGCAAAGTATTTGATCAATGATCAAGTACTTTTTTATTTTCAAAGTTAGCGAACAGTGATAGGAGTGATGAAGTTGGAAGTTCGAATGCTGCAAGCTCAACACCAGACAAGCGTTCTGGATATTATGGCAAAACATGAGTTTCAATTCCCTTCGTTCATTCGAGAACAGTACCCCTCTCGCTGGAGATCCTTCCTTGAAGAGAAAGAGAAAAGCAAGAGCTGCTATTTGGTCATGATCGATGACGATGAGAACGTAATAGGACATGCCGGATATATCTTAAGGGAAGTCACGAACCTTTTCGAGATCGTCGGCGTCGCCACGAGAAACGACCAGGTGCGCAAAGGAATAGGCAGTTTGCTGATCACGACGATCTGCAAGAAAGTCGGGGAACTCGGGCATAAGGAGATCGTTCTGCATACACTTGATCACGAACAGAATCAAGCGGCACTTGCATTTTATGAACGTCTGGGTTTTCGAAGAATCAATCTTGAAATGGACTATTATTTCGCCGGATATCACAGGCTTACCTTGCTAAAATCTTTATAACAGAGAATTGTTTATTATGAGGGAACGGAAAATTATGGAATGTTTAAGTTTTTGGACGGATTTACTGCAGTAGTTGAAAACAATAAAGTGCTGGGTTAATTTCAATACAAGTTCCGACATTCTTAAATACACAATATTCTTGAATTCATTTAATGTTTATTGGGTAATCTATTCCAAATCCGACCTATGGGAGGAAATGGAATGCTTTTCAATATCATCATTGGATTCTTAATCCCTTGGAGTTTTGGCATTTATTTATTTAGAAAATCTCCTAAGGTCGTTATCCTCATTGTTCCGATTGCATCTATGATTTCTGGAACCATCAATGCATTCGGTTTTCAGCTGAAGTACTGGGATTTTACTCCGATTATTCCGGATGACGAGTCGATTTCGGCCACGCCTTTAGATTTGGGCTTGTATCCGGTTTTGGCAAGTTTCATGGTGTACTGGATGAAAAAGTTCCCGAATAAATGGTTGATTATTTTATGTACATTTATTCTAATTACCACGCTGTTAGAATGGGTAGCTTTATTGTTTGGAAAGGTCAGTTATGGAAATGGCTGGAACATTTTCTTTACAGGAATTTCATACACATTTGCCTTTGGGGGTGTGTATTTATATTATTTGTTATTGAGAAAACATAATATTATGTAAAGCCAACTGAAGGAATTCTTTGAAGTAACGGGCAGAAGAGTACAAAATTTATTATGGATTGCTTTTATATATAAGACAAATACCAAACCCAAGATATGCCGTGGAAACGAAGTAACTTGGCTCAAATCGCCGGCAGGTACGTTATTTGACGAAGATTTGAAATATAAATGACGCAGGCTCATTCCGTGAAGGAACGGGCTTTTTTGTTTTTCCATTCAATTTTTTTATGCGGCTCCGATTCAGTGCGTTTTTTTGACAATTTTAGCATCCTTGTGACAGCGCATTATCCGGGACATCGACATTTCATTTCTATTATTCTTATTTTGAGGGAGATCTGTCCAGAATGAAAGAATGGATAGACTCTGATTTAGATTTAGACCTTCTAAGTAAGAGCCGGGAATCGATGTTGATAACTGGTTCAAACTTACGACCTTTCCGAAACTATTAAAGTTTGGGGGTAAACATATGAATGTTTTACGAAACTCCAAAATGGAGAAGATCGGAGTCGGTAGTATTGTTAAGTCTAATGAGGAATTTAACGAGAAATGTAAGACCGAAGAACAGGATAGTGGTTACTATGTTCCGTTCAAAGGAGTTAAAGTTAAATACATAAGCGCGGGGTATGTCACTGTATTTGCAAACGGCTATGATAGAACCCACGACGTCAAATGGGTTGAACTGGATAAATAACAGGAGTTGTAATTTAAAAACTTCGTTCTGTTCCAATCGTTTGGGATATCGAGGGTCGTACGATTGATAACACCCTGATGTTGGCAGACGAGAAGACGGAAGGGATTTTCATCGCAACATTTGATTTGGATGAATTGCGGAATTATCGCAATCGTGAAATGATGGGAAACACTTTTCGTAAAGTGAATGCCTATAAAGATTTAGTTGGGAATCACGTGCAAGCACCTTTTATACGTTGAGATATATACGAGACAGATACGGTAACACCGTGACATAGGCTGCCGGCACAATCGGCAGTCTATTCTACTAAACCTGATTCGTGCAACAAACCTAAACCTTCATGTGAATATATTACAAACCAAAATAATAATAGGAAGGTAACTATATGGATATTGAAAGGTTTAATAAACAAATAGAGTTTATTGTAGAAATTGACAAAATGAAGCAGATACTGAGGAATACTATTCTAATGGATGCTTCAAGGAAAGAGAACAGTGCAGAACATACATGGCATATGGCTGTAGGTGCAATGGTATTGTCCGAATATTCCAATGAGAGTAGTTTGGATATGTTAAAGGTCTTTAAGATGATTTTGCTCCATGACATCGTTGAAATTGATGCTGGAGATACATTTGCTTACGGTAATGTCAACTTGCTGGAAATAGCCGAAAAAGAAAAGAAGGCCGCAGATAGAATATTTGGATTATTACCACATGACCAAGCAAATCAATTAAAAAATATCTGGAATGAATATGAGAATGCAGAGACACCTGAGGCAAAATTTGCGCAAGCTATGGATAGTTTTATGCCTATTCTTCATAACTATAAAACCAGCGGTCTACAATGGCAGAGGTTGGGTGTTACAAGAGAGAAAGTATTATCAAGAAATAGAAGAATCGAGAACGGCTCCAGATTCCTGTGGAGTTTTATAGAAGGTATTGTTAATGATGCGGTTGAAAAGGGCTTTTTGAAGCCATAGTGCCGCATGAATTTTTCAATCTGTACCGTGCTAGTATAGTGTAGAGGAACTAAATGAAATTAGGGAAATGTTTACTTAGATTGTTCCGCTAACGGGTACAAGAGCTTAATAAAGACACGACGGCAGCCGGCCACGATGATTCGGCTGCCTCTTTACATTAACGGAAAGTACTAGTTAACAAGTAATGGGTGTTATTGCTATATAAAAGGTAAAGCATGGGTAATAGTCGAATGAATTTGAGAACTATTTTATCGCATGTTAAATCATTAAAATGAGGAGAATGATGGTGAAAACAAAACGTTGTAGTATTAAAATAACAAATCAAGCTGACTACAATGATTTAGAAAAATTATATAATGATTCTAAAGTATGGGATTACTTGGGTGGTCAAAGAAGCTCACATCAAATCGAAAATAGAATTACAGAATGGATAAACCCCGAAAAAAACTGCCAATATTGGACAGTCAGAGAAATAGGTTCAGGTGCATTCTTAGGATGTATTTTATTAACACCACACTATGATGGAGAATATACTCAAATTTCATATATGTTTCTATCAAATTATTGGGGTAACGGTTTTGCTTATGAGGCGATAAGTCAAGTATTGTGCCGTTCCTTTGAGGATAAAGTATATAATAAGCTCATAGCTGAAGCGCAATCAGCGAACACTTCATCATGTGCCTTATTAAAGAAACTTGGATTTTATGAAGTAAAGAGAGTTATTCGCTTTAATGCCGAACAAGTAATTTTTGCTCTAGACTATCCATCAGTATAAGTGTTTTCAGTAGTTAAAGGTCATAGACAAAAAAATTAGTAAAAATTATATGGTGGTAAATGCAATTATGGCTTTCCAATGAACTAACAGAGAACAATAGCTCAACCAATACATGACGGCAGCCTGCCAGACTTCAACTATCGGGCAGGAAAATTCAAATAATTAAAGAAATACTACAAAGTAGAACTTTTCAATCATCTGACATTTTGCTGCATGAAAGATCAGGCGGCTTCATTAGCCCACATGATATGCTCCTTTGTGAAAGGAGGGGACGCCGTGGATTGGCTTCAACGGATGAACCAAGCGATCGATTATATCGAAGACAACTTAGAGAATCATATAGAAGATGAACAGCTTGCAAAAATTGCTTTATGCTCTGTATATCAATTTCAACGCATGTTTTCATTTGTGCTCGAAATCCCATTATCGGAATACATCAGGCGCAGAAGACTGACACTTGCTGCGTTCGATTTAAAGAACAAAAAGAATAAAGTGACGGACATCGCCTTGAAATATGGTTATGAGTCGCCGGAATCATTCTCGCGGGCATTTCAAAATCTTCATGGGTTAACGCCGACATCAGCGCGGGATACCGGAAGCCAGCTAACAGCTTATCCTCGTATCTCCTTTCAAATGATATTAAAGGGAGTTGTCGGGATGAATTATCGAATTGAGAAACGGGATGCTTTTCAAGTTATTGGGTTAGAGGATATCTACGGTATCGACAATATTGCCAACGAACAAGGAGTATCGATCCCTGAGGTTTGGCAAAACCTGTGCAGGAATGGCGAGTTTGATCGACTACACCAAATGGTTACGGGAGATTGGCACAGCGACGGAAATTTCAATAAGGAACTTGGGGCCGTATTTGCATACGATTCCTACAAATTCACCAGCAACACCACTTTCCCTTATCTGATCGGGTGTTACAGATCGGGGAATAGCAAGGTCGATGGCTATACGGTTGTTGATGTCCCGGCATCAAGTTGGGCGGTATTCTCAACATTAAACGATGGGAATGGCAGCGGTAACTATGATTTGCGCTCATTAAAACATCGGATATTTTCGGAATGGCTGCAAACATCAAAGTATAATATTTTGGATGGTGGCAACTTCGAAATGTATGGTACAAACAAAGACGGTTATGAGTATTGTGAGTTATGGTATCGAATTGGGGAAAAGCAATAAGATAAGCACAAAGCACTGGTACATTTACTCAATAATTATGTGACGGCAGCCGGCCAGAACGATGATCGGCTGCCAACTAACGGACAGGATAGTTAGATCACTGCACCGAATACTTCAAGGAAAATGATTATCATGGAGGCACAATGACGAGTATTAAAAGCATCCTATACAAGATTTTTGGATTATCCGGAAATTTTGAAAATAAAATTCAAGCTTTTAATGTTTGGCTGCACCTGATTGTCTGGTTACTTTGGAATGTAATGATTATTTTTGGTATGGTTATATATAGAGCGTATAATATGTTTTTTATAGGACTAATTAATTCATTATTATTTGTCTTATTCGTTCGCTTTTTATATAAAGTTAGAGGCATTAGATAGAGAAATAATGTTGGATGTAGTAACCTAACGGTTACGTTTGTTTAGTAACATAACCAATCTTGTCGGACGACAAGAACATAACTTGAATACAACCCACATAACTTGCGGGTTGTAGTTTTTAATCGGACAAGATCTTGCCACGGACGTACGAAAAGAACTTGTCACTTATATTGAATTAAAGACAGCAAGAATGAGAGGTGAAGAGCCTGTCGTGAAAATTTATATTAATAACATTCAGAGAGACGTTGATGAAGGGTATGTTATAGATTTCGTTTCATCTTATGGCGTGGGCGTTGCTACTTATATCGGGGAGAAACCAGCACCAAATAAGGAATGTTTCGTAGAAGTTGATATTGAAGGAGTCTTAAGATGGGGAGAAGACATTGAAAAATGCAGCGCCAAACTATATAAGATTGAGAAATTAGGAAACTTGATTTGGATTTATGGCACCCTGGAGTCTTTAGATGAGGATGGTTACGCAATATTGCGAATCGGAGAGAGCATTGTGTCACTTGAGACATCGGGACAAAATTTTCCAATTGGCTCAAATATCAAAGTAAAATCATCAAACGTAAAGCTTTATGATGTTGGTTATTAAACTCTATCGGGTACAAGAATTGAATACTGAGAATTGTTCTTCTCATGTCCATCATGATCTTGACCGCTACTGGCTCACCGATAATTCCATTACTAAAGTGTGAAGATGTTTCATCCATGCAGGTTGTTAGAAACACGCCTGGAGAGCAAGAGCAAATGTATAAAAATACTGATGGACCGGGAAAAAACAGAATTACTAAAGTGGTCGAGTGGATCAACAATTCAAAACTTGTCAGTGGATCTGCTGAGTTTGGAAAGTACCCAATGCTTATAAAAATACAAATGAATGACGGAACATTGATTACTGTTTCACAAGCATATAAATGGGTTCATGGAACAATGCCAGATGGGAGCGGCTTTTCACACGCTACTCCTATAAAAGGTGATATCGTGATAAGGAAGGTTTCGGAAACGATTCGCGCAACTTCGCCGGAGCTATATGAGTGGATCCAAGAAGACTGTAAACAATGACTGCACTAACAAGTACAAGAACTCAATTAATACATGACGGCAGCCGACAAGAACGATCGGCTGCCGTTTCTCAACTTAACGGGCAGGAAAGCGGAGTTGAGTGTTGAGTAAAAAAGGAGATTTTTGGTATAGTCGAAGTGACATACACTTCAAAACCCGATATATACAGGATGGAATTCGATGAAGAAGTATTAAAGGAAATAGTGAGATTATGGAGAAATAGCATGAATTAATCGTTTGTGTTTTTATTTGGACGGGATCCCTGAAATCTCACATCCTGGACAATATCGAACATACTGATAATTATCTGTTGGGACTATTTTGACTGTATTTCCTTTTTCGTCTTTGTATATTTCATGTTGTTGATATGATTCAATTTTATAATTACCATCATTATAGGTTTTAGATTTTCTCCATTGAGTAAATAAGGAGTATTCCTTGTATCCATTTTGAGAAAAGGTTGAATTACCAAATGCCCCTGCTGGAATAGCGGAATCGTTAATTAATTCAACTTTACCAACATAATTTTGTAATGTCATTTCGTCAGAATTCCTTGAAGTCTTGTTGATTATGAGTAGTAAAAGGATAATATTCAAAAAAACAACGAATGAGATAATTGTTGATTTTTTTATTACTCTAGATACATGGTTTTGATGCATTTTAAAACCTCGCTTTCAAATAAAGGTGAGGTGGGTTGTCTGTATAATTTATTTGATATGTAATTAATGTATGGAATATGCCAATCGATATAGTCATTGAACTAATAATGAAATCTTGAATTATGCTAACGAGTACTAATCAATTGGTAAATTAAGAAAAAGGGGATTATTTTTTGAACTTGATAAAATGGTTAGAAGATTGGTATTCCTCTCAATGTGATGGGGATTGGGAACATAGTCATGAATTGAAAATCGGAACCATTGATAATCCAGGTTGGTATGTATTCATTAGTTTGTTAGATACTGACTTGAAAAATAAACCATTTGATCCAATCATTTTGGAGAGAAATGAGAATGACTGGTTTCAATGCAAACTGAATAATGGTTCTTTCGAAGGTGTTGGTGGACCTTCTAACCTTGAGGAGATAATCACTGTTTTCAAGAATTGGGTGGAGCTAGGCTAAACATATTCTCATTTAATACATGACGGCAGCCGACAAGAACGATTGGCTGCCGTAACGGGCAGGAAAGCATTGTATCATTGGGTAAATTGCATAGATAAAGAAGGAGAATTTTCGATTATAGTTTTCTTGCTTTGATTACAAAAGTTACAGGAAGCATCTTTGCTTTTTTGGCAAATTCGCTGTTATCGTCCCGCGATTGCATAATTTCTTCATCCGTTTCCTCAATCATTTGCTCAATTACAAAACCCGCTTTTGCCAACGCATTCACATAAGTTGATAGTTTACGATCCGATAATGTTAGCGCACCTTCATCAAGAGTTACCGCATACCAGGATTCATCGAAATAACATTTTTTAAAAGCAAGCCTATTATTTTCTGCAACAACACATTTGTGTATAGGGTGAGACCAACTGAAAATAAAAACACCGTCTTTTTTAAGGTAAGAAGCAATCCGGCAAAAAGTACCCTCAAGTTCGGTGGTCCAGCCTATGGCATAAATCGAATATACATAGTCAAAATAATCCACTGGTATGCCACATTCTTCTTCCATGGGAGAACAGATCATTTTTGCTGAAAGACCGCATGCCTTCAAATGTTGCGTTGCCTTTGCGATTTGTTTTTCTGATATATCCACAGCCCATAGTTCAGATGCTTTGCGTTCCCCTTGATATTTCAAGGATTGACCGTTTCCGCAGCCTATCTCCAGCATCTTTTTCCCTGAGACATCGTCAAAAAGCCGGCATTTTTCTTCTGAGACAAATGCTCCATAAAAAGGAAGCACGATTGCTCCTAAGAAGTCATTTCCCTTTGTATCCCAATAGAAGCTGTTTATTTTTATAAACAGACTTCTTGTCCATGCCGACGCCCTCCACAAATATAAATAACATGAGCCTAAACGTATATCCCGACTTGTGCATTATCCCAATAACACATATCTAACACGAACGCTCTGCGCTATTAACCCCAAAATAATATAACGTTTTTCTATGAACAAATCCATCTACTATATCCATCTAACGTCCATTTGAATTCGAAGTCATGACCGCCCCATCCTGGACTTGCCCAATTCCAAATCGAAACGGAAAACCATCCAAAAGCAGAAATGAAAAGTAATTATTCGGTCATGAAGGAAAAGAAATCCTGCCGTCGAATCTTTCCATATGAAACAGATAAATCAAATAGACGGAGGAGAATTTCATCATGTTTATTCGCACTTTTGTGCGCAAGACCGGGGCCTTGTTCCTTGCCGCATTGATTGTTCTGAGCGGTTGCCAGGCAATCGGCGGACTCGATCTGAACAAGGCGCTTAGCGAAACGTTTGTTCCGAAAGCAATGGAGGGTTCCGTATCGCTTGTGCTGGATTTGGATATCGACGAATCGCAGGCTGCGCCTGAGCAGCTGCCGATTCTCAAGCTTCTGGATAATGTTGAATTCCGTTTCGATACGCTGAAAGTGGAAAGCGCCGAGCGTATGTCGGCGGCAGGCGCGCTTGTCGTTGCCAAGCGAAATATTCCGTTCACTTTGTTTGGGGATAAAGACAAGGTCGTGTTCCAGGTCGACGGCGCCAAAAAACCGATTGTGATCGATTCGGCCACATTAAATGGACAGGCAGATGCAGTCGAAATGAATACGAACGGTTTCGTGGCAGAAATGTTGAAGAAACTTAGCGCCCCAGATCTTTCCCGCAGCATCGTTTCTTATTTGATTAAACAATTGCCCAATCCTTCGAAAGTGAGCGTGACGAATGTCAGCGAGCCGGTTCACGGGGAAACGGTATCGATGTTCAAACTTCACGGTGAAGTGGACGGCACGCAGTTACTGCCGCTGGCGAAACAGTTTCTGTTGAATATGATGAAGGACGATCAGGCGTTGAAGGAGTTGATCGGTCAGGTGTATGACGCGCTGCAGCCGATTGTTGCCGCCGAATTGGAGAAGGCGACGGTCGTTCCGGGCATGGGTGCAGTGGATACGCAAAACGCGGACTATACCGACGGAATTGGCGGCGCATTCGGCGACTTGCTTGAGCCTGGTACAGGTGTGCTCGCGCCCCTGATGAACGGACTGCAATCGATTTGGAACGATCGCGAGACGGCGATCGAAGTGATTCACACGGAAGTGAAACAAGTGCTCGTTATTGCCACCGTCGGATTAGCAAGTATTGGAACAGAAGGGCAGGATACACTCAGTGAGGTGTTCGGAGATACAACCGTTGCAGCAGCCGATTTGTATTTCGACCATGATCTGCAGTTGCGCAAAGCGAACGCCGCGTTGACGATCATGCCGAAAATGGCTAGCAATGATGGCGTATCTGCCGTTCATCTGACAATTGCGTCGGAATTTTGGAGCATCAACGGCGCTGTCAAAGCAGACCCGATCGATACGTCGGCCGGCAGCTTGTCTTTGACAACGGATACGAAAATGATCGACGTACTGCTTAACCTGGAGAGAAATTCCGCCGCATTTAAGCTGTTGAAGGACGATCTGCAGGTCACACGCAAGCAGATATACTTGTCGATGGCGAATGGAGAATACGAGGCAGGGACGACTCAGCCGTTCATCGCAGATGATGTCGCGATGGCACCGACTCGGTTTCTGACAGAAAAGCTCGACGCTCAAGTGGAATGGAACGATCGCACAAGAACAATCACAGTTACGGATCCTCTTACCGGGACGACGATCCTGATATCGCCGGACAGCCGCATGGCAAAAGTAAACGGCGTCGATGTCAATATGGGCCATGAGACGATGATTGTGAACGATACCAGTTTCGTGCCGCTCCGTTTCATCGTCACGACGCTGGGCGGGAAGATCGAATGGGTGGATCAAGACCGCATGATAATAATTATAAAAGAATAGTAGGAAAGCTTCCGTTTTGTACCGAAGTGACGGTCGCGTGAGAAGGGCGCTTTTGCGTCGTTCAGGCAAGAGATTAGTTGAAAATACGCAAGGAAGGCAGCCCATATGGCAGGGCTGCCTTCCTTGCGTCAAACGTGCTCCGGCATCAGGATTTCGATATCCATCCGCGTTCGTCACAAGTTATTGTCGTATAAAGGGTCAAGTTCTTGTCGCGGACAAACGACAAGAACTTGACCCTTTAATCGAAGATAGGGGCTAATAGACTAACGCGCAGATAGCGTAATAATTCACTTGTTTATTTAGGTCATTCTGATGTACGATATAGGAACATTAGTTCTGCTTCGTTTAGTTGACATACTAAATTCCGGAGTTGAGTGAGGATGCCTTATGTTAAGTTTGATAACTTAGAAATGTACTATGAACAAATGGGCGTCGGTGATCCCGTTTTGTTATTACATAGTGGTTTTTCACGAGGAATACTAGCTTTTTCCAGTCAAATGCTTGATTTTCAAAGGAAGTACACCTGTTACTTTCCTGACTTTAGGGGGCATGGTCGAACACGGAGTAACAGCCTTATTTGGAGTAGCCCGCAACATGTTGAAGACATTATAGAATTTATGAATCAACTACATATTCCCAAGGCACATTTTATTGGTTATGGTATGGGGGGAGGCGTTTCCTTTCATTGTGCTGTCAGTCATCCACACAGAATCGCATCGTTGACGTCAATAGGCCAATGTGGTTTTGTCGCCTGCGATGGATCGGAGGAGTTTGAACCGGAATTGCTCTTACAAAACGGTCGCGAAGATTTTATCAATTCCATGAAAGAAAGACACATGGAAGCGCATCAAGGTGATTGGCAGGAATTCTTGCGGCAGAAGATTAAAGATTGGCGGACGTATCCACGGCTGAGTGACGAAGAACTAAGCAGCATTGCCTGTCCTAGTCTCTTGATTGCCGGGCAATATGACGAGCTCGCACCTGAGAACGATCTAAAGCGGGCGACTGCTCTGATTCGGAACTCTCGTTATGTGATAGTGCCGGGTTGCAGCCATAGACCTCATATGATTGGAGAAAATCCTTCATTTGTAAATGAAACGATTCTTCAATTTCTCAAGGATAACTCACTATAAAACCATTTATGAGAACATAAGTTCTAGAGTGATCATTATAATAGGAAGACACGGTTTGTAAGTTTTTCAAATAGGGAAGCAAATGCGCTTACTGCTGGAAAAAGAAGTTGAAGTAATTATTTTTCGTACAACGAAGAGAAGGAGAATCCTGATGCTTAAAGATCTGTACCAATTGGAAACACTAGAGCAATTGAAAACACGTATTCAGGAAGAGCCTTTGCTGGATTCCCTGCGTCAGGCGCTGTTTGCGGAGTACGACCGCTACTTCCATTATGCGAACATCGAACAATGGAACAAGCTGGTTCGCGTTTGCGAAGCGCTGCATGTTGTCGGATGGGCGGATCGTGAGCCTGTGGAGGCAATTGCCGAAAAATGGATCAACGGTTCCTATTATTCCAGTCTGCGTACACGAACCTTTACCACGATTGAAGGGACAAACAAGGGATGGAACAAGCGCGGGAATAGCTTTGTCATTGACGGAGGTCAAGACATGGCAAACTACGATATCTCCGCTTTGGCTTCCCAGCGCAACCCATTGCCTAAAAATCCTATTCGCCTGGTCTGTTCGGGCAATTACCAGTGCTCTGCACAAGCGTTCGTAGACAGCTTGGAGGAGCTTAGGGAGCGGCTTGACCGCGATATGCGGCAGGAGATGTATGGCGATGGTTTTGGCTATCTCGGCATATACTGCTGGTTTAGTCATCACGACGATCCTTCACCGAGTGTGCGATGTGAGTATTTTCATACGGAGCAAGAAGTTCCGCCGGACTTCGCTGCTGATTACTATATTCGTCCCCGTTTGCAGATCGGCAAGCTGGCAAAACGCGGCGGACAACTCAAGCTGGAAATCACGCGGCATTTTACCCGGCAGGAGGGAGAACTTCCGCTTGAGACTCAGAAAGAGATGTTTAAGCGGGATCTCATGGAGATCACCGCAATTTTAAACGAGAAACTGAAGAAGAAAAAGACGCCATACCGGACGGATTTGGTGATAGCTGATTTGGAGGCTGTACTGGCGAAATGGTGAACAGGAGCCGCTGCTGCGCCCTAACTTAAAGGGTCGAGTTCATTATGTTCGATTCAAATCCGCATAACTTGCGGGTTTTTGATTTTACAGGGTCAAGTGCTTGTCGCGGACGAGACAAGTACTTGACCCTTTTGTCAACGAACGACAAGCACTTGACCCTCTAATAGAAGTAAAGTGAGGACGACTAACTAGCGGTCTCGGTCCGGTTGGGTACTTGCTATCTGTAACGAGAAACGGTCGGTTATTTAGTGCGATTGAAGAATAATCCTTGAGGTTCACGTTACGTCAAAGCTTATAATAGGTCCAGTTGGAACATATTTCGAACTGACAGGAGGAATCAACTATGGCGGAGTTTTACCCAATGCCGATGTTTGTCAAACTGAACGTGCGTGACTTGGAAAAATCGGTTAAATGGTACCGGGAGGCAGTGGGGTTTGAGGCGGTTTTTGTTATGCAGGGAATGGCTCATTTACGAGGGGCAAAATATCAAGATGTCATGCTGCTCGCGGGAGGAGCAGCCGATGAAGAGAAGGGAATCGGCGTCGTCATCAATTTCTCGACGGATGATATCGAGTCGCTTGCCGATCAAGCCCGTAACGCGAAAGCCGAAATTGTGGAAGGACCAGTCATTCGTCCATGGAACGCCAAAGAGCTGGTCATACAGGATATTGACGGTTATATCATTACTTTCTCGGCACCGATAGACATTCATAAAAAGTTTGACGAGGCAATCGACGGGATCAGGTGATCCGGATGCTGCAGATTCCCGCAACATACTGGTTATTATATGCGTCTATTGTTATGGAATTATATGTAACTGTGGGGAGCGGGGCGCACGATTAACGTTTATTTTGGATGAGGAGGAGAATTGTATAGCTATCTATTTTAATATTTCAATGCCGGTTATGGATTTTCTTACTGCGAGCCATGATGCAATGCTGAGTCATGGAGTTAACCTATATGCCGAAATATTTGTTAACGCGCAGGGTGAACGTTTATATTCATCTTTTGAAAGTCAAAAAATCGATTTGTTCGCCAGTTATTTTAATAATACTGCATATAATTCTTTTTTCTTTTCCTGCTATCCTATACAGGATATAACTCAAATCAAGGAGTTTGGATATTTTTATGATACGCCAGGCTCCTATTCTATTGAAGTTAACGGAGGCAGAGAAACCGATAAAAGCCGAGAGCTTTTACAAATGCGTATGATATCGAAGAATCCTGACAAGCAGATACAATCTTTTTATCGAACATTACAAAGAAACTTAAAGAAAATTTCAGGATTGCAAAAGCATACCCAAAAGAATTATTTTTACTTGCCATCGCCCAAAATTATCATTCCTGCTAATCCGCATTCAAAGAACACAAGAGATAATTGGGAAGACTTTAATCTTTCAAAAATTGAGCGTGATACTGTCCAGGGATAACGGGGTTGATTGAGATAACGCATGTAGTAGAAATACATGTCTACCTATTTGGAAACAAGATGATAGTCTATGGCGAATCATTGTAGGTGGCGTACGTTAACTTGAATTTGTTTAGCTTATTTGAAGGAAAATCGCTATTTTTCGGTACTTGATGGATCCGTACTCCCGTCATCCCGAATAGAGCGGTTTCTTTTCTTTTTTAGGGCCCCTAATATTCCAGCAAAGGGGGGCTAATATCGGTGCGTTTGATAGGTATACGCCAAATCAGTACCTAAATGGGTGAGTGTTCATAGACTATTAACGAATCATGCATAGTATAGGAGAAAGTCAAATGGCATGGGGTGAACGCATGGATAATGAAATGCTCGAAGATTCTGCTATTAGCCGATTTTTCATAAAACCGGGCTATACCTCCCGAGCAAAACCGGAGTATTTTGAGGACAGGTATGAAGAAGGCAGTTTTGTTATATATCAACCAGATGTGTATAAATTGGCGGAGGTTTTAGGCGAACGCTTCGGCTGCCGCTATATCGTCGATATTGGCTGTGGAAATGGGAAAAAACTTGCCGAACTTTACCCCAAGTTTGCAATAGTTGGAATCGACTACGGGCGTAATCTCGATACATGCCGCCAGGAGTATCCCTTCGGTACTTGGCTCGAGCATAATTTGGACACGGACGACATTGTAATCCCTGATGAAATCTTAAGCCAAGCGATCCTCGTATGCGCCGATGTGATCGAACATTTGGTGGACCCCTCCCATTTGCTCAGGAACCTAAAAAGAATGATGGATTTATCTCCGGCATGCTTGCTTTCCACACCGGATCGGGATTTATCCACCCCTTCCGGCCATCTTGGGCCGCCTATCAATACAGCGCATGTGAGGGAATGGAATTTAGCGGAACTGAGTGAATTACTTCATCATGATCAGTTCCATGTAGAGTTCATTGGATTGACGATGAACAATCACTACAATTTAGAGAAGAAAACGATACTGTCCATCATAGGGAATAACCGACTAAATAAAAACGCCCTCGAGGAAATAAAAGTCGCTGCCATTCTTACCGCATATAACGAGGAAGATATTATTTATCATTCCATTAACCGACTGTTGGAACAACATATTCATGTTTATGTTATCGAAAATTGGTCTACCGATTCGACTTACGAGATACTGTCCCAATTTCGCTCGAACCCTTACTTCATCGGGTGCGAAAGATTTCCATATGAGGGACCGGTACCTTACTTCAACTGGAGCCAATTGCTTGCCAGGGTTACTGCAATATCAAGGACGATTTATGCGGACTGGTATATTCATCATGACACCGACGAGATCAGGGCTTCGCCATGGCCGGAAATGAATGTGCGTGAGGCTATTGCATACGTGGATCGGATGGGTTTTAACGCGATCGATCATACGGTGATTGAATTTTTCCCCATAGGTAATCATTTACCTACAGAAGCGAATCACGAAGCGGATTTGAAATATTTCGAGTTTGGTAAGCAAGAGTCGGACTTTCAGCAAATCAAAATTTGGAAAAACACAGGCCAACCGGTTGTTCTTGCAGATGGCGGACATAATGCTTGGTTCGAGGGCCGGCGGGTATGCCCCTATAAATTTTTGACTAAACATTATCCCTTCAGATCGCAGCTTCAAGCGGAGAAGAAAATATTTCAAGACCGAAAAGCAAGACTAGCTCCCGAAGAGCGAGCTGCAGGAATGCATATCCATTACGACGAATATGATCCAGGGCATCTGTTTGTACGCAACCCCAGTGAATTGGAGTTATATCAAGAATATGATTTTAATACGAAATATCTGGTTGAACGCTTATCCGGCATAAGACTACCGAAGACCCCCTATCGGGCAGCCGCATCGCTAGCTCCAGTACCTCAAGCAACCATACCTCCTCGTCCCATTCGTCGTAAAAAGCCTTTAAGTAACAGAATGCCAAAAGCGAAGCCTCCACTTCTAATTAGAAAACCAAAAGGAAAGCCAATATTTCAATTTAGAAAACCAATAGGGAAGAAGCCTATCCGTAGAACGCAAGCTGCGATCGTAAATAAATACCCTAAAAAGAGAGTAATGCATAATAGGCCAGCCAAAAAACCATACCGGGCATTTAACGTTATACAGCGATAGCCGTGTCCTGATCAACTGTTATGCCATAGTGTATAAACAACTTTCCTGAAAGGATAGCACATGTGGAAGGGGCGGCAGGATGGAAGATCCGGTTGAACGTATAAGAAAAAACATACTGAAACAGGTCCGAAGGTATTATCATCTGAAATGGCAAGATCAAGCTTTCGAGCCTGGAATGGACAAAATTCCCGTTACCGGAAAAGTGTTCGACCATGAGGAGCTTGAGCAATTGGTTGATGCTTCGCTCGACTTTTGGTTGACGACAGGTCGGTTCGCAGAACAGTTTGAACGCGAATTCGCCCGATTTATCGGAACCCGATATGCGCTAGTAACAAATTCGGGCTCAAGTGCCAACTTGCTGGCGGTATCCGCCTTAACGTCACCCTTGCTGGGCGAACGCCGGCTCGTGCAGGGTGACGAGATCGTTACCGTTGCCGCAGGTTTCCCGACCACGGTGAATCCCATTATCCAGAACGGTCTGATTCCTGTGTTTGTGGACGTGCAGATCCCGACCTATAACATCGATGTATCCCTTTTAGAGCAAGCCGTATCCGAACGCACTAAAGCAATCATGATCGCGCATACGCTCGGGAATCCGTTTCAGTTGGAGGAAATACTGCGCGTGGCTAAGAAATATCGGCTTTGGGTGATTGAGGATGCATGCGATGCAGTGGGCAGCGAATACCTAGGACAGAAAGTCGGTACATTTGGCGATATGGCCACTGTAAGCTTCTACCCCGCTCATCATATTACCATGGGAGAAGGAGGAGCCGTGCTTACCTCGAATCCGCTCCTCAAGAAGATTATAGAATCGTTTCGCGATTGGGGGCGTGATTGTTGGTGCGATCCCGGCAAGGACAACACATGCGGCAAAAGATTTGGGTGGAAGCTAGGGGAACTGCCGGAAGGTTATGATCACAAGTATACTTACAGCCATATCGGTTACAATCTTAAAATCACCGATATGCAGGCGAGTATCGGCGTTGCCCAGTTAAAAAAGCTTCCTGATTTTATTGCCAAACGAAGAGAGAACTTTATGTATTTATACCAAGGGTTATCCAATCTCCAAGACTTGTTGATCCTGCCGGAGCCGACCGCAGGCAGCAATCCAAGTTGGTTTGGTTTTCCGCTGACTGTTCGAGATTCATCGCAGCTTAGTAGGAATCAGCTGATTGAGAAGCTGGAAACCAAGCATATCGGCACTAGACTCCTTTTTGGAGGAAATCTTCTGCGCCAGCCCGCTTACTCGGGAATTAGGCACAGAGTCGTAGGCAAATTAACCAACTCGGATCGAATTATGAACGATACCTTTTGGATCGGGCTCTACCCAGGTTTGACGAGGGAAATGCTAGATTACGTCGTTAACGTCCTCTACGCGGCATTCGGGAGAGGAGCTGGATGATGAAGGTTGTCATATTAGCAGGCGGATTCGGGACAAGAATAGGCGAAGAAACCCATTTAAGACCGAAACCGATGATTGAAATCGGAGATCGGCCTATCCTTTTGCACATTATGAACATTTATTCGTACTATGGGTTTCATGAATTTATCATATGTCTGGGTTACAAAGGAAATCTGATCAAACAGTATTTTTCGGATTACTATTTATTCAATTCGGATGTTACGTTTGATTTCGGTAAACAAAACCAGATGACCATTCACAATCACTTTGCCGAGCCATGGAAAGTAACGCTTGTCGATACGGGCATCGATACCATGACAGGCGGTAGGGTTAAAAGAATACAAAAGTTTATCGGTAATGAACCTTTTATGCTAACTTACGGTGATGGCGTTTCCGATATCGATATCCGCGCTTTGTTGGAATACCATCAAAAACACGGTAGATTGGCTACGGTAACGGCCACCCAGCCGATCGGAAGATTCGGAGCTTTGGACATAATCAGCGATAACAATCTGGTATCCCGATTTAAAGAGAAACCGAAGGGTGACGGCGGTTGGGTCAATTCCGGATTTTTCGTTTGTCAACCGGAGGTAATGGATTATATCGAAGGGGACCATTCGATCCTTGAGAAGGAGCCGCTTGAAAATCTTTCGAAAGACAACGAGCTTGCAGCCTATAAACATGATGGCTTCTGGCACCCGATGGACACGATGTGGGACAAAACGTACCTTGAGGGGTTGTGGAAATCCGGTAAAGCCTACTGGAGTAAATCCTAAATCGCTTGCCTCATACCAAAAGCCTCGAGCGGGGGGAGAATGGTGGATAGAGAGTTCTGGAACGGTAAAAAGGTTTTCGTTACCGGACATTCGGGCTTCAAGNGTTCTGGAACGGTAAAAAGGTTTTCGTTACCGGACATTCGGGCTTCAAGGGCAGCTGGTTGTGCTTATGGCTCCACATGCTTGGTGCCCGCGTAACCGGGTATGGATTGCGTCCGCCCTCAAGCCCTAGTCTATTTGCATGCTGTCGGCTGGAGCGATTGATGGAATCTCATACCGCAGATATCCGGAACAAACACGTTCTATATAACATCCTGTCAAAATCCGATCCTGACATTGTCATTCATATGGCTGCGCAGCCGCTTGTGCAAGAGTCTTACGATAACCCGGGTCGTACCTTCGAAATCAACGTGCTTGGCACGATCAATTTACTGGATGCCGTCAGGAAGGCTGTAAGGAACGGACACCGGATCAAGGCTGTAATCAATGTAACTACGGATAAATGCTATGAAAATAAAGAGTGGATCTGGGGCTACCGGGAGCAAGACGCTTTGGGCGGGTACGACCCCTATTCCAGCAGTAAAGCCTGCTCGGAATTGGCAACCTCCTCATACAGAAGCTCCTTCTTTCATCCGACCGAACACCGGGAACATGGCGTTGCCGTTGCTACTGCTAGGGCGGGTAATGTCATTGGCGGGGGGGATTGGGCTGTCAACCGTCTAGTTCCGGACTGCATACGTTCCATTCTCAAGGGTAAAAAAATCAGCATTAGGAATCCCGAGTCGATTCGGCCGTGGCAGCATGTGCTGGAGCCGTTAAATGGATATTTGACATTAGCGCAGAAGCTTTATGAGCACGGACCCGAATATGCAGAGGGGTGGAATTTCGGTCCCGATCAAAACGATGCTAAATCGGTACAATGGCTCGTTTCCAAACTATGCGAAAAGTGGGGAAACGGGGCTGCATATAAAATTGACAGAAGAAACTATCCGCATGAAGCATCGCAATTGAGGCTGGACTGTTCAAAAGCCAAATTACGTTTAGATTGGTCCCCTAAATGGGGTGTCGAAACAGCGATCGATAAAGTAGTGGAATGGACTCAGGCGTACGCTAGGAACATCGACCCCGTTGAGTCGTGCATCGTACAAATAAATGAATACGAACGTACGGGAACGCGAGTGATTGCCGATGCGAATTCATGAAACGGGAATAGCGGGCTGCTACGAAATCGTTCTTAATAGGTTTGAGGATGAGCGGGGATTATTCGTTAAAACGTTTCGAGAAGATTATTTTGCCGGACATGGCTTAGAAACGCGGTTTGCCGAACAATACTATTCTTTCTCCTACAAAAATGTCATCCGCGGTTTGCATTTTCAAATTCCCCCTCATGAGCATGTCAAGGTTGTGTACTGTATTTCCGGGATCGTGACGGATGCTGTCGTTGATCTAAGAGCAGGATCCCCGACCTACGGGAAGTTCGCGATGATCGAGCTTAGCGCTCAAAAAGGGAATATGATCTATATTCCGTCAGGGCTTGCGCACGGCTTTTGGGTGCAGAGTCAGGAAGCCATACTTGTTTATAATGTTACGACGCTTTATTCCCCCTTACACGACAGAGGCATTCGTTGGGACTCTGCAGGAATCCCATGGACGGCAAGGCATCCCGTCATTTCCAAAAGGGATAAAGGCTTTCCTGGATTGGACGATTTCATAAGCCCGTTTACGTATGCCGGTGCTACCGCACCAACGGACGGAGTTGAGCGGAGAGAATGAAGAAGCGAACGGCGATTGTTACCGGAGCGACGGGTTACGTAGGATCGCGTCTGGCGGCACGTCTTGCCTTCGAAGGATGGCATATACATGCGATTGTAAGGCCGGAATCCAGTCTGACGCTGCTTGAGAAAACAAGCGGCAATGTAACGATACATCGATATGACGGCATGATAGACAATCTATTTACAATAATTCGGATGGTAAAGCCGGATATTGTCTTTCATTTGGCCTCCGTCTTCCTAACTGAGCATCAGCCGCACGATATCGAGCGGATGCTTTGCGCGAATGTTTATTTTGGCACGCAGCTTGCCGAAACGATGGCACGATGCGGGGTACCTCATCTTGTCAATACGGGCACTTCTTGGCAGCATTATAACAACGAAGATTATAATCCGGTCTGCCTATACGCGGCTACTAAGCAAGCTATGGACTCTATATTGAACTATTACGTTGAAGCGGCGTCGATTAATGTGATTACGTTAAAGCTGTTTGATACGTACGGCCCCGGTGATCCGCGCCCAAAACTGTTAGCCCTTCTGAAAAAAGCCGAACGGGAGGGAAAGCCATTAACCATGTCCGGGGGAGAGCAACTGATCGACCTGGTTTATATCGATGATGTTGTACATGCATATAGGCTGGCCGCCTCAAGGCTTTTGGAAGGGCAGTCAAAAGGCGGAGAAGAGTATGCCGTCTCGTCCGGCAATCCGATTCCGTTACGGAAACTGGTTGATCAGGTTGAGCAATCGATTGAAAGACCCTTGCCTATCCATTGGGGAGCACGGCCATACCGGACTAGAGAAGTTATGATTCCTTGGAGCAAGGGTAAGACGCTCCCTGGATGGCGGCCGAAAACAACGCTTGCGGAAGGACTTCGAATGATACGGCTCGCGGACAATCCATAGTTGAAGAGGAGGGATATGATGATCTGCTTTGCCATTTTGGCTCACGAAAATGAACAAATCCTTGCCCAACAAGTAAGGAATATAGCCCAGTATAATCCGGGCAGCAGGATCATCTTGTACAATTCATCCGGTGACCCGAACTTCGGTCGGAGCATTGAAAACCTGTTGATTTGTCCCTACAGCCGGGGTCCTCTCGCTTGGGGGAGGACGGGACGGGTTCTTATGGATATTTCGGCATGGCTGCGGGAAACAGAGCTGGAATACGAGTATCTCGTCTATATCGATTCAGACGTCTTGTTCGTCAAGCCGGGCTTTGACAGCTTCCTGAACAAGACTATGCAGGGCTACGATTGTATGGGAGTAAACATGCATCAGGAATACGCGCCTGGCGTCTGGAATCCGGGACAAAGTATGTGGAGGGAATGGAACGCTTGGCAGTCATTGTTCGGAACGGACTACTTGTGCGGGATGTTTGCTAACGGACAAATCTATCGCCGTGATCTCTTCCGCCGCATGTATGATGACTTGGACAAAGTCAGGCTCGAAAGCTTATTCCTATCGACCCAAGTTGTCGCACTTGAGGAAATATTGCATGCCACATTAGCCGTACGCTGTGGAGGAAGGTTTCGAGATTACCCCGTTCCTACAGGCGCATTCATACGTCCGGAGCAGATCATGACGGTTCCTGAAGTGAAAATCGCGCAACAAACAAGCGATGTTTACTTCCTGCATCCGATCCGACGAATGGCAGGCGATCCGGCAAGAAGATGGATAACGGAAGGTGTGGAAATTTCCGTTCCGGTTCGGAGGACATGGAAAACCCGAAAGAAAGGGATGAGACGCAGTTCGGCTGGGAAAAGAAGGATTTGGCGCAAAGGAATCACAAGAAGAATTACAAGAAGAATCACAAGAAGAATCAATAAAAAAAGCATTAGACCCTTTCCTAACCGCCGTTTGCTGATCGTTTCGAAAACTGCCGTTAAAAAGAAACGGAGTCTTAGGCAGCGCCGGGGAGCGTCTCGGCGCGAATGATTGCTCCACTCCCTATCATTGACAACTACGAGGAGGCAAATGGATGATGTTTGATTCGGGACAGGAAAAGGTACTGATTTATGTTCCGCACGCAGACGACGAAGTGTTGGGATGCGGCGGCCTTATCGAAAAAGCTTGCAGATTGAACAATCGGGTTAAAGTCGTATTAGCTGCGGTTGGAAATCTGAAGTTTCATCATGCGGAGCAGATTATTACAGCGGAAACCCGAAAGAAAGAACTCACCGCAGCATTACAGCTTCTCGGCTGCAATGATTTCGAAGTGATGTATGACGATAAGGAATCGTTCCTGGATACCGTCCCCCAGAATGAGATCGTCTCTAAAATCGATAAGACCTTGACCGAATATAAACCCACCATGGTGCTCATCCCTTATCCGAGTTTTCATCAAGATCATCAGGCTTTGTTCAAAGCATGCATAGCTGGATTGCGTCCAAGTCCAAACCGCAACATCAAGCTAATCGCCATGTACGAATATCCTTTTATCGTATGGCAATACCCCCGAATTCACGATGCGGGCGAGTTATACCTCGATATCAGCGAAACGGTCGACAAGAAAGTTGCCGCCTTTCAAAAGCATGATTCACAATTGAGAGAGGATGCGAGTTTAATTTCTCCGCATAACGTTAAACGATGGGCGGAAATGCGCGGCATGGAAATCGGCGTTCGTTATGCGGAAAAATATCATCTTTTGCGCGCAACGATACTATAAGGGTGACGACAATGGGGAAACCCGAATTTTACCGGTTTAACGATTTAACTCGCCAGAGGCTGAATGTCGAATATCAGGTGCACACCAATCGCACGGATGGGGAAGATACCATACAGGCAATTCTTGAAGCGGCGGGTAAAAAGAATTTGTCAGCCATCGCCTTTACGGAGCACGTCCGCAAAAGCTCGGACTGGTTTGCGAATTTCGCAGATGAAGTCATAAAGGAACGAACGAACCTTGCTTCTCTGGAAATTTACATCGGATGCGAAGCAAAGGCGCTTGATGAGAAGGGCGGGCTGGATGCTTCTCCTGCAATCTTAGCGCAATGCGAGATCGTTCTTGGTAGCGTGCACGGCTTTCCTTCGGAAAGGCTCGCGGGTAGATCAATGAACGACCTTCGAGCCGAGGAATGCGCGGAAATCGAATTTGACCTGTCGCTTGGTCTATTGCGCAGCGCCCCAATCGATGTTCTGGCGCATCCCGGTGGGATGTGCTGCAGAAAATACGGTTCATTTCCGGTTGAACATTATGAAAGTTTGATGAAAGAATCCCTAAATCGCAGGATCGCCATTGAGATCAACACCTCCTATATCACGGATCTCGTGGCATTCCTGCAGCTGTGCAGCAGGATTAATCCTTATGTCTCGATTGGCTCGGACGTTCATCGCTTACAGGATGTGGGCAAATGCAGGGATAGGCTGCTGAATTATTTCTAGACTTCCTGCTTCTTTTAGATAGGAGGAATCAAGGTGCATCATATTTTTCTGGAAGCCGCTGGATGTATAACGACTGGGTATTTAATCAAATCCGTCCATCAGGCGGGATATCGTGCGATTGCCGCCGACATGGATGCTCAGGTTGCCGCGCGGCTTCTCGCGGACGAGTTTTTTGCTCTCCCCAGGGCCGGAAGCGAAAAATTTTGGGAGCGCGTTTATTATCATTTGCAGGATACGAAAGTCGACATCGTCTTTCCATCATTACATGAGACGCTGCTTGAATGGAGTGAACGGAGTGATGAACTACGCCGGATGGGAATACACACGATCATTTCGGATCCGCAAACGATCCGAACCTGCCAAGATAAATGGCTGACTTATCAGCATTTTATGAATAATGGCATTCCTGTGCCCGATACGTCGCTCAGTCAAAGCCATCGGTTGGTCAAACCGCGATTCGGCAGGGGAGGCAAAGGGATCGTCATGACAGACGATGCCGTTTCCATGGAGGGAATGATCTCGCAGCAGTTCGTAGAAGGCCAGGAATATACGGTCGACGTTTTTTGCGATAAGCACTGCAATCCTGTGTATATCATTCCAAGAAAAAGGATGCAGGTCAAGGACGGGAAATCTACGGCAGGCATCGTTGTCAATCATGCGAAAATTATCGAATGGGCTAAAAAGATATGCGCGGGTCTTCCTTTTATCGGGCCGGTCAACCTCCAATGCATCGAAACTCCGGATGAGGAAATTAAGTTTATTGAAATCAATCCCCGCGTGGCAGGGGGAATGGCTCTTGGATTCGCTGCAAGCGAAAATTGGATATCCTTAGCGATTGAGCATTTTGTACACAATCAGCCGATCGAGCCGAAACCCGTTATTTGGGGCTTGAAAATGATGCGGTATTACGAAGAGGTTTTTACCGTTGATTGAAAACGCGACGAATCGTTATTGCCTCATCATGACTTGCATGAGGAGTGTTTGCAGTGGGAGCTAAAAGAAAGAAAAATAGGGGGAGCATTCGTCAGAGGAGCAGAAAAACATCAGGGAATCGTACGCGTAAGGCTAAAAAAAGAAAAAAACTTGCAAATAGAAGGGCAGGAAGACGTACCAAAAAAACATATAGACAAAAGGTTCGTGAGTCTGCAAACGGCAGAACCGGATTTCCTACTCCTACACAATATTGTCTGTCAACATGGGATTGGGCCGCAGCTCAATCCGTCCCGCTTCGGCATAAGGAGATTTATAGCAGCCATACGCTTGCCTTGACCCCGCCTATTGGAATTGACGAACAACTTCACAATGTCTTTCGAGCGGAACAGTTTTATTCTCCTCCTCCGTATGTCGCAGAGATACCGAATGGCCGAGTTTGGGGAGAATTTGGAGCAGTCATTACCCCGGATAATAAGCTTCTATGGGACGTCTCCATTTTCCCTCCTATGATTCCGAGCGAACATCATATTTTTCGTCAGCCCATACTTCCTCCGTTACAATTTACTGACGAGACAGTAGCTGTTCTAACTTTTTGCGCAAGCAGTATGTATTACCACTGGATGTTTGACGTTGTATCTCGTCTGGATTTGTTGAATAAATGCGGCATGCACATAGACCGTTACATCGTGAACGGAGTTCGGCCCGGCACCTTTCAAGAGGAGACGCTTGAACGACTAGGTATCCCGAAAGAGAAGCGGATTCATTGTTCCAGTACCTTTCATTTGCAAGCGAAGACACTGATCGTTCCTGCGGCTCCCGCAATACAATGGGGCCCTCACAATTGGCAAATTCAGTTCCTAAGAGAAGAATTTTTGATGAGAAGCAAACTCGAGCCGATATTCCAATACGAACGGATCTACATAAGCCGTTCATTGGCATCGAATCGGAGAGTAAAGAATGAAGAGCAGCTGTACGAGATTTTACGTCCGCTCGGATTCGCATTTGTCCACTTGGAAACCTTCTCCGTCCTCCAGCAGGCTCAAATCTTTTCTTCAGCTAAAATAATCGTCGCTCCACATGGCTCAGGTCTTACAAATCTTACTTTTTGCCAGCCGGGAACAAAGGTCATCGAACTGTTTTCATCCAATTATCCGGTATATGTCTTTTGGTTGATATGCAATCATCTGAAGCTAGATTATTATTATTTGTTTGGCGAGGGGGAACGCGCTCCAGACAAAGTGGATCCTGAACGCGGGTACGATGATATGGTGATTGATATTGAGAAATTTGCCGAAATACTAAAGATCGCTGGCATACGCACATCGTCTGGCGGAATCAAAAAACTCAGTAGTGTTTGAATTAAATTGGCTTCTTGGCGAATAAGAGTTAAAATATGAATGCATGTTTATGGATGCAAGTTCATGTCCCTTAACAGGGATATGAACTTGCATTGTTTTATAATAGGTACAAGATGGAGGTGATCCTGCATGAGTGATAAGGATTATTCGAAAAACCAACCTTATGAAGGCTTCCGATCTGATACCCCAAATGTTCTGCGGGACTCTCGTTTACCTGTTTTAATCTGGGTCATTTTGATTTATTTTTCCGTATTGTCCTACCAGATACCCGTGTTCCCCATATTGTTCGAATTTATTATTTTTACATGCCTCATTCTGATCCACATTTTGTTGCATTGGTATGCCGGATCCGTAGTCGATAAAAGTCCTTGGATCTATTTTGTGACGCAAGGATTCATCGGTTGGGGCTGTGCGTTACTCGTGCCGGAGAATCACTCTCTTATCTTAGTTAGTTTATTGATGGTTTTGGTCGGGCAAAGTATTGGTGTCTATCCCCAACGACTCAAGGTACTATTGGTCTGTACCATTTATTGTACTTTGTTTTCTTTTTCATTGGTTTGGCTCGGAACGACCGAGGATTTATCAGTAACATTGCGAGCACTCATCTTCATGATGGTTTTCGTAATCGGATATGCTACATTGTTCTATAAACAGGTTCGTGTTAAATTGCGGACACAGTTGTTTTTGCGTGAATTGGAACGAGCGCATAGGAAAGTAGAGGAACTAACCATTGCCAACGAACGTCAAAGAATAGCGCGTGATTTACATGATACCTTGGCACAAGGGCTGGCAGGTCTCATCATGCAGCTTGATGCCGTGGACGCTCATCTAGAGAACGATAATAAGCATCGCGCTCACGAGATTGTTCAGTTGTCGAAAGCTCAAGCTAAGCGCACGCTTTCAGAGGCGAGAAGCGCTATTGACGACTTGCGTTCGTATTCCGCAGAGGTTATTGAAATTTCTAAAGCGGTGCAGGATGAGGTTGAACATTTCTCAAATGCGACAGGGGTTCATATTTCCACACAATTATCGATACCCCATTCGGTGCCGAAGTTGATCTTCGAACATAGCTTACACATCATCCGAGAATGCTTGGCAAATACAGCCAAATATGCCAATGCGACGAACGTAGAAGTCGTGGTTGCAGCACGAGAAAACGTAATCGAGCTACGAATTACGGATGATGGAATAGGGTTCGATACCAAGCTGATCGGGAAACAATCCGGTAGTTATGGTTTAATTGGCCTATATGAACGAGCCAGAATTATTGGCGGGGATATCAAAATCGAAAGCGGAAAGCAAGGAACAAAAGTTTCCGTTCGCATTCCATTACAACAGGAGGAGATCCTCATATGACAATTAAGATTCTTATAGTGGATGACCACCTAGTCGTTCGTGAGGGACTTAAGTTGATCCTGGAAACCAATCAAAGGTACGAGGTAGTCGCAGAAGCATCCAACGGTGTGGAAGCGGTCAGACTGGGGGAGGCGTACAAGCCTGACATTATTCTATTGGATTTGAATATGCCTGAGATGGGCGGCTTAGATACCATGACAGCACTCAAAGCTAAAGGCCTCGATATTCCGGTCATTATTTTGACAACCTATAACGAGGATGAAATGATGATCCGAGGACTGGCGTTAGGTGCCAAAGGGTATTTGCTCAAGGATACGGGAAGAGAGATGATATTTCGCTCGATTGATGCAGCGATGAGGGGGGAGACATTGCTTCTTCCGGAAATTACCGAGAAAGTATTCGGTAACAAGACGCTAGTACAAGCCAAAGAGACATCCTCGGCGAAGATGTCTCTTACGGACAAAGAATTGATCGTGCTTCAAGCGATTGCCCGTGGCTCTCGAAGTAAAGAGATCGGCTTCGATATGGGCATATCCGAACGGACGGTAAAGGCCCATTTAACCAATATTTATAATAAATTGGGAGTTGATTCGAGATCGCAGGCCGTCGCCGTGGCGGTGGAGCGCAGGATCTTGCATTTATAATCGGAAATTTCATAGATTTGCCCGATCGTACATTTGGGGGTTGCCCTTTTGTACGATTTTTTATTTTTCCTCTCAGCTTATGATGGATGTATGAATAAAAGAGGAGTGAGCGTTAGATGGCAGAAAAGCTTTATAAACTTGGAAGATGGTGCGCCAATAATCGCGGGAAGACCCTATTATCCTGGGTTCTTATCTTGGGTATAATCGTCACGTTAGGCGTGTCTTTTAATGGAGAGAAATCAACAACTATGTCAATACCGGGAACGGAATCGCAAAAAGCCAATGATCTGTTGTCGAAAGAGTTTTCATCCGGAAATAATGAACCAAAGGGTGGAACCGTTCAAATCGTTTTTAAAGCACCCGAAGGAAAATCGCTTGAAGATGAAAACATGAAAGAGGCAATCATGTCCTTTATCGATGCCTCCAAAAAAGATCAAGAAATCATCGCAGCCATGGACCCCTATACGATGGGAACCGTAAGTCAGGATAAACGGATCGGTTACGCCAGCTTGACATATGGTGTTGTCGCAGAGGATGTTCCTCAAGAATCAAAAGATCAAGTCTTGTCCAATATTAATATCACTAGAGATGCAGGAATTCAGACGGAGTTAAGTGGTACCGTCCAACTTAGTACCAGTCATGGAGGTGCTAGTGTTGAATTAATTGGCATGCTGGTTGCCTTTATGATCCTAGCGATCACATTTATGTCCATGCTTATCGCAGGAATCCCGATACTAATAGCAGGTGTTGGTGTCATTGCAGGAATAATGCTCATAAATTTCGGATCAGGCTTCATTTCCATGGGTAGTTCCTCAACCGCATTATCGACGATGTTAGGTCTTGCTGTAGGGATTGACTACGCACTGCTCATTATTTCCAGGGTTCGGCAGGAAGCGAGCAAACGATCAGACACAACGGAAGCGATAGCTATTGCTACTGCAACTGCAGGAAGTGCCGTTATTTTCGCCGGTCTTACCGTCATTATTGCACTTGTAGGCTTAGCTGTGGTTAACATTCCGTTTCTCACCGAGATGGGTATCGCCGCTGCATTAACGGTACTTATGGCGATCGCTGTTTCCATTACACTTTTACCTGCACTTCTTTCCTTGATGGGGAAGCGTATCATTCCGAAAAGAAGAAAAGCGGCAGCAAAGCAGCGAACTTCGAATGTATTTGGCGCTTGGGGACGTTTTGTTTCGAGATTTCCAGCGCCCGTCATTTTGGTAACTCTTATCTTAATCGGCGCTATGTGTTATCCTGTGCTGCACATGAAAACCGGACTTCCCGATAATGGGACAAGGTCCGTCGAAACGACCGAAAGACGAGCTTATGATCTTATGGCTGAAGGATTTGGGCCTGGATTTAACGGCCCCATTACAGTCGTAGTGAATGCTTCCGACAGCGAAACAACAAAGCAGGTTGCTTCCGTAGTGAGGGAAGAAATTAGCAAATTGAACGGCGTTGTAAGTGTGTCACAGCCATTCTTCAATCCATCGGAGAAAGTCTCGATCCAAACATTAATGCCAAGTGACGGGCCTTTAGCAGATCAAACGCTAGAGCTCGTTAAAACGGTTAGAAAACACAATTCGGAAATTGAGGAGAAGTACCAAGCAGACATTATGCTTACAGGTGTTGCCGTTATGAATATGGATATAACGGAAAGTTTAAATAACGCTTTACCCATTTTCATCGTAACTATTGTCGGGTTCGGTTTGATTATCCTTGCTATCGTGTTTCGCTCTATATTGGTTCCCCTAAAGGCGATAATAGGTTTTCTGTTTACGATCTTCTCATCTCTCGGTGCTGTTGTGCTTGTTTTCCAAGACGGTTATTTAAGCGAATTGTTCGGTATAACGAACGTGGGGCCGCTTTTGAATTTCCTTCCTATACTGGTCGTAGGGATCGTATTCGGTTTAGCCATGGATTACCAAGTCTTCTTGGTATCGAGAATGCGAGAAGACTATAATCACAGCGGTGACGCTAAGAAATCGGTTATTACCGGTATGGAACATAATGGTCTAGTCGTAACGCTTGCAGCACTTATCATGATTTCTGTATTTTGCGGCTTTATCTTTATGGATGAACCAATCATTCAATCTTTGGGTCTAGCTCTTACGGCTGCGGTATTCATTGATGCGTTTATCGTTAGAATGACGTTCGTGCCTGCTGTAATGGCTATCATGGGAAAATCGGCGTGGTACATTCCAAAATGGTTGGACCGCATGTTACCGAAGGTAGATATTGAAGGTCAAAGTATGGTTTCTAATAAAGTCGATCAGAAGGCAAGTTAAGTTTTACGGTCAACAATCATTGTGAAAAACACAGGGCTGTCGAAATGGCAGCCTTGTTTTAACAGTTTGATATGAAATTACAAAGTCTATTAAAGTAGGGAGATAATAGTGGTAAAACAAAAAACGAAGAAAAAATTCTTACTTGTAGTAATCCTTTTGGTTACGGTAATAAGTTCATTAGGCTTTCTGGCTACTTTTATGGGTGTCTCAACAATCAGGCATGATCATAAAGTCAGGGGTAATGACATCCGAGTTGCTGCTGTTGGGGATAACATTACTTATGGATTTGGGGTTGTTAACTGGTACGAGAAAAATTATCCCATCACATTACAGAACCTGTTAGGTACCGGATATAATGTGAAAAATTTCGGTTATAGCGGCAGAACTGCGACGACCACAGGTGATTATCCGTATGTTGATGAGAAAATTTATCAGAAGAGTTTAACCTACTTACCGAATATTGTTGTCATTATGTTTGGAACTAACGATTCAAAAGTACAAAATTGGAAAACTAAAGAGGAGTTTAAAGAACAATATCGGAAGCTTCTGTTATCCTATATTCAGTTGGAATCAAAACCCGTTGTCTATCTTTGTACTCCCGCTACTCCCTATTATGTTATTGGCAAAACGGAAGGCCCTATGAAATTCAATATACAGAAAGATAAGGTAGATGTAGTCGTTGAAACTGGCAAGGAGCTGGCTGAAGAGCTTGATTTAATGGTAATAGATATTAATGAAGTAACGAAGAACCATCGACAATGGTTTAACAAAGATGGAATCCATCCAAATGCAGACGGAGCAAAAGCAATTGCAAATGCGGTATATGATGCCATCGCTAAAGGCTGAACAAAGAAGTATGACGAAAGCAATCCGTTCATGCGGCGCATGAGATAAAGAAGTCCATAATACATTGGAGAACGGAACATTTTCGAGTTTGAGCCCTACAGCTGGTTAGACTACTCGACGTGTGATCAAGAGATAAATAGTATTCCATTTTACCAAAGAGTAGTTTCTTTTTGTTTTTCAAACAAAAAGACAGGGCTATCCCTGGTCCTTAGACCGTTTGGGACAGCCCCTTGTTGACTTACATGTCCAGCATGCGGACGATGGCGGCTGCCGATTCAGCGCGAGTGGTCGTGGTCTTCGGCCGAACCTTGTTATCGTTCATGCCGCCGAGAAGCGAATACCGATTAGCGACGTATGCCGATCCCCTGGCCCAGTCCGAAAGATCGGCGTCGTCGGCGTAACCGCTGGTCGGCGCGGGATCCGGAACCGTTTTTCCTGAGGCGCGCACGACCATCGCCAGCATTTCCTCGTGCGTGATGTTGTTCGACGGAAGAAAAGTTCCGTCGGAATTGCCCCTTACAATATTGAGCTGAGCGGCTTGAGCGACGGCTTTGACCGCCCATGAAGGGATATCGTTTTTGTCCGTGAACGGCAGAGCAATGCCTCCCACATCCGGCTTCAAAGCCCGCATGAGCATCACCGCGAACTCCGCCCTTGTCACGCCCTTTTCAGGCTTGAACGTCTCGTCTTCGTATCCGAAGACAATTCCCAGTTCCACCGCTTTCGCAATCTCAGGTTTGGCCCAATGGCCGTCTATGTCCTTCAACACGATGCGGGGGGGTGGCGAGGCGCTGACGTTCACCTCGCTAATCGCCATGTAGCCGCCTTCGTCCGTCGATGCGATCACCTTGGTTTTGCCCACCGACACGGCCGTTATGATGCCCGCACCGTCGACCTTGGCGACATTCGGATCGTCGCTCTTCCAATTAACTTTGCGATTGACCGCTTCGGAGGGAGCGACGGTGGCGGTTAGCGCCACGCTCTGTCCGGCTTGCAGCTCAATCGTCGACTTATCCAGCGTTACGCTGGCAACTGGCGGCGTTCCGAGTGCGAACAGCCCAAAGCCGCTGGCAAACAGGGTGCCGTCGGAGGAGAAAACGATATTCCCGTGTCCGCCGCCGCTGTTATGAGGCACTTCGGCTTTCCACTTGGCATTGCCGTCGACCGTGGCAATCGCGTACAAATATTGACCGTCGCTGCTGTAGACGTACACGAGCTCTCCCGGACCGGCGACGATTCGCGTGATGGAATTGCTAAATTTGGTGATCCATTTCACGTCCAAGGCTGTGTTCAATCCGACCATCTTGCCATTAACGAGTCCGACGTACAACTCGCCGGATTTGTCGATGACCGGCGTCGTCGAAATGTCCGCGGATGCCGTAAATTTATCTTTAACACTCCCGTCCGGCTTATAGGCGATGACGGTGTTTTTGTTGGCTACGGCGTACACGGTGCCGTCAGAGCCGAGCGCGGTACCGAAGTAGTTAGCGGAGCCACTGCCGCCGGTCATGTCGCGCGACCATTTCAAGCTGCCGTCCGGCTTGATCGAGTAGAGAGTCGAGTTTCCGGATACGGCGTACACAGTGCCGTCGGCGGCGACGCTGAGCGAATGCGGGAGCACCGAAGGCACAGCGACCGACCGGATAATCGAACCATCATCGGGGTCGATAAATACGATTTTATTCGAGTCTGCGAGCACAATCGTTCCGTCTGGCAAAAAAGAAATCTTCCCCGTAATAGAACCTGAGTACGTCCATCCGGTCCGTCCGTCTTTGAATATTTGCTGGAGCCCGCCTCCCCCTCTTGCAGCGTATAAAGTGCCATCCGGTCCGATGGTCGTGTCGTAATAGCCGTTGTCGGAGAGGAGGCTCCACAACGGCTTGCCGTTTGGTGCGATGGCGGCCAGCCCGTCACCGTCTGAGTATTTGTTCCAGCTTCCGACGTATAAGGTGCCGTCTGCCGCCAGGCTCGGAGAATAATACGCTCCCTTGAGGTGGGAATACTCCCAACGGCGCTCGATCAACGTGGCGTTCGCCAAGGACCCCGAAGGGAAATCGTCATCGGGATCGATCAATATGATCGGTACAGACGGAAAAGACGGGAGAGTCGGCTTAATAATCGGTTCCGCTGCCCAAGCGGTGATTGGCGAGAAGGCAAGCAGCCCAAGTATAGATAATAAAGAAGCCCTACGTCGCAACTTGTTCATGGGATTCCTCCAATGTCGAGATATTCCGACGGGATTCGGATACTCAAATTATATTATTAGATGGTGTTCTAATGATATTAAAAATGTGAAATTTCTTTTGTCCCCCGGAGAGCGCAACCATCCTGATCCGCAGGTCAAACGCTTTTGCGCAACTATTATTTCCATTCCCCGTTTATATTTATAATTGTAGAAACAAAAGCGGCATGGGGGGGCAGCGTTAATGAAAAGAATCTTATCGATTGTTTTATCTATATGTATGATAGTTAGTGTTAGTGTTAGTGTTAGTGTGCTCAGTCCAAAAAAAGCGTTCGCATGTAGTTGCGGCGAACCAAGCGTCGAAGAAAGATTTGAGCATTCTAGTATCGTATTCACAGGTACTTTGGTTAGTAAAGATAGAGATGGCGGGAATATTTTTAGTCTGGCGAAGGTCTGGAAAGGCAACTTCGAAGATGGTTATGTGTATAGCGGCTTCTTCGGAATGTGCGGGACAGAATTTGAAGTAGGAAAAACGTATTTAGTTTATACAGAAAATCTTAAAGGCAAAGAATCAACCGGTCTTTGTAGCGGGAATAAGCTGATTTCTGAAGCAAGCAAAGACATTCAAGCTTTAGACCGATTAACAGAACCGAGCTGGAAAAATAATTATTTACTGATATTACTTTTTTTATTTGTATTCGCAGCAGCATTCTCAATAATAATATGGAGAGCTAAATCGAGGTTCAAAAAATAACGCGTATACTGACGGGGAATGTGCGGAGGATCTTGCTATTCGGCGGTTCTTGCATCATTTGTTGAAGTAAGGATCAGAAGTATGTAGTGGAACGGCTATTTATTATTGCTTTGCCGGAGTAACACATCCGCTTCACCTACAATATGATAAGTCTAGAAATATAAAGAGGTGAGCCAATGGCAGTCGTAAAAGCCAGGCAACAGGATATTAATATGCTGGCAAGGTTGCTCCGAGCTGAAGCTGAGACCGAAGGCGAAATGGGTATGCTCCTTGTTGGGAATGTTGGCATTAACCGAATAAGAGCGAATTGCTCCGATTTTAAAGGAATTCGAACCATTCCCCAAATGATCAACCAGCCGCATGCATTCGAAGCATTACAACATGGTATGTACTATCAAAACGCAAGAGAGAGGGAACGCCGTCTGGCGCAACGGGCTGTGAATGGGGAGCGGAATTGGCCGGCCAAATTCTCCCTATGGTATTTCCGTCCAGGATCGTTCGAAAATCCCGGACCATGTCCGCCTACTTGGTATAATCAGCCGCTTGTAGGACGATGGAAGAAGCACTGTTTTTATGAACCGACCGCGGAAGAATGTGAAAGCATCTATAATACGTATTAATTTTATTAACGAAAAGAGCTCAGGATATCACAACCTGACTTATCGCAGCCATGTGTCGGTTGATAAGAACTATATCTCGTTAAGCGCCGCGTAAATCGCGGCTTTTTTCGTATTTGCATTCCTAGCCATTTTCCACTGAAATGAAAGGTGACCGATCATTATTTGACAGGATGGTTATCCTTCTTTTGTTTGGACAAGCTGCGAAATTGGTTGGCAGTAATCCCTTTCATTTCACGGAATACGCGAGCAAATGTACGAAACGATTCAAACCCAACTTCCATAGCAATATCGGTTATGCTGATATTCGTGTGTTGCAGCATATTGTCTGCCGTCTCAATTCGCAGTTGATGGATATATTTCACAAAGGTACTGCCTGTATACTTTTTAAAAGACAAACCGATATAAGAAACACTGAGTTCGAACCGTTGTGCCAGTTCTTCCAGGCTGAGCGGTTTTCGATAGTGGAGATGGACATAACGCAGAACTGGCCAAAACAGCTGGGTTCGTGCTGCTGACTTTCTGTTCGCGATTAGTGGGTTATGATAGGAGTGCTGGCGGCTCGCACTGCGAATGTAGATCAGGACCGCCTCTGTAAGCTTGGTGCGAATCAGATGGCGATAAATGGGAGTATCGGCTTCGCGGGAATTTTCTAATAAGAACTCGAAAATTTGTTTCATTTGCTCTTTCTCAGAGCCTTCGAAGTCCAAGAAGGAAGGTAAGTCGGTACCGATGGAGTCAAGCAATCTGGAAAACTCACTGTCTTCCTGATGCCCGAACAGTAATTGTATGTCAAACATACAGCAATATTTGTAAACATGCTGACCAGGCGCGCCTGAGATGGAGTGCATATGATTGGGCAAAAGGAAAGAGACCGTACCCTGCCGCAGCGGATGACGGACACCATTTATAGTTTCGAAACCGCTTCCGCCCGTGAAGTACGAAATTTCCGCATAGTCGTGATAATGCATTTGGGTCCGTGAAATGTTTGTATGATAGATGCCGAAACGTTCTTGCGTTTCTCGGAATCTCGGAATATCGTCGATGTCTCCGTGATACTCCAGATAAAATGTGTTATCCATGGGGATCATCCTTAATCGTAAATTCACATCATCCATTTACTTCATTAAACATCACATCTATCAGACTGTAAACATTCATGATGCTCATTAAAACGAAAAATGGCAACTGATATCAAATTTTCGGCATGTGTCGCCGGTTATAATGCTTTAGCATAGAGGCAGGAGTTGGATGGAATGATCAGGCCGTTACTAATATCACGTCAACTCTAATCGAATAGAGACAGTCGGAAATCGGGGCCTGCTCTATCTAGCCTGTATGGAGGCGAACGAATCGCTCCAGACGCTCAGTTGCGACACTTGGCGTGACCGGCAGTACAGCTTAATCCCATCGTTTGAGCATTACGAAGAGACTAATGTAAGAAGACAATCGCAGGAGGGAAACGAAGATGGAGAAGCAGCAGATAAACAGAACGGACGGGAGCATTCAGGAGGAGCGTTCCGCCAAGGGACGCCGTATCGGTTATTGGCCGCTGCGTGCCGATTGTCAAGACGCTTCAGGAGAAGGACGACATGGCGAGGCGGAAAGCCTCGTCTTTAGCGAAGAAGGCGCTGTATTTGACGGCATTGGCTCGGCGGTGACGCTGCCGGTGTCGGCAGAAACGGACGGCAGCCGTCCGTTCAGCTTGGCGCTGGAATTTCAAGTGAAGGACGGCAAAGGGTTTCTGCCTGGGGGCTTGGCCAGCGTTTATTCGGAGGAGCGGATGGAGGGCTGGCATTTGTCGGTTCTGACACAAGCGGGCGTGACCTCGACCCAATCCAACTGGCGCAATTTGCAATTCGGCTGGAGTACGGCAAATGGCGAGGATGTCTGGAAAGATTGGGGCAGCCCGGGTGACGGCCGGCTGGTAAGCGCGCTTTGCGTTTACGGCGGCCACCTGTATGCGGGCACATTCGATAATGCGATCGACAACCGGGGGCGGGTGTTCCGTTTGGACGAGGCCGCAGGGACATGGATCGACTGCGGTCATCCGGACGAGAGCAATGCGGTTTACGCGCTGGCCGAATTCAAGGGGGAGCTGTATGCCGGCACGATGCGTTACCGGGCCAGCGGCTCGTCGATTCCCGCCTCGCCCAATGAAGAGCCGGGCGGTCGGATATTTCGCTACAAGGGCGGTCGGGAATGGGAGCTGCTTGGGGAGCTGCCTGTGCCGGACAACGACAGCATCGGGGCGATGACCGTCTACGACGACCGGCTGATCGCGATGTCGTTCTACCCGCACGGGGTGTTCGCCTATGACGAGCACGGCAGCTGCGAGGAGCTTGGCGCGCCCGGACCGGAAGGCAAAACGCGCACGTTTAATCTGGCGCCGCATCAAGGCGATCTTTATATCGGCTGCAACGAAAGCGGCGGCGTATACCGTCGCAAGCTCGATGAGCCGTGGACGTATTGCGGCAACGTGCCGAAATGCTCGCAGGTATATTGCTTCTCGACGTTCCACAACCGGCTGCTGATGGGCATCTGGAACGAGGCGAGAATGCTGCGTTATGAAGGCGGAACGGAGTGGAGCGATTACGGGCTGATGGATGAGGAGCTTGAAGTCATGGGCGTCTCGGTATTCAATGGCAAGCTGTACGGCGGAACGCTGCCCGGTGGGTTCGTGTACCGCTACAATGGCGAACGCAGCTGGGAGAGGATCGCCGTGCTGGAGGAGCAGGATCCGAACATTCGCTACCGCCGCGTCTGGTCGATGGCGGTGTACAGCGGCAAGCTTTTTGCCGGCACGCTGCCAAGCGGCAAAGTTTGGAGCTTAAGCCGCGATCCGCTGGCGACGTACGACCAATCGCTTGCCGACGGCTGGCACAAAGCGGTCGTGACGTACGACCGGCAGCAGCTGGCATTGTACGTGGATGGTCAGCTTGTGTCCGAGGCGGTTTGCGAAGATGGAATGATCGATAGCGAGTCGTTAGCGGGCTTGCCAGTCACGCTCGGCAAAGGGCCGCAATGCCATTTCTCCGGCGTTATGCGAGAGGCTCAGTTGTTTGACGGTGCGCTGACGGCGGAGGAGATTACTGCTTTATCGCAGAAGTCAGAAATAATCGAATAATTTTCAGTTGTCGGACGATAGGATCATAGCCCGCTTCAAACCCGCATTATTTGCGGGTTTTTGTAATTTTTGGGGCGGGAGCAGGGGAGGGGACGTACGGCTGAGCACGTGAAAGACTCCGAAGTGAGGAGGGCTATGGCTGTCGGTCCGGCGGATGATCGAGCCGGAGAAAAGTTTCGGATGCTGAATGCAGAAGGCCCTTCCTGGAATGTCGTCTGGGAAGAGAGCCTGCAGAGATAGTGTGAAAAATGAGGTGGAATTGTACATGGCCAAATGAGGATATTTGTGGGGAGGATCGTGCGATTGTGCTTGATTTTGTGGATATCCTCAATGTTGCGAGCGGAGGGACAGGCTTATACTGAAAGGGAAACACAGCTTAGTACATTGTTTGTCGGTTTTTTTGCGGTGGGCACGATTATAACTGCCAGCTCTTCCAAGCGGGAAAAGGGCAACAGTCCTGCGCCAGGTAGCGCCAACAATGGCTCGGAACTGACTCGCATCGCGGACGTGACCCGATTCGGCTGCGCGTTCAAGGAAGTTCAGCTGCGCCTCCAGCCGGGTGAAACAAATATTTGGCTGAACAGTTAAGTGATAGGTGAAAAATAAAAAGTTATTTTAAGTAGGGAGGTGAAGACGGTATAAGGATGAAGGGGAATTTACAGAAGTGATTCGAGCATTTAGGTGTGCCTTGACAGGCTTCATTTTGGCTGGTTGATAGTAGAAGGGCGGATGAACAGGGGGAACGGTGAATGAGCATGAATACAAAAAAAACTGATCCCGGCATGCTTAAACTTGGTGCGAGTTTGCAATTCCACCTCCTGCGAATTTCGGATGAACTTGTTTTCCTGGCACGGACTGCAGATAAATAGATTATCGCAGGGGAAAGTCCTTCCGCTCGGTTACAGCAATGGCATGTTGGGGTATATTCCTAAGGCGCAACAGATTTTGGAAGGCGGTTATGAAAGCAAAGATTCCTTGTATGTCTTCGGTTACCCTTCTCCGTTTGCGCTGAAAACAGAGGAGATTATACACAGGACAATCCATGAACTACTGAGTCGGCTTGATCTCATAGAAACAGCAGCGGGATGAAACGATCCTGTCATGCGGAAAGCATCCAAAAATAAAAAAAAGGAATGATCGAGATGAAAAAAACAGGAACGGAAACAAGCCATGCAACAACAAGCCGGGTAGGGTACTGGCCGTTGCGAGAGGGTAGCCATGATGCCTCATCGAATCAGAACCACGGTCAGGCGGAAGCCGTACAATTTCAGGACGGAGCTGTCTTCGACGGACAGCAATCCGTGATTGTGCTGCCGGATTCAGCATTGACAAACGGCGCCAATCCCTTCACCCTGTCTATGGAATTCGAGATTGATGATGAAAGGGGGACACTTCCCGGGGGACTAATCAGTCGGTATACGGAGGAGCAGATGACGGGCTGGCATTTATCTGCGCTGACACAGGCAGGTGTAACGACCACGCAATCGAACTGGCGGAACCTGCAGTTTGGCTGGAGTTTGCCGGAAGCGGCGGAGCAGTGGCGGGATCGTGGAACTCCGGGCAACAGCCGTCTGATCTGCGCTTTATGTGTGTATGACGGATCGCTGTATGCGGGAGTGTTCGATGACGCGAGCGACAACAAGGGACATGTGTACAAGCTTGGCGAGTATGAGGAATGGATAGACTGCGGCAATCCGGATGACAGCAATTCGGTATATTCGTTGGTCGAGTATAAAGGCAAGTTGTATGCGAGTACGATGTGTTACAAAGCCTCAGGTTCCTCGCTGCCGGCGTCGCCCAATCTGGAGCCGGGTGGCAGAATCTACCGGTATGAAGGTGGTCAGACGTGGTCCTTGTTCGCTGATGTGCCTGGTTCGGATAGTGTGCTATCGATGACAGTCTACCAGGGCAAACTGCTCGCGATGTCCTTCTATACCCCCGGCGTGTATGCCTTTGACGAGAATGGCACATGCGAGGAACTGGGCGCGCCAGGACCGGAAGGAAAGACGCGGACCATGACGATGGCACCCTATCGGGAACGGTTGTATATCGGGTGCAACGAGTTGCAAGGCGTGTATAGCCGGACATTGGATGAGGACTGGGTATATGAAGGCTCGGTAGATCCATGTCACCAGGTTTATTGCTTTGCGGTGTACCATAACCGCCTGTTGATGGGAATCTGGCCGGAAGCGCGCATGCATCGCTACGAGGGTGACCAACAGTGGAGCGATTACGGACTGATGGGTTCCGAACTGGAAGTGATGGGGATCTCCATGTTTAACGGGCAATTGTACGGCGGCACCCTGCCGGCCGGTCATGTATACCGGTATGACGGCGATAAGTCCTGGGTGCTGTCCGGCGTCCTGGAAGAGCCGAACCCAGACATTCGCTATCGCCGGGTATGGTCGATGGCTGTATATGGCGGCGAGTTGTATGCAGGTACGCTGCCAAGTGGCAAAGTGTGGAGTTTGCGGAAAGATCCGCTTGCGACACTGGATCGTTCCGTGTCAGACGGGTGGCATCGTGCGGCGATCACATATGATCTGGAACACATCTCCCTCTATTTGGACGGGGAACTTGTCTCCTCTGCACCGATCGATCCGTCGCAGCTCAGTGACTTGGTCCATACACCGCTCGTGCTCGGCAAAGGGCCGCAATCTCATTTTTCCGGAAAGATTCGTGAAGTAGAGTTGTTCGACAACGTCTTGTCCGAGCAAGAAATAGCAGATTTATCTCACAGGTAACTGAAGCGGATGATTTGACGGCCGCATTGAAAGGGGGAGAAGCATGAGATTTAGCTATGCGAGTGAAACGATGACGCCGGAGCAGCCGGTGTTTATGCACGGATTTGGCCACAGGAGCGAGAAAAGCGTTGGCGTGCTCGACGATCTCTATGTGAAGGTCGCGCTGCTGGAGGCGAACAAGCGATTGCTGATTGTCACGCTGGATGCGTTGGGCTCGGACATCAGCTTTGTTAACGGCGTCAAGGACGCCTTGCAGGAACGGTTTGGTCTGCAGCACGAGGATGTGCTTATCAACTTTTCGCACACGCATTACTCCGTGTATCTTACCGGAGAAGATTCTTCAAGACGGCTGCCGGGATTGTACAGCATTGCCCAGAGCGGCTGGTCCGACCGAAATGACGGTTTGGACTATGCGGAGGATGTCAAGTTGTTTCGCCATATTCGCGACATCATCGTGCGTCTTGTCGAGGATTGCAGCCGAAATATGGTCGAAGGCGATCTGCAGGTCGGCTCGATCCAATCCGACTTTGCCGTAAGCAGGCGCAGACCGGACGGGAAAGGCGGTGTGGAGTCGAAGCCGTGGAAGCCGTATTATGAAGGAGAGATCGACAAGGAACTGCTCGTGCTGAAGCTGACCGATACGGCGGGAGCGGTGAAGGGCATCTTGTATAACTACGGCTGCCATCCGACCGGCATGACGGATTACATGAAACTTTCCAACGATTTTGTCGGCCATGCATCGCGTTTACTTGAAGCCTCGTTTCCAGGAGCGTTTGCTATGTTCCTGCAGGGTTGCGGAGGGGAACTGAAGCCGCGAATGGGGGCGGATGGAGACGGATTCCGTCCTCTGAGTTATGAGGAAATAACGGAAGCTGGCCAGGGGCTGGGACGAGAGATCGCCGATTTGCTTCGCGAGGGCGAGTTCCGCACGGTGGACTGCAAGTTTCGGACGGCGCTTGTCGAGCCGCTGCTGTACACGGAGCAGGCGCCAACTGCGTTCTACGAACCGATGGCGAACAGCGAGGCGGCACCACCGTTTTACAGAAGCGCGGCGCGACGCACGATTGCGGCGATTGAGGACGGGACCATTCAGGACCGGCTGCCGCATTACATTGCGTTGTGGCATCTGGATGCCGATACCCGGCTTGTGGCAATGGAAGGCGAAGTGTCGACCGAATATTCGCTCTTGATCAAGAGGCTGCTGCAGCCTTGCACAACGCTGACGCTCGGATACACGAACGGCGTTTGCAGCTATATCCCGACCCGAAAAATGATCGCCGAGGGAGGTTATGAGACGACATGCAACTTTTTCTTTAATTTACGCGGCAATTTTGTCCCCGAAATCGAGGACATCATAGTTGGACAGATCGTCAGGACCGAGGAAGCTTTAAGTGAGTAGTAGTGCTGTACTACGATGAGCGACATAAACAAATCAGCCTGGCGATGAATGACTTCTGGGATTTGTTGGAGGGGGTCCCCGGCTTACAGGCGCATCGACCGGCCCAAGGGTCCGGCAGCTATATGGGAGGCTGGTATGCGGCGCACGGTCATTACAAGCCGGAGGAGCTCGGGGGGCTGGGTACGAGTAAATCTAGGGAATATAAAAACCGTTCAAGGCACAAGCATGATTCTATATGCTTTGCCTTGAACGAAACGAAAGGATTTGAGATAAGCGTGGAAAAGCTAGCCATCAACGGAGGAACGCCTGTCCGCAGCAAGCCGCTGCCGCCGAACTATCCGGGCGCGACGGTAATGGGTCAGGAGGAAGCCGCCGCGCTTGCGAAAGTAATCGAAGCGCAATCCCCGTTTCGCTATTACGGTGCCGACGTACAGAAGAAGGTCGAGCAGCTCGAGAACGAGATGGCGAAGAAGCTGGGTGTGCCTTATGTGCTTGGCGTGACGTCTTGTACGGCGGCGCTCGTGGTTGCACTGAAAGCGCTCGGCATCGGCTACGGCGATAAAGTGATCGTACCGGCCGTTACGTTTATCGCGACGGCGGGAGCGGTAGTCAGCGCGGGAGCGGTGCCGGTTTACGTCGATGTGGATGAGAGCTTGAATATGGATGCAAGCGACCTGGAGCGCGTGTACGACGACGAGGTGAAGGCGATCATCGCTGTCTCGATTCTCGGCCATCCGGTCGATATGGATCCGGTTATGGCGTTCGCCAAGAAGCATAAGATCCGCGTCATCGAGGATGTCGCGCAGTCGTGCGGCATTCAATATAAAAGACAGTATGCAGGTACGATCGGCGATATCGGCGTGTACAGCTTCCAGATGAATAAAATATTGACGGCCGGCGAAGGCGGTGCGGTCGTCACGCGCGATCTGCAGCTATTCGCGCGGGCGGCTCGTTACCACGACCAAGGGATCTTCCGCGACAAAGCGCGCTACGGCATCGATTCCCCGGAAGAAACCGATGCGTTCGTCGGGCAAAACTACCGGATGAGCGAGTTGGCCGGCGCGGTGCTGGTCGAGCAGTGGCGCAAGCTGGACGGCATTGTCGCGTCGATGCGAAAGTATGCCGCCGCCGTCAAGAAGACGGTTGCGGAGCAGCTTCCGTCGATCCGATTCCGCGGAGCTGTTGACGAAACGGGGGATATCGGCTCGCATGTGAGCATGATATTGCCTGACGCTGCCGCCGCATCGCAATTTATGACCGCTCTAGGAGCCGAAAATATTCAATCGTATACGTTGTACGCGGGCCGTCCGGTCTATATGATTCCGCAGCTGTTCCGGCAGCGGACGGCGGAAAAGGACAATTTCCCGTTTAACTATCCGTTCCGCAGCCGGGTCGAATACAGCGAAAATATGTGTCCGCGTGCCGTCGATCTGCTGCCGCGCACGGTGTTCGTGCCGATCAGTCCGATCTTGACGGATGATGACGTCGCCCAAATCGCGGAAGGCATCGTGAAGGTATATAACGGTTTGTTTGTAACGGCATAATAAATTCGCTCCCTGTCATCGTTGCGACGGCGTGCGTTCGGCGATCCACTTGCCGCTGGCAGAGGAAGCGACGGATGGCAGCAGTCCGTTCCCCGTAAAGCTGGAGTTTCAAAGGTGAAGGCTGCAGAGGCTTTTTGCTCGGAGGTTTGGCGAGTCTTTATTCGGAGGAGCGGATGGAGGGCTGGCATTTGTCGGTTTTGACCCAGGCGGGAGTGACGTCGACCCAGTCTAACTGGCGCAACCTGCAGTTCGGCTGGAGCACGGCAAATGGAATGGACGTCTGGCGCGACTGGGGCAGTCCCGGCTACGGCCGTATGGTGAGTGCGCTCTGCGTACACGATGGCTATCTATACGCTGTAACGTTCGACAACGCCGTCGACAACAGAGGTCGGGTATTCCGAACTGTTCGACGGCGTGCTGACGGCGGAGGAGGTTGCCGCATTATCGCAGAAGGCAGAAATAATCGAATAAATTTATGTTGTCGAACGATAAGAAAATAGCCCGCTTCATACCCGCATTTTTTGCGGTTTTTTGTATTTGCAGAAGATCCTTACTGGAATATCGTCCAGGAAGAGAGCCTGCAGAGATAGTGTGAAGAGTGTGGTGGAATTGTACATGGCCAAATGTGGATATTTGCGGGGATGACCGTGCGATTGTGCTTGATTTTGTGGATATTCTCAATGTTGTTGGCGGAGGTACAGGCTTATACTGAAAGAGAAACAGACAAATATTAAGGGAGGCAAAAATGCAATGAACAAATCATTAAGACAGCTTAGTACATTGCTTGTCGGGGTTTTGGCAGTAGGCACGATTATAACCGCCTGCTCTTCCAAGACGGACAAGGGCAGTAGTCCTGCGCCGGGGAGCGCATCGCCAGCGGCGAGCAGCGAACCTAGCAAGGTGCCGGACAAGAAGGTTCCTCTGAGCTTGTTCATGTACGGCGAGAAAGTCGATGGATTAAATTATAACGATAATCCGATCGTTAACAAGGTCAAAGAGCTGGCCAATGTCGATCTGAAGGTGGAGGCGGTGTCGTCAGCGGATTACGCTGCCAAGTTCGGATTGCTGATGGCCTCCGGAAACTTGCCGGATCTCGTCAACTCCAATGTTACTGCGTACGCTCAGGCGGTAGAGGCTGCCCAAGCCGGCGCCTTCATCGACTTGAAAGCGTATTACGACAAATCGCCGATTATTCAGAAATATGTTACGCCGGAAATGATGGAAATGGCCAAGGATCCGGCGACCGGGAAATATTGGCGGATCCCGATGGCTTGGGATAAAGCGCCGAAGGGGTCGGGCATCGCGGTTCGCTACGATTTGGTGGAAAAGTACAACAATGGCGTGTGGCCGGAGTCGGTCGAGCAGTGGGTCGATCTGCTGCGTGTGATCAAGAAAGCAAACCCGACGAAGTCGGTCTTCGCCAACCGGAATATAGGCATCATGCTATTCTATGCCGGCGGCACGCCGATCTTTGATATGTATGGCGCCAATCCGTACGGGTATCGCATTGTGCAGGGGAAATTGATCCCCAACGTTCTGCTGCCCGAGTACCGCGCGGCCGTAAAGGTCATGCGCCAGATGTATGACGAGGGAATATTGGACAAGGACTTCGCCACTACAACCTCTGAACAGTACTTACAAAAAATGGATAACGATCCCATTTTGTTGAACACTTTTGAAACTAGCGGAATTACTTGGAATGCGAACTATGGGGCCACCAAGCTTAAGGATGGACGCAAATTCCTGTTCATGCACGAGATGAAGAAACCGCCGGCCGAGCTGGCTGATATGAAATATACTTACGGCTTCGGCGGATCGAAGATTACCAGTGATGGAATATCGATTGCATCCAGCAGCAAGGATCCGGATCGCGCCTGGAAAGTGATAGAAGCGTTTACCTCCGACGAGCTGGTAAATGATATTTTCTGGGGCGAGGAAGGGAAAACGTATTCGGTGAAAAACGGCAAGAAGGTGCCGAATATAGAGGCGCTTGCGAAAGAATGGACGCGTTATTCGCATTACTTCGCCTTCGTCCCCGGCTATCTAGGCGCCCCCGACCTGGATCGAGCCAAGACAGAGATTTCGCTCGGCGAGCAGTACGCGAAAGAGCTGTATGCCAGCATCGACAAACACGTGGAGAAGGTGACCGCGAACGGCGAGGGTAGCCTTGACGGTTGGGATACCTTGGGCGGTATGCCAGGATACGTACCTACCGAAGCGGAATCCCTGAAAAAGCCGGAATCACGGCAAAGCATCGACAAATTTACCGTGAAAGCGATCATGGGTGAGCTGTCGATGGAGCAGCTCGATCAAGAAGTCGCGAAGTGGGAGAAGGAATACCGAAGTGTGCTGTACGATAACATGCAAAAGTTTGTGGATGAAAACAAAGAGAAGTTGAGAAAGCTCGGCTATAAGCAGGTGGATTGGTAATCAAGGCTTAAGGCGGTGGGAGCGGCGGTGCTGGCGCGTGCAGGCGCACCGTTCCTGCGCCACAGACTAACTAGGAAAGGGAGAACGCCGATGAGAACGGGAACGGTAACTCGTATCAAAAAAACAATCCCGCTTTATGTTCTGCTCGCACCGGCAGTGGTCGCGCTTTTTTTGTTTAATTATATACCGATGTACGGCGTTATTATCGCCTTTCAGGACTATTCGGTGTTCAAAGGCGTGATGGGCAGCGATTGGGTCGGTTGGAAGCATTTTTTTTACTTTCTGCATGATCGGACGTTCTGGGTCGTCATGAAGAATACGCTGATCATTAACTTATACGATCTGCTGTTCGGCTTCACGGCGCCAATCGTATTCGCTTTGCTGGTGTCAGAGCTTTATCAGCAAAAGTTCAAGAAGCTGGTGCAGACGATTTCGTATTTGCCGCATTTTCTTTCCTGGGTCGTCGTGTCGGGCATTGTGATTCAGATATTGTCGCCGACGGAAGGCTTGTTCAACAAACTGCTCGTATGGCTGTTCCAGATCGAGCCGATTCATTTCATGGTGAAGGAGTCAGCGTTTCGCAGCATTCTAGTTTTGGCGGATATCTGGAAGGGAGTCGGCTGGTCGGCGATTTTGTATTTTGCTGTTATCGTCGGCATTGACAAGACGCTGTATGAGGCGGCCTGGATGGATGGGTCGAACCGTGTTCGGCAGTTGTTTCATATTACGCTGCCGCATATGATGCCGATGATCGTGCTGTTGTTGCTGCTTCGATTGGCGAACATGTTCGGAATAGGCTTCGAACGGGTGTTTCTTCTGCAAAATCCGATGGTGTACGAGGTTTCGGACGTCATCAGCACCTATATATACCGGATCGGGTTGGAGAAGGCGCAGTACAGCATGACGACTGCGGTCGGCCTGACCCAGAGCGTACTCGGCTTTCTGCTGCTGGTTGCCTCCAACCGGGCGGCGAAGAAGACGGTCGGATTGGGACTATATTGACAAGGAGTGCAAATGATGAACTATCGATCCCCGTCACGAATCGTATTTGAAGCATGCAACATCATCTTCATGATCCTGTTTTCCGCTTCGATCCTTATTCCCTTCTTCAACGTTCTGGCGATTTCGGTCAGCGATGCGAAGGCGGTCAGGGAAGGGGTGGTCGGGCTGTGGCCGGTCGGTTTCCAGTTGGATGCCTATAAGCAGTTGATTAGCAATTCTATGTTTATGCGATCGCTGCTGAACACGGTGTTTCTGACGGTAATAAATACATCACTGGTCATTTTATTTTCACTGTCCAGCGCGTATGCCCTGGCGAGCAAAAATTTGGTCGGCCGAACGCCGATTTTTTATTACTTCCTCATTACGATGTTTTTCAACGGCGGTCTGGTGCCGACTTATTTGCTCGTTACCAATCTGGGGTTGTACAATACGTACGGGGCGCTTATATTTCCTTCAGTAGTCAGTATTTTCTACATTATTGTATTCAAAAATGTGATCGGCCAGTTGCCCAAGGAACTGCTCGAATGTGCGGAAATCGATGGGGCCGGCGACTTCAAAATACTGTTTCGGATTGTGCTGCCGCTTGTGCTGCCGATGACCATGGCCTTCATCATCTTCAGTGCAGTTAACTACTGGAACGAATGGTTCAGCGTGATGATCTATACGCGTGATCAGCATCTGTGGACGCTGCAATATCAACTGCGCGACCTGCTGATTTCCTCATCGCTGAACAAGGAACTGGATTCTTTGCGGAACATGCGAGAGGTTGATCCGAGAAACCTGAAAATGGCGGCGCTTATGACGACAGTGCTGCCGATTATTGCGATTTATCCGTTCGTGCAAAAATATTTCATTCATGGCCAGTTAGTTGGAGCAGTGAAAGGATAAGTCCATAATCCGCGTGCGGCGAACACATTGCCAATCGTAAGCAACTTCTGTAAAATGCGAGTAAACGATGGCGCAGGAGGCTTGGATGATGTATCGCGTAGTTATTGCCGAGGACGAGCCGTTGGCTCGGCAAGTCTTGATCGCGTCGATTCAATGGGAGGATCACGGGATGACGATCGTCGCCGAGGCAGCGAACGGTCAGGAGGCTTGGGACGCCTACCGGGAGCACAAACCGGATTTGATTATCACCGACATCCGGATGCCTGTGATGAACGGGCTGGAATTGATCGAGTGTATCCGCAAGCATGATCGCAGCACGAAAATCGTCGTCTTGTCCTGTCTCGACGAGTTCGACCGGGTTCGGAAGGCGTTTACGCTTGGAATAAGCGATTACATTTCGAAATTGACGATGACGACCGACGAGATGCAGCATCTCCTCTCCCGTATTTCGCAGGAGATGGCGCTCGTCCCGGAGGCGAAGAAGCGACCGGCCGATTCGCTGGAGCAGCTCCAGGTGAAGGAAAACTTGCTCAAGGACTTTATGTTTCGCAGCCGGTTCTCCGTTCAGGAGTTTCTATTGTTTGCGGGCGATATGGGCTGGCGTATTAACCACGCGAGCCCGATACTGCTTTGCTTAATCGAGATTGACGACTATTCGAAGCTGCTGGAGCGTTATAAGGACGATTACGGGCTGCTTACGAAGATGAGCGTGCTCAACGTTTTGGACGAGTTGCTCAACGATTGCGCCGCGGGCGAGGTCATCTATGATAATCATAATCGTTATATCGTCGTTTTCAGCTCACGCAGGCAGCAAGGCGATGGACAGCTTCAGGACGAGCTGCGCGATGCGCTTGAGCGTATTCGGTTCGCGTTTACCGACTATTTCGGCGCGACCCTCTCTATCGGCGTCAGCGAGGTGTATACCGGATATGCCAATTTACGTGTCATGTACCGGGAAAGCCGATCGGCGCTTCGGCGCAAATTTGTGCTTGGAGCGTCCCGAACCATCGGCGCCCAGGCCGATTTGGAGGATGAGCTTAGCAGGGAAGCGGAGCGGGCGTTCGCTGAGATGATGAACGGATGGCATATGGCGCATCCGCAATTGGAGCAGCAGCTGAAAGCTAGCGTACACGAATTTCTCAGGCGGGACGAATGGGAGCAAGGCCCGGTGATCGACTTTTTTCAGCTGCTGCTGCAAATGCCGATCCACGTGCTAAAGCTGTCGCGGGAGCATGCCTGGGATCATTTCCAGCATTATTCGTCCCGGCTGCGCCAGGCAAATTCGTTGCGGGAAGCTTGCGAAACATTTACCGAGTACGCGCATCGGACGATGCAGCTGCGCGAGGCGAGTCCGGTGTGGAGCCGCGAAGTGATGGAGGCGATTCGTTACATGGAGCGCGAATATTGCGAAGAGGTGACGCTGACTAAGCTGTCCTCCCATGTCAAGCTGAGCTCGAACTACCTCGGCGCTATGTTCAAGAAGGAAACAGGCTTCAGCCCGATCGAATATTTAATCCAGTACCGGATTGTCAAAGCGAAGGAACTGATCGCCGAAACGGATCAACGCACTTATGAAATTGCCGAACAGGTTGGCATTTCGGATTACAGCTACTTCAGTCGCATGTTCAAGAAAATGGTCGGAGTTAGTCCGAGCGAATATCGCAAAATGCACCGATACAACGATAGATGGAGTGAGGCGGAGGATGAGGATCAAGCTTAAGCATCAGCTCAATCTCATGTTTATGATTATCGGATGTTTCATTTTAACGATAAGCTCGATTGCTGTTTATTATCAAATCATGAGTACGTTGAAGGAAAATTCGGAGCGCTCGACGGTGTCGCAGTTTCAGCACATGGAGAGAACGCTTCTTTCTTTTCGCCAGGAAGTGGAGCGGCAATCGGTCGATCTGCTGCTGAACCCGCTCGTTCGCGAGTTTTTGCGCGGTCAAGATTCAGCCGTTGACCGCATTTTCGCCGGTTTGGAGCTTGCGAAATTATTTAAAACGGCAAAATTGCAAAGCACTTGGTTGGAGTCGATCCTGTTGTTCACGGGCGATGGCGATGTCGTCAGCGAAGCGCAGTCGAGCCCGCTGTACCAGCAAGGTCGCGGCGATATGCCGTTTTACCGTTCCAGCATGCATCAGGCCAGCACCGCGCAGTCGTTCCGGATGTTCTGGTACGGCGGCCGGCAGCTGGCCGACTTTGTGTCGCCGGACGTTATGACCGATGACAAGCATACGCCGCTGATCTCGACCGTTCGTTATATTGAAATATCACAGACGCCGCGGCGGGGCGGCACACTGGTTTTGAACATCAGGGAGCAGGCGCTTGCTTCGTTATATGAAAGTTTGGCTGCTTTGCCGGGTGAGACTGCGTATATTGTGGACAAAGAGGGCACGGTTATTTCCAGCCTCGACAAAACCGGGTTAGGCAAACGCGGCGAGGTCGCCCACAAGCTCGATCCGGAACGGCGGTTCGGCAGCGTATCGTATACGCCGGAGCAGGCTGATGCTCGCCAGGTGGTGTATTACGCGCTGGAGGGCAGCGACTGGGTGTTGATCAAGGAAATTCCGCTCAAGCTGTTTAACGGGGATTTGCAGAAGCTGCAGCGTATTTTGGTCATCGCCTTGATCAGCAGTCTTGCTTTGATGATGCTCTTTTCCAACTATTGGACACAGCTCATCTTGAAGCCGTTGCGTCAACTAACCGATCGGATGCAGGAGCTGGAGCACGGGCAGCTGGGTGTTCGGGTCGAACGGCTTCCGCGTAATGAGATCGGATTGCTAAGCCGCCAGTTCAACCGGATGTCGCAAAGCATCGTTGATCTGATCCATCGCAGCGAGGCGATAGAAGCGAAGAAGCGCAATCATGAAATCAAGGCGCTGCAGGCGCAGATTACGCCGCATTTTCTTTACAATACGTTGAATGTGATCAAATGGATGGCCGTTGCCCGCAAAGCTGACGATATCGCAGACAGTGTGGTGGCGCTCGGTAATATGCTGATACCGTTCTATAAATATACATCCCCACTCTGGAGTCTGGAGGATGAAATTGCCTACATTCATAACTATGTGAAGCTGATGAATCGCAGATACGGGGAAGGCATCCACTTCACTTGTCGAACGCCGAATCATCTGCTTCATGCGCAGGTGCTGAAGTTTATGCTGCAGCCGATCGTGGAAAATGCGTTCCAGCACGGGTTTGAGCTTAAGCAGTTTCAGGGCCGAATCGAGATCGACGTGACCGAAGAGGAGGGATGGTTGCTCGTCGCTGTCAAAGACGACGGGATCGGGATGGATGAGGAGCAACTGAAACGAACGGAACGTCATATGAATCGGGAGTACGCCGATGAGGACAGGCAAGAATCGATCGGGCTGAACAATACGCATGCCCGGCTGAAGCTGCATTTCGGGTCGGAATACGGCATTCAATTAAGCAGCCGACAGGGGCAAGGGACGATCATCCTGTTATGTTTGCCCATGCTTAAGCAGGAGTCGTGAGATCCTGTCGGCAAAAGTGTGGGAATCTCCCAGAAAATCTTGGGATTGTGCATGTTCGATTTGTCAGCGAGCCGTTATCGTAAAAGGAGTACAGGGCTGCGCACTTTGCGTCTATGATGGCAGCTTGTACGCCGGCACGTTCGCGACGCCAGCGATGGCAAGGGGCGGGTATACCTCCTTGAAGCAGACCGTTCCTGGCGAAGCTGCGGCAGCAATATGGTGCATTCGATCGTGGAATACAAGGAGCGCCTCTAATGAACTGATAATGGGGATTTGGCGCGAGGCGAGAATGTACCGGTACAACGGAGGGGGGAAGACTGGACCGATTGCGGAATGATGGATGATGAACGGGAGGTTATGGGAGTTTCGGTCAACAATGGCAAGCTTCATGGCGCTTTGTATGCGGTTACAACGGCGGAGACTCTTGGGAGCGGGTCGGCGTATTGGAGGAGCAGGACCCGGATTTCAAAATATCGCCGGGTTTGGTCTACGGCAGAGACGGGAAGCAAGCATTAGGTTTTCGACGGAGGGGGAGACGCGAAGACGGCAATCATAACGCTTCCACCCCAATTTTATCGGCAATATGACGCGGATTACGCGCTGGACGTGCTGTACGTTCTGACTACCCGCCAACGGTCGATGAACGAATGGTTAACTTGGAAAGAGCTCATGTCGGATAGTTTTATCTAAGGGGGATGAATAGGAATGGCAATGCGAAGAAGAGAACTCAAGCGGGTTTGGGCGCTTTTGCTTGCAATCAGCGTGCTGCTCGGGAGCTTGGGAATCACACCGAAATTAAGCTATGCCGCAGAACCACAAACGTTCGTCTACGATTTCAGTCAGATCGGTCTTGATGGAGCGTCAGGCACGCCGGCCGGGTTTG
>NZ_QMFB01000044.1 GCF_003285015.1 Paenibacillus contaminans | reverse complement strand
GCGATTTGTTGCTTGTTTTTGCTGGCTTTATTTCGCTCATTGTTCAGTTTTCAAAGGACAATTCATCTAGCTTCGACCGCCATCACTACTCGCAACAGCGACCTTTATAATATACCACAGTTCGAACATGGAATGCAACAACTTTTTTTTGAAAGTCTTCAGAAAGCATAATCGCTTAATGTCGACTTCGGTAAATGTACCGCCAAAAGACGGATAACTCTTTACCTTAAGTTACTTGAAACATTCAAGTTCTAACCGCCCCTTCAATAGGACAACTTGATCAGGGAAGACAAATTTAGCACATAATGCATATGGGTGTCAACCCTTTTATAAAAAAAGTTTGATTTGATGGCTTATGGTCGATTTACCGATGCACCTTGTTGCGGGCATACCGGGAAATATCGCGCGGCGACGCCAATCTGGCATACATACGAAAAATGACTTTGTACCGGGTTTCGATTGCCGTTTTGATATCATGATCCATTCTTTGATCGTTCAAGTCGAACAGCATTTCTTCCAGTTCTTTGCGCAGCACGTAATCCAATTCTCTGCATTCCCGATCATTAAATAAAAAACCGATCATCCTAAATCTCCCTCCAACACACATGTAAGGACGCAATCCGCAGCTATACGTCACACTCCGAAAACGTATCGCCTTACTGTTATGCTCACATTTCTGGAAATTTATGAATATCGGCTCGAAAATTTTTAATGGATCAGCCAGTAGGAAATCGTACTCTCTATAATAGCGGCCAGCAGCAGCGTAGAAGCAAGCACAAGCATGAACGGAATCGTTACCTTCATAAATCCGATCAGCTTGGCCGCAACGCGCGCCCTTCTTTTGGCAAAAGGAAAGCTGATCACCGATTCCGCCGCAATCGTTCCGAATCGTATGCCGTATGCGCAAGCGATAATGACCGCCGGAATTTCAATAATGCCGTGCGGAACGATCCCTTTTACAAAAACGAACCAATTGTCGGCATTCACCTCGGTAGAGGCCAAGTAGCCTAGAACCATCCCGTTCATGATCAGCGAATAAATCGGAGCCAGGGCGAAAAACGAGCCGAGATACATCACCATAAGCGAGATCACTAAATTATTAACGAAAATGAAAAGGAAAAACCAGAGCTGGCTGTACTCCATATTATTGATGGTTTCCGCGATTTTCTTCATTGTTCCCATCTGTCCTTCAATGATTGATGGAAACTGCTTGGAATACCCTAAATAGATGCCGATCGCAAAGATGATAAAGGCTACGATGATTTCCCTTTTCATGCTTTTAAGATGGGCAAACCAAACCTTTAACCCCATAGGCTCACTCCCATTACCAAAATATTTTGTACAAGACATAAGTTAATCGTACGAGCATACACTTGGAGTAAACAAGCATTCCAAGCCTGCCGGCTTCCGTCGGCGAGAAAAACAGAGGAGGCAACAACGTGAATTTTTTCTATGTGATCAACGGAAAAAGATTGAAGCAGTACCTGATCATTGCCGTCGCCTTATTGTTTGCAGCCGCAATTATTTATGCCGAAAGGGATCACGTATCCGTCTTCACGCAAAACGAACCGACCGCGCTTTATAGCGTCCAAACAGAGAAAAAGCTGATCGCCTTGACGTTCGACATCAGCTGGGGAGAAACGCGTACGAAGCCGATCATCGATGTGCTTGATCAGAAAAATGTCAAAAAAGCGACCTTCTTCCTTTCCTCTCCTTGGACGCAATCTCATCAGGAAATTGTGAACGACATCGTTAAGCACGGGTTTGAAATCGGCAGTCACGGCCATAAGCACGTTAACTACAGCAGCTTAAGCGATGAGGATATCCGCAAGCAGCTTACGACCGCTCACCGTATTTTGTCCGATGTGACCAAACAAGAACCAACCCTGCTCCGTCTGCCGAACGGCGACTTTGACAAACGCGTGCTGCGTATCGCGAGCGAATTGAATTATACGGTGATTCAATGGGATACCGACTCCCTTGACTGGAAAAACCCAGGCAAAGAAAATATCATCGAACGAGTCGTCAGCAAAGCTCATCCCGGCGATATCGTCCTGCTCCATGCCAGCGATTCCGTCAAGCAAACCCATGAGGCGCTGCCTGTCATCATCGATAAGCTTCGTGCCGACGGATATGAATTCGTAACGGTATCCGAGCTGATGCAGCAGGCGCAGGTAACCAAAAAACCGGTAGACGATGCTACGATGAAACATTCTTGAGCTGCTAAGCCAGCTCTTTTTTGTTGCCCACAAGCTTGTGTAAAAGCATGATTTGCCATGTATTGCAAGCTACAAGCGTGCTCAGCATATAAATATTGGCCGCTACGCTGTCATAACGAAGCACCGGCAGCATCTCGATTAATGTGACTACGAACATAAAAAAGAGCGTCGGGATGAATGCGTTTTTGTTTGTCTTGATCATTTTCCAGTATGCGACCGCAAACGAAATAATGAGCAATATCAACGGAAGCCATATGTAAGGAACCCAGCTTCCTCCTTCGCCAGCAAAGCTTTTGTAGCTTAGATAGACCGTTGCAAAAAAAGCGTCAAAAATAATAAAAATTTGCAAGCCTTCCCATACCCATTTGACACGGATAATCCCGACCGCAATATATCGTACAGTCAAATAAGCGAAAAAGCCCATTTGACTTACCGTGCTGATCAAAGCTCCGCCAAGCAAAGCAAATAGGAGCGTCTGCCAATTGAAGCCGGGCTCCGTCATTTCCAGAAAGCTGAAGTCATCGAATAACATGATAAGAAATATTCCTGCCGCTATTGCGACACCTGAGCCCCACGCAAGCGTCGTCCAAAAAAGATAGTTCCATTTTCTCAGCGTCACGTTCTGTTCTCCTTTAGCGATTGATTCCTTGACTTGCATGCAATCGCTGCAGACAAGCCCTAGTACATTGTACCAACGTTCACAGTAAAAAGCTATTTGACGCGGTCATAATTGAACGGCTTCCAGACATAATAAAAACACACGACCTGCTTAGAAGGGAGAACGTGCCTGACGATGAGCGCCAAATCGATTCGACTAATCCCTGTACTTATTGCATGCTTGCTCTTAACGTCATGCGGTTCCGGTTCCGGAGGCCAAAGCCAGACGCAAAGCTATAAGGATACGAAGTCAATGGTTCTGGACGTACTTAAAACGGAAGACGGACAAAAGGCGATTCAAGAAGCCAGCGAAAAAAACAAAGACAAAACAGCTAAGCTGCTTTCCTCCGGCGAAGGTGTTCAAATTCAAGCGGCGGTCAAAGACGTGCTGACCGATCCCAGCAACAGCAAATTGATCGAAAAAACGATGACCGATCCGAAGTTCGCCGGAGATTTTGCCAAAGCGATTCAGAAAAGCAACAAGGATCTTCACAAGGACTTGATGAAGGATCCGGAATACCAGAAATCGATGCTCGATTTGATGAACACGACGGATTTCCAAAAGATGCTGCTTTCCGTTATGAAAAGTCCTCAATACCGGCAGCAAGTCATGACCGTCATGGAAGAATCGATGAAAAGCCCTTTGTTCCGCGCTCAGATGATGGAGTTGTTTAAGAAAGTGGCGCAGGACGAAATGAAGCCGAAGGAAGAGGACATGAAAGCCAAAGGCGCTGAAGAAAAAGGCAAAGAAAAAGAAGAGGGCAAGGAAGAAGGGAAAGAAAAAGAAAAAGAAAAAGAAAAAGAAAAAGGAAAAGGGCAAGAGAAGGATAAGTCTTCCGAAGAAAAGAAAGAGGAATAACAACATAAGCGGATTCGCCATCCTAACGCTTCAGCAGAAAGCAATCCCGAAAGCAAAAGCTTAAGAACCGGCGCATTTACCGAAAATGTGAAGCATATACAGTCTGCTATTTTGAAAAAGGCTGCCCCAGAAGGTCTAATAAGACCCGGGACAGCCTTTTGTTCCGATTAGCGGCACGTCGTCCCGTCGGGACTACTCCAGCTTTGTAATAATTTTATCGGCGACATCCAGGTACAGCTTGCCTGTCGGATGTTCGGCCGAGTATACGGACGGAGAAAAGTCGGGCTCCGCGAAATGATTATCCGGCGCGCGAAGCGGAATTTGCGCAAGCAGCTCCGTATGAAGCTCCTCGGCAAGCTTGGCTCCGCCTCCTCGTCCGAACACGTAATCCAGCTCGCCGGATTTATTCTCGTAGTACGACATATTTTCCACAATGCCCAAAATGTCATGCTTCGTATGCACCGCCATCGCTCCCGCACGCGCGGCAACGAACGCCGCCGTAGCATGAGGCGTCGTAACGATGATCTCTTTGCTTTGCGGGATCATCTGGTGGACGTCCAAGGCTACATCGCCGGTTCCTGGCGGAAGATCGAGAAGCATGTAGTCCAGTTCGCCCCACTCGACTTCGGCGAAGAAGTTGCGGAGCATTTTGCCGAGCATCGGGCCCCTCCAAATAATCGGAGCGTTGTCTTCGACGAAAAACCCCATCGAGATGACCTTGACGCCGAAGCGCTCGACCGGAATAATTTTGTTCTCTACCATTTCCGGACGGGTTTCAATCCCCATCATATCCGGAACGCTGAAGCCGTAAATATCCGCGTCGATAATGCCTACGCGCTTTCCTTTGCGGGCTAAAGCGGCCGCAACGTTAACCGTTACCGTCGACTTGCCCACGCCGCCCTTCCCGCTTGCGACCGCGATAAATTTAACGCCCGATTCAGGCGATAACAGCGAGGAAACGTTCGGCGAACGAAGCTCCGACGGAGGTGCTGTTTGCTGCGCTGCCGCCTTGGCAGGGGCGCCTTGCCCGTTCTTGAGCGCTTCAGTGCGCTCATGCTCGGATATATTGCGGAAACGAATGTGCACATCGCCGATTCCGATACCTTTTAGCGCTTCCACTACGTCTTGGCGGTATTGGCTCTTCAGCAATTCGTCATCGGCCGATAAGACCAGCGTCAAGGCCACATGGCCCTCTTTCACCATAATGTCGCGGACAAATCCAAGCTCTGTCACCGTTTTTTTAAATTCGGGATCGTAAATATGGCCTACGGCCCCCAGGACCTGATCTCTAGTAACCATTGTTACACCTCGGTATTGGACATTTTGTATAAGAATCATTATACCATAGTTGCAGACAAGCTTACACGTGACGTACCTGCTACCCCTTCTTGCTGGCGCCGGCCGTCCCGTTCTCCCCGTCCTGCTTCTCGCCCGAATAATACCGCAGAATACCTTGGTAAATCGAGGCTGCCACTTTCTTCTGATAATCCTCCCGAGCCATCAGCCGCGACTCTTCAGGATTGGAGAGAAACCCCACTTCGACCAGAGCGCCCGGTATTTGCAATGACTTAAGCAAAAAGACGGTGTCGACTTGCTTCGAAACTCTGTCCGTATTTTCAAGGTTAAGTTTTAGCTCCCGTTGAATTAGATTCGCCAGAGTGACGTTGTCTTTATTCGAGGGATAATAAAAGGTTTGCGCGCCGCTCCATTTGGCCGACGGGAAGCTGTTCAGATGAATGCTGATCAGCAAATTCGACTTTTGCTTGCGGATAAACTCGACGCGTTTTTGCAAATCCTCCGTTTTGCGGCGGCTTAAGCCTTTCGTATCAGGGCTGGCCAAATCGTTGTCCTGTTCTCTGGTCATGACGACTATTGCTCCCGCCTGCTGCAAATAATCGCGCAAGTATAGGGATATCGCCAAATTGATGTCCTTCTCGATCACGCCTTGGGCGCTCTCGGCACCTCCATCCGGGCCGCCGTGGCCGGCGTCGATCGCAATGGTTTTTCCGGATAGCGGCATGGTCCAGTATGTCCAAGTTTTCGTCGAGGGCAGCTCGTAAGAAAATATAAATCCGATCATCAAAACAAGGATGGCTGTCGATACAATTTTTAGCCCACCGTGAAAATTCATCCAAACCACGACGTGTCTCGGAAATTTTCGCATAAAAAAACCACCCCACCCACAAGAGTCTTTACATCTTATGGGACAGGGCGGACAAATATGACAAGTTCGCTATGCAATCAATCGGCGGAAACGAGCTGCTCGGAGATCCCTTCGATCAGCACCTCGGCAACCTCAGGACGCGTGAATTCCCGTGGCGGGCAAATACCGTCGCGGAGAAGAGCGCGGACCTTCGTTCCGGATAAGTGGAGATGATCGGCTTTATCGTGCGGGCATGTTTTGCTGGAGGCCATGTTCCCGCATTTGGTGCAGTAAAAGCTGTGCTCAAAAAATAGCGGCGTGATGCCCAGTTCCTCGGACGTGAAGTTTCTGAAAATCTCCTGCGCTTCATACGTTCCGTAATAATCGCCGACACCGGCATGGTCGCGTCCGACGATAAAATGCGTACAGCCGTAATTCTTTCTGACGAGCGCGTGGAAAATCGCTTCTCTCGGGCCTGCATATCGCATCGCTGCCGGGAATACGCCAAGGAAGGTGCGATCCTTCGGATAATAATTTTCCAGCAAAACCAGATAACTTTTCATGCGTACGTCGGCCGAAATATCATCCGATTTCGTTTCGCCGACGAGCGGATTCAAGAACAGCGCATCTACGATTTCCATAGCGCTCTTCTGGATATATTCATGCGCCCGGTGAACCGGATTACGCGTTTGAAAGCCTACGACCGTTTTCCAGCCCTTCTCGGAAAAAACACGGCGCGTCTCGGAAGGATCAAAATAAAATTCGCCGAACTTCTCCGGCTGCGGACGATTCAATACTTGCACCGATCCGCCGACATATGTGGATGACTTCGTAAACAGCTTCTGTACGCCCGGATGCTCGTCGCTGTCCGTTTTGAATACGTTCACTGCTTCCAGCTTCTGATCGGCCTCATAAACGCTGCTGACGTCAAGAATCGCGTATACGACGTTATCGGACTCTCCGACCAATGCAACTTGCTCTCCGACTTGAATGCGCTCCGCAAGAGCCTTCTCGACACCTAGCGTGATGGGAATGCTCCATACTTGACCGTCGGCTAAACGCATACGCTGAACGACTGATGTATAATCCGCCTCGTCCATAAAACCCGTTAACGGCGAGAATGCCCCCACTCCGATAAGATCCAGATCGGAAATCGCCCAAGCGTTGATTGGAATTTGCACAAGCTGTTTCGCTTTCTCGAGCAATTGCTCTCTAGCTTCCCCTTGAACCAGTCTGTTGATCAGCGTGCCGCCATGTGCCTGAATCGTTTCTCCCATTGTCGTTCCTCCCGTATTTTCCATCCCGAAGTAAATTGGAAGTTACATCCTTATTCCACCATACTATCATGAACCCCGAATATTACAAGGATAAACGCATACGAGCATCCGAAAATGCCGGCGTTTATCCTAGGTTTTAGAACCTTCACATATTCGATAATTTACTGTCCCTGAAAATTGTTCGTATGTTATTTATGCAACCCGCATTCCGTCTTCTCGAAACCGGACCAGCGGCCGGCCCGCGGGTCTTCGCCCGCCTTCACTTGACGCGTGCAGTATTCGCAGCCGATGCTTGGGTAATCTTGATCGTGCAGCGGATTATAGTAAATATTGTTTGCGCGAATATATTCCCATACATCGTCGGAAGTCCAGTGTGCAATCGGGTTAAACTTAACGAGTCCGAACTTCGTATCGTATTCGATCTTCTTCGCGTTGGCTCTAGTCGGCGCCTGGTCGCGGCGGATACCCGTAATCCATGCTTCGTAATTGCCGAGAATCCGGGTAAGCGGCTCCACTTTACGGATGTTGCAGCATGCGGTAGGTTCGGATTTCCACAAAGCTTCGCCATGCTTCTCCGCTTGCTCTTCCGGTGTGATCGCCGGCTTGACTTGTACGAATTTAAGCCCGTAATGCTGCTCAAGCCGATCTCTCGTCTCGTAAGTCTCCTTGAAATGAAAGTCGGTATCCAAATAAAAAATATCCGTTTTGGGGCTGATTTTCTGTACCATATCGACAAGTACGACATCCTCGGCGCCAAAGCTGCACGCAAACGTTATATTAGGAAACCTTTCAATGGCCCATTGAATAACCGCTTCAGGTGTTTCATGCTCCAAATCAACGCTGGCTTGAGCGATTAAAGCTTCTTTCTCGAACAAATTCATGCCGCATCCTCCTTTATTTCCATACGCCACTAATTCCGACTATTACTATGCGATTTAACAACTTATAGCACAATTATAAATGTTCCCTATGAATTGTCAATGTTTTTCTTATAATGAACAAAAGATCGTTATGTTAGTGTATTGGGCATTATCCCAGGTGGTGCAAGGACTACAAGTCACTGCGATATGCGACATACTTTCTTCCGAAAACAAAGAAAACATCTCCCGCGTCATGATCCCGGTTATTTAATACGTGGAGAGCCGCTTCCTTGAATGCCTTCCGACATACAAAAAAAGCCTTTCCTGTCTGATGACAGAAAAGGCTTTGAATGGAAAACTGGAAAAGCCGGCTCCAAATTAACGTTTGGAGAATTGTGGAGCGCGACGAGCTGCTTTCAAGCCGTATTTTTTACGTTCCTTCATACGCGGATCGCGTGTCAGGAATCCGGCTTTCTTAAGCGAACCACGGAACTCAGGGTCTGCTTTAAGCAATGCACGGGAGATACCGTGACGGATTGCTCCAGCTTGTCCTGTAGTACCGCCGCCGTGAGCGATAACCAAAACGTCGTATTTATCAGTCGTTTCAGTCAGCGTAAGCGGTTGTTTTACGATCAGCTTCAACGTTTCGAGACCGAAGTATTCGTTCAGGTCACGCTTATTGATGACGATTCGTCCTTCACCCGGTACAAGACGCACGCGCGCTACCGAATGTTTACGACGACCCGTTCCATAGTATTGAACTTGAGCCATGAAACTGTCCTCCCTTTAATTACCCGCGAAGTTCCCAGACTTCAGGTTGTTGTGCTTGGTGCGGATGCTCGGCACCGGCATACACTTTCAATTTCAACTTCATGCTGTTACCAAGACGTGTTTTCGGCAGCATGCCGTGAATGGCAAGCTCGAGCATACGCTCTGGTTTATTCGCAAGCATGTCTTGAGCGACAGTTACTTTCAAACCGCCCGAATACATGGAGTGCGTGTAGTATTTTTTGTTTTGGAGCTTCTTGCCCGTAAGAACGATTTTGCTAGCGTTGATTACGACTACGAAGTCGCCTGTATCAACATGCGGTGTAAATTGCGGCTTATGCTTACCGCGGATAATGCTTGCCGCTTCGCTTGCCAAACGTCCGAGCGTTTTGCCCGTAGCGTCGATAACGTACCATTTACGCTCAACTTCAAGCGGTTTGGCCATATATGTGGTACTCATTAGCGTTAATCCTCCTAAACCAAGCGAACGCATAGTTCACTACGTTTGTGTTTTACCTTGTCGTGCTTTAACGGGTTATAAATACCCGGAATCATATGCTGCTTTTTGGCGGTTTCACACTCGGGGCTGTGGGATAGCCAGTGATGAAAACCAACTATTATCTTACTATAAAACGAAGAGCTTAGCAAGGCCTTGAGGCAAAATTTCGATGCAAAAATCAATAAACAACATCCCATAACATAAGGCCGTGCGGCTCTGCTGTCGGGCCTGCCGCCATACGATCTTGAGCATCCAAAATATGCTGCATTTCAGCCGGGCTACGCTTGCCTTCGCCTATTTCGATAAGCGTTCCCACAATAATGCGAACCATGTTGTACAAAAAGCCATTGCCGGTAATATACAAGTGGATCACACCTGCTTGACCATCTTCCATCCCATCATCGACCAGAGTCTCCAAACGTGTTTCGAAAATGGTCCGCACGTGTGATTCTACCGACGAATGGATCGAACAGAACGAAGTGAAATCATGTTCGCCTTCCAGTACCGCAAGAGCTTGCCGCATCGCTTCCTTGTTCAGAGGAGTCGGATGATGCAATGTCGTACGGCGCGTGAACAGATCGGGCAGCCTTCCGTAGCGGATGGCGTACCGGTATGTTTTGCGCTTGGCCGACCTTCTTGCGTGGAAGTCGAAAGGAACTTCCTCCGCTGCATAAACGACGATATCGTTAGGCAGCCTAGCGTTCATCGCCAGACACCACCGTTCGATCGGAATTTTCGAATCGGTTTCGAAATTCACGATCTGTGCTCTGGCGTGAACGCCTGCATCGGTACGTCCGGAGCCGGTCACTTTGACCGTTCGGCCGGTAAGCGCGGTTATCGCTTCCTCCAGCTTATCCTGAATCGTATTGCGATGCGGCTGTGTTTGAAATCCCGAATATGCCGTTCCCTCATAGCTGACGTTAAGCTTGACATTACGCATATATAACGCTTCTCCCAAACCTACAAAAAAAGGGCTTCACCAGAATCTAACGATTCTGTCCACCCTTTCCCATCCGTCATTTACGCACGATCGACAAGCTCTATATAAACCATAGGCGCTGCATCCCCGCGACGAGGTCCCAGCTTCAAAATGCGGGTATATCCGCCTTGACGCTCGGAATAACGGGTAGCAAGCTCCGAAAACAGCTTTTGGATCGCATCCTGTTCGCCGTTTGCAGGCTCGCGACGTACGAACGAAGCTACTTGACGACGAGCAGCCAGATCGCCGCGTTTAGCCAGCGTAATCAGCTTCTCAGCGATAGGGCGAAGCTCCTTCGCTTTCGCTTCGGTCGTTTGAATGCGTTCCTGTATGAACAAGTCGGTTACCAGATCACGGAATAATGCTTTACGTGCGCTGGAATCGCGACCAAGCTTTTGGTATGCCATGTTGTTCCCTCCTTCTTTAATCGTTGCGGCTTAATCCTCTACACGAAGACCTAAACCGAGTTCTTCAAGCTTCTCTTGAACTTCCTCGAGCGATTTCCGGCCCAGGTTACGAACCTTCATCATGTCCTCTTCGGTTTTCGTAATCAGCTCTTGAACCGTGTTAATGCCGGCACGCTTCAGACAGTTATAAGAACGTACGGAAAGATCCAGCTCTTCGATGGTCATTTCCAATACTTTCTCTTTCTTGTCTTCTTCCTTCTCGACCATGATTTCCGCATCGCGAGCTTCATCCGTCAATCCGACGAACAACATAAGATGTTCAGTCAAAATTTTGGCGCCTAAGCTAACCGCTTCTTCCGGACGAATACTCCCGTCGGTCCATACCTCGAGGGTTAATTTATCGTAGTTGGTCACTTGGCCAACGCGGGTATTTTCTACCGAGTAATTAACGCGCGTGATCGGGGTATAGATCGAATCGATCGGAATAACGCCGATCGGTTGATCGTCTTTCTTGTTTTTGTCGGCTTGTACATAACCGCGCCCGCGGCTTGCAAGAATGCGCATTTGCAAACGCGCGTCCGGTGCAAGCGTAGCAATATGAAGATCCGGATTAAGAATCTCCACGTCGCTGTCCGCGCGAATATCGCCGGCAAGAACTTTCCCTTCGCCTTCCGCATCAATTTCCAGCACTTTATCTTCGTCGGAATGAATTTTCAACGATAATCCTTTGAGGTTGAGGATGATTTCCGTTACATCCTCGACAACTCCAGGTACCGTCGAAAATTCATGCAATACTCCAACGATTTGCACGGAGTTTACTGCCGCTCCAGGCAAAGACGAAAGGAGGATCCGCCGCAGCGAGTTCCCGAGCGTTGTGCCGTAGCCGCGTTCCAGCGGTTCTACGACAAATTTGCCGTACGTGCCTTCCTCGCTTATCGATACGGTCTCTATTTTAGGCTTTTCAATCTCAATCATGAAATTAACCCTCCTTCGAACGTCGCTTCCTCTGGATTCCCTAGTTATCCAAAACTAGTAGTATGCCTATCCTCCCACACATTATTCACATGTTGAGAATATTTATACCACCGAGCGATCCTGAATTAGACACGACGACGTTTTGGTGGGCGGCAGCCATTATGCGGGACTGGAGTTACGTCTTTAATCAGGTTCACTTCAAGACCGGCTGCTTGCAGGGAGCGAATCGCCGCTTCACGGCCTGCGCCTGGACCTTTAACCATGACCTCAACAGTTTTCATACCATGCTCCATTGCAGCTTTAGCCGCTGTCTCCGCCGCCATTTGAGCTGCGAAAGGCGTGCTCTTTTTGGAACCTCTGAAACCAAGGTTACCGGAGCTTGCCCAGGAGATGGCGTTGCCGTGCGGATCCGTAATGGTAACGATCGTATTGTTGAATGTGGAGCGGATGTGCGCTACTCCGGATTCAATGTTTTTACGGTCACGACGCTTTGTACGGACTACTTTTTTCGGTTTTGCCATTTGCTTTATCCCCCCTTATTATTTCTTCTTGTTCGCTACAGTACGACGAGGACCTTTGCGCGTGCGCGCATTCGTTTTCGTACGTTGACCGCGAACAGGCAAGCCACGACGGTGACGAATTCCACGGTACGAACCGATTTCGATCAGACGTTTGATGTTAAGTGCGATTTCACGACGAAGATCGCCTTCCACCTTAACGTTTTTGTCGATTGCTTCACGAAGCTTGCTCACTTCGTCTTCAGTCAGATCACGAACGCGGGTGTTCGAGTTAACGCCAGTTTTCGCAAGAATGCCTTGCGCCGTTGTTTTGCCGATGCCGAAAATGTACGTCAATGCGATTTCTACACGTTTGTCACGCGGCAAGTCTACTCCAGCTATACGAGCCATCTTTTAAGATGCACCTCCTTACCCTTGTTTTTGTTTATGCTTCGGATTTTCGCAGATGACCATTACGTTGCCATTGCGCTTGATTACCTTGCACTTCTCACAAATCGGTTTAACCGATGGTCTCACCTTCATTGTTGTTACCTCCTAAAAGCTTTGCGTTGCAAAGCCAGCTTCGTAAGCATTCGCTAAGCTTTGAGCAGCAAAGCTCGCATCGTAAGCATCCGCAAGCTTTGCCTGACAAAGCTTGCATCGAATCCTTAAGCTGTAAGCTTTTTCGCAGAAAGCCCGAAATACGGTTAAAAAAACGATATCGGATCCGATCTATTTGAATCGATACGTGATCCGGCCTCTTGTCAGGTCGTACGGAGAAAGCTCCACGGTCACTTTATCGCCCGGCAAAATTCGAATGAAATGCATGCGGATTTTACCGGAAACATGCGCTAGGATTCTGTGGCCGTTCTCGAGCTCCACCTTAAACATCGCGTTCGGAAGCGGTTCGATAACCGTTCCTTCCACTTCAATCACATCTTCTTTGGCCATGGTTATTCTCTTCCCTCCAGTGCTTCTGCTTGTTCATTCTCGACAAATTTATTAACAGCATACCGCAACTTGCCGTTGGTCACACGACCGGTTTCCTTTAAACTATCCACAACTTCACGGCTGATCACGTTTTGCAATTGAAGATGAAGCAGGTTTTTTCTTTTCGGCTGGTCAAACTTTCGTTTGTCGCCGTCAGCCAGGAGAACGAAACGTTCATCCACAATGCCGACTATGACGGCAACCTTCTCCGTATCTCTGCCGCGTAGTACTTTGACGATTTGTCCGAGCTGAGCCTGGTTTCGTTCAATCACGGAATCATCTCCTACATTCACGGCTTCGTCAGAATTTCGCAGCCGTCATCGGTAATCGCAATCGTATGCTCGAAATGCGCGCACAGCGAGCCGTCTACCGTAACGACCGTCCAGTTGTCCTGCAGCGTCTTGACATAACGCTGGCCGGCATTGACCATCGGCTCTACCGCCAATACCATGCCCGTTTTGAGCCGCGGCCCGTGATTCGGAAGTCCGTAATTCGGGATCTGCGGTTCTTCGTGCAATTGTTTGCCGATTCCGTGCCCGGCATATTCGCGGACGACGGAAAACCCTTCTGCTTCAATGCATTTTTGGATCGCGTGCGAGATTGCATACAGACGGACACCCGACTTTGCCTCTTCAAGGCCCGTGTACAAAGAGCGTTCGGAAACCTCCAAAAGCTTCTTTGCCGTATCCGATACGTTGCCTACCGGATAGGTCCATGCCGAGTCGCCGTGGTAGCCCCGATATTGAGCGCCAATATCGATGCTGATGATGTCGCCTTCGTTTAATTTCCGGTCGCTTGGTATACCGTGAACCAATTGTTCGTTAATGGAAGCACATATACTGGCTGGAAAACCATAGAGACCTTTAAAAGACGGAATTGCATCCTGACTGCGAATAAACGCTTCGGCAATCGCATCAAGTTCCCTTGTTGTGATTCCCGGCACGATCGCTTTCTCAAGCGTCTTGTGCGTTTCCGCAACAATACGGCCGGCTTCCCGCATAAGCTTCAATTCGCTGTCGGTCTTACAAATGATCATTATGCTTGACCTCGCAGCAACGTTTGGATGTCCTTCGAAACCGTATCGATTTCCTGCTCTCCGTCCACTTGACGCAAAATGCCCTGCTTCTCGTAATAAGCAAGCAGCGGAGCGGTTTTTGTCAAATATTCATCAAGCCGCGTACCGACCTTCTCTTCGGTATCATCGGAACGTTGGTACAACTCGCCGGAACAGCGATCGCATACTCCTTCCGCCTTAGACGGATTGAAGATGACATGATACGTTGCGCCGCACGATTTGCAAATTCTGCGTCCTGTCAATCTGGCTAGAAGTTTGTCGCGATCAACCGCAAGGTTGATGACGTGATCGATGCTTCTCCCCATAACCCGCAGCATCTCGTCAAGCGCTTCGGCCTGCGCGATCGTGCGGGGAAAGCCGTCGAGCAGGAAGCCTTTGTCCGCATCCGGCTGTTGAAGCCTCTCGCGAACGATACCGTTCGTAATTTCGTCCGGTACGAGCAATCCTTGATCGACATATTTTTTCGCTTCCACTCCAAGCGCCGTTCCCTGGCTCATCGCGAGCCGGAAGGCGTCGCCTGTCGAGATATGCGGAATTCCGAATTCACTGACAATCCGTTCAGCCTGCGTGCCCTTACCTGCTCCCGGAGGGCCCATAAACAGGATATTCACCTTGCGTTACCTCCCCGTACATCACCCGTTCCGGCCTATCAAGCAGAAACGGCTTCCCGGTCTTCCACAGCGACGAGTCGTTTCGCATTGAAAGATAAGAACCGTATAATGAGAAACCATATACTTTCTTATCCTTAAATAAACGAACAGCTGTCGCTGTTATGAAAAGCAGAAGCTGCCGTTTATTTGTTGATAAAACCTTTGTAGTGACGTTTGATCAATTGGCTTTCGATCTGCTTCATCGTCTCCAAACCGACGCCGATGACGATCAGCAGCGACGTGCCTCCGATTTGTACGGAGTTTGGCAAATCGGCAATCTTGGTAAATATCATTGGCAGAATCGATATCGCAGCCAAGAATAGCGCGCCGGAAAGCGTAATGCGCGTCATCACGCGAGTCAGATACATCGCTGTCGTTTTACCTGGACGAATACCCGGAATGTAGCCGCCGTTTTTCTTCATCTGATCGGCCATCTGCATCGGATTGATCTGCACGAACGTGTAGAAATAAGTAAATCCGATAATCAGAAGCACGTAAAGGACTACGGCAAGCGGCGAGTTGCTAGTCAAGCTGAAGTGCTTGATAATCCAGTCCGCCACACTGTTACCGCTCCAGAACTGGGCGATCGTCGCCGGGAAAACGAGCAGGGACATCGCGAAGATGACCGGAATAACGCCTGCAGCGTTAACTTTCATCGGAATATGCGTCGATTGACCACCGTACATTTTACGTCCAACGACACGCTTTGCATACTGAACCGGTATTTTCCGTACGCCTTGCTGTACGTAAATCGTACCGGCAATAATCAAAATAATCGCTACGACGATCAACACGGCTAGAATAATGTTTAAAAACAGTGCATCGCCCGCATCGACAAACAGCTTTTGATAAATCTGCTTGATCGAAGTTGGAAATGCGGCAACGATCCCCGAAAAAATGATGATTGAGATCCCGTTGCCGATACCGTTCTCGGTAATCTGTTCACCCAACCACATGAGAAACGCAACGCCTGCGGTTAACACGATCGCAATTACCGTATAAGTCGTAAACGACGGGTCTTTGACGAGCGAACCGTAGTAGTTGTTAAAGCCGATCGAAACGCCGTAACCCTGAATGAGCCCCAGAACGATCGTGCCGTATCTCGTGATTTGTGCCAGCTTCTTTCTTCCGACTTCGCCTTCTTTGGCCCATTGCGCAAACCTAGGAATGACGTCCATCGACAGCAGCTGTACGATAATCGAGGCGGTGATGTACGGCATGATCCCCATCGCGAAGATCGAGAACTGGAACAATGCGCCGCCCGAGAATGTATTAAGCAAACCGAAAACATCATTGGATTGCTGGTCAATGGCCTTCAGAAATTGCGAGTCGATGTTAGGTACTGGAATAAAAGCACCGATCCGGTAGACGATCAGTACGAGCAGCGTAAACACGATGCGCTTGCGAAGATCGTCTACTTTCATGATGTTGGAGATCGTTCTAAACATCAAATCACCTCGGTTTGACCGCCGGCAGCCGTGATTTTATCTACCGCAGATTGAGAGAACTTATTCGCCTTCACTGTCAATTTAACAGTAATTTCTCCGTTTCCGAGAACTTTAATGCCGCTCTTCGGAGCTTTTACGATACCGGACTCCATCAGCAATTCCGGAGTTACTTCAGTACCTGCTGCGAATTTATTCAGTTCCTCGATGTTGACAATCGCATACTCCTTGCGGGAGATGTTGTTGAATCCGCGCTTAGGCAGACGACGGTACAATGGGTTTTGTCCACCCTCGAATCCCGGACGAACGCCGCCACCCGAGCGTGCATTTTGACCTTTATGACCTTTGCCCGCCGTTTTGCCAGTACCGCTACCGATACCGCGACCGATACGTTTACGGGTTTGACGGGAACCAGGAGCTGGAGCTAACTCATGCAATTTCATCGTTGTGCACCTCCTTAGCATTGGGTATGTTATTCAAAGCCGTGACAGGCTTAAACTTCTTTTACTTCAACCAGGTGACTTACTTTGTTGACCATGCCGCGAATTGCCGCGTTGTCCTGGTGGGTAACGGTTTGATGCAATTTGGACAGACCCAATGTTTTCACCGTTACGCGTTGTACTTCCGGACGACCGATCAAACTGCGTTTGAGGGTAATTTGCAATTGGTTAGCCATTCTTTTCCCCTCCTAACCCAAGAGCTCTTCAACGGTTTTGCCGCGAAGTTTAGCTACCTCATCCGCTCTTTTCAAGCGTTGCAAGCCTTCCAACGTAGCATTCACCATGTTGATGGAGTTCGATGAGCCCAACGATTTTGTCAAAATGTCGCCGATACCTGCAAGTTCGAGTACTGCACGAACAGGACCGCCGGCAATAACGCCCGTACCTTGGGAAGCCGGCTTCAGAAGAACGCGGCCTGCGCCAAACTTACCGGTAACCAAATGCGGGATGGAAGTTCCTACGATCGGAATGTGGATCAGGTTTTTCTTGGCGTCCTCGATACCTTTCTTGATGGCATCGCCGACTTCGCCAGCTTTACCGATTCCGGCACCGACCCAACCGTTTCCGTCACCGACAACAACGAGTGCGCTGAAGCTAAACCGGCGTCCGCCTTTTACGACTTTCGCTACGCGGTTAATGTGTACGGTTTTATCTTTAAGATCTAACGTATTCGGATCTACACGCAAGTCTTTTACCTCCTTATCATTGAAAGTTGCGGTTAGAATTCAAGCCCTGCTTCGCGCGCTGCGTCAGCAAGTGCTTGAATACGTCCATGGTACAGGTAACCTCCGCGGTCGAAAACAACATTATCAATGCCGCTTTCTTTAGCGCGTTTTGCGATCAATGCGCCAACTTGACGAGCTGCGTCAATGTTACCGCCGTTTTTCACCGCTTCTTGAAGCTCTTTATCCTGCGTCGATGCTGCAGCGATCGTTACGCCTTTCACATCGTCGATGATTTGAGCGTACATATGTTTCGAGGAACGGAATACGTTCAACCGGGGGCGAACAGCCGTACCGTTGATTTTCTTACGAACCCGGAGATGTCTTTTCAGACGCGATTTGTTTTTATCGCCTTTAGTAATCATCGGGAAATTCACTCCTTTCCGCTTACTTTAAGCCGCTAGGCCGTTCTTACTTCTTCTTGCCTGCCTTACCTTCTTTACGAAGAATACGTTCGCCTTCGTACTTGATCCCTTTGCCTTTATACGGCTCAGGTTCACGAACGGCACGTACTTGTGCAGCAGTTGCGCCAACGCGCTCTTTATCGATACCTCTAACGATGATACGAGTGTTCGACGGAACCTCGAATTCGATGCCTTCTTCCGGCTGGATTTCAACCGGATGCGAGTAACCTACGTTCAGAACGAGCTTCGTTCCGGTTTTGTTCGCACGGTAACCGACACCAACGAGTTCCAACGTTTTCGAGAAGCCTTCCGTTACGCCGTTTACCATGTTGGCAACTACGCTGCGAGTCGTTCCGTGAAGGGCACGATGCAATTTGTTGTCGGATGGGCGTTCTACCGAAATCACGTTTTCTTCAACAGTAACTTTCATATCTTTATGCAGCTCACGGGATAGCGTCCCTTTTGGTCCGATCACGGTAATAACCGTGTTGTCCAAAGTAACGTTAACGCCGCCAGGTACAGTAATGGGTTTGCGTCCAATACGAGACATGCTTACACCTCCAATCGCTATCTAGTTCATTACCAAACGTAGCAGACTACTTCGCCGCCGGATTTCGACTGACGAGCTTCTTTGTCTGTCATAACGCCTTTCGACGTTGAGATGATCGCTAAACCGAGTCCGCCCAGAACGCGCGGAACTTCCATCGACTTCGTGTACACGCGAAGTCCCGGCTTGCTGATCCGTTTCAATCCCGTGATTACACGTTCATTGTTAGGACCGTATTTCAAGAACAAACGGATGATCCCGTGCTTGTTGTCTTGAACATATTCGGCGTCACGGATGAAACCTTCCTTTTTCAGGATTTCCGCGATCTCCCTCTTGATCTTGGAAGCCGGAATTTCTACGGTTTCGTGACGAACGATATTTGCGTTGCGAATACGAGTTAACATATCTGCAATCGGATCTGACATAACCATATTGCGAACCTCCTTCCCGAACTATAAGTCATTACCAGCTTGCTTTACGAACGCCAGGGATCTGGCCTTTGTATGCTAATTCACGGAAACATATTCTGCAAATTTTGAATTTGCGCAACACGGAATGCGGACGTCCACAACGTTCGCAGCGCGTATAGGCTTGCACCTTAAACTTCGGTTTGCGCTGTTGCTTGACGATCATCGAAGTTTTTGCCACTTATTTTTCCACCTCCGTAAAGTTCATTGCGATTTACTTCACGAACGGCATGCCCAGTTGAGCCAGCAATTCGCGCGATTCTTCGTCCGATTTAGCCGTAGTGACAATAACAATGTCCATACCGCGGACTTTGTCCACTTTGTCATACTCGATTTCCGGGAAGATCAATTGCTCTTTCAAGCCAAGCGTATAGTTACCGCGGCCATCGAACGCTTTTGCCGAAACGCCGCGGAAGTCGCGAACGCGCGGAAGCGTTACGTTGAACAGCTTGTCGAGGAAGTGGTACATGCGCTCGCCGCGCAGTGTCACTTTCACGCCGATTGGCATTCCTTCACGAAGCTTAAAGCCCGCGATGGATTTTTTAGCCCGAGTGATAACCGGTTTTTGACCGGAGATCAAACGGAGATCTTCAACGGCATTGTCCAAAATTTTCGAGTTGCCAGTAGCTTCGCCGACACCCATGTTGATGACGACTTTCTCGATTTTCGGAACTTGCATGACGCTTGTATAAGTAAACTTCTGCATCAACGCAGGGGTAATATCGTTCAAATAACGATCTTTCATTCTTGCTGCCATGATTCACGTACCTCCTTTCCAGCTAACGATTAGTCGATTACTTCGCCAGATTTTTTGGCAACCCGCACTTTTTTGCCGTCCTCGAGTACTTTGTACCCGACGCGAGTCGGTTGGCCGCTCTTCGGATCGATCAGCATTACGTTCGACACATGAATCGGTGCCTCTTGCGTAAGGATTCCGCCTTGCGGGTTTTGCTGCGTTGGCTTCGCATGCTTCTTCACCATGTTCACGCCCTCGATGAGAACGCGGTTTTCACGTGGATACGCTGCGATAACGCGGCCTTTTTTACCTTTATCTTTACCGGTAATAACGAATACCGTGTCGTCTTTTTTGACATGAAGCTTGTTGTTGTGAGACTCCAGCTTCTTACCTGTTTTCGGCATGTTCGATTACACCTCCTAAACCTGAGTTGCTCAAGACTCTGTCCGATTAGATAACTTCCGGAGCCAGAGAAACGATTTTCATGAAATCTTTATCGCGAAGTTCGCGTGCGACTGGCCCGAAAATCCGCGTGCCGCGCGGGCTTCTGTCGTCCTTAACGATAACTGCCGCATTTTCGTCAAACGTGATGTAAGATCCGTCTTTACGGCGAGCACCGCTCTTCGTACGAACGATAACAGCTTTTACTACGTCACCCTTTTTGACAACGCCGCCTGGTGTTGCTTCTTTAACGGAGCAGATGATCAAATCGCCGATATGACCTACCCGACGTCCAGTACCACCCAGGACACGAATGCACATCAGTTGCTTCGCGCCGGAATTGTCAGCTACTTGTAACCGCGTAAGAGGTTGAATCATTCGATAACCCTCCCTTCAAACTTGTTGTTCCGAGTCATTTTGTTTTTATACAATTACCGCAACTTCTACGACTTCAACCAATCTCCAACGCTTGTCTTTCGACAGCGGACGAGTTTCCATAATTTTTACGGTGTCCCCGATTTTAGCTTGGTTGTTCTCGTCATGCGCTTTGAATTTCTTCGTGTATTTGATCCGTTTGTGGTACAAGTCATGCTTTTTGTACGTTTCAACGGCAACTACGATCGTTTTATCCATTTTGTCGCTAACGACTTTGCCGATTTGTACTTTGCGTTCATTGCGTTCGCTCATGGTACATCCTCCTCTCTAGGTTTCTGGTCGATTAACCGATCCCCAGTTCTCTTTCACGCAAAATCGTTTTGGCACGAGCAATTTCTTTACGCACGTCACGAATGCGAGTAGGGTTATCCAGTTGGCCGGTAGCCAGTTGAAAACGGAGGTTAAAGAGTTCTTCTTTAAATCCGGAAATTTTCAGTTCGATCTCAGCAGTGGTTAAGTTGCGAATATCACTAGCCTTCATTTGCTTCACCACCCAATTCTTCGCGTTTCACGAATTTCGTCTTGATCGGCAGCTTGTGAGCGGCAAGACGCATTGCTTCACGCGCGATTTCTTCGCTTACGCCGGCCAATTCAAACAGAATTTTACCCGGTTTAACGACGGAAACCCACTTCTCAACGTTACCTTTACCGCTACCCATCCGAACTTCAAGCGGCTTTTGCGTAATCGGCTTGGAAGGGAAAATTTTGATCCATACTTTACCGCCCCGTTTGATGTAACGGGTCATGGCAATACGAGCCGCTTCGATTTGGCGGTTCGTAACCCAAGCCGGTTCCATCGCTTGAAGGCCGTATTCGCCGAACGCTACTTCCGTACCGCCTTTTGCGCGACCTTTCATGTTGCCGCGATGTTCTTTCCGGTGTTTGACACGCTTAGGTACCAACATGATTTATTTTCCTCCTTCCGGAGCAGCTTTCTTCTTCGCAGTAGGAAGAACTTCTCCACGATAAATCCATACTTTAACGCCGATACGGCCGTATGTCGTGTGTGCTTCAGCAGTTCCGTAGTCGATGTCCGCACGCAGTGTATGCAGCGGAACCGTACCTTCGCTGTAACCTTCCGTACGAGCGATCTCAGCGCCGCCCAGACGGCCGCTAGTCGAAACTTTGATACCTTTAGCACCCATACGCATCGTGCGTTGGATCGCTTGCTTCATAGCGCGGCGGAACGAAACGCGACGCTCCAATTGTTGCGCAATGCTTTCAGCTACGAGAATCGCATCCAAATCTGGCGTTTTGATCTCGGAGATGTTGATGTGAACCTTTTTGCCCGTGAGCTTCGTCAGGTAGCCGCGAATAACTTCAACTTCAGCGCCGCCTTTGCCGATAACCATACCCGGCTTAGCAGTGTGAATCGTTACGTTAACGCGGTTAGCCGCACGTTCGATCTCAAAACGGGAAACTGCGGAATCCTTGAGTTTACCCTTCAAGTACTCGCGAATCTTGACGTCTTCAAGCAAAAGCGTGCCGTATTCCTTCTCCGCGTACCATTTCGATTCCCAGTCGCGAATAATACCAACCCGTAGTCCAATCGGACTTACTTTTTGACCCACACGTTATCCCTCCTTATTTTTCAGATACCACTAACGTAATGTGGCTAGTCCGTTTGCGAATGGCGCTTGCGCGGCCCATCGCACGTTGTTGGAACCGTTTCATGACCGGTCCGTGGTTCACGAAAGCTTGCGAAATCACAAGCTTGCTCGGATCGAGCGAATGGTTGTGCTCGGCATTTGCAATCGCCGCGTTCAACACTTTCTCCAGTACCGGAGATGCTGCTTTCGGCGTGTGACGCAAAATTGCGATCGCTTCGCCGACTTGCTTGCCGCGAATCAGATCAATAACCAATTGAACCTTCCGAGGAGCAATCCGGATATATCTTGCATTAGCAGTTGCTTGCATAGTAGTACCTCCTCTCGAACATTTCAGAGGCAGCGCCAGTATTAGCGCTTGCCGGTTTTCTTATCGTCGTCCGTGTGACCTTTGTAGGAACGGGTTGGCGCGAACTCACCGAGCTTGTGACCAACCATATCTTCCGTCACATACACCGGAACGTGCTTCTTGCCGTCGTATACACCGAACGTATGCCCAACGAATTGTGGGAATATCGTAGAACGACGGGACCACGTTTTGATGACGACCTTCTTGCTCGACTCGTTCATCACTTCGACTTTTTTCATCAGGTAACCGTCAATAAACGGTCCTTTTTTCAAGCTGCGACCCATGGATAAATCCTCCCTTCATCCAACCTTACGCAATATCGTAAATTATTTCGTACGACGACGAACAATGTACTTATTCGATGCTTTTTTCTTCTTGCGCGTTTTGAAGCCCAAGGTCGGTTTGCCCCATGGAGACATCGGAGACTTACGTCCGATAGGAGCGCGGCCTTCACCACCACCGTGCGGGTGATCGACAGGGTTCATAACTACCCCGCGCACTTCAGGACGCTTGCCGAGCCAGCGGGAACGGCCTGCTTTACCGATTTTGACGAGCTCGTGATCTCCGTTACCTACGGAGCCGACAGTCGCACGGCAGGTTTTCAAAATTTTGCGCATTTCGCCAGAGGACAAGCGAATCGTTACATATTCCTCTTCTTTACCGAGCAATTGTGCTTCCGTACCTGCAGCACGCACCAATTGTCCGCCTTTACCAGGCTTCAACTCAATGTTGTGGATAACGGTACCTACAGGGATGTTCTCAAGCGGAAGCGCGTTACCGATTTTAATGTCGGAATTCGGACCGGACGTAATCACGTCGTCCACCTTCAGACCTTTAGGAGCGATGATGTAGCGTTTCTCTCCATCGGCATAATTGATCAGCGCGATGTTTGCAGAACGGTTCGGATCGTATTCGATCGTAGCAACGCGTCCTGGTATTCCATCTTTAGTACGTTTGAAATCGATAATCCGGTATTTACGCTTATGACCGCCGCCTTGGTGACGGATCGTAATTTTACCTTGGTTGTTACGGCCTGCTTTCTTGCTAAGCGGCGCAAGCAACGATTTCTCCGGCGTGGATGTCGTAATTTCTTCGAATGTCGAAACGGACATCGCACGTCTTGCCGGCGAGGTTGGTTTATACTTTTTTACTGGCACGTCGTTTCCCTCCTTACTTCACAGAAGTCTTATTGCACCGATTCAAAGAACTCGAGCTCTTTGCTTTCCGCACTCAAGCTAACAACCGCTTTTTTCCATTCGGACGTATAACCGGAATGACGGCCGTAGCGTTTAGGTTTCGCAGGCATTCTCAATGTGTTGACATTCGTCACTTTCACTTTGAAAATTTGCTCGATCGCCTGCTTGATTTCCGTTTTGTTGGCACGAATGTCAACTTCAAAAACGTATTTCTTATTAGCCATCAAGTCGCTGGAGCGCTCCGTAATCAGCGGACGCTTGATAATATCACGAGGATTTTTCATTACGCAAGCACCTCCTCTACCTTCTGAACGGCATCTTTCGTAATGATCAATTTATCATGTACAAGAACATCAAGAACGTTGATGCCTTCTGCGCTGACAAATTTCACGCCTGGAATGTTGCGCGCGGACAATGCCACGTTGTCGTCGAATTGTGATGCGACTACAAGCGCTTTGCGCTCCACCTTCAGGTTATTAAGGATATTCGCGAATTCTTTCGTTTTCGGCTGCGCCAATGCCAGCTGATCAAGAACGATGATTTCATTCGCAATGACTTTCGAAGAAAGCGCCGATTTGATTGCCAAACGGCGAACTTTTCTCGGCAGTTTATAAGCATAGCTGCGAGGTGTCGGTCCGAAAACGATACCGCCGCCTTTCCATTGAGGCGCACGAATGCTTCCTTGACGAGCACGTCCAGTTCCTTTTTGTTTCCACGGTTTGCGACCGCCGCCACGAACTTCAGAACGACCCTTGGTGTCATGTGTTCCTTGACGAAGGGAAGCCTGTTGCATGACAACCGCATCATGCAGCACATGTTTGTTCGGTTCGATGCCGAATACTGCTTCGGACAATTCGATTTCCCCAACTTGCGCTCCGCTCACGTTGTATACTGCTACTTTTGGCATGTGAAATCCTCCTTTCCTGCTTTCTTACTTTTTAACAGTCGACTTTACAGTAACGAAGCTGTTTTTAGGGCCTGGAATAGAACCTTTAACCAGAAGAACGTTACGCTCTGCATCGACTTTAACGACTTGCAGGTTTTGCAATGTTACCGTTTCGTTCCCCATATGTCCTGGCAAGTGCTTGCCTTTAGGTACGCGGTTAGCTTGGATCGAACCCATCGAACCTGGTCCACGGTGGTAACGCGAACCGTGACTCATAGGACCGCGGGATTGTCCCCATCTTTTGATCGTACCGGTGAAGCCTTTACCTTTGGAAATACCCGTTACATCAACGAATTCGCCTTCTGCAAACAGATCAGCTTTAATTTCTTGGCCAACCTCGTATGCTGTCAACTCAACACCACGAATTTCTTTAATGTAGCGCTTAGGAGCGGCGCCCGCTTTCTTAGCGTGACCGATTTCCGGTTTCGTCGCATTCTTTTCTTTCTTGTCGCTGTAGCCGATTTGAATGGCTTCGTAGCCGTCATTCTCGGAATCCTTCTTCTGCAGAACCACGCAAGGACCTGCTTGGATTACGGTTACTGGAACCACGTTACCTTCTGGCGTAAACACCTGAGTCATGCCCAGCTTTTTGCCTAAGATACCCTTTGTCATGTTGACACCTCTTTTCCTTTACGTTTGCTACTCCGATATTATAGTTTGATCTCAATGTCCACGCCGGACGGCAAATCCAAACGCATAAGCGCGTCAACGGTTTGTGGTGTCGGGTTGACAATGTCGATCAAACGCTTATGTGTGCGCATTTCGAATTGCTCCCGCGAATCCTTGTACTTATGCACCGCACGCAGAATCGTAATGATTTGCTTCTCAGTCGGAAGCGGAATCGGACCGGACACACCTGCACCGGAACGTTTCGCCGTCTCCACGATTTTCTCTGCGGACTGGTCAAGAATTCTGTGATCGTACGCCTTTAAACGGATACGAATCTTTTGTTTTGCCATTTGAGTCCCCTCCTTCTATCGCCCAATTTTGTATCGGACATACTCCGCGAAAATTCTCTGATAACCTCCCATGGCAAAGGGGCCGGGTGTATCAGCAACCTCTCACTTCATCGCAACGTCACAGACCAACGCTCATTATTATATAAAAAATGAAAACAAATTGCAAGCATAAATAAACACCCAATAAAAGTAACGTCAATCTACTATATAATACAATCTCAAAAAGGCGGATTTACTGTAAGTTTGCATCATCTAAAATAGCGGCATCCCGACACTTATGTATCGCTTTTCCGGCTGCTTCAAACAAAAAACACGCCCTCACCGGACAAGTCCGGCAAGGGCATGCAAGAAGCTTTCGCTTCTAATTCTATTACTTAGTGATTGTTGCTACAGCGCCAGCGCCTACTGTACGGCCGCCTTCGCGAATCGCGAAGCGAGTACCTTCTTCAATCGCGATTGGAGCGATCAGTTCAACGGTAACCGTGATGTTGTCGCCTGGCATAACCATTTCCGTACCTTCTGGCAAAGTGATAACGCCAGTTACGTCAGTTGTACGGAAGTAGAATTGAGGACGGTAGCCTGTGAAGAAAGGCTTGTGACGTCCACCCTCTTCTTTAGTCAGAACGTAGATTTGAGCCGAAAAGTTCGTGTGCGGTTTAACGGAGTTTGGCTTAGCCAAAACTTGTCCACGCTCGATATCTTTGCGGTCTACGCCACGAAGCAATGCACCGATGTTGTCCCCTGCTTGAGCGGAGTCAAGCAATTTACGGAACATTTCAACGCCCGTAACGATCGATTTTTTGGTTTCTTCGTGAAGACCAACGATTTCGATCTCGTCGCCGACTTTAACTACACCACGCTCTACGCGACCTGTAGCAACCGTACCACGGCCAGTGATCGAGAATACGTCCTCGACAGGCATAAGGAAAGGTTTGTCAGTTGCACGCTCAGGCGTAGGGATGTAAGTGTCGATTTGCTCGAACAGCTCAACGATTTTTTGAGCCCACTCGCCATCTGGGTTTTGCAGAGCTTCACGAGCGGAACCGCGTACGATTGGAGTGTCGTCGCCTGGGAACTCATACTCGGAAAGAAGATCGCGAATTTCCATTTCAACCAGTTCAAGCAACTCTTCGTCTTCTACCATGTCGCATTTGTTCATGAATACGACGATGTAAGGTACGCCTACTTGACGGGAGAGCAGGATGTGCTCGCGAGTTTGCGGCATTGGGCCGTCAGCTGCGGATACAACCAGAATCGCGCCGTCCATTTGAGCTGCGCCTGTGATCATGTTTTTAACATAGTCGGCGTGGCCTGGGCAGTCAACGTGAGCATAGTGACGGTTAGGTGTTTCGTACTCAACGTGGGACGTCGAGATTGTGATACCGCGCTCGCGCTCTTCTGGAGCTTTGTCGATTTGGTCGAACGCGATAGCCGCGCCGCCGTATTTTTTGGACAATACAGTTGTGATAGCCGCTGTCAGCGTTGTTTTACCATGGTCAACGTGACCGATAGTACCGATGTTAACGTGCGGCTTGTTGCGTTCAAATTTCGCTTTTGCCATTGTTAAACTACCTCCTCAATAGGGACAAGTATTATTTTATGCGCCTTTGTTCTTCGCGACGATTTCTTCCGCGATAGATTTAGGCACTTCTTCATAGTGGGAGAGTTCCATAGAGAACACACCGCGGCCTTGCGTACCGGAACGAAGAACGGTCGAGTAACCGAACATTTCGGACAAAGGTACTTTTGCACGGATAATTTGAGCGCCAGCGCGGGAATCCATACCTTCGATACGGCCGCGGCGGGAGTTCAGCATACCCATAACATCGCCCATGTACTCTTCTGGCACTGTTACTTCAACTTTCATGATTGGCTCAAGCAGAACAGGGTTACATTTGTCCTTCGCTGCTTTAAGCGCCATCGAACCTGCGATCTTAAACGCCATCTCACTGGAGTCGACATCATGGTACGATCCGTCGAAGATCGTAGCTTTGATATCAACGAGCGGGAAGCCGGCAAGTACGCCGTTCTTCATGGACTCTTCAATACCGGCTTGAGCAGGTGCGATGTACTCACGAGGTACGGAACCACCGACAACTTTGCTTTCGAACACAAAGCCAGATCCTGCCTCGAGAGGCTCGAACTCGACCCATACGTGTCCATATTGACCGCGACCACCGGATTGGCGAACAAACTTTCCTTCCACTTTAGCGGAAGTGCGGAATGTTTCACGGTAAGCAACTTGCGGTTTACCAACGTTCGTTTCCACTTTGAATTCGCGACGCATACGGTCAACGATGATTTCCAAGTGGAGCTCACCCATACCGGCAAGAATGGTTTGACCCGTTTCTTCGTCGGTATGCGCTCTAAGCGTAGGGTCTTCCTCAGTCAATTTGGAGATCGCAATCCCCATTTTGTCTTGGTCGACTTTAGTTTTTGGTTCGATTGCAATCTCGATTACCGGATCAGGGAAGTTCATCGATTCCAAAATAATCGGATGTTTCTCGTCGCAAAGCGTGTCGCCTGTACCTGTATCTTTCAAGCCTACGGCAGACGCGATATCGCCCGAATATACTTCGGAGATTTCTTGACGGCTGTTCGCATGCATTTGAAGAATACGGCCGATCCGCTCGCGTTTGCCTTTCGTTGCATTCAATACGTAGGAACCCGATTGAAGAACGCCCGAGTATACGCGGAAGAATGTCAATTTACCGACAAACGGATCTGTCATGATTTTGAATGCCAAAGCGGCAAACGGTTGATCATCGGCAGATTTGCGAATCGCTTCCGCTCCATCTTCCAAAGTACCTTTGATGTCAGGAACGTCAACCGGCGACGGCAGATAATCAACGACAGCGTCGATCATCAGCGGAACGCCTTTGTTACGGTAAGAAGAACCGCAAACGACAGGGAAAATTTTAACTTCGCAAACGCCTTTACGAAGAGCGCGTTTCAATTCCTCGATTGTGATTTCTTCACCCTCAAGGTATTTCATTGTAAGCTCTTCGTCAAGCTCTGCGACTTTCTCGACAAGCTCCAAGCGAAGCTCAGCCACTTTGTCCTTGTAATCCGCAGGTACGTCGACGACGTCGACTTCCTTACCAAGATCATCTTTGAACATGTGCGCTTTCTCTTCGACAATGTCGATAATTCCGACAAAATCGCTCTCAGCTCCGATTGGAAGCTGAATGGCTACGGCATTCGCTTGCAGTCTGTCACGCATCGAGGCGATTACGTTAAGGAAATCGGCTCCGATGATATCCATCTTGTTGACATACGCAATACGTGGTACGCCGTAACGATCCGCTTGTCTCCAAACGGTTTCGGATTGAGGCTCAACGCCTTCTTTAGCGCTGAATACACCTACAGCTCCATCAAGTACGCGGAGGGAACGTTCAACTTCAACCGTGAAGTCAACGTGCCCCGGGGTGTCGATAATATTGATGCGGTGGCCCTTCCATTGAGCCGTAGTAGCAGCGGATGTGATCGTGATTCCGCGCTCCTGCTCTTGCTCCATCCAGTCCATCGTAGCAGCGCCTTCGTGCACTTCTCCGATTTTGTGAGTACGTCCGGTATAGAACAAGATACGCTCGGTCGTGGTCGTCTTGCCGGCATCGATATGCGCCATGATCCCGATATTCCGTGTATCTTTCAAGGAGAACTCCCTTGCCATGTGCATGTCTCCTTTCTTCCTATTGTAGTCGGCTTAAATCCTACCAGCGGTAGTGAGCAAACGCTTTGTTCGCTTCAGCCATTTTGTGCGTGTCTTCACGTTTCTTAACCGATGCGCCTGTGTTGTTGCTTGCATCGATGATTTCGGAAGCCAGTCTGTCTTCCATTGTTTTCTCACCGCGGTGGCGGGAGTAGTTGACCAACCAACGCAATCCAAGCGATGTCCGGCGTTCCGGCTTCACTTCGATCGGCACTTGATAGTTCGCTCCACCTACACGACGCGCTTTCACCTCAAGGACAGGCATGATGTTCTTGATAGCCTGTTCGAACACTTCCATTGGGTCTTTTCCAGTGCGTTCGCGGATTACGTTAAATGCATCATAAAGAATTGTTTGTGCAACCCCGCGTTTACCGTCGATCATAATGCGGTTGATTAAACGAGTAACCAACTTGCTGTTATAAATCGGATCGGGCAACACGTCTCTACGAGTTACGGGACCTTTACGTGGCATAGTTATCCCCCTTTCTACAATAATTCATCCATGTTGTGTATTTCATTACTTCTTCACTTTCGGACGTTTCGTACCGTATTTGGAACGAGCTTGTTTACGGTTGTTAACTCCAGCCGTATCCAGCGCGCCACGAACGATGTGATAACGTACCCCTGGCAAATCTTTAACCCTGCCGCCGCGTACGAGAACGACGCTGTGCTCTTGCAGGTTATGTCCGATACCCGGAATGTAAGCAGTAACCTCTACACGGTTCGTCAAACGAACACGCGCATATTTACGAAGAGCCGAGTTAGGCTTCTTCGGAGTCATTGTGCCGACACGAGTACAAACACCGCGTTTTTGCGGAGCGCTCAAATCGGTTTCCTCACGCTTCAGGGCGTTAAACCCTTTTTGCAGAGCAGGAGACTTCGACTTCGTTACTTTCGCCTCACGGCCTTTGCGTACCAGTTGATTGATTGTTGGCATTTCGCCACCTCCTTCCCAAATGAACAACTCAATTGCAAGCCCACAGATCCAGGCGATTCGTAAACGAACAAAGGAAATGTTTCTGCCTTCCGAATTCCCTAGCAACTGCATGATCGCATCAGCTTGTTCACTCGCAGACAAAAACATCGTTATGCATTATTCATTCACTACTGCAACTACGGCCGCCCCTACTTCTATGCCGCACGATTTGCCTAGCAGCTTCATCGTATCGACGTAGGTCACTTTCACGCCCATCTTCTTGCAGAGATTCACCATCTTATTGGTCATTCTCGGATCTGCATCCTTAGCAACAAAAACTTCGCTAGCCTTGCCTAGCTCCACCATTTTGGTGGACTGCTTCGTGCCTATGCATAGTTTGCCGGCCTGTTTCACTCTCTCATAAGACATAAAACATCCTCCAAAGGACAGAACGTCAAATATCCTTTTCGGCACACTTCGTTATATTATCATTTCAAAAATGCCGTGTCAAGAACGTACCAAAAATCGGTTCATTCCGGGCACGGCATCTTTGGTCAAGGCTTCCGGACCGGCGAGCGCAACCTCTCTCGAGATATACCCAGTATTCTCTTAAGAGAGGCAACGTCAGCCTGGTTCATTACTTCACGCTTTCCTCAACAGCAAATTCCCCATCGTTCTGGGCTTCGTCGGCAATCGCATCGCCGTCCGCAGAAACGCCTTCGAATTCCAGCTCTTCCGGTTCGTTCGGATCCAGGACGCGAATATTGCGGTAACGCGCCATCCCCGTTCCGGCCGGAATAAGCTTCCCGATAATGACGTTCTCCTTCAAACCGAGCAATTGGTCGACTTTTCCTTTGATCGCCGCGTCCGTAAGAACGCGAGTCGTCTCTTGGAAAGATGCGGCCGACAAGAACGAGTCGGTTTCCAAAGAAGCTTTCGTAATACCGAGCAAAATCGGTTTAGCCACAGCAGGCTCTTTACCGGCGAATAACGCTTCACGGTTAGCCGCTTCATATTCGTGCAAATCGACGAATGCTCCAGGCAGAAGCGTCGTATCCCCGGCATCGATAATCCGGATTTTACGAAGCATTTGACGGATCATAACTTCGATATGCTTATCGTTAATTTCAACGCCCTGGTTACGGTAAACGCGCTGAACTTCTTGCAAAATGTAGTTCTGCACGCCGCGAATCCCTTTGATACGGAGCATTTCCTTCGGATCGATCGAACCGTCAGTCAGCTCGTCGCCGGCCTCGATAACCTGCCCCTTCGTTACGCGAATACGCGAACCGAAAGTGACGGTGTAGGTCTTGGACTCGGCTTCGCCCTGTACTTCTATCTCACGGCGGTCCTTGGCTTCGCGAATTTCGACGATCGTGCCGTCAAGCTCCGATATTGTCGCTTGCCCTTTAGGATTACGCGCTTCGAAAAGCTCTTGAATACGCGGCAAACCTTGCGTGATGTCATCTCCGGCAACACCGCCGGTATGGAATGTACGCATGGTGAGCTGCGTTCCCGGCTCCCCGATCGATTGCGCTGCAATAATACCGACCGCTTCGCCGATCTCAACGTGCTGGCCTGTCGCGAGGTTACGTCCGTAGCACCGGTTACAAACGCCATGGCGCGTACGGCAGCTGAGCACGGAACGAATTTGTACGCGATCGATGCCGGCTCCGATAATCCTGTCGGCAATGTTGGCGTCGATCAGCTCATTGCGGTTCACGATTACTTCGCCCGTTTGCGGATGTTTCACGGTTTCGAAGGAGTAACGTCCTTCAATCCGGTCGTACAAGTCTTCAATGACCTCTTTACCGTCACGAATTTGGCTGACGATAATGCCTTTATCCGTTCCGCAGTCTTCTTCGCGAACGATTACGTCCTGAGCAACGTCAACGAGACGACGGGTCAAGTAACCCGAGTCCGCTGTCCGCAGAGCCGTATCGGCCAAACCTTTACGGGCGCCGTGCGTCGAGATGAAGTATTCCAAGACGGTAAGACCTTCGCGGAAGTTCGATTTAATCGGCAATTCGTAAATCCGCCCTGTCGGCGTCGCCATCAGTCCGCGCATACCGCCAAGCTGCGTAATTTGCGATTTGTTACCCCGCGCTTTCGATTCCACCATCATGTTGATGGAATTGAATTTATTCAAGGATTTCATCAAGATGTCCGTAATGACATCCTTGGCAGCGCCCCAAATTTCGATGACACGGTCATAGCGCTCATCGTCCGTGATTAAGCCGCGACGATAATGGTTCGTTACGACGCGTACTTTTTCTTCGGATTCGCGAAGAACGACGTTTTTCTCGTCAGGAACCGTAACGTCCGATACCGCGATCGTGATACCTGCACGGGTGGAGTACGTAAATCCGGTTTCCTTGATGCGGTCCAAAATCATCGAGGTTTGCGTCGTTTTATAGCGCCGGAAACACTCTGCAATGATGGTTCCGAGGTACTCTTTACCGACTGCTACCTTATCAGGGAAATTCGCGATACGCTCGCGAATGTTCTCACCCTTCTCGAATGCGAAGTAGTCGTCCGAAATACCGGTGAGTAAGTTAGCTTTCGTCGATTCGTTAATATACGGGAAATCGGCAGGGAATACTTGATTGAAAATAATTTTCCCGATTGTCGTAATGAGAATCGCGTTTTGCTGTTTTTCGGTAAAGCTCGTTTTATTCAAAGCCTTGGCCGGAATGGCCACGATCGAATGCAGCGATCCCATGCCACGGTGATACATCGAGAACGCATCGTGTACGGAGCCCAGAATCGAGCCGGTACCGATGGCATCCGGGTTGGACATCGTCAAGTAGAAGCAGCCGAGAACCATATCCTGCGATGGCGTTACAACCGGCTTGCCGTCCTTCGGATTCAAAATGTTGCCCGACGCGAGCATCAGCAGGCGTGCTTCCGCTTGCGCTTCCGCTGAGAGCGGTACGTGAACGGCCATTTGGTCGCCGTCGAAGTCGGCATTGTAAGCCGTACAAACGAGCGGATGAAGCTTAATCGCGCGGCCTTCAACGAGAATCGGCTCGAACGCTTGAATCCCGAGTCTATGCAGCGTGGGGGCACGGTTCAGAAGAACCGGATGCTCTTTAATAACTTCCTCGAGCACGTCCCAAACTTCCGGGCTGATGCGCTCGACTTTGCGTTTGGCGCTCTTAATATTATGGGCAAGTCCTTTATTGACGAGTTCTTTCATAACGAACGGCTTGAACAGCTCAAGCGCCATCTCCTTAGGGAGGCCGCACTGATACATTTTCAAGCTTGGTCCGACAACGATAACGGAACGGCCGGAGTAGTCGACACGTTTACCGAGCAGGTTCTGACGGAAACGCCCTTGCTTACCTTTCAGCATGTGGCTGAGCGATTTGAGCGGGCGGTTGCCCGGACCTGTAACCGGACGGCCGCGGCGGCCGTTGTCGATCAGGGCGTCAACCGCTTCCTGAAGCATACGCTTCTCGTTCTGTACGATAATGTCAGGCGCGCCCAGATCAAGAAGACGCTTCAGACGATTGTTCCGGTTGATTACCCGGCGATACAGATCGTTCAAGTCGGACGTAGCGAAACGTCCGCCGTCCAATTGAACCATCGGACGAAGCTCCGGAGGAATAACAGGCAATACGTCTAGAACCATCCACTCCGGCATATTTTTGGAATTACGGAACGCTTCAAGAACTTCCAGACGCTTGATTGCACGGTTCCTGCGCTGTCCTTGAGCGGTTTTCAGCTCTTCCTTAAGGGAATCCACCTCTTTGTCGGTATCGATATCCTGAAGCAGCTTTTTGACTGCTTCCGCACCCATTCCCGCTTGGAAGGCATAACCGTATTTCTCGCGATAACTGCGGTATTCCTTCTCAGAAAGGAGCTGCTTCTTCTCAAGCGGCGTATCCCCTGGATCCGTTACGACGTAGGAAGCGAAATAAATGACTTCCTCCAAGGAGCGCGGCGACATGTCCAGAGCAAGACCCATGCGGCTTGGAATGCCTTTGAAATACCAAATATGCGATACCGGCGCGGCGAGTTCGATATGACCCATCCGCTCGCGGCGAACCTTTTGACGGGTTACCTCGACGCCGCAGCGATCACAAACGACGCCTTTATAACGAACGCGCTTGTACTTGCCGCAATGACATTCCCAGTCCTTCGTAGGACCGAAAATTTTCTCACAGAAAAGCCCTTCTTTCTCAGGCTTAAGCGTACGGTAGTTGATCGTTTCCGGCTTTTTCACTTCCCCGCGCGACCACGAGCGAATCTTCTCGGGCGAAGCCAAACCGATCTTCATATACTCAAAGTTATTGACGTCGATCAAGGAGCAACCCTCCTTAAGATTGTAATACTATGCTGGTAATCCGCATTGCCCGCATACGCGGACGGGCAGCTTTTCAGCTGCCGCCTTTATTATTCCGCACCCATCTCCGAGCCTTCAAGGTTCAGGTTCAGCTTATCGCTGGCGGTATCTTCGTCATCGTCCATTTCCTTCATTTCGATCTCTTCCTCGTTCTCGGAAAGGATCTTCACGTCCATGCCCAAGCTTTGAAGCTCCTTAATCAATACCTTGAACGATTCCGGTACGCCCGGTTCAGGAACATTCTCGCCTTTGACGATCGACTCGTACGTTTTTACCCGTCCGACGACGTCGTCGGACTTGACGGTCAGGATTTCTTGGAGCGTGTAAGCCGCGCCGTATGCTTCAAGCGCCCAAACCTCCATCTCCCCGAAACGTTGTCCGCCGAACTGCGCTTTACCGCCGAGCGGCTGTTGCGTAACGAGAGAGTAAGGTCCTGTAGAACGGGCGTGAATTTTATCGTCGACCATGTGCGCCAGTTTGATCATGTACATGACGCCTACGGTAACTTCACGTTCGAACTGTTCGCCGGTACGGCCGTCGTACAGCTTCGTTTTACCGCTGCGCTGCATGCCGGCTTCTTCCATCGTATCGAAAACGTCATCCTCACGCGCGCCGTCGAATACCGGCGTAGCCGTATGGATACCGAGAGCTTTGGCCGCCATGCCGAGATGCACTTCGAACGCCTGACCGATGTTCATCCGCGAAGGAACCCCGAGCGGGTTAAGAACGACTTCAACCGGCGTACCGTCCGGCAGGAACGGCATATCCTCTTCCGGCAAAATCCGTGCGATAACCCCTTTGTTACCGTGACGGCCGGCCATTTTATCGCCTTCGGAAATTTTCCGTTTCTGCGCGATGTAGACGCGAACCAATTGGTTTACGCCAGGCGGCAATTCGTCTCCGTTCTCGCGGGTAAACACCTTCACATCGACGACGATTCCGTCGGTACCATGCGGTACGCGAAGCGACGTATCGCGAACCTCGCGCGCTTTCTCTCCGAAGATCGCATGAAGCAATCTTTCTTCCGCCGTCAGCTCCGTTACCCCTTTCGGCGTAACTTTACCTACGAGAATATCTCCGGCGGCGATTTCCGCACCTACGCGGATAATTCCGCGCTCGTCGAGGTTCTTCAACGCGTCTTCCCCTACGTTCGGGATATCGCGCGTGATTTCTTCCGGTCCGAGCTTCGTATCACGAGCTTCCGACTCGTATTCTTCAATATGAATCGACGTATAGACGTCTTCTTTTACAAGTTTCTCGCTTAGCAAAATAGCATCCTCGTAGTTGTAGCCTTCCCACGTCATAAACGCGACGACTACGTTACGGCCAAGCGCCAACTCGCCAAGCTCCGTCGAAGGTCCGTCAGCAAGAATGTCACCTGCTTTGACTTTCTCGCCGCGGCGGCAAATCGGACGTTGGTTAATGCAAGTCCCTTGGTTGGAACGCATAAATTTGTGCAGCTTATGTTTGACCAGGTCACCGTTAACGATCTTGCCATTAATCATTTCCTGGCGGCGAACCCAAATCTCATTGGCAGAAACGCGCTCTACGAAGCCATCCACCTTCGATACGATACATACGCCTGAGTCTTTGGCCGACTTGTGCTCCATCCCCGTTCCTACCAAAGGAGACTTCGGAATCAGCAAAGGAACCGCTTGGCGCTGCATGTTCGAGCCCATGAGGGCACGGTTGGAGTCGTCATTCTCGAGGAACGGGATAAGCGCAGTCGCAACCGATACTACCTGTTTAGGAGAAACGTCCATATAGTCGACGCGCTCCCTCGGCAGGGTCAAAATATCGTCTTTGTAACGTACGATTACCGAATCGTTCGCGAATAGATTGTCGACCGTCAGATCCGCATTCGCCTGAGCGATAACATAGTTATCCTCTTCGTCCGCGGTAAGGTAAGCGATTTGCTCGGTTACTTTACCTGTCTTAGGATCGACCCAACGATACGGTGCTTCAATGAAGCCGTACTCATTGATACGCGCGAAGGTCGACAAGGAGTTGATCAACCCGATGTTCGGACCCTCCGGCGTCTCGATCGGACACATCCGGCCATAGTGGGAGTGATGGACGTCACGAACTTCGAAACCGGCGCGTTCCCGCGTCAAACCGCCGGGTCCGAGAGCGGACAAACGGCGTTTATGCGTAAGCTCGGCCAACGGGTTCGTCTGGTCCATAAATTGCGACAGCTGCGAGCTTCCGAAAAACTCTTTAATCGACGCGATAACAGGGCGTATGTTAATTAACGCCTGCGGCGTAATGACATTCGCATCCTGGATCGACATACGCTCGCGCACCACACGCTCCATACGGGACAACCCGATACGGAACTGGTTTTGAAGCAGCTCGCCTACCGAACGAAGACGACGGTTGCCGAGATGGTCGATATCATCCGTGCTGCCGATGCCGTGCAGCAGGTTAATGAAATAGTTGATGGACGAAATAATATCGCCCGGTGTAATATTTTTGACCGACTTGTCGATCACGCCATTCGAAATGACTTTGATCACTTTGCCCTCTTCAATAGGTGAGTACACTTGAACGCACTGCATCTCAAAACGGTCGGATTCCGTCAAACCGCTTTGCACGCCATATTCTCCCAGCCCTACACCTTTTTCAAGATAAGGAAGAACTTCATCGAGCAATCGGCGATCGAGCATTTGTCCGGCTTCCGCCACGATTTCGCCCGTTTCCGGATCGACAAGCGTTTCTGCCAGGCGCTGGTTGAACAAACGGTTTTTGATATGCAGCTTTTTGTTGATTTTGTAACGACCGACATTGGCCAGGTCGTATCTTTTCGGATCGAAGAACCGCGCCACCAAGAGACTCTTGGCGTTCTCCAGCGTAGGAGGTTCGCCCGGACGAAGACGCTCATAGATTTCGATCAGCGCTTTCTCCGTGGAATCGGTGTTGTCCTTGTCCAATGTGTTGCGAATATACTCGTCGTCACCGAGCAAATCCAAAATCTCGGCATCCGTACCGAAGCCGAGCGCGCGAAGCAGAACGGTTACAGGAATTTTCCGCGTCCGGTCGATCCGCACATATATGATATCCTTCGCATCCGTTTCCAGCTCGAGCCATGCTCCGCGATTTGGAATAACGGTAGCGGTAAATGTTTTTTTACCGTTCTTATCAACCTTCGTGCTGAAGTAGACGCTGGGAGAGCGAACGAGCTGACTGACGATTACACGTTCCGCACCGTTAATAATAAAAGTGCCCGTCTCGGTCATGAGCGGAAAATCGCCCATAAACACTTCCTGTTCCTTGACTTCTCCCGTTTCCTTATTCAGCAAGCGAACTTTAACCCGGAGCGGCGCCGCATACGTAACGTCGCGTTCTTTCGCGTCGTCCACCGTATATTTCGGCTCTCCGAGGCTGTAGTCGATAAACTCCAGCACTAAATTGCCCGTAAAATCCTGAATCGGGGAAATATCTTGAAACATCTCGCGAAGTCCGTCATCCAAAAACCACTGATACGAGCTTTGCTGGATCTCGATCAGGTTTGGAACGTCCAACACCTCATTAATACGTGCATAAGTTCTACGTTTACGTCGACCAAATTGAACAAGATGTCCCGCCAATTTAGATTCACCCCTCAAGTCTACTAAAAAACAAGAAAAGCCCCTTTCGAAGCCTTCCAATTCTACGCACCGAGTCCGGTCGAATCGGACAGATTCGCGTCTTTCTGGCAGCAAAAATGCCAATATCTTCTACCCAGTAGATTTACCTAAAATTTTAACATTATACGTCATATGTCAAAATTTTATGCACCCCTCCGAAAAAAGACTTGACATTTTAATCAACTAAAGACAATTGACCCATCCTAATACTGACATTTTATTATAATACCATATTCAAAATGTCAAGTCAACTTTTTATCGCCCGAAAAATTCGGTAGCCTTTATCTTTGCACACTTCGGCTACATTCCCATCAAACAGCTGCTCCAGCTTGGCAAAAGCGGATGGCGCCCCTTGCTTCTTCTGAATGACGACCCAAAGCTGTCCCCCGGACTTCAACACCTCGGCCGATTGCTCAAAGATCCGGTGCACGACTTCTTTACCGGCCCGTATGGGCGGATTGGTCAAAATGCGATCGAACTTGCGCCCGGCCACTCCGGCCAAAGCATCGCTTTGCAGAACGGCGGCATTCCCGATCCCGTTGCGCTGCGCATTCTCGGCAGCAAGCCCGAGCGCCCGTTCATTGATGTCGATCAGCGTCGCCGTCCCCGACCCCGCCAGCACCGCCGCACAAAGACCGATCGGTCCATACCCGCAGCCTACGTCCAGAACATGATGACCGCCGGCTATTTCCATCGATTCAATAAGCAGCCGGCTTCCGAAATCGATGCCTTTCTTCGAAAAAACGCCCGCATCGGTTTTAAACGTATACAGCCGCCCTCTCAACCTTTCTTCAATCGTATGAATCTCGTGGCCGACCGTAGGTTTGGCGGAATAGTAGTGCTCGCTCAAACAAATCCCTCCGGAACATATCTATATCCCAAAAAATGCAATCGACCCCTTGAAAGCAAAGCTTCAAGGGGTCGAAGTTGCGTCATTACTTCACTTCTACTGTAGCGCCAGCTTCAGTAAGTTTAGCTTTGACAGCTTCCGCATCTTCTTTGGAAACTTTCTCTTTAACTGGTTTCGGTGCGCCGTCAACCAAGTCTTTCGCTTCTTTCAGGCCAAGACCTGTGATTTCGCGAACAACTTTGATAACGTTGATTTTCGAAGCGCCTGCGTTCATCAGGATTACGTCGAATTCAGTTTGCTCTTCTTCAACCGCTGCTGCTGCGCCGCCGCCAACAACTGCAACCGGAGCTGCTGCTGTTACGCCGAATTCTTCTTCGATTGCTTTAACCAGGTCGTTCAGTTCAAGTACGGTCATACCTTTGATCGCTTCAATGATTTGCTCTCTGCTCATGGTTAAACCTCCATTATCAATAATAAGTTTTCGTTATTTATAAGTCTTAGCTTACGCTTCTTGCTTCTCCGATACGGCTTTAACCGCAAGGGCGAAGTTGCGCATAGGCGCTTGAAGCACGCTGAGCAACATGGACAAGAGACCTTCGCGGGAAGGAAGCTCGGCCAGCGCTTTGATTTGGGTTTGGTCTACGACTTTACCTTCGACAACGCCCGCTTTAACGGACAGTTTGTCGTTCTTCTTCGCGAAATCGGACAAAATTTTTGCCGGAGCCACAGCATCGTCTTTGCTGAACGCAATCGCAGTCGGGCCCGTCAAATATTGATCGAGATCGGTAAGCTCGGCTTCAGCCGTCGCACGGCGAACCAGCGTGTTCTTCACAACTTGGAACTCAACACCTGCTTGACGAAGCTGCTTACGCAGTTCAGTCACTTGAGAAACCGTTAGTCCACGATAGTCAGCTACGACCGTACAAGAGCTTTCACGCAATTTCGTCGTCACTTCGGAGACGAGTTGCGATTTTTCTCCAAGAATCTTCGCATTTGCCATCGTTACACCTCCTAAACCGGCGTGAACATAAATTCACGCGAATTTTCTGACTCACTCGCCGATTCCGGATCAGACCGATGCCTATTCCGGAATCCCTCACATGCTTATCTTTGCAAAAGGCCGTTTCCCGCCGCATTCGCGACAAATAGAAAAGCCTTCGCAGACAAAGCGAAGGCATGACGATTCCGTTCCCGAATCTATATCACACACCTCGGTAGGACATTAAGCTCTTGCGAGCACCTACTGTCTACGGCAAGCATATTCATTTTTAACATCGCTTAGCGTAACACGTCTTAACCCGTAAAGTCAAATGGGAAAGAACGGCGGCTTATCTAAACGATTGCAGGTTCAGCTTCACGCCCGGACCCATCGTCGACGACAAAGCGGCGCTTTTCAGGTATACACCTTTAGCGGCAGCCGGCTTAGCACGTACCAGCGCTTCGATAAGAGCACGCAGGTTTTCTGCAAGCTTTTGCTCGTCAAACGAAACTTTTCCGATTGGAGCCAAAATTTGTCCGGCTTTGTCGAGACGGTACTCGATTTTACCGGCTTTGATTTCTTGAACCGCTTTAGCTACGTCAAACGTAACTGTTCCTGCTTTCGGGTTCGGCATCAAGCCTTTACCGCCGAGGATACGGCCCAATTTACCAACTTCGCTCATCATGTCCGGCGTTGCTACGCAAACGTCGAACTCGAACCAGCCTTGTTGGATTTTGGCGATCAGTTCTTGATCTCNCAGCCTTGTTGGATTTTGGCGATCAGTTCTTGATCTCCAACATAATCCGCGCCGGCAGCTTCCGCTTCCTTCAGTTTTTCGCCTTTGGCGAAAACAAGCACGCGTTTGGTTTTACCAGTTCCGTGAGGCAGTACAACTACGCCACGTACCGCTTGGTCTTGTTTCTTCGAGTCAACGCCCAAACGAACAGCGACTTCAACGGTTTCATCAAATTTAGCAGTTGCCACTTTTTTAACGAGTGCAACCGCATCGGCAGGCTCGAAAAGCGCAGTTTGGTCAACTTGCTTTGCAGCCTCGGCATATTTCTTACCATGTTTCGGCATTTGCAGTTCCTCCTTTGTGGTGATAGCGGATAATCCTCCCACATATGGCCCTAAGGCCTTACATCCAAAAGAAATGACGAATCATTTCGGGAAGCATCTTCTGGATTAGTCGACGATTGTAACGCCCATGCTGCGAGCTGTACCTTCCACCATGCGCATTGCCGCTTCCACGGATGCCGCATTCAGGTCAGGCATTTTTTGCTCGGCGATTTCGCGAACTTTATCGCGTTTAACAGTTGCAACTTTCTTCTTGTTCGGTTCGCCTGATCCTTTATCGATACCGGCAGCAACACGAAGCAAGACAGCAGCCGGAGGCGTTTTGGTGACGAACGTAAACGAACGATCCTCAAACACCGTAATTTCTACCGGAATAATCAAGCCTGCTTGATCAGCCGTGCGAGCATTGAATTCTTTACAGAATGCCATAATGTTCACGCCTGCTTGACCGAGCGCCGGACCTACCGGTGGAGCCGGATTTGCTTTCCCTGCGGGAATTTGCAATTTGACCATTTTAATGACCTTTTTTGCCATGCGTAACACCTCCTTGCGTGTAGTCTCTGTTGACGGGACCTTTCCCTTCCCGCTTGACCAGCCTTACAGCTTTTCCACTTGCGTGTATTCAAGCTCGAGCGGGGTTTCCCTACCAAACATGTTAACATGCACCTTAAGCTTGCTTTTGTCCGCAATAATCTCTTCGACAGAGCCGACAAAATTGGCAAATGGACCTACTTTGACACGAACCGTTTCCTTCAGCTCAAAGTCGATCTTCGGCTTAGGCTCTTCCATGCCCATATGCTTCAGAATCGCTTCGACTTCTTCAGGCAGTAGCGGAGTCGGCTTCGAACCGGACCCAGTGGATCCGACAAAACCGGTAACGCCTGGTGTATTGCGCACCACATACCACGAATCGTCGGTTTGCACCATTTCCACGAGAACATAGCCGGGATACACTTTGCGCATCACGGTTTTCTTCTTCCCGTCCTTGTTCACGATTTCTTCTTCCATCGGAACGAGTACGCGAAAAATTTTGTCCTGCATGTTCATGGATTCAACACGCTTCTCCAAGTTCGCTTTTACCTTGTTCTCATACCCGGAATAGGTATGCACGACATACCATCTTTTTTCCATAATCTCACCTTTCGTTCCCGCTTATTCGGTGAATAGCCGAACGAGATAGGAGATAATCAGGTCAAGGACAGAGAAATAAATCGTGACAAAGATAACCGTGACCAGGACCACGATCGTGTAACTGACCAGTTCTTTGCGGCTAGGCCACTTCACCTTCTTAAGCTCCGACCAGCAGTCGGCAAAGAAGGAGAACGTAGAGCCGAATCCTTGCTTCAATTTACCCAGAAACGTCACAGCTACACCTCCGGCTATTACCGTGTTTCGCGATGAAGGGTTTGTCCATTGCAAAACTTGCAATACTTCTTCTTCTCCATGCGGTCAGGGTTGTTCCGCTTGTTCTTATTGGACGCATAGTTGCGTTGCTTGCAATCCGTGCATGCCAGCGTAATGATTACCCGCATGTTTACACCTCCCAAGACAACCTCGATTAAAGAACCCTAATTGTCCCGGGAAAGGCGCGACAATTTAGGGCTACCTGCAATACTTTATCACAATCAACTAAGCGTGTCAAGGAAGGCAACATAACCCGGTGTCCCGCGAAACCTCCCATCAGTATTGACCGAACGAACGCTCTTCAAACCTAGCTGTTATTCCATTTAAACACAAACAGCACCCCGCTTCGATTTCGAATAGGGTGCCGCTTACTGCAAATCTCTAACTTCCAGATAACGTTCGAGCTTCCGTTTCACGCGCTGCAGCGCGTTGTCGATCGATTTTACATGACGGTCCAAATCTACGGCAATTTCTTGATACGATCTGCCATCCAAATACAGCATCAGAACACGCCGCTCCAAATCGCTAAGCAGCTCTCCCATCTTATCCTCAAGACCGCTGAACTCCTCTTGATTGATAATCAGCTCTTCCGGGTCGGATACCCGCGAACCGCAAATAACGTCTAGCAGCGTACGGTCGGAATCCTCATCGTAAATAGGCTTGTCCAAGGAGACGTAGGAGTTGAGGGGAATGTGCTTCTGGCGGGTGGCCGTCTTGATCGCCGTAATGATTTGACGAGTGATGCAGAGCTCGGCAAACGCCTTAAAGGATGCCAGCTTGTCCCCGCGAAAATCGCGAATGGACTTGTACAGCCCAATCATGCCTTCCTGCACGATATCTTCACGGTCGGCACCGATTAAAAAATAAGAGCGCGCCTTCGCCCTTACGAAATTTTTGTATTTGTTAATGAGAAACTCCAGTGCTTCCGCACTGCCGTGACGGACCGCCTCGACATTGTCTTCATCGGATTTGTGCTCGAATTGATGCATGCTCAAATCTTTGAGGTTAACACTCACAAAAAAATCCCTCCGGCCCGGCCTGTAAGGCTTACAACTGTCGACCTTCGCTTATTTGTGTTACCGAAGGCACCGCCGATTACGAAGTTCCGATCGCTAGACGGCATCATGGTCTTTTGTGGCATTGGCGTTAAGGCGACTGCTCCGGGGGGAGCCTATCGCCGCCGAGCTTACGGCATACAAGGATAAAGGTCTACCGGCGCCTTTAATGGCGTTTACTGTAGGTAGATCCGTTTCCGCGATATGCTTTCCGACAGACTATGGATTAACGGCAACCGGCGTCTTCGACGCTGGCGTTTACCGCAGGTAGAAAGCCGCCGCTTATCCGGCATGCTTTCAGATAAACCAAGGAAAAACGCAACAAACTTACAACTTAGTATACATGAGCGTTTCGATTATCGTCAACTAGCTGGAAATTGCCAATCACTTGCCCCTGCGCCATTTTTCAAGAATCGACTTCGCTTCATCGCTTAAATGGTAGTCTACTGCGTTTTTGCGGGTCTGGCGCCCGTCATCGATCGAACGCCTGACTTCCTTCCGGCTCTCGTTCACTTTCACAAGCAGCTCGCGGGCCGTTATCCGCAGCGCGCCTTTGCCGAAAATAACGTTCTGTTCGGTCATGTCGGAAGTAGCCACATAAATGCGCCTTCGCCGGGCGATCCACTCGTTGACGAGCCGCTCGATCAGTTCGTCCGCCGTCTCTTTCTCTTTCGTATACATGATCTTCAGCTTATGCTGCGTATACTTCCCGCCAAGTCCCGACACCTGATGCGCATCGAACACGATAAACACTTTCATCCCGGAGTACGCTTGATAATCGGACAGCAGCCCGATCAGCTTGTCCCGCGCTTCTTCCAGGTCGATATCCTTCAATCTCTGCAGGTCCGGCCACGCCCCGATGATGTTGTATCCGTCGACAATAAGCACTTCTTCCATTCGGGTTAAGGGTTACCCCTTCGCATGGCGCTGGCGCACAACTTCGTACATAAAGACGGAGGCGGCAACCGAGGCGTTAAGCGAATTCAGTTGGCCGAACATCGGCAGCTTGACGAGGAAATCGCATTTTTGTTTAATCAACCGTCCGATTCCCCGCCCTTCGTTGCCGATCACGATGGCGATCGGGATCGTGAAGTCATTGCGGTACAGCTCTTGCTTTGCATCGACATCGGCTCCGGCGATCCAAACGCCCCGCTCTTTTAAATCTTCGATCGTTTGCGCCAAATTCGTAACCCGGGCTACCGGAACGTATTCTACGGCTCCGGCCGACGTTTTGGACACGGTGGCCGTGAGCCCTACCGCCCTGCGCTTGGGGATGATGATGCCATGCACGCCGGTGCATTCGGCTGTACGAAGTATCGATCCCAAGTTATGCGGGTCCTCGATTTCGTCCAGCAGAAGCAAGAACGGCTGCTCTCCCTTCTCCTTGGCGCGGGCGATCAAATCGTCGACCTCCGCATACGCGTACGCGGCGACCTGGGCAACGACGCCTTGATGCTGCACGCCTTCGGCCATCTGGTCAAGCTTGCGCTTATCCGCCGTCTGCACGATGACGCCTGAAGCTTTGGCCTCTGCGAGAATCGGCAGCGTAAGATGCTTCTGCGCATTGTCCGCAATCCATATTTTGTTGATCGTGCGGCCGGAACGAAGCGCCTCCAGTACGGAGTGCTTCCCGGCAATCATTTCTTCTTCCATGTTAATCCTCCTGATAGACGAGCCGATAGCGGGCACGGAACCGTTAATCTATTTGGCGGCATCGGCCGCATGAACGCCGACAGCTGCGCTCAGCAATTCATGCAGCCTCTCGAACCGCTGCGAGTAATAAAGATAACCTACCAAGCACTCGAATGCGGTGCTATGCCGGTAGACAAGCACATCGGCGTTCTTCGGGACCGAGCCCGATTTGGCATTGCGCCCCCGCATGACGATATCAAGCTCTTCCTGCGTGAGCCGATCCATCAGCGCTTCCAGCGATTTCGCTTGCCCTCCCGCCGAAACGAAGCGCGTCGCCAGCCGGTGCATATGATTCGGCCTGTGATTGGCCAGCGAGACGACAAATTCGCGGACGAACGCTTCATAGACGGCATCGCCGACATAAGCGAGAACGAGCGGGTGAAGCAGGTTAGGCGATTTGGACGGCGGGAATGAAAATGCGCTTATTTCCATCTTCCGCTACTTTCTGCGCCAGCGCAACCCTTGCGGCGTATCTTCAAGCAAAATCCCTTGCGCCGTCAGCAGGTTGCGAATCTCATCGGCCCGCGCCCAGTTTTTCTGTTTGCGCGCTTCGTTGCGCTCGGCGATCAGCCGTTCGACTTCCTCGTCCAGCAGCACCTCTTCCTGCTTCGGCAAAATACCGATCACATCGTCGATCGTTTCGAATTGCCGCAAAACAAGCTCAAGCGACGCTTTCGTCACGCTCGGATGCTGCAAATACCGGTTCGCCTCGCCGGCTAGCTCGAACATGGCCGTAATCGCATCGGGCGTATTGAAATCATCGTCCATCTTTTGCCGGAAATACGCGTCGATCGCTTCGACCGCTTTCGCAAGCTCGGCGTCGACTTCCGCACTGTCCGCCGCCGCGTTCTGCAGCCTATGCTTCACATTGGCTATGCTGTTCGCCAGCCGCTCGATGCCGCTTTCCGCTTGCTTGATCGAATCGTCGCTGAAGTTGAGCGGGTTGCGGTAATGCGTCGACAGCATCAGGAACCGGACCGCCTGCGGCGACGTTTTCGTCAAAATATCCTTGACCGTCAACCCGTTGGCAAGCGATTTGGACATTTTTTCATTGTTGATGTTGAGGTATGCGTTATGCATCCAGTAGTTCGCCATCGGCTTACCCGTGAGCGATTCGGTTTGCGCCACTTCGCATTCGTGATGCGGAAACTGAAGATCCTGGCCGCCGCCGTGAATGTCGATCGTTTCGCCCAAATATTTATGGACCATCGCCGAGCATTCGATATGCCAGCCCGGACGTCCGTTCCCCCATGGGCTAGCCCAAAATATTTCACCTGGCTTCGCGCTTTTCCAGAGCACGAAATCCTGCGGATTTTCTTTCAGGTCGCCGACCTCTACGCGAATGCCAAACTGCAGCTCATCCAGGTTCTGATGCGACACCTTGCCGTATTCGGGAAACTTCGATGTGCGGAAGTATACGTCCCCGCCGCTCTCGTAAGCAACCCCTTTATCCACGAGCGATTGCACGAAAGCTACGATCTCGCCGATGTTTTCCGTAACCCGCGGGTGGATCGCATCCTTGATGCCGAGCGAATGCGTATTGTCGAAGAATGCTTCGATGAAGCGTTCCGCCACCTCGGGGACGGTGCTTCCTATTTGCTCCGCCTTCCGGATCAGCTTGTCGTCGACGTCCGTGAAATTCACGACGTATTTGACATCGTAGCCCGAAGCCTGCAAATAACGGCGTACGACGTCGAAAAAGATAAGCGGCCGGGCATTTCCGATATGAATGTAATCATAAACCGTCGGTCCGCACACATACATGTTTACTTTCCCCGGCGTAAGAGGGACGAATACCTCTTTGGTCCGCGAAATCGTGTTATACACCTTCAATGACACGTTTATTCCTCCAATTGGCATATTCGAAAATCATTTGGCTTCATCAAGCGCGGCCTGAAAGCCGGCCACCCGCTCCTCCTTGAGCTTCGTCAGCAGAACGGCATAACGGTCGCGCTCCTGCTCCAATGTCGCCTTCAAACCGTTCACTTGCGTTTTCTCCTGCGCCCAGGCTTCCTTCAGCTCGTCGATTTGCTGCTGCATCTGACGCATGATGTCGACGACGGGATCCGGAACGTTCTTGGCGTGGTCGAGCTTATCGACGCGAACGCCGTCCATTTTGACGATGCGCGCCTTCGGTCCGACGACCGTGCTGTTCGGCGGCACCTCGCTGAGCACGACGGCGTTTGCCCCTATACGGGAATTATCGCCAACCGTGAACGAGCCTAAAACTTTCGCGCCGGCGGAAATGACTACGTTGCTGCCGACGGTCGGGTGCCTCTTCCCTCTCTCTTTCCCCGTTCCACCAAGCGTAACGCCGTGGTACATGACGACATCATCGCCGATTTCGCACGTTTCCCCGATGACAACCCCCATTCCGTGGTCGATAAAAAACCGTCTGCCGATTCTCGCGCCGGGATGAATTTCGATTCCGGTAATAAAGCGGCTCGTTTGCGAGATGATTCGGGCGATCGTGTACCATTTCCTCCTGTAAAACCAATGGGCGATCCGGTGAAACCAAATCGCATGGAGACCGGAATACGTAAACACGACCTCAAAAACACTTCGCGCCGCCGGGTCGTTATCGAATACCGCCCGAACGTCGGACTTCATGCTGCTTAACATGACGCTTCACCATCCTCCCATCAATGCCTTCCGAGAAATATAAAAAGCCCCCGCAGCATGAAAACATGCTGCAGAGGCGCTTTGTCACGCGGTCCCACTCTGCTTAAGCAGCCGTTCGGCCGCCCGCTTCATTAGCCTTTATCGGAGCTGCCCGGCAAAGTCTACTTGCACGCCCTTGCCGGCTTACCGGCAAAATGCGACGCTTCCGCTCGTACGGATCGCGTTCGACCTTACTGCTCACAGGTGCACTTCCTCGCAGACGGAATGGATATTTCTCAGCCGGGCGCCGCTAGGGCGTCCGAATATCCTCTCTGGAATCCCGGTCTTGCTCGTACTCTCCTGATCAACGCAAAAACGATTATTAATTCACAGTATATAACTTCCCTGCCGTTATGACAATAAGTTCCGCAGACGGCCGGTTACTTTTTCTTTCCCCAGCAAAGCGATCGTTTTGTTCAAGTCGGGGCCGTGCATTTGCCCGGTCAGCGCCACACGGGTCGGCATGAACAGCTGCTTGCCCTTATATCCCGTATCCTTCTGCACCTGCTTCAGCATCGCGCCGATCGTTTCGGGCGCGAAGTCCGCCGATTGCTCGACCTGCTGCAGGAAAGCGGCGGCTACGGCCGGCACATGCGGCTCCGCCAGCAGCGCTTTCGACTCTTCGTCGAACGTGACGTCGTCACGGAAGAACAACTCGGCCATGCCGGCGATTTCCGAGCCGTATGTCAGCTTCTCCTGGTACAGCGCGACGAGCGCCGCGGCCCATTCCTGCTGCTCCGCGCTCAGCATCTGCGGGAGGAAGCCCGCTTTTTGCAAGTACGGCACGCACAGATCGATCAGACGCGGCAGGTCGACCGTTTTCATGTATTGGTTGTTGATATGGTTAAGTTTATTCGTATCGAAAACCGCCGGACTTTTGGAAAGGCGATTAGCCGTAAAGACCTTGATCAATTCCTCACGCGAGAACATTTCGTCCTCACCTTCCGGAGACCAGCCAAGCAGGGCGATAAAATTGAACATCGCTTCCGGTAAGAAGCCGAGATCATCGTATTGCTCGATAAACTGAATGATCGACTCGTCGCGCTTGCTCAGTTTTTTCCGGCTCTCATTTACGATCAGCGTCATATGTCCGAATTGAGGCGGCTCCCAGCCTAGTGCTTCATAAATCATCAGCTGGCGCGGCGTGTTCGATATATGATCTTCCCCGCGTAATACGTGGGTAATTTTCATCAGGTAATCGTCGAGCACAACGGCAAAATTGTAAGTTGGGATGCCATCCTTCTTGACGATGACAAAATCTCCGCTCACATCGGACTCGAACGAAATCGTTCCTTTTACCATGTCATCGAACGTGTACGTACGGCCCTCCGGCACGCGAAAACGAATACTCGGCACGCGCCCCTCCGCCTCGAACGCTTGACGCTGCTCTTCGGTCAGATCCCTATGTTTTCCGGAATAGCGCGGCATCTCGCCGCGTGCGGTTTGTTCTTCCCGCTCCTGCTCCAGCTCTTCTTCTGTGCAGTAGCATCTATAGGCCTTGCCGCTATCAAGAAGCTGCTGCCAGTACTGACGGTAAATATCGAGCCGTTCGGTTTGCCGGTAGGGTCCGTATTCTCCGCCGACATCGACGCTTTCGTCCCAATCGATTCCAAGCCAATGGAGATAAGTCAATTGGTTTTCTTCGCCGCCAGCAACATTCCTTTTAACATCGGTATCTTCGATACGAATAATAAATTTACCGTTATGATGACGTGCAAACAAATAGTTAAAAAGTGCCGTCCTCGCATTTCCGATATGAAGATGCCCCGTCGGACTCGGAGCGTATCTTACGCGTACTTCTTGCGTCATCCGTCGTCCCCCCTAATCTGTATGTCTTGCTACTTCCGATTTCGGTTATCCTGTCATCATAGCATAGATGCCATGCTCAAATAAACGGCCTGCATAAAATCGCACCGGCTATTTCGTCTCTTGAACGAGGCATACGACCGCCTGCGCCGCTATGCCTTCCCCGCGCCCGGTGAAGCCGAGCCACTCCGTCGTCGTCGCCTTGACGTTGACCTGCGAGACATCCGCTTCCAGCGCCTTTGCGATAATCTCGACCATTGCAGGAATATACGGCGCCATCTTCGGCTTCTGCGCAATGATCGTCGCATCGACGTTGCCGAGCCGGTAGCCGCGTTCCTTCACCAAGCCCCATACATGGATGAGCAGCTTAAGGCTGTCCGCATCTTTAAAGGCCGGATCCGTGTCGGGAAAATGCTTGCCGATATCGCCAAGCGCCAGCGCGCCGAGCACCGCGTCGCTGATCGTATGCAGCAGCACGTCGGCGTCGGAATGGCCCAAAAGCCCTTTTTCGAACGGGATTTCGACACCGCCGATAATACATTTGCGGCCCTCGGCCAGCTGATGAACGTCAAACCCTTGTCCTACCCGAATCATGTGGAACGAACTCCTCTCCGTTTATGCAAAAGCCACTCCGCAAGCGGCAAGTCTTCCGGCGTCGTAATTTTGATATTGTCGTAGCTTCCTTCGACTACGGACACCTGCATGCCGATCCTTTCGACAAGCATCGCATCGTCGGTTCCGACAAACTCCGCCGCCTCCGCCTCGCGATGCGCCCGAATAAGCGCAGACAGACGAAAAGCCTGCGGGGTTTGTATCGCCCACAAGCTGCGCCGGTTCGGCGTAGATTGAATCGTACCGTCTTCGCCTACGACCTTAATCGTGTCCTTCACCGGCACGGCAAGCACGGCGGCACCGGCTTCGCAAGCTTTGCGCCAACAAGCCAAAATGTGCTCCGGCTCCGCGAACGGCCGAACCGCATCGTGGACGAGCACATCTTCGACGCCTTCCGAAAGCGCAAGCAATCCGTTATATACGGAGTGCTGACGCTCCTTGCCGCCGCTTACTACGCGGCTCACTTTCGTTATATCATGCCGCCGGACGTCGTCCCAGCACCTTTCTTCATCCCCTTGACCCGAAACGACGACGATTTCGTCCACTTCGGGAAGATGCTGAAACGTCTCCAGCGTATGTGCAAGAATGGTTTTGCCTTCGATCATTAAGTATTGTTTGCTTTCCGCCGTGCGCATGCGCGTGCCTCTGCCCGCCGCTACGACGACAACGCCAAGTTTCCCCATCGCTACTCTCCCGTAAAACATTTAGGCGAAGCATCGCAGCTCTGCAAAAGCAAAGCGGCGGCATACGCTTCTTCCTATCATAAACGTTTTACTGCGCTTTTTCCAACAGTTTCGGCTTGGCGAATATCATGCGGCCCGCGGACGTCTGAAGGACGCTTGTCACCATGACCTCCATCGTCGTTCCGATGTATTCGCGGCCGCCTTCGACCACGATCATCGTACCGTCGTCCAAATAGGCGACGCCTTGCCCGTACTCTTTGCCGTCCTTGATAACCTGCACGAATATTTCCTCTCCGGGCAGCACGACCGGCTTGACGGCGTTGGCCAAATCGTTGATATTCAGCACCGGAACGCCCTGCAGCTCGCATACCTTGTTAAGATTAAAATCGTTCGTGATGACCTTCCCGCCAAGCACCTTCGCCAAACGCACCAGCTTGCTGTCCACCTCGGAAATCTCTTCGAAATCGCCTTCGTAGATCAGCACCTTCACTTCGAGCTCTTTCTGGATTTTGTTGAGAATGTCGAGCCCCCGGCGTCCCCGGTTACGCTTCAGCAGATCGGATGAATCCGCGATATGCTGGAGCTCCTCCAGGACGAATTCCGGTATCACCAGCGTTCCTTCGATAAATCCGGTTTTGCATATATCCGCGATCCGGCCGTCGATGATGACGCTCGTATCCAAAATTTTATGCTCCTCCGGCCGCTTCTTACCGGCTTCCGGCTCCTTGCCGATGCGAATCAAGGATATAAATGCGGTAATATCGTCCTTTTTCGTATACCCGAAACGAAAACCGTACCCCCCTAGCGCAAACGTAACGATTATCGGCACAAAAGAACCGCCTGCACTGATTTTCTCAAGCGACGGAAACAGCAGCACCGAGATGAGCAGCCCGATAATTAAGCCGAGCAATCCCGACACCAGATTGGCAAACGGCACGCGCGATACCGACTCTTCGCCTTTACGCACCAGCCTCATGCCATATTCGCTGACCCAAACCGCAGCCGCAAAAAATACCAGCATGCCAATCCCCATCATCCAAAACGGTTTGCCTTGTATGTCGCTTATGCCAAAGATTGTCGTTACCCACTGAAAAAACGGTCCTCCGATTGATTCCAGCCAATGATAACCCATAATGCCGCCTGCCGCCGCCGCAAGTAATTGCAGCCATCTTTTGGTCATGTGCGTCACCCCCTGAATGTGATTGATAGAATACGAATCGTTATCAGTATGAACCAAATCGTTCCAAGCTAAACGGACCGAAATTGAATTGACAAGCCGTCTCCTATATAATGGAACCAGAGGGGATGCTTCCGTAGCCGTTTTCTTCGAAAACGTAGTGCGCGCTTCCGAAGACGATTTTCTTTTGCGGGAACGTGCCGAATCGATGATACGAGGTGAGTGGATTGAGCACGATGACGTTACATCAATTCCAAGAGCAAGTTTCAGACCTGTTGCTCCGTCACCGCAGTTTATTGGATGTACTGTCTAAATTCCAGCAGTCGAACGCGGCTGCCAACCGTGCTGTGACGAAATCGATCACGGAATGCGGCTGTATTGCGGTTAACGCCGGCAAGCAAGAATACGCGCCCGATATGTCGCTCGACGAAGCGAAGCTTCAGCTTGAAACCCATGTGGAGGGACGCCTCTGCGAGCATTGCCGTGAAATCGTTGGTAACGAGCTCGGCAAAAATTTGTTTTATATGGCATCGCTTTGCAATCTGCTTGAAGTCGACCTGGAGCAGATCGTCGAGAACGAATCCAAAAAATGCTCGACGCTCGGCTTATTCAACCTGTCCTAACTCAAATCCGTCTATTTCAAACGCACAAAAAAAGCATTTACTTTCCCGATTCGGAGAAAATAAATGCTTTTTATTTTCGAGCTTTTTCGATTGTTTATGCGCGGCATCAGCGTTTGCGCTTCAAGCCTTGGAACGTTCCCCACAGCGCGTAAATGACAAGCGGCACAAATACCATCCTCGTCAAGTAATGCGGGTACATGATTACGACTACAACCGCCACCACGACGATGAGCATCAGAATCCATACGGCTACTTTGGGAAGAGCCACTTTCTTGAAGCTCGGATATTTGACCTTGCTGACCATCAGATACGACAGAAACAATGTGCAGGCGGCCAAAAAGTAGGAATTCAGCTCTTGGTGGAACAAGGCAAGCGTACAAAGAATGCCGCCCGCCGCAGGAATCGGCAAGCCTATGAAGTAACCCGGCGTGCTCTGCACGACATTGAATCGCGCCAATCGCAAAGCTCCGCAAATCGGGAAAATCGCAGTCGTGATCCATGCTGTCGCAGGATTCAGATCGCTAAAAGCGACTACGTACATAATAAAAGCCGGCGCTACCCCGAAGGAAATGACATCAGATAACGAATCGAGTTCTTTGCCGAATTCGCTCGTCACGTTAAGCGCGCGGGCCACCCGCCCGTCGATGCCGTCCATCAGCATGGCTATAATGACCATGATGGCCGCCAGGTTTGCATTATCTATGCTATCAAACACCGGTGTATCATTGAACACAAGTATGATTGCAATAATCCCCATAAACAGATTGGCTACTGTAAATATGTTGGGAACAGACTTCTTCAGCATTCGTCGTTCACCTCAATGTTAACTTTACCCTAACCCTCTGATTGTATGCAATTTAGATATGTCTGTCAATCAGGACCTGGTCCTGAATCCGCTTCAGCCCTTCTTTGATCGTCCGCGCGCGAACCTCGCCGATCCCGTCTACCTCATCCAGCTCTTCGATGGTCGCCATCATCACATGCGGCAAACATTCGAAACGTTCGACCAAATTGTATATAATGATCGACGGCAGCCGCGGAATTTTGCTCAAAATGCGGAAGCCCCGCGGAGACACCGGCTCTTCGAGAACGGAGTTGGAGTGCATGAACCCGAGCAAGCGGGCAATATGGTGATGATCGAGCACTTCCTCGGGTCCCAGCTTACGGAGACCCGCGCGAATATCCCGCACCTTGTCTTCAGCCAAGTCTTTGCAATAGTCCTTGACGAGGAATAGCTCCTCCTGCTCCGTCCCGGCAACGAGTTCGTCCAGCTGCATGCTGATCAAACGGCCTTCCGTCCCAAGCTCGTTAATGTACTTGCGGATTTCCGAACGTATTTTCAGCACCATGCCGATGCGCTGCAGCGCATTTGTGACGTCGTGCAGCGTGACCAGCTCCTCGAATTCGGACGCCCCAAGGTTCGTCAACGTTTGATCGAGTACCGATTTATATTTTTCGAGCGTTTGGATTGCCTGATTCGCTTTTGTTAGAATGACGCCGATATCCTTGAGCGCATAGCGCAAGTTGCCTTGATACAGCGTGATGACGTTACGTCTTTGGGAAATCGATACGACAAGCTTTCCCGTCTGCTTGGCCACGCGTTCCGCCGTCCGGTGACGAATGCCGGTTTCGATCGACGATATCGACGAATCGGGGATCAACTGCGTATTGGCATACAAGATCCGTTTTAAATCTTCGCTTATAATAATAGCTCCGTCCATTTTGGCAAGCTCGTACAAATAGTTCGGCGAAAAATCGCAATTGATCGAAAATCCTCCGTCCACAATCTCCATGACTTCAGGACTGTAGCCGACTACGATGAGACCGCCCGTTTTGGCGCGCAGCACGTTTTCCAGGCCGTCCCTGAACATCGTGCCTGGCGCTACCATTTGCAGCAGCAAGCTCATGACATCATCTTTTTTCTCCATCAGTGACCCCCCTTTGTCTTCAGCCTATCGCAGCGCTTGCGCAAGCGCCTCCGTCACCGTGTTAACCCCTACGATTTCGATGCCTTTCGGCTGCGTCCAGCCCTTCAAGCTCTTCTCCGGTAAAATAACGCGTTTAAAGCCGAGCTTCTGCGCTTCCTTCACGCGCTGGTCCACGCGCGACACGCCGCGCACTTCTCCTGTCAAGCCGATCTCGCCGAACACCACGTCGTAAGGCTCCGTCGGTTTATCACGAAAGCTCGATGCGATGCTGACCGCAATCGCCAAATCGACTGCCGGCTCATCCAGCTTCACACCGCCCGCCACATTCAGAAACGCGTCTTGATTTTGCAAAAACATGCCCATTCTTTTCTCGAGCACCGCTATAATGAGCGACAGCCGATTGTGATCGACACCGGTCGACATTCTTCTCGGCGTCGGGAAATTCGTCGGCGAAACGAGCGCTTGCAGCTCCACCAGTACCGGCCGCGTTCCTTCCATGCTGGCGACCACCGTAGAGCCTGAAACCCCTATAGGCCGTTCCGATAGAAAAAGCTCCGACGGGTTGTTTACTTCCACCAGCCCGGACTCGAGCATTTCAAAAATCCCGATTTCATTCGTCGATCCGAAACGGTTTTTCACAGCCCGCAGAAGACGGTACGAATGATGCCGCTCTCCTTCGAAATAAAGCACGCAGTCGACCATATGCTCGAGCAGCCTCGGACCCGCGATCGCACCCTCTTTTGTAACATGTCCGACGAGGACGGTTGCAATCCCTTTCGTCTTAGCTATGCGCATAAAATGGGATGTGCATTCCCGAACCTGCGAAACGCTGCCCGGAGCCGAAGCGATGGCCGGATGATAGACCGTTTGAATCGAATCGATGACGATAAAGTCCGGCTGCTCCTGTTCGACCGCTTCGAGGATAAGCTCTACATTCGTTTCACACAATACGAACAATTGTTCCGATGTAACTTCCAAGCGATCCGCCCGCAGCTTGATCTGCCGGGATGATTCCTCCCCGGATATATAAAGCACCTTCAGATTTTTCTCGGTCAGCGCAAATGACGTTTGCAGCAAAAGCGTCGATTTGCCGATTCCCGGATCTCCTCCCACAAGGATAAGTGATCCCGGAACGATTCCGCCGCCCAGTACCCGGTTTAGCTCCTGATTGTCCGTCAACACGCGCGGTTCGCGCGCACTTTCTATATGTATGATCGAAGTCGGCTTTTCTTGCGTCCGAAGATGCGGCGACTGAAATCCTTGCGTCTTGACCACCGTCTCCACTTCTTCGACCATACTGTTCCATGCCTGGCAGCCCGGGCATTTGCCCAGCCATTTCGGCGTTTCGAAGCCGCACTCCTGGCAGCAAAATTTCGTTTTCGGTTTAGCCATTGCCATCTCCTGTTCTTCGCAAATCGATCCGTTCCGATATGTCACTCAAAATTGTACCATTTTGCACAAGGGGAGAAAACCCCTTTCATTTCCTATTTTTATATAGGCATTCGACAAAATCCCGCGTTCCGGCCAAACGGCTCCATCGCTTTTTCTAGACGATACATACAGCGGTGAAGTTGCAACGGTTGCGCTAGACGGCCCATCGTATTGAGATTCAACGCCCGTCCAGTACTATTCTTTACCGATAAAACAAAAAAAAGCATCTTGCGGAATCCGGCGACTCCGCAAGATGCTTCTTACTTATTTAAGGCTTACGGCTGAATGACAGCCGGTTCATTTCTCAAAACGACCAATTCGCCTTCGCGTTCGTCAATCGTCAGATGATCGCCCTTCTCGATATTGCCCTTAAGCAGCTCTTCGGACAACCGGTCCTCGATATGCTTCTGGATCGCTCTGCGCAGAGGACGCGCGCCGTAGGTCGGGTCGAACCCTTCCTTGGCGAGGAAAGCTTTGGCCGCATCCGTCAACAGGAAGTCGACCTCGTGCTCTTTAAGCCGCTTGCGCAGCTCTTCCGCCATAAGCGTAACGATTTCGGCGATATGCTTCTCGTCGAGCGAGTGGAACACGATGATCTCGTCGATCCGGTTAAGGAACTCCGGACGGAAGCTCTTTTTGAGCTCGCCCATGACGCGGTCCTTCATGTTGTTGTAATCCTTCGACGAGTCGTTTCCGGCCGTAAAGCCAAGCGTCGTGTTTTTCTTGATCATATCGGCGCCGACATTCGACGTCATAATGATCAGCGTATTGCGGAAGTCGACCGTCCGTCCCTTGGAATCGGTAAGCCTTCCGTCTTCAAGCACTTGAAGCAGGATATTGAACACTTCCGGATGCGCCTTCTCGATTTCGTCGAGAAGAACGACGGAGTACGGCTTGCGGCGAACCTTCTCGGTCAATTGTCCGCCTTCCTCATAGCCGACGTATCCCGGAGGGGCCCCGACCAGACGGGAGGTCGAATGCTTCTCCATGTACTCCGACATATCGATGCGGATGACGGCATTCTCGTCGCCGAACATCGATTCGGCAAGCGCCCGCGCAAGCTCCGTTTTACCGACGCCCGTAGGACCGAGGAAAATGAACGAGCCGATCGGACGCTTCGGATCCTTGAGGCCTGCTCTTGCCCGGCGAATAGCCCGGCTGACCGCTTTAACCGCTTCTTCTTGGCCGATAACACGATCGTGAAGGATCGATTCCATTTTAAGAAGACGGTCGGTTTCTTCCTCAGCAAGCTTGCTTACCGGAATACCGGTCCAGCTGGCCACAACCTGCGCAATATCTTCCGGCGTCACCTGGGAATCGGTACGGCCTTGCTTTTCCTTCCACTCGTTCTTCGTCAAGTCCAGCTCTTCGCGCAGCTTCTGCTCGGTATCGCGCAAGGAAGCGGCTTTCTCGAACTCCTGGCTTTGCACTGCAGCGTCCTTCTCTTTGCGCACGTCTTCGAGCTTGCTCTCAAGCTGCTTCAAATTCGGCGGTACCGTGAAGGAATGCAGCCTCACTTTCGAGCCGGCCTCGTCGATCAGGTCGATCGCTTTGTCAGGCAGGAACCGGTCCGTAATATACCGGTCCGAAAGCTTAACGGCTTGCACGATCGCTTCGTCCGTTATTTTCACACGATGATGCGCTTCATAGCGGTCACGCAGCCCGTGCAAAATTTGAATCGCTTCCTCCGGCGTCGGCTGATCCACCGAAATCGGTTGGAACCGGCGCTCCAGAGCGGCGTCTTTCTCGATATATTTGCGATATTCGTCGAGCGTCGTAGCTCCGATGCACTGAAGCTCGCCGCGCGCAAGGGAAGGTTTAAGAATATTCGAGGCATCGATCGCGCCTTCCGCTCCGCCTGCACCGATCAACGTATGAAGCTCGTCGATGAACAGAATGATATTCCCTGCTTGACGAATTTCGTCCATAATTTTTTTCAAACGGTCTTCGAACTCGCCGCGATATTTCGTGCCTGCTACGACCGATCCCATATCCAGCGTCATAACCCGTTTATCGCGCAGTGTTTCGGGAATTTCATTATTGACGATGCGCTGCGCCAAGCCTTCGGCAATCGCCGTTTTACCGACGCCCGGTTCGCCGATCAGCACCGGGTTGTTTTTGGTACGGCGGCTTAACACCTGTATGACGCGCTCGATTTCTTTCCCGCGGCCGATGACAGGATCGAGATTGCCTTCTTTCGCATAGGAAGTCAAATCTCTGGCCAAGCCGTCCAGCGTCGGCGTGCTTGCATTCGTAGGCGTACCGTGATTGGTCGATACGGCCTCGCTGCTGCCGAGCAGCTGCAGCACTTGCTGACGAGCTTTATTAAGCGAGACGCCGAGGTTGTTGAGCACACGCGCAGCGACGCCTTCACCTTCCCGAATGAGACCGAGCAAGATATGCTCCGTTCCCACATACGTATGTCCCAGCTTGCGCGCTTCATCCATCGAAAGCTCAATGACCTTCTTGGCTCTCGGCGTATAAGCGATATTGGTCGGCTGCTCTTGACCGCGGCCAATGAGCGCCTCCACTTCGTCCTGAATTTTTTCGAGGTCCAGTCCCAGCGCGATAAGCGCTTTTGCCGCAATGCCTTCGCCTTCCCGGATCAAGCCAAGCAAAATGTGCTCGGTTCCGATATTATTATGGCCTAACCTTACCGCCTCTTCTTGTGCAAGGGCCAACACTTTCTGCGCACGTTCCGTAAATCTGCCAAACATCATGCTTCGCACCTCCGTTATACGTGGGTTGTCAAGCCTGTTTCCTTAACGAGAAGATATTCAAGAGCTTTGCTGGGCAAGCTGCCGGCGAATTAATTCCGCTCTTCGAATATCTCTTTCTTCAGGCGTCAGCTTTTTTCCTGCATATTGCTGTAAAAAACCCGGCTGCGTCATCACAAGAAGCTCGTTCAGCGCTTGTGCCGAGCCGTTCTTCAAGATGCCGAGATCGAGTCCGAGCCGAACATCCGACAAACGCTGCGCCGCCTCCTTCGAATCCATGATGATGGCATGGGATAAAATACCGTAGGAACGATACACCCGATCCGCCAACCGATGGCCCGATTCGGAGAGCAGCTTGGCGCGCGCCGCACGTTCATGCTCGATAATCTGTCTTACTACACTATGCAGATTTTCGATAATTTCATCTTCCGATTGACCTAAAGTAATTTGGTTCGATATTTGAAATAAATTGCCGATCGCTTCGCTGCCTTCTCCATATAAGCCGCGCACGGCAAGCCCGACCTGGGTAATAGCGGATAAAATACGATTGATTTGCTGGGTTACCACAAGCGCCGGCAAGTGAATCATGACGGAAGCCCGAATGCCTGTTCCGACATTTGTCGGACAGCTTGTCAAATAACCGCGGTTTTCATCGAATGCATAACCCAAGTGGGTTTCAAAAATATCGTCGATTTGATTCGCGGTCTCCCACGCTTCCTGAACCTGAAATCCCGCCCGAAGGCACTGAATCCGTAAATGATCTTCCTCGTTGATCATAATGCTGATCGACTCGTTCCCGCTAAGCATAACCGCTCCGTTACGCGATTCGTTTGCAAGCGCGGGGCTGATCAAATGCTTTTCCACGAACACCTTTTTCTCGACTTCGTTCAAGTCCGAGAGCGGAATCAACGTAAAGTCGCCGATCTCCTGCAGGTCGCCGCTATTGACTACGTTTGCCGCTTGATCAAGCACTTCCTGGGATTGTTGATTCGTCGCCAGCATCGGAAACGGATAGCTTTGCAAATTGCGCGCGATCCGAATCCGGCTGCTGATAACGATATCGCCATCAGGCCCTCCGCATTTCATCCACTCGCTCGATGCCTCGTTGACAAAGCGCTCCAGCGCCATTCTCGATCGCCTCCTTTACAAACCCGCTATTTTTTTCTCAAGCTCGCGAATTTGATCGCGGACTTCGGCCGCATTCTCGAATTCCTCGCGCTCGATGTGGAAGGACAACTCGCGCTTCAACTGCTCGAGCTCCCTTTTATATTTTATGAGCCCGCCGGTACGTTTAGGCACTTTCCCGACGTGAACCGTATTGCCGTGTACGCGTTTAAATAACGGATCCAGCCGTTCTTCGAAATGCCGATAACACGAGCTGCAGCCAAATCGCCCGAGCTTGCTGAATTGCGAATACGTTAGTCCGCATTGCTCGCACCTGAGCGTTTGCATTTTGGATGCTACGGATCCTGTCGAAGGTCCGAACTCGAGCAGTCCCGAGAGCAGGTTATGGATCGAAAAGCCGTTGGCCGTACCAGGAATCAATTCGCCCTTCTCTCGCGCGCATGATTCGCAAATATGGAATTCGGTTTTCTCGCCGCCCACAATCTTCGTAAAATGAAGCGTGGCCGGCTTCTTTCCGCATTCCTGACAATTCATACGATCAGCCTCCTATCATATAAAGGGAATGATTGACGTCAGCCAAACCGGGTGCAGTACTCAAGGTTACTGAGAGCTATACGCTTAACTGTATAGGCTACAAAACATGAGCTTATGCAGCTATCGGCTAAGCAGCGCAATCAACATCGCCTTCAAAATCGTGGCGCGAATTTCGTCCCGGAGCGGCAGTTTAAAGGCAAGCACCTCTCTCGAGATCGCCGCTTTAAATAAATTCGCTTCACGGGTTGTAATAAATTCGCCTTCCAGCAGCTGATAAATCAGCCCTTCCGCAGTAGTTTGGTCAATGTGATCGCCAACCGTACGCGAAATATGATCGAGAATCGTTCCTTGCGAGCTAAGCTCGACCTTCTGGATCCTGACGTAGCCGCCGCCGCCCCGTTTGCTTTCCACGAGATAGCCTTTCTCAATCGTAAAACGCGTGCTGATCACATAGTTAATTTGCGAAGGGACGCATTGAAAGCGTTCGGCCAAATCATTTCTTTGGATTTCAATGACGCCATTCGGACTTTGCAGTAATGTTTGTTTCAAGTAATGCTCGATGATCTCCGAAACATTGCGCATTCACTATCCTCCTCAGAAGTAAATTGACTTTGACTTTCTTTGACTTTAAATTTATTATAGCACTTTTTTTTCATTTGCCAAGAGGGAATCGGTATTTATTGTTGACGGTTCCTGTTTTTCTTATACGGCAGGTTTATCCGCTTGTCGCGTAATTAGCCTACTCCCTTATGTATTCCACCATAATGAAATAGGAACGGATAAATGACCGTTTAAGGGAACCGTTTCGCCGATTTTAGGAGCGATAAGATTCACATTTGCTTTCTTCGCCTCCATTAAGGCTCGTTCGATAGGCTCGGCCCAACCATGATAAGCAAGGGTAAAAGCTCCCCAATGCACGAGCATCATATTGTTCCCATTTACATCCTTATATGCCTGCACGGCTTCTTCAGGCGTCATATGAACCCAAGACCAGCGTCTGTCGTATTGACCGCCTTCCATTAGAGCGATATCAAATGGTCCGTATTTTTTTCCGATTTCCTTAAAATGCGTATCATAACCGCCATCCCCGCTGGTATAGAAACGCGTTTGTTTGCCAAGAATGACCCAACCGCCCCACAAGGTCGTATCTTTATTAAAAATACCTCGCCCGGAGAAGTGTTTGGAAGGCGTCAATGCAACGGTCAAGCCTTGGAATTCGGTTTCATCCCACCAATTGAATTCCGTAATGTTCTCCTTGGCAACTCCCCATCGAATCAAATGAGCACGCACGCCATAAGGAACGAAGAAATGACCGACCTTGCTCTTTAGCTTCCGTATAGATGGATAATCTAAGTGATCGTAATGATCATGTGTAATAAAAACAGCGTCAATAGGCGGCATTTGATCAATAATGGGCAGCATATCTTCACTGTAGCGCTTGCTTCCTGCAAAAGAAACGGGCGAAGCGACCGGACCCAGCATCGGGTCTACGAGTATCTTTTTGTTATCGATGCTTAGCAGAAAAGCGGAATGCCCGAACCAAGTTAAACTGTCTTCTTCACTTTTGATTTTGTCCCAATCGATGGCGGAAACGAGGATTCGACCTGCAGGATTGCGGTCTTTATTGCCTGAAAAATATTCTTTGCCCATAGAAATCATATCGGATGCACTCATCTTCATCTTTGTCGGCACTTGATTGGCGAACTTACCGTTTACGTAATTATTAAATCGGTTGTATGTCTCTTTTTGTTCCTTGGTCGGATTTCCGCCGAATACCGGATGTATGGTTATATACAAAATAACTGCCGTACAAAGTAAAACTAAGAAAATGAAAAAATAACTCATTGTTGTTCAACCTTCCTTCCCGATTGAGCTGGATGTTTTTTACATTCCAAAACACTTATTTTGTCGTTTTTCGTATTATTCTATCCATATTTGACATTACCATCGTTAACGCCGCCTACGCAACCTATAAAAAGCAACACAAAAAACAGCACCTCTACCGATTATTCGGTAAAGGTGCTGTCAGCTGCTTGGCAACGTCCTACTCTCCCAGACCCCTGCGGGTCAAGTACCATTGGCGCTGGAGGGCTTAAC
>NZ_QMFB01000043.1 GCF_003285015.1 Paenibacillus contaminans | reverse complement strand
GATCGCGCGGCGGCGCTTGCGAGCGACGGCGGCCGGGGCGCCAGCCGCCAGGCGCTGGCCGTGCGGCTGCGCCGGTTCGGCGCCGAGGCCGCTGCGCAGCTGCCGGAGCTGCTGGCGCGCTGCCTCGCGGACGAAGGCGGCGAGCCGCATTACCGCAACCAGCCCGGCTCCGTACGCACCGTGCGGGCCTGGTGCGATGCGATCGAGCTTGCCGCGATGTTCGGCGGGCTGCCGCCCGGCTTCGGCCGCGAGCCGCTCGTCGCCAAGCTGCAAAGCTTCCAAGATCCGGCGACCGGGCTGCTGCCGGACCCTTGGAAGTTGCCGGATCCGCAAACGAACGATCCGGCGAGGATGTCGGACCACTTATCACGTTATCATATTTTGGCGGTAGGCTATGCGCTCGAAACGCTTGACGCGTCGTTCCTCCATCCTATCCGCGTCATCGAGGATATGACGGCGGAGGCATTGTACCGTCATCTGGACGCGCTGCCGTGGGAAACGAATGCATGGAGCTGCGGCGATTGGATCGATGCATATGCAACCGGACTATATTTCAACCGAAAGCAGTTCGGGTCGCGGCAAACGCCCGACGCCTTGTTCGGCTGGCTGCTCCTGCATGCCGACCCGTATTCCGGGCTGTGGGGCAAACCGACGCCTAAGGAGTTGTGGCTGCAGCCGGTCAACGGCTTCTATCGGCTGACCCGCGCTACCTACGCACAATTCGGCGTGCCGCTGCCCTATCCGCAAGCCGCGATCGATACGGTGCTCGCGCACAGCCGCAACGCCGCTTTTTTCCGGTCGAATCTTGGCAACGCCTGCAATGTGCTCGACGTCATCCACCCGTTATGGCTATGCTTGAAGCAAACCGACTACCGCCGGCCCGAAATCGAGCAATGGGCGGAGCAGCAGATGGAACGCGTCCTGACGAGTTGGATTCCGGGGCAAGGCTTCAGCTTTACGCTTGAGCCATCGGATGCTCCGGGGCTGCAAGGGACAGAAATGTGGCTGTCCATCCTGTACCTGCTGGCCGACGTATGCGGACTGAGCGGCGAGCTCGGCTATAAGCCTAAGGGCGTCCACCGCATTGAGGTACCGATGCCGATGATCGGTTGATGCGGCGCTCGTAATTTTACGCCCCGCCAGCCATTTATCGTACGGTTTAGCGCCGGTTCCCGCTGCGGAGACGGCTAGCCCCTTCCCTGCTAACTTCATGCAGCAAACAAAAGCCAGGCCCATCCGGACCTGGCTCTTGCTTACACTTAAACGTGCCTGAAAAATACGTCGCCGCGATAGTCCGGCGATAACCCGACCGGCCTCTAAAGCTAACCGCTTCCTCTTCCGTTGACCGTATTATTCAGATTCCACTCCCGATCGCCAAATCAATTTGGTACCTAAACATCCTCACACACATCCAAGTCGGCAGCCAACTCCATGCCATTTTCAAATCTTATGGTAACGGTATGTTTACCGGTTTCAAGCGACGCGCATACATGTTTGTCAAGTGTTATCGTTTTTCCAGTTTCCGTTGCAGGCGCTTCTTGCATGCTTGCCAAAGTCGCTTTTACATAAGGATACCATTTGTTCGTTTCACCGACCGAAGCCAAGTATTCGCTTATTTTCTCCGGGGCAAGAAATGCATTCCTAATGAGCTTTTTATTTACCGCTTCGTATGCGTCTGCCGCAATTTCATTCCCGTCAAGGAGGACGGAGGAAACTTCCGTTCCGCGGGTATAGATGTCATAGGCAGTATCCTCTTGCCGGGATTTATTGAAGCTGGAATTCGTATCCTTTAGATAAGGAATAGCGCTGCCGCCCGTATTCAAATTGATTTTTATTTCCTCCGGACTCGGCATGCTCGTTGCCGCTTTGAATTGCAGTCGAACGTACCGCCCTTTAACGCCGTCCGCTACTTTTATTACGCTCGGTTCGTTTCCTATTTTCTCTTGAACTTCCGTTCGGTTGACCAGAGGATCTCCCCAAATTTCCGTTAACGTTTTATTCCTCAACTCATGATTGGAAATAAACACATAGAAATCCGTTAGCCGGTCTTGTTCCGCCGGTTCCTGCACATAACGCAGCTCTATCGAATGAATCGGTTTACTTTCGCCCAAATCCGCCTCAAGCCAAGGATTCGGTTCCAAGTGCCCGGCATCGCTTAAGTCGGACGATCTTGCGACGTTCCGCCCTTCAGCAAGATTATAATATAAAAAATCGATCGCGCTATCGTCGTAAGGCGCCGCATGCCCGGCATTTTTCGCTATATGAATCGCTTCTTCCGGCAGCACCTTCGTATGAATGTAGTTGTCGCCCATAATCGTATATTCGCCGTCGAACGTATGCTGGTGGAGACTCGATTCGTAGCCTTTTTCCGTATAATTATCGTACGCGACCATACCGCGATGAAAAGCGCTCACATTGGCGGAAACCCATTTATGATGAATACGAGTCATAACGTTATGGCGCAGCACCGCATAATCCAAGCCGGCATCGAAATAAACCGCATTTCCTATACCCGTTCGGTTATTGAAGTAGTTGTACTCTATAATCGTCCCCGGCATCGCATTCACCATGTACAACCCGCCGCCGTCATGCATATCCGCTTCTTTAAGCAAATAATCCGTAATCCGGTTGTACGCAATATAGTTATCGCGCATCCGGCTTTCCCGTCCTGTTTCGCGCCAGCCCCAGCCGACATTAATGCCCGTGTACGAGACATGCTGAACGGTATTATGCACAAGCCGCAAACCGATTTCATAGCCGGCCCATATCGCTACGGTATCCGGAAATTGCTTCCCCGTCCATTCCACCAAGTTATAAGAGATCGTGTTGTTGTAAGAAAGCTCCCGTTCCTCAAGCGGAACGATCGGAGGCTCCAGTATGCCCGTTTTTGAAAAATGAGGCCCTACCTGATGCGGGTCCGGTGCCGTATCGCTAGTATGCTTGGCATCCCCCAAATAGATGGCGCCGCCTGAAAGATCGGTAAATGTATTCTTAGTGACGACACAATTCCGGCTGCCGTGCGTCACGATTAAAGCGGTACTCCCGATCTTGGCGAATTCGCAATTTACGAATTGTATACGATCGCCCGAATTGACATAAACCGCGCCGTGAGGAGGAGCGGCATAGCTTCCCCAAGGGTCGGAGAACGGCCCGTCCTCTTCAGGACCCGTTAATGTATGCCCGGCTTGGGTACATACATACCCGTCGGCAGTCCCCGGTCTCAAAAACGTATTATGCTGAAACGCAATGCCGTCAAAAACAATGTTTCTTATTTTCTCCGCAACGATTCCGCCCTTTTCCCTGCCTGGTTGCGGAGTTGTAATGCCCGCCGTATCTCTGCCTTCCACCACCATTATTTTCTGCAAAACAGGCGCTATCACTTCGGCGGTTTCCATGTTTTGTCCGTCTCTGGGGATGTAGTATAGGATATGTTTCGTATTGTCCAGGAAAAACTCGCCTTTTTGATCCAATAACGCGTACGCGTTTTGGAAATAATCGACCCCGCCGCCATACTTGCGCCATGAGGCGCCGTTCCAGTCGTAGTGCACGCGATCGGTAGCGGAAGCGTTTTTCCAAGCCGTTTGCGACATATATACGATATCATGCTCCACTTTTTCCACCGGAACGACAAAATGTCTCCACCGAACGTTCCTTACGGCTTCCAGCTGACCGATATCCCCATATTCTCTTACAGCGTCTGCAACGGAGCCCTGCAGACCTAATCCCGCGGTCGTTCCGCTGCCGCCGGGCGATGTTGCTTCATATGCGGCTTGCTCGGTATCGAATTGCAAACCGATCACGCTGTCCCTGCTCCTTGCCAGTACGCATCGTTCGCTGTTTACATATAAATCGCGCGTGATAAAGCTCGGGTCGTTTATTTGAAGCTTATAAATGTTCTTATCCGGATCATGCAATTCCCATTTGCCGTCAAGCAGCTTGCCGCCGGAAAAAACGGGCTTATTGCCAAGGTCCTTCGCCTTCCAAATGACATCGAAATCGCCTTTGCCCGAATCTTCTCTTGTGAAAACCAACGGTTGGTCAAAATAGTAGACTCCGCCTTCTACGAACACTTCAATATTGGAGGTCATATTTTTAACCGCATGCCTGACTAACTCCTGCGCCCGGCTGATCGAAGCCGGATCATGAAGCTCGCCGTTCGATGTCATGCTTCCTGTTGGTGATACGTGGAATTTGACGGTATGCGGCGATTGACCGGTAACGTTTTTTTTATTCATAGCAATACCCCTTTCCCCAATGCGAACAGAAGCCTTGTCCTCTTATTGCAATATCCCCCGGGCCGCAGAAAAAGAAAAACCGGACATGGCTGTCACTCCATACCGGTTTTGCTATAACGTGCGCTCAAGCCGCCAGTTACTTCTTGTTCGCGTTATATTGATCCATATATTCCTTCAGAATCGTCGCGCCGATTCCTTGGCCCCATGCGTCGATCTCCGCCTGAACCGCACTCCATTCGCCTTTGCCCATGACGTAGTTGACGGTCGCGTCGGTAATCTTTTTCGTGTTGTCCGGATTTTTGCCGTTCGTTTCGGACAAGTACATCAAGAACGGATTCGCCACGCCGATTTTGTCGAACGCATCGAGCACGTCTTTTTGCGCTTGTTGGATTTCCGGCTTTTGCGAGTCGACATAATAGTATTTCGTGTAGTCGTTCTGCAAAATAAGCAGGTTCGGCTTCTCTTTATCGTAGAGCTTCTTCTGTTCGTCGGTCCGTTCCGCCACGTTCAGCTCTTTGTTAAAGCTGGTGTAGTGGACGCCTTCTACGCCCGCCTTACCGAGAACCGTCGCTTCGTCGGACGCGCTCCAGCTGAGGAATTCGACGATTTTTTTCGCTTTTTCTTTAGACACGTTGGACGGGATGACCCAAATGCCGAAGTAGCCTTCGATCATTTGAACGCCTGTTTTGCCTTCCGGTCCGGTCAGCGACGGGATGCCGACGACTTCCGCTTTCGAATCGGCTTTGCGGATCGTGGCCAGCTTGTTCTCGTTGAGCAAGCCGACGTTGTTCACCCATGCGCCCGCTACGCCGGACAGGAATTTGTCCTGCACTTGGCCGCTTTTGAGCACCGGCGCGTCTTTATCGATCAAGCCGCCCGTGTATGCCATTTTGATCCAGTCCAGATACGCTTTATATTCCGGCTGTTGGAAATAAGCCGACGCTTTGTCTCCGTCCACCTTGTACGTGTAAGGCAAGCCGAAACCGAAGCCGATCGGGTTGAGCGAGCCGTACCAAGAAGAAGTGAACGGCCCTGCGACGAGCGGAATCGTTTTGCCGCCGCCTGCCGGATCCTTCTCTTTGAACACTTTGAGCGCGTTCGTAAATTCGTCGATCGTTTTCGGAACCGCGAGGCCGTATTTGTCCAGCCAGTCCTTGCGGATAAAAAAGTTCGCGTTGCCGCCGCCATGAATGGCGCGCGGTCTCGGCACGCCGAACACCTTGCCGTCGACCGTCGTGTTGTCCCACGTATACTGAGGGATGCGCTGCAGGTCTTTGGATTCCTTCACGAGCGCGGAAATATCGTGAAACGCGCCTTGTTTAACGAGCTTAACGAATTTATCGTCTTTGCCGTCCGTCATCAGGATCATGTCGTACTGGCTGCCCGCCGCGATGGCGATGTTTACTTTGTCCGTATAGACGTCGCCCGGCACGAATTCGACCTGGAGCTTGACATTGGCGCGTTTCTCGATCTCTTTCAACGCCTGGTTGTTCTCGAGTACGGGAGGCTCGCCGCTGGACAGAATCGCCAGAGCCTTGATCGTCGTCGGCTCGGCCGGTTTGGCGCTTTCCGCGGCGGATTTGCCGCCGTCGCCCGTTTTCGTTTCTTCCTTCGATGCGCAGCCGACCAGACCGCTTACCGCGAGTGTCGTTGCAAGCGCAGCGGAGACCCATTTATTCGTTTTCATCTGAACAACTCCCCTTATCGGATGTAATTAGGATGGCATGCTACCCGTTCCGTCAAGCCTGTGGAGCGTAAACCGGCCTATTCTTTGATCGAGCCGAGCATCGCCCCCTTTGCAAAATGCTTTTGCAGGAACGGATACACGACGACGATCGGAAGCATCGCCACGATGATCGCGGCCATTTTGACATTGTCGCCGACCTTGCTGACCATCTCGAAGTCGAGGGTGCTTTCCGACCCGATCTTCGTCTCCCCGACGACGACCATAAGCCGCAGCAGCACTTGGATCGGCCATTTGGCATTATCGCTCAAATAAATGATCGCCCCGAAAAATTCGTTCCAGTGCGACACCATGAAGAAAAGCGAAAACGTCGCGATAATCGGCATCGACAGCGGAATGACGACGGAAACCAATATGCGGACTTCGCCGGCCCCGTCGATGCGAGCCGCCTCGTCGAGGCTTTCCGGCAAATTTTGAAAAAACGTCTTCATGACGAGAATCGTAAACGCGTTCGTCGCCGCAGGCAAAATGAGCGCCCAATACGAATTCAGCAGCCCGAGCCATTTGATGAGCAAATATTTCGGGATCATGCCGCCGCTGAATACCATCGTAAACAGCATCATGAGAAGAATCAACTTGCGGCCCGGCAGCGTTTTTTTGGAAAGCGCATACGCCAAGGTGATCGAAACGATAATGTTGAACGCCGTGCCGACGGCCGTAATGTAAATGCTGTTGCCGATGCTTTTCATGAAGCGGTCGGTGGAAAACAAATATTGGTACGCTTCAAGCAGAAATTCCTTCGGAATCAAATAAAATCTGCCGCCGAGCGACTCGCTGACCGGACTGAACGACACGGCAAGCATATACCAGAACGGGATAATGACGACAAGCGTGAGCGCCAACAGAAACAGACCGTTGAGGATATCGAATAGTGAAATGCGCCGCAGACTCATACTGCCACCTCCTTAGAAAATGCCGTCTTCTTTAAACAGCTTGGCTATATAGTTCGCAATCATGATCAGGATCAAGCCGACCACCGAGTTGAACAACCCGACCGCGACGCTGAAGCTGAACTCGAACCGCTGTAAGCCGACTTTGTACACATACAGATCGAAGACGTTCGAAACGCTTTCATTAAACGTGTTCCACATGAGAAACACCTGTTGGAAGTTCGAATCCAGAATCGAGCCGAGCCGCAAAATGAGCAGGACGATAATCGTGCTGCGGATGCCCGGCAGCGTAATGTTCACAATGTTGTGCCAGCGGTTGGCCCCGTCGACCTTCGCGGCTTCGTAAAGCTCGGGATTGATGCCGGCGAGCGCGGCCATGAAGATGATCGTTCCCCAGCCCGCGTCCTTCCAAATTTGCTGGAACACCATCATCGGACGGAACCAGTCGTTGCTCATGAGGAACGGCACGTTTTTGCCGTCGAACCACATTTCGAAATAATGATTGAGCACGCCGGACGGTCCGAAGAAAATGAACGTAATGCCGACGATAATGACCCACGATACGAAATGGGGCAAGTATACGACCGTTTGCACGAACCGTTTGACCAGCGTCGATCGCACCTCGTTCAGCAGCAGCGAGAGCAAAATCGTGAACGGAAAGTAGAAGAACAAATTGTAGAAGCTGAGCAAAAGCGTATTTTTCAACAGCTCGAAAAACGCGGGATCCTTGAAAAACCGGATAAAATGGTCGAAGCCGACCCATTCGCTTTGGAAAACCCCTTTGTACGGGCTGTACTCCTGAAACGCGAGCAGCACGCCCCACATGGGTACGTAATGAAAAAGAAGAAAGTAAACGACGCCCGGAGCAGCCAGCAAGTAAAACCACAGATGTTTTCGGAACGATTGCTTTTTCAGCGACCCCGATACCGTCCGTTTGCCGAGCGACTGCTTATTCAACGATGTAACTGCCATGCAAACAACCTCCACTCCTATCTTGTTCCGGTAAGCCAGACTATACCCGGCGGTTCGGCATCCGCACAACATCAAACTTTTGTGCCGTGTGCACATTGTTTGCAGACGTGTGCATGGATAGTCGGCCCATATGCACTTTCCGCGGACGCAAAAAAGTGCACTCTCCTCTAAGAAAGTGCACTCGGCGCCGAAAAGCCGCTATGTATAAGGGTTTTCGCTATGTGTACAGCCATGCCGGGCAGCGGCCGGATCGGACGGACCACGGTTCGCAACGGCAAGTGTAAACGACTACGCCGTCCCAAACGCTTTCGAAGAAAGCGGCTTCGTAAGCTTAAGCTAAGGACAGGCGCGTTTACCGGGAAGTCTTCTGAGATTTCAAAAAAGAGCCCCTGCGTACAGGAGGCTCTTCCGCTATCCGTTTTCTTTGTACATGTCGCGGTATTGCGAAGGGGTGACGCCCTCGTGCTTTTTGAATACGCGGTAGTAGTAGGAAGGCTGGTAGCCGACCTGGAAGGCGATATCGTTCACCTTCTCGTTCGAGTGCAGCAGAAGCTCCTTCGATTTGTCGAGCCGCAGCTTCGTCAAATAATCGATAAAATTGACGCCCGTCACCTCTTTAAAGCCGGCGCTAAGCTTATAGCTGCTGATGCCGAGACGGTCGCAGTACGTTTCGAGCGAAATGTCCTTGGCATATTCTTCTTGCAGCAGGGCGATCACCTTCTCGACGGTCTCGATCATGAGGCTGTCCTGAGTTTTGCGCATCGTATCCGCGAGCGCGTCCATGTACACGCCCAGCTTGTCGCGGAACCAGAACGCCATCTCGTCCGGTTCGCGCAGCCCGCCCGCCTCCTCGTACAGATCGGCCCCCCGGTAAAGCGACTGCGGACTCATACCCGATAATATGATATGGTGCAGCACGACGCCAAGCAGCTGGTGCACGCCCTGACGGACGACAAGCTCGGTTTCGCCGCTTGCCGAAAGCTCCGAGACGAAGCGGTCTACCGTCCGCAGCGCCTCTTCCCTCTCGCCCGCGCGAATGCAGCGGACAAGCTCCTTTTCCATTGCAAACGGATATGGGACCGTCTGCGGGCCGCTTACGATCATCGCTTCAACGTCCAGCACCTGATTGATCTCCTGCAAATTCCGGTAGCGGAACGAACGGCCGGCTTCCTCGTAAGCTTGAGGCAGATCGGTCAACCGTTCGGACCGCCGGGAAAGACCGATCATAACGTTCATTTTCAGCACGGCCGACAACGTATGGATCATATGCTCGCTGAAGGCGAGAAGCTGTTTTTTGGCTTCGCCGTCGGACTCGCCGGCAGGCAGCAGCACAAGCACGCTGACCGACAAATCCTGTTCGTTGATGACTTCGGCCTGCGTAAAGATGCTGTCCGCCAACTCCTCGATGACGTTGGCCGCGGCGAATGTCACCAGCTGCTCGTCGCCGTCGGCGAAACGGTCCTGCAGCCTCGAGAAGCCGAGAAGCCTCACGACGAGCAGCGCGAACGTCTTCCCTTCCACTTCCCAGCCGTACTGCTCCATCCGCTTGCGGAGATCGTCTTCGGTCAGATGGCTGAGATGGTCGTGCAGCAGCTGGAACAAGAAAAGCTCCCGCAGCGATACGAGATGCTGCTCCAGCCGTTCGTGCAGATGCTTGCTCTGACTGCTCAGAAACTGCCACTGCCGCTCAATGAACTCCAGCTCGTCCTTGGCGACGATATCGGCCGTCTCCGTCTTCTCCGAACGGAACAGCCGCACGAGCCTGACGATCGGCTGGTACAGCTTGCGCGAAGCGAACCAGGAAAGAAAAACCGCGACGGCCACGCCGAGGCAGCCGATGACGATCAGCGCGCGCGACATCGTAATGACGGGCTGCGTCAGCTTGGATAAAGGCGTGGCGGACACGTACGTCCACCCGGTCGCTTCGATCGTCCCGTAGGAAGCGGCATATTTCTCCCCTTCCCAGTCGATGAAGAACGAACCCGACCTCTCCTTTTCGCCGTTCACCTTCTCCTTCAGCGCATAATCGAACCGATGCTTGTCAGGCTCTTCGCCGATCGCCGGATCGAGCCAGACGCCGTTTTCTTTGAGCAGGAAAGCGGTTCCCTTCAATTCGTTATCGGTCTGAATCAGGGCGTTGATCGCCGCCTCGTCGAACCTGGCCAGCAAATAGCCGTAGGGCGAGCGCTCCGGCAGCTTTTGCACGAGCGACAAATAGCCGGAAACGTTCGTCCAATAACGGCTTTTTTCATTCTGCATCAGCGATGCGTAATATTCGATTTCCTCCCGGGTTTCAAGCGGGACGATGACTTTAAAGCTGAGCGGAGAAATGTATAACTCCGACCCGGGAATGTATAGCCGGACTTCGCGCAGCAAAGGGCTGGAGCTGCCCATGACGAGCAGGGACTGCGCCAGATCGCTGCGCATTTCGTGGTTTTTCTCGATTGCTTCGACCGTCATGCTGCCGAGCCTCGCCTTCAGCATCGGATCGAACGTCCACATGGCGATCGTTTTCTCCAGCTGAGAGAGCTGGTTGTTCAGCTTGTCGGCCGTATTTTGCAGCCGCACCTGGTGAGCCCGGTTTACTTCCTGCTCGATCTGCTGAGTGCCGACATAGTAGGTCGCAAAGGCGAGCAGCGCCGTAGGCAAGCTTGTAATGAGCAGGACGACCGCAAAGCTTCTGCGGTAAAATCCGCTTTTGGCATTGTCGAACACGCCCGATCGAAGCATGCTCTTTAGTTTTCTAATCATGTCGGACACCCCTCCGGTCTCTAGTAGACCGGACGTTTACGATCGTCAGGCCGTAGTCTTTGATGAACATGCAACCGCGCGCTCTCCCCACGGTCAACGCTCCGAGTCTGTAGCTCCAGCGTCGTTACCGAAGGTCCGGAGCCGTTTTTAAAACGCTTTCGAAACAAAGGGCTTCGTGAGCATAAGCTTGGGATAGACCCGTTACCGGGAACTCGAACAATCAGCGGAGGATACGCTTAGCGTCTTCGAACGAAGGTAGTGTTATCGATAAACTTCGTAAAAAAGAAGCAAGTTCAATCCTATAATAAGGTAACATGAGTCACAATTCGCGGCAAATGGATGGAATTGGTAATTGGAGGCAAAGCGGCAATAATCTGCGGCTTTGGCTCGAACTATTGTTACCCCTGTTCGCCGGCTCTGCTTCCAGAATGCTTATACGCAGAAGGAAACGGTATGTATCCGGCATAGCCGTTTAACGCTACATGCCTCCGAACGCAAAAAAAAGAAATTGCTCCGCGGGAGCAATTTCGAATATGCGTCCATATAGGTTCTGCGTTTCGTCTATATGCGCCTGCGTCCGCCTTTAGCCGCGCGCCGACTCGCCTGCGGCGGCAGATTGCTTCGGCGCGCGCAAGAGGCGCATGCCGTTTGCGATAACGATCAGCGAGCTGCCGGTATCCGCCAGCACGGCGAGCCATAGCGACGAATACCCCGCCGCAATCAGCCCCAGAAACACGGCTTTGACGAGCAGCGAAAAAGCGATGTTCTGCTTGATGACGCGCAGCGCTTTTCTGCTTAGGCTTACTGCCTCGGGAAGCTTGCCGAGATCGTCGGCCATGAGCGCCACATCCGCAGTCTCCAGGGCGGTGTCCGTGCCTGCAGCCCCCATGGCGATGCCGACGGTCGCCGATGCAAGGGCCGGCGTATCGTTGACCCCGTCTCCGACCATCGCAACCCCGTTATGCTCCTTCAGCAGCTCGCGGATCGCCGTTACCTTATCCTGCGGCAGCAGCTCCGCCCGGTAATCGATGCCGCCGAGCTGCTGAGCCACGCTGCGCGCCGTTCCCGCGTTGTCGCCGGTCAGCATGATGACGCGCCCGACGCCTGCTTCGCGCAAGCGCCCGATCGTCTCCGCGCTGTTCCCGCGAACCGTGTCGGCGACAGCCAGCAGCGCTTCCACGCGATGCCCGGATGCCAGCAGCATGACAGTCTGTCCGGCATCCTGCAGCGCCGTGATCCTTGCTGCTTCATAGTCCGGTGTAAGTCCGAGCTCCTGGCGAACCCAGCGAGGATTGCCGATCCGGTACTCCATTCCGCCGATGAGCGCTATCGCTCCGCCTCCCGGTACGGAACGGAATTCTCCGCTGTCCGGCACCTGCAGCCGTTCATCCTGAGCCTTTCGTACAATCGCCTTGGCAAGCGGATGCTCCGAATATCGCTCCACCGCCGCAGCCAACGCCAGCATCTCGCCTTCCTCTTGTCCGTGGAGCGGATAAATGCCTGTTACCTGCGGCTTGCCTTCGGTCAGCGTACCGGTTTTGTCGAAGGCGATCGCAGAAATCGCGCCAAGGCGTTCCAAATGCGCTCCGCCCTTGATCAGAATGCCGGTTCTGGCCGCACGGCCGATCGCCGATACGATCGTGACGGGCGTGGAAATGACGAGCGCGCACGGACACGATACGACCAGCATCATCAGCGCCTTGTAAAACCACTCCTGGAACGATCCTTCAAACAGCAACGGCGGTATGATCGCAATACCCGCAGCGACGGCGATGACCGCCGGGGTGTATATTTTGGCGAACCGGTCGACAAACCGCTGGGACGGCGCTTTTTGCGCCTGCGCCTCTTCCACCATGTGCACGATGCGGGCCAGCGTGTTGTCGGTCGCAAGCTTCGTCACTTCGATCTCGAGCGCGCCATATTCGTTGATCGTTCCGGCGAACACTTCATCTCCCGCGCTTTTCTCGACGGGCAGCGATTCTCCGGTAATCGGCGCTTCATTGACCGCCGATCGCCCGGAGACGACCTTGCCGTCCATCGCCAGCTTCTCGCCCGGCTTGACGATCATCACATCCCCGACTACGATCTCGTCTACGGGCAGCATCGATTCCTGTCCGCCTCTGCGAATGCGCGCTTCATTCGGCGCAAGCTCCATCAACCCGCGGATCGAGCGGCGGGTCCGGTCCATCGTGAGCGCCTCCAGCGTTTCGCCAAGCGAAAACAAGGTGACAACGGCGGCGCCTTCCGCCCATTCGCCGATTGCCGCGGCCCCGATCGCCGCGATCGTCATCAGCAGATCCATGCCGATCGTGCCGGACTTGAGCCCGTACAGGCCGCTCTTCGCGATCCGGTACCCGCCGCAGACGATCGCCGCCGCATACAGGAATGTCGGCAAAACTTCCGGGCCGGCCCCGGTCAGCGACAACAGCCAGCCGGCGGCAAAAAACGCTCCGGCAATCGCAGTGCTTGCCGCTTTACGGTTTTTGCTCCAGAACGACGCTTCGTTAACCGCTGCGGGAACCTGCCTGCCCTTTTGCTCATACGCTGTATAGCCGGCCTGCTTTACCGTCTGCACGATCGCTTCCTCCGCTTTGCCCCCGTGCTCGACCGTCATTTTGGCGGCGCCGAAATTAACGCTGACCCGCGCCACATCGCGCAGCGCGCCGACCCGCTTCTCCAGTCCGCGCGCGCAATCCGCACAGTCCATCCCGTCTATGCGGAACACGCTGACTGTGCCTCCCGCTGCGCCTACAAGCCCTAAGCGCTGCACCGTGGAACCGCCGGCCGTTTCCGCCGCGCACGCCACGTCCTCGGCAGCCGAATGTCCGCCGGCGCCGTGATCGCAGCAGCCGCAGGAAGGAAGCTCCGTCGGGACGCGATCGTCCGCAGAGACATGGTCATGCTTGTGACCCTCATGCTCATGACCGCAGCCGCACGCTCCGGCATGTTCATGGCCGTGCTTATGTCCGTCTCCATGGTCATCTTTGTGACCGTCATGCTCATGATCGCAGCCGCATGCTCCGGAATTATTTTGGCCGTGACCATGCGCCCCATGATGCTCATGATCATGTTTATGTCCTTTAGAAGCCATTTGAAATTGCTCCTTTATATATGATTACATATTCATATGATAGTTCCATCATATTCCTTGCCTCCGCAACTGTCAATAATATATGAACAAATATTCATATATATTTTTTCGTTTCCGGCATGCCAAAAAAGCGGTACGCTTCAGCGTAACGCCTTTCCTCTTGAACGTATTATCTTTCTACCGTTTCCCAATTGTCTGCAGGTTATTCATGCTTCAAATGCTGGAGCGTCTGTACGAATATTTGTTCGATATGGCCGTCGTCCAGCGAATAATACACGGTCTTCCCAGCCTTACGCCGTTTGACGATCCGCAAGTTTCGCAAATACCGCAGCTGATGCGATATCGCCGACTGCCCCATTTCGAGCACGACGGACAGATCATGCACGCACAGCTCTTTTTGCAGCAGCGCATAAATGATCTTGACGCGCGTCGGATCGCCGAGCGCTTTGAACAACTCGGCCAAACCGCCGGCCGTATCGTCGGCAATCATTTTCCCTTTGACCTCGGCCGCATCCTCGGATCCGCCGCAGGTTTCATCGCATTGATCGTTCATCGTTTTTTCCAAGCTAAACACCGCCTCTGCTGCAACCACTGTCCTCATTATATAGAATAACGCCGACCCGCGTCCACCATCGGCTCCCCTCTACCCAACTCGGCCAAATTCAAATTCATTATTCGCCTACAAATTCGAGTGCGGAAGCAGACTGATTAGGAGAACGAAACTAATAGTAACCCTTGCCTCATTAGCCTCCTCTTCCAAACGACGTTCAACCAGGTCCGGTAACCCTTGCCTCATTAGCCGCTTCTTCCGTGAATGTTCACTGGTACCGGTAACGTAAGCATCATTACCTTCTCTACATTAACTGCCTTCCTCCAAGAGCGTTCGGCGAGAACCGGCGTCCTTTCCGGCGAAACGAAAGAAAGCCGCCCGAAGGCGGCTCGTTTTTAATACAAGGATAAAGAGATTTTGCCGATAAGCCGCGTGCCGCCTTCGAATTTCTCGTACACGGCGAGCTTCGGACCGTTGATCAGCGCAGCCAGGTCGGGAACGGCGTTAAGCGCAATCGACATTTTATTCGTTTTGCCGCTTTCCAGCGCCGTCAGAGCGCCCGTACCCGCAGCTTGCGGCTTCTCAAGCGCATACTCCCACGACTTGACGGTCTCGTCGTTATAATCTTGCAGGACCAGCTGAAGCGAACGGTTTTTGGAAACGCCGCTGATGCCGCTCTGCCCTTCCTGGATGTAATCGAACGATACCTCATACGTGCCGTTGCCGTTCAGAAGCAGCTTGGCGTTATTCATCGTTATATTATAAGGATACAGCGACGCCCTGCTGATCTGCCCGCCCGTCAAACCGGCTTCCGGCGAGACGGCGAACGCATAGCTTTGCGCATCCGTAAAGACATCGGCATCCAGCTTGGAGCCGAACACGAACCGCCAGTCATCCGTGCTTACGCCTGCCGGAAGCGTCGCCCATAAAGTCGTAAGCTCTTGACCGTCCTTGCCGAGCTTGACGGTCTCTTCCGTCGTCTTGAGCGTCCAGACGTTGCCGTTCGCATCCGCAGCGTAGCCTATGTAAGGGATGACCGAACCGTTCCGGGTCGCTTTATTCGTTTGCAAAATGCGGACCGCCATCATTTTCTGCGTGCCGACGTCGTAAACTTTGCTTTCCACTACTTTGCCTGTCGAGAGCTGGCCGTTCTTGTTGATCATCCACTCTCCGCTTAAGCTTGCCTCCGCAGGCGCCGACAGCTTCGCACCGATCGGAAGCTTGATCCACTCCGTCTTCGCCGCAGGGGTCGTTTTCGTATCGGTCGCGCCGAGGTATACATTTCCGCCGCCGGCAAGCTCCGTATCGTAAGGTAATTTCGTATAGACGTAAACCGTCGTCGCCTGCCCCGGATTAAGCAGCGGCGAGCTTTGCAAATATATCGCTTTGCCCGGCGCGTCATACGAGCCGATCTGCAGTCCGCCATACAAGGCGCTTGCCGCAGGGAGCGTAACGACCTTGCTGTCGTTGTTCCGTACTTCGATCTCGCTCATGACGACGTCGTCTCCCGATTCGGTCATCAGTCGGTAGGTCGAGTTCACTTTAAACGCGAGCCGTCCTACGGAAGTATACACGCCGTCGGATGTCGAACCGGAGCCGGTTCCGGATGGAACGCCGACTACATTAACCGGCAGCGACGCGGTCGCCGACGCCTTCTCCCAAATGACGAGCTGGATGCTCGAAGCGTCTATGCCTTTAGGCAGCGTGCCGGTAAACGAATAGGTCGTGCTTTCTCCCCCGGCCAAATACGCCGGATGCGAGCCTGCCGCGTTGTCCGCCGCATTGACGGACAGCGTGCTTTGCGATATCTGGTAGCCCGCGCTTAAGCTCGGCACCGGCAGCACGCCTTCTGTTTCGTTCTTCAGCGTGAAGATTCCAGTCACTTGCGTGCCATCCTGCATCGGAACGACGGAAAACCGCTCCGTGACCATCGACAAGGCGCTGCCGCCGACGCCCGGATAGGCGATCGTTTCGCCCGCCTGCGCTTGCTTTATGGAGTCTGCCAGATTCATCGTACCCAGCACTTCCGCCTCCGTATTGACTGACGAGGAGCCTCCGGACGCGTCGTTCCCTGTTCCGGTTCCGGTGGTCCCGTTCCCCGTACCGCCCGTACCGGTTCCCGTACCACCCGTCCCCGTACCGCCTGTTCCGGACTGGGAAGACCCGTTTCCGCCCGTGCCGCTCGCCTTCTTGATCAGCTCCAGCGTAAGCGGCTCGTTCGACGTTCCGTCTCCGAGCGGGAGCTGCAGCACGAGCATGCTGCGCTGATGCGGCAGCAGCGTTCGGTCCGCGCCGGTTACGGACGACAGCGCATACGTCAAGCCCTCCGTGTCCTTCATGTCGAAGGACAGCTCGCTTGGCAGCTTGAGGCTGCCGGAGCTGAGATTTTCCGCAACGACGTTCGCGTACAAATACCAGCTTCCGTTCGAAAATGCCTTGTACCCGTTCAACAGCTCGAAGGAGACGATGGCGTCGTCAGGCTGCGATGCGTTCACATCCTGCAGGTTAACGACGATTTGCCCTTTTTGCGTATGATCGACGGGAATGGCCGCCACCGAAAGCATACCCAAATCGCGCATGTAAGAAGCTTTGCTGAAATCCCACGCGAAAATATCGACCTTCAACTGATCCGCTGCGATATTTTTCGGAATGGACGCCGTATATTTGTACTTGGAGGAGCTTCCCCCCGAAACGCGCGCTTGCGACCGCTCGGCAAGCTGCGCGGAATAGCTGTTGCCGTCCGCATCGACGAGACGCACGCCGTACCCGTTATAATCGAATGCCGACTGCGAACCGTTGACCAGCTCGATGCCGAACCGCACGGTTTGATCGTCGGCTCCGGGGAATAATGCCACATTGTCCAGCGTAAAGTAGATGTCGCTCGAAACGAAGACGCCTTCCTTTCCTGCATACGCAGCAGGCGCCGCAAGCGGCGCTGCCGTGGAAGCGAGCAGTGTCATGGCAACGGAGAGTCGAATGAATAAAGTTCGTCTTTTTACCACTGATGGTTCCTCCTCAAACTTTTCCCAAGGATAATCGTTTTACACCCCTTCGGGCCGCACGTTGTGACGAAAAAATAGGACCGCCATGCCTCAATCGGTGCGAAGAGCATCGATCGGGCGCAGCTTGGATGCTTTGTTCGCCGGATATAAACCGAATATGACGCCGACAAGCACGGAAAACAGGAAAGCGTACAAACCGACATCCATGGAAATTTTGGTAGTCTGGCTTGGATTGAAATGCGGCCAGGCGATCGCCAAAGCGACGCCGCCGAGCAGCCCGATCAGTCCGCCCAAGCCGCTAATAACCGACGCCTCGACCAAAAATTGAATCAAAATATTCCGCCGCTTGGCTCCGATCGATTTGCGTATCCCGATTTCCCGCGTCCGCTCGCTGACCGTAACCATCATGATATTCATAATCCCGATACCGCCGACAAGCAGCGATATGCAGGCTACGCTGATCAGCTGGTTGGTCAGGGAGGTGGACGCTTCCTTCCTCGCGTTCATCAGCTCATCCTGGTTGACGACACGATAGCCGTCGCTGCTTTTGAACTTATTCGTCAAATATGCCTCGATCGTCGATTGAGCGGCCGCAATGTTGTTTTTGTCCGCCGCTTCGATATTGAGCGTACGGATGCTGCCCAGCTTGAAGTCGCGCTGCGCGCTGACAAGCGGCAGAAAAATCGAATTATCGACCGAACTCCCGGTCGAATTCGAGCCTTTGGTTTTCGTTTTGCCTACGATCGTGTATACGAAGCCGTCGATGTTGATTTCCTCGCCCACCGGATTAAGCGAGCCGAATAATTCCTCGGCTACCGTGCTCCCTACTATGGCCACTTGACTGCGGTTCTCCACATCCGCTTCGGTAATGAAACGGCCTGTTTCCATCTCCGCCTTCATGACGTCCAAGTAACGGTCGTTCGTGCCGATTACCGTATAGGTCTTCTTGGTGCGGTCATATTTGACGTTCGCGCCGGATTTGTTGATCGTCGGTGCGAAGGCCGCGAACTCCGGCAGATTCTCGATTTGCATCAGCTCATTATAATCCAGCTGCTGCGCCCGTCCATTGCCGAGCAGGTTGACGACAATCAGGTTCGTTCCGAGGCCTTCGTATTGCTTCTCGATTTGGGCCGCCGTTCCTTGCCCGATCGCGACGAGCGTAATGACGGACGCAACCCCGATAATAACGCCCAGCATGGTCAATATCGTACGCAGCGGATTGGAGATAACCGTGCGCATCGCCATGCCGAACAGCTCAAGCACGTTCATGCGATCACCACCTCTTGCCTGGCCGGGAGCGCAGCGGGCGGCGGCGAATTTCGTTCGTCGCTGACGATACTGCCGTCCCGTATCGAGATGACGCGCCGGGCATTCGCCGCAATTTGCAGATCATGCGTGATCAGCACGATCGTATTTCCCGCTTCATTTAATTGCATCATAAGCTCCAGCACCTCCGCGCCGGTTTTCGTATCCAGCGCCCCCGTCGGCTCGTCGGCCAGCAGCAGGGACGGAGAGCCCGCAAGCGCCCTCGCGATCGCAACACGCTGCTGCTGCCCGCCCGAAAGCTCGCTGGGCTTGTGCCCCCCGCGCCCGCTCATGCCAAGCGATTCCAATACGGCAAGCGCCTGTTCCCGGCGAGCCTTTTTGGGAACACCGGCATAAATGAGTGGGAGCTCGACGTTCTCTACGGCGGTCAGCCGCGGCAGCAAATTAAATTGCTGGAAAATAAATCCGATCTTCCTGTTTCTCAGCTCCGCAAGCCGATCTTCCTTCATCCGCTCCGTCTCGACACCGTCCAGCGTGTATGTTCCGCTGGTCGGCACGTCGAGCAGCCCGATCATATTCATCAGCGTCGATTTGCCGGAGCCGCTGGGACCGACGATGCCGACGAAGTCGCCTTTGGCCACGTTTAAGGAGATCCCCTTCAGAATCGGCAGCTCTTCGCTTCCTCGGTAATACATTTTTTTGACGTCCTGCAAAACGATCATGTCCAAAAGGATCCACTCCTTCCCAGTCCTTATCGGCCGGCTCCTCCGGCTCCAGCTCCTCCGTTGCCGCCGCCTTGGCCGCCTCTTCCTCCCTGACCGCCTCCGCCGCCGGCGCCGCCGAAATTCCCGCCGCCTTGGCCTCCTTGACCGCCTGGAATCGCGGCTCCGCCTCCTGCGCCGCCGCCCGGGATCACCATCGTCCCTCCCTGACCGCCTGGGAAACCGCCGCCGCCGTTAATAAACTGCTGGCGCAAACGGTCGATGTCGGTTTGACTCATATTCGTCTGCTCACGGACCGGAATGACGATTTGATCGCCTTCCTTAAGGCCTTCGGTGACCTCGATCGCCGTCTTGCTGCGAATGCCCACTTTGATTTCGTGCTGCTCTTCGACCGTACCGTCGGCTTTCTTAAGCTTAACGAAACGCTTGCCTTGCGCTTGCTGCATCGCATCGAGCGGAATCGTCAAAACATCGGTTTTGTTCTGAATCAATATTTCGCCGGTCGCCGTCATGCCTGCCTTAAGCGCGCTGTTCGGATCGGCATTTTTTACGAGTATCACCGTTTGATAGGTCGTGACGCCGTTCGTTGTCGTACCGACCGTCGACACCTGGCCGACCTCGCCTTCAAGCGCTCTGCCCGATAGCGCATCCACCTTGACGGAAGCCTTCATGCCGGATTTAATGCTCGGCAGGTCGAGCTCATCCACTTGGATCGGAAGCTGCATCGTGCTCAGGCTGGCAACAGCGCCGAATTGCGTCCCCGATGTGACCTTCGCCCCTACGGGATAACTGTTAAGCACATTCGATTTCTGATTGGCAAAATCCGAGGAAAATTCCCCGTCGAACGGAGCCGTCACCTTCAAGGCGTCAACCTTCTGCTGGTTGTCCGACACCGTCAGCTTCTGCCGCTCGATCTGCGATTGCTTATTTTTGATTTGGCCTGCAAGCGAATCGTTTCCGAGAACGGCGATGACGTCGCCCTTCCGGACGGTGCTGCCGCTTTTCGCGTTAAGCTGCTTGATCGTTCCTGCAGCTTCGGACATGACCGGCTCCACCTTCGCATATTCGAGCGTCCCCTTCTCCTTCGACTCGACGCTGCGGCCTCCGATGAGCGCTGTACCGCCCAGCTTCAGTCCCGAGGCCAGCGTTCCGTCATTCGCGATCGAGATGTCCACGTCCAGCATTTTATTGCCTTTCGCGTCAGGCCGCGGATCGCTGCCTACCGCTTGTACGACGGCTGTTTTCGTGAGCATGTAGCCGTCGATCGCCACCTCGAGCGAATCGCCTTTTTTGAGCTGCACCGCATCCTCCAGCAGGAACGGCAGCTTCGCCGTAAACGTCGACGAATCGGAAACGGTCCCGATCTGCACGCCCTTCTGCACATTGGAGCCGGCGGCGATGTTTCCGGACAGCGTAAGCTTGCCGCTCGCTACCGCGATAAGGCTCATATGATTTTGCTGATCGACCAGATCATTCAACTCATCCTCGTACTGCGCCAGCATATCCTGCGATTCCCGGAGAGCCGTCTCCAACGTCGGATTCGAGATTTCGAACAGCAGATCGCCTTTTTTGACCGAAACGCTGCGGGATAAATTCATCGTTTTGATCGTACCGTCCGCTGTGGCCGTAATGTTCTGCACCTCGGCAGCCTCCAGCTGCGACGTTCCGGATACGCTTACGCGGATTGCGCCCTTTTGGACCGTTTCCACCGTTTCCGTTTGCTTCGTTGCCGCTTTGGCGGGTTTGTATTCCAAATAACCGTATGTGGCTGCGGCGCAAACGACCACAACCAACGATATCGTCCACCACTTCTTACCGATCTTCCGCACCATTTGTGCTCTCCTTTCCGACTTTGCCCCAAGGATAATGCTTACTAATGAACCAACAATGATTGTCTTACGCCCCTATTGTGCATGCCGCCTTGCCTCCGGCCTCCATCAATCTTGCCGGCGAATCGCCCTCCTTTGCTTCATCTCGGTTTTATGCGAAGTCTGGTGAATCAACAACCGGAGCATCGTAACCGATAAAACCGAGACGATCGAGAACATATACAGAAACCGGATACGGTGCGAGCCGCTGTCCGAGCCCAAATAAAAACCGTGTACGAGCGTCATGATCCACAGCGGGTACGAAAGCATATGAATCGTCCGCCAAGCCTTTTTACCCAGCCTGCCGCGAATATCCGTCGTGAAAATAACGACAAGCATCCCGTACGCCGCCAGCGTGCCAAGCCCGCTGAGCAGCGGCTCGTATTCCGCTGTAAAAGGAACAAGCACCTCGTACCAGGAGTATGGAACGTACTTGTCGATTACCGTGACCGCCCCATGCAGCAATCCGATGCCGGTACCGACGATCGTTGCGGCCATATGGAGTTTGTAAATAGCGAGCTTCGCCCGGCCCTTCCAAACCGGGATGCTGGACATGATGCCGATGCAAACGCCAAGACTGAGCAGCACAAAGGAAATCACGCCGAAGATCCGAATCATTTCCCAGGTAGGCCAAGCTGTTATCCATTCGATCATGCGGTCGCCTCCTGACGCTGCTATCTTTCTCGCTTCCTTTGCATGCTTCAACAATATCGGTCGATTGCAATTCCGCTCCATTTCCCGACCGGCGATTCGGCGGCTCCGGCGAGAAAAACTTGCTTGTTTCCGGTAAAAAGGAGCGCTTCGTAAGCCGGAGCTTTGCGCCGGAACAATGTCAAGCCCTCTTCGCTCCCCAAAATGCAGAGCGACTTGGCCCAAACCTCGCAGGCGGTTGCATCCGGTCCCGCTACCGTACATTGGACCGTATCGCTGTCGGACGGAAGCATCGTACGGGGATCGATCAAATGATGCATCGGTCCGCGCTCCGTCATCCAGCGTCTTCCGAGCCGGCTTGAGGTTGCGGCGGCGCCGTTCGTCATGACAAGCACGCCCGCGTCCGAATCGGGCTTCCATGGATGCTCGACGGCGACCAGCCAAGGCTCCGTCTCCCGCTTGCGCCGATCCCAAACCGCGAGATCGCCGCCTGCGTTTACCATCCCTTGCGTAAGTTTCCGCTTATTCCGCAGCCATTGAACCAGGCGCTTGACCGCCCAGCTCTTCGCGATGCCGCCCAGATCGGCCGCCGTATCCGGCGAGAGCCGGACTGCCCTCATGCCCGGATCGATTTCGATCGGGTGATCGTCGACCTTGCTTACCGGGGCGACGGCCCCGCTTAGCCGTTTACGCGTGTTCATGCGCTCGAACGATTCGTCGTACCCCGCATTCCGCAAGGCGTCGAGCAGGAACGGGTTGAATGCGCCCTCCGTCTCCTTGCGGTACGATTCCGCCAGCAGCAGCACCTCCAGCATATTGTCGGACACAAGCGTGCTTCGTCCTGCCGAACGGTTCAGCCGGCACAGCTCGCTGCCCGGCCAAAACCGGCTGAATGCCGACTCGACGTTTTCAAACCAGCCGCGGGAACGCATTTCCAGATTGCGGATGTCGGCTTCGCCGCAACAAAGGCCGATCTCGATATTCGTATTCATTGCGCGAAAACGGAACCGATGAAGAATGCTCGCCCCTCGTGCAGCCGCTTCATTCACATTGACCCCTCCTTCACGCCATTCGCTTACGAGCGGCCGGTTCTTGTTTGCCTTCCGCCGCTTTCCGGCTGCGCATGAGGCTGCTGAGATTCCTGAGGCTCGACGTATGGCTTCCGGCTTCCGCTTTCCGCATCCGTCTGCAGACCGCTGCGCTGGCCGCCGATGCGTTCCGTTCCTTGTTTTCTCGAGGAAGGCGCATTGTAGCCGGTTTGTCCGCCTCCTCCCGCGCGGCTGTCGAACCCGCCATCGAGCCCTGGCTCCGTGCTCTCGTATGAGCCTGCCGCTTTGCTTTTGGCTGCCAGCGTTTGTTCATGCGCCTTGGCAAACGCCGCGCTTCCCTTCACCTGCTGGAAAAGCAGGCCGATCGCCAGCGCGCCGACTGCGCCGATTTGCCATTTTAACCACTTGTCCTTAGTCATGGGGAGTACCTCCCGGTATTGAATCGACCTTAACAAACGTTCGTGTCCAAACCATGACCTCATTATGAAGGCGCAATCTGAGTTAAACATTAATGCCCGCTGAATGTTTGCTGAAAGCGTTACACTCGAAAAAGACCGACTGCCGGCGATGCGGCTCTCAGCTATTTTTCAGCTTACGTTCAGGGCTATTTTAGGTCGGTGGTAGATAATAAAGGAGAAGGAGAAACGCTAAGGCGGCCGCCGGCAGCTTTGACGCCGATGTGTTACCGCGCCGCTTACAAGGAACGTTTTTCTGGTAAACTTAAAAAGGTATATAATAACGTCGAGGTGATCCGCTTGCGCCAGCTAAAAGGGGTAAAAATTTTACTTGTTGACGATGAGCCCACGATTCTTCAGTTTCTGGAGCTCGGCTTGCAGAACGAAGGCTTCGAGGTGGAAACCGCGCAGGACGGCATGTCGGGCATTATGCTGGCCAAGCAATTTCAGCCGCACATCGCCATTCTGGATGTGATGATGCCGGGTATGGACGGCTTCGAGGTATGCCGCATGCTGAAGAAGTCGGGGAATATCGCGGTTATTATGCTGACGGCGAAGGAAGAAGTGGAAGATCGCGTCAAAGGACTGACGCTCGGCGCCGACGATTATATGGTCAAGCCGTTCAGCTTCGAAGAGCTGCTTGCCCGCATTCATGCGCGGATCCGCAACCATTTTCCGAATCTGCTCGGCGAGGTTGTGATGGGCGCGTTTCGCGTCGACGACCGCCGCAAAGAAATCAGCTACGAAAACCGTGTTCTCGAACTGTCGCCTACAGAATATGAGCTGCTCAAATTTCTGGTCATCAATCATGGGTTGGTGCTGAGTAAAGCGACGATTTTGGATAAGGTATGGGGGTACGATTTCGGCGGGGAAGAAAACATCGTCGAGGTGTATATCCGGTCGCTGCGGGATAAATTAAACGACAAAGAGCATAAGCTGATTCGTACGCTTAGAGGCTCGGGCTACAGGGTGGATTTGACATGACGGCGGTTAAATCGGCTTTCGCCCGTTTTTTCCGGCTTGTCCGGCGTCTGTCGTTCCCCCGCTCCCTCCGCTACCAGCTGCTCTCCCGGTCTTTGCTTATTTTGCTAGGACTGCTGCTTTTGATCGGAGCTTTTCAATATGTGATTATGCAATCGTTCCTATATCGAAACCAAGCGGAGACGATTCAAAATAAAATCCGGACGCTCCGGCTCGACATGGTTTCCCAGACCGGTAGGCCGAACAACGGTCCCTTCTTTCCCGATTGGTCGCTTGTGGTCATTCGCTCTGACGGGGAGTTCAACGTGATTGCCGAAGATACGAAGGCCGGAAGCATTCCGAAGCTTTCCAACGAAGAATACGCGGAAGTCTTGAAACAGAATGTCAAAAAGCCGAATTACCGCACGGTTAAGAACGAGCAAGGCACGAACCTGCTCGTCGTTTTGGAGCCGCTCGGCCCGCGCGGCCATGTCACCGGCGTCGTGCAGGTGAGCACCCCGACGGCACCGCTCAAGGACGTGCTGCTCCAGCAGATGCTTATCTTCGGTTCTCTTTCCCTGCTCGCCTTGATCGGAGGCCTGCTGCTATTCCTGCCGATCCTGAAAAAGACGCTCGTCCCGCTTTCCAGTACCGTGGACAAAGTCGGGAGCATCGATGCCGGCAAATTGGATGAACGGCTTCCCATTTATCAAGGACAGACGGAAATCGATCGCCTGTCGGTTTCGTTCAATGGGATGCTCGAACGCTTGCAGTCGTCCTTCGAGGCCGAGAAAGAAGCGATGGAGCATATGCGCCGGTTCATCGCGGACGCTTCCCATGAGCTTCGGACGCCGTTAACGTCCATTCACGGCTTCCTGGAGGTACTGCTGCGCGGAGCCGCCACCCAGCCGGAGCAGCTGGAGAAAGCTTTGAAAAGCATGTACGGCGAATCCGAACGGATCAATAAGCTGGTGCAGGATTTACTGCTGCTGGCCAAGCTGGACCGCAGCCCGACCTTCCATATGAAGGTCGAATCGCTGGATTCCGTCATCGTCGACATGGAAACGCAGCTTCGGCTGCTTGCCGGAGACCGGAAGGTTCGCTTCAAGATTGCGCCGGACGTATTTATTCCGTTTAATCAAGACAAAATCAAACAGGTCATTCTTAACTTGTTCCATAACGCCGTTCAGCATACGGACCCGCTCAGCGGAGTCGTCGAGGTTTCGCTGGACCGCAGCGGGAACGGAGCCGTCATTTCCGTAAAAGACAACGGTTCCGGCATTCCGGAGGAGCATCTGTCTCACCTATTCGAACGCTTCTATCGCGTCGACACCTCGCGCGCGCGCAAGCACGGGGGCTCCGGTCTCGGGCTTGCGGTCACGAAGTCGATCGTCGACCTGCACCACGGAGCGATCAAAGTAGAAAGCTCTGCAGGCAGCGGCAGCGTATTCCGGATTTGGCTTCCGAACGGGGCCGCGGGCGAATGAGCCCTCGGCTCTTTATCGTTAAAAAGGCCGATAGTTGCAATGCGACTAAAACGAATGACATACCGTCCGTCGGACTTGCCCCCACCCCGAAATAGCGCGAAGCTCGGTTGCGAACGGCTTTTGGGAATCCCCAAAAAGAGCTTTTACATTCCGTTCATCAAGCGGGTGATTTCCTCTTTCGCCGGCATGGCGGGAATCGCCCCTTTTCGCGTCGTAGCCAGCGCGCCGGCGGCATTCGCAAAAACGATCGCTTCCTCGAGCTCTTGCTTATCCCATGTATCCAATGCCTTGCCTCTCTCCGCAGCCTGATACAGAAACGCACCGAAAAAACCGTCTCCCGCTCCCGTCGTATCAACCGTGCGCACTTCGAATGCCGGGACAAGGCCGGTTCTGGCGTCCGCTCGACAGTAAAAGGTCCCTTCCGCACCCAACGTCACAAGCAGCAGCTTCAGCGCCGGAAATCGTTCCGCCAGCTGCTTGGCCCCTGCCTCCAAATCGTCGGTTCCGGTAAGGAAGAGCAGCTCCTCTTGCGATATTTTGACCAAGTCCGCATGGCGGAGACCTTCTTCGATCGCGCCTCGCGCATGAGCTTCGCCATTCCATAATGCCGGCCTAAGATTCGGGTCGTATGAAATAACGGCGCCGTGTGCTTTCGCATGCCGTACTGCCTGAAGAGTAGCCGAATAGGAAGGCTCCGCCGTCATCGATATCGAACCGAAGTGAAAAAAGCCCGTCTTCTCGAGAAGCCCCTTATCGATCTCTTCCCAACGCAGTTCCTGATCGGCGCCCGGCTGCCGGCAAAAATGGAAGGAACGCTCGCCCCGGTCGTCCAATTGGACGAATGCCATCGTCGTATGCGCATGCGCTGCGAATACGAGCCCGCCCACATCGATCCTCTGCTCGACCAGCACCTCGCGCAAATATTCGCCGAACGGATCCTGCCCGACCTTTCCGATAAAGGCGGTCTTTTTCCCCATTCTCGCAAGCGCCGCCAAAACGTTGACAGGCGCTCCGCCCGGATTCCGCTCGAACAGCGGCTGTCCCGCCTCCGACCTGCCTGCCGGCAAAAAATCGATCAAATATTCGCCCAGCGCAACGACATCGTACATTTTCCGAATCTCCTCCCTATGTTTAACGCTACGAATTATTATGATGCTCAATGAAACTTCATGCAATCGTTCCCTCTACAGGATCCAAAAAAGAACGCGTAATCTATCTGCAGTACATTCCGCAACTTTTTGCCGGGGGAAGGCGTCCATAACCATAAGGAAAATTATGGGTTAAGGAGGAGATGCTGTGGGACGGCTTACCAAGCTGGCCGCGCTCGCCATGCTTGCGGACGTATTCCTATCGGCGCTGATCGGAATCGGGGTGTATTGGGGATTCTCCGTATACCCGTATTGGATGCCCGCCCGGCAAGCAGCTGAGGGAATTACCTTTAATATGACGATACCGCTTTGGATGCCCTCGATCCAAGATCTCAGAACGCCGCTGACTTTCCTCCAGTCGGAGTCGGAAAACGGCATACCTCTGACAATCGTCTTCTCTCTTCTGGCTGCCGTCGTTATAAGCTTCGTAAGAGGCATGTATCTGGGCGGCATGAACGGCTTGGTATCATACAAATCCGTTTCTCTTTGGAACTGCGGACGCTATTATTTCAAGCGGATGCTTGGCTGGACCATAATCAGCGCCTTAGCTACGGGTATAGCAACGCTTATAACGGCCGTTCTCGGTCCGCTCGGCTTTGCATTCATGCTGATCTTGTTTTTTTATTCGCTGACTCCTTATTTGATCGTGCTGCATAACATCGGGCTATGGGAGGCGCTTTCCCGTGCTCCCAGCATATTCCGCCGCTATTTTCGGCGGCTGTTTAGTCTTGCCTTGTCGGCGGCCCTGCTTACCTTGTGCATCAGCTTCTTTAACGGCGTTCCCAAGCCGTATAACTATTTCATTGTCATGCTGATTTACAGTATGGCCGGCTCGGCGCTCATTCGCGAATTGATGAATCGGCTGGCCTATCTGATGAAGCGAGACCTCGCATGGCTTTCCCAGGTTCCTGTTCCCCTCGCCGGAGAAAGCCGGTTGGGCAAGACAGGCAGCTACCTGCTTCTGTTCGTTCTTCCGCTTCTCGGCATCGCGTTCGCTTCGGGCTTTCACCTGCAAGCCCTGGACTGGAAGAGCAAGCAAGACTGGCACGGTATAGCGTACGGTACCGGTATTTCCGAAGCCCTCCGTGCGTCCAATCAACAGTATACTTCTTACTTCTGGGAGCAGCGGACTTATGACCTGGAGCTGTCTATCCCGGATTTATCCGACGGGCATCGGCCCGCCGAAATTCGCGGCTTCGGACATATTCGCTGGAATGTGAATAAGGACGTCATTACGAGGATTAGCAGTAATACCACACAGCATCGTATCGAGCCCGCTCTGGTAGAAGATACGTTCTACTATCGTTTAAAGCGGGTGCAAAGCGATGACGGCACTTATTACTACTCCAGCAGAGAAGGTGCGATCGGCACGCTTGCCGTTTACCGGAAGCAGCATGAACCCTTGTCTGCGGTCATGACCGTTTCCGGAGACGGACGAAACGTTTTTCTGCTGCAGCATCCCGCCCGCTTCGATCCATGGCAGGCTTACCGGGTGTCCGCGGACGGTGCATTTCTGATCCCGAAGAGCAGTCAAATAAACCCGACCGACTTCAAATATCATTGGTTTTCAAGGGACCTGCAGAAAGAAGATATATTCCGGTTTCTTCAGGATAAAAACACCCAGAACTTCTACGACCGGAAAGAACGCGCGTTCGCGCTGCTGGCTGCGGCTCTCCAAGAAGCGGACGGGAATATGGTTACGCGCCTGCTCGACGCGATGCGGGCGAATGAAGTAAACGTAATCGCTCCCGCCTGGGATGCGGCGCAATGGACCGCTAAACTGAGGGAGCTATATAGCGGCGCCGATATTGCGGGGATGCTCCCCTATTTAACGAAGGCCGGCGAAACAACCGGTCACGCTGCGGAGCAGTTGTCCGAACAGGACGGCATCACGAAATATCGGATCCGGGTAACTTTTCCGGACGGGACAGCGGTTATAGCCTACACCGAAAATAACCGCGATCTGAAGGAGCTGACCGTCGAAATTGAAGATGGAACCGGAGGGAAGCAGCCGTGAATATTTCTATTGTTATCCTGCTAGCCTTGTTTCTTACTTCGGGCTTCACGCATGACTCGGCTTACGATCCGCTCGACGCAAGTAAAAGAGGAGGGCCGATTCCTTCATACCGCCCCTCTTCGGTCGGGGATCCTTCGTTCCCCGATTCTACAGAGCCCGTCACACCTGACATCAGCTCGTTCATCCCTTCGGAGTATGGGCAGCCGACAGGCAAATGGTTTCGCCAAAGCGTGGATTTTGATGAACATTTCGGCTTTTCTTCCGGCCAAAACTTGGGAGAGGTAGGCGATGGAGACGATCTAATCGAATTCATCGTCGTCCATCATCCGGGAGCCGAGCTTCAGGCGAGGGTCGACAAAGCTCCGCCAAAGCATTTGAAAATGCGCCTTCAGCTGACGAAGCGCGGAGCGGACTTCCAGCGGACGGAACTTCTGAAGGAACGGACGCTAACGGCGAATGCTCTTTGGAACCTCAATTTATTTCCCGAAATATTGCCGGATAAGGATGACTCCATCTATGTAATAAGCGCCGAGCTGCTTGCGGAGGACGGAACCGTCGAGGATACGGCGACCAGGACGATCGTCATTCCCAAAATGAGCGTCAACGCCGGCTTGTCCATCGACAAAACGGATTATGGGTCGGGCCAGGAAATAAGCTTGACGATCAAAAACGCCGGACCTTTAACGCTCATGACCGGCACGTATTATCAAATAGAGAAATATGAAGACGGCAAATGGCGGAAGATCGTTTTCGACGCCGTGTTTGAGGCTGTCGGTCTGTTCATTCGGCCGATGAGCGAGTATAAAGAAACGAATCGTCTCCCCGAGTTGGAAGACGGCAGCTACCGAATCGTCAAAACGATTCACGTAATCGATGCCCATCTTCAAATAAGCTTGGCGCAGACGTTCACCGTCAGGCCATGACAAGATCCCCAAATTGTGGGCATGCACAATTTTGAAGATATGGATTGGTCTGCTTGCCTTTACTTTTAGCGCCCAATTTGTTCGTCGCTAGCACGCACTGCAGCCCGATTTCGCCCAATTGGAATCATGTCCGGGTTCCTTCCTTCGCCTGCAGTCCGAAAACGCCCGTTTACAGCAGCTTTAAAGCTCGGCACACCGGTAAATCCATCTTCCAAGCAGGCAAAATCGGACTATCGCGTTAGAGGAACCTCGATTCCTTGCTCCAAGTGGGCAATTTCGGACTGTAGCGTTAGAGGTACCTCAATCCCCTACTCCAAGAAGGCAATTTCGGACTGTAGCGTTAGAGGTACCTCACGAGGTTTGACCGCCGACGTGTGACCGAGCACCGCGTGCCGCGATGGCACCGCGCGCCGGGAGGCGCACGCGGTGCGGAATCCCCTACTCCAAGAAGGCAATTTCGGACTACGGCGTTAGAAACGCCGCAATATCGCAGAGTAGAAACTCAGCGAAGCGGCACCTACCACCGACGGAACGTTCGGCATTACGACGAAAATAAGACGAGGATAAACGGCTTCGACGCCCATTAAGAGCCGGCGTGTTTACCGGGGTATCAAACAATCCCCCGAGATATATTTTCCGCAAGTTTGAAAAAAACCGCTCCCGGGCGTTACAACCCGAGAGCGGTTTTTCGATTTTTATGGCTGAATCAATTCCGATTTCAGCAGAAGATTGCGCACCAGGGTAGCCGTTTCGGCTCTCGTGATGGAGCGCTGCGTTTGCACGCTGCCATCCTCGTAGCCCTGCAAGAGGCCCAGCTTGACGGCGGAACCGACAGGGGTCTTCGCCCAAGCAGGAATATCGGCGCTATCGCTTACTCCGCTCAGCGCGGCAGCAGCCTCTTCCTCCGTCAACGACGCCCCTCCGGCAAGCGCCCAAGCTTTGCTCAAGAAAACCGTCGCCTCCGCTCGGGAAATCGTCCGATCCGGACGGAACGTACCGTCTTCGTAGCCGGAAATCAAACCGTAAGCTTGAGCCGTGGCCACGAACGGAGCGAACCAGTCGTCGGCTTGAACGTCGCCGTATGCCGATGCCGCTTTCTCCGGAGCCAAACCGAGCGAGCGAATTACGATCGCCGTAAATTCGGCTCTCGTCACCTTGTCGTCCGGCTCGTACCGGTCATCGCTTTTGCCGTTCAGGACAAGACGGGAAGCCAAGTCTTCGATGGACGTTTGCGCCCAATGTCCTTGAATGTCGTCAAAAGTCTTGCTGTGCGCGATAAGCGCATAGGTGCTGTTCGTCAAGCTATTGATAACAGCCCAATATTTCCCTTCGCTTTGCGTAATGTAGGTCGGTACATGCTGCAAGCTGCCATCCTCTTGATAACGCACGCCCGTCGTGATCCGCTTCGGATCGATGCCGTCAGGCAGCGGAAGCTCCCTCGCGACATACTGCTCAAAGCGTCCGACGTTCATCGAACGATCCTTGTACGTAAACGTCACGTCGAAATCGACTGGCGTACCGGCAATTTCAGCGCCGGCCGACGCTGCGCTGCTTTCGATCGCTTGAAGGACCGTTTCCGACGAAGGCGTCAGCTGTACCAATACTTTGATCGCATCCTGCGTCGCATTCGCGCCGAATGTTTCATCAACTTGCTTCATATTGATGGCGGTTGCCGGAAGCGTGTAATTTCCTTTACCGGTACGGATGACCAGCACGGCTTCCTTCTCCTGCATTTTCCGCAGCAAGCTCGCTGTCAGCTCGCTTACAATCTTGTCGTAGCTCTCTTCGATCGCGATCGTAATGACCGTTCCTCGAGCTTGACCGTCGAGCGCTTTCTCCAGCTGCTCAGGCACGAATGCGACATGCAGGATGCTCGACCCGTTGTCCGTCGTTTTCGTGGCAACCGCAGCCGTCCGATTCGTATCCTTATTCACGCTGATACTGAACGACGGAATCGTCGTTGTCGTAGACGTGTTTGGTGACGAGTTCGGCGTGTCATCTATAAGCCGCGTAATTCCTATTGCATACACGTTCGATTCGGAACGATCCGTCGATTCCAATCTCACGAGCACAGTGTTCGACCCAGGCTGCAGATCAACAACTGCGCTGTTCTTATCGTCTATCGGCTTACCGTTAATCGTTACAAATGTGCCTGTAACGGAAGGTACCGCATATACCGTAACGAGTCTTGCATAAGTCAGACTTCTGGAATTGTAGTTGCGTACCCACGGAGAGAATGGCTGAGTGAAAACCATCTCATTATTCAACGATAAATCGCTCAGGCTCAGCTCGAAAGCGAAAGGCTGCTGTCTGTAAACGGTCAGCTTATACGTTTGCTCGTCTCCATTCTGCGCTTTCACCTTAATCTCGAACTTGTTTGCACCAGGCGCCAATTCAAGCACCGGCTTGCCGGAGGCTTCCAGCGGCTCTCCGTTCAGCAGCATCGCCGCTTCGGAGTCCGCGGAGGATGCGTTCAAGGAAACGGCCGTCACATCGGATGTTACCGTCGCTTGATACTCGAATACGTCCTTATCGAACGTTCCTGGCGTCAACTGAACGTCTTCCAGCCCGAGGCTTTGCAAATATGCATTGCCGCTTGCTTCTCTTGCGATATTGACCGTATAGGTAGCGGCTTTGGTCCAATCCCGCTGTTCTTCCGGCTTGCGTGCCTCGTCCGGTGAAATGACCTGCACCGTCAAGGCATTGTCGCCCACGTTAAGCGGCAATTCGGTTGAAGCGCGACGGCTAGCCGTCTCTTCGCCGTTCACTCGGATTAGCGAACCGTCCGCGACAGCCTCAGGAGTGAGGCTCACGGCCGTAATACCGTTCGGTACGTTCATCTCGTAATCTGTTCTGGTGCTGTTGAACGGCGCATTCAGGCTCAAGTCAGCGGCTTCGGAAGCCTCTTCCGGCAATCCGCTCACTTTCAAGCCTTTCAGCGCGGCAAGATCGGACTCCGTACGGACATGCAGCCGGTAAGTCTTCTCATTGCCGCCGGCTTTCACGACAGCCGTAACCGTCGTTCCGTCCATGACATCGATAAGCGCCGAACGAGCGGCGTCAACTACGGTTCCGTTCACGGTGACGATCGCGTTCGAGGCAAATGGAACCGCCCATACGCGCAGCTTTTTCACGCGGCTGTCGATCGTCGTGTAGTAGTCTTGGCCTTCCGCCGTAAACGAAGATGTCAGCACGCCTTCATCCACAGCCAATGCGGCAAGGTCGACTGCGCTTCCGGAGTTTCCTGCTTCCGCGCCTTTCAACACTTCCAAACGGTGCTCCGTCGTATTGCCCACTTCGTCTTTCGCGACGAGAACGAGCGGCAGCTTGCCGTTAGACGGGATTTGCGTGTAATACTCGAATTTTCCGTTCCGATCGACCGGCACCGCGGCTCCGTTCACGGTCAAACGAACGCCCGGCCCCGAAGCGCCTTCCAGCTTCACCCGGCTGTCGCCGAGCACTTCCCCGTTGATCGGGGACTTCAAGTATAGATAAGGCGCTGTACGGTCGACGACCATTTTCTGTTCAAAGAAGCTCCGGTCGCCGCGCTCGTTGACCGCTTCGGCCGAAATCGTATAATCGCGTTCGCTCAAATCGCTCAGTTCGAACGATACGGCTTGCTGTGCCGCCGCTTCTTTGATACCCACGGACTCGCCGTTGACGAACAGCTCGACTTTCGCCGCTTGATCGCTGCCGATTTCGACGGTCACGCGATTGGCGTCCGTAACCGTAAGCTTGTCTTTAAGCAGCTCCCGTTCTTGAACGGTCAGCCCTTCGAGATCTTCCGCCTTCACATAGTAAGGATCGTACAAATGCTCGACATACGCTTGTCCGTGCGTGTTCAATTCAAGCGACAGGCTTACCGGCTCGGGATCCGGCAGATAAACCGTTACGGCGCTCGACGGTGCGCTAACGAGACCGCTCGTTTCCGATTGGTGCAAAGCCATTACGCTCAAATGATACGTTTCATTCGTTTGGAGTCCGGAAAGAATCGCTTCCTGCGTCTCGCCTTGCTTCGGCTCAACGTCGAAAACCTTGCCGTTATACGAAACCTTTCCAGACTCATCGGCCAGCAATACCCGATAGGCGGTCACATTGGACGACTCGCTGTCTTGGAACCGCAGTGTAATTTCGCCGTTGCCGGTCGAAACGGCCTGCAGATCGGCCGGCGTTTGCAGCATGCTTTCCGCTTTCAGCTCTACCGCGCTGTCCATCACCTTGAAAATCGGTCCGAACGCTTCGCTATCCGCGACCACTGCCAAATAATAGCTGCCCGGCAGGTTTCCGTCCGGAAGCGTTACGGTTTTGATGCCGGACGCCGGCAAATCGGAAGCAATGACTTGACCGACCGGCTCCTCGGGATTTTCGGTCATAATGAGACTGACCTTCGTGTCAGGCTTCGGATTATTGACGCGCCAAGTCACTTCATAGCTGTTCATGGCGGATTGCGCCGCCGCTTGCAGCACGTTTACCTCCGGAACCGGGTTCACTTTGTACTGGTCGATCGTAACGGCTCCCGCCGTTTTGATTTTCCAGCTTCCGGCTCTCGGAACGTTTACCGTTACCTTAAGCGAACGCCCTTCCGTATCCAGAATCGCGTTGCGGTCCGGACGGTTTTCGTCGTAAATAATCGGAACCGCATTGCCCGCATCGTCTAAGATTTGAGTGGAGGCATCCCCGCCCGCGATATCGAACAGGAATCTTCCTTCGTTCATGATCAGCGTATATTCGTATGTCACGCCTTCCGCGTTCAACTCGGCCATCGAGGTGGCTTGATCGAGCACGAGCGCAGACAAATTCGTGAAATCATCGGATTTGACGAACCACATGCCTCCGAAGTCGACGTCGACCAGGGCGGTTATAACGCCGCGGCTTTCGTCAAACACGGCATTCCAGCCTGCTGCGGAGGAATCCGTCACAAGCGGATAAATAGTGCCGTCAGGCTTGTACAGCTTCGTCTCGGCGGATGCCGAACCGATTTCAAGCAGCACCTGCATGCCCGAAATTCCGTTGAAGTCGGCCATGGAGGCAAACTCCGGCGCTTCTTTCCATGCTTTCACTTTGGACATGCCGACGCCTGGCTGGATTTTGTACAAGGATACCTTGGCGCTTGCCCCGGCATTCGCCAGCCAAGTACCAGTTTCCGAAATCTCGGCCAAAATGTACAGCTTGTCCCCGTCCGAATAAGTATTCCAAGCGGCTTCCTGTTCGGAGGCTTCGACCGCATAAGGCCTTCCGTCCGCTTTCAGAAGCTCAGCTTCCGCAACTGCTCCGTCCATTTCAACAAGGTATGTGCCGCGCTCGTTGAAGGTTAACGGAACATAAGCTTTGCGCTCAGCCGTTTGTACTTGTCCGGCCACATCGGAGATCGACAAGTCAGGATTGCGGTACAGTACCTTGTGAATTTCCACCGACAAAGTATCGTCCGACTCCAGCGTCCATTCTCCTGCATAATTCAAATCGAGCTCCGCAATGACGGTGCCCGCCTCTGCGTTGTAAGCCGCATTCGTATTGAAACGCAGCTCGGCTTGCGTGCCGTCAGGCTTCAACAAACGAACGTCTTGGTTCGCATGCCTCAGAACGAGGAGCGCTTGATAAGGCTTGTCCACCTTGAACGTTTGACGGACCAGCGAGCCCGATTTGCTGACGAACGGATTCGTATCAAGCAAATGAGTCGTAAGCTTGCCCGGTACCATAAAACCGCGGGCCGTCGCTTTGAGCCTCTCGCTTTCGAACAGCTTCTGGCCGATCATTTCCGGCTTCTCCGCTTTGCCGTTTCCGGCATCTAGGCTGAGAATCATGACGCCCTTCTTCGTGGACGTCTCGGTTCCGAATAAGCTGAATATCTTTTTAACGCCGCTGACGATTGCTTTTCCGGTGTTTACAACGGCTTTCCCTACGTTCTTCACCGTGCTTGCCACATCGACGTCGAAATCGGTCTTTTTGGTGCTGAAAATGTATGCGAGCTTGAACCCGATGCCGATGACCGACAATCCCGCTCTCATATCTTTCTCATATACGCCCACTTCCGCCGATGCCAGCCTGCTGCCGCCGATCAGCGTAATATTTCTCGGGATTTGAATAGCCGCTTTGGCATAACCCGTGAAGGACTGGCCTTGGAAGTACTTCACAAGCACTTCCCCGATGATGACGTCAAGGATATTCACCTTCGCCCCCATCCGGAAGCCGGCCTTGTTGAACCCCTGATAACCGGTCGGATTGTAGACGATGAGCGATTCCAGGTCTGCCGCTTTGATCGAGTAAATCGCCAGCGAGCCGGAAGCGCCGAAATGGTTCGCCGACAGGTCGATCCGCAGGTCGTTTGCGTTCAGCATGTAGTTGCCGCTGAGCTTCGGCGTGACATAATCCGACATGGCGCCAAGCACGGAGAACGTCAAAGGAGCCGTTCGCATGCTCGACATATTGCTCACGCCGCCGCCGATCTTGGTCAGTTGAGCGCCTGTCGAGCCAAGCTTCATCTGTTTCTTCACCGCGAAGCTGATAGCATCCAGTCTCGCTTTTTTGATCGTAAGATCGATGTCGAAGCCGATTTTCGCCTTCTTCAGCTCGGCCGACGCGCCGGCGCGGAATTCGGGAATTCTCGTATCGATGCCGAAGCGAAGCTCCGAGCTTTCGAGCGGACCCGATTTGAAATCGGCGCCGATTTTGAAGTCGGCATCCAAATCGATGCGGTTTTGCTTGAATTCGAGCGCATCGATCTTCGCTCCGCCTTTGATTTCCACGGAACCGACTCCGACCTTCACTTCCATGTCGCCCGAAACGCGAATGCCGCCTTTAATAAACGTAAAGGACTTGATGACGACAGGCATATTCATGCCGATATAATCCAAAGCATTGAGCGGGTTCCTAAGCTGGAACGAAAAATTGTCGGGATTAAACTCAAATTCGCCCTCGAAGACCGTATATGTGGTCATTACCGGCACTACGCCTTTGCCGTTAATGTACAGCCTTCCGTTTCCTTTGATCGTTTCCTTGTCCGGATCGGTCTTGTCTACGATTAGCGACGTTCCTTTAAAAAGCAAATTGTCGTTAAGAGTAACGATCGCATTCGGATCCTTGAGCTGATACACGTCCTTCTGCGAGCTGTACTCGATGAATGGACCTCGCAGCGTAATGCTGTCGACTTCGTTCGGACCTCTTACTTCCGAGTTGTTCCTGACGACGATTTCGTCATAATTGCGTGAACGATACGAGGCATCGTCCGTTATCCGGAACGCGCCGTTGAACGTTTTGCTAGGGAAAAACGTATGGTTGATCGTCAAATCGTACGCGCCGAGCGCCAGCGGACTGCCGTCGGCCTGCTTAGGCAGCTCGATTTTTAAATTCGACGAGCTGACAAGCTTCAGGCTTTCGCGGGGAATCGGGTACGTTTGCCCGTTCCCATTAACCGTAATCGCCAAGTCGGTAACCGGCATTTTCTTGAGCAGATAGTTCAGATTGCGGCCGATCAGCGTAACCGCTTGCTCGTCTTCCACAAACAGATGCCCCGGCCCGATATTATCGTATGCCACGTCGCCCGGCTGCATCGGCACCTGCACGATGAACGTCTTGATGTCGCCGTAGCTGGCGCCGCCGCTGTTCTTGGCGAAGGCTCTCGCTTCGTAGAACGTATCTTCCTCCAGCCCTTTCAGTCTAACCGTACGAGGGCCGGCCGTATCGATAACGTAAGGCTCGACGCGCTGCGTGATCCACGGTCCGGCAGGCGCATCACCTTCGGCTTTTTTGCGGTATTCGACGCCCCAGCCGATAATGGAATCATTGCCTGTGTTCTGAATGTTGGCTACGATGTCCGCTTCCATTTTGGCCCCGGCGCTCGTATAGATCGGCGTCACGTTACCGGTGGCTACCTGCGGGAATTGCCCGATTTTCACGTCTTCGTAGGTGCCGAATTCAGTGGAAACGCGAAACTTCGGAGATGCTCCCTGCGTGCTAGGTATAAAATAATAGCTGGCAATGCCGTATGTATCCGTCGTAACGGTCGGAGCGGCGCCCGGATACGCGGCTAGCTGGTTGCTTGCGTCAAGGAACGTGATATTCGACGTATTCGACACTTGCAGGGCGATGCCGCTGCCCGGATTGTCGCTGGAGTCGCTTAAGCGAACCTCAGTAAAGTACGCGGTATCGCCGGGTCTGTACACCGAGTTCACGACCGTCGTTCTGGCATCAAGCACCGCCGGCGCTTCCCTGTAGCAGCCGCAGCTATCGTCGATCGGATCGAATTTATTCGTAAAATACCATTCCAAAATATCATGATTCTCGTAAGCTCCGCCCGTGGCAGCCGTAAAGCCTGCGTACACGTCCTCGGAGGTTAAAATTCGACTGAGGTCGACATTCTCTTGCGTCAAAATCGGGTCGGCCGGCCGCGTGTTGCTGTTTTTGTTCATAAATACGCTGATTTTTTGGCCGTCATAGTCAATCCAGACGTGAAATTTGTCCGTCCTGTCGAAATTGAAACCGAGCGGGAGGACATCCACAACCTTTTTGGCGCTTCCGTCCTTGTTGAGTTTTTTATGATTGACGGTGCCGTCCATATGAATGCCGACATGGCTCGTGCTAGGGTCTCCCAGATCGGAGGGGTTATAGTAGGAGTCGAACTCGATGCCCAGGCTGTCATCGATGCCGAGGTAGCCAAGATCGCCGCCTGGGCTACCGGCCGTGTTCGTCCCCGCTTGCAGCACGAAAACAAGACCGTCCGCTCCAGCATTTACCTGTTCGCTGAATTGGAACGCGAAATACGTGCTAAACGCTTTGCTCGCGCTCAGCGAGATACGCTCCTTATTGAATATGGAGCCCCCGGTCGCCCCGACCGATGGCGTCAGTCTGAGACGCCCGTCAGGCATAACCTGTGCCGCGTTGTTGAACTTGATCCTTGAGGCGGCTTTAGCAAAATCCTTATAGAGAAACGTAGTATACTTTGGCGCCGGCTCATCCGCCGCTTCCGCCGTTCCGACATTCATGGCGCCGGGAGCGAAAATGGAAATCATCAATTCGAGCACAAGCAGCAATGACAGCAGCAGTGCCGTCTTTCGCTTCCATTTCCATTTCGCCATCATTCTAGCCTGATACAATGCGTTCACTGAATTATCTCCTTTTTCCTCAGAGTGAGTCTGATGCCCGCCAATTGCATAAGCGAACATGGAAACAGGCTACTATTCGCTTGATTCGCACGAATGTAGTTCCTTTAACCTACTATACTTTCGGCCGCTGAGCAGACGCTGAACAAAAAATGACATTTTCTGCATCTCGCCTGGAAAACAAGCACGTATTATGTCGATCGGCCAAGGATAAACGGCTTCGCTGTCCTAAACGCTTTCGAAGAAAGCGACTTCGTAAGCATAAGCTAAGGACAGGCGCGTTTACCGATGAAATATCAGGCCAAATTAAGGTGAAACATATAAATTGCTGATATTTCAAAGATAAACGCCTGCCGGAGGCTGTGACGACGCTTACGTTTACCGTAGGTTTAGAGCCGATACCACGATATGCTTTTCGATAAACGCCGTTTCTTCGTACCGGACACGCCGGTGCTCCTGCCATCGGCTGCAAACGCTTCGAAAGGGAGCTCCTTTACAAACAAAAAACATTGCCCGGCACCGGTAAACCCGGTACTGGACAATGTTTTCGCTAGTCTATGCGCTTTTTTACTGGCAATACTGCTGCCGGTAATCCTGGATCTTCTGGGTATACGTTACGGCCAGCTCCCTGGCTGCCTGCTGATTCGCCGCATTGGCGAACACCCGGAAGACAGGCTCTTCGTTATCCGGCAAAATCAAGGTCCATCCGCCGTCGTGAAAAATTTTGATCCCGTCGATGAGCTCGACCTGCTTCTCCTTCGTCTCCTCCATCAGCAGCCTCATGATCATCCCTTTTTCCTTCCACGGGCAGGCCACCTTCTCCTTAAGGAGGGCGAAGCTCGGGATCGTGCCGATCAGCTCGGAAACCGTCAGATTTCTTTCGGCGGTCATCTGCATAATCGCTATCATCGTATAAATGGCGTCGGCATACACATGGAAGCCCTCATGCTGGCAGCCCTCCATAATCGAACGCATATCGGCCTTCGTATGAATGACCTGACGGTTGACCCTACCTGCAAGCTCCTCGACGATATTGGGCACATGAACCGGTACGTAAAGCGTTTCGTCCTGTTTGTTCCGGATCTGAATCATGATCTGCAGGATGGACAGCAGCTCGTCGTCGACCGCCTCGCCCTGATCCGTAACGAGAATCATGTTCTGTCCGTTGGCATCCAAGCGAACCCCGAGATCGGCCTTCGCCGACCGCACCCACTGGCCCAATTCGGCCGGAGAGGAAGTCATCCGATTCAGCTGAATGACCTTGCAATTCAAGCTTTTCAGCACGCCGGGAAGAACCCCGCTCAAATTCCGGTTATCGACCTCCACAACGATCGTATACCGCGCGAAATCTCCTTCCACCATGCCGATCAGCCGCTCGCTGTACAGCGTGCAGGCATTGGGGCAAATTTTCTTGCTGCCCGCGCGGTCCGATTTGATCAGTCGGAAATCCTCCTGGGCGTAAGCATTTTCGATTTTCCGCTCTGCGCCCTTGCTGATCGGCAGCCCATTCTCATCCATAAATTCGATCACAAGCTGGTTGTCGCTTCCGTCCTCCAGCATCCGCACGTGAATGCCGCCTGCGCAATCGAGGCGATGAACGGCATGTCTCGATACGGACGACGTACCGGTGCCGAATTCGTAAGTATGTATGCCGGACGCATGCAGGCTCGACGCAAAAGTACCCGCTATAATCGCGGCAAACCGCGAGGAATCGTGGCCGATTCCTACGGCCGCCCCTGCCGGAATCATCGTGCCGTACGCCATGGCGAGCCGGTTGGCGAAGCTTGTGGTCATGTCGATGCCGCAAATCCCCTTGACGCCGAATTGGCCGAACAGGCTGAGTACGTTTTTTTCGCCCCAAATCAGGGAATGATTCAGCGTCGTATAGTCCTCCACCGACTTGTTCGGGAACACCTTAATCCCCGGCTGAACGACGCTCTTGATCCCGATGGTGCAAAAATCGCCGACGACTGCGCCTTCCCTCACAATAGCGCCGAGCTTCGCAACGACATGATGGCATAAGGTGCCGCCCTTCATTTCGACGCCTTGCTCAATGTAGTTGTTGTTCCATAAAACCGTTCTTTCGAGCGATACGCGGCTTCCGGCCAATACGGAGCCGGCCCCGACTACGGTGTAGGGCTTGATATTGACGCCTTGCTCCAGCACGCAGCCGTTTCCGATAAAGCAGGGGCCGCTCAACTTGGCGTCAGGGCCGATCTTGGCATCTTCGCCGATCCATATGCCGCCTTCCATCGGAGTTCCCGTGATCGTTACCTCCACTTTGCCGTCCAGCATGTCGAACTGGGTTTGGCGGTATTGCGCGAGGTTCCCGATATCCGACCAGTACCCCTTAGCCACATAACCGTACAACGGCCTTTGACGATGCATCAGAATCGGAAAAAGATCCTTGCTGAAATCAAACTCCTTCCCGCTTTCGAAATAACTGAAAATTTCCGTTTCCAATATATAAATGCCCGTATTGACGGTGTCGCTGAACACTTCTCCCCAGCTCGGCTTCTCCAGGAACCGGATAATCTCGCCCCCGTCGTTCGTCATCACGACGCCGAATTCCAGCGGGTTTTCCACCGTCGTCAGCACGAGCGTGCCAACCGCGCGGTTGCGCCGGTGATAAGCGATCGCCTCCGAAAGGTCAAAGTCGGTCAAAGCGTCGCCGCTGATGACGATAAAGGTTTCGTCCAGAAAAGCTTCTGCGTTTTTGACGCTTCCGGCGGTTCCCAGAGGGCTGTTCTCCTCGAAGTAATGCAGCTTCACCCCGAAATCGGATCCGTCGCCAAAATATTGCCGAATCACCTCGGGCAAATACTGTACGGTAACCGCAATTTCGGTAATGCCGTGTTTCTTGAGCAGCTCGATCGTATATTCCATCACGGGCCGGTCCAAAAGCGGCACCATCGGTTTCGGCGTATTGCTGGTCAGCGGGCGTAAACGGGTTCCTTTGCCTCCAGCCATAATGACTGCTTTCATATATCTATTCCCCCTATTTATTCGATCTTCCCTCGATTCGACTAGCGGAAGACGGATATATGTTAATGGATCATACCGCCGGAAGCCGCGACTTCGCGGTAACCGGATGCGCGCATCTCTTTATTTGTCGCCAAACTGTAGGTATGGAGCGTTTGGCTTGCGATCGATTCCCAATTGTATCTGGTCTGCACCTTATCCAAAGCTTTTCCGGCCATATGTTTCGCCGCATCCGCATCCTGCAGCATGTTGACGATATGCATCGATAAGGAGCGGACATCGCCCGGCAAAACTTTATATCCCTCAACGCCATGATCGACGATTTCGCTTAAGCCGCCCGTATCCGATACGATAACCGGCGCTCCCATAGCCATCGCCTCCAAGGCCACGATGCCGAAGGGCTCGTATAAGCTGGGAAATACCGCGGCGGAAGCCAGACGCAGCAGCTGGTTTCTCGTATCGTCGTCGATAAAGCCGGCGAATACGAGCTTGGATTCGATATTCATCTCTCCCGCAATCCGCTTCAGCTCGTCCATAAGCGGTCCCTTTCCGCCAATTACGAATTTCACATCAGGATACTGGGATATAACCTCGGGAATACTGGCCAAAAGCGTATGAACGCCCTTCTCGTGAACAAGCCGGCCTACATAAAAAACGATTTTCTCATGCGGCAAAGCAAAGCGCCCGCGAAGTCCGGTCTCGTCCGCGTCCGCCCGGACAAGCTGCAAATCCACCCCGTTCGGGATCATATCGATCTTATCGCCGGGGAGCTGGAAGAGTCCTTTCACCTCGTCCTTCATATAACGGCTGCATACGATCACCCGCCACGCTTCATAGGTAAGCTGCCATTCGAGGTGGTGGATATTCCGCTGCAGCTCCGTATGGAGCCCGCGATTGCGCCCATGCTCCGTTGCATGGATCGTCGCGACTAGCGGCAGCTTCGAATGTTGCTTAAGCGCCTTGGCAGCCTGGCCGACAAGCCAATCATGCGCATGAACGAGATCGAAGGGGCCGTAATGGGCCAGCAAATTTTTGCCGTAATCCGCCATCGCCAGGTTGAGCTGGAAAACCCATTCCATAAACTGCAGCTCTCTCGCCTGATACGTCCTCACGCGGTGGACAAACACGCCTTGGTTGACCTCGTAAGCCGGATAGCCTTCCACATGCGAAGTGACGACATGCACCTCCGCTCCTTGCTCCGCCAGCTTGCGGGATAAATCGTATACGTGACGGGATAATCCCCCGACGGTCATCGGCGGAAATTCCCACGATAACATCAGCACTTTAAAGCCGCTGCTTCCTTTGCCGCCGCCGGTATCCGGCCTCTCCGATCCTTGAACGGCGCTTCCTTTATTTCTCGTACCCGGGTCGGACAAATAAATGCGATAATCGATATCCGGGAATATCGCGTCGCGGCGCTCCGCTTCCTCCAGCCATTTCTCGTCGAGCGAGCCGTTCCGGAGATCATGATAGATTTTGAGAAATCTGGACATATGGCTTTTCGTCCGTTTGATCGCATATTCCACCGTCGTTCGGCTATCCATGATGAACGGCCAGTCGCTGCTTTGGGCGAGCAGGAGCTCGCGTGCCGCTTGATTCAAAGCCCGCTGCTGTACGTCCGTGACGTTCGAATCGCCGGCAAAACGGTCGGCCAGCCCGATCATCTGCTCCTCCATCCGATGCAAGTGACGGTATATCCACTCGTTGTTCTGCCCCAGCCATACTTCGCCGTAGCCCGCTCTTCCCCAGCTTGAGAAGGAAAGCTCGCATTGCCGGTTTTCCGGGTATTCGAGCAAATAATCGGCCGGCGTCGCCAGCTTGATCGTTTGCTGATCGAAATGGATTTTGCGGCACAAGTAGTCGATCCACATCGGCCCTTCATACCACCAATGACCGAACAATTCCGCGTCGTAAGAGGCGACGATAATCGGCTTGCGGCCCGTTTGAGCGAATAAATGCTCGGCCTGCTTCTCGCGGCAAAACATAAAATGTCCTGCGTGCGCCGCCGCTTTTTCCTTCGCCCATGCCGGATTATAGGGCTCTTTATCGCTGTCCTTGCCGGTGATCCGGTAATATTTCATGCCCGTATGGAGACGGATGCCCGATTTGTGCAGATAAGGCTTGATCGTATCGTAGTCGAGATCGAAGCCGATATCCCGGTAATATTCCCGGTAATCGTAGTCGCCCGGATATCCTTCCTGCGAGCTCCAAACCTGCTTCGACGTCTCTTGATCTCTCGCGAAGGCGGCAACGCCGTTCGGCGTGACGACCGGTCCGTATACGCCGTATTGCGGCTTCGGATTTGCATGGAGAAGACCGTGCGTATCCGTGAAAAAAAACTGCAAGCCGTATTCCCGCAAAATTTTGTCAATTCCTTCCAGGAACCCGCATTCCGGCAGCCAAATCCCGCGCGGCCTGCGGCCCAAATAAGCCGTGTGCAAACGAACCGCATTTTCGATTTGCGCGCGCAGCGCCTGCTCCGTTCGCAAATACGGCAGGAAGGCGTGCGTAGCCGATGAAGTAATGATTTCAAGATGTCCGGAATCTTGAAACCGCCGGAAGGCGTCTACCAGATTGCCGTTATATGTATCCGTAAACCGCTCTTTTATATGTTGAAAATGTTTAGCGTACATCGCGGCAAGAGGCGCGAACGCCTCGTCTCCTGCGGTCCGCTCGCATTCTTTCTCCGCCAGCAAAATGAGGTTGTCCATATGGCCGATGTACCTTGTCTGCAGCAAAGGATTGGCCAGCATAGACAGCAAGGAAGGCGTCAATGACAGCGTGATGCGAAAGTCGACGGCGTCGCGGCTTAACCCTTCGAATACATCCAGCAGAGGGATGTACGTTTCCGTCATGGCCTCGAACAACCATCGTTCCTCCATATAGCTCTCGCTTTCGGGATGATGCACGAACGGCAGGTGGGCATGCAGTACAAGAGAGAGATATCCTTTGGTCACGTCATTATTCCTTCCTATCGTTGTAATATGTATCTTTCAGGGATAAACGGCTTCGCCGCCCTTTATCGATCGGCTGCAAGCCTGCGCCCTTAAGGAGAGTGCGTCAGCGAATATCCGGTAAAAGCGCTCTGCCAAGGCGGTTCGGGCGCAGCGGCGTTTAAATCGACAACCGCGCTGCGTGGCGTTTGCCAAGTGCCTTCCTCTCGAGGAGGAATTCGAACGGCCTGGGAACGCAAAAGCGTTATAAACGTGCCGTCCAGCGACGTAGTGCCATAGTCGGCGATATACGTGCAGTCCGGCGCAAGCACATTGATAAACCAATTGTTCGCTTCCCGATTGACGGCGATCATCCATTGCCGGTTGGCGTTATCCCCGTTGAAAGTAATGCAGCTCACATCATAAACGCGCAAATATTTGGGAAGCTCCTGCCAGCCGCAGTGAAAAAACTCCTCCGTCATTCTTTTTCTTTCATCGGTTATGTTCCAGCAAGCATACAAGCATTCCGGATCCCTCGGCAGCACGGTCAGCCGGTCGATACTCGCGCAATGGCGATCCATAACGGCAAAATCGTCCAGAAACTCAAAATCCTCCCCCTCCTCCTCGGACTGGGGATGGTTCGCTCTCCTATGCTTGGTCAACTGGTAGTTCAGCTTGCCGATCGTAATGCCGAGCCTCTCGGTGATCTGCTTGTGCGTCAACCCTTCGTCAATCAACTGAAGAATGATGTTTACATCCAATGATGCATCCTCCTACCACACTCTTTTAGTTTTGCATATGCTATAGTCTAATCCATGTGCCGTGATAATTTTGGCGAACGGTGATGCCGGAAACCCACTTATTTTGTAGAATTGTCTTCATATTTCGTAAAGGCTTCGACAAAAAAGAAGACTCGACCGGCTTTACCGCCAGTCTCGTCTTCCATCTGCAAACATATGATCCCCCGTTAGGCATCGTTACTCCGAGTACGCGAAGCTGAGCATGCCAATAGCAGCTCACCGTTACAGCGACTCTTCTTAAGATACGCTTCCCGCCGCCGTTCCGCGCGCCACGCGGGCAAACGCCGCATCTCTCTGCTCACGGTAACGGTCGAGAAACGCTTCCTTCGCCAAAATATACATCGCGCTGCTCCAGCCGAGCGGCGTATTCGGGTTCGGCATATCGGAGCCGGCGTAAAATAACTCCGGAAGAACGCCCGGCTCTGTCATGATTGCCTCCGTCCTTCTCACGTATTCATAAGCTTTCGCAAAATTGCCAAGCTCCATGTGGCAGAGCGCCAGCCATGGCAGACCGAATGTCCACTCCGCCTCCGATCCGGTATAAAACTCGCGGGGACGTCCGCGGCCGTATTCATCCTGAAGCGTGCTGTAATAGCTGTCGCCTTCGTAACGGACGACGCCCCTATCGCGAAGCAGCCGCCGCTCCACCTGCGAAACGATGACCTCGCCCAGCATCCCCGTAAACAAACGATACGGATAAATAAGGCTGAGCTGCGCCAAATCTACGATTTTATTTGCACTCTCGCGCGGAAAAAGCTGCAGCAGCGCCCGCAAGCCGTCGTCCAACATGCGTTCCGGGACCGAAACGTAAGGGGACACCGCTTTTAGCCCGGCCACGCATGCCCCGATTGACGATGCGTGGACTTCCCGTTCTTCTTCCCACATGCCGTTATCCGCATCATGCCAATACTCGATCTTGTCAAGGTAATCGATAAGCTTCCGCACGATGTCCAGACGCTTCTGTTCGCGCAAAACAGCTCTGCCGTTCGCGGCTCCCAATCCCACTCCGAACAGGAAAGCGCCGATCATATCGTGCTGGACATGCCCCCAGCTCTGATCGTGGATTTCCTTCACGTCATCCCGCGAATAGCGGGCGTGAACGTATTCCCAGTCCTGTACCGGCTTTTGCCGGCAAGCGATATCCAGCTTCCACTCGTATTCTTCAAAAAGCGAGAATAACCGGTCATACGTTTTCTCGTAACGGCCGCCCTTTTTGTCGGCGTAAGGCAAAGACATGTACACGCAATCCCGAATCCAAACATACCGGTACTCCTCCGACGGACTAGCCACAAACAAGCCGTGGGGCAGGCTAAGCCCATCCAGCACCTCATAGCTTTCAGCCAACATAATACTCCTCCTCCGCTTTGCCGATTTTCAGCTATTAGAGGTTGTTCAAAAAGCCGGCTTATGATCACGTTGAGGTGCTGATAAGTCGGCTTTTTGAACAAACACTATTCCTATATTTGCCCGAATCTATGAATTTTAGCCCTATGAAGCTCGCAATGAGCAAAGGAGGAACGATAGACGGAGTTCACCTTTTTCTTAAACGTCGGCATTTACCTGCAGCTCCAGCGATCTGCTCTCCGATTGCAAAAAGAAAACCGCAACGCGAGGGTTAGTCGCATTGCGGTTCTGACAGCTTCAACCGTCTATGAAATCATTTCCTTGAATATTTCGCTAATGGTGAAAGAAACGCACGGCAGCTTATCGGAGGTTACAAGCTCGTCGCCTTCGAATAAATTGTGCAGCTCGTAACGTTCCCCCTGCAGGCGGTACTGCTCCAAATGCTTCGAATCGGTATCGATAATCCAATACTCCTGAACGCCGTACTTGGCATACAAGCTCATCTTGTCTACCTTGTCCCTTTTGCGCGAGCCCGGCGATACGATTTCCGCAACAAGATCCGGCGGGCCTTCTATTCCGCGTTTGGTAACGATATGCAATCTGCTGCGGTGAATCATTAATATATCCGGCTGTAAAACTGTAGTTTGGCTTAGAATAACATCCAGCGGCGCATGATAAATTACATAGTCCGTTCTACAGCTTTGCTTCAGAATATATTCCAGTTCTCCGCTTACAGACTGGTGCGACGTCGATGGTCCCGGGGACATCATCACCATATCGCCCTCAAATATCTCATACCGCTTCCCGTCGTCAGGCATAGCCGCGTATTGATCGTAAGTCACCGGCTGCTCCCTGATTTGCGGCTGTTTAGCCTTCTCTTCGTTTTCTTTTCCCCGCATGATACCTCACATCCTCTATTGATAATAAAAATACCCCATCAAAGCAAACACATACGGTGTCATACTTTGGTGAGGCGTGAGGTGCTTCCCCGACATTTATTCTTATTATGACAAGCCCCCGAATGCCTGTCAATTCGGTAAAACGGTTTCCGACCGGCTGACCCTCTTCCCTCAGTTCACCCTCTCTCTAACATATTAAACGGGATAAATTCAGAAAGCTTGGCGTCTGGGAGAAGCAATGGGACAAAGCTTTAGAGGTTGCCGAATTCGTTGCATTGGATGATGTGGAAGGGATATTGGCGCTTGAGCTTGACTTAATTATCACTAGAATCGACGGGGTGAATGCGAAACTTATCAAGCAAATTAAATTTCTGACCTTTCAACTACATACCATTTGTAATCACTAAATACTGGCGGATAATATATTACTTTAATCCACGAATAATTTCCATCTACCTTTTTTTCTCCGAGCAAGGTATTCCCTTGTTTATCCTTCTGTATTTTCCATTCCCTACTTACAACTGCTTGCTCTGCTTCGATAAGCCTTAATGCATCAGCAAAAGAAAGTCCATTTTCATTTTTGTAAAATGCCGGTTCATCACTTACATTTTTTTGCTTAAGGTTATGCTCAGCACCCTCTTTAGCATCCCAGAGTAAATGAAATTTAAAACCTTTCAAATTACTTTCAATCACTTTATTCCTAAACGTATCTGAGACATACACTTGTGACCCCTTAAATTGAGGCGTTTTAAAAATGTGTTCCTTACTAATAAGTTCTACCTTAAATGCATACTGATATATTTCTTTTATGACTGTTGGGTAATCCTTATCTCGATTAACTACTGCATGATCAAAATCAATACAATCGATCATCTTATTTACATTGATTGCATATAACTCTTCATTTTCATGCTTCAGTGGAAGAACTTGCACATTTTCCCCCATCAAATCTATCAATAAATTAACTGCCTCTCCACTGAAGATCGGAACGCCGCTACCAAAACTTGAACAGTCCGTTTTTCCTTTTTTTCGGGAGGTTCTTATTGCAACCTCGCCCCAATTAATCACTGTCTCGCCTCTAAAATTATTTCTAATATATTTTTTTGAATCTTCTTCGTGGATTAATAAAAATGAATCATATAGTTCTGTTTCAGAATCCAACTTCCATAATTTCACTTTTATCCCTCCCACTTAATATACTCGCATTCAAAACACACAAGAGTGGTATTACGTCTACACTTTTCCAAGGAATCAATTTACCACATATATCTAACATTTTACCCATAATGAAAAAAAACAGCTAGATCAAGGATTTGATCTAACTGTCCTTAAGAGAATATCTCATTTAACCCCAAACCTCATCCCTACACCTTAAACGCCTTCATCGCCTTCCGCAGTTCTTTAAACGAAGGACGCTTGCCGTACATCAGCACGCCGGTGCGGTAAATTTTCGCAGCCAACCAGCCCATACCGAGAATGGAGGCGAACAGGATGCCAATGCTGAGCCAAATTTCCCACAGCGCCGGATCGCTCATCCCGATACGCAGGAACATAAGCAGCGGCGAGAAAAACGGGATGAACGACATGACGACGACGAAAGTCGCGTTCGGATCCTGCAATCCGTACATCGAAATCATGAATGCGGCAATGATGACGAACGTAACCGGCATGATCGCCTGACCGACTTCCTCCGTACGGCTGACGAGCGAACCGACGGCCGCGAAAATCGTGGCATAGATGAAGTAACCGGTCAAATAAAACAAGATAAAGTAGAACAGCAGACCGATCGGCAAATCATTCAAATTGATTTCCAATTTATCGAGCAGCTCCCGGTTATGAGGCAGCACGAGGTTTGCTCCGCCGACCGCGATATAAAGAATGATCGATGTCAATCCGAGCATACAGACGCCGATAATTTTGCCGAACATTTGCTTAAGCGGCGATACGCTGGAAATAAGCACTTCCATGACGCGGGAGCTTTTCTCTGCGGTTATTTCGGTCGCAACCAAGTTTCCGTAGCCGATGACGCCGATATAAAGCATGAATAACAGGGCATACACAAGTCCAAAAGCAAGCGCCATCTGCGATTCCGATTTGCCTTCACCGACAGCATCGCCGGTTGTCGAAATTTGCACCGTTTCGATCGCGACCGGGCTGAACAAATTATTCAGTACGTCCGTGCTTAAGTTCGCATCCCGCACAGCCATTTCCGTTTTCACACTGCCAAGCGCCATTTGCAGGTCGCTCTTCATGCTGGAAGCGCTGGAATCCTCGGACTTGTAGACGATTTTCGGGAATGCTTTCCCCGTCTCTTCCGTAAATTCGACATAACCTTCAATCTGCTTATCCTTGATCTGATCCTTCGCGAATTTCTCGTTCGCTTCTTTGCTGCCTTGATCCTGGAGACGGATGACCGTCACATCAGGCTTTTCTTGCTTTTTGAAATGCTCCTCCAGCTTGACCGAAACGCCCTGCTTGTCATCAAAAACGCCGATTTTGGAAGGCTCGTCGGAGGAAAATTGCGAAATCAAGTAAGGCAAATTGATCAAGACCGTAAGGATGACGGCAAAAATAAGATTCGAAATAATCGTCGACTTCGCCTTAAACCGCGTCCAAAACGTGAATTTTACGACCGTCCACATGCTGTTCATACTTGGCCACCTACCGTTCTAATGAATATTTCGTTAAGCGTCGGTTCCATAATTTGAAAGCGGGTTACCGTCCCTTGGTACATCGCCGCCTTCAGCGCGTCTTGCGCCGCTGCTTCATGCTCGATGCGAAGCTCATAACCGTTGGCATGCCGCGAAACCGATCGTACGCCCGGAATTTGCTCCAATCCGTTAATCTCCTGCTCCGCTTCCAGCAGTACGCGCTCGCGCGGAAATTGCCGCTTCAAATCTTTAAGTTTGCCCTGCAGCACGGTGTTAGAGCGATGCAGGATCGTGATATTCTCGCACAACTCCTCGACATGTTCCATTCGGTGGCTGGAAAACAAAATCGTTTTGCCTTCGTCGCGCAGCGCTTTGACAGTGCCCTTCAACAGCTCGACGTTAACCGGATCGAGTCCGCTGAACGATTCGTCAAGAATCAAAATTTCCGGATCATGGATTGCAGCGGCGATAAACTGGATTTTTTGCTGATTGCCCTTCGACAGCTCTTCAACCTTCTTGTTGTAATATTCCGGTACCTCAAAACGCTCCAGCCATTCCTTCAGCCGTTGATCGGCTTGTTTGCGGCTCATGCCGCGCAGCTCCGCTAAGTATAAAATTTGGTCGCAAACCTTCACCTTCGGGTAAAGCCCGCGCTCCTCCGGCAGGTACCCCATCAAGCTGCGAAGCTGATCGGTATAAGGCTTTCCCAGCCACTCTATGTTTCCGCCATCCGGATAAATAAGGCCGAGCACCATCCGCATCGTCGTCGTTTTGCCTGCGCCGTTCGCGCCGAGCAAACCGTAAATTTCCCCTTTCTTTACCTTTAAGCTAATGGCGTTAACCGCCGTTTTATCCCCGTAATTTTTCGTGACCTGGTGCAATTGCAATGCGTCCATCGTCGTTCGCTCCTCTCGAGTTATGAACTTTTGGTTCCTATCGTTTGCATACGCTGCAGCTGAACGAATATTTCGTCAAGCTCAAGCGATTGCGTTCTTATTACGGATACGCCCAGCTTCTTCAGCGCGGCCTCGGTTTGATCGGTCTCGCAGGTGATAAGCCTGGCCGGCTGATCCTGGGATTCCGTTACGCCGGGAAGTCTGCCCGGATTATCGGGCATTTTGTCGAGCCATATCATTTTCCAAGTATCCAGCAGTGCATCCTTCTCATGAAAGCCAATTAGCTTGCCCTTGTACATAAAAGCAATATAATCGGCGAGCCTGCGAACTTCGTCCATAATATGCGTAGCGATGACGATCGTTCTGTCGCCGTTGCGCATAAACTGCGTGAGCTCGTCAATCATCAGCCGCCATGCGAACGGATCAAGTCCGGAGGACGGTTCGTCCAGGAGCAGCAATTCGGGATTGGGGGCAATCGCCAGCGTAAGCGATAGCTTTCGCTGCATCCCCTTGGACAGCCCGGACAGCTTCATTGCAGGGGCTAGCTCGAATTTATCCAAAAGCTCTCTGCAGCGCTTTTGGTCCCAGCTCGGATACCAATAGGAAACGAAGTCGATCAATTGGCCGATCGTTTTGGCCACGCCGCCAAAATCGCTGAACTCCGGCACGTAGCCGATTTGCCGCTTCATGCTCACCCCGTCCTGCGGATAGTGCTGCTTAAGTATGCTTAACGTACCGCGGTCGGGCTGCAGCATGTTCATCAGCATCCGGAACATCGTGCTTTTGCCCGAGCCGTTCGGCCCGACTACGGCAACCACATACCCTCGTTCAATTTCCAAGTTGATCGGGCCCAGCGGAAACTTACCGGCCACAAGCTTTTCGATATCCTGAAACTTAATCACGGTTTCCATTCCCACTGCCTCCTTCTTCGCCGTAATCCGTCAGAAGCTCCTCCAGCATGCTTCGTATTTCATCCGTCGTGCAGTTAATTCGCCGGCCTACCTCGACAGCCGCTTTCAGCGCCTCGTATACCGCATCCCGCCTGTAACGTTCCCGATCGGACACCGCCACCTTCGCGACGAACGTCCCCGTTCCTTGTCTTGTCCGCAGAAAGCCTTCTTGCTCCAAATCTTGGTATACCCTGCGAATCGTAATGACGCTGCACGACAGGTCTGCGGCAAACTCGCGAATCGAAGGAAGCAGCACGCCCTCTGCCAGCTGGCCGCTTAGAATAAGCGCCCTTAGCTGCTCTTCGATTTGATGATACATCGGCTCCGCACGGTCTGCCGAAACGTCAATCGGTATCTTCACGGCCACCCCCCCTTGCGATTTAAGTCATATTTCGGCGATTCAGCTTATCCACTGCAATTCGTTTGCCTATTAGGAGGCTGGCCACCCCAACGGTCAATGCGATTGCCGGAAGAAGAACCCCGTACTCCTTCACGATGCGAATCGAGCTTTGCACAGCATGAACGTCCAGCAGCCACAAGATCACGGGGACTGCCATGAATACCGGGACGGCTCCGCAGCTGATCCAAAAGTACGTCTTCTCCTTGAATCCTAGCTCAACGTAAATAAAAAAGCTTCCTACCGTAAACGAGTAGCCGATCCAGGCAAGCGCAAAGCCGATATATCCCCACCCCTGCATTGCCGAACGAATTTCCGTGCTGATCAAGTAAAAACTTGCAAAATAAATGATACCGCTATATATCGTCGTAACGATCAAAGTCAGCAGCCGGCTGACAACGATCTCCTCCGTGCTGATTGGCAAGCTTCTGTAAAATTTCAATTTGCTGCTCAGCCTGTTGTTTTTCCAATACTTCATATAATCCCGGGAGAAGGCGAAGCCCATCATTCCTATGCTGACCATGAGCATAAAATCGAGCATAATATTGCTGAGCACGTAATCCGAATGCTCGGTGCTATTCATCGTTCGAGCCATCAAACTGATGAAAAAAGCAAAGTACACCATCATGACGATCTGCCAAAGATAGCCGAACCCAATTCTTCGCAATTCCTCACGAAGCAGCCGTCTTACATTCCCCCAAAAGGTCAACGTCACCGTAATCCTCCTCTATCTTGACAGTGCTGTGCAGTGTGCTTAGTGTGCTTAGTGTGCTTACTGTGTATATCTATATTCACAGTATACTCAGCACTCGATCGGTATGCAACCCTTTTTTTCAAAGATAAACGGCTCGCTCGTTTTTGGCTTTTGCCGGAAAGTCGAACAACTGGGAGGAATTGCTTGATCAGTCTGCAAAAAAAAAGAAACCGGAGCTTTAGCGCTCCGATTTCATATTTTACGATATTCACTATTATCCGCCTAAAATGACGTCGATAACCGGCTTCGTCTCTCCGCCGGGATAAAACACGTACAGCAGCAAATAAACAAGTACGCCGGTCGGGGCTGTCGTCAGCCACATAATCGCCGTCCAACGGCCGATTTTCTTATGCTTGGCAAAGCGCTTATTAAACGCATGCAGGATGGTCACGATCCCGAAAATACCGGATACCGTCGCCAGAAGGATATGGAAGATCAAGAAAATGAAATAAGCATCTCTTATCCAAATCGGCGCATCCTCCGCGAACGAAGTATTTCCGACAAAGATGGTCCGGCATACGTATAGAATAAAGAACAAGAGCGCGCAAGCCGCACCGATGAGCATCAGCTTCTGGTGCTTTTCCCGGTTCCCTTTTATTATCTGGGCCCAACCGAAACCGACAAATGTCGCGCTTATCACAATCAGACTCGTACATATTAACGGCAGCATCGTTCAAATCACCCGTTCGTTTCGCATATTGTTCGAACCGTTATGAATACTCATGAAGCTCATTCAGTCCGGCGCTAGGCGCCATAAACGGAAGCTCCCCATGCGTTTATTTCCGAAAGTTAAAGCTTGTTCGTCCGCGTACTTGTCCCGAAGGAGTTATGTCGCGGTTTGATGGCAAGCTAATCGTCGTATCAACTTAAGCCCCATTCAAATTCCCGCCGTTAGGCGTATGAAGCATCGTATCTTGATTCGGGTTCGGCTCTATCGGCTCGTCTTTGCTCCGTTCCGCGCGGAACCAGCGAATGAAGACGACGGAGAGCGCAAAACCGTATGCGATTTCCTGCATAATTTTCATGATCGTTCCGCCCAGCTGCTGGTCATGAAGCGGCGGCAGCCCTTGTATGAGAATAGGCGCCCCCATGTATGTTTCATAGAGCAAATCCTTAGCGAAAATAATGAGCGCACAAGCCGGCGTCAACAAAACGCCGTCCGCGAAGAGATAAGCAATCATCTGCAGACTGGACATTCGTTTCCAGCCCTCAAAGTTGTTGAATAACGGAAACCACATATGGAAAGCCGCGATGATCAGAACGGTATGGTACCCGATATGATAAACGGGGTGCTGGGCAACCGTATCGAAAATCATCGGTATATGATAAACCGAGAATAACAGATTGAACACGAGCACGGACAAGATCGGATGCGTCAGCGGATACACAAATTTACGCATCCATTTGAGATCGAATAATGGCTGCAGCATCCATCCCGGGATGGACAAGAACACGAGCGGCGGCATGATCAAATACAGGATCGACTGCTGAAGCATATGCGCGCTGAACAACTGAGCATGTCCGTAAAAAGCGACAGGTGTTCCTTGTGCCCCGTAAAACAACAGCAGAGCTGTTATGAACAGCGTTTTTTTGCCTGCCGATACAGGCTCGGAATTGGCAAAACGATGTCTGCCCGGACCCACCAAATAAAAATAAACATATCCGACAAGCAGCGTGATGAGCAAGACGCCCGGACTCCATAAATCGGCGAAGCCCGGATTTGACCCATGCAAATGGTTAGGCATCGGTAAAACCTCCTGTCCTTGCCATACTAGGGCCCCACTAAGCGCCTTCCTGGCGTTTCACGAGGTCACCCGAACAACTTATGCGAACAAAACAAAAGAGGCGGCATTGCATGCAAACCGCCTCCGACTGACAACCTTACCACCACATCCAATATAAAGCGGCAATTACCGCCGTTAACGCAATAATGAAACCGAAAGCTAAACCGATGATCGGGAACGTATGTCCGCGCTCCTTCATATGCATCCATACGGCCAATTGGAATACCGCTTGAACGATACCGAGCACAACAAGAAACGCAATCAGGAACGATTTGTCCAATCCGCCGTAAATGACAGCGGCAAATGCAAGCATGGTCAGCAAGATGGACACGACATACGCCAAGTAGTGGTTTTTAGGACCTTCTACACGGTGAGGTTTCCCTGGCGATGAAGCATGATGTTCTGAGCTCATCCGCTTAACCCACCTTTCCCATCAAGTAGACGACGGTGAAGATGAATACCCACACGACGTCGATAAAGTGCCAATAAAGGCTGGCAACATAAAACTTCGGCGCTGTTACGACCGTCAATCCTTTTTTGAGACCCTGCAGGATAAGCAGGGTGATCCACAATACCCCGAACGCTACGTGAGCTCCGTGGAAACCGACAAGCGTGTAGAACGAAGTTGCGAACGCATTTGCCGAGAACGTATGTCCCTCATGAACATATTCGACAAACTCGTAAATTTCCAAACCTAAGAAGGAAAGACCTAACAATACGGTAACCGCTAACCAGCCAAGCAGTGCTTTAAGCTGGTGGCGATGCATGGCGATCATTGCGAAAACGCTGGTCAAGGAGCTGGTTAACAAGATAAATGTCGACCAGCCAACCGTTTCTAGCTTGAACAGGTGCTCTGCGGACACGCCGCCGGCCGTACCGTGACGAAGAGTCAGGTAGGTCGCGAACAATGTACCGAATAGAACCATTTCTCCGCCAAGGAAGAGCCAGAAGCCAAGCAGTTTATTTTTCCCTTCAAGGGTCGCCTTTTCAGGCTCGGCCGGCAATGCGCCGGCTGCATGATGCGCGTTAGCCATTATGCTTTAACCCCTTTCTCTTCAAGCTCTTCCACTTCGATATGCCAGCCGTGATCGTCGTAAACCGAACGAAGCAGCATACATACCAGAGTAATGGCGAGACCGGAGCCCGCTATAATGTAATTGTTGAACAGTGTATTGAAGAACTCCGTTTCGAACGTGTGCTTTCCATACATGAAGCCGAAGCCTGCGATGAACAAGCCGAGCGACATGAAGAACGGCAGAATGGAACCCGAAGGCATGTGAATCGGACCAAGCGGTTCTGCAGGCGTCATTTCTTTGTTGCCTGCCATTTTCTCTTTCCAGAGAGCGTCCAAACCGCGAACGAGCGGCGTTTGTTTAAAGTTGTATTCCGGAGCCGGCGACGGAATCGCCCACTCTAATGTACGAGCGTCCCATGGATCGTTCGCGGCATCTTTTTTCTTCATGCCCGTAATAATCATGTTGTACATGAAAGCGATCGTACCGACACCCATCAAGAACGCGCCGATCGAACTGATAAAGTTCATCGTGTCGAGACCTTGATCCGGCAAGTAAGTAAATACGCGGCGCGGCATCCCGATCAAACCAAGGAAATGCTGCGGGAAGAACGTAAGATGGAATCCGATAAAGAAGAACCAGAAATGTACTTTGCCGACACCTTCGCTGAGCAAGCGTCCCGTAATTTTCGGCCACCAGTAGTAAAGACCGGAGAAGATACCGAAAATCAAGCCGCCGACGATAACGTAGTGGAAATGCGCTACGACGAAGTAAGAGTCGGTATACTGGAAGTCCGCCGTAGGAACCGCAAGCATAACGCCTGTAACGCCGCCCATTACGAACGTCGGAATAAAGCCGAGCGCCCATAGGTTCGCTACGGTAAAGCGGATATGTCCGCCCCACATCGTAAAGAGCCAGTTGAAGATTTTAACGCCCGTCGGAACGGCGATCGCCATCGTCGCAACCCCGAAGATGGAGTTCGCTACCGGACCAAGTCCTGTCGCAAACATGTGATGCGCCCAAACCATGAAGCCCAAAAATCCGATTACCATCGTTGCAAATACCATGGAGCTGTAACCGAACAACACTTTTTTGGAGAATGTGCTGACTACTTCGGAAATGATGCCAAATGCCGGCAAAATCAAGATATATACTTCGGGGTGACCGAAGATCCAGAACAAGTGCTGCCAGAGTACTACGTTACCGCCCTGTCCGACTTCAAAGAAGTTACCGTTAAACAGGCGGTCGAACATCAGCTCGACCAAACCGACCGTAATCGCCGGGAAAGCGAACAAGATCAGGGCCGAAGTAATGAAAGCGGTCCAGGTAAACAGCGGCATGCGCATAAACGTCATGCCCGGAGCCCGCATGTTGATGATCGTAACGAGGAAGTTAATTCCCCCGATCAAAGTACCGATACCTGCGATCTGCAAGCCGACTACATAGAAGTCTACGCCGCGGCCGCTGTAAGTATCTGAGGAAAGCGGAGCGTAAGCCGTCCAGCCCGCATCAGGCGCGCCGCCCATGAACCAGCTCAGGTTGAGCAGCAATCCGCCGAAGAAGAACAGCCAGAAGCCCAGCGAGTTAACAAAAGGGAAGGCGACGTCGCGTGCGCCGATTTGAAGCGGTATTATCGCGTTCATAAACCCGAAAATTAGCGGCATCGCTGCCAAGAAAATCATGGTCGTTCCGTGCATCGTCAACAGCTGATTAAACGTGCCGCCGACAAAAATGTGCAAATCGGGATACATCAGTTGAATCCGAATCAGAATCGCTTCAATCCCGCCGGCAAGAAAGAAAAATCCGCCGGCAAGGAAATAAAGGATACCGATTTTTTTGTGGTCGACGGTCGTAAGCCAATCCATCAAGCCACTGTACCTTTTCACTGTATGTGCGTGGGCCAACTTGGTAACCTCCTAACAGTTTTCGTAAGAAAACTGACATCGTAAGCATGAGCTCGGTTTCTGGAAGAAAACCGATACACGGATAAACGGCTTCACGAGCCTTTAAGGCGAGCGCATTTACCGAAAAATCGAACAATCAGCAGAGATATTGCTTTCTGATTTTCGAAAAAGCTAAGTTCCGCCGAGGCAAAACGTATAGAGTAATCAAGAGCTGAACGAATTTCGCAACCGCTTCGTAAGTATCAATCGGATAGTTTTACTTGAGCGAGTTTAAGTACTTGACGACATCATTCAGTTGCGCCTCGTCCAAGCCGACAGCCGGCATTTTCGAACCCGGTTTCACGCTTTGCGGATCATCGATCCATTCTTTAAGCTTCTCGTCGTCATGCGCCAAGAATCCCGCTATGCGCGTCCGGTTCGCAAAACCGTTCAGGTTTGGCCCCAATCCTGCTCCTGCGGCATTAACGGCGTGACAGGACAAGCAGTTATCTTTGAACACTTGCTCACCTTTAGCTGCATCTGCCGAAACCGTTTTCGGAGCTGTCATCTTGCTTACCCACTGATTGAACTCGGCTTCCGATACCGCGACAACCTTAAAGTCCATCAATGCGTGAGACGCTCCGCAAAGCTCGGCGCATTTGCCTTTATATTCGCCCGGCTCGTCCGCTTGCAAGTATAGAACGTTTACGTTCTTCTCGCCGGGGTTCGTATCGATTTTGCCGCCGAGGGACGGAACCCAGAACGAGTGGTTGACATCAGCCGTCGTAAGCTCGAAAGCTACGCGTTTGCCGACCGGAATATACAAATCTTGAGCCGTGTTGATGCCTTGATCCGGATATTCGAACTGCCACCAGAACTGATGGCCCGTAACTTTAACATGTAGAGAATCTTTATCTTGCGTGTAATCCTGGGAGTGCTTAAACGTGTAATACACTGTCGGAACCGCCAAAATGACCAACAAAATAATCGGAACGACTGTCCAGATAATTTCGAGAACATGGCTTCCTTCTACCTGTTTCGGAATACCTGTTTGTCCTTTCCGCTGGCGGAAGCGAATAATAACGTAGATATAAATCAGGAATACCGCGGCAAGAACGACAAGCATTATGGCGAAGCTGAGTATCATCATGTTTCGCTGCTCGTTCGCTACCGGTCCTTTCGGGTCAAGCGCTGACAGCGTTGGATCGCCACAGCCAGTCAGTAGTAACGCCAGCACCGCGAAAAGGGGCATCAGACGCCATACAAATTTCCATCGACTCATCAATTATCAACCCCACTTGTGTGTAATATACCGTCAGACGCCCATAATGCTGCTTTGGTCTATCAAGCCTGTTTGCTTACACAAAACGATCGTATCGGCGTACCTCCGGCGACTATAAAACCGCGCCAAAACAGGCGATTTTATAGATTACATCGACGATCGTACATGTCAATGAACCTAATCACTTTATTAACTATAAATTCGGTACACACTTTTGTCAATCTTCCTGGGAAAGTTCACAAATTGTTCTAAAAGCCCGTCGTTGCTCATGTTCTTCCTTTTGTAGGTTTCCTAAAAACAGGGGTTTTATTCACCTTTTCCTAACAATCGTCCAGCATAATTTACAGCGAAAATTCAATCCTATGTAAGGAGACATTCTTCAGCCAAACTGTCATCAAGGAGGTCATTGAATATGAGACGAACGGGACGTCTTTTATCGCTTGGCATGCTGTCCGCCATTCTCCTGTTTTGCGGCGGCTGCGGAGAATACGGGCCGAAGGACAAATACCGGGAAAACCGGACAGGCCTTCGCTACGGCGCACATAAAGATGTGTATCCTGACACAAGCGGACCCAAAGCTTACGGATCGCCTAACCAAGACGGCGCCGTGATCCATAGCAACACCCAACTGGCCTATAGCCAGAAGCTGTCCGATCAGGTAGGCGCACTGAACGGTGTAGGCAGCTCGATTGTCATGATTACGGACAATAACGCGTATGTCGCCATCCTAATCGATAATACGGGCAACAACACTTACGGGCGAAATGCGCGCAAGGAGCTCAACAATTCCGGAACTTCGCTCGGGCGTTACAATCCGCATTCCGGCGGTTCTTACATGGATCCGAAGGATCTAACGAACGGCGTCAATAATTTCTATACGGTCGAAGATCATAACGATCTGACCCATGAATTCAAGCAAAAAATTGCGGCTACGGTTCGATTGGGTCAGCCTGCGGTTCATGACGTTTACATTTCCGCCAATCGCGACTTCGTCAATAAAATGAATGCTCTTGCGCAAGAAAGCTGGTCGGGGCATTCCTTGACAAACCATGTCGGCGAATTTAATACGATCGCCAACCGGATTTTCGGAACGCCCGAAAAGCCGCTTGAATAAGTATTCGTTCATGGCTTGGACACTAAATTGCGTGAATCTTCTGTAAACGACTGGAATCAGACGCCCGATCCAACTATACTATATAAGTAGAAGAAACACGATTGGAGGATGGGCTATGTACGAACTTAAGGACAAGGAAATCATTATCGTGTTTACCGGTCCGAACGGGGCCGGTCGAAGAACGATCGCGGAGATGGCCGGTACGACGCTCAACATGAAGCAAGTTATTTCCTATACGACAAGGGAACGCCGGCCGAATGAATCGGAAGGTCGGGACTACTTCTTCATCACCCGCGAACAGTTTCTTGAGGATCAGAAAGCGGATCAATTCGTCGAGGTTATCGAAATCGACGGGCACCTATATGGGATCAAAAGCAACGATATCGAGCACCAGTTCCAAAAAAAAGGCTGCATTTATCTCGTACTGAACAGCGGCGGAACGGATATCGTGAAAAAGGTTTACGGCGACAAAGTAAAACGCTTCTTCATTTATGCAAGTCCTGAAACCCTGATCAGCAGGCAGCGGCAGCGCGGCGATACGGAAGAAATGATCGAGCGCTACATGTCGCATTATGAAGAAGAAATGGCATACAAGAACGAATGCGAGCATACTTACGAAAATCTCGATTCGTCACATACGATTTACGACGTAACCAAAGCGCTGGAGAGCTACCTTCAACGGGGACTCGTGGATCTTGATTAATAGGACATAGTCCCCCTGAACTAGGGACTGACATAAAGAACCGGATACGCGAGGCGTATCCGGTTCTTTCATTAATATAGCGATCGTCTACTCTTGGTTCGGCAGCACGATGTCCGGCAAGATTTGTGCGGCTGAAGGCTTATTGTCGTTAACCTGCTTCGGCGCAATAGCTCCGGACCGGTTGACCAATCCTTTGACGAGCTCTTCAAGGTCGATGCCCGAAACGCTCTTCAGCATTTCCGGCGCCGTCGCCATCAGCTGGGTAACGTAGTTGCTGACGCGCGCCGCTCCTTCGCCGTTGCCCGTATCGACGACCGTCAGCTTGTCGATCGAACCGATCGGAGCCGCGATTTTTCCTGCCAGCTCCGGCAGCATTTTGACGATGATGTCGAGAACGGCTGCCTCGCCGAACTTCTGGAACGCCTCGGCCAGCTTCTCTTTCGCTTCCGCTTCGGCCAAACCGCGCAGACGGATGACATCCGCTTCCGCCGTACCTTTCGCTCTTTCGGCATCGGCGATGGCAAGACCTTCAAGACGCTTCTGCTCCGCATTCGCTTTCGCTTCCGCTTCGATCCGGTACTGCATTGCATCGGCTTCACGCATACGCTTCGCTTTGTCCGCTTCCGCCGCTTGCTCGACCGAGTAACGGTCGGCTTCCGCTTTCTTCTTCACATCCGCATCGTATTGCTTCTCGCGAATTTGTATTTCTTTCTGCTGCAGGTCGATCTCGCGTTCCTTACGGACAAGCTCGACCTTCATCTGCTCTTCGACGGCCGTTTGCTTTGCACGCGCTTCTTGAATAAAGTACGCCTGATCCGCTTCCGCCTTCGCTGTATCTTGATCCTTCTTAAATGCCGCAACCTTAATTTCGCGTTCCTTCTCGGCTTCCGCGATATTCGTGTCGCGCAGCAGCTCCGCTTTCTTCCCTTCCTCTTCGGCGCGCGCCTTCTGGATCCGGGCGTCACGGACGGCTTCAGCTTGAGCGATTTCCGCATCCCGCTTTACGATAGCAATCCGCGGCTTACCTAATGCATCCAAATATCCTTGCTTATCGCGTACGTCCTTTATGGTGAAGGAAACGATTTGCAGACCCATCTTTTTCAAGTCCTTCGCCGCTACGCCCTGCACCTCTTGAGCGAACTTATCGCGGTTACGGTATACTTCCTCGACGGTCATCGAACCGAGAATCGCACGCAGATGGCCTTCGAGCACCTCTTGGGCTTCGCTTTTGAGCGCTTCGATCGGTTTGCCGAGAAACTGCTCGGCTGCTGTAGCGACATCTTCGACGGAACCGCCTATTTTGATGATGGCCACTCCGTCGGCAATGACGGGTACGCCTTGCTCGGTGTACACTTCCGGTGTGGAGACATCCAGCTTATGCGATAATAGCGACAAAAATTCGGCTTGCTGGAAGATCGGCCAGATGAACGAGCCGCCTCCGCGTACGATTTTCATTTTGCGACCCGTATCTTCTTCGTCATGGGTCACATTCTTGCCCCCGAGAAAAGTTCCCGTTACGATCATCGCTTCTTCCGGTCCAACCGTCTTATACCGCGCCCAGAACGCAAGCCCCAGTATAACGATGACACCAACCACGATTGCGGGAATCACATATTGTTCCGGCATTCCTCCAACTCCTTCTCAGTTTATTGTTCAAAACGGGAAACGAACAGCGTGTCGTCCTTCACTTCCACTATGACTACCTTCGTCCCCGCCTGAATAGCGATTTTCTCAAAGCTTGCGGCTATCTGATTCGTGTGACCGGCTCCTGTAGACATCAACACCTCGCCATATCCTTGCGCGGGAATCGGCACGATCACTTCCCCAATCCTGCCTGTAAGGCGCCTCATGGAAAATGCGGTTGAATTCTCGGCATTTCGCATCGGCCTCACGTAAGCGAAATATACGATCAATGCGATACCTAAGGCTATCAGGACAGCCAGCGTCAGGATAAGCATGGAACCGAAGCCTGTATACTTCGTCAGCATGATGCCGGTACCGCCGAATGCGGTAACCGCACCTGCCACAACCATCGGTTGTAAAATATCGATCGAGAGGAAATCGAGCATCCCGTCGACCGCGCTGCTGAGCAAGTCGCCCAGCACGACTGACACGAAGGCGAACAACACGCCGAAAATCAAGCAACCCCAGAATACCGTCAGCATGGCATCACTCTCCCTATTTCATGATTATGCGAATAGATACCGGGATAAGGGAACAGAGAAATTTTTCTATAGAAGCAGCGTAAAACGCGTGAATCGATCTAACTATTCCTCTTAGCGGACGATCGTATTTACTCGTCACTTGTTAGACTATTTACATATGATACCTGTTTATACGGATTTAAGCGAAAAATGTTTCAAAATTTCGACACTTTTTACGGACAGGCCGTATACAGGGAAAAAGCGGCTCCCCCTTCCCTTAACAGAGAAAGGAAAACCGCATTTTCGTAACTACCGCTTGCCGCGACCGCGAGGTGCGCCTCCGCGCCCTCCTCCCGGACCAGCGCTGCGTGGATTGCCGCTGCGCGGTCCGCCCGCTTCGCTGCGTCTTCCGCCGCCGGCTGCGCCCCGGTCCGCTCCAGACGCTCCGCGGCCGCGGGCGCTTTCGCCGCGCCCAAACCGCGGCTCCTCACCGCTCGCTTCGCTGCGTCTTCCGCTGCCGGCTGCACCCCGGCCAGCTCCGGACGCTCCGCGTCCGCGAGCGCTCTCGCCGCGCCCAAACCGCGGCTCTTCTCCGCCCGCTTCGCTGCTGCGTCCGCTGCGGGCTGCGCCCCGGTCCGCTCCCGACGCTCCGCGACCGCGGCCGCTCTCGCCGCGCCCAAACCGCGGCTCTTCGCCGCCCGCTTCGCTGCGTCTTCCGCTGCCGGCTGCGCCCCGGTCCGCTCCCGACGCTCCGCGTCCGCGGGCGCTTTCGCCGCGCCCAAACCGCG
>NZ_QMFB01000042.1 GCF_003285015.1 Paenibacillus contaminans | reverse complement strand
AGCCGGCCAGGCGCGGCCCGTGGCCGGCGCGGCGGGCCCTGCGCGGGCCGCGGGCGGCACGGCCGGCTCTGCCCGGCCGGCCGGCGGCTTAGCCGCGCAGCGCGTGCGCGCTGCGGAGCCGCGGCAGTCCGCCGGCGGCACGGCGGATCAGGGCGGCGCCGCTTCGCGGCAAGCGCGGCAGCGCGTCTTTGTCAAGATCGCCGCGCACGTCGAGAACGCGGGCACGCTGACGCGCTTGAAGGCGCTGCTCGCGGAGCATCCCGGGCCGCTTGTGGTCGTTCTCTTCTACGAGAACGGCCAGAAGACGATCGCGCTGAGCGATGCATACCGGGTGAAGCCTTCGCCCGAGCTCATACGCGGGATCGAAGAACTGCTCGGCGCAGGGACGGCAAAGGTGAAGTGAGGCACGGTATCACCCCGATTATTCCGATCCGTATTTGATACCGGATCAAATCGGTCTCAGGCGATGCATGAACGGATATAGATTGTCCAAACGCGCCGTAGCGCCTTCCTACGGCGTTTTTGCTTTGTTGCGGTGAAAAGGATAGTTGTGATATATTTGATGGGATAATATCTGACAACGGACATGCTGCATCCGTTACATTGAAGGACGACAAGCTGTCTGTTTGTTGTTTTCCGCTTCCGTTTCGGTTGCAGAGAACGCAGGCGGCATGTAAACGGCTTCGATTCATGTGCGGCTGAGAATGAAAGTCGACAGTCGTTTTTCTAGACGATTTCAGTAAGCATATCTGAGAAAAAACGTACATCGTTTCGGCAAACGTAAATCGTCTAGGTAAACGCGCAACTTCTTCCTAAAGGACGGCGCAGCCGGTTATCCTTGCTTTATTCAGAAAGCATATCTCGTTTATCCTTGGTTTTAGGGCTTCCTGCAAAGCGGCATTCGTCTGTATACGTCTCCTATGTATCGGATACATAACGCTTGGAATGCGTATGCCGGAGGTTGCATTGCGGGAGAAACGACCTTGGAACGGATTCGTTTTACGAACCGGTCCGATATTCAAAGCGAGCGAGCGAGCGGATACGGCTATGAAACGCCGCGATACCGTTATGCCGGTTCGAGCCGGACGGACAGCGTAAAGCCCGGGCTGCCTGCTGCGGCAGTCGAACGGCGGACAAGCGGCCACAAGGCGTAAGAACGCCTCCGTGAAGAACGAACATACGCGGGCCTGCGGGCGAACCGCCAAACAATCGCAGCCGATTCGGCGGCGATTGATCAAGCTTACGGTTAAGGAGGGTATTCGCAAATGTGGACGGTCATCTATATTGCGCCGACTGCCAAAATTGCAGACCGCATCAAGACCAAGCTTACGGAGGAAGGGTTTTTGGTTCAAGTACGTCCGATTAACGTGACGAACAACCAGTTTGAAATATTGGTGCCCGAGGGCGAACTGGAAGATGTTCAGGAAGTGCTTAACGGTATTTTGCACAGGTAACGCGGTTGACGTTTGCTAAGGCTCATCCATCCTTCCGGGTTTACTCAAGGGACTGAAGTCCGGACTATTAACGCCAGCGAGGTGTGAATGTGTTATTTCAAAAAAAACGTAAATACGCGACGATTCCTTCGACAGCCGCAAAGCATGTGGTTCCCGAAGGTTTAGCTAACAAATGCCCCAAATGCGGAGCGATCCAGTTCAGTACGGAGCTTGAAAAAAGCTTGAAGGTTTGCACGGCTTGCGGCTATCATTTTATGCTTAATGCAGCAGAACGTATTCTGATGACGCTTGACGAAGGGCGTCTTTTTGAGTATGACTCCGATATGATTTCCGAAGACCCGCTGGAATATAAGGGGTATCCGGACAAAATCAAAAGCGCGATCGAGAAATCCGGCTTGAAGGATGCGGTCGTGACCGGAGAAGGAACGATCGGAGGTTTTCCCGTTGTGATCGGCGTGATGAGCTTCGAATTTTTCGGCGGTACGCTGGGTAGCGTCGTCGGCGAAAAAATCGCACGCGCCATCGAGTCGGCCGCGCAAAAAAAATACCCGCTCATCCTGTTCTCGACATCGGGCGGAGCGCGCGTCCAGGAATGTATCTTTTCGCTTATGCAGATGGCTAAGACGAGCGCCGCGCTTTCCAAGTTTCACGAGCAGGGCGGTTTATTCATCTCGGTTCTGACCGATCCTACCTACGGCGGCGTAACGGCAAGCTTTGCGATGCTTGGCGATTACATCCTTGCGGAGCCGGGAACGCGCATCGGGTTTGCCGGACCGACGGTTATCGAGCAGACGATCCGTCAGAAGGTGCCTGAGAACTTTCAGCGCGCCGAAAGCAATCTGAAGCACGGACAGCTTGATAAAGTGGTGCACCGTAAAGATTTAAAAGCGATGCTGGCCAAAATTATGGACATGCACGTGAGCAAGGAGGAAGCTGCATATGGTAGGTAAGCTGCCTTTCGAACAGCCGCTTGCCGAGCTGCGTGCCAAAATCGACGAACTGCGCAAATTCGGTACGGATAAAAACTTCGATTTTACGGATGAGATTGCCCGTCTTGAGGAAAAGTACGAACAACTGGAAAAAGAAGTATACGGGAATCTCACGGTACATCAAAAAATACAGATCGTCAAATCCCCGAGCCGTCCGACGTCGCTCGACTACATCGGATCGGTGTTCACCGATTTCATCGAGCTTCACGGCGACCGCATGTTCGGGGACGACCTGGCGATCGTCGGCGGCCTGGCCAAGCTTAACGGCTTGCCGGTCACGGTTATCGGCCATCAAAAGGGACGCGATACGAAGGATAACATCGCCCGCAATTTCGGTATGCCGCATCCCGAAGGATACCGCAAGGCGCTTCGTTTTATGCAGCAAGCGAATAAATTCAAAAGACCGATCATTACGCTGATCGACGTGACGGGCGCTTATCCCGGCGTTACGGCCGAGGAACGCGGCCAAGCGGAAGCGATCGCCCGCAATTTGCGCGAGATGGCATCGTTCGGGGTGCCGATCATCTGTGTGGTGACGGGCGAAGGCGGAAGCGGAGGCGCGCTCGCGCTGGGCGTCGGCAATCGCGTGCTGATGCTGGAGCATGCGGTATATTCGGTGTTATCGCCGGAAGGAGCCGCAGCGATCGTGTACAAGGATGCCAGCAAGGCGCCGATGCTTGCGGAAGCGATGAAAATTACCGCACAGGATTTGAAAGGCTTCGGCGTTATCGACGACATCGTACCCGAGCCGAAGGGCGGGGCGCACCGCAATCCGGAGCAGCAGGCGGAAGCGGTTCGCGAGGCGCTCTGGCGGCATTTGCGCGAGCTTCAGGAGATGACTCCGGACGAGCTTCGCGAAGACCGCTATAAGAAGTTCCGTGCGATCGGCAGGTTTACGACGTACACGCCCTAGTTCACAAGCTTGACCGTTTCCTAGTCTAAACTTTTTTCGAGACCCGGATGAATGCCGGGTTCTTCGTTGTCAATTTCATTGTCGATTGCTCCGCGTTTATGCTGCGGGGATTAAATATTGAAGGAAGGTATACCCAATGCGCAAAGCCAAAATTGTATGTACGATCGGACCGTCGAGCGAATCGCCGGAAATGCTCAAGAAACTGATTAATGCCGGAATGAATGTGGCGAGGCTCAATTTTTCCCACGGCGATTTCGAGGAGCATGGCAGACGTATTCAGAACATTCGCCAAGCTTGCAGCGAGCACGGCAAGACGGTTGCGATTTTACTCGACACCAAGGGACCTGAAATTCGTACCGGCAAGCTGAAGGAAGAGCCGATCGAGTTGGTGCAAGACGAGCGTATCGTGCTCACGACGGAAGATATTGTCGGCGACAAGGATCGTATAGCGGTTTCGTACCGCAACCTGCCTAAGGACGTGCACGTCGGTTCGACGATTCTTATCGACGACGGTCTGATCGGTTTGGCGGTAACCGAAATCCGCGGTACGGAAATCGAATGCCGCATCGTTAACGGCGGCCCGATCAAAAGCCGCAAAGGCGTCAACGTACCCGGCGTAAAAATATCGCTGCCCGGCATCACCGAGAAGGATGCGAACGATATCGTGTTCGGTATCGAGCAAGGCGTCGATTTCATCGCAGCTTCGTTCGTGCGTAAAGCGAGCGACGTGCTGGAAATCCGCGAGCTGCTCGAGAAGCACGGCGCGACGCATATTCAAATCATTTCCAAAATCGAAAACCAGGAAGGCGTAGACAACCTGGATGAAATATTGGAAGTTTCCGACGGCTTGATGGTCGCGCGCGGCGATCTCGGCGTTGAAATTCCCGCAGAAGAAGTGCCTCTCGTACAGAAAAGAATGATCCGCAAGTGCAACTATGCGGGCAAGCCGATTATTACGGCGACGCAAATGCTGGATTCGATGCAGCGCAACCCGAGACCGACGCGGGCGGAAGCGAGCGACGTGGCGAACGCCGTATTTGACGGGACGGATGCGATCATGCTGTCCGGAGAAACGGCTGCAGGCAAATACCCGGTTGAATCGGTCGAGACGATGGCGCGTATTGCGGAGCGTGCCGAATCGGCTTTGGAATACCGTGAAATATTTATGAAGCAGAGCAAAGAGCAGCAAACGACGGTTACCGAAGCGATCAGCCAATCGGTCGCCAACTCCGCGCTCGATCTTGACGCGAAAGCGATCATTACCCCGACGGAGAGCGGATATACGGCGCGGATGGTATCCAAATACCGGCCGAAGGCTCCGATTATCGCGGTTACGCCTAACCCGCAAGTGATGCGCCGTTTGTGCCTGAGCTGGGGCGTCATCCCGATCCACGGCGAAGAAGCCAAAACGACGGACGAGCTGTTCGAGCTGGCTGTCGATACGTCGATGAAGCATAATCTCATTACGCTAGGCGATCTTGTCGTCATCACGGCGGGCGTTCCGGTCGGACGCTCGGGGTCGACGAACCTGATCAAGGTGCATCAAATCGGAGAGATGATCGCCAAAGGGCAAGGGATCGGCACGCAAATGGCGGCAGGCAGAGTCGTAACGGCGCGTACGCCGGATGAGGCCGTATCCAAAATGTCCAAAGGCTGCATTCTCGTTTCGATTACGACCGATAAAGATTATATGCCGGCGATCGAGCAGGCATCGGCTATTATTATCGAGCAGGGCGGCATCACGTCCCATGCTGCGGTTGTCGGCCTGACGCTGGGCATTCCGGTAATCGTCGGTGTGAACAATGCGCTTGAGCTCATTCAAGACGGAAGCGAAATTTCGGTTTATCCGGAAGTCGGCGTTATTTACTCCGGCAAGGCAAAAGTGCTTTAATCGCGAGTTTCATGAAAGTCGGTAAGCGTGCGTTAAGGCTTCATCTTAGCGGCAAGCTGCGGCATCCAAGCCGTCCGGAAAGCGGGTTGTTCCGCTGGAAGGGCGGCTTTGTTTCAATTTTTTTTGTGCGGAGGTGGCGGGCGATGAGCGAAGAAAGATGGTACAGGCACATCATTCGGGTGCGATACCAGGAAACCGATCAAATGGGCGTCGTGTATCATACGAATTATTTGAATTGGTTCGAGTGGGGGCGAACGGAGCTGATCCGGACGATGGGGATGAGCTACGGCGAGATGGAATCGCAGGGGCTTCTGCTGCCTGTTACGCATGCCGAGCTTGCTTTCAAGCAGCCGGCGCGTTATGACGATACGATCGCGATTTACACGCGAATTTCTGAATTCAGCAGCTTGAAGCTGCATTTTGCCAATGAAGTGCGGCGATTGGCTCCAGGGGGAGACACGGATACGCTTCAGTCCATTTACGTTCCGATCGGAACTCCTTCGGACGGAGGGCCTTATGCCGAACCGGAAGGGGAACTGCTCGTCAGCGGGGGAACCCGGCACGTTTGGGTAAACCGCTCCTGGAAGCCGGTGCGGATCGACAAGGCGGCGCCCGAGCTTTACAAGCTTCTGCAAGAGCAAGGCTGATGCGACCAAAATAAGGCATGAAACGAGCGCTGTCTTTTTGCGTATAACATAGAAAAAAAGTCTTTGGCTGCCGTTTTTCGAAGCGTCATTGCGGAAAGGGCAACCTCGGCGGGAGGTGCGGCGATGCTGAAATGGCTCGCGGCTGCGTTTATTATCGTCCCGGCTTTGGAAATATGGGGACTGTTCGAAATGGGCAAACTGATCGGCGGCTGGCAAACGTTCGGACTTTTATTGCTTACAGGATTTTTGGGCGCCTATTTGGCCAAAAGAGAAGGGCGCAAGGTGTGGCGCGACGCACAGCAGCAAATTTCGTTCGGACAAGTGCCGGCCGGGTCGTTATTGGATGGCATTTGCATTTTCCTTGGCGGGATTCTGCTGATGGCTCCGGGTTTCTTGAGCGACATAGTCGGCTTCATGCTCGTGTTCCCGGTAACCCGGCCTGTATTCAAAGCGCTGTTGCTGCTGCTGATCCGCAAGCAGATGGCCAAAGGGAACAATATCATGTATTTCCGCAGATAAACGGCTCGGCTCGCTCTTACAGCCAAGTTTAAAACCTCCATCCCGCAGATCGGCGGAGTGGAGGTTTTTCGCGAATTTTGATTTATGAAGGCTAAATATCGGCCCGCCCATTTTTGACATAACGGTAGATGTCGCGGAAAACGCCGGCGCGCTGGAAAGCGCCGAAGATGATCAACGCGCCGGGGCCGTAGATTAGCCCGAGCACACCGAAAAGCTTAAGCCCGATGAACATGGAGATCAACAGCGGCAGCGGCTCAAGCCCGATGCTTGTCGCGAGCACTTTAGGCTCGACCAGCTGTCTGCAAACGAGAATGACGCCGTAAAGAATGCTGAGCCCGATGCCGAGATATACATCCCCTTGTAGAAACGTTATTAAAATCCACGGCACCATGGCGGCCCCGACGCCCAAATAAGGCATCAAGTCGACGAGTCCGATCAGGAGGCCGATCGTTATCGCATAATTCACATTAAGGATGATCAAGCCGATCATAACGACTACGGCCGTGATCGAAATGAGAATAAGCTGTGCCCTCAGGTAGCCGAACAGCGCTTTTTGCAGGTCGGTCCAGATGGTCCGGGTAGCCGTTCTGACGAAAACCGGAAACCAACCCGAGATGCGGGTGACGAGCTTGTGCCAGTCTTTGCTGATGAAGAAGGCGGCAAGAAGCGCGATGATCGTGATGGTCGCCATACTCGGCAGCGAGGCGATAAAGCTTAAGACGGTGTTCAGCACGCCCCCCACGAAGGCGGAGCCGAGATTGGCCAGCGTTTTGGCGGTCGACGATAAATTGTTGTTAATCGTGTTTTGATATTGGGGGTTCTCCGCATAGAATGTATTCAGCTTCTCAATAATGCCTTGGATCCAGTCGGAGTTGACGAACTCGAGCAGCTGAATTCTCCAAAGCTCGATCTGGTTCTGCAAGAGGTCGGATAATTGACCGATCTCCAGAGCGATGTTCGTGATAAGCAAGGTTATGATGCCGACGGTAATGCTCAGGAAAAGGAGCAGTGAGACCACAACGGCAAGCCATCTCGGCATGCGGGCGCGCTTCTGAAGCAGGTTGACAAGCGGATTGAGCAAGTAGGCGATTACCCATCCGTAAATAAACGGGTACACTAACGGCGTCACCAAGTAAAGCGCCGATAAGACGACTGCGATAATGACGGCGACCCATAGGCCGCGCAGCAGCTGTTTTTGAATCGTTTTGTCCAAACGCTTCCCTCCCGAGGCTTCAAGCGGAATAGACTTCTTATGGAACGAACCGGCCTTATAGTATTCCTTTTATTGTAGCATGACAAAGGCGGTTTCCCAAAATGCGGCATAACGCGACAACCGGCACTAGCCAAACATTAACGGAAAATTTACAATAAGTTTACATAAGCTTGACAAAGCTGAATGCAAAGCGGTTTACAATGTAAAAAGAGAACGAAATTTGTCTACTTGCGGAGGAACGAATGGACGTGACCAAAACGGCGAACCATGTGGCATCGAATTACATAAACCGGGACTTGAGCTGGATCGAGTTCAATTGGCGCGTGCTTGAGGAAGCTCAGGATACGGCGACGCCCCTGCTCGAAAGAATGAAATTTCTGGCGATCGTTTCCAGTAATTTGGATGAGTTCATGAGCGTAAGAGTCGCGGGAGTTAAGGACCAATTGAAGGCAGGCTACGGTAAGAAAGATTTTACCGGCTTTACGCCGGCGCATCTGCTCAAGCGCTTGATGAAAAGAACGCTCCGTATGGTGACGGAGCAATACAAGACGTTCCGCGATATTACGCGGCAGCTTGCCAAGGAAGGCATCGTTTTCAGCGAATATGCGGAGCTCACGGCCACGCAGAAAAAAGCGATGGATGCTTATTACCATGACATCGTATTTCCGGTGTTGACCCCGATGGCGGTCGACCAGAGCCGGCCTTTTCCGCTCGTACACACGCAGTCGCTTTATCTTGCGGTCGTGCTGCTGAAGGAAGGCGACGATCCGGAGGACGAACCGTATTTTGCCATCGTCCAGGTGCCCTCCAATTTATCGAGGCTCATTCCGGTGCCGGCAAGAACGAACAGCAAGAAGCAGGACTATATTTTGCTGGAGGACTTGATCAAACAGCATATACGTACGCTATTCAGCGGTTACGACGCGCTTGCGGTCAATGAGTTCAGACTGACGCGTAATGCCGATCTGACGCTAAACGAAGAAGGCGCGGAGGATTTGCTGGAGGAGATCGAGAAAGAGCTGAGGAGGCGCCGCTGGGGGGCTCCCGTACGGCTCGAGGTGCAGAAGGGATTACATCCGTATGCGCTCGAGATGCTGAAAGAGGAGTTTGAGTTTAACGAGAACGAGCATATTTTTGAAATAGACGGCCCGATCGATCTCAGTTATTTGATGAAGCTGGCAAATGCGCTGCCGAATCACGGTCATTTGCGTTTTTCGGAGATCGATCCGGTATATCCGGAGGAATTTGAAGTCGAAGAAGACATGTTTACGGTGCTGCGGCGCAAGGATGTTCTCATTTACCATCCGTACGAATCATTTGAGGCTGTCGACGATTTCGTGACGGAAGCGGCCAACGACCCGCAAGTGCTTGCTATCAAAATGACGCTTTACCGGGTCAGCGGCAATTCGAAGCTGATCGAGGCGCTGGCCGATGCGGCCGAATCGGGCAAGCAAGTGACGGTGCTCGTCGAGCTGAAGGCGCGTTTCGACGAGGAGCGGAACATCGCCTGGGCGCGCAAGCTGGAGCAAGCGGGCTGTCATGTCGTTTACGGGCTTGTAGGCTTGAAGACGCATGCCAAAATAACGCTTGTCGTTCGCCAGGAAAAAGATATGCTGCGCAGGTACGTCCATGTGGGAACCGGGAACTACAATGGAAATTCCGCCAAATTATATACGGATGTCGGTTTATTTACGGCCAGCCAGTCGGTTGGGGAAGACGCATCGTCATTATTTAATGAGATTACCGGTTATTCGGCCCCCGTCCATTTGAAGGCGTTCGCGGTGGCTCCGACGACGATGAAGGACCGGCTGTTCGACTATATCCGGCGCGAAGCGAAGCATGCGCGGGAAGGCCGCCCGGCCCGCATTGTGGCCAAACTGAACTCCTTATCGAACAAGGAAATGGTCGATGAGCTGTACGAGGCTTCGCAAGCAGGGGTCAAAATCGACTTGATCATCCGCGGCGTCTGCTGTCTGCGTCCCGGCGTTCCGGGACTTAGCGAGAATATTACGGTTCGCAGCATCGTCGACCGGTTTCTCGAGCATTCCAGGATTATTTATTTCGAGAACGGCGGGCAGCCGGAGGTTTGGTTGTCCAGCGCGGATTGGATGACGCGCAACCTCACGCGGCGGATCGAGCTGATGTGTCCGGTCATGGATGAACAGCTGCAGCAAAGCGTCATCCGCATTTTGCAAATCAGCCTGAACGACAACGTCAAGGCGAGGGAGCTGCAGTCGAACGGGCTTTACCGCCGCGTGGCTGCGGGGGAGAAGGAATACCGCAGCCAATTCGAAGCGATGCGCATTACGTCGTGGAAAGAACCGTCTCTTCGCATGTAATGCCGATTCCCCATATTTTGCGGAAATCGCGCTCGAGCATTTCGACTTGCCGCAGCTCGACGGAAGGAGAGTGGGAGCAAACAAGCGACAGCTGGAGCGCTTTTTTATCGATGCTCGTCTGCATCCGGCCGATCGGCTGCGATTCGCTGCGGTCAAGCGCAGTAGCCAGCTGAACGAGCGAACCTAGACGGATGGCCAGCTGGCAGTCGGCTTCGCTGAGAAGGTCGCGGTGCTGCTGGTACGTGTACCTCGTACGGTTTCTCGACCGGTGGGAAGCGATCAGCGCGCAAAGCACGATTTCACGGTGCGACAAGCCGTCGATACGCGAATGCGCCATCAGGTAGAACGTATGCTTCTCAAAGTTGTAATAGTTGACGGTTATGCCGATCCGGTAAAGCAGTGAAGCGACATGCACGTATGAGCGGTTTCGCTCGTCAAGCCCGTGAAGCTCCTGGAGTCCGTCGAATAAGCCCAGCGCAAGCTTGTTTACTTGGATGACGTGCGTGAGCGGAACGGCCGGGTGCAGGCTCAGCAGGTTGTTTACGCTGTATTCCAGCACATTATCGACCATCGGCTGCTTCGGAAAGGCCGTTTCGTAGAAAATGCCGTCCCTTAGCCCCGAACCGCTTATGACAAAACGGGAGCAGCGCGTATAGGCGAAGACGGTTTGCAGGATGAGCAGCCCGGGAACGATAATGTCGGCGCGGTCTTTGGACAGGCCGTCCACCTTCTTGCGCTGCTCCACGCTCAGCGCAGAGAGCTCGGCAATAAGCCGTTCGACGGTCGAGCCGTCGAGCTCCAAGTTATGCGCAAGCGGCAGCGAGTGCTTCGTTTGCCGGAGAACCAGTTTAGCCGCGCTGCGGATCGTGCCGCCAAGCCCGATCAGCGGGAGTCCTGCGGCCGCGGTGCGAATCCAAGGCTCGCAATCGAGAGCGGCCTTAACCAGCGATTGGATGCGCTCCATGTCCTGCTGCTGCAGATGTCCGCTGTCGCTGAAGCGCTTCGTCGTGTTGACGGAGCCGAACGGGAACGAGACGCTGTTTACGATGCGCCGGTCGCGGAACAAGGTAATCTCCGTGCTGCCGCCGCCGATGTCGACGACGAACCCTTCGCGCACGTCGAGCGCGTTCATCGTGCCGAGGAAGCCGAGCCTTGCTTCTTCCTCGCCGCTCAGCACCTCGATATGGAGATTCGTATAACGCTCCAAATAACTTACGATTTCGGACGAGTTTTTGGCGTTGCGAATGGCTGCCGTAGCGACTGCGCGTATTTTGGACGTTCGATGGGATTGGCACAGCTTCTTGAAATGGTTGAGCGTATCGACGATCGACTGCATTTCCTGCTCGGGAAGGATGCCGTCGCTGCCTATTTTTTCGCTAAGCCTTGCCGCTTCCTTGCTTTCGTCCACTACGCGGTGAGCCTTGCGGTCCGTCTCCTCATAAATAACAAGTCGAATCGAGTTCGATCCGATATCGATAATGCCGAATTTGCGGTCTGATTTCATGCGAAGGCAACCTCCCAATAGCTTTGCTCTAAATCTCGGTAAACGCCGGGGCAAAGACGCCGGTCGACGTTTATCCTTGTATGTCGGGCCGTGTCGATTTTACGGTTCTTCTTATTTTACCATTGAATGGTGGGGGAGCAAACCGGAAGGACGAAACAATTCGGATGCCGGTTCAAGTTCTCCTGATAATGGGGAGGTGAGGCTCTTCGGACAAGTTCTGGACACAATTACAGAGGCTGCTCCCTTTACGCCGCTAACTAAAATTAGTATAATATCATGAGAATCATTATCACTTTTTACATATCGTTACTGTTCTCAGAGGTTGTCCGTCCGCGATTTTCCGCAAGGGAGCCGTTAAGCCCGTATAAAGGAATATCACCGCAAATCTTTGCCGGAAGCGCATAAATGCCACCTAACAAGGAACACTTTCAAGAGTGAGTTACGGCAGCGAAGTGCGTTGTCGGACGGATAAACAAAAATCTTTATAGAGCCGATAATGAAGTTTTATGCCTCATTTTGTTCACATCAACTACAAAATACTTTATTATTAAAGTATTGTTTGATGATAAAACTTCCTTATTAGCTACCCCATTCAATTATAAAGGAGAGAAAACTGATGACGGCAACGAAAGGTTTGGAAGGAATCGTAGCGACTACGTCCTCGATCAGCTCCATCATCGACGGCGTATTGACTTACCGCGGCATCAATATCGACGAGCTTGCTGAGAAAGCATCGTTCGAAGAAGTAGCCTATCTGCTCTGGTTCGGCAAGCTGCCGAACGCAACGGAGCTTGCACAGCTTCAACAACAATTAGGGGAAGCGGCGGCCGTTCCCGGCGCGGTTATCGACCAACTGAAGCTTTTCCCGAAAGATGCGAATTCGATGGCGGTGCTCCGTTCCGCAGTATCCGCGCTTGCGCTGTACGACGCGGAAGCGAACGAAATGAGCAAAGAAGCGAACATTCGCAAAGCGATCCGTCTGCAAGCTCAAATCCCGACTGTAATCGCCGCTTACGCCCGCATCCGCGAAGGCCAAGAGCCGGTCGCTCCTAAAGCGGACGTATCGGTTGCAGAAAACTTCCTTTATATGCTTACCGGCCAAACGCCTGAGCGTATTGCCGTAGAAGCGCTGGACAAAGCACTTGTTCTGCATGCCGACCACGAGCTGAACGCTTCCACGTTCGCGGCTCGCGTAACGGTTGCTACGCTGTCCGACATCTACTCCGGCGTTACTTCGGCTATCGGCGCTCTCAAAGGACCTCTGCACGGCGGAGCGAACGAAGCGGTTATGGCTATGCTGGAAGAAGTCGGCACGATGGAGAACGTCGAAGGCTACGTTGCACGCAAGCTGGAGAACAAAGAGAAGCTGATGGGCTTCGGACACCGCGTTTACAAAAACGGCGATCCGCGCGCTAAGCATCTGCAAGTGATGTCCAAAGAGCTGGGCAAAATTACGGGCAACTTGAACTGGTACGAAATGTCCGTTAAAATTGAAGAGCTCGTCACAGGACAAAAAGGATTGAAGCCGAATGTCGACTTCTACTCCGCTTCCGTTTATACGTCGCTGGGCATTCCGCGCGATTTGTTCACGCCGATCTTCGCGATCAGCCGTGCATCCGGATGGACGGCGCATATTTTGGAGCAGTACGACAACAACCGTCTGATCCGTCCGCGCGCTGAATATACCGGACCTGCAAGCGCAGCTTACGTTCCGATTAGCCAGCGCTAATTGCAAGCTTTAAGCAATTCCCACAGCGTGCTGCGGCCATCGCATCATGTTGTGGGAAATGTTTGTGTGACCATAACCAATTATGATCAGGAGGATTTCTTAAATGGCTCAGTTTGAAACTTATGCACAACCGGCTTCCGGCGAGAAAATTACAATCGAGAACGGCAAGCTTCAGGTGCCTAACAACCCGATTATTCCTTTTATCGAAGGCGACGGCACAGGCCGCGACATTTGGAAAGCTTCCGTACGCGTACTTGACGCCGCAGTTGAGAAAGCTTATAACGGCGAGAAAAAAATCGCTTGGTACGAAGTGTTTGCAGGCGAGAAAGCATTCAACACATACAACAACTGGCTGCCTAATGATACACTGACAGCTATGCGCGAATACATCGTTTCGATCAAAGGACCTTTGACGACGCCTATCGGCGGCGGTATCCGTTCCCTGAACGTTGCGCTTCGCCAAGAGCTTGACCTGTACACTTGCTTGCGTCCTGTTCGTTACTTCAACGGCGTGCCGTCCCCGGTTAAACGTCCTGAGCTTGTCGACATGGTCATTTTCCGCGAAAACACGGAAGATATTTATGCCGGCATCGAGTACGCAGAAGGTTCTGCAGAAGTGAAGAAAATGATTCAATTCCTGCAAAACGAAATGGGCGTTAAAAAGATCCGCTTCCCGGAAACTTCCGGTATCGGCATCAAGCCGGTTTCCAAAGAAGGCTCCGAGCGTCTGATCCGCGCTGCGATCGAGTATGCAATCAAGCACGACCGCAAGAGCGTAACGCTCGTACACAAAGGCAACATCATGAAATTCACCGAGGGCGCGTTCAAAAACTGGGGCTATGAGCTTGCAGAGCGCGAATTTTCCGATAAAGTATTCACTTGGAACCAATACGACGCGATCAAAGCGGAGCAAGGCACGGACGCTGCGAACGCCGCACAAAAAGCTGCCGAAGCGGAAGGCAAAATCATCGTAAAAGACGCGATTGCCGACATCGCCCTGCAGCAAGTTTTGACTCGTCCGAAAGATTTCGACGTAATCGCAACGTTGAACCTGAACGGCGACTACTTGTCCGACGCTTTGGCTGCGCAAGTAGGCGGCATCGGTATCGCACCGGGCGCGAACATCAACTACCTGACCGGCCATGCGATCTTCGAAGCTACTCACGGCACGGCTCCTAAATACGCTGACCTTGACGTCGTTAACCCGGGTTCCGTTATCCTGTCCGGCGTTATGATGCTTGAGCACCTGGGCTGGCAAGAAGCTGCCGACCTGATCTACAAAGGCATGGAAACATCGATCAACAACAAAACGGTAACTTACGACTTCGCACGTCTGATGGAAGGCGCAACCGAAGTGAAATGCTCCGAGTTCGCGAACCAAATCATCAGCAACATGTAATTTGACCTAACCAAGAGGAGGGGCAAGATCATGGCACTTACTCGCAAAAAAATTACCGTTGTCGGCGCAGGCTTCACAGGCGCTACTACCGCACTTATGCTGGCACAAAAAGAGCTGGGTGACGTCGTTCTTCTCGATATCCCGCAGCTTGAGAACCCTACGAAAGGCAAAGCCCTCGACATGCTCGAGGCTAGCCCTGTTCAAGGCTTCGACAGCAACATCGTCGGCACTTCCAACTATGACGATACGGCTAGCTCCGATATCGTCATCATCACGGCAGGTATCGCGCGCAAGCCGGGTATGAGCCGCGACGACCTTGTGAATACGAACGCCGGCATCGTGAAATCGGTTTGCGAAAATGTGAAAAAGACTAGCCCTGACTCTATCGTCATCATTCTGTCGAACCCGGTTGACGCCATGACTTACGCGGCTTATCAAACGCTCGGTTTTCCGAAAAACCGCGTTATCGGTCAATCCGGGGTACTCGACACGGCGCGCTACTGCACGTTCATCGCGCAGGAGCTGAACGTATCCGTTAAAGACGTTCGCGGCTTCGTGCTCGGCGGCCACGGCGACGATATGGTTCCGCTCGTTCGTTACTCGAACGTAGGCGGCATCCCGATCGAGAAGCTGATCCCGGCTGACCGCATCGAAGCGATCGTACAACGCACCCGCGTAGGCGGCGGCGAAATCGTCAACCTGCTCGGCAACGGCAGCGCGTATTACGCGCCGGCTGCATCGCTCGTGCAAATGACGGAAGCGATCGTCAAGGATCAAAAGCGCATCATTCCTTCGATCGCTTTGCTGGAAGGCGAGTACGGCTACGACAACCTGTTCCTCGGCGTACCGACGCTGCTCGGCGGCAACGGTATCGAGAAAATTTACGAGCTTGAGCTTACTGCGGAAGAGAAGGCGGGATTGGATAAATCCGCTGAATCCGTACGCAATGTAATCAAAATCGTAAACGGCTAATTCGTTTGCAACGTTTAAACCCCCGCCAATCGGCTGCTTATGCGGCTGATTGGCGGGGGTTTTTGAATTAATGTAAATACTGATTTGCTTTGTAACGAATATAAATNTAAATACTGATTTGCTTTGTAACGAATATAAATTTCAAAGAAACACGATTTCAAGAGCGGTTGAAAGCCTATACCCATTGCCTCGCCAACGAACAAACGTATATCGAACACCAAAGCCGCCGCAAGGCGGTTTTTCTTATAAATGCTTTTTTCGGTATTCCCCCGGCGACAGCCCCTCCGATTTTTTGAACACCTTGCTGAAATATTTCTCGTCGCGGTAACCGACCATTTCGGCTACCTGCACGATGCGAAGATGCGGGCTTTGCAGCAGCAGCTTAGCTTTATCGATGCGGATTCGTTCGATATAATCGGATAGATTTTCCCCGAACACTTGCTTGAACTTTCTGGAAATATATTCGCGGCTCAAATAAAACCGTCCGGCGATATCCTGAAGCGCAAGCTCGTGGTGATAGTGGTTCTGAATATATTTAGCCACCTCGTATATGACGTGATCGTCCTTACGCTGCTCTGCGGTCCTTCTCGATAATTCGAGCAGGCCCCGGGCCCATTCCCGCTGCCAGAGCGTGACGGATAAAATCCCTTCTTGATCGGACGGGATGATGTACCGTGAAGCGTCCGTTTGCTCCGGCCAATCTTCCGAGGTGGCGTCCGTGTCCGTCTTCGCTGCAAACTCCTTCGCATACCGGCTCCTCAGCACGTTGTACTCATGCCGCCACAGCTCAAGCTGCTCCAGACTGATGCCGGGAAGCTTGCGCACCGCTTCGAACCATTGCCCGACAGCCGATTCAATATGATCCTCGCTGCGGCTCCGCAAAGCAAGCCTGATCGCTTCCTCGAAATCGCCGACATGGAGATCAACGGATTTTGGAGCGTTACTTGGAGAGTAAACATGTACCCACGATTGCCGCTTAAGCAGGTTGCGTTGGCGCAAAGCCGTGTTCGCTTCTTGGAACGACTTGGTTATTCCGCAGGGGAACGGCTCCGTCGAGCCGATTCCGAAATCGAACCTCGTTTTGAGGGCGCCGGCAATGCCTTCATTGATCGAGTGAAGCAGCTTCTCCGCATTGTTCGTTTCCCGCCACAGCAGCAAAACGATTTCGCTCGTGCTGTTCCAATAACGGAAGGCGTATCCGGCGTTTCGTTTACGTAAATATTCATTGCAAATATTAACGATGGAGAAAAAAAGAAGGTCGAGCGACGAGGCGAACTTATCGCGCACATTCCTGTCCATCGTAAGCATGCTGAGAATAGCGACGCGGCATTGCTTGATCTCTCCGGATATTTGGAATTCCTGCTGAAGGCTGTCGGAAATCGACTCGAAGTACGTCGGCTCCGAAATCAGATTCGAGAACATTTTATCCCAGTAAACCGGCTTGAGCTGGTTCATTTCGATATTCCGCTGCTGAGCGTGCTGAAGGGCCTTGTCTTCCTGGCATCTTGCCTCGAATGCTTTGCGAAGAGCCTCATTCAGCTCCGAAGGATCGATCGGCTTCAGAATGTAATCCATGCCGCCGTATTTGACGGTGTTTCTGACCAAATCGAAGTCGTCGTGTCCGCTGATCACGATCGATTTCGTGCGCGGCGAATTCGTTTGAAGCCATTCCAGCAGCTGTACGCCGTTTATCCCGGGCATCATCATATCGGTGAAGAGAAACTCGGGCTGCTCCGTTTCCACAAGTTTAACCGCGGCTTCTCCGTCGCTTGCCTCCAGTATCGTATCGATCCCGAAGCCGTCCCAGTCCACAAGCAGCCGAATGGCATCGCGTACGTGCTTTTCATCGTCAACGATCAGTACTTTCAACGCCGGTTCCCCCTTGATTCAACGGAATCCACAAAATAACCTTCATCCCGTGAGGGACGACATTCTCCAGCTCAATCCGTGCATGATCGTTAAAATACAGTTTAAGACGCGCCAAAACGTTAAGCAAACCGATGCTTTCCTCGCCATCGAACCGGGCTTGCCAGCTCGTATCCAGTTTATGTTGAAGCGCAGCAAGCGTATCTTGCGGCATACCGCGGCCATTGTCGGACACATCGATACGCATTCGGCCGTCCCCTGAGATTTTCGCTGCAATTAAGATGCTCCCATCGCGCTCAGGCGAATCGAAGCCGTGCTTGAAATAATTTTCGACGATCGGCTGCAGGATCATTTTGGGCACCTTGACCGCGGCTGCGTCCGGCTCCAGCTCGAAGCGGTATTGCAAGCCTTCGCCGAAGCGCTGCTTTTGCAGCTCCAGATAAGCCTTGACATAGTCGGCTTCCATTGTCAGCGGAACGACCGTATCGTTCGTGTTCATGCCGTAGCGCATCATTTTGCCGAGCGAGGAGATGAGCGAATAAATTTTACGCTGATCCTGCTGCAGCGCCAGCGTTCCGATCGATTGCAGAGCATTATTGAGAAAATGCGGATTGATCTGCGCTTGCAGCGCTTTTAGCTCGTTCGTTTTGTTGGCAAGCTCCAGCCGGTACTCGCGCAAAATCATGTCATTCAACGTTTGCATCATCAGTCTGAACCGCCGTGCCAGCACGCCGAATTCGTCGCCGCCTGTCAGGTCGATCGCCACGTTCAAATGGCCGCTTTGGATTTTGTTGATGTAACCGATGAGCTTCCGGATCGGGTTCGTAAAGCGAAACGATATATATACGGTGGCGGCGATTACGACAACTAGAAACAACGAGTAAACGAGACTGTTGATCAGGGTGATCTGGCGGGCGCTTTGGTAAAGCGCTTCGTCCGAAATCCGCTTGACGAGCGTCCAGTTCATATAAGGCGTCGACATTCGTTCATAGAGCTGGATACCTTTAAAATCGCCGCCCTTCCATTCGAAGCTCCCCTTCGGCTCCGGAAGGCCAAGCATGTAAGGAACCCACCGGTCCTCCAATACACGGCCGATCTGCTCCTCGCGGGGACCGTAAACGACCGTGCCTTTATCGTCAAGAATGTACAGCTCTTCGCCGCTTTTGGTATACAGCTGCTCGCTGATGGAAGCGATAACATCCAAGTTAACGTCGATGGACAAGGTGCCGAGCACTTGCTTCGACGCTACGTCGTAGATCGAGCGGTGGAGCGTGATGACGGTGGCTGGGGGCACATACTCGGGCGTAAAAGGATTCAGCCCGTAATCATGGCTGCGGTGGGAAGGCTCCAGCCAAGCTTGTCCGGGCTCCAGCTCAGGAATATGCTCGGAATCGATCGCTTCCGAGCGGGTACGGTCGTTTAGGATAAGATGCGATCGGTTGCTTTTGGCCACGTGCAAATAAACCTGGTAAATTTCTTTGATCGAGTGGGACATCACCTGCATGCCGCGAAACACTTCTTTGTCGCTTAAATAGTCGGTCAGCCCGTGCTCGACGATGTCGAACAGCTTCGGGTCGTTATAGACGAAGAGCGACGTCTGCTGGATGATGTTCAAATAATTGACGATGTTCGTTTGACCCTGATAAATAAGGCTGGAGTTGGTGCTTTTCGTTTCGTTGATAACCGATTGCTTCGTATAAAAATAAGTGATGAAGATAGACGTGGTAATGGGGACGATCGTGGCGGCCAGCAAAAACAAAACCAGTTTGTTGCGGATGCTGCTTCTGATCATACGGCGCCTCATCTCGCTTCTTTTAAGGTTCAAATGGTAAATCCCATTGTATCAACTAAGATCAATAAATTCCACCTAGTTTGTCATCAGGGTCGGTGTTGCGGATGCTCCGCGAGTTTTATACTTTACATACCGAAATCGTTATAACAACCTGTCGGTAAAAGGAGCTGATGTCCGTGAGCGGCAGAACACGTATGGCAAATTGGCTGCAGCAGTCGGTTTTTGTCGGTCCGGCCGTATTGTTTTTCGGCATTGTCGTTGTCATCCCTTTCCTTATGAGCATCTATTATTCGTTTACGGAGTGGAACGGGGTATCCTCCCAGGTCAAATGGGTAGGACTGGGAAATTTTAAGCAGCTGCTGCTCGAGGATACCGATTTCCGCAAGGCGTTCTGGTTTACGATTCGCTTTTCGGTTGCCGGAGTGCTGCTGACCAATGCGGCAGGCTTCCTGCTCGCGCTGCTGCTGACGAAGGCGCTCAAGAGCCGCAACATACTCCGTACGGTCTTTTTTCTTCCGAACGTTATCGGCGGGTTATTGCTGGGCTTCATTTGGCAGTTTATTTTCGTCAAAGGGTTCGCTACGCTGGGGGAACTAACCGGAATCGGCTTCTTCGAGCTTCCTTGGCTGGGCGATGCTCCAACCGCCTTCTGGGGAATCGTTATCGTCAGCGTTTGGCAGGGCGCAGGGTATTTGATGGTTATCTACATCGCGGCTTTGATGAATGTGCCGAAGGAGCTTTCGGAGGCGGCGCGGATCGACGGCGCAAGCCGCTTGCAAATGCTCCGTTCCATAACGGTGCCGCTTATTATGCCGGCGGTTACGGTATGCCTGTTCTTGGCGATTTCATGGTCGTTCAAAATGTTCGATCTGAACTTGTCGCTCACGAAGGGCGGGCCGTTTAATTCGACGGAATCGGTCGCGCTTAACATTTATCAGGAAGCGTTCCGAAATAACCGGTACGGTCTCGGGACGGCGAAGTCCGTTATCTTTTTTATCGTCGTCGCACTTATTACGATCATTCAAGTCAGGTTTACGAAGCGAAGGGAGGTTGAGGCGTGATGGAAGCAGGGAACCGGTACAACGTCCGTACGTTCGGTCTGGAGCTGATTGCGATCGCTTTGGCACTTCTGTTCCTCGTCCCGTTTTACTTCGTTCTGGTGAATTCGTTCAAAAGCTTCGGCGATCTGCTGAGCAACTCGGCGAGCTTGCCGAAAACGCTTCAGCTTGACAACTATACCCGTGTCTGGAGCATTATGAATTATCCGAAAGCATTCGTAAATTCCTTCATGATTACGGTGCTGAGCAACGTGGGACTGGTCGTCATCAGCTCGATGGCGGCATATCGCTTGGTCAGGCATCCGAGCCGGCTGAACAACCTCCTGTTCGCTTGTTTCGTCGCAGCCATGGTCATTCCGTTCCAATCGATCATGATTCCACTCGTTCGGGTGGCCGATCAGCTCGGGCTGATGAACAGCATTCCGGGGCTCGTCATCTGTTACTTCGGTTTCGGCGTCTCGCTAAACTTGTTCCTGTATCACGGCTTTATGAAATCGATTCCGCGCGAAGTCGAGGAATCGGCCGTAGTTGACGGCTGCACGCCGTACGGCGTGTTTTGGCGGATCGTGTTTCCGCTTCTGAAGCCAATGAGCGTCACGATCGTGCTGCTCAACAGCTTATGGATATGGAACGACTTCCTGCTTCCGCTGCTCGTGCTGAACGGGCCGGAGCTGCGGACGATTCCGCTGGCTACTTACTCGTTCTTCGGCCAGTATACGAAGCAATGGGATTTGGCGCTTGCCGCTCTCGTGCTTGGCGTAACGCCGATCGTGCTTTTCTTTCTGGCGATGCAGAAGCATATTATCGAGGGCATTACAGCCGGCTCTGTGAAGGGATAGCTAGCAGAGAGTTCAACAAGTTCCACCTTTTCGTTCAATATTATCGGTGTGCGGCGTTATAACGTTTTTATAATATTAGCTTGTAAGCGGTAAATCATAACGATGAAGGGGTGTCCACTATGAAAAAGTTTTCTTTGTTCGGTCTCGTCCTTATGCTGCTCCTTGCGCTTGCGGCCGGCTGTGCAGCCAAGAAAGAAGAACCCCCGACAGGGGCTGCCGGAGAATCCGCGAAGCCGGCCGATAAGAAAAATGTGACGATCAAAATGTTCCAGTTCAAGGTTGAAATTGCCGATCAGCTGCAAAAGCTCGTATCGGAGTATGAGAAGCAGACCGGCGTCAAAATCGTAATCGAAACGGTTGGCGGCGGTGCCGACTACGGCGCGACGCTGAAGGCGAAATTCAATTCCGGCGACAGACCGGACATTTTCAATAACGGCGGAAACGCGGATCTGGATCTTTGGCTTGAGCATCTCGAGGATTTGACCGATCAGCCGTGGGTAAGCGATATGGTGAACGGCGCCAAAGACCCGATGACCAAAGACGGCAAGCTGTACGGCATGCCGCTTAACCTGGAGGGTTACGGCTTTGTATATAACAAGGATCTGTTCGCACAGGCAGGCATTACAGAGCTGCCGAAAACGTTAAGCCAGCTCGAGGAAGCGGCTAAGAAGCTGGAAGCGAAAGGCATCACTGCATTCGAGAACGGTTATGGCGAATGGTGGGTGCTCGGCAACCACTTCGTGAACATCCCGTTCGCGCAGCAGGCTGATCCGGATAAGTTCATCAAAGATCTGAACAGCGGCGCGGCCAAAATCACCGGCAATCCGGTGTTCGACAATTGGGTGAAGCTATTCGATCTGACTGTCAAGTACGGCAACAAAAACCCGCTGCAAACGGATTACAACACGCAGGTAACCGACTTCTCGACCGGCAAAGCGGCGATGATGCAGCAGGGCAACTGGACGCAAGTGCAAATTACGAAGACGAATCCGAATATCAAAATCGGCTTTCTCCCGATGCCGATTTCCGACGACGCAGCTGCTATGAATAAGCTTCCCGTCGGCGTGCCGAACAACTGGGTCATCAACAAAAACTCGGCGGTGAAGGAAGAAGCGAAGAAGTTTCTGAATTGGATGGTTACTTCCGACATCGGCAAAAAATATATTACCGAAGAGTTCAAATTCATTCCCGCATTCAAGTCGATAACGGCCGATGAGAACATACTCGGACCTTTGGCGGCCGATATTATCAAGTACAGCAAAGACGGGAATACGCTTAGCTGGAACTGGTTCAAATTCCCGGGCGGCGAATCCTCCAGCAAAAAATTCGGCGATGCGATGCAAGGCTACGTCGGCAAGCAAAAAACGAAAGAGCAGATGCTCGACGACTTCCAAAAAACGTGGGACAGCTTGAAAAAGTAGTGCATTTAATTTGCTTGCTTGGCGCAAGTGTGTCCCGACAACGCAAAGGAAGCCCCGGCGGAAATCCGCCGGGGCTTCTTGCACGGCCCGCGTATTTGGGCCGGAGGGTTACGCGAGTGCGAATGCTGCGCTTACGCGTATTGCGCGCGAATGTTTTCGCGGTGATGAATGTGTCGCTCTGCTCCAAGAGCGGCAATACAGCCGTCGGCTGCGGATATGACCGCCTGCTTCACGATGGTGCGCCGGGAATCCCCGCCTGCATAAACGCCCGCTACGCTGGTGCGAAGCTGGTCGTCTACGCGCACGTAGCCTTCTTCGTCCAACCGCACGGCATCCTTCAAGAATGAAGTGCCCGGCTTGAGACCGGACAAGTAGAGGAACACGCCGTCGATCGACCAAACCTGCTCTTGTCTCTTGTCGTCTTGGATGACGACCTCGTTGACGCTATGATCGCCATTGATTTGCTTGACGCGATATTTCTTGTAGATCGTTACGTTCGGCTTGGCTTCAAGCCGCTCCAGATCGTATTCGCCCCGTACGATGGCGGTAGGCATAAGTACTTTGACCTCGCGGCAGAACTTGGCAAGCGCCTCTGCTTCCTGCAGCGCCTCGTCGTTATCGCCGGCGACCACGACCGTCCTGTCTTGGAAGAAGGCGGCATCGCAGGTCGAGCAGTAGCTGACGCCGCGGCCGACAAACTCGTTCTCGCCAATGATCGAGCTTGAAGGAGCTTTCGCGCCGACCGCAATAAATACGGTACGCGCTTGAATCGTTCCTTCAGGCACTTGCAGCTTCTTAACGGCAGGGTCGCTGAAGTCGACGCCCAGCACGTTCGTTTGCACGAAGGTGGTGCCGAAATCTTTGGCTTGCCACTGCATCTCCTTCAGGAGCTCAAGGCCTGTCAATTCGCCGCGTACGCCCGGGTAGTTGGCGATTTTATGGGTTGTCGCCAATGTACCCGCTGTGGGCGCTTTATCGATGACAAGCGTATCGAGCCTACCGCGGCTCGCATATACGGCTGCCGAGGCGCCGGCAGGACCGCCGCCGATGACGACGAAATCGTATACCCGAGAGAGAATGCTTTCGTCCACTGGCTGGAACAGCTCATCTTTCTCTTCGGAAGAACCGGTATCGGAAACCGCGCCGGTTGCTTCCTCCGCTTTAGCGGCTTCGCTGTCGGCACTGGCCGCATCAGCCGCTTGCGGAGCGGAGGATTCGTTCGCGCTGCCGAATGCTCCGATGGCCTCCAGCGCTTGTTGAAGCTTCGCTTCCTGGTAGCCGAGGACGACCTTCGAACCGATGAAGGTAGCCGGCGTGCCGAAAATGCGGTTGCTTTGCAATTCTTTAAAATATTCCTCGCTCTCGGTAACGTTCCTCTCTTCGTAGGCTACGTTCCATTCCTTGAGCTGCCGCTTTACCTCGTGGCATCGCGGACAGCCGACGCTTGTATAAACAATAACCGGTGCTGTCATCGATAAGTCCCCCCTTGTCCAATTATGGAGATCGCTCAAAACGTCATCTTATGATGAAGTGAAGCCGATACTCCTATATTTTACAACGTACTGTCGCCCGGTTTCCAGTTGGCAGGGCAAAGTCCGCCGGATTGCAGCGCTTGAAGCACGCGAAGCGTTTCGTCGACGCTGCGGCCTACGTCGTTATGGTTAACGACTTGGTATTTCAATTCGCCTTCCGGATCGATAATGAACAAGCCGCGAAGCGCTACGCCTTCTTCTTCGATCAGGACGCCGTAATCGCGGGCAACCTGCTTGGTCAAATCCGCAGCAAGCGGGAAGTTCAGCTTGCCGAGTCCGTTAGCTTCTTTAGGCGTATTGATCCAAGCGCGGTGAGAATGCTTGCTGTCCACGCTGACGCCGACGATCTCGGTGTCGAGACGTTCGAAGTCTTCAGCCGCTTCGCTCAGCGCCGTAATTTCAGTCGGGCATACGAATGTGAAATCGAGCGGATAGAAGAACAGAACGAGCCATTTTCCTTTATAATCGCTGAGGGAAACTTGTCCGAAGCCTTCTCCGTTGCCGAAAGCCGTTTCCATCGTAAAATCGGGTGCTTGTTTACCTACTAAACGCGTTGTCATTGTGAATGTCCTCCCTGTGTTTGAGAATGATTATCAAAACCTGTTACTAGCTTATCAGGACAGCAGATTAAAGTCAATACTAAATTATAATTATTATAAATAAGAACTGCTATTCAAGCAACATATGTTATTTTGAGACAGATAGTGGTAAAATGTGTTGATGCGAAATTGTCGATGAACGGCATAGTTGGGGGAGAAGCGCGGTTGGAACATATCGATAAGCTTTTCGATGCTTACGGCTATTATGTACTTTTTTTCGGCTTAATGCTGGAGTTCATAGCGCTGCCTTTCCCGGGAGAAACGACGATGGCGTACGCCGGATATTTATCCTACGCAGGCCGCTTGAATTGGGTCGTATGCATGCTGTTCGCGATGCTGGGAACGACGGTCGGCATGACGATCACTTATATGATCGGTTTTTTTCTGGGTATGCCATTCATTGAAAGGTATGGAAGATGGGTGCTGCTTACCCCGGCGAAGGTGGAAAAAACGCGAGAACGCTTCGGCAAATACGGGAATGCGCTGTTGTTCACCGCTTATTTCATACCCGGAGTGAGACATATAACCGGTTATTTTGCCGGAATTATTCGACTGCCTTTCAGAACGTTCGCTTTGTACGCGTATTCGGGGGCGGCGTTTTGGGTCGTTTTTTTCATCGGGCTCGGCAAGCTGTTCGGCGCACACTGGGAAGAACTTTTTGCGAAGTTCGAGCGATATGCTCCTTATGTGATCGGGGCAGCGGTTTTGTTTGCCGCTTCATATATAGCGTTCTACTATCGGGACAAGCTCGCGGCATGGCTCGGCAAACGAAAATGAGTTGTCCGCCGTACGAGGATTCGCTATACTGAGGAGGAAAAGCTCCATACATAAGAAGCTCCCTATTTGAAAAGGCATTCAAAAGATGATCGGAGGTCGGTGTTCCTAATGGTAAGATTCATCTTGTTTTTGCATCTTCTGGGCGGTATCGGCATGGGATTTTACCTGATTCTGCCGTTCCTTGCCATGCGCATTTCAACGCTCAGCGCATCCGTTCGCGAAGGGTACGTCCACAGCCTACGCGCGGCTAACCGTATCGGGCAAATCCTGTTGATCGTTCAGTTCCTGACCGGAGGGTATTTGATCAGCAAAGCCGACGTATCGACTCCCTGGATCGTGCAAGTCATTATTTTGTTCGTCGTGATCGGCGGCATCACCGGCATGCTCGGCAAGCCGATGAGACTGATTCAGCAGCAAGCGGGCGGCGGGGGAGAAGTGGACAATTCCATTACGAACCGGTTTGTCGTATTCAGCTCGATCGCGGGCGTCCTGTTTCTTGCGTTGATCGTGCTTATGTTCTACAGCTTCTAAAATCAGCCTGCAACGCAAAAAGCGGGGCGTTATGCTGACGGCCCCGCGCGGCAGGTCATGCTTCAAATGCTTCAAAAAGACGTTAGCTTTCTTCCGTAAGCTCGTCAAGCGTTTTCTCCATGCTAGGCGCCAAATGTTCAAGGAAATAAGCGATCTCGGGCAGATTCATCGATTCGATGGACTGCTCGATTTGTTTTTTGGCGACTGCGAATTCGCGGTTCCCCGCTGACAGCTCGGTTACGCATTTCAAATAGGCATCGAGCAAGTCCGCCGCCTTGATGTACGTTTTAAGCTCCACCTCGGCGGGGTCGGGAGTTTGTCCGCTCGGCTGCGGCGCATGTTTGACAAGTGGCTCGTACACGGCTCTCAGGTCCTCGGGCACCATGCCGACAAGACGCTCGGCCGCCAGCTGCTCGATCGAGCGGAAGCTGCTTAGTATATGCGGGTTATGGTGCTTGACGGGAGTCGGAATGTCGCCGGTCAACACCTCTGTCGTATCGTGAAACAGCGCCATCGTGACCGCTTTGTCCGTCGCAATGCCGCGGCCGTATACTTCGTTGGCGATCGTGCACAGCATATGGGTCAGGATCGCTACGTGGAAGGAATGCTCCGCAACGTTCTCCTCGACGATATTGCGCATCAAACTCCACCGTTTGATATAACGAAGGCGATACATATAGGCGAAAAAATGATGATCCATAAACAAGTCCTTTCACGAATAAAATGAAGCCCCACGTTCGCCTGAACCAGCATAGGAGACGCGGGGCTTTTTTTCGGCCGGGAACGATTTTATTTCCCGCCGGATTTGCCGGAAGTTTGCTTGTCGGATTTCGTCTCCGCATCGATTGCGCTTTCGTCGGGCAGCTTGGCCGTGTACGTATGGGTTTCGGCATTGTAAACGATCTGCACGCCGAGCACCTTTTGCAAATCGTCAAGGCTGATGAAGGTTCGGTTGCCGACCACTTTGAGCGGCTTGGACAGCGGAATTTCGACGTTGTCTTTCAGCACGGCGCTGCCGCCGGGAAGGATTTTCCACTCCTGCCCGTTATAATTGATGACTTTGTTGCCGTCGCTTTTATCGACCGTCAACTCGCCGCCGATTTGTTCAAGCGTATCTCTAAGCCCGACTTTATCGAAAGGATGGTTGACCGAAGTCACCCGCCGCATAATCATGTTATGCAGGCCTTCCGGGGTTATGTACGGACTTCCCGCGTTAATGCGCGGAATTTTAAGCGGATCGGTATCGCGCGTCGTCATCCTCGGCAGTATCGTAAACGCATATTGAACGCCTGCTTCGTGAACGATTCCAGCGGCGGTTTTATTATAGATGCCGAACGGATAGGCAAGCGAGTCGATCGGACGCGGATACAGCCCGGTCAGCGTGTTCAAGCACATTTTCGTATCTTCGAGGATGCGCTGCTTGTATTGGTCTTCCGTCTCGGTATTGCCTTCGCTGTTCTTGATGCGGCCGGTAAGCGCCGCTACGCCGTCGATTTTTTCATGCAGGGCGTGCGTATGGCATTGAACGTCGATCGTGCTCATCTGAGCGGTCATATCGCGAATTTCTTCGCGCGACATTGCCGGGATGTAGCTGGACTTCGGGTCGAGGGTATCTTCCGTGATGGCGAAATTAACCGCCGGGATGTCCATCTTCTTTAGGATCGGAAACGCGTTCGTATAAAAGCTTTCATAGCCGTCATCGAAGGTGACGAGAACCGCGTTCTCCGGAACGGTCGCGCCTTTCAAAAACCGCTTGAGGTCGTCCAGCGTAATAAAGTTGTAGCCTTGGCTTTTCAAATAGGAGAGCTGCTCCTGAAACAGCTCAGTCGTTATCGTACCCGAGCTCTGCGCTTCGTCATGCACGTGGTGGTACATGAGGACGGCCACTTGGTCGCGGTACAAATGCTCAGGCTTAAACATGCTCAATGTCGTCAAAACCGTCGTCAATACGGCCGCGCAAAGGAGCAAGCTTCTAATTCCGTTACGTATCATTCCCGATCCTGCTTTCTTCCAAAATTGCTAGTAATAGATGCTATAAGGCCGAAAAGAAGAATGAAGCCGCCGCAGCTAGCGTGCGAAGCAGCTTATGGGCCTCTCGTGAAACTGTACTTTTTCGGCTTGCGGAACTATAATGAAGGTATATAATCGGCCAACAAGCTTGTGCCGTTGTTTTTTGCTGATGATTGCCGGATTTCCGCCCGTTGGCTGAGAGATTTGATGCCGAAGTTTATGACGCGGCGGTGCCATGTTTGTAATTATAAGTGCATATACGAGCAAAGACAATGAAAGGGGCAACTACTTCATGAAGCATTTTCAGGAAAGTGTGTACAAGCTAATCGTCGAAACGTCCACCAATTTGCCGGCCGACGTCCGCAAAGCGATCAACGAAGCGCGCCGTCAAGAGGATCAAGGAACGCGTGCCGCGTTATCGTTAACCACCATTGCCAACAACATCGAGATGGCGGAAACCAACGTATCGCCGATCTGCCAAGATACGGGCATGCCTACATTCATTATACACACTCCGGTCGGAGCAAACCAATTGATTATGAAAAAGCAAATTCTCCAAGCTGTCAGCCAAGCGACGAAAGAAGGCAAGCTGCGCGAGAACTCCGTCGATTCGCTGACGGGCGCCAACAGCGGAGACAATCTCGGACCGGGAACGCCGGTCATTCACTTCGAGCAATGGGAGCGCGACGATATCGAAGTGAAGCTCATTCTTAAAGGCGGCGGCTGCGAGAACAAAAACATCCAGTACAGCCTGCCTGCCGAGCTTCCGGGCCTCGGCAAAGCGGGACGCGATCTCGACGGCATCCGCAAATGCATCATGCATGCGGTATATCAAGCGCAGGGCCAAGGCTGCAGCGCGGGCTTTATCGGCGTCGGCATCGGCGGAGACCGGACGAGCGGCTACGACCTCGCCAAGCAGCAGCTGTTCCGTACGGCGGACGACGTCAATCCGAACCCGGAGCTGCGCAAGCTTGAAGAATACGTGATGGATAATGCCAACAAGCTCGGCATCGGAACGATGGGCTTCGGCGGCCAAGTGACGCTGCTCGGCTGTAAAGTCGGCGTGATGAACCGTTTGCCTGCCAGCTTTTTCGTTTCGGTAGCCTATAACTGCTGGGCGTTCCGGCGTCAAGGCGTACTGCTGAATGCCGAAACCGGCGAAATCAACGGCTGGGCTTACGATCGCGGCAGCGATGTGGCTATGGAGCAGGACGAAACGGCGCAAGCCGATGCCGCACCTGTGTCCGAGCGCCGCGAAATCGTCCTTCAAACGCCGATCAGCGAAGAGCAAATCCGCGAGCTGCGCGTGGGCGACGTTGTCGTCATCAACGGCTTGATTCATACGGGACGCGATGCGCTGCACAAATATTTGATGGATAACGATACGCCGGTCGATTTGAACGGCTCCGTCATTTACCACTGCGGACCTGTCATGGTGAAGACCGAGGAAGGCGAATGGCAGGTGAAGGCTGCCGGACCGACGACAAGTATCCGCGAGGAGCCTTACCAAGGCGATATCATCAAAAAGTTCGGCATTCGCGCGGTCATCGGCAAAGGCGGCATGGGCGCCAAAACGCTTGCTGCGCTGCAGGATCACGGTGCCGTCTATTTGAACGCGATCGGCGGAGCGGCTCAATACTACGCGCAATGCCTCAAGAAGGTTGAAGGCGTCGACTATATGGAATTCGGCATTCCGGAGGCGATGTGGCACTTGCAATGCGAAGGCTTTGCAGCGATCGTCACGATGGATTCGCACGGCAACAGCCTGCACGCCGAAGTGGACAAAAATTCGCTTGAAAAGCTCGAAACGTTTAAAGAAACGGTTTTTAAATAAGAGGCTTTATGCTTAACGCTTCCAGAAAGGCGCAGGCCGGACTGCGTCTGAACGGTTTTTTCGAATCGTATATGTTCATTTTCGTTCCACTATCGTTGATAGTGGGATTTCTTTTTCCGAGCCCGCTGCGCGAGTATACGGCGTGGGCTCCGTATTTGTTCGCTTTCATGACGTTCGTTATGGCGATGGGCTGCAGCCCTCTGCAGGTGAAACAGGCGATGCGGATGCCGCTTGTCATGCTCGTCACGCTTATGCTGGTGCATATTGCGGCGCCGCTTGCCGCTTATGGCTTGGGCGCGGCCGTTTACGGTCCGGATTCGCCTTACGTCATCGGCTTCGTTCTGTTTGCGATCATCCCGCTGGGTGTCTCGTCGATCCTGTGGGTCGGCATGGCCGAAGGCAATATTCCGCTCGCGCTAACGCTGGTCGTGCTCGATTCGGCGCTTAGTCCGCTGGTCGTTCCTGCGGAGATCGGCTTGTTTTTCGGTGCGGATCTTTCGTTCGACCATTGGAAGGTGATGAAGGATTTATTGATCATCGTAGTCATCCCGACGATTGCCGGCGTGACCGTGAACCATTGGAGCCGCGCCAAAGCGAAGGCATGGTCCGCGCCGGTCGCCGGGCCCGCCTCTAAGCTCGCGATGTTCGCCGTCGTCGCGATCAACGCGGCGGCGATCGAGCCTTTTATGAACGAGCTCAAGAACGATTTGCCTGCGATGATTCCGCTTGTTGTTCTGCTTGTTGTCATTTGTTACGTACTCGGCTTTGCGGGCGCATGGCTGTTCCGCAAGCCCGAGCTGACGGTGACGCTGCTTTACGCCGCCGGAATGCGCAATATTTCGCTCGGTATCGTGCTGGGACTCGGTTATTTCGAGCCGAAGGCGGCGGTGCCGGTCGTCATCTCGACGCTGATCCAGCAGCCGATGGCGACGATCATGCATAAGCTGGTCGCCAAATTCGGCATCGGGCGGAGCTCCAATCCTCCTCAAGCCGGAGAGAAGGCGGTTTGAACGCGGCCAAACATTTACACAACATTTACATTCCGTTAACGTACTCTGCTGGATTTTTGCGGATTGTAAAGGTAGGATGAAGGGAGCGGCGCGAAACGTGCCGTTCTCTTTTGCTGTTAGGCTGCCCGCCGCTGTTAAAGCCGGGTATGCCGGAAACGGCGAGGGATGCGAATAAGACCGTACAGGAGGACGTATGAGAAAATTCCGGACGCGCGTATCCTTTATATTTATTTTGCTGATCGGATTGTCCGTGCTCGGAGCAGGTCTGATTACGGCGAAACTCCTGGAAAACACGTATATTTCCGCCTTGAAGGAAAGCATGCAGCGGGAAATCCGAATCATTATGGCTACGATCGACTGGTCCAAAAGCGGCAGCGAGAGCGAGTTAACGCAATACTTCAGCGGTCAGGCGCGCTACTTGAAGGAGTCGGCGGACGCCCGCGTCACGTTCATCCGCACCGACGGCACAGTGCTGGGCGATTCGGATCACAAACCGGAGGAGATGGACAACCATCTGAACCGCCAAGAGATTATGCGGGCCCAGGAAGAGGGCGTCGGGGCATTCATCCGCCACAGCGACACGCTTGATCAGAATATGCTTTATGTAGCGGTTCGCGTAGATGCGTCCGGCGATAAGCAGCTGGCTTATATAAGACTGGCGACGGGGCTTGCGAATGTCGAAGCGAAGGTGCGGCAATTATGGATGCTGCTGCTTGGAGGTTTGCTCGTGCTGTTTATTATCGCGGGCATAATAAGCTTCCGGATCGCGCATAATTTGACCAGACCGCTGGAAAAGATTACGCGGGTCGCCCATCAAATATCGAATATGAACTACCGGTCGCGCGTAAATATCCGCAACCGCGACGAAATCGGGCAGCTTGGACAGGCGATCAATACGATGGCCGATAGCTTGCAGCTGCAGGTGAACCGCATTTTGGAAGACGAGGGCCGCTTGAAAAGCGTGCTTGAAAACATGATGAACGGCGTCGTCATGATCGACAGCGAGGAACGGATCGTTCTGTTAAACCGGTCGGCGGAGGAGTTTCTCGGCTTTTCTTCGGAGGAGCTGCTTGGGAAGCCGTATGATCAAGCGAAGCAGCAGTTCGAATTTACGCAAATGATCGGCGAATGCTTCGAATCGCATGAGCATATACGCGACGAAATTATTTTTTACTTTCCGGAGGAGCGCATTCTCGAGGTCAATTTGAGCCCGATGTCTCATGTGGATGGGGAATGGGCCGGCGTACTGATCGTGCTGCACGACATTACGGCCATGCGCCGATTGGAACGGATGCGCAGCGAATTCGTAGCGAATGTTTCGCATGAGCTGAAGACGCCGATCGCGGCCGTCAAAGGCTTTGCCGAAACGCTGCTGGCGGGAGCGCTGAACGATAAGGAAACGGCGAAATCGTTTCTGCAAATCATATTCGACGAGAGCGAGCGGCTCAATCGGTTGATCGGCGACATTCTGGAGTTGTCCAAAATCGAATCGAAACGAATTCCGATGCATTTCTCGCCGGTCGAAATGAAAAGCTTTGTCGATCGGCAGCTGCATATGCTGAAGGCGGAAGCGGATAAAAAGCGGATCGAGCTCAGCATGCAGGTGGACGACGATATTTACATCGAAGCGGATGAAGACAGACTGCGGCAAATCGTAATTAATTTGCTGTCGAACGGGATCAACTATACCCCTGAAGGCGGTAAAGTGAAGGTGCAAGTGGAGCCTATAGTCGTTCATCCGGACGTTGACTACGAGCGGGTGCGGATTATCATTTCGGACACGGGAATGGGCATTCCGAAGAAGGATTTGCCGCGGATTTTCGAGCGGTTTTACCGCGTCGACAAAGCGAGATCGCGCAGCTCAGGCGGAACGGGCCTCGGTCTTTCGATCGTCAAGCATCTTGTGGAGCTGCACAAAGGCACGATCTCGGTGGAAAGCGAAGTCGGTCTCGGCTCGCGGTTTACGATCGAGCTCCCGGTTATCCACTAGACGATAAAGCCCGATTATGATAGGCTTGTCACTGTAAGATCAAACTTTGGGGGTTTCCCTATGTCGCAGAACATTTTGGTAATCGAAGACGAACCGACGCTGGCCCGCCTGTTGTCCTATAACTTGGCGCAGGAAGGCTATGAAATCAAGGTGATCGATCATGGCGGAGAAGGCTTGCAAGCCGCTTTGCAGGCCGCCTATGATCTTATAATATTGGATATCATGCTGCCCGGAATGAACGGCTTCGAGGTGTTGTCGAAGCTGCGTCAGAAGGGCGTCAAGACGCCGGTCATTATTTTGACGGCGCGGAATGCCGAGGAGGAAGTCGTGCAGGGCCTCCGTTACGGAGCGGACGACTACATTACGAAGCCGTTCGGCGTGGCCGAGATGTTGGCCCGGGTATCCGCCGTGCTTCGCAGAACGCAGCCGGAAGACTTTCTCGCGGATACGAGCGGCAGCGGGGACAAAATGATCGCGGTCGGCGAATTGCGCATTTATCCCGAGAAATATGAGGTCATACTCGGCGGGGAATCGATCCCGCTGCGTCCGAAGGAGTTCGAGGTTCTGCTTTATCTCGTGCAGCGGCCCGGCGTAGTCGTTACCCGCGACGATCTGATGAACATCGTCTGGGGCTTCGATTATATAGGCGGTCAACGTACCGTCGACGTTCACGTCAGCTCTTTGCGCAAGAAGCTGGAAATGAACCAGCAATCGGTGCAGATCGATTCGATTCGCGGCGTAGGCTATAAGCTTGTCACGAATACGGTCAAAAAATAAACGCTTTCGCATATTGCGAGGCGTTTTTTTTCCTTCGGTATCGAAATGGTCACTGCGTAGGCGCCGCCAACCTTAGAACCGTCAGCGGTTTATGACGAATACACGCTGCGGGCCTGTATGTTTCATCACAGCTTAAGGCCATCGGGGCATGAACGTTTATTGGTGACCGCAAGGTCCGATAAATTGAAGTGATTCCCTGTCTAAGGATTGTACGTTTGGATGACCGGCGATGCCCATCGTCAAATCGAAATCGGCGATCATATTTTCCAGCACATGTCTTACGCCCTTCTCGCCGGCAACGGCCAATCCGTACAAGAATGGACGGCCGATCAGGACCGTGTCCGCTCCCAGGCACAGCGCTTTGCAAATATCGGCGCCATGCCGGACGCCGCTGTCGAATAGGACAGGGACCGCTCCTTTTACCGCGTCGACGACGAACGGCAGCCTATCCAGCGCGGCGACGGCTCCGTCGAGATGACGTCCGCCGTGATTCGAAACAATGATGCCGTCTGCACCGGCTTCGATGGCCTTTACGGCATCCGCCGGGTACGTGATTCCTTTGACGAGAAGGGGGAGACGGGTAAATTTCCGGACGGAGGAAAGAGCTTCCCAAGTCGTTTCCGGATTGACGGTAATCCACTGCACGGAGTCCGGCGTCAGGGGGAGACTGTATTTACGACGCACTACGGGATCGGTTACCAGATTGCCTACGCCTTCGGAAGAAGTGACGGGCTGGGTGGCGTTTTGCATATCCTTTTCCCGCCATCCGATCTCCGGACGGTCGAAGGTCAGCACGATACCGGTATAGCCGGCGTCCTCCGCGCGGCGAATGATGCTGGCCACTACTTCCAAATCATGCCCCAAATAAAGCTGCATCCACCTGTGCGCGCCTGTAGCCGCAACATCCTCCAGCGATCGGGACGCAACCATGCTGTGAATATATAATACGCCGGTGGCCGCAGCTGCCCGCGCGGTGGCGACTTCGCCTTCAGAATGATAAAACGCCTGTCTTCCGATCGGAGCGATGCCGACGGGAAAACGGTATACCCGGTCGAAAAGAGGAACCGTCAAATTCCGGTCGGCGACATCTACAAGAATACGCTGCAAAATACGCCAATGGGCGAATGCGCTGCGGTTGGCCTGCATCGTCGCTTCGCTGCCGGCTCCCGTCTCCGCATAATCGAATGCTTGGACGGGAAGCTTTACTTTGGCCCGAGCCTCCCAGTCTTCGAACGAAATCGGCAATCGGTCGCTGCCGGGAAGCTGCTGCTCTTTTATCCGGATACTGCGTATTTTGACCCCGTAGTTCATACGATCACCTCTTAGAAGTGTATGAGAAAGAGGAGCCCGATAGGTCTTATCTCTATATTTTAAAAATATAAGAGTGTATATGTTTCATCTATCAAGTGATTATATTTCAACGGTAAACGCGCTCATCCATGCATATACTTACGAAATCGCTTTCTGCGAATGCGGTTAAGCCGTTTATCATTATGAGGGGATGCAGAAAATATGGATGTTTGGATACATTGGGGGATCGGGCTGGCCGGCAGTTTAGCCGTCGTATCGGCGGCTTATGCCAAGCGCTCTCTCTCCGTTTCCGGAGCTGCGGCGGCCATCGTAACGGGCACCTTGTTATTCGGATGGGGCAGTCCGGCCTGGTTCGGTTCGCTGATCGCCTTCTTCCTATCCTCTTCGCTGCTGTCCAAATGGAAAAAGGCGGCCCGCGGCGAAGCGGAGGGCGGCTACGAAAAAGGCGGCCGCCGAGATGCCTGGCAGGTAGCCGCCAACGGCGGGCTGGCGCTGCTGCTTTGCGCGGCTAATCAGCTTTGGCCGGATCCGCTGTGGCTGGCCGCTTTCGTCGGCGCGCTTGCCGCCGTCAATGCGGATACCTGGGCCACGGAAATCGGCGGCCTCAGCAAAAGCAAGCCCCGGTCGTTGCTCACCGGGGCGTCTGTGCCGCCCGGAACGTCGGGCGGCGTAACGGTTCTCGGCCTCGCCGCATCGGCATGCGGCGGCCTGTTTATCGGCGCAGCGGCATATGCGCTGCTGCAAGCGACGCCGGCGGCAAGCCGCTTGGCGGCGGATGCCGGCGTTCTGGCCGACGGCCTGCTGCCGCTGCTGCTTGCGGCGTTCGCCGGGGGCATGGCCGGCTCGCTAGCGGACTCCGCGATCGGCGCCGCGTGGCAGCGGATGAACCGCTGCACCGTGTGCGGCAAAGAGATCGAGCGGGCGGAGCATTGCGGCAAGCCGGCCGTGCGTATCCGCGGCTTGCGCTGGATGGGCAACGACGCCGTCAATGTGCTCGGCTCGATTGCCGGAAGCGCCGTAGCGGTAGGCGTATGGGTGCTGCTTGTATAGTTAGTGGCGGGCCGACCGCCGTTATGAGCGAAAGACAACCTGCTCCGAGCTGCAAGCGGTACGAAGGCGGAGCAAGGAGTTTCCGGACTTTCGAAATCCTATGGAATCCGGCAGCAAACTCCGCTTGAAGTCATCAAAAAAAGCGCTGCTGACAGCCGAGAAGGCGGTTAGCGGCGCTTTTTTGGTTACTTCGACCATTCGGCCATTTTTTTGCGGTAATCATGCGGCGAGCAATCGTTGTATTTGCGGAACATTTTGTAGAAGTGAGCCATGTTCGGCATGCCGACCTCTTCGCCAACTTGGGCGACATTAACTTCGTTCGTGAGCAAGATGCGCTCCGCCCGCTTGATCTTTTTGTAATTGACGTATTCGAGGAACGACATGCCGAGCACTTTTTTGAAATACTTGACGAAATAGTAGTAGCTCATATTTACGATGCGGCTCGCTTCCTCCACCTGAATTTTGCCGCAAACGTTCTGTTCGATGTAATCGAGCACCGGACGAAGCCGAAGCAGGTCGTTATTCTCGCGATGGTGCGGAAAATGGCGGTTGTCGCTGCGAAGCAGGGTGAGCACGATTTTTTTGATCAGCAGGCTGACGGCGATTTCATAACCTTCCCGCTTCGTTTGGGACTCGTCGTAAATTTGCTTGACGCTGTCTACGATCGATTCCCGGGCTGTGTCGTTGTTGCCGAAAATATAATTGAGCTTGCTCCACGGATAGTCGGTTTCGGATAAAAAGCGGTAGTACGGCATGGTGCTCTGCTCGAAATAATCGTGAATATCGAATTGGAGCACGAAGTAACGCATCGTGCCCTCCTCGGCGTAGGAGCGGTCGCGATGCAATTGGTTGGCTCCGATCAGCACAAGCTCTCCGGCGCGAAGCATGTATTGCTCGTCCTCGACGAATACGTGCAGCACGCCTTCGGCTATGACGAGGATTTCAACCTCTTTATGGTGATGCCACCGCGATATCGCATCGACGACACGATTGGCGGCAAATATTTTCATGCTCAGAAACGGGTTCTCAAAGCGGATGTCCTCTTTATAAAATTGCACCTTATCGCATCTCCCGAATGACAAAATCGCATATAAGGATAACCAGATCCGTCATATCTTTTTGGCAGGCTTGTAACTATACTATCATTGTAGTATACCGAAGCGTACATTCATAGGTTTTTATGTTAAAGGAGGAACCGTTTCCATGTCCAAGAAGGTCAGAGTGGCTGTTATCGGCTGCGGAGGAATTGCCAACGGCAAGCATATGCCAAGTTTGGCGAAGCTTGATACGGTAGAGATGGTTGCGTTTTGCGATATCGTGACGGAGCGCGCGGAGAAAGCGGCTGCCAAATTCGGCACTGCGGAAGCCAAAACATATGAAGATTACCGCGAAGTGTTCAAGGATGCATCGATCGATGTCGTGCATGTTTGCACGCCGAACGATTCGCATGCCGTAATTACGATTGCCGCTCTGGAAGCCGGCAAGCACGTAATGTGCGAGAAGCCGATCGCCAAGACTGCAGAAGACGCGCGCCGCATGGTAGAAACGGCGAAGCGCACAGGCAAGAAGCTGACCGTCGGTTACAACAACCGTTACCGTCCGGACAGCCTGCACCTCAAAAAGGTTATCGAAGACGGTACGCTGGGCGAGATTTACTTTACGAAAGCGCATGCGATCCGCCGCCGCGCCGTGCCGACTTGGGGCGTGTTCCTTGACGAAGAGAAACAAGGCGGAGGTCCGCTTATCGATATCGGAACCCACGCGCTCGATATGGCGCTGTGGATGATGAACAACTACGAGCCGAAGGTTGTGCTTGGTACGGCCTACCACAAGCTCTCGCAAAAAGAAAACGCGGCGAATGCTTGGGGTCCTTGGGATCCGAAGAAATTCACCGTAGAAGATTCCGCATTCGCGATGATTACGATGAAAAACGGCGCAACGATTATCCTTGAATCGAGTTGGGCGCTTAACACGCTTGACGTGAAGGAAGCGAGAGTATCGCTTAGCGGCACGGAAGGCGGCGCGGACATGAACGACGGCCTGCGCATCAACGGCGAAGAACACAGCCGTCTGTACACGCACAGCGTCGACCTGAAATCCGGCGGCGTGGCGTTCTACGAAGGCAAATCCGAGAGCGATGCGGATATCGAAGCTCGCTTGTGGATCGACGCGGTCTTGAACGACACCGAGCCGGTCGTTACGCCTGAGCAAGCGCTTGTCGTTTCGGAAATTCTCGAAGCCGTATACGAATCCTCGCGTACGGGCAAAGCGGTTTATTTCGAATAAAGATTTGTATGAGCCGGCGGGACGATGTTCTGCCGGTTTTTGCTTACTCTGCGAGTACCCGCGAAGATTGCCCATAAAATCGGCATGCAAAAACCGCACCACACGCAAATCAAGGCGTGGTGCGGTTTTTCATATAACGCTACCACGACTGCCGAAGCGCAAACAAGTCGCGCAGCTCGTCGTTCGAGAGCTCCGTAATCCAGTTTTCGGAGGTGGAGATGACGTTCTCGCTCAAGCTCATTTTGCTCTCCAGCATTTCGTCGATCTTCTCCTCCAGGGTGCCGAGGGAAATGAACTTATGCACCTGCACATTGCGCTTCTGGCCCATCCGGTAGGCGCGGTCGGTGGCCTGGTTCTCGACGGCGGGGTTCCACCAGCGGTCGAAATGGAACACATGGTTCGCCGCCGTCAGGTTGAGGCCGACGCCGCCGGCTTTCAGCGACAGAACGAAGATGCCCGGGCCGGTTCCATCCGCCGCTTGGAACGTTTCGATCATCTTGTCGCGTTCCGCTTTGGGCGTGCTGCCGTTTAGGTACAGTACGGGCTCGCCCCGGTGCGCCCCCAGGATGTCGGTCAGCATACGGCCCATGCCTACATACTGGGTGAAGATCAAGCAGGAATCGCCCTCGTCCCGAAGCTCGTCCACCATGGCAACGATTCGCTCCAGCTTCGCGGATCGCGTGACGAATGATTCCCGGCGTTCCTCGGACAGCAGCGATTCCTCCGACATCGCCGTTTCCTTCGTCAACAGGACAGGATGGTTGCACAGCTGCTTAAGCCGGGTTAAAGCGCCGAGAATGGCCCCTTTGCGCTCGATGCCCTCCAGATGCTTCATTCGCTCCATCAGATCCTTGACCGTCTGCTCGTACAGGGCGCCTTGCTCCGGCGTAAGGTTGATATACACCTTCATCTCCTGCTTGTCCGGAAGATCGAGCTGGATGGCGGGATCTTTCTTTTTGCGGCGCAGCATGAAAGGCTTGACGAGCTTCTGCAGCTGCAGCGTGCGTTCCTCATCGTGATGCTTCTCGATCGGATTGGCAAAACGGTGCTGGAACCCGCGCTGGTTCCCCAAGTAACCGGGGTTGAGGAAATCGTAGATCGACCAAAGCTCCGACAGCCGATTTTCGATCGGCGTACCTGTCAGCGCGACGCGATGCGCCGCCTGAAAAGTACGGATTGCGGCGGATTGCTTGTTCTGCGCGTTCTTGATGTTCTGCGCTTCGTCGAGGCAGAGCGAGCTCCACCGGATTTCCCGCAGCGTTTCTTGGTCGAGCAGAGCGGTCGTATAGGAAGTGACGACAACATCCGTATGCTGCAAAACATCGCGAAACGCCTCGCCGTCCTGCCGTCCCTTTCCGTAATGGAGCAAAACGTTCAAATCGGGAGCGAAGCGCGCAAGCTCCTTCTGCCAGTTGCCGAGCACGGATGTCGGGCAAATGAGCAGGGCGGGAGCGGAATCCCGCTTGCCGGATGCATCCCCCTTGTGATACAGCAAATAAGCGATGAATTGGACGGTTTTGCCAAGCCCCATATCGTCCGCCAGACATGCGCCCAGCCCGAACTGTCTGAGGAAGCTGAGCCAGGTGAAGCCTTCGCGCTGGTAGCCCCTTAGGTTCGCTTGCAATCCTTCGGGTACGGCAAGCTCCGTCAGTTCCGACGGTTGAGCAAGCTTGCGCAGCAGGGCCAAAAGATGCGTGTTCAACTCGACTTCGAGTTTGATTCTATCTTCGTCTTCCGGCTCTTCTCCGGTCGCGCGGCCGCTTGCCGGAAGCTTCTCTTGCTCCGATTCCCTTAACAGGTGCAGTTGAAGAACATCCTGCAATGACAAGCCCTCATCCTTGTTTACGCCTTCCATAAGCTTGCGGATCTGTGCCAGAAGGGCGGGATCCAGGTAGACCCATTCGCCGCGGAAACGGATAAGCCGTTCCTTGCGGCTTAGCAGATCCGCGAATTCGGCTTCGTTCAGATCCGAGTCGCCGATCGCGATCCGCCAGTCGAAGTCGACAAGGGCGTTCATCCCGAACAGCGACTCTCCTCTGCCGCCGGCTTCCGGCGAAACCTGCGCACGCAGACGGGGCTTGCGCTTCGAGGCTGCCTCCCACCAGGCGGGCAGCATGACGTTCCAGCCGTCGTTCAATAATTGGCGGCTATCCGCGGTCAAAAATCGCCAAGCGGCTTCGTCGCTTAATGGTTCGGCAAACAGCTCGCCGCCGATATCGCCGCTTGGAAGGGCTGCCGCCAGCATTTCCGCCCATCCGGGAGAGCGCTCCAGGATGTAAGAGCTCCACTCCTCGGGCCATGCTCCCGACGCATGGCCGTCCGTTGCAAGGCGAACGTGAACGAGTGACGAGCCGTCCCCTTTGTCCTGCAGAACCAAACGAAGACGCCATTCATCCAGCTCTTCGTCCGGTTCAAGGAGCTGCAGGGCGGGGCGGAAGGGAGCGGTGTCCGGTTTCCAGCCGAGCGAAGCGAGCCATTCTTCTTCGGTAAGCGCATAAGCCGAGGTTTGACCCTCTTGAAATAGAGCGGGGTAATCCCGCCGAAGATCGGACATCGCCGCTACGTCCGTATAATGGAACGCGTTTACGGCGGCTGAGAAGGCTGCGCGCAAACCGTTCATCTCCTTGCCTATGCCTTCTGCCGCGCGCAATCGCTCCCAATCCAACCCGGCCAGCGCTTCGCCCACGGCTTCCCACGTCCACGCGAGCTTTCCGTTCCGGAAAGCGTCGTAGCTCGGCGAATAACGTCCGGCTTTGGCTTCTTCGAGCAGGAGCGGCGCCGCTTCAAGCAGTCCCATCGCGCCTTCTTCTCCGCCTTCCCACCGGAAGATTGCCATCAAATTCGGCTCGGCGAAGAAGGGGAGAACCATCTCCGCCGGCAGGACCGTTACGGTCAGTTCCCCCGCCTGCCGCAGCTCCAGCGCTGTGCCGTAGTAGGACGGTTCGTGCCAGGCGAACAATAGTTTGCGGAATTTTTCGCCGGGAATATCGTTTCCGTCCTGCAGCCCCCACAACAGGGCATCCCCGTCGTCGGTCAGAACGGCATGTAAGGTCATGCTGTACAATGTCGTACTCATCCTAGCAGCTTTCCTTTCTTCAATTCCTCATTCAGCGCGCGCAACCGGCTGTGCTTATCGGTAAATCCGGCGAAGAAACGCTCCCAGCGTTCGGGAAGCTTCATCTTTTTGTACACTTTTTCGAGCCTTTTGAGCAGCTTGACCGCTTGTTTGTAGTCATGCCTGTTTTTTAGGGACACATAGTGATTGACGGCTTGATGGTAATAAGGCAGAAGGAGCTCCGGCGCATCCTTCTCGATCGGCTGAAGGACGCTGACCCTATGGTGAAGAGGGTCATGCTCCTGCTGGATCTGCATTTCAATCCAGAGCTTCCATTCCCGCTGCTCGTAGAGCATGTCCTCGATAATCGACATGGAGTAGGGCAGCATGCTTTCCAGCAAGCTCCACATTTGCTGCTTGGCATATGGAACATGCTGTGCGGCTTCGTTCCATAGGCGGATATACGCTTCCAGCTCGTGGCTTCTCCTGCGATAGAAGGAAGAAGCCGTCTTCGTAAGCCAATTCGTCAGCGTTTCCCAGTCCCCGGAAGCCGAAATACGGTACAGGAATGAAAGCAGAAAGCTCGAAGGGATGTCTTTAAGTATGCCGCCGGTTTCAATAACAGCCCAAGCGTCTTCGTTTCTGGACTGTTGAAGGTACAGAAAAGCTTTCGCTGCCGCCAGAGACGGAGACAAAAGGCTTTGCTTTTCTATATCGTCGAGTTCACGCGAAACCCATATTTCAATTTCGGGGAGATGCGAGATCCAAAGCTCCCACATGACGTCGTACAGTCCGTATTCCATAAAGCTGAAGCCGGTTTCTTCGGCCATCTGCCGCCTAATATATTGCAGCGTTTGGCTAAGCCTCGCTTCCGAAAGCGAGAAATCGGACATGGCGGACTTTTGACGCAGCAGGTCATGCATGTCGCGGTATAACCGGGGCAGCACAAAAGACGTGTAGTATTTATATTCCCCATGCGTGCACTGCTCCCTAAACTTCCGCAAAACAAACAATTCTTGATGCACATCGAAATAAACCGAGTCGATTTCCGAAAAAGGGATGGAGGCTTTTCGAATATGCTGAAGGCGATAACGCAGTTCTTCTATATATTGGCTTTGGTTGTATGGCGGCTTGACTGGCGCGGTTATTTCATTCATCGCCTCATGCCAGCCGAAAACGTCCTTGCCCGGCAACTGCTTGAGCAGCTCCTCGGAAGGGGAGGCCAGCGCGATTTGCTTGATGTGATGTTTGGCATTCACAAGCTGGGAAGCCGGGTAGCCCATACGGTCGCCGAGCTCCATCATAACCGCCGCAATATGCTTGCAGTTATAGCCGACCGGACACGTGCAGCGGCCGGATGCGGGCTTGTCGATATGAAACGTAACGGTGTATTGTTCGGTGCCGGCCACTCTTGCTTGCAGCGAATGATCCCCGGAGGCGCTCAAGCTTCTTACGAACTGCTGCTTGAAATATTGAAACCCCCGGCTGAGGGTAACCTCGTTGAAATCCGAAGCTGCATATTTGAGAAGATTCAACCACTGCTCGTCGTTTAGAACGGGAATTGAACTCATAGCAAAGCTCCTTGCTTCATAGTGAAAGATCGAGTCTATTGTATTATAGAATGATACAGCGCAAAATACGAAATTTGCCTAGGGCGTGTCTGATAACTCCGAGGGAAGCAGATTTTGCCGAATTTTCGTACCTCCATCCGAAAGGGTAAGCTACGCATAACCTTGTGCGGATTACGCTACGGTAAACGCACCGCCCAAGAGAGGGCGGAAGCCGTTTATCCTTGCATGCAAGGCGCGTTTGGGAAGGCGTACCGGGGGTCGGCCTTCGCAAACGGAACGAAGCAGGGGGCGAAAAGGCGGTGAAAGATGACCCTGAGTGGGTTTTCAGACACGCCCTAACGTTTAATGCACGCCGGATGCGGATAATCCGACTTTTTCGATGAGCAGTCTGCTTTCTTCGTTCAGGCCGACGATGACGGCATGTTTGTTCGCAAGCTCGTATTTGACCATCACTTTGGCGATCGCCGTTACGGCGGAATGATCCCATACATGCGATTGCGTGAAATCGATGATCACCTGCTGCGGATCGGTGCCGGCAGGAAACTGCTCGACAAAATGCGATGTCGTTGCGAAAAACAGCTGGCCGGTTACCGCGTACCGTTTGACGCCGTCCGGCAGCTCGGCTGCATGGATGCGGATTTTGGCCATTTTCCAGGCGAATAAAACGGCGCTAAGGACGACGCCTGCCAGAACTCCTTTGGAAAGATCGTGCGTCGCGACGACGATCGCTACGGTGACGATCATAACGAAGGCATCGCCGCGCGGGATACGGTTCAGCTGCCGCAGCGACTTCCAATCGAAGGTGCCGACGGACACCATGATCATAACGCCGACCAGCGCGGCCATCGGAATTTGCTTGACGATGTCGCCAAGCACGATGATCAGGAACAAGAGGAAGGCGCCCGCCACGAAGGTGGAAAGCCGTGTGCGCCCGCCGGATTTCACGTTGATCACCGACTGTCCGATCATTGCGCAGCCCGCCATGCCTCCGAAAAAGCCTGTAACGACGTTGGCGATGCCTTGGCCTTTGATTTCTTTATTTTTGTCGCTTTTCGTTTCGGTCATTTCATCGACGATGGTTGCGGTCAGCAGCGATTCCATAATGCCGACGAGCGCAAGCGAGAACGAATAAGGGAGAATGATCCATAACGTTTCGAACGACCAAATGACATCCGGCAAATGGAAAATGGGCAGAGCGCCGGTAATTTCGCCCATATCGCCGACCGTGCTGACGTTAAGTCCGAAGCCGATGACGCAGACGGAGACGAAAACGATGGCGGCCAGTGCGGACGGAACAGCCTTGGTCAGGCGCGGCAGCGTATAAATGATGACAAGCGTAACGGCAACAAGAACATACATGACCCATCCCTGGCCGACGAAATGCGGCAATTGCGCCATAAAAATAAGAATCGCCAAAGCGTTGACGAAGCCGGTCATGACCGAGTGGGGCACGAACGTAATGAAACGCCCGAGCTTCAACAAGCCTAAGCCGATCTGGATGATCCCGGTCAGAACGGTGGCGACGAACAAATACTCGATGCCGTGCTCTTTGACGAGCGTGACCATTAAAAGCGCCATAGCGCCGGTCGCAGCCGAGATCATGCCGGGCCTGCCGCCTACGAAGGAAATGACTACGGCAATGCAGAACGACGCATACAAGCCGACCATCGGATCGACTCCGGCAATGATCGAGAATGCGATCGCCTCGGGAATAAGCGCCAAAGCGACGGTAATCCCCGATAAAATGTCCAAACGGGCGTTCGATAACCAGGAACTATTCAATTTTGACCAACTCAAAACAAAGTACCTCCCAAGATAGGTAGAATATGTTGACTTTCCACTCTCAGAAAAGTCGGGGCCGATAGTTTATGTCATAAATTATACAAGCAAACGCCGTATTCGCCAATCCTTATACATAAGACGCCCTAATCATGAATCCCGTATAAAATGCAAAAGAACCTTCAAAACCGCTAGGAAAGCGGAACGGAAGGTTCTTAATTAGCAGTATATGTATCAAAACGGGTCTGACAAGCTTCCGACGTGCATTGCGGGGTAACTTAGCTGCGCATAGTCCCATTTGACCCATTGCTCCTGCTTATGGCCGGCTCAGACGCCAACGAGTTTTTTCTCTTCCTCGGCTTTTTTGGCTTCGGGCTGCTTGGCGTCGCGCTCCGCGGCTTCTTCCGGAGCCTGCATAACGCCCGGCTCGTCCTGCAAGCGCTCCGGCTGATCCTCGCGCTCCTCAGAAGCGGGGCTGCCGCTATCCGCCGCCGGTTCGCCGTTTGGCATAGCCGGCGAATCGATCCTTGTTTCAGGCCGGCTGCCGGCTGCTTCAGACAGCGTAGTTGAAGCTGCGGAGCCGGATGAATTCGACGCACCGCTTTCAAGCTGCTCCGGCTCGATGCGGAATTTATTGATTTCCTCGAACAGCTCCTGCGACAGCCGGTTCATATCGTCGGCTTGTCCCGCGATAAGACGAATTGAGGCATGCTGCTGGAAGGAGGTCGAATTGACTTCCTGAACCCCGGCAGCCGTTTCTTCGGCGATTGCCGCAACGAAGTGGACGGAGTCTATAAGCCGTTTGTTCTGTTCCTGTGCGTTTCCGATCATGCCGCCGATGCGGTCGATTTGCCCGCCGATCTCTTGCATGGACATGCGAATGGCCGAGAACGAAGCGAGCGTCGCATCAACTTTGGCATTCTGTTTGTAAAGCTTGTCCCGCGTTTCCTGCATTTTACCGCCCAGCCCGCCGATTTGCAGCTGCAGGGCAGAGATTCGCTCCCCGATGCTTTTGGCCGACTCGTTCGTTTGCGCAGCCAACGTGCGTACCTCCTCGGCGACGACGGAGAATCCCTTTCCGTGAACGCCGGCTCTCGCCGCTTCGATTGCCGCATTCAGGGCTAAAATATGCGTCTGCGTCGAAATTTCCGTAATCGCCTTTACGATGCTGCCGATTTGCTTCGAGCCTGCGGAAAGGGTCTCCATCGCTTCCAAAGCCTGATCGATCATGGCTCCCGTCTGCCGCGACGCTGTGCTGAGCTCCTGCACCGACGCTTCGCCAAGCTCCGTTTTTTGTCCCGCCTCTGCGCTCATTTGCTGCATGTGCCGAGCGGCTTCCCAAACGGTTCGAACCTCCCGGTCCAACTCGCCGATAATTTGGGCGCTTTGCTCCGTTCGCTGCGCCTGTTGGTCGGCTCCCGCCGAGATTTCATCAATAGCCTTCAATATATCGGCATTCGCGGCGGCGGTTGACACCGAGACCTGCCGGAAGGATTGAGAGTTTTCGGACAGCGAGGAAGCGATTTGCTGCGTCGTACCGAGCATATGCCGCACCTGGTCGATCATTTTATCGAAGTTATGGCTGAGCTGTCCGAGCTCGTCGTTTGTCTGAGCGTTGATCTTATGGCGGAGATCGCCTTCGGAAATAAGCGCGACCGCCTTTTGCAGCCGGCCGATAGGCTTAACGAATGAGCGAATAAGAAGAGCGGCGACGATGCTTCCGAGCAGCAGGATCACAATGGCCGCGCCGATCATGACGGCAACCGTGCCGTCCATTTTTTCATTCGAGGCTGCAATCGCCGCATTCGCTTCGTCCGCATAAATCCGGTAAAACTTGTCCACCAAGTCAAAAATGAGATCCCGCTGCTGCTGCGCCTGGTTGTATAGGGATTCCGTGTTTTTCAGGATGTCGGTTTCGCTGTAGGACGTATCCTGAATGACCCGCACGGCGCGGTCGAACACTTCCATATACTCCGATGTGGCGACGATCAGCTGGCTGCGCAGCTGAATCTGTTCGGGCGTAGACGCCGTATTGCCTACCTTTTGCAGCAGTTCATTATATTCTTTCCGTTTGACGTTATATTTTTCGACGAAATCGAGCTTTCGGGAAATCATCAGGCCGGAAGAAATATCCTTCAAATCCTGCACGAGCACCTTTAATTCGAGCGCCGTCAATTCATACGTTATTTTTTCGTTCTGCACGCCGTGATGGGATTTGATATCTCTCACCTGCGCCAGGTTATAAAATGCGACTGCCAAAAACACAGCCAGCATACCCGCAAAGCTTGTTATGAGCTTGATTTTCATGGATACGTTCCGTTTCCCCATACCCGATTCCTCCTATTAATGGTTTACAGCCGCCGGCCGCCCGCATATAAGGAAAGCTTGCGCACGATTCGACATCTCTATCTCTATGGTGATAAGTATAGGCCGTTACTATTAACGCAGAAGATTCATTTTGTAAATGATATGTAAATTTTTCTAGTGCCTAGGATCGACCGCAAAGCCCTGATTTTCAACTTTTCATTTTTTACATTCCCTTAACGTTTTTCGGGTTTGCGCTTAACAATCGCTTGTTACGATAACAAACGTAGACGAAAACGAAATCATACAAACACATTAAAGGGAGGACATTCTACAATGTTCAAGCACGTATCTAAGAAAGCAATGAGTCTAGCATTAGCATCTATTCTGGTTGCAGGGGTAGCGGCAGGCTGCGGAAACAAAGAAGAGAAAAAAGACGGCGCAGCAAGCTCCTCGCCATCCGCTTCGACGGCACCTAGCACATCGCCATCTACGGCGCCTTCCAAGTCGCCTGAAATTACAGGAACGGTAACGGCTTCCGGCTCTACCGCTTTGCAGCCGCTCGTTCAGCAAGCAGCAACCGAGTTTATGAACAAAAATCCGAAAGTAACGGTTCAAGTAACGGGCGGCGGCTCCGGCACAGGCGTGAAAAACGTAGCGGACGGCGTATCCAGCATCGGTAACTCCGACGTCGAGGCAGACGCACAATATAAAGATAAGCTTGTCGAGCACATCGTAGCGATCGCTCCGTTCGCTCTGATCGTTAATAAAGATGTAAAAGTCGAGAACCTGACGAAGCAGCAAGCTGCCGATATTTACAGCGGTAAAATCACGAACTGGAAAGAAGTCGGCGGAGAGGACAAAAAGATCCAACTGATCCACCGTCAAGACAGCTCCGGTTCCCGTAAGCTTGTTGCATCGATCATTATGAACGGCGCGGCATTCTCCAAGGAAGGCGTAACGCAAGACTCCAGCAAAACCGTAGCGGAAGCTGTCGGTACGACGAGCGGTTCGATCGGTTACGTGGACACGCCATACTTGACCGAAGCTACCAAAGCGCTCAAAATCGACGATGTCGCTTACTCCAAAGAAGCGATTAAAGACGGCAAATACCCGCTTTACGGCGTAGAGCGCATGTACACCAAAGGCCAGCCTGACGCAGTGACGAAAGCGTTCCTTGACTACATCTTGAGCAAAGAATTCCAAGAAGGCCAAGTCGAGAAGCTGAAATTCCTGCCGGCCAACCTGCTGAAAAAATAATAGCTTTCTATTCAAATAGAGCGGAGCGCTTTTGGCCGCTCTTTTTGGGTTTCTATATTTTGCGCCGATGACTTTAGGACTACGCTTCGAGAATTGCTTCGCTTCGCGGGGCATTTTTTACATTCCCTTTACAATTGCTCGCATCTCTTCTAACAAATAAGTCCTATGATAGAGATAAGTCAAACGGCATTTACAAATCGTTATTGTCGGATTCGATAGGGGGGGTCTCGGTGTCATCGATCGCCGAAGAACTAAGTACAGGGAAGAATAAAATGGAAAAACGACTAAGCAAATGGACGAAATTGCAAAATCGCAAAGACGGTGCAATGAAATATTTGTTCGTCGGAAGCGCCGGTCTTGTCGCTATCGTCATTTTTTCTATAATCGCATTCGTAGGGTTTCAGGGCTCCAAAACATTCGCCGATGTCTCGATCATGGAGTTTTTCTTCTCCACGGATTGGACGCCTTCGTCGGAAAGCTCGCCAAGCTTCGGAACGTTCCCGTTCCTGTACAGCACGCTGCTGCTCACCTTGGTATCGGTCTTGCTGTCGGTGCCGCTAGCGCTGTCGGGAGCGGTATTTATGGCCAAAATCGCACCGAAATGGATGCGTGAAATATTGCGGCCGGCTGCCGATTTGTTCGTCGGCATTCCGTCGGTCGTTTACGGCTTGATCGGCTTGACGGTTATCGTGCCGGCTCTCGGAAAGCTGTTCGGCGGCGTCGGATACGGGATTTTGCCCGCTGCAATCATTCTTGCCGTTATGATTTTACCTACGATCATGTCGATCTCCGAGGACGCGCTCCGCTCGCTTCCCGGCAGACTTGAAGAAGCTTCGCTTGCACTAGGCGCAACGCGGTGGCAAACGATATGGCGCGTGCTCATTCCGGCGGCTCGCCCCGGTATTATTACCGGCGTCGTGCTCGGCATGGGACGGGCGATCGGCGAAACGATGGCCGTCTTCATGGTAATCGGCAACTCGCCGAAAATGCCGAGCTCCTTGCTCGATTCGACAACCGTTCTGACGACGGCGATCGTCAAGGATATGGGCCATATCGCCTACGGCACGACCTGGAACAACGCGCTTTATATGATGGCGCTCGTCCTGCTTGTCGTATCGCTGCTCTTGATTTTGATCATCCGCGTTGTTGCGAGAAGGAGCGAAGTGAAATGAAGAGCAAGTGGACCGATAAAGCGGCAACCGTATATTTCTGGGCGGCCGGTATTACGATCATTCTTATTTTGGCCTGGTTTCTTGTAAAAATTCTCGGCAGCGGGCTCGGTCATCTTTCTTGGGGGTTTCTGACCGGGAAGCCGTCCGAAATCGAAGCTGGAGGCGGTGTCGGACCGCAGTTGTTCAACTCCTTCTATATTTTGTTCCTATCGCTGCTGTTTTCCTTGCCGATCGGAATCGGTGCCGGTATTTACCTGGCTATCTATGCACGCAAAAATAAATTCACGGATTTGGTCCGCATTTCCGTAGAGGCGCTGTCTTCGGTGCCATCCATCGTATTCGGTTTATTCGGTGCCTTGTTGTTCGTTAAGCTGCTCGGTCTGAAGTTCTCCATTCTCGGGGGAGCCGCTACCTTGGCGCTGCTTAATTTGCCGGTGCTCGTCCGGGTTACGGAGGAAGCGATTCGCGCCGTTCCGTCTTCGTATTGGGAGGCATCCCTTGCGCTTGGCTCCACCCGCTGGCAGGCGATTCGCAGCGTGCTGCTGCCGGCATCTTTGCCAGGTTTGATTACCGGCGTCACGCTGGTAGCAGGCAGGGCGCTCGGCGAAACGGCCGTTCTGATCTTTACCGCAGGAACGTCGGCATCGCGGATTTTTCCGGACTTCGATCCGATGGCGATGGGGGGGACGCTTGCGGTGCACTTATGGTACGTCGGCTCCGCTTCGCTTGCGCCGGACGCTAAGCAAATCGCCCAAGGAAGCGCGGCGCTGCTCGTGCTCGTCGTCCTTATTTTCAACCTGTTGATCGCTATACCAAGCCGCATTCTACAGAAGAAATTATCCGGGGGGAAATAACCGTGGAAAAACATAAAATCAAAGTCGACAATTTGAACTTGTACTACGGAGACAACCGGGCGCTTCACGATATTAAGCTGAATATTCGGGAAAACTCGATCGCGGCGCTTATCGGCCCTTCGGGCTGCGGCAAATCGACGTTTCTGCGGACGCTTAACCGTATGAACGATCTGATCGACAATGTAAAAATTACCGGTAATGTCGTCGTCGACGGCCAAAGCATTTATGCGCCGGAAACGGACGTGGTGTCGCTTCGCAAACGGGTCGGCATGGTGTTCCAGCGTCCGAACCCGTTCCCGATGTCGATTTACGACAATATCGCATACGGCCCGCGTATACATGGTATTAAGAAAAAAGCCGTTCTCGACGAAATCGTCGAGCGTTCGCTGGAACAGTCTGCGCTGTGGGATGAAGTTAAGGATAGGCTGAACAAATCTGCGCTCGGTCTTTCGGGCGGTCAGCAGCAGCGTCTGTGCATTGCGAGGTTGCTGGCGGTCGAGCCCGACGTCCTTCTGATGGACGAACCGACCTCCGCGCTCGATCCGATCTCGACGCTGAAGGTCGAAGAGCTGACGCAGACGCTGAAAGACCGCTATACGATTATTATCGTAACGCATAACATGCAGCAAGCCGCCCGTATTTCCGATTACACCTCCTTCTTCCTTAACGGCTTCCTTGTGGAGTCGGACAAGACGGATAAAATCTTTACGACTCCGAACGATCAGCGGACGGAAGATTACATTACAGGGCGGTTCGGCTAGGGCGTGTCTGAATACTCCGAGGGGAGCAGATTTGGCCGAATTTTTGTTCTAGGCAAGGCGCGTTTGTGAAGGCGTACCGGGGGTACGTCAAGCAAACGGAACGAAGCATAGGGCGAAAAGGCGGTGAAAGATGACCCTGAGTGAGTTTTCAGGCACGCCATAAGCCGGCGCCACAATATTTCCCACAACATAGGGATAAAGGAGCTTGAGGAATGGATACAAGAGCGAATTACCATCAAGCGCTTCAAGGGCTGCAGACCAAGCTGTTGAAAATGGGGAGCGACGTGGAAATTCAAATCCGCGATGCGGTTGAGGCGCTGCGCCTCTTGGACGAGCCGATGGCGAGGGCCACGGTAGCGCGCGACGATGAAATCGACGAGCAGATGCTTCGCATTGAAGAAACTTGCTTCAGCTTGATCGCGCTTCAGCAGCCGATGGCAGGAGATTTGCGCACGATCGGCATGGCGATGAAAATCGCGATCGACCTTGAGCGGATCGGCGATCACGCCGTCGATATCGCCAAAATCGCGATTCGCCTGAACGGGGAGAAGCTCGTCAAGCCGCTTATCGACATTCCGCTCATGGCTTCCATCGCCCAAACGATGCTGCGCGACAGCCTTCTCGCTTATACGGAAGGCAACGTAAACCGCGCCGCTTCGCTCGCCGATAAAGACGACGAGGTCGATAAAATTTACAGCACAGTCGTTCAGCATTTGACCGAGCTAATGGGAACGGATATATCGACGAACCGGCAGCTCACGCACCTGCTGATGGTCGCGCATTATTTGGAACGCGTCGCCGATCATACGACGAACATCGGAGAGGGCGTCATTTATATGGTTGCGGGCAAACGGAAAGATCTGAACGTCTAATCGCGGACGTTGTCCGCTTGGGGCAGGGATCAAGATGAACAACAGGATTATAGGCGAAACGATCGAGGCGCCATCCGTCCATGAACGCCTGTCGGAAGAGCTTGCCGCCATTATCGAAGAGCAGCGCATCAACGCCGTATACCAGCCGATCCTTTCTTTGCTTGACGGGCAAATATTTGGTTTCGAGGCGCTTACGCGGGGACCGTCGGACAGCCCTTTCGGTTCCCCGATCGCGCTTTTCGACTTCGCCAAGACGGCAGGCAAGCTTTATCCGCTTGAACGGATTGCGCGCGAGAAAGCGATTCACGGCGCTGAGCTTCAGCATAACAAACAGATGCTTTTCCTGAACATTTCCTCCGAAATCATCGTCGACTCCCTTTTTACGCCGGGACAAACGCTCGAGCTGCTGCAGCGCCGGGGGCTTACTCCGAATAATGTCGTCTTCGAAATTACCGAGCGAAGCTCGATCGAAGATTTTTCGTTGGCCAAAAAAGTGCTGGGACACTACCGCAGCCAGGGGTATAAGATCGCGATCGACGACGCAGGCGCCGGTTATTCTTCGCTTCAAGCGATTGCCGAGCTTCAACCCGATTTTATCAAAATAGACCGGTCGCTCATTTCCAACATTCACAATGACAAGGTCAAGGAATATATCGTCGAAACGTTTGTGACGTTCACGCAGAAGATGAACATTTCATTGATTGCCGAAGGAATAGAGGAGCTCGACGAGCTGCTTTTGCTTACGCGCATGGGCGTACATTACGCCCAAGGCTTTTTGATCGGCAAACCTGCCGCTAAACCGGCTCCGATCGATCGGAAGCTTCTGGACAGCATCGAAAAGCATCGTATGAGGTATCCGAACAACGCGATGTGGACGATCGGCCATCTGGCCGCTCCGATCCGGCAATTTCAGAAAAACGTGCGCATTTCCGAAGCGGCAAGCTTTTTTAACGAAAACGAGGCGGCTGCCGGAGCGGTTGTCGTCGACGGCGACATTCCCGTAGGGCTCGTTATTCGCGACAGGCTGTTTCAGCAGTTGGCCGGACAGTACGGGTTCTCTCTCTTTTGGCGAAAACCGATCCATCATGCCATGGACGCAAATCCGTTGATCGTTGACGAAATGCTGCCCGTGGAGGAAGTTTCGCAAATGGCGATGTCGCGGGATAAAAGCAATTTGTACGATCTTGTCATTATTACGCGTCACGGAAAAATGGCGGGAGTCGCCTCGATCCGCTCCATTCTCGAATACATAACGAATATCCGCATGGAATCCGCGCGGTTTTCCAATCCGCTTACCGGCTTGCCCGGGAATACGCCCATTCATCGCGAGCTGAGCAGAAGGCTGGCCGCCGCCAAGCCGTTCTGCGTCATTTATGCGGATCTCGATTATTTCAAATGGTTCAACGATACATACGGTTTTCAGAAGGGCGATCAGCTTATCCAATATACGGCGGACGTCATTCAGCACACGATCAGCGTTTGCGGGAATCCGCTAGACTTCGTCGGCCATATCGGCGGAGACGATTTTATCGCCATCTCATCGGCGGAGGGGCCGGAGCAGCTTTGCAGAGAAATGCTTCGGCGATTCGATCAAGGCGTGCACACCATGTATGAAGAGGAGATTGTTACGGTGCTGGACCGCGACGGAAATCGGGTGGAAAGTCCGGGCGTCACCGTTTCTTTGTCGCTCGTCGTTTGCGAATGCCAGGACGGCTCGATAACGCTCGAGGACGTGTCAAGCATGGCGGCGACGCTTAAAAAGAAGGCGAAAGCGCAAAAAGGCAGCGTATACAGCTCTCACTACTTCCGCAATCGGGAGTAAAGCAAAAAAGCATGCGTCGGAACAATCCGAGGGCATGCTTTATTTCGGTTAGGCGATAACGCGCCGATTCCATTCAGCTTGTCCGTTTGAACAAAGGATCGATGAAATACATACTAAAATAATCGGCGATTTGCTCGGTCGTATAACCGTGCACCTGACGCAGATGCAAATGCACGACAGGAGACAGGCAAGAGATGAGCATATGCGTAACGAACGGAGCCTGAACGGGAGCCATTTCTCCCATATTGGCAGCTTCTTCAAACAAGGTGCAAATGGTTGTGAACATATATACGTATGGCGGCGTTTCGAAAAAATTAAGCCGATCCGGGCTGCAGGCGGTTGAAGATTGAATGGTGGCGATCCAGTCCGCATCCTTCTCCACGAAATGAATAAGAGACCGCATCAAGTAGCGCAGGCGCTTGACGGCGGGAGTGTCCGCGTTTTGCTTCAAATAGGTATTCCAATCCTCGGACAAATGCCGAAAACGATCCTTCATCAAATCGAGGCACAGGTCGCCCTTATTCGCATAGCGCCGGTACAAGGTACCTTGGCCGATTCCGGCCGATTTGGCCACCTGATGCATGCTGACGGCATCCACACCGTGTTCTTCAAATAACGACCGGGCGGTATTAAGTATCACACCGCTTAGCTGCTGGGCATATTTACGCTTGTCGTCCGTTGACATAAATTTAACAGCTCCATTCATTGACAACCGGACAATTGTCCGCTATTATTCAGAAATGCGGACAATTGTCCGGTGAAAGTACGGCATCACCATTGACTCCGAACATGTTATATTTTATCGCTTCTCTGGAGTATGGTCAATTCGTGGTTGTTGGTTTCACGGGATTTTGGTCGGATACAGAGAAATGGAGGAGAGAAACATATGTCTTCAAAAGCTACACAAGCCGGAACGGCTTCGCAGCCGCTGACGATGAAGCAAATCATCGCGCCGCTCGTGGCTATTATCGTCGGTATGTTCATGGTTATATTGGACGGAACGGCGATGAATGTCGCGATGCCGAATCTGGTCAAGGATTTTGAAAGCACAATCGGCGTGGTTCAATGGACGGTTACAGGATACGCGCTGGCGCAATCGGCGGTCATTCCGCTGGCGGGCTGGCTGTCCGACCGTTTCGGAGCCAAGCGTATCTTTTTGCTTTCCGTCGTTTTATTTACGCTCGGTTCCGGGCTTTGCGCGCTTGCGACGAATGCCGGCGAGCTGATCGCTTACCGGATCGTTCAAGGATTGGGCGGCGGGATGGTCGCACCGATCGCAATGGCCTTTACGTACAGACTTAGCCCTCCGGGGAAAGTCGGAGCTGTCATGGGCATGATCGGCATACCGATGCTGCTCGCTCCGGCGCTCGGCCCGGTTGTTTCCGGCTGGCTGGTCGATTATGTCACTTGGCACTGGATTTTCTTGATCAACTTGCCGATCGGCGTCGTTGCCGTTATCGTCGGTCTGCGCACGCTGCCGAAGCTCGACAGGCAATCCGTGCCGGCGCTGGACTTCCTCGGCATTATATTTGCACCGGTCGCGTTTGCCGCGTTGGCTTACGGCGTCAGCGAGGGCGGAACGAGCTGGACTTCTACTAAAACGATTGCCGGCTTGGTCATCGGCGGCGTCGCGCTTATCTTGTTCATCATCGTCGAGCTGCGCCGTACGCAGCCGCTGCTGGAGCTTCGCGTGTTCAAATCCGCGAATTTTACGCGCGGTATCGTCGTGCAGTGGATTTCGCAAATCGCGCTGTTCGGCACGATCTTCATGGTGCCGCTGTTCCTGCAGCAAGCTAAAGGCTACAGCGCGTTCGACACCGGCCTCATCATGCTGCCGCAAGCGATCGCAGCCGGCATATTTATGCCGATCGGCGGCCGTTTATACGATAAGATCGGGGCAAGACCGGTCGTCATATCCGGGATGGCGCTCATTACGATAGCGGCTTATGTTTTGTCGACGGTTTCGACGGAAACGAGCCTGATCATGGTGATGCTGCCGCTCGCGATGATCGGAGCGGGAATGGGTCTTTCGATGATGCCGCTCAACACGCACATCATCCAATCGGCGCCGCCCGAGCTGGTCAGCCGCGTAACGTCTCTGACCGCTGCAGCGCAGCAGGTCATGAGCTCCTTCGCGGTTGCAGGGCTCGCGACGATGCTGACGTCCCGCGTGGAGCACTACATGGGCGAAAATCCGGCGGATCCGTCCGCGGTCATGTCGTCGTCCTACGGCGATACGTTTTTCCTGCTGACCGGCATTGCGATCGTCGGCGCGGTTGTGGGACTGCTCCTGCGCAGACCCAAGCAGCAGCCGCAAGGGGCTGAGAAGCCCGACGTATCCATGATGATGGGACACTAATATAGAAGAGATTGTTTTTTCAATCGGAGTTCAAGAGTAAAGAAACGCCTTCATAACCACTGAACAAGTGGGGGATGGAGGCGTTTTTACTTTTCCGCACCGCACCTCGCCGCTCCCCGCACTGAACGCTGCTCCCCGCACTGAACGCTGCTCCCCGCACTGAACGCTGCTCCCCGCGCAGGGCGCTCGATCACGCAAGGTCTATCAAAAATTGTATATAATAGCGGTTCAACTTTTAAACTATTGATTGTGTAATGGATAAATCGTCGACATCATCCCCAAAACATCGGAGCTTAAGATGCATGCTCCATGCCGCTTATGACTTGTGTACTGGTGACATAGTAAGGAAAAGGTTACTGTTCATAAGGCAAACCTCACTATAACTCGCCTAAAACCCGTGTTCTGGCGAGTTAATGAGGCAAACGCAACTAATAGTGAGGCAAACGAAATTGATCGTTTCGTTTGCCTCACTAAAGGGCGAGTACGAGCATTTTACGGGTGGAATAGTGTGAACTGCCTCATTAACAATAAGGTTTTCTACACTAGCGAACGGTCCAAGCATCCGTGTTTGCTTCTCGTGTCTTCATCAGTCCCTAGTTTTAGACTTGAACACATACTGGTTGCATTGATGAGAAACTACCCTAGCAACGCAGCACAGCGGCACGTGCCGGATGGACACGCGCCGTTCGTTTTGAATTGTTATTCGTCCGCCACTGAGGCGTTTCATCGTACGTTTAGACGTTTAAAATATACTTAGCAGCATATCGATTTTGCGGACGATGATCACTTTGCGGTTTCTCAGCTTGCGCTGGGAGCTTTTTTTGCTATGGCCGGGATGGAGCCAAACCGCATCGATTCCTGCGCCGACTGCGCCGAGCACGTCGTTTTTCCATGAGTTGCCGACCATTACGGCTTGGGAAGGCGCGACGCCGACGCTTTGAAGCGCTTGCCTGAACAAGGCGGGGTTCGGCTTGCGGGCGCCTCCTTTTAGAGTGGCGAAAACGCGGTCTCCCGGAATGACTTCGCTTAAGTCGAGAATGCGCAGCTGGGATTCGACTTTCTCCTTGTTGCCGTTGCTGATGATGGCCAGCTTGTAGGTTTCCGCGAGCTTCTCGAGAGTGTCGCGCGCACCGGGGACGAGTGTGGGGGTGCGTGTTTGCTTGTCTTTGATCCTGCTGAGAAACGTGCGAAGGAACGCTTCATTTAATGTAAAAGGGAGCGGGTCGAGAGCGATTTTCAAGCAGGCCAGACGAATTTTGTCGCGATTGACGGCATTCATTCGTTTTTGCGTCAGCTTTTTTCGCCATTCATCCCAGTAGCGCTCGACGATGCTTTGCTGCGTATATTCGCCGTCGCCCGACCACCTGCCGGTATATTCGTTCAACACGTCAAGAAAGCTGTCGTAGAACGACTGATGCGGATCGATCAATGTATGGTTCATATCGAAAAAAATAACTTTGGTTTGCTCGGGAGCGAAAAACCGTTTCATAACCCTCACCTCGGGTAAAGTCCTTTAGATTGGCGGCGACGAAGCGAAATCGCGTTCGATTTGCCATGGAGAAAGCGGCAGGCTGCCGCGAAGCTGTATCGATCGGCCGCGCTGTACCGCTATTTGACTGCCCGCCGAAGAATGCTTGCTCCTCTATGCAGACCCCGGCAGCGCAGAAACGGTTCCTTCGTCTTAATCATATGTATGCGGGATGCGGCTTTTTTAACATCGCTTGAAAGGATATTCTCGGCAGATTGTTAAGGTGCGGGTAAGCTGAGGTTGAAATTGCCTCCGATGGAAAGGAATTATATTATTTCGGCGATCGTCCGGCCTCAGGTTTCAACCGGACACGTTCGTATGCTATGATGGAAGATAGCGAACAAAGTACCCTGAGAAACTATAAGTGAAGAGGTGGAAAATGAGCAAGCTGATTGTCATTGACGGAAACAGCATTGCATACCGCGCTTTTTTTGCGCTGCCGCTTTTGAGTAATTCGCAGGGGCTGCATACCAACGCGGTATTCGGATTTACGACGATGCTTCTGAAATTGATCGAGGATCAGAAGCCGACCCACTTTCTCGTGGCATTCGACGCAGGCAAACAAACGTTTCGACATAAAGATTATGCAGATTATAAAGGAGGGCGCGAGAAAACGCCTTCCGAGCTCTCCGAGCAGTTTCCCGTGCTTAAGGAGCTCATTCAAGCTTTCGGTATTTCGCAATTCGAGCTTTCGGGCTACGAAGCCGACGATATTATCGGCACCTTGACTCGGGTGGCTGACGAACGCGGAGACATGGAGGTAGTCGTCGTTTCGGGCGACAAGGATATGCTTCAGCTCGCGTCCGAGAAGGTGACCATCGCGCTAACGCGCAAAGGCATCAGCGAGGTCGATCTGTTCGATCCGCCGGCGATTCAAGAAAAATACGGCCTCGTGCCGAAGCAGATTATCGACCTGAAGGGCCTTATGGGGGACGCGTCCGACAATATTCCGGGCATCCCGGGCGTGGGCGAGAAAACGGCGCTCAAGCTGCTTCATCAATACGGCTCGGTAGAGGACGTTCTTGCAAATGCTTCCGAAATAACCGGCAAAATGCGCGAGAAAATCGAAGCGCATGCGGACGATGCGCGGATGAGCAAGGAGCTCGCCACCATTTTCCGCGAAGTGCCGATGGAATCGGAGTGGTCTTCACTCGCCTACAGCGGTTATGAAGGACAAGCTCTTGCCGCTATGTTCCGAAAGCTTGAATTCAAGTCGCTTCTGGACAAAATGGATTTTACCGGCGGGAGCGAGGGAGACGGCGAGGACCAAGCGGACGAGGCGTTCAGCTTCGTTATCGTGGATGAAGAAGGCTTGCCGGCATTCGTCAAGAGCTTGGATGAAGCCGATGCGCTGAATGTGGAAGTGATCGGCGACAATCCGCATATGTCGGAAGTGCTGGGCGTCTCCTTCCATACGCCGGAGAAGGTGTACTACACGCCATTCCATTTGCTGGCTTCCGAGGCGGCCAAGCCTGTGAGGGAATGGCTGGGAGACGGGACGAAGCGGAAGACGCTGTACGATCTTCATCGTGCGGAAGCGGCGCTTGCCTGGAAAGGCATCGCGCTTGCCGGCTGCGATTTTGACGTGCTGCTGGCTGCATACCTGCTCGATCCGACCGAAGCGAGTCATACGTTAAGCGCGCTTACGTTTAAATACGGGCAGCCTCCGGTCAAGGAAGACGAGGCCGTGTTCGGCAAAGGCGCCAAATTCAAAATACCGGAAACGGCCGTAACCGGCGAGCATCTGAGCCGCAAAGCGTTAGCGATCGCCCGGCTGGCCAAGGTTCTTCGGGAAGAGCTTGAAGAGAAGGAGATGAAATCGCTCTTCTTCGAGCTCGAGCTGCCGCTGTCGACCGTGCTTGCGGGCATGGAGCTGAAAGGCATACGCGTCAACAAAGACGAATTGAAGCAGCTAGGCGTCGAGCTTGCCGCACAAATCGATGTGCTGATGACGCAAATCTACAAGCTGGCCGGCGTCGAATTCAACATCGGCTCGCCGAAGCAGCTTGGCGAAATTTTGTTCGAGAAGCTCGGTCTGCCGGTCTACAAAAAAACGAAAACGGGTTATTCCACCGACGCCGAGGTGCTGGAGTGGCTGGCTTCGAAGCATGAGATCGTCACGCACATTTTGCAGTACCGCCAGCTGGCGAAATTGCAGTCGACTTACGTGGAAGGACTGCTGAAGGAAGTTCGCGAGCAGACCGGCCATATTCATACGTATTACAAGCAGACGATAGCTGCGACGGGTCGGCTCAGCAGCCAATATCCGAATCTGCAGAACATTCCGGTCCGGCTGGAGGAAGGACGCAAAATCCGCAAGGTGTTCGTTCCTTCCGAGCCGGGCTGGCATATGCTTGCCGCCGACTATTCGCAGATCGAACTGCGCGTGCTCGCGCATATTTCGCAGGACGAGAAGCTGATCGAGGCGTTCCTGCACGACATGGACATTCATACGAAAACGGCGATGGACGTATTCGGCGTCGCCCCATCGGATGTCGATGCGAACATGCGAAGACAAGCGAAGGCCGTCAACTTTGGTATCGTTTACGGTATCAGCGATTACGGCTTATCGCAAAACCTGGACATTACGCGTGCGGAAGCTTCGAGATTTATCGAGCAGTATTTTGCCGTCTTCAAGGGCGTACGCAAATATATGGACGATATCGTGCTGAAAGCGCGCAAGGACGGCTATGTGACGACGCTGCTCCAGCGCCGCCGGTATTTGCCGGAGATCGGCGCGTCCAACTTCAATCTTCGTTCCTTCGCGGAACGGACGGCGATGAACTCGCCGATTCAAGGCACCGCCGCCGATATTATAAAGCTGGCCATGGTACAAATGGCCGAACGATTGCGCGAAGCCGGCTTGCGAAGCCGCATGCTGCTTCAGGTTCATGACGAACTTGTTTTCGAGGTTCCGGAGGATGAGCTGGAGACGATGCGCAAGCTCGTTCCCGAAGTGATGGAAAGCGCGCTGAAGCTTGATGTGCCGCTTAAAGTCGATGTAAACGACGGTATTAACTGGTATGAGGCGAAGTAAGTTTACGCTATCGATTGGATTCAACAGCATGAGCAGAAAATGCCGCTCGCAGGACATATCCCGGCGGGCGGCCAGCAAGAGGTGAAAGCTATGCCGGAATTACCGGAAGTGGAGACGGTCAGACGCACGTTAAACGAGCTTGTGGCCGGGAAAACGATCGAACGCGTTTCCGTTCATTTGCGCCGCATTATCCAGCGGCCTGAAGATCCGGAGCAGTTCGCCGCCTTTTTGCAAGGGCAAACGATACGAACGGTTGAGCGGCGCGGGAAGTTTTTGCGCATCCTGCTTGATGACAGGGTTATCGTGTCCCATTTGCGGATGGAAGGGCGTTACGGGGTATACGATCAGGACGAGCCCGTCGAGAAGCATACGCATGTCGTGTTTCATTTTTCAGACGGCACGGAGCTGCGTTATAAAGACGTTCGTCAATTCGGAACGATGCATTTGTTTATGGAGGGCGAGGAATTCAAACTGCCGCCTTTGCATAAGCTTGGGATAGAGCCGTTAGACACAGGCTTCACGAAGGAAGCTTTTCGCGAGAAAATCGCGGGACGTTCCACCAAGATCAAGCCGCTGCTGCTCAACCAAGAATATATTGTCGGATTGGGCAATATTTATGTAGACGAAGCACTGCATGCCGCAGGCGTGCATCCGGAGCGCGAAGCGGACAAGCTCAGCCGCGCCGAAACGGATCGTTTATTCGAGTCCATCGTGCTTACGCTGCAAGAAGCGGTTGATGCCGGAGGCTCGTCGATCAAGTCTTATGTCAACGGCCAAGGCGAGATGGGGATGTTTCAGCAGCAATTGAAAGCATACGGCCGTAAAGGCAAACCGTGCGAGCATTGCGGCCATCTGATTGAAAAAACGGTGCTTGGCGGCCGCGGTACGCATTTTTGTCCGCAATGCCAGCCCCTTAAACCGAAGAAAAGGCTGCCCAAACGATCGATATAAGACCGTCGGCTTAAGCACGCACCCTTCTAGGCTACCCTCCATATGTTAGAGAGACGAATGCGCCCAGACGGATATCGAAACTCCGGTTCGCGCATAAGTTAGGAGGGCGGGCTGCGGCAAGCGCTGCACCCGCAAGGGAGGGACGGACAATGCTGCCGGTTGTGTCGCTGATGATTCTCGCGTTTGCCGTTAGCCTTGACGGCTTTGGTGTCGGAGCTATGTACGGGCTTCGCAAAATTAAAATTCCTGTTCTGTCGCTTGCCATCATCTCGCTGTTGTCGGGGACTGTCATTTTTGTCTCGATGCATATCGGCCTGGCGATGGCGAGCTTATTTTCGCCGCGTCTGGCATCGGCCGTAGGTGCGGTCATTTTAATCGGGATCGGCATCTGGGCTTTGTTCCAGATGCTCATGCAGAAAGAGCAGGACGGCGAGGAGACCAAAGCGCTTCCGGAGCGGGTCGCCGATAAAGCCGGTGAGCTCAAAAAGCTTTTTTCCATTGAACTGAAACGGCTCGGGTTAGTTATCCAAATATTAAAAACGCCGTCCGCAGCAGACGTCGACCGATCCGGCAACATTTCGGCTTCGGAGGCTATGCTGCTCGGTATCGCGTTATCGCTTGATGCGTTCGGAGCGGGAATCGGCGCCGCCCTGATCGGGCTTACGCCGTGGCTCACTTCCGTTATTATCGCAGCGGCAAGCGGAAGCTTTATTACGATCGGATTAAAAATAGGATTTCTATATGCCGATCTACATTGGGTACGGCGGTTGTCGATATTGCCGGGATGTATTTTAATTGTTATGGGCGTTATGAAGTTAATGTAAGGAACAAGGAGTTGGCACCGATGCATATTGGGTTGACAGGAGGAATCGCCTGCGGCAAAAGCACTGTTGCCGACATGCTTGTGCGCCGCGGTGCGATCCTCATCGATGCGGACCGGGTGGCCCGCGAAGTTGTAGAGCCGGGAAGTCCTGCGCTAGCAGACATTGCCGACCGCTTCGGCGGCGATGTCCTGCTGCCCGACGGATCGCTTAACCGGAAACGGCTGGGGGAGATCGTGTTTCAAGACGAAACGTCGAGGAAAGCGCTCGAAGCGATTTTGCATCCGGAAATTCGAAGGAGGATGTTCGGAAGAATGGCATCGGCGGAAGCCGATCATCCGGACAAGCTGGTAGTAGTGGATATACCGCTTATGTACGAATCGGGGCTCGAAGGCCATTTTAAGGAAATTATGGTCGTTTATGTGCCGAAGGACATTCAAATCAAGCGTCTGAAAGAACGGGACGGACTGACCGCGGAGCAAGCGGAGCTTCGGCTTGCCGCACAATGGCCGATCGATCGCAAAAAAACATTGGCCGATATCGTGATCGACAACAGCGGAAGTCTGGCCGACACGGAGCGTCAGTTGAGCGAATTTTGGCACGCTAAGGGTCTGCGATGAAACGTTTCCGCAAAAAGCGATGGTTCGCGCTCGTACTGCTCGTTGTTCTGCTCGTTCTTTTCTATAGCAGCGATTGGCTCGGCAAAATCATGTATCCGATCCAGTTTCGCGACGGTATTGAGGCCAGCTCCAAGAAACACAAGGTCGATCCGCTTTTGGTGGCTGCAATCATACGCGTAGAATCGAATTATCGAACGGACCCCCGATCCAAGAAAGGCGCGATCGGCATCATGCAAATCATGCCGGATACGGCGGAATGGCTGTTCGAAAGGGAAGGATTTCGATCATTCTCGCTTGCCGATCTGGACGACCCGTACATAAATATCGAGGTAGGGACCAAGTACCTCAATTTGTTGAGCATTCAATTTAAAGATAACCTGACGCAAGTGATTGCCGCCTATAATGCCGGACCAGGCAATGTGAACAAGTGGTTGAAAAACGGCACTTGGGACGGTACGTTCGAGAATGTGGCACAAATTCCTTTTTGGGAAACGCGTGGATATGTTCAGCGGGTATGGTATTATTATAAGAAATATATGAATATCTATGCGGATTCCGCTTAAAGTACGGGTTCGAATAGCCGACTTATCGATCACAGGTTTACTTGGAACAGCAACTTATCCTTCAAACGTCTTCTAGGACGCAAAGAAGCGTTGGACAAACTCTTGAGAGTTTGTCCAACACTCCGCTCTTTTTTGGAGAAAAAGCATTATTTCCCTGCAAGTTGTTGTTCGGCGATTTGCACCAGACGGCGAGTAATGTTACCACCAATCGCGCCAGTGTCGCGGGTAGCCATGTTACCGTAGTAACCGTCCTGCGGGATCGCAATACCCAATTCTTGTGCTACTTCATACTTCAGTTGGTCAAGAGCCGCATTGGCTTGAGGCACGACCAGGGAGTTGCTGCTGCGATTTTGTCCTGCACCCATATCTGTTCACCTCCTTGTCGGTTGGTAATCCTATTATGCTCGGTTACGGAAGGTTCATAACAGGTAACGAATGGGAAAAAGATCGGCCGGATTCGGCGACCCATCAACATTTACAACGAGGAGAGATCCTGATGAAATGCCCATTCTGCGACTACTCCGGGACGAAAGTGCTGGATTCGCGTTCTGCTAACGAGAACAAATCGATTCGCCGCCGCCGGGAGTGCGAGCAATGCGGAAAACGCTTTACGACGTTCGAAACGATCGAAGAAATGCCGCTGATCGTCATTAAAAAAGGCGGAAGCCGCGAAGAATTCAGCCGCGAGAAAATGCTGCGCGGACTTATTCGCGCCTGCGAGAAGCGACCCGTCTCCATGGAGAGACTGGAGTCGATCGTATCGGAGGTCGAGCGCCAGCTTCGCAATACGGCCAGCTCCGAGGTCGAAAGCCGAAATATCGGCGAAATCGTCATGGAGCAGCTGTATCCGGTCGACGAAGTCGCCTACGTACGCTTCGCGTCCGTGTACCGCCAGTTCAAGGACATCAATATGTTTATGCGCGAGCTGACGCAGATGCTTGTCAAGCATCAGGACGGCTCGGAATCTTAAAGCGTTAAACGGAGAGGGGCTGGAACCGGCTTCTCTTGGGAAATTTATCATCGAAAGACTCGCTTTTCTTCGGAAAAGCTAAGTGTGTCGGAAAAGTCCAAAGGACTTTTCGGGCACTTTATTTTTTATGCCGGAAAGAACGGAATAGGCGTTAGGCGATGGAGGCTCGACCAATTAGGCAGCTGCTGAGGCTGTCTGGAAATACCCGACAGGTTGTGTTTCGCGGTGGGAGGTAGGGGCGAGCAAATAGACTGGGGGATGCAACCTGTAGTGAGGAAAAACTCATTGATTATGAGGCAAACCTCATTATTCAACCGGTAAAATTGAGCTTCTGACCAATTAGTGAGGGATACGAAACGAATAATTTCGTTTTCCTTATTGTTAGTGAGGTTCTCCTCATTAACCGAGCAAATCGCGGGTTAGGGGCATGAAACAGTGAGGTTTACCTCACTATTCATTGCCTTTTCCTCATTATTTTTCTGAAGAAGGGGCATCGGCGGAAAGAAGTACGAGTCTGAAGCTACGGATTGATCGAGGCGTCGGCCCGTTTGTTAATTAAACGCGTGATATCTATAGATCATGTTTAGAAAGGCTGAGAGCAGGTTAGTTTCTCGAGTGATTAAGGTTTGTTAGACTAGCGGTTCGTGCAACGTCTTCCATCCATGCTTCAAAATGACATTCCCGTGCATAAGTGGAACCATCCCCTATAGTGCCTGCTATCAAAGGAGAGTTAGTTTTCGAATCATGTGAAACTTATTGTTGACAGCAGGTCCAACTACGTGCTATTATCGATTTTGTCACTACATGAGGGGCCTTAGCTCAGCTGGGAGAGCGCATCGCTGGCAGCGATGAGGTCAGGGGTTCGATCCCCCTAGGCTCCACCAATATAAAATGTTAATCCACCTGAAAAGGTGGATTTTTTATATTGGTGGAGCCTAGGGGAGGGAGAACCCCGAGTGGGTTCGTCCCGCGCGGACGGAGCGATCGAAAGAACATCATTGATATACATCGAGTGGAGGAGCACG
>NZ_QMFB01000041.1 GCF_003285015.1 Paenibacillus contaminans | reverse complement strand
CATGTATTAGGCACGCCGCCAGCGTTCGTCCTGAGCCAGGATCAAACTCTCCATAAAAGTTGAAGCCAAGGCTTCTTTTATTTCGATATTGATTTGCTCATTGCGATTTGTTGCTTTTTTGCTGGCTTTATTTCGCTCATTGTTCAGTTTTCAAGGAACTTTTGTGTCTTTCGACATGATACGATGATTTTCGCATCGCTGCCGTGACAGGAACTTATATTATCAGGTTTCGAAGTGTTTTGCAAGTCTTTTTTACAACTTCTTTTTCGAGCTTGCTCGACGCTTCTAGCCGTTTTTGGCGGCGAGAACCAATATAACATATATGTTCAATCAAATGCAAGCATGAAAATTCACTTTAATAATCTTTACAATAAAGCTTTGACATATTCGAATTTGGCTTGCATAAATGCTTTCATCATACAGACGGCTTATAACAGTACTTATAATAAGAAATTAGCGAACGGTCTGTACGCAAATCAGTGTCGCGCGATAACGGCAAGAGCTGCCCCATCCCGAATTCCAATGGGACAGCCCCTCCGTTCTTTATTCCTGATAGCCCAGCAATCGCCGCAGCTCCTGCTCGTCGTCGATGATTTGGATCCCTAGCTCTTGCGCTTTCGCCAGTTTGCTTCCGGCGCTTTCGCCTGCAATGACGATGTCGGTTTTCTTCGATACGCTGCCGGTCACCTTCGCACCAAGCGCTTCCAGCTTCTTGGCCGCTTCATCCCGCCCCATCGTTTGGAGTGTCCCGGTAAGCACGACAGTCTTGCCGTTAAACGGATTGTCGGCATTCGCAATCGCCGCTTTCTCCTCCGCAAAAGGCTTCACCCCTGCCGCCAGCATTCTTGAGATGCTCTCGCGCATCAACGGATCGGCAAAAAACGAGACAATGCTGTCCGCTACGATATCTCCGATATCCGGCAGACCGACAAGTTCTTCTTTCGTTGCCTGCATCAGCAGATCGAGGCTTCGATAATGATCGGCCAGCACTTTCGTCGTCGTTTTGCCGGTATTCGAAATACCCAAAGCAAACAAGAACGATGCCAAATCGCAGTCCTTGCTCTTTTCGAACGCTTCAAGCAGCTTGGTCGCCTTCTTCTCGCCGAAACGTTCAAGCCCGATCAATTGATCGAATTGCAAATAGTAGAGATCCGCCGTATCCCGTACGTTCAACTCATCGTATAGCTGCTCCGCCGTAGCAATGCTGAACGTATCGATATCCATCGCATCGCGGGATGCAAAATGCGTGATGCGGCCGATGAGCTGAGGACGGCAGCCCAGCTTGTTCGGACAAAAAATATGCGCGCCGCGCTGCTCCAACGCCGAGCCGCAGGCAGGGCAGGCTTCCGGGACCGTTATTTCGGCTCCGTCGTTCTCCTCGGTCACTTTGCCCAAAATTTCCGGTATAACGTCGTTAGAACGGCGAATATAAACGAGACTGCCCAACGCATGCTTCAAATTTTTGCGCTCGATGTCTCCGATATTGTTCAAGGTGCAATTTTGCACGGTTACGCCTGCCAGATCAACGGCCTCCACCTTGGCGACAGGGGTAAGCTTACCCGTACGCCCCACTTCCCAAGATACGGATAAGAGCGTCGTCATGGCCTCTTCCGCCTCGAACTTAAAGGCAACCGCCCAGCGCGGGAATTTTTCCGTATAGCCGAGCACATCGCGGGTGCGCATATCGTTTATTTTGACGACACCGCCATCGATCAAATAATCGAAGCTGCTGCGTTGCGCCGCCATATGTTCCAGTTCCTCCGCAACCGCTTCGATCGAATCGAAAAACTTGACGTACGGGTTCACCTTGAACCCGTTATTGCGCAGAAATTCTACCATTTCCTTGTGATCTGCGAATTGCAGGCTGTCCGCGTAGCCGATATTGTAAATAAAGGCGTTCAGCTTCCGTTCCGCCGTCACTTTCGGATTCAGGTTGCGAAGAGCGCCTGCCGCGGCGTTCCGGGCATTTTTGAGCGTTTCCTTGCCGTTGGTTTCGGTCGCTTTGTTATAGGCTTCGAGCACCGACAGAAACATCATGCCTTCACCCTGGACCTCTATGACGCCCTCTTTATACGGGATTTGCAAAGGAATCGAGCGAATCGTGCGGACTTGAGCCAGAATGCCTTCTCCGACCGAACCGGTCCCTCGAGTCGCCGCTTGAACAAGTTGGCCGCCTTCATAAGTAAGGTTAAGCGTCAGCCCGTCGAACTTCAGCTCCACGACGAACGAAAGCGGAGGCAGCGGATCGTCCTCGTGTGCAGCGTTGTACTGATCGACCAGTTTTTGGGCACGGGCATGCCAAGCCATCAGGTCGTCGCGGTTTTGCGCTTTGTCGAGACTCCACAGCCTGGCAGCGTGCTTATGCTCTTCAAATCCCTTGAGAATGTCCCCCCCGACCCGTTGCGTAGGCGAATTGGGCATAATGACGCCCGTCTCCTTCTCCAACGCTACAAGACGGTCGTAGATAACATCGTATTCCTTGTCGCTAAGCTCCGGTTTATCGAGCGTGTAGTACAGATAGTTATGCCGGTTGATTTCGTCGATCAGTTCCTGCAAACGAACCGTTTGATCCGCCACTTTGAAATCATCCTCTCTGGAATAATAACGGCATCCGCGTTTTATGAAGCGAAACCGCAATTTACACTTTCGTAATCGGAGCGAACTTGGCCAGCAGCCGCTTTACGCCGACCGGTGCAGGAAAGGCAATCTGCAGCTCCGTATCGTCTCCGCTGCCCTTGACGGCTACAACCGTGCCTGTCCCCCACTTGCCATGAGACACCTTGTCGCCGGTCGAAAAATCAATCGCCTTGCCTGCGGCTTGAGCTGCCGGCTGTACCCGCGAACTTGGCTGTACCCCGGAAGATGCCGCGCCGCCGCTTGGCTGCGCATTCCGCGAGGCGCTCCAGCTGACTCCGCCGCCCGAGCTGCTCCAGCCGCCCGAACCGCCGGCAGCTCCCATTCGCCCCCGTCCGCGAACAGGTGAAAGAGATTCCTTCAGCTCGTCAGGAATTTCCTTCAGGAACCGAGACGGCATATTGGAATTCGTCCGTCCGAACAGAGTCCGCGTGCGGGCGCTGGTCATAAACAGCTCTTTCTCCGCCCGGGTGATGCCGACATATGCCAGCCTGCGTTCTTCCTCCAGCTCCTCGTTATCCTGAAAGGCCCGGCTGTGGGGAAATACGCCTTCCTCAAGACCGATAATGAAGACGGTCGGGAACTCCAAACCTTTGGCGCTGTGCATCGTCATCAGGACGATTGCGCTTTTGGGCGTTTCGTCAGCGTCCTTGTCCATCGAGTCGATATCGGCGATTAAGGCGAGATCGGTCAGGAACGAGACAAGCGACTTGTCTTCGTTACGCTTCTCGAAATCGATCGTAACGGATAAAAACTCGTCGATGTTCTCAAGCCGGGAAGTCGCTTCAAGAGTACGCTCCCGCTGCAGCTCCAGCTTGTATTCGGTTTTCTCCAGCATCGCTTCGGTCAGCTCCGTTACGGATAAATATTCGACCATTCGCGATAAATCGTCCACCATGTCGCGGAAATCGTACAGCGTATTTCTCGTTCGGGCATTGATGTCGACATCGTCGAGATTGCGGAGCAGTGCAAAGATTGAAACGCCCATCTGGCCCGCTTTTTCGGAGAGCTTATCGACCGTAGTGTCGCCGATCCCCCGCTTCGGCACGTTGACGACACGCATAAAGCTGATATCGTCGTCCGGATTGGAGATGAGCCGCAAATAGGCGAGAATATCTTTAATTTCTTTACGGTCGTAGAACTTGATTCCGCCGACTATTTGATAAGGAATTTCCGACTTAATCAGAATTTCCTCGATAACCCGGGACTGGGCGTTCGTGCGATATAAAATGGCATGATCCGAATATGATTTCCCTTGCGAAACGCCTTTGTTGATCTCCGAAGCGATAAAATAACCTTCCTCGTGCTCCGTATCGCCTTCGAACAGCCGGATTTTGGCGCCGTCTTCCTTACTGGTCCACAGATTTTTCGGCTTGCGTCCGGTATTGTTGGAAATAACTTTGTTGGCCGCATTCAGAATGTTGCCTGTCGACCGGTAGTTCTGCTCGAGCAGGATGGTTGTCGCCTCCGGATAGTCCTCCTCGAAGCTTAAAATATTGGAGATGTCGGCCCCCCGCCAGCGGTAAATCGATTGGTCGCTGTCCCCGACGACGCAAATGCGGTGATGTTTGTCGGCAAGCATCTGGCAGAGCATATATTGCGCCCTGTTTGTATCCTGATACTCGTCCACGTGAATGTACTGAAATTTATTCTGATAGTGCTCGAGCACCTCGGGCACTTCCTTAAACAACTGGATTGTCGTCATGATTAAATCGTCGAAGTCGAGCGAATTGTTGCTTCTAAGCTTTTTCTGGTACAGCTCGTATACTTTGGCCACAACACCCGTAAAATAATCCCCGATTTTGGCCGCGTAGCGCTCCGGCGATATCAATTCGTTCTTGGCGCTGGACATGGCGGCCTGCACGGCCTTCGGCTCGAACTTCTTCGTGTCGACGTTCTGTTCCTTCATACATGTCTTGATTACCGACAGCTGATCGGCCGAATCCAATATCGTAAAGTTCGAAGTAAACCCGATTCTCGATATGTCTCTGCGCAAAATCCGCACGCACATGGAGTGAAACGTCGATACCCATATGTCCCGCGCGGAGCCGCCTACGAGCTTCTCGACGCGATCCTGCATCTCGCGCGACGCCTTGTTCGTAAACGTAATCGCCAATATGCTCCATGGCGCCACTCTGCGCGCTGCAATTAAATAAGCGATCCTGTGCGTAAGCACGCGCGTCTTGCCGCTGCCCGCGCCGGCCATGATAAGAAGAGGGCCGTTGACGGCTTCGACCGCTTGTCTTTGCTGCGGATTCAGTCTGGCAACCGCTTGGTTGATATCTATCATTGCATTCATAACATTTGTCCTTCCCGTAATGATCTTATACTGACGCCGTTCAGTTCGCGTTATCCCTTAACGGCACGAACGGTCGAAAGCGCCTTATCGATATCGTCGTATATGACATTGCCGACTATGACGGTATGCGCCGCTTCCGCAGCTTCCCGCGCCCGATCCGGGCCGTCGATGCCGCCCCCGTAGAAAAGCCGGGCTTGCTGCAGCACGGCCGAGGCTTTGCGTACCAGCTCCATATTGCCGAACGTGCCGCTATACTCCAAATATAATATCGGCAGCCGGAACAGTCTGTCCGCAAGCCTGGCGTATGCGATCAAATCTTTCTCGTCCCGCACCTCCGTCGCGCCGGTAACCTTGGCCGCGGTCGAATGCTTATTCAATATAACGTAAGCTTCGGGAACGATCAGATCCCAATCCATCGTTGCGCCGAATTCACGGACCGCCTGCTGCTGTTGTCCCGTTATCCACTGTCCGTCTTCCGTATTAAGTACAACCGGAACGAAGTAGGCGTCGAAGCCGGGCACGATCGCATCGCTCTCGGAAATTTCCAGCAAACAAGGCACCTCATAGCGCCTCACGCGCGAAAGCAAATCCACGGTATTGTCGAATGTAACGCCGCTTGACCCCCCTACCATTACGGCATCCGTCCCCGATTCGCACAGCAAGTCGAGGTGCTCGTCGGACAGGTATCGGTCAGGGTCGATTTTAAATATATGCTTCCAGCCTGATATGTCGATAGGCAATTCCTTTTCCCTCCGCTTCGCATGCAATCGCAGCTTCGAACAAGCCCGACTGACGCAGTTCAATTTCAGTCTATGCGAGGGAATTCGGCCTGTCAAATAGCTGGACAACCGAACATATGTGCGCTATCCTTATATTACCAAATGGCGGGCGCCGGGTCAATCGGGTACAGGCCGGCCGCAATTGGACATAAACGCCTCGCATGCTACAATCACCGATAATAGATACGCAAGAACTTACTATATTTTTGGCGGGAGTTGAGCACTATGATCCGTCTGCTTTGGATTGAAGACGAGCAGCGATTGCTGGCGGAAGGGCAATCTTTTTTGCAAGCGGAGGGATTTTCGGTGGCATCTGCCGGGACGGTCCGTGATGCCGAAGCCATGCTGAACGGTCAGACGTTCGACTTTATTTTGCTGGATTGGATGCTGCCCGACGGCTCCGGGATCGAGCTTTGCAAGCAAATTCAAACCCGCTGGAAAACGCCCGTTATGATGCTGACCGCCAAAACGGACGAATTCGATAAGGTTCTGGCGCTGGAGATCGGGGCGGACGACTATCTCACGAAGCCGTTCGGCATGCGCGAGCTGCTGGCGCGTATCAAGGCGGTGCTAAGACGCATGAACAAATGGAGCGAACCGGCAGCAGCCCCTGCCGCTTACGAATTGACAAGAGGAGAGCTGCGCATCGATGAACGCAAGCATACCGTCGTCAAAAAGAGCGAGGAGATTCCGCTGACGCGTACCGAATTCGCGCTGCTCCTCCAGCTCGCCAAGCATCCCGGCCGGGTGTACAGCCGCCTGCAGCTGATGGACGAAGCGCTGGGCGACGCCTACATCGGCTTTGAGCGTACGATCGATTCGCATATTCGCAATCTGCGCAAGAAAATCGAAGACAATCCCGTCGAACCGCAATATGTGTTAACGGTTTTCGGGATCGGCTACAAGTTCGGAGAAGGCTTGTGAAGGCGCCCGGATTCAGGGGAGCGTCAGGCGCCGGCCGATTGCGTCAAATACCTGTGTCCTTGCCCAAAGCGATTGTCGTTCGGGGAATCGTCATCACGCTGCTTCTGACCGTGACGGCGGCTGTCGTCGTCTGGTGGACGACGGCTTCCCATGTCCGGCAGGAAAAGCTCCGGAACGATTATTTTTGGGACTCTTACTTAACGACCCTGTACGACTTGCAAGGCTCTTGGCCCCGCGTAGCGGATAAACTGACGGCGGACAGGGCTTCCTATGCCGACTTCGGCCGACTTCGGATATGGGATGCGGAGCGGCTGCCGGTTTTCGAACCGGAAGGCGCCATCGCGAGCACCGATTCGCCGTCCGGCGACCCGGAATTGAAGCCTATTCTCTATCGGGGGGCCGTCGTCGGCTATTTTGACGCAGCCCCGCCGCTTCGTCCGTTCATAGCCGATTGGAAGCCGTTCATCTGGATTTTTGCCGCGGCGGCCGCCGGGATCGGTTTGTTCCTCGCATTGTCTACAGCCGCGAAGAACGGACTATCGGACGAACGAGCGCATATTCGCGGCAGGCTTTCGCGACTGCTGGCAAATAGCCAAGCCACCATCGCCGGGAGAGAAGAAACCCTTCAATCGGAGGTGCGAAGCAATCGCGAAGCCGGTGCACTTGACCAAAATATCGAGCATTTGCTCGGACAGCTGGAGCTCCGCATCCGCAAGCTCGAGAAAGTGCGCAAAACGATGGTCGCGGATATCGCGCACGAGCTCCGGACACCGCTCGCCGTTATGCGGGCCCAGTTGGAAAACGCTTTGGTCCGCCAAGCCCCGCTTTCACCCGAAAGTCTTGTGCTGCTTCATGACGAGGTATACCGGATTACAAAGCTCGTTCACGACCTTCAGCAGCTCGCATTGGCGGAATCCGGCCATCTCCCTTTGGAAAAACGGTGGTTTTCGCTCCGCGCGCTGACGTCCTCGGTTGCAGAGACGCTGGAGATAACAGCCGAAGAAAACGGCTGCCGGATTTCCGTCGCTTGCCCGGACGAGGCGCGCACATACGCGGATGAAGCGAGAATCCAGCAGGTGCTGGTGAACGTCATCGGCAATGCCGTCCGGCATGCGAGGTCAAGCGTTCGCATCGCGGTGGAAAGCAGCGAACGGCAAACGGTTATTTTCATTACCGACGACGGCTCGGGCATCGAGGAAGAGGAGCTCCCGCACGTCTTCGAGCGGTTTTACCGAGGCTCCCGCAAGACGGACGGGAATGGCGCCGCCGCAGGGCTCGGTCTTGGACTCGCGATCGTAAAGGAGTATGTGGAAGCGCACCGGGGCAGCGTAACCGTTCGCAGCGAATGGGGCATCGGCACGACATTCGCCGTAGCGCTCCCCGTTTTTGCCGAAGCATAAGGAAAAGTCACGCATTCATGTTTGCGGAATAGCGTACCTATCCGAGCCTTTATTTTTCTGCACCAAATCTGCACAAGTTCTCCATTCCGGCTGCAAACCGCCGTGCTACATTGCAAATGTATAATTTACGAATAGCAAAAGGCGGTGCATACCGAATGAACGGAACTCATTTACAAAGAAGCGAGAACAACACGGTCGATGAATCCAGCCGAGCGGCTCGCACACATTCAAACGAAGGCGTTCCCTTGATCGAAGCAAGGCAAATCAGCAAAACGTTCGGGAAAGGCGAATCGGCTACGCGCGCGCTCAAGCATATCAGCTTAAGCGTCCGCAGCGGCGAAATGGTCAGCATCATGGGTCCGTCCGGGTGCGGCAAAACGACGCTCCTGCACTTGCTGGCAGGCATCGAAAGAGCCGACGAAGGCGAGGTCGTGATCGACGGCAACCCTCTGCAGCGCATGAACGACGATAAGCTCTCCGCTTTTAGACTGGCTCATATGGGCTTTGTTTTTCAAACGTATCACCTTATTCCCGTCCTCCATGCACTGGATAATGTCGCCCTGCCGCTCATCGGCAGAGGCTTGTCCGAAAAGGAAGCGAAGGCGCGCGCTCATGAAGCGCTGGTGCAGGTCGGTCTGGCCGACAAAGCAAAAAGGTATCCATCGGAGCTTTCCGGCGGCCAAAACCAGCGCGTTGCCATAGCGCGGGCTCTGGTAGGAAACCCGAAGGTCGTCTGGGCGGACGAGCCGACCGGAGCGCTCGACAGCAGTACGGCGGAGCAGGTGCTCGGGCTTTTGCGCAAAATGAACGAACAGCGGCGGACGACGATCGTCATCGTCACGCATGATCCGCAAATCGCCGGCCAGACCGATCGAATCGTGCGGATGGAAAACGGCCGAATCGTCTCCGAGCAACCGGGAGGAGGCGCAGCCGACCGTGCTTAGATCCCGATTAATTTGGAAAATGGCTTGGCAGCACCTGAAGAACAACCCGAAGCAAACCGTTCTATCGATTGCCGGCGGCTGTATCGGAGCCATGCTTATCATCGCAGCTCTTGTGTTCCATCATTCCTTCGAGCATAGCGGAAAAAGGTGGATGGAAGCTCATTTCGGGGCGATTGACTGGGAAATTAAGCCCGTCCGCCCTAATACATCCTTCACACCGGAGGAGAGCGCTCAAATAGCCGACAAGCTCGCCCCTTTCCGCTTAACTACGCTCCCCGTCGTAAGAACGATCGGCACCGCAGTCAAGCTTGATGACGAGCGGAAGCCGATACGGGCGTCCGCAGGCACGCTCGTGCTTGGCTTCGATTTTGCCGCGGCGGCCGCTTTCGATGACGGAACGCAGACGCTTTCGGGCACTTCGCTTACGGAAGACGAAGCGATCGTCTCCGCTCCCGTCGCCTCCCAGTTGGGCATTGCGCAGGGCGATCTCTTCGGTATTTATGAGCAGTCGGGCGAGCTCCGGCTGCTGAAGGCGAAACAGATTGCGGAAGAACGCGGGATAACCGGATATCGGGGTAGCGAGAACGCTTCCGGCACGATTATCGTCAGACCCGAAACCGCGCGGAGTCTCGCTGCGCTCGATGACGGGCGCTTCCATTCGATGTTGGTCACTACCGGCCTTCACTCCGCATCCCCTCCTCATTTTCCGGTACCGATGCCGCTTTTCGAGGTGGAGGAGCAGAAGGAGACCGCTATCGGCAAGGTTAAATCGCAGCAGGCGCAATACGGGATTACGTTCCTCATTGCGAGCGTCGCGGCCTCATGCGCTGGAGCTCTTCTGCTTCTACAGGTACTGCTGATGCTGGCCGATATGCGCAAAGAGCAGCTCGGCGTACTGCGGGCGCTTGGCATGAACAAACGGCAGGTTCGCGTTATTTTCGGTACGGAGGCCGCGCTGCTGAACATCCTTAGCGTTACGTTCGGTACGCTGCTTGGCAGCGCGCTCGGCTACGGACTCATCGGCTTTTTCCGGCAGCAGCTTGCCGATACCTTTCAGCGCTACGAAGGGTTTTCCATACCGCTGCTCCCGCATTTGCCGGTAAAGACGGTTCTCATTACTGCGGCCGTAGTGGCTGCCGTTCAAATGGCAATTACGGTTATTGCTTCACGAGCGTTGACAAAGCCGTCGATCGTGCAAACGCTGCGCGGCGAAGGCGCCGAACCGGCTGCAAGCCGGCGGCGATCGTCTCCCGGCCGTTACCTGCTGCTTGTCGTTTGTGCGGCCGTATCCGTGCTTCATCTGATTCAAACTTTCACGCCGCTCGGAAAAGATTGGCTCGCTACTATGGGGGCGGGTTCGGCTAAAGGCTTGTCCGTCTTCGGCATCTGGCTGACCGGCTCCATCGCTGCGGTTTATGTCGTCCTGCAGGCTCTCCCGCTTTTACAAAAGGCGGTCTCGCCCATGTTTAGGAGAATCGGCGTTAACCAGGTGTCCGCCATGCTCGCTTTCCGCTATCCGTTAAGGAAAAAAAGCCGCGCTTTCATCGTTTCGGCCATATTCAGCATCGTATTCATGATGTTGACTACGACCGTTGCGATCAGCTATCAAATGTTGTACGCGTCCGAAGGCAGCATCGTAGAGGACTCGGTAATGGGTTACCCGGCATATGCCGCTTATTCGGACGATGCGGAACGCGATGCGCTCATACGTACGGCCGAAACGGAACCGCAATTAAGCGGGCTGATCCGGCGCACGAGCGCAGTCTCGCCTTATCGGCTTAATATAAGCGCCGAAGGCGTCTTGCAGGAAATGAGCGCGTTCAGCGTCGTTTCTTACGATGCCTCCTTTTTTCTTAACGGCCGCCTTGAGATGATCGAGCGCTCTCCGCGCTTTGCCAGCGACGAAGAAGCGTGGAATGCGCTGCTTCAGCAGGATAACGCGGTTATATTGGATGAAAAATACCGGTACGAAGCGGACCTATGGTCGGATACTTACCGTAAAAGCAGCCTTCCTCAGCGGCCGCTTCACGCCGGCGACAAAATCGTACTGACCGTATACGAGAAATCCGCGGAGCCGAATACGCCTAATTTCGGAAAGCCTCCGAAAGCGATAGCGCAGAAGGAAGTGGAGATCGCCGGTTTTGTCAAAGGAAATATGAGCACGGAGTTTTACAGCTTGATGGTCGCAAGCCCATCCTTTTACCAAGCCTTTAAAACTGAAGGGTTTAAGTGGCCCAACCACCCCGAAGTAGGATACGTGTTTTTCGATTTCGACGAACGGAATGCCGAGGCCACGGAAACGATATTGGATACGTTCGCGCTTAACCGCCAGGACGGCCTGCAAATTCCGTTCCGCCAAACGACGGGATTGCTTCTCGGGTTGCGGCAGATGGTGCTTATTTTCGTGGCGTTTATGCTGCTCTCCGTCATGATCGGGTTATGCGGACTGGCGATCGTACAATACCGGGCCGTTCACGAAAGGGCGAAGCAGATGGCGATGCTGCGCTGCATCGGTTTTGGCCGCAAGCATATCGCGCATTTATTTATGCTTGAAGGCTCGGCGATCGGATGGATCGGCTTGACGAACGGCCTTTTGTTCGGCTCGACAGGCGCTTATTTGATATTCAGCCTTCTCGCATCGCAAAGATCGCCGATGGAACCGCATATCCCATTCCAATATCCGTACCTTCCCGTCTCGCTGCTGTTCTTCGGCTTGCTGGCTGTGACGCTCCTGCTGAATGCCGCGCCTGCCGCCAAAAGCTTGCGGCTGACGCCGGGACAAGCGATTCGCGAGGCTGACTTATAGATGGACGACTTGCCGATAATGGAGGTAATGACAGCTTACGACGATTGGTGAAGCCGGGGAATTTTCTTCGAATCGGTCGGCCCAGACGGTTTGCCGGACGGCTTGGAATCATCCTTTCCTTCCTTCTTTCTTTTTCGATATACTTCTAGTAATAAAGATGTCCGGAGATCGAGGTGCAGGTATGAGCGAATTCGATACGTTGGGGTTTCATCCGGTAATTGCAAAGTGGTTTACGCAAAAATTCGGGCAGCCGACCGATGTGCAGCGGCAGGCCTGGGCTTCTATTGCGACTGGAGCGCATACGCTGATTGCCGCGCCGACGGGTTCGGGCAAAACGTTGGCCGCTTTGCTGCCGTGCGTTAACCGCATCGTGTCGGATAAAGAGCTCCTCGCAGACCGCCTGGAGCAAGCGAGGGCCGGCTTAGATGCTGCAAGCGGAGCGCACGATACGAGCAAAAGGACGCCAGGCGTCCGGCTGCTCTACATTACGCCGCTGAAAGCGCTGAATAACGACATCCACCATCATGTCATCGGCTTTGCCGAAGAAATGGCGGAGACGGCTTCGGCGGCCGGCCGCTTCTGGCCCGGCCTGAGAATCGGCGTGCGAACCGGCGATACGCCGCAAAGCACGCGTGCTTCGATGCTGCGCCAGCCTCCGGATGTGCTTATCACGACGCCGGAATCGTTCTATATCATGCTTACATCGTCTAAGGGACGCGACATTCTTCGTACCGTCGAACAAATCGTCGTCGACGAAATTCACGACCTAGCCGCGGACAAGCGCGGCCTGCATCTGTCGGTCACGCTGGAAAGGCTCGTCGAATGGTGCGGCCGTTCGCCGCAGCGCATCGGCGTCTCCGCAACGATCCGGCCTTTGGAAACCGTCGCCCGTTATCTCGGGGGTTGGGAGTCGGGTCCGGAAGCCGGAAACGGAACAAGCGGCGATTCCGGAAGGGCAAACTTGCAGGCAAGAGACGGAAGCCTTACAGACGGGGGCGATGCGGCCGGCGGAACTGGCTGCGGCGATACGGTGGACGGGTCCGAGAATGGCAAGGTCATGGAAACAGGGCAAGAAGCTCCGGCGCATGTTAATGGAACAGCTGACGACGGCGATGCGGAAGAAAACGAACCACCGTCCCTATATCGGCCAAGGCCGGTCAATATCGTCGAAAGCGCGATGCGCAAAACGTTCGAGCTGTTCGTCACGATGCCGGATCAAACCGTCATTTCGAAAACGAAGGAAGCGTCATGGACGCCGCTGATCAGCCGCCTTGTGCAGTTGATGGAAGGCTGTCGGACGGTCATCGTGTTCGTCAATACAAGACGTCTTAGCGAGCGGCTTACGCAGCGGTTGAATGACGATGCGGGCTATGAGCTCGCCCGCGCCCACCACGGCAGCGTCGCCCGCGAAAAGCGGCTCGAGGTCGAGCGCGCGCTCAAGGCCGGCGAGCTGCGCTGCCTCGTCGCTACGGCGTCGATGGAGCTCGGCATCGACGTAGGGCATGTCGATCTGGTGATCCAGATCGACTCGCCGCAAAGCGCGGCCGCGGGCATCCAGCGCATCGGCCGGGCCGGCCACGCCGTCGGCGACGCCAGCCGCGGCGTCATCCTGGCGCGCAGCCGCGGGCTGCTGCCGGAGTGCGCGCTGCTCGCGCGGCATGTGGCCGAGCGCACGCTCGAGGACATCCGCGTCCCGCAGGATGACCTCGACGTGCTCTGCCAGCAGGCGGTGGCGATGGTCGCCACGGACGACTGGCAGCTCGGCCGCATGCACCGCGTGTTAGCGCGCGCCTACGGCTACCGCGGGCTAACGCGCAAACGGCTTGCCGCTGCGCTGCAGACGCTGTCCGGCTACTTTCCGTTCGCGCGTCCCCTGCTCGACTGGGACCGCGAAACCGGCCGGCTTCACCGCCGCAGCGTAACGCAGATGGCCGCCATCATGGGCAGCGGCACGATTCCGCAAAGCTCCGCCTACCCGGTTCACCACGCGGAAAGCCGGCTGCATCTCGGCGAGCTTGATGAAACGTACGTGCACGAAAGCAGAGTCGGTGACGTTTTTCAACTCGGCACATCGTCCTGGATGATCCAGTCGATTCAAGCGGATCGCATTTATGTAAAGGAAACCGCCAATACGTTCAGCGAAATTCCGTTCTGGCTGGCGGAAGCTCCGGGACGCAGTTTTACGCTATCGACCGAAGTCGGCCGGTTTATGGCAGCGATCGAGCGGAAACTCGAATCAAGGGAGGAAGATTCCGATAAACCGGAAAGCTCTTTCGATACGGAAAACATCAAGCAGACCCTGCAGCCATCTTTCTCGCCTATAAATCGGCATCTTCATAAGAATGAGGCGCTTCAACCCGGCCCCGGTGACCCTCCCGTTCCAAAAACGGACGCCGTTATCGCCGACTGGCTTGCTTCAAGCTATTTCATGGACGGTCCCGCCGCCGAGCAGCTTATCTCGCTTGTCCGTTCGCAGCGCGCCGCAAGCGCGCTGCCTACTGACCGGCGTATCGTCATCGAGCATTTTCAAGACGAGACGGAGCAGCATCATCTTATTATCCACAGCTGGTTCGGACGGCGGCTGAACCGGACGTGGCAGCTCGCCCTTCAACGGTATTGGGAAAACCGTCTGCCTTTCCGTTTCTATGCGCATGCGAAAGATAACGGGATCGAGTTCGTATTCCCCGAATGGGATGCCGATCGGATTCCGAGTTTGATGAACTTAGGGGCGCACAATGCGGAAGAACTGCTCCGGGAAGCCATTCCATCATCGCCTTTATTCGGCGCTTCTTTCCGCCGTTTGGCCGATACGTCGCTGCTGCTGCCGCGCTCCTATACCCGGATGCCCGCAGCACGCAAAAGACTGCTTAGCGAAAGGCTGCTGCGGGACGCAATGCCGTACGCGGAGCATTTTCCTTTTATCGGGGAAGCGGTTCGGATCGCCCTGACGGAGCACCTTGATCTCCCCGGGTTAACGGAAGTGCTGACCGGCTTGCAGAACGGGCATATCGAAGCGGTAATCCGCCGCGTATCGTTTCCGTCCCCGTTTGCCGTTCAGTTTATCGCCGACTATGTGAACACTCAGCTGTACGAATCCGATGCCGTCAGCAAAGATTTGCAGCTGCAGCTGCTTAGTCTGAACAAGGAATTGGCCGGCGAGTGGTTTGGAACCGATACATTACGCAGCATGCTGGAGCCTGTCGTTTCCTCCGTGGCCGGAAGCGGCCTCTTGCAGCCGGAGCAGCGGCCGGCAGGGAAGCCTGACGACGTGATCCGATTATTGAAGCAGCGCGGGGATATAACCCGCGATGAGTTGTTGCTCCGATTAACGTCTGGAGGCGAAAACCAGCGCCAAGGGCCGGATGACGGTAGCCATGTTACATCCGGTTCGGCAATCGGCGATTCCGCAGTTGAAACGCCCGCTTTATCAAAGGAGACGGCCGCCTCATTCGTGGAGGAGCTGCAAAAGCAGCGAAAAATCGCAACTGTCACGATCGCCGGAGAGGAACGGTTCATCGCCGCCGACGAGAAGGAAACATACGCGAGTTTTCCCGACGACCCGCATGCCGTCACATTTATTTTGAGGCGGTATCTGGACGGCCAGCTTTCCATTACGGCAGAACAGCTAGCCCATGTCTACGGTTTTTCGGACGGGCAGGCGGCTCGCATCATCGAAGAGTGGGCGGATCAGAACGTCGTCAGCCCTTCCCCGTTCTCCGAACCCGGAGAGACAAGCCATTGGACGAGCCAATCCGTGCTTTCGCGGCTTATCCGCTTGTCGTTGCGGCATTTTCGCGATCAGGCCGAGCCTGCCGATCCGGTTCGTTATTGCACGGAGCTGCTTAAGCTTCAGCATGTCCGAGCCGATTGCCGATTGAACGGAGCGGAAGGCTTAGTGGCGGTCATTACCCGGCTTCAAGGATTGTTCCTGCCCCTTCCGGTTTGGGAATCGATCGTTTTTCCGTCGCGTTTGACGGACTACCGCAAAGAAACGCTAGACCTGCTATGCGCAGGCGGAGAAGTCATTTGGATCGGGCGCAAGGATCCTGGGGAGAAAGAGGGCAAAGTCGCCTTTTTCCTTGTCGAAGCCAAAGAACTGATTGCCCCGTTCCTGCCGACAGAGCCGAAATTGGAACAGGAGCAGACCTCCGCTTCCGGCTTGTATTCGCTGCTTATGAGCAATGGGGCTTCCTTTCTCTCAGCGATCAGCCGCACAACGGGACGAGCCCCCTCCGAGCTTATGCCGGAGCTGCTCGAACTTGTTTGGGCAGGGCTTATTTCCAATGACCAGTTCGCCCCGCTTCGCATGCATGGGACTTCGAGCGGCAAAACGGCAAAGTCAGGTGGAAAGTTTCAATCCGGCCTCGGCCGCTGGTATGCGCTGCGTTCCTTGAAGGACGACTCGGTCAAACCGGAAACTGCGGTGATGAGCTGGACGCATCACTTATTGGCGGCGAACGGACTGATTACGAAGGAAATGATGACGGAGCGGCTCCCTTACGCTTGGGAAAGCTTGCAGGGAGCGGTACGGCAGCTGGAGGATTGGGGGATGCTCACGCGCGGACTGTGGGTACGGGATATCCCTGCCCTGCAATTTTCCACAAAAGAATTGGTGGAACGGCTGCGGCAACCGGACTGGACGGCCGATACGGGGATGACGCTGCTCGCTTCGCTCGATCCGGCCAATCCGTTCGGTCAAACGGTGAAGTGGCCGGACATGCCGAACATCTCGTTCTCCCGCAAAAGCGGCAATTACCTTGTGCTGAAAGGGGGCCGCTGGCTGTATTGGATCGAAAACAACGGCAAGCGGTTCTATACGATCGACGGAGCGGCTTTGCGGCGGGAAACGCCATCAAGCCAAGCCGCTGCTTCCGTCGCCGGTCCCGGCGAACCCGAAGCATACGATGCTATTCGAACGATCGCCAAGTCGCTCCTTCAACTGCCCGGCATGCGCAAGGTCGTAATCGAAAGCTGGAACGGAGAGCGTGTGCAGCATACGGCCGCAGCTCCTCTCTTCGAACAACTGGGCGCCGAGAGGGACGGCGCATCGTTCGTGCTCTGGCCGAGCAGCTTGAAATAACTACCCTTTCGAACAAACGGAAAAATCCGGCTTTGCGAAATCATTCGCAGAGTCGGATTTTTTAATTGGACTTAACGTCCCGCCAACAGCTCGAGCAGCGCTTCTTTGTCGAAGCCCTTGATAGCCCGATCGCCAACCACGGTTACCGGAATCCCCATAAAACCAAGCTTTTCTACATCCTCACGGTACTCCTTGTTTGCAAATACGTCCCGTGTTTCGAAATCGACGCCTTTATTCGTAAGCAGCTCCTTGACCCGCTGACAATCGGCACAGCCCGGGCCGGAATAGACGATTATTTGATCTGCCATCCTGAATGCCTTCCTTTCAAAAACGCGTTTCTTCTTATGGTATAACAAGGACCTGCCGAAAGCAACGGCGGTACGTGACCAGCCGCAGTCATGCAACGCCATACCGCTCTGAGTGCCGGCACAAGGTGCAAAAAGCCAAAAATCGCTACGGACGGATAGACTCGCTGCACAAAGATCCGCCTGTCGTCTGACTATAAGTTGTTTGAAACTGCAGCATACATGCAGAAAACCCGGTCTAGTACAGGATCAAGTCTAAAACTAAGGATTGGTAAAGACCTGGTTACGAAAGCAAACACGGATGTCGTAATGGTTATGCAGAGATCGTGCGCTTAGTGGAGAAAACCTTATTGTTAATAAGGCTGTCCGCATTATTCCACCGGGAAAATGCTCCTTCTCGCCCGTTAGTGAGCCAAACGGCATTATCAATTTACTTTGCCTCACCAATAGTTGCAGTTACCTCATTAACTCGCCAGAACTCGGGTTTTCGGCTAGAAACAGTGAGATTTACCTCACTGATAGTAACCTTTTCCTCATTATGCCCCCAGAACATGAGTTTTCGGCGAGAATAGCGAGGTTTGCCTTATTTACAGTCGCCTTTTCCTCACTATTTCTAGGATACAAGTCATCGGTGACAGTTGACATATGAACCGCTCGTGTTGTTAATTTCCCCCAATTCAATACGATTTCCATCTGGATCATGAAAAACTGAAATAGTACCCCAAGAAAATTTTAAATTCTTTTTAGTGAACCGAACACCCCGATCTTCTAATTGTTTAACAACAGGCAGAAGAGAGTCGACATCAAAACGAAGAACAGTCGGGTTTTGTTCTCTTGTTTTTTCTTGATTTCCCCCAGTACCGCCTTGTTCAACCATTAGATACCCGTGTGGGAGATCAAAGCAAACTAGTGTATCTTTAACGTTTCTTACTTTTAACTGCAAAATATCTCGATAAAAAATAACACATTCTTCATAGCGTTCGACAAACAGAATGAAACCAAATTCATGAAACTTCACATAATCCCTCCTGAAAACCTTTTTTGTTTGGTTACGTTAAGCTATCGAATCGGCCAGTTTAGTTTAACTAATTCGATTGATTGCTTTTTGCAGTTTTTCTCCATACTTGGTTTCAGTGAGCTTGGGGGTTTGCGTTTTCGAGTCGACATCGCTGTAATAAAGAATGAGATAGTTGTTTGCATAATAGACAATCGGGGAATGGGAACTGAGAAGTTTCTGACGTTCTTGAAAACGATTTTGTCCGAGTTCCCTTTTTTCTTTTGAATCAAAATCATAAACCATTATGTTTTCTACGGTGTCATTAAGTTGATAACTGATCGGTGTGATTCCATCAAATATAAAATGATCATCAATTTTGGGGAGCTCAGCAATGCTTATTCCTTCCGAACCAATAGCCTCAACAATTGAAGCCTTCCGCGGTTGACTTGAACAAGCACATAATAGTAAGAAACTCATTAATATCATAAACGTACCTTTTACCATAGATTCACCCCTTGATTACATATCCAAACAAAGGATTAGACGCAAAACATGTAAAATGTTTCCACCATATTCACCTATTACCTACTCTCCGCCTCTATCCGCCGACTCCCCTTCTATACTTCGTCGGAGACAGCCCGAAGTAAGAGGTGAAGGCACGCGTGAACGCGTACAGGTCAGGATAGCCGACGGACAGGGCGATTTCGGTTACCGGCTTATCCGTTTCGCGAAGCAGCAGCGCACCCTTGTTCATCTTGAGCCGCTGCATGTATTGGAGGGGCGATACGCCCATCCGTTCGGCGAACACGCCTGAAAAATGCGATCGATGTACGCCGACATAAGCTGCGGCATCCTCGACCGTAACGCCTTCGAAAGCATGCGTATCGATGAAATCGACGCTTTTTTCGAGCCATGCCGTTCGCGTTGGCTTATTGGACGGCGTCTCGGGAGAAGGCGACAGCCGGGCAAACAGCCCGTAAAGCAAACCGATGGCCTGCAGGCGTCCGCCTTCGGTATCGGGATGCCGAATCGCATGCAGCAGCCGCCTCAGCATGTCATCGGTCTCCTTGTTCAGCGCCCCCCGCACGAACGGCATGTCGTGACTCATCCCGATCGTCTCCAGCAGCTTGACCGCATGCGGGCCGTCGAACGCGATCCAAGTCATCTCCAGCTGCAGCAGAGCAGGGTCGATTTTATATTCGTAGACGGCTCGCGGGAACATGGCGAACAAATCGCCTTTTTTGAGCGCAATTTGCCGATCCTTATAGGTAAACAACACCTGGCCTTCCCTTACAAAATGAATACTGCAGCACTCGATCCACTTCGGTCCCGCCTTGTAGCTCGGCTTGGCCTCGCATCTTCCCGCGCGCAGCGGCCACAAAGCCCCTTCCTTCTCCAAAACGGAAGGGGTACAGTAAATCAACTCCGCGTACTCCGTATCATATTCCTTCATTCGCTGACGCATTGCCCTGCCTCCTCCCGCGTGAAAACGTCATCGCCATCCGTCCGGCCGCCGATTACATGCTTCAGCCTCATATTCCATATCCTATAGCTTAACCTACACCCGACATAATGACAAATCAGGCGACACAATGGCATTCCGGTCCGGACGCCGTATCCTTTACAATGAAAACAGTAGGCGCTCATCGCTAGTAATACGATCGAAGTCTGAATAAGCGGATTGCTTGTCATGCCATGCGCCTATAGTTCAGGAATGCTTGTCATCCGGATTCTGCGCTTAAGCTGATCGAATACTGCGTTTCGATGTTCGAGGAGGAGATTTTGCATGAAAAAACCGAATGTTCTGCTTATCACAAGCGACCAACAGCATTGGAATACGATCGGCGCCTTCCAGCCGGAAATTTCCACGCCGAATCTGGATAGGCTCGTCCGCGAAGGGACGACGTTCACGAGGGCGTATTGCCCGAATCCGACATGCACGCCGACGCGGGCATCCATCATTACCGGCCAGTATCCAAGCCAGCACGGCGCCTGGACGCTCGGTACGAAGCTCCTCGAGGATCGTCATACGGTCGGGGAAGATTTTCAAGCCGGCGGCTACAAAACGGCCTTGATCGGGAAGGCGCATTTTCAACAGCTGGGAGCCACCGAGGAATACCCGTCTCTCGAATCGTACGACTATTTGAAGGATCACGAATTTTGGCGGACGTTCCACGGACCGTTCTACGGCTTCGATCATATCGAGCTGACGCGCAACCATACGAACGAGTTTCTGGTCGGCCAGCATTATGTGAATTGGCTTGAGGACAAAGGCTGCACAAACTGGCGCGACTATTTCACTCCCCCTACAGGAACGATGGACCCGAACCATCTCTTTTCGTGGGACATTCCGGAGGAGTACCATTACGATACGTGGATTGCCGAACGGACGAACGCGATGCTTGAGCAATACAAAAATAACGACGAGCCGTTCTTCCTCTGGTCGAGCTTCTTCGACCCGCATCCGCCGTACTTGGCTTCCGCGCCATGGGATACGATGTACGATCCGGATAAATTGGCCATCCCTGCGGTCACGCCCGGCGAGCATGACAAAAATCCGCCTCACTTCGCCATGACGCAGCTCGAGAGCCCGGATTTTTCGGCTTGGAAGGAAAGCGGCTTGTCTATTCACGGCTATCACTCGCACACTACCCACTACCCCGGGGACGACGCCAAAAAGCTGGTAGCCGTATACTACGGCATGATCAGCCTGATGGACAAATATATCGGCAAAATTCTCGACAAGCTCGATGAGCTTGGGCTTGCGGACGATACGATCGTCGTGTTTACGACCGACCACGGCCATTTCTTCGGCCAGCACGGCCTTCAGTTCAAAGGCGGCTTCCATTACGAGGACTTGATCAAGCTGCCATTCCTTGTTCGATATCCGGGACATGTTCCTGCTGGGGAAACAAGCGGCGCGATTCAATCGCTCGTCGATTTGGCGCCGACGTTCCTCAGCTTTGCCGGCCTTCCGGTTCCGCGTACGATGTCCGGCGTCGATCAAAGCCAAGTATGGCTCGGCAAGCAATCCGAGGCGCGCGACCATGCCTTGGTCGAATTCCGTCACGAGCCGACGACGATTCACCAGAAAACGTACGTTAACGCCCGCTATAAGCTAACCGTATACTATAACCAAACGTACGGCGAGCTGTTCGATCTGGAGACGGACCCGGGCGAGCTCGACAACAAATGGGACGATCCCGCTTACCGGGAGCTGAAAACGGAGCTGCTGCTCAAATACGCATGGGCGGGCCTGGGTGTCGAGCCGATGCCGATGCCGCGCGTTTCGGGAGCATAGGCGCTTTCGATAGCGATAACGCCGCTGTGCTGCGTACAATCGACGACATGAAGAACGCAATGCGACGGAGAACAGCGCGTAGGCGCTCCCGTCCGTTAGTAAACGCCGGATAAACAGTAGAGCATACTTTTTTGTTTATCCGTCAAATCCTTTTTGGCACTAGAGCCGGTTGCTTGCAGCCGGCTCATCTTTGCATGCGAATGTGGTAAACTAATAAAGCCGCATTTGAAAAAGCGAACGGAGGCCCCGCAACGATGACGATTCTTTTGTTTCTGCTTATGGCGGCGGCCATTACGCTTTTCATCGTAAAGGCGAACAAGCCTTCCGCTTACTGGATGGCGCTCGTCCTGCTCGGCTGGTTTCTCAGCATGTCCGGACTCATTCTGTTCATCGCCAAATATGGCGGTTTTTATTACCGCGTCAATATCGTGCTTTTTTTCAACGACTACATCCGTAATCTTCTGCTGCACTCGCCCTTCTCGCTCGAAACGATTAGCCGCATGATCACGGTCGGCCGCTCCATGTTTATTTACAGTCTGCTCGGCTTGTCCGTGTCGCTTTTTTATTATCGTCCATTCCGGCAAACATGGAAGCTGCACGCCCTTAACGCGATACTGCCGCTATGCAACATCTTGTTTTACGATCCTCATCTGTACAAACAAGCGCTCGGCGTCCTAAGCCGGGAATCGACGTATGTGATCGGCTGGCTGACCCGCGGCTGGCTGATCGGCTCCGCACTGGTGGCGATTGCGCTAATGATTTGGCGTTACAAACGAAGCACGGTGCCTTGGAGCAAAAAGCAGATCCAGCATATTTTGTACGGTGTGTTCGCACTCGTGCTGTTTTATTTTTACCTCGGCTTTATGGGGCCGCTTCAGGTGACCGACGTGCGTACGTATTACGTGCTGTATTCCGACTTTTCCAACTTCAATCCGCCGCTGACGCTGTTTGAATGGTATTTGAGCATTATTGTGACCGGCATTTTCTCAGCGATCAGCATCATCTCGATCTGGCGGTACACGGAAATCGAAAAGCAGCTGGGCCGCACCGATTTGCAGCTGGAACGCAAGCTGAAGACGGCCAACATGGGCGCCCGCGTTTTTACGCACGGCATCAAAAACCAGCTGCTGATGGTTCAACTGCTGATCGACCAATCGATCAAAGCCAAAGCGCCGGATCATCCGGAAGCGGCAAACCAAAAGCTGCATAAAGCGTCGGAAATCGTTTCCCATACGATGAAGCGGCTCGATCAGCTGTACAATTCGTTCAAAACGACCCACCTCCAATTGAAGCCCATTCCCGTCGAGGAACTGCTGAACAAGCTTCAGGAGCGCATCCAAGCCGTACCCGATCACGTTCAATTAACGATCGAGCCTCCCAAAGAGCCGATACTGATTTTGGCGGACGAAGCACATTTAGTTGAAGCGTTGTACAACATCATCAGCAATGCGATGGAAGCGATTCCCGAGGAAAGGGTCGGGCGAGTCGGCGTCTCCGCTTACGTAGAGGAGGAATGGGTCATTCTCACAATCGCCGATAACGGCGTCGGTATCGCCAAGGACCAGCTGGAGACGATATTCGATCCGTTCTTCACGAGCAAAAATACGACCAAAAACTGGGGCGTCGGCCTCTCGTACGCGAATTATATCGTGGGCGGCCATTATGGGCGGATTCATGTGGAAAGCACGCCTGGCGAAGGCAGCATGTTTCAGGTGATCGCTCCCGTTTATTTCATTCAATCGCCCGGAGCGGAAAAGGAGGGGAATCGATGAGCAAGCCGATACGCGTTGTGATAGCCGAGGATTTGGACGTGCTGCGGGATCATTTTGGCGAGCTGGTGGACGGGGAAGCGGACATGGAGGTCGTCGGGCTTGCCGCAAGCGGCAAACAGGCCGTACAGTTCGCGTTGGAGAAAGCTCCGGACGTCATCCTGATGGACATCGAAATGGAAGTCAAGCATGCCGGCATCGCAGCCGCGCAAACGGTGCTGGAGCAAAGCCCCCGCATTCGGATCGTGTTTCTGACCGTACATGAGGATGACGAAACGGTTTTCAACGCTTTCGAAACCGGCGCCGTCGATTACGTGCTTAAGACGTCGAGCAGCGAAGAAATCATCGCCGCCATCCGCTCCGCGCACCAAGGCATCTCGCAAATCCGGCCCGAAATCGCCTACAAGGTCAAGAACGAATTCGCCCGCATCCGCAAAAACCAAGCGATCCTGTTTGACGCCACCCTTATTTTGTCGCAGCTGACCCCGACGGAAACGGAAATTCTCGACCTGCTGATGAAGGAAATGAAAATCGGCGAAATCGCCAAGCATCGGCAGGTCGAGCTGTCCACGATCAAGTCGCAAATCAACGTAATTCTCAAAAAGTTCAAAAAAAAGCGCACGAAAGAGGTCGTCGCCTTGCTCCGGCAGTTGAACGTCACCCCGCTGTTATACAAGCCGCGAGGCGGCGGGGAACGGTAATTTATAAGGACAGCAACGACAAACGGCTTCGCCGTCCTGAACGCTTGCGAAGAAAGCAGCGGGATATGAGAAATCATAATTTTCTAAACTAAAAACAGAAAACACCCGCGATATCGCAGGTGCCTTCTGTTTATTGGAGGCGTTTCTCGGTTTACTTGGATTCATCGTTACTACTTGAACGATCGATTTTACATAGGACGCAGCGTTTTACTTAGACGCATTCAAAAACGGTTGAGGTGCGACAAATTTGTCTGCCGGTACGATCTCAGTCATTTTTTCCGTCGCCACGAACAGCTTCTCGAGGTTCTCGTACCATTTGTTCGCCGTGCCGTCCTGTAAAGCTTCGGCGATCTTTTTGGATTCCATCCACTCGATGCCGGTCCGCTGCTCGCGGAGAGAATCTTCAGGCACTTGCGTGTAATTGGCGGTAAGCTTGATCGTTTCGTCTACGTTTTGAAGCTTATAGTCGTTAGCCTTAATCCAAGCTCTAAGGAATTTCTCGACCGCTTCCGGCTTTTCCTTCAAAAATTTCGGGTTAACGACCCAGCTCGCCGGAAACACATAGTCAGGATAAAACGTCTTATTGTCGCCGAGTTTGATCATGTTGTCTTTGCCGACCTGTTTCTCGATCTCAGCCGTGTATGGAGACCAAATCGCCACCGCATCGACTTTGTTCGCTACGAAGGAGGTAACGGCGCCCGCTACGTCCATGTTGACGATGTTGACGTCGCTCGGCTTAAGGCCGCCTTTCTCCAAGCCGAGGTTCAAAATCATTTCGCCCGACGTTCCCTTCGGCACGCCGACCGTCTTTCCTTTCAGGTCCTTCCAATCCGTAATGCCCGACTTCTTCGTTGCGAGCACCATATCGCTTAAGCTGAAGCTCATCGGCATCAAAATCGTCCCTTTACCCTGCGCAGCAAGGAAAGTCGCCCCTGGCCCGATGTACGCGATGTCCAAATCGCCTGCAGCCATCGCTTGGAACTCCGGCGGACCGCTCAGAAATTTGACCGGCGTTACTTTCACGCCCTCTTCTTTGAAAAAGCCCTTCTCCTCTCCAAGCACGATCGGCGGCGCGCCGTTCAAGTCCGGGATATAGCCGACGCGAACCTCGGATACTTCCTGCTTTTTGCCGCCGTCGGTCGCAGCCGGCGAAGGCGTTTGCGCTTCGCCCGCCGGGGTGCCGCTCGAGCCGCAAGCGCTGAGCGCCAGCATGGCGGATAATACGATGGACGTGAACGCGACGGATTTCCCTTTGAACATGGACAACCTTTTTCTCATAACAGACCTCTCCCTTTAGATGGTTGTAATGGTTCGTTCACTTCTTATATTCCAAGTATTCGCGGTACACTTTCTCCCAGATTTCGTTCTTGATCTGAATGAATCGCTCGTCAAGCTTCGTCGCCTGGTTACGCGGATACGGAATGTCGACGTTAATGATTTCTTTGATTCGTCCGGGGCGGGCGCTCATGACGATGACCTTCTGCGCGAGAATGACGGCTTCTTCGACATCGTGCGTAATGAAGAAGCAAGTCCGCTTCTCGCTCTGCCAGGTGCGAAGCAGCTCTTCCTGCAGCTGGGCCCGTGTCTGCGCGTCCAGCGCCCCGAACGGTTCATCCATCAACAGCACCTCGGGCTGCACCGCATAAGCTCTGGCGATCGCCACCCGCTGCTTCATGCCGCCGGACAGCTCCTTAGGATAAGCATGAGCAAAATCTTTCAGCCCCACCATCTCGATGTAATGCTCGGCCCGCTCGCGGCGTTCCGCTTTGCCGAGACCTCTCAGCTTCAGGCCGAACTCGACGTTCTTCAGCACCGTCTTCCACGGAAATAACGCATATTGCTGGAAAACGACGCCGCGCTCCTTGCCCGGTCCTTTTACTTCCTTGCCATCCACCGCTACGGAGCCGCCGGAAGCTTGCTCCAGCCCTGCGATAATGTTGAGCAGCGTCGTTTTGCCGCAGCCGCTCGGTCCGACTACGCAAACGAATTCATTCTGATTGATCGTTAAATTCGTATTCTGCAAGGCGACGACGTCGCCGTTGCGGCCGTTGTATATTTTGGACAAATCCTTGATTTCTATTTTCGGTACCGCCGGTTCGGCCGACGGCTTGCCTGTTATGATTTCCGCAGCTCTTGCCATCCGGTTAACCTCCTCTCGAGATACAACACGCCTTTATCCATCGAAAGCCCGATAATCCCGATTACGATAATGCCTAGAATGACGACGTCCATCCGGAAGTATAGGCTGGCCTCCATAATCATGTTGCCCAGTCCTTTGGAAGCGCCGGTCAGCTCCGCTGCTACGAGCGTCGTCCAAGCGCTGGCCAGACCGAGTCTGACGCCGACGAGAATGTACGGGAACGATGCCGGAACGATGACCTCGAAGAAAATGTCCCGGTCCCGGGCGCCAAGCACGCGAGCCGCTTTGATCAAAGTCGGGTCGACGTTGCGCACGCCTTGATAAATCGAGATGACCATTACCAGGAAAGTCGAAACGAATATGACGGTAATTTTCGCAGACTCGCCTACCCCTTGCGCTACGATAACGAGCGGAATCAGCGCAATCGGCGGGATCGTCCTGAAAAACTGGATCCAAGGCTCGATGATCGAGCGGATCGGATTGTACCAGCCCATCAGGAACGCTATCGGTATGGCGGCCGCCAGACCTAAGCCAAAACCTCCGAGTACGCGGAACAGGCTGACGTAAATATTTTGCCACAGTCTGCCGCTCGTAAGCTCGGTCCAGAAAGATTTCACTATGGTCACCGGATCGGTCAAAATAGCGCCTACCGCAGGAATTTTGGCAATGGCGAACCAGACGGCAATCCCGATGACGAACGATGCGATTGTTAACAGCTGCGCTGTGCTTTTGTTCCAAGCCGTTTGGCCCATCACGTCATCTTCCTTCCTCTATGTTGTTTATAATTTTCTGCGGGCTGGAGGGAACCGACAAGCCAAAACGTGATGCGACTCAGCCAACCTCCGTTAAAATGACACCGCTTTCTGTGATCGCTTTCATTGTAGCCCATAACAAAAAGCCCCGACAGGTTGAAATAATTTCAAACCTTTTTGGGGCTCGTATACATCTTATGCGAGGTGATCGGATATAGTTTTCGCGTTGCTGTAACCGTACATGTCTATTGCCCGCTCGTACCGAACGTTCGCCTGAATTATCTCCCTGACTTCCTGCGCAGCTCATGGTTCAAAAGAAAATTGTATTTGTCGGCATGCTTCTGTTCGTCGGTCAATATTTCGAACACCATGTCGCGGTAGTACCGATTCGGCATTCCGGCGCGGATATCGCGATACTTCTCCACAGCCCCCAGCTCGCCGAATAACGCTTGGGTGAGGCCCGCCGTATACGACTCGGGCTTTTGGAAGCTGCCGTCTTTGGCAGGCGGAAGCGTCCGTCCGGTCAAATCTTTGTAAATCGTCCGAAACATCCGGTTATGCTTTCGTTCGTCGTCGCGAATCGAGGCGATAATCGCCTTCTCTTCTTGGCCCGGCGCCACGGATATCAGATAATCGTAAAAAAGCTCGTCCTCCCGCTCCCCTTGAACGGCGCGTTCGATTAACGCCAGTGCATCCTGCTGCGATTTATACGTTTGCGGCGGGGAAACCGGCGCCTGACCGTTTGGGAAACGGTATCCCGCAAAAACGTTATCCGTAATAACGCCCGGGTACGGCGAGGCATACGGCAAATAATATCCACTCCAACTATTCATAGCGCATAATTTCCTCCCGAAATTAGGAATATACGCCCATCATATGCCGATGAATCGATACATGTGAGGGGCCCACCTTCAAGGGCGGCCCCCTACTTGCGGAACAACAGCTTAAACAGCAGCTGAAACGCCGCCGCCACTCTCGGTCTCCGCAAATGCTCCCGCACATAGCGGTAATCGGTCATAACGACCCCTGCATCCTTGATCGCATAGGCAAAATCGTCGTCCTGCATCAGCTCGAATTCCCACACCCGCTTTTGCCACGACGGCAGAAACGATTTAAGCTCGTCATCCTCTACAGCAGGGTGTATATACGTTTCGGAAACGCCCTCCGGAAGATCGTACACCTTTTGGATCAGCATGCTTTTAAAGCTCTCGTAGGTTTCGCCCTCTTCGACGGGATAGACGTGCGTAAGCAGGTAATCGGGCATTGCAACCCCAAGCGCGTCGGCTAGCGCCACGACTTTGGCAAGAATGCCTGCGGCATTAGGGATCGAGGCAAGCAAAGGATCCTTCTCGTAAACGTTGCGAAAAATCCGAAACGGCAGCCCCCGCTTCCCGCATTCGCGGAACACTTGGGGCAAGTAGCTTCGCCCGGTGGCAAGTCCGTACAGGCTTCCCATATGATTGTCCACATGGCTAATCGTCAATCCCGCCTCCTGAACGGCGCGGAATTGCGCCCGCATTTCGGCCCCGACCGCATGAGGCGCGGCCTTCTCCTCGAACTCCCGGATCGTCATGTGCATATACCCGCTCTCGTCGTGCAGCGAAGGATCGCCGGTCAAGCTCCTCCACCGGTTGCCTTCATACTCGCTGGTAAACGTTAAATGCAGCCCTACCTTCGGCTCCTTAAGGCTGCGCGCCCATGCCGCCGCCTCCTTGAACGCCGGAGCCGGCGGCATGATCGTTGCCGACGATACTTTCCCTTCCTCGAGCAAGTGAATGATCGCTTCATTGGCGGCCTTGCATTGTCCGAAATCATCGCAGTTTATGATTAAATACCGTTTGGTCATATGGAATACGTCCCCTTTGCATCTTCTTCGTTATTGTTTACAAACAAGGAGACCAAAAATGCGACCGTCAACAAAATGAAAGGCACGACGCTGATTAGAACCCGGAACGTCGTATCGGGGCTGGATCCCGGATCGTCGCCGCTCACATAACCGAACATCATGCCGACGATCCAGAAGGCGAGCGCCGAAAGGAGACCGCTGGAGCGCGTAATGAAGCCGCCCACCGCATTGTATATGCCCTCTCTCCGGCGTCCCGTCAGCTCGGCGTCGCGGTCGATGATTTGTCCGCTGAGAACAGCCGGAGTTACGAGGAAGCCGGCCATACCGAAGCCGAAAACGATACCGGCCGCAATGCCGCCGCCAAGCCCTTCCGCGAACCAAAGCGGAATGACGCAAAGTCCATAAGCGACCATCGCCGTCCGCCAGCCCTTCAAGCCGCCCAGCTTGCGCACGATCCAGTACCATACGGCGACTAACGGAATGATCGACACGAAGATCGCGGCAAGCAGAATCGATACCTGCGCTTCCTCGATATGCAGGGAATACTTGGCATAGAAAGGAATCATCGAGCTTAGCAAGCCGTTGACGGTTTGGGCAAAAGAGTTGGCAATGTTGAAAATCCAGAACTGCTTATTTTTCAGCGTTGCGCGGAATGCGTCCAGCAGCTTGAGCGGCTCCGCTTTCGAGGCCTCGGGATTTTCCTTGACGGAATACATGCACATCATCATGAAAACAGCGAAAGCGACCGCGTAAATGATCGCCATCTGGGGAAATCCAAGCGCGGTATAAATGACCGGCGTAAGCGCCGTCGCGATTAGCAGAGCCACGATCTGAAACGCTTGTTGAACCGCCGAAGCCTTGGCGCGCAGCCGGTCTCCCCGGAACAATTCCGGGAATAATGCGCCATAGTTGACCCAAAGCACGGAGGCGGCCCCTTCGTACAGGATAAGGGCGATCAGAAACCACGTAAAAAGCCCACCTTGCTGCAGTCCGTCCGGCACCGCGAATACCATAATAAACGTCAGCATAAAAAAAGGCATCGCGCCGTAAATCCACGGCTTCCGTCTCCCCCAGCGTGTTCTCGTGCTGTCGGATAAATGGCCGAGCAAAGGATTGTTCGCCGCGTCCCATATCAGGAATATGGTACGGGCGATCGTGGCAAGCCCCAACCCGAGCCCCAGCTTTTCCACGTAATAGTAGCTGTAGAACGAACTGAACGCTTGGGACGGAATCATCATCGCAAGCATACCGAAAGCAAACATGAACGGAGAGTTCGTAAGGGGCTTTTTCATTCCGTTATCCTCCTTTGGGAGATCGTCCTCTTATTTCCATTAATTATAAAATCTCCACCGTGAAAGCGTCAACATTCGATGCAACGCTTTATTATATAACGTATGAAGAAAGAGGTTTGCCATGCATGTCGAATGCTAATCCCGACTATCCCGCCCGCCGAAGGTCCAGCCGATAACCCCATCTCAAGTCCCGTATGAAAACGCAACCAGCGACCGTTTGGCTGTATCGCGTCAGGCGATACAATCACAATCGAAGTCAAAATCGCGAGACGGAGGAATTATCGTGTATCAGTTATTGATCGGGCTTGAACTTGGTTCTCTGCTGCTGTTGGTACTCACAGCATGGATTGCGGGCACTAAGGCATCGCACCTCGCATACAGCGGCACCTACGAGCAGCTTCGCCGCAAAACGGGCAAGCTGATGAATTGGACGGCGATTCTTACGGTGCTGGCCGCCGCCGCTATAACGCCGATTGCGGTTATGACGCGCACATTCGATCCGATTTACTGGAACGATCGGCTATATCTTCATGCCCCCTTATGCGCCTTGCCCGTTATTTTTATTTGGATGCTCTCTTTCCCCAAACTATGGAAGCTGCGTAAGGCGACAACGGGCAAATCGGGTGCTTTGACAGAAGCCGGCTTGAACGCGGAAGCTGCCCGGCCCGGATTGATCTTGCCTTTTCAAGCAACCGCGCTAGGGTCTTTGACCGCTTTTTATTTTTGCTTCGCGGCCCCGGTTCCTTTCCGATGGCTGGAGGCGGTTATACCCTTGGCTGTGCTGCTGGCAGCGACAATTCTGCTTTGGATGAAGCATGGACGCCGCCGCCGGACGGCTATCCGTACCGGGCAGGCACCGGTTCTGCGCCACTGGAGCATTAGAGCGCTGCAAAACGTCGGCGTTATCGGCGCCATTGGTGTCGCGGTATTTCTCCTCATCACCGCAGCCGCCCAAACCAGCCGGCTCCCCGACCGGATCGACATGACGGCAGGCGAAGCGGATTATGGCGGAGGCACGCCACTAACGCACGATCACGGGGGCGGTCACGCCGCACATGCCGCCGTCCAAACCGCTGCCGCACCATCGGTGCCGGTAACGTCTCTTTCGGGACCGCGCATGGAAGAACCGGACCGCCGCATTACGCTGACTGCCGAGAAGAAAATCGTGACGCTCAGCTCCGGCAAGCAAGTCGAAGCCTGGACTTACAACGGGCAAGCTCCGGGACCCGAGCTGCGCTTGAAAAAAAGCGAGCTGGCTGAGATAACGCTCGTTAACAAGGATATCGATATGGGAGTTACCGTCCATTGGCACGGTCTTGACGTTCCGAACGCCGAGGACGGAGTCGCCGGGGCCACGCAGGATGCCGTTATGCCGGGCGAAACGCATACGTACCGCTTCCGAGCGGAGCAGGTCGGCACGTTCTGGTACCATTCGCATCAAGAATCCAAGGAGGCCGTTCAGAAAGGCCTCTTCGGGGCGCTTGTCGTAGAAGACGACACTCCGCAAGCCGAAGCGGAGAAGGACATTACCGTCATCACGCATCTTTGGGAAGGCACGTTTGCAATCGGCTCGACGGATACGCTCCAAAGGACGAGCATCGCCCCCGGCACGCCCGTACGGCTCCGCCTTATCAATACGGACGACTGGGTCAGGCAGGCTTATACGCTGATCGGCGCGAGCTTTAAGGTTGCCGCCATCGACGGCACGGACCTGCACGAGCCGGGTATTCTCGAGGACACGAAGCTCGTTCTCACGACCGGAGGCCGATACGACATCACCTTCGTTATGCCCGATAAACCCGTTTATCTCAAGGTCGGCGAAGGCAAGTCATTCGGCCTGCTGATGAGCCCGGACGGGAATGGAAGCATCCCCGCCTCACCCAAACAGGCGGCGGAATTCGACCCGCTGCACTACGGAACGCCCGCACCCGTTCCATTCGGAGCGGACAGCAAATTCGACCGGTCCTTCACGATGATTTTGGACAATAAACTCGGCTTTTTCGACAGCCGCTTCGAGTCGCTTTACACGATTAACGGCGCCGTATTCCCTAACACGCCGATGTTTATGGTCCGGGAAGGCGAGCTGATCAAAACGACGATCGTCAACCGCGGCATGGTCGATCATCCGATGCATCTTCACGGTCATCATATGCTGGTATTGTCCCGTAACGGAGAGCGGGCATCCGGCAGCCCATGGTGGTCGGATACGTTAGACGTCATGCCGGGCGATACGTACGAAGTGGCCTTCCTGGCGAACAACCCCGGGCTGTGGATGGATCACTGCCACAACCTTGTCCATGCGGCCTCAGGGATGACGATGCATCTTATGTATGAAGGGGTGACAACCCCCTTCGCGGTTGGCCGCGAAACGAACAACCACCCGGAATAATAAACTGCGGCACATATATGTTCCGGCATTCGAAAGGCCCGCGGCGATCTGCGATCGCAACGCGGGCCTCTTTATTCGGTCTCTCTACCTTTTTCATTCTCTCTCTGTCTATTCCGTTTGCTTGGCAATCCCTTGGTCGTACGTCAGCTGGACGGCATCGGCGGTTACCGCATAAGCCCAAGCTCCGTCCTGCTGCACGAGCCACACGGTCTCATTGTCCAGCTTGCCGGTATATGTCTTAACCGTTTCTTTGCCGTCCTCCGTTTGGGTAGTGATGTCGAGCTTCAACTCGGGCGAGTCGAACTTCACGTCGGCAGCCTTCTTCGGCATTTGCTCGGTTTGCAGGTTGACCAGCTTATCGAGAACCGCCGTGCCTTCTTCCGGCTTCAGCTCTCGATCGCCGATCTTCCAATTGGCCTCGTAGGCATTTTTATCTTTGTCCGTCTTGTCGAGCTGCCACTTCTGTCCCTTCCACTCGATCGTTACGGTCGTCGTTTTGTTGTAGTCCAGGTCGACCGCGCGCTTATCCACGAAGTCGTACGGCTGTTTCACGAGTGCTTGCAGCTGCTGATCGCCGACCTCGTAAACGACAGGCGAATCGCCTAGCTTCACGTAACTCGTTCCGGCTACCGGCAGCGGCGAGCCGACCAGTAGCTGCTGAACGGTACCGTCGGCCAATTTCACCTCGTATTGCTGCGTAGGCTTATCCAAGCCGAATTCCGCCAAATTCTGCGCGTTCTCGTCGACCTTACTCTCATAGGTCAGCGTTATGAAGCCGCTGACCCAGCCGTCCGCTCCATATGTTTCGACGGGATAGGCTTCCGGCTTGATCATTTCCCAGCCGTCGCCCTTGCGCGACAGCTCGACGTTCGAATCCGCCGCCGGGAAGGAGATCGTCCGGATGTCCTCGGCTTTCATCGTAACGAGGTGTTTGATCTCGGTGCCGTCATTGTTTTGAAACAGCGACTTGCTCTCCGCATACCAGAATCCTCCCAAACAAGCTATGACGAGCAAGATGGTCGGCAAATACCGTTTCATCCGCGTCTCCTCCTCCACCAGATGACGCCGCCCAATATCAAAATGAATAACGGTATGACGATCATCGTGCTGTATTGAATGACATTAGCCTGTCCTTGCGTGAAGAATACCTGCTGAAGCTGGGATTCCTCCTGCGGGCGAATCGTCACCATGTTTTGCTGTTCCTGCAGCCAACCGATGCTGTTCAGGATAAAATCTTTGTTGCCCTGCTCGCCGATCAGATCGTTCGTTACGAACGCGCCGCTGCCGATTACAATCGCTTTCGGCTTGCTGTCCTTGTCTTGGACCGCATAAGCGAGATCGAGCGGGCCTGCAAGATCCGCATCCGCTTTTTTCAGATCGTTCTGCGTGATGCTCGTCGCCGAGGTAAAGAACGAAAGATTCGTTTTTCCATATGCGTCTTTGGTCGTTTGAAGCAGCGCCGTCGAGCTGTAGTCCGTCACGTCTTTATTCGTCTCCAGCGCGAGTGCGCCGTACAGCACCGTGATGCGGTCCTGATCGCTCAGCTTGCTTGTGATGTCATGGTAGCCGTATTCCGGAATGATCGTCAGCGGATCGGTGGACAGCGATTTCCGGTTCTCGACGACAAGCGCTTGACTGCTCTTCACGCCGATCGTATCGAGCACGCTCGTCCAGTTCGCCCAATTCTCCATATCCTTGGCGATGCCAAGAGCAAACCACAGCTTGCCTGTTCCCTTCACGTATTCCTTCAGCAAGTCCGCTTCCTTGGCGCTCAAATCGTTCTGAGGCGCAAGCACGACGACCATGTCGGCATCTTCCGGAATTTGCGCTTCCTTAAGCAGGTTGAGATCCTTGACCTCGAACCCTTCATTGGTCAGACTGCTCGTCAAGCTGCTCACATTGGCGCTTGTCAGCTCGCCATGTCCGCTCAATAGGTAAGCTTGCCGCTTTTCCGTATCGGCCAAGTTAAGAATCGCTTGCGTGAATTTCTCCTCCCCGCTGAATGCGTAGGAGTTTTCGGTAGAGCCTTGTCCGAACAGCTCGTAGCTGAGTACGTTCTTGGTCTTGCCTTCGCTTTCGAACACGATCGTGCCGTATTGCTCGATTTGATATTTTTGCGCGAGCGTCGGCTGTTTCTTCGGATCGATTTCTTCATACGTAAACTTTCCGTTACGCTTGTGATATTGCTCGAGCAAGTCGGTGATTTGGCGGTTTACATATGTGTCTCCCGGATTGGAGAACATCGTCACGTGCACGTCTTTGTCGAGCGCCTTCAGCGTTTCGATCGTTTTATCGGCCAGCGTAAACTTTTTATTTTTGGTCAGATCCCACTGAACGCCCTTCATAGAGCCCAGGAAAACCGTCAGCACGATAAAAATGCCGATTACCGCAAGCGACAGGACTACTGCATTCGTGCCTTTAAGCCAATTTTTCACAGCGTCCCCCTCCTAAATCGTTTCTGCAAGAAGCGCAGCTTCGCGAGCGCGCCGTCCGTCCTGCAAGTTCCGTTATCCGCCCAGCCTGTACTCATCCGCATACGTCTACCTCCACCGCTTCCGTTCCAGCACCTGGACACTGAGCACGAGGAACACGACGATCAGCGTGACATAAAAGAGCACGTCCGGCAGGTCGAAAACGCCTTTCTGCAAATTGGACGTCCGTCCCACAATCGAAAATTTCTGCAGCGCATCTCTGGCAGATACCAGGATACTGTCGCCCAGCCAGTCGATCATCCACAGGATTAACAGCATGGCAAATGCGACGATGCCCGAAACCATCTGATGAGCCGACAGCGTAGAGGCGAACAAGCCGATCGCCATCATCGTCGCCCCGAGCAGGAACAGACTCAAGTAAGAGAGCCACAGCACCGGTTGGTCGATCGGGCCGTATGCGGACATGATCCACGGATAAATCAGACTCACGACCACCAGCGTCAATTGGACGGTCAGCGCAGCCAGAAATTTGCCGCCGATAATTTCCGTTATGCTGGCAGGCGATGTCAGAAGCAGCTCGTCGGTGCCTTGGCGCAGCTCATCCGACACGAGCCGCATCGTAAGCAGCGGAATGACGAACAAATAAACGACCATGATGTTGCCGAACAACAGCCGCACGTCTGTCGTCATATAACCGATAAACGAAACGCTGAAGAAATAACCGCTGATCAGAAAATAAAACGCAAATGCGACGTACGCCGTTGGCGAATAGAAGTACATCTGCAGCTCCTTGCGGCAGATTGCGAGCATTCTACGCATGCTCTTCCACCTCCTCCGCAGCGGTTTCCGCGTCCGCACCTTTCTCTTCGGTCGTCGTCAGCTTCAGGAATACGTCCTCGAGACTCAGGCTCTCGCGCTTCATTTCAAGAATCGGGTACCCGAGCGAGGCCAGCTTATAAAAAACCGCTTCGCGAATATCCGTCCGGTCAGCCGCCGTCAAGCGCAGCTTAACGGTTTCGGCGTCCATCTCCAGCGGCTCTTCCGCCTCTTTCACGCCGCCGATCTCCGGCATCGTCCCGAGCTGCCGAATGACGTCCTCGCGCGGACCTTTGATTTCCACGGACATCTCGAACGTCTCGCCCATCGAGCTGCCGATATTGTCGGGTCTGTCGTCGAGCACGATGCGCCCCTGGTTAATGATCAGCACACGGTTGCAAATCGCATTAACCTCCGGCAAAATATGCGTAGAAAGCAGTACCGTATGATTTTCGCCCAGCTCGCGGATCAGCCCTCGTATTTCGATGATCTGCTTCGGATCGAGACCCGATGTCGGCTCGTCGAGAATGAGCAAATCCGGCTGATGCAAAATCGCCTGAGCGAGACCGATCCGCTGCTTGTATCCTTTCGACAGACTGCGGATAATTTGTTTCTCTCTGCCCTGCAGTCCCAGCTTCTCCACGACTTCCCCGATACGGGTCTTCTGCTCCCGGACCGGAATGTCCCGCAAATCGGCGATGAACCGCAAATAAGCCTGTACGGTCATTTCCGGATATAACGGAGGCGTCTCCGGCAGGTAGCCGATTTTGCTCCTTGCCTTCTTCGGATGATCGGCCATCGACAATCCGTCGACAAGGATCGATCCCCGGGTCGGATTCAGATAGCCGGTTATCATCCGCATCGTGGTCGTTTTTCCCGCGCCGTTCGGCCCGAGAAATCCGACGATTTCCCCGCGGCTCATCGAGAAGTCCATCTGTTCGACTCCGCGCCGGTTTTCATAAAGCTTGCTTACTTGCTTTACTTCGAGCACTGCGACACCCTCCATTTCCATTACTTACTAACCATCTTGTCCAGTCCTGCCGCTTCCTAGTGCGCAGCGCGTTCAGGAATTCCGTCATACTGTGTGAACGCTATTACTATACGCAGGCAAGCCTAACCCAACATTAAACAAAACTGAAAAAGAGATTAATAAATTGTGTCCAAATTGTGAACGTATTTCGTTTACATTCCGTTTATAAAGATGTCGTATTCTCTTCACAAGGAGCGTCCTTTTGTTTAAAAGCAACCTCCGCATCCCATCCTACGTAAACAGGGATAGGCACCTACCGATTTCTTTTATTTATAAAAAAGGAGAACATCCGCTATGCAGCATAAACAAAATACGGGTACGTGGCGGCCCTTCATCCGGCTGATCCGGCAAACGAATCCTTCCAAGCCGCTGCTCGCCGTCGCTTTGTTTCTAAGCGTGGCGACAACGCTCGTCAGCCTCGTCATCCCGCTCTTCACCAAAAATCTTGTCGACAGCTTCTCAGTTTCCTCGATTACGACGAAGCAGATCGTCTTGATGGCCGCAGCCTTCATCACGCAGGCGGTCGCAAGCGGCGTCTCGATCTATTTGTTGAATCGTGTCGGGCAAAGCGTCGTCGCGGCGCTCAGGGACCGGTTGTGGAAAAAGCTGCTCGTCCTGCCCGTTTCCTACTACGACAATCATCGCACGGGTGAAACGATCAGCCGCATGACGAATGATACCGGCGTGGTCAAAGGACTGATCGCCGAGCACTTGGCCAACTTTTTTACCGGCCTCATCTCGATTATAGGAGCTCTTGCGACCCTGCTATATCTGGACTGGCAAATGACGCTTACGATGCTGGTCGCCGTACCGTTCGCTTTGCTCGTTATGATCCCGCTCGGCCGGCAAATGTTCAAAATCTCCAAAGGACTGCAGGATGAAACCGCGAGCTTTACGACGGTGCTCAACCAGGTGCTGTCGGAAATCCGTCTCGTTAAAGCGTCGAACGCCGAGCCGGGCGAGTACCGGAACGGCAACGCCGGCATTATGAATTTATTTCGCTTCGGGCTCAAAGAAGCCAAGGTGCAAGCGATGATCGCGCCGCTTATGGGCTTTACGATGATGATGCTCCTCGTCGTCATTATCGGATACGGCGGCATGCGCGTTTCTTCGGGCGCTTTGACGGCAGGCGAACTGGTCGCCTTCATCCTGTATCTTGTGCAAATCATTATGCCGATGGGGCAGTTCACCCAATTTTTCACCCAGCTGCAAAAGGCGCGGGGCGCAACCGAACGGATTATCTCTACGCTGGAATCCGACGAGGAAGATCATGATGCCGGACGGGAGCTTCAGAATGCCGGCCTGCCGATCGTACTGGACAACGTATCGTTCGCTTACGATTCCGGAGACCGGGTTTTGCATGAGGTCGGCTTTACGATTCAGCCCGGCAAAGTAACGGCGGTCGTCGGACCGAGCGGAGGCGGCAAAACGACGCTTTTCTCCTTGCTGGAACGATTCTATGTACCGCAAAGCGGATCGATTCGTCTGGGCGAAGAGCCGATCGAGGCGTTTACGCTGCGTTCCTGGCGAAGCCGGATCGGATATGTGTCCCAAGAAAGCCCGCTCGTGGCGGGAACCATCCGCGAAAACATCTGCTTCGGAATCGGCAGAGAAGTCACGGACGAGGAGCTGAATCATGCAGCGGCGATGGCCTACGCCGATCAATTTATCGACGAATTGCCGGACCGGTACGACACCGAAGTCGGGGAAAGAGGCGTCAAGCTGTCCGGCGGCCAGCGCCAGCGAATCGGCATCGCCCGAGCGCTCCTCCGGAATCCGCAAATCCTGATGCTGGACGAAGCGACCTCCAGCCTCGACAGCAAATCCGAAATCGTCGTGCAAAAAGCGCTGCAAAACTTGATGAAGGGACGGACGACGGTTGTCATCGCCCACCGGCTCTCTACGGTCGTAGACGCCGATCAGATTGTTTTCATCGAGAAGGGAACGATAACCGGCAGCGGCACACATGATCAGCTAGTGCAAAGTCATGCCCTGTACCGCGAATTCGCAACTCAGCAGCTGCGTTTGAAGGAGCAGGTATAACAGACGCGCTGGTATAAACGCAGACTCTTCGCTTCGCAGCCTGTATACACTGGGGTAAAGGAAGGAATCCGCCATGACCAAACTATTGATTGTCGACGACGATCCGTACATCCGCGAGCTGCTCAGGCACGTCATGCAAAACGAAGGCTTCGACGTCTACGAAGCGTCGGACGGCGTGGAGGCGCTGAGCCTCCTCGAATCGGTAAAAGCGGATATGGTCATTCTCGATATCATGATGCCGAATATGGACGGCTGGCAGCTTTGCCGCGAGCTCCGGGCGCATTACGATCTTCCCCTGCTCATGCTGACGGCCAAAGGCGAAACGGCGCAAAAAGTGAAAGGCTTCGAGCTCGGAACGGACGACTATCTGGTGAAGCCATTCGAGCCGGCGGAGCTCGTTGCCCGTGTGAAAGCGCTGCTGAAGCGCTATCGGATCGCCGCATCCCAGACGGTGCAGGCGGGGGAGCTGCTGCTTAACCGGCAAACGTACGAGGCGGTTGCCGGCGGTCAAAGCATCACGCTGCCGCTCAAGGAATTCGAGCTGCTGTTCAAGCTCGCCAGTTATGCCGGCAAAACGATTTCCCGCGAGCAGCTGATCGAGGATATTTGGGGCTATGACTTTGAAGGAAACGAACGGACGGTCGACGTCCATATCAACCGGCTCCGGGAGCGTTTCTCCGAAGAAGCGTACGGCTTTAAAATAAGCACGATCCGCGGACTCGGCTACCGGCTGGAGATACGGCCATGACCAAACGGGATCGAATTACACGCGGCATCTTGAGCATCATGGCGGTGCTTGCATATAACCTCGTTTGCTTCACGGCGGCTTATTATATAACCGACTATTTATACGAGACGACCGGCAAGCATCCGCATGATCTGTTCAAGCAATTGATCACCGCCCTCATGACCTTTCTTCTATTTGCGGGAACGGCGTTCTGCTTTGGATTTTTCGGCCGCCGGAAGCATGTTGCCTTTTTTCAATCGATGCTAGACGCGCTGCGCCGCATTTCGAAGGGCGATTTCAACGTGAATCTTGCCGTACGGCCCAACCCGAACGACGGATTCGGGAAGCTTGCCGAAAGCATCAACCATATGGCCGAGCAGCTGAATCAAATGGAGCAATTGCGTCAGGAATTCATCTCCAACGTATCGCATGAAATTCAATCCCCGCTAACCTCGATGAACGGCTTCGCCCGAATTTTGCGAACCGACCAGCTAAGCGAGGAGGAGCGGCATCATTACTTAAGCATTATCGAGACGGAAAGCAAACGCCTGTCCAAGCTGAGCGACAATCTGCTGAAGCTGACGTCGCTGGAATCGAAGCATCATCCGTTCGAGCCGAAGCGTTACCGCCTCGACAAGCAGCTGCGACATATCGTTCTCGCTTGCGAGCCTCAGTGGCTCGAAAAATCGATCGATCTGGACATCTCGCTGGGAGAGGCCTGGATCGTAGCGGACGAAGAGCTGCTCAGCCAGGTTTGGGTCAACCTGATTCATAACAGCATCAAATTTACGCCCCAGGGAGGCACAATCGGTATCGTTCTGCATCAAACTAAAGACGAAGACCGGACGGTAACGGAAGTCACCATCTCGGATACCGGAATCGGCATCGCAGAAGGCGATTTGCCGCATGTGTTCGAGCGCTTCTATAAAGCGGACAAAGCTCGGACCCGCGCCAGCGGCGGAAGCGGCCTGGGGCTGTCGATCGCGCACAGAATCGTCGACATGCATCATGGCACGATTCGCGTGCAGAGCAAGCCGGGCGAAGGAGCCGCTTTTAGCGTGACGCTGCCTTCGACGGAGGACAAGGCTTGATAATAGGCCCTCCCAGGCGATGCTTAGCGACTGCAGCGTCACATTACGCGCAGCTGCCGGTGCGCATGTGACGCTGCATGACGGCGATCCGCCGGCATTGCCGCATTATCCGCGGAATATAAGTGCTGCCGAAAAAATTTTAACGGGCGCCGACTAGACAAGGCGCCTATTTTTACGTTGTTTTCTCGCAGCGGCATTGACAGGACCGAATTTTCTTTGTAGTGTATTAAATAACTAATACAGCGATACACATAAACATCGGAGGAAACGATGGATTTTAATTCGAAGGAACCGATCTACAGCCAGATCATCGACGACATCAGGACGAAATTCATCAACGGCACCTATGAGCTGGGCCAGGAAATCCCCTCCCGGCGCGAGCTTGCCAAAACGCTCGGCGTCAACCCGAACACGATCCAGCGAGCCTATAAGGAAATGGAGGATATGAACTTGATCGTTACCGTTAGAGGACAGGGAAGTCTGATGACCCGTGACGCAGGCATGCTTCAAGCGCTGCGGCAGGAAGCGACCGATCGTGCGGTTCGGGAATGCGTCGAGGTTTTGCGGGCGATGGGGAATTCCGATACGGATATTTTGGATAGCTTGAAGGCATATTTGGAGGGGAGCAAACCGTTATGATTCAAGTCGAGCAGGCTTACAAATGGTTCGGAAAAAAACAAGCGCTAAACGGCGTTTCCTTCGCTCTGGAGGAAGGGCAAATTGTCGGTCTTCTCGGCACAAACGGCGCCGGCAAGTCTACGCTGCTCAAGGCGATAGCCGGATTGCTCCCACTCGACAGGGGGACGGTAACGATCGACGGCGCGCTTCCCTCCATCGCCACGAGGGAGATGCTCGCTTACCTGCCCGAGGCCGACGCCTGGTATCCATGGATGAAAGTCGGCGACGCCATGCGCTATATGAAAGATATGTACGGGGACTGGAATGATAAAAAGTCACGTTTGCTCCTCGAGTTCTTCGGCTTGAAGGAAAACGCCGCTATCGCCAAAGCCTCCAAAGGAACCCGCGCCAAAGTCAAGCTGCTGCTCGCCTTAAGCCGGCACGCCAAATACGTGCTTCTCGACGAACCGTTCTCCGGGATCGATCCGCTGGCCAGACAGCAAATCATGGAAGCGATTCTTGACGACTTCATGGAGGAGGGGCAAACGATTTTTATGTCCACCCATGAGGTTATGGAGGTAGAACGCCTGCTCGATCATGTTCTCTTCATGCACGAAGGCAGACTGCTGCTTCAAGGGAATGCGGAAACCTTGCGCCTGGAACGGGGCAAATCGCTGACGGCCATCATGAAAGAGGTGTATCCCGTTGCACACGTTTAGCCGGCTTATCAAAACCGACCTGCGAAATCGCAGAACGACCATGCTCGTCACCTTAGGGGCCGTTATTTTATGGAACATCCTTATGGCCCTTCTTCCCGTCGATCTTCCCGCGCCGAAGCTCGGTTTCATTATGACGCTGAATGTCGCGGCGATTTATGTTATGCTCTTCATTCCGTTCCTGCACTGCTTTTCTACATGGAACGAGGAATGGAGGCACCGCACCGTATCCTATTTGCTAGCATTGCCCGTGCGCAGAAAGCAGCTGCTCGCTTCCAAATATATAGCGATCGTCAGTGAAGCGATCCTTTTCATGACCGTGATGGCGATCGGGTTAAGCCTGCAAAATGCGATCCACGACGGCATGATGTTCCGGTCCGAGCCTCTGCTGACGTTCGACTGGCCGAAATTTGCCTTCATAGTAAAAATCGCGCTTGCCGCCACCTGTCTGATTATGCTGTGTTTCTTCAGTACGCTGGTCGGAAGATGCTTCGGCACGATGCCAGCGCTGATCACTTTTGTGACCTTCACCGCCGGAGCTTTCCTGTCGATACTGGCCGGCTTAGTGCAATCGGCTGTCCCGCCGGCTCTTGCCTTCGCTTTATTATGCCTTGCCTTTTATCTCGGCAGTTTGTATTTGCTGGAGAGGAAAGTAGGAGTGGAGTAAAAAAAGGCCGGCCGCGCGCAACGGTCGGCCTTTACAACAGTGCTGGGTTTTACCCCCCGACTTAGTCCGTCTTCATTGGCATGGTGTAGCTATATTCAAAACCACTAAAGTAGAAATTCGTTTTATTGTGGCGATACCCCAAAAAAGCGGCTGTATTGATTGTCCCGGTCGATTAAGATTCCGTTCGCATTTTTAATATTATTCAAGGTTACTTTATATACCGCCCCTTCTTCCATTCCCCAAGATACGGTTAAACGTACTTTTTTGCCGCCCTCAATCAGCTCCGCTCCGGCAACAGTAAGTGTTTCTTCTCCGTGTCCGCTTTCAAGAGCAATCCGATAATTAGCTGCTGTCTCGGCACTCTTCGGGTCCAAAGACTCGCTGAATTGTATTTGTACAATTGAATTCGAGACCGCGATTGCGGATAAGGGTCTCAATCCTAACGTATCTTGTGGCGTTAGGCTAAATTGATAGCTATTGTCTGCAGTTTCGATTGCACTCCCTTTAGCAGACGATCTGACGTTCGTCACGACTAGCTTATAATCTCCGTCTACAGGTTGCGATGAGGTGGTCAGCATCACGGCTCTGTTGTTATCCATTAATTCAGCTTTAAAAATATTGAGCATTAGTTTTTTATTAGTCATATTTAACGAGTAATTTTGGGGTTGTTCAGCGCTAATCCGATCCAGGTCTTGATTGAAGGTGGCAATAACCGTGTTGGGACCATTTGAGACCACCGATAATAATGCAAGATTTGGTGAATGTTCACGCTCCGCCAAAGTTGTAATGCCGACGAAAGTAACTGTCGTTCGATCGTTTACATTTCCGCTGGTATCTTTGACTCCCTCTACGCTAACTTTGTAAGCAGCTCCCGTACTCTGGCGGGGAACGGTCAGCTTAACCGTCGTTTGATCGTCTTTTAGTTCCGCCTTGGAAATCGTCAAGCTTTCTTGACTGCTTTGAATCGAGTAGTTAGCCGCCGTTTCGGCCGAAACCTTATCTATTTTCTCATTAAATTCCACTTCTATAACCGATCCCGTAAGTGCGACGGCCGAAATAAGATATGGCGCCACCTTATCGGAAGGTGACTGCGATCGAATATAATCAGCCGAGCCGACGGAAATGATTCGGCCGTTTTTATCCCGCTCCACCTTATATCCGAGCGCTTCCGCCACTTCCTTCACCGATATGTAAACACGTCCGTCCACCATCTTTGGCGCAGTCGCGAACTTGGCCGCTTTGCTGCCGTTTTTGTACAAATCGGCTTGATCAAGCGCCATTTTCAGGGTTAGTTTGCCCGATATTGCGGTAACTGATTGTTCCTCGCCATTCCAAACAATATGCGCATCATCGTTCGGCACGCCCAGCGCAATCAGCAAATCTCGTACAGGAACCAGGTCTACATTCATTTGAACAAAAGGCTGCCCATACTCATACGTAATCGCTTTCCCGTCCACCGAGAAGGTATCAGTCATACGGTCCTCTCCATTCGCCACGGTTACGCTCGCCAATAACGTCAGCAGCGCAACGGACACCAGGAAACTCTTTTTCTTTTTCATTTCCGACATTCCCTCCACTCCTATATTTAGCTCTACATGAACAAACTCCTGTCTCTTAGACGCACATCAACATCCAGATGTTTCAACTTAAAGAAAATTATTACTTATCATATTATTAATGAGTATAGTAATAATTACTGGCGGATATCGCTATACCGTTTATAATCCAAACAAATCAAAAAACCGGCCCCCCCTGCCAACAGGAGAAACCGGCTTTATCTTTGGTTGCATGCAAATGCAATGATATGTTAAAATGGAAAATACCCTGATTAAAAATAAGGGCCTGTTAATCGCGATTTTAATTTTTATATGCCAATTATATCGGAACATTGAACCGTTGTCAAGCAAATTAGCCGAAGGAGTGACGAAGTTGAGCGCAGATCGGGCGGAACGCCAGGAAGAACAGCAGCGTGTCCAGAGAGTGATGCGAATGATCCGAACCAATATCGACCAGTTATCCCTGCGTACAGGCGATATTAAAGAGCAGGTCGTGGATATCCGCAAACACTTCTGGGACGAAGTAACGATCGACAGAGGCAGTACCGACGACATCGTGGAAACGTACATCAGCGTAAAGCAGCAAGCGGAGCTGCTCTCCGAACGCGAGCGGAGCCACCGCCACGCCGCGCAGCAAATCGTCAAGCTTTCACGGCTGCAGCAATCGCCTTATTTCGGCCGCATCGACTTCAAGGAAGACGGCTCGGACGAGCAGGATATCGTCTATCTCGGCATTGCCTCCTTGTTGGACGAAACGGGCGATCGCTTCCTCGTATATGATTGGCGGGCTCCCATTTCCAGCCTGTATTACGATTACGGCCCGGGACCGGCCGCTTACGAAACCCCTTCCGGGAAAATCGAAGGCACCTTGGAACTCAAAAGACAGTTTGTCATCCGCGCCGGCGAGCTCGAGCTGATGTTCGACACGGGCTTGACGATCGGCGACGAAATATTGCAGCAGGTACTGGGCAAGGGCGCAGACAATCAGATGAAAAATATCGTGGCGACGATCCAGCGCGAGCAGAATCGTATCATCCGCAACGATGAAAACCGGCTGCTGATCGTATCCGGTCCTGCGGGAAGCGGCAAAACGTCGGCTGCGCTGCAGCGGGTCGCCTACCTTCTATATAAGTACCGCCACATGCTGTCGGCCGATCAAATCGTCTTGTTTTCGCCGAATCCGATGTTCAATCGTTATGTATCGACCGTGCTGCCGGAGCTCGGGGAAGAGAATATGCAGCAGACGACCTTCCAGGACTACCTCGAGCACCGCCTTTCCCAAACGTTCCGTGTGGAAGATCCGTTCGACCAGATGGAGTATGTGTTGACAGCCGAAGGTGAGCCCGGCTACGATGCGCGAATCGGGAGCATAACGTTTAAATCGTCGGCCGCTTTCCTGGACGTCATTCAGAGCTACAGAACCGAGCTGGAGAGCCGAGGCCTCGTTTTCAAAGACATTAAGCTGCGGGGACGCGTCCTGATCCCGGCCTCGGAGATCTCCGATAAATTTTATTCGATTACGACGACGACGAAGCTATCCCCCCGCATTCACGTTGTCGTGGAATGGCTGCTGGAGCGGCTTGAAACGATTATGCACGCGGAACGCAACAAACCTTGGGTTCAAGAAGAGGTCGAGCTGCTGGATCCGGAGGATTATCAGAAGGCATTCAAGCAGCTGCGGCGGGAACGCCGCAAACGTCAAGGCGCTTTCAACGAAGGACAGCGGGAAAGCGATTTGCTGAGGGAGCTGGTTATCAGACGACATACGCTCCGTCTCGCCTCGCGGGTCAAAAAGCTGCGCTTTATCGATTTGCCCGCTACGTACCGCCGATTATTCGCGGATTCGGACACCCTTCTGGAGATGATCGGCGAAGAAGCCGCTCCGTCCCTTTTGCCGGAGATTTGTAAATTCACCGTAGAGAAGCTTGACCAGGGAGAGCTAGCATATGAGGACGCTACGCCGTATTTGTATTTGCAAGAATTGATCGAGGGTTTCCAGATCAACATGAACATTATGCATGTGTTCGTAGACGAAGCGCAGGATTACACGCCTTTCCAATACGAATTTCTCAAGAAGCTGTTCCCTCGCAGCCGGATGACGGTGCTGGGCGATCTGAATCAAGCGATTTACGCCCATTCGGCTCTGCCCGAATTCGAAGTGCTGCTCGGCTTGTACGGCGAGGCCGTGACGGAAACGATCGCGCTCACCCGCACTTATCGCTCCACCCGCCCGATCGTCGAGTTTACCCGCGGCATGCTCGCGGACGGCGGACTGATCGAGCCGTTCAATCGCGACGGGGAGAAGCCGACGGTAACGGCTGCGGAGGATTACGCGGATCTGCACGCCAAAATCGCGGATCGGCTGCATGACTTGCAGCACGAAGGGTTTCGGACGACTGCCGTCATTTGCAAAACGGCCAAAGAATGCGCCGAAGCTTTTGCAGCTCTTTCCTCTTTAACGGACATACCGCTGCGTCTCATTTCCAAAGACTCGGCTGCATTCGAAACGGGCGTTGTCGTCATTCCTTCTTACCTGGCCAAAGGAATCGAGTTCGATGCGGTCATCATCTACGACGGCTCCGGAAACAAGTACGGCCGGGAGCGTGAGCGTAAGCTGTTTTATACGGCCTGCACCAGAGCGATGCACCGTCTTGACGTATACTGTATGGGCGAACCAAGCCCTTTTATCGCGATGACCGATCCCACTACGTATACAAGTTTGCCGGCCCAAAGGGAATAGCTTTCTCAAACTCAAAACCCCGGAAGCGCCTTTCGAGGCGTTCCGGGGTCTCGCTATGTCCAAAATATGTTATCGCGCAACCGCCAGCTCGAACGGCAGGCAAAGCGGCGCTCCCGTGCGCGGATCGCTGACGATGTCGGCTTCGATGCCGAACACTTCGCGCAGCACCTCAGGCGTCATGACTTCCCCAGGGCTTCCTTCGCTGATAACAGTCCCCTTTTTGATTGCTACAATATGATGCGCATAGCGGGAAGCATGGTTCAAATCATGCACGACCATCAGAATCGTCCGCTTCTGCTCGGTGTTCAGCTTCTCCAGAAGCTTCAGTACTTCAAGCTGGTGAGCCATATCGAGGAACGTAGTCGGCTCGTCAAGGAACAGAATATCGGTCTGCTGCGCCAATGCAAGCGCAATCCATGCGCGCTGACGCTGTCCGCCCGACAATTGATCGACCGGACGGTCGGCAAATTCACCCATCCCCGTCACATCTATGGACCATCTGATAATATCTTTATCTTCGCGGGTAAGCGTACCGAACCCCCGTTGATACGGGAAACGTCCGTATGCGACGAGCTCGCTGACCGTCAGCCCTTCCGGAGCCGTCGGATTTTGCGGCAAAATGGCGAGCTGCTTAGCCACTTCCTTCGTCGATTGCTTTTGAATGGAGCGGCCGTCAAGATAAACGGTACCCTGACTTGCCTTCAGCATCCGTGCCATCGTCTTCAAAATCGTCGATTTTCCCGAACCGTTCGCACCGATCAAGGCCGTAATTTTCCCCTCCGGTACGGAGAGATTCAAATTTTGGACGATAACGCGTTCATCATAGCCGATCTGCAGTTGTTCCGTATAGAGTACACCCATGGCCGACAACCGTCTCCTTTCGCAATACGCAATCCACATTTACATTTCTTATTTCCGCTGTTCATTTCCGAATTCCGCAACGTTCTATTACGTTTTATATGCAAATAAATGAAATTCATTCTCATTATTATACTATCTATGATAATGATTCTCAACTTCGATGTCAATCGTTTATTTTATACATTTTATGTCCTTATAAAAAGATACACGGCTGTGCCATCCTGTCAATAAAGAACGATTAGCGGGTTTAGAACCGCTTTCGCGATATATTTTCCGGACAAAATAAAGAACCTAGCGGAACGTTCACATTCCACTAGGTTCTTTATTTACAGATGCGTTAATGAAGCCGCTTCTTTATTTAACGAGCTGTCCGCGCGTAACGCCAAGCTGATTGGTCGCCTTGAGCGTTTTCCATACTTGCGTTCCGCTCAGTTCTCCGCGAAGCGCCCGGCTGTAAAGACCGATGACCTCATGCACCTTCTCGGCCGATTCCTCCAGAAACTCTACCCGGTACGAGGAAACGCCAAGCTCCATAAAATTCCGCAAATATTCGGCGCCTGACTGCTCGATTGCATTGTACACCGTATTCCGGCACCCCTCATCGACGCGGACCGGATGGCTCATGCCGACGCGGTCCTGCAGCGAAGCGCGGTGCTCCTCGCAAGGGCGGCCGCAGTTCGTGTAATCGGTACCCTCGCTTAGGAAGGTACAATAGACGCAATGTTCCGTATGGAACATCGGCATATGCTGGTGGATGACGATTTCAAGCTTGGCTGTACTGGAACGGCGCAGCATGTCGACCATTTGCTGGATGTTCAAATCGTATGACGGCGTTACGCGTGCGCATCCTGCATCCAGGAACAGCTCCGCCGTCTTGTGATTGGCGATGTTCAGCGAGAAATCACCGATCAGCTCCGGATGGACGCCGTTAGGCGCGCTCATCCGCTCCTTCATGAAATAATACATAGCTCCGGTGTTGCGCACGAGTATCGCATCCGGCTTCAGATTCAGGATGTTTCGGAAATAGCCCGTTTCTCCGGGCATATGGATACGCGGAGTGGCCAGTGCGATTTTTTTGCCTGCTGCACGCACCGCTTCCACTGCCGCGGGGAACTGCTTGATAAACTCGAAATCGGCATAGATGAGCTCGACTTCGGTTTCAACCGCGGCCTTCACCTGCTCCAGCGTACGGCAAAGCGCGATCAGCCGCGCGGCACCGGCTTCCGGAGCCGGCAAAGCGGCATCCGCATAAGGCTCGACGGTGCGATGCGTGTACGCCCGCGGCTTCTGCCGTTCGGCTGTCAGCAGCTCGACCGCTTGGCGGCGGATGGCGTTCAGCTCGCGCATCGGCACGATCAATGCGCCTTCCAGCTGCACATCCAGCCCGCCAAGCTCGTAAATCGTGCCGCCGAGCCGCCCGAACTGCTCCGTAAACAGCGTCTCGTCCATCGGACGCTTCTCGGCCGGCGCAAGCGGAAGCTCGGATTCGACCGCTACGGTGCGGCCGGTCGGCACATCCATCCACCAGGTCCGCAGAGGCTCGCCGGCGCGGCCGGTAATTTTGACCGTCACCGGGAACGTCCGATACGGCTTGTCCGTCTCGAAAGATTGACGCATCCGCTTATCGAGATGCGGATCGTTCGTCTTCCAAATCCGGTCGCCTACATGGACGCGGCCGAGGTTGACGTCATTGCGTCCCGTTACGATTTCGATAAGTCCACCAGGCGCTTCGCCTTCGAGCTTAACCCCTTTACGGCGCAAATCGTATACCCGGCCGCCTTCTTCCTTCTTCGTCGGATCGCCCGCGTCGAACACGATGCCGTCGCCGCGCTTGAGCGGCGCTTCCAGCTCGCAGATGACGGCATCGCGCAGCACCTGCTTCACGCAGCCAAGAAAGACGCCGCGGCTTTTCGGATACGTCCCTTCGACAAGCAGCTTATTGTTCGTTCCCTTTAAGAACCCGTACGTGAAGCCGCGCGAGAAGCTTTGCTCCAGCTCGCGCATTTCCTCGCGGGTCGGCTTCGCGCGGCTGCCCTCGAAATACCGGTCGATCGCCCTGCGGTATTTGCTGACGACGTTCGCCACATACTCGGGGGTTTTCAGGCGGCCTTCGATCTTAAACGATTTGACGCCCGCTTCGATCAGCTCCGGCATCAGCTCGATCGCCGCCAAATCTTTGGGCGACAGCAAGTAAGCGACGTCGCCCATCGGCTTCTGTACGCCGTCTACCATTAAATCGTAAGGCAAGCGGCACGCCTGCGCGCATTCGCCGCGGTTCGCGGAGCGTCCGCCCCACATTTCCGAAGTGAGACATTGTCCGGAATACGACACGCACAACGCGCCATGTACGAACACCTCCATCGGGAGCTTCGCCTGCTCGCCTATCGTCTTGATTTGCTTCAAATTATTTTCGCGGCCGAGCACGACGACTTCCAGATCGAACGGCTTCGTAAATTCGACCGCCTCCGGAGAGGTGATCGTCATTTGCGTCGAGCCGTGAATCGGGAAGTCCGGCGACAAATCGCGGATCATTTTGACGAGACCCAGATCCTGTACGATAACGGCGTCCACGCCGGCCTCTATGCAAGCCTCGATCAGCCGTTTGGCCTCCGGCAGCTCTTCTTCGAACACAAGTATATTAAAAGTCAAATATCCCTTCACCCCGTACAGATGCAGGAACGACATAATGTCCGGCAGCTCGTCCATCAGAAAATTGTTGGCGCGGGCTCTCGCGTTAAACTTCTCGACGCCGAAAAAAACCGCATCCGCCCCGTTCGCGACCGCGGCCCGCAGGCAGTCCCAGTCTCCGGCGGGCGCCAGCAGCTCGACGTCCTCTTTCCTTATACCACTCATTCGTTTAGCCTCCAATATAAAGCGGCGGTTTAGGCACCCCCGGCTTCCTTCCTTATAGTGTACCAGATTTGCCGCTTCGGTTCATCTCCGGCTCCGCGGATATGCAGCGGCGGCATAACGATTTGCTCCATACCGGCACATTGCTTCGGCCTTCGATTCGGATTATACTTTCAAGGTCCGCGTAGGGCTCTTACCTTACTATACTGCTTTCGCAATCGGAGGATACGGAATCATGACTGTACTAAGTCTCCAAAATATTTCCAAAGCGGTCGGCAATTCGACGCCTGTCCCTGCATTCGATTTGACCGTAGCCCGCGGAGAGTGCACCGCCATTCAATGCCACGCCGAGGTCGGACAGATGCTGATCCGCCTCATTCTCGGTCTTTTGCCTCTATCAAGCGGAACCGTGCTTTTGAACGGGTCGGTTTTGGATATGAACGATAAACAAGTATTGAAAAACATCGGCGTCTGCTTTCAAAACGACGGCTTATACGAACGGCTGACCGCCAAGCAGTATGTCAAGTTTTGGAGCGATCTGTACGACGTCTCCCCTTCCATACCGGCTCTGCTTCAGAAGGTGGGGCTTGCCGACAAAACGGACGTCCGCATTTCCATGCTGACTTTATCCGAGCAGCGCCGGCTGCTGCTGGCGCGTTGCATCGTGCAGGATCCTACGCTCATTATAATGGAAGATCCCGAGCAAAACTTGAATATCGAGAGCTGCCTCATTTTTCGCAGCGTTGTCGCCAAGCTTATAGAGGAAGGAAAAGCTGTGCTCATTACGACATCGTCGCTGGAGCAGGCGATTTCATTGACGAACAACGTATATCGGCTGACCGAATCCGGTTTGAAGCAGATCGAAACGGCCGACGAAGAGCCGGCTGAACGAAATTCGGCGAAGGAACGTCAAGATGCTCAGCATACGCTCCCGGATAATCCAAATGTCGGCGGCGAACAGACATTGTCCCATGAGGAGGCAGTAGCTGCCGTTCAGCCCGAGCCATCTGAGGATCAGCCGGCCGCAGCTGATCATTCAGCAGCAACTGTCGCGCAGCCGAATAATCCCGACGACCATGCAGGCGAAGCAGAAGTACCGTCGGAGCCTGACTCCAAGCAGACGATCCAAACGCCGCTCGAAACGCTCCGTCCGATGAAGATGGAAAAGATACCGGCCAAAATCAACGACAAAATCATTTTGTTCGATCCGCTCGAAATCAACTTCATCGAAAGCAACGAGGGCGTCTCCCAGCTGCATGTACGCAAAGAAGTTTTTCCGTGCACCCTGACGCTGAACGAGCTCGAAGAAAAGCTGAAGGCTTTCGGCTTCTTTCGCTGCCACCGTTCCTACATCGTCAACCTGCAGCGGGTACGCGAGGTCATCACCTGGACGCGCAATAGCTTCAGTCTCGTGCTGGACGACGAGCTCAAAAGCTCGATTCCGCTTTCGAAGGGCAAATTCGACGAGCTCAAGTACATTTTGGGCATCTAAACCACGTATCTTTCAACCCTAAATATGTAGCGTTCACCATCCGGAATACTCTTTTGAGCCCGATTTTACTGCGTTCTCAGCCGGTTCGTCCTATAGTGGGAAATGTAAGCCACACCAAAACGAATCGAGGTTGACCCTATGACGAACGCGATTAAAGTAGAGCGATTGACGAAAGCTTTCGGCGACAAAACAGCCCTGAACGATATAAGCTTTCATTTAAAACAAGGAGAAATTTTCGGATTTCTCGGACCCAGCGGCTCGGGCAAAACGACGACGGTGAAAATTTTAACCTCCCAGCTGCTCCATACGGCGGGCGACGTCGAAGTATTCGGCGTCAATCTGGCGAAGGCGAACCGTCCCCAGTATTTAAAAAGAATCGGCATTCTCACCGACAACAGCGGATTATACGAACGGCTCAGCATTTACGATAATCTCGAGCTCTTCTGCAAGCTCTACGACGTGCCGCTGAAGCGCATCGGCGAAGTGCTCGACGAAGTCAACTTGGGGAACGAGCAGCGGACGCCGGTCAAACAGCTGTCCAAGGGCATGAAGCAGCGGGTAACGCTTGCCAGAGCGATTTTGCACAAGCCGGACCTGTTGTTTCTCGATGAACCGACTTCCGCGCTCGATCCGGTCAATGCGCAGCATATCCGCAAGACGCTGACGAGACTTAATCAGGAGGGCACGACGATCTTCCTGACCACCCATAACATGGAGGAAGCCGAGCAGCTGTGCGACCGTATCGCCTTTATAAACAACGGCGTCATTACCGCCATGGACACGCCGCAAAACCTGCGTCTTGCTTATGCCGACCCGACGATTACCGTCAAAACGTCCGAAGGATCGTTCATCGTCCATAAGGATGACAACGGCGCGAAGCAAATTCAAGCGTTGATTACGCAAGGCAAATTGCTGGCGATCCATTCGAACGAGCCGACTTTGGGAGATATTTTCGTACAACTGACCGGGAGGGAATTACAATGACATTCTCAACAAAACGATTTACAGCGATCCTGTCCAAAGAGTGGAAGGACGCCATGAAAAACCCGCAAATTTTGCTGCTTGCCGCCATGCCGGTCATGTTCGCCTTCCTATACAGCAAAATGGACGGCGGAATCGAAGCGCTCATCTTTCCGATTCTGCTCGCGCTGTCGATGACGGGCGCATTCGTCCAAGCCAACATGATTTCGGAGGAAAAAGAAAAACATACGCTTCGCGTGCTCATGCTTTCGCCCGCCTCCACGTCCGAGGTGCTGCTCGGCAAAAGCGCGCTGACTACGCTCCTCACATTCATCGTCGTTGCCGGCTGTGTCTTCATTTCGGACATTCAGCTTGCCGGACTTGGATTTATCGCCATCATGCTCCTCCTGTCGCTGGTCATGTTCATCGCTATAGGTACGATCATCGGGCTTGTCTCGCGCACCGTTTCGGAAACGAGCATCACCGGACTTCCCGTCCTGCTGATTTTCGTCATGGCTCCCGCTTTCGCGCCGATGCTCAAGCAGCCCCTGGTTTCATCCGCGGTCCGTTTCCTGCCGACGCAGCATTTTATGGATGCGGTCATCAAGCTGAGCCAAGGAGTAAGCGTGGCTTCTATGTACAGCCATCTGGTTAATATCGTAATCTGGGCGGCGCTCTCGCTCGTCGTCTGCTACATCGTCTACGGCAAAAAACGCTTCGACAAATAAGAAGACCAACCGTTACTCACCGGAAAGGAGGTACCGGAATGAGCAAAGGCGCAAAATCGTTTGTGCAGCTGCTTTTCGGCGTCGCGATCGCTTTACTCTTCATGTACATCGCCAAGCAATAATCGTGCCCAATGGAAGTCGGGATGCATAAGCCAAGCCGCTGTTCGGGCCGGAGCGCTGGTTGCCCGCTTTCAGCTTATAAGCCTATCCGGGAATATATACCGGAGGGGCTTTTTGCGTTCATTTTCTCCTATTCCCTACCATATTTCGACCCAAGTTAACATCATTCGCGGAAAATGGTATAATAGCGTAAGCTTTGCAATCCAATTCGTTAGAGGGTTTTTGCTTTGAATAAACTCCGATCGACCTTACTGGCAGCTGCCGGAGCGCTGCTTTTGCTCGTTGCCGCTCTTTTTTTCGTGCCAAAGGAAGACCGGCTCGACTTGCTTTATGCAACTTCCGCGGATGCATTCGACGCGTCGGCTTACGACAATCTTCATCAAACGCTGTCGGCCAATGCCTACATAACTAGAACGGCTCTGGACGGCATGTCCGAGAGAAAGCTGCGCGGCTATGACGCGATTTATCTCGATCCGGGACTGCAGCATACCGACGTTTTGCGGCAGGCACTGCCAAAATTGACCGGCTATGTCCGCGCAGGCGGCCATTTGTTTTTGGAGAACGGCTTTGCCGCCGATTTCCCGCTCGATATGCTCGGCGCTTCCGCGCTTTCCGACATTCCGGACGAAACGAGCGGCACCAATTTCGACTACCCTGCCGTCGATGTCCATTTACAAGGCATGCAGCAGGTGTTTCAACTGTTCGCAGACAATTTCGGCGCTCACGGCGGCTTTAATGCCCTCCCGGGGTTCCTCTGGGGCAAAGGAATCGTGCCTACGACCGCCGAAACGGTCGTGAAGGTGAACGGCGTATCCGCGATGACCGTCAACCGCTTCGGAGAAGGCTCCGTGCTGCTCGCGGGAACGTTCCTGCCGAACCGTTATTTCATAACCGGCTTCGATCTGCAGAGCGGATACGATGCGGCGCAAGGCTTTTCGCAGCTTGCAGCCGAGCAAGAAAAGAATCATCCGCGCAGACCGGGTACGACTTATTTCGATTTCAAAAACCCGCTGCCGCTGCAGCCTTATTTTCAATTTTCTTTTGCAGCCGCAAACTACCAGCTTCGCAACGCTTACGTGAGCTATGTTTCCAAGGAAAAGCTCGGCTACAGCGTGACGAAGGTGCTCGGTCCTTACGGCCGGCCGGCGATGGCGTTCCAGAACCATTTCGAAGCGCTGCCGGGGTTCCGTGACGGCTCGGGCATCATATGGGCGGAGCTGCTGAAGGAATACAATGAAATCCCGTCCTACTCGCTCGTCCGCGGCTCGTTTGAGTGGAACAAATGGTGGGAGAACGCGATTGTCCATCTGAATGCGGGAACGGCTCAGCAGCCGAAATTTATCGGCGAATTCGCCAATTCCTTCTATTCCAGCGGCGTCAAGCTCGCAAGCGGCAGCCGTCCGATCAAGCAGGCGCCGTACTCCGCTCCGAACGATTTGTCCAGTCCGATGACGGATCCTTACCGGATGTATCCGGCTTTCGTCGACCTGGACGGCGACGGAACAGCCGACTTGCTCGCGGCCAGTGCGGACGGCTTTATTTACGCCTACCGCAACCTCGGCGCGAAGGACGACGCCTACGCTTCGCAGCCGCTCCCCGAGGGCCTCGCCGCGCCGGACGCGTTCGGGCCGCCGGAGAAGCTGCTGCAGGCGAACGGCAAACCGCTTTCGATCGGCGAGTTCGGCACGCTGGCGGCAGCCGATCTGAACGGCGACGGGCGCGCCGACCTCGTGCTCGGCAACGGCGCAGGCGAGCTGTACGTGTCGCTGGCGCTCGGCGGGGCAGAAGCGGCGGCGGCCGCAAGCGCGCCGGGCAAGCAAAACGGCTTCGTCAAAGCCGTTTATGCCGCACCTCAGCGGCTCATGGCGGACGGCAAGCCGCTCGCGGTTACTGCGAATGCGGCGCCCGCAATCGGCGATATCGACGGCGACGGCACGCCCGACTTGCTCGTCGGCGACAGCCGCGGAGCCGTCACGCTGTTCCGCGGCGTACCGGGCCGCCCGCTCGACTTCGAGCGCGGCATCGCGATCGCACAGCTGTCCGCGCCATACGCCGCTCCGGCACTTGCCGACATGAACGGCGACGGCAAGCTTGAGCTGCTCGTCGGCAGCAGCGACGGAGACGTGATGCTGTTCGAGCAGCGCAACGGCAGCTGGCTGAATCAGGGGCCGATTGCCGGTGAAACCAAAAACATGCTTGGATCCCATGCGCTTGTCGGCGGTCACTACTCGGTACCGGTCGTTCATGACGTGAACCGAGACGGCAAGCCGGATCTCGTCGTCGGGCAGATCGGGTTCAGCGATCCGGTCACGGTCGACGATCCGAACTTCCCTTATGCCGCAGGGCTAAAGGAATTCATCGACTATACGAAGACCAACAAAATACCTTTATATCCGCACGTATACGTGCATCATTACGTAAGTGACGAACAAGAGAAAGCCGAGCTCGCGCTTCAGCGGGAATCGTTCAAGAAGCTAGGCATTCCGTGGGTCATGCCCGGCACCAACCAGCATACGTGGCGGATCAATAATTCCGATCGTCTCCAAACGCTTCGCAATGAGCACGAACAGGACATCTGGTTCAATTTCGGCTTCCGGCCGTCCAACAACCGCATCGATCCGACCTATACGCCCGACTATATTTGGGGCATGCCGTTCCTGCTGGCGGACGGGTCGCTGAAAAATCCGATGGTCGTCGGCGCACCGGCCGTCCGTTTTGCCGAAACGGTCAGCAAAGAAGGGGTTATTGCCGTACAAGGAACGGAAGATATTTACCGCTCTTATACGGCGCTCGATATGCCGATCGATTATTTCGAACACATCGAATACGCTGCGGCAGACCCGCTGCGGCTGAAAAACGAGCTGCTTCCGTTCGTCAAATATATGGACAAGCTGCGCACGGAATACGACTATAATTTTATGACCGAACCGCAAATGGCCCAATCCTACTTGACCGCGTTGACGTCCAAAGTGAAGGTCAGTCAAAGCTGGGGGCTTTACTTCTTGGACAAGCTTAAAAATCTCGCCGGCAAAGGCGAGCACCTTACGCTTACGCTAACTCCGCAAACGGGCAGCGTACCGGCGCAGGCCGGCGATTACCGCAACGCGCTCGGCGTAGCGATCGAACCGGGCAAGCGATATGCGAATCATCCGCTTGTCGTCGATTCGCCGGTGTATACGAGCCGCGATGCGTTTCAGCGCGAAACGCCTGCCGAAGGCGACAAGCAGATGCTGTACGCCGGATTAACCGGCCCTACTAAGCTGTCCGTCAGCTGGCGCAAGGAGCCTTTCCATATCGTCCGCGTCAATGTGCCGATGACGATCGACAAGCAGGATAAAGGCTGGACGATTGCTTTGAACGGCGAAGGCATGCAGCAAATCAAGCTGTACAGTCCGCCGGACCAGCCGCTCGCGATCGAAGGCGACAACCTGAAGATCGAGGAGAATCCGGAGCGTCATACGTACACCGTCACTCATTACGGCGATAAAACGACGATTCGCGTGAAGCCACAGTAGCCGGAGCTTCCGGGCGAAATCATCCACTCCTAAGGAGGAACAACCTAATGGAACAACTTGCAGCAGAGCTCGAAACGCACATTCGCGACCGTTACGAAATCGAAGCCGACGACGACGATTTCGGCCGGGACGTACATTTGTTCGACTACGGCTATATCGATTCGATCGGGGCCACGGCCTTGATCGCCCATGTCGAGAAAACTTACGGCATTCAAGTAACCAACCAGGATCTGATGTTGTATTCGATGAATACCGTCAACGAAATCGCGTCGTTCATCGCCCAAAAAACCGGAAAATAACGCCTGACCGGCCTTTTTTCCTATAGATTGAGAGGTAGAAACCCATGGAATGCGTAGTTTCGCTTGAGCGCCTCGCGCCCGGCCAGCACGGACAACTGAAATATGCCGCCGCCTTCGTCGATGAGACGATTACGGACATTGTCATTGACGGCGATACGCTTCGCGTTACGCACAACTCGCCGCATGGCGCAGACGTTATCGAAAGCCGGCTCAACCGGCTGATCGACCGTTTCTCCAAGGGAGATTTCGGCTTCAAAGAGAATATTTTGTTTGAACATAAAGTGGACTCGCCGTACAAAGGCGACATTATCGCCGAGCTTGTCGAGTCGAAAATCATCAAAGTGCTGGAGCCAGGGCTGTTCATCTTCCGCGAGCCGTTTTCCAGTCTGATGCGTTTTCTCGATTACGCCTTCGTGACCAGAATCGCAAACCGGTTCGATGTGAAGGAAGAATCGTATCCGGCCGTCATCCACTGCGAAACGCTCAACAAAACGAATCATTTTACGTCGTTTCCCGAGCACATTCATTTCCTGACGCATCTGCGCGAGGATTTGGACGTCATCGAGACGTTCTCGCAGTCGATCCGCGAAGCCGGCGGCTGGAAGCAAGAAGAGCCGATGTCGCTGGATGCCAACATGCCGCGTCCGAAGTTCGCCATGAATCCGTCCACCTGCTACCACTGCTATGAGGGCTTGCAGGACGAAACGCTCGAAGGCGACGGCGTCGTCGTAACAGCTATCTCCAAATGCCACCGGTTTGAGTCCAAAAACCACACCGATTTCGGCCGTCTGCTGGATTTCAGCATGCGCGAGATCATTTTTGTCGGGAAACCGGATTTCGTCAAGGAGAACAGACTGAAGTCGATCGAATACCTGAAAGAACTGGCCGCCGAATGGAACGTCGACAGCTTCATGGAAATCGCCAACGATCCGTTTTTTACGAACGATTTCCAGGTCAAAGCGTCTTTCCAGCGCAATCAGGAAATGAAGTACGAGCTGCGCTTGCGCATTCCGTATATCGACAAATCGATCGCCTGCAGCTCCGTCAACTTCCACAGCAACACGTTCGGCAACGCGTTCAATATCAAAATGGGCAAACGCAACGCCGTTACCGGCTGCGTCGGCTTCGGCATCGAGCGCTGGGCATTCGCGTTCCTGGCCCAATACGGGCTGGATCAAGCGCAATGGCCGCAAGCGTTCCGCGAGCAATATGCGGAATGGCAGCAAAAATCGCTGTAATCCAAGGATAAACGACTACTGGCGTCTTTACGCCGGCGTTTACCGGGAAATGGAACAATCGGCGGAGATATGCTTTCTGACATTCCAAGGATAAACGGGGTCATGCACCGTGAAACGATTCGCTTCTTTCCTGCGGCGCAACAGCTTCGTGCTGCTGCTGCTGCTCGCTTTTGTTGCGACCGACTTGGCGGTAGCCAATTGGGATCCGCTGAAGTCGTCGCGGCGGTTTTACAAGAACGATTTCACCAAAACGCTCTATCATCACAACTGGGCTGATGCCGGCCCGGTTTTTTTCGGTAATTCGGCGGTGACCGGTGCCTACATCGAAGACAAGTCGAAGCACCCGCTCGTCGAAATGGGGCTGTCGTACGGCAGCATCAACGACCTGAAGGGAATTCTCGACCATAAGCTGTATAAGGTGCAGGACGAGCTTGTCATCGGCATCGATATTCACACGATGGTAGACTTGATGCCGACGGAGCCTTCGACCGACTCGACGTATCCATGGCTGAAGAAATGGTACCAGCCCTACCTGTTCGCTTACCGCGACTACTTGAAGGATTCCGGCGAGGAAGCGCTGCGCAGCCTCTATACGGGCATCGTGGAGCTGGATCGCAGCAAGCTGTCAGCCTATGAGCCGCGCTGGATCGACAAGGAGCTGTACTTCGGGCGCAAAACGGATGAATTCATGAAGGAACGGTGGAACTTTTACAATGAAAAGTTCGGTTCGATGACGCTGAAGGATTTCTCGGCGAATCTCGATGCCCTGCAGTACGTCATCGAATACGCCAAGCGCGAGCGAATTCCGCTCCGCGTCATCTGGATGCCTTACAATAAGGCCTATCCTGAGTTCGCCTACATGAAGCCGCTGAAGGAAGAGGTCAACAAGCTGCTTAAGGCGGGTGACGTTCCAACATTCGACGCAATGAGCCGGTACGAACCGCAATATTTTCACGATCTCGTCCATTTGAACCGCGAGGACGGGGCGCCGCTGTTTACGAAGGAGGTGGACGAATGGCTCGAATCGCTCGCAAAGCAATCGAAATCGTAGCGTACTTGATCATGCTCGTCCTGGTCGTCGTTTACTACACCGGCAAAGGTATTTTTATATACGAGGGGTTCTAGCACATGTTTTATACGAATATGACGTCCATACTGGCCATGTGCGGGATGATCGCGGTACTGATGCTCACCCGGCGATGGGCGGGCAACAAGCGCGTCCTGCTGCTGCTGTTTAATGCGGCTTTCCTGCTCGTGTACAGCCAGAAGCTGTTCGTTTTTTATATGGCTTGGACCGCGCTGAACTTTATCGGCTTCCGTTTCTTATGCGTGGTGCCAAAATGGCGCAAAGGCTGGTTTTTGTCAGCAATCGCCGCCAACGTCGCCGCCGTTTCTTCTTTACGCTTATTCGAAATGGACGTCTGGACGAACTCGCTGTTCGATGCCGTCCTCTTTCTTGGCGTCATCTACAATGTGCTGAAGGTTATCGACGCCTATTACTTCGCTTACTACGTGGGCAAGGACGGGCGCGCCGGCGCCATGGACTACTTCAATTTCATTCTGTTTATACCGACCTTCACCTCGGGGCCGATTTTGAAATTCCGCGATTTTATGGCGGATACGCGCAAGCCATATCAGGTCGACACCACGGCTTTTGAGGCGGGAATCAAACGTATTATCCTCGGCCTGTTTAAAAAATTCGTCATCGTTGCCTGGATGAGCCGCATATTCTACGACGTGATGGACGGAGCAGGGACTCTGCAGACGCATGAGTCGCTGTTTCTGATGATTTGGTTCTACATCTGGATATATTTCGATTTTTCGGGGTATTCCGACATTGCAATCGGCTTCGGCCGGCTGATGGGCTACAATATTCCGGAAAACTTCAAAAAGCCATTCACCGCACCGACGCTGACGCAGTATTGGCGCAATTGGCATGCAACGATGGCCGATTGGTTCCGCGATCACGTGTTTCTCATTTTCGGACGCCAAACGCCTTCGAAATGGGCCGGCGCAGCCATGTCCTTCGGCATCATGGTGCTGATCGGTCTTTGGCACGGCTTCAACTGGCTGTTCGTGCTGTGGGGCGTCTACCACGGGATCGTCATTGCGATCGAGAGCCTGCTCGGACAAACGACCGTCAATAAAAAGAAAGTGTCGCGTTCCTATTTTTATTTTCGCTGCTTCGTGACGCAGGCGATCGTCGTATTCGCGGTTATCGTCTACAGCTACAGCCCGGCAACCGGATACGAAACCGTACTAAAAATTTATCGCGGATTGTTCACTCTGCCTTCATTTTGAGCGGGAGTGATGGTATAATCTGAGCATATATGCACACCTGCACGAGCTTTGCTTGATTGATCGGCATCACGAGGACGGACCGGTAACACGCGATCCCCTTGGACAACGAAATTTCCGGCAAGCTGCGTGTCCCTTTTTCAGCAAAATGTACACGCGTACATTTTGCCTGCTTTTCCATCATTCTCGGAGGTGTCCTCATGAAACTAGGTGTATTTACCGTACTTTTCTCGCAAAAGCCTTTTGAAGAAGCGCTCGACTACATCGCATCCAAAGGACTGGGTGCCGTTGAAATCGGTACAGGCGCTTATCCGGGCGATGCTCACTGCAAACCGGACGAGCTGCTCGCGGACAGCGGCAAGCTGAACGCATTCAAGAAAGCGGTCGAATCGCGCGGCTTGATCATCAGCGCACTGAGCTGCCACGGCAATCCGCTGCACCCGCAGAAAGCGATCGCCAAAGAAGCGCAAGACATCCTTACGAAGACGATCGAGCTTGCACAACGTCTTGAGGTACCGGTCGTTAATACGTTTTCCGGCTGCCCGGGAGATCATGAAGATGCGAAATATCCGAACTGGCCCGTAGCTCCTTGGCCGAACGATTTTCAAGAAATTCTTGCTTGGCAGTGGGAAAACAAAGTGATTCCCTACTGGACGGAAGTCGGTAAATTCGCCTCCGACCGCGGCGTCAAAATCGGCCTCGAGCTGCACGGCGGCTTCTCGGTACACACGCCGGCTACGCTGCTGCGCTTGCGTGAAGCGGCTGGCGAAGTAATCGGCGCCAACCTCGATCCGAGCCACATGTGGTGGCAGGGCATCGATCCGGTGCAAGCGATCCACATTCTCGGCCGCGCCGGCGCCATTCATCACTTCCATGCGAAGGATACGTCGATCGATCCGATCAATGTCAACAAGCACGGCGTCACCGACATGCAGTCTTACACATTGATGCTGGACCGCGCATGGCAGTTCCGTACCGTCGGTTACGGCCACGACATGAAAACTTGGGCGGACATCATCAGCGCGCTGCGTCTCGTCGGCTATGACTATGTAGTAAGCATCGAGCACGAAGACGGCCTTATGTCCGTCGACGAGGGCTTTACGAAAGCGGTGCAGAACCTGCAGCAGGTTTTGATTCGCGAGCCGCTTGGCGAGATGTGGTGGGTGTAAGGCACCGATGACCGGCCCCCGGCCCGCATAAGGTCGGCGGATAACGAAAAAAGCCTCCATTACCGTATTGCGGTTTTGGAGGCTTTTTGTCGAAGCTTAGACACCGGCCGAGGCTGAGGCCACCCCTATCGGCGACATCGACGTTCCTGTACCTAAGAGCAAAAAGAGCGAAGGGAAAATCCCTTCGCTCCAATTATTTCACCGCTGCACGTCCCGGGAAGCTCGTCCCGGCCATACGGCTCGCGTTAGCCTATCCAGCCTTTGACCATAACGAAGTCCATCACAAGAAATACGATGAGACTTACGATACTGAAGCCAATTGCAAACAGGTTTTTTTGCTTGGCAGAGATCGTACGCATTACTGCCAAAACAAGAATCAGAGTGAAAACTATAATGAACGCATCGAATGGATCAAATTTAACCGCTGTAGAACTCGCCGCTTCTGCAGCCCAGAACATATTGGGCCCCCCTTTACATGAATAGTGCATCTTATCCTATGTTAGCCTGTGCGGACAACGGATGCAAGTGCTTTCTCGTTTTGTAACAACTTTGTCAAGATTCCTTGCCGCTCAAGCATTGACTCCCATTACGACTAGTGTTAACTAACGCCCCTGCGGATTATTTATCATTTTTTCCTTTTTCAGCAAAAGGTAACATGTGTTTTCTGATCCGTCATGAAATTTTCCATTCTGCCGCGTAAGTAGATTGTCCATTTTTCCAAACATTTATAACTCGCAATATGTATCGCCGATCCAAATAGGATAACTCGTTTTGTCCGGTCGCATTCCCTCCCAAGCCTAACATTTTGCCATTCCCAGCTCGGCTTTATCCGTATATACTTTGACTCAAGGAAAAACCGAATAAACTAAAAAAGATGCCGTAAGCGCACCGAAAGGGTCAGCTATGATCTTGAAGTCATCCCGCTACTTGAAACGGTTGTTCTTGTTCAGCTTCATGCTTTCCATACTGCCTGTCATATTGCTCGGCGCGTTTTCCTACATGAAATCGTCCGATATGATCCAGTCGAAAGTGACGGAGAGCAACGTGCAGCTTCTCCAGCAGATTCAAATGCTCGTCGAGCAGGAATTGAAAACGGTGGACAATATGGTCATCCAGCATGCCAACACGTCTCTTTTCAAGGATGGAATCCGAAAACCGTTCGCTCCCCGCGATTTTCTTGAAGTGGAAGAGATTTTGCGTAATTTGTGGTATATGAAAACGTTCGAGTTCGGAATTGAAAACGTTTCCCTGATCAGCTCGGCTCAAGATTGGATATTGAACAATGACGGATTATCCCGTCTCAGCTCTAATGACCATGCCGACCGTATGCAGACCTATTTGCGTCTTCCCAACCCCTCCTACTGGCTTCAGGAAAATGTGAATGGGCGAAGATTTGTCAGCCTGGTCAAAAAGCTTCCTACCACGTTCTCTCCGCCCGAGGGCCTTATCGTCGTCCAAATTCCGATTCAATACCTTCAAAAAATGGTCGCAATCGGTCAAAAAGGGCACACGATTATGATTGTGGACCGGAGCGGCCGCATCATGGCACATGAGAGCTCGTCCATGCTGGGCGGCGACGTTGCCGGTCTTTCCTATGTTCAAGCGGCGATGCAATCCGGTAAAGACAACGGCGTGCTCGACGACTCCACCGGCGACGGCAAAATGAAAGTCATTTACCGAAAGTCATCCTATACGGGATGGACTTATTTCTCCGTCGTTTCTATCGCTGAGATCACGAAGGATTCGCGCTCGATCGGCTGGATTACGCTGCTTACTTGCGTAGTGCTCTTCGTCGTTATTCTGATTACGGCGCTGCTTGGCTCCAAACGGATGTACAATCCGGTCCGCAAGCTGTTCCAATCGGTCGTCGATACGCTGGAACCGCCCTTCGGGAAGGCCAGAAGCGACGAATTCACTTACATCGGGGATCGGATCCGTACACTGCAAGATATGCAAATTCGAATGACCGGACAAATTGAAACGCAAATTCAGCAGCTGAAGCTGTTTTTCATGCAAAAGCTGTTCCGGGGCGAGCTGTCGGAGCAAGACATTCAAGAGCAGTTGCCTTCTTTCTCCTTCCCTGCGGATTGGAAATGGCTCTGCGTCTTGACGCTCGAAATCGATACGCTGAACGGTACGCGTTACCGGAAACAGGATCACGACCTGCTCATGTTCGCCATCAACAACATCGTCGGCGATCTCGTGCCTGCCGCGCTGCATTTCACGCCGGTCCCCGTTGATCAGAGCCAAGTGACATTGCTCTGCGGCTATGAGGAGCAGGAGGCGGACTTCAAAGGTTACGTTTTTGCATGTGCCGAGAACATCCAGCGAACCGTCAAAGAGCTTCTGGACCTGCAGGTCAGCATCGGCATCAGCCGTCCCTTCGAGGATGTGGCGAAAGCGCCGCAAGCGTTCCGGGAAGGAATCGAGGCGCTTAATTACCGGATCAAGCTGGGGCATCGGATCATTTTGCATATTGAGGATGTTTTGCACGGCCAAACGATGGAGCCTCCATATCCCGCAAGAACGGTCAGCGAGCTGTGCGATGCATTGCGGATGGCGGATCATGCGAAAGCGGAGCAATGTTTGAAGCAGTTCATGACGGACATCGCCTCGATGGAGCTGGCTCCAAAGCATTACGAGCTGTTCCTGTCGAGACTGTTGACGGACATCGTCCGGGTTGCGGAGGATTCGGGCCAAACGATCCATGCCATGCTTGCGGAAGAGGAAAGCTTGTTTAAGCAGCTTTTTGCCATCAAAACGCTTCATGAAGTGGAAACCTGGTTCGCCGAGACGCTGATCGCCCCTATTATCGATTCGCTCGAAAAACGAAACGAGGCCCAATACAAACGGCTCGCCGACGAAGTCATCTCAATCATTCACAACAAATACGACACGGAATTGACGCTGGAGATTTGCGCATCGATGTTGAATTATCATTCGTCCTACATCAAAAGGGTTTTTCGCAAAGGCACCGGCGTCAGCTTCAGCGATTACCTGTCTATGCACCGTATGTCGGTGGCCAGGTCCTGGTTAGCCGATACCGACATGAAAATATCGGAGATCGCCGAAAAGCTGCAGTACAACAACTCGCAAAATTTCATTCGAAGCTTCCGTAAGATAGAAGGCATGACCCCGGGCGATTACCGGAAACGCCGCGAAACATGAGCCGGAACGTTTCTCTATATGAACCACTCCCTGCAAAACGCCTGTATCGGGCGCATATTGCGGGATTTTTTTATGCTCGCGCTTAAATGATTAGGAGTGTCCGCGATGATTATCGCCCGAATTACCGATGCGCAAATCCCCGTTTCCCCAAAAGGGGCTCTAGTGATTATAGACGGTTACCTTTCCACAAGCGATGATGGGGGCAGGTTGCAAATACGCCATTTCCCGTAAGGACTTTTGCAAAAAATACTCGCCAAAAAGGAGGATCTTCGCTTGCAGTCAAACTTTATGCCGCAAACCGGCGTCATGAACGAGCGTATGCCGAGTCGCAGACGACGGATGCAATCGTTCATCCGGGATCGCTGGTTGTATCTCATGCTCGCTCCCGGCATCGCATACTTCCTTATATTTAAATATGTCCCGATGTGGGGCGTCCTGATCGGCTTTAAGGATTACCAGCCGTTCCTCGGCTTCACCGGCAGCGAATGGGTCGGATTTAAGCATTTCGAACGATTTTTTACGAATCCGATCTTCGGGATGCTGCTCAAAAACACCTTTATTTTGGCGGTTTATAACATCCTGTTTTTTTTCCCGATGCCCATCATTATCGCGCTGCTGTTGAACGAGGTGAGGAAGGAAGCGTACAAACGGTTCGTGCAAACGCTGATCTATATTCCGCATTTCGTTTCGTGGGTCGTGGTCGTCGGGATTGCCTACATCTTCTTTACCTCGGAAGGCGGTCTTGTCACCGAATGGATGAAGGCGACAACGGGCAATCAAATTAACCTCCTGGAAAGCGAAAGCTGGTTCCGCACGCTGATTACCGCCGAGGTGATCTGGAAGGAAACCGGTTGGGGAACGATCATTTTCCTGGCCGCTCTGGCCGGCGTCGACCCGCAAATGTACGAGGCTGCAAGAATTGACGGCGCCAGCCGGTTTCGCCAGCTGTGGCATATTACACTGCCTTCGATTCGGAACGTCATCGTCATTTTGCTCATCCTGCGTCTCGGTACGTTTCTGGACAACGGCTTCGAGCAGATTTACTTGATGCTGAACGCGCTGAACCGCAATGTAGGCGAAGTATTCGATACGTATGTATACACAAGCGGCATCACGCAAGGACAATTCAGCTATAGCACCGCAATCGGCGTATTCAAATCGGCAGTCGGCTTCGTTCTTGTCGTCGGGGCCAACTATTTGGCCAAAAAATTCGGCGAGGAGGGCGTCTATTGAAAGCATATTCTCCCTGCGGCGAATCGACCGCCGTCCTGCAGCGGAACACCGCGCGCCGCCCTGATTTCTATACCGCTGCTCTGAAGCGAGGTGGATACGATGATCGAGAGTAAAACCTGGGGCAACCGTCTGATCGATATCTGCATATACGGCGTGCTGCTGACGTTCTCGCTGGCTACGTTCCTGCCGTTCCTGTACGTAATCAGCGCATCGTTCACCGCCTCGGAGGTGCTGATGAAACAAACGTTCGTTTTGTTTCCTACGAAATTTTCGCTGGACGCTTATAAGTATATTTTTTCAACGGAGACGCTTTCGCGCAGCCTGATCGTTACGATTCTGGTTACGCTGGCGGGAACTTTCGTCAATCTTGTATTTACCATCTTGATGGCGTACCCGCTTGCTCGGACCCATCTGGCAGGACGCAAGCCGATCATGCTGATGATCGTTTTCTCGATGCTGTTCAGCGGCGGCATGATTCCTACTTATCTCGTCGTCAAATCGCTCGGCATGATCAATACGTACTGGTCGCTCATTCTCCCGGGCGCCATCAGCGCTTTCAACCTGATCGTGCTGAAAAACTTTTTCCAGCAGCTGCCCGACGGCCTTGAGGAATCGGCCAAAATCGACGGATGCAACGATTTCGGTATTTTGCTCCGGATCGTGCTGCCGCTCTCGATGCCCGCGATCGCTACGTTTTCGTTATTTTATGCGGTGGGGCATTGGAACACCTTTTTCAACGCCATCTTGTACTTAAACGATCATACGAAATGGCCGATTCAGGTGCTGCTGCGTCAAATCGTCATTCTATCGGAGGGCGGTATAGGCGATTCAAGCGCATTCGACGCAAACTTCGTCCCGCCCAGCCAGACCGTCAAAATGGCTTCGATCGTCGTGGCGACCGTACCGATTCTGCTCGTTTATCCGATGCTGCAAAAGCATTTCGCCAAAGGCGTATTTTTAGGCTCGATCAAAGGGTAAGCAAGGCTGAAACGATGGTTGCATCTTTCCCTGTAAAGATGTATCATACAACACAATTCATGAGGGGCGGTTAGTAACATGAAGAAATGGAACAAGCCTGCGGCAGCAATGCTTGCAATCGGATTGACGGGCGCTCTTATCGCCGGGTGCGGCGGCAGCGGAACGACCGGGAATGAAGGCGGCAGCTCGTCGCAAGAGGAAGCCCAGAAGTCTAAAGAGCCTTTGGCAATCAAAATGATGATCCCTTACTGGAACGCGGAACCGCCTAAGCAAGACGGGGAAACGCTGAAAAAAGTACAGGCGCACACCAATACGAAGCTGGACATCATTTGGACGCCGGGCTCCGCTTACACCGATAAAATGAACGCAAGCATCGCCTCTCAAGATTTACCGCAGATTTTGTATGTGCTCGCTAACGGCAACAAAAACTCCGGATTGGTCAACGCAGTCCGTTCAGGCATGTTCTGGGAAATCGGGCCGTACTTGAAGGATTATCCGAACCTCAGCAAGCTCAACGAGCAGATGCTGAAGGACAGCTCCTTCGACGGAAAACTCTACGGCATCTATAAATATATTCCGCAAGCGCGCAACGGCATCGTGATTCGCCAAGATTGGCTCGATAATTTGGGCCTGCAGCAGCCAAAAACGCTTGATGAATTGATCAAGGTCATGAAAGCCTTCGCCACCGGCGATCCGGACAAAAACGGCAAGCAGGATACGCTCGCTTTCGGGGCAGCCGGCGCGAACGGCTTCGAGTTATTCGTCTCCTGGTTCGGCGGACCGAACCAATTCGAGCTCAAGAACGGCAAGCTGACGCCCGACTTCATGACCCAAGAATATATGGAAGCACTGAAGCTGTATAAAACTTTTTATAACGAAAATGTGATGAACAAGGATTTTGCGGTTAACAAAAACGACTTCGATATGATCAATAAGGGCAAATCCGGCATGCTATTCGCGGCGCTGGAGGAAGTCGAATCCCGTTACATTGATTTGTACAAGGCTTTTCCGCAAGCAAAGCTCGACGTCATCAGCCGGATCGAAGGGCCGAAGGGCGTGCGTGTCATTACAAGGGGCGCGTTCCCTCCGCAATTCATGTTTCCCAAAACCAGCGTGAAAACGGAAGCTCAGCTGAAGCAGATTTTGGGCTACATGGACAAATTGGCCGATCCGGACATGCAGAACCTCTTTACCTGGGGATTTGAGGGATCCACTTATAAGCTGGACAACGGCAAGCCCGTGCGGACGGACGTGCAAAAATTCAACTCGGAGGTCGCCTCCTACGAATTCATGCGGTTTGACGATTCTTCCGCAGCGATGAAGGGCAACAACTCGCCTATCCTGGAGAAGGCGCTGCAAATGCAAATCGATAACTACCCCACCGCAATCCAAAATCCGGTGCAGGCCCTTATTTCGCAAACCAATATCGACAAAGGCAGCGAGTTAGCCAAAATCATCAGCGATGCCAAGACCAAATTCATCATGGGAGAAATCGACGAGGCCGGCTGGAACAAAGCGGTCGAGCAATGGCGCAAAACCGGCGGCGATCAAATCATCAAGGAATATGAAGAAGCGTACGCGAATATTAACAAAAAGTAAGCTTAAAACCCCCAAGCGATTGTTTGGGGGTTTTACTTCTGCAACCTTTGCTTAGGGTGTAGTAATAACGGCTCCGCCTACTCTTCGCTTATCCGGCATCTTGAACAAATTACCTCAAAAATACTCTTGTAATATTCTGAATATTCCAGTAATATGAATAACAATCATTGGAACGGTGCGTAACTGGCGTAAACATGGATAACCATGAGGGAGCGCACCGATAACGGCCGTACGCCTGGGCGAAGTGCTTGATCTTGCGATCGAGTGCTTCTTTTCGTTATCCAAGCATACGAAGGGTTGGTGACATGTTTTGAAAATGGCTTTTATTTTATTTGACGGCATGACCTCTTTAGATTTCGTGGGCTTTTTTGATGCCGTAACATGGCTGAAAATAATGAAGGCGGACGAAAATGTCTCGTGGGATCTGTGCGCCATCAACGCGGAGGTTACCGACGATCGCGGTATGACGATAAAAGTCGGGCGTATCCGCCCCGATCTGTCGGAATATGATCTCGTATTCGTCCCGGGCGGGTTGCCAACCCGACAACTTCGGAACGATGATCGTTTCATCGCCTGGCTGCAGACGTCCAAGGATTGCAAGTACAAGATTTCCGTCTGTACAGGTGCGCTCCTGTTAGGGGCGGCAGGTTTTCTAAGCGGGAAGCAAGCGACGACCAATCCGTCGGCATACGATCTTCTTGCCCCCTATTGCGAGGAAGTCGTCAAATCTCGCATAGTTCGTGACGGCAATGTTTTTACAGGCGGCGGCGTATCGGCATCGATCGATTTGGGGTTGTTTTTCGTGGAATCGCTCGTCGGTATCGATTTTGTGAGGAAGGTTCAAGATGCCATGGACTATCCTTACTATCGGCCGGGGCGTATGACGGATTTGGATATGCCTTTTGACTGACGGCTTAACTGTCGCTAAGAAAGCTGGAACGTTTCCACTAGACCAATACCAAATCCCCCAAAAGTATCGCATTTGTTCGCAGCTTATTTCTATCACTTTCGGGGGAGCCCCGTATAGCAACAGAAACAGCTTCGCATAACTTCCTATAAAATAAAAAAAGAAGCTTCCAAGTCCACTATCGGGGAGGCCACTGAAAAAGTCCCGTTATCTAAAGAGGTACTGTAGCTCAATTCTATTGAGGGAGCAGTG
>NZ_QMFB01000040.1 GCF_003285015.1 Paenibacillus contaminans | reverse complement strand
TTCCAATCGGCAAACCGCCGCTCGTCAAGGAGTAATTTCGCGTCCCGAGCCCGCCCGAGCTCTCGAGGGTTACGGCATAAGGGGTCCCCATTTTCCCATTCGGCAGGGTGGTCGTGACGAACGTTAGCGGTTCCGGCGGTTCGACCGTCAAGGTGAAGCTTTGCTCCGCGCTTGCCGGCCGGCTGTCCGTTACCCGCAGGGTAAACGTGTAAGTGCCTGCTACGGAAGGTGTCCCCGAGAAAACGCCCGCCGAAGAGAAAGCCGTTCCAATCGGCAAACCGCCGCTGACGAGAGAGTAATATCGCGTCCCGATCCCGCCGGAGCTCTCGAGGGTTACGGCATACGGCGTCCCCGCTTTCCCGTTCGGCAGGCTGGTCGTGATGAACGTTATTGGCTCCGGCGGCTCTACCACGATCGTAAAAGTTTTAGAGGCGCTTGCCGGCTGGCTGTCCGTTACCCGCAGGGTAAACGTGTAAGTGCCTGCTACGGAAGGTGTCCCCGAGAAAACGCCCGCCGAAGAGAAAGCCGTTCCAATCGGCAAACCGCCGCTCGTCAAGGAGTAATTTCGCGTCCCGAGCCCGCCCGAGCTCTCGAGGGTTACGGCATAAGGGGTCCCCATTTTCCCATTCGGCAGGGTGGTCGTGACGAACGTTAGCGGTTCCGGCGGTTCGACCGTCAAGGTGAAGCTTTGCTCCGCGCTTGCCGGCCGGCTGTCCGTTACCCGCAGGGTAAACGTGTAAGTGCCTGCTACGGAAGGTGTCCCCGAGAAAACGCCCGCCGATGAGAAAGCCGTTCCAATCGGCAATCCGCCGCTCGTCAAGGAGTAATAACGCGTCCCGATCCCGCCCGAGCTCTCGAGCGTCACGGCATACGGGATCCCCGCTTTCCCGTTCGGCAAGCTGGCTGTGACGAATTTCAGGGGGGCGATTCCACTCGTTTTCACGCTTCCTTTAACCGGCATTGTCTGCATATTCCCAGTGCTGTCTGCTGCCACTGCATAAATATCGTAGTCCGTTCCCGCAGATAGTCCGTTTAATTGGAGAACGGCCTCGGCATTAGCCGCTGCAAAGCTTTGTGCGTACGATAACGCATTGCTGCCGCCGCTGTTTAAACCGGCCTTCACTTGGGCGGAAGTAGGCGCGGGATCGTTCTGAAGAACGGCAACTGCATAAAGCTGTCCTTGTTCGTTCATTTTTGAAGTAACCTGGGCGCCGGTTTCGGATACCGCCGCCCACTGGGGATACGTTGCCAAAAAGATCGGCGGAGCCGTATCGCCCGGCGGCGTTGGGACCGACACTTCGCCGCCGGGAGCCGAACCGCCCCCGCCAACAGGCGGAATGACTGCGCTGCCTGCCTGAGGGCCGTCGATTTGCCCCGGCTTGCGTTCGAATTTGGACCCTTCTGCGCCTTGGTTTAGCGTAGCGGTTTCAATCGTGCCTTGCCCGAAGATTGTAATGACGGCATCCAAAACGAGATGCTCGATCGTCGACTTTTTGCCGTCATAGCCGACATACCCGACAGAGCCGCCCGAGTCCTTGCCGAAAGTAACCGTCCGAATTGTCCCTCGCTTAAGCAGAAGCTTAACTTCGTTCCTATCCACATTAACGGCCTCGAAATCTCCTGTTAGCTCGGCACCGGAGCCTACAGCCATCTCCCTGGACAAGAGCACATCGATAAAGCCTTCTCCCGTCAACTGCTTCTCTTCCAAAGCGGCGCTCCAACATAAAGCGGTGCGATGAATAACGGTGCTGCCTTCCGCGGTGATGCGAATGTCCCCGCTTTTCATACAGACCTGCAGGCTTCCAAGCGTCGAGTCGACGACACTCGTCAGATTTACACCGCCATTTATGTGCGTATCACCGCGTACGATGACATTTTGGAGTGTGATGCCCCCGCTTGTTTCAGCCCCATCGACAGTAAGATCGCCAAGGATCACCATATTTAGCAGCGTAACGCCGGATGCGTTTACGGTAATGCTGCCTACTATCGACGGTACGCCGGATGAGGCACCGTATACGCCTGCTTTATTGTAAATATCCGACCGCGTTTTCGTCGCAAATTGTATGGCGTTATTCAAGACGACGACTGCTTCGGCTCTCGTAATTTTGCTTTCGGGCCGAAACGTACCGTCGGGGTAACCGGACAAAATACCCTCCGCGGCAAGCGACCCGATCGCGGTTTTACTCCAGCCGGCAAAATCAGCCGCATCCTTGAAGCGGGATACGTCGCTCTTGCCTTCATCCGGCTGCAGCAGGGCGTTTACCATGTAGGAAACCTCTTCCCGGCTTACGGCGGAATCCGGCCGAATCGTTCCGTCCTCGTACCCTTTTACGTAACCGGCCTAAACGGCGATTGCGATTTGATCAAAGGCCCAATTATCGGTAGGCAGGTCGCGGAATGAAAGGTCTGCTTTCGCCGATAAGCCGAGCACTTGATTGACAAGCGTCATAAATTCCGCTCGCGTAATGTTTGAATCCGGTCGGAACGTGCCGTCCGGATAGCCGTGAATCCATTCCTTCGTCCACCATTCCTGCAGCGCTTTTGAAGCCCAGGAAGTTTTTAAATCGGCAGGAGCTTCCGCCTTCGTTTCCGTTTCAATTTCCATTTCCGCGAATGCCGCATGGAACGAAGAGAAAATCAAAAACATCGACAGCGCCATCACCATAGCTTTTCGGACTAATTGCCCCTTCATCGCGAAGCCTCCCTAAATATCATACTTACAATTCGTTTTATAGATATTCCGATAGGAGAACAGAGAATGCATGTTACTGAATAATTCAACAAGACACCCGAAATTTCCTGCGTATACATAATGTGGGGCAGGTGTAGTTCCATTTGATGTTTGCGGATAAAACCTCGAGATTGAAAATAAATATTTGCTAGCTTAACCGAGCCTAACTTTAAGACGCAGCCTGATACGGGGGGCGTTTTTTCGTGGAAGCGGCTCTAGACCTGCGGTAAACGCCGCTCTTTTGGTTGTTTATAAAATAAAGGAAAATGATGATTATTAACTTTAATATATCAAGCGTAAAGGTGTAAATACCTTGATTCATGCATGTAAAATCGTGAGATGTTTATGTAAACTTATCTCTATCAAAGCGATAGCTTGATTGGAGTCGAATCCATAATTCGAACAAAATAATAACAAGGAGGTAGTTGATATTGCGATTAGATCCGGCTTCAGCCACGCAGCATGCGGCGATAACTCCATCCTCCGAACGCCTTCCGTGGGCCGGATTGCTGGCTCTTGCAATGGCGGGATTCATTTGCATTATCACGGAGTCGCTTCCGGCAGGCTTGCTTCCCCAGATCGGAGAAGGGCTTGAAATCTCGGAGGCTTTTGCCGGCCAGTTTGTGACGATGTATGCACTCGGTTCTTTGCTCGCTGCAATCCCTTTAACCGCTGCGACAAGAGGGTGGAGGAGAAAGCCGTTGTTGCTGGTCAGCATAACCGGTTTTCTCGTATTCAATAGCGTAACTGCAGTTTCCTCCAATTACGCGCTGACGCTGGCGGTCCGTTTTTTGGCAGGCGTTTCTGCAGGCGTCTTATGGGGAATGTCGGCAGGTTACGCCAGACGTATGGTGCCAGAGGCGCTCAAAGGCCGGGCAATGGCGGTGGCTATGCTCGGTGCGCCCATCGCTATGGTGCTTGGCGTCCCTGCGGGGACATTCCTCGGGGCTCTCGTGGGCTGGCGCTATGTTTTTGCCATCATTTCACTGCTGGCGGCGCTGCTTGTCGCTTGGGTTTTCTGGAGGATGCCGGACTTCCCCGGACAGGCTGCCGCCAAGCGGCTTTCTCTCAGAAAAGCTTTCGTTTGGCCGGGGGTACGGCCGGTATTGCTTGTGGTGCTGCTCTGGATGTTGTCCCATAACATTTTGTATACGTACATTGCGCCATATCTTGCTCGTAACGGGCTTGGAAACCGGGTAGATTTGATGCTGCTGATTTTTGGAATGACATCGATGGCAGGGATTTGGATAATCGGACTGTTGATTGATCGTATGCAGCGGCTATTGGTACTGATCAGCCTCGCGGCTTTCGCGCTCGCCTCCTTGCTGCTTGGAATTGGCGCCAGTCAGCCCGCTATCATTTATTTAGCGGTAGCCGTTTGGGGGCTGACGTTCGGCGGAGCGGCGACGTTGCTTCAGACTGCAGCGGCTGCAGCCGCCGGCGAGAATGCGGATGTCGTACAATCGATGCTGGTGACGTCATGGAATTTGGCGATAGGGGGAGGAGGCTTGATCGGTGCCGTTTTGCTTGAAAACCTGGGCGTATACTCCTTCCCTTGGGTTTTGTTTATCCTTCTGCTTTTGGCGCTGTTCCTTGCATGGCGGGCCAAAGAATATGGTTTTCCTTCAAGAAAGCTTTGAGGTGCGCATTCTTATTCTGCACGCGCTTCTTCAAGCGAAGGAATGAGAAATTTATGCTCGATCGGCGAAGACATGACGATGAGAATCGTATAGGTCCCGTACTTATCGCATTGATTGCCGAATTCTTCGAGAGTACGTGTGGACTCGGTCACAACTTTCAATAAATAATTGTGTTCGCCGCTTATGCGGTGGCACTCGGCAACCTGGGGAGAAGTGCGGACGAAATCAAGAAAAGCATGGCAGTCCCTAGTCCTGAATAACATATAGGCTGCCGTTTGCTTACCGATTTTTTCGGGGGAGATGACGGTGCGGTACTCTTCGATTACGCCTTTCTCTTCCATGCGTTTTACTCGTTCCGTTACGGCAGGCTGGGACAGTCCTACGCTTTTGCCCAACTCCGTCATGGAAATTCTCGCCTGATTTTGAAGATAAAATAAAATTTGTTTGTCGACATGATCCACGTATATGCCCTCCGTTAAATTTAAGGTATTTTAACTAAATCTCTTATTAATCATTGGTTGTATTCATCATAGTACATGAAATGCAATATGTAAATTTGAAGCTGGAGTTTATTATAAACAAGTTGTGAGGGAATATCTTTCAATACACGAGAGTGATAGCAGGAAAGGATGATTACCGATGAGTAATGAAAATTTGAATAAAAAGAATTTGGAAAATCTGCAGACTCGCATTGATGAAGTCGTCGACCGTACGATTGCGGAAAAAAGGCTGGTCGGTGCCGTTGTCCAAGTTGCGCTTAATGGAACGTTATGTTACAGTCGCGCTGCCGGATATGCAGACCGAGAACAAATCCGGTTTATGCAAAATGATACGTTATTCCGGCTTGCCTCCGTCTCCAAGCCGATCGTTTCCGCGGCTGCCCTGGTTCTTGTATCGCAAGGCCGCTTGCAGCTGGACGACCGTGTAGACAAATGGCTGCCCGAATTTTGCCCCCGACTGCCAAATGGCGATCGTGCAGCTATGACCGTTCGGCATTTGTTGACGCATACGGCGGGGCTAACCTATCGTTTCTTCCAGATGGAACACGATTCTTACGAACATGCAGGCGTATCGGACGGTATGGATCAGCCGGGCATAACACTGGAGGAAAACCTGCGTCGAATTGCATCCGTACCGCTTCTCTATACACCGGGAACCCAGTGGAAGTATTCCATAGCGACGGATGTCCTGGGTGCAGTCATTGCGAAGGTAGCCGATACCCCGCTGGACGAAGCGGTGCGTTCTCTGGTCACCGAACCTCTTGGCATGAAGGATACGGCGTTTTTTGCTGTCGATCCCCTAAGGTTGTCTGCGGCATATGCGAACGATCGTCCTGAGCCGCGCCGATTGCTTGATTCGGACTACATTCCGTTTGTTGAAGGAACTTCGGGTTTCCGGCTTGCTCCCGGCCGGGCGCTTGATCGTACTGCGTATCCGTCAGGAGGAGCCGGTATGGTAGGCAGCGCGGGCGACTTTATGCGGCTGCTGGAAACCTTGCGCAAAGGCGGAGCGCCCTTATTGCCGGAAAGTCTGGTTCAAGAGATGACCAGCAACCAGATCGGCGATCTTCCGATGGCATATTGGCCAGGTCGAGGATTCGGGCTGGGTTTTACCGTGCTGAAAGACCCGGAGGCCGCTCAGACTGCAGAGTCGCCAGGCACCTGGCGCTTGGGCGGAACCTACGGACATTCTTGGTTTGTGGATCCGGTCAAACAAATAAGCGTCGTCGCTTTTACCAATACAGCCCTGGAAGGCATGTCGGGGCAGTTTACGACCGACCTTTGTGAAACGGTTTATGCAGGGCTAAGCAATCGAACCTTATGATTCTGATTTTTCATGTGAAAACACGCCAAAGTTGTGCGTGTTTTTTCGTGTCGCGGACGCTGCAAAGCGGGAACTTTTTGGGGTATTCTGGTAAGTAATAAAGTGTTGACTCTCCTCCAAGGTAAGGCTTTACACTCCAAATAGAAAGGAGCGAGCTTAGATGCTTTACACGGTAAAAGATGTATCGTTTTTGTCCAAGGTGACCGTCAAAACACTTCATCACTATCACAAGCTAGGCCTCCTGGTCCCATGCGAGATTAGCGAAGCCGGGTACCGGCTGTACAGCATGAAGGAGTTGGAACGGCTGCAGCAGATTTTGTTTTACAGGGAGCTGGATTTTACTCTGGAGCAAATCAAGCGGCTTCTGGAAGGGGAGCCGGATCGGGCCGCTATTCTGTTGAAGCAAGAGGAGCTGCTTATTCTGCGCAAGCAGAGGCTGGACACGATCATTGAAACGTTGAGAAAATCGATAACATGCGGGGAGCGGGGAGAGCGTATGGACGACAAAGAGCTGTTCAAAGGGTTTGAAAGCGAGGAAGAGCGGAAAGAGGCGCTGCAGGAGCAAAATGAGCATTTGAAGGAAACGTATGATTTGGATTTGCTTGAATCGGCTCAAATAAACATTCCGAGCATGAACGAGATGGCTGCGGAAGCGGCTTCGTTCATGGCGGGTATGGCTAGCGCTTTGCGCTCGGGCTTCAAGCATAACGACGAAAACGTCCTGCAGTTGCTTTACAACCATCTCGAATTTCTGAATCGGCACGGGCATTCTATATCCGCTGCAGATTTTGCTTCGCAAACGCGGTTTTTTCTCGGCGACGACTTTCACCTTCGCATGCTCGAGGGCCAGCAGACCGGATTGGCGTATTATCTTGCCGCGGCGGCGGAGTCCTATGCGGTAAAATGCCAGTGAGTCTCGCGGCGGCAAGCACGAACACGATTGCTTAATCCTTCTGCGGCTTGACGAAAGAGGTTTGTCCCAGTAAACTGTCCGTAACAGGGTTTGTTGGGACAAACCCATCGGGAAGGATGATTGCTGTGGAACCGTTCAAATTATTTGATGCGGAGTTTAAGTTTGTAAATATCATTTGGGACCATGAGCCGGTGAACTCCACCGAGCTTGCTAAAATATGTTTGCAGGCGCTGGGCTGGAAAAAATCCACTACTTACAATATGATCCGGAAATTAACGGAGCGCGGAATTTTGAGAAGCGAGAACGCTACGGTCATGGCGGTGGTCAAGCGCGAGCAAGTCCAAAAATACGAGAGCGAGGTTTTGCTGGAAAAAGCTTTCGACGGCTCTCTGCCTTCATTTTTGGCTGCTTTCCTGAAAGATAAAAAGCTTTCGAAGGAGGAAGCTGCGGATATCAAGAAAATGATAGAGGAGGCGGCGAAATGAGCAGCTTCTTCATTGATATAGTAAACATGAGTCTTACCGCTAGTTATGCGGCACTCCTTGTTATCGCGGTCAGATATGTGCTTGCTAAACTACAAGCACCCAAAATATTCTCGTACGTTTTATGGGCGGCGGTGTTATATCGGCTTGTCGTTCCGTTTTCGTTCGAAAGCGCATTGAGCCTGCTGCCTGGAAAGATCAAAACGATTCCCAGCGACATCATGTACGCCGAAAATCCGGCGATAAGCACTGGTATTTCAATTGTAGACCGCACAGTAAACGGAGCTATCCAGGCTGCTTTGCCTTCGGCAGATGCCGCGGCAAGCGTTTATCCGGCGGGGATTATTTTAGAAATTTGCGCATTAATCTGGTTGCTGGGCATGACCGCGCTGGCGGCTTATGGCTTTATCTCTTATTTTAGGCTGAAGGAAAAGCTTACCTTTTCGACACTCGCGGAAAAAAATGTTTATGAAACCGACCGGATTACAACGCCATTCGTTCTCGGTTTTATGAAGCCCAGAATCTATTTGCCTTTAGGCTTGAGCGGTAAGGAAAAGGAATTCATTATCATGCATGAACGAACGCATATAAGACGTTACGATCACGCGGTAAAGCTTTTTGCTTTCGCGGCTCTGGTTCTGCATTGGTTTAATCCGCTCGTTTGGCTTTCGTATTTTCTTATGATCAAGGATATGGAGATGTCCTGCGACGAAAGCGTATTGAGGCAGTCGGCCGATGATGTCCGCAGAGACTACTCGGGCACCTTGTTTGCTCTTGCGGCTAAGCGGAGCGGACTTTTTAGCCCGCTGTTTTTCGGCGAAAGCAGTGTGAAGTCCCGGATCAGGAACATTCTTAGCTATAAAAAGCCTGTTCTTTGGCTTGTTGCCGCTGCTGTTGCAATCGTGTCGGCTGCGGGGGCCGGGCTGATAGCGAATCCCAAAATGTATGCGGAATCCTCGAGCCATGCCGAACAGCTGCTAAAATACAAGACCGAATATGTAGGCGATGCATCGAAGGTCGGCAACATCTTAACGCTGCTCGATTATCCCGCTCCATACGTACGCGGCCATTTCGAGCTTCACACGGACAGCGCTCCTTATGCCGTTACGGTTAATATACGGACGGCTGTAGATTCAAATATCGACGACGCAGCTTTCGATGAAGTGCCTTTCATGAAAAATGCGTTGATCCTTTTTTCGCTCATCGGCAATGTCGACGGCGTGGCGTTTCATTGGGCCGACGGTGAAAATAAACCTGATTTGCGCTATACGAGAAGCTGGGCGGAACAAATTACGGGAGTCGATGTACGCAAGTTTTCGCAAAATAAGCAAGATCTTGCTTACTTATTGGAGAACCCGGAAATAAATGCGGTTTTGTCGCCAGCGCTATGAAGCGGCATATAATCCGATAGATAGAGCTATTTTGATTCAGTGTCATCTGCACATTCTGTTGCGGTTCCGGCGGCGGTCGGTTGACACGGCGTGCGCGTTCATTTAAAGGCAAGGGGCTGCATACATGCATACCTATATTCCTATTCAACCGCCTGCATTGCAGCGGGGGCTGCCGGATTCCAATTATCGATATCGCGAGTTTTTGCCGAGTAAAGAGCTGGAAGCTTATGTGGCTTGTTATTGGACGGTTGATGTTCGCGCAACCGAGCATAACCGTTTTTTGCACCGCGTCATTCCGGACGGTTGCGTAGATATCATTATTGACATGAGGTCCCCGTCGTTTGCCAAAGGGGCTTTTGTAGCGGGACTGATGACCGGGTTCGAGGTTATTGAGCTATCGACATCGCAGTCCTTATTCGGCATCCGTTTCTTCATAGACAGCGTAAGCCGATTCATTCGGTATCCCGCTTCCGAATTGAACGGAAACCATGTTTTCCTTGAAGAGATTTGGGGACGTGAAGCGGAGTTTTTCGTGGAAGAAGCGAGAGCTGCCGCCGGCATTTCCGAAATTATCGAGCGGGTGGAAAGAAAATTACTCCAGAGCTTAATTCATAATAAATCGCGCTCGAACGCTCTGCTCCAAACGAGTTTACAGCATATGTATGCCAGTCAAGGCATGATTTCCATCCGCGATATGGCGGAAAAACAAAGCTACAGCGAAAGAAATATAAGGAGAACGTTTCAAAAGGAGCTTGGCGTCGGCCCGAAAGAGCTTCTGGATATTATTCGCTTTCAGAGTCTGCTGCGGGAGCGGAATAAGGGGACACAGTCGAGTTTCACCGATATCGCAGTAAAGTTCGGTTATTATGATCAACCGCACTTTATACATCATTTTAAGCGCTATTACGGATTGGCGCCTAATCAGGTTTTCAAATAATCCTGTCCGTTTTTTACAATTATTGAAGCCTGAAATAGCCGATCATAAACGTATAGCGAATAAAATAAACGATGAGTGGAGGAACGATCGGATGATGAAGCCGCGAATTTCCGTACTGACATTGGGTGTGGATGATTTGGAGAGGTCGCTGACATTTTATCGGGACGGCTTGGGGTTACCGACGCAAGGTATTATTGGGAAAGAGTTTGAGCATGGCGCGGTCGCTTTCTTTGATTTGCAGCACGGCGTAAAGCTTGCGATCTGGAATCGCAAAGATCTCGCCCATGAGGCCAAGGTTCCTCTTACAGCGCCGAGTTCAACGGAAATCACGATCGGTCATAATGTAAGCAGCAAAGAAGAAGTAGATCGAATCATGGAGCTTGCGCAAAAAGCGGGAGCCGTCATTACGGATCCGGCGCATGACGCTTTCTGGGGCGGATATTCCGGCCATTTCCTGGACCCGGACGGCCATTTGTGGGAGGTCGTGTGGAATCCCGCTTGGGAGCTCGAAGAATAAATTTGCTATACGAATTCGGTATTAAGGTACAGAACATATATACCCTTCCATGTATGAGCTATGGATCGGGCGTATGTGTACTGTGCCTTTTTCATTATCGATTCGAGATTTATGGAATTCTGTTAATAGTACTATGAAGTTCAAAGGAATGGTTGTCCTTTTGTCGAATTATTCCTTTAATACCAGGAAGTGATGAGCTTTTTTGAAAGAAAAGGGGTTGAACTGTGGATTCAGCAGATTATGAAGGAAAGAATAAGGCGGAATGTTCTACCCTATCCATCGAACAGACGGAGGCGGCCGATTCGGCGGAGTCATCCCAGCACCGCGCGGTAAAAGAAGCTATTGACCAAATGCTTCGAAGAATTGACGACCCGACTCTTTCTTTAGGCGCTTTGGCAAAAACGGCTTACTACAGCCCTTTTCATTTTGACCGGATTTTTCGCTCGATCACCGGAATTCCGCCTCGACTCTACTTGTCGGCATTGCGTTTCCAATGGAGCAAAAAACTGTTGGCAAGAACGTCCCGGCCTGCTACGGATATCGGCCAAGCGGTTGGCTACAGCAGCTTCGGAACGTTCTCGTCCAAATTTTCTCAGTTAATCGGACTGTCCCCGCAGCAATTCAGAGCGTTCATTGAAAAAAGCGTATTAGGTCTGCGTGAACTCCAGCCAATTGAAATAGCTGAAGAGTGCAGGGAGCGGGGCGTTTCCGGGTTGGTAGAAGCCCCGAACGGGTTTCAAGGCATCATCTGCGTCGGTTTATTTCCTAAGCCCATACCTATGGGAAAACCGATCGGATGTACCGTTGTTTTTGAGTCTGGAGCCTATTGGATACCGGATATCCCGGATGGAACATACTCCGTAATGTCCATTGCGTTTTCATGGGAAGATTCGCTTGAGGAATACATACATCCGCAAAAAGCATTACGCGGCAAAGCCGCCGGTAAGCTTACGATAGCAAGCGGCAGCGTGAAAGGAGATACAGGTATCGTCCTCCGGCCTCCGAAGTTTTACGATCCGCCCATGCTTGTCTCCTTTCCAATTTTGATACAGGCTTTTATGGAGAGGTTGGAACGGGAGAAGACAGCAAACTAGAAGAAGCGGCGCTTGCTTCGTGTTGATACTCTATTTCTAGAGCTGTTGCGGCTACTTGAAGAAGAGGAGTGACCACATACCCAATGTGATTTGTTTTGAAAGGATGAAGGATTTGGCGTGATTCCGCTGTAATGAAAAATACAATCTGGAGGTAAACCGTGAATAAACAGTCAAAGCAAAACTATCACAATCACAAAAAGTATACGCCTTTGTATCATTTTGTATTGGCTTCGATCGCCCCTATCGGATTGATTGCGTCAGTCGTTTACGCTTTCTTGGAAGCTTTCAGCTTCATGTCCATCTTGTTATTGGGCGTTTGGATCTCCGTGATGATACTCGTCGTGCTCGTACGGCAATTTGCAACAAAGCTTCAGGATCGCATCATCCGTCAAGAGGAGAATTTCCGCCACTTTATTCTTACAAATAAACGATTAGATGCAAGACTCACGTTGCAGCAAATCATCGCATTGCGCTTCGCCGAAGATGAAGCTTTTCCGGCACTATGCGTGAAAGCCGCCGAGACGGGGATGCATCCCGATGAAATTAAAAAATCGGTAAGAAGCTGGAGAGCGGACCATCTAAGGGTCTAAAATAAAATAAAAGCAATCGAAAAGAAATGATTGCTTCTTATAGGTGGTATATTGGATATAAAGAATAATAACTTATCCCATAAGGAGCAAAAAACAATGACCAAACAATTATGGTTGAACCTGCCTGTGAAGGACGTTGGCAAATCGAAATCGTTTTTCACCCAAATCGGTTTTTCTTTGCATCCGCGGCACAGCGGCGACGAAGCGGCCGGTTTGCTCATTGGCGAGAGCAATGCGATCGTGATGCTTTTTCCGGAGGCGACCTTCCGAACGTTTACGGGAAATGAGATTGCCGATACGAAGCAAGGCACCGAGGTGCTGCTTTCCATTGATGCGGAGAGCAGGGAGGAAGTGGATGAAATCGTAAGGAAGGCCGCAGCTGCGGGCGGGACGGTCTACAGCGAGCCCGGCGATCGGGGCGGCTGGATGTACGGTGCGGGCTTCGCCGATTTGGACGGACATCGCTGGAATGTGCTGTATATGGATATGAGCAAAATGCCTAAAGAGGGGTAAGCGCCGTTCAAATGACAGAGCCATAGCGAAATTTACCATTATGGACGATGTGAAGGCGAAGAAAAAGAAGCTTGCCGAAGTGATTGGAAAGTGGATCAGGCAAGCACGTAGCAAACGAATCGGTAAAGCGTTATCGCGCTTCGGCGATTTAGGCAAGCGTCTATCCGACTGGCCTTCCAATCTTATCGTAAGGAAATTTCGCCAAAATCAAGCAGAAGGACCTCATGATCCGCTACTAAGCGGAAGATGAGGTCTTTTCGCATGAACACCCCAATTATATAATATACATAATATATAATGTATTGTATGATAGGTATTGTCGGAGCGATCATCTCAGGGCAATGGTTTAGGCCAGGGCAGCGCTTCATCAACACCGGTTGTTTAACGAAAGGACGGTGAAGGAGGAGCGAAGCTTTGTTCCGTAATTGATAAGCGCTCCGCAGCAAATTCATTTTAGATAATACGAGAAACCGGGATATTTGACGACCGGCCATTTTTCCTTGCGCAATACATCCAGCAATTCCGGACCTACGTGAAGATTATCGCTTACAAGCTCCCGAGGGGTGAGCGCCATCCATTGATTCAACGAAATGTCGACAAAACGGTCGCTTTTGAACATTTCCAGAAACCATAAGGATTGGGTTCCGGTATTTTGAATATAGTGACCGAATGCAAAAGGCACGTAGCCGACATCTCCGGCCCGATAATCGAAGGTTCTAGCTACTCCGTTGCCGGCGAACACCGTCATTCTGCCTTGTCCGGCGAGGTAATACTGCCATTCGTCGTTATTCGGATGCCAATGAAGCTCCCGCATTGCACCGGGCTTGATTTCGACCAATGCGGCGGCGACGGTTTTGGAAACCGGGAAGTTGGACGAATCGGCGATTCGCACCGTTCCGCCCGGCGTGACGATCGGCGTTTGAGCCAGCAGCCGATGCTTGAAATTCAGCGGCGAGGGCCCGTACGGGGACTGAACCTTCTGGCTCTCGAGAGATCCCGGGACGTCAGCCTGAAATATATAAACCTGATCGCCGGGAATATCATTAAACGCCTGTTCCTTGACCCCGAAGTTGGCGGACAGCACGTCTTTGGGCGTATGGGCGAACCAGTCGGATATCGACAACGTATTGAGGTCGGAAAAATGTCCGTCGTCGAATACGAGCAAAAACTCGCAGCCTCCCGCCAAGCCTTGAATGGAATGCGGCAAACCCGGCGGGAAATACCACAGGTCGCCGGGACCGACATCGGCGATGAAGTTTTGGCCCTCCGCATCCATACACGTGATTCGGGCGTTACCCCAAATCATGTAGGACCACTCCGCTTGCTGATGCCAGTGAAGCTCGCGAACGCCGCCCGGTGTCAAGCTCATATTGACTCCCGCGAGCGTAGTGGCGATCGGCAGATCTCTCGCGGTAATCTCCCGGGACCAGCCGCCGTGATTAAGCTGCATATGCGTATCGGAGAAGGAGAACTTCAGGTTTGGCAGCAAACCCGAATCCGTAACGGGCGGGACAAGCATGTCCGGGTTTTCCATATCCCTCATGATGTCGCGGGGACCGAGGTCGGGGCCCCCGGCACCGTCGCTTCTGATCGGCTGGGGGATGCCGGGTTTCGTTTCGTTGTTATTCGGATCTTTCATATAAGGATGATCCCCTCCATCTAAATAGCTTCACATACCAAGATGTTTATGACGCGTTGCTTGACCGCTATGAACAATACGAGACTTATGTCATTGGAGGCACATGAATGAGACTAATCAAAAGAGCGGTTCACCTGGATTTTCACACGCTGGCGAACATACCGGACTTCGGAGTGAATTTCGACGCGAAACGGTTCGCGCAGACGCTCAAGGACGCCAAGGTCGACTTTATCAATGCGTTCGCTAAATGTAATCTCGGCTTTGCCTATTATCCGACGAAGATCGGCCTTCCTCATCCTCATTTGAAATTTGACATGCTCGGGCAAATCATAGAAGAGTGTCATAAGCTTGACATCGGGGTCGCCGCTTATTTCAACGTGGGACTGGATCATGAGATGGCCAGAAAACATAGGGAATGGTGTCTCGTAAACAAGGACGGACAGATCATCGAGGGCGACAGAACCGCTAATTTCTTCCGATTGATGTGCTTGAACTCGGGCTACCGCGATTATTTGCTCGGCATGATCAAGGAAGTGGCGGAGATGTACCCGATCGACGGCATTTTTCTCGATTGCATCCTGATCAATCCTTGCTACGGCAACGAATGCGCGGAGAGTATGGCGGCATCGGGAATGGACCCGCGGAATCACGATCAGGTGGCCGCTTTTACCAAAAAGAATGTGATCGATTTCTTCCATGAATTGAAAAAGGAGATCCGGGACGACATTTTCTTCTTCCCGAACGGTCTCGGGCATATCAACTGCGAGGGGCTCGGATCGCATATCGAAATCGAATGCTTGCCGGGCGCTTGGAGCTACGACTATTTTGCGGCGCAGGCAGCCTATACGCGCAACCTCGGAAAGCAAGTCGTCTACATGACAGGCAGATTTCATGCCAGCTGGGGCGATTTCGGCGGCTTGAAAAGCAAAGCCTCTCTGGAGTACGACTGCTGGGACGCCATAAGCAACGGGCTTACGACTTCCGTCGGCGATCATATGCACCCCCGCGACGGCTTGGAGCCGGATGTGTATAAGATGGTTGGAGAAGTTTATACGGAGATAGAGAAGCTGGAGCCGTGGACGGACTATGCGCGTCCGGTGACCGAAATCGGCATCATCATGCCGGAGGGCTGCGACATGGGCGCCAACAACGTGGCGTTTCCGCAAGGGCAGGCCATTTTGTATGCTGCGGCCAGGCTGCTGGGCGAGCTGAAATATTCGTTCGACATCATGGATGAAAGAGCGGATATTTCCAAGTACAAGGTCATTATTTTACCGGATGTGATTCCCGTTACGAAGCAGCTTCAAGAGAAGCTGGAACAGCATTTGGCCAAAGGCGGCGGCATTATTAGCAGCGGCAGCTCCGGCCTGAATCCGGAGAAAACGGCATTTGCGATGGACGCCTGGAACATGAGCTATGACGGCCAAGACCCGTGGAACGCCTCCTACTTCAAAATGAAAGAGGGACTAAGCGACCGCATTCCGGACCGGCTGACCGCGATTTACAACCAAGGGATTCAAATGAGCGGCGGCGAAGGGACGCAGGCGATCGCGGATTATTATCAGCCGTATTTCAACCGGGAGTGGGACGGGTTTCACGGTACGTTCTACACGCCGCCGGACCGTTACGCCGGATGGCCTGCGGTGCTTCGTTCCGGGAACATTTTTCAAGTCTGCTTTCAGCTGTTCACCGGGTATGGGGAGTATGCGATGCCGGAGCATAAATATATCGTGAAATACTGCCTGGAGCAGCTGATCGCCGATCCCGTAATCAAATGCGAAAGCATTCCGTCCACGGCCCGCGTAACCGTAACCGCCAAAGACGGGATGGAAATGATTCACATCAAGACGACTTATCCTGAGCTAAGAATTAAATACAATGTGATCGAAGAGCATGCCGTCCTGCATGGCGGTGTGGTCAGCATCCGGGGGGAAGCGGCGAAGGCGGTTTATACGGCTCCCGATAGAAAACCGCTTGCCTACAGCGTTTCGGACGGATATATCCGCATCGAACTGCCTGCCGTAGAAGGGTATAAGATGGTGGTTGTGGAGCGTTAATCATTATCCCGGCAAAATAAAGCCGCTTCCATGCGCACTCTCGTTAATCTGCGAGGGTGCGCGCATGGAAGCGGTATGTATCGATTATGAGGACGCAAGCGGCTGCTTTTTCGAATCTCAGCGTACTGATTATTCGATTTCGCCGAGCGGAATGCCCAGCGCTTTGGCCACGCCTTCGCCGTAAGCGGGATCTGCTTTCAAGCAGTTTCCGATATGGCGTTTTTTGATTTCATCCGGAGCGTCGCCCATCGCGCGGGCGGTATTTTCGAATAATGCCTTCTGTTGTCCCTCATCCATTAAACGGAATAAAAGTCCGGGCTGCGTATAATAATCGTCGTCGTCTTCCCTAAAGTTCCAATTCGCCGCGGCTCCGTCAAGCGCGAGAGGCGGCTCTTTGTGTTCGGGCTGCTCCTGCCATTGGCCGTAGCTGTTGGGCTCGTAAGCCAGCGTACTGCCCGCGTTGCCGTCAACCCGCATTTGGCCGTCTCTATGGTAGCTGTGGAACGGGCAGCCGGGAGCCGGAGCATTAACAGGGATCTGATGATGGTTTACGCCTAACCGGTAACGCTGAGCATCCCCGTAAGAGAACAATCGGCCCTGCAGCATTTTGTCGGGCGAGAGACCGATACCGGGTACGACATTCGCGGGATTAAAAGCCGCTTGCTCCACCTCGGCGAAGTAATTGTCCGGATTGCGGTTTAATTCCATTACGCCGACTTCGATCAGCGGGTAATCTTTTTTGTACCAGACCTTGGTCAAGTCGAACGGGTTATACGGCATTTTGGCCGCATCCGCTTCTGGCATCACCTGAATGAACAGCTTCCAACTCGGGAACTCTCCCCGGTCGATACTTTCCAGCAAGTCCTTTTGATGACTTTCTCTATCCTTGCCGATCAGCGCCTCCGCCTCTTCGTCCGTTAAATTCTGAATGCCCTGATTGGAGCGAAGATGGAATTTGACCCAGAAGCGTTCATTTTTATCGTTGATCAAGCTGAAGGTGTGGCTTCCGAAGCCGTGCATATGCCGGTACGATTTGGGGATACCCCTGTCGCTCATGACGATGGTAACCTGATGCAATGCCTCGGGAAGCGAAGTCCAGAAATCCCAGTTATTCCTGGCGCTTCTCATGTTCGTACGCGGATCGCGTTTTACCGCATGGTTCAAGTCCGGGAATTTAAGCGGATCTCTTAGGAAAAATACAGGGGTATTGTTCCCGACCAGATCCCAGTTGCCTTCCTCGGTATAAAACTTCATTGCAAATCCGCGAATATCGCGTTCTGCATCAGCCGCTCCGCGTTCGCCGGCAACCGTCGAAAATCTGGCGAACATTTTCGTTTGCTTGCCGATTTCCGAGAAGATTTTCGCCTTCGTATACTGTGTAATGTCGTGGGTAACCGTAAAAGTGCCGAATGCTGCCGAGCCTTTGGCGTGCATGCGTCTTTCGGGGATGACTTCTCTGTCGAAATGCGCCAGCTTTTCGAGAAACCAGAGATCCTGCAACAGCATCGGCCCTCGGGGACCGGCGGTCATTGCATTTTGATTGTCGGCAACCGGAGCGCCCGCCGCGGTCGTCAGCTTCTTCTTTTCATCCATGTTTCTTTTACCTCCCTATACGATGTATGCCGAAACGGAAAAGCTGCGGGAAACAAATTCACATGACGCAGTACCATGTACTACATAATTATTTCGTTCCGAGGATGCAAATTCCTTTAAAGGCGTATTATTTTTGAATATACGTCTCGTCGAGAATTTCGTTCATGGCGTATTCATCCGGCGAAAGGTTCTCTTGTACAAATGTTTTCACTTCATTCGGCTGAATATCGTACATCGCCTCAAGCTCTTTGGCAAACAACAGGCCTTCCTTCTGCAGGAGCTTCGCTAAGCCGGGGAGAGGCTTGGGCTCAAGAGCTTCTTCCGCCAGTACCTGCCGAAGTCCCTCCACATAGTTTTCCAGCGGCCGTGCGCCGACGATTTTGACGCCTTTGTTGTCTTCATTTACCATAATGATCGTCGGGAATCCTCGTACCCCTAGCGATCTGGCAAGAGAGAAATCCTCCTCCAGCAGCTGCTGGCCGGCGGAGGTTCCCGCTTCCCGCACGATGGCTTCACCGTCGAGCCCCATTCGGCTGACGATTTCGATCAGCACCCGTTCGTCTCCGATGTTCCGGTTAAAGGCGAATACGGCTTCCCTGGCGCGGCGCAAAAATGTTTTGGCCAGCTTCGCATCCTTCGCTTGAATGATTTTATAAACGCGGGAGGGGGGATACGACGATTGAATCGGGTTATCATGCCATAACGAACCGTCGATCGGCATGCGCGAATGCAGTCCGACCTCTTTCCAGTGCCCGGCTACGTCGGCAGGGCCGTTGATCCCGTTTTTGGCATCGGCAAAGCCGTTCCAGCTCTCGAGCAAGCCTCCCATCACGGTATGAAGCTTTACGTAATGGCCGTACTGTTCCTCGAACCGGCGTAAAACCGGCTCAAGCGCCCAGCAGTGGGAGCAGATCGGATCGGTCACATAATACAGCCGGACTTTCGGCTCGGGCGGATTCAGATTGATAAATTGCGTCGTTTCCTCGCCGGCTTCTCCGCATATTCCCGTTTGAAGATCGCAGAACATATTGTTGTTGCTCATCGTATACTCCTCTTTTCTCATATGGATGTATTTATACTTGCTTATTCCGCAAGGCCCATTGTTGGACGGGCTCAAGCGCCAAGGTCAAGGATCGCCCCTTCTCGGTCAATTCGTATGAAATGACGACGGGCGTTCCGTTCGTCACCTTTTTCTCGATAAGTCCGAACTCGGCGAGCTCGGCCAGCTTCAAAGAGAGGGCTCTTGACGTAATTTCCGATAAATCCCGTTTGATTTCGGAAAAATGGGCGGAATGATCCGGACATAGCGACAGATAATGAATGATTAATCCGTTCCACTTTTTGCCGAGTATAGAGAAGGCGTATTCGAGATAGGGACAAACGTTGATAGGAATCACCACCTTGTATACATAGTACACTAAATATAAATAGTATAGCAACTGTATTTTATGTATATCGATTATCCGCGTACCGGGGCTTGAAAGTAAAGAAAACTAATAAAACGATAAAATCCGCTTATGGTAACGGCTTGCTTGATCTTTTACTCTACTATCAGAGCCTGCAAATTGATCGTATCTGCGGCTGTTACAACCGATGTGGAGAGGAAGATGAGCATGCGCATTCATCATTTAAGCACGGAGTATTTGACCGAGCCTGCAGGGCTCGACCGCCGGCAGCCCAGACTTGGCTGGAAGCTTGCTTCGGACAGGAGAGCGGTGAAGCAAAGCGCCTATCGCATACTCGTAGCCGCGAGCACCCAGTCGCTCGACCGTAACGTAGGCGATGTTTGGGATTCGGGCAAGGTCGAAGGCGATCGATCGCAGCATGTGTCCTACGAAGGCATCGAGCTTGTCTCGGGCATGACGTATATGTGGAAAGTCATGGTTTGGGACGAGAGCGGCCATGCATCGGATTGGAGCGAGCCGGCGAGCTGGTCGATGGGACTTCTTTCGCGTGCGGAATGGCAGGGAAAATGGGTCGGCTTGAAATCGAATCATGCGCCTACCCATGCCGAGCCAAAGCCTGCGGTGTATTTGCGCAAAGGCTTTCAAACGGAAGGACGCTCCATCCGCAAGGCGTCGCTATTTTGTGCGGCACTCGGCGCATACGAGCTTTATGTAAACGGTTGCAAAATTAGCGGCGATCGGCTGGCTCCGGATTGGACGGATTACAATATCCGCGTTTCCTGCCAAATGTACGACGTGACCGATGTACTGAACGAGGGAGACGGAGACAACGCGATAGGCATTTTGCTGGGTCATGGCTGGTATTCCGGCTATATCGGGATGTTCGGCTACCATAGGTACGGCAAAGACCCCCGCGTGCTTGTGCAGCTGAACCTGGAATACGAGGACGGTTCGCGGCAATCCGTGTTTTCCGATCCGACGTGGAAGGCCTCTTTCGGTCCGCTGGTCGCTACGGATTATCAAATGGGAGAGACGTATGACGCAAGATTGGAAATGCCGGGATGGAATACGCTGCAGTATGACGATACGAGTTGGACGGCTGCAAACGTATTTTACGAATTCAAGGGACATATCGTAGCGGAGAGTTGCCCTCCCGTTAGCTCCGTGATGGAATTGAAGCCGGTATCGATCGTCGATAAAGGGAACGGCGTCTGGCTCGCGGATATGGGGCAGAACATGGTAGGACGGATTCGGATCCGCTTGCAGGGAGAAGCGGGGACTACGGTTACGCTTAGGCATGGCGAGGCGCTGGATGAGAAAAAAGAATTGTATACGGCAAATTTGCGGTTGACGCGGCAGACCGATATTTTTATTTTGAGCGGCAAGACGGAGGAAGTCTATGAGCCGCATTTTACGCTGCACGGATTCCGTTACGTAGAAATTTCGGGTTACGTGGGGGAATTGAAGCCGTCCGATTTGACCGGCGTCGTGTATCACTCTTCGCTTGACAAAACCGGCGTCCTGGAAACCTCGCATCCGCTTTTGAACCGGCTTCTCGCAAATATCGAATGGACCCAGCGCGGCAATTTCATCAGCGTCCCGACCGATTGTCCGCAGCGCGACGAGCGGCTTGGCTGGAGCGGCGACGCCCAAGTGTTTTTCCGGACGTCGAGTTATTTCATGAATGTCGCGCCGTTTTTCACCAAATGGCTGACCGATTTGACGGATGCCCAGCGTCCGACAGGCGCCTTCACCGACTTCGCGCCGTTCATTCCGGGAGGGAAAACCGAGCACGGCGGGGATATGACTTACGATCATACGGCTTCCGCGGGCTGGGGAGACGCCGGCATTATTGTCCCCTGGATGATGTACCGCGTTTACGGGGACACCGATATTATCGAGCGGCATTACGAGGCGATGACCAGGTGGATCGCTTTTCTCGGCGAGATGCACCCTTCGCATCTGCGCGAGGATCTGCCGCAATTCGGGGACTGGTTATCCATCCCCGAAGCTGCGGGGCTGGGCGATTTCAGCAATGTTTCCGCTTTTTCGACTACGCCTTACGACGTGTTCGGTACGGCTTATTATGCCTACTCGACCGGACTTCTTGCCAAAATGGCCTCGATCGTCGGGAAGCACGACGACGCGTTGCGATACATGCGGCACCGGGAGGAAATAACCGAGGCGTTCAATAGGGCGTATGTGGATGCGTCGGGAACGATCAAGGGCGATACGCAAGCCGCTTATACGATGGCGCTTGCGATGGAATTGCTGCCGGAAGAAAAGCGGGAGTTCGCCGTGAACCGGATCCTGCAGCTGCTCGAGCAGAGAGATTGGCATATCTCGACGGGCATACACGGAACCAGATGGCTGCTTGCCGTGCTTGCCGATAACGGCTATGAAGAAATCGCGTATAAGCTGCTTATGCAAACCGGCTACCCGTCATGGTTTTACTCCGTGCTTCAAGGCGCGACGACGATTTGGGAGCGTTGGGACGGCTGGACGGAAGAGAAGGGCTTTCAGCGTCCGGGCATGAACTCCTTTAATCAATATGCGCTCGGATCGGTGGGCGAATGGATATTCCGTTTTGTAGGCGGAATCGATCTGGACGACCGGGTGCCGGGTTATAAGCATATTCGGATTCATCCGCGCATCGGAGGCGGGCTCGATCATGTCGCAAGCCGGTACGAGTCGATCCAGGGGCCAATCTCTTGCAATTGGCGGCGTTTGGACGACAGGCTGTCCATTGACGTGAGCATTCCGGCCGGTACGACCGCTGTCGTGCGTATTCCGGCTAATCCCGGCCAGCATGTCACGGAGAGCGGCGGGAGTCTCGAAGCGGCGATCGGGCTTACGGTTTCGGAGCACACGAACGATGCGGTATTCGTGGAAATCGGCTCGGGAGATTATCTTTTTACCGTTAGCGATTGATGAATGAAAGAGGAACGGACCGACGCGTTTTTGCGCGTGCGGTCCTGTTTTTTTTCGAAATATAAGAACTTATATGTTTCACAATTAATTAAGTTTCCTTAGCCTATGCTTGCGAAGTCGCTTTCTTCGAAAGCGTTTATGCCTACGCTGCAATTAAGGCTCCTCTATAAGCTGTAGTCCGAAATAGCCCGCATGGAGCAAGCAATCGAGGCTCGCCCTACGCTGGAGTCCGATTTTGCCGGCTTGGAGAACGGATTTACTGGTGTGCCGATTAAAATACCCGTTGCAAGCAGGCGTATTCGTACTACAGGCAGTGAAAGGAGGCCGTACTTGATTCCAAGTGGGCAAAATCGGACTGCAAGCGAGTATGAATACCGGTTAGAGGACCTGTAAATGTCAGCAGACGCAAAACGGTTTAAGGGGAAATTTTACATGCAGAAGGAGTCGGGCAATTGGTAGCGAATTACTACTTTCATGATGAATAAGGGAAAAATTTTACTTTTGGTTAGTTTGTTTTTGATTATTCTTACAGGCTCGCGAATCCTATGGATCGTGTCCTTCAATAGCGCGGATTTTCCCCCTGCTGTGAACGGTGAGCTTGATATCCGGGAATGGGACGGGACGGCAGGGCGGACGATTGCGCTTGACGGCCAGTGGGCGTTTTATCCGAACGTTTGGCTGATGGAAGGAGCTGACGTCAAGGAAGCATCGGGAAGCAGCCATCAATATATTCAAGTTCCCGGCAGATGGGATGCCTATATGCGGCCGGAAGGCGGCACGCCGTACGGGTACGGATCGTTTCGTTTGCGGGTATATGTAAATCCGGAGGCGGATATCACTTACAGCATTCGAATACCGAGCGTCAGAAGCTCGTCGGAGCTGTTTGTGAACGGACGTTTGCTCGCCAAGTCCGGTCAGCCGGCTGCAAGCGAGGAGGCGTATTCGGCGAGGAACGTGCCTTATACGGCTTCGTTCATGGCGGACGAAAACGGCCTCATCGATATTGTCGTGCAGGCGGCGAATTATTCGGACCCGCGCAAAAGCGGAATAGTCCGGTCGATCAAGTTCGGATCGGAGGAAGCGATCGATCGGGAAACGCGGCTGTCCATGGCGATGCAGCAAGTCGTTGCCATTGCTTTTTTGATTCATGTGGTGTATGTCGTCATTCTTTATCTATTGGGATACAGGGAGAAAAAGCTGCTTTATTTCGCTCTGCTGGTCGTTTCCACGGTCCTGAGCATTCTGATCGGCGGCGACGATAAAATATTGCTTTATTGGATTCCGATCGGCTTGGAGTGGAGTTTGAAGCTGATGTTTCTTTTCGTCATTGTCGGGACGTATTCTCTGCTTCAATGCATCGTCCACCGGCTGCCTGGCTATTGGCGCACGAAAATTTCGCCGGGCTGCGCGGTCATTTGCGGAGCCGCTTTGGTATCCATGCTGTTTCTTTCCGCCGACAAGCTGCTCGTGATCCACAATTTATTTTTGACGGTACTTGCCCTTATTTTGCTGTTTGCGGCGCTGCTGCTGCTTCGAACAGCCGGAAGGGGCTTCAAAGACAATGTATTGCTGCTTCTGTCTTTAGTGGCGTTCGGGAACAATTTAATCTGGTGGGGCATTCTCCTCATAACGGGCATCAAAATCATTTATTATCCGTTCGATCTGCTTGTGGCGACAACTTGCTTTGCATCCGTCTGGATCGGAAACTATTTGCAGATTCATACGGAATCGAAAAGCATGACGGCGAAGCTGCAGAGGGCGGACAAGCTGAAGGATGAGTTCCTGGCGAATACTTCCCATGAACTGCGAACCCCGCTTAACGGGATCCTTAACATTTCGCAAGCGGTTCTGGAGAGAGAGAAGGATACGCTCAGCGCCAAAAGCGTCAAGGATTTGGAGATGGCGATGTCGGTAGGACGCCGCATGGCGCTCATGCTGAACGAGCTGCTCGATATGATGAGGCTGAAGGAAAGCAACCCGCGATTGCAGTTACGCAGCTTTTCCATTAGGAGCGTCGTGACGGGCGTTATGGATATGCTGCGTTTTATGCCGGAGGGAAAGCCGGTTATTTTCGTAAATCATATTCCGGAAAATTTCCCGCAGGTGCTCGGGGATGAGAACAGGGTCATTCAAATTATGTTTAATCTGCTTCACAACGCCGTGAAATTTACGAACGAGGGCGAAGTTTCGATTCGGGCGGAAATAAAGGAAGGCAGGGCGCATATTGCCGTTTCGGATACCGGCATCGGCATGGATGAGGAGATGATGCGGCGGGTTTTCGAGCCGTATGAGCAAGCGTACGCCGGCGAGACGATGATCGAAGGCGGATTCGGGCTCGGACTTAGCATCAGCAAGCAGCTGGCCGAGCTCCATGGAGGAAAGCTTCAGGTTAGCTCCACTCCCGGCCGGGGTTCCGTTTTCACCTTTACGCTTCAACTGTCGGATTCGGCTAACGTTCGGACGGAAATAGAGCCGGCAATTCTTGCATCGCTTGTAGGGGCCGATTTGGCGGCGTCCTCCGTTCCGTTCGATACGAGTGCCGGGCTGTATCCGGCGGCAACAACAGACAAGCCCAGAATCATAATCGTAGACGACGATCCGGTTAATCTCAATGTGCTTGAAATCATTCTTTCTCCGCAGCGTTATGACATCGTGAGAGCGACAAGCGGCAAGGAAGCGCTTGTTTTATTGGGTTCGCAGGAGTGGGATTTGGTTATCGCCGATGTCATGATGCCGAATATGTCCGGCTATGAATTAACGCGGACGATTCGCAAGCGTTACTCGATCACGGAGCTCCCCGTTCTGCTTCTTACTGCGCGAAGTCAGCCCGAGGATATCCAAAACGGTTTTCTTTCGGGCGCGAACGATTACGTGACAAAGCCGGTGGATGCGATGGAATTAAGGTCTAGAGTGCAGGCTTTAACCGAGGTGAAAAAATCTGCGCGCGACCGGCTGCGAATGGAGGCGGCTTGGCTCCAGGCGCAAATCGAGCCGCATTTCCTGTTCAATACGCTGAACACGGTGACGGCACTGAGCGAATTCGATATCAACCGGATGCGCAGACTGCTTGACGTATTCGGCAGCTTTTTGCAGGATAAGTTTAATTTTCAAAACATCCACGAGCTTGTTCCTTTGGAGTATGAGATCAGCCTTGTCCGTTCCTATCTGTTTATCGAGCAAGAAAGATTCGACGACAGGCTGAATGTCGCTTGGGAAGCGGACGAGTGCGGGCAATACAAGATTCCGCCGCTTACGATCCAGCCCTTGGTCGAAAATGCGGTGAAGCACGGCATCATGAAGCGTTCCCGAGGGGGGAACATTCAGATCCGGATTTCGGATAAAGGGGCTTTTGCTGAGATATCGGTGACGGACGACGGCGTCGGGATGGACGAAGGGCTGCTGCAGCGGCTGCTTGAACGGCAAACGGACCATTCGACTGGAATCGGTTTGCTGAATACGGATCTGCGGTTAAAGCGGCACTTCGGCAGGGGGCTTCAAATCGAGAGCAAGCCGGGCGGCGGCACTACGATCTCGTTTACCGTCTATAAGGATCATAAGCATATCGAGTAAGACTAGGGGAATGCATGGCTGGAAAAATTGCTTTTTCGTTTGTTGACAAATAAAAAATGCTGCCATATAATAAAAAAATAATTTTATATCCAAATGTTAGGATTAGAAATAGTAGAAGTGAAATGACCTTTCAGAGAGCCGTTGGATGGTGCGAAACGGTAACGTCGTTCATTTCGAACTCGTCTATGAACTGCTGCCTGAACATGTAGGGTAAGCCGGAATTCCACCGTTACAGGGATAGATGGTGATGGCCATCGAATGAGCTCATTTCTTCGGAAATGAATTAGAGTGGTACCGCGGGTTCAACCTCGTCTCTATACGTAGAGACGGGGTTTTTTTTGTTGGTTAAAAACCGGGTTTAACCGACACCGCTTCACATACAAACATCCGATTACACTTAGGAGGAATTGAAAATGAGCCGTAAAATTATCGTATTTGACACAACTTTGCGCGATGGCGAGCAGGTCCCAGGAGCCAAACTGAATTTGCATCAAAAAATAGAGATCGCTCAACAACTGAAGCGGCTTCATGTAGATATTATCGAAGCCGGATTTCCAGCTTCTTCTTTAGGGGATTTTCAAGCCGTCCAGGAAATTGCGCGTACCGTAGGGGACAGCGTTTCGATTACGGCGCTTGCGCGGGCCGTCAAGAACGATATCGACGCCGTTTATGAAAGCATCAAATTGGCGCAAAATCCGCTTATCCATATCGTGCTGGGCACCTCCAACATCCATGTGGAGAAAAAATTCAACCGCTCCAAGGAAGCCGTCCTGCAAATGGGCGTCGACGCGGTCAAGTATGCCAAAACCTTGCTGCCGCAAGTACAGTATTCTACGGAGGATGCGTCGAGGTCGGATTTCGAATATTTGTGGAGCACGATCGAAGCCGTCGTGAAGGCCGGCGCTACGATGATTAACGTGCCCGATACGGTTGGCTACGCGGTTCCGGAGGAATTCGGAGAGCTGATCCGCAAAATTAACGATCGGATGAAAAATCTGAACGACAAAGTGATACTTAGCGTTCATTGCCATAATGATTTGGGCTTGGCGACGGCCAATACGCTGCAGGCGATCAAGAACGGAGCCGAAAAAGTCGAGTGCACCATCAACGGTCTCGGCGAACGTGCAGGCAACGCGTCGCTTGAAGAAGTCGTCATGGGAATCAAGGTTCGCGAAAATTACTTCAACTGCCATACCGAAGTCAATACGAGCGAGCTGCTTAGAACGTCCAGGCTGGTAAGCCATTTGACGGGGCTGGATGTGCAGGTGAACAAAGCGATTACCGGCGAGAACGCCTTCGCGCATTCCTCCGGCATCCATCAGGATGGGCTGCTGAAGGATAAGCGGGTTTATGAAATCATGTCGCCCGAGGAGGTTGGGGTGGACAGCATGGAATTGATTTTGACCGCACGCTCCGGCCGCCATGCTTTCAAGAATGCCGTCGAGAAAATGGGCTTCGACACGACCGACGCCGCGGACTTCGAGCAGCTGTTCGAGAAATTCCTGACATTGGCCGATGCGAAGAAAGAGGTTTACGATCACGACGTGTTTTACTTGGTGACGAGCCATCGCAATCTGGATGCAAGCGACAAGCATCTGTACGAGCTGGATTCCTTCCAGGTAGTCACCAACGACCTGTATCCGACTGCAACCGTCAAGCTTGTCAAAGGTACCGAGTCGTTCAAAGGCAGCGCGGTCGGAGACGGCCCGATCGACGCTTTGTACAGCGTCATCAAATCGCTGATCGGTCTGGATGTCCAATTGAAGGACTACAAAATTAACAGCCTGTCGAGAGGCAAGGAAGCCGTCGGCCGGGTAAACATCCGGATCGAATACCAAGGCAAAACCTACTCCGGACGCGCGATGGACACGGACATTATTAAAGCGAGCGGAAATGCTTTCTTGAACGGCATCAACGCCGCTTTGCTGGACGCCGCTCAGGAGTGAGCGGACTGCCGGCAGCGCCTTGGGCGTGGACGTTAGTGAGTCGCACGTCCACGCTAGGGCGGGAGCGTCGTGATGCTGGACGTGTTCAGGGATGGGCGGCAGCGCCGTGGGCGTGGACGATGGTGAGTCGAACGTCCGCATTAGGGCGGGAGCGTCGTGATGCTGGACGCGTCCAGGGATGAAGCCGGCTGCGCCGTGGGCGTGGACGATGGTGAGTCGAACGTCGACGTTAGGGCGGGAGCATCGTGTCGCTGGACGCTGCTCAGGGATAAGCGGCAACGCCGTGGGCGTGGACGTTTGTGAGTCGAACGCCGACACTAGAGCGGGAGCGTCGTGTCGCTGGGTGCAGTTCAGGGATGACCGGCAAGCCTGATGCGTCTCGGGCGTGGACGATGGTGAGTCGAACGTTGACGCTAGAGCGGGAGCGCTGAGATGCTGGACGCTGCTCAGGAATGATCAGGTTATTGGCTGTGGAACGAAAGGGGGACGGCGTTTTTGACGAAATTTGCAGTGTCTCCCTCCGCGCCATTATGGATCAATTGCCTAGACCGCCGATACGAAATATCGCGCGACCCGTCAGATCGTGTTCGTTTGCCTGCTGAATATGGAACTAGTCTACATGATGAGAAAATGCGACGAACGAATGCTAACTGGAAAACATGCAGTTATTTTCGGCTAAAAGGCGGGAAAAGGACATTTAACTGGAAAACATGCAGGTAATTTTCGGCATTTCTTCGTATTTGGAAGATTTCGCAGTTATTTGCTGTAGGTTTTCCATTTAGATTCGCGAATCGAGGAATAGTTCGAAAAATAGCTGTAGGTTTTCCATTAAGATCTGCGGATCGAGGAGCAGCTGATCGTTCGCTAGGAGTAAGCTGCATTAATAACTTGTAGTTTTTACGCCATCAAGCGTCTGATTTGATGTTGCAAAACTATTTTTCCGCCAACTACCGCCAACTACTCCCAATAACCGTAAACTATCGTCGATATGCCAACTTTGACCTTCGTTGTTTTTTCGTCACCAAACGAATTCTTCCTCGATACCATTGTTCTTGATCGATCCGGTTCGATATAAGCAGTACCGCCGACCCTATCCAACGTAACCATAGTATCATCCCCCTACTGAACCCGTCAGTCCTCTTCTAAAGATAAGCTAGTAAATGTTACTCCTATAGGTTGACCGCGTATGATCAAAGCTTTGCTATTTATATACTTGTGCGTTGACCGCTCATGTATCAAAGTTGGCTGCCCGCCTTGTCGTAAGCACTTAGTCAAACCGCGGCTCCGTGTGCAGCATATTTACGCCGGGACTTTGAATTTGATGCGGTCAATCTCCTAATAGGCGATCAAGTCTATAACTAGGGATTGATGAAGACATCGATACATAAGCAAATACAGATAACGTAACGGTTATGCCTGGACAGTGCGCATAATGCAGAAAACCTTATTGTTCATGAGGCTGTCCTCACTATTCCACCGGTAAAATGCTCGTTCTCGCCCGTTAGTGAGGCAAACAACACTATCAATTTCGTTTAGCTCACTAATAGTTGCGATTGCCTCATTAGCTCTCCAGAAAACGTTTTTTTGTCGAGGGATAGTGAGGTTTGCCTTATGAACAGTAAACTTTTCCTCACTATTTCTCCAGTACACACAAGTCATCAGCGGAATGGAGGTAACCTGTAAATCTCTGAAATTTTTCGATTGATGGCGAGGACTATCCGTTACACGATCAAATGCCTTACATCCCTTAGCATACCTAACATCCCTTAGCATACCTAACATCCCTTAGCATCCCTTAGCATCCCTTAGCATCCCTTAGCATCCCTTAGCATCCCTTAGCATCCCTTAGCATCCCTTAGCATCCCTTAGCATCCCTTAGCATCCCTTAGCATCCCTTAGCATCCCTTAGCATCCCTTAGCATCCCTTAGCATCCCTTAGCATCCCTTAGCATCCCTTAGCATCCCTTAGCATCCCTTAGCATCCCTTAGCATCCCTTAGCATCCCTTAGCATCCCTTAGCATCCCTTAGCATCCCTTAGCATCCCTTAGCATCCCTTAGCATCCCTTAGCATCCCTTAGCATCCCTTAGCATCCCTTAGCATCCCTTAGCATCCCTTAGCATCCCTTAGCATCCCTTAGCATCCCTTAGCATCCCTTAGCATCCCTTAGCATCCCTTAGCATCCCTTAGCATCCCTTAGCATCCCTTAGCATCCCTTAGCATCCCTTAGCATCCCTTAGCATCCCTTAGCATCCCTTAGCATCCCTTAGCATCCCTTAGCATCCCTTAGCATCCCTTAGCATCCCTTAGCATCCCTTAGCATCCCTTAGCATCCCTTAGCATCCCTTAGCATCCCTTAGCATCCCTTAGCATCCCTTAGCATCCCTTAGCATCCCTTAGCATCCCTTAGCATCCCTTAGCATCCCTTAGCATCCCTTAGCATCCCTTACATCCCTCACATCCCTCACCATCCCTCACCATCCCTTACATCCCTCACCATCCCTTACCATCCCTTATAGAATCTATCCCATCCGTCCCAACATAATCCACCCTTAACTGGACCCGCCGCCGCTACCTAACGTAACCGACCGAAATCCTTCCCCCTCCCAATACCGTCCCGTCCCCATCACGGCCAGAGTAAACAATCCGCCCGGCACAATGGACTTTTGGTCATTTGCGATTGAATGCGCTGTCATCAGTTGCCCGATACGCATACCAAGTTCTCGAGAAGATGGTCCATATCGGAAATGTTTTAGGCCAGATCGGCCATGAACGCGATGAATAATAGCACTATGATGATGGTAAGTAACGTGCTTTTATTCATTATGAGAGGAAGGTGAACGTTTCCGGTTCTATCCTTCGGGATCAAACGGCCGGAAACACCATATGGCGCTTAAAATCGGAATCGTAGGCATGAACGGAATCGGCAACACGCACGCTCAATGCTATCAACAGGATGAACTGGCGGATCTTGTGGCGGTTTGCGATGTCGTGAAGGAGCGGGCGGATGCCGCTGCGGAAAAATACGGCGTCAAAGCGTACTACAGCCTCAAGGATATGATCGAGCACGAGCCGGATCTGCAAATCGTCGATGTGACGACGGGCGGAATCGACAACGGGAGCTGGCATTTCGAGCCCGCGATGGAAGCGATCGGCTACGGCAAGCATGTGCTTGTCGAGAAGCCGCTTTGTCACGATATTCGCGAAGCCAGAGAGCTGTATGCTTTTGCGGAAAAACAAAAAGTATACCTCGGCTGCAATTTGAACCACTACTTCACGCCGCCGGCGGAAAAGGCAAAGCAATACGTGGATAACGGAGAGATCGGGGAGCTCGTCTACTGCCTGCACAAAATGGGCTTTAACGGCGGGGAAGCGGGATACGCCCTGGCAGGATCGCCTAAAATCAAAGGACATCCTTATTTTCATATGAAGGCGTTTTTGACTCATCCGTTCAGCGTCATGCGTTATTTCTGCGGCGACATTACACATATTCAAACGTTCTCCGACAGACCCGGCTTTCGCAGAAGCGCCGGCGACGTCATGGTCTCGATCAACAGCATTCACGTCAAGTTCGCGAACGGCGGCGTCGGTTACCTGCTCAGTCAGCGCGGCGATGCGGTGTATGGACTCGGCGGCTGGTGGAGCATGGAAATGGCGGGGACGAAAGGGACGTTCTGCATCGAGAATTGCGTAGAAAAGCTGTCTTATTGGAAAGCGGAAAAGGGCATTCCGGCCATCAGCGTTCAGCCGCAGGCGGAAGTAACCGAGTACGGCACGAACGATTTCGGCTCGACGTTCAACAATCGGCTGCATGCGTTTTTGGAGGATATTACGAACGGCGTACCGCGCGAGGAACTGCGCGCGAACGGAAGGGACGCGCTTGCCGTGCTCGAGTACACGTTCGCGGTCATCGAATCGTACGAACGCGGGGGCGAAGTCGTCCGGCCGAATCCGTTGCCGCCGCTGCACGGCGACCCGATGTCGATGAGATAATAGGCGGATTCAGGCTCCGGTCTCCGGCGCCAAACAAACCTTGGAAAGCGGGAACTCGTCAATTCGGGCGCAACAAATCGAGCGTACAATGACCCGGGAAAGAACGAATAACCACAAAACGGGAAAATAGGAGGCGGCAACCACGCATGATCAAATTAGGCGTTAATTCCGTGCTGTATAAAGAGTTCAGTTTTGCCGAGGCGGCAAAGCATATCGCGGCTTGCGGCTACGATGGGGTGGAGATCGCGGCGATCCAAGGGATGTGCGAGCATCTGGATTTGAGCCGGTGGAAGGAGCAAAAAAACGAGCTGCAAGCGATCGTTCAAGAGAACGGGCTCGAATTTCTGTCGACGGAGGTCGCTTCCTTGAGCGAGGAAAGGCTGCTGCCCGCGTTCGAAGCGGCGGCGGAGATCGGCATCCCGATCATCAACATCGGTCCCGGAGGCAAGGCAGGCGTAGAGGAGGATCTGAGCGCGTCGATCGACAAGCTGGCCCGTCTGTCCGAGACGGCAGGGTCGTACGGGGTTACGTTATGCGTCAAAGCGCATGTCGGCAACGCGATTTACAATACGCCTACGACGCTTCAGGCGATGCGGGATATATCGTCCGCCGCTTTTGGCATCGATATGGATCCTAGCCATATTCACAGAGCGAACGAAAACGCCGAAGAAGCGCTGCTCGCCGTGCTTAGCCGGGTGAAGCACGTCCATATCCGCGATTGCAAAGGCAGAGAGCAGGGGCCGGGTCCGATCGAACGCCAGGCTTGCGGCCGAGGAGATATCGATCTGTACAACTACTGCAAAGCGATGGTAGACGGCGGCTATAACGGGCCGGTCGTGCTCGAAGTGATCGGGGCGGGGCCGGGTCACTCGCTTGCGCAGGTATCGATCGTCGCGGCGGAATCGTACGGATATTTGAACGCCATAATGAAGCAATTACATGCGCGATAGGAGGAAACGAAGATGGCTAAGAAAAAACCGAATGTGATCTTTTTTGGAATCGACAGCCTGCGGCGGGACCATATGAGCTCATACGGCTATCGCCGGCTGACTACGCCGCATATGGACAAAATTGCAGCGGAAGGCGTATTGTTCGAGCAGCATTTCAGCCCGAGCATTCCGACGACGCCGGCCTATGCATCGATGCTGACGGGGATGGATACGTTCGGTACGGATGTCGTAGCGTTAAGGCATCGCGGACCGCTTGGCGATCATGTAAGGACGCTGCCCGAGGTGCTGGAGGAAGCCGGATACAACACCACTTGTATCGGATTTACGGGAAATCCTTCCTCGCGCGGCTTTCAAACGTATTTGGATTACGAGTCCTGGCAGCCGGACGAAACGGGACGCGCGCCGAAAGCGCAAAATTTGAACGATGTCGCCATCCCGGAGCTGGAGCGGCTTGCCGCCGACGATAAACCGTTTTTCTTGTTTCTTCGCCATATGGATCCGCATTCGCCTTATTTGCCTCCGAAGCCTTATGAGCGGGCGTTTTACGGCGGGGACGAGTTCAATTCGGACAAAACCGCGATGGAATCGGTTTACGCGTTCAAGCCTTTCGCCGATTTTCTGAAATCGTGGATTCCGGAAGGCGTTACCGACGAAGAATATGTCGTTGCGCAATATGACGGCGCCATCGCTTATATGGATGCTTGCATTCAAAGCATTTTCGCCAAGCTCGAAGCGCTCGGCATCGAAGAGGAGACGCTCGTCGTCATTACGTCCGATCACGGCGAAACGCTGTATGAGCATGATTGTTATTTCGATCACCACGGATTGTACGATTGTACGCTGGTCGTTCCGTTTATCATCAAATACCCGGGAAAAGTGAAAGCCGGAACCCGTATCGCCGACGTCACGCTCATTCAGGATATTATGCCGACAGTGCTGGATTTGCTCGGGTTCAAATCCAAAATCAAATTCGACGGCCGCAGCATGCGGGCCCGTATGGAAGGCCAAAGCGAACCGCGGATAAGCGAGTTCTATATTACGGAATGCACATGGATGCGAAAACATGGCTGGCGCACGCCGGAATGGAAGCTGATCCGCGCGCTGGAGCCCGACTTCCATTTCAAGCCGGAGGTCGAGCTGTACAACCTCATTCAGGATCCGGAAGAAAACGTCAATTTGGCCGAGGAGGAGCCGGAGGTCGTAGCGTTGCTGACGAAGCGGATGCGGGATCACATCGCCAAGCGGGAGAAGCAGACGAAGCGCCGGAATCCGATCTATACGAATCTGAATTGGTCCGGACACGGCAAACCGTTCCTCTCTTCGCAGGAAGCCTACGATTCGATGCATATCGGCTCGATCGGCAATGCGAAATCTTTGCAGGAGAAGAAGAAGGAAAAGCAGGTCAGCAAATAGAAGAAGTGCGAATCAGGCCTGTCGGGGATAGCCGCTTAAAGCGTCTTTGTCGCAGGCGTTTGCCGCACGTTTAGAGCGCTTCTTAGAAATGCTTTCCGATAAACGAAGAAAGGGTGGGCGCCTTGATCAAAGTCGCTGTAGTCGGCGTCAACAACATAGGCAAAATTCATTGCCGGCAGTACAAGGAGCATCCGGATACCGCGCTTGTCGCGGTTTGCGATCTGATGGAAGAACGTGCAGCCGCCGCCGGACGGGAGTTCGGCGTCCCCGCTTACACCGATCTCGGCGAGCTGCTCGCCGGCGAGGCAGTCGATGTCGTCGCCGTCGCTACGGCAGGCGTAGAGAAAGGCAGTCATCACTTCGGGCCGGTCATGAAGGCGATCGAAGCGGGCAAGGATGTGCTCGTCGAGAAGCCGATCTCGAACGACATCGGGGAAGCGCGGCGAATGGTCGCTTTCGCCAGGGAGAAGGGCGTCCGGCTCGCCTGCAATTTGAACCACCGCTTCTCGCCTGCAGCCTATAAGGCGAAGGAGCTGGTCACGGAAGGCAAGCTCGGGTCGCTGCTTTTCGTCAATATGAAGCTTACGATTCAGAACCCGACGGAAGAAACCGAGTGGGTTCATATGAAGGCGCTGCACCCCCATTCGATCGATGTCATGCGGTATTTGGCGGGCGATGTGAAGCGTGTGCAGGCGTTTATGACCAAGGCTCCGGGCAGGGCGACATGGTCGACCGTTTCCGTTAATATGGAATTCGCGTCGGGAGCGCTCGGCCATCTGACCGGAAGCTACGATATGTCCATGCGCCATCCGATCGAGCTTTGCGAAGCGGCGGGCAACGAAGGACGGCTCGTGATCGACAACGTTTATGAAAGCATGACGTATTATCCGCACAGCTCCGACGAGCTGACGGTCGTGCGGAATTCGATTTTCGGCGGCATGAAAGGCTTCGACGATACGTTCAAGCAGCGGATCGGACGGTTTATTTCGCAGGTCAAAGCTGGGGCTTTGCCGGAGCAGATCGAGGCATCGGGAGCCGACGCGCTGGCTGCGCAGGAAGTGATCGAGGCGGCAATCAAATCGCATAAGCTTGGCGGAGCGCCGGTGGAGGTTGAGACTACGATATGATACGGGATTTGACGGCGATTCAAACCGGTAAAGCGGCACCTGTTTTGTGGTTTACAGGCTTGTCGGGAGCAGGAAAGACGACGACTGCGCGCCATTTGGAGCTGGTGCTGCGCAAGCGCGGATATAGAACGGAAATGCTTGACGGAGACGAGCTGCGGGAGACCATATGCAAGGGGCTTGGCTTCAGCCGAGAGGACCGTCTTGAGAACATCAAGCGAATCGCGTACGTCGCCAATCTGCTTTCGCGGAACGGCGTCATCGTATTGGTATCCGCCATTACGCCTTATCGGGAGATGAGGGACAAAGTCCGTGAACAGGTGCCGGGTTTTGTGGAAATTTACGTCAATTGTCCGCTTGACGAATGCGAGCGGCGCGATGTCAAAGGGCTGTATGCCAAAGCCCGCAAAGGCGAGCTGTCGCGGTTTACCGGCATCTCGGATCCTTACGAGGAGCCGGAGCATCCGGAAATCGCCCTTCGCACCGACAATTCCGGGGTGGGGGAAAACTGCCTTTCGATTTTATCTTGGCTGGACGGTCATTCGCTCTTGACACAAGCGCGGCATTCGGAGGAAGCTTAATGAAGATCATCATGATTTCCCTCGACACGCTAAGAGCGTCGCGGCTGAGCGGTTACGGCTACGGGAAGCCGACAAGTCCTTACTTGGACGCCATTGCGAAGCAAGGAGTTTTGTTCGAACGCGCTTTTGCGGGGGATATCCCCACGGAGGTCGCGCATACCGGGATTTTTACGGGCAAGGTCGGACTGACGACGGGAATCGTTTCCCACGGATCGGATTTGACGAATTTGCCCAAAACGGTCCCATGGCTGCCGAATATGCTTCGCAGCGCCGGCTTTACGACCGGAGCGGTCGATAATTTGTACCAGCTTAAAGAATGGTTCGCGAGAGGATATCGCTACTATATCAATTCCGTCGGGGGCAAGCGTTGGATCGACGGCCGTACCGTGAACGAATTGGCGTTTCCTTGGCTTGAGAGTCATAAGGACGAATCGTTTTTCCTGTTCCTTCATTATTGGGATACGCATACGCCTTATTTGCCTCCGGAGAAGTATATCGAGCCGTTCTACGAGCGCGGCCGCAACCCGTTCGATCCGGTCAACAAAAGCATGGAAGCCGCGTATAATCATATGGCGTATCCGTTCTTTAAGCATCATCATTACGATTTGGTCGGCCCCGTTACGGATAGCGCCTATTATGACGCGCTGTACGATGCGGAGGTTCGCTACTTGGACGACCGGCTGCAAGAGCTGGACGCCCATCTGGAAGTGTTAGGCATTCGCGAGGATACGTTGGTCGTGTTGTTCGGCGATCATGGCGAAAGCCTTACCGAGCACGACATTTATTGGGACCATTGCGGCTTGTACGACCAAACGGTTCATGTCCCCGTCATTATGCGCTGGCCCGGACGCATTCCCGCGGGACGGCGCGTGCCGGGTCTCGTGCAGCATGTCGATCTGCTGCCGACCTTGCTGGAGGCCGTTCGGCGGGAGGCTGGTCCGGACATCGATACGTCGAAGCTCGGCGATCCTTCCGGTCTCGACGGACGGAGCTTGTGGCCCGCAATCGAAGGGCGTGCGGACGGTACGCATGAAACGGTATATTTGAGCGAATGCGCATGGCAAGCCGCGCGGGGCATTCGGACGGACCGTTATAAATATATCCGCACCTACGATTCGGGACCGTTCGTCCGTCCTGCTTGCGAGCTGTACGATCTGATGGCCGATCCTGAGGAAACCGTCAATTTGGCCGAAGCGAATCCGGAGCTTGCCGAACGGTTTCAAAGCCTTATTGACACTTGGGTTGAAGAGAAGCTGCAAGGACGCGGAGATCCGATGAAGCGTCAGCTGGAAGAGAGCGGACTGCCGTTCCGGAAGCGAATCGAGCAAATTTTAGCTTCCGCGGGATTATCCTGGGAAGATTGGCGCCGCGATCCGCGCCGCGAACGTTTTGACGGCGCCGTCCGAACGCATGCGTGATGAAGAGCGGTTAACCGCGCTGTTCAGAACCGGCCGGCGTCGGCACAGAACGGCAGCATGCGGAAGGCATGCTGCCGATCGCCGCCGTTTGGCTTCGCACCGCGCGCCGTGAGCAAAGCGCCATGCGAACCGGTTCGGCGACTCGGTCGCCGGGCGATACCCGCGGTGCGAGTGCCGGAAGCAAAGCGAGTTGTCGCCGGAAGGAACATACGAAACCGCAAATCGGATTCCAATGTGGATGGGGGAGCGGCATGCACAATGTGATAAGCAGCAGTTCGCTTATGAAAGAAGAATTTTCGTTCAACATTATGCGCCAAATCCAAGGGGAGATTCACGAGCACGGCCATGATTTCGTCGAGCTGGTTTATGTCGTGCGGGGCAACGGCATGCACGGATTTGGAGGCTCCCACTACGAGATTCAAGCCGGCGACGTGTTCATCATCAACCCCGGCGAGGTCCATTCTTACCATGTTGAGAACGGTGAGGAGATGGAAATCATCAATTGCTTGTTCATGCCTTCGTTAATTCCCGATACGCTGCTGCGCGAATTGGAAATTACCGATTCCATGGACTTTTTCTACGTTCACCCGTTCCTGAAAAGCGAAGTCAGGTTTAACCACAGGCTTAACCTGCATGGTCAAGACGCCTTCATCGTATCGTCGCTCCTCGACAATATGCTAAGGGAGTTCGGCAGCCGCGGCCCGGGTTATACGACAATCCTCCGGATGCAATTGATCGAATTGCTCCTGCTGCTCTCCCGCTACTATACCCTGGTTCAAAAGCAAAGAAGCACGATGCCGTCCCCGCGCCAATTGGAAAGAGAGATGACTGCACGCCGCGTGTACGGTTATTTGGAAAGAAACTTCGATAAGAAAATCACGCTGCAATCGCTCGCCGAATTGTACAATATAAGCATTCGTCAGCTAAATCGGGTCATACAGCTGGAATACGGCAAAAGCGTGATCGACGTGCTCCATGAAATTCGGATAAACCGGGCAAAGCTTTTGCTTATGGAGTCGGACGAGAAGGTGATTACAATCGCGACAATGGTCGGCTATGAGGATCCGTCTTTTTTCAACCGTCTGTTTCACAGACACGCAGGCTGCTCGCCCCGGAAATATAGAAGCGGCTTTGAAGAGCACAGATGGAAGGAAGGGAAAGAAGACTTTCCGAAAGAGGGATAACGGCGGCGAGGGCATGGTTGAGCTGTATGAACAGCCTCATTGGAGGGAAGGTGTATGCAGTGAGCGGTTCCGCTCCGAATATTCTGCTAATTACGGCCGATCAGCTTCGGTACGATTGCGTCGGCTACGGCGGGACATATCCCGTGCATACTCCGAATTTGAATGCGCTTGCAGCGCAAGGCGCCGCATTCACGAATGCGTTCTCCCATATTCCGCTTTGCTGTCCGGCAAGACAATCGCTTTTGCATGGCAGACGGCCGGAGACGTTCGGCGCATTGTGGAATTTCAGCGGCGCGCTGCCCGTCGCTTCGCTGCAGCCGGAAGCTTTCACTTGGACACGGAGCCTCGCGGATAATGGGTACCGGTCGGCTTTTCTTGGCAAGTGGGGCGTGCATCCTACGCTTGACGCGACAGCGTTCGGCTACGATTCCTATACGGGGGAGCTGGATTACCGCCGGTTTGCGGAGAGCCGTTATCCGGACGTGGCTTACACGAACGGATTTTTCGGTGAAACGAATCCGATACCGGTCGAGCATTCGCGAACGCACTGGTTTGCCGGACGCGCCGTAGAACAACTGGAGAAGCTGCAAGCTTCGGGCGCTCCATGGCATATGGCTTTGCATTTCACGGACCCGCATCTGCCGTGCCGGCCTTCCGGGCGTTTTGCCGACATGTATGATCCGGCCTCGATACCCGAGTGGGCGGGTTTTCGCGAAACGTTCGCAGACAAGCCTTACATTCAGCGGCAGCAGCTGCTTAATTGGGACATCGAGCATTACATATGGGAGGATTGGGCGCCGATCGTAGCCAGATATTACGGCATGATCAGCCAAGTGGACGAGGCGGTCGGCATCGTTCTGAAAGCGCTGAAGGAAAGCGGTCAAGACGATAACACGATCGTTATTTTTACGGCGGACCATGGCGATATGTGCGGCTCGCATCGGATGATGGATAAGCATTATATTTTGTACGACGATGTGGTGCATGTCCCCTTTATGATCCGCTGGTACGGCCGCTGGGAAAGCGGATTGCGCTGCGACCGTTTCGTATATAACATACTCGATCTGGTTCCTACGCTGCTTGAGGCTGCCGGTTTGGAAGCCGAGCCCGGATTTCTGCAAGGCCGCTCGCTTGTGCCGCTGCTTGCGGGACGGCAGGATGAAATTGTGGATTGGCGGGATGCGGTCGTCGCGTCCTATAACGGGCAGCAGTTCGGACTGTATACGCAGCGAATGATCCGAACGGAGCGATGGAAGTATGTGTGGAATACGACCGATATGGATGAGCTGTACGATTTGCTCGAGGATCCGGCCGAGCTGGTCAATCTGATCGGCGATCCGCCGTCCGAAGCGGAACTATCCGTTTTGCGCCGGAGGCTCTATGAGCAGCTCGCCGCAGACGGAGACGGACTTGTCGGCAACGAATGGATGCGGAGGCAGCTGCTTGGCGGGAGGAAGCTGTAGCAAGGGAAGCAGGCTGCATAGATATATAAGCAGCAAGCTTAAATACTATAATAGAAAATAGTTGAATGATATAAACGGGAGCTGCAGATGCGACTCCCGTTTATATCGTGATTTGAAGCATTTCCTTAATTGATTAACAACGGTTTGGATACAAAGGTGTGTGGTCTTCAGGATTGATTTCGCTGGATAGCCCGACTCGAAGTCTATATTCCCTCAATATCGCCAAATGCGGATGTCTCTTTCTGGTATTTTCCTCTCTATCCGGTTTAACGGGCTTTAGACCTCGAGAAACATCTTTCGTTAAGTAATCCTGTCCAAAGCACCATTTGATAAATGAATCAATAATGACGACTTTTCGAGTTTTGGTTTATGTATTTCGTTCGGGGGTATTTACAGCGGACAACCTTATAGTGGTAAAATATAGATAAGAATTATTGGAGGTGAAGGTATATATGGCTGAGTACAAAGATAATAGGAAGTTGAACTTTCTAATACGGCATCCAGAATATCATAACACCTACAAAAATTCACCTTTCCCTTATCAAATATATAAAATTGAAGCGTTCAATAATGAGGAAGAAAAAGGGAAGAAACTCCTCCATTTTATAGTTGATCGTCCCAGCCGCATCGCGGGGAATCCTCCTCCGCCGCTCAAGGTGCGAGTATCATCCTCGGGAGGGCTATGCCAATGAGGGATGCTGCAGAAGGTCAGCAGAAGCACGGGCAGCAAGAACATTTCGAGACGCTGCCGCTGTTCTCAACCACGGATAAGAACGGACGGATGACTATACTCCGGCCGGGACATCGCATCGGACGCGCGGCTCCGCTGATGCCGTGGCTGCTAACAGCCGCTGCACTGTGGGCGCTGACAGGCTCCGTGCCATTCGGCGCACTGCTCGGCATGGCGCCGACACCGGCGATCAACATGTTCCTCGGTCATCCGGTCACAGTGGGCGTCGCTGTTTTACTGCTGTTCGTCGCGATCGGTACGACCGGCGGAGTGTACTCGCGAGCGGTCGAGCAGTTCGGACAGACCAAGGTGGCCGGCCTGTTCGCGACGCTAGCGATAGCAGGAGGACTCGCAGCAGTCGCGGGAGTCCTCCTGCTCTGGACGCTGACAAGCGATCCGTCGCGCCCCTTCGACCTCGATGCCATAGCGACATCACCGACGATCCCGCCAGAGCTCGGCGCCGTCGTCGGAGCTAGCTTCGCCCTCTGGGCCGCCATCATACTCCTGCTGCTACCCGGCTCTATCGCCTACGCCCGGCGGCGTCAGGCGGACATCGAGCGACTCCGCGTGGAGGGTTCGTCATGCACCGGGACGTTGACCGCCGTGAACTTTACTAACAGCTGGCTCTTTCATTTCCCGATGTTCATAGTTGAGGTGAATTATATCGTCGACGGTGCTCCTCGTATCGTCTCAGCGCACATGCGCACCAGCGCCGACCGCGTTCCCATCGTCGGGTCGCGAATGATCGTGCTAACCGACGATCGCGGAACCACCCACATGGAGCTGGACCTGGTGAGTGGAGCGTCATTCGAGCCGGACGTGGAGAAGTATGCCCCGTCGGACGGTTGATTTTGCTGCCCTGACGCAACATGGTTATAAGGATTTCAAATAAAGGAAGATTCGGCGATGCGGAAGCGCGCGTATGCGATACGGTACGGACCACGGAGCTGCTCAGTGCAATGCTGAGCATAGAACCTGACCTTTTCTTGGACGGCACTCCTGTAAATCCGCAAATGTTTCCCAGTATCGAATAGATCGGATGATAACATGAGGCTTGGTCATTCCTTGTGGAGTGACGGGCCTTTTTGTGTTTCCAGGCAGGATAGAGAAAACTGGGGAATGAATACCCTAGAAAAGGAGAGCAGGAGTTGTTGGATATAGGAGGAATCAGTATAGCAGGATTAGATGAATCTGTTTATCAGAATGGAGTTGCGTCCCCGAAGGCGCCGCCAAAAAGGATGCTTGAAGCGGATTGATTCCGCTTCCAACCGATGCTAGTATTGGTATAACTATAATATCCTTGTAGAGGATTGAAGCGAAATGATAACAAAATGAAAATTTACCATCGCTGGCTTTTGTCGTACCTGCCTGTTTTTTTAACGATCGTCTCCGTTCTAATCTTTCTTTTTTTCACGGTATTGGGGAATTACTCGAAGCAGCAAGCAGTCAAAGCGAATGAAGTATTCGCCCGCAACATCTTGCAGACAACCGATTCCATCCTCCGTTTTTCGGAACAAACGATGATCAAGGAAATATTGACGAACGACCGGATACGGCTATTTTTTGACGGCGATACGTCGGGCGATCCTTTCGAGAATTATCTTATTTCCCAAAGAGTACGAGATTTGTCGACCTATTTGTTATCGATCGATTCGATTTATTTGTACCGGGCATCCGATCAAGTTGTGCTGACGACGAATACGATGATTTCGCTTGAGCAGTTTGCGGATCGCGCTTTTCTCGAAAAGGCGATGCAGGCCGAAGGCGCTCATGCGTGGTCCGTCATCCGTTCCTTCAGAGAATTTCAAGGAGAGACAGGCGTTCAGAAGCAGGTCATTTCCTTATCCAAAAAAATTCCGCTTAATTCCGGAGTACAGGGACTCATCGTGGCCAATATACAGCTGAGCAAGCTGGAAGAAGCGCTCCGGGAACTCTTGGTTTCGGATTTAAACTTTGTGACGCTATCCGACGCGAGCGGTGCGCCATTGATCGGGAGCGGGACAAGCTCGGGCAGTGTGTTGACCTCGCTCACTTCCGATTATTCGGGCTGGACGGTAATATCCGGTTTCAAGCAAACGAACGCTTTCGGCTATTTGTCCTCCATTTCGAATGTCTGGTATGCCGCTATGCTGCTCTCGGTGCTTGTGGGGATTATATGGCTATTCCTAGCTGCCCGGAGACATTATCGCCCGATTCAACTGATCGAATCCAACATCCGGCTGTACACAAGGAACGCCAAGCAATCTGCTGAGAAAACGGCATCGGGAGAACGGCAGGACGAATTTCATTTTATCCGAACGGCGATTGATGAACTGGTGGAGCACTCCAAAGATTTTGACAAAAAAGCAGAGGAGAGCGCAGGGTTTCGCAGAAAGCTGTTGTTTAAAAGAATCTTGGAAGGCACAGAGCCGCTTCTTGCTGAAGAGTGGGAGCTGGAGATGGAGCGGGCCGGATTATCCGATCAAGAATGCCGGATCGCTGTAGCCGTAATTGAGATCGATCATAGTAACAAATTTGTAGACGTCTATTCTCAGCAAGATCAAGGCTTGTTGAAATTCGCCTTAACCGCATCCGTTCGGGAAACGGGCCAGCAGATGGATCGACACGTATGGTGCGAGTGGATGAGTCAAGATCAATTGGCGGTTATGGTATTGGCAGAACAGGAGCAAACGGAATTCGACGCTTGGCTTCAAAGCTTCTGCAAGCAAGTCGGACATTGGATCGGGCAAAATTTGCCCTTTACGGTATCTTGCGGAATCGGAGCTGTCATCGACTCTCCGGGACACATCGCCAGATCTTACTCCGAGGCTTTGGAGGCACTGCAATTCAAATCGCATTTTGGCAGCAATTCGGTCATTTCGTACGGTGAGATCAATACTCCGCCGCAGGGACATCTCTTGGAATACGCGGATCAGATCGTTACGGCGGCACAAGCCTTCCGATCAGGACAGGCGAATTGGGAGGAGCAGCTTCGCGGTTTGTTCGCTATGTTCAAGAATGCCGCTGTCAGACGGGAAGATGCGGCCGATTTTATCAACTACTTCATCTTTGCATTGGACAAGGAGTGCAAGACGCTCCCGACCGGGCTTCGGTTGATCTGGGAAGAAGAGGCGCTGCCCGATATCAGAAGCAAAGTGAAAGGCTTTATCCAAATAGAAGAAGCGGAGAAACCTATCCGCACTATCCTTAAGACCTTATCGGAGCAATTTCAGCTGCAGAAGCAAAAAAAGGAAAGCCACAAATTAATTCTGCAAATCAAGGAGTATATAGAAGCGAATTATTCCAATCCCGATCTGTCGCTCAATCACATCAGCGAAAATTTTCAACTCCATATGAAAAGCGTCAGCCGATTGTTCAAAGAAGAATTCGGTGAAAATTTCGTCGATTATGTAGCCAAGGTACGGATGGAGCATGCGAAGAAACTATTGAACGAGGAGTCGCCTGATTCCGTACAGGAGATTGCACGCAGGGTGGGGTATTCCCATTCCATTACTTTTATACGCGTCTTTAAGAAATGGATCGGCATGACGCCGGGCGATTACCGTAAGATGAATCGTGAAACGAAGGAAGGGTTATAAAAGGAGAATCGTCTATCGGGAATTTTGTCTATCAGGCGTTCGAATTCGGTTTGAAAATAGGGGGAAAACGCGAAATCCGCTCCGACAGGAAGCGGTTTTTTTGATTATTCAGAAAGTATATGCGGAAGAGGCTCTAAATCTCGGTAAACGCCAGCGTCAAAGACGGCGGTAGGCGTTTATCCTTGCATTTCCGATTGAAAATGGTCTATCGGCGAGAATCATATCTATTGAGCGGAAGCTTCCCTTTCCCTATAGTTTGGGATGAAGACGAGAGGCGAAGGCGGATGTAACCATGATTCCGTGCAAACGGTAACATTCGCAATGAGCCGTACTGTATAGAGAGGAGACATAGGGAGTGGGGTTACGATTTCGCAAAAATATTCCGTTGTATTTCATGTTTGCGCCCGTCATTTTATTTTATTTGCTTTTTAAGTACTTGCCGATGTTCGGCGTTGTGATCGCCTTTAAGGATTACAACTTTATTCAGGGGATCATGAACAGTCCGTGGGTGGGATGGAAGCACTTCCGAATGCTGTTTGACAATCCGCAATCCTTAGAAATTATCCGTAATACGTTTGTATTAGGATTGTTGTCCATCTTCGTAGGCTTTCCTTTTCCGATTATTCTTGCCATCCTGCTCAACGAGCTTAGGAAATTATGGTTCAAGAGAGTCGTTCAAACACTGGTCTATTTGCCGCATTTCTTTTCATGGGTAATCGTAGGCGGGATCGTCTTGACGCTTTTTGCGCAGGAATCCGGAATCGTCAATCATCTCATGAAAGGGGTAACAGGAGAAGCCTACCCGTTTTTGTACAAATCGGGATCATGGATCGCGATTTTTCTCGGAGCGGGCGTATGGAAGGAAGCGGGATTTGCGGCGATTATTTATTTGGCTGCTCTCAGCTCGATCGATACGAGCCTGTACGAAGCGGCAAACATAGACGGCGCCAACAAATGGCGGAGAATCTGGCATATTACGCTTCCGGGCATTTCTTCGACCATCGTCATTATGTTCATCTTATCGATCGGCAATGTGCTTGAGGTGGGCTTCGATAAAGTATTCGTTTTGCAAAATCCGGTCGTTTCCGATATTTCGGAGGTCATCAGCACCTATATTTACCGGATCGGCATCGAAGGCGCGCAGTTCAGCTTTACGACCGCGCTCGGCTTGTTCGAATCGGTCGTCGGTCTTGTGCTCGTGCTGTTAACTAACAGAACGGCAAGAAAATTCGGGCAGGGTTTATGGTAAAGACATAACGTTGGAAGGTGAAGGAAATGAGAGTCTCATTTAATGAGAAACTATTTTATCAATTCAATGCGCTAGTGCTCGGTCTGATTGCGCTAAGCTGCTTGCTGCCTATCGTTCATATTGCCGCTCTCAGCATGAGCGATCCTCATTATATCGTATCGGGAAGCGTTTCGTTTTGGCCGAAGGGCTGGAGCTTCGACTCTTACCGCCTGCTGATCGACGGAACAAGAATTATGCAATCGTTCCTGAACAGTGTCGTCATTACGGTTTTGGGCGTCGGTCTAAGCTTGGCGTTTACGATCCTTGCTGCGTATCCGCTGGCGAGGACTTACATGTACGGAAGACGATTTTTCACATTGGCAATCGTATTTACGATGCTGTTTAGCGGCGGGATGATCCCGACTTATCTGGTCATCAAATCATTGGGCTTAATGAACACTTATGGCGCCATATGGCTTCCATCGCTGATTAGCACGTATTACATGCTGATCATGAGAACCTTTTTTGCAAATATTCCCGGAGAGCTAGAAGAAGCCGCCCGTATGGACGGCTGCGGGGAGTTTCGTTACTTGATTCGGATCGTTCTTCCGTTATCGCTTCCCGTTATTGCGACCGTAGCCTTATTTTACGCTGTGGGATACTGGAACTCGTTCTTAAGCGTCCTTATGTATATCCAAGATACCGAGAAATATAATTTGGCCGTTCTTGTTCAGCAGATGATCAGCAGTCAATCCCTGCTTCAGGAAATCAATAATTTGCCTGTTGGCGAACAGACTGCCGCTACACCCGAGGGCATTAAATCTGCGGGAATCATGATCATGGTCATCCCGATGCTGCTTATTTATCCCTTTTTGCAGAGGTACTTTATTCAGGGCGTTATGATCGGCGCGATCAAGGGCTGATGAGGCTTGGAGAGGAACGAGTGATCGATCGTTCACGAAAGGGGGTGATGCGCAGGTTCGGATATGCAGGCAAACGGTAAGGCTAGGGCGTGTTTGAAAACCCGCTCGGAGTCATCTTTCACCGCCTTTTCGCCCCATGCTTCGTTCCGTTTGCTTGACGTACCCCCGGTACGCCTTCCCAAACGCGCCTTGCCTGGAACGAAAATTCGGCGAAATCTGCTCTCCTCGGAGTATTCAAACACACCCTAGTGATAAACTGGAATCACACAAAACTTATTCCGGAGGGGTTCGAAGTATGAAGGGAAATAACAAGCTCAAAGCGGGAATGGCTATGGTACTGGTAACGGGGGCCTTGCTGGCGGCGTGCAGCAACAAGGAAACGCCTGCCGCATCCGAGAAGCCGGCAGAATCGGGAAAGCCTGCAACCTCGCAGCCTTCGCCAAGCGCAGCCAAACGCGGAGAAATAACGGCTTCCATCTATGACAGGGGAAATATTCCAGCGGAGGAAGGAACGCCGATAAAGAACAGATGGACGGATTGGCTCAATAAGAATGGTCCTACGGATGTCAACTTCATTTCGGTTCCCCGCAACGAGTCGGAGAAGAAGTTAAACGTGTTGCTTGCTTCCGGCGGAGCGCCTGACATCATGTTTGAATACAGCGCCCCCTTCAAAAATCAGTTATATTCGCAAAAGCAATTGATGCCGCTTGATGACGCGATTAACAAATACAGTACGGAGTACAAGAAGCTGCTGGAGAAATACCCGGCTTTGAAGAAGCTCGGTATGAAGGACGACGGCAAGCTGTACGGACTCGGCTATGTCGCGCCTTTGGACACGAATCATGTCCTTTATGTGCGCAATGATTGGCTAAAAAAGCTGAATTTGAGCGTCCCCCAAACGACGGAGGAGCTGTATCAAGTAATCAAAGCATTCTCTGCGCAGGATCCGGATGGCAATGGGAAAAAGGATACCTATGGCATTAACCTTAGTTTTGTAGGAGGGCAAATTGTCAGCGCCATGTTCGGATACAGCGAGTTTGGCGTAAATGGCGGCAATTACGTTCATCAATGGGATCGGGCGGCAGCCAATTATACGTTTAAGAAAAAACTGTATGATGACGGACTCGTCGATAAAGACTTTTTGACGGACAACAGCGGCGAGAAAGCGCAGCAGGATTTTGTTAACGGCAAGCTGGGTATGTTCGGAGCGAATGGCGGAGCGAACGCATTGGGTTATAAAGTTTATGAATCATTCAAGAAAAATAACCCGGATGGAGAAATCATTGCGATTCCGCTGCCGAAATCGGAGTTCGGTCAATTCAGTCCGGCCATCAATCCGCCTATCTTCATCACAACGGTCGTGAATGCCGTCGCAAAGGATCCGGAAGCGATTATCAAATACATTGATTTTCTCGCGAAAGACTCAACGGGCAAAACATTAAAGTATGGCATTGAGGGGACGCACTACCAGGTTGGCGCAAACGGATGTCCTGCACCAATCCAGCCGATCTCGACCAAGGAGGTTTCCTGGACGGCGGATTACCGGATGATGTCTTCTCCGATGGCGGAGGGGGATTGTGCCAGATATATTTCCCAGCTTGACCCATCCAAACCGCTTGATAAAGAGTTTACAGCGATTATTAAAAGCTCGGATGCGGCTTATTTACAAGCGGAGCGGCCGATTTATTACGACATCGACCAAAATTCCATGCCGTCTTTGCCGCAGGATTTGCTTCTGGTCAATACGAACGGAACAAAAGCGATCAATGATATTTGGTCGAAGGCGATTGTGGGCGGCGCTTCGTACACAATCGAAAAAGCGCTTGCGGACGCCAAGTCGGCATGGGAAAAAGCCGGCGGATTGAAGGTAGACGAGTTTTATCAGAAGTGGTATGCCGACAACAAAGCGAACGTTGTGCATACGAAAGAGTGGTATACCAAGTAGGACGGCCAGCGCGCGTAAGGCGGGGAATTCGCCGAGCGCGCGCCGCGACTAGGACGTGTCTGAAAACTCACTCGGGGTCATCTTTCACCGCCTTTTCGCCCCCTGCTTCGTTCCGTTTGCTTGACGTACCCCCGGTACGCCTTCACAAACGCGCCTTGCATGGAACGAAAATTCGGAAAAATCTGTTCCCCTCGGAGTATTCAGACACGCCCTAGCGTTCGGGCTTTTGGATTATCCGTTTCTCGTCTCTGATTTGCGATTGACCGAAGCAGGGACACTACATTCGAACATATAGGAGAAAACGCTTTCATGTATAACTTCGCCATAGTGGGATGTCAGCATGGTCATATTTCGATGTTTATTGAAGCCATGCTGAAGGCCGGACATCACTGCATAGGAATTTATGATCGTGAGCCGGATGTGCTGGCCGCGCATTTTGCAGAGAAATATAACATTCCGCTTGTGCGGGATGCGGATGACATTTGGCATTCATCGGCAACGATCATCGGTTCTTCGGCTATTAACGATGAGAAGATTGCCATTATTGAAACGTGCTGCGAGCACGGCAAGCATATTATGCTCGACAAGCCGATTGTTACGAATCGGGAAGGGCTCGATCGGTTGGAGGCCGTCATCGATCGGGGGCGAATTCAAATCGGGCTCCTGCTTACTTCAAGGGACAAGAAATCGCTTTTTACCTTGAGACAGATGATACAAGCCGGGGAATTGGGAAGCCTGGTCTCCATTACGATGCGCAAGCCGCATAAATTGACCCCGGGCAGCCGCCAAGCCTGGCATTTCTCCAAGCGGCAAAACGGCGGTATTATTATGGATTTATTCATTCATGATTTTGACATCCTCGGCTATTTGACCGGTCAGGCAGTCGCTTCCTCGACGGCCGTGTTGACGAAATCGATTTTGCCTGAATACCCGGATTTTTATGATGTCGCTGCCGTTCAATCGGTGATGAGCGGCGGCGTGGTTGCGCAATTGTACGCAGACTGGCACACGCCGGAGAAATGCTGGAGCTACGGAGATCTCCGCATATTCGTGACGGGGACATCGGGCAGCGCTGAAATCCGCTTAACGGGCGATCCGTCGGTCGGCCAGGAAGAGCTTTTGTTCACCGTCATGCATGACTGGCCGTTTGCCAAAATTCCGCTCCAAACGGTACCCTCGACGGTTACGGAAGACTTTTTGCTCCGAATAGAAGGAAGTCCTCATACGATTACGCATAGCGATTTGCTATCCGCGAGCCGTGCTGCCGTTGAAGCGGACGAAGCAGCCGTGATCGTAAGAAATCACGGGATGTAGAAGTTGTGTCGTTAATATCGCTACGCGATGTCTTGCTGAAGTTAACCGAAACCGGAGGTGCTGGCTTGGAAAAGGGATACGGGAGCAAGCTTTCAGGATGGAACAGCAGGATACGGTTGGGTTCGATGCGTTTATGGGTGATTGCTATGTTTATCGCCGCGCTTTTGATCCCGCCGGGAATGACGGCAAAGGCGAACGGGGCAGGCGGAACTGCCCCCGCCCCTTTGTCCGCTGGAGGGAATTTCCCCGTGCTGTTCGAAGATACGGCGGACAATATGCAAGCGGCGGGATGGACATTAAGCCGATCGCCGGAAGATGGCGTCTATGTCACGGATTCGGCGAATTCTCTCGGCAATCCGAATCTGATTTCGATGAAACCGGTTGAGCCGGGACAGTATTTGTTCTATGGCGATAAGGCTGCCAGCGAGGCTGCTCGTTATACGATGATGAGCAAAACGGTTCCGATCGGCAGCGGCGAGTGGACGCTGGAATTTTCCGCACGATTCGCAGATCTGATTAAGCCGAAGCTGTACCCGGCTGAGCGCGGAATTTTGTTCGTCGTTTATGCCAATGAGAAACGATACCAAATCTCGTTCAACGACAAGAATAAGCTTTATGGATTAACCAGTGCGAGCGGCACCGTCTTCGTTCAAAGGGAAATCGACATGCCGCAGGATAACGCCTTCCATCAGTGGGCAATCACGTTTGATGGATTGGAAACGGTTTCAGTGAAGCTTGACGGCATCAAGATTGCAGCGTTTCAAGGGCTTGCCTTGCCGGCCGCAGGCAGACTCGATAGCGTTGTTGTCGGCAATCTGCCTCTCGATTGGGTGGCGGGGAAAAACGAAGTGTACTTTGACCATTTCAAGCTGTTTAAGGGAGATCCCGATGTCCACATGCAGGATGCCGCCGACAATTTGGCGCAAGCAGGCTGGACCCGTAATTTGCCGCCAGTCAATGGCTTGTATATCACGGATTCGGAAAATTCGCTCGGCAACCCGAACGGGATCGGCATGAAGCCGGTCGAACAGGGAGAATATTTGTTTTATGGAGATAAGGCGGCAAGCGATGCCGGGAAATATGCCTATATAGGAAAAAATATGACGATTGGATCAGGTGCATGGGCATTGGAGTTTTCGGCGAAATTCGCGCAATTGATGACCCCCTCGCGGTATTTGGCTGAACGCGGAGTCGTTTTTGATTTTCGCGCCAATCAGAAGCGGTATAAAATCGCTTTTAATGACGGCAACCAGATTGTAGCCCAGGTCGGTTCCGGGAACGCAGTGGACGCGCGGCGCGTGACGATGCCGGACGACGGACAGTTCCATCAGTGGAAAATATCGTACGATGGGCAGCAAGCCGTATCGGTGAGCATGGATGGAACAGTCGTTGCCCGCTTCGAGCAAATTGCAGGAACAGTAAATACGGCGGACGGCTTGTTTATTTACAATACGCCTCTCGATTGGCAAGCAGGTGTAAACGAGGTGTATTTCGACAGCATTCGCTTCACTCAGGAAGTGCTAGGCAACCCGAACGTGCTGATTGACGATGACGGCGCGGGCTTCCCCACGATGAACTGGCAGGCGAATGCGCCGATAGCGGGCGCCTATTTTACGGATTTTCGCCAAACGAACGGTGCAGCAGCAGGCATGAAGACTGCGGAAACGGGCACTTATTTGACATATGCAGAGGCGGGCTCCGGGCAGGCTGCGCAATTATCCAAAAAGGTTGCGATCGGCAACGCACCGTGGGCGCTGGAATTCGATGCGAAAATAAAATCGCTGGCATCGCCATCCGGAACCGATGTAAGCAAAGGGCTGGGCTTTGAAGTCGCAGCCGGCGGAGTCGTCTACCGGGCTATCTGGAACGATGGAAACAAGCTGCGGCTGCTCAAAAACGATGGCAGCTACGAAACGGTGACGATGAACATGCCGAGCGATCAACTTTACCATACATGGGGACTGGCGTATAACGGACGACAAGTCATCGTAACGCTGGATGGTGCGAAGCTGGGCGTTTGGCAAGGATTGGGGCTTCAGCAGGCGGGGCCGGATCAAATCCGGGTGATCAACGACGCCTCCGGGGCTGCAACCGGCAATACGGAAGCTGTTATTGATCGACTTCGACTTGCGAAAAATGAGCTGCCTCCATGGAGCAAATTTGAGCCGATGATTACCGGTATTTCCGTATTGCCGACTTCCTCGCAAGCCGAAGGAATCGAAACCGTCGTTTCCTTGTTCGATGCGGATCCGCTTTCGTTTCAGGATGGAAGCTTGCAAGTGGAAGCCTCTTTGCTGCAAGGCGGCCAAACGATTCTCACCAAGCTGCAAGCGGCAACTGGCTCGAATGTGCCGCTCCATCTGGACGGCATCGGAGCTTCCGGACGGATGACGATGCTGCTGAGATTATTGAAAGACGGCGCGGAAATTACGAAGGTTGAGCGCAATCTGGAGGTTTATCCGTCGGTTAGCGTTCTTGCGCCGGGACAGCAGGCTACGGCGCAGCCGGGCGAAGTGATCTTGTTTACCGACATGGAGAAGATGTGGGACGAGACGCTGGGCGCGCCGCTGACACCGACTGTCTCGGGGTGGGAAAAAGCGTCGTACCGGTACGAAGGAGCAAGCTCGGACGGCGTGTTTTTGGAAAACTTCGGGGATACGCATACGCTTTCCTTACCGGCAAGCCTGAACGGATGGTTCGGCGTATACATCGGTTATGTAACCGGTTCGGAACAAATCGCGGTGTCGGACGGCGTTCAGGATCATACGGTATCAACAGGCGAGAACGTCGTCTTCAATCCGGGGCAAGCCTATGGCAGCAAAGCGATTGGAGAAGTGTTCGCTTTTGCTTCCGATTTCCCGAATCATAAACTCATTCTGAAGCGCGTACCTGGCAAACAGGCGCGTATTGCATACGTCAAGCTGAAAGGGCTTACCGCGGACGAAGTTTCGCTTTACAACCAGGCGGACGAAGGCGAGCAGGGCAAGCGGGTCATTTACAATAATGACGGTTACAGCGACTTTACCTCCGGATTATACGCAAATGAGCAGCAATTGAAGGCGAAGGCGGTCGATATTTATGCCGGCAAAGACGTCGGCTCGTTGTACTGGGCGTTAGGCACGACGATGGCGATCTTCCGCGACAGCCCGACGGCGCTCAAGCCGTACACCAATTTGACCCCGGAGCAGGAAGCATTGATGAGGACAAGCGATAAGATGGGACGGGATATGATTTTGCAGCTTATAAACAGCGGCAAAGATCCTCTTGAAATCGTCGCTGGACGGGCGAAGCAAATCGGGGTGAATACGTTTGCCTCCTTGCGGATGAACGCGTTCTACAACCATGGCGAGTATCCGTTTTTAAACGGACCCCGTTATGAAGAATTTATGCAGAAAAATTATTTGCAGCTTGGCAATGACGGCACCAAAACCATTCGTATGAGTTACGCATATCCCGAATTCCGCGAATTTGTCAAAAATGTGTTGGTAGAAGCGGCTTTCGTTACGAACGGGCAAGGCGAACAAGTCGTGTCGGGCGTCGAACTCGATTTTGGGCGGTATCCGAACCTGTTCGGTTACGAAACGACGGCTCTCCCGAAGGCGGATATGATGACCGGCTTTTTACGGGAATTGCGCTCCGCGCTGGCGGGCAAACAAATTGCCGTCCGCGTGCCGTATTACCAGGTAAACGATATCGATCTCGAAACTTGGGTCAGCGAAGGCTTGATCGATATTTTGATCCCGAGCAGCGTCGGACATGAAGAATTCAACAGCAATCTCGCTTATTTCGCCAATCTGGTGAGCAATACCGGCGTAAAGCTTTACGGCGGCGTTACGGGAACGCTTTCCGGCCACGAAATGACCAAAGTGGAGGAGGATCTCAAAAAACGCGGCATTCCGATAACCGCGGGCTTCAACTATGTTTCCAAACAGCAATATTTATTGCGGGCATACCAATTTTACGAAGCGGGCTATGACGGAATTTATATTTTCAACAACTGGAGAGGCGATTTCGGCGGCCAACGTATTCTGGGTGAACTGGGCGACAAAGTAAAGGCGGAGAAATGGTATACCTTTGCTTATCCTGCGGAATGGACGCAAAATATCGTCACTACGCAAGGAACGCCACGCAGCTTGCTGTTTTATGACGATGCTGCCAGCATGAAGACGGCGGGCTGGAACGTGAATACACCGCAGACCGGCGCTTATTTGACCGATTCCGCAAATACGATGGGTAATCCGTCGGGTTTGGCAATGAAGCCGGTGCCGGCGGGGCAGTATCTCGTCTATGGCGACGAAACTTCGGCCGGTAAATATGTGACGATGACCAAGTCCTTCACGATTGGTGCAGGTCCATGGAAATGGCAATTCGACGCGAAATTCGCCGATCTGATTACACCTAGCGCCAACTTGCCGGATCGCGGCGTTATATTCAGAATGAATGCGAACGGTCAGAAATTCATCTTGGCATTAAATTCGTATGATGCCGCAAACCATACGGCCAAAGCCGTATTTCGCGGCGACAAGCTGTACCGAAACATCGGTACCTATACGATCCCGATGCCGGCGGATAACGCGTTTCATGCGTGGGAAATCCGTTTCGACGGGCAAACGACCGTGTCGCTATGGATGGACGGAACGAAGCTGGCCGAGTATGCCGGATTTAACTTCCCGGATCCGACAGCGGACAGCATCGAAATCTCATCGATTCCGCTTCAAGCGGTGTCGGGTACAAACGAGGTGTATATCGATAACATCCGCTTTTCTAAGATTATCGCTCCGACAAGCCTGGAGCTTGATCCGGCGGCGTTTGAACTGGGGATTGGGCAGAGCCGTCAGCTTAACGCACTCTTTACGCCGACCCATGCGACGGAGCGAACGGTTACGTGGAGCACTTACGATCCGGCGATTGCGACGGTGGATGCAAATGGCCTGGTCACCGCACTTTCGGCCGGCGTAACCCAGATCACGGCGAGGACCGTAGCCGGGGGACTGACGGCAACGAGCACGGTGACGGTTGAGCAGCCGGATATTGCTCCGCCTACTACCGATGCCGCTATCGCAGGAACGGCCGGAGCGGGCGATTGGTATACGTCGGACGTAACGGTATCGCTCCAAGCATCGGATAACGGCTCCGGAGTCGCGTCGACCGAGTATGCGTTAACCGTCATACAAAGCGTATACGGCATGCAGTCGACGGACGGGTTCATTCCGTACGATTCGCCTATCGTGCTGGGTGACGGGATTTATCAAATCCAGTATCGCTCGACCGATCGAGCGGGAAATGTAGAAGCTGTCCACTCCGTTACCGTCAAGTCCGATAAAGCGGCACCGGCCTTCACCGTATCGGCGAACGGATATCCGCTGATGGAAGGAGCTGTGTTTGAAGACGGCGAGCCGATTACATTTGAATGGCAAAGTACGGATAGCTTGTCCGGCATAGCCGTTGAAGCTGCAGTGGTAGATGGAACGCCTTATGTGTCCGGAACGCAGTTGAACTGGGCAGGCCGGCTCGGCACTCATATCCTTCTAGTTTCCGTAACGGATCAAGCGGGAAATACAAGTCAAAAGGCGATAAACGTGAGCGTAACGACAAGCGGCCAGTCGATGCAGCTTCTCTTGTCGGGATTCTCAGCAATCGGGGATGTGGCAGGGCCGCTGCAAAACCAGCTTTCCAACAGCCTGGCTCAAGCTTTAGACCATTTTGCTAAAGGACATAAAACTCAGGCGGTTAAACATATGCAGGATTTCCTTAAGCATATGAATAAAGCTAAGCAAGGCAGCTTGTCTGACGAGGCTAAGCAAATTTTTACGACTGATGCGAACGCGCTAATTGAAGCTTGGTCGAATTATGGAGGAATATTGCCGTAAACCCTCTGAGGCTAAGCAGCATCTTGATCACCGATTTTCGGACGATGTCTTCGCCGATGGCCGAAGGGATTGCGCAAGAGTTATTTACACGGACGTGTTGACGAAGTCGATTTTGCCGGAATACCCGGTTTTTTATGATGTCGCTGCCGTTAAGGATGTAGAAGTTGTGTCGCCAATAAACCCCCTGGGAGGGACGTTTTATGACACGAAGATGGTTGAGAAAGCTTCGAATAGGCATAGCGGTCATGTTAATCGTGAATATGTTCCCCATCTACCATTCCGCACTTGTTTTCGGCGAAACGAACGGCGTATTTTTCGAGGATGACATGAGCAGTCTTGCGGCTGCAGGCTGGAGCGTCAGCTCTGTACCGAAAAACGGCATGTACATTACGGATTCGGGCAATACCAAAGGGAATCCGAACGGAGTCGCGATGAAGCCGGTTGAGCCTGGTCAATACTTGCTTTTTGGCGATCAAGCCGCTGGCTCCAATTACATCACGATGGCGAAAAACTTTCCGATCGGCTCCGGAGCCTGGAAGCTGAAGTTCAACGCGCGATTTGCCGACTTGATGACTCCGTCTCAAAACCAGGTGAACCGGGGCGTCATTATCCGGGTCCATGCAAATGAAAAGCAGTATAGTCTTACCTTCAACGATCAGAACAGGGTGATGTTTCTCGGCTCTGCGGCAACGTACCAGGATCGGTTAACGATGCCGGCGGATCAAGACCTGCATGAATGGAGTATTAATTTTGACGGGAACCAGACGGTTTCTCTTTGGCTGGATGGCGTCAAAGTGGCCGAGCATGCAGGGATGGGAAGGTCTTTGCCTGGAACGACTGACGGCATGATCATCTACAACATTCCGCTGGATTGGCAAGCGGGAACGAATGAAGTGTATCTCGATCATATGAAGCTGTATCGACCCGCAAGCGCTGTGTCCATTGATCCGGCCAATCTTACGATGATGGCAGGCTCATATGTGCCGCTGACGGCAATCGTTGCGCCTGCCAATGCCGGAGACAAGCGCGTGACGTGGGCGAGCAGCGACCCGACTATCGCGACGGTCGATGCGAATGGCATTGTTACGGCTGTGGCCGCCGGTCAAGCGACGATTACAGCAACAACAGTCGACGGCGGTTATACAGCGCAGACTGCGATAACCGTAATCATGGGCGAGATCGAGGTTACCGGGGTTGCGGTGAATCCGGCAGAAAACGCCATTGTCGCGGGGGATCAAGCTTCATTGACCGCGACGGTACAGCCGATTCAGGCAAGCAACAAGGCTGTACAATGGTCGAGCAGCGATACGTCGATCGCGACGGTGGATGCGCAAGGGACTGTGACCGGCTTGTCTCCGGGCATGGCGACGATCACGGCAACGACGGCCGACGGCGGATTTACGGCCAGCGCACAGGTAGAGGTAAAACCGCTCCCCGTCAGCGGGATCGCGTTAAACAAACGCAAGACGGCCATAACCGTAGGCGACAGTGAACAACTGACAGCCCATGTGTTTCCCGAGCTTGCCTCCGATAAAACGGTGATATGGAGCAGCAGTGATCCGGCAGTCGCTTCCGTTCAGCAGGACGGTACCGTTACGGCTGTTTCCGTCGGCGATGCGAAAGTTACGGCCGCGACGTACGACGGCGGTTTCTTGGCTCGCGCTCATGTGCAGGCGCAGACCGTAGTCGGTACGTTATTTGAGGATGATGCCGCAAATTTACAAGCTGCCGGCTGGATTACCGGACCCGTTGCGTTTCCGGTGCCGAATGCGTATACGATCGATTCCGGCGTTTCTTCCGGGAATCCGCATCAGCTGCCGCTCAAGCAGGTTCAGCCGGGGCAATATTTGTTTTATGGCGATAAGGTAGCGAACGATAATCGCACCTATTCCGCCATAACGAAAAATGTGCCGATCGGCTCCGGCGCATGGACGCTGGAATTCGATGCTCGAATCGCAGATTTGATTACGCCGCTCGATACCCAGACCCAGATGGGAATCAACTTTGACATAACGGCAAATAAGAAGCTTTACCGGGTGACCTTCAACGAACAGGACAAAGTCATCTTGCAAAAGGATTCCGGCGGCACCTACTATGAGAAACAGGTACCGGGGCTGACGGACAATCTTCTGCACAAATGGGAGATTGCGTTCGACGGACTTGGAACGCTGTCGCTGCTGCGCGATCATGTGAAATTAGCCGAGTATGAAGGGCTTGGGCTCGCGACAACGAAGACGGACGGAATCACGATTACAAACTTCCCTCTGGAATGGAAGTCCGGCACGAATGAGTTTTATTTGGAGCATCTTAAGCTCGTCAAAACAGCGAATAACGAAAGGATTCGCGATGAGGCCGATCGCCTCGATACGAGAGGCTGGCTGGCTGACGCGCCCAAAACCGGAACGTATGTGACAGACAGCTTCCAGTCTAATGGAACGATTGCAGGCATGAAGACTGTCGAAGCGGGACGGTACCTGATTTACGGCGACAACCAGGCAACGGAGGCGACAAGGGTCTACCAGCCCGTCGAGCTTGGCAGCCAGCCGTGGACTGTGGAGGTTGACGCGCGGATCGCTAGTCTTCTTACGACTGCAGGCGATCCTGGAAAAGGGCTGATTTTCGAGATTGTGGCGGATTCGAAAAAATATTCGTTTACGTTAAACGACAAGAACCAGTTGTTCATTTTGAAAAATGAGCCTGGCTCCTATGAGCAGTTTACGGTCAACTTGCCCAAGGATACGAATTTCCACAATTGGAAAATAGGTCTGGACGAGTATGCGCGTACATTCGTAGCGCTGGATGGCGTGAAGCTTGCCGTCGTTGAAGGAGCCGGTCTCAGCGTTGCGGAACCCGATCGGATCGCCATTATCCAGAATTCCGTCGGAGCGGCGAGCGGCAGCGCTACCGAGGTGTATGTGGACAAAATCCGGCTGGTAACGGGCGGCCGATCTTTGTGGTACAAACCGTTCCTGAACGGCGTTACGATTTTGCCGCAATCCGACTCCGCATCGCTTGATGTCATTGTCAGCGCATCTGATCTTGATCCGCGCTGGATTGCCGATCATAGCCTGACGCTTCGAGCGGAATTGACCAAGAATAATCAAAGCGTCAGCCTGACGAATCAAGCGGTTACGGAATCGATTATTCCTGTGCACATAAACCCGCAAGGGCAAACAGGGCGAATGAAGCTAAGCGTAAAACTGATGCAGGGCAACTACGAGTTTGCGAGCTTGACGCAAGACGTGGAGCTGCGTTCCGAAGTTCATTCGGCGTATCCCGATCAGGCGATAACGGCGGTTAACGATGATGTATTTTTGTATACGCAAATGCATGAATTAAAAGATACGCTGGGTCAAGATCCGATTGCCGCAGGGTGGAAGCAAGCGCATTACCAATACGACGGGTCCTATGAGGGAGGAGTCATCCTGGAAAGCCAGAATGAGTCAGCCGCCTTGCAGGTGCCTGTTCCGCTCACCGGATGGTTTGGCGTCTATGCGGGCTACATATCCGGTACGCAAGGATTTTCCGTAACGGACGGCGTATACGGGCAGACTGTCTTAATCGACGGAGCCAAATTCGATCCGGCGACCGCATATGGCGGCAAAGCGGTTTCCGAAGTGTATGTGATGGCTGCGGATTTCGACGGAAATATGCTGACCATTACACCTGAGCCGGGGAAGCAGGCGAGAATCGCCTATCTCAAATTCAAAAGCCTGACAGAAAGCGAAATCATGGTCGCCTCCCAAGTGGATGAAGGCGTAAACGGCAAACGGGTCATTTACAATAATGACGCGAATACCGACATGGCTACCGGGAAGGTCACCGATGAAGCCTCATTGAAAACAAATGATGTGGATATTTATGCGAATCGGGACGTCGGCGCGATCTATTATGCCACCGGCACGACATTCCTCACCTTCTACGAGAGCGAGGTTGCGGGAATCCCGTATACGAGCTTGACCCCGCAGCAGGAAGAGCTAATGAGGGATGTCGACAAAAAAATTCGCGATGTCACGCTTGCGTTCGTAGCGGACGGCAAAAATCCGTTGCAGATCGTGGCTCAACACTCGCAGGATATCGGCATCGATACCTTTGCATCGCTGAGGGTGAACGCTTTTTATCCGATGAATCAGTATCCGTGGCTGAACGGCAACATTTACCCGCAATATGACGCTTATCGCTATTTGACTTATTATGGCGCGCCTCTCGGCAACAACTTGAGCTACAGCTACTCGGAGCTTCGCGGAACGATCAAGGCTTTGCTGCAGGAAGCCGCGTCCTTCCAGGGCGTGAAAGGGATCGAGCTGGATTTCAACCGCAATCCGTATGTGCTGGGCTGGGAGCCTGCCATTATGGCGGGATATATAGCCGAGTATGGCGTCGATCCGAAGCTGGAGCATACTCTGGCGGGCGCTCAGCGGTGGCAGCAATATCGGGCGAATATTTTGACCGACTTCATGCGGGAGCTGCGGCAGCAATTGCCTGGGATGAGCATTTCCGTACGGGTGCCGGATCACGATTATTTCAAAAACGGGTTTGATATTCAAACCTGGATTGATGAAGGTCTCATCGATATTCTGGTTCCTTCTTCGGTCAATAGCGAGAAGTTTTGGAGCAATCTTGACGAGTTTGCCGCTATGGTGAGCGGAACGAATGTGAAGCTGTACGGCGGGATCAATTACAATATCGCTGGAGTCGATTTGTCCAAACAGGAGGAAGATTTGCTTAAGCGGGGCGTTGCCAGCAACATATCAAGAGCTAACGTCTCGAAGGAACAATATCTTCTGCGCTCCCATCAGTTCTATGAGGCAGGTTATGACGGGATTTACCTGTTCAACAACATTGCGGGGACGAACGCGCTTGGACTGCTCGGGGATAAAGTCAAGGTGAATAAATGGCACGAGCTGGCCTACCCGGCGACATGGGTGAACGGCTTGGTGACGACAAGCGGCACGCCCAACAACCTGCTGTTGAACAATAACGCATCGAATTTGACCAGCGCGGCATGGGGAGTAAGCGCTGCGCCGAAGACAGGTGCGTATATAACCGACTCCGTCAATTCCAAAGGAAACCCGAACGGGACGGCGATGAAGCCGGTTGATGCAGGCCAATATTTATTCTATGGGGATCAGCAGGCGGGGACGAATTATGTCACGATGAACAAAAACTTCACGATTGGTCCCGGCGCATGGAGACTGAAGCTGAATGCGCGCATTGTCGATCTGATGACGCCATCCCAGAACCTTATCAATCGCGGGGTCATTTTCAAAATAACGGCCAATCAAAAACATTTCAGCATCACCTTCAACGATAAGAATAAAGTGATGTTTCTGGGGATCTCAACGAATACTCAGGATCAGTTGAACATGCCTGACGATCAAGCTTTTCTCGATTGGGAAATTGTTTTTGATGGCGAGCAAACGTTGTCCTTGTGGCTGGATGGCGTCAAACTGGTCGAGCATTCCGGAATGGGCAGAGCGCAACCGACCGGCACCGATGGCTTACTTATCTACAATATTCCGCTCGACTGGCAGTCGGGGACGAATGAGGTATATATCGATTCCATCCAAATGATCCGAGGGACAGAGAGCCCTATGCCGACCGATATTGAGCTGAATCAGACGGACATCGTGCTGCCGCCGGGAGGTACGGAAAAGCTGTTGGCAACGATCGCTCCTGTGACGGGCCCGAACCAAACGGTGCTGTGGAGCACAGATAATCAAAATGTAGCGATAGTCGATCATGACGGAAACATTACAGCGGTTACCGAGGGAGTCGCGTATGTTACGGCAACAACAGCAAACGGCGGGCTGACGGCGGCAACCAAAGTGACGGTAACGAGCGATGTTATCGTGCAGTTGAAGGACAGCCATGGCAGCCCCCTAAGCGGAGGTGTCGTAAAATATTACGACGGAGGCTGGAAAGACTTTGGCATAACGGATTCCTTCGGGCGGGCAAGAAAGAAGCTGCCGAACAAGACCTATACATTCTCCATGACATATGAAGGAACGACGAATCAGCAGTCGCAACATTCGGGGAACAATCCGGTAGTCGGGTTCCAGACCGTGAACGTCAAGGTGCAGCTGAAGGACAGCCAGGGGAACACGCTTGACGGCGGCGAGGTCAAATATTACGCAGGAAGCTGGCGGCCTTTCGGCACGACATCCGGAGGAGAAGCAAGCAAGGAACTGCTGACAGGCGCTTATTCCTACGGAATTACCTATGCGGGCACGTATAACCAGAAAGCGCAGAACACGGGGAATGATCCGGTAGTCGGGTTCCAGACCGTGAATGTCAAGGTCCAGTTGAAGGACAGTCAAGGGAACGCGCTTGACGGCGGCCAAGTCAAATATTACGCAGGAAGCTGGCGGTCTTTCGGCACGACGTCCGGAGGGGAAGCAAACAAGGAATTGCTGGCGGGCGCCTATTCCTACGGGGTCACTTACGCGGGAACGTACACGCAGAAATCTGAAAACACAGCAGTTAATCCAATCATTGTATTTTTGTTGCCGTGAATGCGGTCGATCCGGCTGCTCAGGCGAAGCGCTAATGTCAAAGAAAGTAATTCCAAGAATGATAGGTAGGTAATTCCCAATGGAGAGTGAAAATTAACAGCTTTACGCCAACTTACGGAACCAGTGTTTTGCGCGTAGATGACGGGGCTCATTTGCTGCAGCCGGGTATCGAAAAAGACGGCATTTACGGCTTGGACAATAAGAATTCTTGGGTCAGGAAACAGATCACGGTACACGATGACAAATGGCATGATATTCAGGTTTACGTGGTGAACGGCAAGGCCGAGGTTTTCATTGACGGAAATTCGCTGTTTACCTATGAACCGGCCGCTAAAACGGATGCTGACAGAATCGTTCTTTATTCGAGAGGTTTAGCTCGGAGGAAAATCAGGATCAAGTCCGATTGCCGTGACATTTACCGCCGTTATTTGTTAAGCAGCATAAAAATAACGGCGGTAAACCACGTGTAAGGCCAATAAAAACGCGGCACAAATGCCGATGACCGTTAGAAGCTTAAGCGTGTCAGCAAATAATTATTCGCTGATATAGGCGTGGACGAGCATGGCCGGAATTTTTCCGATCGCCGGTGCGATTGCATATGTCTTCGGCGCCAGATTTACATACTGGCATGTTGATCGCTTGCTGCGCTCGGGGTACGCCGCACATGAAAGATCCGGAAAGCGATCGTTAGCGATGCAAGCAGCATCAGGAGTCCGATGCAGACCAGCAAGCCGTACTCCTGATACCAGAGCGGCCAGGTTTTAATGTAATCAAAGAGGAGGCCGCCTATCAACGGTCCGAAAAATCCAAACAAACCGGTTAGGGAAGCATATACGGCATAATAAATCGGCATATCCTTCTTGGGCGCATTGCTCACTACGAAGTTGAAGACAAGCAGACCGAACCCTGCCATGCTTACACCCAAAAAGGTATAGACAATAATAAGCATGAACGGGACGGGAATAAAGGCTTGCAACCCCCATAACATAACCGAGACCGCGTTGAGCGGAAAAACCCACAAAAGCAGCTTCTGCGCACTCCACTTGATACTTAATTTCCCCCAAATGGAAAAGGCGACTATGGATATGACGGCCAATAGCGTATTTGATATACCCAGCCATTCGTAATTCACTTTCATAATATCCAGCATCACATAACTGAAGAGAGAAATCGTACTGCCCTGCGCCATAATCCAAATGGATACGAACAAAACGGACTTAATAAAGGTAGAATTGCGAAACGGCTTTAACAGATGCTGAAGAGATAACCCGTTTTCGGAAGGGGTATAAGGGAGGTTCGGGTATCTTCCGATAACGATCATATTCAGAATGGCCATAAGGAATCCAACGATAAAAAGCCAGGCGAATCCTTCGGTATGATTTAACCGGTCCAGCCACCAGCCGGCGGTCAGTATAGTGATAGACGCAGCTATTCCGGTCAACGTGAATCGCTGGCCTAAATATTTGGCACGCACTTGGGTTGGCACCAGGTCGGTAAATAATGTCGTAAACGGCACGGAAGCAAATGACCCGGAGAAGCTTAGAATCGAATACATGATTAAAAATACCGGTATCCACCACTCTTGAGGAAAAACAAAAGGAATCAATCCGCAAGCCGATAATAAAAAGCGGTGAATAGAGTAACCGATTAAGGATATCCGGTAGCGGTTCGGATATTTTTCCATAAAATAAGCGGATGCAATAACAACGGCATTCATCACTAGCGGAATCGACATAATTAAACCGATTTGTCCGGCGGTGGCCCCTAGATACAATAAGTAGCCGGTTAAATAAGGGCCTTGGAGAAGATTGGCAAAAACCGTCGAGATGAAAGCTTCGTAATGGGCGTTTTTCAAAGATTTTCTTTGAAGCGAGTTGGTTTGACCCGGCAAGGTAATCATTCTCCTAGTGATGTTTTATATGGTTCGGTTGTAAACATTATAATACGGGCAATGAACTTCCGCTCACTTTTTAGCGTCTATAAATGAACATGTTGTGAAGCGAATTCTTTCTTTCATATACGGTCATTTCGAAGTCATTTAGCAGAAGATTTATAGCGGCGTTTGATCGATTAATTCAAGCCAAGTTAGGCTAACACGCGTTTCCTCTAATTGGCCAATAAACGAGCAAACCGTTTGGTTCGCCAAATAAATTGACAAAGGATAAGGGAATCCACTATGATCGAATTGTATATTTTGCTATAACGTTTTAGCAAACGGAGTAAGGAGTTATTTTTATGAGCGGAATTCGCGATATTGCCAAGTTAGCCAACGTATCGAACGGCACGGTATCGGCCGTCCTGAACGGCAAGGGAGACGCGCTGCGCATTGCAGCCGCTACCCGGGAGCGGGTTTGGGAGGCGGCACGGGCGCTCAACTACCGTCCGAACATCCCTGCCAGGAGGCTTCGAACTGCCGATGATACCGGGGTTCCGGTCGTCGCCCTGTTTTGGACTTGGGACACGCGTTCCTCGCTGATGGGGCGCTTCCTCAAAGGCATCCAAAGCTCGCCGCTTTGTCAGGAGAACGGCGTAGAGCTGCTCATTCAGCCGTATGCCTCCTCCTGTCTCGGGAAAGAGCTTAGCTTGCTTCGCGGGACGCGGTTCAACGGCGCGATTATCGCCAACGCTACCGAGCTCGATTTGGCCTACCTCAGCCAGGTGAACCTGCCTCTGCCCGTGGTGCTTTATCAACGAAGCCAGGAAGGGTACCGTTCCATTCAGGTCGATCATTACGCGTCAGGGTGCGAGGTGGCCGAATTGTTCCATGCCAAGGGCTTCCGGCAAGTCGGTCTGATCACCCCCCATGTCTCCTCGCAAGCCATCCAGCTTAGACAAGAGGGCTTTGTGGAGACGGCGGAGCGGCTCGGCATGTTGGTGGCCGGGGAACATCGGCTGCTGGACGCATTCTCCGAGCAAGGGGGATACGAGGCCGCTGCCCGCTTGTCGTCCGGTCCGCCGCTGCCGGAAGCGTTATTCGTGCTTTGCGATCAAATGGCGATCGGCGCGCTTACGGCGTTCCGAGAACGGGGAATCGAGGTGCCCGGACAAATCCAGGTCGTCGGTTACGACGATTCAGAGGGCGCAGCCTTCACCGTTCCTTCGCTCACAAGCGTCCATCTGCCGGTCGAGCGGATGGCGGCAGCCGCGATCGGGCTGCTTGCGAAGCTAATCGACCCCGGCCGCGAGCTTGCCGTCATCGAGACGTTCGCAACGCATATCGTGTACCGTAATTCTTGTCCGGAGGTTAAGAACCTATGACTACGAATCGTATTGCACCCGGCGTTTGGCCGACCATGATCACCCCGTTTACCGACTCGCTTCAGATCGACTATTCAGCGCTTGCAGCGCTAGTGGAATGGTATATCGCCAAAGGCGTCGACGGCTTGTTCGCGGTTTGCCAGTCCAGCGAAATGTTTTTTCTCGAAACGGAGGAACGCGAAGCGCTCGCCGCATTCGTCGTGAAGCAGGCGGCAGGACGCGTGCCCGTCATCGCCTCCGGCCATGTCTCCGACTCGCTGGAGCAGCAGCTCGAAGAGATTCGCCTTGTTTCCGATACGGGGATCGACGCTTTCGTCTTGGTCACGAATCGTCTGGCCGCCGCGGAGGAATCCGACGACGTATGGATCGAGCGCGCGAGCGTCATTTTGGACGCTTTCCCTCACATGAGCTTCGGTATGTATGAATGTCCGTATCCGTACAAAAGATTGCTGTCCGAAAAGCTGATCGACTGGTGCGCCGCTTCGGGACGATTCTCGTTCCTCAAGGATACTTGCTGCGATCCCGCCATCCTGCAGGATCGCGTCCGCAGATGCTCCGGAAGCGGTTTGCAATTGTTCAACGCCAACTCGGCGACGCTGCTGCACAGCCTCCGGCTTGGATATGCCGGATTCAGCGGCGTGATGGCCAACTTCCATCCGGAGCTGTATGTCGAGCTTGTTCGCAATTGGCCAGCTTCGCCCGAGCAAGCGGAATCGCTGCAAAACTTCCTCGGGTTTTCGTCCGTATTGGAGACGCAAAATTATTCGCTCAACGCCAAATATTATTTGCAGTTGGAAGGCGTTCCTCTGCTCGTCAATTCCCGTGCCAAACGCGGCGTCGTGTTGACCGCCTCGCAGCGGCTCGAGGTCGAGCAATTCCGAAGCGTTTCGCAAGCATTCCCGGTAAGGATCGCCGCGTCTTCTCAAGCTGCGGATCGTCAATAAATGTTGCATAACGGGAGGCGCAGCATGACACATCGCGTATTTATTCTCGGCGAATTAAACGTCGACCTTATTTTGACCGGCATTGACATTTTGCCGGAGTGGAACAAAGAGAAGCTGGCCGATACGTTCGAGCTGGCCATGGGCTCCTCCTCCGCCATCACGGCCTGCGTGCTTGCAGGGCTTGGCGCGGACGTCTCGTTCGTCGGCGTCGTCGGCGACGACGACTACGGCAGATTTATGATCGGGTCGCTGCGGCAGGCAGGGATCGACACGTCTTACGTGACCGTCGATCCCGCTATCCGCACCGGCGTTACGATCTCGATGTCGACGGCCAAGGACCGCGCGCTGCTGACCTACATGGGCTCGATCCGCAGTTTGGAGCCTCGCCATATTCCGGAAGCTGCGTATATGCAAGGCAATCATATTCACTTCGGCTCTTACTTTCTGCAAGAAGGGATGCGCGGCCACTGGCAGGATGTCTTCGCCAAAGCCCGGAACGCCGGCGTCACCACATCCTTCGACACCGGCTGGGACCCGAACGAAGACTGGCATGCCGATGCGATCGGCCGCCTGTTGACGGCAACCGATCTGTTCATCCCGAGCCGCGACGAGTTTACCCGGATCTTCCCGGGATCGACGCTGGAGGAGTCGGCGGCAAGGTTGCCGGAATCGCGCGGACGCGTGGCTGTCAAATGCGGCGGCGCCGGCGCCGTACTCTACGGCGCGGACGGCTCCCGCCTGGAGGGCAAGCCGTTCCGCGTCACCCCGGTCGACACGACCGGTGCCGGCGATTCGTTCAATGCCGGCTTGATTTACGGTTTCTTGTCGGGCATGAGCGACCCCGATATGCTGATGTTCGCGAACGCGAGCGGGGCGCTGGCGACACAGCGGATCGGCGGCGCCGGCAGCGTGCCCCGGCACGAGGATGTGCTCGCGTTTATCGCGGGCGCCAAAACGGATTGACGGCGGATGCCGCCGACCTTTGGATTCCCTAATAGCCATGCGGCGGAGCACCGAACATTTGAACATCGTTTCGTAATGAACGGCGGGCTTTAAGCCGCGCGCCATATCGGATATACGCATGATCGGATCGAATCGCACAAGCGGTTCGATCTTTCTTTTTGTCCGCCAAACATTTGGATATCGACTTGTAACGAAAGATCGGGCTACGATAAGCCGCAGAAAGACTGAATGGAAGGATTCCGATAGGAGGGTGGTTGTCGGTAGTCAATGCTTGATGCAGGTATGCAGCCATAAGGCTTCATATAAAAAAACTGTAAAAGGAAGGCGGGATATAAATGAAACTGCGAGGCGTGTTCGCTATACCCCCAACCCCATTCAAAGAGGATGGACAATTAGATGAGCAGGGATTACGAAACATTGTTCAGTTTTGCTTGAAATCAGGCGCACATGGCGTTGTCACACCGGTGAACGCGAGCGAGTTTATCGCGCTCACGGATGAAGAGCGTAAACGAGTCGTACGCATTGCTGTCGAGGAAGCAGGCGGTATCATTCCTGTTGTTGCCGGCGTTGCAGGCACCACTGCAGAACATGCAGCTTACCATGCGAGGTATGCCCGAGAGGTTGGCGCGGATTCTTTCATCGCAATGCCGCCTTATATCAAGAAAGCCGCCCCGGAAGAAATCATTCACTACTATCAAGTCATCGATAAGGAAGCGAAAGGTTTACCCGTGTGGATCCAGAACAATATGCCGCCCGTAGGCACACCGCTGTCGGCAGAATTGCTTGTGACGATCATGGATGTGACGGATACGGTGAATTGCATTAAAGAAGAATGTTGGCCCCCTGGACCCAATATTACGAAAATTAAAGAGCTTGCCGGACATAAATTAAAAGCAATTCAGGGCGGAGTAGCGGGCAGACATCTGCTTGACGAGTATGCGCGCGGTGTGGACGGGACGATGCCGGCCTGCGAAATCTGCGATGTGCACGTACAGCTATGGGACCTGCTAGAGTCCGGGGATCAACGAGCGGCTCGCGACTTATTCAATCGGATGCTGCCGCTGCTTAACATGGAAGGCATGTATGGCCTTGCCGTTTACAAGGGGGTCTTGAAGCGCAGAGGCATTATAGAGAGCGCTTATATACGAAAAGCGGGGCATTGCGCACTAGATGCTTATGATCATAGGGAGTTGGATCAAATTCTGGAAGATTTAAAACCATTATTTAAAGTGTAAGCACGTTTGCATTCAAGCATAGCTAGAAGGAGGAATTGGGATGGGGAGCAAGGTGAAGATTGCAATCATCGGAGCTGGGAGTGCGGTGTTCTCAGCAGGTATCGTACGTGATTTATGCGTCAATTCGGGTTTGAGAGGAAGTCACGTCGTATTGATGGACATTGATGAGGGACGGTTAAAGGTGATTCATCAATTAGCGCAAATGCTGGCCGAGGCTATTGACGGGGACCTCTCGTTCTCGACGACGACTGATCACCGGATTGCTCTTCAGGGGGCCGATTTCGTTATTAATACCGCTCAGGTAGGCGGACATGATTGGACGGAAGCGCAGCGAGGCATGGGAGAGCGGCATGGCTATTACCGAGGCGTACCGCTGCAGGATTTTCCGCAAATGGCCTTCTTCCTTGAAGTTGCTCGAGACATGGAACGCATTTGTCCGAATGCCTTATTGATTCAATCCGCAAATCCCGTATTCGAAGGGTGTACGTTTATGCACCGGGAAACCGGTATTAATGTGCTCGGTTTGTGTCATGGTCATTACGGATATTTGGACGTAGCCCGCGTATTGGGGTTAGAGAAAGAGCATGTGAGCGCCAAAATGAAAGGTTTTAATCATTGGATTTGGATGACGGATTTTCTCTACAAGGGAAAAGATGCGTATCCGCTTCTGGATGAATGGATCGAGCGGAAAGCGGAAGCGTATTGGCAAGAGCCGCAAAGCAATTTTATGGACATGCAAATGACCCGTGGGGCCATCGATCAGTATAAGCGGTTCGGATTATTGCCGATTGGCGATGCGCCGCGCGTTGTGGGCTGGTGGTATCATACGGATCTTGAAACGAAGAAACGCTGGTTCGGTCCGAACGGCGGCTTCGATTCCGAGATCGGTTGGGGCATGTATTTGGAGCTTACGCAGAAAAACCTCGAGAAAATTGAGCGCGCCGTTTCCGGGAAACACGGGAAAGTAACGGAGTTTTTCAAACCCGTTCAAGGGGGCGAACAAATCATACCCATCATTAATTCGCTAGTAAACGATAAGGAAGCGGTATACCAAGTCAATATCCCGAATAAGGGGCAAATCGTACAAGGATTTCCCGAGGATCTTGTGATCGAGTGCCCGGCTGTAGTGAACGGATCCGGTATCCACGGGATTACTTCCGCGCCGCTGCCCGATAAGATTGTGGTCGGAGAGATGATTCCGCGCTGGCACAAGACGGAATGTATCGTCCAGGCTATGCGAACGGGGGATCCGGAATACCTCATGCAATTTCTGCTATACGATCCTCGAACGAGAACGATTGAGCAAGCGGAGGGCTTGTTGAACGAATGGTTGGGCGATCCGCGGAATGAAGGATTAGCCAGACATTTCGGCAAGAAGAAATAGCGTATAGAGGGAACTCCATCCATTGAAATGTAGAGGGGCATACCGATGAAAATTATTGATGTGAAAACGTTTGTTGTCGGAAACGAATGGAAAAATTGGGTGTTTGTGAAGCTGTATACGGATGAAGGCATTACCGGATTAGGCGAGGTAACCGGAGGGCTGCAGACCAAACCCCATGAAGCTGCCGTTCATGAGATGAAGCCGTTATTTATAGGCAAAGATCCGCGCAATATTGGAGAAATCTACGATTCTATGAAAAAAGGGTTATTCCTGGGTTATTCGATTGCCATGTCAGGCATTGAGCAAGCGTGCTGGGATATTCTCGGCAAGAGCTTGGACGTTCCGGTATGGCAGCTGCTTGGTGGAAAGATGAGACCGCGTATTCGCGCTTATGCGAACGGGTGGTATCGCGGACCGCGAGATCCCGGTTTCTTTGCCGAAGCCGCGCTTAAAGTCGTAGCTAAAGGGTATACGGCGCTTAAGTTCGATCCTTTCGGCCATGCGTATCGATTCCTCGATCGGGAAGAAGAAAAACTGTCGCTTGCCATCGTTCGTGCGGTAAGGGATGCGGTTGGAGACAATGTGGATTTATTAATCGAAGCGCATGATCGATTTTCTGTTAGCACAGCTGTGAAGATAGGGCATGCGTTGGCCGAGTTCAACCCGATGTTCTTCGAAACGCCGGTTATGTCTACGGATATTGCCGCAACTATCGAAGTAGCGCGCCGAATTCCCATACCTGTAGCCAGCGGCGAACGATCGACTTCGTTACGGGAAATAGCCGAGCTGGTGGAGAGTAAAGCGGTGAGCATCGCCCAACCGGAAGTGCTGCTCATCGGGGGCATCAGCATGATGATGAAAGCGGCGGCGATTGCAGAGGCGCATGAAAGCTATATTGCTCCTCATAATGCGCAAAGTCCGTTGTGCACGCTGGTGAACGCACATATCGGGGCCGCCGTCCCTAATTTGCTCATTCAGGAGTGCTTTGACGATACGAATACGGAATGGACGAAGGAAATTTTGGCGAATACGGCTGTTGTCAAGGACGGGTATATCGAAATACCGGACACCCCGGGTCTTGGAACGGACCTAATCGAAGAGCGGATAGTGAAATACCCGTACGGAGACCAGAATTTTTTGCGGTTATTCGAATCGGGCTGGGAAAGCCGCAGAAAGTAATGGCAAGGGGGGACAGCATGCCGGGCAGATTGAAGGGAAAGTCTGTCGTCATCACAGGCGGGACGAAAGGAATCGGTAAAGGGATCGCACGGATGATTGCTGCAGAAGGAGCGAATTTAGTCATAGGCGGCAGAAATGAACGGGATGGCCGGAAATTCGTTGATGAAATCTCGAGCTTATATGGTACGGAGGCTGTCTTCATACATGGAGATTTGAGTCAGGTCGCCAATTGCCGGAAACTGATGGATACTTGTGTGGAGAAGTATGGGAAAATCGACGGTTTGATTAACAATGCAGGGATTTTTCCGCGAGCAAGTTTGCTGGAGACGGATGAGGAGCTTTATGACCGGATTTTTGACGTCAATGCGAAGTCTGCTTTCTTCTGTTCGAAATATGCCGTGATCGCCATGAAAAAGAGCGGTGGAGGATCTATCATTCATATGGGTTCCACGCACGGGTATAAAGGTTCGGAGAGACTTGCAGCCTATGCCTGCTCGAAGGGGGCGCTTCATACGCTAAGCAAGCACATCGCCGGTCAGTATGCACGCGATCGCATACGATCCAATTGGATTACGGTAGGCTGGGTAGCCTCCGAGGGGGAAATGGAATTACTGGCCAAGGAAGGGACATCTATGGCTGAACTGGAATCGATTGCGAAGGAAGCAATTCCGAGCGGGCGTCTTCAGACAAACGAAGATATGGCCTACGGCGTCATTTATTTGCTCTCGGATGAGTCCAGTCAAGTAACGGGCACAGACTTGCACATAACCGGCGCCTTTAATCTCTAGGCATCCCCGCCCATTAGCTTTCACCAAAAAACGCACCCTCGGCCATCATGAAGTGCACCCCTTAGAATAGACATTGGAAAACCCCCTAGGTTAATCCGATGAATCTAAGGGG
>NZ_QMFB01000004.1 GCF_003285015.1 Paenibacillus contaminans | reverse complement strand
GGGGGGGGGGGGGGGGGGGGGGGGGAATTTGATTTTTCAGACTGGAATCGGTCGAACAGCCGCGTCAGGAGCCAACGTATATGATATTTCAGCTACATTCGGTTGAACAGCCGCATAAGGAGCGAACGTATATGATATTTCAGCTACATTCGGTTGAACAGCTGCGTAAGGAGCCAACGTATATGATATTTCAGCTACATTCGGTTGAACAGCCGCGTAAGGTACCAATGTATATGAATTTTCAGCTACATTCGGTCGAACAGCTGCGTAAGGTACCAATGTATATGAATTTTCAGCTACATTTCAGTTGAACAGCCGCGTAAGGAGCCAATGTATATGATATTTCAGCTACATTCGGTTGAGAGCTTGCATCACCTCGCATATGCGGTGAGTCATCCTCGACTGCCGCATACACGATTTTATGTCGAGCCTAAAATTAAGCGCATGCTTTTGGTGTTATGCCGAAAAACAAAGAACCCTCCTTCATAATGAGGGAAAGTTCTTTGTGGTTAGCTGCTGCAGTCGTTCAGTTCGTCATAAATTTGAAGCTAACAGGTGCGATCGCTTTGCCATTGTAGTCGGTAAGAAGCGCCGCATTCCCTTCGGCGATGCGGATTTCGCCGCTTTTGCCGGATTTTAGGCTTGGAACCGTAAATGTCAGAATCCGGTCTTCCGCGAACACTGCGCTTGGCATCGTCCGTGCGCCGTCTATCCAAATTTCCATCGCATTGTTCAGCGGGACAGCGGCGTCAAGCGGCCTGCTCAACAACACGGTCACGGTCGTTCCCGAAGCGGCTGCCGCTTCGATGGCCGGTGCGCTGTGCGTGTTTTCATTACCGGCCATCAACGCTTCGTTCGCCCCGTTTGCGGCTTCGAGGCGCAGCGACTGCTTATCCGTTATCGTTCCCGACGCAGGATTGTAACCGACCTTGTAAATGCGGCCGTTTTTCATCGGCGACGGCAGCGACGATTTCAGGAAAACAGTCACGCTGCTCATATTTTTGGATGCGACGATTTTGGCATTGACGCCCGGCGTAATCGTCGTGACCGTACCGTCCGTCGTGTCGGTTATCGTATACGTCGCCCTTTCGGCATTCAGAACCGCTTCGCTGAAATGAATATCGAACGTATGGGCGTCGGTAGCTCCGGCCGTCAACATTCTCGGCGGTTTATTCGCTTCGCCGATGCCGCCGAACATGACCTTATACGCTTTCCGGTTGTCCGGATCGATCGTCCGGAACGGCGTGAGACCGGATGCATCCGTTATGCCCGGCGCGAACGATAGCGTATAGACGGCTCCGGCTGCAGGCGTTGCCCCAAGATAGAGAACGGCCTCGCTGACGATAGCGCTAGGATCGTTTATGTTGTCGCCGAGGACGGGCAGTTGATTGCCTTTGGCATCGACGATCGTAAACAACCCGTGGCGCACGTTTTTGACCGGCTGGCTGAAAGTCATATGCACGGTCGCGTTATCGGCTGCTTTAATCGCTGTCACATAAGGATTCGTGTTGGTCGTCTGTACGCCTGTGAACGAAACAATATTGGCGTTGTTCGACGTAACAAGCTCCTGCGGTCCGCTTATTTTCAGCTGGTAGGACGTGCCGCTGCGGAATAAATACGGATTCGGGTTGCCGCTCAATTGAAAACGGACGTTCACCTTGCGCTTGTCGGTAACAGGCGTAATAATGCTCGTAATGAGCGGCTTCGAGCTTCCGAAACGGTCGTAATCGCTGTTCATCAATTCGGCGCGCAGCAGAACGAGCTCCTCGGGCTTGATGTCGCGGTTGAACTCGAGCCAGACGGAATTGTGACTGATTCCGGTTGCCGAAAGCACCGATAATGACTGCTTTGCCGTGAAGGAGTGATTAACAGGGACGATCGTATTGCCCGCACGGTCCTTGACGCCGGAAATGGAAAGCGAGTAGGGAGTGCCCGGCGACGGCGCGTTAGTCGTAAGCGTCACCGTTTTGGCGATATCATTGTAGGTTGCGTTGATCGCTTGCCCAAGTCCCTTGTCGAACCGGTAATTCGCTAAGGTTTCCGCCGAGACGGGATCAAGCTCCTCGCTGAAGGTCAACAGCACCGTCGAAGCATAAAAGCTGGCCGATTGCAGAACGGGCGGCTCGATATCGGGGTTGCCCGCAAATGTCAGCGCGTTATCGGTATGCAAAACATTCCCCGCCAAATCGGCAACGCCAGAAACCGACAATTGATAGATGGTTCCAGCCGTCGTACGGGAAGTGAACAAGGTAAGCGACTGACTGTCTCTATCGAGCAATGCTTTTTGTACGGTTACCCCGTTAGAAACGGTATAGTTGGCCAGGTTTTCCGCCGAGGCTCTCGTTACCTTTTCGTTAAACGTCAACCTGATCGACTGATCCGGCATCACGACTGCGGATTGAACCTTCGGCGGCTCGTTATCCGTAATGCCGATGAACATATTGGATTTTTCCGACATCATATTGCCGTTTATATCTTGCAGCTGTTTGACGGTAATGTTGTACGCCGTTTCGCGCGTTTGCTTCGTTGTCGTAAGATGCACCCAGTTTCCGTCCTCCGAAAGTCTTGCACTCGTTACTTGGAGTCCGTTATCGATCGCATAGTTGGCTAAATTGCCGATCCCGTTCGGGCTTAAACGTTCGCTGAAGAACAACGATATTTCCGTCTGGCTGAAGTTGGCTACCGTAAGGAACTCGGGCTTGACACGATCGACGATCCCGTTGAAAAACAGGCCGGCGCGAGGAGTCATGACATTGCCGGATAAGTCGCTAATCCCCGAAACGGTCAAATAATAACGGTAATTTTCTTTTTGCGGGAGCGTTATTAAGGTGACTGTCTTACCGTCTTTCGACAGCTCGGCCTGCTGTACGCTCAGATCTCGAATTGCATATTTGGCCGGGTCGGTTGCCGTCGCTTCATCTACGGGTTCGTTAAACTTGACCGTTACGGTTGCATTCGGATTGACCTGTACGGATTCGATGAGCGGTTTCGTTTTGTCAACGCCGAGGCCCGTATACGTAAACGAGCGGCCGCCGGATGTCAACGTGTATTTGACGCCTTCCGTCATTTCGTCGGTTACGGCGATGACGGTTGAGCGGTCTTTGCCTACGAGCATGTCGCGCACGGGTAGCCGGGAGCCGCCCGCCGATACGATCGAAATAGAGGACAGCTCCGCCGCTTCGACCGGCTCGAGCAAAACAAGCTTTACCTTGTTGTTCGTCAGCGGCTCCGCGCTTTCGATCCAGAGTGTTTTTGCCGCGTTCCCCGGCTGGGAGCCCGTGTTTCCGTTTCCCGAAGAGCTCAAGGTTACGGTAATCCGGAAAGGTTTATCTTTGTACATAATATCGACTTCGGAAGGTTTTCCGGCAATCAGCAAAAAGTTAAGATCGTACTGCTGAGTAACGTTGTCGCTGAATGTCACTTCAATCCGGCGATCGTTTACCGCCCGCGACGAAACGACGGTGAGCGATTCGTTCGGATTCGGTACGTTATCGCCTTTGAGCTTGTTGTACGCGACGAAAGACGACTCGACAAGCTCCGCCCTGGTGGCAATTTTCCGGTAGTCTCCATAAAAAGAAATATACCCGCTCGCCACCGCTTTATCGATGTAGGGGATCGCCCAATCGCTCATCGTTCCTTTGTTAACGTTAGGCGGAATTTTGTCGCTGTCGTCATAACCCAGCGCCCGCACGAGAATCGTTGCCAGCTGCTCGATCGTTACCGTTTGTTCGGGGCCGAACACGCCTTCGTCGACACCGTTCATAAAACCGGCTTTCGTTACCGCCCCGATAGCGCCGCTCGACCAGCGGTTCGGGTCCACATCGTTATAGTCTCTGGCGGTTGTTTCGTCGAGCTTCCACAGACGGGTGATGACAGCGGCGAATTGTTCGCGCGTCATCGACAGGTCGAGCCTGGCCGACCCGTCCTCAAAGCCGTTGAAAATACCGGCATTTTGCAAAATATCGTACTTCCGCGTCGTCGGATCGACCCGATCTGCGGCATGGACGCTCGTATAGGAAGCAGTTAATGCGATCAGCGTCGCAATAATTAGCAATCTTTTTTTCATCCGATCTTCCTCCTGTGATTTTTTTGTTTGTTTGGAATGCTAAGTGATCAATGTGCGTATTCCACAGCGAAATAACGGGCTGACAAGGTGTTTGGGCCGGAAGCTCCGTTCATGAAACGGTATGAGTTCGCACAAAGCAGACGTTTTCGGACAATTAGAGTTGCTAGAACCTTGACCGCATATGATCTAAGTTTTGCCGCCCACACATGTCATGAAAATGCCGTCCACAAAGCGATGGTTCTTATGAGGCACAATAGCACCCGCACGAGGTTTGACCGCCGACGTGACCGAGCACCGCGTGCCGCGACGGCACCGCGCGCCGGGAGGCGCGCGGTGCGGAAACCTTGACCGCGTATGATCTAAGGTTTTCTGCCCGCGCTTTTCATGAGAGAATCCGCAGTGGAATGGGCGGGTTCGTATAAGGCCACGAGCACCCAAACCGATCAACGTACTAGTAGGTTGACCGCGTTAAATGCAAGGTTTGGGTACTGATATGCATCATACGAATCCGACGTTTGACCGCGAGCTCTTGACGACAAGTCAGGTAGTAAACCTAATATCATACGCGGTCAACCTACTAGTACGAGATCAAGTCTAAAGCTGGGATCGATGAAGACCTGGTTACTGGTTATGAAAGCAAATACGGGAATCGTAATTGTCATGCATGGATCGTGCGCATAGTGGAGAAAACCTTATTGTTAATGAGGCTGTCCTCACTATTTCACCTGTAAAATGCTCGTTTTCGCTCGTTAGTGAGGCAAACGCAATTATCAATTGCGTTTGCCTCACTAATAATTGCGTTTGCCTCATTAACTCGTCGGAACACGGGTTTTTGACGATAAATAGTAAGGCTAGCCTCACGATTAATTGTGTTTGCCTCATTAACTCGTCGGAACACGGGTTTTTGGCGAGAAATAGTGTGGCTAGCCTCACGAAAAATTGCGTTTGCCTCACTAACCCGTCGGAACACGGGTTTTCGGCGATAAATAATAAGGCTAGCCTCACGAATAATTGCGTTTTCCTCACTAACTCGTCGGAACACGGGTTTTTGGCGATAAATAGTAAGGCTAGCCTCACGAATAATTGTGTTTGCCTCATTAACTCGTCGGAACATGGGTTTTCGGCGATAAATAGTAAGGCTAGCCTCACGAATAGTTGTCTTTGCCTGCCTCATTAATACTTGGGCATCGGCTGATAAGTAGTCGTTTGGATATGCAGCGTTTGCGCAGATGACGACCACAATAGGGCGGTCGTCTATGTTATACATCGGCTTTTGCGCCGTATAATTGAAGCCGCGGCTGGAAGGCCTTGCATGTTATAAACGTGCGGGGCGTTTAAATTGTTTCATTTTGGCAATCACTTGGGTACGACAGTTCGCTAAAACGGCGAAGTCTTTAATTAGAATGGAGCTTCGCGACGAAGTCGTGGCGCGATTCTTAGCAGGTAGTTGGTGGAATGGGGGAGCGTGATGCTAGGCACCGATAGGCGAAACGTTGGGGAAGGAAGCTGAAGGAGAGTGTGACCGCAGTACGAAAGGTGCTCGTAAGCGAGCGCGTCACTGAGGTTGTTAGCGGGGGGGAGGCGAAATTGATCATCGAAGACGGCCCGGTTTGGCGGACGGTTGTTACGGGGTCCAGGGGCGTAGCCTCATTGCTTCAACCTTCGAATTCCGAATTGAAGCAATATGGGTCCTCCCCTTGGGGAAGGGGAGGATTTAGGAGGGGTCCGAAATAGTTTTAAAAAATCATTTTAAATCCTTTAAAAAGGAAAGCTTTAGAAAGGTTTGCCGCTTTGAATGATTTATTCCTTTGATTTTTCAATCGTTTCGACTACTATAATAAAAAAGAGAGTTGAGCGGAGGTTACGATGGGCGATAGGAAAAAGACGACGGGTGAGCGCGAGATTACTTATCATGTCGGCTGGAAGCGCGGGAAAATTGTCGTTCCGGAAGGCGGGGCGCAAATCCATGCCAAACCGGGCGTGAAAGCCCACGTGCTTCTATTGGAGGACAGCGGCGGCAGGCTGCTTCGCATGATTTGGCGTCCGGTACCGATTATGCCGGCTTTCATGAGCGTTGCGCTGTTTATTGCGCTGCCTGTTATCAGTTTTACCGTTACGCTTTGGTTAGTTTATCAGCTGTCGCGCTGAACGAAACGAAAGGAATGATCTCGAATTGAATACGTTAGCATTGGCTGTCATAGCGGGCTTGATCGGCATCGCCGTAACAGCCGCCGTTTTTTATACGGTCTGGTACATGCTCGAGCAATGGAAAAAGCAGCAAGACGCCGCAATGGACGGCAAAGACAGGCCGACTTTATCGGATACGGCGGGAGCGCTGCTGCTGCGCTGGACGGTAGTCGATTATGCGGTTTTGGTATTGATGGGTGCCGGCATGCTGTTCTTGCTTGTCGACGTTCTCGGCGTCATGAGAGACAGGGCCAGCTATCCGGATTATCATTACGGTTATTTGCTTTCAGGCGCCGCATTCGCGTTTCTTGGCATGCTGTTTTTGCTGGCCCGCCTGCTTGTCGTCCTACGTATTGCGCGGAAGCCGGTTCTCCCTGCGCCAAACGATGGACACAAACCAAATGAGACTCACCACGCCGAATAAAGGATACAAGGTGGACAACAGCTTGCTGAAGCCGATCTGACTGACCGAATAGGCGGCAGCCAAAATGATCGCGATGATCGCTTTCTGATTCCACTTCGTCCGCTGCTCGAGCTGGAGAGACAGGCCGTAAACGTCCGCTACAAGCGTCGTGAATATTTCTCCGTAGATGACGGCGATGTACATAAACACAACCGTCGTTCCGAGCGGATATATGATATGCCCCATCGGAATTTCAAACTGCATGATACCCGGCATTTGCGCGGATAAGGCAAAATGGCAGGCAAGCAGCATAATGCCGATGCCGAGACCTCCTAGCAAGCCTCCCCAAAAAATAGCCGAGCGGTCGCGTATCGCAGAGCCCAGCGGTACGAGCACGGCTTGCGCTGACGCCATGTTAAAAGCGGCGTAAAGCAGCGGAGAGAACCAGATGCGATGAAGCGGATAATCGCTTTCGAGCACGAGCCAATTTTGCGCGCCCGGAAGCTCCCAGGTTGCCCAAACGATCGCGGCTGTAAAGACGAGCATGACCGGTACGACGAGCGAATTGACGGCCACGATCGCTTGCATGCCTTTGGCAATGATGAAATAGGCAAGAATCATCGTAATAATCAAGCCGGTTTGATACGATAAATGAAGATGCTCCGAAAACAGCGACCCCGCGCCGGCCAGCATAACCGTACTCACACCGAATAAAATAACGAGCATAAACAGGCCGATCCATCCGCCAAGCCTCGCCCCGAAAAGCTCCTTGATCAAGTCCTCGTACGATTTGGCGTTTAATTCGTTAGCGAGCAGCATCAGCTTGATGCCGAGCCAAGTGAAAAGCAGCGTCGCGAATGCGATCGTCGCCGTTGCCATCCAGCCGTATTTGGTGAAAAACTGGAGAATTTCCTGTCCGCTCGCAAAGCCTGCGCCGACGACCGTACCGATATACGTAAAGGCCACCTGTACGATTTGTACAACCTTTCGGATCAATTTGCTTCCCGCCCCTCGTACCGATATTTCGCAGCGGCCGACTCGATCGTTCCTCGAAATAGGAAGAAGGAATCCGCAGGCAGAATAATGGCGATAGTACAACCTATGACGGTTTGTCCGGAGGCATGACAAAATCGCTTGGGTATCGCGCGACTTTCTGATACAATGAGAAAGGCTCGAAAGGGATCGACAAATATCGAGCGATTTTGCTATTTATTGAATCGCCTGGAACGAACAACATCGAAGCGGCTTTAGACCTACAGAATCGCCGGCCTCTAAGGCGCCGGAATCCGTTTGGACCAAAATGCGCATAGTCGGGCAAAATTTGCAAATAGGCCTGTGACCCGAAAGAGTTTGAATGATTGATTTTTGTTGGATCGAATGGGATTATCCGACGTCTGGTTAAGGATGTCGGTTTTATTTTCGTGGGGGTGTAAGGCGTGCAGGAAGCGCTGGAACAATTGCTTTTGCATTACGGCTATGCGATGTTATTCGGTTTGCTCGCAGTGGGTATAGTAGGGATACCGGTTCCTGATGAAATATTGATGACGTTCGTCGGTTATTGGACTTCGGTCGGTACTTTTTCATATACATTATCGATCCTCGTAAGCTTCGCAGGCGCGATGACCGGGATGATCGTCAGTTATACGCTGGGAAGACGAGTAGGGAAACCGTTTTTATGGCGTTACGGCAAATGGATCAAATTGACGCCCGAACGGCTGGAAAAAGCGGAAGGCTGGTTTCACAAATACGGCCTGTGGACGGTAAGCTTCGGCTATTTCGTGCCGGGTGTCAGACACTTTACTTGTTATTTGGCCGGCGTCAGCGCGGTCAAGTTTTGGCGGTATTTGCTTTACGCGGGTACGGGGGCGCTGCTTTGGTGCACGACGTTCATTACGCTCGGACATTTTATCGGAGCCAGTCTGCTTGCGCTGATGCCCGCCGTCCATCATTATGTGGGACAATGCGTGCTGCTGCTCGCCATCGTGGCGGGAGCCGTACTGCTGGTCGTCCTTAAGAAGAAAAAACGTGCGGTGCAATAACGGATAACGAATAACGAACCGACACGCTCGTGACGCTGGTTGGCGACGAGTATACGAGAAACAAAAAAACCTCCCAATCCCGGTCGTTGAAGCCGGTTTGGGAGGTTTTTTGCCGATTGGGCGGATCATTGGAATTCGAACGTTACTTGGACGGAACCGGATAATTTCAGCTCGCCGGCTTGTATGGAAGTGCCCGCCGCATCCATCGCCTCCGCCTTGGCCATCGCGAAGCCGCCTTCGAGCGGACGCGGATAGTTCGCAGTGCTGCTTTGCTCGACGTGGATAATGCCTTTCAGCGTTTTGCCGGCGTATTTGGCGATCGATTTCGCTTTGGTCTCGGCATTTGCCATCGCTTTCTCGATGACTTGAAGCTCGTATTCCTCGCCTTTCTCCGTTCCGAATTGAACCCCGTTCACGCGGTTTACGCCGGCTGCGGAGGCCGCGTCGAGCAGATCGCCGATTTTGGCAAGATCGCGGTACGTGACGGTAACCGAATGGTTGGCGGAATATCCGGTAATTTTCGGACCGCTCTTGTCTTCATAGCTGTATTCGGGCTGAACGTTGAAGCCGGAAGATTTTACATCCTTCTTGTCGAGCTTAAAAGTTTCGAAGAGCACCTTCTCCAGCTTCGCAAACGCTTCGGCATTGCCTTTTTGCGCTTCGTTCGCCGTTTTGCCTTGCGTTTGAATGCCGAGCGTCACATAAGCTACATCCGGCGTCACCGAAAACTCGCCTTGCCCCGAAACGACAATCGTATTGCGTTCCATCGATTGCTCACCCGCCGCTTCCGCCGTTGCCGGCTTGATAAATTCAGCCGCCGTCGACGAGTAGAATGGAGCCGCAAGCACCAAAGCACCCGCCGCCACGCTTCCGATCAGCCATTTTTTGGACCTGTTCAGTTGTTGACCCATCATACATTCCTCTTTTCTTCAATATGGATTCGGTTGTTCTAGCCTTATTAACGTGCAAGTATTGGCAATTGTTGCGGCCGGTCCACAAAATATTTTTCATGTTTTATTTATTATGAACGGCTCACCCTGCGACTGGGCTTTCCGACTCTTCATTCTGCTTCTGTACCAGGCTGCGGTAAACGGATCCGTTTGACAAAAGCTGGATGTGCGTGCCATGTTCCTTCACGACCCCTTTATCCATAACCGCAATAAGATCGGCGTTACGAATTGTAGAGAGGCGATGGGCGATAACGATCGTAATCCGTCCAGATCGGAGCTTATCCAGGTTTTCTTGAACGAGCCTTTCCGTCTCCAAGTCCAATGACGAGGTCGCTTCATCCAGTATTAGCACATCGGTGTCTCTTAAAACGGCCCTGGCGAGTGCAAGCCTTTGTCTCTGTCCTCCTGACAGCGTGATGCCGCGTTCGCCGATTACCGTATCATAGCCTTCCGGGAGCCCGGCGATAAAATCGTGAATAAGCGCTGCCCGGCATGCTTCAACAATTGTTGATTCGGGCACGTTTTCGCGTCCGAGCAGCAAATTCATGCGAATCGTATCCGGAAATAAATACGGTTCCTGAAACACGATCGTCACGCGCTCCATCCAAGCCGACCTTCGAATGTCCGTTAGCGCGACGTCATTGATCAGAATTTGGCCAAACGACGGCTCGAAAAAGCGGACCAGCAAGCTGGCGACCGTCGATTTCCCGCCGCCGCTCGAGCCTACGAAGGCTGTCTTTTGCCCCGCTTCTATAGTCAAATCGAGACGCTTCAAAACAGGCTGCTCGCCATATTGGAAAGACAACTTCTCCAGCCGGATCGAGCGAATCGGCTCGCGAAGGTCAACCGTTCCGTCCGGAGTTTTGTCTCCTTCGAATACGGCGCGAACCCGTTCGACCGAAGCCATTTTGCCTGAAAGCCCCATAGCAAAATCATAAATCGCGTTTAGCGACTCCATCATCCGGTTTGTGAGCTGGTATGTAATGACGAACATGCCGATTGACAGCTTCCCATCGAGTACGAGCATGCCGCCATACGCCAACACGAATAAGACGGCTCCCCATTTCAACGGATCGCTGAGCAGCATCTGCTTGTTGATCAGCTTGCCTTCCTTCATAACGCTGGAAAAATACGATTGGAACTTGCTTTTATACTCGTTAGTCTCCCAATCCTGGCGGTGAAAAGCGACGACCTCCCTTGTCGAGGACACGCCTTCCTCAAGATGGACGAGCAGCTCCGATTTGCGGCGGTTCACTTCTCCGGCAGCCCGTTTGCGGGCCGGGGCGAACGTTTTGCCCAGAACAACGTAAAGCAAGACGAAAACGCTCATGACACCGAGCATGATCGGGCTCGCCGACCCCATGACCGCGACGATGGCTGCGGCTGCGGCCAACTGTTGCATGAGCCGCGGTATCTCATTTGCGCCTAAACCGGCGCAGGTTTGCAGGTCGTTCGTGAATAAATAGACATAACTTGCCGTTCGTTCCTTTTGCAGGATCCCGATCGGAATACTGTGCATATGCCGCATGAGTTCTCCGCACATGGAAGTACGGACTTTGGCGTTAGTCAGGTGGATGGCATGAGGCCCGAACGTGAACAGCAGCGAATAGGCGAAATAGGCGGCGGATATTTGGAGCAGCAGCGGCCAAAACCTGCCGGATTGTCCGCCGAGCAGCACGTCGTCCGTCATTTTCTGCACTAGCGCGATGGAGGCTAGGTTGGACAACGATTCCATCGCCATGAGCAGCGTGGCGGCGAGCAGCAGTACTTTAGCATGCCGCATATGAGACCATAACCATTTCACATTAGCCATCAGACGGACTCCTTTGCTTGTTCTTGTCCACGAATCAGTTGAGAGAAAACGCCGCCTGCATGCGACAGTTCGTCATACGTGCCGAGTTCCGCGATGCGACCGTTCTCGATAACGGCAATTTTATCGAAGTCCTTGACCGTAGACAGCCGATGAGCCACGGCGATGACCGTGCGGCCGGGAAGCAGCGTGTCGAACGCTTTCTGCACTTCGGCTTCGCTGGCATTGTCAAGCGCTGAAGTCGCCTCGTCCAGCAAAACGACCGCCGGATTGCGTATAAACATACGGGCGATGGCAATCCGCTGTTTTTGGCCGCCGGAAAGCTTGACGCCCCTCTCGCCAACAACGGTATCGTACCCGTCAGGCAGCTGCATGATGAAATCATGGGCATACGCCATGCGCGCAGCGGCTCGTACTTGCTCGTCCGAAGCTTCCGGATTGCCGAAGCGGATGTTACCCAGAATAGTCGTGCCGAACATGTACGTCTCCTGAAACACGTAGCCCAGCGATTGCCTTAAAGAAGCGAAGGAAAGCTTCTCGACAGGAATGCCGTCAAGCAGTATTCGTCCCTCCTGAGGATCGTAAAATCTCCCGATGAGCTTTAAGGCCGTCGACTTCCCGTTCCCGCTAGTTCCGACAAGCGCGACTCGTTCGCCTGCGCGAATCGTCAAATCGAATTCTTTAAGCACAGGCTTGGCTTGTCCATAAGAAAAGCTTACGTTCTCGAATCGAATGTCGCCGCGAACTTGGGGCAGCGGGAGCGGCTGCGCGGCTTCATCTACTTGAGGAGCGGTCTGCACGAATCGGTACAGCCGTTCCGCTTGATACATCTGCACCTTTTGCTCCGTAATGTTCGTAACGACCGCGGTAAGCCGGTGCATCGCCGTAAAGTAATATAGTAGAAACGCGACGAACGCCCCGACGGACAACCGGTCATGCTGCAGCAGGTAATACCCGTATATGAAAATTGCGATCGCGCCGAGCTGATAGGTCAATCTTCTGTTCGTTCCCCTCCAAAAGGCGAACCAATACGTTCGGATCATACTCGCATTGTATATCCGTACTTTGTCCAGATAAAGGGCGGTATCCCATGCCTCCGCCGCGGAAGCGCGAAGCTCGGCGAGCGCCGATACGCTCTCGTAGCTCTTCCGGTTTTCCTCCACGCGGTTTTGCGACATGATTTTACCGGCAACGGATGCCTTGCGTTCCAAAGTCGGTCCGAATAGGTAATAAATCAGGAAGCAGGGCAGGACGACGACGGATAGCTGTGGGCTTGTGATAACCATGACAGTGACGGCGATAACGGAGAACATGATTTCGTGGATCATCCATGGAAAGCTTTGCCGGTATAGGTTTTGCAGAGCGCCGACTTCCGTATTGAGAAACGAAAGCGTTTGACCGACGGGATTTTGCTCGTAGTAAGCAAAGCCAAGCTTTCTCAAATGCCGGAAAATCGAGAGCTGCAAATCGCGGCCCGCTTTCTCTTGGAGATGGCGCTGCAGCAAGTTGTACAGCATGTGCATGACTAGAATAACGGCAACCATGCCGGCCAGCGCGGCAATTGACAGGTAGAAAGTTTGGAAATCCCGTTCCGGCAGCAAGGTATCGATAAAATATTGAATGAATTTGGGAATGACGAGCTCGGAAATTGAAAGTACGATCATGACGGCGATGAAAAGAAGAAGAAGTCCGATGTAAGGCTTGAGGAAAGATAGCGACCAGACGTAAACCGGCCAAAGCTTGACCCCGCCTTGTTCCGTTCGCCGGCGCCGGCTGCGTTTCGTTAGGAGATCGGTTAGCAACGGTACACCTGCCTGCATTCAAATTTATGGAAGCGTAGACAAATATCTTATGGAATTCGCCCTTTGCTGTCAATAAGGGAAGGCCGGATAGTTCGGTTTTAATGAAAAAGTCCGAAAAAGATGAAATTTACGAAGAAAAACAAACATAAAAATAAATATTCAAAAAAATACAAAGCTGTGTTAAGATAAAAACAGAAACGTTCAATCAAATACAGACGAAAAACAACATGGAGGGGAAATGATGGCATCGTTTTTATGGGATAACGGAAAAGCGGCTGCATTAACCAAAGGGCTAGACGAGCTGGTTTACCGCTCGAATCTGATCGGAACGGACCGTTCCGTCTGCAATTGGGGCGGCGGAAACACGTCGATGAAGACGGTCGAGAAGGATTTTCGCGGGCGCGATGTCGAAGTGATGTATGTCAAAGGAAGCGGCTCGGACTTGGGGACGATGAAAGCGAAAAATTTCACCGGCCTGCGCATGGACGATATTCGTCCATTGTTCGAACGCGATGCGATGAGCGATGAGGAAATGGTTGCCTATCTGGCGAACTGCATGATCGACGGCAAGCATCCGCGGGCCTCGATCGAGACGCTGCTGCACGCTTTCCTGCCGTTCAGCCACGTCGACCATACGCATCCGGACGCCATTATCAGCCTGTGCTGCGCGGATAACGGCAAGCAGCTGGCGAAGGAAATTTACGGCGACCGGTTCGTTTGGGTGCCTTATGTAAGACCGGGCTTCACACTGTCCAAAATGATCGCGGAAGGCGTTCGCAGCAACCCTAATGCGGAGCTTGTCCTGATGGAGAAGCACGGGCTTGTCACCTGGGGCGAAACGTCCGAGGCATGCTACCGCAAAACGCTCGATATCATCGGCGAGGCTGAAGCGTTCATCGAGGCTCGCGTGAACGAGAGCCAGCTTTATGGAGGCGCATCGTCCGAGCCGCTGACTCCGGAAGAACGGCGCAGCGCCGTAGCCCGCATCATGCCGGCCGTTCGCGGTGCGGTAGGCACGGAGAAAAGAATGATTTTGACGTTCGACGACGAAGCGGACGTGCTGCAATTCGTAAACGGACGGGATTCGTACGCGCTTTCGCAAGTGGGCGCCGCTTGTCCGGACCATCTTGTGCACACCAAAATGAAGCCGCTGTTCGTCAACTGGAACCCGGCGGGCCAAGATATCGACGCCCTGCAGCAAGCGGTTGTCGAAGGCATCGAAGCCTACAAGTCGGAATACCGCGCTTATTTCGAGCGCAACCGCAATGAAGGCGATTTAATGTTCGAAGCGGCTCCGCGCGTCATTCTGATCCCGGGCATCGGGATGATCAACACCGGCAAAAGCCATGCGATGTCCAAGGTGAGCGGCGCTTTATATCACCGTGCGATCGCCGTCATGCGGGGGGCGACCGCACTCGGCGCGTTCGTTTCGCTGAGCGAGAACGAATCGTACAACGTCGAGTATTGGCCGCTTGAGCTTTATAAGCTGACGCTGGCGCCTGCAGAAGCGGAGTTCTCCCGCCAAGTGGCGTTCGTAACCGGCGGAGCGGGCGGAATCGGCAGCGTCACATGTCGTCAATTTGCCAAGGACGGCGCACATGTCGTCATCGCCGACCTGAATCTCGAGGGCGCGCAGAAGGTCGCCGCCGAAATTAACGAGACTTACGGCGAAGGCCGCGCGATCGCGGTCAAAATGGACGTCACGAAGGAAGAAGACGTCGAAGCGGCATTCGCGGAAGCTTCCCTTGCTTACGGCGGCGTCGACATCCTCGTCAACAACGCCGGTCTCGCAACATCGAGCCCGTTCGACGAAACGTCGCTGAAGGAATGGAACCTGAACATGAACGTGCTCGGCACCGGCTACTTCCTTGTAGCGCGCGAGGCGTTTAAGCTGATGAAGAAGCAGCGGACCGGCGGCGGCATGGTATTTATCGGCTCCAAAAACTCCGTTTACGCAGGCAAGAACGCCACTGCTTACAGCACGGCCAAAGCTGCGGAAGCGCATCTTGCCCGCTGCATCGCGGCAGAGGGAGGCGAATACGGCATCCGCGTCAATACGGTGCTGCCCGACGCCATTTTGCAAGGATCGGCGATCTGGAATTCGAACTGGCGCAACGAACGCGCTGCAGCCTACGGCATCGAGCCCGACCAGCTTGAAGAATATTACCGGAAGCGGACGACCCTGCTCGTCAACATTTATCCGCAGGATATCGCCGATGCGATCATTTATTTCTCTTCCTCGAAGGCGTCCAAAACGACAGGCTGCATGCTGACCGTAGACGGCGGCGTACCGGCTGCTTTTACAAGATAGGAGGCGAACCGAAATGGCAAACGCTCCAAAAGGCCATACGACTTGGTATTTTCCCGATGGCTATATTCCGCCGCTCAGTACGGGGGATCTCGAGAGCCATGAATCGATATGCGTGCTGAATACGGGTGACGAAGATGCGCACCTGCGGATAACGATCTATTTTGAAGACCGTCCGCCGCTCGAAAATATCGAAGCCGTCATTCCGGGACGCCGGACGATTCATGTGCGCACAAGCTCGCTTCGAAGCGGCGAGGAGAAGATTCCGCTTGGCGTTCCTTACGCCATTGAAGTCGAAAGCGACATTCCGGTTATCGTGCAGTACAGCAGACTCGATACGACACAACCCGCCAACGCGTTAATGACGACGCTCGGCTATCCCATAACGAATATCTCGAAAGGATGATGAGTACGATGCAAGATCGCGCATACGCCTTATTCGAAGAGCAGCAAAAAGCAAGAGGGATCGATGTGGAAGCCGTAAAAGCGAAGCTGAAAGCGCTGAAAGTGGAGACGCCGTCCTGGGGCTACGCGGACCAAGGCACACGGTTCAAGACGTTCCAGAAGGTAGGCGTTCCGCGCAATACGTTCGAGAAAATGGAAGACGCGGCGCAGGTTCATAAATATACCGGCATTTGTCCGGCCGTCGCCATTCATATTCCGTGGGATAAAGTCGACGACTACTCCGTGCTGAAGCGGCATGTAAGCGACCTTGGCATTACGATCGGCGCGATCAACCCGAACTTGTTCCAGGACGACGACTACATGCTCGGCAGCGTGACGAATTCGAATGCGGCGGTCCGCCGCAAGGCGACCGATCATCTGCTCGAATGCGTAGAAATCGCGAGAACGGTCGGCTCGAAGGATATCAGCATGTGGTTTGCAGACGGAACGAATTATCCGGGCCAAGCGGATATCCGCAAAAGAGTTCATTGGATGCACGAGTCGCTGAAAGAAATGTACGGCGCATTGGATTCGGATATGCGGATGCTGATCGAGTACAAGTTTTTCGAGCCGGCATTCTACCATACCGATCTGGCCGATTGGGGCATGGCGTTTAATATGGCGAATAAGCTCGGACCGCAGGCGCAGGTGCTCGTCGACACGGGCCATCACGCGCAAGGGACGAACATCGAGCATATCGTCGCTTATTTGATCGGCGAGTACAAGCTCGGAGGCTTCCATTTCAACAGCCGCAAATATGCGGATGACGATCTGATCGTCGGCTCGGTCAACCCGTACGAGCTGTTCCTTATCTTCTATCAAATTCTGGATGCGATTGCGGACAGCGATGCGAAGGTTCGCCAAACGGCGGAAGGCATCGCCTACATGATCGACCAAAGCCATAATATCGAGGAAAAAATTCCGGCGATGCTGCGTTCCGTTATGAACGTGCAGACGCAATATGCCAAAGCGCTTCTCATCAATCTCGATGAAGTGAAAGACGCACAGGAGCGGCAGGACGTCCTTGGCGCGGAAGAAGCGGTTCGCAGCGCGCATGAGATGGATGTAACGCCTCTGCTTTATGCCGTACGCGAAGAGATGGGCGTACCGGTCGAGCCGCTGAAAGCGTACCGCGCCAGCGGTTACGGCGAGAAAATCGCAGCCCGCGGCAAAGGCGGTGCGAGCTGGTGAGCCGGACTACGACTGTACTCGCGTTCGATTTGGGCGCAGGGAGCGGACGTGCTGTCATCGGCCGGCTGACGAAAGGAAACGAAACAGGGGCCGAGCGGCCCCTGATTTCCGTCAGCGAGGTGCACCGGTTCCCGAACGATCCGGTGCAGGCCGGCGGGCGGCTGCACTGGGATATCCTGCGTCTGCTGCACGAAATCAAGCAAGGAATCCGTAAAGCTCAGCTCCAGTACGGCACCGGCAGTCCTATCGCCGAAGAGGTGACCGTCAGTCTGCAAGCGGATTCAACAAGCATAGCGAGCATCGGCATCGATTCGTGGGCGGTCGATTTCGGCCTACTCGACAAAAACGGCGAGCTGCTCGGCAATCCGTACCATTACCGCGACCGCCATACCGACGGCATGATCGAAGAGCTGGGCGAGCTGCTCGGCAGGGAGCGGATTTTCGCGGAATCGGGCATTCAGTTTTTGCCGTTTAATACGATTTATCAGCTGTATGCGCTCAAGAAAGCGGACTCGCCGCTGCTTAAGCAAGCGGAGACGCTGCTCATGATACCGGATTTGCTTATTTATTTTCTTACAGGCGAGAAAGTGTGCGAGTTTACGAACGCTTCGACGACGCAGCTTCTTCATCCGGTTCGCAAGGAGTGGAATGCTCAAACGCTTAAGGAGCTCGGAGTGCCTGCCGAACTGATGCTGCCTCCGGTACAGCCGGGCACCGTCGTCGGCAAGCTTTCTCCGGAAGTTACGGATGAGCTGGACGTTCCGGAGATTCCGGTAATTGCAGTAGGCGAGCATGATACCGCATCGGCGGTAGCGGCGGTTCCGGCAGGCGGCGAGCCGTTCGCTTATTTGATATGCGGCACATGGTCGCTGCTCGGAACGGAAGTGAGCGAGCCGGTGCTCGGTCCTCAGGCGCTGGAATGGAATTTCACGAATGAAGGCGGCGTAGGCGGCACATACAGGCTGCTGCGCAATATTATGGGGCTGTGGCTGCTGCAGGAAAGCAAGCGTCACTGGGACAACAGCGGGTCGAGCCGCTCCTTCGAGGAGCTCGTGCGGCTGGCGGAACAGGCGGAGCCTTTCCGCTGCCTGATCAACCCGGATGACGACATGTTCCTGCCGCCCGGCGATATACCTGAGCGCATTCAAGCGTTCTGCCGGCAGACGGGCCAATATGTCCCGCAAACCGAAGGGGAAATCGTACGCTGCATTATGGAAAGTCTGGCCTTGACTTACAGACGCGTTCTTGAGCGTACGGAAAGCTTGGCAGGCGCTTCCTACTCGGGATTGCACATGGTCGGCGGCGGCATCAATAACAAGATGCTTTGCCAGTTTACATCGAACGCAATCGGCAGGCCGGTTTGGGCAGGTCCCGTCGAGGCCAGCGCGATCGGCAACGTTTTGGTGCAGCTTATGGCGCTCGGCGAAATCGCAAACCTGCAGGAGGGCCGTGCGATCGTCCGAAATTCGTTCCCGATTGAGGAGTATGAGCCGAAACAATCCGAAGAATGGCGGCAGGCTTATGTTTCGTTCCTAAAGCTGGTACAATAGAACGGATAAGGACAAGATCGGGATCACGGTCTGGCCTGCGCGTACGTTACGTTCCGCAGGAGAATTCCTTCTTAGAAGAAAAGGAGGGCGGCGTATGCTTGCAGCGGAACGACTGCTTAAAATCGTCGAAATGGTAAACGAACGGGGGAGCATCCGCGTTTCGGAGCTTAGCGATCTTCTGGGCGTGACGGAGGAGACGATCCGCCGCGACCTCGACAAGCTCGAAGGGGAAGGGAAGCTGCTGCGCAGCCACGGCGGGGCCGTCAGCGTTCGCGACACGCAGGCGGAAATGCCTTATACCGTGCGCGAAGTGATGAACATGGAAGAGAAGTCGCGCATCGCGGCGGAAGCCATCAAGCATATCGAAGCGGGGGAACGGATCATTCTGGATGCGAGCACAACCGCTTGGTATATGGCCCGTCTGCTGCCCGACATGCCGCTTACCGTCTTAACGAATTCGCTCAAGGTTGCACTGGAGCTAAGCGCGAAGGAGAACATCCAGGTCATCTCGACGGGGGGACGGCTTACGCATCGTTCGTTATCCTACATCGGACCGCTCGCGGAGCGCTCGCTCGAGCATTATTATGTCGACAAGCTGTTTTTCTCGTGCAAAGGGGTTCATGTGCATCGGGGAATCAGCGAGACGAACGAAGCTCAAGCGCAGATCAAGCAAAAAATGATCGCTATCGCAGAAAACGCTTATTTGCTTGCGGACTATAGCAAATTCGGCGTTCAAGCGTTCACGCACGTATCCGGCTGGGACAATGTGAAACATCTGATTACCGATTCAAGAGCGGACGGCGATGATTTGCTTGCCTTGAAGGAAGCGGGCATTGACGTTATTCGCGCGTAGCGGGAAGCGAATGCGGATCGGCATCTAGTCAAAAAGACGGAGGGGCAAAGGTTCCTCCGTTTTTTTTTTGAACCTCCCGGAATTGATATCGATCACTCCCATACCTTCACTTAATTGATATTCCCCTTACGTATAACCGTTCCACTAGCAGCGTTCGAATAGCATTTGGCGTTTCTCGATCCCATCCGATTACGATGGAACCGTGCCTGATGAATTGCTCGTGGGACCAACCGTGTGGGGGTTCGACTCCACCAGTAAGGTGTATATCGATCATATCTCTTTGCATAAGATGACGGATTAAGTCAAAGCCATTCCTAGCTGACCGGGGTTGTCCCTGAACAGGGATCAATGAAAGAGTGAAAACGTAAAAAACGCCTCCAAACCACTAAGCACGTGGGATGGAGGCGTTTTTAGATCCTGTTACGAATCCGCTCTTGCAAACAGCTTGATGGAACGAATGACCGTCGTTTTCGGATCGATATCGAGCTTCAGGACGGTTGTTTTCGACTTGTAGGTCAGCACATAATTCGTCTGCGTATCGGGCTTGCCTAACGCCTCGATCGCTTGCGAAGATTTCTGTCCGATTCGCAATCCGTTTAAGCCCGGATTCACGTCGGAGCCGGATACGTCGACGAATTGCAGGCGGTTGCCGTTATCGAAGCCGACGGAAAAATCATCATAATCGAATACGGTGAGAGGTTCCGTCTCGTCGTCCATTTTGAACTGGTCGGAAGGCTTGCCGTAAGCTGCGGTTACTTTATCCTTAGACATTTGGAGCGACAATCCCATCAAGGTCGGGTTTTGAGCGCTGTAGGGATTCGCTTCTGCCTGTTCCTGCTTGGCATTCGCTGAGCTTTCAGGCTTCGGACTGGCGCTTGCATTCGCAGCGACGGTCGTTCCATTGTCAAGCGACTGGGCGGTTTTGGGCTGCGTCACAACGGCCTGCTCTTGCCCGGCTCCCGAATCGGAAGGCTGCGGCTCGACAGTATGATTCCCGTCCGTGTGAACGCCCTGCGGGGTGTTATCGGCAGTTGGAGCGGCTGCCTGCGGGCTGCCTTGTTGACAAGCTGTGAGCATAAGCGCAAGCACAACTAGCACGGAGGCGGGAGCGCAGCTGCTTTTCCTGTACGACATGATTCATCTTTCCTTTCGGTTTACTCCGGCCTTGCAGAAACGCGCTTCCAACATGCGTCTGAAGGCGGTACCGTTCAAGGTAATCGAAACAGTAATGGATTCAGTAATGGATTCAGTAATGGATTCAGTAATGGATTCTATACTATTATAGACGTATTTTAGGGGCAAAAAGTTTCACTTTTATGAATAATTTACATAACTGCGCAAGGTTGATCGTTATGCCGTCCTAACGCTTACGGAGAATGCGGCTTCGAAAGACAAGCTTAGAGCAGGCACGATTACAGGGAAATCGAACAATCAGGGAGAATATTATTTCCAAGTTTATAAAAAATACTAACATACAGGTCAAAAGTGAGCATTACCCACTTGAAAAGAGCTTTATCTGTATGATAAGGTGAAAAACAAAATCGAAAAGAACAAATACAGGGGGATCGCATATGGAGATTTTGAAACAGCGCATCTTGGAGGAAGGGGTCGTTCACACGCATGACGTGCTGAAGCTGGACGCCATCCTGAATCATCAGGTAGATCCTCAATTGATTATGGAGATGGGCAAGCAATTCGCCCGTTTATTCCGCGAACAGAACGTGACAAAGGTGCTGACGATCGAATCGTCCGGCATTTCGGTAGCATTCGCGACCGCGCTGGAGCTTGGGGTACCGATGGTGTTCGCACGGCGCAAGAAGACGCTGACGACGGACGCCGAGACGTTCTGCGAGCGCGTACCGTCATTTACGAAAGGCATCGTGACGGATATTATGGTGTCCAAAAAATATTTGACGGCTAACGACCGCGTGCTGTTGATCGATGATATTATTGCGAACGGCGATGCGGCAAGAGGCATTATCCGGATTATCGAGCAGGCGGGGGCGCATTTAGTCGGCATGGGCGTCGTCGTGGAGAAAACGTTCCAGGCGGGAGCCAGAACGATCCGGGAGCAGGGGATCCGCGTGGAGTCGCTGGCCAAAATCGCCGCTCTCCAAAACGGCAGCATTATTTTCGAGTAAAACGAGGCCTTTTCCGAGGCTCCGCCGGCTGAAATTCGGACAAGCAATATGGCAATGCCAGCGAAACCCTTCTTCCCTACGACTCCGTTTTCCATTATAATGGACGTAAAAGCGTTGGATTCAAGAGAGGAGGCAGGGCCATGGGGAACGAAACCATGTCGGTGGATTTTTTGAAGACGAAATTGGCTGAAGCGAAAGTTCATTTCGAGCGTGCCCTCGATTGCAAGCATACCGAATTTGATGACTTGTATCCTTACATGATAGAGCATCCGCAATTTTTCTGGTACAAAAGGTATGTCGCTTGGTCCGAACTCTTGACAATCGTCAAGCTTTGTACGGAATTGAGCGTAACGTGGGATGAACAGTTCTCCCAGCAGCAGAAGGAATATATCGAGAAGCGCGTGATGTCGAGCAAGGTGCTGGACTGCTGGTTCGAAACGAACGACTCGAAGGAGCATGTCGGCTAATTCAAGACAGAAGCGATGCCACGCCAAATCGACCTAATTGTCAAATGACGATTAGGTCTTTTGTTGTTCGGCTCTATCGGAGCAGGCGTAGTGTAAACGGCGGCATCAAACTGCCGGTTACCGTCCTTTTGCGCTGTTCGCGGATTCATTCCGCCGATGAAAGGACATGCATCGACTCGATATGCTCGCGTGTACGCTGCGAGCCTAATGCGTGAAGCATTTGGTATATTTCTCGCAGCTTGTAATCGTACAGATCGTTCTCCTTGTCGAACGAATATTCCACGTAAGGCGTTATGGCCCGCCTTGCTGTGCTTAGCTCGGCTTCTGCAGTATCCTCGAACAGCTCCTGCAGTTTATTCAGCTCGTCGTCTGTAGCTTCAATTTCAAATTCGAACGATGTCACCGTCGGATCCTGTACAATTTCACCTGAACCGACTGTGACGTAGTATGTTTTTTTGTTCATGGCTCGATCGCTCCTTTTCCATTCCGATCTTAGGATGCCCGGCAACGCTTATTTTATGAAGAGGTTTGCAGAAAATGGGCTTTAAAACGCTGAAAAACAGGATTGACAGTCCTTTCAATCGTATACTACTATAAAGCTGTATGATAGGTTGATGGGTATTGCCGTTTTATTACTTACAAGAGAGGTTGGTCACATTGAACGAACATGAAAAAGCATCGCGAAGCACGGAAACAATCGTCGTGCACGACGCTCAGGACGATCGTCATTACGGAGCGGTAGCTATGCCGATTTATCAGAACAGCGTGTTTACGTTTCCGACGCAACAAAGCTTCGAGGAGGCGATGTTGGACAACCGGGATCATTTTATGTACACCCGCGGGAACAATCCGTCCGTGCGCCAGCTCGAGGAAAGACTTGCGCGTCTGGAGGGCGGCGAGCAAGCGCGCTGCTTCGCTTCAGGCATGGCTGCGATCTCGACGGCCGTTATCTCGCTCGTTCGGTCAGGTGATCATATTATTTGCGTAGATCAAGCGTACGGACCTGCCAAAGATTTGATGACATCGATTTTGACGCGCTTCGGCGTAGAAACGACATATGTGAACGGCGCTTCGTTCGAGCGGATCGCTGAGGCAGTGAAGCCGAATACGAAGCTGTTATATTTGGAGAGCCCGACCAGCATGCGCTTCGAGCTGCAGGATTTGCCGCGCTGCGCGGAGCTGGCGAAACAAATCGGCGCTTACACGGTCATCGACAACACTTGGGCAAGTCCGATCTATCAAAATCCGCTGCAGCTGGGCATCGATCTTGTCGTTCATTCCGTAACGAAATACATTGGCGGGCATAGCGATTTGGTTGGCGGAGTCATCATCGGTTCGAAACAGCTGCTTCATAAAATAAACGGCTGCGAATTGGTGCTGCTAGGCGGCATTATGCAGCCGTCAACGGCTGCGCAGGTGATGCGTGGCTTGCGGACGCTGCCGCTTCGCATGGAGAAGCTTCAACAGAACGGGCTCGCGGTGGCGCGATTTTTGGAAACGGAGGCTTCGGTAGCCAAAGTGAATCATCCCGGACTGCCTTCGCATCCGCAGCATGAGCTTTTTAACCGGCAAATGAAAGGCGGCGGCAGCTTATTTTCGGTCGAGCTCGCCGTAACGGTCGATCAAGCAAGAACTTGGGCCGACAGTCTCGAATATTTCCGCAAAGGCTTCAGCTGGGGCGGCTATGAAAGCTTGCTTTATATGCCGATCCAATCGCCGGACACGGAAGCCGGCGAGAACGTGCTCATTCGCCTGTATATCGGGCTCGAAGACCCGGAGGATATTATTCGCAACATGCGCGATGCATTTGCCCGAATCGCAAAAAAATAACGGACCGCTGAAGGTCCGTTCGACAATGACGGCCCGTTAGGGCCGTTATTTTACTATCTGCATTTGTATGTTTCACAATTACTTAAGCCTGATATTTCACCGGGTAAACGCGCCGGTTCCTAGCTTATGCTTACAAAGTCGCTTTCTTTGAATGCGTCTAGGACGGCAAAGCCGTTTATCCTTGTTCGCGGCGTATCGCCTGCTCGATGGCATCCATGAGATTATCGAATTCCTCGCGCGCTTTCGCTTTATCGCCGGCGGCAATGGCTTCGGCAAGCGTGCGGTGGAACGGAAACGAATCGGCGAACAGCTGGCTGTTGCCGAGCGGAGCGTAGCTCCAGAACTTACGGAACATTTCCCATACCGATTCGACGATGCTTTGCAAAATCGGATTGTCCGCGGCGCGGTAGATCGTCTGGTGAAAAGCCATATCGGCAAGCGTGCTCTGCGGAAGCTCGTGACGCTCCAGCTCATCGCAAATGCGCAATAATTCCGCCGCATGCTCCGCCGTAGCGCGTTCGGCCGCCAGCTCCACGGCAAGCCCCTCCAATGCCCGGCGCACTTCGCAGGTTTGGAGAAGCGCCGTTTTTTCGTCTTCGATGTCGATCTTGGAGGAGAAATGATAAGCACGGGCATCATGAACGTAGACGCCTTTTCCGTTATAAATTTTAATGATGTCCATCGCATCCAGCGAACGTAGCGCCTCGCGCAGCGAAGTACGGCTTACGCCGAGCATCTCGGAAATTTGATCGAGTGGCGGAAGCTTGTCTCCCTTTTGCAAATCGTTGTCCAAAATATATCGTTTGATTTCTTCGGCAGCCATTTCGTGCATTTGCATTTTTTGAATTTTACGCATCGGTCGATTTCCCGCTTTCTAAACGCATACTCATTACGGAACCGCTCATTTCGTTAGTTCGATCATAGGGTGGCGGCCAAAAGTTGTCAAGTCGAGACAAGGCTGTGGTATAATCGGTTTGCACTGGAGAAAAAACGTATTCGGGAGGCGATCCTATGATAACCGACGAGGAACTGGACAAGTTTCGTCTGGAGAACACGAAAGTACGCATCATCCGGGATGCCGACGAGGCGAACGATGTCAAAGGCTTTGTGGTAGCTTGGGACGAACGGTCGGTGTTGATCCGCAAGCAGAATCGGCGCGTCCTGAAGCTTGATCGGGCATATACATATAAACCGCTGGGAGAGCCAAGATGAAGAGGGATCGGACGATAAAGAGCGCATCTGGCGAAACGGCTGCGCTGCCCGAAGGACTTTCCTGGGCGATAGAGGAAAAAGGGGACGAACGATGGTTGTCCATCGGCTCGGATTTTCCGTTATATGCTTTAAACTCATCAATCTGGGGCGGGGGCTTCGGCGAACGTACGCAAATCATCAACCGTCAGGTTCCCAAAACGTATTCTTCCGACGATCCGTCCTCTGAAATGCAGGCTTTTCTTCAAGGCATTCAAGTCGACGCCTCGCGAACGGCGGGGTTGCTAACATCGGCTAACGTATGCGATCTCGGCTGCGCCACGATGCGAATGTCGGGAAGGAACGAGCAGCCTTTGCAGGTGTCGGCTTGGGTGACCGCGGGGCTCAGCAATAAGGCGAGAGCCGGATTGGAACGGCCGGAGGAAGAACTGTATCCCGGAACGATCAATATCATTGTCGTGATCGATGCGATAATGACGGAAGCGGCTATGGTTAACGCGGTCATAACGGCAACCGAAGCGAAGGCGGCTGCTTTGTTGGATCTTGACATTCGGCTGCAGGACTCGAACCTGCCTGCCACCGGAACGACGACGGATGCGATTGTCATTGCCGCGACGCAGCGCGGGGAAACCTATATGTACGCAGGTACGGCCACCAAGCTCGGAAGCATGATCGGCAAAACCGTTTATGACGCCGCAGTGAAGTCGACCGAACGGTACTTGGCATATATGGCTGCACGAAACGCGGGCAAAGGTTGAAATTTTTATTATATAAATGTTTGACATGGCTTTATAAACATGTTATATTACTATTCGTCCCCTTAAAAGGGCCGCAACAAGCGGCTAGGACAAACAGCATATGCGGTCGTGGCGGAATTGGCAGACGCGCTAGATTCAGGTTCTAGTGGGGTAACAGCCGTGGAGGTTCGAGTCCTCTCGACCGCACCATCCTAACAATGAATAAGCTCTTGAATTTGCCCTTGTGGCGGTTCAGGAGCTTTTTACATTAATCTGGATTTGCAACATTTTGCTCATGACCTGCGCCGACGAAATCTTATGCTTCACAAAGCATCGAATAAAATATGCTGTCGATCCGAAGCCGCACTGCTCGGCGATTGGCTTACAGGCTCTTCCGTATGGATGAGCCTTCTTCGCGCTTGTTCGATCCGAAAGAAGGTCAAATATTCGAGCGGCGTGCAACCATAGACAGTTTTCATGCAACGCGCGATGTAATTGGGATGATAGTGAACCGCTTCGGAGAGTGCGGCGTAAGAGATCGGCTCTGCATATCGACTGCGGAGATAGGTGACTGCTTTCTCGGCGATGTGAAAGTGATGGCTGCCGGCGTCTGCGCGCGGCTCGTCCTTCATGAGGTGGTCCAAAATCTGTTGGAATAATGTCTGTTGCTTGAATCGGTCAGTTGCGAACGGCTTCACGCTCAGCGCATTGGGTCGCGTCCACTGATTGGCCAATTGCTCGGGATTGGCTCATATTTTAGGGAAAATAGCGGGCGGGTACGTCTACAGATGTGCTTTTATCGTATTCGCATACTCGGTCGGAGCCATGCCGGTCTCTTTCTTAAAATGGCGCGAAAAATGATGCACACTGCTAAATCCAAGCAGCTCTGCGATTTCTGACATGTTGTAGGCTTCTTCCCGGATATAAATTTTGGCCTGTCCAAGCTTTAATTCGTTTGCATAACTGATGATTCCTGTACCGGTTGCTTTTTTGAATAAAAGGTTGAGCTGCGTTCGGCCCATATTGAATACGGCAGATAAATGATCAAGTGTTAATCTTTGGTCCAGATTGTTTTTTAAGTAAGCAATGATTTTATCGGATAGATCAGCTGCCTGATTTTCTCTTGTCGAAGACAAAGGTCTGTTTGGATTCAGCGGTTGTCCGTTGCGGATAAAGCGGATTAGCAGCATTTCCAAATACATTTTGAACATTTGTTCGCAGGCAAACGGTGAGTTCTCTAGAAACGAAAGCGTTCGGGGAGAACTGTCAATCGGGTTGGGACCAAAGGCATTGAGGCCTTCTTTCATTAGCTGGACAAGGAGAAAACGCTCCTCATTATTGAGATGAAACCGTTTGTTTTTTGTGAAAAAAAGCATGGAAGACGAGTGGCATACGAACGATACGATAAATACATTAGGGGCAATTTTTCCGTTGCTTCCAATCTTGTGGAAGTCATTAGGTTCATGAAACAGCAAATCACCCTGATTAAGTTTATAGCAGCCAGAATCGGTTTCAGCTTCTACCTCGCCCTTGTCAATATAAATAATCTCCCAGAAATCGTGTCTCTCTCCAGAATACTGATAGGTTTTGGAAAGTTCGAAGTAATAACAGGTAACAAGACTGCTGATCGTAATATGTTCTTTGAGCTGGTAATGCTCATACAACATTGTCTTCATTCCTTCCCATAAGGGAATGTAATCGCCTTCATTTAACTAATAGTATAAATATTCCGTTCTATAATGCAATAGGAGATGTACAATCATCGGTTGAGATGCTAAATATAAAATTCGGAAACCTTGTAAAATAAAAATTGTCATATGGATATGAAGCATGTGGATGTCCGAAGCAGAAGGCCGATATTTTTAGGACAGCATTTCAGCTACAAGGCAGCGGCAAGCATGCCGAAAGGAGGAGATAGACATTCAAATCGATTTGTCAGGCAAAACGGCGCTAGTAACTGGAGCCACTGGTCAATTGGGAAGGGTACTAGGAAGATCGCTGGCAAGGTGTGGTGCGGAACTGGTGATTCATTACAATCACAATGAAGCAAGGGCTCTGGAATTAAAAGAAGAAGCCGAAGCGGCAGGAGGAAGGGCATTACTGGCACAAGCGGATGTAACCGATTACAAATCTGTAATCAAGATGCGGGACCATATTTTGGCTGCGTACAGGAAGGTAGATATCGTCGTGGCTAATGCGGTTATTCAATATGAATGGACCCATATACTGGAACAAGCGCCGGAGGATTATATCAGTCAATTTGAATCATGCGTCATGCAAAATGTTTATTTGGCCAAAGCGTTCGTACCACAAATGATAGAACGCAAATACGGCCGAATCATCGGGATCAATACGGAATGCTCGATGTTAAACCTCCCTCAGCAATCTGCTTATGTAGCGGGGAAGCGCGGGATGGATGGCTTATATCGCGTGCTTGCCAGAGAGATTGGCGAGCATCAAATTACGGTTAATCAAGTGGCTCCCGGCTGGACGATTAGCGACAAAGACCGAGAAAATGGAACAGAGCGTATACCATCCTATGAAAAGGACGTGCCGCTAAAGAGAAGAGGGGAAGATCAAGATATTGCCAATGCGGTTACATTCCTTGCTTCTGATCAGGCCGCATTTATTACAGGCGCGTACATTCCCGTCTGCGGCGGCCACGTTATGCCATCCATTTAACTGCAGCGTTTCAAATCCACACCATATTAAGGGGGATACAAGCATGAGGCGTAAAAACAGATGGGCAGCAGCTTGTCTATTCATCACCGCAGTTGCAGGATTGAGCGCTTGCAGCATCAGCAGCGGTACAAATAATGAGGGATCAAAACCAGCAGCCAACCAGCCTGCAAAGGCAGGTGCAGAAAAAGAAAACAACGAAACGGTCGTCATTACGATGGTTCGCGAAAATTATGGTGATGTCAAGTTTATTCCAGGCGAGTCATTGGATTCCAATGCCGTGACTGCAGCCTATGAGAAGGATTTAGGGATAAAGATTAAAAACTTATGGATAGCGGACAGCTCACAATACCAGCAAAAGCTTCAAATGAGCATTTCCTCAAACGATATTCCTGATTTAATGTTTGTAAGCCAGCCGCAGCTGCAGCAGCTTCTTGAAGCCAGTATGATCATGGATTTAACCGATATCTATGAACAGACGGCTACTGCTGAGACGAAGGCCTATTTGACTGCCGATGGCGGGAATCAAATGAACTCAGCCATTCGCCAAGGGAAGCTGATGGCGATCCCTTCGACGAATAGTCCTTATAATGCCGCATCCCATGTATGGATAAGAAGGGATTGGCTGAAGCAGCTAAGCTTGCCTGAACCGAAGACGATGCAGGATGTGCTGCAAATATCCCAGGCATTCACAAAACAAGATCCGGGCGGAACAGGTAAGTCACACGGGTTTGCACTCACGAAAGATTTGCTGTCTGACGGTGCTTTCATGATCACGGGTTTCTTCAACGGCTATCACGCCTATCCGGGGCAATGGATCAAGGATACGTCCGGGCGGCTCGTATTCGGGAGTATACAGCCGGAGATGAAGCTTGCTTTGAAACAACTGCAGGATATGTATAAGAACGGTGAAATCGATCCGGAATTCGCTGTTAAAGACGTCGTTAAGGAAAATGAACTGGTTGCCTCGAACAAAATTGGCGTCATTTACGGTCCTTTCTGGCTTAGCGCGTATCCGTTAATGGACAATGCGGTCAAGGACGGGGTATTGGTGCAGGATTGGTGGCCGTACCCAATCGTATCCCATGATGCCGAGCCGGCCAAGACGCAGGTTGAGCTGGGTGTTGACGGTTATTGGGTCGTTTCGAAAAATACAAAAAATCCGGAAGCCGTTATCAAGCTGCTTAACAAGTGGATTCAGGCTTATGAAAATCCCGGGGAATCGGATAAAGTCTATTTGCTCCATAACGACGAGGCGAAAAACTATTATAAGCTGAACCCGATTCGTGTATTTTCCCAGAAGCATAATGTAACTTTAGGAGAAGTCATCCCCGCTGCATTAGAAGCGAAAGATCCATCCTCGCTTAAAGGAGTGGAAGCACCTAACCGTTATGACAAAGTAATGAAATATTTGAATGGCGACGTTTCTCAATGGGCGGAATGGCCGATCTCCGGATCAGGAGGAGCATTCTCCATTATGTATCAATATTTACAGCAGGATCGTTATCATATGAATGCTTTTTACGGAGCTCCTGGCCCGGTTATGACAGAAAAGAAAGCGGTTCTTGACACGAAGCTGCATGAAACATTTATTAAAATCATTATGAACCAGCTTCCGATTGACCAGTTCGACGTACTTGTTGAACAGTGGAAAAAACTCGGCGGAGACGCCATGACAGCCGAAGTCAATAAATGGTATGCCGAAACTGCGCAAAGATAACGATGCTTGAAGGAAGGGACTCAGCAACGCCTGTACCTATGCTGCGCTGCATTCCCTTCCGAAATCTATTCGAAAGGACGTTTACTGTGATCTTCAAAAGATTTTCAAAAGAATGGTCGCTGCATCTATTGCTGGTCCCAGGTGTCCTGTTCGCCATTGTTTTCAGTTACATCCCGATGACCGGCATTCTGATTGCCTTTGAACGGTTTATTCCAACGCGGGGGATATTCGGTTCACCATGGGTGGGATGGGACAATTTCAGATTCATGTTTGCCAACCCTGACATTAAACGGATCTTGATGAACACGGTGTACATTGCCTCGATGAAAATAGTCGGCGGACTATTGGTACCCATCACAATCGCGATTCTTCTCAATGAAGTTCGCAAAGAAGTGTTTAAACGGACAGTGCAGACGCTCGTATATTTGCCTCATTTTTTATCATGGGTGCTTCTAGGCGGGATATTAATTGATTTGCTGTCACCTTCAACAGGAATGGTGAATCAATTGATCGCATGGCTGGGGTTCGAACCAATTTTTTTCCTTGGCAGCAACACATGGTTTCCGATTACCATCGTGATTTCGGACATCTGGAAGGAATTCGGCTTTAGTACAATCGTATACTTGGCAGCGCTTACAGGGATTAACCCATCACTATATGAAGCGGCTGTGATGGACGGGGCGAACCGCTGGAAGCAGACCTGGCATATTACCCTGCCCGGTATGATGCCGATCATCGTGCTCATGATGACACTGAGTATCGGCAATATATTAAACGCTGGCTTTGAGCAAATTTTTAATTTGTACAGCGCGCCGGTCTACGAGAGCGGGGATATTATCGATACCTTCGTCTATCGCATGGGGTTTGAGCAAGTTCAATATGGTTTGGCCACTGCCGTAGGTTTGTTGAAGTCGGTCATTTCCTTTATTCTTATTTCTTTGTCTTATATGATGGCTTACCGTTTTGCGGGATATCGCATTTTTTGAGGAAGGAGAAATGACATTGACATCACACCAGTCTCGCATAAGCGGAACAATTTTTACAGTCTTCAACTATACGTTTCTTACTTGTCTTTCTCTGCTTTGCATTCTTCCCTTGATTCATATTCTGGCTCTGTCATTCAGTTCCGGTGCAGCTGCTGCGGCAGGGGAAGTCAGTCTGTGGCCGGTAGATTTTAATACGGCTGCTTATGAAAATATTATGAGCAAAAAAGAATATTTGCTGGCGTTCTGGATTTCTGTCAAACGGCTTTTTCTCGGCACATTGATTAGTCTTGTGCTTACAATTACAACCGCTTATCCGCTATCGAAAGAGGCTAGCGCTTTTCAATGGCGAACAGGATATACCTGGTTTTTTGTATTCACCATTCTGTTTGGCGGCGGCCTGATTCCCTGGTATATGACAATCAAGGCCATCGGCTTGATGGATACCATTTGGGCGCTTGTACTTCCGTCTGCACTTTCAGTGTTTAATATTATTTTGCTCCTCAATTTTTATCGGGGTTTGCCCAAGGAGCTTGACGAATCGGCACGTATGGACGGTGCCGGCCATTTGCGCGCTTTGTGGAGCATTTATGCACCTTTGTCAAAACCGGCCCTTGCAACTGTCGGCTTGTTCACGATGGTCGCGCACTGGAACAGCTGGTTTGACGGGCTTGTACTGATGAATCGGCCGGAACATTACCCGCTGCAAACCTTTTTGCAAACGATCATCATTATGAAAGACATGCGGTACATTAGCTCGGAAGATGTGGAATTGCTCCGGTTGATATCTGACCGCACAAGCACAGCAGCCCAAATCTTTGTGGCGTCATTCCCTATCTTGCTCGTCTATCCGTTCTTGCAGCGCTTTTTTATTAAAGGGATTGTACTCGGAAGCGTAAAGGAGTAGGGCAGAGCATCTTTTGCTCCCAAATGCGTCACTATCTATTAGGAGATGAAGTCTCATGAGCCTCAAATCAAAGCATGCGCTGCAAATTGTTGCAGGCGGCCAACCGGCAGCAATCATAATGATTTCTTCGAATGCGGATGAGCAGACGCGGAATTCAGCCATCAAGCTGGCTGCGTATGTGAAGAAATCGACCGCTGCAGAGCTGACGATATGGACGGAAGACGCAGCAGCTGCGCACTGCCAGTCTTTAGCAGGCAAAGTGCAAATTTATATAGGAGCGGAAGGGTTACCGGCGGGTGAGCCTGATCCGCTGGAAGGCATGGATGGCGACGGCTTCGTTATCCATCAGGATGGAGAGCGGAGGCGACTCACCATTGCCGGTCCAACTTCGTGGGGGACGGAATTTGGGGTTAATGAATTTTTGGAACGTTATGCCGGTGTACGCTGGCTGGCGCCTGGGGAGGATTGGGAGGACGTTCCGGAACAGAAGGAACTGTCGGTGCCGCTGAATGATCAGGTTCGTCAGGAACCGGCATTCTTTTCCCGCGAATTTGATGTCCATACCAGCAATTCACCGGAGCGTGAAGCATGGACGCGGAACAACCGGATGCATGGACGTGTAGAATTCAAGCACCATTTATTCAACTTGTTCCCGCCCGGCAAGTATAAATTTACTCATCCGCAGTACTACCCGTCCGGAGCTGATTTAAATGACATACACGGGTGGCAGCCTTGCTTTTCGGCGCCCGGAATTGTAGAAGAAGCGGTTGCTAACATTATTGCCTATTTCGATGCGCATCCTGAAGCGACTTCTTATTCGCTGGGCATGAATGATGGTCGCAACTTTTGTGAAGCGGACCCGCGCCACCCGAATTACCCGAATCAGGACAACTCGATCGGTTATCCTCATATGTCTGATATTTACTATGATTGGGTGAGACAGGTATCGGAAGGCGTATTTGCCAAACATCCGGATAAGTTTTTGGGTACGTTATCGTATCTGAATTTGTATGACCCGCCGGCGAATGTTAAGCTCGATCCTCGTGTAATTGTATTTGTCACAGATGAACGGCTGTCATGGGGAGACTCGGAGCTGAGAGATGCCGGGCATGCATTGACGAGCCGTTGGCTGCAAGCAGCGCCGGGAACCGCCTTTTACGAGTATTCGTTTGGTACGCCCTATCTGCTTCCGCGAGCGCACTTCAATTTGATGGCGGAATCCTATAAATACGCCAAAGCTGCCGGGGTGGCAGCGCATTACGCTGAACTGACTCCCAATTTCGGTGAAGGTCCAAGGCCCTGGCTCTCTACAAGACTGCAATGGAATCCGGATCAGGATGTTGAATTATTGCTGAAAGATTGGTATGAGCGTGCTGTAGGTGTCGATGCAGCCGCTGATTTGGCCGCTTACTATGAATTGTGGCGAGACTTCTGGGAAAACCGGATTTTTCGAACAAGGTGGTATTCGGAGTGGGCGTATTCAAACCCGCGTATCAATTATATGAACTTTCTCGACGACAGTTATTTAGAGGCAGTTACATCCGCAGATATTGCGCAAAGCCGAATTCTGCTGGAAGCGGTAGTGAACAAGGCGGCTACGGCAAAGCAGAAGAAACGTGCTGCAGATCTGCTGCGTGCCTTCGAGTACTATGAAGCATCTGTATTGAGCTATCCGGAGGAAAAGATCGTGCCGCATCCGGTGAATGAGACTGAAGCCGGCACTCTAGTACAGTCGGTAGTGCTGAAGATGAAGTATGCGGAAAAACGGCGGGCGCTGGTGGAACAATTTGCTGGAGACATCGTTTTGCGGCATAATTTCAGCCCGTATTACGGTTACGGTCAAACGCTTGGCGGCTATGGACGGATTTGGACGGGGATGACAAGCGGTGAGCTGGACGCAATTGTCTCATGGTTAGAGCAAGAAGGGAGCGGGGGGGCGGTTCATTCCTTACTGCAGCAACTGGCAGATGATGGCGCAGTGTTTGCCATTCAGAACAGTGTCCGGCTCGCCTTATCGCTTTCGCAAGCCAAAGAAAATATGTCTCACGAAAGTGCCGAGGCAATTCCAGAAGGAGCCGATTTGTGGGACTTTTGGCTGGCGGATGGCATTGCCATGCACAGGTCAGATGAAGCGGCTAGGCGCGGAAGCTATAGCGTGGTGGCGAAAGGCGTGAAACAGGGAGGGATGTATCAAAGCTTGGCGGCTCAACCTGGTGTTTATGGGATGTACGCTGCCTATTACACTCCGCCGGGGCAGAGCGGCAAAGGAACGATTCGGCTTCAGTTTGAGCTGTATGATTCACAAGGGAATGAAATAGAGGTCATAAAGCCTTACTTGGGAGAGAAGCATGCCGCTCAGACAGCAGGCAGGTGGTCGAATATTCACTGGGCTGGAGAACTGTCTGAAGGGGTTGAAAGCGTCACAGTCAAAATCATTCTGGAAAAATTCGAGGATGAACAGGAAATTCATTTGGATGATGCCGCATTTTATCAACTGGATAGGTAAGATTCGTAATTAAATGTGTAGCAGTGTCCGATTAAAGTTTGATTAGAAAGTCATTCGGAACCAAGGAGCTGAAATCCCATGAGAATGAGTTTCAAAAAATTGCCGTCATTGACGATCATCGTATCTCTAGTATTTACAATGCTCACGGCGCTGCCTCTTCACGCGGCGTATGGTGCTGCTTTGAACGATAAAACTTCATCTGATCTTTCCGGCCATTGGTCTGAACCGGTTATGAGCAAATGGATCAGTCAAGGACTGCTTAAAGGAAGCGGAGATCACCGCTATTACCCTGAACGGCCGGCAACCAGAGCGGAATTTATGGCGTTGATTAATCAAGTATTTCAGTTCACCGAGAAGTCGGATAATCCTTTTCGGGATGTAAGCAGCAGTTCCTGGTATGCGGATCCTGTTTTAAAAGGATATGCCGCAGGTATTATTCAAGGCGTTGACGAAGGCCTATTCAAGCCGGAAGCGTTTATTTCACGGGAAGATGCAGCAGTAATCGTCTGGCGTGCATTTCGAATAGTGGAAAGCGAACAAGGGAAGAGCGATTTTACCGACGCCGGGCTCATTTCAGCTCATGCGGCTAAGGCTGTAGCGGCTTTGCAGGAAAGAGGATATATGCAAGGCAGGGGCAACAAGCAGTTTGTCCCAAAAGCCGACATATCCAGAGCGGAGTCTGTCAGGCTGATCGATAATGTAATGGGTACGCTTGTCAATGAACAGGGTACTTTCACTCGTAACGGATCAAGAAACCTGGTTGTGAATACCGCTGGCGTGACGCTGCAAGGGCTTACTGTATCGGGCGACCTGTACATCGCCCCGGGCATCGGGGAAGGAGACATTACTTTGAACGGCGTTACGGTAAAAGGGAAAACCTACATACTTGGCGGCAAAGACAGTTTGCGGGTTAGGGATACGACCCTCGTAGGAGACCTTATTGTCGACAAATGGAACTCGGAAATTCGCATCGTTGCCGAGGGAACGACTGTAATACCGAAAACGATCCTGTTATCCGGCGGCGTATTGGAGGAAGAAGAGACTACCGTCCCCACGGGCGGATTTGGTGATCTCGAAATGATCTTATCAGGGAAAAACTCGTCATCAAACGTTAATGTCGTATTGCTCGGCCGGTTCGGGCATCTGTTGCACTCCACTGGAAGTGTGAGTTATGAGCTGCGGTCCGGTACGGTTTTCAACACTTCGACGTTTAATGCGGCTGCAAAGGTATGGGGGGAAGGAACGGTCAGACTGGCAAACTTGAACACATATGGTGTGGTGATGAGCAAGTGGCCGGAGCAGGTAAAGTTTGCGCAAGGGATTTCGGCCACCATTGCAGCACAGACAGTGACGGAAGACAATCGCGCCAAGCCGTCATCTCTAGTACAAGATGGGCCGCCTGCGACACCGACACCAACACCAACACCGACACCGACACCGACACCGACACCGACACCGACACCGACACCGACACCAACACCAACACCAACACCAACACCAACACCAACGCCGACACCACTTCCGGAACATGTAGATGATGTCCTCCAAATCGTGAGCGGCAGCCAAGCGGCAGCTTCCGTCGTCGTATCCGTTTATGCGGATCAACAGACTGTAGATGCGGCACATAAATTAATCGGATATTTGAAGAAATCGACAGGAGTCGAACTGCCGATTGTGACGGATCATTCAGCAGCTGGCAGCAGTGCGCCGTCCAGCGGGCCAGTACAAATATATATTGGAGGAGAAGGCTTGCCCACAGAAAATGGAGAAGCCGACTTGCTGGAAGGTATGGACGGAGACGGATTCGTCATTCATTCTTCAGGCAAGCGGCTGGTGATAGCTGGTCCAACCTCGTGGGGGACGGAATTCGGAGTGGATGAATTTCTGGAACGTTATGTCGGTGTACGCTGGCTGGCGCCGGGAGAGGATTGGGAAGATGTGCCCAGCCATACGGAGCTTAGCGTACCAGTCAGTGATTATGTGCGTCAAGAACCTGGGTTTTTCTCGCGCGAATTTGATGTTCATGCGAGCAATACAGCTGCCCGACAAGCATGGGTACGAAACAATCGAATGCATGGCCGCGTCGAGTTCAAACATAATTTATTCAATTTGTTCCCGCCTTCTAAATATAAGATGACCAATCCGGAATATTTTCCGCAAGGAGCCAATTTGGACGTTCATGGCGGCTGGCAGCCATGTTTTACAGCAGACGGCATTGTTGAGGAAGCTGTCAAGAACATCAATGCCTATTTCGATGCCAATCCTGAGGAAACATCCTATTCATTGGGTGTAAACGACGGTATGGCTAATGGCAGCGGGTACTGCGAAGACAATCCAAGCCACCCGGATTACCCGGACAAAGTCAATTCACTGGGGTTCACGGATATGTCCGATATTTATTACAATTGGGTAAATGAAGTAGCAGAGGGTGTTTTCGCCGAGCATCCTGATAAATATTTGGGGCTGCTGGCTTATGTGGAGGTCTATGATCCGCCGAGCAATATTGTGCTCGATCCGCGAGTAATTGTATATATTACAGACGATCGTCTGTCCTGGGGCGATCCGGCTATGAAGGCTGCAGGGCATAGCTTGACGGAAAGCTGGGCGGAGGCCGCGCCTGGGCTGGCCTATTATGAATACTTGTGGGGAACGCCCTATACCGTGCCAAGAACTTATTTTAATATTATGGATGAAAATTACAAATACGCTAAGAATGCTGGAGTTACTGTGCAGTATGCCGAAATGGTGCCGAATTTTGGAGAGGGGCCTAAACCGTGGCTCTCCACCAAATTGCAATGGAATCCGGATCAAAATGCCGAAACCTTGCTTAATGAATGGTATACACGCGCGGTCGGTACCGATGCGGCTGCAGATTTGGCAGCTTACTACGAAATATGGCGGGACTTCTGGGAAAACCGCATGTTCAACACAGATTGGTATGCCGATTGGGCACAATCGGATTCCCGTATGAACTATATGAACTTTCTTGATGACAGTTATCTTGGGGCAGTTACGGATGCAGAAATAGCCCAGAGCCGAAGCTTGCTGGAATCAGTCGTTGCAAAAGCGAATACGGTGAAACAAAAGAAACGTGCCGAAGCGCTGGTCCGTTCATTTGAATATTACGAGGCATCCGCATTGAGTCACACGATGGAAGGCGCCGTTACGGTGCCAGCGGACGAACCGACAGCGCTTGCACTGGTGCAGAGCGTAATCGGTCAAATCAGATTTGCAGAGAAGCGCCGGGATCTGATTGAGGCATTCCATGATGATTCCTTCTTGCAGCAAACCTTCAGCCCCTATTATGTCGGCGATAAAACTTTGGGAGGGTATACCCGTATTTGGTCAGGGATGACCAAGGGAGAGATGGATGCAATTGTGATCTGGCTGGAGCAGGAAGCTCCCGGAGGAGCGGTTCATACGCTGTTAGAGAACTTAAGCGCCAGCGATCCTGTGGCTGCTGTTCGCAAACAGGCTTATATCTTGCTGCGAAGTTCTGATCCCGAAGCCAGAAAGCTGCTGAATAGTAATCCGTCGTTCGAATTCGCGGGAGCGACAGCCGACAAAGCCGATTCTTGGAACTTGTGGCTCTATAACGGTCTCGAGATGAAACGAACCGGAGAGGTGAAGAAGAGCGGGAATTATAGTATTAAAGCCAAGGGCATTCAGTTTGGCGGAATCATTCAGGACCTCCCCGTTCAAGCAGGGGTTCACGAGTTGTCATTTGCTTATTATTCACCAGCCGGTTCTGCAGGCAAAGGAACCATTCGACTTCAGATCGATTTTTGGGATGCGCAAAACAATCATATCGGGACCGTAAGGCCTTATCTGGAAACGAAACGCATCGCGGACACTGCAGGTGAATGGTCGGGCATGTACTGGGCCGGAGAGTTCCCAGAGGGAATCGTTAGAATTGAGGCTTACGCTTTGCTGGAAGGATTAAATGCCGATCAGGAGGTCTATATCGACGATTTCTATCTTAACCGCTTGAGCCCGGATCCCTATGCGAATAATCCTAAAACGCCGCTTAACCTGAATCCCTCCTTCGAAATTGCGGGAGATACACCGGCAAATGCAGAGTATTGGAATGAATGGTTGTACAACGGTCTCTTGATGGAGAGAAGCGGCGAATTCAAGAAAAGTGGCGATTTCAGTCTTAAAGCTGCAGGTGTCAAATTCGGGGGAGTTATTCAGGAGGCGGCGGTACAACCAGGTGTTCACGGAATATCTGCCAGTTATTATTCGCCTCAGAGCAGCGCGGGCCCCGGTACGATTAGACTGCAGCTGGATCTCTATGATGCACAAAACAATCACTTGTACAATATCACTCCAACTTCGAAGCAGATTGCCAATACCGCAGGAGAGTGGACGACGCTGGAGTGGGAGGGGCAGCTGCCTGCCAACGTTAGCCGAGTCACCATATATGCCCTGTTGGAAAATATGGATGACAGCCAGCAGATTTATTTGGACGATTTCAGTTTTTTTCGGTTGAGTCCTTAAGTGACGAGAGGTGGGAGAAGGAGGATAATGGAGACGTTTTTATAGGCGCACTCCTGCTTCCTCTCTCTCCTCTCTCTGCTCTCTGCCTCAACTCACTCCTCACTCCACGCTTTGCTTCAGGCTCCATAGTGTAGTAAGGACTTTATTCATGATTTAGGCATAGCAGCTTGGACAGCAAGATAGCAAGGACAGCAAGGACAGTATGATGGTATGACCATAGAAGAAGGGAAGAGGATAACATAATGAGTTATATGTTAAGAACCGTAATTTTGGAACAAACCTGGGAGAGGCAGCTTCAAGACATCATCAGACTATGCAAGACGGCCAATATTGAGGAAGTGCTGCTTAAGGAGCTGTCTTCGCATATTATTCCGGTCCCGTTTCTCATTGATAAACATTACAAAATGGCAAAAATCTATAGTCAGATGGCCAAAGCGTTCCATGAAGAAAATATAGTGTTCAGTATTAATATTATTATGCTGGCCGGTCATTCGGATGGGGAAGTGGAGGCAAAATATGTACTTCCCTATCAAAAATTTGTTGGTGAAGATTTGCGTGAATTGCATGCTACTTATTGTTTATTAGATGAAGCTTGGCAAGCTTATGCAGCGGAAGTATGTGCCTTGTACGCCGGAACCCGGCCGGACAAACTGTTCATTGACGACGATTTCAGAAGCTTGAATCACGGCGTGCAGTATGGCTGCTTTTGTCCGATTCATGTAAGCCGAACAGCGGAGAGATGCGGGATTGCATTGACTGCTGAGACTTTGATGCATGCGGTGAGCGGAGCAAGTACGGAGCATATGGCTATTAAGCAAGCATGGATGCAAATCAATTTCGAAGGCCAGCTCGAAGCGGCAAATCGTATCCGTTTGGCTGTGGAGCGAGTAAGCCCAGCGACACGTCTTGGTTTGATGAATTCAGGCGAGCCGGCCCATTCCTTTCAGGGGCGGGATATGGATGTGCTGCTGCGGGAGTTTTCCGGCAGTCGAAGGCCGCTGTCTCGCCCGGCTGGCTGCAGTTACAGCGATTCAATCCACGGTGAGCTGTTCGAGATTCACCAGGTTACAGCACTTAGCAAGAGTGTGGTCGGCGAAGATGTTCAAATCGTGAGTGAAGTGGAAAATTACCCGCACACACGTTTTTCCAAGAGTATCCGTATAACGAGGCTGCAGCTTGAGCTTCACGCATTGGCAGGAGCTGAAGATTTTACGCTTAATCTCTATGATTATCTTGGTACTCCGTACGAGCAGGAGCCAGATTTTCTGCATCTGCTTATTGATGAAAGGGAGCGTCTGGAGATGATTCAGGCGGCAAGGAAGGGGAAAAAGCTGGTCGGTTTCGGCCATCCGTGGAAGAAGGACACGGCACTGAAGCAGCTAAGCCGACGCGGATGGCTGGATGATATCATGCCAAACAGAGATCCGGACAACTATTTGCCGCAGTTTGGGATTCCCGTCCAGTTTCAGTTAGGGAAGGCGAATCTTATTTTCGGTGATGCCGTGCAATGCTATGACGATGACGAAGTGATAGAGCTGCTTTCAAGGGGGATTTTGCTTGATGGCCTCGCTTTTACAAACCTGTACAACCGAGGCTTTGGCCGGTATTTGGGTTGTGAGCCGGCGGGGAGTGGGGTTGTTGACGGCTTTACGGTAGAACAGTTCGGATTTAATCCGTTTACTGGACCTTTTGCTGGCAATCTGCAAACGACAAACTGGGCAGAAAGTAAAAAGCAAGGGAAACTTCCGCTGCAGCTTCGTATCGATCCCGGTGCGGAAGCAATTTCGATGCTGCTGGATGATGACCGGAACGAATTGTCACCGGGCGTCGTGCTGTTTGAGAATGAACTTGGCGGCAGAGTGGCTGTGTTTACCGTCCCGATTTCATCCTTTCAATTTCTCCACAGGTGCCGCGCTTATATGGTCGCGAAAGTTGCACAGTGGCTAATGCGTGAGCCTCTCCCGGTTTGGATCGAGGATTGTCCGAATATCGGGCCCATTTACTATGAAGGTGCAAATGGCGAAGGGCTTCTTGGAATCATAAGCGGCAATCTGGATGTGATGGAGGTCAAGCTTCATACCGATTTGCAATTGTTCGATCTCTTTACAGGTGAGGAAATACAGGAGCTGCGGATGGATCCGCTTTCCGTTCGTTTTTTTCGTACGCAGAAGGAAGTTGGACGGGCTGAGCGATGAAAAAGGGGATTAATATTTGGTCATTCGGCCAAGGAGAACTGGCGGCTGATTGTATGCGTCTGGCCAAGGAAGCGGGGTNCTGGCGGCTGATTGTATGCGTCTGGCCAAGGAAGCGGGGTTTGACGGCATCGAATTGGCAATGGAGGAAACGGGAGAGTTAAAGCCTGGCAGCGGAATGAAGGAGATCAACGCTTTGAAGCAGGCGGCTGAGGATATCGGAATTGATCTTGTCAGTCTAAACAGCAGCTTGTATTGGACGTATTCGTTTACTTCGAGCCGTTTGGAAAATCGTAAGCAAGCCTTTCAGGTGGCGCAAAAGCATATTGAATTGGCGGCATGTCTGGGGATTGACACCGTAGCAATCATGCCGGGTATGGTGGGAGCGGATTTCTTGCCTGATCAGGAAAACGCCCCCTATGATGCTGCTTATCATTATGCGCTGGAAGGGATTGGACGATTAGCTGAGATTGCCGAGCAGCATCGCGTTCATATCGGGCTGAAAAACGTCTGGAATAAGTTTCTATTGTCGCCGCTTGAATTCAGGACATTTATTGATACGATTTCCAGTGAGTATGTCGGCTCCTATTTTGATGTCGGCAACGTTCTGGCTACGGGTTACCCCGAACAATGGATTCCAATCCTGAACAATAGAATCCGTAAAGTGCACTTCAAAGATTACCGCCGCCAGACCAACAGCATCCACGGATTTGTTGATCTGCTGGCCGGTGATGTAAATTACCCGGTAGTAATGGAACAATTGCATAATGTCAGCTATGACGGATATGTAACCGCGGAAGTGCCTTCCTATGCCCGCTACCCGGAGCAAGCAATTTACAATGCATCGAGAGCAATAGATGCAATAGTTGGGAACAAGGCTTCACAACAATGAAGTTATTTACCATAATCACATATCGATGGGATGGTAACTGAATCTGCAGCCGTCTTATCACGATTAAGAACAGCACCAGGAGGACCGGATACTTCTGGTGTTTTCTTCATGTTCATTGGGGACCTGCCACCCGGTGCGCCTGTGGACCAGTACGGCCTTGGTCGTTGAAAACAAGAAACAGGACAAATGATGCGGAGTACAGCTGCAAGTCTAGATTTAGCCTTAACTGTGGCCCTGGGCACACGTCCGATTTCGTTTCACCGCTGCATCATATTGGCGCACCTCCTATCGTTTGATAATGATTCTCAATGGTGATACAATACGGTTAATATTATCGGTTACGGTTGCCGCCTGACTTAGATAGCTTCTTGATAGACGAGGTGTTTTCATATGGAGCAGATCATTCGATCGAACAATATACATGGGTATTTTGACGGTCTTTCCGATTACTTAACCGTAAACGAAACGGAACAGGGGCGAGAACAACAGATCGTCCTACCGCCTCTTTTGGGGATGGGAAGCATTTCCCGCTTGAAAATCAGACAAGGAATAGAAGTAGTCATCACCGATATGACGTTGGAAGAGGATTGGAATCAGTACATCCACGAAGATCGGGTTTTTGAGATCAATTATTGTTTTAGCGGCAGTGTGGACTGTTACTTTAAAGGCAACCGCTCTTCGACTCAAGGACAATCCGGCAATATGTATGCGATAGAAGATAGCGAAATTCATTTGTTCAAGAGATCGAAGCAGAGATACCAATTTCTCGAAATCAGGTTGCTGCCTGAACAGGTGCTTCGCTATTTTGAATATGCTGACGATCATCGTAAAGTGGAGAAGTGGCTAAAAAGCCAGAGCGGACAAATAAGCCCGTTGAACAACTTTGTCACACTCAAACGCGCCGCATACGAGATGGTTCATTCCACTTATATGGGTGCATTGAAGAGATTGCATATGGAATCTAAAATCATGGAGATCGTTTTGCTCGTTTTGGAGAAATATATGGGCGAGCAGCGTTCAACGGCAGCGTATTTTATCAAAAAAACGGATGTAGAAAGGCTTTATGCCGCCAAACAAATCATTCAAGACCGGCTCGAAAATCCGCTGACTTTGAAACAATTGGCCCGCGCTACGGAATTAAACGAGCTTAAGCTAAAAAAAGGGTTCAAAGAGCTGTTTGGTATGACTGTTTTTGAATATATTCGCGATTTGCGATTGGAAAAAGGCTTATTTCTAATGCAATATGAACAGTTGAACATCGGAGAAGCAGCGGCGGCGGTAGGCTACAGCAATCCAAGCAATTTCTCCGCAGCGTTTTATAAAAAATACGGTTGCAAACCGGGGCACTATATGCGGTCGAATCCGGTATGAAGGAACGATTTAATAGTATGCAGAGTAAAAACGCCGTTCAAACCGGCGTTTTTTTGTTTACCGGAAAGCGGATCGCAGATAAAAAAATACGTTCGCAGCCGAAAACAATCCGCCGATAGGTGGAGATTCGTATTAATAAGAATGATAATCATTACCATAGGGCTGGTGCAAGAAATCAATTGCGTCCTATCAAGGAATCAGAGGAGGCGTTAGGAATGGCTGGCGAAACGAATTCCTATTTTGATGTAACGATAATCGGCGGCGGTCCGACTGGACTATTTGCAGCTTTCTATGCAGGCATGCGGGATTTGAAAACGAAAATTATCGAAGCGGCTCCGTTTCTTGGCGGGAAGCTGCCTTATTATTCGGAGAAGGTTCTGTATGACGTTGGCGGAATCGAGGCGATTACGGCGAGAGATTTAACGATGCAGCTGGAGAAGCAGGCGCGCACGTTCGAGCCGGCCATAGCATATTCGCAGTTGATTGAAAAAATGGAGCGTTTAGAAGACGGAACCTTTCATCTAATAAGCAACACCGGGGAAACGCACTCGACGCGTACGATTTTACTCGCGATCGGTTACGGCACGCTGGTTTCCAACAAGTTGGAAGTGCCGAATGCAGAGCGGTATGAAGGCAGTCATCTGCATTATGGGGCAAAAAGCGTGGATCGGTTTCGCGGAAAAAGAGTGCTTGTATCCGGCGGCGGCGATTCGGCTGTGGACTGGGCTCTTGCTTTGGCTTCGATTGCAAAATACGTCGGGCTTGTCCATCGCCGAGATGAATTTCGCGCTCATGAGGGAAATGTCGCTCAACTTCGGAATACGGCCGTTCATCTCATGACTTCTTCCCGGATCAAGGAGATTCATGGGAGCGACGGGCAAATGGAAAGTGTGACGATAGAACATCTGGATAAGAAGGGCATTACTTCGCTGGATGTGGACGAGATCGTGGTTTGTCACGGCGCAAAGCCGGATTTGGGCGAAATCAAAAAATGGGGTCTGAAAATCGAACGGGATCGCATCGTAGTAGACGCTTGGATGCAAACTTCGGCGGAGGGCATCTTTGCGGCAGGCGATGTCGTTGATTATCCGGGCAAATTGCCGGGACTAATTGCGGGCGGCTTCACGGAGGGGCCGGCAGCTATCAATCGCATCAAAGCGTATTTGAACCCTCGTCAAGAAGTAAGGCCGATCTGGTCTACGGATCATGCCAAGCTCCTGGCGATTCACAACGAGTCTTAACAACACCCGTAAGCGCAACGTCAGGCGTTATGTCCACCTTCGTCATTTGACAGAAACGGTTGGTTTGCGTTTTATCATGGAATGGATGGGAAGGAGGCGTCAGAATGATGGAATTATCGTCGGACCAGTTGAATCAGGTCGCTCACAAGCTTCAATTGCACGGGTACAAGTTGACAAAGCAGCGTGCAATGACTTTGGAAGTATTGGTAGAAGAAGATACGGGTTATGTGACGGCGGAGGAAATTTTTATGAAGATCAAACGCAACTATTCTTCCATCGGATTAGCCACCGTTTATCGCACGTTGGATTTGTTTAGCGAGCTGCGTATCGTACGGAAATTCGCTTTTAACGACAAGTCGACCCGATTCGGGTTCCGCGGCGAGGAATCGGAGCATTCACCCTCTCATTTGATTTGCAAGGATTGCGGTTCGGTAGAGAAGGTGAACGAGGCTTGGTTATCGGAATTGGAACGCCATGTAAGCCGCGAGCTCGGTTTTCAAGTTTTGGATCAACAGCTTGATTTTATCGGCACATACGCAACCTGTCATGAGAAAAAGTGCAAACGGTGGGAGGAGCGAATTGGCGGATAAGAGTATAACGTCCGTCAAGCGGCATTGTGATGAACATTAGCGAGCAAATTCAGCTGTGGAATCAAGTTATCGTTCGGGTGCTGGATATTCGGATGAAACGAATCGGGCGCGGCGACGAAATTCGCGATTATGTAACGCCGGCAAGCATGTTTATAGTTGCGGCAAATGAACGTGCGGAACTGTGGGCCGACGGCGATGTATGGCTGTCCGAACGTTTTCATTTGCTGCATATCGGCAAAGGGAAACGGGTAACCGTTCAATCTGACGGCTTGCTTGACGTTTATATGATTTTATATAAAGCTTCGCTGCCGGCTTCGGCGTTACAGGAGTTTCATATGATGATGCAAACGGACAATCCGTTTATGGAAAACTGGGGGTTGTCGCCGTCCGAACCGCTCGCTTTGCTCGAGATGCTCGAAACCATGTTTGAAAACTGGCAGCGGGGAGGCGGATGGGACGACGGGCGGCCCGGCTCAGAAAAAAACGGCGGGAAGGCAGACGGATTAAGGCGTCTGATGGCCAAAGGGGAATTCATCCGTTTCGCGCATGCGGCGTTACAGGAGCGGACGGAGCATGTGTGCGTTCCGTCGTTGGCCGAGCAAGTGATCCGTTATACGATAAGGAATTATCGTGAGATGATTTCCGTGGAACGTTTGGCTCGGCAAATGAATTATACGCCGCAATATATTTCGAGAAAATTCAAAGAGCAGATGGGGTGCAGCCCGCTCGATTATGTGATTCGGCTGCGTATGGACCTGGCACGAAAGCTGCTGCGCGATACCGCAGCGACGGTGCAGGAAGTCGCGGCTTATGTCGGTTATCCGGACACCGCTTATTTTAACCGGATGTTTAAGAAACAGACAGGCAGTACTCCGGTGCAATACCGCAAGGACAATCGTTATGCAGGTTCGAAAAGTGCAATAAATTGGGCGGATTTGTCCCTTGTTGCCTCTCATCCGGCAATGTATCATGTTGTTAGTAATGATAATCATTATCAACAACTATCAGGTGGAGGAAATGATATGGCAAGGCTGAAAAGAAATCTGTTAGCGACTGCGCTGTTGTGTCTGACGATGGCGGCGTCGGCATGCGGGACTTCCTCGCAAGGCTCAGGAGGAAGTAACGATGCGGCAAATAATCCTGCAAAGCAAGCATCGAATTCGGCACAAGTCGAGACGGAGGTGCCGAACGGCAAAAAACGAACCGTTACGACCGTGATCGGCGATGTGGAAGTGCCTGAACGTCCGCAGCGTGTGGCAGCCCCGGCATATTTGGGAACCGTGTTGGCGCTTGGCGTTCAACCCGTTGCATCGGAAACTTTTTTGATGAAAAGTCCATATTTGGAAGGGATGCTTAACGGTGTGACGGATGTGGCCGATTCGCTGGAAGCCATGCTTACATTGGAACCCGATTTAATCATTACGCAAATTAACAAACAAGAAACGGTGGATAAGTACTCGAAGATTGCGCCGACGGTGGCCATGCCTTACAATAGCTTTCCTTCCATTCAGGAGGAAATGCGTTATTTCGGCGATTTGTTGAACAAAAAGGATGCGGCCGAACGATGGATTGCCGATTTTGAGAGTCAAGCCGGCAAATTGCGCGATGCGGTACAGGCGGCGCTCGGTAAGGGGGAGACCGTATCCGTCATGCAGGAATACGACGGCACTGTATTTTTGTTCGGACCGAAGTCGGGGCGCGGCGGCCGAATCATGTATGAAATATTAGGCGCAAACCCGCCTTCGGCAATTCCAGAGCATATGCTGACGGAGTCGTATTATGAATTTTCGCTGGAGATGCTGCCTGAATATACCGGAGATTATTTGATTCTGACAACAGCATCGACGTTGGAGCAATTGCAGGCCGATCCGATTTGGGGCAAATTGCCTGCGGTTCGGGATGGCAAAGTGTACCTGTGGAATGAAAATCAGTCATGGTTTCGCGATCCGATTGCCGTGAAAGGACAAATAAATAGTTTGGCGGATTGGATATTGAAATCGGCAAAAAGCACAGGGACATCATGATTGATCCCAAAGTGGAACTCGTTCAAAAAAGACACGTCAGCCGAAAGCGATCGGCGAACGTGTCTTTTTCTAATAACCTTAGAAAGGTGATCTCAGCTGAGCTGATAGTTCGATGTTTTCGGTAAACTCAGTCGTCAAAGATGCGGTAGGTATCTATTATTGACGCTTTTACTTGCGCGCGTTAATGCCATCGTTCACTTCTTTAATAACCTGCGCGCCTCCGCGGTCCATCCATTCCTGAACCATTTTGTCCCAATCGGAGACGGGACGCTGGCCGGCAACCATTTTCGTCAGCTCGCCGTAGATGAATTTATCCAGCTCCGCGCCTTTTTGCGCTTTGGTTTCGGAATAAATGCCGAGGCTCGGGTCGTCGTACGGCTGCTTGTTGTACGTTTTCTCCATATCGACGATGCCTTGTATCATCTGCTGCATTTCCGGCGAATTGTACGTTTTCGGGTACTCGTTCGCTTCATTGTTAGGAGACCAAGGCTTCCAGAACTCATGTCTCTGCATCAAATATTGGACAGGGGTGACCGCTTCGGATCCCTGCTTCATGACGACTTTGCCGTCCTTCATGTCGTAGCCGACGCCTTCTTTGCCCATCAGCCAGTCGAAACGCTCGTTCTGAGGATTCCGCTCGCTCATCGGGATGAATTGGCGGCCGTAATCAAGCATATCCAGAATACGGGTCACTTTATCCGGATCGCTCTTCAGCTTGGAGGAAAGCGTCGTTAAGCCGAAATATCCGGGCGCTTTCAAGCTGCCTTGTCTGCCGTCGGGCGAAACGAAGAACGGAATGGAAGCCAGCTTCGCATTCGGATTTACTTTCAACAAGCCAAGGTAATAATCTTCAACCATCCCTACCGGAGTGCCGATGAAAATGCCCGCTTTACCGGAATAAAACTCTTTATTTCCTTGAGCCCAGTTCAGAACGGCAAAGTCTTTCGTAACCGCACCTTGCGCATAAGCGTCCGCAAGCGTTTGGATGATTTCTTTCTCTCCGGGTCCGATAATGCCGGGTATATATTGCCCGTCTTTGTTTTTGTGGTACCAGCCGCTGGACCAGTAGGCGCCCATATCGTAGCCTTGTCCGAAATTTTCGCTAAGCGCGAAGCCGTACGTATCGTCTTTGCCGTTCCCGTCCGGATCGTTCTTGGTGAAGGCGATCGCTACGTTTTTCAGTTCCTCGTAGTTCGTCGGCATTTTGAGCCCGAGCTTGTCGAGCCAGTCCTGACGGATCAAACCGCTAAAGGAATAGGTCGGAGCGTACATCGGAATGCTGTATATTTTGCCGTCCACCTTGAACTGGTTGTAGATGGACTCAGGGACAGCCTTGAGCGACTCATATTTGTCGATATAGTCGTTCAGCGGCAGGAAGGCTCCTTGCTTGGCCCATTTGTAATAGTTCGAATCGGCGTTCATGATGGAGACGACATCCGGCATATTGCCGGAAGCCATGACGACGCTCAGCTTATTGTTATAATCTGCGGCAAGCACGAACTGCGATTTTACGTCTGCGTTAAACTTTTCTTTGATCGCATCTAGTGCTTTGCCTTGGGCCGGCGGGAAAATCGTATAAGCAAAATTCATGAAGCTGATTTCATAGGGCTTTTTGCTCGCCGCAGTGGCTGCCGGAGAATCCTTCGGGCCGGCGCTTGCAGCGGGACTGCTGCTGCTGTTTCCTCCACCCGAACACGCAACTGCCGTAAGCGAGAAGCATCCCGTCATTAGAACGATAAGTCCTTTTCTCATCTTGACCCTGCACCTCCATATGGAATAATAAGCTTAACAAAAATGCCGGAACCGGACAACCGATCCTATGCCCGAGCATCCGATCTTTCTATCTCGAATTCGGGCTGTCAGCCTTTAACCGATCCGAGCATCACCCCCTTAGCGAAATGCTTTTGCAGAAACGGATACAAAATGAGAATCGGCACGGTAGCAAGCAAAATGGCGGCCATTTGCACGGTTTCCGCAGGCGGTGGAGCGGTCAGCATTTGCTGGGCCTGCAGGGTGCTCGAATCGTTGACGACGACAATTTGCCGCAGCAGCACTTGAATCGGCCACCGGGAAGGGTCGTTCAAATATAAAATCCCGGTAAAGTAAGAATTCCAATGAGCGACCGCATAAAAAAGTCCGAAGGTGGCCAGCGCCGGCTTGGAGAGCGGCAAAATGATTTGGTAGAAGATTTTGAACTCTCCGGCCCCGTCAATTAACGCCGCTTCATTCAGCTCCTCCGGGATACTGCGGAAAAATTGCCGGAACACGATCAAATTCCACGGGCTGATCAAAACCGGAATAATAAGCGCCCACACGGAATCGATCAGGCCGGTCGCTTTGACGATCAAATACGTCGGAATAATGCCGGCGCTGAACAGGAACGTGAACAGCACGAGAAACAGTATGACGTTCCTGCCGAAGAACGGCCGCGATAAGCCGTAAGCCATCGTCGACGTAAAAGCGAGATTGCATAAGGTGCCCAGAACCGTAATGAAAATCGTCGTATAGATTGAGTGTATAAAGCGGTCGTTCGATAAAATGTAGCGGTAGGAATCCAAGGCCCATTCCTTCGGCCACAGTATAATGTCGTTCTGCAGGAACGTTTCCATGGACGAGAACGACACCGAGAAGATGTACAGGAACGGTACAACCATCGCCGCCGCAATAATAACGAGCAGCAGGGCGTTAATGCCGTCCATGACCCGGTCGCCTAACGTTTTGTGGAGCATCGTTGATTCACACCTCGTTTCTGGATCGGCAGCTAATAAATGCCTTCCTCGCCGAATCGTTTGGCCAAGCGGTTGGCTGCGATGACGAGGATCATCCCGACGACGGATTTGAATAACCCTACGGCGGTGGCGAAGCTGAAGTCGGATTGTTGGATGCCCTTGTAATACACATAGGTATCAAGCACGTTGCCGACTTGATCGACATACGGATTAAGCATCAGAAACACTTGCTCGAAGCCATTGTCCAGCACTTGGCCGAGCCGTAAAATAAGCAGAATAATGACGGTGCTCCGAATGGCGGGCAGCGTGATATGCCATATTCTTCTCATCCGGTTGGCCCCGTCAACCACGGAAGCCTCATACAATTCCGGATTCACGCCTGAAAGCGCCGCCAAAAAGATGATCGTCCCCCAGCCCGCTTCCTTCCAGATTACTTCCAGCACAAGCAGCGGCTTAAAAAAGGCTTCGGATTGGAGGAAAGCGATAGGCTGCATGCCGAACCATTCGTGCAGCATCGAATTGATCAGCCCGTCGCTTCGCAAAAATAGGGTGACGATGCCGACGACGACGACCCATGACAGGAAGTGCGGCAAGTAGATGATCGACTGGATCAGTCTTTTGAAAAATTCGCCCCGCACTTCATTCAGCATGACAGCCAATAAAACCGGCACGGGGAACGCAAACGCGATCTGAAGGAAGGAGAGGGTCAACGTATTATAGAGCACGCGGATCACTTCCGTATTGTCGAAAATACGATAAAAATGATCCAATCCGACCCACTCGCTATGGAGCATGCCTTCGAACGGGTTGTAATTTTGGAACGCGATCACCGATCCCAGCAGCGGGATATATTTGTATATAAGAAAATACAGCGTTCCCGGAAGCACGAACAAGTACATATAACGGCTTTTCCAAAGCTTTTTGCCAAGTCCGGCAGTGTTGATCATTGGTTTCACTCCTTACCCGATGCTCTGTTTCCTTAGGCGTAAGTCTGCTCTTCGCGAGCTGATCACATATATGTAGCCGGGCATCTGAAGCAACCTTTTGTTGAAAGCCTTTCCGTTTGCAAGAAGCGGACAAGCACTTGTTATCATGCTGCTTTCTCCTTTCCGTGATGTTATGGGGCTAACTATACCGACAAGACGAATAAACAGGAAGGCTCCGTTTATGCAAAGGATATTTGGCTCAGGAAACAGGTTTGCAAAAGGGGATACAAAGCCTGCCGCACAAAGAAAAATCCCCTGCGGACCCGCGTCCGTAGAGGATTTTACGAATAATGCCGTTTTGATTCAGCGCCGCTCGGTGCGGTATTTGCCAGGCGGTACCCCCGTGATTTGTTTAAACACGCGGGTGAAGTTTTGGGTAGTCGCATAGCGAAGTCTCTCGGTAATTTCCTTGATGGACATATCGGTAAGCGCCAGCCACTCCTTCGCCTTGGATATCCGGTAATGAATGACGTAATCGACAAAGTTCATTTCGGTCTCGTCTTTAAACAATCGGCTAAGTTGATATGCAGGGACCTCAAGATGGTCGGCAATTTGCTGCAGCGACAAATCGGTTTCGAAACGCTCGTGGATGAACCCGATCGCTTGCTGAACGAGCCATTTTCGATGGGAACCGTTTAATTGCCCCATATGCGTGCGAAGCGTAGGAAAAAATTCCGATCCGAACCAGTCCTGCAGCTCGGCTAATGAGTCGCAGGCGTAAAGCCGTTTGTAGAGATCGTAATCGAACATCGAGCCAAGCTCGGCGCCTGATTCTTCAAGAAGGCCGTCGATTTCTCCGATCAGGCGGGCAAAGTAACCGATGGCAAACGTCGAGTTCGATTCCGTCTTTGGAATCGTTCGAATCATATCGTCAAGCTGCTCTTCGGCCTTGGCGAGCTCGCCTTCCGAAATGCTTTTGACAATCAGCTTTTCCCATTTGCCGAGCTGCCTGCTCGTTTGCTGAATGGAGCCGAGGTTCTCCGTGTTTTGGGCGGAAACCGTCCGGTTCTCGCCCAGCCAAAACCGGTACTGCAGCAGCTCCAACGCTTCGTTGTAGCTTTCGCTTATGTTGCGCAGGTCGCGGTGGGGCCGGCTCATCGCTACGGTGACGGACAGGTTGAAATATTCCGACACCTTGCTGCGTATGGCGTCGCATACTTCGCTTAATTGTGCGTCCGTATCCGTATCCGCTTCCTCCAGGCCCATAATAAAAGCGACCTGGCCGGGCTGCGGAACGACGGTCAGACAAGGGTGGAAAACCTCGCATATTTCCTGAATGAGCTTGGCGAGGGCGAACATCATAAGCGGTCTGTCTCTGCCCACATATTTCTGTTTGAAGGCGTCGTATTGATCGATTTGCACCGCGCAAACATAAAACCAACGGCCGCGGAGCGGAAAGTCGTAATGCCTCGACTTATTGTGGAATTCCTGCTCCGAAATATCGCCCCGCAGCAGCTGCAGTAGAATCGTTCCCTTCAGATCGGGCAGGTGGTCGTTTATTTGATCTTTCAATTGCTGAGTGGTCTTCAGCGTATCGTCGATATAATAGTCGATGTCCTGCAAGCCGTCACCGCTTTTATTTGCGCCGAGAAACTTTACCGCCAAGCGCTGGATAGGGAAATACAAGCGCTTCGAGCCAAAGAAGGAAATCCCGCTCCATAACACGGCGAGGGCCGCTACTACGATCCATGTGATTTTGCTGATGACATCCGATTTCGCGTTCAGCACCGTGATCGGCGTCATGGCAATGTAAGTCCACTGGTTGAAGGAGGACTTCTGTACGGATACTTTATATTTCGTGTCCTGGATCGTAACCGGCTGCGGATTCGTTACGTCTCCGGTCCACAACGGGTAAAGCGCCGAAAGCGAATTGATCTGTGAACCGCTTTCATTTTGATTCTGGCTCATAACGATTCGCCCGAGGTTGTCGACGATCATCACCTTGCTGTTATTACCGATCTGCAGCGAAAGGAAAAATTCATAAAAGCGTTTGGCATCGATTTCCATGACGAGCATGCCTTCAGGCGGCGCCGCGCTGCTCTGGATCGGTTTGATCAGCAGGAGATCCTTCTGGTTCGGATAAACGTTTGGAGAAATGACAAGCGAACCGACCGATGGAAGTTTCTCTTTTTGCAGCAGCTGGTAGAACGGGAATTCCTCTTCTTTCATGATGCCGTCCCGATTCGAGTACACGTAGTGATGCTTGAGGTAAACGAGGGATAGATCGAAGCTGATATCCGAGAAGCTGCGGTAATTCCGGATGCGTTCGCGAAGGTCCAGCGTTGTATCGAGAGCCTCGGGATTATCCATGGAGATGCCGATCCGCAGCGATTTTTCGACGGTCAGGTCGCCGGCAATCTGCTGGGAGGTACGCTCGATATTGTAAAGAAACGTGTCGACTTGATATTGCAGCTGCTGCAAAGTCATTTGCTGGTTGTTATTAACCTCTTCCCGCACGATTTTCGTAGATATATAAGAGGAAGCGAACCCGACCAGCAGAACCGGGATAATGCTGAGCAACAGGGAATAAACGAACAGCTGCTGCTTGTACGAGAGGTTGATTTTACGCCAAAAGGTAAAGTTGCTCATGAAGATATTCCCCCTATGTTCCCCGATTCTACCACTTTCTTTGACAGGCTTACAACTCCTGTTTCCATGTGCTGGGATGGGGGTGAAGGAATTATGGAGTCGGGGAGGGGAACTTCGAAAAATTCTACTTGATATGTCGGTCACCGGTAAGTAAATTGGCTACACGTTGATGTAAGGCATGTGATCGTGCAACAGATCTGATCGGCATAATGAGGAAAAATGTTACTATTCGTGAGGCAAACTTCACTATTGCACGCCGAAAACCGTGTTTTGGTGAGGTTTTCTCCACTAAGCGCACGGTCCGTGCATAACCAATACGATATTCGTGTTTGCTTTCGTAACCAGGTTAACGTTCCTTAGTTTTAGAATTGAAGTCGTATTAGATCTTTTGAGAATGGAAAATGTCACACTCCTCCTAAACGTTGCTGTAGTCCGAAAAAACACACTTGCATGAGTCGTGTACCGGACGATCCGCTCCGTAGTCCGATTTAGCGTGCTTGCAGCACGGTTTTAGAGGCCGGCTATGCAAAAAAGGCGCTGCAAGCGGGCAAAGTCGGACTATTGCAGCAGACGCCTTGAAAAGTATGCAAATAGTTGGGCAAAATCGACTTGCAGCAACAGTCAGTGGTCAAATTACGGCAGTCCCTACGAATTTCTCGATTCGGCTTGAAGGCCGGGCCGGACTACTGCCGGAAATTTGATCTTGCTTACCATCAGGCAAGATAGCAGCACGATGAGCGCGATTGCCTCTTCCTGGAGATAGGGCTCGGGGCTCCAAAGCGCAAAAACGGACAAGATGCAGCCTGCGCCGGTGATCGGCAGTCCGGTATGATAACGGGGCATGTAAGGGCTGACGTTGAAGCGCGCCAGCGCCAGCGCTCCGCATATGAGGAAGAGCGCCATCAGCAAGATGCCGGCTGTGCGAAGCTCCTGCAGAATGCCTGCATAAACTAGAAAAGAGGGAGCCGCGCCGAACGATATGAGCTCGCATAGCGATCGCAGCTCCTTGCAGAATATATTAGACGGCTCCCGTCTTAGCGCGAATAAGCCGCTTATAACGTTCAATAGCGCCGCAACGAGAACGGAAAGCGCTGCTTGAAACGGTTGGCCGTGAAAGGTAAATAGAAGCGAAACCATCCCCGCTCCCAGGCAGGCTGCCGTAAGCCAAACGGGAATCAACTTTCCGGACATCGCCATCACTCCTCCTGTTCCTTAGGTAAGGGCAAGGTTTGGGCGGGCTGCCCAAGCGATTGCACCTCCAAAATATCGAGCAAAAACACAAAGGTCGGAATGCCGACAATAAGCCCCCAGATCCCGAAAAAATGTTCGGAGAAGAGAAGCACGAGAAATGTATAAAACACCGGCAAATGCGTTTTGGAGGCCATCAGCCGCGGGTTGAGCACGTAAGCCTCGATCGCATGAATGGCGGTGATGGTCACGATCAGATAAATAACGTAAGGAAAGCCGCCGATGCTGAAGGCGATGGCGCTAAGCGGTATGAGGGAAAAGAACACGCCCGCCACCGGTATGAGCCCAAGCACGAAAACGAGCAGCGCCAAGCCGAACAGGTTCGGGAAACCCATGATCCAGAGGGCCGCTGTCGTCAGCAAGCAGTTGATGAACGCAATCATCAGCTGCGCTTCGATTACTTTACCGAATGTTTGCAGAAATTTCCGGCCGAAATATTCGACCTCCGAGACGAACCAGCCGAGTTTGCTGGTGCGGAATTGTACCGTAAACCGAATGACGTTGGCTTTGCCGAGCAACAGGAACAGGCTCAGGATCAGCGCAAGAAAAGCTTGCAAACCCAGATTGCCGAGCTTCATCATCATATCAAGACCGGGCTTCACGATACTGGGCATGTCGATTTGATCGAGCAGCGACAGCAAATAACTTGCCATCTCGTCGTGCGGGTCTTCATACACCTGCTTCACGAGGTCGATTACTTGTTCGGCTTGACGGATCATCGCAGGAAATAGTTTGACGCCTGCGAAAGCGATGACCGCAACGAGCATGATGTAGAGCAAGGCAAGCACTAGCTTGGAGTCGATCTTGACGATTTTATCGAGAGCGCGCTTCACGTGCATATGCAGCTGATTCATGAGAAAGGTCGCCAGGAAGGTGAGCAGAAGAAGATTCAGCATGCTGCGGAGCCCGAATAAGAGCAGGCAGAACAGCGCCAAAACGGCGAAGCGGCGAACGTCTTTTTTATTCAGCAGAGCCCAAACATTCATAAAAACATCCTTTCGGTCGGGAGGTGCGATAACATGATAGGCTCATTATAAGGCCGCCTTGTGTACTTTATGTGTCTGTATCCGCTTTTAAAGCAAAAAGGTACACACAAAAAACACAGTTCGCGGTTATACTTACATCTGAATGCGTATTTCGGAGGAGTTGTCGCGTTTATGGAACGAAAAGTACTGCTCGTCGAAGACGAGAGCTTGATCCGCGAGATTACGGCCGACTATTTCCAGCGGGAGCAGTGGATCGTTTATGAAGCGGAAACCGGATGGCAGGCGCTGGAGATGCTGGAAACGTTAAACGCGGATCTTGTCGTTCTGGATATTCTCATGCCTGAATTGGACGGTTGGACGGTTTGCAAGCGAATACGGGAACGTTCGGCCGTGCCGATCATTATGCTGACAGCCAAATCGGAAGACGACGATAAAATGCTCGGTTTTGAGCTGGGCGCCGACGATTACGTGACGAAGCCTTTTAGCCCTAAGGTGCTCGTAGCCCGTGCCAAAAGCTTGATGAAGCGCGTCGAAGGAACCGTCGGCAAAGAGAAGAGCCTCACCGTTGGCCGGATCTCGATCAACACGCGATCGCATCGCGTAGACATCGACGGGCAGCCTGTCGAGCTTGCTCCCAAAGAGTATGAACTGCTGCTGTATTTGATCAAGAACGAAAATATCGTGCTTTCCAGAGAAACGATACTGGATCATGTATGGGGCTTCGATTATTTCGGGGATTTGCGGGTCGTGGATACGCATATCAAGAAATTGCGGGGGAAGCTCGGCAATGAAGCCCGCCATATCCGTACCGTTATCCGGTCGGGCTACAAGCTAGAGGAGGACCGATGAGCAAACGCGGAGTGACGTTCAAGCTGTTCGCGATTACGGCGCTTTTTTTTCTATTGTTTTATGCCATTGTTTTGCTGGGTCAGCTGCTCTTTTTCGAATCGTTTTATCAGCATCAGAAAATAGGGGGCATGCAAAAAAAACTGTCCGCCTTCGGGCAGAAGTATGAGCAAAGAAAGTGGAGCGAACAGCGCATCTCCCAAGAAATGGCTGCTTTTATCAGTCAAAATAAGGCCCAGCTGGCGATCCTGAATCCCGAAGGAAAGCTCAAATACGATAATTTATTCCGTATCGTGATCCAGGACGATAACGGCCTTAAGGTCAAAATCTCGCTGTTTTTCTTGTTCGATTCCGAGAAAAACGATTTGCTGCAGGCGAATTTGAAGCGGGGCGAACGGATCGTGGTGGAGGGCTATTACGAAGATGAGGCGACCAAGGATTTGTTTTATCCGGTGATCATTCATAGAGAGGGCGCCAAGGACATCGGCAGCTTGCCGAGCGGCTCGGAGGCGGAGCAGCTGGAATCGATTTCCGGCGTTATCACGGACTCGCTGCTGCCTCATCCGAATCAGTGGAACATGAGACAGGGGTTGCTCTACCTTGCGCTTAACGAATGGTTTCCACTGTCGGACGCCCATAAGGAAACGCTCGATAACGGAGAGATGATCCGGGAGGAATGGACGGAGTCGCTCAGCGGCATGCGCGGCTACGTAGCGGTTCAGCCGATAATGCAGGACGGCAAGGTGAACGAATTGATCTTCATGATCGTTTCCTTGCAGCAGATCAGCGAAGCCTACGATGCGCTCAAACTATTCTATTTCTATATCGGAGCCGGCGGCGTCGCGTTAATTTTGCTGCTCTCGCTTATTTTTTCGAAGATCGTGGCCAAGCCGCTGCTCGCGCTCAACCAAATCGCTCTACGTATGGCAAAGCTCGATTTTTCGGCCAAATCGCAGATTGGGGGACATGATGAGTTCGGCAGCTTGTCCCGAAGCTTGAACAGGCTGTCCGAGACGCTCGACGATACGCTGAAAGAGCTTCATCAGGCGAACGAACGATTGCGGGCCGATGTGGAGCACAAGCAGAGGATGGAGCAGATGCAGAAGGAGTTTATTTCGAATGCTTCCCATGAATTAAAAACGCCGCTGAGCATCGTCAGAGGGTTCGTCGAGGGGCTCCGGGACAGGATCAGCGAAAGCAAACGCGAGAGGTATCTCGATGTTATTTTGGATGAAACGGAGAAGATGGAAGAGCTCGTGAAGGACATGCTCGAACTGACAAAGCTGGAATCGAAGACGATTAAGCTGAAACAGAGCCATTTTACGGTAAGCGAGCTGGCCGAGGATATCGTCGATAAGCTGACCAATCAATTAAGCGATAAGCAATTGACGGTAGCGATCGTATCCGGCGAAGAATTTCCCGTTTATGCGGACCGTTCCAAAATCGAGCAGGTGTTGTTTAATCTTTTGATGAACGCCATCCGGCACGCGGTTCCCGGCAGCGAGATAACGCTGCGGATCGATAAAAACGGGGAGCATGTGCGCATTGCGATCGAAAACGAAGGGGAAGCGATTCCTGACGAGCAGTTGGGCAGCATTTGGGAACGGTTTTATCGAGTGGAGCGTTCCAGAAGCCGAAAAACCGGGGGAACGGGGCTTGGACTTGCGATCGTCAAACATATTTTGGATTTACACGAAAGCCGCTATGGCGTGAAAAATACGGAACGAGGCGTCCGGTTTTATTTTGAATTGCCGATTTAACGAATGGGAAGGCGGCTTCAGAAGGAAGGTGCCGATTGAAAAAAAATGGCATGCAGCGTTGGACGCCATAGGAATAGGACTTAATGGGTAAAAGCTTATTGAATCGGTAAACGGAGACAAAATGCGGTCTCGGGGGATTCGGATTGGCGGACGCATCGTTTAAAGGTTTACATTTTGGGACTGGCTTTCCGCACTGTGCGCCTCCTGGCGCACGGTGCCCGGTCACACGTCGGCGGTCAATCCTCGTTTTACCCTTGGGACAGTCCCTTCTTTTAGTCATTCGTGAAGGCATATCTCGTGCTGGGGGAAGTGCCGGTGTACATTTTCAGGAAAGCGAATGTTTTTCGTTTTTTCAGGTGCTCGGACCTAATCATGTAAACTCCAATGGGATTGGAGTTTTTTTGTTATGTACGCCAATTTATTATGCAAAACATTATTTTGAATAACCGAAAAACTGCTCCGAAAGTACTGTATAGGTTTTATCATAGAAACTCCGATTTTTTGTTCAAATATTGTTCAGAGCCGTAGGTTAAAATGATGATCATCGAGAATACGATCTGCTAGCTGGGGACAATCGGGTCCGCCGTCTGCGCTCCCCCGGTTTCAGCCGGGACAAATACCTGGTTGATCGCAAGCGCAGCCATGAGCAGCCTGGGCTCGGACGAAGACCGTTATGCCGATAGAGCGGATATTTTCGATTAAGATAAAGCCAAATGGGGGAACAGAGTATGGAGTTTATTAAGCCTATTCAGAAGCTGAAAAGCAAGGTGGAGTGGCAAATATCCAACCGTACGAAAACGGTCGTCAAATATTATGCCGAGTATACGGGGCTGTCGGAGGACGAGGTGGTAGACCGTTTTCTGGATAACATCAGGAGGGATCCTGAATTTTATGCATGGATTCATAACAAACGCCGCAAAGCCCATATCATCAAACAAATATTCCCGGAAAACCAGTCGGAAGTTAATGAGGACGAGTACGGGGTCAAGTAGACAATCCTTAAGTAAAAAGAACTACATAGAGAGTATGAGTTCACACGTATTGCTGCTGCCATGGCGGGGCGGTACGACGGTACTCTCACGAACGCAAACATATAAGGTACACCAAAGACGCCGCAAGGCGTTTTTTTCAAAATACAAGACTTTATATGTCGCCTAGTTGCTTTCGAATACATGCTACAAATATGAGCATATAATCCAACAGGTTAAATACCGTAAACCTACGATTCCGTCAGCCCGATTGCTATAGTGGTACTACGATTGGAATCGAACAAACATGCGAGTAAAGTCGAGAGGGGATAAGGCGATCATGGATAAGAAATGGAAAATGGGGCTGGTCGGCTTGGGCGGTTCCAGACGCTCGGCAGCTTATATGCATCATCCGCAAATCGAAGTGGTTGCGATCTGCGATCAGGATTCCGCCGTTTTGGAGAAAGCAGGCTGCGAGCTTGGGGTTCCGGATTCCGGAAGATTCGAACGGTATGAGGATTTTTTGAACGAGGATACCGATTTTGTCATGATCGGAACGCCGGTGCCTTCTCATGCGCAATTAACGATCGATGCGCTCGAAGCGGGCAAGCATGTGTTATGCGAAGTAACGGCTGCGTCTACGATCGAAGACTGCTTTCGCGTTATAGATGCTGTGCAAAAAACCGGCATGACCTACATGATGGCGGAGAATACGGTATATTTTCACTATTTGAGAGGCTGGAAACGGCAAGTGCAGAGCGGCATGCTGGGGACTGTATTTTATGCGGAATGCGAGTATGTGCATGAAATCAGGGATCGAATCATCGATTCCGCGACAGGCAAAGCCTATTGGCGAAATCAGCGTCCTCCTCTGCATTATTGCTCCCATTCCATCGGGCCGATCTTGGAAATATTGGACGACAGGATCGTGCGGGCAACCGGAGCGGGGCGTTCCAAAACGATTATTCCGGCTGGCGGCGACGGCTGCATCGATATGCAGGTGGCCTTGTTCGAAACGGCCAAAGGCGCGACGATCAAGCTTCTGCGGAGCTCGGTAGCGCCGAGGAACCCGGGGTTCGCGCATTTTTATTCGCTCTACGGGTCGAAAGGGCAAATGGAGAGCGGCAGAGCCGGGTATGACAGCGACGGATGGATTTATCTGGAGGGCAGCGAGGAATACGCGAACGGGGCTAAAAGCCTCAGCTGCAAAACGATCGATCCGGACGCTCCGGCGGAAGCGACTAAAGGCGGCCACGGCACGTCGGAATATTATTTGATCCGCGACTTTATCGATGCTTTAAATCGGGGGACAACCCCGCCGATCGACGTGTTTCGCGCCATGGAATATACGCTTCCGGGCATCGTTGCCCATCAAGCTGTGGAGAAGGGCGGCGTATGGCTGGACGTGCCGCAGGTCAGATAAGTCTAGAAATGCGGGGGTGCCGATAAGCGGCGCCTCTTTTTTTGTTTCATCAGCAAGTATATCGCGGAGAGAACCGTAAGAAGTACGAGGGTTGAAACGTCCGTGATCGATCGGGGGGCGGTTTGGAAAAGACGTAATGGGAAAGCAGCAAAGAAGAGCAGAGGTAGTGGGTAGGGAAGGGCTACAAAGGAGCTTCGCTATGGGCCGCCTTTGAAATCGTGTGATACCCGCAAAACCAATTCCAGATCACACGATTTCAAGATTGGTTGAAAGCCCCTACCCACTACCTCCCCCACGTGCAAACGTATAGCCATGCACCAATGGACCGTCCGCGATTTCCGGACGGTTTTTTTTATACGGCTTGTAGCCGGAAGCGCCGCGGTAGTAAGGATTACTCCGGCTTGCAGTAGTTAAAGGTTTGAGGTATATGGAGTTTTTGTGTATGATTGGAAATAGAGAAAATTACTGAAACGTGCCGACAGCTGAGACGTAGAACGGGTAAAAACTGCCGGAAAGCGGGGATGTTTATGGATTTGACGATGTACTTTCTTATTGGGATATTTGGGCCGATCTTTATTTTGCTCGCGATTATCGTGGCGAAGATGATTAAGCTGAAGGCGCTGCCCGATAGCCGCTATACGCCGTTCGATTATGCTACGGGTCAAACGAACGTGGAATATCATGAAGAAAAAGAAGAGAAAGAGGATGAAGACGAGCAGGGCGACGACAAAAACAAGTACTTAAAAAGCAAAAAAAGTGCCAAAAAGCCGCACAAATTCATTTGAATTGTTGTGGCGGAGCCCGGGTGGCGCTGATTTCGAAAGACGGATCGTACCAAAATAAACCTCCAATACCGCTGCCGGCGGTTTTGGAGGTTTTGTTTATAAAACGGAATTTATATGTGTCGTATAGTCCGACATCCTAATACTAATGGAATGGATAGAGCCGGCGATAAGAGAATAAGAGGAAATTATTCCTACTGGAATGAGGATAACGGCATTCTTTTCGACAAAATTTAAATGATTTATCATTAGATTCAGGTTAACGAATCGACAAAACCAAATAAATTATTTCAAAAATAAGAATTTTTCGACAAATTTTAAAAAAGCTCGCCAGTCGATTTACTACCGAACGATGCATAACAATGGATAAAACCGAAACCCCGCAAGTGCCGTATTATCGCCTCCCAAAGGGTTTTTCACATATAGGAAGCCAATTGAAATCATCACAATAGGAATAGTCTCTCTTTACCGCGATGCATATTAGGGATTGGAAATAGAGAAGATTAGGTGATTGTCTAGGAAGGAAGGATAATGGAATATTTTCTTATATCAGGTGAAGGAGGTGAATAACGGAAGTTCGGACTAGTCGGCATTTCTTTGAGAGAGGGGGGAACGAATAGGAAAGTGATAGCTAGTTTACCGTTAGGCAGTTAAACATATCATGACGTCCCGTAGCATACGGCATGCAAATCAATCCGATTTTATTTCGCTAAACGATATACATAATACGGTAGATGATGTGGAAAGTATGATGGCAGAGGTAAAAAATAAATCACATAAAAACGATACAAAAATGCCTACTAACGGCGATTGCTGCGCATAAACAACCGTTGGTCAAATACGCCGTGGAAAAATAAAACATTAAGAATTTGTGAAATAGGACTGAAATAGGAGGGAGGCGTTCGAATTACTATTACATTAATCTAAACGAATTGCTCTGACGTGGGAATTCAGGAAACTTGCGGTAATATCGCTCCGGTTTGCTTCCAAACTCAAAAATTCCGAATAAGCACTTATATCATGATGACCTGTAATTATGACGAGATGGTGGGATGAAATGCTAATTCGAATTATTGAAGAGATGCAGCTATGCTTCTCAAGCTACAAAAATATCGATATTGCCGTCATTGACTTGCAAGGCAAACCGTTGATGCCTTTAAAAGAAAACGGAATGTGGAGAGTACTGGATGAGCAGCCGATTGAAGACGATCAAGAGTGCGCAAGTTTGGAATCGATCGCCAGCTTTCTCGGCGGAGTCGCCAAACCGATTTTTTTCGATGTGTTTCCCGGCATCCAAGCGGTTGCGGTTCCCATTCATTTGAACGAGCGAGTCAGAAGTTTTGTCATTGCAGGCACTTTTATCGAGCGGGACAGTTTGGAGCTGGTGGAACGTTACTTTCAGGATAGCCAAAGCAAATTCGATAAATGGGAACAAATTTCCAAGAAGAGCAATATGATTAAGCTTGACGAAAAGCAAGGAATCCTTCATATGGCGACCGTTTTTGCAGAAAATGTTACCGTGCTGGTGGATGTGTTCAACGAAAACGAGGGGATCCAAACTCGGACCGAGCTGCTTCGGCAAGCGGTTGATTATATCAACAATTCGGAAGCGGAGCTGGACCACCTGCTTGAACTGTTTTGCTCATGCAATGAGGTAATGGAGTTTTCGGGATATGCCAAAAAAATAGATGACGATACCTTTCAGGTTTTGTACACCTCCGACGGAATCGGCAGCGGATTGCTGAACAAAACATTCTCGTTCGGCGAAGGCTTTCTTGGACTGGGGGTGAGCAGCAGGCAATTTTGCTCATGGTCGAAAATTTCCCGCGATCCGCGATCGATGTTTTTTATCCGGCAAAATATCGTACCGCATTTCTTGTTTTGCAGCCCGGTTATACAAAATCATGAAGTCATCGGCTTGCTGTTCGGCGGCAGCGTAAGCTCCACCTCGATCAGGCAAAGCTGGCTTAACGTGAGCCGTACGATGGCTTTGCTGATCGGGATTCAAGCGAATCAGCAATATTTGCAGGATGAAAGCGCCCGCCATTTGCTCAGTTTGACTACGCTGCAGGAAGTGTGCTCGGTGGCTTCGAAAGCAGACAATATACGTCAGCTCCTATTCCCGATGATCGATATGAGCATGAACCTGATGCAGGGGGCATTTGCGATTGCCGTTATAAGCCAACAATGCAAAGAGAAGATGCAAGTCATTTCCCGCGGGCTTTCCAATGCGTTTACCGAGCGTTATGCACAGGAGCTGTCGATCCGTTATAGGAACAAGGCCAAGGAAAATTTAACTGAGGTTACTGTTTCTTTGGAGCGTTTTGACGAAAACTTGTTTATTGCGGAATGTCTGCTCATGCACGGTAAACAATTTTACGGAATTTTAAGCATCGCGCTGCCTAGGGAAGAAGATTTTGAGCTGTACAAAGGGTACTTGACTTGTTTGGCGGCTATCGGAGGATCGGCGTTGAAGCGTATGTACGAGTCGATGCGTCCCGGCGACGAACAGGTGACTATTTTGCACAAGTGCTTGCAGCGGTGGGATCCGGAAAGCTACGATCGTTCGGTGCAAGCCATCGATTTGGTCATCGAATTTGCGGCTGCCTGCGGCACCTTTTGTGAAGACCGGCTGCACATTCTCGTTATGGCCTGCAAGGTAGCGGACTATCCCCGAAGCTTGTTGGGAGAAGTTTTGGAGAATTCGATTTTGCTGGAAATTACGAAGGCATTCGATTCGATATGCAGACTGAATGAGGGCGAAGAAGGCGTGGAGGAGCATGTTACCGATTCCCTGTATGCCGATTACGCCCAAATCGTGGCCGTCGTTTTTCTGTATTTGCGCTATCAAGAGCATTCGGTTATGGAATGGAAAAAACACGCGAAAGGTGTTAACGACGAATGGATCGAAAGATTCAGCGCATTTTTGGCCAAAAGACAGGTTGTCGAAAAAACGATTCTCGTATCCTCGGATCTTGTGAAAGCGGCGGAACCGAAAACGGAGTTTCACCAGCTTCAGACGAATCCGGATCTTCCGCCCTTGTCGCATAGGGAACTCGAAGTGCTTGGCTTGTTGATGGACGGATTGAGCAACCGCGAAATCGGAGAAAGATTGGTGATCAGCGAGCATACCGTCAAAAATCATATTACGAAAATATTTCTAAAGATGGAGGTTACGGATCGGGCTTCCGCACTGGCGAAAGTGTATAAATCCGCTCATATCGAACGGGCGCAGGATAACTTTCAGGAAACTATGGTTAAATCGTCGTTTGACTCTTAGACTGGCTTAGCGTCCTATTATTGTTTCGGACTATTGATTCTCCTATTATGCAATCGGACCTTCAACTCACCGGCAGGTGCAGCTTGGAGGTCCTTTTGTTTGTATCGATAAGGACAAAACTATGATGCACCCGCCTATCGGAAATCCTATTTCAATCAAGAATCTCCCGGATATGGGCCAATAGGAAAGGTTTCTATACTTTATGGAGCATAGTGAAAATGAGAATAGCTGATGATAGTTTATCTTTTCGAAAAAAAAGTAGAATGAAGTTGAAATTTGGTGAAACGCGCAAAACGATTGCGCAATGGTGCAATTCCAGAACGGAATTCCATTCAAAGCAAGAAGAACGATTAAAAAAAGCGAGGAGAGACTGAACGGTGCTTAAGAAAAAAATATTCGTATCGACAATTGCTGCAAGCATGGTACTTAGCACGCCGGCGCTGCTGCCGTTATCGGGCGGTATGCCGTTTCAAAGCGGCGTGGCGCATGCCGAAGCATTGCCTCAGAACGTTCAAGAGGCGCTGGAAATGGTAAATGCGATCCGCAAAAATTTAGAGCCGGGTGATATGGGGGATATTCAAAAAGCGAATAATTGGATACAAAAAAACTTGTCTTCCCGCCCGGATCTGATTTCGGATGTTATCGACCCGATTATCGCCAAGAAACATGCCGCTCCGGATCCTTCCGTATACAATTTGGTCACCGAGGCCGAGCTGGCGAAGCTGTTGTCGGATCCCCGACTCCATTTCTTTCCTAATGAGCAAGATTTGTATGCTCTGAAGGAAGATTACACGCCGTTGCTTAACCAGCTTTCCAAGCTTGGGGGCGTAAGCGGCGGCCTCGGCGTCGCCGATGTTACCGATTTCTTTAAAGCGCTGGAGCAAAGTTTCACCGGCAAATTGAAAAACTTGTCGATGGAAGAACTCGTCTTGCTCACATCCAGCAGCGCCAAGATTTATGAGTTATTGACGAATGTTGCGCAGGATACGATATCGAATCCGAGTCTGAAGGCCGGCAAAGTATTGACGGGTCTCGGTATTAACGCACAGGGTCTCGTCAATTCGGTGAGGAAGATCGAAGCAGCGGCGCCAACCGGCGTTCGTGCAAGGAATGCGTTAGCCTTCGCTTTCTTGCGGACGCAGGTCAGCTACAGCGAGACGAAATCGAGTGACGGAAGAACGGTAACGCCGAAGCTTACTGTTCTCGGCAAAGACATTCCGAACGGCCTTCTGGAATGGACGAAAGAAACCGGCAATCCGCACGTCACCGTCGACGATAACGGCCGATTTACGCTTGTGAAGGGAAACAAAGCTACGATCAAGGTAGAGGCCCATGTCCGGATAATCGACAAATTGATTTACTCGGGAACGGTGACGATTACTGCGCTGGAAGATCCGGGCAATGGTAACGGAAACGGCAATGGTAACGGCAATGGTAACGGCAATGGTAACGGAAACGGCAATGGTAACGGCAATGGCAATGGCAATGGCAATGGCAATGGAAACGGAAATGGCAATGGCAATGGCAATGGAAACGGCAATGGTAACGGAAATGGCAATGGCAATGGCCATGGTAATGGTAATGGTAATGGCAATGGCCATGGTAATGGAAAGGGGAATAGCCATCGCTTCAGCGACCTGGACAGCGTGAAGGATTGGGCGGGCAGTCAAATCGGAGAAATGGCTGCCAAAGGCATTTTTGAAGGACGCAGTGAGAATCTGTTCTTCCCTGACGACCCGATCACCCGAGCCGAGTTCGCCAAAATTATCGTAAAAACGTTCGGTCTAGAAAACAACCAGGCTGAAATGAACTTCGCGGATGTGAAAAGCGACGACTGGTTCTCGCCTTACGTAGCCTCTGCGGTGAAAAAGGGTATCATCAACGGCCGTTCGACGAACGAATTTATGCCGGATGCGTTTATTACGCGTGCCGAAATGGCGGCTATGATCGTCCGCTCTTTGAAAATAAACGATGATGAGGTAAGCGTTAATCAAGCTGACGCCGTATTGAGCTCCTTCGCTGATGCCGGCTCCGTTGAAATGACATTGAAAGATGATCTTGCATTGGCGGTGAGCCAAGGCATCATACAGGGCTTTGAAAACAGTCGTCTCGAGCCGAATGGCAAAGCTACACGGGCACAAGCAGCAGTGATGATGTACAGATTACTGGCCATGCAATAGGGTATGCGGCTGTCCCCCCTCCGTGTCCAGGCTGGAGGGGGGCTAACAGTCACGCTGGTCGGTGAAGTGGAGGCTAACCATGGAATTGAAGGAATATTTGAATATCGTCCGCAAACGGATATGGCTCATAACAAGCATTGTAGTGCTGGTTACTACGGCAGCAGGTTTGGCAAGTTACTTTTATTTGAAACCGGTGTATGAAGCGTCGACAAAATTAGTCGTTTCGAGGGGGAACGATCTTTCTACGGTTCAGCCGCTGGACCTGAATGCAGTCAATATGAGCTTGCGTCTCATCGATTCTTATAAAGAGATCATTCGAACGTTAGCGATTATGGATAAAGTGATTGAGCAGTATCCGGAGTTCAATATGACCCCCCAGCAGTTAATCGGCAAGACGCGGGTAAGTGCCGTAAACAACTCGCAGCTGCTGACCATCACCATTCAAGACGCTTCCCAGCAGCGGGCTGCGGAGATGGTGAACGCCATATCCAAAGTATTTCAGGAACAAATCCCGGCGATATACAAGCTTGATAACGTCGTCATTCTGGATGAGGCGAAAGTTCTTGCTAATCCGGTACCGGTGAAGCCGAACCCGAAGCTAAACATGGCCATATCGTTCGTGGTTTCGCTGATGGCGGCGATCGGGATCGCATTCCTGCTGGAATATTTGGACGACACGATCAAAACGGAGGAAGATGTACGCCAATTTTTGGAGTTGCCGACTTTGGCCGTCATTATGACGATGACGGAGGAGGAGTCGAAACCGCATCGGGTAACAAAGGGATTGTCACAACAGGAAGCAGGTGAGAAACCGTATGCCACAACAAACACCTAACAGAACGATCATTACGCACGCAAACCCGAAATCGCCCGTATCCGAGGCTTACCGAACGTTAAGAACGAATATCGAGTATTCGGGCATTTACCGTGAAATCAAGGTTATCATGGTTACTTCGACCCAGCCTGGAGAAGGAAAGTCGACGACCAGCGTCAATCTAGCGGCAGCTTTTGCGCAAGCGGATAAGAAGGTGTTGGTTATCGATGCGGATTTGCGAAAACCGACCTTGCATCATTATTTTATGAAATCGAACCGCGTCGGGCTTACAGGCTTGTTAACGGACGAATCCGTCAAGCAGAAAGCGATCATGGAAACGGACGTCGAAGGCTTATCAGTCTTGACATCAGGCTTACTGCCGCCTAATCCATCCGAGGTACTCGGTTCAAGAAAAATGGATGCGCTGCTTGAGAAGCTGAGACGGGAATATGACATTATCGTGATCGATACGCCTCCTACGCTGGCCGTCACCGATTCGCAAATCATGTCGAGCAAAAGCGACGGCGTCTTGCTTGTGATCGATTCCTGCAAAGTGAAGCGCGACTTGGCCATAAAAACGTTAAGCAATTTGAAGCATGTCAACGCCCGGGTACTTGGCGTCGTCCTGAATAATTTAAACCGGAAAGATGCGGAGTCTTATTATTACTACTTCAGCGAATCGTAATCGGTAAAATCCGGTAGGTAATGTCTGCTGCACCTTTATCACTGCAGGCACTCGGTCATGCTGTGGGTTTGGCGACCTTAGACATCAATTGTCGATGGTGTGACGTGAGGACGGGTTTGATGCCCTTATGCAACAAGGGGGATAAAGACCTGAGTTATGTTGTTTTGTAATCGGCAGTAAAACGGCATAACTAAGGTTTTTATTTCCAACACATCACTTTTTCGTTAGAAAGGAGCCGGCTATGAGTGCCAAGGCTAAAATGACGGCGTTGATCGTGATCGATGTTCTTATTATTTGGTTAGCCATTTTTTCTTCTTATTACTTTCGGTTTATAGGCGAAATTCCGGAACAATATGTGAGCCAGATTTTTTCTTACGGCACCATATCCACATTCGTTTTTTTGCCGTTTATGATTTTGTTCAAGCAGTACAAGCGAATATGGCGGTATGCAAGCGTCGAGGAATTAATATCGATCGTCTTGTCGGTTACCGTAAGCTGCGCGATTTCTTGGGGGTTGAGCGCAATTTTGCTGCCTCAGGCGATCCCTTTGTCGGTGATCATACTCTCCTATGAATCGATTCTGCTGCTTGTAGGCGGCGTGCGCTTTGTATGGCGGATGTTCAGGGGACATGCGTACAAGCAAAAGCGGGAGCAGCGGAGGGCATTGATCGTCGGAGCCGGAGGCTGCGGAACGCTGGTTGCGAAGCTGCTGAAGCTTAACAAATGCTCGCAAATGTATCCGGTGGCGTTCGTTGACGACGACCCGGCGAAACGCGACCGGCAGATCATGGGGCTTCAAGTGGAGGGCGGGATCGGCGATATTCCGGAAATAGTCGCCAAATATCAAGTCGACGACATCGTTATCGCGATGCCGTCTGTCTCGAAGAAGACGACGGCGAACATCATTCGGATATGCAACGCGACCGGTGCCAAATTGAAGATCATTCCGAAGCTAGGCGATCTTATTCACGGTAAAATATCGATCAAAGAAATAAGGGATGTCGAGGTTGAAGACCTGCTGGGAAGGGAACCGGTCCACACGGATTTGCAGGGGATCGCCGATTATGTGGAAGGCAAAACGGTGCTCGTGACAGGAGCGGGAGGCTCGATCGGCTCCGAGCTGTGCAGGCAGATCGCTCCTTTTCGTCCGCGGCAGCTACTGCTCCTGGGGCATGGCGAGAACAGCATTTACTCCATCGAAATGGAATTGAAGAAGCTGTTTCCCAACCTGACGTACGAAACGATCATCGCAGATGTGCAGGACCGTTTTCGGCTGGAGCAGCTTTTTGAGCGATTTAAGCCTCAAGTTGTTTTTCATGCTGCGGCTCATAAACATGTTCCGCTAATGGAGCGAAATCCTGCGGAAGCGATTAAAAATAATGTGCTGGGCACGAAAAATACCGCGGAATGCGCGGATAAATACGGAGCGGAGCGTTTCGTACTCATTTCGACGGACAAGGCCGTTAATCCGAGCAGCGTCATGGGAACGACGAAACGGATCGCCGAGATGGTTATTCAAAGCATGAACGCGCATAGCCGAACCAAGTTTACAGCCGTCCGCTTCGGCAACGTTCTGGGCAGCAGGGGAAGCGTTATTCCGCGATTCAAGGAGCAGATTGCGAGCGGCGGCCCCGTTACGGTTACCGATCCGAAAATGATCCGTTATTTCATGACGATACCGGAAGCCGTACAGCTTGTCATCCAAGCGGGTTCATTAGCTAAAGGGGGTGAGGTATTCATACTTGATATGGGGGAGCCGGTAAAAATCGTCGATTTGGCCAAGCAGCTGATCCGGTTGTCCGGGTTCGAAGCGAATGTCGACATCGATATCGAATTTACCGGCATGAGGCCCGGCGAAAAATTGTACGAGGAGTTGTTAACTGACGAAGAAGGGATCGGTACTACTAAGCACAACCGAATTTTCATCGGCAAGCCTTCGGAAATGAAACGGGCCAGCCTGGAATTTGAAATCATGAAGCTGGAGAAGGTCCTGAAAGAAGAGCCTCATGTGATCCGCGACGTGCTGAAGCATATCGTCCCTACTTTTACGGGAGCCCCGGATCAATTGGACCATGCGCCGAAAGAGACTCGCAGAGTGCTTTCCCACGTATAGCGAATACATACTAACTGCCGAGAGGATTTAGACAATGATTCATTTTGCGATTATCGGCTGCGGACATATAGCCAAAAAACATGTCGAAGCCATTCGGAATACGCCGGGTGCCGCGCTTATCGCCGTATGCGATACGAATCCGCAAAGAGTGGAGGAGTACGTTCGCGAGTATGGCGTCCAAGGGTATACGGATTTGTCGGATATGCTGAAAAATCCTGACATTCATGTAGTGAACGTTTGTACGCCGAGCGGTTTGCACGCTCCGCTGGCAGTTGCCGGCGCCGACGCGGGCAAGCATGTCGTCGTCGAAAAGCCGATTGCACTGACGCTGGAGGATGCGGATCGTATTATCGCTGCATGCAAGCGAAACAAGGTGAAACTGGCGGTCGTTCATCCCAATCGATTTCGCCCCGCTATCGTCGAATTGAAGAAAGCGCTTGACGAACAGCAATTCGGCAAGCTGAGCCATGCCAACGCGACGGTACGCTGGAACCGGAATCAGGAATATTACGATCAGGCGGCTTGGAGAGGCACCAAAGCGCTGGACGGCGGCGTTCTGCTGAATCAGGCCATTCATAACCTGGACCTGCTAACTTGGCTGATGGGCGAGGCGGCGGAGCTTTCCGCGTTTAATGAGACGCGCCTGCGCAATATCGAGTCGGAGGACGTTTCGGCCGGTATCGTGCGGTTCGCGAACGGGGCTTTGGGCATCATCGAGGCGGCCGTAACGGTATATCCCTCCAATATCGAGGAGTCGATCGCGATTTTCGGCGAGAAGGCTTCGGTTAAAATAAGCGGCACCTCAGCCAACCGTATCGAGTATTGGAGAATGGCGGGAGTGAGCGAAGAAGAGACGAACGAGCTGATCGAGAAGGTGAATGCGGATCCGCTTGGCAAACCGGGACATCAATGTTTGATCGAGGATATGGTGCAGGCGATTCTTGACGATCGCACACCTGTTGTTAGCGGCGAAGACGGCAGAGCCGCTTTGAAATTGATTTTAGATATGTGTGAAGCTTCGGATTGCAAACAAGTAACCACTCTGAGAGGATGATACGATGTCGATTATCGAAAATACGCTCGAGGCGGAAAAGCTTTCCGCCGCACTGATTAAAAAGCTGGAAATGAAAACTGCAAAAATCGGGGTTGTCGGATTGGGATATGTCGGTCTCCCTTTGGCTGTCGAGAAAGCGAAGGTAGGCTACAAAGTCATCGGTTTCGACGTGCAGGAAGAGCGCGTGCGGCAGGTCAATGGCGGAATCAACTATATCGGGGACGTCGTCGATGAAGATTTGATCGCAATGACCGCCTCCGGCAGAATGAGAGCGACGATCGATTATTCCTATATTCTGGATGTGGACGCCGTCACGATTTGTGTCCCTACGCCGCTCGACGTTCATCAGCAGCCCGATATAACCTATGTGGAATCGTCCGCAAAAGAGATCGCCAAATATTTGCATCCGGGCATGCTTGTCGTGCTGGAGAGCACGACATATCCGGGCACGACCGAAGAAGTGGTCAAACCGATCTTGGAGCAGTCCGGACTCCGCTGCGGCCATGATTTTTTCCTGGCGTATTCGCCTGAACGCGTGGATCCGGGCAATAAATCGTTCAATACGAAAAATACGCCGAAGGTCGTCGGCGGGATGACGCCGGTCTGCACGAAGGTGGCATCGTCCATGTACCGGAACGTTCTGGAGGGCGAAGTGCATGAAGTTTCCACGCCGTCCGTGGCGGAGATGGAAAAAATTCTCGAAAACACGTTTCGCAACATCAACATCGCGCTTGCGAACGAAATGGCGATTTTGTGCCATAAAATGGGGATTGACGTTTGGGAAGTGATCGACGCAGCCAAGACTAAGCCATACGGGTTTATGGCTTTTTATCCCGGTCCGGGGCTGGGCGGACACTGCATTCCGATCGATCCTTTTTACTTGACGTGGAAAGCCCGGGAATATAATTATCACACGAGACTGATCGAGACGGCCGGCGAGATCAACAATTACATGCCGGATTTTGTCGTTGAGCGTATCGGCGAAATTCTGAACAATGAGGGGAAGCCGATTAACGGCTCTACGATATATTTGCTCGGCGTAGCTTATAAGAAGGATATCGACGATTATCGGGAGTCGCCGGTTTTGAATATCATCCAACTGTTACAAAATAAAGGAGCTCATGTTATGTTCAGCGATCCTCACGTGCCGAGCTTCAAAAGCGGAGGATCGATCTATCATGGGGTCGAACTCAATGCGGAAAACTTGCAAAATGCCGATATCGTAGTCCTCACGACGGATCATAAGGCATTTGACTATAACTTGATCGAAGACCATTCGAAAGTGCTGTTTGATACAAGAAACAAAGTACAGACTAAGAAACATTCGAAATTTCATAAATTGTAATCCATTTTATAGATACCAAGGTGATCGATTTGAAATCATTAGAGGGCAGAAGACTGATGTTTCAATTGTTAAACAGCTCTGAGCGCTGGACGGATTACTACGACGGGGAAATATTTCGCAATCGATACATCAGAGGCGTCATCAAACGGTTAATGTATTTCGTCCCTGGAATTCTTCATAGGACCAAGATCGTGAAGTTTCAGAAATGGCATGAAAATTATACCTTAATCGGGATGGCTGCCGTAAATTGCAACGAGTTGGATGCCGCGGTCCAGATGTATCAAAAATTAACGGCAGACAAGGATAAATTGTATTGGGGCTTGCCTGTCGATTGGTTTTCAGGAAAGTTAACGTTCCCGAGAGGAACGATGATGTCAACGACAACCTCGGAAACGATCTTGTTTTTTTATGAATTAGCCAAGAAACGGCGAAATGTTGTGGAGGACGATGTAATAAGAGCCGCCGCGTACAACTTATTGAACGGTTTGAACCGCGTCAGCGAATCGCCGGATTGTTTGTTATTAAGTTATACGCCGTTTGACACTTATAAAGTGCATAACGCTAATTTGTTAGTAGCTGCGGCGCTCGGTGTTTCAGGAGAATTATTGGCCGATTCAACCCTGGTTGACGCTTCGAGAAAAATCGTACACGGCTGCGTCAGCAAATTGCATACGGACGGTTGGGTGCCTTATCGAATCGGCGGGACCGAGGATACCGTTGACACCTATCATCAAATATTTTCGATCAGAGCTCTCTATTACTTGAAAGAATCAAATGAAGAGGCGAATGTTTGGTTCAAACGGATGTTAATTTATTTGGAGAACAACTTGATGAACAAAGATACGGGAACCGTGTATTTGTTCAACACGAAAAAAATTATCGATTTGCAGCCGACATCGGAAGCATTAAGATTGTACGGCATGTTGAATCAGGAAGAGACGTATAACAAGATTTACAGGAAGATGCTTCAAGACTTTGTTGACGATTCCGGACAAATCATTCAAAGAATCTGGTTTGTAGGGGAAAGGAAAAGGAAAATTAAATCGAATAGAGCATTCGTACGCCAGGGGCTTGGGCGCCTGGCTATTGCTCTTTCAAGCAAGTAAACTCATGTAAACGGGAGAGCTGTTTTGTTATACAAATTGATCAAAAACTTGGGGCTTGTCGCAATAACACAGGCGATCATCGGTCTTAGCGGTTTTTTATTGGTCGTTCTGATTACGCGCAAATTCGGAATCGAGAGCAACGGGATGTTATATGTGATCAAACGAGGCGTCGATTTTTTATGGGTGCCGCTGTTGATCGGATTAACGGTAAGCGTTCCGCGAAATAAGCCTTTTTTGGATAAAAAGGATAAAGGCTCGGTCGAATTCATTTTACTTCTTTCGGTTCCTTTACTTGCTGCTATCAGTTTTATTATCGGACCATTCATGTCCAAAATGATGCTGGGTCAATGGAGTGCCGAATATAAATGGTTGTTTGTCATTCTCGTGGTATCGAACATACTCCAAGGCATTTCGTATGCGTATTTTAGAGCAAGCATGAAATACAACCATGCCAATGTCATACAATTGATCGGTTTTGTGTTCGTTCCGCTAGTAACCGTTTGGTTTTCGGGCAACATCTTGGAATATGTAACCATGTATAGCTATTTGTTCTTATCCGTATCCGGCCTTATTTGGCTATACATCAGTTCGGTATACTTGCTGCCGGAAATAAGGAAGAACTTCGCGAACGTAAAGAAAACATTTGCCGGGAATACCGTATTTCTTTTTCGATACGGCTTTAACAGACTGCCGGGTTTAATAGGCGCAAGCGTTATTTATACGTTCCCTGCATTATTAATGAACAGGTTTGCAAGTCAGGCTGATGTCGGCGTGTTCAGTTTCATTATGCAGTTCATTTCTATTTTGAGTCTGCCCATAAACTCGTTGGGAATCGTACTCCTTCCGCATCTGTCTGCCAGGCTTGCTAATCAAGATCATGCCGGGGCCCAAAAGATCGTAGCGGCCATTTTATCGCTTTTCGGGAGAGCCGGAGCGGTTTGCAGCGTATTTTTATTAGCTTTCTTTCATCCGATCCTCTCATTAATAACGAATCAGGAAATGAACATTGCATTTCTGGATTGGTTTTTATTGGGCAGCGGATTGATGTTGGTTTATTACAACTTGTTGAGAAACCCGATAGATGCATCAAGCAGTAAAGCTTACTCTACGTTTGTCGTGATATACAGTCTGTTGTCGGGACTGGGAACAGCCGCCGTATGTTTAACGTTTCTTTCTTATATGGCTACGATAAAACTATCGATATTTGCTTCCTTTTTATCGATGGGGATTTTGTCTCAATATTTTTGCGTAAAGTTGTATCGGATTAAGATAGATCCAAACAATCTAATGCGGCTTATTGCGTTTTACCTTTTCGTATTGGTCGGAGCTATTTTGATTAGTTACAATTACGGGTTGATGTTGTGTTTACTATTTATAGGTATTATGGCGGGAGTATGGATTTTTGTTGATGCCGAAGTGAAAAAAATATTTCTTTTGGTTAAATCATTTGGCCAAAATAAAAGGTTGCTGATCAAATGATTTGGTTATTTTTTCTGGCGGTTTTGTTTGTCCAGTTCCAGTCTACGCAGCTTTTATCTTATGCTTGCATTTTTATTCTGGCTTCCCTCTCATTAGCAAAAGCATTGAAAAATTCAAGAGAAATAAAGAAGAAAGATATATTGATGTTTTATGTCTGGACATTAATGATTTTTATTATGTTGAGAAGCAGCTTCGCATTGTCAATAGAAACCGTTATTGAAGTACTTTGGCTGTCGCTAGGGAGCATATGTTTTATATTTATCGCAACCGCTGAATCGGTTAAAAGGCTGGATGTGCTAAAAAAAATTGCACTGGCGGGAAGCCTTGGGGCAATAATAAACTTGCTCGCCAGCTTTTTGTCTTGGTATAACCCGCTCTTCATCGATCCGCCATATGCGGGATCGAGATGGGTTGGCGGTTTTGACGGTCCGAATGAGTCGGCAGGATTCTATGTCATGATTTTTGCCTTGATTCTGGGTCTTTATCTGGAAAAGCAATATTCCTTTATCAAACTCCTAGTTTCCGGCAGTGTACTTATCCCATTAATTTATTCAAGTTTTTCAAGAGGCGCTTTGTTAAGTCTGTTAGGGATTGCATTGGTTTTCGTTTGCAGTACTTTGTTTAATTCAAGAAGAAAAATGATTCTTCTTGGGGCATACTCGCTCATCGTTTGGTTTTTCTACAATCAATACTTTGATGCGCTTATGCTTAAATTTAACGAAGTCAGGAGTAATGCGTCCGAGCGTGACGGACTTTTTGTCGAAGCTTTCCGATTGTTTAAACAAAGTCCGATATTCGGACATGGTTTAGGTTCTTTTGCTAAGATTTCGCCTATTTTTGATACGGTCCCTCATAGCGACTACTTGTTGTTTATGGTTTCAGGGGGGATCATCGGAGTTGCTGCTCTTACTTTGTTTTACTTTTCGTTTATTATTGAATCTTTTAAACGAAAGCATTATCCGGAGTTATTCGTGTTATTGGTTTTTGTTACACAAGCGTTTACCTTCAATAATATCGTCAGAGGGAGATTAAGCATTTTGTTCTGGGTGATCGTGATATTAATTTATCTCGGTACTGCGAAAAGAAAATCTGAAGCCGGACAAACGGCAGAGGTAATGACGGAACCGGCGCAGGGAAGTTTCAAAAAATTAGAATCGGCGGTGTAACCAGCTTTTATGAAAGTGGGAGTAATCATTGAGCGCTTATATTAAAGTTTGCCATTTCACCTCCGCGCATCAATCGCAGGATGTCCGGATTTTCGTCAAGGAATGCAGAACCTTGTCTTCATTAGGCTATGAAACCCATATAACCGTTCCGAGCCCCGCGCAAAAACACCTTCAAGGTGTTTTTTTTCATGATATCGCTAAAAAGAGTACGCATAGACTTGCCAGAATGACGCAAACCGCGTATCAGGTGTACAAAAAGGCCAAGTCGCTGAATGCGGACCTATACCATTTTCACGATCCGGAGCTGCTGCCCTATGGACTGCTCTTGAAGATGAGAGGGAAAATCGTCGTTTACGACGCGCATGAAGATTTGCCGAGCCAAATTATGTCCAAATACTACATTCCAGCATGGCAGCGTAAAACAGTCTCATGGGCTTTGCGGAAATTCGAAAATTTTGTTGCGCGCAAAATCGATGCGGTTATTACGGCTACTCCGGAAATCGGCAAGAGGTTCGACGGCATATCGAGAGTGGGATGTAATATCAATAATTTCCCAATATTAGAAGAACTGTATGTCTCCGAAAACGATTGGAGCAGGAAAGAAAAGAAAGTTTGCTACTTAGGAGGAATTACGAGAATTCGCGGCATCGAGGAAATGGTGAAAGCGATCGGCCAAACCGACGCCAATCTTGTATTGGCAGGGAGAATGGCGCCCGAATCGTTGAAGGCTCAATTGATGAACGATCCGAACTGGCCGCGAATCGAATTTTTGGGCGAAATCGAGCGGAGCCGGCTTGCGTCAGCCATGGCAGGGTGTATGGCGGGTCTCGTTTTGTTCCATCCGGAACGGAACCATATCAACTCGCAGCCGAATAAAATGTTCGAATATATGTCTGCGGGAATCCCTGTCATCGGCTCGAATTTTCCGCTTTGGCGGGAAATTATCGAAGCTTACGATTGCGGCATCTGCGTCAATCCGCTGGATCCTGACGAGATTGCCAACGCCATACAGTGGATCGTCGACCACCCGGCGGAAGCGGAGCGGATGGGAAATAACGGCCGCAAGATGATATTGGAAACATTTAATTGGCAGCGGGAAAGCGTGAAGCTGGATCAGTTATACAAGCAGCTATTAAGTGCGACTTCTTGATAACGGGGTATGAAGATGAACATTTTACTTATCAATCATTATGCGGGCTCGATCGAATACGGTATGGAATACCGTCCCTATTACATGGCGAAAGAGTGGGCGAAGCTCGGGCATCAAGTAACGATTGTGGCCTCGTCCTTTTCGCATGTGAGAAGCAAGCAGCCGGCGGTCGGCAGTCAACTGCAAGAAGAAATGGTCGAAGGAATCCGGTATATGTGGATCAAGACGCATGCTTATGACGGAAACGGGGCCAAACGAGCGCTCAATATGTTTTCCTTCGTCGCGAAATTGCTCCGGTTCTCCGGCAAAATCGCACGCAAAGTGCAGCCCGATCTCGTCATCGCGTCTTCTACCTATCCGCTCGACATTGTTCCCGCCGCTGTGATTTCCGGCAGATCTAAAGCGAAGCTCGTATTCGAAGTCCATGATTTATGGCCGCTTTCGCCGATCGAGCTGGGCAATATGTCCCGCCGCCATCCTTTTATCATGGTTATGCAGTGGGCGGAAAATTTCGCGTATGCAAAATCCGATCATGTCGTTTCGCTGCTGCCGAAGGCAGACACCCATATGATCGAGCACGGAATGAGTCCGCGCAAATTCCGTTATGTTCCGAACGGTATCGATACGATGGAATGGCAGGAAAATGTGATGAGAATTCCCGACGAGCATCGCAGCCTTCTTATGAAACTGAAGGAGCGCGGCGAATTTCTGATCGGATATGCCGGAACGCACGGTTTGGCAAACAGCTTAAATTCTTTGATAGAGGCTGCAAAGCTGACCAAAGGGATGAAAATCAGCTGCGTTCTAATCGGCAAAGGGCCGGATAAAAAACGGCTGATGCAAGAGGCGAAGGAGAACGGACTGGAAAACGTTTATTTTCTCCCGCCTGTGCCGAAGTCCTCTATCCCCGATTTGCTGGGCTATATGGATGCTTTGTACATAGGGTTAAAAAGCGAGCCGCTTTTCCGTTTCGGCATCAGTCCCAACAAGCTGATCGATTATATGATGGCGGCCAAACCTGTTGTTCAATCGATCGAAGCGGGCAACGACATGGTGGCGGAATGCGGCTGCGGTTATTCCGTTCCGCCGGAAAACCCGAAGGCCATAGCGGATGCGATCGTCCGGTTGGCAAATATGAATTACGCCGAACGGGAGGAGATGGGAAGCCGAGGCAGGTCGTTCATCATTCAAAACCACGATTATAAAGTGCTGGCCCAAAACTTTTTGGATGTGCTTGCAAACGAACCGTCGAAAGGGGGACCGAATCATGTCCGTTCCGTTGATCAGAACAGCGCTGCCTACCGATATCCAACAAATATCCAAGATACATAAAGAACAGTTCGGCACTCATTTCTTGGGCAAGTATTCGATTTCATTGATTGAAAAATTTTATTTGAGCTTTATGCAGGACACCGTGTTTATGGTAAGCGAAACGGCGGGAGTCATTAACGGATTCGTGCTGGGAGGAATGAATCGGGATCTGGAGTTGGCCAAACAGCGTTTTCTGTCGGCAAACAAACGTCAGTACGTAGCGGAGACGCTGACGACACCCGGCTTATATTTGCCTGTCATCCAGCGGGTGTCGAAGAATCTGACCAAATCGAAGGAAGAGTCCGTTTCCCCGAGTAAAATCCCTTTCCGGCTGCTATCCATCTCGGTTTCCTCGCATGCCAAGGGGAGAGGGGTTGCCGAAAAGCTCGTTCAAGCGTTCGAAAATGAAATTGCGTCCTTGACCGCTTACGGACTTTCCGTCAAAAAAACAAATGAACGCGCCATCGGGTTTTATCACAAAATGGGATTTGAAGTGGAGGTGGAACAACCCGACTGTTATTATTTCGTCAAAAAACTCGGCTAACGACTATTCTCATAACGAAAAGGAGCTGTAATGATGAATCCGACTATCCCATACGCTTTGCCGCTGATCGATGAAGAGGAAATTCAAGAGGTTGTGGATGCGCTCAAATCCAACTGGTTGTCGAAAGGGCCGAAAACCGTAGAGTTCGAAAAACGGTTCGCGGCATATGCCGGTTCCGAGTACGCGGTGGGACTGAATTCTTGTACTGCGGGTTTGCATCTTTCGCTGCTGGCGGCGGGCGTCGGTCCCGGGGATGAAGTAATTACTACGCCGTATACGTTCGTCGCAACGGCGAACACGATCATTCATGCCGGAGCCAAGCCGGTTTTTGTCGACATCGATCCGAGGACGCTTAATATCGATGCCGCACGAATCGTGGAAAAAATAACGCCGCGGACCAAAGCGGTCATTCCGGTTCACTTTGCGGGATTCCCATGCGACATGGACGCCATTATGGCAATAGCAAGAACATATAACCTGATCGTCATCGAGGACGCCGCGCATGCCGTGTATACGCAGCATAACGGCAGGATGATCGGAAGCATCGGCGACATCACGTGCTTCAGCTTTTACGCGACCAAAAATTTGGTCACCGGCGAAGGCGGAATGGTGACGACGAATAATGCCGAGCTGGCCGACCGCATTCGGGTGATGGGGCTGCACGGCATGAGCAAAAACGCCTGGAACCGTTATTCCGACAAGGGAAGCTGGTTTTATGAGGTCGAGTATCCGGGCTTCAAATACAATATGACGGACATTCAAGCGGCGATGGGCTTGAGGCAGTTGGACAAGCTGAACATGATGCAGGAGATCCGGGCTCAATATGCGGACCGTTACAATCGGGCGCTTTCCTCATTGGAGGGGCTTATCCTCCCGCACGACGATTCGCGCCACCGGCATGCTTGGCATCTTTATGTCATCAGGCTGCAGCCGGGGTTTTTGACGATCGACCGGGCCCGGTTTATCGAAGAATTGAAAGAACGGGGCATCGGGACGAGCGTCCACTTTATTCCCGTCCATCTGCATCCCTATTATCGCTCGCTCGGTTTCCGCCCCGGCGATTATCCGCAGGCGGAAAGCGTATACGAAGGCGCGGTTTCGCTGCCGCTTTACCCGAAGATGACAGTGGAGCAAGCGGATAGAGTGATCGATGCCGTTACCGAGGTTTACCGGAAATATGCGAAGACGTTCGTGGAGCACCGGTGAAGTTATGGCTGCCAAAAGAATATTCGACTTTGTATTCGCTTTGCTGGGCATAGCGGTTATTTCGCCTCTGCTTATAGTCGTATCGCTTTGGATCAAGCTGGATTCCTCCGGACCGGTATTTTTCAAGCAGAAAAGAGTCGGCAGGAACGGCAACGCGTTTCAAATCTACAAATTCCGGACGATGGTGAAGGATGCCGAGAAGCTCGGCAAACAGATTACGGTCGGCAAGGATCCCCGAATTTCCAGAGCGGGCATGTTTCTGCGCAAGCTCAAGCTTGACGAATTGCCGCAATTGTTCAACGTGCTGAAGGGCGATATGAGCTTTGTCGGGCCGCGGCCCGAGGTTCCTCATTATGTTTCGTTTTATACGAAGGAGCAGCAAATGGTGCTCTCCGTACTGCCGGGCATAACCGACTATGCTTCGCTCAAATATATCGACGAAAATCTCGTATTGTCCGCAAGCAAGGATCCCGAATACACGTACGTTCACCAGGTGATGGCCGACAAGATCAAGATCAACCTGGAATATTTGCAGCGCATGTCGCTATGGGAAGACATCAAAATTATCATCTTGACCATATTCCGAGTCGTTTGGCGCAAAAAGGAGACCGAAACGAATGAAAATACCCATGCTCGATCTTACTGAACAATATCAATCGTTAAAACCGGATATCGTAAAAGCGCTGGATGAAGTGATGGGATCCTCGCATTTTATACTGGGCGAAAATGTGCGAAAGCTGGAAGCCGATGTCGCTTCCTACAGCAACGTCCGTTACGGCATCGGGGTCGCCAACGGCAGCGACGCTTTGCATATCGCTTTACTGGCTTGCGGCGTCGGACCGGGCGACGAGGTGATCGCGCCAGCCTTCACCTTTTTTGCCACGGCGGGAGCTATCGCCAGAGCGGGAGCTACTCCGGTATTTGTCGATATCGATCCGCTGACGTTTAATATCGACGCCGGTCAGATCGTTTCGGCGCTGACGGATCGGACGAAAGCAATCATACCGGTGCATTTGTACGGGCAGACGGCGGATATGGATCCGATTATCGCGCTTGCCCATAAATACAAGCTGCATATTATCGAAGATGCCGCGCAAGCGATCGGCTCGCAGTATAAGGAGCGTAAAACCGGTCAGCTGGGCACGGCCGCGTGTTTTAGCTTTTTTCCTACGAAAAATTTAGGCGCATACGGGGATGCCGGTATGATCGTAACCGACAGCGAGGAGCTGGCCGAGAAAATGCGCGTTCTGCGCGTACATGGCAGCAAGCCGAAATATTATCATCACGTGCTCGGGTATAACAGCAGGCTGGACGAGCTCCAGGCGGCGATACTAAATGTGAAATTCCCCCATTTGGAGCGCTGGAACGAGCTGCGCAGGGACAAAGCGGGCATCTACTCGCAGTTGATCCGGGAACGGTTATCCGAGGAACATGTGAAAGCTCCTTTGGTCGGAAAGCATGACGAGCATACGTTCCATCAATATACGCTGCGCGTTAAAAATCGGGATGCTCTTCAGCAATTTTTGAAGGAGAACGATATCGAAACGATGGTGTATTATCCGAAACCGCTTCATCTTCAGCCGGTATTCGAATATTTGGGCTACAGCGAAGGGGACTTGCCGGAGACGGAGCTTGCTTGCAAAGAAGCCATCTCGCTTCCGATGTTTCCGGAGCTTTCGATCGAACAGCAGCAGGAAGTCGTCGGCAAAATTCAAGCCTTTTATGAAGGTGCGGTATGACGATGGGGCGAAAAATAGTGACGATTGTCGGAGCGAGACCGCAGTTCGTTAAAGTCGCCCCCGTTTCGCGGGTTCTTCGGACGCATTGCCGTGAAGTGCTGGTCAACACCGGACAGCATTACGATTATAAGATGGCAGGCGTTTTTTTCGAGGAATTGAGCATCCCGAAGCCGGATTACGATTTGGGCGTCGGCTCGGGCAATCATGGGAAGCAAACAGGCGAGATGCTGAACAAAATCGAGGAAGTGCTTCTGCGCGAGACGCCGGATGCCGTCCTGGTTTACGGCGATACGAATTCGACGCTTGCCGGAGCGCTCGCTGCAAGCAAGCTGCATATTCCGATCTTTCACGTCGAAGCGGGCTTGCGCAGCTTTAACAAACGGATGCCGGAGGAAATCAACCGGATCGCAACCGATCACGTCTCCGATCTGCTCTTCCCGCCGACCGAAACGGCTGTCCGCAATCTTCAGCGGGAAGGGTTTGCCGATCATGTGTTTATGGTCGGCGACGTCATGCTCGATGCGGTGCTGTACAATATCGAGCTGGCCAAACGAAACCACCGCTTGGAGACGTTCGGATTGGCGGAAAGGGACTATTATCTGGCAACGATTCACCGCGCCGACAATACGGACGATCGGCAAAGACTGAAGGCGATACTGGAGGCGTTAAGCCGGATGTCCGCTCCGGTTGTGCTGCCGCTGCATCCGCGCACGCAAAAGATGATCGCCGATTACGGCTTCGGGGACTTGATTGCGAGCTCGCCGGCCATCCGGATTATCGAGCCGGTTTCTTATTTGGAAATGCTGCTGCTGGAGAGCGGGGCGAAAGGCATCATAACCGATTCCGGCGGCGTGCAGAAGGAAGCGTATTTTGCGCGGGTTCCTTGCTATACGCTGCGTGATGAAACCGAATGGGTAGAGACGGTCGAGTCAGGCTGGAACACCCTTGTCAATCCGTTGAACGCGAATTTGGCGGATGCCGTGCAGCGGAGAACGGATGTCCCCTATATCGAAAATTTGTACGGGGACGGCAATGCAGCTTCCAAAATCGTCGATTGCATGATGAAGTTTTTAGCCGAAAGGAGAGGGTAGCTTGGAGACGCTGACAATTGGAAAAAACGTAAGTATTCACGAGAACGTCAACTTCGGCAGCAACATTACCATCGGAAATAACGTCGTTATTTATGAAGGGACCTGCATCGGTAGCAATGTGACCATCCACGATAATGCGGTGATCGGCAAACAGCCGATGCGGGCGAAAAACTCGGCATTAAAGACGCCTTTAAGCTTGGCTCAGCCCGCCGTTATCGGCGACGGCTGCACGATCGGCACTTCGGCCGTCATCTACGCGCATGCGCAGCTCGGGAACGACGTTTTCGTCGCCGACTTGGCCACAATCCGCGAGCGGGTTACCGTCGGCGCAGGAACGATTATCGGGCGGGGCGCCGCGGTCGAGAACGATTGCACGATCGGCACGAAGTGCAAGCTGGAAACGAATTGTTACATAACGGCTTACTCCACTTTGGAGGATTATGTATTCATCGCTCCTTGCGTAGTGACGACGAACGACAATTTTATGGCCCGTACGAAAGAGCGCTTCGATAAATTCAAAGGCGTAACGATCCGAACCGGCGGCCGGGTCGGAGCGAACGTGACGATTTTGCCGGGTAAAACGATCGGCTGCGACGGCGTCGTTGCCGCAGGCAGCATCGTAACGAAGGATGTGGAAGCGGAGGATATCGTAGCGGGCACACCCGCACGGCCTTTCCGCAAAGTACCCGAGGCGCAGCTGCTGCGAAACCAATAATCGAGGCTCGATATCCTATATAAGGCGGTGTGATGATGGTGAAGACGACGGAGGAAAGCGAGAGCTTTCGCCGGGATTTGCAGCGTTTCATATCGGAGGCACAGAAGGATCGCGCTATTGCAGTTAGACCGTGTATCGAAAATTTGAAAATCATCCTTTTGAATCATTTTGATTTTAGCAGGGAGAGTGCGAAATGAAAACATTCGACGACTTTCCGCGCGCGTTCAAGAAAACAGTGCGTTACATCAAACAAGAAGCGACGATCGAGCAGATTGTGGCGATGGAGTCGGTATTCACGGGTATGATCAGCAGGCGGATGGAACAGTTGTCGGGCAATGGCGGAGCAAGGGCGCGGGCAAGAAAGAAGCGGGAGCATTCTCCGCTTCCTTCCTCTGCAGTGGAGTAATGGGCGAACGGACAATTTTGGTAAAAACAGCGTATTCCGTTCCGCTGCTGTTATGGCTGGCGCTGATTTTCGGTTTGTCGTCCCAGTCATATACGGAGCAAAGCGTGCAGCCGTTTCTGACAAGCCATGTCTCATCCGTAAAACTGAGCGCCCGAATTCCGGATTGGACGATTCGTTATCGGAATTCGGTTATTCCCGCGAAGAAGGAACCGTTACGTTTCCTTGAATTTATTTTCCGCAAGTGCGCGCACATGTTTATGTACGGCATGTTGGCGATTTGGTGTTATGTCGCACTGAAGCCTCTTTCGCTGAATCGGGCCGTAACGTTTGCCGTCGTCTTATTGTTCGCAGCAATGGTCGCGATGACGGATGAATGGAACCAGACCCGCGCCGTCCAGCGTACCGGAGCGATACAAGACGTAGGGATCGATATGATGGGAGCGGCGATGGGGCTGGCCGCTGTTTCTCTTATTCTTGTTATTCAGAAGAAGAAGCAAAGCAGGTGAAAAGGATGAAAATCAATGTGAGGAAGCTGCTCTTATGGTCCGGGGCGCTGCTCATCATTTTGGCGATCTCCGGTTACCTTCTGATGGATTATGCGGTCGACCGGTTCTTGAAATCGATTGCCATCCATGCGGAGCTTCCTGCCGACCAACTGCAGGTTTCGGCTGCAGGCGCTTCGCAAGCCGACGAAAGACCGAAACCGTCTGAAGCGAAACCGGAAGACGGTGCTTCATCCGATCCCGAAGGCAGCCGGACATCTCCTCCAGCAAGCCGGCCGCCCGGTTCCCCCGAGCCGTCTCTCGTACCGGATGCGTCCCATGGACAAACGAAAACACCAGCGGATTCTCCGGGTCCGTCAGGAACCGGTCAGCCGAAAGGGCTGCCGGCATCGCAGACTGAACAGCCGCATGCCACGTTTAAGCCGGATATTTCTCAGGATAAGGCCGAAGCGGTTGAGGAAAAGATCACGATAAAGGAGAAAACGGCCGTTTTGTCGACCTTGCTCAAGAAACTGAACGCGAGCGACATCGATACGTTGAAGAAGTTGGCGGGCGGCGGCCTATCGAATGAAGAAAAGGGCGAAGCCAAAAAAATCATCATGAAAAAGCTGACGGCGGAGGAATATAACCGGCTGATCGATATCGCGGCTAAGTACGGCCTTAGCCAAGGTAAACATCAATAAATGCCGCTTTCGCTTACGGTGCGATCATCAAGAATCCATTGGGGGTACAAGGATGCAGTTTCTCAAGCCCGTTCAAAAGCTTGCCAGCAAAGTGGATTGGCAAGTATCCGAACGTACGAGAATGGTTGTGAAATATTATGCCGAATATACGGGGTTTTCCGAGGATGAGGTCGTAGACCGGTTTCTGGACAATATCAGGAAAGACCCGGACTTCTTTGCATGGATCAAAGGCAAGCGGCGTAAAGCGACGCTCATTAAACAAATGTTTGCCGATAATTCGGCCGAATCTTAAGCGGCAAAATCAAGCCCCTCGCATGCGACGGCAGGTCGCGTGCGAGGGGCTCTTTTTTTAATATAAGGAATTTATATGTTTCATGTATCAAGTGCTAATATTCAACGGTAAACACGCCTGTCCTTAGCTTATGCTTACGAAGTCACTTTCTTTGAAAGCGTTTAGGACGGGGAAGCCGTTTATCCTTGATATTAGACTTACATAGACGCAGCCGTTACGCGAATCGCTTGTATCACGTCTTGGCAATCCTCTTCCGTCATCCGCTGATGCAGGCCGATCCCGATCGCGCGGTTGAGCCAGTCAAGCGATTTCGGACACATATCCGGCGAATAGCTGACATTGCCTTTGTAGCTTTGGCAGTTCCAAGGCGTATCGTGCTCGGATGCTCCGCGTTTCTCCATGACGTAGGACCAATTTTTGTAAATATGGCGGTCGGCGAAGCCGTTATTGTTGATCGTTCCGTTCGGAATGCCTTCTTTGGCCAAACGGGCGGAGAAAGCTTGCGCTTGCTCGGCGGTCGGCAAATAAAAGACGAGGCTGTACGAAACGTCGCCTTCCGAGTCGGGGATCGTTTGCAAACGGATTTGACTCAAGTCTTCGATCCCTGCCGTAATCGTTTGTTTGATTTGCTGCAGCTTAACAATGAGCTCGTCGATCCGCTGCGATTGGGCAAGGGCGAGCGCCGCGTTGATTTCGCTGAGCCTATAGTTTTCGCCGGGGAATGGAGGGTGGCTGTTCGCCACGTTCTGGTCCCAATACACGAACGCCGAATCATGATAAATGTTGGCCCGCGCGTAAACCGTATCGTCGTTCGTCACAAGCATGCCGCCTTCTCCTGCCGTAACGAGCTTATATTGCTGAAAGCTGAAGCAGCCCGCGCGACCGAAGGAGCCTAGCGGCTTGCCCTTATAGGAGCCTCCGTTCGCTTGCGCCACGTCTTCGATGACGATAAGACCGTGTTTGTTTGCGATCGTCATGATTTCATCCATCCGGCAAGGCACGCCCCGCATATGTACGGGGATGACCGCTTTCGTATAAGGAGTAATGGCCGCCTCGAACGCCTTGGGATCGAGCGTCAGCGAGTCGTCGATCTCTACGATGACGGGGACGGCTCTCGCTATGAGCACTGCGGCGGCAGTCGCGATATACGTATAAGCCGGGACGATTACTTCGTCGCCGGGACCGATGCCGGCCCCGATCAAAGCGGTCACAAGCGCCGATGTCCCGGCATTAAGGGCAAGAGCGTGGTTGGCGCCGGTACGGCTCCGGTACAGTTCTTCAAGCCTGTATGCTTCGGATTGCGCGCGGTCCCCTCCGGAGTAGCGGAACACTCTTTTCTTGTCGATAACGCCCAGCACCAATTCCTTCTCCAATTCTCCAAATTCCTCGGTGCTGTGCAGACCGAAATTCCAAGGTTTTGTTCTAACGGGTGTATGTTCGCCGTTTATCATGTTTATACGTCCTCTCTCAAAAAAAATAGGATAAAATCATGTGTTTAATCCAGCTGCCGAAGAAGAGCGGTCGCTTCTTCGACGAACCGTTTCCCCGCTTCCTCGCAGTAGGGCGTGGTATTGAGCTCATAGCCGCCGAGCCCGTCACGGAAGGCTTCGGGGGTAGGCAGGTAGCCGGCATAACCGTTCGCTACGCCGCAGAACATGGGATAGGCGGCAGGTGAATGCGGTCTCAAGAGAGCGGCATACCCGCTGAACACCTCGTGAGAGGCGGAGAAGATCAGCGTTTCGCCGATCCGCAGCGCGCTTATTTCCGATTCGATCGACGGGGTTAAATAGCCGTCGTAGGCCGGAAGGCTTATCGTTTTGACCGCGCGTTTTACAACCCCCGCTTCGAGAGGGACTGCGCGCTCGGCCAGCTCTGCGGCCTCCGCGTAAAACTGGAGCGCCAGCCGCCGCACCCATGGATACGTATCTTCTTTCTCGTCCCGCATGTGGCCGTAAGGTCCGACATCGCCGCAAAAGCCCTGCAGGAACATCGCTGTAAAACCGCCGCCCAGCTTGTTTTCCCATTCGCTCATGGCCAGCCCGACAAATTCGGCGGAAACCCGGTTGTACGGATTGATCAGCAGGGTGGGATGAACGGCGCAATTGACGATCGCGCCGATCGGCTGTCCGTCCAGGCTCTCCAGAACGGCTACGCTTAGCGTCTTATCGATCGGTAACGCGTCGTTGTGCCTAAGGTGCGGGCGCCGGTTCACCGAAACGGCCGTCTCTCCGCAACACGCTTTGACCCGGATGGGCTGCAGTCCGGAGACCGCTTCGCGAACCGCCTGATCGATTCGTGCGACATATTTGCCGCCGAAATGAGCAGGAGCGCTGTGCGTGTGCGTGGCGTGAACGGATACGTTCGATTCGCGCGTTTCTGCGGCTTCGCTCCATAAGCGCCGGGAGCCGGAAGGGAAGGCTTCGCAAAGAACTCTATACTCGGCTCGATCTTTCATCGCGGCATGGAACGGCTGCTCGTTCGACAGACCGCAATCTACGCTTATCAAGACTTGACGCTCGTTTCCGTCGTCGAGCACGAGCACTCGCGCATACAAGTCGTCCAGAATATCTTTGGCGGGATCGGCAATGTATAATGCCGGGTCATACCCTTGCAGCGGTGCCGTTTCCTCGGGAGTTATGTTTACTTTGCGAAAAGCGGCTTTTAAAACGCCCTGCTCCATAACCATCTTTCCTTTCCTTCAAAATAAATTAAGGTGATGTATTAATTCAATAAGTAAATTATATATGCACGCAATGAAGTTGTAAATGCTTTTTATGGCTGTCGGACGATTATTTTGGACGCAAGGATAAACGGCTTCGCCGTCCTAAACGCTTTCAAAGAAAGCGACTTCGTATGCATAAGCCTAGGACTGGCGCGTTTACCGAGGTTTAGAGCTGCTTCCACGATATGCTTTCCGATAAAACAAAAAAACCATCTTCTTCGAAGATGGCGGAATCTCAGGAAACAAATGAAGCGCTGGCCAGCGCAAGAGCGCCTACGATGCCTTGGCGGTCGCCGAAAGAGTTCGTTTCAAGCTGCATGCCCAAGGTGGCGAAGCGGTTTGCGCGTAATAGAACAGTTCGCCTGACTTCTTCGAATACGATTGGAAACCGTTCGAAAACAGGACCGCCTAAATAAATAATTTCCGGATTGAATAAATTGATCACATTGCTGATCGCGATGCCGATCGCTTCCCCCGCTTCCAAACAAACGTCAAGCGCATCCTTGTCGTTCATTTGATAGGCTTCCGCAAAGGAAAGCGTTGATCCGCTCCTGCTTTTGAACCGGCTTGCGAGCATCGGGTACGTAACGAGGTTTTCGAGACAGCCGTAATTTCCGCAGCTGCATCTGCCGGCTTTCTCGTCGACCGTAATATGGCCGAGCAGGCCGGCCGCGTTATTGACGCCTCTCATCAGTCTCCCGTTAATAAAAATACCTGCGGCGATTCCGTAGGCGATGTAAACGGTAATGAAATCGTCGGTGGTTTTGGCCTTGCCCGCCACTTTCTCGGCGTAAGCCATCGCTCTGCCGCTCTCTTCCAAATAAACCGGGCAACCGAACCGTTCTTCGAACTGGTCGGCGATAGGCAGATCGTCCCATCCGCGGGCATTCGGAATGTTCATGATTTTCCTCTGCGTCTTGTCGATAATGCCCGTAACGCCGATGCCGATCGCATCGACCGCTTCCGTACCGGCAGCCTGCAGGAAAGCTTCGACCCTAATCAGGAGCTCGGCCGACAAATCATCCGCTTGCAGCAGCTCGCTAATTAAAAATTCGGCGTGGTGCTTAATATCGAGCCTGTTGTTGGATAGCGCGAACCGGATCCGGTAGCCGCCTATATCGATGCCGAGAAAAGCGAATTTGTCCGGGTGGGGATAAAGCAAAACCTCTTTCCTGCCGAGACCGCGCCCGATTTTTTCCCCTTCCATAATGTAGCCCTGATCCATAAGCGATTTGGTGAGCTTCGTGATGGACGCCTGCGAAAATCCGGTTTTCTCCGCCAGCAGCTTCCGCGATATCCCGTCGCTTTGCCGGATCGCCTGCAAAACCTCGATCTCCGACGGATGTAAGTTCATTTGCGTTTCGTCCCTTCCGTGCGTGGTTTGCTTCATTGTAGCATATATAATTTACTAAGTAAAAAAACGGCTGTTATCAGCCGTTTTTCCTGTAGATCGCTTCCAGCCGGCTCGCCGTGGCGCCCCAGCCGAATTTGTTTACCGCATCGTGGCGGCCTTGTCTGGATAACTTGCGGGCGAGCGTTTTGTTCTTGTAAACCTTCACGATCGCATGGGCAAAAGCTTGCGGGTTCCGGTAGTCGGAAACGAGCAGACCGTTCTCCCCGTTACGGATAATTTCCGGAATACCCCCGATTTTCGAGCCGATCGTCGGCACCCCGCATGCCATCGATTCGACGATAACGAGTCCGAACGCTTCATGCTTTTGCGAGGGACAAACCATGCAGTCGCCCATACGGTATACTTCATGCATCCTGCTGCGTGAAACGTAACCGAGGAAACGGGTCGATACGCCGTGTTTTTCCGCCAACTGCTTCAAATGCCGCTTGTACGAAGCCTTTTCCGTCCCTCCGGCGATGACAAGCTTTACGGCAGGTACGGATTTTTTGGCGATTTTGGCCGCTTTGATGAGCACCGGGATGCCCTTGCGCGGAATAAGCCTGCCGGCAAAAACGATCGCGAATCGTTCGGATACGCCGTACTTTCGGCGAACGGCCGCTCTTTGTCCTGCGGACGGCGGCTGAAATTGCTTCAGGTTGGCGCCGAGATGGACGTAACGGACCCGGGCTGCGAGCTTCGGAAACATGGAACGGAGATTACTCTGCAGCGAGCGGCTGTTGCCGACGATCAAATTGGCGTGCGATAAATCCCGGGACGCTTTCCCGCGGGACGTCATCGGACTGGAGACAAACGTCAGGGAGTGAAGGAAGACGGATATCCTCGCATGCGGAAAAAAAGCTCTCACTGCAGGCGCGTAGCTTGGGCGGTTATCGATCTGGATCATGTCGAAATGACGGCCTTTGACATGGTTCAAAGCGGCTCTTACATATCCAGTTGCTCCCGATGCCGAAACGCGGATGATCGTCATATTCCCTTCTTGACTGCGGCTCGGGTAATGCTTCGTTTTGCGGCTGAGAATGGTTACGCTGTGTTTTTGCGCAAGCTTTTTGGCGATTTGATAGATGCAGTTCTCCACCGAGCTTCCAACGATAGGAGGAACGGGGTTTTGCCAGGGGGCGATAATCAAAACATTCATCGGACGCAGACTCTCCTTTGTGAAACCCGAGATAGCGGTCGCATTCTAGCATTCCATATAATATGCGGATAATCTGGCATTCGGGAGCGGTATCTACCTATTATTTTGAAAGAATAGGCTGCCTCTGGCAGTGAGATGGTAGATTCGAAAAAAAATTGCAGAAAAGCTTGACTCTACCTGAGACGTCGTGCTAAGATGGGTTTCGTTGACGCGGCAAACGTTAACGAAATGCGGTCGTGGCGGAATTGGCAGACGCGCTAGATTCAGGTTCTAGTGGGGTAACAGCCGTGGAGGTTCGAGTCCTCTCGACCGCACCAATCTTAATAAGTCAAGCCCTTCAGAGTTATTCTGAAGGGCTTTTTTTCATGGATAAATAATTTATATGATGTCGGGGTAAACACGCTGTTCCTTTAAGAATGGCAAAGACGTTTTTTATGAGCATGCACGAATCACCCGGGCCGAGTTTTCATCGCATGCCTGTGACCGAGGGGCATGGACGTCCTTACGCTGCCATAAAGGCTCCTCGAAATACTGTAGTCCGAAATCGCCCACTTGGAGCAAGGAATCGGGGTTCGCCTTACGCTGTAGTCCGATTTTGCCGGCTAGGAGAACGGATTCACCGGCGTGACGAGCAAAAACCCCGCTGCAAGCAGGCGTTTTCGGACTACAGGCGGGGAAAGGAAGCCAAACTCGATTCCAAGTGGGCATAATCGGACTGGAGCGCATGAAGCGACGAACGAGGAGGGGCAAGCGGGAAGGAATACCGGCTGGAGAACCGGGAAATGTCAAAGACGTGACACAAAGTACCGAATGCGAACAAGAGGCAGTAGGTATATGGTTTGGTTGACATACTAAAGCGGCATGGAATTGGCAGGATCATGATAGAATACAACCGGGATGAGCTCATGCTTATCCCGGTATTTTTGTTCGTGAACGACTAGGGCGTGACTGAATACTCCGAGGGTAGCAGATTTTGCCGAATTTTCGTTCCATGCAAGGCGCGTTTGTGAAGGCGTACCGGGGGTACGTCAAGCAAGCGGAACGAAGCAGGGGGCGAAAAGGCGGTGAAAGATGCACCTGAGTGGGTTTTCAGACACGCCCTAATAACAGTTCGTTATCCGCGATCGGTTTCACGTTCTCCACTACATGATTGACGGGATCGAACTGCTAGGATGCGAGGAATAGCCAAATTCGTTCAGGAGGACGACCTTAAGTATAACATCGGGGTGCTGCATGGAAGATATTCCATTTCGGCCAAAATAAACGATTTAGGCGTTATGGCAAAAAACGTGCGATTAGGCGGAAACGGTTTCTGTTTTTATGCGGCGCGTCCCTATAAAATGAAGTCGGATTGATCAGGGGGAAGGCGGCCTCGCAAGCAGCTCCTAAAGGCGTAACGGTTCTTCGAAAAACGAAACAAATCGTGGTTTCGGTATATTCGGGCGGCTGCCGTATGCTGTTATACTTCCCTATGAATGGCCGCCTGCCGCCGGTCGATGCAGCAGCCGGTCATATTAACGGTCAAAGGAGGTTAGCCTTCATGAGGTCCGGCTTACGCGTCGCGCTCGGCCAATTCAGCGAGCTGACGGATGAGAAGGCGAAGTTCGCCAAGCAGCTCGGCTTCGATTCCATTCAATTAAATACGCCCGCGCTGCCCGGAGTGGGTTGCTGGTCTTACGAGGATTTGCTTGCGCTTAGGCTCCGCTGCGAGTCTTACGGTTTGAAGCTGGAAGCGATCGAAAACGTGCCGGTTCATTTCTTGCATAAAGTCATGCTCGGATTGGACGGCCGGGACGAGCAAATCCGCAACTACCAGCAGATCATACGCAATATGGGCAAGGCCGGCATTCCGATTCTCGGTCATCATTTCATGGCCGACGGGACATGGAGAACGTCATATTCGGTGCCGCTGCGCGGAGGAGCTCGCGGGATGGGCTTCGATCTTGGTCTTGTGAGCGTCGACATTTCACAAAGGGACGGCAACTTGGTCATAAAGCGCGATCCTGTGCATAGCGCTTTTTTGCGGGAGCATGTGAAGCGAACCGTGACGCATGAGGAAATGTGGTCCAACTACGAATATTTCATTCGTGCGGTCGTTCCCGTCGCAGAGGAGGCGGGCGTGAAACTGGCCCTACATCCGGACGACCCGCCCGTGCCGATGGTCGGAGGCATCGCCAGGCTGTTTTACGGCATCGACGACCTCAAGCGTGCGATGGACATAGCCGACAGCGAAGCCTGGGGGCTCGATTTATGCTTGGGCACAAGCTCCTCGATGGCGGGAGGGGCGGAAACGGTCGCGAGTATGATCGATACTTTCGGTCCGGCGGGCAAAATTTTGTACGTGCATTTCCGTGATGTCGTCGGGACGGTGCCTAGTTTCTACGAATGCTTCCTTGGCGACGGAAACTTCAACCCTGCCGAGATGCTGCTCAGGCTCAAAAAGTCGGGCTTCAACGGCTTCATGATCGACGATCATGTGCCATGGACCGATTATGACGACGAATGGGGCCATCGGAGCCATGCTCATCAGTCGGGATACCTGCAAGGGATGATAGACGCGCTTGACTTGGTTGAGAAGATTGGTTGACTAGTATCTCGACCGCATCAAATTCAAGGTACATGCGCAACTGTGCCGTATACGAATCCGCCGTTTGATTGCGGGCTCTTTCACGGCAGGCCGGGCAGCGACCCTTGGATCAAAAGCTGTCAAGATACTAGCGCTTAAAGTTGCTTTGAATCCAGACAAACGGGGGAACGGGTATGAATCAGTTGGAGCTCGTCATAAACGCCAGAGCGGAGCTTGGCGAGGGGCCGAGCTGGGACAGTACGCTGCAGCGGCTGTATTGGGTCGATCTTTCGAAAGGAAGGCTGCACGTATTCGATCCCGCAGCCGGAACCGACCGGGAGATCGCATTCGATCAAGCGGCCGGAGCCGTCGTCCCTAGGCGTTCGGGGGGCGTCGCGCTCGCGCTTGAGCACGGTTTCTACACGATGGACGAGAAGCTGGAAGTCCTTACGCAGCTGGCCGACCCGGAAAGCCATTTGCCCGGCAACCGGTTCAACGACGGGAAATGCGATGCGGCGGGCAGATTTTGGGCCGGCACGATGAGCGCGAACGGCGTGCGGCATGCGGGAACGCTGTACCGGCTCGATCCGGACGGGAACGTCGCTCCGGTCATTTCGGGCGTGAGCATCTCGAACGGGATCGGGTGGAGTCCGGATAACGGAAGGATGTATTATATCGACTCGGCGGCGCGGGAAGTGATGAGCTACGACTACTGCTTGGATACCGGCGAATTGAGCGGCGGCCGCGTATGCGTTTCTTTCCCGGAGGCAGAGGGGTTGCCCGACGGCATGGCCGTCGACGCGGAAGGGATGATCTGGATAGCGCAATGGGACGGCTGCAAAGTATCCCGCTTGAATCCGGATACCGGCAAGTTGCTGGACGTTATTCCGGTCCCCGCCCGCTTCGTGACGTCCTGCGCATTCGGCGGAGCTTCGCTCGACGAGCTGTACATTACGACGGCAAGGGGAGGATTAAGCGATGAGGAGCTTGCCGAGTATCCTCACGCCGGCGGCGTTTTCCGGCTGAAAACGAATGTAAGAGGCCTCCCGACATTCGCTTACGGAGGTTGAGGACGGATTGCGCGCGGCAAAGCGTCGTAAAGTCTACACATGCCGATGAACTTACAACGATCATCAATCATTACTGGCAATGGAGGGGCCGACATCATGAAAAAAATCGTGGTTACCGGCGGCAGCGGCCGGTTCGGGCGACAGGTAGTCGCTTGTATGCTCGAGAAGGGTTATGAGGTGACCGTTCTGGACAGGCAGACGGGAACCGGTGGTTCGCAGCATGGCGGAAACGCGCGTACGCTCATCGTCGATCTGAACGATTACCGCGAAGTCGAGCAAGCGATGGAAGGAGGAGATGCGCTCCTTCATCTGGCGGCGATTCCCGACCCGAAATCGGCTTCGGCCCCCATCGTTTACGCGAACAACGTCGTCTCGACGTACCATGTGCTCGAAGCCGCAGCCCGATGGGGATACCGGAAGGCGGCGATCGCTTCCAGCGAATCCGCATACGGCTTTCCTTGGTCTCATCGGCCTCTATCGCCGTTATACCTGCCCGTGGACGAGCGGCATCCGCTCATTCCCCATGACTGCTACGGAACATCCAAGGCGGTTAACGAATTGACGGGCGAATCCTTCTTCCGCAGAACGGGTATGCAGGTCGTCTCGTTGAGGCTGTCGACGCTATGCGACGAGGAGGCATATCGGTATTTTCGATCCTGCCTGGAGAAGCCTGAGGAGCTGAGAAGGGTGTTATGGAGCTACGTGGATAGCCGGGATGCGGCTGCCGCGTGCGTGCTGGCGCTGGAACGCGACGGTTTGGGATACGCCGCGCTGAATATAACGGCTGACGATACGTGCAGCGACCGAACGTCTCAAGCTTTATGGGAAGAGTTCTTCCCTGATGTGACCGATGTCAGGTCGATTTTTACCGGACATGAAGCATTTTACAGCAATGCCAAAGCCAAAGAGCTTCTCGGCTGGACCGTAACCCATAATTGGCGGGACCAGCTGTAGCGACGAGAGGGAGCTAGCAAACGATGATGCGAATCGCGATCGGCCAATTTACGCATGTAACCGAAGAAACGATGACGTTCGGCAGACAGCTCGGCATTACGAGCTGCCAATTGAATTGGCCCGCTCTGCCGGGCACGGCGCAGTGGGAATACGAAGACCTGCTTGCGCTGCGGCTGGAATGCGAGAAATACGGTATGAAGCTGGAGGCGCTCGAAAACACTCCTTTCGACTGGTATTTAAAACCGATGCTGGGCATGGACGGAAGAGACGAACAGATCGAGCATTACAAAAATACGATTCGAAATATGGGTAAAGCGGGCATTCCGATACTCGGCTACCATTTCATGCCCAATTCCGTCTGGCGAACGCCTAACGAGCCCGGACGCGGCGGAGCATCCGTCAGCGCCTTCGATATGTCGCTGACGAAGCCGTTTCAGCCGAAAGCGGACGCGGCAACCGTCGCCGATCCGGATATAACGGTTCAGCGTCTGATGGACGAAGGTCCCAACCGGTTTATTTCCGAAGACGAGATGTGGTCCAATTACGAATATTTTATCAAGGCGATTATTCCGACCGCGGAAGAAGCGGGAGTCCGCCTTGCGCTTCATCCCGACGATCCGCCTGTACCCGAGCTGGGCGGCATCGGCAGGCTTTTCTATAAATTCGAAAACTTCAAGAAGGCGATGGAAATCGCCGACAGCGAAGCGTGGGGGCTCGATCTGTGCCTCGGCTGCTGCTCCGAGATGGCCGGCGGCGCGCAAAACGTGAAGCAAATGATCGAATATTTCGGTCCGCGCGGGAAAATTTTTTACGTGCATTTCCGCGACGTTCAGGGTACGGTGCCCAAGTTTCAGGAATGCTTCCTCGGCGAAGGCAATTATAATCCGGCCGAAGTAATGCTTTTGCTGAAGCGCAACGGATTTACCGGGTTTATGTCGACCGACCATGTTCCTTTGATCGTTAACGATTCACCATGGCAGCACCGCTCGAGAAGTCATGCAATCGGTTACATGCAAGGCTTGATGCAAATGACGGAGCTTGCAGACTCCGGAGCCAGCCGATAACGGGAAGGAGCCAAAAAGCGATGAGGAAACGAATGAGCGTGAAAGGGATGATGGTCTTGCTGATTATGCTGTTTTTTGCGCTGGCGCAGTCCAGCGCAAGCGCCGAGCAGGCAGCGGGGGACGCGAACGGGAATAATCGGCACGGCGGCCGTCAAGTGGCGGTGAAGTCGGTCGACATCAAGCGCGGAAGTAAATCCATTTCGTCAATTCAGACGGAGCTGGGCGGCACGGCGATTCTTCTCAAAGCGGCCGTCAAGCCTGCCAACGCATCCGACAAGTCGGTAAGCTGGTCCAGCAGCAATACGGACGTTGCGATCGTGAACGCCGAGGGCAAGGTCATCGTGTTCGGGGCGGGGGAAACGACCGTTACGGCAACGGCGAAGGACGGGAGCGGCAAGTCCGACTCGGTGCTGATCCAGGTCGGCGCGAACGGCAGCACGTATACCTCCAAGGATAAGCTTCCGAAGCATAATGACGGCTCCATGAACACCGTTCAGGATTTTCTCGGCGTCAATTTCATCAATCCCCAATATAGCTTCGGCACCTCCGACGCCATTCTGGAGGGCGGCGAAAGGCTTCGCCAATTAAACACCAAATCGATCAAAATGTACTTGAGCCCCAATTACAAAAATTTTTACCAGTTTAACGACTGGAGCGGAACCGCCTACACCTCCCCGGCAGAACTCGCCGAATCCGACTCCTTCAAAGGCATTTTCGATATGGATTTCAATACGTATTTCTTGGGCGCTTACGTATTTTCCGAGCCCAAATACGCCACCTACTGGTTCACCGGCTTCAGCGACGAACAAAAGCAGAAAGAATACGACCAAATTTACGAGCTCGCCGTTTACTTGCTGAAAACGTACCGGGGAACGGGCAAAACGTTCATCCTGCAAAACTGGGAAGGGGACTGGTCGACGATGGCTGCCCCGAACATCGCCACCGATCCGGATGACGACGTCTTGAAACGGATGACGGAATGGATCAATATTCGCCAGAATGCGGTCAACGATGCGAGAGAAGCGGTAAAAAGCCGCAACGTCCATATTTACAACGCGCTTGAAGTCAATCTGGTCAAGAAGGCGATGGAAGGCGGGAAAACCGTTACCAATCAAGTCATCCCGAACACGTATTGCGACTACTACTCCTATTCGGCGTACGATACGCCGGCGCTCGGCAAGGAGGTATTCGGCAATGCGCTGGACTATCTGAAAGCCAAAGTGGCGCAGAACTTGAACAACGGCCGCAGCAGGGTGTTCGTGGGAGAGTTTAGCCTTGCGGAAAACGTATCGGGAACCAAACAGGTGCTGGAAGCCGCGAAAACGGTCGTCGAGACGGCTAGAGAGAAGCAGATCGACCATGCGCTCTTTTGGCAGCTGTATGACGACTCCGTAGGACCGAATCAACCCGACGATCAATACAGCGGATTTTGGCTGGTGAAGCCGTCCGGCAAAAAAACGGCGGCGTGGGCCTATTTCTACGGGCTGTTGAACAACGGGGCGGAAGATCCCGAATATGTGCCCGAGCCTCCGGCGAATTACTCGACTTTGCAGATATCGCTGGGCGCGGCGAACGCCGAGAAAGGCTTGCAGCAGCATGAGCTTGCGGACGGACTTACTACGGCAGGCGCGGTAAGCGGACGCCAGAGCAGGACGACCACCGGCGCCGTGCCGAGCGGATACATGTATTTTGCCGTTGATCGCGACTATTTGACGGAGGACGACAGGGACGTAACGATCGAGGTCACGTATTTCGACGAAGGCACGACGTCGTTCGCCCTTGAGTATGAATCCGCGTCGAGCGCCCCTGTTTCGCTGCAGGTTTCAAGAACGGGCACGAATAAATGGCTGACTCGCACGTTCCAGCTTGCGGATGCCCGGTTTGCAGGCGGCTTGAGCGGCGGGGCCGATTTCAGGCTGGCCGATCTGGGCGTTCCGTTGTCCGTCAGTCTGGTAAGAGCAAGCAAGCCGATCGTCAATCAGGACGAAATCAGCATTGTTTTGAAGGAGTATCCGCTTCAGCAAGGCATTCTATTGAAGCCCTTGTCCGGCTATGACGGCGCTGTTGTGAATGAAACGATCGGCGGAAGGGCCGCCTACGCTACCGATCCGAGCAATGTGAACAATCCTGGACGGGCCGACAACAACCATATGTACTTTGATGCGGACGACGACTTTATTCCAAGCACGCAGGAGGAGGTGTACGTCGAAGTTACTTATTACGACCTGGGGACGTCGCCTTTCGAGCTGCAGTACAATTCGACCTTGCCGGACGACGCGCCGAATTATTTCGGCTTGGCTACTCCGATCGAGGTTTTGCGGACCAATACGGAGCAATGGGTGACGCATACGTTCCATATTACGAATGCGGAGTTTGCCAACAAGCTGCAGAACGGCTTCGCCGACTTCAGGCTTTCCGACAAAGGCGACAAGCTGTACGTCAGCAAAATCGTCATCAAGAAGCACGCTTGACGGAATGCGTTTCAATCAAACTGGAGATGAACAAGAACGGATTATGTAGGGCCTTAAGCGGAGTTCCGCCGGCTCGGGAGCGCCGTCCGGCAGCAGTGCCGGGCGGCGTTTTTCCGCGTTTAGGCAGGGGATTTCCCGGCCGCCGTCTTGAAGCGCATCATGTGTGCCGGGAACTGCGCGCGGTGTGAGCACCGAGCCGAATGGAACAGCGTGGGATAACGAAACATATCGTGGCTTTCGAATATTAAAGTACCGCCAGGCTGCATGTATACTTATTGTAAACGCTTAACAGCTGATGAAGAGGGGAAAATCCAGTGGGCGCAAAAAGAATGCTGCAGCAGATGAAAGGCCAGAAGTATTTGTATTTGATGGTCGTTCCGTGCTTGGTCTGGTTTATCGTTTTCAATTACATCCCGATGGCCGGTATCGTCATCGCCTTCAAGGACTACACGTTCGCCAAAGGGATTTGGGGGAGTCCCTGGGCGGGTCTCGACCATTTCAAGCAATTCGTAACCGGTTATCATTTCAAGATCATTCTGGTCAACACGCTAGCGATCAGCTTGCTGAAACTGATTTTCGCCTTTCCGGCGCCGATCGTGCTGGCGTTATTGCTGAACGAATTGCGAAGCAAGCTGTTCAAGAGATCGATTCAAACGCTTTCTTATTTGCCGCACTTCGTTTCGTGGGTCATCGTGCTAGGCATCTGGGGCCGGATGCTGTCGATCGACGAAGGCATTGTCAACCGGTTCCTCGTCAGTCTGGGCATCGTCGGCGAGCCGATCAATTTCATGCTGACCTCCGGCTACATGTGGCCCATTGCCGTCGTCACCGAGATTTGGAAGAGCATCGGCTTCAGCAGCATTATATTTCTCGCCGCACTGTCGTCGATCAATCCCGAGTTGTACGAGGCGGCGTCCATGGACGGGGCGGGGAGATTTTCGAAGATGTTCCACATCAGTCTTCCGGGCATTCGCTCGACGATCGCCATCTTGTTCGTGCTTGCGGTAGGCGGCATCTTCTCGGCGAATTTCGAACAGCTGTACATTATGGGGCTGCCGCCGGTGCTTGACAAGACCGAGGTCATTGACACGTACATCTTCCGGTACGGCCTGCAGAACCTGCAGTACAGCGCGGGGGCGGCGGCCGGTCTGCTGCGGTCGTTCGTAGCGCTGATCCTCGTTTTGCTGACGAACCGGATCGTCAAAATGCTGGGCGAAGACGGGCTTTATTAACGCGGAAGAGGAGGTGAAAACATGAAACGATCGATCGGTGAAATCGCGTTTGATACCGCAAATATTTGCTTGATGCTCGTGCTCGGCTTCGTAACCTTATACCCGTTCTGGTATGTGGTGGCCTTGTCCTTCCACGACAGCGCCGTCACCAGCTATTTCGACGTCTATTTCTGGCCCAAAGTGTTTACGCTGGATAATTTCCGTATCGTCTTCGTGACGAACGCGCTTATCGACGGCTTCGTCATTACGATTTTGCGTACGGTGATCGGAGCGCTCTCGTCCGTTCTGATGTGCGGCTTGCTGGCTTACGGGTTGTCGAAAAAATATTTAATCGGACGCACGCTGTTTCTCAATATCGTCATCATCACGATGTTTTTCGGCGGAGGGCTCATTCCGTTCTACATTTTGCTGAAAAATCTGATGCTGCTCAACACGTTCTGGGTATACATCATCCCGTCGCTGCTCAACGCCTGGACCGTCATCTTGATGAAAACCTATTTTTCCAATTTGCCGGAAAGCATCGAGGAATCGGCTAAAGTCGACGGCGCGAACGACCTGACCATTTTCTTCAAAATCATCGTGCCCATGTCCATGCCGCTCATCGCCACCATGCTCTTGTTCGCCGCAGTCGGTCATTGGAACGATTGGGTTTCCGGGGAGATGTTCGTCATGGATCCGAAGCTGCTTCCGGTGCAAACGATCCTGATGCGCATGATTACGCAGGTTAATGCGAGCGCGATGATTCAACAAAGCATGTCGATGGAGTTCGTCGCGAAATCGCCTGCGATCGAATCGATCAAGATGGCGGCGATCGTCGTCACGACCGTTCCGATCATACTCGTTTATCCGTTCCTGCAAAAATATTTCGTGCAGGGCGTCATGATCGGCTCGGTCAAAGGGTAATTCACCCGGATATAGGGGCCGCAAGCCTTATATATTAAATCCACATTCAAGGGAGAGTCGATTCGATGAGGGGGAAAACCGTCAAGAGGATTTCGGGAGCGGTAGCGGCAACGTTGAGCATGGCCTTGCTCGCCGCATGCACCGCGAAGGAAGAACCGGCAGGGAGCGCCTCTGGCAGCGGTAAGCCGGGAAGCGACAAAAAGCTGGAAGAATATGCGGACGAGATGAAAATTACGGCTTATCAGGGTACTGCGTACGCAGGGCCAAGCAACGGACCGACTACGGAATACGCCAAGTATATCAAGCAAAAGTTCAAGATTAATGTGGACGGCTTCGTCTGGCCGGCCGGCGAAGACGGTCAGAAAAAAATAAGTCTGATCGCGGCATCCGGAGAAATGCCGGATATCATTCAATACAGAAACGATTCTTCGGCCCTGCAAATTTACCAGCAGATGGCGGATGCCGGGATGCTGCTCGATATCGAGCCGTATTTGAAAAATACCCCGAATATTACGAAATATTTTACGAAGACGATACTCGACGCCTACCGCAATCCGACTGACGGGAAGCTGTACGTGCTGCCCGGCTTTACGGTCAATCCGGATTTGAAGGACCAGTTGACGATCGCCGTCAACGACGTCTTGATGATTCGGGAGGATTGGCTGAGCAAGCTGAATTTGCAGGTGCCTAAGACGCCGGACGAGTTTTACGAGGTGCTCAAGGCTTTCAAATCGCTGCCTCCGGTGAACGGCAAGCAGGTCGTTCCTTATGTGCCGCTTAGCGAAGGCGGGGAAATCAATTATCATATCGGCGGCATGTTCGGCATACACCGGTATGCGGACGCCCGTGACGATAACGAAAAAAGAATGATCGACGCGCACGAGAAGCCCGAGTATTTGCAATACTTGAAATTCGCGTCCAAGCTGTTCCGCGAAGGGCTGATCGATCCGGAGGCATATAAGCTCAAATGGCAGCAGCCTTATAACGACATGATTCCCAAAGGTTATGTCGGCGTCGCGAGCATGTGGCCGAACGATATTTCCGGATTCAACAAAGGGTTCGAAAAGAGCATACCTGGCGCCAAATACGTGCCGATGCCGCTTCCGAAAGCGCCGGGCGTTACGAACAGCCGGATCGGCCATATCAATACGCTTGGCTCCTCCGCAATCGTCATCAGCAAGAAGATGTCGGATCCGGAACGTTTGTTCAAATATATGGACTGGATGAATACGAACGAAGGCTGGGCCACGATGGTGTGGGGGCCGCCTTCGAAGGATAACGGCGCATGGTATATCGCGGAAGACGGCAAGCTGATCGACAATTTCGAGCTGGATCAGAAAAAAATGGCCGAAAATCCGAAATGGGGGGCGGACGTGCTCGGGGCGTGGGCATACGGCTTGTCCGGCATTTTGAAGTACACGCATGATTTGGTTCTCGATCAAGCGCGGCAGATGAACGAGACAAGAGCGCTTGCCAAAAAGCAATACGACAGCGAAATCTACATGGACACGATACTCGACATTTATCTGAATACGCCGCCCGGACCGATACGAAAAGCGAAGGGGGTCGACCTCGACAAAATATTCCAGGAAACCGAAGCGAGAATCATCATGAAAGCCAAGGATGACGCCGATGTCGAAACTATGTATAACGCGATGATGGAGCAGGCGAAAAAAGCCGGCTTTATCGAAATCTTGAAGGAGGACTACGGCAGATATACGGCCGTCAAAGAGAAATACAAATAATATCGGTGTGAGATCGCAAGTACCCGTTTCTATTGCTATTCGGCAGGAATAACGGGTACTTTTTCTCCTACATTCCCCCGGCTTGCCAAGGGTTCTGCTATACTAGTTGCATAAAAACTATGAAAGCGCAATCAAGGACGGGGATCGGATGAAGCTGCGCAATAAGATGCTTGTCATTTTCGGATTGATTCTCGCAATATTCATTTTCAGCATCAGCTATTTCTCTTCTGAAAAAGCGGGCGATTATTTGGACCGGATGTCCAGCGGCGCTTATAAAGAGGTTTTGAAGCAGGCGAACGCCACGCTCGAATACCGCATGAAAAATTACGAAAGAGCTATCAATACGTTTTATATTAGCGACGAGTTCCAGGAGCTGCTCACCAAGGAAGGCGGCGACAAGTTCGAGGAATACTTGGACAACAAGCGGCTGAAAGACTTCGTCGAATCGCTGCTGAACACGTATGAATACGTGCCGCTCGTCAAGGTGTACAATTTCAACGCCAAAACATTCTCGGGCATCATTTACAGAGAGGCGGACATCGAGGATCAATCGTGGAAGGAAGAGGTGCTGGCAGGAACGTCGAACGGCATTTTATGGAGCATCCGCAGCTATGACCTTCACGGCGAGAAACTGATCAGGCTTGTAGCCGCGAAGGCGCTGCGCAACAAGGTCAACAAAGAGGCGTACGGCATCGTTTCGCTCGAGATCGATCCCGGCTATTTGTTTAATCAAATCAAAAGCATGGATTTGTTCAAGGAAGGCAACGCTTACGTCCTTGACGAGCGGGGCGCCATCCTGTTCCGGCAAAGCGATCGTCTGAACGGTTCGGTCGGTCAATCGCTTCCTTTCGTCTCCAAAATGTCCGGCAGCTCGGGGTATTTTACCGAAACGATAGAAGGGGAGCCTCATCTGGTCGTGTACGACAAGGACTCCGACGGAAGCTGGACGATCGCGGGCGTCACGCCGGTCGAGGGAGCGCTGCCGCTTTCCAAGGAGGTCAGGGACTATATTTTGGCGCTGTCCGGCATTCTTCTGGCTCTTGGCATCATCGTCATCTACGTATGTTCTTATTTGTTCACGAAGCGGATGAGCCGATTGACGGACGAAATGTTGAAGGTAAGCAAAGGTATTTTCGACGACGTTCAGCTGGATACGAAGAGCAACGATGAAATCGGTGAAATGAACAAGGTATTCCAGAGGATGATGCGTAAATTGAACAAAAACATCGACGAGATCAGCGAAATGAAATCAAGGGAATTCGCTTTCCGGATGAAGGCGCTGCAGGCTCAGATCAATCCGCACTTCCTGTATAATACGCTCTCCACCATCAATTGGATGGCGATGGGAATCGGTGCCGAGGACATTTCGCGGGCGGTTAACGCGCTAGCCCGGTATTACCGGATCGCGCTGAGCAACGGCAGGGAGATCATTACCGTGAAGGAAGAGCTGGATCAAGTCCGGTATTACGTCTACATTCAGCAGATTCGCATCAAAGACAACATCGCATTCAACTTTCAAGTGGACGACGAAGTACTGGGCTATGAAACGGTCAAAATGATTTTACAGCCGATTGTGGAAAACGCCATCATTCACGGCATCGAGAAGCATAACAAAACGGGCGTCATTGCCATATCCGTTCTAAAAAAAGGCGATCTGATCGTATTCGAGGTGAAGGACGACGGCTGCGGCATGGACAGAGATACGCAGACGGGGCTTCTCTCCGATCACACGCTTTCTTCCGGATACGGCTTGTATAATATCGACAGCAAAATCAAGCTGTACTTCGGGGAACGGTTCGGCCTGCAAATCGAAAGCAAGCCGGGGGAAGGAACGAAAATTTTCATCGTCATACCGGCAACTTTCAACCGAAATGAGGCGAGCCTATGCTGAAAATCGTCATTGCCGAGGACGCCGCGATCGAGCGGGAAGGCTTGGTAAGGAGCATCGATTGGACCGGCTTGGGACTGGAGCTGACAGGGGCCGCGGAGGACGGCAGACAGGCATGGGAGCTTGTCGAGAAGCATCGGCCGGATTTATTGCTGACGGACATCAAGATGCCGCTGATGGACGGCATTGAGCTCGCTAAGCTGGTGAGAGAACGATATCCGTCGACCAAGGTTTTGTTTTTCTCCGGCTACGAGGACTTCAACTTCGCTCTCGAGGCGATCAAATCGAAGGTGTGCGAATATATTCTGAAGCCTTATACGCTCGGCGAAATAACCGCTGCCATACGGAAAGCAGCCGAACAGGCATTGGAGGAGCGGCGCAAGCTGAAGAAGGATAGGGACATGGTGTGGGACGAGAGTCGGTTTTACCGGGAGGAGAAGACGTTCAAAACGCTGCTGTACGGCCTTCACCAAGGCGAGTTCGCGCTAGAGGAGCTCGGCTTGCTTGATCCGAAGCCGGCGTTTGCCTTAATGCTGGCGCGTATTGAACCGCAAACGGACGACGGGGGGAACGACGAGCTCGCGAAACAGCGCAGCAGCCTGATACTCCGTGAATTATTGAAAAAGCGCGAAGCGGAAATGGCCGGAGGAAAGCTGTTCTCGAACCGGGAAGGGGAGCTTCTTCTCTTGTTGAACGACGAGCGGCACGCGCTTTGCGACAAGGAAACGATGGGCCGGATCGGCTTGCAGCTTCTGGAGTGGATCCGGAGCAGGATGAAAGCGGAAGCGGTAATCGCTGCGAGTTGTCCGGTCGGCGACCTACGCCAGCTGGCCGATTGTTACATGCAGACGCTCGAAACGCTGAAGCTCGGCGAGGGGGTGGGCAAGGAGCCCATTCTTTTCTACGAGGATATGAACGGGATCGAAGCATTCACACGGATGGATAAAATCGTCAAGTCGGCTGAGTCGATTATCAGAAAACGGTACATGGAGCCTATTACCCTGGACGAAATCGCTCAGGAAGTATACATGTCTCCGAATTATTTGAACGCCATATTCAAGAAGATCAAACGGGTAAACATGCATAAGTTTTTGATCGAGGTCAGGGTCGCGAAGGCGGCTGAGCTGCTGCAGGGGACGGATGCCGTTATTTCCAGGGTGGCGGAAAGCGTCGGGTACAAAAATATCGCCCATTTCAGCACCGTTTTCAAAAAGCATACGGGGATGTCGCCGATGGAATACCGGGATGGCAGCGCAATCAAACGAACCAAATGGTAGCGTTTCCCGCCCGGCTTTTCGTATCGGACCGTTTCAGGCAAGGGACTGCCGCTGAACAATGGGAGGGGGGAATGTTGTGCCGGCTAAATATATGAAGCGGTTCTGCTTGGCGGTTATATCGATTATGCTGGGAGCGGGCGGAATGACGGGCTGCACGGCTTACAACGCGGCTTCAAGCCCGCCGAATCCGGATGCGGCGATCAGGAGCGCAGTCGGCGGGAAGGAAGCGAAATACGATCCCCCGATCGAGGTTACGATGGTCAACCAGTCGTACGGATCCGTCTCGTTCGCCGAAGGGGAGGATATGAACGCTAACCGGTGGCGCACCTATATCAAGGATCATTACGGCATCGCGGTCAAAACGCTTTGGGACGCGCCCTGGGACCAGCTTGAACAAAAAACGAATTTGATGATCTCGACCGGAGAGATCCCCGATATTTTCCTGGTTACGCCGATGCAGCTCGTTCTGTTGAACAAAGCGGGAATGATCGAGGATCTGACCGATGTATACAGAGACTACGCTCCGCAAAACGTCAAGGATGTCGTTGCGGAAGCGGGGGAAGAAGCATTGGAAGCGGCAATGATCAAAGGCCGGCTGATGGCGCTGCCCTTTACCGGGTACCAGAAGGAAACCGTAACGATCGTATGGATTCGCGAGGATTGGATGAACAAGCTGAAGCTGGCGGGACCGAAAACGATGGATGATTTGCTGGCCATTTCCAAAGCGTTTACGGAGCGCGATCCGGACGGAAACGGGAAGGCGGACACGTACGGGCTGCCGCTCGACAAACATTTAGGTTTTCTTCAAGCGATGTTTAACGGCTATCATGCATATAAGAACATCTGGATCAAAGACTCGAACGGCAATCTGGCGTATGGCAGCGTGCAGCCCGAAGCGAAAACCGCATTGGCGAAGATGCAGGAATTGTACAAATCCGGGCAGATCGATAAAGAGTTCGGCGTCAAGGATTCGGCCAAGGTTTTGGAAAGCATTGGCCGCAACGCCATCGGCATTTACTTCGGTTCCATGACGGGCGGTTATACGCTTGCCGATCTGACTCCCGGCGTCCGTTGGAGGCCTTATCCGCTGCCTTCGATTGACGGCAAACCTGCTTTGCTCCAGCATGCGCTGAATATCAATTACGGGTTCTGGGTGGTCAGGAAGGGGATGGAGCGTCCGGAAGCGTTATTCAAGCTTGCCGACGTATGGCTGAAGCTGTTTTACGAAAATAAGGACGATGACCTATATGAAACGTATAACAGCGATCAGAAGATCGGCTTTTTTACGCAGGCGCCGGTCCAAATCTATAAATCGTTCAAAAACATGGAGATTTCCGCCCATTTGGCGCCGCTTCTCCAAAGCGGCAAACCGGCAGGCGCCGAGGAGCTTAGCAAGCTGACGCCGGAGGAGAGACTGAATTACGGCTTTATTCAGAAATACAAAGCAGGCGATCAAAGCTATTGGAAGTACCACTCCCGGAACGGGATCGGAGGAGCCGGAGACATTATCGGCGAATATGTGAAAAACAACCGGTTCATGCCGGATCAATTCATCGGCGTCCCCACGTCCGCCATGGTGCAGAAACGAACGTTCCTGGACAAAATGGAGCTGGAGACGATGATCAAGATCATCACAGGGGCCCCGATCGAGCAGTTCGATCAATTCGTGACGGAATGGAAATCGATGGGCGGCGATCTGATTACCCAGGAAGTCAACGAATGGTATAAGAATAAATAGAGGCGGCTCGTTGCCGCCTATTACGCTTTTGACTCTTCTGACGAAGAGTTTTTTTATTACAAGGAATTAGTCATGCGTTTGCATGTGCGGTGTGATAAATATCATTGACAGGTTGGCTTGACAGGAATATAATTTTTCAGTGGAAAATGAGAACTATTATCATTATCAGTGCGTTAAACATCAGCAGTAAGGAGGTCTGATTGGCCATTGCAAGCCAACGGAAAGTAAAGTCTCTTTACTTGGCGATATGCACGTTTGTTCTAATTGTACTTCCGTTGTCCAGCTTCGCTTCTAATGCGAGGGCGGCTGACAAGGACGAATCGATCGGAACCGCAATCGCGCAAGTCGAATCGATGATCGCAGGGCTGGAATCCGGCAATTTGGAGTCTTCTTCGGAAGCGTTCTCTGCCGTTAAGAAATGGTGGACCGCCAATAAGAAGACAGTCAAAGAAAACTCGCTGGAAATGTCGCTGGAGATCGACCGCCAGATCGCGAATCTCTCGCTCGCGATTCTGAACAAAGATGTCCGGACGGCGAAGGATGAAGCCGGCGCGCTTCAATTCTCGCTGAAAAATTATTCGGACGGCGCTTATACCGATAACAAAGGGAATTCCGGAATGACATTAAGCGCTTATGTCGTCAAGCTGCAGCAAGCCGCAGAACTGATGAAGCGGGAGTTTTGGCCGGAAGCTTTAAATGAGGTAAAACTGCTGCAGCGGCAGTGGCTGTCGGTTGAAGGAGACATCGTCAGTCAATCGCAAACCGTTTACAACCGTGCTGAGAGCGATCTCGTTCTGCTGGACGCGTACTTGTCGAGCCCGGATAAGCGTTCGCAGGCTCTTCCGGTTATCGAACGGCTGATCGATTCGTTGACGCCCTTTATCGGCGCGCAATACTCTTGGTGGGATGCCGCCTTGATTCCTATCCGCGAAGGGATAGAAGGATTGCTTGTCGTAGGGACTTTGCTCATGTATGCAAAAAGATCGAACTCCGTTTCGGCAAAACGCTGGGTCATCGGGGGTTCTCTCACCGGAGCGATAGCATGCATAGCGGTAGGTTTGGCAGTCGCTTTTCTGATTTCGTCCAGCGCTTTCGGCCATAACAATTCATTGATCAACGGCTGGACCGGCGTTTTTGCCAGCGTGCTGTTATTGTATGTCAGCTACTGGCTTCATCGGAATGCGGATATGAAACGGTGGAATCAATTCCTTCAGCTCAAAAGTTCGCAGGCGTTAACAGGCGGAAAAATGATCTCGCTGGCGCTTCTCGCCTTTTTTGCAATTATGAGGGAGGGCTTGGAGACGGTTATTTTCTTGGTCGGCATGGCAGGCAAAATGCCGGGAGGCCATTTGGCCGGAGGGATCGCCGCGGGTTTCGGCGTGCTTGCCGTATGCGCCGCAGTCATGATCAAACTCGGCACGCGGCTTCCCGTACGCCCCGTATTTCTGGTATCCAGCGTAATCGTGTTTTATTTATGCTTTAAGTTTATGGGCTCCGGCATTCATAGTCTGCAAATGGCGGGAGTGGTTCCGTCCACGGTTCAGGATTATTTGCCGGAGGCGGCGACATTCAGCTTGTATCCGTCATGGTACAGCACGCTTCCGCAATTGCTTTTCATCGTGATCGCCGCAGCGGCAGTCGTTTACCAAAGAAACGCCCGCAACAAAAGGAATGCCTATCAAAATGTTTAATAAACGGAGGCGGAAAAATGAACAAATTAATGAAAATAACCGGCGTCGTTTCGGCCCTTGCGCTGGCTTTAGCGCTTAGCGCATGCGGCAAAGCGAATGACAAAGAGGCGTCGGCAGGGACCGAAGCGCAGCAAGCGAAAGATTCGAACGGCAATAAAACGGTCATTCAAGAAGGAACGGTCAAGCTTCAGCAAGAAACGAAAAAGCTGCAAGAGGCGATCGACAGCCGTAATGCGGAAGAAGTCAAACGGCTCGGAAAGTCGCTAAACGATTCTTGGCTGACGTTTGAAAATACGGTCCGCCAAACGTTTCCGCTGGAATATACTGAAGTCGAAAAATATGAAATGCCGATTTACTCGGCTTCGGCCTACGACAAGGTGGATTTCGACAGCTTGAAAGGTACGGCGGCCAAGCTGCAGGAAGCGCTGAACGTTTTGCTGAATGCGAAGGAAACGACCGGCGGCACATCGGAGCTTATGAAGAAAGCGGTAGCCAACTACAAAGCCTATGTGGCGGAGCAAGGGGATAAACTGGCCAGCCAAACCAAAACGTTCGTCGAGGCCGTTAAGGCAGGCGATATGGAAAAGGCGAAGCTGGAATATACGAAATCCCGTGTCTACTTCGAGAATATCGAGCCGATTGCGGAGAGCTTCGGCGATCTCGATCCTAAAATCGACGCCCGGCTTGCGGATGTGGAGAACGAGAACGAATGGACTGGGTTCCACCGGATCGAAAAAGCGCTGTGGCAGGACAAATCGCTGCAAGGTATGAACGTTTATGCCGATCAATTGATCAAAGATACGGAAGAGCTCCAAAAGCTCGTGAAATCCGTCGAGTTAGAGCCGGCCGCCATGGTTGCAGGCGCAATGGAGCTGCTGAACGAAGCGGCAATTTCCAAGATTACGGGCGAAGAGGAGATTTATTCCCATACGGATTTGGTGGATTTCGCGGCAAACGTCGACGGTTCGAAATCGGTATACCTGGCCATCATTCCGGCGCTCAATGAAAAAAATCCGGACCTGGCAAACAAATTGGATAAACAGTTCCAGCTGCTCGAGGAAACGCTCCGCAGTCACCAGACCAACGGCCAATTCGTGACTTACGACAAATTGAGCACGGAGCAAATCCGTCAAATCAGCGATCAGATCAGCCAGCTATCCAACTTGATGTCGCAAACGGCAAGCATCCTTTGAGGCAGTTGAAGGGACGAGGACGATGAGTACGAAGAACAATCGTGATGGGATGTCGCGGCGCGATTTCTTGAGAATAACGGCAACGGCCGGGGTCGGTTTGGCAATCGGAGCAACCGGAATGGCGGCGATGGAAAACACGATCGCTCCCGAGGCGCCAGCCGGAGCAGGCAATGAACCGCAGGAAGAGCGAATTCCGATGTACGGCGAGCATCAAGCGGGCATTATCACTCCGCAGCAGAGGTATATGTACTTGGCCAGCTTCCGCATTACGGCGGAGGATCGGGCAGGCTTGACGAGCTTACTGCGAAGCTGGACGAAATTTTGCGATTTGAGTACGGCGGGAGGGACGATGAAAACGGGGAGCAATCCCCTGCTTCCGCCGGACGATACGGGCGAAACGCTTGATTTGCCGGCTTCCGGATTAACGGTAACCTTCGGCTTTGGACCTACGCTGTTTAGCGCGGACGGGAAAGACCGATTCGGCATTGCCGGCAAAATGCCCCGCTTTTTAAAGGATATCCCCCGCATGCCCAAGGACAATCTCGATCCCTTGCTGTCGGGCGGCGATATTTGCATTCAAGTTTGCGCGGAGGACCAGCAAGTCGCTTTTCACGCCGTACGCAACTTTATTCGTCTGGCTACGGGCTCCGCTACGGTGAATTGGATGCAGGAAGGTTTTATAAGCGGCGGAAGCTCGGGCCAAACGCCGCGCAACCTGTTCGGCTTCAAGGATGGTACGGCAAACGGCCTTCATCAGACGGAGCAAGGATACAAGGACGTCATATGGGCGGGCGACGACGAGCCGGCATGGATGAAGGGCGGGACATACATGGCCTATCGAAAAGTGCGCATGCTGCTTGAAATTTGGGATCGGGCTTCGCTTTCCGACCAGGAAGACACGTTCGGCCGTTATAAGGAATCCGGAGCCTCCTACGGGAGGAAAGGCGAATTCGACGAAGCCGATCCTTCCAAGATGCCGGCAACGGCTCATGTGCGGCTGGCGAAGGAGGCGGGCCGTCTCATTCACCGAAGAGGTTATTCCTATTCGGACGGCATCGATCCTCGAACGGGGAACGTGAACGCAGGCCTGCTATTTATAAGCTTCCAGAAAAATCCGGAAGAGCAGCTCGTGCCGATGCTTAAGTTAATGCAGTCCAAGGATGCCCTAAACGAATATACCTCTCATGTGGCCAGCGGGCTGTTCGCATGCCCCGGAGGATTGCGGGAAGGACAATATATCGGTCAAAGCTTATTGGAATCATAATTTGGATTTAGGGTTGTCCCGGAAGGTCAAAATAGACCTGGGGCAGCCCTGTTTTTTTGGAGACGAAGTCAGAGCTTTTGCGTTTTATAGCGGTTCTCCTGTTCAGTATTTGCATAGCGGGATATGCTACCTTCTTCTTGTCGCATTTCGGTATATGATGCCGATAGATACGCACTTTTTTCTGGTATACGAATTTGCTTTATCCTTTTATGATGGAAATGGGGGATTTGGCTATCGAAATAAGGCAATGAGCCGTATCTTGCGGATTTACTGATAGAAGGAGAATAATGTGATGCGCAGCAAACTAACGCCGGTTATCTCGATGATATGCATCGTTCTCTTAACGGCAGGCCTTATATTCTTTACCGGAAGCGGTGTGAGCAGTCATGCGCCTAAAGCTTCCAAAGGAATCCTGGATTTATCCGAATGGAATTTCGCGGCGGATGGCGCCGTTCGCTTGAACGGGGAATGGACGTTTCACGCAGGGCAATTGCTTGTGCCTGAACCCGGCGGTCCGGGACCGGAGCTAAGCGGCGATGCGTCAGGCTCGAGCTTCGTCCGCGTGCCGTCGCTGTGGGGCCGCTACGACTTGGGCGATAAGGATATGTCGGCGATCGGGTACGGTACGTTTCGATTGCGTGTCCTTTTGCCGCCCGGAGAGCAGAAGGAACTTGGCATTCGAACAACGAATATTAAGACGTCGAACCGGCTGTACGTGAACGGTAAGGAAATGGCTTCCTCCGGGCAGCCGGGCACGACGCTCGAAAGCACGGTATCCAAAAACGTTCCATACGTCCGATTCTTTACGACGGAGGCCGGCGAGCTCGATATCGTTCTGCAGGTGGCCAACTTTAGACTGGCCAAAGGAGGAATAACGCATCCGATCTGGCTGGGCGAGCAGAAGCAGATTTTGGAGCAGCGCGAAATGTCCGTGACGCTTGATCTTATTTTGGGGATGAGCGTATTTATGCTCGCCATTTATTTCCTTGCGCTGTTTCAGATGCGCTCGCGGGAACGGTCATGGCTGTATTTCGGTCTTTTTTGCTTGACGGGCAGCATCTATATATTCAGTCAGGGAGAGAAGCTTATCGTAATGGCTTTACCTTCGCTTTCCTATGAGTGGATTACGAAAATTCAATACTCGTCCGGCGCGATAGCTACCTATTATGTCCTGTGTTATACGCGGTCCGTTTTCTCGCAAATTTTTCATTCTGCCGTAAAAAAAGCGGCTGACGGGATCGTGATCGGCTGGGCAGTATTAACGCTGGTTACGCCCGCGCGCATTTATTCGAAGCTCGATATATTATACCTTGCTGCGATTGTGATTCTTCTGTACCTGTTATACGTGCTCGCGAAAGGAGCAGCCAGAAAGCTTGAAGGATCGGGGTATATGATGGTCAGCGCGGCGGCGATTCTCGCGATAATGGTGCTTTATTTTTTCAATCTGATAGGCGTTCAGCTGCAGCCTTGGCTGATGCCGGCCGTCATGATGATTTTGCTGTTCTCGCAGGTGCTGCTGTTATCCGGGCGATTTACGAACGCGTTCTCGACGGTGGAGCGTTTGTCCGAACGCCTTCTGTCGATGGACAAGGTGAAGGATGATTTTCTAGCGAATACGTCGCATGAAATGAGAACGCCGCTGCACGGCGTCATCAACATCGCGCAATCGCTGCTTGAAGGGGCGGCGGGTTCGCTTAATCCGAAGCAAGCCGAAAATATGGATTTGATCGTGGCGACCGGCAAGCGGATGGCCAATCTGATCAACGACATTCTCGATTTTTCAAAATTGAAAAACGGGGATGTCGCGCTTAAGCTGCAGCCGGTCGAGCTTCATGCATTCGTACAGGTCATGTTCGAAATGTTTCGCGTCATGGCGGGAAACAAGCCGGTGCGGTTCGTCAACCTTCTGGAGCCTGACGAATTTTACATTGTGGCCGATGAAGACCGGCTTTCGCAAATGATGTTTAATCTTCTGGGCAATGCGCTGAAGTTTACGGATAAAGGGGACATTACCGTTTCCGCGGCCGCGAACAATGATTGGCTGCATATAACGGTTTCGGATACGGGCATCGGCATTTCGCAGGACAGGCAGAAGCTTATTTTCGAATCGTTCGAGCAGGGCAGCGGCGACATCGCCCGCGAATACGGCGGTACGGGTCTCGGGCTCAGCATCACGAAAAGGCTGGTCGAGCTCCACGGCGGTACGATTTCGGTTTCTTCCGAGGAAGGAAAGGGAGCCGCTTTTACGTTTACGATGACGATCGACCGCTCGCGCGAGCGAAGCCAGAAGCGCGGGGGCATGGATAAACGCTTGACGGAACGGATCAAGCCGGCGAACGGCATGGGGGCGTCCGAACGAATCGAGCTGAAGCAGACGGGAGAATATACGATCCTCGTCGTCGACGACGATCCGGCGAACCGTCAGGTGCTCGTCAACCTGCTGTCCGTGGACAATTACTCCGTGCTGGCCGTGCCGGGCGGGGCGGAAGCGATGCAGGAGCTCGGGCGGCGGCCGGAGATCGACCTCGTCATTCTCGATTTGATGATGCCGGGCATGTCCGGCTACGAGCTTAGCAGGTTGATCCGGGAGCGGTTCACGCTGTCGGCGCTGCCGATCGTCATGTTGACCGCGCGGAATTGGCAGGACGATCGGATCGCCGGCTATAACGCGGGAATCAACGATTTTCTCGGCAAGCCGGTCGATGCCGTCGAGCTGAAGGTGCGCATTCGCACGCTGCTGGAAATGAAACGATCCGCAAGCGAAAGGGTAAGGCTGGAAATGGCGTTTTTGCAGGCGCAGATCAAGCCTCATTTTCTGTTCAACACATTGAATACGATAATGGCTGTCAGCTACAAGGACGTCGAGAAGGCGCAGCAGCTGCTCGGCGAGTTAAGCCAGTATTTAAGAGGCAGCTTCGATTTTCAAAATCTGGAGCGTCTTATCCCGATCCGTCGCGAGCTGGAGCTTGTGGATTCTTATCTGTATATTGAACAGGCGCGCTTCGGCAGCCGGCTTCAAATCGTGCGCAGTTACGACGAGCAGATGCAATTTCTTGTTCCGCCGCTCACGATCCAGCCGATCGTCGAGAATGCGGTCAGACACGGCGCGACGAAGAGACCGGAAGGCGGTACCGTAACCATTTCCATCCGGATAGACGGAAGTATGATTATGATCGACATCGAGGATAACGGCCCCGGCATTACTGCGGAGGCGATCGAGGCGATTTACAGGAACACGGCTACAAGAGGGGTCGGCCTATCCAACATCCAGAAGCGGCTGCTGTCTTTATACGGAGAAGGGCTGCAAATTTCAGGCGTTCCCGGCGTCGGGACGAAAATCAGCTGGAAGCTGGAAAAGAGGTGATTGCGATGCTGCGTACGATAATCATTGACGATGAGGAGCCGGCGATCGAGCTTATGCAGACTCTGTTATCCGTCTATAGCGAAATCGAGCTTGTCGGCACGTATACATCGGCGGACGAAGCGCTGCTCCATATCGGCGAGACGAGGCCCGATGTGATATTTCTAGATATCGAGATGCCGGAACGGAACGGGCTGGAGGCGGCGGAGCTGTTTGCGGGCGCCTGCCCGGGCGTCGAAATCGTGTTTGCCACCGCCTATAACCAGTATGCGACGGACGCATTCGAGCTTAGCGCTATCGATTATATTTTGAAGCCGATCACGCAAACGAGACTGAACAAAACGATTACGCGTCTGACCGCTAGAAAAGCGGACCGCAGCAAAAAAACGGAGCCGGACCGTAAAAAGGAACGCTTCGTCTGCTTCGGTTCTTTCGAATGGCGGCTAGGGAACGAGCACGAGGGAAGCCTCAAATGGAGAACGACCAAAGAACGCGAGCTTCTTGCCTACTTCGTCCATAACAGGAATACATGGATCCGCAAAGAAAAAATTATGGACGATTTATGGAGCGACGCGATACCCGAATACGCCAAAACCTTTTTGCACACATGCGTGTACACGAACCGGAAAAAGTTCGAAAGCCGCGGCTATGCGAACGTGCTGGAATTTAAAAACAACTGTTACTGTCTCGATATGACGGGCATGGTATGCGACGCCGAGCTTTTTGAGAAATTTTCGGCGAAGGAGCCCGATGTGGACGCTGAGAACATCAACGAGGCGGAATATGCCGCGGGGTTGTATAAAGGCGACTATATGGAAGGTTACGTTTGGGCGATGGACAAGCAGGAGGAGCTGAGGCTCGCTTACCTGCTGCTTTTGAAAAAAATTTCGTCCTACTATTTGTCGATCGGGAAGTATCAAACGGCTTTGATGTATCTGCGGCAGCTCTTGCAAAAAGAGCCTTTTCTCGACGACGCCAATGAAATGATGCTTACGCTCTATGCCCGCATGGGCGACCGCGGTTCGATGATCAAGCATTACGAGCAGTTTACCGCCCTGTTGAAAGAGGAGCTGAGCATCGCGCCGCTCGAGTCGACAATGCGCTTGTACAGCAGATTGCTGGCAGGTAAAGCGGAAGAGAATTGAGGGCGATCTGAAGCCGGTGCCGGGCATATGCGTCATTGCGGAGCATGTGGTCTGACCGCCGCTAAGCAGCGGGGAGAGCGGGTTTCTTTACTTTCAGAAAATTTCGCTATATAATGTAATATGCTATATTTACGAAAGCACCCCGGAGCGGGGTGCTTTGTTTTAGAAATGCCGGTACGCGCGATCGTATAGTTTACATATATCAAAAACTATAGAACACATGAAACGGGGAACGTTTACGCTATGATTAACTTTAAACAAGTGATTGCCGAGCAATTGAAGCCGCATATGGAAGGAGTCGAGCTGGAGACGATCGTAGGCATGCTCGAATATCCGCCGAATCCCGAGATGGGGGATTTGTCGCTGCCGTGCTTCAAGCTGAGCAAAACGATGCGGAAAGCGCCTGCGCAAATCGCCGACCAGCTGAAAGCAGCTTTCCCGGAGCATCCGGCCGTCGAGCGGATCGAGTCGGTTTCCGGGTATTTCAACGTTTATTATAATAAAGCGTTTTTCGTAGGCGAGGTCGTATCGGAGGTAATCGGTTCCGGGGAGCGGTACGGAGCGCAAAATATCGGACAAGGCAAAAAGATCGTCATCGATTTTTCCTCGCCGAATATTGCGAAGCCGTTCCATATCGGGCATTTGCGCTCGACGATGATCGGCAATGCGCTGTACCGGATTTTTTCCTATCTCGGTTATGATTGCGTCGGCGTCAATCACCTCGGCGACTGGGGTACGCAGTTCGGCAAGCTGATCGTCGCTTACAAGAAATGGGGCGGCGCGCAGGAAGTCGAAGCGAACGGCATCGAGGAGCTGCTTGCGCTGTATGTGAAGTTTCATGAGGAAGCGGACAAAGCGCCGGAGCTTGAGGATGAGGCGCGCGGCTGGTTCGTCAAGCTGGAGCAGGGCGACGAGGAAGCGAACAAGCTGTGGAAATGGTTCGTGGAAATCAGCCTGAAGGAGTTCCAAAAAATTTACGATCTGCTTGGCGTAGGTTTCGATTCTTATGCCGGCGAAAGCTTCTACAATGATAAAATGGCGCCTGTCATCGAGGAGCTTAAAGCGAAAAATCTGCTCGTAGAGGACGATGGGGCGCTGCTCGTCAGACTGGACGATTACAACATGCCTCCGGCGCTTATGGTGAAGAAAGACGGCGCGACGCTGTATCATACGCGCGACGTGACGGCGGCGGTTTACCGGAAGCAAACGTACGATTTTGAAAAAGCGATTTATGTGACAAGCTACGCGCAAAACCTGCATTTCCAGCAATGGTTCAAAATCATCGAGCTGATGGGATACGAATGGTCGAAGGATCTTGTGCACGTGGCGTTCGGACAAGTCAGCCTGGAAGGCGCCAGCTTGTCGACGCGCAAGGGCAATGTGGTTAAGCTTGAGGAGCTTCTTCACAAGGCGATCGAGAAAACGCGCGTTATTATCGAAGAGAAAAATCCGCAGCTCGCGGACAAAGAAGAAGTGGCCCGTCAGGTCGGCGTCGGCGCGATCGTATTTAACGATTTAAGCGCGAACCGGATCAAGGACGTCGTCTTCTCGTGGGAGGATGCGCTCAGCTTCGACGGAGAAACCGGCCCTTATGTCCAATATGCTCATGCGCGCGCCTGCAGCGTTCTGCGGAAAGCGAACGGCAGCGACAGCATCGAGCTCGGCTTTGACGGTTCGGCGATCGATGCGGCGCAGTTGACGAATCCGGAGGCGATCGAGCTTGCTCGTCAGCTGTATCTGTTCCCTGAACGGGTGCAGCAGGCGATGGAAAAACTGGAGCCGTCGATCGTGACGCGTTATTTGGTCGATCTTGCGCAAAGCTTCAACGGCTTCTATAGAAGCAGTATCATTCTTGTCGAAGACGAAGCGGTTCGGAAGGCGAGACTGACGCTGCTCAAAAGCGTTCAAACGACTTTGCGTTCCGGGCTGCGGCTCATCGGACTCGAAGCGCCGGCACAAATGTAACGGCGAATCATAAGACCGCCCCGTCAAGCGTATATGCTTGACGGGGCGGTTTTTGTTTGGAGGCATGAGGTTAAACTGCCGGCGCGTACCGGGCCACCGTGCAGGGAGTTAGGCACATGCGCGGGGTTATTTTCACGGAAGTTAGTAGCGCTGCCTGGCCGGCACGGCAGAGAAGCTCATCGCCCGCGATGCTTTTCTTTCGCCTTCCGGCGCGCGATTTCGCGTTTTCGTTCCCGCTGCAGCTCGCGTTCCTCGCGCGATTCCACTTGACGAACGCGTTTGCGGTGCGCCAGCTCGTTCTTGAGCGCTTCTTGCGCGTATGTCGACACGCCGTTTCGCGCCGTTTCGGCCGCCGCTTGACGAGCGAGCCTCTTCGGGCTGACTTTGCGCGTAAACGAATCGGCCTGTGCTACCGATTGGCTGGTCGCATCCAGACATGGCAGCATGGCGTGCCTCACAAAATCCAAAACCTCCGCATCATGCGGCTCGGCGCCGAAAATATGGCGGCAAGCGCGCAGCTTTCCATCAGCTTGATCCTCGACGACGCCAACCCAGTACTCTCCTGCAAAATAAATGGTAAGCTTCATGATTTCCCCTCCGTAACGATTTACGGAGCGATGGACATCCCGAGGGGGAAGGATATGACGCCGATATGGGGTTTACAGCGCATCCGGACTACCAACCGGACCGTGATTTTTCGCTCGCTGCCAGTATAGACGCAAGGAAGCGAAGGCTTCAAGGGAAAGTCTTTGTATTAGTATTTCTTGGATGATGCTCCTTCGGTACGCAGGCGGTCATGCTTCGCACGTGAAGGACCGTCTGACTCCTCGATATGCTGTAGTACGAATTAGCCCGCTTGGAGTAAGGAATCGGGATTCGCCCTACGCTGGAGTCCGATTTTACCGGCTTGGAGTATGGATTTACCGATGTGCCGAGTAATATACCCGCTGCAAGCAGGCGTTTTCGGACTAGAGGCGGGGAAAGGAGACCGTACTCGATTTCAAGTGGGCAAAATCGGACTGCAGCGTTTACCAACGAACAAACGTATATCGAACACCAAAGCCGCCGCAAGGCGGTTTTCTCCATTTCGTGGCGAGGTTGAAGCGAGGCGTTTCGGGAAATACTGTGTACAGACATAGCAATGAAACGCGATTTCAGCACGCAAAGGAGGGAGCTTTACTTGGCCAAAGGAGACGAGCTCGTTAAATATATTGCCCAGCAGGTAACCGAATATTTGGATAAGCCGAAAGAAGTCCGCAAACAGGAGCGGGGCGTCAAAATGAAGGAAAGATGGCAGCATCGCTGGTTCGGTATGCTTCCTTTTGCGTTAAAAATGTGGGCGGACGGCAAACGAAAAAAGAAGGAAACCCCACCGCCGCGATCGTGATTGCGGCCGGAGTTTCCCCAATATAGGAGGAGAGGAGAAAAACCTAACGGAAGAAATGCCCTAACGCCGCCATATGCTGATACGGTACGTATCTGTCGCCGTCATGATCGACTGCGAGATAGGCGACGCCGCCAGAGTAAATCGTAAAGCCGGTTACCGCAAGTGGATAAATCGCTTGCCCGCCAAGCAGCTTGGCGCTGTACGTGAGCTCCTGGGTTTGTGCGAGCTCGCGTTTTAGATCGTCTATTGTCGTGAACGACAATGGAGTTCCTGCTATCCATGTCGGATTCTCGTTCGGGTCGAAGGGGGTTACGGCCGTTTGCTCCTCGATCGCGGCTTGCTTCACCGTCAAACCGCCATAAGCTGCAGGTTCGGCATGTTGTCGCTCGGCAATCGTTTCGAGTACGGGCATGCGTTCGCCGGTTTTGGCGTCGAAGAAGAACGTATCGTGACGCAACGTCACCTTCCAGAAGCTTTCCAGCGGGCCTTCATAATAACGCTCCTTTTGCAAAAGCGGCTCCGCGGCGAATTCGGATAACGTATAATTCGATATGATTTCCCGCTGCATCATGGATTGATACAGCGTTTGCAAACTGAACAGCGGTTTGTCGCCGGCTCCGTATTCGGATAAGGAAAGCTGTCCGTCTTTATCCGAGGTAACGACCAAATAGCCGATTTCATTTCCGTTTTTTATCAATAGAACGACCCAGCTGTGCGTACCGGGACCGAGCGGGTAGGTTTCATACTCCGCATCGCTCCATTCCGTGAAGGCAGGCTGTTTAGCAAGCATGGCGATCCAATCCCGAATATGCTCGTCAAGCTGACTGGAACGATCCGAGGAATCGGCTTCCGTCGAACTTGCCGAAGAAACGTCCGGTGCTGTGATGCTGCTTGAAGCGGCTTTGTCGTTTCTATCGGCCTGTTCCGGTTCGGCTGCTTTGACCTGTTGGCCGTGTTGAGGACGGGGAGGGAGCAGTACGAAATCGCTCAAGCCGAGAGCGAGAAGCGTCAAGCATAGCATGATCTTTTTCATGATTCACCTGCCGATGTTGTGGCTTCCATTCTATGCACTAATTGTAACGAATATGACTTGAAAAGTTTGTTAGAATGTGTTGGCGGCCGCAGTAATTTAAGCGGCTATTTTTGTGGGCTTTTAGCGAGATGCGTCGGCTCGTGAAAGAGAACCCGCTTCCAAATGAAACAAACCGCAATTAATGACGGATACCTGAACGCGGGGCCGGTGCTGCCATTCGATTTCCTGCTGGCGCTTGCGGTATTGGGCTTCCGCTTCTTCCTTCGCCTCGGCTTCGAGGCCTTTAAGCAGGTCGATGTAGTAGTCGTCGATTCTGGCCAGCTCCTCCTGCAGTCTTTCGTCGGCTTTATCCGCCCAGCCGTGATCCAGCGCTTTAAGCTTGGAGAACAAAGTGTTTTCCAGTATCGTAACAGCTCTGTTCAAGCCGATTTTGGTCGGCTGCAGAAAAATATTAGCGGGAAGCTTCGGCGACAGCTTCTTCTGAACCATGAGCGGCATGAAATGGTCATGTATTTCTCCGGTCGCGAGATCGATGCCGAGCGTATGGATTTCGTCGCGCTTCAAATCGCAGGCGAGCTCGACCTTGAAATTGACGCCGAACCAGGTCGAATAGGCGGCTTGAAGGACGCGCGAGCCGGTACGCGCTGCCGCCGCAGGCTGCCGGAGGGAGGTCGGCTGGCCCGTTGCCGGGTCGGCGGAGCCGCCGCCCGCATATGACGGCTGTGCGTTATCCTCGGCTCTCGCCGCACTTTGGCGGGTCGAAGCCGGCTGCTCGAACAAGCGGACATAACGGCCGCGAGTTTGCGCTGCGGCGAATAGCTGCTCCAGCCTGCGGCTGCCGAAGGCGACTTCCTCGCGGGGAATGCGTCCTGTCGGTGTGGAAGGGACGACGCCGAAGTAACGCCCGAGAATGGAGTCCTGCTGCTGGCCGTTCGCAGGAGAGCCTGCTGCGCCAGTTGGTGCGTTGCTTGCTGTAGACGCCGATCCGCCGGCGGTCGCGGAAGCGGCGCTCGCCGATGCGGCGCGATTTGCTGCGGAGGCTGCACCGCCGGATGGCCCGGCGCCGTCCGCCGCTTGCCGCTGTGTTTGCGGTGCCGGGCCTGCCGCTTCTTTTTCCGGGTCGAACACGAATGTGTAGGCCATCGTCTCCGGCGGCGCGCCGGTCCGCTCGACGAAGCTCCAGTAGTAGTGGCGGTTCGTCAGGGCTTTGTCCGCTTCCACCGAAAGCTTGACCGTGACGTGGGCGGTTCCTTTCTCGATGATCTGGCAGCCGGTCGCTTCCAAAAAGCGCATGACATATTTTTGCACCTGCTTAGCGTTCAACCGTCGTCACCTCTTCTGATAGGTAGAGTTATCGTCTTTGCTGCGAAGCGATGCCCGTGTCGTAGACCGGAACGCTTTGTCCGACGGCGTCCACGACTGCGGCGAGGGGGAGCGCTTCGTCCGTTTCGTCCCCGACAGTTTCGCGTATCGTCTTGAACGACTGGCCGAGCTCATCAAGCTTGCTGCGGATATCCCGATCGTCTTTCGCTTCCACGGCAAGCCGCAGAAGCTGGGCTTCAAGCGACGTTTTCTGCTCGAACCGTTCCAAAATGACGTCCAGACCGCCGATGACGAGCTCGAACAAATTGATTTTTTCATGAAGCAGCGCCAAAATATGCTCCTCGATCGTGCCTTTCGTAAACAGATTGTAAATCCGCACGTCTTCCGTCTGACCGAGCCTGTGCACGCGCCCGATTCTTTGCTCCACCCGCATCGGATTCCAGGGCAGATCGAAATTGATCATATGGTGGCAAAACTGCAGGTTGATGCCTTCCCCGCCAGCTTCCGTCGCTATAAGCACTTGGGCCCGGTTGCGGAACAAATCCATCATCCAGTCTTTTTTGCCCCGGTTCATGCCGCCGCGGTAAGGGACTGCGACGATGTTATGCTCGCGGAAATATTTCAGCAAATACTCTTGGGACGCCCGATATTCGGTAAAAACGATCGCTTTATCGCCGATTTCGCGGATCAGCTCCATCGTTTTCTCCGCCTTCGTGTTAGCTTGAATGCTGCGGATCAGCTCGACGAGCTCCCATATTTTCGGACGGACGGGGGAGTCCTCGGCCGTTTTCTTGAACAGGTTGACGAGCGTGACGAACACGGCGTCGCGGCTCGAGCAAACTTCCCGCTGCAGCGTCACAAGCGACAAAATGCTGCTCAAATCGCCTCCCGCCTCTTTGAACCGGCCGCGGACAAAATCCGTGACTCCTTCATAAAGAGCTTGCTCTTCGGGGGATAGGTCGAGCGGAATGTTTTTGACGATGCGTTTGGTAAACGAGATGCCGCCGTCGCTCCGCCTGTTGCGGATCATGACCTTGGATAGATGCTCCTGCAGCAGCTGCTCGTTTTTCGGAATCCGCTTGTCCACGACGAAGTTTGCCTGGAAGCTGCCTTGTCCGCCCAATTGCCCGGGCTTCAAAATCGTGATCAGATTATACAACTCGTCCATATCGTTTTGAACGGGGGTAGCGGTGAGTAAAAGACAATATTTTTTGCGCAGCTGGCCGACGAACTGGTAGTTGGTCGTTTTTTTGTTTTTGAGCTTATGCGCTTCGTCTACGATCAGCATGTCGTAGTCGATGCCGAGTACGGTATCGCGATGCGGATCGCGCTTGGCCGTATCGATCGAGGCGACGATGACGTCGCACTGCGTCCACATATACGCTTTCTTTTGAGCGACGGCCAATATGCCGAGCTTCTGGTTCAGCTCGCGCACCCATTGCAGCACCAGCGACGCCGGCACGAGGATGAGCGCTTTTTGCACAAGCCCACGGACCATATACTCCTTCAAAATAAGGCCTGCCTCGATCGTCTTGCCGAGACCGACCTCATCGGCGAGAATGGCGCGTCCGCGCATTTCGGTCAGCACTTTTTTGGCGGTATCGATCTGATGCGCCATCGGTTTAAGCTGCGGCGTATGAAGCAAGCACTGCAGCTCGTCGAAGCTCCGGACCTGACGGGACTGCTCCGCCTCCAGTGCGAGCTGGCTCAGCGTCCAATCGTCCCATGGGCCGTTTTTGTCGGAGCGCGTTTGCAGGTCTTCCAGCCAGCTTCGGTCAAAATGCACGTTCAGCCGCTCGTTTAACGGGCGAGTGACGTCCGTCGGTTCAGAATTGCGCATCGTATCCCTCCCGCTCTGTTGTTGTTGTTTTGCAGCGTGCTGCTATCGACTGAGCATGCCGTTCGTAGAGCCGCTATTTTCAGCCTGTATGTCGTTAGTATGAACCAAACGGCGGCATTTCATAACTTTACCAGCGGGATGCGGACGTTTTGACGGAGATGGCGATCTCGACTACTATAGAAAAAGAAGAAAGCGAGGTTTGCGTTTATGGTGACTTGGCGGTTTATCGATTCCGGTTTACGTTCGGCGGCGGCGAATATGGCCCTCGACGAAGCGATATTGATCGCGCACAGCGAAGGCAAAGCGCCGCCGACGGTGCGTTTTTACGGCTGGGAGCCGGCTGCGCTCAGCATCGGATATTTTCAGAAGGCGGAAGCCGAGGTGTCCTTCGAGGAGCTTGCGAAGCAAGGACTGGGCTTCGTCCGCAGGCCGACGGGAGGCCGTGCGGTGCTTCACGATAAGGAGCTGACGTACAGCATTATCGTGGAGGAGAGTTATCCGGGGCTGCCGAGCTCCGTGACGGAAGCTTACCGCGTGCTTAGCGAGGGGCTGCTGCAAGGGTTTCGCGGGCTCGGTCTCGATGCGCATATGGTGACGCTTGCGTCCGAGGAGGAAAAGCAGAAGTATGCGACGATCGGTTCCTCCGCGTGTTTCGATTCGCCGTCTTGGTACGAGCTTGTCGTAGAGGGTCGCAAAGTGGCGGGCAGCGCGCAAATGAGGCAAAAAGGGGTCGTGCTGCAGCACGGCTCGATCCTGCTTGATTTGGATACGGAGCAGCTTTTTTCCGTGCTGAAATTTCGCAGCGAGGCGCTGAAGGAGCGGCTGATGGCTTCGTTCAAGGATAAGGCCGTAGCCGTCAACGATTTGCGGTCGGTAACCGGACAGCCGCCGGCAACGCTTGAAGAGGCAAAGGCTGCGTTCCGCACGGGTTTCGCCACAGGAATGGGCATCGCCCTTGAGCAATCCGCGCCGACAGCGTATGAGGAGGAGCTCGCCGCGCAGCTGCTCGCCGAGAAGTACGGGACGGACGAGTGGAATCTTCGCCGATAAGGCATGATTTTGGGCGGCGGAATAGTCCGTCCGGTCCCCAAGATAAACAAAAAAGCTTTCAAACCCGCTGTTGAGGCGGTTTTGAAAGCTTTTTTGTTTGCTGGTTTGCACAATCGACGGTTGTTATTTAGTACCGCCAGGGGAAAGTACGATCTTTTTGCGCAGTTTTTCGCTGCAGTAACGTGTTCCTTGGGGGAGGTTGGTTGTTTATTTATTTAAACTTCCGACATATTCTTCGAATGCTCCCTGCAGCCGGCGGCTTACAGGTCCGGGCTTGCCATCGGCGACCGGGACGCCGTCCAGCTCGATAACGGGCGTGACCTCCGCGGTTGTGCTCGTTATAAAGACTTCATCGGCATGCCGCAGCTCGTCCAGCGTGAACGGCTCCTCACGCACCGAAAGATTAAGCCGGAATGCCAGCTTCAGGATAACTGCGCGGGTGATGCCATGCAAGATCAAATGATTGGCCGGATGCGTGTAAAGCACATCGTCCTTGACGAGCATCACGTTCGAGGAGCTGGCTTCCGTGACGATGCCGCTGCGGTGAAAAAAAACTTCTTCAGCGCCCAGCTCGACTGCTTCCTGCTTGGCCAACACGTTGGGGAGCAGGTTCAGCGTCTTCAAATCGCAGCGCAGCCAGCGGATGTCCGGGCGGACGATGACGCGTATGCCGTTTCGTATAGCCTGAAGCGGTCTTCCGACCTCGCTGCAATACGCCAGCAAAACGGATTCCGCCGGCGGCTTCGGGAAAGCGTGTCCGCGAGGGGCTTCACCTCTGGTCAATTGCAAATAAATGATGCCTTCCGTCACTTTTTCCGCTCGAAGCAGCTGCGCGAGGTTGCCGTCGATATCGGCGATCGGATAAGGAAGCGGAATGCGCGTCTGCTCGGCGCTCCGTTCGAGCCGCCGGTAATGCGCGTCCTTTTCGAATAGGGCTCCGTTATAAAAGCGAAACACCTCATACACGCCGTCACCGAAATAATAGCCGCGGTCAAACGGGGAAATAGCGACTTCATGGTCGTTTACGATTCGGTTTTTGTATAGCATCATGAACGGTTCCTCCTATTCCAACGCTAGTTTTGAACGAGGTACGGACATTCAGCGCCGTGCAGCGCAACGTAAGAACTTTAACGGCTAAAGGTCGGTTGCTTGATGACTCTATTATAGCGCCGGAAGGCTGTAACTTTCAAAAGGCAGGAAGTCAAGAGAGGCCTGTCCACGAAAAAGAGAGACCGAAAGCGAAAGAAACAGCAATTGTGCTTTTATTGAGCAAAATACGGGTAAAATGCTCTGTTATTCATTAGATACACCATATATAGTGTTGTATAATGGAACTCACACCCAATATATACCCCTACTCGTAATGAACGGAAGCATTGCCACTCCTCATGCAGGCAGCCGTTCCGCTTTCGAAATTCGTATCCGTAAGTCTTCGAATCAATCACGCAAACCGATTCTGTTAACGAAAGCAGACTACATCATTCTCGATGCAGCAGCCGGGCAAAGCCTTTTCGGGTCGATTCGGCTTCATCGACATCACAGAACAGCGAACTCCGCAGTGCGGAATCGTTCGCCTTGACATGCCCAAGCCTCGACGATTTACGTATGGCTTAGCGGGTGTTATTCGGCTATGTCCTAAGACGTGATCGTTCGAATTCGATTTTATCCTTGCCGGCGGTTTTTTCTGTGAACGATAACAGATAATGGTTATGTGCGGATGATTGAAGACAAACCATTTAATCCCGTATTGGAGGTCATGCAAGTGGAAACGGCGCAACGAACTCGGCTTGAAGGACTCAGCGAAAAAATATTTTTGGACCGGTATGCCCTGAAAAATCCGGATACTACACATACAGTCGTCGGTGATACCGTGCTCGTACTGACGAAGGACGACCCGAAGTTTCCGGCCAAGGAAGTCGGCGAAGTGATCGAACGCGACGGGCAGCGCGTAAAGGTAAAACTCCGCAGCGGCGACATTGTCGAATCGACGATCGAAAAGCTGACGCTTAATAAGGAATATACGCCGGAGCAGCTTTGGAGCAGACTGGCTGCAGCGATGGCATCGGTAGAAGCGACACCCGAAAAGCAGCAGGAATGGACGGATAAATTTCGCCGGCTGCTTGACGATTGGAAGCTCGTTCCGGGCGGACGTATCGCTGCCGGCGCTGGAGCCAGCGACGAATTGACGCTGTTCAATTGTTATGTCATCCCTTCTCCGAAGGACAGCCGCGGCGGAATTATGATCACCCTGACCGAAATGACCGAAATTATGGCGCGCGGCGGCGGTGTCGGCATCAACCTTTCGTCGCTTCGTCCGCGCAGGGCGATCGTGCACGGCGTGAACGGGTCGTCGAGCGGCGCCGTTTCCTGGGGCGGCTTGTTCAGTTATGCCACGGGTTTGATCGAGCAGGGAGGAAGCCGGCGAGGGGCCTTGATGCTCATGATGAACGACTGGCACCCTGACGTGCAGGATTTTATTACCGTCAAACAAACGATGGGGCAAATTACGAACGCGAACTTGTCGGTTTGCGTCAGCAATGCCTTTATGAAGGCGGTCAAGGAAGACGGAGACTGGGATCTTGTTTTCCCGGACACGACCGATCCGGAGTACGACGAGCTTTGGGACGGCAACCTGAACAAGTGGAAAGAGCTCGGCAAGCCGGTTAAAGTCGTCAGAACGGTGCGCGCCCGCGACGTCTGGCACACGATCATCGAATCGGCATGGAAATCGGCCGAACCCGGCGTCGTTTTTATGGAGTATTACAATGAGATGTCTAATAGCTGGTATTTCAATCCGATTATTGCGACGAATCCGTGCTTCCATCCGGATACGCGAATTTCAACCGAGTTCGGACTGATTCGGATCGAAGATTTATATAAGCAAATGGGACGGCAAACCTTTCTTACTGCAACCGACTCGCGTTTGGTGAACCAAATGCAGGTTGTTAACGGCCGTTCTTATGAGGTGCCGGGTACGGTTATGCGGACGGCTACGGTGTTTCCGACGGGGCGCAAAAAGACGGTTCGCGTCACTCTGAATAACGGCATGGAGCTGAAGGTTACGCGGGATCATCGCATTTTTACGGATAAGGGCTGGAAAGAAGCGAAGGACCTTACGCCTGACGATTACGTTTACATTCAATCCGGCGAAGGCAGATTTGCGGCGCGCGACGAGCTTGGCGAAGCATGGGGCCACTACTTGGGCTGGTTGACAGGCGACGGCTGGTTGTCCAAGCGCGGGGACGTAGGCATGGTTTTCGGACGCGACGATGCGGAGGTCATCCCGCGGATGGTCGAGATCGGTAAAGAACTCACCGGAGTCGAAGGGAAAGTTTATGAACGCGAGAACGGGACGTTCCAATTAAACTGGTGGCGCAAAGCGTTTGTCGAACGTTTGAAGGAGCTCGGTGTTAAAGCAGTGCGCGCTTTCGAGAAGGAAGTGCCTGCCGCGATCTTTACATCGACCAAGGAAACGGTGGCCGCCTTCTTGCAGGGACTGTTCAGCGCAGACGGAACGGTTTACGAGAACGACGAGATGCATCGTACCGTTCGCCTTGCTTCGTCGTCCAAAAAACTGCTCCAAGACGTGCAGCAGCTACTGCTCAATCTTGGCATCCACGGAAAGATCTATTTAAGAACCAAACAAAACCAAGCGTTATTCACTTATGAAACGATGGACGGCGACGTAAAGGTTTACGAGTCGCACGAGTTTTATGAGCTCATCATAAGCGGCAACAATTTGTTGACGTTCAAAGAGCAAGTCGGTTTCGGCCTCGTTTCCCGCAAGCAGGAAGCGCTGGAGCGGATCGCCAGAATGTCGAGAAAAAGCGAAAAGTTCCATTCGCAAGTCGTCCAAATAGAGGGTGGCGAAGAAGTCGTCGTATACGATGTTACGGAGCCCGTTACGCATTCGCTAGTCGCGAACGGATTTGTCGTTCATAACTGCGGCGAGCAAGGCCTGCCTCCTTGGGGCGTTTGCAACCTTTCGGCCGTAAACTTGTCGAAGTTTTACGATGCTGAGCGTCACGAGGTCGCATGGGACGAACTTGGGCAAACCGTGCGTCACTCGGTGCGCTTCCTCGATAATGTCATCGATAGAACGCCGTATCATTTTGAAGAGAACGAGCGGAATCAGAAAAACGAGCGTCGTGTCGGGTTAGGTACCATGGGTCTGGCGGAGCTGATGATCAAGCTGGAGGTGCGCTACGGCAGCCCGGAATCGCTTGAATTCCTAGATAAGCTGTACGGCTTTATGGCCAAGGAAGCGTATCTGGCATCGGCGGAAATAGCGGCGGAGAAAGGTTCGTTCCTGAAATTCGAGACCGAGCCGTTCCTGCAAAGCGGCTTCATGAAGCATATGACCGACGCCTTCCCGGAAGTGGGCGAAGCGATTCGCGCCAACGGCATGCGGAACGTCACCGTCATCACGCAAGCGCCGACAGGCAGCACGGGAACGATGGTCGGCACGTCGACCGGTATCGAGCCGTATTTTGCATTCGAATATTACCGTCAAAGCCGTCTCGGCTTCGACAAGCAATTCGTGCCGATCGCACAGGAATGGATGGAGAAGCATCCGGGCGAATCGCTGCCGCCGCACTTCGTGACCGCGATGGACTTGTCCGCAGAAGATCATATTCGAGCACAAGCCGCCATTCAAAAATGGGTCGACAGCTCGATCTCGAAGACGGCCAACTGCCCGGCGGATTTCACGGTTGAAGAGACGAAGCGCCTTTATGAGCTTGCTTTCGATCTAGGCTGCAAGGGCGTTACGATTTACCGCGACGGCAGCAGGGACGTGCAGGTGCTTCAGACCGAGAAGAAAGAAGACGCAAAGGAAGCGCAAACGGAAGCGGCAGAAACGCCAGTCGACAATGCTGCCGATGAGCAAAATGCCGGTACGGCGATGCTCGCCGCCGAGCATTCCGCGGAGGTTCTGGCATCGACCCAAGCGGTTCCGGCCGAGCCGGTGTTCGACAAACAGTACAAAAGCCGTCCGTCCGTACTGCGCGGCGCGACCTATAAGCTGAACACGCCGTTCGGGATGGCGTATATTACGATTAACGATTTGAACGGCACACCGTGCGAAATCTTCTTGAATGTCGGAAAAGCCGGCTCCGACGTATTCGCGATGTCCGAGGCGCTCGGCCGTGTTTGCTCGCTTTTCCTTCGCTACGGCGATCACGGCAACAAAGTGCAGCTTCTGGTCAAGCACTTGAAAGGCATCGGCGGCTCCGGCGCAATCGGCTTCGGCCCGAACCGCGTCGAATCGATCGCCGACGCCGTCGCCAAGGCACTGGAGATGCACATCGAAGTATCCGGCAGCGAGCCGTACGTCACCGCGGCGGCCGAAGCTCCGGCGCTCGCAGCACCTCAGGAGCAGCCGGCGGTTAAGCCTATGGCGGCGGGAGCAATCGCGATGCGGCAGAGCAAGGATCTTTGCCCGTCCTGCGGATCGGCATCGCTGATCAACACCGAAGGCTGCAAAACATGCAGTACTTGCGGGTATAGCAAGTGTTCATAAGAGAGAAGCCGGGGGAGACCTCGGCTTTTCTGTCTGATGACTGACCAAAGAAGATACGACGAAGTCTTTATGTTCTGATTAGTCTGGCAGCAATTATGACCGCCCTTTCCGTGCTGAGCATCAACTCTGGCAAAATCAGCTTGACTCCGCTCGAAGTGCTGTAGGTGTTGTTAGGAGAGGGGACGGAGCGGCAGCAAACTGTAGTGATGGAATTCCGGTTGCCGCGGATCGTACTTGCTGTTTTGGTCGGAATCGGCATGAGCCTTTCCGGTGCTGTGATGCAGACGTTGCTGCGCAATGATATGGCAAGCCCTGGTACGCTCGGAATCAGTGCCGGCTCCGGCTTGTTTGTGCTGCTCTATATTGTATTGTTTTCGTCAGTAGGGTCGTACGCTGCATACGCGCTCCCGCTTCTGGCCTTTATCGGCGGGCTTACAGCGACGGCGCTTATTTTTCTAATTGCGTATAGAAGAGAACAAGTATTTTCTCCTACAGGTCTGATATTGACCGGTGTGGCGCTCGGAAGCGGCTATGGCGCGGTGACACTCCTGTTAACGATGAAACTAGATCAGGACCAGATTAATTTCGTGCTGCGCTGGAGTGCGGGCAGCTTGTGGGGAGTCGAGTGGCGTTATCTGGCGATTTTGGCTCCGTGGGTACTGTTATTTTCGCTGTATATTTTCTATAAATCACGAATGCTCAACGCACTCCACTTTGGCAATCAGATGGCGACGGGTCTGGGTGTTGCTGTCAAGCCGCAGTTTCTGTCACTGTCGATCGCGGCGATTGCACTGGCATCGGGCAGCGTATCGCTGGGCGGAAACTTCTTCTTTGTCGGTCTGATCGCACCGCATATGGCGCGCAGGCTGGTGGGGAGCAACCACAAGTGGGTGTTGCCGGTATCAGGGTTGATCGGCGCGGTTGTCGTGCTGCTGGCTGATACAATCACACGTACGATCAGCTTTGGCGCTGATGTGCCAACCGGTATAGTCATAACGATCCTAAGCACCCCGTATTTTCTGTATTTGTTATCCAGGGCAAACTGACGTGGATGCAATTTATACAAAATTTGATGCGGTTTATGGGTACGGTGCATCTAGGATGCGACTCGAAATTTTTTGTGGGACTTGGAATTTATCTACCCAGGCTATATCCTGGTGCCGTTGTGGTTTGTAAGTGAAACAACTGATCGGTTGTCGGCTGGGATGGCGAGCAGGGTGATCGTCTGGACAGAGTAGTCTAGCACACAAAATGCAACTGTAATGGAGAAATGCAAGTTTTGCCCTATCGTCCATTTTCTTTCGTACGGTAATCTTATATAATGAGAATGAATATCATTGTTATAAATCCCGAAGTAGACTGGATACGGCAGTTCTCCTCCGATCTGTTTAGGGGAGTACGGTTGTGAAAAGGGGATACTGCACTGTGTTACGGGAGGTGCTTAGATACAAGCGCACAATCATGAGGAGTTTCACCGTTATTACAACAGCTATTTGAACATTCTGAATGTTCACGACCACAATCCTCCTTCTACAGATCGGATACGGATTCCCGAGTCTTTCGGTAGCGGGACTATTGTTCGGACAAAGCTGCGACCGGGTATGGAACTCGTCGTGGCGGACTGCCGACTGCATCAGTCTAGAACGCTCGGGTTTCAATCCGATATCCCGATGGTAGAACTTAGCTTTTGGTTTAGCGGGAAGAGCGATATCGAAATGTCGGGCAAGCCCCTTCACATAAGCGGCAATCAAAGCCAGCTTGCCTTTTCTCGGCATTTGGATGCAAAGATGAATTATGAAGGCGAGGAAGCCATGCTCGCTTGCGAAGTCAGGCTGGAGGAGTCTGTATTTCTGGGGATGGTCGAGTCTTTTGGCGGCGACATGAATATGGAGTTGAAGCGGCTGATGGCTGCCGAACCGATTCGCGTATTTCAGCAAACGATGGAGCCGTCGGCCCAACTGCGCGCTCGTCAGCTGTTGGACTGCCCTTATGTTCCGGCGCTGCGAAACATGTACTTTGAAGGGAAAGCGATGGAGCTGCTTGCGGCTTATATGCAGCTGCATCTGTTCGACGATATCAAATTATCTCGACGAAAAGGAAAGAGGCTCGGCCGAACCGATCTGGATTCCGTTCGTGCTGCGGCAGAACTGCTTGTCGAGCGGATGGACGAGCCACCGACCTTGCCCGAATTGTCGCGGATGGCCGGTCTCAGCGAATACAAGCTGAAAGCGGGTTTTCGGGAGTTGTTCGATACGACGGTGTTCGGCTATTTGCGCGACAAGCGGATGGAGCGTGCGCTCGTTATGCTCGAAAAAGAACAAGTCAGCGTATATGAAGCGGCCATTGCGACGGGTTATTCCAATCCGAGCCATTTCTCCTCGGTATTTCGGGAGAAGTTTGGCTTAAATCCGAGCGAGTGGAGAAAGAACGGCGAATAAGTATCGAAGTGCACGAAGAAACAACTTGAATAAGGTTGTTTCTTTTTTTATTTTCGGAAGCTTTTCGCCCGCGATTGGCTGAAAAGCGACGTATTTTGGCGGACTTTTTTCAATGGTAATGATAATCTTTCTCATGTAGAAACTTTCCGTACAATTGGAGGAAGAAACATGAAGGAATACTCAACCGCGAAGCAAGTAACAAGCGCCTTTTTACATCGAAGAAAAGGAAGATGGAACACCAAGGATATTCTCGTAGCCGGAATGATCGCGGTCGTTTTCGCTTTTGTGCAGCTTGGCATCACCTACGCGTTTATGGCTGCTTCAGCGTCCGTTGGACCTGTTTATGCCCGATTATTGAACGGCTTCTGGTTCATGTCCGGGTTCATGGCGCTGTCGATCATACGAAAGCCAGGGATCGGCTTTATCTCGCAAGCGATCGCAGGCATCGTGATGACACCTCTGACGCCATTCGGGATTATGATCTTATTCGGCGCATTGGTGAACGGTCTGCTTACCGAGCTCGTCTTTTTCCTTACCCGTTACAAGCATTACTCGTTCCCTATCTTGGCGATAGGGATGTGCGTACTTAGTATCGTCTACACGCTGCTTGAATTCGGTCCGTCGGGTTATGGCGGTTTAGCCCTGCCTGTCCAAATCGCTATTCTGGCGACCAGTGCAATCAGCGGTGCGATTTGCGGCTGGTTATGCAAGCGTCTGACCGATTCGCTGCTTCGGACCGGGCTTCTGTCTGGTTATTCCCACTCTAGAACCTAGAATCGAAGGAGAACATGACGCATGAAGGTCGTATGGGAAAAGGTTTCGTTTACGTATCCGGGAAATCGGCAGGTTATGGGCGACGGCTTCAGTTTGACGATTGCGGACGGGGAAACCGTATTGCTGCTAGGTCCTTCCGGTTCGGGAAAAAGTACCCTTGCGCTTTGCTTGTGCGGTCTCGTTCCGCACGCCATTGCCGGGGAGATGAGCGGCACGGTGCGTATCGACGGTATCGATACCCGGTTAACGGAACCCGCGGAGCTGGCCAAAACGGTGGGGATGGTGTTTCAGGATCCGGAAGCGCAAGCCGTCATGAGTAGTGTAGAGGATGAAGTCGCTTTCGGATTGGAGAATACCGGCGTACCGTCAGAAGAGATGGAGGGGCGAATCGCTGAAGCGCTGCGTTCGACAGGTTTATCCGCTCATCGTAGCTCGCAAGTCGACAATCTTTCCGGTGGGCAAAAACAACGGCTGGCGCTGGCTTCCGTTCTTGCGATGAAGCCGGCCGTGCTCGTGCTCGACGAACCGACTTCCAATCTGGATCCGGCTGGAACAGGGGAAGTGTTCGAAGTATTGCGGGAATTGAAATCGTCGGGTCGGCATACGATCGTGCTGATCGAGCACAAGCTGGACGAACTGATGGAGATTGTCGATCGTGTTGCCGTCATTGACCGGAATGGGGAGCTGGTTTGCAGCGGATCGCCGGGCACAGTTTTCTTCGATTGGGCGGAAGAACTCGAGCGACTTGGGGTCTGGGTTCCCAAAGCCGTGGAAATAGCGAGAAAGCTGAGTAGATCGGGTATACCGATCGACGACAGGCCGGTAACGATCGAGCAATTGGCCGAAACGCTACGGAGGGGCGTACTTTCGAAACCAGCGGGAGACATGGAAAGGACGATCACGGCACTTTGCTCGCCGTCTGCCGGTAAATCCGTTCCCGAGCCTCAGCCAATTCTGCTGGACATCCGTCCGACTTCTTCCCCGTCTCTCCGCAGCGGATGGCTGCAGCCGCTCGACCTGCAAGTGCGGAAAGGAGAGTTCTGGGCGCTTGCCGGAGAAAACGGAGCGGGTAAAACGACGTTGGCCAGGCATCTGATCGGTTTGCTTCCGGTACGGCCTCGCGTTATGTATATCGACGGACGTGATTGCAAGGAATATTCGGCGCAGGAGCTTGCCCATCGGATCGGCTACGTTTTTCAGAATCCTGAGCATCAGTTTGTGACCGAGCGGGTTTCGGATGAAATTGCTTTTGGGATGAAAAGTTTGGGCATGTCGAAGAATGAGGTGGTCCTTACGGTAGAACGGCTGTTGTCGCGCTTCGGCTTGTCCGCTTATGCGGATTCCCACCCGTTCCATCTCAGCCATGGACAGAAACGGAGGCTGAGCGTAGCGGTCATGCTCGCGGTCGGTCAGGAGCTCCTCATCCTGGATGAGCCTACCTTCGGGCAGGATAGGCGCCATACTGCCGAGTTGATGGAGATGCTGAAGGAGCTGCAGAGTGCTGGTCGAACCATCATGATGATTACGCATGATATGACGCTGGTTGCCGAGTATGCCGAATACGCTGCGGTAATGTCCCGTGGAGCGATACTTTATAGCGGTCCGGTCGATAGGTTGTTTTCAGACCCGCAGCTCCTTGCCCGAGGAGGATTGAAGCGGCCGCCGGCCGTAGAGCTTTCCCGCCGGCTTGCCGACTTGATTCCTCCTGAATGCGCTAAGACCGCAATCACAATGGAACAGCGAACGAGCCGCCGGCCGGGATCGCCAGGAATGAGCCCGGCGGGAGGAGAACGGCATTGATGAAGGGATTGTATTTGCATCGTCGTGCTCCGCTCCATCGGTTGAATCCGCTTATCAAGCTGGTCGCCGTTCTGCCGGCGATTCTTTTGTTGACGCTGGTCACCGACCCGTGGATTCCGATTGCTTTTATTGCCGTCAACGGAGCGCTGATGATTGTGCTGGGCGGCATTTCTCCGCTGCAATACGTAAGAAGCGGCATCCCGATGCTGGTTATCTCCTTCGGCATCGCGCTGACTTATTCGCTACTGGCAAGTTCTCGGGTAACGGAAGGTTCGCCGGTATGGTTGACGATTGGCGCTGTGAAGCTGTATGAAGCAGGCGCTGCATACGGTGCGGCGACCGCGCTTCGGCTGTTCGCGATGTTCGGCGTTACGCTTGTGTTCGTGATGACGACAGACTCCTCCGACCTTATCCGCGCGATGATCCAGCAGTGTAGGCTTAACGATCGGTTTGGTTACGCGACGCTTGCCGTATTCCGGTTCATCCCCGATTTGCGCCGTGAGCTTGAAGCGGTCCAAGCGGCGCATCGGGTGAGAGGCATGTCGGGGAGGGGGCGTAACGGCAGCCTGCCGGAACGAGTGCGGCGGTATATGGTACCGCTGCTGGCCGCAGCGATTCGCCGTGCGGAACGTACCGCTTACGCGATGGATGCCCGCGGTTTCGGCACGACCGGGACTCGCACCTTTTTCCGCAACTATGCGTTTGCTCTGCGCGACTGGCTGTTTCTGGCCGCATATTGGCTAACGATGGCTATGCTGGTTGCGGCCGTCCATCAAGCCGGATGGATGGGACGATTATCCTTTTTGAAACTTTACGATTGAAGAGAGGGGAGGGCTGAATATGAGCATATCGGAAGTAATCCGGAATCGCAGGACGATCCGCAGCTTTAACGACAAGCCATTGGCGGAGTCAACCATACTTGAGCTGCTGAATGACGCCGTATGGGCGCCTAACCACGGACTGCGGGAACCTTGGCGCTTTATCGGTGCTTCGGTGCGTGAATCGAAGGAGAAGCTGGCCGATTGGGTCATCGAGGCCTTGTCGGAGCGGAAAAGGTATAAATGGATTCCGGGTAAAATCAAAAACGTATACAAAGAAAAAATAGTTCAAATTCCTGCGATATTATTTGTCGTGGTAAAGGAAGAGAAGAACAAGCTGAAGTTGGATGAAGACTTTGCTGCAGCCTGCGCTCTCATACAGAACTTGCAGCTTCTCGGTTGGGAGCAGGGAATCGGGATGATCTGGTCGATCGACGACACGTTGTGCGGAAACCTGTCATTTGGCACGAAGATAGGCATTCGAAGCGATGAACGTATTGCAGGCATGCTCTACATGGGATATTTCGATCAGGCTCCGAAACCGAGGGCACGTACAACGGCGGAGCGGAAAATGTCTTGGTTATAAGTTTCGAACCGGAACGCCTGTTCCGGAGAAAGGCGGGGAATCGAATGAGTTCAAAAAAAGGCGTGTCCCGTTTGCTGCAAATCGCAGGGGAGAAACGCGGCCTGCTGGCCGTCTCCGGTTTACTATCGGGTCTGAGTGCCATCGGACTTCTGGTGCCTTATGCATCGGTATATTTCATTTTACGCGAGCTGCTGGAGCATGCCGCTGCCCCTGCCGAAGCCGACGGCGCCATGATGATCCGGTGGGGGACGGTTGCTTTGCTCGGGCTCATCGGCAGCTTGCTGACGATGTATGCGGGAGGGCTGGCGTCGCATATGGCCGCATTCCGCATTTTGTACGGCTTGCGCGTCAAGCTTTCATCCCATATCGGAAAGCTGCCGCTTGGCTGGCTGAACGGCACTTCCACGGGAGCGGTCAAAAAGACGCTGGAACAAAACGTAGAAAAGGTAGAGACCTTCGTCGCCCACCAGCTCCCCGATCTCGTTCATGTAATCGTGACGACGGCGCTGATGATTACGGTTATGTTGTATTTGAACGTATGGCTGGCACTGGCTTGCATCGTACCGATCCTGCTCGGTATCGGGATCCAAATGCTGATGATGACCGGAACGAAGACGAAGGAAAACATCCGGCAGTATTACGATGCGCTGGAACGGATGAATGGCTCGGCCGTCCAATATGTGCGCGGCATCCCCGCCGTCAAAGTATTCGGGCAGACGGTGCATTCTTTCCGTAAATTTTATGCCGATATGATTCATTACCGGGACTACTGCGCGAAGTATACCGACCGGTTCCAGAACGGCTACTTGATTTTTAAAGTGATTCTCGGCTCGTTTGCTGCATTCGTGCTGCCGGTCGGCGTATTTCTGCTAAGCCGCGATCCGGGAAGCGTCGCTTTCGCTTCGGTCCTGCTGTTCTTTCTAGTCATGGCGCCGGGCGTTTCCGCCCCGATGTTCAAAATCATGTTTATGGCTTCGACGCTACGGGATATTAACGAAGGCGTGGAGCGTATCGATCGCATCTTCGCGGAGCCGCCCGTACCGGAGCCGGAGCATCCGCAAAGACCGGAGACATTCGAGGTTTGTTTTGATAACGTCTGCTTTTCTTACGGGACGGATTCTTCAAGCGGCGATGCGTTGTCCGGCATTTCGTTTACGGCTGCGCAGGGGCAGGTGACGGCTTTGGTCGGTCCCTCGGGAGCCGGTAAATCGACAGTAGCCAATCTCGTGCCGCGATTCTGGGACGTAAAGGACGGGGCGATTCGAATCGGCAAGGTGGACGTTCGGAACATGGCGGCGCCTGACTTGATGAATACCGTTGCGTTCGTTTTCCAAGAGACGTTCCTGTTCTACGATACGGTGTTTAACAATATTGCGGTCGGTCGGCCGGACGCTTCACGGGATGACGTATACGCTGCGGCGCAAGCCGCTCAATGCCACGGGTTCATAAGCAAGCTCCCAAACGGCTACGATACGCCGATCGGCGAGGGCGGCGTTTATTTGTCAGGAGGAGAGGAGCAGCGCATAGCCGTAGCGCGGGCGATTCTCAAAAATGCTCCGGTCCTCGTTCTGGACGAAGCAACAGCATTTGCCGATCCAGAAAACGAATATGAAATGCAGCTAGCGTTGAACGTGTTGATGGAAGGCAAGACGGTAATCGTTATCGCTCACAGGCTTTCAACGATTCGCGATGCGGATCAAATTCTTGTTTTGAACGATGGGAAATTGTTCGAACGTGGAAGTCATCGGGATTTGGTTGCTGCCGGCGGGTTGTATGCCAGAATGTGGCGAGCATACACGGATGCGGAACGGTGGCAGCTCGGTATGGAGAGGGAAGGGGGGAAAGCTGATGAACATGCTTCGCAATATCACGGCGGGTAACCCTCGAATGCTGGTTAAGCCGGTTTTGTACACTACGCTGGCGAATTTATGCGGGATTATTCCGTTCGCGCTGCTGGTGGAAGCGGCCCGTCTTATTTTCGAGCCGTTTGCCCACACCGGTGGGACGCTGGATACGGCGAGGCTTTGGTGGGTTTGCGGAGGTATGGCGGCTTCGCTGCTGCTCTTGTATATCTGCGAAATTCCCGCATACCGTTCGCAATTTCGCGGCGCTTACCGCGCTGCGGCGGATGGCCGCTCCCGTCTTGCGGAGCACTTGCGGAAGCTCCCGCTCGGTTATTTGAACAAACGCGATCCGGGCGATCTGGCCAACATGATGATGGGCGATTTTACGATGGTGGAGCATGGCATTTCCCATCTTGTGCCGCAGATGATCGGCGCGTTAACGATGCCCATCCTTGCTTTGGCCGGCTTGGCGATTCTTGATTGGCGCATGTCGCTTTCGTTGTTTGCGGCGTTTCCGCTCGCGGTTGCGCTTGTGCTGCTTACTTCCGGCATCCAGCGTAAGCTCGGCGCCGCCCATATGCGGGCCAAGATCGCCGCCGCCAACCGTCTTCAGGAGTACTTGAACGGCATACGCGTCATCAAGGCGTACAATTTAACCGGCGAACGGTTCGTTAGGCTGGAACGTTCGTTCAAAGAACTGATGAGACACAGTATACGGATCGAAGGATTGCTCGGTCCCATTGTATTGAGTGCGATTGCCTTCATTCGCGCAGGCCTCACGTTTATGGTCATGGTCGGCGTCCACTTCCTGTTAGGCGGCAGCCTCGACGTGATCGTATTCGTTTCGTTTCTAATCGTAGGGACGCGGATTTTCGACCCGTTGACAGCGGCATTGGTCAATTATGCGGAGTTCCGTTATCACGAGCAAGCGGGCGAGCGGATCGTGCAATTGCTGCAGGAGCCCGTAATGACCGGCGATCGAATGCCACCCGAAAGACATGATATCGAATTCAAGAACGTGACATTCGGATATCAAAACAAGGCTGTCATCAAGGACGTAAGCTTGAAGCTGCCGGTAGGATCGTTCACTGCGCTGGTTGGTCCGTCGGGCAGCGGCAAGAGCACCGTTCTCCGGCTTATTGCCCGGTTCTACGATCCCGGCGACGGAAAGGTGCTGCTTGGAGGCGAAGATGCACGGGCAATGGAGCCGGAAGCCTTGCTGCGGAAAGTGTCCATGGTATTTCAAGACGTCTATCTGTTTCAGGACACGATCGCAGGCAATATCCGATTCGGCCGCAGCAACGCCACGCAGCAGGAAGTGGAGGAAGCGGCGCGGCAAGCTCGCTGTCACGATTTCATCATAAAACTGCCGAACGGATACGATACATTAGTCGGAGAGGGAGGCAGCACTTTGTCAGGCGGCGAAAAACAGCGCATCTCCATCGCCCGAGCAATTCTGAAAAATGCGCCGATCGTGCTGCTCGACGAGGCCACGGCTTCGCTCGATCCGGAGAACGAAGCGGAAATTCAGCAGGCGATCGATCGGCTGGTAAGGGGCAGAACCGTTATCGCGATTGCCCACAGGCTGAAAACGGTAAAAAACGCGGATAACATTGTCGTGTTAGACAACGGATGTATCATTGAGCAAGGAACCCATTCGGATTTGCTGGCACAGCGAGGCTTGTACGCTCGGCTTTGGCATTTGCAGCAACAAACAGGAGGCTGGAAAATGTCCAATTGAGGCTCCGCATAAGATAGTTGCTCGCACGCTCGGACTATTCAGGTGACAAAGAACATGATTTCATTGAAAGGCGCTTTTGCGTTTCAAGGCTTACTTGTTTGATCCCGTTCAAAGCAGTTTATATCCATGTTCTGATTAGACGCGCGGGACAGCTATTATTTGTTGCCGTTTCCTTTGGGGACAGTTCTATTTTAGCTCGTACGGTCAAAACAGCCGTGTACTCGATGTGTAACGCACTCATAAAAATGAAACACGAAACTAGCAGTAGATTGTATGTTTTTTAAAAGCTGCGTCTTCTTTGTTTAGGGGAGGGGATTAGGACGATGTAGGTGTGTTCTAATGTTAGGATAAGCCAAGTGAGCTTTCGGACGGTTTGTTTGACGAAGGCTTCTGAATGAAGAAATTACATTGGAGGAAAAAATGGAGGACATCACCGGAATTACGTGTATATACATCCCGGTGAATGACGTTTAAGAGTCTATTAAGTGGTATCAAAAAATCTTGGGGTGTCAACCAACAGCCCACAATCAAGTGAAACCTGGGGATGGAAATTGCTATTTTGAGATTTCCCGACCAGAATGGCAAGTTCCCAGAAGCCGGTATGAGACAAAAAGTACCCGCTATTTTTCTTATGGGAGGATGAGGAGGGGCAACGCGAGCTGCAGGAAGTTATGGCTTTACATATGACAACGGATATCGACAACCCGTAGCTTGTTTCATTACTCCTCGTATCCAAGAAATGTACAATCGTTTCAAGGAAAACGGGGTGAATATCGTAACCGAGATTCCAGAAGGTAGACCTTGTGGACCTAATTTTAGTTTTACTGATTTGGAAGGGAATCTGTTGGAAATATGGCAACCTTGATTTGCGAATTAAGTACTGGGTCATTCCGCTAACGGGTACGATAGCTAAAGCAGCCGGCTAGAATGTTCGGCTGCTTGTTTTATTGAAGTATGGGCAGAAGGGCAATGCACAATGGTAGGCTGCGGAGTGAAAAAACTAAACAAAAATGTTTGTGACACAAGCCTTAGGTGAAAAAAGAATCAAAATAAATACAACAAAAAAACTGTCGGGTGACAAAAATATAGTCCGATTAAATACCGCTTAAATAGAGGGTTTTCTTTTTTATCGGAACATATTCTTGTCAAAAACGAATGACAAGAATATGTTCCGAATGCCGATTTGTGACAAGAATATAGTCCGATTGCCGAACACACAAAAGTATGATGCAGAGGATGATGTGATTCACGAACAAGAATGTTATCAGGTGTCAAGAGCTGGCTCATCCCGAAGAACAATTGGAAATGGGTGGAGGCAATTTGATGTGGGCCAAAATGGTATTTTTCTAAGGGATTTGAATACTTACAAAATCTGATTTTTTGCCCGGAATGTTTCTTTGTTAATTTCAAACTTTTCGAAAAAGTAATCAGCTAATAGATCCTTATGCTTGTTCGTTTCCCGGTAGTTCAATTTTCATCCGACACAGCCGGTAAAAAGATCAGCTATTTGAATAAATGGACTTGAGTAAGATTCAATAGATCCAAATACAGACAGTTCAACATGTCCATCGTATCGAACTTTAAAACTCTCTTGAAGGCTTAATTTTAGACTTTCCATAAGCAACTTATCCTTTCCGTCTTCTTTGTCTTTAAACACGTTTAGTGTCCTTGGTAAAGAACTTCTACCTTGTTCCAGTCGAAAGGATAATAGTAGTTCAGCAGGAAGTTAACCCAGTCCCGGCGGCGCGTTTGGAATTCGATAATATTTTGAATTTGTGTCAGAATTGTTGATTATGCATTCACGTGTTGATATGATGGGCACAAACGAGCAATTCTTAAACGACTCGGTGTAGCATGGTCACGGATTCAGGTAATAATTTAGGAGCAATGCAATAAAATCAGAGGTGAAAGTGATTGCGACGAAGAAGCGCGTTTTTTGAACAAAGATTCAGCGATTTGCAGAACGATATTCGCGAAGCGATTATGGACGGCAGCTTGAAGCCGGGCGATTATACTTTGCCCGAAAATACATTGAGCGAGCGGTACGATCTGAGCCGTTTTTCCGTGAGGAACGCACTAGCTCAGCTGGTGAAAGACGGGTACATAGAGAAAGTTCCAGGGATCGGCAACCGCGTGAGGGCTCGAGAGACGAAGCAGGTAACGGAAACGATCTGTTTGTCCTGGTTCGAGTCTTCCCATGAACTGCCGATTATCAAGGAGATAATCGGGCTTTTCGAATCTCGGAATCCTCATATCCGGGTGAAATTGATGACGCTTCCGGAAGGGGACTACGTCGGATTCCTGAACCAACTGCTGGAGATGAACAGCGGGCCGGATGTATTCCATGTGTCGGATTCGCATATTCGCGCGCTTGAGCGGTTCGGCAAGCTGGACATGCTGAAGCTTTTTCGAAGGGAAGAACGGGATGTGCAGGAGCACAGTTACCCGGCTGTATTCGACATGTTCACGCTTCGAGAGGAGCTAAGAGCGATGCCGTTCGCTTTTTCGCCGGTGGTGGCGGTATGCAATGAAAAACTATGGGCCGAATCGGGCGTAGACCCGGAGCGGAAGCTGGGAAACTGGAGCGATCTGCTCGAAATTGCTCTGCAATGCACCAAGCAAGGTCAGGACGGGATGGTCGAGCAATACGGTTTCTGTTTCTCTACTATGATGCAGCGCTGGCAACTTTTTGTGTTGCAAAATGAAGGACAATTGGTGTCCCGTGAACATAATCAAATGACGTTTACTCACGAGCGTGTTGTAGAGGCATTGGAATTTTGCGTGGATTTAATTTATAAGCACAAGGTGTCTCCCATGTTTTCCGATGGCGTTCCGAGATTCGCGGAAAAGCTGTTCGCCGAAGGGAACGCCGCGATGATTCTTACCACATATTATTACATGAACCAATTCCGCAATCGACAGCTTCAGTGGAAGGTGCTGCCTGCATTCGGCCAAAGAAAAAAGGGCGCCTTGCTTATGGGCAGCGGAATTGCCGTCAACAATTCAGGTTCCAACGTTCCATTGGCTGAACAATTGGTCGATTTTATGACGGGCCTGGAAGCCCAGACTTTGTTGAAAAAGAATGGATGCACGATCCCGATGCTGAAGTCGGTGGCCGAGGATGACAGTTTGCTCAATCCGGAAATTCATCCGTATAACTACAATTTGTTTCGGGAGATTTTGCCTTTTGCCGCGACTTTGTGGGACATGGGGCTGAAGCCGTTGCAACTTGTGCAAATATCCAACGAGCTGCACTATGCCTGGGCCGGAATCAAGAAGCCGCAGCAAGTTTGCGAACGGATCGACGAACTGTTCCGTATATAAAGACCAATAAAAGACCTTGTTGATGCAGGTTGCTTGAAGTACATTTTTATTGACATGGAAGCGCTTTATTCGCGAGCTGGAAAGGAGGGCGACATGCCTTTCGCACTGAAACGTACATGTATGTTCCAGTGCGGCAGAGTCAAGTGTAATGAGTGAGGCGAAGCGACAGGCAGTGTTTTGAAACGTACATGTATGTTTTACTCTGCTTTTAAACGTACATGTACGTTGGTGGTGGATTCCATAAAAAGAGAGGTGGATTCATATGCGTTCGGATTACAGCAAACCCCGTCGGAATCCGTTATGGCGGCATATAAGCTTAATGGTGATTGTAAGCCTGTTGATGACGACGCTTCCCGCGCTGTCCTCGGCGGAGGGCACGAGCGAAAGTTCCGAAGGCGCCCGGCCGGTCGAGTATTTTTTCAAGGATGTGTTCCCGGAGGAGGCGGGGGACAGCATACAAGCGGCGGGCGAGTTGACGGATACGCCGCGTCTTGCGAAGAGTGCCGCTTACGGCGTAAATATAGCGGCCACGGCGAAAAACCAGTACCGCGACTTTACGTTCCAAGTCGCGGAGGCGGGGCGTTATCGAGTATCCTTCCAAGGCTACCTGTATAAGAGTGCGGCCATCGGCCAACTCCAGTTAAATGGCGCGACGCTGGGAACTTACGATTTCTATGATCCTGGCAGCTTGATGGGGCCGACCGTCGAGTTGGATACGGTTGAACTGGGAGCTGGGAGCCAGACATTGCGGATCAAGGCGATCGGGCTGAATGCCAACGCCACGCCGAGAAGCAACTTTTCCATGTACGCCAACAAGCTGATTTTGACGCCGGTCACATTGGAAATGACTGCCACACCGTCGAAACGGGTACTGTTACCGAATGAAACGGCTCAAATGCAAGTGTCTGCCGCGATGTCCGACGACAGTGCGATGACGGATACCGTCTACGGATTTTCAAGCTCCGATCCGCAGGTTGCTACGGTAAGTCCGGATGGGCTGATCACAGCTGTTTCGGAGGGGGAGACGGTCATTACCGCTACTGTGCAGGCCGGGAACCGAAGCGCTTCCCGAACGGCAACGATCTATGTGGCGAGCGGCGTTCCTGAGCCGGCGACTTACGATTTCAAAGAAGTGTTCTCCCCGGAAGGAAGCATCAGCATGGTGGGCAATGCCGAGGACGTACCGCCGATCCGGAAAAACAGCGCTTACGGAGCGAATATAGCCGCAACGGCTCAAAATCAGTTCCGGGATTTTACGCTGATGGTCGATCAACCCGCGTACTACCTGGTATCCTTCCAGGGCTACCTGTACAAGAGCGCGGCGATCGGCGAGCTTTCGCTGGACGGCGAGAAACTGGGCACCTACGATTTTTACGATCCCGGCAGCCTGATGGGACCGACGGTCAAGCTCAAAACGGTATTTCTGACCGCCGGAACCCATACGCTGCGGATCAAGGCGATCGGACTAAACCCCAGCGCCGCGCCGAGAAGCAATTATTCCATGTACGTTCAATCGCTGACTTTAACCCCTATGTCGGGGGACAGCACGCTGGAGCTTACCGCCGCTCCCGCCAAGTCGCTCCTGCTGCCTGACGAAATGACGCAGATGCAAGCAGCTGCAACGATGTCCGATGGAACGGAGATAGCCGAACGGGTATTCGAATATTCAAGCTCCCAGCCGCAGGTTGCGTCGGTGAGCGCGAATGGCTTAATTACCGCTCATACCGCAGGCAAGACCGTAATCACCACGACCGTTAGAGCCGGCGGCAAGACCGAAGTGCGGACGTCTACCATCCAAGTGACCGCTCTCCATCTTCAGCAGGTCGAAGTGACGCTCCATCCGAGCGTATTGTATATGAGCGATAAAGCAACAATCTCGCTCTACGGAACATTGTCCGACGGGTCAGCTGCCGATTTGAGCCATCCAGTCGCAGTCTACTCAAGCGAGGATGAGACGGTAGTAGCCGTGGATCGGAATGGGGTTACGACCGGCGTTAAGCCGGGCAGCACCGTCATTCATGCCGCGGTAACGTTCAATGGCGTGACGGTGGAAGGTTCCCTCGACGTTGTCGTTTCGATAAAACCTCTCGAATCAGTTGAGCTGGCACCTGCAGCGTCGGATTTCCGGGTCAGCCAGTACGCCAAGGCTTCGGTAAAAGGCACAAACCAGGACGGGACACCCGCCGACTTAAATTACGCCGAGGTTACCTATTCGAGCGATAATCCGTCCGTCGTCGCAATTGACATGTATAAAGGCTATTACAAGGGTCTGGCCGAAGGAGAAGCTGTTCTGACCGTAACGGTCAAGCAGGGGAACGTTACCCGCACGGCCGACATGACCGTAGTCGTCCATCCGCTGACAAGCGATAAGACGAGATCCACCATCTATACGCCGCAGAAGCTGGCGAATGCCCGCCACAATATCGAGCGTTACGATTGGGCTCACAATCTCAGGGACACCGCAGTCGCCACCGCTGAATCTTATGCGGCAATGAGCTACGATTTTTTGTGGAACCTCGTGCCGCCCCAATCGCTGCCGAGAAGCTACGGCGTCAATCAGGCGCTGGGCAGTCCGGTCAGCGGAAAGGAAATCGACAAGTACGGCAATTATCCGTACCTTGCGGACCCGGTGAACGAACCGTGGAAACTGATCGATCCGAGCGCCAAAGACGATAGCGGTAAAAATTATCGCTTTCCTACGAACGACTTCGGGGCGTATTACCAAAGCGGTCTTGATGAACGTGGCATTTTTCGCCAGGAGCTAGCAAACAAAAGTTTGCTCGTCAATACGCTATACCCGGAGAAAGGCCCGACATGGGGTGTGGACGACGGCAACGGATGGGTAGATGAGAACGGCAACCGCTATACGTTTATCGCATACTATACGCATTGGTATTTGTGGTACTCTACGGGCCTCATTCATAAAGCGATCAACGCTTTGCGCGACGCTTATATTTATTCGGGAGACGTACGTTACGCAAGGTCAGGCATCGTTCTGCTCGACCGTATCGCCGACGTATATCCGGAGCTTGACGCTTTCGCGTACAATCCGGCCATTTATTTGCAGTCCGCACAAGGAACGGGTGGAGGCAAGGCGGTGGGCTCCATTTGGGAGACTACGCTTGTGAAGGATTTTATCAGCGCCTATGACGCCTTCTACCCGGCGATGGACGATGCGGAGGTCCTTGCATTTTTGAGCCAAAAGGGCGAGCAGTATAAGCTGTCCTATAAAACCTCCGGCACGGGGCTCAGACGAAACGTGGAGAGCGGCATCGTCAGACAGGTTTACCCGGGTATCCAAACCGCCCGAATTCGCGGAAATGTAGGCATGCACCAGAGCGCTTTGGCGGTCGCCGCCGTCGTACTTGATACGCTGCCTGATACGAAGACGTGGCTGGATTTTAACAATCAGGCAGGTGGACTGGTTACGAATCCTTACAGAGTCACGGGAGGCAATTTGCTGGCTTCGCTGGTGAACGCTGTCGACCGTGACGGCCAGCCGGACGAAGCAGCGCCAGGCTACAACCGGTTATGGCTGGGCAATTTCCTGCTGGTGGCCGATGTGTTGTACGGCTATGACAAGGTTGCAGCAGCGGATTTATACGAGAACGTAAAATTTCGCAGCATGTTTTCCGCTATGCTTCCGCTTCTGCTGTCCGAGAACTATATGCCCTCAATCGGCGACTCGGAGATCACTGGAAACCCTAGCTTGACGGGACTGGATAAAATGCAGCTGATCCGGGCTTTCGAAGTGTATGAAGAGCCGCTGTTCGCACAGGCCGTACACTTTTTGAACAACAACAGCACGGCAGGTCTTCATGGCGATATTTTCTCGGCGGAGCCTGGGCAGGTCGCTCAGAAAATCGAGGCGGCGATCGAAACGATGGGACCGTTGGAGCTGGGCAGCACGAACCTGACGGGTTACGGATTCACCGGACTTCGCAGCGGGACGAATGATAAGAGTCAATATGGCATTTCCTACTTGTTCCCGCAATTGCATGTGACCGGAGCCTCCACGTCTTACAAGACGTTTGAAGCTTCCGGGACGGTACAGCTTGAGGCTTCAGCGCCCGGCCAATCGATAGGCTTCTCGTTCGCGGTAGAGCGGGATGATCGGTATCATGTGATGCTAAAACCGTTTCGTGCTTCCTCTTACGGGATTTACAACGTGTATCTGGATGGGCAATGGGTGAAAAAGATCGACTTCTTCGGGTCATCCAAAGATATGGAGCTGTTAGCCGAGCTGCCGCTGACCGCAGGCACACATGTCATTTCCTTCGAGAACGAAGGCAAAAATCCGCTCGCTAGCCTGTACAAAATGGGCGTTACCGAGCTGAAGCTGCTGACGGCGCTTGAATACGACAAGGTCATGGAACAGCGCAATACCCTGCGCGACACTTGGCTGTACTACGGTCGAAATACCGGTCACGGCCATCGGGATACGTTGAACTTGGGGATGCATGCGTTTGGACTCGACTTGGCTCCCGATCTCGGGTATCCGGAGTTTGCCGACAATGATGATATGCATAGGCATCAATGGGTGAATAATACCGTCAGCCATAATACGGTTGTCGTCGACGCGAAGAAGCAAGGGAATCAAATTGTCGGACTGCCGCTTCATTACGACGATTCCGGCTACGTGAAGCTGGTCGATGTGGAAGCACCGCGTGTATACCCCCAGACGGAAATGTACAGGCGTACAACGGCGGTAATCCAAGTAGATAATGAAAATTCGTATTCGGTCGATTGGTTCCGGGTGAAGGGCGGTAACGACCATACGTTCAGCTTCCATTCGGCGGACGGAACCGTCGTGACCGAAGGGTTGACCTTAACGCCGCAGCCGACCGGCACTTATGCCGGGCCGAATGTGGAATTGGGTCAGCGTATTGACGACGTAGCCGGAGCCGCTTATGCAGGAAGCGGCTATCACTGGCTGAAGGATGTCGAGCGCGATGCCGACCCGGGCGAGCTGTTCAGCGTCGATTGGAATGTCAAGGATACGTGGAATGTGTACGGAAATGGAGCCGGCGCGCTAACAGATGTTCATTTGCGGCTGACGATGCTTGGACCGGTCGACGATATCGCGTTGGCGAACGGTTTGCCGCCCCGAAACAAGCCAGGCAATCCGCCAAGTCTCCGCTACCTGTTGGCTCACCGTGCAGGAACGAATCTGGAAAGCAATTTTGTATCGGTCATTGAGCCGTACAAAGGACAGCGTTTCGTCAAGAGCATCAGTCCACTGGTCGTCAAAGCGAACGGAGTGCCGGTAGCCGGCGAAATGGAAGTTAAAGCGGTCAAAGTGGAGCTGACCAACGGCAGAACGGATTACATCGTCAGCGCCATGAATCCTGAAATAACGTACACGATCGACGACAAAATCGAGTTCAGAGGATTTTTTGGGATGTATGCCGAGAAGGACGGCAGGCAGGTGTATGGCTACGTCAATGACGGTTCGCATATTGCGCCGATCGGCGCTTCGCCGGAGATGTCTCCGGGGAGAGTGACGGGAACGGTAACGGATTTCACGAAAACGTTGAGCCTTGCCAATCATATCGACGTCCGGATGGATTTGTCCGGTTTGCGGATGGAGGATCTTATAGGCAAATGGCTCTATATCGCCAATGACGGCATCCGTAACGCTTCGTACGAGATTAAAGGCATATCCTCGCTCGGCGGCGGCGATTACCGGCTCGACATAGGCGATTTGACGCCGATCCGTTCTTATGCGAACAGCGGAAACCTCAGCTTAGGATTTATTTATGATTTTGCCGCAGGAGCAGCGTTCGTGATCCCTCTGCCGTCCGAGTCGTTCCTTTTGCAAACGGAGGCTTCCGTTGCCGGGGAACAGCATAACGGCTGGTACACAAGCGACGTTTCGGTTCAGTTGAACGTATACGGCAGCTCTTCTTCGTCTGAAGCGAGGACAACATACAGTCTGGATGGCGGGCAGAGCTGGAATTCGTATACCGCTCCGATCGTCATCCAGGCAAGCGGCGAGCATACGTTGTCTTTTCGTTCCGAGGATGCGGAAGGGAGAACGGAACCCGTGCGTTCCATCTCCGTCAAAGTGGATAACGATGCGCCCGTTACTGTCCCCTTCGTTACAGGGGTTAAGGGGAATGGGGACTGGTATGTTTCGGATATTCAACTTGCGTTGAACGCCGCCGATTCCCATTCCGGAATCGAGTCCACGCATTACGGATGGTCCGTAACGCAAAGCGTGTATGGCCAGGGCGGAATGGAAGGCGAGGAGACCGCGCCATACGGCGCTCCGATTACCGCCGGCGAAGGACGATATACGCTGCGGTACCATTCGGTCGACCGGGCCGGAAACGCGGAGGCGGAGCAGACGCTTGAGATCGGCGTCGACAAGACGGCCCCTGCATTCACGCTGCTGGCAGGCGGTGAAGTGTTGTCGAATGGAGCTGTTGTAGAAGATAGCCGTCCGGTCGTACTGACTCTTCAGGCGACCGATGGCCTATCCGGCTTAGCTTCGCAAGGGATGACAGTCGACGGTCAAGCGTATCAGGAAGGGATGCCGCTGAATTGGGCCGGTTTATTGGGTACCCATACGATCGGCATATGGGTTGAGGATCATGCCGGCAACCGGATACAGGAAACGGTAACCGTTCAAGTTGCGACAAGCCCGGCTTCCATCACGCAGCTCATTGACGCCTACGAGGCGGTGGGCGAGCTCAGCCATGCCATTGCTTCGCAGCTTCGCAACAATATGATGCAAGCCGTCCATCATTGGGATGCCGGCCGGACGACGCAAGCACTGAAAAGCTTGGACGATTTCATGAAGCATATGAACAACACGGCGCATCAGAACCAAATTTCCGCACAGGCGAGAGCCGCTCTGACAGCGGATATCGGGTCTCTGCGGCAAATGTGGGAATAACGATTTATACCTGATTTACAGGGGGAAAAACGCCCGATGATCGTCTGATCATCCGGGCGTTTTTTGTTGTCTAGGAAATTAAAGGGGGCGATTCCTGCGGATAATGGGGGATCAAGTTGATTGAACGGGCAGGATACTGGCATTCGATAAATGGCACACTTAGATGCCTTTTTACTGTATTGTCACAAAAGTATCCTCTTCATTGTCTTCTATGATATGAGGATGGGGCAGGTATCTTCAAAAATGTGAAACAGACAGGAGGTAAGTGTATGAGAATCTTTGTTGCAGGAGGATCCGGGGCAGTAGGCCGGCAGCTTCTTCCGAGGCTGCTGCAGGTAGGTCATGAGGTTGTGACAATAACCCGCAGCGAGCGTAATGCCCATGTTATGAAAAGTATGGGCGCTCACGTTTTACTAGCCGATGTGTTTGACCGGGAAGCCATCATTGCGGCAATGGCCGAAGTGCGGCCGGATGCGGTTATCCATCAACTCACTTCTTTAAGCGATATGAACTTTTCCGAGACTTCCAGGATCCGAAAGGAAGGTACTCGAAATCTGGTCGAAGCTGCCCAGGCAGCAGGGGTAACTCGCATCGTCGCGCAAAGCATTTCGTGGGTCTACGAACCGGGAGATGGGCCGTCAACCGAGAATATTCCTTTGGATTTGAACGCACCTGAGCCCCGGATTAGGATGGTAGACGCAGTCGCTACGTTAGAACAAACCGTTACGGCATTACCGGAGTATGTGATTCTTCGTTATGGAATATTTTATGGGCCGGGAACATGGTACGAGCGCACCGGGCATATAGCTGAACAAGTGCTGCGAAAGGAAATGCCGGCAACCGATGGGATCAGCTCCTTCATTCATGTGGAGGATGCGGCGAACGCGGCTGTGCACGCGCTTGGATGGCCTTCCGGACCGGTCAATATAGTGGATGACGAGTCTGCATCCGCAGTACAATGGCTTCCTGTCTATGCGCGTGCACTGGGGGCGTCTGAACCCGATTATATACCGAGCATGGAACGTGGCGTATATAGATGATATTTTAGAACAATCGATATCTGAAATTGCAAACTTAATTGCTAAAGAGTTTTCATGGATGATTGATGATGACCATGGACTGAACTAATGGGTAACGATGCCGGCACTATTGGCAGCTTGTTCCGCTATACGGGCAGTTATGTGGAATACCTGCGTGTAAGTGGAGTTGATAAAAATTGAAAAAATGGCGAAACTTACTACCTAATCACTTCGTCTGTAAATTATTGTAATAAAAAAAGGGGTGATGAATTTTGAAAAAGTTTGTTTTAGGTCTAATTTGCGGAGTTGGTTTGACAGCTACGACTGCTGTATATGCCGCAGACACTATTCAAGCATACTTATTTCCAGCGAAATTCGAAGTGAATGGACAAAACAAAGAAATCGGCAGTGAATATACGGTATTGAACTATAACGGTCATGCATATGTACCTGTTCGTTTTGTAGCTGAGTCCATGGGTGCTCTTGTTAAATATGAGGACACGACCAGAACGATTTCAATTGAACAAACGAATTTAAGCAAAAAACTCCCCTTGGATAAAGACTTTCTTTCCTATGCTTCAGAAGGCAAAATCAAAGGAATTGAATTTGGAATTATGTCCTCCAAAAATGAAGTCATGCAAAAATGGGGGGAGCCTCAAAAAACAGGAAGCTGGCAAACGCAATATTCTGCATGGTTTGATTATTATTATTTCTTTGGTAATTCGGATAATAGTGTCAGCGCAATTCGAGTAGGCGGAGATACAGTGAAATATACAGTTGATGAATTGAAAAAAGTTATTGGTGAGCCAATACAAGAAGGATTAAACGACATTGAAAGCGGATGGTATCTGTATTATGAGGCGGGAGATAACCAAGTGTTCTTTAATGCGGATAGTAAAGATGGCGTAATTAAATATCTAACATTAAAAAAGAAATAAAACGATAACTATAGTGCATTCATTGTGCTAACGGGTACGATAGTTGAAAGAAAAATAAGGAGGATGGAACAATGAGTTCCTGGGGATATAGAGTTATCAAAAAGAAATGGAATGATGATTTTACATCCTTTGCCGTATGTGAAGTTTACTATGACGATGACAATAAACCAACTTCTTGGATTTGGGATAAGAACGTAATGAACAGGTATTCTTATGATGAACTATTATCCAACATTGACCACATAAAACAGGCTTTTGATAAACCAATACTCGAAATAGTTGGTGATGATGAATTTTTACAAGAAATAAGCCTTGAAGATATGAGCAATGATTCAACTAACGGAGAACGCTAGTGTGGGGCTGCCGCAAGGGCAGCTCTTTTTTTGATGTTCATTGAAGTAACGGGCAGTAAAGTTCGAATCTGAAAGAAACTTCTTCAAGCCGTTAGCACTGTATCGGGAACGCTATGAAACCACCAATCCAAACGAAACGAAAATGGAAATGTAATCCAAAATTTCGGTGGGGGTACCCCCACCCCCTGAGAACCATTTATCATCCATCGTTCCGATGGATAACCTACCTAAAACCAAATACACAAACTTCTTGACGCTCCCTAACGAATTTGTTCTATAACGAAAAACAGACCCTATCACCACTTTAGGAGGACTAGAAAGTGGTGAACAGGGTCAAAGGGACGGCTACCGCATCGATACTCAGAATCCGGCTGTGGCAGCGCTTAGCTGTCAATCTGCCGTTTTTGGCGAACCGGAAACTCCAGCGTAACGCATGTCCCTTTGCCTAACTGGCTAGATACTTGCAGCTTTCCTTTATGCGCATCCATGACTTTCTTGACATAGTACATGCCCAGTCCGAAGTTGCGTCCGGATTTCGTTTTAGTGGAATAAAATGGTTCCGCAATACTGGCAAGCTGTATCCGATCCATCCCTTTTCCCGAATCGGTAACGGATAGAGCGACTTTTGTTTTTCTGCACAGCAATCCGATCTCGATCTTGCCGGAGCCGTCCATTGCTTCCAGGGCATTGTCGATAATGTTCGTCAAGCATTCGATAACGAGCTCTTTGTCGATCTGGACCGAAACGGACGTTGAAGGGATCAGGAAGATCATATTTGTCTGCAAGCTGAACGGGGCTGCGACTTCCTCCGCAATCTTCAGCAAATCATGGGTTTCTGGCTTCAGCGTGATTTTGTTCCTCATCGTGTAGGACAGCTTATCCATCATGCCGAGCAGATGATCGTTCGCTGACAGCAAATAGTCCAATTGCCTTTCGGCATCCTCATAGTTTCCGCGTTTCAGACTGTTTCGTAGATTGAGCGCGTTTAGTTTGACTTTGCCTGCGGAGTTTTTGAATGCGTGCTGCATCATTCTCGTTCCGATTTGTATTTTGCCGGACATGTTTTCGCGATTAACGCCCAGGAATGTATGGTTAAGGTACAAGGTGACTACCAACAAGGAGCTGAACAGTAACAGGATGGAGAGATAAATCAACAGATTCGCGTCTAAGTGGGTATACCAGCCATCGCTTTGATACAAGATCAGGGCGGTTTCGGGCAACAGGTAGATGGCGGCGGTTCCCAGATGGCGAGGAGCTTTCGGCCAATTTCTTTCCTTGAACAGCACATAGAGGAGCAGCAAAACCGAGCAACCGGCGTAAGGAACCCCCCATGACAAAATAAAGGGATAATTCATCACAGGCTCCGTAATACCTTCAATTTTATCGTTCCAAATGGAGATCCAAACCGGCATGGATAATATCAAGTTGAGGATTTTGTTCGAAAATCCGGCGTAATTCAGAAAAAAGATGAGAATGGACCAATAAGGAACCGAGTGAATCGTGTTGTTCAGCTTATCGGATATCCATATGAGCGTTTCTACCCGGATCAGTGGCATGCCGTTGTCTGCGAAGTAGGGGATCGCAATACGTTCAAGCGCTACTTGCAATCCGCCCAAGCCAGCACACAAAAGCGTGACGGCGCCCCAGAAAACGAGGTTGCTTCGGCGATGCTTGGCCAGCAAATAGACGCTGATCGGCACCATGATGCCAAACACAAGCAAATAGATCACGGCGATCATCGTTTCGTCCCTCCCCCGCCGCTTTCGCGCGCCGTGATGCAAAAGTCATATAGAAGTGTCTCCCTTGTTTTACCATGAAAAGTTCATATTGGGCAATCTGTTTGTGTTTATTTACCGAAACATATCCGGAAATAGGAATGGCCATACGAGCACAGGGAGCTGTGGTCTCGTATGGCTATGGAGCATGCTGTGAATGCGCTTTGCTTCCGGTCACCTCGCGGGTTCCTCCTGTTGCCAATCTACAACTGCCTTCTCTTGTACTTCCATAGCTTATACCAAATCCGGTCCTCTTCGTCCTTAAAAATACTGATGCCAAGCAGTTTGAGCGGTGTCCATATTTCCTTGAAATAGTAGTATGGCATTTGATCGTATCACGCTCCGAATGGGTCTAAAGTTATATGCTGACAGATTATGTCGATGGGTATATCCTACTATCCTGACTGCCGCCTGGCTAGTGGACAATATTTTGTCTACCGGATATTAAAATGCGTGAAATGGAAAAATCACCATCAACTGCCATGATGAACGGGCAATGGATGGTGATTTATAGGGGGCGTATCAAGGTTTGTCTAGCAAGCCCCACTTCAAGCATTTGTCCGCCAATTCCTTGCTGGAGCCGGACCAATTGAACTTTTCCAGCAGTCTGCCTACCTGCTTCTTGACGGCGGCTAGGCTGACACTGTTCATTTGTGAGATTTCTTGCTGTGTCCGCCCTTGCCCAATAAGCCGCAGCAGCTCGGAGTCGTGAGGGGTGAGCAGTTCTTTCTTCTTGTCGAATACAAGCTTTCGTAAGCGGCTGCCGTATTTGGACGTCTTGTTTTCCAGCGATTCGGCAATGACATTGGGCAACTGCTCGAAGTCGTTCTTGTAAACAAAATCGTACGCCCCGCTCAAAAACGCTTCATAAAACACTTCGTCATCGTAATCAACCGAACTGAGCATGATCACCTTGACCGCCAGATGCTCATACGCAATGTCCAATGCAGCATCGAGGCCGGTTCCGGACTGTTCCCCAAGCATAATGTCCATCAGCACAACGTCGATTGCGGTATTTTGAAGAGCAGTCTGGCATTCTTTCCTGCTGGAGACGCAGCACACGATCTCGATTTGCGGATGACCGCCCAAAAAATCACATATGCCGCGCTGCCATTCGATATCGTCTTCGACTAGCATCACTTTGATTTTGTCGATACAGCGCCACCTCCGTTTAATCATCATGATAAGGGAATCGCTCGGGAAAACAAGTGGATATTTCGTTGTCTACCTCACTTCGTGAATATACTTCGTGAGTATGGTAGTTTAGAGGTCGGGGGCTTCTCGGCTCTACATATTTGACGGGACTTTATCCGGCATAAACTCTTTCATAACAGCTTCTAGGCAGGCCTTGGATTTAAAGTTCGCAATCGAGAGATATCCGTCACCTTTCTGGTGACGGATATTGTTTTATCTATGTCCTGTGATTTGTGCACCTTGTAATAATAATATAATATATTGTCATTTTAACATTATAAACAGTATGACCCCTTATGTATCAAAGGTTTTAATATGATGTGTCATCAACGCTGATCCTTTCTTTAAAGAAATGCTTCATTATTTATTTGGTTTGTTCAATTTACGGCCAATCATCAAAAACCGAAGGCAATACTGTTAGATCAAGCTGACAGCATCCAGGGCAGCTCACTAAGTAGTCGTTAGTGCGGTTCGATACAGAAAAGAGCAGATGGTTTATGTCACCGAATTTCATTACCGTACTCCTTTTCATTGGAGATAAATAGATCCTTCTTCATAAGTTTATTCACTCTGTTTCTGGGTTATCATCCAATTTCCTCGAAGTTCCGCTTTCCTGCAAACCTGCCTGATGATGTTTATTGCACTATCGTCCTCAGAATCCAATACAACGTTTCAGTGTCAATTAGTGCAACAAGCTTTAATGTTAGAACTCCATCCTAAAATTATGAGCGTCTTGAGAGAAGGGTATCAAACAGATTTTCTCTTCATAGATGCTTTGTGCTACCGATAATAAAGTCGGATCACCATGTATCTGAATTCATGATAGAAGGAATAGTCATAAAAGGTAATAGCTCTGAAACAGTACAGCTTACCTTTCGGGCGGATCGAACAAATGGGTATAGAGCAGATGGTTTGAATGTTATTTCTAGGCAACCACGCAATTGATGTTAGCATGAAGTTAACGGGGACAATAGTGAAATGAAGCAGATTGCAGCGGCAGTCCGCTTTTTTTATGGCCGAGAGTACTTCGGGGAAACACAAGGGACAGATTGTGCTTTCTAAAAGGGGCGATGCTACGCTGCTAAAATATCTGTATCTGGCTACGCTCCAACTCGTTGGAAATCATCCTGTGTTCCGTCAACTGCATGTGCATAATGTTCAAGTCTAGCAAATGAAAAAGCAACAGTCGGTATTTACACTGCTTGGAAAACTGGCACGAATCATCATCGGCATTGTTGGGCGGGGAGAGACTTTTTCTCCTGAAAAAGCTGCCCCTACATGCATTCAAGCTGCATAAGACTGATTAAACGATCACATATATTGACTCATTCGTGGGATTTTACAAAGAAAGCACGGAGGACCGAGTTCGTACCCGATAAGGGCTCAGACCCATCAGCTAAACGCTATCGGTCTCCACGCCTTGGATAAGTGTAACGAAGGAATGTAAGGGCATAGACCCGTAGAGCCGTGGGATGGTAAACTACCAGGGAGATTGTGGAGAATGCGTGCAGTAAACGAATAACTTGGGGAAAAGTTCCAAAGCGTACGTTTCTTTTATCTTCCCATGCCCAACTTGGGGACCGGACGGGGATGTCGACTTCATTTTCTAAGATCTATGCATTCCAAGGTGACGAAATCCTGCGAATGACTGAGTTTACGTGAGATAAACCCTTAAAACCGTGGGACGGGTACGATAGCTAAATAAACCGCCTTGTATTTAAGCCGGTTTTCCATTTTTGATGAAAATACAAAATCAACAAGCGCTGGACTGCGTAACATACCATAAGTCTGGAACATCTTCCTTTATTGGACTTAGTAAAAGAGCTTGAGAATATGGTAATTCTCATTATTGATGTTGTAGAACGTTTGGAGAACTGCAAGGAGAATCAAAATTCGAAGGATCACTTACTTTTATTGCGTGATTTAAATGGTTACGTCCAAAAATATGCTAGGAATAAGGCCAAAGAATAAACGATGCATAGGAGGTAATCGTATTGGATATTTGTGCTAAGTGTGGTGCTGAACTTTCTCAGGAGAATACATGCGAATCGATATTCAATGAATTTATGGCACTTGAATTCACTGATCCTAGCTACGGGCAAGTGCACTTTCTAACTGTTGCCTCGTACATGGTTCAACATGAAGGCTACAGCGATGATATGTATGTCTGGGTGCAATCCGCATTACGGAGGCATCTGGAGGAAGGTTACCCCACGGAGTTAATTCGTCAAGATATGGCCATAGGACCAGGGAGCACCAAGGGTATTCGAAGACCATTGAATGCAATACCACAACCCAAGGTTGCTTGGACCATGACGATCGCCGATGTTGCCTCACAAATGCATGACTCCGATAGTTACTTTAAGCTCATAGAGCAGTGGGGTCGTACTGCACTGAAAGAAATGGGTCCACTGGTTACGAAAAGGAATGATTAAACTATCGGATACAAGAGCTCAATAAATACATGACGGAAGCCGGCCAGAGAATGATCGGCTGCCGTTTCTTAACCGGAGGTTAGTTGAAAATCAATTGACGCCAATGTAGTGTTAAAATTAGAAAATAAGCTTATTATTCTCGTTTGTTATTACTAAAAAAGGAATTGAAAACATGGGGGGTTATCTATGACACATATTGGATTAATAAGGCATGGTATTACAGATTGGAATATTGAAAAGCGAGTTCAAGGTCAAAGTGACGTGCCGCTTAATGAGATTGGTAGAAAACAAGCACGTGCTCTAGCGGATCGATTGAAAGGCGAAGAATGGGATTACATTTTTTCAAGTGACCTTTCCCGTGCTAAAGAAACAGCAGATAATTGATGTATATACGACTAGATGATCTCGTACCTCAAGACCACACCCGGAGAAGGATACCGCCGAGGGCGTCATGAAGGCAATACCTGAGCTTCGCAAAGCAGGTTTTCACTTCGTACAGCAGGGGACCTAAGCGTTGGCGGCTGGCTACCCTACTCAAATTCGTCCATCAACAACGATGATACTTCATGATTTCGGCTTGCCAAACGCGCAAAGTACCCCAAGAAAGGACGGAGCGACTCCGCGGACTTCACGTCCATAAAGCCAGTCGCGCATATGCCATGCTGATACGAACGTATACGCCAAAAGCGCCATTGTCAGGTTTTGTGGATTATTTCTGGTATTTTGAAGGATATGCACCACCTCATTCGAAGGAGCTTTCGCTGCCTGATGGTTCGATTGAACTCGTGATCAACCTGCATGACGATAAGATTAAATTGTTCGACCGAGAGTATAAGGACCCGTTGCGGACATACGGCAGCTCTGTTATTTGCGGGCCGCATTCCGAATATTTCATTATCGATACTTCCGCAGAGACCACAGTTTTGGGCATACATTTCAAACCGGGCGGCATTTCCCCATTTCTTAAAATGCCAGTGAATGAACTACATAATACGCATGTTTCCTTGGATGCACTGTGGGGCGCAAGCGCCTATGATCTGCGTGAGATGCTGCTTCAATCACAAACGGTGGTTGATAAGTTTCGAATACTTGAAGCAAATCTGATCAAGCTGGCTTCCCGACCACTGATACGACATCCGGCAGTAAGCTTCGCACTTAACGAGTTTATGCGTTTGCCGCATACAAGACCCCTTTCGGATGTGATCGATCAAATCGGTTTAAGTCAACGGAGATTTATTCAGATTTTTAAAGAAGAAGTGGGGTTGACGCCGAAGCTCTTCTGTCGCCTTCGTCGTTTTCAGGAGGTATTGAATAGATTAGACCGCACGAAGTGCGTCAATTGGTTGGATGTTGCTATCGCTTGCGGATATTATGATCAGATGCATTTTATTAAGGATTTTCAGGCTTTCTCCAGTCTTAATCCTACTGATTATTTCTCGGCGCAAGTCAGGCATCACAATCATGTTGCGGTCCATAACTAAAGGGTCAATTTTTTACTATACCCTCGTTTGAGGGGCGGTTAAAATTGTGAAAAAAGAGAGGTGGATGTAAATGGTTAATGTAACCCCGTTTCTATGGATCAAGAACACTGCGGAGGCGATTGAGTTCTACAAGAAGGCTTTCGATGCCGTAGAGAAATATCGCTTGACGGAGCCGGAAGGCAAAGTCGCTCATGCTGAAATTGCAATCGGCGGAGCTCTCATACAGCTCGCTGGAGAATATCCCGAATACGGTATTTTAGGGGCGGAAACGATAGGCAACACAACGGTCGGTATCCATCTTTTGGTCGACGATGCAGATAAGTTGATCCATCAGGCGGTTGAAGCTGGAGCGACAATCGTTAATCCGATAGCCGATCAATTCTACGGTGAACGAGCGGGAAGTGTGAAGGATCCATTCGGACATTATTGGATGATCTCAACCACACTTGAAATCTTGGAACCTGAGGAAATACAGAAGCGATTTCTCGCCATGTATGTGAGTTAAGCTGGTTACATAAATAACTTAATAAAGATAAATAAACAGAGCAGGTCCGCGTAACCTGCTTTGTTTATTTGTATCCTTGTAGAACAAATGGGATGAGACCATAATTTATATAGATTGAACGAAAGATTTCGTTCCTTTTTTGTAGATAGGGGGATGCTTGTATGGATTCTGTTGTGATTAAAAATCTCTATGATCAAGCAATACTTCAAATTATTGACATGGATTGCTCACCATTGCCGAATGAGAGGGACTCGATTTACCTCAATTTTTATCGTTTTTTTCGCGATACATAGGCTGTGCTGTTCTTGTCGTCGACGATGAACTCGGCTGTCGGGTGACAAGAACTTAATCTCATTAAATGCCGCGTAAATAGCGGCTTCTTGTGTTTATGGGATAAAGTTCTTGTCAAAACCATATAATGCACATTTTCGCTAAATGTGATGCTTGCGATAGTCTCCGGGCGTTAAGCCCGTATGTTTCTTGAACGTTTTATTGAAATAACTTACATGGTTATAGCCCACTCGGGAAGCAATCTCGGTCACATTGAGGTCGGTTCCTGCCAGGAGCTCCATTGAGGCTTGAATACGAGTGGCGGATAAAAGCTCAATATAGGATTTCCCTTTCACCAGCTTCAACATATAGCTGAAATAGGAGGGCGACATCAACGCTTTGGACGCTACCTCTTCCAAATGGAGATCCTCATTGTAATGTGTCACCATATAGTTGATAGCTTTATAAAAAGCGTTCCGATGGTGGGTTACCTTTTGACGCTCTTGCTGACTTTGAGTATGCGAATAGCGCTTATATTGCCTGCAGGTAATGACGAGAAGCTTCAGCAGTTCCGCTTTGATTGCCAACCGATAGCCTTCTTCTTGTCCCTCCCATTCGGTGAGAATAACGTTTAGCAGGTTTTCGACCACGGATTGAGTGGGAGGGGGAAGCGTCATTTTGGGCATCAGATCGGCTTCAGAAATAAGAGGTCTGATATAGGCGAAATCAACAAACGTTTGAATGTGCGCCAGATCCCGAAAACTATCGTGAATCGCATGGGGCATAAAATCCACCTGAATCATGACGAAATCCATCGCATCGCGGGGGTCCAACCGATGTTCGTGAAAGGGCGGGATCGAGAAGAGATCTCCCTTAGTCAACACATACTGCCGGCCTGCCGCCCAATGAAGGCAACTGCCGGACAATAGGTAGCACAACTGCAAATGCTCGTGTGCGTGAAGGGAGCGATTCATCGAGTGCGGCCTGCGGATCTCGATTTTAAAAGGAAATGACTCGTCGAGCATGTCTCGGTAAGCATAGATCGGATAATCAGACATCAATCATGTCCACCGCCATTATCATAAATTCTTCGTCTCTACTGATAATGGTACACGGATTCGCAACATTGTTCAAAGTATATGTGGAAAAGGGATGGCTTCTGTTCCCACATGACGGCGGGAAGCTTCCGGAATTCAGTTCGCATAAAAGTTCAGTCGGTTTCGCGTAAATGTACAAAGAATTCGCGGAAAAAGAAAAGCGCTCGCGAAACCGGCCTGCCATAATGGGAATGAATCTAAGTTATCATTACGGAAATGGGGAAAGCGGCATGCAGCGTTTAGCCTTCAGTACAATCCCGTGTGACGGCTGGTCTTTGGACGAGACGGTGGATATGGCGAAGCAATACGGATTTCAAGGTTTGGAGCTCAGGGAAGGGAATGTTTGGGGGATCTCTGTCGAGATGACAAAGGACGAGAGAAGCGCTGTTCTGAGAAAAGTGGAGGAAGCGGGGCTGCGCGTTATTGATATCGGTTCCGGCGTTTGTTTGACAGGCAGCGAGGGGGATGCCGCGCAGCTTATGCATTTTTGTAAGGTGGTTTCCTTGGCGCAAGATTTGAAGGCTAGCGGAGTGCGGATATTCCTCGGTTATTTCAGAAACCGCAGAGACGAACAGGTTCCGGCTATACCCTATGCAGAGCTTGTAGCGTACATCCGGCAAGCTTGTGATTATGCGGCGACAACTGGCGTGCAGGTATGGATCGAAACGCATAATGAGTTTTCCACGGGCCGGGCACTACGCACGCTGCTGGATGATGTGGACCGTCCGAACTGCGCTGTCATTTATGATCTGATCCACCCTCTGGAAGAGGGGGAATCGCCTGCAGACACCCTTGCATTACTGGGATCGCAGTGCGTTCACATTCATATAAAGGACGGCGTTCCCTTCGAAGATCAGATGGAGCTGAACTGGAAGTATACGAAGGTTGGCGAAGGGAAGATCCCCGTCGCTTCAATAGTAGGCATGCTGGAAAGTGCAGGTTATACAGGTTATTATTCGTTGGAGTGGGAAACCAAGTGGCGGAAGGAACTGCAGGTTCCCGGCATGGAGCCTGCGATCATTTTTCCAGCCTATGCGGACTTTATGCGTATGATCCTTAAATCTCTTAAGAAATGAGGTTTGCACATGAAAACGTTAGTGACGATCGCCGATGCCGGACTGCGCGGCATGTTTTGGCAGGAGCCAGTGCTGAGCAAGCTGTTGAGCTTCTCAGAGGTTGATTTTATTCCAATAAATGAAAGGTTTACAAGTGATCATTTGGCTAATCGAATAGGCGAGTACGATGCTTGCATCACTTCCTGGGGTTCGCCCTTTTTCACTCCGGAAGTGCTCGCGCGTGCCGAGAAGCTGAAGTTTATCGGGCATGGGGCTGGCAGCGTAGCGTCCATTGTCAGCGAGGACGTGTTCTCCGCGTCGATTGCCGTCACCTCGGCCAATCGAGTGCTGGCGCATTCGACTGCAGAATGTGCTATAGGTCTAATGTTCGCCGGTGCGTGGAACTTCGCGGGCTACAGCGCCAGGCTTAAACTGGGCCAGTGGAGCGGCAATAACCGAGAAACGGTTCTCGGTGTGACGCGCAGAGTGATCGGTCTTGTCGGCTTCGGCGAAATTTCCAGGCAGGTGATCCGAATGCTGCAGCCTTTTAGCGCCCAAATCCTGCTGAGCTCCAGTTATTGCACGCAGAAGGAAGCGGACGCGCTCGGCGTAGAGCTCTGCGGGTTGAATGAGCTATTCGAGCGCAGCGACATTGTTTCTCTCCATAATACCTGGACGCCTCGTACGCAAGGGATGATCGGGGAGGAGCAGCTGCAGCGGCTGCGGGATGGCGCACTCTTCGTCAATACGGCCCGCGGCCCGATCGTGAAGGAAACGGCCCTCTTGGAGGAACTCCGCAAAGGCCGCATACTTGCCGCTTTTGACGTGTACGACCAGGAGCCGTTGCCTGTAGATCATGAACTGCTGACCCTGCCGAACGTTCTATGCTTGCCGCATATCGGCGGGTTCCACGGCTTGCTGAAACGGGGACTCTGCGATTTCATCGTGGACGAGCTGCACCGTTTCAGCACAGGGGGCGAGCTGCTCGGGCGGGTCTCCTTGGATCACTACCACAGATTAACGCCAAGATAAATAAAATACGAGCACTTTCGCAGACTGCCGGGATCTTTCCCGTGCAGTTTTTTTGTATGCCGGCAAGCTGGACAATATACGACAAAAACATGAGTGCGAATCAGTGGGCGTTTTCTCGAAAACTGAAAGTATTCTAAGAAAAACGTAGAGTTGTTGTAGGTTTATCGGATCTGTTGATTTACCGATATCGACTGCTGCTTTATGATGGCGATGAAAGGAGGGGGAACTAATTGTAAGCGATTACAACTTGGGTGTAGAAAGGCATTGCTAATTTTTTGGCGTTGCGATTACCAAGTAAGTGAACAATCAGCGGAGGGTATGCTTGCCGAGACTTTCAAAAAGGGACGGTGTGTTCAACTTGAAGAGGATGAAAAGAAGTACATATGGGATTAAGAGTACTATCCTGAAAACAGCACTACTTGACGGTTTTTCTTGTATAGGGAGCAAATCGGGGACGGCTAAGCCTATTTCGAGCCCGTCGCCTGCTGTATTCGCGAACAAATTGATCAATAGCATGTGGCAGCGCAGAATGGCTATTTCAATCGCATTTGCAATGGGATGTAGTCTGATTTTGAATTTATTTTCGTTTCAATTCGCCCATGCCGCCGTCACGAACCCAGTCATGGGTTCCGAGCTGGTTGTCAATCCCGGCTTCGAGCAGGTATCAGGCACAATGCCCGCAAATTGGAGCATGTACGACAATAAGCCCGATGTGACGGTCGAATCGGTCACTGATCAAGCGGCGGAAGGGACACGGAGCGTAAAGCTCACGGACAACACAACAGCCACAGCGGCAGGGATAAGAAGCCAGTGGATGGCCTATTCCCCGGGCACCTCGATAGCGGCCAGCGTCAAAGCGAAGGTCGAGTCCGGCGCGGTTTCGATGCTGATCCGTTATTTCGATGCCAACAATGTTTTCACGCAGAAAGGTTCGATGGCTAATGCTGCGCCGGGCTGGCAGACGATTACGGTTACCGACACGCCTCCGGCGACCACTGTGAATATCGAGATGCTGCTCCTTATCCCGAGCTCGGCCGGTACCGGTATCGCGTATGTGGACGACGCGTCGCTGAAGACGACCGAATTGCTGCCCAATCCGAGCTTCGAAGCCATAACGGGCACGAGGCCGAACGGCTGGACGGCTGTCGACCACGGTGTGACGGCCAGTATCGCAACGGTGACCAATACGGTGTATGCTCACGGCAAAAAGTCGCTGCACATCGTCGATAACTCGGTTGCGGATGCTTATAGCCTGAAAAGTCCGATTACCCCAATCGTATCCGGTAAAGCATATACGGCAACCGTCAAGACTAAGGCGTTAGCGGGCAGCGGACATCTGTATTTGAATTTCTTCGGCGCATACGGACAACAGTCCGCGGACGCAACGTCGACGGGCAATGGAGGCTGGGAAACGTTGACCGTAACGGCCGTTCCGCCTGCAGGGACAACCGATGTGCAAGTGGAGTTGGCTACGCTGGGTGCACAATCGGCCGACGTCTATTTCGATCAAGCGTCGTTAACGGCATCCGATTCGACCCCGGCTCCGACTCCGACGGCCTCTTCGACGCCGGCCGCGACCCCAACGCCGACGCCTGCCGGTCAACTCCAATGGCCAACAGGGCTTGAACCGGCTCAAACGCGGCACTTTCAACCGGGGGATCAATTGGTTACGACACAGAATCCGCCCGATTTCGGATGGCCTTTCATTGTTGGCGCCGATCTGTATGAATTGCAGGTGGCGAATGACAGTGCTTTCCAAAACGTTGTTTATCAAAAGAACGATATCTCAACCAACTATTATAACTTCCCGAATACGTTCGCCGTGGGGCAATCCTACTTCTGGAGAGTTCGTTTTCATAAGACGGCGGGATGGTCGAATTGGAGCGATGTCCGAAAATTCCGGATTGATGCGGATGCCGTTCCGTTCCCGGTGCCGCCCCTTTCGGAGCTGCTGAGCCAAGTGTCAACCTCGCACCCACGCATTTTGACGAATCCTTCCAATCTCAGCGCATTCCGTGCCAGGAAAGACGGCGGCGGCAAGGCGACGTACGATCGGATTTTCAGTAAAGTCAACCTGAATGACACTACGCTACAGGGCGAGCCTGTGCCGCCCGCAAATGGCGCAGGCCCGAATGTACTCACGCAAACCGTGACGGAAACAGGCAAAATGATGAACGCCGCCTTCGTCTATTTGATTACCGGGAATACGGCATATGGCGATTATGCGAAATCGCGGTTATTGAATCTCGCCACGTGGAGAACGGACGTAGGTCCGACTTCCTATACGCCTGCAACTGGCGGCGACGATCAGGTTCACCGGGATATCGCCTATAAGAGCGCGATGGCGTATGACTGGATTTATGATCGCCTCAGTCAACAGGAGAAGCTACAGGCTCTTACGATGATTATGGCGCGAGCCCAAACGATTGCGGACGACGTGCTGTACGATGATTTGCCGATTTCGTCAAAGCCCTACGATTCGCATGGATGGACGGTTTTCGGTTATTTGGGCATCATTGCGACCTCGCTCCTGCATGACAATATCAGTGTGAACGGAAGCGTCGTATCGGAGAAGGCGCAGCAATGGTTCAATCTGATCGTGCCTTCCTACATCAATTTGCTGCCGCCATGGGGCGGAGAGGACGGCGGATGGGGGAATGGGAGCGGCTACTGGAACTGGTCGTCCGCGGCAAACAAAGAGATCATGGATGTGATCTATACAGCTACCGGCTTAAATTTGTACCGGAAGGCGTTTTCGCGCAACGAATCATGGTTTCCGCTCTACGTTCTTCCGGTCGGCCAGAAGAACGGCGTATTCGGCAACGACATCAATGTCGTCGCACCGACTTACACCGCTTCGAATACGATTCGTAATGCGCAAATGCTCCAAAATCCGGTCATGCAGTGGTTTGCACAAACGACGAGTCCGTATAATTACGACAACATCTTCACCTACCTGTATGAGGACGCCAGCTTGACGCCGCGCCCTCCGGTAGAGATGCCGACGGCGAAATATTTCGATACCATAGGCTTGGTAGCGATGCACTCCAGTTTATTCGATCCGAAGCGCATTTCGCTCTTTTTCAGATCCAGTCCATTCGGAAGCTACAATCACAGTCATGCGGATCAAAACGGGATCATCATCAACGCGTTCGGCGAGGAACTCGCGGTAGACGGCGGATTTTACGATGCTTACGCGACCGATCATCATGCGAAATATGCCAAGCAAACGTTCGCCAAAAATGCCATTACGTACGACGGCAAAAGAGGGCAAAAAAATTGGGATATGAAGGCTTCGGGCCAAATCACTGGCTTCGCGACCAACAGGGATTTCGACGCTGCGGTAGGCGACGCCACAACGGCCTACAATACCGATCCGGGCAACAACATCGGATTGGATCAGGCTCAGCGGAGCGTCATCTACGTGAAACCGGGCGCATTCGTCGTCGTCGACAATTTGAAAGCGCGGGAACCGGGCGGCTCCAACTTCGAATATTGGCTGCACGCCGATAAAAATATGACGCTCGATGCCGATCAGAGCGGCGCCACGATCGTCCAGAACAAGGCGGCTCTGAAAGTAAGGCTGCATTATCCGAATTTGATGGCATCCTTAACCGACAAATATCTCGATGCCGACGGCATCGAGCAGCCTCCGAAGAACAGTTATACGGGGCGCACACGGCAGCACGCCGGTTTTACGACGCCAAGGACGGACTACGCGACCATCGTCTCCACCTATGTACCCTACCAGTTGGGTTCCGCACCTGAGAACATCGCATCCGAAGATCACGGCACCTACCGGAAGCTGCATTTCAATGACGGTACGGACGTTTACGTCCGTAATGCGCAAAACGGCATCGTCAATGCCGGGAGCATTCAATTCGACGGCATCGCGGCTACGGTCAAGGGCGATTCGATCTTGCTTGTCGGCGGCACCAAGCTGATCAAGAACGGCGTCACACTGATCGACAGCACGCAGACGACAACGATCGCTCTCTCGGGCGACGAGCTGTCCATTACCGGTATGAAGGATACGAAAGTCATTTTGCATGCGCCAAGTGTTGCTGCGATTCTCGACGAATCGTACCGCAGCATTCCGATGGGCGGCAGCGTAACGGAAGCTGTCTATATGCGAGGGGTCCACTGGATTGCTTCTGACAAATTGACATTGAATGTCGAGGCAGGCCAGCATCATCTTCTGTTGAGCAACGTCCCGGCTCCGGCCCCCGCCGCACCGGTAACGCTGCCGGTTGAGATTAACGGCGTCGCTTCGACGGTAACGCTCTCGGCATACGGAGACGGGCGCGGCGGAGTTTCCTCCTGGGGCGCATTATCGAATGCGGCAGGCTTGTATGAGGTTCTTCAAGCGCCGAATGGCCTAGTATTCGAAAAAATCGGCGGCGTGCAGCCGACCATGTTCCTGGGGGCGAATGCGAAAGTGATTTTGGATGGGCCGGCAGGGCTGCTTAAGCTGCGCTTGGCAGGCTCGGGAGCCAAGACGCCGGCCGATGCTTCGGACGAATACGATGCCTTGAGGGCAGGTCTGACTTCCTTTGTGGAAGCGGAAAATTTCTCGGATACCGCCGGAGGAACGGTAAGCGTGTACAGCACGCGAACGTTTCTATCGGGAGGAAAAGGTGTGAGCGAATGGAAAACTCCCGGACAAAATATTAGCTGGCGGCTTACCGTACCGAAAGCCGGCAAATACGATCTTGTTCTGAAATACGTAGCGGGCTGGGAGATGACGAGCGGGGTCACGACGCGCTTGATTCGACTCGGCTCCCAGATGTATACGGCGGAGGCGCCGACTACGACGGACTGGGGAACAAAGCCGGAATACTGGAAATCGCTGACCGTCCGTACCGGAACGGAATTGCCGGCCGGAACGGTCGATCTGACCATGTGGAACGTGATGGGCCCGATGAATTTGGATTGGGTCGGCTTAGTCGAGGTCCAGGATCAGCCGGCCGTGAAGCTGACGCCGGGCGCGGAGTCCGTCAACCCCGGGCAAACTTTGGACATTCATGTGGCGCTGGAACAAGCGGCTTCGGCGGCCGGCGTCGACATGACGCTGTCGTACGATCCGACCCTGTTCACCTATACCGGTTATGCGAAGGACTACTCGCAGCAAGCGGTCAGCATTACGAACAATGAAACGACCGGCAAGCTGCGCATACTGGCAGCGCGAACGGGAACGGGGGCGCTGCCTGCAGGCAATTCATTCTTGACGCTGAAGTTCCAGGTTAAGCCGGACGCTCCGTCAACTGCCGGCAGCTTTGCAACATCTGCGGTAACCGCTTCGAGCGAGTCGGGCACAGAATTAGCTTTGGCCGACCATACCGTTTCGGTAAGCGTGTTGAATAAAGCTGCGCTGACCGCGTTAATCGCGCAAGCGACGGACGCCCGCGACCAGGCGATCGCCGGAACGTCCTTCGGCACGTTCTTCGTCAATTCGTTACCGGGCTTGAAGGCGGCGCTCACGGCGGCGATTCAAGCGGCACAGGCGGTGGCGGATCAGACTAATGCGACACCAAGTCAGGTTCAAAACGCCCAGACGAATCTGACCACCGCTCTCGCACAGTTCGAATCCCGCCGCATTACGGCGGCAACGGGTAATATGAATGGCGATTCGCGCATAACCATCGGCGATTTCGTGCTGGTAGCCGCCCATTACGGGAAAGATGCGTCTAGTTCCGACTGGGCGACGGCCAAAAAAGCGGACATCAATGGCGACGGTGTCGTCGACATCGAGGATTTGGCGTTTATCGCTAATCGGATAATCGGATAGTTAGCTGGAAGTGTCCCCTTGCTCGTCAAGGGGGCACTATTTCCATAACCGGTTCTGGAGGGATGGCTTGGTGAAAAGAAGCAAATGGTTACATACAAGCGCAGCCGTACTTCTGCTTGCGATTATGATTTGGTTTGTCAAAGGATCGACGACCCTGGCTGCGGAAGGTCAGTCGACTGCTTATGCTATGAAGTCTGCTGCGACAACCGTCAAAGTAAATGACAATTTCGCAGTAACCATAGAAGGGGCAGGCCTTGACCGATTATACGCTTATGAATGGACGGTCGAATTGCCGGCTGGCGTTTCGTTCGTGAGCGCGGAAGATTTGTTGCCGGGAGGCCTCTCCGTTGCTCCCGTTGTTAAAGGGAATACGATTCGATACGGGTCGACGAAGTCGGGCAATGCCGACGGGGAAAGCGGGTCGAAATCGTTAACCCGGCTAACGCTGAAAGCGGAAGCTGCCGGAATCGCCGACATCAAGCTGCTTCTCGTCAAATCGCTCGACCCCGACTTGCAGGCTACAACGTATACGGAACAGGGGACGATAAGCGTAAAGATAACACCACGCGACAACGGCAACAACGGGAACAATGGGAATAATGGCAATAACGGCAATAACGGGAACAAAGGCAATAACGGGAACAACGGCAACGCTGGTAACGTCCACAATCCCCGCGATACTGAGGGAAAAACACGCGAAATGGTCGTCACCGAACCGATGGGCGCCGAACAAGTACAAACCGGTCGTATACGAATTCCTGCGGACGGTCCCGTTCAAGTCTCGCTGGCATTGCTCCAAAAATGGGCTAAACAAAATCCGTCTGCCGCCATCGAGATGCATGTCGGGAACCTATCCTACTCGATTCCGCTAAATGAGTTCACTACGGAGGAATGGGTTGCCCGGCTGGGCGCGGATGCAGACAAGGCAGTTATAAAAATCGTCATAACAGAAACGAACGATGAGCAAGCGGGCAAAGTCAAGCAAGGGGCCGCAAATATCGGAGCCGATCTGCTGGTCAAGCCGGTGGCATTCGAAGTTCAAGCGATTACACCGGACGGAAACGCCGTGCTTCTATCCACGTTTGCGCGGTATGTCCCGCGTTTGTTCGAGCTTGACTTCGATATCGAGCCCGGTCAAACGACAGGCGTCTATATGGATGATTCTACCGGAGAACTGCTGCCGGTGCCGACGGTTTTTCGGATTGTAAACGGAAAGACCGTCGCCAAGTTATACCGAAAAGGGAACAGCCTCTACGCCTTGGCTCGAGCGGAAAAGCATTTTGCCGATCTTGACGGCCATTGGGGTAAATCGATCGTGGAGACGATGGCCAACAAACTGCTGGTGCAGGGGACGTCGGAACGAAGCTTTGAGCCGGACAAGCCGGTAACTCGCGCCGAGTTCGCGGCCATGCTGGTCCGGGCACTGGCTTTGAACCACATCTCCGACGATGCTTCGTTTACGGATGTCAAAGGAGAATGGTATGGAGAGGACGTCAGAGCGGCCACGCATGCAGGTTTGGTTGGCGGCTATCCGGACGGCAGCTTCCGACCAGATGCGCGGATGATAAGGCAAGAAATGGCGGTTACTCTGAGGCGGGCGGCTCGTTATGCCGGCAAACCGATTGAAATCTCAGATTCCAGTGAGAAGCGCACTTCGTTTGTCGATCTAGGGGAGGCAGCAGACTGGGCACAGGCGGATATCGCCGCTGCGGCGAAGGCAGGTATGATGGAGGGTGACGAGCGAAACGCCTTCCGACCGGAAGCGCAAACGACGCGTGCTGAAGCTGCGGCCGTGCTGAAACGTTTGTTGATGCATGCTGACATGTACAGTGAGTAGCAGCGTGTCGGCCGGATAGATGAAAACGATCGGGGGCTCCGATAAAGGAGTGCCCCCTTTGTTTTTTGTTGCAAGATACGAACGTTCGAACATTTTGTCGTAAGCGGATGCCAATACGTTGAGGTTTTGTTAATATACTGAATATCAGGAAATAAACGTTTGTTAGAGTTAGTAGACTAGACACGGCTATCCGACAGAGATCGTTCGTCCGGTTGCGGTCGAATCGAAGGCGGCCAAAATGACCTTAAGCGATCGGAGCCCTTCTTCTCCGGGGATTAAAGGCGGTGTATTCGTTAAAATGCTATTGACGAACGAGTCGACTACGCCGCTCTTCAACTGGTTGTCATTGGTTGAAATGCCGCCTACGCCGTATTTCTCGATCGATCCGTCGTTCATCTGAACGATGACCGGGTAATCCGGCTCGAATCCGATTTTGAGCGTGCCGCGCTCGCACCAGAAGATCGACGTATTGTCTTCTCCCTGATAATAAGTCCAGCTTGCGACGATCGAGCCGATTGCGCCGCTTCGCATGCGGATGATACATACCATGTTGTCGTCAACGTCCGAGTCTTCCTTGTCCCGGTTTCCGATAAAAGCCGAAACGTCCGTCACTTCATCGTCCAACAGCCATCTCACCAAGTCCGCCTTGTGGATGCCGAGATCGCCGGCCGCTCCCATGACGGCCTCCTCATGCCGGAAAAACCAGCTGCTGCGGCCGTCAACGCTCCACAGTTCAGGTCCTTTATGACCCGCCGAACAGCGGAACGTCAGAACGCGCCCCAGTTTACCCGATGAGAGTACCTCCTTGGCCTTCAGGTGCGGCGGCATCAGGCGTTGGCTTTGGCCGACCATCAGCGTTACTGCGCTCCGTTGAGCCGCTTCGATCATCGCTTCCGCTTCCTGCTTGGTCGCGGCCATCGGCTTCTCGACGAGCACGTGGGCCCCGCCTTGCACAGCGGCGATCGTCATTTCGGCATGGTAGGCGTTCGGCGTACATACGGTGACGATGTCCGGCTTCTGTTCGTGAAGCATCTCCCTGTAGTCGGCGTAAGCTTTGCCGCCGTATCGGTCTGCATATGCTTGCGCCCGCTCGCGATTCTTATCGCAGAAAGCAACGATCTCTACTTGCGGATGAGCGGCGAATTCCGGCGCATAACGATGCTGCGTAATGGCGCCGCAGCCGATTATGGCTGTTCTGAGTTTGGTCATGGCGTTTTCTCTCCTTATGGTTTTAATTCAAGCCCATTTTACCTAGATTGTGCAAACGAAGGTATTGTCCAAACCGTCAGAACCTATCTTTTTTAAGCCGAAAGTGAGGGGAACCATTGGAAACGGAAGTGCTGTACAGCGGGTACTCGTACCATGACAAGCCGATGTATCCCGACGAGTGGATTGGCAATGACTATTACTTGCTCCGCCTTCAAACGGAGGGGAATTGCCGCATCTGCTTGGACGGCCGATCCGAGCGGCTTGTTCCGGGCGATTTACTGTTTCTGCGGCCCGAAGAGACGTATCGGCTGGTGGTGGAGGAGAACGAAGAGGGCAAAGCAGGCAGCGGCGATTATTACGTCATTTGCAAGGGGGCATGGATCGATCGATGGGCATCGCGCGGCGATAAGCCGAAACGGGCGCATATTCAAGCGGACGGCTCCGTGCTTGACATCTGGAAGCGGATCGTCTTGGAACGGCGCAGGATCGGCGAAAATAACGGCGAGCTTGTCGATTATTTGCTTCGCGCGCTCTGCCTTACGCTTGAAAGGGCCTTCAAACAAGCGAACGGCGGAAAAAGCGACAACGTTAGAGGAGTAGCGGCTCACCGGATGAAGCGGTATATTGAAGAACATGCGACACAGACGTTCGCTGTCGATGAGGTGGCGGCGAGCGTCAGGCTCAGCCCGTCCCGCGCAGCGAAATTATTCAAAGAAGCGTTCGGGGAGACGATTGTGAAGTACGCCATTCGCGTTAGACTTTCCATCGCCATCGAGAGAATGCAGTACAGCGGACTGACGCTGGAACAAATTGCGGAAAGCTGCGGTTTCGGCAGCTATCCTTATTTTTATCGTTGCTTTATGAAACGGTTCGGCGTGTCGCCTCGGGAATATCGGGAGGAGGCAAGCCCTATAGCTTGAATGAAACGGAAATGCCATAGAAGAATGGCCTTATCCGTTTTTCTTTTTCGATAGGCGTTTTCTTGGAAACTGATAGTATTCTCCGAAAAACGTAGAGTAGTTGCAGGTTAATCGGATCTGTTGATTTACCGAATCGCAACCGCTGCCTTATGATGACGATGTGAGGAGGGGGTACGACGTTTGAAAGCGGATTCTTGAAATAACAAGGATAAACGGCTTCGCCGTCTTTAACGGCGCGTTTACCGGGAAGTCGAACAATCAGCGGAGGAAATACGTTCTGAGACTTCAAGTTTAAACGCCTACCGGCGTCCTTTCGATGCCATGCGCTTACCGAGAAGTCGAACAAGCGTGAAAGAGATCTTTTCTGAGACAATCTAAAAGGGACGGTGTGTTCAACTTGAAAAGAATGAAAAAAGCTACCTATGGGACGGTTGGAGTCATCCTGACAACGGCATTGCTGGCAGGTTGTTCCGGCACGGGAACCAAAACGGGAACGCAAACGGATTCGCCTAATTCCAGCATGTCGCCCAGTACTGCGGCCACGGTCAAACCGCCTGAAGCGGCAACGATTCGTCTCCTGACGGAAAATCAACCGGCATGGCCGATAAAGAAGGATTGGCCTGTATGGAAATGGGTCAAAGAGAAGACGAATATCACGGTCCAGCAAGAGGCGCAAACGGGACCGGAGTCGATGGCTCTTTCGATCGCATCGGGAGACATGCCCGATTTGTTCGCGGTGTATACGTTCGATGCCCAGAAGTATGGGCCGCAAGGCGCGTTCCTGGATCTGTCCAAGCATTTGGACAAGATGCCGAATGTGAAATCGTTTCTGGCCGCCAAGCCCGATATCGCACGCAGAATGACGTCGCCCGGAGGAGAAATGTACATGTTGTACAACGACGGCGCGGGCGCGGGCAATCAGGGTGTCTGGTTTTATCGGGACGATATTTTCAAGAAACATTCGCTTCAGGAGCCGAAAACGTGGGATGAGCTGTACGAAACCGCGAAGAAGCTGAAGCAGCTGTATCCGGACAGTTATCCGTTCGTCTTCCGTCACGGGCTCGCCACCTTGGGTTCGTTCGGGCCGTCATTCGGCATTTATCCTTCTTTCTATGAAGATAAGGCTTCCGGTAAGATTAAGTATGGCGTGACCGATCCGGGCTTCAAATCATTGGTTGAATATTTGAATAAATTTTACAAGGAAGGGCTCATTCCGCCGGAATGGCTGTCTATGGATTATAAAGCTTGGTCGCAGTACGTATTGAACAACAAGTCGTTCATGACGTTTCAATTTATCGGACAGATCGAAATTATGAACACGCAGCTGCAGAACGGCGCGCATCTGAAGTTCATGGCGCCGCCGGCAGGGACTGCGGGCAAAGGCTACATTGCCAAAAGCGATTTCGAAGAACTGGGTTTTGCGGTATCCTCCAAAACGAAAAATTTGGACGCCGTCCTTCGTTATCTCGATTTTGCCTACTCCAAGGAAGGAAAAGACATTCTCAGCTGGGGGAAAGAAGGGGAAACGTACACCGTCGAGAACGGTAAACGGAAGCTTATGCCCCTGTTCAAGGAGCCGAACGACTTGCGCAAAGAAGCGGGTATTATGACGGCCGGCACGTACGGGTTGCTCGACTATTCTTCCTTGATGTCGCTGTTTAACGACAACGAACGTTATTCCTATCAAGAAGTGACAAAATATCAATTCACGACGCCAAACACCCTGCCGCAGTTGAAAGCGGACGAGAAAAGCTCGATTACGACCGTATCGGAACAAATAACGAAATATTATGAAACGTCCGTAGCCAAGTTCATTTTGGGCGAAACGCCAATGACGCAATGGGACGCCTTCATCAGCGAACTGAATAAGCTCGGCACGCAGAAGCTCATCGATGTGTATCAGACCGGATTGGATCGGCTTAAAGCGAAATAAAGAGCGAAGGGAATGTCGATAGGGCTAGGCAGCTGACAAATGAGCCTCGGCCCTATCGATCTTCATTCCGAAAGGAGACGCCGTATTGAAAGGTTCTATCGTTAGGCAGCTGAAGCGAGACCGGACTTTCTTGCTCTTATTTGCACCGGTACTCATTTACTATATCATGTTCAGGTACGTTCCGATGTTCGGCATTGCCATTTCGTTTATGGACTACAATCTGTTCAAGGGTATTGGGGAAAGCGAGTGGGTAGGGCTCAAGTATTATAAAATATTTTTCGAAAACCGCGATGCCCTTGTCATTATCAAAAATACGGTTCTGCTTGGGTTGTATAAGCTCGCATTCGGATTCCCCGCCCCCATCGTTCTGGCGCTTCTGCTCAATGAGCTTCGGAGCGCGATCTATAAACGATTCGTACAGTCTGTCAGCTATCTTCCCCATTTTTTGTCTACGGTCGTCGTTTCGAGCATGATCGTCATGCTGTTGTCGCCGAGCACCGGCTGGATCAACCATGCGATTCAATGGCTCGGGTTCCCTGCCATCCATTTTTTGCAGAAGGCGGAATGGTTCCGAACGATCTATATCGCATCGGAAGTATGGCAGCAAGTCGGTTGGGGCTCCATCATCTATTTGGCGGCTATTACCACCATTGATCCGCAGTTGTATGACGCGGCTAAGATGGACGGCGCAGGCAGATGGAAGCAAACCTTGCATGTGACGCTGCCCGGCATTTCGGCGGCTATCGTTATTTTGTTCATTCTGCAAATCGGACACATTCTGGAAATCGGGTTCGAAAAAGTATTTCTATTGTCCAATGCCGCTATTTACGATACGTCGGACATCATTTCAACCTATGTATATCGCACGGGCATTTTGCAAGGCGGATTCAGTTATGCTACGGCTATCGATTTATTTATGGGTGTCATCGGCTTGCTGTTCGTCTATGTTAGCAATCAGATCAGCCGCAAATTAGGGGAAACCAGCTTGTGGTAGAGGGGAAGTAAGGAATGAATAAGCGAATTCGTCTTTTTGATACGGCAAACGTACTGCTGATGGGAATCGTCGTTTGCTCCATGCTGTTTCCTTTCATTCACATGGCAGCAGTTTCTATAAGCTCGTCGGAATACGTTCTCGGCAATAAGATTTCCCTGTGGCCGAAGGGCATCAATTTTGATGCGTATACAGCCGTTTTTAAGGATAACCGCATTTGGGTCGGTTACAAAAATACGATCCTTTATGTCGTGCTGGGCACTTCGCTGTCGCTTCTGTTCACCACGATGGGGGCTTACACGTTGTCCAGAAGGAACCTCATATTGGGCAAAACGTTCATGCTGATCGTCGTCTTCACCATGCTGTTCTCCGGCGGGATGATTCCGACCTATCTCGTCGTCCGCAACTATGGATTGCTGAATACGATATGGGCGATGGTGATTCCCGGTCTCGTTTCCTCCTATTACATGATCATCATGCGGACGTTTTTCCAAGGGATGCCGCGGGAGCTCGAGGAGTCCGGCAAAATCGACGGGTTATCGGATTTCGGCATCCTGATTAGAATCGTTCTCCCTTTAGCGAAGCCCGTGATGCTGACGATTTCGTTGTTCTATGCAGTAGGGATATGGGGCAATTACTTCTCCGCGCTGATCTACTTGCGGGACGAGAGCTTGTTTCCGCTCCAGGTCATGATTCGGAATATCGTCATGATCGGGCAAGTAGGCGAAATGGTTCAAAGCACGGCGGTCGGAGGAAAGTCGGTCGTACTGGAGTCGCTGAAGTATGCGGTCATTCTCGTCGGTACGCTGCCGATCTTGCTGGTTTATCCTTTCATACAGAAGCATTTTGTGTCGGGCGCCATGATCGGGTCCGTTAAAGGATGAGAGACGAGATTGGGGGGAGCATGGAATGGTTGCACCGTTCTGGAAAAGCAAGCTGACAGAGATCGAGGAATGCATGTCGAACGTCAAACGGGGGAAAGCGCGAGTGCTGGCTGCTTCCGCGGGCGGGCGGGATATATTTGCAGTGGAGTACGGCGAGAAGGAGGATTTCGGCCGAAAAGCCAATTACGGTTCGGCTTGCGGCGCAGGGAATCCGGAGCATTATGCGCGTAAAGCGAAGGACAGCAAACCTGTTCTTCTTCTGGTCGGAGGCATTCATGGAGGGGAGTTGGAGGGGATCGCCGCCGTGACGAACCTCATTCGCCTGCTCGAAACCGGGGAGGATTATCGGGGAAAACGGCATGATTATTTATACGAAAATGCCGAGCGGTTCCGGCTTCTTCTCATACCCTGCATGAATCCGGACGGGCGGGCGAGGCTGCCGATCGATACGCTTATCGATGTGCCGTACGAGAAGTTCGTCTATTATATGCAAGGATCGTGGAAGGACGGCACGCTGTGCAGGTGGCCGGATTGCAAAGCGGTTCATCCGATCAAGGAAGATTCGGATTTTCTCGGCTCTTATTTTAACGATGACGGCGTCAACTTGATGCATGACAATTTCTTTGCCCCGATGGCTCGCGAGACGGGAGCCTTGCTCGAACTGGCCGACCGCGAGGCGCCGGATATGACCGTTTTGCTGCATGGGGGAGCGAATAGCGATATTCATTTTATTCCGATCCCCTATATTCCGACAGCCGTTATGCAGAAACACCAGGCGTTCGGCAACCGTCTTGCGGATGCGTATGCGAAGAAGGGGCTTCCGTACGCCAATCAAAATCTGGTCGTGGAGGACCGGGGCGCCTACCCGGTCCCGTCGTTCAATCTGACGTCGGCCATTCATCATGTTTGCGGAGGAATGAGTTTGACGTTCGAATCCAATATGGGGTTAGACGCTCCCGGTACGAAATTGACGGCGGACGAAATATTGGACAGCCACTTCGTGATGGTTGAAGAGTCGTTCCGTTTCTTGATGAAACAGAAAGAGCAGTAGACGTCTTACCCGTACGGATGAAAAGGTCGATTTACACGTTTCAGCCTTTTTGTTACGATGTGGATATTAAAACCATATGCAAGTGGACAAGCGGGGGTTGCGTCAACTACCCTCACCTACGCTAACGCATAGAGGTTGGGGCTTGTCAGTAACCGGTAGTGCTATCGTGCATCACGCACTCCTACCTTTTATCGTCCTAACGGGCGTGTTCCAACATCAGGGCAGGCTGACGGCTACCCGACAACAACGGTCATACCGAAGCTGTCACTTGAGCGAGGTACTCGGTTCCCTTTCGCTCCAGATTCATCGCTGCAATTCGGTCGTCATTGGAGGCATATCCGCAATGCGTGCAATGAAATACATGCTTCTTCTTATCCCGATTCTCTTGTGCCTTACCGTTACATTTGGGACATGTTTGAGACGTATATTTCGGGTCGACCGCAATCACCTTTGCACCTTTCATGGCCGCTTTGTATTCTAGCATGTGACGTAGCTGATAAAACGCCCAGGATACAGTGGAATAGCGATCTTTCTTGCGGACTTTTTCCGTTGCTTGACGAACGCCGGTCAAATTTTCAACGACAAAGAGCGTGTTTGGTTCGTATCGTTCCACGAGTGCCTTCGATAGCTGATGATTGACATCGGACATCCAACGGTTTTCTCGTGAACCGATTGCTTTCAATCGTTTGCGTGCAGACTTGGTTCGTTTTGTTGAAGCTGCTTTCGCAGCTGTTGGTAATGCCTGCGCCTGTCTTTCGCAGGTCGCCCTTTAACGAACGTTGTGGTGCCATTGGAATCATAACTGACAGCGAGGAAATTGACGCCGAGATCAATCCCCACCACTTGCCGGATGTCGTGCTCGGAAGCAGGTTCAATCTCTTTGGTCATCGGAATATGCAGATACCATTTGCCGTGATTGCTTACGAGTTTGGCTGTTCCAAAAGACCAGGAACCATTGAAGTACTTCTCCATGCCCTTGGATTCAAACGGAACCTTGACCCGACCTTGTAACGTATTTACAGAAAATTTGCCTTGCACAAGGGAGTAGTCGCGATTCCACACCAGATCGTATTTCGGTCGTTTGAACACCACTTTCGACCGGATTTGGCGACTCGTTCGCATCGATTTGTATCGCGCCATGACCGTCTTCATAACGGATTGTGCCATCTGGGAGCGAAGGCCAAAGGCGGAACGCAAGGTTCGATACGTCAGCTGATGTAGACTCGTTTGAATCACGTGGTCCATGTCGAACACTACGCTCGATACCCAATTGCATCCCTCGCAGTAAGTCTGAACCGTTTGTTGAAGCAGATCAATCTGCTCTTGTGAAGGTACGAGTTTGATTTTAGCAGTGATCGTTATTAGCAATAGATTCACCACCTGTGGAAACATATGTTCCCATTATAGCAATATGTGGATACAATCACAAGCGAAGGAGAGAAGCATAGGCAGAGAGCCTTCAAGCTGACGCTTGACGCCTATTCCTCCCCGACCTTAGAGGTCGGAGTATCCTATGCGAATTTGATGAAAAATCTTCAACAGATCCTTTTCGTCCGAAATCGTTCGAATTCTCTTTTTTTACGGCTCCTTGGGGGCTTTTTGTGTATCATTCTTCTGCTCGGCTCTCTTACGATATATTCCATCTCGGTTTCCAAACAAAATGTCAGGCAGGAGATTGTGAAGTACAATACGCTCATGCTCGAAAATACGAGGAACAGCTATGAAAAGCATTTGGATCTAATTAAAAGGCAGATGTATCTTTATTTCTTCAGCGAAGAAGTTCAGAGGTTACAAAACTCCCCTAGATATGTCAATTTTCCTCTTATCATGCGCGAAATTTCGGCTTGGGTGTCCAATCCTTATCTGTTTATCGACAACATCGTTTTTTATTTGAAACATGGCGAGCTGGTGCAAGAGAAGGGGACGACTACGAATGCGGATGCGATGTTCAACGTTTTTTACAAGAGCCGCGAATATCCATTGGATTTTTGGCGGCAGCAGTTCACGGAACCCTATACATATCGCGTTTTTCCGGCTGCTACCTTTACGAACGTCATTTTTCGCGATCGGCCGCAGACGCAGGGCGAATTGATTCCGATTATGATCAAAAACCAAGAAAATCAAGATTTCTATATGATCGTTTTTCTCAATGCCGTCAAAATGTACGAGGCGTTTCATCAAAGCACACATAACGACTTCATCATATACGACGATCTTGGGCAGACCTTGTTCAAGAGCGAGGGGCAAGAGTCCTTCATGAGCTTGCACGACTTACAGAAATACGGAAGCAGCGAGTTCATTGAAAGTAACAAGTATCATTTTGTTACGACAGGAGCGGGAACGGGCTTCAACTATGTTTACCGGATTCCTGTCGAACGCATTGCCAACCAGTCCCGTTTGAATATTACGCTTGTGGTCATCATGACGGCAGCGATTGCGCTTAGCGTGGTGATTGCGTTTCTATTCGCGGCACGAATCAATAACCCGCTAAAAAAAGTGATCGAATCGATTCGAAGCATGAATGACGATGCGCCTTTTCGGTCGAACATCAAGGAATTTAATATTATTAGCGATGAAATTCACGGCAACCATCTGATGCGTAAGCAATTGTCTTTTATGAACCATCTGAAAGCCATTCGAAATCATGAGCACGATACAATAAATCTCGATTTTGCGGACAAGCCGTTCGTCTTCGTTCTTTTTCAAATTCAGTACGACCAACAGGAGCCGAGCTTGCAGGCATCCCTCCAGCGTTGGGTTTATTATATGAAAACGTATATTGACAGCATGCTGAAACCGGTATTTCCGGACTCACTGACGTTTCAAATCGAACGCGGTCAAATATTGAGCCTCGTCTTTACCGAGCAAATAAAGGACTTGGCCAGGCTGCTCGAGCAAATGAAATATGTGTTCGATCACGACCGTCAGCACGGTATCGTGACGATATCGATCAGTTCGGTTTATTCGGATTCGGCGCGATTGACTGCAGCTTATGAGGAAGCGCAGGAACTGGTCGGAGAGCGTCAACTAATCGACGAAACGCAGATTGTGCGCAGTCGTACGGCATCGCAAATGGCAGTGGGCTTTTCGCCCGATCAGGAAAAAGAGCTTGAAGCGAATTTGAGGGAAGGGAATATTCCGCAGCTGACCGTGCTTATGGAACGTCTATTTGCCAAATGGCGAAGCAAGGAGCCGACGGCTGCCGCGATGCTGCGGTTTGCCGAATCGATGACAGGCAAAATCCGGAACGCCGTAACCCCGTTCCAGCTTGATCCGGTTCAATTGGAATCGATACTGGAGAAAGCGGGAGAAAAGATACGGCAATGCGCCACGATCCGGGAACTGGAGCTTCTTCTGCTCGATTGGGTGAAACGGACGGCCGAAGCCGTTAAAGAAAAAAAAGAAGAAAAGCATCCAGTTACGTCTTTCGTCATCGACTATATCAACGATCATTTATCGGAAGATATCTATGTGGACGTGTTGGCCGAAAAACTGAAGATGAGCAGCGGCTATTTGTCTACTTACTTCAAAGGCAAAACGGGCAAGAGCATCGTAGACTATATCAATGAAACCCGCATCGCGAAAGCGGCAAGCCTCCTCGCCGATAACGATATGAAAATCCACGATGCCGCGAAGGCAGTCGGGTATCAAAATTTGACGTCTTTCAACCGCATGTTCAAAAAATATACCGGGCTGACGCCGAGCGAATATCGGAAAAGGACAGATGAATGAGAACATGGCGTGATCGATGTGGAATCGGAGGGGGAGGCGTTCGATCCGGCGCGACCCCGAGCGAATTCCGCATAAAAGTCCGATTATCGAGTATGGCCGAAAACTCCGCAATGCGGGGTTTTCTTCTTTATCCGGCAGAAGATTGAGCGATTTTTCAGGAAAATGAGATTTTTTTCGGCTAATCGAAAAAAGGTGAAGGAGTAGTTGAATTCGTCCATTTACGGGTATGCGGTTTCCCCCTATCATGGTGTGCAAAGGAGGGGGTGCGATTTGGAGCATCTCGGATTGGTCGAAGGCAAAAGGAAGAAGCAGGGAGGACATAATGTGACGGAGTACTGGAAAAGCAGGCTGACGGATATCGAAGCAGGCATGTCGAGCGTCAAGAAGGGGAAGGTACGTATGTTAGCTACATCTGCGGGCGGGAGAACGATCCCTGTCGCGGAATATGGAGTGAAGGAGGATTTCGGGCGAAAAGCCAATTACAGCTCGGCTTGCGGCGCGGGGAATCCGAAGCATTACGCAAGCAAGGGGGAGAAGGCAAAGCCCGTTCTGCTTATCGTCGGAGGCATTCACGGGGGCGAGCTGGAGGGCATCGTCGCCGTCCTGAACCTCATCCATCTGCTCGAGACCGGTACGGATTACCGGGGGGAGCGACATGACTATTTGTTCGATAACGCCGAGCGGTTCCGTCTTCTGCTCATTCCCTGCATGAATCCGGACGGACGGGCCCGGCTGCCGATCGACTCGTTAATCGACGTGCCTTACGAGAAGTTCGTCTATTACATGCAAGGAACGTGGAAGGACGGCTCACTTTGTTCATGGCCGGACTGCAAAGCGGTTCATCCGATCAAGAACGATTCGGATTACCTCGGCAGCTATTTTAATGATGACGGCGTCAATCTGATGCATGACAATTTTTTCGCCCCGATGGCGCAGGAAACCGCCGCTTTGCTCGGGCTTGCGGACGGCGAAGCCCCGGATTTCACGGTTTTGCTGCATGGAGGCGCCAACAACCACATTCATTTTTGCGAAGTCCATCACGTCCCGAAATTCGTCATGCTGAAGCATCAGGCGTTCAACCACAGTCTGGGTCTCGCTTATGCGAAGCAGGGGCTGCCGTTTACGGAGCGTAACCAGGTTGTCGTCGATCAAGGGGAGTATCGGAGTCCGTCGTTCAATCTGACAACAGCCCTTCATCACGTATGCGGTGGGATGAGCATGACTTTCGAATCGAACATGGGGCTCGCTGCGCCAGGGACGAAATTGACGGCGGATGAGATTCTGGACAGTCATTTCATGCTATTCGAAGAGATGTTTCGGTTCAGCTTGGCTTTGCCGGAGCTCTAGGTTACGGCGAGATCGCCATACATAACCGCAAAAAAAGTGCCGGGTAGACATCGACATGTCTGCCTATTCGGCTTTATACGAACGCTTGAACCGGTTCACGCCGGAAGATATCCGCTTTACAGACCTGTACTTCCTCTGATTAAATGATTAGTATCATCGTCAATAAATGGAAAAGGCGGAGGTCGCGTGAGAAAGCTCCATCAGCTCTTCTTAAACAAAGACAGATCAACCACCTTGTTCCTGCGGCTCCTCTTCGGATTTCTGTGCATTATCCTGCTCCTCAGCTCCCTCACCGTCTATTCCTTCCTCGTTTCCAAGCAGAACGTCCGCAAGGAAATCGTCAAATACAATACGCTCATGCTGAACCATACGATGGACAGCTACGAGAAGCATTTCGACATGATCAAAAAGCAAATGCAGTATTTTTTTCTCAGCGAAAAAGCGCAAAGTCTTCATACAAATCCGAGATATATCGATTTTCCGGTCATCCAACAGGACATCATTGCATTTGTTTCGAACGCCCAATTGTTCGTATACAATATCGTGTTTTATTCGAAGCGCGACGGATTGATTCTGGAAAAGGGAGCAAGCACGGACGTGAACACGATGTTCAACGTCTTTTATAAGAATGAAGCGTATCCCCCCGAATTTTGGCGTGGGCAGTTTGATGCAGACTACAGCTTTCACATCTTTCCTGCAGCGGTTTTCGGCAATCATATATACCGGGACCAGCAGTTGACACACGGGGAACTGATTCCGGTCGTTATTAAAAAAGCAGGCAGCAGCGACTTCCTGATGGTGGTATTCCTCGATTCCAGCAAAATGAACGAGGCGTTTCATCGGACGGTCAACGAGGACTTTATGATCTATAACGACAACGGGCAGACGTTGTTCCGAAGATCGGCCCAAGGGCAGTTCGTCGATTCCGCCGAGCTTCGTAGTCATAGAGGAACGGCATTCATTTTGGATGACACGTACTATTTCCAGGTGAAGGGAGGGGGCAGCGGGTTAACCTATGTCCAGCGGGTACCAGTCGAACGAATCGCTTCGCAGACAAGGCTGAACATCACGCTGATCGCTGCGCTCGTGATATCGGTTGCGGCTAGCATCGTCATCTCCTGGGTTTTCGCCGCCGGCATTAACAATCCGCTTCAGAAGATGATCGGAGCGATTCGCGGAGAGAACGACGTAGGCGGCTTCCGTTCATCGATCCGAGAGTTCAATATTATCCGGCACCAAATCCAGGACAAGAACAAGATGCACAAGCACTTATCCTTCCTGCACCAGTTGAAGGCAATCCGAAGTCCTGACGAAAAGGCGCCTTCCGCTTTCGCGGACAAGCCTTTCCTGTTCGTGTTGTTTCACGCGATGAGCGGAAGGGAGGAGGATAGGGAGCACAGCTCGTTTCAGACGTGGCTCAACTACATGAACGTATGTATGGAAGATCGAATGGCCAAGGCGTTCCCGGATTCCTTGACGTTCCGAATCGAGAATAATCAGATCGTCAGTCTCGTTTATTCGGATCGCAGGGAGCAATTGATCGCTCTGCTGACAAGGCTAGATCATCTGTTCGAGCAGGACAAAGCGTTCGGAACGGTTACGATCGCGGTCTCGTCCGTGTACGACGATTCCGGCCAAATCGCGGATGCTTACCGGGAGGTTCAGAGACTTGTCCGGGAGCGCCGAATGATAAACAAGACGCAGATCGTAACGGAACGGGAGGAACCGCAGGATGCGATCGGGTTTACGGCGGATCAGTGGAAAGAGTTCCAAGCAAATCTGCGCGAAGGGAATGCCGAACAATTGGCGAACCTGATCAAGCGCGCCTTCGGGAAGTGGCAAGGGAAAGAGCCAACGGCTTCAGCATTATGGGAATTCGGCGGTGACTTGATCGGCAAAATCAAAAGCGAAGCGTCTCCGCTAGTCATAGGTCCCGGCAAGCTGCAAGCGATTTTCGAGCATGCCGACAGCCGGATGCAGGTGTGCATGACGATGGCAGATTTGGAACGGCTGATGATCGAATGGTGTACGAAAGCGTCGGAAGCGTTCAAAGAGAAAAAGCAACTGAAGGATCCCGTCACCTCGTTCATCGTCGAATATGTAAACGAGCATTTGGCGGAAGAAATTTATTTGGACGTATTGGCAGAACGGCTCAATTTGAGCGGAGGCTATTTGTCTACGTATTTCAAAGAGAAGACCGGGATGAATATCGTGGACTTTATTAACGAAACGAGAATTATGAAAGCGACGAACCTCCTGGCCGACAACAAGTACAAGATCCAGGATGTCGCCGAAGCCGTCGGGTATCGGAACATCACTTCTTTCAACCGTATGTTCAAGAAATACATCGGGGCGACCCCGAGCGAATTCCGGAAAAGGCCCGATTCTGACATTTGACCGAAAGCTCCGCACTGCGGGGCTTTCTTCTTTCCCCGCCAGGTATTGAGCACTATTTCGGAAAGATGGGATTTTTTTCGGCTATTCGAAAAAAGGTGAAGGAGTAATTGAATTCGTTCATTTACGGGAACGGCGGTTCCTCCCTATCATGATGGGCAAGGGGGTGGACGGACTGACGGCAAGTCGGTGCAGAAAAGCGATGTAAGCGCAATCTATTAGGATGGCAAGCGCTTTAGAACTAAAAGGAGGGTTTTTCAAAATGAGAAAATGGCTTAAAAGACGTTATATCGTATCCGCGATTGTCTTGGCTTCGGTGACGGCGACTGCGCTAAGCGGCTGTGGTGGCGCAAGCGGCACGAAAACGGAACCTTCGGCGGGGACCGGCAGCCCGAACAAGAGCGCGTCCAGCTCGCCGACTGCGGCTGCGACCCCGGCTCCGGCGACGATCAGCTTGTTTACCGAATTTTCCACCGCATGGCCGGCCAAGAAAGATTGGGGCGTGTGGAAGTGGGTAAAAGAAGAAACGAACATAACGATTAATCAGATAACGGCAACATCGCCGGAATCGCTCTCCCTTGCGGTCGCTTCCGGGGAGATGCCCGACGTCATGTCCGTGTTCCCCATCGAGGTACGGAAATTTGGCGCACAGGGAGCGTTCTTGGACTTGTCCAAGCATATGGACAAAATGCCCAACGTGAAAGCCTATTTGGACGCCAAGCCCGATATCCGCGCCAGAGTCACGCAGCCGGACGGCAAGATTTACAACATCATCAACGACGGTGCGGGCGCCGGCAATCAGAGTGTCTGGTTTTACCGCGAGGACGTCTTTCAGAAGAACGGCTTGAAGGCGCCGACGACTTGGGATGAACTGTACGCCACGGCGAAAAAGCTGAAGCAGCTTTATCCGGAAAGCTACCCGATCGTTTTCCGCCACGGGATTGGCACCCTGGGGACGTTTGCTCCTACATTTGGCGTATTATCGGATTTTTATAAGGATCCGACGACCGGTAATATGCAATACGGCATAGCCGACCCGAACTACAAAACCATGATCGAGTATTTGAGCAAGTTTTATAAGGAAGGGTTGTTCCCGCCCGATTGGCTGTCGATGGACTATAAAGCGTGGACCCAGTTCATAACGGCGAACAAATCGTTTATCACCCTCCAATATATCGGACAGATCGAAATCATGAACAATCAGCTGAAGGAAGGCCGTCTCAAATTTATGGCTCCGCCCCTCGGAGCAGGCAGCAAAGCGTATTTGCCGAAGGGTAATTATGAAGATTACGGCTTCGCCGTAGCGTCCAAAACTGCCAATCTCGACGCTTCGCTTCGTTATCTTGATTTCATTTACTCGAAGAAAGGCCGCGAAGTTCTCAGCTGGGGCAAAGAAGGGGAGACGTACACGGTCGAGAACGGCAAGCGCAAATTCAAGCCGGTCTTCAAGGAGGCGAACGACCTGCGCAGGGAAGCCGGTATTCAGACCGCAGGAGCGTACGGCTGGTTCGACTTTGACGCTTGGCTAGCGCTTGTGAAAGAGAACGAACAAGAGCCGTATGTGGAAGCGCAGAAATATCAGTTCCCTGTAGGCAATATATTGCCTAATCTCACGAAGGAGGAGCTCGACGCGACCACCATTCCATCCGAGCAGTTGTACAAGTATTACGCGACATCCATCAGCAAATTCATTATGGGCGAGACACCGATGACGCAATGGGATTCGTTCATCTCCTCGTTGAACCAGTACGGGCTGCCGAAGCTGCTGGAAACGTATCAAACCGCACTGGATCGGAATAAGACGGGCAAATAACGATATAAGGAAAAGAGGGGCCGTCATCGTTTTTCGATCGGTGGCCCCTTTCCATGAGCCACAGAAAGGAGCTGCACCGTGGAGCTGTCCCTCATCCGAAAGCTGAAACGCGATCGGACCTATCTCTTGCTTCTCGCCCCAGTGCTGCTGTATTACTTGCTGTTCAAATATGTGCCTATGTTCGGGATTATCGTGTCGTTCAAGGACTACAATCTGTTCACAGGTGTATGGCAAAGCGACTGGGTCGGACTCAAATATTACCGGATGTTCTTTCAAAACCCGGATGCATTCGTCATTTTTAAGAATACTTTTCTGCTTGGCGCGTATAAGCTTCTGTTCGGGTTTCCGGCACCGATCGTGCTGGCGCTGCTGCTTAACGAGCTTCGCTTGAAAAGATACAAGCGGTTCGTCCAGACAGTCAGCTACATGCCGCATTTTTTGTCGGCCGTCGTCGTCGCCGGCATTATGGTCATGATTTTATCGCCGAGCACCGGTTGGGTGAACCAAGTCATTCAAGGGCTGGGGTTCGAGCCTATCAATTTTTTGCAGAAGGCTTCCTGGTTTCGAACGATCTATGTGAGCTCGGAGATCTGGCAGGAGATCGGATGGGGCTCGATCATTTATTTGGCCGCGCTGACGGCGATCGACCCGCAGTTGTACGAAGCAGCCAAAATCGACGGGGCGGGAAGATGGAAGCAGGCGCTGCACGTGACGCTCCCCGGCATTGCGCCGGCCATCGTCATTCTGTTCATTCTGCAGATCGGCAAAGTTCTGGAACTCGGCTTTGAAAAGGTATTCCTGATCTCCAATGCGGCTACTTACGAAACGTCGGATATTATCTCGACTTACGTCTATCGGATCGGAATCGTACAGTCGAATTTCAGCTACGCATCGGCAATCGACTTGTTCATGGGGATAATCGGCTTAATTTTCGTCTATTCCGCCAACCAAGTGAGCCGCAGATTTGGGGATACCAGCCTATGGTAAGGAGAAGTGGCATGCATAAGCGCATTAGCCTGTTTGATATCGTCAACGTTGTTATCCTGGGAATCGTCGCATTGGCTGCGCTGTTTCCGTTCATCCACATGGCGGCCGTTTCAGTCAGCTCACCGGAGCATGTCGTTCGCAATGAGGTCGGCCTGTGGCCAAAAGGGCTGCAGCTCGACGTCTACGCTGACGTGCTCGGCGATAAGCGGCTGCTCGTCGGCTATAAGAATACGATTATCTACGTCGTATTGGGAACAGCCTTGTCGCTGATCTTCACCGCGATGGGGGCTTATTCGCTGTCGAGGAAATCGCTTGTATTCGGCAAAGCAATCATGCTGTTCATCGTGTTCACGATGCTGTTCTACGGCGGGATGATCCCTACGTATCTCGTTGTCCGCAGCTACGGGCTGATGAATACGGTCTGGGTGATGGTGCTGCCGGGACTGATTTCGACCTGGAACCTGATCGTCATGCGAACTTTTTTTCAAGGCATTCCGAGGGAAATCGAAGAGTCCGGCAGGATCGACGGCGTATCGGATTTTCGTCTGCTGTACAGCATCATTCTCCCCTTGTCGAAGCCGGTAATGATGACGATCGGTCTGTTTTACGCGGTCGCGATCTGGAACAACTTCTTCTCTGCGCTGCTATACTTGCGGGAACCGAACTTGTATCCGCTCCAACTAGTCATCCGGAATATCGTGATCGTCGGGCAAATCGGCGATGCGGTCACTCATAACGGCGCAGGCGAGCAAGGGGTCGTACTGGAATCGCTCAAATATGCGTTTATACTGGTCGGCACGCTGCCGATTCTGCTGGTCTATCCTTTTATCCAGAAGCATTTCGTAAAAGGTGTTCTGATCGGTTCGGTGAAGGGGTAGTGAAGAGGATGGAGGCAGCACGCGCGGCCGAGCGGAGGGATGTTCATTGCTGGGTTATATAGCCGTTATTTGCGCCGTTATCATTTGGGGATTGTCCTATATCGTGATGAAAACCGCGGCTGCCGATTATCCTCAAGTGCTTTTTCAATTTTGGCGGTATGCGGCGGTAACGGCGATCTGTGTCGTTTGTTTTTACCCTTCCGTCAAACGCATTCCCGCTCTCTTATGGAAGAAGGGGCTGCTCCGGCTCGGATTGGCTAACTTTACGCTTAGCTTATTCTCGATTTATGCGGTGCAGCATACGACGCCAACCCGGGTTGTCGTCATTAATAGTTTGATTATCGGCGTCGTTCCGCTGCTGAGACGGATCCATTATAATTGTCGGCCGAACGTCCGTGAGAAATGGGCTGTGGGCATCTCGTTAGCCGCTTTCGCACTGATGCTGAGTCCGGGCGACTTCACCCTGCGCCTGGGAGATGGCCTGGCTTTGGCTGGGATGCTCGGATACGCCTACTCGATCGTCATCATGGACCGCTTGTTAACGGCCGAGCGTTCAACCGTCATTCAGGTATCCTTCCTCGGCGTGGCGGGTTCCGCCGTGTATTTCACCATGGCTGCGATTGGGTACGCGCTGTTCAGTCCCGAATGGTCATCCTCGGAGCTCCTGCCGTCGCAGCCGGGGACGCTCGCAGGCATCGCGTATATGGTCGTTTTCGTATCTTTCGCAGCGAACTTGCTGCAATCGCTCGGACAGCGAAAGCTGCCGCCCGTGACCGTGTCGATCTTATTTTGCATGGAGCCTGCCTTTACGGCCTTGCTGGATTACACGCTGCTCGGCAATCGCCCTTCTGCGGCCGTTATCCTATGCGGGCTTCTGCTGGTGGGGGCTACGAGTATCGTTTCGGTACGAAAACGAGAAAAGGGCTTGATTAACATTTCAGAGAGGGGGGATGGCAACCGGCAGCAAGACATGTAAGGCATACAAGGCATCAAAGTTTATTCATCCGAGAGGGAAACGCGTAACGGTTTTCAATACGATACCCGAAAGAGGTGAAACGATAAGATAGAAAGCGGTTTCGATGAAAAAATCGAAGAAATAGCACTTCATCGGCTTTTGACATCGTGTTCGCCATGTAGTCGAACTAAGAGCAGAGGTAATATTTTAAACGCAAAACAAAGAAAGGTGTGTTCTATTTGAAAAAGAGGATTAGAGACACGGCTGTTTCTTTGGTATTCGTAATGGTATTTAGTTTGATTCTGAACTTGTTTTCCTTTTCATTCGCCGCCGCCGGCAGCAATCCGGTCATGGGGCCCGAGCTGGTTGTAAATCCCGGCTTCGAACAGGGGGCCAATGGTGCACCTGACAACTGGAAAATATATCCGAGGGCCGATATTTCGTATGGATGGGTTACCGACCCGGTTTCGGGAGGAGCACGCAGTATGAAGATCGCAGACAATTCATCCCTTGATGCGGCAACAGTGGAAAGCCAGAAAATTCCTTATTCCCCAGGGTCGTCCTACCAGGCCAGCGTCAAAGTGAAAGTCGAAACAGGTGCGGCTACCTTGCTTATCCGGTATTTCGATGTCAACGATGTTTTCATTTCGCAAAAAGGCATCACGAAAGCCGCCGCTGCAGGCTGGCAGACATTTGATGTCAGCGACATACCGCCCTACAACACCGTGAATATGCGGGTCCTCCTTGTTATTCCGAGCTCTTCCGTGACCGGCACCGCTTACTTTGATGATGTATCTTTGAAGACAACCGAGTTGCTCCTCAATCCGAGCTTTGAAGCTGTTGCAGGCACAAGACCGACGGATTGGACGGCGATCGATCATGGACTGTCTTCCAGTATAGCGACGGTTACCGCTTCTGCTTATTTGGCTCACGGTGCGAGGTCGCTGCATATTACCGATAGCTCCACGACGAACGCTTACAGTGTGAAGAGTCCGGCAACGCCTGTTGTATCCGGTAAATCGTACACGGCAACCGTCAATACCCTTGTGCTGTCAGGCAACGGGATTCTGATTATGCACTTCATAGGTTCCTCCGGCCAACAATTTGTGGAAGCGCAAACAACAGGGGCGGGCAGTTGGAAAACCTTATCGGTGTCTGCCGTGCCGCCTGTCGGTACGACCGGTGTACAGATGGAATTGTCCACGACCGGGGTCGGGACAGCCGATGTTTATTTCGATCAGGTGACGCTCGCAGCAGCCGATGCAGGGCCGGGACCGACCCCGACCCCGACTGTCACGCCAACGTCTACGCCGCCTGCCGGGTCGCTTTTATGGCCAACCGGACTTGATCCGGCCCAAACCAGACACTTTCAACCCGGCGATCATCTCGTAACGACCCAGAATCCGCCGGATTTCGGCTGGCCTTTTATTGCGGGCGCCGATGTATATGAACTGCAGGTAGCGACAGACAACACTTTTAACAACATTGCCTACGGGAAGAACGATATCGCCAACAACTATTATAATTTCCCGCAAACGTTTACAGCCGGTCAATCGTATTTCTGGAGAGTGAGGTTTCACAAGCCGGCAGGCTGGTCGAGTTGGAGCGATATTCGCAAATTCCGCATCGATGCGAATGCAGTACCCTTTCCTGTGCCTCCTGTTTCGCAACTGTTGAATGACGTACCGGCCACGCATCCGCGCATCCTGACGAATACCAATGATTTGAGTGCATTCCGAGCCAGGAAGGACGGTGACGGAAAGTTAACTTTCGATAAAGTGTATAGCAAGTCCCAAATCGATCTGAGAGATAAAGATTTGTTTCCGCCGCCGCCTGAACCGAAGCCGATTCCTCCGATAAGCGGTCCGCAGGATCCGGACAACCTTGCCAGAGAAAGCGTTCTGACGCGATCGGTTAGGGAAACGAATAGAATGATGAACGCCGCCTTTGTGTATTTAATTACCGGAGATTCCGCATATGGAAACTATGCAAAATCGAGGCTTTTGAATATCAGCACATGGAGAACCCAAGCAGGTGCCACCACTTATGCGGCCGATGACCAAGTACACAGGGATATTGCCCGGAAAAGCGCCATGACGTATGACTGGATTTACGATCTTCTTAGCGAGCAGGATAAGATAACGGCTTTGACGATGATTGTGGATCGAACTCAAACGATGGCTGACGATGTTCTGTACGACGCTTTCCCGATTTCTTCAAAGCCCTTCGATTCCCATGGTTGGACCGTCTATGCTTACTTAGGCATCCTTTCTACCGCTCTTCTGCACGAAAATATCGTCATCAACGGAAGCCTCGTATCGCAGAAAGCGCAGGAATGGTTTCGTTTGGTCGTTCCGGCTTACATTAATTTAATGCCGCCTTGGGGCGGAGAAGACGGCGGTTGGGGGAATGGAGTAGGCTACTGGCAGTGGTCCACCACCAGCGACAAATGGTTCATAGATGTACTCTACTCGGCGACGGGCTTTAATGTCTATCAAAAAGCATTTACAAGGAACGAGTCCTGGTTCCCGATGTACGTGTTTCCGTATGGCCAGAAAAGCGGTGTATTCGGCGACGACATTAATATCATGTCTACAGCTGATATCAACGCAAGTGTGATTCGCAACGCACAGATATTTCAGGATTCAAGGATGCAATGGTATGCGCAGAAGAATCCGTACCAAACGGATAATAACTTGTTCACCTACTTATATGCCGACAACAGCTTGGCGGCACGCCCGCCGGTGGAGATGCCGACGGCCAAGTATTTCGATTATATCGGTTGGGTCGCCATGCACTCCAGTCTGTACGATCCGAAGCGGATATCGGCTTATTTCAAGTCCAGCCCTTACGGCAGCTTAAATCATAGTCATAACGATCAAAACGCTCTGGTCATCAACGCGTTTGGCGAGGAGCTTATGGTAGACGGCGGATTTTACGATGATTACGGGGGCGCCTATTATCAGCAGTATACCAGACAAACCTTTGCCAAAAATGCAATTACGTATGATGGTAAAAAAGGCCAGAAAAATTTCGATATGAAGGCGTCGGGGCAAATTACGGGCTTTGCGACGAACAAAGATTTCGACGCGGCAGTCGGCGACGCCACAACAGCCTATAATACCGATTCGGGTAAGACTGGGCTGGATCAGGCTCAGCGAAGCGTCATCTATGTGAAGCCGGGCGCTTTCGTGGTCGTCGATAATCTAAAAGCGCGGGAGCCTGGCGGTTCCAGCTTTGAATACTGGCTGCATGCCGATACGAAATTGACGCTGGATGCCCCAAAAAGCGAAGCCACGATCGTTCAGAACAAAGCGGCGCTGAAGGTAAATCTGTATTATCCTGGTCTGACTGCGATACCGACAACCGACAAAGCCATCGATGCTAACGGTATCGAACAGTTTCCTGGAGTGTCCGCAGGTTCTAATGGCAGGTTTTTGGGGCGCGTACGGCAGCATGCCGGATTTACAACTCCCAAAACGGATTATGCGACGATCGTTTCCACTTATGTACCCTACCAGGTGGGTTCAACGCCGGAGAACATCGTCACCGAAGATCACGACACCTTCAGGATGTTGCATTTCAACGATGGAACGGATGTTTTCGTTCGTAAAGGGCAAAGCGGTATGGTCGATACCGGAAGCATACAATTCGACGGCATTGCGGCTGTGATCAAAGGCAACTCGATCATGTTGGTAGGCGGCACCAAGATGGTCAGACACGGCGTCACGCTGATCGACAGCACGCAGACGGCGACCATTGCCCTCTCAGGCGACGAGCTGTCCATCACCGGCACGAAAGACACGCAAGTCATGCTTCACAAATCCGGCGTTACAACGGTTCTTGATGAGTCCTACAGCACGATTCCGCAAGGCGGCAGCGTCACGGAGGCCGTGTATGCACGCGGTGTACATTGGGTTTCATCGGCCGGCACTTTAACGCTCAATGTCGATTCAGGCCAGCACCAGCTGCGCTTGAGCCATGTCCCGGCTCCGGTACCTATGCCTTCGGTATCCTTGCCGGTCGAGATTAACGGCATAGCATCTACCGTAACGCTGTCCGCTTATGGTGACGGAAACGGGGGCATTGCCGCTTGGGGAGCATTAACGAATGCGGCAGGGTTTTATGAGGTTCTCGAGGCGCCGTCCGGCATATTCTTCGAGGGACTGGGCGGTGCCAAACCGCAAATGTTTCTTGGAGCGAATGCCAAGATCATTGCGCCTAACCCGACCGGAACCCTGAAGCTTCGCAGCGCAGGCTCGGGAGCCAAATCACCGGCTGACGCAACGGACGATTACGATACCGTGAAAGCTAATTTGGACGTCTTTGCGGAAGCAGAAAGTTATAGCGATACCGAAGGCGGGGCATTATCCGTGTACAGCACGCGTCCGTTTCTCTCTGGCGGGAAAGGCGTCAGCGGATGGGGCAATCCGGGGCAAAGTATAACCTATCAGCTGTATGTTCCTGAAGCCGGCCTATACGATCTCGTGATGAAATACGTTGGCGGCTGGGATTTAACGAGCGGAAAGACGACGCGCTTAATTCAGTTGGGCTCCCAGCTTTATTCGGCGGAAGCGCCGACAACCACGGATTGGGGGACGAAGCCGGAATATTGGAAAGCGTGGATCGTCCATACCAGGACGAATCTTCCTGAGGGTCCTGTTACACTCAAGATGTGGGACGTTCAGGGGTCAATGAATTTGGATTGGCTTGGCTTGGTCAAAGTCGATTCGGCGGCCGATAAAGCGGTTTTGTCGGCCAAGATCGAGGCGGCCCCGTCTTTGCATCGCGAAGCCTATACCGCTCCGACTTGGGCGGTCATGAGCGAGGCGCTTGCCGCCGCAGTTGGGGTAAGAGACAATCCCTCCGCAACCCAGCAGCAGGTTGATGAAGCGGCGGCGAACCTTCAGGCGGCGATCGACGCGCTTGTTCTCTTCGTTCGCGTCACGGACATTACGGTGAGCGGGGAGAACGGGGCTTCCATGCTCAATCGGATCGGCGGCACGCTGCAGATGAGCGCTGTCGTAAAGCCGGACAATGCGACCGCTAAAAGCGTAACATGGGCGGTCTACCGGCTTGACGGTACGGCGACCGAATCCGCGACGATCGACGGCAGCGGTCTTCTTACGGCCGCCCGGGAAGGGATCGTTCAAGTGAACGCGGCCGCGGGCGACGGCTCTGGAGCGATCGGCACGCACGAGGTGACGATCGATGTAACCGCTCCTGCGACCGCCGTATCACTCAGTCCGGCGCAGCCGGACGGCGGGAATGGGTGGTATACCTACCCCATTACCGTGAGTCTGCTGGCGAGCGACAACTTGACCGGTGTGGAGAAGACCGAATATAGCCTCGACGGCGGCGCGACATGGATTCGCTATTCGAATGCGGTGCTACTTGACCAGAACGGCCAATATACGTTCTGCTATCGGTCGACGGACCTTGCCGGGAACATGGAAGCGGTAGGATCGATTAGTCTCCGGCTCGATGCGACCGCACCGATTATCGCCGTTGCCGGTCTTGTTAACGGGAGTACGCTCAGCGATGCGGGTGAACTATCGCCTCAGGTTACGCTTAGCGATAACTTGTCCGGTGTCGACGGCAGCAAGACGACAGTTACGCTGGATACGTATGCCTATAAGCGGGGAACGCCACTGCCGCTTTACACGCTGACGCCGGGGATGCACACATTCGTCGTGACTTCATCCGATACGGCGGGGAATACCGCAAGCGTAACGATGACATTCACGACCTATGCCAATCTTGATTCCATGAAAGAGCTGGTGACGCTATTTACGGACAACGCTTGGATCGATCGGGCCGGTATTTCCAACAGCTTGATGAAGAAGCTTCAGCATGGCAAGCTGGCGGTGTTCATTCATGAAGTGGAAGCACAGCGCGGCAAACATATTGCCGACGCGGCAGCCGCTTATTTGCTCCGGGATGCGCGTTTTATAGCCAATTTGTAACAAGAAAATAGGGTCGGCATGGCTTCACCGCTTACGACCGCTAGCAGAAACACAGTATATCCAAAGGGAGTGAAACAAGAGTCTTATCTCCCTTTTTTATTTGAGCTTATCCGAACGTGACAAGAATGTAACATTCCTCCTCTTGATTGTCATCAGAATCGAACGACGGTGTCTGATCTAAACCATACAATAAGTATGTACGAATGGCCTGTTCAATCTGGTTGGGTTATCCCTTTACTAGGTCTGAATGCAGCTGCAGGCAGTCCAAGTTCAATTTAGAAGAAAGCAAGGAGAGGATTTTAGTTGAACAAGAATAAGAAACGAACCCGCCGCACGTACGGCATCCTGACCGCTCTGCTGACGCTGAGTCTCGCCGGGGAGGCAAGCGTATACGCGCAGCAGCAGCCGGAACCGAATCCGACTGACGCCGTTAAACAGCTGGCCTCTTTCGGCAGCACGGCCCTTGCGCTACTGGACAATGCGGCCTCCAAAGATTTTACGAGCGGGCCGCGCGATGCCAAGGAAGTCGAGGCGTTTCTTGATGCTTTTTTTGCCCAAGATGCCATCAAGCAAAAAGCCGGCGCCGTTGCGGTATCCGTGGTTCAAGAAGGGAACGTGCTAGTCTCCAAAGGCTATGGCGTAACCGACCAAACGTCGAAGTCGCCGGTAGACGCAAGCGGGTCCGCCTTCCGGATCGCCTCCATCTCCAAAGTGTTCACGGCGGCTGCCGTTATGCAGCTCGTCGATCAAGGGAAAATTTCGCTTCAGGACAATATTGAAAAGTATCTGGACGGCTACAAAGTAACGAATCCTTTCGATGCTCCGGTTACGATCGAGAACCTGCTCACGCACACGACCGGTTTTGAAGTGCGGGAACCTTCCGATGCCAACTATTTGACCGATGATTCCCAGAAGCCGGTCTCGCTAAAAGAAAGCATTTTCGATGTATTCCCGCCGGTTGTCCGCAAGCCGGGAACGTCATACATGTACGATAATTTCGCGTCGAGGCTGCTGGGATTCATCGTCCAGCAAGCAAGCGGAGAGCCCTTCGGGAGCTATGTACAAAAGCAACTGTTCGAACCGCTCGGCATGTCTTCAAGCAGCTTTACTTTGACAAAGGATTTGGCTGGACGTCTGGTGACTTCTTACAATCCGGCGAATGACGCCATCCCAATGTACCATTTATCGCCGCGAGAGTGGCCGGAGGGGAGTATGGTATCGACAGCCTCCGATATGGCGCTGTTTATGAAAGCTTTCCTGAACGAAGGTCGGACGGCTGACGGCACGGCGATCCTTTCGCCGGGATCGGTGAAGGCGATGTCGACCTACCGCATCTTCATCCATCCGGATTTGCCGGATATGACGTACGGCTTTGAATCGCCTGTGGATCCGTCCCATACGAACGGTGAAGGTGTCATCTCCAAAGGCGGCGATATTCTTGGCTTCAGTTCGCTCTTATGGCTGCTGCCCGACCGCAAAACGGGTGTCTTCGTTTCTTATAATGCCAATCAGGATTTGCGAAACGACCTGTTTACCGCATTTATGGATCATTATTATGCCGGTCGTCATGCGACATTTGGAAAGGAGGGCTTTAAGCCGCAGCCCAAAGAAGTTCTCGCCAAGTTCGAAGGCTTGTATTCGGATTTGCGGATCAAACTGCTGACAAAGGTGGAAGCGACAGGCGACGGCACCCTTTTGGTGAGCGATGTTTCCAGCCGTCACCAACTGAAGCAGGTCGACGATCTGCTGTTCGTGGATGAACAGGGCAAGCCACTTGCATTCAAGAAGGATGAAGACGGTCGCATCAGCTATCTGAAGTACTTTAATTTATTCAGCTATGCGGCCAAAATACCGGACGTTCAGCAAAGCTTCCCGGATGTAACGGCAGGTCATCCGTATGCCGGCTACATTTTCGGTCTGAAGTCTCTCGGTTTCTTGTCGGACGATGCGACAAAGCCGTTTCAACCTCAAGAAGCCGTCACCCGCGGAGCGTTCATCCATGCTTTCAACAAGATATGGAGCATTCCCGCATCCGCAAATCCGTCCTCCTTTCAGGACATTGAACATTCTCCGTACCGTGGAGACATTCAAGCCGCTGTCGAGGCCGGCATGCTGAACGGGACGGGGGACGACTCGTTCGAACCGGACCGTCCGATTCTTCGCGAAGAAGCAGCCGCTATCGTGTTCCGCTTGCTGGCAGGAACGGGGATCAGGATGCCGGATTCTACGGCTGCTCTGGCACCCGGCACGTCGGAATGGGCAGTCGAAGCCGTCAGTTCCGCAGTGAAATGGAAGCTGCACGGGCCGGAGGTGACCGAATCGAACGGTACGATCGACTACGGCTCGCAACGGGCGCTGAACAAGCAAGAGCTGGCGGCGCTGCTGTTCAGAATGCTGCTTCCGGAATAAGGGCAATCATTTTGTGAAATAGCACAGGCTTGATCAGGGGCGGCGATGATTTGCCGCCCCTTTTTGTATGGAAGCCCGGAATGATATGATGGAGAAATCGATAGATGGATTGCGAGCTGTTCCGCATTGGCGCAACAATCGAGGGAAGGGATTTAGCCATTATGGATATGAACATTTTTATAATCGAAGACGATGCCGCTATTTTTCGTTCTTTGAAGGAGAGATTGGAGCAATGGTCGTTTCGCGTCATGGGACCGGAGCGGTATGACGATGTGATGAGCGCTTTCGTTCACGTACAGCCCCAACTGGTCATTATCGATATCCAGCTCCCGATGTACGACGGTTTTCACTGGTGCCGGGAAATTCGAGCGGTGTCGAAAGTGCCGATTCTCTTCCTGTCTTCGCGCGATCATCCTCTGGATATGGTGATGGCGATGAATATGGGGGCGGACGACTATATTCAAAAGCCGTTCCACATGGACGTGCTGCTGGCCCAAATTCAGGCGATTCTTCGCCGGGCGTATGCTTACGGGGAGGAAGCAACCGATCTAATCGAATGGAACGGTTCCATTATCGATATGAAGCGCGGTCTGATCCGTAAAGATGGACAGGACGTGATTTTAACCAAGAACGAGTTCTTTATACTTGTTGCGCTCGTCAAGGCGAAGGATACCGTGATCTCTCGCCACGATCTCATCCGCAGGCTGTGGGATGATGAACGTTTCGTCAACGACAATACGCTGACGGCGAATATTACCCGGCTGCGCCAAAAGCTTACGGTTTTCCAGCTGGAAGAGGCCATTGTAACGAAGAAAGGGCTTGGCTATATGGCGGCTACGTTATAAGGGGGAAATGACTTGTTGTTCCGCTATTTGGCTGACAGGAAAAGCTGGATTGTTTTCTACCTGCTTTCCCTGTTATTTGTGGATTTACTGATCTGGATCGACAATGGCATTGCCATCCAAGCCGTTTCGATGCTGTATTTAAACTCGCTGCTCATTCTGTCCATGGCCGTCTTTCTTGGGTGCCGCTTTCGCAAAGAAATGAAATATGCGCGCCTGCTTACGGATCTGGCTGAAGAGATAGAGGAAGATTGGGTGGAAACTTTGCCGCCTGCCCATTTTTACCACGAAGAAACAACCAATCGGCTCTTGCGGGCAGCGGGTCGCTGGTATCGGCGTAAACTTTCGGATAGCCGTGCCGCCCGAACGGTGGAGGAGGACTATATTGCCGCCTGGGTGCACGAAGTGAAAACGCCGCTGACCGCAATGAAATTAACGATAGATACCCATAGGAGCAATCCGGCGCTGCGCAAAATGGAAATGGACTGGCTGCGGATTCATCTGCTCATCGACCAGCAGCTGTACATTTCACGAATGCCGTCGCTGGAGGCGGATTTCGTGCTGGAAGAGGCCGGGATTCAGCAGCTTGCCGCCTTGGAGGTGCGAGAGCTGGCTTCCTGGTGCGTGGACAAAAATATAGCCGTCGAGTTTGAAGGGGAAGAGGCTTTCGTTAGAACGGACCGGAAATGGTGCCGGTTCATCATCCGGCAGCTGCTCACGAATGCGGTGAAATATAGTCCGGAGGGCGGGATGATCCTTCTGTCGACGACAGTCGCGCCTGAAGGCCATGTCCGAATAACGATTAAAGATGAAGGGCCGGGCATTGCCGAGCACGACTTGCCGCGTATTTTCGATAAAGGATTTACCGGGGGAAACGGAAGATTGCAAAATGCGGCGACCGGGCTGGGGCTTTATTTGGCACGGACTGTTGCGCTCAAAATCGGGATTGGCTTGACGGTAAAGTCGGTGCTGCACGCTGGAACGGAGATGGAGATGACCTTTACGGTACGTAATGCGTTCGAAGCTGTCCGGGCATGACGGTCATGCAGGGGGCAATGTGTTCAAATCCATTCAAAATGACAAAATTGTCACGTACAACCTCCTGCTTGTCATCCGATGCGAGCGACGGGCAAGACCTTTTTCTCTAAAATGAACGGTAGATCAGAGCGGGAGGCTATAGAGATGAATCCAAACAATAAGCAAAAAACCGTGCTGCATGCGCAGCAAGTCCGTAAATCGTTTGGTGTCAGGGGCAATGTTCAGCAGGTGCTGAAGGGCATCGACCTACGCGTAACGGAAGGGGAATTTGTCGGCATTATGGGGCCGTCCGGGTCGGGGAAGTCTACGCTCATCAATGTCCTGGCGACAATCGATAAAGCGACGGAAGGACAAATAGTAGTCGAAGATGCGGACATTTCGAATATGAACAACGCGGAACTGTCCATTTTCCGGCGCGACAAGCTCGGTTTTATTTTTCAGGATTACAATTTGCTGGACACGTTGACCGTAAAAGAGAACATTCTGCTGCCCGTTTCGCTCGGTAAGATGAAGAAGCAAGCGGCGGAAGCCGAATTTCATACAATTGCTTCAGATCTCGGTATTTTGGAGATTGCCCATAAATATCCGCATGAAATTTCCGGCGGTCAGCGGCAGCGGACGTCTGCGGCACGCGCACTAATCCACCGGCCCTCTATCGTATTTGCGGATGAGCCGACTGGCGCGCTGGATTCGAAGGCAGCCTCCGCGCTGCTCGGCATGATGGAGGAGCTTAACCGGCAGCGCAGCATCACCATTATGATGGTGACTCACGATCCGGTAGCCTCGAGCTATTGCAGCCGCGTCGTGTTTTTGAAGGACGGTATGCTGTATTCCGAATTATATCGCGGCAGCAAGACGCGGCAAGCTTTCTTCAAAGAGATCATGAATGTGCAGGCCGTGCTCGGAGGTGACCACGTTGTCACTGTTTGAGCTGGTTATTCGCAGTATGCGGAAAAACATGAAACATTACTATCTGTATTTTTTCGCGCTTATTTTGAGTGCAACCCTTTACTTCGTGTTTGCTACCTTGCAGAACGATTCTTCCATTATGGCGGCGACATTCGGAGACGTACAATTCGCTTCGTTGTTTAAAGCGTCAGGGATTTTGCTGCTTGCGATTGCGGTCATATTCATGATTTATGCAAACAGCATATTTCTCAAACGGCGCAGCAGGGAAATCGGTCTCTATCAGCTGGTAGGCCTGTCGCGCAGAGAAGTGGGGCTTCTGCTCATTGCCGAGAATGTGTTCCTTGGGATGGGGGCGCTTCTAATCGGGATTGGCGCCGGTGCGCTCGTGTCGCGGCTTTTTTTGCTCATTCTGATGAAATTGATCGGTATCGAAAGCGTCATCACCCTCTCGTTCTCCAGCTCGGCTGCCATTCAAACCGCCAATGTGTTTGCCGTACTCATCGGCCTAACCTTGATCCAAATGCTGGTCAAAGTTTACAGCACCACGCTTCTCGAGCTGTTCAAGGCGGATCGGCAGGGCGAGCATCCGAAACAGCCCAAAGCGGCCTTGTCCGCTATGATGGGGCTGCTCGGCATTGCGTTGATCGCAACCGGCTATCTGCTTTCCGGCAAAACGCCCGGCCAGGATCTGTTCGCGCATTTGCTGACCATACTCGCCTCGACCATTCTCGGAACCTATCTGCTGTTTCGCGTAACGATAGGCTGGCTGCTCTACCAGGTTCGAAGGAGCAAGAACGGACAACTCGGATTGAATAACAGTTTGTCGCTGGCCCCGATCATGCATCGGATGAAAGCGAATGCGAACTCTCTCACGCTGATTACGATTTTGTCCGCGATGACGCTGACCATGGTGGCAATCGCTTATTCGCTTTACTATTCGGCCGAGAGCGAGTCCCGGGCTATGCTGCCCTACGATTTCATCTTTGAAAATAATGAGCGCGATGCGAAGTCATTTCGTGTCGAGCTGGAGAAGGCCGGAATTTCGTTTGTTCATCAACCTGTCGAGGCCGTTCGGCTGACAGGCGCTTTCGGCAAAGGGATGGAGGAGGGACGCAGCATCTTACTGCTCGCAGCAGAACAACTGCAGGCGAGCGGTGCCGATGTAGTCATGCCTTTGCAAGGCGAGGCCGTCTGGTACAAAGGCCAGAAGAAAGCTTTAAGCAAGGAGTCGGAAATGGCTGCTTTTCCTCAAGCGGTCGATTTTGGAGCAAGTGGGGGTCGCCTCAACATCCATGTGACCAAAGGCATTGATCGCTATGCGATGAACTACAGCGTGAACGGCAGTCAACTGGTCGTACCGAAGGCGACGCTGCATGCGATTCGCGAGCAGATGTCTGCTTCCCCCGAACAGGAAGCCTTACTCATTGATACCTACCGGATTGCGGTTAAGAGCGAGCGCGCAGCGGCATCCGGTTTCTATAAGAAATATGTCAAGGCAGATGAGTTCAGGCCTGACTTCTACGCGTATTATAAAGAGTCGCTTCGAAAATTCGGGCTGATCATTTTCATAGCAGGTTTTCTCGGTCTTATTTTCTTAATCGCGACAGGCAGCATTCTGTATTTCAAGCAGATGACAGAGGCGGAGCAGGAGAGGAAAAGCTATACGATTCTGCGGCAGCTCGGATTCGGCGAGCGTGAGATAATGGGCGGCATTATCCGTAAACAGCTGTTTGTGTTCGCGATTCCGCTGGCGATCGGGCTTGTCCATTCCATCTTTGCCGTAAAAGCAGCCTCCGCGCTGACGTTGTCGGACATCACATTTCCCGTAGTTATTGCTATGGCGATATACACGCTCGTCTATTTCGTGTTTGCCGCTCTCACTGTAGGTTATTATCGCCGTATTGTGAGGTTGGCGCTGTAGCAGGTTGGCGGTTCTCTACCTTAACATGGGAAAGTGAAAGATAGTTAGGATGAGAAAACAGGAAGAGCTGATTTGCTAAAAAAACTTCAAGCGTGGAGCGGTCGGGATTGGTGAATAACTCAATAGCGTTTTCCTTTCCTGCGTGCGAAGTATAGGCAAGGAACGAATGCTTACTATGTATGATAGAGGTTGGATTTCTCCCGACTGGCTGTCGGAAACCGGGATCGGCGATGGCAGCGAAAAAATGTGTTGACACAAAAGTGATTAGGCGCCATACTACATACATGGCAAACGATAAAAACGTAATGACGGATAATCATGCTGTTCCTTCACTTGTCCAAACGAAACGTCAGATTGAACGCTACGGGTTGAACGTCGATGCACAAGCCGTACTCGTCGCGTCTAGGCTGATGGCCGCCGGAGCCAAGCTTGAACATGCCGCGGAGATTCATTTTTCCAGATTCGGTTTATCAACGGGGCGGTATCGTTTATTGGCGGATCTTGAAGATCATCAGGGCGAAGAGCTGCCCTCGCAATTGGCGGAGCATCTTGGCGTAACGCGCGCTACCGTGACGGGGCTTATCGACAATCTCGAACGGGACGGTTACATATCGCGCCGAACCAGTTCGGCGGACGGCCGTCAGAAATCGGTCATCTTAACGGAGAATGGAGCGAGCAAACTTCGCGACATGGCTTTGGAGCACTTCGAGAGACTGGAAGCCATGGTCGGCTTGCTTACGGTCGAGGAGCGGAGTGTGTTTCTCGATCTGCTAGGCCGGGTGACGCAAGGCATTTCGGCATTGACCGACGATCCGGTCGCATCTAAGGGAAAGGGAAGCATACAGAAAGGGTAAAACGGGCTAGTCATGCTAGCCCTTATTTATCGCCATATGGTTAGGCGGCTAATTATATGGCGATATAAACAGCTGCAACACATCATGGACGAAAGAGGTGACAACATGAGCAATGTGAAGCATTCGCACAAAACGGATCCTGCTTATGCCCTTGCATCGGCTGGTTCCGAAGAGAAAGGTTTTGTGCTATGGCGCGAAGTGCTGATGGCCTATGTCTCGCCCGCCGTCATGGCAGGCATCGGGGGACTGATCACGGGCGACAGGAGCCTTCAGATCGCGGCATTGACCACGATTGGGGGAACGTCCGTGCTGATCGCATGGCTGTTGGGACTTTGGCTGCGTAAACGCGGGAGGAGCAAACGATGGTTTGTTGAGCCGCCTCGTTTGCTAGTCGTTGTCATGTTCGCGCTAGTCTGCGCTTCACTCGGCTTTTTTGCCGCATGGGTGACGAACAGAGTGCCGGATATGATTGGTTTGAGCGACTATTCGATTTGGTTTGATCGCGTCTGGATCGATTTTCCGTTATCCGGCACGATCGCAAGCTCGATCATGACATGGCGTTGGCGCAAGGTGTTCGAAGAAAATTACACATTAAACGGAGGAGATAGAAGATGATAGCGATTATTGGAGCAACTGGTATGATTGGGGGCGAACTTTTGAAACGTATTGCAGATCTTGGGGTGCCCGCTCGAGCGCTAAGCAGAGAACCGGAGAAGCTGCGCGACCGGCTCGGAGATGGAGGTAAGCCCACGATCGAGGTGGCAGCGGCCGATGCCGCCGATCCCGAATCGCTGCGCCGCGCGTTTGCCGGAGCGAAGCAGCTCTTCTTGGCCATGTCCAACAGCCCGAGACAGGCCGAAATGGAAACCTCGATCATTTGCCTTGCCGCCGAAGCCGGCATCGAGCATATCGTCAAAATATCCAGTCCAGCCTTCGAGGAACGTTCGCCAGTGGCAGTCGCCGGCTGGCATCGCAATATCGAATCGTTTTTGGACGAGTCCGGTTTGACTCGCACCGTATTGCGTCCCTATGCGTTCATGCAAAACTTGCTGCGCCATGTACCGACGATTACAGCTCAAGGTGCTTTCTTCGGAGTCATGGGCGATGCGCCTTGCAATTTCATCGATTGCCGGGATATCGCGGACGTTGCCGCAGAGGTTCTGACCAACCGGGAGGCGGCCGGACGTATTTATACGCTTACCGGATCGGAGATCTACAGCTATCCGCAGATCGCGGATAAGCTATCCGCCTTGCTAGGCAAGACGATTCGCTATATAAACGTTGAGCCTCAAGAGATGCTTCGCAATCTGATCGAGCGAGGGCACATGCCACCATGGCTAGCAAACCACATTGTGGAAATTCAGACGATGTCTACTTTGGTGCCAGAAAGCCCGACGGACGACGTCACGCGTTTGCTCGGCAAACAGCCCCGGACGCTGGACGGATTTCTGCAAGAGAATGCGGAAATATTTCGGTAGGCATCTGTAAATAGTGCGTTCTCCAAACCAAACCGTCTGAATCGGCTGACGCAGCCTTTAGGCGGTTTTTGCGATTAAAGCTATTCCGGTTCGCGTCATACCGCTACCATAACTGTACGACTAATATATTTTCAATCTTAGCTTCTTTAGCTGGATCAATTAAGGAAGGCTGCGGTTGCTGCGGTCATCTTTAATTTTATCGCTGTTCTATCCCATCGAATATCGAAAGGAGAAAATTTATGCCTCTTGCGGGCGGATTCGGTGCGTTTGGAGCAAGAGCCTCTGGCTATTCGATTCTAATACGGCATTTAATTGATGATGGTGAGCTTATACGGCTTTTGACAACAAGAACAGCCCTTTTTCATTCGATGCTAATATTTGAAAGGTTTGATGGATTAGGATATAAGCTTGTTGTGATTAGCTAATTTTCTCTCAAGATTGCGATCAGTAATTCTAGTTATTTGGAAAACGGCTCAATTCTTCGATTTATTACTCGGATGGTTGAGAGTTATGGTTGTTGTAATCGTCCTCTTTGGATTTGGACTCAAGTTCGAGGTTTTAAAGAATTATAGATTTTTTCTAACTTCTAATTTAATCAATGGGATTTTATACTAGCCTTGTTTTCTGGCCGGATCTAATATGGATTTGTAATAAAATGTTTACCGTTGGTTTTCCAATGGTAAGCATTTTTTTTGTTTGTTTTAAACGGAAGAGGTGCTTAGAAGGGAGTATTTATGATTATTCATCTCGTGAATAAATATACATTTTGGCTTTGGAGGATATTCTCATCAATAGTGAAAATCAGGCTAATACAACACCGTTCGGGGGAATGTCGTTCTCACTAACTCTGAAAATGGCCCTTGATAAATCAAGGTTTTCCGCAGCTATTTTCTCACTAATTTTGACGCCACACATTTCTATTTTCTGAAGATTTTCGGCGCCAGCTTTCCGGAATTCCCGCCACTCGTCGTGATGACTACTGTAAGAAATTCGGTGCCTGGATCACAATCGAGGAGTATACGGTCAAGAAACGGTAGGAGAACAAAGAAAAAAAGGCTGCCAAGTAATCAGCCTAATCGTTTCGAATTATCAAATAAACAATGAGTCCGACGATTGGGAAAAACAACAATCCAACCAAAACGATAATTGCAAATTCGCTGCTTTTCCCTCTTCTAATACTATCGCGGTATCCCCAAACGCAAAGAGCGATATGAAGTACAAAGAAAAATAATAGGAAGAAAAGAACTCCAAATAATGAAATTATCATTTAGATCACCTCGATTTCATTTGTATCTAATACGATGGAATCATCTGGAAGGTTGCAATCGAAAATTTATTCTAAGGAGAGAATAAATGAAAACTCAAGTAAAAGCAGCATTTCAAGATTTTAACTCTTTTTTTCTTTTCTTTTTCTTTTTCTTTTTTTAGTGCTTGATTCCAGGACAGACGCGCTAAATGCGAGGAGAGATAGCCCAAATGAATATGAAAATTCACATCCAGCGGCTAGCCCACAGGGGTTCATCTCTTTACACAGGCGGCGCTCAATAACCATCCGGGTCAGTCAAGTACTGATTTCGGTTTTGAGCCGTTTTTCTTTCTCTTTTCTATTTCCTATCTTCGGGATTTAAAGGAAGACGCTTCCTAAAAAGGGGATTGGAAATGTTAAGCGAATAATTATATACTGCATTCAATTCAAAATTCATAGAAAGATTTACAATGGTCCAATTAATATTGAAAAAGCCGTTATGCACACTTATGGGGGGCGAAAACGTGAAATTAAAAACAACTGTTTCGTTAATCATTACCGCTTGTTTAATACTGCCCTCGTTTACAATGGCTAAGGATTCGCTAATTGAAGATGCCAACTTAGAATCGGCCATTAAAAATAAATTAGAGGTGTCAGAACTAACCGTACAAAATTTGACTGACTTAAATTATCTATTAATTTATAAAGACTATGATATTAAATCTCTGAACGGCCTGGAGAATGCAAGTAATCTAAGTCAGTTTTTGATTCAGTATAACGAAGTTTCCGATCTCACACCTTTGCGTAACCTGAATAATTTATGGTTTCTAAGTCTAAATCATAACGAAATAACAGATATTACTCCTATTTCTAATCTCAAAAAACTTAGAAGTCTTGGACTAGATTTTAATAATATTGTTGATATTAGCGCACTCAGGGGACTAAGGCTTGGCAGCTTATCTTTGGAAAGCAATCCATATTTAAAAGATATTTCAGTGTTAAGTCAAGTTCAAAACATTCATAAACTCAACCTGGCGAATACCTCAATAACTGACCTGACTCCGTTAGAAAATCAACCTATTAATTCATTGAATATTAGTGATACGGAGGTCTCTGATTTAACACCATTAGAAAAAATCACAAGCTTAAATACTTTATATGTAAAAAACCTGCCTATGGATGCTCACGGGGAGGTAGTACTTGAGCGTTTAAAAGCTCGCGGAGTAGAAATCGATATCCCGCCCGATTATATCTCCAAAAGTATCATTAAAGTAAACGGAGAAAACCCAAATTTCGATGTAGCACCTATACTTTCATACGATCGGACGATGGTTCCGATGAGGAAGATTTTCGAACTACTTGGTGTTAGTGTGGGATGGGATGAAAAAACAAGTACTATAACTGCGGACAGTGGTACCACTAAAGTGAGATTTACAATCGGCTCTAGAAAAGTAACAGTGAACGATAGAGATTTGTATTTTGAAGTAAAGCCGCAGTTGTACCAAAATACAACTATGGTACCACTGAGGTTCATAACCGAAATTTTGGGGACGACAGTGGAATGGGATGAAGTAAACTCAATAATCAATATCAAATCAAAAGGATAATTTGCAACAAATATACATTCTGGAATATCACATCTATATAAATAGTAAAGGGAGAGGAACCATTCACACATGAAAATTTGTAAAATCCTAATAAGCATTTTGGTTCTGAGTAGTTTCTTAAGAATCTCAAATCTTGCTTTTGCCCAATCCTCTACCTACTTACCCGAAGACATGGGATTTGAATTAGATTGGACATTTACGGAGACTCCTCCGAAGCGACCGCAACCGAAAATTCTTAACCCAGAGAACTATGAGGTTAAATGGAAAATCGATAATCCCCTCATGTTTGGACTTGTACAGGATGCAACAGGAATACTATATACATCAGATTCAAAAAATGTTGTGCGCGCAGTTTTTCCTAATGGTAAAGAAAAATGGAATATTCATTTGGACATGGGAATAAAAAATTCCGTTATTTATTTGGTAGTGGGACAAGACGGGACAATCTATGCTCACAGCTCTGATCATTATACAGAAAATGGGCTATCATCGATTTATGCATTAACGCCCGAAGGAAAGGTAAAGTGGAAGCTTCAGTCCAGTGATATTTATAGTGATTTTGACAGCCAGTTTGCCGGTGACGCGCGTGGGAATTTGATTTACTTTTCAAATGAAGGATTAGTTTCTCGAAATTCCAATGGAGATGTAAATTGGGTCAATAAATCGATAACAAGTTCTAAACCGAATGACATTTCGCACACTTCTCATAGTGTAAGTATCTACTTGGATTCGCACAGCAATATTTATGTAGACTCCGCATTTGGCGAGGTAATCTCAATTGATTCTACAGGTATAGAACGATGGCGGACGAAGCCATTACCTTTTGTTACTAAGCACTTAGGCTTTCATCCATATTTCTCCGATCAAGGTCTATTGTATATATTAATTGAAAACGGACTACATGCTTTGAATGGTCAAAACGGCAGCATCGTTGATTTGTCGAAAAATATTGATTTAATGGATGTAAAGTCGGCAGGTGTTCCTTTCGATGGAGAAGGTGGATATTACTTTATCAATTGGGAGGGATTTCGAAAAATTACCAGCAGCGGCGCAAAAATTTGGGAGTATAAGCTCAGAGATTCAGAGAAAAATGGTCTTGGTTTCTTCAGAGAGCCGGTTACAGATAAAGCAGGAAATGTCTACTTCTCAACGGATGCAGGTAATATTATTGCTTTAAATAGCTCTGGGGAGGAAATCTTTGTATTTTTAAGAAATGGGTTTTGGTCTAAAATAACAAATGTTTTAATTGGGGCAAACGGGAATATTTATTCTACAAATCATGATATCGGTCTTGTTAGTTTTGGCAAAAAACAAATTCAAGTCTATAAAGATAATATTAGCCTTCCAGTCACATCCGATCCCATTAATGTCGAAGGAACCGTACTTGTCCCTTTTAGATCCTTATTCGAATCTTTTGGTCTAAAAGTTGAATGGGATCAAATTTCAAAAACGGTAACCGGCTCAAAAGAAGGGTTGACTATTCAATTGATCATTGGTGAAATGACAGCTTATGTAAACGGTCAACCACAAAAACTAGACGTTGCCCCTTTGATAAATGATGATTCAACATATGTTCCACTTCGATTTATTGGTGAGTCGATTGGAAAAAAGGTAAGTTGGAATGGAGAAAACTCGTCAATCAATATTGATCAATAAACCTTTATCGGGAATCTGCAGTTAGCCCAAATGATTATTGTATATTTATGCATTTAGTGAATCATTCAGTGTTCAATTTTTTTTCAATTAATTCTGAAACAAATGGTCATTTTTACCGCAGCGGATTTCATCTGACCTCCTTGATGAAAAATAGGAGGGGTGAAGAGAGAACAAAAGTGATTAAAGAAGTTGAACACCAGAATTTAATTATACTTCATGATGCAGATTGGAAAAAATTCAATAAGTCCCCAAGTGTATTTATAGACCGTATTCTCGATGGAGAATATGAGATTGATGAAGCAGATTGAATAGAATAGTTAGTTATGTCGTTCAACTAACGTTTTCGTGTTTTTACAATACAGGATTTTGTGATTTTGTTACATTGGGCGTAGGAAAACCTTGTACCATCTGTGTAATTCCATTCTGTAGAGAGAGGTAGTGAAACAATGAAACTAACGCAAATCCGATTGATGACCAATGATTTTCATAAGTGTGTTGTGTTTTATAGAGACGTGATGGAATTTCCTTTAGGAACGTACGCTGAGGGGATGCAGTTCGCATCGTTTAATACCGGCGAAACCAAAATCGAAATCTTTTCCCGTCATCAAATATCCGAAGTGATTGGCGAAAAAAATCTGTCAAACGACGTGGAGTCGCAATCGAAATTTCTACTCAGTTTTGCGGTGGATCAAGTCGATGAGGCTTACGTCGGTTTGAAACATAAAGGGGTATTATTTCTTAACGAGCCTCATGATCGAAAGGAATGGAATGCCAGAGTCGTACATTTAAAGGATCCCGATGGCAATGTGATTGAGCTATACAAACATCCGCTTTAATGGAGCTTACGAGGATTTATTCACCCAGTAACTTGGTGTATTCTTCTGGAGATTTTCCAACGATGGATTTGAAATCTTTAATGAAATGGGCTTGATCGTAATAGCCAAGATCCAGAGCAAGTTTTGACCAATTGGGAATTTTCCTGTTGGTCATTTTTTCTACCGCTTCATGAAGTCGGTAGCGTTGAATAATCCATTTGGGGCTGATCCCCACATACTGACGGAATAACAGTTGAAGCTGTCTCATTGGAATGGAGAAGCGGTTTACAATATCGTCAACTTTGACGATGCTTCTATCGGAAATGACACATTGGATGATCGTATGGATATAATCGACATGAATATCGGGTTCAGGTAGCCATTCCCGAATAAAAAATTCTACAAGAGGAATCATCTGTTCCACTGTTTCCTGAGCAAAAAGCTGTTGTTCCAATGCCTGACTGCTTATTCCGAAGGCTTCCCGGAACGGTACCATACGGTTTGTTATTTCTGAAACGGGATTCTTCAGAAAAGGATAATAGGCCCCGGGTCGGAATTTGACGCCGAAGACTGTACCTTGTTCCCGGAGAAGAACGGAAAATCTCCCCTTCATAACTCCTACAATCCGGGAGTTGTTTTTTTCAAAAACAAGATGAACGGAGGGATGAGGCAAGTTTTCCTGAAGATGCGGTTCTTGCCCTCGAAGATCCCAGCGGACGACCCAGTAATGTTCGATAAAATGGGCTACATCGGCGGAGGGCGAGTGAAGAGAAACTGAAAATTTGGGGTTTTCCTTATTTACATTTAACAGTCCGACGGGTTTGCCGAGTTTCGATTGCATCAGGAATCTCTCCAGGATAAAACAGTTTAGGGGGATTATTACGAATATTATAACATAACAGTCAGGCGTTTTATTTATGGAAATGAAAGACGCCCCAGCAAAATAATATGAGCATGATACCTTACTGTGACGGATCGGCAGCTGTTAAACTAACGGAGAACGATAGCTTAATTAACCACCTTTCATCAAGGTGGTTTTCTTTTAGCTAATAATCAACACTAGCCGCAATAAGTTGCTGTTAGGACCTTAAATCCTCCTGCAAAGCGATGCAATCGAACGGAACGCGACTTCTGCTCTAGCGGTCAGCCCATCCTTCATGAATGAAAAGGATGACCTTTCCAAATTAGGTGTGTTACAGTGAATAGAGAGGCTCGGTATTCGAGCCGGGGCTAGCCCTTCGATTCGCTATCCGAACGGAGGCTGCTTTTTTCTACGAGAACATCTAGAGAACTCGAGGTGATGGCATGCAATTTGACTGGCTTTATTCCTGGAATGTGGTGGATCTGGCGGCGGGATTGCTTGGTTGGCTCGCAGTGATCGGTCTGCTGATTCGCCAACGCCGAAAGCAAGAGACGAAGCTCCCTATCTGGAAGATGCTTCTGGTGGCACTCGCCGGCTTATTTTCGTTTTCATTCAAAATCCCTTTGTTCGGACAAATCGTGAATATCGCATTATTGCCGCTTGGCCTCTGGGTTCTGTATCTATTTCTACGAAATCGGTCCTGGCCGGACTATCGCAAATTTGCTTGGATTGGCTTCGCGGCAAACTACTTGTTTCTGGCGACGGCTCTGCTTGCCGGATTCATACACGGTTCCTTATACGACCGAAATGATCCTTCCACTTACTTGGCCAATCTGGAGGAAGCGAAGCTCGTTTCCATTCATCCGTCAGCGAGGGAGGCAACCTTCGAAGAAGAGCTGTTCGCGAGCTCGCTGGCAGAGGTGAAGGCTGCCGATATGTCGGGTACGCTGGAATGGCATTATGAATCGATACGCGAGGACGGCGCTCATTATCAGCAAGAACGGTTCCCTTATGCGCTGGTCGGAGCAGAAGCTCGCTGGGGGAGCGGTCTGCATGCCGCCGCTTACTTGGAAGCGGACGGAAAGGGATTATTGCTCGCTACAAAGGATCGTTATTACTACTACCGTTCTGAGACGCCGATGTTGAATAGGGAGGTAGAAGAATGAGAGGAAGAAGACTGTTGATAGTCCTAATCCTTATAATCGCGGCTGCGGTGATCGTCTTCTTCCGTACCTATGACGGTAAGCCGGGACCGCTTCCGAGTGAGGACGAAATCACAGCGGCGTTAAACGAGTACGACTCGGAAGCCGACGCGGCAGTCCTGCTCGACAGGGTTAGGCTGGCCGAAGAACATGTTTTTGTCCCTTTTATATCCAGTCAAGGCATTCACGGAATGGGATTCCTAAAATGGGAGAAGCGGAAGTGGAGCGTGACCAGGGTGGACATGAGCGGAAGGCCGGAGGTAAGAGTCACCGATCAATCGGATCCATCCGGCCGTTATGTGGTATGGAATAACAATCCTCTTGAGAAAGTGAAGGAATTCCGCTTCTACCTCATTCGGGATCGAAATGCCGGTATGTCGGACCGAGTGAATTATTATGTACCGCGCGTGCAAATGGAAGAGCTCGTCAACGTAACGGAGCATCCGTACGGAGCGATGCCGTTTCCAGAGGAATGGGCAGGCATCATGCGAGAGGACGACAAGCTCAACAAGGCGCCTGCCGTCGATTTCATGGACAATATATTCTCGCAGTTCTATTTCCGCCCATCCATGCTGTATGTTGGGTATCTTCCCGTCTACGCCGAAGATGCCCCTCCGCGCAGCGGCTCCTCCAAAAGCGGCGATGAGGATACGGAGTTTATGATGATTATGAACGAGACGGATTTGGAGAAGCCACAATGATTCATAGAGGTTGATTAATGACCGGTCAGAGCGAAACCAATAATAGCACCAGCGTTGCCTGCCAGCATACTTCCAATTAAAGCCCCACCAATTTGACTAGAACGGGATGTTTTTGTCACCAGCCTGTATATCTACGTCATCTCAGATCTAGATACATTCGTTGAAGCAGATCATCACCGTTTGAAACACCGTGGTAATGTAATATGGAATGAAGATAAGGAATTTAAGCGATGGGAAAAGAGGATGGAATGGCGGACCGGCGTAGCTGCCATACCGCTTCGCCAATATCCTCGCGCTCCGAGGTCTTGATGCCCGAGGGCTGCGTTTGGCAGAACATGGGGCGTTTTCATCCCGATAACCGGACGTTAGACTCATTGTTTCAAGAGCGTGCCGGTGAGTACAATAATAGGTAACACACCGTTAAAAGATATTTTAATAGATAGATGCGAGGCGTTGACGGATGCGGCGAGATCAGCCCACGGACTGCGCAGAAAGGCGGGAGACGATGAACACCATGCAGGAAGAAGCGCTGGAGGAAATGAAAACGGCGATCCGGGAATGGTTTGACGAGCAGGAAAACCGCAAGGATGCAGAGGCAGCGGTCAAGCGTACCACGCTACAAGCGGGCCTATTTAACGGCGTTGAGCTGGATTATCGGCCGGGCAGGACCATCGTTGACGGTTTGCACTTTGGATGGCATGATGCGGACGGCAAGACGATGAAGGCTTCTCCTTTTACGCGAGAAGAGATTTTGCATGCGGTTCGGCCTCTGCTTGCCGAAATGGTGAAGGAGAAGCTGGACAAGCTGAAGACGTCGCTGTTGATCGATTACCGGTTTACTATGGAGGGAACCTTCGCCGCGGCAGACGGGCCTGTGAAAGTAACGGTGCTGGAAATCGTCTGCGAAGAGAAGAAACGACAGCTTCTGGAGCGGATTCAATCCTATATCGAGAACAAACTGGAAAAAGGCGCTTACCCGACAAAGCCGTTGGAAACCTTCTTTTTGACGCGTCATCTGCTGGACCCGCATTTATTTCCTGAACCGGATACCGCTAGGACGATTGCTTTATTCGACCGGATTCAGGAGCTGAATAAAGGACGGACGCAAGCGCTGGCCGAGCATCGGCGCGACATCATACAAGCCTTGACCGGCTGGTCGGAGGAGGTTTTCCTGCCGCGTTACTACGATGTCGTTCGGTCGGAATACAGGGGCAACGAGTATGCGATCAAACCGGGTGCCGCTCTGGAGAACAAAGAAGAGCCGAATCAGCCTATCGATCTGTTGTTGTACGGCGCCGTGATGATTCTTCGTTACGAGCCGAGCTACAGCAAAAGCAAAGGCCAAACGTTTCTGGAACTGGCCGCGCAGCTTGGCAGCGGCAAAGCCGGGCGCATGCTGAAGGAGGGCAGCGGGAGCTTCCCGCAAGAGGATGTCCAAATGCGGCATGAGCTCGTAGAATGCCAAGCGAACGATGTTTTTGCTCTCATTGCGATCGTTATCCGCAAGGAAGAAGCGGAGGCCTATGAACGGGCGATTACGTTTATTCTCTCCCTGCTCCGAAAGGACTTCCCTAAAAGCTACAAAATCAAGCTGAAATCAAGCAGAAGAGAAGCGCTGCCTGTCAAGGGGCTTGCCAAATCGGACACGCACCGTTTCTTCGCGAATGCGCTGGCGTACTCCGAGCTGCATCCGTTATTGGAGGAATACGCTCGCGAAGCCATGGAGGAGTATGAATGGTACGGCGACACGGAAGGCGAAAGCAGCGTCATGCCGGGCAGTTATGCCGTATTCGGGCTGGGTCTTACGGATGAGCGGTTCTTTCCGCTCGTGGAAGCTTACATGGCCCTAGTGGATGACGAGCATCAGTTGGCGCATGATAAGTTCACAGCCGTTTTTGCCGAAACCAACGGCGTAACGGAGCGTTCGCTTCCCGCCGTGGTCGCCTGCCTGCGTCGTTCCCACGATTCGCTAAAGCTTAAGAAGCTCCAACAGGAGCTGGAAAGCGAAGACAAGCTGTCGATGCTGCTGCAGCATGTAGAACCCTTGCCGGATTACGAGGTTGAGCGGGTGCTGTACCCGATCTGGGGCAAGAAGGAGAAGCTGGCTGCATTAGCCCGCAAGGCGCAGGAGCCGCGCAAGGGGCTTTTATTGAGGCTGCTGGAGCGTTTATAAACTGGGTATCCGCAACGTCCCGAACGATCGGGTGCATCAAATCGCTCAAGACGCTTTGAAACGAACAGAACGGAGACTTCGCAATATTGGTATTCAATGAATCCACGCTTATTCAAGCGGGGATTTTTTATTTCCGTGTAGTTTCTGCACCAATATTGCGGATATATTGCCCACTACAATCTTTACGGCTTCAGAGAGGAATACCGCGGGTTAAACGGGATGATTCACATGCTCGAACAGCTGCCAAGGAAAGGGGGCTTTTGCTAAGGACAATGCGGTTCTCCTCACGAATAAATGGCCAATGAAAAGTTTATTCAATTGTTAACCTGTACTGATTATTTTGGTTGACAATTGAGAATGGATAAGACTATAATGCATCTGCATCTATTTGATCCGACTCAAGTAGATCAATGATAGGGAGCATTTTACATCATTCGAATACATCCCTTACAGGTACAAATCGGAGGTAGCCAAGTGAGAACACAATTGAAGACAAAGGAAATCGTATTCGCTGCATTGTTTGCTGCATTCATGGCTGTACTAGGAATGATTCCACCGATTCCGTTAGGTTTTATTCCTGTCCCTGTGACTGCACAGACTCTTGGCGTTATGCTTGCAGGCTGTTTTTTAGGAAAGAGGACCGCCGCTGTGAGCTTAATCTTGTTTATCATCCTGGTTGCGCTGGGTTTGCCGATATTGTCAGGGGGGCGCGGGGGCATGGCTGTACTTATTGGACCGTCTTCAGGGTACATATTTAGCTGGCCGATCGCCGCATTTCTGATTGGATACACAGTAGAAAAGATCTGGCCCAAGCTCAGGCTTTGGAAGCTGGTTACAATTAATATCCTGTTTGGCGTGCTCCTAGTCAGCCTGATTGGAGCTCCGGTTATGGCACTTGTTACGCATACATCCATCTGGGCAGCACTAATCAGCTCGGCTGTTTATCTACCGGGCGATATTATGAAAGCGATTATAGCAGCGGCGGTGGCATTCCAGCTGAAAACTATCAGTCCTATAGAGGAGAAGGCGCAATAGTTCACAAGAAAAATTTTATACTTAGGTGGAATCCAAATGAATCTGCTAACCTTTCTACAAAGTCATTCATCACGAATACCGGATCGGGTCGCCATCAACCACAGCCGGGGCAGTCTTACTTATTCGGCATTGGCAGAGCGTGTCCAGAGAATTGCTAACGGTCTAAAGCAATGCGGCCGTAGCCAAGGGAAAGTAGCGATCTTAACTGGAAATCGAGTGGAGTTTGTGGAGATTTTTCTAGGGGCTGTCTACGCTGGGTATGTGCCTGTGCCTTTGGACCCCAAGTGGAGTTCTATTGAAGTAAACGCCGTGTTACGGCAATGTGAACCGGAGATTATTTTTGCAGAGGATTCTTATGTTCGAAATATTCATTTGCCAAGCGGGCAAGCTGGGCAAGTTGAAATCGTTACACTATCTCAAAAGAACCCGGGTGCTTATGAACAATGGATAGCCTCATTCGCGCCGGAAGCAGAACTTGGCGCCAGCAATGAATTGTTGTTTATCGGATTTACTTCAGGAACTACAGGAGTTCCGAAGGGATTTATGCGCACACCGCTTTCCTGGAAAACAAGCTTTGATGCCACGAGGGAAGCATTCCAGCTCGATATGAAGCACTGTATGGCTCCTGGACCCCTTGTTCACTCTTTGTCGTTATTTGCCTTGATGCAAAGTCTGTACTTTGGCGCCACCTTTCATCTCGTCGAGCAGTTCCATGCGGATAAGGTGCTGGAGCTATGTACGGCTGTTCCGGATATGATTTTGTTTGTTGTACCCACAATGATTGAATCGCTGCTGCAGCAGGCTAATCCAGGAAGAGCGTCTATTCAAGCCCTGATCAGCTCAGGCGGAAAATGGTCGGAGCAGTCGAAGCAAAGGTGCCGTGAAGTGTTTGGACAGTCCAAGCTGTATGAATACTATGGTTCTTCTGAAGCGAGTTATATCAGTTATATGGACGTTTATGAGGCGAAGAAACCCGGTTCGGTGGGCCGTCCTTTCTCTTGTGTTGAAATATCGATTCGCGATGAGCATTGTCACGAGGTTCCCGCTGGAGAGGTGGGGCAGCTTTATGTTCGAAGCAGTATGATGTTCTTGGGGTATTATCAGTTAAGCGAGGAGACGTCAGCGGTATTTCGGGATGGGTGGCTTAAGACTGGGGATTACATGACAGTCGATCTTGAGGGGTATTTATTTTTGGCCGGGCGTTCCCAAAATATGATGATCACTGGCGGCCTGAATGTTTTTCCTGAAGAAGTGGAAACGGTATTGCAGCAGCTTCCCGCTATTCAGGAGGTTATTGTACTGGGAATGCCGGACGAGCGCTGGGGGGAGAAGGTAACCGCGGTTGTTCAGTGGCGTGGAGACCAACGTTTGAGCCTGAATGAAGTGAAGGAATACTGCCGCAACTATTTGGCAAGCTACAAAGCCCCCAAGCAGCTCATCACCGTGGATCGGTTCACCTATACGAGCAGCGGGAAGGTTGCGCGTCAGCAGATGAAAGAATACGTGAAAGAAGTGGTGAAATGATCGAGGCTGTAATGGTCATGGCAAAACGTATGCCCATCGGCAAAATTGGCGGTCGATTCAGCACACTTGAGCCTGAGCTGCTGCTTGCGCCATTAATTCGCCATATCGTTTCGGAGACGCATGTGCCCAAGGAATGGATTGATGATGTGATCATCGGCAATGTTGTAGGACCCGGGGGAAATATTGCACGGGTTGCTGCTCTGGAAGCCGGGCTTCCCGTTACAGTGCCGGGTCTGACGATTGACCGCCAGTGCGGATCGGGACTTGAAGCTATTCATTTAGCTGCCCGTTTCATCCAGAGTGGAGCTGGGGAGGTGTATCTAGCAGGCGGGGTTGAGAGCACAAGCCGGGCACCTTGGAAAATGTTTAAGCCCGAGGTACTTACGGGTACACCTCGATTGTATACACGCGCTCCCTTTACACCCAGCGCTTATGGCGATCCTGATATGGGCCTGGCAGCGGAAAATGTTGCCCGGAAATACGGAATTTCCAGAGAAGAGCAAGACCTCTACGCCTTGAAAAGCCATCAGAAGGCCGTTCACGCACAACAAACAGGCAGGTATCGGCAGGAGATCGTGCCTCTTCAAGTGAACGGCAATTGGGTTATGGAGGATGAATGTCCAAGGCCGGATACCAGCATAGAAAAATTGCAAAGATTAAAGCCTGTTTTTATGGACCACGGCACCGTAACTGCTGGCAATGCCTGTCCTATTAATGACGGGGCTGCTCTTGTGCTGCTCATGTCGCGTGAGAAGTGCGAGCAGCTAAACCTTCAGCCTGTATTACGCTTCGTAGATGCGCAGGTCACAGGAGTAGATCCCAATTATTTGGGGATCGGACCTGTTCCAGCAGTACACAAACTGCTATGCCGCCAGAAACTCAGGACAACCGATCTGGACATTGTGGAATTTAATGAAGCTTTTGCTTCCCAGGTTCTAGCGTCGCTGGGGGAGCTGCAAATTCCGCAGGACAAGGTTAATCTTGGAGGCGGTGCGTTGGCGTTAGGACATCCTTATGGAGCATCGGGCGCCATACTGATGACCCGTTTATTCGCTGAGATGCTGCAGAACCCCTTTAGGCGGGGGATAGCAACATTGGGGATTGGCGGAGGGATGGGGCTCGCCGTTTTAGTGGAGGCGGTTGGATGAACAGCATTCGATTCCAGGTTCATCTTTCTGAGGATTCTATCATCCAATATGCAACCCGTATAGAAGCTCCCTTGCAGCGAATAGGCGGCGCATTGATTGCACCTTCAACGATGCCGATAACATTCTGGAAAATAGCCGACGCGCCTTGGCTGGACATGCCAGAGCCGCTGATTCACGGGAAACAGCAATTTCATTATGGTGCTCCGCTGACAGCAGGCATGGATCTGGATTGCGATCTATCCTTAACGAAGGTGGAGACAAAGGCTGGACGTCAAGGCGCTTTGACTTTATATACGCATTCCCTGACCTGTTCATGCGCTGGCAAACACATCGTGACAGTGGAAACCGTGTTAATCTCGGTGGGTGACAAATCATGAGAAAACAAATTACTGCAGCGGCCATTCGGGAATATGCCGATCTTACCGGGGATCATGCGTCTATTCACCTTCAGGACGAAGCTGCAAGACAAGCCGGGTATCAAGCTCCTATTGCCCATGGGATGTATCTTATGGGGTTGGCACAATCTATTTATTTGACAGAGCATCGGACATACTGGATTCAGTCCTATAGCATGAAGTTCAACAGGCCGCTCATTCAGGGAGCAGTGGCATGCTTTGCCTATAAAGTTCGAAATGGTGAAATTCAGGTAACGGTTACGGAAGAAGATGAGGATGGGGAAGTCATTGCCGAAGGTGTTTTTTCAGTGAAGGAGGGGGTCTTCTCACCGTGAGAACAGCGTTGGTTACCGGAGCAAGCAGAGGGATTGGCCGCAGCATCGCAATGGAGCTCGGGCGCAGCGGCTATCAGGTGGCGGTTAATGGTTTGCATGAAGAGCGGATAGACTCCGTTGTGGAGGCAATTCGTCAAGCAGGAGGCGCAGCCGAGGGGTATTGTGCGAATGTTGCGGACCCTTCAGCTGTGACGGCAATGGTGGAGGCGGTTGCGGCGCGTTATGGTGCAATTGATGTCTTGATCCATAATGCCGGTAATTTGCACGATCGCAAATGCGAGCAGATGACGGATCAAGAATGGAAGTCGGTTCTGGATGTTCATTTGAGCGGGGCTTTTTACTGTATCCAGCGCATTCTCCCCTTTATGACCTCTCATGGGGGTGACATTCTACTGATGACTTCAACAGCCGGGTTAATGGGCTCTGTGGGTCAGGTTAATTACAGCGCAGCTAAAGCAGGTATGCTCGGGATGGTGTGGACGCTCGCAGCCGAGCTGCGAAGCAATCAGATCAGGATCAATGCTGTTGCTCCTGCTGCCTTAACCGATATGACTCGCCCGGTAATTGAATATTTAAAAGAAAAGTACGCTAGACGCAATGAGCCGTTACCGGCATTCTGGCAGGTAGGGGAATCTGATGATGTGGCTCGGTTTGTGGGCTTGCTCCTGGAGCAGCGGGATCCGGATCTTACAGGTGAAGTCTTTGGCGTAAATGGCTCTCAAGTAACCCTCTGGCAGAAGCCGCTGCCCGTCTTGTCCATTAACGGAGCAGAGGCCTTTTTTACTGCATGGAAGCATCGGGAGGAGAAGTAATAGATGCTTACTTTTGACCAGGTTCATTATTATTATCGCAAAGGACAGACCATCCTTGCTTCTGTGAGCTTCGAAATTCATGAAGGCGAGTTTGTAGCGATTGTTGGGGGAAATGGGAGCGGGAAATCCACTCTGGCCCGGTTAATGAATGGATTGCTGCAGCCGAGGGAAGGGCGAGTGCGTATTGGGCTTCTGAGCACGCTAAATGCCGAAAATCTTCCCCGAATTCGTGAGCAAGTGGGCCTTGTTTTTCAAAGTCCGGACGATCAATTTATTACAACATCCGTTCTGGATGAAGTGATATTTGGGTTAGAAAATCTTCGGCTCCCAAGAGAGGAAATGAGCGCTCGTGTGGATCAGGCTTTGCGAGCTGTTCGAATGGAGGATTATGCAGAAGCGATGCCTCATGAGCTTTCCGGCGGTCAGAAGCAGCGTGCAGCTATCGCGGCGATTCTGGCCATGCGCCCCCGTATCCTTGTCTTTGATGAAGCCACTTCTATGCTTGATCCGCAGGGGAGAAGGCAGATCCTGTCGGTGATGCAGGAACTCCATAGTCAAGGTATGACCATTATCCATATCACTCATCATATGAATGAGGTTTTGGAGGCGGATCGGGTCCTGCTACTAGATGGAGGGAGCATTACATTTGACGGTACTCCATCGGAGCTGTTTCGAACCAAAACCCTTGCAGACAATAAGCTGGATCAACCCTTTGCCGCCAAGCTGCACCTCTTGCTCGGTTTAAACACCGAGCTGAATGCGGACTGGAAGGAGACGATTCGCACCCAATGGCATACGAGTTAAATCAGGTAAGTGTGAGCATAGCAGGGCGGGAAGTTCTCCGGAACGTCAGCTGTACCCTGCAGGAAGGGAAATGGATTTCGGTCATTGGGCAGACCGGGGCAGGCAAATCCACCTTTGCCAAAGTGATTAAAGGGCTGATTCCTTCCTATAAAGGAGAATATACCCTTCACCAACAGCCATTGCCTGATGACAGCAAAGGACGTATGAAGGCTGTCCGGGAGATCGGCTTTGTTTTTCAGTATCCAGAGCATCAGATATTTGAAACAACTGTTTATAAGGAGCTGACCTTTGGACCGAAAATGCTGGGCTATTCCCAAAAAAGGATCGAGGAAGCCCTAAAACCTGTATTGGAGCAGGTAGGTTTATCCACTGCCATTCTTCAGGTACCTCCCTTTAATTTAAGCGGGGGACAGAAAAGACGCGTTGCCATCGCTTCCGTGTTATTAGCAGATCCTAAGATGCTTATATTGGATGAGCCCACAGCGGGACTCGATCCATCGAGCAGGCGTGTTATGCTGCAGATGTTAAAAGAATGGCAGCAAATGAACAATCGTACAGTTTTGTTTATATCTCATCAAATGGAAGATGTTGCCGATTATTCGGACGAAGTTATGGTGCTTCATAAGGGGCATCTCTTGGTGCATTCGGAGGCGAACTCATTATTTATGAAGAACACGGAAGTACTGGAGAGGGCTGGCCTGCCTCTGCCTGAGCCTGTCCAGCTTCTTAGGCTGGTAGAAGAATTATCCGGACATAGGATTGAAGTAGAAAGCTGCAGGGAGCAGGATATTTTAAATAAAGTACGACTGGTTTGGGAAGCAAGGAGTCTTCAGAATGACTAATAAAATCGTATTGGGTCAATTCACAGATACGGGTTCCCTTCTTCATCGCTTGGACCCTCGGACCAAGCTGCTGAGTTTGATCGTGATCATGATGAGCTTTCTGCTGCTCCAGAACTTTACCAGTTATGTGGCGGCGACTGCCTTTGTGGGGATGCTGCTGTTGACGTCCAAGATACCGCTGCGACTGTTTGCCAGAGGTTTAAAGCCGCTTTTGTTAATTTTGATCTTCACTTTTCTATACCATGTCCTGCTTACCGGAGATACGGTGATCTGGTCATGGTCCCAAATCAAGCTGAACCAAGAGGGGGTAGTGAACGGGACTCGTATCGTATGGCGGATTATTTTGCTGGTTCTGCTTGCGTCTGTCCTTACTGCTACTACCAAACCGCTAATCTTGGCTCAGGGCCTAGAAAAACTGTTAAAGCCGCTGTCTAAATTAGGTGTTCCGACGGAGGCTTTTTCTTTAATGGTGGTGATCGCCATTCGCTTTATACCTACCATTACTCAGGAACTGGATCGCATTATCCTGGCCCAGCAGGCCAGGGGATATGACGTCACCTCGGTCACCAGACTTAAACGGGTGTTCGCCTATATCCCTATTCTGGTTCCGCTCTTTGCTACGACCATCCAGCGGGCCGAACAGCTGTCCTTTGCGATTGATGCGAGGGCTTATGGAACCGGAAAGGGAAGGACTTCTTATAATCAGCTTGAATTCAAGCGGAGCGACTTCGTTGCAGGCGGATTTACGATTATATTTGTGTTCATGATGCTCATCATTCGGATATACATCTGATGATGGATACAGGAGGAATCACAATGAATTGGAATACACGTTTGACGGAACTGCTTCAGATCAAGTACCCGATTATTCAAGGAGGGCTTGCTTATTTGGCCTATTCCGATCTTGCGGCTGCTGTCTCCAATATCGGCGGATTCGGCCAGATTACAGCCATGAGTCTTCCGGATGCTAATACCTTGCGGAGGGAAATCAGACGTACCCGCACTCTGACTGACAAGCCTTTTGGCGTCAACTTTGCCATCGGTATGCACAGCGGCGATATTGAGGAGAGGCTTCGAATTGCTATGGAGGAAAAGGTTTCTGCAGTCACCCTTACAGGTGGTAATCCAGCGCCATTTATGCCCCTGCTGCAGTCAGCAGATCTAAAAACCCTGGTACTTGTCTCCTCTCGAACACAAGCTCAAAAAGCCGAACGGCTCGGCGCATCCGCAGTAATCGTTGTCGGACATGAGGGGGGAGGGCACCTGGGGCGTGATGAAGTCGGAACTATGGTTCTTGTTCCCCAGGTGGTGGATGCTGTTCGTATCCCCGTTGTCGCTTCCGGCGGTATTGGCGACGGTCGCGGCTGGATGGCTGCCCTTGCTCTAGGAGCGGAGGGAATCGTAATGGGGACGCGGTTTATTGCGACTCAGGAATGTCGGCACGCTTCCTCTTCCTATAAGAATGCCTTAGTCGAGGCGTCTTCGGCGGATACCGTTGTCATCAAACGCTCGATCGGCTTTCCTGCCAGAGCGCTGCGAAGCCCTTTGACCGACAAGATTATAGAGCTTGAACGTGAGACGAATGACTATGAAGCGCTTAAGCCCTATATCAGCGGGGAAGCAAACAGACGCTGGATTTATGAAGGTATCCAAGAAGAGGGCTTCGGATGGGCCGGACAATCCGTCGCCTTTATTCATGATGTACCAGAAGTCTCCGAGCTGATTCAGAGGATGGTTAGAGAAGCGGAAGATATACGACGCAAGTGGGCTTGAGGATGGCCAGATACTTCTAACCAGGAAGATCCTTGATTATTTTAGGATGCACAATTGCAGTAAGAGGACATGTGTCGAACGTCGAGCAGATTGAGATAGCAGTCAAAACGATTGAGACAAAAATCTAAATAAAATCGTGTAATATCAAGGGCTGTTTCAAAAATAATGAGACAGTCCTTTTTTTATTGCATTTCAAAGCTCTCCCGAAATCTATGCTTCTCTTTGCGGATGCTACGTGCATCAAAGATACACGATTATTCGACCGGTACGAAATCGGGCTGCACGGCGATATAATTTACGTGCTAAACTCGTTCTTGCTTTTGTTAATAGATATGGTAGACTTCACCCAAAGGTTATTCATGGGAGGAACAACATTGACTGCTGCAATGCCGATTCGAAAATTGAAAAGCTGGAAAGACCTCTCCTTATACAGAAAATTGATCGTGACGATGATGCTGATTGCTATATTCCCCCATTTTCTGATGAGCAGTATCGCTTACTTCAACGTTTCCGCCACGCTGCAGGAAGAATCAGGAAACAACAACATGAAATATTTGAAGCAAACGATCAACGCGGTGGAAATCGTCGTCCGGCAAATATTGGACAGCTCGCAGCAGCTCGTTCTGAGCCGATCCTTTCGCGATTTTGAAAGCTTTCCGAACAGGTATTACTACGAAACGATGTCGGGTGCCTTCGAGCAGCATGAGTTGCCTGTACATTATTCTTATTTGTTAAACAAGCAAAGCGTTGTCGATAACATGCGTATTTTTAAACTATCCAACGCATTCGTCGACTCCGTTTATTTCTACGAGAGAGAGAATAATCTTGTATTGGCCGTCAACAACGACAATTCCAGCACGACGGTCCCTTTTGACGAATTTTATGACAAGGACTGGTACGACCCGTTAAACAGTTCTATTTTATCCCCGATCTTTATGGATACACGCAGCGCCAGCCGAGATAGCGGCGATAAGTTCAACGCGCTTACGATCGTTTTCAAAACGAATGCGAAGGACAACGCAATCCTGATCAATCTGGACGCGGAAAAAATTTATCATCACATTATCAATAAGATTAACCCTAAGGACGATCTGTATGTTACGAACGGCGATGGCAGGATTCTTTTGAACAAAAACGCCGCTCATCTGCATCGGAATATCCGGAGCTTATTTGCGGAAGCGGATAAGACAGAAAGTTCCGGCAGTTCTTTCCAAAGCAAATTCGATGGCAAAAAGGTACTTGTCTCTAATTACACTTCAGAGATTCTTCATTGGACGTTTTTCAATGTCGTCAATTTGGACGAGTTGTTAAACAGTCTCACATATTTGAAACGGACGATCCTGTTTTCAGCCGCTTTTCTACTTCTTTTAACCGTTCTTCTGTCTGTTCTTTCCTCGAAAAGGCTTTACCGTCCGATCGCTATAACGATAAACGAGAGAGACTATTTCAAGGAAAAACTGGAGGAAAGCCTGCCGTATTACCGAGAGCGGTTCAAGCTTTCGCTGCTTAAAGGGCAAGCCGGCACCACTGTGGAAATAGCAGAAAAAATGGCATATTTGCAATTGAACATCTCTGCGCCCCCATTGATGGTCTTTGTGGTGTCGTTCGACCCCGACCGTCCGGGCGGCGGGCCGGACAACGCGGCTGCGTCCGACATGAACAACATTCGGATTATCGATGCAATCGACAATAGTGCTGCGTTCAAGTCCGGTTCTTTCATAACCGTGGATGCCGCCCCGGACAGCGTGGCTATTATCCTGACAGCAGAGGATATGGATTTAGCCGGTGTATTTCACTTGGCCCAAACGCTGCTCGAAGAGTTGGAACGGAAGTTAAACAACCGCTTGTCCATCGGCATCGGACGGCAATGCGTTACGATTGCCGAACTTCCTAAAAGCTACGAAGAAGCGGAAGAAGCGCTGAAATACCGGATGCTGCTTGGCGGCAGTCAAGTCATTTATATTGATGATGTCGTGATTGACGGCCAAATCCACTTCAAGTATCCGAATCGGAAGGCGGAACTATTATGCGGGTACGTAAAAACCGGCAATTCCGCAGAAACAAATCGAATATTCGATGAAATCGCTTCCGAAATCGCTTTAGGCAAAAACAAGCTGCATTACAACGAGATTTTACCGATATTCGTCCGATTGTTGACCGATATCGTCGGCACTCTGAGCGCGCTTGGCGCCGATCCGCAGCAAGTGTTCAAGAACGGCGGCAATCCGTACCGGACTTTAGTCGAGCAGAAGTCGCTTGAACAGATCGAGACGTGGTTCCGCCATTTCATCGCGCAGGCTGCAGATTACGTCGGCGAAGAAATGAAGGTGAAAGGCAATCATCATATCACAAAGGTCCAGCACATATTGGAGCGGGATTATGCGAATGACATATCGCTGCAATCGGTATCGGAGCAGTTGAATTTGAATCCCGCTTACGTTAGCCGGCTTTTCAAACAAATTTCAGGAAAATCATTCGTCGAATATGTAACCGCCTTGCGGATGGAAAAAAGCAAAGAAATGCTTGTGCAAAGCGAGATGAAAGTCAATGAGATCGGCCGGCAGGTCGGGTATCAGAACGCTTACTACTTCATCAAGGTTTTTAAGGAATATACCGGCGTCACGCCGGGTGAATACCGCAAATTATTCGGCTGACGCAAAAAAAACATTACGTTTGTATAAAATTTATTATATCGGACGCCGCTTATCGCATGCTATTTTGTGGTTGGGCGGCACCGTGCTAACGGCTCCCGCTCCTGATAGATAAGTTGATTCGAAAAATTGAACGGAGGGGAAAACATGAATGATTCGGAAAAGGACGGTTTGATCAGCAGAAGGAAGCTGCTGGCTTCCATCGGCGCGGCAGGCGTCGCTCTGGCAGCCCATGGTTTATTGAACGGACGGGCAACGGAGGCGGCTTCGGACAACGATACCTCGGTCACAGACGCCGTGTATAAGGAAAAGAAAGAGTATAGCGCTGCCGAATGGATTGCGATCGCGGCAGCCGACAACTTTTGCTGGAACGGAAATATGGACATATGGCAGCGAGGAGCCGTTTTCACCTCGTTCCCGAGCAGGAAACATACGGCAGACGGATGGAGCTTTGCGCGAACCGGGTTTGCCAGCGGCGCGACGATCAGCCAGCAGGTAGGCGAGTACGGCAACAATTTTGCGCTTCGGGTCCGCCGGAATGATGGAGATGCGTCCTCCGCGCAAATGACGCTTGTTTATAACCTGTCGGCATCCGATACAAGACCGGTTATCGGCGATAAGGTTACGGCGTCTTTCGTCCTGCGTACGGGCAGCGGCTTTTCTTCCGCTAACCTGACGGCGCAAATCAAAGGCAGTACGAACGTGACGGAGCAGTCCGTCACAGCCGCGAACGGCTTTTACTCCTCGGGCGACAGTACGCTGGCAGGCATCCTGGTTACTGCGTCCGCGACCAGAGCGCGCTATGAACTATCGGCTGACGTACCGGTCAACGTGAAGCAAATTGCGCTTCGCTTGACCTATGCGCCGACGGGTACCGCGGCGGAGGATTGGTTTGAAATCGAGCAGGTCAAGATTGAACGCGGCCCCGCAGCGACGCTATTCGTACCCGATCCGATCTCCGAGTGTTTGCGAAAGGCGCAGCGGGAGTTTGCGAAAAGCTACAATTACGACGTAGGCGTTGCTTTCGCAACGTCGGAAGGCGCGCTTCGGGAGCGCGCAAGAGGCACAGAGACTCAGGGAGCGATTAATATGAACGTGCGCTTTGCCGTGCCGATGCGCGCCAACCCTACGGTTACCGTCTATAGCCCGGATTCCGGAGCCAGCGGAAACCTGTTTAACGGAAGCGGAGATATTGGCGCTCTCGTATTGAACATCAATACGACCGGCTGTGTCATTACGAACAACCAGGCGACAACTGTCGGCAGCCTGTATTCCTGCCATTTTACCGCGGAGGCGCCGTTATGATATCAGCGTATTCGGGATCGGAATATTCGATTGTCGCGATCAAGGACGGAGTGACGCTTACCGTTCCCCGCACATTGCTGAATGCCGACTACAGAGAGATTCTCCGGCTTCAAACGGTACTTATCGACAGACGAGAAAACGTCTATAACGCTTTTCCCGATCTTAGGAAAATAGGAGGCTCCTTGATCGGCATTTATTCTACCGGGGCCGGACACGCAAACAGCGATGGCCAAATGATGGCAAGGAGCGATGACGGCGGACATACTTGGCAAACCAAACGTTTTTTCGACAATGCTACGCTAGCCTATGATCCTTCCCTTTTGGACGGCTTGCTGGCAGTCGGGGATATAATCGTTTTCAAAAATTTCTCGGTCAAGAAAAATGTAAGCGGATACAGTTGTGCTTCTCACGGTACGGTTTCGAACGGAAGCGTCAAGTATGCGCTTTGGGGACAGCCGATCCAGCATAGCGGGATATTGCTCAGAACCGGATACGGCGTAAACGGGACCGATACGGAGACGGCGCTCTTGCAAAGCGTTGACGGCGGACTGACGTGGTCGTTCAGATCTTTAATCGCTCGCGTTGCCGGCAGAAAGTTTTCAGAGGCCGCACTTATCGAATGTGCCGACGGATCGCTTCTTTCGGTTATTCGCGAAGACGGCTTCAACAAATCCCGCTTCATGGTTTGGACACGATCCGTGGACGGAGGTACGAGCTGGTCGTCCCCGGTACAATTTGATTTCAGGCACATCAACGGCACCCAGCCATTCCTGATTCGTTTATCGGACAACAGCCTTTTGCTTATGGCCGGCGATCGTGTAGGCGCCAGCGGGTTAAACTCGATCGGTATTGATCATACGGGCCAGCAAATAACGGGAATATCGTGTTGGAAAAGTACGGACAACGGGAACACATGGACGTACAGAACGATGATCGATGCCATGTGGTCGACGGATGGCGGGCAGCCGGTTGCGGTGCAAACGGAAGACGGGAAGATTGCCTGCTTGTTTTATCATGCCTTTAACGGATTGGAGGAGCCTGCTGTCGAATGCTCGATTTTTGATCCGGACGGCATCGTATAAAGGCGTAGTTGGCCTAATACTTTTTTGACAACTATAAAAAATAATACGTTTGTAGAAATATTGATATATTCCGGAAAGGCGGCTCGTGATAGTTTGGTACCAGGCGGCACCGTGCGCACGGCAACCGAAATGATTCAAACATGACAACCAAAGAAACGAAAAGAGGGGTAAGCATGAAGAAAAAGCTGCTTCGTTCCTGTGTTGTGTCTGCGATGGTCTCGTCGTTGATGTTGACGGGCTGCGCTTCGCAAAAATCGGGTTCCGGCGATGAAAGCAATAAGGAAAACGTCAAAAAAGAAGTGCCGAAGGTCCACTTTTTCTCCAACAACGGAACGTTACTTAACGAGAAGCCGGAAGGCAGCGATCCGCAAAAGCTTCAGCAAATGACGGATCTTATTCGTGAACGTGCCGGTATCGAACCTGTAGCTATCGTTCCGCCCAAAGGGGCGGCTGGCGAGAAGTTGAATATTTTGCTGTCTTCGAACGAGAAAATCGATATGTTTAACGGGGCGTGGGACAGCTATGCATCGAAAGGCGTGCTTCGATCGTTGAACGATCTGCTTGACAAATACGGCTCGAATATCAAAAAGGTATTTTCGGAGGAAGAATGGAAAAGCGTAACGGACAAGGAGGGGAATATATGGGGAATTCCCAGTTCAAGAGCTTTTGTAGGTTATCCGGTATATGTTCGGGCCGATTGGCTCAAAAAATTAAACCTGCAAATGCCGAAAACGCTGGACGAATTGGAAGCGGTTTTGAAAGCGTTTAGAGATCTCGATCCGGACGGCAATGGCAAAGCGGATTCGATTCCGCTCATGACCGATCTCACGGGTCTCCGTTACGGCATGCTTGGCGGCTTCATCGAGGGGGAGAACGGGTACAGCACCTGGCTGGACCCGGCCGACAAAAAAATAAAACCGGTTGAATTGCATCCCGGTTACAAAGATTTTTTGACTAAAATGGCGGACTGGTACCAAAAAGGATATATCGATAAAGAAGCGTTAACGAAAGACGATTCGCTCGCGCTGCTTAAAACGAACCGGGTAGGCGCATCGGTCAAATACTTCACCCGCGTGGCGTTAAATCAACCGAAGCTCAAATCATCTTTTCCAGAAATGGACTTCCAGCTTGCCAAGGGTATAACGGGGCCGAAAGGGAAATTGCAAACGTCCTCAAGCTTGAATTCCGCCGCCATCCTCATAACGAAAAAAGCGGAGCATCCTGAGGCGGCCGTCAAGTTTATCGACTGGGTCTATCAAGATGTCGGCAATTGGCTGACTGCGGTCAGAGGCGTCGAAGGCGAAGACTGGAATTGGACTGACAAATCGAAGCGGATTTTCGAGCTTTCGAAGGAGCGGAAATACGCTGGCGAATTCGCAACGGTTCAAGTTGCGGATATCAAAAACTCGCCGACCAGTCCATCTCCTGAAACCGCCATGATGTACGATTATTTTAACGCGGAGATGTATCAATTCGGCAATGCGAAAAGACCGCTGGATTACAACATCATCTACGATACGAACAGCCTGAAAGAAAACGTGCCGAATTTGGGCGACATCGACCGGTTGATCAAAGAAGAAACCGTGAAATTCATTATGGGAGCGAGACCGATGTCCGATTACGAAAAGTTTATCGAACAGTTGTATAAAGTCGGCATGGATAAACTGATAGACGAGAAGACGGCGCAATATAACAGCCGCCAGAAAAAATGATCCGAACGCCGGAGGGGAGTGAAGGCGCTCTCATCCGGCTTTCTCTTTTATAGAGGTAGTTTAAAAAGCATTTTCTCAAGAGGTGAACGGTATGCAGATGAATTACGCTTTGACCGCCGCAAAAGGGCTGAAACGCAAACGTTCAATATGGACGCGAATGAAGCTTCATAAGTTTTATTATTGGCTTATTCTCCCAGGGTTGCTCTATTTCCTCCTATTCGATTATATTCCGATGTTCGGGATCATCATCGCGTTTAAGGAAATCTCGCCGTTTGAAGGCGTTGCCGGAATTTTGTCGGGGGAATGGGTAGGGTTCAAGCATTTTATTCGTTTCTTCAACTCCTATTACTTTTGGAATGTGCTCGGGAACACCGTCATGATCAGCTTTTATAAGCTGCTGTTCGGATTTCCGGCGCCGATCATCCTGGCTTTGATGATTAACGAGGTAAAAAACAAGTGGTTTAAAAAAACGGTTCAAACGATTTCCTATTTGCCCCATTTTATTTCCATGATCGTATTGACCGGGTTAATCATGCATCTGCTTTCAACGAATGGCGGTCTCATCAACGAAATCGTAAAGTGGTTCGGAGGGGAGCCTGTCCATTTTCTCGGCAGTACCGATTATTTTCGCAGCATTTTGGTCATCTCGGGCATTTGGCATGGAATTGGCTGGGGAAGCATTCTTTATTTGGCCGCTATAGCGGGTATCGATCCGCAGCAATATGAAGCGGCGACTATCGACGGCGCGAGCAAGTGGAGGCAAATATGGCATATTACGCTGCCAGGTATCGTTCCGGTCATCGTCATTCTGCTCATTTTCAATATCGGAGGGCTGCTGAACGCCGGATTCGAGAAAATATTGCTGCTCTACTCTCCTTCCGTATACGAGGTTGCCGACATTATCGATACTTACGTGTACCGCGAAGGACTTATCGCCATGCAGTATTCGTATGCCGCCGCAGTCGGCATTTTCAAAAACGTAATCGCTATGGTCTTGATTGTCGGCGCCAATCTACTCGCCCGTAAACTCAATCAGACAGGCATCTGGTAGGAGGCGGAAAAATTGAATACGATTGCCGTAACGAAATCCGAAAAAATATTTCATGCATGCAATTATATGTTGCTGATCGGCCTTAGTTTGCTGTTCCTCATTCCTTTTCTGTCGGTCTTGGCGACCTCTTTTGTAAGCGAAGCGGAAGCGGCGAAGAGGGGGGCGTTTATCCTTTTACCGCAGACCTTTGATTTGACTGCCTACAAAATGATTTTTAGTAAATCATCACTGCTGCTGAATGCCTACAAGATTACGATATTTCGCGTTACGGTCGGCACGCTGTTGAATTTGCTGTTTACGTCTATGCTTGCCTACGGTTTATCCAAAAGAAGCTTGCCTGGGCGAAATCTGATCGTAACGATTGTCTTCTTGACGATGATTTTCAGCGGCGGTTTGATTCCGACCTTTCTGCTGATCGATAATCTCGGTTTGCGTAATTCCATCTGGGTGATGGTTATCCCGAGCTTGATCAGCGCGTGGAATATGTTTATCATGCGAACGTTCTTCATGAACATCCCGCAGGAGATTGAAGAATCGGCAATCGTCGATGGGGCGAATCCGCCCACGATTTTGCTAAAAATCATTTTTCCGCTTGCGCTTCCTTCCTTTGCGACAATCGGCTTGTTTTACGCCGTCGGGCATTGGAACGCGTGGTTCGACGCGGCCATCTATATGGACGATGTGAGAAAAATGCCTTTGCAGATGGTGATGCGGAACATCTTGTTAAGCGGCGTCATGACGGATCAGGAAAGCTCGCCCGGTCAGCTTTACGAATCTTTGCCGCCTCCGCAAACGATCAAATCTGCAGTCATCATCGTTTGTACGTTACCGATTCTGCTGATTTACCCGTTTATCCAAAAATATTTTGTCAAGGGCGCCATGATCGGTTCGGTCAAAGGCTAAAAAAGCCGGATTTCGAATAACTACCCCAGGGAGGAAAAGGATATGCCGCTATTGCAACCGATAAAACATGAAATCATCCATAAGGACGGGAATTACAATTGTTTTCCAAGCATTGTCCAAATGCAGGACGGCCGACTGGCGATTTCGTTTCGTCAAGCCCCTGACCGTCAGCGGACATACGGGCAAATCACCCATCTCGACCCTGCGTCCAAAGCGGTTTATCTTGTAACCAAGGATGGGGAAACCTGGAATCGTGACCCCCTCGTTCTTTATGACGATTATTTTTGCGGCGTACAGGACCCATGTCTAAACGTACTGCAAGACGGAACGTTGTTCGCTACTTTTTTTATGTGGAAGGTGTACGACGCTGACGACGTCCAAGATAGAAGCGGGAGCGGGCTATGGAGTTCGGTATACGGAAAATGGTTGGGCCGAATCGAAGGCGTTTATACGGTGCAATCGACGGACGGGGGACAAACGTGGAGTTCTCCGGTCTGCATAAACATCGCGGATACCGCCATCCGCGGCAATTGCACGGAATTGGAAGACGGCACCATTATGGCTCCGCTTTATCGCATTACTGAGGGGGGAGCTTCGGAAGTGCTCATCGCCGAAACGAAGGATCGCGGTGAAACATGGTCGATACTGGCCGCCATTGCAGATTGCGACGGTCATTATTTTTACGAACCGAATCTATACAGGACCGCAAGCGGGAAGCTGGTCGCTTTCATCCGCAGCATGAAAATATCCAAAGAGGATGGCGCCGAACATAAGAGTTCCCCATTATTTACATCGGAGTCTTCGGATAACGGAAAAACATGGAGCCTGCCGGTGAAGCACGCTATCGATTCCCCCAGCCCGTTTCATCTGCTGCGGCTGGAAGACGGCAATGTGCTGCTTACTTATGGCTATAGGCATAAGCCTTATGGTATTCGGGCCATCGTGTTGGACGCGGAATGCGGCAACATCGACGAAGCGGAGGAAATTATCGTCCGTGAAGATGCGCCAGGAAGAGATATCGGCTATACTAGCGCCGTTCAACTCGAAGGCGGTAACGTGTTCATCACGTACTATTACTATGATGCGCAAGACGGCTTGCGGTATATTGCCGGCTCCTTGTGCGAGGTTAACGGTTCTTAATAAGGTAAAGGAACATAAGATTCACTTGTGCTGCCGGCCATCATCAAGCTCGCGGTTCGCTTGTAATCTTTCTTTTGACGGCAGGAGTCTGCAGGATGATACCAGCAAACTCCTGCTGTTCTTTTATATGTATCTATAAATAAATAATTTTCTTACTGAAGACGCTAGATCGATCATATCTGCCGCAAAGGCAAATTGCTGTTTTCTTACTCATGGAAGTATATGGATTTACTGCTTCTGACGTAGCCGGAATGGTTCGAATGACCGAAGGTTCGGTTTATGCAGCCCTTCATCGTGCGAGAACCAATATCCGCAACAATCGCAGCAAATTATCCGATCAAATTCAGTCAGAAAATATTGAATCAAACGCTTCGCTGCTTGATACCCTACTTCTGGCAATGAGAAACGGCGATGTGGATAGTATTCTTGGAATGTTTGAGGAAAGTATTCATAATGATGCAAAACCTGGATTCCAGGAATATTCGAAGAGGGAAATGCTTAATGGTTCTTTCAAACACAGAGGGCCGGTTTTGCATGTTTCGTTGGAGCTTTTATGGGGCCGAAAAGTATTCGTGGCATTGGCTGAAACCGAGCTAGGGCTTGCTCTTCACGATATTCGCGAATTTGTTTTCGAAAACAATCGGATTGTGTATCACCGAGGTTATTATTTTTGCAAAGAATTTTTGCTTGAAGCGGGGAGAACATTTGGCGTACAAGTGCAGTTGCAGAAGGCTCCAAATCTGGATTGGCGTGAGTGAAAAGATAGTCTCTTAAGCTCATAGTAAGAGAGAAACCGTTCGCAGTGAAATGTTAGGACATTGCGCTAACGGGTACGATAGTGAAATGATGGAGCAGGCGCCTAGGCGACCTGCTCCAGTTCATTAAAGTAACGGGCAGGATAGTTGAAGATCAATCGCGGTGAACCGTATCATAAATAAGGGTAAGTTTTTTGCGGAATTCCCTGCGGAGCATGGATTTGTATATATGGTGAAGAGTGACTGTTGAGATGTTTAGAAGTGCAAAAAAATGGAACTGATATAGTCAGTCATAATTTTACTTCCACAGCACGTTCTCCGTATTTTAAACCACTGAGAGATAATTTCGTCATGTCTTCATTCCTTTCTTTGTGTAACTTACCGAAAGGCTTTTTTATTACATTTCTTTATAGTACTTATACCGGTAATAAGTGCAGTATCCAATGATAAACAGATAGGCAGCAACAAATACCAATACCATTGTTAAATCGATATCCATCAAGGCCAATGCTGTTATTAAGGCCCCGAACACAAAAACCATCATGTCATATGCTTTTGCTTTTGCCCGATTGGCGATTGCCAGATTGCGTTCGTCTTTCTGTTCAATTTCTAGCTGCTTTGCTGCGGCGGGATTGTTCTTCTTCGCGTATCGGATCATTATTTCTCCCATACCGTGACCGAACATTCCACTCCCGATGCCAACGCAGATATAAGGTAACGCTCGAAGCAATCCTTGCGGATCTTCAATTGTTTTGATGAAGTACACACCGACTGCTAGTATGGCTATGCCTGCAACCGTAAACAAATTAGACAAAATCGTTTTGTTCATACATTCTCATCCTCCTCATAAATAAAGATTTCTTCGATAGTCATACCGAAAAAACGAGCAATCTTGAACGCTAAAAGGATCGAGGGGTTATAACGTCCATTTTCCAGCGAACCGATCGTTTGCCTTGACACTTCAAGAGCCGCCGCTAATTCTTCTTGCTTAATTCCGTGTTTCTTGCGAATTTCTTCTAAGCGGTTGTTCATGCGTTCACTCTCCTTATGGAAAGGTAGCTTTCCATGACAAAAATATATCGTGCAATGCAAGTAATGTCAAGCACACTTTCCATTATAAAAAAGGGCCATCCCGCTAAGGATGGCCCTAAAACTTGCCGTTACAGACAGCGCGGTGAACCGTATCATAAGTGACGGCAACGATTTACCTATTTCTCTTTGTTTAAAACTTTGTCCCGATACTTCTGGAATCGCTCCCATGATTCCTTTGCTTGCTCAGGTTGCTTAAAATCAATATAGGCACAGTCAGATGTATCGAGCGCATATGCATCCAGCGTCTCGGAAACCAATTGGATGGTATCCATCACAGTTCCTCCGCCCCTGATATGCAGCATAATGGAGTCCACAAGCTCCTCGTCTCCAGTGTTAAACTCGATCGAGTAACCTTCGTCATTCAAGATTCCCCACGCTTCATCCCGATAATCCAAATTAGGAATACATTTCGTCAATTTTTCGATGATCTCGTCCCGTTTGCCGAGGGGGGCAATATCTGGTTGATTCTCCTCTGGTGCGTCGAAATCATATTTCTCTTTCATGATGAGAACATCCCAGCTCATTATCGTCCACTCCTGCTTTTCCAATTTTATTCAGTTTATCACTGGTTTTCTCTGGCTGTAAAGCAAGCTTGATGTTGGCCCGAAACGTTAAAGTAAAAGGCAGAATTGAGTAATTAAATTTCGGCTGGCGAGATCACTTATTTTGGGAATTACTTCATTGTCAATGCAGCGTGCCATCCATGGGATTATGGTAAGGAGATTGGAGTTATCTTTTCATTGGTCTACGAAAATTAATGTGAGTTCTATAGATCGGGTGACGGAAGCTGCGTAAAGCCACCCTGATACACTGAGATTAGGGATCAAGTAATTAGCTAGAGGCAGAAGTGCCTTTTAGAGTTCCATGCTGATAGATGGCAGATGTCCGGCGGCTATAAGGGATTTTTTGCAGGCCGTACATAACCGCTGGGAAGTGGAACAAAAAAAGCGTTTGCAAAATCAGCTGCGTTGAAAGTAAAGTAAACTAAAGCCGGGACATAGTTGGATAGTAATGGAAGGGGAATTATGGGGGCATGTTCCAGAGAAAACGTCTTTTTACAAGCACAAGCAGAAAAGTTTTTCTCATTTCTTTTTTTAGTTTGCTGGTTGGCTTGATGATGATCGGTGTTATTGCATATTCCACCGTATATGTTCTGGTGAAGGAAAATCAGGAGAAATCGCTGCAATCGTCTGTCGTTCATGTCGAGGATTATTTAAAATGGTATATGCTGAATATGCAATCCCAGCTTGTTTACTTTGCCAATGCGGATATTTTCGAATCGCTGCCGTTAGAAGGCTATTCCTTGCTGATGAATAACTTAATCTCCTCCTATCCGAATGAAATCAATACCGTCTATGTGATTGAGGAAGGGAAGCTGGTGACAATCTCGCCGGAGCTGTACAAGCACATGTTATCGCCAGAGTGGGTTAAGGAAGTCGATAAGCAGGCGAGACAATGGGGATTTTGGTGGAGCGAACCGTTCAATTCGGGGCTTGGCCGTTCTGTCGTAGTGGCCAAATCGTTCAATACACGCGACAAATCGCGCAGCATTACGGTTGCTCTTGAGTTGAATGTCAACTCTTTTGCCAACCTTGCCGCCTCATTTCCGAAGGATAAACAGATCTACATTTTTTCGCAAAACGGTGAATTTGTAAGTTCTAATGCGCCGGTAGAGTTATACAGCCAGAAATTGCAGCGAGACCACATGATCGAAGTGCTGGGCCAAACGCTTGTAGGGAAAAGGAATGATTTGAACAGCATTCAAACGGCGGACGGCAATTATAAAATGTTGCGAAGCAACAACAACCGTTGGGACTGGATTGTGTTTGCGGCAGTTAACGAAGCCGAGGCATACCCGCTGCTGTCGTCGCTTCGAAAGCAGGTTCTGACTATTTTTGTTATCTGGATTTCCATTTCGCTGTTTGTATCCTATCGGGTAGCTGCTTATATCCGAAAACCGATCCGCACGATCATCCGGCACATGAACGAGAGCTCGCTCGGCCATTTGGATACGCGTATTGTGTTTAAACGCAACGATGAATTTTCTTGGATTGCTACCCATTTTAACAAGATGATGAACAATCTGAACGATATGTTCACGAACTTGCAGAAAGCGGAAGAGCGGAAGCGGGTTCAAGAAATCAGAGTGCTGCAGTCGCAAATTCAACCCCACTTCCTGTATAATACGCTAAACGCTTTTTATTGGCTGAGCGGTACGGAACGAGCGGGGGAAATTGGCCCGCTGATCAAAGCTTTGATGGAGTTGTTGAAATATTCGATCGATAAAGTGGGAGATGTCGTGCCGCTTGAGGAGGAAATTCATAAACTGGAACGGTATGCCGAACTGATGCGATTACGCTACGGCCATGTGTTTGATCTGGATATTGTTATTGCGGACGAGCTTCTCTCGGCTGTTTCGATCCCGAAATTAACGCTGATTACGCTTGTGGAGAATAGTATTTTCTACGGGCTGAGCAAGCCGGGCGAACGGAATCATATTATTGTGGCTGCGACCGCCCATGCGACGGATACGGTTTCGATCGAAGTGTCGGATACCGGGCCAGGCATAGACGAGGATGTTATTCGAAATTTGTTCGAGAAGCAGCGCGACAACAATTCATTCAAAGGGTTGAACAACTTGGGGATTCGGAATATTCAGGAACGGATTCAACTTTATTTTGGCGACAACTACGGCTTGGATATTGCCAATGATGCCGGGGAAGGACTCATTGTGACGATCCGGCTGCCGCTTTCCTCCGCCTGAGTGTGAACGGGATCACCGATTGGATGCAGGAGCAGATGGCAGGAGGGGACAGCGTTTGGAAAAGATGAAAATACTCGTAGTAGATGACGAACAAATTGTCCGAGAGCATTTTGCAGAACAGATTCCGTGGGAAGAGGCAGGCTTCCTGTGGATGGGGGCGGCGATCAACGGGCAGGAAGCGATCGCCATGATGGAACGGGAGCTGCCGCATCTCGTTTTGACGGATATTACGATGCCGATTATGGACGGACTGGAGTTTGCCCAATACGTAAAAACAAGATGGCCGCATGTTCGCATCATTTTTCTGACCGCGCATGACGAGTTTGCTTATGCCCAGAGGGCAGTCGTGCTTGGCGCGAAAAATTATTTGCTGAAAATGGGATTGTCACAGGAACAAGTGTTACAGGCGTGTAAAGCGGTGGCGGAAGAGATTCAGGGTGATTGGATGAAAGAGGATTTGCATAACCGCAGGATCGAACAACAGCGCCAGGAGGAGTGGACCGCCAGAAACCAGCTCATTCAGCGTATGGTAAGCGAACCCGCATCGGCAACTTCCGACAGCATGCGGCAAATCAACGAATGGATCCCCTTCAAAGGCAGCTATTGCTCCGTTATTTCCGTTGGCTGGGATTGGTATTGGGTATTTCATGAAAATTCGCTCGCGGAAGAAGCTTTTGAGCACATGCAATGGCTGGCTGGTGAAGCGCTTGAACAGAGGGAGGATTTTGCGGAAACATCCATCCAGGTCGCCGTATTTCCTTATCGCAACAGCAGATTAACCATACTTGTAACTTGCCCGATGCAGAGAGGTTATGCGTTCTTTCAATTCGCGCTGCACGAATTCGTCCGATATGGCTTGGAGAAAACAAGAGAGATCGTAAAGAGTGACTGCTTTGTGTTTGTAAGCGCAATCACTTCGCAAATGGAACAAGTGGCCAAGCAGATTGCGGAGGGACAAGCCAGACTGCAAGATTATTTTTATTCCGGAAAAGCGGTAATGGCCAACCAGGACGGCATGATCGAACCGGAACCAGAACCGGACAGCGTGGAGCGGCTGGAGCAGATCGCGAGAATGACCAAGTCCTTGCATAACCGCGAATGGCGCGAATTTATGACGATGGTCGAACAGCTTACAACGCTCCGCGACCCTGCACAATCATCGGATTTTTTATTGGCTGTCGCAAGAGGGGTTTTGGAGAACGGGATGAAGGTGCCGGAGCCGCATAAGAAAAGTCTGAGAATGCGGTTGGAGCTCGTCAACACTTGGCAAGCTTATTGCCATTGGTGGGAGCTGGCTGTCGACTACCTGGCGATCCCGTCAACCTTGTTCGAGCAGAAAAATGCGGTACGCAGAGAGATTGCCGTCATTTGCGGGCTGATCGCGAATCGCTACAATGAAGATTTGTCCATTGCCGATCTGGCCGATGCGGTTCATTTGAATCCGGCTTATGTCGGACAATTGTTCAAGCAGGAAACCGGTGAATATTTATCGGATTACATAAGTCGCATTCGTATGCACAAGGCGAAGGAATTGCTTGGCAAGACCGAGTTGAAAATTTATGAAATTGCCCAGGCAGTAGGGATTACGGATTACCGCTATTTTTGCAAAATGTTTAAACTGATGGTCGGTGTGACGCCGACTGAATATAAGAGGTCTCGATAATGGCTGATCTGAGGCCCCCTTCTGCCGGCCAGGTGGGGGCTCTTTGATATTTCTCTATAAAATATACACAGGTTTTGAAATTTGTCTCCTACTCGCAGGTATAGGGAAAAAGCTAAGATGATGACAGAGAAAGAAATGAAAACGCTTTACTTTGGCGAGTGGGAGTGAGGGAATGGCAGAGATTTCAGTAGAAAACAAGGGAACATATTCCCGGGTGGTGAGAAGAAGCAGATGGGATAAGATTGTCCGAACGATCAAGGAATACAAATGGATGTATTTGATGTTGATTCCGGGGATGCTGTACTATTTGTGCTTTAAATATTTGCCGATGTTCGGTTTGCTGATTGCTTTTAAGGAATACAGCCTGACGAAAGGCGTACTCGGAAGTCCCTGGGTTGGCCTGCATTATTTCAAAGAAATTTTTCAAAGTCATGATTTTTATATTTTGCTGCGAAATACGTTAGTCATCAGTGTTTTTAAAATCGTACTCGGCATGGCCCCTGATATTATTCTGGCGCTTATTCTGAACGAGGTTGGCTCGAAATGGTTTAAGCGTACGATCCAAACGATTTCCTATATGCCGCATTTTCTGTCCTGGGTCATTATTTACGGCTTGGCGCTTGCTTTCCTCGCTCCGGCAGACGGGGTGATCAACGAATGGATCAAAGGGCTCGGAGGAGAGCCGATCGATTTTCTCACTTCTAAAGATTGGTTTAGGCCGATTCTGTATATCACGCAAATATGGAAAGAAATTGGCTTCGGGGCGATTATCTATCTAGCGGCTTTGACTTCCATCGATCCTACCTTGTATGAGGCGGCTATCGTCGACGGAGCGGGGAGATGGCGCAGAATATGGCATGTTACGCTTCCCGGCATCCGCAGTGTCATCATTTTGCTCCTGATCATCCGTTTGGGCAGCATTCTCGATGCCGGTTTCGGCCAAGTGTATATTTTCCTGAATGCCAGAGTTTACGAGGTCGGGGACATTATCGATACATGGGTTTTCCGGCGCGGCCTTGAGGAGATGCAGTTCAGCTTTGCGGCTGCTGTCGGTTTATTTAAATCGTTCATCGGATTGATCCTTGTGGTAGGCGCCAATAAACTGGCCAAAAAAATGGATGATTCCGGTATTTGGTAGGAGGCGATAACGATGACCAATGGACCTAAAACAATCAATGACCGGATCGTTGACGTGCTTATGTACACGATTCTTACTTTAATTGGGCTGATGACGCTGTTTCCCATGTATTACGTGATCATCATGTCCATTACGCCGTTACAAGAAACGATTCGCAACGGAGGATTCGCTTTCTTCCCGTCAGAGATTACATTCAGTGCCTATAAAGCGATTTTTGCCAGTCCGCGATTGCCGCAATCGCTCAAAGTCACGACGATTATTACCGTTGTCGGCACCATCCTGAATCTTCTCTTTACGCTGCTGCTGGCTTATCCGCTGTCGCGCAAGCAGATGCCCGGCCGCAAGTTATGTTTGATGCTGATCGTATTTACGATGATTTTCAACGGCGGCCTCATTCCAACCTATCTGGTTGTTAAAGAGTTCGGCTTGCTTGATTCCATCTGGTCATTGATCGTGCCGGGTTTGATCACAACGTTCAATTTATTGATTGCAAAAACTTTTTTTGAAAATTTATCCGTCGAGATTCAGGAGGCGGCCAAAATTGACGGCTGCAACGACTTGCAAACGTTATGGCTGATCGTTATTCCGCTGTCAAAGGCGATCATCGCCACACTCGGATTGTTCTATGCGGTATCACATTGGAATGAGTTTTTTGCCGGCATCATGTATATTACGAATCCCAAACTGTATCCGCTTCAGGTCATCTTGCGCGACATGCTGCAGCAGCCAAATCTGAGTGTGGAAATGATGAATCAGGTACAAGGGCTGGAATCCGCGCTTCCTCCATTCGCCATCCGGATGGCCATGGTTGTGGCGACAACCCTTCCTATATTGTTTGTTTACCCGTTCGTCCAAAAGTATTTTACTAAAGGGGTGATGCTTGGAGCCGTTAAAGGATAATGGCAATGCGTATTGACGCTTCACCGATTGCTGCAGTACATGAAGTCGTGAAAAATGAGATGATAGACGAGAGACGAGAGGGGAAGTACGATGAGTTCAAAAAAACGTTTCCTGGTATTGGTATCCGTTGCAACAAGCTTTGCGCTGCTTGGTTCCGCTTGCGGCGGGAAATCCGCTAGCAACAGCCCGAGCGGCAGCCCGTCACCGAGCGGGACAACTCAGCCGTCGGGGTCGCCGAAGGCGGAAGCAAACGCCAAAAAATACGATATTGAATTTTTTGTGCCGACGGGTACAGGAGGTTCGCTGCCGAGTCCGGACAAAGATATTATCAAAAAAACGATCGACGAAAAATTCAATGTCAATTTGACCATTACCCATATGGTGAGCGGTACGGATTCTACGAACAAAATCAATGTGCGTTTTGCCTCGAACACGCCGCCTGATCTCTTGGTTGTCTCCGGCCGCGATTCGCAAACGTACGCGAAAGACGGGTTGATTGCCGATTTACGGCCACTTGTTACCCCGCAGACGATGCCAAACTATTTCAAATGGATTAGTGAAAAGGAATTGAAGGGCTATTATTCCATCGAAGGTTATCCGGAAGGGCTGCGCGCTCCTCTACCTTTTAACTTGCATCCGTATACATCCTGGTATATTCGCAAAGATTGGCTGGATAATCTGGGGCTGAAGGTACCTACGAATTATGATGAAATGTTGGACGCGGTGCGGAAATTTACGTTTAATGATCCGGACAAAAATGGCAAAGCAGATACGTACGGCTTCAGTACGTCGGGCAACGGCGCCAACGTCGGCTTTGAATGGCCGCAATGGGTCAAAAACGGCTTCTATTCCTCTATGTTTATTGACAACGGACAGTTAATAGATTCCGGATCAAACCCGAAAACCGGTCAAGTGTTGAAGGAAATCAAGGATTTGATCGCCGAGAAGGTGGTGGATCCGAACTGGTTCCTGAATAAAGGCACGGAGCATGTAAATCGGATGATCGAAGGCAAGGCAGGGATCATTAAATATGATGGCCGGGATTTCGCGCTGGAAGGCGCGGAAGCGAGCGCGCTGAACAAAGCCCGGGAAATCAATCCGAAAGCCGAGATCGTCCCGTTTAACCCGTTTCCCGATGCGAAGGGCATCTGGTCGACGCCGCAAGGCTCGTTCGGTTTTGTCGTCCCGAAAGGCTTGGCGGATAAAGACCCGGACAAAGTAAAAAGGATGATGCAAATTTTGGATTTCCTTGCTAGTCCGGACGGCTTCCTGCTGACGCATTATGGCAAAGAAGGCGAATCGTATACGAAGGCAGGCAATAAGGTAACGCTTATTCCGGATGCGATCAATAAGTTTAATGCGGACAACGGAAAGTTTTTGCAAATTTACGACTTCTTCACAAGAGTATCGGATACAGCACCGATTGGCCTCGAGATTATCAATCCTAAGGAAACGGACCGGGACCGGCAGATTGTCAAAACCTTGCTTAGCAACAAACTCGTCTCCTATACCGGCGGGACATACGTAACGCCACCGGCGGACATCAATATTGGCGATTACCGCAAAGAAATGAATGCCGTTCTTTCTAAAATTGTGTTCGGCGACTTGCCTGTAGAGAAATGGCCGGAGTATTTGGAAACGCTGCTGACGAAAAATAAAGGGAAAGAAATCTTCGACACGTATACAAAGCAGATTCAAAAGAACGGCGGCTTTGACGTGAAGTAGGGCGATCGTTCGTTTCGCGCTCCTGTTCAAAAAGCCCATAAAATCAGATGAAAATGCACCGCGAGGTGCATTTTCATAGATTGGAATTGAGAGCGGTTGCAAAACAGGGATTTGCTGAAAAAGAGGAGGTACAAAAATGAACCGATGGAAGATCATTTTTTCACAGGTACTGGCGCTTTTTCTGATCGTCGCGATTTGTGCGTCAAGCGGTCAGGTTTATGCGCAGGAACAATCGTATATAAGCAACCAGCTAAATACGTTTACGGCGACGGAGCCGCAAGGCTTCGGATACCCGCTTGCCACCGCTGGCTCTACAGAGTTTATCAACAGCGCCTATGGAGTGGAGGAGGAGGGCGGACAACAGGTCAATGTTCTCTATACCTCGGCTTCAGGGGATAATTCTGTTGGTTCGGAAGCTCCGGCCAAATTTATCGTGTACGATTTGGACAACAGAAGGATCTTGCGGGACTTCCCTCTGCCGGGCGCCAAAGTGACCTGGACCCACGGAACAGATTCCCAAGGTAATGTGTATATCGCCACCCAGTCTAATGCTAACGTTTTCCGCTACAGTCCGGTAACCAAAGAGCTGGAAAGTTTAGGGGCGATCCGGGCATCGGATGGAACATTGCAAACGGCATTATATCATGTCAGCTTCGACAGTGAAGATAATGCTTACTTCGGAACCTATCCCAGTGCTCTTCTTGTGAAATATGACATCACGCAAAAGAAATTTCAGATCATGAAAGAGAAGCTGTTTGGAGGGAACTATGTTAAAGCTCATGTGATTGCGGATAATGGGTATATGTACTTATTCGGAGCCACTCAGACAGAAGCTAAGTTTGCCAGATTGAATCTTGAAAGCGGCGCGGTTGAAGAACTTCCTGAATTTTCATATACCGGACCGTTTCAAAATCATGATGGAATCAAGAATGTAACAAATGAAAAAATTCCCTTTGATAAAGTTCAAGGATTGACATTGCGAGGGAACTATATTTTCGCGTTTGTAGAAGCAACCAAACCTACTAATCTTGCCATGCTGGTGATCTATGATATCGCCAATAATAGATGGCTAACAGAGCCGGAGAACGTTATTCGAAATAACGGTACGCATGTTCCCCCCGCGTTGAACAATAAGGTGTATGTTTGGGATCGCGGATATCTGAAATTGAAAGCCTTTGATCTGACAACGGGCACTTACTCTGTGGTTGCAGGTTTCGATGCTAATTCTGTGAATCCCGGAATGAGAGGTTCTACCTTCATACAATTTGAGAATCAAGTAGACCTGCCCGGCCTAACCTTGGTAACGGTTCAGAAGAACGGCACCGTCACCTACAACAGTTTCGGGTATCCTGATGGCAGCGGCGGGTTTTCCGGGCGTAAAAAGTTTGGAGCTTCGCAGGTTGGATATGAGAATATTCCCGTAGATGCCGGTCTTCAGCCAAAGGTGATTCGAGCTTTGGAAAGAGGCCCCCAAGGAACGGACACCATTGCCATCGGTGCTTATATGGGACCTGTATTGGGGATTTTAAACAGTAAGACGGATGAGATCAAATACATCACAATGGAGCAAATTGAGGGAATGGGAGAGGCTCATGGAAAGTATTATGCGGGTGTCTATCCCAAGGCTGAAATCTATACGATAGATTTTAACACGATGGATTTTAGCCAATCTACGAAAGCTTTAGTTACGAAACTTAGCGGCAGCGGACTTGATCAGGATCGTCCCTTCCAATTGATTGAAGCGGGAGATTATGTGGCGATTTCTACGGTTCCGGATTATGGAGTTCTGGATGGCGCCTTGACCCTGCTCCCCAAAGCGGACAATACACAAAAGGAAGTATACAAGGGGATCATCCCGAATCAAAGTATTATCGGACTTGCTTATAAAGATGGCAAAATTTACGGTTCGACCTCCGTTTGGGGAGGGCTCGGCATTGACCCTGTTGATGTGAACGCCAAGCTGTTCATCTTTGACCTGGCAACCAAGACGGTTACGAAAGTGGTTGAGCCCGACTTACAGAATGTATCTACTTCCGTTATGCATATCGGAGGACTATCCATGGGTCCTAACGGAGATTTGTGGGCCATATCGAACGGCGTTATATTTGAAGTCAATCCGGAAACCCTGGAGGTAATCAGAGAATTCAAAACAAGGGATACCTCATGGTCTACCAATACTGCCTGGTATCTGCCCTATCAAATGGACTGGCTTACCGATACGCTGCTAGTGACCAATGCCGGTGAGGTTATTACTGTTATAGACACACAAACCGGTGAAATGCGCAAATTGACCAATAAACAGGCTAACTTGATGGCAGTCAGTGAAGACAAAAAAAGTATTTATTTCTCCAGTGATCGCCAGTACAAGCTCTATAAGATGGGTATCAGCTTTGAACAGGGGCAGAACAATGTCTTACCCAAGCTCGAGCTGCAGAACCAATCGGGTCCTGCAGGCGCTGAGGTGCTGTTGCCGCTCTCTCTCGTGAGGGATACGTCGGACACGACCTCAATCCATGCGATCGAATTCGATATGACGTTTGATGGAGCGGATTTGACGCTGACGGCGCCCGCTGAAGGCTCTATCATCAGCGTTAACTACGTGGCGGCGGAGAACAAATACCGCGTCCTGATCGGTTACGCGCCGAACGGCTCATCGCCAAGCGCAGAACTCCCGGACGCATTGGGCAGCTTCGCTTTTACGATTGCGGCCAACCGTCCATACGGGGCGACGACTCCGATCAGCTTATCGAATATTATGGTTACGAATGAAAATGGAGACCTCCGCATGCTTGCGAATGCGACGGCAACGGTGACCGTACAGGGGGATACGATCGCGCCAATCATTGACCTGACAGCATCTACAACGGACTACGCGGAAACGGTAACGGTGACGGTTGCCGGCGACGGAACAGGAAGCGCCATTGCGGAAACGAAGTGGGCCGAAGGCGAACAAACACTGGAGGATATTCGCACCAGCGGCGTCTTATTGACCGGGTCTTCGTTCACTGCAACAAAAAAAGGCATCTATACGGTCTACATGAAGGATGCGGCAGGCAATGAAGCGATTAAGACCATCGACATTCCGAATATCGTCATCAAAGGCGATGCGAATGACGACGGCGTTGTCAACCTGCTCGATTGGCAGAAGCTGGCCAATTACATTTTGCTTAAAGAAACGCCGAACGACAGACAAGCGTTCGCATCCCGGTTGAATGCCGGAAATACGATCGATGTCGGCGACTGGGTGCTGCTGGCAAAGATGCTGGTAAACTAAGATGCTCATAAGAAGATCGTTTCTCCCTTTGCTGATCGGAATCTGCTTGCTGCTTGCTGCCTGGAACGCCGTTTACGCCGATGATAGCCATCGGCAGCTAAGCGTCGGAAACGCTTCGGGAAGAGCAGGAGACCATCTCGCCATTCCGATTATGCTTGCAAGCGATGGAGCCGTGACCGCGCTCCAGTTCCAGCTTTCTTATTCGGAAAACACACTCGAACTTACGGAACTCCGAAAAGGGACGAATCTTCCGGCGGCTTTCAGCGTTTTTTCCAATATCGGAACCGGGAAGGTCGTCATCGGAAGTCTTGGTTCGATCATCGAGGCAGGAAACAAAGAGGTTGCAGTCGCCGTCTTTAAGGTGAAAGACGGCGCTGCGCCAGGCAGCTACGACATTCGGCTTGCCAACGCGCAGCTATCGGACGGCAACGCAGAGAGTTTAACCCATCAATTTCAGATTGTTCACGGAAGTTTGACCGTCGTACCTCCTGCGGGCAGCAATCCGACAGTGCCTCCTGCGACGCCGTCGCCGACAACGCCCCCTGCGGACACAGGGTTTCCAGGATCGCAGACGGATGCCGTCGTCCTCATTAATGGCCGAGCGGCGGATGTCGGAATAACGACGACGACAACGGTGGACACGAAGCGGGTAATTACGGTTGTCCTGAACCCGGAGAAGCTGGCGAGGCAGCTCGCTTCCGAGGCGGAGGGTGCTGTCATTGTGATTCCGGTTGAGACGGCATCCGATGTCATTATCGGCGAATTGGACGGCCAAATCATTCAGGATATGGAACAGAAGCAGGCAGTCGTAAAGCTCCAAACCGCTCGGGCAATCTATTCCTTGCCTGCGGAGCAAGTAAACATTCAGGCGTTAGCTGCGAGGCTAGGAGCAGGCGCGCAGCTTCAGAATATCAAGATCAGGATTGAGATCGCGGAGCCGTCGAATGACATGCTGCGGGTTATCGAGGACACCGCAAACCGCGGATCGTTCACCCTCGCCGTACCGCCAGTGCAGTTTTCGGTGAAAGGCGTATACGGAGATACCGTTATTGATATAGCTCAGTTCAACGCCTATGTCGAACGGATGATCACGATTTCCGAGGGAGCGGATCCCGGTAAAGTTTCGACCGTTGTCGTCATCGAGCCGGATGGGATCGTTCGTCATGTGCCTACGCAAATCGTGCTCATGGAGGGCAAGTATTACGCCAGGGTTAACAGTTTAACGAACAGCGTGTACGCCTTGGTATGGCATCCGGTTACATTCAGGGACATGACCGGGCATTGGGCGGAAGAAGCGGTAAATGATATGGGATCAAGAATGGTGATAAACGGCACCGGAGAGGGGATGTTCGATCCGGACCGTGACATCACCCGCGCGGAGTTCGCTTCCATCGTGGTCCGCGGGCTAGGATTAAAGCCGATAACTGATTCCGCTTATTTCACGGATGTGATGCCGACTGATTGGTACAACGCAGCTGTGCAAACCGCGCATGAATATGGGCTTGTCCAGGGGTCAGGCGACGGGGTCTTCCAGCCGAATGACAAGATCACAAGGGAACAGGCGATGGTCATCATAGCCAATGCGATGGAAATAACTAAGCTGAAGGCCAGTCTCCCCGAACGATCTGCGGAGGAACGGCTCCAGCCGTTTGAAGATGCGGCGGAAATATCCGGTTGGGCGAAGGGCGGCGTTGCCGACAGTGTGCAAGCCGGGGTTGTGTCAGGACGAACGGAGAACCAGCTTGCCCCCCAAGCGTATCTGACCCGGGCGGAGGTTGCAGCAATGGTGCAAAAATTGCTGCAAAAGTCGGAGTTGATATAAGCGCCATGACCGATGCATCCATGATGCGTATCCTATAGGGAGGAAGTTAAATGACGATAAGAGCAAGCTGGAGTAGAAGTTTGCGCATGGTATTGCTGCTTGTTGCCGGGTTAGCCGGCGTGTTCGGTACATATCCTTCCGGCGTAAACCAAGCGCATGCGCTTACAAGAGATGTCGCGAACTATAGCTTTGATGACGAGTCGATGGCCGGCGTTATTCCGGGGTGGACAGAAACGTATGGAACAAGCGGGTTCAGCGTGGTTAATGATGAGTTTTACAGCCTGCAAGCCAGTTTGAAGCTGGAGGACAATAGTACCGTAAATGCGGCGGGGCTTGAGAGCGACAAAATCAAGGCGATCGCCGGTGAGGTCTACAAGGCTAAGGTCCGGGTGAAGCTGCAAAGCGGCAGCGTGGGGATTTATATGCGCTTCTGGGACGCTTCACAAACGCGAATAGGGAACTACAACCAGTTTATCACTTCGCCGACAGGGACCTGGACGGAACTGGAGGTAACAGGCGTGGCCCCAGCCAATACGGAAACGGTAAGTTTGCTGCTCTACTCCTCTACCGGCGGTACAGCGACGGCATATTTCGACGATGTAGTGCTGGAAGCGATGGTGGCCAACAGCGGATTTGAAGAAGGAAGCGGGTTTCCGGGCTGGACGCAGACGCACGGAAGCGGCGGAGTCACGGTAACAAACGAGAAAGTCAACAGCGGCGCAGCCAGCTTGAGAATCGTGGACAACAGCCTAACCTCCGCTTTTGGCGTGGAGAGCGGCAAGTTATATGTTAGTCCGGGCGAAACCTATACGGCAACGGCTATGGCTTATTTTTCCGAAAGCGTTGTCATCTACTTGCGGTATTATGATGCAAACGGGCAATATATAAGCTCTACGGGCAAAACGTTTCACTCTCCCACCCTGGAGTGGACTCGGATCGGGGTGTCCGGAACGGTTCCAGCCAATGCGGCGGCTGTGAAGGTACTGCTTTATTTACCGGTCGGGTCGACGGGGACAGCTTATTTTGACGATGTGAAGGTAGAGAAGACATTCTTGAATTTGGGGCCGCAAATGAAGGGGATTCAGCTTCAAGCCTCGGAGTTCGGTGTGGACAGTTCTGGCAATAAGAAGCTTTACAGCGTTCAGATGGGAAGCCCGATCAACGCCAAACTGTCAGTCATTGATGCCGTATACGGAAATACCGAACTGCTCCATTTACTTCCGGGAGCAACGGGCGCATGGGCTATTGTTCAGGCAAGCGACGGGATCGTTTACGCAGGCTCGTTTACAAACGGCCATCTGTACAAGCTGGACCCTGGCGGAACGCAAGTCATCGACTTAGGCCAAGCGCCTGCTTCCGCAACGCATATCTGGGAGCTGGTTGCAGGGCCAAATGGCAAAGTGTATGGAGGAACCTACCCGAACGGAGCCTTGTTCGAATATGATCCTGCGGTCGGCTTCACATTGCTGGAATCGCCGCTTGTGCCGGGTGAGTCATATATCAAGGGGGTAGCGTACGATGCCCAAACCGATCAACTGTACCTGGGGGTAGGGGCTAACGCGCATATTATCAAATATGATTTGGCTACTCGAACCAAAGAAAATATACTTCCAGCAGCGTATAGCGATCAGGAATTTGCCTATCGGTTTAACATAAGCGGCAGAAAGTTGTTTGTAAAGCTTACACCGGATTATCAGATGCTTGTATATGATCTGGATACAGGAGTGCTTGAAAGCGAGATTCCGATGGCGTACGCAGGTTTTGAAGTCTCTCCTCCGTCTCCTTTAAACAGCGATCTCGTATACTATATCGCTGACGGGCAGTTTTACACGTACGATATGAGCACAGCCGCCTATCAAGCGACTGGCGTAGAAATCGATCTTGCCGCCAATGATCTTGATTTTATGCAAGTGAACGGGCAGTGGCAGCTTGTAGGAAACAGCGCCGATCAGATGTTTACGTACAATCTGGTTACAGGGGATGTGGTTATTACCGATTTGGATTTACCGCTTCAAGATTTCCAGTCTCGGGATGTCCATGCAGGACCAGACGGTAAAGTTTACACGACGGGCTATCAATATCACGGTGTCGGCATTTATGATCCGGCGACGGGACGAATCGTCAACCAAATGAAGGGAATCGGTCAAGGAGAAGGCATGAGCCATATCGGCACTGATCTGTACATCGGTACTTATGGCAAGGCCAAAATTTACAAATATGATACAACTTCGATGCAGTGGCCTCCTGAGTATTTGTTCAGCCTTTCTTCCTATGGTCAAGACCGGCCGTACGGTATGTTGGGAGTCGAATCCGAAAATAAGTTGTTTATAGGGACAGCGCCGAACTACGGATCGCTTGAAGGGGCATTCACCGCCTACGATGTAAGCACGGCAACCTACGCGGTGCACCAAAATATCGTGACCAATCAAAGTGTAGTTTCCCTTGCCTACAAGGATGGAGAAATGTACGGGGGAACATCGATCTGGGGCGGATATGGCATTGACCCGACTGAGACGGAAGCCAAGCTGTTTGTGTACGATGTCGCCAGCGGCCAGAAGGTGTATGAGACGGTTCCGGTAGCCGGCCAGAAAGTAATAAGCGCGCTGACACTTGGACCGGACGGAAACATTTGGGGGATGGCGGGAGGGACACTGTTTATTTTCAATCCCGATACCAGACAGGTTATATACGCTTCCAAAAAGTTTACCGCAAACTACACAAGCATCACCCATATCGACTTTGATCTTGTTGTTGGCAATGACGGCAACGTATACGGTACGGGACGGGGAAAATTCTTTATGCTTACCGGACAGTCCAAAACGCTGACTATACTCAGCAACGACGCCAGATATCTTACGAAAGATGATGCCGGCCATATGTATTACGCGTCATACAGCGATCCGACCAAGCTTATTCAATACAACAGTCCGACCCCTTAAACATGCAACTCTGTCACGGGGAACGCCCGGCGGCGATTGATTTCCGCTTGTCTGCATGTCGAGAAAGCGTATGCCGATAAGCTGACAATCATTCAGATCGACCGCGACGAGCTGCCGGATTTATGCGAGCAGTTGAGTATTTGGGCATTCCGAGTTTTATTGAGCTTCGCGAAGGGAAAGAGTTGAACCGTTTTGTCAGCAAGCTCCGCAAAACGCGGGACGAGATCGAGCAGTTCCTCGACTGCTCCGTCGAAGTTGTCGACGCCGTCGGATAATACGGACGTATTCGCTCTATTCCCGGAAAATGAGAAGAATTAGGAAAATAATGATCAGGAGACGGAGTGGAGAAGCATGGGAGTTAAAATAGCCATACTGGCGGAACCGGACATACAGCAACGAATTTTTGAGGATTCGCATTGGCGGCAGCTGGCCGACATCGGAGAAGTCGCGAGAAACGACCAGCCCGGCGTCCCCCGGCCGGAGATTTTGAAGCGGTTGTTGGAAGGAGCGGATTATGCCATTACGTCGTGGGGTTGCCCGACGCTTACCCGCGACATCCTGGAAGTTGCCCCGGAGCTTAAAGCCGTTATTCATGCAGCGGGAACGGTCAAGGGGATCGTCACCCCTGATTTGTGGAGCCGGGGTATCCGGGTAACGAGCGGCAACGGTCCGCTTGGGATCGGTGTAGCAGAAACGGCGCTCGGGATGACGATCGCTTCGCTCAAGGAAATGTGGCGGCTGTCGCAGGATACGCGCAATGGAAAATGGGACGAAGGCAGAGGACGTGTCCGGGAGCTGTACCGGGTGACAATAGGTGTAATCGGGGCCGGCAAGGCCGGCGCGCACTACATTCGGCTGCTGCGCAACTTCGAAGTGACGATCCTTGTCTATGATCCCGTATTGACGGCAGAACAGGCCGAGGTAATGGGGGCGGTGAAGAGGGGATTGGAAGAGGTGCTGCGAAGAAGTGATGTCGTTTCCATTCATGCGCCGTCCATTCCCGAAACGCACAAAATGTTCAATCGCGAGCGTCTCGGCTGGATGAAGGACGATGCGATCTTGATCAATACGGCGCGCGGTTCGATTGTGGACGAAGAGGCGCTTGCCGACGTATTGCGGGAAGGCCGGCTGTTCGCTTGTCTGGACGTGACCGATCCGGAACCGCCGGCTGCCGACCATCCTTTGCGCGGTTTGCCCAATTGCATCATAACCCCGCATCTGGCCGGCGCGGTCAATAACGGCGTAAAGCGTCTCGGACAGTTTGCGATCGACGAACTGCGGCGAATGCTCGCCGGAGAGCCGCTTGCAGGCGAAGTGAAGGAAGAACAGATGAGTACATTGGCATAAGACTTGCCTTTGCTTCCGACTAAGGACGTAATCAGGCACATAGCTGGCTCGCCCTGTACCTGGGCGAGCCTCTGCTGTTGAAAGGTCAGTTGATCGCCGCCGAGCAGGGGAACTTGGCGAACGTGGCCAAGGGGTCCGGAACTAAGGTGTTAACAAACAAAAAACGGCGCATGGATACGCCGATTCACTGGTTGCCCTTATGAAATCCAACACCTAAAAAAGTCACGGATAAATACTATTTTATAAAAAAAATAATTATAAGTCTATATCTTTTTCATCTGTAATTGTATGTTATTTATGCGACCGCGGCGCAACATTTTAACATACAAAGGGTGAAGACCTGAATGATTACAAAAGAAGAAATGTTGTTTATTGTGCAATCCCAACTTGCCGTAGACCTGAATTGCTCAGTCGATGATCTGAACGGCGAAAAGGACAGTATTGTTTTTGTGGATGCCAAGGAAAATCCCGGACGCAGACCGTTTCCTAGAAAGGCGCGATATTTCGAAATCCTGTCTATGGGAAAATCGATTGTCGTTTCGGCAACCCCCGAACGGTTGGCCATTGCCCAATCGCAGATGCAGGGCAAAAGCAGGGATGCCGTATTTTCCTTGCCGTTCATCAGGGGGCTTTACTTGCATTTTCTGCCTGATGTAACAAAAATAAAACCGATGTCGCCGCCGGACCTCTTTACGTTTGAATGGATGGGGCGGGAAGAATTCCACCGATTATTTGCGGATACTGAAGGTCCAAAATTCCGAGAAGCAGTCATTTATGATCCGAATCTTCCTTGGCAGACCGATCTGATTATGGTTGCAAAGAAAAAGGGGGAAATTGTCGGTGTGGCGGGTGCCAGCAAAACCTGTGCGAAAATGTGGCAAATCGGCGATGAAGTGGTGCCAGAATATCGGAATAGGGGACTGGCCAGTTATCTTGTAAACAGGTTGACTTTTGAAATATTGGAACGTGGAGAGGTGCCGACTTATGATGCAATCTCCAGTCACATAGCTTCACTGAGGGTTGCAAACCGATTAGGTTACTTCCCCGCGTGGGTGTCCGATTGGCGATGCAATTTTGAAGGACTTGAATAGTTATTTTAAGATAAAAGTTGAAACAATAGTTTCCCATTACTAAGACACAAAAGTCCCGCAGCCTACCTCGTGATTGCGGGACTTTTGTTAGAAGAACAAAGCATTAAGGATGACATCAGCAACAGTCTAAGACTTTATTTTTCAAGCCTTGTACCTAGATGTTATTTTCTAAAAGTTAGAAAGCTGACGATTTTCTAGCTCAAAAACCGCATCAAACTAACCACTCCACTAATAGTTTATTTTCTTTCAACAATTACGCTAACGGGTACTATAGTGGAGGAGCTTGCAGCGATGCAGCTCCTCTTGTTCAATGAAGTAACGGGCAGATTTGCTGAATAGATTTGGAAAAATGAAAGTGAATTGTAAATATACCTACTGTATACTTATTCCAAGTATAATTTTAATTGGAACCGAAAGAGGGTCAGAGATGAGTGCTATGGTTGTTTCAATAAGCGGCCCATCGGGTTCGGGTAAAAGTAGTCTGGTAAAGGCCGTTGAAAAATTGTTACCGGATGCTTGTTCACTTCATTTCGATGATTACAAAGAATCTACAAAGTTTCCTGAGGACTTAACAAGGTGGCTTAGCGAGGGCTGCAATCCGAACGACTTTATAACTCCTAGATTGGTTGAAGACTTGGAGACTTTACGCAATCAGGAACGGGTTAATTGGGTCATTCTCGAAGAGCCATTTGGTAGAGGAAGAAGTGCTATGTCAGGGCTTATCGATTTTGTGGTTTGCATTGATATTCCTCCAGAAATTGCATTCGCCCGAACAATAAAAAGAGCAGCCTCTAGTGTTCCAGAAAATGTAGAAGTATCTGCATTAATAAAAAGTATTATTGAATTTGTGGATCAATACCTTTCTGTAAGTAGGGATTCTTATGAAAAAGTAAATAAGAATGTAAAAAAGGACTGCAATCTGGTCGTAGATGGAACAAAGCAAGTTGAAGTTCTTGCTAAGGAAATTGTAACAGCTGTACAAAAAAGTCTATTCCGCTAACGGGTACGATAGTTCAATGACGAACAGGCTGCCGGCATCATCCGTAACCTGCTCAAAGGCTCTTATATTTCATAAGAAATCAAAATTATTAGTCGAGTTTTCCGCTAATGGGGGGGGGTGTTGTTAATTAGAAAATATGGAAGCAAAGTCGGTGGGACGGTTGCCATAATCGCACTTGTTTCAGCGATAATAATCTTTTTCGTATTTTGGATGATGGGAAAAGACTTACATAAAGAAGAGATCAACAAGTCGATTAAGTTAAAAGGTGGTACTGTTCAACAAATAATTGAAGTGAAACTAGAGGATAGCCCATTTATTGAAACAATGGAAAGTCGTATTGGAAAGAGAAATGACTATGATAACGCTTTTTATAAAATAATTTATGAAGTCAATGGCGTCAAACATACAGCCTGGTTTAGAGGGATTAATGGACCATTTGTGAAAAATAGAGAAACATCTGATATTTACGGTTCAGTTATAGAGGAGACCTCAGAAAACAAATCTTTGATAAAACAGTATGGCAAGCGTTGGATATTTGAAGAAGAATGAATTGTCGTGTTTATTCAACTAACGGGTACGATAACTCAATAAACACCAAGAGACGGCAGCCGGTGAAAGTGGCTGCCGTTTCTCAACTAATCGGCAGGATAGTTTAAGATCATTCGCGCTGAACCGTGCCACAAATAACGGCAAGTTTTTGGGGACTATTGCTAATACTTTGCTCGACGCTTTCAGAAGAGGCAGCGAAATCTCTTGCAAAGCCTTGGTTGCTAAGCGCCGAGCTACGGTCTATGGCATGGGTTTCTAAGAGTTCTTTATGCCGTGTTTGTTTGCAATTTGCTCGCTTTGGTTGGGCTGGCCCTTACCCTTGGTGATCAAGTCGCGAAGGCTGCCGCTTATGTAGATGCCCCAGGAGTCCGTACAGACGGCGTAGCACTCATACTCGGGAACGAGGCCTACGTGCGTAAATCGAACTTCTGTTTTGCCGTCCTTCTTGGCGATTTCAAAGAGAATGTCGGTATCCTTCCACTCGTTCTTGTCCTTAACGAAGTTAAAGTAGTTGTCTGTAATGTGCCAAACAACCTTTTTACCTGGAACAAGCTCGGTGATTTGGATGGTGCAGCGGTGAATATCTTGGTAGCGGTACTTAAATTCACCGAGTTCGTCGGTAGTGCCCTCAATTTCCTCAGACCACCATCCGCGGACGTTATTGATGGCGGCGAAGACTTCTTCCGGGCTTTGGTCTACCTTAAAAAAAGTGCTATAACTTTGATTCATGCAAGCTATCTCCCCTCGTTAAATGTTGACTACACATCGAGTATAAATTCTGTACTTTCAAAATGCAAGTACAAACTTGCAAAATGCAAGCACGAATTGTATAATCATTCTCATGAAAAAGCGACCTTCCACAGTTTGTCCAATCGTATATGCGCTCGACATATGGGGTGATCCCTGGAGCCTAGTCATACTTCGTGACGTCCTTATCCATAACAAGCGGTATTACCGCGAGTTTCTTGCTTCACGCGAGCACATCTCAACTAATATTTTGAGTGCGCGGCTTCAATCACTCGCTGAAGCAGGCCTGCTCGTCAAGATAGAAGGAGATTCAAACCGCGCACAAACTATGTACCGACCAACACAAAAGGCACTTGACCTGTTTCCGGTCGTTTTTGCCATTATGCACTGGGGCCTGAAATACAACCCCAATACCGATATGACTATTCCGATCATGCAAGAACTAACATCAAACGAAAAAGGGCTGGAGCTGCGCCTTTTGCAGAATTTCGACGATATTACATCATAAAAAATCTCGTCGCAATTCCTACGTTCTTAAGCCATGAAAATAGTCTTTATACGGAGAAAGTATCGTTATCGGTCTCGAAGCGATCGGTCAAGCTGAAAACAGTGGGTTTTAGCCCTGGGGTTGTCCCAAAAGGGTAAAGCGGAATGAGCCGGTCCCAAAATGTAAACAAAAAGCTTTCAAAACCACTGTTAAAGTGGAGCTGGAAGCCTTTTGTTTGCGAATTTCACACGTTAAGTGGGGCGTATTGAGGACAGCCCCTTGTTTTATTTCAAAAACTTGTCGTTACAGATAGCGCGGGGAATCGCGAAGATTGATTAAGCTACGGGTACGATAATAATCAACCAGAATGGGGCTGTCGATATGAACCGGCGCTGTTTTTAATAAGCAATCGCATGTAGTTGACTACCATTCGGATCAGTAAAACTAAACCATCTCATAAGATCGGATAAGGGCATAAGAAGATCAAGACATATTCGGTGGGTAACTCGAAGAAGAGGAAGCATCGGCTAACACCGCATTCACGCTTCGGGCTATTCGGCCTTCGGTCCTGTTAAGCTAACGGGACACGATTGCGGAGGAGCTTGCCATGAGGCGGCTCCTTCTCTCTTTATTGAAGTAACGGGCAGATTAGTGGAATAATCCGATTAAAGAAAAAAGGGGTATGATGTCGTTCAGCGAATATAAATTTAGTACCAATCTTTGTTAGGAGAGGAAAATGAAAATTAATAAATTTCTAATTCCGCTCGTCGTTGTTTTTATTTCTGTTTCTTTCATTCTTTTGATATGGCTAATGCAACAAAATAAACCTCTGTATGATCAAATTGGAAATGTAATTTCAGAATCAGATTTGGGTTACAGTGAATTAATACATATACATGCAGATAGAGATCAGACGATAGCATTTTATAAAACTAATAAGTCAGAGTTATGCGTTGTATTATTACAGAAAAAATTTCGTGGATATGAACTGAGTGATTATATAAATAAAAGTCCAATGTTTACAGATCAAGACTTAAGCTGGCATGGATCGGAAAATCAAAAATCAAATATTCATATGCTTTATGGAGTTGTTAAAGATCCAGAAATAACTCAGATTCTTTTGATAAGTGAGGGTGACAAGACAGCTCATATTATTAAAAATGGCGAATATTCGATATGGTACTCCTTGGTCGAAAACGAATTGAAGATGCCTATTACTATTCGGGCAACGAACAAAGAAGGAAAAATATTGTATGAAACTGGTGATGTTGGTTTTTGGAATGATTAGAACTCACCCTCATTACGCTAACGGGTACGATAGTTGAGGAGCTTGCAGCGATGCATCTCCTCTTTTTCATCACTTTCTACTATAATTTACATTTGAAGAAGACGCCGAATATCGGCAGCGATTATGTTTGCTCGACAATAAGGTGTCGAAGTATAAAATATCGAGTCTCCCACTGGCTTCGGCTGGTGGGGCTGACAGTATGTAGAAGGGAAGCAATGGGGGCTCCCTCCTAGTGGATACTGATTAGTATTCTACATCAAAGCACATGCGACAAAGACCAACAGGACAAAAAGGACTAAAATCCCTATAACAAAAGTATTAATAGCCAAAGCCCATACAAGCACAGGCCACGATGACCAACAGAATGAAAAGAACCAGGATAGTACCAGTAGAAGTAAATCCTCTTCCGATTCCGCGAACTTCAGCAACTTCACTCATTTATTATTTCTCTCCTTTCTAAATCACAACAGAATTAGTATCCGAATCCACCGCCGAAGAAACCGCACGTACAAGCGATGATCACCAACAAAATGAACAAAACAAGAATCGTGCCAGTTGATGTGAAAGCTCCATTAAAACCGGACATTTAAACCTTCCTTAGTTTTGTTTCCGTTCGATGGCAATAGTCTGTGCGTTTATTTTCCGCAATTAGCCATCCCTTCCGTCGGTCTATACCTATAATATGGTGAAGGCTTCTTTTTGATTGGGGAGATGACGATAGCTTTTTGAATTAGTGTAAACGCTGATTAATCGAAATAATGGAAATTTTGCAGATGGAGAATTCGTTAGGAAAAACAAAAGGACTCCAATCGAGGAGTTCTTCATAATGTCTTAAATTATAGGCAATCGCTTCACTAAACTATCAGGATGATCTAATGGGTTAAAAGGGGGTACAAAGTATGCGAGGTATTAGTTTCGAGATCCCGAATGAGTACGGTAAGTGGCTACCTAATATCCTGAAGCCGATTGATTGTAAGGAATACAACTGGATAATTGGAGCAGGAGAAGAATATAAACTTCAAGATAACGATTTAGTGTCGTTATTTCCTGATGACGTAGATATACTCAAAGGAAAGGAATTACTTCAGTTCATTGACACCACAGAGCCTCAATATATAATCTTTGCTGACCTAAAAGCTTTTCCCCTAGAGTCCAATTTATTAGAAATCGATTCATACGAAGACTTTCTTATAAGTGATTGCGAACTAATATTGCTGATTGTGGACTCTGTCTACACATCACTTTACTGTAAGGATGTCGAAACCTTGAATGAATTGTACGCTAATGCTTCATCGCTTAACGTCGACTCATTGACTTATATAACCGATGATAATAACTTTAGTAAAAAATTAAAAGTAAGGTAAACTTTAAGACTGTCACACGGTTTCCTTAGCACTAACGGGAACGCTAGCGTAATGAGAATAGGCTGCCGGACATTCGGCAGCCTGTTCAACAAGCAGGATAGTTTAGTAATAATTGTTCTCCACCTTCATTGTCACATTCCCTAAAGTTCTTGTCGCGGTCGAACTACTCCTTTGTACAGCACGACAAGACCGTCAATCATTTACGCGGCAGCCTCGTCCTTGTTGTCGGGTGACAAGAACATTATCCCATTCCCGACAGATCGCCTTTAAGGAATAGGACTGGAGATATCCATTCCGTCTCAAAGGCTAGTTGATTGATCCCGGCCGCCAGTGCACGGCGAAGTGAGATGCCGGATTGTGCTCAATTTAGGAAGACGCTGCGTTATTTCCTGCGGGAAGCTATTGGAGTGACGGAGACGCGTGATGCATAGCCTCTTGTATGTCTACCACATTGTTACTAGGAAGTGAATGTTTCTTGAACTGGTGATTAATTTTGATATAGACCAGAAAAACACCTTATACAACTTCTTTTTTGAGAAGATGCTTTTCCCTTAATGTAAAGAATGAACTTCCCGAGCTCTTGATTAACGGAAAAATTAAAGTGGTAGAGAATATTGATGATTTCTCCGCTTAATTTAGAAGTTATTCGGGGTGATAAACCATTAAGCTAACGGGACACGATAGTTGAGGAGCTTGCATGGAGACTATAATTTAAGTAAGGAAAGATCAATGGCGGAGTATTCTGGATAATATTGAAGAAAGTTTCTTAATAAAAACTTACTACACACAAAAAAGATTACATTGTGGATGGAATAGACTTAAGGAGCCTACATACTCTGTAGGATTTGTAAATCCAACATATAAACATTTTGAATACTTTAATCAAGAAAAGTACATTTGGTTTATTGCAGAAGTTTTTAATGACAAGATGTGGGTCTATGAAGGTGAAAGTAATGTGATATTCAACCAAACAATGCCTGAGTTATTTCTTTTTAAAGAGTATTATTAAATGTGATATCGTAAAACCATATTCACGCTTTGGGTCATTCTGCTTGATTCGTGAATTGTGGTGAGGATCGCAAAATGATCCAACGATTTTCCCTCCCTTGCCAGCGAACCTGTTTGCAAGTTATGATGGGAGCAAGGGGGACCTCGGACCAGCTCGGGGAAGAAGGGACGACAGTGTAAGTTTTTGTCCTTCTGTTCGTTTGTGAAATCGCTTTCAAATATGAAAAAAAAGGGGTGAACAGCGTGTCAGGCAAGCGGTTTTCGTTCAAGAGCAAACTGATCGCTTTTACGATGATGGTGAGCGCTGTTCCCGTCATTTTGCTCGGTTTTATTTCCTCTTATATATTTTCCAAATCGCTGCAGCGTGAAGTCGACTTGCATCAGCAAAGCATTCTGAAGAATTTTGAGTCTCAACTGAACAATTACTTGTCCCGTATCGATGAAATTTCGATCTCGCTGGCGACAAGTCCGATCGTGCTGGAGGCTGCGGAGCGCGGGGTTTCGATGAAGACGCTCGACATTTCCCTTGAGCTGATGGATACTTTGCGCAATCTTGTCGGTAATTCTGATCTGCCTATCGACATATCGCTTATTTTCCCAACCCAGAATACGGTATATTCGCAAACGACCGGGCTCGTGCGGGAAATCTATTATCCGTTCAGCGAAATCAACCGGCTGGTATGGAACGGCACGATTACCTCCTACCGGCTTCCGCCGCAAACGTTTGCGAATCAGAATGATCTGCTGATCGTCCGTCCGGTACCTTTGAACTCGTCTGCGCCGAAAGGGGTTCTGGTCGTTCATCTGAAATCGGCTCTGCTGGTCAAAATGATTGAGCGAATGGCTCCGCCGCTTCAGCGCATCCTGCTCGTGCTGGACGATCGCAATCGTCCAGTCGTGAGCGGCCAGACGTGGAGCAGCGGCGGCGCGGCCGATCCGACCGCCCAGATTGTCGGCCTCGTCACGGCCAGCCGCGAATTGCCCGATCAGATCGAGCTGAACGGGGAATCGTTTATTATGACAGCTACGCAATCATCGGCCAACGGGTGGAAGTATGTGGCGATCGCCTCTACCCAGGAACTGTCCCGGCAATCGCACAATATGCAGCGCATCGCCTGGCTGCTTGCCGGAGGGCTGGCGATTATATGGGCCGGCGCCGCCATCGTAGGGTCGAATCGGCTGTATTCCCCTCTGCAGCGTCTGGTGAATAAGTTTTCACCGCGTTCGGAAGGACATGCCGGCCTCTTCGTCAAGCGGGCTCCCGACATTATCGACAGTCTCGACTTCACCATTCAGCAGCTGCACGACAACAATGAGCGACTGATGGTGCGGCTGAATGAGCAAATGCCGCTTGTGAAGGAGCATGTACTGCTTCAGCTGTTACACGGCAAGATGACCGATCCGGACATTCCCGATCAGGTGCGGCAGGCGGAGCTCGCTCCGCTGCGAGGCGAACTAATCTATGTCTGCATCGCCGAAATCGATCAGTGGCACGAATTGAAGCAAATGTATGGCGAAACCGACCGCTCCCTCATCGTGTATGCCCTGCGCAAGCGGATCGAGGAGCTCGGAGCGATGCACTATCCGATTCTCGGCATCTCGCCGAAGCCCGGACAGGTTGTTTTTGTATTGGCTGCCGACGAGCCTGAGGAAGTGTCCTTTGCGAAAATCAAACAGCTTGGCGAGCAGCTTTGCCAACAAATAGACCGGGAGTTCCCGTTCTCGCTGTCGGTTGCAATCGCCGGGCCGCGAAAAGGGCTCGAGCATGTTCAGCTTTCCTATGAGGAAGCGCAATCGCTCATGTCGTATCGGCTGGCCAAAGGGCCGCAATCGCTCATTACCCGGGAAAGCATCGAAAGCACCTTGCACGCTCCGCTCGGTCGTCTGATTGTACATGAGCAGGCGATCACGGCCGCAGTTGCCCAAGGGCGTTTTGAGGAAGCGTATGAAAGTCTGGATGAGCTGGTGCGAGAAGCCGGTCAGTCGATCCACAGCTCGGCGACGATTTTGGCTCTGTTCACCCATCTGCTCGGCGAACTGGAGCGACTGCTGGCTGCATCGGATATCGAGTTGTCCGGCATTATCGGTGAAGAGGCTCTCGGTCAGCTGTCCGGTATGCACAGTCTGGCCCTACTGCATCAGTGGATGCGGGATACGGTACTGACCGGCATTCAGCATCAGCTTGAGGAGCTTCACGTTCCACGCCGCAAAAAGCTCGTTCAGCATGCCGTCTCCGCGCTCCAGCAGCAGTTGGAGGAGGATATATCCCTGCAGTCGCTAGCCGAGCAAATGGGGGTATCCCGGGCGACTTTGAGTAAATGGTTCAAGGAGGAAACGGGGCTGTCCTTCAGCGAGTTTCTCATCCAGCTTCGCATGACCAGGGCGAAGGAATGGCTGTCTTCTTCGGAGCTGCCCATCCGTGTCATTGCCGAACGTTTGCGCTACACATCGGTCACCAATTTTACCCGCATATTCAAGCAGTCGACCGGCACGACGCCGGGAGCGTTTCGCAACCGGTATATCGCTTCGGAGGAGTGAAGCGTTGCCCAACAGCCCCTTTCTCTTGAGAAAGAGGGCTGTTATCTTTATGTCGTCCTGCTTATCCGTTTGTCGCCTTGCGGAAAGACGAAGTGACAATTGAACGGTTTTCGCGGCCATGTCACGATGGCGATACCGGTTTTGACAACCGGAATCTGAAATCAATGGGGGATAAACATGAAAGCGTTACGAATTGGCAAAAGCGGGATCGCGCTGACGATGGCGGCAACGTTAGCGCTGAGCGCCTGCACCAGCAAAGGGTCGCCGCAGAGCGAAACCCCTGGTACGGGCGAAACAAACGGCACGACCGGCACCAAGGCCGAAGCAAGTAAGAAGATCAGCCTTAACTGGTTCATTACGGCACCGCCCAACAGCGTGCTGCCAAGTGCGGACAAAGACTTCGTTCGAAAAACGATCGAGGAGAAGTTCAACGTGGATTTACATGTGGAGTACATGGCGGCCGGCAGCGACTACAATACGAAGATAAACGCGCTGCTTGCCTCCACGCCGCCCGATATGTGGCGGGACGCCAATCCCGACGGCGGGGTTCAATTGGTCCAGAACGGACTAATCGCCGATTTGACGGATTTCGTCTCGCCGCAAACGATGCCGAACTATTTTAAGCATTGGGTGAGTAAAGAAGTGCTGCAGCGCTACCAGGTGGAAGGCGGTTTTTATCTCGCTCCTTTGCCGTACAGGAAAAAGGTTTACCGGTCTTACTATATTCGCAAGGATTGGCTCGATGCGCTTAACCTGAAAATGCCGACCAATTACAAGGAATACATGGAGGTGCTGCACCAGTTTACCTTCAAAGATCCGGACGGCAACGGCAAAAACGACACGTACGGCTTCACCACATCCGGCGGCGGAACCAGCATTGGTTATGATTGGCCGGAGGAAATCAACCATGGACTGCTGTTTCCTGGGTTTGTCGAGGGAAATCGATTTATTTTGAGCTTGTATTCGCCGAAAATGGAACAGGTGCTGGATGATATTGCTAAAGCGATTGATATGCAGGTTGTCGATCCCGACTGGTACTTGAACAAGAATCCGCAGCATATCGAAAAGGCGATTCAGGGCCGGGTCGGCGTCGTCGTCGGCAACTCCATTGATTTTGCATTGGACAACAACGAGCAAGGCATTCAATACCGGTCGAAGCAAATCAATCCGAAGGCGGATTGGAGACCGTTCACCCTTTTTGGCGATAGACCGGTCATGTTTGACGGAGCTCCGTCAAGTCCGTTCCTGTTTGCGAAGTCTGTTGCCGCGAAAAACCCGGAAAAGGTACGTCGTTCTGTGGAGATTTTGGACTGGCTGGCAAGCGAGGAAGGATTTCTGCTCACCCAATTTGGTCAGGAGGGCAAGCACTATACACGCGAAGGTAATACGATCCAGCCCGATTACGAGGCATACACCAATGACATTATCAAAAACGGCGATTATTTGCGAATCTGGTCTTTTTTTACGGAAGCGGTACGACAGCCGGAAGTGTTCGGATTGGAGCTGATGGACAACAAGCATACCGATCGCGACCGTGGCATTCTCAAATGGCTTGAAGCCCAGCCGACTCATATGTTTACTGGGGGAGTTTCACTCATTCCGCCGACAAACTTTGATTTGGCCGGTGTGGACAAACGGCGCGACGAATTTCTGGCGAAAGCGCTTTTTGAAGACAAGTCGGGAAAAAATTGGCCGCGTTATCTGGATGAATTGCTCAATAAGTACAAAGTGAAAGATTTGGAGGACGCCTATACCGAAAATGTACGAAGCGCAGGCGTCATTCGCTAAAGCTTTTGGGAGCGAAGCGCGCTGGCTGGTGGCCCCTTCGCTCCTGTCCATCATCTGAATGGGAGGTTTTGATGATCGTGAAAAAATGGAAGCTTATTAGCATGACGCTGGTTGCAGCTCTATTAAGCACGGGGCTGCTGCCATTAGGGGCCGCCGCCCAGGACACCGATCTTGACCGTTTTCTCTTCGTTGATCAAAGCTACAATTTTGGCCGGGCAGCATCCGATGAGGAAACGGGCGGCTCGATGGCCTGGGGACAAAGCTATTACTCCAACGCTTATGTTGACATGTACGAGACGACAGGGGAACGCTTTTGGCTGGACAAAATTGTGGACCAGACGGATCGAATCGTGGCCAACGCGCGTGATCATGACAATGACGGCAATTTGGGCTGGGCCGACTTCGGCTATGCGAAACCGCAAATCAAAAATTCCACGTTCTCTATCCCGGGTGCAAGCAGGGCGGCAAGCGAGGAACATATTGAGAACAGCTCGTTCGAAGCCGACACCGACAACGATAACATCCCTGACAACTGGATCGTTCAGGGGGATTCCGGCAGCGTGTATCGTTCAACTGCGTCGGGGGATTCCTTTGACGGAGCTGCGGGCGTCATCGTCACCAGTAACAGTGTCGATGACAACCGGCTCGTACAGCCGTTTGCCTACGAATCCGGCAAATCCTATATCGTAGAAGTATTTGCCGGTGTCGAAACCGAGCAAACCGAGGCTATTGTGGATGTGTTCAACGCCACGACAGGTTCCGTACTCGGAATGATGCGTGTCCATCACGTTGGGTTCGAGCGTTATTTGTTTGAGTTTACGGCACCGTCGAACGGAATTCTTCAGCTTCGGCTTGGTCTGGAAAGCTATACGGAGGCAGGTTACAAAGCGCGCTTCGATGCCGTATCGGTCAAGATTTCTGACGCTCCGGACGCTCCGGCCCCTGAAACGGCCGCATTGGACAATGGCGGTATGGAAAATCCGGACCCGCTGGACAACACAATGGCCGCAGGCTGGATTCGCTGGCCTGAATCGACATCAGCCAATGTTTATATGACAACAGACGCTTTCAGTGGCAGCAACGCGCTTGCCGTAACAACCGATCATTCCTCTTGGGAAATCGCCGAACAGGTGATTGACTACTTGCCCGGACATATCTATACCCTCACATTCAAGGGAAAGGTGATGGGCGGCGCCGCTTCCGGCTTAGTGAGCGTTTACAATGAAACTGACGCCGTAGTGCTTGGTAATATAATGTTTTCCAGCACGTCGTGGGATAGTTATTCGTTGACGTTTACCGCACCTCAAGCTTCCGGCAAAACGGTGAAAATCCGATTGCTCCAATCCGACTGGCAGCTCGTCGGCTTCACGAGTTTGTTTGACGATTTTGAATTGTCCTACACTGCGCCGACAAATCTTGTTATTAACGGCGCTTTCGAATCGGCTGAAGGAGACCCGACGCTTCCGGCAGGCTGGACACGGACCAGCGGAACGTCTTCTACCGACATTTACCTTTCATCGGGAATCAACAACTATTATAGCTATCAATGGGGCGTTGCGATGAGCGCCGACAACGTATCGGCGAAAGGACTCGAACAGACGTTGCCCTATGTCCCGGATGAGACGTATGTGATCACGTTTTGGGCACGCACGACTGACCCGCGTTATCCCGGCGAGTTACAGATTTACGACGAGACAGGCAGTGTGATGCTTGGCTCATCCAACATCACGGGAACGGCCTGGTCCAAGCATGTGCTCAAGTACACGGCGCCCTCGACAACGGACCATACCGTGAAACTGCGCCTTGTTCGACCGGCATCGCCGGGGCAAGCGATCGATTACATCGATGATATATCCATTCGATCGTTGGCTATGACCGATGCGGCTGCCTGGACCCGAGAGGCGACCCCGTTTGCTGCCGCTCATCGCTATAATGATCCGACAGTTTTTGCCGACGAGTGGGGATTGCGACTTGTTTATGACGGCAGTCTGGCTCCTGAAATCGTACAGCAGCTGCACAACTATCATCCGAACTCGGAATACGGAATCAACTTTAACGGCAAAGTTTCCCCGGGTGCGACGGGGCGAGTTCGCTTGCAGGACCGCACAACCAACACGACGTTGGGCAGTTGGGGCTTAAGCGAGCAGATCCCTTATACGACGGGATACTTTCAAACTCCGGAGGCCGGACATGAGCTGTTTGTAGAAATATCGATTCCGTCGGGCGCTGCAAACGATACTCTTTGGTTAGACGGCATCATGGTGGCACAGTCTTGGGAAAATCAAGTCCATGAAGCGATGATCGGCTCAGCCATTCTCCGTTTTGTCAATACGGTTTATGCCGACAGTTCGCTGCACGCCGCCTACAAAGCAAAAGCCGATACGTACCGGAACTTTATTGCAGACAATCTCGTGCATAAGTGGGATCCGTGGTGGCGCCAAATCAGTGGAGTCGACGGTCACAATAACGGCACCGGCGTTTATTTAATCCCCGATGGATTCAGTACGGAATGGTTTCCTGGGCGGACAATGCCGCACAATCAATACTTGATGGTCGCCGAGCTGTTCTATCAGCTTTATGAGGCCACGGAAGGGGAGTACGCCTACGCCGTCGATCGGCCGTTCTACTGGAGCCGAGCCAACGATATGGAGAGAGCGTTCAAGGAAACGATAGATGCCCATCCTCTCAATACCGCGCAAAATACGGACGCTTACTTGTGGCATTACTGGGACCCGATGGGGCCTTGGGATGAAGGACATTATGCGGTGTACACCTACGAAGATATGTCTCATGCTGCCATAACGATGACGGGGGTGCTGGGCGCCTATCGGCGAGGTCAGGTGTTTACTTATACGGATATGCAAAAGTTTGCACGCACGATGACCGACATTATGTGGAACGGCAGTCTCACCAGTCCGGTTGTATCGTGGGACAATTCGCGCGGGCCCGTCAACACAGGAGATAACATGCTCACCATTTATTATCATAATTGGACGTATATGGCCGAAATCGATCCGCTGCTCCGCGATATTTCCGCTGCAATATGCGATACGCTCGCATGTTCCCCTACCCAGGCGTCGGGAATCGCCAAGTGGAGCGGCAACAAAATAGCCAACTCGAATTTCGAGCTTGCAGATCCGCTGGACCCGACTCTGCCGTATCGGTGGGCGCGATGGCAAGGGGACAGCAGTACGGTGTATCGGACTACTTGTGACCCGGGAATGGGGGAAGACTCGGTTATCATCAAGACGGACGGATCGGCTTGGCAGGTACTGGAGCAGCCCATTGCGGACTATGAGCTGAACACCGATTACACGATTTCGTTTCTAGGTAAAGTATACGGACTGACGGACGGTCGTGCCGAAGTGTACGATTATACGACCTCGACATTACTAGGATCGATAAACTTTTCGGAAACGTCATGGACTCGAAAGGCGTTTACCGTTCGAACGCCTGCCAGTTCGGGTCATAATATCCGAGTGCGGTTGTACACCGGCGATTATACGCCAGCCATGCAGCAGGTCGGCTTTGATGACGTACGAGCATTGCCGTCGCTCAGCGGTACCGAGGTTGCCAATGCCGGTTTTGAGACGCCGGACCAATGGGATTCTACACTCCCGCGATACTGGCAGAGGGGCGAGGAAACAAGCATGACGAACGTTTTGCTGGATACAACCGACAAGCATTCCGGACTTTCATCGCTCAAGCTGGTGTCGGCGGCTGGAGCGGAGGAGCAGGAGTTGTTCTACGAATGGAAAGGTTACAAGTCGAGCGGGACGTATACCGTCACGATCGAAGGAAAGTCGAGCGGGACGGCAGGCGGCAAGGTGGCGATCATCGATACTTCATCGAACACCGAATTGGCGAGCACGGTCATTTCCGCTTCCAACTGGACGGCCTCGACGATGACGTTCACCGCCCCTTCTGCATATGACCGGACGCTAAAAATCGTCATCACCCACAACAATCCGTCGGTTGCCGGCACCGTATGGGTTGATGAGATGAATATCCGTTCCGAATAAAAAGTGGAATTGAAAACGGTAACCGGAGGAGAAGCAAATGGAGAAACCACATAATGGAGACAAAGGAAAGCCTGTTCAGCGTATCGGCTATTGGCCGCTGAGTGCCGACTGTAGGGATGCTTCAGGTCATGGGAGGCACGGTGAAGCGAGCGAGATCGTTTTTGGCGGCGAAGGTGCGTTATTTAACGGCATCAGTTCGACTGTGACATTGCCGGTTTTTGCGGAAACGGACGGCCAGCAGCCTTTCAGCTTATCGATGCAGTTTCAGATAAACGACAGGAAAGGATTTTTACCCGGGGGCTTGGCAAATGTGTACTCGGAGAAACGGATGGAGGGGTGGCATTTGTCGGTTTTGACCCAGGCCGGTGTCACATCGACCCAACCCAACTGGCGCAACCTGCAGTTTGGCTGGAGCACGGCTCGCGGAGAAGAGAAGTGGCGCGACTGGGGCAGTCCCGGAGAAGGACGTATGATTAGCGCCATGTGCGTGTTCAACGGGCATCTGTATGTCGGAACGTTCGATAATGCAGCAGATCATCGCGGGAGGGTATTCCGTCTGGATGAGGCTGCAAGCGCGTGGATCGATTGCGGCCACCCGGATGACAGCAATGCGGTATATGCGCTGGCCGAATTCAAAGGCCGGCTATACGCTGGCACGATGCGCTACCGGGCGAGCGGCTCGGCGCTCCCGGAGTCGCCGAACCTTGAGCCAGGCGGCCGCATTTACCGCTATACGGGCGGTCGGACTTGGGAACTGTTCGCCGAACTGCCAGTGCCGGATAACGATAGCGTCGGGGCGCTAACGGTGTACGACGACCGACTCATTGCGATGTCGTTTTATCCCCACGGAGTGTTCGCCTACGATGAGTATGGCAACTGCGAGATTCTTGGTGCACCGGGTCCGGAAGGTCGGACGCGCACATTTAATATGGCGCCGTATCAAGGTGATTTGTATATCGGTTGTAATGAGAAGGGTGGCGTATACCGGAGAAAGCTCGATGAGCCGTGGACCTACTGCGGGAATGTGCCGCAATGCTCACAAGTGTACTGCTTCTCGATTTTCCACAACCAACTGCTGATGGGCATTTGGAACGAAGCAAGGATGTTGCGCTACGAAGGCGGTACCGAATGGAGCGATTTCGGACTGATGGACGACGAATTGGAAGTGATGGGCGTTTCGGTGTTTAACGGCAAGCTGTACGGAGGCACGCTGCCGGGGGGTTACGTATTCCGCTACAACGGTGAACGGAACTGGGAACGGATTGCTGTGCTCGAGGAACCGGATCCGAATGTTCGATATCGCCGCGTTTGGTCGATGGCGGTGTTCAACGGCAAGCTGTTTGCCGGCACATTGCCGAGCGGCAAAGTGTGGAGTATGAGTCGCGATCCGCTGGCGACGCACGATACTTCTCTCACCGACGGGTGGCATCGCGCAGTCGTGACATACGACAAAACGCGGCTCTCGCTGTATGTCGACGGCCAACTCGTATCCGAGGCGGCTTGCGATCATCAGCTTATCGACAGCTCCGCGCTGGCCGGATTGCCGCTTACGATCGGGAAAGGGCCGCAATGCCACTTCTCCGGAACGATTCGAGAGATAGAACTGTTCGCTGGCGCTTTGAATTCGAATGAAGTTGCTCTTATGGAAGGCATACCTGCAAAACAGGGAGACGAGTTCTGATCACTGGAGGCGAACCATGAGCATAATCCAAGTTCCTGTCCATTACTACCGACAGTTTGATGCTGAACTTGAGCGGGAAGTGCCGGCTGAGGCATACGGAGGATGGAATAAAACAGAGCTTCCGCTTGATCCGAACCGTACCGCCGTCGTTGTGATGCACGCATGGGATTGCGGCGAAGCTGAGCAATATCCGGGTGCGTTTCGGGCTGTGGAGTACCTTCCAAGATCGTACGCTATCAGCCGCGATATATTTCCCGGACTACTGACTGCCGTTCGCGGGGCGGGGATACGCCTTTTTCACGTAGTCGGCGGGAAGGACTACTACTCCGGATATCCCGGCTTCAAGCAGGCCGTTCGGCTCGCCGGCGAAGAGCCTCCGATGGCCGAACAGATCAACCACGACGACAGCTATGATCATCTTCAAGAATTCCGCAGGAACAATGTGTTCCCGGGAATCCATAACTGTACCGACAACGATAGAAGTGTAACGAATCTCCGCTTCCTCCCGGAAGCGGAGCCGCAAGGCAGTGAAGGCGTAGCGGCAACATCGAAGCAATTGTTTGCGCTATGCAGGCATTACGGCATCAACCATCTGATTTACACCGGGTTTGCTATCGACGGCTGTTTGCTGCTTTCGCCGGGCGGCATGGCGGACATGAACCGCCACGGGATACTTTGCTCGGCCGTTCGTCAGGCGGTTACGGCCATTGAGAACAAGGAAAGCGCACGGCGGGAAGTGCATAAGGAAGTCGCCCTGTGGCGCGTAGCGCTGATTTTCGGATTCGTATATGACGCGGATGACTTGATTCGGGCATTTGACAACTTACACTCCTCGCACTAATTAGTCGCTTTTTAGGGCGGCGCTCAGCCGACACGGCACTCCAGTCCGCTTCGAGCGCCGCTTTCTTCAGCATCCTCTGCTACCGGACGTTGCCGCGGATTTTGCCGTACACTGCATCAGCTTGTAGCAGATCATTAGCCGCCAAGTAGAAAAATGTATATGAAGCCGCAGCAGGAGGAATGCAGCAGTGAAAACGAATCATCTATCGGGGAACAGTCCGCCTGGAACAAATACGTTCTTGCCTCAAAGGTTCCTCCTAATCGGAAGAGCGCTTGTCCGCTACCGCTGGTTTTATCTTATGATGCTTCCGGGCATCCTCTACTACGTCGTTTATCACTATGTACCGATGGCCGGTCTTTTGATCGCCTTCAAAAAGTACAATCTTGTTAAAGGAATTTGGGGCAGTGACTGGGTCGGCTTCGAAAACTTCATCACCGTATTTTCGTCGCCCGATTTCACAATTTTGCTGAGAAATACGTTGCTGCTAAGTCTTTACCGGATTTTGTTTAATATGCTTCCGGACGTGTTGCTGGCGCTCATTTTGAATGAAATTCGGGTGCAATGGTTCAAGCGCGTCATTCAGTCGGTATCATACGGACCGTATTTCCTTTCGTGGATTATCGTGTACGGGCTTGTGTTCTCTTTCCTTGCGCCCGATGCAGGACTGATCTCCTCCTGGTGGAGGGAGCAGACCGGTCAGACGCTTAACTTGTTGACGGATAAAGACTTTTTCCGCCCGCTCCTGCTATTGACCGAGATTTGGAAGAGTACCGGATTCGGAGCGATTATTTACTTGGCCGCGCTGTCTGCCATCAACAGCGAGCTGTACGAGGCGGCGGTCGTCGACGGGGCCGGGCGATGGCGACAGATGTGGCATATTACATTGCCGGGCATACGCGAAGTGTTTGTGCTGCTGCTCATTTTGCGCATCGGACACATTTTGGACGCCGGCTTCGAGCAGGTTTACATCTTCCTGAACGCCCGCGTTTACGAGGTCGGGGACATTATCGACACCTGGGTATTCCGACGAGGGATCGAACAACTGGATTTCAGCGTTGCGGCGGCAGTCGGTTTTTTCAAATCGGTCATTGGCTTCATTCTTGTTTTCGGGGCCAACAAGGTCGCGAAAAAACTCGGCGGCTCGGGAATTTGGTAGGAGGTAAACCATGTCATTCATACTCAAGAAGACGAAATCCGATTACATTGTTGACTTTTTCATTTACTCGTCTCTGACATTGTTCGGCCTGGCGACGCTGTTCCCGCTTTATTACGTGTTCATCATGTCGATTACGCCGATTGTCGAGGTGCTCCGCAACGGGGGGTTCGTCGTCTGGCCTGGCGAGATGACGCTGGAGGCGTACAAATACATTTTCGAGAGCGACCGGATTCCGAACGCATTGAAGGTGACGATAACGGTCACGGTGATCGGAACGTTTCTAAACCTTTTCGTGACGATGTTTCTAGCGTATCCGCTGTCGAAAAAGTTTTTGCCGGGACGGAATATTGTGTTGGCCGGGATTGTGTTCACGATGCTGTTCTCTGGCGGTCTCATTCCGCTGTATCTTGTCGTGCGGGCGACCGGTTTGCTGAATACGATTTGGGCGCTAATTATCCCAGGTTTGGTCTCGTCGTTCAATATGCTTATCATGAAGACGTACTTCGAGAATTTGCCGGGAGAAATCGAGGAAGCAGCGAAGGTGGACGGCTGTAGCGACGTACAGACGCTGTTCCGCATCGTGCTGCCTCTGTCGATGCCGATTATCGCCACCCTCGGTTTATTTTACGGGGTGACGCACTGGAATGCGTACTTCGGCGGAATCATGTATTTGACCGATCGCACGCTGATGCCGATTCAGGTAGTGCTGCGCAACATGATCGTGACGCCTAGCGTCAGTACCGAGCTCGGCGTAAACGTGGCGGAGCTGCAGCAGCTGCCCCCGGAAACGATCAAGATGGCGACGGTCGTCGTCGCAATCATTCCGATTTTGCTTGTCTACCCGTTTTTGCAAAAATATTTCGTCAAAGGGATGCTGCTCGGTTCGATCAAAGGTTGAACCGACCGTAGGAAGAGACCTCTCTCGAGGTCTCTTCCTTATTTGGTTGTCATTAATCGAACGACCAATCCGCCCACTCGTGCACGTCAACTTTTGTAATCCGGTTGCGTTCGTCGACATATACCACGCGCGGTTGCAGCTCCGCCGCTTCCTCCTCCGAGAAGATGCCCATGCTCAAAATAATGACGATGTCGCCCGGCTGGAACAAATGGGCGGGAGGGCCGTTCAAGCATATTTTGCCGCACCCTTCGTCTGCTGGCAGCGTATAGGTTTTCCATCTCGTCGCGTTGCGCAGGCTGGTGATTTGCACCATTTCGTAAGGACGAATGCGTGCCTCCTTCATTAAGGAGGCGTCAATCGTAATGCTGCCGACATAGTCGAGATCGGCTTCCGTAACGGTAGCCCTGTGAATTTTGCCTTTGCACATCAATCGAAGCATATCCGCTCCCCTTCGCATTCGGGTCGTTATCCCATGAATATGCGGGTACCCGGAATCGGTGCTTAATTACCACGATTCGGACGCTGGGTACTGGCCGTTCCTTTCGGTATCCGCCCCGTATAAAATGCAGCAATGACTACAAATGCCGGTGGTGATGAAGTGGAACGCTTCTTGCTGACATGTACGCGCTGCGGAAACACGGAACCGTTCGACGTTAAAGGAAAATGCGGCTGCGGCGGGACTTTCCTTGTCGAGTACGATTTGCCGTACCTTCGAAAATCATGGAATCGGCAGTCGCTTGCGCGCCGTCCTTGGACGATGTGGAGGTACCGGGAACTGCTGCCTGTCCGGCAGCAAGCTAGTCCGGTAACGCTAGGAGAAGGCGGGACGCCGCTGCTGCGTCTGACCTCGCTGGAACGGAGGTTAGGACTCGGCGGCTTGTACAGCAAGCGGGAAGAGATCAATCCGACCGGCAGCTTCAAAGCGAGAGGATTTTCCGTCGCGGTAACGCTGCTTCAGGAACGCGGAATCCGGAAGGTTGCCGTCAACTCGAACGGAAACGCCGCTTCCGCCTTAGCGGCTTATGCCGCATGCGCCGGGATGGAGGCATTCGTGTTCGTACCGATGGATTGCCCGGGCTTGATCGTGGAGGAAGCGGTCCATTACGGTGCCCGCGTATTTCTTGTCGACGGTCTGATTCAAGATGCAGGGCGAATCGTGGGAAGAGGAATTGCCGAACAGGGCTGGTTTCACACGGGAACTTTGCGCGAGCCTGGCCGGGCGGAAGGTAAAAAAAAACGATGGGGCTGGAAGTGGCGGAGCAGCTCGGCTGGGTAATGCCGAATGTGATCCTTTACCCGACCGGCGGCGGTTCCGGCATTATCGGCCTATGGCGAGCCTTCGCGCAATTGAAGGAGCTCGGCTGGGTGCAGGGCGACTTGCCGCGTCTCGTTTCGGTGCAAGAAAGCGGTTGCGAGCCGATTGTCAGTCTGTTACACGACCGGGAAGGGGATTCCGCGGCTTCCTGCGATGGAGGTTCTTGTGACGCAAGTCCGACCGGCCTTCGGGTTCCGGAGCCTCCGGACGGGAAGCTGATCGTCTCCATCCTGAAGCAGTCGGGCGGCGATGCGATCGCCGTTACGCGAGAAGAAATCCGGCAAGCCCAGTGCGAGTCGGCTCGCATGGGACTGTCCGCTTCCCCTGAGGGGGCGGCGGCTTTGGCCGGGCTGTTCCGGCTTTGCGATCGCAGAGCCGTACTGCCCGGCGAAACGGTCGTTTGCTTCAACACGTCGCATGCCGCCAAATATTGGCCGTGGCAGCGTCACACATCGCTTCCGGTTGTTCGCTGTTACGCGGATGTTGTCTTTCCATCTCGACAGACAGGAAGGTGAAACGAAATGCCGGGGAAATGGGGACTGCATACGTTTTATCAGAAAGATTCCCGGATCGCTCCAATGCTTCCGGAAACGAAACGGTACGGCAAGTCCGCATTTCAGGACATGTTGAGCCGGTATGGTTCCGTCTATGTGAAGCCGAACATGGCGCATATGGGGAAAGGCATCATGAAGGTGTGGAAAGAGGACGGCGGTTACCGCATGCTTCGAGTAAAAGGGAAGCCGCGAACTTTCGCGACCGCGGAGTCGGTCTGCGGGCATGTTCTTACGGCGGTAAAGGGCAAGGCCCATATCGTGCAGCAAGCTATTCCCCTTGCCGAAGTGAACGGGCGCAGTTACGACATCCGCGTCATGATGATGAGAGATGGCCGTAACAAGTGGCGGTATTCCGGCATGCTGGCCAAAGTAGCCGGATCGTCGAGCATCATCACAAATGTTCGGCGAGGAGGAGGTTATGTTTTACCGATCGGGCAGGCTTTGAGCCGTTCCGTTGCCAAGGGCAAACAGGATGAGCAGAAAAAGCTGGAAAAAGAACTGGTCGACGCCAGTTATGCGATATGCGACCGGTTTAACAAATACAAATATTCATCCCAGATAGGCATCGACTACGGGGTGGATCGCGACGGAAAGCTCTGGCTGATCGAGGTTAACTTCGATTATCCGTCTCACGCGCTGTTCGCGCGGCTTCGGGACAAAACGTTGTACCGGCTGATCAAGCGAAGGCGCCGGGATTATAAGAATCGCCGCTGATTTGGTGTACCGCCGTCAGGCATAAAAGCTATTTTTGCATCCAGCGGCGGAACCGTGTCAACGGCGCTCATTTTTTTACGCACGGATTTACGGGCTGGTAATAGGCTTCAGCATTGCGCGCTTCAAAAAATCGGATACAGGTTGTTTGTTTTTCCGCTCAGTAGGTTGCTTAACTAATGGTCAGGAAAACCTACGAAAAAGCTGCCGGAGCATCCGGCAGCTTTTTCGTTGACTGGAGGTATGAATAATCATCGATAGTGCGCTAACGTAATATTTCTGGCAAAGAAGGGAAGTTAGTTCAGCTTAGTTCGTGCATTAATTTAATAAAACATTAATTTTTAACACCATTTCTTTTTTAATACTTTTCTTTATCCTACTAACATACGAAAAAAAGGGAGCTGGAAACGCCTTGAAAGTGATCACTATTCTGATTGCGGATGACGAAGCGGAAATCGCAGACCTGATCGAACTGCATCTGGTCAAAGAAGGCTACCGGTGCCTAAAAGCCGCTGACGGACAAGAAGCCCTCGACGCGTTACGGACACAGAGCGTGAATTTGGCGATTTTGGACATCATGATGCCTAAGATCGACGGGTACGAAGTAACCCGGTTAATCCGCGAGCGCCATCATCTGCCGATTATTTTTCTGAGCGCCAAGGCTACCGACCTGGATAAGATCACCGGCCTGGTTCGCGGCGCCGATGATTATATGACCAAACCGTTTAATCCGATGGAACTGATGGCTCGAGTGAACGCCCAGCTGCGGCGCTCCATTCATTTGAACCCGTCGATGGCCGCTCCTGCGGGCACGCCCGTACTGGAAACCGGGGGGCTTGCGATCCATCCCGAGCAGCGTACCGTGTTTCTGTATGGGGAGCCTGTAGAGCTTACGCCCAAGGAGTTTGATATTTTGGTGCTGCTGGCCAGCCATCCGAAGAAGGTATTCAGCTCCGAGCATATTTATCAGCGAGTCTGGGGCGAGGCGTATTATGAAGGCGGGAATACGGTGATGGTACATATTCGAACCTTGCGAAAGAAGCTGGGGGAAGAACAGAATAAGCATAATCGGATCAAAACCGTCTGGGGAGTAGGGTATTCGTTCAATGGCTAAACGAGGCTTCCGTTTCCAAATGATCCGCCTGTTCGGGCTCAGCATGTTGTTGTCCGCCGGCACTACATTTCTGATCTATTTAGTGCTGCAGCAGTACTATTACACGTTGCTTCGCGAAAATCCGATGTTCGAAGTCCGCGAAGCAATCAGAGACATCGGCGATATTAATTCGTTCCTGATTCTTTTTTTTCCGATTTCGTTTTTTTACTTTTATTTGTTTACTCGGCGTTACGTATCTTATTTCCGGGAGATTTCCCGGGCGATTAACCAGTTGGCCGGGGGCGACTTCTCCCACCGGATCCATGTCCCGTCCAATGATGAAATCGGAGACATTGCCCGTGACATCAACTTGGCCAGCGAACAGCTGAAGCAGGCGGTGGAACGGGGGGATTTCGCCGAGAACAGCAAGGAGCAGCTGGTGCTGAATCTTGCCCATGATTTGCGTACCCCGTTGACTTCGGTCATCGGGTATTTAGATTTTATCCTGCAAGGCAAGGATTTGACCGAAGAGCAAATGAAGCATTACACGACGATCGCCTACACGAAATCGCTGCGGCTGGAAAAGCTGATCGACGAGCTTTTCGATATTACGCGGATGAATTACAGCAAGCTGAATATTCGCCGCAGCTCGCTCGACCTGAGCGAGCTGCTGATCCAATTAACCGAAGAGATGTATCCGGTATTCGAAAAAAGCGAGATGACCGCACGCCTTCAGATCACTCCGCATCTAATGATTTCTGGAGACGGTGATCTCCTCGCCCGCGTGTTCGAGAACCTGCTGTCCAATGCCAACCGTTATGGCAAAGACGGTGGATTCATCGATATTTGCGGCCGTCAAGAGGGGGGACAAGTCGTCATTCAAGTCATTAATTACGGCAAAACAATCCCGCCTGACGAGCTTCCGCATGTGTTTGACATGTTTTTTACCGGGGATCGTGCGCGAACCCATCAGGAAGGGAGCACAGGGCTTGGTCTTTTTATCGCCAAAAACATCGTAGAACGGCACGAGGGCGTCATATCGGTGCAAAGCGATGTCATCCGTACCGAATTCGAGGTGCGTTTGCCGTATTTATCAACATCGACATAAGCCTTTCCTTTAATGGAAAGTTAAGATTTACCCCACTTCTTATTTTATCAGTCTGCCTTATGCTTGGAGCATCAAAGGCAGGAGGACTGGAAAATGAAGAAGTGGTTTTTTTTGCGTGCTCCGCTGGGCTGGGGGCGTTGGATGCGCCGGGACGCTGCTGCGGCGTGGCTATTTCTCATGCCGAGCGCAGGAGGATTTGCCGTGTTTTATCTTATCCCGTTTGTCATGGGGGTGATGTATTCGTTCATGAGCGGCGTTTCCGGGGGAAGGTTCGTTGGTTTTGCGAATTATCAAGAGCTTTTGGCAAGCCATTCGTTTCGGAAGGCGGCATACAACACTTTTTATTTCAGCACGGTTAGCGTTCCGTTAATACTGGTTTTGTCCTTAGGGCTGGCGTTATTGCTGAACCGGAACATTTACCTCCGGAATTGGTTGCGTACCTCGTTTGTATTGCCGCTTGTCGTTCCGGTCGCCTCTGTCATTATCATCTGGCAGATGATTTTTGACTGGAACGGGATTCTCAATTACACCCTGAGCCGGTTTGGGATCGAACGGGTGGACTGGATGAAGACGGAAGCCGCCCGGTATGTTGTTCTAGCGGTATATATTTGGAAAAACGTCGGCTACAACGTCATTCTTTTCCTGGCGGGACTTCAACAAATCCCAAAGGATTATTACGAAACCGCGCAAATTGAGGGTGCCGGGCGATTTCGCCAGTTTTTTGGGATCACGCTGGTTTATCTGACCACGACGACGTTTTTTGTAGTTGTAATGTCGATCATCAATTCTTTCAAAGTGTTCCGGGAGACGTATTTGCTGGCAGGTGATTACCCGCACGACAGCATTTACATCCTGCAGCATTACATGAACAACATGTTTGTGTCGCTGGACATTCAGAAGCTGACGGCGGCGGCCACCTTGATGGCCTGCGGCATAATGGCGATCGTCCTCGGACTGTTTGGACTGGAGCGCCGGTATCGGCAGTTCATGGAGTAGGGAGGTGAATTTTTGCGGGTTATACCAATGATACAAAAAGGCCTGTTAACGGCGTTGATGGGGATGATTGGATTGCTGATGCTGTTCCCGATTATTATTACCTTTACGAATTCGCTGATGACCGGACAGGAGCAGAAAATCAACTATGGGGTGATTGGAAAACTCACGGAGGCGACTTCGTCGGGTGCCGATACTTTCGTCAATGTAAAATGGGTTCCGGACAAAGTGACCTTGGAGCAATATGGCAGCCTGCTGGTGCATTCCCCTACTTATTTGCTTATGTTTTGGAATTCGGTAGGTCTGGTCGTGCCGATCATCGTCGGACAAACGGCGGTCGCAGCGCTGGCGGCTTATGCATTTGCGAAGCTGAATTTCCGCGGTCGAGATCCCCTGTTTCTGGTGTATCTGCTGACAATGCTGATGCCCTTTCAGGTTACGCTGGTTCCTAATTATATTATGGCGGATAAGCTGGGCTTGCTGCACAGTGCAGGAGCTGTGAGCCTTCCAGGGGTTTTTGCCGCTTTCGGTGTATTTATGCTGCGCCAGTTCATGCTGCATATTCCTTACGCCTATATCGAAGCGGCCAAAATCGACGGGGCCGGCCATCTAAGGATCTTCCTGACGATAATCCTTCCGATGGTCAAGTCAGGGCTGGCCGCGCTGATTATTTTGTTATTCGTCGATTATTGGAATATGGTCGAGCAGCCGCTGATTTTTCTGGACAATCCGTTCAAGCAGCCTTTATCGGTATTTCTGGCGAGATTAAGCGGGGAATGGGAGATGGTTTTTGCCGCATCGATGCTGTATATGTCTCCAATGGTGCTATTGTTCCTATACTCGGAGACGTATTTCATCGAAGGCGTTCAATTGTCCGGGATCAAAGGGTAGGAGGAGAAAGCCAAGCATATGGAGTTATCAAAGGAGCAGGTTGATCGTAAGCGAAAAAGATGGATATCCGCCGTGATGCTGCTGCTGTTCGGACTGTTGCTGTTCTTTACGTTATTCAGCAATACGTTGCAGTCGGTCACGCTGCCAAAGGTAAGGGCGGATCCGGCGACGAGAGGAGGACTAACCTACACGCTGAAGGGAAGCGGAGTATTGCGACCAGTGAATCAGGCGGAGCTGCCGAATCCGGCCGGTTGGAAGGTCCGGCAAGTTCTTGTGAAGCAAGGGGAGGCAGTCAAAAAAGGGCAGAAACTCGTCGTGTACGAAAGCACTTCTGCTGAGGCGGAGCTCGAGGACGAGATTGCACAGCTGGAGAAGCAAACGATCGTACTGGAAAATGTGTGGGATCAATTTAAAGCGTCGGCGATCAACGAAAACGAGTCTGGCACGAAGGAAATCAAGCGTGAATTGGAAACGCGAAAAATCGATATTTCCATGCAGCAACGTAAAATCGACATGCAGCGAGAGCTTTTGAAGCAGCGAAAAGAACTTGCCGCTCCGTTTGATGGAATCGTGCTGAAAATGAATGCCGTAGAAGGTCTCGCTTCCATAAGTCAACCGGATGTTGTGATGTCGAACAGTGACTTAGGGTATCGGCTGGATATCGTTGCCGACGGCGATCTCGTCGACCGCCTCGGACTCGCGGCCAATCAACCGATCGAGCTAACTGCCGCAGCGTCGGGGGAACAGCCGGTTCGCGTTCTGGAGGGCATGATTGAAAAGATCGCCGAAGCGGGCTCACGCGCATCCGGTTCGTCGGATGGCGGCATCGGAGCGCCGGCGGCGGTCCAACAAAAGCAACTGCTCATCCATGTGGCCAATTCCGCCCTGAAAGGGGGTGAACAGGTTTCGGTCAAGCTGGCGCGGTCTTCGTCCGAGAAAGGGTGGATGATCCCGAACGAAGCGGTCCATCGTGAGGGCGAGAGACTTTTTATTTTCAAGGTGGAGCAGCAGCGGGGGGCTTTGGGCAATGTGTTTGTGGCCCGCAAAGTACTGGTCGAGGCAAGCGGGGTAAACGATCGGGAGACGATGATTCCGGCGGACCGCCTGTACGAAGGGGATCTGATCATTCTTGAAAGCAGCGAGCCGCTGCAGGACGGGAATCGGATTCGCCTGCAGTAAGAAATCAAAATAAAGAGGATAGGATTCGGAGGTTTAACCATGGTTAAAAGATTAAGAACAATACTGGCAACTATCGCGGCGGTGACTATGACAGCTTGCAGCACTGGAGGCAGCGGAGGCGAGACGGAAACAAAAGACAAGGTATCGGAAGGAGGAAAAACGATCCTCACTTTGTCTACTATGAAGTCCACGCCTTTCTACGAGGCGTTGGAGAAAAAGTTCGAGGCCAAGTATCCGGACATCGATTTGCAGATTCAGGCTTATAAAAAGGCAGGGGAAGAGAATAACATCGGGGATCGGGACGAATACCGGAAGTCGATCAATACGGCGCTGCTATCCGGGAAAGGTCCGGATATTCTTGAACTAACGGAGGGATTGCCCTCGGATGATTATGTCGAAAAGGGACTTATTCTCAACATGGATGCTTTGATGAAACAAGACGGCACGTTGAAGCAAGATAATATGCACATGAATGTATTGAAGGCTTTGAACCCGAAAGGCGGAACGTATGCGATTCCGTCCGGATTTTACCTGAGAGCATTCATCGGGAACGGAGAGGCATTGAAGGATGCCGGCATAAATGAGAAGACCTGGACCTGGCAGGACTTTGTCGATATTGCTAAGAAGGTGACACAGGGGAAAAATGGTTTTGTTGCAATGGCTGAATATACGCCGGACATGCTGGTCCAGGAAATGATGATTGACAGCTACAGCCTTTACGTGGATAGGGCGGCAAAGAAGGCAAGATTCGATTCCCAGGAATTCATAGCCATGTTGAAACAGGTGAAGAAAATGTACGATGACGGCGTGATGACCGCTGAGTCCGCGGAGTTTGGCAAGCAATTGTTTTTTTCCGCCGTTTTGCGTGAGCCGGCTGATGTGATTAACGTACCGCACATGGTGTTAAATAAACCTCTGCTGCTGCAAAAACCGCACAGTGGGGAGCAGTCAGGCAATATGCGGATCATCCCGACCACCCAATTAGCCATTGTGGTGAAAACGCCCGCACAGAAGGAGGCATGGAAGCTGATGAGTTTCCTTTTATCAGAAGAGGGGCAATTGCTGCCGGAGCGGGAAGGATTCTCGCTGTTCAAATCGGTGAACGGACAGAAGTTCGATGAGATCAAGGAGAAAATCCATGCGGGATCTTACAAGCTGCCTGACGGCCAAACCGTTAAGGTGGAGGCCGAGGAACTTACCCGATTTACGCAGCTTTTGGACATAACGGATCAATACTCGATTCTCGACTTGAAGGTGATTTCCATCGTGGGGGAGGAGTCGCTCGCATATTTCAGCGGCCAGAAGTCCGCAGAGGAAGTCGCAAAGCTGGTCCAAAACCGGTCCACCACTTTATTAAACGAATAAAGAATACGCCATCGTGCTGAATAAAAATGTAATGGGGTAGGCAAAAATGACAATTGCTTACCCTATTTCATTAGGACCTTAACTCAGTACCCTTGATAAAATATTCAAATTAGGCCGCGCCCGAAAATGTGTCTTCAAACGCGCGCAAGCTTCAGCAGCCAACAGGAGTTGCGGTCTAGCGTGCGGGTGTTTCGCGCTCTGTTGATAACGGAAATGTTTAGAAAAATTCGGACTACGTCTCCGGTTCGATTGTTGAAAAGTACTTTGTTCGGCTGCAAATCGCCGGAACCGCCGCGGACCGTGAACGATCCTGTCGAAGGCAGTGCCTCCACCTTGAAGGTGAATGCATCGTTGGACAGCAGGAAATTCAAACTTTTCAACACAAGCCTTTTCCTGTTAGGCACGTCAATCACAATGGTTTGCACATCAACACTTTTTCCGGGACTTAACTTAATCGGCGCCTTCCCGCCGACAATTCCGTTTAGTTGAAGCATAACTACACCTCCATATAGAATATACGACAATATATTGAAAACGCATTGGAAGGGATTGTATGATTGTCCAAATACGTATGGCCAATTTGATGCTGAATAGGCTTTGTTACACGAGACACTATAGAAGAACACGAAGGCAGCCGGCTAGAATGATCGGCTGCTTTTTTTATTGAAGTAACGGGCAGAGTAACGCAAACGTTGATGCCATTTTTAGTGTATTATTATCCGTAGAGTGGTAAAAATCAGTGGATTTGATAAGAGGATGATAAACATAAAAATTTTGTTTATATGTAGCAGAAACAAATGGCGAAGCCCAACAGCCGAAAAAATATTCCATAAATATAATGGTTATGATGTGAGGTCTGCTGGGACAGAAGAAGGTGCTAGGATTAAGGTAACAAGTGGACATATTGGTTGGGCAGATCTCATATTTGTAATGGAAAAAAAGCACTTGAGCCGACTCAAACATAAATTTGGTTCGACACTTAATGAAAAGGCGATCTGGAACCTAGATATACCCGACGATTATGGTTATATGGATGAAGATTTAATTGAAATACTTAAAGCTAGAGTATCGGAATATATAGAAGTCCCAGAGTAATAAGTCTCGATAAAGGGTGTAATGAATGAAACAGTTATAAGGGAAGAAGAGGGGTACTTTAATGGAATTGGCAATATCGCTCTAATGAGGAGGTACTTATGAAAAAGGCGTTCGCTCTCCTCCTGCTTACAGTGCTTTGTCTTGTGAATTATTTTCAGAACTCTACGCCAGACCAGGATCCCTACCTGATTACCGACTACAGCCGACTACATCCAATAAAAGTAACCCGGGTTGTAAAAGGGCGTGAGGAAGAGCAGCTACGGGACATTTTACAGGAAGCCCAGAAAAAGCATCTTACCATCTCTATCGCTGGACAACGGCATAGTCAAGGTGGACATACATATTACAAAGACAGCATCGTTGTGGATATGACCTCTTACAACGAGGTGATGGAGTTTGATCCGGAACAAAAAATGATCCGCGTCCAGGCCGGCGCAACATGGAAAGACGTGTAGGATTATATCAATCCATACGGACTCGCAGTTAAGACAATGCAATCACAAAACATTTTTATGGTTGGAGGCTCTCTTAGTGTGAATGCTCACGGACGTGACATTCGCAATGGCTCTCTGATCAAAAGTGTGGAGTCATTTAGACTGCTTTTGGCGGATGGCCGCATCCTCAACGTCAGCCGCACTGAAAATGCTAACCTCTTTCCCTTAGTTATTGGCGGTTTAGGGCTATTTGGGATTATTCTTGACGTAACGCTCTCACTGACCGATAACGAGATGTATAAAATCGCAATCGACTCCTTAGACGTTGGGTCATACAGCCGGTATTTTGCTAAGCAAGTGAAGGCAAATCCCGATATTCATTTGCACATCGCGCGGATTTCTGTTTGGGGAGAAGGTAAACTTGGAAGGCTTGCCCCACTAAACCCAACATTTTTATTTGATAATCCAAACCAGTTAATTGAAATATTTTTAAACGGAGAACGTTAGCTTAATACAACACAACATGGGGCTGCCGGGAGATGATGCATCCAGCTTCTTTAAGCTAACGGGTACAAGAGTTGAATAAGACATCACGACGGCAGCCGGCCAGAACGATCGACTGCCGTTTCTCAACTAACGAGCAGTTTTGTGCAAAAGTCATCATTATGAGGTGGTGGTTTAAGTTGATCATTTATACTAAGAAGCATGAGGACATTGTTAATAGAGGTGTAGATGCAATTGATGAATTTTTAAAAAGTTCTAATGTTGATGAAAAAAGAAGTATATTATTTTGCTTAGATAAATACCTAGACCCTTATTTTGAATACGACTTACCTTATTTTGATAAAGTAATAGTTCTTTTGGAAAAACACTTGTTTGAAAATCATGAAAAGGAAGTTAAAGAAGAGATTTTAAAATTGCTTGCCGGTTATTCAGAGGATTCATTAGAGTATTTAGCAGAAAGAATCGAATTTATCGAATCTGAACTACTTGCAGATGCAATTTATGCTTTAGGCTTAACTTTCAATGTAAAGTATGTACCAATTTTAAGTAGATATGAAAATCACGAACATACTAATGTACGAAATGCAGCAAAAGTAGCATTGTCGGAGTTATCCAAATCTAAACACGATACAAAGAAATAATAAAGATTCCTTCTATCAGGTTTCAATCCTTCCATGATCTAAACGTCGGGTCCATTCGGGTGCGGTTGAATGATAATAGCTCCGTCGAAGATCGAGGTTTTGGTAAATTGAATTAATTGGTATAAATGGGATATCCCAAACATCTGGGATTCGATGATCTTATCCAGATAAGTCCTGACGTTCTCAGCCACATTCATGACCCCCTGCAGATCCGTATCTTTGGCCGCGGCGATGGATTGCTTAAAATTCACGGTATCTTCTGAATACACGGAGCTTTGCAGCACTTAAATCAACCTGATTTTTAGCAAATGAGATCCACTGTATCGACGATATCGGTTGTCAGGATCCCGATCCGCCGTTATATATCCTGCTTGCTCCCAGTAGCGGATCGCCGATTTGGGAACCTGCGTCAGATCGGATGCTTCGTTGATGGTGAACGGCTCCTCGGCAAATGGAGATTTATTTTCGTTAGCGTATATCCGAATATCCTGGATTAACCTCTCTAATTTCTCTTTTTCCTCGTATAAAGCGACTTCTTTTTTCCTGATGATCCACATTGCATCTTGCGGTTTGTTCTGATGGAGACAACGAAGCACCTCGGCCGTCACTTCCATTCCGAATGCCGGGGCCATGGCTTGGATGCACGACAGATAGGCTGCGTGCCGGTCCGTATAAATACGGTAGCCATTTGATGATCGTTCAGCTGGAGGAATCAGGCCGTTAGCCTCGTAATTCCTTATGGTACTGGCGCTAATCATGAATTTCGCCGCCATTTTTTTTGGGCGCATCGTCAACTCGTCATCTCCCCTCATTACAATAGATCAAGATTAAACATGTCAATAAGGTTTTCTGTAAAAATAGTTGATATTCCTTCTCTTTTTATTCTTAACCTTCGAATTGGCTTGCAAGTTGTACAATGGAATTGAAATGATGAGAAGGAGGCGTTTGATGGTGAAGAAAGGAATCCCGTTTTTCCGGCAAGACATGGTGATCGAAGAAATAAGTGATGTGGCCAACAGTTATATCGAGTCCGAGTGGAGGTCCAAGTACGAATCCATGTATGAGCAATTGACGGCTGCTTTTGTTGAAATCGAAGATGCGGCCTATGGTCTGTATTTGGATCAGCTTATGCCGTTCATATTCGAACAGCTGGAAGATGCCGGTTTCAGCACTATGGAGAAGCTCGAAGAGAATGATTTCGTTATCGCCAATCGCTTGATTTTCCGAAACTCCCTTGAAAAATGGGGTGCGGAAGACAACAGATCGAGAATATTTTGGAACGTAATCCATGACAAGCAAGGCAACCCGATCGGCACCATACTCACGGAGATTCCCCACTCCCATCTGAAATTCGACATCCCTTCGGCACCGGTCATTTACTCTCTGCGGGAGAGTCTCAAGGAGCGGATAGTGCAAGGAATCAGGCGAATTAAGGAATCCGGCTGAGTTCTTAACGGGCAGAATAGTGCAACAGTTGCCCAATGTTAATTGTCAAAGTTTAGACGTGAATGTCATTAGTGGAAACGTCTACAAAAGGGTCAAGTTTTTGTCGCGGACGAACGACAGAAACTTGACCCTTTTGCTGAAGTAAAGCGGAGGCGGCAAAGTTAAAGGGTAACGATAGCTTCATATCTAATATCATGAGACTGTCGCGGAACATAAGCCCATTCTGACTGTGACGCCTTAATAACGCTCATGAAATCTTTTTCCAGTTTTAATCTCAACTGCCATCTCTCCCATAACACGTACTCTCAGGTAGGAGTACGTTTTTTTACATAGTGGTAGGTTTATGTCAATGGAAACATTTTACTGTTAAAAGCGTCTAATACAGCAAAGGATGCGAAGGAAGGTCGTGATGGTGCAATGACGAGGAAATACAACTTATCGCTTGCGGTAGTGATTATGGTTGCTATCTTGATGGCGGGCTGCGAAGAGAAATCTGGGGAAATCTCAAGTGCAGCTGGTACTCGCAATCCTTCCTTCGCTCCCGTGCATTCCGGGGATTTGGCGACGCCAAGCATTAATCCATCACCAACAGAGCCGGACGTAATTCCTTCGATTCATGTTCCAAAGCCCATACCACTCGAAGAGAAAGCTCTACAGGCTACTTTGACGGACATACCTCAGGGGTTTCGGGTGAATTTGGTCGATGCAGGAGACGGGTTCAGCATGCAAACGCTCATCGTACCGAATCAGGAAGCGATCGTCCATGTCATACGGCGAACGGAACCTGTCGAGAACGGAACCTGGTATCGCAAAGACTTGCTAATCATAAATCCGGATACCAGAGCGGTACGAACCTTGATGCTCATGTGCGGTCTGACGTCCGATTCCTATACGACGGATTCCGTGACGAACGTATTCGGCTTCCTGGATGATGAGCATATCGTTTACGTTGCTGTACACGGATCAGAAATGGAGAACACTTCCTATAATGTTGAGAAACTTAATATAAACACGGGCGAGAAGAAGGTGCTTTACGAGAGAAATCCGGCTCATATTTCCCCTGATTTTTATGCGCCGGGGTGGCTCAACAGCAGGAAAGATACCCTGATTCTGCCCGCTTTTTCCAAAGGAACCGTAGACGTATTCAAGTTAAATCAAACGGTCGTTTCGCTGCTAAAGAAACGGTTCACGAGCACATGGCCTATGTATTCGATTTCCCGGTCACCGGATGGAGAGAGGTTCTGGCATGAAGGGAAGCTCTATGATCTTGGCGGACAGCTCCTTGCGGATCCCCTGCCTAAGGGAAGTTTCAGGCTCGGTGTAAACTGGAGTCCGGATGGCCGATTCTCTGCTCATTCCTACGCATTCGAAGACGGAGATGAACACCGGATGGCCGGAGGAGAGAGCGATATCGTAGCCCCGCAGGGCCTTGTCATTTCCGATCAGTCTGGCCGAACGATTCAACGATTCGAGACAAAAGGAACTCACACTCACGTGGAAATAGCCGGCTGGATACCGGAACGGGAAACTGCCATCGTGCACTACTATGGAATTGACAAGAATAAACCGATCGATGAGCAAAAAGCGGATAACCGTTACAAGGCCTTACAGTTGCGAACGGGAAATCTGTCCGCTCTTGAGGCAGCGGAGACGTACGATCTGGACGAATGGGAACTCGTCGAATCATGGTCTCCCTATTCCCGCTTTAATGGTCAGATTTTCGTGGCAGATTTGAACAAAGGGAAGTTCTGGCGTCCAGAGGAGAAGGTGTCTTACCTGGGAATGATGAAGGAAGGTGATTTTCTGTGGAGAACGATTGATTATCATTCAGGGAAATCGGTCTTTTATAGGCTATCATCGGCTACCAAAACGGTAGAACAGTTATTTGAAGGATCCGTAAATTCCTATTCGATGATGCTGCATAACAACTGGCTGATATCCGACTTAGATTTCAACTATATGAAAATTGGTGAAGAATAACATGCAGGCAGAACGGACAATGACAATGGATATTACAACGTCAACCATTGCCGCTCTAGGGCTGCCGGCGTGAAATAGAATATAGATGAAAACCACGATAGTATTGAACATACTGTTTCTCCTATATAAAATTATTTTGACGGATTTATTGATAGCATAGTAATGTCTGTTAATAGCCATTGATTTTCCGTTTCGTGAATTGACCCAGTTAGGTTATAGCTTCCCTTTGGAGGATTATTGATATGGTCAAAATTCTTATCGTGGACGACGATCCGCACATTCGCGCCCTGATGCGCCTTTACTTGAAGAATGAAGGGTTCGATCTGACCGAGGCGGACAACGGCATCGATGCGCATGCCATCGTCAAAGGTTCGGGAATCGATCTGGTTATCCTCGACATTATGATGCCGCGTTTGGACGGATGGGATTTGTGCAATGAGATTCGGAAAAGCGACCCCGACATTCCGCTCCTGATGGTAACGGCCAAGAGCGAATCAGGACAAAAGATAAAAGGCTTCCAGCTCGGAACCGACGATTATTTGACGAAGCCGTTCGATCCGGTTGAGCTTGTGATGAGGGTGAAAGCTTTACTGAGACGATACCGTATTGCCTCGTCCCAGGTCATCCCGTTGGGTGAAATCGTGCTGAACCGGAAAACGTATAAGGTCATGCGGGGAGAAGAGGAACTGGCTTTGCCTCTGAAAGAATTCGAACTGCTGTTCATGCTTGCCGGCCACCCGGGGCAGATTTTTACAAGAGAGCAGCTGATCACACAGATTTGGGGCATGGATTACGAAGGCGACGACCGGACCGTCGACGTTCATATCAAGCGGCTACGGGAACGCTTTGCCGGGGACGTCCGCCATTTTCGCATTGAAACGGCACGAAGCGTCGGCTATCGGCTGGCGGTGAATCCGGGATGAAAACGTTATACGTTCGCGTCGTGCTGACTTTTCTTGCCGTGATCGTCATCAGCTTGATCACATCCCTTCTCCTCGCCCTTGCTCTATTCCAGAATGATCTGAACGATACGGGGAAAAACGATATGATGGCGGTCGGCGATCGTATGATACGCGTGTACGAACAAACGAATCCTCCGGATTTGGAAGCTTTCATGGAAAATATGGCCGAAATGGTTTCCTATACTTTGCTGCTTTACGACGGCAATGGCGGGCTGAACGCCTATGTACCGACCAAGGGCAAGAAGGCTGAAGGAATTAACCCGGAATCCGTTCATAAGGTGTTGAGCGGAGAGTCGTACCGTTCGCAAGGAAAAGATAAAGGAACGTTCGTTGGTATTCCGTTTCCATCTGAAGGAAAACGGTATGCCTTATTTTTGCAGAGCTCTTCCAAGAACGAAGTCACGATCATCCGTTTGTTATTCACCATTCTGTTCCTCATGCTCGCGATCGGAAGCTTGTGCATTCTCATTGCCGGCAGATACCTGGTGAAGCCTCTTCAAGCGATGACGGATGCGACTAAGCGGCTGGCCAAAGGCGACTTCGAGGTTGAGCTGAAAATCAATCGCGGAGACGAGCTGGGAACGCTCTCACGGAGCATTAACGACATGGCCCGAGAAATCAAGCAAATGGAGCGGATGCGACAGGATTTCGTATCGAACGTGTCTCATGAAATCCAATCGCCGTTAACTTCCATCTCTGGGTTAGCGAAGGCGTTGAAGGATGGCAATTTGGTTATTGCGGAGGACGATCGCGTCCAGTACTTGGATATTATCGTTACCGAGAGCGACAGGTTGTCCAGACTCAGCGATAATCTGCTGAAGCTGACTTCCCTCGAATCGGATCATCATCCGTTCGAGACGGAATCGTTTACCCTCGATGAACAAATTCGACGAGTCGTCGTCGCGTGCGAGCCCCAATGGTCTGCCAAAAATATTCATGTCGATATAGCGTCCCCGTCGGGTGCCGGCGTCAAAATAACGGCCGACCGGGATCAGCTCAATCAAGTTTGGATGAATTTGCTCGGGAATGCAATCAAGTTCACGCCCCAAGGAGGACAAATCCTCATCGCGATCAGCCGACCTCATCCTCATGAGATTGCCATTGCGATAAGCGATTCCGGAATCGGCATTGCACCGGAGGATATAGGCTCTATTTTCGAGCGCTTTTACAAAGCGGACAAGTCGCGGGCTGAAGACAGGAACGGCAATGGTCTCGGTCTTGCCATCTCCCAGAAAATCGTCGCCCTTCATCGCGGAAGCATAGAAGTGGAAAGTACGGTCGGTCTGGGCACAACGTTCACCGTAACGCTTCCCGCCGTCCCGCTTTCCGGTTCCGCCTTTAAAAAATGAGTTCACGCTCCGTTCATATTTCTCCGATAAGCTCATTGCGAAACACATTGAACCGATCGGAGGAATTAGAACGATGAACTTTATTGAAGAAGTTATGGATTCATGGAAATGGTTGACAGTCTGGACAATGATTTTATGTGCGCTAAATATGCTCGTCATACTGCGGTATGCCTTGCCCCTCCTCAAAAATAACCGGTGGTTTGATTTTATACCGAGCGTCGGTGTAATCATTGCGGTTATAAGCCTTATCAATGGCGATGCCTCTATACTGGCTCTGCTGATTTCCTCCTCTACGGTTATCCTTTTTTTATGCACCATTAGAAGAGTCTTCAAACGGGCCAGTAAGCCGATGTCCCCGAAATTTCGGATTTTCATGGTTATCGTTTGTGTCATCGGTTCCCTGCCTTCGCTATTCGCATTATACATTGCGGGTGAAGTTCGATACAATCCGGTGAGCGATTTAAGCCAGAAGAGCTATTCCAAGGCTTTCATCGCGATGAACGAAAGATTGTCCGCCGAATATCCTTTCGGAGACTGGAAAAAAATCGATTGGGAAGCAAAGCGAAATAAATACGAGCCTCTATTTCTCCAAGCGGAAATCAACCAAGATCCAAACCTATACTATAAAACGTTAAGGGATTATCTCTTCTCTTTCCGTGACGGTCATATCAAAATCGCGAACGAACATCTGTACGACGATAATATCGCGTTTAAGAACGAGGTCGGCGGCGGAGTCGGTATTAGCACGGTTCGATTGGATAACGGAAAGGTGTTGGTTAGTTTGCTATTAGCGGGCAGCCCGGCCGACAAAAGCGGAATCAAGCTCGGAGCCGAAATCATTTCGTGGGATGGGAAAGACGTTCAGAAAGCATTGGACCAAACGTCCTGGAGCGAGAACCCGTCGGCAACCGAAGGAGATCGGATTCAAAATCAAGGAAGGTTCTTGGCAAGAGCTCCGATCGGCAAAGAAATCCAAGTCGAATTTCGGAATCGGGACGATCAAGCGATCATGACTGCGATGCTTACAGCCTACGACGATCAGTACGAAACCTTGAAGAAAACGAAGGTAAAGCTGAAGAAAGAAGATCCTCCCGTGGAAGGCGAGATTCTTCGGAAGGAATACGGATACGTTAAAATCAGATACTTCCTCCCTGGAACAACGCAATCCGATCCCGCGCAAGCGCTGGAAGATAAATTAAAAGAGTTTCAAGAGAAACAAGTAAAGGGAATAATCATCGATCTACGGGATAATCCGGGCGGAGAGGATGACCTTGTTGCCCAAATGGCAGGACATTTCGTGAACGAGAAAAAGATTTTTGAATACGTCAGTTACTACAATCGGAATACGGGACGTTTCGAAATAAACCGTGCCGAAACCAGAAAAGTGTATCCTTCGCGGATTTACTTTCCAGGGAAAATCGCTGTGCTCATTAATCATAACACCACAAGCTCGGGGGAAGGCTTACCTTTGTTTTTAAAAGGAATGCCCAATGTCAAAATTGTCGGCTTTACATCCACGAACGGTTCGTTCGGCGTCGTCTCCGCTCCTATAGAAATGAAAATGCCGGGAGGGTATGTCGTGCGATTCCCGGATGGCAGATCTCTCAATCGAGACAAAACGATCCAAGGCGATAGCGATGAACGCGAAAAAGGCGGAGCTGCTCCCGACATTACGGTTCCCATGAACGAGCAAACGTTTACGATGAAGGTTATCGAAGGGCAGGACGTGGAATTGAATTATGCGTTAGCTTCTTTTAATGACTAGTTGGTTTAAAGCAGATCGGCTGCGTTTGCTCAACGAAAGGGCGGGATAGTGTAGTAAAGCTATGGTAAAATGGGCGTATAACATGCCCCTTGATGGTTAATAGAGACCGATGAAAAATTGTACAAGGATAAGGTGTGACCGAAACGTTTTACCTCTTGGGGACATGACTACAAATAACTTGCTTAAGGAGCTAACAAAATGACGAAACAAATACCAAGCACGAAATTTCCTGGTCTAGCGTACACATCTGGCAACGATATTTGGATAGATAACCTTTTGCCTGATAATAAGATCCCGTTTTATTTTCATGTGTCGGAAAAGATTACACAAAATGAGGCCGCTGTCGCCCGTGCTGCCCATGCGCTTGATCACATGGAAGAGTTGGTAAACAAAGCTCGGGCACATCTAAGAGATAGTATTCAAAGTAAAAAAGATCCCGGTTATACGATACTACATGACTTCTTTGAGTTTCATCTTTCAGAAATGGATGAGGAAAGCGTAAAAGAAATGCTCGGGACTGAGCGGCCTGAAACATTAAGCGAACTGGAGATGGTTGACCTGCTTATGTTAAAAAGCTTGGGAAGCGGCTTGGGCGAAGGATGGCTGGGAAGCAACTTTGAAAAAGAGCAAAAAGAACAGATTTTCATTATGGATTTTACTTTTAACCCGGAGTATACGGATCAATTGATTGTTGTTTATTTGGATGCTAACGAAAACATGCTGACTATTAGTCATGAAAGCTAGAGCGTGGCATAGCAAAAGGAGCAATACATAAACTTTATTGACAAAGTTTTGGGCATCATCAGCGTCAAGAGCGCGGATGATGTGACACAGTTTATGTCCCGGATTTACGATGAACCGGTTGATCGTTCTATATGATAGAGCATTTGGCTGTCGAACGATTGACCGATTCCTTTCGCAGCCGCTCCTTGTTATACTGATGTGAGAATTATTATCAATGAAAAACAAGGAGTGTATCGAGATGCCCGACAACGCCTGCCGATACGACAGCGACCCTCTGTTTCGACTACTGGAAGCGACAAGCCTGCACGGTATTGCGGACTGGGAGGCGGATCGCCGGTTTGCCGGCGACTATCTCTTGCTGCTGATTGAAAGCGGGAACGGGGAGCTGCTCGTTGACGGCAGTCGGTTTCCACTCGGGCCGGGAAACGCCGCACTGCTCCTGCCCGCCTCCTTGTTCGAGCTGAATGCCGATCCATCGAAACCGCTGCAGGGGTATCGGGTTTCCTTTCAGGTGTTGCGGGAAGCCGACGCCGGCGGAGGTTCACTTGCCTTTGTGAAAACGAATGACGCGTTTCCGCAATCGCTTGCCGGCGTGTTGCCGAAGCTGAGCTTTGCGGAAGCCGTTCATGCGGCAGCGGCCATTGCCGGTCAGCGGCGACGCGACGAACAGCGGCTGCAGCCGTTTGCGCGCCAGCAAATGTTTCACCGGCTGCTCGAAACGATAGTCCCGCAGCTGGAAGCCCCGATGCAGCAGGCAGCGGCATCTGCGATCGCAAGCACGATCGCCTATATGCATACGCACTACGAGGAGCCGATAAGCCGCGCCACGCTGGCCCGAATTGCCGGCATGAGCCCCTGGCACTATTCCCGTCGCTTCAAAGAGACGACGGGACGAAGCCCGAGCGAGATGCTCGAGAGCATCCGCCTGGACAAGGCGCGGGAACATCTGGTGTCGCTCGACTGCACCGTGCGCGAAGTGGCGCAGTTGGTCGGTTACCGCGACGAATCCCGGTTCCGCCGCAAGTTCAAGGAGACGGTCGGCATCTCGCCGACGATGTTTATCGCCCGCAAGCGGGAGAAGGTAGCTGCTCTCAGCTACCACTATGCGGCGCATATGCTGACGCTGCAGGCGGTGCCGCTCGCCACTTATGTGGATCGCAGGCGCGAAAGCCACCGCAGCGCCTACCACGACGCGATTCCGTTTCATTTGAAACGAGTCAAGCAGCCCGACGCGGACGTATGGGAAAGCCACCTGCAGGCGCTCGCCGCCGCGAGGCCGGAAGTGATCCTGTGCGACGAGTTCGTGGACAGGCAAACAGGGGATAGCCTGGCCAAAATCGCTCCCGTCGTCACCATCCCGTGGCTGGAGATGACGTGGCGCGACCATTTCCGCGAGATCGCCTCGTTTCTGGCCAAGAAGCGGGATGCGGCGGCCTGGCTCTCCGGATACGAGCGCAAAGCGGAGCTGCTGCGCAAACGGATCAGCGGCAGATTCGGCTCGGAGCGCTCGCTGCTCTTACATATCGCTTCAGACGGGCTGCATGTATATGGAAACCGCAACGGCGGTTCCGTGCTGTTTCAGGATCTGGATTTGACGCCGGCGCATAATGCCGCCGCCATTAAGGTTTGCCGCGAAATAACAGCGGCCGAGCTGACGCGGCTTGATTGCGACCGCATCCTGCTGATCGTCGACGCCGATCGCGAATCGCAGCGGCGGTGGGACGATTTGCAAACAAGCGCTGTCTGGCTGGCATTGCCGGCGGTGAACCGCAGGACGGTTCACCGCATCGACGAGATTCCGTGGCTGGAGTATTCGCCTTTTGCGCACACGCTTGTATTGGACGAAGCGGCGCGGATTTGGAGGTAGCGCCGCCTTGGCTACTGCTCAGGCGGGGGCGACCGCACAATCGACCCGCTTTTTTTCGCACCATTCGCGGTAGTGGATTCACCCCCTCTTGTGATACAATCATCAACGATAATGAGAATCAATATCATAGGAGGGTTTGCACCAGTGATTCGTCCATCAAAGCTATGTTTAAATGCCCTGATGATCTGCAGTCTGGTAGTTGCGCTTGCCGCTTGCGGCTCCGCCGGCGACAAGTCCGGCGATGCGTCATCGTCTCCTTCCCCGTCTGCAGGCCAATCGGCCGCCGGCCAGCCTTCCGCGGCTCCACGCTCCTTGAAGGATGCGCTCGGCCAAGTGAGCGTTCCCGCAGCGCCGCAGCGCATCGTCGCCCCTTACGTCGAGGACGCCCTGGTAACGCTTGGCGTCAAGCCGACCATGCAATGGTCGCTCGGTCCGCTCGTGCAGGACTATCTGCAGCCTTACCTGCCCGACGTGCCGAAGCTCGATTTCGCGAACGGCGTCAACATGGAGGCGCTGCTGAACGCCAATCCCGACCTGATTGTGCTGTATACAAAACAACTGGCTGCGGATGGCGCAATCGACGGTTTCAAAAAAATCGCCCCGACCTACACATTCGACGATGCTACGGTCGATTGGAAAGGAACGCTGCGGGTGCTGGGCGACATACTGAACAAAAAAGACGCAGCGGAAAAAGCGATTCAAGATTACGATCGCAAGGTAAGCGAAGCAAAACAACGACTCGAACCGGTCGTCAAAGGCAGAACGTTCGCCGTCATTCGGATCAAGCCGAAGGAAGTGCTGCTGATGGACGGCACGTATTATAGCGGTCCTGTGCTGTACGGCGACCTTGGCCTGCAACCCCACAAGATGGTGCGGGAGCTGTCCTGGGAACTGAACAAGCCGATTTCGCAGGAAGTGCTGCCGCAGCTTGACGCCGATTATATTTTTTACATGGTGCAGGGCGAGGCTGTGCGGCCAAAGGCGAACGAATGGCTGGCGGACCCGATCTGGAAAAGCGTGCCGGCTGTCAAGCAAGGCCATGTATACGAAGTGGACGCCAACTACTGGATGGCGAGCGGCGCCCTCGCCAACGGCAAAAAAATTGATGACGTGCTGAAACACCTGGTCAAATAGCGGCGCAACCGAAATAGCCGGCCGCGGACGTCATAAAGCGCGTGCGAAGCCGGCTTCTTTTCCGATCGACTCTACACCGCGTCAAAAACTTGTCAATTGCGACGAGCCGTTCGCACTATGCCATCAGCGGTTAATTTGTACAGTTGGTGCGGCAGGTCGTGTCCCATGCCGTCAACCAACATTAGCTCGGCGCCCGGGATGGCCGAAGCCGTGTCCTCGCCACACGCCGGGACGAACAGGGGATCGTCCATCCCATGAATGACAAGTGCTGGTACTTTTATGGTCGCCAGCCGCGGACGACGGTCACCGGAGACGGCGATCGCAGCAATTTGCCGTCCGACACTGCCTGGATCGTAGGCTCGCTGGACTTCCTCCAGAATGAGTGCCCGATAAGCGTCTTCTTCAAATGGATAGCCGGTGCCGGCGATGCGTTTGGCAAAAGAGAGGCTGTGCGCCAAAAAGCCTGCTTCATCCTCAAAGGGGTTCGGCGCCGGCTTAGTCATCATCGCCATGACATCCGGGGAAGCTTGCGGAAGGGTGGGATTACCGGAACTAGACATAATGGAGGTGAGTGATAAAACCCGTTCAGGGTACTCACTGGCTGCAATCTGGGCGATCATTCCGCCCATCGACCTGCCAAGGGCATCGAGCAGTCCGATAGCGTCGCCAGCCATGTCATCGAGAGTATAAGGGATGTCCGGTCGCTGTCCTGACATGAGAGCAGTCGCCAGTGCGTCAAAATCCAGCGCCCGATAATGGCTAAAGTGTGTCGAGCAACCCACGTCGCGATTGTCAAAGCGGATTACGCGAAAGCCCTCCGCTGCTAATATCCGACAAAACGGAACCGTCCAACGAATCATCTGGGTTCCAAGCCCGGCGATTAGGATAATAGCCTCGTCATTTTCGTTACCGAAACTGTCATAGGCCAAATCAACGCCGTTGACTTTCAGAATATTCATGATCATGTTCTCCTTCAATTAATTCGGTATCGGAAGTTCTGCCATAGGCAGATGATTCGATGTAACGAATAGATTCAAACTCTGTCATAGCAACTCCTTTCGTAGTTCCTTTTTAATTTTTTACGCCTCCGATTGCTTTCATTCATAAGTTCCCTTCAGCGAATGCATTTGCGGCTAATCTTTTGACATGGTTTCTGATATCAGGTGCCCAGTCATCGATGAAGTGGTAAAAACGATCCAAATCACCAGCATACAGTGCCCGCAGAGCTTCTTCGTATTGATTGAAGTTCCCGGCCATAGCTGTCATAAAGTTATATGCTGCTTCTTGCGACTCTCGGATACTGCTCTGTTTTTCTCCAGCACGGCGAGCCTCATCAATGAGTTTTCGTAATGTTACCGACGCTCCTCCAGGTTGACTCTTGAGCCATTCCCAATGCCGTGGCAATAACGTAACCTCACCGGATACAACCCCCAGCTTAGGTCGACCGACCCGCCGTGTAGGCTGGTGATTCACTTCCTTACTGGGTAAGTCACCAAACTGTTCACCCAATCGTTTGAGCACATCATCTGTCTTCCCACGAAAATCCACATCTACTGGCTTCCCCGTAGAATCGTCAAATAAAAGCAACTGTGTGAGGTCTCTGTCATCCAGAGCATCCTTCACTGTAGTAACAACGTGCTGTAACGAACCACTGGCGACGACTCCCACACCCAAAAATGCCGTGCAGTAAAAGCGTGTTAGGGGATTACTCATGCTGACCTCCTCTCTGATTGTCTCACTAATTATACCCGGATAAAAATAGAATAACAATATTACCCGGGTAAAATATCTGTGAATATTTCCCTTAATGATGCGGCCATGGATGATGCTATACTGATAACGGCGTATGCCAAATAACCTTCCAATATGAACTGGAAGGTTTTACGTGTTGTATTTCAGGTTAGGCCAAATCCATGAAAGCTTCTTTCGTTTCAGCAGGGCAAAAATCCAATGGAGCCTGTTAACGCAAGCGATCATCGCTATTTTCATTAGCTAGAGCAGTTACAGCCGATGATCGCCTCCCTTTCCGGAAAGAAGTAAATGATCGTATACAAAGTAAAAACTAGTAAATGGATTACGGCGGGATATCAGGCCTATAATCATTACGAAAGCGGATTCTTAAGCGACCAAAAAATAAGCAGGGGGTATTTACAATGGGAAAGTGGCAAAAATCAACGGCTTTCGGAGTCATGTGCGGAGCGCTTGTTTTTGTAAGTGCTTGCAGTTCTTCCGACTCCGGCTCTAAAGACGGGCAAAACACTTCGCCTTCATCTTCGCCGTCGGCGGCGCCGTCCGGTTCCGCGAAGGTCGTGGAGCTGACGACTGTACGCTCCAACCCGTCCGACATCAAGTGGGATCCGGGCGAATCGATGGACAAAAACGCCGTATACGATGCCTATGAGAAAGATTTGGGAATCCGTATCAAGAATGTATGGGTTGCGGACTCGAAGCAATTTACTCAGAAGCTGAACATGATGATCGCATCGAACGATATTCCCGATTTCTTCACGGTCAGCGACCAAATGCAGCTGCAGCAGTTGATCGATTCGGACATGATTATGGATATAAGCGCCTTGTTCGATAAGTACGCAACGCCTGAAACCAAAGCTTGGTTTACGAAAGACGGCGGGAACCAGATGAAGTCGGCAAAATCCGGCGGTAAGCTGATGGCGATTCCGATGGCGGACAGCCCGTACAATTCGTCTCACTACTTGTGGGTGCGCAAGGATTGGCTGCAAAAGCTCAACCTGCCGGAACCGAAAACGATGCAGGACGTGTTGAAAATTGCCGAAGAATTCACGAAGCAAAACCCGGGAGGCGGAACCGGCAAATCGTACGGCATGACACTGAACAAGGACTTATACGGCACTTACGGACTTACCGGCTTCTTCAACGGCTACCATGCTTATCCGCAAACGTGGCAGAAGGGTGACGACGGCAAGCTTGTTTACGGAAGCGTCCAGCCGCAAATGAAAACGGCGCTGAAGCAATTGCAAGATATGTACAAGGCGGGTCAAATCGATCCGGAATTCGGCACGAAGGATGTTGACAAAGAAAACGAGCTTGTTGTCGGCAACCAAATCGGGATCGCCTATGGCGAATTTTGGTTGAGCGCATGGCCGCTGGAAAAGGCGGCGATCAAGGATGGCAAGCTGGTGCAGGACTGGGAAGTATACGGACTGCCGTCGATTGACGCAACCCCTGCCAGAGCGCAGGTCGGCTTAGGCTTGAACGGATACGTTGTTATCTCCAAAAATTGCAAGAACCCGGAAGCCGTCATCCAAATTTTGAACCAATGGGTCAAAATCAATTCGAACGGCGTGACGGATGAGCGGAAGCTGTATATGAACGGAAAAGAGTTGGAGGATAAAGGGAAGCTGTACTACAAAGTCAATCCGATCCGCCTCAACTCGCAGGACGGCAACGTGCAAGCCGGCGCCGTGCTTCCGAAAGCAATCGAAGCGAAAGACCCTAGCGCTTTTAAAGACAATGCGGATTGGACGAACCGGTACGAAACCTCGCTGCGTTATTTGAACGGCGACATGAGCGGCTGGCTAAACTGGATGATCGCCAAACCGGGCGGTTCCTTCTCGATCATGAACCAGTATTTGCAAGAAAAACGGTATATGGCGGATGAATTCTTTGGCGCGCCTACCGTAACGATGCAGGACAAAAAGTCGATTTTGGACGCGAAAGAAAAAGAAACGTTTACTAAAATCATCATGGGCCAAGTATCCATCGATGAGTTCGACAAATTCGTGGCCGACTGGAAGAGCCTCGGCGGCGAAAAAATTACGCAAGAAGTCAACGACTGGTTCGCGAAGCAAAAGTAAGGCAGCGGTCTGACGCGGCGGGAGGGCTTTCCCTCCTGCCGTCTTTATCCTGTGACATGCGGTGGTGGGAATAGTGCTCAAGAAACGATGGATAAGGGAATGGCCTTTGCATCTGATGATATTGCCGAGCGTGGTGCTTCTGTTTATTTACAGCTACATTCCGATGGCCGGCATTACGATTGCTTTCGAGAAATATATGCCGGCCAAAGGGATTTTTCATTCTCCGAAGGTCGGGTGGAAAAACTTCAAGTGGCTCCTCGAATATCCCGATATCGGGCGCATCATGTTCAATACGGTCAGCATCGCGATCATGAAAATGATCGTCGGATTGATCGTGCCGATCGTCGTGGCCATTCTGCTTAATGAAATTCGCAAACAATTGTTCAAGCGTGTGTTTCAAACGCTCGTTTATCTGCCGCACTTCCTGTCGTGGGTGCTGCTTGGCGGCATTCTGATCGATATTTTGTCGCCTTCGACGGGGATTGTCAACAAAGCGCTGGAATTCATCGGTATCGATCCGATCTACTTCCTCGGAAACAATCGCTGGTTTCCGGCCGTCATCGTACTTTCCGACGTGTGGAAGGAATTCGGCTTCGGCACGATCGTTTATTTGGCTGCGCTGACAAGCATTAATCCTTCGCTGTACGAAGCCGCCGAAATGGACGGCGCCAACCGGTGGAAACAAACTTGGCATATTACGCTGCCGGGAATGTTGCCCGTGATCATTTTGCTGGCGACTTTGAGTTTGGGGAACGTGTTGAACGCCGGTTTCGACCAGGTTTTCAACCTATACAGCCCGCAAGTTTACGAGAGCGGCGACATTATCGATACGCTGGTATATAGATTAGGTCTGGAGCAGTTCCAGTACGGAGTCGCAACGGCTGTTGGACTGTTCAAATCCGTCGTCTCCCTTGTCTTTATTTCTATGTCTTATTTCCTGGCTTACCGATTTGCCAATTATAGAATTTTCTGAAGGGGGAGGCCCATTGAAAACCCGAATGACCCCGGGCAGATTGACATTCACCGTGTTCAACTACCTGTTTCTCGGCGCGCTCTCCTTGATGTGCATTTTGCCCATGATCCATATACTGGCTCTGTCCTTCAGTTCGGGTTCTGCGGCCGCTGCCGGGAAGGTGACGCTGTGGCCCGTCGAGTTTACGACCGTAGCCTATCAAAATATCATGAGCAAGCCGCAATATTTCACAGCGTTTTTGGTGACGCTAAAGCGGGTGGCGCTCGGTACCTCCATCAGCATGCTGCTCACGGTGCTGGCCGCATATCCATTGTCGAAAGAGACGTCGCATTTCAAGTTCCGCACCGTATATGCTTGGTACTTCGTCATCACGATCCTGTTCGGCGGCGGTTTGATTCCATGGTATATGACGATCAAGGCGACCGGTCTGATGGATACGATCTGGGCGCTTGTCCTGCCGGGCGCCGTGCCGGTCTTCAACGTCATTTTACTGTTGAACTTTTACCGCGGGCTCCCCAAGGAACTGGAGGAATCGGCGAAAATAGACGGAGCGAACCATTTCGTGACACTGTTTAAAATTTATTTGCCGTTATCGACGCCGGCTTTGGCGACAATCGGATTGTTTACGATCGTAGGGCATTGGAACAGCTGGTTCGACGGTCTTATCCTGATGAACCGTCCCGAAAATTATCCGCTGCAGACCTTCCTGCAGACCATTATCATCAAGAAAGATTTTCGGTTCATTTCCTCGGAGGAGCTGGATATTTTGCGGCAGCTGTCGGACCGGACGAGTACCGCCGCGCAAATTTTCGTCGCCGCTTTTCCGATATTGATAGTCTACCCGTTCCTGCAGCGCTTTTTTATCAAAGGGATCGTTATGGGCAGCGTAAAAGAATAAAAAGGACTGAAGCATGTATAAGAGGTTGCCGTCAGGCCTCTTATTTTTGCTTTTTTGTATAAACGATCAGATTTTATTAGTTTCAAGAACGGCGAAATCGTTTATCCTTGAGGTCTCGGAAAATATATCGCGGATGTGGCTTGACTTCTCGGTAAACGTTTGGCGTCCAAAGGATGCCGCAGGCGCTTGTTTTTGTTTGTAGCATCTGTAAAATGTTTCATTTGCCGAATCCGCCGAAACCATGCAAATATAAAGACAATATAGAGACGGGGCGGGGGTCCGCAAATGAGGCTCATTCATGAATTGAAAAATCCTTCGATTTTTTTGAAGCTGTTTCTTACGTTTTTTCTTGTCATCACGCCGCTGTATCTGATAACGCTTAGCATGAACAAGAAAGGGTCGGACGGCATCCGGAACGAGATGACCGAGTCGATCAAAGCGCGAACCGATTATTTCATGAACGTGCTGGAGCGGGAAATCGATAGAATCTCCGCCTCCATGCCTGAATATGTCGTCGACCAGGACCTGCGGAAGCTCAGCGCGATCGGCGATCAAATCAGCGAATACGAGCGGCTGGAGCTTGTCAACGCTTTACAGCGGCGGCTCTACCTGATGAAATACTCGAGTTTGTTCATCGCCGACGCCAAAGCGTATGTTCCGCTAATCGGCAGAACCGTCTCGAGTACGAGCTACGACGCAAGCATCGATATGCCGGAAATGGAGGCGCTGCAAGGAAATAAAAGCGGAGGACCGCTCATTTATTGGGACAACCGATTATTCCTCGGCCTCGACTATCCGTCCAACGCGAAGCGCAAGCCGATTTTCGTGCTGGGCATCGAGCTTTCGATCGAGCAAGTAGACGACATGCTGTCGACCGTCGTTACACCCGGCGAAGGGAGCGCGGCGCTGATCAACTTGAAGCAGGACTGGTCGATTGCAAGAAATGTTAGCGCTTCAAATATCGATGCTTTGAAGCAATTTTTACAGAACCGCCAGACACAGGGAGGGCAGAACGGAGTGTCGACGATTTCCATGGAAAACCAGCGGATGATCGTCTCGTACCGGTATTCATCCTCGATCAATGCCTATCTGGTTACGTTCACGCCGGAGACTTATGTGCTCGGCGCATTGACGACACTTAAGAACTGGTTCTGGGTTTTGTCCGCTGCGTCCGTGTTAATCATCATCCTGTTCTCGTATTCGATCAACAACGTGATCCGCCGCCCGATGAACAAAATCGTCCGCGCCTTCAACAAAATGTGGGATGCTCACACGTACCCGACGCTGCCGGAAAACCGGAAAGACGAATTCGGCTTTTTGTATCGGGGCTTTAACGATATGGTCGATCGGCAGAAAAGCTTAATACAGGAAGTGTATGAACAGAAAATTCGAAGCCAGAGGTCGGAATTGAAGCGGCTTCAATCGCAAATCAATCCTCATTTCCTGTATAATTGTTTTTTTGTCCTGTGCCGCCTGATCAAAACGGTCGATACGGAACGGGCATATCAATTCTGCACCTACATGGGGAATTACTTTCAGTATGTGACGCGCGATCGGGCGGATGAAATTCCGCTCGCGCTTGAAATCAAACATGCCCAAACCTACGTCCATATCCAGACTGTTTGCTTGGGTGATCGGGTTCGGGTCGAATTCCAGGTTCCCGAATGGGTGGCCGAAGGCGGAATGGTGATCCGGCTCGTGCTTCAGCCGATTATTGAGAACGTGTACAAGCATGTGTTTGAGAAACAGGAGGAAAACGGGTTTCTTTGGGTACATATGGAGAGAGAGGGGGGCTTTCTGCTCGTGCACGTGGAGGATAACGGGAGCAAGCTGGACGACCGTACGATCGGCCGTTTGAACGGCATACTGGGAAACGATGGAGGAGAGCTCGACGATTCGAACGGAATTGCGAACGTTCATCGACGCATTCAATTGCGTTATGGGGAAGACTGCGGCATCTCGTTCAACCGTTCGCTGCTCGGGGGGCTGCACGTGCAAATTAAACTGAGGCCATGGCAGGAGGTGGAATCCGATGTACAGGTTGCTCATCGTTGACGATATGCCGATCGTGGCGGACGGGCTGGAAGGGCTGCTGCAAGAGGCGGCTCATTTAAACGTCAAGCTTTATAAAGCGTATTCCGGCTCGAAAGCGCTCGATGTGTTGCGGAGCGAACGGATCGACATTGTACTTTGCGACATAAAGATGCCGGGCATGGAGGGAATCGACCTGCTGAAAGAGATCCGGCACCGCTGGCCGCATTGCAAGGTCATCTTTCTTACGGCATACGACGACTTTGAATACGTGCGCAGCGCGATGTCCCTTGGCGGGTTCGAGTATATTCTCAAGGTTGAGGACGACCGGAAAATCATTCGGACGATCGAAAAGGCAATCGATGCGATCTGCGAAGAAGACGCCGCCCGCAGCTTGGTTCAGCAAGCATACCGGGAGCTGCTCGATGCGGACGGCGGGGTTGCCATGAGCGATGTGCCGTTCGGATCGGAGGCCGTCCGCGGCACGCTCCGCGAGCTTCGGATTGCAATCGGGCGAAAGCAGGCCGAAGCCGCTCAGCCGGAGGCGGAGGAGACAGCCGTACAAGCGGGCACGGCTTATTTTCAGCTGCACAAAGTCCGTCTATTGGGCGAATATCTGGAAAGCGGGCGCGAAGCCGAGTTCGACAAGCTGTTCGGCGAGTTGAATGCGTTCCTGCTTGGCAATGCGACCGGGCATATGCATAAGCTCGAATGCTTGCACGCGCTTAACGCCGTTTACATCCCGAATTTGGCTGCCTGCGGCCTGCAGGACGAATTAGATGTGCTGCGAACGCTGTATAAGCGCATTCAGTCCGGCGAGGAAGGCTCGTGGGAGACGATCGGCGGCTGTTTCCGTATCTTTGCCGCGACGATTTTCAAATGCAAGCGGAGTGCGGCGAACGTGAATGCGAATGATGTGATCGATAAAATCCATGCTTACATCGAGGCGCAAATTGCGGACGATCTGACCTTGGCCACGCTGGCTGGGCATGTCAATTTCAATCCGTCCTACTTCTCGCGGTTCTACAAGCAAACGACGGGGAACGGGCTCTCGGACTATATTGCGGACATTCGGAACGCGAAGGCGAAGGAGTTGCTGCAGAGGCCGGCCATGAAAATTCAGGATATCGCGGAGAAAACGGGCTATCATTCCAGCATGGCGTTCATTCGCTTTTTCAAAAAGCAGAACGGCATCACTCCCGAAGAGTACAGAAGGCGAAACCTGCACGGTTCCCGCACGTGAGGAAAACGATGCGGGATGGACGGCGCATCCTTAAATCCGGCACAGAAAGAATACCGCCTAATACTGTTATTTGTATTCCATAACCCAGTATTTCTCTGATGGATTACCTTCTTCAACGATTTTTTTCCAGCCTTTATGCTCATAAAATTTTATCGCCGCATGATTTTCCGATATGCATTTCAATCTTATTGGTTTGTTCATTTTTTCTATAGAGGCATGAAGCAACAATCCGCCAACACTCATACCGAAGAAATCGGGGTGAACGAATAAATTATGGATAAAGTTATCCGGCAAATAGAGAGAAGCAAATCCGAGGATTCGATTATCCTCCTCTGCTAAAATAATATACTCTCCTTCCGTATGCTTATCAAAATCATCTAAAGTCATTGCTTCTGTATCCGCCCAATAAAAATTTTTACGGCGTGATTCCAAGTAAATTTTCCTTAAAGCGGGATAGTCAAATTCTTTTGCAACTCTTGTATTCACTTTTTTCACTCTCGCTTCCTTATTCATCTTGTAATATTGTACTACTCCTAACTATAGTACATAAAGTTTTGAGGCGGAAAAATCCAAATTGTATCCTGCCGCGGCGATCGTTCAGACGGTGTTATGGGGATTGTCCAGTAAAACTGGCTGACCTCAAAACACGACGGGTACAAGAGCTCCAGAACCAACGATGCTGCCACGGAAATGATCGGCAGCATCGCCGAGGGAAGGGCAGGCGTATGTGAACGGTTTTCGGAAGAGTTAGATCGGCATAAGAATTTTGAACAAATCGAGATAGAAGAAAAGTCCACCCACTAAGGGTGGCCTTAAAGCTTGCCGTTAAAACAACCAAAAGGTTCAACCTCGCTGGAGCTTGGGTTGAGCTTTTTTTATGAGCCGAATGGAGAAGGTACTGCAGCCAATGGCGGTCATTCACAACGAAAGCGTTCCTAACGGGGGGCTTGAATTTTCAAAGGAGCATATCGAAGCGGTATTTGTTGTAATTTTAGTATCAGTAGATTTGAAAATAATGATTTGGCAACATCGACGCTATTCATTAAAAAAAGTCCGTCATTTTTAAAAACCGCAAAGGCTTGATATTACGCGGTTTCTTGCTATTTATAGCCGGAATCTTTCATTATTCTTTTATTGAGCTGAACTATACTTATATTATAGCTTTCATGCTGCACTCATCATTCTTCTAGAGCTATCGTGCTTTAAAGAACGGTTACATCGATTAAGTTAGATTTGCTAATGAACGGGAGGAACTAGCAATGTCCAATGACAAAACAGCAAAAGATTTTGAGCTTGATGATTTGGAGAAGCCATTAACTGAGCAGGAAATGAAAGAAGCAGCCGGAGGAGAAGGAGAACGGACCCCCATCGTACAAGTAATCAACGGCCAGTTAGTAATAGTTGGATACATCGATCCCAGAGCTACTGGCCAATTCGGCTATATGCCTCCTCAGGGCATTAAACCCCCACCCGCGCAAGGGGCACCAGGTACGTTGACAAATCCAAACATGAATGCGCCCCAACCAGGCGGGATAGTCACGCCCGTCACGCCTACCAGACCTTTTTAAGCTCCAAACGGAGCTTAGGCCGCGGGGCCGCTCCGCTGCTGTCGTGTCGGGGTCGAATGAAAGCGGTTTGTGCAAATCGTTGCTAAAGGGAAGAAACCTAACGTTGGTTAGGTTTCTTCCGTTTTTCTTGGTGAGGGGACTGAAAAATGAAAGCGATGGAGCAGGTAGCGTTAAGCGTGAACGGAACGGAATGGCGATTGCGCGACATCCTCAAGCTGGCGGCAATGACAGGCCGATTCACAACGGTCGAGGACGGCATACGAAGAGCTGTGATCTTGGCGGTGGCGGAACAGCACGGTCTGCCGGCCGACGAGCAAGAGTGGAAAGCGGCGGCGAATGCGATGCGGCAGCAAATGGGATTGTACAGCGCGGCGGAGACGAAAGCTTGGCTGAGGAGGCACGGGCTGGCGACAACCGATCTTTTCGAGGAGGCTCGGGCCCGTCTGCTGACCGAGAAGGTGAAGCGTCTCGTGACGGAGGCTCGGGTCGACGCCTATTTCCTGGAGAATCGGCTTGCCTTCGATCGGGCCTGTGTGTCGCAATTGGCGCTCCGAACCCGGGAACAGGCGCTGGAGCTACGGTTTCAGCTGGAAGAGGGCGGGTCGTTCTACGAGCTGGCGCAAACGTATAGCGTGATCGGCGGCAGCCGGTATGACGGAGGCTACGTCGGATGGGTCGGACGAGCCGAGCTGAGCGGTGAAGAGGAAGCCTTGGTGTTTGGGGCGGAAGCCGGAAGTACGGTGGGACCGTTTCCATTTGGCTCCTGCTACCGATTGCTGCATGTGTGGGAAGTGAATTCGGCGGCACTGACCGGAGAGCTTCGGCTGCAGTTGGCGGATCAGCTATTTGAAGCCTGGCTGGACGAAGCCGTGAATCAAGCAAACGTCGATGTGAAACTTTGGCGCGATTTGGCAGGGGAAGCATGAGGGGGAACGTTCGGGAGGCTCGGGAATGCTAGATTATTCACAATCTATGATATTGGACACGATTCCTATTTTTCAGGTGCTGTTGCCGCAGGAGAAAGCGAAGGTTGCCGCCTCCTTCGAACAGGTGTCCTACCAGATGGGGGACACGATTGTTCAGGCCGGGGAGCGGGGAGATGCATTCTATCTCGTCATCGCGGGCAAAGTGCGCATGATCGGGACGGAGCCGAACGGGAACGAAATCAATCTGGGCTTGATGGAATCCGGCTCGCATTTCGGACAGGAAGCCCTGCTGAATGAGGACTTGCAGGAGCTTACGCTGCGGGCTTCGACGCAGTTGGAGCTGCTGCGGCTGTCCAGGTCGATGTTCATGCAATTGATCGACGCCCATCCGGAATTGAAGGGGTATTTGCTCGAACAGCTGGCCGATGAGTCGATGCGCAAGTTTCTCAAGCGGACGGCGCTGTTCGCCCCGCTGCAGCATCAGGAGCTGCGCTCCCTGCTGGATATTATGGTGATAAAGGAATATGCCCCGGGTCAAGCGATCGTCCGTGAAGGGGAAGCGGGAGACGCTTTTTATATTCTTCGTTCAGGCACGGCTTCCGTCCTGAAGGACAGCGAGGGAGGCCGGAAGTTGAATACGGTCCAAGCCGGCGAATTTTTCGGAGAGCTGGCGCTGCTGACAGGAGGTCCCCGGCAGGCCAGCGTAGTGGCGGATGGAGCGGTGTCCGTTTTCAGCTTGGCCAAGCAGGATTTCGACCGGTTGATCGCGGCTTATCCGAAAGTTAGAGCCACGATCATCGGCATTGCTTCCGCTTACCGGCAGCCTGCGGACATCTTGCTAAAGACGGAAACGAACACGGCCGCGGCGGATGCAAGCGCGGGGGACGAACCAAGCATGGCCGAGGAAGCCGATCGGGAGAAGCGGCAGCGATATGGCGGGCGGAGAACATGGCGATTCCGGAACCGGTTCCCGGTGCTCCTGCAGCAAAGCGAGATGGACTGCGGCCCGACCTGCCTCTCGATGATCGCCCGGCACTATGGCAAGCGACTGAGCATCCATCGGCTGAGGGAGCTGGCGCAGGTAGGCTTGGAGGGCAGCACGATCTTCCATCTATGCAAAACTGCCGAAGCGATCGGCTTCCAAGCGGAGGCGGTCCGCAGCAGCATGAAGGGACTGGCCGAGCAGCCGATGCCGGTGATCGCCCATTGGCAGGGCAAGCACTATGTCGTGGTCGTGCAAGTCGAGGACCGTCATGTAACCGTCGCCGACCCGAGTATCGGGCTGCTGACGTATACGCACGCCGATTTTTTGAAGGGCTGGACGCTGAATGCGGTGCTCTTGAAGCCGACCGAAGCTTTATTCGCGCAGGAAGAGTCGAAGCCGTCGTTTGGCCGATACTGGGCGTATTTTGCCTCGCATAAGCAAGGGCTGTTCCATCTCGTCTGGCTGACCTTGCTTCTGCAGGTCATTCATCTGGCGCTCCCGCTGTTCACGCAGCGAGTGATCGACCGGGTGCTGATCGGCCGCCAGTATGAGGACTTGAATGTGATGCTGGTCGTCATGTTAGGGGTGTCCGTGCTGACCATGCTCGTGCAAGCGATCCGGGAATGGGTCATCGCGGGGACGTTCATCAAGATCGACATCGACATGCTCATGGGTTTCTATCGGCACGTATTTCGTTTGCCTATGCGCTACTTCGCCACGCGGAAGGTGGGCGACATCTTGACGCGCGCCGGGGAGAATCAGGTGATCCGGCAATTCCTCGTTACGAATAGCATGAACGCCGTGTTGAACGTGATGACGATCATTGTGTACATGACCGTCATGTTTACCTACAACGTCGTGCTGGCTTGGCTCGCATTGGCGTTCATCCCCTGCTTCATCGCGCTGACGCTGATCGTGACCCCGCTCATGAAGCGCAACAGCCGACATCAGTTCCAAGCCAATGTCGATCTGCAAAACGCATTAGTGGAAACGATCGGCTCCATGCGTACCGTGAAGGCTCTTGCAGCTGAAGACGAAGTGCGGAAGAAAGTGGAGAGCAAATTTCGCCAAACGACGTTCGTGCAGATGAAGGGATGGAAACTCGGCATCTTCTCCGGTTCCGTCGCCACGGTGCTGCAGACCTTAAGCAGCGTTACGGTACTGTATGCCGGAGCCGAATTGATTATCGGGGAGAAACTGACGGTCGGGGAATTGATGGCTTTCAGCGCGGTATATGCGCTCGTGACCCAGGCGGCGCTGAGCTTGATCGGCATGTGGGACGAGTTTCAGGGCGTGCGGATCGCTTTGGAGCGGTTGGACGATGTGTTCGAGACCGAACGGGAGGAAGCCGATCCGAGCCGATTGACGGCGCTGCCGAAGCTTCAGGGGGCGATAGCCTTCGAACGCGTCTCGTTTCGCTACGAGGCCGACGGGAAAAATGTGCTGCAAAATATTTCCTTCGAGCTGGCGCCGGGCCAGACGATCGCCATCGTGGGGAGAAGCGGGTCCGGGAAATCCACGCTGGCGAATTTGCTGCTGAGGCTCTACGCGCCTAGCAGCGGGACGATTCGCATCGACGGGCACGACCTGATGCAGGTGCAGGCCGTTACGCTGCGCAAGCAGATCGGGGTCGTGCAGCAAGAAGCGGCACTCTTTAGCGGTTCGATCCGCGAGAACATCGCCTACCAGCTTCCCGAAGCGTCGATGGATCAAGTGATAGCGGCGGCTATGCTGGCCGGCGCGCACGAGTTCGTGATGAGTTTCCCGAGCGGGTACGAGACGCATGTCGGAGAGCGGGGAGCAAACCTGTCCGGCGGGCAGCGCCAGCGCATTGCCATCGCCCGGGCCTTGATGGGCAACCCGCCCATATTGATTTTCGATGAAGCGACAAGCGCGCTCGACAATGAATCCGAGCAGACGATTCAGCGCAATATGAGGACGATCCTCGAAGATCGGACGACCCTCATCATCGCGCACAGGCTGAGCACAGTCCGGCATGCGGACCGGATCCTCGTTCTGGATCAAGGGGTGATCGCGGAGTCGGGCACGCATGAGGAATTGATGGCGGTCAAAGGGCTTTACCATATGCTAGTGAGTCAACCGATGGAATAACCTGGCCGAACCGGCGTCATCTTTATGAGAATACCCCAATGGGATGGGGGCAGGCGAGACTTAAGCGGTAATCCATCGCTATAGATGATGCATTCCTTTGAGGATGTGTCCTTGAGTGAATAAGCGGTGCACTCCCGTATTCTTGCCTTTCCGCCTAGGCGGTAAGGAGCTACCAGGAAAGCAGCCCAATGAGTTAGCGATTAATCGAATAGCTTTCCTCCGACTAAAGTCCAGTTCAAATAAAGCCGCAGGTCTGTTCCTGTTAATACCGGTACTCAAATATAATAATGACTAAACAAGTGTGTCAACAGTCAATATATAATAATTTGAGATAAAGAGGTGCTTTAGATGGATTTTCTGAGAGGCATTGGGAAGCTGGCGGGCGATGTGACAGGGCTAGTGATTGGAGGTACTGTGCGTGTTGCCGGTGAGCTCGTTAATAGCAATTACATTAAAGAGATCGGCAATGATGTAGAAAGAGTAACCGCTAAGACGGGTGAAATTGCAGGGCAAGCGGCGAGCGGCGTATGGGATGTCGGCGCAGGCTTGTTAACGGCTGATAATCGGCAAGCGAAGACGGGAATAGGCGAGCTTGGAGATGTGGTAAGTACAACTGTTAAAGGTATCGGCTATGGGATCGAATACGTGGTTGAAAGCGGGAAAGATATGGTGACAGGCATGAAAGAAAACGATAAAGAGCTGCTTAAAGAAGGCGTAAAGAAGCTGGGGAAGGCAGCGGCGATCACCACCATTGGTATTGGCCTGGTGGATCTTATAGATGGCCCAGACGGAACGGGAACGACAGGTACGGCTTAAAATCAACACCCAAAAAATCACATTAACCGGAATTTCTGACGAAATATCTTCGGATCTCAATAAGCAATTGCATGCGCTGGAACGTCAATTTTTTAAAAAAACCGCGAAGGCTTGATGCTACGCGGTTTCTTGGTGTTAATAGTCGGAATCTATTGTTCTTATTAGTTTATTCGTTCTGAACAAACGACGGGAAGGAAGGAGTGACCGGAAGTTGAGGAACAATTAGCGAGAGAATGGGCAGGATAGAGAATGTAAGAGGAATTAATACCCAGTTAGTCGAATGTTATTGGGATATTATAGAAAGGAGGATTTAATTTGTACTTTCACTATTATAGAAAGCCGATAAGAATCCGCCAGCTTCCTCAAAATTAACATTTGAGGAGGAGAAATATGAAAATTAATGATAATTATCTAAAAGAACAATTAAAGCATGTTTATTGGTTAAATGGTGGTTGTTGCGCGGGCAAGACCACAATGACAAAGAAATTTATTGAGGAGTTAGGATTTCAAACACTAGAGGATAATGTCTTAAAATATAGACCATTCACTAGCCCTATTGAATACCCTGCCCTTCAATATCCTCATCCTGATTTGGATTGGGACAAATGGTTTAATAAACCCAATGATGAACATTGTGAATGGCTTTTTCAAATTGTCGAAGAAATGATGGAGTTTCTTGTTATCGATTTGTTGAAAATGCCTACCGATACACCAATTATAATAGATTTAGGAATTATGCCCGAACAAATATTGCCCTTTATTCCTAAAGAAAGAATGATATGTCTTTATACGTCCGATGAAGAAATAGAAAGGCTCTATTTCTTCAGGGAAGACCATAAGATGATTTTGGATGTTATTAACCTTACAGTTAATCCAGCGGAAACAATCAAAAATGGAAACAAAAACATGGTAAAGGTTTCTTGTGATATTAGAAATGCCTGTGTTAAAAATGGTATTAAGACTATTGAAAGAACTACTAGCTTAAGTGTTGAAGAACAATTTAGACTAATTCGTGAGCATTTTGGATTATAAGTAAATCAACTAATAGCGTAGGTAACATGTGCAGGCTGCCGAATAGGCAGCCTGTTGCGCTAACGGAATATAAAGTTCAATAACAACAAGGATAGTAGCGTTTCAACTCTTAAACTTTTGCCTCATTATCGTTCGATTCTGCAGGACATGAATACGACAGCTCACACACTTATTTTGTTGTCGGAATCCGTACAGTTGTGATAGGATGAAAAACAGACTCTTTGCTTTGAAACATACAAGCCGGTTTCCGGATCTTGTGCAAATTCGAAAGCGAAATAGAGAGTAAGAGACTCGGATATGGAATGAAGAATAGGAGATTCGCTTTATTATGACCAACAAGAACAATCAGCATGTGTTTAGACTTGCTTTGCTGCTCGGTTTATTTTCGACGCTCGGGCCTTTTACGATCGATATGTATTTACCGGCGTTCCCGGAGATTGTGAAGCAATTCGATACGACAGCTTCGCTGGTGCAGCTCAGCCTGACCGCTTGTTTGCTCGGACTTGGCATCGGACAGCTCGTCATGGGTTCGCTAAGCGATGTTTACGGTAGACGCAATCCGCTGCTTATCTCCATGGCCGTTTATGTAGCCGCCTCGTTAGCTTGCGCATTCTCGCCAAATATCGGACTGTTGATCGCATTCCGGTTTGTGCAGGGGTTTGCCGCTTCCGCAGGCATTGTCATTTCCCGCGCGATCGCACGCGACCTGTACACCGGTCACGAGCTCACAAAATTTTTCTCGCTGCTTCTGCTTGTCGGTAATTTGGGACCGCTCGTGGCACCGGTAACCGGTAGCGGGGTTCTTTCTTTCACTACTTGGGTCGGCGTATTTATAGCGCTGGCACTGCTGGGCATCTACCTTTTGACGATGACTAAATGGAGGCTGCAGGAGACTCTGCCATCCGATCTCCGCAGGCCCAGCAATTTCGTGCAGCAGCTGAGGAACTTTGGATCGCTTCTGCGAGATCGGCAGTTTGCCGGCTATATGCTGGCACAGGGTATTATGATTGCGGGAGTCTTCGCTTATGTTTCGGGAACGCCCTTTATTTATCAAAATATTTACGGGGCCTCGCCGACCGTATTCGCTCTTTTGTTCGGGTCGAACGGCATCAGCCTGATCATCGGCTCCCAACTTGTAGGTCGGATGGCGCATCGCGTATCCGAACACGCTTTTTTATTGTTGGGCCTATGGCTTGCCTGTTTGGCAAGCGTCGCTGTCTTAGTGGTGGCCATCGTTCATGGACCGCTTTTCGCATTGGTAATTCCGCTGTTTTTCTTCGTAGCGGCAATCGGCATTACATCTACGGCAGCATTCCCGCTTGCGATGGAGAGCCAGGGTCATATGGCGGGGAGCGCTGCTGCGCTGCTTGGGGTCATTCCCTTCTTGCTCGGAGCAGTCGTTTCTCCGCTAGTCGGCATTGCGGGTGAAGATACTGCCGTTCCGTTGGGCGTCATTATTTTATTGACGAGCGCTGCAGCCATGCTGGCTTATTTCTTTCTGGTAAGAAGAAGCCCGCGTGGAGCAGCTTAAATTAATAGCATGCGGTAAATGGAAAACCAGTCCGGCACTGTAACTTAGTGACGGACTGGTTTTCATTTTTTGAGATTACGAGATTCGGATCAATTAATCTGTTTTTATGTGTAGTGCCCGTTCCTCTATGCACGTCTGGATCACCAGCGACACTACCTTTATGCGCAGCATTCCTGTCGGTTGGCTGTTTGGAGCAGGAGGTTGCCAGGTCTTATTTTTTGTGAGTAGTTTGGGATTGTATTCTTATAGAATGTAGTACATGATGACTCTCTATAAAACAGCGAGGATATTGAGAGTATGCTATGGTATGATTCAGCATACAAGCACTGCGGAACAAATGCGGCAAGGAGATGTTGGAATGGAGGGCGGCGATGCGAAGCTTGAATTTACGACAGGGAATACGATTCGGTTATCGGGCGGCGGGGGTTGCGCTCGTCCCGCTGATCTCGTTCGTTCTTCTAATCGCGCTTTACCAATTTACGGTTCCCGATCGGGAGGCGCCGACAGCACGGCAGGGCGATCTCGATCTGAGCCGGTGGGATTTCAGCCAGAGAAGCTTCATCGCGCTTAACGGGGAGTGGAGCTTTTACCCGAATGCACTCTTGACACCGGATGATTTCCGCAATGGGGGAACATCTGTCACGTCATCCTACACCGCCCATATTCCGAATGCGTGGTACGGCAGCGTTCCTGTCGACAAAGCAAGCCAGACCAAATATGGAACCTATCGGTTGACCGTGAAGCTGCCCGTGCCCGGAAGCCGGTATGGGTTCCGGATATCGAACGTTAACTCGTCGCACCGCTTTTACGTGAACGGACTATTGCTTGGCAATGGAGGAAACCCGGCCACTGCCGCCAACCAAGATTACAAGGCAGGCAACAAGCCTTACAGCACGTTCGCCTGGGGACAAGGGCCGGAGATGGAAATCATCCTTCAGGTAGCCAATTTCACCCTGTCGAATGGCGGCGGCTTCGAGGATTTGTACTTCGGCTCGCAGGCCGACATTCTACGGTTAGACCGCATTTTGTTCGCTTTCGAATTTTTCGGTCTGTTTATCCTGCTTCTGTTTGGCGGGTACCACCTCAGCATTTACGTCATGCGACTGAAAGACAAAGCGTACCTTTACAGCGGACTTTACTTTCTAACCTTGATGGTACTCGTCGTGCTGGACGGCGACAAGCTCGTGTTGCAGCTCGTGCCGGGCATTTCAAATGAAATGTATCACAAAATGTATAACCTTGGCGGATTCTCCAATATTGCCGTGCTCGGTATCTTCCTCTATCATCTGGAGGGCAAGCTGCTGACACGCAGACATCTCGCTTTGCTGCTTTCGCCGATCGCTCTCTATTTGGGAGCCGTCCTTACACTGCCTTACGAGGTATACTCCAAAGTCGCCAATTGGCCTTGGAATTACGTTACGCTGGTGGTCGCTTTCTACTTATATCGAGCCGTCAGACTCGTCTTGAAGAAGGATGGGCAACTCAAGCAGAAGGAAGCTATATTGGTGGTTGGCATGCTAATCTCCGTCACCATGATCCTGCTGGTCGGATTTCTCTACTCGCTCGGTATGGTACAGACCGACATGGGACGCCGGATGGCCTTTCTTGCCGTCATCATGTTCATGAATACGCTGCTCGCGCTGCGGCTGACTTCAGCAACAGAACAGAACGAGAAATTGACGGAGCAGCTGCTCGTTCACGATAAACTGAAGGACGAATTTCTGGCAAATACGTCGCATGAGTTGAAAACGCCTTTGCACGGCATTCAGAACATCGCTTCCTATTTGCTGGACGGCAAAGCAGGCATGTTATCCGATAGGCAGCGGACGGAGCTTTCGCTCATTCATGATACGTCGACCAAACTGTCTGCGCTCGTGGGCGATTTGGTTGATGTTGTCCGGTTGAAGCATGGCGATCTGCTTCTGGAGCGGTCAGCGGTGGATCTTCGCGTCGCCTCCGAGACGGCGTTTCAAGTACTGGAATTTGAATTGACAGGCAAGGATGTGCGCTTAGAGAACCGTATTCCGCCCGGCACAATCGCCGCTGCGGATGAGAATCGGGTACGGCAGGTGCTGTACAACCTGATTCACAATGCCATGAAGCATACGAAAAAAGGTCGTATCGAAATCAGCGCCGCATCGGAGGAAGACCTATTGGTCGTGTCTGTCGAGGATACGGGGGTCGGCATTCCGCCTGAAAGCCATGAAGCGATATTCGGTTATTTCGAACAGGCGAATCAGGTCATGCCTAACGACGGATTTACGGGAATGGGACTCGGTCTCTATATCAGTCGGAAACTGATCGAGAGAATGGGCGGTCGTATTTATGTTGAACGGTCCGAACCGGGACAAGGTACACGAATGACTTTCACCCTGCCGGCCGCTCAAGTTGGCAATGCTGAAATGACCGGACCATTGATGTTATCGGCGGCATCCGGAAGCAGACTGGCCTCCACGTCACATATGCAACTGGATGTCGTCGATCCGATGCGGGAGATCACCGTACTGGTTGTCGACGACGAAGCGTCGAACGTGAGAATTTTACTCAACTTGTTGAGAGAAGAATATAACGTGTTGACGGCTTTTTCCGCCAAGGAGGCGCTTTGTAAGCTCGAGGCTTATCCGCGCGTTGATCTGATGATTGTGGATGTCATGATGCCTGAAATCTCGGGCATCGACTTGTGCCGAACCGTGCGGGAAACGCGCTCCGTGCTTGAACTGCCCGTTCTTTTTGCCACGGTAAAGGATTCCTTGTACGATATCGAGCTTTGCTTCGGGGCCGGAGGAAATGACTTTATTGCCAAGCCATTCGATTCGAGGACGTTAGCCGCGCGGGTTCGAACGTTATTGTCGATGAAAACTTCGATGGATCAGGCCATGCGCAATGAGATCGCGTTTCTGCAAGCGCAAATCAAGCCGCATTTTCTGTACAATGCGATTAGCAGCATCGTTTCATTCTGTTACACGGATGGAAAAAAAGCAGCTTACCTTCTATCTATGTTGAGCCGCTATTTGCGAACGGTCTTTCAGACGGAACTTCACACGTCCTATGTGTCGCTCGGCGTAGAAATGGATCTCATTCGGGCTTATGTGGAGATCGAGAAGGCGCGATTCGGCGATCGCCTCTCCTTTAAGCTCCAGCAGGATTTCGGGTTGGACTCGGTTTTGATCCCTTTTTTCACGATTCAGCCATTTGTTGAGAATGCGATTCGGCATGGCATTTTTGAAAAGGATGGAGTTGGAACCGTGACGTTATCGATTACGGACGGGAACGGATATGTCAGGTTCGAGATTGCCGACGACGGTGTAGGGATGGCGGATGATGTGCTGTATCAATTGAATGCAGGCGAACGTCCTGAAGGTTCCGGCATTGGAATGACCAATGTCCGCAAACGGCTGATGTCATTACCGGGCGCGAGTGTATCCATTGATTCCGCCTTGGAGAAAGGAACAAGGGTCGTCGTTTATTTGCCGAAACGAGAGACGGCAAAAACGGCAGGTTAGTTAGCATTTGCCGCGGTTTTTCTGATTCTAGCTGGAGGGGGAGTACGTTTGCTTCGCGTCATGATTGTGGAAGATGAGCAACCGATTTTGGATTTGATGGAGAGACTGGTCGGGGAGCATCCGCTGCTGCAAGTTGCCGGATCGTTCGCCAGTCCGCTTGCCGCTCTGGATCGCCATGAGGAGCTGAAGCCCGACGCCGTGTTTCTCGATGTCGAGATGCCGAAAATGGGCGGTATACAGCTTGCAGAAAAGTTAAAAGCGCAAAATGAGGAGCTTCAGATCGTATTCACAACGGCGTATCCCGATTATGCGGTAGAAGCGTTCCGCGTCCATGCGGCCGATTATTTGCTGAAGCCGGTCACTTCGGAGGAGCTGGAGCGGGTAGCGGCAAGATTGTTGAAGCTTCACGTCATGCGTTCGGGGCATCGACCCGTTATCGCGGTGGATAAGGAGCCGATCGCGCGCTGCATCGGCACCTTCGAAACAAGGGGGGCGAACGGAAGCCTGATCAACTGGCCGACCCGCAAGACAGAAGAACTTTTCGCTTATATGCTGGCGTATCCGAACCGGCTTGTGGGACAATGGCAGCTGGCCGACCTGCTCTGGCCGGACCTGGATGAAGATCGTGCGCTCCATAACGTGCACAATTCGGTTTACCGGATGAAAAAAGCGCTGAAGGATGCCGGCGTGAGCATGGATTTATCGCACAGCAATGAAGGATACCGGCTGCAAATATCTCCCGATTTCTCGGATTTGGAACGTTTCCGGGATTTCATGAACCGTACGTCGGAGATCGATATGCGGAACGCGGCGGAAGCCGCCAAGCTGCTGCGGTCGCATGCCGGTTCCTTGTTCGGCGGCAAGGATTATAGTTGGAGTGCAGGGCTGGCTGCCGAGATTGCAGCGCAGCAAGCCGGTCTTGCCCGTATGTTGACCGCCTATTACCGGCGAATCGGGGAGCGTTCAGCGGCGAAAGAGACGCTTCGCGTCTATTTACAGCATGCTCCGCTCGATGAGGAAATGACCGGAGAGCTTCTTCGCCATTATGCCGAAGACGGGGAGATCGGTTCCTTTCGTACGATATACGAGCAGTATGTCAGAAGGCTGGAAGCAGAGCTTAACGTAGCGCCTGCGGAGGAGATCCGCAAGCTAGCGGCAGCGTTTATACGCAAATCGACGGAAACGTAGTAGATGATTTGACCTTTTCGCATATTAACGTAGCGGGATAAACAGAGAGAGCGACTCTCTGTTTTTTTATTTTGGGAGCGATTTGGGAGGACGGGTTGGTATACTGTCGTTGTCTGTCAATTATTGACGAAAATGCGAGGTGGACGAAAGGGCGGTAGGAATCGATCTATATACAAATACAATGAGCGATCTTGGGAGGAAAATACGAAATGAGCCATGTTTCCGCGGAGGAAAAAATAGATACAGACCTCCCAAACCTGCAACTGCTTAATACAAGCGATTTGACGGCATTAAACAATTATGAGGAAAGGTTTTACAAGGCTTATATTCATCTTGAAAAACAGAATCTTATCCGAAAGATATGGGAGTTTGACGATACATACGCACGGATCAAAACAAAGATTTCCTATAGTGATCAAATGGTATTCAATCTTCACGAAAGAGATTCTATCATTGGTGCTATAGCTTTTAATGTGGCTGAGAGAGAATTTCAATTCAGTGAATACGGGTTCTGTTTCTCTCCGCAACCGAAGGAAAAAACGCGTATTTGCGAAATCCTGACATTGTTTTCAGAAAAAAATAAAATAGATAAAAGGTTGTGGGGACAAACTTGCCAGATGCTGGCTGACCGCGGATTTACCGATCTTTTGGCGACATCGGCCCCCCGCCCAATGTCGTTGTATAAAAGGGTCTTTCGATTTAAAGTCATTGAATGCAGCATTATCGATGGTGAGACACGTTATTTTATTCATTTTGATTTGCGGTAACTACTAAACAAGGAGAGAGATAAAAATGACGACAATCAACTTTTCTGCAGGGCCGGGAGCTCTCCCCAAATCTGTATTGAAGCAGATTCAGAGTGAACTTTTCTCGTATAAAAACAGCGGGGCTAGCGTGATGGAACTAAGCCATCGCAGCAGCGAAATCATAGAGCTAATCGAAGAAACCGTTGAAGGTTTTAAACGATTGCTGGAATTGGATGATGATTGGGAAGTCATGCTCCTGCAAGGCGGCGGAACGTTGCAGTTCTCCATGGTGCCTTTGAATCTTTCAAGGGAAGGCGATCTGATCGAGTATGCAGATACCGGTTACTGGTCGAAAAAAGCAATAAACGAGGCTAAACTTTGCAAACGAAAGGTAAGCGTAGTCGGATTCGGATCTGATATCGACACTTCGTTACCGGTAATCGATTCAGCTTGTACGAGCGGATCCGCTAGATATCTTCACCTTTGCAGCAATAACACTGTTGAGGGCACGCAGTTTCGAGACTTCCCCGATATCGGTACGCCACTGGTTCTAGATGTATCCAGCGATATGCTAAGCTACAGAATGAATTTGGACAACGTTTCCTGTATCTATGCCCATGCACAAAAAAATATTGGTCTCTCCGGCTTGACAGTTGTTGCAGTGAGAAAAAAATATATTTTGGAAAATAACGACATTCCCCAGCTTCTTCAATACCGTTCCCATATCGAAAGCAAGTCAAATTACCATACACCGCCTGTGTTTTCTATCTATGTAGCCAACCTTATGCAAAAGTGGCTGGAGAATGAGATCGGCGGCGTAGCTGCAATGGAGGAGATCAATAATCAAAAGGCAAAGCTGCTTTATGACTCGATTGATGCCTCGAACATGTTTCGTTGTCCCGTTGGAGTTAACTACCGTTCAAAAATGAACATTGTCTTTACAACCGGTCACGAGGAGACGGATGATAAGTTCGTAGCGTTTTGTAAAGAGAGAAATATCATAGGCGTAGCCGGGCACCGAAGCCAAAAAAGACTAAGAGCTAGCTTATACAATGCCGTGACAATTGAAGATGTTAAGGCTCTTACCGAGGTGATTTCCCTGTTTGAAAAGCAAGCCTATGTCTATTCGTCTCACGCACAATTCAAGTGAACAGGATCTAAAGGCAAAAACGATAACAAATAAGATATTTTCAACAAAGGAAAACACTCTTATCGGGTGTTTTTTTGATTTCAGACTGGTAAAACCATGAAAACTTTGCTGTTACCATCAGCCCAGACATGGACGAAGACAGTCGGGTTATGATGCTGGAACTTATTTCTATTTCTTATATACCAAGCATTGGTTGATGCTTTCGAGTATGATAAGTGAGTGCCAATGCAATGCACTGTTTTAATTCAACTACCGGTATTTCATCTATTTCAGCAAATACGATCGCTCGATTCCCTTCATAGTTGAATACATCCTCCACCTTGGTATTTTCAATTGCACTCATATGGCTCATTTCGCTCATTCCTTTTTATAAAAATAACAAACGAACCAACATGGACGCTATATTATCGAAATATAAATCTCTGCTTGTCCGTCCTCCGGATTAATATCCTTGCTATAAAATTCAAAATCCCCTGTGAATGCGCGGTTATTGCCTGGCTGTTGTGACCATTGCCAAATAGTAGCCCAAGCACGCTGCACCATCTCTATAACTGGTCCGCGTTCAGTGACGAATACAGCATATTTTGCTGCAGGAACAGTAAAAGTTTTTATCATATCTTGGTTTTGAAGCTGAAATGCTTCCCGTACATGTACGCTGACCATTACTTCATAAAGTCCCGCATCTCCCCGCTCATAGTTGAAGTAACAGCTATAATGACCGTCCTCTTGGATAGTAACACCTAGCTTCTTACCAATATCTTGCGAATGGAACTGTTCAAATAACTTACCAATTTTTCCATCTTTGCTTAGTTCGGCTTCATTTGTCGTAACAGTGCTAATTCCAGCTAACGTGAAGGAAGGTAATTCCTCAATCCGCGCAGGTACAATTCGTTCCATCCTTAATCATGCTCCTTATTATAGAATGAAACCAGTATAAAACAATAAACCTGACAACTGACTGTCAAGTTACTTTGTTTTTTTATAAATCTTTGCTATCTTTTCCGCACGATCAGCAATGATCTTCCTTAAATGTTGGGGCTCAAGCACCTCTACATGATGTCCCAAGCTAAGAATGAAACTATAGAGCCATTCATTTTCCGGATACGCCTTTTTTACAAGCCAACTGCCATCCTGAACTGGCAAAAGTTCTTCAATGTCAAACCATTCTTCCGCAATATGACGGGCTTCCTCTTGGAATTGAAAGACAACTTCCGGTACGTTGGACGGCTTGAGCTTACTCTTGCCATCGATATGCTCCTGAGTTGCGGGATCTCGACGAGTGAACGTTCCTTCACGATTTATTGCGAGCTCTTTCATTCTTTTTAGTTTAAAAAGGCGGAACTCTTGTTTCTCTAAACAATATGCTTTTAGATACCATTGCCGTCCTTTGAGGATGAGCATGTGCGGCTCTGCTTTTCGCTGGGAAACTTCACCTTCTGCATTCGAATAGGTGAAGTTAACGAATACACAGCTATCTATGGCTTCATCTAACAGTTGTAGTTTCGGACGGAGATGTTCGATTCCATCCCATGGAGAGTAATCGATTAGGACGCGATTTGTCTTATGTTGAAATTCTTCTTCATGTGCCGGCAGTACGACACTATTTATTTTTTCTACGAGTCGTTGGTGTTGCTCTTTGCCATATGAAGTGGAGATACTGCGGAGGGCGGTAACGATAGCAGCAAGCTCGTCATTGGTTAGCATATTTCGATCCAAGCGGTAACCTTCCGACAAACCAATGCCGCCGTTTGTTCCTTGATAAGTGACGATCGGGATGCCCGCTGCATTAATGGCGTCAATATCCCGGTATATCGTACGAATGGATACCTCAAACCGCTCCGCCAACTCCTTAGCCTGCACCATACGACGATTCAGCAGTAGAATAATGATGGATAAGAGCCTTTCCAGTTTCAATAAATGTAACCTCCATTTCGCTGCATAAAAACATAACCGTTTAAATGTAAAAATATTATACACGTTTAAAGGGACAAATTCTTGTCGCGGACGAACGACAAGAACTGGCCCCTTTTGTCTACGCGCGACAAGAACCTGATTAATTAGGAATGTTAGTCGGATCAAACCCTTGAGGGAATATTTCTTCAAAGCGGTCTTTTTTCTCGTATAGATGATACCAAGCGTCTGCAATAACATCGGGATCCCCTGCTGTACCGGCTTGTATCATGGTTCCGATTGAAAGATGTCCGATAAAAACCCCTTTATCTTTCAGCTGATTGTGCAGATTTGTAGCATAATTACGAATACCCGACATCACGATTCCGGCATTTCCGACCATAGGTAATGGGAACATGGCTGATAAACCTGTTGTAAATAGAATGGCACCGAAACCGTTATTCATCATGTCCGGCAGAACCTCATTGACGGAAAGAACGGCAGGCAGCAAATAGCTATTTATTTGTTCTAATACGCTTTGAGGCGTAGTTTCCAGCACATTTGTGAATGTATTCCACCCGGCATAAGGGCTAAATTCAAGCACATCGATCGAACCGAACTCTTTTTTTACTGCTTGAATGGTTAGTTTTAAAGCAGCTAAGTCCGTGACATCCGCTACAAAAGTCTGAGCCTCAATGTTTAGTTTTTTAAGCTCATGTTCGATAATTGCTAGTTTCTCAGGGTTACGTGCAATGGCCGCTACTCTAAATCCATTCTCACCGAATTTCTTAGCTAGAGACAAGCCTAATCCAGGGCCAGCACCAACAATGGCAATAGTTTTCATTTTTTATTAACTCCTTACCTATGATATATTAAAGTAACATATGTTGCTTTAATGAAAACTATACAGTCATTGGCTTCATGCAACAATAAACAACCTACGGGCGAATGTTGCTATAGCGACAAGAAGGTTAAATTGTCGGGTAAGAGGTGAGAAGGATGGCCACAAAAGTAATGAATCTACGAATGACCCAAACGAAACAGTCATTGATTCATGCTTTTTTCAATTTGGTTTCTAAAAAGGATTTTGAAAAAATTACAATAGCGGATATAACAAAGGGAGCACAAGTTAACCGGGCTACATTTTATGCGCATTTTAATGATAAATACGATTTAATGGATTATATTTTGGGGGATTCCGCCTCGGCTTCCATCGAAAACCATACTGCGGGCGTTGTCAGTTTCAATCAAGACAGCATAACTCAACTCGTTTTAGCGGTATGCGATTTTTATCATCAACCGAACATTCAATGCCGCAGCAGCTATGTTGGCTTGGTTTTACCGCAAATGAAGGAAAAAATACTAAAGGAGTTGAAGGTTTTTTTGTCGAAAAGTTTGGAACAGATCTGTACAGATAACGAGAAGAATATGTTTGTGCCTGTTTTTGCTCAAGTCATTCATGAAGGTGCCTTGCAATGGGCAACCGGTAACATCACCACGAATAAAGAGGAAGTTGCCAAGAAGGTTGCATTATTTGTAATGAGCGGATCTCAGTCTTTCGAAGGAACGTTGCGTTAAGGGGGGAGGATATTGTGACAGGATCCCGTCTCTTTGGAAGATTTGGTACACATCATGATTCTTAACTTCTTTTTTTAAATAATGTAATTGATCGTTACTTATTAGAGCGTACGCATAATGAGTAGACCTCTTTACACGTTGGTCGTTTTTGAGTTGATAGTAACATATAGAGTAAATTCTTAATTTGCTCCGTGAAAAGACTAAACTAAGACGGGTACAAGAAATGAATAAGTCACCACGAAGGCAGCCGGCCAGAATGATCGGCTGCCTTTGTTCACCTAACGGCGGCTACGCTTAATCAAACTTCCATCGGAAAGTCAAATGTCCTATAATTTGAGTAATCTATATCACCGGCGAATCAGACATAAATGGATGTAAGGGGATGGGGTTAAAGTAGTGGAAAATGAAGTCATTCGTGAATTGCTAATGGACGATATTATTGCGGATATGAAAGTAAAGTTTGGGATCAGTGTAGATTCAGCAGTGCCAGTAGGTTGGAATCATGGAAATGTCTGTTGGCTTATGATGTCCGACCAAGGAGAGCTTTTTGTTAAAATGCACGATAAAATACGAAATAAACGAACAATCGAAGGAACACGTCAAGCATTAAAATGTCAAAATCAGATGTACATTGCAGGAATTCCATGTCAGCCAGTAATGTCCTACAAGGGCGAATGTACATATTCGACGGCAAGGGATGTTGAATACACCATAACTGGGGCAAGTCAGGGAAAACATATTCAGGCTGGACAGGCGAATTCTTCCCAGATGTTCACGCTAGGGAAAGCAACCGGACATATGCATAAATGGATGAATATCAACTTATCACAACTTGATTCTCTCCATTGGGAATTACCTTCAAAAGAAAGTATGTATAAAAGACTCCAGACAAACCTTATGGAAACATCGTCTGCCGAACATAAACGGTATGCTGAAGCTATTGAATGTCAGATGAATATTTTAAATCGTATAGATCTTAATGATCTATTAGCCTGTGCTCATGGATGGGCGCATTGGGATATGCATATCGATAATTTAATGTTTGAAGACGACCGAATTGTCGATATTATTGATTTTGATCGAGTCAGTTACGTATACACCGACTTTGATTTATCAAGAGCATTGCTTTCCTGCACGCTTACATCTAATGGTTTTCCATCAGAAAACGTAAAGGCTTATGTCGAGGGTTATTCGGAACACGAAATGATAACAGCTAAACGATTAGTAAGATCTCTAAAATTAACATGGTACAAAGAATGCAAATGGATACATGCAAAGTATAAGAGCAACAGACCTATGAGCCGGTTTATAGAAGAATTGATCTGGATTGGGGATAATTGGGTGATATTCGACGAGTATGTTGAAGATATTCTATTAAGCTAAGAGGGGTACTTAAACGCTATGCCAGGGGAATGGAATGAGGCGCATGTAAGAGAGTGAAACAGTTAGAAAACAAAAGAAATGAAGTGGTAAGAGATAAGAAATCGGAGGTCTCCGCTATGGAAAAAGTATCTGGCGATGACATTTCCAAATTACTGGGTAGCATCAAAGCAGGTTCCTGCGAAGTCGAAGATAAACTAATTATCGAAATGATCGGAAATTGGATACCAAGCTACAATTGTGAAGCAGCTGCGGATGGTTTTTTAGAAGTTATCCCTATAGTTATCTCCTCGCGACCGCACCTTGAACGAGAGCTTTTGAAAATAGCCATACGCCCGATGTTTTACATGGGCATAAGTGAATCGAAACAGGTTTTCGAATGGGTGGATATCTTCTTAAAAAACGAACGCAACAGTTTTTCTGAAGAATGCGCCGCATGGTTTAAGAAAGAACTTACGGAGGAAAAAGAAGATTTTATTACGGTAATCATTCAAGAGATTCAGAAGGAGGAGGGGGAACAAAGAACACCAAAAACATCGACAAGAATATAGCCCGATTCAAGCCCGCATAACTTGCGGGTTTTTGTTTTTAAAGGTTCAAGTTCTTGTTGCAGATGAACGACAAGAACTTGAACCTTTTTGTCGAAGTAAAGTGAAGTTGGCTAACCTTAACCAAATTGAATCTCCTTTATGTTTCACTGCCTAAATCATACTTCCCTTTCCTTTTAACCATAGTTGGGCGTGGTCGATAAATTTGCGTGTTGCAGGTGAAGCATGCTTCAAAGAGGGGATGGCGATACCGAGTGTTCTATACATTCCGTCTTCCAGCTCTATCGGTATGACATTATGAGTGCATCCTTTTACGAACATTTCAGAAATGATGCTTATCCCCAGACCGTTCTCAACCATAGCGATGATCGCATGATCATTACCTGCTTGGAATTGAACGTGCGGCTTGCAAGCGTGTAATTGTAATATGCGCCTAACGTCTTGGTCGCAGCTGTAAGTAGGCATAATAAACCATTCTTTTTCGATTTGATCATAACGTATGCGCGATTGTTGGCTTAAGGGATGTTCTTTGGAAACGATGCATACCATGCGATCCCTTTCCAAGGGAATCGTCTCAAAGCTTTCCGCGGAAGGCAAAGACAAAAATCCAAAGTCGATTTCACCGTTTTTAATCCATGCTTCAATATCATTATAGTTGCCTTGTACCAGCTTTATATCGATTGAAGGGTGATCGTACAGAAATTGTTTCATCATGCCGGGCAACCAATGAATCGCAACGCTTGAAAACGTGCCGATCCGAATGGTGCCAACTTCCAAGCCGTTAATCGCAGCGACTTCTTGCTTTAATTGTTCATTACCCGATAAAATTTCGTGAACATGCTTTAAGACGCGTTCACCGTTTACGGTTAAGCGGACTCCCGTTCGATTTCGCGCCAGAAGCAAAAAACCGAATTCATCTTCAAGGCTGGCTATGGCATGACTTACTGCCGATTGCGTGAGTCCCAAGGATTCCGCTGCACTGGTCAAACCCCCAACCTCGACAACCTTTCGGAAAATTTCATACTTGGCGATACTCAAACCCAAACCCTCCCTTAAACATTACTTTTTTTCATGTATAAGATAATAAATATTCATTTTACTAATTTATCTACTGAGTAATATACTAATGAAAAAATGAATGGCTGTCTATTGGAAATACTCTTAACTTCTTTTGCAGGGGGATATGAATGAAACCGCTAAAAGCCGATTTGTTGATCCTACTCGTTACGATGTGCTGGGGTTCGTCCTATCTGTTTATGAAGATCGGCCTGGATTCGTTGTCCGCCTTCAATATCGTTGCTCTTCGCTATGGGCTGGCTTTTTTATTATGTCTTCCCATTCTGGTCAAACGATATCGAGCTATAAATTTGAAAACGGTGATATTCTCATTCGCGCTCGGTTTTCTTCTGTTTGCCGTGTCATCCTCTATTATTTTCGGCCTAAAAAACACGACCGCGTCCAACGCCGGATTTCTAGCCGGTTTAACCGTTATTTTCGTGCCCTTATTGTCTGCGCTTATAGTAAAGAAGAAACCGGAATCGAACGTGATAGCAGGGGTTTTGGTAACTATGGTCGGTATCGGATTGCTTACGTTAAATGATCGTATGAGCATCATGCCAGGCGATTTCTTGTGTATGTTAGCTGCGCTGCTGTATGCCATTCATATTTTGTTAACTGGATCGGCCGCGAAGGCTGCGGACATAGTAAACCTGGGAATTTTGCAGCTTGGTTTTGCAGGAGGCTTTGGATTATTGTTCGCTTTCATTTATGAAGTTCCGATGCTTCCGTCTTCCTATGAGAGTTGGCAAGCCGTGTTGGTACTAAGCGTCGTTTGCAGTGCATTCGGGTATATTGCGCAGACGATCGCCCAAAAATATACGACGCCAACGCATACGGGCCTCATTTTTTCCTTGGAACCTGTATTTGCAGCTATATTCGCTTATTTTTTCGCACATGAACTTTTGCCGATAAAAGGTTATGTCGGAGCAGCATTCATTCTGCTGGGCGTTATGATCGCGGAAATAAAACGGTTGAATGCTTCATCGCTACATGACCGTTCCAAGGAAAAAAGATCAGGGCTCCAACCCTGATCTTCAACTATTTGGATGCAAAACGTTTTGCAAACGCCACGCACAATACGACACCGATGTTTACAATAAAGATTGGCCAACCGACTGACTCATGCAGAACGAGAGCCGAGAGCAACAAACCAAAAAATGGCTGGAGGAGCTGCAGCTGCCCGACTGCCGCTATACCTCCTTGAGCAAGACCGCGATACCAAAATACGAAACCGATAAGCATGCTGAAAAGAGAGACGTAAGCCAGGCTTAAGAATGCCGAAACGCGGATGTTAGCCCAAGACTGTGGCATGTAATATAACGAGAGCAATAACATTACGGGAAGCGAGATGATGAGCGCCCAAGAGATGACTTGCCAACCGCCTAATTTCCGTGAGAGAAGTGCACCTTCCGCATAACCATAACCGCACACAATAATTGATGCCAGCATGAGTCCATCACCTATTGGCGAAGATGTGGCCCCATTTGCTAGAGCGAATCCTGCCACAAGGCAACTTCCTAAAGCGGATAATACCCAAAAAATTGGTCGCGGACGCTCACCGCCCCGCAGTACGCCAAAAATTGCAGTCGAGAGCGGCAGAAGCCCGATGTAAATAATCGCATGAGCGGATGTGACATACTGAAGCGCTAGGGCAGTCAGCAGCGGGAACCCCACTACAACACCAAGAGCTACTAACAACAGCGGAAGAATGTCGCTTCTGGCAGGGCGTTGCTGCCTGAATAGGAGAAGGAGTACGCCCGCCAGGACCCCAGCTATTGCGGCACGACATACCGTTAGGAACAAAGGATTAATATCCATTACAGCCAAACGTGTAGCCGGTAGAGAACCACTAAAGATAAGCACACCTAAGAATCCGCTGATCCAACCATTTGTCGTTTTGTTCATGCTAGTCACCCCGGATATACTTTTGTACGATAATCTGCATTATAATAGGTGCAAAAGTATGTGTGTATCTATAAAAGTTCCATCTGTATGGGTACAGACGAATTAGGGGTAGGGCTATGACAAATAAAAAGGACTCGATTATACAAAGCATTCGCTCAGACATCGTCAAAGGTCTAATTAAACCCGGCCAGAGATTGCCTTCCATCCGCATGCAGAGCCAAAAATTTGATTGCAGCGTTAACACAATCATTAGCGCGTATCAGGAACTCGAAAAGGAGTATCTGATTTATTCACGCCCGAAGAGCGGTTACTTTGTCGTAGCGCAAGAAGCGCTTCTACCCTTGATACAAACAAAACGAATCGATTTTGCATCAGCAGCGCCTGATCCCTCATCTATATCACAAAAGGATTTTAGGCAATGTATAAACAAAGCAATGGAGCTATTTGAGGCTTCTATATTCACATATCCGGATCCGCAAGGATTACTCTCCCTTCGTCAGGAAATTGTGAAGCTGTTTCATCAGCAACAAGTCTTTTCATCGGAAGAGCAAATATTTATATTCTCGGGCGCTCAGCAAGCTCTTCATCTTTTAGCCGGGATGCCTTTTCCGAACGGGAAGACGAACATTTTGCTTGAACAACCGACATATTGGGGAATGCTGAATGCATTAAAAGCACAAAAACAGACCGTAATTGGCATCGAAAGAACGCCTAACGGAATGGATTGGGCAGCTTTGGAGCGACATTTTCAAAGCAATTTAATAAAGTTTTTTTATACAATACCGCGATTCCATAATCCATTAGGTACTTCATATACACAAGAAGAAAAGCAGAGACTAGCGGAGCTGGCTCAGGCATACGACGTTTACATTGTAGAGGATGACTATCTTGCGGATTTGGAAACAAACGCCAAGGCAGATCCTATTCGTGCTTATAATGGCTCCAGTCGTGTCATTTATCTTCGAAGTTTTTCTAAGGTGATGCTGCCCGGATTAAGACTTGCTGCAGCAGCAGTACCGAATTCATTAATTCCTCTGCTTCACCTGTACAAACAGTCGGCCGATCTTAGTACGTCCGTTCTGTCCCAAGGGGTACTGGAGATTTATTTAAAGTCCGGAATGTACGATCATCATGCTAAGCAAATGAAATCCTTGTACAATCATCGCATGAACAAATTAAGAGATATTTCAAGGAGATTATTACCTAAAGATTCCTTGTATTCCATCCAGTCTAGCGGAGGACTCTTTTCTGCAATACGCCTTTCAGACGTGAATAAAGAGGAATTGATCAGGCAATTGAACAATCGTGGTGTTGACGTCCTAGCGGCCGACCGGCAGTACCTTTCAGCTTTTCCTAAAATGAACTTGTTACGCATGAGTATCATACGGACCGATGAACGTGATATTGAAGAAGGCCTTGGCATCATTGCCGAAGAAATGGAACGCGCGGAACGTACTAGGGGATCCTCTAAGCCGTTTTCTTGGTTATGAATAGAGATTGAAAAAAAGCTACCTCGTTAAACGATTGGATAATTTTTTGCAATGAATATTTGCTTGCAATGGATTAATATGGCCTAATAATAGGAACATATGTTCTTGTTGTGTCTTTGTGAAATTAAAGGAGGTGTGAGTTTCTTGGACAGCACATCGTTACTGATTGAATTTCTCTTGATGAAATATAAATCAGAAAAAAAATGGACTTTATACGTAATTGAACAATTATCAGACGAAGATATCGTATGGGCACCCACACCTGAGAGCAATAGCATCGCCAATATAGTGGCTCACATTTGGGGAACCGTTCATCAACGAATTGAAACCGTATTTTTTAACGTTTCAGATACAAGAAACAGAGATAAGGAGTTTGAACGTGGGCTCCAACTATCGAAAGGACAAGCGTTGGCGCTTATTACCAGATCTTTTGAGCTCATCATTGAAGTCTTGGAAAAGGTGAAAGTAAAACCTGAAATGTTAGTCGATCAACCGTATTTGAATTTGCCGCCACTAACGAATAGCGGAGTTGACAACAATGTTACTGTTCTTGAAATGATGCTGCATCAATTTAGACATTTGCCAGGTCACACAGGGCAAATCACATACATCGCCAAAATGAGAAAGGGGCAGTTATACTGGTAGTATACTTAAACTGACCCTAATTTGGACCGTGTCATTATCCGAGGTTCCTTAAGCTAACAGGTACAAGAGCTCAATGAGGCTATGATGATGAACGCTATCGGTCTGCCTGATGCGTACTGTTGGCTGCCGATGGATGTAAAAAAGTCATCGTTTCGCGAATTTGGCAGGTATGCAAATAGGGAAGACTTTTTATTTACAGGCACACCATTTTGGGAATGAAAAGCAATTGGGCTCGCGAATTCGAATCATGAGAGAATGAGCAAAGGACGACATCCTTTGTTCATTTTTTTATTTTTCACTAAAAAATATTAAAAGTCCGCCAAGCAAGGATGGTTGTATAATAGACATTAGGACATCTATTGACTGGGAGAGGAATACTTCTTGGCAAACCATTCACCGAAATACCAGATGAGAAAAAGCCATATTCTGCTCGTGCTGGGATTAATACTCGTTGTTTTATCCGGTTCGCGCATGTTGTGGCTCAAAACGTTCCATATTCAAAAACAAGAATCCATTACAAACGGGCAAATGGATTTGCATAATTGGAATGCGGAGGACGGCGGCATTCTTTTGCTTGACGGGGAATGGGAGTTTTATCCTTCGCAATGGTTGATGGGAGACGGGAAGCGGCAAGCGTCGGGCGAGAATGAGCCGAAGCTTATTCAAGTTCCGGGAGGCTGGGACGAAGCATTGCATGCTGACCAATCTTCACAGTTTGGATTTGCTTCTTATCGTTTGCGGCTTTATGTAGATCCGGAAAAGGATCTTAATTATAGCGTTCGCGTACCGAGCGTGCGCAGTTCGTCGGAATTGTACGTAAACGGACGATTGCTTGCCAAATCCGGACGGGTAGCGGGAACGGAGAATGCGTATGTAGCGAAAAACCTGCCGTACTCTGCGACATTTACTCCAGACGTTAACGGCGTAATCGAGCTTGTGATTCAGGCGTCGAATTATACGGATAGCCGAAGCAGCGGCATTGTTCGTTCCGTTAAATTCGGTTCGGAAGAAGCCGTCGATAAGGAAATGAAAATTTCCGTATCAATGCAGCTTTTGGCAACCATCATCTTTTTTATGCATGCCGTCTACGCGCTTATTTTATTTTTACTGGGAAATAAGGAGAAGAAGCTGCTCTATTTTTCATTGCTGACTTTCTGTATTGCGCTAACTAACGTACTCAGTAATGATGAGAAGCTGTTTCACCAGTTATTTTACATGGGCAATAATTGGGATTTCCGGCTGGCGAACGCTGCGCTCGTTATCGGAGCCTACGCTTTGCTGCAATGTACGAATCATCGGGAGCTCCCATACTGGAAGAAGATATATCCGGTTTATAGGGTAATGAGTTTAGGGACTGCCGGCATCACGTTGTTTTTGGATACGCGTCAGGTGATTATGCTCTTCCCGGTTTATTACCTGTTAGGCTTCACTGCGGCAGGGATCACGATGATCGCCATTTATAAAAAAGTAATTAAAGATATAAGAAGCAATCTATTGCTGCTGATGTCGTTCCTTGCGATCATTCATCATTTTATTTGGTCGTTGCTGTGGCGGGATAGCGGGTTGAGTCTTGTCTTTTATCCGTTCGATATGATTGTTTCGATGGGATGTTTAGCCACCGTTTGGTTTAAGGATTATTTTATCATGCATGCCCGAACGAAAGAGGTTGCCGCAACCTTGCAGCGAATGAACGACCATAAGGATCAATTTCTGGCCAATACTTCCCATGAATTTAAAAACCCGCTTCACAGCATGCTCAACATGTCGCAATCCGTTTTAAATAGAGAAAAATCCATGCTGCAGGAAAGAAGCGTCAAAGAGCTTGAAACGGTTCTGAGCGTAGGACGCCGGCTGACGCTCATATTAAACGATTTGATCGACGTGATGAGTTTACGTGAGGGCAATCCGCGCTTACAGAAAACGGTCCTGTTTATTCAGCCGATCGTAACCGGAGTCATTGACATGCTGCAATTAAACGCGGAAGTGAAGTTCGTTAAAATAGCCAATCATATTCCAGATGATTTCCCTCCGGTTTCCGCGGATGAGAACCGGGTCATTCAAATCGTTTTCAATTTACTTCATAATGCAGTGAAATATACGAATGAAGGCATCATATCGATTCAGGCTTATGCGGAGGACGACCGCGCCTATATCGTTATTTCGGATACCGGGATCGGGATGGATGCGGAGATGCTTAAACGGGTATTCCGTCCATACGAGCAAGCCAGCACGAGCGAGACGATGATCGAAGGCGGTTTTGGGCTAGGGTTAAGCATAAGCAAGCAGCTGGTTGAGCTTCATGGCGGTACGTTGGAGGCGGCCTCCGCTTTGGGCGAAGGATCGACCTTTACATTTTCGTTAGATCTGGCTGGTTTGAATGAGAATGTAGAGAAAGAAGTGAAAGAAGGCTCCGGCAGGGATCACGATCCGTTAGTGGTCCATTCGGCTAGGGCGGAAAACCTTCCGGCTGCGAGACCGGCGACGTTATTGGAAATGAATCCAAACCGTCCGCTCATCCTTATTGTTGATGATGATCCTGTCAATCTTCAAGTGCTGGAATCCATATTGCCGCCGGACGAATATGTGATCGAGACGGCCACGAGCGGGAAAGAAGCGCTGGCGCTGCTGGATACAAAGGAGTGGGATCTGGTCATCTCCGATATTATGATGCCGCAGATGTCAGGGTATGAACTGACGCGAACGATTCGCGAGCGATTTTCATTTACAGAGCTGCCCGTGTTGCTCCTTACCGCAAGAAGCCGGCCCAAAGACATTCAAAGCGGTTTTTTGGCGGGAGCCAACGATTATGTGACCAAGCCGGTGGAAGCGATCGAATTAAAGTCGCGGATAGAGGCGCTAACGACGATTAAACAATTCGTCCGCGAGCAGCTGCGGTTGGAAGCCGCGTGGCTGCAAGCGCAAATCCAGCCTCATTTTTTATTTAACACCTTAAATGCGGTGACGGCTTTAAGTGAAATCGATTTGGATAAAATGCGCGATTTGCTGCATGAGTTCAGCCATTTTTTGAGGAACAAATTTAAGTTTCAAAATATAGACGAGCTTATTCCGCTCGAAGACGAGCTAAGTTTAGTGCAGTCTTATCTATATATTGAAAAGGTTCGTTTTGAAGAAAGGCTGGAGATTATTTGGGAGGTCGATCGCCGCGGGCATGTAAAAGTTCCCTTTCTATCGATCCAGCCTTTGGTTGAAAATGCGATAAGACACGGCATTATGAAACGCACGGAGGGCGGTAAGATTGTCATTCGAATTTCTGTCTATGAAACGTATGCAGAGATAACCGTTGAAGACGACGGGGTCGGCATGGAGGATGGGTTATTGCAACGAATATTGGAAAGAAAAGCGGACAGCAGCTCGGGTGTCGGATTGATCAATACGAATCAGCGTTTAATCAGGCACTTCGGAACGGGACTTCGCATCCAAAGTGCATTTGGGAAAGGGACAAGCGTAACGTTTCATGTGCGTAAGGGTGAATAGCGGCAAGAACAAAGAGTAATATCGTCAATAATCTTACAGCAGCCAAAGGTACAAATCGTCGTTTTTTGGAAAACGGACACGAGATTAAACACTCATATCCCAATATTTGAAATGGCCAATTATAGCGCGCTAGCAACTAATTTATGATTTGCGTACGCCGCTCCAAGACAACTGGCGCATTTCGGTGGCCGTCCTTCCCGTCGACTTCTTGACTAGCCTCGCACAGTGATGGGACGTCTTAAACCCGCAGCGGTGGGCAATCTCAGAGACGGTCAACCCGGTACTGGTCAGAAGCGCGACAGCCTGATTAACCCGATATTCCCATAGATAATGGATTGGCGTCGATTGAACGTTCATTTTGAAGAGCCGGAGCAGATGCTCGGGAGACTGGCCGACTTGACTGGCCAGCTTTTTTAGCGTGATGTCTTCCGGGTAGTGCTCATGGATCCAAGATAGCGCAGAATAAACGGCAGGGTGCTTCTCCTTCTGGAGAAGCACTCTTTCTGATTCAATAGGATATAGATGAAGCGCGGCTAGACCTAAACTTATCATTGCAGGGTCATCGAGCGAAGCATGTTTGCGCATAATCAGCATAAGGTCGGTTAAGCGATTCATTTCTTCCGTCAAAGGCAAATATTCGGGCAATTCGTATAGCGTTTTCCTTGTATCATCTGACAGGGAGGAGACATGAATGGAAATCCAGCGATGCCACGTTTCTTCGGTCCGGGAAAAGGCGAAGGTTTCTTCGTGACCCGGCTTGAGTAAGACGACGTGACCGGGCAGAACGTGAAGTTGTCTACCGTCGATCGTTACGGTCATCTCCCCTGTATACAGCATAACAAGCTGGAGATCCAACTGAACGCGTGGACCGAATCGGCCTCCCGGCGGGTAAACGATAGATCCGGCAACGGCGCGTTTCAAGCTATCGAATGTAAAATCCAATGACGGCTTGGACATAAAATTTCCTCCTGCTCGAAAAAATCCTTATTTCCGTATCATATCAATTATAGATACAATCATGCAAGTTGCAGCCATTGATGGGAAGGCGTTCTGGAAGTATTCTTTAGCTATAGCAAAGATCATGATAAGCGAAGGAGAATGCCGAGATGAACGAGACATATACGAAGCCATTGACGCCACTAACGGGGGAAAAGATCGAATTTTTTAGAGAACAGGGGTATTTCCTGTTAAAAAAGGGGATGACCGGGGATCTTATCGATGCCTTTAATGGACACATCTACGATATTCGGAACCAAGTGCCGATGCCCGAATGGGCGGCCTGCGACTTGAGCAAGAAATATACCCTCAGACTGTTCAATTCGCACAAGCATGACAGCTTCTCCCGGCAGTTGATGAAGCATGCGGTCGTGCGTGGGGTACTTGCCCAACTAATGGGCAAGGAGGCGGTGTGCGTGCAAAGCATGTATTTCTATAAGGAACCGGGAGCTCCGGGCCAAGCGTCGCACCAGGATTATTACTATATCAAGAACGATCCGATGACGATGATCGCGGCATGGACGGCCATGGAAGATGTGGTGGATGAAGAGAACGGCTGCTTGTGGGTAATTCCCGGAACGCACAAGCTCGGACTTCTGCCGCATGGCGCGGTTAAAAATATAGAAGAGCACGAGTCCTGGACCGAAGAGACGGAAGGCGTCGATACGAGCTGCCAAATACCGGTCATTATGGAGAAAGGCGATATTCTTTTCTTCAGTGAGCTGCTTATCCATTCTTCGAATAAAAACCGGAGTAAGGATCGTTGGCGCCGCTCGTACGTTTGCCATTACATTCGGGAGGATTCCAACGTTCTACACCGGGAAGATATTCGACAGAAGTATCCACTATATTAAAGGAATCAATATTTTCCTTATTCCTTACATCTTCCGGTGCTTGACGAGTTTGCGGCTGAAGAAAGACTGTGAAGCTGTGGCTCAATCTCAAAATCAAACTGATTTGAGATTGAGCCAGACTTTTTTTATCACAGCATTCTTCCAATTCTAACGAATTCGCAACAACTTGAGCACCATTCTTATTCTTCCCGATAAACGAGGTTATTTAATGCGTTCTTCCCCTGGTAAAAAGCCAGCCGCCGGCCACGAAAACGAAATAAAGCAAAAGGTTAAATCCGACTCCTGTCAGTAACGAGCCGTTGAATAACAGTGCTTTGAAAAAAACGCCGACATGATCGCGCAGCGAAGGAATCGCCATTCCGATCGGGATTGCTGCAATGAGCAATACCCACAGCAACCAACCGACAGGATGGTAGTAACCGGAGATCAGCATGCTTAGCAGCGCCATAACCATCAAATAAAAGGCAATTTGGTGAAGAAAAGAACCTGCGAACCCAAAGTCAATCCAATGAAACGCTTCAACGAGATCAACGGTGTTCGTGTAATTTCGAAGCACGCCCGCTTCAAGCTCAAACCAAAAAGAATTGAACAAAGCGATGGCTGCAGCCCAGACGGCAAAGACGAAATGAAGTGCCTTAAAATATTGCTCTCGGCTTGCGCCCAAATATACGATACGTTTGTAATAACTGAGCGGCAGCACAATAGCGATAAGGAGCAAAATGAGAATCAGCATGTTGCCGTCCGATAGACTGGTATTTTGGCTGCTGTCTATAAAGAGGCTAACAATGAACTCCGCCAACCTTCCAAGAAGGATAAGAAGGATTACGCACAAGATGTAAATCCTCATTTGCAGATAAGTTGCTTTTAAATGAACGGCCCATGCGCCCAGTTTAGTGACCCCCTTCGATCAAATACGAGAAAAACTTTTGAAGTGTCAGGTTTTCAATCGAAAGGTCCATCTCGCGCGCCTGTTGCATATCCCAATCGTCCAACTTTTCGTAAATAGCGACAAGTGTGCCGCGGCCATAGGTTTCCGTATGTAATACTCGCTTTCCGGCTGTAAACGAAGCGACCGCTTCCGAATTTCCCCTGATCAGATGAGCTGCCATACGTATTTGATCCATCTCGTCATGAAGCAGGAGGGATCCGGCTTCAATGATGTAAACTCTTTCTGCGATTGTAGCGATTTCGTCAATCAAATGCGTAGACAATAAAATCGTGCGAGGGTGATTGGCATAATCCTCCAGAAGCGCCTTGTAAAACCTTTCCCGCATGAAGACATCGAGTCCGAGCACCGGCTCGTCGTATAACGTCAGCGGCGCCCGGCTGGCCAGACCGATGATGTTTCCTACGAGCGATTCCGTGCCTCTTGATAGCTGCCTGATTTTTTTGTGCGGATCAAGCCGAAACGTTTCGATCAACTGGTGAGCGAACGTCCAGTCCCAATTCGGATGAAATTTCGCAGCAAACTGCAAAATCTCGCCAACCCGCGCTCCTCCGAAGTGTTTGTTTTTCTCACGTACGAAACAGAAATCCTTCGGAAGTTCTCCTTTGCCCAGCTTTTTTCCTCTTACCTCGATTGTGCCGTAGTCCGGGAAGATTCCTCCTGCGATCATGTTAAGCAACGTCGATTTGCCGGCGCCGTTTCGCCCTAGCAAGCCGTAAATGACGTTTTCCTCCAACTGCAAATCTAGATTCCGCAAAGCGTAAGTTCGCCCGTATTTTTTGTTTAAGTTTCCGCAAGACAATGCTATGCTCACGGTTTGTTCATTCCTTTCTCAGCTGTTTGATCATGTCGAAGATATCTTCGGTAGTCAGCCCGAGTTTGTCGGCTTCATTCAGCAGATTGGACAACAGTTCCTTGTAGAAACGATCTCTTCGCTTAGTCTGAATCTTCTGTTCCGCGTCAAGCGCGACATACATGCCAAGCCCTCTTTTTTTGTACAAGATACCTTCATTTACGAGTAGGCTGATCCCTTTCACTACGGTTGCCGGATTAATTTGAAACTGTTGAGAAAACTGAGCAACAGAAAGAATTTGCTCGTCCACGCGGAAAGTGCCGTTCAGAATATCGTCCTCAATGATGTAGGCTACTTGTTGAAAAATCGGTTGCTTATCGTCGAAAGTGATGTTCATTGCCCCACCTTCAGTATATCGGTATGTTATTCATCTAACATACCATAATTTATGTGCAAACAATTGTCAATAACGCGAACGTACGATCGTTTGTTGACAATGATATGAGCATGAATTATAGTGTGCTACATGACTAGTATACTAGTATGCTATGTGGAGGTAATCTTGGCAAAGTGGAACTTACGTAGGTTCAATTCTTAATTTTTCGAGGAGATGTGAGAAGTGAAAACGTTAATCGAATTCAAAAAAGTAACGAAACAATACAAAATAGGAGAAGTGCCGATTAAGGCGCTTGATGGTGTTGATTTTTCCATTTCAGAGGGGGAATTCGTCGTTATTTTGGGAGCAAGCGGTGCAGGCAAAAGTACGATTTTGAATATCCTCGGCGGTATGGATACGGCTACCTCAGGCCAAGTATTTGTCGGCGATCAAGAAATAACAACCTTTAACGAAAAAAAATTAACCGAATATCGCGGTGAGAAGGTCGGTTTTGTCTTTCAATTCTACAATTTGATTCCGAATTTAACCACACTGGAAAATGTTGAATTTGCCGCTGAAGTATGTAAAAACCATCTGGATGCTCGAGATATTTTATATCAAGTCGGATTGAGGGATCGAATCAAAAACTTCCCTTCCCAGCTCTCCGGAGGCGAACAGCAAAGAGTGGCGATTGCTAGAGCTGTCGCTAAAAATCCTTCGCTTTTACTCTGTGATGAACCAACAGGAGCGTTGGATTACGTTACCGGTAAATCCGTTTTAAAGCTTCTACAAGATGTAAACAGGGAAACGAAAAAGTGCGTTGTATTGGTCACACATAATTCCGCAATTGCTCCTATGGCTGATAAAGTTATTAAGGTCAAAAGCGGAATGATAGAAAGCGTTGCGATCAATGATGTAAAGCAGCGTGTGGAAGGGATTGAATGGTAATGATGAAATTATGCATAAAATTAGTGAGGGATATTAGACAATCTATAGGGCAATTCATAGCCATTGTTTTGGTTATTGCCGTAGGAGCTTTTTTCTATGCGGGGCTGATCACATATAGTGATAACCTTAATGCCTATACGAAAGCTTACTTTACAGAACATAATTTAAGCGATTTGAATGTGTATTACAGTCATATTTCCAAAGATGAGGTGGCTGGTTTAAGCGAAATTGAAGGGATAAAAAAAATAGAAGGACGTTATACGTTGGATGCCACACAAGCGTTTGAAGGGTATAAAGCGTTATTAAAAATTCATTCAATCCCAATGAAAAATGAAATCAATACGCCAACTATGGTGGAGGGCAGGATCCCGTCCAAAAAAGACGAGATCTTGTTGGATTCCCATTATGCCAATGAACATCAGTATCGCGTCGGCGATAAAATCAGGTTAAGTTCAAATAATAAAGACTATACCTTTATAATCAGCGGTTTGTGCGAGAATGTTGAATATGCCAAAAAGAACGAAATACAAGATCATAAAACCTTCGGAGCAGCTTATACGGCCGAAGTGACGATCCCTGAAATGGCAGACGGCTTTACCTATAACGAAGTCCTGATTGATGCCAAAGAAGATTATGATCTTGATAAGTTAGGGAAATCCATTGAAGCACAATCCAAACAACTTTCCTATTTAAACCAAGTAAGTAAAGAAAGGACGTTCAGTTATTCTAAAATAACGGAAACGATACATAATAATAACTTGATGAGTAAGGTTATACCGTTCGTTCTCTTTTTGATAGGCGCTATTATCCTATTTCTTACCATGTCGAGGATTATCGATTCTCAAAGAAATCAAGTGGGGATTATGAAGGCTTTAGGCGTAAAAAACGGGACGATCATGCTTCATTACATGGGTTACCCGTTGCTGGTAGGAATTGTAGGATCCATTATAGGTTGCTCCATAGCGGCTATCGTATTTATTCCTTTAGTAACCGCGTCGAGTTCAAGGGCTTACTCTCTGCCGGACATAAAATTTGCCCTTACTGTGTACTCGGTCTTTCCTCCCATTGTATTCTCCAGTGCTTTTGGACTCCTCTCGTGTTACTTAAGCAGCAGAACCGTATTAAAAGAACGTGCGGCTCAAGCTATGCGTCCTAAACCGCCCAAGAAGGTGAAAATGCTTCTTATCGAAAGAATTCCGGGTATTTGGAGTCGTATTTCCTTCAGTTACAAACTCATTGTGAGAAATATACTACTGAATAAACAAAAAGCGTTAGTGAGCTCGGTTGGTGTTGTTGCAAGCACTGTTTTATTGATAACGGCCTTCGGCACCCACACGGCCTTACTAAAAGTAGCTGACCAGGTTGAAGAGGTTTATGCTTATGATTTAAGAGTGGATTATGCGATAGGAGCATCTTTCGATGCGTCAAAACTCCCCTCCGGCATTAAGCAAAAATTCGATTTATCCGCCTTGCCTATCGAATTCATAAAAGATGATAAAAAAGAAAAGGCCACTTTAACGGTTACTGAAAAAGAAAACAATCTCATTCATTTCTTAGACGTAAATGACAATAAACTATTTCTGGAAAACGATGGTGTTTTGGTGCCCAAATCTTACGCCGACAAATATCATATAACAGAAGGGGATCTCATCCGGATAAAGTTCACGGCACCGGAGTTTAAAAATAAGATGCTGGAGATGAAGGTTCTACATATATCTACCCAGTATTCGAACCCGTCGTTTTATAGCACGCCGGCCTACTTAAAGAGTTTTGACATAAACTACAATCCATCCTCGCTTTTAGTTGAAGCCAATAGCTCTACAGATCTTGTTAGCGTTCGTAGCTTCTTTGAGCAAGATCTTCAAGTAGATAAGATTACAGATAAGAATGATCTTAAGAAATCAGCTCAATATATTTTGAAGCAAAACAGCTTTGTTTTTCTCATGTTTATCATTTGTGCCGTCATCCTCTCCTTTGGCGCCATTTATACGATATCTTCCATAAACATTTATGAAAGGAGCCGTGAGATTGCCACTCTTAAGGTATTAGGCTATCAAAAATATAAAATAAACAGACTCATTTTTTTTGAAAACATCATCCTAACCACATTTGCGGTAATTGTTGCTATACCGATTAGCGGCTATATGTACACCATTATTGTAAAGGCGCTCTCAAGCACCCATCAACAAATCCCAGATAAATTAAACGTTTTCATCTTGTTGGCAGCTGTTATTCTTGCATTCTTTCTCACCATTCTGGCAAATTTGCTGCTTAAGAGAAAAATAACCCGAATCAATATGATTGAATCCTTAAAAAGTATTGAATAATGTGTCGCCGAACGAATATGTGATCGAGACGGCTTTGAAAGCTCGGGTGTCGGATAAATCAATACGAATCAGCGTTTAATTAGGCACTTCGGAACGGGACTTCGCATCCAAAGTGCATTAGGGATAGGGGCGAGCGTAACATTTCATGTACGTAAGGGTGAATAGCGGAAACAACAAATACGGAGCCGCGCGGGTTTGCGACCTCTGGTTCGTTACCTAAAAATACCCAAAAAATCGTTGACACCCATTAATCGGAATGATAGTATCATAACCATAAATCTTAGTTAGTTGATCGGTTTTGTTATATATCGGCGCGACCGTACAGTCGGAGGCCTCCTTTTCAAGCATGCACAATATCGTGTATGCGGAAGGGAGGCTTTGCCGTTTTGCAGGAACCGATTCGAACGACATTCACAAGGAGATGATACGTTTGTTCAATGGTTTCGTTCCATCCGTCGAAAATGCGAAAGCTTCGCGTGGTCTTTTCCGGTTTGCCGCGCCATTTGCCGGGTTATTCCTCGGACTGTCGCTGCTGCTGTCCGCTTGCGGCGGCGGAGCCGGCTCATCCGGTGAAGTCGGCAAGGCGGGCACGGCAGGTGCAGACACAGCATCGACCGTAAAGACCAAGGGCATCACTTTGCGAATCGGCTATCAGAAGTATGGGACGATCAATATTTTGAAGGCCGATGGCGGGCTCGACAAGAAGCTGGCCGAGCAAAGCATCAAGATCGAGTGGACGGAGTTCCCCGGCGGTCCCCAGCTGCTCGAAGCCCTCAATGTGGGCAGCATCGATATCGGGCATACGGGTGAAGCCCCGCCGATATTCGCGCAAGCCGCGGGCGCCCCGCTAGTATACCTGGCCCACGAGCCGGCCAGTCCGAAGAGCGAGGGCATCCTTGTGCCGAAGGATTCTAAGATCCAGTCAGTCGCAGACCTGAAGGGTAAGAAAGTGGCTCTTAATAAAGGCTCCAACGTGCATTACCTGCTGGTGAAGCTGCTCGAGAAGGCCGGCGTGGCCTACTCGGATATCACAACCGTTTACCTGCCGCCGGCCGACGCCCGCGCAGCTTTCGAAAGCGGCAAGGTAGACGCTTGGGTCATCTGGGACCCGTTCTTGGCCGCTGCTCAAACGGCAACGGGTGCGAAGCTGCTCGCCGACGGCACCGATATCGTCTCCAATTACGAATTTTACTTGGCGGCCAGACCGTTCGCCGAGAAGTACCCGGACATCGTCAAGACGCTTCTTGAGGAGGCGAACAAGATCGACGAGTGGGCGAAGAACAATCAGAAGGCGCTGGCCGAGAAGCTGTCGCCGCAGCTCGGCATCGATGTGCCGTCGTTGGAGCTGGCCGCCGGCCGTCGACCGTACGGTGTGCAGCCGATCGATCAGGCGGTCATCGACGCCCAGCAGAAGATCGCGGACACGTTCCGCAAGCTTGAGCTGATTCCGAAGGACATTAAGATCACCGACGCGATTCTTAAACCGTAAGAAGGAGTGAGCGACATGAACGTATTCTGGTTTATTCCGACCCATGGCGACGGCCGTTACTTAGGCACTACGGAGGGCGCTCGCGTCGTGGATGGCGAGTATATGAAGCAAATCGCCGGTGCGGCCGACAGTCTCGGCTTCGACGGCGTACTGATCCCGACGGGCAGCTCCTGCGAGGACCCGTGGATAACGGCGGCTTCCCTGATCCATTCGACGAAACGGCTGAAGTTTCTCGTCGCCGTCCGGCCGGGCCTCATGTCCCCGACGCTCGCCGCACGAATGGCGGCCACCTTCGACCGGATCTCCGGCGGACGCCTGCTCATCAACGTCGTCGCCGGAGGCGATCCGGTGGAGTTGGCCGGTGACGGTCTGTTCCTTGATCACGACGCCCGCTACGAGCTGACCGACGAGTTTCTCGACATCTGGCGGCGAGAACTCGCGGGGGAGACGGTCGAGCGGTCGGGTAAGCATCTGACCATACAGGGAGGCCGGGTTCTGTATCCGGCCATCCAAAAGCCATATCCGCCGCTCTGGTTCGGCGGCTCGTCGCCTGTGGCGCAGGAGGTGGCGGCGGATCATTGCGACGTCTATCTGACCTGGGGCGAACCGCCGCACGAAGTGGAAGAGAAGATCGCCCAGGTACGCCGTCTCGCCGAGAGCCGCGGCCGCAGCCTTCGCTTCGGCATCCGGCTGCACGTCATCGTGCGGAAGACGGACGAGGAAGCGTGGGAGGCGGCGGACGATCTGATCAAACATCTGGATGACGAGACGGTGGCGAAAGCGCAGCAGATCTTCTCGCGGTTCGATTCCGTAGGCCAGCATAGGATGTCGCGGCTGCACAAGGGCGACCGCTCGACGCTTGAGATCAGCCCGAACCTGTGGGCCGGCATCGGCCTCGTCAGGGGCGGCGCAGGCACGGCGCTTGTCGGCAGCCCGCAGACGATAGCGGCGCGTATGAAGGAGTACGAATCGCTTGGCATCGAGACGTTCATTTTCTCCGGATATCCGCATCTGGAGGAAGCGTACCGGGTCGCCGACTTGTTGTTCCCGCATCTGCCGCTTCAGCGGACGGCGGCGAATGGGCCCAGCTCGATTAGCCCTTTCGGCGAGCTCATCGCCAACCAGGTAATTCCGACGCCAAAAGCGTCGGCACATTGAAGGGGGCTGGCGGCTTATGAAGGGCAACGGAAATGGCAGTCCGCACCGCTTACGGCGCACCCGTGATCACGTCCTGCCATGGCTCGTACCGCTTGCGTTTCTGATCGTTTGGCAACTGATCGGCAGCCTTGGCTTGATCTCGAACCGGATGCTGCCGACACCTGTGGACGTGCTGCAGGCCGGCATCCGGCTGGGCGGGAACGGGCAGTTGTGGGAAGCGCTTCGGATCAGTACGTGGCGGGCTCTAATCGGGTTCGCCATAGGCGGTGGCATCGGTTTCCTGCTCGGCCTGTTGAACGGCGTCTCCTCGCTCGCCGAGAAGCTGACCGATTCATCGATCCAGATGATCCGCAACGTCCCGCATCTGGCGCTCATTCCGCTCGTCATCGTCTGGTTTGGTATCGGCGAGGACGGCAAGGTATTCTTGGTCGCGCTTGGGGTATTCTTCCCGATTTATCTCAACGCGCTGCATGGCATTCGCTCCGTAGACCCCGGACTGATCGAGATGGGCAGGGTATACGGGCTGAGCCGGCTGGAGCTGTACCGTTCCATCATCCTGCCCGGCTCGCTGCCGTCGATTCTGGTCGGCCTGCGGTTCTCCCTTGGCATCATGTGGTTGACGCTCATCGTTGCCGAGACGATCTCATCCAAAGAAGGGATCGGGTATATGGCGATGAATGCCAGGGAATTTTTCCAATTGGATGTCGTCGTTCTGTGCATCGTGCTTTATGCACTGCTTGGCAAACTGTCCGATCTGATCGCGAAATGGCTGGAAAGGAGGTGGCTGCAATGGCATCCGCATTTCCGCAAAGCGGCCGTACCGCAAACCTTATGAGCGCTTATGCCGAAAAAGCCCGCACTTGGCGTGAAGACGGAAGGCAAGCAGGACGGGAGACTGACCATAAACATATTCCGGACCGTCTGTCCGGGACGAAGCCCGAGCCGCAAACGGAGGATAGGAAAGGCCTCTCCGTCCGAGTCGAGCAGGTTGTGAAACGCTTCGGCGATCAAACGGTGCTCGACCGGCTTGATTTATCCATCCGCGAGGGAGAATTCGTCGCCGTAGTAGGGCGCAGCGGCTGCGGCAAAAGCACCTTGTTGCGGCTTATTGCCGGACTTGACGATGCAAGCGGCGGCACGATTGTACGCGGCGATAGCGCGGCGGCCGGCATTGATCCGCAAACGCGCGTCATGTTTCAAGACGCTCGGCTGCTGCCGTGGCGAAGCGTGCTGGACAACGTGAAGCTGGGCGTTTACGGGCTTAGCAAGCGAGAGACCGAGCTTAATGCGTATGAAGCGCTAAGCTTAGTCGGACTAAAGGATCGGGCTCGGGATTGGCCGTCCGTGTTGTCCGGCGGGCAACGCCAGCGCGTTGCACTGGCGCGGGCGCTCGTAGGAGAGCCCCGGCTTTTGCTGTTCGACGAGCCGCTCGGGGCGCTTGACGCACTGACTCGCATCGAAATGCAGCGGCTGATCGAGCAGCTATGGCTTAGGCGGAGCTTCACCGCGGTACTCGTTACCCACGACGTCGCCGAAGCGGTGGCGCTGGCCGACCGCGTCATCCTGATCGAGTGCGGGCGCATCGCGTTCGACGTCTCCGTCACGCTGGCCCGGCCGCGGGAGAAGGACGGCGGCTTTACCCACTTCGAGCGTACGATCCTCGACCGCGTGCTGGAGCCTCAGCAGGCGGCTATTTCCGAGAAGGAAGCGGCGGCGAAGCTGGCGTTTGACATTTGATAATGAAAGCGAGCGAGGAATGATGGCCAAAGTAACGATTGTATCAGGCAGCCCGAATAAACAATCTCGGCTATATGGTTTGATAGGAGCGGCAGAGCAAGAGTTGGTGCGAACCGGGCATCATGTAGATATTATTCATGTGGCGGAACTGCCGGCAGACGATTTGCTTCGCGCCAATTTTTCCAGCAAAGCGATTCAGGCTGCGTTAACCCTGGTGAAGGAAGCGGACGTTGTGATCGTGGCCAGCCTGGTTTATAAAGCGGCGTATACCGGCATCCTAAAGACGTTCCTGGATTTGATTCCGGAGAGAGGGCTGGCGGATAAGCTGCTTCTCCCGATCTTTGTCGGCGGGACGATTGCGCACTTGCTGGCTGTTGAGTATGCGCTGAAGCCGGTTTTGTCGGCGCTTGGCGGTCGCCATATTTTAAGCGGCGTCTACGCTGTAGACCAGTCCATTACGAGAAAAGATAACGGAGGCTTTGAGTTGGCGGAGGAAACCGCAGAACGACTTGGGCTTGCACTGAATGAGCTCGAGGAGGAAGCGGAGTGGCAGCAGCGGCGCAGGCGTCATTCGTTTTGACCGAACGCGGAGCGTCTGTCCGAGGAGATTAGGTTGTACAGGTAAATGAATTGTTTGGCAGACAGTTTAACATGCCGCTGACTTGGTCTATCGCAGCAGGCTGCCCGCTATTTATTACGGGCAGCCTGTTAAGCTTGTACAACGAACGTTCAAGCCGATTTGCGCTGGATGTGCCGGGTATCGCCGTTGACTTTTCTCTTGAGATTAGGCAATGTCACCCCTCTATTGAACCAGCTCGATAAACCGGCTGGCGGCGGAGGAAAGCGGCATATTGCGCATCGTCATGATTCCTACATGGGTAGGCGGGAGCTGCACATCCAATTGAATCTCGAAAAGAGAGCCGTCCTCCATCTCCTTCGAGACGAATTCCCTCGTCACATAGGAGATACCGAGTCCTTTCCGCGCAAACTCGATAAGAAGATCCACGCTTCCTACCTCGATTTCAGGCTTGAGTTTATAGCCGTAGCTTTGAAATAATTCCGTAATGGTCATTCGTGCCCGGCTATTGCGCGAGAAAAGGATGATCGGGTACTGGAGCAGCATATCCAGCGAAAGAACCGTGTCCTTAAGCTCGGCATAACGGGCGCCCGCTACAAAGCAATCCTGCAGTCGTATACTCTCCCTCACTTCAAGCTGGGGATCGTCGATAGGCATACGGACGACACCCAAATCAATTCTGCCTTCTTTTAAAAAAGAGATGGTTTCCGGCGTAGTCCCATGATTCAGGTGAAGTCTGATGCCGGGATATCGTTGATGAAAGTCTTCCAAATACGGAAGCAAATAATGCTTGAACAGCGAATCGCTTCCGCCGATCCGCAGCTCGCCGCTCTCCAGATTTTTAAGAGCGGCCATTTTTTCTTCCGCCAGCGAAATGAACATGTGAGACTGCTCGATATAGGTATACAGGACGGCGCCCTCTTTTGTCAGCGTAACGCCTTTGGAATTGCGGTAAAACAACGTCATGCCGAAGCTGTCTTCGAGCTGTTTGATGGCGTAGCTGACGCTCGGTTGGGTGAGGTATAAGGCCTTGGCTGCCTGACTCAAACTGCCTGTTTTCGCGGCCCAATAAAAAACTTTGTACAGTTCGTAGTTATTATTCATAGACGTGATCTATAGCTCCTGTGAAATATATTTATTACGTATATAGTCGATATCCGTATTATAGTGGAACTACGAAAGAGAAACCAGAGCTTATTGGTCGGGTTTGCGGTCAGCGTACTGCAGCACCCCGCGTTTTCTCCGATGACGGAAGGATAAGAGCTCTGATGGGAGGAGAGAGAAAGATGGAGCCGACCTCATTTGTTTTGTTTGGAGCGACAGGCGATTTAGCCAAAAGAAAAATATACCCAGCCTTGTATAATTTGTTCGTTGACCGGAAGCTGCCGCCGTCGTTCTCCTTGATCGGACTTGGAAGAAGAGAACTGTCCGACGAATCGTTTCGGGCGAATGTGGAGTTGTCGATCCGCCAGTTTTCCAGACGCGGAGCGGACAATCTTTCTTTAATCAAACCGTTTTTGCAAGCATTCCGGTACAGCGTTCTCGATATAAGCCGCAAAGAAGATTACAAGAAGCTGCTGCAAATGATTGAACGGCGGGAAGAGGAGCTCGGGATTTCGTCGAATCGCCTTTTTTATTTGTCCGTCGGACCTGAATTTTTCGAAACGATTGCGGCGAACATCCAAGAAAGCGGGCTTGGCTCCCCGAATGGCTGGAAGCGTCTTGTGATTGAGAAGCCTTTCGGCCACGATTTGCAATCTGCCCGTGATTTGAATCGGAAGCTGAGTAAAGCTTTTACGGAGCAGGAAATATACCGAATCGACCATTATCTCGGCAAACCGATGGTGCAGAAGCTTGAAGCTCTGCAGCAAAATCCGGTTCTTAACGCCTTGTGGACGAATCATTACATTGCCAATGTGCAAATTACGGCAAACGAAACGGTCGGCGTAGAGGAACGCGCGGGTTATTACGATCAGGCAGGCGCTGTGAGAGACATGTTCCAAAACCATATGCTGCAAATGCTGATGATGGTTGCAAGTCACATCCCGAATAACAGCGACTCCGAAATGGTGCGCTTTAAGAAGAAATTGGTGATGGAAGCACTCGAGCCGCTGCAAAAAGAGACGGTGAAAGCCAGCGTAATCCGCGGGCAGTACAAAGAGGGAATGCTTCAAGGAAAGCCGGCAGCCGGCTATAGGTCAGAGCCGGGCATCGATTCCGCTTCCATGAACGATACGTTTATTGCCGCCAAATTGCACATTGACGATTTCTTTTGGCGGGGCGTTCCTTTTTATATCCGGACTGGCAAACGAATGAAGGAGAAATCGACGCGGATCGTCTTTGAGTTCAAGGAGCCGTCCATAACCTCGCAGGGAAGCGCCGATGCCGATGGAAAGTCGCCTAATCTCCTTGTATTTGAAATTAGTCCTAACGAAGGCATCACGCTGCAAGTCAATACGAGAGAGTCTCAGCATAAAGGGGATTTCAAGCCCATTCGGATTGATTTCCATGAAAGCCGTAACGACGTTCCCGAGGCTTACGAAAACTTGATATACGACGCGTTGAACGGAGATCCCACGTTTTTTGCGCATTGGGATGAAGTGGAATTGTCGTGGAAATGGGTGCAGCCGATCTTGGAGGCATTCGAAGAAAATCTTGTTCCGCTTTATTTGTATGAAGCCGGCTCATACGGACCTGCCGAGTCCGATGCTTTATTGGCGAAGGACGGTTACCACTGGTGGTTCGATGCCAAGTCCGAGAAAGAAATCGAAACGAAACGAGGAGAACAGCAATATGCCTATCACGCAAACTATTGATCAGTTGTCTATCGACACCATCCGAACGTTATCTATCGATGCGATTAATCGCGCCAATTCCGGTCACCCGGGTCTTCCGATGGGAGCGGCGCCGATGGCGTACGCCCTTTGGTCCCAATTGCTCAATCATAATCCTGCACATGCAAAATGGTTTAACCGCGACCGCTTCGTGCTGTCTGCGGGACACGGATCGGCCTTGCTCTACAGCCTCCTGCATTTGTCCGGGTACCAAGTGTCGCTTGACGATTTAAAGCAATTTCGCAAGCTGAACAGCCGAACGCCGGGACATCCCGAGTACGGGCATACGGATGGCGTAGAAGCTACAACGGGACCTCTGGGGCAAGGGATTGCCATGGCGGTCGGGATGGCGATGGCCGAAGCCCATTTGGCCGCAAAATTCAATCGGGACGGCTTTCCGGTAATCGATCATTATACGTATGCGCTCGTCGGAGACGGCTGCTTGATGGAAGGCATCTCCTACGAGGCGATGTCCATGGCGGGACATATGAAGCTCGGCAAATTAATCGTATTGTACGATTCCAATGACATCTCTTTGGACGGCGATCTCAACCTTTCCTTCGGGGAACATATGCAAAAAAGAGCGGAATCGGCCAATTGGGAATATATGCGGGTCGAGGACGGGAATGACGTCTCGCGGATTACCGAAGCGATCGCCGCAGCCAAGCAAAACCGTTCGCAGCCGACGTTAATCGAAATTCGGACTGTTATCGGTTTCGGCAGCAAGGCGGCGGGTACGCACAAAGTGCATGGAAGTCCGTTAGGCCTTGAAGAGGCGAAGGCGACGAAGAGCGTTTACGGCTGGCCGTATGAGGAAGAATTCACCGTCCCGGTGGAAGTCAAAGCTCATTTCGAGCAGTTGAAACGTAAGGGAGCGGTCAAAGAAGAAGAGTGGAACACTTTGTTGAGTGCCTATAAGGCGCAGCATCCTATGCAGGGTAAGGAGCTTGAGCAGGTCATCGACGGTTCCGTGTCGATCGATGCCGCCGACATTCTTACTTTTGACGCATCCAAAAGCATTTCTACCCGTGTGGCAAGCGGGGAAGCCATTAATCATTACGTAAAAAGCATTCCTTCCATTTTTGGAGGAAGCGCGGATTTATCGCATTCGACGATGACGGATATCAAGGGAGAGCAAACGTTTGCCGTCCAGTCTTATTCGGGCCGCAATATTTACTTTGGCGTAAGGGAGCATGCTATGGGAGCCGCCGGCAACGGATTGGCTTTGCACGGCGGCGTAAAACCGTTCGTAAGCACCTTTTTCGTTTTCAGCGATTATTTGCGACCGTCGATTCGTTTGGCCGCGCTGCAAAAACTGCCCGTCATCTATGTGTTTACCCATGATTCGATTGCCGTCGGAGAAGACGGACCTACGCATGAGCCGGTCGAGCATTTGGCCGCACTGCGCACCATTCCGGGACTTACGGTCATTCGTCCGACCGATGCCAATGAAACGGCAAGCGCATGGGCGTACGCCTTGCAGCAACAGGAAGGACCGGTAGCGCTCGTGTTGAGCAGGCAGAACCTTCCTATTTACGAAGCGACCAAAGCCAATGTCGAAGGGGTAACCAAAGGCGCGTATGTTCTGACGGAAACGAACGGGCAGCCGGATGTCATCCTGATCGGAACCGGATCCGAGGTTTCTTTGGCCGTGAACGCCAAAGCGGAGCTGGAGCGGGACAACATTTCCGTACGAGTCGTCGCCATGCCGAGCAGAGAGCTGTTTGACCGCCAATCCGAAGACTATAAACAGAGCGTCCTTCCCGATTCCGTTACGAAGCGGATAGCCATTGAAGCCGGCATTTCATTAGGCTGGGACCGGTACGCAGGTCCAGGCGGAAAAGTTTTGGCAATCGATACGTTCGGCGCTTCGGGGTCCAGTTCGGAAGTCATGGAATTTTTCGGGTTCTCGGTTAGTCACGTGGTTAGCCTGACAAAGGATTTACTGAAGTAACGGTCAAATAAACGAATAAACTGGGGGCTTTGTTCGCTATGAAATTTTTTATCGATACCGCCAATTTGGCAGACATCAAAAAAGCATATAAAATCGGTATCTTATCCGGCGTTACGACGAATCCGTCTTTGGTCGCCAAAGAGGGCGTGAAGTTCGAAGACCGCATTGCGGAGATTTTGCGGGAAGTGCCCGAGGTCGAATCGGTATCCGCCGAAGTAACGCCCGATGCGGTTACGGCTGAAGACATGATCGCGGAAGCGAACGAGCTGATCAAAATCAACAATTACGATAAAAACATCACAATCAAGCTACCGATGACGCTGGCAGGTTTAGAGGCTTGCCGTTACCTCAGCCAAAAAGGCGTAAAAACGAACGTGACGCTGATCTTCACCGTGAACCAAGCGCTTTTGGCCGCTCGCGCCGGCGCTACGTATGTCTCTCCGTTCCTTGGCCGGCTGGACGACATTTCGGAAGACGGGGTATTGCTCGTTTCGAAGGTCGCCGAATTGTTCCGTTTGCATAACCTGGACGCGCAAATTATTGCGGCTTCCGTGCGCCATCCGGACCACGTAACCCGTGTAGCGATGGCAGGCGCGCATATCGCGACGATTCCGTTCTCGGTAATCGAGCAAATTTCCAAGCATCCGCTAACGGATCAAGGGATGGAGAAATTCGCAGCCGATTGGAGAAAAACAGCGCAGCTGCAAGCTGCGACGAATAGATGAGTATTTGAAGGAGGCTTTCCAGATGGCGATTTCATTTGATTATTCCCATGCGTTATCCTTTATCGGACAGCATGAAGTGGATTATTTAAGCGAGTATGTGAATGCGGCTCATCGCATGCTTCATGAGAAGGATGGTCCCGGGTCCGATTATATGGGCTGGGTGGATTTGCCGCTTCAGTACGATCAAGAAGAGTTTGCGAGAATCAAGCAAGCTGCCGAGCGTATTCGCGCCCATTCCGACGCTTTGGTCGTCATCGGCATCGGCGGCTCCTATTTGGGCGCAAGATCCGCAATCGAGGCGTTGTCCCATACGTTTCATAATCAGATGAACGGAAATACTCAAGTCTATTTTGCCGGTCAAAATATCAGCTCTACGTACCTAACCCATCTTTTGGAGCTGCTGGAGGGCAAGGATATTTCCCTGAATGTCATTTCCAAGTCGGGAACGACGACGGAACCGGCCATCGCATTCCGCATTTTGCGGGATTATATGGAGAAGAAATACGGGCGGGAGGAAGCGCGAAAACGTATTTTTGCCACAACCGACGCTTCCAAAGGGGCATTAAAGAAGCTTGCCGATGCGGAAGGTTATGAAACGTTCGTCATTCCCGACGATGTGGGCGGCCGTTATTCCGTTCTAACTGCCGTAGGACTTCTTCCGATCGCCGCTGCCGGACTCGACATCGATCGGATGATGGCGGGAGCAGCAGCGGCAGCACGGAAATATAACAATTCCGATCTTCGCTCCAATGAGTGCTATCAATATGCGGCCGTACGAAATGCCCTTTACCGCAAAGGGAAAACGATCGAGCTGCTCGCTAACTTCGAGCCGTCCTTGCATTTTGTTTCCGAATGGTGGAAGCAGCTGTTCGGCGAAAGCGAAGGCAAAGACCAGAAGGGGCTTTATCCCGCATCCGTCGATTTTTCGACCGATTTGCACTCGATGGGACAGTATATCCAGGAAGGCCGGCGCGATCTCATTGAAACGGTTCTTGCGGTGAAAAAGCCGCGGGTGGAGATTACCATACAAGAGGATTCGGACAATTTGGACGGCTTGAATTTTGTTGCGGGCTTGACGATGGATGAAGTAAACAGGAAGGCGGCTGAAGGAACGCGGCTTGCCCACGTTGACGGAGGCGTGCCGAATCTGATCGTAGAGCTTGACGAGCTGAACGAATATACGTACGGCGAAATGGTTTACTTCTTCGAGAAGGCATGCGGAATCAGCGGACTGCTGCTTGGGGTGAACCCGTTCGATCAGCCGGGCGTGGAGGCGTATAAGATCAATATGTTCGCGCTGCTGGGCAAACCCGGTTTTGAAGCGCACAAAGCCGAGCTTATCAAACGTTTATCGTTTAAAGGACAGGAATGACACGGAGGCAGCTATCATGAACAAACAGCAAATCGGCGTAGTCGGCTTAGCCGTCATGGGGAAAAACCTCGCATTGAATATCGAAAGCAAAGGTTTCTCGGTCGCCGTATATAATCGGTCGCCGGAGAAAACGAAAGAGCTTGTCGAGGAAGCGCAAGGAAAGAACCTTCAAGGCACTTATAGCGTCGAACAATTCGTTTTATCGCTGGAAACGCCGCGAAAAATAATAATCATGGTTAAAGCGGGACAAGCGACGGACGATACGATCCGGCAGCTCGTGCCTTACCTGAGTCCAGGGGATATTCTCATCGACGGCGGCAACGCCTATTTTCCCGATACGCAGAGAAGAAATAAAGAGCTGCAGGCCCAAGGCTTCCGCTTTATCGGCGCAGGCGTTTCGGGCGGCGAAGAGGGAGCGCTGCACGGTCCTGCGATTATGCCGGGCGGGCAAAAAGACGCGTACGAGCTGGTAGAGCCGATCTTGACCGCCATTTCGGCCAAAGTGAACGGGGAGCCTTGCACGACCTATATCGGAGAAGACGGCGCCGGCCATTATGTCAAAATGGTCCACAACGGCATCGAATACGGCGATATGCAGCTTATCGGCGAAGCGTATCACCTGCTTAAGGATGTTCTGAACTTAACGCCAAGCGAACTGCATGACATTTTCTCCGAATGGAACAATGGCGAGCTGGACAGCTATTTGATCGAAATCACAGCCGATATTTTCGCGAAGACCGATCCGGATACGGGCAAACCGATGGTGGACGTCATCCTCGATTCGGCGGGACAGAAAGGGACCGGCAAATGGACAAGCCAAAGCGCGCTGGATTTGGGAGTGCCGTTGTCCATCATTACCGAATCCGTGTTTGCAAGGTTTATCTCGGCGATGAAAGAGGAAAGAGCGGCTGCATCCAAGCGGCTTCAAGGCCCTGCGGCCTCAAGCTATGAGGGGGATCCTAAAGCATTCGTCGAGGATGTTCGCCAAGCGTTGTATGCCAGCAAAATCGCATCATATGCGCAAGGCTTTGCTCAGATGAGGGCCGCATCCGACGCTTATAATTGGGATTTGAACTATGGCGGCATTGCGATGATTTTCCGCGGGGGCTGCATTATTCGCGCAAGATTTTTACAAAACATCAAGGACGCTTACGACCGTAACCCGGAATTAAGAAACCTGCTTCTGGACGATTACTTCAGCGGGGTTATCGCAAACTATCAGGAAGCATGGAGAAAAGTAGTCTCTGTCGCCGTCACATCGGGTATTCCGGTTCCCGCTTTCGCTTCCGCCTTAGCGTATTATGACAGCTATCGCACGGAGAGGCTGCCGGCTAATTTGCTGCAAGCGCAGAGGGATTATTTCGGAGCGCATACGTTTGAGCGGATCGATCGTAAAGGAAGCTTTCACTTTCAATGGATGGAAGCTAACGAATAAGAGCTTCATTAAGGTCGCGCTGTTGCGCGGCTTTTTCTTATTTTTCAGAAAGTATATCGTGGAAGCGGCTCTAAATCTCGGTAAACACCAGCGTCAATGACGCCGATAGGCGTTTATCCTTGTTTTTCGGTTATATTATGCTGCCAGCAGCGTTTGAACTCTTACATTTTAGATTTTTGGATGTAAGGCATTTGATCGTGCAACAGATCGTGATCGTCATGGTCATCGTCATAATGAGGCAAAGGTTATTATCAGTGAGGCAAACTTCACTATTTCACACGGAAAACCCGTGTTTTGGTGAGGTAATGAGGCAAACGCAATTATTAGTGAGGCAAACCAAATTGATAGTTTCGTTTGCCTCACTACTGGGCGAGAACGAGCATTTTACCAGTGAAATAGTGAGGACAGCCTTATGAACAATAAGGTTTTCTACACTAATCGCACGGTTCGTGCATAACCATTACGATAGACGTGTTTGATTTCGTAGGTTCCATTACGTTTGGAGGAATTTTAGCGACGGCAAACTCATTAACAGTTCCCGTTGCCGGTGATTATTCGACGTAAATAATCTCGCAATGAAATACGCTTTATCCCGGTTCATTGGTCGGCCTCCCTGAACGGCGCATAGCCGTGTACATAAGAGTCTTCTTCCCTATAATACACCAACGGCTTCCTACAGGCACCCCGATGTTTACGTCAAGGAAACGCACTGCAAGTGAACGATGGATCGGAGACGGACTTATGTAGTTCTGCATCAAGTTTTGTTTGACTTTTAAAACGGATTCCAACATAATATGAACATATTAATATTTGGAGCGCTCCCATAAAAGCGAAGTTCCTATTTGGAACTCTATAGGTGGTTTATGAAGCATACGTTGGAATCCATTGCTAAGCTTGCCGGCGTTTCGAGAGGAACCGTGTCGCGAGTGGTCAACGACCAGCCTGGCGTAAAGCCGGAGGTGCGGGACAAAGTTCTAAGCATTATTGAGCAAACCGGCTATGTGCCCCATCCTCAAGCGAGAAGTCTTGCCGGCGGCAAAACCGGGAATATCGGAGTGATGGTATTCGGACAAAATCCGAATTTCCTCACACACCATATTTTCTATGAAGTGCTGCAGGGTTTACAGACGGAATCCGCCGCAAGCGGCTACGATCTGGTCTTATTCGCCAACCGGATGGATTCGGACCGGGAATATTGGAAGCGGATCGTCTTAAGACAGAAAGTAGACGGCCTCATCATTATGGGCGAACATATTCAGCAGGAATATTTGCTCTATTATCGCCAGCAGCACATCCCGTATGTGCTTGTAGGGAAGAGAAGCTACGACCATCTGCCTCTCGCTTGCGTAACATCCGATTACCGCGGCGGCGCGTATCAAGCGACGAAGCATCTGCTGGAACGAGGGAAAAGGCAAATTGCATATATTCAGGGCCTCGTCCATACATACCATGAAAACGAACGTTTTGCCGGTTATTATCAGGCGCTGACAGAAGCGGGCGTCGACGTTGATCCGTCGCTTATCATCGGCGGAATGGCGGATCAAGCGGAAGCGCGCCTGCAGATGAAGCGGCTGATCGAGAGAAATATCCGATTTGACGGGGTATTCGCCGCCAACGATTTGATGGCCTTCGGCGCGATGGAATCGCTCTTTGAGCGGGGCTTCCGGGTTCCTCAGGACGTTGCTGTCGTCGGATACGACGATATTCAGGCAGCGTCGTACTTTTCGCCGCCGTTGACAACGGTGCATCAAGACAAGCTCAAGCTAGGCCGGGAGGCTGTCGGGCTATTGATGGATATGTTGCGTGGCGAACTGGGCGAGAACGAGTCCAAAGATATTTTTATTGCCAATGAACTGATCGTACGGGGCAGTACGTAACAATGCGGTGCTGAATGGGTAAGCGGACAAAGCGGGTTAGCGCTTTTTGCCTGGCCCGTTTCTTTTGGGCACGAATGGGAGCGCTCCAAAAAGACAGAGAGGAATGACAAAAGCCATTTGAATGAAAAACAACTGCAATACGATACGGCGATACTCGGAGGAGGGCCGGCTGGGGTCGCGGCAGCGATCAGCGCTGCAAGGAACGGCGCCAAGACGATACTCATCGAGCGTTATGGATTTCTTGGGGGAATGTCGACAATCGCGCTTGTATATCCGTGGATGACGTTTCATTCCGCAGCAGGAGAGCAAGTCATTCGAGGCATCGCGCAGGAAATCGTGGACCGGTTAATGGCGGTGGGAGCGTCGCCCGGGCATCTGCGGGATACGATCGGATTCGTTCATACATTGACTCCTTATCATCCGGAGATGTATAAGGTCGTAGTGCAAGAGATGCTGCAGGAGGCAGGTGCGGACGTGCTGCTGCATTCGTCCGCCACGGGCGTCAAGACGGAGGAAAGCCGGATAAGCAGCGTAATGCTGCAGCACAAAAGCGGGATAACCGAGCTCAAAGCGAAGGTGTTCGTCGATGCGACAGGCGACGGCGACGTAGCTTATATGGCTGGCGCTCCATGGGAGCAGGGGAATGCGGACAACAAAGTTCAGCCTATGACGATGAAATTCCGCATGAGAGGCGTAGAACTGGATAAGGTGAAGCGATACATGCAGCAGAACCCTCAGCAATTTTACAAAAAATCGATGATTGCGGAGCTGGATGAGCTGCCGCTGACCGGCGTGATGGGCTTCTACAGCAAATGGCAGGAGGCCGATTTGCCGATCGAGCGGGAAGGCGTCTTATTTTTCACCGGTCCGAACGAAGATGAAGTGCTTATCAACGTATCCCGTGTTTCGGGGCTCGATCCGACGAAGATCGAAGACTTGACGAAGGCGGAAATCGAAGGGCGCAGGCAGGTGCTTTTACTGGAACGCTTTTTCCAAGAGCGGATTCCCGGCTTTGAGCAAGCGAAAGTATCGGCTGTCGGCACACAGATCGGCATCAGGGAGACTCGTCGAATTATCGGGAATTATGTGCTTAGCGGCGAGGATGTGCTGGACGGAAGAAGATTCGATGACGTGATTGCAAGAAGCGGCTATCCGATTGACATTCATAACCCGGAAGGCAAGGGCGTTACGGCTAATTTCATCCGCGAGGGCGGCGCCTACGACATTCCTTACCGCAGTATCGTGCCGCTGCAAATTTCGAATCTGCTGCTTGCAGGAAGATGTATCTCGACGACGCACGAAGCGCAGGCGACAACTCGACTGACGCCGAGCTGCATGGCGATCGGTCAGGCGGCGGGAGCTGCTGCGGCGTTGGCTGCCCGGTACGGGTGCGCTGCAATCGACGTGCCTATCCGCGAATTGCAAGAGCGATTGCTGAAAGGCGGCGCCGAATTGGGAACCGAGGAAGGAGCGAGGATTTCATGAACACAGCTGAACTTCCTAGAGAGCATCCGGTTTTGTCGTTTGCAGGCGAGGAATGGTATAGGCTGCTGGACAAGAGCAAGAAGCTTACGGGATTCGAGCCGGACCCCGCCCCTGAGCAGGTTTGGATCGGGACATGGGGCGATCTGGAGAACCGTAAGCCAGGTTTGTTGAAAGCGGCGTTGAATGGGGAAGGCCGTCATTCGGACGACTTTGTCATTATAGAGACCGAGGATGAATGGATGCTTTCCGGGAGATCGGAGAGAGCCACCTTATATGCCGTTTATCAGTACGCCCAGGAACAATGGGGCTTTCACTGGATTTATCCCGTTCAGGAGCCGACAATCGCCAAGGCGGGCTCCTTTCAAGAGAAGTATACCCCGGGTACACCGGGGACGGGGCTGAAGCGGTATCGGCACTATTCGCCGAGAATGGAACGAAGGGGCTTCGTATTTGAGACGATCAACGAGCCGGACTATTTGAAATCGATGATCGATTGGTTCGGCAAAAATAAAATTAACGAATTGTTTTTTACATTTTCCTTGTGGGATCAGGTTGGCGGGGAAATCGCCCCGGAAATTGCGAAGCGCGGCATTTCCGTCACGCTCGGCGGCCACAGCCTCATGTTCTTTTTGAAAAAAGGAATGGATCGGTACCCGAATCTGATTCCAGATCATCCGTACACGGCAAAAGCGCAAGTCAACTTCCGGGATCCCGGATTGCAGGAGCTTCTGCTGAACGATATTGCAGCTTACTGTCGGAACGTGCCGAATTTGACCCGGGTTTCTTTATGGCCGGAGGATATTGCCGCCAAGGAGGAAAGCGGTTTCCTGGAGTCGTATCTCCAATTTACGGAGAAGCTGGATACCTGCTTTCATCAGGCGGGATTGACGGTACAAGTCGAGCATATTGCCTACAATGCCGGGCTCTCTTGGAGCATGCTGGAGCGAAACGATACGGAGGCCTCCCGCATTGCGGATACGCTTCTCGCTTATTGGGGCCGGGATTACCGGCACGGGTACGACGATAGTCCGCGTGATACGGACGGGAGGGCGAAGCAAGCTTTATTGGATTGGAATAACGCTGTTCGAAAAACGGGGCGCAAGCTGACGATATTTGAATATTACAGCGATCACTTTATGCTCTCGCAGCTGTTTGCGTTTTTGCCGAACCGTATTGCGGCGGATATCGCTTTTTACGAAAAGCTCCAAGTCCACGGTATCGTCAATTTGGTTGTTCCGTATAGGGGGGCGGATCCCTATCCATGGAAATGGGTGCACAGCTTCAACAGTTATGTGTTTTGCCGCGCCCTATGGAGTGACGACATCGAGGGGATTGCCCGGGATTATTACGCTTATTATCCGGAAGGGGAGCGGGAGGCCGTCCGATTTTTATTCAAGGAGCTCGAATCGAAGCTGGGGCAGATCACTTATTGGAATACTCCCTTATTTCCGGCAAGGGTTGTCGACCCGGAAAAAGCGAATGCGACGGAGGAGCGCAAGGCGCAAATTGTCGCTATGTTAACCGATCTGCAGGAAAGCATCCGGAAGCTGATGCAGCAGCTCCGTTTAACCCCGGGGAGCGAGCCGCAGCGATTCGGGCAGCACATCGTCGAGATGGCCGATACGCTCTCCGGCAAATGGGCGGATCGGAAGTTGTAAAGGAGGTGATGATCTATTCTCAGCATCAACTTGAAACAATCATTAAGATGGACGGAAGGGGTGTCTTTCGTGCCGTAGATCCAAGTTTTCGCAGCTTGCAAGCGGAAGTTCAATTTTTATATCCATGAAAAAAATATGTATCGCTCAATTTGGGAGCGCTCCAATTCTAAAATCGATTAAGAGGTGATCCGAGTGACGAAAAAATCGCCCAAACACTTGCTTGTCTTTCTGCTCTGTCTCTCGCTCGTGTTCGGAATGATCTCCATTCCTTCAGCTGCTGCGGCAGTTGACGGGACGGGCAGCCCGATTCTTAGCGGTCTCGCGAATCCGGGATTTGAAATGAATTCGGAAAACGGTGTTATTCCGGGCTGGACCGTCGATGCGGCTACTGAAGCGAACGGCAGCATTGAAATCAGCAGCGCACAGGTAAGAACGGGCTCCAACAGCCTATATTTCCAAGATAAAGTGAACGGCGCCCAGCCAAACGGCGCATTTCGAATGTTAAGCAACCCCGTTGCAGCATCAGCTGGCGACACGGTGACATTTGATGTTTATGTATACAAGGGCGCTGCCGCGGATCAATCGCATGGCATTCAGCCGGTAATTCATTATTATACGGCAGCCGGAGCGGAAATCGCGCCGAGTACTTTCGTGAATTACGGCAATACCGCTGTTCCTGTCGGAGCGTGGCACAATCTTTCCGTCAATGCGAAAGCGCCGGCAAATACCGCCTACATCAAGGTAGGCTTTTACTCTGGGTTCCCGAGCCTAACAAAGGTATATCTCGACGACGCTAAACTAACGATTGTATCGGCTGATCCGGAGCCGCCTGCGCCGTCGGAACCGACATCGGGCCTGGAAAACCCCGGATTTGAAGCTGCCCCGGTGAACGGAGCGATTCCCGGCTGGACCGTCGATGCGGCTACTGAAGCGAACGGCAGCATTGAAATCAGCAGCGCACAGGCAAGAACGGGCTCCAGCAGCTTATATTTCCAAGATAAAGTGAACGGTACCTCACCAATCGGCGCATTTCGAATGTTAAGCAACTCCATCAAAGCGTCTGCCGGCGATACGGTTTCCTATAATGTATACGTATACAAAGCTGCAGCCGCAGATCAATCGCATGGCATTCAGCCGGTTATTCATTATTACACGGCTGCCGGAGCGGAAATCGCGCCGAATACTTTCGTGAATTACGGCAATACCGCTGTTCCTGTCGGAGCGTGGCACAATCTTTCCGTCAGCGCGAAGGCTCCTGCGAATACGGCTTACGTCAAAGTGGGACTCTATTCCGGCTTTCCAAGCCTCACCAAAGTGTACGTCGACGATGCTAACGTAACGATCGTACCGGCCACTCCACAGGAGCCGGGACCTGCCGCTTCCATCGTCAATCCGGGATTTGAAGCCGCATTGGAAAACGGCAATATTCCAGGTTGGCGTATAGCTGCAGGTACAAGCGGGGAAATCAAGCTGTCTAGTGATCCGGTCCGCAGCGGAACAAAAAGCCTGCACTTCAAGGATATTTCCACGACAGCAGGATTAAGGGTAATCAGCAGCGGCGTTTCGGTTACTCCAGGCACAACCGTTACATTGAAATCGAACGTGTATGTAATCAATCAAACGCACAATATTGTCCCGGAAATATACTTTTATAACACGGCCGGGGAACAAATTGGCGCTAAACAAGAATTGTTTGGAAGTGTGACATTGGGTAAAAACAAATGGACGGAAATGCGAATTATTAGCACCGTTCCGGCAGGGGCGGCTTATGCTAAGGCTGCGTTGTATTCGGGCGAGCCGAGTTTGACGGAGGCTTATTTCGATGATATCGCCATGGAAGTTTTACCGCCGGAGGTGCCGCTCGATCGTCAATATGAAGCGCCGGTTAATCTTGGACCTATGGTTAATGTAAACCTTGGGCAATCGGGAGCGATTCAAACGAATGCGAAAGGCGAGAACGAGGTATACTTCGTTACGAATGGTTTGCCAGGCACATTTTATGCTGTAGATGCCGAAACAGGAGCGCTCAAATTTAAACAAGATATTCCAAAAACAGAAGCGACATGGGCCATGACCATCGGTTCCGATAAAAACGTATATTTTGCCGGCACGGGAGACGGAACCTTATACCGCTATTTACCGGCCGAAATGAAGGTGGAATCGCTCGGTTACAATACCGCGGACAACTGGGTGTGGGATATTGAAGAAATCGACGGTAAAATTTACGGAGGAACGTATAACCCGGATACGCACGGCAAATTGTTCGAGTACGATATTGCGGCTAAACGATTCCGGAATTATGGCACCGTAAAGTCCGGGCAGCAATATGTAAGGGGAATAGCTGTCGACGAGCAATACATTTATGCGGGGCTTGGAACGACGGTTCAATTGTTCAAGGTGGATCGTGTAACCGGCGAAAAAACGGAAATCGTCATTCCCGGGCATAGCGGCAATACAAATACGATTGCCGATGTATTCAAAGTCAAAAACAAGCTGTTTGTTTCCGTAAGCACGGTGAACATGGTTGTTTGGGATTTGGAAACGAATACGATCGACGGCACCTTCACGTACAGTAATATGATCGCGGAGCCAAACCCCGAAAATACCGATGAAATTTACTACAAAAATGTAACGAAGCTTTATAAATACAATATCCGCACGAAAGAGTCGACCGAAATTCCGCTTGCGGTACCGCTTCCCGATACGACCCGTGTCAAAGACATGACATGGATCAAATTGAACAGCGGCGAAAAAGCGGGAAAAACCGTACTCGCTATGGTAACGCAATATGGCGAATACATGCTGTATGATCCGGAGGATAACTGGATTTCGTTCGTTGAGCTGGCGATCGACCCGCAGCCGGTTCGAATCCAAGGCATAGAGCGCGGCTTTGACGGGAGATTGTACTTTGGCGGATACCAGCGCGGGATGAGCATTTATAATCCGTTCACGAACAAAACCGATGTGAACGTATCTTCATTTGCACAGCCGGAAGGCATCGGATTTATGAATAATAAGGTTTATTACGGCACTTATGTATCGGCCATTATGTATAGCTACGATCCGACTCAACCCGTTTTGCTGAACCAAAACCCGGAGTACGAGTATAAAATTTCCCATCAGGATCGTCCGTTCGCGATCACTTCCGGCGATAACAAGCTATTTGTCGGAACGGTGCCGGATTACGGCTTTCTGGGCGGGGCTTTGGCTATCTATGATGAAGCTGCGGATACATGGAAGCAGTATGATCATGATCAAGTGGTAAAAAACCAAAGCATAATCGGTTTGGCTTATAAGGATGGGCTCCTATACGGCAGTACGACCGTTTGGGGAGGGCTTGGAATCGAACCTTCCGAACCGCAAGCCAAAATTTTCGTATGGGATGTAGCGAATGAGAAAAAGATTGACGAATTTACGCTGAACATTCCCGGCATCGACGAGGCCCCCCGCATGATCGGAGAACTAACTTTCGGTCCCGATGGATTGCTGTGGGGAGCGGTAGACGGCACTATCTTTGCAATGGATGTCAAGACGAAGCAGATCGTCAAGAGCAAGATGATTCAACCGAGCACATACAGCACTAGCAAATGGATGCCGTTCCACCTCAGATGGGCGCCGGACGGTTTGCTGTATACGACGCTGTCCCGGAAAATTATTGCCGTTGACCCGGAGACGCTGCAATACAAAATTATCGTTAATGATTTCTTGAATAGCATGACGATCGGAATAGACGGTTCGATTTTTTACGCGCCGGATGCAGGCGTCTCATTGTCCCGTATTGCTGTGCCGGAAACCGATGCGACTTTGTCTTCCATTACCGTAAACGGAACGGCGCTTGAAGGCTTCTCCCCGGGAGTGCTGGAATATACGTCAACGATACCAACGAATGCGAATATTCAGGCGACCGCGACACAAGTGCAAGCGACGGTTTCGACGGAGGTGCTTCCGGAATCGAAGCAAACGGTCATCCGTGTAACGGCAATAGACGGCAAGTCAAAGCTGGAATACAAAATCAATCAACGGTTAACGCCGATACCGACGCCGACGCCAACGCCAACACCAACACCGACGCCAACACCGACACCAACACCAACACCGACGCCGACGTCAACACCGACGCCAACACCAACACCGACGCCAACACCGACACCAACACCAACACCGACGCCGACGTCAACACCGACGCCAACGCCAACCCCATTAGAACAGGCGATCGAAAAAGCGAAGTCCGCAATAGCGTCACTGCCTGCCGCCATTATGCTGGCGGACAAAACGGCGGTTGTAGCGGCCCGCGCGGCAGTGAACGAAGCGAAGAGTTTAGGTGCGATAGATGCAGACATTACGAATCTGTCCGTGCTGACAGCGGCTGAAGCTGCCATCGCTCGTCTTGAGAAATCACCGGAACAGCCGTCTTCCGGAACCGATGGAAGTGGTGGCGATAATGATCATTCCTCTACACCGTCAACCGGCAACAACGTGCATGTAATAGACCGTAACGAGCTTCAAAAGGCTGCTGCGAATGGAAAAGTTGAGGTTATCGTTCCGCAAAACGTCAACCGAATTGTTCTTCCGGCCGATGCGATTGAAGTTATCGGACCAAATCCGTTAGTGGTCGTAAAAGATAATTTAACACTGGAAATTCCTTTCGGATTGTTGGAGCAATTAACCGGCAGCATATCGAAGGAAGCTTTGGAGACCGGCACGATCGAGTTGAAAATGGACGTTTTGCCGCATTCGGAATCCGCGAAGCTGATCGGGCAGCTCCAGTCTTCCAATCATGCTTCGATCAAGCTTTCCGGCGAAATTATTGATTTTGGATTATCCTTTGTCACCAAAAGCGGAGAAACAACCGATTTCACTGTCTTCAATCAACCGTTAACGTTACAGTTCAAGGTGGATTCCTCTGTTAATGAGAATCTGGCCGGTGTATACTACATTGCTGATGACGGCTCTTTGTCGTATATCGGCGGGGAAACGGTTAACGGTCAAATCTCTATCGACATTCGCCATTTCAGTAAATATGCGGTACTGGAGTTCAAAAAGTCGTTTGACGATGTTTCCGCTTCTCACTGGGCTGCCGATGTCATCGAACGACTAACGGCGAAGCATATCATTTCAGGTACGAGCAGCTCAACGTTTGAACCGGATCGTGCGATCACGCGCGCAGAGTTTACTTCATTGCTTGTTAAAGGAATGAAGCTAACGAATCCATCGGGAATTCAACCATTTACCGATGTAGAGAAAGGCGCATGGTACGAAGAACCGATTTCCATTGCCGTTCAAAAAGGGATTGTTAATGGAAAAAGCGAAACCGTCTTTGATCCGAATGGCGTTATTACACGACAAGAGATGGTTGCCATGATGATGCGCGCTTACGTTATTCATAAGGGTGTGAAGCTGGACGGCAGCTTGGCATCCGCCTTCAGCGATGAATCGGCTGTGGCGACTTGGGCCGTTGAATACGTGCGGGCAGCGGCGGCGCTTCAACTGATCCAAGGCCGCGAAGCGGGCGCATTCGTTCCGCAGGGGATCTCAACCCGGGCGGAAGCGGCAACGATTATTCATCGAATGCTGCAATAGCAATTAGAAAAAAAGCTGTAGATCATGGCTGTATGCCTTGTTCTATAGCTTTTTTTTATGCAGTCGCTTCAGAAGCAAAACCCGGATTGTAAACTAGTTGAAATCGGACATCGATTGTATAGATTGTCCGATAGTCATGTCTCCTTATTTTTCTTATGATAGAGGAAAAGACTTCCGAAAGACTCGATCTTTGCCGAAACGGGGCGATTTTCTTTCGTTCAAGGCGGGCTGCGGAGAAAAGGGGACGTGGAATGAACCGGTTCAGAAACATGATGCGGTCGATTTTTGCGAAATTGGTATTTGCTTTCATGATCGTGCTTATTCCGCTGTACGCATTAAGCTTGAATATGAACGACTCGGCGTCCCGCAGCGTAAAAGACCAGATTACAGCCTCGCTATATTCGCGGGTACAGTTCCATATGGACTCTCTTGAAACGGACTTCGACCGCATCATTCGTCTCGAGCAGGAATTCGTCAACGATGCCGATTTGACTAAGCTAAGCAACTCCGCCGCCATTATGGAGGATTTCGACAAGACTATCGTCATCAATAGGCTTAGAAGCCGTCTCGGCTTGTTAAAAACATCGAATCCATATATTTTGAGCGTCGGCATTTCGATCGCATCGATCGATCGGACTTTATCCACAGACAATATCATCGATCCGATCGATCCAGGCGCGTTCCGAGAGCTTTCGCAGCCGACAAACCGTTATGTATCGCCATTTCTGACTTACAGCGACCGCTTGTTCATCAGCGTTCCCTACCCGGAAATAGGCAGGCGTGAGGACCAGCAATTTGTCATTGCGGTGGAGATCGACAAAGCGGAAATCCGCCGCGTTCTCAGCCGGCTCTCCGACAATGCGGAGGGCGGCGTTGTGCTCTTCGACAGCCGCTTGCGCTGGCAGGTTTCCGACCGGACGCAGGGTGAAGGCGATATCGATGCAGCCGAGCTGGCGCGGGGGCTCGGATTGTTAGCCGTCTCAGAGCGCGAAGCTTCCGGCGGGTCCGGTTACCGGACAGTTACGGTCGACGGAACGCCGTATATCGTAGCCTTCGAACAATCCTCTTCTCTCGACGCCACATTGCTTACCTACCTGCCGGAAAAGGTCGTTCTCGGATCTTTGCGGAAGTATAGAGACGGCTACTGGCTGCTTTCGATCGTCTCGGCAATCGTCGTCGTTTTGTTCTCTTATTTGATCTACCGTTTGATCCATCGGCCGCTGCGCACAATGGTCGTAGCCTTCCGAAAGGTTGAGCACGGCAATTTGGACGCTCCGATCGTCAGCAGAAACCGGGACGAATTTTCCTATTTGTATTCGCAATACAACAGCATGATCGGCAGGCTGAAGGTGCTTATTCATGAAGTGATCGAACATCAATACCGCGTGCGGATATCCGAGTTGAAGCAGCTGCAGCTCCAGATCAATCCCCATTTTTTGTACAACAGCTTTTTTATCATTTATCGTATGGCCAAAGTCCACGAAACGGAAAATGTGATGCGCTTCGCCAAATATCTCGGACGTTATTACCAGTATATTACGCACAACAGTCAGCAAGAGGTGCCGCTTACGGAAGAATTGGAATTTGCCCGGACCTATGTCGAAATTCAAAAATACCGCTACGCCGGGCATGTCGAAATCGATTTTCCCGATCCTCCGCCATGGGTCGGGCGAATTCCGGTCCCTCGTCTAATCCTGCAGCCGCTGCTCGAAAATTGCTACGAGCACGGGTTGACCGATCCGGAGAAGGACGGCATCATCGCCGTTTCGTTCCAAGTAAGCGAACACGGGGGCGTATTAACCATCGGTGTAGAAGACAATGGGGATTCCTTGGAGGATGCCGAGCTGCCTCGTCTTAGACAAGCGCTCGACGCCGAGCTTGAGCCGCCCGAATCGACCGGGCTGTTCAATGTGCATCGCAGGCTTCGCATCAAATTCGGCAATGAAAGCGGCGTGCGGCTGGAGCGCAGCCAACTGGGCGGGTTGAAAGCGGAAGTCGTTCTTCCCCTTTCCTCGAAGCCTCAGGATGAGAAAGATAGAGTAGAGGAGGAATAGGCAATGAACAGGCTGCTGATTGTGGACGATGAAAAGATGATCGTCGACGGCATTTACGAATTATTCGAACAATCGGCTTTTGCCGATCTTGACATTTATCGCGCGTATTCCGGGAAAATGGCGCTGAAGCTGCTCGGGAGGACGAAATGCGACGTCGTGTTAAGCGATATCGCCATGCCCGGAATGGACGGCTTGCAGCTGCAGCGGGAAATACATCGTTTATGGCCGCAGTGCAAAGTCATTTTTTTGACCAGCCACAACGACTTTCATTACGCTCACAATGCTTTAAGAAGCGGCATTTTTGATTATGTGCTGAAAACCGAGGAAGACGACCATATCGTCGACGCCGTGCGAAGAGCGCTGGACAGTCTGGATGCGGAACGGCGAAGCGAAGCGTTTATTGATCAAGCTCGCAAGCAGCTTCATGAGGCGCTCCCCGCTTTAAGCAAGGAGCATCTGCGCAAAATTTGCAACGGCGTTTTCGCGCCTGCGGACATCGCGCCGGCAACGTTCGCCGAGCTGCGCATTCCGCTCGACGCTTCCCGGCCGGTCTGGCCGATTATCGGACGCGTCGACGATTGGAGCGGTTACGAAAGCGCCGCGGACCGGGCGCTGATGACCTATGCGCTGCAGAATATGAGCGGGGAATATTTTGTCAAAGAGCGATTTTATATGATTCCGCTCGATAGTACCCATTTCGCCATGTTCGTGCAAGCGAGTGAAAAAGAAGGAAATTCGGAAGCGGTTGAACCTTACTACGGGGAGCATCAGCTTCGCTTGTTTATTGTGGAAACGGTGGAAATGATCCGCTCATCCATGAAGCAGCTGTGCAAACTCCCCGTCTCTTTTGCCGTCGGACAAGGTCCGGTGATGTGGGATAGGCTTTATCATGCATTCGAGCGTTTGCGCAAGCTGCTCGTACGAGGCCTCGGCAGCAGCGGAGAAATGATCGTGTGCGAGGGGACGCCGTTTGCCGACGTTCCCGCCGCCGCTTCGGACAGTCACCGCCAAACGGTAAAGACGATCATTAGGCGGCTGAGCGACATCGAATTGACGGATCTGCGCCAGCACGACCGGTTTGCGGAGGTGGTTCAAGAGCTGAAAGCATGCCTCGCATCAGGGTTTCATACTTCCCTGTATCTTGAAGTGTATTATTCGGTTGCCGCGCATCTATTGTCCGAGATAAGCCGGTGGGCGCCGCATTTGCTGAAAGCCGATGCCGGAATCGAGGCGATCCTGGAATTCCGTGCGGAGAAGCCCTATACGGTAGCCCTTGACGATTTGATCAAGCTGTCCGCACGGCTCTTGGACGAAAGCATCGAGGATCAGCGAGAGCGGACTCACCAAGTTATCCGTAAGCTGCATCAATATATAGCGGATCATCTTGACCGGGATTTATCGCTCACGGCGCTGTCCGATGTGGTGTACTTGAACCCCATTTATTTGTCGCGGTTGTACAAGCAGACGACAGGAATCGGACTGGTCGACTACATTAATGATATTCGGATGCAGCGGGCGAAATCGCATCTCGCCGAAACGCAGATGAAAATACACGAAATCGCCCGAAGCATCGGAATCGAAACGCCGACGTATTTCGCCCGGCTGTTCAAGCGCAGGGAAGGCATCACGCCGCAGGAATACCGGGACCGATTCAACAAGTAGAAATCGGTTGACGAAAGTTGAGAATGTACGATAGCCGCAGCTCCGCTCAGTTTCTATAATCAAAGTAACAAACAATCATTGTTTGCAAAGGGGATACAACGATGAACGGATCGGCCATGCGGACCCGAATGGCAGCGGTCATAGCAGCGTCGCAGTTTCTTTTCTTCACAGCAGCCTGTTCCACGTCGGAATCGGAAGTGGACGTGGACGAGAGCAAACCTTCCGCAGTTGTCCCTATGGAAACAGGCGGCAAGGAAGCGGAAAGCCCGCCTCCCACCTCGCCGCCCGGCAAATACGATCCCCCGATCGAGATTACGAGCGCCCGGATCGTCGATGGTACCTACAAATACGATAAGGGAGATACGATTGAAAACAATATTTGGACGAAAGCGTATTTGGACGAGCTCGGCATCAAGCTGAAGTACGTCTGGGTAGTCGGAAGCGATCAAGCCGAGCAGAAGATGAATGTTGCGGTCTCTTCGGGCGATCTGCCGGAATTTTCGCTGGTGAACTCGCGTCAATTGAAGCAGCTTGCGGATGCCGACATGCTGATGGATCTGACGGACATTTATGAAACGTACGCTTCGGCTCTTACGAAGCGGTTCCATCTCGAGGACGGTCCCAACCCGCTGAAAGCGGCGACGATCGACGGCAAGCTGATGGCGATTCCGGAAAGCGGCGCTGCGATTGAATACGCCCAGATGATCTGGCTTCGGACGGATTGGCTTCAAAAGCTGCATATACCCGAACCAAAGACGATGGACGATCTGGTACGGATTGCCGAAGCTTTCGCCAAGCAAGATCCGGACGGCAACGGCAAGCATGACACGTACGGCATGTTTTTGTCGAAGGAGCTTTATTTAGAAGGATTTTTCAGCGGCTATCACGCTTATCCGAGATTTTATTTGAAGGATGCATCTGGAGAGCTCGTCTATGGCAGCGTTCAACCGGAAATAAAACCGGTGCTGCAGAAGCTTCAGGACATGTACAAAGCAGGGCTGATCGACAAGGAGTTCGGCGTCAAGCCTTTCGACAAAGCGGTCGAAGACGTGAAAGCAGGCAAAATCGGTTTTATGTTCGGCTCCATGGCAAGCCCGATGTTTCCGCTGAACGACAGCAAGAAAAACGATCCCAAGGCGGAATGGCGCCCTTATTCGCTCGTTTCGGCCGACGACAAGCCGGCTTTGACACAAACTCCGGCTACGATGATCTACAACTACTATGTCGTGAAGAAAGGGACGAAGCATCCGGAAGCGCTCATCAAGATGATCAACCTTTATGCGGAAAAGGGCTATGGCGACCATCCGACTCCGACATTTTTCAACAACAATGGGCTGGAAACGTTCAAATATGCTCCTTTCAAGGTATGGCCGCCGGAAAACAGCTTGAATACGCAGCGGAATATTGCCAAGGCGTTAAAGAACGGAGATGCGTCAAACTTACGTTACGATCAGAAAAACATCTACGACATGATCGTCAATTACCGGACAACCGGCGACGTTAACGACTGGGGAATGGAGCGCGTGTATAGCGACAGCGGCTCGTTCGGCATTCTCGACCGGTATTTGAACGAGAACAAACAGATCAAAAACGCGTTCTTCGGGACGCCGACCAAAACGATGGCCTTGAAAGGCTCTACGGCGTTCGCATTAGAATTGGAAACGTATACAAAAATTATTATGGGTGCGCCGATTGACGAATTCGACCGGTTTGTGGAACAAAGGAACCGGCTTGGCGGCAGCCAAATAACGCAAGAAGTGAACGAGTGGTACTTGAAACAGAAGTGAGGCTGCTTCTGAACAGAAGCGAAGCTGCTTCCGATGCGGAGGGGAAGAAGACTTGCGCAACAAAATACCGGGGCCGGCGAGCAAGCGCGCAACCGAACCGGTACGATCGGGCAAGTGGAAGCGGGAGCTTCCGCTGCACCTCATGTTTGCGCCTGCCCTGTTACTCATCTTGATATTTAGCTATATTCCGATGTTCGGTATCGTAATCGCCTTCCAGGAGTTTAGCCCTGCCAAAGGAGTCGCCCGTTCCGAATGGGTCGGACTCGACAACTTCCGGTATGTGATGGAACTGCCCGGCGTGCCGCGTATTTTATGGAACACCGTATCGATAGCCGTTATGAAAATCGCTGCAGGAACTGTCGTACCAATCGTCGTTTCGCTGTTACTCAATGAGTTGCGCAAGCAATGGATCAAACGCGGCATCCAAACGCTGATTTATTTGCCCCATTTTTTATCTTGGGTTGTACTTAGCGGCATGCTGATCGATTTCTTGTCTTTGAAAGGCATCGTCAACACGGCGATTGCGGGAATCGGTTTGAAGCCTGTGTTTTTTATGGGCGATAACAAATGGTTTCCTTATGTACTTGTTGCTTCCGACGTTTGGAAAGAATTCGGCTTCAGCACGATCGTTTATTTGACGGCGCTTGCCGCGATTAATCCTTCGCTTTATGAAGCGGCTGTTATGGATGGAGCCAACCGCCGGCAGCGGATGCTGCATATTACGCTGCCGGGCATGATGCCGATCATCGTATTGATGATGACGTTAAGCTTGGGCAGCGTGTTGAACGCGGGATTCGACCAGGTATTCAATCTGTACAGTCCGATCGTCTACGAAAGCGGCGATATCATCGACACCTTCGTATACCGGATCGGCATGATCGATTCGCAATACGGCGTGGCTACCGCAGTGGGGCTCATGAAATCGCTCGTTTCGTTCGTGCTTATTTCCGCGTCCTACCTGCTTGCCTACCGTTTGGCCAATTATCGTATTTTTTGATCCGTTTACGGGGAAAGGGGGTGACCGTTTCGTGACAATCTCGCTCGGCTGGGTCAGCCGTTTGTACAGCATGCTCATTTATACAGCCTTGCTTGCAATTGCGGTGTTGTGCATGATTCCGCCGATACATGTGCTGGCCGTCTCGCTAAGCGCCGGCAGCGCGGCGGGAGCCGGAACGGTTTCCTTGCTTCCGGTCAAATTCACCCTTCAAGCTTATGATTTCGTACTGAGCAAACCGGAATTTCATCGATCCTTGCGGGTTACGCTTGAACGGGTGGCACTCGGCGTTCCGATCAGCATGCTGCTTACGATCATGGCGGCGTATCCGTTGTCCAAAGAAAACAAACATTTTCGTTTCAGGACGGTATACGTATGGCTGCTTGTCATTACGATCCTGTTTAGCGGCGGCTTCATTCCATGGTACATGACGGTTAGAACGGTCGGGCTGCTCGACACGATTTGGGGACTCGTGCTGCCGGGAGCCGTCCCGGTGTTTAACATTATCCTGCTCTTGAATTTTTTTCGCGGCTTGCCTAAGGAGCTGGAAGAATCGGCATTTATGGACGGGGCCGGCTATTGGAAGACGCTGTGGCACATCCATGTCCCGCTTTCTTTGCCGGCGCTGGCCACCGTGACTTTGTTCACGACCGTAGGTCATTGGAACGCATGGTTCGACGGATTGATTCTGATGAACAAGCCGGAGCATTATCCGCTACAAAGTTATTTGCAGACGGTGGTCATCAACGTCGATGCGAGGCTGCTGGCAAGCGGCGATCTGCAGATGATCAAGGAAGCCGGCAATCAGACCGTCAGAGCCGCACATATCATTCTCGGTTCTTTACCGATTTTGTTGTTGTATCCGTTCCTGCAGCGGTTTTTCATGAAAGGTGTCGTGCTTGGAAGCGTGAAAGAATGAAAACGGCGGACTTCAGTATGGAGGTGAGGCCATGTAGCATAATAGCGAAACGGAAATGAAAGCAGCGGGAGCAAGGCGATATTATTGGACAGGGCGGGAGAATGTATCATGCAAGATTGGCAAGTTGTAACGAAAGACGATATTGTCCGCGCTTTCCGAGAAACGGGAGCGGGACCGTCGGATATCCTTCTGATTCACTCCTCGTTGAAGAGCTTCGGCAAGGTGATCGGCGGACCGAAAAGCGTCATCGATGCGGCTAAAGAAACGGTAACGGAGAGCGGTACGGTTGTGTTCCCGACTCTTGTGCAGAAGGATTTCCCCAATGCGTACCGGAATTGGGACGTCAACCGTTCGCCTTCCGACGTCGGGGTCATTACCGAGACGTTCCGCCTGCTGCCTGACAGCCTGCGAAGCGATCAAGCGACGCACTCGGTTGCCGCATGGGGGAATCAGGCAGCCGAATTGACAAGGGAGCATTCCTCGTACGGTCCGCGAATGGGGGTGTTTGGAGATTATTGTTTTTCCTACTCGTCGCCATGGCAAAAGATGTACATACAGAAAGCGTTGATCGTTTTTATCGGCATTGACACGATGTACAACACGTTTAAGCATTTTGCGGAATATATGCTGATGGAGCATTACTGCAGCGGCATAACGGATCCGAGGCGTAAGTGCGCGGCAATGTCAAAAATAGCCAGACACAATGTACCCGGCGTTTGGCCGTTTCACGATGCAAGAAAAACGCAGCAAACGCTCGATGAGCTGGGGCTTGTTACTTACGCCGCATGCGGAAATTCGAAGTTTACAAGCATTCGTGCGGATCGTTATGTCGACAATGTGCTGCGGCTGTTCAAGGAAAGCCCGGAAATGTGGTTCGATGATGAAGTACTGGAATGGATACAGGCGTATACGACTAGTTGATCGTACATAACGATTTGAGGTGACGGGACAATTGTTTATTGATATTCATGCGCATGCGTACAGAAAGCCGGTTCCTTTCGTCGTTCAGTTTTGCAGCGCGGAGCAGCTCATCGAGCGGTATGACGAATTGGGAATCGAGAAGGGAGTATTGCTTCCGATCGTAAGTCCCGAAATTTATATCCCGCAAGCGAATGAAGATATTCTCGACATGGCCGAAAAATACCCGGACCGGTTTATTCCTTACTGCAATGTTGATCCGCGCGCTCTGACGAATTCGGCGGAAGCGCCGCTAGACCGCATCCTTTCTTATTACAAGGAAAGAGGCTGCAAGGGGATTGGCGAGGTCATGATCAACTTACCTCTGATGGATCCGCTTGTACAAAATTTGTTTCGCCATGCGGAGCGCGTAGGGTTGCCGATCGTCTTCGACGGCTCGGATCAGATCAGGGGCGATTTCGGCTTGTATGACGACCCCGGCTTGCCGCAATTGGAGCATACTTTGCAAAGGTACCCGAATCTGATTATATTCGGGCATGGACCGGTATTTTGGTCGGAGATCGGCCGATTGGAAACGCCTGGGGAACGATCGTTTATTTTTCGCTTAGGCGGCGGCCAGGTAGGCAGATTGCCGCAAGGGCCGATTAAGGAAGAAGGGGTCGTGCCCAAGCTGTTCCGAAGATACCCGAATTTGTACGGGGATTTGGCCGATTATACGGCCTGCAATGCTTTAGCCCGAGATCCCGAGTACGGTCCTAAATTTCTGGAGGAATTCCAGGACCGATTGTTTTTCGGTACCGATATTTGTTTTCCGACGATGCCCGTTCCATTGATCGATCTGCTGACCGATTGGCGCGACACTCATAAAATCAGCGAAGCCGTGTTCAATAAGATCGCTCGGGAAAATGCAATCAAGCTTTTCGGATTGAACTAGTTGTTCGATCGGAAGCGGCGCGCGGAAGTCCCCTTCACCGGATTGGTTACATGCATCTTAAAGAGTCTGATTATTGCGAAAATATCCTAATTTAAGGAGCTAAAATCATGACTGAGAAAAAGCAGCAATCCAAGTCGAATAACAATGTCATTGATACGATGATGAGCAGGCGGAAACTGTTAACCGTAGCGGGCTCGGCGGTGGTGGCGGGGGCGCTGCTGGGAAGCGGAAAGGTATTTGCCCGTCAAGGCGGCGATGAAGGGGACGGCGCAAACGGAAAGGCCGTTGGCATTAAGAGGAACGTGGAAGAAATGATGCAGGAATTTACGCAGGATTGCTCGGAATGTTTGGCGGATATTGTCACGAATGTGAAGTCCTTCGGGGCGACCGGCGACGGCACGACGGACGATACCGCTGCCATTAGGGATGCGATAGGTTCCATAAGCGCTGCCGGAGGCACCGTATTTTTTCCAAGAGGCACCTATAGATGCAGATCGGTCGTCGTACCTTCAAACATTACGATTTTAGGAAATCATGCGGTCATTAAAGCGATAGACGTGTTTTATACCGTAACGACAAGCGCTGTGAGCGCGAACGGAACAAGCGTTACCGTGCAGGATCCCGACGGCATAAACATAGGCGATGTTGTCGCAGTAAAAAGTAATGTAACCGATCTGATCGTCGTAACGGGCAAAACGGGGAGCACGATTCAAGTACAGCCGATGAGGATTTTTAAAGGAGACTCCGAGACGCATACGGGCTTCAAATGGAGTCATGCTTCCGGCGCGAATGTTATCGTGATGCCGCAAATCTTTTGGGTTACGCAAGGATTGACGACGGATAGCGACGCAGCGGACGGCACCCCGAAAACAGGCGGAGTCGAAAATGTAGCCTTTAAGGGGATCACGTTCGTCGGGTCCAAAAACAGCAACGATTACAACAAGTTTACCGTATACGATTTGGTCTCGGGCGGAGCCTTATTTTTCTATAGAACCGCCAATTGCAGCGTCTCGCATTGCATTTTCGAGGATACGTACAGTACGTCTGTCGTTTATTACGGTTGGAATACGAATTTCGAGTTCAGCTCCAATACATGCAGGAATATAGGCTACGTCATTCCGACCAGTGTATCGCCGCAAATAAGAGACAGCACCAGCGGGGTGACGATGCACTGGGATCAGCGTTATACCTCGCAGACCAGTCTCCATGTCTCCGACTCGTACGTGATCGAGAACAATACGTTCAAGCATTGCTGGAACGGCGGCGTATTCGCATCCGCTACGAATAACGGCGCGATCCTGAACAATGATGTCGACGACTTCGTTTCTCACGGCATCGCCGTGTACGGCGGAGACCTGGGGATCGGCAGCTCGTCGGTCATCGTTGCCAACAACACGGTCAGGAACGGACGAAATACCGGCGATACGCTTGGTTTCGGTATGGGAATCTGGCTGTCGATCGTCAGCAAGAGCTGCAGTGCGGCCAACAACTTCATTGATAATTGCGAAAAAGGCATTGTTGTGAACGGCTTGAGCAATGCGAATATTACGGACAATACGATATCGAATTGTACGACCGCCTTTATCGAATTTACGCTTCGAAATGTAAACGTGAAGGTTTCCGACAATATTTTTATGCTGGTGTACGGGTATCCGGACAGTCAAACGGGCTCGAGCGTCGTGGTGCTGGACAGCTCGGGAAGCGCTTACGACAATGCGAGCGTTATGTTTCAGAGCAATCTGTATTCCTTGTCCGGCTCCTATAAAGGCTCCAGTATTGTCAGCGTAATTAAAAGCAACGACACCCTGTTTGTCGGCGAAAAAGGGAATTCGTTCGTGCCGTTCGCTTCGGTCTCCGACACGGTTTCCGCTAAAAAGCCGAAAATGCTGCACTGCGATTTCACGGCCATGGACGGGAGCGGAGTTGCGGCCGGTCAGGCATCGCTGTTGAATTGTATGGACAAAAACGGAAAAACGAGGACGATATTGGCCGATTCGGTCATGACCTACAATGAAAAGGAAGTTGCCGTCGTAAACAGCGGCGCCACGAGCGCCCGCCCAGCCGGCGTGCCGGTCGGTTATTGCTTTTTCGATACGAGCTTGAGCAAACCTGTCTGGTGGAGCGGAGCGAATTGGAAGGATAGCTCCGGTGCTGTCGTGTAATCGCAGGGTGTGTATCAGATAAAAGGAGCTAAAGGACATGTCTAAGGAATTGCAGGAATCCGTGACGAATAATGGGGAGGCTGCAGGCATTCGGAGGAATATTGATGGTATGCAAAAATTTGCTCAAGAGCTTTCCGCGGCGTTGGCGGATCAGGTAGCCAATGTGAAGTTATTCGGTGCGACCGGCGACGGAGAAATGGATGATACCGATGCTGTCCGGGCTGCTATAGAATCCATAAGAGCCACTGGCGGTACTTTGTTTTTTCCAAGCGGAGCCTATAGATGCAGGGCTATTGTAGTACCATCCAATATTACGATTATAGGGAATCATGCAGTTATTAAAGCGAAAGATGTATTTTACACTAAAACAACCAGTGCCGCATCCGTGAACAGTACAAGTGTAACTGTACAGAATCCGAACGGTGTATATGTAGGCGATGTTATCTCTTTAAAAAGCAACGAATTGGAGTTATTGGTTGTAACGGGTAAGAGCGGGGATGTTATTCAACTAGAGCCTATGAGGATTTTCAAGGAAATCGCAGGGACACATACCGGATTTAAATATGAGCATGCTTCCGGCTCCGATTTTATTGTGTTGTCTCAAATCTTTTGGGTTACTCAAGGGTTAACGACAGATAGCGATCCTTTGGACAATATCCCCAAAGCAGGTGGAGTTGAAAACGTAACCTTTAAAGGGATCAAGTTTGTCGGGTCTAAAAACAGCCATGATTATAGCAAGTTTACCGTATATGAGTTGGTTGCGAGCGGAGCCATATTCTTTTATAGAACCGCGAATTGCAATGTATCCGATTGTATATTTGAGGATACGTACAGTACAACCGTTGTCTATTACGGGTGGAATACAAATTTTGAGTTTAGCTCTAATACATGCAGGAATGTGGGTTATGTCATCCCGACTAACGTATCGCCGCAAGAGCGGGACAGTACAAGCGGGATAACCCTGCATTGGGATATGCGCTATGACTCGAAAACCAGTCCGCATGTTTCCGACTCGTATGTCATCGAGAACAATACGTTCAATCATTGCTGGAACGGCGGCGTATTTGCTTCCGCTACCAACAACGGATCGATCCTGAACAATGATGTCGACGGCTTTGTTTCTCACGGTATTTGTGTGTATGGCGGGGATTATGGGATAGGCAGCTCGGCTGTTATCGTTGCCAACAATAGAGTCAGGAATGGAAGAAACGATGGTGAACCGCTCGGTTACGGCATGGGCATTTGGCTGTCGATTATTAGTAAAAGCTGCAGTGCGACTAATAACTTCGTTGATAATTGTGAAAAAGGTATCGTTGTAAACGGTGTTAGGAATACGAACATATCCAACAACATCATTTCGAATTGTACGACCAGCTTTATGGAATTTACGCTTTCGAATAGGAGCGTGAACGTCTGCAACAACATTTTTATGCTGGAGAACGGGTACGCGGATAGTAAAGCGGGATCATGCGTCGTTCTTATAGACAGCTCGAATAGCGTAAACGATAATGCCAATGTTGTCATTCAAAGCAATCTTTATTCCTGTTCCAGCTCCTTCAAAGGCTCGCATATTACGCGTGTAATTGAAGGCAACGACACTCTTTTTATGAATGAAAGAGGTCAGGCGTTCGTTCCTTTTGCCTCGATCAGCGATGAGGTCTCCGCCAAAAAGCCGAAAATGATGAACTGCGATTTCGCGGGCATGGCCGGCAGCGGAGTTGCCGAAGGTCAGGCGTGGCTGCTGAATTGTCTGGAGGCGGACGGGACGATAAGGACGGTTTTGGATACGGCAGCTATAGATAGGAGAGAGAATGCCGATGCTGGACTTGTTTCGGAGTGACCAGGGGAAGAGCGCGATTGAATATACGCATTTTCCGACGGCGATGCAGGCGATTGTGTGGCGGAATTGGGGCATGGTACCGGTCGAACGGATCGCGAAAATACTGGAGGCTAGCTTGGATCAGGTGATCGAGCTGGCTGAAGGAATGGGCTTGCCCAGCTCCCCTGAGGTGGACCCGTTATGGCTGTCACGCGGCTATATTACCCTCATTCGGGCGAACTGGCATTTGCTCGCGTACGAGCAGCTGCTTGTGCTGCTGGATTGGACGGCCGATCAGCTTGCATTCGCCCTGAAGGAGGACGATTTCCTCTGGATCAAGCTGGGATCGTTGAAGCCGGCGCGAGATGCGGTTTATTATCGGCCGCTGACCGCAGAGGAGGAAGAAAGGACGGCGCAGCTTCGGCGTGAGATCGCCCGGCATTTTCCCGCTGACGCCCATCCGCTTCTGGAGAAGCCGTTCGGCTTCCTGCAGCGGTTTGCGGCGGATAGCGATCGCGATGATAAATGGATGCTTGCAAGGGAGAGCGTCAGAGTCAAAACCGATGATGCTGGTGCCAATGCTGCTAATGCTGATGAACATGCCAATGCTTATGCTAAAGCTGACGATGCTGCTAATGATGACGTCCGGCTGGACGCCGGCTGGCGCGTCTGTTATCCGGCCGGAGGCAAAAATGTGCGTGCGTTCGCCGACCGTTTCGTGCGGCGTTTGAAGCAGCGGTGGGGTATCGAGATGACCGCATGCGAGCTTGATCCGGAGCAGAAGGCTGACGCGCCGGAAGCTCATACGATTCAACTCGTCATTCGTAAGGAAAACAGCTTGCTCGCGGAAAGCCATGCGATCGAGGTGTCGGCTCATGCCGTAACGATCCGGGCGGTAGACGAGCCGGGGCTGCTTAAGGGCTTGCAGTGGATCGCCAAAAGGTTGGAGAGTCGCGGTGCGCCGCTGCTGAAGCGGGGACATACGCAGCGCAAGACGAAAATGGATCTGCGTTTTATTTATTCCTATTTCGCGGTATTCGGGGACCCTTTGATCGATCCAGAGGTAGACCCGTATCCCGACGCCTTGCTGGAATCGTTGTCGGAGCTGGGCGTGAACGGCGTATGGCTGCATGCGGTTTTGTACAATCTGGTTCCTTGGGATGCGGCGCCCGAGCTGTCGGTCCATTGGGAGAAGCGGCTTGACGGTTTGCGGAAGCTGACCGAGCGGGCGGCCCGGTACGGAATCGGCGTTTATCTGTATTTCAACGAACCGAGAGAGATGCCGCTTTCCTTTTTCGAGCGTTACCCGGAATGGAAGGGGCATTCGCATGACGGGATTCATGCCGTGCTTTGCACGTCGCATCCCGATATTCAGCACTATCTGCGCAGCGCCACAGCGCGCTTGTTTACCGAGGTTCCGGAGCTGGCGGGCCTGTTTACGATTACGAAGTCGGAAAACGTCACGCACTGCTACTCGCATGCGAACCGCCAAACGACGACATGCGCCCGCTGCCGCGAACGGGAGCCGATAGACGTCGTTGCCGAGCTGAACCGCTGTATCGCCGAAGGGGCTTTCAGCGCCAAACCGGACGCAAAGCTCATTTGCTACACCTGGGCATGGACCGAATACAAGGAAGAAACGCTTATCGAAGGGATTCGTAAACTTCCGGACGGGATGCGCGTCATGTGCGTAAGCGAGGAGCTGATGCCGACGTTTGTGGCGGATACGGAAGGCTACGTGCGGGATTACTCGATTTCCATCGTCGGACCGGGGGAAAGATCGAAAATAAGCTGGGAAACCGCAGCGGCGCGCGGGCTGGAATCGGTCGCAAAGGTGCAATTCAACAATTCGTGGGAATGCTCCGCCGTTCCTTACTTGCCTGTGTTGGATTTGGTCGAGGAGCATCTGAAGCGTTTGCTGGAGTCCGGAGTCACGGGGCTGATGTTAAGCTGGACGCTGGGAGGGTATCCGTCTTCCAATCTCGAGCTGGCTTCCGAATATTACTGGGAAACGTCCGCTGCCGATTCAACCGATCCGTTTGAAGCTGCAGATAGATTTGTGCCGTCAGTGAAATCGGAGCTGCTAAAGCGTAAATTCGGCGAAGCGGCGGAGCCGATCGAAGGGGCGATCCGACAATTGAGCGAAGCCTTTCGGCAGTTTCCTTTTCATATCACAACGCTTTATGCAGGCCCGCAAAACTCGGGACCGGCCAATTTGCTGTACCTTTCTCCGACCGGCTACAGGGCTTCGATGGTGGGCTTTCCCTATGACGATCTGAACACTTGGAGAAGCATTTATACGGCCGAGCGGTTCGAGAAGCAGTTTCAGCTGCTGGCAGAGCAGTGGAAGTCGGGCTTGGACATCTTGCTGGGAGCGGAAGCCGCCGTGCCGGCCGGCAGCCGGAGGGAGTATACGGAGCTTCTCCATACGGCAATGGGCGCTTACTATCATTTTCAAAGCACGGCTAATCAAGTCTCGTTCGTAAGATTCCGGGATTTATTCCTTCAGGAACAGGACGAAAAAGCGCGCGGCAAGCTGCGGAGCCGTTTGGCCGAACTTGTCGAGGATGAGCTGGAATCGGCCAAATCGTTATACGCGCTCGTAAGCAGAGACTCTCGTATCGGCTACGAAGCCACGAACCATTACTATTACAGGCGCCAGGATCTTCAGGAGAAAGCGCTCAATTGTTTGCATATCAAGCGGCAGCTTGCAGGAGAATCGGCCATTTATGTTTAAGGCGAATTCGCAAAGAAGGTGAAGTTTACCTTTAAGGGGGGAATCCGGCTATGACTGACGCGATACGGATCGCAAACCGCAGAGAGTTGTTTTGGGACGAATATTTGATCGATACGGAAAAAACGACCGCAGTGCGGCAGCTGAACAAGCTTCAGCCGAAGGAAGTCGCGATCATTCACGACGCTCCTTGGGAGGGAGACGGCTGCAACTATCATTGCATCGTGAAGGACGACGGCTTGTACCGGATGTATTATTTGGGCTGGGAGATGCTGGACCCGGATGTTACGCAGCATGTTACGGGATCGATCGTCGTCTGTTATGCAGAAAGCGTGGACGGCAAGGATTGGATCAAGCCGGAATTGGGCATCTGCGAATATGGAGGCTCCCGGAGCAATAATATCATTCTCGATTCGAATACGGCCAGGTTCGATAACTTTTACGTATTCAAGGACATGAACCCCGAATGCCCCGACGAGGAGCGCTATAAAGGCACCGCGATCGACTGGAACGACAATTATTTATGGTGCTTCACAAGCCGCGACGGCATTCGTTTTCGCAAAGCGTGGCGGATGACAAATCAAGGAAAGTTCGATACGCTGAACGTCGCATTTTGGGATACCCTGGCGAATAAGTACAGATGTTATGTCCGCGATTTTCACGATATTCCGGGCAACGACTGGAACGCCGGGATCCGGGACATCCGCTGGATGGAATCGGCCGATTTTAAGCAATGGACGACGCCGGAACGGCTCGATTTCGGCGATGGCGAGGACTACCCGCTTTATACGAACGTCGTTCAGCCGTATTATCGGGCTCCGCATCTCTATGCCGGCTTTCCGTCACGCTATGTGGAGAAGAAAGAGTGGACGCCGAACTTTGACGATTTTGCCGGCGCGTTAAGCCGTAAAAAAAGGATGGGTGTACATCCTCGCTACGGGCTGGCCATTACGGACTGCGTGTTCATGAGCTCTCGCGACGGGCGCAGCTGGAGCCGCTGGGACGAGGCGTTTATGACGCCGGGACCGGAGCATCCGTACAACTGGGTTTACGGCGATTGTTTTCCGGCCGTCGGCATGATCGAAACCGGAAGCGATCTCCTTCCTTACGCTCCGAACGAGCTTTCGATGTACGCCAAGGAGGGGCATTGGTCGCAAAAACCTGCAAGGCTCAGGCGTTATACGATCAGGATAGACGGGTTCGTATCTTATAGAGCGACGTATAAGCCTTGCGTAATAACGACTAAGCCGTTCATCTATGAAGGCGGTCGGCTGTCGGTCAACTTCGCTACATCTGCGAGAGGGTACATGAAAGTGAAGCTTGCTTCCGCGGATCGGACGATTACCTCCATCGAGTTGTTTGGAGACTCTCTCGACAAAACGGTTGTTTTTACGGACGGCGATCCTTCATTCTTGTCCGGCCAACCGGTAATTATGGAAATAACGATGAGCGACGCGGAGTTTTATTCTTTCAAATTTAACTGACTAAAGTAGGTATTCATGCGGTTTTTTGTTCAGTGTTGGAACAACCATAAATCATATGGTTAGACCATATTATTATTAAAATTATCAGGAGGGGTTATGAAAATGTTCAAACCGTGGAGTCGTTTGGCGCTTGTAAGTGTGATGACAGCTTCTTTGCTGGCTGCGTGCAGCGGGAATACGGGCACCGGCACAGGGAATACGGAATCGCCAAAAGGCACGGAAACGCCGAAAGGCACGGAAACGCCGAAAGGCACCGAATCGCCGAAACCGAAAGAGACTGTGGAAATAACCATTATGCATTACAACGGCGCCTGGAGCGAAGAACAAACGGCGAAAGTGTTCGCGGAACCGATTATGAAAAAATATCCGCATATCAAAGTTAAGGCAATCGGCTCTACGGGAAAGCCATTGGCTGAGGAACTGGCGGATCGGGTCGTTACAGGCAATGTGCCGGATTTGATCATGACCACCCCGGGTGTCGGGTTCGAAACGACGATTCGCCAATTTAAAGGCGAGTACGATTTGACGCCGCTAATCAAGACTTTCAACTATGACTTGAATCAGTTGGACCCGGAGGCGCTTAAAGTCGCCCAAATGTTGTCGACGAATAAGGAGCTTTACAGCCTTCCGATCTACATGTCGCCGAATACGATCTATTACAACAAGGCCATATTCGATAAGTTCGGCGTCGCTTTGCCGAAAGACGGTATGACATGGGATGAATTATACGAGACGACCAAAAAGCTGACACGCAATGAAAACGGCGTCCAATACCGCGGCTTTATGCTTTCGGGTTTTCATTTAATGAGACTGAATCAAGTGTCGCAAAAAATGTTCGACAGCTCAGGGGAGAAGCTTGCATTCGACACGTCGGAATATAAAAACTATCTAAAGGACATCTTCCGCATATACGACCTTCCCGGCTACGATATGAACAAAGTGGGCCAGGGCGCCAACTTGAATATGTTCTTGAAAGACCAAACGGTCGCTATGCTCGAGCCGGGCGGCGTACTGCTTGATGAGAAGCAGCTCTCGGGGGCTCTTGGGGACCAATGGGATTTCACTTCCTTTCCTTCGTTAAAAGAAAAACCCGGCGTCGGCTACCAGCCGTATCCGTTCGTTATTTCGATGTTTAATACGAGCAAACACAAGGAAGAAGCTTTTCAGGCGATGGCTTATTTAACCTCCGCCGAGTTTCAGGCAGCGGCTACCAAACAAGGAAGTCTGCTGCCGGTGATAAAGGACAAATCGATCGTAGCGACATTCGGACAGGAGTCCGATTTCTATAAAGGTAAGAATGTTGGCGCTCTGCTGCCGAAGCAGTTTGCGTCGGTACCGGATGAGCCGACTTCCCCCTATAGGGATATTGCTCAGAATGAACTTGTAAACATCTATGCTAACGTCGTTCACGGCAAGATGGAAATGAACCAGGCCTTCCGCGAGGCCTTGGAGAGGGCCGATAAAAAAATCGAAGAGACGAAAGTGGCCAAAGGCGCCAAGTAGCGAAAGGGATTAGTATCCCTTAAGGAGAATGTTCATGACTTTACCAAACAAAATTGGCGTCATCGTCGACAGCTTCCGGGCCGGCATGAACGAAGGGTTGAAGAAAGCCAAGGCGGTCGGAGCGGACGGCGTGCAAATGCACGCCGTCCGCGGGGAGATGGACCCGGACAATTTGCAGCAGGCCGTAAGAAAGGAATTAAGGGCGTACATTGGCTCCCTCGGACTGGACATCTCCGCATTGTGCGGGGATTTGGGCGGCTACGGATTTCAGGACCGAAAGGTCAATCCGGATAAAATCGAGAAGTCCAAGCGGATTCTCGATCTCGCCGTGGATCTGGGTACGAATGTGGTGACGACGCATATCGGCCATATTCCGGAAGAAGCGGACGATCCGATCTGCGCGGAAATGCGTCAAGCTTGCGAGGAGCTATCCGAATACGCTGCCGGCAAAGGCGCCTATTTTGCAATCGAGACCGGTCCGGAGACGGCCGAGCGGCTGAAACGTTTCCTTGACTCCTTCAGCTCGAAAGGGGTCGCGGTCAATTTCGACCCTGCCAATATGGTGATGGTGACGGGCGACGATCCGGCGCAGGGTGTCCGTTTGCTGAAAAGCTACATCGTCCACACCCATGCCAAAGACGGGATAAGTCTCCGTAAAGTCGATCCGCGCATCGTTTACAGCCCGTTCGGGTTCAATCCGATGGACCATGAGGAAACCGCCGCAATGATGGAGGGCGGCAGAATATTCAGAGAGGTTCCGCTCGGGGAAGGCTCCGTAAACTTTGACGCCTATTTCGGAGCGCTCGAAGAGATCGGGTATACCGGCTATTTAACCATCGAACGCGAAGTGGGCGACGATCCGGAAGCCGATATTCGCCGGGCGGTCGAATTTATTCGCAAATATCGGAAATAAGAAATCACGATCGGGGAAGCAGGCATCGTGACGGGTGGATGACGCTTATCCGACGCCTGCTTCCCCGATTGGATCGCAGCGCTTTGGCAATGTTTTTTTCTTTAACGAAATCATAGAGGAGGGGGGAACAGGCTACATGTCCCGGATTTTGTTCGATCACGTTTACAAGCAATACGGCAAGGACAAGCAAAATGTCGTGAAAGATTTCAACCTCGAAATCGAAGACAAAGAGTTCGTCGTGTTCGTGGGCCCTTCCGGCTGCGGCAAATCGACAACGCTGCGCATGCTCGCAGGACTAGAGGACATCAGCAAGGGCGAAATTTATATCAATGACGCGATCGTCAACGATCTGCCGCCGAAAGACCGCGACATCGCCATGGTGTTTCAAAACTACGCGCTTTACCCGAATATGTCCGTCTACGAGAACATCGCCTTCGGATTGCGGCTGCGCAAGCTGCCGAAGCATGAAATCGATCTCGCTGTCAAAAGAGCCGCGCGGATACTGGAAATCGAGCCGTATTTGGAGCGCAAGCCGAGGCAATTGTCCGGCGGACAACGTCAGCGTGTCGCGCTCGGCCGTGCGATCGTCCGCAACCCTCAGGTGTTTCTGATGGATGAGCCGCTTTCCAACCTGGACGCCAAGCTGCGTGTGCAGATGCGCTCCGAGCTGATTAGGCTGCACAAGCAGCTGGAAGTGACGACCATTTACGTTACTCATGATCAGACCGAAGCGATGACGATGGCGAGCAGGATCGTCGTGATGAAGGACGGCGTTATTCAGCAGATTGCCGTGCCTGAGGAAATATACAACAATCCGTCCAACACGTTCGTAGCCAGCTTTATAGGGTCGCCGCCGATGAATTTTATGGAAGGTAAACTGGAAGAACAGGGCGGCAAGCTGGAATTCCATACGAGCCGGTTTTCGCTGGAAATTCCTCAAGGCAATGCGAAAGCGCTAATTGCCAAGCGGCTAGCCGGCAAAGCGGTAACGCTCGGCGTTCGCCCTGAAAATATAAGCGTTGAACAGCTCTACTTCGAGGCGTTTCCGAACGCTGTCATAACCGGCATTCACAAATTCGACGAATTGATGGGTGCAGACCGGTTCCTTCATCTCGATGTCGGCGGGCCAAACCTTCTTGTCGTCCGTACTAGCCCGCGCAATCATTACGATGACGAGATGAAAATATCGGCTGCCATCGACATGCACAAAGCGTTATTTTTCGACCGGGACAGTGGCGAACGGTTATGCGGCTCTTAGAGATAAAAGGAGGTCCTCCAATGCACCGTCGCCGAAAAAGGAACAAACGTACTATCGCCGCTCTTGCGCTCTCCGCCTTGATACTTGCCGGCTCCGGCATCGTCGCTCCTCCTCCTGAAAAAGCGGCGTACGCTTCCGGCACCGTACCGGCGGAGAGCGGCGCGGCTTCATCAAAAGCCGTTGACGCAAGCGCGAGCGAATTGCATACGGATATCGAACCGTTTTATGCCGAGGTCTATGCGGACTGGATCGAAAAAGGTTATGTGAACGCCACAAACACGTATCGGCTAACAGGTGCCGATATTTATGCCCAGGCTCCGCAGCAATTGGCTCAGCCGGGCGGCTTCCAAGGAAAAGAACGCGTGCTGATCTGGAAGAGCGACCGGGACAATTGGATCGAATACAAAGTGAAAGTGGATAAAGAAGGATTATACCACTTGAATTTGCAGTACTACCCATACAGCGTGAACCAGACGGCGTCGTCGAACCGGCGGCCCATATCGCTCGCGGTCGCAATAGACGGAAACATTCCATTCCGCGAAGCGAGGGCGATAACGTTCCGCAGACAATTTAAAGACGATTTGCCCGTCAAGCAGGACGATAAGGGCAATGATATTCGCCCGAGATCGCTTTCGTCGGAAGGCTGGCTCGAAGAGCCTTTCCGCGACAACGGCGGCGGCTACAGCGAGCCGCTTACATGGTATTTGACGCAAGGCGAGCATACGATCCGTTTGTCCGGCAGCGAACCGATCGCGATCGGCGGATTGACGCTGACGCCTCCGGAAACCCCTGCAGACTATACGGCCTACGCCGCCAAACTCCCGGCCGAGCAAGGCAAGCTTGGCGAGGTCATTCCAATACAAGCGGAGCATATGACGGCCAAAAACGATGCAGCCATCCAGATGGCTGTAGATAAGGACGCGCTGTCGACGCCTTCTGCCGGGGCGCACGAAACGTTTAATACGGTAGGCGGCTCCAACTGGCAGCGCGGCGGGCAGACGATAACGTGGTCGTTCACCGTTCCGGATAGCGGGCGCTATAAAATTGCGATGCGCGCAAAGCAAAATACGATTTCGAATATGACCTCTTTCCGTACGATCGCGATCGACGGCAAAGTCCCGTTCAAGGAACTGCTCGCTTACCCGTTCCGGTACGATCTGAACTGGCGCGGCGTCACGCTGTCCGACGAAGCGGGCGATCCGTTCGAAATATATTTGGATAAAGGCGATCACGTCCTGTCTATGACGGCTACGATTTCCCCTTTCCAAGCGATTCTCATGGAAGCTGAGAAAGCGGCTGCCGAGCTGCGGCAGTTGACTGCGGAGCTGAAGTCGCTGACAGGCAATGTCGTGGACAAAAACCGCACTTGGAAAATAGACGTGGATTTCCCGGAGCTGCCGAACCGCCTGCAGGACGTTAGGGAGCGGATGCAATCGATGGCGGACAACATGCTGAAAGCGAACGGCCGTCGGGAAAACAGCGTTCAAACGTTGCTGAACATCGTCCGCGATATCGACAGCTATCTCAAATACCCGAACGAAATCCCTTACCATATGGACGATATTTCGGCGCTGCAAGAAAAAATCGGAGCCATAGGGGAAGTTTTGACCAAGTCTCCCCTGCAGCTCGATCAACTCTACATCGTTCCGGCATCGTCGTCTGCGCCGAAAATGGAAGCGGGCTTCTTCCAAAGAATGAAAACGTCTGCGATGAGCTTCTTCCGCTCTTTTCTCCGCAAGGACGATTTGAGCGATCTCGAAGCGGGCGCTCTTAACGTTTGGGTTAACCGTCCCCGCGACTACGTCAACCTGCTTCAAGAGATCAGCGATGAAATGTTCACGCCGCAAACCGGCATTAAAGTCAAAGTCAGCTTGCTGCCGGACGAAAACTTGCTTATTTACGCCAACGCAGCAGGACTATCGCCGGACATTGCGCTCGGCCAGCCGCAGAACAAATCGATCGATTTCGCCATGCGCGGGGCGCTCGAGGATTTGAGCGGATTCCCGGACTTCAAGCAAGTGGCGGACCGGTTCGCGCCAGGCGCGCTTCTTCCTTTTTATTACGATAAAGGGTATTACGCGCTTCCGGAAACGCAATCGTTTAAAGTGCTGTTTTACCGGAAAGACATTTTGGAGCGGCTCCGTTTGAACATCCCCGACACATGGGACGACGTGTACGATATGCTGCCGACATTGCAGCAAAACGGCTACAACTTTTATGTGCCGACGGACGATTTCATTACGTTTTTGTACCAGAACGGCGCGGAGTTTTTCAATAAAGACGGCCTGAGCACGGCGCTCGGAACGCCGGAAGCTTTCAAGGGGTTCAAGCAGTGGACCGATTTGTTCAACATTTATGACTTGGAAAAAAGCGTCCCGAGCTTTTACCAGCATTTCCGCAAAGGCTCCATGCCGATAGGGATCGCAGACTTCAATGCGTATATTCAGTTAACCGCAGCTGCGCCGGAATTAACCGGCTGGTGGGGAATCGCTCCGCTGCCCGGCGTTAAACAATCGGACGGCACGGTCGCCCGCTGGTCCTCCGGCGGACAGACGACCGGATTTATTTACAAGAGCTCCGACAAAAAAGAACAAGCATGGACGTTCCTGAAATGGCTGTTGTCCGCCGACGTGCAGGAAAGGTTCGGCTCGGATCTGGAATCGTTCAACGGCGTCATGTTCCGGTGGAACACCGCCAACATCGAGGCGTTCACCCGTCTGCCATGGCCGAAGGAGGATCTTAAGGTCATCCTCGAGCAATGGAAATGGTACAAAGAGCTGGCCAGTCCTCCGGGCGCTTATTTCGTCCCTCGGGAGCTGAACAACGCATGGAACCGTACCGTCGTCGACGGCATGAACTTCCGCGAATCGCTCGAGGAAGGCATCGTTAATATCGACCGGGAGATGGTGCGGAAAGCGCAGGAGTTCGGATTTATGACCCCGGACGGCAAAGCGACGCACACGCTCGATATGCCGCAAGTAAACAAACCGTGGGAAGGAGTTGAACGATATGTCCCGAAGTGAAGCCGGAATGACGGCGGCAATCGGTGAGAAAAGGGGCTATAAGCTCGGGACGCATGTGAACGCGTACCTTAAACGCGTATGGTCCTACAGGCTCTCGTATTTGTTTATCGCGCCTTTCGTATTATGCTTTACGGCTTTTATTTTCGTTCCGGTCCTGCTCGCCGTGCTGCTTAGCTTCACATATTTCAACGCCCTTCAGCCGCCCCGTTTCGTCGGTTGGCAAAATTATTTGTACTTGCTGTCGCAAGATTTGATATTCCTGAAAAACGCGCTGCCGAACACGATCAAATTCGTGCTGCTGGTCGGGCCCGGGGGTTATATCGCGTCTTTCATCCTGGCCTGGCTCATTTCCCAGCTGCCGAATTATTCGAGAACCGTATACGCGCTTATTATTTATAGCCCGTCGCTTGTAGCCGGTACGGCGATGGTCGCCGTATGGGCCCCCCTTCTGATGGGGGATCGAATCGGTTATTTGAACAGCATACTCCTCGGAATGGGGCTTATCGACAAACCGGTCCTATGGGTCACGGACCCGAAATATTTGATGAACGCGATGGTTGCCGTAACCTTATGGTCCAGCATGGGCGTCGGCTTTCTGGCCCAGCTTGCCGGCGTGCTGAACGTCAACAAGGAGCTCTATGAAGCCGGACGGATCGACGGGGTTAAGAGCCGCCTGCAAGAAATTTGGCATATCACGATTCCGTCGATGAAGCCGCAAATGCTGTTCAGCGCGGTTATGGCGATCGTCGGCACTTTTAAGGCGGGGGAAATCGGCCAACAGTTGTCCGGTACGTTTCCGACTCCCCAATATGCAGGCCATGTCCTCATGAGCCATATTCAGGATTACGGCGATGTCCGTTTCGAGATGGGGTACGCTTCGGCCTTATCGGTATTCCTGCTCGTCATGATGTACGCAGCCAATAAGCTCGGTCATAAATTATTCGGAGCCCGGGGGGATGAATGATGGCCGACATAGCCGGCAACAAGATCACGCGTTTCCTCGCATCCGTCCGGAATAAAAGAAGGAACAGGCTGGAGAAGAAAGACGCCTTTCAGAAAATGCTGTACGTGCTGCTGACGCTGTTATCCGTATTCATGCTCATTCCGCTTGTATTCATTTTTACAAACTCGCTTAAGCCGTATCAGGAGCTGTTCATCGTTCCGCCCCGCATTTACGTGGAAGATCCGTCGCTCCATAATTTCAAGGAACTGTTCCTTCTGTCGAGCAATTCCGCGGTTCCGGTGACCCGTTACTTGTTTAACAGCGCGGCGGTTACCCTACTTACGGTAGCCGGAGTCGTTATCGTCAGCGCATTATGCGCTTATCCGCTTTCCAAGCATAAATTTCCCGGCCATAAAGTGCTGTTCGCCGCGATCCTGCTTACGCTTATGTTCGCGCCGGAGACGGTCGGCATTCCGCGTTACCTGGTCGTGTCGAAGCTGGGCATCATGAATACGTATTTCGGCCACTTGCTGCCCGCCTTGGCCGCTCCCGTCAGCGTCTTCCTGATGAAGCAGTTCGTCGATCAAGTTCCGAACGAGCTGCTCGAAGCGGCCAAAATGGACGGTGCCCGCGAATTTACGGTTTTCCTTAAAATCGTCATTCCCACCATTATGCCTGCGGTGGCAACCGTCGCGATCCTGACGTTTCAAAGCGCTTGGGGCAACGTGGAAACGTCCAGATTGTTCATGCAGGACGAATCGATGAAAACATTCCCGTTTTTCCTCGGCACGATTACCTCCGGAGCGGCAAACTCCGTAGCAAGGCAAGGCGCCGCCGCGGCTGCAGCGCTCATCCTGTTTCTGCCGAACTTCTTGTTCTTCTTATTCTACCAGCGCAAAGTTATCGCGACGATGGCGCATTCCGGCATTAAATAAAGGACGCAGATTCGGAGGATAAATCATGAAACTGAGAAGCAGCCGGCGGGTTCTGACGCTGCTCTTCCTTACGTTAACCGCAGCGGCGCTCGTGCCTCTGTCCGCATACGCGGAAGTGCCCTACTGGACGAACTCCAAAGATAAACAAGGACGCCTGGTCTGGACGCAGCCGGCATACACGCCGGAAGGGATGTTCGGCAAAGACTTGACGATTCCCGATCCCGACAACCCGGGGACGGCCAAATCGTCTCCGCTGCAAAATCCGAAAGACGTCTTTATCGATAAGCGGGACCATATTTTCGTGGCGGATACCGGCAATAACCGGATCGTCGAGTTCGGACCCGAAGGGGCGTTTATCCGTATTATCGCGCCGGAGCGGGATTCGCCGGGCGGTTCGTTCAATAAACCGGAAGGCGTATTCGTTACGGATGATTTCGACCTATACGTCGCCGATACCGGCAATAAGCGGATAGTCCGCATGGACAAGGATGGCAATTACATTAGAGAGTACAAAAGGCCGGATTCGAAATATATGCCGGAATCTTTCAAGTTCGACCCGACGAGGCTTGTCGTCGATAAGCGCGGATTTCTGTACATCGCCGTGCTCGGCGGTTATCAAGGGCTGCTGCAGCTGGATCCGCAAGGCAATTTCCAAAGCTTTTACGGAGCGAACAAAACGGTCTTCTCTCCGCTCGACGCGATGAAGCGGCTGCTGTATCCAAAGAAGATGTACGCGAACGAGATCAGCAAGCTGCCGGGCGCGATAAGAAGCGTCGCGGTCGACCATGACGGGTTCCTGTACACGACGACAGCCGGTAAAGACATCAAGAGCGAGCAAATCAAAAAGCTGAGCATCAAAGGGCTTAACATGCTCGAAAGCAAAACGTTCGGCGAAGTGCGGCAGTCCGACCTCAAATTCGCGGCAGGCGGTTCGGTCGCCCCGCAGCTGATCGATATCGCCATCGACTCGAACGGGAATATGACGGCGATCGATTCTTCTTATAACTACATCAACCAGTATGATGCGAACGGGAATTTGCTCTTTTTCTGGGCCGGCCCGTCTTCGCCTAACACGATCCAGCTCGGATCGATGAAAAATCCTGTAGCCGTCGATGCCAACTCACGCAACGACTTGATTCTCCTTGACGGGCAAGAAGGCGTCCTCCAGCTGTTCCGCTTGTCCGAGTTCGGCGACAAAGTGAATGCGGCGAACAAGCTGACTTTGCAAGGACGCTATGAGGAAAGCGAGCGGCATTGGCGCGAGGTGCTTCGGTTGAACGCCAATTATTCGCCGGCCATACTCGGTTTGGCAAAAGCAGCTTATAAGCAAGGGAACTACAAGGAAGCGCTCGAGCTGTTCAAGCGTGGCGACGATCATAAGGGATATTCCGACACGTTCTGGCAAATCCGCCTTCAGTGGTTCCAAAGCCATTTCTCGGTAGTCGCAACATGCATGGCCGCAGCCATTATTTCGCTTTTGCTGTTCGAAAGAGCGACCCGCCGAACGGCATGGCGCCAAGCATGGAACAATCGCACGCGTTCCAACAACGAATTCGTCGTGAAGCTCAAGCATATGTTCTACATGCTGAAACACCCGATCGACGGTTTCACCGCGCTCCGCTATGAACATAAAGGCGGGTATCGAAGCGCCGTCATTCTGCTGATCATCGCGTATGCAGCGCTTGTCGTCATGAAGTTGTTCACAGGTTTTTCGTTCAACATGGACGATGCTAACAGCGTCAATTTATTGTCTCTTCTTCTGCAGTATGGAGCGGTCTGGTTCGGCTGGGTCGTATCCAACTATTTGGTCAGCTCGATTTACCGCGGAGAAGGCCGGTTCAAGGACGTATTCGTCGGCAACGCATATGCGCTCATCCCGTTCATCCTGATCGGCATTCCGCTTGCGGCCGTTTCCAACGTTTTGACGATGTCGGAGCAGACGATTTACGATTTTATGGAAAAAGCTTTGTACGTCTGGACCGGATTGATGGTGTTCTGGAAAATCCAATCGCTGCAAAATTATTCGGTAGGCGAAACGATTATTAACGTCTTGCTCTCTCTCTTGACGTTTTTGGCGCTTGCGGTTCTCGCGCTCGTCGTACTCGGCCTGAGCAGCGATTTGAAAGACTTCATACATGAAGTGTATCAGGAGGTGAGACTGCGATGAAGCTGCTCAAACGATTTCCTGCATCTTATTGGATCTGGGCTTTGTTACTAGCCTCTCTGATATTGTTCGTAGGGACGCGTCTCGATATCGGTACGATCGATAGAGGGGTTGCCCTGGCCGCCCCTCCTGCAAAAGCGGGGGCGGCGAAAGTAAACAAAGGCATGGATGAGCTGCCGAAGGATGCCGATTTCCAAACGGTTGCCGAATCCGGAGAACTCGAATTGAGGCTTGACGCCAAATCCGGCCACTTCGCCGTCACCGATAAGCGGAACGGCAACGTTTGGCATTCGTATCCCGATCCGGGTCAATGGCTTGCGGAAGCTCAGGAGGGCATTTGGAGAACGCATCTGCGTTCCCCAGTCATGCTGAGTTATGTCGATTTGACAGGCAAAGCGACGCAGCCGAAAGAAACGAACTTGCTCGAAGAGCAAGGCAATATCATCGATGTCGCTTCGATCGACGGAGGCTTCAAGCTGACCTTCGACATACCGTCGAAGCAGTTCACGATTCCGATCGAGGTTAAAGTGGAACGGGACTCGATTGTCACGAAAATCGTGGAATCCGGGGTCAAGGAAGGCGCGTTAAGCCTTGTCTGGATCCGGCTTTACCCATTTTTCGGGGCGGAGCATTCCGCAGGCCAGGAGGGCTACTTGTTCATACCGGACGGCTCCGGCGCGCTCATTCCTTATAGTCAACACAATACGAACGTGAACCGGATTTATCAGGAAGCCGTATACGGAACCGACATTTCGTTCAAAGCAAACGACGATCCCCAATCCCGGAATCCGATTTCGATTCCCGTATTCGGCGCCAAATCGGGCGATAAAGGCTTCGTTTCGGTTATCGAAGACGGAGCCGAGTTCTCCGATGTCGTCGCCTCGCCGTCCGGCGTGTTCAGCGGCTACAACTGGATAACCGCTCAGCAAAACTATCGATCGAGTTATAAACAAGTGACGAACGAAGCCAAAGGCAGATTTTTCGTTACGTATAACAAGGAGAATCGATTTCAAGGCGATCGCGCCGTTCGTTACCTTCTGCTCGACAGGATGAAAGCAAACTATGTCGGGATGGCCGAGCGGTATCGACAATACTTGATGGAAACGCACAAGCTGGAACCGCTTAAACCGAAGAACGATACAAAGGTGCCGATGACGGTTACGATTGTCGGAGCGGAACGGGGACCCGGGGGGCTGATCGCGGACCGTTATCTCCGGTCGACGACGACGAGCGACGCGATGAAAATGGTGCAGCGGTTGTACGACCTCGGCATCGACAATATGGTCGTCGACTATATGGGCTGGGCGAAGGGCGGCTTCAGCGATCACGGCGCTCCGCTGCCCGTGGACAAACGGCTCGGCGGCGACAATGGGATGAAGGTATTCATCCAATTCGCCCATTCGCTGGATATTCCGGTTTATTTAAACACCAACTATTTGCTTAACACAAGCGATGCCGGAAGTTTCAATAAGCGAAAACACGGCCTTCGCGATTTGGGCGGAACCGTCTTGAAAAATATCGTCAGCTTGGGCTATCTGGATAACGTGCTTGACCAGGATATCGAATATTTCAAGAAGCTTGGCGCCGACGGCGTCACGCTTATGGGGTTGGGACAATCGCTTATCAGCGATTTCAATACGAACTACCCGCTTAGCCGAACGGAAAGCAGGGTAAAACAGCAAGCGCTTATGGAAAAATTCAAAGACGCTTCACTCGGCCTTCGGGGTTTCGGATCGAGCAGCTTCGCTTTCCCTTACGTCGGCACGATCGACCATTTGGTCGACGACTATTCGTACGACTCGTTCTCGGAAACGGCTGTTCCGTTCATTCAGATCGCGCTGCACGGACTCGTCCACTATACGTCGTCCTATGCGAACGATCGTCAGGAATACCGCAAGCAATTTTTACGCGGCTTGGAATACGGATCCGCTCCTTCTTTCATTTTTATCTATGAGAACGCCGAGAGCTTTAAAGATGCTTACGAGCTTCACTTATACAGTCCGGATTTCCGGAGCTGGGAAAAGGAAGCGGTTCAGGAATACCGGGAAATGAACGAAGCGCTCGGCGACGTGCAGGATCAATTCATCGTAGGCCATCGTACGCTTGCGGCCGAAGTGAAAGAGACGACCTACGCCGGCGGTAAACGCATCATCGTCAACTATGGCGGCACGGCTTACACAAGCGGCGAAATATCCCTGAAACCGCTCGATTACTTGATCGTGGAAGGAGGAACGGCACATTGACGGCCAAGCGAAGTAAGCTTTCCGGTCAGGCGATCCGCAAGCTGGAGGGCTCGCTGTTCATAGCCCCGTGGTTCATCGGTTTTTTGGCATTCATGGCTTTCCCGATCGGCTACTCGCTCTACATGAGCTTTCATCAGGTAGCGATTATGAGTACCGGCATCGAGGTGAATCCGGTCGGATTGAAGCATTACAAGTACATTTTGCTGGAGAACGGAGACATCCTGTACAATTCGTTATTCCCTTTTTTGCGGCAGTCGCTTTTTATGATTCCGATCATTTTGATCTTCTCGCTGCTTGTCGCCATTATGCTGAACCAGAAATTTCCGGGACGTCCGTTGTTTCGCTCGATTTTCTTCCTGCCCGTCATTTTCACAACCGGGGAGGTCGTACGGGAATTCATGACGCAGGGCGAAGGGGAGCTCGGATTCCTCCAAAGGTATAACATCGCTTCGCTTGTGTCGGAAAACTTGTCGGCTGCATGGGGGGGACCGATCGTTGCCGTCATGGGATCCTTCGTCCTGATCCTGTGGTATTCCGGCGTGCAAATTCTGATTTTTTTGGCCGGACGGCAAACGATCGGCGCTTCGGTTTACGAGGCCGCGAGAATCGACGGCGCGACGCCTTGGGAAGTGTTTTGGAAAATTACGCTTCCCGGCATGACTCCGTTCATCCTGCTTAATCTTATTTACACGACGGTTGATTTATTTACATTCCCGACAAACCCGATTTTGTCCCAGGTATCCAGCAACAACTACGGACAGTCAAGCGCTTTGGCCTGGATCTATTTCGTGATCATCCTCGTATTCCTCGGGATTGCGTTGTGGGTGTTTCAGAAGGTGAATAAAGCGTCGGGTATGGGGACCGGTTGATTGCCGCGGCATTACGTGGATTGCGGCATTGTATGGTTCGTGCATTACGTGGATCGCGCATTACATGGATCAAGGTATTGAATGGATCGCGCATTACGTGTATCGCGCATTACATGGATCAAGGTATTGAATGGATCGCGCATTACGTGGATCGAGCATTACATGGATCAAGCATTACCTGGATCGCGGGCACCACACGGTTTGCCAAGGGAGCTTGTGCTTCCTTACTATTCGACATAAAGGAGGATGAGCGGTGACCCGGTTACTAACGGCAATCCGAACGATTCGTACAAATCGTCTTGATTGGAGGGCGGGAATTACCAAGACACGGCATGCGATTATCGGCAAAGAAGCGGACAAAGGCCTCATATTCCGCGCCTTCATTTATCTCGTACTGATTGACGTGGCCTACATTTACTTGAACCCGATTCTGTTCATGATGACGACCATGGTCAAAAACTCGGCCGACTTAATCGACCCTGCGGTTACTTGGGTGCCGAGGATGATTTATACGGGCGTCCTGCAGGATGCTTGGACAAAGCTGAAATATCCTAGCGCCTTTACGATAAGCGCGTTTCTCTCGCTTACGATCGCAGTTTTGCAGACCGTATCGTGCGCAGTTGCGGGATATGCGTTCGCCAGGCTCGAATTTCCTTTCAAGCGAACCTGTTTCATACTTTTGATCTTTACCTTTATCGTACCGATTCAAGTGACGATTTTGCCGAATCTGATCGCGGCCAGCCAGCTCGGTCTTATCGCGACTTACATCCCCATCGTGCTGCCGGCTTTGTTCGGACACGGACTGAAGGGGGCCTTGTTCGTCATCATTTACCGCCAGTTTTTCTCCACCCAGCCGAAGGAGCTGGAGGAAGCGGCCAAGATCGACGGCGCCAGCGTTTTCCGCATTTTCTATAAGGTTATGCTGCCCTTGGCTAAACCGGCGATTCTCGTCGTTTTTCTGTTCTCGTTCGTTTGGACGTGGAACGATTACTATTTGCCGAGCATGTATTTGAAAGGCGTGCAGGACGTGCCGCTTTCGATGGGCATATCGCAAGTTTCCGCGGCGATTGCGCAGCGGGAGTCGGAATTGGGACCGTCGGTTTTCGACGAGCCGCTCAAGATGGCCGCTTCATTCCTGATCGTCCTTCCGCCGCTTGTTCTGTATATGTTTACGCAGCGTTGGTTCGTCGAAGGCGTCGAGCGTACGGGGTTAGTGGAGTAGTTCAAAAGCTTTATGATGCAATAAATCAAAAAACGGTTCGGATTACGCCGGGATTGCGGCGTCCCGGACCGTTTTTTCTTATCTTAAGACTTTATAGGTTTGCATGTCTTTCAACGGTGAACTCGCGCGTCCCGGCTTATGCTTTCGAAGTCGCTTTCTTCGAAAGCATTGTGGATGGCAAAGTCGTTCATCCTTATGCTGCCATTAAAGCTCCACGATATGCCGTAGTCCGAAAACGCCCGCTTGGAGCAAGGAATCGAGGTTCGCCTTAAGCTGGAGTCCGATTTTGCCGGCTTGGAGAACGGATTCGCCGGTGTGCCGAGCCAAATACCCGCTGGAAGCAGGCGTTTTCGGACTACAGGCGGATAATAGAAGTCGTACTCGATTCCATGTGGGCAAAATCGGACTGCAGCGCATGCAAGCGACGAGCGAGTAAGGGCAAGCGGGTAGGAATACCGGTTGGAGGAACGGTAAATGTCAAAGACGTAGCGGGAGGCAGCAGAGGAGAGCAGAGGAACGGGAGGTGAGGTGGAGAAGCGCGCTCCGAAGACGCCGTTTATCCTTTCTTTCAATGAATCAATCCGCGCAGCAGACGATTTATCACCTCCCACTCTAAGAAATTATTGATTTAATGTCTGATATTAGAGATAACTTCTACAACCCTGAATATGCCTTACCAGGTGGCGAATCTAACGCAGATTGTCAGAATAGGTCAATCGCAGTGCTCAAGACCCTATTAAAAGAACAGAAAGGGAAGAGAATTGCTATTGGGACACACGGTCTGGTAATGACTTTGATGATGAATCATTTTGATTCCAATTATGGCTTAGAATTTTTAGATCAACTAAATAAACCGGATATCCCCCTGTGACTGGCAAGGATGTTGTCGTGAAACAAGTCGGTATTGCGGAATACGCCGATTATCTGGTAAGTGTCGGCTTGCCGTCGCCGATTGCGGGTTTGTTCGCCGCCGTTCAGCAAAATATCAAAGACGGCGAGTTGGATGTGGCGAGCAGCGACTTCGATAAGCTGATCGGCCGTCCTGCAACGCCGCTTATAGATGCGCTGACGCTAATTGTGAAGACAATCTAACGAATGAATCCTATATCTTTGCAAGCAGGCGGCGTGTTGATTAAGGATCAAACTACAAGTACGGGATGGCTTAAATATAAGATCACTTATTAGATATTGAGCAATTTACCGTCAAACGTCCAACGAAATGGTTTCGCCAAATGTTCGTTGTAGTAGTCAATAAACTGTGCAATCCGTTGTTCTAGATCCTCACGCGAAGCGAAGCTGGAGCGTTTGTTCAACAAACGGCGGATGAGAATGGAAAACCAGCACTCGATTTGGTTTAACCACGATCAATGCTTGGGCGTATAAACGAAGCGGATCGGATGGCTTTCTTCCTGCAGGAAGGCTTTACGGGAAGTCATTGTTTTCAGAATCCCGGATTTGCCTTTCACGCCAACCGCGTCGGAGGACAGTTTCAATCCGCATTGCTCAATCACAAAGAGCACCAGCGCTTCCGATTGATGCGTGTTTAACTGATCGGTCACGAAAATATGCTGATCCTCCGGATGCTGACGAACCACGTTTCGAATGTGTGTGACGAAGTCTTTTTCCGTTCGTGTCGGTTGGATCAGCGGGGCTTCGATGAGACCCGTAGCGACGTTTCGAGAGGCAATCAAACCGGACGTGCCATGCCGAATGTATTCAAACGCCCGCCGCTCCACTTTGCCCGGTTTCATGGGCAAGGCAGCATGCTTGTGTTGAAGGGCTTGAATCCCGGTCATCTCGTCGCACGAGTGGATATGCACACGCTCGGCAGCCATCGCCGGAGCCGCCTGATACAGGTCGCTAATCACTTTGACGTCTTCCTGAAATTGATCCGGGTCTTCAATCTTCGGATTCAACCAGTAACGGCTGCGGTGCGGTTCCAAATCCATTTCCTTTTTAAAAACGACCGACTTGCCGCGGCGAGATGCTTTCCACTACGCCTTGTCGGACCGCTTGACGGGCCAACTCCGAGGCGGTCCAATGGCTGGCCGGGACGCCGTGCTCAGACGGCGACTGGCATGCGATGGCAATGATTCGCGCCACCTGCTCCGGTGTGAAGGTGTTCGGTGCCCCTGCGCGTTGTTCGTCGCTGAGTATGTCTTCGATTCGTGAACGTAGGCGCTTGGGATGATTCGTCTCGATTTCATTCGTTTCGGTCGCCGCTTTCGCCAAGCGCATACGCCACATTTTCACTTTGTTGCGTACGACGCCCAGTTCCTGACACAAGACAAAAGCCATTCGATGGCTGGGGCAACTGGCGAAGAACATTCCGGGACTGTTTGCTCATTGGAGACTGGGCATCCTGCCTGCGGCTGGATAATGGGAGCCGGATGAGCTGAGAGGTTCACGTCCGGTTTTGAGAGGGCCTGAGGGTGCGATTCCCTCGGGCTACTCACCTTGTAATCTGTTGCAGGACGCAAAAAGGGGACGAGCGGGTATTAAAGTTAGTGATTAGTCTGTTGGAGAGTGAGATGGAACTGACGATTCACCCGGAGAAGACGAAAATTGTAAACAGCTGAAGGAGACATTTGTGTTCTTGGGCCATGCCTTTCGGCGACAGAGGATTGTGCAAATAAACAAGAGTATTATACATGGAGCCCAATCAGAATCGACAGCTATAATTACGATATCACGGCAAAATGATTGAACAATCAGCATTGCTGGAGTTCAAAAAAGGGGATGAATCCATGAAAGAAGAATTTTTAAGTAGAAAGTGGAAACCGTTTATGGCCGTCGTGCTTGGTACTGCAATCGTTAGTGCCTGCAGCTCCAATGAGGGAAATGTCACCACCACGCCTGCTCCAGCTAGCACCGAGGGTAGCGCAACAGAAGTACCGGCTGCCAAGAAAGAACTATTAGACATTCGTATGATGGTAGATGCTCCTGCGAATGCACAGCTCCCTTCTGATGCAAAGGATTTCGTAAAGAAAACGATTGAAGAAAAATTCAATGTTAAGATTAGGCTAGATTATATGCCAGTTGGACAAGACTATGTAACAAGACTAAATACACAGTTAGCATCAAACCAGCCACCGGATGTATGGCGTGATGCGAATGGGGATGGCGGTCTAAAATATGCATTAGACGGTATACTTGCAGATGTTGGTACATTCGTTACTCCACAAACAATGCCGAACTACTTCAAATATTGGATAGATGAGACAGTATTCCAGGGTTATCAGTTTGCAGACGGAACTTTCCGTATGCCTTCTTCTTATAGCAAGGAAGTATACCGTACTTGGTATATCCGTAAAGACTGGTTGGATAACCTCAATTTGTCAGTTCCGAAAACCTACGATGAGTACCTAAACGTACTTAGAGCCTTTGTGAACAATGACCCTGATGGCAATGGTAAGAAGGATACATTTGGCTTCACAACTGCAACAGGCGGAGATGGAATTGGACTTGAATGGCCGGAATACTGGAAAGCGGGTCTGGTATTTGCTTCCACTATAAGAGACGGTAATTACATCGACATGCAAACAGATCCACGCGTAGAGCAAGTGCTTGACGATATTTCGAAGGTAATTGGTGAAGGTCTGGTTGATCCGGACTGGTTCCTAAACAAATCACCTCAGCATATCGACCGTGCGGCGCAAGGTAAAGTGGGTGTTATTATGGGCGCTACGAAGGATTTTGCCTTTGATTCCAACCCACAGAGCTTGCAATCCAAAACAAAGGCATTGTTCCCGAATGCGAACTGGATTCCATTCACTCCTTTTGGCAGTCAACCTATCTCTACCGGAATTGCACCGGGATCCCCTGTTCTGTTCCCTAAAGGGGTAGTAGAAAAATCACCTGAGAAGGTTGAACGCATCGTTGAAATTCTTGACTGGTTGGCTGGTGAAGAAGGTTACATCTTGACACACTATGGTATTGAGAACAGGCACTATACACGTAACGGCGACACAATCACGCTTAACACGGAAGCAACGAAGCAGGAAATTACGGATAGTGGTGATTTTCTCAAAATATGGGACTTCTTTACGCCTGAAACTCCGACAGCTCTTGGCTTGACTATTATTAATGCGAATGAATCCGATCGCGATCGTGAAATAGCCAAAATAATTCTTGGTTTCCCTTCACTTCCATATATCGGAACAAGCCTGACTCCGCCCGAGGGATTTGACCTGGGTACTTTCCGCAAGCGTCAACGCGAGCTTCAAGTAAAAGCAATATTTGACGACAAATCAGGTAAGAACTGGCCCGCATATCGCGAAGAGCTTATGACAAAGTACAACGGAAATGCTCTGTTCGAACAATATGCAGCTCAAATCAAAGCAGCAGGTTTGGCAAAGTAATAGGAGCGTGCACGAAGGTTCTCTACTTGAATTGGAGAGAGTCCCTTCGTGCTTCTTTTTTTTCCAGGGGGATCATGATGATGGAAATGGCAAGAGTCGGTATTCTGATTGATCATAGAGACCGGTTATTCTCCGGACATCTATCCCTTGATTCTGCAGGATGGACATGAACTCGGTCTGCACTACAATGCCATGGAGGAAACCATTACACTCGCTTCCAAGGTTGGGGGCAATTATTCCAGTGGTGCAAGCAGCAAGGCATCTTGGTCGATCAGACCAAGGAGCCCAGCCAACCAGCCAAATGCCGTCATATGGGTACCTATTGTTGAGCCCTTGGCCGAGACTGGCGAGCATACAGACTCCACAGCGAAGTGGAGTCAGAGCTCTGCTCGGATTACCTCTTCAATACAGACGAAGGGGCACTTCCCATAATCTTTTTGTACAATCTGCTAAAATAATAAATATCTCGGAATCCCAGACGTTCGGCTACTGCCGTAATCGTATACTCTCCGCTTCTCAGCAAGTCGTAAGCTTTGCCGGTCTTGATTCGATTCTGATATTGAATGACCGTTAGTCCCGTGGTCTTCTTGAAAATCAAAGACAAATACGAAGGGCTAATCCCCACTTCAGCGCTCAATTCCTCAATGGAATAAAATCTGTGCTCATTCGCATCCATCAGGGCGATTAACAGCTCTACCATGCGCATATGAGACGTCTTATTGTCCAATGAATCTACGATCAAAGCATGTATGATTTCCAGTATACGACTTCGACAGCGGATTAAAAATCCAGGCTGTTTACCTACCCAAGCTCGGTGAAGCTCATGAAATAAAAAAGGAACTTTAGTCTGATCTAAATTGCAAAATATATGATTCATCCGATCAATTTTTTCCTTCACCTCAAGAGAGTGGAAATGAAGCTGAAAGAGCACAACAATATGCTGCCAATGCTTACCTTGCTCTGTCTCTCGCTTGCGCGGCATATAACGAGGAAAAAACAAAATATCACCTTTCGAAACACAATAATGCTGGCCGTTGATCGTATAGTTCGTTTCTCCCTGAGTCGTCAATGACAATACATACTCCCCTGCATGCTCGGCCAGGTTCAACACATGCTCTTCTAGAGGTTTCCTAGACTCAATTTCTACGACATACTCCAGGTTCATGATTGTAAAATCAAAATCAACACTCGTGTTCGGCAAGCTCATCTTCACACCCCCTAATGACAACAAGCTATTATTTTTAGTAGAGGATTGTGCAAATAAAATATAGGATCTTTCATGGAACGCCTCTGTTCACCTTAGTTATAATCGAAGTGTCGCGACAAATCAAGCAAGTAATGAACACCGCATCAATGATACGTCACCCAAGCCGTTTCAATCGATTAGGAGGAATCGTAGCTATGAGCGATGCACCTGTTTTAATTGACACCGATGTTCATAATCATATTGGATCATTAACCCCGTACTTGCCAAAGGCGTGGCATGATAGATATCGTGATGTTGGCTTGCCTTATGGAGCCCAATATTACTCATCCATCGGGACACATCGGAAGGATGCCAATCCGGATCGTGGAGGTCCTCCGGGAAGTGATCCCCAATTCCTGATTAGCGACCACATGGATCGATATGGAGTAGACTATGCCATACTTACCGGCTCAGGGGTACTGGGACTTTCACTAGACCCGGATCCGGATTATGGGAATGTGCTGGCAGCAGCATGTAATGACCGTATGGTTGATACTTGGCTCAGCGTTAGTCCACGCTTTAAGGGCTCAATTTTTGTCAATGCATCAGACCCGGTCGCAGCTGCTGCCGAGATTCGTCGGCATGCGGCCAATCCAGACATGGTGCAGGTCTTAATGGCGAGCGCAGCACGCATGCCTTATGGACAACGCTTCTACCACCCGATTTATGATGCAGCACAAGAATGCGGACTCCCGGTAGCCGTGCATCCGGGAACAGAAGGGAAAGGGATTTCCGGCCCGCCAACACCATCCGGATATCCTACCCGTTACATGGAATGGCACAATATTTTGCCTACAAACTACATGACTCATGTGAACAGCCTAGTCTGTGAAGGTGTATTCGAGAAGTTTCCAAAGCTCAAGTTCGTAGCCATTGAAGGTGGAATCTCATGGCTGCCACACTTGATGTGGAGAATGGATAAAAATTACAAGGCTTTACGGGAGTCTGTTCCATGGTTGAAACGGTTCCCGTCCGAATACATCGTGGATCATATTCGCCTTACGACTCAGCCGATCGAAGAGCCGAACATGCCCGAACAATTCGTTCAAATATTGCATATGATCTCTGCAGAGAAAACGGTTATGTTCTCCTCCGACTATCCGCATTGGGATAATGACAACCCGAGGATGACTCTTCCAAGGATGCCCAAGGAGATGAAGAAGCGCATTCTGGCAGGTACTGCTGCAGAGTTATACGGTCTGCATACGAAGCCGGCTAGAATGAACAGCACTTCTACAGAGCTTGCAGAGAAAATTGCTGTAGAATCGTTGAATTCTCCTGATCATGTATGGGGAGAAGAGGAATGAAAAGAAAACATTGGGTAGGCAAAATATCCGACATTCAACAAATAAAAAACAAAATATTTAAAATCGAAGGCATCGAGTTCGGATTATACGAAGTCAAGGGAACCTGGTATGCATGGAACAACTTTTGTCCGCATATGGGAGCAAGCATCTGCAAAGGACTTGTTAGCGGAACTCGTCTCCCCTCCCTTGTTTATGAATACAAATATGGAATGAGTGACCAGATATTACGTTGTCCCTGGCACGGCTGGGAATTCGATTTGACCAATGGAAGACTGCTTGTAGAACCTCAGACCAAGTTAAGAGGTTATCCTGTTGAAATTCAAGACGATGAAATTTATGTAACTTTGCCCAAATAGAGGAATTAACTCCTTGCCTTTGCAGACAGAATAACTTATTGTGTGGACAGAAATAATGCTATCCACATGGTGGGCTGAATCGATGTATATTGCTTACGATATCAAGAAAGGCGTAGAATATGCCAAACTATGCACTTCAAAACGCAGGGGTAAAACAACCGTAAAAGAATACCTATGGCAAACCGCCAGCCTCATTCGTACCCATGGCGGGGCGTCCGCACCATGAGAAACTCATTCTTGATTTCGGGGACACCTTTCACAACGGCGAGAATCATAACGAGGTGCGGCTCATCTACGTGACACAGCAGAATACAGGCTTGCCGATCTATTTCCGGCGCGGTCCCGGCAACGTGATTGACACCTCGACGCTGATCCGAACCATCAACGAACTCAAAGCCAATGGCGTGAACACCAAATTTGCCGTTCTGGACGCGGGTTATTATAACGACGAAAATATCCTCGCTTTGTATGAAGGGAAGATTTCTTTCGTAATTCGCCTGAGAGAAAACAGAAAACTGTACAAAGCGCTCGTAGCCGCGCACCTGACCGACATGGAGCAACGGGAAAACCTGGTCCATTACAATGGTCGATCCGCTTATATCAAGTGCATTGATTGTCAACTCATTGATGGTCATGGGGCTTATGCTTACATCGGGCTGGACATTGACCGCATCTCGCGCCAAGGGATATTCATCCTGGTCTCGTCCCGGCGCATTGCAAAGGACAAAATCTTACCGACTTCACATTTATCGCTACGGTAATCCTAAAGAAGATGCAGGATAAACTCAAGAAATCCGTCTACAGCCCCATCTCACTGTTCATGCATATGCGAAACCAGAAATGTAAGGTCTACGAGAATCAGGTCGTTACGCAAGAAGCTTTTAAGCGGGCAGACGACTGGTATAAAATATTCGGCATCCAATGCCTGGATGAAATTAACTTTCCAAATTGACGCAACTTGCAGTTTGTGGTAAGAAAGTTCACCCGGGAACTACGGATTATCAATATGATTAACTCTTGAGTTTTACAAAATGAATAGTGGGAAAGGGGCATAAGTTTATGATTGGTAAGCGCTTTATTTCTAAGCTCAATATTGCCACAGCAGCACTTGTCTTATGCGCTGGTTTATTGCCGGCATCAATTCGTGCACAAGATCCTACACTGGATCGCTTTTTGTATTCTGATCAGAACATCAACTTTGGTCGAGGTGTATCCGAGTCAGCCAATGGCGGAGCACTCGCCTGGGGAGAGAGCTATTATCTGGACAGCTACATCACGATGTATGAAGCAACCAACTCCAAGTACTGGCTCGACAAAATCGTTGATCATTCAGACCGCATCATCAGCAATGCCTCGGATCATGATGGAGATGGCGCACTAGGCTGGAAGGACCATGGCGCTGCCTATAATCAGTCCAAAAACAACACATTTCAGATTGAAGGAGCAAACAGCTACTCTTCCTCCACTGTTACGAATGGATCCTTCGAAGTGGATACCGACGCTGATCAAATACCTGATGGTTGGACAAGCCAAGGCACAAGCGGCAAAGCATACCGTTCTTCTGCAAGCGGTTCTGTATTCGATGGAACAGCCGGAGTTATTATCGAGAGTGATGGGGTTAATGAGAATCGACTCGTTCAACATGTAAACCTTTCCCCGAGCGCCACTTATTTAGTCGAAATGTATATGAGTGTAGAAACAGAGAAAACACAAACCTTTGTACAGGTAGTAAACACGGCTACGAACGCAGTGCTTGGCTCTATCCGCGCATATCATGCAGGTTATGAACGCTATGTATTTCAATTCAGGGCGCCGAGCACGGGTTCTGTTCAGATTCAGCTTGGCTTGCAAAATTATGAGCAAGATGGCTACAAAGGTTACTTCGACCATATATCGATCACGCCTATCAACGACATCAATCCTGGAATTGTAAATGGAGATATGGAAAGACTTCATCCAGCCGATTCTACATTGCCTGACGGATGGAGCCGAGTTGGTACAGCAAGCCCGTCAAATATTTATAGTGTTGTGGATCCCGTGACCGGCTCCAACGTACTGGCTACCACAACGGACAATACCTCATGGAAAATTGCCGAGCAAACGATTGATTACGTTCCTTCTCAGTCCTACACCTTAAGCTTTGATGGCAAAATATCAGGTACTGGCGGCCAAGGGAGAGTTCAGATCTACAATGCAACGGACAGCTCTGTAATCGCCTTCACAACGTTCAGCTCCGCGACATGGACACCAGGAAGCGTATCGTTCGTCGCTCCAGCTACAGCAGGCAAAGAAATCAAAATCCGACTTTATCAATCGAATTGGGGCCTCAACGGCTTTACGACCTATTATGACAATTTAGTATTAAATGAAAATTCACCCCTGACAAACGGCGATATGGAAATACTAAATGGTTCAGATCCGACACTGCCTGACAATTGGACAAGAAGCGGAACCGCAACTTCCGCTGATATCCATGTCAGTACCGATTCATCAACGGGTACTTATTCATTAGTTACGACAACCGATAACATCACAAGAAAAATAGTGGAACAAGAGCTTGGCGCCTACATTCCATCTCAGACTTACACATTATCCTTCGATGGAAAAGTATCCAGCACAGATGCTTCCGGCCAAGTGGTTATCTATGATGTAACAGACGGGACGTCGCTTGCTTCGACAACATTCAGATCGACTTCCTGGACAAATTTCAAGCTTTCCTTCACAGCACCGGACGTAGCGGGTAAGACACTCAAGGTTCGTCTGTATCAGAATAGATTTGATTTGGCCGGATTCTCCAGTTATTATGATAATTTTCAGTTATATACCAGTTCCCCCAACAACGCTTTACTGAATACCGGCTTCGAAACGGTAAGCGCTTCCGACGCTACTATGCCGCAAAACTGGTCTCGGCTCGCAGGTACAACTTCATCTGACGCTTACCTTGTAACTGGAATTAACAACTACTACACGGGTCAAAGAGGATTTGCCATTACGGCTTCCCCGCTATCGGTTAAGGGAATCGAGCAAAGCGTCTCCTATAAGCCCGGCGCAACCTATAACTTGACTTATCAAGGCCGTACAACAAATCCAAGTGTGCCTGGTGTTATGGAAATATACAATGAATCAGATGATGTCGTCATTGCCTCCAACACCTACAAGGGAACACGTTGGACCAAGCAATCCATACAATTCACTGCACCCAATCAACTAGGAAAATCGATTAAAATCCGGTTCACTCAGCCGCTGTCAGCAACCAGCTCAAGCAGCTATGTGGATTTAATCTCCTTGACAGCTGCTCTTCCTTCAGAGGTTGCTGCCTGGACAAGAAGCGATACGACTTCCTTAGCTGAAGCGCATCGTGCCACCGATTCTACGATTTTCACAGATGATTATGGATTAAAGCTTGTGTATTTGGATTCTACGCCACCTGTGATTGCTCAAGAGCTTTACAATTACAGACCGAATGTGGAATATGGAATTTCCTTCGGGGCACTTGCCTCTCCAGGTGCAGTTGGACAAGTGCGCGTCGTAGACAGAACAACAGCAACTACTCTAGGCAGTTGGAATTTCAGCAATACAACCAGGCTGGCTGTCACTGAGGGTGTATTCCATACTCCGGCTGCCGGTCACGATATCGTAGTTGAAGTATCCATTCCTTCGGGCACTGCAGGCCATACCGTATGGCTGGATACATTTGAAGTGGGCGAACAATGGGAGCATATGGTTCATGAAGGAGTGATCATGTCTCCAATCTTAAGGTTTGTAAACATCGTATTAGCGGATCCAGCCTTGCACGCCGCTTATTTGACTAAAGCCGAAGGCTATCGCGATTTCGCAGCAAATCATCTATTCGACAAATGGGAGCCCTATTGGAAACAAATTACTGGAACAGACGGAGCCAATAACGGCTCAGGGGTGTACATAATCCCTGAAGGCCTCAGCACGGAGCAGTTCCCAGGCCGGAGCTTGCCGCATAACCAATATTTAGCTTTTGCTCAAATGCTTTATTTGCTTCATGATGCGACGGAAGGTGTGGCTGCGTATTCCTCCGAACGCCCCTTATACTGGAGCCGCGCTAATGACATGTCGCGCGCCTTCAAGAGCACTTTGATTGATCATCCATTAAATGCTTCTCTCTCTACAGATGCATACCGTTGGAATTACTGGGATCGCTTCGGTCCGTGGGATGACGGACACTATGCCAGCTATGTGCAGGAAGACATCTCTCATGCAGGTTTAACAATGGCGGGAGCGGTAGAGGCTTACCATCAGGGGGAAGTATTCACAGCTTACGATATGGAAAAGCTGACGAATACGTTCACAGATATTATGTGGAATCAAAGCTTGACGGATCCTGTGCTGTCCTACTATAACGGTAGACAACCACTTGTTACAACGGATAAAACGAACACAAGAAATTATCATTTCTGGGCGCATTTCGCAGAATTCGATCCCATCGTCGCTGACATCACGAATGCAGTGTGCGAGATCGATGGCTGTGCCACTGTGATGGCATCCTCCTTAGCCAAATGGAGCGGTAATAAGGTTCAAAATACAAACTTTGAGCTGGCAGATCCGTTGGACAGCACTTTACCGCTGCGCTGGACGAGATTTCAATCTACACCAGCTACGGCACGACTTGATTCCACAGATCCTGGAATGAACGATTCATCCTTGCTGCTCACAACAAACGGAATGAATTGGCAAATTATGGAAACCAATCTGGCGGATTATGAGCCGAATACGAGCTACACCCTTTCTTTCTTGAGTAAAAAATACGGTGCAGTGAATGGTCGTGTACAACTATATGATTACACAACCTCAACCAATCTCGGACAGCTTATGGTCTCCGATACAAGCTGGACAAGATCAACATTCACGGTCACAACCCCTGCGGCAGGTCATGATGTTCGAGTTCGTCTCTATACCGCGGCCGTTTCACCGTCAGGCGCATCCGTAGGTTTCGATGACGTACACGCTTTTCCTTCCTTGGCGGATGGCGAGATTGCGAACGCCGGTTTCGAGACAGCGGATGCTTTCGATACGACGCTGCCGCGCTACTGGACTCGCGGAGCTTCAACAACAGTCGGCAATGTGGTTCTTGATCCGATTGACCCCTATGCAGGCGGAAAGACGCTGAGGCTGGAGTCCTCTGCGGATGGCAATAGTCAAGAGCTTGTATATTCTTGGTCTGGTTATCGCCCTGACACCACCTATACCGTAAGCTTAGCAGGTAAGATCAGCGGCAGTGCGGGTGGAAAGCTTCAAATCATCAACACCGCAACCAATGCTGTATTAATTGATGAAACGATCACTTCAACCAGTTGGGCAGCAGTCAATGCAACCTTCACTACACCTGCAGCATACAACAACAAGCTAATCATCATTCTAACCCATGACAATTCCTCTGCTTCAGGGACATTATGGGTAGATGAGGTATACGTGACTGATTAACGGATTGAGCTACACTTTATCTGTGGGCGCTCAATCGAGCGCTTAATTTTAGATAAGAAAAATAAAAATGTCCGAAAAGGAGAGGTGTTTCTTAAAGCGGGGAGAAGATGGTGAAAGCTTTCAACGGAACCGGCAATCCGCCCGCGGAAGTCGCGAACGCCGCGTGCATTCCTGAGGATCCGGTCTCGTCAAGTAGTTCCGAGGATTGGCGGGGGATGGACGGAGGTGTCGAGAGCGACAAATGAGCGGCGTGTTCGTGACACTACACGAAGGGGTCGCAATGAAAACGTCCGATTGTTCGGGTATGTCGGTTTGCCATGCAATGCAATGAACACAGGAGGAATGCAACAGTGAAGACGGACAATATTGCGGCGAAAGGGACGCAGGGTACGATGACCCTGAACCAGAGGTTCCTCCTTATTAGGAGAGCGTTAGTCCGCTACCGTTGGTTTTACCTGATGATGCTTCCAGGCATTATCTACTACATCGTGTACCATTACGTCCCGATGGGCGGCTTGCTCATTGCCTTTAAGAAGTACAACTTGATCAAGGGCGTTTGGGGCAGCGAATGGATCGGGCTGGATAACTTCATGACGGTGTTTTCGTCGCCTGATTTCCTCATTCTGCTGAAGAACACGATCCTGCTCAGTATTTACCGGATTATGTTCAATATGTTACCGGATGTTTTGCTGGCGTTGATTTTGAATGAAATACGCGTGCAATGGTTCAAACGGGTCATCCAGTCGATCACGTACGGCCCCTACTTCCTCTCCTGGATCATCGTCTACGGTCTGGTTTTCTCGTTTTTGGCGCCAGATGCGGGCTTGATCTCCTCCTGGTGGAGGGGGCAGACAGGCGATACGCTTAATCTGCTGACAGACAAGGACTTTTTCCGTCCCTTGCTGCTGCTGACCGATATCTGGAAAAACACCGGATTCGGGGCGATTATTTACCTGGCCGCGCTGGCCGCGATCAACAGCGAGTTGTACGAGGCCGCAGTGGTCGACGGCGCCGGACGATGGCGACAGATGTGGCATATTACGCTGCCGGGCATACGCGAAGTGTTTGTGTTGCTGTTTATTTTGCGCATCGGCCATATTCTGGATGCCGGCTTTGAGCAAGTCTACATCTTCCTGAACGCTCGCGTATACGAGGTCGGGGATATTATCGACACCTGGGTATTCCGCCGAGGGATCGAGCAGCTCGATTTCAGCGTAGCCGCCGCAGTCGGATTTTTCAAGTCAATCATCGGCTTCATTCTCGTGCTCGGAGCCAACAAACTGGCGAAAAAATTCGGCAGCTCGGGAATTTGGTAGGAGGTAAAAATGACAATAACACTAAAAAGGACCAAATCTGATTACATCGTCGACTTTTTCCTCTATGTGTCCATGACACTGTTCGGTCTGGTCACCTTGTTTCCGCTGTACTACGTGTTTATCATGTCGATTACGCCGATCGCCGAGGTGCTCCGCAATGGGGGCTTCGTCATCTGGCCAGGCGAGATGACGCTGGAGGCGTACAAGTATATCTTCAGCAGCGATCGGATTCCGAACGCGCTGAAGATTACGATCATCGTGACGCTGCTCGGTACATTTCTTAACCTGATGGTGACGATGTTTCTGGCATATCCGCTGTCGAAAAGATTTCTGCCGGGCCGCAATTTTGTTCTGATCGGAATCGTATTTACGATGCTTTTCTCCGGCGGCTTGATCCCGCTCTACCTGGTCGTGAGCGCGACCGGGCTGCTGAATACGATCTGGGCGCTGATCATACCGGGTCTGGTATCTTCGTTTAACATGCTGATCATGAAAACGTATTTCGAAAACCTGCCCGGCGAGATCGAAGAGGCGGCCAAGGTGGACGGTTGTAGCGACATCCAGACGCTATTCAAAATCGTGCTGCCGCTGTCGATGCCGATCATCGCGACGCTTGGGCTGTTTTACGGGGTTAACCACTGGAACGCTTACTTCAGCGGGATCATGTACCTGACCGACCGGGCGCTGATGCCTATCCAGGTCGTGCTGCGCAATATGATCGTGACGCCGAACGTCAGCTCCGAGTTGGGAGTCAATATATCTGAACTGCAGCAGCTGCCGCCCGAGACGATCAAGATGGCAACGGTGGTAGTGGCGATCATCCCGATTCTGATAGTCTATCCGCTCCTGCAAAAATATTTCGTCAAAGGGATGCTGCTCGGCTCGATCAAGGGCTAAGACCGGCAGTTCAGGCTCCCCGATCGTATTGACGACGCCCAGCGCGCCCTTCTGCTCGGCTTTCAGCGCAAAGCCGAGCAGATTGACGCCGACATCATCCGAGCCGTCACGCTCGAACACGGGTTTTGAGGCTATTACAAAACCCTACCGTGAAGGCTGCTTGTTGTTCAATCCCGCCAGCAATCGCTGGGAAATTCGCGAAGCTTACGACCATCCACAATCCGTACATTGCGGAGAATCTTTCGACTTGCAGGTCGGTGCTTTGTTTCTCCTACGTTCTACGGTCCTGAATTTCGCGGAGGGAGCTATAAGCTTGGCATACTCGTTCGCTAGCTGTCGATGAAGCCAGACATGGCGTGCTTGTCAACGAGGTAAAGGCGGGTCACATTTGCACGGAGATGTTCGACAAAACGGTCAGTATGCAAAAGGATCCGCAGGCGTTTATGGAGTATTCGGAGACGCTGCAGTGGCTGGGCCGTGGTGGTCGTCCGGAGGAAATTGCGACGGTCGTTCTGTTCCTTACCAGCGACTGGGCAAGCTTCATTACCGGTGCGGAAATTCTCGCGACCGGCGGTTATGAAATCGGAGAAGGTCCCAAAAAACCAATTTTCCATTGGCCGACAATGGAGAAGATAGGGACATCCCGTTGATTGCAGTTGTTACGGTCAACATATCCATGAGGATCAGAGCCACTGCTCTGGTCTTCTTTTATTACACCTAAATTCCCACCTAAATTGGACACATACAAAAATGGTCATTAAAGAGCGCTAACATACGTTTTGAGCAATAATAGATTTAAATGAATTACTGCTAATTTGTAAGTAGTGAAGGAAGTGTGGACATTCGTATAACACCATATTATGCGAACCATTTTTCGACCATACAAAAAAGCCGTGAACCCTTGTGCTGCAAGGGATTACCCCATGTCCTCACTTCGCTTTTGTCGCTTTGTTTTCGCATAACTTTTAATTTCTCAGCTCAGATATACGAATCAGGTGTTTATGGGTTATGCGCAGAAAAGGAAATGCGCACCTGTTTCTTCGAGATATGCGAAGCTGATATATGAAGAATAACTAATAGACTGGACAGTGAAAAGTTCTTGTCGAGAAATCGTCACATAGGAAAATAACCCCATCCACAAATCTGTAGTATCCTTAAGGTTCTCACGCCAGAAAGGAGAGCAGATCGCAGAGAGGGTTACAAGAGTAGTGTACCCGATTTCGTCACGATCGACCAGCCCATGTTGAAATTTATAGCGCTCAGCGCCGCCCATTCATTTGGCGGAGCCCTGCTTCTGCTGGATCGTTACTTCCTGTCCATTCCGGCGCTGAAGCGTCTGGGGGAAGGCCACCTCTCCGGCGAGAGCCGGATGCACATCGTGACCAAGGCCAAGATGAATGCCGTCGCTTACGAGCGCCCCGTCCGTAAATCTGGCAGGGGACGCCCGCCTAAGAAGGGCAAGATGCTCAAACTCGCTGACTTGTTTCACACGAGAGCAACGGAATTTAAACCGGTCAACGTGACGATTTACGGGAAGGAAGAAACGGTTTCCTGCCTGTGCCTGGACTTGCTCTGGGGACAGGGTTTGTACCAGGAGCTTCGCTTTGTGCTGGTTAAACAAGGCGACCGTTGTTCGATTCTCGTCAGTACGGATCTTTCGCTGGAAGCCACAGAGATCATCACCCTGTATGGGTATCGTTTCAAGATCGAGTGTACCTTTCGGGAAATGAAGCAGGTAATCGGCGCATTCGGCTACCGGTTCTGGAGCCGCTCCATGCCGAAGCTAAAACGATACTTACGCAAAGGCGAGCCTCATCCGATGGAGCAGGTCAAGAACGAAACGGATCGCTCGCGCATTCGGCAGACGTTGAAAGCCATTGAAGGCTTCGTCATGTGTAGTGTCATCGCCACAGGTCTCATCCAACTGATCGCCCTGAAGTTTTCCGACGGACGCCCGCGCTGTTCTTTCGATATCTTCGCACGCCTTCCAAAGCGATTGTCTCGGAAGCGACGGTTGCGGTTCATCTGCGCCATTCGATTTTTCGGTTGTTTGCCCAAAACAAACCACTTTCCGTAACCCAAATTATTCGTTCCAAGCAAGATTTACCCTCTACTGACGCAGATTTATGGGCTTCTTAAGGCTGAAAACTTTTCACTGTCCAGTCTAAGAATTGTTATATGAATTTACAAGTTTTGAATCTACCGGCTTCGATTTTACAAGTGATACAATCGAAAGGATAAGGAAATTCCGGGTCAACAGCCAGCTGCAAGAGCTGTGACGGCAGCGGTTACACTGCGGTCTTACGGTCGCCAGACCGAATTCAATAAGCCAAAACCGGCTAAGGTTTTGGGCAAAGCGCCTCTTGCTGTCGGACGGAGGCGTTTTTGTCTTCTCGATCATGATTGAGATTCTTTCGGAGGCGGTATAAATGCTTCCGTCACGCTGCTTATAATGGAGAGATATCCGACTACGATACGAGGAGTGAATCAACCACGATGCCAATATGGCGGCGCTTGTTTCCGAACACCTTGAAATATAGGCTTTTTATGGCCTACATCACGCTCCTGATGGTTCCTTTGTGCGTCGCTATTTTTTACTTGTTCCAGCATTTCGAATCCATTCGCCAGAAAGATATGATGGACCGCATGACCGAACGCATGCAGCAGGTCTATGTGTCTTTAACGGATATGATGGCATTCGCCTACAAGGCGAATATCATGCTGAGCCAGGACGAGGGCCTGATCCAGATCATGCACGATCCGGACAAGTACGATCCCCTGGAACGCAAAAAAGTGATCGAAAGCAAAATGTTCGGCATCAATAACAGCTTTTTCTTCCATCAGGCGGAATTGTATTTTAGATTCATCGACCGTAAGGGCAATGTGTATACGTCCTATGCCCCCAACAACCAATTGACCAATAGCTTGAATGAATTGCTGGATTGGCAAAAAAAGCTGCAAGGCGGATCGCATCCCTATCGCTGGATGGCGGATGATTGGAATGATGTGAGAGGCAGCCAAGGGAGCAAGCTCCTGAGCCTGTACACCGTTCTGGATGACCAGCTGCGGGGAAATTACGGGCTGGCGCGCATCAGCATCAACATTCAAGAATGGTTCCGCAGCACGTTAAAGGACAGCCCGGCCAACCAGGATCTTACAATCTTTACCGGCCAAGGCGAGATCGTTCTGCAAAGCAAGGAAACGGCGTTCAGCAGCGTGATGATGCAAAGGATCATGTCCGTGCAGGCGAAGGAAGGACATTTCGAGGACGAACGCGCCTTATCTCTTGTCAATTACAGCTATCTGGAGGAACTTGACTGGTATGTGGTCAGCCGAATGCCTTTAAGCGAGCTGCAGAAAGAGATCCAGCGGTTAAGGTTCATCGCTTTCTTCTTTCTGACCATTCTTGTAATTGCGTTCGTGCTGGTGACCATTTTCCTGTCCGCCCGCATGACGGAGCCGCTGTACGTCCTGAAGCGGAGCATGGAGGAAGCGTCGGATAAGAAGCTGAACGTCAAAATTTCAATCGGCAAGAATGCGACGGACGAGGTGCGCTCCCTTGGCGAAAGCTTCAACCGGATGATTGACGATATCATCGAGCTTTTTAACAAGCTTAAGCTGGAGGAGCGGCAAAAGCAGGCGGTTCGTTTCCAAATGCTGCTCTCCCAAATGAATCCGCATTTTCTCCTTAACACCTTGAACACGGTCAAATGGATTGCCAGAAAAGAAAAGCAGGAATCGATCGTCGGCATTTGCACCTCGCTTGGGGTCATTCTGGAGGCAAGCCTCAACTCGGATATTGAAATGATCAGCCTGAAAGAAGAAATTCAGCTGCTGCGCTCCTACGAATCCATACAATCGTTTCGCTTCCGGGATTCTTTCACCGTGCTTTATGAAGTGGAGGAATCGGTTCAATATGCGCTGGTTCCCAAGCTTAGTCTGCAGCCGCTGGCGGAGAATGCCATCGTGCATGGCTTTGATTCGGCCAAAGGCTGCGGCACCATCCGGGTCAGGGCCAGGGCGGAGGGAAGCGAGCTTATTCTGGAGGTGGAGGATAACGGCATCGGTATGGAAGAGGCCGCTCGAAGGCCGGGAAGGCGAAGCGGACACGGGATCGGACTTAGCAATTTGAGAGAAAGACTGCAGCTGCTTTTTAAGCGGGAGAGCTCTATTGAATTTGTAACCGGCGCGGAAGGGACACTCGTTCGGGTCAAGCTGCCGCTCTTGATCGCGAAGCCCTATTCACAGGAAGGAGGCGGCGGGCATGTGGACGGTTTTTCTGGTGGAAGATGAAAGTTTTGTCCGAGAGGCCATTCGGGAAACCGTGGACTGGGAACGTCACGGCTTTTGCGTTACAGGTGAGGCGGGAAACGGCAGGGAGGCTCTGGCTGCTATCCTGGAGCTTAAACCGGATGTCGTGATCGCCGATATTGTCATGCCGGACATGGACGGGATTGAACTGCTGAAGGAAACGCGGAAGGCGGGAATCCGCAGCAGGTTTATTATGCTGACGGCCATGAACCACTTCGACTACGCGCGGGACGCCCTTCAATACGGCGCCTACAACTATCTGTTAAAGCTGTCTTTGAATGACGATATTTTGCTGGAAAACCTGGCGCGAATTAAAGGAGAGCTGCTTGAAGAGCTTAAGGCGGCGGGAGAGGCGTTATATCCTTTTTATCATCGTATCTGGTCGGGCTTCCGGGGAACGGGCGCACCTGTTCATGAGGACCAGGCCGGAACGGTTGCGGCGGCGGCAGCGGACAAATTCCGTAATCTGGGACTTGATATTATCGGCGTGTTGAGCGGAGCCGCTCCCGCTTCTATGGAACAGGCGGGCATCCGGAAGGAGACGTATCTGCTGGTCCAATCCTTCTATGAAGGAGGACAGACAACCTTTTTCTGTTGGAGGTTTCATGGAAAGGAAGAGGATATCCGCTTGTATAAGCCGGACTTTCCGGCCGGAACGGCAGCCTGCAGCAGTCTCGCCCGTCTGTCCGAGGATTGGCGGCGGGCGCTCAATCAGTTGAACGGCGTTTGGTACGGCCGTGAGGCAAGCGCGATGAAGGAATGGCAAAATGGGATCGACCGCCGCCCTGAAACGCCGCACCGTGCGCCGGAAGCGACGTTCGGCGCGAAAAAGCATCCGCCCATTGCGGAGCTGGAAGCCGAGCTGATCCGGTGCTTTGAAGAACGAGACGAGCCCAAATGCGCCGAGGCGGCTGCCCTTATGTGGGAGAGCATGGAAGCCACGTCGTTCTCCCATATGGAAGTGAAAATGCTGGCGGCTCATCTGCTACATATCCTGGCGAGACTGGCCGGACGAACGTCCGAGGATCGGGAGGGAATCAACTCGGCCATCAGCCATGAATCGCTGCTTGGGTATGTGCTGCAAACCATACGGGAGCTGATCCGGCACCTGAAGGAGGAAAATGTCAGCTTTACGGACCATCCCGAGGTGAACCGGGTGATTCAATATATGCTGGAGCATTACAAGGAAAATATCAAGATTGCGGATTTAGCCAAGCTGGTAGCGATCAACGGAGACTACTTAAGCACGGTGTTCGGCAAAAAAACCGGACTGACGCCAATCGCCTATTTGCAAAATATAAGGATCGAACAGGCGAAACGGCTGCTGCTGCACGCCAAGCTGAGTGTGGAGGAGATCGCCTTTCAAACGGGTTTTGCCGACGATGCCTATTTCATCAAGGTATTCAAGCGCATGGTCGGACAAACGCCAAGTTCGTTCAGGCGCCAGAACAATATCTAAGTTTTGTACTATTAACCTACAAGTTTCAACTCTAAGAAAAAATGGCGCAGCTTGGTAAAGTTGGGGTGAATCAAACATCCGATTGCAGGGAGGGTACAGGTTAGATGAGAAACAAAAAATGGATGCATACAGGACTGGCGGCATTAGTGGCGGTGCCTCTGGCGCTTGCCGGCTGCGGCGGCGGAAAGGGAGGCGGCAATCAAGCGGAGGGAACGGTGTCGCCTTCGGCAAGCGCGGCGCCCAGCGCTGCGGCAAAAAAGGACCCGATCAAACTTACCATGTGGGGAGCGGTGCCGGTCGAGAACGGTCCCCAGGCGGTTGTAGACAACTGGAACAAAGAGAACCCGGATATTCAGGTGGAGTATGTCCGGTTCGTCAATGACGATGCGGGCAACCTGAAGCTGGACACGGCGCTTTCCTCCAGCCAGCCTGTCGACATGTACATGAGCTATGATTTCGGCTTGTACGAGAAGCGGATCAAAGCGGGCAACGCGCTCGATCTGAGCAAGTTTACCGATTACGATGTAGACCAAAAAATGGGTACGGGCGCATCCTTGTGGAAGGTGGACGGCAAATATTACGGCGTTCCCACCCAGAAAGGCTTGTCTTTTGTCTGGTTGAACAAGGATATGCTGGATGCCAAAGGTCTTCCGGTTCCTACGGACTGGGGTCTGGACGAGTTCAGAGAGTATGCGGACAAGCTGAAGGGAGACAAGGTATGGGGAGCGGCGCAAAGCGATTATTACTTCAACGTGCCCATCAACGGCTCCATGCTGAAGCAAAGTTTGCTGCTGACCAAACCGGACGGCACCTCGGCCTTCGATAATCCGCTGACCGTCAAAGCGCTTCAGGTATATTCGGACATGATGTTCAAGGATAAGAGCATCATGCCCCATACGGAGCAGATCACCTCGAAGCCGGCCCTGGACCAGATGTTTGTTAAGGGAGAAACGGCGATGCTGTTCTCCACCAACCAAATTTTCAGGACCACCAACAATGTGAAGGATTATCCGCGTACGTTCAAAGTAGCGGCAGCGCCGGCTCCTAAGGTAAACAAGGATCAGACCGATTATATTAACGCCGGCGGATTGGGCGATTCGCTTTCCATCAATCCCCGTACGAAAAATCCGGAAGCGGCTTGGAAATTTATCAAGTGGTATGCGGATAAAGGGATGCTGCCGATGGCGGCAGGGGGCAGAGTGCCTTCCTCCAAGGATTTTCCCGTCGACCAGGCAGTCAGCTTGATGTTCAAGGACGTGGAGAACACGTATGACATCGATTCCATCAAGCGGGTTATGTTCGGCAGTCTTCCGCTCGGTTTAAGCCGTCTGGACAAAAAAACGGGAAGCGAGCAGCAGGTCATCTATGACAAGGTCTTCTCGCGAAAACTGACTCCTGAGGAAAGTGCGAAGGAGTTGGCACGGGTGCATAACGAGAACCTGCAAGCGGCCAAAAAATAAGTAACCGGAAGCCAAAGGGGGAGCAAGGACATTCGTGCTGCGCTTCTCCTTTGCTGTGTAAATCCCTAATTATAGAGAGAGGCGGTGACTAATCGTGAACTGGATGAAACGGCAGAAGCTGCTCGGTTATGTATTCATCGCCCCCAATCTTATCGGAATGACGGTATTCATGCTGATTCCGGCTCTGTTCTCCTTTTATTTGATGTTTACGGATTGGGTATTCGCTAGCGGGAAGCCGCCGCATTTTATCGGATTGGATAATTTCAAAATGATGGTGAGAGACGATTTATTCGCCATATCGTTCAAAAATACGCTGATGCTGTTAATCCCTGTGCCGATTTCGATTATGCTCGGCTTCCTGATCGCGGTCGTCCTGAATAACCGCGCCTATTTCCAAAAGACGCTGAGGGCTTTTTTCTTCGCGCCCCATTTTACAAGCGGTATTGCAATTGCGTTCGTCTGGATGGTGTTGTTCCAGCCCGCCTCCGGTCCCATCAATGCTTTCCTGCGCTCTATCGGCATAGAGGAGCCGCCCCAATGGTTTGCTTCTCCCGATACGGCCATGTTTGCGGTCCTCGTCATGATGATCGCAGGCGGCATCGGGTACAACATGATTATTTATTTGGCGGCGCTGCAGGAAATATCGCTGGAGCAGCTGGAAGCCGCCAAGATGGACGGCGCGACGTTTTGGCAGCTTTTGCGGCTCGTTATTTTGCCCTTGGTCAGCCCGACGACATTTTTCCTGATGATTACCGGGTTTATCGGCTCCATCAAGGGTTTCGGCATGATTTATGCCATTACGCAAGGGGGGCCGGCCAACAGCACGACGGTTTTCTCCATTTTCGCTTACAAGAAGGCATTCAATTTTTATGAAATGGGCTATGCGTCCGCCGTTTCGTGGACCATGTTTCTGCTCATCCTCGGCATTACGCTGATTCAATGGGCAGGCCAGAAAAAGTGGGTCCATTACTAAGGAAGGGGAAAGACGCAGCATGAATGCAAGAAGCTCCAGAATCGTCAAAGAGAGACTGGGCAAGGGCTTGAACACCGTGATTATGGCCTTGGCCAGCCTGCTTTTGCTGTCGCCCATGATTTGGATGATCAGCACTTCGTTTAAGAAAGCCAAGGACGTCTTCACCTTCCCGATCCAATGGATTCCGAGAGAACCGGTGCTGGCCAACCATATCAAGGTTTGGACGACCGGAGACGGCTTTGCCCTCTTTTATTTCAACTCTCTGAAAATTTCCCTGATCGTCATGATCGGAGCGCCGCTGCTTGCCGCGATGGCCGCATACGGATTCAGCCGCATTGCATTCAAAGGCCGAAACGTTATTTTCTTGCTGTACCTGTGTCTGATGATGATTCCGCAGCAGGTGCTGTTTGTCCCCAAATTCATCATGTTCGAGTGGATGCATATTTACAACACCCACTGGGCGCTCATTTTACCGGGACTGTTTACGGTATTCGGCGTATTTATGATCCGGCAATTTTTCATGAGCATCCCCCATGAGATATCCGAAGCGGCCTTCATCGACGGGGCGGGGCATTTCCGGATTTTCGCGCAATTGTTTCTGCCTCTCTCCAAGCCTGTTCTGGCGACCTTCGCGATTATCGATTTTACATGGACCTGGAACGATTATGAGAATGCGCTTATTTTCCTGCTGGACAAGAAGCTTTACACGGTTCCGCTCGGCATGCAGAACTTCATGCTGGAAGCCGGAGTGGACTACAACATGATGATGGCTGCCGCCACAGCAAGCGTCGTGCCGCTGCTCATCGTATTTTTCTTGGGCCAAAAGTATATTATTCAAGGTTTTTCAAGCTCAGCCGTCAAGGGATAAGGAGAGATGGTGGGCGATATCAGGATCATTTGAATAAAAATCATCCAGCTCAGGCAATTAAGCATTTGCAGGATTTCCTGGACGTAATGGATAACAAAGGGTTGCAGTCTCACTTTTCCGCAAACGCTAAGGCGGTTCTGACCGCAGATGCGAAAGCCGTCATTGCAGCCTGGTCGAAATAATTTGCTGACGATTTTATGGGCAGTCTGCCCCACCGTCCCGATGTGGTAGCCGACGTAGGCAGAACCAATCTGGTTCTAAACCGGCTGACGTAGTAACTGACGGCATTGCAGAAGGTGAAGCCCGAAGAGAAGAACGAGCATGACTTAAGCAAAAAACGGCTGGGCGAAGAGGTTTTCTTCGTTCAGCCGTTTTTGTCGTTCGGAAGAGGGGTGGCCGGCGCGTGGCTGACCGATTCTATCGCCGCAAAGGAGAAAAGGTAATTCATCCCCAAAAAGCAATACGATCCCGGCACATCCCCATAAGACCGATTTCTCGAATCGGTACAAACGGATCGAAACCGACAGCTGCAAAGCCGCGATCGAAACGCCTGCAGCTAAGGCGAACGGAAGCATATCGTTTTCAATCATGCGTACACCTTCTTCGATCCAGAAATAACCAATACGTCAAAAATTGCAGCAGTGTCATCCATCCGACGAACAGCGCAAAATCAAGGTTGATGGCATCGAGGAGCCGAGCGAAGATGGAGAAGGGCTCCGTAAACAAATGAATGGAATGAAAGCGCAGAAATCTCCCCATATAAATGCCGACGCTGCCGAGAGCCATGAACCCGATCAAAACCGCGATTCGTACCTTCCCGTTTCGGAAAAGGCCAGAAATCTGATTTAACATAAGCGCGTAATAAAACACCGCAAGCAGCACGCCGCACAGCAGGACGGTAAAATTCCACCATTCCCTTCTGGACATCCCTTGCAGATAATGAAAATTGAAAATGTTCAAATGAATGAGATCCGTCACCACATAAAAAACATTGGGCGATAGAAGGATGAAAACAAGATAAAAAGCGACGCTTAGCGGAATTTCGCTTTTCTTTCGAATTGCAAACAAAGGCAGCAGGAAAGAAAGCTCCAAAGCGGCAAAGGCAAGGAATATATTGAAAATCATAAACGAATAGTCGGATTCGAACATAACGAGAAGCGCCATATAACCGGCAAAAGCGGCTCTCGCTTTAAAACGTTCATGCATGCGCAAAACTCCTATGGAACGCAAAACGGCAATGCGTCAAATACGTCTTGTGCCAAAGCTGCGATTCCGGTTGATGAAAAACTCCGCGATCACGAGATTCGGCACCCAGCAAAGCCAGGCGATGACGACGAAGCTGTCGTTCGTATCCGTAACCCCGAACAGAACGGCGGCAAGAGGCGTGTAAATCCGCAAGGCGATTGCAGCGCATGTTAGCGCGTAACAGCGCGTCATCCAGCGGCCGTGTTCCTCCGTATTGCGAGCGCCGACGATGCTTTTGAGACTGAGGTAAAGCGTGTACAGCCAAAGGACGGATAGGGCTGTGAAGCCCGTTTGCGCAAACAGGCCGCCGTTCGCGTAACAAGCCAAATACAAGCCGGTCGATCCGCCAACCGCGACCGCCGCGGCGAATACATAGCCGATAACGCGATGCACACCCGGATTTCGCCTGCGCATTTTTTTGGCGAACTGCACCCAGCCGACAGCGAGGGCGATCCCCGAGGATACCGCGTGCGCCCAAAGGACATTGTACCATAGTTCCGGAAGTTTTCCTTTTTCCGTCACGAACGCTTGATTTCGCAGCCCTTCCGGCATTCCGTACAAAACCAGAGCGTAAGCCCCTACCGCTATAGCCAGAACAGCCAATAGTCCGTAAACGCCCTTACGAACTTTTTGGTTTCCTGCAACCATCGTCCATCCTCCCAATTGGCATTTTTTATGTAATTGAATTGTATCACCGGTAAGCTGGGGCGTTAACCGACTAATGATGGAGCATTTGATCCGACCAAGGTCGGGGCGAACGAGAGCTTGGTCTAACGCTAAAGGGTTAGTGCTGCTGACTACCGTGTCTCGACGGGACGGGAAGAACGACAAAGAACCCGGCTGCAAGGCCAGGTTCTTTGTATGCGGGGCAGGCGGCGCATTCCCGTTTGACGGCGTGAAGTCCAGCCTGAAGGCCATTGCATTGGAAGCTTCCTGCTACAAATCGCCTGCGTTTGCCAGATGTCCTCCGTCCACGACGAGCGTCGTGCCGGTAATATAAGAGGCTTCATCGGAAGCGAGGAACAGGAAAGCGTTTGCGGTTTCTTCAATCGTTCCAAGTCGGCGCATCGGCGTACGTTCGGTTAGAACGAGAGTTTCCGCTTGGCTCTCTTTCAGCTTGCGGTCGAGAGGCGTATCGATGAAGCCCGGCGCGACCGCATTGACGCGAATTCCGTACGGCGCCAAGTCGACGGCCATCGATTGCGTCAGCAGCACGACGCCGCCTTTGGATGCATTGTAATGCGCAAGCATGGCGCTGCCGGCTAAGCCGTTCTTGGAGGCCATATTGACGACGGACCCTTGAATATCGGCTTCGATCATCCGTTTGCAAATGTTTTGACTAAGCATGAACGTGCCGTTCAAGTTGACGTCGATAATTTTCCGCCACCGATCGAGCGGAATGGAAGTAAAAGTTTCACGCACCGCGATTCCGGCATTGTTGACGAGAATATCGATCCCCCCGAAACAGCTCCAGCTGAAATCAGCGGCTTGTTCCACTTGAGACGGATCTGATAAATCGCAAACGACGCTTCTTACTTCGGGCCGAGGATCAATGTCCAATTGTTGCAGCTCCGCGGCGGCTGCCGCTAATTCGTCGGTACGTACATCGAGCAGAATGACGCTGGCGCCTTCTTGCAAGAAGCGAGTGGCAACTCCCAAGCCGATCCCTTGGGCGGCGCCTGTTACGAGTGCGCGTTTGCCTTTGAGTCTCATCGTTATTCCTCCTTGGAAATGTTACATGATTTTGGGGTTCTGTATTATGAACTTGGTTCAATAAATTAAATATAAAAGTTGAGATCGCTCTTTGTCAATTGAATTCTTTTAATGAAAATCGCGACAGAAGACGATGCTTTTAACCCCATAATGCGTTCCGACGGATGTGTGACGAGGTATTCAGTATTTTGAAGCTAAATCAGGATATTGAATTATCAAAATGCAGCGTCATGACCAGGGATCGCCAGCATGATTCCATTCCATTGGGAGCAATTTTCGCGGTGCCGTACCGGCAGGTCAAAGGCGAAGGGGAGTGAATCATTCAAAATTGAAGCCGAGAAGCTGGAAACCGATGTTTTTGTAGAATCAAGGAAGTGCCTTGTTTTTCAACGGACAAATGGATACGGTTACGCTGGCGCATGAGCCCACTTGTATAATAGAGGTGTTTACGGCAGAGGTTCGTGAGATATACCGTGGCGGCTGCTGTTATCGAAAGCTTGAACATGCTCAATCGGCAGCTCGAACGACATTTTGCCGATAGTTCGTGAGGCTTTTGTTTTTGATTTCCGGCTTACAGCACGGGGATGAAAAAATACTTGATTAAAGCTGCTATACAATATAAAGTGTTAATACGTTCGACTGAACGATGAAAAGATGTGTTTATAGGAGAGGCGCGGAAAGACAGGAGTGGAGGAAATGCGGAACGAACGTCAAGCGTCGACGATTTATTACGGTTGGATCGTCGTGTCCATCGTGTTTTTGACGCTGCTCGTCTCTGCGGCGATCAGCACCGTGCCCAGCGTACTGATGATTCCGCTAGAGCAAGAATTCGGCTGGGCTCGCAGCGACGTATCGGGTGCGGCATCGATTCGTATTTTACTATACGGCTTGATGGGACCCTTCTCCGCGGCGCTGATGGCGCGCTACGGCATAAGAAAAATCATGGTGATCTCGCTGGCCTTGCTCGTCGTAAGCATGGCGGTTACACCATTCATAACGAAGGTTTGGCAGCTTACGCTGGTGTGGGGCGTCATCGTCGGACTTGGCACAGGATCGCTCGCGAACGTCCTCGGCGTCACGGTGGCCAACCGCTGGTTCGTCAAATACAAAGGGCTTGTCATCGGCATGCTTACCGCTAGCGCGGCAACCGGACAGCTGCTTTTTCTGCCGCTGCTTGCCAAAATAACGGAGGAAATCGGCTGGAGGTACGCCGTGTGCGCAGTCGGGGGAGTTTTGATCGTGCTGATACCGGTTATCGCGATATGGATGAGAAATCATCCATACGATGTAAGCAGCGCTCCTCTCGGCGAAACGGATGTCGTCAAGCCGGCGCCTTTCACGGGCAATCTTTTTTTGACGCCGATACTCGCGCTTCGCTCCGCATCGCGGAACGGCACCTTCTGGCTGCTGGCCGGCACCTTTTTTTTCTGCGGCTTTTCGACGAACGGTTTGATCGGCACGCATCTGATTCCCGCCTGCGGCGATTTTCAAATTCCGCTCGTTATGGCGGCGGGGCTGTTGTCACTGATGGGCGTATTCGATCTGATAGGGACGACGATGTCGGGTTGGCTTTCCGACCGTTTCGACAGCAGATGGCTGCTGTTCTGGTATTACGGGCTGCGCGGCTTATCCCTCATCTACTTGCCGTTCGCGCTCGATATGGGGTATACACAGCTGCTCGTATTCTCCGTATTTTACGGATTGGACTGGATTGCGACCGTTCCGCCGACGGCGAAAATCACATCGGATACGTTCGGCCGAGAGAAGGCCGGCATGATTTTCGGCTGGATTGTCGTGGCCCATCAAGTCGGCGCGTCGACGGCCGCTTACGGCGCAGGAATCGTCCGGGATTGGCTGGGCAGCTATACCGTACCGTTCATAGCGGCAGGACTCGTTTGCCTGTATGCATCCGTGATGGCGATTCGAATCCGCAAGCAAGGAAAAGCGGTGCAAGCCGCCGTTTAACGGGATAGTCATAGTTCCTGTTGCGAAGCTTGGGATCGGCAGCGATTGACGGGATATCATTGTTGCGCTACGCGGTTGCCATGCAGCAAATCAAGCGTAGCTTAGGCGCAAGCAAGCGTTAAAATGAGGCTGTTTCATATAGGCTCAATAATGGAGCCGGAGTGCAAGGACGCTTCCAAAACCGCTGTATTCGCGGGGGTGGACGCGTCTTTTTTCTTCTCCGATTGTGACCTACTTTCGCTGCAGTCCGATTTTCCCCTCTTGGAATCGGGCTCGGCTTCCTTTCCTTGCTTGTAGTCCGAAAATGCACGCTTGCAGAGGTGATTTGACAAGGCACACCGATAAATCCTCTCTCCAAGCAGGCGATTTCGGACTACAGCTCAAGGGGGACTTTGATTCCTCGCTCCAAGCAGGCGATTTCGGACTACAGCTCAAGAGGGATTTGGATTCCTCACTCCAAGCAGGCGAATTCGGACTACAGCTCAAGAGCGACTTGGATTCCTCGCTCCAAGCTGGCAGATTCGGACTACAGGTGCATAGAGGTGCCGCATTTACCAGGAGTTACACGATTTCGAGCAAAGTAACAAAGCGATTGCAATGCAGCTTTTCAATCAGTAAAGAAATTATCGAGTTACTTTAGATTTTTTTAGACTGAAGCTTTTGGCAGGTATCCGTCGGCGCTTTTACATAACGTTTAGTTCACGATTATATTCATCTTACATTTCTTCGCTAAATTGGGAGTGTGCTTATCCTAATAAATGTGGGAGGTATTTGTCGATGAGCCATGATGAAACTAGTAAAAGTATGAGCAGGAGGGAATTTATTAAAGTAGGAGGGGCGGGGGCGCTGGCGCTCACGCTCGGAACGGCGGGCATTCCGTTCGAATTTAGCGGAGGAACGGTACAGGCTGCAAGCAAAGACAATGGGAAGCTGCAATTTCATGCCGACGGAAAGTTCAAAATCGTCCAGTTTAACGATACGCAGGACGACGAGCATATCGATCGGCGGACTGTGGAACTGATGGAGAAAGTGCTCGACGCCGAAAAACCGGATTTTGTCGTCCTTAACGGCGATAACATTACCGGGGGCTGCGATACGGCGATGGACATGAAGCAGGCGATGAACAATGTTGCCCAGCCGATGGAGCAGCGGGGAATCAAGTGGGCCGTCACCTTCGGAAATCACGACGAAGATTCGACGCCGAACGCCGGACTGGACGAAGAGAACATGCTGCAATTTTATATGGCCTACAAGTATAATGTGAACCAACCCGGCGAACGCGATATTACCGGAACGGGAAATACCAACCTTTTGATCCGCTCTTCCCAAGGTTCGAAGGCGGCATTCAACATCTGGCTGCTGGACAGCGGAAGGTATGCGCCGAGTGAGATTGCCGGTCAAAACTTCGAAGGTTATCCGACTTGGGATTGGCTGCGTTTCGATCAAGTGGCATGGTATTACGAAACCTCCAAAAAGCTGGAGCAAACGACGGGGCATAAAGTGCCGTCGCTTATGTTCATTCATATCCCGCTATGGGAGCACCGGTTTATGTGGCACGCCAGCGTGGACGGAAGGTCCGCCGCCGACCATGAACGCGCCGCCGGTAAGCACGGAATCGTGGGGGAACGGAACGAAGACGAATGCCCGGGTCCGGTCAATAGCGGTATGTTTTCGGCGATAATGGCCCGCGGCGATGTCAAAGGCGTCTTCTGCGGCCACGATCACGTGAATACATACCACGGCAACTATTACGGCGTGCTGCTCGGGTATGGAGGAAGCGCGGGTTTCGGCACTTACGGTTTGCCAGGCGCAGACCGGAACCGGCTGCGCGGCGCACGCGTATTCGAACTCGATGAACATAGCGAGAACGTGCTTGTCGATACCCGCATGGTGTTTGCCAAGGATTATGGCATTGACCTTACCGCGAACGACCAAAGCATAGATCCCGCTCCTATTCCGGAAAACAAAAAGCAGGAGAAGGTTGTGAAGTCTTAAGTCTTCTGTCGCGGCGAGGGACAGCCACAAGTACTATTTAGCTAAAAATAAGGGGCTTTACCAAGCGTTGCATCGTACGAAATAACCGAAAAGTCAAGGAAAAGGACCTCGAAAACCGCTGCAAGGCGTAAGTCGAGGTCCTTTTTTTTGTGAAAAATGACAAGACAATCTGGGCATCCCCAAAGTCATTCATAACCTTGAATCTAGTAAAATATCTTGATTAAAGATAGGGATAGCAGTTATAATCATTTTTGAAGTTTTGAATTCGATATTATTATATTTATGAAGTTTAAAATTCATTCAAAGCTTGCGAAGAAGGAAGTAACGATCTGATACACGATGTTAAATCGAGGGTAAAGGCGAGGGGATAAACCATGATGGATATCGTCATCCGGAACGGACAGGTGTATGACGGTACAGGCAATCCGTGGATGAAGGCCGATATCGGGATTCGCAGCGGGAAGCTGGCGGCGATCGGTGATTTGAAGGGTGAGCAAGGGCGAACGGAGATCGATGCGGAAGGATTGGCCGTTTGTCCGGGTTTTATCGATACGCATGTGCACTCCGATTTGTTGTGTACGAAGCCGGATATCCATCACGTCAAGGTGCTTCAAGGAGTAACGACAGAACTGCTCGGGCAGGACGGAATTTCCGTAGCCCCCGTATCGGAACATACGAAGCCGTTGTGGCAGCAGCAGCTTAGGGGACTTAACGGCGATATCGGCGATTGGCCGTGGAACTCGGTCGACGACTATTTGCGATTTCTCGAGCAGGCCGATTTATCCGGAAACGTTATGTATCTTGTTCCGCACGGCGCGGTACGGACGCTTGTTATGGGCTTCGAGGACCGCAAGGCGACGCCGGAGGAGCTAAGCCGCATGCGCGAGCTGGTAGAACTGGCCATGCGGGAAGGAGCGGTCGGCGTATCCTCGGGACTCGTCTATCCGCCGAACGTATTCGCCGATCAAGCGGAGCTCATCGAGATATGCAAAGGCGCGGCTGCATATAACGGCTGCTTTGTCGTTCACGTGCGAAGCGAAAGCAGCCGATTTATCGAAGCGCTGGAGGAAGTGATCGAGGCGGCCCGCCAATCTGGCGTTCGGCTGCATATTTCGCATTTTAAGGCCATCGGCGGAGCGAACCGCCATAAATTCGCCGATGCGCTTGCGTTAATGGACAAGGAGCGGGCTAACGGACTGGAAATCACATTCGACCAATATCCGTATATGGCGGGTTCGACCGTGCTGCAAACGATATTGCCCCCGTGGATGCATGAAGAAGGAGCCGCGCAATGCCTCGTAAGGCTTGCGGACCCCGAAATTCGCGAGCGGATTAAGCGGGATTTTCTCCATAACGACAACTTCGAGAACTGGGTGAAAAACTGCGGCTGGGGAAATATCGTCATCGCCTCGGTCGCCTCCGAACGAAACCGGCAGTGGGAAGGCAGCAGTATTGCCGAAATCGCCCTGTTAAAGCAAGTGGATCCGGCGGACGCGGCTTTCGATCTCATGATCGAGGAACAAGGGGCCGTCTCCATGGTCGTTCATTGGGGGGAAGAGGAAGATGTGATGCAAGCGATGAAGCATCCGCTCCAGTTGTTCGGCTCCGACAGTATTTTTGGTAGCAAGCCGCATCCCCGGCTGTACGGGACGTATCCGCGTGTGCTTGGCAGATATGTGCGTGAACTGCAAACGCTATCGCTGCCGCAGGCGATTCGCCAAATGACCGGGGCGCCCGCCCAACTGCTGCGGCTTAAGGATCGCGGGCTTCTGCGCGAAGGCATGTTTGCGGATGTCGTTGTGTTCGATCCGCAGACAGTGGCGGATCGGTCGACTTATAGCAATCCTCTGCTGGAACCCGTCGGCATTGCCTGCGTTATCGTGAACGGGACAATTGCGGTACGGAACGGAGCGTTTACGGGCGTTACCGCAGGGCGGGTGATCAGAGCGGCCGGCACCGGTTCCGCTTGACGTTAGTACCGTTTCGGAATATTTTTGGTTGACAGACTGCCGATCCGTTTCGGCGGTCTGTCTTTGCCATCGGCAAAAAACAGCGTATATTGGTGTTTAGATAAGGCGTGAACGAAAGGAGCGGGATCGAATGGGGAAGAGACCGGGGAGGCGGGTGAAGCTTGGAATCTTTCATAAGCTTGTAGGCACGTTTTTAGTTATTTTGATTCCCGTCTACATCATCGGCTTGTTAATGAATGATTATGGCGCCGGAATCGTCCGGAACGAAATCGCCAAATCGATGGAACAAAAATCGGCTTACATCCTTGCTTCGCTCCAAACGGAAATCACGAGGGTTACGGATATAATGCGAACCTTTATTAACGATTCCGATTTGAACGATCTGAGCATCCGTTCGGAATCCTTGACGGAGTATGAAAGAACGAAGGCTTATAATGATTTATTTTCCAAAATCGTCATGCTGGGCACATCCAGCAAGTATATCCAAGATGTGTTCGTTATGATGCCTATTCCGAATAAGCGCATTTCCTCGCGGACGGGGGTCGAGCCTTTGGACGCGGAAGAATGGAAAGCGCTTCAAAACGCTAACGCCGCTCCGGCTACGGCCTTTTATTATAAGGATCGTTTGTTTTTTTCGTTTGGTTATCCGCCCGCATCGCGTTCGCAATTTATGCTTGTCGTCGAGATGTCATTACCCAAAATCGGCCAGGAGATCAAGGCGCTCAAGCCGTATGAGCATTCGATTTCTTATTTGTTGGACGAGTATTATAAGAAGCCTTTGTACGAAGAGCTTTCGGACGGCCAAGCTGCTACGAGCGTTCGGGCGTTAGCCGCCGGCAAAGAACGGATAAGCATCGACGGCACTCCCTATATGGTCTTTGAGGAGCGCTCCGAACCGCTGAATTGGACGTTAACGACATTAATTCCGGAGAATGAGATTTTGCACCCGGTTTATTCGTTCAAAAAATGGATTTGGTATTTATCCGTTCTCTCCTTCATTTTCGTGATTCTCGCATCATTTGCTATTTTCCGGCTTATCGACAGGCCTCTGAAGAAGTTGATCGGCGGCTTTCGCAAAGTGGAGCTTGGCGACCTGGATGTCGTTATTCAAAGAAAAGAGAATGACGAATTTCAATTCATCTATGCGCAATTTAACCGGATGGCAGGGAAGCTGAAGCAATTGATTCAAGAGGTGTACGAGAAAACGATTTACAGCCAACAAGCGGAATTAAAGCTTTTGCAGTCGCAAATCAACCCTCATTTTTTATACAACAGCTTATATATTTTGTACTTAATGGCACATAGCGGCGATCATGACGGCGTAAAAAAACTGGCCAAGTATCTCGGAGAATATTTCAAGTTCATCACCTATAATAAATCGGAGTTTATTCCGCTCAAAACCGAGCTGAAGCATGCCCAAATGTATGCGGCCATTCAGGAGATCCGGTTCCGAAAAAGGATTTCATGCCGCTTCGAGGCGGAAGGCGACGTCGACGCATGGGAGGTTCCGCGACTCATCATTCAGCCCATACTGGAAAACGCATTTATACACGGATTGGAGCATAAAGAGTCCGGCGGATCTATTGTAGTCGCTGTAGAAGCGGGAGAACGGCAATTAACCGTCCGAATTATGGATAACGGAGTCGGGATAAACCCCAAGCAGCTTGAGTTATGGCAGGCGGGGGTTTCCCTGTCACGGGATGGAGAAGATGCGACGAGGGACGATATACACGGCTTGGAGAACGTCCATAGACGCTTGAAGCTGCTTTACGGCAGCACGTCGGGGGTTGGGCTGTCCAACAATATTGAGCAAGGCGGAGTGACTGCAATCATCACCATTGATCGAGCTTCGGAAAAGGAGTGAGCCGTTATGAATCATATTCTGGTAGTTGATGACGAGACGATTATCGTTGAAGGAATAGCGGGAATTTTGGAAGATTTGACGGATTGGAACCTTGCCGTTTGGAAAGCGGAAACGCCGCGAGAAGCGCTGCAAATTTTTGCCGAGAATCGTATCGATATTCTCCTGACGGATATCAAAATGCCGGGAATGACGGGGCTGGAGCTGGCCGAAAAAGTACGCATGCAGTGGCCGAGGTGTAAAATTATTTTTTTGTCGGGCTACTCGGATTACACGTATTTACAGGGCGCTTTGCGTCAAGGCGCGTACGATTATTTGCTGAAGCCGGCGGATGAGGAAACGATCGAGGAATTGATTCGTCGCGCCATCGATGAAGTAGAACGCGAGATTGACGAAATCGAGCTGCTGACGAAAGCTCGTCTCCAGTTGAGAAGCGCCCAGCCGTTATTGCTGCGTGATTTCGTTCATAATTTGCTCTATAAAGGGAATGATTCGGTTACCGCCATTCAGGAGCAGCTGGATTTCCTCGATATTCCGATGCAGAGCGATAGTCCCGTGATGCTGATCATGGCCCGGGTCGACCGCTGGCCGGCGCATATGACGGCAAACGACAGGCTGCTCATGGAGTACGCCTGCAGCAATATTATTCAGGAGTATTTGTCGCCGGTCGTCAGCGTCATTCCGGCCAAGGAAGAGACGAACATGATCTGGTTGATACAAGCGCCTGCGGAGGAAGGCGGAATTTCCGTGCGGGCTTCCGAGCAAACGTACCTCTTCGTGCAGGAGATGCTTGAAAAAATTCAACAAACGGTACGTCAAATGCTAAGCTTGCCGCTATCGATCGTTCTTGGCAGTCCTTTGACAAATTGGACATGCTTGCACAGGGATTTTCGCTCAATGAGCGAGCTTTTCACCCAGGGCATAGGGCTGGAGGAAGAAATTATTCTGGTAGACGTTCCCTCTAACGAGCAAGAGTCGTATTTGGAAAAAAGGCCTCAAGAAGCGGTTTTTGCTCTTCAAACGCTGTTGGAGTCGGGGGAGTCGGAATCGTTTAAGACGGAGCTGATTAACTGCTTTCGCGAAACGCAAAAGCCGGTGTTCGTCGATTATACTCTGCAGTTGGAGTTTTACTGCTGCTTGTCGGCGATGTTCATCGCTTTTATAAACAAAAAAAACTTGGGCGCTGCAGTCAAGGAAAGCGGCATTGACCTATCGCTGCTTTCCGATTACAAAGCGCATGGAAATTGGGAAGACTTGCTTGTCTATTTCGTTAGGCTTTCGGAGATCGTGATGAATCAGATGGAGCTGAAACAAACGGATCAAAAACGGCATATCATCGATACCGTGGACCGTTACATGGTTCGGCACTTAAATGGAGATTTGTCGCTCCAGCAGTTGGCGAAGCAGGTGCATTTAAGTCCTTATTATCTTTCCAGGCTTTATCATTCGGAGAAAGGCTATACGCTTGCGGAACGATTGATCGAATTGAAAATAACCAAAGCGAAGCAGCTGCTCAGCAACGATTTTGCCAAAATTCAGCAAGTCAGCTTGGAGCTGGGCTTCGAAAATTTTTCGTACTTCAGCAAGTATTTTAAGAAGCACGTAGGCATGAGTCCGCAAGAATATAGAGATCATGCAAGAAAATAATCGAGCGGTTACGCTTCCGCCTTGCGCAGAGAAAACTGTGAAAGGCGGATTTTTATATGCAAATCGCCGATGCGGGACAAGATGACAACAGAGTACATGCAATCGCAATGCATTTGGATTGTTCGAACCGAACGGGGTAAATAGAATGAAGACATCAATAAAGAAGGGAGCACAGCATGCTGATCAACTAAAGGATGGCAAGGCCATTAAAAGGAGGAATAGGTGATCTGCTAAACAACCTAAACACGATGAAAGCATAAAGTACGTGTGAAAACTGATTTAAAACTTGTTTTCAAATTGAAAGCGTTAACAAATATGTGGAAAGGATTGGTTGTTAATGAATGTTCAAACAACCCCCCTACTGCGATATGGCTTAGTAGGAATGATCGTCTTCCTGTTACTTGCTGGAGGATTGCCTGTTTCGCAAGTGTCTGCAGCTGCTTCATCCACAAATGTCGCTGCAGGTAGAGGGCCGCATGCCGTTGCAGTCAATCCGGTGACTAGCAGGATCTACGTAGCCAATGCCGACAGCGACAGCGTGACCGTGCTGGAAGATACATATGGCGGGGGTGTTGTCACCGTGGCGAACATAGATGTTGGAACAACGCCTTATGCTTTAGCCGTGAATCCGGTGACGAACAAGATCTACGTGGCGAACGCGGATAGCGATACGGTAACAGTCATCGACGGCGTGACGAACAATACCATAGAGGTGGATGTTGGAATTCTGCCCTTTGCTGTGGCGGTCAATACGGTGACTAACAAGATTTATGTGGCGAACTTAGGCAGCGATACAGTGACGGTCATTGACGGAGCCACTGCGGATATGGATACCGAAGCCGTAACTGCAACGATACAAGTTGGGGAAAGTCCGTTTGCCATTGCTGTTAATGAAGCCGCAAACAAGATTTATGTCGCGAACGTGGATGGTGACACGGTGACAGTCATCGACGGTGTCAGTAACAGTTCCTCCTCGGTTTCTACGGGGGCCGGACCCAATGCATTAGCGGTAAATCCTCTGACAGGCAGCGTGTACGTGGCCAACTTCTACAGTAATACCGTCACTGTAATTGATGGAACTACGGGTGATGTCTCTACTCTGAATGTTGGTATAACGCCGACTGCAGTGGAAGTAAATCCGGTGACCGGAATGATTTATGTGACCAATACCACGAGTAACAATGTGACCGTAATTGATGGCGCCAATCACAGCATCTCCACGGTATCCGTCGGATCCGGACCAAGTTCGCTGGCCATCAACGCAGAGACGAATAAGATTCATATAGCGAATTACGACAGCAACGATGTGACGGTGATCGATGGAAGGAGTCAGACGACTTCTACTGCAGCGGCAGGAACGAACCCAATTGCTGCTGCTGTGAACATAGGACTGAACAAAGTCTATTTGGCGAACTTCAACAGTGACGAAATAACCGTCATCGGCGAGGAGCGGGCCGGTGATAGCGAACCGAATGCTGATCTAAGTAAAATCAGTGTTAGTGCAGGCGCTTTGCAGCCTTCGTTTGCTCCGGAAGTATTCTCTTACTCTATTGAAGTCAGTCATACCGTATCCAGCATCAGTGTAACAGCGGTTACCTATGACCCCGCGACTACAATGAGACTCAATGGTCAAGCTTATAGCGGCGGTGTGTCGAATCCCATAAGCCTTCAAGTAGGAACCAATCAAATATTGCTTGTGACTGCGGCAGCAGATGGCTTTACTAGCAAGACCTACACCTTAACCGTGATTCGGGCCGAAGCCCCCATTGAATACAGACCCCCGAATCCACCCGATACAAACACTTCGGAAAAGACGGACACCTTTCAGCCGGAATCCGAAGATGTAGAAGAGACTGCAAGCGGAGCAACGCTTACTAACCGTGCGGCAGCATTCACCGTAAAGGCAACTGCGGAAACGAACGGAAAAGCTGAGGCTACAGCAATGCTGCATACGGAATCGCTAATGAAAGCATTTCGAATAATTAAAGGAAATGCAAAGGGGTCGCAAACCATTTTGTTTGAATTACCGGGTACGGAAGCGATTCGTAATGTTGGTATTCCGGCTCAAGTGCTTACTGCGGCAGCTAGTGAAAATCCCTATGCCTTAATCAAAATTAAGACGGAAAATGCCAGCTACACATTACCGATCCACTTCCCTACGCTTACAGCTCAATTGAAGCAGCTCGGCGGCAAGCTCGAGCACGCTACTTTTTTCGTTACGATGGAAACGCTCACAGACGCAGCCAAAGAACAGATGGCTGAGCAGGCGAAAACAGCCGGCATAATGCTTGTAGGAGACATCATTGACTTCACTCTTAGTATCGAGGTGGATGGCAGTAAACAAGTATTCACTGACTTCGGACGTACGTATGTGAGCAGAAGTATTGTTGAAAGCGGGCCAAAAAGGAACAGAGTGTCGGAAGCTATTGATCCTGCACAGTCGACGGCAATCAGGCTCCATCCGCAAACCGGCGAATTCTCATTTGTTCCTTCCACCTTTACAACAACGAACGGATTAACGGAGGTTCATATCTTCCGCACTGGAAACAGTCTGTACACGATAGCTCAGTCCATACGATCCTTTGATGATCTCCAAGGCCACTGGTCGCAAACCGATGTGGAGCTGCTTGCCTCCAAGCTCATTGTAAATGGGCAGACCGAAACGGACTTTGTTCCGGAAGGGAATGTCACTCGTGCAGAGTTCGTCAGCCTCATTATCCGTGCATTAGGGCTTGAAGAGGATTCGATCCCTGCATTTACGGATATTGGAGAAACCGACTGGTTCGCGGGTGCAATTGGCGCGGCGGTGAGGGCGCAAATCGTCAGCGGGTTTGAAGACGGAACCTTCCGGCCTAACGATACGATAACGAGAGAGCAAATGGCTGTGATGCTTTCAAATGCGTTATTGTTTGCTAATAAACCTATTGCTGTTGCAGGGAAGCTGCTTCCTTTGCTGGCTGGTTTCGAAGATAAATCGGCGATAAGTTCATGGGCACAGGTTGCGGCAGCACAAATGCTTGAATCCGGTATGATGAGAGGCATCACAGAACATCAATTTGCTCCTCAGGACAAAGCTACACGCGCACAGGCTGCGGTTGTTATTAAACGGATGCTGCAGACCGCAGGGTTTATGAATGAGTAAAACGTTTCCCTTTATCGAATTCCATCTCAAACTTACAGGAGGAATGAACGATGTTAGACGATAAGGAATTGGAAAACCTGCAAAACACTAAACAAGAGAAAAGCATGATTAGCAGAAGAAAGCTGCTCGCTTCTTTAGGGATGGCTGGCGTTGCGCTTGCTTCGTCAGGGCTGGTTGACGGAGCTATGTCGAAAGCCTACGCAGATTCGGCCGAGACCCGCACAAAGGTAAAGGATTTAATGAGAGGCAGTACAGGTACTGGGTCCTCCACAACGACCTTAACGCCAAATTTGAAGCTGAAGCAAATGGATCCTTTGGATAGCCTCGACGTTAACGGCAATTTTGAAATGATCGATTCGGAATTTGCCGGGAGAGGCGTAACTCCGGACTTTTATAAAGTCGGGACTGGGCGGGACGATACTGAAGCCGTTCAGGCCGCTTTCGATTCTGGTCGAACCGTGATTTTCACCCGCCATTATTACGTGCGCTCGGTACGAATCGGCAAAGACAATCAGACGATCGATTTCAACGGTTACTTTCTGTTTGGAATCAGCACGGCGAGTGATTCGGAGGAAGACAGGGATGCGATACTGAAAATCAACGGCCGCTACCTCAATTTGTTCAACATTTTCGTGTATGGCGACTACAATATCCATTACCGCTGCGGCATCCATTGGTATTCTTACTCGGCCAGCCATGCCGCCCAGCACAATACCGTATTTGGCATGTGTATTTATCGCGTGCTGGTCGGACTCCAATATGGCTCGCATTTCACGGATGCAGTCGTTGACGCTCCGCAAAGCGAAAACTTGATCTATGGCTTTCGCACCCGGGAGGTGCAGAACTGCATCCGATGCTACCAACCCAATGGCGCGCTCAAGGTAATCGGCAGCATTCTGGACTGCAACCAATATTCCTGGAATTCGGCCCATTTCGACAATGAGCTGGCGACGGCCTTTGAAGTGAAGAGCACCGAGCCTAAGTCGACAATATCGATCGTCAGCAGCGAAATCATAAAAACGGCCGCGCCGTACGGCTATGGGTTCAAAGGTGAGGACTTTCAACTGCTCGATTGCTTAATCGAAGTGGCTGCAAGTTGGGGTTACTTGCAGGGCGAGGCGGTCATCCGCGACGTGACCGGAGGGTATCTTAGCCAGTTGCAATTTGATTTGTTCAAGCTTGAGACTGGCAGTACTGGACGGCTGCTGCTGGACAATATTCGTTGTGTTCGTCCGGGCGGCGGCTTTATCTCTGAGGCTTCGATTGTAGCGGGACTTGCCGGGTCGCCCGCCTATTCGGTCATCATGGATAATTCCCAGCTAATCGAATGGTCGGCAAACCGTATCGCGGACAGCCGTAGAGATCGGGTGCTGGTTACGAATACGACGTTCCAGGTTTCGGACGTCGTTACGCATGTCTCCGATCGATTGCAAGGGGCCGTTAACTGGGCGGAATCCGCCGACACGACCGGAGAGTCTATGACGGCGGCAGCCGATATGGCTTCCAAATCGAGCTGGTCGGGCTTCAGTGTAAATGGCAGCGGAAACTTTTTTCGCAAAACGACGTCGAATTTGCCGGGCGGTTACCGAACGGCGATTGAGGTAAAGGCAAACGGAGCCAATAACAACTTGTATATATATTCCCCTTTGTTCCAAACGGTTCCCGGCGAAGGCTTTGCATTCAAGGCTCAAGGAAAAGTCAGCTCGGGAACGATAGGAAGCGATACGTTAGTAAAAGTGATTTGGTTTAAAGAAGACGGAACGTCGGTATCCGGCCAAACGGTTATGCTCTCGAATGCAAGCGGAGCGGGAACGCTGGGCACGGCTTGGAAAGAATACTATATTCAAGGAGTAGTCCCTTCCGACGCTTATTTCGGTATGTTACAAATAGGAGCGCAAGGGAACGGCAGCGGAGCCGTATCGATCTTTGTAACGGGACTCGAGCTGTTTTCGCTTCAGACGGCATACCATAACTCTTTGTTAAACCGGATGAACGCAGCGTTAAACTTCAGCGGTTCGGGGTTAATCGTCAAATCGCCGAACGGCACGCCTTACAAAATAACGGTGAGCGACACCGGGGCAATTACGGTTACAGCCGTCTAAGCGCTTGACCTACAAGAAAGGAATTACTTTCGATGAATACGAATTGGGTAGCCCAATGGATTTGGAACGGGGAAACGGAAGCGAGTCCGCGCAACGAGTGGTGGTGTTTTCGCAAAAACTTCATGTTATCGTCGGAAAATGCGGAATCGGCTGTCCTCAACATCTCCGCCGATTCCCGTTATGTGTTGTACGTCAACGATGTTCAGGTCGGCCGCGGGCCCGTTCGCTCCTGGCCGTTCGAGCAGGCCTATGATCGTTATGAGGTAGGTCATCTTTTACGCACGGGAGCGAGAAATACGATTGCCGTCATCGTTCTGCATTACGGGATTCCAAACTTTTATTATGTGAAAGGCCGAGGCGGTTTGCTTGCCCAGTTGGAGCTGTATGATAGCGATAGGCTGATAGACGTTTACGGAACGGATTCGTCGTGGAAAACGTCGCGTCATTTGGGACAAGATGCGCGCGCTCCCCGCATGGCTTGCCAGCAAGCTTTTACCGAAAGGATCGACGGCAGATTGTGGCACGAGAGGTGGATGGATCGGGATTACGATGACTCGAATTGGGGGTTCTGCCGGATCGTCGGGCCGGCGTTGACTGCGCCATGGGAAGGGTTGAAGCCTAGCGGAATTCCAAAACTTACGGAAGAACGCATTTATCCGGTTCGGGTGGAGTCGCTATCAAGGGTTGTCCCGGTTAAGCTAACTACCGTAATCGATATTCGCAATCATATGGTGCCGGAAAGTACGGAGCATGCCCATCTCGTCGGATACACCGGCTTTGTGGCGACGATCATCCGGGTTCCCGAGGGACGGGTACAGGCAACGCTCGGCTTTACTTTCGCCGCGGTTAATTTCGGCACGTGCTGGATTGACGGCAAAGCTTACAATGAAGAGGATTTTCGCGGGGAAAAGCCGGAGCTGTTCCTGGATCTTGAACTGGAACAGGGGGACCATTTGTTTGTTATGGACGTGAGCGGATTGGAACACGGCCGCGGCTATCACATCGGCCTGGATGGAGACGGCCCTCTGGAGTGGTTGTCTCCGTTGGCCGTCGAGACCGGCAAAGATTCCGCTTTTGTTTCGATCGGGCCTTTCCACACCGTTAAGTTCGTCGATCACGAGCCGGGCGAAGAGCTGGATATGACGGGCGAAGCTTATTTGCAGGCTCGTCAAGACATGCAGTCCGGGACGCTGACGGCGTTGATGGAATGGGTAAGACCGATTCCTTTAAGTCTGGTCAGCCGTGACGATGTGTTTGCCTCCTGCATTTGGAAGAGGGAGTGCCGACCGGTGATGGTGCCCGCTTCCTTACAGCAGCTGGTATCCCCGAACGGCGCATTGACGGAAATTCCGCGGTTCGACGGTGCGGATACGGAAATCATCATCGATTTCGGCAGAGAACTGAGCGGATACATCGCGTTTGAACTGACGGCGGAGGAAGGCACTGTCGTCGATTGCTACGGCTACGAGTATATGCGGGATGGTTGGCGTCAGGACACGCACAGTCTGGACAATACGTTGCGCTATGCGTGCCGGGCAGGCCGGCAAAGCTATTCATCCCTTGTTCGGCGGGGCTTGCGCTATGTGATGCTGACGATTAGGCACGCATCCGCAACCGCGAAGCCGGTGAAAATCGCCGGTATCTCCGTGATCCAAAGTCATTATCCGGTCGCCGATATCGGGCGGTTTCAGTGCTCCGACACGCTGCTGAACGAAGTTTGGAAAATGAGCGTCTATACGACGAAGCTGTGCATGGAGGATACGTTTGTCGATTGCCCGGCTTATGAACAAACGTTCTGGGTAGGCGACAGCCGCAACGAGGCTTTGGTCAGTTACTATACGCTGGGCGCCGAACCGCTGGTGAAGCGATGCTTGGAGCTCGTTCCCGGTTCAAGCCGGCAGACGCCGCTGTACGCGGACCAGTTGCCTGGCGGTCTGAGCAGCGTCATTCCCAATTGGACCTTCCTGTGGGTTGTCGCCTGCCAGGAATATTATGAGCAAACCGGCGACGCGGCGTTCGCTTCGCGGATCTGGCCGCATGTTCGCTTTACGCTGGAACATTACCTGTTAAGGATGGACGAGCTCGGATTATTGAATATGAGGGGCTGGAATTTTCTCGATTGGGCGCCGATCGACCAGCCGAATCACGGAGTCGTTACGCATCAGAACGTCTTCCTATGTAAAGCATTGTCCGCTGCCGGCCAATTAGCCATCGCCGCCGGACAACCTACCGACGGGGCGGCGTGGGCGAACAGGGCCAAGGAACTCGGAAGAGCGATCAATCTCCACCTTTGGTCGGAAGAGAAGCGCGCCTATGTGGATTGCATTCATACAGACGGACGGGTATCGGATATATACAGCATGCAAACCCAGGTGACCGCCTTTCTTTGCAAGGTGCCCGAGCTTGACCGGAAAGAAGCTTTGGAACAGCTGCTTCTGCAGCCGCCGGGACAATTTGTGCCGATCGGCAGCCCATTCATGTCGTTTTTCTATTACGAGGCGATGGACGAAATCGGACAATATCGCTGGATTCTGGACGATATCCGCCGGAATTACGGCCGTATGCTGGAGCATGACGCGACGACCTGCTGGGAGATGTATCCCGGGAACCAAGACAATAGCGGCAAGTCGGCCGCTCCGACACGGAGCCATTGTCACGCTTGGTCCGCCGCTCCCGCTTATTTTCTCGGTGCCATTGTATTGGGCGTTCGCCGGACGGCGCCCGGCTGGAAGGAAGCGATCATCGCGCCGCAGCCTTGCGGATTAAGCTGGGCCAGAGGTGCGGTTCCGATCTTCGGCGGCGGACGTATCGACGTGTCCTGGCGAATAGACGAAGAAAACAACCGGTTTCATATTCGCATTTCCTCTCCCGCCTCCCTGCGGTACGAAATTCGTTATCCCGACGGATATGAAGGCAGCAGCGAGCGGATAGAAATTCCGGATTGCACAACAGAGTACATGCAATGACAACACATTTGGATTGTTCGGCAAGCTTGAACTCCATAAAATGAGGATAGATTGACGGAACTACTTACCTAGAGGGGGACATGAAAGTGAATCGCAGAAAAAGACGCATCAAAATGGTTGTCGGTTGGGCTCTCGTCTGCAGCCTGCTGATCGTAAGCGCATGCAGCAGCAACAACGGGAAAAGCGGGACCCCGTCCGCTTCGCAGTCGGAACAACCGGGAACGGCGGTTGCGTCGGAAACCCCGTCTACCAAAGCGGTTGACCCGATGGGGAAATACGACCCGCCGATCGTGGTTACGACGGGGCGCAGCGAGAGTGGCATGAAGTTCGATACGGGCCGCAGCATCGATAACAACCAGATATACGACAGGTATTTGGCCGATCTGGGCATCCAGGTAAAAAACACGTGGGTCGTCAACAGCGCGGACGGGTATACGAACAAGGCGAACATCGCGATCGCTTCCGGCGACATTCCCGACATTCTCGCGGTCAGCCCGCTGCAGCTGAAGAAGCTGGTGGAAGCGGACATGATCGAGGATCTCACCGAACTGTACGATAAATACGCGACGAAAGAACTGAAGTCTCTGTTCATGGAGGATGGAGGCGTGGCGTTGAAAGCCTCCAGCTTCAAAGGCAAGCTGTACGCCCTGCCGATGACTGTTAGCGCCATCGATGCCTCCGACGTCCTGTGGATCCGCAGCGACTGGATGAAGAAGCTCGGGCTGAGCGAGCCGAAATCGATGGACGACGTGTACAACATCGCCAAAGCGTTCGTCGAGCAAGACCCCGACGGCAATCAGAAGGCGGATACGTTTGGCATTGGGTTGTCGAAAGAGCTGAATATTGCGGGCAGCCCCAGCATCGGCGGCTTCTTTAACGCCTTCCACGCCTATCCCGGCATCTGGGTGAAGGACGCGAGCGGCAAGTTGGCCTACGGCAGCATCCAGCCGGAGATGAAGAACGCGATTCTCAAGCTGGCGGAAATGTACAAGGCCGGTATGATCGACAAGGAATTCGGCGTCAAGGACACAAGCAAAGTCTACGAGTCGATCAACGCCGGCAAAATCGGCCTGTTTTATGGAGATTTGGCTGCCACCCTGTATGCCAACAACGGAACGAAGAAAAACGATCTGAACGCGGACTGGAACGCGTATCCGATCGTGAGCGCGGACGGCACGCCGGCCAAAGTCTCGATGAATATGCCGATCACCGTCGTTTATGTCGTGAAGAAGGGCATCAAAAATCCGGAAGTTCTCGTCAAATTGATGAACTACTATAACGAGAAGAACTGGGTGAACCCGGATCCCACCATCTCGCAAAACCCGGATACCGGCGTGCTCTGGTATCCATACAACATTGTGCAGGCGAGCCCGGTGATGAAAAACATCACTTCCCACCGCAACGTGAAAGCGGCCTTGATTGCCAATGATCCGGCCAAACTGAATTCCGAAGAAAAGATGTATTACGACAAAATCGATACATGGCGCAAAGATCCGAGCAATGTGGAAGGCTGGATGTTCTACAAGGTGTTCGGCATGGATCATGCAGGCCTGGAAGCGGTGGACAGCTACATCGCCAACAAGCAGTTCCAGCAAACGACTTTCCTGGGCGGGTCAACGCCGGCTATGTCCGAGAAGATGGCCACGCTGGATAAAATGGAGAAGGTCATGCTGACCAAGATCATCCTTGGTTCGGCCGGCATCGAGGAGTTCGACAAGTTTGTGAGTGACTGGAAGAACCTCGGGGGAGATCAGATCACCAAGGAAGTCAACGAATGGGCGGCTGCCGCCGGCCAATAAGACCAATCAGGCTGTTCCGGCGCATTCGCATAACGCGTGATTAACGATAGCCGGCAAGAAGGAGGAGAAGCCGCACCTCGGGCTTCTTCCTTCCTTATCGGCTTTAAGGTGGTACGAATGATGACACTTGCAAAATTTAAACGGAATCTGCCTCTTCACTTGATGATCTTGCCCGGCGTGATCATGGTTTTTCTATTCAGTTACGTTCCGCTGGCCGGCATCTCTATCGCGTTCCAGAACTTTATTCCCAACCGCGGACTATTCGGCTCCGAATGGGTTGGCTTCGAAAATTTCAAGTACATGCTCCAAATGCCCGACATCCGGCAAGTCATATGGAACACGGTTTATATTGCCGTCATGAAGATTGTTCTGAACCAGATTGTGCCGATTATCGCCGCGCTCCTGCTGAACGAAATGAAGCACAAGCTCCTAAGGCGCGGGGTGCAGACCTTGATCTATCTGCCGCACTTTCTGTCCTGGGTCATTCTGGGCGGAATCATGATCGATCTCTTGTCAACGGAAGGGATTTTCAACCGCGTTCTTGGCGCCTTCGGCGTCGAACCGATTTTTTTTCTGGGCAGCAACAACTGGTTTCCTTTTGCAATCGTCGCATCGGACGTCTGGAAGGAATTCGGGTTTGCTACGATCATTTATTTGGCGGCCTTGACGTCGATCGACCCCACGCAATATGAGGCGGCGTATGTCGACGGGGCAGGGCGCTGGAAACAGACCTGGCATATTACGATTCCCGGCATCGCATCGACCATCCTGCTATTGGCGGTGCTCAGCCTGGGCAATATTTTGAACGCCGGCTTCGAACAGATCTTCATGCTGTACAGTCCGCAAGTCTACGAGTCAGGCGATATATTGGATACGCTTGTTTACCGGATCGGGTTTGTAGAGGCGCAATACAGCGTGTCTACGGCGGTCGGATTGTTCAAATCGGTTATCAGCCTTGTATTGATCGTCACCTCTTACCGGCTTGCGTATGTTTACGCCAACTACAGAATTTTTTAAGCAGAGGTGGTTTAAGCATGATTGAGTCGCGCACGTTCTCCAGGCGACTGTTTATCGCCGCAAATTATACGTTAATGACGGCGCTCGGGCTTCTATGCATTTTACCGTTCATCCATGTGTGGGCTTTGTCGGCCAGCAGCGCAGGTGCGGTTTCGGCGGGTTACGTGACGTTCTGGCCCGTTCAATTCAATAGCGATGCCTACAGGCTAATCCTGAACGATCCTAAATTTATCCGAGCGTTCGGCGTTTCATTGGAACGATTGCTTTTAGGAACGATACTCGGTTTGACAATGACGTTGTTTACCGCCTATCCGCTGTCGAAGGAGTCGGGATCCTTCCGGTCGCGCACGGTGTATGTCTGGTATTTCGTCGTGACGATGCTGATCGGCGGAGGTTTGGTTCCGACCTATATGGCCGTGCGGAATTACGGCTTGCTGGATTCGATCTGGGCGCTTGTGCTTCCGGGGGCGGTGAGCGTCTTTCATGTCGTGCTGCTGCTCAATTTCTTCAGAGGGTTGCCCAAGCCGCTGGAGGAATCGGCTTTCATAGACGGAGCCGGGCATCTGACGATTCTGCTGCGCATCTATTTGCCGTTGTCCCTGCCGGCGATGGCGACGATCGCCCTGTTCACGATGGTCGGCCACTGGAACGCCTGGTTCGATGGCCTGCTGTACATGAACAGAACGGACAACTATCCGCTGCAAACCTATCTGCAGTCGTTGATCGCTCAGCCGAATATTTTGCAAATTACGAACCTGAGTGAGTTTCTCGACGTGACGGAAAGAACCGTAAGGGCAGCGCAAATCTTCGTCGGAACGTTGCCCATTCTGATCGTTTATCCGTTTTTGCAGCGTTTTTTTATGAAAGGAATTGTACTCGGAAGCGTTAAAGGATAGCGCATTTGCCGGAATTCGGCAGGCTGCCGGTAATAGGACAGGACAAGTATAGAACAAGGGAGATTTCACATGAGACTCGGTGTGATTGGTTACGGTACACGAATCCGGAACATGATCGATGAAATCATCCGGATCGAACCCGCTTGCAGGGTGACGGCAATTGCCGATATACGCAATGAAGCCATACGGGACGAGCTGGCCGGATCCGGAGCCGAACAGCGGCGGAAGACGCGCTCCGACGAGATCGCGTACTTCGATACGCCGGAAGATATGATTCGCGGGGCGCAGCTGGACGGCATTCTGATCGGAACGCGCTGCTCGCTGCATGCGGAAATGGCCGTTCGCGCGCTTCCAAGCGGAATTCCGCTGTTCTTGGAAAAGCCGGTGGCCACGAACGCGGCCGATCTGCTGCGTTTGAAGGAAGCCTACGAACAATCCCGTTCGGAGGTCGTCGTCTCCTTTCCGTTGCGCGAAACCCCGCATGTCAGATTGGCTAAAGAGATCATCGATTCTGGGCGAATCGGTACGGTGGAGCATATGCAGGTAGAGAACAACGTGCCCTATGGCCATGTTTATTTTCAATACTGGTACAGGGATGAGCAAGAGACGGGCGGGCTGTTCCTACAGAAGGCGACCCACGATTTCGATTGTATCAACCATCTGCTCGGCATTCAGCCGAAATGGATATCGGCAATGACGTCGAAGCAGATCTTCAAGGGCGACAAGCCGGCAGGCTTGCGCTGCAAGGCTTGCGATGAGCAGCTGACCTGTCAGGATAGCGTAGTGCTCAGGCGCAAAAAAGGGGACGACGAGCATGGCGAATATTGTGCGTATGCCGTCGACACCGGCAACGAAGATTCCGGCAGCGCGTTGATCCAATACGAGACAGGTATGCACGCCGCTTACTCGCAGAATTTCTTTGCGCGGAAGAAGGCGGCCACGCGGCGATATCGGCTGCTTGGGTACAAAGGTACGCTGGAATTCGATATTTACAGTAATCAGATTAAAGTGTTCATGCACCATACGCATCGCGTGGAAACGTACGATATCGAACCGGGACCGGGCGGGCACTCCGGCGGCGACACTGCGTTGGCGGTCAACTTTATCGAAGTGATGCAAGGTAAAAAGAAGTCGATTTTTCCGTTACGCGACGGTTTGTTGAGTGCGCTGATGTGTCTGAATGCCAAGTGGTCGGCCGAGAACCGCCGGTTTCAAGCCGTCGATTGGAACGAGCTCGGCCGAGCGGCCGTCCACGCGTTGTAACGAAATCGAATCGGAAAAAGAGGTGCAGCCGTGCATATCCACTATAATATGAATCCGCTGTTGGTCATCAACGAGGCGGAAAGCCAAGGCGCCCTGGACTTGTTCAAACGAAGCGGCATCCGCACGATCTGGTTGTGGGGATACTTCTTCGGCCGTTGGTGGGCGTCGATGGAAGATATGATCAAGGCGAAAGAAATATTGCTTCGCAACGGGTTCGAGGTCGGGGTGGCGCAAGTACCGGTCGGACATCCGGGAAATAGCCTGAATCCGGATGACGACACCCTCGATTTGACCATTCCGTCCAGCTGGAGGTATCGCATCGACCGCAACGGCGAGCCCGTATACTTTTGCGCCGATCTTGACGAAACGATGCTAAGCGACAACGTCCGGGCGATCGAAATGCTGAGAGATGCGGGCTTCGAGCAGGTGTTCTACGACGACGATTTGCGACAGGGAAATTGGGGGCCGAACATCGAGGGCTGCTTCTGCGACGATTGCCTGAAAGGTTATAACGAAGCTTATAACCGCCGATTGACACGGGAGGAGCTCGCTCGGTCGCTTCCCCGTCCCGAGGAACCGGGAGACCCTGAGGTGGCTCAAGAATGGGTGGCATACCTCAGCGGTAAAATTAGCCGCTTGATGAAGCAGTCGGATTTGCCGGGGATTCGGATCGGCATCCAGGTCATGCATCTGGGAGATGAACGGCACGGCATCGACATGCCGGGCATCCGGGACGACATTCCGGGCTGTATGTTCCGGGTAGGCGAAGGTCATTTCAACGATCAGGATTTCGGTAATCCGCAAGCTCGCGCCTACGATTTGTTCAGCATCCTCCACCATTTGAACATCGTGCCGCGCGAGCAGGCATTCAGCGAGACGACGGTTTTTCCGCCAAGATCGCTGAGCCCCTCAAGCCTCGTGTTCAAGGTAAAAATGGCGGTTTCCGCCGGTATTCCGAACATCTTCTTCATGAGCGGAACGTGGATGATCGAGGAAGACTATTGGCAGGTATGGATCGAGAGCAAAGAAGCGATCGAACGTGTCGCGAGCGAGTATGAACCTTATGCCCGCATATTTCCCGTACATCAGGCGTACGGAACGGATGGGGCCGGCGCGGAACCGACGGAAATGCCGCAAACGGCTTTTCTGTCCGGTCTTCCTGTCAAACCTGTGCGGGGGCTCGAGGCGGAGAAAAATGCGGAGAAGGCGGAGGTTCTGCTTTTCTTCGGAAAATACCGGCTGACCGATGCTTGGATTCGCTCGCTGGGCAACTATCGCACGATCATTTTCGACCAAACCGCTGCGGCTTACAATGAGGATTCGCTGTCCGGTCTCGCCGATTTCCCGATTGTCCGTTGGGAGCATACCTTCGGAACGAAACCGACGGAAGAAGAAGGACGGCAATTACGGGAGCTCCTCGCGGCGACCAATCCGCAATTTCCTTATATGACGGAAGGCCGGAATATAGGCGTGATCTGGCTGCGTGATGCGGACGGAGTTATTTTGCTGAATATGCATGGTGCGCGAACGGAAGGAACCCTTCGATTCGACGGCCGATCGCACCGGGTAGAGCTGCCTGCCGACACTTGCTTGCTGATCCGTCGTGAAACGAATGGTTCGTACTCGCGCACAGAATGGTGAAATAGGAATGAAAAGGGGATTGAGTTTTCCATGCGAATATTGGCAATAGGTGCGCACCCGGACGATGCCGAGGGATTATGCGGCGGAACGTTAGCGAAATACGCGGCCAGAGGCGACCAAGTGACGATCATGATCGCAACCAATGGAAACGTCGGTTCGCCGACGCTCTCAAAGGATGAAATTGCTGCAGTTCGCCGGAAAGAAGCGGAAAGAGCCGCAGCTGTTATCGGCGCTGACATGATCTGGCTGGATATTGACGACGAATTTCTGTTCCACGATAAAGAAACGAGAATGAAATTTATTAACGCAATTCGCCAAGCGAATCCGGACGTGATGTTTGTACACGGCACGAACGATTATCATCCGGATCACCGCATTTGCGGCGAAATCGCAAGCGATTGCCGCATTCCGGTAACCGTCCGGCTGATTCAAACGGAATATCCCCATATGGATAAGGTTCCGCATGTATTTGTAATGGACAACATCGGATCGATCGGCTTCGAGCCGGAAGCGTACGTAGATATTACCGATACATTCGAGACGAAGTGCCGCATGCTACGCTGCCATGAAAGCCAGGATACATGGCTGCAGCATCTTTATGGAATCGACGTCGTGGGGCATATGTCGAAATCGGCTGTCATGCGTGGCATGGCGATCGGGGTCAAATATGCGGAGGCGTTTCGCAGTCTTCCGATGTATCCGGTCAGCGGCGGCCCGCATTTGCTGACTTAGCCGTTGAAATGCTTGCTAAGATTAGTGGAGCATCGACTTCAAGGAACGAGCAGAACATCAACTCAAAGTACTAATTAACTCAAAGTATGAAAGCCGCCACTTCAACTCAAGAAACGAGCGGAACAACAATTAGCAGAGCAACAACCTAAAGAACGAAGAGAAAAACAACCCAAGGAATGACTGTACATCAACGCAAAGGAAGACGTCGGGAATCGGCGTCTTTTTTGCATGGAGTGGAGATGCTGCGCTAACTGTAAAACATGCAGGTAATTCTGGTTAAAAAGCATGAAAAAAGGAATTAACGGGAAAAACCCAGACTGTTTAGAAAGTCCTCATTTTACCACGACAGCGCGTTAATATGATATAATAATGGTAATAAACTGTCCCGAAAGGCGTTGATGCTCGTGCTCGAC
>NZ_QMFB01000039.1 GCF_003285015.1 Paenibacillus contaminans | reverse complement strand
ACACTTTCGCCCATTTGCGGCATGTCTCGGGCAGATTGTTGTACCGCGTGCAACTTTCCACCCATTCGCGGCATGCCCCGGGCGGATTTGTTGTACGCCATACAACAGTTTTGCCCGTTTGCGGCATGTCTCGGGCAGATTGTTGTACCGCGTGCAACTTTTCAAGCGTTCGCGGCCTCCCTAGGGCGGATTTGTTGTATGCCATACATTAGCAACGCCGAAAAGGTTGCCCGCGTAAACCGCGTACAACCTTTTCGGCCGATCCGGTATTTCGAGTGAGTCAGGCCCGCAACCGCAACCGCGCCTCACTCGTCCGTGCGGGCCAGCTCGTATATCGCCTGCGTGCAAATCACGCCGTGCAGCATCATATCTTCGATGTTTACAAACTCATCGGGCTGATGCGCCTTCGTATCCGTTCCGCGGAAACCGGCTCCGAAAGCCACTCCCCGATTTTGAAGCTTTCGGGCATACGTGCCGCCGCCGATCGACAGCAGCTCCGCCTTCTCGCCCGTCACCGCTTCGTATGCGCGGCTCAGCTTGCGAATGAGCGCATGGTCCGGCGGGACGAAAAGCGGCTCCATATAAGCCGTCACCTCCGCCTCAGCGCCATGGTCGGCTGCTTTCCGGCGCAGCTTCGCAAATAGGGCGTCTCCGTCCTCGGTAACCGGATAACGCACGTTCAAAATCGCTTCCGCCGTCTCTCCGTCCAAGTGAATCTGCGCCAGATTGACCGTAAGCCGTCCATGCGTCGGGTCGCTGCAGGCGAGCCCGAGCGACTCGCCGAACGCTTCGAAGCCGATGGCGCTGCGGATAAACGCTACAAATTCGTCCTCAGGCACGATCCCGCCGATCGAATGGAGGAATTCCGCCATATGGGAGATCGCATTGATGCCCGATGGAGGGTAGGAGCCGTGGCCGCTTTTGCCGGTCGCCGTCAGCTCCAATCGTCCCGCTTCCGCAAGGACGGCCTCTATATGCGGGTTTTCCCGCGAAAGCAGCAAAATCCGTTCTAGCTCCCCGGCCTCCGCCTCCGCTGCGTCGATTATGGCGCGGCAGCGATCGGGCACGACGTTCGGCGCGACTCCGCCCGTCATCTCCAGGACCGTCCGCGGACTACCACCCTGCTTTCGCGGCCGGCTCAAGCGGATGACGTAATAGCCCTTCTCCGCATGGATGATCGGATACGCCGCATCGGGCGTGAACGCATAGTCGGGTACGGGCTCCTTGGCGAAGTAATGGTCCATATCCGTCATCCCGTTCTCTTCGTTCGTGCCGAATATAATCCGAATACGCTTATGAAGGCTGATCCCGAGATCCTTGATCGCTTTCAACGCATACAGAGCAACGACGGCCGGCCCCTTATCGTCCGACGCGCCCCGGCCATAAATACGGCCGCCATGGATTTCCGCGCCCAACGGGTCGTACGACCAGCCGTCCCCTTCGGGAACCGTATCGAGATGGACGAGCACGCCGACAAGCTCATCGCCTTCGCCGTATTCGACATGTCCCGCATAACCGTCCGCATTGGCGGTGCGAAATCCCATCGACGCCCCTAGATCAAGCATATACTGCAGCGCTCCGGCTATCCCTTCGCCGTAAGGCTTGCCCGGCAGTCCTGCGGCGGCTACGCTGCGGATACGGATCAGCGCTTGAATATGCCGCACGATCTCCGATTCGTAGCGCCGTATTGCTTCCCCGATCAAGAGCGATCCCCGCCTTCGGATTCGTAAACCTGGAACCGGATCGTCACATCGGTCGGCGTAACGTAATTCATCGTAACGTTGAGCGCATCCCGGTTCACTTTCTCATTGCGCATGGAAATGTCTTTATGCTGCTTCGCTCCGGAGGATACGCGGATGCAATCCCCCTCCCGCGAAAATACGGCATCGCCGTGCACCAGCTGCTTAATATGCGGAGCCGCCTCTTCCAGCCCGTCGCCCGACAGTTCGCCGGACGGATCGAACATACACACGGCCTGCAAATAGATTTGAGGGATTGCCGACGACCGGACGCTTACCTCCAAGCCGTCCTCGAGCAGCTGAAAATCCAATTCTACGGGCAAATGCTGGACGTTCGTTTTTTCCCGCAGATGATTAGGCATGTTCACATAAATACCGTTTTTGCCTGCGGTGTGCTCTCTTGGGAGAGGGTTGAAATAGCAGCCCTCCAGCTCGATATTCATGCTGTAGCGGTCAACGCCCGTCTGCCTGATCGTCGGAAACGCCACGGCTCCGATGCCGAACCAGCCGGCCGCCAGCTTCAAGCCGAACATACGCGCTTTACCGTATTGGATATACAGCAATTCCGGCTGCCCTGCCATCACGGTCACGCTCAGCTTCCCTCTGCGATGCCGAAGAACGGATGCGCCGTGCGGATGCTGCACCAGCTTGCCTAGGTATGGGATGTTACGAGGAACCGGCACCTCATTGTTCTCCCCAAGCAAAACGGTATACGAATCGGATAAAACGGACACGTGATCCGGCAAACGCATGGACTCCGGATACAGCATCCAATGAATAAGCGCGCTCGCTCCCTGCGGAGAGGTCTCCTCCGTTATTTGCGCCATGGACAGGAAAACGGGGTCTTTATCGAGCGATGCCATCAAATGATAAATGACATAATACCAATCGTTCATCATCATCGTCTGGCCCAAATCCTGACGTCCGGAATACTCCGTTGCAACGGATTGATCCGGATGAAGCATGTATTGCATCATGCCGAGATTTTTGCGAATGGCCTCTAACGCGGGCTCGTATCCGAAAATAACCCCCACATCGTACAAATGGATCGCGCAAGCTCCGTTATAAATCGCGTTGCTCCGTTCGGTCCATTCTCCATATTCGGTCATATCGAAGCCTTCGTCGAGAAATTGAAAAGCCCGGTCCTTATACGCCTCGTCTCCGAAAATTTCATACATTTTCGCGAGCGCACCGGCCATGACCCAGCGATGGTTGGGGGTATGAATGCCCCCGTTCAGCAAACAAGGCCGCGCTTTTTCCATGAACGTATAAAGCCCGTTCTGGATTTCGCGGATTTGCTCAAGTCCCGAGCCTTGGGCAACCTGATACACCAGCGATACCAAATGAACCATGAACGCCGTATCCGGCGGCGAATCGATATTGCAATTCACGAGCGAAATACACCCGCTTTTCAGCTGCGTCGCCATAAATTGTTCTAGCGATTCCCTCATCGTTTCATCGAGACCGGCATCCAAATAATATTTCGAGTCCGGCTGGCAGTATAACGGCACGGTCATGGTAAGAACGCCCAACCCCAGCGGATCGGGCTCGCGTCCTTCGGCCAGATCGGTCCTGCGCTTATCTAAAAATTGGTCCAGCCGTTCCTCCTGCAGGCGGATAAGCTTGTTCAACGGGTCGTGAAGGTTCGTATTCATCGGCTTCATCTCCAGTGATTTATTGTCCGGCAAGGACATTTGATACCACAAAGTATAGTACAGGGTGTAAGCGTTTTATATCGGTACATCTTTACCTTTTATTAGTTTTCTTGACCAGGCTTCGCCCTCTTACCCTTCATGCGAAACACCGCACGGCAAAAAAGAACCTCCATTCCCGCATTCATGAACGGGTTTGGAGGTTCTTTTTTACAAGGACATTATCGCCTGCGATGACCGTTCCGTCATTGCCAAGTCCCCATTACTTTTTCATCAATTTGTAAGCTTCGGTTATTTCTTTGTCATAATCTTTACCGCCCGCTCTTTCCCATCCGGCAAGCATTTCGGAATAGGCTTTGTCGAAGTCAGGGGCAATTACGACTTTGGAGATTCCCTCATACAAGCTCTTCTCAATAGCCGTTATGCTCTTTTGTGCTACCGGCCGCGGCGAATCGATCAACGTATACGTTTTGCCGAATTTTTCGAAATTAGCGTAGTATTCAAGCATGGAATCGGCGTACTTCTCACGCTCTTTAGGATCCGTTATGGAAGTTGATACGTTCTTGATCAGTTGTTCTCTGTTGTACGCCGGAACGCCTTGCTGAATAATGGCCAGGTCGCCGCTTCCGGATACCCAAGTCGTTTTCTTGTTCGCTTCAGGATCGATTTGGACGCGAACGCCGCCGTCATCTTTCCAGTTTACGCCTTCAATCCCGTTTTGCGTGGTGGCAAGGTTTTTAGGCTCGATCATCCAGTTCAAATATTTTAAGACGGCTTCCGGGTTTTTGCTGGATTTCGGAACGGCGATGAACATCCCGAAGTCGGCTGCAACCGACATAACCTGCGTTCCGTCCGCACGCTTAAACGGCGCTACCGGCACCCATTCCGCCGTAGGAACGGATTTGCGCGTATTTTGCGTCATCGTATACGGCACGTCGTTGGAGTCGACGAAGCCCGCGACACCGCTGTTAATATGCTGCGTAAATTGCTGCGAGTTGATGTCGGTAACGAATTCCTTCGAGATCAAGCCCTCTTTATACATTTTGTTCATCCATTGGTAGTAGGCTTTCCCTTCTTCCAATGCGACGGCAGATGTGAAGACGCCGTTCTTGTAGTTGCCGTCCGGCGCGTAGAATTGGTTGCTCGGACCGTCCATGTTGACGCCGAAGCCGTACATCGGACCGAAGTAGAACGCCTTCATGCCTTGGTTGATGGCCGGCATCGCCCAAGGAATGACTTTGTCCTTGCCTACGTTGCCCGGGTCCTTCTCTTTAAACGCCTTCAGCACCTCATGCAGCTCATCGATCGTGGTCGGAACCTTCATGCCAAGCGCATCGAGCCAGTCTTTACGGATTTTCATGTTTGCGCCGGCGTATGTGTTCGCTCTAAGAGCAGGAATCGCATACCGCTTGCCTTTGTACATGCCCGCTTGATCAAGCGCTTTTTTGTTGTTCTTAATCAAGTCCGGATACTTGGCGAGGTAAGAGTCAAGCTCCCACAATCCGCCTTGCTCGGCATATTTGAAAATCGTATCGATCGAGTAGGTGATAATAACGTCCGGAGCTTCGCCGGAAGCCATCCAAACGTTCAGCTTCTCCGACTCCTGCGCTCTCGGCAGGGAAACGAATTCGACATCGAGGCCGATCTTCTTCGTTTCGTCGATCACATATTTGATGATCGGGTTATTGCCCAGGTTTTGCCCCTCAGGCGCATTCGCACGATCCCAAAGCGTGACGCGGATTTTGACCGGTTTCTCCGGTTCTTTGCTTGCTGCCGGCGAGCTGCTGCCGCTAGGCGACGCGGACGCCCCGCTGCCTCCTTCTTCCTTCTTCGAGCAAGCGACCAAGAACCCTGTAGCCAACAATACTGCGGACAGGCTTCCCAAAACCCCTTTTTTAAGCACCTTTTTCATACCGCTTCCTCCCCAGTGATTATTAGCAGGAATGATGTATGAGACTACACCCACGTCCTGCTGGAAAAAAACTTATGTTAAACGCTTTCATTGTAAATGTAACTTTACTTATCACGTTTTTGTATTCTACATTTTTGACATTTTGTTAGTTTTTTTGCTCTCGCGAATATATATTTGCTGTTTCGAGCCTAGGGCGTGTCTGGAAACTCCGAGGGGAGCAGATTTTGCCGAATTTTCATTCCATGCAAGGCGCGTTTGTGAAGGCGTACCGGGGGTACGTCAAACAAACGGAACGAAGCAGGGGGCGAAAAGGCGGTGAAAGATGCAACTGAGTGGGTTTTCAGACACGCCCTAGCTCTTGGCCTCCCTTTTAGCCTTTTACAGAGCCCAGGAACGAGCCTTTTACGAAGTATTTTTGCAGGAACGGATATACGACGAGAATCGGAACCGTTGCGAAAACGATCGTCGCCGCTTTCAAAGACTCCTCGATTACGTGAAGATTATCCACGTTTTGCATCGTCTCCAGCGAAGTGTCCAATTGCGCAAGCAGCAAGATGTTTCTTAGTTTAACCTGCAGCGTGTAAAGTGTGGAATCGTCGATATACAAAACCGCGCTGAAATAAGAATTCCAGTGACCGACTGCATAAAACAAGCTTACCGTCGCCAGGACGGCGCCTGATAAGGGTAGCACGATCTGCACCAGATAGCGTATATTGCCGCAGCCGTCCATAACGGCGGCATCGCGCAGCTCCTCGGGAATATTTTGAAAAAACGACTTCATGATGATGACGAGAAAGGCGCTGATCAAGCCGGGAATCATTAAGGACCATAAGCTGTTTAGCAAGCCCAGCGATTTGATCAACAAGTAGCCGGGGATAAGGCCGCCGCTGAAAACCATCGTAACAATCATAAAGTTCATGAAATATTTGCGGCCTTTCAAATCTTTTCTGGAAAGCGGATAAGCGGTTGTAATCGTGAACAGCATGTTAAGCGCGGTTCCTACTACCGTAATATAAACGGTAATCCATAGCGACCTGATAATATTGGCATCGGTGACGACCTTCGTTATCGCATCAAGCTGAAAATCTACGGGCCAAAGCACAACTTGCCCCGTCTGAATGGCATGGCTGCTGCTGAACGCATTCGCAACCGTGTTGATGAACGGGAAGACGCAAATGAAAGTGAATAAGATAAGCATAGTATAGTTTACAATATTAAAGCTCACATCCCAACCGGAATGTTTGCCGAATAGGCGACGATTGCTTCTTTGCTTCAGCTCGGTAGCTGCCATATTCCCACTCTCCTGTTCGTTTGAATGTTACCACAATCCTTCGTTGCCGAGACGTTTGGCGAAATAGTTCGCACCCAGAACGAGAATAAGGTTGATGACGGATTGCGACATCCCGATAGCGGTCGTAATGCCGAATAGGCCTTGTTTGATACCTGCGGAATAAACGTAAGTGCTGATAACCTCGGATATGTTCATGACGACCGGGTTCTGCAGCGCGAACGGATGCTCGACGCCGATAGACACCATATGGCCGATATTCAGAATGAGCAGGATGACGACCGTCGGCATAATGCCGGGAATCGTAATATGAATCATCTTCTTCCATCTGCCCGCACCGTCCATGACGGCCGCTTCGTATAAAGAGGGGTCGATCGTAGTCATGGCCGCGAGATAAATAATCGTTCCCCAGCCCGCTCCCGCCCAAACGCTGGACAGCGTATACGTAATGACCCACCATACTTCTTCAATCATGAAGTAAATCTCTTCCATACCCATCGTTCTCATCAATTCGTTCACGATTCCGTATTTAGGAGAAAGCAGGTTATAGATAATCCCCCCCATAATGACCCAAGACATAAAATGGGGCAAATAGAGAAGCGACTGCGTGACCCTCTTGAAGTATTTCGCTCTGATTTCATTCAGCATCAGCGCCAAAATAATCGGAGCCGGAAAGCCGACGATAAGTCCGAGCACGTTGAGCAGCAGCGTATTGCGAATGATCCGGTAGAAGTCCGGAATCTGCAGCATCTCCTTGAAATGCTGAAGTCCCACCCAGTCGGATTCGAAAACGCCCTTGAAAATGTTGTAATCCTTAAAGGCGACGACAAGACCGAACATCGGGATATAACAAAATACAAAAAAGAATATAGCGCCGGGAATCAGCAGCAGGTACAAATCGTAATTTTTAAACAGCTCTTTGGTAAATGCGCTTTTTCGCTTGATGTCCGTCTGTGCAATTACCGGAATTTTTTGAGATTGTGCTTCCATACTCTCGCTCCTTTTCTACATATGCTTACGCCGTTTGAAAGCGCTTCCCAAATTGACACAACATTTCTTGCGTTCCTGGAGCTGCGAAGGGGTTTCTTCTGAACATCCCAGAATGCTATGCTCGGCCGGCTGCTCCGTTTCCTAGCGGCATCCGGCGGTTCAAGCGTTTGCTGCAAAAAAGCCGTTCTATCTGGAAAAGGTCCAGCCGACGAACGGCTTCTTCGGCATATTGCTAGTATAAGCGCAAGTGAAAACGGTTTACATGTTAGGATTTTTACTTTTTATTAGATTTCTTTACTTCTTATTTGTTATTGTCCGTCAGCAGCTCGTACATCCCCTGCAAGCAAATTTCCGCATGCCGCATCATGTCGTCTATGAAAATGAACTCATCGGCTTGATGCACATGGGTATCGACGCCGCCGGGAAGTCCCGCGCCGAACGCGACGCCGTTATTCCTAAGCTTTCGGGCATACGTACCCGCACCCATACGCAGCATGACGGCCTTCTCGCCGGTCATTATCTCGTAGGCGCGGCTTAGCCGGACGATGACCGGATGGGTTTCCGGCACGTATACGGGAAGCAGATGACGCGTCTGTTCGGCGGCGATGCCATAACCCTGCGCAATACGGCTGACCGCAGCGAATATCCGCTCCCCGTTTTGGCTGACGGGATATCGGATATTGCAAAGCGCCCGCGCGCCGCCGGGGCCGTAGGTTATCGTACGGAGATAAACGACAAGCCCGCCCGATTCGCTGTCGCTGCAGGCGATGCCGAGCGATAAACCGTTCGTCTCCGCGCCCAGCTTCTCGTGCAAAAAGCGCAGGAACCCGTTCACGCCGGTATCCATGTCCAACAAAAGCAAAAAAGCGGCCATATTGGCGATCGCGTTTCGCGAGCCCGTCGGACCGCCCTCCGCCGGCTCGTTGTCAGCCTTCAGCTCCAGCACCTTGCCCGGCGCATATGCCGCCGACATGTTCGCATGGCTTTCGACCAGCCGGCGTACGTCTTCCGCCTGCCGCTCGTCGAGGTTCGCGAGCGAAACTAGCGCCGTGCACGTCTTCGGTATGAGCGTGAGCGTATTTCCGCCTTTCAGTGACAAAAGGGGAAGCTTCGGCTTGCCCTCTGCCGCTTCCCCTCTGCCTTCGCACGAGAGCTCCACGTTCATGTTGCCCATCTCGACATTAAAAATCGGGTATCCTGCGTCCGGCGCGAACGCCATTTCCGGCAGCGGCTCCTTCCCGAAATAATAGTCGAGATCCTTCATGCCGCTTTCCTCATTCGTGCCGAAAATCAAGCGAAGCCGGCGGTTGCCGGCAATGCCCATATCTTTCAGCGTCTTCAGCGCGTATAAAGCAACCACCGCGGGTCCCTTATTATCGGAAGCCCCTCTTCCGATAATTTTGCCGTCCTCGATAATGCCGCCGAGCGGCGGGTAAGTCCATCCTTCCCCTTCTTCAACGGTGTCCAGATGAACAAGCACCGCGGCAAGCCCGCCGCCTTGGCCGTATTCGGCATGGCCTGCGTAGCCGTCCACATTAGTCGTTTCGAAGCCGAGCGACTCCGCCAGCCCCAGCATATGCCGCAAAGCCCGGTCGACCCCGGGTCCGAACGGCTTGCCCGGCTCCGGAGCCTCCTGGACGCTGCGTATTTGCACGAGCTCCGAGATGCCGGCGGCAATCGCTTCGCGATATTTGTGAATTTCGTGCCCGATTATCATAAAGAGACGTCTCCATCCCATGCTCTCCACTTATGATCGACGATCGCCCAGCTTTTCGATTCGAACTGGTAGGAGGAAAGCTTCGGCGTCGCAAACCGTTCGATACCGTCAAACTCCAATCTGCACCCGTTGACGAAGCCGTAACGCAAGCCTCCGTTCTCTTCCTTGACGAATGCAAAATCCGCATCTGTCGCCAGGCGTCCGTAATCGATGCGTCCCGCTTCCCATGTGTATCTCGGATAAAGCGACGGGTCGAGCAAGCCTTTCTCCAAATCGAGCTTGTATGCGAGGTGTACGGCCGACCCGCCTTGGCCTTGGTAGCGAAGCGACAGCATATCTGCATGATCCGGCAGGGCTTCGACCGAAACGCGGCCTGTCGCTTGCCCGGCCGGCACCGTGCGGCGGTGCGGCGTCAGCACCGTCACATAGGCGCGCATCCCACCCTGCTCCACACGGCCCGATTCCGCTTCATACAGCATGACGGCGTCGCCGTAACAGCGCTTGATCGCCTCCTGGCCGATATCCCGGCCGCTGCCCGGAAATTCGATCGCCAGCGCCCAGTCGCTGCGGTTCTTGTAGGGGTTCTGGTCACCCGGCCCCCGATAAATATGCGGAACGCAAGTGTCGAAGAAACCTTCCCCTTGCTCCAGGACAAATCCGGTATGCCACAGATTGGCCGTAGTAAGCGTCTGCGCCTCCCCCGCTTTCGTCCAATCCACGACGATAAAAACGCCGTCTTCCTTGATATAGGTCATGCAGCGGTCCCATGTTATTTTGCGGGCGACGTCATAAAGACGTGTCCGGCTGTACTCGACCGGGGCGAACTTCTGCATATGGATTTTTTCGGTGATCGCTTGTTTGTAGTACCCTGCATCATGAATAAAATCGTACAAGCTGCCCGCCGACCGCTCCCCTTCCCGGAAAACGAGCCGGTTATGATAAATATCGTTGCGGTATTTGCCGTTCGGCGATACTTCCCTATAGCCGCCTTCATACAGCAGGACGTTGCGGTCCTTCACCAGCAGGCTGACCGAATTTTCGTCGCTGTGGCCGTGATGCGCCTTCTCCGCTTTGACGGAAATCGTATGCCGCAAATAGTTGCGGGAGGTGAACGCATAATTGCCCTCGTCGCGGTAATTGAACAGCAGATAGGTATCTTCCTCGTTCCAGCCGTCGCGGAAAACGATCTTTTTGCCGACGACGTCCTCCAGCAGCTCCTCGCTTCCCCAATCCGGCTTGACCGGCTCCACCTCGTCGTCCGCCCACATATACGCATAGGTCAAATAAGCGGCAAGGCCGATCGATACCTGTTCTCCGGCGAACGCCATCCCGAACTCGAATACTTTGTCCGCGGCATATTTCATATGCCCGTCTTTGTAAACGGCCGCCCCTTTCTCCAAACAGGAGAGCCACAGGTACCAGTTGGAGCCGAAATGCGAGTCCCCGTAGTCGGGAACGAAACCCTCCGGAGTCAAAATGCGGACGAGGTAATCGAAATAGTATTTGGTTTGCGGCAGCTTGAAGTACTCGTCCTCGCGCCCCGCGTATTTCGCATATTCATGACAGGAGGCCAGCCAAAGAATAATGTAGAGCTGCGCGTCCTCGATCGACCATTTGCCGAACGATTCCTCCGCCAGGTACGTCCGCATTTTATCCCAGCGCCTCGTCTCCTCCGTATCGCCCAGCGCTTCGATCGCAAGCGACAACGCCCAGACGCGCAGCATCGAGCGGTTATGCGCTCCCCACTCGGGATAGTGGAACAAACCGTCCACGCAGCTGCGGATCGACTGCTCGATGCGCAGCCGCTCCTGCTCGTTCACGACGCCGCTGTCCTTGATGAACAAATATCCGTACAGAAAATGAGGGCCTTGAAACATCGGCTCGAAGGCCGGAACGCCTTTGGCATACTCCGGATGCCTCTGTATATGCTCCTCCGGTACGATCGACAAATAGGTGTCCGCCTCGAGCAAGCCTTCCTTGGCCTTCTGGGCATATTCGAGATCGCCCGTAACGCTGTACATGAAGCCTTCCAGCTGAACCTGCACGGGAATGATGCCCGGCGCCGTGTACATGCCGAGAAACTGGTCGGGCTTATACGATTGCTTCCAACCTTCTATATGCTCGTTGTACGTCTCGCGGCCGTATGCCAGCGCTTTCTCGATATAGGCCAAATACTTCGCTTTACTCATGGTTTCCCCCGCCTTTTCGGACTCAATGGTGGCATTGCGATATGGTCATTTTTAAACTTCCTATTTATGAAGCCATGAAACGGAACTGGGCCTCGATTAAACCGTGATACACGCCTTGGTTGTTCAGCAGCTCGTCATGGGAGCCCTGCTCCTTGATTTGCCCGTGATCGAGCACGACGATCTGATCGGCGCTGCGGATCGTGCTCAGCCTGTGCGCGATAATGAACGAGTTTCGGCCGGCCAGCAGCGTCTTGAGCGCCTCCTGGATTTTGACCTCCGTTTCGGTATCGATGCTCGCAGTCGCTTCATCCAAAATCAAAATTCGCGGATTCGCGAGCAGCGCCCGCGCAAACGACAGCAGCTGGCGCTGTCCCATCGACAGCATCGAGCCCCGCTCCTCCACTTCCGTGTGGTAGCCGTTCTGCAGCTTGACGATAAAATCATGCGCATGCACGGCCTTGGCTGCAGCCATCACTTCCTCGTCGGTCGCCTCCAATCGTCCGAAGCGGATGTTATCCATAATCGTGCCGGAGAAAATAAACGTGTCCTGCATGACGATCCCGACTTGGGACCGCAAACTGTCCAGCCTGACGTCGCGCAGATCGTGGCCGTCGATCAGCACCCTTCCGCGTACCGGATCGTAAAACCGGCAGAGCAAGTTAACGATCGTGCTTTTGCCCGAGCCGGTATGGCCGACCAGCGCGATCGATTGCCCCTCCTTCACGTCGAGACTGATCCCCTTCAAAGCGGGACGGCCCTCCTCGTACTCGAACACGATATTGTCGAAGCGGATGCGTCCTTGAACCGGCGGCAGCGTTATCGCGTTTTTCTTTTCCTGCACGATCGGTTTTTCGTCCATAAATTCGAAGATGCGCTCCGACGACGCCATGGCGACAAGCACCTGCTGGTACATTGCGCCCAGCCGATTGATCGGCTCCCAGAAGTTTCCGATGTAATTGGCGAACGCCACAAGCAGCCCGACCGTAATCGCATTCGATTCCACTAGCTTCGAGCCGTACCAGAACAAAATGAACGTGCCGACCGCCGCCGTCACTTCAATCAGCGGTCCGAAGCTCATGTTCAGCGTAATCGCCTTGTTCCACGATTTGCGGTTTCCTTCGTTCATATCGGAGAAGTAGTCGATATTGTTGTTTTCCTGAACGAAAGCCTGGGTCACCCGGATACCCTGGATGCTCTCGTTCAAATGCGCGTTGATCCGGGACTGGCGGGAACGCACTTCCTGCCAAGCTCTCCGGATGCGGCTCCGCAGCGTATGCGAGACGAAGAACATCAGCGGAACCGTAATGATGATCGCCAGCGCCAGCTTGAAGTTCAGCATCAGAAGAATGACGATGATCCCGCTTAGCTGCACGCAATCGATCATCAGATTGACGGCTCCGTTGGTGAATAGATCCTGGAGCGCATTAACGTCGTTCGTAACTCTGACAAGCACGGAGCCCGCCGGACGTTTATCGAAAAACCGGAAGGACAGCTGCTGAATATGCTTAAACAAATCGAACCGAAGATCATGAATCACCTTTTGCCCGATCAGGCTGGTGTACCGGGTGCGGTAGCTGTTCGCCGCCCATTGCACCCCGTAAAGCACGAGCATCGTTCCGACGTAAACGGCCAGCAAGTTTCCGTCATTGCCTAACAGCGCCTTGTCGATCGCCATGCTCAAGAGCAGAGGAATCGCCAGCTTCGTAAGCGCCCCTAATATCATCATGACCAAAATGACCGGCAGCAGCTGTCTGCGGTAAGGCTTCAAGTATCCGGCCAGCCGGCGGAGCTGGCTCCAGTCGAACGCCTTCTCCATCTCTTCGTCCTCGCTGTAAATGAACCTCTGATTCCGATTCTGATTACTCATGATAGACCAGCCTCCTCTCTTCCGCCTCCGGCTTTTTTGGCGCATTGTCCTCATGCTGGATCCGGTACGTCTCCGCATAACGCCCGTGCCTGTTGAGCAGCTCTCGGTGGGTGCCCCGTTCCGCGATCCGCCCTTCGTCCAGCACGATAATTTCGTCCGCGTGCTGCAGCGAGGAAATGCGATGGGCGATGATGATCACCGTACAGTCCTGCAAGGAACTCAGCCCCATCTGAATCGCATGCTCCGTCTCCATATCGACAGCGCTTGTCGCATCGTCCAGAATAAGCAGCTTCGGCCGTTTGATCAGCGCCCTTGCGATCGCGATCCGCTGCTTCTGCCCGCCCGACAGGCCGAGACCTCTTTCGCCGACGACGGTGTCGTAGCCTTCCGGCAGCTCCATGATAAAATCGTGCGCCTGCACAAGCTTTGCGGCCGAGATGATCTCGTCCATGCTTACATCGCCGATCCCGTAAGCGATATTATTGCGGATCGTCGAGGAGAACAGGAACGTTTCCTGGAAGACGAACGCCATTTCCCGGCGCAAATCCTCCAGCCGCAGATCGCGAATGTCGTTCCCGTCCAGCATAATTCGCCCTTGCGTAACGTCATAGGCGCGCATCAGCAGCTGGATGATCGTTGATTTGCCGGAGCCCGTGCCGCCTAAAATCCCGATCGCCGTTCCAGGCCGGACATCGATATCGATATGCGCGAGCGCAGGCGTTTTGCCGTCGTAGGCGAACGTAACGTCCTCGAACCGGATACGGCCCTCGACGCTTCCCGCCGGCATAGGCTTCGCGTCCGCCTTGTCTTTGATTTGCACGTAATGGTGGAGCACTTCCGACACGCGTTCCGCCGACGTTTTGGACTGCGCGTAGATGTTGATGTGATGACCGGTATGCCAGAGCGGTCCGATGATATACCAAACCAGGCTGAAAAAAGCAACGAGTTCGCCGAGCGTAAGCGCATTGTTCAGCACAAGATAACCGCCCGCTCCCATAAGGATGACGACGCTCAGATTAACCGTCCATTCCATCACCGGAATGTAGTTGGACAGGATGTAGCCCGTTTTGACGCTGATGTCCTTGTAGCTCTCGCTCTGCCTGGCAAACTTATCGATTTCGTAAGGCTCGCGGCCGAACGCTTTGACCGTACGCACGCCTGAGATATTCTCTTGAACGACGGCCGTCAACTGGCTTACCGACGTCCGGATGGACCGAAGTGCAGGCTGGACCCGCGACTGAAAACGCACCGCCAAATATATAAGCAGCGGCATCGACGCGAGCACGAACAGCGTCAGCTTCCACGATATCGTGAACATGACGGCGGAGCCGAACAGGATGCTGGCGCAAAAATTGAACATATGCGGCAGCTCGTAGCCCATAAAATGGCGAAACGTTTCCAAGTCCCCCGTTACCCTCGACATCAGATCGCCGGTTTTGGCTTTGTCGTAATAGGAGAACGAAAGATTTTGCAATTTCCGGTACAGCGCGTTGCGCAAATTGAAGGCGATCCGATTCCCCGCAAGTCCGCCGAAATGGCCGAAGGCGAAGCTGAAGGAAGCCTTGACGGCCACGACCGAAATCATAAGAACGGCCAGACCGAGCACCTTTTCGAACTGCCCCTTCATAATCACATCATCGATCAAGTAGCGCAGCAGCAGCGGGTATACCAGACCGAGCGCCGTGCTGCTCAGCAGAAAGACAATCGCAAGAACGAGCAGCTTCCTTTCGCGCCAATAATACTCTTTCAGCGATCTGAACACTTCCATGGATGTTATCCCCTTCATCGGCGGACGATGCTTTCCTCGCCATGTTTTCATTTTGGGATCATTCTAATGAAAAAAAGCCGTCTATTATATACGGCTACATTGACTTTTTATTAGGTTTCTTGACCTGCCGGGAGCGCTGTAAAAAAGCCTGTTCAAAGGAGGCCAGAGGTGTGGTTTATTCAGTTGAGTTAATAAGATTGCCGGTAAGCTTCGGCCAAACAAAAATCGCCATCCATCCCACAATTAACGCGGAATGAATGACGATTGTCCATTAAGCTATGGCGCCCGCTTCCGAACACTCGGAAGCCGCTGCGCCTTAATCGACGTGATGCAAACTCTCCACAAGCATGAGCAGCGTCATCGACTGCCCGTAAGGCATCGGGCAAACCGGAATGTCGCGGTAGAACTGGAGCGTACGCCCCATCCGCGTCCCGTAGGATACGCCGTGTACGGCTCCTTTGGCGTCAATCTTGGCGATGACCGCCTCAAGCGCCCGCAGCCCGACTTCCTTGTAAACCTCGCTGATGTAGCCCTTGCGGACCGCCTTCAAAATCCCGTAAGCGAACCCGGCGGTTGCCGAGGTTTCCTCGTACGAAGCCGGATCGTCCAGCAGCGTCGTCCACATGCCGCTCGGCCGCTGCAGCTCCGTCAGCTTCTGGATTTGTCGTTCCAGGGAAGAGAGCAGGAATACTTCCACGCCGAGCGGTATTTTGACGATATCGAGGTAATCGACCAAACCCGCCGTATACCAAGCATTGCCGCGTCCCCAGAGCGCTTCCGCGAAATTATGGCGTTCTACGAAGTTCCAGCCATGGAAGAACAGCCCCGTTTTCTTGTCGGTCAAATATTTAAGATGGACGAGGAACTGCCGGATGCTCTCCTGAACGTAATGGTCCTTGTCCAGCACGATTCCCATTCGGCCCATGAACAATACCGTCATATAAAGCGTATCGTCCCACAGCTCGCCTTCGTTCGCATTGTCGATCGTTTCATGGGTAATTCCGAATTCCGGCGTGCGCGGCATCTCGTCGGCCGCATAGCTGGCCCACTCCTCGCAAATCCGCAAATATTCCGGATTGCGCGTTTCTTCATAAACATAACTTAACGTAAGCAGCGGACACATCGTGTTTACGTTTTTCGGGGGGAGCCCCTCGCGGATCCGGCTGTCGAACCAGTCCGTCAAATACGTAAGAATATCGCGGTTGCCGGTTTCCTTGTAGTACAAGTACAGCGAGAACAACCCGACTCCTTGCGACCAGTCCCACTTGTCCATCGTAATGATGCTTACCGGCGTGTCTTCCTGGATCGTTACCTCCAGATTTTTCATGCCGCTGATGACTTTTTGAATCATGCTTTCTATATCTTGCCTCTGCATTTGTGCCAGAGTCACGATAAGCACCTCCCTGTACGCACTGTAAGTGCTGGTAACAACAATGTAACGTACGCCATAACCAGTTTACATACGACATTCTTACGCTTTTATTAGTTTTCTTTACTTCTGTTCTTGTACTCCTTCGGCGATTGTCCCTCCAGTCTTTTGAAAACCTGATAAAAATAGGCATACTCCTTGTAGCCTACCATTTCGCCTACTTCATTCACTTTATTTTTGGGATCCATGAGCAGCCGCTTGGCGGCTTCGATCCGCGCCTTGGATACGAGGTCGACGAAGTTGATGCCGGTTTCCGTCCGAAGAAGCCTGCTTAAATAGCTGGGACTTAGGCCAAAATGATCCGCCGTCGACGTCAAATTGATGCTGTCCGCCAAATGGCTGTTGATGTAGTCGACGACCTTTTTCACTACGAGGCTGTATACCTTGTCCCCGCCCTCCAGCTTTCTCTTGATATGTCCGATAAACGACCCCAGATAGGCGGAAGCCTCCTTCATGCTCGAAAGCCTGTATACCTCTTCAAGGATTTGATCGACGCTTTTGCCGAGACCGAACTCGTCGCCGGTTACGCGGAAATAGTGACGCGCCGCCGCAAGGCACACCTCCGAGAGCAGCCCCTTCACCACGAGTATATTCCCTTCGCTATAGGCTGTAATTTGCTCCAGAAACCGCTCCAAATGGCCGATTACTTCTTCGCTCGACTTATGCTCCAGCATCTCGTTGAACTGCTCCAGATCCTGAATGATCGAGAATTTCCCCATCTCCTTCGTTTGCTGGCCGTGATCCGAGAACAGCACGCTTTCCTCCGCCCGGAAAAAGCTCGAATCCATCGTCGCAGTCGCTTCCCGGAACGCTTCCGGCAGCTCCAGAAGCGATTTGTATACGGAGCTGACCGCGATGGTGCACGATATGTTTTCCTTGGAGCTGGCCTCCTGGATAAACTCGCTGCAGAAGCTTTGCAGCTTCATCCTAATCTCCCTTTGCGGAAGAGCCTTGGGAAACAAGCACACGAAAATCAAATCGTCGCTCTGCAGCGATTCGATCAAATAAAAATCGCGCTTGTTCGTCAGCTCATGCGCCTGCTCGGCAAGACGAAGCTGCATTTGCTTCCGCAGCTTGGTGCCGCTCGTTCCGGCGGCCGCCGGCTTCTCCTTCGTACGCACGATATGCAGCACATAACGGCTGAACAAAATCTCGAGGTTACTGACCTGCTCCTGCACGTTGTCCGTTCCGGCGATGAGATCGCCGATCAGCTTGCTTCTAAGCGAAGGAATCGAGCTTGTGTGCTGCTTCTCCAGCTCGACGAAGGCGGTCGTGATTTTGGCGTTATTTTCATGCTCCGTACGCCTGTTGTCGAGCTCCGATACGGCTCTCCTGATCACATTGGACAGCTCTTCATTATTAATCGGCTTCACGATAAAATCGAAAACGCCAAGCCTTACCGCCCGCTTCGCATATTCAAAGTCCTGGTAGCCGGTAATCAGGATCGTTTTGGACATGGGATAGTCGGTGCCGATCAGTTCGGCTAAGTCGAGCCCGCTCAAGCCCGGCATTTTGATATCCGACACAAGAATATCCGGCTGCAGCTCTTGGATCAGCCGTTTGCCCTCGATGCCGTCCTCCGCTTGACCGACCACCGTGCAGTTCAGTTTATCCCAATCGATCGTCTGCACGATCGCCTGCCGGATAAACGGCTTATCGTCGATAACCACCACTTTGTATGTCATTCGGGTTCCTCCTCGGTTATGATCGGCAGACGAATCCGAATCGTCGTCCCCTGATCGACTTCGCTCATGATGCTTAGCCCGTATTCTTCGCCGTACAAAATTTGAATTCGTTTGTGCACGCTTATAATGCCGACATTCGTGTGCTTATCCTTCTGTTTTAGCTTCGCATGCTCCGAAGGGTTGAGCAAATGCTTCTTCGTTTCTTCGTCGATACCCACCCCGTTGTCGGACACCTCGAGGTATAAATCGTCCTCCATGGTCCAGCAGCCGAGGCTTACGATTCCTTTACCCGGCTTCTCCTCGATACCGTGCTTGATTGAATTTTCCACAAGCGGCTGAAGGATGAATTTCGGAACCATGAGATGCATCAGGCTCTCGTCGAAATAATAATTGACCTCGATTCTGTGTCCGTAAATGATTTTATGAATGGACAAGTAATTTCGAATGTAGTCGACCTCTTCCTGCAGGCGGATGATGTCTCCCTTCTTGCCGATGCTTTCTCTCAGCAGCTTTCCGAGCAAATAGATCATATCGCCGACTTGCTCGTCGCCGCGCAGCTTCGCCAAACTATGAATCGATTCCAGTGTGTTATAGAGAAAATGGGGATTGATCTGGGCTTGCAGCGCCTTGTATTCGAATTGCAGCGTACGATACTCGGCTTTTTGCTTAAGCAGCTTCTCCGTATAGACGGTATGAATCAGCTCGCTGATTTTCTCGGCCATCGAGTTGAATTTCTCCGCCAGCATGCCTACCTCGTCTCTGCCTCTCGGAACGATCACCTTATGAGTGAAATCCATGGAAAAATGGGTCATGCTCTGAAGCAGCATCCGGACGTTGCCTGTAATGTTCCTCGAGATGAACGCCGCCAAAATGAACGCAATGAGCAAGGAAACCAGTATGGTGCTGATCGTCCACACCTTGATGACATCCGTACCGCGCGTCAATTCGTTCACCGCGATCACCTGAACGACCGTCCACTTGTCGTAATTCGTCGTGATGATCGTGGAAAGGTACGCTTCCCCTTCAAACTGAAAACCCTGGGTGGGAATCGGATTGTTGGCATACATTTCGTTCTCGACGAAATAGAGGGAAGGCTTGGAAACAAGCTTATTGAACAAAAGCGGTTCGAGCTCCTCGTTCAAAATAACGATATTGCCTTGCGTCAGCTCGTTCACGTTCGTATAGATGCCGCTGAACACTTTGCTGTCCACGCCGACGATAATGATGCCTGCATATTGGCTGGAGGCGACGTCGTACACCGCTTTCTCCATAAAAATGACGTTGCTGTTCCCCGGAATCCAGGAAGCGCGGCCGCGCTTATCTTGAATCATGTCGGTATCGACATTCTCCAGATCTTTATTGTAATTTTGTACCGTGCTTCGCTCGATGTCGAAACGGTTGCCCGCGGTATCTATAACCATTACCGACAAATAATAATCCTTTGAAAACAGCAGATCCCTCATAAACTCGGTGATCGCCGTGTTTTTGACGAACAGATCGTTCGTGCCGCTGTTTTCGGGAATGCTAAGCGTCTTGTTGAGCGCGGAATTGCGGAACTGCTGGAATACATGCTCCTCGATATCCTTCGTTTGCTTTTCGAGGTTGATTCCGATTTGCTCGATCAAATATTCGGAGAATGCGGCCGTGTTTCTTTTGATGGCGCTTACAGACACATAATAGTTAACGAAGCTGATCATTAACACGGTTAGCAGGATCATAACGGCAAAAGACAGCAAAAATTTCGTGCGCAGCTTCAAATCTAAAAATTTGGAAATCATCCCAGACATCCGATTCACCCGCATCCTGATGGAATGGCAAGTGCGCAAAGATAAACGCTGTTGACGGTTTACCGCGTAATGGAACAAGCATAAATCCGCCCGTCCGCTCGCGCACTCGGTATTCGCATTATAAACCATTCCTCCGCTATCGTCATGAAGTTCCGGCGCACAGCTTTTTTTGGCAGTGTTTATTATACGGCATGAGCGGGAACGAATTCTTGGTTAATTCGCCAAGAAATATGGGGATTCCTCTACTCGAAGGGCAAGAGGCGCCCGTTCGTGCGGGTTGTCCGTTCCGTGCGGGGAACGGCATTTCGTGCGGCCTGTCCCGTTCGGTGCGGGGGAACCGCGGTTCGTGCATGTCGCCGTTCCGTGCGGGGGAATCGCGTTTCTGTCAAATCCACAATGCTTGCTGGCAAATCGCCCAAGATTTCGACCGCATTTTCCCCTTATAGTGAGCGTGACTATGGTTTTTTATGAAATTCCGAGGAGGCCGATTGATGAAGCTTAAATTATTCAAGGCCCAATGGGGCATGACGGGTACGCTCGAGCAGCAGTTTGCACAGATCGCCGAAGCCGGCTATCAGGGAATCGAAGGACCTCCGCCCGCCAAAGAAAACGAGAAGCTGTTCCGCAGTCTGCTGGACTCCTACAAGCTCGACTACATCGCCGGCATTCATTCGGATGGGGATCATATCGCATCGTTCCGGGAACGGGCCGAGCGCGCCGCCGAATTTCAGCCGCTGCTGATTACTTCGCACAGCGGTAGAGACTATATGGAATGGAGCGAGCAGCTGTCGTTTTTCGAGAACGCGCTCGGCATCGAGCAGCGCCTCGGGATCCCGTTCGCCCATGAGACGCATCGCGGCCGCGCCATGTTTACCCCGTGGACGACCGCAAGACTGCTCCGCGAGTTTCCCGAGCTGAAGCTCAATGCGGATTTCAGCCATTGGGTCGTGGTCACCGAGTCGTTCCTCGAGGAGCAGAAAGCGAATGTCGAGCTCGCCGTTAGCCGGGCGATCCATGTACACGGCCGCGTCGGCTTCCGCCACGGTCCGCAGGTTCCCGACCCGGCCGCACCAGAATACGCCGCTGAGCTGCAAGCGCACGAAGCATGGTGGGACGACATTTGCCGGACTCGCGCGGCGCAGGGGGTCGATGTTTTCACCTTCACACCGGAATTCGGGCCCCCGGGCTACATGCACACTATGCCTTACACAAAGCAGCCGCTTGCCGACCTGTGGAGCGTCTGCCTATGGATGGGCAAACGGTTTGCCGACCGCTTCAACGAGCAGTACCCGCAGGGTTGAGGCCGCACGAGGTTTGACAGCCGACGTGTGACCGAGCACCGCGCGCCGGGAGTCGCGCGCGGTGAGGAAAAGCAGGCTTTTCAAAGGAGCGCGAACAGTTGGGGATACGCCGTTTTTTGAGCTTTCACTTTGAAGCCGTCAGTTGCTTGAGCTGCGGATCCAATTGGATCCGCAGTTCAAACACCTGAGCCCCCCTCCCCGCTCGTCGTTTGCATGTGCTGCAGTCCGATTTCGCCCAATTGGAATCGAGTTCAGCCTCTTTCCAGCGCCTCTAGTCCGAAAATGCCCGCTTGCAGCTGCAATTTCACTAGGCATACCGGTAAATCCCTTCTCCAAGTGGGCAAAATCGGACTACAACGTAAAAGGAACCTCAATGCCTTGCTCTAAGTCGGCAAATTCGGACTGCAGCGTAAAATGTATCCCGAATGCCTGATACAAATAAGCAGACTGGAATACAACGCCTGCATTTGCTAACCAAGCAAATTCGACTATAGCGAAAGGGAGCTTAGCCGCTCCTTTTCCATGTGATTGCGGAAGCGAGCGGTTGTTACAAAAATTATTGCATTTTCAAACTCGCTGTTGCCTGCTTATCGATTAATTGCTAAAATCGTAGTAACAAGAAACCGCATATATCGTCGACGCAAAGCATGCGCCGTCTTCACGATCCATTCGTGAGGCGGCGCTATTTTATTTGGATCGGAGCGATCGCATGAACATAGCCGCATATGACGACAGTCACAAGGAATGGCTGGGAAAGCACTTAAGCAATCGGAAGGGTGAGTCCAAACGAAAACTCATTACCGGTCATGCCCACGCAGAGAAAGAGTTTCTTCGGCATATCTGGTGGCCTGCATTCGGCCATTTCGAGCATCTTCACCCCGAATATGAGGTGCATGATTTTTTCGATGGCAGCAGGTTTCTCGATTTCGCCTATATTCGCTCGGGCATTCATATCGCGATTGAAATCGATCCTTACGGTACTCATTACGCCAAGCTCGACCGCAGGCAATATTCCAACCAATGGGTGCGGCACATGCATCTGGTGAACGATAGTTGGTTGATCGTCCGGATCAGCCTTGACGATGTAACGGAGCGGCCGAGGCTGTGGCAGCAGCTTTGTCAACAAATGGTCGGACACCTGTTCGGCGATCATGATTCAATCCCGTTCGATTTGAGCAGTCGGGAAAGGGATATTTTGCGGATGGCGTTTCGGCTCGATCGCCCGATAAAGTTGGCTGATGTGAAAACACTCCTCCAATGCGGTTATGACACGGCTAGAAAACAGCTTCAGCTGCTAGAAGACAAAAAGTGGCTATTCCCTGATGGAAAAGGTACAGCCAGGACTCATGCTTGGCGTGTCGCTCCGTTTCGCAAACCGCCCTTATTATAGGGGGAGTCGGCCCCCCAAACTGTTTGATTTCTTCACTGCTTGGTTCATACACTGTGGGATAGGATAACCCCGGTGATCGTCCATATCGTTCCGCGACAAAACATCGGCTGTTGCGGGTCATCCTCAGAAATCTCTTTGCATCATCTCCAGTACAAGCAAAAAAGCCCCTAGGCTGCAAACTGCAACTGCCTAGAGGCTTCACTCGCAAACTTAATATTTATCGTACTGAAGATCCATCGTCGCAAAACCGCAAAACTCGGGGAAGCTGTGCAGCACCTTGTTGATCTCTTCTTGGCTGTAGCCCATTTTGCGGAGATGCATTTGTTTGACGGTTTCGGCCGCGTTCCGGGCGGATACGAAGTCCTCCATGTGCTCGAACAGCTTCGCTCCCCACTTCTGGCCGAATCCGACATGGAGCCGCTCGTCGGCGATATCGTATTCGGATTGGATCGACGACAACGGATCGCCATGCTTCATGAACGCGCCGATCGATTTGCGCTTTTTGATGAAGGAGCAAGGCTCCATCACCATCGTCAGGCTGGAGTAGAACTCCGGAAATACCCGGTTCATCGTTTCGGGAGTCGGCGCCGTAGACGGATGCCAGGAAAAATCCTCCGTGCGGTAGCCCATCTGCTTCAGCCGGCGCACGCCCATTTGGCTGTGACGAACTTCATCCCACGTATGGCGGGCCACATCGATATAGAAATCCATCGGCATTTTTTGCACGCCGTAGTACAGATAGGTCAAGCTCTCCACCGCCGACATTTCGCTGGCATTGATGAAGATCATATGCTTTACGCTGTCGTAGGTCGGCGATTTCGGATCGAACATCGCGCTTTTGTACTTGTTCAAGTCGACATGCGGATACTTCGGATCGTTGGCAGGCTTAAGCGGAATCGGACCTGCCGGCTCGGCGACGGGATGATCGGGCCAGTCGATCGCTTTTTTGGATGACGTTTGCTCAAGCATGCTCCATACCTGCTCGATATACGTTAACCAGCGCTGATAAGCGGTCCGCTTTTCCTCGTCTTCGACATAGGCAAACTTTACAAAAGGAATCCCCCAGGACAAAAGCTGTTCCTTATCGAGCTCAATGTAACGCAGCTTATCGAACGTCGGTCCGTCGAGAATCGGATCCAGCGTTTCGCGGAAAGCCGTATACTGCTCATACAGCTTCGAGACGATAAACTTATAACCCGCCGCGAATTCAATCAGCCCTCCGGCGAGCGCGATGCGCTGGCAAGCTTCCTGGAGACCGCTCGGCGTCCACGCTTTGTCGTTGATATCGCCGCCGGGCAGCTCGCCGATCCGCTCCCGCAAATGCACCATATGCTGGGTATGCAAATACGACATGCGCACCAGCTCGCCCTTTAAATCCCAATCCGGCACGGACGGGACCCAGCCCATCGTCATGCGCGAAAGCTCGAACTCCAGCCAGAAGCACTGCTTCAGCAGCTTGGAAGTGTCGATCGGCCGCAGCAGCGAGCCTCTATAGGAAGATGCCGCTTCAAGGAAGCTGTAATCGGTTACGTCTACTTCGATTTTTTTGGCCATCGATGAGAACCTCCCCTAATCAACCAGTTATGCTCCTCATTATAAGGAAGCGCTCTCCTGAAATCTTGTTGCATTGTCTCGAAAAAGTGGGGTATTCTCTACTGTTTCTCGAAGGTGAACGTCGCTTGGTATTCCGCCCCGCGTCCGGTTCTCCTTACAAGAATGCCCGGTCTAATTTGAGAGGTCGTATTTTCATAACCCTCGAATAAGTAAACGTCCGTTCCTTCACAGCCTTCCATCCGCAGGGTCAGCGTTCGTCCCGGCATTACCCAGCGTACCGACCAGCTGTCGCTTGCCGTGAACATTCTTACGTTCATCAGATGCTGATAACCGAATTCGCTCCCTGGCGAAACGCATGGCTGTGTCTCGAAATCGGTTTCCAGCCGCCCGCGGCAGTGGAACACCCAGTCTGTCGTATGCTCGTCTTCGCTGATCACCTGGAAAATGTCCTCGATGCGCCCTTCCTGCAGCCGGATATCGCGCACATAGTCCACGCCCGGATAAACCGCTTCGGCCTTCGCGCGGATCCGGTTACGTTCCTGATCGAAATCGAGCACGATTCCGCGGCTTCGCGAGAGCTGATCGGCGGCATCGACGACGAGGGTATTATGGGCAATTGTCTTCCGCTGCCACTCCAAAAACAAAAACGAGCCGTAGCCGTTCGAGGAAATGTCGTGCGACCAGAGGCAATCCCCGTCGAACAGCTCGATGTTCATCAAGTCGGGATGAGCATGGCTGGGCGTATTGAGGCCGTATTTGATAAAAAGCGCCGTGTCGCCGTCGCGCAGCGAGCATAAATTCGAATCCGGGTAATTTTTGGTCGTGCGGCGCATCGTTTCTCCCGCATATTCCCCTCTGCCAAAAAGCAGCCGCTGGATCCAGCCGTGCGGCGTGTTTTCGACCATACCGCCGTAAGCCGGCGTCTGCCGGTAATAGTCGCCGTACGACCGGGAAAGCGCATATTCGAAAGCAGGATCCGGGAACAGCCGGTTCGCGTATTCGTATTGGCCGGCATAATGCGTAAGCGCGATGTTCGGCCACCCGTCGTTCGGGTTCGGGAAAAACCCGTTATCGAACGCGATCTCCGCCGGGAATACATACATGTTTTTCACGGTCTCTTCCATGCCGCCGCAATCCGCGCCGTAAATTTGAGCGAAGAGCAGGAAGTACGTAAACGGCTCTACGCAATAAAAATGATAGTGGAACGAGCCTTCATACCAGAAGCCTTCGTCGGTGACGCCCTCCTGCAATTGGCGGATAAGGCCGTATGGCCCCTGCAAGGCGCGCTCCACATACCCGCTGTCCCCGAAAAACATCCCGGTCATGCCCACCGCCGTTTTCATCCAGCACGGAATGTTATGAATGCTTTTGGAGTGGCTATCCAGCATTTCGGCTTGCGGGTCGAACAGCTTCGTTCTGTAGTGGCGAAGCTCTTCCGCGGTGAACGTCTCCTTAATGAGCTCCATCCCCTGCAGCAGCCAAATCATGCCGACCGCGTCGCATAGATCGGTACCCGCTATTTTGCCGACATATCCGGGCTTCACGTCAACCTTAAGGTGCTCGTAGTTGTCGCAGTAGAAGGACAACACCTTGCGAATGAACGCGGGGTAACGAGCGTCGCCGGTAATCCGGTACAACACCCCGGCGTAAAAAACATGCTTATGCGCCTCGTCCCGGTACAAATAATTCCATGCCTGGTCGAAACGGGCGCCCTTGCTTCGATGCCCGCAGCCCGAGCAGAGGTTGCCGTACGGCTCCTCCCTGACAAAATCGATCATCGTTCCGCAGCTCTCGCAAAAAAAGTCATGGCCCCACCCGGCAATCCTGTCCGGCGAGTCCGCATAATGCCCGATCCACCATTCCGTCGTCTCCACAAGCGTGTCGTATACTTGCCCCGCCCACGCATCCGTCCGTATTTTCTCTTTAACAGCCTGCCAATCCTGTACGTAGCTCGTCATGTAAATACCCGTTCCTTCCATTCTTTTCGCTAGTGACTGCACAGGCCGCAAGGCTCTCCGGCGCTAAGCGTATTGAGCTCGAAACGCGTTCGGCGTCGTGCCGGTCATCTCCTTGAACGTCTTGTGAAAATGGGAAATATCGTTGAAGCCGGCCAAGCCGACGATTTCCGAAATCGTCCGTCCGCCTCCCGCCAGTAACCCTTTGGCAACCCCGATCCGGTGCGCGACCAGAAACTGATTCGGCGTCATTCCGGTGCCGAGCTTGAATATTTTGTACAAATAAGAGGGCGACAGATGGAAGCGCTCCGCCAGCTCCGGTCCCCGAATCGGCTCCCGGAAGTGCTCGGTCAAATAGTCGAGCATCCCGTCGACGATCGTTTTGAGCTCCTTCGACAAGGCATGGCGGCTGTAAGTGAGCTCCGTCATGCGCGACATCACGACCAGCAGCTCCGTGAACGAGGCTTTCACCATCAGGGGAAAGTGCGCCGGACGGTCGCGTATTTCCGCCTCCAGCTGCAGCAGCAGCTGCCGGACCTTCTGCAGATCCCGGTCATGAAACGTGAGCTGGACCGAGGCTATTTCGTCGGACGGGAACCACACCCGCAAAATGTCCGCAACCGCCGTATCCATCCCTTGCAGCGACTCCACGTAGTCTTCCTCCACCGAGAGAACCGTTCTCCGATATTCGGAGCTCCGGTCCGTTTTGATGGCATGGAACACGAGCGGACGGATGATGGCGATCTTGCCGGGAGCCAGTTCGTAGGTTCGGTCGCCGACGATCAAGGTCACTTCGCTGGAATACGAAAAATGAAATTCATATCCCTTATGGGCATGCAGCCGATCCATCGTGAACCGGTCGCTCTTGAATTCGCAGTACACCGGAAAATGCTGCAGCGTTTGATTAAACCCGTGATCGACGAATTGCGGCAATTCCATTGACATGTCTACCACATCCCACATAAAGAGTCCTATCCGCGGCGTTTCCGCCGAAACCGGCCGGCGAAGAAAGTTGCATGTTTATTGTGTTCTTAGGACTTTATCAAACAGGCCGCACGTCGGGATCGAGCAAGCATTCCATCAGCGATCCCGCTCAACCGGTTAGCGTGTCATTTCGTTCAGGGCCCGATCCAGATCGTCGATGATCGAATCGGCGCTTTCCAGGCCGACCGAAATGCGCAGAAGACCGACCGGAATTCCCGCAAGAACGGAGGTTTCTTCGTTCACCCATAACCCCGGCGAGTTGATGAGGCTCTCGAAGCCGCCCCAGCTCGGGCCTTCTTCGAAGTAGCGCAAGCTTTTCATCATCTTCATGATCTGCTGCTTGTCGCCTTTCGGCACGAAGCTCAGCAATCCGGAATAACCGGTCATCTGTTTTCTTCCCAGCTCGTATTGCGGGTGGCTTGTCAAACCCGGATGACAAACGGCGGATACGAGGGGATGCTGCTCCAGGAATGAAGCGACCTTCAGCCCGTTTTCCTGATGCTGCTTCATCCTCACGGGAAGCGTTCGCAGGCTGCGGATCAAGAGCCAAGACTGGTGCGGATCCATGACGGCCCCGAACATGCTTCTTTCGTTATGAGTGATAGCCTCCAGCGTTTCCTTGCTCCCGACGACGACCCCGCCCAAAATATCGCTGTGTCCGCCCAAATATTTCGAAGCCGAATGCACGACAAGATCGATGCCGTACTCCAGCGGATTCTGATAAAGCGGCGTCGCCCATGTGTTGTCGATAATCGTCGCGATCCCGCGCGAATTCGCCAGCGCAGAGATGGCCTCCAAATCCTGCAGCGTAAAAATATTGGACAGCGGGCTTTCCAAGTAAATAACCTTCGTGTTAGGACGAATGGCTTGCTCGAACTCCTCGACGCTGTCGCCCGAAACGAGCGTAACCTCGCAGCCGAACTTCTTCATGTACGTCTCCAGAAAGCCTTTCGTCGGCGTATAAACGGCCCGCGGACAAATGACGTGGCTGTCCTTCTCCAAATAGTGGGCGAGTGCGGCCGTTATCGCCGCCATGCCCGACGAGAAGCAGCGGGCGGCCTCCCCTCCCTCGAGGGCCGCAATTTTCATCTCGGCGATTTCGGTCGTCGGGTTGGCTACGCGCGTATACGTGTACCCGTGATTAACCGTTTTCCGCGTGAACAGCGAGTTCTGAAAAATAGGCGGCACGATCGCTCCCAAATACCGGTCATACTCGTCGCCCAAATGGGCGATAATGTCTTCCTTGCTCTTCATCGAATCCTTCTCCATCTCCGTCGTCCTCCCGGCTTGCTGAATTTTTTTGCGTGCTTATCGGATGCCGATCCGCGCCCTTCGGCCGCTATTTCCAAGAATAAAATCCTAAGCGGCGTCTTGTTACGCCCGTGTTTACCGAGATTTCGAGCCGTATCCGCGTTAAACTCTTCTGATAAACGAAAAAAAAGACAAATCCGCGGCACATGGCGCGCCGAGGATCGGTCCGGTGCGGGAGCGCCGCTCCTGCAAGAGGAACGGGCTCCATGACACCGCTTTTTATGATTTAAATGTGAGCCAGCAGCGGGAACATCCGGCCTGCAAGCGGTTCGTTCTCGCGCAGATTCAAATCCATTGTAATCGCATGCTTCTTCCCGTTAAAGGTCGTGCCGTCCGGCATGTAAATGATCGCCAGCGCCCGGCGCGGCTTGTCGGTCACATTGGAGTGCGCGTAGTGGAAGGTAAGCCCGTTGTGGAACGTGCAGCTTCCCGCCTTCAGCGGCACCTTGACCGGCTTCGCATTTTCGTAATCGGTGCCCTTGACGAACTCGAACAAGTCCTGCGGATTGGAAAGATCGATATGGTTCAGCTTGCCGGCGTTCTGCGATTTCGGCACGAACATCATGCAGCCGTTCTTCTCATCCACGTCGTCGAGTGCGATCCATATCGACATGGCGCCCGTTTCGTTCATCGGCCAGTATGGGAAGTCCTGATGCCAAGGCGTCGGCTTGGAATCGCCCGGCATTTTCCAAAGCGCATGATCGTGGAAAAGCCGGATGCCGCTTGCGCCCGTAAGCTCCATCGCCATTTGCGCAAAACGCGGGTTGAACGAATATTTATGCATGCCGCCGTGGTCGCGCCATACGTTGACGCGCTGGTTAAGGACGCGGTAGTAGCTGCCGCCTTTTTTGTCGGTTTGCAGCGACATCGTTCCGGTTTCCTCGACCATCACTTCCTCCATATATTGGCGAAGCTCGGCCAGCTCCTGCTCGCTCAGCACGTTGTCCACCTGCACGAAACCGTTCTCCTGATAAAACGCGCGCTGCTCTGCCGTTAAAAGCGATTGAACTGCATTCGTCATGACTATCAGCTCCTCTTGTTCGGGTACTGTTGACCTCTTGAGACCAATATATCACTTCGCAAAAGGAGCAAACTTGGTGAATTCGTCAGAGTTTTAAAGGTGATTTGCCAGCTGATTTACCAGCTTTTCATCCGTCTGGAAATCCACTATGATAAAAGGGACCGACGCTCTTATTTTCCTTCCCGGAGGTATGGCCCGATGACCCGTTACGAGAATGACAGCTATTTGGAAGCCCATGATTTCCCCTTTCATATCGATCAATTTTCATTCCATAAAATAAAATCCGTTGAGCAGCACTCGCATGAATTCATCGAATTCGTCTACGTGGCGGAAGGCTCCGGACAGCATTTCTATGCCGGAACGGAGTACCGGATTCAGGAAGGCGACGTGTTCGTCATCGAGCCGGATGTGGAGCACGCTTATGTCGTCGAGGACGACGGGCACCTCGTCGTTTATAACATCCTGTTCGCCCCTGCGATCCTGAGCCATGAGCTGCAATCGCTTTCCAAAGTGACGTCGTTCGTCGACTTTTTCTATGTGGAGCCTTTTTTGCGCCAGTCGGTGCATTTCCAGTCCCATCTTAAGCTCAATCCTCACCAGAGGATCGAGATGAAGCAGCTGCTTGACCGAATTTTAAGCGAATACAAGGATAAGAACCTCGGCTACCGGCTGCTCGTCAAAACCAGGCTGATCGAAATGTTCGTCTTCCTCAGCCGCTGCTACGATCAAATGCTGCATAAGCCGATGACGGCGCAAGCCTCCGAGCATAAAATCATCGAGCGCGTAGCCGAGTTTATCGAGCTGCATCACGCGAATCCGCTGTCGCTGGCCCAGGTCAGCCAAATGTGCGGGATGAGCCAGTCCGCCTTCACATCGAAGTTCAAGCAGTTCATGGGCAAAACCTTCATCGAATTCCGCAATGAAATCCGGATTCGGATGGCCAAGGAGCTGATGCTTTCGACGAACAGCAACATTTTGCAGATCGCTCAAGAGGTCGGCTTCGACGACTTAAGCTTCTTTAATAAATTATTCAAACAAATGACCGGTCTTTCGCCCGGGCAATTTCGCAAAAGCCGGAAAAGCGCTCAGGAGTAAACGCTCATTGCCTTCGGGCTGCATGATGAAAAACGCACCCCGTGCATGCATGTGCTGGAGTCCGATTTTGCCCAATTGGAATCGCGTCCGGCTTCCTTGCCTCGCCTGCAGTCCGAAAATGCCCGCTTACAGCGGCAGTTTAACTCGGCACACCGGTAAATCCCTTCTACAAGCAGGCGATTTCGGACTACAGTTTAAGGGGAACCGCAATTCCTTGCTCCAAGCAGGCGATTTCGGACTGCAGCGAACGAGGGCTTAAGAGGAATAATTCCTTTTGTCCACTAGCCGTTCATTATGCGGTTCCGAAGCGGAAACTAATCGTGGCTGGCGGCACACTAGCACGCCCGCCGGCATCATTGCACGGGCGGTTGCCGTAAACGGCCGCCCGCTAACCAAGGCAGCGCGCCAACATTCCATTGGCGCGCTGCTTTTCTGTGCCGGACTTCGGGACATTCCCCGGCCTTGCGTTTCGAGGCGTAAGCTGGTTCGAGCGGTTCATCCTCTACTTACGCCCTAATCGAGGCTATTCGATGACTTGGATCCGAATATCCCAATCCCCCTGCCGCTCCGGCGCTTCCTCCACTCGGATGCCTGCCGGAATGGCGAAACGCATGACCGGTTTCTCCTCTTCCTTCGACCACGATACGTCGATTCGCCCGCAAGCGGTCGGGATGCTGCCCTCCGCCCATAGCAGCTCTGTCTCCGGCGGCACAATGCGAATGCTGCGGTATCCGTCCTCCAGCTTTTCTATGCCCAGCAGTTGATTGCCAAGCACGAATGCCGGAGCGGCGGACCATGCATGAGCGTGACTGCGAGGGAATACATTAAACGTTTCCCAAGTGGTCGTGGCGCCGTAGCGGATCATTTTGCCCCAGTCCGTCCTGATCTGCGAGAGCGTGCGCTCCAATTCGCCGAAACGATGCCATACCTCGAACAGATAAAACGAGAAAAACGGCGAGCCGATCTTCACCCAGTCCTCCGGCGGATCCAGCAGCTTCGGCTCGATGACGGCCGCTTGCCGTTCGCCCAGACAGCCGGCCAAATACAGCAGCACATGCGTCTGGAGACTGCGCGTCTTCGAACGATTGCCCGTACGGTGAATGCCGTCCAGATAAGCCTGGCTTTCCTCGTCCCATAAATGCGCTTGAATGGCTTCCTTCAGCCGCTCCGCGTGAAGCTTCAGCTCCTCCGCTTCGCCCGCCAAGCCGAGCGAATCCGCCATATCGGCCGCAATATAGTGGCACTGGGACAGCTGTGCCTGCTGCGCCGTCACTACGCCGACATAAGGAATATCGATCGGCGCCCAATCGAGCAAATTCCAGGACGAGGTGTCGAACAAGCCGTCCTCGTTGAGAAACCCTCTGTAAGCCTCAAGCGTCCGCCTGATTTCCGGGTAGATCGCCGCGTAAAATGTCCCGTCCCCGCTATATTCCGCATATTCCTTACAGGCGATGATCCAGCTGAAGGTCCACATCGGAATGGCCGCCTGCCAGTCGGTCGGCAGAAGCGCGAGCAGCAGCGGGCTTTGGCTCCGCGAACGCGGCACCATTTCCAGGCAATGCCTGACGAGCTCGTAGGAGCCGAACAGCTGATAGTTCACAAGCGCGCTCACCCGGCAGTCCCCTACCCAAAATACCTGCTCGTACGTAGGACAATCGACGAACGTATCCTCCATGCACATATGGGACGTATGCCTGGATATTTCCCAAATATCGTTTAGCAGAGGGTCCGAGCAGCGAAACAAAGCCTTGTCCGCTGCCGGGTAGCTGGACTGGTGCAGCTGCAGGCGGTGGATGTTCACTTGCGCGCTCGCCCCTCGTATCGCGACGATCAAATAGCGGAAGCCCATACGGGTCATGCTTTTGAACGTCTGCCGTCCTTCCCGGCATATATACCGGAACGAGTTGTTGCAGCCGGACGTATAGGCATTTGCGCCGTTGACCCTATTCTCGAACCCGTAGACGTCGATCACGGTCCCTTGCGGGGCGTTCATCTCGAGCTCCAGCGTCCCTACGTAAATTTTCGCGAAATCGAGAACGATTTCCATATCGCCGCCCTGCACAGGTGACGGAAGCTCGCCCGGCAGCAAGTGATCGTGAAGCATCCGCTCCAGCCGGTTCGTAATCGGGTACTGTTTGAGCGTCTTTTTACGCATCATTAACGAGTAGATCATTTTATTGACCAACACATGGCGGGGATGTACGTCCTTGCACATATCTTTGTAGGCCTCGAATGCAGCCAAGCCGGTACAAGCTCCGATTTCCAGCAGCAGCGGGTGCTCGTGATTTAAGCCCGTGCTTTTTTCGACGCCCCCGTACACAGGCTGGAAGCCGTCGGCATAAGACTCGATCGTTTCGAAAGGCCCTATTGTGACGAAGAAGGCTTCCCGGTCAGGCTCGAACGGATGGGCGAACCGGAGCTCCGTATCGAAATCGAACTCCATATGAGAGAACAAATCGTTGTGAACGCCGCATATTTCCATCAGAAAAAGATGCTCCCCGGCAGTCAACCGGATTTCGTCGTTATGAACATGCCATTGGCCGTCGATCCGGAACCGCCCTTGTACGCCGTTCCATCTGGAGTGCGCAAACGTTAACCGGCCGCAAGTCTCGGCCTCCGCCACAAGCTTGACCGCCAGAAATCCGCTGAATATTTTGGCGTTCGCATCCCGCGCTTCGGGAAAAAGATTGTCCCGCATATTGACGGAAATCACTTGGCGGATCGGCTCGATCTCGCTAAGCGCGATAATCTGCTTCGGCTTAACGATCTGCGTGGTTAACGGTTCGATCTCCCGGGGATGAAGCGTCCCCCAAGCTCCGCCTCCATACGAAGCGATGATTTCGCTTGCCGACCATCCCTCGTCGTCGAAGGAAGGCAGCACCCATTCTTCGCTCATTGCATTGGCGTCGTATATTTCCATCCAGCCGATGTTCACGTTGCGCTTGACGACATCGCGGTCGTAGGCGTCATGTCTGCGGTGCAGCCATGTTTCGTCCGTGCCGATTTCCCTCGCGCCGGCCGGGCCGCGCAGCGATAATTGCGCAAGGAGACCCGCTTCGTTCTCGACATACTGATAGTTGGAATGGCCATAGTGCCATACTCTGACGGCAATCGCATTAACGCCCGGCTGCAAAAGATGCGCGACTTCAAACTCGTCGTAATACCAGTGGTCGGCGGTCGAACGGATTGGCCCGTCCCCAAGCTCCGTTCCGTTTACCCACAGCTTGAATTTGGTGTCCGCAGAAATGGACAGCTTTGCATGATCGGAGGACGACGGCGTCCACTCGAACGTTTTGCGAAAACAAATGTGCTCATTGATCGGCCTACGGTCTCCCGGCTGCCAAATCCAGCTGGCTTTATCGAACATGGCGCTTCTCCCCGCTTTCGGTGTTGTGGTGTGGTAAATTCCCGATATCGCTGCTTAAGCGGGCGGCTCCTTGGTGAAACGGGCGCCCCGAAGCCTCTTGAGTGCTTCCTCTTTCATGCATGCTTGTCAGGTCGGGCGTTACACGTTTCCCCCGAATATCCGGGCTTCGATCAGCTCCGCCATCCTGTCATGCACTTCGCGGTCCGGATGATTGATGCCGTTAGACAATCTCGCATGCGGCGCGGCGCCTTCCAGCCGCCACTTCTCCCAGAGCGCGTACGTATCCGCGTACGGCAGCTTATTATCATCCAAATACTCCCGCAGCGCGCGGACATACATCTGCAAATAGCCTTTTTCCGCCGTTTCCAAAAAACGAGGCAATACGAAGCGCTCTTTCTCGTGTACGCCGGGGTTATCCTCCAGCATCATCATGTTCGGCGTGAGCAGCAGCAGATCCGCCTCCGTCTCGCGCTTCACGGTCCTCACTAACTCATCCATTTTTTCGATAAAAAGCGCCAATCCGGCCTCGCCCATATGGCAGTCGTTAACGCCGAAGCCGATCGTGACCAAATCGGGCTGAAAAGCGATCAAATCGCGCTGCCATCTGGCCTCCGACTTTGCGGCCGTATCGCCGGATACGCCGGCATTGATTACATTCAGTACAGTCAGCGGGCATCTTCGGACGATCCGCTGCTTCAGCAGATGATGGTACACCCGTTCATGCTCGATCGCGGCATGCTCCATGCAGCCTTGCGTCACGCTGTCGCCAAAAGCCACATACGTAACGGGACGGGCCCGGACGTCGTCCGCCTTCTCCTGCAGCCGCCGGCGAAATCTCGCGAAATCGCTCATAGCGGATCCACCACCGTGTCCGGATTATGGTAGTTGCGCGGCCAATTGAACGGCTTCAGCCGCTCGAGCAGCTCCGCCGGCAGCGGCTTCCCGTCGGAAACCTTAAGGTTCGCATCCAGCTCCCAGGCATTGCGCATACCCGGAATGACGCAGCTCACCGCTTCATCGGACAAGCAAAAACGGAGCGCCACCTCGGCAAGCGTCATCGAATCGTCGTATTCGCGAAGCATGCGTTTGATTTCCTCGACCTTTTCGAGCGTTCGCGGGAACCGCTCCCCTTTGAAATAAACGCGTCTAACGTCACCCGGCGCAAAAGTCGCGTACGTATCCGGCGTCCAGCCGCCGATCAGCGAGCCTTCGTCAAAGGGCACCCGGGCCAGCACAGCCACCCCGTTATTTTTACATGCGGGTAACAGCTGTTCCGCCGGCCGCTGCTCGAAAATGTTATAAACGACCTGCTGCGCCCGGACCAGTCCGGATTCGGCAAGGGCAATGCCGTCCTGCGGACGGTAATCGCGAATCGATACGCCGAACTCGCGAATTTTCCCTTCCTTTTGCAGCTCCGTAAGCGCCTCATGCCATTCCAAATCCTCCAGCCCTTTTGGAAACCAGCCGTGCAGCTGATACAGATCGATCGTTTCCACACCCAGCCGAGTCAAGCTGTCCTCGCATTGCTTGCGGATGTAATCTTTGGGATAACGGCCCGCCATCTCCGGATCCGACTCGTTCGGATGCGGCCATTGAACGGGCTGCACCTTTGAAGCTATATAAATATGACCGCCGTTCCATTCCTTGAGCGCCATGCCGATCACTTCCTCGGAATGGCCTTTTCCGTACATTTGGGCGGTATCGACCAAGTTGATCCCTTTATCCCACGCCTGAAGCAGAGTGTTTACCGACTCCCGGTCGTCCACCTGCCCGAAAGCTCCTCCGCCGCCTATTTGCCAGCCTCCGAAGCCGATCTCCGAAACGTCCCAGCCCGTATTGCCGAATTTCCGGTATCTCATCACACATCCTCCTTCGCATCGTCACCCTTAAGTGTATGGGATGCCAAAAGGCGTTTTCTTGGTCGATCTGCCAGAAAAAACACGCCAAAATCGCGCTTCACAGTCCATGTCGATTAAGGTAGAATGTAGGCACTTAGGGCATCCCGGGCTATCGCCGGAGGCCGTCATGCGGCGAAGCGCCGCATATTAAGAACGGCTGGGCGGCGAGCGCCGGGCATACCTCGTTCTAGATGCTGGAAGCCGGCGCGCGATAGCGCCTTGCAAGCTAAGCCGCTCCCGCGAATCGCGGATGAGCCGGCCGAAAGGACGGCGTTTTGCTTAACTGCCGTGCAAAGGAGGATTCTTTATTATGCGAGGAGAGAGTTTTGCGAGTTTTACCGAGGACGGCGCGTGGTGCTTTTTCGCCGATCCTAGAGCCATCCGTTATGCAGGGCGGCATGACCGTACGTATGTCGGCTGGCTGACGGGACAGGGCGACGTCATGATCGGCACGTACGATCACAAGGACGGCACCGTCGATTCCGTCATGATCAAGCCGCGCTTGCAGCAGGACGACCATGCCAATCCTGCGCTTTTTTTTCCTGCGGATGGACATGCGATCATTTTTTATTCGGCTCATAACGGGAAAACGATGTATTATCGTCAAATGGAGGCTGCCGAGGACATCGCATCCTTCGGCGACGAACGGGAGCTTCCGGAAAATACGAGCGGCATGCACGGTTATACGTACCCGAATCCAGTCTATGACAGCCGGGAACGGAAGCTTTATTTGTTCTGGCGAGGCGGCAATTTCAAGCCGAACTTCAGCACCTGTCCGGACGGGACCGATGCTTGGTCGGAGCCTCGAACCTTAATATTCGGAGACGGAGCCCGTCCCTATATCAAATATGAGCGCGGCGTTGACGATGCGATCTGGTTTGCTTTTACCGACGGACATCCCAATATCGAGCCGCATAACAGCATTTATTGCGCCTGTATCCGGGACGGCGTCGTCTCTCATGCCGACGGAACGGAGATCAAGCCCGTTTCCGGCTTGCCGATGCTGCCCCGCGAAGCCGATGTCGTCTTCGACGGAGCCGCTCGCGACGCGAAGGCTTGGATATGGGATATCGCGCTGGATGCAAGCGGCCATCCCGTTCTCGTGTATGCCGTCTTCCATTCGGATACGGATCACCGCTACTGGTACAGCCGTTGGAACGGCGAAGCTTGGGAGAGCCGCGAAATAACGGCCGGCGGTTCCTGGTTCCCGCAAACCGAAAAAGGCGCCGTGGAACGCGAACCTTTCTATTCGGGCGGCCTGATTCTGGATCATGCCGATCCGGCCAATGTCTACCTTTCTCGCCCGGTGAACGGAGTGTTCGAAATCGAGCATTGGCGCACGCCCGACCACGGCGCGACGTGGGAGTCTACTGCGATAACCGCCGGCTCGTCCCGGAACAATGTAAGACCGGTTCTCGCTCGGGATATGCGGAGTGTGCCGGGTGAGCAGAACGGCGGACAATCCGGCGCGCTCCTCCTCTGGATGCACGGGGATTACGTGCACTTTACCCGGTATGAGACGGCGTTGAAAATGACGACGGTGTGAATGAAGCAAAGGGCTGTCTCAAGAGGTCTTTTCAGACCTGTTGAGACAGCCCTTTCGTATTATTGCATCCCTAAACGCCGTTAACCACTATCGTACTCTCACTAATTTTGTCTCGCTAGATGTGATTCCTGCACGATTGACCAATTCGCTTCGGTATTCGTATGCGCCCGGCTGTCTGCCCTGGATGGCCGTCACGGCGAATTGCGCTTGCGGCGTCCGCTCCGAGAGCGTTTGCGTATCGATGAGAACGCCGTTTTCGTACAAACGATACTCCGTACCGTTGGTTCCCCACCACATATTCATGCTGATGTTGAAATTACCGTCACCGTCCCAGTTATCGTCGAAAAGCACCGGCTTGCCCGGCGACGCATCCTTGACCTGTACGGTCAGAACATCGCTTCGCGTCGTACCGAACGCATTCGTCAGCTCCGCGACATACCGGTACGTCCCGTTTGCCTTATACGTAATCGCCGTTGTTGCAGATTGGGCGTTCGGCGAACGGTCGGACAACGTTTGCGTATCGATTAAGACATCGTTCTCGTACAAATTGTAGAGCATACCGTTATTCCCAGACCAAAGGTTCATCTTCACCTGGTAATTACCATCCAGGAGGCCCGTATCATGGCCGTTATCGTCCGACAGCACAGGCTTGCCCGGCGCCCCGCCCGCACTCGGTACGATGTTGTTCACGACAGCCGCCGCCGTCCCCCGGTTGCCCGCCTCGTCGACGAATTCGAAGGTAAAGCTTCCGTTTGCCAAAAACGTAAAGCTGTCTAATCCTCCATTGTTCATAATCGTGACAGGCTCGCTTGGCGTGATCGCAGCGATGACCGGCTGAATGGTCGGTGCCATTGTGCTTAATTCGACTGAGGCTGTCGGCACAGTCGCATCGATTTGGAAGGTCATTCTTTGGACAGCTTCTACATTTCCCGCTTGATCGGTCGAGCGATATTGCACTTGATAAATCCCGTCGCCGAGCACGATAGGCGATTCATACGGAATGAACCCGTCCGTCGACTGTATGCCGTATACGCTTTGGATCACGGTTAACGCATACTCGGTCGACGCGGCTCCGGGGCCGTCATCCGATGCTTGGAGCGATACCGTTACGTCCGACGTATACCAGCCGCCCGCTCCGGCGGTTCCTGCGATAACGGCATCGGTAGTAGGCGGAGTAATATCCGGCTGCTCAACCGTCACCGTGCTCGTAGCTGTCAGTCCGCCGGCTGCGGTCGTCGCCGTGATCTGGGTCACGCCGGCCGAAACGGCGGTGACGAGGCCATTCGCATCCACAGTTGCAACCGCCGGATCGTACGTGCTCCACGTAACCGTTCGCTCCGTCGCATGGTTCGGTGTAAAGACTGCCGTCAACTGACGGCTTTGTCCGATCCCCAGTTTAAACGCCGCCGGGTCAAGCTCTAAGCTCGTCGGAGCGACAATCTTGGAAAAGCGGATGTTTTCGATAAACATCTCGTTAGTTCCCGATATCACATTGAGCGGAACCGAAGAGATCTCGATGCTGTCCGCCGTCGTACTCGGGAAATTAAACCCGGCATACTCGGCTAGCTTCGTCCCGTCCATCCAGAGCGACACGGTCGATTGCCCGTCGAACCGGATTTCCCACGCATGAAACGCGTTGTCCACCGGCATCGGGATGTTATATGTGCCGATGTTGCGATACAGCGCGTCGCCGCGAAATACGACTTTGGCCGTATGATTTGCTGCGTCATACGAATTCAATGCCAATATGAATTTCTGACCGTTCGCATTCATTCTGAATATAACGCCGCGATCCGGCAAGTTGGCGCTTGGTGTGATCAAATCGGCGAACTTCGCGTCGAATTGCCATTTCCAAGGACCTGCTCCGATCGTGAAGGACTTGGTCATCGTCACATATTTGCCGGCCGAAGTCCCGTCGCCATAGACGAGATACTGCCCCGCCGGCACCGGCTTCGTCGATGCGCCCGAAGGATTGCCCATCGTGTTTGCGGAATCGGTTATATAAGCACCGGTCTGCGGTGCATTTACGTTCCAACCCGCCGCCTTCAAACTCGCAGCATCGTCATAGAACAGCAAGCTGCGCGGCGTTCCTTGCGTAGCGACGATATTTTGCGTCCATTCCGCCGGATAAGCAAAGGTATGCCATTTCTCCACCTTCACTTTATCGCCCAGTTCACCCAGAATATATTGGCCGCCGGCGTTGCCTCTCCAATTGTTAAATATATAAACGCCGTCATAGCCCGCTTCGTAAAATTGATGGGTTCTCCATAAATATTGCTGTTTGGAGATATAGTTGAAGCCTGCGGTTATCGGAATACCGCGTTTTTTAAGATCCTCCTCCACCTTGGTCAACTCGTGGCCGGAAAGCGTTCCCGAAAAGCCGCCGTAAAGCTTTACGCCGGTATTTTTCACCATATTGGCGAAATAGGTGAGATTGCTATTGAATTCTTCATGTCCGACGCTGCTTGGTATCAAAATATCGATCAAGCCTTCGCTGACCCAGGTTTCGATATCCATAGCACCAACCGGGTAATACGGCACGCGTACAGCAATTTGCTTACCCGCCAGAGCGGAGCGCAGCTCCCGCAAAAAGCCGGTCATAATTTCCGCCTTCGGCAGAGCTGTCGTTTCATAACCGAACAGGTTAGGATACCGGCCAAAATCCAGTTCAACGCCCGACACGACTTGTTCGCCTTGTCCGTTCGTAACGAAAGCGGCTTCCAGCAGCACATTTTTGACAAATTCGCGGAATTCGGGATACGCATAGCTCATGCGAAACGTTTTGGAGCCGTCATTGCCAAGCTGCATATAATTTTTCTGCACGAATTCTTCATAGCGGGGGCCGTTTAAATACGGATACTCGCCATGGTTGTAGAAAGCGTTCATACGCAAGGAGGCAAACGTATTCACCCCGATTTGCTTGGCCTCTCCCGCGACGATTTCGAGAGGATCCTTGCCGCTGTTTATCAGCTGCAAAATGATATCCCGCCCCTTCTTATCGCTCGTCCTCATCAACGCTTCCTGCTCCGGGGTCATATTGGTGTACGGCTTGAGCGCCGTCGGGCTGTCGCGGAAGATCGCCATCGTCGTGCCTAACGCCCAATACAAGGAACCGACGTCTTTACCGGAATAAATATCGACCGCCTTCTCCTTCAACTGCTGTTCATTCGCGTATAATCCGGACGTAAAATCGCTATAGCCGTCATTGTTGTAAATGACCCGCTTGCCCTGCTCGCCCTCGTCCGGCTGGACATAGAGCGAAACTTCTTCCGCAGTAAGCCCTTTCAGCTTGACGTATGCGATTCGCGCCTGTTTGCCAGGCACACGTTTTAGAATAAGCTTATGATTTTGGAAATCGGAAGCGAAGGCGAACATTTCTCCGATCGCTTTGCCGCCGTAGGCCTGCCCCGGATCGAAGGCGGCGCTTTCGCCTGTTGACACCGTATGCTCCTGAACGCCGTCCGACACCGCGATTTGCTCCGAACCGGTCACGTAGCCGATATAAACACCGAACCATCCGTCAAGGCTTGCCGGCAAGGACAGCGCATGCGTATCCCCGAAATTTTCCAAAAACACGCCGTCCGAACTTGTTCCTTCATACCGGTACGACGCTTTTTCCCACCCGGAGACTGTCGGCGTAAGCGGCGCGCCCAGCGTCTCGTCCCGCATCTCCTCCATGTCGGTAAACAAGTACACCTTGCCCGGCTCCGCCGTCGCCTGCTGTCCGGGCGCAAGAACGCTAACCGACGGATAAACCTCCAGATTGCGCTCGACCTTCGTGATTTCCGCGCCGTCCTTCAATAACCTCAACAGCATCGTCATCCGTCCGGAAGCTCCGATGCCATCCAGATGGATCGGCACATACGCGCCGGTTGCCGCTTGCAGCTTGGTCAGAATCGTTTGGCCGTCTTGTTGCAGAGACGCTTCCACTTGCAAGGTTCCGTCCTGGAACGAAAGCGGGTCCGCGTCGAACAAGGAAACGACGGTATCAATTCCGCCGGCTTGCGATGAAGTCGGCAGCACGGAAACACCGGTAATCATCGGGTTAAACTGGCTCCATGGAGGCAAAACATGTTTCGCAAGCCGAATTCGATCGAATACAGCTTCCGTATTGCCGGTTGCAGCCCCGGAGGTATCGTTGATCACCCGGATTTGATCCGGCCCCGCCTGCTGAAGCCCAATTCCTTGCCAACCGCCGAGCTTCGCGCCGTCCAGCGTAACGATGACTTGCCGCCCGTCGTATGCGAGTCCCCATGTATGATAAAGTTGATCGCTCGGCATGTTCAGCGTCACCGTTTCGTAGCTGCCGTCGATTTTGAGCAGCCGCAGCTTGTTGCCATCGTTCCAAACAGCCCGGTAGACGACTCCGCCGGCTGCGACTTCAAAGCCCAGCCCTTTGCTTAAGTCGGTTCCGGATGGCGATGCCAGCGATTTCATTTTCGCGTCGAATTCGAGCGCCCACGGCACGCTGCCAATCGCAACCTTTTTGGATAATTGCGTTGCCTGCCCGGCCCCTGCCTCCGCATACGTCAAATAAGTTCCCGCTTCCGCCTGCTTCATACCGGCTGCCGTACCGTTCGTTTTTCTAAAATCTGTAAAATACGCACCCGCGACGGGTGCATTTGCCTGCCAGTTCATCGCGGGGAAACCCGAGCCGTCATCGTCAATCAGCACGTTCGGGTTGCCAAGCACTTCCTGGGTGAAGCGAATGCTGTCGAAATAGACCTCGTTCGCACCGGCCTGCCAATCGAGCGGCGTATTGAAAATAAACAAACCGTCCGCCGCATTAACCGTGCCTGCAATCTGCTCGAAGCGGGCAACTACCGTTCCATCCACACTTACCGATACGGCATGATTCCCGTCGTAAGATATTTTCCACAGATGAAACTGGCCGTCGTCAGGCATAGTTACGCGTCGCGCGTCCACTGCGCTGCCGGAACCGACCTGCGCTACGATTTGGTTACCGTCATTAAAAGCGATCTTGTACCGCTTCTGATTGGCGCGAACGTCAAAGACGACTCCGCGTTCCGCCAAATACCGCGAGGGGGTCATCAATTGCGCGAATTTCGCCGAAAACTCCAACGACCACGCCCCCGCACCAATCGTCATATTTTGGCTTATATAGCCGTATTTCCCTGCAGCACTGGCTGACTGGTCCCCATAAAACAAATATTGTCCCGGCTCAACCGGCTTCATGCTGACCCCGTTCGGGCTGCCTAGCGAATTTCCCGCATCGGTAATGTACCAGCCATTGACCGGCGCCGAACTGCGGGTCCAGCCTGCTTGCGACAAATTATCGGCTGCATCCTGCATGTAAACGTCAGGATCCCCTTTAACAAGCTTGAAACGGTCAAAATAAACTTCATTCTTCCCCGCCTCCCAATTGAGAGGCAAATTGCCGACAACAATGCTGTCGAGTCTGCCTGCTGCCGGCAAGGCAATCCCTTTAAACGCTGCAATCTTAATGCCGTCAAGCTTGATTGAAATCGTTTCCAATCCGTCGAACGTGATTGCCCACTGATGGAAGGCGTCATCCTGCGGCATATCGATCTCCTTGTGGACAAAGGTGGTGCCGCTCGTACTGGTTAACCCGTAAAGCTTATTTTTGTCGTTGAGCGAGATTTGGTATCGTTTCTCATTGGCATAAACGACGAACAAAATCCCGCGCTCGGCCGGGAACTGCTTCGGCTTAATCAGATCCNCTCGGCCGGGAACTGCTTCGGCTTAATCAGATCCGCGAATCGTGCGGAAAATTCCAGCGTCCACTCGCCGCTGCCGATCGGAACCGTTTTGCTCATCATCGTATAACGAGCCGCTTCGCTGGCAGCCTTATCGCCGTAGAACAAATACTGTCCCGGCTCAACCGGTTTCATCGAAATCTGATTCGGATTGCCGAGAGAATTCGCCGAATCCGTGACATAGACGCCATCTTCCGGCGAACGGGTTAACGTCCATCCCGCCGCTTGCATATTGTCCGCCGCATCTTCGAACAGCACGGGAAAATTCCCTCCAGCGGACAGCGAGGCGGATTCCGTCCCGCCTGCTCCGTTCGCCCTTGCCGTCATCCCCGGCGATAACAACAACGCGGCGATTAGCATCGCAATCGCCCATACCCGCATCGTCCCAAACCGTTTCCTGCCGTTCCATCCTGAAAGCTTGCTTGCGCCTCCTATTTCCACAGCAAACACCTCCGGTTTCAGTTAACTGCAGTTAAAACCTCGTGCGTAGAACGAAACACCTCCAAATTGCCGTCAAAGCTTCACAAAGCTCTGACGGCAATCACTGGAGCGAGTCCTTATTTAAATTCGCCCTTTACGCCGTTTGCCTTCATCGATTCGTTAACTTCCTTGACAATCTGCGTACCGCCTTTGTCTTTCCACTCCTGGACCATTTTGTCCCAATCGCTGATCGGCCGCTGACCGAAAATCATCTTCGTCTGCTCTTCCATCAAATATTTATCCAGCTCCGAGCCTTTAGAGATTAATGTCTCCGAGTAGATCTGGTAAAGCGGGTTGACAAAGTGCTTCGTTTCCTTATGCATCTTCTCCATCTTCTCGGCCAGTTCCCGCGCTTGCGGAGTTTTGTACGCTTTGGAAAACTGGTTCGCATCGTCGCTCGACGCCCACATCAAGCCATCAATGTAGAAATTGGCCGGCGCGAGTCCCTTGTCCGCCGTTTCCGGCTGCGTATTTCCGTCTTGAACCTTGTACCCCGTTCCTTCGTTGCCGTACATCCAATCGTAATCCGTGTTGCTCTTGTTCCGCTCTTCCAGCGAATAAAACTTCCGGCCGAAATCGAGGAATTCGAGAATCCGCTCCAGCTTCTCGGGATCTTTGGCCAATTGCGCGCTTAGCATGGTCATGCCGTAGTACGCCCTGAACGCCATGAAGCCTTGCGAACCGTCCGGCGCCTTGAACGGCGGAATCGGCTCCAGAACGGCACCCGGGTTTATCTTCATCAGCTCGGTCATCGCGGCTTCATCCATGCCGCGAGGCGAGCTTATGTAAATGCCTGCTTTGCCGGAGTAGAAATCCTTCGCCGTCTGCGTCGCCTTCACCACTGCAAAATTAGGCGTCAACGCCTGTTCCTTTTGCAAATCGGCCAGCCAGGCGATATGATCTTTACGCGCCGGCGAGATGAAATTCGGCATGAAGTTCCCTTCGTTATCCTTGTGGTACCAGGAGCGGAACTCCCAATATCCCCCTAACTCGTAAGCATTGTTAATGTTTTCCGCCATCGCCATGCCGTAAGTATCCGCTTTGCCGTTGCCGTCCGGATCATTTTTGGTAAACGCCAGGGCAACCGCCTTCAATTCCTCATAGCTGGTCGGCATCTTTAATCCGAGCTTATCCAGCCAATCCTTCCGAATGACCGGCGACGCCAAATAGGTGGAAGGGAAATAACGCGGGATTCCGTAAATTTTGCCGTCGACCATCATCGATTTCCACACGTAATCGGGTACGAGCTTGAGTGAAGGATACTTATCGATATAGTCGTTGAGCGGCAAGAACGCCCCTTGCTTGGCCCATTTGTAAAAGTTGGCGGTCGGCGTTTCCATCGTCATCATATCCGGAATCTCACCTGACGCCACATTGGCGCTCAATTTCTGCATATAGTCGTTAATGAGGACAAATTGCGGCTTAAAGTCCATATTGAATTTTTCGTTAATCATATCCAGTCCCCGTCCCGTTGCCGGGGGAAGGGATGTCGCATAGCGGAAGTCGATCGCGCTTACGGTAACCTTCTTCTTGCTCGCAGCGGGCGCAGTCCCGCTCGGCGACGGAGCGGCCGAATTGCCTCCTTCCGCCGGGCTGGCGGAAGGACTTTTACCGCCCCCTGACGAACAAGCCGTCAAGGCGATCATAAGGCTCAAACATGCAAACGCTATCTTTTTGTTTCGAATCATACTAAGCCCCTCCGATATTTAAATATTCGGTCTTGCGCTTCTTGCTTTTAAGATACGAATCATGCCGGACGAAATCGACTACCCTTTGACCGAACCGAGCATCACCCCCTTGACAAAATGCTTTTGCAGAAACGGATACGGCAGCAAGATCGGCAGCGTAGCCAGTAAAGTGGCCGCCATTTGCACGGTTTCACCCGGCGGCGCATACTCCGTAGGAATGTTTAAAGAGGCTACCGGGTCGCTGACGATGACAATTTGCCGGAGTATCACCTGAATCGGCCATTGGGCCGGATCATTCAAATACAAGATCCCCGTAAAGTAGCTGTTCCAATGCCCAACCGCATAGAATAGTCCGAACGCGGCAAGCGCCGGCTTGGAGAGCGGCAGCATAATTTTGGCAAAAATCTGTATATCGTTCGCCCCGTCGACGATCGCCGCTTCATTGAGTTCTTCCGGGATACTTTGAAAAAATTGACGCATCACGATCAAATGAAACGAACTTATCGCAACCGGAATAATGAGCGCCCAAATCGAGTTGAGCAGCCCGGTCTCTTTCACGACCAGATAGGTCGGAATCATGCCGGCGGAGAACAGCATCGTAAACACAACCAGAAACAGCATCACGCGCTGCGCGACGACCGGACGGGACAGCATATACGCGAACGTCGCGGTGAAAAAAAGATTGATGATCGTCCCGACTGCTGTAATTTCCACCGTAACAAACAGCGAACGAACGAACCGGGGCGATTCCAGAACAAAATGATAAGCGTCGAGAACGAATGATCGCGGGATCAGCCTGAACCCGAATTGCAAAAAGTCCCGATAGGACGAGAACGATATGGAAGCAGCATATAGAAACGGGAACAGCATCGCAAACGCGATCAGAAACAAAAGCGTGTAATTGAACCAGTCGAACCCATCGATACCTTTGTTGCGGCGTGTGACTTGTACGCTCATCGGCGGTCATTCTCCTCCTTCTATCAATAGACCCCTTCCTCACCCATCCTTTTCGCCAGCATATTGGCCGCGCCGACGAGAATCAGCCCGACAACGCCTTTCAAGAGCCCCACCGCCGTAGCAAAGCTGTAGTCGGATTGCTCGATGCCTTTGTAGAACACATAAGTATCCAGCACTTCCCCGCTCGGCCGGTTGAAAGGATTAAGCATCAGAAAAATTTGCTCGAAGCCTACATCCAGCACGCTGCCTAACCGTAAAATGAGCAAGATGATAATCGTGCTGCGAATGGCGGGCAATGTAATATGCCATGCTTGACGCCACCGGTTTGCACCGTCCATGGTCGCCGCTTCGTACAACTGCGGGTTCACCCCTGCAAGCGCCGCCAAAAAAATAATCGTCCCCCAGCCCGCTTCCTTCCAGATGACCTGTAAGACGATCAAAGGCTTAAACAGCGCAGGCTCGGTCAGGAACGGAATCGGAGCCATGCCGAAGCTGTCTTTCAACCATTGGTTGATCAAGCCGTCGCCCTTCAGAAAAAAGATGAAAATACCCGAAACGACGACCCAGGATAAAAAATGCGGCAAATAAACGACGGATTGGATGATCCGCTTATATACCTGATTGCGGATTTCATTCAACAGCAGCGCCAGCACGATCGGCACCGGGAAAGCGAATAGGATTTGCAAAAAGGAAATCAACAGCGTATTCCACAGCACCTTCAACACTTCCGGCTCGGAGAATATCGTATGAAAATGCCGCATCCCGACCCATGGGCTGTCGAAAAATCCGAGAAACGGGCTATAATCGTTAAATGCGATCACAAGTCCGAACATGGGGGCAAACCGGTAAATTAGAAAGTACAACATACCCGGCACCCCGATTAGCAGCAATAGCCAATCTTTACGCAAACGTCTGGCAACCACGTTCCCTCACCTCCTTCCTCATTGTCGTTCTTGTTGATTCCGCCTCAGCATATCGCCGTAGAGAATAAATCACAATTTTCATTTCAACGATCCGCCCGTTTTTGAAGACAAATAATCTTGCGCACAAGAAAAACCCGCGCAATCGCTACGATTTCGCGGGTTTCTGCAGAGGGATCCCCTGCCTGACGGTATCGGTTACACTTCCTTACGAGACTTTTTCCGGTAATAGCCGGGAGCGTCGTTCGTCATCTGCTTGAAGCCGCGGGTGAAGTTTTGCACGGAAGCGTACCCCAGACGCTCGGCGATTTCTTTGATCGGCATCTCCGTGTTGGACAACCATTCCTTCGCTTTCTCGATCCGGTAACGAAGGATGTAGTCGCTGAACGATTCGCCCCTTTCCTCCCGAAACAACCGGCTTAATTGCGGCGGCGTCACCTGAAACGTATCGGCCACCTGCTGCAAGGACAAGTCGCTTTCGAAATGCAGATGAATATACTGAAGCACCTGCTGAATCAGCTTGGTCCGTTTCGGGATATTGGCATCCTGCAGCGCATTCGCGACAAGCGGAAATACCGTTTCCCCGAACCAGCGTTCCGTCTGCTGCAATGAGGACATCGCGAGCAACTGCTTATACAATTCCTTCGTATCCAGCCGTCCCCCGTCTTCATTCCATTCCCGCACCAAACGATCGAATTCGCCGATCAAATAAGCGAAGGTGCCGAGAACGGACTCGGCATTATGCATATACTGCGGAATCGCTTCGACCAGCTTGGCCAAATATACTTTCGCTTCTTCCTGATCGCCTTTGGTCATCGCGGAGACGATTTGCTTCTTATGCTCGATGAACGAGTGTTCGGACGTTCCTGTCGGCATCCGGATGGAATCATGCTCGATCAGCGAATCGCTGCCGAGCAACAGCCGGTAGCCCAGAAGCTCCGCCGCCTCTTGATAAGCTTCGCTGATGCCTGTATAGTCCAGGATTGCACGGCTGAGCGCCACGGTGACCGGCAGATGAAAATAGCTGCGAATATTGCCGCGGAATTCCGCAGCCTTGCGGCGCACAGCCTCATCCGCCCGTTCGCCGGCATCGTCCGTTCCGATCAAAACCGCGACTTGATTCGGCAGCGGCGCTACCGTAGCGCAAGAGAACTCGTTTTCGCACAGCTCCTCCAGCATTTTTCGAAGCGCATAGATCATTAAGGAACGGTCATTTTCTTTATATTTTTCCTTAAATACCGCGAAATCGTCCATTTCCACCAGGCAAACATAAAATCGCGAACCGTTCAGCGGAAACCCGTAACGTTCCGTTTTGGCGCGTATTTCATTGCCCGACATTTCCCCTCTTACAAGTTGAAGGAATATCGAGTCCCGAAAATAAGGCAGCTGTTCCCGGAATTCGCCCTGCACCTTTTGCTGCATTCGTTGAATGGGGGAATATAGCCGGTTTGAACCGAATAACGCCAAAAGCAAAGCCAGACCGGTCAGCAAACCGGCTGCACCCAATGTATATTTGCGAACATCCGCCGCTTTTCCGGTTAATTCTTTATACGGTGTAATGGCAATATAGGACCAGTCATTGTAGGCGGATTTAACCGATGCCACATGATAGTCCTCGTTGTTGACGGATACCTTGCCGGTAGCATCCTCCTTGGATGCCTCCCGGAACATGTACAGCTCCGATGCCGGTGTTAGACGGGAACCGATCTCCTCGGTATTCTGGCTAAAAACGATCGTCCCCCGTTCGTCTGCTATTAGAATTTTCCCCTTATGACCCAGCTGGGCGCGATCTAACATTCCGTTTAACAAAGTGGGGTTTACATGAAAAATCAGTATCCCGTTCGGGCGATCCGTATAAAAAGTCGGAATCGGACGAAGAACCAGCAGTTCATGCTGGCGGTGGCCCGTTTCTGGAGGAATAACCACCATGGAGTTAAACTGGACACCGATCGTCTTCAACAGATCGCGGTATGGAAAATCGGTTAAATTGATAAAACCGTAACGTGTCGAATACAGTTGGTCTTCCTTCAAATACATAAGGGAAACGTCGAATTGGATTTCATGCGTACCGCGTATTTTCTGGATCGCATCGATCGCCATAAAAGTTTGCCCCAGATCGTTGCTGATCGGACCGATTTCTACCGACTTTTCAATAATGCTGCTGTCGGCAAGTTGAATGGAGGTTTTGTCCATACTCTTCAAAAACTGGTCGAATTGAAATTGAATCTGGCGCAAAACCATCTGATGATTGCGGTCCACCTCGTGCTGAACGATCTCGGCCGCATTGTACGAGGAGAGCATGCCCAGAATAAGCACGGGAATGATACTTACCAACACGATAATGAATAGTAATCGTCGTTTAAAGGAAGAATTCCGCAGCTCCCACGTGTAACGCATAATGCCCTCATCTCCTGCTGAAAACGATCGCAATTCATAATGTCATATCTTATCACTACAATGTTTTTATGTCACCAACATGGATAAACGTCCATGGCCCGTCGGGCTACAGACGGAGATGAAATTTTAGCCCGCCGTGGAACGGACATTTTAGCAAAAAAACGGCTGAAGGGAGAATTGGTGCGCTTACCGGGAAATCGAACGATCATCGGAGAGTCCTTCGCCCAGACCCTAACGCCAATCAGTTTAGCCGACATACCTATTAATTCTCAATTGTCATTTCGCACATGGACGCGATTGTGAAGAATAATAATTTTGCGCTGATGAAAAAAAGCCTCACTTAAAGTGCTAAATATTCGGTGAAAATAAAGTTTTAGACTGGAGTCTTTGATTTAATGCGGTTTTTGAATTGATTAATCGTCAGCTTTTGAAAAATAAGTTTTACACTGATCCATTTAAAAGAAGCAGCGGCGGACCAAGACTTGAAAAATAAAGTCTTAGACTGCCGCTGTAGTCACTCAAGTAATGTACCCGTTAGCGGAACAGGCTGCCGTCAATTTCGGCAGCCTATTGTCATTGGAGAGACTATCCTAAATAGTAAAAATATTTTTTAGGTTTGTAAGTTGAGTGCTGCTTAATAGTTTGCGATTTTTCACAAATATCAACTAATCGTCCTGATTTATCCAAAACATAAATACCTGCCCGGTAACAAACATACTTTTCATCTTGCGTAAAAAGCTGAGATGTATATGGATCCGTTAACTTAATATGTTCTACTAAATCATCATTTAGTTCTATCCACTTAATAGAAGCTTCTATGCTAGATATGTACTTATTACTTAGTTCCGACATCACTAAGTCTCTGTTTTCTGACCAATCTTGTACAATATTAAAAATAACCTGATCATTTAATTGGAGGTAATTATCTAAGGTCCAATATTCACCGACGAATAAAGAGGTTAATATTGCAGGAAACTTATCAAGTTCTTTATGTTCAAATAGATATTTTGCTCTTCTAAATAAGAGTTTCAATAATACGTCTTTACCGATAACATCTGGATGATTAAATCCTTGTTCGAAAAGCTTTCTTTTAATAAGTATAAATTTCTCTACTTCTTGAATAGCATTTGAGTCCAATACCAACTTTCCCGAATGGAAGTGTAACCCTCCAATAAGTCCTTCTAAGCTATATGGTTCTTGGCTTATTTCAGAGAAGTATAAGTCTCTTAGGTGATAATCTAATTTATCAGCACCAATCTGAGAGAAGAGCAATTCTTCAATTAGTGGATACTCCCCTGTTCGTTCAATTACTGCGATTACCGCTTCTAATAATCCTGTAGATCCCGATAAGATACTGGAGATCTCAGCATTCTCTCTTATTATTCTTACTGTCCATTTTTCATGGTGAATGTCAGTAATGTGTTCAAAGCAGTGTGAATAAGGACCATGTCCTATATCGTGCATTAGGGCAGATATTAAGGCTATCTCGATCTCATTGTCAGTGAATAACATGTCATTCTTTGTAAGTTGATTTATCATCTTCCGCATATTTTCATAAACACCTAGTGAATGGGAGTAACGATTATGAGTAGTATTGGAAAGTAAAAAATAAGTATTTCCTTGTTGCTTTAATCCCTTCAATCTTTGGAATGCCGAAGCTTGTATCAAATCATTAATGACATTATCCGTAATAATAATATTCTCATGTACTGGATCTAAAATCATGTTTGCTCCTTCCACTCAGTGTTACATCCAATTAACACTCCCACACGACTTTCCGTAAGGCATTGTTACCTGGCGGGGTCGTTGATTTATCACTATTATACAATACCACATATTGGAACTATCCTGCCCGTTACTTCAATCAACTTGCCCAGGAGACACAATTGATACTTGATAATATCCCATCTTATTTCGTTAAGGCGACCTGTCGGGAATGAGATAATGTTCTTGTCAATTTCGGGAATGGGATAAAGTTCTTGTCATTTGGTTTTGACAAGAACTTTATCCCACAAACACAAGAAGCCGCTATTTACGCGGCTTTTAATGAGATATTGTTCTTGTCACCCGACAATTCTTAACTCTTTCTTTGACGATGCGGCAGGATTCACTTCAAGTTACGGCCTGCTGATTTGCTCGCACTCCCGCAGGAGTTACTTTGTCACGGGGTTTCAACCTTTGGCTCTCTCCATCAGTTGCCTGTTGTGCCCAGCTTTGCTAGGCGCGCGAGAAGTAAAAGAGGGCCCCCGGGCCCTCTTCAGAAGATGATCATCGCTTATTCCACGAATCCGATCTCGCGCAACAACCGCTCCAGCATAACCGCCGCTTGCGCGCGTGTCGCCATGTCGGCCGACGCGAGCCGATAGGCGCCCATGCCTTGGATCCAACCTGCGGCAACAGCCGTAGCCATCGCATCGACCGCCCAAGGTGAGAGCTCCGCGGCATCGACAAACCTTCTCAGCACGCTCGCCGCCGCGCCGGACCGCGCCGTCTCCCCGGTTGCGATCGCGCGCGAGTTCGCCAGCATGACGGCCATCTGCTCCCGCGTAACGGCTTCCTCCGGCGCGAAGCTCGACTCACTCATCCCTCGGACGAGCCCGGCCTGGACACCCGCTTCCACCACGGACGCATACCAGGCACTTGCCGTAACGTCCGCGAACACATCGCCCGAAGCAACCGGCTGGACGCGCAATCCGAGCGCCCGCACGAGCAGCGCCGTAAATTCCGCGCGCGTAATGGCGCGATCCGGCGCGTACGCCGTATTCGACACGCCGCTGACGATCCGCTTCGACGCCATATACTCGACCTCTGGGGCCGCCCAATGCGCCGACATGTCGGTGAACCGAATCGGCTCCGCTTCCATCACCGCGTAAATACTATTGTGCGGCATCCGCATCACCATCTCCGAGCGCTCGTCGCCGAGCCGCGCGGCGACGGTCGGAACGAAGGTGAACGTCCGTCTCTCCGAATCATACAAGACTGCCATCACATTCCGCTCGGCCAAGCCTTCATCCAGAACAATCGACTTCACCATATACACGCCGCCGAAGTCGGTCACTTCCAGCTCCTGCCCGCCGCCCGATACGAGGAGCTGGAACTCAATCGCATCGCTGAGAAGCTTCATGCCCTGCTCACCCGCCGCTTGCGTCAGCGCGGCCAGCTCCGCGCCCGCCACCGCCCGGATGACGATGTTCACCACCAAGCCGTCCACGTCTGTGCCGAACTGCGTAGCCAGACATTCCAGATCCAGCACATTCACTTCCAGCTGGAAGCTCGAGCCGTTCAGCCGCGCCTCGAACACGACGTCCGAACGGACGGCCAGCGTATCGCGCAGCGCTCCCGCAGGCAGCTTCAGCTGGACTTCAGACGCCCGTTCGTCGATCACGATCCGGACAAGCGGGCGCTCCGCCAGTTCCAGCAGCTTCGGAATTTGCTTCTCGACCTCTGCGGGCAGGATCACCTTTTCCACGATTGTGCCGTCCTCTTGTTTAACCTCCTTGATATCCCGAGGGCCGACGCGGATCACAATGACGCCGCCCTCGAGCTTCACCTCAGTCTTGGGCTCCGGCTCGGAAGCAGGCTCCTCTGAAGGCTCATCAGGCTCGTCCGGACCTGGCGGCGGAACGATATTGGCAATGGCGATCGTCTCCACCGCTTCGTTCCCTGCCTCGTCGCGCGCGTAGACGGTGTATGTGCCGTTCGTGCTGACGGTGAATCGGTCGGTCAACGCGGTGCCGCCATCGACGAAGAAGGTCGCCGCATGCGTGCCAGCCGCCCACTTCAGACTCACGATCCCGCTCCCCGTTCCGTAGGCGGCAGCCGTCACCGTCACCGCCCCGGTCGTCCGTCCCGTCGGACTTGCCGTCAGCTGCACCGTCGGCGCCAACCGATCGATATTTGCAATCGCTATCGTCTCCACCGTCTCGTTCCCCGTATGGTCGCGCGCGTACACGGAATACGTCCCGTTACCGCCCACGGTAAACTCCTCGGTGAACTCTTGCCCGCCGCCGCCGGCAAAGAAGCTTGCCGCCCGCATGCCGTCCGCCCAACGCAGACTCGCGATCCCGACGCCGCGGTCATACACGTCCGCCGTCACCGTCACGTCCCCGTTCGTCGGCCCCGACGGATTCGCCGTCACATCCACCGTTGGCCCGACACGGTGAATGTTCGCGATTGCGATCGTCTCCACCGTCTCGTTCCCCGCTCGATCGCGCGCGTACACCGTGTACGTGCCATTGCGGTCCACCGTAAACTCCTCCTCGAACACGCTCCCCCCGCCCGCGAAGAAGGCCGCCGATTGCGCGCCTACCGCCCACTTCAAGCTCTCGATTCCGCTGTCCGCATCATATACGTCAGCGGTGACGGTCACGTCCCCGTTCGTCGCGCCCGCCGGACTCGCCAACAATTCGAGCGCCGGGGCCGTTCGTTCCACCTGCAGCACGACGTCGTATTGTGCCGTGGAAGCATCCGGCGCCGTCACATCCACCACGATTGTCTCCGTCCCCACATCGAGGACCATAGGCGCCGCGCTCGCCCCGTACGAAACCGTCACCCCATTGATCTTCACTTCCGAAAATGGCACCGCACTCTTCGCCGTCGCCACGACGGAAGCCGCATTCGTCCACAATCTGAACTCTCGCTCGTTCGGATCGAAGGTCAGCCCCGGTATATCCAGCTCCAGATTCGCCAGCTCAGCATTCGATGACGCCATGAACGGGACGCCGATATTCTCGGCGAGCGTCTTTGCTGTAGAAGGATCCTCACCATATATGGCAATATCCCAATTAATGGCGAAGGCGTTACCGGCAATATCGGTATTCGGATGGAGAAACATCACGTAAGCGATTCGATTGCTCCAGAATGCCCCACTTTCCACATGTGTGACACTCGCCGGAATGATCAGCTCCTCGAGTGAACCATAGGAGAACGCGAAGTATCCGATCCGCTTTGCCACGCCATCCTCGATCGTCAGCTTGGTCAGCGGATTGTTTGCGAACGCATGCCGGCCGATCAACGCGATGTGCCCTGGAATCGTGAGCTCCGCGAGCGCATTGTATCCGAACGCACTCTCGCTGATTTCCGTGACCGTGGCCGGAAAGTGCACCTCGGTCAGTTGATTGTGTTTGAACATATCCTTGCCGATCGTCGTCATTGCGTCCGGGACGGTCAGCCGGGTCAATCGGTTTCTAAGGAATGCCGCCTCTCCGAATGTCGTCACGCTGGCAGGAATCGCAAGCTCCGTTAGTTGATTGTAAGCGAATGCCTCTCTGCCGATGGACGTTAATGTGTTTGGCAAGACCATCTCATCAATCTGATTGTTAGCGAAGGCACGCTCGACAATACTCGTCACCCCGGGTTCGATCGTCAGCCGGGTCAGCTGATTTACTTGGAACGCCTCTCTCCCGATCGTCGTTACCGTCCCCGGGATCGTCAGCTCCGTCAGTTGATTGTTCTTGAACACTCCCTCCTCGATGGTCGTCAGTCCGCTGGAGAGCGTCAACTCTGTCAGCTGATTTTCTTTGAACGCCTCCATCCCGATCGTCGTTACCGTCCCCGGGATCGTCAGCTCTGTCAGTACATTGCGATGGAACGCTCCTATGCCGATGGTTGTCACCCCATTGCCGATCGTCAGCTGCTCCAGATCATTTTCCTGGAATGCTTGTCTCCCGATCGTCGTTACCGCGTCTGGAATGGTAAGATTCGTCAATTGATTGTGATAGAACGCTTCTTCGCCAATCGTCGTCACGCCATCGCCAATCACCAGCTCTGTCAGCGTATTTTCTCGGAACGCTCGTGCGCCAATGGCTGTTACGTGATCCGGAATGACTAATTCGGACAACTGATTCAAGTAAAATGCCTCATCGGAAATCGACGTGACGCCGGCCGGAATCGTCAGCTCCTCGATTCGATTCTGTTGGAACGCACTTGCTCCAATGGACGTGACCCCGTTCGGAATCGACACCTCTATCAGTTGGTTGCTCCGGAACGCAGAGGCTCCGATCGACGTCACCGTGTTCGGGATGGTCACCTGTGTGAGCGACTTCCTAAAGAATGCACTCTCTCCAATCTCGGTCACGTCCAATCCGCCTAATTGATCGGGAATGACGACCTCCCCGCCCGCTCCTGTATAGCTGGTGACTCTCGCTTTTCCGCCACCGATATCCTCATATTCGAAGCCGTCCACGGCGGCCTCGGCGCTTGGTGCCGGGGCCATCGACAAGATGCCGGACAGCATCAGCGACACAGCCAGAATGAGCATGCATGATTTACGTAAGAGATACATAATTCCCACACCTTCCTATTAGACTTGACGGACCAGCTTCCAGTCTATCAGATGGCTATGAAAGAACTATGAAAGATTACCGTCTCTCCACTTGAAAACGAAGCACCGTCCTCAACCTAGCAGACTCCGTCAAGCTGGCCGGCTCCTCGTCCAGATTCGTCCTGTCCGTCGGGAGTTTCGTCCAGTCTACCAAATCCCACACGCCCTCGAGCGTCAACACCGTGTACTCGTAGTAGCCGGCCGGCACATCGTCGCTTCTGTAGGACATCTTCACCGCGTAGGCAAAGCTGTACAGCGCTTCCGTCGCCTGGGCGAACGGCTCGCCGTTCGGGTCTCCGGAGCCGTCGATCATGAGGAAGTTCATTACCGGCAAGTGAGTTGGAACAATAGTGAGCAGCCGAGGATGAAAATAAATCACATGACGCAGCACGCTGTTTATGGAAAATCGCATTCGACACATATTCATCATGAAGAAAGGAATGAAGACAATGACGAAATTATCTTATAGTGGTTTAAAATACGGAGAAAATAATGTGGAAGTAAAATTATTGGTAGATATACAAAATGATTGGATTGAGATAACACATACCGAAGAAGTGTCTCAAGTAATGAATAAATCAACAGGTGAACATATCGTAGTACATCGAAATACTTTGAAATTCGATGTTGTTTCATAATATGAGACATTGAACTGGAATCTACGAGACGCTGCCATATTGGCACTTCCGACACTCTTTCCCGGCCTTGGAGAGCAGCCTCCGGTTCACCATAACCTCTTTCTTTCCGCGGGGTGTGTCGGGAATATTCCAATCAAAAACAAATGTTAAACACCTTTCTTGTAATTCCGTTTGTTGGTGATAATTATTCGGCGAAATGATTAAATTATCCTGCCCGTTCAGCACCGCCATGTCAGCCTAATACTTTATTTTCCCAGTCTACAACTATAATTTCCGAGTCAAATATATTCTTCAGTCTAATGGTTTATTTTTCTTTTAACACTAAATCAATAAATAAGCCTCCATTCCCATAAACCGTGGATTTTGGAAGCTTATTTACTCTAAAGCACCTTTAGCTCCAGCTCCAATTCATAGGTCACGCTCTCCCCGGGGCCGAGCATAACTAACCTGCCTGCCTCCCGTTCGGCTGCTCGTCCGAACGTCAGGCAGTTAGCCGGTTCGATGCCGAGCACATGGAGGCCGGCGCCGGGCATGCGCCACTGCACAAGCTGCGGCAGATTGGCCGTATGCCAGCTCAAGCGCGCCTCCAGCGGGAGCGAAGCCAAGCCGTTTGCAACCGGAAACTGCGGGTTCCGGATCTTCGCCGTAATCCGTTCGCCCGGAACGATGCGGTGAAACAGCACCTGCTCGGCAACGTTCGGATCCGGCGCCTGCCATGTTCCGTACTCATCGGCGCGCGAAGCGGCATCGCGCATCGAATATCCCTCCGAGGGCAGTTCAATCGTCGTTTCCTCCGCAAGCAGCGGAAACCCGAAGTTGAAATGGTACATCATCATATGCGGAGCAGGTGCGAAGCCGGCATTTTCCACAACGTCCCGGATGCGGATACGGTTATCGCCGAGTTTGCTGGAAATGTCGCGCGTCATCCGCAAATGGTTGCCGGCCATCGCGGTTTCCTCAACGATTCCGGACACGCACATTTCGTACTCGTCGCCGATCCATTCTCCTCTAGCCGCTACTTGCTTGGCCGGGAGGTGATGCGCGCGGCCGTGCAAGCCCAGCTTTTCTCCGTTATCTTCGTTCGGCGCCCCCGCCTGCGTTAAACCGCACGTCATCAACAGCCCGCCCGAAGCCGTGCGCAGCCATTCGGCCCCGCGATCGTCATAGTAGGCCGGATGCGCATCCCCGTTCGCGGCCTGCCAGCTGATCGGCACGCCCGCAAACTCCGTGAGGGAAATGTCCAATCCCTTCATCGGGCTGACGTAGTAGGAAAGCCCGGCGCCGGTATTGACGTGGATGAGCTCGACATCCGTTTCATGCCCCTCCAGCCGTTTCAATCTTTGAACGCCGCCGATTTGCTCCAGCCGGCCTACCCGCGCTTCAAGCTCGCGCCGCGTCCATTGCTTGCCGAATAGCTGCATAGTTGCTCCTCCTAGAAAAGCTAATTGTATCAAGCGTAAGCGTGAACGCCGATGCGTAAATTGATCGATTCGCATTCGGTTCGTACTCGTATCGTATCGTATCGTTTCGTTCAGCCGCTTCTTTAGCGCTCACAGCCTTACGGGGTTACTGAGCGGTTATTATGACTTACATATTGCCATGCCGCACCCAAAAATGTCCAGAATGAAGTTAACGGGACATCGAATTACCCGTCGCACCCTAACATAACGTGGTTAACCGTTAATGCAGCTAACTTCACGGTTTTCATTGATGACGCTGCCGAGGGGTATCTCACAACCGCTTTCCAACTATCGGCCGGCAAATCAAAAACCCGCCGATTCACAACGAACCGGCGGATCTTTTTAACGCATATGCGGCGAGATGCCGCCATGCTAAGCTGCACCGCAGCTCCAAGAGCTGCGCGGTATTTTTCGCATCGTGCGCAGCCTCTTAGCCGGTCAAACCTTCCTGCTATCCCGCCGTTATATTCGGCGCAATAATCGAATTCGGAATCGCCACGGCGGCGGCGACAGGCGCTACGGTATTTTGGGACAGCCTGTTTTGCGCGACCATATGATATCCGTCGTTGTTCAGGAAAACGCCGAATTGCTGCCCCATCGACTTATTGCCCGTGATAAGCGACTGGCCGCTGACGATATTGATGCCAACCTGGGTTCCGGCTGCGCCGGCGCAGCCGTTAATGCGAAGGTCGCAGCCCGTAATGACGGATTGTTCCGCCGAGCAGTCCACGCCATTGTAGGAATGGTTGATGAAAAAGCAATCGGATACGGTGACCGAGTAAACGTTCGCGGTAACCTTCAGCCCATGCCCCGCCCCGGAAGGAGGCGTCGCCTGTCCGACGCCCGTCAGGCCTGTCCCCGCCGCTTCGGTGTAGGTGGACTGTATTTTATGGGAGCCTCCTCCGTACGTGTCGAGATAAATCTCGTCGCCGCCGTCTTCCCCGAAGAAGCTATTGTCGATCCGGATCCCGTTGATCGGCGTGTCGGCCCTGCCGAGGAAGCATATCCCGCCCGATCTGTTGCCGAACGTATTCAGCCTGAACATGTTCCCCATCGTCACGAAGCCGACGCTGTTGACCGCCGACTGCACGCAAATGCCCCACGCATTATTGAGCTGCGAAAGCACGTTGTTGAACTGCCATTGCAGCGCTCCGTTAATGCCGCTGTTGACCATATACACGCCATGCGCGTAGTTGTCATGCGAAAATAAGTTCTCGACCGTCGAATAACCCGTCGATCCGAGCCAGAGCCCCACATAATGGCCGGAAATTTCCACGTCGCGAACGGAGCACAAATTGCTGTTTCCTTCAAAATAGAGCCCTGTATTCCCCGAAACCGACGAAACGAGCCGCTTGATCGTCAGCTTTGATATATCTACATGCTGCAAGCCGTCCGGCACCTTCACCGTCGGCTGTCCGCTCGGCACCTCGGAGATAATGACCGATCCCTTCGGAATCATGGGAAGCGCCAGCAGCGAATAGGTCCCTTCCCCCAAAAGCCTCGAACCCGATCCCTTGAAAAAAAGCGTGTTCGTCACGCGGTACGCCCCGCGCGGCAAATAAACGGCCTTGCCCGTATCGAGCGCCTGTTGAATGGCGGCCGTGTCGTCGTCGATGCCGTTTCCCTTCGCGCCAAACAACGCGACCGGATTAACAATGCCGAAGTCTTCTTTCATCCCCGTTCCGATGTTCTTAGGAGCTGCTTCCGCCGTATTTGCCGGCACTCCCATTGCGGCCATCGCCGCTCCCGCTCCGGCCATCCCCATTGCCGTCAGCATTTTTCGCCTCGACATTCGGTCATTCATCGTTTTGCTCGCCCCATCGCTCATCCAAATCGCTCCCTATCGCCCGATTATACTTCCCCATCCATTTCTTGTCCGATGCGGCGGAACGCCGTCATACAAAACCGCACCGCGCGCCGTTAGCTGCGCGCGGTATAAAGACGGTCAGAAGCTTGCAGGCCCCGCTTGGTTGGCCTGGAATACTCCCGAGTGCAGCAGCGCGCTGCATACATGGGTAAACGGGGATACGATTTGATAGTTCGAGCCGTTCGCATTAAACGTGCAGCCGATAAACGTGTTGGCGGTCAGGTTTTGGCCCTTCTCCTGCAGCCCTTTTAACGTATTTTCGAATAAATCGTTCGTGCTCCACATCGTATAGGAGGAGCTGTCGACGGTAATGCCGTTCCCGGTATTGTACCGGCAGCTGAGGCTGGACATCGTAATGCGCTGCGAGTCGACCGCCTTGATTCCGTCCGCGTTCGCAACTTTATCCGGCAAATAAGTTCTGCCCGCCATCACGATATTCGTTCCGTTTACGAACCTGCAGCCGTTCAAGGTCATGCCGCCCCTATGGCATAACGACGAAACGACGGCAACCAGATACAAGTACCAGACGTTCTCAAAAAGAAACCCGACCCCGCCCACCGTATCCGCCATGCAGGTATCGAAATAAACGGCCTCGCTGTTTTTGATGACGAATCCGTCGCCGCCCGCGTTGCCGTTACCGCCCGTCACATCGCAATTTTCAAAATGAAAGCCCTGCGCATTCTCGACGATAAAACCGGCGAAATTAATCGTAATTCCGATCTGAGCGGACGGAACGTTATCGACATTAACATTTTTGAAAAACGTATAGGCGAACGCATCCGTCAAATGAACCGCAACGCCCTTATTGATTCGGCATGTGACGTTGGATACGTGAAGGTTGACGATGATATTGCTGCTTTTGCCGTCCCGCAGCACCGCATAAGCGTTCCACACGATCAGATCGCGCAAATAAATATGCTCCATCGTTTGCGCCGCCGTATCGAGATAAATCGCGATGGAGGAGCTGCCGGCATTCCCCATGTTAATAAAAAAGCCGTTGATCTCGACAAAGCTGGAACGGATCGTAAACAGCTTGCCTGTGGCCGCTTTCGCGGTCAGCTTAACCTCCCTGCCGCCCGCAGCCAGCTTGACCGGCTTCGTTATCGTAATATCGCCGAGCAAATAACCGTTCGCCGTAAACGGAAAGCAAACGGTTCCGCCCCCCGCCGCAGCCGCCGCGTTAACCGCGCTCTGGACCGCCGCCGTATCGTCGGTCGTGCCGTCGCCTACTGCGCCGTAATCCATGACGTTGTATTCGCCGCAGCCCGCCATGCCTGCCATGGCTCCCGACCCGCCGGAGCCTGCCGGACTTGCCGGATTCGCCGGCGTCGCCGGTGTCCCGTGAGATCCGGGGGTTGCCGGAGTTGCCGGGGTCGCCGGCGACGCGCTTGCATGCCCCGTCATTCCGATCGCGGAGAGCGCCGCTCCCGCTCCCGCCATGCCCATCGCCGCCAGCAATTTCCGCCTGCTCAGCTTGTCGTTCATGATGTCTTTTTGATAATCGCTCATTCGATATCGCTCCTTATAAAAATCATATTTTTATAAAGCGAAAGAACATCTGATTGACAAAAGATGAAGGCCTTGCGTTAACCGTTGAAATTGACAATTCATCACTCAATCGTGCTGCGAAGAGGCATGGCAGTCCCGCGCACAAACAACGAGGCTTCTTTACGCCTCCAACTGCAGCGTTACGATTTGCCACGGCTTCACGGAAAGCGAGATGACGCCGCTGTCCTTGTCGTAAGAAACCGGAGCCAATTCCGCTTCATTCCCGAGCAAATCCGCGGCGCAAGCGCGGTGAACGGGGAAGCTCAAAGCAATATTAACCGTCGAGCTTTGCCCTTCGGATTCATACAACCGCAGGACATACTTGTCGTTTTCCTTATAAAATGCGGTTGCGACGACGTTCGGACAATCGCTCTTCACGAACGAACGCTCAAGCGGCAAACCATACTCCGACACGCCGTTATATTTGACGACCGTTTCGATCGGCTGCGCCTTCCCTTTCGAAAATCTGGCGATTTCCGCAAAGCGCTCCTTCTCCTCCGGAAAATACATGGAAAATTTGTAGCCGTGAACGCCTTTGCCGTTTATGTTCGGGTGCGTCTGCAGCAGCCACCCCTCCTGCTTGACCTCAAGCGGCATCGACCGGTTCAAGATAAGTGAAACGGCGTGGTTCTCCGTATCATGAGTGTAATAGATCGAGCAGTTTTCCGATACGATCGCTGCGGGCAGCTCGCCCGATTGAAACAGTGCCCAGCTCCTCGCGTAAAACTGGCCTTTCTGCGCGCGTTCAAACTCATTGTAGTTAATCGTCGATCCCGGAATATTGCCGTAGCCCTCGCCGGCAAGTTCTCTCGCTTCGACGCCGAACGGAATGTCCGCATATAAATACGTGTCCGGCTCGGCGGGAAAATCGACCGCAAAATACCCCTCGTCGCCGGCCGCATCGAGCGTCAAATCGAAGCTGACGGCGCGCTCCGACTTGTTTAGCACGATATCCTGGCTGAACCCGCTCGCCCCGACCGTACCGCTTACGCGGTATACCCAGCGCAGCGGTCCGTTCTCTACCAGCTCCCACTTCTCCGGCTCCATCCCGAATTCCGCCGTCGTTTCCCAGAACGACACCCAGTACGCGGACGACGGCGTTTGCACGAATTTCAGGCCGTTTGCCGCATTCGGACGGTCGGACCGAATCGTCCTGCCTGTCGCAGCTTCCTTGATTTCGGCGATCCGGCCCTTTTTCAAGACAAGCTCGAGCACGCCGTTATTCAAGACGACTCGATCCGGAGCGGAAGGCCGGTTCAAAGGAGCGATATAGTCCGCCTTGACCTTCTCCTCAAGCAGCCCGCCGTTTCTGACCGCTCTCACGCTCGTATATCCCATGGCCGGAACGTTCAATTCGGCCACGACGTCCACTTCGTTGTACTCGCAATTGCTGTAGCGCTTGTCGCCGCTGCACAAATTTACGATCTGGTAATCCAGCTTGTTGCCGGCGCTGTCGAGCAGGTCGAAGCCGCCGAGTCCGTAAGAGCTCGTAATATGCAGTTTGACGATTTCCTTGCGGTCCCAGTTCAATACGTTACAAGCCGCATACTGCGAGCCTTCCGCTGTCTGCAGCTTCCCTGCGATGTCCTCCGACAGCCGTTTCACCAAAGCGCCCGCTTCGGATTTAGCCCCCGATGCGATCGAATACAGCTCGTTGAAATCGTCCCGGTACACGAATTCGATGGCATGCCCGGTAATCTCGAACAACCGGCTCCACAGCGATTCAAGCTGCCGGTAAGGATATTCCGTTCCCGTCAAGGCGGCGAACGCCGCCAAGCTTTCCGCCCTTACGATCAGCCGGTCGAGCTCGCCCCGCATTCTCCACATCGAATGGCTACCGCGGAACGGCGCGTTATACGACAATTCGCACGGATCCAGCACGCCGGTAAAAACGGGAAGAGCGTCCGTCCGCAGCCGGTCGAAATACGCGCCGGGATTCGAGAAGATCAGCTTCACGTCTTCCCGTTTGTTCCATTCCTCTACGAAACCCAATATATTGATCGGCTCGTCGTATAAATTCCGCAATGGCAGGTAGTCGTCGCAGCCGTAATTCAGCCAGACGATATCCGCCTGGAGCAGCGGATCGATTTTGTCGACGAGCTCTAGATCGTAAAACTCCCGCTTCGCTTCCTCCCACTCCGCGGCGAAGTCCTTGTTCGTGAACCTGCCGTCCATGAACCCGCCGTACGTTCCTCTGGACACGACGATCCGAGTGCCGTCGAGCCCTTCCCAGTGAAATTGGCGCGGCACCTTTTTGTAGTCGAGCGCCTGCTCGGGCCGCTGGAACCGGTAGTAACGATGGCCCCCAAGCTGCAAAATTTGCGGGAGCTGGCTATGGCCGCAGCCGACATCCGCGTTATAGTAAAAATCGATCGATTCGATGCCGAACAGCTTTTGGAAAAAGCGTTTGCCTTCCACCATGTTCCGGATAAACGTTTCTTCTCCTACATAAGTGGACCTGACCAAGCTTGCCCCGCCGTTGGCGATGTAAATTCTGCCTTCCTGCACGCGCCGCTTCATCTCTTCGATTTTTTCGGGACAGTGCCGTATAAACGGGCTCAAGCTGTGCGCGACATTGTCGATCATCCACGTGAATTCCTTATTCTCTCTCATGATGTCGAGCATATCGCCGAACGACTGCAAGTATCTGCGAATATGCCATTCTCTCGTGTTCGTCCAGGCAAAGTCGTGATGCGAATACGGCATGATATGAATTTCTTTGACGCCTCTAAAATCGAGGGCACTGTTCGCCACCTATTTCGCCTCCCCCTGATCGCTTTTCCATGTAAAGCTAAGCCCCGTGTAATGCTGCACGATCGGCTGAACCTCGGGCGGTTGGGAAGCGATAAAACGCTCCGTCGATTCGGACCGCGGCCAGCACTCGGCAAAACCGCTTATCCCGGGCCGGAAATTGATCGCGCAACTCAAGCGGGTTTCGCTGCCGTTATGCGGAAATACGCCGTGAAACGTCCGTTCCGCGAAAATGACCAAATCCCCGGGTTCCGCATAAAGCGGCAGGCATTCCGCAAAATCGAAGCGGTCATAAGGACCGTCGCTTCCCCCGACGGGCTTGAATGATCTGCAGTTCTCCGTGAGCTCGAAGCCTTCGAAGCCCTGCCAATCCTCCGTATGCGAGTCCGGTACGATCGCGAGACCTCCGCTCTCGGGACTGACCCCGGTCAAATAAAACCAATTCGAGCACGCCCCGGTATTGTTCAGCACCGCATTCGCGCCGTATACGCCTTCAAGCGGCTCCCAGTCGGTATGCCACGGCCCGGTACCGGCGCCGGGCTTTTTGTAGATGGCGGCGGAACGGTTCAGCGTAACCGGCTGATTGCCGTACAAAGCATGCACGATTTTCATGTACGGCTCGTAGGTCATCAAGCTCGCCAAGGCGTCCGATTTCTCGATAAAATCGACCATCGTTCGCGTCGTTATCTCTTCTGCGGCCGGATCGGCCTCTTCTTCTTCGGCTGTGCTCAGTTCTTCCGTCAGCTTCGGCGTCAGGAACACGTGGGATGTATGCAAGGAGGCGGCGAAGTTTTCGCGGATCGAATGCTTCAAAGCTTCGACAAGCTCTGGGGGCAGCACGCCCTTCACCACGGCAAATCCGTGGGCGTCGTTGCACGCTTTGATCGCATCCAGCTCATCTCTATTAAACTCATAACGATAAGGCAATAAACGTTTCTCATACATTAGAATCACTTCCCATAAAAGTTTGGATAGGGCCGTTCGTTCAGCCTGCTTGCAGTTCGACTCTACGTTAGACTACTCGACCGGACCGGAGCCCGCCGTTTTGCGCGCGCCTTCCAGAAGTCCCTTCAAATAACCGACGGCGAACAATCTGCCCAGCGATTCGTAGCCCGGCTCGTCGTTGCGCTCGCCTTCCATCGTAGGCACATGGTCGACCCGGACCGGACCGTCGAAGCCGATTTCGCAGTACGTTTTCATCGCTTCGAACATGTCGGTTTGCCCGTCGTCATGGAACGTTTCGATAAATTTTTCGGGCGTCCCGCGAACGTCCCTGAAGTGCACGAAAAAGATTTTATCCAGCTTTCCGAAGCGCCGAATTTGCTCCGGTATGTTTTCGCCCGCCGTCGACAAGGTGCCTTGGCAGAAAGTGATGCCGCTGTAGTCGCTCGGCACCAGATCGATCGCCTGCTTCAAGGCGTCGGCGCTTGTAATGATCCGCGAGATGCCACGGATCGGCGAAAGCGGCGGATCGTCGGGATGAAGCGCCAGCTTCACGCCGGCCTCCTCTGCTACCGGAACGACGCGCTTGAGGAAATACTCCAGACCGCTCCACAAACGGTCTTCGCTTATAACGCCCGCTTCCGTAAGCGGAGCATGCCTCATGTCTTCGTGATCGTAACCCGTAACCATGGCCCCGCCTCTTGTCGGAATGCTTGTCGACGACCGCATCCAATTGAACTGCGCCATAAAGTTATAGCAAAGCACGGGGATTCCGAGCGCTCCCATATTGCGGATCAGCTGCTTCACCTGCTCGATTTCTTCGTCCCGGCCAGGCAGGCTTTGCTTGACCTTCTGCATGTCCAGCCCCGGCTCCATCACCTCCAGCTTCAAGCCATGTCCGGCAAAACGCTGCTTCAGATACAGCAGGCTCATATAGTCCCACGGCATCACGCCGTTCACTTCCTCCGGCATACGGGCAACCGCATGCGTAACGCCGACCTGCTTCGACAGCGTCCAAAGACGATTCGGGTATCCTGATAAAACTTCCGCTAGTTTCATACCATCACTCCTGTTATTTTTAATAGCCGGCAGCGGCGCTTGGCGCCTAGTGCATGATCCAGCCGCCGTCCGCGTTCAGCGTTTGCCCGGTAATGAAGTCGCTGTCCCCCGATGCGAGGAAAACGAAAGCCCCTTCCAAATCCGCCGTTGTTTCGCGGCGTTTCAAGCATTGAAGTCCCGCGAGCAGCTCGCCTGCGGCGTCGGAGGCCTCGAGACCGATTTTCTCCGCCTCGGTTTCGGTATACACCGCTCCCGGCGTGATGCAATTGACGTTGATGCCGTGTTCCCCGACCTCCCGCGCCAATGCGCGCGTAAACCCGATGATCGCGCCTTTGGAGGCGACGTAGTGAACATAGTTTTTTTGCCCGGTAAAAAAAGTGACGGAAGAAACGTTGATGATTTTCCCGTAATTGCCCGCTTTCATATAAGGAAATACGGCCTTTGCGCAAAGAAACTGGGATTTGACGTTAACGTTCATAACCCGGTCCCAGTCCTCCGCGGATATTTCATGCCACGCTTGGCGCGGATCCATCGCCGCGTTGTTGACCAATATATCGACTGTGCCGTAACGGCGGACGGTTTCCTCCACCATCAGCCGCACTTCGTCCTCCTGCGATACGTCTGCGCGCCAAACGAACGCTTCGCCTCCCCGGTCGCGGATTTCATCTGCCACCTGCTCCGCCAGCTCAGGGTGCGAACGGTAATTGACGACAACCTTCGCCCCTTCGATGGCGTAACGTTTGGCGATCGCCGCTCCGATCGAGCGTGACGCCCCCGTGACGATCGCTATTTTTCCTGCCAGCTTCATATACGATCCTCTCCCATGCTTCTCGCACTTCATCCGTTGCCAGTCTAGGACAATGCCGTTTACCTCTGCACCTCGCACAGATCTCAATTCGTGGCGCGGCGATACGTGTTGGCGGTCAACTGCAACTTAGGCGAAGGCCGTTTCTACGATATGCTTTGCTGAACAAGCTCATTCCTTGACGCTGCCCAGAACGATCCCTTTTACGAAATACTTTTGCAGGAACGGATAAACGAGCAGTACCGGCAGGGCACCCAAAAATATTTGCGCGTTCCGGAACGCTCTCCCCGAAATTTTACGGAACGTTTCCGCTTCGCTCCCCGTCAAATTCAGCAGCTGCTCGTCGATGACGATCGTTTGCAAATAGCTTTGCAGCGGGTATTTGGCCGCCGAATGCATGTAGATGATGCCGTCAAACCACGAGTTCCAATGCCCGACGATGCAAAAAAGCGAAAGCGTCGCCAAAGCCGGAAGCGATAACGGGACGTATATTCTCCACATAATGGTGATATGCCCCGCTCCGTCCATGAAAGCCGATTCCTCCAGCTCCTTGGGCAGGCCCCGGAAAAAATTCAACAGCAGGATCACGCTGAAAACCGGAACGGCCCCCGGGATGATCAGCGCCCAGATCGTATCCATCAGACCCGTTTTTTGGATGATCATATACGAAGGAATAAGCCCGCCGCCGAACAAAACGGTGACGAAAAATACCCACACATACACGGTGCGCAGACGAAGCGCCTTGACTTCCTTCGACAGCGGATAGGCGGTCAAAATAATGAGCGCCATATTGATGATCAGCCCCAGTGCGACTCTCTCCACCGACACGAGGAGCGAACGGATAAACTCCGGCTTTTGCAGCGCGTATTGATAGGAGGCCGTATTGAAGCCGATCGGCCACAGCGTCACCAGCCCCGCTTCCGCAGCCGTTCTTGAGCTTAGGGAAAGCGCCAGCGTGTTGATTAACGGAAGCAGGCAAAGAAGCGCCAATAACGATAAACCTATATAGTTGCTTACGATAAACAGCTTTCTGGAAAAAGATGATCGCTCAACCATCGTTGTTCCTCCTGTCAAAAGATACGATAATTAGCGAACCGGTACGCAAGAAAATAAGATGCGGCAATAAGCAGGAGAGAGATTGCCGACTTCATCAGTCCGATCGCACTGGCCAAGCTGTACTGCGCCTGCACCAATCCGGTCCGGTATACCATCGTGTCGATAATGTCCCCGGTATCGTATACTTGGGGGCTGTATAAAACGAAAACCTGCTCGAAGCCGGCGTTCAGCACGTTGCCCAAGCTAAGCGTCATCAGAAGAATAATAATCGCCCGCATGCCCGGCAGCGTAATATGCCAGGTTTGACGCAGCCGGCCCGCACCGTCCATAGCCGCGGCTTCGTAAAGCGAAGGGTTGATTCCCGCCAAGGCGGCCAAATAAATGATCGTACTGAAGCCGAACTCCTTCCATTCGTTCGAGAGGACGAGCACGTATCGAAACCACCTGCTGTCTCCCAGAAAATAGACGGGCTCCATGCCGAAAAACACCAATAGCTTGTTGACGATCCCTTGAGACGGAGACAAAATATCGATCATAATGCCCCCGATAATGACCCACGATAAAAAATGAGGCAAGTAAACGAGCGTCTGGACGCTTCGCTTGAACGCTTCTTTTCTTACCTCGTTCAGCAGCAGCGATACGACGAGCGGTACGATCAGGCCGACGATGATTTTAAGGGTGGCGATGACCAGCGTGTTCCAAAACACCCGCTTCGTATCGGGCAAGCTGAGCAAAAAACTGAAGTTGTCGAGTCCCACCCACGGAGACTTGGTAAAGCCGAGGGTCGGAAAGTAATCCTGGAATGCCATCACGATGCCGAACATCGGACCGTAGCTGTAGACGATCACTATCGCCAGTCCGGGCAAGAGCATCAAATGCAAGGGCAATTCCATCCTTATGTTCTTGAGCATAAGCCGTCCTCCCGGTTAACGGCGGGGGGAGGAGCAAGGGGGCCGCGCGTGACGGCGGTCGACCGCATGTCGGCGCAGCTGCTGCGCGCAGCGGCGGAGCGTGACGCCGGGCGACCGCTGGGCAGTGCAGCTTCGGCGCGTGGCGGCGGAGCGTGACGCTGGGCGACCGCTGGTCAGCGCAGCTCCGGCGCGCAGCGGCGGAGCGTGACGCCGAGCGATCGCATGTCGGCGCAGCTACGGCGCGCGGCGGCGGCGCGTGACGCCGGTCGACCGCATGTCGGCGCAGCTACGGCGCGCGGCGGCGACGCGTGACGCTAGTCGACCGCTGGTCAGTGCAGCTTCGGCGCGTGACGGCTGTCGACCGCGTGCAGCATGCAGCGCCCCCTTCCTTCAGGGCTCCCCATGCCGGCCGTTATTTGCTTTTATACCAATCGTTCACTTCCTTGGTGATTTGCTCCCCGCCCAGCTTATTCCATTCCGCCACAAATTGATCGAACTGTTCGAGCGGCGATCCCATGATGACCTTGGTCATCATTTCATTTTGCATTTTGGCGAGGATCGCTTCTTTCTGCACCATCGTCTGCGTAGGAACGCCGATAAATTGATCCGGCATAAACTGGTTGTTCTTCACGTAGTCTCTTATGATGTCGCCGGCTCCCCCGATTCCGTTCCGGGAAGCGTATTTCCAGAAGCTTTGATCGCCTTGCTTGTATTTTTGAATATTGCTGTAGTTCAGTCTCTCCTCCGGCGTCAGCTTGCTTAATTCCTCCGCGGTGGCCGGCTTGTCGCTCTTCAGCAGCGGCTCCAGATGGGTGGAGATCTCCATATTTTTAAACGATTTATAGATGAGTACGGGCGCTTGGGTGAAAAAGCCGGTCTTCTGATCGCTGTTGTATTTCACGTAGATGTCATCGTCTTTGTTCTCATAGAACAGCTTCAGCCAAACGTCCGCGAGCTTATAGAGCGCTTCTGGGTGCTTCATGCCTTTCTTGACCACCCAAAATCCGTAATTGATATTCAGCGCATGCTGCAGCAAGGTCGGCTTGCCGTCGATCGAAGGGATCGGATAAGGCGTCCACTGCACGCCCGGCGTTAAATCGGACAGCGAATATCCGCCGGTCATCGAGCCGAAATAGATGCCCAGCAGGTTTTGGCCGATGTTTTCATTGATTTTCACCGCATCCTTGACGCCGAACTCCTTATCGATTTGTCCGCTTTTATACAATTCCTGCATCTTGGCCAGTGCGGTTTTCACCTCGGGCTGCACGCTGCCGAATACGAGCTTGCCGCTCGGGTCCTTGATCCATATATCTTTATAGGCGTGATAGCCGTTAAACATCGTGCCGAGAAACCCGAGATCCTTATCGAGCGGCAAGCCGAAGGTGTCCGCTTTGCCGTTTCCGTCCGGATCTTTTTCGGTAAACGCTTTCGAAATGGCCAGCAGGTCGTCCATCGTTTTCGGCTCCGGCAAGTTCAGCTTCTTCATCCAATCGTTGCGGATCCAGACAACCGGCACCGTTTCCTTCTGAAAGCCCGTGAACGGAAGGGCCATCAGCCTGCCTTTGATCGTCGCCGCTTCCAGCACCTCTTTGCCGGCCTGCTCGACGACGTCTTTTACGTTCTGCGGCGCGCTGTTCTTGTACACATCGGTCAAGTCTTCAATTAGCCCTGCTCTGTTCAATTGAACGAGCTGCGTCGGCGTAACCAGGAAAATATCCGGAATATCGCCGGTGGCGATCATCAGATTCGTCTTTTGATCGAGCTGGTCGCCGGGCGCATCCCAAAGCGTTTTGACGGTTATGCCGTAATTGTCTTTAATGTACGTGCGCCAGCGGTTGTTGTTCATGTCCTCCCCTTCGGCGAACGAGATGGCGCCGTACGATTGATTCACCATAGTGACCTCGATGGGAGGATCGTATTTCGCGTTTTTCTTCTCGTCCGGTTTGACTGAAGGCGATCCTGACGGCGATCCGGAAGCAGCTGCCGCCGACGGCTTCGCTGAACCTGCCGGCTCGTTCGAGCCGCTGCACCCCGCCAAGCTGGTTCCGGCCAGCATGAGCGAAATGGCAGCCAATCCGTATACCTTGGTCTTTCTTCTCGGCATTGTATTACCCCCTCGAAAAATGTTTTTCAGTCCGTTGCCCTTGGCAGGCCCTGAAAACAATTTCAATCTACCCCCGCCCGTGGCAAAAACATAGCTTCCGTTTCGGCCAGAATGGACGATTCCTGTGGGTTCGCCTAAATTGCATATTTTCGTTCAAAGTGATGATCGTTGGACGGAGGACCTAAGTATCGTTCGGGAGCGAAACGGCCCCTCTTGCAGGAACCGAGGTGCAGAAATGAGTATTTATCGGGGGCATCGAGCACAATGGCAATATCTCTCTTCCTCGCAGACTCATAAAGAACTTCTGCCGGTTATCGAGCAGTAATGGCCGCCTCACTCAGGCGTATAGAGGCAATAATGAACTTTTCCTCGAATGGGCGGTTGTTCGGCTGGAAATCGTTTCGTTTGCCTCATTAACAATTACTTTTCCTTTGCTAACTCCCCATTCTTAAATGTTCGGCGAGGATAAACGGCTTCGCCGTCCTAAACGCTTTCGAAGAAAGCGACTTCATATGCATAAGCTAAGGACAAGCGCGTTTACCGGGAAATCGAACATCAGCGGAGGATATACTTTCTGCCCTGAAATAACGATATTTCATTCATCAGTGGTGCCGCGCAGAGGCATGGAAGTCTGAGATTTCGAGAAAGAGCTACGTCCGCTTCACCGGTCAATTCCTCTTGGTTTGTCTCCTTGCCGCGCTTCAAAATAATTCAGCCACGTAAAGTAGTTTGCCCGCCGTCCAACTGCGGCTAGTAGCATTTCAACTCTTATACTATATATTTCAGGGATGTAAGGCATCTGATCGTGCAACAGATCGTGATCATCATAATGAGGCACAGTTTACTATCAGTGAGGCAAACCTCACTATTTCTAACCGAAAACCCGTGTTCTGGTGACATAATGAGGCAAACGCAACTCCCTCTGTTCGTAGCGGTTTTCTCACGAATGCTCGCTCATTCGCAG
>NZ_QMFB01000038.1 GCF_003285015.1 Paenibacillus contaminans | reverse complement strand
CAAGATATGATGAAATCCTGCGAATGAGCGAGCATTCGTGAGAAAACCGCTACGAACAGAGGGAGTTTCGTTTACCTTACTATTGCTCCTTTCGTACATAGGTAGCCGGCATTTAATAAGTCTAGGCTCACTGATAATGAGTCTAGACTCATTAGTTGTTCCTTCGCCGCCGAAAAGATAACATTCCGTAAAAAATTTTCGTTCGACGCAAAAATGGAACTTGCTACACAACCTTTTTTCAATTAGAATACAAATCATCAAGCAAGTTTCCGGAGTGAAGCACACCCCGCATGCAGACTAATTCTGCAGCGGGTTTTTTTGCGTATTTTTGCACCATTAATGCTGGGAGGGGACGAGGATGCATCCTAATTTGGCAAGGTTTATCGAGCATTTCGAGCAAGAGGCTTCACTTAAAGGGCTTTACAGAAATAAGCTGGGAAAATCGGAGCTAATGTTTTTAACCGAGGTATGGGGTCCCGCTTTTCAGAATAATTTCTACGGTTTGAAGGCGGAATATCCGCTAAAAGACTTCAAGGGAGGTCAGCGCTTTGTCGACTTTGTTTACATCAAAGGCGGTGTAAGACTGCTTATGGAAATCGACGGCTATACGACGCATGCACGCGATATTTCTCCCGGCGATTTCGACGATCATTTATCCCGTCAAAACGATCTTGTCTTATCCGGCTGGCTATTGCTTCGCTTTTCTTCCAACCAAGTCGAGAAAAGGTCTTACATGTGCCAAAGGCAGATTAAGCAAGCAATCGGTCATTGGTTTGCAATCATGCAGCATGGATTTACTTCCGATGAAGCCAACCCGTGGAAGCTCCGTAAGCAACTGATCATCCAACTGGCAATGAATACGGAAGGGAGAATAAAACCCTGTGAGGTGGCAGAGGCCTTTAAAGTCAGCAACAGTACGGCAGTAGTCTGGCTGAAAAGATTTGCGAGCGAAGGCGAGCTGATTCCCTCTTCTAACGGTAAAAGGGTCATGTACTACACACTCCCTAACTTCTCAAAAACGAAAGATAATCAGCCCGGCAATCCCTAACCGAACACAATCGGCCAAAATAAGGATAAACAGCGTCATTGTCCTGAACGCTTTCGAAGAAAGCGACACTTCTTAAGATAAGCTGGGACGCGCGCATTTACCGTTGATACATAAGCTCTTGATAGGTGAGATTATATTTTGAAAAAAAGCGGCTGCACGATACGGCACCCGCCTGAAACTTCAACGTACTTTTTTAGTCAAATACAAGACAAGATCGTCATCGGCACGCACCATGCTGCCGGGTACGACCGGCTGATTATTGTAATAAATGCCGTTCCCGTCAGGAACATAGCCGAGCCTTCCATACAAACGCTGTGCGTTGCCGTAGTCTTTGTACAAGCCGAAGCCAATGCCGATCGTGTCGTACTGCTCCGCGACGATCCGCTCCGACTCTTCGATAAGCTTGGTAGCTACGCCTTGCTTTCGATACTGGGGAAGCACGTTCAGATCATTAACTTCCGGAATACGCTGTTCACGGAAGGGCGGGTAATGCGAAAAGTAGCGGATATGCAAAAGCTCCGGCAAACTGTCCTTCTACGTAACCGAGGAGCGTGACGCGTTTGTTTTGTTCATTTTCGAGCAAGCAGTTCTCAAAATAACCGTCCGGCTTACGAATGCCCGCTTCATCAAAGCAGTCTCGGATTTCAGGAATATGCCGCTGTTCCATCCGGCATAACTCGACCTTTCCGTTCATGTTGGCCCCTCCGTTTCGATATTGGCACGCCGTAGACAAACAATCAGGCGTTCGTCAATATTATTTCAACGGAATCGCAACCAGTCAAGGTGAAGAACGGTTCTAACCGTTCGTTCCCGCACGGGAAAATCACCGCTTCCATCCCATTCGTTCGCCTAGAACGAGATGCCAGCTTGTTACACAAGATGCGTTTCATTCCGGCGCTTTACATAATCGTCACTCATCCCTGCCCTGTCAATCGCCGCAGCTCTTTAAGCACTCGTTCCATTTCCTCGTCCGTTCCGATCGAAATACGTAATTTGTCGACGAGGCGCGGGTGTTTCAGGTACCTTACGTAAATGCCGCTCTCCTGAAGTTTGTCGTATAGCTGGCGGGCCGTTAGCGCTCCGCTCCGCGCCGGCGGGCCGCAAAGAACGAAATTCGTTTGGGAAGGGATGAAATCGAAGCCAAGCTCCGCCAGCTCGCGGCAAAACGATTCCCGAGTCCTCCTGACCGCTTCCGCGGTATGTTGCATGTAAGCTTCATCCTCTAGCGCAGCTAGCGCCAGCTTCTGACTGACCGCATTTATGTTGAAAACGTCCCTGCCCTTATCGAGCGCGGCGACGACCGCTGCATCCGCAACGCAAAAGCCGACCCGCGCCCCGCAAAGCGCATACGATTTGGAAAATGTCCGCACGACGACCAAATTCGAATAACGCCCGATCAATGGCAGCACGGAAGCGCCGGGAACGGCAAAATCGATGTACGCTTCGTCCACGATGACGAGCCCCCGGAATCGCTGAAGCAGCCGCTCGATGCCTTCCGCAGGCAGCAGACGGCCTGTCGGCGCATGCGGATTTACCAACACGATGGCTTGCTCGCCGCTTTCGCCCAGCCTGTCCAGGTCGATCGAGAAATCTTCGTCCGCCGGTACTGGAACGACCTCGATCCGATTGACGGCTGCAGCCGTATGGTAGAGCATAAATGACGGGTCCGGAATCTCCACCCGGCTGTCCGGCGCGATCATCAGCTTGAACAGCAGCGCGATGATTTCGCTCGAACCGTTCCCGCAGAACACTTGCGACTCTTCAACATTAAACCGGGAAGCCAATGCCGAGCGAAGCTGCCCGCTTCTCCCGTCCGGATAACGGCGGAGCTCTTCTTCCGTTATGCCCCGCAGCGCTTCAAGCACCTTCGGAGAGGCCGGATACGGGCTTTCGTTCTGGTTCAGCTTAAGCGCTTCTCCCCCCGCTTCCAAGTAATCTCCCGCTTCATAAGCGGCCATTCGTTCGATATGCGGCAATATCAAGCTCATCGTGAAATCCTCCTCTAATCGGCTGCTGGGGCGATATCCTCTTTCGCTCGGTACGGAGCTCCCAGCGCACGGTGTTTTCCTGCATGACGGCAGTCGGTTGGCCGCATGCCGTTTCGTCCCGCTCTTCCCTTTTGCCGAACGGGATGATACCCTTACAGTAAGCTAAAATTGTCATTCTCTAAATGCACAGAAACGAATATTTTCAAATGACAGATTACATTTGGTACGTAAATCCAGGAGGGAAGCAAATGCTTGACCTCACCTTCAAGCTAGATGAGACTTCGGACAATCCGCTTTACATGCAAATTTATTCCTATATCCGCGGCGAAATCGCTAGCGGCCGCATCCGGCCGGAAACGAAGCTGCCGTCCATTCGTTTTCTTGCGGCCAGCTTCGGGATCAGCCGCACGCCTATAGCGCTGGCTTATGAGCAATTGGTTGCTGAGGGTTATGTGAAAAGCAAGCCGAGGAGCGGACTCTATGCCGCACAGCTGGAGCCTTATACGCCGGCCCCTGCCGCAGAATGGCATGCTGCATTCGCCGCCAGCGGTTCGGCATTCGATCGGCTGCAGCCGCGCATTAGCGAACCCGGTACCGATAGCGGCGCTTCTCCGACGGAGGCCGATTTCGGGCACGTTCGGCAGCCTTATGCCGCAGCGGGCACCGGCAGCGGCGCTTCTCCAGCGGGGCCAGTTTTCGGACGCGCTCAGTCTCTTTATGCCTTACCCGGCACCGGCAGTAACGCTTCCCCGGCAGGGCCGGTTTCCGGGAACGCTCAACCGCCCGTGACCGCGCCAGGCACCGTCAGCGACGCTTCTCCTCACCGCACGACGCAGCCGCACGGAACCGGCACGGTTCCCGTTTCGCCTCCCCGCGCTTATCACGCTTCGCCGGACGAACCGGTAAGCTATGACTTCGGTTACGGCAGCATCGACTTGGCGAGCTTTCCGTTTCATAAATGGCGAAGGCTGATGAACCGCTGCTTTTGGCCGGAGAACCGGAAGGTGTTTCTTTACGGGGATTTGCAAGGGGAGCCGGAGCTGCGGGTTGAAATCGCTTCTTACCTGCGTCAAATCCGCGGCGTCCATTGTACGCCGGAGCAAATTATCATCGGCGCGGGAACGTATCATTCCTTGGATTTGCTGTTTCAGCTGCTGCGGGATGAGGTAAAGACCATCGCCTCCGAGGATGCCGTAAACGCAGGTACCAAAGCGCTGCTTGGCCAACATGGCTTCGAATGCCGCCCCCTTCGATTGGAAGCCGACGGCATAAAGCTCGAGGATGTATACGAAAGCGGCGCGCAGGCCGTATACGTAACCCCTTCGCACCAGTTTCCGTTCGGCATGACCTTATCTGCGGGCAAACGGATCCGGCTGCTCAAATGGGCCCAAGAACAGCAAGCGTACATTATCGAAAACGATTATGACGGCGAATTCCGTTATGGCGGCAAACCGATCCCTTCACTGCAAGGGCTCGACAACGGCGGGCGCGTCGTTTATGTCGGCACGTTTTCGAAAGTGCTGACGCCTTCGTTCCGGATCAGCTACTTGGTATTGCCGCCGATGCTGCTCGAACGATTCAGGCTCATGCGGCATAGCTACGACCAGTTGGCTTCGCCGATCCTGCAAAAAACGCTGCAGTTGTTCATGCAAGCCGGCGATTTCGAACGGCACATGCGCAAAATGCGCAGCTTATATCAACGTAAGCGTGACATACTGCTGCAAGCGATTCGCCAACATATGCCGGAGGATATGGAAGTAATCGGCGCAGACTCGGGGCTGCACATACTGATTCGCATGCATAACGGTCTCGACGAGGCGCAATTGATTGCACGCGCCAAACAGGCCGGAGTGGCTGTTTATCCGACTTCGACCTATGCGCTCGTTCCCGGTCTGGTTCCGCCGTCCACCGTACTTCTCGGCTTTGGCGGCTTGTCTGCCGAGCATATCCGCGAGGGCATCGTTCGGCTGGCCGATGTTTGGCGGGATTAAATGGGTCCCATCGTATGAGGCGATACAGCCGACTTGCGACGAGAAGGGGAATTGGCGGAAGGAAAGTCGCGATTGTGAAGGGCAGAGGCGCATGCCGGTATGATTCGTTCAGTCCCCTGCCCAAAATACCGAACCTGTCGATTGGAGACAAGCCTATTTTTCAGAAATAATACCATTCTTAAATGTCCCGTACCACTCGTTCAACTGCTGCTCGTCATAAACCTGTAATTTGGCCAAAATATGCCTGGAAAATTCCACCGCACCGCTGCCGTTCGCCGTAATAAGCAATCTGTCGCTGACTGCCTGCGCGTTTACATAATGATCGTCCCCCTTATACCGGGGTGCTCTCGCTTTTAGATACTCTAACGTATTGCCTGTATGCTTGACATGGTCGAGAAAACCATGATTGCCTAGAAATGTCGTCGCATCGCATATGGCCGCAACGGGAATATCTTTATCCAAACAATCGCCGACGAGCGTTTGGATTAGTTGTCCCTTCTCTTCATTCCAGCCGGTGCCGCCCGGAATGATAAGCATGGCCACATCCGCATGAACGGCAAACCCGCCTATCTCGAAATCGGGCAATACACTCAAGCCGCCCATCGACGTTTTAGGCTCTTTATCGATCGCAATCGTCTTGACCTTAAATCCCGTAGTCGGCTTATTAAGCTCCGCACTGACATAACTCGCCTCCCAATCCGCAAAACCGTCCGTAATAAGCAGCAAAACTTCTTTCATCCGCTAACACTCCTTTAAGGTTGATGATCGTCATTATGTATTCCCTGCATACAAGTATAACGGATCATCCCCGACATGTACGATCAGTGAAATGAAAGAAAGATTTGGCGATATTCGCTCCGGCTAGAATGCAGCTTCCGCGTACGGTTTTTGACGCAACATGACGATGATCGGCCGCATGCCGTCCATGAATCGGGAGACAATGGATGCATGTTATGCTTGTCTGCCCATTCTAACGCTTAGACCTTCGGGGTATTCTCTTATGATCGACCGGTAATCCGCCGCCCCCCATAATACTGTGGCACCGGCAATGCCGGACATGCAGCACTTCCTAACGCTCGCGGCTTCGGCTAACCGCAGTTTCGACCCATGCCTTTACCCTGCCGCCGCCCCCGTCCAAACGCCAAAAAGCCGCCGTCCCTCTCCAGCCGGAGAAAGAACGGCAGCTTGTCCCGCGATAAAACTGTACTTACTTGGTAGTTTTATAGCGATCGTATGCCTGCTGGTATATTTTCATCATTTTTTCAAGACCCATGTCGTTCAGCTTCTTCACGTACTCGTCCCATTCCTTATCAATGCCGCCGGACATCATCCATTTGGCGTACATTTTGCTCACGTAAGAGTCGATGTCGGTCAGGTAGCGGGAAATTTGATCGCTTTCTTCAGCCGTGAAGTACGTTTTCGGGAACGCATTGTCGACCAGATACTTTCCGTACACATTGTCGATGTCGATTTTGGAACGAACCTTGCCCGGCTCCGTCACCATCATGTCATATACGGGCTTCGTCAGGGCCCAAACGGAATACGCCGTAGGCGGAACCTGCTTGAACTCCTCTTCATTGCCGCCTTGCGGAAGCGGAATGGCATCGAATTTGCCGTCGGTGCGTTCTTTCAAACTGTCGCCGCCGATGACGCCTCTGCTGAATTGCATCGAAATCTTAGGGTCGTACATATAGTCGATCCAGCGCATCGTCGCTTCCGGATGCTTGTTTTTGCTTGTAATGGCGAACGAAGCTCTAAGCAAAATGCCGTTTGCATACTCCGCCCAGACCGGCTCTTTGCCGTTCGGCCCTTTAAGCGGCGGCAGCGATACGTAGTCCTGATTCGCAGGGTTCCAGTTGAACGTAACGCCGACAAGCCCTTTGCTTTCTTTGGCGTTCAGCACCTTGGTGTCCTGCGTGAAGCTTTCCTGATCCGCGAGGCCTTCCGCAAACAGCTTGTTGAAATATTGAATCGCTTCCTTGTATTCCGGCAGCACGGCCGTGTAAACCACTTTGTCGTTCTCGACGGACAGATGGTTGTTGCCGACCTTATGCACGTCGCGGTCGATACGTCCGAAGGCGCCGAAGAAGGAGTTCACGTCGCTATTCCAGTTTTGCAGGAAGGAAAGAGGAATTTGATCTTTTTTGCTGTTGCCGCCGAGATCATTGTCTTTAAACGCTTTCAGCGTCTGGTACAGCTCGTCGGTCGTCGTCGGCATCGGCAGCTTCAGCTCGTCGAGCCATTTTTTGTTGATGAACATCGTGGACTTCGTCCGCGAATAACCCTCGTCGATCGTCGGAAGCGAATAAATGTGGCCGTCCGGCGCCGTCAGCTGCTTTTTGTAAGTCGGATTGTCCTGGAGCAGCTTCTTCACGTTCGGCGCGTACTTATCGATCAGTTCCTCAAGCGGAATGAGAATGCCCTGCGAGCCATATTTGACGATATCGGTGTCCTCGCTCAAGATCCCATGCGCATAAAAAGCGTCCGGCAGCTCGCCGCCTGCAAACAGCAGGTTCTTTTTCTCGTTCCAGCTGCTGCCCGGCGTCAAATCCCAATTGATGTGGATATTCGTTTTTTCTTCGATATCCTTGAAAATTTTGTAGTCGTTCAAATCTTTCCCTGAAGGCGGCTTGAAGGCAGCGATGTTTAAGTTCAGCTTTTCCTTCACGATCGGGAAATCGGTAGCATTCACGTTAGCGGGCGCTTCGGAACCCTGCTTGCCCTCTTCCTTGGAACCTTCCTCCTTCGCTCCGCCGCAGCCTGCAAGCCCTGCAGTCAAAACGGTGAGCGCCAATGCGGTAATCGGCCATTTTTTGTTCATGTGCGTAGTCCCCTCTCTTTGTGCTGAAACATTTCGAGAAACGGTTGTACTTCAGGAAAAAAGTTTAATCATTATGGCAAGCGGCCGCGGCCGCGTTTACCCTTTCAGGGAACCGACCAGCGCGCCTTTGACGAAGAACCTCTGGAGAAACGGATACAAAATGAGCATCGGCAAACTGGATACGATAATGATGCCGTATTTCATCAGCTCCATTTTTTTCTGCTGCTCTTGCGAGCCGTCCAGCATGTCCTGCAGGTCGGAGCCTTCGTTCATGATGAGAATGTTGCGCAGAATCGTCTGCAGCGGCTGCAGGCTGTTGCTTTTCAAATAAATGAGCGCTTGGAAGTACGAATTCCAGTGGCCTACGGCGTAAAACAGCACCATGACCGCCACGATCGGCAGCGCGAGCGGAACCGCGATTTTATAAAAGAACTTCCAGTTCGAGCAGCCGTCCATTTGCGCCGATTCGAGCAGCTCTCCCGGCACGTTGGACTGAAAAAACGTCCGCACGATAATGACGTTGAACACGGAAACCGCATTCGGGAGAATCATCGCCCATGTCGTATTCAGCATACCCAAATCTTTGACTAGCAGGTAAGTCGGAATGAGCCCGCCGCCAAAAAACATCGTAAACACAAGCAGAAACATGAAGAAATTACGGCCGACCAGATCCGATCTCGACAACGTGTAGCCCGCCGTGATCGTAAGCACGATATTGATTGCGGTACCCGTCACCGTATACCATAACGAATTTCGAAAGCCAAGCCAAATCGACGGTTCGGCGAACAATCTTTTATACCCTTCCCACGTCACCTGCTCCGGGAAAAACAGCAGCTTTCCGGAATAAATGAGATTCGGATCCGTGATGGAAGCGGTCACGACAAAATAAAGCGGATACAGGACGAGAATCACCAGAATCGAGATGAGCCCGTAGTTGCATATGTCGAATAGGAGATCCGCCCTCGTTCTTACATGCTTCATCGCTTCTCCTCCTTACCACAAGCTTGTCTGTTTCAGCGATTTTGCGATTTTGTTTACGCTGATCAGCAGGATGAAATTAATAACGGTATTAAAAAGCCCGATCGCCGAAGCGTAGCTGTATTGCGCCTGCACAAGACCCGCCTTGTAAACGTAGGTTTGGATCGTTTCCGAGGAATCGACGTTGAGCTGGTTTTGCATCAGGTACACCTTCTCGAAACCAACGCTCATCATATGTCCCATGTTCATGATCAGCATAATGATGACGGTCGGCATAATCGAAGGAATATCGATATGGATGACGCGCTGCAGCTTCGTCGCTCCGTCCACCGTCGCCGCCTCGTGCAAATCGGGATTGACCGCGGTCAGCGCCGCAAGATAAATGATCGTCCCCCAGCCTACGCTTTGCCAAACGCCGGAAAACACGAAAACCGTTTTAAACCATTCCGGGCTCCCCATAAAGAAGATCGGCTCGACGCCGAACAATCCGAGGAAGCTGTTCACAGCGCCTGTTTTGGGCGAAAGAAGCAAATATACGATACCGACGACGACCACCGTGGAAATAAAATGCGGCGCGTAAGTAACCGTTTGCACGAATCGCTTGAAACGCTCGCTTGTCAGCTGATTGATCATAAGCGCAAGAATGATCGGCGCCGGAAACGATACAAGCAGCTCGTAAATGCTGATGCCCAGCGTGTTCTTTATGATCGTGGTGAGCTGATACGACTCGAAAAACCGCTCGAAATTGTCGAAGCCTACCCAAGGGCTGCCGGAGAAGCCTTTGACTGGATTGAAGTTTTTAAAAGCGATCTGCAGGCCATACATTGGAGCGTAATGAAAAATAATAAAGTAGGCGAGCGTCGGCAAAAACAGCAGATACAAGTCGTAGTTGCGCACAATCCGTTTGACTTTCCTCGCAAATGCGCTTCTGGTCGCCGGACTGTTTCCTTGCTTAGCCGCCATACTTGCGTTAGTCATATCGATAGGTTGTGACATGTTTGTTCGTTCACCTCCGCTTGATGTCAATCTCGTGTTGAAATCGCATTCATGATAATGTTGTAGCACCTCTTCCCCGGCAGCGTATATAAGCGAGATCGCTAAACCGGCTGTGCGAGAATTGATATTTCCTTATTCGGCGCGTTTTTTGGGGCGCGATGAGCCATAATTGACCTGCCTATATGCGAAAAAAGCACATCGCCGGCGAGCTGGCAAGACAAGTTGGCGGCGGTGGCAGGCGGCGGACAGGCGCGGCTCGCGGCGGACGGGCGCGGCTCGCGGAGGACAGGCATGGCTGGCGGAGGACGGACGTGGCTGGCGGAGGACGGGCGCGGCTCGCGGCGGACGGACGTGGCTGGCGGAGGACGGGCGCGGCTCGCGGCGGACGGGCGCGGCTCGCGGCGGCGGGGGCGGCTCGCGGCGGACGGACGTGGCAGGCGGCAGGCGGGGGCGCCGGCTCACGGAGGACGGGCGTGGTAGGCGGCGGATGGGCGCGGCTCGCAGAGGATGGACGTGGTAGGCGGCGAACAGGCGTGGCTCGCGGAGGTCGGGCGTGGTAGGCGGAAGACGGGCTCGGCTCGATGAAGGAAGGTGCGGCACGAGGCGCACGCAGTCTCCCCAATGTGTCAGGTTAAGCGACTGAAGTCTCCTTCGTTTGTCTGACGCTATTGCTGAGCGGTGAAAACCACATACCGATAGATAAGGCGAGTTGCTGGAGTCCGATTTTGCCCACTTTGAGAAACGGAGAATGCTCAGTGTTGTGCTGGAGTCCGATTCTGCCCACTTGGAGTGGCTTGGAATACTCGCTGTTGTGCTGGAGTCCGATTTTGCCCGCTTGGAGTGAGGTTATTCACAGGAAGATTCTAAAAACCACTCTGTAAGTGGGTTTTTTCGGACTGGAGAGGCAAACAAAGGCAATACCCCCGCTCCAAGTGGGCAAAATCGAATTACGGGATTAGCTCGTTTGAGGGCGTGGGGGAGACAAGAATATGTCTGTTTATTATAAGCGGCACAGGAGAAGTAAAGGGGGAATTAGCTAATACGAAGCGGCATGTTGAGGTCGGCTAAGGGACTGGAGTCGCAACGAACGAGGGAAATGAGGGGAACCGTTAACCAAGCAACAAATATTGCTCCTCTCCCCCTCCGCTGCCACTTACGGGTGATTTTAACAAAAAAAGTCTTGGAAAAGCTCTTGCTAGGGCAAAGCAACCTTCTTTCAACTCTCAAACCTTAGATTAGTAAGTAATATCGCGGCTTGATTAACGAACGTGTTGAACAATCGGAAGCTTCAAAGACGTACTCCGTACTGCCTATTACACTTGTTCTGAAGAACAATGAGGAAAAGCCAACTATTAGTGAGGCAAACCTTACTGTTTCTCATCAAGAAACCGTGTTTTGGAGGGGTAATGAGGAAAACGCAACTATTAGTGAGGAAAAACTTATTGATAGTTAGCTTCTCCTCACTAGTTGCATTGAACGGAAGTTTTACCGCTGAAATAATGAGGTTTGCCTCATTAAGAGTGAGGTTTTATTCACTATTTCAGTTACCCGTGCAGGACGTGTAGATTTTTTCCTAAAGCAAGTTTTTGCTTCAGTAACCAAACTTCATCAATTCATAGTTCCGACTTGATCGTCTACTATAGACTCCAGGGGCTCCTATTCGTCCACCAGCTTGCAATTGCTTCAGTAAAAACTGCCCGCTGCAGGTGGTTAGAAGCACCAAACCGCGGCGATTGGAGCCCCATCCTGCGGCGTTTAGAGCCCCATCCTGCAGCGTTTGGAACCCCCTCCCGCGGCATATTTGGAGCCTCATCCTGCGGCGTTTGGAGCCCCATCCTGCGGCGTTTGGAGCCCTATCCTGCGACGATTGGAGCCCCGTCCCGCGGCGTTTGGAGCCCCATCCTGCGGCATTTGGAGCCCCCGCGATTGGAACCCCGTCCCGCGGCCTTTGGAGCCTCATCCTGCGGCGATTGGAGCCCCATCCTGCCGGGGCACGGCCCCAAACCGCGGCGGCAGAAGCGCCAAGCCGCTAGCGGTGCTGCTTGCGGTACTCGCCGGGCGTTACGCCGACCGATTGCTTGAACTTGCGGATAAAGCTCGACACGTCGTAGTAGCCGACCTGCTGAACGATCTCCTTGACCGACTCGTCGTTCGTGCGAAGCAAGTGCTTGGCCTGGTCGATGCGAAGCTCGTTCAAGTAATCCATGATCGTCCGGCCGGTCTGTTCCTTGAAATAACGGCTCAAATAAGACAAGGAAAGCGAAAAATGATCCGCAATTTTCTGCACCGAGAAATCGGATTCGCCGTAATGCTGCGAAATATAAGGCATGATTTGCTCGATCAGCGCCGCCGACGAAGCCGGCTTGCGCGCCTCTAGGGAATTGCACAAGGTCGCGCATGCGGTCGTAAGCAGGTCGGCGATTTCGTCCAGCGTCGTATAATCCGTCAGCGTCAGCACGTCGGGGAAGCTCCCGCTTGCGCCGCTTCCGGGGCTGCGTTTTTCGGTGAAGGCGGTAAACTTGCGGATCATGTCGTAGCAAAGCTCCCGCGCGATAAATAAGGTAAGCCCGCTCTGCTTCATCCGCATGGCGATCTGATGGACCGCATCCGCGATACGGCCGGCGTTGCCGTGCTGCAGCACGATATCCAAATCCTCGAGTACCCGCCTCGGATTCAGTACGTTCGCATGGTCATGCGCCATCAGCTCGTCAAAGTATATCGCCCGTTGATTGCCTTTGATCAGCTTATAATCGATCGCCGTCGACGCCTCCAAATAGGAGCGCCCCACTTGCGCCGGCTCCGCGTAACGGTTGCCGACGCCCATTGCGATCGGCGCCTGGAAAACGGCGGACAAATGCTCGTGCACGCCGTCCAGCCACGTCCTCCAAGCTTCAGGCGAGCAGCCCACCGACAAAATAAACATCGCCCGCCGCTCTTCCAGGCTGTCCTTGCAATAACCGCTCACGACGTCGACGAACTGCCGCTCCGTTTCCACGATCAGCTGCTCTTTGTACGGCGCAAGGGACCCGGGGAACTCCAGCATCATCACGGCCGTTTCTGCATGCGGCAGCACGACGCCGACTTCGACGCCCCGTTCGTTGAACGCTTCGCGCGACTCCAGCTCGCCCTTCAGCAAGCTCCCGAGCAAATGCTCCTTGATTGCGGAGCGGTTTTGCTCCAGCTTGCGGCCCAAGCTGCGGTTCGAATCGGCCATGTCGTGAATGACGCTGCCGATCGCATCGAATTCGTTCGCCCTGCGGATTGATTGGCCGCGAATCGCTTCGACGAGCGTCGCAAGTCTTTTGACCGGATTGTAGTTGAACATCATGAGCAAATAAACGAGCGCGCAGCCCGCTATAAAAATGACCCCCATCCGGCTTATCCACTGCCAAATCGCGTGATTGATCGGCGCGACCAAGGCCGACTTGGGCAGCAAGGTGACGTAAGTAAATGCGCTTTTGTCCGACTTCTGGACGGAAACCGCATACTTGCTGCCTTTGATCGTCATGACGCTGTAAGAAGGATCGCCGCTTATGATTTTGTCGTAAAAAGAAGCGTCCTTCAAGTACTCGGCTTGCTTTTGCGCCGCTACGACGTTTCCTTTCTGATCGAATACGACGGCGTTGCCCTCTGGCAGCGATAAGTCGAGCTTGATCCCTTTCAGCAGCTCCTCTTCCTTCAGCAGGAAGAGCACCGTTCCGTACGGATGCTGGCTGTTGATCGGAATCGGCACGACGTAAGTGATGAGGCGCTGATCGGGAATGCCTTCGATCTTGACGCTCTCGGCCGGACGCAGCTGCGGACCGGTCAGGCTGTTCAGGTCGCTCTCGAACCGGTTCGCCGGCCAATCGGGATATTTGTAAAATTGCCCGACGAATTCCCCCACCTTATAAATGCTTTGGGATGAAAACAAATAGTCCTCGCCGCGTATATGCAAAGCGATTTCCCGGATGCTGTCGTCGACAACCTTGCCTTCCAATACTTTTTTGCCCTGATAGACATTGTAAGAATCATGCGTCAGCAAATATGGCGACAACTCCGGAGCGCTTGTAATCTGCCCCGCGATGCGGTTCATCAAAATAAGCTTCTGATCCACTTCGTCCTGCAGCTTATCGAGCAGCGCCTGATTATTTCGTTCCACCTCGCCGCCGACGATAGCGGCCAGCTGGTAGTAACCCGTCATTCCCAGAAACAGCAGCGGCAGCAAGAACAGCGCCAAATATGACAATAGATACCGGTAAAAAACCGGCAGCCGATTAATCGCCGCTTTCATCTCTTCGCCCCCGTTTCTATAGCGATATCAACTTGTTCTCGAAGCCTTGACCAGTACGAACTCGCGAGGCATCGCGTCGCGGCAGTACAGCTCGATTACAGTGTGAGACCCATTGCTTTCTATGATCCGGACATGCCAGTCCGCGCCTTCGCCTCGTCGTTCGCCACCGCCCGGTCCTTCTACATCAGCTCCGGCTTGCAGGCTTTCTTTACCCGCACCCTCCGTATCGCTTCCAGCGTGTTGGCCTTCTCCGCCCGTACCTTCAACATCGCTTCCGGCTTGCAGGCCTTCTCCGCCAGCACCTTCCTCATCGCTTCCAGCGTGTAAGCCTCCGCCGTCCGCGCCTTCCGCCAGCGCCCAGCCGCCATACAGCGTCAGGCGCATCGTGGCGGGGATGCTTTCCGCATGCACCCATTTCCGCGAGTAGACGCTCACTTCCTTCTGTACGCCGTCCTCATCGTATTGATCCGGTTCGACGCCCTCGTACAGGCGCAAGTCGGGATCGACCGCGCTCACGATCAGCCTGCCGTCATCGGCTTCGCGGATCAAAACCATCGACGGCGTATCGACGGCGGCTATATGCCCCGTATCGATGCGCGCGTCCGCCTCGAACAGCGCATAGCCGGTCGTGCGGCTGCCCTCGTCCCGGACGGCATGCGCCGTACGGTCCTGGCGCAGCACTTTGTACCCAGCGGTTTCCGGAGACTGCATGCGCTTGCAAAAGGCTTCCGCCCGCTCCGCATCCGTCCCGACCAATACGGCATATTCATAGCTGCCGTTGCGAGGGGCATGGCCATGCTCCAGCCATGCTGCGGCAAAATCGCCCGCCGTATCCGCTCCGGTCGCCTGATGCTTGGAATGCTGCGTCGTTTTCGACAGCGACAGCGTTTGTCCCGCGGCTACGTAGTACCCGTTTCCTTTATTGTCCATAATCCATGCCGGGTTGTCTAATTGCATCTTCTGGAAGTACGGGAACGTACGGACCGCTTCGGGCCCGTTCACCCAAATCGGATCGCCATAGATAGGCATATGGGCTTGAAAAAGCGTCGTATCGACCGGATATGCTTCGTTTGCGTTTTCGATATCCGTACCGAGGCAAACGATCATATCTTCGAAGAAAAATGCCGATTTGCGCGCGCGGTGGCTCCCTTCATATTTCGGATGCTCGTGCAGCTTCATCGCAAACATGCCGTTGCGGCCCTCCAAATGCAAGCCTCCCGCATAGGTCTCGTCGGACAGCAGCATTTCCTCGAAGCCGCTGAACGTATCGACGTTGCGAACGTCGGAGCGAAGCTCGCCGATCGGCTTGCGCATCGCGGTCGTCCCCGGCCACCGGTTCCAATCCCAGCCTTCCTGCCGGTAGCCGCTATCTTCGTTATTTACCGGATCGCCCTGGCTCATAATTTGCAAATGACCGTGCGAAATGTACCGGCCGTATAAATTCGCGCTCACATACGTTTCGTTCGCCCATAAATAACGGCTGTGCCCGCGCATCGCGGCCAGCCAGCAGCCGCGCCGGTGAATGACAAGCGCCGCGTAATTCATCGTCCAATGTCCGTTAGGATCCGCTTCCGGCGTTATGCCCGCCTCCTGGAAGCGCCTTGCGGCATCGGACTCCGTCCGCTCTCCCGGCTCCAAAAGCCTCATATAAGCGGCAGCGACTTCTTCGTCCAGCGCTTTCGCGCCGTCAGGCGTTCCGGAAAGCGCTATATAGGCGAACGGCTCCGGATCGAGCGCCCATTTGCCTGTAGGATGCCGCGCAGCCAAGCTGAGCAGCCATTCGCGCTTGTTGCTGTATAGACGCATTGCAAGCAGCGCTTTGCGGATCGTCTCGTGCGCCCGTTGCCCGACCCGGTACGGCGTGCCGCTGAGCACGTACATAACCGGCGCCACGCCTTGAAACCCACCTACCGCATATGCCGGATAGTGGTTGACGTGATGATACGCCGAGCCGTCGATTTTATAGGCGGCGCGCAAGCCGGGTGCAGGCAGCAGTGATTGGCCGAGCCATTCGCGCAGGGCATGCAGCTCGCGCACCTTTTGCGGCGATTCGTCCATGATCAGGATGCTGGCCAGCATCCCGTGCAGCGTCGTGTTGAAAATATCGATATTGCCTTCGATCTCGGCAAGCGGCGTATGAATACGGCCCGCGCCGCTGTACCAGCGCATCGTCCGCTGCGTCCGTTCCAGCCTTCCCGCCTCGCGCAGCATATCGCGCATGAGGAACGCCGCCGGATAAAACTCGCGGTAATTGTAGCCGAAATGGTGAACCGTCCCTTGTGCGCTTCCATAGGTCCAGCCCTGATCGTCCAAATGATCGAGCACATCGACGACCATCGCTTGCAGCTCCGCCCTATGCTCCGCTTGAACGGAAGAACAGAAGCTAAGAGCCGCCTCCAGCAAAAATTCGCAAAGCTCGCTAAGCTGTACGCTGCCGGTAAGCGACTTTAACCGTTCTTTCTGCTCCCCCGGAAAATGATCGAAAAACGGAAGCGCGACAGGCCGGCCTTTGATCGAATCCTCTTCGCGCACAATACCGTACCCGGCATACCGCTCGCGCAGCTGCTCGATATCCGCCTGCGTAACCGGCTTCTCCGCGTAATATTGCGCTTCGAATTTTTCGTTCATCCGCGCGTGCGCTTCCGCTTCCTCGGGCGGCACCGTATCGGACATGCCTACGTAAGGCTCCAGCTGCTCGAATGCGTACAATGCCAGCCAATGCGCGTTGGCGGACTGATCCGCGCCGATATTGACGGCGGCTGCCTGAAAATCCCGCGTATGGAAGCGCGGATCGATCGGCGTATTAAGCATCAGCTGGTCGATGAACAGCGTGCCGGAGCCCGCTTCCTTCGGCATCCGGATCGTAAGCGTATCCATTTCCGGGTGCGGATTGCCCTCCATATCCCGTTCGTATGCGGCCCATACCGTACGCCAGCCTCGAAAATCGAGCGCAAACTCGAGCCGGCAGTCGACCTCCGCGCCGCGGCCGAATTCGAAAACAAGCTTGCCGCGGCGCGGCTCCTTATTATAGATCCAGACGGCGAACGAATCGCGCGCTTGGCTTTTTGCGCCTTCCCGGAACGGCCGATAGCCGATCGCTTCCTTGACGGAGAGGAACGCTTCCTCCGCGAAATCCCACTGAAGGCTCGCTGCACCGTCTTTAAAGTGCTTTTCGCTGATCGACAGTACGGATCCCGCATCGCAGGTTATGTTTTCCGAGATACCGCTTTCAAAACTGTATATAGTCATGATGTAAGCTCCTTCATGCGTATTTTGGCAAAATGAACAAGTTACATGCTTTATCTGCGGTCGATTAGGAGGCTGATTGGCGGTCCATATTGTTTTCCCGGTAAGCATTCCGTCTGCTATACCGCTCTCAGAATGCATCTGGAACGCCTCTTGTCCTCCTCGTCCCCGCAACCTCTACTCCAGCTCGTATACTTTGAAATTCGCATATTCGCCGATAAGCGGCGCCATTTGGCGAAAGCCGATTTTGCCCCCGTCAAGTAAAGAGCCGTAAGAATGGCCGTCGTCCGTCCAGCGGAAAATCGGCAATTCGTTTATCGCAAAGGAAATTTCCCTGCCGTGCTTGATCAATTCCATCCGGTACGGGCCTTGTGCGTCCGCCGCATCCGGGATCGGATCGGCCCCTTGGCAAACGAGATGGGCGCCGTAGCTCTTACGCAGATTGCATGTGTGGAACGCCCTCTCTTCCGGATAACGCCGGCGAAAGTACGAGACGTGAAAAGCGTTCACCGCTCCGCTGTGATAGTGATGGTACTCCCCGCTTCGGACAGGCAGCCAAGGCGCGAACAAGTCCTCCCCATGTCTGCCTGCCGCGGCAAAAAACAGCATGCACAATCCCGGCTCGCGGATCGGCCAAAATTCCCAAGTGACGGCAATATTCGCCGAAAAATCCTCCGGACACCAAAAAACGAAATTCGACGCTTGCCCGATCTCGGGATCGAGCTTATTTTCCATGCGCATCCGGCCGTTTGCAAAAGTGACGGACGCTTCGCCTTCCAGGCGAAAACCGCTGACGTCCTTCTCCGATGCGAGCGGATTTTCGTAAACAAGCTTTTTCTGTACATCCGGCACCGTGCGCTTCCCCCTTCGCATTTTGCTGCAGCCCACAGGCCGCTTCCGAGATGTCCAAACTACGGTTTATCAATTGTTTTAGTTTAAGCAAAGCCCGATCCGCTGTACATAAGCGGTTTCTTTCCCGGCATATGCGAAATCTTACCTTCCGCGCAGCATAAGGGTTTTCGGCCGTTTCACCACATTCGCCAAAGCTCGTTGAACCTGCGTTATCGATGTTTAATCTGCGTTATTTAAAGACAATCTAAAATCATTTAGTCTGTAAATAACGCGGGGGCGGCATCCATATGATAACGCTTACGAAAGAAGCTCCCGCGGCTACGCATACAATTGGGAGGTCACAGGTTATGAATCAAACCATGAAGCGCGTGTTGAATGTCGGTATCCTTTCCGCAATGTCCGCCGCTCTGCTTTCCGCTTGCGGAGGCGCGAATACAAGCAATGACAAATCGGGTCAAACCGCGGACAAGCCGTTCGCAGGGAAGAAGCTGTCGATCGTAACGGCCAACCATCCTTGGGGCGACGCCATTAAAGAGATGCTGCCGCAATTCGAAGAAAGCACCGGAATGAAGGTCGACGTGCAGAGCTTTTTTGAAGACCAGCTGGCGCAAAAGCTGACCGTGCAGCTGACGGCCGCCTCGGCTACGCCGGACGTGTTCATGTACAGCCCTCTCCAACAAGCGAAGCTGTTCGTCAAGAACGGCTGGATCACGCCGCTGGACGACTACACAAAGAAAGATGCCGCATACGATTTCAACGACTTTTCCAAAGCGTCCATCGGTTCCAATACCGTTGACGGGAAAATTTACGGCATTCCGATCATAACGGAGCAGCACATTTTGTACTACCGCAAGGACCTGCTGCAAAAAGCCGGCATCGCCGTTCCCAAAACGATGGACGAGCTGCTGGAAGCGGCGAAAAAACTGAACGATCCGAAAAACGAAATGTACGGCTTCGCCGCACGCGGCCAGCGTTCCGCTCTCGTGTCGCAAATTTCCTCGTTCATGTATTCCGAGGGCAGCGATTTCATGAAGGACGGCAAAGCGACCGTCAACACGCCGGAAGCGGTCAAAGGCATGACGACCTACGCTACGCTTCTGAAGGATTACGGCCCTCCGGGCGTGCTCAACATGTCGTGGCCGCAAGCGATCGGCGTATTCGCCCAAGGCAAGGCCGCCTTCTTCGCGGACGCCAACTCTCTTTTCAAAAACGCGACCGATCCGGAAAAATCGAAAATCGCCGATCAAGTCGGCTTCGCTCAGTTCCCGGCCGGCAAAAACGGCTCTCAGCCTTTTAACATTACGTCGTGGGGACTCGCAATGAACGCCAAGTCCGCCAACAAAGACGCAGCTTGGGCTTTCATCCAATGGGCTTCGAGCAAAGAGATCGTGCTGGCTACGCAGAAAAAAGGCAATCCGGGCGCGCGGATGTCCGTATGGGACAATCCGGAAGGCACGACCGCTTTCCCTAAGGAGCTGGCGGAAGTGACGAGAGAAACGCAAAAAGGCGGCGTCGATCATTCCTTGCCTCCGGTCGACAAAGTCAGCGAAGCGCGCGACATCATCGGCGCGATCGTCCAGAAGGCGATCAGCGGCGAAGAGCGGCGGCCGATCAGGCGAATAAGGAATTCCAGGTTCTGATCGACAAAGAGAACGGAAAATAAAGGGCCCGGCTTTTCCTGAGAGAAGCCGCTGCCCTGCGAGAAAGTGCGTGAACGGATATATCCGGCGCACCTAATAAGCCTTCTTAATGAATCCGAGCGGGAACGGGGGTGCGCGCTTATGCGGCGCCCCCTTTTGCTTATCCGCAGCTCGATATGGAAAGGATGATAGTATGCCGACGAACTGGTTCGACCGCAACTTGAAATGGATTTACACGATGCCCGCGGTCTTGTTTGTTCTATTGATGATGGTATTCCCCATCGTCTACACATTTAGAATAAGCTTCTTCGAATGGAGCATGTCGTCCACCACGCCGCCTAAATGGGTGGGGCTCGATAATTACAGCGCCTTGTTGTCCGACACCCGATTTTGGGAATCCGTCAAAAATACGTTTACTTTCTCCATCGGCGCCCTTGCGCTCGAGACGGTGCTCGGCGTAGCGATCGCGATGCTGCTGTACCGCGATTTTCGCGGCAAAAACATCGTCAAAACGCTGTTCCTGCTGCCGATGGTGGCGACCCCCGTCGCCATGGGGCTCGTTTGGCTGCTTATTTACGAGCCGTCGATCGGCGTGGCCAACATTTTGCTCAAATCGCTCGGCTTCGACCCGCAGCTCTGGATCGCGTCTCCGAAGCAGGTTATCCCTTCCCTGATCTTGATCGACGTGTGGGAATGGACGCCGATGGTCGCTCTGATCGTCATGGCCGGATTAGCGACGCTGCCTTCCGAGCCTTACGAGGCGGCCGATGTGGACGGAGCGACGGTCTGGCAAAAATTCGTGCACCTTACGCTGCCCATGCTGCGTCCGACGATTATCGTCGCCGTCATGCTGCGGCTGATCGACGTGCTCAAAACGTTCGACATCATTTATTCCACCACACAGGGCGGTCCGAACATGAAATCCGAGACGCTTAACATTTACGGCTATACGCTCGGGTTCCAATACTTCAAGCTCGGGATGGCGTCTTCGCTGCTCGTTGTCTTTTTCGCGCTGGTTATGGGCCTTACGCTCATCATGATCTGGTTCCGCAAACGGCTGGAGGTGTCCTCATGAAAAAGAACAAACGGTTAGCGAACGCCCTTTTATCCGGCTTGACGCTTGTCGTCGTGCTCGCCTTCTCGTTCCCGTTCATCTGGATGCTGCTGGCCTCGTTCAAAACGCAGTCGCAGATCATGTCGACCGACCAATTTTTCGTCTTTCAGCCTACGGGCAAAAACTATGAAAGCGTCTTTAACCAGTACGATTTCCTGAAGTTTATCGTCAACAGCTTTATCGTCGCGCTCGGGTCGACGCTCGGATCGCTGCTGCTCGGGCTTCCTGCGGCTTATGCGATCGCCCGTTACCGCTTGCAAGGACTCGGACTCGTCATTCTCGTCGCGCGTATTATTCCCGGCATCACCTTCCTGATTCCGTGGTTCATTATTTTCTCCAAGCTCGGGATGGTGGACAGCTTCACTTCGCTTATTTTGAGCCATATGCTGGTCGGGCTTCCGTTCATTATTTGGATTATGATTTCGTTCTTCGAAGGGCTTCCGACCGAGATCGAGGAAGCCGGGCTAATCGACGGCTGCACCCGCACGCAAGTGTTCCGGAGAATCGTGCTCCCGATATCGGGCCCCGGCATTATAACATCGTCGCTTCTGTCGTTCATTTTCTCTTGGAACAACTTCATGTTCTCGATCATTCTGGCCGGCGACAAGACCAAAACGCTGCCCGTAGCCGTATTCAACTTCATGTCCTACTCGGAAATCAACTGGGGCGCCTTGATGGCCGCCGCCTGCATCATTACGCTTCCGGTACTCATAATCGCGCTGGTGGCTCAGCGTTATATCGTCAGCGGTCTGGCGGCAGGCGCCGTGAAGGGATAACATGAAACAAGTATAATATATACCAATCGTAAGGGCGGGATTGCCGATGGCGGGAAAACCGACGATTTTCAGCAAGGTGATTGTACTCATCGTCCTGCTGCTGACGCCTGTACTGTTCTTGTACATTTACACGAACAAGGTCAGCGTTGATGTGGTCCGGGACGAAATTCAGTCGTCGAGCCTCAGCCGGCTGTCCTTCTTCCTTCAGCAGTTTGATACGACGGTCGAGCAGCTTGCGATGTTTCCCGGTATTTTGAGCTCCGACCCTTACTTGCGCGAGTTTGTCGATCACCGCTCGGACAAGCCGAAGCCCTACGACAAGCTGCGCGAACAAACGAGACTTATGCAGAAGCTGAGCCTCCAGAGTGTGTCCAGCGCATGGACGAACGATTTGACGCTGTATTTGCCGAAGGATCGCATGGTCATTTCATCGAATCTGTTTAAGGAATACGATCCGGAGGATGTCGGCAATTTCGCACCTCTCGCCGATTGGACATACGATGCGACCGTCAGAAGCGATGCGAGGACGCCCGGAGCGCGTTTTACCCGGCAAATCGTCGATCCCGTCGGTGCAGTCAAGCCTTCGGAAATCGACTCGATGATCCAGGTAAGCTTTCCGGCCGCCAACATTTCCTCGATGCTGGACCAGGTCAAGCTCGGTAGCAAAGGCGATCCGTTCCTTTACCGCAGCGGCCTCCCTCCGATCGGCGGCTCGACGATGAATGCGGACTCCGTCCAAGCACTCCTTCCCATTCTGGATCCGCAGCAGATGAAGGAAAGCGGACGGCTCGTCACGACGCTTGCCGGACGGCAGGTCGCCGTTTACTACGTGAAATCCAAACAGCTCGGCTGGTATTTGGTCGATTATGTGCCTGTCGACAGCATTTTGGCGCCGATCCGCCAAACGAACGCCTTGTTCTACACGACGCTCGGGATGCTGCTGGCGATGAGCCTGCTGGCCGCTTATTTGCTGTACCGCAACGTCCAGAAGCCGATCGGCAAGCTCTTGCACGGCGTTCAATTGCTTAAGAAAGGCGATTTGTCCGCGCGCATCCGTTTCCGGCCGGATAATGAATTCGATTTTCTGTTCGAGCGGTTCAACGAAATGGCCGAACAAATTCAAGATTTGGTCCAGCGGGTTTACGCCGAGAAAATCCGGCTGCACGAAGCGACGCTCAAGCAGCTTCAAGCCCAGATCAATCCGCATTTTCTCTATAACAGCTTGTTCTTCATCATCAATACGGCTATGCTTCAAGATACGAAGTCCGTTGTGGCGATGGCACAAAATTTGGCCGAATATTACCGCTATACGACACGCATGGAAGAACGGACGGCACCTCTTCGCGAGGAACTGAAGCTCGTCGGCAATTATTTGACGATTCACAACCTGCGGCTGCAAAGGCTCCATTATGAGATCGACGTTCCGGAAGCCATGCTGGAGCTGCCTCTCCCCCGCCTGCTGCTGCAGCCGATCGTGGAGAACGCGATCGTTCACGGCATCGAGAACAAGCCGGGGGACGGGATCATCCGCATCACCGGCTGCTTGTACCAGGATACATGCGAAATCGTCGTTGACGACAACGGCATCGGACTGACGGATGAAGCCTTCGCAAGCTTAGAGCGGCAGCTGTCGCTCCCGATCGAGACGGCTTCGGGCTTCGGCGTCTGGAACGTGCATCAGCGGCTGCATTACGTGTTCGGCGAAGGCGCGGGGTTACGGCTGTCGCGTAGCCCGCTAGGAGGCTTGCGCGTGACGCTTATGTGGAGGAGGGATGCGGAAGATGGCGCAGCTATTGATCGTGGATGACGAGGCCCACGTAGTGGAACGCCTCTCCGAGCTTGTTCCGTGGGAACGGATCGGCATAACGGCCGTTCATAAGGCGTACTCCGCTTATGAAGCGCTTGAGCGGCTGAGCCTGCAAACGATCGACATCGTCATAACGGATATCCGGATGCCGGGCATGTCAGGCCTTGAGCTTTCCGAGCAGATTCGCGACAAATGGAAAAGAACGAAATGCATTTTGCTGTCCGGCCATGCCGAATTCGAATATGCCAAGGAAGCGATTCTTCATGGCACGGCAAGCTATCTGCTCAAGCCGGTACCCGACGACGAGCTGCTCGAGACCGTTTCGCGAATTTTGCAGGCGCTTCGGGAGGAGTGGAACGCGATTATTTCGCAGGAGCGGATCGCGCGGACCCTCCGCGAGAATTTGCCCCAGCTGCGAAGCACCCTGCTTAGCGAGCTGATTCTGGGCAAGCGGTATTCCGCGTCCGATCTGCAGGACAAAATGGCGATGCTCGGCATGCCCGATTTTTTCGGCGAGCCGTTCTCCCTGCTGCTCGTACGTCTCGAGAAGCCGTTTTACGGATACGACCAGCGCGGCCTGGCGCTTGTGGAATATGCCGTCGGCAATATCGCCGAGGAGCTGTTTACTCCGAGCTATAGGCTTTGGTACGGGAAAGATACGCATGATTATCTCGTTTTTGCCGTTTCGGCGATAGCCGGCGAGGGCGACAAGGAAGAAGAGCAGCAGCAATCGCTCGAACGGACGGCCGCACAGCTGCAGGACGCCGTTCATACGTTTTTGAAAGGCGAGGCGACGGTGCTGATCAGCCGCAGAGGAACGTTTCCGCACGATCTGTCGGCGCTTTACGACGGCGCTTTATCCGCGCTGCGCAGAAGAGTCGGCGCGGAGCAGGATCTCGTCCTGACCGTAGCCGAAGAGCCGCCTGAAGCGGCGGAGGTAAGGTCGGTCGCTTCCTTATACGAGCTGCCGACGCTGGCGCAGCTGCTTGAAGCAGGGCAATGGACGCTGGCCGACGAGCGGCTCGATCGTATTTTCGGCGAGCTTCAAACCAAACGCAGCGAGATCGAGGAGCTGCTTCTCGAAGCCTATTTCGCCATCGCCTCGGCGGCGTCTTATTACGCCCACAAGAACGGCAGGCCGCTCTCCGGACTGATCGGAGCCGGCTACGAAAAGCTTTTGCAAGGAGTGCCGTACCGGTCCGTCCAGCAGCTCCGGGATTGGACGGCTTCGGTCATGGGAAGCTTGCGCAGCGAAACCGAGAGCGAAACGAAATCGTCGCGGACGAAGCTGATCGCCGACGTCCAGCAATTCGTGGAGCGCCGTCTGGCGGATGACGTATCCTTGACGGCCATCGCGGAGCACGTTTATATGCATCCGGTGTACATCTCGAAAATATTCAAGCTGGAAACCGGCGAGAATTTGAGCGATTACGTGTACCGGCTCCGCATGGATAAGGCCGCGCACCTGCTTTTGCACACGCCTGATAAAATATACGAAATCGCAGCCGGCATCGGCTATCAACGGGCGCATTCGTTCATCAACGTATTCAAGAAACATACGGGGCTTACGCCGCAGGAATACCGGGACAAATACGCCCCATCGCAAGGATGTTGAAAATAACTTATCGAGGTGAAACGCCATGACACGGACATCCGACACTTCTTTCAACGATACCCCGGCGACGCCGTACGCCTTCGTCGATTTGGACACGGTCGAACGCAATATCGGGAAAATGGCCCGGAAACTGGCCGATCATCAACTCAGCCACCGCCCCCATATCAAAACCCATAAAACGCTGCGGCTCGCGAGCATGCAGCTTGCCGCCGGCGCGGTCGGGATTACGGTGGCCAAGCTGGCCGAGGCGGAAACGTTCGCGGAACTCGGCATCGACGATATCCTTATCGCTTTCGCCATCGTCGGAGAACGAAATCTCGAGCGTCTGGAACGGCTGCATAACCGGATTCGCGTCTCCGTAACCGTCGACAGCTGGGAAGCCGCGCAAGGATTATCGGCCGTCGGCGTCCGCTCGGGCAAGCCTATACGCGTTCTGATCGAACTGGACGGCGGGCTGCATCGCGGCGGAAGACAGCCGGGACAAGACATCGTCGACTTCGCCGTACAGCTTCGCGAGCTGCCGGGCATTCAAATCGAAGGCATTATGGCCTACTTCGGATTGATCTACCGCAGCGGAAATCCGGACGCGATCGCCGCCGACGTTCAGAACGAATCCGAGACGATCGGCCGTGTCGTCGCGGATTTGCGCCAAGCGGGCATCGCGGTAAACACGGTCAGCTCAGGGTCGACGCCAACCGCGAAGCTATGCGAGTATGCGGCCGGCGTTACGGAGGTACGGGCGGGCAATTATATATTCAACGACGTATCGGCCGTACAGATGGGCTTGGCTGAGGAAGCCGATTGCGCGCTTCGCGTGGCGGCTACCGTCGTCAGCATGCCGCTGCCGGGCATGGCAACGATCGATGCGGGCACCAAGGCGCTGACCAGCGACAGGGCGCATCACGGCGACGGCTTCGGCATCGTTGTCGGCCGCCCGGACATTACGGTAGCCGCGCTCAACGAGGAGCACGGCATGCTCCGCTTCGACCCCGGCAAGGTGAAGCTGTCGATCGGCGATCGGATCGAAATCATTCCCAATCATTCGTGCGTCATTCCGAATTTGAACGATTACATCTATGGCGTACGCGGAGGCGATGTCACGGAGCGTATCAAGGTCGATGCGCGCGGACGCAACTATTAAGCCTGACGATCGGGGGAGAGCTGCATGACAAGCATGACAAGCATTCGTATCAACGAGGCGAGAGTAACTCAAATTTTGCAGGATTTGGTGCGCATTCCGAGCGTCAATCCGAATTTCGAAGGCGGCGTACCCGAACGCGATATGGCCGACTATGTCGAAGCCTTCCTCTCACGGCTCGGTCTGGCTTCCGAGCGCAGAGAGGTGCGGCCGGACCGGCCCAATGTGATCGGCATCCTGCCGGGAATATCGGCCGATGCGCCCGGCTTGCTGCTCGAGGCGCATATGGACACGGTGCAGATCGCGAACATGACGATTGATCCGTACGGCGCGGAAATTCGCGACGGCAAGCTTTACGGCCGCGGTGCCTGCGATACGAAGGCGTCGCTGGCGGCTATGCTGGCGGCCTTGGAATGGTTTGTCGAGAACGGGATCAAACCTCCCGTTCCCGTTTATTTGGCCGCGACCGTCGACGAGGAGGTCAATTTTCTCGGCGTGCTGGACGTCCTTGAGTCCGGGCACCGATTGGCCGCCGCCGTTGTAGGCGAGCCGACCGGGCTTCATGCAGTCGTCGCGCATAAAGGAGTCGTCCGCTGCATGATCGAGACGATCGGGGTTTCCGCGCATTCATCCAAGCCCGAAGAAGGTGTTAACGCCATCAGCGGCATGATGAAGGTTGTGCACCACATCGACCGGACGATGAGTGAGCGTCTGCAAGGCGCCTTTCATCCGCTCGTCGGCCGGCCGACGCTTAGCGTGACGGAAATTACGGGCGGCGTGGCCCCCAACACGATACCCGAGCGATGCCTCATCAAAATCGACCGGCGAACGGTTCCCGGTGAAGACAGCGATCAGGTTTGGCGCGAAATTCAAGAGGAGCTGACGCGATTCGCGCAGGAAGACGGAACGCTCAAGCTTATCGTCCATCCGCCCTTCGTGCTCGATTATGCGATGGACACGAGCCCGGATAGCGAAATCGTCAGATTAGTAACGGCGAAGGCTGCGGAGAAAATCGGCGAAGTGCGGACACACGGCGTTCCTTACGGGACGGATGCGAGCAAGCTGACGAGGGTTGGCATCCCGTCCGTCGTATTCGGACCTGGCTCGATCGATCAAGCCCATACGAAGGACGAATGGGTGGAGCTGAAGCAAGTTGCGCTTGCCGCCGAAATTATCGCGGGCACGATGCTGGCATTCGGGAAATAGGAGAATAAACGGCTTTCCTGCCTTCTTAGTAGAAAAAAAGAAGCTTCCATCTCCGCGTTTTCAGCGGATTTGAAAGCTTCTTTTTTGGATTTCACCTAACATCCGGCACCCGTACAAGCGCCTGGCGTCTCATTCGCCGGGACCACCCTCGAGCCCCTTGCTATCGTCATTTTCACGCCTTCACATCGACCTCGACGCCGAGCTCGTGCGAGCGGTAAATCGCTTGTACGGCAGCGATGACCGACTTGGCGTATTCGCCGTTGCAGTAAGGCTCCGCGCCGGTTTCGATAAGCTTGCGGAAATCGTTCAGCTGGAGCAGGAACGGCTCCGTTTGATCCTCGATCGGCACCTCCTCGAAAGCGCCGCCGCGGCTTATCTCCACTTTGCCGCCTACATCGACACGAAGCATACCCTCCGTAAACATGAGCTCCAGTTCATTTTTCGTCGAGCCTTTGTAGCCTGACAAACATAATGTGACCGGAACGCCGATCGACGTTTCTCCGTAAACGATCCCGCTGCCCTCGACATCGCCGCGGTTTCCGTGAAAGGAAATCGAGCCTTTGATCCGCGTAAACCGGCAATCCGTCAGCCACTGAATCCGGTCGAGCGAATGCGAGCCCAGATTCATCATGATGCCGCCGCCCGACTTGTCCTTTTCGAGAAACCACTGGGGCCGTGCGTCCGTGAAATAAAAGGAATGACGCTCGTCATTGATCATAACGAGCTTGCCGAGGCTGCCTTCCCGGATAATCTCCTTCGCACACCGGTTGGCAGGCAAATAATGCTGCGTATGACCGACCATCAGTTTAACGCCGTGACGCTCCGCAGCTGCGATAATCTCGTCGCATTCGGCTTCATCCATTGCCATCGGCTTCTCCAAATAAATATGGCACCCAAGCTCCGCGCACTCGATTGCGGCAGGCTTATGCAAAAAATGCGGCAGCGTAATGATGACCGCATCCGGCTTTTGCTCGACGACCATTTTCCTGTAATCCGTGTAGGCCGTCAAACCGTATTCGTTCGCCATCTGCGCGGCTCTTTCTTCATTGATGTCGGCAATGGCGACCGCCTGCATCCCTTGAACAAGTTTAAACGCTTCCAAATGTCCTACCGCTATACCGCCTGCTCCGATAATCGCAACTTTAATCAACTCAAGCTCTCCTTTGGCGATGGATTCCCCTTATATTCCTAACCTGATTGTACCAAATCGCTTAAGGCCTGGCATTTCTCGACATAAAAAGGACAGCCATTTCGATCGCGCCTAAGCCCTGTTAATCAGACGCCTTCTCCGCCAACTACTTTTCATCCTGTCCCTATCTTTCCGGACTTCAAGCAGCTTCTCGAGTCTGCAAATCCTCCCGGGCGCCACAAACACGAAATCGCACTCGCCGCTCGCCGATCCGATGCAACTTCTTCTTTCCATGAACGTCAAATGCTCGCCACTTGCATATGCTGCAGTCCGATTTTGCCCGCTTGAAATCGAACCCGAACTCCGTTCCTCGCCTTCAGTCCGAAAATGCCCGCTTGCAGCGGCTTTTGGATTTGACATACCGGTAAAACCGTTCTCCAAGCAGGCAAATTCGGATTGCAGCGTATGTGAAGCCTAGTTTCCTTGCTCCAAGAGGGAATTTTCGGACTACAGCGTACAAAAGGGCCTCAATGGCAGTTGTAATTTTGGCGAAGCCACGCCTTTTCGTCTTAGTCCCGCACCGTTCAGCTCTTCTCCCTATAAAATAACGCCCTGACCGCGAACCGCGGTAAAATCAACTGTCTTCTCCATCTCGACGGCTGCTTGATCAGTCTGAACAGCCATTCCAAATGAATTTTCCGCCAAATTTCGGGCGCTCTTTTGACTTTCCCCGCGATCGTATCGAGGCTTCCGCCGACGCCGATTGCGATTTTGGCATTCAAGCTGTTCCTATATTTATGGATCCACCGTTCGGCATAAGGGGCTCCAAGCGCGACTATTAAAAAGTCGGGAGCCGCGGCATTGATTTCTTCCACGATTTTCGCTTCTTCCTCTTCTTTGAAAAAACCGTGATGCCTGCCCGCTATGGATACATTGGGGTGTTTTCGAGCGATCACTTCCGCCGCTTTGAGGCTCGTCGGTTCGTCTGCTCCGAGAAAATAAAATGACCATTTTTCCCGGTCGCCGGTCTCGAGCAGCTTTATTAATAGGTCGCACCCGGTGACCCTCTCCGGAAGATCCCCGCCTCTCATCCGGGAAATCATAACGATCCCGATCCCGTCGGCAGTAATAAGACCCGCCCGGTCGATAATGCCGCGCAATTCATCGTCGTGCTGGCAAGACATCACAATTTCCGGGTTGCCGGTTACGACATGGAAAAGCTCCGTTTTCTTCCGTCCCGCTACATCGCTTAGTATTTGAAGGCATTGATCCATGGTGAACTTCGGAAATGAAATCCCCATAATTTTTGCCGCTTTATTCATGAAGGAACCCCTCCTATTCTATCCCCATAGTAGCATGTTTCCATGTAGGGAGTCATGTCTGCCGTTCGGGCCGAAATCCGCCAATCTTGCATAGGCACAAGTACAACTGTATGATACTTGAAAAAGAGCCCGCATAAGGAGATCGCCATGACAAACAATAGCGATACGGAAATCGCGGACGGCACGATTGTCTCCAGCGTACTGCTGGATGCGCCGGCGCCGGGACTTTCCCTGCATGAGATGACCTATAAAAGCGGCAATTTGCATGTCAAAGGGTATTTGCTCGTTCCCGGGGGTGGAGGTCCGTACCCGGGATTGTTATACTGCCGTGGCGGCATTGGCGGCTTCGGCATGGTCCGGATGAATCATGCGGCCGCCTTGGCCGCCAAAGGCTACGCCGTCTTCGCGCCGTTCTACCGCGGCTCCGCAAGCGGAGAAGGCATCGATAAATTCGGCGGGGAAGACCGCTTCGACGTATACAACGCCTTCAAGCTTATGCGCTCGCTTCCGGACGTGGTGACGAGCGCTCCGATCGCGCTGGCCGGCTTTTCGCGCGGCGCGATTATGGCGCTGCTCGCCGCGCGCGACTGCGCCGACGCCGGCCCTGCCGCCGTGTGGAACGGCGTCAGCGACCTGCTCCTCACCTATGAGGAGCGCGTCGATTTGCGCCGCATGCTGAAGCGCGTCGTCGGCCATCCGGGCAAAAACCGCGAGGCGTACGAGGATCGCTCGCCGCACATCTGGGCGGACCGCATCCGGAAGCCGGTGCTCATTGTGCACGGCACGTCCGACGACAACGTCGGCGTCGCACACAGCCGGCTGTTGGCCGATGCGCTGGAACGCGCCGGCGCGAAGTATAAGCTCGAGCTGTTCGAAGGGCTCGGCCATCTTTTCCCCCCCGAGGCGGAAGCCCGCGCGATCCATGCCATAGACGAATGGTTCGCCTCTCATCGTGCTGCCGATTTGCCTCAAGGCTCTTCCACTAACAGCCCCTGACAGGAAATCCGGTTAAGATGGAATTCGACTCGAAGAGAGCAACATAGGGCTGTAAAAAGAGAATCCGGGAGGATTCTCTTTTTGTTTTATCGGAAAGTATATTGTAGGTGCGGCTCTAAAACTCGGTAAACGCGTTGTCCTTAAGGAACGGCGTAACCGTTCATCCTTGCCCCTAATCAACAGAGAAACGGCTATTCTTAAACCTTTCCGGCTGTAAATCGTCTTAAATCGGGGTATATCCAAGGTCACCCGGTTTGACGCTGAATATGGATCGGAGTAAAATCCTAAAATAAAGTTTATTACTAAACTATTTACTAATAAAACAAATGAGACAAGGGGGAGGGACATGGCTAGCGGTTCCCAGTACTTAGAATTACACGCACTTCTGAAAAGCTTCTATAAACGGGTGAAGCAGGAATGGGATAAGCTGGTCGAAGCCGATAAATTATCGATTACGCAGTTCCGCTTGTTATATCGTTTGAGCCAAGAAGGACCGCAAAAAGTAGCGGCACTGGCCGAAGCGCTGGATGTCACGCCCGGTGCGATTACGGGAATGGCGGATAAGCTGATCGAACGAGACCTGATTGAGCGTGAACGATGCAGCGGAGACCGCCGGGTCGTTTTTTTGCGGATAACGGAGCAAGGGAATTCGAAGATCGAGATGCTCATCAATAAAAACAAAGAAACCGTCTCTTCTTTTTTCAAACATCTGCCGGATGAAGATTTGGAGCATATGAAGAGAATTTTATTGGATGTATTAAACCGCGCAGATTTTTCAGAAAAGGAGTAGAAGCGAAACATGGAGCATTTAACGCATAAACGAAAAATAACGATCATGATTGCGATCATCGCAGCGATGTTTTTCGCCGCAATCAACCAAACGATCGTAAGTACGGCGATGCCCCGCATTATTGCCATTCTCGGGGGAATGGATTATTACACTTGGGTCATCACCATCTATATGCTGACCTCGACGATAGCAACGGTGCTGGTCGGCAAGCTTTCCGACATTTACGGACGCAAGCCCTTCATCCTGTCCGGTATCGTCTTCTTTATGATTGGCGCGTTTTTGACAGGAACGTCGACGGATATTTTTCAAATGATTACTTACCGGGGCATTCAAGGGATCGGCGCCGGCATCATTATGGCATCCGCCTTTACTGCAGTCGGGGATTTGTTCGCTCCGCGGGAGCGCGGCAAATGGACCGGCATCATGATGGCCGTCTTCGGATTCTCAAGTATACTCGGCCCCACGCTCGGCGGCTTTATCGTCGACCATATGAATTGGAAATGGGTCTTTTGGATTTTCCTGCCGCTTGGGGTATTAGCCTTCGTGCTTATTCTGCTATTGTTCCCGAAAGCCGAGAAAAAACAATCCGAATCGATCGACTATTTCGGTTCCTTGTTCCTGACTCTCGCCATCGTGCCGCTGCTGCTCGGCTTCTCATGGGCGGGCACAAAATACGATTGGGGCTCGTCGCAAATCATTAGCTTGTTCGCTGCAGCTTTTGTCGCTTTGGTTATTTTCGCAATCGTGGAGACGAAGGTCAAAAGCCCCGTACTCCCGTTATCACTGTTCCGCAACAGCATTGTCACCATCTCGAATCTTTCGGGCTTCCTTATGAATGCCGGGATGATGGGCGCCCTTATTTATTTGCCCTTCTTCGTGCAAGGGGTCGAGGGCATTTCCCCTACGTACTCGGGTTATGTAACGATGCCGATGTCGATCAGTATGGTCGTTATCAGCGCCTTTACGGGGAAATGGATTACGAAAACCGGCAAATATAAGCGGTTTGCGCTGTTCGGCATTCTGATCATGGTTGCAGGCATGATCATGATGGCTTACATGAACAGCATCTGGTTCGCCGTACTCAGCATGATCGTATTCGGCTTCGGCCTCGGACTCGGCATGCCGGTATTCTCGCTTACGGTGCAAAATGCGGTGAGTCCGAACATGCTCGGCGTAGCGACCGCTTCTTCCCAGCTGTTCAGAAACATGGGCGGTACGATCGGAATCGCGGTTATGGGTACGATCATGTCGTCTAGCCTCGCCAGCAACCTGAAGGCGGATATCGCCGACGGCAAAGGCGTCGATATGTCGAAGCTGGATCCGAAGACGGCCGAACAGATGTCCGCTCTGCAAAATCCGCAGCTGCTGCTCGATCACGCCAAGCTGGATCAGATCAAAGCGGATTTGCCCGATCAAATCCAGCCGATGTTCGTGAAGATGATCGATATGCTCAAGGATGCGCTCAGCCATTCGCTGACAACCGTCTTTTTGTCCGGCGGCGCACTGCTTGTCGTCGCTTTGCTGCTCGTCTTCTTCCTGCGTGAAATACCGCTCCGTACGTCCAATCGTATGCCGGAAGCGGCAGGAAACGCGGCTAAGCCTGCAGCGGAAGCTTAAATACGCCAATCGGCCGGTTCGGATACGCGTCCCGAACCGGCCGAAATATTTCAAACAAGGATAAACGGCTTCGCCGTCCTAAACGCTTTCGAAGAAAGCGACTTCGTAAGCATAAGCTACGGACAAACGCGTTTACCGATGAAATATAAGCACTTGATAGGTGAAGCATATAAATTCTTGTATTCTAATAAAACGCCCTTCCGTCTTCCTTCTGGGAAGCGAAAGGGCGTTTTGGTCAGTTGTGTGTAAGGATGTTCGAGTAAAGCTTGCTTCCCTACTCCTTCGCCGACTGCGTGCGTTTCAGGAACAGCGCCAGCAGGAAGGCGAGTACGGCAAAACCAAGACCGATCATGAAGGCGTTATGCACGCCTGAGACCATCGCTTGAGCCATTTGTGCCGGCGAAGTCGGGTCGGTCGAAGTCTCCAGAAATTTGCGTTGTCCCGATGACATCACGCCGATGAATAAAGCAACTCCGATCGCACCCGCTACCTGCTGCAGCGTGTTAAGAATAGCCGTCCCGTGCGGATAATAGCGCGGCGGTAGTTGGTTCAAGCCGTTCGTCTGCGCCGGCATCATGATCATGGAGATCGATACCATCATGCAGATGTGCAGGATGAGAAACGTCGTTTTGGTCGTCTCGGCGGTCACCTGCGTGAAAAACCACATGATGATGACCAAGAACGCAGAGCCTGGAATGACAAGCGCCCTCGGGCCGAACTTGTCGAATAGCTTACCCGTGATCGGAGAAATCAGTCCGTTAAGAAGGCTGCCCGGCAGCATCAGCAGCCCCGATGCAAATACCGTTAAGCCTAGAGCTCCCTGAAACAGGAAAGGCAAAAGCGACATGGTCGAAAACAGCGTCATCATCATAATAATCAAGAGGATCGTGGTCAGTGAGAACATCGGAAACTTGAACGCGCGAAGATCCATCAGCGGTTCCTTCACCTTCAATTGCCGGAATACGAACAGCAGAAGAGCGATCCCGCCTACAATAACGGTTCCGTATACCTCAGGGCTTGTCCAGCCGCCATGGCCTTCTCCCGAGCTGCTGAACCCGTAGACGATGCCGCCGAAGCCGATCGTAGACAAAATGATGGACAGCACGTCCACCTTCGGCTTAGTAGGCTGCGACACGTTTTTCAAATAAATGAAGGCGAACACGACGGAGAATACGGCGAAAGGCAGCACCATGAAAAACAACCAGCGCCATTGCAAGGACTCCAGAATGAGGCCGGAAAGCGTAGGTCCTATAGCCGGAGCGAACATGATGACAAGCCCTATGGTTCCCATTGCGGCTCCGCGCTTCTCCGGGGGATACAACACGAGTATCGTGTTCATCATGACGGGCAGCATCAGACCGGTTCCCGCCGCTTGCAGCAAACGGCCGGTCAGCAGAAATTCGAATCCGGGCGCAATTGCGCACACGAGCGTGCCTACGGTGAACAGCGTCATGGCGCCCAAAAACATTTGTCTCGTTGTAAACCATTGCACCAGCAAGGCCGATGCGGGGACCAGCACGCCGACAACAAGCATATAACCTGTCGCGAGCCACTGAAGCGTCGAAGCCGATACCTTCAGCTCGACCATCAGTTGGGGAAAAGCGATATTCAGCAGCGTTTCATTTAAAATCGAGAAAAATGCCCCGATAATAAGCGAAATCATAATCGGAAGCTTTTTTACATTCCCAAGCTCTTGCGAAGCCGGGGATGCTGACGTTCCAGCAGTATTCACTTTCTCACTCCTCTTTTTATCTGTGCATTTCTTGAATGCTCTTGCTGCCAGCGCTTATGGCTTGAAGACGGAGATTCTTCGCACAGTTTTTAACCTCTTTTTGCCGGTCACCGCGATGCGGGCACAGCAGGCCGCAGGCAAACGCGTTTCCGACGGGTACCGGAACGTTTTTCCACTTTTATTCCAGCCTTTTACAAGCTCCTTCCTCAGCCATTATAGCACATACGTTCCCCATCGCGCACTAAAAACAACGACTTTTCCATCTAAAAAGGGTTAAGGAACCGACCTTCTCAGTTCTGATAAACTTTAAAAAAACGGGATATTCTCGCCATTTGATGATAAACGAAAATGAGCGAACAATCGAGTAGTTTGAAGCGCAAGATGAAGTTTATTTTTCCCGTTCGGTGCGTATTTAACAGAACCGTCATGTTCCATAACGAGACATCGCGCTCGGCGGGCAGCAGGCAGCGCTGAATCACGGTAAAAAAGGGATCGCCATCGTCAATGGCAATCCCTTCCGGGCGGAGCATATGTTGTTTGCCGCTTTAAATATACGGATTCACCGAGCCTATGCGTACCGACCCGAACTGCGGTCCTCCGGGTTCGCTCGCCCCGCGCATGCTCTCGAATGCATGGACCGCGGCATTGGCCACCTCGATATCCTGTGCGCTGGTACCGCCGCTCACCCCGACACCCCCGTAGATTGTGCCGCCTCTGACCAGCGGAATGCCGCCTCCCAGAATAACGAGCTTCCCGTTGTTCGTCGTATTGATCCCGAAGGTCGGCCCCCCCGGCTGAGCGCTCTGGGCCAAATTCGATGTAGGCATTCTCATCGCCACACTTGTCCAGGCCTTGCTTTGCGAGATGTCGATGCCGGCTATCCGCGCATTGTCCATGCGGTAGAACGCGACAAGGTTAGCCCCGTCGTCAACGATCGCGATATCGCAGGAAAGCCCGAGCTCTCTCGCTTTCCTTTCCGCGGCGGCAAGCAATGTTTTGGCAACTTCAAGCGTCAATCTATGCAAAATAATCCTCTCCTTAACCGTATCTCCGGTATTGTATGGTCATCCGCCCGGATTCGTGCTTGATTCCCTTTCGGACAAAAAAAGAAGAGCCGGTTTCGGCTCCCGGCTCCGCTCATCACGATACGCTTTGTCTTCTTCGGTAATCTTCGATTTTCCGCATGTACATATAGGCGAGCTCCTCGGCTTTCTGCCGCGAAACGGCATGTGCGTAAACCTGTACGACAGGCTCGTCGCTGTCCGGTAAAATGAGCGTCCAGCCGCCCTCGTGAAATACCTTGATGCCGTCGATCAGCTCGACGCGTTTGCCCTCGATTTCCTCCATCAAGCATCGCATGACTTTGCCCTTATCCTGCCATGGGCAGTCTACGCTGCGCCTCATCATCGAGAAGCTCGGAATAGCGCCGACCAGCTCCGACAAGTCGCAATCCTGCTGCGCCAGCTGCTCAAGCAGATGAACGAATATATATAAGCCGTCGAAGGCGGGATGAAAGCCGTCGGTTTGGCAGCCTTCCATCACCGAGCGGCGGTCCGCCTTCGTACGGATCACTTTACGGTCGTACCTTGCGCCCAGTCCTTCGACAATGCCGGGGACGTGAACGGGCACGTAAAGCTCCCCTTCCTGCTGCTGCAGCTGCAGAACGATTTGCAGGACCGACAGGACCGATTCGTCGACGATTTGTCCTTCCTCTGTCACGACTGTCAAATTTTGGCCGTCCGCATCAAGCAGCACCCCGATATCGGAACGGCTCAGCTTCACCATCTGCGCGACTTCCTCCCGCGTGACGCCATGGCCGTTCAGATGAATGACCGCGCAGTCCAGCGCTTCGAGCAGCTCCGGTATGATGCCTCTCATATTCCGGTATTCGTACGCAAGCACGATGCTGTAGCCTCTTCCGCATATGGCCGACCGGTCGACGCGGGACAGCAGCCTCTCGCAATAACGGGCCGCAATGCCGCTTACTTCACGGCCGCTGCCGAGCTGATTGTGCTTTACGCGCCTGCTGTCCTCTTGGGCGTAGGCGTTCTCGATTTTGCGCTCGACCGCTTTGCTGACCGGGAGTCCCCGATCATCGTAAAACTCGATGACGAAGGCGTCTTCCTCCGGCAGCGGGCATTGTCTGACATGAACGCCCGCCACGTTTCCCGCATCCCAGCAGGCAAACCTGGCGACGGATGAAGTCGCGGTGCCGTAGCCGTCCGTATCGATGCCGGATGCGTGCAAACCGGAAGCAAATGCGCCGGCAATGAGCGCCGCCGTAGGCGTCGCGTCGTGGCTGAGCCCCACTTTGCAGCCGATCTTCAGCAAGGAGCCGTATGCAAGCGCCAGCCGGGCGGCGAACGTGGTCGTCAGGTCGGCTCCCCACGTTCCTTTGACCCCCCACTGTCCGAACAGCGCCTTGCTCCGGGAACGCGTCCAGACGATTGAATCCGTCACATGGGCGTAGGGCTCGATCGTCTTCTGCGGCCATACCATGACGTCCGGCGTCACGACGCTTTTGCTTCCGACGCGGCTCGAATCACCGATGACCGCCCCTTCCGCAACGAAAGCGTCACTCTCGATCGAAGCATTCCGGCAAAGCGTCGCTCCGCAAATTTCCGCACGGCGGCCGACGGACGCATGGCTCCAGAGCACCGCCCGCTCCGTCCTCGCTTGCTGTTTGACAAGACATCCGCTGCCGATTACGGAATATTCGCCGATATCCGCATAATCCTCCAGAACCGCCCCCCGGCCGATAAACGCAGGCGCCGCAAATCGGATGTTCGCGGCAATATCGGCCTGTTCGCCGACCCATACGCGCGGCAGCACTTCCGTGCCGGCAATTCTCACTTGCACGATCCCGTCCAGCATATCGATTTGCGTTTGCCGGTATTGCTCCAAATTGCCGATATCCGACCAATATCCCTCTGCGGCATAAGCATACAGCGGCAGCCCTCTCTCCATCAGCAGCGGGAACAGATCTTTGCTGAAATCGTACTCGACGCCGGAGCCGTAGAGCTCGAAAACTTCTTTTTCCAAAATATAAATGCCGGTGTTGACGGCGTCGCTGAATACCTCGCCCCAACTCGGCTTTTCCAGAAAGCGGATGACCTTTCCCGAATCGTCGGTCATGACGACGCCGTACTCGAGCGGGCTTTCGACATGCGTCAGCACGAGCGTCGCCAATGCCTTCCGGTCTCTATGGTAAGCTATGGCCGCGGAAAGATCGAAATCGGTCAAAGCGTCGCCGCTTATGACGATGAAGGTTTCGTCGAGGAACATTTCGGCGTTCTTGACGCTGCCCGCCGTGCCGAGCGGACTGTCCTCCTCGAAGTACCGCAGCCGCACCCCGTACTCGCTGCCGTCGCCAAAATAATTCCGGATCACCTCGGGCAAATATTGCATCGTGACCGCGATGTCCGTAATTCCGTGCTTCTTGAGCAGCTCGATCGTATACTCCATCACCGGCCGATCGAGAAGCGGAACCATCGGTTTAGGCGTATTGCAGGTGAGCGGGCGCAGACGCGTCCCTTTGCCGCCGGCCATAATTACTGCTTTCATGCTTTGCATTCCCCCTTAAAGTCTTCTATTCCGCTAACTTTTCGATTTTCATAGATTTCATTCGATTGAAGAATCTATCCGAGTCTTCTCGGTACCGTCTGCTTCTCCAACCCCCGCATGACGCGGCAGCCTCACGCAATTGGAGCGCAATATCGCCGCGAAGCTGCCGTCCTTCAACCGTATGCCGTAATCCATGCAATAAACGCAATCGGATTTCATCCCGCCGACAAAGCCGTGGTTGCTTCCCCCCGCAAGCTCGACATCCCACCAGTCGTTCGCATTGCCGCCCGGGAACGATATTTCGTTGACGTCATAAATGCGCAGCACCTTCGGCACTTGCTCCCATTTGCGGTTGCAATACCGTTCGACCATCCGCTTGCGTTCATCGGTAATGTCCCAATAGGCGTAAAGCGTCGTCCAATCTCTCGGCAAGAGCTCCAGCCTGTCGTTTTCATAGTTTTCAAAACAAAAATCGCTTTCCTCGAAGGTCCGCTGTTCCTTCTCTGCCTGCATGACCGGCTGTATCGCGCCGCACGTACCGGCCCGATCCCCCGCCTCCTGCCCTCCCGGCGCGGTTTGCTCCATACGGCGATTACGCCTATCCTCCATCGCGTTCCCCCCGATATGTAGTTGTATGTATTCCACTCGAACAACCCTGCTTGGGACGTTCCCCTTTGCCTTCGATGCATGCTTGTAAGGTACAGGTGAATTCAGTATATGCCCGCTCATTTACGAATTATGTCTCGATAAAGCTATGAAAACGTTTGTTATTTCTGTAAAACATTAAACCGTGAGTCGAACGTGCATAAACGAAATCAAACGCAGTAAAGCAAAAATGCATAAGACCGGATCGCGAGAAAAACGACGAAAAACAAAAACCGGCCAAGCGAAATTCGCTTGCCGGCAACATTGGCGGCTTCCATTCAGATTTCCAAACGATCGCGGCGAATGTTCGTGCTTTAGGAGCGCAAGAACATGACGGGCCGCAAATTGATCTTTCACTCAAGCATCAATCTCCGGCGTTCGCACCGGCTTGGGCGCGTTCCAAAGCCTCGGCCGCCAAAATATACATCGCGCTGCTCCAGCCAAGCGGCGTATTCGGATTCGGCTCCGCCGTCCCGGCGAAAAACAGTTCAGGCAGCACCCCGGGCTCGACCATAGCCCGTTCCGTTTGCCTTACGTAGTCCATCGCCTTATTCCGGTCGCCGAGCTCCAGCCAGCAAAGCGCCAGCCACGGCAAACCGAACGTCCACTCCGCCTCCGAGCCCTTGTAGAACGCCTGATCGTGACCGCGGCCGTGCTCTTCTTCAAGAACGCTGTAATAGCTGTCTCCGCTATAACGTATGACTCCCCGTTCGCGGAGCAGCTGCTCCTCCACTTGGCGGACGATCGCTTCTCCCCGTTCCCCCGTCAGCAGCCGGTAAGGATAAACGAGGCTCAGCTGCGCCAAATCCGCCGGCTTGGATTCGCTTTCCCGCGGATACAGCGTTCTGAGCGCTTCCCGCCCAAGGTCGATCAGCCGCTGCGGCACCTGCACGAGACGCTGCACGGCATCAAGCCCCGCCACGCAAGCTCCGATCGATGACGAATGAAGCTCGCGCCCTTCCTCCCACATGCCGTTATCCGGATCGCGCCAATATTCGATGCGTTCCAAATATCGGATCAGCTTGCCGACAAGCTCCAGATCTTTTACGCTCCGAATGACCTGCCTTCCCTTCGACTCGCCCGTTCCGATACCGAACAGAATCGCTCCGATCATGTCGTGCTGCACATGACCCCACGGCTCCGAATGAATTTCCCGCACGTCGCTGGACGAGTAACGAGCGTGCAGGTACTCCCATTCGTAAACCGGCTTCTGTCCTACGATCAGATCGAGCTTCCATTCATAATCCGTCAACAGATCCAGTATGCGGTGAAACGCTTTCTCGAACGTTCCGTCCGCCTTATCCAAATATGGCAGCGACATGTACACGCTATCCCGAAGCCAGACATAGCGGTAATGATCCGACGTGCTCGCCAGGTACAGACCGTGAGGCAACCTCAAACGATCCAGCACCTTATAGCTCTCCCGTATCATAAGGGCAACCCTCCTGCGCTTGTATGATTCCCGGCACGGCGCCTTCTACATCATGTGCAGGAACAGGCGGATTCGTCCCTAATTTATACAAAAAATAAATACTTTTTCGTTATCCCGCTTCGCATTCGACATAATTCGACAAAACAAGGCGATAAGCTTTCCGGAGGAAAGCTGCTTCGGATGCATGCGCGTACCGGAGGCCTGCAAGATTCGATGTCACATGCCCCTCCGTTCTTCTTCCCAATCAACAGGTGGCTTTTTTACAATCTCGTTAAACAACAAAAAGGCTGCTGGAAAAACGGAACGCTGTGACAACATGCGCTCCCTCCCCGCGACCGTGACTCCAGACATGCATATGAAATCGGCTTGAATACGCCAAACGGTTGATTTCATGAATAATCCATGCATTCGCCTATGTGTTGCAGTCAGCATCAAGTTAAACCGCGGAAAGGGGTGCGTGCTTCCATTTGCGCTTTCAGCGCGACAACGACAGCTTGTCCAAGACGGCCAAAGCCCTAAAGGAGTCAGCCGGATTCCGGCATCGTTTCTTCGACGGTGGTCATCATAAAGGAGTTCCAGGCATCGTGCGAGGAGGGGAGCATGCCAAGCTGGGGTTTCACTTTCCGGATTTGATTGTTTAGCCATTCGCCTTGCGGGTCGCTCACCGTATAAGGCTCGCTTACGCCGCGCGCGTCGTCCCAAGCGCATTCCACGCCTTGACCTCCCGCGTCTCCCCGATACATTTTGCAGCCGCTGCAAAACGTCTTCCTATGCTTCGCATCCAGCGAAACGACCTTGTTGCGCAAACAGCAGTATACGCGTCCGTTTTCATCCGCCATGTTTATATGATTGATCATGGTCATCCCGTTCATCTCCTCGTTCCCAATACTCTGTTCAACAGGTAATATAAAGTATATGAGCGAAACGTTAAAAAGAGGCTCGAAATTTGTAAACGGGAAATATTTTTTTTGTAACGACTTTTTATAGAAAGCCGAAAGGTGGATTTCAGACGTGAATAACCGAACGCGAAGGCTCGCCATATTGGCATCGGCCGGCTTGCTGCTTGCGGCTTTCTACCTTTATCGGGGAGCGGATGATCCTGCGCCGCAAGCGCCTTCCGAACCGAGCGGGCAGACGCAGCAGCAGCCGGGCGAAGGAAAAACGCAACAACAAAAAGCCGCCCCCATCGCCAAGGAGGCGAAAACGGGAGCGGCGATCACCGCGGAAGAAGAGCAAAACGGCATGTACAAGAAGCTGGTGCTCGAAGTAAACGGCGTGCAAAAGCCCTTCGACTGGTCGAATGTGACAAGTCCGAGCTACTTGCCTGAGATGTACGCTTTGGATATGAACAAGGACGGCAAAGATGAACTGCTGGTCGTACTGACTACCGGGCACGGCACAGGCGTACGCGAAAGCCGGGTGCATGTGCTCGACCCGGAAGCGTTGACGGAAACGGCCGTCGACAATCCGCTGGAAACGATCCGCAAGCATATGAAAACCGCCGTGACGGACGACGGTATCGACATCGCTATCGGCGCGGGCAGCAGCTCGGTCCGGCTCGATCGGCAAGCCTTTACTTCGGAACCGGCCAATTGGTTCGACGAGCTCGGATTCGGAAGCATCGTCCGCTATGAAATCCGGAATAACGAGCTCGTCGCTGAGCTTCCTGCACAGCTTTCCCCCGCCGATTTTATCGGAGAAGCTACGCTGACCTACTCATACCGGAACGGCCGCTACTCCCCTTATCGTTTGGAATTTACGGGGGGCAGCGCCTCCATGATGCTGCCGGTGGACTAATCGCCCTGCCCGTTCGCTTGCAGCCGGTCGGCTTCATAAGCCGCTCCCTGCTCCTCCACTTTGGCGAATTGCGTATGATACAGCTTGGCATATAATCCTTCTTTGGCCAGGAGCTCGGCATGCGTTCCCTGCTCGGCGATACGGCCGTTTTCCAGCGTTATGATGCTGTCGGCCGCAAGCACTGTCGACAGCCGGTGCGCGATGACGATCGTCGTTCTCCCCTGCATCAGCTCCTCTAACGCCGTTTGCACGTATGCCTCCGATTCGGAATCGAGATGGGAGGTCGCTTCGTCGAGCACGAGCACGCGAGGATTGCGCAGAATCGCCCGTGCGATCGCGAGACGCTGACGCTCTCCTCCCGACAATCGATGGCCGCGTTCTCCGACCATCGTATCGTAGCCTTCCGGCAAGCCGGCAATAAGGTCATGGATGTAAGCCTTGCGGCACGCATCCTCGATTTCCCCGTCGGTCGCATCCTCTTTGGCGAATCTCATATTCTCGCGAATCGTCTCATGGAACAGAAACGATTCCTGCGTAACGAACGCCACCTGCTCGCGAAGCGACTGCAGCGTTACTTGCCGCAGATCGTGGCCGTCCATCTCGACAGCCCCGTCCGTCGGATCATGCAATCTGGCCATCATGCCGATCAGCGTCGATTTGCCCGCGCCGCTCGGACCGACTAACGCCATGAGCTGACCGGGTCTCACCGAGAACGAAATGTTCTCAAGAGCGGTCTGTCCCGGCTTGTATTCGAAGGATACGCCGCGGTATGCGATATGGCCGGTTAAAGGCGGAAGCGGCTTCGCATCTGGCGCATCGACGATATCCGATTTCATATCCATATATTCATAGATTCGTTGAAACACGCCAAGCGCCGTCGATACCTCCACGTGCAAATTCAGCAGCGTCGAGGTCGGCCCGTAAAGTCTGCCCACATACGCCGTGAAAGCGATAATGTCGCCGATCGACATGCTGCCGTCCATAACGCCTATGCCGCCGTACAAATAAATGATCGCCGCCCCGGTAGGCGCCAGAACGCCGACCACGAGGCCGAACCAGCGGCCGACGAGATTCAGACGAAGCTCGAGCGCCATCACTTTTTCGTTCAGCTCCGCGAACCGGGCTTCCTGCGCACTCTCTTTGCCGAATATTCGCGTCAGCATCGCCCCGGATACGCCGAACGTTTCTCCAAGCTCGGCCGCCATTTCGGCCCGCACCTTCTGCGTCTCAGCCTGCAATTTTTTGCGGGCGCGCGATACCGAGCGGACCGGAATGACGAACAGCGGCAAAATCACGATGGAGATGAGCGCGAGACGCCAATCGAGCCGGAACAAAATGATCAGCGTAGTCGCCATAATCACCATCTGCGTAATCGCGTTCACGATCGTGCCCGTTACGACTCCCTGTACCGCCTGCACATCCCCGGTCAGCCGCTGAATGACCTCTCCGGAACGGGAATGGGTAAAAAACGACATCGATTGCTTCTGCAAATTGCGAAACAAGCCGCGCCGCAAATCCCGCATGACGCCTTGTCCGACCTTGTTGTTCATATGGTTTTGCCATACGCCCAGCAATCCGCTTATCAGCGGCAGCCCGACCATAAGCCCGATTGCCAGCAGCAGCCGCTCGCGGTCTCCTTGCGGGATGGCGTTATCGACGATGTCGCGCATGACGAGAGGCGGCACAAGCCCGATGACCGCCCCTAGCAAAGCAAGCGCCAGTATGGCCAGCAGCAGCTGCCAATACGACCGGAACAGCCCGAAAATCCGCGTCAGGCTTACATCCTTCAGCTTTGCCTTCGGCCGGTCTCCCGGCGACAGCCCTTTCCTTCCGCCCATTCCTCCGCCTCCGTAACCGCCCCCGCTCATCATGCCCTCTCCACGCATGCCGTCTACCTCCCTCTCTCATCCCAGTCAAACTCTGTATGTGTAGGTGTCGTACTTACCGCTTCATCGACTCCTCCGCAACGGCCAGCGGAAACACGTTCTGCACGGCCTTTACGATATCCCTTGCCATGGTCAGCACCCGGTTAAGCGGGGTACGCTGCAGAACAAATGCAGGGTTCCCCTTATTCTCGCATACGATCGCTGCGATCGACCAATCCCCTACCGGCGGCAGCGGCCTTCCCATCGAACGCCCCGGCTCGATCGGCTCGCGCGCCAAACGGAAATAACCGACGGCTTCCGGCCTGCCGACACAGGCGTCTATTCCCAGCACGACGGCTCCCGCCGGAATGCGCTGAAGCAGCCGCGGCAATCTGTCGGAATCGCATGGCTCTGCCAGCGTACCGATCACATTCGCATATCCCGCTTCCATAAGCAGCGTTCCGGTAAGCGGACCGAGCGAATCGCCCGACGACCGGTCCGTGCCGATGCATACAAACCACAGCCCCGACGTATTCACGCCGTCCTCCGCCATCAGCTTGAAGAACGGGATCAACCCGTGCTCCCGCACAATTTTTTTGCCGCCCAGACAGCTGTTCCGTTCCATCGCCGATTTTCCTCCCGGCATCATATTTTAGGGCAAGATGGAGCAACAACAAACGTTCATGGCCTCTCGGCCGAAGACTATGATGAAAACGTGCCCCGTCCTCACGCATTTTCGTAATAAACGGCTTCGCCGTCCTGAAGCTTTCGAAGAAAGCAACTTCGTAAGCATAAGCTGGGACAAGCGCGTTTACCGTTGAAATATAAGCACTAGCGATCCTCATCATGAGGAAAAGATTACTATTCGTGAGGCAAACTTCACTATTTCAAATCGAAAATCCGTGTTTTGGTGAGGGAATGAGGCAAACGCAACTAGTAGTGAGGCTAACCTCACTATCGCCCCCCGAAAACCCTTGTTCCAGTGCCCTAATGAGGCAAATGCAACTATTCGTGAGGCAAACGAAATTGATAGTTGCGTTTGCCTCACTGTTTGGCGAAAACGATCGTTTCACCTGCGAAATAGTGAGGACAGCCTCATGAACAATAAGGTTTTCTCCACTAATCGCACGGTTCGTGCATAAGCATTACGAGTTCGTGGTTGCTTTCGTAACCTTGATAGCGTACTAAGCTGCAAACGGCTTATGGGCCCAATACTTATAGTATGCTGTCCGACATTTGCTTCACACTTTTAAAAAAACCTCTGCCGCATCGGCTAGGGCAGATGACAGCAGAGGACAAACATGCGATAACGCGAGGGCCGCTATCCATTTTGCACCGAAGCAAACCGCTCAGGCGGTTATCCTCCGGCAAGTACATTCCTTAATGCCGGTGCAAGCGGCATGTGCACGATCACAAGCGGCTGAATGGAAGTTAGCGTCCGAGCAATATCCAGGAGCCTTTTATTTTTTTGATCAGCGCGATAATAATCCAGGGAACGATCAGCAGCATAATCGTCGACGCGATCGCCGACACCTGGTAAGCGATAGAATCGCCCGGGTAAACGAGCCTTACCTTCCAATAGGACAGCAGCGCCGGATGAATCAAATAAATGCCGAACGACGCCGCGCTGAACGAAACGATCCATTTGGCCAATCTTGTATAACCTTCCATCACTTTGCGGCCGATCCAGAGCAAGCTAATGCCCATGAAGATCGCATAGCCGTGGAACACGACCTCGTAAGCGACCGCCCCGAACGAAATATTCGTGCGTATAAGAACGAAAATATTGAACAAGCTGTAACCGAACAGCATGGCCAGTCCGAACACCCACCAAAGATGCCGGCTCGCGCTGCGGAACTTGTCGTAATGCAGCCCGATCCATCCGCCGATGCAAATGACCGCCGCATAGGTCGTAACGAGCGTCCCGCTATGCTCAAAGGGGTTCACCCAGTGATGGTAGGAGTAAACGCCGCCCTGAATGACGATGCCGACCAGCCATAAATAACGGCGGAACCATGCAAAGGCTTTGACCAAAGACATGATAATCGGAAACACAAGATAAAACTGCGCGATAATGACGATAAAATATAAATGATAGCCGACGTCCGCCCATTGCAGCTTTTTGGCGAAATCAAGCCAGTCGATGCTGATCGCCGACAGGTCCCGATTGTTGCCGAGCCACTGATAAAACACATAATAAAAGAACATCCAAATCAAATACGGTACAATCACGTACTGCAGCCGTTTCCGATAAAAATTAAAGGCTTCCCGCCCGTTCCAGCCGGCTTCATAACGGTAAAACATGACGAGCGCGCTGATCATCAAAAACACCGGTACCGCAAAATTGCTCAGCTTGTTGATGAGCAAAAATACGATTTGCGAACGGCTGCCAAATGGGATTTCGACAGTCGCATCCGCAGTCCCGTGTATGAGAAGCACCGCCAAAATTGCGACGGCCCGTACGAAATCGAGCTCTGCAATTCTACCTTTCCCCATCTGTACCTACTCCCCAATATGTAGCGATTGACAAAGCAACTTCTATTGTAACCGTTTTTGCCGTTCAAAAAAAGCCCGAACTTGATTGCCGTCCGAGCTCAACAAACGTGTCGATCTTTTGCGCCGAGCCCAGTGCGAGTCAAATTGCGTTAATGAAAGCGGCGATCGTTCCGTTTACCGCCCGGGCTTGCCCTGCGAGAGCTGCTGCTGCGCCAGCTTGATCATTTCCCTTACCATCGTGCCGCCGATTTTCCCGCCGATCTTGCCCGCCGACTCCGTCGTCAGCTGGCCGTTATCTTCAGCATTAAGCGGTATGCCCATCGAGCGGGCCACCTCGTATTTCACCTGATCGGGCTGATTCGGATCGACCGCATAGCCCTGCTTCTGCATCACGTCCGCCATAAAACGGCGCATGCCTTGCTCCGCCTCCGGAACGAGCAGCCGCCTGCCTCCGCGTCTTCTTGCCATCGCTTTCACCCCCTTTATGGAAAGGTTGCCCTACACGCCGGCGGATATGCATGGACAGCAGGTTTCACGCCGAATGGACAGAAGGCCGGAAGCGGACAGGCAGTCGGGAAAAACCATCATTTTGTGCGGATAGCTTACCTTAGACCATCCCCGCAGCCTTTCAGACGCCAAAACGCTTGAAAAACGTCCCGATCAAGCTATCTTTAGGCCGAATCCGCCATGATTTCGTTTAGACCGGCAGGTATGATGGATTTATGGAAACTGCAGCAATGCAAGCTTACATTTCCCCGAGAGGAGAATGAAAATGAACCGACCGACAGGTGTGGGCATACTTGGATTTGCGCACGGGCATGTCAATTCTTACTGTGAGGAATGGAACAACCCTGAGCACGGCATACGCGTCGTCGCAGGCTGGGATCACGATCCGGACAGACTGCAGAAAGCGGAAAAAGCGTTCGACCTGCAACCCTACTCGGATACGCGGGAATTGCTGGCCCGGGATGATATCCATGCGGTCGTCATCTCGTCGGAGACGTCGATGCATGCGGAATTGGTGGAGCTGGCGGCCACCGCAGGCAAAGCGGTTATTCTGCAAAAGCCGATGGCGCTGACAATGCGGGAAGCGGATCGGATTGTCGATGCGGTAAATAAACATCGCATACCGTTCACAATGGCTTGGCAGATGAGAGTGGATCCGCAAAATATTCAGATGAAGCAATGGATGGAAGACGGCGAGCTTGGCCAAGTATTCTCGGTTCGCCGCAGGCACGGGCTGGCCATGGGACTGCAGCCGACTTTCGCCGATTCATGGCATGTCAAGCCGGAATACAACCGGGATATATGGGCCGACGACGCCTCCCATCCGATCGACCTGCTGCACTACTGGCTTGGCGTACCGGAAAGCGTAACCGCCGAAATCGAATCGCTGTACAACCCCCGCATACCGATGGATAACGGGATCGCCATATTCCGTTACCCGGGCGGTCCGATCGCCGAAGTAAACTGCTCCTTCACATGCAGCGCAGCGGAAAATACGACGGAGATCGTTTGCGAGCGGGGGACGATCGTGCAAAACTACGGCGACGCGACCAGCTGCAACGTCCCCCGTCCGGATGGAAGCCCGGGACTTAAGCGGTACGATGCCGGCACCCTCGCTTGGACGGCAAGCGATATCGCGAGTCCGCCGAATCACGGCTTCCGCATACGCGGGCTGGCCGAGCCGTTAGCCCAATTTTTGCGGGGTGATCGCGGGGCGCTGGCTTCAGCGGAGGAAGGCCGAACATCGCTGCGAATGGTGCTGGCCTGCCATGTTTCAGCGCGGCAGGGACGAAGAGTTAAGCTCAACGATCCGATGATCGACGAATTATAGCCGTCGATTTGAACGACAAGCTATTGAATGGCTTTGTTATCTCATGTGAAACATGTACACTCATAAGTTAAAAAGAAGCTTCCACTCCGCTCTAACCGCGGATTTGAAAGCTTCTTTTTTCTACGACAATCCAGTTTGTATGCTGCTGCAACCCCCATCTCGCCGAAAACCATGTTCTGGGGACATAATGAGACAAAAGTTATTGTTAGTTGGGAGAACCTCACTTTTTCTAACCGAAAACCCGCGCTCTGGTGAGTTAATGAGGAAAACGCAACTATTGGTGAGGTAAACGAAATTGATAGTCGCGTTTGCCTCACTAACGGGCCAGAAGGAGCATTTTACCGGTGGAATAGTGAGGACAGCCTCATGAACAATAAGGTTTTCTCCACTAATAGTACGGTACGTGCATGACCATTACGATATCCGTGTTTGCTTTCGTAACCAAGTCTTCATCAATCCCTAGTATTATACTTGATCTAGTCCATAAAACCGAGCTTCAGGACAAGCCGTTTCAGCATAACCGCTGCTTGAGCGCGGCTCGTTTGCTCCTGCGGCGCGAAATCGGAGTCGGTCATCCCGTTCAGGATTCCCTCGCTCACTGCACGGCGAACGCCGTCCAGCGCCCATGTCCCGATCGCATTCGCGTCGGCGAACTGCTGAAGCGATTGTTCAGCTGAAGCTTTCGCCCCGGCGAAATCGAATGCGCGCATCGCCAGCACCGCCAGCTCTTCGCGGCTGATAACGGCATTCGGACGGAAACTGCCGTCCTCGTAGCCTTCAATCAGCCCGGCGGCCGATGCGGCTGCAACAGCGCCGGCATACCAGTCGGAGGCACGCACGTCGCCGAATGCCTGCTCCCCGCGCTGCTCCGTCAATCCGAGCGCGCGCACGAGCAGCGATGCGAATTCAGCCCGCGTCACCGCTTGCTCCGGCGCGAACGCGTTATCCGCCACGCCTTTCACGAGCAGCTTGGAAGCCAGAAGCTCGATATCGGCTTGCGCCCAGTGGCCTTTCGCGTCGGCGAATGTTTTGTTCAGGCTGACAACGGCGTAAGTGCTGTTTCCGGTCCGCTTCATGATCACGGTAGTCGTTCCGTCCTTCTGTACGAAACGCGCGGGAACAAAGCTCAGCTCGCCCGTTTCCGGATCGATGACGACTGCCGTCGCTTGGCCCGGGACCGTTTTCGGCAATGTCAACGAACGGGTAACATAACGATTGCCGAAATCCGTCAGCTCCAGCTTATTTGAGCCCGCATGCGCCGTAACGCGGAATTCGTACACGTCGCCGACGATCTCTCCGCCGGCAGCTTTAACGACCGCAGCAATCGCATCGGCTTCCGCCCCGGATTTTTTCTCCAGCGTTATCGTTACTTGAACGTCGCCAGCTTCGGCGCCCAGCTGTTTCGCCAGCGCTGCGACGTCAATCAGATCCGCCGGCAGGTGATAACTTGCGGAGCCGGCTTTAACGGTGATGAGTGCGCCCGGCACCGCATTCTCCGCATCGGCCAACGCTTGTGCGGATACGCTCACCAGGGCGACCGAACGGTCGGCTGGCACCTCGACGATAAATTCCGCTGCGCCGTTCCCCTGCTTTTTCAACGCTTCGGCTGCCTGCTTAAGCTGCTCCGCCCCGACGGTTACCTTCGTTGCGGCTTTGCCTGTATCGTCCTTCGTCTCGCTAATCGTCCCTTGTACGATTACGCCAGCTGACGGACTTGGTGTCGGCGTGCTCGGACTCGGCTTCGGTGTAGCCGGACTTGGCGTCGGCGTGCCTGGACTTGGCGTCGGCGTGCCCGGGCTTGGCGTCGGCGTGCCTGGACTTGGCTCCGGCGTGCCTGGACTCGGCGTCGGCGTGCCTGGACTTGGCTCCGGCGTGCCTGGACTCGGCGTCGACGGTTTGACATACGTAAACGATGCGCTTTCCGCCGCGTTTATGCCGTTCCCGCCGATATATACTTTGTAGCTGCCTTCCGCCGCATATTCACTCAGTACAAATTCAATGCGGTAGCTCTTGTCGTTTCCAATTGCGATTTGCTCGATATTGACAATCTCCGACTGCGGCCCGGTCACTTTCGCCGTAAGCTGCGTGACGCCCGCTACCGCTTGACCTTCTATCGTCACCTGACGCGTATCGGCGTTTATCGACGCTCTGACAGCCGCCTCCGCCGATACGGCGAAGGCAATGCTGCATTGGACGACCAGAAGGACGATTACCATCAGTGCTCTTACGGTTTTGGATTTATACATGGCAAGCACTCCCCCGGCCTATAATCAGTTCGGAAACCGAACCTTGTTGGACAACGGCTTCATGCCGCTCAAGCTATCCCAAACAAATACTTCCACTGTCATGCCTGCCGTACTAACCGGAAGATCGAAGCCGGCGCGGAACGTAGCGTTCTGACCCGCCGCAAGCTGCTGCTGCACGGCTGCGATACGTTCAATTCCTCCCGCGCTGTTTTTCAGTACGGCAATCAGTTCTACGGATTGCGGCTGTTCGCTAGTATTCGCAACGCCCGCCTGCACGCGCAGGAAGCCGTTCGGCACTAAGGAAGTGACCGGAACCCCTTCTCCGTTTGTGAAAGACACCGCATCTACCTTCACGGTTTGGCCCAACAACACTTGAATACGCTCCGACAACCGCGTTTTATCGCTGCCGTCCGCCAGTAAATCCACATAAGCTTGAGCAAGCTCGATATCTTGTATAGATCCGCTTGCTTCCGCTCGGGCAACTGCCGCCTCTGCAGCGGGAACGCTGCCTGCAGCCGTAACCGTAATCGTTTTGGCGTTCGTTTTCTTGCCGTCTACGTACACCTTGATCTCGATCGAGTTGGCACCAGCATACAGCTTCACTTTACCAGCAAAATTACCGCTCTCGTTGACTGCAATATCCGTGCCGTTAATGTTGACTAGTGCGTCGCCTTTTCCAAAAACCTTCACATTCCCCGCCAAATCGAGGAACGGCTCGGTCACGGTTTTTCCATCGTAATTCAGATGTCCGGAAAGAGCAGCAGCCCGAATGTCATCCCCGACGCTGTAAGTGTTCGCAAGCAGCTGACGCTTCGTTCTGATCCCGCTGTCGTCAAGTGCGGAAACGATCATGCCGCCTGCCGGAATCGCGCTGTTGTTATCTTCGGGAACCGTCCAGTTCCATGTAGAGGCTTGGGTTTTGTTGACGACCTTCGTCACTTTACCCGCCGCGTCCGTCACGACCTCGACGCCGTATTTGTTCGTGCCGGTCGATGTGCCGAATTCTTCATTGTAGACGTTCATATCTCCCGTGTTGCGGCTGACGTTATAGTAGCTCGCCTCAAGAAAGTCTTCCGCGTCTCCGGGTTTGCTGATCCCGATTTGATAATCCTTCACGTAATCTTCGTTGTTCACCGAGGCCTTGATAATCGGCCAGTTGGCCAGCGAGGCGTCGAACAGCATCAGTCCGTCCGAACCGCTCATCGCGTTCTGAAAAATATCCTTCTGATGCGACGGCGACTGCAGCTTCGTCAAATCCATGCCCGCATACAGCGGCACTTCTCCGTTCGTCACAATCGTATCGATCGTCAGGTAGCGTTGAATTTCCTGCGCCGTACCGTAATAAGTACCGACCATCAAGAAGTCCAGATAGCCGATGTAACCGGTTTTGTAATATTCATCCGTGTAAACGGACGTATTCGGGAAGCCGAGTCTCGGATCGTAGCGGAAATCCTTGCTGCCCCAGTGCACGCCGTTCAAGTAGTACGATTCGAACCACGATCCGACGTAGGCGGACGTTTGAATCTTTCTGCTTTTGACCGCTTCGTAAGTGTTTACCAAGTCATCCGTTTCCTTGACGAAGCTCTCGATGACGCCCGAACGGAATTCCCACCAGTCTTGGATGAGCGGTCCGTCGGTACGCTTGCCGCTCACATAGCGGAACACGTCGTCCGGCCAGTTGTTCAGCTGTTTCCCGCGCTTCTGCAGGAACGCCTCGAACTTCGCCTTGGTCACATCGCTGAAATCGGCGGTTTCGTTGTCGTAGCGGCCGCGGTCAAGAATGATCCCGTCGACGTCGTAGTTTTTCAATACTTCCTCGAACGTTTTCAGTTGGAACTCGCGAACGTCATCGTTAGCCGGGTTGACGAACAACACCTGTGCGCCGCCCGCGCCGGCCAAACCTTTTTTGCCGTAGTCGCTCTCTCTCAGGCGTAAAATTTGCCCGTTGTCCTCCGGACGGAACACCCGCTCCTCCCAATCCAGATGCTCGTCGATCAGCGCAAAATCCTTCACCGCAATCGAGCCTTCGGCAAATACGTTAAACGCCGCGTGCACCTTCATTCCTAGTGCGTGGCTGTGCTTGAGGAATTCCTCCAGCAGATCGAGGTTCGGATTCGAGCCTCTCCGTTCCGGCGCCGTCATCTCGCTCACGTACGGACGGTTCGTCAGGTCGCTGTTTTTGTACGAAACGAAGCCCTCTACACCCTTCACGTCAAAAGCGACGTCCGTCACACCGGCATCCTTCGCTTTCAGCAGGAAGTCCAGCACGCTTTGGCTCGATTGAAACTTACGCGCGTTCGATGCTTGGTCGACCCATAAAATGACTTGCTTTTCGCTTGTCAGTTTACGGTTGCTGTATACGATTAGCGTCTTTTTGTCATGCTGCACATTATCGCGTTTGAGCACGATGTCCAAGTAGTTCGCTCCCGCCTCAAGAGGCGCATCGAAGCTGAACTTGCCGTCCGGCTGCAGCACAACCTGTTGTCCGCCGACGGTCACGATTGCGTTCGTCGGGTTCGTCACAAGGCCGGAAATCGTCGTCGAAGCGTTCGCCGTCGTGAACATGGCGAAGTTGTCGAGCTGCAGACGCGGAATCATGCCCTGTCCCGACATGACGGCCGATACGTCCACCACATCGCCGTTTTTGCGCAGCTTAGCGGTATCGCCCGGTTTGAATTTGGTAGCCAGGAACCTCTTAATGTCGTTGTTCGCATAGCTGCTGTCCTGCGCGATAACCACGTAGCCGCCTTGCGGAATTTCAAGCTCCGTCGCCGTCGGCGTCCAGGAAGGAACGCCGCTGCTGCCCGCTTGGTTGACCATTTTCGATACGATACCCTGAGCGTTTACCTGGATGGCTACGTTTACCGCACCGACCGAGATGCTCGCTCCATATTCAGGCGTAAACAATGCAAAAATGTTGCTGATCCCCGTTATATCCTTATCGATGTAGTCGATCGTTTTCATCGGTCCTTGCGTTACGATCGTAATATCGGCAGGAGGCGCCTCGATTTGGATCAGGTCCTTCGACGCAGGCTGATAAGCGAGCGAAACCGTCTGCTCCTGCAGCAGCGCGGCCCCTTTGTACAGCTTAACCGCGATCGTATTCAAACCGACCGTCAGCGCAACCGTTTGGCTGAACGAACCGTTCGCCTGAATCGCTGCATCGGCGTCGCCGACCTTGACCGTCAGGCCCGCGCCTGCGGTAAAGTGATGAACGATGCCTTCAATGTTATAGATAGCGGACGTTACGTTCGTTCCGGATACCGTCTTAAGCTGCAGGCTTGGGCTTAACAGATCGGATGCCGTTACGGTTTGCCCGCCTTTTTGCAGAGAGATGGTGTCCCCCTCCTTGAAGGTTTCGTACAACCCTCTGCGGAATAGCTTCCCGGGGAAATCGTCATCGCTTGCAAGAATGACATAGCCGCCTTGCGGAATCTCGACATACTGATTCGCTTCCCAGGCTTTCGGCTTCTTTGTCGCAGGGTCGATCTCTCCTATCGGGCCGGCAAGCCTCAGCACCTTGCCTTGCGAGTCCACTTGGAGCGCGGCATTCCCGCTTTTTACAAAAATGCTGCCAGGCCTCAGCGCAACATTCGCGGAGTCATTATGTACCGTCGTACCGCTTGTATAAATCGCCAAATAATTGCCCACTTGCGTCGGACTATTCACATTAAAATTAACGTAGTTCATCTTCAGCTTCTTATTCCCGTCCGATGAAACCGCATACACGTCTTGCGAAACGGAGGCGTCTCCCGAGCCCGTTTCCGCTGCGGCTGCCGCGCCGAGAGCCGGCACCAGAGAGAACAACAAACAGACGATAAGCAATACGTTGAGCTTGTACGTTCTTTTTCCCATAACTCCACCTTCCCAGTATATAGTAATCGCTATCCACGTCATTATAGTTGGGAACGCTTTCAGCTTATAGGTGAACGTCATGACCATTTCGTGGCGCAATATGACTTTTTACCGAAACAACCGCCGCAGCGCGCCATAAACGAAACAAAACCGAAACCGATTTTCGTACAAGGATAAACGTCCGGGGCGTCCTTGACACCGGCAGGCGTTTCGGAGGTTAAGAGCAGCTTGCACGATACATTTTCTAATAAACAAGCAAAAAAGCCCCTTCATATAGCGAACATCGGAGACAACCAGAGTTGTTCCTATTTCAGCTTTCGAGAGGGACTTAGGAGTGAACGGCAAGTCAAACTTAGCTCAAGATCACCGGAGGATAAGCGCCGAGCCTATGCCTTCACCGGGCCGAACACCTCGATGGCGATATATTCGTTAGGGACACAGTCGGCGTCAAAACGGTATTTTTCAAGAATCATGCCCTTTTCGTAATTTTCCAGCCCGCTGCTTTGACGGAACTCGGCAAGCAGACCATACGGATCCGGCGACCAAGGATGCGGCCCTTCATAACGAACCGCCGCGTACGTCGCAGCCGGAATCGTAAAGCCCATCATCCCTTCCGGAATGTCCGACAGCTTGTTTACCTGAAGGCAGTAAAAGTATGTAAACATCACGTCGCAGTTGAACCATGGCGCCCAATACGTGTCCGGATCGACCGCATGCTTGATAGCCGCTTTATTTTCCATAAACTTCCGCTTCGCTAAACCGATGTTGCTGAAGACGCCGTCCCGAAACGAAACATTGACCGGAAACCCGACCATTTTCATCTCCGGAAGCCGCACGACGATAACCTCGCTTACTTCCCCCTCCGCCTGCACCTGCTCACTCATACGTTCCACTCCTCATCTATAATCGTATAGAAGGAGCGATCCCGGGATTTGCCCGTAAACTCGCCGCCCGAACTTCCTCCAGATAAAAAAAGAAATTCATCTCAATATTTCTACATATTGGGATGAATTCCTCTTTTATTAAATACCAGCTTGCTCCGTGCGTTCCGGGAGCCACTTCACCATATTTTCGATTATGGCCTTCGCCTCTTGCTTCATCTTCCAGCCGCCGTTGCCGAGCATGGTCCTTACGACGTAGGAATTGTATACCTTTTGCAGCCTCCAATTGGTCACATGCTTGGCGTCGATGATGACGGTAATAAGCTTCGCGGAATCCTTCGGTTTGCCTATTACCTTGATGCTTTCGTAGCCGTCTCCCCACAAAGGAGGAAAACAGTACACTTTCGTGCCTGCCGAGAATACCTTGACGCCTTTACGTGGTTCTTTGTCCTCTCCGTATAAACGATAATTTACTATGTTCCCCACCAAACAGTACAGATAAGGAGCCTCCGTAACAGTCTTACCGCGAAACTTCTCTTTCCATTTGACATAATCGGTGGAAAGCAGATTGACAAGATAAATGCATTCCTCCAGGTAACGCCTTAGCTGTTGAAAATCCCGCGTATCTTTGTGGTAAAGATTACTAATTACCACATCTTCACGCACGGTACCGAACACTTCAAGCTTGTATTCCGTTTTTTTGAACAAAAAGACATGGAAGCCTCCGTCCGGGTCAAACTCGGGATGCCATTCCAGCCTGACGGTATAGGCTCCGCTTCGATCCGTCACTTCCAGCAACCGTTCGGTAAGACGATCCGTTTGCATGTCGAACGGCGCAGTCTCATCAATATGCCATTTATCTGTATAGGATACGAACGGGAACCAGTTCATTTCTTTAAACAACAGTGCCACCGCCATACTCATAATAAAATGCATTAATACCGTTTGATAATCAGCAAACAATACTTCGCGAAAAAGCAAGCCATTCCTTCAGCCGTACCCGCGAAACGCAAAAAAAGCTCGAACTCGCTTCGCCAGCGGAGTCCAAGCTTTATAAAAAGCGGCGAGACAATTACTCTAAGGCTTCATCTCGCCCGGCGTAACGCCCCAATATTTGCGGAAAACGCGCGTAAAATGGCTAACATCCTTGTAGCCGACCATCGACGCCGCGTCGTACACCTTCGAGCCGCCGAGCAGCAGCTGTTTGGCGCGCTCCATTTTGCGTTCCTGCACGTAGTTCGTAAACGGCTTGCCCATTTCCTGCTTGAACAGCCTGCTCAAATAGGACGAATTGACGTACAGCCGGTCCGCTACGGTAAACAGCGTAATTTCTTTATCCATGTCCTGGTCGACGATTTCTAGAATTTGGCGGATCGTCTTATGCACGGCGGATTTGCGCTCCGACTGCCGGCACTCGACCATGCGCGCCGCGATCCGCTGCAGCCAGGCGTAAGCCTGCTCTTTCTCCGCAAGCGCCTGCAGATTGTGAAAAAAGGCGGCGTCCTCTCCCGCTACATGCTGCAGACTCCAGCCTTGACGCTGGATCATCCGGCCGAGCAGGCAGCTCACGTAGTACAAATGCCCGCGAACCTCGTCTGCGGAATTTACGCTCTCCAGCCCTTGAGTCCAGATCGCGCTTAAAGCGCTCGACAATTTGTCGGCATCGCCGGTTTCGAAGCCGATTTCAAGCTCCTTCTCCCTGTCCGGCGAAGGAGCCGGGCCGCCGCCCGCACCATATTCCTCGCGAAACGGGATAGCGATGTCGCTGCCGTGCACAAGACGCGCCTGCAGCGCCTTCCCCGCCTGCCTGTACAGCTTGCCGACGCCGTCCCGAACGCGCGTACTGCCGCTGATGCCGGCGCTTGCCGTCACCTTCAGGCATTGCTTAAACACGTTAAGCAGCTTTGTCGCCGCCGCCTGCACCTGAAGCAGCGCTTCGTTCTCGGACAACGTCTCCGGAAGCGTGAAAATCGCGGCCGTTTTGCCTTCCACATCGGTGCAGGTCAGACATGATTGGGAAGCAAAGCTTTCCCGCGCGATACTATGAAGCGAAAACCGCAGCAGCGGCACGTCTGCAGGCAAAAACCGCGTTTCCCCTTCGGAGAGCGGATCGATGTCGAACAGCGCGACCGCATATACCGCTTCGGCCGGCAGTTCGATCTGCAGCTCGCGGCTGCGCAGCTCGATCTCCCACGAAGCGTAATTTCCCCCTATCCAGCTCTGCAGAAACATATCCTGAAGATGCGGCAGATGCTCTTTCCACTTGCTCTGCAGCTCCGACTGGTCGTGCCGCTGCTCGAGCTCCCGGCGCAGCTGCTCCGCCGCTTCCAAGACGGCCTGCAAAATGTCCGTGTCCCCTGCGGGCTTGAGCAAATATTTACTGACGCCAAGCTCCATCGCGGTTTGCGCATACGTAAAATTATCGTGGCCGCTCAGGATGACGCATTTCATGTCCGGATCCCGCTCCCGGACTTTTCTTACGAATGTCAGGCCGTCCATGTGCGGCATCTGAATATCGAGCAAAATGAGGTCGGGTCTGATCAGCTCGATCAGCTGCAGCGCCTCGATACCGTTTGCGGCCAAGCCGACGACTTCGATGCCGTTCGCGTCCCACGGTATTTTTTCGGCCAAGCTCGTCCGCAGACGCAGCTCGTCCTCAACGATCATCAGGTTCATGTTGACTTGTCTCCCTTCCCGTTACGCCTGACTTTCAAGTTGAACCCCTGAGCAGGAGTCCGTTGCATTCCGAAAGGGATTGCCTTGCCGCTTCAGACATCTTGTTTTGTGTTTCTCTCATTGAATAGGCCTTCGGAAATATGGAACGCAAAGCCAAAACTCGCTGCAAGGCAATTCCCTTTCTCCATTTCATTCTGTTCTCTTTGGTTCAACAAACGACTAGGTATAACGGCCTCGAGCCTTCGTTGACCTCGCGTTCCATGAATGTAAGTTAAGGGAGAACGCGAGGTCAAAGGCGGCACGTAAACTTTCCGACCGTTATACCATCCTCCTAGCGGTTTTCCAAGTCATGAAAGCCGTCCGCTCCGTCAAGCCATCCCCGTTGTATCCTCCAAGCACTTGTCCAGAGGGAGCAGCAAGGTTGCGACCGTGCCGTCTCCTTCCTCACTCTCGATGCGAAGCTCGGCTTCATCGCCGTAATACATATTCATCCTCGCGGCGACATTGCGCAGACCGAACAGCTCTCCGCCTGCCGCCCCGTCGCCGAACGGAGTCAGCTTGAGCGGCGAATCCTTCAGCTTATCGAGCGTGCCTCGAATGTAATCCAGCCGTTCGGCGGGTATGCCTTTTCCATTGTCCCGCACCTGCAGCACAAGCTTGTCGTCTTCGATCCGGGCGGCAATCCGCAGCAATCCGCCGCGATCCATCGCTTCCAGCCCGTGCAGGATCGCATTTTCCACGATCGGCTGGAGCAGCAACTTGAGCACCGGAACGGTTCGGCTTTCCTCCGCCACCTCGTATTCGACCGCAAAATGCTCGGAAAACCGGATCTGCTGAACCCGCAAATAATAGTGCAGATGATCGATCGTTTCGCTTACGGTAAACGACTCCCGCCCCTTGCTCAAGCTTAACCGGAAAAATTTCGATAAGTTCAACACCATCTCGCTGATCTCGTCCGCATCGTAGTCCTTCGCCGCCCAATAAATCGAATCGAGCGTGTTATACAGAAAATGCGGATTGATCTGCGACTGCAAAAATTTCAGCTCCGTCTTCGACATCCGCAGCTCCTGCTCGTAATGCCCCTGGATGAGCTGCAGCTGATCCTCCGCCATCTGGTTGAAGGCGCCGGTCAAATAACCGAGCTGATCCTTGCGGTTGTTCTCGAGCCGGACGTTCAAATTGCCGAGCCGCATTTGCTTCATGCCGTGCGCCAGACTTTCGAGCGGCGACGTGATGTTGCGGTATATGATCCAAGCGATCCAGAATGCAAGCAGCACGCTGATTCCGATAATGATGATCGTGAAAATCTGGAGCTGCTCGGTTTCCTGCCTGAGCTCTTCCATCGGCTGCACCATGACGACCGACCAATTGCTTTGGCGCGATTTGGCCCGGATCATGATCAGCTGCTCGCCCGTCGCTTCCGACGTTTTCACGAGCATGTCCTTGTTGTCGTCGTCCCACTCCGGCGGCAGCACGTCGCTGCTTGTACTCGTTACCAGCCGCTTGCCTACATATAAGTAGATTTGCGCTTTTTGCGACGGCAGCAGCGCGCTCGTCAGCTTCACAAGCGTCTCCCTGTTGGTCGTAAGAATGACGACGTTCGGCTGCCGCTGCTGATTATAAACGTCCATCGTCCGGACGAAAGACAAATTGTTCAGGCTGTACAATCCGTTGAGATCGTTATTGGCGTACTTCTTCGCCTCTTCCTCCGTCGGCAGAAAAAGCTGGTTCCCTCCGTTCGCCTCCATGGTGCTGCGCACCCATTCGAATTGCTGGGCGTTCTCCACCTGCTTGCCCCCGAAATTCGAGGAAACCAGCATACCCGATGGCGCATGCAAAATGGAAATATGCGACAATATCGGATTGATCGCGCTTATGTTGGTCACTTCCCGCATCAGATGCGAAAATTCGAGTATCGCGCCCGGCGAAAGGTCGGTACCGACACGATTGAGCAGCCGGATCAAATTTTGATCCGAGGCGATCTGGGTAGACAAAGCGTCCACGTTCTGCAAGGCGAGATCGACATATTCGACGGCCGCGGTGAGCGCCCCCTTGGTCCGGTCTCCGATTTGCTTTTCCAAGGTTTGCTGCGAACGGATGTTGGCAAATAAACTGATAGCGACAAGCGGCAAAAGGATGAGCAGAAAGTAACAGGTCAGCCTCACCTGAATATGCTGCGTAAACTGCTTGTACAGCCATGCCGGCAATGCTTTCACGCCGCTCCCCCCTTCAAAAATACCGCAAAACGAATTTTAATCTGTATCGGTTTCATGGTCCGACCGTACCGCCGTTCATCACGCTTACTTCATTTGGCGCCGATCGTACCATTCATTGACTTCGCGGGTGATTTCTTCTCCGCCTTCGCTGTACCACCGCTCGACGAACGCGTCGAATTCCGACAGCGGCGCCGCGCCCAGCACGATTTTCGTAAATGCTTCATCCTGCTCCTTCAGCAGACGGACATTGTATTTGCCCATCGCCGGCGTCGGCGTTCCGGTAAATTTCGACCGAATTAAACTACGCTCGATCCGCTGCAGATTGTCCCATAAATTGAACTGCTCGCCGAGGGAATCGAGGCGGTCCTTGCTGACGTCGGGCTCGATCGTATCGGCAAGCGCGCTGTAAATCCCCCTGTAGTAGTGCTTCGTATGCTCCTCGAAATTCGTGATCATTTTCCCGTCGACCTTGGTCCATATTTCGTTCTCGAAGCCGAGCTTCAAGTCGCGGTGCCCCTTGCCGCCGATAAAATTAAGAAAACGGATGACGCCTTCGGCATTCTTGCTCGTCGCCGGGATTACGTTATAGGAACGGACCAAGCTCATATCGTAGGTCCCTTTGCTGCCGTTCGGGCCGATCGGGAATTCAAGCGGGATCCATACGGCATTCGGATCCTTTTTACGGCTGGCTTCGATCGGGCCGCGCGTGTCCGACCAGGCCGCCGAGAACAAGCCGACTTTGCCCGACACGATTTTCTCCTGAAAGTTCGCCGATTTATTTAACGGAAAAAGCGGATCGAGCAGCTTCTCCTCGTACAGCTTGGCCAAAAAAGCGAGCGCTTCCTTCGTCTCGGGCAAGGTGGCGCCCGCAACAAGGCGGCCGTCCCTTTCGTACCACGCCGACTGCATGATCTGCGTACCGAACGCTCCGAAAATCGGAGCCGTACGGCCCAGCCGCTCCAGAATCGCAAACCCGATCGTATCGTTCTTGCCATTCCCGTCCGGGTCGCGCTCCGCAAACGCCTTCATGACCTTGTAATACTCGTCCAGCGTTCTGGGCGGCTGCAGCCCTAACCGGTCCAGCCAATCCTTGCGCACGTACATGATTTCCGCGCCTTTCACTTCGTTAAGGCTCGGCACCGCGTATATATGACCGTTAACCGTGACGTTCTCCCAAGCTTCCTGCGGAATCCGTTCCTTCAGCTCCGGTCCGTAGCGCTCGATCACGTCGTCAAGCGGCATCAGCGCGTTCCGGTTGACGTAGTTGATGAACCAGGAAGGATTCGGCGCGTTGAGCATATCGGGAAGATCGCCGGACGACATCATGACGCTCAGCTTATCGTCATACCCGTCGAGGGGCGGTAGCGTCACTTTAATATCCAGGTTCGTATTTTGCTCGATATAGTCCAAATATTCATTGTGGTTCTCGTCCGTACCGTCAGGGAAGGTGCTGCCCTGGCTGTTCGCGACGATCGAAATCGTCATTCGTTTTCCCGCATCTTTGGAAACGTGGAATTTTCCTGACGGCGACTGGCCGTTCGGCGATCCGTCCGTCTCGCAGCCCGAGACGATTCCGGCGACGACAGGCAGCAGAGCTGCCGCGATAATCCGAGATGATGTGATCCTCATGCCTTCCCTCCTTCCGACCGTCTTCGGAGCGTAATGATCCATTTTATCATTGTAGTCGCAATATGTCGTCAAAACCAGTGGGCGCCGATGACTTTGTCTTGTCAAATCATGACAACCGCGCGGCTTCCCGGTGCTGAGAGCATGTATGCCGTTTCCGGCGGCGAAAAATTCCTGTCACCGATTGACCAAAGAAAGTCATTGCCGTCGCCTACCTTTTCCCTCCTAAGCAAGCTAACATGAGAATGGATGATTTTTATAATATCCTGGGGGGAGCGACATCATGAAAAATATTATATGCGACAAGTCCGCAGCAGCTGTTCAAAAGCGGCTGAGCCATGGCTATGAACACGCCTATATGCTAGAATATGAAGGAACTAAAATGGAAGCGGAAGGGCTTCTTGAACGCCGCTCGAATACCCGGAGCAACGCCGTTTCGTTCGGGGGGTGGCGCGGATGAATCGTGAGCTGCATGCGGATATTGCGGTTATCGGCGGCGGTACTGGCGGTTTCGCCGCTGCGCTGGCAGCGTTGACTGCGGGCAGGACCGTTATTATGACGGAAGAAACCGATTGGATCGGCGGTCAATTGACAAGTCAAGCCGTTCCGCCGGACGAGCATCCGTGGATCGAAACCTTCGGCTGCACGCGGACATACCGGCAGTTCCGCGACGGCGTCCGTTCGTATTACCGGAATCATTTTCCGGTAACGCCGGAGGCGCGCGCGAACGCGGAATGGAACCCGGGCGGCGGCTTCGTCAGCCGTCTTTGCCACGAGCCGAGGGCTGCGCTTGCCGTTCTCGAGCAGATGCTTGCGCCTTACTTGCATAGCGGGCAGCTGACGCTGCTGCTTCGCCATGAGCCCGTGCGCGCGGAAAGCGAAGCCGACAATGTGCGTTCCGTGACCGTACGCAGCCTCGAAAGCGGCAGCGAATCGGTCATCGTCGCGCCGTTTTTCCTCGATGCGACCGAGTGCGGCGATTTGCTGCCGCTTGCCGGCGCGGAGTATGTAACCGGCGCAGAATCGAAGGCCGAAACCGGCGAGCCGAACGCGCTCGACACGGCCAGACCGATGAATATGCAGTCGTTTACGTACTGCTTCGCCATGGACCATCTGGAGGGCGAAGATCATACGATCGACAAGCCGCGCGACTATGCCTTCTGGCGCGAGTACAAAGCGGACTTTTGGCCGGACCGGCTGCTCAGCTGGACAGGCGTCAAGCCGCACACGCTGGAGCCTGTCCGTTACGAGCTGTTTCCGGACGGCAAGTCGGTTTCGCTGTTCAACTACCGGAAGATCGCCGACAAGTCGCATTTTGCGCCGGGCACGTACAAGAGCGATATTTCGCTTATCAACTGGCCGCAGAATGACTACTGGCTCGGTTCGATCATCGACGTCAGCCCCGAGGAGAAAGCGCGTCATTTGGAGCAGGCCAAGCAGCTGAGCTTGTCGCTTCTGTATTGGATGCAAACCGAGGCGCCGCGTCCGGACGGCAAAGCCGGTTACCCCGGGCTGCGGCTTCGCCGCGATGTCGTCGGTACGGAGGACGGGCTTGCCAAATACCCATATATCCGGGAATCCAGACGTATTCGCGCGGAGTTTACCGTACTCGAGCAGCATGTCGCGACAGCCGCCCGGCCGGAGAAACAAGCGGAAGTGTTCGCCGATTCCGTCGGAATCGGTTGTTACCGGATCGATCTGCACCCGAGCACGGAAGGACGGAACTATGTGGACGTTTCCAGTCTGCCGTTCCAAATCCCGCTCGGCAGCCTGATACCGGTGCGAATGAACAATCTGCTGCCCGCCTGCAAAAATCTCGGCGTCACGCATATTACGAACGGCTGCTATCGGCTTCATCCCGTCGAATGGAACATCGGCGAAGCCGCGGGTTATCTAGCCGCATTCTGTTTGGATCGGCAAACCGCGCCGCGGGCCGTCCGCAATCAGGACGATTTGCTGACCGACTACCAGCGGATGCTTGCCCAGCGCGGAATCGAGCTGTCTTGGCCGACGACGCGGCCCGTATAGGCTTAACGCGGCTTTCTCACGGTTCCGGCGCGACGCCCCGGCTTACGGCTTCCGACATAGGAGATACGTTCGAAAGAGCCCTTTTAAGAACGACCATTTTAACGTTAACGACTAGAAAGAGGTGCTTCGTTTCATGAGCCAAAAAATTCGTATCGGCGTCATCGGTGCCGGATCCATCTCCGAATCCCATCTGGGCGCTTACGCCAAAAATCCGGAAGTCGAGCTTGTCGCGATCTGCGACTTGAACGAGGAACGCGCCCGCGCGAAAGCCGAAAAATACAACATCCCTAACGTTTATACGGACTATAATAAATTGCTGGAAGACGGCAGCATCGACGCCGTAAGCGTCTGCACCTGGAACAACTCGCACGCGCCGATCAGCATCGCCGCGCTGAACGCCGGCAAAAACGTGCTTTGCGAAAAGCCGCTTTGCAAAACCGTCGAAGAAGCTTTTGAAGTGGAAGCGGCCGTTAAGAAAAGCGGCAAAACGCTGCAGGTCGGCTTCGTCCGCCGCTACGCGTCCAATACGCGCATCGTCAAAGAATTCATGGAGAACGGCGATCTTGGCGAGATTTACTACGCGAAGGCTTCGTGCATCCGCCGTTTCGGCAACCCGGGCGGCTGGTTTGCTGACACGGAACGCTCCGGCGGCGGCCCGATCATCGATATCGGCGTACACGTCATCGACCTTTGCTGGTACTTGATGGGACGTCCGAAGGTCAAAACGATCAGCGGCAACACGTACAAGAAGCTCGGAAACCGTTCCCACATTCAGAACCTGGCTCAGTACAGAGCAGCTGATTACACGCCTGATGCGAACAACGTCGAAGATATGGCCAACGCCCTGATCCGCTTCGAGAACGGCGCATCGCTGCTCGTTGACGTCAGCTTCACGCTGCACGCGAAGAAAGACGAAATCACCGTCAAAATGTACGGCGACAAAGGCGGCGTCGAGCTCGAACCGGAACTTAGCTTCATCACCGAGAAATACAACACGATTCTTAACATCGATCCGCAAATCAACAACAAAGGCTTCGATTTCATCGCCGGCTTCCAAGACGAGATCGATCACTTCATCGATATGTGCTTCGGCCGCAAAGAAACGCTTAGCCCTGTCGAGGACGGCGTGGAAATGATGAAAATTTTGTGCGGCATTTACGAATCCGCGGAAAAAGGAACGGAAATTTCGTTCTAATTGATGCCTGCGGTCGACCGGCTGCCGTTATGCAGCTTCAGCACGTTTGGAGCTGCGCACGCGTAACTTCCTGCACAGATTATCCGCAACGACAAAAGAACCGTCCGGAAATGGACGGTTCTTTTTTGTGCCAAGCATGACATTGGCGCATCTGGAGTGACAGCGAAGTTCCTGCTCCAATTGGGCAAGTCGAACTGCGGCCTCCATTTCTAATGTTTCACAAGGCTAACGATTCTTGCAACCTCTATTTCCGGCGCTTGCCGTCACGGCAAGCGCCGGGCATCCGGACTGCAATCGCGAATCCTGAGCCCGTCTTTTACCATCAAGCTCAACCTTTCACGCTGCCGAGCACGATCCCTTTGACGAAAAACCGCTGCAGGAACGGATACACAGCCAATATCGGCAATGCGCCGAGGAAAATTTGCGCCGATTTGACCGTCTTGCTGGACAATTGCTTCATCATTTCCACGTCACTGTCCGACATAGCGCTCAAATCCTGCTGGATAACGACCGTTTGCAAGTAACTCTGCAGCGGATAGTTGGTCGGATCGTTCATATAGATGAGCCCGTCGAACCAGGCGTTCCAGTGGCCTACCATCGTAAACAGCAGCACCGTTGCGAGCACCGGCTTGGACAGCGGGATAAACAAGCTCCACAGCGTACGCATATGTCCCGCGCCGTCGATGAAGGCGGCTTCCTCCAATTCTCTTGGCAGACCCCGGAAAAAGTTAAGCAGCAAAATGACGTTGAACACCGGAACCGCTCCCGGCAGCACGAGCGCCCAAACCGTGTCCATCAACCCGGTGTGCTTCACGGTCATATAGGTCGGAATAAGCCCTCCGCCAAACAGAACGGTAAGGAAGAAGTACCAGACGTAAATCGTGCGCATTTTAAAGTCGCGCGCCTCTTTGGACAAAGGATAGGCGATCACGACGCACATAACCATGTTAATGACCGTTCCCAGCACAAGCCGCTGCAGCGATATGCCGAACGACCGGGTAAATTCCTCTTTGCGGACGACGAATTCGTAAGCCTTGAGCGTGAATTCGACCGGCCATAGCCCGACTCTCCCCGCCGCCGCGGCTGAGCTCGAGCTGAACGATACCGCGAGAACATGGATGATAGGAAACAGGCACAGGAAGGCTAGAAACGCCATAAAAATGTAATTTCCGGCAACAAACAGCTTACGGCCCAATGACGGATTTTCAACCATCTCCGGCTCCCCCTTTCTCTAGAAGATGCGATAATTGGCCAGTCGGTAAGCCAGCAAATACGATACCGAGATCATCGCAAGCGATACGACCGATTTCAGCAATCCGACAGCGGTTGCCAGGCTATATTGGGCGTTCTCCAGGCCCATCCGATAAACCATCGTGTCGATAATATCGCCGCTTTCGTATACGTACGGACTGTACAGGTTGAACACCTGCTCGAAGCCCGCATTCAAAATTTGCCCCAGACTAAGCGTCATAAGCAGGATGATGACCGGCCGGATGCCGGGCAGCGTAATGTGCCATGTTTGCCGCCACTTGCCGGCTCCGTCGATAACGGCCGACTCATACAGCGACGGGTCTACGCCCGACAGCGCGGCCAAGTAGATGATCGTGCTGAAGCCGAATTCCTTCCATTCATTGGAGATGACAATCGTATAAGGAAACCAGTTGTTATCCCCGAGAAAAAAGATCGGCTCGATACCCGCCAAGCCGAGCACCTGATTGACGATTCCTTGTCCCGGCGATAAAATATCGATCAAAATACCGGCCAAAATCGTCCACGACAAAAAATGCGGTAAATAAATGAGCGTTTGCACCGTCCGCTTGAAGGCGGCTTTGCCGATTTCGTTCAGCAGCAGCGCGGTCACGATCGGCGCAACGAGCCCGGCAACAATTTTCATCATCGCGATGAACAGCGTATTCCAGAACACCTCCATCGTGCTCGGCAAGCTGAAGATATACGTGAAATTGCGCAGCCCCACCCATTCCGAGCCGAAAATGCCTTTGGCCGGAATATATTTCTGGAACGCCATGACGAGTCCGCCCAGCGGAATGTAATGATAGATGAATACGATGACGGCGCCCGGCAATATCATCAGATGGAGCGGCAATTCTCTCAGCCGCTTTGCGGTTATCATCGCTCTCAAAGCCGTCGCCTCCCCTTGCATGTCTGTCTCATAACAATCGTATGCCCCTTTCCTTGATGTCCTTGACCGTATACGCTCGCGGACCGTTTAAGCTTGCGCCGTCGCCCTGTCCGGCGCAGCTATACAGCGGCGGACTCCTTGGCCTACTTATCGGCTGTCGCGCAGACCGCCGCATCGGCCGCCGGACGGTAATCCCATCGTAGCTGCGATGCGTTCCCGTTACAACGAGCCGTTTCGCCACTTTTATTCCTTTGCGCAGAAAATGCCCCGACGCCTCCGTTCGGAATAGTTGCTGCGTCAAGGAATAAGGGCTTCCCCGCCAAAACTCCGAAAGGCGCAGTCGCTGCGCCTTTCGGGGATTGGATACAGGCGTATTCTTTTATCTAAGTCGCATACCAGTTGTTGACTTCTGAGCCCGCATTCGCTACCGGCTGATATGGCATCTGACGGATTACAAAGAAATGATCCTGCCTTCCTCCCGCGACCGATCCGCTCCGAAGCCGATCCGATGGCCGTAGACGGATTTCTCCAAGGAAGTGGAGGATAACGACGGCGTACCGCCGCGAAGCGCGTTCACGAAATCCGCCACAAGCCTGAGGTCGCCTCCGCCATGCATATTCATGGACACGTTCAGCTCCACCTTGCGCTCCGAATACTCGCTGCCTTGACGCGGATCGGGGTGCCTGACGACGAAATAGCCGTCCTCCAGCACGCCTTGAATTTCGCCTTTCTCGCCAACGATATGCATCGAGCGGCATGGCCGGGACGTAGCCCCGTTCAAATTATGGGAGGCCGTGCTGCCGTCCTCAAATTCCACGATGACGGTCTGATGATCCACGACATCGTTATCGCAATGCCACACGCAGCGCCCGTACGGATTATCCGTCCGCAGCGACTCCAAAATCTGCTCCTGCGTTTGCTTCACCCCGAGATGCTCGTTGTACGAAACGTACGGCACCCACAACCCTTGCTCGACATAGTGCTTGCGCGCGGAGTACATGCAGGATTCCTCGATCTGGCAATCGGCGAGGCAGCGGGTGCCCGCCCCTTCCGGCGCCCTCTCGGGACGGAACTGCAACAGGCCGCCGAAGCTGCTGACGCTCACCGGTCTTACGCCGCCTTTCATCCAAGCGATCAGATCGAGATCATGGCAGCATTTGGCCATCAGCATGGAGGAGCCGCCCGTATCCTTGCGGTTCCATTTCCCGCGCACAAACCCCATCGCCATATGGTGGTAGCTGACATTTTCCGAGGTCTGGATATTGACGATGCCCCCGATTTCGCCGTCCTCGATGATTTGCCGGATTGCGGCATAGAAGGGCGCGTATCTCAATACATGGCACACCATCACCAGACGCTCGCAGCGTTCGGCCGTTTGCATAAGCTCCAGCGTTTCTTCCTCGGAAATGCCGATCGGTTTTTCCAGCAAAATATGATAACCCGCCTGCAGCAAAGGCAAAGAGGTTCGGACGTGGACCGAGTCCATCGTCCCGTTGATTGCGGCATCCGCCAGCCGGGGTCTTGCGATCAGCTGCTCCACCGATTCGAAGCACATGTCGGCCGCCAGCTTATACTGATCCGCCACGAGCTGCCTGCGCACCGGATCGGGATCGACTACCGCGACGATGCTCAGCTCCACCGGATGTTGCTCCGCATAGGAGGCGTATACGAGACTGCGATGCCCGGCGCCTACGATCACCGCGGTTACGGGACGATTGGCCGAAATGAAACCTTCTGACGTATTCATGGGGTCTTCCTTTCATGCAATCGGAAACGGATTCCGACAGGTTATTATTGATACACAATAGCGTGATCAAATTGGTTCAGAAGCACAATCATTTGCATCAGATCCGATACATACGAATTATTTTTTCTGAGTCGCGTACCAGTCGTTTACTTCCTTCGTGATAATGTCCCCGCCCTGCTTCTTCCAATCGGCCGCATACTTGTCGAACGCATCGATCCCCTGGTTACCCGTTACGATCTTCACGAACGTTTCGTTTCTCAGCTTCTTCAGCTGCTCGTTGCGCTCGGCCATCGTCGCCGTCGGCGTCGTATAGAACTGGTTCGGCACGAACCGGTCTTCCTTGATAATGAGGTCGATGATAGAGGCTGACCCGCCGGGGCCGTTCTGCGCGACTTCGCCCCACAGGTTTTTCTGTCCGCCTTTATACTGATTCATCCGGTCAATCATCGTTTTTTGATTCGGAGTAAGATCTTCGGGCTTGATTTTGCCTTCCTCCAAAGCGACGGCTTTCCGATAATTTTCGATGTTGATGTCCGGCAAATAAATTTTGGCCGGCGAGTACGTCCAAACCGCGGAAGCAGGTACAACGAACTTGTTAAATACATCTTCGGACTTGTTGTAGTAGAAAGTCTGCAGCCAGAAGTCCATCATCTTGAATATGGCTTCCGGATGCTTCGTCCCTTTTTTCACAACCCAATAATAGCTGAAAATATTAAGCGGCAGCTGCGCCTTGAACGGCTGCCCGTCCACTGTCGGCATCGGGTACGCCTGCCACTCCTGGTTCGGGGTAAGCGTGACGAGCGGATAGTTCGCTGATCCGCGGCCGCCGATCATCATGCCGATTTTGCCGGCGCCGATGCTTTCATTCACTTTGTTGCCGTCCTTGACGATAAATTCCGGATCGAAATGACCCGCTTTATACATGTCGGCGAGCTTCGCCAGCGCCTGCTTCATCTGAGGCTGAATCTCGCTGTAGGCCAAGCTGCCGGAAGCATCTTTGATCCAGAAATCGGTATAGGCGCCGAAGCCGTTCATCAGCCCGCCCGCCATCGCGAGATCCTTATCCATCGCCAGACCGAACGTATCGTCTTTGCCGTTTCCGTCCGGATCTTTCTTCGTGAAAGCTTCGGAGATTGCGGCCAAATCGTCGATCGTCTTCGGATCGGGAAGCCCCAGCTTCTCTTTCCAGTCTTTGCGAATCCAGAGAATAGCCGGGCTTTCCTTGGCAACTCCGGACCACGGTATCGCCATCAGCTTGCCGTCGATCGTAGCCGATTTCAGCACCGTTTCTCCGGCCTCCTGCATCACTTTCTTGATCGATTCCGGCGCGTAGTCATTGTACACCTTCGTCATATCTTCGAGCTGACCCGCTTCATATAATTGCCGGAACTGCTGAGGAGTCGCCGCGAAGAAATCGGGCACTTCCCCTGATGCGATCATCAGGTTCGTCTTTTTGAGATACTCCGTTTCCGGCACGTACCACAACGTTTTTACCTTGACTCCGTACTTCTCCAGAAGCGTCCGCGTCCAAATGTTGTTATTGATGTCTTCCCCGTCTGCAAACTTCGTAGTCGGGAAACTGTAATTCACCGTCGTCAATTCGATCGGCGGATCGTATTTCTCCGGCACCGTCTTGCTTGCCTCCGTTCCCTGCTTGCCCGAGTCAGCCGGCTCTTTTCCTCCCGACTCGTCCGTCTTGCCGCATGCGGCAAGTACTGGAACCGCTATCAAGCTTAAGCTGAGCATCATTTTGACCGTTCGTTTCATTTACTTTGTAACCCCTTTCTGTTTCATGTTTATTTTGGACACCCGAACACCGCGTGTCGACGTTTGGTTCCTGAGCCCATAGTAAACGCTTCCTCTCCGATTAAACAACAAGCCGTTTCGCCGCATTTATTCCGAACCGGAACAAATCCGCCAAAAAGCGATGTTTCTGCGATCCGGAATAAGAGCTGCGAAACGGAATAGCCGGGAAGTCTGGTTGAAATCGGTTCCATCGATTATACTATTCGTACGCTAACGCCCGAGGAATGGAGGACAGACACCATGAAACGCCGCATCCGGTTTAACGGCAAATCGTTGTTTGCCAGGCTTCTGCTTGGGTTCATGATTGTCATCTTTATTTCCTTCGCCTTCAACGTGATTGCTTATCAATTTTTCTTCAGTCAAATGCGAGATCAACTGATCGCTTCCAATTCGATTAGCGTTTCCAAGACGGTAGACGGCTATGAGAAGCAGCTAAGCCAGCTTGACGATCTATTGACCCGATACTATTTCGACAATTCGGTTGCCGCGCTCAAGAAAGGAAATATCGACTCCGATTTTCCGATCATCAATGAGCTGGCTGACGAGTTTAAAACGATCGTCGGAAACTACAACCTGGATTTAGAGAACGTTTTCATTTACTTCAAGGAGCAAGGCTTCGTCATCGACAAAAACGGCTATACGCGGGCGGAGGACATGTTCGGCAAATATTATGTCAGCCGGGAATACGGCGCTGACTTCTGGGCCAAACAATTTGCAGAGGACTTTCATTTCCGCGCTTTTCCTTCGTCCGAATTTCGGATATACCAAACAAATCTCGTGTCACCGGACAAAGGCCGCTACTTCCCGATTATCGTCAAAAGCCAGATTGGCAGTCAATTTTACGCGGTGGCGCTCGTCGATGCGGATCGCATGTTCGCCGCCTTGAAGGAAGCGCCGGACAATCCGTTCTATATTATGAACCGGGACGGGCAACTGTTCTTCAGCACAGGCTCCCGGCCCGGCAAGCTGCCGGATCTGACGCCTGACCGGGACTATGCGCTGCATGCGGACAACTATTTTTTCTATCAGCAGGGTTCGTTGTCCGGTCTTACTTATGTCAGCGTCGTACCTTATCAAAGCGTAGCTTCCCGACTTTTGGAAATGAACGTGCTGCTGTTTGCGCTGTTCGCCGCCTCGATTGCAGCCAGTGTTGCCATATCCGTACTGCTCAGCGTCCGCTTCAAAAATCCGGTGCAGCGCATCGTCGAGTCGCTGAGGCAGATGAATCCGGTCGTCGGGCCCAGCAGCAATATCCACGAATTCAATATGATCAGCGAAGGGCTTGAGCATATTATCGAATCGGTTCACCGCAAAAATTCATTGTTGCAAAAATACGGCTACTTGGACAAAATCAAAAGCATCCATGCGGCGGATATCGAGATGCAGTCGCTGATCGACACGAAACGTCCGTTTCATTTTATCATGTTTCATGTTCACTATACCCGGGAGTACGAGCTTCTTGGCAACGAGCATCCGCTTAAGGCTACTTATATTCTGGAATTTATCAATTTGAATATAAACGAGGCGTTCCGGGACTCGATGACGATGCAGATCGAGAAAGACCGCATCATGGTGATCGTATTCACGGATGAAGACGTTGCTTCCGAAATATTCGGAAAGCTTCGCTACTTCAAACGGGTATTCGATCAAGACAAAGCCTATTACCAGCTCACGATCGCCTGCCAGCATCGCCTGTGGGAGCCGTCGGAGTTCACCTCCGCTTACGAAACAGCCTGCGAAATGGTCAGAAGCCGCAAGCTGGACGACGCGACGCAAATCGTGGAAGCCCCGGGCGCCACCGAACCGCTTATCTTGTGGTCGTCCGAAGAAGAACGCAGCTTCGCCGCCATGCTGGAGGCGGGGAATGAAGCGCAGCTGCTCGCCCTTGCGCGCGGCTCGCTCCACCGGCTTGCCAAGAGCGAAGCGGCCGCCTTGCATTACCGCCAATTTGCGAGCGATGTCATATCCAAAGTGCTGATGGCGCTCATGGCCCACAAAATCGATACGCATGAGTTGTATACGCAAGGCTCCCCGTTCGACCAGATCGAGCGGCTCGTCTCCGTAGAGCATTACGACGCGTTTTTCGGGCATCTGCTCAGGCAAGCGTCGGCCCTCATCCGGGACAAACGTGAAGCCCGCGACCCGATCGTCGATTTTGTCGTCCGTTTCATCGAAGAGCATTACGGGGACGATATTTACCAGGATTTGATCGCCGACCGGCTGAACATCTCGACCGGTTATTTGCGGAACTACTTCAAGGAGAAGACGGGGCAAAACTTGAGCGATTATTTGAACGGCTATCGCATCGAGAAAGCGAAGGAAATGCTTGAGGCAACCGAGGAGAAAATCCAGGACATCGCGGCCAAGGTCGGCTACCAGAACGCCAACTCGTTCACGCGGATGTTCCGGCGTCTGACCGGCATTACGCCAGGGGAATACCGCCGCGATAAAATTTTGAATCCGCAGAAGTAGGGTAAACGGGACTGCCGCAAAACAATTTTCCATGCCGGCATCCCCGCCCTTGGCAGGAATGAACACAAGGATAAACGCTTTCGAAAAATGCGACTTCGTAAGCATAAGATAAGGACAGGCGGGTTTACCGAGATTTAGAGATGCTTCCGCGACATACTCTCCGATAAACTGAAAAAGACGCCTCCATCCACGCTCTTATCGAGTGTTTTTGGAGGCGTCTTTTCCTTCACGCGACAGGACCGACTCGCGGATTATTGAAATAGCCCTGGTAGCCTTTCAAGTCTTATACTAGGGATTTCTGACCTGGTTATCAAGCAAACACGGGTATCGTAATGGTAATGCACGAACCGTGCGATTAGTGTAGAAAACCTTATTGTTCATGAGGCTGGCCTCACTATTTCGCAGGTAAACTGCTCGTTCTC
>NZ_QMFB01000037.1 GCF_003285015.1 Paenibacillus contaminans | reverse complement strand
CCCATGAATTGTCTGCCTCCTCCATCGGTTACAACGGCGAAACGTTCGGTTTAGCCGGTCTTTCCTTTATGTCCCGAACTCTCCCCTTGCTTGTTTCAGTCATTCCTCGTTTGTTTAGCAGAGGACATGCCTTCTTGCTGTTTGCGCAGCGTTTCTATTCGTTCGCGAATATCCGAATGGTTATAAAGGTAGGCTTTAGAGACGCCCAACTCTGTGGAAACGCTATATTACTAGCCTCAAGATTTACTTTAGAAAAAACCAAGACATCAATATCCATTACTTGTTATTAATTCCAATTGTTTTTCTGAAAAATCTCTTGGAAGCCATAGCCCTAACCGAGTATTTCCTCCAAAGTATAACCACGTTGCATAAATCTCCCCTACTCCACTTGTATCAAATTGCCCATTTTTATAACTCCATTGGTCTACAATCTGAAAGCCTAATTTATTAGACCAAATTTATTAGACCAAATTTATTAGACCAAATTTATTAGACCAAAAATCAACGGCTCTTTCCATTGAATGAACTTGTAATACTAACTCTGACACACCTTCCACTTGTAGTTTCATTGTGATTCCTCCGATTTATATGATTCATGCGGACTTGTATCAAACTATGTGGGAAAATATTCCACAAAGTAATGTATTATCCTGCCTTTTAGTCTAATGAAGCTACCGGGATCGCTCCTTGGCAGCTTCATGATGGAGGTATTGAACTATCGTACGCGTTAGTTTAGCAATACCAGTAAATACGCGCAATATTGAAAGCTTTTAACTGGTATTCCGCAACAAAGTCTGCCATTTGGCAGCCTTTGTGATTATCACAACATACTTGTATTACTCTCACTTTCTTGCCCTAATAATCATAAAGTTTTGATCTTCATTTACTTCTTGGAAAGAATAGCCACCATAAACAGAAACATCTCTAAATCCTACCTTCTCAAGCATCATGATAAACTCATACTTAAAAAACCATCGCATTTTAGTTGTACTATACTGAGTATCAATTATGATGCCATTTTTAAAAATTTCATATCGCTCTATCTTAGTTTGTATCTGTTCAAGGAAATTAAAGTTTGATTTTGAACTTACTACTATATCCGAACCGTCGCTTCTTTTACCCTTAAAACCAGGTGCCCATTCATCACCTTTATTTATGAACAGATCTTTTGGTATAAACAGAGGGATTAAGGTCTGTCCACCTTGTTCAAGATGCGCATATATACTCTTTAAAGCATTCATTGCGTCTTCTCTTTCTGATAAGAGTATAAATGAAGCCGCTGGTATATAAATGGTCATATACTTTTTAGGTATATCAAGATTTTGCATGTATTGATTATACAGAACTGGAGACTGCGCATTTTTCTCAGCCTTAGCTCTGCATATATCCAACATGTCTTTAGAACAATCAACACCATCAACATCAAGACCAGCGTCCAAATAGGGCAACAATAATCTTCCAGTACCACATCCAAGCTCCAATGCAGCTCCTGGAACTTCTATAATCATTTTTTTGAAAAACTCACTATCATCGGACGCGCTACCCGTTCGCATATCGTAAGTTTCCGCTAGAATACCTTCATATGATTCAACATTATTTAACAACATAATTTGTTGTTCCCTCCATGTTTTATGTTTAACTCCATCATTTAGAACCTTGATTGTGCTTCTATTAGAAGTCCTGAAACGCAGTAGTCCATAGAAGTCATAGAAACATTTTGGCGGAAGTAAAGATCGATGCTACCGGTTTTGAATTGTATCGTGTTATTCACGCAGTACGGGGTTTCAATATAAAACAAGGTTAGTTTCAACGTCGTGCTATCGAGCCAGATGTCGTGTGTGACGGCTTCTTGCCGGTGTATCGCCAAATCTTTCACAAACATATCGTTTATATGTACCAGGGTCGGTCCAATAATCAAATACGAGTACACGCTGCTCGCGTTCTTCGTAATATAACCAAACCTCCAACTGTTCCCCTGAACGGGCGAAACCAAGCTTATAAAGCTTCTCCGGATTGTCCTCTAACCTGTACCAACGACCGTCCAGATCAGGTAAGTCACCCGGGATCGGGTGGGCTACTGGGAGTGGATATACCATATTTGCAAGTCGCTGCTGGAGATTAACACAGTCAGACGAGTTTGATCGAACGTTATCGTTTCCATTCAACTCATCGATTATATTCTCGTAAATCAAATCGAGTAATGCCTGGCTCTGCCCTTTGCTAAAAGCCGCCGTTGCCGCAATAACGATACGTTGGTTGGGAGCTACAAAGCAAAGCTGTCCGAATGCACCGGCGCCCCTGAAGCAGCCTCTGCGACATAAATGAATTTGATAGCCGTAACCATGTGCGGAATCGATTTCATTTGCTCCTTGGCGATTATCGCTTTGTTCCCGGTAGCCATATCCACGTAAGCTTCGGAAACAATGGTTTTGCCGTCAACCCTGCCCTTGTCCAGCAGCATTTGACCGAACTTGGCCACGTCCTCGGTTGTCAGGCTCAACCCCATGCCTCCAACTGCAATGCCCATAGGGCATGTTTCCCATATCGGGCGATCGATTCCGAGCGGCTTGAACAGCCGGGGCATCAGGAAGTCGATTAAATGTTGACCATTCGCTTGCCGTATAATAGCCGATATCATATAAGTGGCAGGCGTGTTATACGAATAATGACTCCGGCCGATAAGGTGCACGCCACATCCGCGCGGTTATCCGGCCTTCCTGAAGCAGCATAAAGCTGTTCACCAGCAAATTATTTTTCTCGATCATGTCAAAAAAACGCGATAGCGCCACAGCAGGAAGTCCATGATTCTCTGGGTGATCGATTCTTATTGGACTCAACATTCTCTCCCCCTCAACCGGAATTCCATGTTTTGTAAATTGCTTGATTAGTTCGCCATAATAATGCAAATACCTTTTGTTGCTTTAATGAATTGGAGCAGGTCGCCGAGGCGCCTGCTCCAATCATAATCATTTCACTATCGTACCCGTTAGCTTAATCGCATTGTTGCACTTATTTTCCGTATTCAGTTATTTTAAATGCCTGCTTTAAGCAAGCAAGTTGATCTAATTTTACCCCCATTTTTATGTTTTAATTAGAGTCGCTGCTTATAGTTGTGAGGCTTGCCGAACACCTAACGCAGTGACGTCCCGACGGGCTTAGGGGGCTGGAGGTGGTCACTCGCTTCTCAGAGTGACCCGAAGCGTCAATATGGTGTTAGTCGAAGGAAGTTCTGGAAGCAGCCATTGCATTTAACGCGTTCTCAAAATAGCTATATACTTCATCTGCAATTCCCAGAAACTCTTCAACAAGTACATTATTACTATCCAAGTAACAAGCATACAGATAATCAACTAAAGCGGAGTCAATCTCACAATAGTTTAATATGGCATTCTTCATCTTAATAATGTCATCTTGCCATACACCTGTATCTTCTAAAACCAAAGAGTATAATGCACGAATTAATCTCTTAGAGTAACCTTTAATATATCTAGTTTTCATTGTGTTATCACTAGCATTAGAAAGTAAACTTTGTATACGATCTACTTCCTCCTTGGTCTCTGTATTTAAGTCTAAAATGAACTCTGGAGAAATAATTATCGGTGGTACTTTTTCACCAACGTCATGACCATATATGCAAACACAAATTATCTTTACCCAAAAACCCCACTCATTTGGTTTACTTAATACATCGTCAATCGAGCAAATTATCGTATCAATCTTAGTTAATACTGGATATTCTTCCAAAAGCCTGTCTTTAATATTTGACAATCTTTCGTAATCAATATCTTTGGGATTTACACATACAATAGTAAAGTCTGCATCTGACTTAAAAGGTTTAGCAGTTCCTTTTGGAATCGAGCCACACATATAAATGCTATGAATCTTATCTTTAAATTCGGTAAGTATATTATCTATATACTTATCAACAAAATCCTTATATTCACTTTGTATTACAATTCTATTTATAACTTTTTCTAATATCATATAGACTCCTCCTAAACTAAGAACTTCTTTCGGCTAAAGTCTTTTTTGCGAACTTCGTAAATTCGTCATGACTTAAGTTATTCGCGAAATCATTCAACTATCCTGCCCGTTAGCCATCCATGCTGCACTCGGCATTTGCCAACAGGTAGGGGATGTAAGGAATTTGGTACCCTTGAAGCCCAGAAGCGTGTTCATTTATACTTTGGTAAAGGACGTGATGCTTAAGCCAAGACATTTCAATGTTGTCAGTAAATCTGGACAACAAATTCGTGTAAACTGTTGGTTCTCGCCATTTTGGTACACTGATAGTGCCAGCTCCTGCTGATATTTCACAACAGCAAATTCGAACTGAAATGCAATGCTTTATCGAGCAGTACAATAAAGAATATGGATCCCTGACAACTTCTAAGGGCATCGACAAAGGCTGAAGCCGTGAATCGAATCATCTGCCTGAGAAGGGCTTTACGGTCCCTAAAAATAACGCCTATACAATTCCCTTCGTCGTTCTCCGCGTAACTGGGCATAGATCTGAGTAGTAGATGCTTTCTCATGGCCTAGCATCCCCTGAATAAAATCCAACGGTGCACCGTTATCAAGCAAGTGACAGGCATAGGTATGACGGAACCGATGAGGGTGCACGTTTACAGTAACCTCTCCACGAGTTGCGAGCTTTTTTAACGAAAAGCGTATTGTTGGAGTTGTCATTCGTCGAACAGGGTGAGTTACCGTCACAACTAGGGCTTTACAAGAATCCATGCGCTCCTCAAGGTATCTCTTTAACCAGACCTAACACGCCGAAAAATAAACTTCTCTTTGTTTAGAGCCTTTCCCATTCACAATAGCGGAGCAGTTTTCCCAGTTGATGTCTTCAACATTTAATATGTGAACCTCACCGACACGGCAACCAGTACAATTTAGGAATTCTAAGAGTACATGCTTGCTCTCTAGGGGAATCACAGGTATTAAAAACTTTGGGATTCGTTTTTCCATCTTTGGTTCTCTCAGTTTTAAAGTTGGATTCTTAGTGAGTGCGCTTCCTCGATTGTAAATCGAAAAAGGGATCTGACGAAACGAATACGATGCCCTAAGCTACTTGGCTTTAATCGCTCTGACTGTTTCGCCAGATAATCCCTCAGCAAAGTTAGGGTNTAATCGCTCTGACTGTTTCGCCAGATAATCCCTCAGCAAAGTTAGGGTGACTTCTTCGATTTCAAGGTTGCCGATTTCTCGGATCAGAACATTTAACTGAAGGGAGTATGCTTTCAAGGTGCGGGCTAAATCCCAAGATACGCTTATCAGCCTCATACAACATCCACAGATCCATCAATTTCATAAAAGTAACCCTCCCAATGGCTTATTATCTTTAGCTTCGCTTTGTTTGGGAGGGTTTAATCTTTCCTTGTCAAAATAATGTTCTCGCCACTAGCGTACCCGTTAGCGGAACAAACGAGATAATAGTAATGCGATAAGGGGACCAATCACTATGAATCCAAAAAAAAGTGCAACAATCTTCATAGGCGTTGACAACCCTTTGGGCTCATTTAGACTGTCAAGTTTTTCGTTAATTTTCTTTAGCTCTTCCAATATTTCTTTACTTATCTCATCCGACATACTAATTCCTCCAGAACAAAATAAACCTCTTCCTTTTTATTTTACCACAATTAGGAAATATGTTTAACTGCCAGTTAGTTGAGCAAAGGCAGCCGATCGCTCTGGATGGCTGCCTTCGTGTATCTTTATTCAGCTCTCTTCTCCGTTAGCTTAGCCATTTTCATAAGATAACGTTTTTTAAAAGTACGTTGCGGATTCATCATACCCTATTGCTTTGTAAAAGTCGCTGGCTCTTTGCATGCCGTAACTATCCTGCAAGTTGAGAAACGGCAGCCGATCGTTCTGTGGCCGGCTGCCGTCATGTATTTATTGAGCTATCGTTCTTCGTTAGCTGAATTTTCCCAAGGTCAAATGACAGAACTCCCTACTTTGCTCTGATTAACACAAAGTCAATTGCATTTTTCCCTACGATTAAAGTGTCTCTATCTTTAACAATGAAAGCCGCACCTAATGTTCTTTTTTCTGGCAACCAGTATTTGTTCGTTTGATCGAATACAACAACCTCTTGAAAAGTCTGTTCTATAATTCCAAGTTCCTTAAAACTTCTACGATCATACTCTTTTTCAGATATTGTCTTTACCTTGTAAATTGGCTTCTCAACTTGAACCTGATTATCGTAACTAACATAAGTGAGAGAATATATAATATGTTTGCCAATCATTGCTTTAATATCTTCCTGATCAAGTGTGCTAATCCCATCGTTAGGAAGGACTTTTTGAACTATCCATTCACCATAGAAAATTTGGTCTTCATCTGTTTTGTTAATCGTTGAAGTCGTTGTTGGTGTTGAAATCGTTGTAGTTGTTGGTGTAGGTGTTAAAGCTATCGGAGAAGGTTCGGAACTTTCATTGGGTTTGGAGGCTGCTATGGAGGAACTTGAGGCCGTCGTAGAAGTCGAGAGAAGTTTATTTAGGGTACATCCCGTAAATGTAACAGTAATAAGGAACATGCAAAAGACAATCGGAAATTTTTTCATACAAAAGAAGCCCTTTTTTCTTCCAAGTATACACTTTATCTTGACCTTTGTAGTTCAACTCTTCTTCCCGTTAGGTGAACAAAGGCAGCCGGTCATTGTGGCCGGCTGCCTTCATGTTGTACGCCCAGCATGGGCGTCATCTTTAGTGTGAAAGTCCCGAACGGGGGCTGGCGAGCGCCTACCGTAGCCAAGGGCAAGGGTGTCCGTTTCGAGGCGGAATCTGAAGGAAGCCGGAGGCAAATGCACGGGCCAAGGTATACGAACTGGGTTTGAGGCAGGATTAGTCGGATGAGTTGCCAACACACAACGAAATCCTAAGCCGCCAAGAGCTAATACTGTAAACCCCAGTGGTCGCGGGCAGACAGATGACGTACTTATCTGGGGAGGGTATTTGGAGCTTCGTTACCCTTTTGGAACCGCCGTATGCGGACCCGCATGTACGGTGGTGTGAGAAGACGGGGGTTAGTCGCCCCCTCTTACTCGATTATTCAACTCTTGCACCCTTTAGTTTAATGCAATATGTCTCGAATGTTTTATCCCATATCAAATGTCTTCCAACCAGGTTCATCAATTGTAATAACTAGTTTTCTGAATGCTACATATGGATCTTTGAATAGCTTTTTCTTAAAGATAAATCTAGTTGGTGGTTCTGAAAGAAATTCAATATACATCGGTTTAGCAAATGAATCCCGCAATGCAACACATTTTGTTCTTTTTTCTAATTCTATTCTTTCTTCTTCAGTAAGTTCATTCTTATGAATCGACTCCCTTACGAGTCTTTTTTTTGTCTCCTTTCCGCTATTGGATAAAAAGCTGGAGATATTCAATTAAATACATATTTAATTTCTTGCTGAGATACAATCCTACCAGTTTATATTCGACCTTTACACTTTAATCCAGTTGCTGCACGCCGTTCACAATCATGTCCGTGCTTAAAGCAGTGATTTCGCTTTCTCAATCCGCTTGAGATTGGGCATACTCCTTGATGAGCCGCGAGACATACAAGCCGGAGCAGGCAAATCGTTCCGAAAGCAGCGTCAGCGATATGTCCTGGCTCGAAAAATGCTCGTCGATATTGCCGACAACCAGTTTGGCCTGCTTCTCATTGACATACCGTTTCTCTCTTTCGACGCATGCGCAAATATCCCAAATCTGTTAATTTAGCGGGCTGCAAGACTTCCGCAACATAGTCTCAACCAAATGAAGACCAATTTTACGCAAGGCGCAAGCGCGCCAAGCGATGAGGCTTTCCCGGATCTCTCAATTCAGCCCAAAAGTGTCCGCCTGCGTGATCGAGAATATCGTACTTCGTGTAACCGCGCGGCAGAACAATATTCACCAACTTGCCACGCTCCATATCAAAGAGCTTCTGGCGGCCTTTCCAAATATCAAAAGCCTTATAGACCGGGCTGAGAAGGCAATACCGGCCTGAAGACGTGAAACGCCCTATCAAGCCACGTTTCTTGCCATCGCCGATGCTTGAAAAATCCAACATGAAAGGCAGGGCCTTCACGCCCCCACTCGCGCCGATTTCAGCAATTGCGCCATAGGGATCACCGTGCTTCGGCGAATTTGAGTATCCTTGCGTGTAGACGAAGATGCGCCCTTCAAGAACCAGTGCCTCATAGATAAGGGGGCTGCAATATGGTGCTTCCTGCGACTGCGCAAAATCCGTACTGACAAGCTGAGGCAGCTCACTCGCCAAAAGCATCGCCGGCGGGGACTTTCTATCAATAACGATGGGTCGCACCGCGTCGTCTGCAAAGGCGCTCCAACGTGCAGTAAGCCCCGCCTGATCGACCGTCAGGACAGCAAGATACTTGGCATGAGCTGCATCTTCCAATGGCATGGCAACCGAACCATCCGTCGAGACGGGATGCGCGTAGCGGCTTGGCCGTAGTCGGGCTTTTGGAGCGTCGCCAACGCGTTGCTCTATTTCAACCTTCCGAACGACGGGATTAGCCCCACGCGAAAGCAGGAAGGCGCTATCCGTCCCGCCGACATACAGTACCTCGTCAAACATCGGGACTGAGATGTACGCGCTGCTGGCGGTCGCAGCGTCGGTACGAGTTGGGAGATGATCGGACAGATTGAACGCGTTGAAACCCTCATTGCCAATATCAATCTGAAAAAGTGCCCCCGTGCGGCCTGACGGAAGTTTCGACCGGAACGTGATCGCAGAACGGATAGAAAGGCTACCATCGGCGAACGCCATTGGATGAAGGAACAGCAGGTTCTCAACCTGATCTTCGGCAATGCTCACCGCGTTGCCAACCTCTGCGCTGCCGATCTCTAATTCTCTGTCGAGCTGTAGTCTTATCGACTCTGCTACACCTATATCAATGCTCTTAGCCATATACGCCTCTCAAGCCTCCAATTTCCAGATATCGCTACACGGCAAAACCCTACTTCTGACTGACTCGAATCAACGGGGACGCTTCAACCTGTATTTAGTCGTTGCTTCACATCAAGTATAGGTCCACTCACCGCACTATATGCTCTCTGAGCGGAGAGAGCCGAAGATCTGTCTTTCCACCGGGGATCGCACGATCCTGTAATTCATACCGCATCGAGCGGAAATTCAAATAACTTCCATCAGAGAGTATTCAGTTTTCACCCTCTCTTCATCAAGAGAAATGTCGAATATTATTGTATTAATCTGCGGGCATTCACCGATATATACAGGGAATTCGACCTCATAAAACGGCGGACCATCTGAATCATCAGATTTGTAAATACTAACGTTCCTCTAATTGGAATTTCCCGTCTCTCCGGCTTCGGTTTTTAGAAAAAATTCATCTGGATTAAGACCTGGAACGGCCACTAACGTGCGCGTATTGGATGTTGCGACTTTTTCGATGTAAGACAAAATCTCGCCACACATCTTTTTTGAGATTCCGTATTCCTGCTCCAGAAAGCATGAATCTCCTTCATTAATTGCAGATACTAACTTCAATCCTGAAGCCAGCGCTAATTCTATAACTTTTGTGTCGTTCATGGCATCACCAATCAATGTCGAGTAATCTCTCGGATTTATTCACACCCCTTCTAGGGGGAGGAGATTGAGGCTTCGCAAATCGCTGATTTTTGCAACGACGCAAAGTCAGGATTTTTACGACAACATTGTCTTAGAATCTGAAGAGGAGCTGCTCTCAACTACCAATATATCGAAAATGGAAAACAGGCTGTTTTGTTGCGAAATTTACTTCTGCATGAAGTATTGGTTCCTGATGCTTCCCTTTAGCCCATAAATTCACTTCGACGCCGAGCAATTTTGGGTCATCCATCTGAAAAACATCGCTTACCTGACTCTTGTCAAAGTCTGGGGGTTGCAGTTCACTGGCCGAAATACCGTAGCGACCAAGAGCCTCGATAATTTCCTCAAAGACTTGTGTATCGATACCAAATTTGTCCGAAAGTGCCGAAACATCATTTCGACAAATAAGTTGGACAAACTCTCGAACCAGTTGTTTGACCGCATTCTCTTGGCAGCTATCCATGATGCAGCCCACTAAAAATTATCAATGCAGATACGTCTGTATCTATGCTTTTGGCCATATCCGTCTCCCTAATTTAGAATTTCTACCCATTGCAAAATTCCCGGATTTCGCATCGCATGGATCTCTGACTTTTGCGATGCCTCGCCTCAAATGTCAGGATTCTCGCGAGAGGGAAGCGGCAAGATACGCGTCTATAGCCTGTTTGGCTGCGCTCATTCCAACGCCATGCTGTGTTTGATAAAGCTTGATGGCAGCTAGCTTTGATGACGGATCGTTTGCGAGTTCTTGCCATGTGATTGGCGGTGGGAATCGGTCGGTAAAGACGTTCGGCGTCTCCGTCAGCACGTAGAACAGTCTGCTCAGCGTTTCCGGAAAGCGCTTCTCAAGGTCGCGCCACTGCGTGGAAGATAATGGGATGAACGCCAGCGTGTCACCAATCGTCGAAGCAAGGCACAGTCGGATTTCGTAATCCGGTGATAGAAAGCTATTCAACGCGCACATGGTAATATGGCGATCCCTCAACGAATAACTCAGCGGAATCTCACTCCTTCGATCCCCGGCCCGAATGAAAATACGGTAGCCGCCATCTTGTTCGCTTTCGACATATTCCCCCACGAGGTTGCCTGTTCGTAGAACCGCCTCGCAGGCGTCGATGATGGTTCCATCGCTTTGTCTCCAGCCCACCCAAAACACGCGGGTTTCGTCGCGAAGGAGCGCCCAGACGCGTTCTTCGCTTGGATCGTCAAGAACTGATTCAATTACGCTATCGGCCACTGTTGTTCCTCCGTCCCGGAAAATTCGTGAATCGCTGACCATTGTGATGCCTCAAATGTCAGGCAAACCGTCCAAAAACTCGAACGGAGGCCCCAACCCAGTCAACGCCCTCCGCTATAAGCTCCAGTTCCGCATATTACAACTTCTGGAAATCCATTTCCGCTTGTTATTATCCTAATTGGATTGTACCACATTTTTCAAGAAAACTGCCCGTTACTTCAATAGGCCGCCGATCGCCGGCAGCCTATTGAATCACCTATTGTGCTCTCGTACCCGTTAGCGCAATAAACTAGCTTTTCTAAATAATTCGGTTTTCCGAACTGTTCCTATAAGTCTGGGTGCCCATAAAGCTTTGCAAACGGGCAGCCGTATCCTTTGAAGCGGTATAAATCATGATCTTCAGCTCTGGATCGGTCGGCGGCTGCAAGGTTACATGTTCAAATTCCATCCCTCCGATCCGAGGGTCGGACCAACGTTTGTGGCAATCTGTAACAACCTGAACGTCATGCCGCGGCCATTTCTCACGGAATAGCTCGCTAATCTGCATAAACTCCTCAATAAGCTCCTTAAACCTCGCATCATTAGGAAAATGTGCGTAATCTGCACGAAAGCGTGCAATCATGACCTGCGCTTTGGCTTCCCAATCCATATTTTTCGATTTAAGTGAGGTATCCATTAAAAAACGCCTCAACCAATTGGGTTTCTGTTGCAAATCATATGAGAATACCGGCAATCCTAACACAATCTCTGCTGCTTGGTTCCACAGCAACAAATCCCAACTTCTTCCCATTATGAATGCAGGATTCGGTTCAAGAGCCATAACCGTTCGCTCCAAACCGACATTCAGTTTTTGTTCATCTACTTTTGCCTGTTTTATCGGCCTTGCCAGTAGATGGAGATGGCAACGTTCATCCTCAGTCAAACGCAGCGCTTTTGCTATATTATTTAATACATCCTCTGAAGGATTGATATTTCTGCCCTGTTCCAAAGAGGTATACCAGGATGTTCCAATATGAGCAAGCTGGGCTAGTTCTTCCCTTCGAAGTCCGGGCGTACGACGTCGTCCATAGGATGATAACCCGACTTCCTCTGGAGGAAGCCGTTCCCGACGCGAACGCAAAAATTCACCTAACGATATGCTAGAAGAGATACCTTCCATTGACTACTCCTCCTTATCCTGACACTGCCAATCATACGACAAACACAGGAAGGAAGCCACTTGTGCATTCTGTCATACTGTCATTATAGAATCTGAAGAACTCAGGAGGGATTTTTAAAATGAACGTTTTCGTAACAGGAGCAACAGGCAAAATAGGAAGCCGCTTTGTTCCGCGTTTGTTACAACATGGTCATCATGTCAAACTTTTGGTTCGGGACGCTGGAAAAACGGAGTGGTTTCGCCAACAAGGGGCTGAAGTTTTAGAAGGCGATCTTTTGCAGACGGACAGTTTGGATGACGCTCTCCGGGATACAGATGTCGTATTACACTTGGCTGCGCAGTTCCGCGGTGTAGACGAGAACACTGCCAGAATGTCAAACATCGATGCCAGTATAGCATTAGCTCACGCTGCCTTGAAGGCGGATGTGCCAAGATTTGTTTTTACCAGCACCAATTTGGTATACGGTACAGGAAATCTTTCGAGACCAAGTCGTGAAGATGACGAATTAAGACCGGTTTTGCCATATCCTCAAACCAAAGCTGCTGCTGAGGATGCGCTGCTGAGGCTTCATCGCGATCAAGGATTGGGACTGCGCATTTTACGATTTGCTTTTGTTTATGGTGAGCGTGATCCCCATATCAAGGAATTTCTACCGTTCATGAGTAAATGGAATCCTGCCAAACGACTCCATATGGTGCACCATGCGGATGTAAGTCAGGCGCTGCTGGTTGCTGCTTCCGCACCAGGTATAGATGGTCGAATCTATAATGTTGCCGACGATGCACCGATCTCCGTAGCAGAGTTGTTCAAGCTTCATGACAACCAAATTTCCTCGGAAGCGCAGCAGCAGGATTTTAATCCATGGGACATGATCGTCGATACAACGCGTATAAGAGACGAATTACATTATCGTCCAATTTTCCCGTCGTTCTATACGGCAAGAGATGCTGGAGCTATATAATGCAACTGACGGTAACCCCCGAGTATTTTCGGGGGTTAATTATTCACAAATATTGCTGTTAATTTTGATTCTGTTCTCTCACATTAAACTACTCTGCCCGTTACTTCAATGAACAAGAGGAGCTGCATCGCTGCAAGCTCCTCCACTATCGTACCCGTTAGCTTAACAATTTTGTATTTTTCCTTAAATTAAAAATGATTTTGGCGAACCCTTCCAGGGCGGTATTATATTGTTCATGGTTAAGGAATATTCTGAATAGGGATGACTTAGTTTATTTTTCGAAATTGAGAGGCGGTGATTCTTATGAAGAGATATTTATCGATGATGGGAAATTACTTGCTCTATTTGGCAGTCATCATTTTAGTGATCTTCCTCTATAATACCGTCATTGATCCTGTCTTAGGATGGGGGCAGTTCGGAAAAGGAACGAACATCCCGATCCAGGTATTCATGGTACTTGTAATTACGATCGCTCTTTCCGCCATTGTTTACACCATTAAATACCGGCTTTTGAAACAGACACCGGGAAGCTTTTGGAGACTTTGCGGCTTCTCGCCGATCAGTCCGAGCTTTTCAGTTCACATGATCACAATCGGGCTGGCGTTCACTTTATTAAATGCTGCCACCATGAAACTACTTCTCTACTACAACATCACAACGTTCAATGAATTCACAGAGGAATATTACAACTCTGTTCCTTTCCCTTACTTAATCGTTTCCTCCGTGCTCACCACTTCACTTGAGTTGATCCTGTTCATCGGAATCATGTTTAACGAAGCCCGGAAACATGTGCCCGTATTCTGGCCAATTCTGGTCATCGCCCTGATTATTGCGGCGTTGCAACCGGGAGGAATTGCGATGCAGCTTCTGGGAGTAGTGTTAGGATTCATTTACGGATACGTCTATGCACGCTTTTCATCCATATGGTCCGCTATGCTGATTGGGATTGTGTTTAACATCAGTCTGTTTGGCATGAAAAAAATCGGTTGGCTCGATTCCATGGAGAACATGTCGGAATTCACCCTTATAGTGCTTGCAACAGTCATGGGGCTGTATCTTATCTTTAGCACCCTTTTTTACTGGAGAAAACCAAAAGCAAGGTAATGTAATCTTTTTGACTACCTATTTTATTTAGCGTGGGGTTTACCGGGTTTACCAAGGGTTACAACTTTTTGATTTCAGACCAAAAGAAAAACCACCTTATCATTAGGGGGTTAATTCTGAACTATCGTACCNATCCATGCTGCACAAAGCGCAGCACCACAGAGAGTGAAAGTTAATCCGTTCTTTCATAGTAGTTCAGTCGACTTATGTATAAGATTTGGATTGAAACCTAATCACTCACAATTATTCGTTTATATGCTAAAGGCAACAAATCTTTCACATCAACTTTGACAGAATTTCCTTTCTCATCGTTCAAGATCACCTTAATTTCGGGGCAATATTTAAGGAGCATTTGTCTGCAGTTTCCACATGGAGGGACTAGACAATTATGTGCTTTATCATGAGTGGCCACAATTGTATCAAAATCACGCTCACCTGCTGTGATAGCTGCTCCGATAGCAATATACTCCGCACAGGAGCCATGGATACCGTCANCAAAAGAAAAACCACCTTATCATTAGGGGGTTAATTCTGAACTATCGTACCCAATTGACACCAAGGTACACCTTGCCATTTTTGCAGCGGATAGCCCCACCTACTGTGTGGTTATAAACCCCGTCGTCAAAGTTTCGTTCTAATACATCTAGTGCCATTGAAATAAGTTCATGGTCACTCTGTGTTAAGCTATAGGTTTTCATGTTGTAACTCCTATTTTCAATATTTGGTACTATTAGAAATTCGTGTAGTTATTATAGATTTCCTTTTTAAGTTTGCTGCCCGTTAGTTGAGAAACGGCAGCCGATTGTTCTAGCCGGCTGCCGTCATGTATCTATTGAGCTAATGTACACGAAAGCTTAGTGGAGCTGTCAGCGTCGTTCCGCGGCAGCTCCGTAGAATAAGTGTATTCAACTCTTGTAATCCGGTAACGCAAAGACAAATGATGCGGGTTTCCTTCGTTCCAGTTCGAGCAAGGCGTCCGACTGATCCCCTGCGGGTCGGTTGTCGAAATCGCTTGATGGCTATTTAAAATGGCTTAACGACCATAAGTACTGTTATGGCGAGCATCAGCAGCTGTGCCGTCGACTCGAGCGGCGCGATCTTTTTCATCGCCCGTGTGAACTCGGCAGGAACTTCATCCTCTTGGCCTTGACTTTCAGATACGATCTGCATGATCTTTTTCATACGCGGCTCGATCAATCCGCCGATCGTCACGACCATGAGCAGCGTTAAAAGGATGGATAGATTCAGCCACATTTGGGATAAACCCATTTTGGTTATGATCATAAGCCAAATACCGGTAATAATAAGTACGGCTCCGCCAATTTTAGGCAGTATGGCAAGCTTGGTCGTTATACTGAAAGCAAAGAGCAGTTGGCCGGCGGTTTTGGCGGATCTTCGAATTACGGGCACCACGAAAGCGGGACCGATTACGGCAATCGTAGCCAATATATGCAAAACGAGAAGCAATCCTAACAAACCTATCATCTCCTTCCCTCTCCTCAGCGCACCGAAATATCGCTTCGGTAGGCGAGACCGACCCTTTTCCTTTTAAATGGCCCTGAAAGCTCGATATGGTTCAGCATGCAATTCGCAACATCCTCATAAGCGACATCCAGCTCTTGAAGCCGGCTGAACAAGTAACCGGCAATATCGGCCTCGGAAAATTCCTTTATCGTTTCCGGAATTGACACGGGCAAGGTTTCCGATGTCATATGCAAACGAACCGGCGCCGGAAGTTCAATCGAATTAACCATCGTTCCCGGGCACATAACGGACCAATCGAGCTGAGTCTGCCGTAGCCGTTCAAGATTCCGGTTGTGATTTTTATACATGGGCGGGAAGCCAGGTAAATTGTTACAAATGAGATCGGTATATGGAATATCTAGCAGGCCGGCGCCTCCCATTAACCATACCCGTCCAGAGAAGCTGGGGTGGGTTTCACATTGGCTTACAATGTTATCGACGATACGAACGAACTCTTCTCCCTGGCCTGCATGGCCGGCTGCAATAATAGCTACGTCTTGATGCGAGAGCGCCTCGTAGACGCTTACCGGGTCCATGATATCCCGCACAATCACCTTCACATGCTGTGCGGTATCCTCGCCTTGCTGTTCATAAAGCTTCTCAGGACTTCGCACAAATGCGGTCATTTCGTGTCCAATCTTAACCCCTTGAGTCAGCACTCTTCTTCCCGTATTTCCCGTTGCCCCGAAAACAATGATTTTCATCGACCTTTCCTCCTTCTAAATATGGTTCTCAACATCTCTGAATTGACTCAAGCTTAGCATCGTTCTAAAATCTTGTTAAGAACCCACTTTAATGTAGGGTGCTCACTTTAAAGTAAGCATAGGCAGGAGGGATATCATGTTTGTCCGCGCGGAGGCCGGGGAGGAAAGGAAATGCCCTATCGAGACGGTGATTCAAGTAGTAGGCGGCAAATGGAAGCCTTTGATCTTATGGCATTTGTTGGACTCCACCAAGAGGTTCAGCGAGCTGGAGAAGCTTATTCCCGAGGTAACCCAGAAGATGCTGACGCAGCATCTTCGGGAACTGGAAAATGACAGGTTGGTGACACGTACGATTTATCCTTCCGTCCCTCCTAAAGTGGAATACGCGCTAAGTGATTATGGAAAGACGCTGATCCCGGTTTTGGAAGTCATGTGCAAGTGGGGCGAAAATCATAATGAGCCAAGCTTGAAGCGGGCTGCCTGGGTAACCGCAAATCCGTAGGACTGTAGATTTAACATAAATGATTAAGTTTTTGACAATCATTTGGTTCTGGCAAAACAATTTTATGAGTTAAGTCATACTTGCTTTACTATCCCGCTAAAATAAATCCAGGATGCTTGATGCTAAAAGGCCCCGATCTAAAATTCCTCGGTGGCCTTTGCTTTTTTTGTTCAACTATCGTACCCGTTAGTGAAGTGACACGAACTGAGCGTAAACAGTCTCAACGATATCAAGAAGTTCTTTACGTAACCCTTCTCCTTCGATCTTTAAAATTATCTGGCGTGCGGTTTCAATATTCATGATTACACGTCCAGTTGTCTCAAAGCCTTCTGGCATTTCTACATACTCCTTAACTTTAGCTAAAACGAAAACAGTATATGTATCCGTACTTTCCCAATACCACGATGCAATAGGCATCCTATATGGCTTTAAAATAAGACCAGCTTCTTCGATTGTCTCACGATCAAGTGCAGATTCTAGGTCCTCGTTATTTTCTATTCTACCGCCAACCGTAGTAAGATTTTTTTCGTTTTTATCCCAAACCATTATAAGTGACCCGTCATCTGTTATGGGTATGCTGTGAATACCCGCAATTCGCTTATCAGTAGGAAATACTCCAACTAAAGGTTTCAGCATATATACCCTCCAATTAATAAAACGTCATATCATATCATATAAGTATAAATAATTCCAGACCAATACCATATAATCCTGCCAGTTAGTTGAGAAAACGGCAGCCATTTCACCGGCTGCCGTCATGTATTTATTGTGCTATCGTACCCGGTTAGCTTAATCATTCATTGTGTTATCAATCTACTTAGTTCTTGCTTAGCAACTTCTTCAACCCAAGCAACAAGTTTGGACAATCATTAATTCTGTATATTGTATATTCTGGATAACCATCAAGAGGTGTAATGTGCTCAAAACAATGGTCATGAGCAAGCATTATTATTGATGAGTTATTCTTATGGTATAGTTTCATATTGCCGTTAACCTCAAAGGCGAAGGGTATGTAGTCGTTAGGATTGATATAGCTTTCGAACTCTTCATCATTACTTACATCTGCGACGTACGGCGGTTTTTTTTATTTTATTCAATCCTGCCGATACTCGAGAATATCTCCAGGCTGGCAATCGAGTGCTTTGCAGATCGCTTCGAGTGTTGAGATTCGAATGGCTTTCGCTTTTCCGTTTTTAAGTATCGACAGGTTCGCCATTGTAATGCCGACTTTCTCCGATAGCTCAGTAACGCTCATTTTCCGCTTTGCAAGCATAACGTCAATGTTAACCACTATCATACGGTCAACTCCTGTTCTTCTTTGAGCTCGATCGCGTTTTTGAGCAGTTTCTCAAGAACTGCGGCAAATACTGCGATTACAACTGGCGCACAGGTTATAAATAGCCCGATGACCATGACGCCTGGTGCGTCTGCGCCGTCAGCGACAAAGTAGAAAAGCGGGAGATTACATGCAAACATGAGTGATACGACAACTGCCGCTCGCTTTATTTTCTTAAGCGCTAAAACAGAGGTTTGCGAAAAAGCGGTATTTGTATCGATGTACCTGAGAAGCTTAAATGCCTGAAGTAGCGTAAATGAATATGCAATAGACGCCGCATACGCAGCCAAAGCGGAAAGATAAACTTTAATATCCGGGAAATCCGGCATCATACTATACGCCATCGCAGGGAGTCCATAAAAACACATCACTAATGCAGGAATTGCCATAACAACCAGAACAACTTTTAAAAAGAGCGTCTCTTTTTTCATCTATTTCACCTCATTTTTGATCTTATCACTTCATTTATCGTTTTACAATAAAAATATATTGATTCCTTCGTTTTAGCCCAACAAGTTATTTATAAAGAAGAAGCCATACGGCTTATTTGTTTCTCCTTCAAATTTGATCCGAGATACGGACATATTAATGAACCCACTAATTGAAGTTATTCGCGAAAATAATTAAACTAATCTGCCCGTTACTTAAGCGAAAGGCTACCGATTGCCGGCAGCCATGTTTGAGCAAACGTACCCGTTAGTGTAATGGATGCGATCAGTTACTGTTCATTGTACTATTGCACTATAACCTGAGATAGTTATGATCCATCAATTTGTACAGCCCCTCTTCCCGATGACTTATCTTCCCAGCCGACAGGTTCCTCTGTCGAAAACTTTGTCCGATCCACCCCTATATCTATTTCGATGGATTGCATTTCTATACTGAAAGGGATTTGATTCTGGTCGTCTGTCAGCTGCAGTTTCAAGAGAATGCCCGTTTCTGAATCGATCCAATACTTGTATCCTGTCGCCTTAAATTTACTACCAATATAGTCCCCCAACGCTCCTTCAAGAATAACGGCATTTCGCCCCAAAAACGTCTCAGTTCCAGTTATCGAGTAGGTAGGTTGCAGCGTATCCGCATCAATCATCCAAAAGGTAAAGTTGGACGGCAGAATCACTTCCTTAGCAACTGACGTACGTGCCGGATCACCTCGACCCACCCAATTGTTATTCCCCCTTTCGTCTTTGTAATAACGCGGACCTTCCGGTTTAACTGGGGGCCCGCCGGATAAATGCCTTATATACTCTTTCTTCTGCGAGTCGAGCTGTAGAACATATTGTCCGTCACTGACCCACTCGGTATATTCGGAAGAATCAGTTTTTTTTACCCTCACGTAGCTTCCAGGCGAATCTCCCTCCGCAATTTCGAATTCGACTTCTTGCGTAACACCGTGTTCGAACTGCCTGTACGAACCTTTTACGGTATTAAAGTTATCGATGGAATTGAGCATTCTATCCTCAATGGTGGAATAAGATGGGTACTTATTATGCGATGATGGCTGCCTGGTAACTTCGAGAGGTCTAGAACCGTGTCCGGAAACGATGCTTCTGCCATCAGATTTACCTATTTCGAACTTTCCATACTGTTTATGTACGGTGAACAACCCTACTCCCGTTGCCAATATGATTACGCACGCAGCAATCGGTAAAAACGCTGGTCTTCGTCTCCGACCGCCTGAACGGCTTGCAATTCTCTTTTCGATTTCCAACAACTGCCGTTCTGTCGGTTTTCGTTCTCGACCGAACGGACCATCTTTTAATCGGTCATACCAAGGGTATTCATTCGGTTTCATAATCTGCTTCCTCCTTTAACATTTTCGACATTTTCAGCCGCGCTCGATGGATTCGAGATTTTACTGCACCCTCGCCGATACCCAACAAATGCGCGATCTCTTTCGTGGAGAGCTGATAGGCGGCATCCAATATCAAAACTTCGCGCCAAACCGGTTTCAGATGCAATACCCGTTCCCAAATCTGATCACTTAGATCGTTCTTGAAAAACTGCTCCTCAGCGGATGGGGATGTCTGATTCGGCGCAACTAAACCGATCAAGGTAACCTTTTTAAAAAAAGCGGCTTTTTTATAATTAAAAGAAATATTTCGTGTGATTTTTAACAACCATGTCTTCACAGTAGATTGACCGCGAAACGTTGAGAGATGTTTATATGCCTGAAAAAAAACATCCTGCGCGATATCATCGCACCACTCATAATGCTTAGTGATAAAAAAAGCGTAATTCCACACGTCCTTCCAATATCGTTCCACAATACGCCGATAATTGCTGTAGTCTAATTGGTTTATGTACCGCAAGTATCCTTCTTCCAAATTTAGTTCACCTCTACCAAATAGACAACTCTGATTAGAAAAAGTTTCAGTTTATCGATGACATCGTCTGTTTGCAATTTGTTGGTTATTCTCCTTTACATTAGAAAAGCTGCGGATCACATTGGATTCGCAGCCTTCTAATCCCACCAAAGTTATAGTTTTTTGAATTCTTTATTTCATCTATTAGTAATGAAATACTCCTTGCTCGTATTCGCGATATCTTTCAACTATGCTGCCCGTTAGTTTAGCGATCATCCTAAAATTATACAACCTACATTTATCAAAATTATGGGCAATCGAACTATATTCTTGTCACAAATCGGACTATATTCTTGTCATCCGACATCTTTCCATGGTGAGATGTTTGTTCTAAACATACAAAACAAGCCGAAAAGTCCGTCAACCTCAAACTTCGGCTTGTTTTATTATAGTTATAATTGAACACGGTGTTATCGTTCGCTTACCCTCCCATTTCCGCGAGATATTTGGCGGTGCGGATCATTTGGCTGGTAAAGGAGTTTTCGTTATCATACCATGCCGCTATTTTCACCAGGGTATCTGTTCCTAGCTCCGATACCTTTGTTTGGGTAGCATCGAACAAACCACCGTAAGTCATGCCGATAATATCGGACGAAACAAGCTCTTCTTCTGTATACCCGTATTGATCCGATTGGGATTGCTTCATCTTCTCGTTGACCTGTTCCGCGGTCACGGAACCGCTCACAACTGCTGTCAATTCTGTTAGTGAGCCGGCCATAACCGGCACTCTTTGGGACGTACCATCCAGTTTGCCATCCAAGGACGGGATGACGAGCCCTATTGCTTTTGCTGCCCCGGTTGACGTTGGGATGATGTTGCCGGCCGCAGAGCGTGCCCGTCTCAAGTCGCCTTTGGCGTGTGGGCCATCAAGGGTATTCTGGTCGTTTGTATAAGCGTGTATCGTTGTCATAAATCCTTTTTTTATCGGCGCAAGCTCGTTCAAGTAATAGGCCATTGGAGCCAGGCAGTTGGTAGTGCAGGACGCGGACGAAACAATAGTGTCTTCTTTCGTTAGCGTTTTTTCATTAACACCATATACGATGGTGGGAACATCTTTCCCAGCGGTGGTTGAGATAACCACTTTTTTTGCACCCGCGTCAATATGCGCTACCGACGCTTTTTTTGATGCGAAAAAGCCTGTACACTCCAGAACCACATCAACTTGCAATTGTTTCCACGGTAGTTTGCTGGGGTCTTTTTCATCATAAATCGGAATATCCACGCCGTTCACGATCAAGCTGTTATCGCTGTAACCAATCTTTTCTTCATAACGTCGCTGCGTTGTGTCGTGCTTTAGCAAATGCGCAAGCATCTTCGGACTTGTCAGGTCATTGATGGCGACAATCCGATATCCTTCTGCACCAAAAAGCTGCCGAAAGGCAAGCCTGCCAATTCTGCCGAAACCATTTATCGAAATGTTGATTGCCATAATATTAACCACCTTTCATTGTCTTTGTTGCTAGTATATCGCTCGAATCTTTATGGTACACTGTTAGAAGTGAAGCAATTGACTATACTATTTGTCAGGAGAGGACCATGCCGCAAATTGACCGTCACAAAGACAGAACGGTAAATATTGAATTTGTTGCTGCCGAGGATTTTAACTGTCTTCCCTATCTGGAGCGGCTTACTTTAATCTTTGTTACGTCCGGCAGCATCAACGGGATACTCAACGATCGGCCGATAGCGGTTTCAGCACCCGGCGTTCTCTGCTTGTCCGAAGATGATACGATACAAATATTTGAGAAGCAAAACGCCTCTGCGCAATCATTCCGTTATCATCCCGATTTTCTAACTACCATCCCGGTTACGGAAACGGAGGACTACTTTCCAGGCCATCTGAAAATACAAGCAGGGATTTCGCTTTTTCAGAGCAATCCGACACGCATTGGAGTTCCTGTTGTTACCGAGAAAGCTTATCCGCAGTTATTTGAGTGGTTTTTTGTGCTTGGAACCGAAGTTTTTGCACAAAGCGATGCACGCTGGGTATGCAGAATCAAAAAATATCTCATCCAGATATTGGGCTTGCTTGAGGATTTGAACCGCCAAAGCGAACAATCCCCTGTTGATTTAGTGCTGGAATATATTCACACGAACTATTCCGATAAAGTATCCTTGGAAGATTTAACGAAATGCGCACACTTGAATCGTGTGTCGCTTAATAAGATGTTTCAGGAAAGATGCGGATGTACAGCAATGGGATATTTGCTGTCGCACCGCTTGAAAGTTGCGGGAGATCTTCTCACTCATACAGGTATGAGCTTGAACGAAATTGCGCATGCCACCGGGTTTGAGTATGACACTTACTTCATCAAACAATTTACGGCTAAGAGAGGAATGTCTCCAACCGTATATCGGAATACCTCCCGCCAGTTCGCTACTGCTCAATAAGGGCTTGATTTTTCATCAAATTATTATTTTACGTAAATAAAACCGGCCACCTTTACGGTAGTCGGTTATTGTCGGCTGACAGAACTTGATGTCATAAATGACAAGAACTTTATCCCATTCCCGTCCGTTTCAGATACCAGAATAAAAAAATCGCCTCACTTGACAATATCTTTTAATGATTATTATATAGTCAACCTTGATACATATTTATCAACGTAATCTCGCGTACAAAAAAAACGGTCGCACTGAATGTATAATATCCCTTTTCACTCCACAAACTAGGCTTACAACACAGAAAAGGAGTGGAAATATCATGGCAAACAGCACATTGGCAGTACCGCAAGCAAAAGCTGCATTGGATCAACTGAAATTCGAAGTTGCGTCAGAGTTAGGTATTCAGCTTCAAGCATACAACGGAAATCTTGCTACACGCGATGCAGGATCCATTGGTGGCAATATCACTCGTAGACTGGTGCAAATCGCTGAGCAACAACTTTCAGGCTCCGCAGCAGGTTTTAGACGCTAATTTAATGGTATTTGCAAGCAATCAAAAAAGACTGCTTTCACCTTGTTCCTCCTCCTGGTGATTACGGTCTTTTTGTCATTTCAAAGCCGAGCGGCTGGCAGCATCGCCACTCCTATCGTCGGTATTGTCCAGAGAAAAAATAGTATTAGACAGGGAAAATAAAGTTTTAGACTGGAGACAGGTATTACACGATCTGGGCAGATTAGTTAAAAGTGCGATGAGGGTAACCCCCATTATGCGGTAATATTGTTATCAAGGAGGGATTCCGTACGAAACAGTCGAATCTGAGAACATATTATGAAACAGTGCTTCAATAAAGGAGTTGATAAAATGAATGAAAATAAAGGTAGAGAAATAAAACGTTCTTCAAAAGCAGAAAACATTCTACCTCAGATCAATAGTAAGACTAAGCTAGGAGACTTACGAAAAATCGCAAAGGACATTAAAAAAGATCACGAACTAGCTATGGAACTTTGGTCAACCGAAGAGTTTTTGCCCAGACTATTAGCAATCTTAATTATGGATAAAAAACTTCTTTCACAAGAAGTGCTAAATAAGCTTGATAAGGATATGCAGACGCACACTTTTGATGAGCGAAATAACTTAATGGATTGGCTAATGGCTAATCAGCTCACCAAAGACAAGAAGACAATTGCATTGATGGAGTCATGGGAAAATAGCCCTTCTACTCTTCAAAGGCGAGCTTTCTGGTATTATCAAGCGCGATTGAGATGGACTGGACAAACACCGCCTGATAACACCGCAGACTTACTATCTACATTAGAAGCTAATATTACGCAGGAAGAACCGGAAGTTCAATGGGCCATGAATTTCACCGCAGGCTGGATAGGCGTTTATGATGAAAAGAATCGTGCACGTTGTATTAAACTTGGTGAGAAAACGGGTCTTTACAAAGATGAAATAGTAGCAAAAGGATGTACTCCAAGCTATTTACCGGAGTTCATTACGATTGAAGTTAACAAACATTAGTTCAATGAAAAAGCGACAGTCTAGGACTTTATTTTCTTGTCCATGCCTTTCGCTTCTTCGATTTCAAGGGTCAGTCTAATACTTATTTTACTGCCCGTGGTTAAAAAGCCATTGCGAATGCGCAATGGCCTTTCAATCAACTGGCCATGACTCGTAATTATCGTTTTTTGGCGCCAATCAATTGTCATAATTTCATGAGAATCCCATACACTTGAATAAAGAATCTGCAATAGGCGATGGAGTTCGCCATAGCCTCGAAACAGGATAAAGACCCCTACCAACGTATATTTTATGCGGTGGTAGGAGTCTTTTTTGGGCTGCCCTATTATCGCAGAAGAAGACGTCGTGATCGGAACAATGGATTGCTTGACAATAGCGAGCCTTTCACTAGCTATGAAGATGGACGATATGTCTAATCAAATCGTTAAGGAGTGACCGCAGTGCCGATTACGAAAAATATTGAATGCATCGAGGCGCCGTCCCACGCTCACTACGCGTTAGTCCGGTCCTCGGCTGCGCTGGGCCATTGGCATTGGATCGGCTTTTTCACGTATCCAGTCAACGGCGGCGACACCGACAGCCACATTCATGATTTCCAGGGAGTGAGCCGGGTGGCCGACTACCAGGGCATTTCCCATTTTCATCGGTTTACAGGCGAAACCGGGCAGGCTATTCCCCTCTCGGGCGGCGGACATTACCATATGTTCGATGCCGCGACCGATAACGAGCCGTTCCAATTCAAAGGAGGCGCGTACAAAACCGTATTATCCATTCCGCGCCACATCCACGCTTTTACAGGGGCGACAGGTTCCGGGTTGGGCTACGATATCGCGTTTTAGATAGACTCCTTGAATTTGTTTTTGTCGGATGACAAGAACAATTAACTTTTGCCATAATATCCAGCACACTTGCCTGATGTTGAACTTGTAGCATTCGAATTTCCAACTTCATCGCTCCTTCCACTGTTCGCTTACTTTGAAAATAAAAAAAGTACTTGATCATTGATCAAATACTTTGCCCTGGCGTACGGCGCTTTGTCATATACACTCCCTCGTGATTATCCACGTTTACGTCAGTTGCGCATACAAGATATTTACAGTTATTATACACACAATGTTTGCTTTCATCGCCATTTCTTTATATCCCACTACATATGATCTACCCTGCCGTTTCTTCAATGAAAAAAGAGGAGATGCATCGCTTCAAGCTCCTCAACCATCGTACCCGTTAGCGCAACGATTTATTTTCATCAATACAATCGTAAGCATCTCCAAGTGATTCAAACTCTTCTTTCAGCCAGTACCACCGTTCACCGTTATTCTGAAACAATTGATTCAATAACTCAGTAAATGATTTAGCAATTATAGGACATTCTCCTACAACTCCATGTCGGTCCCTCACGCCAAGTTTTTGCAAATCACCCATTACGAATCACAAACTCCTGTAATCAATTTCTATCTCCTCTTTTGTTCCCGTTTTGAAAAAACGTATCTTTCCTTTATCCTTTACAACATATAAATCCGTTCCAACTGGCATATTATATATCATAAGTATAGAGGGATCGATGTTAGCAAGTGTATTGAAATCTAAAAAAACATTATTATCGGCTATATTTATATATGATTCGCTATCAGATTTACCGATGAAGCGCCAACCATTATCCTCAGGGGCTACAGATTTTACTCTAAAGCACCATTTAATTGGAGTTTTTCCATTGAAAATACTTTTTGTGCATATGCATCCACCAGCATTCTCTATGAAAATAATTGGCTTTTTGATGCCTTTCCTTAATTTCCAAGCGTTCCAAAAATTCCAAAGCATAAATTTCCTCCGTTCCAACCAGAGAGTGAAAGTTAATCCGTTCCTTCATAGTAGTTGAGAAACGACAGCCATTTTTCTTGATACCTTAATCCGCGTATAATCCATTTAAGAATGTGTTGAAATCCGGAGCTAGTTCAATAATCTGTTCAGATTCCACATCGATGTAAATAACAGGAGGCTCTTCTTTTGTATTTCTGTAATCAAATGCAACCCACGAATGTCCATCTCCGGAGAATAACACAATGCTTTCCGGCAATCCCCATTCTTCTATTAAATATTTGCTTTTTAAAATACCGTCTTGTTCACCTATTCCCATAATATGGTCAACATCAATATGGTCTTCAGCCCATGAGGTTGGAATAGTAGAGGGGAATGAGTCATAAATTATGTATCCGCCATTCTGTTCTTTCAGTAGATTGATATAAGATTCAGGCAGCTTTACCTTAAGGTTTTCTTCAGCTTCTTCTACTGCTTTATCCGTTAAGGGTTTTAACTTAAAGTACTCATTGTCTTTTCGCCATATAGTTTTCATCATTGAATGTCTCCCTATAAAATGTTATAAAACGACTTCCATCAATTAATCTAAAGTACGTTTTCGGAACTGAGAAGAGTTAAAAGGTTTCGCCGATCGGGAGGGTATTTTTACACGGTGTTTTAAGGCCGTCCCCTCCTGAAATGCTTAAGGTTGAGTAAAAACGCGAGTCAGTAAAAATTGTCATCAATATTAGAGATACTAAGAAATTTTTCTGCGATCGCGATAATTTAATGAGCGAATAGTATCGACTCTTTCAAAGTCGTCAATATGTTTATGAACCGATTATTACACTTACATACCGAAAATTCCAAGAGCCGAAAGGCTCTTTTTTCCAAAGCCTAAAAAACTTTCCTTGATCTTGCTGTGGTTCCCTTTGTTATTCTGCTGCTGGACGCTCTGCCTAAAAGGCAAGCCCTTCGGCCTCGAGCCGCCCGTTCCGCGCTGTTCGCACCATCCTCCATTTCCACCATCCGACAATTACTTAACAATAATTTTTCCATTTGCTAATCAATGAGTCACTGTCTTAGGGTTGACGCTGTTCTCGTCGTTCTGCCGCATGATCTTTCCATGGTGAGCTGTTTGTTCTAAAACATACAAAACAAGCCGAAAAGTCCGTCAACCTCCAACTTCGGCTTGTTTTATTATAGTTATAATTGAACACGGTGTTATCGTTTGCTTACCATCCCAATTCCGCGAGATATTTGGCGGTGCGGAATCATTTGGCTTGTAAAGGAGTTTTCGTTTTCATACCATGCCGCTATTTTCACCAGGGTATTGTTAGTGAGCCGGCCATAACCGGCACTCTTTGGGACGTACTATCCAGTTTGCCATCCAAGGACGGGATGACGAGCCCTATTGCTTTTGCAGCCCAGGTTGACGTTGGGATGATGTTGCTGGCAGTAGAGCGTGCCCGTCTTAAGTCGCCTTTGGCGTGTGGGCCATCAAGGGTATTCTGGTCGTTCGCACAGCGAGGCTACTGATCAATGCCGGAAGCCTCGTCTAAGTTGATTATTGAACTAGCGTACCCGTTTAGTTAAGCGAAATATCTCAAAGCAGTCCGGCTAAGCGTATTGAAGTACCCACTCTTTTATACGGGAAGCAACTTCGGTCACATTGCTGTTTGTTGTATCTACAGTAGGCATGGGTGGAGAATACGCGGTGTCTGCATTATCGATCAGCCATTTTGCAAAGTTTTTATAGTCATGAATCTTATTTTCTGGCCAATCCCTTGCACGCAGTCTCTGTTCTCTTGCATCGTTAGGCCAATTTCGTTCCATATATACTCCACCTTTTGAAGTAGTGTTTACATTTTTTCTATTTTATTTTCCACGAAATTAACTCAAGTCAACAAGGTAGAGTTTCAATGAAGTCAATATTTAGTATATGAGGAAGATTCCATTTAATTGTCCGTGTTAAGGCTGCCGATAAATGCCGGCAGCCTCGTCTTAATTGATTATTGAGCTCTCGTACACGTTAACGTAATGAGGTTATCCACGAACATTCCTACTTCTCGTTTATCCGTCCCGGGCTCTCGCCGTCTGGCCGGACACGAAATATAACAGCCCGCCCGCCATCCAGAACGGCTCCCAGAAGAGGAGCCGCCACCAAGCTGAGTAAGGGTCTACCGGCAAGCTCAGCATGCGAACCAGCGCGAGCAGCACCGCCGCGAAGTTGAGCAGCCCGTATAGGAAAAGAAAAACTCCGCCGATCATGACGGCGAAGCGGAGCGCTGTACGGATGAGCCCGCTGTTCCAACGGATCGTCAGAGCAAGCAATACGAGCGCACCGGCAACCTTGGCCGCCCCTGTTATCCATACGATGAGAATGAAGGCTTCGTCGCGCAAGACGGCTTGCCGCGAAATTTCTGGCCCGAGCGTGTCGACCCCGAGCTTGCCGCCGCCCGCCCAATAAAAGCTCATGCAGGCGAATAACAAAGACCAGACGGCCCCGCAAGCGATAGGCCATCGTTTTCGTCGAGCGAGCATGGCGGCACCACCTTTGGTATGTACTTTTGAACTATCCTGCCCGTTCTTCAACGGACAACGGCAGCCGATCGTGTGCCGACTGCCGTCATGTCGTTATTGAATTATCGTACCTGTTAGCCATCCATGCTGCACAAAGCGCAGCACCACAGAGAGTGAAAGTTAATCCGATCTTTCATTGTAGCTTAACAATGAGTTTGTGTTAAATTTTATCTGAATCAGGGTGAAGATTATTTTCGATTACTAAGAAATGATTGAAAATACCTATTACACTTATTTTATTGTCCTCGTCCCCGAAAATATAAGAATCCGCTATCAAGTATTCGTGAAGTGATTTAATTATCATCTAATGAACTGGAGCAGGTCGCCGAGGCGCCTGCTCCATCATTTCACTATCGTACCCGTTAGTTGAGCATTCGCCACACATACTGAAGTAATTTTGACTTACAAAAGAAATCATGAGCAAGCACCTAGTCACTTCTGCCCTTAATCAATTTTGTATATAGAAGTGTAGTGTCCAAAGAAAATAAAGTTTTAAATCTTTGTGGGATTTCTATTACTAATGAATTTTTGTTCCTTGATTTCTTCAAATCTTTCTTCAAGTAATGGAATAAACATAACAGCATCAAAATCTTGAAAGCGGTCTTTGTATTTTAAGATAATCTCTTTAAAATATAGAAAAATATCATCGCAAAGCGTTTTTCTAGTTTCATCTTCTGATAAAGTTTCATACTTATTTAAAACAAGCATTTGGTCTATTATAAGTTTATCATCCTTTTTAATATATCTTGCAAACGACTTTAAATTACCCACTTCAATATATCTTAGAAGATAAAATCTAAGAATAGTACCCAATGTAATATGACTGTATTGTGCATTGATCTTCCTTAATTTGGGGGCAATTGAATCTTGCCAAACATAATCATTTAAGGCATCGGTAATATACTGTAACACCTTATTATTTATATCAGCTTTTTCTACAGTTTCTCCCCCATAAGAATCAGATGTAATCTTAAAAAAAATACCCATAATGATCTCCTCGCCTAATATAAATTAAATGTCCATGAGTAAATCCACGTAGGATCAACAGATCCAGTTTAAAACTTTATTTTCTTCGGACAGCAGTTTATGAAAATGTTAAATTAATTTACAGAACTTCTTTAGATTCTGTTTCAAAGCAGACTTAGCTTTAGCATTCATATCATATCCCCGTCCAATAAAATGACTAACCGTTTTCCACTCTTGTTATTATCCTAATTGGATTGTACCACATTTTTTAAGAAAGTAGAGTAAAGGGCTGGGGATCCCAGCCCCTCCTCATCAAACCGTACGTGCAGTTTTCCCGCATGCGGCTTTCGACGTTCTTCATCCAGGGCAGTACGGTTTTTCCATGTGCATAATGTTTTCAGTCCTGTACGTTGAAGCAGAACATGCATCTCTGACCAATTCTGCTTGTGCTTTCTGCGTTTGTTATTCCAGAACAGTCTCAATCTCCTCAGAATATACCAGTCCACTTTAGAAAGGAAACAGTTTGCCATACATTCTACTGGATGATCTGGACTTCTACGCTTTACCACATATGTGATACGGTTCTCCGCACTGTCTATAACGGCAAGTTTTAGGGCCATCCCACAAAGGATGGCCCTATCATTGAACCAAAATGAAATCAATTTGTTCGGCTCAGTTATGATAGCTCCAGGCATTTAAGCGGTTACCATCAGGATCGTAGAAATGGAAGCATTTTAACCGATCCCCGACGATCTCGCTTGTTTCGATTCCCCGTTCTATCAACCAGCGACGTGTCTCGACCAAATCGCTTCTTTTCTTGATTTGCAAATAGAGCCGCGCGCTTGGGTTTGTCCGATGCGGTGTGACCCGGCGGGAACTTTCTGCAGCCATACGAAGTCCCACTTATACCTTTCATCGCGCATAAGGGCAAAGCCCTGATCCATGTAGTTTTTTTTGCCCGGCTTCAAGCCGAGCGTCTTCTCATACCATTCCTGTGATGCCGCTAGATCGGTCACCCCAAGCCACAATGGTTTTAAGCCGTAACATAATACTCTAGACTCGGGATGTTTGCCTTCGAGCTTGCGATCCTCAGTCAAGGTCAGTTTGGCTCCGCCAAAGGCGACGATATCCGCGGCCAATGTACCACGCTTCCTGATGAATCCAAGAGCTATACACATTGGGAGTATGATTATGCCGGAGAAGCGGGCAAGCCTAGATTTGCTTTTGTTGTCACAGATGAAGCATTAAGACAAAAGTCATACGACTTCGAAGCAATTGAATACTATCAGAAGTTTCAAGAGTTAAGCAATCGGTCTTGGAACAAATTCCTACCTATTATGTTGAAGATGTACGGCACATTAAAATGGTACTTCATGATCAATTACCGGAGTATGTTAGCCCCTCGCTTTTTTATTTTTGATTGAAAGGAACGGGATTTTTATCTTTTAAACTTGGATTTGGCCTAGCGTTTTGTTAAAGTGTCAGCACTTCCTCTTAACCGCTCTTCCAAAATCAAGCGCAGCTCATCAGGAATCCGTTCAAACTCGACCCCTTTCCCCAAAAACAAAAGCCAATCCGCATAATACTCTAGCGCCTCAACATCGGTCACATCCAGTTGATCATTGAAAATCCCACTCGACTGGAACATCCCTGTAAAGGACAAAATAATCCCCGGTGGGTGTAAGCGTTTAAAGCGCTGAACCCCAGTCGTATCAAGCTTTACAACCAGATTGGACTCACGTGCACCAAGCCGTTTTTTGCTTAAAATCTCTTGCTCAGACCGCTTCATCTCCTGCTCGGAAATTGCCGAATCCCGCAGCATCTCAACAGGCAAATAACGAAACTCATCGATATCAAGATCATAAACCTCGACCAGCCAATGAGCGTTTGAGTTAAAAATATGAATCAAAAAAACGTCCATCAACTGCGGCAAGCCGGGACTCGGCTCATAAATCAAGCGCAGGTGCTTATCCCGCGCAGCAAGCGAAATCAACTGGTTCAACTCCGCAGGCGCCGCATCATCGAGTTCCAAAAGATTCGGATTGGCAGGATTTGTATTTTCAAAAAGCAAGATATTATTCAGCTCGATCAGCTCGTCGTGCTGGGTTTGCGACGCGATGCCGATGAGTTTTTCAGTGATGGAGCGGCGATTTTGCAAAAAAGGAAGCTGCGAATTTTTCGAGGCGATAAAGCTGATAAATATCGCTTTCAGCTCTTCTGGCGTGAAACGGACGGCGGACAGATACTGATTTTGCAGGACATTGTAGCCACCCCCGCGCCCAAGCTCGGTCGTCAGCGGAAAACCCATCGCCTGTATCTCGTTAATGTCGCGGATCGCCGTCGCACGAGAAATCTTGAACTCCCGCTGAATCTCTGCAATCGTAAAGTGCGCGCGGTTATTGATGAAACGCATGATCAGGTTCACTCGTTCTGTCTTTTTCATGAATTTATTGTATCAGAAATGCAGCATCAGTACTGATTTTGATTCTGTTTTTACATTACTTTTTAATTTTCAATAAAAGTATCGTTTTTTGATACATTTATCGAATAATATCAATCTTGTAAAAATAAATCGACAAAGGAGAAATCAAAATGTCTAACTACTCCATCCAAACCATTTCAGAAAACTACAAAATGACTGCTTACGGTGTTTCACTTGAAGACTACAACGATTGGGCAGGTAATGCAGCAAAAACAGCAGCGAAAAAAGCTGAAATCACTGAAAACGGCAAGCTTGCCGATCTTCTCGCGCTCGCTGACGGGCAGGAATATCAAATCAACTACGTCATCGACGGCAAAGCCTGGCGCGGCTTCGGCGTGATGGGTGCATACGAAGTGGAAGGCGCGGTCATCCTCGACTTCCTCGCTGGGGACTACCTCGTGGTTCCTGGCAATGGCGCTGACAAAGACCGCCTTGCTGACGAAATAACAGGCAAAGTTTTCGGCGGCCTGCTACAAGAAATTACAGACTACAAATATGTTGGCCCTGGTAACTCAACCTTCGTAAAAGCAGCTGAAGACGGTAAATTCTACGGCGAAATGTGGCTTCGTGTAAAAAAAGTAGTAGGCTAATCTCAGTCAAAGGAGCACTCTCATGGCAAATTACACAGTTGAATATAAAAAATCATTTACATTGACCGCTTTTGGTTTTTCAATTCATTCCAATTTCCAAGACGTACCAGCTTTGCAAAAGGAAAAAGCAGAGTTTTGGGGAGGACTTAAGGCTGACGGGCGTTTTGATAAGCTTAAGGCGGCCGCAATAGATGATCGCGAATGGTCAGTCAACGAGGTTTATCAAGGCAGACCGTGGAATTATTTCGCGGTAGAAGCTAGCAAATCGGTGGCTGACGCAACACGCATCATCGAGTTTCCAGAGGGCGAGTACATCGTGCTTGCAGGAACCGGCGACAAGGAAACTTTGTTTGATCAGTTGACTTATCGTGCTTTTGGTGAAGTCTTGGCACAAATCACAGACTATGCTTACATCGGCGGTCCAAATGCGACTTATCGCAAAGAAAACGGTGACGGCACTTTCTACGGCGAATTTTGGGTCCCTGTGGTTAAAAAATAGTAGGATGGCAAGAAACTCACTGTAAACAACCTATTTCTCCAAAGATAACTCATTGCAAGCCAAGAAGGCTGCCCATGAACAGGGCGGCCTATTTACTATGGATACAATGTATTGAGTTATCGTAAGGCTTCATTGACGAGGATTGACGATAAAAGAACATAAAAATGAAGATCAGCCTTGCGCAGAGTTGACTCAGTTCTACTAATCTACCTGTTAGTTGAGAAAAGGCTGCATTTATGCCGGCAGGTGACACTCTCACATGTGCATTTGTCCAAACAATTATACAAGTTTAAAGCATACGATACATCACAATCAAATCTGAGTAAGGACAATGTATTAGTTGTCATATCCGATCGGAAGAGGTGGGGTTTGTGACTGTTTTGACTCGTAAAGTAAAGGGAACTTTCTCTCTGTTTGCAACAACGAGTGTTCGAAGAAATAACGTGGGGACACTCGGAGCAAGTAAGGTTTTCATTACAAATGCTGCAACGGGCGTACATGATACGCTACTTAGTGTTCAACTTGGTGGCTGTAATCTGATTACGATTAAAACCCAATCGGTATCCAGAAATACTAGCCGTCTGACAGCCTCTTTCGGTAAACAAATTCGCGGAATAACTAGTGCGAATTTGACCATTACCCAAAGAAATGGCAAGACATTCATCCAAGGACTCATCAACGGAAAGCGGATTGTACCCTTTACTTGCAGCTCAAGCTGTAGTTGCGGATTTCGCAAAACTGTGAAATTCCAGAACGGAACTACGCTTCGCGTTCGTATCGATAAACAATTGGAGCTGGCATTAAACCAGCTGCTTTTAAAGCTGGCTCGGGAAATCAGGCGATCCACACCTCACCGGGGTACTCCTAATTCGATATGTAGAGCTGCTTGTCAAGCCGCTGCACTAGCTTGCAGAGCTGCCTGTCTTCCCTTCTTTTTGCCTCCTTGCTTAAGACTGTGCGAGGCTGCTTTAGATGCCTGTCTCGCCGCATGTTAACCTAGATGGAAAAGTCCTTACATGTCATTCTCAAGAGGTTTTGGTTAAAATCGATTATTGTTAAATTATCATGTCCGTTAGGTGAACAAAAAGCAGCCGCCCATTTTGGCCGGCTGCCTTCGCGGTATCATATTCAACTACTTGTTAGATGTTAAAGGGATATCGGTAAGCAATACATTGCTAATTTAACTCCATCCTATCTCACGACGATGCCTGAGCGTTATAAATGAGTTTACCTTATTCCGTAACTCGCCGCTGCTGATTTGATAGGAGTTGCCTTACTTTCTGCACCATTATTATTCACTGCTGTGACCTTGTAGTAGTACGTTTTACCAATTGCTGCCGTTGTATCTGTGAAGGTCGTACCGCTCACCTTATCGCCTATAGTCTGGTACGTGCCGTTCGCGGCATCAGAGCGCATTACGTTATAGCCCGTTGCGCCTTCAACTGCTTTCCAACTGAGGATAACTTTCCCGCTGCCTATATCCGTATCTGCATTGAAATTTCCGGGAGCAGGCAAGACCACAAATATTGGGATTATGGGTATATCCGGTTTAATTATTATGATGTCTTTAAGATTAATAGCCGATTCCGGCTTAGCCTCTTTAACAACGGAGTCTTTGCTTTCAATACCAATATTATTCACCGCTGTGACCTTATAGTAGTACGTTTTTCCATTTTCAACTGTGGTGTCTGTAAACGTGTCGCTATCTGTGGAACTTATTGTTGCATAGGTGCCCTCGGAAGCATGCGATCGCTTCACATTGTAACTAGTTACATTGTCATCTTTGTTCCAACTGAGGATGACCTTCCCGCTTTGCGATTCAGCGATGAAATTGTCAGGAGCAGGCGGTATGATCAATTGGGCTATCGGTCCTTGTTTTAGTATTTCAGGGTCTATAACGCGAATCTCCAGGTCATTAATTCCCTTGTCAACCCATGCCCAATTACTAAGTCCGCTTTCCCCATATTTATCCACTGCCGTGACGACGTAAAGGTATGATTTAAGATAAGAAGCCGTAGTATCCGTGAACGTAGTGCCGGTAACTTGAGTAGCTATCGTTTCCAATCCTTTGGAATCTGCATTCGCTCGCTTCACATTATACACGACAAAGCCGCCAACATTGTTCCAGTTGAGAACGACTCCTGAACCACCCCTTGCAGCGGTTAAATTTTGAGGCTCAGGCGGGGGCAAATCCACAATCTTAACCGATAGGGTTCGGGATGGCGCGCTTTCTCCATATTGATTCACTGCTGTGACTTGATAATAATACGTGTTCCCTTTTTGAGCTGTCGTATCCGTAAACGTGGTTGTTGTAAGGTTGGAGCGTTTTGTCACGAACGGACCTCCAGGTGAATCCGATCGCTTCACATTATAGCTCTTTGCAGCGCCAACCTTTTCCCAGCTCAGTTTAACATCGGTTCGGTCTATTATGGCTTCATTAAACTTACCGAATTCATATAACACTCTATTTAATTTGGCATTCAGGTTATTAGGCGCCGGCGGTGGCGGACAATGAATATCTTGCTGATACAGCGGAGCATTCAAGTCAAGTAACGTCTTTTTGACTTTCCCTTTTGCTACCCAAACATCATAACCTGCGATCACATCCAGTTTGAGAAAAGCATCAACCCGGATATTGTCGCATCGCCCCTGCTCGTAATATCGATAATAGCCCGCTCGGATTCCAGGATAAAGTTCTATACCCGCATATGCTATATCCAATAAAGTCAGCGTTAATTGAAAATCCGGGCCGGCAGCAAGACTGGCATTGACATTGGAGTTGACATCTAACGTTGCCGTGTTCGTTGTGTTATTAATAGGGCGGAAACCGTTACGAATCGAATAGCTGAAGCCCTGTTCCAGATGGAATCGGTCTTCAAATTTGATTTCTAATGAAGCTTTAAAATCGGGATCGATTCTCAAATATAGTTGCCCTTTAATGAATACACCGGTAAAAACGGGTACATAAAATGGAGTTGTCAACGGAATAAATTTGGACTGGGTTAATGCTCCTTTTGCTTTCACGGTCACGTTCGTTGTTATATCTCCGGTAAGCACAAGTTTAGCGTAGAAATCCAAGTCCACATCAAACCAATCGACGTCAATATCAAGACCGATATCTGCAATAGCCCCCAAGTTACAGAAATTCATTCCGGCGTCGAGAACAATTCCTTCGAAACTTGCATTCTTCATAGCTATTTTGAAACATGGCAGCTTCAAGGATGTATCCTCTATGCTTACATCATTCGTCGAAATTTGGATCGAAGGATCAGCCGGAACGAGCATTTTCGGATTAATAGGCTCTATGGAATGCACGTCAAGCTTGGAAAAAACTTCTCTAATCTTTGGAACTGATGTTTTCACAACAAGAGCGCCATTCTCCTGACTAACGGACTCCACTTTTTTTGCAATACCGCCATAATATTCATCATTCGGAGGCATGACAAACACATCGCCAACATTTAATTTCAATTCCGGATCCTTAATAATCCATGTAACATCATCTTTTTTGGAGTAATTTGTACTCTTGCTTTGCTTCACTTCAGGTCGGTATTCCACAATTTTTCGAGTAGCTTCCGGTTCCGGTGAAGGTAATTGCCCCGGTTTATAATGAAGGGCGCGTACCAGCATAACTGCCGCTTCAGCTCGGGTAGAATTATTTCCGCCTTTAAACGTACCATCCGGATATCCTTGAATAATTCCCGTACCTAACGCTGCTTCGATCAAGTCGCGATTCCTCATAATATCCGCTTGATCTTTCACATTTTCAAGTAATTTCTCATCCTTTTGCGGCGGTAGCTGCAACGCTCTAACAATCCAAACCGCCATTTCATAACGTGTAATGGGCTGGCTCGGCTTAAATCCGTCTGGAAAATCGGTGAGGAGCAAGATGCCGTTCGTTAACCCAGCAGCTATATAGGGTATAGACCAACGCTCCTGTTCAACGTCTTCGAACGGAACATACATGGAGTCTTGCGGAAGTTTTCTTAGCTCAACAAGCATCTTTAGAAACTGCTCCCGTGTTACATTGCCAGTAGGCTGAAACGACCCGTCTTCGAAACCAGCCACGATGCCCGCTGCGGAAAGCTCCATAATTTCGTTGTACGCCCAATGAGACTGAATATCTCTGAATGAAACAGGCTGCGGCTGGGCTCCTTCGTCGTTATTGCTTTCAGCAACAGCAAGATTCGGAGCGATTATGCCGAACAGCATCAGAAAAATGGATATCCAAATTAATGATTTATAGCTTCTTCTAAAAATAATTACACCTCCATTCTTACGTTAAACAGCCATCAGAATGAGTTGGTAAATAATTATTCTTTTCTTTTCTCCATTCCGATTCCTCCAAATCGATGTAGTGTAATCAACACGAATATACCAAGAGAACCGTTTCAAAAGCGTTTCAATAACAAACCGTTAAGTTGAGCGCTCCCGCACTCAAAAAAGTACCGACGGCGTTTCGTCGAACACTTCCACACACAAACATAAGAATCTTTTTCCATATGGAGTTATGATCTTTGGCGTAAAATTCCTCAACACTAACACTGCGTGAAGTCCTAAAATATCACAATACCAGCACGGACATAAAAAACATCGCCGCATTACTGGCGATGTTCATTCAGTTAATGTACAATTTTTTTGCTAAGTAGTAACTCCTGCTCCAATTAACAAGTTGAAAAATCAAGCGGCTTCAGTTTATTAGGCAGCCGGCTTACCTACTTATCGGGATCTCGAAACTAATATCTCTCATACTTTGTATCCCCTATTGGGTATCTTATGAATCCGATCCGTCCGGCTCGAACAAAACCTCTTGAGGCGTACCAATCCTCCCGATTGGATGGGTTTTATTTAATTTATCTGTGACTCTTCCAAATCAATCCGTATGTATTGTACCTGGACAAACGGCATTTTCGCGTATCCCTTTTCATGCATACTCATTTGAGGGCGCTTCCTTTTTTATGTAACTAAACTGCCTGTTAGCCCCACCATGCCGCGCTTCGCGGCACCACAGATGATGAAAATTTTGTTAACCATACAAATAATGGAACAAACGTATGTGTAGTCACAGTACCACCCGTTCAACTGGTGGTTTGATTTGACCCCTTCAAGGAGCATGTTACTGGCAGCGCCTAAAGGCGTGGTTTCGCCAGTCACTTTTATCGCTCCCCCTAAAGGGTTTTCTTAATTGCCTTGTCTTCGATGATATCCGCTTCTTCGTGAGCGTCAAAAAGCCCCCACCTGGCGGTGGGAGCGGATGATCAACTTTTGTTAGTCCAACTTTTTCTTCACCCTTTCTTGTTGTGCATAATGGGTCTCCCAGGTTCCTCAATATTCAAACAACGCAAATCATGCTATAATCCCACAATGAGGTGATATCAATGAAATTTCTAATCGTAGTTATAATTTTGGCAGTGTTGTTTGGTGTTTTCAAAAAGAAAAAGAAGTAATTCGTCGTGATGCGCATCAAGCACGGTTCTCTTTTAGGAGAATCTTTATATAAGGGGTACTCCCTTACCTGTTTGTATTCAGATGTCGGAAACCCATTTCAGAGGTGGATTACATTATTCTATTTACCTCACGGTTTGAAACATAATGCTTTCGGCTTGAATCACGGTTCCGGACTAGATTTCCGCATGAATGGCGCTGCCGGTTGTTTTCGACTCAATCTTACCTGCCAACAGCTAACAATCTCTTAAGCACCACAGCAGCTTCCGCTCTGGTAGTCAGACCTTGAGGCACAAAGCTGGCGTCTGTTCTACCGTTCATAATACCTGAGCGAACAACCAATTCAACATCCTCCATGGCCCAATCGCTTATGGAGTCTATGTCATGGAACTCCAGCTCAACCGGCGGAAGCTTCTCTGTAGATGTAGCACCCAAAGCGAATTGCTTCGCTCTCATGAGCAGTACTGCCAATTCTTCCCGTGTTATAGGATCTGCCGGGGCGAAGCTGACGTTTGTCTTCCCCTGAATGATTCTAGCCGAATAGGCGCTGTTTACTGCATCCTCATACCAAGAGTCTTGTGCCACATCCGTAAAAGGACTTCTGGCTGCACCTCCTGTTTTCAGTTCCAGTGCCCTCACTATTAATGCAGCGAATTGAGCTCTGGTTATAGGAGCTTCCGGCATAAAATGCTCATTATCCATCCCTTCTATAATGCCCTTGGAAGCTAGCAGCTCGATATCCTCCTTGGCCCAATGTCCTATTAGATCCAGGAAACCTTTTTTTGGAAGCCGTTTGGCATCCACTGTGACGCTTTTCCCTACTTTGTACGTTTGATCGGATAAATTGTGGTCAAGCGCCTTGATCGCTTCCCATCGCACAGTGGAGTTACCCTGCTTTTTGAGCTTGAAGGTTAGAGTGCCGATGACCATATCTCCGCTTTCACCATTCACATTGCCGATTTTGGTGTGAGCGATGGTAATCTCATTTTGTTTGACAATGGGCGATACAGAAAAACCCTCCATATTCGCCTCGGCTTCCACCAGCTCCAGATAGCCAGGTTCAAAGGTAAACCTTGCTTCAAAAGCGTATAAATCCTTGATACTTTTTCCCCTCATAGTAAGGATGACCTTGCCATCTGCCGGTTCATCTGCCATCCATTCAAAAGACGGAGCCATCTCTTCACTTGCACTCCAACTTGCATTTGCATTGGTATTTCCGCTAATATTAGCATTCGCGGTTGCAGACATCCCCAACGCGAGCATAATGATAAAAAGAATTAATTTACGATACATACGGCCATCCTTCCATTAGGGCGTGTCTGAAAACCCGCTCGGGGTCATCTTTCACCGCGTAAAATCTGCTACCCTCGGAGTTTCCAGACACACCCTAGGAGTTTTAGTTAGTCATGATCTACTTCTTTATCTTTATCTTTCTCTTACTCTGAAATTCTCCTGGCAACCGCCGCCAGATCCTCAATATCAATTTTCCCATCCTTATTGAGGTCGGCCTGCTTGACTTGCTCCCAGTCCGGGCTGCTGCTATTTTTGCCATAATTGGCTGCTACGATCGACAAATCCCCTACGCTCACTTTACCATCATGATTGATGTCACCGGCAATAGTTCCCGCGCTTCCTGCTATAACAAGCATACTTATGGAAGACGACGCGGCTTCGGTCTCATTGCCGCCGGCATCCCCCAGCGTAGCACTTGAAATCGATATAACACCTGAAGCTGGAAGGGTCGTTGCCTTGGCCTTAAAGGTAAGCTCGACTACTTCCTTATTACCTGTTATTCCATGACCAGCACCTTCGCTAGCAATAAGCAAGCGCAGCTTTCCAACGGGCTCCTTAATGGTACGAACAACTTTTATCCCTTGGTTTAGGGACGTCGCCGATACAAATTCCATTACAGCAGGATCATAATCCAGCTTGATATCTTGTGCATATACACGCTCAGTAACACCGCTGAGTCCGACACGTACTGTAAATTTATTACCTGCCTGGACCGGGCTGTCGCCAGTTATAGTCGTCTTCAACTCAGCAGCAGCAGATTCCTCATCCAGCACATAGAGCCTGCCTTCTCCCGGCGCAAAATCAGCGGATAAAATTCCCGTTACATTGTTATAAGCTGCGGCAGTTTCCAGCCCAGTAGCCTTCGATACTTCTTTAAGCGAGTTTGGCAATGTCGATAACGAAAAGCTCTGGGAATAGGCATTTTGCATATCTTTATTCACAACCATCACGTATTCTCTGCCATCTGCATTCTCGAAGCGTGAAACAATCATCGGCATTACCGGACCGGAACCCGATGGCTGCCAGAAATAGGAGGAAGGCAGCTCTTTGGTAGCAGACGGCAAATCTCCGGTGTGATACACATCTTTGGATGTAAGTGATAAGAGCGCCGATCCAAGATTCAATACTTCTGCATTTAGATTTTTCGCCCATGTATATGAAACGTTTTTCGCTCCTCCAGGTAAAATCAACCCGTTGTTGAACCCGGAAAAAGGAGGCGTCTCATAGGTGAAGTAAATTAACCCCTTAGCTCCGTAAGCGAGATTCGTATAAGCTTGATACCTCATCTCGCTTTCCGTTGGCAGCCGCAGACTGTTAGTGATGCTGACCGACTGAATGTATGACCAGAAATTCACATCGCTTAACAAAGCTTGCCGACGGATGATTTCCAGGTTTTCGAAGTAATATGGGTTGTTCTGGCCGTTGTACTGGAACGGATAATGGTCGAAAGCTAACACGTCAGGATTCAGTGCTACGTACTGGTTTACGTAGTCTTCGTACGCTCTTCCAATAATGGACTGGTTAACGGCGTAGTAAAAGTCCGCGTCGATTGCTCCACCGTTTATATAACCGGTTCCGTCAGAAAACCAGTCATGGCCGTTCGCCGAACGGATAACATTTTCAATCTTATTATCTCCGCCGCCGTTGTGCGTCAACTCCCAATAATAGGTCGTATCTTCACTGACTGCGACATTTAACGGGATAGAAATCCATGTCTTTCCGTCAGCACCGCCAATCGTACTATCGGCAATCAGCGTATGTTTAGCCGGAGAATCCCACAATGATAATGTCAAATATTCATCAATATTCCAGGTAGTGTGATCCAAATACAAACTGATGTAGTCAATGAACGTCTCATTCGGTCTTGTCTTGAAGGTTTGACCTAATGTAATAGTGGAAGATATATTCTCACCGGTATGATACCACATCGTCCCTAATTGATAATGGGGGTCTGCATAGTTCGGGAACAGGTTGACGAAGTTGATAGAATCGGGGTCATTCAGCTTCAAGCGATCCGATGTTGCTTTAATCTGGGAATACATGGTAGATGACGGTTCATCAATAATATTGTAACCGAGAACAGTTGGGTTATCTTTGTAATGATTGGCGATTTCATCGATTGTCGCATCTGAAGGTCGTTCACCATCCCAATAAGCAGGACTAGAAAACTCAGCGTCAAACACCAGGTCGAACGGCTGAGCAACGCTATCTATATAAGCCTGTCCCCCTGTATACTCATCCGCGATACTCGCTAAAATCCCGATCGGTTCGGTGCTGTCGGTGGTGAGTTCGTAATAATATTGATAGTTATACACACCCCCAGCATAAATATCAAACGTAAGGTCTTGCGAAGCAAACGGACCCGTCAACGTTCTTTTCAAAGCGATGGGACCTCGGGCCGGAGAGGGGTAAACGACAACCGAAATCGTTGAAGTGGTCGACAAGCTCGCCGCATCCAGGCGTATCGAGAATGTACTGTGCCCATTCCAGTCCCCCGAATAAAATGTTTGGCCTACCGGCTTGGTACTAGTAAGCTCAACGACCCTCCCGGTCTCCACCTGCGTTACATGCTCCCTGCTGTTAAACGATAACCTTCCATCGTCCACAATCATTTTTAATCCGTTGGCAGCTGCGTAATGAAGTGCCTTGTTCGTTTCATCGAACGTATCGACAAAATTCGTGCCTAGCATAAAATTGACATTCATATCCGCGATTTCCGCATACTTGGCATTAGTCGTCTCCCAAGATGCGGGAATGAAGTTTATCCCGATGGGAAACTCGCCGTTAACTGTAGGATTGGCGGCATTGACGGGTACGGAAGCTGCAAATAGCGCAATGAAAATCAAAAATACGCAGAGCTTACTTCGTGTACGATTCATTTTAAATACCTCCTATTTTATCATTCTATCGACCACTGTTTTCCACTTTAATCATTGCTTCCACTCCACTTCACATTGATCTCACCTCCTTCGAGCAAAAAGACGAATACGCGCCTGCGCCTAGTTCCAGCTATGGGATCGTTCCTGCCGCCCATAAAGTATGTCCTTCTATTGTAACCGCTTACAATATGTCTAATAATAACCTCATGACTCCGTCACCTGAACAAATACGATGATGGAATGATCACTTTACAAGAAGAAATTCGGTAATTTCATTCCATGATCCCATGAAGCGCTGACCGTCATCGATTCGGCGCCTCACCAATCATGTGAGGCACCGATCAGAACGGTTCGCATGCATAATTGATTCCGCTATTGTCGGCTCAGGACGGTCAGCTTTACGACAAGCCTAACGTCTCTTAGCCAATCACGCGGTATATTGCACTCGAATTACATGTCAATGTCAGAGACGCCGCCGCGATGCGACTCTGCCTTCACCATAGCGATCGATAGCTGCTCACGCTTCCCGTTCGCAGACTCGACGCATAGTGTGGCATAACTGTAACCGCCGACCTTACCCCGGATCGCTATGCTTTTACTCCCGGTACCGTCAGCCGCCGTCACATGCACAACCTGTACCGCCACATCCCATGAGACGAGCAACTCCCTCCACAGGTCGGCACTGCCCGTCAAATCAATGACAATGCACTGCTGCAGTACCTTCTCCGTAATTTGCCGTACAGCCTCGTCACTGCTCGTGTAATGGACCGGATCGATATATAGCTCGCTCAGGATCAGCTTGGCACCGGACAGGTCCGATGCCGCCTTCATAGTGATCCGCAAACTTCCGGCGCTGCCGTAAGGGAAATTGAGGCAGGCTACCGCCGTTTCATTCCCCGTTTCGCTGCTCGCTTCCGCTGCCAGTTGCATGACAGGCTTGCCCTCTTCCTCGCTAACCGATACGCCTCTGCCGCCTGTCGTCCAAGCGGCAAGACCGCGGTCAAACCACTCCGTCATCGTGCGCTCTTTTAGAAACGTCGCAGAAAACTGCACAATTTTTGCATGCGGCTCAATCCAAGCCTCGCCGTCCTTGCTCTGCACGGTAAAATACTTCACCAGCACGTCATCGCCGCCAAATGCGGTCGGGAAAGGATACGAAATATGCGTATCGGCAGGATCGTCCGTCCGTCTGTGAACAATTTCACGATAACCATTCCAAGTGATACCGCCATCTTCGGAAATGGCCGCATGCATCGCTTGACGGGCGTAGCTGATACTGATGGCTTCGTTAGACGGATAACCCTCGCAATGGTTCCATATTTTCACAAGGTCCCCGTTATCCAGCCGCACGAGCGAGCTTGGTGAATTGGAGGAACGAAATCCTGTTCGTTTCACTTCCCCCCACGAAGCACCGCCATCCGCAGAAAGTGCATAATATAGGTGACCGAGCGTAGTACGGATCAGCATAAGTAGGCTTCCATTGTCGAGTTCACCTATGATCGGCTCCATCGCGCCGGTTTCCACATGCGTCTCACCGTCGGATACACTTAAATCGTTGGAGACTTGCCACGTCATCCCTTCGTCATCGGAAAAAATCGTGCTGCAAACGAAGCATAAGCTCTCGCCGTTTCCACTTTGTACCAGCGTCGAGAATGGCACGACGATGCGCCCGCCGGATGTTTGCAATACACTGTTGATCGCGCCGGTATAGCGATCCAGGCACATCACCTTCTGTGTGACCGCATTCGTGCCGTGAATATCATCCATGCGCGTATGCAGAATGTCTCCTTGGAAATCGTTTTCCTCCCAGTTGTAGGCCGTGATGCGAATGGAGAAAACGTGTACAAAACCATCGCGGCTTTGCAGCAGATGTACCCCGCTGATCCAACCCGGCTGGCGGGGAAAGGAGACAATCGTTTCCGGATTTGTCCACGTCCGTCCGCGATCGAACGATTGCCGACCGAACACATAATGCGAGCTGATTGTGCGGTCGAGTGAATGGAGCGACTTCTTAGTCGCGCCCATGATCGTGAACAAGCTGCCATCCGACAAGACAATGACGGGACCGACATTATAGTTGCTGTCTTCGTAAAGCAGTTCGGCGACTGCGGAATGAATCATATGTGATTGCATGGAAAATATCCTCCTCGTTTAGAGCCTGCGTTACATCCGGTTCTATCGTTCAAGATAACTTGTCAAAAAAAAGCTTCAGCTTCTCCATCTGATCGTCGGTCAAGTTATTATACGGCGGCCGGCGCCATCGTTCAGCCACGCCGAACAGCTCCATCGCCCCGTGGATAACCGCGTCGAAGTCGGAGCCCAGCTCAGCAACCGTATCCATGAATGAAATATCATACACGTTCACAATGCGCGCCGCTTCGCGGATATCATTCGCCTGCACCGCCGCCCAATACTGATGCGCGATATCCGGTTTGAAGCGCATGTACATCGACAAATAGGCATCAGCGCCGTAAGGCAGCGCGTCCAAATGATTTTCTTTCCTTCCGCCGGACAGGAACGTCCAGCGCCCTTCCACCATATGCGCCAGCCTTCGGCCGTACGCTCCAACGATGTCATCTTTGACAGCAACAATGCCATTGTTGCCCTCCACCAGCGTTTTGATCGCCGCAAGCGGAACGCCGACGCCTGGAGCGAGCGCCGTCACAACCATCACCGGCATGACATCGCTGATCCGAGTGAAATGTTCGACCAGTGTCTGCACCGTACTGGAGCCGGCCCAATGAGGCGCAAGCGGCATATACACATCGACACCGATGTCTTTGCAGTAGCCGGCAAAACGGATCGATTCACCCGTCCACCAATTACCGGTGGCGACCACCAGCTTGCGGCCGGCATTCTGTTCCACAACGACGCGCGTCACTTCTGCGATTTCGGCGTCTGTCAGAATGCTGTACAAGCTATCTCCATATGTGAGCAAAATCGTACCGCTGCTCGCCGTCTCCACGATAAAGTCGACGACGTTCCTCAGCGCCTTGTAGTCGATATTGCCTTCCCGGTCAAACGGGGTGCTGACCGATGCGATCGGCCCCTTCAAATAAGCTTTCACTTTGTCTCGTATGTCCATTATCCTTACTCACCCTCCTTTAAGGACTAGCCTTTTATCGAACCCGTCAGCACGCCTTTCACAAAATGCTTCTGCAGAAACGGATAAACACAAATGATCGGCAATGTCGTTACAATGATCATCGCCCCCTTCAAGCTTTGCGGCGTTGGCTTCGCCGTCAAGGCGCCCATCAGCTCCGCATTCAAATCCTGACTCGTCATCGTCAGCACAATCTTGCGCATCAGTACCTGCACCGGATACTTATTTACATCATTGATATAAATGACTGCGTCGAACCAAGCGTTCCAATGCGCCACCCCGTAAAACAGGCCGATCGTGGCAAAAGTAGGCAGGCTGAGCGGGAACACGATACGAGTCAAAATACGAATCGGCGAAGCGCCGTCGATTGTCGCCGACTCCTCGAGATTTTCCGGCAGCTGAGAGAAGAAACTTCGCATAACGATCATATTCCAGGCGCTGATCAACCCGGGCAACATGAGCACCCACAACGTATTCGTCAAATGCAAATATTTCATTAGCAAGTAGTTCGGCACAAGTCCGCCGTTAAACACCATCGTGACGAAGACAAACATCATGATCGCGCTGCGCCCCGGCAGTTGTCTGCGCGACAGCCCGTACGCCATCATCGATGTGAAAGCGAGATTGAGCGCCGTACCGATTACCACTCTTGCGATCGTGATGCCATAAGCGTTATATAGAATCGAACCTTGCGAGAGCAAGACATGGTACGCGCCGAAGTCCAGCTTTTGCGGGACCAAGATAAAGCTGCTTCTGCGCAACAGCTCGGCTTCACTGACAAGGGATGTCGACAGCACGACGAGAAAGGGCAAGACGAAAAGCAGCATCAGGAAGGTCAGAAAGGAATAGTTCGCTACCCGGAATGCGGTTTCTCCCATCTTTCTCTCCATTCGGGACATCGTCTTTTTCATCTTCCTACCATATCCCTTCCTGACCGAATTTTTTGGCAAGCCAGTTCGTGCCAATGATTAGTACGACCGCAATAGCCGATTTGAACAGTCCGACCGCCACACCGAACGAATACTGCACTTCGACAAGCCCCTTCCGGTACACGTACGTGTCGATAATATCGGCAACGTCATAGACCGGGGGAGAATAGAGCAGGAAAATTTGCTCGAATCCGGCTTCCATCACGCCACCGATTTGTAAAATAAACAAGATGACGATGATATGACGCATGCCGGGCAAAGTAATATGCCATATTTGCCTCATGCGGCCAGCGCCGTCGATGCGTGCAGCTTCGTATTGCTGCATATCTATGCCTGCGATAGCGGCCAAATAAATGATCATCCCCCAACCGACTTCCTTCCAAATGCCGGAGGCGACAATAACGGAGCGGAAATAGCGCTCGTCAGTCAAAAACGAAACCGGTTCATAACCGAACAGCTTGACGATCTCATTGGCTAAACCGCCGTCTGTCGTCAGCAGCGTCGTCAATAGACCGGCAACCACGACCATCGAGAGGAAGTGGGGCAAATAAGAAATCGTTTGCACAGAGCGCTTAAATGCCATGTTTCCGACTTCATTAAGCAACAATGCGAGCAAGATTGGTGCGGGAAACCCGAACAGCAACCGGTACAAGCTGATAAGTAGTGTATTTTCAATAATGTCCCAGAAATAATAGGAGTTGAAAAAGTTTTGGAAATGCTTAAACCCAACCCAATCGGCGGTTAGCATCTCCCGCAGCCCATCGAATGGTGCAACATCCTTGAAAGCAATAATCAGGCCAAACATTGGCGTATAATGAAAGACAAGAAAGTAAATGATGCCGGGAACGATCAGGCTGTAATACAGCTTGTTCTTCCGCAGCAAAGAAAACGTTCGCGCGTTCATTGGCCGCTCCTTTCTGAGTCAAAAAGTCTCGAACACCCCCATTTTTTCATCGTCCGTTACCCTCCTTTTGATAGTTGATCGTTATCGGATTTGTCGGCAGCACTTCATCCAAAATGCCGATGCCCGCATTCTATCACCGTGCCGAGTCATTCGAAAATAGCAATGATATGCTATCCATGCCACTTTATTGCCAACTGCATGATTATGGAACTTTTCTCGGTCGAGTAACGGCATATTCTCCAGCCATATGTCCCCAATGCAGATAATCTTCGCAGTACTTTACTTATCCCAAAAATGCCAGCTGATCTTGTGTTAATTTCAGATCTTCAGCTTTCAAGCTAGCTTCCAGCTGATCTTGTGTTCTGCAGCCAATAATCGGGAAAGTATGAAAAGTCTGCGAGGTTAAATAGGAGAGAACAATTTCGGTGATTGAACGCGATAGCTCCGATGCCAGTTTCTTAGTCCTATCAAATCTTGCTCGGTTGACAGCCGTTCTATACATAGGGCTGATCCTTCTATCATCCGGGGAAAATTGGCCGGAATCCCATTTAGTAAATAAACCCTGCGCTTGGGAGGAGTAAGGAAATGCCGGCATCCCGGAAACGATATGGTACTGCTTCATAACACTATCCATAGCAATAAGCGTTGGATCGACAACTTGTGTTTGATCGGCTTCCGCTAAGCTCCACATCATTTGATTACCGGAAAATCCTTGAACACCGTTAGCTTTTGCATAATCCTGCGCTTCGATAATGCGCTCTGTAGACCAATTTGAGCATCCAAAATAACGGATCCTCCCCGCTTTTACCTGCTCATTCATTGTTTCGAGAATTTCCTGAACGGGTCTATGCGTATCATCACGATGCAAGATATAAAAATCAATCGTATCGACCTGCAGGTTGCGCAAGCTCCCTTCTACATCCTGAGCAATATCCTTCTGCGACATTCTCGATAACTGCATGCTTTCCAAAAACGGATGAGCCCCTTTAGTGGACACCAGCATTTGATTGCGGTTTTTTCTGGCTTTCATCCATAAGCCGATCGTTTTTTCACTGATGCTAACTTCAATTGCAGGCAGCCAATTCGCATATACCTGTGCTGTATCAATAAAATTGCCACCGCGTTCTGCATATGCATCCATGAGACGGAATGATTCCTCTTGATTCAAGCGACTGCCAATACTCGCCCCTCCCAAACAAAAGGTTGAGCATAATAAATCCGTTCCTGTTACAGGTTTAAGTTGCATTTCAGATTCCTCCCAATCCTTAAATAAGAAGATAAGGCATGTTCGCGGCGAAAAGAATCGCTTGCGTACATGCCTTCCCTCCTAGCAAGTCTTCAACTATGTGCAGCTACTTTATCTCATTGTAAGCCGCTGTATAGGCGGTAATCCATTTTTCCATACCAGCCTTATTCAACTCTTGCAGGAAGCTGTCCCACTCTCCGATCGGCCTTGCGCCCCGGATGAATTTGATCGTCTCCTGCTCAATCATCCGGTTCAGGTCATTAAGCGTTGGGATTTTCTCCGCCAGTGCATTGCTGTCAAACTTGTACTCCACATCAAACAAAGCAACTTTTTTTGCCTTTTCCGGATTGGTCAGGAAGTTTCTGTAATACTCGAAAGACGGTGCATTTTGCGGGCTGGCATCGCGGAACTGGATCGTCCAGGCGAACGACATCGCGGCGATAAGATCGCCGAGGTAATCGCGATTCAGTCTCTCGTATACGTGATTGGTTTTATCCACCCACTTCCAATGCTTCCCCTCGATGCCGAAGTAGGCCAGCATGTAGTTGTCGAGATCCGTTTGCAGCCAATTCATGTATTTCATCGCCGCTATCGGATTTTTCGAATTTTTGCTGATCATCCACCCGTTTCCGCCTGGCCCGCCCATCGTCATCGTCAGTCCTTTTGGTCCCCGGAGCTGATCGGCGACGACGTACTTCGCTTCCGGCACGCTCGATTGCAGCGCAAATTGATTGCCAAGCTCGCGGGAATGCCAGTGCGCCCCGACCGCTACGCGGTTTTGCTTGATCAATTCGATCTGCTCGGCACCTTCGATCGTGAACGCTTCTTTGTAGATATACCCTTTCTTGTACCAGTCGGCCATTTTCGCCACGAAATCTTTGTACCCCGGGTTAAGTACTTCCGGCTTCACTTTGCCGTCCGCATCCAGCCATTTGCCGTATCCGACATCCATAAATCCAGCGGCAAGCGAATGGGATAGTTCCTCTAAAGTCGTGAGCAACGGGATCGTTTTGCCGCCGCCTGCCGGGTCTTTTTCCTTGAATTCCTTCAGTATCGCTTCCAGTTCTTCCATCGTCGTCGGCATTTTCAAATTCAGCTTCTTCATCCAATCTTCCCGGATCAGTACCGTGTTGCCGGCTGCCGGTGCATTGATCGGAAGCCCCCATATTCGGCCGTCCTTCGTTGAAAGCGCTTCCCATCCGCCTTTCCATTCAACCGGCCACAGCTTTTTGCTATTTTGCCCGTATTTGTCCAGCAGATCGTTAAGAGGCATTGCCGCACCTTTTGCCTGATGAAGCTCCATACTGCCATTAAAAATGTCCAGCGGCTCGTTGGAAGCGAGCATAATGTTTAATTTGTCATCCTCCGAGCCTTTCGGCGGGATGATTGGAATGACCTCAATGCCGATTTTGTCAATAATCGCTTTGCGCACTTCTTCGACTGCTTCCGGTTTGCTGCTGTCAGTTACCGACGATAAATTGCCGCCGTTTGCGTACACATATACCTTCTCAATTTTTTGCTCTCCCGGCGTTGCGCCCGGCTTTACTGATGCCACATTGGAAGTCACGGCCGGTTCGACAGTTTTGCCTGACGAACAGCCTGCCCCTACCAGAATGACGAGGCATAGAGCGTTGCTCGCCAACACCCATTTTTTCATCGTTGTTGCCCTCCCTTTATTATTTGATTGTCGGCATCGCATTGGCCAATTGCGAATACTGATGGCCGAAGTTTATCACCGTGCCGCGTTATTCGAAAATAGCAAAGTTATGCTTTCCATGCCACTTTATTGCCAACTGCATCATTATGGCACTTTATTCGGTCGACAGCACCTCCATCTGTGGATTTTGCGATATTCTTCGGGGGAGTTCCGGTTAGCTAATGCATTTCCGCCAACTCGCGACGTCGTGCTAGAGACTTTCACTCTTGCTTCGATGCGCCGCCAAGTACACAAAAAACACCGTTGGCCGGTGTTTTGTCGAGCGCTGCCTATTAGCTTAATAAATAATGAGAAGTCAACTATGATTGGACTGCGAGAAATCTTTCCACGATGCTATCCTCAAAGTGATGAGGCAAATTCACCTTCCCCCCGTATTTAGCTGAATGATAGATTGCCATAATAACTTGGTATGACAGCATCGAATGCTCAAGGTCACACAAATGCCCTGATTCTTTATTTAACACATATTCATTAATCGAGTCCAGATAAGCAATCAACGCCGCCATATACCCTTCTTCCCAACTCGATTTCTCAATTGTATGTAAGTGGGTCCTATAATTTATCACTTCCAGGTTCTGATTTAAGGCAATTTTCAGCTGCCCCTCCGACCCATAAACATCAAGACCGATATGTAAGTGCAGATTCGTTTCCCCTGGAATAGACCTTGCGAATGCCCCGCATTCGATAGTTGCGCGAACGCCATTTTCGAATAATATAGCAGCCATCGACTCATCCGGCGCGACGATTGAGGACGTTCCTCCACATAGTCCGGTTTGCCCCATCACCCAGCTTACAGGACTGAAATCATTAAAGAACATGACCATATCAATGATATGTGAGCCTTGCTCCATAATGTTTGCTCTTGAAGAAGCGCGAATAAACTCGATTTGACCTATGGCACCTGCTTGTAACAAATTGCGGGCCTTACTCCAGGCTGGCAAATATTTATGTTGGTGGTTAACCGTCACCAGTTTGTTATGCGCTTTACATATACGCTCAATCTCATAGGCATCGGATGGTGTTAGTGCCATCGGTTTTTCAATATTGATTAATTTAACACTAGGAAACTGCACAATCACCTTCACCAATTCAAGTCTCACATCCGCACCTGTAACAATATCGACAACATCCGGGTTCGTTGCATGCAACAATTCTGCTAAATTCAAGGAACGATTGGGGATCTGGTATTTATCTGCAAGAGCATTCAGTCTGTCTAAATTGGAATGACCACAAATACCTACCAGTTCAATGCTATTACATGCTCGGTAAGCATTGGCATGAGCATCCGCCCACCCCTTAGTCCCAACAAGTACGGCTTTCAATTTCATAATTTTTGTGCCTCCAAAATAATAAAATAATAGTATTTGACTGGATTTTTACACAAAAATGCGCCGGTATAAATAGCAAAGTTATGCTTTCCATGCCACTTAATTACCAACTGCAAGATTATGGCACTTCATTCGGTCGCAAGCTCCTCCCATCCATGCATTTTTCGATATTCGCCGGGCGTAAGTCCCGTATGCTCTTTGAATACTTTGATGAAATAATTCGTATTGTTATAGCCGATCCGCTCAGAGATATCCTTGATCAACAATTTCGATTCGAGCAACAGCTTCTTGCCAGATTCGACTCTTGCTGTCATCACGTATTCGGAGAACGATTGGCCGGTATGTTCCTTGAAAAGGCGGCTGAAATATGACGGGCTAAGCTGCAACTGCTCGGAGATCTGGACGAGCGAAATATTATCGCAATACGTTTGTTCAAGCAGCCGAAACGCCTGCTTCACGTATTTGTTGTTCTTTTCTTTGTAAGCTTGGCCGATATAAGTTGTGAAATCGCCGATAATGTCCGAGAACCATTCTTCAATTTCTTTCAGATCTTTTTTCTTGAGCAGCACCTCATACAGATTCGTCTTGCGTCGCAGTACGCTCTCGATGTCAAGTCTGAGGCTTGCGGCCGTCTCTACCAAGCTGCCAAGCAGCCGGATAAACGCTTGCTGCAACTGGCGAAAATCAACTTTGCGCTGCTGCTCCTTCAAATCTTTGACAAACTCAGTGAACATCCCTAGTGCCTCTTCCATCTCTCCGTTGAGTATGTAATTGTTTAACGCGGCTTCCTTCTCCTTCGGATAAACAAGCAGCGGAATATTCTCCAGCCTGACATCCTCGATGTAGATAACATCGCTGTTGCCCGAGATGACGCGGTGCCGCTGCGCTTCTTTCGCTTCCGAATACGCCCTCTGCAGCTCACAAACCGTCCGCGAATGGTTGCCGATTCCGATCGTACAACCGATTCCGATCAATTGCCGAATATCATGTGCAACCCGCTCAGCGAGTGCGATCATGTCCGTCATTTGCGTTGGGTGACAGTTGATCATGACGACAAAGCGATCCTCGATCAGCTCCATCACGATCCGGTTCCTGCCGGCCGGAATCATCGCTTCGATCATGTCTTCGATTCTCAGCTTGTTCATCTTCATTCGCTCAACGTCCGCTTCGGGATCGGCGATTTCTGTAAGCGTTATCACAAAAAGCGCAATATCGTCCAAATAGAGTCCCAGCCCGAGGAATCGCAGCCGATCGTCGATCTCCTCGAGTGTAAAGTGGTTGGGGCGCAGCAGGGAGTGGACGTACATCTTTTTGTAGGCGGGCAGACTCTCCTTCAATCTCTTCTGCAAGCTCTCCTGCAGCTCGTATGCTTCCATAAGGCTGCTGCGAATAACTTTCAATTCACCAAACACTTTAGGATTTGTGGCGGTCCCGCCGCCTTCATAGCTCTTGTCTTTGACGAATGACAGCAGATGACGGATCGGATTATATATGTTGCGCGATGTAATAAAGACGAATACGCCGCTAGCCGCAACAAGCATCAGCGCCGTGAACAGAATCAAATTTTTCGTGTTGTTAACGCTTTTATAAATGTTGTTCACCAGTATCCCGTTGATAAACGTCCATCCGAGCACTTCGGAAGACATATTCGTCACGTGCCACTGTTTGCCCAGCATTTCCGTTTCGAAAGAGCCTTGCCTGTGCTCCTCAATGAGACGCAGTACATTCGGGTCGCCGCTCATCTGCTCGCTGACCGCAAATTGGCGATCGTAGAACATCAGCTTTCCGCCAGCGGACAGCACGAAAAACGCGTGGTTGCCATCGCGGATCAGCTTGTGGAAGACGGCGCTATAGATCATTTCCGCATCAAGGTTGATCACCACATAACTGTCAGACAAGGAGGCAGACATGTAGACGATCGGCAGCACCAGCTTGCGTGTACCGTCCAGTTGTTTCGCTTCACGCAGCTCGCTGATCGTCGGATACGCGCTTATGCCTTCCGTCGACAAACTCCACGTATCATCGTAGAAATCGTCAAACGTAAAATTGGCGCTACCGGTCAGCACGATATGTTTGTTATGATCAAAATAATAGACGGAATGGATGAATTCATTCGATTCTTTCAAATTGTTCAAATACCACTGCGCATTCGACTTGCTGTTCACGTACAAGTACAACTCGCGCAAGTCCTCGTCCCGATAAACTCCGTCCAACGTCTCGTAATAGCTGCCGAGCGGGAACGCCTCAAACTCCTTGATCGCGCCGCTGAGTACCGTTTGTTGGAAGCTCGTGCCGATGTGCTTGACGATCATCTCCATCGTATCGACCGTCTGCTTCAAATACATTTCGTTTGCCGTGCGCAGCTCAGTCTGCATGACCGACGTTATGTTGCGATACAACACGAGGCTAATAATCAGAATAGGCAGTAAAACGATTACCATTGTGTACGTGAATAATTTAATGTAGAAATGCTTCTTTTTTGCCGAAATGAGCCATCTACTTAGCAGAACGACCACTCCTTTCCCATATCGCTGACTAACCGCAACCCACAAATTATGCAGCCGCATTGTGGACTAAAATTATAAAGCATAGCGGCTTCTTGTAAGTTATAAAGTTATGCGCGCGATGCCACAATTTTGTGCCGATATGTAACATTTAAGGAAAGCGTCATTGCGTTTTGCCTTTGAACTGATATTTTGTAGTGCGATTAACCTGTCAAATAAAGGGATAGAAACCATTGGAGTATATACGATTAGAAATGAAAAGCAGCCATTTCAGAATAGTTTATTTCCTTTCTAAAACAAATCACCCGACCGTGAAACCGTTAACATATAGTGTTCCTATTGTAACCTACGACCACATTAGAGAAAACGGAAATTTATTGCTATCAATGCAAATTTGATGTCATTTGGGCAACAACATGAATACGAAATTCAGCTTTTAATCCTTTTATACTTCGAGTCTTTCTCTAAACCAGCTGTGCCCTCATACCGCGTTGGGGTGTTTCTATTATGCCCGCCCCTAATTGATAAAAACCGAAAGCGCGACCTTTTCATCGAATTATTGAAGAAAAGGCAATAAGCTTGGGGAAAGATGTCCTCCGGTCTCCAATTCCCTAAGCCTCGCCATTTTCCAGTTCCCTTGAAACAGAGGATTGTTTGCCCGCTTCAAAATGTTTTTTAGGTTTGAAAGTCTATTAATGGACCATCCGCTCTGCTCAACATAAAAACCGTTCCATCCAGAAATATACTGGAAGAAGAACGGTTTCTAAGTAGGTCTCTCAGGCTTTCTCAAGTAAATACGCGAACGGTTTATTCTCCTGCCAGCATGAGCTTTTCCAGCTCAAGCGGTTCTATGTACACGCCGTCCTTGTAAGCTCTCATGTTCCCCCCAGATATCTCATCGATAAGAACAACTTGCCCGTCCTTTTTCAACCGGCCAAATTCCAACTTGATATCATACAGCTCGATGCCCTTCTTGCTAAGCTCGTCTTTCACGACTTGACTGATTTGCTTCGTCAGTTTTTCCAGATCTGCATACTCTTCTGCCGACAAAATATGCAGCATTTCAAGAGCGGACTTGCTGATCGGCGGATCTTGACGCGCATCATCCTTTAACGTCACTTCCACAAATGCATCCAGTGGTTGCCCTTCTTGCGCATATAAGCCATAACGACGAAGAAAGCTTCCTACCGCACGATAGCGACATATGACCTCAAGCCCTTTGCCGAACACAGAGGCGGGAGCAACGGTCATCGTTGCTTTCTCGATATCCGCATCGATGTAATGCGTCGGAATGTTCGCTGCATTCAATTTCTCGAAAAAGAACCTCGTTAAGCGGAGTCCTGCCCGCCCTGCACCTTCCATGACTAACCCGACTGTATTGGCGCCGGGATCGAACACTCCGTTCTCCCCTGTTACATCATCCTTAAACTTCAGCAGGTAATCCCCATTTTCCAGCTCATATACATCTTTCGTCTTTCCCGTGTACATACGTTTCATAATGTGTATCCCCTTCTACAACAGTTAATTTAGCGAATATTTTATATTATAGCATCATTAATTTAATTGCCATACCGAATAAACAAACAAAAACAAACAATACTAGCTTGTAATGCTCCGTTCATCCTCCGTTCATATTGCAACTGTATACTCATAGTGCAACAGAGAGAGGGAGGCACAGTTATGAATATGGCATGGAAAGAAATCAAGAAGAGTAAAGCGAAGTTTATTATTCTAGGCTCCATAATTTTTTTAGTTAGTTTTTTAACCTTTATCATATCGGGACTCGCCAATGGTTTATCACAAGATAATGCAGCTTTAATCAAGGATCTACGCGCTGGTCATTTCTATATGAATGAACAAGCCAATGAAACCTATAATCTTTCCAAAATAGATCCAAGTGTACAAGAAAACATCTTAAAGGAACATAAAGATGCGGCAGCACTTTCCATTCAGATGGGATTTGTGAACGATGCAGAGGACAAGCAGCATGGTGTTGCTTTTGTGACTTCAACCGAATCTACTTTGTTCGAGAACGTGAATCCGGGAGAAATTGTTTTAGATCGTTCTTTAGAGAAAGACGGTATTCAAGTAGGAGATGTATTAACAAACAATCAGTTCAGCGGTGAATTTAAAGTCATCGGATTTGCGGACCAGAAGAAATACAGCCACGCACCCGTTGCTTTTATCCATATGGATAACTATAAAGAAATGTACCGTGTGAATACGATGCAATTGCTTTTCATCCCAGGGCAGGATCAACCACAGTTTATTGACGGATTACAATCATTTTCAAATGATCAGTTTCTGAACACCATTGCGAGCTATAGTGCAGAACAAATGTCCCTTAATATGATTATTTGGTTTTTAGTCGCCATTAGCGGCATGTTGTTTGCGATTTTCTTCTATATGATGAATGTGCAGAAGATCGGATTATACGGGATCTTGAAAGCAATCGGTGTAAAAACAAGTACATTATTCCGTATGATGTGGGCTCAAATGTTCTTCATTACCGCAATCGCACTAGTATTATCCATCGCACTCAGTCAGGGCTTTAATAGGATCGCACCGCAAGGCATGCCTTTTAGTCTGACGATCGGGACAACCATTCAATTGTCGATCTTATTCTTAATCATTGGATTTATCGGTGCAACACTTTCCGGTCTTCAAATTCGAAAAGTTGAGCCGCTACAAGCCATACAGCAAGGAGATATCTAATATGACTACCTTCACAATACAAGACGTCCGAAAAACATTTACGAATGGCGAAGTCAACGAACAAGTATTAAACGGGATCAATCTTTCCCAACAACAAGGGGAAATAACGGCTCTCGTAGGTGCTTCAGGTTCTGGAAAAAGCACGCTTCTAACGATCGCAGCAGGTCTTCAGCGCGCATCTGGTGGACAAGTCATTTTCGAGGGAAAGAACATGACCGACATGACACAAGAAGGGATTCGCAAAATACGCGCCAGTCAGTTCGGATTTATTTTTCAATCCTCTCATCTCGTGCCCTTCCTTACCGTAGAAGATCAGCTCATGCTGATGCTTCATGTGTCAGAGACCAAAATGAGTAAACGCGAGCAAAAAGAAGAAGTCATAAAGGTACTCAAATTGGTCGGAATGGATCATCGTAAAGACGCCTATCCAGCCTCATTGTCGGGTGGGGAGAAACAGCGGGTTGCGATTGGTCGTGCCATCATCCACAAGCCAAAAATGCTATTTGCTGATGAGCCCACTGCAAGTCTAGACTCCAAAAGATCCAAGGATGTCATGATACTCATCCGTAATTTGACGAAAGAATTTAACATTACAACCTTACTCGTGACGCATGATGAAGAAATGCTCTCTTATGCAGACCATGTCATCACGATGAAAGATGGATTGATTATTTATTAACGAATAAGCACCTTCATTCTGAGGGTGCTTGTTTCTTATCAATGCTAAAAGCTCCGGGGGGAAGTTTTCCCACTGGAGCTTTTTTGCCGATGCTTTCGGTCAATTAAATAGTATCGTATTTGATACCAAATTTTTCTCCAAGTCATCTCTGCCGATTATCTGCAACAACGGATTTCTGAGGTTCGCCCACGATACAAGATCAGCCGGCTCTAATTTACCCTATTACATGAGCTCAATGACACAAAACAGGGTCCCGTCGGGTGTACTATTGCTAGGTCCCATGCCTGGGTATGGACCTAAAGGCTGAAGCGAGAGAAACTTATGCCAGGCTTCATGTGCTTGAGGGGAAATTACGACCAGGTTCGGCGGCGCCAGTATATTGCCATTTGCGTCATACTCGCCTTCTGCCAGTTCGGTGTCGCCAGGGCCGCCTAGAAAGAGCGGCCACTTGTGATGGATCGGCCACCCCAAGGGCACTGTTAAGTTGAATGGCGGCCCTTCAATCCGAGTTCGGTACCTCCCGATTTCCGGACGCGATGGGTTGTAAAGTGAGCTTCCAATCTTTACTAATAGTGGTTGGTCGGGCAAGTCAAAACGGCTGGACTCGGGTCGAGATCCAGGATCGTTGATCCCCTTCTCAAAATGCCAAAGCGGCATAGGCCAGTGGATAGGTATCGCCCCCGGGTATCGTTCCTGACAACGACGGACCTTTTGATCAACAGGAAAGGCCTGCGTTGAAGTATTGGTGACCGATAACGTGGCTGTACCAAACGCTGCTGCTACTGCCTGTGCTGACGGCCCAATCGGAACAGGCGGAGTTTGGGCAGGAAGTGGTGGAACAAGCCGCAGAGGCGGGGCGACCGGTTGCGCTAAGGCTACCGGACTTGCTTGAAGGGCTGCGCCGCCTTGAGTCCCAAACCCTGTAGCTAATGGGGGTTCTGCGAGAGGCACTGCTGCCCTCCCGCCACCCAGGATTAACCGTAGCGTAGGGGGCGGTGTAGGCGGCCGAGTAACTACGCTGGATTCGCTTGCCACTAGGCCACCTGCAGTTGACATTATAGCCTGCTCCCACCAAGCCGAATCTTGCATAGCCGCTTCCCAAGAAAGGATCCATGATTCTTTTGCACCGCTAACATCTCCACGGAACATAGCGTCGATAAATCGGGCATACTCCACCTCGTATGGGCGGGGCTCCCCTCTAGAATAGGACAGGTTTCCGGTGAATTGGTAGGCTGAATGATGTTTTAGAAATAAGTCCAAGGAGTCCGGACCGACTACGTACTCGTTGCGTCTAGCATCAGTACGATAAGCGATATAGTACATAACTCGGGGCGTACCTTCAACCGGATTGCGCACATTCGGGGCCAAGATGTAATTCCCCATACGAATATTGCTATTGTTGGGGACCATGACATTAAAGGGTAAGTTATTTTGCGTGAAATAAAGGGAGATGCCGTGAAACGCATCGGGGTCGGCGGGCAGTCTGGTTGAATCTTCAGGGAGCGAGTCCCTTTGAAGCATGCCATCGGTGGTTTGAGTAAGCCACGTCGACTTTCCTTGCTGGAGCACATGGGTCAGCTCATGGGCCAGTAAACGTTGTCCATCCGTGGTTTGCGGTGCGTATTCTCCATTCCCGAAAACAATATCGGTTCCGAATGTAAAGGCCCTTGCACCAATCAAGGCTGCCGCTCCCGCAGCGCGCCCGCCGGCATGGATGCGCACATTGTCAAAACCGGTGCCAAAACGAGTTTCGAAGAACTTACGGCTGTTCGACTGCAAAGGTGCTCCCTCCGTGCGAAGCCCTGCTATTACCTGATCGAAATCGGTTGGCACCGATAGATTGGACATAGCATCGCCCGCGGGTTTGCGAAGTATCTGGCTGGCCAATTTGTCGGATTTTAATGAAGTATACGAAGGCATTTGCATCACTTGATCCGCAACACGATCCGCTTCCCGCTCATAGGGGTCTCCTGGCTGATTCATCGTAAGCTTGGCCTGAACCCACATTGTCGGTTTGGATGTCCGGGCCTCTCCTCTACTCACCGTGGAGCGGGATCGAGTTTGTACTTCCATTGCTCTACTCATTGGGACCACTCCCGAAAAAAATATTTTGAGCAAGTGGTGAAGTTATTCGGCAACAACCTTTTCCTAATCGTGATCAACGGTCGTTTCATGGTGAGATTCAAAGCGGTTCTAGTTGTCAGATTGCGATAAATACCGAGCCTTCGGTCTTTTTGACAAGCTCATCTTCGGCTAATCTAGCCAACAATTTTTCCAAGTTATCTCTGCCAATCGGCTTCAGCAACGGATCTATCGATAGTTGATCCGATGTCCGCCCACGATACAAGATCAGCCGGCTCAGCACATATTCTCTGTACCAGAGATCATCTCCGTCAGCGGTCATATCATCCTTGTTCACCGATGGCGGAATGACCCAATATCGGATCATGTATGTTATCGCGGCTTCGTCGTTGTTAGAACGCTGGTCTTGCAGCAGGATTTGGAACGTAAATTTCTTCAAATCGTATATCGCGGTCAAGTTAACGTCTTTATCAATCAGGCGGCCCATAACGCCAAACTGCGACTTTTTGGAAATATATTCGACGGCAAGGTTAATGGCGCAAGGTTCTTTTATAGGCAGCTCAATTTCCGGGGAAATACGTGTACCGTTTGCCTTCACCTCTTTGAAAAGGACCCGACCCGTTATGACATCGTTGACTTGAACAGGCTCTGCCCCCTTACCAGGAATGGTAACTACAGCAACATTATCGTTCTGAGCTACCGAAACCCCATCGCCCACAAACTGAATGCTTGCAGCGGTTATGACGGTTCCGCCAGCGTCGGTCACGGCCACCTTTTGCGGTTCGGTCAGCACGCCGGACAGATTCGAAACATTGATTTCGTCTGAGCCGCCTTCTTGATGGCTTAAACCGTGGCGCAATAGCTTCCCTTCGAAGGAGTCTTCGAGACCGAAAAGCTTTGCGAGCAGCGGATTGCTATATACGTAAGTGCGCCCAAAATCCAAAACTTTTCCAATGGATCGATCCGCTTTTACCTCGATTTTGGCCAAGTAAATGAATGACTGCTCAGGAGCGACCCAACCGCCTTCATGCTGATCCGCGAAATGCTGTGCTGTGATTTGGTCGAAAATCTCCTCATGCGAATGGACGGAGACATCGCTGCCAGCAGAGTCAAGATCTTGAAGCGCACCATTATCGTCAAGATGCAATTTGCCAGTGATCGTCGCGACCATCTTCGCCAAGCCAGCTCTTACGACATAGGTGAGTTCGAAAACGGTTCCGGCAGCGACATTCGTCAGCTTAAACGCCAGATTGTCTTTGAATAAATAAGTGTAGGAGTCAGGCAGTTGCTCCTCAGCTTGAACGACAATCGTTTCGTCTGCCGGAATTGCCGCAAGAACGGTCAGACGGAGAACGACCTGGAATGCGTCATCCGCTTGAATCCACCTCGGTACGATGCGTACGAGATCTAACTTATCCGTATGCAACAGCGTCGTTGTTTCATGCCTGGCCCATTCGGGCTTATCGACTTTTGGAGCAATATTCGTAAGCCTGAGATTGTAGCCCTCCGCCATCCGGTTCGATTCGCATTCTTCGTGGCAGCAAGAACCATTCAAGACCGCAGGCATCGGTTCAATCGGACAATCCTTGTACGCCAAGGTCAAGTATAGAACTGGATCGTTTTCTGCGCCGGCCGGAAACACATCCAGATCGCGTAAATCGGGTTCGATAGGTTGCCCGACTACGATTTCTTTTCCCGCTTCATCAAGCCCTACCCCTGACTCGATATGGAGAACATGGTTATCGGCGGCTTTTACCCTTAACCCCCAAACAATGCCATAGCCATGAATCAGCCGGTTTAATAAATGGCGTTTCTCATTGAAATATCGCTGCTCGTCTTTGAAATCGCGGGTCGTCAACAGTTTGCCGGTAAAATAGTTGTTTCGCTGAAATACATGCTTTTGGTTATCGGTCATAGGCTAAGGCCCCCTCGTTCGAAATCAGATCACCTGAGAATGTCTTATTGAATCCGGCTATTTACAGTACCAAAATCTTGTGTTTTCGGGATCGCCCACCATTTTAGCGCAAACGAAGCCGGTTCCCGCGCCGCGCGGTTATCTGTCATACGAAAACGCAGCTTTTTTTCCTCTTTGAAGTAGATAGCGTTTACGGTGATTTCACTTGGATTGGCAGGCGTTAGTTCGTTTTCCGTCTCTAATCCATAGGAAAAAAGCGTGCCTTCCGGCAAATCGATGTCGATCATATCGGACAAGAAAACAGCGCCTCTTCTGCTGTGGCTAATCACAACCGTGCCCGAATACACCTGCATTGCTGCTCTGACCAGCACCATGCCATCAGCTTCTTGTACGGATAGTCCGTCGCCGAATACGATTCCTGTTGCTTGCGTTAGCTGCTTATCGTTGTCGTAATGGATGCTGACCTTTTGGGGATCGGACAGTAAGCCGCTCAATCCGCCTACGTCAATCGGATCGCTCCCTCCGGCTTGATGGGTTAGCGCGTGAGGAGGTAAGTGATCGAAACCCCTTCCCTCGCAGCCGAGAAGCTGGGCCAGGTAAGGATTGCTATATACATAGGAGCGGGAGCCGGAGTCGATCTTCTTGATCGCACCTGCAGCGCTTAGCTGTAAAGCAGCGAGGACGATGCCGGATGGTTTTTGATCATGCGAGTCATCGCCTGATAATTGGGCCAAATAGCCCTCAATCATCCGCTGATAGTAGGAAGCTGCGGGAAGAATCTCAACCGTACTTGCGGTTTGATCCGCTGGATCTTGTTCATAGATCAGAAGACGGATCGAGCCAGAACCTGGTTTGCTGCCTGCGCGAACGGTATATTTCTTCTCGACTTTCGTATTCTTAACGGCGTTATCCAATTGAAAGCGCAAGGAGTCCGAATGAATCACCGTGAAAGATGAGGGCAGCTGCTCGGTGATCTCGTAAGTCAGAATACCTGAGATCGTTTGTTTAACCGTCACCGAGAGTACGATTTCGAAAATATCACCTGGTTTCACATAAAGAGGAGCCGTTCGCTCAATGACAACACTATCGTTTTGAAAGACGACTTTCGTATCTATCATCAGCGAGCAAAGCTCGGCTTTAGGCACAGGTGCGGTCGTCGTCAGCTTAACATTAAAACCTTCTAAAATTTTATTTGCCTCGCAAGGATCGCAGCAACCCGCTGTCGCATGCACATGCTTACGCTCTCTGGCGCATTCCTCATAACTAAGCAGCAGATATACGGTCGTCTCACCGTCGATTTCCACCGGGTACCCATCCATGTCGCGGATGTCCGCAAGCTGATTGTAATCCCGGCTTACGACAATCTCCCTTCCACAGCTGTCGATCCCGACTCCCGCGCGAATCAGGATGCCGCGTTTGTCCGTACTTCCCGGAAGCAGTTCTACCTGTAAACCGTAAACGACGCCGGACCCATGGATGAAACGATTCAATAAGTGCCGCTTCTCGTTCAGATAATGCTGCTCCGTTTGAAAATCTCGCACCGTCATGAGCTTCCCGGTATAGTACCGGTTTCTTTCGAAGGCGTGCAGCTGGTGATTGGCCATGAACCCGGTTCCTCCTTTTACAAATTAAGCGAGCACCGTGTAGGCGCTTCTTAGGCTCGATATCTCAACTTGGCCGAAAGGCGAATCATTCAAAAGCACAGAATCGCGCGAAACGATGCTGGAATCGAATCGGGAATCCGGCTTGTTAAGCGTCGTGTTGATTCCGAGATACGTGTGCTGATCCAGATAGATGTATGGTTCCAGCAAGGTGACTCCTCCGCATGTATGCGCAGGCTTCTCGGTTTCGACGATGCGTCTTACCGTGGCATATTCGCTTTCCGTACGAATTTGTCCAGGCTTTAGCAGCACGCAAAAGTGATAGGGATCGCTGCCGAACAAACGCTCCAGCAGTTGAATGACGGCTTCGTCTTCTGCGCACCTAAGCTGATAATGCTCGACGATATAGGGACGCTCGCCTGTAAAGAGGCGGATCAACTCTTCCATGCCGTCTCTTGTTCCGCGCTGGCTGTATAGCTTAGGAATTTCGCGGACCAGGCCGCGCAGCCTGTCTTCCGGCCAATTCTCGTCGTATGCAACAGCGAGCCAGGATGCGAGCCATCTCAAGAAATCCCCGGATACACTGTCCGCATCGAACCAGCGGGCAATGGTATCGATACGCCGTTCCGATGCGGAAAGAAATGTCTCGAACAGCGATAGAAAACGTTCGAGGAAATCACGGTTATCCTCATCCTCTTGATAAACGGCTGGTAAATAACGCAAATAAGAGATTCGTGGAAAGACAGCTTGAATGCTGCGGATGATCGGCGATTGATTCCCGTTACCGATGAGTTGGATACGGACCCATAGATACCTTTCGCTGCGGTTACGAATGAGCAGCTCTTTAGGGTTCACGAGCGAGGACGACCAACCGTTTATTCCTTCCACATCCACCAAGTTCTCATTTGAAGTAAAGTAAGACACTTCGATTTGCGCGTCGTCAGGAATCCAGGCGTCGATCACCAGCTTGTGCCACGCCTTCCGATCTACCTCTTTCGTCTTATCGAAGGCTTTCGTATAATATGTACCTGTTGACAGCGGACTTCCAGACTTCCGATAAAGAACCTGTTCCAGCTTCAGCCCCGTGATCGTCCCGTTCTCACGATCGAGGATGTACAAGCGGCCGCAATCATTGAGCTTCAGTCTGTCCACATTGCCTCTATATGCGGCTATCGGTTCCTGGCTCATGCCTTGCTTATCAAACCGATGCACAAAGCGGTCTTCCTCCAGGCCATGCGGCTTCCGATTCTCGCCAACGAAGAAGGAACTGAAGTTGTCGATGGCTAGTCCGGAAGGAGATTGCAGCGGAATTTGGAATGCCGAATCAAACTGGCCGCCTTTGAACGCGATGATCTGTTTGTCCGCTACATCAAGGATATGCAATAACCCTTCCGGAGATAGGGTTAGCGCAACTGGTTGCTTCCCGTTCAGCTCGGCAGCCCCGATATCTTTCACGTGATTCCCGTTGGCATCAAAATGAGAGACAAGTTTACGATCCGTATCAAGCACGTAAAGCCATCCATCCAATGAGACTACGAGTTCATCAGGATGAAAAGAAAGACCACTGCCGAATGCTTGACCGTTGGCATCAGTCGACTCCCCTACTCGCCATATCAACTGTCTATTAGTTTCGGCAAATCGTAGCATGCGGTTATAACCTTCTCGAGAAGTAACGATAATTCCGCCTTCCGCATAAGCGATTGCCGTCGGTTCGTCCGCGCAGTAGTCATGGAGGCAAATCCATTCCTCGAAGCGTGATTCCAGCAGATCGTATTTGTATACAAAGCGTGCTTTCCCGTCCAATAGATAGAGCGTTTGGCATGGACCAACAGCGGCATCTGTCAAAGAGAAGCCTAGAGGCAGCTTCTTTGAATCGACCACGTACTCAAGGGCATATCGCTTCACTTTGCGCAGCGAAATGCCTTCTTCTCCTTGCGGCTCGACATCGTGAAGCCGACCTTCTATCCAAGCCTCCCGATGATTGACCGTCAGAAACAAAAATTCATGTTCCTCGTTTATCGCCATAGCAACCTCCGTATGGTCCGCAGTCCGCCTCGGCGGAAACAACTTCGATAAGGTGCGAATCGGAGTAAACCAAGCTGTGCGGAGGAATCATGACATTCCCCTCCGTATCTTGCCGGATTCCTTTGCCAGAGGCAGTCATCCTGACTTGGTGCACGCAATCGACGCCCTGAACTCGGCCGATAACATCGTAGATTTCGGACAAATAGATAGCCCGGCCAAACGACCACCCCGTTCCATCGGCACCACCGGTCAACGGATGCATGAAACGCAGCAGAGCGGCGACGGCTCTTTGTCTGACGGCTTCCGCATCATAGCCAGGCTTGATGCGTATTCCCGCTTCTGCCGATGATTTCACATAGACCGGCGGCACCACGCATAATCTCGTTGTCAGCAGTCGATGCGGATGAAGATGCCGGCATACGTTGTCCAGAAATCCTTTGCTTGGCATCGGATTGGCATATTCGCTGTATGGCACGACAACAACCGTGACGGTTCCCGGGGACGATGTTCCGCTCGAATCCGAATTCGGAATCGCTTTTGCGCGCGCTACCCGTAAACCAGGCGTAGACAACGCAAGCGTTTCATAATCTTCCGAGGTGGCGGCGCTATGTGCAAGACGCAGTTGTTTTCTTGCCCGGATCTTGGCATTTGCCAAAGATTCGCTGTCCGTTCCGCCAACTGCCGGGATAACGTTATCGACCGTAAGACTTGAGAACAATGCGTTCGAACGGAGCCATCGCGTGATGGTGTGAGCGCCGATATTACCTTTGTCACCAGAGCTGGTTTGGTAACGAGACACCATGATGCTGCCGATGCCGGGAGAACTGCTGCTTGCAGGCTTCGGTATCGCTCCGTTAATGCCATCACCGAACAGGATCCGGCCCGTCTCCGGCTGCAGAACATAATGCTTGTCTTTCGGACCCGAGGCATCCAGCGAGTCGACTTGCTTCCAATCGATCCATTTCGGTAGGTCATTCGTCTCTTCGTAGACTTGAAGCTTCATCGATTTCGGCAATACCGGACTGGCGGTAAGATCAAAGTATTGTCCGGGAAGGCCATTCGAGCTGCCGGCTATTTCGTCTAAGATCGTTACCCGTTGAACGGCTGACACGGTATTAAGAAGAATCCGGTCAATCAATGGGGACAGTTCGTAACCGGCCGTTCGAACCGTAGCGCGTATCCATATCAAATCTTCTTTGAACCGGTCCACGGTACGTCGAAGCGAATCTCCCGGCGCGCGTATAACCAATCTGCCGCTGCACGACAGCATTCTCGTATTGTCCGAAATGACGATAAGCGGTGACCATTTACCCCCATTGGCTGCTGAAAAATACTCCCACTCGAGCTTTGCCGATGGATGGATCGGCATACGCCGGCTTCCGTTAGCGCCTACGCCTCTCGCAATCGGGTAATCTTCAAATAAATGAAAGGTAATGGATATAGGCTCATCTGCAGGAAAAGGATCATTGAATCCGAGATACAGCTTGTTTCCCGCTTCCGCCCCTTGCCCGAACGCATGAAAGTACAAGCCTTCGCGACCGTTTGCATCGGAATGATCAGCGGCGCCTGAAGGCTCGATTCCGATGACTTTCTTAAGCTTGACTGAGGTCGCGAGTAGCGGCTCTTTCGTTTCGAACACGACATCGTTATCTTCGGTGGTCAACGGCGTCGACTTGGGAATGAGTATCTTCGCACTCATGTTAATGCCGTCATTGAATGCGAGTGTCACATCCGTAATGGCAGCTTGAGCAGCTTGAGGCATCTGGCCAATCAGCTTCAGAAATTTAAGTTCGTTGACATCGCGGACTTGGTCCAAGTAATAGTGCTGAAGCTCGGATAACCAGGAAAAGAGCTCGATAAACGTCATGCCTGGATCGTGCGCGTTATGGTCCGTCCACCCGGGGGCAACCGAGGGGATTTTTTTTCTTGCATCTTCTACGAGTTGCTCGTATGTTCGATCATCTAATCTTGGTAAAGGCAGCATGTGCTCCCCCCTCTCATCGCGCTCCGGTTACAGGCAAGCTCGTTACGGTCAACTTATGTTCGCCGCTGTAAATCAACAGATACGGCACGGTTCGAATATCCATCGACGTCTCCGGCGTTACGGAAATTGAAGTTCCGGTCACCGCGTCTCGAATCGTCATACTGAGCTCCTCAACGTGGTCCACATTGCGATCCGCCTCGAACAGCGTATAGAAATCACTTAAGCAAGGCAGCTTTCCAAACTCCCAGCCCCGTCCATCCTTACCGCCTGTCAACGGATGCAAATATTCGCTTACCGTTCGGTGTGCCGATTGCGAGACGATCGGGACGTCATCAAACGAGCTTACGACTAGCCGTGCGGATACCGAGACTTCCGCGTAGAGCGGGCCAAGCGCTTTAATATGCCGCGGAGATGAAATAACGCTCGGCGCCCTTTCGCGCAAATACGCTTCTACTTGCCGGCGAAGCTGCGGTGAAGGGCTTGGCTTGGCCTCGGCGCCTTGCGGGACGAGAATCACGGTCACCCAGCCGGATTCATGCTCGCCTCTATCATTGAAATTCGGCAAGCATTTCACTTTTGTTATGCCTTGAGCAGCCTGCAGTGTCAGATGCTCGTAGTCTGATGCCGAGACCGCACGATTTCGGATTCTGAATGAGCGCGGTCCCCGTTCCAGCGCTTGTTCGAGCAACTCGGTATCGAAGCCGCCGCCAAACGGGTAAGGATTGCTTGCGCGATCGACATAAGCAATTGACGTTCGCATGATTTTGATCTCATTCGCGCCGATGTTTCCCGCGGTTCCTCCGCCTGCAGCATAGTCGGCCTTGATGTTGTCGGAACCGATTGACGGAATCTTGCCGTGGTTGTCATCGCCGAATTGGATGCTGCCGAAGGTCCGATCGATTTCATAATGACGTCCATTTGGAGTGGAGTCCTGAATATGCTCAATCGGAGTCCATCGTACCCAGAATGCCGTTGTATTGCCGGCCTCATCTTTCGTTTCCCTAACCTGCGCGGCCGGATCATCTCTTAATGATTTGCGTTCTTCCTCTGTGAGTGTGCGAAGCTCATCCACAAAGATGTCTTCCGTAAGGACCGGAAATTTGCTGAACGAGAACGTCTGCGATGCATTTCCGCTGCTAGAGCCTAAACGTTCTGCCGTTATGCTCTCAGCATGAGCGGTCATAACCGTGTTGATATGTATGCCGTTCATCTTCGGAGACGGTGCGAGATTCGTGTTCGCATTATGCGGGAAGCGCGGATCAAATAGAGTAAAATCTGAACAAGGCGCCGGTCCGCATGTACAATCCTCTCCCCTTCCTTCTTTCTCCGCGGCCGCTTGAATAATCCTGATCTTCCTATTTATTCGCAAAGCAGTGCCTAGCGGGTCGGCTGAACGGTAACGATCCTCGACATCTATTGCGCGGATCCAATACAGCGATTTGCCGAATTGCACCGAAGCCGAAAAGTCGTTCTGCCCGATGAACGCCACGCATCCACTTTGCGTCATATGTTGCGTATCGTCCGAAACGTCCAGCCTCGCCCAACCTTGATGAACTTGATTATTGCGGTAATACTCCCACTCCAACCGGGGAAAGGCGGCTTCGGTGTAAGCTTGATCCTGCAAGTTGACATACATGCTGATCGGTCCTTTTAACGGAGGCTTGTCGAAGCCAATATACAGACATTGATAAGCGTCGGCCCGTTTGTAAAAGGGCTGAGCCATTTTTCCGTTAGCCCAATCGGTGGTTCTCTCCTGGAAATCCAAGTTGTTGTGGGTGAAGATGTACTGCGCATTCGACTTGTCATTGCTTGTATAGGTAAATCCGATACTCTTAAGTTGAGGTTCTAGTATGGATGTGCGATCGATATTACCGTCGGATGGAGTATATTTTTCTCTACCGTAGTCGCCGCTTACGATTCTGCACCGAATCCAATAATTCGGTTGGCCGTTAACGGTCGTTTCAGCGATATTTGTCTGATTTTTGAATTGAATCGTCCGAACCGAATCATTGATCTTATTATCAACGACTCGAAGACTCACCCAGCCCCTGCCATCCCAATATTCCCAAGAGAGCTTGACCAGGGCATCATTGTAGATATCACTTTGTACACGGAAGCTGAGCGTAACCGTTGCTCCTTTTTTGGAGAGGGCCTCCTGATTCGCTAAATAAAAAGTATCGTAAGTCCTCGGCGTCGTTCCGAAGGGATAGATTGGATCTTCAGACAAATTCAGCGGGATGTTATTGTAAAAAGCTAGATCCGGCGGCAAGGGCGTTAACTTCTCAACCGAAAAATGCAGCGAGTCGAGCAGCACATCCTCCGCTTCTTCGATCTGGCCTGGCTTGACGATACCCCGAATCCAGCGGCTCTTGATGCCATTCACTTCATTTAGTGTGAGCGGAGTACCAGCCTTCTTCTCTAGATCAATGTAATTCTCTTTGCGCACCGCATCGAAGGGTAACCATTCGTCAGCCGTTGCATATTGCCAGTCGAGCTCGGCCAATAATTCGAGCTGCCGATCGGTTAACGTCCTCCCGACGAAATTCAGCCGAATTCGAACGTCTGAAATGACGTTGAATAGGTCGTTATGACCTAGATAGATCGCATGTTCTTGAAGATCGGTCTCGGCGAACAACTCGAACGGCTCGCTGGCTTTCCCATCCCATAAACCGGAAGGCGCCTGCGTAATCATATTCGCGCTAGGCATATACGTAAACGCCTCAGTCGGCTTAGCCGGTGTTGCCATGATGGGCCTTTCGGTCTCAAAGACGATTGGGCTGCCTCCGTTCGAAGCTGGTGCCGCGATCTGTGTTCGCGCAGGAATAAGCACGGGATCACGCGCTCCCGCACTTAATTCAAACGTAACCGGCCCTCTGGCCTGACTAGCCGGCTGCAGCTTCATTCCGAGCATGTTCAGGAAAGCGATGAAGTTTTTATCCGGCACCCGATTCAGCCGCTGAATAATGCCGGCGTACATCCGGGCAAAGATGTTCATCAGCGCCGTGCCGCTATCTTGATTCGTCGCAGGCAGCCATTCCGGTGTGTAGTAGGGGGCCAGCTCTAGCATTTCCTTTACGATCGCGTCGATGTCTCTTGCGTCCATGATTGGGGCTTTCATCGCTTCACCACCAGGCCGATAGTCGTTCAACCTTCTTTTAAATAAAACGGAAATACGAGATTATAAGACTGGTTCGTCGATCGAACCATGAACTCGATATCAATAATTAGCTGTCCGAGGTCCAGCAAAGCGGGTTCTTGCGACACCGTTACGCCGATCACCTGGATGCGAGGCTCCCACCTGATCAGCGCCTCTTTAACGCTGGATTCCATTAACCCGATGGTCGCTGTATTCAACGAGGCGAACACGAAATCGTGAATGCCGCAGCCGAAATCGGGCTGCATGACCCGCTCACCTTTGACAGTGAACAGGATAATCCGTATGGATTCCTCGATATCCTGCTCGTGCGAAGACATTGCGATCTTCCCGGACAGTCCGTCGACTTTGACGGGAAACCGCCAGCCGGTACCCAAAAAATCGTTTGCCATCTCGATCCCTCTCTTATCCGATCATGACATTTGGTGCTCCGGACAATATCGAATTCGGTGGACCGCCTTCTACGATGACATCTCCGAGTCGAGCCGCAGGAAGTGAATTAATGTACACGGTGGCACTTCCGACGGTGACCGTGCCTACACTGTGGGGATTAGGCGAAGTTACAGGACAAGCATGCGTATCCGATATAGCACGCCAGGCTGGCATCCCGCCGATAAATACGTTCACGCTTCCCGGACCTGGCCCGAGCGGCGTTCCATGGCCTGTCATATCACCTACTCTTGCGGCTGGCGGCATATCGTTCACTCCTAGCGTCAGTTAATGTTTACCATCGCGCCTTGAATCGTGAGGGCTGCGCCTGCTTTGATCGTTAATGTGGAGCCTGCGTCTATTTCGATCGTTTGCGATTTCAGCACGAGACGCATGGTACTTTCCATCACGATTTCATTCGCATTGGAATCAATGACGATGGAATTGGATCCGGTTTGGTCGACAATTTCGATTTTCTCTGACGCCGACGTATCGTCCAGTGTAATCCGATGACCGGATTTCGTATGCAGAGTAACCTTCTCCTTGCCGCTCTTGTCGTCGAAAATGATCTCGTGTCCGCTGCGCGATGTGATTTTTCGGATATCGTTATTGCCATTTCCGTTCTTCTCCGGAGGTGCATCCTGACCGTTCCAGAGCGCTCCGATCACGTAAGGATGGTCGATATTGCCCATTTCGAAGGCGACCAGTACTTCATCTTCGACTTCCGGCAAGAAGAAGCTGCCACGGCCTCCGCCGGCCATTAATGTCGCGATTCGGGCCCAATGGCTTTCGTCATCTCCTTTGCGCCACGGAAATTGCAGCTTTACCCGTCCCATGTTCTCCGGGTCTTGATTGTTGGTCACGATTGCGATTACGACACCTTGCATTTGTTCGCCGCTCTGTTCGCCATTTTGCAATAACTCCATCAAGCTCATAGCGCATTCTCCTTGATATGAAAAGTCGTCGTGTACCCGGAGCTGCCGATCGTATGCGTGCTCTTCTCGATGTAATACGCTTTGCTGAATCGCTTGCCGAGTCCCTCGAGCTGAATTCGGGTTCCCGGTTTAATCTCCGGAATGCCGATCGATTCACCGCTTCCTTTGATCAGCCCTTCTGCATGCTTGTTCAGAATCGATTTCGCGAGCTGATCCGCCTCTTGCTGCGAGAATACGGGGTAGCGCGCGTTCTCGCTGATCTTGTCGGTGGCCGATGTCGACACGAGCTCGCCTCCGCTTTTCTCTTTGGACTGCTTGCCGGCTTCGTCTCCAACCCGGGCGGTACCGATAATTTCTTTCTTCGCTTTCGGGTCCCATCCGCGCACTTCCACTTCCTGGACCTGTCCGGCAAAGTTAAGCTCGGGTTGAAAGCTGATGAGGTTCTGCTTCCAAGCCAAAGTCAGGAGAGGATCGCTGTCTAGGGCAGGTTTGCGGAAATAGAGCGTGTCGCCGAACACGTAAAATTCGAAGTAGTTTTTTTGCGCGAGCGTTTGTACCAACTGGTAATCGTTTTTACCGGAGTCTTTCGAAATTTTCGGATAGATCACTTTCGTATCGTCGACGACGCTTTTAAGCCCGTATAGCTTTGCGAGCGATGCGGCAATTTCGCTGTGAGTCATGTCGTTCCAGGACTTCGGCTCTTTCTTCTGCATCAGCAGGTTGGACAGATCGAGTCCGCTGACTTCCAAATGCGGATTTCCGCTCGACGGAAATTTAGTCGTGATCGAGGTGACCATCCCGACTAGCATGAGCTCCAGCTTGTCCGCGTAGCCCATTTTGATCGTGATTCGTTTCGTCGCTGGAAGGAACGAGTCGATCCATTTCAAATCTGCCGCGACATCATCGAAGGCCAAATCGATGGTAAAGGAGAAATGGTCGGCTTCATCTAACGCCAAATCGACCGTTAAATTGGAGATGACCATACCTGCCTTTAAAAGGTTTCGGCCTTCGATTTCGATGACGAATATTGGTGCGTAGAAGTGGTTGTATTTGAGCTCCAATTTCTCGAACTTCATGCGATCACTCCACAGGTGGGATGGAAATCTGCTGGCCCGGCGGCAGCTTGCGCGGATTGGTTATGCCGCTGGCTTTCGCGATGTCGCGCCACTTGCTCGCATCGCCATATTGCTGCTCCGCGACTGCGGCTAATGTCGTGCCAGATTTGACGGTGACTTGCCTGATCTGATCGAAAGGTGCGTTTTCGGCAATCTGTTCAATAATGGGTTTGTATTCTTTGAACGATACGTTTAGCGTGGCGCGGACGGGAATGCCCGTTCCGAGAAACATCGTAAACTTCTGCGACACTTTCTCGATGACGCCAACGAACTGGAGCTTGCCCCAGACGAACTTGCATACCGGTGGTGCATGCAAGCGCTGATCGATATCAAGCAGTGAGACGACTTTCCCCGTATAGGTCCGCACGTCCTCCCCCTGCTCATAGGAGTCGAAGAACAAATCCATCGACAGTGTCTGCGCATTGCCGCTGGTGAATTGCGTAGCAGGTACGGACCTGCCGGGAATGGTGACCGACTGGTATTGGTTTGCCTTCTCGATGGAATATTCCGTCGGATTGAACAAGACCTTCACGGGCTCCCCCTTAGGGGCGCCCATCTCGTCTAGGGGCTGAATGAGCGCTTTTTCTAATGCCACGGGAACCTCCGGAAATTCGGCCTAGTAACCTTTTCTTTGTCGTTCAAGCTTCAGCTTGCGTTCGATCGCTTGATACACTTCATCGGATAACCGCTTCATATCGATAAGCGGCGTCGTACTCTGCATAGTCGGCTGCGGTGCCGGGGACGCTTCAGCCTCACTTCTCCTCTCGGGTTGCATGAATGGAGGACGGTCATCTCGTTCCGTTTGAGGCTTCGCCAATTCCAATGATACAGGTTTCGAGTAATTAAACGAGTATGATGCATTCGTTCTTGAGCGAGAATAGCGATTTGCCGTCGTTGCCGAGTCGAAGTTGAATTGATTAGTGCGCCAATCGGATTGGAAACGTGCCAGGGTCCGTACATGCGATTGCGAGAATCGATTGGAGCTTATGCGAGATGCTTGAAGAATGGTTCGATGCATGGAGGGATGATCATGATGATGAAAAGAATGAAATTCGCGTTTCTTGCGAGCGAATTCATCATGAAGCGATATATCAGACGAGCTTCTCTGTATTGCACCGATCGCCGTTCCGCTATGAAAGGCATTGTTAACCTTCCATAGCGGCTGGAGGAAAGTTGTCGCGAATGAGCTGGTTGTTCGATTTATTGCAAATGGAGAAAAAGTCCGCTGCTCCAGCCGATGATTATGGTGATTAACATGAAGATGAAGACCAAGGTTCCAGTTCCAGGACGGAATTGGAACCGGTGCTATCTCACGCCTCCGGCTAGGCGAAACGTGCTGCCAGCGAAAGGACGGCGGTTTGAGAAAGATAAGATTCGGCAAAACGGCCTTTCTTCTTTGTGCCGTCTGATATTTGCTCGTAATCTGCTCCGCGAATTCAAATGGCGTCATCGTCAACCATCCTTGCTGAAGCCGTTATGTACGAGCTCGACCGACTCGAAAGCGATGCTCCCGCTGTCGGCTTTGAACTCCGGTCCGGCCCATTTGACGGGATAAGCTTGACTGAAATTCCATCTCCAGCTTTCGTTTCCGGAAGCGTCGAGCACGATCAAGGACCCGTTTCTGCGTTTGATCTGCCCGTTCGCCGTGGCGTTGAACCAGTTCCAGAGCTCTACGGAGTTTGTCAGCCCCCGCTTTAGAATGAAATTCGGATACTTGGTCGCTTTTGGAAGCTTATGCACGTAACTGTTGAGTCCGCCTTCGCGGTAATCTTCCGTTTCCGTTTCGGCTTGAAGGCCTGACACCTCGGAGAATCCCCCGACGATCATCCCATCCAGTTCGACGCGAAACCGAAACGCTGCAAGCGGATCTCTTCGTTCGGCCGTTGCCATAGTAGTATCCTCCTAGAGCTTCAGCTCGTTGCTGGGCTCCTTGTTCAATTTCCTGTTGATGCCCGAAATTTCCTCGCACCAGCGCACGCGTTCCCGATGCTCCAAATGCATGATCTCCGTATGCGGCCAGTGAAAATAATAAGCGATGAAGGCTACCTCCTCGTAGAGCTTGTCAAGAGGATAGCCGGTTAAGCTTCCCCCGCGGCAGCTACCTCGACGGCAAATTTATTCTCGCAGCGCGGGCATTCCGTTTCTACGCCGGTAGAACCGCTTTCATTGATTTGCCGATAAAGCTGTTGAAGATAGGCCAAATCCGCAGAGAACAGCCCTTCTATCACGCCAGGGTTGATGTCTTGCACATCGCCGAGCTTCGTAATGACGCGCGAAAGCAGAATGACGGTCAAATAAGCTGGATTCTGCTGGACCCGAGGGTCCTTGAGCGGTAGAATTTCGTCCGCCGCAGTTGCAAGGCGCATTACGCCTTCGCGGTGAAGATTTCCATGTCTGTCGACATATCCTTTAGGCAGCACAAATTGGAATTCGGTTATAAAAAACATGGACAGTCTCCCTTCTCTCATTCAAAATCTTAACTGACTCTCGTCATGCCCTCATGAACGATTTCAAGTGATTCGATGGCGATTTCGTTACCCTTGGCGTTGAAATCAGGGGCGTCGTATTTGGTCGGCCACGCGCTGACGAAGTCCCAGCGTGCTTTGTCTTTGCCGGCTTCGTCTACGACGATAATGGACATGTTCTTGCGCTGCACGTTTCCGCTTGCGGCTTCTTTATGCCACCGATAGAGATCCAGGGAATCGGTTTGACCCCATTTCAATGTAAGGTTGCCGAATTTGGTCAATCCGGAAAGTTTGCGCATATGGGTAGGATCGCTGCCTTCTCGGTACTCAATCACATCAATCGTCGAGTCGAACCCGGTGGCATCGCTGAACCCTGCCTGCTGAATGCCGTCGATCTCCACGCGGAACCGGAAATTTCTTAACGGATCTCTACGCTGACCTGTTGCCATCGTTGATCACTCCTAAGTTTCAGTATTGGTTAGGCTTCATTAATTTCGAGGCCTGAGGAGACTTGAGCAATTCGGAAAATAACGAATTCAGCCGGTTTTACGGGAGCTACGCCGATCAGCACAATAAGTCGGCCGTTGTTGATGTCATCTTTAGTCATCGTAGAGTCATCCACTCGGACGAAGAACGCCTGTTCTTGTTTCGTACCCATCAGCGCCCCGTCCCGCCACACGCGGGTAAGAAACTCGTTCACGCTGCGTCTTACTCGAGCCCACAGCTTTTCGTCATTCGGCTCGAACACGACCCACTGCGTACTTTGGTCGATAGACTGCTCCAAGAAATTAAACAGCCTGCGTACATTGATATACTTCCAGGACGAATCACTAGATAACGTGCGGGCTCCCCATACGCGAATGCCACGGCCCGGGAATGCGCGAATGACATTCACGCCTCTCGGGTTCAAAATATCCTGCTCTTGCTGCGTAGTCTGGAACTCCAGCTCTACCGCTCCGTTTACGATCTCATTGGCCGGCGCTTTGTGAACGCCGCGTTCCGTGTCCGAACGGGCGAAAATACCAGCGATATGCCCGCCTGGGGGTATCGTGATCCTTGTCCCGCCGGTCGGATGAACGATCTTGATCCACGGATAATAGAAAGCGGCGTTTGGTTTATCGTAATCGTCACGCGGCTTGATGTCATCGATGTTGGACATGCCTATTTTTGAATCGATGATGGCAAATCGTCTTTTTGCCTCGCAATGTTCGATGAGCTTATAAGTTAATCCGTCTACGTCTTGTGAATTAGGCGAATACACGATTGATATTTCATCGATCTCGGTGAATCCGGCCAATCCTTTACGGTTAGGCTTGCTGGAATCCTCTCTCGTGAAGTCGGCTAAGAACAGCGGTGTATCATTAACGATCCGATATTTGGAGTCTGCTGAAGGAGGCGTTGACCAATTTGGCTCAATCGTTGCGGTTGTGTTTGTCCCATCATAAGCCTTCATTTTACGGACTTGGTCTTTTCCAGTTCCGTCGATAATCTTAATAGACATGCCGTTATAAAAATCATTAGTCGTGGAGGCATTCGTATCTAGTTTTATCGTGGTCGCCGTTCCACTATCAGCTTTGCCTTCCAGAGTGAATGTATCTGTGCCGTCATGCAAATAAGCAATAAGTGACCGATTAATGATTTGATATTGGGAATCTGCTTTAGGGGAGGTTGCCCAATCACTATCGACTGACGCAGCACGTTTCGTTCCATCATAAGCAGTGATCTTCTTCTTCTGACCTTTACCAGTACCATCTATGATTTCGATCGACATGTTTTTGTAGGCATCGTTATCTGGGCTGGCAGCGGCGTCTAGCAAAATCGTATTTGATGGCGCGCCTGCTGCGAGTCCTTCGATTTCTTTTGTTACGATCTGATAGTTTGAAGTATTATCAGGTGGCGTTGCCCAATTGGAATCGACAGTTGCTGTGTTATTCGTCTCTTCATATGAGATGATTGTCTTTCTCTCGCCTACACCGGTACCAGCGGTTATCGTAATGGTCATATCTTTATAGGCATCATTTTTTGGTGATGTATCTGCCGGTGCCAGCTTAATCGTATCTGCTGCACCACTGTCCGCCTGCCCGATGGTGATTGTCTTTTCTATCATATATTGGGAATCATTTGCCGGCAGCGTTGCCCAATCGGTATCGACCGTTAAGGACTTGTTCGTTCCATCATAGGCCGTTATAATCTTACGCTGTCCCTTGCCAGTCCCGTCAATAATCTCGATAAACATGTCTATATACGCATCTTTTTCTGTTGATGCAGCTGCATCAAGAATAATCTTGTTTTTGACTATGCCAGCCGCTGTTCCTTCATTTACCTTATCGTCAAAGAATGGATCCGGCTCCGATCCGGAATCACTACCCATTTTAGACAACACGATTAAATTGGAAATGCCGTTAACCTTAGTTTCATAATAATCCGGCGAAGTAATATCAACCTTGACATTATCGAACACTTCCGTTATCGAGGGTCGCGGAGTTGTTTTTGTATCCTTAACGGGATTAAATAGTTCCTTTGGCAACTCATTCCTCCAATAAAAGACACTGATTTTAAATCCTTTGATCGAAGCGGGCTCGAGTAGCACGGCAATCCGGTTTCCCCACACGCCTTCTCCGATTGCCTTTACCGTAAGTGCATTCGATCCATTTGTCTTTAATCCCAGCTCTGCCGGGTCTGCCCCTGCTTTCACAATCCTGCCGATGTAGCAGCGTTTGCCGCCGTTATCGAAGAAGCCCTGCACCGCGAATGGCAAATATTGATTATCTGCCATTAAGCCGCCATAGATTCGCTGATAACTGAGCCAACTTGTAATGAGCCGTGGCGTTGTCGGACCACGTTCCGTCTCGCCCAAGAAACCGGCGGTGCTTGTCGACACCCCTTCAATGGGCTTGCTGCCTAGCTCGATCTCTTCCACATAAACGCCAGGCGATAAGTATTCAGGCATTGCCGCGTTCCTCCCTCGTTATGATCGTCCCGAATCGTTAACGTCATAAAATGTTGATTGCAATATTCGCTTTTGTACCCGGGCCGGATTGTTCTGCCGTGCCGATTGAATTTGGAGCGGGGATACGATGTAACAAACGGAAGGTCTCAAATTCAAACTCGAGAAAGCCGTCCATATATCGGATAGCTCGGGTACCATAACTGGATTTAACGTAATTCGCAAATTCTGATCGCTGCCGGCTAATCCTCCTTGAAGTGATTCGTCTCCAAGCGAAGCGTTGTCATGCAGCACGCTCATCGCCCTGCCAAGGATTTCGTGTTCTTCTAGCGTCCGCTCTGTTAAATCTGACGCTGTCGAGTAGGCGGTCAGCATGTAATAGAGATCGAGAACGAGCGGCGGCATTCGAAAAGGTCCTTCTTGCGGGAAAGACGTGTCTTGAAATCGCATATACGGATTTTCCAGTACATTGTACATAAATAAGGTAAGTCGAGTTGGCGTTGCTACTTCAGTTAGATCTGCTGGAGAATGAAGTTTGATAGAGTCTGGACTCAAATCATCCAGTTTATCTCGCAGCAGTTTGATCAATGTGGACCCAACATCGGCTATCGCTGTTCCGCTCACGCACGTTTCCCTCCCAGCAGGTCGAAATAGGGTCCGAAAGCTTCTTTCGAGGTCAATTTACCCATCTTGTCCAATTCGCGTCTTAGCGAGCGAACGATATGCGCCATTCCGATCGGTTCTTCGTCTTTGGCAGCGAGAAAAGCGGCTGACAGAACGACGTTCTTAATATGACCGCCGGCCATTTTGAAGTTTTTCGCTAGAAATGCATAATCAATGTCGTCGCTAAGGGGAGCCTCTTTCGGAAACATCATTCTCCAAATATTCAGCCGGTTGCTCTCATCCGGCAGCGTGAGCTCGATACTGAATTGCATGCGGCGAATAAAAGCTGCGTCCAAATTCCCGTACAAATTCGTCGCCAAGATCGTAATTCCGTCGTACTCCTCCATTTTTTGCAGCAAGAAAGCGATCTCCATATTGGCATGACGGTCCAATGCGTCTTTCACTTCGGTTCGTTTGCCGAAAAGCGCATCGGCTTCGTCGAAGAACAAGATGGCAAAGCTCTCCTCTGCCTCTTGAAAGATGCGATGCAGATTTTTCTCCGTTTCCCCAATATACTTGCTGACGACTTGCGAGAGATCGATACGGTAAAGATCTAGGCCCAATTCATTCGCGAGCACTTCGGCGGCCGTCGTTTTCCCTGTGCCCGGAGGGCCGTGCAGCAATATATTCAAGCCTCTTCCCCGAGCCAACCGGTGCTGGAATCCCCATTCGCCGTGTACGACACGGCGGTATTTGACTTGATCGATCAGTTCTTGGAGGCTTGCGGCTTGTTCAGGCGTCAGAATTAGATCCTCCAGCTTACCAGTTGACGTCAATTTGTCGGCCAGCCGATGTTCGTGATCATGATTCGTTTGCAAGTAACAAGCATGCTGCAGGTCTTTCATGCTGATGCGTCCATGCTGCGGATCCCGCCATAATGCCATACTGCGTGCGGCGAGCAATGCATGTTGAATTCGGCCGGGAGAGAAGCGGAATTTCTCAGCTAGCGATTCGAAATCGATCGGTACCTCTAGGCGAACTTGCTTGGACATTCGTTCCCATAGATTTTTCCGCTCTTTCACATCCGGCAACGTAAATTCAACCTGAAAGCACATACTGTCCCCTCTTATAAGCAACGAGGAGCAAGATTTCAGACCTATCATAAATGTCAAATTTGGAAATCGTTCGATCGAATCCAGCAATGCAGCGATTTCTTTAGGATATTGATTCGGAGATGAGAGCAATGCATCTGTATGCAGGAGACATAAGGCAGCAGGGTGAAGCAGTACTTCGCGGCATAGTAGAAACAAGTTGTCGGCAAATGCTGCCGGTTGATGAAGCATGTTGGCAATATTGCCAATGATGAGCGATACCCCGAGTTCGCGGCAGACGGCTTTAACCGTGCTTAATTTCCCGGAACCAGCTGCGCCGAATAAGTCAAACAAGAGCTTGCTGGTTAGCTGTCCATCATTGGTAAGCTGAGCTCGAACAAGTTTTAGAAGACGGCGTTGATGGTCATCATTAAAACAGTTCGTTTCTGTTTCCGATTGTGGATCGGCAACATGCGCTACTGCTGCCAAACGGCTGTCAAGTTGATCGATTCCAATTAGGAAGTTGACGATTTGCGTGTCTACGTAGAGCGAGCGTTGAAGCAGATAATTGGCATTACCCGGGTCCGTAAATCGCAATAACCGATAGTTCATCAACTTTGTGTTAGCATCGAAAATCGATTGCGCAAACAAGCATCCGCCTTGGAAGATGGAAAGCAGTCGTGTAGCTAATTCGACGGTAGGTTTGGTCTGGTATCCAGGTTCCTGTAACTGAGCGTACAAGTTGCCGAATTTGGAGTCCAACTCTGGTGCGAGGGCAATCATTAGTGCCATTTCTTCTAATTCGGTTAACTGGACGAGCTGTGATAGATAAGGAAGATTCAAATGAACCCCGTTGAGCCTGCTCAGATTTATTCTTTGTCTGATGATGGCTTTTTCAAGTTCAAGCGGTTCCCGTCCCATGTTGCTCGAATCGGAATTCTCCTTTTCCGTTATTCGATTCATGTGTACTTGGATGAGGAGATCTAGCAGCATTAGCATGTCTAATAGGTACTCCGAATTGTTGGTGTAGGGTGCCTTTACGCAGCCTTCCATGGTTGCGGATTGCCGAAACAGATCCATTAAGCAGCTGATGAACCTCCTTAAATTAAGATACGTACTGTATCAAAATAAACAGGGTACTATCCTAGCATAGACCGAAGCAGCATAGATGCATCTATTTGTTGATAGTGATAGTACTCAGCTTTACCTATATATTCAGTCAAATGTCTTTTTATACCAAGATGCTCAAGTGCCTATTTTTGATACTGTTTTAGCGTATCGTTATCGTCAAAATATGGTGCAATTCTACAATGCATCTTCCTTGAAAATCTACTTTTTAGTTCAATTGAGTGACGATTAGTGTTTTGGTCACACTTTTTGAAAATCGAATAAGGGATTCATTTGTCGCTTACTCCTGTGGGATACCTACAGGATTTTCGTGGCCCTTAATGAGATAATGTTTTTGTCATGCGACAATCAGTCAGTCGGATATGAGAATAAAAAAATCGCCAGCTTGTGAGTGAACAGGGAGCAGCTGCCGCGGCGATCTGCTCCCTTATATTTGCACTATCGTACCCGCTAGCGTAATAACCTGTTGCACACAATCGATAACAATTTCGGAGCTGAACCGCCGGCAAAAATCGTCAGATTACGAACAATGAAAATAAAGCAGCTCCGGACATATATGTCGGGTCTGCTTTGAACGATGCTTTACTAGCTCTATTGGGTTCTCATGCTGCCATACTTTTAGCTTAATCCTAAATGCCGCATTACATCCGGTCGTTGCCTAAACAAAATAATATCTTGTCTAGCTTCTTCTTCTAACGCCAGTATTTTTTCGTCATTTAATTTATATTCATTTCTTAATATTTCTTTATACTCACTAATTTTCGGATTATTATTTAATTTATAATACATTTTAAATAACGCTTCATCATCATCTTTGTATTGGTTAAAAAATGATGGAAGTTTAGTTTGAATGTCTAATTCTTTTATCCTCTTAATTTCTTCAATAGCTTCTTCGTAACGATTCAAATAAACTAATGCCCATCCTTTATATAAAACACAACCANCTTCATCATCATCTTTGTATTGGTTAAAAAATGATGGAAGTTTAGTTTGAATGTCTAATTCTTTTATCATCTTCATTTCTTCAATAGCTTCTTCATAACGATTCAAATAAACGAATGCCCATCCTTTATATAAAACACAACCAAAATATATAGAAGTTAAAGCTTTTGCTTTTGCGCTAGAAGTATCGACAGGAATATAACTCATCATACGATTACAAACTTCTAATACTCCTTCGTAATTACTCATTTTCAGATATAACTGTATCAGTTTTTCTCCTACAGTTAAATACTCAGAGTCTAACTCATACGCTTTTTCATAGTATTCCTTAGCTTTTTCTAGTTTTTCCTCTTTCCAATAAATATCACCTAACAGCTCGTAGTTTTCTTTAAAATTGGCATCTAATGCAACCGCTTCTTCTACATAACGTTTGGCAGCATCAGTATTCATGCTTTCATAACTTTCATAATAGGTGAATGCCAATTGATACCTGTAAGTTACATTCTCCGGATATTCATTGTTTATTTGGTGTAGAATCGCTAAGGCTTGAGCAAAATCACCGTTATTTCTATACTTTTTGGCTGCGGAAAGTTGTTTTTTAACTTCTTTTTCGTTCATCTT
>NZ_QMFB01000036.1 GCF_003285015.1 Paenibacillus contaminans | reverse complement strand
CCTGCGAATGAGCGAGCATTCGTGAGAAAACCGCTACGAACAGAGGGAGTTGCGTTTGCCTCATTATCTCGCCAAATACGAGTTTTCAATGTGAAATAGTGAAGTTTGCCTCACGAATAGTAACATTTTCCTCATTATGACGATCACGATCCGTTGCACGATCAAATGCCTTACATCCTTAAAATCTACAGTATAAGAGTTGATGGAAAAACTACAGCTATTTTCGGGATTTTGCGTTGATTTTTCGATCTTAATGGAAAACCTACTGTTAATATTTCCGAAAATACCCAAATACGTGGAATCGTCCAAAATTAGCTGCAGGTTTTCCCGCTAAATACCCTTTTCACGCCTTATAAGCGAAAATAGCTGTATGTTTTCCAGTTAGGCCACCTACCCTACTTGTAGCTGTCGTAGTTTCGGCAGACGATTAACTTTCGCGGTGCGAACAGTCGTTAAACGGGCTGTACGGGCTATACGGGCTATACGGGCTATACGGCCTATACGGGCTATCGGCTATTCCGGATAGCCCCTCTACCGCCGGCACGGCATCGTCAGCCAATGAGGATTATCTTTTCTGCCGATACTCCTCCGGCGATAGCCCCACGATCGACCTGAAATCTCGAATAAAATGAGAGTGATCGTAGTAGCCCAGCTCGACGGACAAATCCAGCCAGTCGCGAACCTCGCCGCGGTCGATCCGCTCCGCTGCGTCATGGAGCCGCCAGCGCTGAATGACCGACTTCGGGCTAACGCCGACATAACGGTCGAATAACCGCTGCATCGTACGTTTATTCATGCCGGTCAAGCGAACCGCATCCTCCACCTTCACGACGGTCCGATCGTCCTGAATGGCCTTCACCATGCCGCTGACCAGCTCCACGTTCGGGTCCCGCTCCGGCAGACGCTCGTCCAAAAACGTTTCTACCCGCTTCACCATTCGTTCGTCATCCGGCTGCTGCAGCACCTCGTCCTCGAAAGGGCCGCTCCTCACGCCGAACAGCTCCTCGAAGCCTAAGGAACCGCCGGTAATCGTAGACACCGGCTTCTGCAGGAACGGGTAAAACCCGCCGGGCTTGAACTTGACGCCGACGACCCAGCCCTGCTCAAGCAGAAGATGGGCCGATGTTTTTCGAGCGACGCCGTATATTCGGGTGTTGTCGGGCTCGACGATCATGTTGACGTTGGGATAGGCGATCAGCGTTTGCGGATACGGCTCCTGACCGCGCAAATCCCACCTGACGATCCAGTAATGCTGAACGAAATAACCCGTATCGCCGGAGGGCTGGTATCTTGCCAGCGAAAACTTCCGTTCGCCGGTCAACGGATGCAGAACTCCCTTCGGGAGCTTATCGGCGGTTTTCGTCATAAACGTCCTCCTGTCGCAGCATTAGCAGTTGAAATACATGCATGGCGTTTATTCCATTTTAGCACCGGTTACGTCTCGTGACATTGTAATTTCCCCCATTGGCTATCCTCTCAAACGCAAGGCCCCGCCGACTTCCAGTACCTTGACCGCATCAATTGCAAGGTTTCCGTACCGCGCACGACTCCCGGCGCGCGGTGCTCGGTCACATGTCGGCTGTCAAACCTCAAGGCTCGGGTGCTATTGTGCCTCATAAAAACCATCGCTTTGTGGACGGCACTTTCATGACATGTGTGAGCAGAAACCCTTAGATCAAACGCGGTCAAGGTACTAGGCTCATCTTCAATCCTCGGAACGGTTCCACAACCGGCGCATTTCATCGCTTGAATCAAGCAGCTCCGTCAGCGTACCCTCGGCTTCGATGCGGCCGTTCTTGAGCACGATGATGTGATCGGCCTGCGACAGCGCCGCCTTGCGGTGCGATACGACGAGGCATGTAGCCTTCCGGGCGGCGAAAAGCCGCTCCCACAACTGCCGTTCGGTTTCGACGTCGAGCGCGCTCGACAGATCGTCGAACACGAGCAGCTCGGAGCCGCGGATAAACATGCGCGCGGCCGCCGTGCGCTGCGCTTGGCCGCCGGACAGCTTCACGCCGCGCGGACCGATCACCGTCTCGTAGCCTTCCGGCAGGTTCGCGAGATCGCTCTCAAGCACCGCCGCGTGAACGGCCGATTTCAGCGCCGTCTCGTCGTCCGCGAGCCCGAGCTGAATATTGCGGCGCAGCGTGTCGCTGTACAATCTCGGCACCTGCGGGGTATACGCACTGCGCGGCGGGACGAAAAAGTCGCCCGGATCGCCCACAGCTTCGCCATTCCAGCGAATGCTGCCGCTATCCTTGGGCAGCAAGCCCAGCAGCGCGCGCACGAGCGTCGTTTTGCCCGAGCCGATTCGGCCGGTTACGACCGTAAACGAATGGCGCGGGATGCGCAGATTCACTCCCTCTATGCCGCGCCCGGTTCCCGGGTAGCGGTAGGTCAAGCTCGTCGCCTCCAAGAGATCCAGCCGATCCGTTTCAAGCATGACGGGCTGCTCCGGCTCAGGCAGTTTGCCCCGCAAATAAAGCGGGTTCGCTTCGGTCAGCCGGTCTGCGGGCGCACCCTGCAGCAGATCGACCATGCGGTTTTTGGATACTTCGCTTTGCTTGAAGAGAGCGATGAATTTGCCGAAGTTCTGAATGAATTGAGTCACGAACGTCAAGTAATATACGAATAGCGCAAAATCCCCGACGGTAAAGCTGCCGTCCTGCATCGACTGCGCCGCGAGCAGCAAAATAAGCCCGGTGCCGAAGTTGACCGTATTGGCAAATACCGAATCAAGCAGCTGCGTATACAGCTTATCTTTGACGATCGAATGCCTTCTGCGCTCGTTCAGCTGCTTGAAGCGCCCGATTACCCGCTCCTCGGCCCCGGCGACCTGAATCGCCTGTACGTTGCCGAACATTTCGCTGATCGCGCCGGTCACTTGGCTCGTCGCTTCCCGGCTTGCCGCACGGTATTTTTGCAGACGCGCGGTCGACAGCTGGGCGAGCGTGACTACCACCACAAGCGGCATAAACACCCAGATCGTCAGTTGGGCATTGATATTGACCAAGATGAAAAACGAGACGATCGCAAATACGATCATCCCCATCGCATCCACCGACCAGCTTGTCGCCTCCTCCACCTGCTCCACGTCGTCGCGGAAGCTGCTGATGGCTTCGCCCGGCGAGTATGGGATCGCCCTTGCGCCCGGCCTCTTCAGCACATGCTTCAGCATGTTGTGCCTAAGAATACCGCCGATCCGAAACCGGAATTGCACATCGGTGACAAAACCGATAATAATCAATATCGAACGCCCGACCGCCGCGGCGATCAAGAGCGCAATAATCGCTGTCACGCTTAAGTCGTAAGCCGTATTGCCGGTGAGCGTGTCGAAAAACTGCTTCGTAATCCACCCCGGCGCAATCGGCGCCAAAGTGATGAGCGCCCATGCCAGAGCATTGCACAAATACAAAACCGGCCGATAGCGGAACAAGCGCCAAAAAAACGTAACCGTACTCATGCCAACACCTCTTCCATGCCTGTCGCCATCATGCGGCTGAACCGGCTGCCGCTGTCGCGGGCGAGCGTTTGACGGTCTCCGTGCTCGACGATGCGCCCTTGCTCCAGCACGAGAATATCGTCAACCCGCTGAATCGTAGCGAGCCGGTGGGCGATAATGATGCAGGTGCGGTTATGAAGCAGCTTGCTGACCGCAGCCTCGATTTTCTGTTCCGTCACCGGATCGAGACGGGACGAAGCTTCGTCAAGGATGACAAGGCCGGGATCGGAAAGAAACACGCGCGCAAAAGCAAGCAGCTGCGCTTCGCCGGCGGATAACCCGCCGCCGCTCGATTCCAGCATCTCGTCTAGCCCGTTCGGCAAGGAACGGTACCATCCTCCAAGCCCAAGTTCCTCCAACACCCCGACGATTCGGTCATCCGCAATCGTATCGTCGAAAAACGTCAGATTATCCCGCACGGTGCCTTGAAAAATTTCGATCTGCTGCGTTACCATTCCGACGCGCTGTCTCACGTCGCGAACGTAAGGATTGCGAATATCGACGCCCCCCAAGTAGATGCCTCCGGCTCGCGGATCGTAGAAGCGGAGAAGCAGCCGGGCAAGCGTCGTTTTGCCGCTTCCCGTCCGCCCAAGAACGCCGAGCGAGCGGCTTTTCCCCAGCTCGAAATCGATGCCGCCCAGCGTCGTCGCAGTATCCTCGTAGCCGAACGTCACCCGGTCGAAGCGAACCGAAAGCGGTCCGTGCGGCAACGCGGCTCCCGTTCCTTCCGGGATCGCCGATTTCGTAGCGAGCAGCTCTTGGATCCGCACGATGCTGGCGTCCGCCTTTTGCAAATCTTCGATTTGCGTGCGGATTCTCTCGATCGGCTTCGCCATCAGCTCGGTGTAATAAAAGATCATGTATACCGTGCCGATCGTCATCGCCCCTTTGTTCCAAAGGTACGCGCAGATGGCGAAAGCGACGGCGTTGCCGATCGCAAACACGATAATCGTCGTAATCCACATCGTGGCGAACCCGAAAAACGCGCGGACGCGAATCGGCAGCCATTTGCGCAGCAGCTCATAAAAGCGGTGCATGACGAAGCCCGTCGCTCCATTGGCGCGGGTATCCTCGGTTCCTTCCAAATGCTCGCCCAGAAAGCCGTAAAACTCGGCGCTCATCTGACGCATTTTGCCCCAGTAAGGCGAAGCGTATTTGCGAATATATTGAATGGACCATATGGCCGCCACGACGAAAAATAACATGCCGAGACCGATCTGCCAGCCCTCGATGAACAACAGCGCAAGGATGCCGAAAACAAGCAAAAGATTGGCCATCAGCGTAATGACGAAGCTCGAAAAAAAATTCGCCAGCGCATTGATATCGCCGTCCACCCGTTCGATCAGCGTTCCGGACGTATGCGACTTATGAAACGACATGTCGAGACGTAAGCAATGAGCGGCCACGTCGCCGCGAAGCTTATTCGTCGCGACCCAGCCGACGTTCTCGCTTATGTAGGTCGCCCATACCGTAATCCCCTGGTGAACGAGCGACACGCCGATAAACAAAATGGCCGCGTACAATAAAGCCCGGGGCTGCGCCTCGGATTGCGCGGTATCGATAAAATAGCGGATAATTTGCGGATTGATCAATTGCAGGGCGATCGTAAAGAGCAGCAGCGCCGTAAGGGCCGTTATGCTTTTCCATTGGGGCCTTAAATAACCGGACAGCAGTTGAACGTATTGTCGAAGCGGAATTTTGCGGGGCATGCCAAGCTCTCTCTCCTTTCCCGAAAGCGCCTTCCGCGCTGCCTGTGTTTCAGGCTTATTCCGTCTACTTTAGAGGATAGTTTCCGCACCGTCAACAGAAAAAATAGTTAAAATAAACGCTTACCGGAGTCTGCAAAACTGGCGTTTGCCGCGAGAATAAANTAAACGCTTACCGGAGTCTGCAAAACTGGCGTTTGCCGCGAGAATAAACAAGGATAAACGGCTTCGCCGTCCTTTAAAGGACGAGCGCGTTTACCGGGAATTGGAACAATCAGCGGAGGAATGCTTTCTGACAATTAAAAAATCCGCCCCGATCGCCTGCGGACTCGAGGCGATCGGGGCGGATCAACGATTTAGGAATTCAATTAACGTTTAAAATGGTTAACCTGCCTGCGAAGCTGCTCGGCCGTTTCCGTCAAAAGGCTTGCGGCCGCAAGCATATCCTCCATAGAAGCAAGCTGCTCTTCGGCGGCGGCGGATACTTGCTGCGTTCCGGATGCCGATTGCTCGGCAATACCGGCGATGATGCGAACGGATTGCTCGACTTGCTCCGTCCCGGACACCAGCGTACCGATGTCGGCGGCCGACTCTTCCATCTTCTTGGCGACTTGCAACACCGCTTCCCGGATATGAGCAAACGAACCGCCCGCCTGTTGAACCGCGGCGATTCCTGAAGCCACCTCGCGCGTAACGTCGCCCATCGATTTCAGCGCCAGCCCGAGCTCCCCGCGTATCGCTTCGACCAATTCCGCGATTTGCGAAGTCGAATCGGCCGAATCTCCCGCCAGCTTCCGGATTTCCGTCGCCACGACGGCAAAGCCTTTGCCGTGCTCGCCGGCCCTGGCCGCTTCGATACCGGCGTTCAAGGACAAGATTCGCGTCTGATTGCTCATGTCGGTAATAACGGACACGATAGTGCCGATTTGCTCGGAACGTTCGCCTAGTCTTGCCACGACGCGCTCGAGATTTTGCGCGGTTTGCCGGATCGCTTCCATCTGCCCCGTCGCAGCCGCAATCGTTTCATTGCCTTCGGCCGCTTTGCCGGAAGCGTCCGAAGCGAACTCCGCCACTTTCCCCGCATCCCGGGTAATATTACGTACGCTGTCCGTCATCGCTTCGATGGCATGTGCGCTTTCTTCGACGCGTAACGTCTGACTCTCGGCGCCGACAGCGACCTCCTGGATCGTTTCGGCGATTTGCCTGCTCGCCCTGCTCGTCTCATCCGTCCGCGAGGACAACTCCGCGGCAGAAGCGGCCAGTCTTTCGGAGGTTATGACGATTTGCTCGATCAATGACCGCAAACTGCTTGCCACCTTGCGGAACGACTCCGTCAACTGCCCGATTTCGTCGCCCGAACGGGACGGCTCGATATCGACCGTCAAATCTCCCCCTGCGATCGTCAGCGCCGCGGCGTTCAGCCGTCTGATCGGACGGATGATCCGGCGTATCATATACCAAGACAGCAGGCTTGTGACAATAAGCAGCCCGGCGCTTACGGCAAACGTAATGTTCGATACCCGGGTCGTCTTCACCAAACCTTGATCGTAATACTTCTCGACCGTGTTTTTAAGCAGGTACGAATCGTTGACGATGCCGAGCGTGCGAATCGACTGCCGTTTGATTTCCGTGGCATCGCCGGCTTTCGACGACTTTTCGAACGTCTCGAACAGCTCCTTGTACTTGCCTTCCATGCGCTCCAATATGCCGGCATGCTCGGCGAGCGTCAGCTTATTCCGCAGCGCTGAGATTTTTTCGCCGACCTTCTTCACCTTCTCTACCGCATCGTAAGCGTTCGCGCCGCTCATATTGCCGGAATAGCTGCTAAGCGCAAGCTGGGCCGCGACGAGTCCCCCGTTAAGCTGCTCCACTTCCAGCAGCAGCTTAACGTCTTCCGCCCCCGCGTCTTGTATTTGTCTGATTTCGAGGTTCATATAAACGACGACCGCTACCGCAAGGACAAGCGGGAGCAGCGCGTTAAGCAATAGCTTGACATTCAGATTCAAGTGGGCACCCCATCCGTACCATATTTCCTTCGAAGGATTACTTGACGTTAACCTTGATCGTTCCCGAGACAATATCGTTCGTAAGCTTGTCGAGCTGTTCCTTCTCTTTATCGCTTAAAGTCAATATCCGCACCTCGGCAAGACCGACGCCGTTCTCCTTCAAGCCGAGCTCGATATGCTTGTCCGACAGCTTCCCGTCCTTCACCATCGATTCGCAAATCAAATAAATCGCTTTGTCGATATGCTTCAGCATCGAGCTGACGACCGCCTTCTCGGCTGCAAAAAACTGGTCGCTGTCCACTCCGAACGCCAGCTTGCCGTTCGTCTCCGCTTCCTTGAGCGCGCCGACTCCCGTCAGGCCGGCTGCCGGATAGACGGCGTCGACCCCGCTTTGGATCATTTTTCGGGCGATGGACGCGCCCTTCTCGACGCTCCCGAAGTCTTCCGCATATTCTACCGCTACCTGCGCTTTCGGATTTACGGCTTCGGCTCCCTGCTTAAAGCCGGCGCCGAATTTGTGGATGAGCGGAACGTCCATGCCGCCGATAAAGCCGAGCTTGTTGCTTTTCGTCTTGAGACCCGCAAGCGCGCCGATCAGGAAGCTGCCTTCCTCCTCCTTGAATGTCAAGGAAACGATGTTCGCCGCCTCCGAAACGCTATCAATCAGGACGAACTGCTGATCCGGGTATTGCTTCGCTACCTTCTCGAGACTTTCCTGGACCATGAAGCCGAGACCGACCACAAAATTGTTCCCTTGCTTCACAAGGTCGGCGATCCCTTTCTCGTAATCGCCCGTTTCGGATATTTCCCGGTAATCGAACTGGATGTCCAGCTCGTCCCTTGCTTTGATCAAGCCCTGAAACGCCGCATCGCTGAAAGACTGGTCGCCGAGACCGACATCCGAGAGCATGATGCCGATTTTGACCGTTTTCTTCTCCTCAATCGTTTCCTGCGCGCCGCAGCCGCCGATGAAAGCAACGCATAACAGCAGCAACGCCAGTACCCTTATTTGCATAACGATCCCCTTCCTACATCCGCTGGCTTCGCGTATAGGCTTATATTTTTAACGACAGTATTAGTTCTGTGCGGCCCCAAAAAATCCTGCACTCCGCAGCGCGAAAATTGTAATTTTTTGTAGAATTGTGACGAATGGCGGCTTCGCCTGACCACGGACGAACATAATAATACCGACAAATATTATTTTGGGATCAATGAGCCAATAATGATATTTTCGATTAGATGTTTATCATAAAGTGGAATGCTACACTGGAATGAGAGGTGTTGGCGTGTGGAAATAAACATTTTGCAAGCCGTAGGAGAACGTATTCGGGACATTCGCAAACAGAACGGATACTCGCAAGAGAAGCTGGGAGAAATAGGCGGCTTTCATTTTTCTTATATCGGCCAGGTCGAACGCGGTGAGAAAAACATTTCGCTGCTCAATCTCGCCAAAATCGCTCAGGCGCTCGGAATCAGCCTGCACGAGCTGTTTGCCTTTCAATCGAAGGAAGCCGCGCTCGACAGCAATCTGATCGATATCATGCAGCTGCTGCAATACAAAAACCCGCGCGAAATTACAATTATCAAAAACATCATCAACGAAATTTATGAAATTTATTCGACTGGACAAGCCCCGGATCCCGAAGCGGAGGGCGGAGCGAATCCAGCCGTCACCTATCCGGTGCCGCAGCAAACCCGTTACACCGTTCACGAGCGCCCGGCCAAAAAAAGAAAAAAGCGGGAGTAAGCTCCCGCCCTGCATGCTCCCGAATCCGCCTTTACGCGGAGCGGGCATTGCCTTTAGACAAAAAAACGAGCAGTTCGCCATGCCGGCGGTTCTGCTCGTTTTTATGATGTTTTGCGTTTCCTCGCGTTTAAAAGCTTTGCAGCCCCGGGCTTGCATGAAGAGGATGGCTTGAGGCGTTTCACCGATCGTTTTTCCTTCTATTAACCTTTCACCGCTCCGGCAACCATACCCTTCATAATTTGCTCCTGGAAGATCAGATAAATGATAATCGTCGGGATGACGGCTATGGCCATTGCCGCCATCGTCAAACTGTAATCGGTCCCGAACCCGTCGGAAAAAATCGAAAGGCTGAGCGGCAGCGTTTTGAGCGCTTGCTTGTTAATGAATACGAGGGCAAATGCGAAATCGTTCCAAAATCGCAAAAACGCAAGAATGGCGACCGTAGCCATTGCCGGTACGGCGAGCGGGAATATAATCCTGAAAAAGATTCCCCAATAACCGTTGCCGTCGATCATCGCCGCCTCTTCGACTTCCTTCGGCACCGAGGTCAAGTAGGCGACGACTACGAAGATGGCGACAGGCAGCTCGAACGCAGTATAAGGCAAAATCAGCGCCAAATGAGAGTCGAGAATCCCCATTTTTTTCATCATAATAAAGAGCGGAACGAGCGTGCTGTGAATCGGAATCAGCATGCCGAGCACGAACAGCGCCATAATCGGCCCCTTCAGCTTGAACTGGAGCCTCGCCAGCACGTAGGCGGCCAGCGTGCCCAGAAACAGCGTCAACACCATCGCCGCGGCGGTTACGATAACCGAATTGGTCAGCGCAGTGCCGATGCCGGCTACTTTCCACGCCTTCGTAAAGTTTTCGACCTGCCATTCGGAAGGCAGCGAGAAAGGCTTGCCGTAAAAATCCTGATTCGACTTGAACGAGCTAATGAAAAGCCATATAAGCGGATAAAGCGTAAGCAGCGCATAGATGGCCAGCAGCATGTTGCCTGCCCATGCCTTGCCCGTCCGGAACGCGACTGCCAGCGGCTGCGGGCCTTTCGCGGCCGCTGCCGGATTTGCGGTCTTTAGCATACCCATCATGCCTCCCTTTCATCTCCCGCTACTTAGGATTTCCGTTTCATGAGCAGTTGGCTGCCTGCGACGAGCAGCAAGCTGATAATCATAATCGTCGTCGAAACGGAGGAACCGTACCCGTAGCGAAAAACATTAAACGTATTATTGTACATATAAGTAGCCATCAGCTCGGTCGATTGTGCCGGACCGCCGCCCGTCATGACGTAAATGAGATCGAACGCCTTCATGCTGCCCGAAATACACAGGACGATCGCGACCTTGATCGTGTCCCAGATCATTGGAACGACGATCAGATACAGCCTGCGGAAGCCGACGGCGCCGTCGATTTTGGCCGCATCCTCCACTTCGGAAGAAATATTTTGGATCGCGGCGACGAACAATATGAGGTACGGACCGATGTTCGCCCAGATGATCGGCACGCTGACGGAATACATGTTCACCTTCGGATCCCCGAGCCAGTCGCGAATCCACGAGCTGAGTCCGATATGCTCGAGTATATAATTCAGCATCCCGATCTGCGGGTTATAAATATAACCCCAGATAATGCCGATAACGACCGAGGCGAGCACCATCGGCATGAAAACCGCCGAGCGGACGAACCGGTGAAAGAAGGAGGTTTTCCACAGCACTAGCGACAGTACGAGCGCAATCGGCACCTGACCGAATATCGAAGCGGCCACGATGATCAGATTGTTTTTGAACGCCCGCCAGAAGACGGGGTCCTTCACAGTTTCGATGTAGTTGTCGAAACCGACGAACTTCATCGCCCCGATGCCTTTCCAATCGAAAAAGCCGTAAAACGCCGACCAAAAAATCGGCACGACTACGAAGATCAAATAAAGCGCCAGGGCGGGAAGCAGACCCACAATGATAAAACGTCTTGCCCGGTTCGCTGTGGTCATGGCTTGGCCTCCTTTAATGGCTGACTTGACGCGCGCCGTTTACGCCGTTCGGAACCGGCTGAGGTAAAGCCGATTCCGACCATCCGTTTCCTTTCGAGCCGGTTCTGCGGCCGAAGACGGCGTTTCCTTACTTGCCTATCGATTTCGCTTGCGCGTCCTGCAGCTTCTTCGCGATGTCCTCCGGTTTGCCGCCCATAAGCAGCTCTTGCAATCCGTTGTTGATCGCTTCCGCGCCTTGCGAGCTGAGATATGCGTCGTACACCGGCGTAAACGTTACGCTTTTGGTCAAATTGTACGCTTTGTAGAACAAGGAAGTCACTTTCGATTGGTCGACATCCATTTTGTAGTTGACGATCTGGTTAGCCTCGGCTACAGCTTTCATGCCGTCCGGACCGCTGATCGTATAGATCAGCTCAAGCGCGGCATCCAGTTGCTTGCCGGTCGGCTTTTTGCTGACGGCGAAGCCGCCTCCCGCACCGCCGGAGATCGTGTTCGGGTCGCCTTTGCCGCCTGGAACCGAAGGAAGCACCGTTACGTCGATCTGATCGAGCTGCTCCTTCGTGCCGGTCGCCGCCATATTCGTGAGCGCCCAAGCGCCGTCGATCATCATCGCGGCCTTGCCGGAGATAAAGTACTGCTCCATCTGCGTGTTGTCCAGGCTGTTAAAGCCTTGCTGGAACGCGCCTGCATCGGCCAAGCCCTTCATGAGGCCAAGCGCCTGCACGAATTCCGGATCGGTGAATTTGGCGCCATCCTGTTTGACCGCCTTGAGGAACCAGTCGGTGCCCGTTACCCGGTTAGCCAGCGAGCTGAGGATGCTGGATTGCGCAAGCCATGCGGCCTTGTTGCCGAGCGAGATCGGCGTAATACCTTTATCCTTGAATGTTTTGACCGCCGCGAGCAGCTCGTCCCACGTTTTCGGCACCTTAACGCCATTTTGCTCGAACAGCGTTTTGTTATAGAAGAACAGAGACGTTACGGAGGCGTTTACCGGCACTGCGTACACTTCGTTGTTGAACGAAAGCGGATCGAACGCGCCCGGGGTAAAATTGTTTTTCCATTCGGTCTGTTTATTCAGCAGCGGCATAATCGACTGAATCAAGCCGCCGTCGTAAAATTCCTTGATCATCGAACCGGAGTTGGTAAAGAAAACGTCCGGCATTTCGTTCGCCGCAGCGACCGTCTTCAGCCGCTGGCGGTACCCGTCGGGAGGAATCGCCTGGGCATCGAGCTCGACTTCCGGATGCGCCGCCTTGAACTTGTCGATCTGACCGCGAACGGCTTTCGCGCGGAGATCGTCTCCGGAATAGTTATGCCATACCGTCAGTTTCACTTTTTGCGCCGGCGCTTGTGTGGCATCCCCGCCGGTTTTCGTTCCGGTATCGGCCGGAGTGCCGCATGCGGCTGCGAGTGTAGACAATGCGACTATGGAAGCGAGACTTGCTGCGATTTTTTTATTCATTGTGAAAACCCCCTTCTTCTTGAGTACAGCTTAAGTATATACACCCGGCATCCGTAAAGGCAGGGGACATTTTACGCTTATAGGGTAGACAAATTCCGGTTTTGCATTCAGGATTACCGGTCGGCGCCTCACAAGGATAAACGGCTTCGCCGTCCCTTTAAGGACTGGCGCGTTTACCGAGGTTGAGAGCTGCTTCCACGATATACTTTCTGACAAACCCCAAAAAGCCCCTTACCGCAGCAGCGGCAAGGGGCCCGTGTCTCTCGTTTATTCAATTGTCCGACTGTACGCCGACATGATTCCTTGCGCTTTCTGCCGCGCCGCCGAGCGGGCGATATAACGCTCTGCGATATCCAGACCGACGATAACCAACGGTGCGGGTAGTTCCGTGTACGTATAAGACATATGCTGTCTTCCGTTTGCTATGTGGTTTCTTCCGCCGATGACTGCCTGTATTCCGAGGGCGTCTGCCCGGTATATCTCTTGAACTGCTGGCTGAAATATTTGATGTCCTCGTAGCCGACGGCCCCCGCTACTTCGCTGATCTTGAGCGGCGTGCTCTTGAGCACGTGAGCGGCCTTGCGCATCCGCTCCTGCGTGACGAACTCGATATAGCTTTGGCCGGTTTCTTTCTTAAACGCGTCGCTGAAATGGTTCGGCGTCAAATGAACGAACTTCGCCACCTCCTGCAGCGTCAAGTTGCGGTCCAGCCGCTCGCGTATGTAGGCGATTGCCCGGTGGACGTACGAATAACGCGTGTCGCTCATCGTTTCATGAAAAGCCGCCATAATCGAGGCGAGCAGCTTGAACAACTCGTCTTCGAGAGAAAATCCGTCTTCGAACGAATGGGCGGGAACTTGCGCCGGATGGCCGCCGGAACCGGGACTTCCTCCCCTGGCCCGCTCCAGCCAGCGATGCCCGGCGATGGCGACGGACTGCAAGTACGCCCGGAGCGACTGCGGCGTTACGGACGGATCGTCCATCTGCTCGCGTACGAGTCGATGAACGAAATGGCGCAATTGCGTCGGAACGTTGCCCATGAGCAGCTCAGCCAGCTCCTCTTCCTCGTGCTGCGGGCAAACGGTAGCTCCTCCGCTTCGCGAAGCAATGTCGCGCAGCTCGCATACGCCCCGCCCCCGCAGCAGCAGCCGGTAAGCATAAATCCTCTCGGCTTCGCCGTACGACCGGGGGAGCTCCTCGGAGCTCGCAACGCTGTCCCCGGCGGCGACGAAGACGGAGCATTTCAGTGTCTCGCAGACGCGCCGGACGGCTCGCTCCAGCCCGCTTCGCTCGGCAAAGCCCGGTCCTGCGCGGGCTACCAGCACGATTCGGTCGCTCTTCAGCAGCGAGACGGACGGCAGCAGCTCGGCCAGCATATTTTCAACCGCGCCCAACAGCAGCTCAGCGGTCTTGCCTTCGCCCCAGCCCGAAGCCGAGACGATGAGCGCGCGCAGCGGCACCGCCTCCGCTGCGCTTCCCGTTACCCCGCGCTCCTTCATCCAGCTCTCGATAAGAGCCAGCTCGGAGCCGCTTTCCCGCCTGCCCGCGAGATGTCCTTCGAGCAGCTCTCTGCGCAGCGCGCCGGTCTGCACCTGTTCTTTTCGCTGCGCCTCCCATCTATCCGTAATGTTCATCTTCGCCTTGAGCGCCGACTTCATAATTTCCTCCGGCCCGCTCGTCTTCAGCAAATAGTCGGTCACCCCTTCGCGGAGCGCCTGCTGGGCGTACGCAAAGTCGTCATACCCGGTCAAAATGACGATTTCCGTACCCGGCGCGATCTTCTTGATCTCTTTGGCCAGCTCGATGCCGTCAATCCCGGGCATGCGGATATCGGTGAGCACAATATGCGGCTTCTCGACCGGGATGCGCTCCAGCGCTTCCTCGCCGCATTCGGCGGGCTCAAGCAGCGTCAGCCCCAGCTCCTTCCAATCGATAACCGTGCACAAGCCTTTGCGAATAATCGCTTCGTCATCAACGATCATGATTTTCATATGCGCCGCTCCTCCATAATCGGAATCGTAAACGAGATACGCGTGCCTGCGCCCGCTTCGCTCTCGATCTGCAGGCCGGTTCCAGTGCCGTAATGAAGCTGCAGCCGCTGATGCACATTACGCAGCCCGTACCCGGAGCGGCCTGGCTCGGGACTGCTCGTTCCCGAAGCCGCGTTCAAGTTGCCCCGTATCTCGTTTAGCCTCGACTCATCCATGCCGATGCCGGTGTCTTCCACAACGAAGGTCATCGATTCGCCTTGCAGCTCGCCGTGGACATACAGATGGCCTCGACCCTTTTTCTTTTGCAGGCCGTGCATGATGCTGTTTTCGATCAAAGGTTGAAGCAGCAGCTTCAGCATCATCTCGTCCTGGAGCTTCGGATCGATATAAAATTTCGCTTCGAATTTATCCTGAAACCGGATCGCCATAATTTTCACGTAATTTTGCGCATGGGCGACTTCCTGCGACGCTTTGCAAAACTCTTCGCCCTTATTGAGCGAAAAACGGAGAAAATCACTGAGCGCGCCGACCATTTCGGCAATTTGGCCGTCCTTGTTCATCAACGCGATCCAATGGATCGATGACAGCGTATTGTACAAAAAATGCGGATTGATTTGCGCCTGAAGCGCCATGATGTCGGCTTCCTTCTTCTTCGCCTCGTTCTGCTGCACCTGCTCCATCAGCCGCTGAATCCGCTCGCTCAGCTTGTTGAAGCTGTGCAGCAGCAGCCCGACCTCATCCGCGCTTTTCACCGCAAACGACGGAATCGCCTCATCCGGGTTTATATCCTTCAGCGTAGTCGCGAGTCCCCGAAGCGGGCGCGTCACCCGGCGCAGGAACAGCAGCACGAAGACGACGGACACGAGCAGCGCGACGCCGATTGCGACGGCGGTTACCGTAAGCACGTATTGATTTTGCGCCGTATAGGTACGGGTCGGAATGACGCCGATCAGCTTCCAGTTCGTGCCCGCGATCGTACGGTACAGCACCGTATCCTCTCCCCGGCCTTCCGAGCTGTACGTAAACGTGCCCTCCAACTCGTTCAGCGCGGCCAGATTCGGCATCCGTTCCTGCAGCGGCCGGCTCAGCCATTCCGATGAATCCCCGGACAAGATAACGCCATCCGGATCGGTCAGCAAGACGAAGCCTGATTGCTCCCACCCTGCGTTCTTGAGGATACGGCGCATTTCGTTCTCGTCCAGGCTGATCGACAATACGCCGAGGTTGCGGAACTGGTTCGTGCTTCGGACCGGACGGACAAGGGAAACGACCCTTTTCAGCCCGTCGGCCGACGTTTGATTTTCATACAGCGAGGTCCACCACTTCATCCCCGCGTCCAGCTTGGACTTGCCTGCCTCCAACTGGCTCTGCAGCCCCGAACGCAGGAGGGTCGTACTGGACAGCGGCGGATAATCGTATGCCGAAAGAACCGTAATGTTGGAAATATACGGCTTGGAAAAGACGAGATTGGTCAAAAATCCGATATTTAACGTAAACAGTGAAATGTCTGCCCGCTCATTGTCCAAATATTGCTGAATATCTCGTTGCCCGATGATGAATACGGACATGTTCTCGACGTCCGAAATCATGAACTCCAGCTTGTCCGCGATCTGGCGAAGCGTATTCATACCCGACTGCTTCGCCTTCTCCTCCGTCAGCGACGAGGCAATCCGGTAGGACACGACCCCGGTGGCGAGCAGCGGAAATACGACGGCGACCAGAAGGAGCAAGCTCAGCTTGCGCTGCAGCGATTTATCAAACCAGCGCTTCATGTGAATGGCCCCCTTCCGTTTGGCCGCCCTTGAATATGTATCCACATATGTATCGAATCAACACTTGCGCTTGCGTAACCCATTCTAGCATACTTCGGCCGTCGCCGCGCTAGGGCGTGTCTGAACACTCACTCAAGGGCATCTTTCACCGCCTTTTCGCCCCCTGCTTCGTTCCGTTTGCTTGACGTACCCCCGGTACGCCTTCACAAACGCGCCTTGCATGGAACGAAAATTCGGCAAAATCTGCTACCCTCGGAGTATTCAGTCACGCCCTGGTGCCGCTGAATGTCAGTCCCACGATCAAGGGTTTCTTCCTTTTAACTGAAAAATTGCCGGCGAGAGCATCGCAATACTTTTTTTTAGCATAACAAACTTTTTGTTTGACACCGAAGCCGGGGATGATTAGTATCGAAAACAGAAGCACTCATTCGCCTACAAGCACACCGGAAAGGAGAGAGCCAATGGAGTCGATCCAAGACGAGCATGAGTTTTTGACGAGCCTGGTGAAAGGAATCGCGGCTCAATTCGGCGACAACTGCGAAGTGGTGCTGCATGATTTGAAGCGCCCTTACGAAAGCACGATCGTTGCGATCGAGAACGGCCACATAACCGGAAGGAAGGTTGGCGATCCCGGTACGAATCTTGGACTTGAAATCCTAAACGGCAAGGTTCAGGACGGCAATCGGTTCAATTATATTACCCAGACCAAAACGGGCCGCATTTTGCGTTCCAGCTCCTTCTACATGAAAAACGGCAAAGGACAAGCGATCGCCTCCCTATGCATCAATTACGACATAACGGAGCTGATGATGGCCGAGAAAACGCTGCAATCCCTTACGGCAAGCGGACTGCAGACGGAAGTGAAGGAGTCGTTCGTCAGCAACGTGAACGACCTGCTCGACGCGCTCGTGACGGAAACGCAGGAGCTGATCGGGCGACCGGTCGCCGCAATGACGAAGGAAGACAAGGTCAAATTCATCCAGCTGCTCGACGAGAAGGGCGCATTCCTGATCAAGAAGGCCGGCGAAAAAATTTGCAGCTATTTGAACATTTCCAAATATACGCTTTACAGCTATCTCGACGAATCCAAATCGACCGAAACGGGAGCGTGACATCAAATGTCCACTAATGTCCGGGAACAAACGGAGCAGACTAAGACTTGGGAACAATTAGAAACGCCGTGCATCGTCATCGATACGGATAAAATGCATGCGAATATCCGCGGCATGGCCGAAACAGCAGCGAACAACGGCGTCAGCCTGCGTCCGCACGCCAAAACGCACAAGCTTCCTTCCGTCGCGAAGCTGCAGCTTGAAGCCGGCGCCGTCGGCGTCACGGTCGCCAAGGTTTCGGAAGCGGAAGTAATGGCGGCCGGAGGCATCGGCAATATTTTTATAGCATACCCGCTCGTCGCCTCTTCTAAAATCGAACGCGCTATCACACTCAGCGAGCAAATCAAGCTGATTCTCGCGGTCGACAGCCTGGAGGGCGCAAAACGTTTCTCGGCGGCGGCTCAGGCGCGCAGCCACACGCTAAACGTGCGGCTCGAGATCGACACCGGGCTGCGCCGCACCGGCGTTCTTTACGAAAACGCGGTCGAGCTGGCCAAGCAAATACACGCGCTGCAGAACCTCCAACTAACGGGAATCTACACGTTCCGGGGCGCGCTGCAGAACGGCAAGGCGACGCTCGACCGGCGCAGCGCCGGACTTGAGGAAGGCGAGCTGATGGTCAGCCTCGCGGAGAAAATGCGCGCCGAAGGCATACCGGTCGTCGACGTCAGCGTCGGCTCGACGCCGACGGGCGCCTATGCAGCCGAGGTAAAGGGCGTGACGGAAATACGTCCGGGCACCTACGTTTACCAGGATCGGATGCAAGCGCGGCTTGAGGTTTGCGGCATCGACGAATGCGCGGCTTACGTGCTCGCTACGGTCGTCAGCCGGCCGAGCGAAACGCTAGCCATTATCGACGGCGGCAGCAAAACGTTCGCAACCGACGTCCAGCCGAACGCGGAGCCCCTTATGCTGCAAGGGTTCGGCCACTTTGTCGAAGCGCCGGATGCGGTACTGGAGCGGATGTCCGAGGAGCACGGCATGGTGCGCTTGAACGCCGGCCACGACTGGAAGCCGGGCGACCGCGTCCGCGTGATTCCCAACCATATTTGCAGCACGGTCAATCTGCACAACAAGGTGTATTTCAAGGACGGCGACCGCTATGCGGAAATGCCGGTGCTCGCTCGCGGCATGCTGGAATAGGCTGCGGGAAACAGCGTCCGCGTGAGCGCTAAGCGCGGGACGGCGGTGCATGAAGGCGTTCGCAGCTAGAATGTTTGACTCAACTATTATTCGCCCGGAAGCATTTTTTCCGCCACTTAAGGAGGCATTCGCAATGCTCGATCTCGTATTGAAAAACGGCAAAATCGTCGACGGAACCGGCAATCCTTGGTTTTACGGCGACGTAGGCGTAAAGAACGGCGTTATCGTTTCCATCGGCTCCGTCGATCAGGAAGCGCGGCGAACGATCGACGTTCGGCGAAACATCATTTCCCCCGGCTTTATCGACGGTCACTGCCACTCCGATCTTATGCTGATCGACAATCCTTTGAGCGAGATCAAGATGCAGCAGGGCGTCACTACAGAAGTGGTCGGCAACTGCGGTCTCGCCCCCGCTCCGTTCTTCAAAAGCCAGGCGGAGCTCCTGCAAAGCTACGTACAGCCGGTGCTCGGCAGCACGAGCTGGGAATGGCCGTGGGAAACCGTCGGCCAGTTTATGGATGTGCTGGGCAAATCCCGCCCCGCTGAGAATGTCGCGACCTACGTCGCTCACGGAGCGCTGCGTATCGCCGTTATGGGCTTCGCCAAACGTCCCGCTACTCCCGAGGAGCTGGAGCGCATGAAGCAACTCCTTGAGGAGGGCATGAAAGCCGGCGCAATCGGCTTCTCCATCGGCCTTCTTTACGCGCCGGGCAGCTACACGTCCAAGGAGGAAATCGCCGAGCTCTGCCGCGTGCTTCCAAAATATAACGGACTGTTCGCAACGCATATTCGCGGCGAAGGCAACAATTTGATTCCTTCCGTCAAGGAAGTGATCTGGATTGCCGAGCAAGCGGGCGTTTCACTGCACGTCAGTCACTTGAAAGCGGCCGGCAAACGCAATTGGGGCAAGGTGCTGGAGGCGCTCGAACTGATCGAGGACGCGCGTTCGCGCGGAATGGACGTCACTTGCGACGTTTATCCGTACTCGGCGGGTTCGACGACGCTGACGACCGTGCTTCCGCCATGGACGCTCGAAGGCGGCATTGCCGCAACGCTCGAACGGTTCCGCGATCCGCAGCTCCGCAAGCGCATTAAGGAAGAGCTCGGCGAAGAACAAGAGGATTGGGACAACCTCGTCTGCTCCACCGGATGGGAAAGCGTCATTATTTCCAACCTGCAGCGCCCGGACAACAAGGCTTATGAGGGCAAGCACATCGCTGAAATCAGCGAGCAACGCGGCCAGCATCCCGTCGATTGCATGATGGATTTGCTGCTGGAGGAGGAAGGAAAAATATCGATCGTCTATTTCCACATGTCCGATACGGATGTCGAGCAGGTCGTCTGCTGGGAAAAAGCGTTGATCGCCTCCGACAGCCTCGGCTGCGAAACGGGCAAGCCGCATCCGCGCTTGTACGGCACGTTCCCGCGCGTCTTCGCCCGCTATGTCCGCGACAAAAAGCTGCTTTCGCTGGAGCAAGCCGTCCGCAAGGTGACGTCGTTCCCGGTTCAGCGCTTTAAGCTGGGCAAACGCGGATTGCTCGTACCCGGTTATGCGGCCGACCTCGCCGTTTTCGATCTCGATACGATCGCCGACAAAGCGACCTTCCAGGAGCCGCGCCAATTTCCGGACGGCATCTCGCACGTCGTGGTCGGCGGCGAGCTGACGATGGAGCACGGCAAGCATACGTTAGCAAGGCCGGGCGGGCTGATCAGAGCAAGCTCTTGCTGCTCGCATTCGCACTGATTCTATATTAATCGAACAGGAGGTGCCTTCATGGCACAAATCGAAAAACGTATTCAGGAGCTCGGGATTGAGCTCCCCCCTTCGCCGGTCCCGCTGCATACCTACATTCCATGCAATCAAAGCGGGAACCTGCTTTATTTGTCAGGCCAAGTATGTTTCCTCAACGGACAACTGGTACTGATGCACGAAGGGAAGCTGGGCAGAGAAGTCACAATTGAGCAGGGACAAGAAGCCGCGCGCCAGTGCATTCTCAATTGTCTGGCTGCCATGAAAGGGTATCTCGGCGATTTGGACCGCGTCGTTAAAATCGTCAAGATGCTCGCTTTCGTAAGCAGCGCGCCGGACTTTAACCAACAACCTGTCGTAATCAACGCCGCATCCGACCTGCTGATCGAAATTTTCGGCGAGAACGGCAAACATGCCCGTTCCGCGATCGGAACGAACGAATTGCCGCTGAACACGCCTGTCGAAATCGAGCTGATCGTCGAGATTAGAGACTAATTACTGTCATTGCTTTCAATTCCGCCTCTGATACAATAGAGAAAAAATGCAGCTTAGCTGGAGGTAGAGTCATGGCAGAATATCGCCAATTGCATCATGCCGACGAGTTAAACGAAGCGGCCAAGCTTGCCGACCGCGTATTCCGCGATCACGAGCAGGTTTCGATGGGCCAAGCGTTTCCGCTCGTCTTTTCGCCCGGCCTCGGCCAATCGTTCGGCGCTTTCGAGGACGGCAAGCTCGTTGCGTTCATCGGACTCGTTCCGTGGCTCGTCAATGCCGGCGGCGCCCGGTTGAAGGTTTACGCGCTCGGAGCCGTATGCACCGATCCCGATTACCGCGGCAAGGGTTATGCGGGCACGATCCTCGATATGGTCAAGGAACACATTCGGAAAGCCGGCGCTTCGCTGCTGCTCGTTTCGGGAGATCGCGGCTTATATACACGTAATCATTGTTATCATTACGGCAGCTTCAACCGGTATACGTTCTTGCCTGAGAACGGCGAAGCTATCGCCGCGCAGAATACGGCTTACAGCGTTCGCGAGTTTGCGTCGAGCGACTGGTACACGCTGCACGAGCTGGCCGAATCGCGGCCCGTCCGCTACGAGCAAGGCTTATCGGAGCTGGCGCAGCTGATCCATTCGCAAGCGGTTGCCAGCATCTACAAGCAGGAGCACCGTACGCTAATAGCGGAGAAAGACGGCAAGCCCGTTGCGTTCGCCGTCCTTTCCATCCCTGTCCGTTACCAGACGTCGGCGGCATCGCAAGCGGCCGAATGGGCAGGCGACGCGAGTGCGGTTGCGGCGATTTTCGCCGACGCGATGAAGCGGTACTCGCTGGAGAAGCTGGACATTGCCGTTCCTTGGCAAGAAGCCGAGCTACGGCAGGCACTTCTCGATACGCCTTTCCAAGCCGGCCGCAATAACGGCACCGTCTTCATCTCCGATCCGCAGCTGCTGCTTGAGCAGTTGACGCCATACTGGAACGGCGCGATCGACACGCAAAGAGGCGAGCTGCGCGTGACGGCAGGCGAAGACGGACAATTTACGCTGCATCTCGGTCCCGACGCCATCGCCCTGACTCCGCAGGAGCTCGTATCGGTAGTGTTCGATGCCGAGCCGAAGCTTGCCGAGCAGCCGTCCGTGGAAATTCAAGAGCGGCTTGCCGCCTTGTTCCCGATCCCGTTCCCTTATGCGAACGGCTTGAACTTTGTATAGCTAGAATAAAGCGGTAGAGCCGTCCCGTTCGGATATACGTGGGAATTTGCCTGCTGGCATGTTACGGCTGACCGCTGGCCGATTCGATCACGAAGAAGAACCTCCATCCCGCATCGTTTGCGGTGTGGAGGTTCTTTCTTGTAACTCACAGTTTGTTATAAATCCGGTACAAGATTACCGCGGTTTCCGCTCTTGTCGCGTTGTGAAGCGGATTGACGGCTTTCCCGTCGCCCTGGATAATGCCGGCGCTTGCTAGAGCCGCCAAGCTTTCCTTCGCGTAACCGGCAATTTCCTCATGATCGGCGAATCCGTTCAGCTCGGCTTCGCTTCCCTTCGTCAGCGTTACTCCCGCTGCGCTCATCGCCCTATCGATAAAGGTCATCATATCTTGCCTTGTAATGAGAGCTTCCGGCGCGAAGCGTCCGTCACCGGTTCCTTCGGCGATGCCAAGCGCTTTCGCCGCTGCGACCGCATCGTAGTAGTAAGCGGAGGAATCGACGTCAACGAAGGTGGCGTCCTCGTCCGCCTTCAGCTCGAGCAAACGCATCAGCAGAAGGACCAAATCCGCTCTCGTAATCGGATCGGACGCCCCGAAGACGGAAGAAGCTTTCCCCTCGACGATACCTTTGGCCGCCATCACCTCAATAGCGTGCTCGGCCCATGAGAACTGCCCGGCGTCTGCAAAAGCTTTTGGCACGAACACAACGCCGTACAAGCTGAAATGGCTGGTCGTAAACGTGACTCTGCCTGTTGCTGCGTCATACTTGCCGTTCGGTACGGCAAACGCGCTGCCTTCTTCGTCAATATACCAGACGGTAATAAGCTCGCTATTTCCCCGTTCCTCTACCGAAGGCGTATACGGTATGGATACGGTAACGCGCGCATCCTTACTGCTCCAAGGAATATCGCGCTCCCCCGCTTTCAGCCCGAGCCGGACGACCGGACGGTCTCCGACGGCCTCCCGCAGTTCGGCGTCGAAGGCGGATTTATCGGCCGGAGCGATAACTAATGTAATCGCATCGGCGTCCGCATTCCCTTCCGGAAGCATGTTGCCTGGTAAAATGACGCTGCCCAGCGGCGTATTCACTTCAATATTCCTATCCGCGGAAGAGCCGGTCAACGCCTGGGCCGGCAGCGTCAAAGCATACGCCTCGGCATCCAGCGGCTCCGAAAGGGTCCACGCAAGCTTCTTCGTTCCATCGGCGGCCGCAGCTGCAGCCGCAAACGCCTCATTAAACATGGCTTGCGTCACGATGGCTGTCGCAACACCGGCATCGTCGACTTTCACCGGAAGAACGGTTTCCTTCGATCCATTCGCAGCAGGTGATGGCGTTGATGATTGCCCCCCTGTATTCGACGTCGGCATTGGCGACGGTGTACCCGTTCCCGGCGTCGATGTCGGCGTTGGCGACGGCGTTCCCGTTTCCGGCGTCGATGTCGGCGTTGGTGTTGGTGTTGGTGTCGGTGTCGACGTCGGTGTCGGTGTCGGTGTCGGCGTCGTCCCCGGATTCTTATCGCTAATGGAAATCCGGTTCATCAGCGTTCTGTTGTCGCGCGGCGAGTAGTACAAATGCCCGTCGGCTCCGAGCGTGAACGCTTCCGAATCGGTGAAATATTTAAAATCGAACGTGACCGTTTGAATCGCAACGAGCCTGCGTCCCAAGAACATATACAGCAGCCCGTCATCCGACCATACGGCGTTATAGGAGCCCCACTGTCCCCAGGATCCGTCTTGAGGGAACAGATTTTTGTACTTGATCAGCTTCATCGTATCGGGGTCCATCGCAAAAACGATTCCGTTCACGCCGCCCCACAAAAGCCCGTCAGGACCGATCGTCAGTCCCCCGATCGCCTTCGGCTCGGTTAAGCCCGGAATATTCAAGGCGACCTCCGTTATTTTCTGTTCCTTCTCGGTATCCCAAACGAACAGCTTCGCTTCTTTCGCGGTCGGCTGCGAGCTCAATCCGCCGTTGACGCTGGTGCCGCCATAAATTTTGCCGTCCTTGTAGGCCAATGAGATAATGCTCTGATCCTGCACGATGTTGCGGAAAACTTTATGGGACTTCGCCGGATCGGACACCGACGGATCGTAAACCGTTATAGCGCCGCCCAGCGCTCCGTAGTCCGGAATCGTTCCGACGTATATTTTGCCGTTGGCAACGACGCTGTCGCCTGGCCGGTCCTGCTCCTCGCCGAAGTTGAACAAGTATTTCGGATTGCCGTTTCCGGTTGCCTGCTGCGGATCGTACACATAGAATTCCGATTTCGGATAAACGCCGAAATAAATTTTGCCGTCAAGCGGCGTCACGCTTCCCGCCTGCCCCATGCCGAATAATTTGTTCGTTCCCGAGACGATGTCATATTCGCTTGCTTTTGATGCCTGCATGCCGGTAATGTAAATTTTCCCGTTCGGCCCCGGCTCGAAAACATGCGTGATAGATGCGGACGGCGGCAGCACATTCGGATACGACTTGACCGTCTTTGTTTGCGGATTGAAGAATACGATCAGCCCGCTGAAATTCATCGTCACGATGCTTTTGCCCGGCAGCTCCGGATCGTCGACCTCCACCCAATCGGCGCCGCGGAAGCCGGTGTTGTACACCATTCCCGATTCTTCCACCTGACGGGTGTTCACGTCAAACGTCATGATTTTCTGGTTTGCGGGGAAGTAAATTTTTCCGTCCAGCGATTCCTTCGCAATATGCAGCCCGGACGAGCTGTTCTCGACTGCGACTTCAAGCCATTGACTGGCTTCAATGTCGTAGATGTACCTTTTCTTCGACGTATCGAATCGTACGATCAGAAACTTGTCGTCCACGACGTCGGTATCGTAAGCGTAACCCTTCTCGTTCAAAACGCCGCCGATTTCTTCCTTCTCCCCGGTCGTTACGTTCAGCTTGTAAACCTTCGCCAGCGAGGTTCCGACATACACATACCCTTTGCTGTAAGCGATAGAACGGGCGTATTCCTGATCGATGATTCCCATCAGCCGTCCGTAGTCTCTGCCCAGCTTCGTGATCGGGTCGTATTTCAGCACTTTGCCGCTTGGGCCCGTCGCAATGTAAACATTGCCGTCCTCATCAATATCGATGGCCCAGAAAACATTTTCGGAAGCGTAGGTAAATACTTTGCTCGCTTGCTTCGTTACAGGCGAATACGCCCATAGCTGGGAGCCGGCCGCAATATAAACCGTGCCGTCGGGAGCGATCTTATGGCTCCAGGCGTCTCCACCGTCCGTAAGCGGAATGCTGCGGAGAAGCTTGTAATCGTCGAGATCGACGACGTGGAACATCGGCGGAATGCCTTTGACCGTCGTGTACATGACGTTATGTCCGTCTTCTTTGCCCGCAACCCCGTCGAAGAGTCCTACGGTATCCGCGATCGGCGCTCCGAGAGGCTCCGCCTCTCCATAAACTTTGTCGGACAGCTGTACGCCGATATCCGTGCCGATTCGCAGTAAAGCGACCTTATCCCTTGAAGGATGATAGGAGCCGTTCATCGAAGATTCGTTAGCCAGGACGAGCCAAGCCTCGCCTCCGCCGCCGGTCGCTTTAAATGTAATTTCGGCGATAGCCGTATCGCCGTTTACGGTATTGGCGCCCTGCTGCACAGCATCGATAGTCAGCTTCCCGCCATTGTCGGCGGATGTAACGGCGGCCGCGCTTCCCGCGAATTGTCCCGCCGGCTGCACTCCGACAACCTGCAGCTTCGATTTGTCATAGATGATTTGAGCGCTTACGGAAGCAAGCTTATTCGCCTTTGCCGCATTCAGGCCAACCGTAAATTCCTGCCCTTCGGACAGCTCCGCGGGCGCGGACATGTCCAGCACCGCCGGCGTATTGTCCGTCTCGAACGCGATCGCCATTTCATCATAATAAGCTGTGGCGATCGAGTAGCTTGTCGTGTAGGCCATTAAACGGACGCTTTTGGCGTTATCCGGCGCAACCACCGCAGATGTGGCGACGTCCTGCCACGTATCGGCCGGGAAGCCTTTTCCCGTTTCAAAATGATTCGCCTGCTCGGCAACCTGGTTGCCCAGCGCATCGTAGAAACGGATATTCAAGCTGGCCGTGCTTTCGCCTTCCACAAGCAGCTTGGCCTTGCCCGTATAAATAACTCCGGGGACGGCATCCAAAGGATCGCTAATAATCGCAACGGACTTATCTCTGAGCTGGTCGGTAATTTTCAGGCTGTTATTGCCTGCCGCTTTCTTCGAGCCCGTTATTTCATATTGGAATCCCGCGCCCGTTTCGGCAAACACCGATTTCCAGCCGGGGATTTTGCCGCCGGCGAGCGGCTCCTCGAAGCCCGGATTCGCCAGCGCCAGCTTCGGCTCAGCAGGCGTATCCTTATAGGCGATAGCCATATCGTCGAAATAAGCCGCGGCGATCGCATAAACCGTCGTGTAGGCGAGCAACCGCACATATTTCGCATTTTCCGGTGCTGCGGCCTCCGGCGTCGCGACATCGCGCCATACGCCAGCCGGGAAGCCCTTCGAGCCTTCCGAATGGATCGGATACTCCGCGATTTGCTTATCGTTCTCGTCGTAGAACCGGAGATTCAAGCTGGCCGTATGGGATGCGTCCTCGATAAAGATTTTCGCTTTCCCCGTGTATCTAACGCCAGGCGTTACCTCCAGCCGATCGCTTATCAAAGCGACCGATTGGTCCCTAAGCGTATCGGTAATTTTTAAGCTATGTCCTCCGGATGCGCTTCGGCTGCTTGTAATTTCATAGGTATAACCTTCGCCGGTCTTCGCAATCGCGGAGCTCCAGCCCGGAATTTTCCCGTTTACGACAGGCTCCTCGAAACCGGGGTTCGCCAGCGCCAGCTTCGGCTCGCCAGGCTCCGGCTGCACGATTGCCGCATTGTAAAGCTGCTCCTGCAGCACGTAAGCGGTTTCGTTCAAAGTCACTTCTTTGTCCAGCTTCAGCCAAGTGCCGCCCTCGCTGCCCGTCACTTTGAATTTCAGCTCGGCAACCGCAGAATCGGCATTTATCGGCGTTCCGTTAAGCGCCGCGTTCACTTTAACCGTTTCATTATACACCGACGCTGTAACGGAAGCCCCCTGACCGGCAAAAGCACCGGCTGCAATAGCCTCTACGAATTGAAGCTTCAGCTGATCATATTGAATGTCGACGCTAGCTTGGCTTAAACCGTTAGCCTCCGCTGCACGGAGCGTTACCGTAAATTCCTGCCCCGGCGACAACGACTGCGGAACGGAAAGCTCCGGCTTCGCAGGCACGTTCGTCTCGTCGTATGTAATCGCCATGTCGTCGTAGTAGGCGTTAGCGATCGAATAACTCGTCACGGAAGCCATGATTCGGGCTGTCTTCGCATTGGCGGGAGCGGCCGTTTCTGGCGTCGTTACATCCTGCCACTGGCCGACCGTAAAGCCCTTCGACCCTTCCGAATGCTTCGATTGCTCCGTAATCATTTTGCCCGCTTCGTCATAGAAACGAATGTACAAGCTGGCCGTGCTTGCCGCGTCTTCGATCAAAATCTTGGCTCTGCCGGTATACGGCACGCCGGAAGTCACGGCGATCGGATCGCTGAGAATCGCGACCGATTTGTCTCTGCGCTGGTCGACGATTTTCAAGCTGTAACTGCCTGACGACTTCTCGTCGTCTGTGATTTGATAATTGAAATCGCTGCCCGTCTCCGCGAATACGGACGTCCACCCGGGAATTTTACCGCCGGAGAGCGGAGCTTCGAATCCCGGATTTGCAAGCTTCAGCTTCGCTGTAGCCGCCTGAACAGGCGTTCCATGAATCATGAAGGCGGATAAAATAAGTGTAAAAGAGAGCAAAAGCGCTATACCGCGTTTCCATTTACGCATAAGGTTGAAATACTCCTTTCATAAACCGAATGATTATGTAGAGGCATACTTAGGGAAAATATGTGAACCGCCACCTCCCGCCAATTTATTTTCTATGAACCAATCACGATATGCAGTTCATATCTAGTTCTCGAAAACAATATAGTTCACACTGAAAGCGATGTCAATAATCATTTTCTACATACTTGATCAATTTCCAGTTCACACGCAGTATACAATGAGATATATGCCCTCCGGCCCGTTACCGAGATTGAGAGCCGCTTCCACGATTTACTTTCCGATATATGAAGGACAAATTTCCAAGACAACAAAAAAAAGAATGCTTTCGCATTCTTTCGACGGCTGTTTTTATTGAGTTACAGGCGACATCAACGTCTCCAGACGGCGGCAAACGTCATCTTCCCGCTCCAGTTTGGACCAGTACATTTTAAGTTCGCTGTTCATCATATCGAGTTCGGCGGGCGTTATATGAAGATCCGTAACGTATTTGAACGTCGGGATAATCTCGCGGTACATATGATATCTGCTCGGATGCTTGACGCTGCCCTGCCCGCTCCATTCCGCCGCTTGGATCAGGCTTGGAATGCTGTGGGAGTTTTGCCTGACCGAGAGCTGCGCCGGATAATCCAGCAAATAATCGATCAGCGTCCGGACGGCTTCCTTATGCTCCGACTTGCGGTTGATGCCGAGCCCGATGGCGGACAACAGCGAAGCAGGCTGCTCGAAATACGGCAGAGGGGAAATATCGAAAGCAAAGCCTTTGTTTTGAATATAGTTCAGGCTGAAATAAGTCGTCATGATCATCGAAACCTTCTCCTGAGAAAACAGGAGCTCCGCATCGTTGGTGCCTTCGGCGAAAAGAGAAAGGAAGCTGCCGCTGTCGATCAGCTCTCTGCAAAGCGCCAGCGCCTCCTGCAGCTTCGTGCCGGCAATGCGCACAGCGCCGTCCCGTTCCGCTCTGAATTTGGCCCCCGATTGCAGCAAGAAAACCGGCCATCGATTCAGCGAGAGCAGATAAAAATAAAACCCGAACCGGCCGCTGCCCTCCGACAGCTGTGCCGCTGCCGTCAGGAAATCGGACCAAGTCCAGCTGCTGTCCGGCTCCCGCATGTTTTTGGCCGCAAAATGATCGCGATTATAGCAAAGCACGACCGGCGAAAAGACGAATGGAACGGCATACTGCCGCTTTTCGCTGACGAACGCGCGGTGAAGGAACGGGTATAGACCGGACGGCGGATCAATGGGCTCAAGCCAGTCCAGATTATCATTTTCGGCAAAATGGCAAAAATCGTTCTGATTGACTGTAAATGCATCCAGCATGCCGTTATGCAAACAATCCATAATCGATTCGTGGTAGTTGACGAACGGCAGCGCCACCGTTTGCACGCGAATATGCGGGAAGGCAACATGGAACTCCGATAAAATGCGGTTCAAGCCCGTCTGCTCCATTACGCCCGAGTAACATCCGAGCCGAATCGTCACTCCCCCTTGAACGGCCGGAGCGCATACGCGCGTCCCTACGCAAGGCACCTTTTCGATCAGCTTTTCCGCAACGAGCATGTCCAGTCCTTTACGCACCGAATTTTTGCTCAGCTGATACCGCTTGCCGAGCTCCACCTCCGAAGGTAGAAACGAACCGACGGACAGTATGCCCCCTACGATTTCGTCCCTTAATCCGGCGACCATTGTATCCATCCGTTCGCGAAATGTAGTTCGGTTCGGTTTATTCGACATGGACTGACCCTTCCCGTTCATTAGTAGTATTTATCTGGTTCACAAAATAGTATCTCGATTAATGCCGAAATTGTCAATCGTTCCTTTTCGCTCCTGAAACGCGCCAATGCATCACAATCCTTGCCGGCGGGAGTTTCCGTCAATCCGCTTCTATTCAATTGCGCTTCCCTGCAAAGCCGCTCTTTTGGCAACAATCCTCTCCGAAAGGTCCGTTAACTGCTCCTTGATCAAAATACGCTCCGCATACCGCCGCGGAATTTGCTCGTACCCGTAATAAATCCCGGCAAGACCTCCGGCTATCGCGCCGATCGTATCGGAATCGCCCCCGAGGTTGGCCGCTTTCTGCACGACCTCCTCAAATGAAGCCGCATGGAGTAAAATATGAAGCGCCCAGCGGAACGAATCCACGACAAACCCGCTGGGCTCGCAGTCCGGCGTCTCTTCGATTTTGCCTGCGTAGAGAGTGCCCCCGACTTCGGCATGAATCGCCGCCACAAACCCCTCCCCATTCAGCAGTCTACGGGCGATTTTGCAGTAGATGACGCAGGCTTCGCTCGAGAGCTCGTCGTAGTGGGTCATTTTCGATTGCATACGCGCCTTCGCTTCGATATCCGCGAGCTGCGGGTACACGAGCGCTACCGGCAAACAGCGCATGAGCGAGCCGTTTCCGGCGCTTCGGCCCAAGTCCAAATCGGCCAAGAAAGAAGCCTCGAACCAATTGCCGTTATAGTTGCGGAAAGCTTGGCGAATAATGTTGCCGATATCCTTCGGATTGGAACGGTACCATTCCAAAAACTTAATGCCGATGTCCGCCATCGGCTGCTGCGGATTCGCCAAAATGCCTTCCGCGACGCAAATCGTCATCATCGTGTCGTCGGTCACTTCGCCGGGCTGCAGCTCCCAAACGCCCCCGCCGATGATTTCGGTTACATAACCGTGCTGCCGTTCGATTTCGCCGGTCGACATAAATTCCGTCGTGCCGCCCAGCGCATCCCCGACCGCGACTCCGAACAAGCCGCCCTTTATCCGATCCTCTAGACTCATGCCGGTTCCTCCTTTTAGCCTCCGTAGCGGTATAACGTAAGCGGATAGTCGCTGAAGATGTCCTGCAGCCTGTTTTCCACTACATGCCATTCCCCATTCGCCAGCCCGCAGCCGATCATGTACGGAAGGGCGCAAGCCGCCCCCGTTTCCTGCGCGTATTCCTTAAATGTCCTTAAAGCGCGGCTCAGCGCCTCGTAGTCCGTGTAACGTTTCGCCTGCCGTCCGTAATGCAGCTGCCCGAACAAATTGGCGACGATCCGATTATCCGCTTCTACGAATTGGCAGTCGCCCAGCAGCTGTTCCGGCTTTTGCGCTCTGCAATACGCTGCGTACGAATCGTAAACTTGAGGATAGCGGGCTCTGATCTGTTTCGCTATTCCCGATCCCATCGCTCCTTGGCAGTTTACTTGGTGCCCGATCAAATATTCCGAACCGGCAAGCAAATCCCCTTCCACAATCTTGATCATCGTATTTCCTCCGATTGCTCCGCCTGAAAGCGGCAAAAGCTCCTTATTTTTGAAAGCTCAGAAAAAGGAGCTTAACTGACCTCAAGCGTTTTTAATATAGTCATTATGACATTATTAAAATCGCAAGTCAACTCCTAAATCCAAAAGCAATAAAATTAGGCTCCGTAATAACTGCACATCGTACATAACGAAATTCCGACAAAAAATCCGCCCTCCATTCGCACAAACGGAGAGGCGGATTTATTAATGATTCGGATTCCAGGGCCGGATACACGCCGCCGGCGTTGAAACACATTAAGTTATTTCTTGTACGAACCGAACTCCACTTTCACCGGGCCGGCGGGCGGCGCGCAGCAAAGCGAGAGATCGAGGGCTTCGCCTGCCGATTCGAATTCGGAGTCCTCCTTCGTATAAAAGATCTCCCACGCGTTTCCATCCGGATCGTAAACCCACACTTTGTCCTGCACGGCATAGCAGCAAGTCGTGTTCATCTCGTCGATCAACAGCAGCCCGGATTGCCGCAAACGCTCGCCCATTGCCAATACGTCTTCCGTATCGTCTACCTGGAAGCCGAGATGATTCAGCACACCTTTTTTCTCGAACGGGCGAACGTTTAACGAAAAGTGCAAGGCCGGAGAATCCAGTTCGAATTTGGCATAATTCTCTTTGATTTTTGTCGGCTCCGCCCCGAAAAAGCTGCGATAAAAATCCAGCGATTTCTCGAGGTTCGTACAGTTTACGGCAACGTGCATTCTTTTGATCATACGATCGCTCCTTAGGGGTACAGTTTCTGCAAAGCTTCTTTTTGTGCCGGCTTGACGTTAAGAATGGGACGAATGCATTTGGCCAGCCGTTCCGCCTCCTCGATCGTCCCGCTTACCCCCAGCTCGATTAGCGTCGCAACGGCAACCGCACCGGTACGCCCTCGGCCTCCGTTACAATGAAAAGCTACCTTCTTGCCTTCCCGGTAAGCTTTCACGACTTCGTCTGCGGCTTGTTTTAGCAGCGCTTCTTGGTTGTCTACGGCATCGTCGCCGAGCGCAATTTTGATCCACTCCACATCGGCCCCCGCAAAAGCGCACTGATTCGCTTCTCCCCGTAAATCTACAATGACTTCACATTGCTCGTTCTTCACTACTTGCTCAACGTCTGCCGCACCGCACATAAAGATCTTATTATCATGCAGAGCCTGATAAGATTTTTCCATGCCGATCCCTCTCCCCTGAAATTTTTTTTTAACGGATCATTCCCTACTTGCCTTCTTTGACGAACCGCTCGATCCGGTCTTTAATGTTATCCCTGACGGCGCGAAACTTGCTCATGATTTCCTCTTCCGTCCCCGCGGCTTTCGCCGGATCGTCGAATCCCCAGTGCCATTTGACAACGTTTTTGTTCGAAATGACAGGGCAATGCTCGTCAGCATGGCCGCAAAGCGTAATGACATAATCAGCGCGATTTAAAATCTCGGGATCGATGACATCGGACGAATTGCCGCTGATGTCGACACCTGCTTCCTTCATCGCTTGAACGGCTCTCGGATTTAGCCCGTGCGCTTCCAATCCGGCGCTTCTTACCTCGTATCGCTCTGCCCCAAGAGCGCTTAGAAAACCATCCGCCATTTGGCTGCGGCAAGAATTCCCCGTGCAAAGGAAGTAAACCAGTTTTTTACTCATAGTCGAATCTCCTTTGATTTGTACCTCAATGGCTTCCTTTCGATTGCTTTGGCTAAAGACTTCGGCCATCAGGCTTCGGACAAGATTTCCGATACATCTGTTAATGATTATATAATTAACTGATTATATTTTAAAGAGCTTAAAATGAATGTTTTGTAAAAGCTCAGCACCATTCTAGTGCAAATATGGCTGGATCAGCAGAACACTCGCACTATCCCGAACTTTCCCGAACTCGCCTGCCCTAGCCCAAGCCAGCCCCGGCTTCTCCTCTTTCCTAGCCCCCACTAAGCGGGAAACAAGGATAAACGGCTTCGCCGTCCTTCTGGACGAGCGCGTTTACCGTTGAAATACAAGCACTTAATAGGTGTCACATATAAATTCTTGTATTTAGAAAAAGACTGCCGATCAAGCCGGCAGCCTCAGCCGTGAAACGGCCGTTATCCGTTATCCCCAGGCGGTTTTCCTTCTTTCTGAAGCTCTTGCAAATAAGCGTCCAGCCGATCCAACCGGTCTTCCCACATGCTGCGGAACGATTCCAGCCATGTATCCATTTCCTGAAGCGGCTCCGGCCGCAGTTTGTAAATCCGGCGATTTGCGACAGGATGCACTTCGACGATTTTGGCTTCGTTGAGAACTTTCAAATGCTTGGAAACTTGCGGCTGCCGAACATGAAGCCGATCGGCGATTTCCCCTACGGTAAGAGGGCCGTCACGAAGCAATTCGACCATTTGCAATCGGTTGGGTTCCGCGAGCGCGCTCAAGGTTGCCGTATTCATATGTTCCCCCTCCGATCCGTTTCTTTAGAGAGAGCTCGATGCCTGAACAAGAAGCTGCGCCAGCAAGTCGTAGTCGGGCGAATCTCCTTCACGGATTTTGAGCCATTTCCGCTCGGGAGGGCCTTCAAACCCCTTCGGGACTTCCAAACCGGCTGCATTCATAATCATAAATGCTATGGCGTCCTTGGAAGGAGAAATCACCGCGGCATAATGCCCATTCTTTAAAAAATGCGGCTTTTTGTATTGAATCCGTTCCGTTGCCTCCGGTATGGATTCAAGCACCATTCGGCGAAGCCGATTGCAAACGTCAACCTGCCACGGCTGATTTAGGCCTTCGATAAATGCGGTAACCTCTTGATTCATAGCTTCTTTGCCCCTCCTGCTCACATTTTGATTTTACATAGGTTTGATGTTGTCGGGTAACTTCCCTACCGTTAATCTGCAATGAAACGGATTTCTCTACTATGAATGTATCGGGTAAGGAATATTCCAGTCAAGGAATTTTGTTGATTCATGGAATTACTTGCCGCTTAGCCATGTTTACCTCAAGATTAAACCCCAGTCGTGCCGCATCAATAGGACATCCGGTCCAGCCAGTCGAACAGCGCATCGAAAAAAGGATCCTCGCTCGCCCTTACGCCATCGGCGACAAGCAGCGCTTGCTCCGGCTGGTCCGTTACGATACCGTCCGCCCCCATGCGGAAATAGCGCTCCATCGCAGCAGGGTCGTTGACCGTCCACACGTAGATCCGTTTATTCAGCGCCTTGGCGGCGGCAATGACGGCCTCGCTGACCCGGTACTCCTCCATATTGAAAAAATCCGCCCCCGTCCGCTCCCACCTCGGCGTACCCGCAAAAAGAATGTAACCGACCTCCAAGGACGGCTCGAGCGCTTTAACCTGTCGAATGATATCGCCGTTCAGCGACTGCACGACGCATTGTCCGGTCAAATCGTAGTCGCGAATGACGCGCACGAACGTATTCACCAAATCCCGCTCTTTCCCGTGCGTTTTTAATTCGATATTCAGCTTGATCCGGCCCTGGGTCAGCCGAATGATTTCCTCGAGCGTGCTGATCCGCCCGGTGAACGGCCCTTGCCTCACTTCCAGCTGCCGCAATTCGTCCATCGTCAGATCGAATACCTCGGCGTTTTTACCGGTCAGCCGCTTCAAATTCGTATCATGAATGACCGCAAGCCGGCCGTCCTTCGTCTCCTGAATGTCGATTTCCGCATAATCCGCTCCCACATCGATCGCCCCTTGTATCGCCTCGATCGTATTTTCGACGCCTTTGGCCGTATAGCCCCGATGCGCCATCACGACAAAATCGTGATCCGTGAAAGCCTTGCCCCCGATAGCAGGCGCCAGCACCAGCCCCGTTGCAAAAGCGATAAGCAGCAAAAACATAAACAGCCTGCTCCGGTGCGGACGGAACATCCGGCGAATGTGCGGCGTCGAATTCCCATCAGCGCGCCACTCGGGAAGCTGCAGTACGGAGCGGTGAGACTCCGTTTTCTCGATGTACAGCCTTGTCAGCGTCGTGACATACAGCGGCATGATGAAAATCGTCGAGGCATATGTCGATACGATGAACGTTTTGGCCAGAATGGAACGGACGAAGCCGCCCGTGCCCGTTTCCCCCGCGATTAACGAATGAGCTACCGTCACGACAACAAGCAGCAGCAGCGTAGCAAGAACGACCACGACGAAAAACACGAGCAGCGTGATGCCCACGACCACGGTCATTTTGATATACGACTTTCTCATTACCGCCGCGCTTTGCTTGGCAGCCTGCCGAAACCCAGCGATGCCGCCGATGACGAGAGCGTGCAGAGAGAACGTCCAGCGGATGTTGAAAAAAAGCAGAACGGCAAGCCCCCCCAGGTAGAGCAAGGTGCCGCCGCCGGTTTTGTACAGCTCGCCGGAAATGAAATTCGGTACGGCGAGCGTCGGCAGCAGCGAAGCGCCCAAACCGGGGTTGAGCAGCGGAAGAATAAGCAGCAAGTAAAGCGCCCAGCCGGCAAACCCGAACGTGAACAAAGAGGGCATGCTGCTCAGAGCCTGCAGAAACGCGCGAAGCAAATTCGTTCGCACCCGATGCTGGCCGAGGTACGAAATGATAATCAAGACGGCGAATTCGACAAAAATAAGCACCGTTGCGGTCGGCACCAGAAGCGCCATGCACAGCAAGCCGTATTTGCTCATGAAAAAACGCAGCAGCTCGTAATTGGTCGCTCCCGCGAAGCCGCCCATGCTTAACAGCTTATGAAACACGACGGAAATCGTCGGTATAAAAATAAAAAAAGTGAGCGCCTTGTAGAACAACTCGAACATCATCACTTCACGAAACGTGAAAGTCATCGTTCGAAACACGTCTACGATCAGCTTATAAAAAGGCGATTTCGCGCGATTTCCCTCACGCATGCAGGCTGCACCTACTTCGTACTTGATAGATCCCGGACGGGAACGACGGTTCCGGTTGGTTTCACCCGACGACCGGCCTTTCGCCGCTACTTCCCATTGTCGCATTCCCAGCCTCATTTTTCCAGTATTCCGAAAATCCCCGCCGCGTCAGGCATGCGCAGCTGTTCCGGTACTATACCAAGTTAGTACTTTAAGGTTTGCCGGAAAAGCATATACTGAGAGTAAGGGGTGATTGAAATGTCACACAAATGGTTGAAAAAAGAAGCGCCCGTCTGGGTGCATAAGGAAATTATCACGCAGCAGCAGGCGGATAAGCTGTTAGCGCTTTATAAGGACGAGAAGCCGGCCGTCGGCATCCTGCCTTTGCTTGGCAGCTTGCTGGTCGGGCTCGGCATCCTCAGCTTTGTCGCAGCCAACTGGCAAACGATTCCCCATCTCGCAAGGTTTGCCGTTATCGTGCTCGCCATGCTGGGCTTTTATGCCGCCGGCGAACGTTTTATGCGGCGCGGCGACGACAGGCTCGGACTCGGACTGATCGCCGTCGGGCTGATCAGCTTCGGGGCTGGCATTTTCCTCATCGCGCAAATGTTCCAAATGACCGCTTCCAATGCCGGCTCATTCGTCATTTGGGGATCGGCCGGCGTGCTGCTGACGCATATATACCGTTCGCGGTTTTTGTTTTTGCTGTCGGCTGCGATTCTGAACGTCGGCCAGTTTTACAGCCTCAGCAATTTCGGAACGTTCAGCTTCGTCGCCTTCCTCGTGCTGATGATCGGTTTGGGCTACTACTGGTGGCGCAACCGCAGCGCTTGGCTCGCTTGGCTGCTCGGCCTCAGCGCCATGCTGCAATCGGCGTTCCTGATCGCCGAGTTCGACTTGAACGGCAGCTTGTACATGATTCCGGTTATGATCTTGTATGTGCTCGGCGATTGGATTCGCACGCGGGATACCGCTTATCCGCTGCAAAACAGCGCGCTGACCGCCGCCTTCGTCACCTGCTGCGTCGCCGTTATGGTACAGGATGACGGACGTCTCTTCGGCTTCACCGCACTTGAACGGACGCAATCGATCGTTTTCGTGATCGTCATGGCTGCCCTGCTCGCCTTGTCCGCGATCGCCAAAAAGCAGCAAGGCCGCCTTACAAGCGGCTTCGAATGGCTGCTGCTGCTCCCTTACTTTTATACGGCCGAGGCCGCCAGCTTCCTTTATCTGCTCGCCCTTTGCTTCTTCTCGTTATGCGTATTGTGGCGGGGCTATGCCGAGGAATCTCGGTTCAAGGTGAACCTCGGAACGGTGCTGTTCTTATTCTCGGTGCTTCTCGCTTACGTCAAGCTCGCCTGGGGCTTTATGGATAAATCCTTGTTCTTCTTGGTAGGCGGCATCCTGCTGCTCGGCTTAAGCTGGTACTTGAACCGCCGAAGACGCCGTTTTCTGGCGGAGGAAGGAGCGGAACGACATGACTGACAAAAAACGCATAGACGGCAATGACGGCAGCAGCAGCAACAGCAATGAAACGATGCGGCGCTCCTACGGGCTCCCTATCGATGCCGTTAGCGGCGGCGGCGGTACAGGCTCGCCGGCGGCCGGCGAAAGGCGGCGTAAGCGCAGAACATTACTGCTCGTGCTGCTGGCGGCAGCTCAAGTGCTTTTCCTGAGCGGACTGCTCGTTACGAATTATGCCGTAGGATGGTTCGGCAAAGAAATTCAGCTGAAAACGGCGCCGATCGATCCGCGCGATCTATTTTACGGCGACTATGTGGTGCTGAACTATGAAATCAGCCGGCTGCCGAGCGGCCTTTGGAAAGGCGAAGGCGAGCCCGATCGCCAAAAGACCGTATACGTCCTCCTGCGGCCATCCGCCGCCAGCCCGGAAATATATGAAGCGGCCGGCGTGTATCCCGATAAACCGGCGGCTGCCGGCGATGAAGTCGTCATCAAAGGCCGCATCGACTATTCATGGGACAGAGAAATCAACCTGCGCTACGGCTTGGAGCGCTTCTACGTACCGGAAGGCACCGGCAAGGAAATCGAGGAGCAGCGCGCGCTGTCGACCGTGCGTGTATCCGTCGCACCATGGGGCCAAGCAAGAGTGAACGGGTTTGTCGATGAACAAAAGCCGTGATACGATCGCGGTGAAGGATAAACGGCTACCGGCGTCTTTGACGCTCGCGTTTACCGTAGGTTTAGAGAAGCAAAGAGCAGCCGGAACCGGAAAGGTTTCCTCGCTGCTCTTTTTGACAGGTCCTACGATTCTTGCTTTGCAGAAACAAGCCCGTCGCTCGTTCGTCTGCCGAACAGCGAGTAGATGCCGAATCCGATCATGCCGCCCGATGAATTGAGCAGCAAGTCGTCGACGTCGAACGTTCCGATTGATAGTATCGCTTGGGAGCTCTCCAGCATTAAACTTAGCAGAAACGACAGGAAAAATACTTTTTCCAGCGACACGTTTTTCTCCCCATAAAGCACAGGCACAAATATGCCGAACGGGATGAATATGTAAATATTCCCCGTGAAGTTATTAAGCTGGAACAGCCCGAGATTGTGTAAGCTTCGAACATCACTCGATATTTGCTTGAACGGAATGAAATTAGACGATACGGAGAGACGGTTCAGCATCGATCCGGGGTTTTCCAAATGGTATAGGAACTGATGCAGAAGAAACTTCCCTTCGATCGGGCCGAATTTAAACAGAATCGCCTTGACTAGGAGATACAGGTAAACGGCAAAAAGTGCCGGAACGACTATGCTTCTGATAATACTCGTTTTTTTCATTTGGCGCCCTCCGGGTAGACCGTCACAATGATTCCATCCGTATTGTTGCCTGAAATTTCATAGCGGCGGTTGGCGGGAACCTGGGCAGTCGTATTTTTCGAAACCGTATAGTAGGTAATTTCGTATTTTTCTCCGTTTACCGACACCGTGGTGCTTTGTTGTTCCTTGAGCAGATCCAGATACTCCTCCAGCGTTAAATTCTTTTCCTGCATAATCGCGCTGTGCGGCAGCCCTACATACCGGAAATGCCAGGGCTCGTACTGAATGCCCGTAATCGACGTTTTATCCTTCGGATACCGCAAAATAAACCCGTGCTTCCAAGCGTTCTTTTGCAGCCACTTTCCTTCGGCAGCCTGGCTCATCTCTTTCTCGGACGACCCGATATCAAGCGACAGTCCCAGATTATGCTCGCTGTGGCCGGCAGGCAGCGCGTAGGCGTCGCCCATCTCCAAGTACAGCTTGCTCTGCTCGATCGCATTGCGATAGCCGCTGCTAATCAGGAAATGGTTTACCTTATCTTTGGCGGCAGCCTGTATCATCTTCTGAAAAGCTTGAGCCACGCTTTTGGACAATTGGATTTTCGTATCGAGCAAGCCATAGCCCTCCATAAGATCCTTATGCTGATAGAGAACCACAATGTCGGATTTGATTCCTTCTTCGCGTACAGGATACTCCTTGTTTACAAGCAGCAAATTTCCTTTATATACTTGATCTTTAGCAAGCTTAATCGTTTGCCGGTTGTCCCCCGGGTTTTTCGTCGGACTTTCCGAAGGCTTAGCCAAATTCCCGGCCGGCTTATCCGAGGGTTTACCCGATGGCTTTTCCGACGGCTTTCCCGCGACCGTTACCGTTCGAGCTTCGTTATCCGTTCGACTCCATTTATTGTCAGCGACCTCCGCTTGCTGCCTGTAGACCTCGTAACCAACCAGCAGCGCAAGTACGGCAAGCACAAAAAACCACTTCTTCATCTCCAGCATCCTCCTTACCCCTATATAACCTAGGATAGGAAAAACTGTTTAAAAAGAAGTGGGGAATTGTTAAAATTTTTCTTAAATTATTGCGGCAGCCGCACCTCGAACAGCGTACGGATCTCATTGCTTTGTACGGAAATCGTACCGTTGTGCTGCTCCACGATATTTTTGGCAATAAATAAGCCGAGTCCCGTGCTCCCGCTTTGATGCGTTCTCGCCTTGTCGCCTGTATAAAACATCTCAAATAAACGAGGCAGCTGCTCCGCCGGAATGCAGTGTCCGTAATTGACCACTTGAATAACCGCTTCTCCGCGGTCCGGATCATGAAAGCCGTTGATATCGATAAACTGGCCGTCGTTTCCGTAACGAACGGCATTGGTCAAAAGATTTTCGAATACGCGCGCAAGCAGCTCTCCATCGCCATGAATGTTCAGATGGGAGCTCACATTCATTCTCGCAGTCAATTCGTTTTTCTCTAGTGCGGGGTACAGCTCCTCGTGCAGCTGAATGAGCAGCTCGCTCAGATCGATCGGTTTTTTGTCGACGGTGAGCATGCCGTAGTTCATCCTCGTGATTTCAAAAAGCTCGTCGATCAGCTTCTCCAAACGCCGCGACTTCGCGAATGCGATGTTCGTATAATGCTTAACCTGCTCCGCAGTCAGTTTATCGTCCTGAAGGATGAAGTCCAAATAGCCTAAAACGGAAGTCAGCGGGGTGCGCAAATCATGGGCCAGGTTCAAAATAAGCTGATCCTTGCTGCTCTCGGCGAAATCTCCTCTTTCGACCGCCTTCTGCAGCTTCTCGCTGGCCAAATTGATGTCCTCCGCAATATCCCAGAACTCGTCATTCGATGAAACGTGCACCCGGTTCTTGAAGTCTCCGTTGGCAAGGTGGTGAATCCCGTTCGAAATTTCCCGGAAATACGCGGCGTAAGGCTTGGTCAGAAAGAAAAAAAACAAGAAGGCCAGCGGGATAAAAAATATAAGAAAAAAGTTAATATCCCCAACGCTGTTTATCATGGATCGATAACGAGCCAAGGGGTCCTCGGCCAGGACGTTCGAACGATAATACAGCTGAAGCGCTTTATAGAGCGTAAAAGTGACCGCGCCCGACAGCAGCATGCTCAGACCGAACAGCAATATCATTTTGAACCGGAAGCTTCGCAAAATATTAGCCATTGAACGTATATCCCACCCCCCATATGGTTTTGATGAATTTATGCTTGTTCTTATCTTCTCCGAGCTTTTTGCGCAGGGTGCGGATGTGCACCATCACGGTATTGCTGTCGTTCTCGTAGTACGCTTCGCCCCAGACGTGCCGGAAAATATTTTCCACGCTGAAAACCTTCTTCGTATGCTCGGCCAGCAAAAGCAAAATATCGAACTCCTTCGGGGTCAGCTCGATCGATTCGCCGTATAAAAACACGTTTCGCTGATCCGGATAAATGGTCAGACCTCCCGCTTCCAATACAGTCGTCTGGACGGCGGGCGGCTGATTCAGCTGTATATAACGGCGCAGTTGAGCGTTTACGCGAGCGACCAGCTCCATAGGATTAAACGGCTTGGTCATATAATCGTCCGCCCCTACCACAAGCCCCGTTATTTTATTCAAATCGGACGTTTTGGCACTCAAAAAAATGATCGGCATATGATACTGCTCCCGAATTTGCCTTGTCACCTCGTAGCCGTCCAGCTTCGGCATCATAATATCCAGAATCGCCAAATCGACCGATTGCGTTTGAACCGCCCGAATCGCTTCCTGCCCGTCCGATACTTTGATAATGCGGTACCCTTCTTTCTCCAAATGCAGCTCGATCAAATCCGCGATCTCCGCCTCGTCGTCCGCCACCAAAATGGTGATGCGCTTCATCCATATCCAACTCCTATTATTAGTTCACTCCCTCCATTGTACCCGATTATGACGGGAAATCGAACCTGGACGAGATTGACCCTCGGAAAACCTGCTGAACCTTCTTTTCAGGCCGACGCATTCAAAGCCGGTGGATTTTTCCGCACTACGTGCGGCTACCGGCGAGCGTTGCCCGATGCGCACTGCCCGGTCTTGCGTCGGCTGTCAAGCCTCACTCGGTAAAACCGGCGGAGTCCGCAACTTAGTCGGTTGCCATCCATCCTGCAGAGCTTTAGAAGAAACCTCTATGCCGCCGATGACTTGTGTCCTGGAAAACTAGTGAAAAAAGGACAACCGTTAATAAGGCAACCCTCATTTCCAACCGTAAACCAGTATTCTGGATAGATAATAAGGAAAACGAACTAGTAATGAAGCAAGCCTTTACAAATCTCTCGCCGCTAAACCCATGTTCTGGAGGCATAATGAGGCAAATGTAACTATTAGTAAGGCAAACCTTACTATTTCTCGCCGTACACCTATGATTTCGAAGCATAATGAGGAAAACGCAACTATTAGTGAGGCAAACGAAATTGATAGTGTTGTTTGCCTCATTAACGGGCGGGAACGAGCATTACCGGTGGAATAGTGAGGACAGCCTCATGAACAATAAGGTTTTCTACACTAATCGCACTATTGTTTGACTCACCAATACTTCCCCGTTTCTCCTCTCAAAAGTACGACAAAAAAGAAAGCCGGCCCCCAAACTGCGGGATCCGGCTTTCCATTCCAGCTTCAGTTATACGCCGTTCATGGGAACACTACATCCGCAACGTAAGGCTTTCGGTTCTGCAGATTGTCCCAAACCGACACTTTCACTTTGTACTTGTTCGCGTTCTTCGGCAGCTCGAAGCCGGCTTTGAATGTTTCCTTCTGTCCCGGCTGGAGCGTTTTCACGACGACGGAGCGGTTTTCCACTTTGTTCTTATGGTCGAGAAGCTCGACGACAAATGCAAGCTCCTTGGCTTTGGCATACCGGTTCTCAAGCGTAACGCCGGCGAGGACGGAGTCGCTTTTCTTCAGCTCCTGCAGCATTTTCGTTTCCATCAGATCGGTAAACTTGTACTCGCTCGCCGCGATTTCTCCTTGAGCGGCCCGCGGCGCATCCGGCGATAAAATAAACTCGGCCCAATTTGCCGTCGTCGCGCCGTCGTCCAGACCGAACGGCGTAAACCCGAGTACCCCGTACGCTCTCACTCCGTTTGTCATATCGTCGTCATTGACATGGGACGTGATGCCGATCGTTTTTCCGCTTGCCGCCGTAACCCCGATTGCCGACCATGGAATCGCCATCTCCATCGTGTAGCCTGTCGGCGTCCGCTTCGATTTCTGCAAAATGCCGGATGTAGACGGGCTCGAAGCGCCGTTCAAAAACACTTGATTATCGTTGAATCGAACCGTATACTGAGGCGCATGCTCGTTTCGCGGCCCTCTGACATAATCGCCGTCGATGAAAATCTCGACGCCGTCGTCCTCCCATGGAGTGGCTCCGTGAGAAGGATCCCTCACATCGCCGTCCTCAATCTCGAAAGAGGCATACAAATATTGGCTGTTCCAGAGAAGTCCCAGCTTGCCTTTGTTATCCGTCGCCCCGAACGCCGTATAATTGTACTCCAGATCCGTCTGCCACACATCCTCGTTCAGGCTGCCGTCAATTGAAATATCGGAGACATTCGTTTGATAAACGTAATGATAAGACAAGTCCTGAGAAGGCAGCTTTTCGCTTGCAAGGAATCTGAAGTTGTCAAAATAAAGCGTTACGGGTGCCGACTGCTTCCACATCCACAGCTCGAAGCCGGCCATATTCGTTTTGTCGACAACTCCGATATTTACCATCGGGATCTGCACTTTTTTGCTCGCCTTCGGTCCAACCGTTGCGGTCGTTCCGTCGAATACGCCCCCGTTCTCGTCAAAAAACTTGATATACAACAGCTGCGGCATCTCCTCGTCGTTGTACACGTCGAACTCCAGCATATTGTACTTGGACCAGTCGGCGCTGCGGAAGCCGGTTCCCGCATGGAACAGCTTCATATTCGGAAAATCGACGTTTGGCTGATAAACCGCTTTAAGCGATTGATCTCCCTGCGCGGCGTGATCGGCGGACCTGCTCAGCTCCACGTTCTCCAGCGTCCAGCGATCGACGTCGCCGGACGATTCCGCATCAAGCATCGGTACCACATACTGCACCGGCGCAGGCGCAATCCCGATCAGACGAATCGTCTGGCTCTTCTCCACCCCGTTAGCCGTAACGCTCAGCTCGACCGGATTCACGCCGATTTGCAGATCGAACGTTTGCGCGTAGACGTCGTATTGCGGAAGCTGTTCGGACGGCTGTACCGTTTGGCCGTTCAATTGCACCGCAGCATTCTTAGCCGCATAGACGGTAATCCGCTGCTTCAAATCCTCCAGCCTCGTTACTGTAAACAATACCGTCGGATCCTGCTCCAAAGCGACGATCTGCTCGGCGATTTCGCGGCGCACCTGCAGAAGCTCCTCCGGCCGCTCGTTATAGGTCGATACGGATTTATACAAACGATCATAATACGTCTTCATCGCCGCGTCCACATCGAACGACGCTAGACCAAGACTGGCGGCTGCAGAGCGCATCCGGTCCTCGATCGTCCATAAATATTCGTAGTCCTCCATCCCTTCGCGAATCGCCTCGATCCGGATCGTCGCTACCGGGCCGTTAATCCCTAATTCTTTGCCGGGATACAGAAGGAAACCGTCACCGTTCGCACCGGGGAAAGCGAGCGGATCCTGCCATACGTTCCGGTCTACATATTGCGTACCGTTATACTTGCGGAAAATCGTCGTAGCCCAGAACAAGTTGCCTTCCACTTTATTCTCCCGCTGCATCCATGACAGCAAGCGGGCTCCGAGCAGATCGTCGTCGATATGATAGGACGGATACGGGTGCTTCGGAATGACGCAGGTATACCACCATACGTGATCGCCGGCCGCCTGACGGGCTTGCGCGTAGTCCTTATCATACAGATGGAGCAGCGGGGCCCAAGTATTGACATAACCCTCAAGCAATGCGTTCGGCTCCTTCGTCACCACATGCTTGACGTCGGGCGCGATTTGGGTAAGCTCCTCGGACAGCTGGCGCACGAGAGGATATTTCTCGACGGGCGGCTCGTCGATCAAACCGCCGAGATAGAAGTATCCCTTCGAAAGCCAGCCTTTCTCGCGCAGCTTGTCGACCAGCTGCTTCGTTTTGGGCAGATCGTTCTCATAGTAAGGAATGCGGAAGCTGTTCACCTTCGGATTCGACAGAAACCGTTCCGCTTGCGCTATGTACTGGTCGACATCGCCTGAAGGGATCGGAAGATCGTCAGGCGGCAAACGGTATTCCGTTTGGAACCAGTAGTAGTTTTCGAGCAGCTGCCAATATTCCGGCGTGTTCGGAGCTACATTATGATAGTAGGCGACTTGATCGTACCAGATCGCGAACGCAGATTGCGTATGGCCTTCGTCGCTCAGTTCGAAATCCCAGACGTTGAGCGTCAGAGGCACGTCAAATGAGACGCCCTGCGCGCGAACGGCGACATTCCCGCGGTACATGCCCGGCGGCTGGTTTTTCGGCACTTTGACCGTCAGCCAAATGCCTTGGTTTTGGCCGAGCGCCACATCGAACGCCTCGTTCGTTCCCATCGGAACCAGCGCGTCGGGATACCATCCCTTCGGATAAGATCCGGACGTTACACTCGTCACTTCGACGTAATGCTCCTTGTAGAGACGTACGTCTTCCGCGGGAATTTGCGCGTCTCCGCCGTCGCGGACAAGCGCCGTCGTTTCCACCGTCACTCCGGTTAACGCCGCATCGTTCGCCCGCACGATGATTTGCCCGCTTTCATACTCGTTCTTGGCGGCTTCCAAATCAACCGTTTGCTTTGCGCCTTCCTCCGGGGCCGGCTGGCTGCGGAGCACCTTCTCCGTATTCGTCGGCACCCACAGCACCGCCGGTCCGGAGGAATAAACCGCTGCCGTCACGCTCCCGCCTGTCGTAGATGCACCATCCCCTGCCGCATTCTGCTCGGCGGCCGCGGTTAAACCGAACGGCATGGTCAGCACCGCGGCCATCAGCAGCGATACCCATTTCTTTCTCATCCTTTCATTCTCCCTTCGCAATTCATTTATACCGGCGTACTTCCGCAAACGAAAGACGCTGGGTATCGGATTCAGCCTTTCATCGCGCCAAGCGTGGCCCCTTCCATGATGCGGCGCTGGAACAGGATGTACAGAATGACGGTGGGAATCATCGTGATGATGACGCCGGCGAACAGCGTGACCCAGTCGGAGCTGTACTGCATTTTTTGATTGGCCTGGTACATGCTGACGCCGATCGTATATTTGGTCTCGTCGCTCAAGTAAATGAACGGTCCGAGAAAGTTATTGTACAGCCCGAGAAATTTGAAAATGGCGACGGTCACGATTCCGGGCGTCGACAGCGGCACGATAATGCGCAGGAATACCTGGAACAACGAGGCGCCGTCCATAAAGGCGCTTTCCTCAAGCTCCTTCGGCAGCGTCGACAGAAATCCGCCAAGGAGCATCAGAAAAAACACGTTTTCGCCGAACGTATCGAGGATGATCAGCCCAGTCAGGCTGTTGGTCAGATGCATATCCCGCATCAGCACGAATTGCGGCACCAGCGCATTGATGCCCGGCAGAAACAGCGACAGCATGATCAGGGACCAGACGAACTTCCGCGACTTGAAGCGCATCCGCGTAAGCGCGTAAGCGTTCAGCACAATCAGGAACGTACCGAGCGCAAGACTGACTCCTACGTAATACAGTGTGTTCAGCAGGGACTTTCCAAGCTTGTAGCTATCCCATGCTTTCTCGTAATTGCTCCATTTCAGCGCAGTCGGCAGCGCCCAAACATCCTGAAAAAAGTCGGCGTTCGTGCGGAGCGACTGGAATATGATCCAAACGACGGGGAACACGATCGTCAGCGCCCAGCCGAGCAGCAGAAGCCGCCACAGCAAATCCGCCAGCGTTCTTTTCCGTTCCAGCATCCGTTCTCTTCCTCCCCAAGCGGCGACGGCTATCCCATTTTTCGGCAGGACGGCTTTCGTTCACGCGCTAACATTCGATATCAAAATTCAACGTCATCTTTGGGCGAGTATTTATCGATCACCCATTTGGCCCCGATCAGGATCACGAACAAAAACATCCCGATCGCCGACGCATAACCGTAATTGTGATACCCGCTTCCGAACGCAAGGTTGAACATGTACAAGCCGATAACGTCCGTAGAGCCTTCCGGTCCTCCGTTCGTCATAATGAGCATCGTTTCGAAGCCTTTCAGCACGCCGAGCACCGTAAACAGGACGCCGACGCGGATAACGCCCGACATCAGCGGGATCGTAATGCGGAACAACCGCTGCATATGGCTGGCTCCCTCGAGCACCGCCGCTTCGTACAGCGATTTTGGAATGCCGCTCATCGCGTTCATGAAGATGACGACATACAAGCCGACTCCGCCCCATATCATCGGCAGAACGAGCGCCCAAAGCGCCGTCCTCGTATCGCCGAGCCAATAAAATTCGCCGTTGTTGATGCCGACCAGCTTCAGCAAAGCGTTCAATATGCCGAAGCTTCCGTCATAAATGAAGGCCCAGAGCAATGCGATCACGACGGAAGATAAAATATTCGGGAAGAAAAACAGAACTTTATAAAAGGTTCCTTCTCTGTATCCCTTGTTGCTAAGCAAGTACGCGAGGATCAGGGACAGCAGCATCGTGACCGCCGGCACGACAAGCATGTATACGAGATTGTGGGATAAGGCGCGCCAAACAAATTTGTCCTTAACCATCGCGACAAAGTTATCAAAGCCGACGAATTGCGCTGCCGTGATGCCGTCCCAATTCAAGAACGCGTAGTAAACGGACATGACATTCGGATACAAAGTAAACAGGATGTACCCGGCCAAACAAGGCACGATGGCCACAAACAGAAACACGTTCCTCTGTACGGAAGCCTTCTGCAGCCCCATTCTGCGGACGATGGTTTTCTTGTCCCCATATAAGTCGACCCGCATAGCGTAGCCCTCATTTCCCCAAATATTTAAATAAATGGAAGTGACGGGGGAAGCAAAACCTGCTAACGTCCGCTTCCCCGGCCGTTACCTTATTTCTTTTCTTCCTCAAGCGCTTTCGTATAAAGCTTTTCGACTTCCTCTAGCACCGGCTGCGGATCCTTTTTGCCCGAGGCGATGCCCGTAATCGCTTCGCTCAGCGTCTTGGACGCCTGTGCGGCGGAAGGGCTCGTAAACGATACGTCCCGGCGAAGCGACAAATACTTGACTTTATGGCGCTGCGCGTAAGCCATTACCGCCTTTGGAGCCGCTTGCATTTTTTCCAGCCTTGCAGGATCGGCGCCGTAATCAAGACGTCCGGGGAATACGCCGGTTTTTTCCGCCAGGAACTGCTGCACTTCGAAATCATAAAGCGACAGCATAAATTCCTTCGCCCACTTCTTATTGAGGTCCGGCTTGTTTTTCCAGATCACATACCCTACATCCGTCACCCCGGTATGCACATAAATCGTATTGTTCGGGTCGTTCGTCGCCGGAATCGCCATAAAGCCCCATTTGAAGTCTTGCGGCGTGCTGTCCTTCATTTCGTTGCCGACCCAGTCGCCTGTCGATACGAGCGCCGCTTTGCCTTGCAGCACCTGCATTTGCGACTGCGTATGATTAAGCGCGGCAACTCCGTTCGGGAAATAACCCTTCTGCCCGAATTCATACATCCGCTTCCATGCTTCCTTCACTTCCGGCGCCGTAAATTGCGGCATTTTGAAGCTGCGGAAATTTTTCAGGTAAGCGTCGAAGCTTCCGCTTGCGTCAGCCAGCATGAACGGAAGGAAATTAAACGTATAGTCCGTCAAATAACCTGCGTACACGCCCGGGAATGTAATCGGAATGACGTCCTTCGCCTTGATCGTTTCCATCAGCTGGACGAATTCATCCCATGTTTTCGGATCCTTGTTCCAGCCGTTTTTGTCAAAGAGGTTCTCGTTGAAAAAGAGTCCCGCCGTATAGCCGCCTACCGGCAATCTGTATGTTTTGCCTCCCAGCATGGCCGCATCGTAAAAATCGTCGGAAACGACGGAGCGCACCGTCTTCCCTTTCTCGCCGGGCAGCTCCTTCTTCCAAAGATCGCTGAGATCCTCAAACTTTCCCGCCTCCGCCAGTCGTTCCGTATCGCCTACGCCGCTGAATCTCGGGAAGAAGAAGTCAAACATGTCGTTATCGTCGTTCGCCGCGATTTTGGTGGACAGCACCGTGTCCAGCTTTGGCGAAGAGGTGACTTCGAATTTGACGTTCGGATATTTCGCGTTAAATTTTTTAATTGCAAAGTCAAGCCATTCCCGCCCGTACCCGTTCTCCCAATGTCCCACTTTCAGCGTAATCGAATCCTTCGAGAGACCGTTTTCCGGATATATGTTCGCTTGCGCGCTCGGCGAAGCGCTTGGCGCCGCACTTGCATTAGCCGATTCCGAAGGCTTCGGAGACGGACTCGAATTCGTTTGCTTTTCGCTGCTGCATCCTGCGAGCGATGCCGCCAATAAAATCATTGCGCCAACTGCCGGTACTGTTTTGCTTCCCTTCGACAAGGTAAGCCCTCCCTTTTGAATTGAATGATAGGCTGTTCAACTCATGGTGCGGTATGGTGTACTGTCTGGCTGCCGAATGATCATTTCAAAATTAGTTCGTAGGCTGTCTAGCGTCTTCCTTTCACCCCCCCTGTCAGAGTAAAGCAGCTCGGCTTTGTAAGCGGCCAAATCGATGGAACGTCCGTTCTCAAGCCTCGATCTTTCCGCTGCGAACGCCATCAGATGGCTTTGTACCGATGCGGCCGCGGAGGTCAAGCTTTCACCGCCGCTGTAGCTGCGCACCTCCCGCAAAAACGAACGCATCAGCTCTTCGTCCCCTCCTCCGTGCATGCCTCCCGGCGGAATGATCGTATAGTCTTGGCGGTCATTGGCGGCGAAGTCGTATACGCGGATAAGATTCTCTTCCATAACACCGCGTATTTCCCCGTGCGTCCCCATTATCTGAACCTGCCGGGTGCAGTCGTGAGTAAAACCCGACATCACGAACGATGCCGTCGCGCCGTCGGCGAATTCCATGTTCACCGCTTGATGATCGACCACATTATTGTCACAGCGGTATACGCATCTTCCGAAAGGCCCTGACTCCAACGCTTGAACAATGCCGTCGCGGGACAAATCTTGCGTTATAAACCGTGCCCACTCTTCTCCCTCGGGCCGCAAGTAGATTTTGAGCGAAGAGTACGGGCAGCGCTCCTCGGCCGCACACCCGTCCGTGCACCGTTCCGCCGCCCCTTCCGGCATATGCTCGCGGCGGAAATGGCTGAGCGAGCCGTACGAGCTCACTCTGACGCACGGCTGCTCCATGAGCCAGCCGATCAGATCCAAATCGTGGCACGACTTGGCCAGTATCATCGGACTCGAATGGTCCGCGTTGCGCCATTGTCCCCGTACAAAGCTGTGCGCTATATGGTAATAACCTACGTTTTCGTTCAACTGCAGCGACACCGGTTTGCCGATCCGGCCGGCTTGGAGCATCCTCTTGATCGTCTGCCAGAAAGGGGAGTAGCGCAGCACATGGCAAATCGTCAACAGGCGGTCATGCTTCCTTGCCTCATCCTCCATCTTCACGCATTCTTCCGGAAGCGGCGACATCGGTTTCTCCAGCAAAACGTGATATCCATTTTGAAGCGCTTTCATTGTTGGCGCGAAATGCATCCGGTCTTGCGTGCAGATGACCGCGATATCCGCCATTTTCTCCCGTTCCAGTACGTCTTCCCAGCCTTCGAACGCGCTTTCGGCGGTAATGCCGTGCCTGCTCGCGAACCATTCGCGGCGCTCCTTGTCAGGATCGGCTACGGCAACGAATGCAAGCTCTCGGGGAAACTGCTCCGCGAACGCTCCGTAGGCAAACCTCCCTCTTCCCCCTGCTCCTAGCAGCACTGCTGTAATCGGTCTCACCCGGCGTCTCCTCCACTCGGAATAACGCTTATATATTTATTTATAAAGAGATATAACGACGCGTTATGCCATGGCAAAGATAAACGCCTTGCGTTTATCGTATCCACGATATGTTTTCTGAACAATCAGGAATAAGGACCCTTTTGGTTTGTAATAGTCTAGCGCGATTACCGAAAGCTACCGGCAATTCAAGCTTTAAACGCTTGCCGCCTCTTTCGACACTCGTCCGTTTACCGTTCCTTCATTTGCAAACGGCGACCGTTTCTCCTGCATAAAACGTAAATTCGGATAGGTAAGCGATGGCCGGATCGAATTGCTTCATTTCGATTTTCTCGATCAACTGCTTGACAAGAATGCCTTTTTGCTGCGGATATACGTAGTAGGTTGTGAGCTGCGGGAAGCTGGCTTTTACAAGCTCCGACATCCCAGACCCGATCAAGCTGACCTCCTGCGGAACGGATATACCGCATTGGCGAAGGCGCTGAAGAACGCCGAACTGAATCACCGTATTGGCGCAAAACGCCGCCGTAAACGGGATGTCGAGCATTTGCATTCTTTTGCACAGCTCGTAGCCGTCTTCGTCCGCGCCTACCTGTACCAGCGTTTTGTCGACCGGCAGGTCGGCCTCTTCGTACGCCTGCTTATATCCTTCGATGCTGAGCACGTGCGTCATCAGATCGAGGCTTCCCGTCAAGCAGGCAATGCGGCGATGTCCGAGCGACAGCAAATATTTGGTTGCATTGTACGCCAGCTTTTTATCGTCGTTGACAACGACGTTCACTCCTTCGCGCAGCGTCCCCCCATAGAACACGTACGGGACTTTGGACTGCACGATCAGCTCGATGATTTGCTCGTCGATATCGCCGCTTACGATGAAGCCGGAAACCTCCTGGCTGCGCAAAAAACGCTGAAGCTTGATAAAATCCTCGGGCGCCGCCTTCACGTTCATAAAAAGCACGCGATAGTTATATGCGCTCGCGGTTTCCTCGACCGCACGCAGATCGTTCATGTAGCGAGGGTCGTCGGCCGGGCGGTTGTACAAAATATAGCAAAGCTTCGGACTCACTTCGGCATAGCCCAATTCTTTGGCTGCTTGCAATATTTTTTTGCGCGTTTCTTCGGAAACGGTGCTGCTGGGCGTATCGTTCAGAACCAGCGATACGGCGGTGCGGGATATTCCCAAATAATCTGCGATGTCTTTCTTTGTGACTGCCATCCTGCGTTTCTCCCTTTCCTCCATGCATTCGGCTTAATAACGACAGGTGCAACAACTTGAAATGAGGGCGTAACGAAGGCTTCGGCCTTGCTCTGCAATCGACGCGTTGAAGTAATAAGACTTGTTGTTGGATGTGCGCAGCGGTGCGCGATCGTGGTGTGTTTGGTGCGGTATACGAACGATCATGGTGCGCTATTGCGGTGTGCATCGTAGTGCGTAATTTGCGGTATGCAGTCGTGGTGTGTTTGCTGCGGTCGTGATGTGCTGTTACGGTATGCGGTCGCGGTGTGTTGTTGCGATGTGCAGTCGTAGTGTGCTGGTGCGATGTGCGGTCGTGTGCGCTGGTGCGATGTGCAGTCGTATGTGCTGTTGCGGTATGCGGTCGTGGTGTGTTGTTGCGATGTGCGGTCATGTGTGCTGGTGCGATGTGCGGTCGTGGAATGCTTCGTGTGGTGTGCTGTCGTGGTGCGCTTGGTGCGGGTGCTGGTCGTGGTGTGCTTGGTGCGGTGTGCGTCGTAGTGTGCGGTCCTGGCAATGAATAAGGAACGGAGCGGCAGACGCTGCATAAAAATCGCGATTCCATTCCACATCGTTCTCTGCGATGAAATCGATGGTGTTTCGAAAGCGTTTCAGCTTTTGTAAGCCCAATATAACACCGCGTTATATTGGTCGTCAACAACAAAATTGGCGTTATTTGGATAACGCATAACATAAAAAGCCGAACATGACGAATCAGGTTCGGCATTTGCATACCACTACAGCTTGCTTTTCACCGCGTCCACGAAGAAATCGAACAACTCATCGTCCTCTTCCAGCGCTTCCTCCACAGTCAAAATTTGCTCCTCCGACCCGGATGCTTCCGTAAAAATCAGACTATAGCTCCAGTCATCCTTCGCTTTTTTGCTCTGCAAGGTCAGCTCGTAAGGCGTCTTATGCCCCGTAACTTCAAAAATGACGCTCCCCACATATCCATTCTCTTCGCTATGCGTCACATTCACTTCTTTAATGCTCACTTCCACGCTTATCACCTGTTCCTGTACGGGTATTTTGTCCAGTATACCACGGAAGAGGGGAACGCAAACAGTTGCGTACTTCTTGGTTAAATAAAAGGATCGCAATCAACAAAAATAAAAGGCATAGATGTTTATTTGATGTATATCACCATTCTTGTATAAGGACAAATGATGCTAATTTTTGTTATTATTATTTGGATTTGAAAAGAAACCAATTTTCATCAAGAACTTTAACATCCGAAAAATATGGTCCTTCAGGTTCTTTATTTGTACTAGAATAAACTATCCCCACTTCAAACCCAAAACTGCTATAACGTGAGATAAAGATAAAACCATCGTCTTTGTGTAACGAAAGATAATGCAGATTACTTAATGTTTTAAGAGGTTCTTTGAGATTGTTTTTGTTAGCAAGATCTATTTCCCGTAAATCATTTTCTAATACATAATTTACTGTCTCTTCAAACTCGGCACGATAGGTGGAAAAATCCTCCATTATTATTTCATCTAGTGTTCTTCTATCTGACGAATAGTAAATAGCTGCTATTAAAGCAACACCGATTACAACAAACGAAATTAAAAATAATAAAGCTTTCTTTGACTTTATCAAAAATCTCACCTACTGCTTGAATAAAATGTTACCCGATCATCCAACAGCCAGACCAAGCATCATTTCAACTTCCCATCCGCGTTAACATTTCCCTCATACTTTAGCACAAAAGTTATTGATATGAGCGAAGACAGCAAGAGCATATATATAAGGCACTTCATCACATATGCCGCTTTCGTTTGCTTCTGACGATAGTTGCATCATCGATATCCCCCCTCTAATTTCGCTAAACAATACAGAAACAGGTATAATAATATAGAACCTTACGATAAAATAGTTTTGGAGCATTCTTATCAACGATTAGGAGAGTGAGCGAAAATGTCTCAAGCAATCATCAACACGGCCATTACCGTTCGGCAAATGGTCATTCGTCAAATCGATGCGATTCCTGAGGAAATTTATGACGTTCAGCCGGCCGCTTTCAACAACACGATCAGATGGAACATGGGGCATATCGTGACTTGTCTGGACGGACTATTGTCCAAAGGGCTTCCTTTCAACTCCGGTCTCCCGGAAAATTACGGCGCCTTGTTCGGTACGGGAACCAAACCGGCCGACTGGACCGCCACGCCTCCGAGCAAAGCGGAATTGGTGCAATACCTGAACCAACAGGTGGCCGGTCTTGCCGCCGTTACTCCAGCCGTGCTGGAAGAGAAGTTGCAAACCCCGATCCAGCTCGGACCTTTGAAGTTCGAAACAGCCGGCGAGCTCTTCAACTTCTCGATCGTCCACGAAACGATGCATTCCAGCGCGATTTCCGCATTGGCAAAAGTGATTAAATACGAGCAAGCCAAGTAAGGCTGAACGGGCTGAACCGTCCAGGGTTGCCATAAGCCCCTGCGATTGCGTTTTTATAAAATTCGCCTTTCCGACGTTTCGACTAAATCGGGACGCTCCGCGTTCCGCCAAGCGAAGCAAGCATCGCTTGCCATCTAACCAAACAGCCTGAATCGGCAACGATTCAGGCTGTTTTTTATCCCGTCACCCAATCCAGTTTCTGGTATACTGATTTTATGTAGTTACGGCCGAGCTTTTTCGACAAAGAACGGGAGCCGTACTGACAGTAATGCGCCGATCGTCCCAATCGTTTGCTCTCGAATTCCCCGGAGCTGTCCGAGTGGCTGGGCGACCCGGGGCACGGCTGAAAATAGGAGTGTTCGGAATCGAATTCGGCAAGCAGCCCCTTCATCTGAAGGCGGATCCTGAAAGGAGGCAGGCGCCTATGCGCTGGTTTGAGGATTTCAAAGAAGATATGGCCGCCGTATTTGTGGAAGCGGCGGAGGCTATCGCCCGCTTCCCAGCTCCGCTGGACCGCCGGGGCCTGGCATACATAAACGGCTTCAATCCGCTCGTTGAGGGAAGCGCCAAAAATTACATTTGTTATTTGCTGCCCTTCTGGCTGGACGACGCCGCCCCCATAACGACAGCTCAGCGGCGCGCCCTCTCGCTTGCGAACGTGTTCGTGATGCTGCATTTTTTCGTGCAGGACGATGTGATGGATACCGCGCCCGAGGACTGGAAGGAGCAGCTCGCCCTCGGCAGCCTGCTGCAGCAGGAATTCCAGGATCGGTACCGGGCGCTGTTTCCGTCCGATTCCGTCTTCTGGACCTGCGCGCGCACGATGCTGACGGACTGGGCGGCAAGCGTCACAGCGGAGAGCGCGAATGATCCGTTCCTGCACGATCCTCTCCGCATCGCCAAAAAAGCCGCGCCTTTGCATATGGCAAGCGCAGGCGCCATGCTGCTTGCCGGTCGCGAGGAGCAGCTTTCTCTTGTTTCGGAGCTTGTCGATCATACGCTTGTCACCCTCCAGATGGCCGACGATTGGGCCGACTGGCAGGACGATCTCGCGGACGGCAGCTATAATTGCCTGCTGTCCATGATCCGGAACGAGCTGAGCATCGACAGACCGCCGACTGCTGCGGAGGTCAAGCATGCTCTTTATACGCGGGACGTTCTGGTCCGCTACGCGGAACTGGCACTTCCGCACTATGATGCGCTGCTGCATTCGGCTGTACGGATCCCGTATTTGTTGGATTTTCATCAATCGTTGATAGGACAATTGAATCACGATTCTAACGGCATCGCCGAGCAAAGAAGGATATTGGCAGCAGGAGGATTGCACTACTTCTTAGCGAAAAATGCCAAAAATTAATAGATTTTGTACCCTCCCCATGCTATATTAGTATGGTAAACATAACCATTTCTTAGGAGGGTCAATATGTCGGCAGAAGATACTTTAAAGGCTAAAATCATTCAAAAAGCTTGGGAAGACGCGGCGTTCAAAGCGCAGCTGCTTGCGGATCCGAAAGCGGCCATACAAGCAGCGTTCGGTGTCGCCATCCCGGCTGCGGTAGAGCTTGTAGCCGTCGAAGAAACGATGAGCAAATATTATTTGGTCATCCCCCCGAATCCGTCGGAAGTCCTGGACGCAAGCGCAAGCGAAAACGGCATGTGGTAATTTCGTATCAAGGATAAACGCTTCGACGTCCTAAACGCTTTCGAAGAAAGCGACTTCGTGAGCAGAAGCTTGGACGCGCGCGTTTACCGATATGTGAAACATATGAAGTCTTATATTTCAAAAAGCGACGCAGCTCCATCGGAGCAGCGCCGCTTTTTTTTTGCACGCTTACAGCAATTCGGGTTTGGCTTCAAGCACCGACGGAAAACGGATAATCGCTTCCGTCCCCATTCCTTTTTCGCTGCGGAATTGCAATTTGCCCTGCATCACTTCAATAATTCGGAACGTCACCATCAAGCCGAGCCCGGTCCCTTTCGTTTTGTTCGAATAGTATGGCTCGCCCAGCTTGGCAAGCTCCTCCGGCCCCATGCCGATCCCGTTGTCCTTGATGTGAATGATCGCTTCGCCGAACTCCTCATAGGCCCATATGCGAATCGTTCCTTTTTCCTCAAGCGCCTCAATGCTGTTTTTGACGATGTTGATTAGCGCCTGCTTCAGCTTGGCCGAATTTCCGCGTATATACAGGTTAGACGGAATCTCCAGCTCAATTTCGCCGCCCTGCAAATTCGCGAGCGGCACCAGAATGCCCTCGATATGCTTTAACTCGTCGCATAACTGCAGCACCGTTACATGCTCGAGCTCCGGCTTGGCGAAGGTCAGGAAATCGGTAATGATATTGGCTGCCCGATCCAACTCTTCCAGCGCCAATTTCATGTATGCCTTCTCTTTATCGTCTGACTTCTCCCCAAGCAGCTGCAGAAACCCGCGCGTCACCTGCAGCGGATTCCGTACCTCATGCGCTACGGAAGCGGCCAGCTCGCTGATGATTTGCATTTTCTCCGAGCGCTGCAGCCGGTTGTTGTACAGCTCCAATTCGGAAGAATACGAGATCAGCTTGTCGCGGTCGCGCGCGAAGCTTCTCCCCAAAATCGCAATGAGCCCGACAACGAAACCGACGACGCCGAATTTCCAAAGCACGAGATCGTAGTTTTGACTATGACTGTAATACAGGACCAAATCCGTAACGGCCGCAGCCGCGAATATGGCGAAGCCCGATGTGAAAATAATCGCGTCCTTGTTGCCACGCCACGTAAACACGATTGTGTAGCCCACAAGCAGCACAAATTGAATGATCATCGTCACGCCGAGCAGCAAAACCGTTATGAAATAATGCGCTGCCTCGTACTGGTAAGCCGTGAATTCGTTGATGGCGGTCAGCAAAATGCACAGGAACGAGTAGCTGATTTGGAATATCCGAAATAATCGTATCATCGAAAATTTTCCGCTGCCGAAGACGGTTTCAAAGAAGTAGGTGAGTGCGGGAAGGAAAACGAGCAGCGAGATATCAAAAAGAAGAAACAACCGGTCTCCCCATTGTCCGAAGAAGGTGTACAGGAACGGAGAATACGTGATAACCATAAGTCCGAGCGCCAAAATAACCAACGACAAGGACAGCCAATTCGTAAAATGCGTATTTTTCAAAAAGAACGAACAAATAAGCATCATCAAAGCGAAAAAAATAAAAGCGCTGCCCAAGACAACGTCGATCAAATCTTGTTTCATGAATTGTTTCAAAAGCTCGTGATGGTCGCCTACTCGAATGGCGCTTTCGATTCCAAGCTTCTCACCCGACGTTTCGATTCGTATATACAACGATTTGAACGAATCCTCGGGCGTTAAAGGCAGCAAAACCTTATTCACTTCATATAAATAGCTGCGCCGCGATTCTTGAATGACCTTTCCGTCCAGAACGACCGCATAATTCTGCGAGTAGAGCTTGTCGATCATAAGCCCCGCGCGGGTCCATCCCAGCTCAGGAAGCTCGAACTTGATCCATGCGGCCCGGACGCCGTCAGGCTTGGAGGGAACAGACTGCGCTCCGTCCACAAACGTCCAGCCATCGTCCGTATCGTCCGTCCCTGCGGATTTCCCGCGAGCGGCCTTACCGCCGCTCTTCGTGCTATCATTTCCTAACGGCACAAGCTCCCCCGTTTTGCCGTCAGGCGGCGGATCCACCGATTCCTGCACCTGCAGCCCCATCGCTTCCAGTACATTCATCTTCTCGCCGTTCGTCGCCGTGTCCCATTTGATGTGCCACTGGGCGATCGTCTCCGTTTCCGGAGGCTTGTTTCCGCCAACGGAGCGGTCCACAAAGACGAAGGCAAGCACGACCAAAAACAAAAAGAGAACGGCCGTCTTGGGTACAGCCCTCATTCCAACACCTCAAACTATCATGATAATCAATTTGTTATTGTCTGGCTTTACAACCTAAATTCGACGATTTTCGTCAATCCCCTGCTTATATAGACAAGCTGCGAACGAAAATATTACGTTTTTCGACAAAAAAATTTTTCCAGCGCGATGAATCCCGGGACGATCCTCAGATGGGCACAACCGTATCGCCGAACAAAACCTAAAACAAAATGCCGTCCTCCCCACGAAAGGAACGGCACGAAAGCATAACACCCGCTCTATTTAACGTCCGCAGGAAAGACCAGCCCCATTTGCTTTCTCGCTTCGACCATCATTTCCATCGCGGTCATCGAGTTGGCGTGTGAATTCGTGTCACACTCCGTCCGGCCGGCTTTCAGCAAATCGATAAAACGCTTCGCTTCATAGTACATCGTGTTCGCAACATGAGGTCTCGTAATATTTTCCACGCTGCCGTCCCTGTAACGGATCTCTACATGACCGGGCTCGTTGATCCTGTCGATGACCATCGTCGCGTTCTCCCCTTGGATCTCAGCGGGCGCATAGGAATTGGCGATTTTGGAGTGCATGACGACTGCGTCCATATCGCCGTAGCTAAGGAGCAGGCTGCCTTCCCCGTCGACGCCCGATTCCAGCAGCATGCCGCTCGCCCGAATACGATCCGGTTTGCCGAACAGCACCGCCAAAGGATAAATGCAGTAGGTGCCCAAGTCCATAAGGGAGCCGTTCGATAAAGCCGGATTAAAGGCGTTTAGGATCGTTCCTTGTTTATAAGCGTCATAACGCGAGGAATATTGACAGTAGCTTGCAAAATACCGCCGTACCTTTCCAAGCTTCGGCAAATTCTCCCTTACCGCCTCGAAATTGGGAACAAGCGTCGACTTCAACGCCTCCATCAGCAGGACGCCGTTTTTCGCGGCCGCATCGATCATCGCTTGCAGCTCGCCGGTGTTGGAAGCGATCGGCTTTTCGCACAGGACATGCTTGCCGCCGTTCATACATGCGATTGCGTGCTCCGCATGATAAGCGTTCGGGCTCGCGATGTACACCGCATCGAACTCTTTGCTGCCGGCAAAGGCGCTCAGATCGGAAAATACATGTGGAACGTCCATTTTGGCCGCAAACTCGTCCGCCCGCTCCTGCGTCCGGGAATACACCGCCGTTAAAGCGAATTCGCCCGTTTCGCGCGCAGCCTGTATAAATAATTCCGTAATCCAGTTCGTACCTATTACCCCGAATCTCACCATCGTTTGCTCCCCCTTTTCTAACACTCACTTTAACAGAGAGCAGCAAATATTTCTATTTCAAGATTCGTAGACGCTAGTATTAATTCGCTTATATTTTAAAAAAAAGAAAAACGCCTTGCGGCGTTTTATGTACCCTATACGTTTGTTCGAGGACGAGTCAGCCGTTGCCGGTTGACGCTTATGAAGCCGAATTCGCTATCCTCACCTTAAAAGGCGCAGAGCCTACTTGGAATCGTTTCGTGTCCGATTTTTCAATTCCCGCTCCGCTTTATTTCTCGAACGATATTCAAGAAAGCAAAACAGCACAAATAATACGACCATCAACAATAAAAAAATCCCAGGGTATCTCATGCTCTTCATTCCCTCCAGCTGCTGAAGCCGCTTGCGGCGGCCTCGCTGTGACTTTGAAGTTGTACTGATATTTCCAGAAACATTCCGTGTCGACTAACACAAATAATATCCGTTAATATCGCCGGAGTCAAGCATAAAGGAAACTTATTGTGTCTATCCTAGTCGTAGAATCGCACCCTTTCCTATAATAGCTTGAGGAGGTGAGCGCTTTGTTCGGCAGACGGCTAGCGGAATTACGCAACCATAAAGGCATGAGCCAGTATGAATTGGCCGACCGCCTGCAGTTATCCCGCGGACAAATCGCGAATTACGAGCAGGGCACGCGCGAGCCCGATTTCCAAACGCTTATCCGCTTGGCCGATTTTTTCGAAGTCAGCCTCGATTATATGCTGAACAGGACCGATACGCCGAACAGCTTGCGGTTGACCGGCGAAACTCTCCTTTTGAATGAGTCCGAAGCGGAATATTTGCAGGCAACGCTGACTCTTTTTCGCAAATATAAGCATAAACAAGGATAAACAGCACGCCGTCCTAAACGCTTTCGAAGAAATCGATTTCGTAAGCATAAGCTAAGGACAGGCGCGTTTACCGTTGAAATATAAGCATTTGATAGGTGACACATATAAATCTTATATTTTAAAAAAGGCGCTCTTGAACGTTTTCGCGTTCCGGGCGCCGTTTTTGTCCGTATATGACTCTATGATGAGGACCGGTTCAACGCAAAATACGATGCTGACGCAAGACGCGAACGATGCGGCGGGCCCGCTGTTCGTACGAATGCTTGCGCGCCGCCGCTTGCCCCGCCTTCCGGATTCGTTCCCGTTCTACCGGATGCTTCAAATAATAGTCGACCAGCTGCAGTGTTTCGGCCGGCGACTTCGAGAGGAGCAGATGCTTTTTGTGCTTGAATAACCGTCTGATTTCCGGCGTATCGTTGGTCAGGACGAATCCGCCCGAGCCGAGAATTTCATAGGTTCGCTGCGTAACCTGCGTCAGCTGGTTTTGCAAAGCGATGATGATTTTCGCGGAGCTGTATACTTTATTCGCCTGGGTATAATCCAGATAGCCGTGGATCCACTTTTTCGGAACACCTTTACCGAAATGCTCCTTCATTCCTTCCCAATTCCTCCCCCAAAGATCGACCCTGACATTGCCGCGAACGAGCGGACGAAGAAGCTGCTGCAAGGATTGTTTGCGAAAATGGTTCGGAAACCGCCGGAGAACTTGGGGATACGCGTTAGCGACGACGCCTATATTGCACCGGTATTTGCCGACGACGGGGACGCGGCGGTGCACCTTCGGATGATAGCCGAAATCCAAATGAGCGGCGCGAATGCCCAGCTTGCGATAGTCGGCTACTCTCGAACGGCAGATCGTAAAAACGAAATCCGGCCTTGTCCCCCTCAGGTAAGGCAGCGTGAACGATTCCGTGTGGGTCGGATCCTCCGTCGCCCAGTATATATGCGGAATTCCGGATTTTTTAACGGCCTCCCGTATCCACGCCCGTTTGTTCTTTTTATGCTCGAAGGTCCATCCCAGCGTCACAATGAGATGAGGGCGGAAGCCGGCGATCAGCTTCGGGATGTTCGTTCGGGTCAAAGGACCCGATATTTTCACCTTGTGCCCGGCATCGCGAAACCCGTTCGGAAGTCCGTGAATCCACATCGGATGGCTTTCCAAAAACAGCACGCGCATGATGCGATCCCCCCATTAGTCTTGGATTGACATCGGAACGACTCTACTAATACTATGTCGGACCTATTCCTTTGGGGTTGTGCGGGCGCCTTACGTTTCGCAAATAGGCGGGGCGTAAAACGCAGACCAGTAACGGACTTCGATCGCGGCAGGCTCCGATTTTAGATTATGCACGTGCAGTAAACCTCCGTTTAAGCTTTCGTTTTCTTCGGCGAATGTATAGCGGGCAAGAGCTTCGATTTGATATTGGCCGGGCTTGTCGATTGCGAGCACCCATGTTTCCGTGTACGGCCGTTTCGGCTTCAGCTCGGTCGACGACGATTCCTGCCTGAACATCGGGGGTTGTAAGATTTCCCCTTCGCTGTCGAGAATGGACACCTGTACGAGACCCCCGTTTCCCCCGCTACTTCACTGCTGTACTATAACCCATACTCTCCCTATCGCCTTTTCAAAACAAGCGGTCCCATCTCTTTCAGCGTTGTATGTCCCCATTGTTCAATAAGCTTGCAATAACTTTCCGCATCCCGGATCTTCGCGGCCACATCGGCAATCGTCATGGACCAGGCCACCTTGGGAAGGGGCGGCGCATCCGCCTGCCTTCGAATCCCCTTGGCGCGTCCGGGTCCTTGGGCGGCATCCTGACGAATCATCTCCGTGGTATGGCCTTCATCCAAATATTTTCGCAGAGCGTTTTGCACCCAGACATACAATTCATCGCTGTAGCCCCCATGTTGAACCATGTAACAGGCGACGGTGAGAAAATGAACCCTTCCGTAACCGGGATCTGTGAACTCAAGTGCCATAAATTCGCCGAAAATCGATTCGCAAGTATTTTCATCAGTGTGAACGGCGCCGCACTTCGTGCAGGTTTCAGACATAAACGATACCTCCTACATCTCAAATAAATGAATAAGATTGGAATAAGTTGCACCTTCTTCCGAAGTCATCTCCAAGGGCAACTCCCATCCCAATATGTTATTGATGATAGGAGTTGCTCGAAAAAACGAGCTCGCCTGTGTATTTGCTGATGTAATCGGCATTAAAAATATCGAGTGCGACAAACGGGCTGTGCAAACGAAAACTCCATTGTGACAAGTTGTGAAGCTCCTTCGGTTTGAAATAAGGAGTGCCGTCCGGCCGAATAAAGGTCGTTTTCCCACGGTTCTTAACGAGAGCGGCATCCCCGACAAACGGAAGGGCGACATCGAATTTCTGCTCAATGACGACCTCCCCCCTGGTATTGATGTATCCATACTTCTTTTTGGCGCCGAGGACCGGCATGAGGCCGCTGTTGAAACCTTGATAAAACGACAGGCGCGGTATATTTTCCAGGACGATGTCGCCATTCAGATCGATGAAGGAAACATGATGCCGGTCGCCGTCTAAACTCACTGGGGCAAGTCCCTCCGAGAAGCCGCCGGCTATTGTATAACCCCTAGGCGCATCCATCCTCGTACCATCTGTCCGCCAAAAGTACGAAGGCATTTCTTTCGGATAAACAACTGCGAAACCGTTGCAAACCTGTCCGATTGCTGCATAAACCGGTTCTAGCGCGAACGCTCCGTTTCTGCTCAGCAAACCGTACCGACCCTTTACTTTGACAACCGCATACCCCTCTACAAAGCAGTTGAGAAATGGTTTTTCTTCAAATAAACACTCATATTTCTGTAGAACTTGTCCGCTTTGATCAATGAGCAGGCTGTTTAGCTCCGTGTTGACTAGTGCGGCTCCTTCCGCGAAGATGCCGATTCGGTCAAAGGACGGTTCGATCGCCTCGGATCCTTCCTCATCAATATAACCCCATCGGTTGTCACGCATGAATGCAGCTCGCCCATCACTGAAATAGTTAACTTGTTGAAAAACAGGCGGGATGACGATCTTCCCGAGTGAATCGAAAAAGCCGGAAAGCCCTTTAGCTTGAAACGGTGTCAATCCACTGGCGTCGTTCGACCCGTAATAAGGTGTGTCTTTTGAGCTTCGGCAGCGCTTTTCCATAGGAAAGACAGATGAACATGGCGCCGGTTCCTGAAGCACCGTTATGCCGCTATCGTCATCCTCCTCAATATCTCCGACTGCATAGTCATAAGAAAGCCATGACATTTCCGGGAAGCCCATTGCCAGCTTGAAGCGTTCAACGTCCGCCCGATTGATGGAATTCTCAATTTCCAGCAGCTCTTGGATAGTGAAGCCGAACGATTCGAATGATTGCGCTTGGAGTTTTTTCAAATCCCCGCCTATTTCTTCGTAGGAAATATCGATCTTATGGGAAGCGGTTCCGTTTTGATAGACAGTATATCCCCAACCGTGATCTTCGAAGTGATAGAAGGCGATTAGGGGGAAGGAACGGGAGCATGCCAAGTGAAATTGTTCAACATAAGGAACAGAAATATGCTCGTTACAGAAAAAAACGGCCCACTTGCTATTCAACAGTTGGACGATGCAGTCGATATTCAATTGGCGGCGAAGACGTAAAATGTCCGAAACATGCCCGCTTCTCAGCAAGGTACCTTGCGTAAATTCGCTCATACTATCCCCCTCCCCAAGTTTCAACATTTATACTTTGTAAACAGATTATACCACACGAAAGGGAATGTATGTTCCTTTCATGCCGATTTAGCTCCCGCTCACACGTACGCCATCAAGTCTAAAACTAGGGATTGATAACCTGGTTATGAAAGAAAAACACGGAACTCGTAATGGTTATGCACGAACCGTGCGCTTAGTGGAGAAAACTTCATTGTTTATAAGGCTACCCTCACTATTCCAAAGGTAAAATGCTCGTTCTCGCCCTATAGTGAGGCGAACGAAACTATTCATTTCGTTTGCCTCACTATTAATTGCGTTTGCCTCATTACCTCACCAAAACACGGGTTTTCGGTTTGAAATAGTGAAGTTTGCCTCAGAAATAGTAAACTTCACCTCATTATGAGGTCACTATCCGCTGCACGATCAAATGCCTTACATCCTTGAAATCTATAGTATAAGGCTACTACGTGAGTATGGTAGTCAGAGGTCGGATTTCTTGGTTCTTCATTTTTGAGCTTTAAATAAAAAGCTGCACGTAAGGGCATAAACTCCCTTCGTACAGCTCTCTTTTACGCTTTCGCCGCCCCCGCGTGGGCAGCCAATGCTTGCAGATCGAGTCCTTTCAAGGCGCCCTCGATCAATTCGGGCAGCAGCTCCGGCGTGCAGCCGAAGCAAGGAATGCCGAACTGCGCCAGCTTCTTCGCCACATTGTCGTCGTACGACGGCGCTCCCTGATCCGACAGCGCCAGCAAGCACAACACTTGGACGCCCGCCTGCTTCATCTCGCCCATCCGGCGGATCAGCGCCGCTTGGTTACCGCCCTCATACAGGTCGGAAATGAGAATGAACAGCGTTTTTTTCGGATCCATAATAAATTGCTCGCAATACGCAACCGATTTGTTGATGTCCGTGCCGCCGCCGAGCTGAATGCCGAACAGCATGTCGACCGGGTCGTTCGCGCACTGCTCGCTCAAATCGACGACCTCGGTATCGAAGGCGACGACATGCGTATCCAGCGACGGCAGGCTGGCAAAAATCGATCCGATCACGGAAGCGTAAATGACCGAATCGGCCATCGAGCCGCTTTGGTCGATATCGAGAATGACCGTCCACTCCTTGCTGCGTCTGGCCCGGTCGAAGAAGTAGAACCGTTCCGGAATGATCCGTTTGCGCTCAATATCGTAGTGCTTCATATTTTTGCGGATCGTCGTCTTCCAGTCCGTACTTGCAAAAGAAGGCAAAGGCGAATGCCGCCTGCGGTTAAGCGCGCCGGTAACGGCCCGGCGGATGTCGTTTTCGAGCTTCTTCGCGATTTCGTCGACGACCGCCTTCACCAGCTGGCGCGCCGTATCCTTCGTTTTTTCCGGAATTTTGCCCCGCAGCGCCATCAAGGTCGCTACCATGCGGACGTCCGGTTTGATTTGCCCCAGCGTCTCCGGCTCAAACAGCAGCTGCTTCAGACCCTTGCGTTCGATCGCGTCGGCCTGTATAACGGACACCGCATCGGGAGGAAAAAAGGTGCGTATATCCGCCAGCCACTTCGCCAGCTTCGGCGAGGAGGCGCCCAGCCCCGCCTTGCGCCGGCCGCCGGAGCCCGAGCCGCTGCCGGAGTCGAATGCGCCGCCCGACGTTCCGTCATAGATGGCCGCCAGCGCCTCGTCCATCAGCCTCGCTTCATCGTCAAGCAAGCTTCCGCCTTCTCCGTAAGAGCTCAGCTTCTCCTCGGCCGACTCACCCAAAATCAACCGCCAGCGTTTGATCTGTTCCTGTCGTTCCATCATCTACAAATCTCCAAAATCGAATTCGTTAAGCTCATCGAGCATCCCTCTTTCCTCTTCGCTGAGCGGCCGCTGCAGAAGCTCGCCGGTTTCAAGGCCCCCGGAGCCCCACTGCTCGCCCAGCATCTCGGCGATCGCCGCCTTCTCCCGAGCCTCGAACGAACCGAACGCCCTTCGCAAAAACAACAGCGAGCGCCGGAACTGCTCGCCGTCAAGCGACGAAATATACGTATCGAGCTGCTCCCACAGGCCGGCGCGGGACAGCAGCGCATAACGGTTGCGCATCGACAAGCCTTCGAACCAGCCCGCCCCCAGATCGGCCGGGATGCCCGGCGAAAGCCGCCGCAATACCTCCTGCGCCGTCTGATCGCCGGCGACCTGATTCCGCTCCAGCAGGATGGCGAAGGCGAAACCGGACAGCCTTGCGTTCCGGTCGTCGCGCGAAGCAAGCTCCCACAAGCTTCGCAGCCATTGCCCGTCGTCCACTTCTTCCGCGAATTCCTGCGAAACGGCATGCATTTCGTTCATAGCAGCGAGGATCTCGTTCGACGCCTCCTCGCTGCAGGCCGCAGCGTCCACAAGCAGCAAAGCTCCCCGCAAAAACAGCTGCTGCATAAGCGGGACCAAGGAAGCCGTGTCGACTTTACGGACATCGCCGTAGCGGATGAGCACGGACAGCTCGCGGGCGGCTGCGGCAATTTGCGCGAAGCTGCCTGCATCAACCGCGAGCCGCTGCAGCGTTCGCCTTGCCTGCTCCATCGCCTCCGGCAGTCCGCATTCGCATGCTTCTCTGATGATGCGCGACGCTTCGCGAATGTCGCCGCAGCGCTCCAGCTTCTCGTTGATGACGAAGGCGGACGCCAGCTCGACCGTCTCGCCCTTCAAGGTCGATTCGACAAGCTGAATTTCCGTCTCCGGACTCCAGCGCAGCACCCAATGCTCCGCCCACGTCGCCGCATCCTGCCTGACGCCCTGCTTGCGCGCAAAGCCGATTTCGAGCAAAGCGATCCGATGGAGGAAAACGGAGCGGTGCAAATCGATAAACGCGGCTTCCTCCGACTTCACCCGCCGGTTTTCCCGCAAATCAAGCTCCAGGTCGGCCGCGACCGCGGACTTGTATTTATCCAGCTTCAGCCGCTTGAGCTGCCGGTTCAAGTCGTCCTGAATCGGCGTCTGGCTGACGCCCTCCGGCAGGCTGCCGATCGCGGTTCCGACGTCGGTCCGAGCCAGTGCCTCGGAGATGGCGGAAAGCTCCCCGAAGCCGAGGCAAACCGTCGCAGCGTCGCGCAAGTCCTTCCAGGTCGGCAGGCTGCCGCCGTGCAGCGAAGCCAGCGACTCGGCCAGCCGAACGCCCTCGATCACGGACGCCGTGGAACGGAACGTTCCTTCGGTCCGCAAATGGGACGCCACCTGCGACATGTAGAGCGAGGGCATTTTGGCCAGGTCGCCGTGCCGCATGCAGGCCCACATCAGTTCAAAGTAGGCCGGAGCCTGATTGCCTGCCCCGTAGCCGGAATGCGTAGACAGCTTGTAGTAGGAATACGGCATGAGCGTCAGCTTCGTGGACGAGCGCGGCAGCTCACGCAGCGCTTCGTCGGTCATGCCCGGCTGCGACGAATCTAGTGCCGAAGCATGAAAAGCGCCGGTCACGACGACGATGCGATCCGCCGGACAGCCTGACGCGATCGCCTCAAGGATTTGCCTGCGCATGTACGCTTCGCGGATCGCGTTGACAGCCGTCTCGCCCGGATCGTAAGCGAGCTCCTCCTGCTCCGATAAGCTCCGCATTTGCCGCGAAAACTCCAAAATCGCGCTGCGGTATGTATCCTTCCGCATATTGTGCTCGAAATGCCGCTCCCAATAGCTCTCGTAATCGGGCTCGTCAGCCAGCTCGGCAATTCGCTCGTATACGGCATGCTGCCGCCGATAATAAGCTTGCAGTCCGCTTTGCCGTTCCTCGCGCTGCTCCTCCGTCAGCTCCTCGCCGCCTAACGTCCGCTTGCCGTACAGCGCCACGGCCGCATCGGAAGGCAGGTCGATGAACGCGGCTTGCGCTCCGTTTTCCGCCGCCCAGAGGAAGGCTTGATACTCCGGCGAATACGAGGCAAAAGGATAAAGCAGCGTCCGTACGGGCAGCTGATCGGTGTAAGCCAGTATCGCTACCGGCGGCACGACGCCGCGCGACGTCAGCTGCCCGATCAGGCCGCTTGCGTCGGAGGGCCCCTCTACCAATACGAGCGAAGGCTTCACTTCGTCGAGAAACGCCCGCAAATGAACCGCTCCGGCCGGCGACAGATGCCGGATGCCGAAAAGATGCGGCTGCCCGTTAGCGGCTGAACGCCGGAAGCCGTACTCGCCCGGCTCAAGTGCCGGGATTCCGCCTTCTCCTGCTGCAGCCGATTCGGCTGCGGTCCGCATGCCGACCGATTCCAAAGCGGCGGCATTCCGTATGCCGAGCTCTTCGAGCGGCTGGACGGCGCCGTCCCCCGTACCGTTCACGGTTTTCAATTGTTCATCTCCCGGCATGCGTTGTACAGACTCCGCCATTCCGATCCCCGCTTTTTCATAACGTTCTCCAGATACTCTTTCCAAACGGCTCGATCCTTCTCTTCGTCTTTTACGATCGCGCCCTGCAGCCCTGCGGCGATGTCTTCGTCGACGATTCGCCCGCTGCCGAAGCTGGCCGCCAGCGCCATGCTGTTCGTCAGCAGCGAAATCGCCTCCGCCGTCGAAATGACGCCGCTCGGCGGCTTCACCTTCTCCTTGCTGTCGAGCGTCACGCCGCTGCGCAGCTCGCGGAATATCGTGACGATTTTGCGCACCGCTTCATCCTCCGGCAGCGCGGCTTGCAGCTCGTAGCTTGCGGAAATTTCCGCAACCCGCTTGCGCACGATTTCCACCTCGGTTTCCAGCTCCGAAGGGGCGGGCAGCACGACGATATTGAACCGTCTTTTGAGCGCGGCCGACATGTCGTTCACGCCTCTATCGCGCGTGTTCGCCGTTGCGATGATCGAAAACCCCTTAGCCGCGGACACTTCCCTGGCCAGCTCCGGGATCGAGATCGTTTTTTCGGACAAAATGGAAATCAGCGCATCCTGCACCTCCGAGGCACAGCGGGAAATTTCCTCAAAACGGGCGATGCCCCCGGTTTCCATCGCGCGGTATATCGGGCTTTTGAGCAGCGCCTCGTCGGACGGCCCGTTCGCCAGCAGCATCGCGTAATTCCATGAGTAACGGATTTGCTCTTCGCTCGTACCGGCCGTTCCTTGAATGACCTTGGACGAATCGCCGTGTATAGCGGCCGTCAAGTTTTCCGAAAGCCAAGATTTCGCCGTTCCCGGCTCCCCGATCAGCAGCAGCGCCCGGTCGGTCAGCAGCGTGGCAATGGCGATTTCGACAAGCCGCCGGTTGCCGATATATTTGGGCGTTATCGTCACATCGCCGGCTTTACCGCCCGTAATAAACGTCAAAACCCCGCGCGGAGACAGCTGCCAGCCGGCAGGCTTCGAATCGCCGTCGACCCTCTTAAGCGCCTCAAGTTCCTTTTCATATAGCCTTTCCGCAGGCAGCCTCAAAACATTTTGTTTCTGATCCATGCGATCCATCCCTCTCCCTTCCCGTTCTCCTGTACGATTTCTTCTTCATTGTCCTTGGCGCGCAGCCACTCCACGGCATCGAGGAACTGTTTTTGGATTCCCTCATAAGCGAGCCCCTTAGCCACTTGCTCCAGCCGATCCGCATACTCGCGCGGAAGCTGAGCCAGAAGCAGCAATTGCGTGCGGTCCAAGTAATAAATATGCTTGGCGTTCGTTTTCTCCAGAACGTCCATCAGCAGCTCCGGCGTACCGCGATAGCCGAGCCTGAACAGCGCAGCCAGCAGATGCACCGTCCTCGTCTTGTTAAAATTCGGCGAAGCCTCCAGCTTCTTAAGCAGGAAGTCGACGACCTTCTTATCAGGCCGCCGGGCAAGCCGCCAGACGAACTCTTCCTCGTCGATATCCATAAACTGGTCCACCCACCTCGGGTCCCAGCCGTCAAGCGGGATCGGCTTGCGAGGGTAGCCGCAGCCTTCGAGACTGCCGGTGCGCCCGGCCGCGGTACTGACGCTGCTGCCGTTATTTTCGTCAGAAGTCCCGCACTCGTCGAACGGGTTTGCCAGCGGCTCCGTCAACTCGTACATCGCCCGCAGCAGCTCCTTGCCTGCCGCAGATTTCTTGCTCGCAAACTCTCCGGCGAATCGGTCGAACACCTCGCTTGGCTGCAGCGTACGAACCGCCGCTTGGAAGCTGTAGGCGACAAATCGGCGATTCCACGCCTTCTGCAGCGACAGCAGGAAGCCGTGTGCCTCCGGCCTATTCATATCGAGCAGCAGCTGGGCGGCGTAGTCCTGCACGCCCCCTGTATCTCGAGACATAAACGTCTTATCGCCAAGCAGCTTTTGCAAGAAAGCCGATACGGCCGGGTCCGCTTTACCCTCCAGACATTGCACGGCTGCATACAAACGCGGAACCGCGTCATCGCCCGGCTTGCTATCCTCAAGCCCCCGCAGCAGCTCCTCCGTCACCTGAAGCAGACGCTCTGTAAGCCGCCCGTATGCGGACTGCCGGATAGGCTCGATGGCGATCTCCTGATCTTTGTCCGTCAGCGCCAGCAGCAGCCGTTCCGCCGCGGCGCCGGACATCAGCCGCGACAACGCGGATAAGGCGGCGCGGCGAACTTCTTTCTTCTTGTCATCCGCATGCTGCAGGATGACCGGCTCCAGCTCGGGGTAATCGCCGAGCAGCTCGATCGCCCCCGTGCGGACATCGAGCGAGCCTTCCGCCGCAGCCTGTACGAGCAGCTCCCGCTCCGCCGCTCCGGCGAGCCGGTGGATAAGCTGCAGCCTTCTGGCGTCGCCTTTGCCTCCTTGCAGGTCGAAGCGCGCTTTCAGCAAGGGGAGAGCAGGTGCGCCGAGGGTCGGAACGACCGTCTGCGCCATATATTCGGCGAGCTCTGCGAAGCTGTCGTCCAGCGCCGCGATGGCCGGGATGAGCGTGCGCATATCGTCGAACAGCTTCTCCTCGAAGCCTTGCCGCACGACTTCCAAACGGCCGCCGCCCTTCTGCGTCAACGCCTCCAGCAAGGGCTTCAGCTTGCGGTACGGCACCTGCGTAAAGCAGGACGTCTCAGCGGCTTCAATAAGCGTCACGCTCCCCTTCGCCTCCGTCCGTCCTTGCGTGTAGAGGACGGCATGCAGCAGCGTGCCGAGCTCAAGCAGCTTCCCCGACGCCTGCTCCGTCCCCGCCTCGACAAGCTGCTCGACGCCGTCGGCCAGCCGGCCGAGCACCGGGGCGCTTTCGCCGAGCTTCCGCAGCTGCGGAAGCAGCTTGTTCAGCCGCATATCGCCCGCCGCCATCCCGCTCCCGGCTATAAACAGCCGGCGAACCTCGTTATGCAGCTCCTGTAAAACTGGTATGCTCATCGGATATACTCCTTTAAGTGCTAGTGCGCGTTCAAACTAACAGCGTGAAACAAACTCGCTTTTATGGAACCTCAGTCGGACTCTCGCCGAAAACTACCTCTGTTGTGCGAAAGGCCGCTATAGTCTGAAAGGTAACTTTTTGTAACTGCCTCCCTAGTCGAACGTTTGCAGGCAGTTCACTCCTTTCGCCAACCTTACGCGCAATCGTATGCTAAATGGAAAACATACAGTTATTTTCCGCATTTCCCCTCGTTTCGGGCAACGAAATGGAAAACCTGCAGCTAGTTTCGCCGTTATCCAGGAAATACGCTTTTTTCGGATATTTAGCTTCAGAAAATCCAGTTACTTAAGCCAATTAAGCGAAAATCAAATAATTAGCTGTAGAAAATCCAGTTACGATCGCTTCAATACAACAGCCGAATCCGTTCTTGCTCGGTAATCAGCGTCAAAGGCTGAGCAAGCAGCTGGCCTGTCCCCAAATCATGCTCGAACATGACAAGCATCGCCTGTTCCTTTAAATATGCCTTCTTCAAAAGCGGCAGAAGCTGTACGGACGGCTGCTGCAGACGCTTGATATCGCCGAGCGCGATCCGCTTCCCTTGCCCGTCTTCCAGCGCGTAGGCTTCGCCTTGCTTCACGATCTCCTTCACATGCAGCAGGACGACCGGATGCTTATCCGAAAGCGGATTTTTCATCTGATCCTTTACCTGCTTAATGACTTCCGCATACGCTCTCCGGGCATGCCCGCGTATTGCGGCAAAATCGCGCTCTTCCGGCTCGCGGAAAACCGGATCCTCCCAGCGGAGCCTAGGATTCGCATCACCCGGATAGACGAGCGCTTCCTTCGCCTTCACAACCGGATGAAGCGTGTCCTCCTCCTTCATATGCTTTACCGCCCGGTACGGCCGGTAATTCCTGTTTGCGTACACTTTGCCGCTTGCCAGCTCCAGCCAGTACCCTTCATCCACGTATTCGCTTCGAGCGTCGTCACCATAAGAATGGAACGCAAGCTGCAGCAGCTCGGCGTCACGCACCAAAAGCCCGCTTTCGCGCAGCTCGGACAACTGCCAGGCATGCCCCAGCCATTCTTCGATGGCCGAATCGGTTGCCAGAGGCGTATCCGGGTTTTCTTTTCGAGCCGTCAAATAGCTCCGGCCCCGCTTAACAAGCGTCTGCAGGGAGGTCAACTTGTCTATCGCTTCCGTGTAGATCGCTTCCCGTTCGCCATCGCCTTGGAATAACAGCAGAAACTCGCGAAAAGCGGCCTGCACGCCAGGCACATAATGGTTGCCTAACTGCTTGGCCTGGTCTTCGAGCATACGCGCCATTTTGGCGTCTATTCCGCCGAGCCCGGTTTGCACGATTTGAAGGAGCAGCTTGTCAAGCAGCTCGATTCCTTCCATTTGCGCAGATATTTTTTTGACTAACGCGGATTTGTTCGTCTTCTTCGCGACCGGAGGCGTATCATCGCCGGCTATGGCTTCCTTCTTCTTTTCTTCCCGTTTTACCGCCTTGTCCCGTTTGTCCGCGATATCCTCCGGAATGTCCTCCGTTTGAAAAGCGCTGCCGACCGCATAAGCATACAGCAGCCCTAAAATGTGCTTGCACGGGAACTGACGGCTCGGACAGGAGCAGCGAAACACCGGGCTTTCGGGCTTCACAAAATCGGCGGAGCACCGGTACGGCTCTTTCCCGCTGCCTTTGCACTCGCCGAACAGAAGCGTCTCGTCTTCGGACCTGCACAGCTTCGGAAAGCTGTTCTTCTTGGCCAAGTCCCGTCCGTTCTTCATAGCGGCGGCATTCAAAGCGAGCGAATCGATATAAGCTTCGGTTACAGCATTCATCATATCCCTCTCGAGCAAAGTAGTTTGGCGTTTCCTTACATCATTAAAACGACTTACAGCAGCTAAATGTTACCGGCAATCTGCGATCCGCGCGCAAACAAAAAACTTCCCGAATCGAACAACCTAGACGAATCGCGCGCGCTTTCCGGCTTTTAACCATTTCCACATTCGGGCATGCTTTCCTTTCAAACCCTGTAACAAAATATATGAACGTCGCGCCTGGCTCCGAACCCATTACAAAAAAATAACAGCGAGATCACTCCGCAAAGAGCCGTCTCGCTGCATGTGTCGCTATTAAAAAAAAGCACTTGGGGACTGCTTTCACCGCTTTTGGCGGTATACCGGAAATAGGAATCGGCGGACATCCAGTACTAACGGAAGCCACCGCCGTTATCCTGCTAAAAAGAACCCCGAAGCTTATGGGCGCACTCGCGCCAAAACCGGCCTACAGGCCGGTATAATCAGAGGACTATGCCCGCTCCGCCGCCAAAAAACCGACGCGCGGCTCCTCTTCATCCTTCAGCCACACCTGCGTGCGCCCTTTGTCGTGCTCCGCCTTCATGCTTCTGGCGATTGCCGCCACGTTGACATGCCCCTCCCCGTGCCACTCCAGCACCGCCGATACGTACAGCTCGTTCAACTGTGCGAACGTAAAGCCGTCCGTTTGCCTAACGGCGTCCCGCATGCCATCCTCGCCCAAAAGCTCCTGCAGCCCTTTGCGCTGCAAATACGCAAGCCTTAGCTCCGACGTCGGCAGCTTGATCTCGTAGGCTCGGTCGAACCGGCCCGCCCGGTTTATCAAAGCGGGATCGATTTTCTCCGGATAGTTGGTCGTGCCGATAAGAAAAATGCCTTCCTTCGACGTCGCGCCGTCCAGCATATTCAGAAAATACGATCGGACCTGCACCGGCATCGAGTCGATATCTTCGATGACGAGAATCATCGGGGCTTTTTTCACCGCGGCTTGGAACACTTCCTGGATCGATTCGCTGCACGTATGCTCGGTAATTTGCCAGTAGGCGACAGGCGCCTTCACGCTTCCGGCGATCGATTTGACGAGCGTAGTTTTTCCATTGCCGGGCCTGCCGTACAGCAAAATCCCTCTTTTATACGGGATTCCGAACTTCTGAAAGAACCCGCGGTCGCCGATAAAAAATTGGTCGATCGAGCGAAAAATTTCTTTTTTCACCGTGTCGCTCATAATCACTTCATCCCGTTCCACCATGCGGGTCATCGGCACCAGCTCCGTCTCGATGCCATGACGGCTGTCCGTATAAATCGTCACGCTTCGCCGGTCCTGTTCCCGCAGCCGTTCGCGGGTGTAGGCGAGGAAATTCAGCAGCGCCTCGTCGCTGACGGCAAACACGAAGTCCTCGGCAAACATGCCGTGGTTCCGAAAAACGGGCACCCGCGCCAGCGCCACTCCCCACTCGGGATAAGCGAACACATTGTTGCGCACCGACGGAAAAATGCGATGCCCCGCCTCCGAAGCTTCCGCATCGTAAGCGAACGCCTTCGACTCGACCTGCTCGAAAATACGTCCGACCAGCTCGACCCCGCCGCCGTTCCCGCGGACGTCTTCCTCCAGCATCGTCCAATATTCCTCATTGCCGTCGTCGCTTTCGTACATGTGGAACGCCTTCCCGTACTTGTTCGCCAGCATCGCATGAACGGCCCGAATGACATAGGCGAAGTCCTCGTACAACGGCGAAGGCTTGCTTTGCTCAGCCGACAGCTTGATCGCCGCGGCCTTGGCTTTAGCCGAGGCCGTTTGTCTGACCGCCGCTTTCGCCACGGACGGCTGCCCGATCGCCGCTGACTTCGCTTTCGCCTCAGACGGCTGCTCGACCACCATTGACTCTGCTTTAGCCTCGGACTGCCTCTCGACCACCGCTTGACCGGCTTTCGCCTCGGATGGCTGCTTGGTCGCTGCTTGCTCAGCTTTCGCTATGGCCGGCTGCTTTATCGCATCTGGCTTGGCTTTCGCGTCACCCAATTGCGCCGCATCTGACTTAACTTTCGCTACTAACGTCTGCTTCGCGTTCATTTCTGTTCTCGTTTCGCTCATGTTACGCTCCTTTGACGGTCGCCAGCGGCTTGCATTTGGCTACCACTTCGGCTAAGCCGGCCCCCACGACGCTTTCGATAATTTGATCCACATCTTTGTAGGCCTGCGGCGATTCGTCCAAAATCGTTTCAAGCGACCGGTGATTGACGACCACTTCGTCCTCTGTTCCGACCCGCAGCGACGACGAAAACTCGTCGATCGTTATCAGCCGTTTCGTAGCGCTCCGGGAACGAATGCGGCCAGCGCCGTGGCAAATCGAATGATAATTGCTCGCGCCTCCCGGCCTGCCGACCATCAAGTAAGAGGCCGTCCCCATCGATCCCGGTATAAGCGCCGGATGCCCCGTTTCCATATAGGGGGCGGGATTGTCCGGATGACCCGGCGGCAGCGAACGCGTAGCCCCTTTCCGGTGCACGAAGCGCGATGCGCCCTCATGCGACTCCTCCCATGCATAGTTATGCATCAAATCATACAGCGTCGTCATCTGAAATTTGGAGCCGAACACCTCTTGCCCGGCTTCGCGAACGGCGTATGCGATCAAATGCCGGTTGACGACCGCGTAATTGAGCGCCGAATACATAAGATTGACATATACCTGCGACGCCGGATGATCGAGCGGGCCGAAAACAAGCCTCGGATCCGCCGTGCCGAGCCCGGCGCTGCGCATCATTTTGGCCATATCGGTGCTGCCGTGCTGACTGACCGCCCCTCCCCAAGCGCGCGAGCCGGAGTGGATCATCACGATGACCTGCCCGTCAAAAAGCCCCCATTTCTCCGCAACCTCCCGGTTTTCTTCGGCAATTTCCACCGCCTGAATCTCTACAAAATGATTCCCGTTCCCAAGCGTACCGAGCTGCCGGTGCGAGCGGTGCCAGACGTTGGCGGGCAGACGGTCGAGCGCTTCCTGATCGAAATGGAATTTGCTGCGCTCCACATGCGTCAGCGAAGTCGCCTTGCGCGGCGAGTAGTGGTCGGGGACGTACTTTTTGGGTAGGCCGTGCAGGCCCTTCGCAACCACATGCTCCAGCCGGATATCCGAAAAATATCCCCGCGCATGCTCCTCCACCGGCATATTCCGCTCGATCGCTTTCACAAGCTTGCGGCGCAGCTTCACCTCTTTCAGCTCGTCTCGGTGCATGTTGGTCAGATGCACGCGCATCCCGCAGCCGATATCGCTGCCTACGATGGAAGGCGATACGTAGCCGTCTCCCGCATCCCAAACCGCCGTCGTGCCGATGCATGTGCCGACGCCCACATGGACGTCCGGGGTGTAGCTCATATACCGCTGGTTCGGAATTTGCAGATTGTTGTTGGCCATCTCGAATACTTTGTAGTCGAGCGTTTCGTATAACGGCGAGCTGGCGTACACGTGCAGCAGCCCCGCCGGAAGCTTTACTTGCCTGTAATAGGCATCGTTCATGATTGTTTCCATATATAAATAACCCTTTCTAGTTGAAAAATATCGTTTACCCGCGCGAACGGGAGCCAAAATATCCGGCTTCGCCGTTCTTCTAGGCGGCGCGTTTACCGCGCTTTAGATCTGCGCCCACGTGCTGCAAACACGAAAAAACCGCGGACGTTTCGTCCACGGCTCGGTCGGTTCGGCAAAGAAGCGGATCGTTTCCCGTGAATACGGAAAACAATCCCCGTCTATCATGTTTCTCCGTAGAGGCCGACGAGCGATGAACGTTCGTTTGCAATTGGCGGCACTATGTTCGACTTCTGAATACTTGCGGTCATCGTCTTCGGCCTCCTTTCGTTTAAGTACTTTTATCATAGCGGCACCACCCGCGGCGGTCAATCACCGTAGAGCGGAAAGTTTCGTTATAACGATCGTTTACCGGACTTTCGATATTCGACGCCTACACCCCGAAAAACGCCTTCGCCGTCTTCGTCGTCGACTCGGCCATTTCGTCGAAGCTTTTGCCCACGCACTTTGCGATCGTCTTGACGATATGCGGCAAAAACGCCGGCTCGTTCCGTCCGTCGGCCGGTTTGTTCGGCAAATCCCGGGGCGTCAGGAACGGAGCGTCCGTTTCTACCATGAGCCGGTCAGGGGGAATGATTTTGACGAGCTTCCTTAGGTGGCTGCCTCGTCGTTCATCGCAGATCCATCCGGTGATGCCGATGTACAGCCCCATCTCCAAATAGACGCGAAGCTCCGTTTCGCTGCCCGTAAAGCAGTGGACGACCGCCCGTCCCAGCCGGCTCCTGTGCTCGTCCAGGATCGCTTTGAAGTCGCGAAACGCTTCGCGCTCATGCAGAAACAGCGGCATATCCAGCTCGCAAGCAAGCCGCACCTGCTCCTCGAACCATTTGCGCTGCACGTCGCGCGGCGAAAAATCGCGGTTGTAGTCCAAGCCGCATTCTCCGATGGCCACGACCTGCGGAAGCGCCGCTAGCTCGCGAAGCTTCGGGATGGTTCCCGCGTCGCAGCTTTTTGCATCATGGGGGTGAATGCCCGCAGTCGTATACAGCTTGCCTGGAAATTTGCCCGCAAACCGGGCGCCCTCTTCGCTGTTTCGCATATGCGTACCCGTCAAAATGAGCGGCCATACCCCTTCCGCTTCCGCGCGAGATATGACTTGATCGCGATCCTGTTGAAAGGACCGATGGATGAGATTAACGCCAATATCGACGATTTGTTTATTCATTGCCTTCTTCCTCCTTGGTGTTCGTAAAAATCGCACAGCATGAAGGAGGTACGGAATCCGCCAGCCACACTTCATTCCCTGCATAATAAAACCGGGTACCGGCCGCAGCCGCCTTACGCGTATCGACGCTCAAAATAACGAGCTCCCCCCGCCTTTTCCCCGCAAGCGTCGCAAAATGCGTCCCTTCCGACAGATGCACGTATTGCCTGCCCATCGGACGTATGCCTTCGCTCATTATAGTTGGAGCCGCATGCGTATTCGTTCCATGATACAAACTATCCGGCGGGGTGCCCGGCTCGTACTGAACCTTGTCATGACTGTGACCGTACCTTGCGCGGATGCGTCCGTCTTTTATTTCAAAACGCTGCTTCTCGCAGCTCTTCACTACCTGTTCGATATCCTCGATCGTGACCCGGGACCAATTGGGCTGCGAACGAATTACGCTATGCAGCTTATCCAGCCTGTACGATCCGTCCGTCGGATCCAGAACGAGACCGTAAGCCCCTGGCGTATGACGCAGCAGCTTGGTCATAAACTTGCTCAGCCGCGTTTCCGTTTCTTTATTCAACATCATTTCACTTCCCTTTAAAGCTTACATTTCTTCCATTATACCGATTCCTCTTCGGAACGGGCCGGAAAGAATGGTTATAAGCCAAACGATCGCCTGCAAGTCAAGCCGCAGTCTTCCATGCATGGTGCTGAGCGCGGCACAACCGCCGGTCTGCGAACGGATAAATAATAAACGCAAAATAAGGCTTGAATCTTCACCTGCTGGAGATTGTATCGTTTGAATTAGCAAGCGGCTAGTTGCTAATTGTAAACGAGGAGGTTTTATTCTTATGAGATCTTTTGAGATGTTGTTTATTGTCATCAATATTTTGCTGGTTGGCTGGATCCTATTTGCCAAAAACAAGTCGCAGCGCGGGCTGCTTATTGGTTTCGGCGTTTCCGCCATCATCATGTTGATGCATGGGGTCATTGAAGGAATGCGTTGGCAAATGATTCCGGCTTATGCGATGACGGCAGTTCCACTCTTGATCTTCGCTGTCAGATCGATGTCCAAGCTCGGAGAGCCGGTAGAGCGGACTGCAAAAAAAATGCCCCGTGCAAAGCTTGTTACGGTGACAGCGCTAGCGGTCATCTATTCATCTGTGGCCGTGGCGCTGCCGCTTATCCTTCCGATATTCACCTTCGAGAAGCCTACAGGCCCGTACAAAATCGGCACCGTCACCTACGATTGGATGGATGATCGGCGGGAAGAAACCCTCACGCCGGATCCTGGCGACAAGCGCGAATTAATGATACAGATCTGGTATCCTGCAGATTCGAAGGCTAAGGGAAAGACGGATTCCTATATTTCCAACCCGGATGTTTTTGCAGAGGGGTATAGTCAGGTTCTGAATTTGCCGAAGTTTCTGTTTACAACTTTCGGTTATGTCCAAACAAATGCCATCAAGAATGCGGAAATTTCCAATCGGGAACCCGCTTATCCGGTGCTCCTTTTCTCACATGGATTTAGCGGACATAAAAATCAGAACACCTTTCAGATCGAACAATTAGTCAGCCATGGATATATCGTGGTAGGCATAGATCACACTTACAGCAGCACAGCTTCCGTTTTTTCCAATGGCCGTGTGGCAAATTATGTGCCGCAAGATACCAGCTCCATCGCCTACTTGGATAAAGCTAATGAAGGCTGGGTGGCGGATGCCAAGTTTGTGCTGGACCAAGTGGAGAAGCTGGCGGGGAATGATCCGGACCGCCGTTTTACAGGTCGAATGGATATGAACAATGTGGGGATGTTTGGCCATTCCTTTGGCGGGGCGACTAGCGCGCAGATGCTAATGACGGATTCCAGAGTTAAGGCAGCTATCAATATGGACGGCGTTTTATACGGCAAACTGCGGGTTCCGGAAGAAGGGCTGAAAAAGCCGTTTATGATGATGAGCGCCGATGACACGATAAGAGATGCAACAAGCACGGATGATAAGGCGTTTGCCAAATTTATAGAGGAAACGCTGCCGCGGTACAAGCATGTAGCCGTTGGCGGTAATTACTGGATGAAAATTAATGAGATGAAGCATATGGGCTTCTCCGACTTATATTTGTTTTCACCGCTATATGAAAAGATGGAAGGAGTCGATATACGAAAAGCTCACCGCCTTATTAACGATTACTCGCAGGATTTCTTCGATCATTATTTAAAGCAGCAGCCATTTAAGCGATTGGAGCAAAATATTGGCGAACATCCGGCGTTTACGCTGGAAAAAGGCTGATACCACATGCGAACAGCCCGGAGGCCTTAGCCTTTGGGCTGCTCACATGATTGATTTTCCATCTGTTCCAGCTTCCGTTGCAAGCTTTGAAAAAGCACGAGGTTTCCCTTTGAAAGCAGGTTGAAGTGTGGACTTATAATGGAACATAACGTATTGCAGCGTTCGAGAAGCGGTGTTCTGGTTTTCTGGGCATACTCGGCAAAGGAGCGGAGAAAATCCTCTTTATTGAAAGCTTGCTTTGAATTCGCATACAGCATGATCATTTCCTCGACAATGGCCTGTACATAAGGACTGTCGGCAGCCCGTTTTTTCTCCAAAGCTTGGTTCAATCGGTCGTGAATATCCTCAAGCTTTCTGACCCATATGGCAGCATCATAACGAGGCTGATGATCCATATGAACGAAGAAAAACTCAATGTTTTTCAAATCCTTCATAAATTTGGGATTGCTTATGAGTTCTTGCAGCTCATTCCAAGCGGCTGTTTGTTTAGCGGATATTTTTTCTTGATTGATAATGTATTTATTGAAAAAATATAACATAGGATCTCTCCATTCTGAAGGAATCCCGTCAAAAATATGAGAGGCCTCTACTTTCTCGGAAATGAACTGTTTACGTTTTTCGATATTTAATGCTTTTTCATGAATGAGATCGTACATATAGCGCAAGGAATCCCCTTGGTGCCGCTTCGCTTGACGCAAAATCGAAATCATATTTGTAAGCGCGCTAACCTGCGTCGTAAGCGATTCGATCTGCCAGTCGAGCGCTTTGTCAACGGGTAATTCCCCGGAAATCAGCTGGCTTATTTCATCAATGCCAAAATCCAGATAACGCAAGGTTGTTGTCAGCTCTAAACGCCATATATCTTCGGTCGTATATAATCGATGCCCCCCCTCTGTATAACTAGTAGGCTTTACTAATCCGATCTCATCGTAGTAACGGACGGTTCTGACCTTAGACCCAATCATTTTGGCTACTTCCCCGATCGTAAAGGTTCCAACCTCCGTTCTAGAATCAGAAACAGGAAACTTCTGCAAATCCGTGCCGCTGTTTGAATGCAAACCTTTCACCTCCGATACGTTATTTTACTATCTCCAGTAACTGGAGGTTCAAATACGATTTAAGCCAAAAAAAAGGATACCGCATGCGACTTCATCGCAGGGTATCCGCTCATCATTAGATCGCCCAGTTTCCTTTGCGGAACACGGGCTCCGTCGTGCCATCCTTGTAGACGCCGTCGATATCCATTTCGGCGGAGCCGATCATGAAGTCGACGTGTGTGATGCTGCTGTTGACGCCATTCTCGACGAGCTCCTCGGGCGACATCGTTTTGCCGCCTTCCACATTGAACGCGTAGCCGCTGCCGATCGCCAAATGGTTGGACGCATTTTCATCAAACAGCGTGTTGTAGAACAAAATGTTCGATTGCGAAATCGGGGACTCATGCGGGACGAGCGCAACTTCGCCCAAGTAATGAGAGCCTTCGTCCGTATCGACGAGACGCTGCAAAATCTCTTGCCCCTGCTCGGCTTCCACCTTCACGATGCGGCCGTTCTCGAACGTAATTTTGAAGTTGTCGATAATATTTCCGCCGTAGCTGAGCGGCTTCGTGCTGGTCACATAGCCGTTGACGCCGTTCCGGTAAGGAACCGTAAACACTTCCTCCGTCGGCATGTTCGCCATGAAAGGAACGCCGTCGACGCTTGTGCTTCCCGCCCCTACCCAGATATGCTTCTCGGGCAATTCGATCGTAAGCTCCGTACCCGGAGCCGTGTAGCGCAGCTTATGAAAATGCTTCCCGTTCAAAACATCGACTTTCTTATGTAGAGTGGCGTTGTGCTGATCCCACGCTTGAACCGGATTGTCCGTGTTCAGGCGAACCGAGTCGAAAATGGCGTTCCACAGCTTCTCCACCGCACTGTCCTCGCTGTCCTGCGGGAAAACCTTCGTCGCCCATCCCTTAGTCGAAGCCGCGACAACCGTCCAGCTGACTTTGTCCGATTGAACCGCTCTGCGGTATTTTTCAAGCGCTTGGCCGGACGCCTTCTGAAAATTGCCGATCCGCTGCGGATCGATGCCCTTCAGCAAATCCGGGTTCGGGGAAATGATCGCGATGAACGCAGCTCCTGCATCGACGAACGAATGTCTTTTGTCCGCTTCCCATTCCGGAAACTTTGTAAAAAACTCGTCCGACGCCTTCTCGTACTTCAAGCGCGAAAGCGACTCGTCCGTCCAGTCAACGTGAACGTTGCTTGCTCCAGCCTCGTACGATTTGCCTGCCACAAGACGCACAAGAGGAGCCATTTCGATCGAGCCGGTGACGAATACCTGCTGCCCTTGCTGAACGTTGACGCCAACCTTGACGATCAGCTCGGCATATTGCTCTAGTTTCTGTTCAAAAGTGGTCATATTCGAGTCTCCTTATACATGTGTGTTTGCTTTCTTATTGTAACCTATTTCGGCGGCAGGACAAAAATGTCCTTCGTTTACGATTGTTATTTTGCCAGTTTTCCCATGTTGTGAGCGATCGAGCGTTATGATACACTCGTCTAAACAAGAACATACATTCGTATAACGGCGGTGATTTTCGTGAAACCGAAGCGGCATATCCGCTACGAAAAGGTACAAATCAAATCCGTGCTAAATGCTGTCAAAGCGCCTTCCATGCCATTCGAATGGTCAATCAATCCATACCGCGGCTGTATGCACGGCTGCAGCTTTTGTTACGCCCGTTCCACGCATTCTTTTCTCGGCGAACAAGCGGACGATGCGTTTCAAAACCATATTTTCGTCAAAAGTGACGCACCTGCGGTCCTGCGCGAGCAGCTTCTTAAGAGGGCCCGCTCCAAAAAAGGACTGGACGGCATCGGCCGCGTTGCGATCGGTACGGCGACCGATCCTTATCAGCCGAGGGAAGCTTTAGAGCAGCTCACGCTCGGCTGTTTGGAGGTGCTGGCCGAATTCCAGGTTCCGACCACCATTACAACGCGCTCTCCTTTGATTTTACGGGATCTCGACCTGCTTAAGCGGATGAGGTTAATATCGGTCAACCTGAGCGTCAACACGCTAAATAAGACCGTTTGGAAAGCGTTTGAGCCTTCTACTCCCGCTCCCGAGAAAAGATTGGAGGCGGTTCGGCATCTGGCTGAGGAAGGAATTCCGGCGGGCGTCTTTTTGGCTCCCGTCATGCCTTATATAACCGATCGGCCCGAAGATCTGGAGGAGCTGTTGGCGCAAGCGGCAAGCTGCCGGTCCCAGTTCGTCATGTCCTCGGTCATGCGATTGAGTACGCCCGAAGTGAAGCTGTGGTTTTTCGGCGCCCTGCGCCAATACGACGAGCATCTGGCTGCCGCCTACGGCAATATGTATCACGGCTCCGGTTATCCGCCGTCCGAATACCGCGCAAAAGTGAAAGAAACCGTCAAAGCTCTGCTGTCCCGTTATCGGCTCACGGATCATGAGGCTTTTCAGGAGCGGCATAAAACGACCGCCGTTAAAGCCGTCGCCAACCCGGCTCCGGAGCAAATTTGTTTTACTTTTTGAGGGAGTGGGCTTAGCTGATGATAGTAGGCTAACATGGGCTCGACACCTGCTGCTTTCAGCGAAATTCGCCGCCAAACGAACAAAAAACCTGCTGAGCCGCTGCCCAGCAGGTTTTTCTTTTCAGTTTCGCGCTCTGTTATTCAGAAATCATACTGGTAAAACTGCTGCCGTCCTCATAACGAATCATGTTGAAGGATGCGGAAGCGGATTGAACGTCCGCCCAAAACCACTCCTGTTTCGTCACATCCATCCATACGTCTTTCCCAAACTCCGGCGTTGGTCGTTTCAACAGCGTATTCAATGCCTTAACCGCTTCTGCACGCGTCAGCTGGCGATCCGGACGGAAGGAACCGTCCTCGTAACCTGCGAGCAATCCTGCAGCTTTGGCGGCTTGGATGAAACCGGCGGCCCAATGATCTTGCGTGTCCGTGAAGAATACACTGCCCGCAGCCGCTTCCAGCTTATTCAGTCTTGCAAAAATGACGGCGAGCTCGGCTCTCGTAATCGGCGCATCCGGCTTGAACGATCCGTCCGGGTAACCGCTAATCCAACCCGCAGCTTGAGCTTTTTGGATGGCGGACGCCGCCCAGTGGCTTTCGGAAACATCGCTGAACGATTGCGAGCCGTTATTCCGGCCGGGATCGGAAAGTACTCTCGCAAGAATACTCGCTACTTCCGCGCGCGTAATGAGCCGCTGCGGTTTAAATGTTCCGTCCGGATAGCCGTCGATCCAGCTTTTATACGTATCGGTTCCGACCTGCTTCTTCTGAACCTCGATTACCGTAAATGTACTGAACTTCGTGACAACAATTTCGATACCTACGGGATTCCCCTGGCCATCGTATTCGATCTGCCCTTTCTTCAGAACTTTTTCCCCGTCGCTATGTTCGATATAAACGCCCAGCGAAGCCAAGAATGCTTCACGCTCCAGCGGATCCGCAGGAATGGCGGCGCCTTTGAGAGAGAACGTCATTTTTGTTTCTTTGTTCATGACGTTCGACTCGATCGTCATCGGAGTACCGTGAAGTACGGCTATGCCTCCTCTGGCCGCTTCCGTTACGACTTGCGAAGTCATGACCCGGTTCACCGTCTCCTGCTTCACGGCTTCCGTCGCCATGGGGATGAAACGGAAATACATGCCTTCTCCCCACTGTACGTTAGTTGCAATCGTTTCTTTCGGAATATTGATTTGAATGTCATCCATTTGGATGCGAAGTATAGAGCCGTACTCGCTCATAGCCTCCATCGCACTCGTCGGAAACGAAAAACTGAACTCGCTGCTTCCTTCGGGAATTTTCGGAATGACAAGTCTGATTATGTTTTGAACGCCGCCTGGAACGGCTTCGAACAAATCTTTTATCAATTCGGGCGTCACAGTAACCTTGTCGATAACCCGTCCATCCGGCGTCCGTTCACGAACGACTTCAATGGAGATATTGTTCGTACCGTCCCCTCCGTCGATCTTTACTTTATCGGGAACCGTGGCGGCCGGCGGGTCAGGCGTCACGATGACCGGCGGAGTCGCCGCTTCAAGGCGGGTCACGAAAAGCTTATAGGCCTGAACCGAACCGTCCGGAGCCGTTACGGAAATGGAAATCTCATTGATACCGGTATTCAGCGCAATGGTTGCCGAGTTTCCGTCCGGACTCAGCGCCGCTCCGTTTACCCTGACGATAGCGTCGGGATCCGTCGGCTGAGGCTTCACGGTAATGCCCAAAACGGAATTGCTGACGGTAGCGGAGTAGCTTTTTTCGTCAGCCGCTTTGTCGACCTTTACGTTACCATTGTTAATACTCAGTCCGAGCAGGCTTGTCATATTCGAAGGAGCCCGGGAGATCGTAATCGTATACTTCTGCGGCGTTCCGTGCGTCGGCGTTACCAGGATTTCAATGTCGTTATTACCTACTGCCAAGCTTATCGGCAAGCTTGCTTGATTCGTATTTCCTTCAATGCCGTTAATCGTTAGTTTGGCATTCGGGTCGTAAACCGAAGCCGTCACCGTCACAGAGGATACGTCATAAGAAACACTTCCCGTATAAGTCAGCGTATTCAGATTGAACGGAGGCGTTAAGGCTACGCCGCTCACGGCCAGCCCGCTAAGCTCGGCATTCCCGAAACGCGTTACCGTTATTGCGTATTCTTTGACGCTTAGATCTTGAGCCGTAACCTTAACTACGATCGTATTCGGCCCTTCGGCGAGTTGAATATCGCTGCTCGATCCGCTTGCCACGGTCACTCCGTTGATTTGCAAAGACGAATTCGCGTCGTAAACGGAAGCGGTAACCGTCGCGCTATAAACCGCATTAGTGATGGAAGTCGAATAGTTATCGCCTGTCACCGCTATGTTCTGTTCCCCTAGCGTAAGAATCAGCTCGTTTAAGCTTGTATTGTTGGATAGACGCGTGACAATCAGGTTATACGTTTTCGTCGTCGCGCCGTCCTCGGAAGTCATATTAATCTTGATCGCGTTGGCGCCTACGTCAAGCGTTACATTCTCCGCATGGCCCGATACGACCGGCTTTTCGTTAACTTCAATTACAGCCGCAGTATTGGCTGCGATCGGGGTCACATTTACGCTCGTCACGTCAAAACCGACGCTGGCCGTATAGATCTCATTACCGGCATTAAATACTGGCGTCAACGTTCCCGCACTCAGCATCAGCGCGCTCAGATCCGCGTTGCTCGACTTCGCTCGCGTCACCGTGATCGTGTACGTCTTCGTCGTGCCGTTTTGTGCCGTTACAACCACCGTGACGGTGTTCGTACCTACGTTCAGCGTTACGTTTTTCGAACTGCCCGAAGCAACCGGGTCATCATTCAACGTCACTGTTGCAGTCGAGTCCGCTACGGTCGGCGTCACGTCGATGCTCGTCACTTCATTGCCGACGCTCGCTGTGTAACTGCCATTGCCGGCGGAAAATACCGGATTCAGCGTTCCATCGCTTAACGTCAGCGCGCTCAAGTCCGCATTGCTCGACTTCGCTCTTGTTACCATAATCGTGTATGTTTTCGCTGTCGTGCCGTCCTGCGCTGTCACTACTACCTTAATGGTGTTCGTACCCACATCCAGCGTTACGCTCTTCACGCTACCCGAAGTGACAGGGTCATCATTCACCGTCACTGTCGCAGTTGCATCCGCAACGGTCGACGTTACGTCGATGCTCGTCACCGCATTGCCGACGCTTGCCGTATAGCTGACATCGCCTGTTGTAAATCCAGGCGTCAACGTTCCCTCACTTATCGTCAGCGCGCTCAAGTCCGCATTACTCGACTTCGCTCGCGTCACCGTGATCGTGTACGTCTTCGTTGTCATGCCGTCCTGCGCTTTTACTACAACCGTGACGATGTTATCACCCACATTCAGCGTTACGTTCTTCGCGCTGCCCGAAGCGACAGGGTCGTTATTCACCGTCACCTTTGCAGTCGAGTCCGCCACGGTCGGCGTTACGTCGATGCTCGTAACCGCATTGCCGACGCTTGCCGTGTAGCTTTCCGTTCCGGCTGCGAAGACCGGATCCAGCGTTCCCGCGCTTAGCGCCAGCGCGCCCAAGTCCGCATTGCTCGACTTCGCTCTCGTCACTGTGATCGTGTACGTCTTAGTCGTGGTGCCGTCCTGCGCCATTACTACAACCGTGACGGTGTTCGCACCCACGTTCAGCGTTACGTTCTTTGCATTGCCTGAAGTGATGGTGTCATTGTTCACTTTCACTGTAGCCGTCGAATCCGCTACCGTCGGCGTTACATCGATGCTTGTAATCGCGTTGCCGACGCTCGCCGTGTAGCTTTCCGTTCCGGCTGCGAAGACCGGATCCAGCGTTCCATCGCTTAACGTCAGCGCGCTCAAATCCGCATTGCTCGACTTCGCTCGCGTCACCGTAATCGTGTACGTTTTCGTCGTGCCGTCCTGCGCTGTTACAACAACCGTGACGGTGTTCGTACCCGCGTTCAGCGTTACATTCTTCGGACTGCCTGAATTGATAGTGTCATTGTTCACTGTCACTGTAGCCGTCGAGTCCGCAACCGTCGGCGTCACGTCGATGCTCGTAACTGCGTTGCCGACGCTCACCGTGTAGCTTTCCGTTCCGGATGCGAAGACCGGATCCAGCGCTCCTGCGCTCAGCGTCAGCGCGCTCAAATCCGCATTGCTCGACTTCGCTCGCGTTACCGTGATCGTGTACGTTTTCGTCGTGCCGTCCTGCGCTGTTACAACAACCGTGACGGTGTTCGTACCCGCGT
>NZ_QMFB01000035.1 GCF_003285015.1 Paenibacillus contaminans | reverse complement strand
GTGCGGCCGCCGGCTGCGGCTGCGCGCTTGCCCGCGCCTTCGCCGTCGGCACCGTCGGCGCTCCGGCTGCCGCGGCCGCGCTTCGCGGGCTGCTCGCCTGCGGCGAACGCCTGCTTCGCGGCCGGCGACTGCATACGCACCTTATCGACGATCAAGGCGGCGAATTTTTTCACCTTCTCCATGAAGGCGTCGTCGGCTGCTTGTCCGCGCGAAATGTCGGTCAGGCGGCGCTCCCACTGGCCGGTCATTTCCGGCGATGCCAGCAGCTCGACGCCGGCGCCGCGGATGAGCTCGATGGCCAGGCGGCCCTTTGTCGTGATGGCGATCCGCTTGCCTTGCATGACGACGTAGCCGACGTTTTTGAGCCGCTCGATCGTCGCCGCGCGCGTGGCCGGCGTACCGAGCCCGGAGTCCTTCATCGCCTCGCGAAGCTCGTCGTCTTCGACCTGCTTGCCCGCGCTCTCCATCGCCTTCAGCAGCGTGCCTTCGGTGAAGTGCTTGGGCGGCTGCGTTTCTTTTTCCTTCGCCTGCGCGTCCGAGCAGAGAACGGGGGAGTCGGGATCGACGGAGAACGGCGTATCCGTTTCGATTTCCGCTACGGCTTCCTTGTCGTCATCGCCCGGCTTACCGCCTTTGTCCTTCGCGTCCTCATCGGCTTTCTTGCCTTTGGCTGCGGCGTTTTTCTGATCCGGATACACGACCTTCCAGCCGAGCGATAGCAGCTGCTTGACGTTCGTTTTGAACGTTTCTCCTTCTACCTCGGTCAGCACGGTGTGCATTTTGTATTCCGCCGCCGGATAAAAATGCGACAAAAACCGCCGCACGACCAAGTCGTACACCTTCTGCTCGTCGGCCGACAGGCTTCCCGCTTTTTTGGCGGTCGGCAGGATGGCGTGGTGATCCTCAACCTTGGAAGGGTTGCAGATGCTTTTGTTGTTTTTGTGCACGAAACGCTTCTCCGCGCCCTGAACGAGATCGTCGTATGCTGTCCCCCTCAAGGCGTCGAGCGCACGGTGCATGTCGCCGATATTTTGATCGTTGACGTAGTTGGAGTTCGTACGCGGGTACGAAATGACCTTATGCTTCTCGTACAGCGCTTGGGCGAGATCGAGCGTTTTTTTGGCCGAAAAGCCGTATTTGCCGTTCGCTTCCCGCTGCAGCAGCGTCAAATCGTATAACCGCCACGGATATTCCTTCGTGTCTTTCACTTCATAGCTGGCGATTTTGCCGGTTTTCCCCTTTACCTTGGCTGCGATCGCTTCGGCCTTCTGAGGATCGGTAAGCCGGTCGCCTTGCCACATCCCTTTGTAGGAGGTTTGCTGCTGGTCGAAGGCTGCTTCCACATCGTAAAATTTTAACGACGTAAACTGCTCGATCAAAATTTGCCGGTCGTACACCAGGGCAAGCACGGGGGTTTGCACGCGTCCTACGGACAGCAACTCGTTATGCCGGGTCGTAAACGCCCGCGAGCCGTTCATGCCGATCAGCCAATCCGCCTCGCTGCGCGCTCTCGCCGCTTTCGTCAGGTTTTCGTACGCTGCGCCGTCCTTGAGGCTATCGAAGCCTTGGCGGATCGTCTCCGCCGTCAGGTCGGAAATCCACAGCCGTTTGACCGGATGCCGCAAGCGCAGATGCTGCTGAATATAAGCAAAAATAAGCTGGCCCTCGCGCCCGGCGTCGCAAGCATTGACGAGGCTGTCGCATTCCTTGGCGAGCGCGGCGATGACCGCAAGCTGGTCTTTCGTCCTGGCGTTCGGGATAAGCTTGAACGAGTCCGGGATGATCGGCAGGTCGCCGAGGTTCCATTTTTTATATTTGTCATCGTAGCGATCCGGTTCGGCCAAGCCGACCAAATGTCCGATCGCCCATGTAATGATATGATTTTGCCCGACAAGATGCGTTCGTTTGTTGGCCGCTTTCGGCTCGATAACGGCCGCGATCGTCCGTCCCATATCGGGTTTTTCGGCGATGATCAACGTTTTCACGGGGTGATTCCTTTCGCTTGAAAATGATGCTGCCTGTCCACATTGTATCATGATTCGGGGCAAAACGGGCTAATGTCGGCCGGGCGGATCGGAAAGGAGGGTGCAAAAGCCGTCCTTCGAATTGTTATTCGATTCTATCATATGGTATCATTTACATAAGCTTTGAATTGAAAGAATAGAGAAGCGGGTGCCAGGAGCTGTGACATTTCTCACAGTAGAGCCGGCGGAAACTTGCTAACCTGTTCTTATCAAACGAATGGGGTGATGACCGTGTTATACTCGAAAATTTTAGTTGCTTATGACGGCTCCGAAGCTTCGGACAAAGCGCTCGACACCGCGATTAAGCTGGCCAAGCTGAATCATTATTCCAAACTGGACATCATTCACGTCTTTAACATTCCGACCTATGTCGTCGGGGAAATCATGTTCGTGCCTCCGATCAAGAACGAAGAGGAGTACTACGGGTATTCCGATCAGGCGATCGCCAAAATTCAAGAAAAAATCAACGACTTTTCCGACATACACATCGAAGTCCGCCAAGGCAGTCCGGCGAGGACGATCCTCGCATATGCCGAAGAAACGAATGCGGATGTGATCGTCATCGGCAGCAGAGGACTGGGCAGCTTCGGCGAATTCGTGCTCGGCAGCGTCAGCCATAACGTCGTGCAGCACGCCAAAATTCCGGTGCTCGTTATTAAATAGCCGTTCGAGATCGGTTTCCGAACGTTAATGCGCACAAAACCTCCAACCCTCGGGTTTGGAGGTTTTGTGCGCATTAACGTTCGTTCGCGTTCGGATAGCGAGCCTCAAATGCGCCTGTAAGGGCAAGACCTGTAATGCCATTAGCTTTTCCTGAGCCGTTTAATTAGCGGTTGATTAATCGTTAACCTTGTTTTATTATTTTGGTTAACGTTTTTTTCTGCGTTCATTTATACGACTACCCAGGAGGCTTACATGACGAAAACTGCACAACCCAATCTATACACCGCTTATGACTGGAACGTATTGGCCGATAAGGCGCTGAGGGGCGAGCTGCTTACCGAGGCGGAGGCGCTGAGCGTGCTGGAGGCGGATGACGACGAGCTGCTGGCGATCATGCAGGCGGCGTTTCGGGTGCGGAAGCATTTTTACGGCAGGAAGGTGAAGCTCAATCTGATCATCAACGCCAAAAGCGGCCTTTGCCCCGAGGATTGCGGGTACTGCTCGCAGTCGATCGTCTCGACGGCTCCGGTCAGTAAATATCCGCTGCTTGAAAAAACGACGCTTGTGGACGGCGCCCGCAAAGCGCTGGAGCTGAAGGTCGGAACGTACTGCATCGTTGCCAGCGGGCGCGGTCCGACGAATAAAGAGCTGGAGCAGGTGATCGAGGCGGTGCGGGAAATTAAGGAGACGATGCCGATGAAAATTTGCGCATGTCTCGGCATTTTATCGGAGGATCAAGCAAATAGGCTTAAGGAAGCCGGAGTGGATCGGTACAATCATAACCTGAATACGAGCGAAGGACATTTTGCTTCCATTACGAAGTCGCATACGTATGAAGATCGGGTGAACACGGTTGATAAAGCGAAAAACGCCGGCATGTCGCCTTGCTCCGGCTGCATCGTCGGCATGGGGGAAACGAACCGTGATATCGTCGACATCGCTTATTCGCTGCGCGAGCTCGATGCCGATTCGATACCGGTCAATTTTCTGAATCCGATTCCGGGAACGCCGCTTCAAGGGCTGAAGGAGCTTAACCCGCGCAAATGCTTGAAGGTGCTGGCGCTGTTCCGGTTCATTTGCCCGTCCAAAGAGATCCGCGCGTCGGGCGGCCGCGAGCTGAATCTGCGTTCTCTCCAGCCTTTGGCCTTGTATGCGGCGAACTCGGTTTTTGTAGGGGATTATTTGACTACGGAAGGACAAGAAGCGACGCTGGACCACCGGATGATCGAAGACCTCGGCTTCGAGATCGAGCTTTGCGCCCTTTAATTAGGTACGCAGGCGGCCGACCATTTGTTGAAACGAAACGGGCAGCAGTTGAGTTTGCCTACATGATAAAAGGGACGACAGAGGTTCCTTACGCTAAATATTTTTTGCTTATCGAATGGGAGCGAAGCTCGTCCCTTATGCTGTAGTTCGAGTTTTTGCTTAGCAAATGGGATCGAAGATCGTCCCTTGTGCTGTAGTCCGAGTTTACCCGCTTGGAGCAAGGAATCGAGGTGCCTTTTAAGCTGGAGTCCGAATTTGCCTGCTTGGAGAAGGGATTTACGGGTGTGCCCGGCGAAATAGCTGCTGCAAGCGCGCGTTTTCGGACTGCAGGCGAGGGGAGTAGTCCGGAGTCGATCCCAATTGGGCAAAATCGGACTGGGGCTTTCAGTTGCGCAAAATCGGACTGACGCTCCCAGTTGCCCAAAAGTCGGACTGGCGCTCTCAGTTGCGCAAAATCGGACTAACGCTCCCAGTTGCCCAAAGTCGGACTGGCGCTCCCAGTTGCACCGTACTTTCGTACGCCAACATAGCTTTCGACGGTATTCCTGTATACTCGTCGATTGTTAGTGAACGCCTGCTTCCAAAGGGCCGCAAGCTTCATTATGGAATTGCCCGCTCGGCATCCATGTCGCCTAACGGCTTTCTCGCGTCGACCCGATCCCGCAATCTCCCTCGCAAAATCACCGCTTCTCAAAAGCACGGATGCCACATTGCAGCGGCGACGCAAGACGCACAGGCTTTTCATGCATTATGGTCGAGCCGGCAGCTCCGACCATTTGTTGACGTTTTGCGGCGGCTGGAACGATTCCATGCGCTCGATCAGGCGTGCAGGGTCGCGTTCGAGCAGCAGAAGGCTTGCATGGGTGCTATGGATGAAGCCGGCATCGACCGCATGTGCAACGAAACGGACGAGCGGTTCATAATACCCCTCGACGTCCAGTAAGCCGACCGGCTTGTTATGTATGCCGAGCTGCGACCAGCTCACCGCTTCAAAAAGCTCCTCAAGCGTACCGAAGCCGCCCGGCAGCGCGATAAATCCGTCCGCAAGCCGCTGCATGTTCGCTTTTCGCTCGTGCATCGAGTCCACCTCGATCAGCTCGGTTAACCGGGCATGTACCATTTCTCCGCGAAACAAACCGCGCGGCATAACGCCGACCGCCTCGCCGCCTCCCGCAAGAACCGTGTCCGCAAGACGGCCCATCAGCCCTATTTTGGATCCGCCGTAAACGAGTTTATAACCATTCTCAACGAACAGCTCTCCAAGCTTGACCGCATACCGCTCATATTCCGGACTTGTTCCCGGATTCGAACCCGCGTAAACACATATCGACTTCATTTTTCTCTTTCCCTTCGTTTGCAAGATGGCACTAAATATAGTATACCAATTGTCTTTGTATCGCAATATATTGAAGTCCATGATGAGGCAGTTGTCTTTTTGTAAAAATTGTTGTAAATTAAATTGTGTACAATTAAATTTTACGAAAATTACGATATAAGGAGTCGATCCTATGAGCGTTTACGGTTATTCGGTCAAAACCATCAAAGGGGAAGAACAATCGCTCTCGGCGTATGAGAATAAGGTGCTGCTGATCGTGAACACGGCGACCAAATGCGGCTTCGCGCCGCAGTTCACAGGACTGCAAAAGCTGCACGACGCCTACAAGGATAAAGGCTTCTCGGTGCTCGGTTTTCCATGCAACCAGTTTCGGGATCAGGAGCCCGGCAGCAATGAGGATATCCAAAGCGCCTGCTCGCTCAATTTTGGCGTTAATTTCCCGCTGTTTGCCAAAATCGATGTGAACGGCCCCAATGCGCACCCCCTGTATGATTATCTGAAAAGGCAAAAAGGCGGCGTTTTGTTCAGCGGCATCAAGTGGAATTTTACAAAGTTCCTTGTCGACCGAAGCGGCAACGTGGTGAAGCGGTATTCCCCGACGACCTCCCCGGATAAAATCGAAGCGGACGTCAGACGGCTGCTGCAGGACGGAGGGCAAGCGAAGTGACGGTCCCCGATGAACGCTTGAAGCTGGATAATCAGCTGTGCTTCGCCATCTATGCTTGCTCCAGAGAATTGACGAAAGCATACCGGCCGCTGCTGGACGAACTGGGGGTCACCTATCCGCAATATCTTGCGCTGCTCGTCCTATGGGAGAAGGACGGCGTTACCGTCAAAGAGCTGGGTGAACGCTTGTATCTCGATTCCGGTACGCTTACGCCGCTGCTTAAGCGGATGGAGTCGGCGAATCTCGTCGTGCGCAAGCGCTCGGGCGACGACGAACGGAAGGTGATCGTCACGCTGACGGAAGAAGGGAAGGCGCTTCAAGCGAAGGCGTGCACCGTTCCGGAACGGCTGCTCGAGCAAAGCGGGCTTTCGGCGGACCATTTCGCCCAGCTGCTTCAAGATTTCAAAGGCTTGCTCGCGCAAGTAAGAGAGAAGCAGAGCGGGCTGAACGCGTAAGGATGGGCAAGGCATGATTTTGAATAGGAAGTCTACTGCGTCCGAGCTGCGGCTTGGGCGTTTTTTCGTTATGGGGTTCCGCAAAAAAAGGAAACAGCAGGAAAATTGTCCGTCCGCGGCGAAATGGTATAGTCGGAAGCTGCTGAGCTTTTGCATGGCCTGAATCGGCGGCTTAGTTGTTCAGAAGAGATACTAGCCTTACAAGGAGGAATCGCCAATGAATGCTCTGACTGAGGAAGAGAAGCAACAAGGGTATCGGCTTTTGTTTGACGGGGAAACGAAAAACGGCTGGGTGGCGACCCAAAGCCCGGAGGGGTGGCTGGCGCAAGACGGCGTTATTTTGTGCAAGGGCGGGAACAAAGGGTATTTGTACACCGTCGACCGGTTCGAAAATTTTATATTCCAAGTGGAATATAGGGCGGAAGCAAAGGTAAACAGCGGGATTTTTTTCAGGTGGACGGATCCCGAGGACCCTGTGCATACGGGGCTTGAAATGCAAATTTTGGATACGTACGATCAGGAGCAAATGGAAAAGCACAGTTCGGGCGCTTTATACGATCTTGTCGCTCCTTCCTCCAATGCTGTTCGCCGGGCCGGCGAATGGAATCAAATCACGATCAAATGCGATCGCAATGAGATTCAGTTGACTTTGAACGGTATTACTGTCGTTGAAGCCGACATCGATCAGTGGTCGGTCGCGGGCAAAAACCCTGACGGCACCGATAACAAGTTTAAATACGCCTGGCGGGACCGTCCGCGCTTAGGGCATATCGGGCTGCAGGATCACGGCGGCCGGATCGAGTTTCGTAATATGAAAATAATGGAGTTGTAAATAAAACTAGACGCAGTATAGGAAAGACCGTCCGGTGGAAGTTCCGAACGGTCTTTTTTATGTTAACTTTTACGTCCTCACAGGGAACAGAACGGGAAAATATCCGTTTTTCGCATTGTGACGGGTTTAAGCATGCGATCTTAATTATAGATAGCAAATTCAATAATTGGCATGTAGATGTATGCAAGCTGTATCATTATAATGAAGGAGCAATGATCCATCCTAATAAGTTCACTTAGATGAAGGACGCGTGCAGCGATCATGCGCTATAGCCGATTTTTTGGGAGGAATCCGAATGAACGTACGTACGATGCTGGGCACTGCCAAAGCCGATATTACACCGCCCGAGCCGCTACCGCTGGCCGGCTTCGGCAGCCGGACAGGCAGCTTCGAAGGTGTTGCGCAGCGTTTGGCTTTGCGCGTTTTCCTATTTAAGCAGGAGGGAGAGCATCCGTCCGACAAGCGAATGATGCTGCTGGCTGAAGCCGACATTCTCCAATGGCCGTCCGATAAGTCGGCGGAGTGGAGCCGGACGATACAAGAACGGTGGGGGATTGAGCGCGATGCTGTCATTTTGCAGGCCTCCCACACACACGGTGCTCCGCAAACGGGCACGAATTGCCTGCCTATCGTCGGCCAATACGCGCCCACTTTCGTGGAATTGCTGGAAACGAGTTTGTTCGCCTCGATCATGCATGCCTTTGCCAATCTGGTACCCGTATCCGCCGAGATCGGAAGGGGAGAATGCGGAATCGGCATTCATCGCCGGCGCATGCATGGCGGCCATATCGAGATGCTGCCCAACCATGATACACCGATCGATCGAGAGGTGACCGTTATCCGGTTTCGTACGGAGGAGGGCTCGACGAAAGCGGTGTTGTTCCACTATACATGCCACCCGACAAGCAGCGCGGAAAATCTTGTAACGGCGGATTATCCGGGGGCCGCGATGGAGGCGGTTGAGGCATCGCTGGGGGAAGGGGTGATAGCCGGCTTCATGCAGGGCTGCTGCGGGGATATACGCCCGGCATTGATAGCCGGCGACCGTTTCCGCCCGGGTACCGATCAGGATTCCCGCCGTTTGGGCCATGAGCTGGCCGCAGAGGTGCTTCGCATTCTGGAATCGCCGATGGAGAAGCTTGCCTTCGTCCCGATTGAGGCGACGGGCGTCGACCTCGAGCTGCCCTTTCAGTATTTGCCTGCCGCCGGCGAGCTGGCAAACCTGCAGGAGGATATAGGCGTAGACGGCGATTGGAGCCGCCACCTTCTGGCCAATCCTGAGTTATTGCAGCCGGCTATGCCGTTTCGCATAACGCTTGTGCATTTAGCCGACCGGCTTTCGTTCATGGCGATGGGCGGCGAAATGGTTAACGCTTACGGCGAAGCGATCAAACGTTTATCAGGCGGAACTGCGCTGCCGCTAGCTTACAGCAACGGCTTGATCGGCTACGTGCCCACCGCTTCGCAAATCAGGGAGGGCGGCTACGAGGCGGCCGGCTCGGTAAAGTATTTCGGCTTGCCAGCGCCTTTCGCTGAAGCTGCGGAAGGGAATCTGACAGAAGGGATAGCCGGCTTGCTCGAGACGGCAGGCAGGAGGCCTTAATATGGATGGAATCAATACGCGAAGAACGAGAATTGCAGGTATCGAATACGATTACCAAGTTTATCGGGAGGAAGCGGTCGGGTAACCAGCCAGCAGGAGCCGGCTCCGCCCTTTGCGGGACGTACAGTTTGGGCCGCCCTTATAAGAATGTAAGTCATACAAGCAGCGGCGATATCGTTACGCTGCTTTTTATATTGAATATACTGAAGCGTTTTCAAAGTATTGAATTCGTCGATGTCCATAACCGGGAGGGAAACGGTTTTGTTAAAGTGGCTGAGCAATACAGAGAAAGAGCTTATCTCTCGAAGAAGCCTTTTTGTAAAATTGCTATTTTCCTACCTAACGATTTTATTGATTCCCGTCGTCGTCGGCAGCCTGCTTTATCAGCGGGTGGAAAACAAGATGATCGGCAATGCCGCACGCTCCAACTTCGCTTTGCTCGATCAGATCCGGCTGGTGGTAGACAACCGTATGCAGGAAGTAGAGCGGCTGACGCTGCAAATTGCGATGAATTCGAGGCTGCAGGTGCTGCTTAGCAGCGACTCGGAGGAAAGTACGGAATCGCGAGCCGCTTTTTACGATTTCATCCGCGATCTGGACCGTTCCCGCATGAGCAGCAGCTTCATCGATGACTTTTACGTGTATTTGAACAACTCGCAAACGATAATATCGCCGATACGGAAGGCGAAGGCCTCCTTGTTTTTCGAGCATGTGCAGAACAGTCCCGATCCCGGTTATCCGGCACTCATGAAGCAAACCTTGTCGGAATACCATCGGCATCTATATTTGCATTCCATTCCGTTAGGCTCCGGCACCACGCAGAAAAAAGTGCTGACCTACGTCCAGTCGCTTCCGCTCGGCCAAAAAACGTCGTTCAAGGGCTCGCTTGTCATTCAGATCGACGAGCAGCAAGTTAAAGATTTGGCCCGGCAAATCAATTGGGCGAGCGAGGGGCATTTGTATGTGCTGAACCCGCAAGGAGAGCTCATCATGACGACCTCTGACAGCACCGGCGATCTGGAACGACTAATCGGGAAACTGAACGACCAGACCGGATACCATTCCGAAATGGCGGACGGAGAAATGACGATGCTGTCCTATACGACATCCGAGAGCAACGGCTTGCGCTACGTTTCGGCAGTTCCCCGTTCCGTCGTCATGGCAGGTGTTGACGAAATCAAGACATGGGCAGTCATGCTTCTCGCCGTTTGTTTGATAGCGGGAACGATCGCCTGTTATTCAATGGCGTACCGCAATTACAGCCCGATTCGCGACATGGTCGAAGCGATCAGGAAAGGAAGGCGAAGCACTGGTCTCAGGGTGAGCAACGAGATCGACTTCATTAAGAGTACGCTGCTCGATTCCATGCAGGAAGAAAACGATTTGCGCGACACGTTGTCCCGTCAGGAGCCGGCGATCCGGGCGAATTTTTTGTCCAGGCTATTTCGCGGACAGGTGGATCCTTCGGCGGTTACCGGCGAGTCGATTGATTTTATGGGCGTCCGGTTTCTAGCGGAGGCGTTCGGCGTCATTCTTATCGATATCGAGAACGGCAGCCGTTTCGCCAAGGAAGGGTCCGAACCGGAATGGATACTGGTTCAGTTCGTCGTTTCGAATATATGCAAGGAGCTTATGCCGGGAGACGGCTATACGGTCGAATTGGATCTTCAGCGGCTGGCCGTGCTGATGAGCGTGTCCAAGCCCGATCCCGCAGATCCCGGGGGCTTGTCGGAAAACGGGCGTTTACGGTCTTTTGCGGAAAGGCTGAAGGCTACGCTGGACCACTATCAAATTCAGACGACGATGGCGTTTGGCGGCGTTCACTGCGGTATGGAGCAGACGGGCAGAGCGTATGCGGAAGCGCTCGCCGCACTTGACTACCGGATCACGATGGGACAAGGAACGATTATCGGCTATGAAGAAATCGGCGGCATGGAGCAGCGCATTTACCATTATCCGCTCGAAACCGAGACGCAGATGATCAATATGGCCAAAAGCGGGGATTTTCCCGGAATCGATAAACTGCTCGATCAAATTTACGCGATCAATTTCGTCAATTCGAGGATTACGCCGGAAGTCGGCAAATGCTTATTCTTCGATATGACCGGTACGCTTCTCAAGCTGCAAAACGTTTTCTCCGGATCCGGCAAAAAGTTGACAGGCGGCGATCCCGTAAAATCGGTGCTGGGCTGTACGACTGCGGAGGAAATGTTCCAGAAGACGAGGGAATGGTACGAGTCGTTCTGCAGCGCGGTGAATGAAGAACGGCCCGATCACGGTGAGAAGCTGTTCCAGAGAATCAAAGATTATGTGGACGCCAATTGTACGGACAGCAATTTCGGATTGGCTTCGATGGCTGAAGAGCTTGGTCTTACGCAGCAGTATCTTTCGGTATTTTTCAAAAAGTATGGCGACCAAAATTTGAAGGATTACATTATGGCCGTACGGCTGCGGGCCGCCAAACGCATGCTGGCAAGCTCCGAGTTCACGATTACGCAGGTGGCCAAGGCGATCGGATACGCAAACGATATCGGATTTATTCGCGTCTTTAAGAAAAACGAGGGAATTACGCCCGGAAGATATAGAGAAATCGTTGCGGAAAACGGCGGAAAACAGGGGTGATCCATAAAAGAGATAGCATCCTCAAGAAACGGATAGCCGCCCGATCAAGAAACGGATAGCTTTTTCACAAAACTGGCGAATAGACGGTTGATGGCTTGCGCCTTACTGTGAGATCAGGTCGACCATTCGATATGTGAAAAGGGAGGACAAAACAATATGCACGATCCGATTCGCATGACCAAGAAGAGGGGCAAGGCTGCCGCGCTGGCGGTTTCATCGGCTCTGCTCGCTTCTCTTGCCGCCGGCTGTACGGGCGACGGCACTAAGGAAACGAAGGACTCGCCTTCGCAATCTCCTTCGCCGTCCGCTGCCGGAAACCGATCGGAGGCTCCGAAGAAGAACGAGACCAAGTATCCGGCATCATTGACCTATTGGGTTCAGATGGATTCGGACGCAACCGCGTCGCTGAAAAGCTTCGGCGAAGCCGGGATGTACAAGGAATTGGAGAAAATCACCGGAACGAAGGTGGAGTTCCAGCACCCGGCCGGCGAAGCGGCCGAACAGATCAACCTGCTGCTTGCTTCCAACAAGCTGCCCGACGTCATCTACTACACCTGGAACTCCGTTCCGAAGGGGCCGGACAATGCGATTAAGGATAAAGCGATTATCCGACTGAACGAGTTGATCGAGCAGCATGCGCCGAACTTCAATCAATTTCTGAAGGAGCATCCCGAAGTCAAGAAGCTGATTATGACCGACGAAGGCAATATTTACGTCATGCCGAAGCTTGATTTGAACGATTGGACGAATGTGAACATGGGGCCGATCATCCGCAAGGACTGGCTGGATAAGCTGGGGCTGCCGGTTCCGGCGACGATCGACGATTGGTACAAGACGCTGAAAGCGTTCAAAGAGCGGGACCCGAACGGAAACGGCAAGGCTGATGAAATCCCGCTGCTTCCGGAATATATGAGCGCATGGGCTAGCGCATGGGGCGTCGGCAACTACTTCTACCAGAAGGACGGCAAAGTGAAGTTCGGTCCGGCCGAGCCGGAGTTCAAAGAATTCGTTACGACTATGGCCAAATGGTACAAGGAAGGACTCATCGATCAGGATTATGCGGCGACGGATACGAAGCTGCGCGACGCCAAAATGTCGACGAATACGCTCGGCGCTTTCGTCGGTTATGTAGCCAGCGGCATCGGCAAATATCTCGATCTCGTCAAGCCGGCGAACCCGGCGTTCGATCTGGCTGGCGCGCAGTTCCCTGTCGTCAAAACGGGCGATACGAATCATTTCGGCTTGCGCAGCAGCACGTTTATCGGACAGGGCGCAGCCATTTCGGGCTCGAACAAAAACCCGCAGGAAACAATCAAATGGCTGGATTACGGCTTTACGAAGGAAGGAAGCCTTCTCTACAACTTCGGAGTCGAAGGACGAAGCTACGTAATCGAGAACGGGAAACCGAAGTTTACCGACTACATTATGAACAACCCTAATAAATTGACCAAAACGCAAGCGCTTTCAAGCGTAACGCCGGGGAATGGGCCGTACAGCTACAATCAGGACGCGATGAAGCAGCTGTCGGACAGGGAGCAGCAGAATAAGGCAAGGGAGGCTTGGGCGAAGGCGGACGGAAAATACGTGATGCCCGCGATAACGCTGACGGCGGAAGAAGATACGAAATACGCGAACATTATGAACGATATCGATACGCTGTACAGCGAGAAATTCAACAAATTCATCATGGGCACGGAGCCGCTCGAAAACTTCGATAATTTTGTGAAAACGATCAAAGGCATGAACATCGACGAAGCGATCAAAATTCAACAAGCCGCGCTAGACCGGTTCAACAGTCGGAAGTAACCCGGCTGCCGTAAGGGGAGAACGGCCCGTTCTTCCGTTATGCGGTCGAAACCATCAGCAGGACGGAGGCCGTTATATGGCACTAACCGCGCGCAAGACAGAGGTCCGAAGCCCGATCGCCGATGTCCGGCTTAGCCGCAGGCTCGCCAAGGATTTCAAGCGAAACAAGTATATTTATCTTATGCTGCTGCCGGTCGTCGTTTATTACCTTATTTTTCACTACGGCCCGATGTACGGCATCCAGATCGCTTTCAAAGACTTCTCGCCGGCCAGGGGGATGTGGGGCAGCCCTTGGGTAGGGTTTCAGCACTTTGCCGATTTTTTCAACGGCTATTATTTTTGGCGCGTCATGCGCAATACGTTCTTGCTAAGCTTGTACAGCATGATTATTGCGTTCCCGAGCTCCATTCTATTGGCGCTGCTCCTAAACGAGGTGCGCAGCCGCGTCTTCAAGCGTACGGTGCAGTCGGTTACGTACCTGCCGCATTTCATCTCGATGGTCGTTGTGGTCGGGATGATGGTCGACTTCCTGTCGTCGCGCGGTCTCATCAATCAGATCGTGGAATGGTTCGGGGGAAAGCCGATCGGATTTCTGACCGAACCGGGCTGGTTCCGTACGCTTTATATCGCCTCCGGCGTGTGGCAGGGGATCGGCTGGGGCTCGATCATTTATTTGGCCGCCATCGCCAATATCGATCCTACCCTTTACGAGGCTTCACGCGTGGACGGAGCCGGAAGATTCAGGCAGATGCTGCATATTACGCTGCCCGGGATCATGCCGACGATTTTGATCCTATTCATTCTGAATATGGGCAGTCTTCTCGCCGTCGATGTCGATAAAATACTGCTGATGTACAATCCGCTAATTTACGAAACGTCGGATGTAATCGGAACTTATGTGTACCGCAAAGGAATCCTGCAGGCGAGCTACAGCTATAGTACGGCTGTTGGGTTGTTCAATGCCGTCGTCAATTTTATTTTCCTCATTATGACCAACCGGCTCAGCCGTCGGATGACGGAAACTAAACTTTGGTAGAGTGGGGGAAAACGGCATGATGAAACGAACGGCGGGCGAGCATGTATTCGATGCGCTCAACGCGCTGCTGCTCGTCCTTTTATCCATAGCGACTTTATATCCGATGCTGTACGTGTTGTTTTCTTCGGTCAGCGATCCCGCACAGCTGCTCAAGCATCGGGGGCTGCTCTTCCTTCCGCAGGGCTTCAGCCTGGACGCGTATAAAGCGGTGTTTCGGAATCCGAACATTATAACCGGTTACGTGAACACGCTGTTTTACGTCGGCGTCGGCACCACGCTTAATATTCTGATGACTGCGCTGGCCGCTTACGGACTTTCGCGCAAGCATGTCATGTGGAAAAATCCGGTCATGTTCATGATCGTGTTCACGATGTTTTTCGGCGGCGGGTTGATTCCGTCCTATTTGCTGGTGCAAAACCTCGGCATGCTGGATACGAGATGGGCGCTCATTATTCCGGGCGCGGTAAGCGCGTACTATATCATCATTATGCGCACGGCCTTCCAGGGCATCCCGGAAAGCTTGGAGGAATCGGCGAGGATTGACGGAGCCAACGATTTCACGATTTTGTTCCGGATCGTTCTGCCTCTGTCGATGCCCGTCATAGCCGTCATGGTGCTGTTTTACGGGGTAGGGCATTGGAATTCGTGGTTCGGCGCGCTCATCTATTTGAGGGATCGCGATTTGTTTCCGCTGCAGATGGTGCTTCGCGAAATTTTGATTCAGAACAATACCGAAAAAATGCTTACCAGCACCGCCACAGTCGAAAAGGCGCAGGTGGGGGAAACGATCAAATACGCGACGATCATGGCGGCTACGCTGCCGATCTTGTTCCTGTACCCGTTCCTGCAAAAGTATTTCGTCAAGGGCGTGCTGATCGGCGCGATCAAAGAATAATGGAGGGATCATTCGATGTCATTCAAGATTAGACGACTGGCAGTCACGGTTCTCCTGTTTGTGTTATTCCTGTCTTTGCTTCCAATCGGTCCGGCTTTAGCTAAAGAATCGGCTGCACCGGAGCCGGCCGTTTTATTCGACGACGATGCCGACAGCTTGACCGCTGCGGGTTGGTCCGCCCCTGCTCCTTTGAATGGAGCGTATATTACGGATCATGCCCATACGAGCGGCAACCCCAATCAGGTCGCCATGAAGCCGGTTCCGGAGGGACAATACCTGGTATACGGCGATGAGACGGGATTTAATAACGATAACTATAACGTCATGTCCAAGCCGTTAACGATCGGCAATGGGAAGTGGGCGCTGGAGTTCAACGCCCGGATCGCCGATTTGGCCGAAATCGAAGAAATACCCGGCGTCACGATCTGGCGCGGGTTAAGCTTCGAAGTAGTGGGCGCATTTAAGCAATACAAGATCAGCTTCCAGAAAGACCGGATTATGGCGATGACGAATGCCAGCTCCGGCTCTTATCTCGAAGCGCCTATTCCCCCGATAAACGACGATGAATTTCATCATTGGGGGATCGCTTACGACGGCGCAGGCAAGCTCCTAGTCGTACTTGACGGCTTGAAGGTAGCGGCCTTCCCGGGCATCTCCGTCCCAAGGGCAGGGCTTTCCGACGGGCTCAGCATCGTGAACGTTCCGCTCAATTGGAAATCCGGCAAGACCGAGGTTTATTTGGACCGGATCAAGCTGACGAACGGGACGCTGCCGGCTTGGGCGGAATACGATCCGCATATCGGCGGCTTGTCGGTCCAGCCTACGTCCAGCTCGGCAGGGGTCAATCTGGCGGTGCAGCTTGCCCAAATGCCTCCCGAATGGATCGGGGCGGGCAACGCTTCCGTTCATGCCAAGCTATACCAGGGGCAGGAGCTTGTAGCGGAAACGTCCTCTATAGCGAACAGTGCGGGCCTGGAGCTGCTGCTGAATGCGCAAGGAAGAACGGGCAAGCTGAAGACGGTCGTCACCTTCAACTACGGAAACCGGCAAATTGACGAAGTGGCCCGGGAATTTTTCCTTGAGCCGAACGTCACCCGCGTTTATCCGGACGACCGTGTCGATTCGCAGCCCGGCCAGACGTTCTTGTTCGCAGATACGGCGGATATGACCAACGGCAAGAACGGCAGCAATAAGCGTACCGCGGCCCAACTGGGCTGGCAGACCGCTTCGTATAAGTTCAGAGGCACGAATAACGAGTCGGTCGCCGTCGAGAACGGGCCTGACGCCGCACCGCTGACGCTGCCGCTCAAATTGAAGGGCTGGTTCGCGATTTATGTCGGCTATTTTACCGGAACCGAGTCATTCAAGGCCTCGGTACATAAAGACGAGAAGCAGATCGATTTCGAAGGCGGACAAATCCAGCCGGGCAAAGAATACGGCTCTCAGCTGCTGGGCGAACGTTTCGTGATGGCGGCGAAAATGAACGGCAAAGAGCTTGTCATCGCCCCGACGGCCGGCAAGAAGGCCAGAATCGCCTATGTGAAGCTGAAAAGCCTGACCGATGCGGAAGCGGAGCTGTACCTCTCGCAGAACGAAGGGGCGGACGGCAAACGGGTCGTTTACAATAACGACGGCTTCAGCGACTTCTTCGAGGGGTATTATCAGAATGCGGACGATTTGAAGCAAAGCGCCGTCAACCGTTACGACGGGAAGGATGTCGGGGAGCTCGACTGGGGACTGTTAACGACGTTTACGTTAAACTACGCGAGCCAATACGCAGGCGTTCCCTTTGAAGGCTCGGAGCAATACGAGCATCAAATGCGCGACGGCGACAAGTTGGCCAGACAGTCCATCCTCGACATTATCGCCGCGGGCAAGCCGCCGCTGCAGGTCGTAGCCGAACGGGCCGGCGAGCTTGGCATGAAGGTGAACGCCTCCCTGAGGATGAACGGGGTTTACGATCCGCAGTCGGACGGATATTTGAACGGCAAAGTGTATGACGAGCAAATGATGCCGTACCGGGTCGTCGCCAAAAACGGCGAGATCAAAAACGAGGTCGATTACGGCAACCGGATCGTGCGGGATTATGCGAAAAACGTGCTTGCCGAAGCGGCGTCGTTCCCCGGTGTGGACGGCGTGAATCTCGATTTTAACCGCTACCCGTATATTTTCGGTTACCAATCGGAGCTGACGGCGGCTTATGCGGCGCAATACGGGATAGAACCGAAAAATGAGACGACCGAAGCGGGCATCGAGCGCTGGAATCAATACAAGGCCGATGCGATAACGCAGATGCTGCGCGAGCTGAGGGCGATGATTCCGGGCGGCAAGCAAATATCGGTGCGCATCCCTCATCAAGGTTATTTTGAATACGGCTTCGATATCGGGCAATGGGTTAACGAAGGGCTGATCGACGTCCTTATTCCGGGAAGCATCAGCTATGAGGAGTTTTACGACATTACGCCTTTTGCGAATCTTGTTCGGGGGACGGGCGTTCGTCTGATCGGCGGCATCAATGCCGACCTGGCCGGTACCGACTTGACGAAGGAAGAGGAGGACTTGATCAAGCAAGGCATTTCGCTGAATAAAGTATCGCAGCAGCTGAACACTTTGCAGTACCGTGTCCGGACATACGAGCTGTACCAGGCGGGTGCGGAAGGCGTATACATTTTCAACAACTGGAAAGGAAGGGAGAGCCTCGGGCATCTAGGCGATAAAGTCGAGCTGGAAAAATGGCATTACTTCGGATACCCGGCCGATCTCGTGCAAAATTCCGTGGACATTCAAAAAATGCCGTAGATTAGCGGGAAACATGTCCGTTGAAGAGTAGCCGGTACTTTATTGACGGGCCGCAGCAAACCAAACAAGCCGATGTCCAAGTGACTTCGGCTTGTTTGGTTTAAGTCCCAGAAATTTGTTCGATTTCGAAGTAAACGCGTACTGCATACGGAAAGCCGGCTTCGAGAACAAGGCGGCTCAGACCTGTCCGGAGTAACCTGTCGCTCATGAGTGTATATGAAAAATCATATAGAATTTATCATTTCGCATCAGATTCGACGAATCTATATGAAAATTCATATAGTTTTTACCGTTTCGCATTAAAATCGATAAATCTACACGAAAAATCATATAGAATGATCATTTCTATAATCACACTGCGGGGCTGTCCCCAAAATCGATTGCCGACTGACCCCCTCCTTTTCCAAAGCCAAGCTGCTTAGTTTTGCATATGGAGGATGCATAGAAAACTTTTTGATTTTGCAACCTTTTAAGAGGAAGGAGGCATCTAGTTATATAGAGAGTAAGGGGTGAACGGGATGAACCCGGAGCAAGAGTGGATCGGGCAGCTTCGAAAGGGCGAAGGCTCCGCCTTAAAGCAGCTGATGGACGGCTACGGCAACGATATTTACCGGGTAGCCGTTCTGCTGTTGAAGGACCGGCATTGGGCGGAGGATATTAGCCAAGAAGCTTTTCTCGCGGCCTATCAGAACATAAGCCAGTTCAACGGCAGCGGTTCGCTGCGCGGGTGGCTGCTGCAAATAACGATTAATCTGTGCAGGAGCAAGATGCGAAGAGCCTCGTGGAAAAGACTCATCTTTCGCGATATCGCGGACTACGAGCTGCGGAGCGCGGAGCCCGGTCCCGAGCGAATGGCGGAGGAGCTTTCGCTGATGTCCGAAATCCAGCAATTGCCCTACAAATATAGGGAAGCGATCGTTTTGCATTACTACCAGGCATTGTCCGTTAAAGAGATCGGTATCGTGCTGAGAGAATCCGAAGGGACGGTCAAGAGCAAGCTGTCCCGCGGAAGAAAGCTGCTGAAGGCTAAATTGGAGGAAGGGGGCTGGAACGGTGGAGACGAATGGTAAGAAGTCCGAAAAGCCCGGATTGCGGGATCGGCTGGAAAACGAACTGACGCAGGTGCAGTTTGATGAAACGATGAAAATGCGTGTGCTGCAGCGGGCGAAGCGGTCTTTTTGGGATCGCGAGATTCGTATCCCCGGGTCGGCCGCCGTCGCCGTTTGCTTGCTGCTGGTAGGGGCCGGCGGTTTTTGGTTCGCACAGTCGGCCAAGCATGCTCCGGTACCCGGAATGGCCGGGCAAGAGATCAAGAACGAGACGAATCCGTCCGTTCGTTCGGAGCGGCAATTCGTAGTGCTGAACAGCGGCGTGTATAGCGAGAAAATATTGAGGGAGGGCTGGGACGAATGATCCGAATCAAGGTGAAGACGCTTGCCATCGGGAGCGTTGCGATTATTTTGCTGCTGATTGCGGCGTATTCGCTGCTCCCCTCTCTCTTGATGCGCATGGAAAAATACGACATTTTACTCGCTAATTTTCCCGGCAGCAAGGAAGCGCCTGAAGCGTTGTATTGGGCGGCGGAAACGACGGTGCCGAATCCGGAGGAGGAGGGGCGCATTTTTATTTTCCACGAATCGGTAAGCTATTCGAACGGGAGCCAGAATTCCCGGGAGCAGCTGAATGATGCGCAGGGGCTTTTGGAAAGGCTCATCGACGGTTATCCGGACTACCGGCATATCGATATGGCCCGGTCGAAGCTGGCGCAAATATATTTGGCGAACGGAGAACTGGACCAAGCGGAACCGCTGTTTCGGGAGATAGAGACGACTGCCAAGGACGAATACAGGAGAAACGAAGCGAAAACATTTGCCGATTTGCTCGCATCGAGACGCTCGGCAGATAATGGAGTTCCTTCGTTGACAGGGAGCGTACGAATCGGAGACAGCCCTGCTGCCGACACATACGTGGTGTTAAGGCGAAAGAGCGACAACGGATGGTATTCGAAGCCATACGGCCATTACCCGATGGCGATGACGGACCGTAACGGTGAATACCGGTTTTACGATATTTCTCCGGACGAGTACGAGGTAGGAGTCGGCGTTACGGCGGCGGAGGTGGACGGTTACTTTTTGACGGATCAGGACGGCGCGGCGGTCACGATTTCTGCAGCTTCGACGGCTTCCTACGATATAAGGTTCGTGCCGAAAGTTAACATCGTAAGTCCGACGAATAAAGAAGAGATGCGCGGATCGGATGCCGATAAAATCCGTTTCGCATGGGAGCCGTATCCTGGTGCCTCCGGTTATAAGCTAAGTATAACGGCTCTGGAGCGGGATAAGGACGGAAAAGTGCGCGGGACATTTACCGTTACGACAGATGAACTATGGCGGGAGCCGAACGCGGAATATGACGTCCGTACGCTGCGAACCTATCCGCGCGGAACCGGCAAATCCGGAACGAAGGACGAGGTTTGGCTGTCTACCTCCGGTATACTGGGAACGGTTTATCCGGGCGGCGATTTTATTTGGTCCGTCGACGCGTACGATAAGGACGGGAAAAGAATAAGCAGCTCCAGCGGTTATTATTTATCTTTTAACAGCCAAGTGCCCTTTTTTTCCGTCGATGACGCGTTTCAGCTTGAGGGCGATAAGCTCGTGCTGCAGGGCGACTATGAGGGAGCGATTAAAGCATATGAGGGCGAGCCGAATAATCCGTATGCCTTGAGGGCGCTTGCTCTTTTGTGGATGAACGGATTTACGTCCTTCGAGGATCGGGGGGATAAAGCCAAAGCGCTGACCTACTTGCTGAAAATCCCGAACCCGGTCAAGTTCGATTACGAGCTTATGCAGCTGATATACGAAGAACTCGGCAATAAGGCGGAGGCGGACAAAATCCGCGAAAAGCTGGAAGGGTTAGGAGAGTAGGGGCTGTTTTCAACGCAAAAAGTCGTCGTGCGGCTAGGCAGCTTAGACAGCGGGCGGTAGGTATGCTGTCGACCCAGTCATGCGAAGTCACACGGCACGCTGAGAGCAGCAACAAGATGCGAGGGATGCGTACGTCTGCTACGTAGCCCCATGCAATTCTTACGAAAAAACGGCGTATCATCCTTGTTTCAAGGACAATACGCCGTTTCTGAGTTTATCAGACTTCCATGCCGTTTCGCGGCACCAATGATGAATGAAAATATCGTTATTTCAGGGCAGAAAGTATATCGTGGAAGCAGCTCTCAACCTCGGTAAACGCGCCAGTCCTTAGCTCATGCTTACGAAGTCGCTTTCTTCGAAAGCGTTTAGGACGGCGAAGCCGTTTATCCTTGCGGTGAATAGATTGCCGTGTGCTACAGCGGCAGCAGCTTGACCGAATCGCGAGACTTCAGCGAGTCGACCATATCGAGCCACGCCTGCGGCTTGTTCTCCAGAACCGCATAATAACGCGTCAAAAAGCGTACGATCAGGTCGGCCGATACGCTATCCTGCGCCTCGTCGTAGGCAAGAAAGCCGAGATCGAGTCCGCTGACCGCTTCACCGTCGTTATTCCATGACGGATGGACGTAGTTCAAATCCAGCCTGCGGTAGCCCAGGTGGGACAACACCTCGCGGCGGACGAACGGATTCATCGCTTTGACGCCGCCGAACTCGTATTCCTCCACAAGGTACGGATTGTAAATTTCGGCGAACATGCCGGTCAGACGAGTGCCGCTTTCGGCTGCAAGAGCGACAAGCTCCTTATGCCGCTGCTTGGCCAAGAACGGTCCGACGCCGAGCCCTTCACGTCCGATGATCGTGAAGTCGGTCATCGCCACTTCGAAATCCGAATAATACCGGTATTCGGTAGAGCCGACTACCTCTCCTTCGTGAACCGCGACGAACACCCGGATGCCCGGATCCTCGAGAGGCTCCTTCCATAGCTCGTATGCCAGTACCTCCTCCGGCGGGAAAACGGTTTTCATCATGTCGTGCATTTTGCGGAACAGCGGATCGTTAATGCTTGTAATACGAATATATTCCATTGGTTCGCATTCCCCTTTGCTTTAGAAGATTAAGTAATTGCGCTTCCGTTCAGCGGCCGTAGAACGGGTTTTTCCACTCCATAAGCGCGGCATAGTTCAGCGATTCCTCGTCGTCGAGGTAGTCCTTAACGACGCCCAGCGGCGTTCTGCCGCAGCGCAGCAGGAAGGTGATGACCGGGTCCTGCAGCTCGCCTGCAACGACCGCCTGCAAGTATTGCTCCGCCGACATTCGGTCCGCCATGCGATGGTAGCCGGACATTCGTCCGCCGCCGAGCAGACGGGCGAGCTTCCGCTCGATAACGAGCTCATACATCGATTGCATGAGATGTTTGCCGAGTCCCCATTTGCGAAAAGACGGCCGAACGCTTATATCGACGATATACAATGTGTCGCCATCCGGCTTGTGCGTGCGGATATAGCCGTTGTCCGTAACGTCCGCCCAAGAGTGATCCGGTTCGCCGGGGTCGAAGCCAACAAGCAGTCCGGTAATCGATCCGGCAAGCTTGCCGTCAACTTCAATGCATATAGCTCCCTCCGGAAACAAGCGGACATGGTTGCCGAGCTGCTCCTTATTCCACCAAAGCTCGGAAGGGAAGGGAGGAGGGAAGCATTCGCTTTGAATGTCGATCAGCTCGTCGATATCTTCCTCCCGGTAGCGGCGGACGACGGCCGGAACAGGTTTGCCTGCGGTGCCGAAAGCATAAAAAGATTTATGATACACCCGATTGCCTCCTTACTGTTGCAATGGAGCCATGGCTGGAATGTCTTGCGCGATCCGGCCTCTGTGGCCGGGCCTGTCGCGGCTGACGGCCGATATGCTGCGGGCGTTAACGCCGCGATTGGACAGCCGGACGCGAAAGCCCGGGGCGTAGGCGAACGAATTTATAGTGCCGCTTACTTCCAGTCCGTATACAAATCGGTGCGGCGGTCGCGCCAAGTCGTAACGGACCCTTTTTGCCGCACCTCATGCAGCAGGCTCAGATCGACGTCCGCGGTGACGATCATATCTCCGTTGATTTCACCCTCCACCATGATGCCGCGCGGAGGGAAAGGAACGTCGTTCGGCGTAATGACAGCCGCTTGACCGTAGTTGCCGCGCATGAAATCGACCGTCGGCAGCGAGCCGACCGTACCGGTGGTTACGACGTAAATTTGATTCTCGATCGTGCGCGCATGACAGCAATAGCGGACGCGGTGGAAGCCGTGGCGGTCGTCCGTGCAGGACGGGCAAAAAATAACGTCGGCTCCTTTGGCCCGCGCCATCCGCACGATTTCCGGAAACTCGATATCGTAGCAGGTCAGCATGGCGATCGTGCCTTTATCGGTTTCGAATACTTCCAAGCCGTCTCCCGCGGACATGTTCCATTCGGAAACTTCCGTAGGGGTAATATGCAGCTTCGCCTGCTCCGCCACCCGGCCGTCCGGGTAAAACAGATGCGCTACGTTGTACAGGCGGTCGCCTTTGCGGATGACGTGCGTGCCTCCGATCAGGTGCATGCCGGTTTTACGGGCGAGCGAAATAAATAACGAGCGGTATTGCTCGGTGAAATCCGGTAATTCGTTAATGGTGAGCGCATTGCCTTTGCCGTCGCCTATGGACAGCAGCTGCGTCGTCATAAATTCCGGGAACAAGACGAAGTCCGCCGAAAACTCCTCGGCCGTCTTCACATAATGCTCGACCTGCGCGGCAAATTCCTCGAAGGAAGAAATAGTGTGCAAATGGTACTGCACCGCGGAAACGCGAAATTTATTGGTTTGACCAGTCATATTCGGTCATGCCCCCTTTCCATTACTCTATTGTATCAAAAGTTGCCCGGCTGAGAAACGGAGGCGCCGCTTGTTTGGTTTAGCAAAAAGATTAGTCCCAGTAACTGGAACCTTTCATGACGGTTTACGTCTGTTATTTCAAAATAAGAAAAAGAGGGACTATCCATGAAAATCGCGTATGCCTTGCTGGCGCTTTGCGTTTTGTTCGTCATTTGCATGCCTTCTTCTCCTGCATACGCGTGCAGCTGTGCAGCCCCGAAGCCGGCCAATGAAAGGGTGGCGCAGTATGATGCCGTCTTTACAGGCAAAGTAATCGCCAAGAAAGAGGAAACATCCTGGGCGCTGAGGGCGAGGGAGACGAATGAGGCCGTTCTTTTGGAAGTAGACAGCGTTTGGAAGGGATTGTCCGAGAGCCAAGTTATCGTTCGCACGGATTTAAGCTCCTGCCAGTTCGATTTTCAGGTCGGCCAATCGTATTTGGTTTACGCCGGTTCGTGGGGAGGCAAGCCGCTATCGACCCATATTTGCAGCGGATCCGCTGAACTGACGGCCGCGGCCGCCGATCTCCAAGCGCTCGGTTCGGGCGCGAAGCCGGCTAAAAAAGTCAATCTCCAATCCAGCTTCGAGCCAAGCTTGCTTTTGCCGATTTTATGGCTTACAGCCATCCTTGCCGTTTTGACGGCGGGCGCTTACTGGCTGTTAAGGGTCCGCAGCCGGAGGGAGTGATTGACATTTTACGGCAGGGGCAGAGAGAGATTTGCTTGACGCTCCGCGCTTTTCGGTCTTTGCAAAAAAGCGTAAATCTGATAACGTGAGAGGGAAAGTTGAGTATGGAAGATTATTCGCAGGCGGTGAGCTATCATACAACGATTCTTCAAATGGTTGCGGCAAACCTATGCTCAAAAAATCCAATTGCGCTTGACCTTCTATTTTCTGCTTATCTTATTGCCGCTTGTTATCGTGAGCTTGTATGTCAATTTTAGATCGCAGAACATCCTGCTGGAACGAACGGTGGAACGGACGACAGCGGCGCTGGCCTCATCAATGGATTACATGGAGCTCTCTTTGGAAAATATTCAAATCATGTCGACCGTGACGGCGTCGGATAACAATTTGTTGCGCAAGCTTAGCTCGGTTCGTCCAGTACTGGACGCGGAGGCTTATATAACGTTTGCCGAAGTAATGACGGAGCTTGTTCATCTTACGTCGATCAATCAGATGGTTTCGCATGCTTCCCTCTTCCATTCCCCCTCCCAAATGCTGCTAACGGCGGATCGCGGCGGCAAAAGGCTAAAAGATGCGCAGGTGCTGGACAATCTGCGCAAGCTCGCCGTCCGGTGCGGAACCGGGATCATGTACATCATGCCGGATTATCCGCTTGCCGAAGGGCAAACCTTCGGTTCCGTGATCGGTACGGACAGCATCTCGCTCATTCGTGTCATGGATTTGAACAATCCGGACAGAGAGCCAAGCCTGCTCGTCTTGTCATTAAACAAAACCAGACTGGTTGATCTGATCGAATCGCTGCTGCCGTCCCCCAATGCGCAAATATATTTGTATACGAACAAGCGTGAGCTTATTGCCAGCGCCGGAAGCTACGGTGCCCGAATTGCAGATTTCGAAGCCGAAATTCCGGGGATGCTCGCCCTCAAAGCCCATTCGCCAGAGAACTGGACGCTGCTTCTGCTTCAGCCGGAGAAGGAGCTTTGGAAGGAGGTCGAGGAGACGCGCCTGTTCACCTATATCATTATCGCTGTCAGCGTATTCCTTGCTCTGTTGATTGCTTGGGCCGTTTATTCCGGCATCGCCCATCCTGTTCAGCGATTGTGGAAAGGAATGAACGCAGCAGGCAGAGGGGATTTCAATGTTCGTCTGGATAACGACCGAATAGACGAAATCGGCTCTCTGACGCGAGCCTTTAACAAGATGGTGGGGGATCAGAAAGAACTGATCGAAAATCATTACGAACAGCATCTGCGGCTGAGCAATACGGAATTGAAATTTTTGCAGTCGCAAATTAATCCTCACTTTCTTTACAATACGCTCGACTCGATCTACCGGGCCGCTCAAAACTATGAAGCTTCCGAAATCAGCGAGATGGTGTTGAACCTGTCGCGGTTTTTCCGGCTGAGTCTAAGCAAGGGGCGCGATACCTTTACCGTGGAGGAAACGGTTACGCATCTCCATTACTACATCCGTATCCAGCAATTAAGGTTCCTTGAAGCGTTTACCGTCCGTTACGAGCTGCAGGAGGAGAGCAAACCGGTTCATGTGCTGAAGCTGCTGCTGCAGCCTTTGGTAGAGAATGCGATTTTGTACGGGCTTGAAAATAAAGCGGACGGCGAGTTATCGATTTCCAGCCGGGTGGAAGAGGAATTTCTGATTCTGTCCGTCAAGGATAATGGAGCGGGAATAAGCAAGGAACGGATGGAGTATATCCGGGAACAGCTTGGCCCGTTGTCTGATGCAAACGCCGGTCTTTTATCTTTCTCGGAGGCCAATCCATCGGATGTGTACGGACTTCGAAATGTTTATTCGCGAATCAAGCTTTTCTATGGCGACCGGGCGGAGCTTACGATTGACAGCGTGGAAGGCGAAAGAACGATCGTTGAATTGAAGCTGCCGCTCGAGCATTGCCGGGAATCGTTCGACCTGAAGCCGTTAAGAAATATACAGCATGAGGTGCATGAACATGAATCTGTTGATCGTTGAGGATGAAGTCCGGCTGAGAACCAGCTTGGCCAACAATATTCCCTGGGAGGATCACGGCATCGAGATCGTCGGTTTGGCCGGGCGCGGGCTGGAGGCGCTGCATTTGTACCGACGCGGCAAGCCGGATATTGTACTGCTTGATATTCGGATCCCGGAGATGGACGGTATCGAGCTGGCGCGCGAAATGATAAAAGTGAATCCGCTGGTCAAAATTATCATTTTAAGCGGCTATGACAATTTTTCGTTTGCGCAATCGGCGCTGGAGATCGGCGTATCGAAATATTTGCTAAAGCCGGCCGACGACGCGGAAATCCTTCAGGCTGTTCTGGACGCGGCAGAGCAGTCAAGGCAAGAGCTGGATCGATTGTACAATCAGGAGGCATTGCAGCAGAAATGGCTTCAGCAGCTGCCGAATTTGCAAAACAGCTTCTTTCAGAACTGGATGAACGGAAAATACGCGGCGTGGGAGATTGGCAAATATGGCGGAGAACTGCAGATCGATTTGCCCGCCGAAGCGCAATATGCGGTTGTGGTGCTCGATATGGATCCCTTGTCCGACGAGGAAACGCGCTTTAACGGCAAAGATGTTTCCTTGCTGCAGTTTTCGTTGAACAGTATCGTCAGGGAGATCATGGCGGGTGAACATAACGTATGGGTGTTGACGGCGCAAGAAGGATATACCGTGCTTGTATTCCACAGTCCTCTGGCGGAGGATTCCAATGGGATGATGCTTGCCGTAAATGTAGCGGTAGCCAATCTGCTGTCTAAGGTGAAGGAATGCCTGAAGCTGACTGCAAGCGCGGGCATTTGCGGCGAGACATGCTGTCCGGAGCAGCTGCACCTGATCTATGCTCAGGCGATCAGAGCTTTGCAAGGCCGGGTCGTATACGGCCCCGATATCGCCATCCCCTACAAGGAGCAGCAGCAGAGCGTGGATACGTGGTCCATGCTCCCGAATTACGAAAAAAATCTGGAAATAGCCGTAGAGACGGGGGACGAAGAGCAGGCAGGACAAGCGTTGCAGTCCGTATGGGAGAGCGCCGTCGCCAAGGCCGGTACGGTCGATGACGTGCAGGAGTGGGTGCTCTATTTCAGCAGCGTGCTGGTTCGAATCATTCATCGTCAAGGCTGGCGGCTGAAAGAAGTGCTGGGTGAGGATTTTGAATATTTGCATCATCCTCAGCAGCTGGTAACCAAGGAGAAAATCCATGCCTGGTTGCAGAGGACGGTCGGCCGCATGATCGCGTATGTGCGGAAACAGCGGGAAGCCGTCGACAATCAGATCGTGAAGAAGATCTTGCAAATCGTCGATAAGGAGCTCCATACGGAGCTAACCTTGTTGACGGTGGCGGACAGGCTGTTCGTCAATTCTTCCTATTTGAGCCGGCTGTTCAAGCGGGAGATGGGAACGACATTTTCGGCTTATGTGCTGGAGCACAAGATGGAGCGAGCCAAGCAGCTGCTGCAGCAAGGAGCCAAAGTGTCCGATGCCTCCAACCAGGTAGGCTACAAGGATGTCAGCTATTTCACCAAAGTGTTCCGCAAGTTTTGGGGCGTCACGCCGGGTGAAGTGAAGCGTTAAGGAATGAAATTACCATAAGAGGTCATCAGTATCCTCTACGTGTTTGAAGCCTGCCATTTTACAATAATGGCAGGCTTCATTTTGCGTTGGGCGGCATCTTTAAGGTGAAGGTCCGGGACAGGGGGGGATGGCAATCCCCTTCGTTTATAACATTTTGTGTAGGAGGAATAGTATGCATCTGGGTAAGCGGACCGAGACGATACAGGCGGCGCGGCGATCGTATAGCCGGCAACTGCTCGTCGACATCAGGAAGGATTGGGACTTGTATGCGGCATTGATCCCGGGCATCGTTTTTTTGCTGCTCTTCAAGTATACGCCGATGTATGGAATCGTTATTGCGTTTAAGGATTTTAATATTTTCACCGGCATAGCGGACAGCGAGTGGGCGGGGCTCAAACATTTTGCGAGGCTGTTTACTTCGGCCGATTTTATGGAGGTGTTTCGCAATACGCTCATCATCTCGTTGTACAAGATTATTTTCTTGTTTCCGCTGCCCATTATGATGGCGATCATGATGAATGAGCTGAGACATCTCGCGTTCAAACGAACGGTGCAAACGATTGTCTATTTGCCTCATTTTCTGTCCTGGGTAATCGTAGGCGGTTTGTTCCTCGATCTGTTGTCTGTCAACGGCGGTCTTGTCAATAAATTGATTGTGTCGCTTGGCGGAGAGCCGATCCGCTTTTTCCTGGACAGCGATATTTTTCGTTCCGTGTTGATTACTTCCGCAGGCTGGAAGGAAATCGGTTGGAACATGATCATTTATCTTGCAGCTATGATGGGAATCGACCAGCAGCTGTACGAAGCGGCCAAAATGGACGGCGCCGGCAAATGGAAGCAGACGATTCATATTACGATTCCGGGCCTCGTTCCGATCATTACGCTGATGTTTATTTTGAGACTGGGGGCCATACTGGAAGCGGGTACGGAGCAAATTCTGGTCATGTACAATCCAAGCGTCTACAATGTTGCGGATGTCATCGGAACGTATGTGTACCGGGTCGGACTTGGCGAGCAAAATTACAGCTTCTCCACCGCCGTCGGGTTGTTTGAATCCATTATTGCCTTCGTTCTCATCATCGGGGGGAACTGGTTAACCAGAAAATATACGCAAAGCGGCATTTGGTAAGGGGGCATCCATGAAAACGGCATCCGGAAGCGCAATCAAAGAATCCGTTGGAGAGAAAGTATTTGCTTTATGTAATATTGTCTTTTTTAGTTTGCTAGGCTTGACGACTCTTTTTCCGTTTCTGAACCTGATCGCCAAGTCGCTGAGCAGCGAAGCGGCGGTCGTATCGGGCCAGGTTAATCTGATTCCGATAGGCTTGCAATTCAGCACGTATAAATTTGTAGCCAGCAACGCTTTGTTCCTGAATGCGCTGAAAATATCCCTGCTCGTTACGGTACTCGGAACGCTCAGCGCTTTGTTCATGACTGCTTTGGCCGCGTACCCTTTGTCCAAGCCGAGGCTGCGCGGACGCAAGTTTTTTATCATCATGTATGTATTCACGATGCTGTTCAGCGGCGGCCTGATCCCGACGTATTTGCTTATGCGCAGTCTAGGGTTGATCGATCAGCTGCCTGTCCTGTTCCTGCCGGTGATGATCAGCGTGTACAATATGTTGATTATCAAGAGCCATTTCGAGAATTTGCCGGATAGTCTGGAGGAATCGGCCAAGCTGGATGGAGCCTCCAATCTGACTATTCTATGGCGCATCATATTGCCGCTTTCGCTGCCCGTATTCGCGACGATCGGATTGTTCTACGCGGTGCAGTTCTGGAACGATTATTTTACTTCGCTGGTCTATATCAATTCGCCGGATTTAAAGCCCTTGCAGTTGTACTTGAAGGAGCTGTTCGTTTCATCCAGCGACGCTTTCCTGAGAAGCGGCAACCACGTCAACGTGGATGCGGCCATGAACGCCTCGCCGCAATCGATTCAGGCGGCTTCCATCATTCTTGCTACATTGCCGATCCTGCTCGTCTATCCATTTTTGCAGAAGTATTTTGTTAAAGGGGTTCTTATCGGTTCTGTCAAAGGCTGATCGGCAAGCCGGTATTTCAAAATCTCAGACGTATATCGTAGATGCGGCTCGATTTCTCGGTAAACGACGGGCGTCTGAAGACGCTGTAGACGTTTTACGAAAAAGAACATTCACGAGGCTGAGTTTTCATCTAGCCTGCGGCCGAGAGGCCATGAACGTTTATTTGTGAAGGGGGGTGACCGGAGAGCGAGAGGCGGCTAACGGCGGGATTGGAGAAGGGCAGGTTCGTGAAAAGGAAGTTATTATAGGGAGGCGCAAACAGACATGAACAAAAAGTTGACAACGTCATTATTGATCCTTGCGGTAGCAGCGTCTGCCGCAGGCTGCAGCAGCGGAGGCAATCAGGGAGGTTCGCAGACAAGCTCGCCATCGCCGAGCGGCGGCGCGGCAAGCAAGCAGCCTGACACGGATAAGCCAAAGCCGGTGCTGCGCGAGCTGCTGCCTTATAATCGTTACGACCCCAATGATAATCCGGTTACGAATTACTTGAAAGAAGCAACGGGCTATACGGTAAAATACAACATGCTGCCGGTGGAGAATGCCGATGAGAAGCTGAATCTTCTTATGGCCAACCAGGAGTCTTATGATTTCATGAAGCTGAATGCGGGTCAGTTTGCGCAGCTTGCTTCCTCGGGTGCGCTGGAGCCGCTGAATGAACTGATTGATAAATACGGGCCGAATATGAAACGGGTTATTTCCAAAGGCTCATGGAACGGCGCGACAATGAAAGATCAAATATTGGCGATTCCGGAGCTTGCCGGCAGCGGTATCACGGCTGGCTACTCGATGGTTTACCGGCAGGATTGGCTGGATGAGCTGAAGCTGCAGGTTCCGACCACGTTGGAAGAACTGGTCAATGTGCTGAGAGAAATTAAAGCGAAGAAAAAAGTCATTCCTTTGTCGGGCGGCAAAGATCCTATCCAGGGCGAGATCGGCGCTGCGATGGGCTGGTTGTACGGCGTAGCGAACCAAATGAAGGTAGAAGGCGGCAAAATCATTCATCTGGCCGAAGATCCAAAAACGGTGGAATACCTTACGTTCATGAATCAGTTATATACGGAAGGCCTGATCGATCCGGAGTGGGCGATTAACCAGCCGAATACGCTGATCGAAAGATTTACAAGCGGCCAATCCTTCATGTACCGCGAGGGCTGGTGGAATGGGGCGAGCATAACCGATGCGCTTGCATCCAAAAGCCCTGACGCGAAGATCGGCATTCTTCCTCCGCTGAAGGACGCTTCCGGCGCGGCGCATGCGAGCGCTTCCGGCGGCATCGGATTTTTTATCGGAATTCCGAAGTGGGCTCCTAACAAGGAAGAGACGATCAAGTATCTGGACAAGAAATTCGAAGAGGAAATTTTTAAACACCTGTCTCTTGGCCAAGAGGGTAAACATTACAAGGTAGAGGACGGAAAATATTATCCGATTCTTCCGGTCTTCGAGGAAGAGTGGAACTTTGCGGGCGAATTGCTGACAGGCATCGACGAAGAGAAGTACCCGGTTTACTGGCAGGCGCGCGTGCGCAAAAACCCGGTTGTACAGAACTATTTTGAGACGTTCCAGAAAAATGCCAAAGGTATTACTTACAATGATGCATTGATGTTTGCACCTCCGATACCGGAAGTATCCAAAAACAAGCAAAAGCTTGCCAAGTTCACCGAGGACGAATTTATCAAATTTATTACCGGTGCAAAGCCTATCAACCAATATGACAAGTTCCTGCAGCAGTGGAAGGCCGACGGCGGGGAGGAAATGATGAAAGCGGCCAATAGCTGGTACGCAACGGTGAAGTAATGGAGAGAGGGAAGGCATTCGCTCGCTGACATTGTTGTGTTAGGCGGAGAGGCATCGGCGGGTGCATGGCTGCGCTCGCCGCCGCGAAGATGGGGATGCGGGTCATCCTGACAGAGGAGACGGATTGGTGGGGCGGGCAGCTGACAAGCCAGGCGGTTCCGCCCGATGAGCATCCCTGGATCGAAAGCTTCGGCTGCACGCGTACATACCGCGAATTCCGCGATCGCGTACGCCGTTATTACTAGGAGAACTATCCGCTTACACAAGCGGCGAGGGACGACGAGTATTTGAAGCCCGGCAACGGTTGGGTGAGCCGGGTTTGTCATGAGCCGCAAGTAGCTGTGCGGGTTCTGGAGGATATGCTTGCGCCTTATGTTAGCAGCGGCCGAATAACGATCCTGTACGGCTATGTCCCGGAGGAAGCGTCTGCCGAACAAGATAAGGTGCAGTGGGTGCGCGTGGGGACAATCTGCAGCTAAAGGGCGCTTATTTCATCGATGCGACGGAGAAAATATGGAGCTATAGATTTGGCACAAATAAACAGGAGGGGCGCAGTGGAACGCGCCTTCTCCAAAAACACATTCCGAACGGTTAACAAGTCATCGGGTAGAGATCGGCACCGACAGGACCTATGTGGAGTTGTCGTATACGCGTGATCCGAATCGGGATATCGACTATAATTTGATCAGCTTCTGGGGCTACGATGACAGCCTGGGAACGGGGAAGCTGTGGATTGATGATGTCGCGACCAAGAAAACCAGCAGGTTATTGCGAAAAAGGGAGGCAATTGTCTTGAAGAAAAAGGCATTATTATGGCTGCTCATTTTGTTGATTGCGTTGACGCCGCTGTTCGGCTCCGGCCAGACAGCCAATGCTGGCCAGGCGGTTCCCGAAACCGGGCAGGCAGAGCTTGCGGATGCATTAACGATCGCAGGCAACAGCCAAGCCCAAGCAGGAATCATTCTTTCTACAACCGGCACCGACCTGGAGGCGCTGGCCGCGGCTGAGCTGCAGAACACAATCAGGCAGATTAGCGGCGCCGAGCTGCCGATTGCCAGAGCGGATTTGAGCAAGGATGGCGTAAGCGCAAGTCTCGAAACCGATACCTTGCGAATTACGAAGAGCGGCGAATACGCATTTTCGATCAAAGTGACGAATAACAGCGTTTCGGCTGCTCAAGTGAGTTTCCTCCAGACGGATCAGGGATCGCTGCGTGTCGGGCCGTTGAACCCGATCAATCTGGCTCCCTGGCAAACAGCGAGTGTAAGCGCTGTCATATCGGTGCTTGCGCAAACGATAGACGGTACGTATCAAGTGGAGATGAAGACGCTTGCGAATGGCGAGGAGCTGGAGCTGCTAACCTTGAACGTGCAGCTGGATCGGAATATCGTTGTGAATTCGGGCTTCGACGCCGATCTTGCAGGCTGGTGGGCATCAACCGGTGTCGCAACGCGAGATGTGACGGAGAAGCATAGTGGCGCGTCTTCCATGCGCATAACGGTGCCCGCAAGCGGTTACACGTATGCGCGGACGGATCAGAAGCTGTATTTGGAGCCAGGGCGCGAGTACGTGCTGAAGGCGTGGATGAAGGGATCGCGTGCGGGCAGAATCACGATGGAGTTCCGCTCGCTCAAGAATAACAGCGACATTACGAATGGTTCGACCAAGCTGCGTGTTGAGATCGGCGCCGATTGGACTTACGTGGAGATCCCTTACACGCGCAATCCGAATTTGGACTTCGATTATAACTGGATTGCAGTATGGGCTTACAATGATGCCATTGGAACGAACACCTTGTGGGTCGACGATGTAACGATTAGCCCCGCCAATACGGCGGAGGAGTTGGGGAACGAACCGGCCGTGAACACGCCGGCCAATGTGGAAGCGCCCGAATCCGGCGCCGAGCATACCCGCATTATACTGGCAACGCCGGAATCTTATCCGGAGCTGTCCACGTTGTTTGCGGACGATTTGGCTTTCTTGGAGAATTCCGATGGATTCGCTGTCCGGCAATCGGGGAACACCATCTATATTTTCGGCTCTGAGCCTCGCGGCGTCCTGAACGGCGTCTATGATTTTCTGGAGAAAAACGCTGGCGTGCTGTGGACCCGGGCGTCCGATGTTGGAACGATTTACGAGCCGCGGCCGACCATTCAGGCGGTGCAGACCGACTATCGGGAGAAATCGCCTTTTGCGATTCGCGGCTGGCATACGCCGGGCGTTGGCGCGAACGGCGAATTTCATACGGATGCCCGAACGAACCAGATGCTTGCCCGCAACAAACTGAACGCCAAGTTCGCGGAATTCGGCAATCTTTCGTACTGGGCGGGGCATGAAAGCATCGGTCTCAAAGCGGTTAATCTGGGTCACAGCTTGAGTTACTGGCTGCCGAACCAGGAATTTTTTAGCTCACATCCGGAATATTACAACTGGGAAAACGGACAATACGTGCCTGTCACGGGTGCAACGCAAATCAATTTCTATCATCCGGATATCCCTTCGATCATTGCGGGGAAAGTGAAGACGTTCTATCAAACGTACGGGACGGAGTATATCGGAATCGGGATCAACGACAATCATAGCTTCACGCAAAGCGCGGAGAGTAAACTGCCGTTCACGACGCCGGGCGGTCTCGTTGTGCAGCCTGACGATCCGGCTTACAAGTCTACCGTCTTTTTCACCTTTCTGAATAAAGTGGCGGCGGAGGTGAAGCAGACGAATCCGGAAGTGAAAATTGTTTCGTACGCGTATTTCTTTACAGAAGTGCCGCCGAAGGTTGAATTGGAGGACAACATCGTCATTGTGATGGCCCCGGCCGGCGAAGACGAGCGGATTCCGATCAATACGGAGAATCAGCAAAGCAACAACTACAAATATAAACAAATGCTTGAAGAGTGGGTAAAGCTGACGAAAAACATCGTCATGTACAACTATTACGGCTGCTGCTATGCAAAGTCTTATGAGCGGCCGCTCGCCGAGAAGGTTCAGGCCGATGTGCAGTATTATCGCGAACTGGGTATTCTGGGCATGTTGCCGGAAGGGATAGTCGACGCCAAGAGCGAAGCCTGGGGAGTCAATGCGCTGCAATTTTGGCTGTTCGAGAAGTTGTTCTGGAATCCGGATGCCGACATCGAGGCGCTCACGAATGAATTCGTCCACAAGGCATATGGTGCGGCGGCCGAGCCGATGAAACGGTACTATAATCTGATCAAGCAGGGCTGGAACTACGACCAACAGCCGATCAATTGGTACTCGAATGAGAGTCAGCTGATCGGGCAATACATTGTGCAGGCCGGCATTCAGGAGGCAGCGGCGCAGGAGCTCAACGAAGCCTGGGAGCTTGCGGATGAACGCGCCAAAGCAAGAATTGAACCGATTCGTTCGACCTTTATGGAAATGACCTTCAAGTACGGGGGACGTCAGCAGGTTACAGGCAATGCGGTAAAAACGTCTGCAACACAGGAAGAGATTGTAAGCGCGCTTGATTTCAGTCAGGGCCCCTGGTCAGTCGCGGAACCGATAACCGCTTTCCTGAAAATGGGCACCAATCAGACTCCTTCTGTCGAGACGAAGGTATATCTGTTGTGGGACGATGAGCATTTATACGTCGGTTACGAGAATTTCGACAACGATATGAATGGCAGAATCATAAGTCAGGACGCGCCGGGATCATGGTGGAGAAGCGGTGCTGACGATTCGGCGGAAACGCATTTGTCTGATGGCAAAGGCGGCACTACCTATGCTTATTTCACGAATCCGCTAGGTGTTAAGTTCACGTATAAAACGGGACCGAAATTGGCTCCTGAAGCAGAGTTTACGGCCGGCGCCACTACGCTGGGGGATCGCTGGAATGTGATTCAGGCGATACCGTTTGCCAGCTTTGGGGTGGACCCGCAAACCGATGACAAATTCAAAGCGCTTTTCCTTCGTAATTATCATGGTCAAACGGCTTGGTACAGCTGGGGCGGCGGTGCGGTCTGGAGTCCTGCCGACCAGAGCGTGGTTCATTTGGTTACGCCTGTGTATGCTATCGCCGAAATAGGCGACCAGACAGCAGCGCAGCTGCGGGCGGGTTATGAGCCTGGCACGCAGGAGACGAAGGTCATTCAGGTGGGGAATAGCGGAACAGCGGCTTTGAGCGGGCTGACCGTTGCGGTTAGCGGTGAACATGCGCAAGATTTTATATGGACCCAGCCGGAAACGGCTACGTTAGGCATTGGAGAGTCTGCAAGCTTTACGGTGAAGGTCCGGCGGCAGGAACCTACACCGCGACGATAAAGGTGTCGGCTGCTCATATGCAGGATGTGACCTTCACGATTACACAGGTCGTTAACGAGCAAGGAGTCCCGGCCGCTCCGCAACATTTGCAAGCAACCGCGGGAGATCGGCAGGTTGTTCTGACATGGGATGAAGTGCCGGATTCCGTCTATTACAACGTGTACATGTCCACTGCGGCGGAGTCGTTCCCGTTTGATGAAGCGATCACGGTGACAAATGCTACTTATACCCTCTCCAATTTGGTTAATGGCATGACGTATTATTTTGCAGTGAAGGCGGGCAACTCCGGCGGCTTGAGCGTTGCTTCCAATCAGGTGAGCGCGACTCCAGCCACGATTCCGGGCGTGCCCGGGAATGTGTCGGCAACTGCCGGAGACGGCGAAGCGACCGTTTCTTTCACGGCCCCGGCAGACAATGGAGGAAGTCCGGTTACGGGGTACGAGGTGATGGTTTCACCGGGTAATCAGGTGGTGGCCGGAACGGCAAGCCCGATCAAGGTTAGCGGCCTGACCAACGGAACGAGCTATACGTTTACGGTGAGAGCGATCAATGCGATGGGCAAAAGCGAAGTTTCTTCGGCTTCCGCTCCGGTTGTGCCGAATAAGAGTAACAATGGCAATAACGGGAACGAAGGTAACAACGGTAATAACGGTAATAACGGTAATAACGGCAACAATGGCAACAACGGTAATAACGGTAATAACGACAATAATGGAAGCAACAGTAGTAACGGGAATAGCGGAAATAACGGCAACAATGGAAACAACGGCGCTGCCACGCCTCCTGTCGTATCGGCTGATCGAATTCAGTGGTCTTTGCAGCCTGACGATGATGGGAGCATTACGGCAGCGATACCTACGGAGGCAATCCGTAAGGCTATGGATAGTGCCGCGGGAACCCTTACGATTGAACTGGATGTGAAGGATGATGCGAAGAAACTGCAGTCAGTTGCCGTCTCGTTTCCAATCGACGCACTTTCCGATGTAGTGAACCGCGGGTTGTCTTTGTCCGTCGATATGGGCTTGGGGACAGTCACGATTCCAGCCGACCAACTGAAGCAAGGGGTGTCGAGCTCCGCAGCCGGGGTGCTGACTCTATCTATTACGCAAGTAGTTGGGAAAGACCTCCCGTCTTCCGTGCGCGATCGGATCGGCGATCATCCTGCAGCCAATTTTACACTGTTGCTGGACGGAGCCAAACCGGAGCATATGGAAACGGTCAAAATTCGGATACCTTATATGAAGCAGTCCGGGGAGAATGCCCATCAAGTAATTGTCTACTCCATTACGGCCGATGGCAAGCTTGAAGTCGTTCCGTCAAGCCAGTACGATCCTGTTAACGGCTTTGCAACGTTCCAGGCGGACCATTCCGGCAGCTATGCAGTTGGCTATCGCGACGTTAGCTTTACTGACCTGGATTCCGCTGACTGGGCGCGTGAAAGCATTGAAGCTCTGTATGCCAGAGACGCCGTGGAAGGCAAAGGCGACAATCGTTTCGATCCTGACGGCACCGTTACCCGTGCCGAATTCCTTCAGATGCTGATGAACGCGTTAGGACTGAAGAACAGCGTCGCTGCTAAGTCTGCCTCCTTCACTGATGTCGATGATGCGCAATGGTATATGGAAGCAATCAGGAATGCTGTTGCTTTAGGTATTGTTAATGGACGGGAAGACGGCACATTCGGCGTGAACGATGCGATTCGGCGCGAAGACATCGCGGTCATGATCGACCGCGCGTTGAAGCTGAAAGGGCCAGTTTCCGCCAATATATTCACAGACATAGAAGCCGTCTCCGGCTACGCCCGCGATGCGGTCGCAAGGCTGCAAGGTGCGGGTCTGATACAGGGCTATGAGGACGGCAGCTTTAGAGCAGCGGCGCACGCAAGCCGGGCGGAAGCCGCTATCATGATCTATTCTGTCTTGATGAAACTAGAACGTCTGACAAATTGAGCGTAACCGGCTTACGATCATGGTAAAAAAAGTATATTTTTAGGGAGTTGTCTCGAAAGTCCTTAGGGACTTTTCGAGACAACCCCCGTTATTATCATCTCTATATCGCATTAATTTGAGGAGGAACGAGAAATGGGAAAAGCAAAATTCGTTGCTGCAAACGAAAATGAAAGCGTTTTACCGACCCGGAATGAACCGATGAGCAGGCGAAAACTGTTATTATCTCTAGGTGCGGCGGGTGCGGCATTATCCGCAGGCAGTTTGCTGCCTTTTCAAGGGATGACGGGCGTTGCGCAGGCAGCGGCAGGCGGCGTGGAAACGTTGACGCTTGCGGATTTACGATTGACGTCCGCACCGGACCCGCTGACCATCTATTTCGTTACGGATAGCGGAAAAGAAGGGTATTTTCACTACGATTCTTCGGACATGTCCTCGGCGGATAATACGGGGACGGTTGTCGTATCGACATCCGGAGCGCGCTTCAAACGGATGACGGACGGGGAATTCGTCAATGTGAGGTGGTTCGATGCCAAAGGCGACGGCATTACGGACGATACCGCAGCGATGCAGGTCGCCCTGTACGCAGGAGCAGGGACGGTGTTTGTTCCTGACGGAACTTACATCGTCGACGGAGTCGTATCATCGGCCAGACGCGACACCCCGAACCGCGGACTGGACATCCCGGACAACACGCATTTGCAGTTATCGCCAAAAGCCGTCATCCGGATCGTGACCAATTCTTTGGATAACTACACGATCTTGCGTGTGCAAGACCGGAGCAACGTGAGAATAAGCGGCGGTACGATTGAAGGAGACCGCGCTACGCATACGGGCACGGGGGGAGAATGGGGCTACGGGATTTGCCTGAACGGGGCGAAAAACGTAACGATCGAAAATATCATTGTCAAAAATTGTTGGGGTGACGGCGTGTTTATTAGCCGGGGAATCGCAACAACCGCCCCCTCATCGAATATTAAAATCATCGGCCTTACATGCGACAACAACCGCCGGCAAGGGATGAGCTGTCTCGCGGTAGACGGTCTGTACGTTGGCGGGAGCAGTTTTCGAAATACGAACGGTACGCTGCCGCAAGCCGGGATTGATTTTGAAGTCGAGCTCGACATGACGAACAAAAATATTAAAATTGTCGGATGCGAATTCGTGAACAATGCGGGTGACGGCATCCAGTTGAACAAAGCGACTTCGCAGTTTAATATTAGCAACTGCACGTTCGCCGGTAATGGCGGCAGAGGTGTTTCCACCTTTTTGAACGCATACGGTTCAATTATCGGCAACACGTTTACCGGCCATACGGCAAGCAACGCGATCATGGTGTTGAATTGCAACTATATGACCGTTTCCGAAAATACTTGTACCGGTAATAGTGTAGGCATTTACGTCGGCGCTTCCGCTTCCTATCTGTCGATCAGAAGCGGCGATCATAATACGATAGCGAATAATACCTTAGAGTCGAATACGACATGGGGAATGATCATCGCTACTTCCTACAATCAAGTGTCGGGCAATCATATCCATAACAATGCGAGCGTCGGGCTCTACTTATCCTCAGCCACGCATACGAGGGTGTCGGATAATAAGGTAAGCCTTAACGGGACGGGGATTTACGCCTCCGTCAGCTCCAGCGATATTATGTTTAGAGGGAATATCGTCGAACGGAACAACAAAGACGGTATTTCGATCAACGGCGGCGCCAATTACTCAGCGTCCGACAATTACTGTACAAGCAACGGGCTGCTTACGAACGCGACTTACAGCAATATCGTGCTGAACGCCTGTACGAATTCTTCCGTAATGAACAACATTTGCCGCAAAGGGGATCTGACGAACAAGCCGGCAAACGGCATTTTCCTGAGCGGTGCCGGCAATGCCAACTTTGTAACGAACAACGACTGCTACCAAGGCGGAACCGCGAACGGGATCAAAGATTCGAACACATTGACCGTTTTCGGGGCAGGCAATCGAACGAACGGCGGGACGTTTTCCATTACGCCGAGCTAGGCAGGCGAAGGGGCTGTCTCAATGACCTCAAGCTACACGTGAAGCAACACTGAAAGGGAAGTAAATCACATACCGAAACGAAATTTGAACTGATTTTGGAAAGCTGCATGACAAAACCCCTTCAAGCTTGGCTTTCGAGAGAAAACTCGAAGCCTGCTTGAAGGGGGTTTTTTGTGCTGCTATTACTCCGTCGCAACCGATTGATCGGCTTGCAAACCGACCGGCGCGATGCGCACGAAGCTAGTGTCCAAGTTATCGAGCAGCGTTTGAACCTTCGCCGCCGTATCGGCTTGGCCGGAAGCGGCAAGCTCATCGCGGTAAGCGCCGAGCAGCTCGTTCAAATCTTTGCGGCTTTGCTGGCCGATCGCTTCCACCTTTACCTTCGCGCCTTTGGCGACACGGCGCTGAATCGCCGCTTCGTCCAACCCCATCTCGGGATTCAGGCGCTGGTAGATCACGCCGCCGGTCATGCCCGCGCAAATCCATGGACCCGGGTCGCCGAGAACGACCGCACGGCCGTTAGTCATATATTCGAAGGCGAAGCCTTTCAGGTTCGCACGGCTGGCGATACCGCCGAGCTCGTCGCGCAGAGGAGAAGTAATTTCTCCGCCGAATACGACATCTGCGCCCGAGAACCGGATACAAGCCCGCGTATCGGCGTTGCCTTGAATAAGGAACAAGCCTCTTTGCGCTCCGTAGCCGAACGATTTGCCGACCGAGCCGTTGATCAACGCTTGGTTTTTGCCTTGCGATTTCAAGATGGCGACTTTACCGCCGTTCGCCATTTTGCCTACGCCGTCCTCAGCGCCGCCTTGAACGGTAATGTTGACGCCGCGTGCGTTGAACGCGCCGAGGCCGTTACCCGGCACGGAGCCGTCCACAAGCTCGAGCTTGACCGGAGGCAAGCTGTCGAAGCTGCCGTCGAACCGGTCTCTGACGCGATGGCTGGAGAAACGGCTTCCGAGAATGCGCGTTTCGGCGTCGATTCCGGACCATCTGCGTTCCACAGGCGCGTCGAATTCGAGCGCATCCGGGAACATCGCTTGGCCTTCGGCCCCTGCAGCAATACGGATATCTGAGGATACCTCTGCTGCCGCGACCGCCGCTTCCGAGTTCGCTTGTTCGCGGGAAACGAATTGCAGCGGAGCCGGACGAAGGATGTCGCTCAGATCGATTTTATCGAGCTTCGCAATTTGCTGCAGCAGGTCTGAACGTCCGACCAGCTCCTGCAGGCTCTTGTAGCCGAGCTGCGCGACGATTTCGCGCACTTCCTCGCCGATGCCGCCGAACAGGCGGATCAAGCTTTCTACAGCCGTGTCGTAGACACGCGGCACGAAACGGCGCAGTCCTTTCTCCTCGGCTTCGCCGAGCGAGTCGATCTGCGTGGCGATACCGACGTGGCAGGTGTCGAGATGACAGCCGCGGCAAGTCGTACAGCCGATGGACTGCATCGCGATGCTGCCGAAGCCGCAGCGGTTTGCGCCCATCAAGACCATCTTGACGACATCGGCGCCGGATTTGAGACCGCCGTCCGACCATAGCTCGACTTTATGCCGCAGTCCTGCTTCAATCAAGGCCACGTGCGCCAGCTTCGTTCCGATCTCCGTTGGCAGGCCGACGTGTGTGATCGAATGGATACGGGCCGCGCCTGTGCCGCCATCGAAACCGGACAGGGTGATGACGTCCGCGCCGGCTTTGGCGACACCGACTGCGATGGTGCCGATACCCGGTACAATCGGAATTTTGACGATGATTTTAGCTTTCCGACCGCTTGCTTCCTTCAGCTCGGAAATGATTTGCGCCAAATCCTCGATCGAATAAATATCATGGTTGTTCGAAGGCGAAATCAGGTCGGAGCCGATCGTCGCGTTACGTGCGGCGGCGATTTTGGCCGTTACCTTCGAGCCCGGCAGGTGACCGCCTTCGCCCGGCTTCGCGCCTTGACCGATTTTGATCTCCAGGAATGCGACGGCATTGGCAAGCTCGACATTGACGCCGAAGCGTCCGGAAGCGACCTGAGCGCCGCGAGTCCGCTTGTAGCGGCCGAGCATGTCTTTGATTTCCCCGCCCTCGCCGTTCATCGTAACCATGTTCAGACGCTCGCCTGCTTCGGCATAGGCGCGGAACGCGGTTTCGTTCTGCGAGCCGAACGACATCGACGAAATAAGCATCGGCAGATCATGGCCGCCGATCGAAATATCGACTTCGGACGGATCGAGCGGCTTGCGGCCTTCGGCCAGCGCCTTCTCGAAATTGATGCCGGCGATATGACGGATCGAAATCGGATTGCGCTGCTCTTCCTCACGCAGCTTGTCGCGATACTCGCTGTAAGGAACCGTACCCGCAGCGGCGTCGCCGAGCGCTTTCCACATTCTTTGGAAAAAGCGGAAGTTTTTCGCCGCTTTGGCTTTCGGATTCGCAAAGTCGTTGAAACGGGCTTCGGCGTCGGCTTCGAGATCGGCAAAGCCGGTTCCCGCTTTTTCGCTGCCTAAATAGTTTACGATATCAAGCACTTCGGCAAGCTCCGGCTTCAAGCCGATCGACGAGTAGAAGCGGGTGTAGCCGCGCAGCTCGTGCGTACCTATAGTGGAAATGACTTTTTCCAAGCCTTTGCTGAGCGCTGTAAACACTTTGCGCGCAGCTGGAGCGCTGTTCTTCGCGGAAGCGGTGGCGAACAGCACGTAAGGCGACAGAATGTCGGCGCCAAGGCCGCAGGCGACGGCAATGTCGTGAAGATTGCGGATCGCCGCCGAGCGCAGCACGATTGAAGCGTGACGGCGAAGGTTATCGCCGCTGCCGAGCTTCTCCGCGCGCAGCGCGATGTCCACTTTCGACACGGCAAGATGCGGATCCATCCACAAGCGGTCGTTCCGATGAGCGTCCGCGTCGTCGAGGACGAGCAGCCTCGCGCCATTTTGCACGGCTTGAACGGCTTGGGCGGCGAGTGCATCGAGCGAGTCTTTAAGCGATGCGCCTTTGGCGAATGTTAACGACAAGGTGGCGATGGCTTGCTCGCCTTCGGCACGGAACAGGGCAAGCAGCTGCTCGAGCGATAGATGATGAAGCTCTTTTTCGCTGTCGATGCCGTTGTCGCCTTCAAGAATAAGCGGGTAGAGCAGCTCGATAGTCGGACTGCCGCCAACTGCGCCGTAAACGGTCGGGCGCGCGCCGACTACGATGCGGGTGGAGAAATGCTCCATTTCACGGTCGCGGTCGATCGCAGGGTTGGTGACGACGGCGACGCTCTCTTTAATAAAGTCGGGAATATTGTTGCGCTCCCAGTTTAATGCGGCATGCGGGCTGTCATGACCAAGCGAGCGAATCGGCTCGGCGCCGGTTTCGGCCGTCGATTCGATCATTTGAATACCGTCGCGGTCCCAGCCGAATGCGCTGTATACGGAATCGGTCACTTCCGGCGCCGCGTTCGGGGCAGCCTGGATGCCGCTCTCGTTGTAGCCCAGATGCTTGCGCAGACCCGTGTAGTCGATTCGGGCGCTGGAGCGTTCGTGCACGAGCGTTTGTACCTCATAATACGGAACGACCTGAACGTGCTCGCCCGGCGTTAAGACGACGCCGACTTTCTCGCCCGGTGCGATCGATTTCGGCTCTGCGACCATTTCGTCGACCGTAATGACGCCTTGCTCGGAGGAGAAATATAGCGACGTTTCGCTTTCGACCATCCAAACCGGACGAAGACCAAGCGCATCCACAGAGAAAATGCACTCGTTGCCGTAACGCGAAACGATACCTGCAGGCCCTTGCGCATAATGTCCCCAAATTTGCCGGAAATAGACGTACATATCCTGCAGCTCCGGACGGAACAATTTCATTTCATTATGAATAGGAGGGAATACGACCTCCATCGCCTCGAACAGGCTCATGCCGAAACGGTGAATGAACGTCTCGATCACGCGGTTCATATCCTGCGAGTCGCTGCCGCCGTTAACAAGCGGAACCCCGATCATGTCGGCTTCGTAACGCATTTTTTTGACGGTGTTGATTTCGCCGTTATGACCGAGCAGCGAGAACGGCTGGACACGGAAAAAGCTGGACAGCGTATTCGTGGAATATCGGTTATGGCCGATCGTTACTTGGGCGGTAAAGAGCGGATCGCGCGTATCGTTGAAATATTTAGGCAAAATGCTGGCTGCGCCAAGCACTTTGTAAGCGGCTGTAGTGTTGCTGAGCGAAGCGACATGAACGTTGAAGCGCGCTTCAATGGCGACGTGCAGCTCGTAGAGATGGTCGGCTGCGACCGTATCGTTCTTTTCGCAGATCGCGGCAATTTGCCAAAATACGGGTTCGTCGTTTTTGCCGTTCGGACCGAGCACGCTGCTGTCGACCTGGTTTTCCTGTTCGAACAAAATATTGATGTCGAATTGCTGAAACATGGAGCGAATTTCCGTTTGCATATCGGCAGCGCTGATTGCAAGCTTGCGCGGTACGAAAATATGGCCGATCGAAAAACGCGCATCATAAGCCAGCTTGCCGTCCAGTCCCGCATCCTGAAGGCGTTTCTCCCATAGGGCGCGGGGTATGTCCGTCAGAATACCGCAGCCGTCGCCTTCACCGGCGATGAAACCCGAACGATGTTCCATCTTTACAAGTGCATCGATCGTCTTTTGGATGTTATCACGGGTAGGGTGGCCATTCTTCTCGATTATGCAAATTATCCCGCAGCTATCATGTTCCGTTTCCAACAAATGTTGAAAGCGTCCTTCGTTGATCATCGCTTGGTTCATTGATGTCAGGTCAGTTTTTCTGACCTTCACCTCCTATATATAATGAATAAAAATACACAATAATGTATAGCGGACGTCTTCGGCGGTCACATTTGCGAATGGAAGAGCTGCCGCTTGGCCTCGAAGGAAATCGAGCCGGGAGACTGGTCGAATGCTCCCAAAGCAGGGGGAAAGAGGGAAGATTTTCATGGAAATTCAGTGGTATGCTACGTTTCGACAACAGCTTAAAAGTACATATAGAATAGCATGAATTTTGTTTTCATACAATAGCGAACCGATCACTTTTCTTTATGAAAGCGCTACCTAACCTGCATAATATTTGAATAATTATTTTATAGAGACAAATTAGAGTCGTCGGAAAGTGCAAATAAAATGACGATAAGTGCAAACTATCGTCTGAATATTACAAATTCGTTATAACGTTCGGGTTTTGTTCGAATTTTGTAAAGATGTCCTTGAGCGGAATGTTCGGTTTCTCGACAAAAAGCGCAGTTGGCTGTAACATGCGGCCATACAAGGAGAAGGCGGCGCATCGCAGTAAGCAACAAGCTTGAGGAGGACTCGCAGCCAAGAAAGTTTTAATAACTCGGAAACATTGCCTGCTTGAGACACTTCCTGCAGTTGAGGCACTTCTTGTTCTTGAAGCATTGCCTGTCTGAAACACTTCCTGCAGTTATGGTATTTCTTACTTCGAGCACTGCATACTTGAGACACTTCCTGCCGTCGAACCATTTCTTGCTTTCGAAGCACCGTTGTTTGAGACATTTCCTGCATTGGAACATTTCTTACCTTCAAATCCTTTCCTTCAATGAAGACATTTCTGCTTCGAGGCATTCCCTAAGCGAGAAAATGCCTATGATGTAGAATATGCTTTGGGGCATAGTATTGTTTTTCAGGCTAACGGGAAATCATACAGCTAATTTCGGCTAAAAGGCGAGAAAAAGGCATTTAGCTGGAAAAGCTCCATGTAATTTTGGGTATTTCCGTATATTTGGGGAATTTCAATGATAGTAGCTGTAGGTTTTCCATGAAGATCTACAAAACAAGGATATTTTCGAAAAGTAACTGTAGGTTTTCCATTTCGCATGATGATTTTGCGAGTTTACCCTTTGTCAATCTGCGGTTTAAGAGTTGAAACGTTACTAACCATTACATTTCTTTTTGATATACCAAGCAGGTGGGATTGTTGCGTGGTGACGATGTATTCAATTTGAGCGTCTACCATAAAATCCAGCCTCGGAACATGTGAGGCTTCCGAGGCTGGTTTGAGGTAAATGGGACGCTTCAAGCCAGGCCATTCCGCATAGCAGATAAATACGATTTATCGGCGGATGGTTCGAAGCGCTAAGCTTTCATTTGCCGGAAAGCAAGCTCCGCTGCTTGAACGGTTTTCTCGATATCTTGCTCGGTATGGGCGATGGTCAGGAACCATGCTTCGTACTTGGATGGGGCGAGGCAGATGCCTTGTTCCAGCATGAGGCGGAAGAAAGCCGCGAATTGCTCGCCGTCCGTGTCTTGCGCTTCTTCATAGTTGGTCACCGGATGATCGCAAAAATGAGTGGAGAAGGCGCCGCCGATACGATTGATCGTAAGCGGTACGCCATGCCTGGCCGCAGCTTCGCCGATGCCGGATGCTAGGCTCGCTGCCAGCTTGTCGAGCTTGGCATACGTGCCCGGCTCCGCAAGCGCCTGCAGGCAGGCTATGCCTGCGCTGATGGAGGCCGGATTGCCGGCCATCGTTCCGGCTTGATAAGCCGGGCCGAGCGGGGCGACCTGCTCCATCACTTCTTTGCGGCCCCCATAGGCGCCGATCGGCAGACCGCCGCCGATAATTTTGCCGAGCGCCGTCAGATCCGGCTCGACATCCAGCAGGCTGCCGGAAAGCGGCAGTCCTGCAAATGTTTGAGCAGCGCCGTAATGAAAGCGGAATGCGGTGATGACCTCGTCGTAAATAACCAGCGCGCCGTATTCGCGGGTTAAGCGGCAGAGCTCCTCGAGATAGCCGTGCTTCGGCATCACCATGCCGAAGTTTCCGACGATCGGCTCGACCATGACGGCCGCCGTTTCATGTCCCCAACGTTCAAGAGCCGCTTTAAGCGCTTCGATATCGTTAAACGGCACGGTGATGACCTCGTGCGCGATCGTCGTCGGGATGCCTGCGCTATCCGGAATGCCAAGCGTAGACGGGCCGGAGCCGGCAGCGACAAGCACGAGATCGGAATGGCCGTGATAACAGCCCGCGAACTTGATGATTTTGCTGCGGCCGGTATAAGCCCGGGCTACGCGGATCGTCGTCATGACCGCCTCCGTACCGGAGTTGACGAAGCGAACCTTGTCCAGCGAAGGGACGGCCTCTTTAATCAAACGCGCAAATTCGATTTCAAGCTCGGTGGGCGTTCCGTACAGCGTTCCGTTTAAAGCGGCGCGGCATATCGCCTCGGTTACATGCGGATGCGCATGGCCCAAAATGATCGGTCCGTAAGCCGCCAAGTAGTCGATGTACCGGTTGTCGTCTTCATCCCAGAAGTAGGCGCCTTGCCCGCGCTTCATGAATACAGGCGCGCCGCCGCCGACAGCCTTGAACGAACGGGAAGGGCTGTTCACCCCGCCGACGATATGAGTAAGAGCTTGTTTGTACAATTGCTCGGAACGAGTCCGGTTCATGGAAATTTCTCCTCTATGCAGGTTTTGTGGGCAGATACGGCAAAACGGTTGCGCCACAGCGCGCGGCAAAGAAGCGCTATTGGCAGAACGGCATGCGCAGAAGTCGCGACCGGCAAGGAACGCGTTCGAACAAACCGCGCATACGATTCAATCGCACCATAGCCATATTGCATCTGCTCATTATTTTACCACATATAAAATGAAGTGATTATTTATGCATTTCAAATTCATGATCAATAATGAACATGAGAAGGTGCTCCCCCGCAACAATCAGCCGCCTAAATAGGGGGGAGCTGAGAAACGATCAATCGTCTATCGGCTACAGGATTGTATTGTAACCAAAAACTAGCGCTGCTTGCCGGAGCTTCGTTCGTATTCCGCCTCTTGCTCGGCATCGGCTTTCGGAAGAACCATTCCCTTCTCCCAGATGATGACCCGATCTTTTTTTCCATTCCCCTCATAAATAATCGACGTTATTTCTTTGTCTTTCAGCGGCACCCACCTTTCCGGTATCGAAACCTTATTCCGGTCTTGATCGGAAAACAGTCTCCTGTGCTCATAAACCCGGATTACCTCCGAATCTCCGTCGTTGCGCAAGAAAACGTTGCTCAAATAACCCGTCACATTGGCATCTATACGGTAATGAACGGAGCCGTCTTTCATTTGATACACTTCGCTGATTTTTACTTCGCTGCTGGGAATGGCAAATTGTCTTTGGCTAATGAAATAAAACACGGATGCAAAAAGCGTTACGGCAACAACCACGCTGCATGCAGCGATGATCCATTGCCGGCGTTTAATTTTTTTGAGGAAATTGATCTGCTTTTGCGGGGCCCTGTTCATTTCTTTCATCTCGTTCGTCATGTTGTGCAATACCGCTTTACACTCGGCACAGGAAGAAAGATGTTCTTCGAGCGTTTTGTTCGTCACTTCGCTTGTCAAACCTTCAATATAATTAGGCAAAAGATCTTGCACGATCCTGCAGTCCAATTTATTTCCCATTGCGATCCCTCTCTTTTATCATTTTTTGCTTGCCGCGGTAAAAGGTCACCCGAGCCCATGTTTCGCTTTGGCCTACGATTTCTCCAATTTCGGAAAAGCTCAGCTCGCCGGAGAGCCGCAGATACATGACTTCTTTTGTTTTTTCGTCCAAGCTATGCAGCAGGCGAAACATGGCAAGCTTTTCTTCATTTTGCAAAACGTCGTTTTCAATGTTTTCGCGAGCATATAGCGGGAAACCCGGTTGCTCCGTCGAGCGGGTCTGCAGCTTTTTATTTTTGCTCATTTCTTTATACCAAGCCCGCTTGGCGATTTGACATAACCAAACGGAGATTTTGCATTCCCCTCGAAAATGACGAATGGTTCTCATAGCCTGGTAGAACGTTTCTTGTGTAAGCTCTTCGGACAATTCGGCATTTTGCGTTATGCTGAACAAGTATTTGTACACGGTTTGAGCATACGCTTCGTAAAGATGCTCAATGCTCTCCATTTCTTCACCTCCCGCTATATAAGTGCGGCTATAAGCCATTTCGTTACAAGGACGATTCAAATTTTTTTTGCATAGCCAAAAAAGCCCCCAGTCCGTATGCGGATCTGGAGGCTTGCTTCGTCGAGCTATTCGCTTTTGTTGAGCGTGCTCGGCGGCTTGGTCGTCGAGCCGGGGGCGGAGGCGCCGCTTTTGCTGCCTGTGCTTGTCGTCGTGCCGCCGGTTTTCTCGGCTGCGCTGACTTTGCCTGGCGGCTGGGTCGTATCTTCGCCTTTAAATTTTTTCTGAATATAGGTCTGCAGCTTCGACGGATTGACGCCGATCACTTCTGCGCCGCGCACCTGCTTCTCTTCAAGAAGCTCCGCCGGAGGCACCTGCATTCCTTCGATCCCGCTGGCTTTGGCTTCAAAACCGAGCGAACCGAGCTTCACCATGTCCATAACGGACAAGTTCGTTTCGATGTAAGGGTCGATGCTTTGCAAAATGCGCGGAAGCTTGAGCAGCGACGATGTCGTTTGCAGCTTCTCCGCGAGCGCGGTCATGAACTTGCGCTGACGCTCCGTTCTGGCGAAATCGGAAAGCGCGTCATGCCGGAAACGTACGTATTGAAGCGCCGTTTTACCGTCCATGTGCTGCATGCCCTTTTTCAAGTTGATATCATATACATGATCGTCCGCGCTGTCGGAATATTTCATGTTTTTCTCGACGTCGATGTCGATGCCGCCTACGGCATCAATGAGTGCGATGAATCCTTTGAAATCGGTATAAACATAATATTGAATAGGAATGCCGAGCAAATCGCCGACCGTACGCATAGCTAGAGCAGGGCCGTCTATCGCCAGAGCGGAATTGATTCGGTCTTCGCCGTGTCCGGGAATTTTAACATAAGTGTCCCGAAGGATGGAAATCAAGTGAGCCTTCTTCGTAACCGGATCGATGGAAGCGACCATGAGTGTATCGGATCTCGGTACCTCGCCATCCTTCAGTCCGCGCGAATCGCCGCCAAGCAGAAGGACGTTTACACGGGATTTGCCCTCCCATACCGGAGGCGTATATGTTTCAGTTGGAGTTTTATTCGATACGGTTTGCGGTTTAACCGATTGAATGTTGGATTCGCCCGGGTCCTTATGAATGCTGTTGGCAAAGGAATAAACGGAATACCCGTAATAACCCGCCGTGCCAAGCAGAATAACCATCAGTGTCAGCATCGTCCATTTAAATATTCGCAAGTGGCGCCGCCTCTCCTTTCGTCATCTCGAATTTGATGTTCTCGGAGCTCCCGAATGATTCATTCTAGGGAGATGTTGGGTACATCCTAATGCCCGTCTTTCGATTAAGGAAGGCATGATGTATCATAAGGAAATGCAGCACCTCATTAATGTGCGTAAAATGAGTGCATTCATTCTGCCGTCATTCGCCAAACGTTGACATTTCCCGTAGCCGCTGCTTCCATTATAGATGGGAATTCATACCTCGGGCAAGTTTTTGTCGAACGATGAGGAACGTAAAAAGCCGCTTCTTAACCAAAACAGACGCAGAGAATTGCCGAAAAGTTGCATGTTTTGTCGGACGGGTCTCGTTAGGAACGAACGGAATGCCCGCCGCAGTGCTGCTGCTTAGACATGAAAGGAGAAAGACAGACCATGCTTGCTATAGACGTTCATAAGCTGCGCAAGCAGTTTAAGGTTCAAAAAAACCGCGAAGGGCTGAAAGGCGCGCTTCAAGATTTATTCCGCCGCGAATACCGCGAAGTGACGGCGGTTAACGATATCAGCTTTCAGATTCCGCAGGGCGAAATATGCGGCTATATCGGCGAGAACGGCGCAGGGAAATCGACGACGATCAAAATGCTCACCGGCATTCTCGTGCCGACCTCCGGAGAGCTTCGCGTTAACGGCTTCGTGCCGCACAAAGAACGGGAATCGTTCGTGCGCGGGATCGGCGTCGTTTTCGGTCAGCGAAGCCAGCTGTGGTGGGATATCGGCGTCATCGAGTCGTTCCAGCTGCTGCGGAAAGTATACAGAGTCGGCACAGAGGATTACCGCAAACGGCTTGACGAGCTCGTCGAACGGCTCCAGCTGGCGGAGCTGCTGAACCGCCCGGTGCGGAAGCTTAGTCTCGGACAGCGGATGCGCTGCGAGCTTGCCGCTTCCTTGCTGCATAACCCGTCCATCCTGTTTCTGGACGAGCCGACGATCGGCCTCGATATCGTCGTGAAAATGGAAATCAGGGAATTTCTTAAGTCTTTGAACGAACGCTTCGGGACGACGATTTTGCTGACGACCCACGACCTGCAGGATATCGAAGCACTTTGCTCCCGCGTCATTATGCTTGACGACGGCAAAATCATTTATGACGGCAGCCTCGACGATCTCAAAAACCGCTGGGGCAAAGGCAAGGAGGTCGTGCTTCAGTTCAGCGAGCCGTTCACGGCCGAGCGGCTTACCGAGCTGACTGCCGGTCTGCCCGTAGCTTGGACGCAAACCGGCGATGCTTCGGCCAAGGTTTGGGTGCCTTCCGATCATGCCAGCATCTCCGAGGTGCTCGGTCGTGTCGTCACCAGCGCGCCGATCTCGGACGTGAAAATTCTCGAGACGAATACGGATGACATCGTCCGTGAAATTTATAAGTCCGGCTCCGTCGCGGATTTATCGGCTTTGAACCCCGGGGCTAACGCCGGAGGCGAAGTTGCCGCCGTTATGCAGGGCGCATCGCCGAGCGCTTTGACAGAGCAGCCTGCTGCAGCAGGCGAGCCGCCCGAGGCAACGGACGACGGCAAAGCGGAGCGCGAGAAGCAAGGGAGCGGAGTTTCATGACCGGCGCTTATATCGATCTCATCCGCATTCGTTTTCTCATGATGCTCGCTTATCGGCTCAATTACTATACCGGCATATTAATATATGTAGCGAATATCGGCGCTCAGTATTTTTTGTGGAAAGCGATCTATTCGGGCAGCGAAGCGATCGCCGGAATGGATATGGCGCAAATGACGACCTACGTCGCCGTAACTTGGATGGCCCGCGCATTTTATTTCAACAATCTCGATCGCGAGATTTCCAATGAAATCAAGGACGGAAGCGTTGCTATCCAGTTTATCCGCCCCTACAACTATTTAGTCGTCAAAATGATGCAGGGCATGGGCGAAGGGCTTTTTCGGCTGCTGCTTTTTTCGACGCCGGGGATGATTATCGCTTCGCTGCTGTTTCCCGTAAAGCTGCCGACCGATCCTTACGTCTGGCTGACGTTTTTTGTGATGCTGCTGTTCAGCTTTTTGATCAACTCGCAAATTAACATTTTGACCGGGTTATGCGCGTTTTTTATGGAGAATGCGGAGGGCATGATGCGGATGAAGAGGGTGGCGGTCGACCTGTTTTCGGGCTTGATCGTGCCGATCAGCTTTTTCCCGTTATGGGCGGAGAGCATTTTGAAGGTGCTGCCCTTCCAAGCGATCTCCTATTTGCCGGGTGCGGTGTTTTCGGGCAAGGTAAGCGGCGTGAGCGTCGGCAGCGTGATAGGAATTCAGGTCATTTGGTTCCTCGTGCTGCTCGTTCCGATCGTGCTGATGTGGCGGCAGGCGAGACATCGCTTGTTCGTGCAAGGGGGTTGACCGGATGTTTTATGCATCATTGTTTATGGATTATTTGAAAAATTATATGAAAACCCGGATGACCTACCGGTCCGATTTTTGGGTCGAAGTCATCTCCGATTTGCTGTTTCAAGGGGTCAACTTGTTTTTTATTCTTGTCGTTTTCCTGCATACCGATATGCTGGGCGGCTGGACGCAGGCGCAGGTGTTGTTCATTTACGGGTTCTTCATGGTGCCGTACGGTATTTTCGGCTGCTTCTTCAATCTGTGGGGGTTTGCGGAACGGTATTTGGTCAAGGGCGAGATGGATCGCGTCCTGACCCGGCCGGCGTATAATCTCGTACAGCTGATGCTCGAAAATATGGATCCGGCATCGCTTATGGGCTCCGTTGCGGGGCTTGTCATTATGGGCGCCACCTGGCCGTATCTCGGCGTCGACCTGAGCTGGTACGATCCGCTCGTGTTCGTGCTGCTTGTCGCAAGCTCCGTGCTTATTTACGGCGGCGTGTATATCGGCTTGACGTCGATCTCGTTTTTCGTCGATGCGCCGACCGGCATTTTGCCGCTCATCTGGAACATCCAGAACTACGGGAGGTACCCCGTTAACGTGTATAACAAAACGATGACCGTTCTGCTGACGTGGATCCTTCCGTTCGCTTTCGTCGGTTTCTACCCGGCTTCGTATTTTCTCGATCGGGCGAACTGGGGAGGGATGGCGCTGCTAACGCCGGTCGTCGGCATCGCATTTTGCGCGCTCGGGCTATCCGTTTGGAATTTCGGCGTGCGGCGTTACCGCGGAGCGGGGTCGTAGGAGCTAAAAGAAAACCCCGGATTTCACACTGTAAAGTGTTTGAAATCCGGGGTTTATTATTAATGTAATTGGAAATTAATTACATAAATTCTTAGGGGCATACCATATCATCAGAATAACTTAACGTAAAGAAAAAGTCTATTCTTTTTTGAGGATTTTTCTTATATTGGATATGCCGCTTCCGCGGGGTGGCGACTCGAAAACCGTGCAGGAGCGTGAATAATGGTCACAAACCGGTCAACGAAGCTCGTAATATACGGATTGTTAATAGGGCTAATCCTCTCGTCATTGGATCAAACGATTATAGCAACTGCAATGCCGACTATCGTCAGGGAGTTGGATGGTCTTTCGCTGTACAGCTGGGTGTTTACCGTTTATATGTTGGCGTCCACGACAACGATGCCCCTATACGGCAAAATGGCCGATTTATTCGGCAGGCGAACGGTCTACCTGATCGGTCTGTTCCTATTTTTAGCCGGTTCCGTACTATGCGGCTTTGCGGCAACTATGATGGAGCTGATCGTTTTCAGAGGAATACAAGGACTCGGTGCCGGTGCCTTGATGCCGGTCGCTTTTACGATTATCGGGGATATACTCCCTCCCGAACGCCGCGGGAAGTTTATGGGTTTGTTCGGCGCCGTATTTGCGTTATCCAGTATACTCGGGCCGATGCTTGGAGGCGTTATCGTCGAGTATTGGCAATGGAGCTGGATTTTCTATTTGAATATACCGATCGGCGTACCGGTATTCATCATGATTGCCACTGCATTAAAGGAGAGCAAAGCCAATGAGAAGCGACCCATCGACTGGTTCGGCGCGATTACGCTGAGCGGTGCGATCGTATCCGTTCTGCTTGCGCTGGTTTTGGGCGGCGAACAGGGCATAGCTGCTGACGAAGGCTGGAAGGCTGCGAGAATTGCCGGATTGTTCGGTGCGGGAGCGGTTCTTCTCGCACTGTTTCTTTGGATAGAGACGAAGGCGAAGGAGCCGATCATTCCTCTGCGCTTGTTCAAAATTCGAACGATTGCTTTCGGCAATATCGCCGGATTTTTTATCAGTGCGGGCATGTTCGGAGCAATTACGTACATTCCGCTGTACGTACAAGGCGTTATCGGCGTAAGTCCGTCGATTGCCGGTTATATTTTGATGCCGCTTATGCTGTCCACGGTAGTTACTTCCACAGCCAGCGGAAAATGGATGAACAAGTATTCCTATCGTACGATTCTTGTTCCAAGTTTGATTCTGATGGCTGTCGGTTTTTTCTTGCTAAGCCGAATGACCGTAGATACGCCTGAATTCCAAATCGTGTTGTACATGATCGTTTCCGGATTGGGCATGGGCGCCGTTTATCCGACGCTCGGTACGGCAGCGCAAAGCGCGGTCGATTGGAAAAGCCGTGGCGTCGCCACAGCCTCATCCCAATTTTTCCGCTCTATGGGAGGAACGATTGGCGTTAGCGTGCTTGGCAGCTTGCTGGCGCGGCAAATGGCGGCGGGATTGGATGAGCTGGGCTCCCGGCAAACAGCCGTTCCGGCGGAATGGCTGACGCAATTTGCGGACCCGCAGGCATTGCTCGACTCCGAACTCCGGTCAACCATGCCGCAAGAGATCATGTCGGGACTGCAAAACGTATTCAGTCATTCGCTGAACACCGTATTCCTTGCCGTATTTGTATTTGCGGGCATCGGCCTCGCCGCATGCATTTGTATCGGAAATGCCAGATTAGTCAAGTCCTCCGAAGGCTAAACTGACATCGGGTTGCCCCAGTAGGCAGGAGTGGAAAAGGCCGGTCCCAATCTAAAACAGCTAAGCTTCCAAAACCGCTGCGAAAGGAGGATGGGAGCTTAGCTGTTTGTTATTATAGCATGTTATACTCTACCGGTTGGATGGCCTTTGGAACAGATCCGTTCGCTCGGAGCCTCTTTGTGACAACATTGAAAGGTTCGCGGCGGCATTTTGTAATAGAAATCGATGTGTAAGGTAGCCTGTTTCTGTCTATACTATTGCTAAGAAGCAAAATCTATCGAATATTTCCGATATGATCATAGTATAGGGAGCTGGTAGAGATGAAAGAAGAAAAAAACTTATTGTTCAGTCAAATCGTCACGGTATGTTGCTTCGGCAGTATCGCCTTATTGTGCGGAGCCGCTGTCGTTGTAGAGGCCGTTAAGCGTTTTATTTTATGAATCGGTAGTTTCCGCTCCGCGCAATAAGATGAAGTTGTGCGCAATACCTCCATGTATACGAAGCCGCCTTTGACGGGAACGGTTTCGCCCTCCGTATTAAGCTCTGTGACCTTTTTGGTTTCTTCACTTTTTCGTTCTAGCCCGTTTTTCATATATTCCACCTTCGCTCCCAAGATCTAAAGATCCGAACGGGAAACCCGGCGGAATACCTGCGCACGTTGCCGCGGTGTTTGACGGCCCCGTAATCGATGGCCTCCCCTGATTCATATTGAGAATTATTATCAATTATAATACAAGGAAGTTCCTGGTATTTCGACCCTATCGCTGCATTATCGCAGACGGAAGAGTTGGCAGGTTGGCTTGCTGCTGGGAAAAAGTAGCTTTGCCGGCGGCGGATGATGAAGCGTAGGAAGCGATGCTTTATGTCGGGTTATACATTTGTATATGCGAACATTTGCTTTTGTCCATTGCCACAAGCAAGTAAAGAGGCCTATACTTTAATAGGCAAATGCCGCCTCTGAATTTATTTGTGGTGCAAAAGGAGTTGAAAACGCAAGATGATTCGCCGTTTTTTTGCTTATTACCAGCCATATAAGAAGCTGTTCATGCTGGATTTCGGCTGCGCGGTGCTTGCCGGTCTGCTGGAGCTCGGTTTTCCGCTGGTCGTTAACCGCTTCATCGACGATCTGCTTCCGGGCGGGGAGTGGGGCTTAATCGTATGGGCGTCCGTCGGTTTGCTGGCGCTGTATATTTTTAATACTTTTTTGCTGTATATCGTCAATTATTGGGGGCATATGCTCGGCATCAATATCGAGACGGACATGCGGAAGAAGCTGTTCGATCATCTCCAGAAGCTGTCGTTTCGTTTTTTCGACAACACGAAAACCGGTCACCTGATGTCCAGGCTGACGAACGATATGATGCAGATCGGCGAAATGGCTCATCACGGTCCGGAGGATCTGTTCATCGCGGTGATGACGCTTGCCGGCTCGTTTACGCTTATGCTGATGATCAATTGGAAGCTGGCGATTCTGACTTTCATCGTCGTTCCGGCGATTATTTGGCTCGTCGTTTACTTCAACGGCAAAATGACGAAAGCGGTGCATCAACTATACAACGACATCGGCGATTTCAATGCGCGGGTGGAGGATAACGTCGGCGGCATCCGCGTCGTTCAGGCGTTTTCGAACGAGGAATACGAGAAAAAACAATTTGCCGTCAACAACAACCGGTTTCGCATGACGAAGCTGCTTTCTTACAACCTGATCGCCAAAAACAGCTCTATCAGCTATATGATGATGCGTTTCGTTACGCTGTTCGTTATGGTGTGCGGGACATGGTTTGTCATTCGCGGTGAGCTGTCTTACGGCGGATTTATCGGCTTTCTGCTGTTGACCAACGTATTTTTCCGTCCGATCGATAAAATCAACGCGATTATCGAAAGTTATCCGCAAGGCTTTGCCGGCTTCAAGCGTTATGTCGAGCTGCTCGACAGCGAGCCGGACGTCGCCGACGCCCCGGATGCGAAGGAAATCGGGGAGCTGCAGCGGGAAATCCGTTTTGAGCAGGTTTCCTTCGGCTATGACAGCGACTCGCGCGTGCTTCATAACATCGACATGACCATTTACAAGGGCGAAACGGTTGCCTTCGTCGGTCCTTCCGGCGCAGGAAAAACGACGCTGTGCAGCCTGCTGCCGCGATTTTACGAGGTCGCTTCGGGGGCTATTACGATCGACGGCGTCGACATCCGCAAAGTCAAGCTGAGCTCGCTGCGCAAGCAAATCGGCATCGTACAGCAGGATGTGTTCCTGTTCTCGGGGACGATTCGCGAGAATATTTTGTACGGCAAGCTGGACGCGGCGGAAGAGGAGATTTGGGAAGCGGCCCGGCGCGCGCGGCTCGACGAATTCATCCGGTCCCAGCCGGAAGGGTTGGATACCGTCATCGGAGAGCGCGGCGTGAAGCTGTCGGGCGGCCAGAAGCAGCGGCTTTCGATCGCCAGAATGTTTCTCAAAAACCCGCCGATCCTCATCCTGGACGAAGCGACATCCGCGCTTGATACGGAGACGGAGGCGATCATTCAACAATCGCTCGCCGAGCTTTCGGAAGGGCGGACTACGCTGGTGATCGCCCACCGGCTGGCCACGATCAAAAACGCCGACCGCATCGTAGTCGTTACGGAGCAGGGCATTACCGAGCAGGGGCAGCATCAGGAGCTTGTCGCCGCCGGCGGCGTATACAGCAGGCTGCACCAGGCGCAGTTCGGCACGTAATTGATTATTGAATGACGTATGATGAAACCTTGATCGGCTTAATGCCTTCAAGGTTTTTTTAATGTAGAGGAGAGCGGGTTCGTGCGGACACGAGGGGCCTCAAAAAAGTACTCGGAATACGCCGCGCACTTTTGGAGGGATTGTCGGGAAAATGACAATAACGCAAAACGAAAAATCAGTTATTCATACGAGCTGTATCATCCGCTCATATAGTTCGCCTCGTCCCACGGCATACTTGCGTATGATTTTTCGCATAGAATCATTGAAATTAATGCAAAAGGATGAAATGTATATGATTTTTCGAATAGAAGTAGCGAAATAAGCGAAAAGTGAAGAATTCTGTATGATATTTCGCATAGATTTATTTTCTTATTGTCTGAATCTGATAAGGGACAGGAGCCGAAGTAAAGGATGCTAAAAAAACTTAGTTGGTATAAGATGGGAGGGGAAGTCGAACGGAACAAAATCCGATTCAGGTCGCGGATATGTTGTGAACGATTAACATGCGTATGGAGGAACTTGTGATGACTAACGAGCGTTTGCTGAAACAAATTTCTTTTATCGTGGAAATAGACAAGCTCAAAACGATTTTGCGCAAGTCGCTTATTATGGACAGCTCGCGTTTGGAGAACGATGCGGAGCATACTTGGCATTTGGCGATGATGGCGATTATTCTGATCGAGCATGCGAACGAAAGCGATCTGGACATTCTCCGGGTGCTGAAAATGCTGCTCATCCATGACATCGTGGAAATCGATGCGGGCGATACGTTCGCTTATGATACGAAGGGGCATGACGACAAGGCGGAGCGGGAAAATGCAGCAGCCGAGCGGATTTTCGGTTTGCTGCCTTCCGAGCAGAAGGAGGAGTGCTCCCTGCTTTGGCAGGAATTCGAGGAGAAACGGACGGCCGAGGCCAAATACGCCGGCGCACTCGACAGGCTTCAGCCGATTCTGCACAACTACCATACGCAAGGCCACAGCTGGCAAAAGTACGGCATCACGAGCGATAGGGTGCTGGCTTACAACAAGCAAATCGCCAATGGCTCCGAAGCGCTCTGGGCGTTCGCGCAGGAGCTGATCGGCGACGCCGTCGCGAAGGGTTATATAAAAGCATAAAGAAACCGTCGGTACTCTCTGTACCGGCGGTTTTTTTGCGCGTCATAACGGATATAAAGCGCAAGGCCGCAGCTGGCAAAGGTACGGTATCACCAGCGATAGGGTGCTGGCCTGCAACGATCTTGCGGGCGTGAACTTCAGCATGAATGACCCGCCGAACAGACATCCATATAGAAGTATTTATTACTTATTTTTACTTTCATCAACAAATCGAGACAACCAATGCAGCGAATCGCGACGATTACCCGCAAACAGGCGCATGATACAATGAGGACGCAACAGGTACATCGAATCCCGATGGAAACATGCGGCGGATGACCGCATGCACGCATCGCCCCGCATCGCCCGGGAGCTGCGCTCGGTGCATATATTCGCGATCGATGATCCGGAGAAAATGTCATGTTTCGAGCTTTGGGCGCGCAGAGCCGGAGCGGGGAAAGATGATGGAGGAAACATCATGTCATATGTGGTATTTGCTGCAAACGCGATGGAGCGCAGGATTGTGGACGGAGCCGATATGTTCGGAATTTCGCAGCTGGCAGATTGTCAGCTTGATCGATATGAAGCGATCGTCATTATCGGTTCGGGGAGTATAGAGACGGAAACGGCATTATCCGCCGGGGTTTTGGATAAGCTGTGGCATTATGTGAAGGCGGGCGGAACGTTGTATGCGGAGATGATCGGCGCCTTCGATGGGATGGCACCGTACGCTTGATTTACCTCAACGATGCGGAATATGTGCCGAATGTACCCGCATTGCTGTTGTACGACCGTGCGCCTTCCTTGCAGGAGGCGGCAGCGGATGATTTGCTTCATAACGGAAAGGAGAATGGCGATGAGTAAGCATAGACATGCGGATGTCGTTATTGTCGGAGGAAGCACGGGGGGCTGCGCAGCTGCGCTGTCTGCCGCCAAGATGGGCAAGACTGTAATTTTGACGGAGGAGACCGATTGGATCGGCGGTCAGCTTACCAGCCAGGCGGTGCCGCCCGACGAGCATCCTTGGATCGAGCGATTCGGCAGCACGGCAAGCTACCGGGAATTTCGCAGCCGGGTCCGCGGCTATTACAGGAATAATTTTCCCTTGACGGCCAAAGCGCGGTCGACCCTCTATCTGAACCCGGGCACCGCGAATGTCAGCCGCATCTCCCATGAGCCGCGCGCGGCGCTCGCCGTGCTGCAGGACATGCTTGCGCCTTACGTGCACAACGGGAAGCTGCTTATTTTGACCAACTGTAAGGCGGAGGAAGCGGAGACGGAAGGAGACAGCGTCCGTTCCGTTACCGTGCGGCATTCGGATACCGGAGAGCGGATCGTGCTGACGGCGCCATATTTCCTCGATGCTACGGATGAGAGCGATGTGCTCCCGATGGCAGGTGTCGAGTATGTGACGGGCTCCGAATCGGTCGCGCAAACCGGCGAGCCTCATGCGCTCGAAGGGGAAGCCGACCTGACGGATATGCAAGCGTTCACCTGGTGCTTCGCCGTCGATTATATCGAGGGCGAGGATTTTACGATCGCGAAGCCGGCGGAATACGATTTTTGGCGGCAGTACAAGGCCGATTTTTGGCCGGATATGCAGCTCAGCTGGAGCGGGCTAGTGCCGCATACGCTGGAGCCGGTCCGCTACAGCTTTTTCCCGGACGGCAAGTCGTTCTCCCTCTGGAACTACAGAAGGGTCATCGATAAGTCGAATTTTGTCGAGGGGACATTCGACAGCGACTCGACGATCGTGAACTGGCCTGCGAACGATTATTGGCTCGGGCCGATTATCGACGTATCGCCGGAGGAACGGGCCCGTCATTTGGAAAGCGCGAAGCAGCTGAGCTTGTCCTTGCTTTATTGGATGCAGACGGAGGCGCCGCGTCCGGACGGCGGGGCCGGCTACAAAGGATTGCGGCTGCGCGGCGACATGGTCGGGACGGAAGACGGCCTGGCCAAGAGCCCGTATATCCGCGAGTCCCGCAGAATCCGCGCGGAGCTGACGGTCGTCGAGCAGCATCTCAGCCCTGCGCTGCGGCCGGACTGCAAATCGGAGCGTTACCCGGACTCGGTCGGGATCGGCTGTTACCGGATCGACCTGCATCCGAGCACCGCTCTGCGCACCTACGTCGATGTTTCGAGCCTGCCTTTCCATATCCCGCTTGGGAGCCTGCTGCCCGTACGGGTGAACAATCTGCTGCCGGCATGCAAAAACATCGGCACCACGCACATTACGAACGGCTGCTACAGACTGCACCCGGTCGAATGGAATATCGGGGAGGCGGCGGGCTTCCTGGCTGCCTTCTGCCTGGAGCGCGGCTGCTCCCCACGAGAGGTGCGGCATAACGAAACGCTGCTGCACGACTTCCAGAAAGTATTGACGGAAGCCGGCGTAGAGCTGGACTGGCCCTCGATTCATGCGGTTTGACGCATGAAGGCGAGCCGGCGTTAGATCTGTTCAGCTGTCCGGGATCCGATCCCTGGAATGGTGATGAACCGTTCCAGGGGCCTCCTGAAAAGGAGCCAGCCGCCGTGCCAATGTCATTAAGTTAAGGCGTTGGCCCAAAAATCAAGAACAAGAGCAGGTTATCGAAAAGATAACCCGCTCTTTTTGTGCAGCCTCCTTGTCGAGGGCGACAATTCGTTCATCAAGAAAGTTTCTAAGTCATCAACAAATATGGGGCGGAAAAAAGGAAAGGACAGAAAATTGTCGAATAGTCGAATATGTGCAACCTGAACAATTGTCACGTGGGTAAGCGAAAGTTTAGCACATTTTGGAAGCGCTTGCGATTTCTGATGCGCATAACATCACAGGAGGTTACTAGGTTGGTCGATACACCCAGATTCATCATTCTTCCGGGTTCGCGCCGGTATCAGGTGGATTGTGCGTATTTGCGCGAGCCTATTCGTTTGGGTCCTCTATCTTTAATTCAAATTGGCGATTTGAGCTGTGATCCGGATTTCGAATTGCTCCCGCATAAACAAATTTGCTTCGAGATTTCTTACATCGTTACCGGCAAAGGCTCGTTCACGACCGATGGGATTTCTACCCGCTTGGAAGCGGGGGACATCTATATTGGCAGACCCGATGAAATTCATCAAGGAAGAGCGGATACCAAAGACCCTTATCGTTTTTTATATCTTGGCTTTGATTTTATTGATGATGAGAGAGAGGACCATAATCCTTATTGGCGGATTCGGCAGATGATGATGGATAACAGACAAGGATCGTCTTGCAGAGACCGGTTTCACATTCATACTCCATTTGTTAACGCCCTCAAGGAATTGAGCAATGTCACCGAGTTCTCAAGTCGAATGCTGCAGAGTTATGTGGAGCAAATTGTGGTGCTTACCTATCGCAACTTCTTTACGAATTGGGAAGCGGCCTATCCGAGGGACGGATTGAATAACGCTTCGAAAAAGATCGTCTATTCGGCCATCACGTATATCGATGAAAATTTGCTGCAAATCTCCGACAGTAAAGAAGTAGCCGAGCGATTCGGCTACAGTTTGACGCATCTGTCCCATTTGTTTGCCAAAGAAACCGGGTACACGATTCACCATTATATAACGACCAAAAAATGGCAAAAAGCGATTGAGCTTCTTCGGGAAGGGAACTATAGCATTACGGAAGTCGCAACGATTATGAACTTCGCTTCCATCCATACGTTCAGCCGGGCATTCAGAAAAGCCACAGGTCTTTCTCCGTCGCAATATACCAAGAACAAGCAGCCATAACGAGCATTTGATAATCGGACAGGTATGAAATCGACGCCGCTCCTTCGTTTCGAAGGCAGCGGCGTTTTTGTGTGCAAGTCTCGGAAAGCAAATCGTGGAAGCGGCTCTAAACCTTGGTAAACGCGCCTGTCCTTAAAGGACGGCGTAGCCGTTTATCCTTATGCAGCCGCACAAAAGAATAATAATTGCACAATGTTTCGGCAGGGTTGGAACAATACATTTTGCAGCCGCCTTGCTATGATCTAAGCAATCGCACAATAAAGGGGAGAGATGCGGAATTAGAATGGAAGCGCTGTTACAGACACAAAAAACGATGAAAAGGAATGAACGTGGATGAACAAAACAAAAAAGGCGGTCTCTTTGCTGGTTGCTACTGCGTTGACAGGTTCTATTTTTGCCGGTTGCTCCAACTCCAAAGACGGCGCGGCGGGTGCGACAACCTCGCCATCGGACGGTCAAGCGACTCCGAAACAAAACGAAGAACGGGTCAAGCTGAAAATGTTTTACAATATAGCGGGAATGCCTATGCCTACCAACATTAATCTGAGCGACAATCCCGTTATCAAAATCGTCGAGGATTCGGCCAACGTCGACCTTGAGTTTGATGTTCCGCCCTATAACGAATACGTGACGAAGCATAATCTGCTGCTGGCTTCCGGTCAACTGCCGGATATTGTACATTCCACGGTTCCCGACGGGGCGATGGCAGCCGCTCGCGATGGCGCGTTCATCGATCTGAAGAAGTATTACGACAATTCGCCTGCCTTGCAAAAAGTCATTACTCCCCAAATGATGGAGCTCGCGAAGGATCCCGTTTCCGGCAAATATTTCCGAATCCCTATGGCATACGACAAAGGGCCTCAAGGCGAAGGGCTGATGGTTCGCTATGATCTGGTGCAAAAGTACAACGGCGGCAAATACCCGGCTTCCGTAGAAGAATGGATCGAGCTTATGCGAAAGGTGAAGAAGGAGGATCCATCCTCGATTCCGATGTCGTTCCGCGTGGCCGGCGATAATATGTTCTACTACGGCGGAGGCGTCATCTTCGGAATGTACGGAGCCTTGCCGTACGGTTACCGGATCGATCAGGGCAAGATCATCCCGAATGTGTCGACGCCTGAGTTCAAGGAAGCGGTTAAAGTGTTAAAGGGGCTTTACGACGAAGGCATTTTGGACCCTGAATTTGCGGTTACCGACAGCGCGAAATGGTTTCCCAAGCTGTCTGACAAAAATGTGGTCATGCAATGGAACAGCGCGGATCAAATTCTGAATTATCAAATCCAGATGACTTCGGAGAAAGCGACGCCTGCGCAACGAACCCAGGTATGGTCCATTGCGCCTCCTTTGACGAAATATCCTGACGTTCTCAAAGACCGGAAATATGCCATAACGGGACTTGGAGCGCCCATAACCGCTCACGGGTTATATATATCGTCCAAAACGAAAGATCCGGACCGCGCTTTCAGAGTGATCGAGGCATTTGCCAACGAGAAATTGAAGGATGCGATATTCTGGGGGAACGAGGGCGAAACGTATACGGTAAAAGACGGGAAGCGGGCAGCCAATCCGGCAAAGATGAGCGCGGAGGATCATATCTGGAAGCGTCAATATGCATTCGTTTTCGGCTATACCGACGGTCAGGATGCGCAAAGCGCCAACTACGAGGCCCAGTTGAGCAAAGAGGTGTACACGCAGCTCTCGAACGATGTGAAGACGATCGGCAAAGCAGCGGGAGAAATCGGTTTGGATAAAATGCCGGGTTATACCGATCCGGAAGATGTGCAGAAGAAAAACGCGGAAATCATGCAAGCGATCAACAAGTTTACAACGGAAGCGATTATGGGACGGATTACGATGGAGCAGTTGGATGCCGAGATTGGCAAATGGGAAACGAAATACCGTTCGTTCAAATACGATCCGATGCAAAAGTTCCTCGATGCAAACAAAGAACAGCTGCTCAAGAACGGCTTCAAAAAAGCAGGATGGTAAAGAGTCGGACGGATTTATCGGGAGGTGCACGCATTGTCGCAGGCTGACATGACGAAGGAGCACGAACGAGTCCGAACGGTAAAGAGCCATAAAGACAGGACCCGCCTTCGGGCGCTCCTGTCGCTTTACCTTTTGGCGGCTCCGACGGTAATTTTGCTGTTTGTATTCAACTATATCCCCATGTATGGCATTATTATCGCCTTCCAGGATTACTCCATCTACAAAGGAATCTTGGGCAGCGATTGGGTAGGGTTCAAGCATTTTTCATACTTCCTTACGGATGACAAGTTCTGGGCCATCATGAAAAACACGTTATTGATCAACTTTTATGATATTGTGTTCGGGTTCACGGCGCCGATTTTGTTTGCCCTGTTGGCCAATGAACTGTATCAAAAAACGTTCAAGAAAACGATGCAGACCATTTCGTATTTGCCGCATTTTTTGTCATGGGTTGTTGTATCGGGAATATTTTATCAAATCTTGTCGCCGTCCACCGGAATGGTCAATGCGATATTGGGCTGGTTCGGCATAGAACCTATATTTTTCATGACGGAGCCGGGCATATTCAGAGGAATCTTGGTAGCATCGGACATTTGGAAAAATGTGGGGTGGTCGGCAATCTTGTATTTTGCTGTCATCGCGGGGATCGACGGGGCCCTGTACGAGGCGGCGTGGATGGACGGAGCCAACCGCTGGAAGCAAGCCATTCATATTACGATTCCGCATTTGATGCCGATGATTGTTTTGCTGTTTTTGTTGAAGCTGGCGCATATTTTTGGCATCGGGTTTGAGCGTGTGTTCCTGATGCAAAATCCGCTGGTATACGATGTATCGGATGTCATCAGTACCTATATATACAGGACCGGCGTGGAGCTTTCCCAGTACAGCTTTACGACCGCAATCAATTTGGCGCAAAGCATCCTGGGCTTCATCCTTCTGGTCGCTTCGAATCGATTGTCGAAAAAATGGATGGGTCTGGGCATGTACTAAAAGATAAAAGTAGGTGTCAGTCGACATGCATTACGCAAGCCCGGGACGAACCGTTTTTCAAACGCTGAACTATATGTTTTTTATCGTGTTTTCCATTTCGATTCTGGTCCCGTTCATTAACGCCTTGGCCATTTCCTTTAGCAGCTATGCGGCCGTTTCCCAGGGGCGGATCAGCTTGTGGCCGGTGGATTTTCAATTGGACGCTTATGCGAAATTGGCATACAATTACACGTTTCTGCGCTCCCTGATTAATACGGTTGGACTGACCATTGTCAATACGATCCTGAGCGTTACGATTTCATTATGCTGTGCCTATGCGCTTTCTCACAAACGGTTTGTGGGAAAAAAAGTGTTGATGACCTACATTCTCATTACGATGTTTTTCAGCGGAGGGTTAATTCCGTCCTTCCTGCTGGTCAACAATCTTGGTTTGGGCAACACGTATTGGGCGCTTATCCTGCCTAGTCTAATCAGTCCTTTCTATATTATTGTGTACAAAAATGTGATCGACCAGCTTCCGAAAGAGATTATGGAGGCGGCGGAAATCGACGGAGCCGGGGAGTTTTCTTTGTTGTTCCGAGTCGTTCTGCCCCTGGTGCTTCCGATGACGATGGCCTTTATTATATTCAGCGCGGTCGCTTATTGGAATGAATGGTTTGGCGTGCTTCTGTACATCAAGGATAAAACGATGTGGACCTTGCAATTTCAATTAAGAGGCATTTTGGCAAACGCGCGGTTGGAAGATATGGACGTCAACCCGCCCGGCGTACAAGGGATCCATCCGGACAACTTGAGAATGGCTGCCCTTATGTTGACTACGCTGCCCATTATTATCGTCTACCCGTTCTTGCAAAAATATTTCATTAAAGGCCAGTTCGTGGGCGCGGTCAAGGGATAAACTTACCGATTGCAATCAGTTCCAATCTATTTGGAAGGGGGAGTGCATAGATGATAGCCGTAAGAAAAATGGGGAGATGGACGGGATTTTGGTTAAGTTTACTGTTGTTTTGTTCGTGCTTCGCCAATTTGCTGCCAATCCGTTCGCTGACAGCGGCAGCGGCGTTTGACCCGAATTTGCATCTGGATGAAGGACAGCTCTCCTTCAGGGGACCTGCTAACGCTCACGACTTGCTTGTGACCCCTTTAAGCTATAACGGCAATCTTCGCAAGATCGTGGCGGAAGCGGATATTACGCCTGTGAGCAATCCCGGGAGTTCATGGGCCCCCTCCTTGTTTCTCTATTGGGGGCAGTCAAAATGGGCATCCGTAGGCATATCCTCTAACAGCAAATTTTATTTGCAGCCGACAGCGGCTTTCGGCGGATATACAGGGACCGCACCGCTGGGCCAAACCTATCGGGTTCGAATCGTATGGGAACAAGAGGTAATCCAGCTGTGGGGGGGAGTAAAAGGGACTGCATTGTCATTGTTGAAGACAGGAGCGTCACCGGAAGCCACTCCCCCAACCCATCTGATAATCGGTAAAGGATTTGGCGATAAAACTACGTATACGAATCCATTTCTCGCAAATAGCTTTTCGACCGTCGGCAGTGCGGGGAATGTATCCATGGATAACGTTTCCTTATATTACAACGATGAATTGCAAATGAATGAAACGTTTGACGACGGCATTGACCTGGCCCGCTGGACCATGCTGATGTCGCCGGCCAGCGAGCCGAAACAACCGGCCACGCTTGAAGAGCTGTTTCCCAACTGGATTAATCCCGGCGTACGCGGAGACAGGGAAGGCTCCAAGGTGTTGTACAAAGAAGCCGATTGGGATGCTTACCAAGCGCGTTATGCAGCCGACAGCGAATTTCGGGCTTTCGCCGACAGCCAGATTGAAGCGATGAAAAACGATGTAGCGCTCACCATGGGTTACGGAATGACGGAAATCAACAATATGATCCCGGCTACGACGCCTATAGCCGATTTGTTCACGCCTTGCCCAAGCGAACCGGCAGCGGGGTTCCCGCATGGCCTATGGACCTGGAATCCGGCAGATCCTGATCGAATATACTGCGGCGGGGTTGCTTTTCCTAACGAGCAGTATCCCGAGGAAGGAGAGATGGTCGCGCATTGGGGAGGGGTGGAACAGAAATTCACCTATTACAACAGGGAATCCTACGAGTATTTGGGATTTCAATTAAGCCCCAGCTTTACCTCCTATATCCGCGCGAAAAAGGTAAAGTATATGTCCTTTCAGCTGCATAGAATCGCAATTCTCTATAAACTGACAGGCGATTTGAACTATGCCATGCAGGCCAAAAAAATTTTGTTGCGGTTTGCGGAAGTGTATCCGCATTGGCTGCTTCATTCCGGATTCGGAGAAATAGCGGATATCGACCCGAAATATGCGGCTTCCACCATTAGCAGGCTTAACAAGAACGAACTGACTCCTCCGGGCAATACGCCGGACCGCACGCTCCATTCGGGCTATTGGATGGCGGGCCGAGCAAGGGGAGACGGACTGGAAGGGTCGTTTCTGCTTCCTGTGGCAAGCTCCTACGATATGATCGCAAATGCCAAAGCGTCCGGTGAGTGGGTGTTAACCGACGAAGAGCGGCTGCGTATTGAACGGGACATCTTGCTGGAAGGGGCGACATTATTAATAGCGGACCCCGCAACAAACAACAAGTCTATTTCGAATCAAACGGCGGCCGCCGCGATCGGGGCAGCCGTATCGGAGCCTGTTCTTGTCCATTTTGGCCTTAATGGATTTAATAAGCTGTTAAGCGACTGGTATAAGGCGGATGGATCTCCCTCCGAGTCCCCCACCTATGGTCTGCAGGCAATTGGCTACCTCTGGCAGCTGGGTGAGATTTTGAACGGGTACTCGGATCCGGAAGGGTATTTGCCGGAGGCAGGCCAGCAGCGATTGGACCATTTTTCCGTGTATAACCGGTCTGATTATCGCATGGTATTTAGAACGCTCGGTGATTCCCTCCTGCCATCCATGAATTACCCGGCTTTGGGGGATTCGTATACAACGAGCAAACCGACGAGTACGATGCTGGCAATCGGTGCCAAAAGAACGGGGATTCCTTCCTTGTTCAGCTTGATGGAACACGGCGGTTTTGAACTGAAGGGCGCGGAAAATCTTGTTTACCAGATGGAAAACACAAGCGAAGCCGATCCGATCCGGCTAAACAGCTTATTGTTCCCGCAGTGGAAGCTGGCCTTCCTGCGCGGAGGAGAGAACGGAATGGGGAGTGCCGCCATATTGAATGCAAGCGAATGGGGCGGCCACCGTCATTTGGATAGTCTGGACTTCAGTTATTGGGCGAATGACGGCGAAGCGCTTTCGGACCTCGGTTATTTGTGGGATAGTCCCGATAAAGCGATGACATCCCGCTCGGCTGCTCACAATCTGGTTGTAGTCAACCAAAAGGATCAAACGACGACCGGCAGAGGCGGAAGCATTGGGCTGTACGAGGGTACCGAGCCGGTCGTTATAGCGGAAGCAAGCTCGCGCGCCTATGCGGAAACGGATGTATACGCCAGAACGCTCATGCAGCTACAAAAAACGGATTGGAAGCCGGAATACGTGGTGGACTTCTTTCGCGTTCGCGGAGGCAGCTCGCATGATTACATGCTGCACGCCTCGACAACGGACTTTATTGTCGACGATATCGAGTTGCAGCCGGCCGGCGCAGGGGCTGTCGGCGCTTATCGGCTTGAGGAAGTGAGCAGCGGCGTCGCGTCCGGGGTCTGGACGACTGACTGGAAAAACGCGGGCGGTACCGCCCGTACGAAAACATGGCACATCCCTTCGCCAAATGAAAAAGTATATATAGGTGACGGTTGGGGGCAGCGCGGCAGTCTTGATGTTGGCGCAAAGCTGCCCTATCTGGTCCGGAACCGCAGCAATACTCCGGGAGGAAATATGTTTGCCAGTGTATTCGAATCTTACCAGGGCGCAGCGGGCATCCGGAGCGTGGAGCCTCTGGTTGTACGGAGCGAATCGGTGTCCGTTCCCGGTTCAGCAGGAGGTCTTCAACAGCCTGTAGGCTTGCAGATCAGCGGTGACGGCTGGCGGGACATCGTGATTGGGGCAACGGGTTTATCGCAGCAGTCGTGGGAGTTCACGGATAACGTATCCGACAAAACGGTTACATTCAGCGGCCGATATGGCGTTATTTCTTACGGGAAAGGCGATGGGAGCGGCGAGGCGGCGCAAATGGTTCTGGCGGGAGCAGGCCTGTTGGAGCATGACGGCGATGGAATCAGCATCGGGGAAAGTGAAGAGAAACAAGGATTCGTATCGGAAGCTTTCGCCAACGGATTCTCGGCAACAGAGACGGTTCCGGGAGGGGAACGTTGGAAGGGAAGCCATGTGCTCGTGAAGAAGGGCTCCGATTGGACGGCATATCCCGTGCTTGATGTGAAGATAGAAGGAGGGAAAACCCGGTTTTACACGTACAATGGAACCGAAGGATTTCCTTTTGCAGGAGGCGAGGAATGGAAGCTGATTCCTTATGCGGCTGTCAAGCGCGCCGATAACGGCGAATGGATGATTACATCGTCTGCCGGCCTCGCAACTACGTTCAGCAAAGATAGAACACCGCCCCTTGTTTCGTTCAGCGTTAACGGCAATACATCGTCGGAGACTTCGGTTTCTACGGCAGTCACCGTCATGGATCAAGGCAGCGGCGTTGATCCGTCATCGCTGGAGTATGTATGGTCGGATAGCGCTCAACCGCCGATAAGCGGCTGGCTTACTTTTATGAACGGGGACATTGTTTCCCTGTCGGGTATGGAAGGCGAAATGTATCTCCACGTTCGAGCGGGGGACCTTGAAGGAAACCAAGCTGTTGTAACTTCCAATCCGTTCAGGCTGGATTCGGTGGCTCCGGTGACGACAGATAATGCTGTGAGCGGCTGGCAAGCTTCGGCTCAAACGGTTACCTTGACGGCGAGTGATGCGGGAAGCGGCGTAGCCGATACGTTCTTCAGCGTTAATGGAGGAGCGGAAACACGAGGCGCAGCGGTGGAACTGAACGAAGACGGCGTGTACGAAATTCGTTACTACAGCGTTGATGCCGCTGGCAACCGGGAACAGGTAAAGTCGGCGCAAATGAGGATCGACCGTACCGGGCCTGTGGTGGAGTCCCCTGCAGCGGGAAGCGACTCCGTTACGATTAGCGTCTATCGTTCCGACACGGCGAACATCCCGTTTTACGTTACGGACTCGCTTAGCGGCGTGGCTTCGGTAGCGGCGACGCTGGACGGGGAGGCAGTTTCTCTGCCTGTCTTGGTTAATCCCCTGACTTTAGCGATCGGCGATCATCCGCTTGTTGTCACTGCTGCCGACCATGCGGGGAACATAACGGTGCGGACGTTCACGCTTCGTACGGAGATGGATGAGGAACATTTGGACGATATGCTGCGATATGCGGCAGACCAAGGCTGGATCACGCATCATGGCATCCTGAACAGCTTGATGTCGAAGGTGGAACATATCCGGAACAAGCTGGAAAGAGGGCAGAATAAGCGTCAACCTTATCAGGCGCTCATAAACGAAGTAAAGGCGCAAACCGGCAAAAAAATCGATGCGGATTTTGCGGGCAAGCTGCTTGCCGATATCGAGTATTTGATCGGAAGTTTAAGCGATTAATGGAAAAAGAGTCAGCCGCTGCAGCTCTTTCCGGACTTGCGGCGGTTGGCTCTTGCTTTTTGCGATATATAGGAAACGAGACTGAAAATGCCGAAAAAATACGAAAAGAGGTATCTTTACATTCGATGAATAATAAGAAGATTGCGATAATAACCGAAAATAAAAGCGACCTGTCCGAGCTGTTGCAAAAAGCGATCCCTGGAACCCGGATCATCAAGCCGGAGCACTTGACATTGGTCGATCTGGACGCTTTCGATGCGATCGCCGTTCTTGGCGGCACGCAAGAAAAGCCGCTGATGCTGCAACCGCGAAGCCGGGCGAGCATTGAAGCGCAAATCAAGCGGGGCAAGAAAGTTTTTATTGAGTACTGCAGCGCCGTCGGGTTGAGTTATTATGGCCCGCCGACGCCTACCCGCTTCGATCGCCTTGTATTTTGCGGGGAGGACGGCGGGGAGTTCGGGCTGAGTCAAGGGGACTTGCTGGATGACCAGTGCAATACAGCTTTGCGAAGTTATCCTTCCGCTCATCCTGAATATCGTCCTGTTCTGCAATATATCCGAAAGGATGCGCATCGCCGCATTCCGGTTAGTCCGGAGCTGTACGAGGACTCCACCTATCGTGCGCTGTGGCTGGAAAACAATGATCGCCTGATGGTCTGCACGATTCGCCTATGCAATTTTGTCAAAGCCCGTTTTTCGCCATTGACAAAATGGAAGGGGCTTGCCGATTACATCGTGAGCTGGCTTTATGATGAACGAGTGACGATTAGCGGCTTCATTGAGGATGCGTACAGCACTCGCGCGTTTGCCGGGGAAGACAGCTTTGAAGCGAGATTGCGGGAATCGATCCAGCAGGGCGTCTCCTGGTTCCGCGAAGCGGGACTGCTCATCGATGAGGGCAGAGAAGGAATCATGGAAGGGATCGCCACGGAGATTTATCCCGATGGGAAGCAGCGCGTATTGACGGATGTTCGCAACGATTGCACCGGTGAGGTGTCGATGGCCTATTTCATGCATTATTTGTTGACCGGCGACCCCAATAGCAAGCTCGTTTCGGACCGGCTTATTTCGGTATGCTTTGATGTTTTGCAGGAGAAAGAAGAAGCACGGCTCAAAGGCATGCTGCGCTGGTCGGGCTGGCAATGGGGGATCTGTTACCAGGATGACGCGGCAAGGGTGCTGATTCCGCAGCTGCTCAAATGCCTGTACACCGGCAGCGATGATTATTTGGCTGAATGTACGGATGCACTCCATTTTCTGGTCTCGACGACGGGAACCGACGGTACGCGCATCGGCCGCACGAATAATATGTATCTGACGGAAGCGGAAATACGAAGGCTGGCTTCGGAGCCGGGGAATTTTCCGAGCGGCCATTACAACGGTTATTATTTGGCTTCGTTGCTGCTTGGCTATCAATTGACGGGAATCGAGCTGTTTAAGGAAACGGCTGTCAAAGGCATGCGAACGATAATGGACGCCTACCCGAATACGAGGAGGGAGCATAGCGAAACCCAGGAGATGTGCCGGCTTATCCTGCCGCTAGCCTGGTTGTATTGGGTTACGAATGACGATGAGCATAAAGAGTGGCTGTACCGGGTCACGAAGGATTTGCAGCGGGTTCGCCATTCCTCCGGCGCTTATCTGGAATGGGACACCGGATATCAAGCAAACCGCAGCGTCAAAAACGACACCGAGGAATGCTCTTTACTGACGAACAACGGCGATCCGATCGCGGATTTTCTCTATTCCGTCAACTGGCTGCCGATCGGCTTTATGCAGGCTTACTTTGTTACTGGCGACGATTATTTCATGGAGCTATGGCGGGACCTGGCGAAGTTTATGATATCCGCGCAGCTTCGCAGCGGCAACAAGCAGCTGCATGGCGGCTGGGCGCGCGCTTTTGACGTCGAGTTGATGGAAGTATTCGGCTTGCCCAAAGACACCGGCTGGGGCCCGTGGGTCATCGAATCGGGCTGGACGGTCGCGGAAATCGTCTCCGGCCTGGCGATGGGTGCGATGAGCGAACGGCTCAAGCCGTTTTATTCCTGTAGGGTGGTTGAATGAATGTAGGTGTCTAAGGAGCCTCATTCGCTCCGTCATATCTTCATCTCTTCCTTCTGTTTTTGAATTAAGAAGCCCGCTTAAGCGTCCAAATTCAGGCACTGATTTTGCGATTGTGCACAATAAAGACCGTCCGGAAAGCTTGCCGGACGGTCTTTATTGTACGGCCAGGCAACGGCCTGCTTTTGCGGCTGCGCCGAGCTGCGAAAGGATAATAGTAGTTCAGCAGGAAGTTGACCCAGTCCCAGCGGTACGCGGATCTAATCCAAAGGAACATTGCCGGCTGAGATTCCCGCAAGAAGGCCGTCCAGGCTGTTCAACGTTTCGGTAAGGCCTGCGATCATGCCCATATCGAGCGTTTCTTTGAGTTCCTTCGCCGTTTTGAACTGGAAGACAATATTGAGCTTGGTCCGGCCCTCGTATTCGGCGAACGTCATCGTTGCGAGCTGCTCGGGAATATCGTCGGTCGGGTTGGCGTGCTCATCCGCGAATGTACATGTGTAAACGATACGCTCCGGCGCGACGATTTCGCGATATATGGCTTTGACCCAATGCTCGTCGCCTTGAGGCGATCTCATGCTGTAATGCCATACTCCGCCCGGGCGAAGGTCGATGTTGCAAACCGGAATCGTATAACCGCCCGGCGCCCACCAGCGCGAAAGGTGCTCGGGTTGCGTAAACGCTTGGAATACGAGCTCCCTTGGCGCATTGAACATGCGCTCCACCGAAAATTCGCGTTCTCCTGCTTTGGTCGTGAGACTGCTTGCTGGACTGTTTTGCGTCATGTGAAATCCTCCTTGTTTTAAATGATAGCGCCTAATATGCTAAGTTTCGTCAGGTTCGAATGCTTTGATGCGGGTTTGTTTGGAATAAGCGTAGTTAATCTTGATTTGAATATACCGTATTAAGAATATTCCTGTCAAGGAATGTTTGGGCGGCTAAGAGATGGCAGCGGAGTTAACGGCACTAATCATATTCACCAAAATTCGTATTTGGCAGCATTTCAAGAGAAGACAACAATTAACAGGGTATAACCTATGGATGCCCGGAATCGCGTATGGAGGAGAGGAAGCCTGCGGTCAGGGAAACGCATGATTTGACGGGGAGTTCTAAAGCAAAGGGGTTGTCCGAAAAGGGTAAGCTAAAGTGAGCGGATCCCATAAATGATGCAAAAAGAACCTTCAAAACCACTATGTAAGTGGAATTGAAGGTTCTTTTGTTAAACAAGATCGCGTATGAAGCTGGGGCCGAAAATTCCGAAAGCGACTTTTGGGTCAGCCCCCGTTGCAAGTAAAACCAGGTGAAAGCAAGAGGCGCAAAACCGGAAGTTTGACGGAGCAGGAGTCCGGCGCGAAAACCCGGTCAGCCCAGCCGCACAACCTCCGTCTCCGCCTCATAGCCGTCCGGAGGCTGAATAAGCAGCTCCAGGCCGCGCGGGGCTTCGATCCGCAGCCGGATGCGGCGGGCGGCTTCGTCGAGCCGCCATGAAACGGCGATGCTGCCGCCGTCCGGCAGCGGCACGGTGCCGCGGGCCCAGGTCAGGCCGGCCGGCTGAGGCTCGACGATGACCTTCGACCAGCCGGGATCGGCGCCGCGAACGCCCAGCGTATAAGCGCCGAGGAAATATGCGGGGCCGGCGGACCAGGCGTGGCAGTGGCTGCGCGTCGGCATTTTCGGTCGGTTAACCGGGTCGGGGTACATCTCCCAGCAGGTGGTGGCATCGTTTTCGACCATAGCGCCGTAATTGGTTCTTATATCTTCAAGCAAGACGTCGAAGCGGCCCAGCTTCACAAGCGCTTCATGATAAAAGAACGACATGAACGGACTTCCGATTTGCACGAACGCGGCAGGCGGCTCCGTCAAATAACGCTCGATCGTCTCTGCGCGCTCGCCCTCCGCAATACCGCAAAGACTTGCGACTACCTGCGTCTGCATACTGGTCGTAGCGGATGGCCGTCCGTCTTCATGTAAACAATCGATGTACGCTTGGCGGCTTTCATCCCACAAATGCATATTGATTGCTTCCCGCAAACGATCTGCATAGGCGATATACGTCCGGCTCTTCGCGTCGTCCCCGGCGACGGCGGCAAGCCCGGCCGCATCGCGGAGCGCTTTCGTCATAAACATGTTCTGCGGCGTGACGATGCCCGCGTTAGGCTGCTCGAACGGCGCCCAGTCAAGCAAATTCCAGCCTCGCATATTCAGCAGACCGCGCTCGTCGAGATTTTGCATATAACGGTCGAGCGTTTGTTCCGCCTGCGGCCACATTTCCTCCGCGAAGGTGCGGCTGCCTTTATACTTGTAATATTCGGCGCAGGCGGTAACCCAGAAGAACGTCCAATTCGGAATGACGCTGCTCCAGCCGCTCGGTACCTGATCGGCATAAAGCGGAGTCTGGAACTTGGAGCCCGGGACCAGCCGCAGGCACCGCTCGACGATCTCGGAAGCGCCGAACATATAATAGCCGATCAGCGCTTCGTTGCGCGCGTCCCCAACCCAGAACGTTTGCTCGAATGCCGGGCAATCGACGAACGTATCTTCCATGCAAAGGCGGGTCGTATGGCGGCTGATTTGCCAAATATCGTTCAGCATCGGGTCGGAGCATTGGAAGCGCCCGATTTCCGCAATCGGGAAATTGCTTTGCAAAAGCTTAACCTCGTAAAGCTTTACCGGCGAAGCCGCGCCGCGAATCGCGATCATCAAATAGCGCAGCCCTCTGCGGACGAAGGACGTATAGGCTTGACGCCCTTCGCGGCTCGTGTAGCGAAGCGTATTGTCGAGCTGGTACGTATGCTGGATCCAGCCGTCGCGCATATACTCGTAGCCGTAAAAATCGACGATCGTACCTGCGGCTGCCTCCAATTCAAACGATAGGTAACCGGAAAGCTCGCGGCCGAAGTCGACGATCATCTCGGTATCCCGGCCGGAATATAACGGGATGACCGACGGATCGCAGCTCGCGATGACCATATTTTGCAGATTGTGGGGGACAACCTGAGGTTCCGACTTTTTCCAGACGAATGCTCCGAACGCGTCTTGAGCATTGAAGTATTCGGCCGGGAAAGGCTTGACCCATTCCGCAAATTCGCTCAAGCCGGCGGCATCGGCCAAGCTTTTGGCCCGAATGTAGTCCGGATGATCGCGCTTCAGATGCGTAGGGGCCTGGTGGTCGATATGCTCGGCCGTATCGAACGGACCGACGGTCACGAACGGAGTTGCTTGTCCGTCTCCAAGCGGGGATACGACTTCGAACGTCTCCTCGCTGTCGAAACCGATATGGAAGGCATGTCCATGGCTGGTGCCGGTAACGTCCATCATGAAAAAGTTGTCCCCTTGCCGCAGCTCCACGGTCAAGTAGCGCTCCGGCAAATCTCCGGTAAACGAGTCCGCTTCATACCAAGTCCCATTTATGCTGCACGGCCCGAAAATACGGCCATCATCGGTAATTCCGATAGTTGCCCGGGCCGGCTTGTTAATGCGGATGACGGCCGCCAAATAACCGCTGAACGATACATTGTTCGCGTGGTCGGCGCTATTCGGCACAAATTGGGAGCGCAAGTCGAGGGCGGCGAGCCAAGACGCGGGCGTAACGGCGCTCAAAGCTTCGACGCGTACAGGATATGTCGGCTCCTCGGTCAAATGGGGAATGTCGCGTTCAACGAGCCGTACCCACGGCTCCATCCCGACAGGGCCGATGACGGCGGCATTTTTCCAGCTTGCATCGTCATAGCCGGTGGCCATCCAACCTTCGTCCCAAGCTCGCGCATCGGTTATTTCGGTAAAAGCTTGCTGGCACGACATACGGGAAGAGCTTGCCTCATGTCCGGCGTGAACGGCGGTTTTCCAGGTTTCGTCTGTTGCGAGCAAAGTTGTTTTCACGCCGTCTGCGGCAGCCGTTTCGAGCTCCGCTACAAGCCCGCCGCGCCCGCGCAAATAATAGAAGTTGGAAACCCCGAAATGCAAAACTAACACGGCGACGGTATTCGTTTCGCCCGGCTTCAGCAAATGACCGATTTCATATTCGTCGTATTTGAGCTCGAACGGCCACGATCTTACGGGTCCGCGTCCGACTTGCTTGCCGTTTACGTACAGAACGTAACGGGAATCGGCCGTTATCCGGATGGAGCAGCCTTTTTGTCTTTCATTCGCGTCATACGTAAACGTTTTGCGGAAACAGCGCCATTCGTTCCTTGGGCTTTCAACGCCGCTTCCCCATATCCATTGCGCTTTCCACGCCGCTTGCTCCGTCATTGCAAATCGACCTCCGTGTTTATATTGTTCCAGACATTTTTCCCGATCGGTAATGGTGTGGCGTATGCGTCACCGAAAAGACAGCTTTATTTTAATACCCGAAAGCGGTTGTTTTTAGGGTTGATTCGGCTATAAAATGGGGTTAATTCGGACATTTTTAACACTGCGGCTTTTCCGACAAATTCGGAGGAACCGCGACGGGAGGCGGTACGGCTGAAAGCCAAACGAATCGTCAAAACGGACGACGGAAGCAATTACTTAACGCCGGAGCTCCCCATCTACGTCAATCGGGTGCGGGAAACGTTCGTCCTCGAGTTGCATAATCACGCTTTTGTCGAAATCAATTATGTCAGCGAAGGGGCGGGCTTTCAGTACATCGAAGGGCGGACGATTCCTGTGGTGAAGGGCGATCTTTTTTATTTGCCGATCGGCGCCTCCCACGTTTTTCGACCCGCCTCGCCGCAGAAGGACCGCAATCGTCTGATCGTATACAATTGCTTGATGGGCGAAGCTTTCCTCAGGCAGCTTGTGAAGGCGTTCCCGCTCGGAGAGCGCCTGTCGAGGATGCTCGCAGCCGAGTATCCGGAGCAGCCCTGGCTGCATCTTAAGGACCGGGACGGTACGTTTCAGCTGCTGTTCAATACGCTGATGGATGAATACGCGCGGAAGGGAACGGATTTCTATCCGCTGCTTCAGGCCGAGGCGCTGCGGCTGCTCGTTCATATAAACCGATTGCAGCATTCGCATCAGGGGGAGGAAGCGCTGCCGGGCGACGATTTCTCGCCAAGCCTGAAAGAGCCTGCGGCCGATCCGCTTGATCGCGCCATCGCACGGATGAGAGGACGTCCGGACGAAACGCCGACCGTAGCTCAGCTTGCCGCAGAGTCCGGATTGAGCGAGCGCCAGTTCAGGCGCCGTTTTGCGATGAGGACGGGGATGAGCTACACGGACTACGTTCATAAAATGCGCGTTGAAGCAAGCTGCAATCTGCTGCGAACGACAACGGACAAAATCGCGGCGATCGCACAACAGGTCGGCTACCAGGACATTAAATTTTTCAACCGGCTGTTCAAAAGCAAAACGGGCATGACGCCGAGAGAATACCGCGGGATGGAGCGGAAGCGGCTATTTCCCTTGGACAATAAACAGTGAGGATGATGAATATGGCGACGAACATTTCGATCAAAATGGGGCGGTCGTTCCTGACCGAGTTGCGGCTAGGCAAGGGTTCCTCGAAGCTGCAAGGAATGCGGAGCTTGTCTGAACCGCAGGCGAATGAGGGGAACGATACGCTGTCTGAAAAGGGAAGGGAGGGTCTGACCGAACTGCAGAGAGCTGCGGATAACGATACGCTACTTGAAAAGAAAGGGCGGATATTGACCGAACTGCAGTCGTATGAGAGAGCTGACGAGCTGCCTGCCGGTTACCGGCTTCGGCTGTTTATGCCCGGCGATGAAGCGAATTGGGCGCGCATCGAAACGGAGGCGGGCGAATTTGCGTCCGTCGATGATGCTATGAACCGGTTCCGCGATGAATTCGGGGCGTCGATCGACGATATGCGCGAGCGGTGTATCTTCATCGAGAACGGGGAGGGCGAGCCGATCGGCACCGCTACTGCCTGGTACAAAACGATCGCCGGCGAATGCTTCGGCCGTCTGCATTGGGTGGGCATCGTTCCGAAGGAACAGGGGCGCAAGCTTGCGAGACCGCTCGTCGCCGCCGCGCTGCGAGTGCTTGCCGCGAAGCACGGAAAAGCGATGCTGACCTCACAGACGGATAGCTGGAGAGCGATCAAGATGTACCTTGATTTCGGCTTTGTGCCGCTGCTTGACGGGACGGAAGATTGTATGGAAGCCTGGCGGTGGCTGGAGAGTCAGCTCGGCCTTGCGATTATGCCGTTAGCTGTTGCCGAGGACATGTTTTTCGAGGGAGCGGAGGTGTAGGCCGGACGCGGGCAGCGAAGTACAGCCGGGGCACCGGTGCCGCTAAGAAAAAGGCTCGCCCGGCACATGCCGGTCGAGCCGAATATTTTCATCGCGTCGATTGGAAAAACTCGATCCATTCCCCGTCAGGGCCGTGGAAAAAGAAGTAGCGCGACCCGTTAGGCAGCGTCGTTATTTCCTGATCGATGAGCTGCACGTCCAGCGAGCGGATGCGGGCGAATTCCTCCTCGACATCGTCGATGCGGAACGCCAGATGATGCACTTTGCCTTCCTGCGGAAGACCGGCGTTATAGCCTTCGATCAGCTCGAGCTCCGTCTCGCCTTCTTTGCCGAAGCCGAGGAAAGCCAGACGTATGACGCCGTTCGTATGAAGCAGCGTATCCTTGTGCGTAAGACCGACAATTTCCTCGTAAAACTTGATGGACGCCTCCAAATTTTGCACCATGACGCCGACATGCTCCAATCTCGTTCTTGCCATGAGCGGGACACCTGCCTTATTTGTATAGTGTAACAGCTAGCTTGATTGTAGACGAACCAAACGCCGGGTTCAACGGGGAATTCTCTGGCTGCCGCTTCGGTTAATGCAATTTTGGCAGCTCGCTTAATCGTACGCTCAAGCGACATCGAACCGCTATTTATTCAGCTCGTCATCCAGCGATGTGGTCCCCAAGCAAAGCTCCGCGAAGGAATCCGCGACCTTCCTGCAGTCCTCGTAACCCAAATTGCCGGAGTGGGCCGCAACAATCGGGTACTCGCCATCCCTCAACGCTTCCCGCATATCGAAAATATAATGATTGCCGCAGCCGTCCATGCCGAAAGAAACCGCTCCGCTCATATACTGCGGAAATTCGTACGCCAGGTTCATCTTCCTAAGCTCAGCCGCCTCGAAAAACTGAAAATACCTGTCTCCGTTTCCGAATTCTCCGCCGTTCGAATACCCGAGAAACTCGATATAGCTGTTAGGCAGCTTTTGATTCGGGATGGTCCACCTGGCGGGATCGAAGGGCCGATACTGACTATATAGAGGATCCGTGACGGGAAAAGGATTCCGCTGCCGTTCCGTAATCTCCGCGATTTCTTTTGCGGTCATCGGCGAATTCCACTCGCTAAGGAAGCGATGCAGATCGTCTTTGGCCAAGCCTTTCTTCTTCTCATATTCCTTCCCGAACACCGTACTCCATAACATGGCGGGTCCCCCTTGCGAAAGTGCTGTATTAACACCACTATACCCGTCCGTTTCGTTTGCTGTCCATGGCGGTTGCGGTATAATAATGGAATGAGGATTGGAAAGGAAGATGCTTCATGACTGAAATAACCGAAACGTCCGGCGGCGAAGAACGCACGATACCCGTGCTCGGAGAGCTTGCTCCCGATTTCGAGCTTCCGGCTTCCACCGGCAAAAAAATAAAGCTTAGCAAGCTGCGCGGCAAAAAGGTCGTGCTTTACTTTTATCCGCAGGACATGACGCCGACCTGTACGCAGGAATCCTGCGATTTCCGCGACTATAACGGCAAGCTGAAACGCGCCGGAGCGGTCGTGCTTGGGATCAGCCCGGACGATCTGAAGCGGCATGCGAAGTTTATCGAGCAGTACGAGCTGCCGTTCCCGCTGCTGGCCGATACGGAGCTTGAGATATGCAAGCTGTACGGCGTTTGGGCGCTCAAAAAGCTGTACGGCCGCGAATATATGGGCGTCGAGCGGTCGACGTTCCTGATCGATGCGGAAGGCAAGCTTGTTCGCGAGTGGCGCAAAGTGAGAATCAAGGGCCATGTCGATCAGGTGCTTGAAGCGGTGAAGGCGCTAGGGAAGAGCTGAGAGCTGAAATTACCGGGTGAGCTGCGGCGGGGACAAAAGCGATCGCTCTGCAAATCGCTGCCGAAGCGTTTTGTCGGCTCGATTCCGAAGGAGCGGGAAGAAGCGGCCTCATTCGAGGGCTGCAGCTTCTTCGGGATTTACCGGCAGGCCTTTTTTGCCGCTGCTGGGCGGGGGGGTTGGTTTCGCGGGTTTGTTCTTCTTTTGTAAGGCGTGAATCTGCGAGATAGATATAGCGAAGGGGGCTGGAACGATGAGCAGTCAATCCGATTTTTTCAACGCTAAAGACAGCGCTTTCAATTCGGTGGAAGCTAGGTTTATGGCGAGCTTGGACAACACATGGGCGGATGTCGAACGAAAGGTGCGGCGCATGGCCGGACAAATCGGGGACAAATCGCCGCACGTCGCCAAAGACGGCGTATATGACGATATGCGGGTCGACTGGTGGACGTCGGGCTTTTGGCCGGGCATCCTCTGGATCATGTACGATATGACCGGCGACGTAGCGTTCCGCGACCAGGCATGGGAGTGGGATGCGCGAATCGAGCAGTGCCTCGTGCGGGAGTCGAATTTGCATCATGACGTAGGCTTTCAATTTCTGCCTACGGCCGTTCTGAAATATAGGATTACCGGCGATGCCGACGGGAGGCGCAGAGGGCTGCAGGCCGCAAACTTCCTTGCGGGACGCTTCAACATCGCGGGAAGCTTCCTGCGCGCTTGGAATCAGGACAAAACCGGCTGGGCGATCATCGACTGCAGTATGAATTTGTCGCTGTTGTTCTGGGCGGCCGAAGAAATCGCGGACCCGCGCTTCCGGCATATCGCTTGCGCCCATGCGGGCACGGTGCTGCGGCATTTTATCCGCGAGGACGGCTCAGTCAGGCATATCGTCAGCTTCGACCCGGAGACCGGCGAGTTTCTGGAGGCGCTCGGCGGACAAGGCTTCGGGCCGGATTCCGGCTGGAGCCGCGGCCAGGCGTGGGCGCTGTACGGCATGGCGAACACGCACCGGTTCACGGGCGAGGCGCGGTATTTAAACGCCGCGAAACGGGTCGCGCATTACTTCCTCGCCTCGCTCGAACCGGATCATGTGCCGCTGTGGGATTTCCGCACCGGCGGCGGCGCCTCTTCGGAGCCGCGCGACACGTCGGCGGCCTCTTGCGCCGCTTCCGGGCTGCTGGAGCTGGCGAAGCTGGTGCCTGCGGCGGAAGCGGGCTTTTACCGCAATGCGGCGCTGCGTATTCTCGCTTCGCTGACGGAGCGTTACGCTTCGCTGGGTGAAGCCGGCGGGCAGGAGCTGCTGCGCGAAGGGACAGGCAATAAGCCCGCGGGTCAGAACGTAAACGTCGGCCTTATTTATGGCGACTACTATTACGTCGAAGCGCTCGCCAAGCTGAAAGACTGGAGCCGGACGGTGTTTTGATATTTTCCCGCGGACCCGCGTTTGGAAAGGCTACTACGCAATCAAGTCTAACTCCAAGGATTGCTGAAGACACGGTTACGATAGTAAACACGGAAATCGTAATAGTTATGCATGAACCGTGCGCCTAATGTAGGAAACCTCACTGTTAATGAGGCTTTCCGCATTATTTCACCGGTAAAACGCTCGTTCTCGCCCGTTCGTGAGGCAAACGCAACTATTCATTTCGTTTGCCTCACTATTAGTTGCATTTGCCTCATTAACTCGCCGGAACACGGGTTTTCGGCGAGAAATAGTGAAGTTTGCCTCATGAACAGTCAACTTTTCCTAACTATTTCTCCAGGGCATAAGTCATCAGCGGCATTGGAGCGAACCTTCATTCCGCATTCTCCATCGGCGAGCCGGAGCCCATGTCCTCCCCGCCGCGTTGTCTCCGGTATTCGCCGGGCGAGAGGCCGGTCGCTTTCCGGAACATGCGGATGAACGAGTTCACCTGGTAATAGCCGACCTGCTCGGCAATGTCCTGAATTTTATGCTTCGTGCTCAGCAGCAGCTCCTTCGCTTTGCGCAGGCGAAGCTCCGCAACGTAATCGAGGAAATTCATTCCCGTTTTCTCCTTGAAATATTTCGAGACGTAATGGATCGATACCCCAAGCTCATCCGCTACCATTTCCAGAGAAATATCCTTGTCGTAATGCTCGCTGACGTATTTCATCAACAGATGCTTGATCGGATCGGTTCCTTCCTTCTTCTCCACGATCATCCGAATGGCTTCGGACAAAAAGCGCTCGCACAGCTCGACGTAGTTTTGCAGGCAGACGCATTCCTTGATTTTCCGGTAAGGCGATTCCGCATCCAGCACGGAGCTTATATCGAGGTTCATCGTCAGCATCGTTTTGATCGTTTTCGCCACGATTTCTTTGACGAAGTCGGCGTACTGCTGGGCGGTCGTGTCCATGTTCTCCATCCGATAAAGCTGCCGCGTAACGACGGAGACGGCGTTCGTCTCCTGCCCGGCCTGCAAATAGGCGAGAAACTCCTGCTCCTGTGCGGGAGTAAACCCGGCCACAAGCGGCTCGGAGGGCATTTCGACAATGATTTGCGTTTCGGAGCCCAGCTTGCGCCGGTTCACCATCTCCAGCGTTTCCTCATATGCGGCCGTAAAGTCGGAGGGGCTGCGCAGAACGGGCTTCACGGCTATCGTAAAATAGCAAAAATCCTTATCCTGATCGAAGACGAGCTTCAGCCGGTCCAGCATGGGGAGGAGATCGGCCGATTCTTGCTCGCAGAAAATGAGTGACAATATTTGGTCCTTCTCGATTTGCAGCGTTACCGGATCGTCGAACCTTTCGGAGAGTGCGATATGAATATATTCGCGGATGTAAGACATCGCTCTGTCCCGTTCCTTCTCCGCCAGCATGCCGAACCGCTCCGTTGCGGTCAGATGAAAAACGGCCAAGTAAAACGGCTTATCATCGTCCGGCAGCCCGCTGTCCCCGCTGTAAATGCTTTTGGCTTTGCGCATATAGCGGAAATAGCGCAGCTGCGTAAGGTTCCGCTTCAGGTCGCCGTCGATGTCCTTTTTGGCCTGCATGAACCGGTTGACGTTGTCGTAGATGTATTGATATTCGTCGATTTTGCTTTGCAGCGGACTGTTCGTGCTGTGCTTTTGAATGGCGTTCATGATTTGCTTAATCGGATTGTTGAATTTGATGCTCAGGACGACCGAGATGAAAACGCTTAACGTAACGGCCACCACGGACATCGAAAACAGCACCATGTTAAACCGCGACATTTCGCCCGCGATAATCGTGTTCGGCACGACGCTCACATAGGTCGTTCCGGTCAGCGTCCCTCTTTTATGGAAGAGGTAATAATCGTCTCGCTTCACATAGTCCTGGGCGTCGGTAAACCCGCTTGCAAAATCGGCCGCAAGCCCGGTCCCGGGCGGTTCCGCGGAAGAACGGTACAACTGCCGGCCTTCCTCGTCAAACATATAAAAATTCGTCTGATTCGAATTGTAGAAGGCGGCGAACATTTTTTCGGCATTCAGCATGGCTGCGATATAAAATTGATCGATCGCTTTATTTTTAATGATGAAAGGAAGAAGAGTCCGGTTCGTAATTTTCTTTTTGTCGCTGAAGTCCGCTTGCGGGAACAGCTTCATTTTATAGGATTGGTCCAATTGCTCGCGCCAGAAGGGAACTGCGTATTCTTTGCTGATGTAATGCTCGGTGAATATCAGATCGGTTTGGCTGGGACCGGCTTTATCGATGGTGAAATCGTTTTTATGAAACTGTAAAATGATGTTGTCGAGGAACAAAAAATCGTTGTTCGTAATCGTCTTGATCTCGTCGACGACCTGATTGACGGGATCGATTTGGAGGGAATTTCCCGTCTCGTTCAGCAAAGCGACTTTATCGCTGAAGTAAAGATGGACGACCGTATTCTGAATGATTTGAAAATGGTTCTCGAACCGCTCGACGGCATTGGACAAGTTGGATCTGTTGTTGCGGATGATTTCCTTTTCGAGATTGTCGCTGAAGAAGGCGAAGGTGAAAAAGTTGAAGGACAGAAGCAGCGCAGTAAGACCGACAAAGCCGCCTAACAGCTTGATGAAGAGGGAATTTCTTTTGAAGGGGAAAGGCTTTCTCGTCGGCATTTTCTCACCTCTGACAAGATTAATGTAACGGAAGCTTCCGAAAAATTATCCTCATTGTAGCACAGGGGCCGTCACGCACCAAGAATCCGGCATATTCAATTTAAGGGAATGTATGCAATTTCGGCGTTGCGGCCGATATGGGCCATTTTAACCGAAATCGGGGCTGTCTTTGCCGGGGCGGAGGACTTACATTCGAGTCATGGAAGTGTGCGCGGAACCATGATTCCAAAGGGGGAAGGCGCGAGTGATCACGAAGCTTTGGAACGGAATGAGGCGGTCGGGGCTAATGGCGCTTGTAGCGGTTACGGCTGCTGCAGCGGCTCTTTCAGGCTGTATGTCGGACGGGAGTTCCTCGAATGGAGGCGGAACGAAAGAGGACGGCAAAGGGAATGTGCCGAGTATCAGTCCGTCCGAATTGGGGCTGGAGCCCGTGGAGGGGAAGTACGATCCGCCGCTCGAGCTGAGCATGGTCAATTTTATGTACGGGGCCCCGAAATTTTCCGAAGGGGAGGATATGAACGACAACCGCTGGGTCAATTACATTAGAGAGCAATACGGGATTATTTTGAGAACGCTGTGGGAAGCGCCGACCGATCAATTGGAGCAAAAGGTGAATATGATGATCGCCTCCGGCGATATACCGGATATCGTGCTGGTGACGCCGACGCAGCTCGTCCAGCTGACGAAAGCGGGCATGATCGAGGACTTGACGGATGTCTACGAGCGGCACGCGCCCCGAAGCGTCAAGGATGTCGTCGAAAGCGCCGGGCAGGAGGTGCTGGAATCCGCGACGATTAACGGCCGCCTGATGGGGCTGCCTTTCACGGGGACGGAGAAGGAGAACGTTCCCGTCCTATGGATCCGCGAAGATTGGATGAAGAGGCTGAACATGCCGGAGCCGAAAACGATGAACGATCTGTTCGCGATTTCGGAAGCGTTCTCAACCATGGATCCTGACGGCAATGGAAAGCAGGATACGTTCGGATTGCCGCTCGACAAAAATTTATATATGCTCACCGCGATATTCAACGGCTATCATGCCTATAGAGGAAACTGGATTAAGGACCGGGACGGCAAGCTTGTTTACGGCAGCGTGCAGCCGGAAGTGAAGCAGGTGCTCGCCAAGCTGCAGGAGCTTTACAAGGCCGGGCAAATCGACAAGGAGTTCGGTGTGAAGGATATGCTCAAAATCGAAGAAAGCGTGGGGCGGAATCAGCTCGGCATCTATTTCGGCACGATGACCGGGGGGTATGCGTTGTCCCATTTTACCCCGGGCGTCAAATGGCTTCCTTACCCTGTGCCTTCGAGCGACGGCAAGCTTCCTTTGCTGCAGCATCCGCTCAACATCACCTACGGATACTGGGTCGTCAAAAAAGGAGTGACGCATCCGGAGGCCATCTATAAGCTGGCCGATTTGTGGCTAAAGCTTTTTTACGAAAACAAAAACGACGAGGTGTACGACAAGTTCAACACGGACACGAAGGTGGGGTACTGGACGGCAGCTCCGATCAAACTGTATAAGCCTTTTAAAAACATGGAAATTTCCCTTCATCTGGAGCCGCTCCTGAAAAGCGGGAAGCGGGCGGACGCCGGGCAGCTGGGCAAGCTGACGCCCGAAGAGCGTCAGGTGTACGACATGATCCAGGCATACAAAGCGGGCGACCAGAAGCTGTGGTTTTACGCTTCGCGGAACGATATCGGCGGCTCCGGCGAAATCATTTCCAACTACGTGAACAATAATCAGTTTATGCCCGATCAGTTTAACGGCACGATGACGCCGACGATGGTGCAGAAGGGAGCGATTTTGAACAAAATGGAAACCGAAATGATGACCAAGGTCATCATGGGCGCGCCGCTCAGCCTTTTCGACGAGTTTGCGGCCGATTGGAGCAAGCTGGGAGGCGAGCAGATGACGAAGGAGGTGAACGACTGGTACGCAAGGAAGTGAGGAAGCACATTCAGAGCGGAGTATGAGGGGGAAGGACATGCACGAACGTGTTCCGGATATCAGCAAGGTGAAGGAAATTCATATCATGCCGTATTCGCATCATGATTTTGCCTGGACGTATTCCAGACAATGGCATATTCGCAGATACATTCAATGCTTTAGCGAATTGTTGGACGTGATGAACGAAAATGAGACGTTTACATGGACGATCGATAACGTGTTTCATAGCCTTCTTCCGTTTTTGGAGCATTGCCCGGAGAGGACGGAGGAGCTGAAGCGTAGGGTGAAGGAGGGGAGGATCGCCATTGCGAACGGCGGGGCCAGCTTAGTGCGGCCTACGTATGTAGGGGAAGAAACGTATGTGCGGAATATGGTTGCGGGCAAACGTTTTTTTCAATCGCTGTTCGGCACGGACGACATCGATTTTTTCCTGAACGCCGACGTCGGTTGCGGACATAGCCAGCTCCCGCAAATTTTGCGGCTGGGCGGGCATCGGTACTACCGGTTTCAAAGACCCGAGGAAGCGCTCGATATAAAAAAGGTGCCGCGGCAATTCGTCTGGGAAGGGTTGGACGGCTCCCGCATCCTCGTTTCGAGAGGCACGTACGGCGGATTTGTCGAAGCGAAATATGTCAACGGCGACTACGAAGGCGACTGGGAGCGGATCAAAGAGCAGTTTTCCCGGGAGGAGCTGCGCGAGAAGGTCGACGAATTGCTGGCCGCGGACATCGTTTGGTTGAACTACGGCTGCGACGATTGCAGGCCCATGCGCAATTTGTACGACGAGCCGCTCCAACTGCCCGCATTCGTTGAGGAGTGGAACCGGCGCGAGGAGACGAAGCTGCTTTTTTCAACGCCGAAGGCATATTTTGAAAAGCTGGAGAAGTCACCGCTGCCCGTATGGCAAGGGGTGCTTGATCCGGTTGAGCTTTCGTACAACGCTCCGCTCCGGGGAGGCCACTCGATGTGGAGAATGCGGCAGGAGCTCGACCGGCAAATCGTCAAAGCGGAAAGCTTGGCGGTGCTCGCTTCCAGCACGGGAACGGCATATCCGTATGAGGCTTTAGCGGAGCTTTGGGGCAAGCTGTTCGAAATTGCGGGGCACGCGATCGAATACGTGTTTCGGGAAGATTTTGAGGATTTATACGCAACTGCGGTTAGCGCTAAATTGACGGCTAACGCTTTGATTAAACGACTATGCGGGGAGATCGCCGCAAAGCTGCCCGCTGCCGACGGCATCCAGCACGCGGTCTTCAACAGTCTCGGCTGGGTGCGCAAGGAAATCGTGCAGCTGCATATCGCGAACCCATCCGGGCTCGACGGCTTCGAGCTTGTGGACGGGCAGGGCAGGCGCATCCCGTATCAGATCGTAGACATATGCGAATCCGAACGGTATGTCGGCTATCGCTACACCGCGGTCGATGTCACGGCGGAAATCGAAGTTCCCGCGCTAGGCTGCGCCGTCATAACCGCCGTAAGCGACGGGACGGTGCTGGCCGAACGGGTGAAGGCCGAATTTATCGACCTTTTGGCGAAACGGACGGCCAGTATACTAGGCGGCATGGTGGAGGGCGATGGCGAGCCGGAGAGCGGTAGCGGTCTGCGGACGATCGTCGACAATGGGGTCCTTGAGGTTGTTTTTGACAGAGGCAAAATCGCCAAAATCCGTGTATCCGCATCGGATCACAAATTATATGAAGAAGGCCTTGATGATACGTCCGGAATCGGCTGTTTGAAGTTCGTACAAACCGACCGTGAAATATCTTGGCTGTCTTCGTGGGCGGCGGTCAACGAGCAAGCGATGAAGCCCGTGAAATGGGAGCTGGCTGAGAACGGCCCGCTGCGGTGGATATATCGCGTAAGCGGAACGGTCGGCGGCAGCACGTTCACGCAGGACATCGTCCTGCTTAAGGGAGAGCGCGCCATCGGCTTCGACCTGCAGCTGGACAGCGCCGGAGAGGAAGGATATTTTGCCGTCGATTTCCCGGCCGACCCGGATACTCCGCTGCATGCCGACATTCCGTACGGCGTAGAGGAACGGAACCTGACGGATGAAAACTATGCAAGCTCTCCTGAAAGCTCCGTCAATTACAACGGATTCGAGCGGGGCTGGGAAGGCCAGTTTTATGCGAAAAGCTGGGCGTCTTACCGGCATGCCGGGAAGCCTGCCGCAATCGTCTCCGGGAACTGCTCCATTTATTACCGGCATGACCGGAGCAATGATGTCGTGTCGCTTGTTTTAAACCGCTCGATGCCTTTGGCCGGGAAGGTTGAGCGCTGGTTCAACCGGACGCACCCGTCCATAGAAGGCAAGGGAGTTACGAATTACCGGTATTATTTGAATTTGCCCGAACGGGACGGAGAATACGCCGATATGGCCAAGTACGCCAAGGAGAAGGCGGTACCGGTTGAAACGGCGGTTAAATACAACGCCGAATCCGCTCATCGGCTGCCGTCGGAGCTGTCGCTTATGCAGATCGATGCCGGCAATGTCGTCGTAACCGCATGCTACAAAGAGGAAGACAAGATTTTGCTTCGCTTCTACGAAGCGGGAGGTTTCGGCTCGGCGGTAACCGTAACGCCCGGCTTCCGGTTCGGCGGTGCGAGAATCGTGGATCTGCTCGGGAACGAAGCGGAAGCGTCTGCTGTAACGGTGGACGTGGACAATCGCCGCATTACGGTGAACGTAAAGCCTTGGCAAATGGTGACTCTGCAATTTGATGTGATCGAGTAATTACAGGTAGTGTAGCTGCAAGCGGGCAATAGCAAAGATGCGACAGGTGCAGAAAAGATGAGCAGTTACGATGGGTAGTAAAGAGGAGTAATGGAGAGCAGCAAAGGTGAGCGGTAAAGATGAGCGGTAAAGATGATCAATAAAGATGATCAATAAAGATGATCAATAAAGATGAGCAGTTACGATGGGTTGTAAAGAGGAGTAATGGAGAGCAGTAAAGTAAGCAGTAAACATGAACAAGAAGGAAGAAGGGGATGGCATTAGAACTCATTCTTTGTCCTCCGCCACCTAGCCGTCCGGCGCTTTCCGGGCGGTTTTTTTCACCTATCGAACTAAACTAATACTCCATCAAGTCTAAAACTAGGGATTGATAACCTGGTTATGAAAGAAAAACACGGAACTCGTAATGGTTATGCACGAACCGTGCGATTAGTGGAGAAAACCTTATTGTTCATGAGGCTGTCCTCACTATTCCACCGGTAAAACGCTTCTTTTCGCCAAATAGTGAGGCAAACGTTACTATCAATTTCGTTTACCTCACTATTAGCATTCCTGTAGGTGCTAAGATTTCGGCTTTGAATAGTACGAGCACCCTCTGTATA
>NZ_QMFB01000034.1 GCF_003285015.1 Paenibacillus contaminans | reverse complement strand
CCCCTTAGATTCATCGGATTAACCTAGGGGGTTTTCCAATGTCTATTCTAAGGGGTGCACTTCATGACTTGCCGATGGGGCTTTTTTGCGCTTCGGCACCGCTAAGCCAATGCTAAACGGAGAACGGTGCTTGGTTCCCGGCAGATAAGCCGCTCGCTGTCTGTCACATGCATGAGGGCCGTCAGGAGAGGTAAAGCATCATGCGCGGGGCTTCGACAAGGGCCGGCTATCCGAGCGCACACGCCTTTTTACAAAGACCACAGCCGCTCCGCCTTGCAGCTTTCCGTAGAGAATGTGAGCCGGTAGACGTCGGGGTTCGTCAGGCTTTTCCATTCGTCGTATCCGAAGCCGGGTGTGAAATGATTGATGATCAAGGACATCAGCGCCCCATGCGTGACTATGACGGTATGAGCTTGATCGCGCGCGAGCGCTTCCCGTATAACCGCAACCCCTCTTGCCGCCGCCTCGCGCGAGGATTCCCCGCCTTCGAATTTCAGATCGGGGTCGGCGTACGTTTGCTTTAGCTTGTTCATCCAGTCCGGATGATCAGTTGTGCTCAGCACTCTTTCCCGCAGCCGGTCATCCCGTTCGACGGCGATATCCCGTTCACGGCTTAGAGGCTCCGCCGTTTGCAAGGCCCGCTTATAAGGGCTGGAAATAATGGCGCCGACCTCAAGCCCGGCGAAAAAAACGGCTAACTCCCGAGCCTGACCGAAACCTTCGACGGTAAGGCCGGCCTCCGGCTGCTGGCCTTCGGCTTTGCAATGTCTGACAAGATAAATCCGCTTGGATGACACTAGGCACAACCTCCGTTCGCAGCTTCGATATGATATTCATGATACTATACGAATCGCGCTTTCGGATAAGAGATTTTGAGAGCAAGGGAAAAAAGGGAATTTGCCGGAAGCTATCGAATACACTTGTAGAGGAGAAAGGCGGGTGTCGACATGGCATTGTGGGCGATTTGGCTAATTATTGCCGGCGTGTTGTTGATCGTGGAAATGATGACGTTAACGTTCTACTTGCTTTGGCTCGGTATAGGAGCGATTGTGGCGGCCGTCGTCGCATTGATTGCTCCCGACGCTTTCGTCGTGCAGATGCTGGCGGGATGCGCGGCCGCATTGGTGCTGACGGTGTTCACAAAGCCGCTCACAAGGCGGTTCCGGGCTGCGAGAGGGTTTAAGGATGCGGTAGACGACCTGGTCGGCAAACAGGGGATCGTAGTCGAGGACATCGAGCAGGGGAAACCGGGCATCGTCAAAATAGGGGGCGACATGTGGAGCGCCGTCTCGAACGAATCGCTGCAGAAGGGCGACAGCGTCATCGTAGTTAGCCGAGGCAGCGCGGTTCTGGAAGTAAACAAATGGGGAGGGATTTCGTAATGGGTATAGCAGTAACGATCATTATTGTGATTATCGTAGTCGTTTTTGTGGCGCTGACCGTCAAAATCGTGCCGCAGCAGCGCGTAGGCGTCGTAGAACGCTTAGGCAGATTCAACCGTCTGCTTACGCCGGGCATCAATATTTTAATACCTATCATCGATCAGGTTCGCACGTATCACGATTTGCGCATCCAGCAAGCGAACGTGCCGCCGCAAACGGTTATTACGAAGGACAACGTGCAGGTACAGATCGATACGATCATTTTTTATCAGGTTACCGGGCCCGAGCAAGCTACATACGGGATTACGGATTATGTGTACGGGGTTCGCAACATCAGCACGGCGACGATGCGGCAAATTATCGGGAAGATGGAGCTTGACGAAACGCTTTCCGGCCGGGAAAAAATTTCGACGGACATTCGTATAGCGTTGGACGAAGCCACGGAAAAATGGGGCGTCCGCATCGAGCGCGTCGAGGTCATCGATATTAAGCCGCCGCTGGATATCCAAGAGGCGATGGATAAGCAGATGAAAGCGGAGCGCAGCAAACGCGCGATCGTGCTTGAGGCGGAAGCGGCCAAGCAGGACATGATCCTGCGGGCGGAGGGCGACAAGCAGAGCAAGATTCTGAAGGCGGAAGGCGACAAGGAAGCGCGGATCCGCGAAGCGGAAGGTCTGCGCCAGGCGCAGGAGCTGGAAGCCCTGGGGCAAGCGAAGGCGATTCAAGCGGTAGCCGAGGCGGAGAAAACGCGCATCGAGCTCATTCGCACCGCCGGTCTTGACGACAAGGTGCTTACGTACCGTTCGTTGGAAGCGTTGACGGACATTTCGAACGGCCCTGCGAATAAAGTGTTCATTCCGACCAAAGCGCTCGAGACGCTCGGCAGCATCGGCGCGATCGGGGAAATGCTCAAGGGAGACAAGAAGGAACAAGGATAACATGCCTTCCGAATATAAGGAAAACGGCGGACCGCTGACGGTTCGCCGTTTTTTTCGTTATCGTAAAGTTTATCGCGGAGGGCGGCCCGCCGGTCATGGACGGTTAACTTAGCGAATCGTTGCCGCAGTCCGAAAAAACACATTTGCGCTAGTGGTTCAAGTGGAGATACGCTCCGTAATTTGACTTGGCCTGCTTGCAGCACGGTTTAATAAGCCAACTATGAAAAAATAGCGCCGCAAGCGGGCAAACTCGGACTCCAGCAGCGAATGTCCGGCAAAGTTTGCAAATAGCTGGGTCAAATCGGTTTGCAGCGACAGTCGGCGATCAACGGGTAAGGCAGGCCGATTGCACATCGCGCGCAGCGCCGAGTTTGAGGCCCCGAACGTTGCGGCGTCGCCTGACGGCGGCCGCCTACGGACTCAGTCCTCTTCCGGCTCGGTTACGTATGTGCAGGCAAAGCGCTCGACGCCGGGGTATTTTTCGCCGAGGCTCTCGATCATAAACCCGATGCTGCGGTAGAAATCGACGGCATCCTCATCCGTTTCGGCTACGATTTTGACGGGGTTTTGCTGCAGCAGAAGCTCCAGCACAATCCCCCGGCCATAGCCCTTCCCGCGTTCCTCCGGAATAACGGCAATATGCCTGATTTCCATGATCCGGTCTTCGTCCAGGCGGAATCCGACAATTCCGACAAGCGCCCCTTCATTCTCGTAGCCGGTGATTTGCAGGTTTTCTTCCTGCCGGTAAGCGTTGACGGCTTTCTCGATTTTATCGGGGTCCGGAAAAATAGCCGACGCAAGCAGCTCCTGTACGGCCGGCTCCTCAAGCTTTGATTTCAGATCGATGAACATGTTCATCCTCCGTTTCGATAGGTTTCGTCTCGGTAAGTGCTGTCCGCTTAGTATACATGCTTTTCGGCGTTAGCGAAACTATGCGGCGGCTCATCGATTTCTCGGCAGGAGGGGGAAAGCTTTTTGCGGTATCCGAGGTTCAATGAAGCAGGAATTAAAGCGCGGATGACGAAAACGTTTACCTTAGCGGCGGCTGTCTTTGCAGTTGGCGATAGTCGGCTGCAAAATCGGAAACGAGGCAGGCGAGGACGATGAATTATGTGGCATTGGGCGATTCGATTACCGCTTTTCGTTCAGGCGTCAAGACGTACTTTGAATGGCTGCAAGAGAACGGGGATGAGTTTGCGTTCACGGAGATGATCAACAGCGGCGTTCCAGGATGGAACACGGAGAATGTGCTGGCCGATCTGGAGAACAAATGCCTCCGCTTCAATCCGGCCGTTGTCACGATTATGCTTGGCACGAACGATCATGCGATTTATAAGGGAACAAACGCTGCGGCGGTTTCGACGGAAACCTATGAAAGCAATTTGCGGCAAATGATCGAGCGGATCCGGTCGGCGAACGGGGATGGCGTGTCCAAGCCGGTTGTCATCTTGATGACCCCGCCTTTTGCATCGACCCATGTCAATGTGGCTGGGACGGACGTTAATCAGAGCAGGTTGCTCGCTTATTGCGAGATCGTCAAACGGGTAAGCAGCGAGACGGGCACGGGTTTGGTGGACGTGAACACGATTACGGGCGAAGCAACGGGGGGGGACGACGAACGCTATAATCAATCGTTTACGGATAAGAATGACGGCGTTCACTTAAACAGCGAAGGCCAGCAAGTTATGGCACCGTACGTAAAGGCGGCGATTTTGGAGGCGCTGCGGGTTCGCAGCTAGCCGCGCGGCTTCCCGGCAGCATGCGGCTGAGCGCCGTTTCGGCAATACGCCATACGTTGGGTGCTGCGCGATGCGAAAGGAGCGGTTCCAGCTGGCTGGAACGTAATGGGCCGGTCCCCGCTATAAATAGAAAGGCTTCCAAAACCGCTGCTAAAGCGGAGTTGGAAGCTTTTCTGTTTGCTAGTTTAGCATTTTATGCGGTAGCCCCCCATTCATGAGGGTTGGCAGCGGCGACCGCGGCAAGCTGGGACCGCCGAAGGCTGCTATTCTCAGGATGCCGGCTGACTAGCCAAGGCCGCACCTTTTTCCTCTTATCTTCTTCGCCTTCAGCCCGGTAAAATCTCTAGCTTCGGCCATAGCGCTCTCCAGTTTTTGCCCTCTACTCTGGATTCGTAGTATGCGGAGTCCTTGAACAAAGGACTTCTTCTGACCCTTAGCTCGAAAATATCGTCCAGTCCGTACGGACTAAGACAGGAAAGCCGATCATCCTCCTCCAAACGAATGGCGACGGCGGTAACCGTCTCCGGCCAATGGCTGATGGCGCCTTCCACCGACCGATAGGGCGCGTCCCCATTGCGAATGTGCATTCTCGCCTGGTTTTTGACGGACCAGATGGAAGTCCCCGTTTGCCGCGCCAGCAGCTCCTCGTACTCCTTCTCCAGACATTCGTCGGTCGCGTTTGTGTCGTAGTAAATGACATCGATATCGTTCAAGGGCGTTCTCCGCTCGTAGCCGTGAAGCCGATCCCAAATGTAATTGCGCACGTAACCTGCCGCTACGTACCAGTCCGGGAGCTTTAGCTGCCGAAGCATGCGTAAATCGTTCATCATGTCCGCATTGCTTCGGATGAGTTCGAATAAGGTGTTTTCGTAATGAGTCAACGTAAGCCTCCTTGTGTACGAGTTGATCACCGCTAGCGCGGATGTTCCGCCGGCGAGAATCGCTTTGCGTTCCGAGTTTCGTTTGCTGCGGGTCGCCGGTTGCTTAGAACGGGATTCGTTTCGAATGGATGACGTATTTATGTTCGGCAGCCCATTTTTCAATACCGCTCCAAAATGTTTCACAAACGGTAACGATCTTCGCGGATTCCGTTAATTCGCCGGACATAACCAGTTTCGCTACATCGTCGAATCCGGCCGGTCGATCTGGCATTTCCAGCGCCTCCTGCATAACCATCGAGCCGGTCGAGAAAAGCTTTTGATTATGAAGCCCGACCAGCATGGCGCCATATTGGGCAAACTGCATAGCCAAGTAGGGCAAATAGGTGCGGGGGCCGTTTTGACTGATATTTCTAAGCTTTCCGATAAACTCGTACATCTCGCCGACAAGAACTTCGTTGATTGCTTGCGTAAAATCTTCCTTTGCCGGCGATTCGGCGGCTTCCTTCAATTTAGGAAAAAAGCCCTTGGGATCATACAGACTAAGCGGGGAAAAGAACGGACCGTGCGTCAACGGCCATTCTCCATCGACCGTAGAGGCGGTTCCCAGAAGTACGTTCGCACTGCAGACGTTCACTTCGGCCTTCCAGGGCCCCGCCGACCATTCATAGCTAAAATCTGCGGATTCGCCGGATTCGCCCAGTACGCAAAACATTTCAATGTCCGAGAAAGGACCGTCCATACCTCTGGAGACGGAGCCGTAAACCCCAATCGCCAGTACGTGTCGTCCATATACCTCATGCAATCTCGAAGCAATTTCGCGGCAGGTTTGAAGCCTTTCGGCTTGAGAAATTTTAACGGGTCCATTCATATGCATTAGCGCGCATCTCCCTCTAATTGATTTTGGGTTAGTCTACTGTGGCTAATGCGGATATGGAGGTCCTCGGGCTTAACGGGGGATACTCTTAGGATGCATGATATTTCTCCTCAAAAGTTTTTGTTGTGGAAATTATATCCTCCCCGACATTTCAGCGCAAGATCGATTCTTGTACTTGAAAAGACGGCGAAAGCGGCTGAGCTAAAATGATGAAGCAGGCGTTCGCCGGTTCGCAAACCAGAAACCAAGCGCCGATGCGCTGACCCCTGCTCCGAACAGACAAACGGCTTGCCAACCAAAATGGGCATATAGATAGGTGGAGGCTATCGAACCGACGGCGCTGCCGATTGAATAGAAGATCATGTACCCGCCGGTTAGGCGGCTTCGAGCTTCGGTCTTTACAGCAAAAATAATGCTCTGATTGGTGACATGCACGGCTTGAACGGCCAGATCGAGCAGAACGATTCCGACGGTCAGCGCAAGGAGAGACTGGCCGGTAAAGCTAATCGGCAGCCATGAAAGAAGCAGCAACGCTAAAGCCGCACCCGTTGTCTGCCGGCCGCGGCCTTGATCCGCTAATCTGCCTGCCTTGACCGCAGCCAGCGCCCCGGCGACCCCAAAAAGACCAAACAAACCAATTTGCGTTTTCGAAAGGGAATAGTGAGGATCGCTGAGCGGCAGAACCAGTGAAGTCCATAAGGTGCTGAACGCAGTAAAGATCAAAAGTGCGAGTATGCCTCTAACCCAAAGAATTCGCTCCTCGAAAAATAATAAGAACAAAGATTTTAACAACCGTGTGTAAGGAAGTGATTTCTGAACCGCTTCATTTCTGGGCAAAACCCGGGATAACAGACAAGCCATTTGAAGCGTTAGAGCCGTTGATGCCAAATAGACGGCTCGCCAACCGCCAAGGTCCGCTACAATTCCTGCAAAAGTTCGGGCAAGGAGAATGCCGATCACGATCCCGCCGGTAACTAGGCCGACAATGCGCCCTCTATCGGTCGGGGCGGCCAAGGTAGATGCAAATGCGACCAAGGTCTGGGTGATCACGGCAAGCAAACCCACTGCCGCCATGCCTGCAAACAGCATAATCCTGCTTGAGGAAAAACCGACGGCTGCCAGCGCCGCTGCAGAAAGCAGCATTTGAGCTATGATGAGCTTCCGCCTGTTTACCAGATCTCCTAACTGTACCAGCAATGCCAATCCAAAGGCGTAGAAGATTTGAGTAACGGTGACGACACCGCCGATCGCGGAAGCCGAAATGCTTAAATCGCTTGAAATCGCACCCAGCAGAGGTTGCGCGTAGTAAATATTGGCCACGGACATTCCGCCGGCAGCGGCAAAGATCAATGGCCAATAACGGGGAAGAAAGGTTGTGGCGGCACTAGCAGCCGGGTTGTTCATTGTTTTTGTCAACTCCCTTAGTTATTTACCGATCGGTATTTAATGATATGGGTAAATCCTAATGATGAATCAATAATTTGTCAAGGGTAATTTGACATATCAAGATAAGTGGCATAAAATTTTATGTACTAACTGGTATAAAACGTAGAGGGGCGATAAGATGGTTCGGCCGCGGGAATTTGATGAGGATCAAGCCTTGCATGCTGCATTGGATTTATTTTGGGAGAAAGGATACGAAACTTCTTCCTTAAGTGAATTGACTGCGAGAATGGGCATTCAAAAGCCAAGTATTTATGCAGCCTTCGGCGATAAGAAAGCATTGTTCGAAGCGGCGCTCCGCCAGTATACGAAGCAGCATGCCTTTCGTATTCGGGCTGTTTTACAGAAGCATACGAGTGTGAAAGAAGCATTTCGTTCTTTATTTGAGGGCCTTATCCAGGAGGAATATACGGGAGCGGGCAATAAAGGGTGCTTCTGTATCAATACCATGGTGGAGTTGGCCCCGCACGATGAAAAATTTGCAATCTTGACGAGAGAACATCAAATGTACTTGGCCGCCATTTTTGAAGAGACTTTACAGAAAGGCGTTTCTACCGGGGAATTAAACCGTGAACTTGATGCGAAAGCCATGTCTCAAACGCTCGTCGTTTCATTAATCGGATTGACCGTTATTATGAAATCCCGGCCGAATCGCTCTTTTGTAGATCAATCTGCTAATGTAATCCTTGCTATGATCCAGTGAGGAAGCTCCATAAATAGAAAGTTGTGCCAATAGGGAATCTCGTGTATAATCGTGATAAAGAAATGGGAACAAATGTTCCTGGAGGTAACTTATGAACTTTGAGAAAGCTGCGAATTTCATTTGGAGAAACGGAAGACTTTTGGAGAGAAAAATATTCGAATATTCTTTTGGCGGAGGCTCCCAAAGCGGAGTATTGGCAGCGATTAAGGCATATCAGAATGAGGACGGCGGCTTCGGACATGCGCTTGAACCGGATGTGCGAACGCCGGAGAGCCAGCCGCTTTATGTAGAATTTGGCCTTAGAACGCTGTACGATACCAAAATACGAGATTCGGAATTAGCCTATAAGGTTTGTGAGTACGTTTTACGGCATGCGGATTTGAATGAAGGGATTGCAACCATAACGGCTTCTTCAGGCAGCTTTCCGCGTGCCGCGCATTGGAATCATCCAAGCTCGGAACATGCCTCGTTTAGCAGGCTTACCGGGTTAATCGGCCTGTTAAGCTGGCAAGGCATTAAGCATCCTTGGCTGGATCAAGCCGTGGAAAGCTGTCTGCACGATATTTCTTCCAAAAGCTACGGAGACTCTCATACTATACTAAATGCATTTTGCCTTCTTGAAAGTTTGCCGCAAACGGATGAAATCAAGAAGCTTTACGCCAAATTATCCGATGAACTTTTTCGAGCGGATTTTTTCCGTCTGGAAGCTCTTTCTAAAGCATACGGGCTCACTCCGCTGGATTTTTCCCCAACCTCGGATTCGTACTGCAGAAGGATTTTCTCGGATCAGACGATTCAGGATCATCTGGCGGCGCTGGAGTCGCAGCAAGAGGAAGACGGCGGCTGGCAGATTCAGTGGGAGCCGCCGAGTGAAATGGCGAGGCTGGAATGGAGAGCCTACAAAACGCTTAATAGTTTATTAACCTTGAGATCTTATAGAGGATAGCAGCAAATCATTATATCTAATATTTCCCATGCCGCTTCGATTGGTTCTGGTATGATTAACATGATCGGTACCTGCGAAGGAGGAATAGAGGATGAATGTATTCGATGTTGCCGATACGCTTGTCAATCATTTGAAAACGAATTATCCGGATGATATCGCCGTTATAGCTTACTACGGCTCATATGCGCAAGGAACGGCTACCAAGCGTTCGGACTTGGATTTCTTTTTTATTCCGGCAACTTCCAAGGGATATCAAGCGAGTATCCAGTTTATGATCGGCGAAATAAGCTTCGATTTCTGGCCGATCAGCTGGGAGCGTGCGGAAAGAATGGCCTCGTTTCAGGAACCGCAAACGACGATTATCGCCGATTGCAAATTGCTGTATGTTCGTTCAACTGAAGACCGCGAACGATTCATGATGCTGCGGGATACGATCTCGGACTTGCAGGAGCCGGGGAACGGACAACCGTTTGTGGAAAAAGCGGAATCGGAATTACGCAATGCGTACGTTCATTTGTATAAACTAAGTCGTGCCGGCGGTGCGGATACTCTGACATTTTGCCGCATAGAAGGCCAGAGGGTGCTAACGAAGGTATTGCAAAGCTTGGCTCTGTTGAATCGTACTTTTTACACCAAAGGCTTTGGCAAGAACAAGGACCAACTATTACAGCTGCCGCTAAGACCTGCCCGTTTGGAGTCGTATATGCACACGATTATGCACGGCAATATGACGGCGGACATCTTTCAGGCTTGCGAGCAGCTGACAGCGGATACCGTTGAATTGGTTGCGGCCCAGAAAGCAAAGCTATTCGGCGAACCTTCTTACCCGGATCGAATGAAAGGTTTTTTCGAAGAGGTAATGGGCGGGTTGAATAAAATCATGACGGCTTGCGAAACGAACGATTTCGATACGGCTTTTTTCTTTGCCGTTCAGATTCAGGATGAAATCGCCCATTTTTTATATTTCGCCGAAACGGGACAGTGGCCTTGCCTTTTGACGACCAATTCCGCTTATCTGGACGTATACAAACAGGCGGGGCTCCCGGAGCTTGTCTCTCTGCTCGATTCGGATGATTTATCGAAGCTGCAGGCCGGCGTGACGCTTTTGAGTTCCCGTTTGGAAAACCATCTTCGGATGAAAGAAGTCGCAATCAATCGTTTTGAAAGCGTGGAAGAATTTAAAGTGTTTCTTATGCAGACGACGGAAGGTTAGGCGAGTTAGCGGTGAAGGAGAAGTCCGAGGCTTGACGGCCGATCCGATAATTTCAAATGTACACAAGGAAAGGCTGCCGCGTAACGGTGGCCTTTTTTCAAATTGTCAGAAAGTATATTCTCCGCTGATTGTTCCAATTCCCGGTAACGCGCTCGTCCTTTAAAGGACGGCGAAGCCGTTTATCCTTGGCTTGAGGCAGATTATTTTAGCAAAAACCGCCCAATAAATACCATGTTGCAGTAAAATTAGGGTGTTGGAAATAAGACCATTGCCTACATGGACAGGGGTTGTAACGATGAAGCTAAGAGTCGGGGCTATGGGGAGAAGCATGCGACCGGGAAAGTTTCTTGGTAATTTCATAGCGAAAGGATGTCATTGGTGGAGCTTTTAAGAGGAATCACTTGGATTGAGAGAACGGACCTCATTGACGAATTATTGGAACAGGAGCTAACCGTAAGCAAGCTGCCCTCCGGACTAGAAGCGAAAGTAATGAAGTACAGTTCATCTACAAACAGCGTCGTTCTTAAGTTATGGGACAAGGAGTCCGATCCTGATGTCCGTTTTCAGCATGTCCTGCTCTCGGCTCTTCGGCACAGAGGGATTTCCGTCTCCGGCTCTTATGGATGGGGATACACCGCTTCCAATCATAAAGTATTGTTGACCAGCTTCGACGGCAGTCCGATTTCAATATTGACGGATCAAATTGTCAAAGATCTCGCTGATTTATTATTACGCCTACATCAAGTATCACTTCATGAACTGGATTCGACCCTTCATCAAAAGTACGATTTTATACCTTATTTTTATCCGGGCCTCGAAGAACATCAAGATATTCAAGCGGAATTAGTACAGTTGGTTAACAGCTCGAATCTGCAGCAAAACACATTCATTCACGGTGATTTCAATTTAGGGAACATCCTTGACGATCAAGGGAAATACACAATAATCGACTGGACAAACGCTCAACTGGGTGACGCGAGGTACGATTTAGCGTGGGCGAGCTTTCTGATCAATCTGTACAATGGAGAAGAACTGGCTGCCGCATTCCGGAATGCCTATTTATCCAAAAGCGAATTCGATATGGAAGAAATTCAAAGGTTCGAAGCGATCGCATGCCTTAGATGGCTTTTGCTCAGTAGAATCACAGATGTTCCTAAAAATGAAAAAACGATCGAACAGATCAATGAAATAATAATCAAGAATAAACATCTAAATACAAAGCTTACATTGATGCAGCAACAGTCTTGATTTTTTGTTATCCCTCAGGGTTGGTCAGGGTAGGTTGCGGGAGCGCGATCCGGGAGACGAATGTAGTCCTGCGGGCTGTTTCCGGGGCTGTTTTTATTCGTTTCGGCGCTGTATTCAAAAAAATGGTTGTTATTATTATTCGCTGACATTTTGCTGTGGTTTTTCGGAAACTTTTTCATTGTGAAGAGAACGGATACAGCGGTGAAGCTGGTGTATTTCTTATTCGCTGCCGTAATAGTCATCGCTTCCGCTTTTATTTTTTCCAAACCGTTGTTCGGATTCAGATAGGAGGGGAGCTGCATTGGTGAAAAGGGTATTGATTATGACTGTCGGTAAAACCCATAGCGGGAAAACGACATTTGCTAAAGCTCTGGAACGGCAGCTGCACAACTCGATTGCGATCGACCAGGATAACCATGCCGAATTCATCAACACTTATTACAAACCCTTATTACCAAAACAAGGCCCGAATACGATCAAGTACGCCATTACTCAAACAATCGTAGACTATGCCGTCAATCAGACCGACTTTCATCTCATTCTTTGCAACTCCAATCGCTCCCGCAAAGGCCGTTCGGATCTGCTCGCGCACTTTAGCAGGAAAGGCTTTACCAGTATCCTTGTTCATTTTGATATGCCGGATCATGTTCTTCAAGCTCGAATCGCTAAAAGCCGGCGCAGCACAAATGTGTTTAGAAGTGCCGCAAGCTTTGAGGAAGTCCTTATGCGGCAACAGGCCGAATCTCATAAGGATGATGTGACGGCGCCGACGGAAGGCGAAGCCGACTATTTTTTTGAAGTCAAAAGAGAAGACGAAGTCCAGCCGGTTATCGAAAGAATAGTCAGTATGGCTAATCATTTACGAGTAGAGTGAGGAGCATGATAGATGAGCAGCGAATCCATAGATAGGATCATGTCCCAATTTGAAAAGTTAACGGACGAGGAGCAAAACTCAATGACAACCGGGTTATCAAGTCATTTTGATAAGCCGATACAATTTTCAGCCACGGGTTTGGCGGCGTTACATCCAGACGAATTAGGGATCATTGGCAACATACTGAATGGCCTCATCCTCACCAAGGAGTACGTTCCGGATATACGCGGAGTATACGGTCGGTTAAACGTTACAGAATTGTCTCGGAACATTTTCTTTGGCCGTATAGAGGAAAGCTGAAATCGCAAGACTCTGTGGATAAAAATTTTATGTGGGGAGCCCGTTTGCGATAGACTGCAGAATATATATGGAGGATGTAATGGAATGCTTAAAGATATTTTAACGTGCCTAAGATCCATTATTGCCGGTTATTTCTTTAGTGTACTTGGGATCATTTTAGTGTCGATTGGCCTATCATTTACACCATTAAAAGGAGAACCTTGGGTTTATATCGTTGTGAGCGCCTTGTTTATTGTACTAGGCGGTTCTATCGCATCAACCGTTTCAAGAAACTATAGAATAATCAATTCGGCGTTCGTAGGTTTCATTCATATTTTTTGGGCTTTGTACAGGGGAGGATATGCGGAACTAAATGATATTTTAGCAATACCAGTACTCGCGATCCCGCTGGCAGTTGTCGGTGGAATGATCTCTAAGAAGCTGAAGCCGACGGTACGTGAAATCGAACAAATATAATAATTTGGTGTAATTATTTTCGAATTGTTCCCGGAATCCGATTTCGCCTAATTGGAACGGCCATATCGCTCATATCTGCCTCTCCAGTCCGATATAACCCTCTTACAGAGTAGTTTTACGATCTTCCTGTTAGAATTTTTCGCTCCAAGTGGGCAAAATCGAACTCCAGTGCAACATGGCGCTGTCCTTACGCTCCAAGTGGGCAAAATCGGACTCGGTATAAAAAACCAGCGACGGTCCGAGATGGGACACTTCATTCCCGGACTTGCCGCTGGTTTTTGCCGGCCTTAGCGGTTACCATCAAGCAACCGGCCGAGGCCTGGACGCGTTCGTAAATTTCACAAATTTCGCAAACGCAATATGCTAGGCTTGCCCCAGACTATAGGCGCTATTCCACTTCGCAAAGCGTTCCCGCAATATATCTCGTGCCGTCTTCATGGTAATAGTAATACGTGATCAGCACGCGGCCGTCGGCGAGCTGCACCGCGCTCGAATAGCCGATATCGCTGCCCAGTCCGTCCTCGCGGAGAACGGATTCCTCCGCCGTGCCGATGTTCGTGCATTCGGCGTCAAGCACGAGCGCGCGGAGGCCGAACGGCTTGTAACGGTAGCCGTAATTGAGCAGCACGCGTCCGTCGGCCAGCCGGAGGACGTTGAAAGGGCTCGGCGAGTAGATCGGCCACATCGTAACCTCGCTCCAGGTGCGGCCGCCGTCCGTCGATTCGGTCGTAAACAGCGGCGATGCCGTTTGCTCTTCGCCCGGTTGTCTGTTCAGCTTCAAGCTGCGGATGAACAGCACCAGTTTGCCCGATTCCGTCTTATACAAGTTCGGCTCGTGATAATGGTACTGTCCCTCATAACCCGGAATGACGGCTAAACGCTCCCAGGTTTGTCCGCGATCCGGCGTTCTGCCGACGACCACATTGAAGGTAGGGCCTTCCTGCTCGTAAAGCGGCGACAAAATCGAGCCGTCCTCCATTTCCACGCTGTTCCCGCGGATCACTACATCGCCGAGACTGACTAGCACTGGTTTATCCCAGGTGATTCCCCCATCCGTGGAACGGATCGAGTAGGTGCCTGCCATTTGCCCGATCCAGTCATCCATGACGCGGTGCCAGGTACCGGGCTTCATATCGCTCGGCGCTTCGTCCTTCTCGTACACCTTCCAGGTGAAATAGGTGACGAATAGGGTGCCGTCCTGAAGGACGTTCAAGCACGGATCCTGCACGCCATGGAAAAAATCGTCCCATATTACCGCAGGCTTCGTATCCCAATGGACGCCGTCTGCCGATCCGATGGAGACTGCCTTCGAGGAAGCGTCCACATGTGTTATAGCCCCCTCGTATGCAACCCGGCGATCGGGCGCCTGGCGGAAGCCGAGACGGTACGTTCCGTCCTTGAGGGGAACGACGGTAGGAAAACTGTTGTACTGTTCATCCTTGTAAATGTCCAGATGCTCAAGCGCTTTTACGATAGTCATCGAAATTACCCTCCTTGAAATGGCAAGCTAATCGCATGTGGCTCGACCGCCACCGCCCTGGATGGAAATGGAGCTCATGTCCTTATTATCGTATAAATATCGTGCGGAATCATGCCGGTTTATCCTTTAAGCGATCCGATCATGACGCCTTTGGCAAAATACTTTTGCAGGAACGGATACACGACGACGATCGGCGTAATAGCGGCTATAATCGTCGCGGCTTTGATCGACTGGTTCGTCACCTCGGTCGTGACTTGAATATAAGTGCCGGTGCTGGTCGTGTCGATCTTGTCCTGTTGGAATATTTTTTGTACGAGAAGTTGCAGCACGAAGTCGTTTTTCTCTCGCAGATAGATCATCGCATCGAACCATGCGTTCCAATGCGCGACGCCGGACCATAACGTAATGACCGCAATAATCGGCATCGATAGCGGGAAAATGATACGAAACGCCACCTGTACCGGATTCGCGCCGTCGATGAGCGCCGATTCCTCCAGCTCCTTGGGGAAGCCCATCAGGAAGTTGCGCGCCAGAATAATGTACCACGCATTGGCCAGCGTCGGGAGAATGAGCGCCCACATGGAGTTGAGCAGGCCGAGACTCTTGATATTCATATACGTGGGAATCAATCCGCCGTTGAAAAAAATCGTGAACAAAATAAACAGCGTAATGATGTTGCGGTACGGCAAATCCCTCCGGGAGAGCGAATATGCTGCGCACATGGTGACAAGCACCGTGAGTCCGGCCCCGACTACGGTTCGGATAATCGTGTTGCGGTAAGCGATATAGATGATGTCGCTGCTGAACAACTGCTTGTAGGACAGCAAGTTAAAGCCGTCCGCCCATAGCCGCAGCCCGAGCTTGTCGACGTACGCAGGAGCGGTGAACGACAGCATCAGCAGATTCCAGAACGGATACAGGAACATGATCGACAAAGCGATCATCAGCCCGTAATTGAGAATATCGAACGATTTGCCGGCGAGGCTTTTGCGTCTAAACGAATTCATGAGTCACCTTCCTCACCAGATCCCGTATTCATTGAAGCGTTTGACGATATAGTTGGTGCCGATCACGAGCACGAGCGCAACGACGTTTTTGAATAAGCCGACCGCCGTCGAGAACCCGTATTTCGTATCGATCAGCCCGATGCGGTACACGTACGTATCGATAATGTCCGCCACGCTATATACGGCAGGGTTGTATAAGTTGAAAATTTGATCGAAGCCCGCGTTCATGACGCCTCCGACATTGAGGATGAACAGCACGGTCATGACCGGGATCAGCGAAGGGAGCGTAATGTACCGCATTTGCTGAAAACGGTTCGCCCCGTCGATCGTCGCCGATTCGTACTGATCCTGATTGATGCCGGCGATCGCCGCCAAATAAATGATGCTGCCCCAGCCGACGCTTTGCCATAAATGGCTTGCTACGAGGACGCCGACGAAAGTATCGGGATCGGCCAGAAAATGGATCGGCTTGCCGCCGAACAAAGTGATGATGAAGTTTATCGCGCCTCTTGACGGAGACAACAGCTCGATCATGATGCCCGACAAAATGACCCAGGACATAAAATGCGGTAAATAGGAAATCGTTTGGATGATTTTTTTGAACCTGCCGTTTATGATTTCGTTGAAAAGCAGGGCCAGCACAATCGGAGCGGGAAAGCCGAACAAAATATGCAAGCCGCTTATGATAAGCGTGTTCCGCAGGATGCGCCAGAAAAAAATGTCGTTGAACAGCTGATTGAAATTTTCCATGCCGATCCATGGACTGCCGATAATGCCGTCGATAAAGCGGTAATTTTTAAACGCGATGATGACGCCGTACATCGGAATATAGTTGAAGATAATGAAACAAACGATCGCGGGAGCCAGCATCAAATAATAAAATCCGTATTTCCGCCATCTGCCGTTCGATGCTTTAGCAGGCAGCGGAGCCGGCAAACCGGCCGTTACGTCGCTCATGCCGCTAGCCTCCTTTCCGGGGAACTCGTATAAAGTCTGCGCTTGTCGGTTGGAAATCCGGAGGAACCGGAGAAGCCGAAGCAAGAGAAGATTCGCGGCATAACCGGCGCCCGTCCGCGCCGGTTGCCGCCAAACGATTGATTATTGCCGCTGCTGTTCGCACGAGCGCGAGGATAACGCCATGCGTTTATTTTTTGGCTTCGTCATGAAGCTTCTGGTAGTTGTCCAAAATGGCCTGACCGCCGGCGTCGAGATATTTCTTCTTGAACGCATCCCATTCCTTGTCGATATCGAGCTTGCCGACGGTTGCGTTCGTTTCGAATTCGGTGACGACCGTCGAGACGGCCGTGCCGTATTTTAGCGCCGCCTCGTTCGTGGAGTTGACTGTAAAATTGACGTCATTGTATTTTTTCGGGCTGCTCATGGCGACGTCATAGGCAGGCGCATCGATTTTGAGCACGTTGTTCTTCTTGTAGAACTCCCAGTTGTCGGGACGCAGGGCAAAATATTGGCCGATGCCTTCCTGCGTAATTTTATCGATCGACAAATAGTCAGGAGCGACTTTGATGACGCCGTCGCTGTCTCTTGTGTACCCTTTGCCTTCTTCTCCGAAATAAGCACGGATGTAAAAATTATCGTCGGCCGACATGAAGTTTTTGATTGCCATGATGCGCTCCATTTTCTCGTCGCTCGTTTTATTGCCGAAGTAGAAGCCGCTCTGCATCGCGGGATAGGAGGCGCCGCCCGCACCTTTATCCCCGCTCGGTCCTGTGAACGGTTTCAAAAACTCGATTTTGGCGTTCGCGTTTTTGTCGGTCACCATCTTTGTGATGTTTCCTGCCGTCGTAGAAGCGTACCACCACGGATGGTCGGCGAGCACGCCGAATTTGCCGTCCGCCCACTTCGCGCGCTGCTGCGGACGCTGATCGGTAATGGATTCGGGGTCGATCAAGCCTTCTTTGTACCAGGCCTGAATCGTTTTTAAATATTGCTTGTAGTTGTCCGTCAGCACGCTGGAGTAAACCTTGCCGCTGCCGTCGGCGTAGAAGGCGTTGCCCGAGCCGAGTCCGAATGCTCCACGCAGGTACAACTGGAGACCGTGGCCGCCGTACGTGTCGTTTTTGCCGTTTTTGTCCGGATCGTTGAACGTGAAGCGCTTGAGCATCTCGTGGTATTCGTCGAGCGTTTCAGGCACTTTGGCGATGCCGACATTGTCCAGCCAGTCCTTGCGGACACCCATAACCCATGGCTGCAAATTCGAGTAGTTGATAAATGGCACTGCGTACAGCTTTCCTTTGAATTTCATCGAGGAAGCGACGATCTTCGGATCGACCATGCTTTCGATGCTCTTCATCCAGTCGGGCATAAGCTTGCGCAGTGTTTCCTCCGGAACTTCCCGCACCAGGCCTTGTTCCATCAGGAAGGTGGAACTGACGTTGAGCCGGATATGATCGGCGGTTTTGCCGTCCGCGAAGTACAGGTTGACCTGTTCTTTGTTGTGGACGTCCAGCGGCACCATCGTCAGTGTGACGTTGAACTTTTCTTCGATCATTTTTTTAACCGGATTGTTGACTGCGTCGTTGATTTTGCCGATCTGATTGTGGCCGACCCATGAAATATCCAGATGCTTGGCGTACGGTCCCGATGAAGCGGACGGCGCCGTACTGGCTTTCGTTCCTTCATTATTCCCGTCTCCGCCGCCGCTGCAGCCTGCGAGCACGGATGCGGCGATAGAGGTGCACGCGACCCATTTCCCCGCTTTCTTCCAAGCTTCCCCCTTGCGCTGCCTCAAACGAATCACTCCTTGTCGTTTATGTGCCTTGCTGCTTTAGCGTAAAGCGTTCACGGCCCGATTCGATATGCCCGGAATATGACTTCAATCGCCCATTTGATGACAATGTCATGAAAACGTAATTACGGGTATGCTTGTCAATAATGCTGTTTGCGGAACTCGCCCGGCGTAATGCCTGTCATGTCCTTGAAGAGCTTGATAAAATGATTGACCTTGGCATATCCGAGCCGCTCGCTTATATCCTGCACCTTCAGCTCGGTCTGCAGGAGCAGCTCTTTGCTGAGACGGACGCGGGCTTGAATGACATAATCGGTGAAGGTGACACCGGTATATTCCTTGAAAATACGGCTCAAATAGGCCGGATTCAAATTCAGTCTGTCGGCGATCGACGTAAGCGAAACCGAGCCGGCCGATTCGGTTTCGATCAGCCTTTTGGCATGCTCGACGTGCGTATTTTTCTTCTCTTGGAAGGCTTGGCCGATATACGCCGCCGTGGCGCCGATCAAGCCTTCGAACCAGGCGCTCATGCTCCGCCAGTCGTCCTTCTCCAAAAATACGGCCAACAGGTTGGCGCGCTCGCCCGGCATGATTTCCCGCATGTCCAGATGCAAATCGCGTACGGTTTCGATCAGTTTGACGAGCAGCAGCAAGAACGTTTGCTGGACCTGCGGGAAGGCGATTTTTCCCGCCTCGGCGCGCATATCCTTCTCCATTTCAGCAAAAACCGCGAGCGCCTGCTCTTTGTCGCCATTTTTAAGGCAAACGATGAGCGTCGTTTCTTTATCCTTCGGATAGGGAAGCGGGTCGTGCGCATGGAACCTGACATCCTCGATGTAGACGATGTCGCTTTCCGCGGTCATCCCGCGGTATTGCAGCGCCTCCTCGGCTTCCTCGTAGGATTGAGGCAGATCGCCGATCTCTTTGCATGAAGTGCCGATGCCGATGGCTCCGATCAGCCCGTGATTATCGAGAATTGTTTGCTGGATCGACTCCGCGACGGAGAAGATGATGGACATTTCATGCTCGCCGCAATTTACGAGCACGAGGTAAACATCGTCTTCCATCTTGAGAATCCAGTGCGGATGCGCTATATCGATTGCGGAGGCTATCGAATCGCTGACCAGCAGCTGTTCGATTTGCTCGAACTCGATGCTCCCGCCGGTACGTCCGCCATTCTCGACGGTAACCAGCATCGGCACGATGCCGCTCGGCTTCAGGTCGATTCCCAAATAGTCGAAGCGCTCCTCGACGGCTTTCATTGGCAGCGAATGCCTCTTTAAAAGCGATCGCACGAATTTCTCCTGGTGTGCGGGCAAGCTCTCGCGCAGCCGAAGCTGCAGCTTTTTCCCCGTCGCGTATGCATCGGCTAGCCCTTCGCTGATCACGCGAAATTCGCCTTTCGGCCGCCTGCCTTTGAAGCCGAAGCTTCCTCCCTGACTACCTTCCTTCACGAATTGGAGCAAATGATTGACGGGCCTGTATATGCGTTGGCTCGTTACTACTACGAGGACGGCGGTCGCAAGGGTAAGCAATATGGCAACGGTAAAAAACAGATTGCGTAAATTCGAAACATTTTTATAGAGCGTATGCATGTTCGTAACGTTAGCGATGTCCCAGCCGAGCACCTCGGAGCTTCGCCAGGAGACAAGCTTGTCCCCTACGACCTTGTGCGTTTTAAGACTGCCGTTCCCGGCTGCGTTCTGCGAAGCGATCGTCGATTGCACGAATGCGATGCTGTCCGCCTTGGACGTGTCGCTGTCGTAGAGCAGCGGCTCGCCTTCGCGCGAAAATACCATTACGGAGCTTCCGTGCTCGACGCCGAGCCTGCTGATGAGATTGGCATAGAAGGCGTCCGCATCCAGATTGATGACGATCGTATAGTTCGACTCCAGCGGCCGAAATACGACCGGTACGACGCGTCTGGACCTGCCGTCTTCCTGCATCGCGGCCCGCACGTTCATAATAATCGGGTAGCCGAGAGAGGAAGCTTCCAAGCCCTTGTTCCAGCCCGAATCGTAAAACTTATCGATTTCGTACTGCAAATGCCCGGATGTCAAGACGATCCCCCGGGACGGATTAATATAGTAGACGGAACAAATAAACTCGTTCAGCTTCAGCAAATCGTTCATGCTTCGCAGCACCTTGGCCTTACTGGTCATATAGTCCAGCAGCTGCTCCCTGTTGCTTGACGTATGCCAGCTGCCGATCTCGTCGAAATAGTTGCCAAGCGGAAACAGCTCGAATTCGGTTAACGTATTGTTCGTAACGAACGTGCGGAAGCCGTTTCCGATCTGTTTGACGACGAGCTCCATGGCGTTCACCGTCTGGTTCAAATAAAGCTCGTTGGCTTGCTCTATGCCGTGGCGCATCGAATTTTGCACATTATGATAGAAGAAAAAGCCGAGAACGCCGATCGGGACCAGACAAATCAGCAGCGTAAAGGTAACGAGCCGCATGAGAAAATGCTTACGCTTAGTAAATGACCTCATCTTATGAAGCATAAAGACCCCTCCTCGGATAAGTTGTATTGTAAGCGCTTACGTATATGTTGGACATTTTTAATAGCCTAAAGCGCATAGCTTCCGCCGATTGTTCGACTCCCCGGAAACGTGCTGCCATGGAGATGGAGAAGCCGTTAATCCTAGCATACTAATTATAGCCGTTCGGATGCGTTTAGCGAATGCTGTTTGCATGACATTTATATCCGATATGATGACTTTTGCGTAACGGCGGGCTTTTGCGCGGTTGATAAAGGCGTCGATCACGCTTGCGATGAGATAATGCGGCACTCCAGGGAGCTCGTATTGGGCTGGGGCAGAATCACATCCATAACGACTTCCCGGTTGGGCGAATAATAGTTGCAAATGCAACCGTACGCTCCTATACTGTAATTAGTAGCAAGTGCAACTAATTGTGCGGAAGGGTGGCGTTTTCCATGGCCGAGCATAAATATACGATTCCCCGGTGGATTTCGCTGCTGTACCGAACCGGTCAAACGTACATCGGAAACCGGCTGAAGCATCATGAGGTCGGGAAAGGGCAGTTCATGTTCCTGAACGCGCTGTACCGGGAGGACGGCTTAAGCCAGGACGAGATTGCCGACTACCTCAGAATCGATAAAGGCACGACGGCCAAAGCGCTGAAAAAATTGGAGGAGCAGGGTTATATAACCCGGGTTGCGCGGGAGGACGATAAGCGGTTCAACCGGGTTTTTTTGACCGCCAAGGCGCTGGATATCAAGGCGGAGGTGCGCGGGGTGCTGACCGATTGGCGCAGCCTGCTGACGGAAGGTTTTACGGAAGAAGAGAAAGATCAGATGCTTACGCTGCTCGAACGAATGGGAGACAATGCCGCCCGCTATATGAAAGAGGAGCCCCTTCAGCGGGATGAGCAGCGCGGTTCGGGCAAAGAAGGTGAGCCGTCATGAACGTCAGACTTGCAGGCCGGCGGCTGGTCGATAACCATTTTCACGCGTTGACGCACCGGAATTACCGGTACTTCTGGTTCGGGCAGTGCATCTCGCTGATCGGCACCTGGATGCAAAACATCGGGCAGGCATGGCTCGTGCTCACGTTGACGGGTTCGCCGTTTCTGCTTGGTTTGATCGGCGCGGTTCAGTTTTTGCCGGTTACGTGCCTGTCCCTATTCGCAGGAGTCGTCATCGATAAATTTCCGAAGAAAAATATTCTCATCGTCACGCAATCGGTTTCCATGTGTCTTGCGCTTACGATGGCTGCGCTGGTGTTTACCGATACGATTCGGTACGGCCATGTCGTAGTGCTCGCCTTGCTGCTCGGCTTGACCAACACGTTCGATATGCCGACGCGCCAATCGTTCAACATCGAGATCGTCGGCAAAGACGACCTGATGAACGCCATTGCGCTGAATTCCACGACCTTTAATCTGGCGCGCATTCTCGGACCGTCGATCGGCGCTGTGATGATGGCGCTGCTTGGCACCGGCTGGTGCTTTTTGTTGAACGGTCTTAGCTTTATCGCCGTTATTTACGGTTTAACGCGTATCAAGGCAATCCCTTATGTACGCGAAAAGAAGAAGGATGTCGGCATTTTCAAGGAAATCAAGGACGGCATCATGTATATCGCGGGCGACAAGCTGCTTTCCCAGACACTTCTGCTCGTCGCTGTTGTCGGGACTCTGGCGTATAATTTCGGCGTGCTTATTCCCGTATTTACGAAGGATGTCCTTCATATGGAGGAGCAGACTTACGGCATTCTGATGTCATGTCTCGGCGCCGGCTCGTTTGCGGGGGCGCTGACGATGTCCTTTCTCAGCAAAAAAGGGCCACGACGCAAGCTGATCCTGATCAGCTCCCTTGCGTTATCCGTGTTCCTCATTCTGATCGGGCTGACGCGGCTGCCCCTGTTTACGGGGTTATTCCTCGCTATCACCGGCGTCTCGACGATTCTGTTCGCGACGAACAGCAACTCGACGCTGCAAATGCATGCGAAGGACGAATACCGCGCCCGCGTCATGAGCATTTACTCGCTCGTGTTCGCAGGCTCGACGCCTGTCGGCAATCTGCTCGCAGGTTACGCGGCGGACCACTGGGGCGCAAACGGCGGCTTCATGCTGTGCGGCGGTCTAAGCCTCATTCTTTGCCTGGGCATCATTCTGGTATTCCGCAAACGACCGGAACCGGTCCCTGCCGGCGAGCCGGCGTCCAAAACGAAAACCGCCTGAGAGGGCGGTTTTTTTGGCGTTTCGGGCGGCGTGCCTAGCCGAGCTGGCACACCTGTTCACAAACTTGTACTCTTATGATCCAGCCGATATTTTGTCGGATAAATGCCTGTCGCTTTTTTGAAAATGGAATTGAAATAGCTTTGATTGACGTAGCCGACGCTCTCGGCAATCTCTTGAAGCTCAAGCGAGGTCGAACACAGCATCTCCTTTGCTTTTTCGATCCGTTTCATGTTCAAGTAGCTGGAGAACGTTTCGTTTTTCTCTTTGATAAATAGCTGGCCTAAATAAGCCGCATTGACATTGAAGGTATGCGCAATCGTTTTGAGCGAGATATTCTCGCTATACAAATCGTCGACATAAGCCGATACTCGCCGGACTAACGGATGAATGCTCTCTTCGAGGGAGACGATCATCCGGATCGTTCTTTCCGCGACGGACTTTACCCAGCCGTGCAATTCCTCGATGCTTTTCGTTCTAAGCTGGTGCAAAAACAGGTTGTCCTCCTCATCTAGTAAAGGCGCGGTATCCATATTCAGAGCATGCAGGGCGTTTAAGGAGCGGTAGACCATTTCGACGGCTGAGCTTTGCACGATCACCGGCGACATCCAATCTTGGCTCCTCCATTGCCGGAAGCTGTCATCGATAAATCGCATGGCCGATTCCAAGTCTTTTTTCACCAAGCATTCATGAAAACGGTTATGATCGATGACCGCATGCCGATGTGCGCCAAAATGCGATTTGGCGGCTTCCTCGTAGCTGACTACGATATTAGGCGGGTAAATCAGGCTATAGTCCATTAGCTGACAGGCACTGTAATAACTGCGATGCGCATCCTGAATCTGCATTTCATCGCTGCCGATTGCGGCGAAGGCGGAGCACTTCAAAATTTCCGGATGGAAAACATCGCCTCTTCCGCATATTGTTTGATTTGAGCGGAATCGATCGGATGATTGCCATGAAAGAGAGCGACAATGTGACCTTCCACATCGCAGAACGTAATGGCCCTGCAGGAAGCCAGCACTTCGCTGCAAATGTTCTCGCCTGCATATTGCATGAGTCCCCGGTAAGATTGATCATGTTTCTCATGGAACAATAGCTTGATTAAACAAACGGTATAATGCGTGCTGCTTAAATCGAGCTGGAGCAAGCCGGCCCTCTCGGCCAGATTGCTGTAGCTGATGTTGTTCGTCATGCACCTGTTCAAAATATTGTTTCTGAGAATATGGGCATCGCTGCGAATTTGTCTTTGACGTTCCGCTTCCTGGTTGATTTTTTCGACGACGGACAAAAGAGTGGAAGACAGCTCCTCGCGGTTTACCGGCTTCAGCAAGTAATTTTCGATGCCGAGCTTCGTCGCTTCTTTGACGTAATGGAAATCGTCGTAACCGCTCAACACGATCGTTTTGACCGAGTCGTCGATTTGTCCGACCCGGCGAATCAGCTCGAGCCCGTTCATTTCGGGCATATGGATGTCCGTAATCAGGATGGAAACGTTCCTCGCTTCCAGCATGTGGAGCGCTTCGGCGCCGCTGCCGGCCAGCCCCGCAATCTCGATCCCGTATTCCTCCCATTGGATCAGCTCGCCCAAGCCGCTTAAAATCCGGGGTTCATCGTCCACGATTAAAGCTTTGTGCATGCGCTATCAGCTCCTCCTTCTTAATGGCCGGTATGACGAACGTAACGGTGGAGCCCTTATCCTTGACGCTCTCAATTTCAAGGCCGTAGGCTTCGCCGAAAGCCAGCCGGATGCGCTGGTTGACATTGAGTACGCCGATATTGTCCGTATTGGCATTGGCATGACTCAGCTGCAGCCGCTTGGTAAGACGATCCAGCTGTTCCGGCTCCATCCCGCGCCCGTTATCGGATATTTCCAGGATGACGGTTTCCTTTTGCAGATAACCTCTAACCGTAACCCGATTGTCGTCCCGATCCGGTTTGATTCCGTGTACGATGGCGTTCTCTAGGATAGGCTGCAGCAGGTGCTTCAAAATGCCGAAACCGAAAATATCCGGGTCGATGCTGAACTCCACGCTTAACCGGTCGGCATACCGCATGTTGTATAGTTCCAAATAGTGCTTGCTGTAATCGAGCTCGTCCCGGATCTGAACGAACATGTCGCCTTTAATGCTGTTCCGGAACAGCTGGGCGACGATTTCAATCATGTTGCTGACCTGAATATCCCGGTTTGATAACGCTTCCATGCGAATGATCTCCAGCGTATTGTATAGAAAATGCGGATCGATCTGAGACTGCAGAGCGTAAAGCTCGGCGTCCTTTTGCTTCAGCTCGGAAACGTATACTTTGTTGATATGCTCGATGACCCAGTCGCACATTTGGTTGAAGTTTTTGGCGATGTTGCCGATTTCGTCGTTTGTACTGTCGAGGGGGATACGGTATCGAAAGTCGCCGGTCTGAACCTTGGCGATCGCCTTATTAATGATTCGGATACGCCGTGAAAAGAAGCGAATGCTTACAAAGCCGAGAATAACGGCCATGATCGTGCTCGCAGTTGCGAATGCCAGTACGGTATTACGCGACGACCTGGTTTTGGCGGCAATTTCCGAATAGGGCAGCTTGCTTACGACGTAGAAGCCGAGATCGTCGCTCCTCGTCACGCTTACCATGCTTTGTTCGTCCAGCATCATGCGTAAACCGGATTGTTTGACCTGATCGAAGTAAGGGTACTTCTGTCCGTAATAACGATCCTCCGTATCGATCATGACATCCCCGTCATCGGTGAGCACGAGTATTTCCGCCTTACCACTCGCATCAATCTGGGAGTTGATATATTCAGAGATTCTGGAGGTATCGAAATTGATGGACAGAATGGCGATGCTTTTGTCGAAATTGGTCGACAACGTTCCTCCTCTAATATTCGCGGCGATCGAAAAAATCCGTTTTTGCTTGGAAGCGGCATACGTTTGCAAATAAGAGGGACTGACGGCAAGACCGTGAAACCGGTCGTCCATCCTGCCGAAAAACCCGCGGTTATTGTCCAAATATTCATCCGTGTTCGGCGTGGAGTCGTTGGAGTGCATGTACAAGCTGCCGGTTGCTTTTTTGTAGATGACTGCATCGAGTATATCAACGTCCTGGAATGCGGACGAATTCAAATAATATTTGATCAGGTTGGCTTTATAGAGATCGTCGCTGGTATAGTCCTCCGATTGAGTCGATAGGAATTCCAGCATGTCCTGGCTTTGGACAGGGTTCAAATATAATTGCTTCACCAGCAGCTTAACGGTGTTTACCTTCTGCTCGATGTAATGATTCAACATTTGGGCGGTCTTGTTGACGCTGTTGGAGGCTTCTTGCTCGGCCGAATCCACCATATTGCGAATGATCGTAACGGTTAAGGAGACGATTGTGATCAGAATGATCAGCGTGTAGCTGAGGAGCAGGCGGTTGAAAAATTTTTGCTTGAAAGCTTTATCGTACCAAGCCGGCATCGTATTCATCCCTTTAATCCCTTATTTTAGTTCGGAAGAAACTAAAATTATTATTAATATCAATAATTTTGAGAATGGATGCGGAGAGGGGACCCATGTACAGTTAAATAAGGCGGGGGCTGAAAGGTAACTTTATATTAGACCGGAGGGATATTGTTGTCAAACAATAGCAGGAATGGCTCGGCGGTGCAGATCAATCAAGCGCGGATAAGGCGTCGGCATTTGACATCCGGTCAGAAAACGCTGCTGCTGATGGCCGCGCCATGTCTTGCGGCGTTATTGCTGTTTTCTTATTTGCCGCTGCTCGGCTGGGCGATCGCTTTTTTCGATTACAAGCCCGGGTATAAGCTGTTGGATTCGCAGTTTACGGGATTCAAGTATTTTATCCTGGCTTTCCAGGACCCTGAATTTGCAGCCGTATTGCGAAATACGCTTGCCATCAGCTTTTTGGGATTATTGGCCTCGCCGTTAGCGGTGGTGTTCGCGATGTTTCTGAACGAAATGAGACTCGGGAAGGTCAAAAAATTCATTCAGACTACGACGACGCTCCCTAATTTCATCAGCTGGGTATTGGTGTATGCTTTATGTTATATCATGTTCTCGACAGGGGACGGCATGGTGAATAAGCTGCTGCTTCATTTGAACTGGATTTCCGCCCCGCTCAATCCGTTGGCGAATCCCGATATTGTCTGGCTTTTTCAAACAGGCGTATTGATATGGAAAACGCTAGGCTTTACGGCCATCATCTACATCGCGTCGATTGCGGGGATCGATCAGGAACAATACGATGCGGCGGCTGTAGACGGAGCGGGGAGATTCGGCAAAATGCTGCATATTACCCTTCCCGGCATCATCCCGACGTTCATCACCCTGCTGCTGTTGAATATAGGTTCGCTGTTGAGCAACGGCTTCGAGCAATTTTATTTGTTCAATAACGGCTTGGTGCAAAGTAAAATTCAAGTTTTGGATTTATACGTCTACCGTATCGGGATTTCGCAAAATAATTATCCGATGTCGACCGCATTAGGGATGACGAAAACGATCGTCAGCATAACACTGCTCATGACGGCAAATTTGATATCCAAAAAATTGCGCGATCAGTCGATCTTTTAGCGCGGAGGACCCTATGGCGACCAAAAAAGACTTCCTCTTTCAATTTGCGAATACACTTGTATTTCTTCTGTTCGCTCTTGCTTGCATCTATCCGTTCTATTATATCTTTATCGTTTCGTTAAGCAGCGCGGAAGCCGTTTCGAGGGGAGACGTTATTCTGTATCCCGTCGGCTTCCATCTCGACAACTTCAAGCAAGTGTTTCGTTTGGAGGGCGTCTGGACGGCTTTCGGCATATCCGCCGCACGAACGGTAATCGGCACGTTTATTACGCTTTTTTTCTCCACGATGCTCGCTTATATTTGCACCAAACAAGAGATGCTCGGCCGCAAGTGGATTTATCGCGCTACCGTGTTTACCATGTTTCTTCAGGCGGGGCTGATTCCTTGGTTCGTCACGATGAAGCTGCTTGGCTTGCAGAACACGTTCTGGCTGTATGTATTGCCGGGGATGATTGCGCCGTTCGCGGTTGTTTTGATCAAAACCTATATCGAATCGATTCCAGCTTCTCTCGAGGAATCCGCCGTTGTGGACGGCGCGGGTTACTTCACCATTTTGATCAAAATCGTCGTACCCGTCTCCGTTCCGATCATCGCCGCCGTCGCCGTGTTTAATGCGGTCGGGCAGTGGAATTCCTGGCAGGATAATTTTTTCCTCGTCAACGATCCGAAGCTGCAAACGCTTCAGCTTGTATTGAAAAATTTCCTCGATCAAGCGGAGATGCTGGCGAATATGCTTAGGTCGGGAAATAGCAGCTTAAGCACGGTAAGTGAAATGAAGCGATTGGATCCTTTCGCCGTAAAAACGACGATTACCGTCGTAACGGTGCTGCCGATCCTATGCGTCTATCCGTTCCTGCAAAAATATTTTGTGAAAGGCATTATGCTTGGCGCCGTAAAAGGCTGACCCGGTGTATGATCCTGATCCGGACAGGATTATAACATACAAAAAAAGTAGGGGTGCACGAAAGATGAACATAACGATGAAGCGTTCCGTCATTCTTTTGCTCATAGCCAGTTTGTTCGTGTATTTGGCTGCATGCTCCAAATCTTCCGACAATCCGTCGGAGCCCGGTTCGACTGCCAGCTCGAACGAGCTTGTCACCTTGACATTCTGGAGTGCTCCGACCGGCTCCAATTTGCCGATGGGCATTCAGGACGACCCGGTCTCCAAGTACATTGAGCAGAAGCTGGGCATCAAAATCGATATGGACACGAAGGCCACGGACGAGAAGCTGGCTGCGCTGCTCGCCACCAATGATTTGAAGGACATTATGGTCGTCCACAAAAAATACGCGCAGCAAATGAAAGATATGGTTATCGACATGGGGCCGCTGCTTGAGAAACACGGACCCGATATTTTGCGCAATGTTCCCGGCGAGGTGCTGACATCGGATAAGAAAATGGCGGACGGACAATTGAAATTTCTCAGCAACAAGCTTCTAGTCGATTCGGCCAGCCCGGAGCCGCTTTGGGGCGGCGTTTATCTCCGCTGGGATTATTACAAGGAGCTGGGTTATCCCGCGATTAACAATAACGACGATTTCCTGAAGGTTGTCTCGCAAATGCTGCAGAAGCATCCTGCGAATGAAGACGGCAAGAAGTATTACGGCTTTTCCTTATGGTCCGACTGGGGCTGGCCGTTCCATACGAACAACTTCTCCATTCAAAATAAAGGTGCCTCTTTCGCCTATGGCGGACCGGCCAACGTCGTTCAAATCGACGATCAGACGTTCGAGCGGACGAATATGTATCTGAATGAGAGCTCCGGCTTCTGGGAGGACGTCGCTTTTTGGAATAAAGCGCAAAGAATGGGCTTGCTGGACCCCGACAGCTTTACGCAGAAATACGATCAAGCGCAGCAAAAGTATAATACGGGACAAGTGCTGGCAAGCGTCATTAGCTGGATGGTCGAAGGGGGAAACGCCTATTTGCATGGCAAGGGCGTTTATGACAAAGGCTGGTACGGCCCGCTGCCGATGCCTTCGGAGCAATATAAATATTTCAACAAAAAGTTCGGCTCCGATAATTGGGTATTTGCCATTTCCAAAAAGTCGAAGCATCCGGAAAGAGCCATGGAATTGATCAATTGGCTGTATTCCGTGGATGGCGCTTTAACCGTAACGAACGGCATCGAAGGCGTCGATTGGGTGAACAAGGACGGCAAATATGCCTATACGGATACGTTCCTCAATAATAGCAAGGATCCGGACGCCGTAAGCAAATTCGGATATGGTAAATTCGGCAACAACTTGGGTTTGAATGCGAACGCCTATATTCCGGGAACCAAAAATCCGATCTCGTTCAAGCTGACCAAGGATTTTCAGAAGGCCGCGTATGATAAACCGGAAGCTGCGCTGGCGCGCGAGGTTTTGCAGCATTACAAGGCTGAGCTTACGACGGATATTTTGCCTCCGGGCCAGCAGTACCAAACGTCCAGTTTATTCGAGTTGATGGGATTCGTGCCTTCGACCGAGCCTGACGACATTAAACTGATCTCGGATAAGCTGACGAACTATTTGAATCAAGCGATTCCGAAAATGATTTTAACGAAAAGCGACGAAGCGTTTGCATCGCAAAAAGCCGCCATGATTAAGGAACTTGTTGATCTGGGCCTGGAGAAGGTATACGCGTTCTGGGATACCGAGCTTCAGAAAGGGATAGCCGAGTGGAAGGCTGCTTCGGGAAAAAAATAGCGGAGGTGAGATCGCGATGACGGAACCGTCATGGAGCTCCATAGCGGGCTTGTACCCGCGGCCGAGGAGCAAACGAATCTACATTCATCGGCCTTTTGACGATACCTTGGTCGAGGTTCGCCCCGATCAGACCGTTCTTGTGAAGGATGCGCTGGGCAGAAACGGCGATATGCGCAGAGGATACGGATTTGCGTTCGCCGCATCGCAAGAAGAGGTTCCGCGGTTTATGGATGCGAGCCGGATCGAGCAGTCTTTGCTAAGTCCGCGTATTCCGATCGTCCGATCGTGGATCAGACAAGATGATTTCGAGCATCGCTTCACTTTGCTGACGACTAGCGATGAGCAAGGCGAAGGGCGTATTCACCTCTATTTGGAGGTGAAGAACGCTCATCCGTCAAAACGAAGGACGGGAACATGGTACTTTCTGAACGTGTATAAGCCGCATTCCCAATTTTATATGCACCCGAATGAGGACTATATTCCGTTTGTTTCGCAGGAAGCCCCCTGGTTAAACAGTTTGCCGGGGAAAATAGCGCCTCATGACGAGTTGTCGGGAAGCTTGCTCGACGATAGCGGCCAGGTCATGGCGCGTTATCGTGTCGACAGACGGGCGGGAATAACCGTGAAGGGCGATTGGGAAGACGTAACGGTTCAAGATCGCGACGATAGGCAGGCGGAAGTAACCGAGAAGGGCGATCAGGAAGGGGTAACGGCATATGATCGCGTCGATAGGCGGGCAACCGTAACGATGTCGGATCGTCATAGCCGGTTTAAGGAGGCGTTATGCTTTGCGATCGACTTAGGGCCGAATGAGCGCGCGACGATAAGCGTCGAGATCCCGTATTCGGCGCAAGCTGCGCCATTGTCCGAAATGCTGGATTGCGACGCGGCGATCGAGGCGTGCAGCAAACTGTGGGAGGATACGCTGTCCGGCGGCATGACGGTTCATCTGCCGGATGCTCAGGTCCAACGCATATTCGAGACCACCACGTCGAATCATTTTCAGCTTCTGGCGTCAAGTGAAGATCCGTCGGTTCTCGTTCCGGGCCAAGGGGGATTTAACGACTATTCCGTCGTGTACTCTTGGGAAGTTTCCTTCTACATCCGGGCTTTGGACCGATTGGGATACAAGCCGGCCGTTGAAAAAATATTGAATTACTTCCTGGCGACGCAGGATGGGAGCGCGGGTCCGGAAGGCGACATTGTTTCGCCCGAAGGCTCGTTCCGCCCTCATATTCACTGGATGTGCGAAACGGGGGCCGTGCTGGGGATGCTAGCGGATCATTACTGGATGACCCGCGATACGGCATGGTTCGAACGGGTTGTCGAACGCGGATTAAGGGCATGCCGCTGGATTATCCGGGAACGGAATGCCACCAAGCAGCTTGATGCAGACGGCGCGAGAGTGAAGCATTACGGGCTGCTGCCGGCTGGAAGGCCGCACGATTGGCCGATCAAAGGATACTTCTACATGTCGGACGCCTATACATGGCGGGGACTGAACGAATTCGCCAAAATATTGGTCGAGCTTCGGCATCCCTACGGCGATGAGGTGATGCGAGAAGCGGAGGATTACCGGGCTTGCATATTGGAAGCGCTGCGGCACGGGACTTACCTGCTGGGGGATCAAGAAATTCATTGGGTGTCGAATGAAGTGTATACGAAGCCGGGAGAGCGGGTCGGCGTTTATTCGATCGACGGTCTTGCCTCGCTAGTCGATGCCGGGCTGATCGCAGAAACCGATCCACTGGTTTATGATCTGGAGCAATTGCTGCGCAACGAAGGAACGTTGAACGATCTGTTCTCCTGCAAAATGGCCGCAATGGAAGACCGGCAGCTAGGCATGCTTCAGCAAGGGTTCGCGCATGGCGAGATCGACCTGTATTATGTGAACGCAAGCGAACGGATTTGGCATAAAATCTGGATGCTGCAGGGCGAACGCGAGAAGGCGCTTCGTTATTTCTGGAGTACGATGGCGTATTCGACCACGCTGGATACCGGCCATTGTCACGAGCGGTTTTGCCCGCAGCTGCCATGGCTCTCCCCCTGGCAGCCCAACGGGAGCGGAAACGGGCGATTATTCGATATTATTGCGAACAGCCTCTTCCTCTTCCATAACGGATCGCTTCAGCTGCTGCCTTGCATACCGGCCGATTGGCTGGATGCCGGTAAAGAAATTCGCGTGGAGCGGGCGCAAACGCCGTTCGGCGAAGTCAACTTTAGCATCCGGTCGATATCTTCATCCGAGATTATGGTTCAATTCCATAACGAGGCGTTTTTTCCGGTATGGATTAGTATCCCTTCGGCGCGCGGAACCGTGCAGGCTTGTGCCGTCCAAGGCGGCGAGTCGGTCGAGATCGCGATCGTAGAGGAGCGCAATCAGGTTCGGCTTTCCGATTATCGGGGTACTGTAACGGCGAGTATTATTTTGAAATGATATGACATATCCGGTAATTGGCGTATGATATGGGCAAATGACCGTCTTTCTAATGGGAAGGCGGTCATTTTTATGTCGAGCGCTTTTCTTTCGACCGAACGCACGAACGGAACTGAGCGACTCTATTCGCGATCAACCGGCATCCGTTCCTAATAAAACAGGTAAATAAGGTCCGGCATTTCCGTTAGATTTGGGAAACGCTCTCTTTAAGCAGGATAACGGCAGCAGCTTCCGTTAGAACTCCCCGCAGGCAGGAACTTGCCAACAGGCAAAACTCCCCCGGCAGGCAGCAACTCCCCGGACGCAGAGCTCCCCCCGTAAGCGGAATTCCCAGCTGAAGCCCCTATTTACTTCCCTCGAGCAGTACGTGTGTCAACTCCCGCCGGTTTCGGCCATAAAATCCTCTTTCATTCTATAGTTGCGCTCCGGACCGTGAAATTTGGAAGGTGCGTAGACGAACTGAAAAGCGTCGAAGTATCTTTCAAATACGACACCGCCTTGCAAGCTTCGACCCGATTCGTCCTTCTTGAAGGCTAAGCCCTTCGATACCGCAGCAGGTCTCCCGTCATCGTACTGTATAACCTTATATTCCACTTGCGGAATGCTCACTTTCAAAAAACACTTGTCATAATGCTTCAACATGTTCCGCTCCTTTACCGCTTGCAAAATAAGAACATATGTTCTATTATGTTACAAAATATACCACTCGATCGAACGTCTAGTCAATTCAAATGCAGAAATTTTTCTGCGGACGAATGATTTGGCTTTTTGATTCGGCATGGGCTATATCAATCTATTAAAAGTTATTACCCGATACGATTTGGGTCGAAGAATGTCGACGAAAGGCGGCGAAGCATCATGGCGGGAATCAAAAAGAAGGCGGGTATTTTCTGTTTACGGAACATGGAGAATCAGCGGAGGTACATAGGCGCATCGAGAAATATCGAATTTGCGAAAAAAAATTTGTTGGCGCGGCTTGCCGACGGCAGTCATAAAAACGCAAGGTTGCAGATGGCATGGAAGGACGGCGGCTTTTCCTTCGACGTCGTCGAGCTGCTTCCGGAGGACGCCTCCGAACGGCTATCCGAGCTGCTTGCGGCACGGAGACAATTTTGGATCCGTCATTTCCGAAGCGATCATGTCTGGCACGGATACAATCTTGAAATGCTGACGCGTTCCTGGGAGGAGCGGAGAGAGGGGCGGGAAAATGAACCGTCAAGCCGGCACATTCGGGAGCTGCTGAAACCGGTCGTATCCCGGCTCGATCCTGCGATCGATACGGCCGAAGACAGACTAAGGCACTTGCATGGTTTACTGGACAGTCCGGATGGCCGGGCGCTTTTGTCCTATTTCAGTTCGAACCGTTATATCGAATCGCAGCTTAAAGGAAAAAACGACCTGCTTTGCGAGAACGACTACGCGCTTCTCGGGCTTAGCAAAATAGCCGATTATCTGGTGTTTTCGGAACAGACGAACAACAGCCTCGAGCACGTATATGGCATACGCAAAGCTAGCTCCGTCATCAATGCGAGTTATAGCGGCAAAAAGGAGCTGCTCGCAGGCGGCGGGGCCGACATCGATGTCTTAACGAAACCTTCTGATGGAAAGATGACCGGCCGTACCGGAGCTTCCGATAAGCAAAAGCTATTTAAAGCCGAAGCAGCGCAAAAAGTCGGCAAAGCCGATATCGCAAACCATCGGTTTCTTAAAAACATCGACGATGAGCTGGTGCGTTTAAGCGAGCGGCTGGGCTTCGGGCTGTCGGCCGAACGGCGCTTGGAGCGCCAGCAGGGGATTCGCGAACATTACGGTAAGACAGGTTTATATCGGCTAAAAAGAATGTACGGCGATTTAAAAAAGGACTCGGTAATCATCAAGGATCAGCTGTGCGGAACCATTTATTTCAAGCGGATCGTAAAGAGCGCAGCCAAAATCGATTACGACGCCGATACGGGATACTTCACCGGCTACCGCAGCGGAGACTATGTGCTGGTTTCCGAAAACAAGCTCGATTTCACCAACGAAAAGCACATTTTTCACCTGCTCTTTTATTACGGGGAGCTTCACAAAGCCTTTCACAGTAAAGTAAACAGCGACATGTACCATCTTCTGCTATACATCGACGAGCTGATCGCGCGCACGGCTTTTGAGCCTTATATCGAGAAGCTTTTGGTTATGAAACGGGAGGGATACGACGGCGAAGAAATCGCCAGAACGATCCAAAAGCTGTACGGCATAAACTGGGACAAAAGCAAAATATCCAGGCTGTTCAACAGAAATATCCCGAGAATGCTTGCCGAAACCCACCGGCTTAGCCGCGAAGAATGGCTGTACACGTACAAGGCCAAAGGCATCTATAAAAAATGCTCGAAGTGCCGTCAAAACAAATTGGCGAACGAGAGCCATTTTGGAAAGAAGGCGGACTCGAAAGACGGCCTTCATACGATTTGCCGGCACTGCAGATAGAGTCGTACAAAATGGTTCAAAAAAAACGGCTCAGCTGTCTATAGGATATGTAACATCATCACTGAAAAAATTCAGTGAATGAAAAAACCATTTTTGAAAAGCGCTATACGATGAGTGAAGAGAAGACGAGCTGAACGGGAACGAAGCTGCTCGGTTAGGGGGTGGTTGACGGCAAACGAAGGATTTCAAGGCAATCGATTGATTCATTCGGTCAAAAAGTAAGGTGAACAGCATATGGACTTCAAGGATATCGATCTTCAACTGCTTGCCGGCATGCCGATCGAGCTCGAAGGAATTGGCTATCTCCATATTCCGACCCTGAAGGAAATCATTTCGATCGGGGAGAGCCGCTATAGCCGGTTTTTATCCGCCATGCTCTTGGATAAGCATAATATCGAGGGGATGAGCGATAGCAAGCTGACGAATTTCGAAATGATGTACAGCTATTGTTATCATAACGACGAATTCAGAACGATTTTATTCGACGCGTTCGGCTTTTTCTTCAAGCAAAAAACACAGATGGGTCATAGCGGCCCGCATGTGTTTTTTTATTTGGGCGACGAGTCGGAGAAGCGAGTGATCGATCAAAGCGCGATGGAGCGGATCCGGGACATCTTGCGGCGCGCTAACTTTATCAAAGCTCAAAAGGCTGCGGGGGAATACGCCCCGGCGAATTCCAAAGCGCAGCAAATGATCGATCTGATCAAAAGAAACCGGCGCAATAGGCCGCAGGCGCAAGAAACGATGAATCTGCACAGCATGATTTCCGGCTTGGCTTGGAAATCGAGCGCGCTGAACCTGTTTACCATTTTCGATTTGACCGTCTATCAACTCTATCAAGGGTTTCGGGCTGTCGAAAATATCGACAATTACAATCATACCTTAACGGGTATTTATGCGGGAACGGTCGACGGTAAAGAGATTAATTTTGCCCAGATTCACTGGGCTAAAATCATAAACAACCAATAAGGGGACGATTACGATGACAACGACGCAATGGGGTATTCGCGAAGTGGCTTTGGCCACTTTTTATGACATCGCTACAGGTAAAGCTTTGGTTCAGCTCAATAATTTGAAAACGGCCGGCTTGGAAAACAGCGCGGAAACGGTGTACGCCCGCGGCGGCCGCGGCAATGCGAAAATTATGGGCTTCTCCTCCAACCGCGAAGGCAAAGTGGTGCTGCAGGATGCGGTTTTTACGAACGAGGTCATTGCCATGATGACCGGAAACGGGCTGGTTAAGGCTTCCCAGAACATTTATCGGCGGGAAGTGCTTACCGTAGCTGGAAATGCCGCTGTTCTGAATCACACGCCGGCTGCACCCGGGGCCCTGATCAGCGTGTATAAGCTGAATCCGGACGGCTCGCACGGAACGGAATTGACTTATGCCTCGACAACGGTTTCCGCCGGCAAATATACGATTACGGACAAGGCGTTCGGCTTCAATCCGGCAGAGCTTTCGGACGGAACGAAGATTGCGGCGTATTATCTTACCGCAAGCGACGCCGATTCCGGTAAAATTACCGTCTCGTCGGACAAGTTTGCCGGATCGTTCAAGGTCGTGCTCGATTGCTTAATCCGCGATGCGGTGACGCAGAAGGACTATGCGGCGCAAATCGTTATCAACAATGCAAAAATGGATAATAACTGGAAGATTCAAACGGCAGCTACAGGAGATCCTAGCGCCTTCGATATTACGCTCGATATTCTTAAACCGGTAAACGGCACCGAAATGTGGACGATGAGCGTCTACGACGATGCTTTGTTGACCTAATCAATGAAGTTTCAGTTTCGCTAATTCAAACTAACCGATAAGGAGACGATTCATATGACAACAACACAATGGGGTATTCGCGAGGTCGCCTTGGCGACTTTCTTCGATTTAACGACAGGCAAAGCGCTTGTTCAGCTAAGCAATCTCAAAACCGCGGGTTTGGAAAATAGCGCGGAAACGGTATACGCCCGCGGCGGCCGCGGCAATGCGAAAATTATGGGCTTCTCCTCGAACCGCGAAGGCAAAGTGGTGCTGCAGGATGCCGTATTTACGAATCAGGTGCTGGCGATGCTCACCGGCAACGGATTGGTCAACGCATCCCAAAACATTTATAAGCGCGAGGTGCTTACCGTAACGGGCGGCGCCGCTTCTTTGAAGCACACGCCTGCATCGGGCGGCGCGCTGATCGGCGTTTATACGCTGAAGCCGGACGGCTCCCATGGAACGGAGCTGAGCTATACGTCGGCGGCCGTAGCTGCCGGAACCTACAAAATCACGGGCAAGGCGCTCGCTTTTCATGCGAGCGATCTGGCCGACGGCGCTCAAGCGGTTGCGTACTATCAAACGGCCAGCGCCCCCGCCTCCAGCAAAATTACCGTTTCGTCGGATAAATTCGCCGGCTCGTTCAAGGTCGTCCTCGATTGTCTGGTTCGCGACGCGGTGACGCAAAAGGATTATGCGGCTCAGGTCGTCATCGGGAACGCCAAAATGGACAACAACTGGAAAATCCAAACGGCGGCCACCGGCGATCCAAGCGCCTTCGATATTACGCTCGATATTCTTAAACCGGTTAACGGCACCGAAATGTGGACCATGACGGTCTACGACGAAACGTTGTTGGCTTAACGCGTTTTGTTACAGCGGCTTGTCGACCGCAGTCCGGCGCGGCACGCGTCCGGAGCTGCGCGAGGCGTGAAAGCTGGAAGGCGGCAGCCCGGCGGTTGCCGCCTTCATTTCATGCAATTGGAACAATGACCTTAGAGGAGAGGCTGCGCATGAGCAAACAGCTCACCATAACGAAGCTCAATAATGAATACAAGAAACAATTCGGCGGGCAGAAAAAAATAACGCTCAAAACAGGCGATTACTTGTATGTCCAAACCGTTTTCAAAAAGACGAGCATCCAGAAGCTGATTTTGGACTACCAAACCATTCTTGAGGAAGCGCGTACGAATCTTTCCGACGCCAACGTTCTGAAAGATTTGTCTTTCGCCTACTATATGCTTCTTTTGCGGCATTTTACGAATTTGGACAATATTCCGATCGAGCTGGCGCCTATGGTCGCCGTATGCGAAAAACTGATCGACTTGGATATTTTGGAGGATATTTTGGCAAGCTTCCCGGCGGAGGAATTGGTCAAAATCAATGAACAGCTCCGGCTTGTGGAGGAAAACAGCCGTTCAATCGGCGAGCAATGGGGCGAAATGATGGCGGCAGCCGCAGGGAACAAAACGAATCGCGGAAATCAGAACGAGTAAAGAGGTGCGCAAATGATCAAATATGAGCTGACAGCCTCGCATGTAAACAATCTACTGATCTTTTTGGATCGCGTCGAGTTTAAAGGAATCAAGGAATTGCAAGCGATCAATGAAATCATGAATGTGCTGACGTCTCCGGCAGGGCAAGCGAACGATCAGGGCGACGACGAATCATAAAAGTAATGCCAACTTTCGGGAAAAGGAGGTAAAGCCAAATGGCAGACAACTTGAAGCTTACCGTCACGGCGATATTGAATACTTCATCCGCCGCTGTCGAAGCGCTGAATAACCAAATTCGGCAGCTATCGGACAAAACGAGCCGGATTGCGATTAAAGTAAGCATCGATCCGCCGGATGCCGCCAAGCAGGCGACGCCGTTTCAAACGCTGGCAGCGACGATTTCCAGCACGTTTAAGGAGAAGCTGAACATCAAACAGCGAATCTCCGACTTTTTCGTCGAAGGCATCAAATACGTCAACGAATTGAACAAAACCTTGACTGAAATATCGGTCATTACAGGCAAAAGCCAGCAGGAGGTCAGCTCGCTCGGGCAAGAATACGGCAAGCTTGCTCGGGAGCTTGGCGTCACGACGAAGTATGCGGCGGACGCATCGATCGAGTTTTACCGGCAGGGCTTGAGTCAAGAGGAAGTGCTTGAGCGCGTCAAGACGAGCACGGCATTCGCCAAAGCATCGAACCTGGACTATAAGAAATCGGCCGATATGCTAACGGCGACGGTTCAATCCATGGGCGTATCCATTGAGCGGGCGGCCGACGTTTTCAGCTATCTGGGCGGAGTTACGACTGCAAAGAGCGACGAGATCGGCAAGGGGCTGCAAAAGGCCGGCGGATCGGCGAAAGCGCTAGGTATCGATTTTGAGAAAATCAGCACGTGGATCGCCCTCGTCTCCTCGCGGTCCCGCGAGAGCGCCGAATCGGTCGGGCAATCGTTCCAAACTATTTTATCCCGGATGCAAGGTTTGAAGGATAATAAAAGCTTCTCCGAATCGGATAGCGTACAGGTTGACGAGATGGCGGATGCCTTGAGCAGAGTGGGCATTCAACTGCTGGACAATGAAGGGCAGTTTCGGAACTTCGGCACGGTAATGGACGAGCTCGGCATGAAATGGTCGACGCTGGGCGCCTATAACAAGCAATACCTTAGCGCCCTTATCGGCGGAGCCTCGGAGCAAAAACGCTTTTTGCAGCTGATGGAGGGGTATAAAGATACGATTCCGCTTTATGAGCAAGCGCTGTTTTCCGCAGGTACGACTCAGCAGAAGTTTGCTCTTCACCAGGAAGGCACGGAGGCGGCTTTGAATCGATTGCGCGCATCGCTCGAAGGCTTGTGGCAGAACGCTTTTCAAACGGATACGCTGCAGTCGGCGATTAACCTGCTGACGGGTTTGGTGTCGGCCGTCGACTCTGTTGTCGAGACGCTCGGTTTTTTACCGACTATGGCCGGAACGGCGACTGCGGCGTTTTTTCTATTTAATAAAACCGCTCTAAAGGGCTTTTATGACGAGCTAGGTCTGCTGCCGACAAGAATAGGGCTGTTCAAGCTGCAGCTCCAGGAAGTAATGGCTTCCGGAAATTTGGCGGCGACGGCCATGAGAGGGTTGACTGTGGCGCTGGGAGGCTTGGTGAGAGCTATTCTTCCTTTAGCGATTGTAACCGGAATTACCTACGGGGTAACCAAGCTGTTCGAAGCCTTCTCTTCAGCCAAAGAAAGAGCCAAGGAAGCGACAACCGTAAACTACGAGCATGTCAATTCGCTCAAAGAACAGAAGAAAGCGCTTGAGGAAGCGGCCTCCGAGTATCAGGCTTTGAAGCAGACCGAGGAATCGGGCTCCGCTACCCTGGAGCAGAAGCAGAAGCTTTATCAGCTTCAAGAGCAGCTCGTTTCCCAGTATGGCGTTTCGGTTACCGGTATCAATAACGAGGGCAAAGCTTATACGGATTCAGCGGAGCTCATCAATGCGAGAGTAAAATCGCTTGAGGATCAGATCGCTAAAGAAAACGAGCTGAATCTGGTGAAGCTGAGAGCCAAGGACTCTCAAGACACCAAGGCGATCTCCAAAGCGAGCAATAAACGTGACACTGCCGAGGAGGAGCTGAAAGATTATGAAGAGCAGCTCAAGCGCTTCGAAGAAGACGTCCGAAAAGGCCGGGTAACGAACAAAGACGGCTTCTATAAAAAGCTGCCTTTTCAGCTGGATATCGATCCCGCTAAAAGTCCCGATGCGATTCGAAATTTGCGGGAAGGCTTGAATTTTAAAGTCGCCGAATTGCAAAAAGAATTCGAGGAAGCGAATAATACGCTGCAAGAGCGGCTGAAGGAGCGCATCGCAGGACTCCAGGGAGCTTCCGATCAATACATTCGCGAGCTCCAAAGCAGCGGAACGAAAATTTCGGCGCAGCAAAAAGCGTTTATCAACGAAATGATCAAGTCGGTTGCCGGTGACAAAAAAGATGTCGATGTCCAGCTTGGCGAAATCAAGCAGGCGATCGATGCCTTAAACGCTGCGGACTTCAATAAGCTGCTCGACGATTTCCAGGCCGCCAAAGCATCGGGCAACGAATCGAAAATGGAGGATATCCGGGAGCAGATCCTGAAGCTTACGGATACCGTCTCGGCAGGGATTCCAAAGGCGGAAGCGTTTAAGGCGAAAATATCCGAATGGTTCACGGTGACGAAGCAGGCGAAAGCCGAGACATTCGATTTCGACGGCAGCGTGGCCAAGCTGCATACGACGATCGGCCAAACGTCCAAGTCGATCGAGCCGCTTAACAAGCTCCTTCAAGATATGGCCGACGGCAAACAAATTAACGCCGATACGATTTCCGGACTGGTCGAGAAGGAGAAAGGGCTGATTGACGCCGTCACCATTGAGAACGGTGTAATCAGCATCAATCAAGAAGCCGTAGAAAACCTAAGAAACGCAAAGCTTCAAGCGATTGAGGATCCGCTGAAAAAGCTCGAAGGCTCGCTTGAGGCGCAGCGTGTCGCGTTGAATACGGAATTGCAAATGTACGGCCTTCAAATAGCCGGCATCGAATCCGTGGCGAAGGCGAAAAACGAGCTTCTTGCCAGAGACAACGAAATCGACGCGCAGCTGAAAAAACAGGGGAGCACCGATTTTAAGAATACGGGCTCATTGATAACGGGAGTTGCCCGACCGGATTTTACTCCCGGCAGCCTGTTGGAGCTTGAGAAAGAGCAAATCCAGAAGAAGCTGTACGAACTCGATAAGTTCAAATATATGCAAGACGATCTGAAAAGACTGCAAATCGAAGCGGCGGCTTTATCCCCGAATAAAGAGAAAAGCGCCGGCGGCGGCTCCAAGAGCGGAAGCGAAACGCGGGAACAGTTAAAAGACGCGTTGGAGCTGCAGGATACGCTTAAGGAACGCATCAATGCGATCAACAGCGAGCACGAGGCACGCAGGAAAAATATCGAGGCCATCGAGCGCCAAATCAAGCTTCATGAGAAGCAAAAGGACTATAAGCTGGCGATCGAAGAAACGAACCGGCTGTTAAACGAACAGCAAGCCGTTGTCGAAGGGCTGGTTAATGCGAATAAGGCGCTTCATCAAGAGGCGGACGACATACGCAGCAAGAATGCGAAATACGGCGACGAGGCTTTTTTCGATTCCTGGTTCGATGCCAATAATGAAGCCTCTGAAGCGTATAAGCAGTTTTTGAATTCATTTGCGGAGCAATCCCGGCTTGTGCATGACTCCTCCGCCATGACCACGGAGGCCAAAAACAAAGAAATCGACCGTTTGCAAAACGAGCAAAAAGAAGTGCAAAAGCTGTTCGACCAGCTTTCCCTGCTTAAGCATGCTTACGGAGACAATATAACCAAAATCGTGGAAATGAACGATGCGATCGACGCTTCTAATGAGAATAACGAAAAGTACCGGCAGGAAATTAAGCAAACGATTGATGAGCTAGGCAAACAAGCGACAGAAAAGCATGACAAGTGGGTCGATGAAACCGAGGCGGCTTTGAAGCAAACGGTCGAAGCATATAAAGAGGCTTTTCGGGCGATCGGGAAAGAAGAAGACAAGCGGCATGAAAAAACCATTGCAAACCTCGAAAAAGATTATAAGCAATACGAGAGGGCCATAGGCGACATTATCGGCGCTTATGATCGCTTGAACGAGAAGACGGATTATGAGGAAGAGCTGACCGCCAAGGAACAAGACATGGCGGAGCTGGTCAAGCGCCAGACGCTTCTCCTGCAAGACGATTCGCTGGAGGGTAAAGCGCTCGCGAGGGAAAATCAGCAAACGATCGACGACCTTGACCGGGAGCTTGCGAAGATGAAGCGAGACCGTTCAAGAGAGACGACCAAGCAAGGGTTGGAGGATGCGCTCGAGACCGAACGAAGAAAAACGGAGCGGCTGAAAGAGGAAGAAAACGAACGGCACCAAGCGATCAAAGCGCGCCTCGACGCGGTTATCGAAGACGAGAAAATATTTGCCCAGCTGGAGGAAGCCGTTTTTAGCGGTCATACTACGAATTTAAAGCTGATCTTCGATGGATTGGGAGACTCGCTTAAATCGATGATAGCGGATGTCGGAAAAGGACTCGACGCAGAGCTTATTCAGCCGTTGAACCAGATTGGGACCGATTTGGGCAACAAAACGTCCGCCGGTAAAACGAAGCTGGAGCAAGCGGCGAAAGATGCGCAAAGCGGCAAAACCGAAGCTATCGGCGGCTCGGTGAAGGGTGAGGAGTGGCTTGCCGCATTATCGCCAAACGACCGCGCTCAAGCTATTGCGGCGATGTCCGGCGGGAAACTCCAGGATTGGGAAGTCAAATTGCTGAGGGCTACATACGACGACGAGTACGCTAAATATCTCATCCAAGACGCCAAGGAGAAATGGCAGCAATATACGGACAATAACGATACGGCCAAAGCGGATGCGGCGCATCAATGGGCGGAGCGCGTTCGTGCCGTAAACCCGAAAATCGGTTCGGAGCTTCCCGCATACGGTGATTACCCGGCAACCGCGCAAGCGGCTTCGGCATTTTCGTACGTTCCGGATACCGGCCGCAGCGTAATGAACAGCGTCTTGAATTCGTTCGACGTATTCGGCGGTTTGAGCGCAGGGAGCATGATCGGCAGCGGAATCGTTCAGCGGTCGGAAACGAAGAACGAATCCAAAACCGTGATGATCGATACGATGTTCAACGTCGAGAAAATGGACGCCTCCATGAATCCGAATGCGTTCTTCGACAAGTTTATTAACGGAATGAAGGGCTTAGGCGTTACTTTCGCTTAAAGCGGTTAGGAGGTATACGAGTGGATTCCGTGTTTTTTACTTATGACGGAGTAAAATCCGAAGATATGGATGTCTGGCTGGTCAATATGCAGAACGGCCTGATCGGAGAGACGTTCCTGTCCGAAAGGGAAATCGTGAGCGAAACGATTTACGGCAATCCGATTCCTTATGTCTATGGCATTCAGCATAAGCCGTTTTCCTTGAAACTGACAATTGCGCTGCGGGACGGCAAGCTGTGGACGACGGAAAAAAGGCGCGAAATCGCACGCTGGCTGGACGTTCGGCGGTTCGCCGAATTTTATTCGGCCGACGATGTGGACAAACGGTACTTTTTGATGCTTGAGGGCGGCAGCGAGTTGTTTACGAACGGGGCCAAGCAGGGATATGTAGACCTGACCTTTCGCAGCATTTCGCCTTATTGTTATTCCCCTGTATACGATAAATGGTATGATTTGTCGTCCATCGGCGGACCGAAGACGGTCGTGTTCGACAATCTGGGGGATACGGATCTGTATCCGCATGAAATGTGGATCGAGAAGCGGGGGAACGGCCCTTTTCAAATCAAAAATCTTTCCGATGGCGGCAGGCTTTTTGCTTTCTCCTCGCTGCAGGACGGAGAGACGGTTTATGTGCAAAATGACGACCGGCATATCGCAACGTCCCTGGCGAATATGCACCGGTTCGATGCGTTTAACGGCAACTATTTGAAGCTCGTATACGGGAAAAATGAGCTTGAAATTTCCGGAGCGGCCAAAATAAAACTTCGATACCGTTTTATTCTCAAGGGGTGAACCGATATGATCGAGGATATTGATTTGGATAACGGCCAGGCGCCGGAGCCGGTCCGTCTTTACCTGTGCAGACCCGACCGGACGATTATCGCGGAGCTGAAGGAAGCTTACGGCATTCAATTGACGCTTCATTACGGGGGACTTTCGCAGCTGGCTTTTAAAGTGCCGTATACGATTCCCAGCGATATGAAGCATGTGAAGAACAGGCATATCAAGCTGCTGCGCGGCGATTATGCAGTCAAGTATACGCAGGGGAGCGAGACCGATTATTTCATCATTACAAAACCCCAGCATATCGCATCGCAAGGCAAAGAATATGTCGACGTAGCCTGCCAGCAGCTGCCGTATGAATGGAAGGATAAAATCATTCGCCAATACAAGGGCACGAAAAGGTTTTACGACTCTGCCGGCGGCGAAGGCTTATTAAACGAGACGCTCCTGCAAAAAACGGATTGGCAGGTCGGGTACGTGGACAGCGAAATTGCGTCTAAGGTTCGTACGTTCGAGGAATCCAGGAAGAGCTTGCTGGAATTCATCATCGAAGCGTCGGATAAATACGGCGGCGCCATACCGGTGTGGGACACGATATCCAAGCGTGTTTCTTTTTATAAGGAAGAAAACCTGGGCGTCGACGAAGGGCTCGTTATTGAGAACGGCCACTATTTGAAAAGCATCGAAAGCGAAGAAAATTTCGAGGACATCGTGACGCGTCTTTACGTTTACGGCAAGGACGATAAAAGCATACACGATCAGCATCCGTCGGGAGGGCCGTTCATCGAATCCTTCGACTTTTATATGTATCCTTTCGAACGGGATGCTGCTCGCCATGTAACCCAGCATTCCGATTATATGAGCGATTCGTTGTGCCACGCCATTTTGGATTATCAGGCAGTGCTCGCCTCCAAGACGGAGGAATTCCATTCCTTGCTGAGCCATCGGGGCGCCCTCGTCGACAGCAAAATTCCATTGAAGGTAGAGCTCGATTTGTTAAAGCAGCAGCTCGAGCTCATCCTGAAAAAAATCGATGCGGAAATTGCAGCCAATCGCTCTTTGGGCTCGTTAAATGCGGATAAAGACGCGAAGCAGGCCGAAGTAAACGTCAAAGAACAGCAGCTAAGTAATATCGATTCGCAAATCGCAACCGTCGATCATCAACTGACCGCATTGAAAAATCATCTTTCTTTGGCAAATCATTTTACGCCTGAGCAGATCATCGAGCGCAACCGGTTTATTAAAGAAAGCGTCTGGCAGGACAACAATTACACGTCATCGAGCGAGCTGTTTGAGGAAGCGAAAAGGAAGCTAGCCGCCTTAAGCCAGCCTTTGGTCCATTACAAAGTGGATTCCGTCGATTTTCTGCAAGCGCTGAATACGCCTCAAGACTGGAATCGCTTGAAAATCGGCAGCATCGTCACGATCCGGTACCCGAATTTCGGGATCGACATCAAAGCGAAAATCATTACGATCGAGCACGATCTGGATGCGAACAGCATCAGACTGACCATCGCCAATACGAAAGATATCAAAAGCGGCTTTCTTAAAATGAAAGATTTGCTGCAGCGCTCCTACCAGTCGTCGGTGACGGTCGACATGTCCAAATATAAGTGGGATAAGAGTGAGGCGAACGCAAGTGAAATCGGCCTGATCCTGAACAATGCCTGGGATGCGAATAAACGAGCCATTCAAAGCGGGGACAATGAGAGCTATTCGCTGGATCAGCGCGGACTAACGTTGAAATCGCCGGCTGACGCCAATAACTTTCTAAGGGCCGTTCATAACTGCCTGGCCTTCACCAATGACGGAGGCAATTCTTATAAAAATGCTTTGACGCCTCAAGGCCTGAATGCCGAAACGGTCGTCGGGGTGCTGGGCGTGTTCGCTAAACTGAAGGCCAACCAGATCGTAATCGGCGACAGCGGGGAAAAGATCGGCGACGGGCTCATCCAATCATCGGCGAACTGGAACAACAAGGTAAGCCAAGGCACCGTGTATAACGGCGTGAAGATTGACGCCGCTTCGGGGTTAGTCGTGACGCGGGACGATAACGCGGTCAAAAGCACGTTTAACGCATCGCAGGGCATCCGCATCCAAAAAAACGTCGCCGGCACCTGGACGGACAAGTTTTTCTATAATGCCAATACCGGGAACTTGTCCTTGAACGGCGACATAAGCGTAGAAGGCTCGTTTAAGGTAAACGGCGAAGAAGTGCTCACCGGCGATAAAAAAAAGCTGCTTGGGGCGTTTATTGATAAGATCACGACAAATCAATTAGTAGCAGGAACTGCGAAAATAAACTCGGCTCTAATCGATAATATTCAAGCCAATCAAATTGTAATTGGATCGCAAGGACAGACGCTCGGCGATAACTTGATTGGATCTGCTGCAACCTGGCACAGTAAAGAGACGCCTTCGGGTGCACAATCAAAAGCTGACAGTGCGTATAGTAGTGCTGTAGGTGTGGTCAATTCAAGAGACTCAACATTAAGGAGTGATTTAAGACTTGGTTCTTCATTGCCAAATACGATAACACTTGATAGTAATGGAATTACATCGAGGGTAACAAACAATCCAGATAAATTTGCTAGACTTGATGGCAATGGCTTATATGTTAAAAATGGCGGAATACTGATTGAAGCGCCAAATGGAGAGACATTCATAAGCGGAAATCAAATTGTAGGCTCTACTATTAAAACAAACATGTCAGGAGCAAGATTACAAATTGATACTGGCGGTGTTAGAGCATATGACGAAAATGAACGATTACATGGAGTCAACATTACTCAAGGGAATTTTTCCTATATTGATTTTTACTATCTTGGTGTTGATAGGGGCGGACTAAGACAAACGGCTAATTTTATGTATCTTGAAACAAGGAATACGGCGGATTTAGTGATTCAGTCAACACATGACAATGGAAAAATAACTATTAGAGCTGGCTCAAGTCAAAGAACATTTGCTGAAGGTGCTTGGGATTTCAGTAGGGCAACAGTTTATGGTTTGACAGCTAAATTTGGATAAAAAAGTGCCACCTCAATAAAAGGTGGCTACTGTAAAAATTTAATTACTCCATATCAACATCTTGTGTTCCATTATCTATTCCTAAATCTTGAAACTCTAGTACAGTTCTACCTTTATATGAGAATGAAAATGTTGCATTATCGCCAACACCTTTTCCCATTTCTTGATCATGGTTAGATATTCCCTGTGATCTTTGTTTTATAGCGACAATAAACTTATCATCATAGCTATCAAGTTTTCTGTATGAATTATAAAATTCATCTGTAACTTCCATTCTAACGTGATTTTTGGATTTATCGTAAAAAGTTTTATTATTCATATACATGGTCATATCTTGAACAGTTAGTAAGTTTCCTGAATCATTCTTTATTTGATCATCTTTAACTAATTTTCCTGCACTTTGTAATTCAACCGTTTCTGTTCCCTCATTCCAATTAACGCCCAGACCTGTGATTGCGGCAACATCACGTAATTTTAAATACGTACTGCCATCGTACATGACTGGAGGACTTTCAAGTTTAAATTCCTTGCCGTCAAGTGTAATAGGCAGTCCAGGCCGTAAGTAAGCTTCAATTTTTTCTATTCCATCATCAGCGAAGACCGAAATCCCAGTTGCCAAGATTGCCCCTGAGAGCAGACCTAGGGTATAGTGCTTAAATTTTTTCATCAAGTTCACCTCGACATATTTTTATATAAGACTATACCATGTTTATCCAATGGGGATAAGTGAAGATTCGAAAGTAATGCTTAATAATTTTCAAGAGCCATATAACATACGAATGGGATGTGATGCTGTGAAAGCAATATTGATAACTACCATTTCACTTGTAACATCGCCGGTGCTGGTTCTTAGTATTCGGAATATGAAAGGTGTGTCCTTATAGTCCAGCAAGCAATCGAGCGATTGATGGCTAAATTGTAGCGGGTGATGCCAAAAATTGCGGTGCTCAATAATAGATTTTCGAAGTTGTAACGATGTCTGTATGTGAAATTACAGGAGAATAAATTATGACAATACGTTTTGGAGCCTCATCAAATTCGTCATCAATCACCTTTAGAACATACTCAGATTCAGGAGAAGTTCACTTTTCGAAATTTTTTTATAAGGTTACAACTGCTTCTAATTACTTTCCCGGGCCAACTGGAAATACAGGGACTGAATCAACAGCAACTCTAAATGGGCTTCCTCCAAACACTGAATTTGATATAAAGGCAGAGATTTATCGGAATGGATCGTTTTCTGGAGTAGCAACAAATTCGATAAAGACTGATCCAGTATCATCTACCCCATCACCGCCCTCTAATTACAATATTACTGTAAGCGGATTGAATGTTAAGGTAAATTTCACGAAAGGCTCGGGCGCGGATACAACGGAGATTGACTATTGGTGGAACGGTCAAGGGAATGTAGATTCTTCAACAAGTGAAGCTTCTCTCTCATTCTCTGTTCCAAGTTATAACACAACCTATCAATTTGATATGAGAAGCCGTAATAGTTCAGGAACTAGCGGATGGGTTATCGGTTCATTCACAACCGGTTCGGCACCTTCTGCTACATTAAATATTGCATCGGTTGGTGATCGAGGATTTGAATGGCAAATATCAAACTTGCAGTATCCTTGGAACAGTCAATATTATAAAAAAGTTGCTATTGCTTCAAACCCTGTGTCAAACGGCCAAACACAAGACCCAAATGTTTGGAGTACACAATGGCCTTCGACCGGTGGGTCTGCCAATCAAACACCCTGGGATTCTACAATTTGGGGTTACGGTGATGCCAATACTGTTTATGGAATAGCAAAAGTTGAAGATGGCTCAGGCGGAGCCTGGTATAATGCGGGAACTGCTTTTGTAAGGCTGAAGCCTGCTCCATTATCGGGTCTAAGCGTGTCCAAAACAGGGGACGGATTTGTAAGATTAAGTTGGAATGGGGCAAATGGCGCTGCATCTTATTTTATTAGTTGGTCGCCTTCCCATAATGGCGGTTCCGCCACTGTTTATTCTAATAGTGCTGACATTACAGGTTTGCAGAATGGCACAACGTATACGTTCACAGTAACTCCTAGAAATGCTACAGGTGATGGAGTATCAAGTAGTCGTAATGGTATGCCGCTAAATAGGCCTTTAGATTTCCAATGGGATTCTCCTAAAGTCTCCGGTCAGCCGTTTCATATAACAGCAAGTGAATGGAACAGACTGACGAACAAAATAAATGAATTCAGACGGTATAAACAGGTAACAAACCCCGATTACCCGTTTACTTCTGCAACAAGCGGAAATGTATTCGAGGTTTATTATTATAGACAGGCAGTAGAGGCGATATCGGCAATGTCTTCGAATGTTCCGCCCTTAAGAAACTCAGGAGATATTATTTATGCTTCAGACATAGACCGATTAAGAACAGCAATAAATGATATCCAATAAAAAATTTCCGAGAAGTCAACGGACTTCTCTTTTTTATTCCCTAAAAGGAGGTAGATCGGTATGACCGCGTTCGATTATTTATCATCGACGATAACCAAATATCGCGCAGGAACACTCGAAGATCCTTATGTTCCGATAAGTGAATCGAAGAAGATCATCAACAATCAAGCTCAGCTATCTGAAATTCCTGTGAAAATGAGCAAAGTCCAAGCGGCAGGTTTTATCGAAGTGGTTGAGCTGCCGGAAGAAGGGCTTTTGCCGGATAGATATATTGTCGACTATAACGAAGGAATCGTGCAGTTTCATCCATCCAAAGAAGGACAGACCGTTACTTTTGTCTACCAAGGCCGAGGCAATCATTTTGTTAGTGCCGCTAGGGTATGGGTGGAACATAATAATGGCGAGGTAACGAAAACGCTCTCTGATGTCATAAGGACAATTTCCTCTTTTGATCATATGGGTATATATAATCCTGCCGTTACCTATCAAAAGTTCAACCTTGTCAACTTCCAAAGCGGAACTTATATGGCAATTCAGATGACAATAGGAAACATCCCCACTAATACGACATTCTGGAGGAAGATAGCGGGGTTCCAATGGAAAGGACTGTTTTCATCTGCAGTCACTTATGTTGCAGGGGATTTCGTATCCGATACTTCCAACCAGAACATTTATACCTGCATTTCTGAATCGAGCACGAATGTTCCGCTAACAAATTCATCCAACTGGGGCAAAGTCATTAGCATTGACACTTTAGTTTCGAATGTGAATACAGCAATTACTAACGCTAACAATGCAACAAGTGCTGCAAATACCGCCAAAGATAATGCGAATACGGCAGCGACGAATGCCAACAATGCCGCATCAGCGGCAAATACGGCAGCGGGACAAGCGAATGCTACAAATACGAATATTAAGAACGCCGAGACATTGCGGGTAGCAGCGGAAGAGGGAAGAGTCAACAATGAAATAGCCAGAACGGAAGCGGAAGAGGAACGGGTAAGTCATGAATCCACCCGAGTTGCTGCAGAGACAGCAAGAGCGAATGCTGAAACGGCTAGATCCACCGCTGAAACCGCCAGAAAAAATGCAGAGATAAGCCGAGCAAACGCTGAAACCGCTCGCAGTAGTGCAGAAACTGCCAGGGCATCGGCGGAGACAGGGCGTGTTAATGCGGAATCCTCGCGCGTGACAGCTGAAAACATAAGAGAAGGCAATGAAGCTTCCAGAAAATCCGCTGAAACCTCAAGGAGTAATGCCGAAACCGGCAGAGCGACAGCAGAAAATAATCGCGTCAATACGGAAAACTCTAGGGTTACAGCTGAAAACAACCGAGCTCTGGTAGAAACGACCAGGGTGTCGGATGAAAATGCTCGTAAAACTAACGAAGCGAATCGAGTCAGTGCCGAATCATCAAGAGTGAATGCAGAATCCGCTCGTGTAACGGCAGAAAACAATAGGGCTGCGGCGGAAGGTGGAAGAGCAAGCGCTGAAACGGCAAGGAACACTGCGGAGAATACACGCGAGGCCCAAGAAACGGGCAGAAAAAACCAAGAAGTGACAAGGCAAACAAACGAGGGAACAAGACAATCCCAGGAGACAGCCAGGCAAACGAACACGACTAATGCAATCAATACGCTGAATACTGTCACGGGCAACACGAAACATCTAGGTCAATATAACAATGCTACTGCGTACAAACCTAATAATATGGTTACCTATAGCGGTTCAACATATATGAACATTGTGGCATGTACGAACGTAGCACCGACTGATCCAGCTAAATGGGTTCTAGCTGCCAGGAAAGGCGAGGACGGAACGGGAACCGGAACATTAAAGGAAGACCAATTTATTTTATCGCCGTACGAACCTCACGTAGATAATCCTATGTTTTGGTATAAAGAACTGTCCAGCGAAGAATTATCTACAATAGGAATGATCATTGCTAACGCTTCTACCACTGAAGGCGATGCTCCGGTTTATTTCGCACCATCACCATAATTCATAATTAACGGAGGTATGACACAATGGCTTCTAATAAAAACATTCAAATAAAGTACAATAACGGCGTTGATTGGGACAGCCTGTTCCCAAAGACCAAAGCGATATTAGTGGAGTCAGGCAGCGGAGAAACAGTCGAACAGCATGTTACGGACACAGTAAAGCATATTACAAGTGCGGAGCGGACAGCCTGGAATGCCAAAGCTACGCAAACCGACATCAATAATGCCATCCAAGCATTGGTCGGTACCGCTCCTTCGACTCTGGATACTTTGCAGGAAATTGTTGCAGCATTAGGAAACGATCCGAATTTTGCAAATACGATTCTTACGAAACTAGCCGGGAAAGTGGATATTGTAGCCGGTAAAACACTGACAACGAATGATTTTACTGCCCCGCTAAAAACGAAGCTCGACGGAATTGCCGATGGAGCAACCAAAGTGCAAGCTGCTACGAACGGCAAAATAAAAATAAACGGCGTCGATGTAGATGTTTATATTCATCCGACCGGTACAAATCCGCACGGAACGACCAAAGCTGATGTTGGACTAGGAAATGTGGAAAATAAAAGCTCTGCAACCATTCGTGCTGAAATTAGTGCCGCTGATATTAACGCTGCGCTAGGGTTTACTCCTGCCAAAATTTTAAATGGCAGCGACGCATCTAAACCTGCGGCTACAGGGGGCAAGTCTCTATACATTGCTACGGACAGCGGAAAAATTTATTTGGATAATATTTCAGGAACGTGGCTACTAGTCGGGGGCGGCGGAACAGTAAACTGGTCAAATATTACGGGGCTGCCTACGACTCTTTCAGGCTACGGTATTACGGATGCAGCTCCTTCCAGTCATATTGGAATCGGCGGCACGGCTCATGCAACAGCAACTCCTTCTGTAGCCGGTTTTCTTTCGGCTGCGGATAAGACGAAGCTGGACGGGATCGCGGCTAATGCGAATAATTACGTTCATCCCTCAACCGAAGGTAATTTGCACGTTCCTGCAACCGGGACAAGCAATAACGGGAAAGTTCTGAAAGCCGGTTCAACGGCTGGAAGCATGTCCTGGGCAAGTGTCGATTATTCGGAAATAACAGGGAAGCCAAGCTCATTTACTCCATCAACGCATACTCACGCAGCGACAGATATTACAGAGAGTGTAACAAAAAGGTTCACTTCTGATACTGAAAAATCAACATGGAACGGCAAAACAAAGATTGTTCTTTCAACTACTGCACCAACAGGAGCAGATATTTGGTTTGAAGAAATCACTTAAAATGGAAGGGAAGATGATCGAATTATGGCAGAAAAGAATATTCTAATCAAACGACATAACGGAACTGATTGGGATAATATTTATCCTGTAACTAAGAGTAAAAATGTAATTTTTCCCGATAGTAAGAACATTGAAGATAAGCTTATATTAAAGCAAGATAGTCTTGGGTTTACTCCAGAGAATGTTTCTAAAAAAGGTGTGGTCAATGGCTACGCTGGATTGGATGCAAGCGGCAAAGTTCCGCTTGCGCAGCTTCCACCTATTGCTTCCGATTGGGCAAGTCTTACTGGTAAGCCAACATCGGCTGTAGCTACTATTGATGATGCAGTGACTAAAAGGCATACACACGCGAACCAAGCTGTTTTAGATGCTACTACAGCAAGTTACACAACGGCATTGAATACTAAATTAAATGGTATTGCAACAAGTGCTTCTGCGGTAGTGAATCATGCTAACAATGGTAGTATCTCTATCAATGGAACAGAAGCAATTGTTTATACACATCCTACAGGAGACGGAAACTTACATGTTCCAGCTACAGGGACTACAAATAATGGAAAGGTATTAAAAGCTGGAGCAACAGCAGGGAGTATTAGCTGGAGTAACGTAGCTTGGGGAGAAATTACGGGTGTTCCAAGTACATTCACTCCAGCCACACATACTCATAATGCTACAGATATTACTGAAAGCACAACAAAACGCTTTGTTACTGATACTGAGAAAATAACATGGAATGCAAAGGCTAGTACTGCTGTTGCCACTAATACTGTAACAGGCCTTATGTCAAGTAATGACAAGATTAAATTAGATAGTATCGTTAGTTATGCTAGTACTGGTAACAATTCTTTTGCTGAGAATTCATCTTCGGAGGCGGCGGGAGAGTATTCTCATGCTGAAGGGTATGCAACGAGAGCTTATGGCTACCAAACACATGCTGAAGGTACGGAAACTATTGCAATTGATTCTGATGGTGGTGCAAAAATAATCGCATTCGATGCTGTTAATAAAAAAGTAACTTTAGGAACTTTTACAGGCTTTATTTCTGGGGAGAATGTTTTTATTATTACAAAAACCGGAGTACTCCTTGATAAAGTGGCATCTGCTTCAAATACTACTACAGGTTATTTAGTAACCTTAACTAATAACACACCAAATGCTGACTATACTCATTTAGTCAAACTTTATACGAATACAACAGCTATGTCAGCTCATTCTGAGGGATTTAAAACTAGGGCTATGGGTAAGGCAGCCCATGCTGAAGGAAATAACTCTATCGCAATTGGGGCACACGCTCATGCCGAGGGTAGGGAGTGCATAGCAAATGATGGGAGTCACGCAGAAGGTTTTGGTACTTTTGCGCACGGATGGGGCGCTCACGCTGAAGGTTTTTATACAACGGCGATACGTTCCGAATCTTGGATTGTTAAAAGTACAGGTGTTGGAGGGGATAAAAGAATAGATATAGGTTCTAACAATCTCTCTGTCGGGGATACTATGTTAATTGCTTTCCGCTATAATGCTCCCCCTATGATTGATACAATATCATATAAAAACGGGGATTATATAGAATTCACGAATATTTCTGATCCATCTAACTGTTTAGTTATTTTACGAAACTTCAGTAGTAGCTCATCAGCACCACATGCAGAGGGGTTCAATACAGTCTCTTCTAGTTATCATTCCCATGCAGAAGGGTCATCTACTATAGCCAAAGGTGTATCCTCCCATGCAGAAGGGGCGGAAACTATAGCTCTAGGGTCAAGCTCCCATGCAGAAGGAACTAGTTCAGTAGCCGGTGGGACTAATTCACATGCAGCCGGTTACTATACAACCGCAGATATATTTGCTGGTACTGCCATTGGTTCCTACAACAAACCAATGGCAGGTAGTGCAACTATGTTTAACAGTTCAGCAGATGCATTTGTCATTGGAAACGGATCATCTTCTTCTCGTTCTAATGCATTTAGGGTTGCATTCAATGGTAATGTATATGGTCTATCTGCATTTAATTCATCTGGTGCAGACTACGCGGAGTACTTTGAATGGCAAGACGGTAATCCTAACAATGAAGATAGAACAGGGTTATTTGTTACATTAGATGGAGATAAAATAAGAAAAGCTACTAACGAAGATGAATTTATCTTAGGTGTTGTCTCCGTAAATCCATCTGTAGTAGGTGATAGTCATCAGGATGATTGGAACCAAAAATACCTGAAGGACAAATGGGGACGAATTCGTTACCAGTATATAGATGAGCCGGAAAAGAAACAAGTGATAACTCATAATCCAGAGTATGAAATAAAATACTCTGAACCTGAAATTGGTGATCAGGGTGAGATTATTAAAGAAGGGTACTACGAAGAAGTTCTTGTCAAAGAGGGATACGTTGAAGAGATTATCATTAGTCCCGCAGGGCAAGAATATCTACCAGTTCTCAATCCTGAATGGGATTCTAATATGGAATACATTCCTCGTGAACAACGCAAAGAATGGTCTGCCATTGGTATGATGGGTAAACTTCTTGTTCGTGACGACGGGACATGTGTGGTTAATGGTTATTGCACACCTAATGGTAATGGTATTGCTACTAGAGTAACTACTGGTTACCGCGTCATGAAACGTGTAGCTCCTAATATCATACTGATTCTCGTTAAGTAATAAAAATACCTTAATGGCTATCAGAAGCTAGCTATTAGGGTATTTTTTTAAAAAGTCAAATATTAATAAACTAACATTAGGAAGGTGGTACAAAACGGATATGAGTGGAGAAATCAAAGGCACAATAGATAATCCAGCGGTTATCGCTGGAATTTTTGGCGTACTTGGAACTTTCGTAACAGGCTACTTAGGATTTTTGGTCGCAAAAAACCAAAATAAAAAAGAAAAATCAATTACAGACAGAAAACAACTGTCCGATGATGAACAAAAATTTCGTGATGATTTGTACGAAAGAATGGTTGTACTTGAAGAAACTGTTGACAAATATATGAAACTCGTAGACAGGTATCACCAAAGAAGCATTTCTTTAGAAGAAGAAGTTCTGCAATGGAAAAACAAATATGTTGAACTGGACAAAGAATGGAGAGTCAAGTATACGGAACTTGAAATTGAAAACAAACATTTGCAGAATAAAGTCTTTGCGCTGGAAGGTCATCTTAGAAAAATGCAAGAAAAAGAATTTGAGGAGGCTTAATTGCTTCTTTTTTATTTTGCTTGCTTTTGCATTTGGAATAAAGATAGAGAGCATGATGGGATTATGGGGGAGATGACATGGAGATGAACGAACTGCCGGGCGAAGTCCTTACAAGCGAAATTCTTACGTTAGCCGCAATTGTGGCGTCGTTCGTAGGGATTTTGAAAGTTTACGGCGTTCCCAGCAAGCATAATCATTTGTTTGCTTTGATCGTAGCAGCGATCTTTATTCTGGTTCCGGAGCGCGTGCAGCAGACTTTAATTATGATTTCATTGGTCGGCTTAACGGCGAGCGGCGCCTATCATTATTCGAAAACGCCTAAAAGCGGCGACGATAAGCAGCAGTAGCTTGAAAGACTGCTCAATTCCTATAGAACTGGAGTCAATAAGTATGTTCAAAATGAAATATTCCATCATACCCGACTTCATCGAAGGCGTTCCTAAAATTCCTTACCGATTGGGTGCAGGTAAGTATGAAGGCGTTGTGAGCCACGAAACGGCGGGGTATGCATCGGCGGCGAACGAAATTATGTACGAGCGCAGAAATTGGAAAAACGCCTTCGTCCATTACTTCGTCGATTCCAGCGGTATCCGCCAATGCGCGGATCATAACTACATCGCTTACGGAGCGGGTTTTACGGCGAATCAGCGTTATGTCCACGTCGAGCTATGCAGAACGCGAGAGCCGGACGCATTCAAAAAGTCGTATGACATGTACGCCTGGCTGCTCGCGTATATCCTATATCGGGGAGGACATCAGGTCGTCGATAACGTGACTCTGCTTTCTCACGATTGGGTGTCGAGGAATTTTGGCGGGACCGATCATGCCGATCCGATCGCTTATTTGGCGTCATGGGGAATCTCATGGACGGAGCATGTCGAGAACGTAAAGCAGGCCTATTTAGAAAACCAACAAGAGGATGAAGATACAATGAAGCTTGAACAGCAATGGCAGTGGAAAATGCTCGGAGATTCCCTGGACGGGTTGTACCGCAAAGGGGTGATCTCGGACTATACATGGGCTGAAAAAGCGTACAAAATGGAACTTAGCCACTCCGAAATTGCATGGTTAAACATGGTCATTCTGGCGCGGCAGCAGGGTGTCGAGGTTTGAGTGGACGAGTTTAAAACTCGCTCCGAGAGCGCCTCAACACATGGTATTGCGTAGCACGATGGAGAATCCGCCGACCAGATAGTAGGATCGCAGCAGTACCACATTGGCGCCGCGAGAAGGTAGCCAAGCATACAACTTCGCAGCATGTGCAACATCAGTCTGCTGCCGCTCGTCAAATAACAATAAGCCGATAGTACCGGAGAGGGGTGTCATGATCATAGGCAGCGCTTCTTTTCCTTTTCCCAGCGAGTAATACTGGGCAATCCTGACGGCGATTTTAGCCTTCGCGGCGGCCGTTCTTTTTCCGCTTCCTTTTATGGTAAAATGGGGGGAAGTGAAGGAAAGGACCTGCTGAGGACGATGAATAGACATATATTGATTGTCGACGACGACAAGTCGATCGCGAATCTGGTTGAGATTTATTTGCTGAACGAGGGCTATGAAGTGACAAAGGCGCATGACGGGCACCAGGCGCTTCGGCTGCTGGCCGATCGAACGTTCCATCTCGTCATCCTCGACATCATGATGCCGGGCATGGACGGGCTGGAAGTATGCCGGGAGCTGCGCCGCGAGCAGGCGATCCCGATCCTGATGCTGAGCGCGAAGGCGGAGGACGGGGATAAAATTCTCGGGCTCGTAACCGGTGCGGACGATTATTTGGTGAAGCCGTTCAACCCGCTCGAGCTGCTTGCCCGGGTCAAATCGCTGCTGCGTCGAACGTACGGCTTGAATGCACAGCTGTCGGCACAGTCGGGAAACAACGATACGATCGACATTCATACGGTGCAGATTAACAAATCGACGCATACCGTCACCGTAGAGGGGCGACATGTGAATTTAACCTCGCTCGAATTCGGTATTTTGCACCTGCTGGCGAGCAATCCGAACCGGGTGTTCAGCGCGGAGGAGCTGTACGAACGCATTTGGAAAGAAAAGTACTACCAATCCAATAACACGGTTATGGTTCATATCAGCAACCTGCGCGACAAGCTGGAGAAGGAAACGGGCGGCGTAAAACTGATCCATACCGTATGGGGAGTCGGATATAAGCTTGTTCCGTAAACTGTTTTACAGCATAAGATGGAAAATATTGTCGATCGTGCTGATGAGCGCCGTTCTGGCTATAGGCACGACGCTTCTGCTTATCCCGATTTTGCAGATCGCCTCTCAGATCGGGATTTTTCCGTTCACCGATATATTGAGGGCGGTGGCGAGCCGGTATGATTTTTCGGTGTTTTTCATGATGGCGCTGACCGCTTTTTTCTTCTTTATCGTGTACATGCTCATTCTGACCCAGCGTATGATCCGTTATTTGGTCAAAATAACCGAAGCGGTCCAGCAAATCGCGGACGGCCGGTTCGACCGGCGCGTTCCCGTCAACTCGCAGGACGAGCTCGGCACGCTCGCGGAAAATATTAACCGGATGACTACCCAGCTCAAAGTATCGCTCGAGGAGGAGCGGCGCGCGGAGCGGACGAAGGCCGAGCTGATCACGAACGTATCGCATGACCTGCGGACGCCGCTTACTTCCCTGAGCGGATATTTGGGTCTGATCGAGCAGGACCGCTATCGCGACGAGGTGGAGCTTCGCCATTACGTGTCGATCGCTTACGAAAAATCGCAAAGGCTAACCGTACTCGTCAACGATCTGTTCGAGTATACGCGGGCCAGCGGCGGGGGGATTGCGCTTAACCGCTCGGCAATTAATCTCGCCGAAATGCTCGGCCAGCTTGCGGTCCAGTACCGCCACTCCCTGCAGGAAGCGGGGCTTGAGGCTCGGCTCCAGGTACCGGAGGAGGCCAAGGTAATCGTTCCTGCAGACGGCGATAAATTGGTGCGCGTGTTCGAAAATTTACTCGTCAACGCGATCCATTACGGGAGAGAGGGCAAGGTCGTCGATATTCACGTGCGAACGGAAGGCTCCGCCGCAGTCGCCGAGGTTGTCAATTACGGCGAGCCGATACCGGCAAGCGATCTGCCGCATGTGTTCGACCGGTTCTATCGCGTGGAAAAGTCGCGTGCCGAGCATACGGGCGGCTCCGGACTGGGACTTGCGATCGCCAAAACGATCGTCGAGCTGCACGGCGGCGCAATCTCGGTACGGAGCGATCAATGCCGGACAAGCTTCGAGGTGCGGCTACCGCTCGGCGCAAGCAGATAAGGCGGAAGCTTTATTGGCTTTTCATGGATTCGAAGTTATGCAGGTTGACGGTCAGCACGTCGAATACGTCCTCCTGCAAATATTGCTCCAGCAGCTGTCCTTCGCGGGGGTACCAGACCGGTCTCCGGAGCGGCGTGCGATCCGCCCTGCGTTTAACCAAACAATGCTGAAAGCGTTATTATACAGGCTGAAGGTTGTACGGTATAATTTGGGAGGTATCCTATTGTGGTTGACGTTTTCACGGAAATAACGATAAATCGTCCTCGTGATCAAGTGTCCGCTTATGCGGCCAATCCGGACCATGCGCCGGAATGGTACGTCAATATTCAATCCGCAGAATGGCGGACGGCTAAGCTTTTGCAGATCGGATCCGAAATCGCTTTTAAAGCGTATTTCCTGGGGAAAGAACTTTCGTATGTATACCGGATAACGGAATATGTCCCTGGTGAAAAGCTTGTCATGCGGACGGCTGACGGGCCTTTTCCGATGGAAACGACGTACGAGTGGGAATCGGCCGGCGGGAATGCGACCCGAATGACTTTACGCAACAGAGGCAACCCGGCGGGTTTTTCCGCGCTTTTCGCTCCCTTCATGTCGTTGATGATGAAGCGTGCCAACAATAAGGATTTGAAAAGGATCAAAGCTATACTCGAAAACCGTACATAGAATCCGTATCCGAGATCTATCACCGTACTTCAAAGGAGAGGCGACTGACGATGAGCAAAATCGGCATTTGGGAAAACGCGGAGCCTGGCGTTAAACGTTGTATTTTGAACGCGGGCGAGGCCATTATGATGATGGAAGTGCACTTCGAAGCGGGGGCGGAGGGTTATGTGCACAGCCACCCTCACGAACAGATGACCTACTGTCTGAAGGGAAGCTTCGAATTTAACGTCGACGGCGTGGTCCACCCGTTGAAGGCGGGCGAAACGCTGCGCGTTCCGGGCAACGCCAAGCACGGCTGCCGAGCACTGGAGGCGGGCGCGCTGCTGGACGCGTTCACGCCGCTGCGCAAAGATTTGCTGGGCTTGGAGTGAGAACGCATATNCCGCTGCGCAAAGATTTGCTGGGCTTGGAGTGAGAACGCATATATCCACGCAAAATCACCGAAGGGATGCTCCCTGACCGGTGATTTTTTCATTTTGGCGCGATTGCCGGCATAGACAGGAAGCTGCGATTCGATGATCGCTGAAAAAATGATGCGATTGATTCGTTTGGAAAGTAAATTGCTGCTTACATTCATTCCCCGCCGGCTGCTTGTCGATCGATATTCTCAGCTATTGCAAAGAGCGTTTCCTCCGCCAGATTCCGTCCGTTGAGAACGATGCTCCATTTCCCTCTTTTCCAAGCAAGAACGAAATGGCCGTCAGATTTGACGTATGTGGCTTCAGCGCCGTGTAAATCTATTTGCTTTACGTCGGGCGAACGGTTTGTCATCCCGTCTATGACCATTTTCTTAGAAACATTATGGTACAACGAAAGTGTTATATGTTGGTTTCCGGGGATTTGGCCCCATACAGTAATCAAAAACAGCTGTTTCTCTTTATTGACCAGCTCCGCGTGGAGATCTTTAACGATGAGATCCGGATAGGTTAACCTTGGAAAACTAAGGCCAACCATCTGCTCCAGTTCACCGTTATACCCGGAAGCGTTCAGCGACTCGACTGCCGGCTCACTGAACGCGGAGCCGCTATTTTTCCCTGTTTTAAATGAAACGCCTATAAGATTGCCGCCTCCCCCGGAGCTTGTAAAATAGGTGACGATCTTCATAAGATCCTCTTTAGCATACGCCGTGACGGCCGTCAAAAAAATGACCGCACATAAAGCGGCAACGGTGTATTTGCGAAAACTTCCCCTTTTTATAGGCTGGATCTCCGGTAAAGCATCGCGTACATTCATATGAAATTCCGGAACCGGTATCTCGCGAGCGAGCGTATGAAATGATGCTTTGATTCGGCGGTCGAGATTCTTCATAAGTTACGCAGCTCCTTTACTGCAAAGTCGTAGATTCGATGGGCGTCAATCTGTTTCTCCAACAGCTTTCTGGCTTTATGCAAGCGGGATTTGACCGTCCCTTTGCGAATTTTGAGAATATCGGCAATTTCCTCTACTTTGAACTCCTCAAAATAATACAAAACGAGAACGGTGCGATACTCCACCTTCATGCTTCTGACGGCTTGCCGGAGGATTTCGGCTTCCTCGTTTCTGACTATCGTTTCGATTGGCGACGGCATCATGTCGGCGCGCTCCATATACTCCGCAACCGGTTTTGTCTGCCGAAGCATGTTCAAAGAGCGGAAGACGACGATTTTATAAAACCATGACCGGAAGGACGACGATTTACTTTCTTGGAATCGGTCCAGCGTGCGGTATACTTCGATCAATGCATTTTGTACGGCGTCCTGCGCCAAGTGATGGTCGTGAGTAATGAGCGCCGCCGTTCGAAACGCCATCGTCAAATAGGGACGCATTAACGAATCGTAGGCCTGCATATCCCCCGCTTTGCAGCGCCGGATCAAGTCCAGTTCATTCAAAATTCCACCCCCTGTTGCTTTGTCCTGCTATATATTCACATTCTAATGGAAGTTGGTTCGCGATAACGGAAAAAAAGTGGGGTCTAGTACGAGATCAAGTCTAAAACTACGGATGGATGAAGTCCTGGTTACGAGAGTAACCATGGATATCATAACGGTTATTCACGGAACGTGCGTATAGTGGAGAACCTTATTGTTTATGAGGCTACCCTCACTATTGCACCGGTAAAATGCTCGTTCTCGCCCGTTAATGAGGCAAATGCAACTATTCATTTCGTTTGCCTCACTACTAATTGCGTTTGCCTCATTACCTCACCGAAACACGGGTTTTTGGCGAGAAATAGTAAAGTTTACCTCACTGATAATAACCTTTGCCTCACTATGCCTACAGAACATGGTTTTCGGCGAGAGGTAACATATAGAGAGCTGCTGGAGTTGGAATTTGCCCGCTTGAAGAGAAGGGGAAAAGCACGCTATTGTACTGGAGTCCGAATTTGCCCACTTGGCGTAAGGAGAAAAGCACGGCGTAACGCCCGAGTCCGATTTTGCCCGCTTGGAGAGAGGTTTTTCACCCTGAGACGTTAAAAACCGCTCTATAAACGGGTTTTATCGGACTGGAGAGACAAACAAGGTCGAAAGGCCTGCTCCAGTTGGGCAAAATCGAATTGCGGGAGCGGCGCGTTCGAAGGTGGTTTCCGAATTTTCGATAACGTTTCTCGCATGAGAAAGTGGCGTCGGTTAATCGAGGCGCTACAGGAGTACAGGAGCGGATGGAGAGAACGCGGTTGAGATGGCAAAGCGAAACTAGCGGCGACGAAGGGTTATGGAAATGCAGGGGACGGCTAACCTGCCAACATCGGCGTATCCCCCCCTGGTCCCTAGCGCCGCTTACGCCAAGCTGCGATCAAGAGCAGCACGAGCGGCATAACCAAGCCGTGCATGATCGTATAAGGCACCCACGTCAGCTCGTCCCAGGTATGCGCGTACACGATGCTTGGGTAGATATGATGAGTAGCGGCGATCAATACGAGGCCGATCGGCAAAACAAGCGGCCGGAAGTTTAATTTAAACGTCTGGGCGAGACCGTAAACGGACGAGTAAAAGTAGATGCAAGTTTTGTAGAACATACCGGTCAGCCAAATGCCTGCGACGATGGCTTCGAACCGCTGTAGGAAATCGAACACTCTGATTTTTCCCGCCAGCAGAAACGAGACATAGGTCGTCTGAGCCGTAATATCGGCGCCAAGCACCAAAATATCGAGCAAGACGATCAAGGTCATGCTCGCGCCTCCGACGAGCGCTGCGTTCCAGAACGCTTTTTTGGCCTTTCCGGGATCGGCGGCGAGGCTGCTTGGAAATATCATCAGAAATACGATCAGCGGCAAGTTGGAGAAGCTGGTATAGGAAAGAGACGCTTTCAGGTGAGGCTTGATCCCCGTCTCCAGCACGGGCCGTATGTTGTCGAAGTCGATTTGCGGCGAGATGAAGACGACCAGCACGACGAACAGCGCCAAGACGATCGGGAATGCAAGCTCGGCCGAGCGGCCAAGCGTTTCGATGCCGACGCGGACGCCGATGACGACGATCGCGCCGAACAGGAGGTTGACGGCTTTGAGCGGCGTTTCGACCAATAGCTCCGTCGTGACGAAATTGCTGACTCCCCAAATAACGGTGGCGGCGGCGATAAAGCCGAAGCTCGCAAACCATACCGCTGCGATCGTCCCGAGCCTTTTGCCGAGAAGCTCCAGACATATTTCCACAAGCGTCAACCTGGGAAAACGCATGGAAAGCGACATGTACAGAAAAAGCAGCAAGGCTCCTTCCGCCATACCGAGGAGCACGGTTATCCAGGCGTCTTGCTTGGCCTCTGCCGCAAGACCCGAGGGCGTGATAAGGATTGTCGTTCCTACGGTAAACAGCACGACCAATATCATAAATTGCCGCGCGCTTATTTGCTCCATATGATTCATTTGCACCCCGCCTGCTTCACGAGTGACCGGATCTCTTGCGCAGCATGGCCGCGCACAGGAAAACGAGTGGGAAAAACACGCCGTATGTCAGCGTATAAGGCGTCCATATTAAGAAAGCGAACGTATCGAAATACGTTTTGTTGGGTACGAATTTAAGGGCGAGATTATACATCAAAATGCCGAGCGGCAGTGTCAGGATGCGGGACGATTTCAGTCCGAGCAATCCGGAGAGCCCGATGGCGGCTGCATAATAACAAACGGCGATTTTCGTATACACCGTAATGAACCACATAAAAGCCATAATGGCTTCGATGCGCTCGAAAAAGTCGGCGACGCTTATTTTTTGCGTCAGCGCATAGCTCGGATAGCCGTAAAGGGCCGTTAAGCTGTCGCCCAGCACGAGAATGGCCATAAGCGTCAATACGCTCAAAATAAAGATGCCGATCAAAAGGCCGATCGTATACGCTTTAGCCGCTTTCCTGGGCTGATTGACGAAGGGAAACAGCATCAGGAGGATGACGGTCTCCTCCATATTGCCGAAAAACCGCAAATTTCCGCTCACAACGGGCTTGATTCCTTCGCCGAGAACGGGGCGGATTTGATCGATTCGGATCTGGGGCCACAAGAAGAAGATCAGAATGCAAAATAGCAAAATAAACCATGGAAACAACAGCTCCGACGATCGGCTGATCGTTTCCGCCCCTAAGCGTGTCCCGATCACGATGGAAGCGGCAAAAAGAATGAGCACCGATTCGACGGGCGTTTCCGGCAGCACCTGCGTCGTGATGAAATCTCCGATTTCCATCAGGATGAGGGAGGCATCGGTCAGGAAAAACGTGACGTAGAGGATTGCCGCGGCTGTGCCGAGCCATTTGCCGAGAAGCTTTTTGCCGTATTCGGTTATCGTCAATTGAGGAAACCTTTTTGCAAGCGTCATGTACAGCCAAGCCAGCAGCAGACCTTCGACCATGCAAAGAAGTGCCCCAATCCAGGCATCCTGTTTCGCTTCCGTTGCCAGCCAAGACGGAACGTACAGAATGCCGTCTCCGATCGTGAACAGAGCCGTGACGATCATGTATTGCCGCGGGCTTATTTTTTCGTTGACAAGCATTCTGCTCCCCCACTTTAAACGCGCTTGCGGAACATCGACTGCCGCCGCTACTTCAGCGGGTTATAAATCAGGTCGCTAAGCGGCTTGTACAGGAACGAAATCCAATCCAGCATATTCGGAATTTTCGCATTCAGCGCATCGGCGATCGTCAGGCTCGCGCCAAAGGCAAGCAGCGCCGTAAAGACCCATAAATCTTTTTTGAGCTTCTGTCTCCGAAGGGACGGGATTTCGATCGCCGCAATGCCGCCGGTTACGAATAGGATTCCGATAATGGTCCACATGCCGATCGCCTCTCACTCGCTTTTTATTTCCTGGATGAACGATTTTCCGATTTTGCCCGTGCGCCGCAGCTTCACGTCGACATTCGGACGGATGCTTACAGTCGTGAACATTTGCCCCCACTCGTTTTTGATCGCCTTCCAGTGTTTGGGTTGGTCCCGGTGCATCGCTTCGCCGAATCCGAAAATATCGGATTTGAAGCCGGTTTGCACTTTGCGGACAGCGGCTTCCACGTAACCCTGAATGCGCTGTTCGGCCCTTTTCTCCAGCTCGTAAATCGATTTCGTCTTGGATAAGTCGATTTGGCACTCCACTTCGCTAACGTTTCCTTCGGCATCGATTCGGATTTCGAGCTCCGGCTTACCTTCGGCAAATTTCGCTTTTAACTTCGTTTTGGTGCGCATCAGCTCGACGACGAGCTTGCCTCCCTGCGGACAGGAGATATCGCTCACCGATTGGTTTACGTTATCGACAATGAAGTTATAGCCCCTGCTTTCATCCTCGTTCAGCCACCCGATCAATTTATCCTCTTTAAAAACGCCGACCGACGAATATCTCAAGAGGGCTTTGGGACGAATCGCCTTGGTATTCTCCTCTTTATCCGCTTTGCGGACGTCGCCGCTAATTTCAAGTCCCATTAAAACGGGCTGTCTGCCTTCGCTTATTAGAGCCTTGATCAGATCGTCCAGATGAACGCCGACCGACGGCGCCCAATATTTTTCCGATGTCTCGAGTCCTTTGTACAGCTTCTCGGCGGGCACTTTTTCAAGCGTGGTGAAGGTGCTTAAAATATCGACGGCTTTCGTCCCTTTCGCCACTGCGACATAAAAATCCGGGCGAAGCTCGTGATCGCGCAGGAACAGGTCGAGGACGTTGCGAATCCCTTCGCGGGCGATTTCTTCTCCCAGCAAGAATATCCGGATATGCGAAAAATGCAGCTTCCGCGGCGAAACGGCCGTCAGCTTGCGAATGCCCTCATGGATCGTATCCGCCTCGGTGGCGAAGGTTGTAACCGGCGCTCCGCCGCCTTGCCCCTGCTGCTCGGACATTTGGCCGGGATTCAAAATTTGCGCGGAAAGCAGGTATTTGCCGTCCGCTTTGTCAACGGAGAGTCCTGCAACGATGGCGATATCGTTCATTTCTTTGCGGCTCCAGCAGCCGGCGGCCAGCGCACACAGAATGAGTATTACGCAGCTAAGGGCGATTGTACGCATCGTCACACCACCAGATTTTCATCACGTAACTTACTTCTTTTCCTGATCCGGACCGGGAGGAGGCGTTTGCTGCCGTACGGTATTTTGCCCGCTGATCAGTCTGGGGCGGGTACGCAAAGCCCATAACGGCATACGCAATATCGTATCCTTCTGATCGGCGGAAATAAGCGGCGCCATTGGGGCCATATACGGCACCCCGAAGGAGCGCAAGCTGCATAGATGCAGGTTGAGCAGGATCAGCCCGACGAAAACGCCGAACAGTCCGAAGCTCGCAGCGAGGCCCATTAGCAGAAAGCGCAAAATACGAACCGGAATCGACATGGAGAACGTCGGCAAAATGAAGCTGGATATCGCGGTGATCGAAACGACGATGACCATCGCGGAGGACACGAGACCGGCACGCACTGCAGCTTCGCCGAGCACGAGGGCGCCGACGATCGAGATGGCGGGACCGACCGCCCGCGGCATCCGGATACCGGCTTCGCGCAGCAGCTCGAACGTAAATTCCATCAAGAATGCTTCCACGGCGGCGGGAAAAGGCACACGCTCCCTTTGTGCGGCAATGCTCATCATCAAGGTTGTCGGCAGCATTTCCTGATGAAATGTCGTCACGGAAATGTATAACGAAGGCGCAAGAAGCGTGATGAAAAACGCAACGAGGCGCAGCAGGCGGATCAGTCCGAAATCCGAACGCTGGTAATAATCCTCCGACGATTGCAGGAATTGCGTGAAGACGACCGGCGCGACAAGCACGACGGGCGTTCCGTCGACGAGAATGGCGATACGGCCCTCAAGCAGATTGGCGGCGACCGTGTCGGGCCTCTCCGTATTGTATATGGTCGGAAACGGGGTAATCGTCTCGTCCTGGATCAGCTCTTCGATATTGCCGGTCTCGAAAATGCCGTCGATATCGATCCGCTTCAGCCGTGTGCGGATTTCCTCGACGATTTTGTCATTGGCGATGCCTTTGACATACATGACGGCTACCTGGGTTCGGGTCACCCGCCCGATGGACATCGATTCCAGCCATAGATTCGGGTTATTGATTTTGCGCCGGATGAGCGCGGTATTTTTGCGTATATTTTCCGAAAACGATTCCCGGGGGCCGCGGACGACCGTCTGCACGGAGGCCTCCTGTACGCCACGGTCGTCGATTCCCTTCGTGCCGGCTGCGAAGCCGTAATCGTAGCCGTCGACCAGAATGACGGTGTCTCCCGACAAGATGGAGGAGAACGCCGATCGATAATCGCGAATTTCCTGAATATCGCCAAGCGTCAATATAAATTGCTTGAGCACCGTCATCGTATTCCCGTCATCGGTTTCGTTCCGGGGAAGAACGGTTTCTTTCGAATGCAGCATGAGCGCATCCAAGAAACGGTTGATGAGATCCTTGTCGGCCATTCCTTCCGTGTACACAATGCCGGTTTTGACGGTTCCGGCGGCGCCGATCCGAATCTCTCTGACGATAAGGTCCGTGCTGAAGCCGACAGCTTCTTTAATATGCCGCAAGCTTTCGTGCAGAACGGGATTCAGCTTCTCGGCTTCGCCCGGCTGCTTGTCAGTCGGACCTCCGCTTAAGCTTGCCGGTGATGGACGCTGAAACTTTTTTCGTATCATTCGCGCGAGCTTGTCCATCGGGGCCGTCTCCTTAATTCGTTGATTTCCATTGATAGCGTTTGTCTGCAGGTGGAATTTTATACCGTCATCCAGGACCTTTAGATTTATACAGATTAACTTAAGAAATTCTTTACGATTATTTTCCGTTTGCTTAAAGGTTGTGCAGTATAGTGGTTTACGTGAAATGAATCCGGAACGGAGGAAGGACATGTACCGGTCTGAACAAGCTGTCGGTCGGAAGGGTGGTCGGAGCGATCGGGGGCTGGCTCCATCCGATAAATTGAATATTCTTAGAGGTCATGAAGGCTTATGTTATAAAGTCGCGTTTTATTTGCTCGGGGACGAGGCGGAAGCGATCGTTGCCCTACGTAAAGCGCTCATGGAGCTTTTGCGGGATGAAGCTTTTTTCCTGGAGCCGGTGACGGTGCAGAGTCAGAAGGCGAAACGCGCCGCTACCATACAAGCGCTGGCAGTGAAGCAAGGACTGCTGCGGGAGCGGACGGGATATGCGGGGTAGCGCGCTGAAATGCGAGCGTACGAACCCATTTTCGTAATTATATAGAGCGGGAGGATACACAATGATTGAGGTAAATAACATCAGCCATCAGTTTGCAATCGGCAAGAAGGGAAAAGAACGCATTATACCGGTTCTTCATAGCATCGATATGCGCGTGGAGCAGGGGGAAGTCGTGGCGATCGTCGGGCGGAGCGGATCCGGCAAATCGACGCTGCTCAATCTGATTTCCGGATATATCCGGCCGACATCCGGGGAGATTCGAATCGGCGGCCAAACGGTCACCAAGCTGAGCGAAGGGGAATGGGCGGATTTTCGGCTTGCTTTTTTCGGCTTCATGTTCCAAAGCTTTCAGCTGATTCCGAGCATGACGGCGTTCGAGAACGTCGAGCTGCCGCTCGTGCTGAAGGGAGTCGGCTTGGAGCAGCGCAAGAAGCGGGTTATAGAGCTGCTCGATCGCGTAGGCTTGTCCGAATGCGCAGGCCATTATCCCGGCGAGCTGTCGGGCGGCCAGCAGCAGCGCGTCTCGGTGGCGAGGGCGCTCGTGCTCAATCCGCCGATCGTACTGGCTGACGAGCCGACAGGCAGTCTTGACAGCGAAAACGAGCGCCAGCTGCTCGCTTTGATCGGCGAGCTGAACAGGGAACAGGGCACGACTTTCCTGATCATTACGCATGACGATCAGGTCGCCGCGGTAGCCCACCGCACCGTAATGCTTCAGGACGGCAGACTGGTTCAGCCGCAAAGAAACGTCACAGCCGAACCTTTTGCGCCGGGCGCCGGCGGGGTAATCCCGCTGGTGCGCTCATAAGCTCAGAGAAGAAGGAGAAATAAAAGAGATGAAATTTTCGGATCAGGTCCGGTTTGTCCGGCAAAATATGAAAAAAAACAAATCCCGCCTGTTCATGACCGTGTTAGCGACTGCGATGGGCTGCGCATTTCTGATCGTGCTCGCTTCGGTGGGCTTCGGATTGCAGAAAAGCATCGTCGACAAAATGATCGGCGACCGGGTCGTGACGGCGATCGATGTATGGGGAAAAGAAGTAGGAGGCAAGCACGTAAACGAAATGACCGGCGACGACCTCCAATATTTGCGCTCGGTCGAACATGTTAAAGCGGTCACCTACCGGAATTACCTTCGGCAAGGGTTGAACATGTCCGTCGACGGAACGGCGGTGCCGGGCGGCGGAACGATCGCCGTCGACTTCGAGGCCGAGACGAAGGCGGGCTTCGGGCTTAGCGCAGGCCGTCTGCCGCAGGGAGCCGACGAAGTCGTGATCGGTTACAATATCCGGGAGGCCGAGCCTACCGGCGAAGAGCAGAGCGAGGGGAGCGCGACCGCACCGAGCAAGCCGGAATCCGCCCCTGCCAAGGATTTGATCGGCAAGAAGCTGCAGTTCGAGGTGCGTCAGCTGGTGAACGGCGCCGAGCAGAAGACGCCGATGACGGTCACGATCGTGGGCGTTACGAAAGAACCGACGCGCGAATGGAAGAAAGATAAGAGCGTATATATCGGAGAAGAGGTTCTGCAGAAGATCGAGTCGATTACCGGGACGCAGCTCGGGGAAATCCGTCAGCCCGAATCGAAGGACGAGAAAAATCAAGCGCAGCGCGAGCAGCCCAAATCGCCGGCTGAGCCGCGCGAGTATACGCAGGTGCAGGTCATTGCGGACGGCGCTCAGTATGTCAAAGGAATCGGGGAGCAGGTTCGCGACAAGGGGTATTTGAACCATTCGATCGCCAATGAATTGAAGCAGGTCAACATGGTGTTTCTGATTATGAAAATCGGACTTGTCTTCGTCGGCACGATCGCCGTTCTGATCGCTTCGATCGGCATCTTTAATACGATGACGATGGCGGTGACCGAACGGGCGCAGGATATCGGCATCATGAAAGCGATCGGCGCGCATCCGTCGGCGATCCGCCGCATCTTCCTGCTTGAGAGCGGATTAATCGGTTTATTCGGCGCCGTCATCGGCATCATTGTTTCGTACGTGCTGTCGATTGCGGTCAACACGGCTCTGCCGATCCTGATCCAATCGTTCCTGGAGGAGAAAGTGCCTGCGGATTTCCGCTTCTCGCTCATTCCGCCGCTGCTGGTTATTATTGCCGCCGTCATATCGCTTGGCGTCGCAATATTATCCGGCTCCCGTCCGGCGAAACGGGCGACCAAGGTCGATGTGCTTCGCGCGCTGCGAAGAGATGTGTAGGGGATATTTGGGAATATCAAGCTGCGTTAAAGCCAAACCGTCCGGGGAACCGGACGGTTTTCCATGTCGGATGGAAACATGAACGGATTGTCAATTGGCGGCCCCACATAAGTATGCGCAAGCTGTTGTAAAGTAGTATGCTGCGATATTCAGTAAGCCGAAAGTCATGTATAATAAAGGGCATATGGGACAACGGGCATTGAACAATCTGAACGCGGCGGCAGAGTGGCATCGGTTGCGTTGCACGCTTGAAATAAAGGGGAACGTATTGTGGATTTGAGCGTTTACTTAGAAAATTTGACAACCTCTACCTTCCGGAGCTACGAATCGTTACCGATTTTGTTAAAGCTTGCAGGCTTGCGTCATACAAAAATGAGAAAAGCGGAAATGATAGCTGAGTTAAACGCTTATCTGTCCAACGAAGACAACATAATCGCTCTGTGGAGCCGGCTCCACGGCCTGGAAAAGGAGCTTATGGAAGAATACGTGCGGAGTTTTCAGGTCTTGGAGAGCGAAGATATCAATCCTATTTTCGAAAAATATGACCGAAAGCCCCTATGGAGCCACTATTCTCGACATGTTGCCGATCTGTTCGAGCAACACTCGCCGGCAAGGTTGTTTTTTATCGGGAGGAATATTCCAGCTCCGTTATTTGCCATACTGCAACGAATGGTGAAGCCGATCGAAATCCGGTTTTCCCCTGTACAGGAACGGATCGAGGACAGAACGGACCATAGGCTGGCGCCGGGTTCCGGCTTCGAACGGGATTTAATAGCGATCGTCAAGCTCGCTAACAGCTTCAAGCTTAGAACGACCAAGGGAAGCTGAATGCCGACCAAAGCCGCCGTATTGAAAATGGACGAGGTTCTCGAATTAAAGGAGCCTTTGCCAAGTGAAGGGGAACTGGAAAACATCCGGGTAGTCGAGCAAACGACGCGAATCTACGGCATATCCCGGCTGCTGCTGGCTGCATCGGTCTTGCGGGACGATAACGGCGTGCTTGCGCTCGGGTTGGACGCGGAGTCCTTCCTGGCAGGAAGCCATATCGACAAGGGCAGGCTGCTGCTTGAAGCGTACCTTAACGATAGTCACATAGATGAACTTGGACGTATTCGCGAGATCAAGGCGCAGACGGAGAGAGGGGCGCATTTCAAAAGCTGCAGAGCGCTTTTATTATCCTATTTGCGCTTATGTCCGATGAATGAGTGGATAGCTGTAGAGGAACTGCTTTATTATATCAAGAAGAAGGACAGAAACTTTCTTACCTTGGTAACAGGAGAAATTCTTACATATGACTCCTATCACCGATACTATTGCATCCAACATAGCTGGGATGAAATTGAGGGCAGATTCGTCGAGGTAGCATTGCTGGAGTACCTGTCCGCAATCGGGATGGTCGACATCGGGTTTGTGTACTCGGAGAACGAGGTGTACTTCAATTTTGAGAAAGTGCTATATTTCCGCTTGAATGAGTTCGGGGCGTATCTACTAGGCATCAATGATGCATATGAGAGCGGATTGGGCGATTCTTTTGCGCGCAGGCAAACGGGACTGATCATTCATCCGAACGGCGATATCACGGCCTCCCTGGAAGTTCATAAGCTGTTTTTCGACCGGTTTGCGGAGAAAGCTTCCGAAGGTATGGAACCGGTTTACAGGCTATCGTTCGCATCAATGGTCAACGCGCTGAATCAAGGAATCGAAATGAAAGAAATCGCTGATTATCTGGTTGCGAACAGCGAGCATGGGGTGCCTGAGGACGTCAGTCAAATGCTTCAAGATTGGGAAATGAAAAGCGGGAAAATACGAATCCGACAGGCCTTGATCGTGGAGACGGACGATCCCCTTTTGATGGACGAGCTGAAAAATGCCAAGCCGATTCGTAATCATATCGTGAGTGATCTGACTCGCGCTTTTGAAATCGGGGACAAGTCGATCGGCAAAGTGAAAAAGGAAATCGAGAAAAAACAGCTTTTTTGCTCGATCGAGGGGGAGCTTAAACGCACTTAGCGATCAGATCAGGCGACAATTGCCGAATGGCGTGTTGCTCACCATGATTTACAGCCTCCTGGAAAACAGGGGGCTTTCAAACGTTGCTGTCGGCTTGTGTACTGTGTATAATTTGCTCAATCATCAGTTAGGGGAATAGGGAAAGGTTGTGCGGAACATGTCATACGAAGAGGTTAAGCGTATCGTTTCGGCGAGCCGGAATATCGTCTTTTTTGGGGGAGCGGGGACGTCTACGGAGAGCGGCATTCCGGATTTTCGTTCGGAAGCGGGACTTTACCAAACGAAAACGAAGCAAACTTATCCGCCGGAGGTGATGCTGAGCCGCAGCTTTTTTACGGAGCATACGGAACAATTTTACGAGTTTTACCGGTCGAAAATGATCTACAAGGACGCCAAGCCGAACGCGGCCCACGTCGCATTGGCTCAGCTGGAGCGGGATGGCAGGCTTAAAGCGGTCATTACGCAAAATATCGACGGTCTGCATCAACTGGCAGGCAGCGGCAGCGTATTGGAGCTGCACGGCTCCGTGCACCGAAACCGCTGTATGAGCTGCGCGAAGTTTTTTGCGCTGGAGCACATTGTTGCGAGCGAGGATGCCATTCCGGTTTGCGATGAATGCGGCGGGACGGTTAAGCCTGAAGTCGTGCTGTACGAAGAGATGCTCGATGAAGCGGTTCTCGAACAAGCGATTGCCGCGATCTCTGAAGCGGATGTGCTGATCGTCGGCGGAACGTCGCTGACCGTCAATCCCGCTGCGGGACTCGTCGGACTATACCGGGGAGACAATCTGATCCTGATCAACAAATCGTCCACGCCGTATGACAGCCAGGCGCGATTCGTCATCCGCGACAGCATCGGCAAAGTGTTGAATTCGCTATGCTGAGTTGATCGATAGAGAAAAAAACGCACCTCGGCGATGGAACTCTAAGTCCGCCGAGACGCGCATTTCTCTATCAATTTCCCGCCGCATTCGCTTTGCGCAGCACGTTCTCCACCTTCAGCAAATGCTTAAGCATCCGCTCGCCGGCAAGCGAGCCGTCCTGTGCGGATATCGCTTCGAACACGCTGCGGTGCTCGTCCAGCAGCCGTTCGGCCGAAGCACGCTCCGCGTAAAACCAGAGCCGCCGCAAATCCTTCATCGACGCATGCATACGCTGGGAGAGCGACTCCATCATTTGCACGAGCAGCGAATTTCCGGTCGCCTTGGCGATCTGAAGGTGAAAGCGGACGTCCGCTTGCTCGCTGGCGGCTTCATCGTCAAGAAGCGAAGACATTTCCTCCAAAATCTCGCCTAGAAGCCGCAGATCTTCCTCGCTGCGGTTTACTGCGGCAAGCGACGCGCAGCCGCTCTCCAGCAGCTTGCGCACCTCGAGCACCTCCTGCAGCGAATCGGTTTTCTGAAATAACGTTCCGAACGGTTTATCCTCCGTAGTTTCCCCAGGCAGCTCCTTTTTAACAAACGTTCCTCCGCCTTGGCGAATATCGAGCCAGCCCATCGCTTTAAGCGCGCTTAATGCTTCGCGGATCGTAGAACGGCCGACGCCGTAGCTGCCCGCGAGATCGACGACCGAAGAAAGCTTCGTTCCGGGCGGCAGAGCGCCGCTTTCGATTTGTTTTTTGATATGTTCCATAACAAGCTCATAGCCTTTAGGCGGCTTTAGCGGATTTGCGTTCATCGTTTTCCTCCAAAGTCGGCTGATAATGGCGTTATATATTTTCTCCCAGCGTTTTTGATTCTCACTCTATACACTCATTTAAGCATACGATATAATAGAACAAAAGTCATCAGATGACCTGATTTATTTTGAGGATCTCGGTTATATTAGGGGAGGCTGTTTTCATGCTGGAGGAATCGGTTAAACGCGAGCTTCGCGCCATTGTTGGGGATAAATACTATAAAGATGATAACGAGACGCTCGTTACGCATTCCTATGACGGAACGCCGATGCTGCAATCGCTGCCGGACGGCGTTATTTATCCGGGCAGTACGCAGGAAGTATCGGATATCGTCAAGGTGCTGGCGAAGCACCGCATTCCGATCGTAAGCCGCGGGTCGGGCACGAATTTATGCGGGGGGACGGTACCGACGGAGGGCGGCATCGTCATGGTCATGCACCGGATGAACCGTATCCTGGAAGTCGATCTCGAAAATTTGACGGCTATCGTTCAACCGGGACTGAATACGAAGGAGTTCATTACGCATGTTGAAGAACTCGGGTTGTTTTACCCGCCCGATCCGAGCAGCATGGCGATTTCGACGATCGGCGGCAACATCGCCGAGTGCTCCGGCGGACTTCGCGGTCTGAAATACGGCACGACCAAAGATTACGTCATCGGTCTTGAAGCCGTTCTTGCCAGCGGCGAAATTATCCGCACAGGCGGCAAGCTGATGAAGGATGTTGCAGGATATGACCTGACGAAGCTGCTCGTCGGCTCCGAGGGAACGCTCGCGATTATTACCGAAGCGACGCTGAAGCTCATTCCGCCGCCGAAATATAAAAAGACGATGCTGGCGATGTACACGGATATTTATGGAGCCGCACGCACCGTTTCGAAGATTATCGAAAACCGGATCATCCCGGCTACGCTCGAATTTCTCGACAATCCGACGATTCGCGTCGTCGACGATTTTGCCAAGCTTGGTTTGCCGCTCGATATGGCTGCGATCCTGCTGATCGAACAAGACGGCGCCGAGGAATCGGCTGTCGAACGCGACATCGCGCTCATTACGCGCATTTGCGAAGAGGAGAAAGCGGCTCAAGTAAGCGTAGCGCAAAACCAGGACGAGGCGCTTAAGCTGCTGACGGCTCGCCGCAGCGCATTTACGGCTTTGGCCCGCTTGCGTCCGACGACGATTTTGGAGGATGCGACCGTGCCTCGCTCCAAAATCGCCGATATGGTACTTGAAATCAATAGAATCGCGCAAAAATACAACGTGCAAATTTGTACGTTCGGCCACGCCGGCGACGGCAACCTGCATCCGACGGCAACGACCGATGCGCGCGACCCGGAAGAAATTCACCGCGTCGAAGAGGCGTTTGCGGAAATTTTCGAAGCGGCGATCGAGCTAGGCGGCACGATTACGGGAGAGCATGGAGTCGGCCTCGTCAAAGCGCCGTATCTGGAATGGAAAGTCGGCAAAGCAGGCATCGATGTGATGCGCGGCATCAAACAGGCTTTCGACCCGAATAACCTGCTCAATCCGGGCAAAATGTTCGCGCGTGAAACGCGCAAAAGGGTGGTGATCCAACGTGGCTGAGCAAGCACTGAAACAGCATGATGCGCATGGGGGACATGGCGGCGGGACTTCCACTCCTACGCTCGACCCGTTTGCGAACAACCCGCTTGCGCAAAAGCTGAAATTGTCGCTGGATTACGAGCAATTGACCAACTGCATGCGCTGCGGCTTCTGTTTGCCGGCATGCCCGACGTTCAAAGAAACGGGCTTCGAGCCCGAATCGCCGCGCGGCCGTATCGCCTTGATGAAAGCCGTCGCGGACGGCATCATGACACCGGATAAAGCGTTCGAGGATCAAATGAACCATTGTCTAGGCTGCCGCGCCTGCGAGCCGGCATGTCCGGCGGGCGTTCAATACGGGCAGTTGATCGAGCAAGCGCGCGACGCGATCGAGGATCATACCGATTCGCACCGCTGGTGGGTGAAGATCGCCCGGAACGTTGCGTTCAAAAAGGTATTCCCGCATCAGAACCGGATGCGCTGGATTGGCGCGAGCCTGAGCTTCTATCAAAAAAGCGGCGTTCGCCGCCTCGTGCACGGAGCCGGCATCATGAAGCTGTTCCCGTCGCATATGCGCGAGATGGAGACGATCTTGCCGGAGGCTTCGAGCAAGGGCGTCATCGAGAAGATTGGCACGTTCGTACCGGCCAAAGGGACGCCGATCGCCCGCGTAGGCATGTTCCGCGGCTGTATCATGGACGTTCTGTTTACGCAAACAAATGTGAATACCGTGAAGCTTCTATCCGAAGCGGGCTTCGAGGTCGTCATCCCGGAAACGCAAAACTGCTGCGGCGCGCTTCATGCGCACAGCGGCGAGATGGATTTGGCGCGCGGCCTGGCCCGTTCGAACATCCGCGCCTTCAAAGACGCGGGCGTCGATTACATCGCATCGAACGCAGGCGGCTGCGGCGCGCTGCTCGTCGAGTACGATCACCTGCTGCATGACGATCCGGAATGGGCGGACGGCGGAGAATGGTTCGCCAAGCGCGTTAAAGACGTCAGCCAGCTCATCGTCGAGAAAGGCCGCATTCCGCATTTTGCGGATGCCGCCGCGGCTGCGAATGCGCTGCAATCGGGTACGAAGGCGCCTTCCTGCGGCAAGGACGGCTCGTCCTGCGGCACGACGCGTATTACGTATCAGGATTCGTGCCACTTGCGCAATGTCATGAAGTCGAGCACGGCGCCTCGCCAGCTGATGAAGAGCGTCGCCGACATCGAGTTCGTCGAGCTGAAGGAATCCGACCGCTGCTGCGGCTCGGCGGGTATTTACAACCTGACGCAGCCGGAAATGGCGAATCAGATTCTCGACCATAAGATGGAGCATGTCAAGAAAACGGACGCGCACTACCTGCTTACGAGCAATCCGGGCTGTCTGCTGCAGATGAAGCTGGGCGTCGAACGCCACGGTCAATCGGGCAAGATGGAGGCGGTCCACATCGTCGACTTCCTGTACGAGCGGATCTCGGGAGAAGGCAAGGACGGAAGCGTCAAAAAATAATAACGTCATAGCAAAAGAAAAGGGATTTCCGGCAAGCTCGGAGATCCCTTTTTTTCATAAAAGATAAGACTTTATATGTTTCACATGACGATTGCTTATATTTCGAGCCGGTAATCCTATTATTTATAATAGGACGTCGTAATCGGTATGAAGAAAGAGCCGCCATTTTTCACGGAAACGTCGGTCCAAATTTCGGAAATCCCGCCGATATCGACTTCAATCGTGTTCAAGCCGCTGTTTGCCTTGATCGTTGTTTTTGCCTTCAGCGTTTGGAAAGTATCGCTATCCTTGAACTCGATTTCCATGTCCTGGTCGATTGCGGCGATTTGCAGGTACAGCTTTTGATAGTTCTTTTTGGGATAAAACATGATGCTGTCGTTACCCGCGTATGTAATGGCCAATTTATAATCCTTGCCCTTAAAAGTCGTTTGCGCCGGATCTTGGGTAGTATGTATGCTTAATTCCTCTCCGGTATCGATGGAGACGCCGTCCACTTTTTCCCCGAGCAGGACGGTCGACGTCTCGTTATCCCAATCCACCGCAACCTTTAACGAATCGGAAACCGCGCGGACAGGCAGGTAAGTTTTATTGTCGTAAGTAATCGGAATGACCGGATTCCCATCTTCATCTTTAAGCTCGACCGGCTTCCCGTCAACTTTGATTTTGATGCTGTGGTTCAGGTAAGCTGTGATTTCCTGTAAATTCGCACCCGCATATACGCCTGCGCTAGCGCCTAGAAGCAAAGATGCGCCGATTGCGGACGCTACCCACTTTTTCCTCATTTTCTCTACACTCCCTATTAATCTATATTTATTTAAAGTATAAATGGTTTCGGTCGCTTTTGAAATGGACCAAAAGACCTTACAACTGTTGCTTGAGTGCATCCTTCATGAGCCTCGGCGGCTTGCTTCCGTTCATTCAGAGCTATATGTTTTGGTTGCACGATTATTTCACGCCGGCGAATATTTCGATTTCCCCGGTTCCGCGTCAGAATCTTCTCCTATAGTCAAACTCCCCCATGTAACGGACTACAAGGCATGGGATAATCATGATGGAGAGATTACTTGATTCGGATGGGGGGAGTAGGATGACGAAGTTTGTTATTCGGCGAATGCGGCAGCCTGATGATTACGCGGCCGTGGCGCCGATTCTAAATACGATCTGGTCGGAGCCGACGACGGCCGAACGTCTGAAGGAAGAGGAGGATAAAATTCCTCCCGGCAAGCTGCACTATGATGAAGACGGCCGGCTTATGGGATGGGATCGTCCCAAATGGGTCGCGGAAGACGGAGAAGGGCAAGTCGTCGGTTACGCGATCGCTTCCCGGGCGCCATGGACGGAGCCCGGAACCTTGTTTCAAACGGTTGTCGTACAACCGGATAGCCAGGGCAGAGGAATAGGAAGAGCCTTGTATGCGGCGCTCTATGAATGGGCTGGGGAGGTCAAGGCTTCCCGTCTGATCGACTACATAAGAGAGTCGGATGAGTCTTCGATCGCTTTCGCGAAGCGCCGCGATTATGTCCAAGAACGCCATATGTTCGAATCCGTTCTGGATCTGGAAGCGTTCGACGGCGGCGGACTGTATGATTCGATAGCCGAGGCAGAGCGAGCCGGAATCCGCTTCGTCACGTTGGCGGATGAGCCGGGAGCGGCGAGCGAGAGAAAGCTGTATGAGCTTTACAAGGAAACGCATCCCGATATTCCGGGTTATGCCGGCGATTTTCCTTGGTTCGAGGAATGGCGCAAATGGAACATCGATTCGGCCGGCGTACGGCCGGAATGGTTCCATATCGCCAAGGATGGCGAACGCTATATCGGCGCCGTCGCGCTGCAGCAGAACGAGCAGACGCGCGCGATGTATCACGATTACACCTGCATGCTTCGGGAATACCGCGGACGCCGTATTACGCTTGCCCTAAAGATGCTCGCCGTGCGAACCGCCATCTCCTGCGGTGTTCCCTACTTGAAGACGCACAACGATTCGATGAACGGCCCGATGCTGCGAATCAACCGGGACCTGATCGGCTTCCGGGCGGAGCCCGGGAACTATAAGATGGTGCGCGAGCTTGGATGAGTTTGCGGCTCCGGCGCTTTTAACAAGCAACGTGTAAAACCCTTGGTTATTGGGGGGGCTACACGTTGCTTTTTCATTTGCCGACTCCCCAACAATGAAGACTGTTAAACCGGATACTAAGCCAAAGGAGGGAGGAAGAGGAGTTCGTTGGTTTTACATATTAAACTTGTATCATACCTGTTCGATAGTGGAGTAATGTTGTATAATAATAGAAGCCATGCGAGCCAATAAACTTTCCATAACAATATATCATTAAGGAGCAATCATATGAGCAAAATGAACGGAACTTCAGCGCTGCTTTTTCCATTGGATGGCGATATGTTGAATGAGTATGACGGCATTGTACGGGAGGAAAGGTTATACATCCAGGTGCGTTTGGCCGGAGCTGCGGAGAGTAAGTTTACGGTGAACGGGGCTGCGGCGGAACGGTCGGGCGACGGGTTTGCCGCGGAGATCGGCTTGGACGGCTACCGGAATACGATTGCGATCGCGGAAGAGGGAACCGGTAATACCGAAGAGGTTACCGTATACTGGCTGAGAAACGCTACGCAAAAATACCGGGTATCGGTCGACGATAATATTTGGTTTTTGCGGGATATTGCGGCTAACAGCGATAAATACGAATCCATTTTTGAAAATCCATACTTGAGCGTTTATAAAGAGCTGTACGATACGTACGGAACGAAAGTGCATCTGAATCTGTTTTATAGCACGGAAGGCTTCGACCTGTCCCAAATGCCGGACAAGTACAAGGAAGAGTGGAAGGCTAACGCTCACTGGCTGCGGCTGACGTTCCACGCGAATCAGGAGTTTCCCGATAAGCCTTATAAGTCGACGGCGACCGAAATTATTTTGGCGGATTGCGAGAAGGTTACGAGGGAGATTATCCGTTTTGCCGGGGAAGAGTCGCTGAGTCCCGTTACGACCGTCCATTGGGGCGAGGCGACGCGCGAAGGCGCCAGAGCTTTGCGCGGATTCGGCATTGGCACGCTGGCGGGGTATTTCAAGTTCGTTGACGGGGAGCCGATCGTTTCATACTATTTGGACAAAGACCGGATCGCTCATCTGAACAAGCGCGATTTCTGGAAGGACCACAGCGAGGACATCGTATTTGCCAAAATCGACATGGTGCTGGACAAAACGAACCAGGAAGATATCGTTCCGCTGCTGGATCATGTTCGCGCCAATCCGCACGAAGCGGGCTTTATCGAGCTGATGATTCACGAGCAGTATTTCTACTCCGACTATTCGGCTTACCAGCCGGATTTCAGAGAGAAGCTCTTGACGGCTGCAAAATGGGCGACGGAGCATGGCTATCAGCCTGCGTTCTTGAGCGAGTGCGTGGGGGAGTAGAAGGTTAGTTGCGCGGTTTAATAAAAAACATGGATCAAGCGCTAAGCGAAATGGAAAAACTACAGCTGAATTTCGAAAATCCCGCTGATTCATCGATATAAATGGAAAAACTACAGCTACTATTATGGATACTGCTTAAATAAGCGTAAATATCCAAATGTAGCTGTAGTTTTTCCTGTTATATGCCTTTTTCCCGCCTTGTTGCCGAAAATAATCCAACCTACCGCGAATCGAAAGCGTTGCGGAGGCCGTCGCCGACGAAGTTGAAGCTAAGGATCGTCAGGAAGATCATACAGCCGGGAGCGATCGCCACCCATGGCGCCTTCAGCATGACGGTCATGTTGTAAGCGCCTTGCAGCATGTTCCCCCAGCTTGCCGTCGGCGGCTGAATGCCGAGTCCGAGGAAGCTGAGCGAAGACTCCGCCAAAATCATCCCGCCCATTTGCAAGGTCGCGGAGACGATGACGGGCGCAATCGCGTTCGGCAGCACATGCTTAAAGATGATGCGGAAATCCGACATTCCGATCGTGCGCGCGGCGTCTACGAACTCGCGGTTTTTCATGGATAAAATCTGGCCACGCAGCAAGCGGGCTTTGGTCATCCAGCCGAACACGACCAGCACGATGATGATATTCGTCAAGCTCGGCTTCAGCAGCGTAACGACTGTAATGAGTACGAACAGCTGCGGAAACGTGAGCATAATATCGACAAAACGCATCAGCGCGCTATCCACTTTCCCGCCGTAATAACCGGCAATCGCGCCGACGGCGATCCCGATGACCAGATTGAACACGACCGCAAAAATACCTACCGCGAGCGAAATGCGGGCGCCATACATCGTACGGCTGAGCAGGTCGCGCCCGAGCTCGTCGGTGCCGAGCCAGTGCTCGGAGCTTGGCGGCTTCAGCTTCTGCAGCAAATCCTGCTCGGCCGGATCATGCGGCGCGATGACCGGCGCCAGCAGGGCAATCAAGATAAAGACGGTCAGGATGCAAAGACCGACGACCGCGAGCTTGTTCCTCTTGAATCGTTCCCATGCGCGGTTCTTGGGAGCCTTTGCTGCAACCGGACTCGTATTGGAAAGAGCTACGTTCATCGTTCTCACACCTTCACTTCTTTATTGCCGAGGCTGACGCGCGGATCAAGAGCCGCAATCATCACGTCGGCGATAATATTGCCGAAAACAGTCAGGAAAGCAGCGATCGTCGTAATCGCGAAAATGATCGGATAATCCCGCTGGAATGCCGCTTCAGTGAACAGTAGGCCCATGCCGGGAACCGAAAATACCTTTTCGGTAAACAACGCGCCGCCGAAAAACGAAGGAATGGCAAGACCGAACAGAGTAGCAAGCGGAATGAGCGCGTTCCGGAAGCCGTGCAGCACAAGAATCCGGCTGCTTTTGAGCCCCTTGGCTCTTGCCGTCCGCATGTAATCCTGGTTGACGATTTCCATCATGCTGGAGCGGATATACCGCGTCCATACGGCCAGCTCGCCGACGGCCATCGTCAGGATTGGCAGGATCAAGTGTTTGATGCGATCCATTAAGCTGAAATCTCCGTTCAGCGATTTGAGACCGCCGGAAGGAAGCCAGCCAAGTTTAACCGCGAAAAACATGATCAATAGAATACCCAGCCAAAATGTAGGCAAAGATATGCCTGCAAACGTAATGCCGGAAACGATTTGGTCAAACCGCGAATTCGGCTTGAGTGCGCAAATGATCCCTATCGGTATGCCGATCAGCATGGCGACGATAAAGCTTGTTACCGTCAGCAGCAGCGTGTTCGGCAAACGATCCAGAATAATGCTGGAGACCGGTTCGTTCTTGAAGAAAGAAGTGCCGAAGTCCCCCTGCGCCATGCCGCTGATCATTTCCCAGTACTGTGTCGTAAGCGGTTTATCCAGGCCGTAGGCTTTGATCAGGTTCTCCTTGTCCACAGCCTTGATCGTCGGGTCCTCGGCAATTTGCGAAAGCGGTCCGCCGGGAGCCATGTGGACAAAGATGAACGAAATGATCGTGATGCCGATCAATATCGGTATGGCGTTTAATAAACGCCTGAATGCGTAGAGGACCAACGGATTTCACTTCTTTCCTTAAGATAAACGCAGTTTGCGATTGGGAATTTCCCCGCAATGAAGGGTTAACGCCTTATTGAAAAGGTCGGAAAACGTACCCTTCATTGCTTGTATGTCTCGGTAAACGGCAGCGTCGAGAACGCCGGCAGCCTTTTATCCTCGTGGGGAAATACTAGTCTATTACTTCGTGAAGTACCATTTCTCGACTTCTTTCAGGCTGTCGCGCTCCGCATTGAAGCCTTCAAGTTTGGCCGGATATGCCATTGTCGTAGTCGGCGAGTACAGGAACGTGTACGGCTGGTCTTCCGCGATCAGCGCGTCGACTTTGCCGAGAATTTCTTTACGCTTGTTTTTATCGAAGGTGAGCAAGTCTTCGTCGATCAGCTTGTCCACTTCCGGATTTTTGTACGATACGGTGTTCAAGCCTGTTTCGATTTCAGCGGAGTGCCAGATGCCTTTCGGATTCGGGTCTCCGGAGATGCTCCAAGCATAATAGATCGATTCGAAGTTTTTGCCTTGGAAGTTTTTCGAGAAGGCGGAACCTTCGAACAGACGCGTGTTGACCACGACGCCGACTTTTTTCAGCTGTTGCTGAATAACGGTCATCGCTTTTTCACGAACTTTGTTGCCTTGAATGTTTTGCATTTCGAACTCGAATTTTTTGCCGTCTTTGTCGAGAATGCCGTCGCCGTCGGTATCTTTCCAGCCGGCTTCCGCAAACAGCTGCTTCGCTTTCTCAGCGTTGAAATCGAATTTCGGCACGCTGTCCGTGAAGTTCCAGTATGTCGGAGGCGTTTGGCTGTTGACGATTACGCCTTGACCTTCGGCTACGCCGTCGATGATGCCTTGACGATCGATTGCCGTCGACAGCGCTTGACGCACTTTTTTGTCTTGGAACAGCGGGTTGTTCAGGTTCCACGCTACGAACGAGTAGGTGGAAGCTTTGATGCCTTTTTGCAGCTTGAGCTTGTCAGGGCTTGTTTTGGTAAATTGCTCGATTGCCGCAAGCTGGTCCGCAGGTACGGCAACGACGTTGATTTCGCCGGTTTGCAGCTGAGCCATCATGGCGTTGGCGTCGGCTACGATTTTGGCGTTCACTTTCTCGATTGCCGGTTTGCCGCCAAAGTACGAGTCTACACGGCTGAACTTCAGGTATTGTCCTTGCTTCCACTCATCCAGCTTGTAAGGACCGGAGCCGATCGGCTTTTTGAAGAATTCGGATTTGTCCATATCCTTCACCGCTACGTCCTTCAGCAAGTGCTGCGGCAAAATGTTGTAAATCATCATATCGATAAAGCCTGCATGCGGCTCTTTGAACGAGAATTTGATTGTGGAATCGTCGACTTTCTCGACCTTCGTCACTTTCTCGAACGTGCCTTTGCGCGGCCCTTTGTAGTCGGGGTTCAGCGGAATATTGTAAGTAAATACGACGTCGTCGGCGGTTACCGGCTGGCCGTCGGAAAATTTCGCGTCCGTGCGGATTTTGACGGTCATCGCAAGCTTGTCATCCGAGAAAGTCGGCTGGCCTACGGCGAGGTCGGGCACGATGTCTTGCTTTTCGTTGAAATCGTACAGGCTGCTGAAAACAAGATCGATCACTTCTGTGGAAGTAGTCGTCGTCGCCCAGAAGCGGATAAAGCCTTGAGGATCTGCGAGGTATGCCGTCGTAATTTCGCCGCCGTCTACCTTCTCCCCTTTAGGTGCGGTCGAGGCGCTTGGCGATGCGGAAGCATCGGTTTTGTTGTCCGAGCTGTTCGAACCGCAAGCGGACAAGAACAAGCTGGTGGACATGACTGCGGCAAGCGCTACGGTTGTAACTTTGCCGAAAGAAGTTCTAGACATCAGTGTTTCCCCTCTCTTGAAGCTTTTTATATGAAATGGCACGAGGCGAAATGCCCCGGCTCCACTTCGCGGAATGCGGGCTGCTCGATCCGGCAGCGGTCCGTCGCATGCGGACAGCGCGGATGGAAGGCGCAGCCTGACGGCGGGTTGGCCGCGTTCGGCACTTCGCCCTTCAGAACGATGCGTTCGCGCTTCTGATCGACATCCGGCTCAGGCACGGAAGACAACAAAGCTTGTGTGTACGGATGCTTCGGGCTGTCGAACAATTGGTCGCGAGTCGCGGTTTCAACGACGCGGCCTAAGTACATAACAGCCACGCGATCCGAAATATGCCGGACGATGCTTAAGTTATGCGAGATGAACAAGTAGGATACTTTGGTTTGCGCCTGCAGGTCGCCCAGCAGGTTCACGATTTGCGCCTGGATCGATACGTCGAGTGCAGATACCGCCTCATCGGCGATAATGAGCTTCGGCTTCAGCGAAATCGCTCTTGCAATTGCGATACGCTGGCGCTGGCCGCCCGAAAATTCATGCGGATACAGCGCAGCGGCTTGCGCGCTGAGACCTACGGTTTCGAGCAGCTCCTCCGCACGCTTGTTAGCGGCGGCGCGGCTGAGACCGGCTTGCAAATACATCGGCTCGGCAATTGCGCTTCCTACCGACATCCGCGGATTGAGCGAAGCGAACGGATCTTGAAACACGCATTGCAAATCTTTGCGCAGCGGCCGGAGCTCGCGTTGACTCATTCGGCCGAGATCCTTGCCGTTAAAAATAATTTCACCGCTGGTCAAATCGAGCAAGCGCAAAATAAGCCGTCCGACCGTCGACTTTCCGCAGCCGGATTCGCCGACGATTCCGAGCGTTTCGCCCTCGTGTACCGTCAAATTGACGCCGTCGACCGCTTTGACGACGCCGTTCTTGCTTTTGCCTCCGATTGGAAAATGCTTCCGGAGATCCTTCACTTCAAGAAGCGGAGCTTTCACGTTCCCTGTCCCCCTTTATCAACGATTCGAAAAGGCCGGCTGCGGTTAAACCATGATGCAGCGGACCTGATGACCCGAGCCGATGTCGCGTAATTCCGGCATGCGTGCGCTGCATTCCGGCTTCGCCATCGGACAACGCGCTGCAAAACGGCAGCCCTCCGGGAAAGATCCGGCAGGCGGCACGGAGCCTGGAATAGGCGACAGCTTCTCGATGCTTCCGTGCATACGGGGCGTGGAGTTCAGCAGGCCCTTCGTGTACGGATGCAGCGGAGAGGTGAATAGAGTGCGGACATCGGCCGTTTCGACGATTTGCCCGGCATACATGACGATAACCCGAGAGGCCATTTCGGCGACGACCCCAAGATCGTGCGTAATGAACAAAACCGACATTTTCGTTTCCTTCACAAGCTCGCGCATCAGATCGAGGACCTGGGCTTGTATGGTTACGTCCAAAGCGGTCGTCGGCTCGTCCGCGATAAGCAGCTCCGGCTTCAATGTCATGGCCATAGCCAGCATGACCCGTTGACGCATGCCGCCGGACAGGCGATGCGGGTATTCCCTGCGTATCCGGGCCGGATCCGGAAACCCGACGCGGCGCAGCCATTCGTCCGCAACTGAAACCGCTTCCAGTTTTGGAACCTTCGTATGTCGAATGATGGCTTCCGTCATCTGTGTACCGATCGTGAGAACGGGATTGAGCGAGGTCATCGGTTCTTGGAAAATCATAGAAATGTTCTGTCCGCGAATTTTCGACATTTCCCGCTTTTTCAAGTCAAGCAGGTTGCGTCCGCGAAAACGAACTTCGCCGCCGACAATTTCACCGGACCGGGGCAGAAGCTGCATGATCGATAAGGACGTCATACTTTTCCCGCAGCCGGATTCCCCGACTAAAGCGACGACTTCATTCGGTTTTATTTCGAAGTCGATCCCGTCTACAATTGTTTTCTCGCGCTTCTTGTCTTTAAAGACAGTCCGCAGCGCTTTCACTTCCAAAATAGCTTCTTTCAAGCGGCTCACCTTCACTTCGTTTCGGTAAAGTACACAAAGTCAACAGACTTCATTCTACAAATAAATTACCAGTTTGTAAACCCGGTTTTTTTCGCTTTAGCGAATCAACGTTTTAAACCTTTGGTAGAATGAAACGGTAAAGAGTCAATGTTTTCAAGTGTTGATGCGAATGTGCGCTAAAATAAAATAACAATAAATTACAATAATTGTTTCTGGTTTGGAAAATGAAAGAGTTTTCATGATGGTAAATATGTAAATAATAAACATTCATTTCGTGAGATTTAAATATCGTATTTTAATTAAAATATAATATTTATGCAACTAAAAAATGTTGGGATATCAGGTGTGATTTGGTCGCATACGGCAGGTGGCTGAAACAATGGACTAGACCGATTTCGGCCATGGTTTCTGATAGTGGATAACAATAAAAGAAGACGGGGGCAAATGCCAGGAGGGGGACTTCATTACTTCATGCGATCAGGGTCCTAATTTCTGTGAAAATTTGAATAATAAGAGGGATCGGATTCCAAAACCTTGCGAGCAGCGAACCTATCTTTCCAGTTCATTGTTAGAGGCGGCCGACTGCTTCGATTCGGCGGGGCTGTCCCAAAAGGGTACGCTCAAGTGGGCGAATCCCATAAATGATGCAAAAGAACCTTCAAAACCACTATGTAAGTGGAAATGAAGGTTCATTTGTTACACGAATTCACGTGTGAAGTGGGTGCCGAAAACTCCGAAAACGACTTTTGGGACAGCCCCGTTTCATCTAATTAAGGGTATTCGTTGTCGGCGAGCAATGTCAGGAAGAGCCGTTTCGAGAAAGCTTAAGTTTCATAATCGAGCACGATCATTTGATGGCATTCCAGCTTGGGCACTGTGTAACGTACGGTTCCGTCCGTTTGCTCGAACGGAAGCGGGGTCATTTGCGGCGCCAAGTAAACTTGCCGGACAGAGTGCGGCAGACGCAGCTCTACGTTGACATCGTGAACCGGCAGAATGTCCTCGATGACTTCGACTTTGGCTCCGCGCCGCACAGGGGAGGCGTATAGCAGGTGATTCACGTAACGCCGTTCTTCCGGTTGCTCCTGCAGAGTGGCGATGCCTTGAGCCGGCAATGAGGCGCGCATCGTTGCGCTCGGCAGCAGTCGATGCAGCGCGTACAGCACGATTTCCTTCAACGCGAGACTGCCTTTCGTGGCGTAATCCGTAAACATGTCCCATGCGATATAAATTCCGTTCGCCGATTCCGCCATGCCGGGTCCGCCGTTGCGCGCGCTGTTCGGTGTATGCTGATGCGAGCAGAAAGCGAAAGCTTCGCGGTTGAAATACGGGTCTTCGCGGAAGCCCAGTGCCGTTCCGTTCGTCAGCTCTATGCGCTGTCCGCGACCGTACATGATAAATGCGGCGGAGCCGAGCGCCGGAAGCGCTTCGGTTGGCCGGTAGTAGTCCGGCTGGTAAGGATTATCCGATAGCCGCCGCACGCCCAGATCGATCGCGAACGAATCGCCTCCTTTTGCAAGACCGGAGCGCCCTGTAGCCAGTACTTTGCCGCCCTGCTCGAAGAAGCTGTCAAGCTTGCGCTTGAGCGCGTCGTCTACCGGGATGGCGTCGGGCAAAATGACGACCTTGTAGCTGCTGAAGTCGGCATTCATATCGATGACGTCGAACAGGATGTTTCCTTCGAGCAGCATTCTTACCGCGCCTGCATCGGCATCGCCGGTTTTGGCATCTCCGAGCTCCTCGGGGGGAACGACTGCTTCGACTGAAAGCAGAGCTACATCGGCGATGTTCCGCACGTTGACACACCATGCTTCCTTCTCTGCAACTTCCCGGTAAGCTGCGCCGATCAGTTCGTAGGTAGCCGTGTCCATCAGCCCTGCGGGATGAAGCTGGTCGCCTATCGAGCAACGGGCTCCGTTCGCTATGCTGAGGGCTGCCTCGTATCGGAGCGCATTAGGATGCTTGTAGCCGCCAAACTCGCCCCAAGTAGTATGGAATTTACCGGTCATGCCAAGGAAATCCATCCCTAACGTTTGGGCATAACGTGCGGATAATGGAAAGTGATCGTAGCCCCAGCCGCCGGTAGGAAGAGATTCAAGCTCAAGATGGGTGTTCATGTGCGCGAGATCGCGCCGCCCGCGGCGGATATGCCCGCCGTTATGGAAGATTGGCATGCCCGGCTTGATCGCTTCGATTGCCTGCTTGACCCGATTCGTATAGTTCGCATAGGTGCGTTCTCCGAGAGAGCGAACCGTTTCGATGTTGCGCGGATCCCCGCCTTCTTTGCGGATTTGCGCGATGCACGTATGGCAGTAGCACTCCCGTACGCCGACGATATCGAGAAAAATGCCGTCCGCATCATAATTCGCAGCGACTTCCTCCACTTGAGCGATCAAAAGGTCAAGGTAGGGGGAGTTTAAGCAAAACTGATGATAGCCGGGGCTCAAAAAGTCGCCGACCCAGTTGGTGCGGTCCTCTTTGCTGCGAATCAGCCATTCCGGATGCTGAACGGCGGTTTTCTCGTCAAGCCCTGCGGATATGTACACCGGGGTTTTGACGCCGATCTCGTGCGCCGCCTCGATCATGGCCTTCAGCAAGTCGAAGGACAGGCCGGGATGCATGATGTTCGCTTGCGTGGGATGGTATGACCAGCCGTGATGGCACTTGGAGAATACGGTAATCGAATCGACATAGCCGGTCTTCAGCATATCTTGGAATTGCTTTTTATCGAAATGCGAGCCGATACCGGGAATTGCCTCCGATGTATGAAAATCGAGATGAACTTGTCTAAAACGCATCTAATATCGCTCCTTTTGGTCTGAATTTTGCTGCTCCGTTCTTGGTGTCGTCTTTTCTGCGATGTATGGTTGAACGTCAAAACGTCTCCCAGCCGGTCACGCGCGGGGGCTGAAAATGGTGATGAAATAGCCGGGGTGCTTTACAATGTGCGCTCCTCCCGGCGTGTTGCGGTGCTGCATAGCGATGGAAAGACCACTGTCGTCCCTTCGCTCGCTCTCTCGTTTGGATACGTTTGATTGCAAAGCACTCTTCTCCAAGATAACTTTTCGGCAATCAAGCAAACAGGCACAAAAACGATTCGAAATAGCACAATATCGACTTTCTATCATGTACAATGGGGATATGGTAAGCAGACGTCAAGGGAGGTGGCCTGTCATGGAATGTTTGGAGCTGCGCATCCCGCCGCTGCCGCAATTCATTACGGTCGGGCATGCGGAATGGAAGCCGGGGATGCAGCATTTTACGCGTACGTTCGATGTGTACGATGTGCTTTTCGTCAGGAACGGCGCGCTATATATGACGGAGGATGGGCGGGAGTTTGCCGTCGAAGCCGGCCATATGCTCGTCCTTGAGCCGAACCGAACCCATTTCGGGCACCGGCCCTCGATCGAGCCGACAGATGTATATTGGGTGCATTTCATTCACTCAGCGCCTGTCCGAACGCTATCCGGCGATGAAGTGTCTTGGCCGTACGTGCTGCGCAAAGGGGGGGATTTCGACGTAAGTCCATCGGAGCAGTTCATGTATTTGCCCAAAATGGCACGTGTCGATCTGGCCCCGATGACAGCCGTATTGGACAGGCTGATCGAGCTCCATCAGTCTTTCGTGCTGGAGCACGCCCTGCAGGTGCACGCGCTGCTGGCGGAACTGCTGACGCTGATGCAGGACGCCGTAAGGATGCGCCAATCGTCGCGGTCCGCGGCCGTTTGCCGGCTTGCGATGGATTACTTGCAGCAGTTGGGAGCGCAGCCTTTTCGCGGCGAGACGATGGAGGAGGCGCTTCACTTTCAATTCGATTACATCACGCGCTGCCTCAAGAAGCATACAGGGATGACGCCGCTGCAGTACCTCCATCATTTACGGATCGGCAAGGCCAAGTCGCTTCTTGAGAACACCTCGCTGACCGTTCAGGAAATCGCCGAACAAGTCGGCTTCGACAGCGCGAACTATTTAATCCGGCTGTTCCGTAAAATGACCGGCATGCCGCCTGGCCGGTATCGCGAGCTTAAGCACCGGAAATAGCTCCGCGCGGAAAAGGAGGCCGATCGTGCCGCATGTCTGACCACTCTGATAAAAAACACCGTTCGATGCCGACCAAGCATCAAACGGTGTTTTTTTGTGAAGACGTTCTATATAGGTATTTCGGCATGGGAAATGCGGGTCTTTCGTTCTATTTCACCGGGTTAAGTATTTGTTAAGAGGAGTATGGTAGGGTGTTCATGGTTGTTTTTGTCGAATAATGAAGTTCTTAGCGACAAAACCGTGAAGCGAAGCGGAATGTGTCGAGCGCAGCTTAGAAAAACCCGGGATACATGCATTCCGTCAAGCAATCAAACATGCCAGTCACAATGAAAAGGAGGAAGTGAGATGAAGGACAAATCCCGTATTGCCGTAGCGGGAATGAGTATGCTCGTGTTGTTTAACCAATCCGCACAAATGGTAGCGGCTGCCGCCAATTCTCCGTTTACCGATACCAGCAGCGTTCCGTGGGCGCAGAAGTACATAGCCAAGATGGCGCTGCTCGATATTATCGAAGGAAGCGGCAACGGACTTTTCAACCCGGAGAGCAACGTGACGCATCAGGAAGCCGTCGTTATGGCCGTTCGTTTGTTGGGGCTTGAAAGCGACGCAACCGCAGGAGGGAATTCACTGCCGGCCGACGATTGGGCGAAGCCGTACATGCAAGTGGCGGTAGAGCATGGTCTGGTCGACGTTAAGGAACTCGGCGAGAACACGAATGAGCTGTGGGGCCGCCAAGCCGCCAAACGCGAGTGGATCGCCAAGCTTGTCGTTCGTGCGATCGATCGGGAGGGTGATGCCGCTGCGCTTTCTAGCCAAGTCTCGGCTTTTGCCGACGGTAGGATCATAACTCCGGCGTTTCTGGGCTACGTGAACGCAGCCGCGAGGCTGACGATCGTTCAGGGCTTCTCCGATAATACGTTCAAGCCGCAAGAGCTCGTAACCCGCTCGCAGATGGCGGCTTTGCTGAGCAACACGCTGCCCTATGTGATAAAAGCGGACAGCGTGAAGGAAGAACGCGTCGCTTACGGTTTGCTGACGGCAGCCGACGACAAGAGCATAACCGTTGCAGCCGGCGGCAGCAGCAAAACGTTTGCGTGGAATGCCGATACCGTATTTTACGGGAAATTTTCGTCCGAAACGATGGAAGCCTCCGAGCTTAAGGCCGGCCAGCCCGTATCGGTCGTTTATAAGGGACAGCAAGCTTACATGGTCGAGGTAACCGACGTTATCTCACTTAAGCCGACAATAGCCAAGCAAGGCGAAAAAGGTGCGACAGGTCCGCAAGGACCTACAGGCGCTACGGGAGCGACGGGCGCTACGGGAGCGACTGGTCCGACGGGAACTGGATTGAAAGGCGACCAAGGCCCGGGAGGAGCGCCGGGCATAACTGGGGCGACCGGAGGAACGGGTGCAGACGGAGTTACCGGGGAGACAGGAGCAACTGGGACGACAGGTAACACAGGATCGACAGGCGGCACGGGAGCAACTGGCGTCACGGGTGAAACGGGAGCGACTGGTGCGACAGGCGGCACGGGAGCAACCGGAGTCACGGGTGAAACAGGAGCGACTGGTGCGACAGGCGGCACGGGTGCAACCGGAGTCACGGGTGCGACAGGCGAAACGGGAGCAACCGGAACGACGGGTGCAACCGGGGTGACAGGAGCAACCGGAGAAAAGGGAGAGACCGGAGCGCCGGGTGTGACTGGAGCCATAGGTGACACAGGTGAAATGGGAGCCACCGGCCCGACAGGTAAAACGGGAGCCACCGGCCCGACAGGCGAAACGGGAGCAACCGGTGTGACTGGTGCGACCGGAGCAAGTGGCGAAACGGGAGCAACCGGTTCGACCGGAGCAAGCGGTGAAACGGGAGCAACCGGAGCGACAGGAGCAAGCGGTGAAACGGGAGCAACCGGAGCGACAGGAGCAAGCGGTGAAACAGGAGCAACAGGTGCAACCGGAGCAAGTGGTGAAACAGGTGCAACCGGAGCGACAGGATCACAGGGAGTAACGGGAGCAACCGGTGACACGGGAGCAATAGGTGTGACTGGAGCGACAGGAGCAAGCGGTGAAACGGGAGCAACCGGTGTGACAGGGGCGACCGGAGTAACAGGAGCAGACGGAGCAACTGGTGCAACCGGAGCAACCGGTGTGACCGGGGCGACCGGAGTAACGGGAGCAGACGGAGCAACTGGAGCAACCGGAGCAACCGGTGTGACCGGGGCGACTGGAGTAACGGGAGCAGACGGAGCAACTGGTGTGACAGGAGCAACGGGTGTAACGGGCGCAACAGGTCCGACAGGTGACACAGGTGCGACAGGTGACACAGGTGCAACAGGTGTGACAGGAGCAACCGGTGTGACCGGGGCGACAGGCGCTCCAGGTGTAAATGATTACGCATTTAGCAATTTACTAGCCGGCAATATCAATTCTGATCCCATGCCTTCGATACCGATTGGAGACAATATAATTCCAATGGACTCCTCGAGTGTCGTCCAGGGAGGGAACGGCTTCAGCGTTACTCCAGGCAACTATTATATCCAGTATGAAGTAAACACTAGCGGAGGGGATGCCGGTTTTGGAATCTATGTAGGCGGTACCTATTACGCTGTAATTAACCCTGTCTCTAAAACTAGTTATACCTATACGGGAATTGTAAGGATAATGTCATCCGGCTGGGTTAACCTGCAGATCTTTGACAATCCAATGCAGGTTAACGTAACTTCAGGCAAGCTGACGATCATTCGACTGGGTAACTAAAGAAAACGCCGCGGAATCTTTTATCCATGAAATCCCCCTCAGACCGCTTTGCCAATCTGAGGGGTCTCCCATTCCATTCGGCAGCAGGAGGACTACAATGAATACTAGCATTATTGTCCTGGCTCAGCACGCAAGCCTATTCAAGCATTGCCTGGCCAGCATTCGGTTATTTACGGCAGAGCCGTTCGAACTAATCGTCGTGAACGACGGCGGTTCGAAAGACATCGCGACCATCCTGGGGCAGACGAACGCCCCGGTCCGCACGCTGGAGACGCCGCAGAGAGTAGGAGTGGCTGCAGGCTACAATATGGGGGCGGCCGCGGCTTCCGGCGAGCGTCTTGTCTTTATGCGTGACCACAGCATCGTTTCCGAGCAATGGCTCGAATGCTTGTCGGAGTGCATGGATCGGCATCCGGACGCGGCGATGGTGGGGCCTTTAAGCCATAATGTAAGCGGCTGGCAGAACGCTCCTTTTCCAGGCGAAACGATGGAGAAATTCGACCGTTCCGCAAGAAGGCTGCTGCTGGCCAAACAGGGCGATGCGCGGCAGGTGACACGTTTGCTGAGCATGCTGCTGATGGTTAACAAAGAGGCGTTCGATAAGCTGGGCGGGTTCGACGAACGCTTTTTATTGGAGTCGTATGAAGACGACGATTTGTGTTACCGCGCTCTGCAGGCCGGCTATAACCTGTACATCGCTCAGGACTGCTTCGTCCGTTACATGCAGCCGCCCGCATTATTTCCGGAGGATCCCGACTGGTATTGGAAGCAGCTGTCCGCCAATAAACAAGCCGCTTTTGATAAATGGGGCTTCGATTTGCCGAAGGCGCTTTTCAATTGGAAAAGGCAGGTTTCCATCAGCCTATGCATGATCGTCAAGAACGAGGAACAGACGTTGGAGCGCTGCTTGTCGAGCGTTCGCGATGTCGTTGACGAGATCGTCATTGTGGATACGGGCTCGACGGACAGAACCAAAGAAATCGCTGCCAAGTTTGCCGATCGGATAGCCGATTTCGAATGGGTCAACGATTTTGCGAAGGCGCGCAATTTTGCTTTCCGTTTGGCGACGAAGGAGTTTATTTTGTGGCTGGACGCGGACGACGTTCTGCTGCCGGAAGATGCGGAGAAGCTCCGGACGCTGGCAGCCTCGCTGCCTTGGGATACAGAGTCGGTGTCGATGCACTACCATCTGCGCAAGGATGAATACGGCAATGTGGCATCGAGCCTGCGAAGAAACCGTCTTGTCCGCAGAAGCCGCAATTTCCGCTGGGTCGGCGCCGTACACGAGTATTTGGAGGTATACGGGAAAATTCTCTACGCCGACATTGCCGTGACGCATGATAGAAAGCATACCGATTCATCGCGCAATTTAAATATTTATGAGGGCCGCCTGGAAGCGGGCGAGGATTTCTCTCCACGCGACCTGTATTATTTTGCAAACGAGCTTGCCGATCATAAGCAGTGGGAACGTGCTCATGCCAAGTACGAGGAATTTCTCCGGCTCGGCGAAGGCTGGGTGGAGGATAACATTTCCGCTTGCGGACGCGCTTCGGATTGCCTTCAGCAGCTGGGACGCATCCGCGAAGCCAAGCAAATGGCGCTGCAAGCTTTCTCTTACGCCAACCCGCGAGCGGAAGGCTGCTGCAGGCTCGGTTTTCTGCACATGTCGGAGCAGGATTACGCGGGAGCCGTCATTTGGTATAAGCTGGCTACCGAATTAAGCAAGCCGGCGAATACGGGCGCCATCCTGCAGCATGCGTGCTGGACCTGGCTGCCGCATTTACAGCTATGCGTTTGCTACGATCGGCTGGGCGAGCGTGAGCTTGCCAATCGGCACAATGAGCTTGCGGCAGGCTTCATTCCGAACGACGAACGGGTGCTTGCCAACCGGAAGTATTTTGCCGATATGTCGGCTGCGGCTGCCGGATAACACTTTTTCCGACAAATCGTCAACACAAAAAAACCGTCCGATAGGCCGCTTGGTCTGTCGGACGGTTTTTTGTGTTGATGGATGAAAGACGTCGTCATCAGGAATGACATCCAAAAGTGTTTAACCGCGTTATTCAAGGAGTTTCAGCGGCGGGAACCGAATGACAATCCGAAGAACTGGTCACCCCAAGCCGGCCAACCCGCGAGCGGTGGAATCCGGAACGCGCGCAGATAACGTAGCTCCAGTCACAGACAAACCGATCGGCAGCTGTTAATCTTGCCGGCCCGCTTTTTTGAAGTCCCGAAACGTTTGGAAAATCGCTTCGGAGAGCAGATGCGGCTGATACGGCTTAATCAGATAGCCTTGGGCGCCAAGCTCGGCTCCCTTCTCTTTTTCCTCGAAAGCGCTGGAGATGAATATCGGGATGCGGCTGTAGCGCTCGTCCCGTTTCAATTCGCTTACGATCGTCCAACCGTCGATGCTGTTCTTGAGAATAATGTCGACGACCACGATGTCCGGACGGATTTGCTCCATCTGCTGCAGGGCCTCCTCGCCGTTCGCATAGGAGAATACGTGGAAACCCTGTTCCTCCAGCTCGACCTTGAGCAGCTCGGAGAGGTGATAGTCGTCTTCGATGATCAGCACGCGAATATCCCCGGCCCGGCTATCGTCGGATAGCGAATGGGAAGGCTCCTGCATACGGGGAAGCGGAAAACGCAAAGAGAAGGTGCTTCCTCTGCCGTATTCGGATGCAACCGCGATTTCCCCTTGATGCGCCAGCATGATTTCTTTCACGATCGCAAGCCCGAGACCCGTGCCGCCGATTTCTCTGCGGTCCGAATTGTCGATGCGGTAAAACTTGCTGAAAAGCTTGGATAAGGCGTCCTCCGGAATGCCGAGTCCCTCGTCCGATAGCTCGATCACCAGACTGTCTCCGGATTGCTTGTAAACGATTTGGACTAGACCGCCGTTCGGCGAATATTTTACCGCGTTGCCTACCATATTCGTAAATACCTGCCTGATTTTGTCCGGATCGCCCCATACGACGGATTTGTCGGTCTGCCGCACGATTTCGAAGCGATGAAGCGATGCGTTCACGTTCTGGAGCTCGATCACGTTCTCCACGATCGGCAGCAAATCGACCTCTTGAAAAACGTAGTTTTGCTTGCCCGACTCCATTCGCTGCAAATCCAGAAAATCGTTGATCAATCCGGTCAAACGCTGCGCTTCCTGATGGATCGTCGACAAATATTTACGCTGTCTCTCGGGCTTCAGCTCTTTATACAGCAGGAGCTCGGTAAAGCCGAGCACGCTGGCGAGCGGCGTCCGCAGTTCATGGCTTACCGTGCTTACGAACTCCGATTTCATTTGGTCGACTTCGTACTCGCTCGTAATGTCGCGATGGACGAACAACGTGCCGAAGCGTTCCGTTCCCCAGTAAAGCGGCTCGTGATAGACGCGAATAATTCGCGGTGAGGCTCCGCTAATCTCATATATCATGCTTTTGGCGTTCGAGGCGTTCTTCCCGCCGCGTTCGTGAATTCGGTCTTTGATGAAGTGCTGCAGCGCGACGCTGTCCTTGACGCGTTCGGACAGATGGCTCTCAAACGCATCGAAGGAGACGCCGGTCAAGCCGGCATCGTCCGACAATCCCCAAAGGTCGGCCATCATGCGGTTGAATTGCACCGAACCGCCCTCGATATCGATTAGATGGACGCCTTCTTGAATCGTATTGAGGATGTTCTGGGTGAGCAGCCTCTGTTTTTCGGACGCCTCGAACATATCCAGCTTTTCGAAGGACAGCGATATTTGCCGCGCCATGCCGGCCATTTCCGTTTCTTCCTGCTTCGTGATCGGTCTGCCGACACGCGTTAAAATGAGGCAGGCGATCGCGGTATCCTGCCCGTTCAAAATCGGTACGAATAGATCATAAGAGCGATATGATTCCTCGTGATAGCCTTGTTCGGCGGAGTTGCAGCTACGTTCAAGCACGTAGGGAAGACGTGTTTCGATGACCCGGGCGAGCAAGCTGTCCTCGAGACTCGCGACGCCCTGCTTCGCCATCCGTTCGGAAATGCCGAAGGCTGCATAATCGCGTTCATTGTTTAGCAGCACGATCAGCCCTTTGTCCGTTTCCGATACCTCGACGGTCGTTTTGATAATGCTTGTAAGCAGCTCCTGCTTGTCCAAAGTATTGGAAAGGGAGAGGATCAGCCGGTTTCTGCGTTCGAGGTAGCGCTCGTTTTGTTCCATTTTGACGATCGCTTGCTGAAGCTCGTCCTGCTGCATCTGCAGCTCCGCCTGCTGGGCTTGCAGCTCCTCGTTTTGCGCCAGCAGCTCCTCTTCTTTGCTGTTGATTTGCACAACCATATACTGAAACGAGCGGGACAAGCGGCCGATTTCATCGTCTCGGGCAAGCGGCTCGATGTCGATAAATTCGCCTTGGGCGACCTTGTCCGCAGCCTCCGTCAACCGGCTTAACGGGGCTCCCGCGTCTTTGGCCATCCGCTGTATAACGACGAGCGAGACCAGCAGGACGCCTCCGATAAACGCGAAAAAGATGATTGCTTGCGATGAAAGGCTGTTCATCAGTTCCTTATTTTGCGCCTTATTTGCCGCATTGCTTCTATGCTTGTAATCTTCGGCGTATTCCAGCATCCTCTCGACCTCGGTAATAACGCCGTTCGACTGATAGGTGCGAAGCGCGGCATAATCGTTCTTCTCCGCGAGCGCGGCGGCCTTCGGGAACGATTCGCTGAAATAGGTCTTAAAAAAGTTGCCGACCGAATCGGCCAAATCTTTCTCCTCGGGGCTCAGCGAAAGCCGATTGAAGTCTGCGATCGATTGCTCGAGAAGCAGCTTTTCATTGAAAAGCTCGTCGTACTCTTTGGCGTTCAGGAATATGTAGTAGGCGCGCGCCCGGAAAATGATTTGATTGGCATGCTGCGCGATCGCATCAACCAGCTCCTGCTTGTGGTCTGCGATCTCGATGTCCGTCTGGTAGCGGCTGACCGTCCCGTAAAACGACCAGGTCACGAGTCCGCTGCCAATGAATACAAGCGCAAGAAAAACGAGCATCATCGCCGTAATCCGGCGGTATAAGCTCTGTCTTATGCGTTTGAACACGCTAGGCATTCAGCAGCTCCTCCACTCTGCGTACGAGCTCCATGGGGCTGAACGGCTTCGGCATGAAATCGTCCGCGCCGGCGGCCATGACGCGATCCTGCTCGGATTGCTGCGTTTTGGCGGAAAGCATGAGTATTTTGGCGTGCTTGCGGTCAGGCAGGCTTCGTACCTTCGGGATGACCTCCAGACCGGTCATCTTCGGCATCATATAGTCGAGGATGATGAGCCGGTAATCGTTCTTTTCGATCATCGCAAGCGCCTCTTGTCCGTCGCAGGCGACGTCGATTTCGTAGCCTTCGTCCTCCAGCGTGTCGGTGATCAGCATGCGCAGAACGGCTTCATCCTCTGCAAGTAAAATAGCAGCCATATGAGATTCCTCCTTCTTGTTTATCCTTGAACCGATCTCCGGACGAGCCGCTCGATGCGCACTTCAAGCTCGCGGAAGCTGAACGGCTTGGTCACGTAATCGTCTGCTCCGAGCTGCAGCGCTTTGACGATGTTTTGCTCGCCTTTGCGCCCTGTCAGCATAATGATCATATAACGCTCGCCGAGCGGAGCCGCGCGAAGCTGCTGCAGCACATCGATCCCGTCGATTCCCGGCATGATCCCGTCCAAAATGACAAGGACCGGATCGGAGCCGCTATGCCAGTTGTCATCGAGGAACGTTTCGCCGTCGCGGAACGTGCGCAAATCGACGTCGAGCTCGGGCTCGAAGCGGGAAATCAAGTACTCGGCGACCATCTCGCGGATGACGGCATCGTCGTCGACGATGGCGGCCTTCAGTTTCTTCTTGGCGTTTACGAGCGCAGCTTCGCTGGCCAGCTCGATTCGGGAGCGGCCGTTGTTTTTGGCTTGGTAAAGCGCTTGGTCGGCCTTCTTGATCCAAACCTCAAGCGGTTCGCGGCCCTCGAACACTTGGACGACGCCGCCGGAGAACGTGACGGAGAAAGGTCCGAGGTGGCTGTCGAAGCGCAGCCGGGAAAACTGTCCAAGCATGCGCTCCAGCAGAAGCTTCGCTTCCTCGGCTCCGGTGCCCGGCAGCAGCAGGACGAACTCCTCGCCGCCGTAACGGACAAGAACGTCCGAAACGCGTTTGTGCGAGCGGATAAATCCGGCGAAGCCGGCAAGAACCGCATCGCCTACTAGATGTCCGTATGTATCGTTCACATGTTTAAAAAAGTCCAGATCGAGCACGGCGATCGAGAAGGCTTCTCGGCTGCGTCCCAGCTCCGACGATAATCGCGCATACGCGTCCGACATATATTTCCGGTTGTAAGCCCCGGTCAGCTCGTCGATGAAAAGCACGTTGTCGAGCCATTTTTTGCGTTCGAGCTGTCTGCCGATCCGGATGACAAGCTCCTCCAGATCGAGCGGCTTGTTCATGAAATCGTCGGCGCCCATCCGGTATACCGCCAAGCGGGTTTCCCGAGCGGTATCGTCGCTAATAACCGTCGTCGGTATAAGCTGCTTCCTTACTTTTTCCAGCAGCGTTTCGATGACTTGGAATCCGTCCGTTTCCGGAAGATGCAGATCCGTAATGAAACAATCCGGATATTGCTCGTGCATGTAAGTGACCGCTTTCTTGGGATCGACCGTTGCCAGCACGATCCAGCCTTGCTCCTCCAGCTCGTCTTTGAGCGTCATGAGCAGCGCCGGGTCATTGTCCAAAACGACGACCAGCGGCCGATCCGCCGATTCTTCGGCTGCCGTATATATAGGCGCGGCAGCGTCCGCGGCGTCTTCGCTCGAAAGCGGCGCGCTGATGGAAACCGCCATTTCGTAGAAAAGTCCCCGCAGGTCGGACTTGTCCCATTCTTGCCGGAGATCCGTCTCCAGCGTGTCCAGGAGCGAAGCCGCGATCTCATGAAGTACGTTCAGTCCGACTGTAGCCGATGTCCCTTTGATCGAATGGACAAGCCGGTATACTTGCTCGCGAGGGACAGGCGTTGCGCCGTCCAGCCATTCATCCAGCTGATCGCGGACAGATTTAAGCAAATGCTCTTGGTATTTCTGCATCGAATGATCACCTCTATAACTTTAAAAAAACATAAAATGTCGGATAATATCGAGTTTCGCGGTACTGCAATTCAGGGGTCTCCGAAAGCGATTCGTGCTGAGCTTTGGAGAGTATCGCGTCATTTTTTAGGGGGCTTTTAGTAGTATCTCATTCGCCGTGGAAGCTGTCCATATCCATTTGCGGAAATCCGACATGCGGTGTCGAAACGTGTATGAATACCAAAAAAAAGAAGGCCTCCCTGCCGTCAGGCGAAGGAAGCCTTCTTCTGTTAACCGCCGTAAGCGTAGGTCGGCGCGCCTTTCACATCCGTCTTGACGCGGAAGAGTCCGCCTGCCAGCGGCTGTGCGGCAAGCCCTTCCTCGCTGATGCCGGTCCGTGCCGAAGTGATATACAGCACGTCAAGCCCCTCGCCGGCAAAAGCGCAGGACGAGGATTGCTCGGCCGGCACGTCTACTTTAGTAAGCTGCTCGCCTGTCGCGGGATTGTACCGCGAGACGCGCCAGCCGCCCCAGACGGCCACCCAGAGCATGCCATCTTCGTCGGACGTCATGCCGTCGGGAACGCCGTCATCCTCCGAGAGCTGCACGGCTACGCGCGGATTGCTCAAGCTGCCTGTCGCCAGTTCGAAATCGTAAGCGACGACTTGCCTTGTCGGAGAGTCGATGTAGTACATGACGGTGTTGTCCGGATTCCAAGCGATTCCGTTCGAGCACGTTACATTCCCGAATACCTTGCGGATGCTTCCGTCGGTATCGAGACAATACAGCGAGCCGAGCCCGGGCGTGCCGTCCATACTCATCGTTCCCGCCCAGAAACGTCCGGCGGCGTCGCATTTGCCGTCGTTGAAGCGGGTATTCGAAATGCCTTCTTCCGGATCGCCGATCAGGGTCAGCTGTTTCGTTTCGAAATCGTATGTATGGAAGCCGTTTTGCAGCGCCAGAACGACGCCTCCCGATTTACGCGGTACGACGGCGCCGATCATTTGACCGATATCGAACGCCTCGTCGCTATCCGTCTGCGGGTCGTATACGTGGAGCTGCTTTCCTACGATATCCACCCAATACAATCGCTTGCCGTCGGACTCCCAGCTCGGCCCTTCGCCAAGCATAACCTTTGCATCCAAAACCACTTGCACCGGTTCCATCCTTACCTTCCCCTTCCTTTTTCTGCTATACATGGACTCTGCCTGTATTATACAAGAAAAAGGCGGACGGGTATATCCGAATTGCGGCTGTTTTGAGAAAGAATCGGCACTACTTTAATGGAGCCGGATCGGACTTCAAAGGAGCGGGATCAAGCTTCCGGTGCTTGAGCAGCTCGGAAACGGTGACGAATTTATAACCTCGCTTGGATAGTTCCGGCATAATTTTTTCGAGCGCGGCAACCGTCTGGGTCCGGCCCTCGACGAAATCGTGAAAAAGAACGATGTCGCCGTTTCGCGCGTTGTTCAATACTTTATTGACGATTTTGCCGACGCCGGGCCTGTTCCAGTCAACCGTATCTTGATGCCACGACCAGAGTACGACTAGATAACCGAGCTTTTTGGTCACGTGAACCATCGTTTGATTGTAGTAGCCGCCGGGAGGCCGGAACAGATGCGGCGAAGTGCCCGTCGCTTTTTTGATGGATTTGTGGGTGGAATCGATTTCCTGCTGCAGCCGTTCGACCGATACCTTCCCTTGGAAGTAAGGGTGCGTAAACGTGTGATTCGCCAGCTCATGCCCCTCCGCCAGCTCGCGCCGAACGATGTCGGGATAAAGATCGACGCGTTTGCCTACTACGAAAAAGGTCGCTTTAGCGTCATATTGCTTTAAAATATCGAGTATTTTCGGTGTCTGCTTGGGATCCGGCCCGTCATCGAAGGTCAGGGCAATCAGCTTATCCGCCGTGGGGACCTCCCAGACGATATCGCCCCGCGATTCGTAATATTCGCGTCCGTTAGCCGGAGCTTGCGAGAACAGAATGGCGGCCAGACAGCTTATGGCAGCGGTCCATTGAAACAAAGGCAACTGAAACACCCCCAGATATGCATGGATACCGGCTGACGGACAGCCGGCGCTTAGATCAGTTTTCCTTCGGAATACCGAGCAGCTCGGGTACGGTGACGAGATTCAGGCCGTAGGAGCGAAGCTTCTGGATGATTCCGGGCAAAGCCTTGACGGTTCCGGATAAATCTTGGCCGACCCCGCCTCCTGAATGCTGCAAGACGATGGCCCCGGGACCCGCGTGAGTCAAAATATTAGCCGAAACATGGTCCGCATCAAGCTGTTTCCAGTCATTCGAATCCACGTTCCAATTCACGACCATCATATGCCGGGCAGCGGCCCATTCCAGCTGCTCCTGCTTGATCTCTCCGTAGGGAGGGCGGATCAGGCGGGGGCTGTAACCGATCAAAGGTTTTAATATGTTTTGCGTTTGCTCGATCTGCTGCGTAAAGCTCTCCAGCGAAAGCTTGGCGAAATTCGGGTGGTTATACGAATGATTGCCTATCGCATGACCTTCGCGAACCATACGTTTGACAAGCTCCGGATGCAGCGTGGCGCGATGGCCGACAAGGAAAAACGTCGCTTTAACCTTATGCGCCTTCAAGACGTCGAGCACCTGCGGCGTATATTTGGCGTCGGGCGCATCGTCGAACGTGAGCGCGACTTGCCGCTTATTTGTCGGACCATACCGTTTGAACGTGTCCGGATACATCTGCGCGAGCTCGCTAAGCGACAAGCTGCGCGAGGCCGGCTTCGGCGCAGGCTCGGGCGGGGGAGCCGCGCGCTTGACCGAGGCCGCCGGTCCCTTGCCGCGGCCCGCCGGCTGCGGCTCCGCCTTGCGCTGCGCCGTAGGCGCCGGCGGCATGACGGCAGCCGCGCTTGGCGCCGCCGGCACCGGCGTGGCTGCCGGCGCGGGCGTGGGCGCCTGCGGCAAAGGCGCCGGCTGCGGTTCGCCGCCC
>NZ_QMFB01000033.1 GCF_003285015.1 Paenibacillus contaminans | reverse complement strand
GAGTATCGCCTCAAAAGCGACTTTTATACTATAACACATTGTTCTTTCTCATTGCAAGCACTTTTTTTCAACCGATTTCGTCCGCCGCCTTACAGACAGCGTTCTAACGGGCGTCTTGCGCTTGCTTTGTTGCTTGTCCGCCTCAGAAGCGGCAAGAAGTAATGTATCACATTCCGCATACCGAATGCAAGCTTTTTATACGAAATTATTTTTCCATCGGCTAAACCTCCCTGCTTTATATGACGACAAGCTTTACCGCCGCCAATAAAGCAAGACCCGGAACCCCGAGAATGGCCACAACCGCAAGAGTCGGGACATTGATCGGAATATGGAACTGATAGGAGCTCCCCGCCCAATCGACCAAGTAGAGCAGCAGTCCGGCGACTACAACGTTCAACCCTACGTAAGCCAGCCACTGGACGGACAGTCTGCTTCTCAACAACAGCAAAATCAACAGCGAGAACGATACGATGAACACCATCCACCAAATCGATTGCATAAAACCCCTCCGAATCGTAAAGCTTTACCTTCAATTCCCACGGACCTTTAGCCGTTAAATAAACTTAGAAATGATACGTGCGCAAAAACGGAACGGACGAATCGACCGGTTCATGCACCGAGAACGGAGCTTTGTCCCAATTCAGCTTTTTGGCTTGGCGAAGCAGCATCTCGTACTTTTTCTCAGCAGCTTCCATAGCGTAAACGGCATAATCGATCTCGTCATGCTCCAGCACCCAGTCCAGTCGCATTTGAGCCGCCAGCCATTCGAGATGCGCTTTGCGAATCTCCTTCACAAGCAGCTGCTTGTCCTCTTCTTCCTGGTTCGAACGCTTTTTGAACAACAGCGTCATGCGTTTACCCCTCCTCGCATAGTCGAAAGACAGCATTCTTCTATACATATAGGCGGGACTTCCCTTTTTTAGAACCATACTCTCGCTAAAAAAACACCCTGCTTCAACTGCCTCAACGTTTTCGGAATTGCAATATCCGAATAACAATCGACAAGGGATCCCCCTGTCAATCCAGAAAAATATACTCCAGCTCGTTATCCGCATAATAAAAAAGAGCCCTTGCGGCAAAAACCGCAAGAAGCTCTCGTGCTAACGTCAATTCAGTTCGCGCCTGCCTTCAAGCGCCTTGGTTAGCGTCACTTCGTCCGCATACTCCAGATCGCCGCCGACCGGCAAGCCGTGCGCAATCCGCGTTACCTTCAGACCGAAAGGCTTGACGAGCCTGGATAAATACATGGCCGTCGCTTCGCCCTCGATATTCGGATTCGTCGCCAAAATAAGCTCCTGCACCTGCTCATCGCCCAGCCTCTTAAGAAGCTCCGCAATATAAATTTCGTCCGGACCGATTCCTTCCATCGGCGAAATCGCGCCGTGCAGCACATGGTAATAACCGCCGAATTCCTTCGTGCGTTCCATCGCCACCAAGTCTTTAGGCTCCTGAACGACGCAAATGACCGACCCGTCCCTGCTTTTGTCCTGGCAAACCCGGCACGGGTCGATATCGGTAATGTTGCAGCATACCGAACAGTAGTGAAGATTTCGCTTTACATTAACCAACGCTTTGGCAAAATCGACGACCTGCTCTTCTTTCATCCGCAGGACGTGGAAAGCGAGACGCCCCGCCGTCTTCGGTCCGACACCAGGAAGCTTGCCGAATGCATCGATTAATTTCGCAATAGGTTCCGGGTAATACAATACAATTGCTCCCTCTTTAATCGGGCGTTAGGCGCTGTTTATTAGAACAGGCCCGGAATTTTCATTCCGCCCGTATATTTGCCCATATCTTTGTTAGCCAGCTCTTCCGCTTGGTTCAGCGCATCGTTCACAGCCGTCAGAACGAGATCCTGCAGCATATCGATATCGTCCGGATCCACCGCTTCCGGCTTAATAACGATGCTTGAAATTTTCTTGTGCCCGTTAGCGACTACCGTTACGACGCCGCCCCCCGCGCTGCCTTCCACCGTTTTGGTGCCGAGCTCTTCTTGCGCCTTCATCATTTGCTCTTGCATTTTTTTCACTTGCTTCATCATTTGGTTCATGTTGTTCATATCGTTCGTCTCCTTTAATCTTTGATTTTGACTAAGTCCTCGCCGAACATATTAAGCGCCTGGTTAACATGCTCTTCCTTGTATCCGGCCGGCTCTTCCGCTTCCAAACGCATCTCTTCGGCCGGCTGCTGCGGAGCCGCCTCGGCCTCCTGCCATTCCTTCTGCATTACGGTTACGAAAGCAACCGTATGCCCGAAAACGCCGGTCATCACTTGCTCGATCAGCTGCTTGTTAGCAGGCTTCTCGGTCGTTTCGCGATGGAGGGGACTCTTGAAACAGAGCAGCACGTTATCTTGATGGAACGATACCGGTTCTCCGTTTACAAGCCAAGCGTGAACGGAAATTTTCTGCTCCTTGACCTGCGCCAGCACCTGGCTCCATTTCATCAAAACCTGCTTGAAATCGGACGAGTCTTTGCCCGCCAAATAAGGATCGAGCTTGACCGTCGATCTTCTGACGGCAGGCGCCGAAGTCGTGCGCGACGGCGCATCCTGCCCCCGGGAAGCGGCGGCCCCCGCAGCAGGCGCGGCTCCCGTCTGAATGATGCGCTGGAGCTGCTGCTCAAGCTGCGCAACCCTGTTCTTCAGCATCTCCACTTCCGGAGCGGAAGCCGCCGGCGCCGCTGCGGCTGCAGAAGCTGCAGCGCCTTGCTCGGCAGACGATGAAGACGTGCATATTTTCATGACGGCTACTTCAAGCAGCGTTTGCGGCTGGGCGGAATACTTCATTTCGACCTGATAGCGGTTCAGCGTATCGATGATGCCGAAAATTCGCTCGTTCGCGTATGCCCGGCCAAGCTCGGCGAACGACTGTACGTCGATGATCCGCTCCGTCACCGCTTGCCCTTCCGGCATCAGCTTAATCATAAGCATATCCCGGAAGTAGTGCAGCAAGCTTTCGATACAGCGGTCGGCGCTTTTGCCTTCCTCCAGCAGTCCGCCGACCAAAGCCAGCGCTTGCCCGACATTAGCGTCCTTCACCATAACGGCAAGCTGCCGGAATTGATCGTGCGCGATCCCGCCGGTCATCGAGACGACGCTGTCATACGTAATCTCACGCCCGGAGAACGAAATCATCTGATCCATCAGGCTGAGCGCATCGCGCATTCCGCCTTCGGACAGGCGCGCAATATATTGCAGCGCTTCCTTCTCCGTCTCGATTCCTTCTTCCCGGCAAACATGCGCAAGGCGTCCGACCTGCTCTTCGAGCGGAACGCGGCGGAAATCATAACGCTGACATCTCGAAATGATCGTGGCCGGAAGCTTGTGCGGCTCCGTCGTGGCAAGAATAAACATAACGTGCGCCGGCGGCTCCTCCAATGTTTTCAGCAGGGCGTTAAACGCTTCTGTCGTCAGCATATGGACTTCGTCGATGATATATACTTTGTGACGCACCTCAGTGGGCGCATACTTCACTTTATCGCGAATATCGCGAATTTCCTCCACGCCGCGGTTAGAAGCGGCATCGATCTCCTGCACATCGACAAGCGCGCCCTCCGTAATGCGCCGGCATGCCGAACATTCGTTACATGGCTCCTCGGCAGGACCTCGTTCGCAGTTGACCGCTTTCGCCAAAATTTTGGCGGCGCTTGTTTTACCGGTACCGCGAGGTCCGCAGAACAAATACGCATGCGTAAGTCTGCCTTCCTTCAAAGAGTTTTGCAGCGTACGCGTAATATGCGCCTGTCCAACCATATCGCCGAAAGCCTGCGGTCGCCATGACCGATACAATGCAATATGCGCCATTGGGTCCTTCTCCACATTTCATTTATTTCAGAACATTCATATCCATTATACTATACACGGCCTGCCAAGGAAATGGAGGGAATCTCCCCCGGCTGTTCTATAAGATCGGAATACAAAGGGTGAAGGTCGTGCCGAACCCCTTGGAGGCGACACGGATGGTCCCTCCCATGTCATGAATGATTCTCTGGCAAACCGACAGCCCTAGTCCGGTACCGTTCTCTTTAGTGGTGAAAAAGGGATCGAATATTTTGTCGATGACAAAATTGGGAATGCCGGGTCCCGTATCGTGAATATCGATGTGTACTTTTCTTTCGTCCATATCGACCTTTTCTGAAATGGAAAGGACCCCGCCCTCCGTCATCGCCTCGATTCCGTTCTTGCAAATGTTCAGAAAAACCTGCTTCAGCATCTCGCGGTCCGCTATGACCTGCGGCGCATCGCTGGCGCTCTCGTACTGTACGGTAACGCCGTGCAAAAGCGCCTCATTGTTAATAATAGGCAGCATCTCGCTCATAACCGCCGTAACCGACATCTTGTCGAAGTTAACGTTCTTGCGTTTGCCGAGCAGCAGAAACTCGCTGACCAGCTCGTTGATCCGGTTGATCTCCGTCAGCATAATGTCGGTGTAGCTCTTTTCCTTCTCCATGCCGCTCTCTACGAAGGAATTTTTGAGCACCTGCAAAAAGCCTTTTATCGAGGTCAGCGGATTGCGAATTTCGTGAGCCGTACCCGCTGCGATCTGCCCGATCATAGCCAGCCTGTCGCTTCTCTGAACTTGCTCCTCAAGCGAACGGAGATTCGTCACGTCCTTAAAAATGACGTAAGCCCCGACCGTGCGGCCCATGAAGTCTTTAAGCAGGTTGGAATCGAGCAAAAGCTCGTAGCGTTCCCGGTTATTCGTCCAGGAAACGGCGTGGTTGCGTACGATGACTCCTTCAAGGAGCGAAGGCTGCACAAGCCGATGCTCCAGCGGCACGGACGAAAATATGCGATCCATCGGCGTATTGATAATATCGTTCTTGTTAAGCCCGAGCACGCGGCATGCCATGTCGCTTATGTCGATCAGCGTAAAATCCGCGTCGATTAGCAGCACGCCGAGATTGACATCCTTCATGAGCGACCCGGCAAATTGCTGCAGGATCGTAGGCTCTTCTTTGCTGAGCAGCTGCTTGATATGGAGCAAATACATCGTTTCTCCCGTATCGACAGCCCGCAGCCGGAACATTTCATATTCGCTCTCGCGGACCCGGCCATATACGCTGATGCGCAGCTTTGGGACGCGCCCCGTTTTGGAAGCCTTTTCACATTCGTTATGAAGCTTTGAAGCCGGATCGTAGAGCTTAAACGCTTGAATGAGCGTCTCTCCGACAACGCACTTCCCGATTGCCGAGGTTAAAGCGGAGTTGCACATGACGATTCTTTGTTTGTCGTCAGTCACAAGTAAAGCTTGATTCGTGCTGCATTGGATAAAGACGCGAAGCTCATCCATTGAAAGATCCATTCGAAATAATTGAGGCGTATCCAACAACAAATCCCCCCAGTTTCAACTGCAAGCTGGTTTTCAATTTCCCGGCAGATCTGTCTTACCTGTTGTTAGGGTCCCATGGATAAAGGCGCGCTTCGCAAGCCGTTTATGCGACGCAACCGTTTATCTTCGTTCGGCCGTGTACTCTGATATGTATTTAACTTCTCCCTTTCTTTGCATTTTCCTTCCAAAACAAACAAAAACATTCCAAATCAAGACATCGTCTTAACTGGAATGTTTCGTTATTCGCTATTCGTTATCGAACGATATTCATTTGATGCCGCGCACCTGTTATTGATCGCTGCGATCCAAGCGGAACGCTTATCGTTAGCTCTGGCTAGGCTGCCCTCCGGCACATGAAAAATCTCACTTATGGCTGCTTCCTTCCGGACCTGACCAGGTTCATGAGCATCCATTGCGGAGGACCCGGCCGTCAACACCACGTGTAAGCGTCAGACCTTACATCGACAGGACCTCTAACAAGGAATTCAACCCCGCTATAGCGGATTGCAGGTTACAGGGCACCGCTACCTCCCCGTCTAGCGCGGCAAAACTAAGTATAGCCGATTAAACGCCAAATAGCAACATGGTCCAGCCATTGGCAGCAGCGGCTATTTTACCCCGTTCAGCATCCGCGACTTATTCGTGGACACTTTCACATTATAACGGGGCATCATCTGGCTTACCTTCGTCTGCGCCTCGTTTTTGATCCGCATCGCTTCTTCAAGCGGGGTGTCATCCGTCAAATCGAGGTTCACGTATACGTTAGGACCGTTCATGATAATGCTCGAAGAGCGGATCCCGGAAATTTGCTGGAGCGTGCTTTTGATGAGCTGCGTATCGGCGGCATAGGTATGATATTGGGGATTGGCGGGATTATTCGGATTCCCCTGCGTCGTCCCGAGCAATCCGTCATTTTTATAAGAGTTCGTCTTCACCTTATCGGCATTACCCCCGCAGCCGATCAACGCGATGGAAATAAGGGCGGCCGCGGCGACCGTACGGCTCCGCTTGCCGAGAAGCCGAACGAATTGCGGCGAAATGCAAGCCGGTATATTCATAAAAAAACAACCTCCTTTGGTCATAGGATGACCCGAAGAGGTTGGTTTAATCCGTTTGTGCTTAGATGCCGTATTTTTTCTTGAACTTGTCGACACGTCCGCCGGCATCGATAAATTTCTGCTTCCCTGTAAAGAACGGGTGGCAATTCGAGCAAATCTCAACGCGCAGATTTTGCTTGATCGAACCGGATTCAAACGTATTGCCGCAAGCGCAAGTAACGTTAGTAACGTGGTAGTTCGGATGAACTCCTGCTTTCATGTCTTTCACCTCTTTCCGCCCTGAGCCTTTGTTGGCAGCCCAGAGTAAATTGACACAGTAAAACGAGTATAACACGAACGAAGAAATCGTTGCAACTTCATTTTCATCCCCGGCGGGCGGAAAGTTCTGCCGGTACGTGCGTGTACGAACCGATAATGACGTCAGGCAGCTCTTCGCGGAAAATGTCGATCATCTGGTTCATCCCGAGAAGCTCGCCCTTCGCTTTTGGAATCAGCTCCAAGTACGCCTCCGGATCGATATTCAAATTCCGCATTTGGATGAGCTTGAGCCCGGTACGGCGGGCAAAGTCGATCATCGCTTCGACTTCTTCCTCCCGGTCGGTAACGCCGGGAAAGATCAAGTAGTTGATCGATGTTACGACACCTTTATCCGATGCGTAGCGGAGCGATTTCTCCACGTTTTTCAAGCTATAGGCGCGCGGTTTGTAATAAGCGTTGTAATGATCGTCAAGCGCGCTGATGGTGCTGACCCGCATCAAATTAAGCCCGGCGTCTACGATACCGCGTATGTGATCGGTCAAGCCGGCATTCGTATTGATATTGATGAATCCCATATCCGTCCGCTCGCGCACCCGCTTAATCGCTTCAATAATAAGCTTGGCCTGGGTGGAAGGCTCCCCTTCGCAGCCTTGGCCGAAGCTGATGATACTTTCCGGCGTCTTTAAATGCTCCAGCATCACTTCAACGATTTCGTCCACCGTCGGCTTGAAGTTCATTCGCGTCTGCGGCGCGACAAAGCCGCTTTCGTCAGGCTGTTCGGAGATGCAGCCGAAGCAGCCGGCATTGCATGAGTACGACACGGGAACCGCCCCTTCCCAACGATTCAGGAAGGTGTTCGATGCCGTTAAACATTCGTATTCAAGCGCGCACTTTGTCAAATGCTTGTACAAGCGGTTTTCCGGATACTTGGCCGCAATTTCCTCAACCTGAAGCTCAAGCTGATTCACATCGCAATTCGCAGGATTCCAGCGGTGCGGATCGTCCGTCAGGCGGCCGGCCACATAAAAGCCGCCGTCCTTCCAAACGACTGCGGAATACCCGAACAGCGGCAACCGCTGCGTTTTGTCCGTCTTGACGTAGCCCGGCAGCAGAAGCCGCGTATAACCTTGCGGCATCAGGGCGCCGACCGCCGTATATTCGCCGGGAAACGGCTTCATGTCTCCTGTCCGCGCATCCATATAGACCGGCCGAGTGTGAGGGAGACTGACGAGCGTAGCGCCTTCCGGAAGCGGAATCAGCTCGTCGTCCATCACTTCCACGATCATATCCCCATTCCGCGCAAGCGCGATATGGTCGGGATGATCGAACACGTTGCCGTCTTTATCTGCATAAACCAAATGCATGGTTGCTGGTTCCCCTTTATGCTACGAAGCTGAGTTTTTGACCTTTTTGGTTACGGCAGCGCCATTCTTGGCATCGAGCGTTTCCAAAAATTCGATGTTCGTTTTGGAGTCGCCCAGCTTCTTGATGAATGCCTCGGTAAAATCGTGCGATTCCTGCATGTTTTTGCGGACCGCCCAAATTTTTTCGAGCTCTTCCTTGGTCAGCAGCATCTCTTCGCGCCGCGTACCCGATCTGCGGATATCGATAGCCGGGAAAATCCGTTTCTCCGCAAGCTTGCGGTCGAGATGCAGCTCGAGATTGCCCGTACCCTTAAATTCTTCATAGATGACGTCATCCATCCGCGATCCGGTCTCAACAAGAGCTGTAGCCAGGATCGTCAGACTGCCGCCTTCCTCGATATTTCTCGCCGCTCCGAAAAACCGCTTCGGCCGGTGAAACGCTCCGGGATCGATACCGCCGGAAAGCGTACGCCCGGACGGAGGCACGACCAGGTTGTATGCCCGTGCAAGCCGCGTGATGCTGTCAAGCAGAATGACTACGTCCTTCTTATGCTCGACAAGCCGCTGAGCCCGCTCGAGTACAAGCTCGGCCACTTTAATATGATTTTCCGGAAGCTCGTCGAATGTGGATGCCACAACTTCGCCTTTAACCGAACGCTGCATATCCGTCACTTCCTCCGGCCGCTCATCGATAAGCAGAACGAATAGCTCGATATCCGGATAGTTGGTCGAAATGCTGTTGGCGATTTCTTTGAGGAGCAGCGTTTTACCGGCTTTCGGAGGCGCCACGATCAAACCGCGTTGGCCCAAGCCAACCGGAGCGAGCAGGTCCATAACCCGAGTGGACAGAACGTTAGGCGACGTTTCCAAGACGATTTTCTTTTGCGGATACAGCGGCGTCAGCGCCGGGAAATGAAGACGTTCCGCGGCCGTTTCCGGCTTTTCGCCGTTGACCGCTTCTACTTGCAGAAGTCCGAAATAACGCTCGTTCTCTTTAGGAGGACGGCACTTGCCGGACACGCGGTCGCCCGAACGAAGATCGAATTTACGGATTTGCGAAGCGGAAATATAAATATCCTCCGAGCTCGGCAAATAGTTGATCGGGCGCAAAAATCCGAAGCCTTCCTGCAAAATGTCGAGAATGCCTTCCATAAACATCAGTCCGCTCTTCTCAGCCTGTGCCCGAAGAATAGCAAAAATAAGTTCTTTCTTTTTCATTTGACTGTATTGCGAAATTTGATGCGTTTTGGCCAATTTGTAAAGATCGTTGAGCTTAAGCGTCTCAAGCTCAGCCAAGTGTAAGTCCATTACGTTTACCACCACACCTATTCAGTTTTTTTAGGAATTCTTTTGGCATTGAAAAATCATTAAAAAATATACATCGGATTTGCGAAACACAGAACCGGGAAAGTAGGATAAGCCCGAGGAAGGGGAAGCAGCATCTTCGGGAAAACGAGGGGAGCCTTCTTTCATTTTCCTCTCTAGCATTGCCTATTCGATACGAATCTATTCTTCCACATGGTATGCCGAAAAAGTGTTTACAGCTTCTCGCGCCATATTTCGGCCCCAAGCCGGGATAGATGATCGACCAGAAAGTCATATCCGCGGTCGATGTATTCCACGCCGTTCACTTCGGTTACGCCGTTCGAGACGGTCAAGCCGGCCACGACAAGCGCCGCTCCTGCGCGAAGATCGGTTGCCGTCACTTTCGCAGCGGATAGCTTGGAGCCTTCGATAATGGCCGAGCGGCCCTCGAGCTTGATGCGCGCGCCCATTCTCAGAAGCTCCGGAACATGCTTATACCGGTTGCTGTAGACGTAGTCCGTCATCATGCTGGTTCCTCTCGCCTGCGTAAGCAGACTCGTCATAGGCGATTGTATATCGGTTGCAAAGCCCGGATAAACGAGCGCTTTCACATCGACGCTCTCATATTCCGGCTGTCCCACTACACGAATCGACTCATCCATTTCGTAAATATGAACGCCCATTTCCTGCAGCTTGGCGGTGACCGCCTCCAGATGCTTCGGAATCACGTTATCCACGACAACGTCGCCTCGCGTTGCAGCGGCGGCGATCATATACGTAGCCGCTTGAATGCGGTCGGGGATAATGGAATGGCGGCAGCCGTGAAGAGAGTCCACCCCTTCTACGCGGATCGTTTCCGTGCCGGCGCCCTTGATTTTGGCCCCCATGGCATTAAGCAGAGTGGCAACATCGATTATTTCAGGCTCTTTGGCCGCATTTTCAATGATCGTAGCGCCTTTGGCACGAGATGCCGCCAGCATAATATTAATGGTCGCGCCCACGCTGACGACGTCCAAGTAAATTTTGGCGCCCTGCAGCTTCTTTGCGCGAATATGGATAGCCCCGTATTCGTTGCTTATTTCCGCTCCAAGCGCTTCAAAGCCTTTGATATGCTGATCGATCGGACGCGGTTCGAAATTGCAGCCTCCCGGCAGCCCGATTACGGCTTCGCCGAAACGGCCCAGTAATGCGCCCATCATATAATAAGAAGCTCTGAGCTTCTTTACGTTTCCGTTCGGCATCGGAACGGGCCGAAGCGATGTCGGATCGATTTTCATTTGATCGCCTTGCCGTTCGATAACGGCACCAAGCTCCGTAAGCAGCTCGGTATAGATGTTTACGTCGCTCAATTCCGGTAAATTATCCAGAATGACGGGCGACTCCGCCAATATGGCCGCAGGAATAAGCGCTATGGCGCTGTTCTTAGCTCCGCTAATCGGAACCGTGCCCCGCAGCGGCCTTCCTCCTGCTATCATCAACTTCTCACTCACACTACGAATCCCCCTGCCGCATTGATCATTCTCCGGCCCTCGGCGCAAGCCCTGCAATCCAAAAAAAGGCTCGCCAACCGGTATTCCATGCTGCTGTCAAAGACCGGCAGCGCCAACCGCCGGCAAGCTAGCAATCTAGCAGCCCTTCCGTCTATCAATCATTATATTTTAAAAATCGCCAAAGCATGAAAACAATCAAAGGAAGAGCATCGCAGCGGCAATGCCTTCCCTTTGAAGTTCTTAATCCATCCTTGAATTTACGCTTGGTTCGCGCTTCCGAACAGTTGGATTTTGGATTTAACGACCTCGACCATAGCTTGACGGGCAGGTGTGAGGTATTTGCGGGGATCGTACACTTTCGCGTCTTTAGCAAGCGCTTCGCGGATAGCTTCCGTGCAGGCCACTTGATTTTCCGTGTTCACGTTGATTTTGCCTACGCCTGCAAGGATCGACTTGCGGATCATTTCATCCGGTACGCCCGAACCGCCGTGCAGAACAACCGGTACCGGAATCGCGCTTGCCACCTTCTCGATGATATCGAAGCGGATGTTCGGCTCGCCTGCATACATGCCGTGCGCCGTACCTACTGCGATCGCCAAGCAATCGACGCCTGTCTCTTCATAGAAACGAATCGCTTCTTCCGGCTTCGCCAAGTTAGCGTCAGCTTCGTCAACGCTGATGTCGTCCTCTACGCCGCCGATCGTTCCGAGCTCGCCTTCGACGGATACGCCCATCGCGCGCGCCGCTTTCACCACTTCTTTAGTCAAACGGATGTTGTCTTCATAGGAATGGTGGGAGCCGTCGAACATTACCGAGCTGAAGCCGGCGCGAATACATTTCATAGCGACTTCAAACGTGCTGCCGTGGTCCAGATGAAGAGCAACCGGCAAGCCGCTTTGCTTCGCAGCCGCTTCCGCAATCGCTACCGTATACTCAATCCCCATATACTTCAGTGCGCCTTCGCTGACGCCGAAAATGAACGGGGAATTCAATTCCTTAGCTGCCTGGGCAATCGCTTGGGCGAATTCCAGGTTGTTCATGTTAAATTGACCGACTGCAAATTTGTTGGCTTTCGCCTTAGGCAAAAATTCATTCATCGAAACGAGTGGCATAGTACGTTCCTCCTTAAGGTTATGCGTAAGCCAACGACAGGTTAGACTTCCCGTGATCGCCAGAGAGCGAACACCCGCTTCACCTTCGCAGCTGTAGTTTCGGTTTTCATTCGTTTCGAAATTACAGAAATGCATACGCGCTTTATTTTCGTCTGATGTATTATAACACATGTCCCGTCAAATGATAACCAAGCTTCCCGCCGCCTAAGGCGCCTTCCCCGATACACGTTCCGATGGACATAAAAATGATCCTTTTGCAAGGATCAGACGGCGTAGCCAGGAGATGCCGGACTGCTCAGTTGGTTGTTCACCGCAATCCGCATTTCGTCTATATCGAAAGGCTTCGTAAAATGCATCAGCGCTCCCAGTTCGGTAGCTTCCCGAATCATGTCGAGTTCGCCGTATGCGGTCATCATAATGACTTTAATCGCAGGATTGATTTTCTTGATGTGCTTCAAGATGTCTAGTCCGTCCATGCCCGGTATTTTCATATCGAGCAGAACCAAATCAGGAGCTTCCGTCTTTACGATTTCGAGTGCGAGTTTTCCGTTGGATGCTTGAAAAGTTCGGTAGCCTTCGGACCCGAATACTTCCATCAGTAGTACCCGGATGCCATTCTGGTCATCAACGATCAGTATTTTTTCCTTTACCAAAAGGTATACCCTCCTCGAACGGAATGGCTGACATGACGCCCAATCCACATTGTGTATATAGTTTCGCTATAAAAATCGAGAATCCTTCTCGTCTGCAAAAGAAATTGAAGAGTTTTACAAAAAAGTGAACAATGACCCAAAAAAAAAAAAAAACGTTCCGAATCGCAGCGCCATGCCGCAAACCCGGAACGTAAAAATATACATCTATAGCTGTTGATGCAGCGCAGCTTTCACGAATTCGCGGAAAAGCGGCTGCGGACGGTTCGGACGGGACGTAAATTCCGGATGGAATTGAACGGCCAGGAACCATGGATGCTCAGGCATTTCGATCATTTCGACGAGACGGCCGTCCGGAGACGTACCGGTAATTTTCAAACCGGCCGCTTCAATCGCTTCGCGGTATTCATTGTTAAATTCATAGCGGTGGCGATGACGCTCGTAAACGAGCTCATCCTCGTAGCATTGCATAGCGAGCGAGCCCTCGGCGATTTTGCAAGGGTACAAGCCCAAACGCATGGTTCCGCCCAAATCCTCGATATCCTTCTGCTCGGGGAGCAAATCGATAACCGGATACGGCGTCGTCGGGTTGATCTCGGAGCTGTTGGCGCTCTCCAGCCCGACTACGTTGCGCGCATATTCAATGACCGCGACTTGCATGCCGAGACAAATGCCGAAGAACGGAATTTTCCGTTCGCGCGCATAACGAATCGCCATGATTTTGCCTTCGATCCCCCGGTCGCCGAAGCCTCCGGGTACGAGAATGCCGTGTACGCCGCCAAGCATTTCATCCACGTTGTTCTCATAAATGTCCTCGGCGTTCACCCAACGGATGTTCACCTCGGTGTTGCTTGCAAAGCCCGCATGCGACAAGGCCTCGACGATGCTCAAATAAGCGTCGTGAAGCGCCACATATTTGCCCACGATGGCAATTTCGGTCTTATGCTGCAGCTGCTTGATACGCTGAACCATGCTTTCCCAGCCGCTCATATCCGGAGGGTTGGTGTTCAGCTTCAAATGGTTGACGACGATATCGTCAAGCCCTTGCTCGCGCAGCGCGAGCGGTACGTCATACAACGTCTCGGCATCGAGACATTCGACGACGGCGTTCGGATCGATATCGCAGAAAAGCGCCATTTTGCGTTTGAGATCTTCGGACAGCGGATGCTCCGAACGGCAAACGATGACGTTCGGCTGAATGCCGATGCTGCGCAGTTCCTTAACGCTGTGCTGGGTCGGCTTCGTTTTGACCTCGCCCGCCGCTTTAATATAGGGAATAAGCGTAACGTGAATATACATGACGTTGTCGCGGCCGATATCGCTTTTGATCTGGCGGATGGCTTCCAGGAAAGGCAAGCTCTCGATATCGCCGACCGTTCCGCCGATCTCGGTAATCACAACGTCGGATTGCGCTTCGCGGCCCGCGCGGAACACGCGATCCTTGATCTCGTTCGTAATGTGCGGAATAACCTGCACCGTTCCGCCCAAGTATTCGCCGCGGCGTTCTTTCGTAATAACGGAAGAGTAAATTTTACCGGTCGTGACGTTGCTGTTTTTCGTCAAATTAATGTCGATAAACCGCTCGTAATGGCCGAGGTCGAGATCGGTCTCCGCCCCGTCGTCGGTTACGAACACTTCGCCGTGCTGATAAGGACTCATGGTCCCCGGGTCGACGTTGATATAAGGATCGAACTTCTGAATCGTCACCTTAAGTCCCCTGTTTTTAAGCAGCCGTCCAAGCGATGCCGCCGTTATCCCCTTGCCGAGCGAGGAAACGACACCGCCTGTCACAAAGATGTACTTGGTCATTATGGTACCCCCCGAAAAAATAGAAAAAAGTGACACCCGTTAGTCACGGGGCACTTTCAACGTTATCGCTATTATGAACCGTTGCACGTTTAGCCCATGCAATAGTTTACTCTGTACGGGTTACGCTGTCAAGTCACGAAAACCGGTATTTCCGGATGGCGGAAATCGGCGGCTGCCGGCCTTACTTATCTTCCTCGTCGTCGTCGGCTTCATCGTCCTCGAAGTCTTCTTCTTCCTCTTCCTCATCTTCGAGCTTGTCGATTTCCTCGTCGATCTCTTCGCCTTCTTCTTCCTCGATCTCTTCCTCGCCGAACATGTCGTCTTCTTCCTCTTCTTCGGCGACATCGTCGCGTTCCGTATCGAAAGCGTCGAAATCTTCTTCGTCGCCTGCATAGGTTTCTTCTTCTTCGGCGTAGTCCTCTTCATCGAGATCGTCGTCTTCGTCGTTGATGATGCGCGGACGCTTGGCGCTGCCCATCTCATCCGATTTATTGTCGACAGGGTACCACCGTTTCAACCCCCACAGGTTGCTGCCTACGCAAGCAAAGCGTCCATCCACGTTGATTTCCGTATACAGCTGCGCGATGACCTGCATCACTTGATCGTCGGAAAATTCTTTGATCTTCGCGATTTCCATCATAAGGTCTCGATAGTAAAATGGCGTGTTGGCAGCCTTCAGCACCTCGAACGCAAGGTCGACCATCGGCAGTTCCTTCGCTTGCGCCGTGGGAATTTTGAGCGTGTATTCGCTACTCAATCGGTTCACGTCCCTTCCAATATTCACTGCAGGCGGCGTCCGGAATACTCATCGTATGCCGGCCGCAACCGTTATCGTTTCTCTCAGCTTTCGCTAGTTCATCCTTAAGTAAACCCTATTTTATACAAAAATGCAACTGGCTCTCGCGCACGGGACAAGGGTGTGCCGAAAGACGGACAAAAATAAGCGAAGGCCATAATCGCCTCCGCTTCGTGACTGTACCCTTTTTGTTGATGGTGATCGGCCACTCACCACCTCGTCCCAGTAGCAAGAGTTCCGAATTCAACCCTCAAACCATCGTATGTGGGAAATAGTCCGTTGACACGGCCCTGCGTCTAATTATTTTCAAGCAGGCTACAATCTCAATCCAGTTCGCCGACCTGTACATATGATAACTCCATAACTGAAATCATTGCGGCAAAGGGGAAATTCCTGTGAGAGACGCCTGCCTGTTCCACTCGCTTCATGAGGAAATCCAGGTCCCGAACGATTCCGACCGCAGAGCCATCATCCGGTTCAATTCCCGCGATGATTTCAACCGGTGGCTGCGGTTGCGCGATACGCTTATTCCCGCGCTTCCCCGCTTAGCATACGTACAACCGCTTCCGATGATTCATGCCTTTGCTTGTCCCCTTTCGTGTGCCGGCCAACTCGCTTCCTTTCCGTCCGTCCTGTCCGTAGAAGAAGATTGCAAAACGGCCGTCGTTCACGGTTTGCCGGAATTCAGACGATCGTCCACGATCAAGCTGTCGGGCGACCACCCGTATATTCCATGGGGCGTCAGCCATATCAAAGCTCCACTGACGTGGAACCGGACAACGGGGGACCGGGTCCGCGTCGCCGTCATCGACACGGGTATCGATTACAACCATCCCGATCTCCAGCACGCCATAGAGAACGGGATCAATCTTATTCACCGCCATGCCTTGCCCGTGGACGACAACGGCCACGGCACCCATATCGCCGGAACGATCGCCGCGTCTGCCCGCCAAACCGGCATTGCAGGCGTCGCTCCGCAAGCATCCATCCACCCGGTCAAAGCCTTCGACGAGAACGGAACGGCTTACGTTTCCGACATTATATACGGCATTTATTGGTGTTTGCGAAACCGGATCGACGTCGTGAATATGAGCTTCGGCATGAAGCATCACAGCCGGGCGCTCGAGGACGCCGTCCGCACCGCCTATTACTCCGGCATGATCATCGTGGCGTCCTCCGGCAACGACGGCCGTACCTCGCGGATCGATTATCCCGCCCGATTCCCGCATACGCTGTCCGTAGGCGCCACCAACAAGAAGGGGCAAATCGCTTCGTTCAGCAACAAGAGCAAGTATATCGACATCTACGCGCCCGGCGAAAAGATCGTATCCACGTGGCTGCGCGGCGAATATCAGGAGCTAAGCGGCACCTCCATGGCAACCTCGCATGTCTCCGGCGTGGTCGCCCTGCTTCTATCCGCGAACCGGAAGCTGACGCCGCGTAAAATAAAATCCATTTTACGGCGGAATGCATCGCGAATCGCCTCCAAACGGCTAGTATCCTCCGAAACCGGCGAGCTCAATGCTTACCGAAGCGTAAAGTCCGCATTATAAACCGACCGAAGATAAACTCCCCGGTCGGTTTTCGATTTCTTAAGGGTATTTTTTATCCTGCCGTTACAGGCGCTGCGGCTATAATCGGATTTTCGGCCTTGTCGAAATCCGCATCAAACGTCGAACATTGTCATCGTAAGCTTGTAGCGTCCGGCATAGTCGCCGCTTACATATAAGTCGTACCTCCACGTTACGCTGGCCGGCTGCTCCTGCAGCTTTATTCTCAATTGCTTCGTCTCCGTATACAGCTCCATCGCGCCTTGCGCCGTCTCGTAATAACCGCGGAGTCTTTGCGAGGGGATAAACGTTTGCTCCGATCGGGTATCTCCATGCCGTATGATCCGAAGCTGCTTATCCCCGATTTTGACGGTGGTGACCGTCCGCCCCAGCTGGCTCTCCTCTTCGTTATACCGCAAATATACGTCTCCCGCTTTATCGTAAAGATCGGCCTTCACCCGCCGTTCGATCCGTTCGCCTCCGGTCTCGCTTACGATATGCAGCTCTACCGTCCGTTTGTCCGTCATCGTTCCGTATGCAATTCCTCTCTGCCGAGACCCCTTGGGAGCCCCCCTGATTTGGTTACTAGTTTAGCGGAAGGAACGGCCTATTTCAATCCGCTTCCGCGTTAAAACTGTGCTTGCCTCGCCGCCGGGCATGATATAATAATGCAAGCAAGGATAAACGGCTTCGCCTTCTGTTTGGAGCGAATGACGTTTATCGGGAAATGGAACAATCAACGAAGGTATGCTTTCTGACATTTCAAAGATACGGCCTCGCCCTCCTAAACGCTTTCGAAGAAACCGACTTCGTAAGCATAAGCTTGAGGCGAGACAGGGAGTGACATATGAACCGAAACACCTTCCCGCTGTTAACGGAAGCGGAGCGCAAGCTTCCGCTGTACGTTACCAGCGTAGGCGGCTGGAACAATCAAGAGCGGATGGTCCGGGAAACGGGCTTTCCGGATTATCAATGGATTCAGACGCTTGGCGGCGAAGGCACCCTCCATACCGAACGCATGTCCGCCGGCATAGCCAAAGGCCAGGGCATGCTGCTGTTTCCGCATGAGCGTCATGAGTATTACGGAACCAAAGAGCCTTGGGAGGTCATGTGGGTATCGTTCAACGGGAGCATGGCCGAGGAGCTTCTTGCATCGCTACATTTTACGCAGTCGCAGACGCTTTACGTGTCGCATCCCGATACGCTGCTCAAAAAAATGCACGCCGTCTTCTCGCTTCTCGACGCGCAAACGTCGCTGACCGGATTCGAATGCTCCGGTGTCATGTATCAGATCCTGCTCGACCTGCACACATACGCTTCGCCTTCCGAGGTCCGGTCCAAACGCCAGCATTACGAGCAGCTTTCGCCGGTATTCGGTTATATCGACTCCAATTTTCGACAGCCGATATCCCTGGAGATGATCGCTTCCCGGCTAAATCTGTCGCCGCAGTATACATGCCATTTATTTCAGCAAACGCTCGGCATGCGTCCGTTCGAATACATCAATAAGTTTCGGCTGAGCAAAGCGAAGGAATTGCTGCTGGACGAGATGACGATGGACGTCAAAGAAGTTGCGCAGCGGGTCGGCTACGAACACGCCAGCTATTTCATCAAGCTGTTCAAGCGCGAGGAAGGCGTGACGCCGAGCGCGTTTCGCCGCATCCATCGATAAACGGAAGCCGCGAATGCAAGGATAAACGCCTACCGGGTCGTTGACGATGGAGTTTACCAAGATTTAGAGCCGCTTCCACGATATACTTTCTGATTAATCAAGGACAACACGGCGTTGCCGACCTAACTAAGCCATATACGCTTTTATTTAAAGAAAAGCGCCCGGCGCTGCTTTGACAAGCAGTACGGGCGCTTTTTTTGAGAAAGCATATGGTGCCGGATGCAAAGCCTACTTGACCAAATTCCGGACGAAACGCGGAAGCGCGAACGCCGCTTTATGCAGCTCCGGCGTGTAATACTTCGTATCGATTTCCGGAATGGACGCTTCATCCACCAGAAGCGGATCATGCGTTTTGCTGCCGAGCGTGAACGTCCACAGGCCGCTTGGGTAAGTCGGAATATTCGCTACGTATACGCGTACGATCGGGAAAATTTCCTTCACGTCCCGGTTGACGGTTTGAATCAGATCCGCTTTGAACCACGGGTTGTCCGTTTGCGCTACAAAAATGCCGTCATCCTTGAGCGATTCGTAAATCCCTTGATAGAACCCTTTGCTGAACAATTCCACGGCAGGTCCGACTGGCTCGGTCGAGTCCACCATGATGACGTCGTACGTATTTTTATGGTCGTGGATGTGCATGTAACCGTCGTTTACGATCACTTCAACACGCGGATTGTCGAGCTCTCCGGCAATTTCCGGCAAAAATTTCTTCGAGTATTCGATAACCTTGCCGTCGATTTCGACAAGCACGGCTTTTTTCACTTTAGGGTGCTTCAGCACTTCGCGGATAACGCCGCCGTCGCCGCCGCCCACCACTAGCACGTACTCCGGATTGGGATGAGTAAACAGTGCGGGGTGAGCCACCATTTCATGATAAACGAACTCGTCCTTTACCGTCGTCATAACCATACCATCCAGAACGAGCATCCGCCCGAACTCTTCCGTTTCGATCATCGCGAGATCTTGGAAATCCGTTTTTTCCGTCACCAGCGTCTGGCGAACTTTCGCCGTAATTCCGAACGTTTCCGTCTGTTTCTCCGTGTACCACAATTCCATCGTCAGCACCTCAACTTCCTAAATGTATTTTTGTATCCGCAGGTGAAATCCGTCCGAACCATCGAACCGTTGCTGCTGCAGTACCTTCAATCGTCTTCGTCACCGTTTCATACTAATAAAAACCGCCGCTTTTTAAAATATCAGAATTGATATGTTTCACAACTACTTAAACCTGATATTTCACAGGTAAACGCGCCAGTCCTTAGCTTATGCTTACGAAGCCGTTTCTTCGAAAGCGTTTAGGACGGCGAAGCCGTTTATCCTTGGGGGGCTTTTTAAACATCCTCTATTATAGTAAATCACGTCAAAAAAGCAATATCGGCGCCTCCCTTCACAAAATATTTACTACTTTCGGCCAAACGGCGGTATAGCCGCGCCGCTCCGTTTCCATACTGGTAAGAACAACCCGAAACGACGCGACCTTGGCAGCGTACTTCAAGCGTTTGGCCGCGCCGCCGGGAAGAAATGCCCTGCAAAGCAAACTTGCAGCAGAAAGGAGGCAGCCCATGGCCAAGGACGAACCCCGTGCCGATAACGGTACGACCCGCAGCGGCTCAAGGGGAGCCGCGAACGGGACGCGAAGCGGAGGAAGCGGAGCCCGCCGTCCGCGCAGCAGATGGAAATCGGTATTTTCTTTTCTCTTTTCCTGCATCGTCATAGGCGGATTCGGCATGCTGCTCGGGCTGCTGTACCTCCGCTCGCAGGCGCTTCCCGCAGTAAGCGTCAGCCAGACGTCGCAAATCTATGATGCGCAAGGCAAGCTGATCGGGGCGATGAACGGCGGGGAAAACCGCCAGGTCGTCCCGCTCAAAGACGTATCGCCGACTTTCCTGAAGGCGATTCTCGCGGTGGAGGACCACCGCTTCTACGAACATGTGGGCTTTGACCCGAAAGGAATGGCGCGCGCGGCGGCGACCAATCTCAAGACGCTGTCCAAGGAGCAAGGAGCCAGTACGATCACCCAGCAATTGGCGCGCAATCTGTACTTAAACCACGACCGTACTTGGTCCCGGAAGGTCAAGGAGCTCATGTATGCCGTCCAGCTCGAAATGCAGCTAAGCAAGGACCAAATACTGGAGCAATACGTCAATCAGATCTATTTCGGCCACTCCACGTACGGCGTGCAGGCGGCGGCCCAAATGTTTTTCGGAAAAGACGCGAAGGATTTGGATCTCGCGGAGGCCGCGCTGCTTGCCGGCGTACCGAAGGGCCCCAAATATTACTCGCCGTATTTGGATATGGACAACGCGAAGCAGCGGCAAAAAATCATTTTGGACAAGATGGCCGACTATGGCGATATTACGGAGGCGGAAGCCGGCACCGCGTACGCCGAACAGCTTACGATAATTCCGCGCAAGACGGAGCAGCCGACGGAGGCGCCCTACTTTCGCGAATATATCCGTACGCTCGTCACGCAAAAATACGAGATCGACGAAAAAACGTTCGATTCCGGCGGGATCAAAATTTTTACGACGCTCGATTTGAACGCCCAGAGGGCGGCCGAGGAAGCGATCGCCAAGCAAATCGACAAAACCAGCGGACTGCAGGCGGCGCTTATCGCGATCGACCCGCGGAACGGTTATATCAAAGCGATGGTGGGCGGCAAAAATTACGGCGAAAACCAGTTCAACCGAGTCTTTGCCAACAGCCGGCAGCCCGGCTCCGCCTTTAAGGCGATCGTGTATTTAGCGGCGCTGCAGAACGGCTTCACGCCGATCAGCCGCTACAAAAGCGAGCCGACGTCATTCCCTTACGACGAAAACCGAAAAACGTACACGCCAAGCAATTTCAGCAACCGCTACTTCGGCGACATCGACATGCGGACGGCCATTTCGAAATCGGACAACATCTATGCCGTTCATACGCTCATGGATGTAGGGGCAGAGAAAGTAATCGAGCTGGCACGCAAAATGGGCATAACAAGCCCGCTCGAAGCGGTTCCTTCGCTTGCGCTCGGCACTTCGCCCGTCAGCCCGTTCGAGATGGCTTCCGCTTTCGGCACGATCGCCAACCAAGGCATCCGCGTCGAGCCGACGGCTATTCTGCGCATTGAGGATTCGCGCGGCCGCGTGCTCGTCCAAACATCGCCGAGCGAGCAGCGCGTATCCGCCCCCGCCTATACGTATGTGCTTACCGGCTTGATGGAGAGCGTATTCGAGGAAGGCGGCACCGGCTTCCGCGTATCCGACGTGATGAAGCGGCCCGTGGCCGGCAAGTCCGGGACGACCGACAGCGACGCCTGGATGGTCGGCTTCACGCCCGAGCTGTCTACGGCCGTGTGGGTCGGCTATGACCGCGACCGCAATATCAGCACGCTGGAACAGTATAAGGCGGCGCCGATTTTCGCGGAATTCACGGAAAGGACGCTGGAGGCGATTCCGCCTAAGCTGTTTCCGATGCCCGAAGGCGTGACGAACGTGTACATCGACACCGTTACCGGAAAGCTGGCTAACGACGCCTGTACGAGCTCCCGTTTGGAAACGTTCGTGAGCGGCACGGAGCCTACCGAGTACTGCGCCGAGTCCAAAACCGGCGTTCAGCCGCCGCAGCCGAACGGCAGCAAGCAGAAAAAATCGTGGTGGGACGATCTGAAGCGCTGGTGGAACGAGTAATGGCGCTGCCTACAATAAGTATCTTATCGCCATCGGGCGTAAAGGCTTTTGGAGACAGGCTTTTGGAAACGAATTTCATACGAACGTTTGCCCTGCAGCATCCCGGGAAGGCCAGCCTTCTCAGGATGCTGCTTGCGTTCGCAGAAAAAAGAATCCTTCCGCCTCTGTTCTGCGTATTAAACAAATAAGCGTAATTTCGGAAAGGGGAAAACGAATGGACGGCATAAACCCGGCTGCGATATCAACAACGAAGGGGGCTTCGCCGGAAACGCGGGAAGCTCTGTTAGCCGAGCTGAAGGCGGTGGAGCAATGGGAGCGGAGCCAGAAGGATTTATGGTTTTGGGAGAAGCTCGGGCGCTTGCCGTTTATGCTGCTTGACAAACTGACCCCCAAATTTCTGCAGGATAAAATCGGGCAGGCGATCGACGAGGTCGGCAGCTATGTACAGACAGGCGGGCAATATTTGATCTCGGAGCGTTCCGTCCTGCAAGGACTAAGCCGCCGCAGCGAAGCAAGCGGTAAGCAGCGCGTCGAAACCGTCGCGGAAGCGGCACGGCTGCCGATCGCCGTCATGGACGCCGAAGCCGACGATTTTGCCGGAACGCGCGCAAAGCTTGCCGCCGTGCAAGGGGCTACGACCGGTATCGGGGGCATCTTTACGCTTGCGATCGACATCCCGGCATTGCTTAGCTTGTCGCTCAAGGTGCTTCAAGAAATCGCCCTCTGTTACGGCTATGATCCGAAGGACCAGAAGGAGCGGATGTTCGTCGTGTTATGTCTGCAGTTCGCATCCTCCGACATCGTCGGCAAACGGGCGGTTCTGGAGAAGCTTTCCACTTTCGACAGTGACCAAAAGCAGCATCAGGCATTCTCGCAGCTCCAAGGCTGGCGCGAGGTCGTGGCGACATACCGGGACAACTTCGGCTGGAAGAAGCTTTTCCAGATGGTGCCGATCGCCGGCATGCTGTTCGGCGCCTTCCTTAATAAAGGCACGCTGCAGGATGTAGCCGAGGCAGGCAAAATGCTGTACCGCAAACGCCGCATTCTGGAGCGGTTGACATGTTAAGATTCATACATGCCGTCCGGCTTCCGGAGAACGCAAAAAAGCAGACACAGGGTCTGCTTTTTTGCTGTCCTAGTATATTGCTTAAAATATACTTCACCTAGTATACATCGACCCCAGAACGGTTCACAACCACTGACACAGAATCGCCACAATTAAGAATCAGGCCGTTCGGACGCCGATTTTGGTACAAACGCACATTTTCGTCGCCCCGTACAAATGTCCACGCCATAGCCGGATATCCCCATACAATATGGGTGTATCGTCAATAGTCTTTCTTCCCGGCCAATTCGCCCGGTATGCATAATTTGTCAGTGAAAGGGGTTGACCACATGCAACAACAGGTAAACGAACAAACCCTGAAGGCGTTAATAGGAAAGGACATTTACGCCGTCAAAAACGACGGATCGGTCGTTTACGGCAGGCTCGTCCGGCTGCATGGCAACATGCTGTATCTGGAAACAATCGGCGCCGATAAAGCCAGATTCGGCCCGATCATCCCTCTCGTTCTTTTCAATTTGCTCGCGATCGGCACGTTAGGCGCTTGGGGCGGCGGCGGTTGCGGATTCGGAGGCTGCGGCCCCTATCCGGGCTACGGCCCGTACGGAGCCGGTCCCGGCGGATTCCCCGGCCCCGGACCGTATCCGGGCGGTCCGTGCACGCCTTACGGCTGCGGCGGCAAAGGAGGCTATTACCGGCAAGGATAAACGCTTTCGAAGAAAGCGGCTTCGTAAGCATAAGCTAGGGACAGGCGCGTTTACCGGGAAGTCGAACAATCAGCGGAGGATATACTTTCTGAGACTTTAAGAAAACCCTTATCGGGGATACCTCCTTCTTCCTGCGGAAAGGCTCCTCGCACCATACGCGAGGGTCTTTCTTTGCTTAGCAGGATTATTAAGGCTTATATGCGATTTATCATGTTTTCTATATAAAAGACAGCAGAAAGATACCGGCATACGGCCAACAATTAGTGTGTTATAATGATGTCGACCTGTCAACCCAACAACGACGAAACGGGTGAACTCCTTGTCCCCAGAACTTCGCAAAATGTTGATTATGAATTTCGTTTCGGCGATTATTTTTATTTACATCGGCATTTTCGTTAATTTGTACATATGGGAAGCGAATAAAAGCATTTTCGAAGTATCTTGGTACAATTTGATTTTGTTCACCGGCTGGGGAGTATCTTATACGCTCGGGGCGAATTTGCTCTGGCGGTATTCGGTGCGGCTTTTGCTTGCGTTGTCCGCAGGCTGCGGAACGCTGGCATTCCTTCTGCTCACCTATTTGACATTGGACAACCGTTTGATATGGATTGCGCTGATCGGGGTGCCCGTCGGGTTCATGTGGGGCTTTTTCGCATCGGCCCAAAATTTAAGCATCGCCTTTTTCGGCAAGGGCAACGACGTAGCGGTTTATTTCGCGACGGCAAGCATCATTTCGCAAGGGCTGTCCATGCTCGTGCCTGTCGTATCCGCCCAAGTCATCGGATGGTTCGGCTACGGCGGGTCGTTCACCATGATGTTTGCCTTCCTCACGGTTATGCTCGTTTTTTCCTATTTCATGCCGCGTATTTCCGTACCGGCAGCAAGCATAGCGGAAGGAAGCTTCTGGGCGCAGATGAGCGTGAAACGGGTTTTCGCCGATCCAAGCTCCAAATGGCTGGCAATGGCTATTTTGGCGGCGGGCGTTTTCCTGCAGTTTCAAAACCTGTTCGCTCTGCTGTTCACCTTTTCGGTTACGCAAAGCAAGCTCTTGATCGCGCTGCTCAACGCGCTTTATACGATATCCGCGCTTCTGGGACTGCTTATGTACAAACGGATCAAATGGAGCGAGAACAGTTATTTATGGCTTGGCGTAGCGCTGTTATCGGCCGGGTTTCTGATGGTCATGTTCCCGCTGAAGCCTGTGCTCATCGTTTCCAACCTGCTCACGACGCTCGGCATGTTTTTCTTCGGTACGGTATGGAACGCCCAGCAGTTCCGCTGCATCCGGCATTATTCCCAAGGACGCCAAGCGACGTTCCTCGTATGGCGGGAATGCTTCATTTGCCTGACGCGCTGCATTATGCTGATTACGATCCTTTCGCTCGAAGAATTAAAAGGCGGCCTGTTCTACGCCTTGATTGCCATCTCCCTGGCTAGCCTGCTGTCGATTCCGCTGTTTCAAACCAAAGCTTCCAAGGAAGCGTCGAGGGTTCAACAGCCCGGAGGGATCGGCCCTTCCCTATAGCTTCATTAATAAGCGCAGGAAGTTAAGCTCGTATCGCTTATGCTTTCCTTTCATAACCCGAACCCCGGTCATGACGGTATCCGTCTGTCGGGGTTCGTTTCGTTTCCGCAAATTAGCGCAAAGTATGAAGGAACAGCGTGGCGTTCAAATACCGGCGGGCAAGCGAGTTGAAAAACGACGTTTGCACGCTGACAAGCGCGATGACGAGCATATTGCGCAGCGCCTCTTTCTGTTCGGAAGGAAGCGCCGTCAAGGCTTCTACGTAAAAATCCGTCTTTTGCCGGATCATCTGCTCCATAAGAATATCGTGATTGCGCAGACTGCCCTTGTCATGGCCGCTCACGTCGAGCAGCTGGTCATTGTTCTCGTCCAGCTCTTCGAATAAAGCGGAATACGTCCAGAACAGCTGCACGGGAAGCATCAAATCGTCGGTTTCGTCGTCCGGACTGCGGAAAATGATATGAAACATTTTGCGGATCGATTCGAAATCGAGATTCGATTTGAGATCCTCTATGATGAACAGCATAGCCGCTTGTTCGATCGAATATTTTTTACCGGCCTTTGGCGATCCGAGGAATTCCTTGAAATCCCGCTTCACCCAATTTTGCACCGATGTAACCGAAAAGTTCGTGTACTCGATTTGATTGCCGAGCGAGACGATTTCCGACAAGGAAAATCCGTCCACGCGCTGCTGCTTGATCATTTTCTCGAATACCGGCGGAAGCGCGGTCGACAAGAAGGCTACCAGCGAACCGCCTTTGGCCATATCTCCTTTATGGGTTCGTATCCAGGCCTCCTGCAGTACGGCCAAAGGCGCTCTATCGTGCTTGCCCTGCAGAGCCAGCAATAAAGCAGCCGCTTCCCGTCTGGTCAATATAAAGGTCTCCAACTCTGCCACCTCGCAATACTTACAAGTTCTTATGAACTTATCATAAAACCGAAGCAGGCTTGTTGTCAAAGATGAATACGGTCGTCCGCATTTGCCAAGATAAGAAAAGGATCAATGGAACGTTTATCTCTTACTGAAATCCGCGAGGTCAAACGCTTGCGAGGCCGGCGCCGGCCATGACGTCCGCGTTCGCCAAGAAATCGAACAATCAACGAAGCTACGACCCTCTGAAGTTTCCGAAACGGCGCCAAATGCGCAAATGATGGAATATTCGGCCCGAATCGGACATTGCGGTTTCCTTATTTACGGTCTTATAATAAGTTCATATGAACTAATCATATAAACTACTCAAATCAAACAGAGGGAAGGTTGTTATGGCCTTAAATTTAGTGCTCGTCGCTGTATTGATCTTTTTAACCGCATTTTTCGTCGCTACCGAATTTGCTATCATCAGACTTCGCTCCAGCCGTGTCGATCAGCTAGTTATGGAAGGGCGCAAAAACGCGATCGCCGTACAGAAGGTAACGAGCAATTTGGACGGTTACTTGTCCGCCTGTCAGCTTGGTATTACGATCACCGCACTCGGCTTAGGCTGGCTTGGAGAGCCTACCGTCGAAAAAATTCTTCATCCGCTGTTCTCGGCTTTGGGATTAAGCGATGATATCGGCAGCTTGTTGTCTTTCCTGATCGCCTTCATTAGTATTACTTATCTTCATGTGGTGCTCGGCGAATTGGCTCCGAAGACGCTGGCGATTCAGAAGGCGGAGGCAATCAGCTTTTTGACGGCAAAACCGATCATGGCTTTCTATAAAATCATGTACCCGTTCATCTGGGTTCTTAACGGCTCTGCAAACGCCCTGATCCGCGCATTCGGACTTAAGCCGGCCAAAGAAAGCGAAGAAGCGCACTCGGAGGAAGAAATCCGGATCATTTTATCGGAAAGCTTGGAGAGCGGCAAAATCAATACGACCGAATACGGGTATGTCAGCCGGATTTTTACTTTCGACGAGCTGCTCGCCCGGGAAATTATGATTCCGCGGACGGACATGGTCTGCTTATACACCGAAAACACGCTGGAGGAAAACTTGGCGATTATCAAGCAAGAGCAGTACACCCGTTTTCCTGTCGTGAGCGAAAGCAAGGATAATGTCGTCGGCTTCATTAATACGAAGCAGTTTTTCCTGCGGTACGATAATAATGCGGACTTCGATCTTAAGACGATCCTGCAGCCGGCCATTATGGTGCCGGACGTGACGCCGGTCAAAATGCTGCTCAAGCAGCTCCAGCAAGCGCAGGTCCATATCGCGATACTCGTCGACGAATACGGCGGAACCGCCGGTCTGATTACGATCGAGGACATTCTGGAGGAAATCGTCGGGGAAATCCGCGATGAATTCGATACGAACGAACGGAAGGAAATCGAGCAGCTCGACGATCGTCTGATCGTGGACGGACTGGCTTCGCTCAGCGAAGTGAACGATTTGCTCAATGCCGACCTGGAAAGCGACGATATGGATACGATCGGCGGATGGCTGTACAGCAAAGCGCCGGAAATCAAGGTCGATCAGAAGTTCGAGTATGACAATCTCCTGTTTGTCGTGAAAGAACGGGAGCCGAACCGGATTCGTAAAATCGAGGTTTTCAAGCAATCCGAATAGAAACGGACATGAGCGCAAACGCTGTCCCATACAACGAAGAAGCCGCCAACGCCACTGTTAAAGTGATGTTGACGGCTTCTTTTTGGTGCAGAAGAAACTATAAAGCTTGCTGCGCCGCTTCCGAACGCGCCCACCAATCGGCATTATGCCCTTCCAGCGCTTTCTTGAGCGCAGCTTTCTCGGCATCGTCCAGCCCTTCGACAAGAATATGGCGCTTCATCGCTTTGTCCATCCGGTTGACGTGGTCGGCAAGAATTTTCCAGCCCCGGCGCGCCTCCGTATCGATCAGCATTTCGCAAGCCGCCAGTCCCGCATAATAAGCGCCTTCCTCGGTCCGGTCGACGGCTACCCAAACGATCCAGCATTTGCGCCCGTTCGGCACGTCTTCTTTATTCGGCGAAAACTTAATGCCCTTCTCGATCTTGCTTTTGGCATGAAGCGTCCCGTCGTCGACATACGCTTCGCCGGCATCGATGATGATCCCGGATACGTTGCTAAGATCGATCGAGCCCGCGCCGAATCCTTTATGGTTCACTTTGGTGCTGACGATATTTAAAGCGGGAAGCTTTTTCCCTTTTCCTTGTTCCTCCATCGTTCCCACCGCCTATTATGTTGTTGTGTGGCGCTTCAAAGAGCGTTGTCCACTTTTTTCTCTATTTTAGCTAATATTTGTCCCAATGCAAACATATACATGCTGTAGATGCTTGTCAACGGGGTGAATAATCGTATGAAACCAATTCCTGCAAGCCGATCCGTCTTGTGGATCGTCGCCGTTCTGCTCGTTTGCGGCCTGACGATCACCTTGCACGCCCTGCTGTTTCCGAAACAGACGGGACAAACCATAGCCGTCTCATCCCTGAACGAGCCGGACGGGAATAACGCCATTCCGCTGGAGCCGCCGAAAACCCCGGAGAAAACGACGGAAACGCCGCTCAGCAACCGCATCGTGGAATATCACATGTCGGCGGTTCTGCAGCCGGATTCCAAAACGCTGCTCGGCGCGCAAACCGTCACCTGGGAGAACCCGGGGAAAAAACCGGTAAGCGAGCTTTATTTTCACCTGTACCCGAATGCCTTCGAGTCCAAAAAAACGACCTTCAACCGAGAATCGGGCGGCAAGCTGCGCGACACCGAAATGAAGGGCGACACGAACGGCTCCATGAGCATTCAATCGATCGTCAATCAGCAGGGCATGGATTTGCTGCCGCGCATCAGCTACGTCCAGCCGGACGACGGCAATGCGAGCGACCGCACGCTGATGAAGCTGGAGCTCCCGCAAACCGTCGGTCCGGGGCAAAAGGTGACGCTGACGATGAAGTATGCCGTCAAGCTTCCTTATGTATATGCGCGAATGGGCTACGCCGACAACGACTTTTATATGATCGGCCAGTGGTTTCCGAAGGTTGCCGTTTATGAGCCTGCAGGTATGCGCGGACGCGAAGAGGAAGGCTGGAACCTCCATCAGTACCACGGCAATTCGGAGTTTTATGCGGATTTCGGCATTTTCGACGTCAAAATTAAAGTGCCCTCTTCCTATGTGGTTGCTGCTACCGGGTTTCCGACCAAGCCGGCTGCCGAGGACAAAGGTTATAAAACGTACTCGTTCTACGCGGACGACGTGCACGATTTCGCTTGGGCGGCCTCGCCGAATTTCAAATATTTCGAGGAGCCGTTTTCGACTCCCGACCTGCCGGGCGTGAGAATCAAGCTGTATCTCGATCCGAAGCACGAGCCGTACAAAAACCGGTATATGCTGGCCGCCAAAAAAGCGCTCTCCCGCTACAGCGAATGGTACGGAACGTATCCGTATTCGACGCTCTCCATCGTCGTGCCTCCGGAAGGCGGGGACGGCGCGGGCGGGATGGAATATCCGAACCTGGTCACCGCATGGAGCGCTTCCGACGAAAAACCGAGCCTGGAGCTCGAACGCGTAGTCGTTCATGAGATCGGCCATCAGTTTTTCTACGGCATGGTCGCCTCCAATGAGTTTGAGGAAGCCTGGCTCGACGAAGGCTTCACCTCCTATGCCGAAGATAAGCTGATGGAGAAAGAGTACGGCGTCCGGTCGAACCTCCCTCTGGAAGGCAGCTACATGACCGCCCCTGCTCCGCTGAAGAAAAACGCTTGGGATTACGGCTCTCACGGCCAATACGCGGAAAATGTGTACACCCGCTCGAAGCTCGTCCTGAGCGCACTCGAGAAGGAAGTGGGTACGGCCACGATGAACAAAATCATGCGCACGTACTTCAGCCGCTGGAAATTCAAGCATCCGTCGACGCAGGATTTCCAGAAGACCGTCGAGGACGTCACCAAACGCAAATGGGACGACTTCTTCAATCAATACGTCTACGGCGGGATGATGATCGATTATGCCGTAGAAAGCATCCGCATGCGCAAAACCGAGCAGCAAGGTCAAACCGTCTACGAGAGCGAAGTGCTCATCCGCAAGCGCGGCGCGCAGCACGATGCCGTTCCGATCCGCTTCCATTTCAGCGACGGCACGAAGCTGGACAAAACCTGGAACAGCGACGGTACGGAAACGCTGTATAAGCTTAGTCACAGCGCACCTGTCGACTGGGTGATGATCGATCCCGACCGCAATCTTATACTCGAAAACAAACATATGAACAACTTTATGAAAGCGGAAGTCGATCCGAAATGGAATGCGCGCTGGAACATCGGCATCGATAAAATATTGGAGACCTTGTTCGGATGGGTCGCCTGGTGAGGTGGGTCGGATGATTCGATACGTGAAGGAAGGCTGGACGTCGGCCTGGAGGCAGCCTTTCGTCCTGCTGACGATGTTTGTATACCGGTTTGCCTGGGGTTTTGCGCTTTATTCCCTCTCCCGCTCCATCGTGCTGCCGCTCCTGCACCGCTACCCGGGCCAGTCGATCTCGGAAACGCAGGTCCAGTTGTTTTATGCGGAAGGACAGTTCCAGCTGCTCAAAACGAACGTCGCGGACAATTACCTCTGGCTGCTGCTCGTCCTGCTGCTTGCCCGCATGGCGCTCTCGCCGCTGCTGAACGCCGCCGTTTACTATTCGATCGCCCGTCCCGAGGAAAATGCAGGCTACCGTTTTTTCAAAGGCATCAAGAAGCTCGCTTTGCCGTTTATCGGTTACTACGCGCTGCGAATGGCGCTGACTCTCGCCCCGTTACCGCTGCTTCTGCCGAGGATCAAGAGCGTGCTGGCTAAAAGCATCAGCTATCAGGCGATGGGCATGGAGCTACTGCCTTATTTGATCGGCGCGCTCCTATACGGCGCCTTGCTCCATCTCGTGTTCGTTTATATCCAGTTAGGCCGGGCCGAGGAACGGCCGATGGGCGCATCGATCGGCATTTTGTTCCGCGCCTTCCTGACGATGCTGGGCGTAGCCCTCATCGTGTTTCTTACCGCCATACTCGTCTCGGGTATCGTCGTCTTCGCATCGCTTATGTGGGCGGGTCTCTGGGCACTCATCTTCTATCAATGCTACCGCTTCATGCAAACCATGTTCGATCTATGGGGAATTACATCCCAGCATCGCCTGTATGTGGAGAAAAGCGAGCCGTGAAACGCGGCTGTCGGCCGCTACTAGTATCGCAGCTTATCGGTTCCACGCCGGCTGACAAGCGTATAGTCCCTGCGAAGCCGGTACGCGCTCGACAAGGATTGAAAAATCGACGCTTATTACCGCTATAGCCGAATGACTTTTCAAGCACCGCTTAAGCGGTGTTTTTTTGTTGCTTATTGCCCGAATTCTTCTTGTTCATCACGCACTTCCGATCATTCAGGTTCGGTTCTTCCGCTAACTCCGTTATTCGCCGCTGACCCACTCTTCCTGCTAAGCCGCCGTTTCCACTGCTCCGCTCTTCTCGATAACCTCACTCTTCCGCCAACCGCCTCTCCCCCACTAACCCGTGCTTCACCCTAACCGTATTCTTCTCGCCATCCGCTTCTCCTCACTCCCCCGTTCACGCCGTCCCGCTCATCCCGCAATTTCATCTTGCCATTCGACAAAAGTCCCCGTTATCTTTAAAAACTCGAGAAATTCTTAAAGAATTTTTAAGAAACCGGCAGGATTTTCCCCTAAAACGACGAATCTATTACCTCGGCAAGAAAAAAAAGGAATGATGCCGAATTCCCTTATCGGGAAACGGGGGAACCACAAACGGGTGAATTGGTCTCGAAAGCAAGGGACCATAGGGATCCTTCAACCGAACCCTCAGCTAACCTCGTAGGCACGGAAGGAGTTTCGTTTTTGAAGAAGGCCGTCGTTTTTTTCGTAAGTATCGTAATGTTTTTAAGCTTTATGGCAAGCAGCGTTTCTGCGGAAACCCCGTTGAACGCAGCCGTCGATGAATTGATCGGAACCCCTTACAGGGATGGAGGAATGTCGGAAAAAGGGTTTGACTGCTCCGGCTTCACCAAATTTCTGTTCGACAAACTCGGCATCGAGCTGACACGCACCTCAAGATCGCAAAACACCGAGGGCTATTGGGTCGACAAGAGCGATCTCCGCGCAGGAGATCTGGTGTTCTTCAATACTAGCGGCAAAGGAATTTCCCATGTTGGCGTCTATCTCGGAGACGGCGTGTTCGCTCACTCCGCATCGGATGAAGGCGTCACGAAGTCGAAACTGTCCGAAAAGTATTACAAGGAGCGTTATGTTTCGGCACGCCGGGTCATGTGGGACGATATTTACAACCAACTGACCACGGAAAAATCAGAGTAATCGAAAGCTGAAATATAAGTACGTATAGAGAAAACCTGTACATATGCTTATATTTTGCGAAAAAACCTTCCGGAGGCTCCGGAAGGTTTTTTACTTTATTCAGAAAGATATCGCGGAAGCAACTAAACCGCTGATAGGCGTTTATCCTTGCTTTATGCCAGGCAGGTATTTATACGGCATGCATGATCGGCCAGTGCAGCTCGACGCCCTGCGTCGTAAGCAGCCGCTGAAAATCGGCGAGCAAAGCTGCGTCGTTGCGTACCTGCCGCGGCTCGACATGATTCAGCAGACAATATGCAGCCAGGTAACCGGCCGCTTCCCCGATGTTCCACTCCACCGGATGAAGCCTGTAACAGCCGTTCGTCAAATGCGTCGTCCCGATATTTTTGCAAGCCGGCAAAAGATTGTTCATCCGCACCGGAATTAGGCTGCCGAGCGGGATTTGGAACGGATAGGTGGAGCTGTCGATATACGTGCGCTGCCCGGTGCTCGGGTGCAGGTCCATCCGGTAGCAGCCGATGCCGATCGTATCATGGAACGGCATGGCGCCTTGATCGCCGCGGCAAGGAGCGGCAATATGCTGCTCGAGCACGGTAAATTCGGCGCGGATCCGGCGCGACTCTCGGATGTAGACGGCCTTCGCCAGTCCGTCCTCCGTCCCGACCACGTCCTTGCGAAGCCGTAATCCGGGGTAACCGAGCTTGCCGTCCGGACGCGGCGCTTCCGTCTGCATCCAGTAGAAGAACGAAAGACTAAGCTGTCTCGCCCCTTCGAGATGGCGCTGCCGCTCTTCTTCGCTGACGTCGATAACCGGCCCGAGCCAGTAATCGTGCATGATCCAGTTGACAAGCGTAATATCGCTGGCGTAAGTGCCCGGAGCGAAGTTCGATTTGTCTATGATGCGACGATACCGCCAAAAATCGGTCATGCCGTCCTGCGGCATGATCGAGTATAGCGTCGGTTCCAGCGAAATAAAGTGCGGAACGAGCATACCGAGCTGCTTGCCCGGCCAGAAGTCCGCTTGATAACTGCGCCAGAACTCGTAGTCCCGCGGCTTCTCGATGGTGTGGTCTTCTCCTTCAATATAATCCATTGCGAAGCAATGCGTGATCGCCTGCATATCCATCGGATCGGCATCGCCCGCAAGCGCATGCGGCTCGCCCGTCTCCCGCTGAGATTCCGACCCCGTTACATATTCCGTGCCCGTTAAAGGAAGCAAGTCGCCGCATTCCGTAGCGTCCAGGAAGTAAGGCGCCGTCAATACCGTTTCGCCGCCGATATCCGTATGGCGCACCGTAACGGAGCGAACGCGGTCGCCTTCCGTTTCGGCAGCTGTAGGCACGCAGTTCGTCAAAACGACAAGGCTGCCGTTATGAACGTACGGCGCCAGCATCTCCTGCAATACCGCCAGCGCAGTACGCGGCTCATGGCATATCCGGCTGACGTTCCCGTTGCCGGGGTTTAGATTCCGGTTTGCGCGAGCCTCCGGTGTAAGAGGCATATTCCGGCGGTAGTAATCGCGCACGCCGTCGCGAAATTGACGGTAGGTACGCGTACAGCCGAACTGCTCGATCCATTTGTGCTCGTCGGGCGGTACCGCTTGGCTGGTGAGCTGGCCGCCGATCCAATCCGTTTCTTCGGTCATGATAACCGTTTTGCCCATTCTTGCCGCAGCCAGCGCTGCCGCGCACCCTCCTGTGCCTCCGCCGATAATAACTACATCGCTATGCCGTTCCCGTTTCATCTGCCCTTCATCCCTTTCGCTTTCGGTTAGTGGTTAGTTACGGTAAGTTTCGTTTTACTTTCTTTCGACGCATAACGAATTGCCTTCATGCTGCATAACGTCCTTTGCATTGACATTCGTTTTTCCATCATTCTATAATCAAGTTACGCAACCTTTCTAGTTACGTTTTACATTCGTTTTTGCTTTTCTTAATTTCACTTTAAGTATGCCAAGGATAAACGAAGGCTGTAAAAATCACCATGTAAAGACGAGGAGATCGCAATGCCGCGAAAAAAATCGATCAAGCTGGACGATCTGGCGGAAGAGCTTGGATTAACGGCTCATACCGTATCCAAAGCGCTCAGAGGACTTCCGGGGATGTCCGAGGAAACGCGCCGGGCCGTTCGCGAGCATGCAGCCAAACGCGGATACTTTACCAAAGAGCAGAAGCAGGCCGCATCGCTCGAAGGCGTGCCGCTTTATGCCGGCAAGCCGTACCGGTTTCTTTTTGTCGTGCCGACGGAGCAGCTCAAGCAGTCCTATATTCATCATCTGCTGCTTCAGGGACTTCAAGAAAGACTGGCGGAAATCGGTCATACCGCGACAATGCTGTTTATGCCGGATAACGTGCAGACGGATCAGCAGTTCGCCGCTTGGATGGAGCAGCATGAGGTCTCGTATGCGGACGGCATCTTTATGACGCCGAATACGCCCCTTTTTGCCGAGCAAAAACTTCTAGAGCTCCCTATGCCGCGCATTCTGCTCAACTTCCCGCCGCCCGGCGCCCCTATCGACAGCATCGTATGGGACGTATACGACACTACCGTGCTGGCGGTCAATCATCTGCTGGCGAACGGGCACAAACGCATCATGTACATTGGCAACATTAAACAAACGCGGGGCTACAAGCTTCGATGGCAGGCGTTCGTCGACGCGATGGATCAGGCAGGACTCGCCGTCTCTCCGGACGACCATCTGTTGTTCGGAACCGTTCGCGCCGAAGAGCTTACCGCCATGTTTCTGGACAAACGTAAGCGGATGCTGCCCACCGCCCTGATTTGCGCAAGCGATCTCGACTTGTCCTGGCTGTATTATGCCTATGGCACGCTGCAGCAGCACATTCCGACCGATTGCTCGCTGATCAGCCTGGCCGCTTCGCCGCTGCCGTCCGACGTGACACGCCCTGCCTTCTTGATCAAAGAATGCGGCCACCGCGCGGCCGACCGGATGCTGTGGCGCATCGCCAATCCGCATGCCCCTTACGAGCAAGTCCGGCTGATCAGCCGTTTGCTGGAGGGCTCGACGGTCGCTTCGATCAAGCCTGCCGGCGAAGCCCGGTAACCCGTACCGGACGAATGTACGGAAGCATAACGTGAACGCACCGTAATGCTAATATGCCGACTGCGCAATTCGTCTCAGGCGTTTGCCTCAGGTTTAACGCCGCCGCACCCTAGAAAATCTTCCGAGAAACGAAAAGGAGCCTGACATCATGACAAGAATCGTATACTTGCCGCTCGACGAAAGACCCTGCAACCTGCAATACCCTCAGCATTTGGCCGACATGACGGACCTTGCGCTGATCGCGCCCGACATAAAGCTGCTAGGCGACAAAAAAAAGCCGGCCGATATTTCCGCTCTGCACGATTGGCTTCGCGACACTGCTGCCGAAGCGGAATATTTGATCGTTTCGATCGACATGCTCCTCTACGGAGGCATAGTCCCTTCCCGGCTGCATCAGCTATCGTTTGAGCAGTGCGCGGAGCGTCTCGACCTGCTTCGCTCCGTCAAAAAACGCAACCCTAACATCCGTATCCACGCGTTCAACCTCATCATGCGCGTTCCGAGCATGAGCACGAGCGAAGAAGAACCGGATTATTACGCCGATTACGGCTCCGATATTTTTAAATTCGGCTGGCTGACGGATAAGGCCGAACGCGGCGAGCTGACGGAAGAGGATCGGATCGAGCTTGATGCGGTGACCCGACATATTCCGGAGGACGTATTAAACGACTTCGTGGGACGCCGTGCGGTTAATGCGGAGGTAAACCGTCATGTCATCGCGCTGACCGAAGAGGGAATTATCGACAACCTCATCATTCCGCTGGACGACAACTCGCAATACGGCTTCTCTCCGAAGGAGCAGCGTGAGCTGATCGTGCGCGTACAAAAAGCGAATCTGTTCGACCGGGTCATGATCTATCCGGGAGCGGACGAAATCGGCTGCATTTTATTTGCTAGAGTGTTCGGGGAAGTCAAGGGGTACGTACCGGAAATATTCGTCCGCTACTCGTCCACGATCGGGCCGATGATGAAACCGAAATACGAGGACCGCAGCCTGCAGGAAAGCATCAAATCGCATATTACCGCGGCCGGCGGCGTTATGGCCGACAACTCCGTCGAAACCGATATCGTCTTGATGGTCAATGCGCCTCCAGCCGAACAACGTCTTATGGCTGAGCAGGGACCGTTCGAGAACCGCAGCCGGACATATTTTTCGGAAATTCACTATAGGGAATTCAGCGAGGCGATCAAGCATTATTTGCGTAAAGGCAAGCTCGTCGGACTTGGCGACGTCGCCATCTGCAACGGCTCCGATGTCGTGCTGATGAATTTGCTCGGCAAGCTCGGCCTGCTCGATCAATTGACTGCTTACGCAGGCTGGAATACGTCGGGCAACACGCTCGGCACCGTCATTTCGCATCTTATCGTCATTTCCTACTATGAGCGGCTCGCAAACGACGAGGCCCAAGCGAAAGCGCGCGCCGTCAGCCGCGCCTACTACTATAAGCGCCTGATCGAGGACTGGGGCTACATGTCGATCATCCGGCAGGAGACCGTTCGAGAAGTGCTGCCCGAGCTGGGCGCCAGCTATTATAACCTGTACCATGTCCGCGACGAGCTGTACCGCATTTTAACCGGGAAGCTGAACGCCTTTGCAGCCGAAAAAATCGGCAGCGTACGCGAAGGAAACGTTACGGTCGAAAACGTTTTTCTGCCATGGAAGCGCATGTTCGAGGTCGGGTTCGACGTCAAAATCGAGGGATAATTCCGCTGCGTATATGACGTATGGCTCCCCCAATCCGGGTATGAGATCGATCCGGCAGTCTGCGCCGACTTCGAATATTACCCCGAGCCGATTACGGACCGCGAGCATGCGCTCGTCGAAATTTATTTGCCTGTCGTGGCGAAGTCTTAATCGTTCGACAAGATGTTCCTCGATATACTTTCCAATAGTTTAAAAAAAGCCTAGCGGAGTTGGAATTCCGCTAGGCTTTTTTCCTTTTTCACGCGATCGTCTATTCGAGACTGCCGCCGGTAACCCACTTCGCGATGTCATCGATAATGGCCGGTGCAACGTTAGCCGGCTGGCCGTATTCGGCGCCGATCGAAACGCCTTCGTATACCGTCAGCACGTGGTTCACGCCCGGATACGACTTGAATTGAACGTCCTTCCGCTCCTGAAGCGTCTTCTTCCAACCGTCGAACTGCTTCATGGACACCTGCCAATCATTCTCACCCTGCATAATGAGCAGCGGAAGGTTTTGCTTCTTCGCCGTTTCAGCCGGCTGGTAGTTTTTCTGCTCGAACCACCAGTACGGCTGAGGCAGCGGGAAGTTAGCTGGGATATGGTCAACGGTATTTTGCGGATCGGCGACCATTTTGCCGATTTCAATCCATGCAGCGGCCGATTGCTCATAAGCGGCCGTCACTTCGGCGGGAAAACCCAAGCCTTTTACCCGCTCCACCACTTCCTGCTGCTGCTCGATCAGCGTCTCCGCCAAGCCCAAGCTCGGAGCCGATAGGATGACCGCCCCGGCGATGTCGCCAGCCTGATCTAGCCCGATCATTTTCGGCACCGCCATCCCGCCTTGGCTGTGGCCGGCTACATAGATGCGCGCAGGGTCGATTCCTTTCGTGCCCTTCAACAGCTCTACGGCCTCAAGCGCATCGTCGACCGTTTCCCGCTGCAGCGTCTGCTTCGGATCCAAGGCGAATTTCAAGTTATGCTCCTTCGTCACCTTCTCGTAGCGAAGAACGGCAATGTTCTGCGCAGCCAAGCCGACGGCCAAGTCCCGGAATGGCTTCACGCCGCCTATGGTTGAATCCCGGTCGTGCGGACCCGACCCATGAACGAGCACGACGACCGGGAAAGGCCCCTCACCGGCAGGCATCGTCAACGTTCCGGGCAGCGCGAAGGCGCCTTCGCCGATGACGACCTCTTGCTCCGTATATTTCGTGTCGTCGTCATAGGAAGGCTTTATGTAACCAACAGACGGCTGTGCAGGCGCCAAGCCGAAATCATCGACAAGTCCGGCCTTATCCAGCCGGATCGTCACTTCAACAGGGACGCTCGTCCCCTCGAAAATAAACGTAACGTTATCGTGTACCCCGTTCGATACGGCGTTTGCCGAAAGCATCTTCCCAAGCTCTCCGGCTTGCTGCCCGGCCATTTGCCATATTTGCTGCAAACCCGGCAGCGGTAAAGCGGCTTGCAGATTCGGGCTCAGCGATTTATGCGCGGCTGCAAATTCCCCGGCGTTCAGCTGCTCCAAAAAAGCGGCGGCCACTGCGGCAGTCCCGGTAAGAGCAGGCGTTTCGGCGCTAACCTCTTGATCGAGCCGCAGCTGACGGAGCAGCTCCATCGGAACTACCGTTTTCTCGTTGACAAGCTCGATCGTCTCCCCCAGCTCGATCGTTTTTCCGTTTAACTCCGCCTGGGCGCTGCCTATTTGCAAAATAAGCGTCATGCCTCCCCGCTTTACGGTTACGGTACGCGTACTATTTTCCCAGGTTACGACCGCGCCCGCCTTTTCGGCAATTTCACGGACCGGGACATACCCGGCGACGGCCGCTTCCGAAGCGGCAGCTGCCGTAACTGCAGCCTCTGCCGCAGCCGCGGTCCCGCTTACCGCCGGCATCGCTATAGCGGCGCTCAAGATAACGGCAGCTGCCGTTTGCTTTACATGTTTCATCCGGTTTCCACTCCCCTAATTTTCTTCTCGAAAGTAATACGAATGAGAAGCGGAAATCGTTCAGTTTTTTTGAAAAATTTTCTATTGGCGCTGCGAATGCGTATATTCGAGCGGACATACGCCGGTTGCGTTTTTGAACACGCGGCTAAAATACGCGGCGTCGGAATAGCCGACCTTCTCCGCGATTTCGTAGATCATGTACCGGTTCGCATTAAGCAGCTCCTTGGCCCTTTCGATGCGGTAGCTCGTCAAGTAGGCGATAAAGCTCGTGCCGGTTTCCCGCTTGAATAAATAGCTTAAATGATTGCGCGTCATGTGCAGCTGCCTTGCCAGCTCCGAGAACGAGAGCGGCTCCGCGAAACGGGATTCGATCTGCTCGATTAACTTACGGACGCAATCATGTGACGGACGCTGCTGCGATTCACGCTGACGAAACTGTTCGAGCAGCGCATTCAACTGATCCTCGACAAGCTGGACAACGGCTTCTTTGGAGCGGTGCTTGTATATGTCCTGAACGATGGGCAAAAAACGGTTCGCATTCTCGCGCTCCTCCTCCGCCAATTCCAGCGTCAGCCCGCTCATCAGCGAGATGGCGGCAATTTGCGCGACGCCTAGCGGCACCGATTCGCGCAGCAGCGCACCGCGCATTTCCCGCCACATCTCCGCCGTTTCGCCCCAGCCGCCCTGCCGGAAAGTTCCGCTCAGCAGCCGGATGGCTTTGAGCGGATCGTACGCCATAGAAGCGGCATAGTCGTTTTCCTCATCCGCCGACACGATTCTGTGGTATCCTTCGAAGTCGAGCGACCGAAGCATGTCGCAGCATTGCACATAAGAGGCGCGGTATTGCCCCGCCTTGCCGAACCACCCGCCGATGGCGACATTCAGCTCGATCCCGAGATGACGGGTGACGCTTTCGAGAACCGCCTCGGCCAGCCGCCGCGCTCTCAAGACGGCTTCGCCGGCATTCATGCTTATCACGAGAAGCGGAAGCCGGTCCTCTACGTAGCGGAGAAGAAAACAGCCGCCCGGTATGTCGTCCGCTGCCGCGATCGTCTCCGACACGATATTCGCGACCGAAAACTTGAACAGCTGCCAGTCCCGCTCGCTCGCGAATCTCGCGTCATCCGTCCGGTACAGCCCGATCGTCACGACGAGGCCGCCGGTCATCAGCTCGTCTTCGAGCTGATGGAAACGCAGCTGCTCCGCCGTCACGACGGCGCCGCCGGTAACGACGAGATCGAATAACAGCTGCTCGCGCAGCAGCGGTATCGAATGCTTCATCTGCCGGGAAAATTCGTCGGCGTATTGCTTCTGCTTCCGGACCGCTTCAAGATCGCCGATCACTTCGGCGAGCATCTCCTGAATTTCGGTGAACACCGCCGGCTTTAGAATATAGCGGGATACGCTCAGATGAACGGCCTCGCGCGCATATTCGAAATCGTCGTAGCCGCTTAAGATGACGATCGGGACATGCGGATCCTCCCGGCGAATCCGGGCGGACAGCTCAAGTCCGTTCATCTGCGGCATCGCCACATCCGTCAGCACGACGTCAGGCCGGTGGCTGCAGTACAATTGCCACGCCTCTTCCCCGTCCGCGGCTGTAAACACTCGGTCGATATGCAGCGCTTCCCAATCGATCATCTCGCGCAATCCATCGATGACATGCTCTTCATCGTCAACCAATAAGATGTTCATCCCGATCATCTCCCCGGTTTATATATCGTTCCAGCTCGTCCGTCGAATCGAAACGCGGCAGCGTAATTTCAACCCGTACGCCTGCGGTGCCGCAGCCGGTCAGTTGCACCGTGTATGCCTTTCCGAAATAGAGCTCGATCCGCTGTCTGACATTGCCGATGCCGTAACCGCTAGTCCCGTCCGCGTTCGGAGAGCCGTACTCCGATCCCTTCCCATTCCAGTCGGCCGGGAGCCCGTAGCCGTTGTCTTCGATAATCAGGCACAAGACCGACTCGCCCCGCAGCTCGGCCGACACTTTCACGACTCCTTGCCGCTCCAGCTGTTTGGGAAATCCGTGAATGATCGCATTTTCGATAAAGGGCTGAAGAATAAGCTTCGGCACGTACAGTTCTTTCAGAGCAGGCTCCGCATAAGACTCATACGTAAACCGGTCCTTGAAACGGGCCTGCTGAATTTGCGCATAAAGCAAGCCGTGCTCCAGCTCATCGCCAAGCTTGATGAACGTTTTCCCTTTGCTGAGGCTGATTCGGAACAGCTTTGCCAGCTTCGACGCCATCTGGCTGACGTCGTGGGCCCCTTTGCGCGCTGCCATCCAATTGATCATATCGAGCGTATTGTATAAAAAATGCGGATTGATCTGGCTTTGCAGGGCGGCATATTCGGCCTGCCGCTTGGCCCGGTGCTCCTCCCGCAGCTGGGCGAGCAGCTCCTTCAGCTGCGCAGCCATCCGGTTGAAGCTCTGCGACAATTGATTGAATTCGACGATCGGATTTTGCTCCGCCGCTTGCGTGTTGAAATTGCCGCCCTGAATTTGCTTGAAGCCTGCCAGCAGCTCGGGAATCGGCCGAATAATGCGTTTGGACAAATAAGATGCGGCCGGGAACGACAGCAAAATGCCGAGCAAGCCGATCGCAAGCACGATATTCCGAATCGTTCGAACGCCCCGATATAGTTCGTCGGCGGGAATCATTTCCAAAATACGCCACTGAGCATGATTCGGGGCGGAGAAGAGAATGAGGCTCGAGGTTCCCCCGATTTTGGCGGACTTGTAGCCTTCATCCTGCAGGAGCAGCAGCTCGGTCAGCCATTTCGGTCTCGCCGTCGGGTCGAAGCCGCCGTCGTTGCTCGACCCGCTCTGCGAGATCAACCGGCCGCCGCTGTCGAGCAGTACGATCGTGCCCGCCTGACGCTTGCGGTCTTTGAATAAATCGAATACCGTCTCTTCCGCGACATGTATCGCCAAATAACCGCCGACGCCGCCTTTATCCGTAAATATTTTGCTGATATAGGTGACGACCGGCTTTGGATTGTATTGCACGTTCGGTTCCATATGCGACTTCACCCAGAGCGCGTCCGACTGATCGAGCCGGTCCTTGTCTTCCAGCCAAGACATGAGCGATAATGGCAAATTATGCTCCGACGACATTCCGGCCAGTTCGTCGAACCGGTCGCTGTAAATTTGAATGCTTTTGATGGAAGCCTTGGCGAACCAGAATCGGTCGACGATTTGGTTGACTTCTTTCCGTATCGTAATGTTGTCGTATGGGTCCGCCGGTTTATTCGAGAAGGCCTCGATTATTTTCGGATGCGTCGAAATGGAAAGGGCGGTTTCCTCCACTTCCCGGAAGCGGGCGGTCAGCTGCTTCTGCATTTCCGCTATGAGCTGCAGCCGTGTCTCGCTCGTCTGCTCCGTAATGACGCGGGAAACGCCGAAATAAATGATCGCCGTCGTTATAAGCAGCATCGCTCCGGTAAACAGCACGAATGCAAGAAGAAGCAGCGGCTGCAGCCGCCACTTCCCCGTCCTTTCCATTCGCATCGCAATCAGCCTCCTATGAGGGCAAAGTCTATTCCCTGGGGAAAAAGTCCGGCCGGCCGGCATGTTCCCGCTCCTGTTTTTTCGTACCGGTTGCCGTCCGGCCCGGGAGTACGGCGGGCGCACGTTACCGGCGCTTCATCTTCTGCAGAGCGGCTTGCCGTCCGCTCCGGAATTCCAGAGGACACTTTGCGAGACGCAGAATGTCCTCGTTTTCAGCCGAATCCGTTCAGCCCCACGTCACGTCAGCCCTTCAACCCGCTTGTGGCGATGCCCTGAACGAAATACTTTTGACACGTCATAAAAATGACAAAGCTTGGAAGCAGAGAAAGCACAGACATCGCAAGCATCGGTCCCCATTCGTTTTTGCCGCTGCCGTCAAGGAACAGTCTTAACCCGAGCGGAGCCGTATATTTCTTCACATCATTAATGTATATCAGTTGCCCGAAAAAATCATCCCATGTCCAAATAAAGCTGAATATGGCCGTTGTAATCAGCGCCGGACCGCACAAAGGCATGACGATGCGCCAATAAATTTGAAAGGTGCCGCAGCCGTCGATCGTAGCCGCTTCGTCAAGCTCCCGCGGAATACCGCGGATGAACTGGACGAGCAGGAAGATGAAGAACGGCGTACCGCCGAGAAAATGCGGGACGGTCAGCGGCAAATACGTGTTGATCCAATCCAGCTTGTGAAACAGCGCATATTGCGGAATGAGCGTCACCTGTCCCGGCAGCATCATCGTCATCAGCATGACGCCGAACCATAACGACTTAAGCTTGAACCTCAGCCGGGCAAAAGCGAATGCGACAAGCGATGCGGAGACGATGTTGCCGATAACGACGAGCAGACTGATCAGCGACGAATTGGCGAGGAACGTGCCGAAGTTCATTTTGGGGACGCCGAACCAGCCCGTCTTGTAATTGGCAAACAGCCATTGCTTCGGAAGCAGCGCCTCGGAAGAGAAAATTTCCGCCGTCGGCTTGAACGAGCTGAATACCATCCACAACACCGGATATATCATGACGAGGCAGGAAAGCGCCAGAACGATGTGCAGCAGCACGCGCTTCATCCGTCTTCCGCCTATTGTCAAAGCCGTCATCCGTTCCCCTCCTCCGATTCATAATGCACCCACATCTTCGAGGAGCGGAAAATAAGCACCGTCATGGCCCCGACCAGCACCAGCAATATCCATGCGAGCGCCGAAGCGTAGCCCATTTTAAAATAAGTGAACCCTTTCTCGTACAAGTAGATGGAATAGAACAGCGTCGAGTCGAGCGGACCGTTCTTGGAAATGATGAACCCTTGCGTAAAAACCATAAACCCGCCGATCGTCTGCATGACGAGATTGAAAAAGATGACCGGCGACAGCATCGGCACCGTAATTTTTATGAATTGCTGAAATTTGCCCGCCCCGTCGATCGCGGAAGCTTCGTACAAGTGCTGCGGAATTTGCTTCAGTCCCGCCAGGAAAATGACCATCGAAGAGCCGAATTGCCAAACCGCGAGTATGATGAGCGGGTAGATGGCATAATCCGGATCGCCGAGCCAAATCGGTCCCGAAATGCCGAACAAATCGGACAGCAGCTTGTTAACGGTGCCGAGATCGCCGAAAATTTGCCGCCACATGACGGCGATTGCCACGCTGCCGCCAAGCAGCGACGGCAAATAATAGACGCTGCGGTACAAGCCGATCGCCCGGATGCCGCGGTTCAGCAGCATCGCGACGAGCAGAGCGAACAGCAGCTTGCACGGAACCGAAACGATAACGAAGAAAAAAGTAACCTTCAACGATTGGTAAAACCGACTGTCCTCTAAAAAGATTTCTTTATAATTTTGCAAGCCGATCCACTGCGGATCCGTCAGCAGATCGAACTTCGTCATGGACAAATACAAGGAGCTGGCGACCGGGCCGATCGTAAACAGCAGCAGCCCGGCCAGCCAAGGCAGCATGAACAAATAAGCAGTGGCGTTCCTCCGAAACGTACTCGCGCGCATACGCACCTCCATTTCCCGATAAACCCGTTATCGATGCCGCGATTGGGACGCCGTTATTTCGCTTTTTCCAATATGTCGTTCGCCTTCTTGATAAAGTCTTGCGCGGCTTGCTCCGGCGTTTTCTTGTCGAACTGCATTTCCTGGGTAACGGACACCAGCAAATTACGTACCTCGGCGGCCCCTTTCGGCTCGATGACGTCCGCAGGCACGGCGATTTTCGTTATTTTATCGATATAGGCGATTTGCTTCTTGTCCGTTTCGCTCAGCTGCGGTTTGATCGCATCGCGGATTTTGGAGGAAATCGGGACGCCGCGGTTTACACCCTGTATTTTGCCGGCTTCGACATCGTTGGTCAAAAAGTCGATCAGCATCGCCGCCTCCTTCGTATGCTTGCTCTTGCTGTAAACGGACCAATACATCGACGGAATCAAATAGTTGGCTTCCTTCCCGTCCGGCTGCCTCGGCGTGAGCGCCAATTCAAGCGGCCGGTTCGCCATCCCGAAATAAGAGACGTACTGGTTCATCGAGAACATCGTGAATGGGGTTTTGCCGGTCACGATCGGCGATTTTTCGATCGTCCCTCCCGCGAACGAAGCGGTCAACGCGCCCGATGCTACGGTACCCGCCTTGCGCAATTTCGTCCAGTAATTGAAATATTCGGTCAGCGCCTGCTCGGTAAATCCGAGTTTATTGCCGCTGAAGAAGGCCATCCCTTTCTGCCTGACGTACAAATTCAAAATGTCGATATTGCCGCTCTCGTCCATCAGCACGATGCCTTCTCGGCCGAGCTTGTCCTTGATCTGCTGGCCCATCTTCTCGTAATCGTCCCATGTCGGCTGCTCGGGCAGCTTTATGTTCGCCTTCTCCAGCATCGCGGGATCGTACAGCATCGCGTATGAGCTTATTCCGGCCGGTACCGCGTACAGCTTGCCGTTCAGCTTGCCGGTGCTCAGCGTACTATCCTCGATGCCGTCGAAGCCGATGCCTTGGCCGGTCAGGTCAAGCATCGCCTGCCGGTTCACATAATCGCTCAAATACGCATAGGACATCTGGATGACGTCCGGAGCGTTGCCGCCGCTGATCTGCACGGACAATTTGTCCCAGTATCCGTCCCATCCGGTAAACTCGGGCGTCACTTTAATGTTCGGATATTTTTTCTGAAACAGATCGAGCACCTTGAGCGTCATATCATGCCGGTCCTGGCTGCCCCACCAAAGGATCCGCAGCTCCGTCTGCTCGGTTTTCCCGCCGTCCTTCGCCTCCGGACTTGCCCCGCCCTTATTGTCCGCAGACGCTCCCGGCACTGCACTTGCATCCGGCGACGCCCCTCCTGAGCAGCCGGCAAAAACGACAGCCATAAGCGACAAGCTTAACGCCAGCAGCTTGTTTCGTTTACTCATGCTTACACTCTCCTCTTTTTGATATTGCGGCAGTCCCCTCGTGTATCGCACAGAAATCCGGAACCGCTTTCATAGGACTATCGTATAGCCGATGAGCTGCGAATGGAATGTAGAAATGTACGGACCGTTTGCAGAAACGTAAGAATCTATCTCCAAGGCCGTACAGCCAAGCAAAAGGCAAAGACACGGAAAAGCATACGGCTGATAGCCGGTTATGCAGCCCGTTATCATGCGCCGGAGCCGGACGATTCTGGAACGAAAAAAACCTAGGGGAATCCCGCTAGGTCCGTTACGTATAGCTTTTTGAGCTGCTGCCGGTTCGTCCATCGCCCCGGACAGCAGCCCTTGCATTCGATTAGTAGCTGATCAGCGCCGCCATCAGAAGACCCGTAGCTATGCTCAGTCTTGACGTAAAAATGCCCACCGAAACGTTGCCGGCCGGAATTTCCTTAATGACCTTGAACGGCGTGACGAGCTCGAACAAATAAAAAACGATGACCTGGAAAGCCGTCCCCAGCAATCCCCATATGATAAGATCGACAATGCCGAGCGAGTGATACACCGCTGAAGCAAGCACGAGCGACAAACCGATTATTTTGCCGCCCAAGTCGTTGGCTACCGCTTTGGCTGCCATCACTTTTTGCTGATCGGCGCCGTTCGCCCCTTCGCGAATAATTTGGAACTCCTTGTACGGGGTCGTTACCATGAACATCAAAAATCCGAACCCGAGCAGCGGTACCGTCACCCCCAAATAAATGAGAAAATTCGCGATATTATCCCATTGCATAAACTTGCCTGCCTCCCTAAATTGTTTTGGTGACACAAAGGTAACTGTAACGGCTCAACATGCATTGGCCGAATTAAAAATGAGGATACGCCTCGATCGCTACCCTTCCACGGCAACCGGCAAATAACACGATAAATTGCCCGTAATGGCTCCGCCGATGCGGGCGACCACTGCGGACGGCTTGCCGCCGATCAGAAACTGCCCCCACAGCAGTTTTCCTTCAAAGGGGCCGTTCATCGTTTCCACGCGCAGCGTCTCCAGCTCCGCCAGCTCCTGATAGACCATCGGCTGCTCCCAGTAAAATTCTTCGCCGTCCTGCGCGATCGTCTCTCCTTCCGCTCCGAACAACGTGACGCCGCCGCCTTCGCGGCCGAGAATCGGTTTGCTGACATAGGCGCATTTGCCCTGAAACCGGTTCTCCATATAGGTTGGCAGCATATATTTCTCGATCGCCTCGTGCTCCGTCTCGGTAAAAAACTGCCCTTCCTCGTGCAGCGTCCAGATGAGCGCCTGCAGCGACTTGGGCTGAGCCAAAAAAGCCGCGGGCGGATTGATCGTCGCCAGCCTTCCGCGGGCGATCAGATCGAGCGCATGCGCTCCTGTCGGATAGCCGTCGGTATCGGCATCCTCCGCCAGCTTCTCGATCGCATGCAGACGGTACAACACGTCGATCGGCTCATGACGGCCGTCTTCGGTCAATACGTGCAGCCGGTCTTCGTAGACGCGCAGCTCCGAAAGCGGCACGAATGCCGCCGGCCGGCCGTACCTTTCGAGCAAATAACGGGTCGTCAACGCGTCCTCTTCGTGCCAGCCGAGCGCGCTGAACACGACGCGCTCCGTCGGATAGCCGGCTTCGCCGTAAGCGTCCACAGCTTGCTGCAGCGCCAGGCACAGATGATCGGCCATCCCTTCGTTCGGATCGCGAAGGCCATAATAACGGCAAGCCTCGCCGTTTACATAGTAGGCTTCGACGATTCCGGTCGGCGTATCGCTGTTGAATTCGAGCATTTTGACGCCGTTCTTCGTATATGCGAAATCGAACCGCCCGATGACCGTCGGCCATTCCGGCAGAACGGTCAGCCTTACCGCGGCGAGCGCCGCTTCCGGTACGCCGAGCTCGAGCAAAAATTCGTCGTCGCCTTGCCGCACGATTTCGACTGCTTTTCGAAACACTTCGCCCAGCCGTTCGGCCGCTTCGGCCATCTCTGTCAGCTTGCCGGCGGACACACGGTGCACATCTGCGAGCGCATATTCTTCTTCATACATATAATCCCATGTAAAAATGCCTTTTTCGCGGATACTGCTATATAACTGCGCGCGCCGCTGCGTGTAATCCATGCTTCCCCTCCTCCAAGCCTTGGCCCTACCCGAAATTCGCGCTTCCGACTAGCTGCTGCTCGATTTGCTCGAGCTGCCTATGCCGCCTTTGGAGCCCGATGAGACGCTGTTAGAGCTGCCGCCTTTCGTCGTAAAGCTGCCGCTGCCTTGCGAGGTCGTAACCGAGCTGTTCGAGCCCGATGTCGAGCTGCCGCCGGTGCCGGAGTTCGTTCCGCTCGAGGTCACGCCGTTCCCGCCGGTAACCGTTCCCGAAGGCTTGCTGCCCCGGACATAATAATAATGACCGCCGGAATATCCGGCGCTTCGGCCTACAGAGCTGCCGTCGTCGTCGCAATAGCCGTCCTTGTTGTCGTCGTAGCATTTGGACTTGTTGTCCGAGCAGCCGACGGAACCTACCGCAAGCGCCGTCGTCAGAAACATGGCCGCAAGCAGCTTCGTTTTATTGGCGGCGGGGCTTGTGCCGGCCGCAATTCGTCTATTTTCAGCTTGTTCAGCCAATGTCGTTCACCTCCCGCACATACACCACGTACCGTTTGCGGTCCTCGTCAATTTCGGTCGACGATTTCTCCCATTCCTTCCCATCGGCATATACATAATGGCTGTTGATTTGCAGCAGCGCCTCTCTCTCGTCCTCAAAATCGCGGATGTCGAGCACGGGGTAATGAATCGCCTCGTTCGTATACTTTCGAAGCTCCACGCGGACTCCGCGCCAATCCGGGCGCTGCACTTGAACCGCTTCGTATGCGTGTTCTTCCTCCGCCTTTTTCACATAGATCACATACAAGTCCCGCTTCTCCATCGAACAGGACGTTTTCTCATACACCGTCTGTTCTTTCACGAAATAATCGCAAGAAAACCGCAGCGCGATCTCGCCGAGACCGATACGGGCATATTCATACAATAAAGGCATTTGTTGCTCCTCATCCAGTAAACGATATTCCAAGCTTGCCATGACAGCAATTCCCTCCCGGACATTAAGTATGACACTTTATACGAACGGAACGGCGATAAGTTCCTTTTCTTAGGAAAGCATTTTTTTGGAAAACCGGCAAGCGCCGGATCGGTTACGTTATAATAGAACTGAAGACAAAATGGAACAGAGAGAGGAGGCGATCTTCCGGTGCAGCTTCGAATAAGGGAGATGACCGAAACGGACGGCCGCGCCATTTGCGAATGGCGGTACGAGCCCCCGTACGACATTTATACATCCGAGCCTTGGGAGACGATGGCTGCCCGAGCGTTTGAATTCGCGGATCCGGACATCCGGAAGGCGCAATATGCATCGGTGGAGGACGAAGGCGGAGAATTGATCGGCTTTGCGCAATTTTTTCCGATTGTGGGCGTTACGCGTATCGGTCTCGGACTGCGCCCTGATCGCTGCGGGCAAGGGTATGGCTTGCCGTTCGTGAAAGCGATCGTCGCGGAAGCGAAGCGCAGAGCGCCGGACGACGAAATCGATCTGGAAGTGCTGGTTTGGAACGGCCGCGCCCGCAAGGTATACGAAAAAGCCGGCTTCCGCCTGACCGATACTTATGTCAGGAATACGCCGACAGGCTTGGCAGAATTCCACTGCATGGTGTACGAAGGAGAGTAACAGCCCGCTTTTGCTTACTCCGCAACATCGAGACGGGCGCTTTTCGTCCTAAACGGGTTCAGCTTCCATTGCGCCAGCAGCCTGACGACTACCGGCGCCTGCGCCGCCAGCACCATCGTCAACATAAGTCCGAGCAAGGAGCCGCATACGGACAGCGGGATGGACCATATATCGGCCGGATTCGCGAAGAACGGCACGAACGACACGGCCACGACCGGCGCCGCATTCAAACGCAGCTTCTGGATGAACATGACGGCCATTAAAGCGGTGACGAAGAAGGACAACATACCGGAAGACAGCGCGTAAAGGAGGCTTCCGACAGTGACGGCCAGAACGGCGGCCGAAACGATTTTGAACATTTCCTTGACGGAGCGAACCAGAAACAAGAAACCGAACGCCCCAAGCGTCGGATAAAAAACCATGCGAAGCTCATCCATTTGATGCGACAGACCATACAATGAAGCCAAATAAAGGCATAAAACGATTGAACGAAAGACCATGGGTTGCTTCCTTTTCATATAAACGTAGTCGGGATTTCTTTGAAACGGTTTAATTTTACGACGGTGGTTCTGATCGGTCAATGTTTTTTTACCTTGAACGGCATGAATCGCCGATCGCATTCGAAGGAGCGTGAATACGCATGAGCGCAAACGGACAGCAGACTTTTGCATCTCTCTATTTGCAGCAAGTACTCAGCGATTTTGAAGGAATTAAAAAGCTGGGCGATAAAGCCATGGCGCAGCTGAACGATGAAACGATCAATTATACGCCCGATGCGGAGTCGAACAGCATTGCGATTATCGTCAAGCACATGCATGGGAATATGTTGTCGAGATGGACCGATTTTCTGACGACGGACGGCGAAAAGCCGAACCGGCAGCGGGACGAGGAATTCGAAGGCGGGCTGCCTAGCCTTGCGGAGCTTCTGCGGCTGTGGGAGGAAGGCTGGGGGCTGGTGTTGTCGACGATCGAAGGCTTAACGGAGGCGGACGTGCTGCGCACGGTCACGATTCGCGGCGAGCCGCATTCGGTCTTGCAGGCGATTCAGCGGCAGATCAGCCATTACGGTTATCATGTCGGGCAAATCGTCTATGCGGCCAAGCTGATTCGCAGCAGCGAGTGGAACACGCTCAGCATTCCAAAAAGAAAGCCGTCGGTTTAAACGGCCCTACTGCGCATGTATCGCAGCCGGCAAGGCCGGTAGTGTTGCCGAACTGGCAAATACATGAGGATGCGGTCTGACCGATAGCGCGCAGCGACGCAAGGCGCGCCCGGAGAAGCGCGCCTTGCGTTAATCGGTGGCACCGACGGTGAAGTGCGCCCTTACGTCAAGCTGATCGTGACGTCGGCGGCAAAGCGCACCCTTACGTCAAGCTGATCGTGACGTCGGCGGCGATGCGCACCCTTACGTCAAGCTGAACATGACGTCGACGGCGATGCGCACCCTTACGTCAAGCTGAACGTGACGTCGACGGCGATGCGCACCCTTACGTCAAGCTGAACGTGACGTCGACGGCGATGCTTACCCTTACGTCAAGCTGAACGTGACGTCGACGACGAAGCGCACCCTTACGTCAAGCTGAACGTGACGTCGACGGCGATGCGCACCCTTACGTCAAGCTGAACGTGACGTCGACGGCGATGCGCACCCTTACGTCAAGCTGAACGTGACGTCGACGGCGATGCGCACCCTTACGTCAAGCTGAACGTGACGTCGACGGCGATGCGCACCCTTACGTCAAGCTGAACGTGACGTCGACGGCGATGCGCACCCTTACGTCAAGCTGAACGTGACGTCGACGGCGATGCGCACCCTTACGTCAAGCTGAACGTGACGTCGACGGCGATGCGCACCCTTACGTCAAGCTGAACGTGACGTCGACGGCGATGCGCACCCTTACGTCAAGCTGAACGTGACGTCGACGGCGATGCGCACCCTTACGTCAAGCTGAACGTGACGTCGACGGCGATGCGCACCCTTACGTCAAGCTGAACGTGACGTCGACGGCGATGCGCACCCTTACGTCAAGCTGAACGTGACGTCGACGGCGATGCGCACCCTTACGTCAAGCTGAACGTGACGTCGACGGCGATGCGCACCCTTACGTCAAGCTGAACGTGACGTCGACGGCGATGCGCACCCTTACGTCAAGCTGAACGTGACGTCGACGGCGATGCGCACCCTTACGTCAAGCTGAACGTGACGTCGACGGCGATGCGCACCCTTACGTCAAGCTGAACGTGACGTCGACGGCGATGCGCACCCTTACGTCAAGCTGAACGTGACGTCGACGGCGATGCGCACCCTTACGTCAAGCTGAACGTGACGTCGACGGCGATGCGCACCCTGCTTCAACCGGAAAGCGGCAGCGACGGAGAAACATGCCTTGCGTCAAGCGGAACTTGATGTGGCCGCCTGCAGAGCGGCTCGACCGGTAACGCAGCGGACAGGTTAGCCCGTTTAATCGGACGCGGCCGGGGAGCGCCTGACCGGAACCCCGTTCAGCAGCAGCCGCTGCTCTTCGATGCGGGCGATCCGTTTGTGGGCCGGCTCATATTCCGGCAGCCGCTCCAGCACCTTCTCGTACATCAGCTTTGCTTGCGCCTGCTTGCCAGCGAAGCGCGCCACCTCGGCAAGCAAGTAGTCGGATTTCCAGCCCGCGCTATCGGGACTCGCCTCTACGACGCCCCGATAGGACGGATATACGTCCTTCGCTTTGCGCAGGCGGGATTCGGCTGACTGAACAAGCCGGTATGCGCGCTTCAATTCGATTTCCGCAAGCATCACAAGCGCATCCGGGAAGTCCGGAATGCTCTCGAGCGCCCTGCGGCATGCGCTTTCCGCTTCTTCCAGCTCACCCGCTTGCAAATGCGTAAAAGCCAGCAGGAGCCGCACCTCCGCAATACGGCTGAAATGCGGGCTTGCCGGCGCATGCCGCTCCGCTGCGCGCAGCGCCTCCTGCGCCTTCCCGCAGTCGCCGGTTCCCAGCATGTCTCTCCCGTAGAAAAACAGCCAGCCCGGATTGTCGGGCTCCTCGCGCAGCATCATCTCGAGAAGACGGACATTGCGGGCCAGCTTTTGCTTTTGCTTCATTACCGAAGGCTCGTAGCCGTCGTGATGAAAACGGATAAGCACCGGCTTGCCGATCGGGTCGCGCGCGGACAATCCCTCAGCTCCCCCGATCTGCTCATGCACGCGTCCCTTGTAACGAAGCCCTCTGTTCAGCGGAAACATGCGGCTTCTGTTATATTTGATCCCGGCATCCCCGTTTTGGTGCTCTTGTACGCCGGCGTTGATGATGACGAGCTGCGCAAGCTTCCCGAACAAGCCCGCTGCCGTACGAATATTCGCGCGGTCCTCGGGCCACAGCGATTCATCCGCATCGACCCATATGACCCAATCACTTTCAATATGCGGCAGCCCGGCGTTGCGCGCCGCGGCAAAATCGTCGCACCATTCGAACGTCACCAGCTTCACGCCCGGAAATGCCGATGCCGCTTCTCTCGTCCCGTCTGTCGAGCCGCAGTCAATGACGACGATTTCGTCTACCGCGCCAAGCAGGCTTCGCAAGCACCGATCTATACAGCGGATTTCATCCTTCGCCAAAATCGCTGCGGCAACAGTTACCCGCGGCACGTCGAGCATCGCTTCTATGTCGATGCGCATATCTCCTGCAGGCGCTTGCCCGACCGCAGCGCGAGCCGTATCGGCCCAGGCGGCATGCGGATCGAGGAGCTGCGCCCGCTCGAAGACGCGGCCGGCCGTCTCGCCGTAGCCCCGATGAAGCAGCGCTTCGCCCAGCAGCACCCAGCTCTGGGCATCGAGCGGAAATTGCCGAAGATGCGCAGCGGCCGCCCGCTCCGCCCCCGCGAAATCCTTCTCCTTCAAAAGCGCGGCTATGCTGGCTTGGGAAGCGGTTATCATCGGATTTTCCTCCCTCATTATTCATGCAAACGAAACGCGGCCAACACGATGGTCGGCCGCCGGCATTTCATTTGCGTCACTAAAAATCTGCAAGTTAAGAGTTGACCGTGCGTGCGCCTAGTAGGCTGACCGCATAGGTTCTAAGGAGTGCTGCCCGCACTTGTCACGAAAGGAACCGCAATCAAACCGCGGGTTTCGTAAGAAGAATGGCAGCAAAGAACCTTACATGAAATGCGGTTAGTCTATTCGTACACAGTCCGATCTAAAGCTAAAGATTGTTACGGAATCGAACGCTTGATCGTTAATAAATCCGCACCTCGCCACGCGCGACTGCCGGCGCGCGGTGCTGGTGCTCGGTTACACGCCGGCTGTCAAACCTCTATGAATGGACCAAGCAATTAGTGAAGAAAACCTCATTGCTAATGAGGCAATCCTCACTATTTTACCGGCAAACTGTAGGTCTAGCTGCAGTTTTCAGCAGCTAGTGAGGCAAACCGAACTATTCATTTCCTTTTCCTCACTAATAATAACGTTTGCCTCATTATGTGGCCAAATCGCGTGTTGTGGGCGAGAAATAGTGAGGACTGCCTCACGAATAATAACGTTTGCCTCATTAGCCGGCCAATATGAATGGATTAAGCAATTAGTGAAGAAAACCTCATTGCTAATGAGGTAATCCTCACTAATAATAACGTTTGCCTCATTATGTGGCCAAATCTCGTGTTGTGGGCGAGAAATAGTGAGGACTGCCTCATGAATAATAACGTTTGCCTCATTATGTGGCCAAATCTCGTGTTGTGGGCGAGAAATAGTGAGGACTGCCTCATGAATAATAACGTTTGCCTCATTAACCGACCAGGCGAGTGTTATGAGCGAGAACTAATGAGGACTGCCTCATGAATCATAACGAGTGCCTCATTAAGCGGCCAAAACACGTGTAGGCAAGAACAGCGAGGACTGTCTCATGAATCATAACGTTTGCCTCACTAAACGGCCAAAACACGTATTGTGGACGAGAACTAGTGATTGTTTGCGTGTCGATTACTAACGCTCATTAACCGTTCAGAACACGAGCCGGCGGCGGTACGGAGTGCGTCTCTGGAGCCACGGTTTGATCGTGATGTCCGTCCGCTACTCGATCAAACACGCGGCATCGCTAGCCAAGTATTATACTCCGCCCTCCTGAGAGCCGGGGCGGCTGGAGGAACCGATAAGCGTCAGCAAATACCGCATGTCTCTGCGGTCATAATTACCGTCTTTGGTCACATCGCTAAACCCCGCGTCGGTCAAGCTCTGGAGTTTGACAATGTCGCCGATCTCGATTTTTTCATCTCCATTCAGGTCGAACTGCGGCTTCAGAGCAGCAAGATCCGCGACCAAGAACGGCTTCGAAACCATATTGACTTTACCGTCGCTGTCAAGCGTATACAACCAATACTCGCCCACGGGAATATCGGATGCCTCAATCCCGCCATACGCGCCGCCTTCATATAGCGGAACGACAATATCCTGTCCCGGCGTTTCGGCTGCTCCGACAATTACCTCGGAAGGCCGCAAATAGACGTTCTCCGGAGCGAAGCCTGCCGGCGGAATCACTTGGATGCTCAGCTCCGATTGCTTATTTACGATCGGCGCTTCAGGAGCTTCACCGTTGACCCTGACAATTATAGCAGGCTCAATCGTCAGATTGAACGTGATCGGCTCGGAGATCAGGCCGCCGTTATCAATCGCGCTTACCATTACAGGAACCGTTTGGCCGGGCGACACGCCCGAAACATTCAGCAAATGGCCGTTTTCCCGAGCGTAAACAGAGCCCGAATCATATGACAATTGGTATCCCAGAACTTCTTCGTTTATAAAATCCTCGGCAAGATCGGCATCGTCGAAATACTCGCTTAGATCAATAATTGCTCCGCCGGCCGGGTTCGCCGTAACCGCAACCGCAGCTTCGGAAATTTTCTTTTGCGGCTCCCTGTTCTCTATTACATCCAGCGTGAGGAGGCTCACCGCTTCCGCAGTGCCTGTCCCGTCCTCCCGATAGTCGTTGTCCCTAGCCGTCAGCGTGACGGTCTCGGTGCCCGTTTTATTGATAATAAAGAACGGTTGCAGACTTTCTCCATTCCAGTTTGCCGATTGGCTTGAATAAAGCCCGTCGGAAGGCGGGGAGACGGTTACTGTCAGCTCTGAGCTGTCCTCGTCCGCAAAGACGTTAGGGATTGTAGGATTTAGAATCTTGGTGTAGCCATTGCTGATATACCTATACTTAATAACCGGCTCGCTGCCCCCCACCGGAGACGACGCCGTGCGTACAGTAAAGGGATTGGAGTAAGTGACATTGCCGACCGTGTCCGTCGCCGCAATCTTATAGCTGTAGTAGTCAGGGGATGCCACGGTTCCGGGAGTGATTTGCAGGAATGTTCCGTCCGTTATGCCGACGCCCGCTATGCCCGGAGATTCCGGATCGAGACTGTTAATGGAATAGGAAAGAGTGTCCCCCTCATCCGGATCGCTGAAAAATTCGCTTAAATCAAGCGTATGCGGAGTACCGCCCTTGATCATAAGCTGATTAAGGATTTCATTGGAAAACACTGGGCTGCCTGCCGCGACGGCCGTAACCGCGCCTACAGCCGGCGATAACGCCAACACGGCCGCCATTGCCCCGGCCGCCTTGCGGACGGAAAAACGCTGTTCCTTCCTTTTGCTTCGCTTCATCTGTTAACTTCCTCTCCTTCCAGAACGCCAATGAAAATCTATCTAGTCTATTTATGTAGAAAACGAATTCCGGACTTGTGCGTTTCCCGCATGGGAAACGGCCCAACTTATGGGCTTTCTGGCTATAATTTTAACATAACGGGAACCTTAACTCTATCATTTCTTGCCGCGTATTCTTACTTTAAGCTAAAGCTTCCCGAAGCGGCCGGCGGATCCGGCCCTACTTCCCGTTACCTGCGCCGCCGCAATAGGCAAAACAATCCCAAATCTGGTATCATGTAAGGATAGCCTTTTTATGTTCGTGATGAAATCGTACCGGCCGCCGGCCGGCACCGATATAAGCGGTGAACGCTCCGCCCCCGGAAAGGGCAGTCCGTTCAACCAGGGAGGAGCGAATACGACCGATGCTCAAGCTGAAGCTTCCCGTAAACCGAATCAACTACTTGGCCGATGAAATCCGGTCGCGTTTTAGCCCTGGCGTTCTGGAGCGAGGCTGGCTTTATTACCATAAAGGCCGGGTTAAAGAATTGGAGCTCGAGGGCGGTACGGAGCTGCGTGCACGCGTGCGCGGATCGGAGTGGTACCGGGTCGTCGTCAATCTCGAATCGTTCGCGCGCAGTACGTGCGAGTGCCCGGCCGACGGCTGGTGCCAGCATATTGCAGCTGTCTTTTTTCAAACCTACGAATCGCATGGCCGGCCGGAGCTTATGCTCCGCCAGCTGCAGCTAGCCATACAAACGCGGGCAAGAAACAGCAAATCGGCCGCCGCTAAATTACGGAAAGAAGCGGAACGAAGGTCGGCGATCGAACTCGGCGACGGACCGAAGGAATGGCAGCGTTTCTTCGAGCAGCGCTTTCACGGCTACTCGCTTGGCAGTCCGCAGGCGGTCGAGGAATTTTACGATATGGCCGTATCCTCGCTGGAGAAGCTGGCCGAAGACTGGGATCCGCGCATAAAGCCGCTCTACTCCCTGCACGTTCTGTTGTTCATCCTGCGCAAGGTGGAGCAGCTCCATGAGGACAGCCAGTCGACCTATCTTTCCTACTATGTGGGAGTCGGCTCGGCCGCCGTATCGGAACGCTGCCGCGAGGCGATAGCCGGACTGGCCTCTGAGAACGAGCCGTCCCCGATCCGGAAGGCATATCCGAAGCATTGGGAGGAAACCATTGCGTTTTCGGCGGAAACGATGCTGACCGGAAAAGCCGGGCCGATCGACTGGCTGGATCTGTATCGGCTGTTATGGTGGCGTTGGTTCGGTGACGGCGGCGGGGAAGGAAGCGCAGTCCGCGAGGAGCGCACCCGCCTGACTCTTTTGCTTGGCCGCCAGGGGTTGACGCCCCGACGCAAAGATACGCTGCTGCTCGCTTTGACTCATTTCGATTTGATGAACGGCGAAGACGAACAAGCGATGCGCCAGCTCAATGAACTGCAAGCCAAAAAAGTCGGCGACTTCCGTATCGTGCTCCAGCACTTGACGAACGAGGGAGCATGGACCAGGCTGACGGCATGGCTGCGCTGGCTGCTCCCGGAAACCGTCAAGGCACGCCAAGACGAGTTTGTGATGATCTGCGGATTTTGGCAGTCGGCCGCCCCTCACCTCGAATCGGACGAAGAATGGGTGCGGATCATGCTCTCTCTGCTCCCGCGAAGCTATCCCTTCTATGCCGGATATTTAATGCAAAGCGGACGGATTAAGCAATGGGTCGATTTGCAGCTTTCGCTTAACGTGCTCCCGAACCGCCTGAACGCAATCGATCTGAAAACGGTCGAGCACGAAGATCCGGCGCTGCTGCTGCCGCTCTTTCACCAGGCTGTCGAGCGCTCGATTCTCGAAAAAAACCGTACCTCCTACAAAACCGCGGTGAAGCTGCTGCGTAAGCTGCAAACCATTTACAAAAAGCTGAACCGGCTGGACCGCTGGGAAGATTTCCTCCAGCGGCTTGCCGTCAAATATTCCCGGCTGCGCGCCTTCCAAGAGGAATTGAAGAAAGGGAAGTGGCTCACATGATCGCATCGTCCGCCGTTACCGTCATTTGCTCTTGGCTGCCTTCCGGCGCGTTGTTCCTGTGGGGTTCGAGGAGCCAGCACAGCTCGATCGATTCGCTGGAATTGAAGCATCAGCTGTTCGCCTGGCACGAGGAATCGTTCTACGGGACGTTTATCGATACAGCCGATCACCTCGATAAAGAAGGCGTGATCCTTCCCGCCGAGCTTGCGCTCGATTACTTCTGCGAGACGGTCCAGCTTCAGCATGCCTCGTTGCGCTGGAGCCCCGAGCTGGAGGCGCTGCGGCAATTGGCTCCGGCCGTGCGTCAAGCGCTGGAGGAAGGCCGCTGCATGCCCGATTTCGAGAAGTGGAAGAAAGGCTCGCTCGGCTGGAAGCTCGATCTGCCGGACGACGACGGCTCTGCGGCGGGAACGGTAGCGAAGGAGTGGATGAATACGCTCCTTACCGAATGGGCCCGCAAACAGCCGGCTTTTCGCGGCGCGCTGGAGCGATTGGAGCAGGCGCATCCGCAGCTGCGCGAAGGCGGGATCGCGAGCGGCATATGGCTCGACGAAGAAGACTGGCTGGTGGCCATCGGCTGGAAGCATGATTCCAGCCCGTTCCGCACCTGCCTCCAGCTGGTCGAGCCCGAGGAGGGCCGCACTTGGCGCCTGCAGGTGCTCCTGCAGGACCGCCGCGACGCGGCAATGCTGCTCGCATGCAGCCCGCAGGGCTTGCCCGCGGACGATACCCTCCTGCCGGAGAGCTGGCAGGACGACATCGCCCGCGTCGGCAAGGATGTGCAGCGATGGCTGCACATCCTGCCCTGGCTGCGCGAGCCTGACGAGCCCGAGCGCATGCGCGAAGCCATCTCCCACGACGAAGCGTGGGAGTTTCTGGCGCATGGCAGCCTGCGGCTCGCCGAGGCGGGCAGCACAGTATTTCTGCCCGCTTGGTGGGAACGCGTCAGCCAATTGAAGCCGCGGCTGCGCGCCAAAATCAAAGCGCCCGCCGGCACGGCCGGCGAGTCCATGTTCGGCATCGGCCAGCTGATGGAGTTCGACTGGCGGCTGGCCGTCGGCGACCTCGAGCTGACCGAAGCGGAATTCATGCAGCTCATCGAAGAGAAACGCAAGCTTGTCCGTTTCCGCGGCCGGTGGATTCAGCTCGATCCGCGCCAGCTTGCGCAAATCGAGCAAGCGATCAAGAAAGTCAAAAAGAAAAAAGGACTGTCGCTGCGCGATGTCCTCGAGCTGCATCTGCTTGGCTTGGCGGAAGCCGAGCAAGGCGACCAGGCCGGCGGCGATCCCCGATTCGACGAAGACAGCCCGGAACGGCTCGCGATGGAGGTCGAGCTGAACGGGCATCTGCTGCGCCTGATCGATCAGTTGAAGGAGCAATCGTCGATCCCGCGCATCGTCCCTCCTGCGGAATTCCGGGGAGAGCTCCGGCCTTACCAGTTGGACGGCGTATCGTGGATGATGTTTTTGCGGCGCTTCGGACTTGGCGGCTGTCTAGCCGACGATATGGGGCTCGGCAAAACGATCCAATGGATTACTTACCTGCTCGCCATCAAGCATGAGACCCGTTCAGGCATCGGCGCGGCACCGGAAAGCGGTCCGCTTCCTGACCAGACTCAGGCGGAAGGCGCGGCCTTCCCCTCTCTGCTCGTTTGCCCGACCTCCGTGCTTGGCAACTGGCAGAAAGAGCTGCAGCGGTTTGCGCCCGGGCTTCGGGTGCATCTGCACTACGGCCCGCACCGGCTGAAGGGCGATGCTTTCGTCGAAACGGCCGGGCAGGCCGATCTCGTCATGACCTCGTACACGCTCGCGCATCTCGACGAGCAGGAGCTTGCCGCCGTAGCATGGAACTCGATCTGCCTCGACGAAGCGCAGAATATCAAGAATGCTTATACGAAACAAGCAAGCGCCGTTAGAAGGCTTGAAGGCTATCACCGCATCGCCCTGACCGGAACGCCGATTGAGAACCGGCTGACCGAGCTGTGGTCGATTATGGACTTTCTCAATCCCGGCTACTTGGGCACATTGCGCGAGTTTTCGGCCAGGTATGCGATGCAGATCGAGAAATCGAAGGATTCCGCGTCCATCGCCAAGGTTCAGCAGCTGATCCGTCCGTTCATGCTGCGCCGCGTCAAGAAGGATCCGGCCATACAGCTGGATTTGCCGGATAAATACGAAAGCAAATCATTCGTTTCGCTGACTCCGGAGCAAGCCTCCCTGTATGAAAACTACATTCAGGACATGTTTTCGCGCATCGACCGTTCTTCTACGATGGAACGTCGCGGGCTCATCCTGACGGCGCTGACGAAGCTCAAGCAAATATGCAACCATCCGGCGATGCTGCTCAAGGAAGGAAACCGCGCCGTTTGGCGCGAGCGCTCCAACAAGCTGGAGCGGATCGTCGACATGGTGAACGAGCTGCGGCAGGAGGGGGATAAATGCCTCATTTTCACGCAATTCGTTGAAACCGGCCACATGCTTCAGACTGTGCTTGCCGAGGAGCTGCAAGAACCCGTGCTGTTTCTGCACGGCGGAACGCCGAAGGCGGCGCGCGACCGGATGATCGAAGAGTTCCAGAGCGGCAGCCCGGCATCCGGGGCTGCCGCTCCCGAACAGGCATCGGACGAAACGCTGGAAGCCGCGAACGCCGAAGGCGGGGTGTTCGTGCTTTCGCTGAAAGCGGGTGGAACCGGCCTTAACCTGACGGCCGCCAATCACGTGTTCCACTTCGATCGCTGGTGGAACCCTGCGGTCGAGAATCAGGCGACCGACCGCGCCTTCCGCATCGGCCAAACGCGTCATGTGCAGGTGCATAAGTTCGTCACGCTCGGCACATTGGAGGAACGCATCGACGAAATGATCGAGCGCAAGCAAAGCTTGAGCCAGCAAATCGTCGGCAGCGGGGAGAACTGGATCACCGAGCTGTCGACAGACGAGCTGCGCGATATTTTCGCCCTGCGCCGCGATTGGGTCGAATCCGTATAAACAAGTACGCTTCCAAGACACCGGTAAAGTGGATGGAGGCGTATTTGTTTGCCGATTTGGCATTTTGAAGCAACTACAGGTGGGGTCATGAAGATGGTAATGACTTCGGACTAATCGGGTTAGCCCCGTTTTTGTCGTGCCCGGGGTCCAGGGTCTAGATGGGAAAACTACAGCTAGTTTTGCTTAAAACATGAAAAATCGGCATCTTGATGGAAAAACTACAGGTATTTTCGTCGATTTCATCAATAATAGCCGAAACGGGTAAAATCAACTGCAGATTTTCCATTTAGTTCGTTCTGAAGCCGTGAAAGCTGAATAATAGATGTAGATTTTCCAGTATACTATTCCACGTGATGGGGGAAGAAGCTCTTTTTGAGACAGCCCCTTCCTTTTGTCGTATAACGAATAGTTTCCGGCTTCCAATTCATACTAAAGGAAATATCGATTCCATTTAGAGAAGGCCCGTATTAGGAGGCATTATGGAGACTTTTTGGGAAGTTATTCTGCGGACGGCTGCCGCATTCGTCCTGATTATGATCATCGCCCGATTGCTGGGCAAGCAAACCGTTTCGCAAATGACCTATCACGATTTTGTCGTCACGATTACGCTCGGCGCGATTGCCGGAAATTTCGCGTTTAATACTTATTATCATTTGTGGCACCTGTTGACCAGCCTCCTGCTATTCAGCGCGATCGCCTATTTCCTCTCCCATGTTTCCTTGAAAAGCCGCAAATCCCGCAAATGGATATCCGGAAAACCGACGGTCGTCATCGAGAACAGCAAAATTCTCGAGCAAAACCTGCGCAAGCTGAAGCTCACGCTCGACACGCTGAATCAGGAGCTGCGAGAGAAAGATATTTTCAACATAGAGGAAGTCGAATATGCCGTGCTTGAGCTGAACGGGCGGTTATCCGTGCTCAAGAAGCCGGAATACCGGCAGGTTATCCGCAAGGATCTGGCGATTCGGACGGCCGGCAAAGAGGCTTTCCCGGTCGAACTCATTATGGACGGGGAAGTCATTCATGAAAATTTGCGCAGGCATCCGGAGCTTGGCGAGGAGTGGCTGAACAGGGAGCTGAACAAACGCAATCTGACTCTGGCAGACATATGCTACGCCGTAAAGGGGACGAACGGCAAGCTTTTTATCGATAAATACGAAGACAACATCAAAAAGCCGATCGACAAGGAATAGCCTTGCGTCGGCTTTTTTTAAAATGTCGGAAAGAGCACCCCCGCAGATGCTCCAGACTTTGGGACAACCCCGTTCTTATCTCGGAATCGTCAGCTTCGCCCGAATCGCTCCGGCAGAAGATCCTTCAGCTCCGCATCGGTCAAGTCCCGCCATTGCCCGATTTTCAAAGCGCCCAGCTTGACGTTGGTAATCCTCACCCGCTGAAGCCGCCGGACATTGTACCCGAATGCCGAGCACATACGGCGGATTTGCCGGTTCAACCCCTGCGTAAGCACGATCCGGAACGTGTGCTGGCCCATCTTTACAACCTTGCACCGCTTCGTGATCTGGTCCAAAATCCGGACGCCGTTCGCCATCCCTTCAAGAAAGGAATCGGTAATCGGCCGGTCTACCGTGACGATGTATTCCTTCTCGTGATTGTTCTCCGAGCGTAAAATCTCGTTGACGATGTCCCCATTGTTCGTCAGCAAAATAAGCCCTTCCGAATCCTTGTCCAGCCGCCCGATCGGAAAAATGCGCTCCTTGTGGCCTACGAAGTCGACGATATTCCCTTTGATATGGCGCTCCGTCGTGCATGTAATGCCGACCGGCTTGTTCAAGGCAATGTATACGTGGCGGGTTTTGGCGCCGATCGGACGGCCGTTCACCCTGACATCGTCGCCTTCGCCCACCTGGCTGCCGAGTCCGGCAAGGACGCCGTTAATCGTCACTCTGCCCTCTTCGACCCATTTATCCGCCTCGCGGCGCGAGCATACGCCCGTTTCACTTATATATTTATTGATTCTCATCATCCTGCGATCACCCGCATCTATCTTCTCATTTCCATCGTCCGATGTCCAATCGATGGGGGGGGCCGGCTGCCAAGGACCCGTCAAATTCGCAACCAATCCATCTACACCTCCGTTGAAACCAGGAAATCTGGAATTGATTTTGCGGTCATTTCCCGGTTTCAAAGTCGGCCGCTAGGTCTTTCCGACGGACACCCCTATGCCCCTCCCCCGACTATGACGAATCCTTGGGCAGGCTGCAGGCAACACCCCTACAGCTTCGCATCGTCGATCGCATCGAGGCTTCCTTCGATGTGGCCGATTACCGATTCCACGCAGCCGTCCTCGAACGGCGAGCGCAGACCCGCCTCCCGCACCAGCTCCGTAAACGAGAGGCTCCCGCCCAGCTTGCAAAGATGCAAGTAATCGGCCCAAGCCTTCGTCCGGTCTTCTCCAGCCCGCTTCCAGAACTGCAGCGCGCAAATTTGCGCCAGCGTATAGTCGATGTAGTAGAAGGGCGCATTGAAAATATGGCCCTGCTGGTGCCAAAACCCGCCCCGTTCCAGGTACTCGTTATCCTCGTATTGGCGATGCGGCAAATAAGCGCGCTCGATATCGCGCCATGCCCGCTTCCGCTCGGCCGGCGTCGCTTCCGGATGCTCGTAGACGAAATGCTGGAATTCATCGACCGACACCCCGTACGGGATGAAAAGCAAAGCGTCGCTCAGATGCGTGAACCGGTATTTGTCCGCATCCTCCTTGAAGAACAGCTCCGCCCACGGCCAAGCGAAAAATTCCATGCTCATCGAGTGAATCTCGCAGGCCTCAAGCGTCGGACCGTAATATTCCGGTACTTCGAAATCGCGGCTTACATACATTTGGAACGCGTGGCCGATTTCATGCGTCAGCACGTCCACATCGCCGGTCGTTCCATTAAAGTTCGCGAAAATATACGGCGAGCGGTAGTCCGGGAAATACGTGCAGTAGCCGCCGCCCGCCTTTCCTTTTTTGCTGGCGAGATCCATCAGCTCATGCTCAAGCATGAACCGGAAGAACGCCGACGTCTCGGGAGACATGTCGTCATACATTCTTGTGGCCTGATCGACGATCCAGTCCAGATCGCCCTTCGGCTTGGCATTCCCGCTTGCGAATAAGTATTTGTCATCGTAGTAACGGATCCGGTCAACGCCGATTCTTGCGCGCTGCCGTTCCTTCAGCTTGGAAGCGACGGGCACGATATGCGTCTTTACCTGATTGCGGAAGTTCGCCACCATAGCCGCATCGTAGCCGATCCGCTCCATTCGCGCATAGCCAAGCTCGACAAAATTGCGGTATCCCAGCTTACGGGCAATCGACGTGCGCACCTTGACCAGCTGGTCGTAGATGCCGTCCAGCTCCTCCTCATGCTCGCGGAAAAATCCGTACCTCGCTTCTCCCGCCTGCCTTCTCACCTCGCGATCGGGCGATTGCATGAACGGCACGAGCTGGGACAACGTCCTTTCCTCGCCCGCAAACGGGATTTTGGCCGAGGCGATAAGCCTTGTATAGTCGCTTGAAAGCTTGTTCTCCTGCTGCAGCTCCGCCATCACTTCCGGCGAGAACGTCCGCAGCGCCAGCTCGGCGAGGCTGAACAGCTGCCGGCCCCATTTGGCCTCCAGCTCTCCGCGGTACGGGGAACGGACGAGCGCTTCGTAAAGCTTCGTCGTCATCCCTTGTACGATCGGCTGCGATTCGTCGTCGAATTCTTGCTCCGCCTTGTAGAAGGGATCGTTCGTGTCGACCGTATGCCGTACGCCGGCTATAGCCGACAGCGTTTTGTACTCGCCCCGAAGCTTATTTATCGCCGCCAGCGCCTCGATTTGCGCTTCCCCCGTATCCGCCTGCTCCAGCTTGCCTAGCCAAGCTTCGAATTGCTCCTCCAATAGCGCCATATCCGGCCGCCGGTACGCAAAATCGCTGAACTTCATGCTTCGATCGCTCCTCCCGCATCTTTGCGGCTTCCATCGCCGCTTGCAGCGCTGCAATTCTACCAACGCCGCCTCATATATCTTCCAAATTACGCATTAGAGCTCGTAGATGCTTTTTACGTGCTAACCGTATTTTACCACGCAACGGACGGCAACCCCAAAAACCTTCTCTAACCTATCAGCACTCCGCTAAACACTGATAGATAAAGGTGGAATTTCGAAGAATCTAGTTGTTTGGCTAGTACCTCTTAAATAAGGGATACGTATATATAAAGTACAAAGCACCACCAATGACAACCGAAAGGGGAACAAGCAAATGGCAGGACACAGCTATCTGAAATCCATGGTAGGCAAAGAGTTTAAAGTGAACAGAGGAGGACACGACGCAGTCTGGGGTAAACTGATCGACGTCAAGAACGACTTTCTCGTTCTGGACACCGGCGAAGGCAACGGCATCTGCTACTTCAACCTGAAACACATCAAAAGCTTCAACGAAGTCATCGGCGGCCAAAACGGTCAAAACGGCAACAATAACGCCAACGGCAACAGCAAAATCACGTACAGCAGCAGCCCGGAATACGTCCACGCAAGCAAATTTTCCGAAGTGCTGGAAAAGCTTCGTCCGAACGTCGTCACGATCAACCGCGGCGGCCCTGAAAAAATTGAAGGCGTGCTGACCGACGCCAACGAAGATTATATGATCGTCGTCGTCAACAAAGACATCATCCGCATCCCGACTTACCATGTTAAATCCATCTCGCTCTACACCGGCAACAACGACAAAAACGACGGCAATGCAAACGCCAATAACAACAAGAACGACAAAAACGACAAGAACGATAAAAATGACAAAAACAAAAACAAATCCGGCGGGAAAAACGACAAATCCGGCAAAAACAACCGCCGCGGCTACACCAGAGACCATGACCGCAGCGATCGCAGCGACGATCGGAGCGGACGCCGCGAACGCCGCGGACGTACGCGCAACGCTTACAGCAGCCGCACGCGTGCCGTTAACGGCAGCCGCAAGCAAGCCAGAACTCGAATGGCCGGCAAAAGCACAGCCAAAGTCCGGGCGAACGTTCGCGTCAAATAACCCTCCGAGCTTTCTACGGGTCTATAAGGGAGGGATAAATCATGCTGCCGTACCTCATTTCCATGCTTGCAGGCCTCCTGCTCTATAAGCTGCTTAAACCTCAACCGCACCCAACAGCCGAATATATCCAAACGAACGACGCACTCGATTCCGCCAACCTCTCTTACAGTCATAAGGCAAGATCCAATGCTTAAAAACAGTTGCTTATCATAGGCTTGCAAATCGCCGCAGCGGGGTGCTGCTCCCATAAGGACCCCCCGCTCGGCAAACGAGCCGGTACCGGCCGCAACGGAAAGCCGAAAGGCTTTTTCGCGGCCGGTGTCGCTTCGCTGACTTACGAAGAGAGGGGGTATACGATATTGAATGGCATTCGAAATTTTCTTGGTAAGCATATCGACGTGAACATATCCGGGAAAGGCGTGTTTACGGGGTTATTGATCGACCTGGGCAGCGACATTCTGGTCATGCATAACGGGTTTCATTATTTGTACATCCCGCTTGTGCACATCCAAAGCGTGAAGCTGGGCATGACCGATCTCGCGATTTCCGAACTGTCCGAGCAGCCGATCGAGAATCATGCGGAGCCTATTTCCTACCGTAAGATCCTCGTCAACGCCAAGGGACTTTTTCTGGAAATATACACATCCGGGGGCCACTCGATTCACGGTTATTTGACCGGCATCATGAACGATTATTTCGTTTTCTACTCGCCTGTTTACCATACGGTGTTCATTTCGATGAACCACCTCAAGTATTTAATTCCGTATCAGCAGGACATGACGCCGTATTCGCTGAATCAGGAATATTTTCCGGTCAAACCGTCCAATATCACGCTGTCCCGGACGTTCGAGCAGCAAATCAAAAAGCTGGAGGGCAAGTTCGTAGTGCTCGACATGGACGAACATCCGCGTAAAATCGGGCTTCTCAAAAGCTTCGAGGATCAGCAGCTGGAGCTCGTCACGGCTAACGGCGATACGTATTATTGGAACATGCACCATATCAAAACCGTTCATCTCCCCTAAATCAAGGCCTCTCCTCACCCTAAAAGGAATTCCTCCATCACCGCAGTCGAGAACTGCGTGGTTTTGGGGGATTTTTTTTAGGGAGTTTTTCGTTGATAAAATGAACCGTTTTGGCACATGTTAGAACTGGTTATCACTTTCCGAAGAGGAGGCCGTCCACAAATGGAAAACCGCACGCATGAGGGCAACTACGAAGGCACGCGCAATATGAAGCCCAAAAATCAGGATATGGCATTCGTCAACGATACGATCGATCAGGCGAAAAGCACGACCAATCCCGTAGGCGCCGTCACCAAAAAAGGACATGATAAAACGGCGCAGTGACGCTCCGATATGACGCATGAGCAAACAATCGAAGGGGTAATCCCTTGAACATCCGAGATGCTCCGGGGAACGGCCCCTTCGCCCGCTTATGCCTCCTTGATACCTCCTATATATGAAATCCCCGTCATGCCTTCGGCACAGCCGACAGAGACGCGATCTGATTCATATGATGATCGTCATGCCAAGCGAAATCGGCGATATATTCCGTAATGACAAACTTGCAATCGACTGCGGCATGGACGGCGGAATAATGCTCCTCCGGGATGGCCCGCAAATGTTCTACGATTTCCCGGCGGACCTGCACCGCCTCGTCGAGCAGCTCGTCCCTGCTTTTGGCCCTGCCGTAAACGGCCGCATCGCGGTTGAAGCCTTCAAAGTCGAAGTTCGCGAGCGTCAGCGGCTCATCGCGGCGCACCTTCGAAACCGCCGTCTCCATATAGTAGCGGTCCCACAGCATCATGTGACTGACGATATCGTGAACCGCCCATTTTCCCTCGCCGATCGCCATGGTCCATACACGCTCGTCCAGGCCGCGCAAAGACTCCGCGAATGAAATCCATTTCTCCATCGATCGGACAAGCTTCTCTTTATTCAACATGTATTCCCCTCCCATTTTAAGAACATATGTTTGTATTCTTCGTTTCTCCCTCAAATTCCTGCTTCCATTACTGAAAAAATTAGGGTGCCGAGCGTAAAGGTTCATGCCTTTTTCGCCATTCGATCTTATTCGCCAATGCCGGTATCTCTCTGAACAGTTTTCCCCCGCTGTCATCTATCGTTCAAGGATAATTACCCGCCTCGTTTATACGACGGCGTTTACGTTTTAGCGGTAAGCCGGCTTCCGATATTTCTTTCCGACTGCAAAAAAAAAGCCGCTGCAGTCCGAGTGCAGCGGCTTACTCTTCTTATCCTCTCCGGTAAAACTCGCCCAACGCTCCGAGCATCGGCACATAACCTTCATCATAAAGCTTCCGGTAAGCTTCGTGCCTCTCGACGTCCGCCTCGATGCGGGCGGAGCCGGAGGTGCGGACCGCCTTCACCGCTTCCTCGGGCGAGCCGTAAACGCCGCAGCCGATGCCTGCCGCCATTGCAGCTCCGAGAAGAGTGGCCTCTTCGATTGGCGGCACCTCCAGCGAGCAGTTCAGCACGTCGGCTTTGACCTGCAGCCATTGGCGGTTTCGCGTGCCGCCGCCTACGACGAGCAGCGTGCCGATCGGGCTGCCTGCGATTTCTTCCGCCGAACGGCGGATCAATTGCAGCTGATAGGCCGTCCCCTCAAGCACGGCTTTAATCAGCTCGCCTTTGCCTTGCTTGCCGGTGAAGCCGATGAACGCCGCCTTTGCGCGAGGGTTAGGCGACGGCGCCCCGCTGCCGGACAAGTACGGGTAATACAAAATGCCGGTCGGTCCCGGCTTGACCGCATCAAGCAGCTTGATCAGCTGCTCGTAGCTCATCGGTTCCTCGCCGAATTGCGCGCGCAGCCACTCGATCGAGCCGCCGGATGCGGAGTTGCCGCCCATCCAGAAATGGCGGTCCGGTACGACGTGGCAGCCGTAAGACAATCCGGAATCGAACTGCTTGCGGGTAAGCGGGCGCTCCTCAAGCGTGCCGACGAGCGTTTCCGCCGTCCCCATCGAATCGTAGACGACGCCCGGCGCTATCGAACCGACAGCGAGCGCGGCGATCACATGATCGTGACCGGCTACCGCCACCGGCGTCCCCGTCGTCAAGCCCGTCTTTGCCGCCGCATTCGCGTTTACGTCGCCCATGCGGGCTCCGCTTGGCAATGCCTGCGGGAAGAGCGATTCCTCGAAGCCGAAATGAGCGAGCCATTCCCGGTTCCAGCGCTTCTCGTCGATTCGGAAAGCGAGCGTTCTCGCCGCCAGCGAATAGTCGATCGCCATGCTGCCGGACAGCCTGTACGCGATATAACTGGAAGCCGACAGCCAAGTTACCGGGCCGTCCAAGGCTTCCGGGAACCGGTCGCGGATCCACAGCAGCTTGGCGAGTCCCATTTTAAAGCTGTTGCGGAGACCCGTTTGTTGAAACAACTCGAACGGCTCCGTCTCTTGCGCGATCCGGTCCGCCTGCGCCTGCGAGCATGTATCGAACCAAGGCATGAAGGGCGATTTGGCTTGTCCGGTTTCGCGATCGACCAGCAGCCCGCTTTCCGCCATGCTCGTAATACCGACAGCCTTTACCTTTGGGTTCCCGGCTTTCTGAAGCACCGTGCGAACCGCAGATGCGATGCTTTCCCACATTCCGTCCGGATCGTAGTATGAGTAGCCCTCGGCGTGAGTATGGGTTACCGTTTTGCGGCTTTCTACGGCCACCGCCCTGCCGTCTTCCGTATACAGCCCGGCCTTGCTGTTCGTCGTACCGATATCAATGCCAAGAAGCATCGCTTATGCATCTCCCTTTATCGTGCGTATTGGTCGTTATGTAAACGTGTGCAATCAAATATAAACCTTATGACCGTTACAATGGAAATCATGAAGTTCATTTCGCGGAAATATGAAGGAGGGGCAGAACGGCTTGCTTTCGCAAGTCTTCTGACATTTTAACAAAACCTTCAGGCAAAAAAAAGACGCCCGCTTGTTTTGCGCAAGCGGACGGCTTTGCTCGAATCAAAAACAGGTGAACTGGTCGATTTGGCGAAGATCGACGCCGAAATACTGCCACCAGAAACCGTTCCAGCGGAAGCCGGCTACGGAACGCGGGCCGACAAACGTCAAAAATGCCCAATACTGATCCCCGTTACGCTGCCATATATAGACGAACCGGAACATGCAGCGACGGATAGCGCCCGGGTCGACGGCGAATGTGCTTACACCCTGCGTCGTGACGGGCTTCTGCGGCGTAAAGCCGGGCGGCGGCGTTTGCGGCATGCCGGCCTGGCCTCCAGGGCCGCCTGGTCCCCCGCCTGGCCCCCCGCCCGGACCTCCAGGTCCGCCCGGAAATCCTCCAGGTCCGCCGGGACCGCCAGGCCCTCCAGGGAATCCTCCGGGTCCTCCAGGGCCGCCGGGACCGCCGGGAAACCCGCCGGGACCTCCCGGACCGCCAGGGCCGCCGCCCGGCATCATCCACCAAAGTAAACTCGAAGGCATTTGTCTATAATCGTACATTTATTTATCCCCTTTATCCGGTATTTAGCCCGCATCGCTTTCCTGCGTGTGGGCGATTTCACCAACAGTATATGTGGCATCCGCCCGAAGTTTATGGGCGAATACCCGTTTTTGCTGAAAAAGGTGGGTCCTTTTTGCCTTCGCCTGCTTATATTGATACTATAAAGGCATAAAGGACGCCATTTGGCGCTTCCGACAGCTACGACATCTTTACTTTGAGGAGGGCCCGATTTGGTTACCATAAAAACAAAAGAACAAATCGCTAAAATGAAGCAAGCCGGCATTATTCTCGCCGACATTCATAAACAGCTCCGGAGCATGATCAAACCCGGCGTGACGACGTGGGAGATCGATCAGTTTGCCGAATCGTACATGCGCAGCCACGGCGCCACACCCGAACAAATCGGTTACCGCGGATACGAATACGCCACCTGCGCCTCGGTCAACGACGTCATCTGTCACGGCTTTCCGAAACGCGAGCCTCTGCAGAACGGCGATATCGTCAAAATCGACATGGTCGTCAACCTGAACGGCTGGCTGGCGGACTCCGCTTGGTGTTATGCCGTCGGTACCGTTTCGAAGGAAGCGGAGGATCTGATGGCAACAACCAAAGAAGCGCTGTACCGGGGTATTGCGCAAGCGAAGCCGGGCAATCGTCTGGGCGACATTTCGCACGCGATCCAAACCTTCGCGGAAGAACGCGGTTATTCGGTCGTACGCGACTTCACCGGACACGCGATCGGCCAAACGATTCACGAAGACCCGCATGTACCGCACTACGGCCCTCCGGGACGGGGACTGCGGCTGAAGGAAGGCATGGTCATTACGATCGAGCCGATGATCAATACCGGAGCGTACGGCACGAAAATCGATGCGGACGGATGGACGGCGCGCACGATAGACGGTGGCTTGTCCTGCCAGTACGAGCACACGGTGGCGATTACCGCGGACGGTCCGTATATTTTGACGGACCAGGACGAATAAGAAAGCTCGGCATATCACCAAAAATAGCTGCAGGTTTTTGCAGTTCGTCTCGCTGCCATCTACCAAGTGTCCGCCAGTCCGGCTTCCGAAACGCGTGCCCTTCCGGCGCGCGTTTCGGCGCTGCATGGCAGTTTTCAGCTCGCGCACAGCATAAACCACCGTATCTTATGGTATAATCGTTGAAAAACACGCATACCTGCTAGGAAAGGAAACGACTATGCTCCGGTTCGGCCAACTTCCTTTAACCCGTACCTTCGCGTCCGTCTCTCCGCAGCTATCGGGGACGGAAGCTTCCAAACAACATAAAGACGAACCGTACGTCGTCATCGAAAGCGAACCGCCGTATGCGCTTGCCGCAAGCGAATTCATTGCCGCCGCCCATAAAGCCGGACAAAGGCCGCTAATCCATGCCGTTCGGGAAATGGCGATCCCCCCTTCCGCAATCTGCACGGCGGAAGAGTCGTCATCCGCAGCGATCGATTGGACAAGACCGCTCTTGATTCGCGGCGAAACGGATGGCGGAATCGCCGGCATCGTTGCTGCCGCCGAGCTTGCTCCGCTTATGCTTAAAGAAAACAAGCAGCTGTGGGCCTATTTCATGACGCTTGCGGAAACGGTCGGCGATGCGGTAACCGCCGTCGATAAATTCGGCAAGGTGCTTTGCTGGAACACTGCGGCTGAGCAAACGTACGGCATCAAGCGCGAGCAAATCGTCGGGCAGACGATCGGCGAGCATTTCGAAGCGGAGTCGATTATGCTGTACCGCATCTTGGACGAGGGCCGTACGGTTCGCCAAGTGTATCATCAGCCGACGGGGGACAAGCATGTCCTGATCAATGCATCGCCGATCGTCGAAGCGAACGAAATTATCGGGGGCATCGCAACCGAGCATGATATTACGCGAATCGTGCGTTTGAACAAGGAGCTGTATGAAGCTCCGTTATGGCTCGAAAGCGATCGTCCGATGGATCTGTTCATGAGCGTAGACGGCTTGCAGCCCGCGATCAGGCAGGCGCTCAAGGTCGCCGCTACCGACAGCGCTTTGCTGCTGATCGGGGAGCACGGCTCGGAGAACGAGCTGCTCGCGCAAACGGTACATGAAGCAAGCACAAGACAGCATGGCCCGTTCCTATCCTTTAACTGCGGCGCCTATCCGGCCGGCATTCTGGAATCCGAGCTTTTCGGCTATCAGAGCGGTGCGTTTACCGGCGCGGAGCCTGAAGCAAGACCCGGCAAGCTGGAGCAAGCGGCCGGCGGCACGCTGTTCATCGACGAGATCGACGAGCTTCCCGCAGAGCTTCAAATGAAGCTTTTGCAAGCGATGGAGCAGGGCTTTTTTACCCGCCCGGGATATGCCGAGCCGATTCGACTGAACGCCCGGATCATCGCGTCCGCAGCGCCCGTTCTGTTCGACAAATGGAAGCAGGGAAGCTTCAAAAGCTCGCTTTACTATAAACTAAGCGCCGTAAGCATTACGATTCCGCCGCTCCGCGAACGTACGGAGGATATACCGCAGCTCGTGCAATTTTTTCTGCGGCAGCTCAGCGCCAAATACCAGAAACCGCTGCCTAGGCTGGATTCGCCGGTTATGGCGGCCCTCATGAATTACGAATGGCCTGGCAACATGCGCGAGCTGCAGCAAGTAGCGGAACGATTCGTGCTTTTGCAGGATAACGGGACGGTCGGGCTTGCCGATCTGCCGAAGGAAATGCTTGCGGACGACGGTGAAGAAACGGCTGACGATGCGGGCACCGACATGCTGCTGAAAGCCCGCGTCTCGGGAGAACAGGAAGCGGCGATGATCGAGGAAGCGCTGCGCAAGACGTACGGCAACAAAAGCGCGGCAGCCAAGCTGCTCGGCATTTCCCGCGCGACGCTGTACAACAAAATGCGGGAGTATGGCTTAACTTGATTTTGGGCCGCAAAACGCCCCCAGTCCTGCTTGTTCAGCGGATATGGAGGCGTTTTGTTTTCAATCGACAAGAATAAACGGTTACGCCGTCCTAAACGCTTTCGAAGAAAGCGACTTCGTAAGCATAAGCTTTAGACGAGCGCCAAAAAGAAGCCTCCATTCCATCTTACGGATTTGGAGGCTTCTCGCTTGGAATGTCGTATGATCCGGCTGCCCCGGCACTCATTCCTGCGTTTACAAGGTAACCGGCAGCTTGCCTGTCGCAGGGATCGCGCCCGTCAGCACTTTAGCGGCGCTGCTGAGCGCAAGCGGCCTGGATTCGTACGCGGCGACGTACGTAGAAACCTCCGGGAACCGGCGAAGATCGTACGGATTCCGCAATGCGACGATGACGAGCTTGACGCCGAGCGCTTGTACGGCTTGAACCAGCTGTGCCTGAGCCGGATTCAGCGACGCGTTATAGGTGCCGATGACGATCTGTCCGAATTCGGACGACTTCGCCCGCTCGACAGCCTCGGTCAGCCGCCCACCCGCTTCGGCAAGCGGAATGACCGTCTCTTCGATGCTCAAGCCCTCGGCGGACAGCGCTTTGCCAAGCGTCGCCTTCATGGAGATCGCTTCGTCGACGAAGGAGGACACCGCGGCCTCGAAGCTGATGACGAGCGTCTTGACGGCGGGGAGCAGCGGGAGAAGACCCTGCTCGTCTTTGACAAGCGTGATGCTCGCTTCGCTGATGCGGCGGGCTACCTCGCGATGCTCGGCGCTGCCGATCTGTTCGATCGGCAAATATACGCGCTCCCTGTCGGCATGTTGTTCGCCGCCTTCGAGCAGTCCCCTTCTCTGCTTTAATACAAGCAGCCGCTTGACAGACTCGTCGATCCGTTCTTCGCTTATGCGTCCCGACTCGACCGCTTCCACAAGCGCTTCGATCGCCCCGACCTGCAAATCGTATCTGTGGCTGATCAGAACGGTATCGGCCCCGGCTTCTACCGCCATAACCGCAGCACGAATCGTGCCGTAATGATCGGAGATGGCTTGCATTTCCATGCAATCCGTCATGATGACGCCTTCGTAGCCCAGCTCCTGCCTAAGCAGCCCGGTTAATACGGCGTGCGATAACGTAGCCGGCAGCTTCTGCGACTCGAATGCCGGAAAATAAATATGCGAAGACATGATCGCATCGACGCCGCCAGCAATCGCCCGGCGGAACGGAGCAAGCTCCACCCGCTCGATTCTATCCCGGCTATGCGTAATGGTAGGCAGATCGAGATGGGAATCGACATTCGTATCCCCATGTCCGGGAAAATGCTTCGCGGTCGCAACCACATTCGCTTCTTGATAACCGCGTATAGCCGCTGCGCCGAAACGGCCGACCGTCTCCGGAGATTCCCCGAACGAACGGACGCCGATGACCGGGTTGTCCGGATTGACGTTTACATCAAGAACCGGAGCGAAGTTCAAGTTAATCCCCAGCGCCCGCAGCTCGCGGCCTGATACGTAAGCGGCCCGATACGAGGCATCCGCCGACCCGCCTGCAGCAATCGCCATATTGCCAGGCATAAGCGCTACGCCCTCGGTAATGCGCGCCACCATGCCGCCCTCCTGGTCGATCGAAATCCAAAGCGGCAAAGTACCCGAGCGCTCAGCCGATTTCTGCAGCCCTTCGTTCAAGGACGCGACTTGCTCGAGCGTGCCGATATTCCGTGCGAACAAAATAACGCCGCCGAGATGATGCTTCTCGATCAGCTCCGTGACCGCCTCGTTAGGCTCCGTGCCCTCAAATCCCGCTTGTATCATTTGCCCGATTTTTTGCCGCAAGCTCATCGCCGCCAGCAATTCCGTCATATCCGTCATGATGTCCCCTCTCCCTGTTGCGTAACTGGTCAGCAGTTTATTTTTTCGCTTCTATCTAGTATGACCTTATTCGATTATGCCGATGAACCTAGCGTTTCTCATCGTACTCTACCTTTATTATATACTACTATTGAAATTTTAAAATATAAAAATTATATACTTATGAAATTTTATTTCATGAGTACGAACGGATTATGCCTTCACCGCACCAACCTTCCATGTTCGTTTTCCGTCTAAAACGAAAAGTCCCGCACCATCCGGTACGGGATTTCCTTGCGTGTATTACAGCTTTCTCGATGTCAGCTTCGCTTGGGTGAAAAGGAGCAGGTAGTCGTGGCCGCCCGCCTTGGAATCCGTACCGGACATATTGAACCCGCCGAACGGATGCACGCCGACAAGCGCGCCCGTACATTTGCGGTTGATATACAGGTTGCCGCAATGCACCGTTTCGAGCGCCTCCTCGATACGCTCTTCCACCGCGGAGAAAAACGCGCCGGTCAAGCCGAATTCCGTATCGTTGAACATTTCGATCGCATGCTTCCAATCCTTCGCTTTGGCAATTGCCAGCACAGGGCCGAAAATCTCTTCCTGCATGATGCGAGCCTTGCCGTCAACGTCGGCGAAAACCGTCGGCTGAATATAGTAGCCGTTTCCTTCCGCCGCTCCTCCGCCTACAAGCAACCGGCCTTCCGTTTTGCCGATTTCGATGTAGCCCAGGATACGCTCGTATGACGTCTTGTCAACGACTGGTCCGATCGGATAGTTAAGCTCAGGCAGACCTACCGTCAGTTTGCTTGCAAGCGCGGCAACTTTATCGACAACCTTGTCGTATACGGATTCGACGATGATGGCGCGAGAGCCTGCAGAGCACTTTTGCCCCTGGAAGCCGAAGGCCGAAGCCACGATCGCCGCGGCAGCCGCGTCCAGATCCGCCGTTTCGTCGACGACGATGCCGTCTTTGCCGCCCATTTCCGCTACAAGGCGCTTGATCCAAATTTGCCCTTCCGACGTTTGCGCTGCGAGACGATTAATATGCAGACCGACTTCCTTCGAGCCCGTAAAGCTGATGAACCGCGTTTTCGGGTGCATTGTCAAATAGTCGCCCACTTCGGCGCCGCTGCCCGGAATGAAGTTCAAAACGCCTGCAGGCAGGCCGACTTCTTCCATCAGCTCGACAAATTTATGCGCGATGACCGGCGTCGTCGAAGCCGGCTTCAGCACGACCGTATTGCCCGAAACGATCGCCGCCGTCGTCATCCCGACACAGATCGCTAGCGGGAAGTTCCAAGGCGGGATGACAACGCCGACGCCGAGCGGGATATAGGTCAGACGGTTGTCCTCGCCTTCCAGCTTAACGAGCGGCTGATGAATCGACGTCTCGCTTAAACGAATCATTTCGCGGGCATAATATTCCATGAAATCGATCGCTTCGGCCGTGTCGGCATCCGCTTCGGCGTAGTTTTTACCGGCTTCGTACACCATCCATGCCGAAAATTCATGCTTGCGCTCGCGCATCCGCTTAGCCGCTTCGAACAGGAATTCGGCGCGCTCGCGGGCAGGTACTCTTTTCCACGTCTCGAAAGCCCCGACTGCGGTTTGCATAGCCTGCTCAGCCAGTTCTTTGCTCGCTTTGCTGACGGTGCCGATCGTTTGGTCGACGTTACCCGGATTGATCGATACGATTTTGTCTCCGGTTTCGATTTTGTCCGAGCCGATATGCAGCGGATAGCTTTTGCCGAGCTCGTTTTTTACTTTGGCCAGTGCCGCTTCCATCGCTTGCTTGTTTTCCGGAAGGCTGAAATCGGTGAACGGTTCGGTGGCGAAAGGCGCGACTTTCTGTGTCAGCTGTGTCATGGAGAATCTCCCCTTATATGAAATGTAGTTAAAAATCGGTAAACGATTCGATGCATTACTTGAACATATTCTTCAGAACGAACCAGACGTTCGCCGGCCGCTCGGCCAGCCTTCGCATGAAATAGCCGAACCAGTCGATACCGTACGGGACATACACGCGTACGCGGTAGCCTTCTTCCACGAGACGGTTTTGCAAATCGACGCAAATGCCGAACAGCATCTGAAACTCGAATTGATCATTCGATATGCCCTGTTCTTTAATAAACGCTTTCATATCCGCAATTACCGATTCGTCGTGGGTCGCGATGGCCGCATAGCAGCCGTTCAAAAGATGCCGCTTGATGATCGCCCGGAAGTTGGCGTCGACATCCTTCTTCTCCGGGTAGGCCACTTCAGGAGACTCCTTGTAAGCGCCTTTAACCAACCGCAGGTTGAGCCGCAGCTCCTTCAAATCGTCGATATCCTGCATCGTCCGGTACAAATACGCTTGAACGACGATTCCGACATTGTCGTACTCCTGCCGCAGCTCGCGGAGAATATCGAACGAAATTTGGCAATGCGCGAAATCCTCCATATCGATCCGCACGAAGTTGCCGTATGCCTTGGCCCGATCCAAAATGCGGCGCATGTTGCGCACGCACAGCTCGCGGCTGATATCTAAGCCGAGCGACGTCATTTTGAGCGACAGATTGGACGAAACTCCCGCCTCGTTGATCGCATCCAGCGTCTTCAGGCACATGTCCGCCGACTCGTTCGCTTCCTCTTCCGTAAAAACGAATTCGCCAAGATGATCGAGGGTGACGACCTTCCCTTCCCGGTTCAGCTCCCGCACCGCTTCGATCGCTCTCTGGATCGTTTCGCCCGCCACGAATCGGCCCGCTCCGAACCGGAGACCGTATCGTTTTGCCATTTTATTGGCTGCACGGCTTTTCGCAAGCGATTGAAATAAATTGCGCATAACCATTTCCATCGCGCCCAACTCCCATGTTGTACTCTTACTTTTTACGTTTTGTACAATGTTGTACACTATTCGTCACACTGGATGAACCATCTATACTTACAGCGTATTCAAGCCGGTAAGGCTTTGCTGCAAAATCCGCTCCCGCCCTCGGCAGATGAGGGACGAAGCACGCCGCTCTTTTACAAATTCATTGTACAACAAAAATACATAGTTGTATATATTTTGTACAGTTATGTTTATTTTATGTTTAACACGTCCCCAGCAAGCACAAATCCCTTCGGCATCCCGACGCTCCATTTTCCCGCATACGTTACCGCACAACCATGAAAACCGCCTTGCGGCGGCTTTGATGTTTGATATACGTTTGTCCGTTGGTGAGGCAATGGGTATAGGCTTTCAGCCGCTCTTGAAATCGTGTTTCTTTGAACTTATTACGAGGGAGAAACACGATTTCAAAGGCGGCACGTAAACTTTACAGCCCATACCCATTACCTCTTGTTCGCCTTCGGTGCTTTCTGTCACGTCTTTGACATTTAACCGGTCCTCCAACCGTATTCATTCCCGCTTGCCCCTCCTCGCTCTTCGCTTGCATGCACTGGAGTCCGATTTTGCCGTCTTGGAATCGAGTACGGCTTCCATTACCCGCATGTAGTCCGAAAGCGCCTGCTTGCAGCGGGTATTTTGCTCGGCACACCTGTGAATCCGCTCTCCAAGCCGGCAAAATCGGACTCCAGCGTAAGTCGAACCTCGATTCCATGCTCCAAGTGGGCGTTTTCGGACTACAAGCATATAGTGGAGCCTTAATGGCAGCGCAGGTTGAACGGCTTTGCCATCCTTTAAAGGATTGGCGCGTTTACCGGAAAAGGGAAATCGAACAATCCCGGAGGTATACTTTCTGAGATTCGCAAAAAAACCGCATTCCTCCGTAGAAGAATTGCGGTTCTCTATAGTCTCGAACGGAAGCTTCAAGCCGCCCGGTGCGACCTTATCTAGTTCTCTATGAATTGTAGATGCCCGATGACATAAGGAACCCCGAAAAGCAGCCGGTAAAAAAGCTCCGAGTCTCCGTCCCCCGCCTCATAACCAGACAAATCGTCCTTCGCCGCCGTGTAAAAATAAAAACGTCCGTTCGCCGATCCGATCGGCGTGTACGGAATTTCCTCGGCGCCGCCAAGCTCCTGCAGCTCGGCGTCCGTGTAAACATATATGGAAGCCAGCATCCCGTTTTTGCCGGAGCCGGAGGAAGCTTTAGAAGAAATCTCAATCTGACGGCCTTTCTCCGTCACCTCGAATTTCCCTCTCCAATATGCGGGAACGTATACCGTCAGCCGCTGGGCTTCGCTTGTATACCGGAGCTCATCGTCATATAAAGAGGGCTCGTCCTTGCTTGCATAAACGAGACGCCCCGACAAATCGGTCAACTCGCGATTGGCCGCGACACCGGCCTCGTAAATATCGACGGCACTGTCGCCGTTCATGAAGGTCATCCGGACGCTCCGGCCTTCCCACATACTTCCGCCGGCGTAAACGCCCTTCTCGATCACTTTCCCTTTCCGGTAGGCGACCCCTTCGCCGTTCTTGAGATCGTCCTTCCATTTTCCCTGGAAAAGCAGAGACCCTTCCGCATCCAGCAAGCTTCCGTTTCCGGACTGCTTCCCTTCCGCAAAGTCGCCCGTATACTTTGAGCCGTCCTTCAAATAACGAACCCCTTCGCCATCCGGCGCGTTATCGGCAAAATTCCCCGCATACAACAGCGCTCCGTCCTCTACGCGGTACAAAAAGCCGTAACCGTTCAGCCGGCCGTCCTTCAGTTCGCCGTCATACAGCTTGGCCCCGTCCGCGAACAGCTTTCCCGGCCCGTTCCATACGCCGTTAGCAAGCGTGTCGCCTTCATAGCTCAGCTTGCCCTTGTCGAGCAGCAGCTCCCCGATATAGACGGACAACGGCGTATGAATTGCGATGGTTTGATCCTGCCCGTTCCAAACGACGACTCTTCCCGTCGCCTCCCCGACTACTCTGAGCGGCACGAACGTGTAGCCGTCGATTAAACGCGGCGCAACTTCCAGCAGCGTCGAAGCGCCCCCGATTTGGGCCGTTCTGCTGCCGATCGACAGTTGAACGAGCGCATTCCCTTTGAACGATCCGCTTACCGTCTGGGTGTCGCCGTTCCAGCGAATATCGAGACCCAGCTTTTCCATTATCGGCCGTACCTGTACAAGCGTCGTTCCGTCAATGATAACGGGCTGCACGTCGAATGCCACCGGGCTGCCGTCAATCGATACGACAATCGGATTCGCGGCTGCTTTCGCCTGTATAGGAATGATCCAAATCAACACGAACGTCAGCAAAACCATTTTGGCCGCAAGCCTGCTCCGCCGCATTCCGTCTCACCTCGGGTTTTCACATTTATCTCATTCTACCTTACGACAAAAAGAATGGAAAGCGCTGCCGATTCCTGTCAAAATAAGTCCAGCTGCCGGGGTCCGAGCCCCTCGTCGCCGATTCCGAGCATCGCCATAAGCTGCTTGGCGTTGGCCGCCGCATCGCCGCCCGAATTGTTGTTGAAGATGACGATCACTTCTTCGCTTTCCTCCTGAAGACGTTCCAGCCGTTCCTTCCACTCCAGAAGCTCCCGCGCGCTATAACGGTACAAGTACCGGACCTCCCGCCAGCTTTGCCGCTCTCGCCCGTCGCTATTCCAGCCGCTCTCGTTCCGCCCGTGAAAACGGACGATCGTTTGCCTTCGGTCCGTCGCTTTCAGCACCGTAGGAATTGACCCGATCCCCGCCTGCGGCTCGTCGCAAACGCTGTGGATCCATCCCTCCCGCTCCATAAAAGAAAGCGTCTTGGCCTCCATCTCCCGAGTAAACCAGGTCCTGTTGCGAAACTCTAGCGCCACCGGCAGCCCCTCCATCAGCCGCTTCGCTTCCCTCAGTTCGTTAACATGCTCGCGGGTACAGTCGAACCAAGGGGGGTACTGAAAAAGAACCGCCTTCATTTTACCGGCGTCGACGACCGGCTGGATCGATTCCCGGAACGCCTGAAACATCGCTTCCCCGCTCTCGAACGGATGTGTAGGATGCGCGCCGCGCAGATGGCCTGTCATTCCCTGGTAGGCCTTAAAAACAAATCCGAACCCGTCCGGCGTTTCGCTCACCCATTTCTCCGCATTGCGGGCGGGCTGCACGGCATAAAACGAGCTGTCCACCTCAACAACCGGGAAGTGGCCGCCGTAGGTTTTCAATTTGTCGCGGCTCGACGAGCCGCCCGTATACAAATCCGCATGGTCTCCCCACCCGGCCAGTCCGATCCGAATCACCCGAATCCTCCTCTACACGCCAACTGCCGTACGCTTGTCGAATGCCCCCGTTTTTTCCGCCCCATTTATGAATATTGTACCATATAATGACTGACAACCCGGAATCATCCTACTCCTTATAAGTCGAACGAATAAACAACCTATATAGATCTCCATTGTAGCAATTATTAACAAATTCACATAATGTTCGTAAATGCTTAACCTTTACTGGAGGGTTTTCCCATTATAATATTTGAAACGCGTATCAAAAACCAGTCCGTCCGGACCAGGAGGAAATGCCCATGAGTTCACTGCCGTCATTCCGGTTTAAAAATACGATCCGCTTCAAGCTGCTGGCCGCTTGTTTGTTTTTATTGATCGTCCCCATTGCGGTGGTCGGCACGATCAGCTACGAGGCGTCCAAGAACGAATCGGACAGCCTGATCGAGAAAAACCTGCGCAACAACGTCAAATTTGCGGCCGAGCTTGTCAACTCGTTCAACGAGTCGGTCAAATCGGGGACAATGACGAGGGAGGAGGCGCAAGAGCGCGCCAAAACACTGCTTCTCGGGCCGCTGCAAGACGGCAAACGCAAAATCAACACGAATATCGATCTAGGCTCGAACGGCTATTTTTATGTGCTGGACGAGAAAGGGACCCTGCTTGCGCACCCGCTTATTGAGGGCGACAACATCTGGGACAAACAGTCTTCCGACGGAACCTTCTATATTCAAGACGTCATCGGCAAGGCCAAAAATGACGGAGGCGGATTCACCTACTACGAATGGCCGCTCCCCAAAACGAATGAAAGCGACGCGGTAAAGGAAGAAACGAAGATCGTCTACGGCACTTACTACGCCGAATGGGGATGGGTTATCGCCGCCGGCTCCTACATGATCGATTACAACTACGGACAAAAGCATATTTTCAACGTCATCATCCTGACATTGGCCGCTTGTATCGTCGTCGGCTCCGTTTTCTCGCTTTTGTTCGCCCGGCATGTGGCCCGCCCGTTGCTTCAGGTAACCGCCCAAACGAAGCGCATCGCGGAAGGCGATCTGACGGCGTCGGAATCCCGCATCCGCAACAACGACGAAATCGGCCGGCTCGCCGGCATGTTCGGGCAAATGCGCGATAACCTGCGGCAGCTCGTGACCCAAATCAGCGGAAGCGTGGATATGGTTACCGGCAAATCGGCGCGGCTCTCCTCCTCGATTCATGAGATTACGCAGGCGTCGAACCAAATCGCCACCTCGATTCAAGATATTTCGGCCGTTACGCATACGCAGGCGGTCAATGTGGAGGAAAGCGCCAACGCCATGGAGGAGATGGCCGCGGGCATTCAGCGCATCGCCGAAACGTCTTCGTCCGCCTTCGAAGTATCGGAGAATACCGCTCGCGAAGCAGAGCAAGGACAGCAGCAAATTAAACTGTCGATCGACCAAATGAACGCGCTGCGCACAACCGTGACCGATCTTGCCGGCGTAATCGGTTTGCTCGAGGACCGCTCGCAGCAAATCGGCGACATCGTACAGGTCATTACGGAAATCGCCGACCAGACGAACCTGCTCGCCCTCAACGCCGCAATCGAAGCGGCGCGAGCCGGGGAAACCGGTAAAGGCTTCGCCGTCGTCGCCTCCGAGGTGCGCAAGCTGGCGGAGCGCTCCAGCCAATCCGCTCAGCAGGTTTCGGAGCTGATCGAAGCGATACAGGGCAACATTTCGTTCGCCGTCAAGGAAATGAACCGGAGCGATCAGGAAGTCAACAACAGCGTAGAGGCCGTAACGAACTCCGGAATCGCCTTCGAGCACATCCTGCAAGCGACGAAGCAAGTTGTCGAGCACATTCAGGAAGCGTCCGCCGCATCCGAGCAAATGTCGGCAAGCGCGCAGCAGGTCGCCGCATCGCTTCAGGACATGCGCAAGATGGCCGGCGAATCGGCCGCAGCGGCCCAGACGATTTCCGGCTTCACGGAGGAGCAGCTTGCCGCTATGGAAGAAGTCGAATCGGCTTCCAAGGCGATCAGCGGCATGGCCCAGGAGCTGCAGCAGGCGGCTCACCGTTTTAAGCTGTAGGATAAACGTTCATGACCGTTCGGGTCGCAAGCTGCGATGAAAACTAGGCCCGGCGATCGCGCCTGTCCGTAAAAACGGCTGCGCCTCCCAAACGATTTCGAAGAAAGCGACTTCGTAAGCATAAGCTTGGACGAGCGCGTTTACCGTTGAATATATAAGCACTTATTAGGCCTTATATTTTAAGAAAAACGCCTTTCAGAGTCGGTGGTGTATGATTGACGTTTGCGCTTGGGGGAGGGAAGCGGTATGGGCTCCAACGCCCCACTCGCTCGCCGCTTGCGCGGCTGCAGTCCGATTTTGCCCAATTGGAATCGAGTCCGGAGCCCCTTACTCGCCTGCAGTCCGAAAACGCCTGCTTGCAGCGGCTTTTTGGCTCGGCACACCGGTAAATCCATTCCCCAAGCAGGTGAAATCGGACTACAGCATAAAAGTAACCTCGTTTCCTTACTCCAAGCGGGCTGATTCGGACTACAATGTACAAAGAGGGCCCAAGGCAACCGGTTTAAAAGCAAACAAATACGCTTCCACTCCCGCTACGGCAGGTTTGGAAGCCTATTTGTCTTTTTACGGGACTGCCTCACTCCGCACCAGCCGGTCCGGTACCCTGCGTGAATCCCGGCGCGCGGCAAGCAGTCACACGGCGGCTGTCGAACCTCGTACGGCTGGGATACCCCTTCGCGAAGCCGCTATGTTGATGACGCCGATGAGCTACGGCCGATCTTCCTGCGTCCCTGCGTTCTCATCTTTCGCAGCCGCATCCTGGCCGTCGTCCGCACCGCCTACAAAATATCCTGCTTGCGGCTGCTTGCCGATCCACTTGCCGTTAATGTACGTTATGGCCAGCGATATGATGCCGAGCACGAACAGCACGATGACTTTATATATCGTATCCTCGCCCGCCAGGTCGAAGAGGAGCGTTTTGCCCGCCACAAGAATCAACACGGCTGAACCGAATATGCGAAAGACGTTCTGCTTGCTGTACGCCCCCCACAAAAACAGCAGAAGCGCATAAATCCCCCAAGTGACCGATAAAGTGAGAGGCAAATCGAATACGCGGTCCACCCGGTACTCCTCGAACACGTTGGATACTTGCACGGTAAGCAGGCCGCCCACAATCAGATGGCTTAATACGGCATATATATTGGCCAGAAGCGGATTGTTCCAGCCTTTTCCGCTCATTTCCACCTTCGCCGAGAAGTAGAAGCCGAGTCCGGCGAGAATGCCCCATGCCAGCGCTCCCCAGTTTAGGAATGGAATATAAATGCCGAACCATTCCCCGCGGGGCGTATCCCAAGTGACAGCCACCCAATACAAGCCTGCCGCCAACCAAACGAGAGCGGCCGCCAGCTTAAACGCGTCCAGCCGTTTTTTCTGACCGGCTGCGAGAAGCAACGCCGCAACAAGTCCCCAGAAATAAACGCTGAGCAGCGGCTTAACGTCCAGCCCTTTGCCGATCTGGGAGCCTGCAAGCAGAAGCAGGAACAGCCCGCCGAACCATTTTGTCAAAACCGGTTCGCTGTATGCGTTCCCGGTCAGCCGGTATACGATATAAGCTAACCCGACATAGAGCAGCCCCATTATCGCAAGCGGATAAGCGAATGGCATATAGCCGTCAAGCAGCGCCACCGCCCACAAGCCGTAAATGACGGCATTCGCAAACCCCAAATACAGATTCAATCCGTCGAACTTCCGCCCGTTCCGCCAGGAAGACGCTACAAAACCAATGAGATAAAAAACGTATGCCGCTGTCGCATAACGGAACGGCAAGCTCCAAATCCCGTTCACGTCCGGCTCGAAATGCACGTAATAGACGATGTACAGCAGCCAAGTCCCGATAAAAGCCAACAGCCGCAGTTCCGTCCAGCTCTTGCGGATGCTCAGGAAGAAAAACGCCGCATTCAGCACAAGCAGATAAAGAAACAGCGTAAACACCTGATCGCTCTCGGACCGCATGACAAGCGGAGAAATAAGCGCCCCGAGCAGCACGATATTAATAAGCGTCCGAAGCCCGAACCGATAAGCGGCCCAAGCCAGCAGTACGGTTACGGCTACCATGCACAAAAACACCGTCATGGCATCCCATAACGTTTCATATATTCCAGCGAACGTAAAAGTCGCATACACGATAGCCGCACCCAGCCCGCACAGAATTTCTCCCGCCATCCGGGCGCGGCCGATCGCCAGCTTCAGCCCCCAAGCGGCCAGCCCTGCTCCGGCGATCAGGCCTAAGCCGATTTTCAACTCCTCCGTAAACCAGGTTTGGTCGAACGTAAATTTAAACAAATACACGAACGCGCTAACGATAAAAAGCGCACCGAGCAGCGATGTCCAATGCTTACGCACCAAATCATTCATCGATAAGCCCTCCTTGGCGGTCTCTCGGCAGCCGGCTCTGCTCTATGCCTCCGGGCATATGCCATCTGCTATAAGGACCAGGTCTTATCTTTAATTGTAAGGATTGCCGCAGGACGCATAAGTACTAACTTTTTCTAGTACTGCCCGGCTTATAGGTTCATGCTTAACCCGGGCGGCAGCGCGCCAAATCGGTTTTGCACTTGAGCAGCGACAATTTGCACATAGCCAGATCCTTCGAGCTTTCCGCCAATGCCGTTTGCGAATTGGCAAGCGCCGTCCTCATGTCCGGTAAGCTTCTTATCCAACTGCAGGGCTTCCGCGTCCAGCTTCTTAAGCTTCCTCGCGCAAGCGTCGGCGGATCGTTTGCAGCCGGCGGTTCGCTCCGGGTAAAGCGCAAGCCGCTTAAGGCATTTGCTTAACTCATCCCTCCGCCAGACAGGCGAAGCCGCCCTCGCCTTCGTTCCGCCGGCTCGCTTCGCCCTTTGCCCCGGTTTTATGGCCGCGCACACCCAAACGTTCGCCGGGCTTTTAAACATAAGACATCCGGCACGCAATCAAGTCCGACTTGCATTTGGAGAGCTCAAATATGCATAGTTCCAGTTCTTCGCGGCTTAGCTTAATCTGCGCCTCCGTTCGTGCCAATTCGGCCTTTAACTGAGCCATTTGGGCTTTCCTCAGCTGATTTTGCTCGCTTTTGAGCCGTGCCGCCTCCTTGCAGGCCTTCAGCTCTCCCCGGCACTTGGCAAATTCCGCACGCTTGGCGGCCAAGTCGGTTTTGCATTTGCTCAACCGCTCTTGGTAGGTCTTCGGGTCAATCGGGCTGATCGCTGACAGACGGTGCGCGCGCATATTCATCCCTCCGCCTTTTTCATATATAGTACTCGGCGAAATCCCCGTATGCTCTCGGCATTTATCCATTCACGGAGCGTATATCGCCTAGGGCATGCGCTCCAGGATGAGCAGTGTTAAGGGGAATTTGGAATAGACCCGAGCGGAAAGCGCCATGATGATCTACAATGTGTTGAAGCCGAGTTACTGATAAGCCCTGCCTATTCCGCACCGAGCGCGACTCCCGGCACACGGTGCTCGGTCACACGTCGGCTGTCAAACCTCGTGTAAATCTGCAAGAAGCCGCGAAACCACATAGCTTTGGGTTTCGCGGCTTCTGATTTTTGGAAGGGAGTCGCTCATTTTTTCGTATCGATAACCAAGGCTGAATCTCCCGAAGTATTTTCCCCCTAATGTTACTCGCTTTCTCCCGATACCCCGGCGCCTTCCCCTCCTTCTCTCCCCTCTGTGCTTTTCCACGCTTTCCGATAAGACTGAGGTGTCTCGCCGGTCTTCTGCTTGAACAAAGTACAGAACCTCTCCTGCGAGGTGAAACCCAGCTTCTCGGAAATCATGAGGATCGAATCCTTCGAATGCTTCAGCCTGTCCTTGGCCTCTTCGATCCGGATGTCCTCCAATTTCTCCATGAAGGTCGTGCCGTACAGCTTGGAAAGGATGCGTCTCGTCTGGCGGGGACTGAGCTGCAGCTGCCCGGCCAACTGCTCCAGCGTCAAATCCGAACGGTATTGATCGAAGAACGCATCGATGATCAGGCTGCGGTTATCGTCACCCAGGCGGCTCGGTATCCGGTAAGGAGGCTGTGTGCCGGATGCAGTCGAACGAATGACGTTAACGAGCACCTGGTTGAAGCAGGATTGCAGCTTGGCGTAATACCCCAAGGATTGCGTATTTAATTCATGGATGACGTCATGCAAAATACGGATGTTACCGGCCTGGTCCCGCTCGTAGAAATAACCGATTCCCGTTAGCGCGGTTTTCAGTCTTTCGACTTCGTTAGCGGGAAAATAAGTATCGTAATCGTTCAATTCCGTGTAGTCGAAGCGAAACGTATACTTGCTTAAACGGATTGCCGGATCGGTCAAGATTGCATGATAAACGCCCGGCGGGATCACGTAGTAATGGCCGGGCTGCAGCCGGATCTCTTCCCCGTTCATCACAAGGAGACCGCCGCCTTCTACGATAAAATGAAGCTCGAAGTTGGCATGATTATGCCGGTTCGAGCGGCTGGGCGCCTGTGCGGACAGAAACGAATCATCAAGGTAAATATCGAACAATATGGGGCCGATCCTGGTTTTGATGTTGTAATTTTCCGGCGATGCGTGAAGCATTCGATCACCTTCTCGTCGTAAGGGATAGTACCTGTCCTTCATTATACATGTAAAAGCAAGAGGACATCTTTTGCGAAATGATGACCGTAATGCCGGTATTGTCCTCCCATTCGATTCGATAAACTCAAGTTGAAGTTAAAAACATACCAATCATATGGAGGAATCAACTATGATCAAAGCATTCGTCAAACGTCTACCCGAGCTTCAAGGTTTCCATGGAGAAGGCGTCACTTTTCTGGATGAGCATGAAGCCGAAACGATATCCAGTAACTACGTCAGATTGAAAACGGGCCAATCGACGCCGGAAGGCTGCCATGACGACGAAGAAGAGGTGTATGTCATTACAGGCGGCAAAGCCCGACTGATTCTAGGGGACGCCACGCATGAAGTCGGTGCAGGCGACGTCGTGTACATTCCCAGAGACGTGGTGCACCAGGCTACTTGCATTTCCGCAGAAGACTTCGAATACATTTGCGTGGCTAACTGGCCTGACAGACTGCCCAAGCTGACCGCTCACAGCTGAGGAGAAGATCGATGAGATTCGGGATTGCCAAAGATCTCATTACGCCGGACATAACGACTTATATGTCCGGCTACGCCTCCTATTTCGATCGACCGTTCCTTGGCATACACGACGACTTGTACGTCCGCACTCTGTCGGTGGATGACGGGCATAAACGGCTGTTGTTCATTTCTTTGGACTTGCTTTTCCATGACGCCGCCCTGACCCGAACCGTACAAGAGTGGACGGAACGTCATTTCGGATTTCCGCCTGACCGGTTATTCCTGACTTACAGCCATACGCATGGCGGCCCGGCGGTGCGAGGCTATGACGATGTCAGCCAGCATTCCGGGGAGTACGAAGCCTTTCTGCTGACGCGTATTCAAAGCTGCATCGCACGCGCGATGGCGAACGAGTTTGAAGGCTCGCTGGAATACGGAAGCGCCGCCGGCGACTGGAACATCAACCGCAGGCTTCCTGTTGGCGGAGAGGTGACGAACAATCCGAATCCGCAAGGGGTCAAAGACGATCGGCTGCATGTACTCCGAGTATTGGATACGACCGGAAAAACGCGAGTCATTCTGTTCAATTATGCCTGCCATCCGGTTACCGTGCGCGATACGCCGTATATCTCGGGCGATTTCCCCGGCCGCGCATGCCAACTGCTGGAGGCTGAATATTTCGGCGCGGTCGGCATGTTTTTTCAAGGAGCCGGAGGCAACTCCCGTCCCAAAGTAACGGCCTACGGCGGCTCGTTCATTACTTGCACCTATGAGGAAGTGGACGAAATGGCGCTGTCCCTGACGCGGAGCATCAAGCGTTTATGCCGGACGCCGGGCGCACTCTCTCCGGTGAAGCTTACGCTGGACGCCTCCCAATTTACCGTACGGTTGGAGTTGGAGCCCTTCCCTAAATCATATTTGGAGGAGCTGGCGGCGAACGGGTATCCGGGCCTTCGAAAAATTGCGGTACGCGTGCTCGACAAGTATGACGACATGCCGGACGATATCGAGCTTCGAGCCGGCCTCGCCAAACTGAGCGACAGCCTGTACATCGCCTACATGGGCGGGGAACCGTGTTGCGAAGTGAAACAAAAACTGGAGGCGCTGTTTCCCGGCGTTACGCTGCTGTTTTTCGGCTACGCCGACTCGACCGCCTACATTCCGGACGATAAGATTATCGCCGAGGGCGGCTATGAGGCCGAAGGCTCGGCTGTGGAGTACGGACACAAGGGAAGCTTGAAGAACGGTGTCGACGCTCGGATGGCGCAAGCATTCAAGAACGCCTATGATCGTTTGAGCAAGCGATAGCATGGATATACAAAAGAGGGCTCCCTTTAGGGAAGCCCTCTTTCATTTCGATCTGTTCGTCATATCATCGCTAGCTTCCCGCTGTCCATTTTCTTGCAACTTACATTCGCCTTGTACACGGTATTCTCCTCAAATGTATGCGAAAAACCGAATATATTCGGTCCAACTGCCGCATTCTCACCCAAATGTAGCGAAAAATTGTATACAGCAACTCGCTTCCGACCGAAAACCGCCGCAGCAATCAAACAACCGCGCCTGTGGCGTCAATCCAGTCCGAGCCGTTCCACCAGATCGGCTTGCCGCCGGGATCGAGCATCGTGTCCAGGTACATCACCCCGGCGTCGAACGCGTACATAAACGGGCGGGCGAATGACGTCCCTTTCTGCACAACATGGCTGTACGATTGCCAAACACCCGGGCTGCCGGCCGTCACGCATATATAGGACATCGAAGGCTTGCCGTTATCCCCGACAAAGGTAATATCCCCGACCTGCGCATCGGTGCCGTTCAGCACCCGCTGCCGCCCCCCGTTTACCCTCCGGTATACGGTTGCGAAATCGCCGGCCACATATTCGACCACGGCGCCCTCGGCATACAAATTCAGTGAGACGTGCTCGCCCTTATAGTAAAAATTCGTGCTGAAATTGTTATGGCCGATACGCATCACGCGCCCCGCGCCTTTGCTTTTGATATTCAGTTTAGCGGCGGCGTGGCTGGTCAGTTCGTTTCCTTCGAACACCCCGTCGACCATATAAACTTCCTTCTCGGCGAATTGAACATCCGATTGAATCGTAATCACATTATGCCGCACCGTGTTTTTTCCGAGGCCGACCAGATTGAAGCCGAAGCAATCTGCGCTAGCCGAATCCTGGCGGGAGACGGACATCGTATTATGCTCAAAAAAGAACCTGCCCGCCACATTGACATATAAGCCGCCCGTACCCGTAAACCCGTTATGCCGCACGATAATATTGTCCAGCCCCGTTGCCGTCCCGAACGGATTGATGCGAACCGTCGCACTGTTGCTCGGCAGATCCGTCGTTTTGACGATATTTTTCTGGAAAATAAAGTTCGTCACGTCGCTCCCCATCAAAAACAGGCACGCCTTGTTCGTCGTAATCACGTTGCTTTCGATAATAATATCGGAGGCAGCTCCGTCCGCGAAGATCGCGCCGCTCGTATTTCCTTCCTCCATGACGCAATGGGAAATGACCACATGGGAAGTTCGGATAAAGTTTAATGAACCCCGAACGTTATTTTGAAACCGGCAATGGCTGACGATCATATTTTTCTGCGTATAGGAGGCGTCCGGCTCAAAATCGATACCATGCCCGAACGAACCGCCATTCGTATTCGCAATCGTACACTGCGTAATCGTCACATCGTCGCAGCGGACGATGGATATGCCCTGCCTGGTGTTGTTGTCCATGCGGCAGCCCTCGATCCGGGCCTGCTGCGAAGCATAAAGGTCGAGATAAGACGGCGCAATGGTCAGCCCGTCCGTCCCCCAGCCGGTGCAAACAACGTCCTTGACCACTATGCGATAAACGCCCCTGAATATCAACCCGCTGCAAGCGCCGTCCCCGGTCGCCAGGCTAAACGGCACGCGAGCGCCCTCCATAGTCAACCCATAGACGGCAATATCGCGGCACTCACCCGGCGTGTCATTCCCCCCACGGAATTGCATAGGGCTTTCCTGATTGGCGGGAAGTCCTCCGGCCGTCCACGACGGGTCCTTCACCTGCTTGATTACGGCGCCGTACCCGATAATCGTCAGACGCTTCACATTAACAAACTCGACCGACATACGCCACTCGTAATCGCCGGCATCCGACGGGGTATAGACATACACGCCGGGCGGAAACACGACGGTGCAATTCCCGCCCCTGGCGTTGACGAACGCAGCCAACCGCTTGAAGGCAGCCGCATTGTTCGTCACCCCGTCTCCCTTGCCGCCAAACCATAGGAAGCTGAACGTATAATCGACTACCCGCTTAAACCTTCCTCCGTCCGCCGAAACAATAACCGTAGCCCCGTTGTCCGCGGAAACCGCATCCGCCGGATCGCGGAAGAAAAATCCTTCGCCCCCGGCATCTGTCACATAATACAGATCATTGGCCGGCGAACAATCCAATGCCCGAAGCTGGTCGGCCGTTACGGCCGTCACGACGTCGCCGGGTGTGCAGCCCGGCGTTCCGCCTTCGCCGTAAACCGACTCGCTAACCGAGCCTCCTCCGCCTGCGGCGCCCCAAACGCTCGACGGCAGCAGGCTTGCGGCCGCGAGCGCCGCCCCTCCCATCCCAAGCGAAGCGAGCAGCGCCCTCCGGCTGACCGGTTGCGGCGCGGCTTCCTTTTCCTGCGGGATTTGCGACAAATCCTTGTGTGGTCCTGGTCCTGGCATTTCGCATTCCTCCATCATTCGAATTGGGATCATTCGTTAGGGAATACACGTCAAGAGCCTTTTGGCGTTTAAGCCCAATATTCGCTCTTTGACCGAATCGGGAACATCAGCGTACAACACATTGCCGATCTCCGAATACAGACTCAAGAATGTCATATCGCTGGAAAACAACAATTTGTCCGGGTCTGTCCGCTCCGTAAACTGTTTCAGAGTGCATTGGGAGGAAATAAAGCTGCCCGTCAAATCGAGATACACATTGTCGTACCGGTTGGCCAACTGCATCGAGGTCGTAATCGCCGGCTCCACGCCGCCGAGATGAGCAAGCAGCAGCTTCATATTTTTGTAGCGAGCGGGAATGTCGGCGAACAGCGCCGGGTCCGAATTAGGCCCCCAGGCATGCGCCAGCACGAGCAAGCCTTTTTCGTCGGCAAACTCCCACATCGGCTCATATTTCTCTTGGTCAATCCGATACTGGTTCACCTCCGGATGCACCTTCAATCCGATAAAGCGATCGGATGCAGCCAGGCATTGTTCGGCTATATGCAAGCTTTTATCGCTCAAGTAGGGAATGTAGGTCACCCAACCCAGCAGGTTGTCGTTTTCCTTCATCATCCCGGCTAAGTCCAGGTTTGCTTCCAGTTCATCCGTTGACAACCCGCGCAGCATCGAAATCGCCGCATAATCGACCCCGACCCTGTCCATCGACTTCCGGAAGCGGACCAACTGCTCCTTCTCATCCGCGTAAGGAACGAACGGATTGGACGGGCAGCCGAGATGACAATGGATGTCGATGACCAGAACATCGCGCAGCGGCAGCCCTTCCTCCGCATATTCACTGAGCCGCATAACGATCACCTCCACCGCTAATCAACAGCTCCGCATTCAGACAAGCAATGTTGTCTCTATCCTCGCGCGAAAGCTCGGAGTACGACAGCATCGTAATCGCCGGGCCCGGACTGTTGAACGGCATATTGGAACCGAACAGCAGCCGCTCCGAGCCGAACAGCCGAACCGCCTCCTCGTACGCCAGCCAGTTGTTGAGCGTTGAAAATTCCACATGCACGTTCGCAAACCGCTCTAAATAGCTGTACAGCGACATATTGCGGCGGTATAAGGCTTCTACCAGCACAATGTTGACGTTGGGATAATCCCGGCATAATCGTGCAAACCCTTCCGTTTCCCCCAACGTATCTGTAATTTCGCTTGCGCTCAGCAGCATCGTCATATTCAGGCGTGCGGCAATTTCGAACATCGCGTCCGTATGGGCGGAATTCAACGAATAGCCATGCAAGCCCGGGTACAGTTTGGCGAAGCGGATCTCCTCCTCCCGCAGCCGCCGCTCCAAATCCCCCCATCCTCCGCTATATTTGTAGTGAGGCGATAAAATAAAACACGGAATCAGACTATCGTGTTGTTTCGCGAGACGGAGCAGCTTTTCGTTGCCTTGAATCGGATTGTAAAACCGGGCGTCCGCATGATAGACAACCGCCTTCTCTATCTGATAAAAAGCCATCGTCTCCAGAAAACTTGGCTCGTCCCGGATCGCCAAATCCTGCTTCACGTACATGCCGATCATCGCGTTCACATCGATTTTTCGCATATGTTCACCCACCTGTCGTTAAGCTGCCGAAGGCAGGCAGACAGCGTACAGCCGCCGCCAGAACCGCGCCTTCGGGTACGCGCGCCGTTAACCCGCTGCCGCGCATCAATCTACTGCATGACCCGCGATCACATCCCGGTAATAATGCCAGCTCTTCTTCCGGGTTCGCTGCTGCGTCCCGTAATCGATCTGTACAAGACCGAAGCGGTAACGATAGCCGGATGTCGCCTCGTACGTGTCGGTATACGACCAATAATAGTAGCCATGTACGTTGCAGCCGCTCCCGATCGCCCGATGCAGCTCGCGCAGATGCTCCCGCATATACGCGATGCGGTCGTCGTCGTCAAGCTGCGCTTCCAGCGGCTTGTTCACGGAATCGTGGGCGATCCCGTTCTCGGTCAGGTACATCTTCGGATTGCCGTACCGCTCCTTCATATAGCGCAGCGAATCGAACAACCCTTGCGGGTAAATTTGAAACCCGTAATCGCTCTGAGCATAAAAATTCCGCACCGACGTCGACGACAGAAACACGTCTGCCTCATAACGGCAGCGGGCAGGCGTATAATAATTCAGCCCGATCATATCCATCGGCTCGAACCGTTCGCGCAACTGCTCTACGCTGCCATCCGGCATATGCGGGCCGATCTCCGCCGCCTGCAGCAAGGACTCCGGATAGGCCCCCTCAAGCAGCGGCTGCAGCCACCAGCCGCAAACGAAGTCGAACTGCCGGTTCGCTGCGTCCCGATCCGCTGCCGATAAAGTGTCCGGGTAAACCGGGACGAACGCGACAACTGCGCCGATCTCGCCGCCCAGCCGCAGCGAGCGGTACAGCTTGACCGCTTCGTAATGCATCAACAGCATATGATGCCCGGCCAGCAGCGCCCCCTTCATATCCTCCTCATAGGGGGGATAAACCCCGTTCAGGTATGAAGTGAAAGCCATCACCGACGGCTCGTTCATCGTGCTCCAAAGCTTGACGCGATCACCGTAACGGTTGAAGCAGATTTCCGCATAACGTCGGAACGCTTCCACGATGTCCGGGTTTTTGAAGCCACCCTGCTCGGCAAGCGCCTGGGGCAAATCCCAATGATACAGATCGACGAGTGGCTCGATGCCGTTTTGAAGAAAGCAATCGATTACTTTATTGTAATAGTCCAGCCCCGCCTCGCTCGCAACCCCCGTTCCTTCCGGCAAAATCCGCGACCAGGAAAGCGACAGGCGGAACGATTGCAAGCCCAATTCCCGCATCGAGGCAATATCCTCGGGATACCGGTGATAAAAATCTGCCGCCGTTTCGGGCGTATCCCCGTTCCAGAAACGTTCTGCGTCCGCGCGGGCCGCGATATCCCAGATGCTCGGCCCCCGTCCGCCCTCAGCCGCCCCTCCTTCGATTTGAAAAGACGATGCGGCTGCTCCCCACATAAAGCGGGAAGGAAATGAAAAATGGATCACAGCTTGCCTCCTAACCTTTGACCGATCCGATCATGACCCCTTTAATGAAGAACCGCTGCAGGAACGGATAAATCAGAACGATCGGCAAAATGACGATAATAATGACCGCATATTTAATCGAAAGCGATTGGAGCACCCTGTCAAACCCAGTCAACGAACCGAGCATCATCGTATTGTCCTCCTGGATCAGCAGCTTCATCAAATACAGTTGCATCGGCTGCAGCTTCGGATCGGTTAAATAAATCATCGCGGGGAAATAACTGTTCCAATGGGCGACCGCATAAAACAGCGCAAGCACCGCCAAGATCGGCTTTGATAGCGGGATGGCGATTTTCCACATGATCTGCGCATCGTTGGCTCCGTCAATATACGCCGATTCATATAAGCTTTCCGGGATTTCCTGAAAAAACGTCCGGGCCATAATAATCAGAAACGCGCTCGCGGCCGAAGGCAGGATAATCGCCCAGCGCGTATCGAACAGACCGAGATTTTTGATCAGCAAATATTCGGGAATGAGCCCTCCGCCGAAAAACATCGTAAATGCAATCAGCATCATAATGACATGCCGGCTGGAAAACGTTCTGCGCGACAGCGTGAACCCGGCCAGCACCGTCATCGCGACATTTACCCCCGTACCAACAACCGTATACCAAATCGTATTGTAGTAGGAGGTAAACAACCCCGGATTGCTGAACGCCCGTTTGTACGCCTCGAGCGAAAATCCTTTCGGGAACAGCCACACCGACATTTTCGCCACTTCCTGCGGATCGCTGACCGACAGGCTGAACACGTAAATGAACGGGTACAGCGTAACCGCCATAGCCCCCAGCATGACGAGCGCGATCAGCGCATCCTCGATCCGTTCCCTTAGCGATTTTTGATAGGCTTGCATGAAGCAGCTCTCCTTACCACAAAGATACTTCCGTGACTTTCCTGCTGAGCCTGTTAAAGAGGACAAGCAGCATGAAATTGATGACGCTATTGAACAGCGATACCGCGGCGGCGAAGCTGAAATCGGAATCGAGTAAGCCTTTGCGATACACGTAAGTCGAGATGACGTCGGCCGTCTCGTACGTGGATGGATTGTACAGCAAAATAATTTTCTCGAAGCCAACGCTGAGCAAGGAGCCGAAGTTGAGCATCAGCAAAATCATGATCGTCGGAAAAATGCCCGGCAGCGTAATGTACCGCATCTTCTCCCAGCGGCTGGCTCCGTCCGTTACGGCCGCCTCGTACAACTCCGGGTTGATCGATGCGATCGCAGCGATAAAGATGATCGAATTCCAGCCGAACGACTGCCAGATGCCTGAACCGATGTAAACCGTCCGAAACCATTCCGGCTCTGCGAGGAAATGAATCGGTGCGAAGCCGAACTGCTTGAGCAGTTCGTTAACGATTCCCGTCGTCGGAGACACGAACGAGACGACGAGGCCGCAGATCACGACAATCGAGATGAAGTGCGGGAGATAGCTGACCGTCTGCACGACTTTTTTGAACATCCCCTGCTTCAATTCATTGAGCAGCAGCGCGAACAGAATCGGAACCGGAAACCCCCACAGGATGCCGTACAGACTAAGCTTCAACGTATTCAGCAGAAGACGGCCGAAGTACACAGAGTTGAAAAACTCCTGGAACCACTCGAGTCCTACCCAGGGGCTCCCCCATATTCCCTTGACCGGTGAATATTCTTTGAAGGCAATGATGACCCCGTACATCGGCGCGTAGTGGAACACCGCATAGTAGACGAGCACAGGCGAGAGGAGCAGCCAAATATATTTATCTTTCTTCCATTTGGCCAGCATCATTTTTTCGAGACGCGGTCATACTTTTGCTGTTCGATTTTACCCCACTCGTCGATGCCCATGCTTTTTAGCGTTTCCTTGTATTTGCCGAAGTTGTCGAGACTCTCCTTGCCCGTAATGAATTTCAGCAGCATTTCGTTTCGGTACGTCGTAGTATCGCCCGACAGCCGGCTTACGCTGCGCTGCTCGTCCGGGGAGTCGATAATTTGCGGATACGGCGGGACGACCATTTTCTGAAGCTCCTTCGTTTGCGCCCATAGCTCCGGATTGGAAGCCGACCAGTACGCCTCGAAAAATTCATAGGTCAAAATATGCGGCAGCACCGACTCCGTCCCGACCGCTCTGCCTGGATCGACGCCCGCCGCAGGCTTCAGGAACGATTCCATCAGCTTGATTTTTCCATTCTCCATCGTGTACGTAACGCCTTCGATACCCGCCAGCATATACCGCTGCCCTTCCTCCGACGCAAACACGTAATCGAGCCACTTAATCGTCGCCACCGGGTCCTTAACGCTCTTGTTAACAGAGACAAAAATACTCGCAAGCGAGTTGCCGAGCAAATACCGCTTCTCGTCCTTACCGGCAGGAGGTGCGACTCCGACCAACTTGGCGCTGTTTATGCCGCTTTGCTTTAATACGCCTTCATGAATCGGAATATTGCCCATATGCTTGTAAAACACGCCGGCCAAATTATTGTTGATATTCGCCGATTCCTTATCGCCTTGCGTCGTCGGATAGCCAGGGTCGAGCAAGCCCTCCTTATAGAGCGTGTTCAGGAACGCCAGCAAATCCTTCATTTTGTCATCTATCCACTCGTAGCTTACCTTGCCGTTCGCATCCGCCCACCAATCGCGGCTTTCGCTCAAATGCAATCCGAACGCGTTGCCGAACAGCGGCAGGACGCCGAGCGGACCGGAAACGGAAAGCGGAATTTCATCGGCCTTCTGGTTGCCGTTCGGGTCCTTCTCCTTAAACGCCCGCAGCACGGTCAGCCATTCGTCGATCGTTTCCGGCGCTTTCAAATTCAGACGATCCAGCCAATCTTTGCGGATGATCATCGTTGTCATTTGCGGCGAATAATTAAGCGTAGGCAGCCCGTAAATATGCCCGTCCGGCGATTTCAGACTTTTGACGATATTCGGGTCCTTCTCAAACAGCTTCTTAATATTCGGCGCATGCTTGTCGATCAAATCCTCCAGCGGCAGCAGCAACCCTTCGGACCCGTATTTGACCATATCGCTTGCCCCGTTCGGCATCTGGATCAAATCCGGCAAGTCTTTGCCCGACGCCAGCTTCAGCTGCATGACTTGCTTGAACTGGTCCGGCGGCGTAACTTCCCATTGCAGCTTGACCCCGGTTTTTTGCTCGATCTGCTGGAATACCGGCAAATTGTTCGCCAAGCTGGCGGGCGCATAATAACTGTCCTGGATGCCGACGCGCAGCGTAAGCGATCCCGGCGCCACAATTTGCGTACCGTTCTGCTTGTCATTCCCCGGCTTGTTTGTCTCGCTCGCGCCTTTCTCGCCGTTTCCCGCCGGTGTTCCGGACGGCTGCGGCTCCTTCTCCGGACTTGAACAGCCCGCAAGCGTCAGCGATGCGAGGACTAGCGCCGAAGCGACCGACGAAGCCAATTGTCGTTTCTTCGTTTTCGTTTGCAAAATGGCAACACCTCTTCTTTTTTGTGTGATGGTTTGCGACCCCCTGGGCTTATTCGAGCCATTGTCGAAACCGTCGGGAACGGACCGCTTGACACCACAATACCGGGCGGAGGCCGCCGCTGTATACGCACACTTTCACGCCATATCCGCGATTTTTCGGGTAAACCGCAAATTGGTGTATTCGATGGGGAAAAGCATATTGCTTTTCCTCTACGCGCGCAGCAAAATAAGGGAGAATCAAAACGGAAGAAAGGAATCGGGCCTGCCATGATGAACACCAAACAGCTCTTTCCATTATCCAAAAATTCCTTGCTTCTGCGGCTGCTGTCCGGCTTTCTCGGCATCATTCTGCTGTTGCTTTCTTTCAACGCCTTATCCTTCTCCTTCTTTCAAACCAACATCAAGAACGAGATTATCCACGCGAACCAATTGAACCTGAGCAAAACGACGGACAGCTATGAGAACCATATCCAACTGATCGACAGCATGCTGAGCGGATTCTACTTCGACGACACTGTAACCGTTTTCAAAAATAACCCTTCACCAGCCGAGTTCGAGCTTTATTTTCGCATCCGCGACAAGCTGAACGCCTTGTTGACGAATCCGCTTCTATATTTGCACAATATTTTGTTCTATTTTCAGAAAACCGGCGTCGTCGTGGACGCATCCGGGTTCGACAACGCCGCGGCTACCTTCGCCGTGCGTTACAACAGTCCGGCGTATCCCCCGCAATTTTGGGAAGAGCAGTTCCTCGGGGACGATCGGCTCCAGTTGTTTCCTGCGGCGATCTTTGCCAGAACCAATCCGGATCAAACCAAATTGTCTGTCGGCAACCTGCTGCCCGTCGTCATCAAGAACAAATTCGAGGACTTCTATATCATCGCCTTCCTCAACGCGGACAAGCTGTTTCAAGCCTTCCAGGTGTCCGGCCCTTCCGCCTTCTATATGCAGGATACCGGGGGAGCTCTGCTGTACAGCTATGGACCGCAAGCGCAGCGGGTCGAGTTTGCGGAGGAAGACCTCGCGAAAGGCTACGCCAAGCGGGGCAGCGACTATTCTTTTGTCAAAACAGGCGCGACGACCGGTATCACCTACGTACAATCGATTCCCAACGGGAATATCGCGTCCAAGGTGGCCCGGCTCAATGTGCTGCTGGTCGCGCTGCTGATCGTTTCCATTGTTGCCGCCGTTCTAATCTCCATCATCCTCAGCATCCGGTTCAACACGCCGATCAAGGCGATTATCCATTCGCTTAATAAGCAGAATCCGGATATTTCATTGCGAAGCAACATTAACGAATATGTGATGATCCGCGAGAAATTCCAGCATTTGCTCCAGTCCAACCGCGACATTCGCACCGACTTGACGAACAAGAACAAGCTGCTGCGCAATTACGGCTACATCACGCATTTGAAAAGCATTTACTCCGAGCATAACGAGATTGAGAAGCTAACCGAAACCAAGAAGCCGTTCTATTTAGCATTGTTCGACCTGACGTATACGCAGCAATTCAATCATGAGCTGGGAATCGGGCAGGACCGGGCCTCCTATGCGATCAAGGAGCTGATCTCCAATCATCTTTCGGGGGAGTTTGGCGAAACCGTTACGCTGCAAGTCGAGAAGGAACAAATCGTTTCGCTGGTTTTCACCGAAGAGAGTATCCAGAAGGTTTGGAAGGCATTGGAAGCGCTAAAGCCCATGTTCGACTTTGACAAAGATTATTGCGTCCTGACCATCGCCATCTCCCCCGAAAAGACCAACATGCTGAGCTTCCCCGACGCTTACGGAAAAGCGGTGGAAATGCTGGGGCAGCAAAAGCTGGTCCATGAAACGCAAATCATTACGGTTTACGAGTCGCAGGTGATGAGGTACGTATTCACGGCGGCGGAGGAGCAGGAGTTTTTCTCCAATCTGCAGGCCGGCAACAAGAAGAACGTTATCGACCTCGTTCGGCGTATTCTGGAGCATATGCGCAAAAAAGATTTAAGCGCCTTCCACTACAAGCAACTTGCCGTGGAGGTAACGACGAAAGCGATCAAGGCGCTGATTTCCTACAATCTGGATATTTCCGTGATATTGAAGCATTACTCCCCGGAGCAGCATATGAAAAAAGCACTCTCTGTGGAGCAGTATATCGATTTTTTCGAACGGCTGCTGACGCAAACAACCGATATGATTCATCTGCACAAATCGGTGGAAGATCCGATCGTCACCTTCGTCATGAGCTTTTTGAACGCCAACTACCATCTGGACGTTACGCAGGAGTTGGTCGCGGATAAGCTCAACATCTCGAGCGGCCATCTGTCCGCCCATTTCAAGGAGAAAACCGGCATCCATTTCAGCGACTACCTGAACGATATCCGCATCGCCAACGCCAAAGACATGCTGAAGAACACCACGTTCAAAATTCAGGAAATCGCCGAAAAAATCGGCTATCAGAACGTCAACTCCTTTATACGCATGTTCAAAAAAGGAACGGGCGTCACGCCCGGCGAGTTCAGACGCTCCATCGTCGCGGAATAAACCGGCCGAGCCCCGCGTCGCACGCGACCGGGGCTTCTGCTATTCCCGTCGCAACTCGTCCTTGTCGCGGGGCTTCGCAATTTTGTGCTTCTTATCGAAAACCTTTGCCGCAGCTTTCGCTACTCGTACTTCCCGTCCAAGAAACCATGTCGCAGCTTTCGCTACTTATTCTTCTCGTCAAAAAAGCCCATATCGCGGGCTTTCTTCGCCGCATCCTTGCTGCTCCCGCCGCCCAGCTTCTTGAGAATGTTCCCGACATGCACCTTGATCGTGCGGATGGAAACGACAAGCTTGTCGGCAATGTCCGTCTGCGTATAGCCGCTATCGATCATCTCCAGCACCTGCAGCTCGGCCGGCGTTATTTTGTCGCGCACCTCTTTCACCTGCACCTGGCGCTCCAGCTGCTTCAACCGCCGGAACTCCTCGCGCATTTGCTCCGCGACCGATGCGTGAATCGACGAGCGGTTCTGATGCGCGCCGCGGATCGCCGCCGGAATTTCGGCGAATTCGGACTTTACGACGTAATCCGTCGCCCCGGCTTGGAAGGCGCTGAACACGACGTCGTTTTCACGAAGCGAGCTGAGCATGATTACCTTGGCGGTACATGTGCGGCACACTTCCTCCGTCAGCCAAATGCCCTCCATGCTGCTGGCCAGCATAATATCCATCAGCACGATGTCGAGCTCGTGCCCGCGGATCGCCGTCAGCGCATCCTCTGCCGTGCTTGCCTGCGCCACGACGGCAACATCCGGCTCCTTCGCCAAATATGCCGTAAGCCCGCGCAGCCAATCCGGATCATCCTCGACGATCAGCACCTTGATTCGTTCCATGCGTCCCTCTCCTTCTTCTGGAGAAATAAAGCGAAACCGCCGTGCCCTTCCCGATTTCGCTATCGATTTCCATTTTGCCGCCGTGTTTGTTCATGACATTGTAACAGTAAGCGAGCCCGAGCCCGAAATTGAGCCGTCCTCCGCCGCCCTTAGTCGAATAGAAAGGCTCCAGCACTTGCTTAAGATGCTGCTTGGCAATGCCGGGACCGGTATCCCGCACTTCGATTACGGCATGTTTTTTCGTCTCATATAAGCGCACAAACAGCGACCCGCCCTTCGGCATAGCCTCCGCTGCATTCATAATAAGGTTGTTGACCGTTTCGGCGATTTGGGCCCTGTCTATCTCAAGCTCCACATCTTCCTTCAGCTCGACCCCGACATCCAAATGACGCAGATACGGCGCCAGCTGCTCAAGCAGCTCGCGGACGATGTCCGCAGGCCGGTGGCGGCCGACGACAAGCGCCAAATCCTGCGTTTGCTCGTGAACGCGCGAAATCATCTCTTGGATATGCCGGGACGCATTCCGGATCACCTGAATATCCGCCGCAAGCTCGGTCTGCTTCGTTTCTTCCGCATAGGCCGCGATTTTTTCGGAGAACAGCTTCATTTTGCCGACGTCGTTCTTGATGGCATGATTCAAAATCGACGTTCCAGAAGTAATCGCCCGGATCGTGACGTCCAGACGTTTTTTCTCGATCAGGAATTGCACGCCCATAAACCCGTACTTAAAAATAGCGACCAAAAACAGCAGCACGGCGTACGCGATTATCCACGTGTTGTAGCGCCACATTTCGAAATAGCCGAGAGACGGGAGCACGTAATTCATCACGGCGCAGAAAACGACGGTTGGCACCACGATCAAAATGACGAGCATATGATTGCGCCGCAAAGCGCGCGTCGGCTCCCGCTTGAACAATACGAGCAGCGTGCCCGCCACGACGTAAGGAAGCGCCCAAAGCGCGGCAATCGGATAATTTACCGGATGAATCGGCTTGACGAACAACAGCATGGCGGCGGCTGGAATAAGCAGCACCGAGGAAGCAAAGCGGATCCGTGATCCGACCAGAGATGGCGTATTATAATATAGCGCAAACAGCGCAAAGGAATAAGGCATTCCGTAATATTGAAACAGCGAAGTCAAAATACGCAAGCCGTCAAGCAGCTTCTGGATCGTAGCATTCGCGCCTTGTTCGATCGCGTAGGGCAGTATCGTATCGCCGATTACCGCCGAGAGCGCTCCGCAGCCGCCGCAGAAGGCGACCGCGCTGAGCCAGCGGATCGAGCTTTTGCGCGAATCCGACATGAGCAGCACGATGCTGACGAGCCATAATGCAATCCATACGAACAACATGCTTCTTTCCTCCGTTACTTTGAGGATAGCCTTAGTATAGCATGATGCCGCGGGATTAACGACTAGGACATCGCCCGGTTCTAGCAAAGTGAAGACTTGATCATGCATGGGTACGCTATGACAAAAACAAATTTGAGTTTACTTCTTGAGCATTCACCTGCGGAAGAACGAATGAATCTACGCGTGGAGAAGCTGCGCGGACGTGCGCAGACGGGTGCTAACTGGAAAACATGCAGTTATTTTCGGCTAAAAAGCGAGGAAACGACATTTAGCTGGAAAAACTGCAGGTAATTTGAGGGATTTTTTAGTTTTTGAGGAATTTCTATAATGTTAACTGGAGTTTTTCCATTAAAATCTGCTAATCAAGGTAATTTTCAAAAAATAACTGCAGGTTTTCCATTAAGCATGGCGGCGATTTGCAAATACATTTGTAAATCTGTGCAGAGTCTCGTGCGGACGCAGCAAAAAGCCCCGGCCAATAATGATCTGGACCCTTTGTCAAGGACACTTGAAAAAAGCCTAGCATCTAGGCGGTTAACAAAAGATGG
>NZ_QMFB01000032.1 GCF_003285015.1 Paenibacillus contaminans | reverse complement strand
GCCGCGGGAGGCGCGGCCGGCGGCGCAGGCCGCACGGCGCAAGCGCATGCCGCAGGCAGCGCCGCGGAGGCGCCGCGCGTGATCGCGGCATGCCCGCGGCCGGGCTGCGGCGGCAGCATTTTTATGGGCCGCCGCGGTTACGGCTGCAGCCACTACAAGAGCGGCTGCTCGTTCGTCATCTGGAAAACGAGCTTCGGCAAAACGCTCACCGATGCAACCGTCCGCACGCTCATCGAGAAAGGCAAAACAAGCAAGCTGAAGCTGAACGATGCGAACGGCAATGAAACAAGCGCCCGCATCGTGCTCAAAGACCCTGCCACCGGGGCACTTGAGCTGGAGCCTTAAATGGTTACGACCGGCCGTCATCGGCCGGTTTTTCATCATCGTTATAGAGAAAAGAGGTTATGCCTTATGTCCACCGCAGCGCAGCAGCAAGTCCAAGTCGCGATGTATACGATGTGCCTCGTCCAGGACGGAGACAAGGTTCTCCTTATCAACAGGCCGAACCGTCTAGGCTTCCCCGGCTACATAGGTCCGGGCGGGAAAGTGGATTTTCCCGAAAGCCTGACGGAAGGCGCCGCCCGCGAAGTATTTGAAGAAACCGGCTTACGCGTGAAAGACTTGGTTTACAAAGGGCTCGACGAATTTGTCGACCCGAAGAAAAATTTTCGTTATATGGTGTTCAACTACTTGGCCCGTTCCTATGAAGGAGAGCTGCTACAAAACCCTCCCGAAGGCGAGTTACTCTGGGTCAAGATCGATGAAGCGCTGAATTTGCCGATGCAGGATTGGTTTAAGCGGCGGTTTCCGCTCTTTTTCGAAGAAGGAACGTTCGAAATCCACGAAGTTTGGGACCAGGACGAACAGAAATCGTACCGGTCATCTTTCACAAAGCACTGAAACTCCCACCGCCAGCCCGGCAGCGGCCGCCACTGGAGACATTCCGCTGATTTAGGGCTGATGGGTGTCATCCGAATTCCTCGGTTTTGAGATCGGCCGATGCCGGCATCCGTACTCCTCGGACTTGTGCCCCCTCCGCGCAGTCAATGTCTTCCGGATCTCGCCCATAATCCGAAAAATGCAGCCTCCATGCCGCTGATGACTTGTGCCCTGGAGAAATAGTGAGGAAAAGTTTACTGTTCATAAGGCAAACCTCACTATCTCTCACCGAAAACCCGTGTTCATGCGAGTTAATGAGGCAAACGCAATTATTAGTGAGGTAAACGAAATTGATAGTGGTGTTTGCCTCACTATCTCTCGAGAAGGAGCATTTTACCGGTGGAATAGTGAGGACAGCCTCATGAACAATAAGGTTTTCTACACTACGCGCACGATTCATGCATAACCATTAAGATATCCGCGTTTGCTTTCGTAACCAGGTCTTCATCAATACTTAGTACCTTGACCGCATCAATTGCAAGGTTTGGGTGCTCGTGGCCTTATACGAACCCGCCTTTCCACTGCGGATTTTCTCATGAAAAGCGCGGGCAGAAAACCTTAGACCAGACGCGGTCAAGGCACTAGTTTTAGACTTGATCCTACTTTCATCATCTTTGCCTCGTTACCAATTACCCTTTCGTTACTATCGTCCCCCCAGTAATCGGACAACTCCGTCTCACATCTCACCAAACATAGTTGCCCTCCGTTTGTAAGAAAGTTACAATCCAAAGGAAAGACTGTGAATTGTCTATCGTAGATAGTTGATAGTTTCGGGGGTGTGCGCAATCGTCAAACGTTTTCTAAGGATTAACGGGGTTACCCGCCAAAATCGGCATGAAGCGGTCGATAAGGTCAAAGAAGCCATTTCCGGAAGCGGCGCTTGGGTGCTCGATTTCAAAATGTATGCCAACATCTCCATCTGCATTTTCTTCGAGATATCCGCCAGAGATGTAGCGAAGCTGCACATACTTCTGCTGGAAACGCAAATCAAGCTGAGCGACGAAAGCGTGCAGGCTTTAACGGAAAGCGATAACGCGCAGCGATCGATTCCGGACGATCAGGTTCCCGATTGGAAAAGCTCCCTTGAAATAACTTTCGTCCATAATGAACCCGATCTGATCAGGGACGTTCCGCCTTTGGAGCTCTGACGGACCGCAGCGCGTTGGGCCGCCTTCTCTCGAAAGCCATTGCACCGGCCCGGGGCCGTTTTGGATTTTATGCACGCACCCCCGCCCATTTTGCCGGCAAGCGTTCAGCTTCACTCCGGGATATGGTACGATGGTAAGTACAGACCGACTCAAGCCGTGCTTGACCCGCGGCCCGGAAGGCGGGCGTTCCTACTCTTCTGCTAGCTTGGAGGCGATTCGAGATGAAAAGACGGGACGACGAGAAGCTTCATCTGGAGAGAGAAGCCATTTCAATATTTGTGAATATTTACAATCGCAATCATCCCGTTAAGCAGCGTCTGCTTTATCAGCAAGAAAAACCGGATGCCGTCCTGCAGAACGCAAAGCGTCAAAAGCTCGGCTTGGAGGTAACCCATCTGTTCTTCGGCTCCGAGGAGGCCAAAATGCTGTTCGGCCGTTCGCAGGAAACGTCCTGCTCGCTGGAATCGCTCGACGTGCTTGTCGAGGAGCTGAACAAGCGAATCGCCCGGAAGGAGCAGAAAATAAACGGCTACTCGCACGATTACCCGGTCGCCCTGCTGATCCGCAACGCCTCTCCCGTTTTCGGCATGTCGAACATATTGGCGGTCAAGGACCGCATCCGCAAGCCGCAGCCTTACTTTACGCATACGTGGTTTTTATCGCGCGACGGCTCGGAGGAATGGCTGCTGAAGGATCTGAACGACCTGATCGCGGCCGATGAAGGAGTGAACTAGGTTTGCCTTTTACGTTCGCTCATCCGTTTTATGCCGTCCCGCTTAAGCTGCTTAAGCCTGCCTGGTTTAGCACGACGGGACTTATATTGGGCAGCATGTCGCCCGATTTCGAATATTTCATCGCGCTCGAGCCGTATCAAAAAATCGGGCATACGCATATGGGACTGCTTCTCGAAGCAATCCCCCTAAGCATCCTGTTCGCTTATTCATTTCACCGGATTATCCGGCTGCCGCTCTCTATACATCTGCCTTCGGTAAGCGGCCTCGATGCAAAAGCCGTTCGCCTGATCAAGCCGTGGAACATTCATACGATCGGACAGTGGATCGTTTTTCTCCTGTCGGTCGCGGCCGGCTTTTACACGCATATTTTTCTGGACGGCTTCACGCACGACTCGGGCTTTTACGTCAAGCAGCTGCCATTTTTGCAAAATACGCTTGCGGGAATCCCCCTTTATAAGATCGGCCAGCACTCGCTTTCGCTGATCGGATTGCTCGGACTACTCGCTATGGCGGCCGCCCTGCTCCGCGGGTCGCCACCGGCGGAGGAGCTTTACCGTGCCGGCAATAGGCAAAAGCTTATGTTCTGGCTGATCGCAGCCGCGGTAGCGCTTATGACCGTCGCCCTCAAGCTGATATTGTCGGATAGCACGAATTACATAGGCATCTTGGTCGTTTCCGCATTGTCCGGGGGCATGTTGGGGATAACCATCGCTTCCGTTATTTGGATGACGGCCGATCGGCGGCTCCGAACGAAATAAACGCATGCCGTGCAGGAGGATTGGCGGATGACATCGCTCAATATTCGAAGCCATATCGGTACGTATAACGAAAATTGGTTTGACGAAGGCTTCCATCATCACCCGACCGTGGAAATAAGCATCGTGCTGGAGGGCCGCGGGCTGATTGAATGGCCCGGACACAAAAGAATCGTGGAAACCGGACATATCGTCACCGTTCCGGCCGATTTGCCGCACCGCTATGAAGCGGTTTCCCGGGTGCGCTTCGGCGTCCTGCACTTGATCGACTATTCGGCGGGGACGGCCGAGCTTCTGGAGCAGCTGGTCGACCTGTCCGGCACTTTGCCCAGCATCGTCGCCTTATCGCGGCTCGATAAGGAACGATTCGAGAAGCTGTTTCGGGAATGGCTTCGCATCAAGGCCTCCTCGCTGAAGGACAAGCCTCGCAACTATGCGGCTTGGATCGAGATGATGCTGTTATTCCTGCTGGAGCATTCCCAGTCCGATTTGCAAGCGATGACGGTGACGAAGACGGCCGATTATATACGCGAAAATTTGCAGCAGAACGTCCAAATGTCCGACCTGGCCAAGCTTGCCGGTTTAACGGTTGCGGGCTTCCGCCGGCTGTTCGAGAAAATATACGGGATGAGCCCTAAGCGTTATCAGCAGCAGTGCCGGATGAACGAAGCCAAGTGGCTGCTCAGCTCCACCGACAAAGACATTCAGGAAATCGCCGAGCAGATCGGCTTCGAGCGTCTCCATTCGTTCTCGCAATGGTTTAAAGAATCGGAAGGCGTATCTCCTACGGCATGGCGCAGAAGGCTGCAAATGAGAAACGGCGCCGCAGATCAAGGATAACCGTTCATGCCCCTTCCGTCCGACGGTCACAAGCTATGATGAAATTCAGCCCTGCGCCTGTGCATTTTCGCAAAAAACGGCCGCACGTCAAACGCTTCTGCTGAAAGTGAATTCGCAAGCGTATGCACCGTATACTGGCGTATATGAAAATTCATATAGAATTTGCCCCTACGCATTGAATTCGACGATTCTATATGAAAAATCATACAGAATTTAGGATTTCACGTTAATGTCGACGATCCTATATGAAAATTCATATATCATCTCTATGACCGCGCTGCGAATTTTTCCTTTTGCAATGAAAATGAACCGGGCATGGGGCTCGTCAATCGGAAATCGCCTTACGGGATTCCTTACAAGATTCGGGACAGCGCCGTTCTTTTTCAACCTAGATACAGCGTTTCCTCTCGCCTCTCCCGAAGCCATACCTGCATAAAGCCGGGCTCCCTGTTATCCCAGAAACAGTATGGAATCGCGGTAAACGCCCGTCCGTCAAAGCCGGCTCCCCGAAGCACGGTTACCGGCGGTCCGAAATTGCGGGACAGCACGCATGCCAGAGGCGCATGCTCGGGCACGACCAAATCGTCGAATTGCAGATGGCCGTTATCCGCTTTCTCGACGCAATACAGGAGCGGCCCCCGCTCCAGCGCGACTCTGCCCGCGTTACCCTCCACTTCACTGCGGCTGCGAACGCGCAGAATCGGCATATCCAATCGCACCTCTACTTGGTCTCCCGCACGCCAAACTCTCTCGATGACAAAGTATCCCTTATCCAGCGTATAATCGCCCGCTTCCAGCACTTCACCGTTTACGTGTACGGTCATGCCGCGGCACCAGCCGGGGTAACGGAGCCTCAGCTCGAAGCGGTGCGACGCCGACGGTTGCACGGTTAGTCGGACGTCGCCGTTATACGGATACGCCGTTTTTTGCTCCACCCGGACATCCATACCCGCCGTTCTAACCATAGTTTCCCCCTGCACATATTGATTGACGACGACGCCGTTATCCGCGACCGCATAAATATAACTTCCCACCGAGGGCAAAAATCTGGACAGCTGCGTCGGACAACACGAGCAGTCGAACCACGGCACGCGATGATGATCTCCCCGCGACGCAAGCGGGTTGACGTAGAAAAATCGATCCCCTTTGACCGAAATACCGGCAGCCGCGCCGTTGTACATGGCCCGCTCCACGATATCGGCATATTTGCCGTCCGCGTGCAGCAGGTTCATCCGATGATTCCACAGCACCATGCCGACTGCCGCGCACGTTTCGCAGTAAGCCGTTTCGTTCGGCAGATGATAATCGCGCGTAAAACCCTCATTGTGCCTGGATTGGCCGATGCCGCCCGTCACATACATGTTGCGCTCGGCTACGCTGCTCCAAACCCGGTCCAGCGCGTTTATGTACGCTTTGTCGCCGGTCATCGCCGCCACGTCGGCCATCGCCGCATACAAATACATGGCGCGCACGGCATGGCCGCTTACTTCCGCCAGCTCCCGGACCGGCTTGTCGTCCTGGCAGTATGCGGGCCCCATATCCTCACGGTCCCATATTTCTCCCTTGCCGTGTCCGCGCCCCCGCTCCTCCAGCAGCCAAAGCGCCAGCTTCCAGTAACGCTCCTCCTTCGTCTCGCGATAAAGGGCGACAAGCGCAAGCTCGATTTCCTCATGTCCGTCGACCCAATGCCTCTTGCCGGGACCGAATACGGCGTCGTAATGGTCCGCCAGCCTGCAGGCGACGTCCAGCAGCTTGCTTTTGCCGGTTGCTTGCTTGTATGCGATCGCCGCTTCCATTAAATGGCCTCCGCAGTACATCTCGTGCTTGTTCATATCCGTCCATCGCTGCTCGGGTGTAACGAGCGAATAGTAGGTAAACAAATACCCGTCCTCCTCCTGCGCGGCGGCAATGAGGCCGATGATCCGGTCGACCTGCGCTTCGAGCTCCGGGTCCGGGTGATTCATTAGCGAATAGGAAGCTCCCTCCAGCAGCTTATACACGTCGGAATCGTCAAAATAAATGCCTTGGAACGGCCCTTCGGTCAGCCCGGCCGCCTTGGCGAAATTGGCGATTCGCCCGGTTCTCTCGCATTGCTCCAAGCAAGCGGGAATCGTTGTTTCTTTCAGCGCTTTTAATCTGGACGCCCAGAACGTATCGTCGATCCGGACCCGATTGAACGGAACGGCTTGCAGCTTTCGATAAGAATTGGCGGCGTTCTCCATTCTAAACACTCCTCGTAAAAACATATTATTTCACTCTGTATGCCCTCCATCATATCTGCTATATTTGTTTAAAAATACGCCTTTTCTAAACCATTCAATTGCACGATTTAAACCTTCTAGGGAGGCAGGCGAAAATGGAACCGGGTAACGCGTTATATATGACCGCTCCTCCTATGCCGTTTTATTTGAACGGCGGCAAGGATACGTACGCGCCAGGCAAGGAGCATCCCGACCGGTATGCGCTCGGCGTATTCGACATGCTGCTTGTGAAGAGCGGCACTCTTCGCATGGCTGAGGAGTTTCGCAGTTGGGACGTGGGCGCAGGACAAGCGCTTATTTTACGGCCGGATCTTCATCATTACGCAGCCGAGCCATGCGATGTAGAAACGCATTTTTATTGGATACATTTCTATCCCGCAGGCGAATGGCGGGAAGGCTCGGACGAACGGCTTCCCCCTCCTCCGGACAAGGAGTCAGCGCAGACGCAGCAGGTCCGAACGGGCTTGCCGCTGGAGCGCGTTTATACGATCGCCCTGCCCAAGCACGGCTCGCTTCCCTCTCCCGGCAAAACGTTCGACGCCCTCGAATATCTTTTGCAGTCGGAAAAACAGCCGCAATCCTCGGCGCTTTGGCAGCAGCAGGCGATCTTTACCGAGCTGATAAAGGACCTGCACCTGGGGCAAAAGCGCGCGCACGACACGCAAGCCGTCCGGCTGGCCGAGCAAGCGGAAGCGTTCTTGAAGCAAAACTACCGGCTTCCGGTGACGAACGCGATGCTGGGAGAAGCGCTGCATTTCCATCCCAATTACATTTCGCGCTGTATGCTGAAGGTGCTGGGCATCACCCCGATCGACTACTTGATCCAATATCGGCTGGAGCAAGCCAAGCTGCTGCTTATGAAAACGGAGCTGTCCGTCACGCGCATCGCAGAAGAAGTCGGCTTTCATCAGTCCGCCTACTTCTCGCGCCGCTTCTCGCGCAAGGAAGGGATCACGCCTCTGCAGTTCCGCAAAAGGTTTACGAAGTAAAGCTTTCTTTCGAGCGGCCCCAGCAAAAAGAAGCCTTCATCCCCACGGTTCACGTGGAGTTGAAAGCTTCTTTTCTCGCTAATTCGTATACGCCGGCGGTCTGAAGCAGCCCCTGTCGGCTCATGCATGCCGAGTCGAGCGGTAAGGCGGCTACGGCAGCTCCCGCAGCTTCTCCGCGATCGGCGTCCGCGCTTTGACGGCCGGCACTTCGGCAGGATAGCCGACGCCGAACACGCCGATGACGTCGAAGCCTTCCGGCACGCCCATAATTTCACGGTTTCGCGGAGAGGAGCCGAATGACGCCCACCTGGTCGCCGCTCCGGCCTCATGCGCCAACAGCATGAAATTTTGCACGAAGCAGGAGACGGCCATCACATGCTCGTCGCGATCGAACGGCGTCTGCGCCGGCGTCGAAAGCACGGCGATTACGACCGGAGCGCCGCCGAAATCTTCTTTATGATTCAGCTTCGCCCTCGTTTCGGGTCCTATGACGAGAATTTCCCACGGTTCGGTCATGCGGTGATTCGGGGCGTAGCTTGCCGCTTCCAGCCACCCGTTCAACAGCTCACGTTCAATCGGATCAGGCTTAAATTGTTTCACATTGCGTCGCGTCGTCACAGCTTGCTTCACTTCCACGCTTATCCACTCCCTCATTAGCTAATACAATCGGCGGAGGGTATACTTGCTGAGATTATGAAATAAACGATTCCTCATCCTGCCACCCGTTCCTCTTCTATTATCGGTTTCTCCCGTCAGGTTTGCAAACGGCGTATAACGGAATTGTTGCTTTTTGCGTAAATTGCCAAGCGATTTCCTTAAATACAGACCGTTCCGAATCGACTATTCTGTTCGTGTACAGCTTCAACCGCACAGGACAAGGGAGGATATACGAGTGGATAAGGTTAGAATCGGATTTATCGGCGTCGGCGGCATCGCGGAATACCATTTGGATTCGCTGCAAAAAGTCGAGCACGCCGTTATTACGGCCGTTTATGACATCAACGCGGAGAGAACGCAAGAAATGGCCGCGAAGTACGGCGCAACCGCTTACGAAACGAGCGAGAAGCTGCTCGATTCGGGGCAAGTCGACGCCCTTTTCATTTGTTCGCCGCCTTTTGCCAGGAACGGCATCGAGCAGGAAGCGGCCAAACGCGGCATTCACCTGCTTTCGGAGAAACCCGTCACGCTTAACCTGGAAGAAGCGAAAGCGAATGCCCGCGCCATCCGCGAAGCAGGCATCATTAACAGCTCCGGCTATTGTCTCCGCTACCTGGATAACGTTCAACAGGCCAAAAAATATTTGGAAGGCAAAGAAATCGATATGGTGCTCGGTTACCGGATCGGCGGAATGCCTCCTGCCGCTTGGTGGCGCAAGATGGAGCTGTCCGGCGGCCAACTGGTCGAGCAATCGACACACCAGGTCGATATGATCCGCTACTTGGCGGGCGAATTCGCCGAGGTTCACGCCTTTCACGAGCAGCGGCAAATCCATAAGGAGTACCCGGAATCGACGGTTTACGACGTCGGCGTCTTCTCCTTCACGATGCAGTCCGGGGCAGCCGGAAACTTCAGCAACACCTCCCTGTCGCAGCATTTCGGACGCGCGGATGTGGAGTTTTTCGGAAAAGACTTCTATTTGCAAATGGACGGCAACGGTACCGTCATGAAAATTATCGATAATGAACAAAACATCACGATCAAGTCGAAAATGGACTTCTACTTGGAGCAAAACCGTTCGTTCGTCGAAGCGGTCCGCACCAACCGGCAGGATCTCGTATTGTGCAGCTACGACGAAGCGGTCGCTACGCTCGCCGTCACGCTTGCCGTCAACGAATCGGCTGATCAGCGCAAAACGGTATCCGTACCTAACGTTTAAACGGGAAGGGAGATCTCGACATGCTTAAAGGAGTTAATCAATGGTGCTTTCCTACCGGCACGCCGCTTGAGCAGCTATTCGCGGTCAGCCGCGACGCCGGCTATGATGCCGTCGAATTAAATGTCAATCCGGAGGGCGAAGTCGGACTTACGATGGAGACGACGGCGAGCGAAGCCGAAGCCATCGCCAAGCTGGCCCGCGACAATGGTCTGCAGCTGCGCAGCATATCGACCTCTCTGTTGTGGCGTTCGCCCTTATCCGCGGACGACCCTGCCGTGCGCGAGCAAGGACGCCGCGTCGTGATCAAGCAGCTGGAGCTTGCCGAAGCGATCGGCGCAGACACGGTGCTTGTCGTTCCGGGCGCCGTCAACGAGCAAACGTCTTACGACGTTTGCTACGAGCGCAGCCGCGGCGAGCTGGAGCTTCTCGTCAAAGAAGCGGAGAAACGCAACGTCCGCATCGGCGTTGAGAATGTGTGGAACAAATTTTTGCTCTCCCCTCTCGAAATGAGAGACTATGTCGACTATTTCCGCTCGAAGCATGTCGGCGTCTATTTCGATGCCGGCAACATTCTCGCCTACGGCTTCCCGCAGCAATGGATCCGCATTCTCGGCGAGCGCATCTTCAAGGTTCACGTCAAAGACTTCCGCCCTAGCGTAGGAACCGGACACGGCTTCGTGCCGCTGCTTTCGGGCGATGTGAACTGGACAGCGGTTCGCGAGGCGCTTCAGGAAATCGGCTACTCGGACACATTGACGGCCGAAGTGGGCATTTACAATGAAACGCCGCTGCAAACGGTATACGATACCGCAAGACATATCGGCGTCATTATCGGCGAAGGCGCAAGATAAGCGAGCCTTCATGACAAGAGGCAGATACCCGTAAAGGGTGTCTGCCTCTTTCGTCTATTAGCGCGCAGCTCATTGCGGACTTGAAAGCGCTTCAAATATAACTCGAGGAGGAACAAAATCCCGATTGCCGGCTGTGCGTTATGTGCCGAAAGACCGCCGGCACCACGAGGATGCATTTTGTCAACGTCGCGCACTCTCCCGCCGCGCTTTGCGCCGTTGTAAGACGGCAGCCGTATCGTATGCGACTGCCTTTGACAAGCAGGAAAAACGAAGCCTCCCCGAGAAAGTAAGGGGGATGACAGGAGGACGAAAGGGGCAACCGGATGGGAACGAAATTCGGCAATTTGCAAGTGCGATCCGAGGATACGGAGGCGGTTATTGCGGCATTTCGGGAGCTTCCCGCAGCTGTAGATTGGGTGCCTAGCCGCTACTATATCGGGAGCTTCACGCCGGGTTGGGTTTCTATTTTGGGAGACGAGTACGGCTGGGGAAATGTCGTCGAAGAAGCGGAGAACGTCTCCTCGCTGACAGGCTCGCCCGTGCTGTCCGTCGGCTACTTCGACGACGATGTACTGGAGCTCACAGTGGCGATAAACGGCGAAACGATCGTTTCCCATGTGGCGGGACCCGGCCTCGACGTCTACGGGCTGGACGCAGAGTCGGCCGATGCCGACACGCTCGTCCGTTCGCTCAAACTGACGGTCGATGCCGCGGAGCTGCAAGATATTTTGGCCGATCCGTCAATCGAGGAAACGGTCATGCGGCTGGAGGAAGCTTTGAACGTGCCTCTATGGTTCATGTACGACGCCGTCCAACACGAGAAGCAATTAGGCGCATCGCTTGAGCATATAGTTAAAGGCGGTGCTTCGAAACAGTCGGAGGATAACGGAGACGAACTCGGCATCATCGACCGATACGTCAATCGAAATACGCTTAAGCGCAAGTAGCGGAAATATCGGCCGGCGGCATTCTTGAACACGAAAATTGCTGATCGAACGGAGTGCCAGAGGATCACGGCATATACGCGCTGACGACCAAACATGGTGGGAGCGCAAGATGTGAAACATGCAACCTTTCGCTCGTCGAATTCTAAAAATTGGAATATTATTTCCGGGGAAATGCTCGAACCAAGTCATTATTTGCTAACCGGGCTTTCCGACATTTCTGACGAAAAGAGGCTGATATTATGACGATAAAAACGGTTTTATTCGATTTCGACGGAACGATTGCCGACACGCTGCCGCTATGTTTTCACAGCTTCCGCCGATTGTTTCGCCATTATGACGGGAGACATGTTACAGATGAAGAGGTGGTCTCCATGTTCGGTCCTTCGGAAGCCGGCATTATCCGGATCAACCTTGCGAAGAGAGACGGCGTCGAACAAGCGATCGAGGACTTTTACGCTTATTATGAGGAACATCACACGGAGATGGTGAAGCCGAACCGGGAAATCGCCGACCTGCTCGAGCAGTTGAAAGCGAACGGAATGAAGCTGGGCATCGTGACGGGCAAAGCTCGCAGGAGCCTCGACATATCGCTGAAGCACTTGCAGCTCGAAGGGTTATTCGACGTGACGGTTACCGGAGACGACGTGGAGGAGCCGAAGCCTGCGCCGGAAGGCGTTCTGAAGGCATTGTCGGCACTCGGCGCGGATAAGGGCGAGGCGCTGTTCGTCGGAGACAGCGATGCCGACATCGCAGCGGGCCGAAGCGCAGGCGTAACCGTCATCGGCGTTCGCTGGCTGGATGTCGTCCAGTCGCCCGTCTTTGCAGTCGAACCCGATGCGACGGTTGCAAGCGCGGACGAGTTTCGGCGTTACATGGAAACGCGTTGAACTGCAGGGGTAGTTGCCTTTTCGGATCGTTGAACCCGTGAATGGGAGTCCGTATTGCAGGCATTTGATTACTTTACGGATAGTCGCCGCCATCAATCCGAAGCTTCGGATGTATACGCCATGCTGTCGATGACCTGTGTTCTGGTGAACTAGTGAGGAAAAGACTACTGATAGTAAGGCAAGCCTCACTATCTCTCGTCGAAAATCCGTGTTCTGGAGGCATAATGAGGCAAAGGCAACTATTCGTGAGGCAAATGAAATTGATAGTTGCGTTTGCCTCACGAACGGGCGAAAACGAGCATTTTACCGGTGGAATAGTGAGGACAGCCTCATGAACAATAAGGTTTTCTCCACTAATACAGCATCACCGGAACGCCTCCGTCTTAATTCGAGCGGCCGCCGCGTTGCTTGCGCGCATAAGCTTCATACTCGGCCGGCGTGTTCAGGTTTTCGAAGCAGCCGCTATCGTCTGGCGTTACGTAGACGGCGTGCAGCGCCTCGTAAAAAGCTTGCAGCCGCAGCTTTTCCTGCATCAAGAAAGCCTCAGCGGCCCGTGTCGCCCGTTTATGGTAAAACGCATGAAACGGCTGTCCCGCGCATAATACGGCATCGGCTTGTCCGTCCAACCGCCCGGCCATCGTCCTGAACAATGCCGGAGACAAATAGGGCATATCGCAAGCCATAACGAAGCCGTAGCCTTCATCGGGCATCGCCGACAGGCCCGCATGAATGCCGGCGAGCGGGCCTTTGCCCGGGAACATGTCTTCGGCGAAACGGATGCGGCTGTGCGGCCCGGCCGCCAACGCCTCCGCATAGCGATATTCCTGCAAGCTTGAGACGACCACCGTCACATTTTCACATAGCGTCAGCATATTTTCGCAAATATGCCGGATCAGCGGCTTCCCTTCAACGGGCAGCAGCGCTTTGTCGGTACCCATGCGCGAGCTTCGCCCGCCGGCAAGCAGGATGCCGTGTATCATCCTCTATCCCCTCCGCGCTGTCCATTCGAACGGATATGATCAAGCAACAGCTGAAAAATGCCGTCGGCATCGTCGATCGCAAAGCGAGGCACCTCCGCCTTTCCCGGTTCAGCGACCGCATCCGCCGCGTCCGTTTCGTCATACCAACAAACAGCCGCAATCGGGAAGCTCACCCGCTCCAGCAGCTCGCGGTGCTCACGATCCTTCAGCAGCACGATTTTGGGATAATGCTCGGCTTTAAAACCCTCCGCCAGTACGATGTCCGCGCTGTTCATACGGCCGATCAATTCCTGCAGCGTTGCAGGCCGGCTCTCAATCATCGCCGTTTGGAAGGCCGACGTAATCGCCACCATATCGGCGCCGGAAGCCCGATGCTTCCACGTATCCGTACCCGGCTTATCGATCTCAAAATCGTGCCCGTCATGCTTGATCGTCCCGACACGGTAACCGCTGCGCTTGAATGCTTGAACCAGCCGGCAGATCAGCGTCGTTTTGCCGGTATTTTTATATCCGACCACTTGAAACACGCTTGGACCGCTCACCCGCATCTCTCCTTCGCACTTATTTTTTTAGCCGCCGCGCGAAGCGCTCCTCTGCAAACCTCGAATAGGCATTGTATGCATACGCTTTCTTTGTTAAGATTAGCATAGATCGGCTGCAAGGATAAGCGGCTTCTTTTTAAGGATTGGCGCGTTAACCGGGGTTGAGAGCAGCCTCCACGATTTACTTTCTGATAAACGAAGGACAAACGCCTTTCAGCGTATTTTGGCGCTGCACCAGCGTTTACCGTCGAAATGCCAATATTTCAAAATGGCCTGTGAAATGACGCCGAGCTTTACTGCATAATGATAAAAGGGCGGCGATTTCGGCCGTTTGCCCGCAACCAGAAACGATTGCCCCGCTCTGCACCGACTCGTTTGACACGGAATAGCGCAACCTGTCACCGGTTAAACGAACGCAGAAGCTAACGATAATGCCGGCGGAGTTGAAGACGATGAACAAAACGGAAGCCGAGTTCAGCAACATCGTAAAGGCGTTTCGCAAACGTCATATGGGCAAAGGCCCGCGCGAAATCCGAACGACCTTTTGCAAAAACTGGGCGATCTGCGAAATATCCGGCAACCTCTCTCCGGTAGAGAAGTTCATTTCGACGTCGGACGACGGCAAGCATATTTTACGGCAAGCCAGAACGCAAATGGTCAAGGACATGTACCGGAACCACCACCCTGTCGAGCTCGAAGAGCTGCTGGACGCAAAATTCGTCGACTTGTACGTCGATATCGATATCGAGAAAGACTTCGGTATGTCTATTTTTGTTTTCGATCAGGATATCGGGCAAAAATTCGGCGAAAGCGACAAATCATCCAACCGGTAATACGCTGCAGACCAAACGAAAATATTGGCTCCCGGGATCCCCGAGAAGCGAATCAAAGCACGAAGCCGTTGGCGCTTGGCAGCGAACCTGCCGGAGACGAACGCTGTGAATGACGATTGCAAATGAATCCGTCATGTCGCGGCGTTTTTTTAATTGCAGCCGTTTATCTTGTTTCTACAGAAATGAAAGAGGTGAAAGCATGGGCAGCACGAAGCATACCGGTCCGATCAAGCTGCCTTCCCGCCCCGAGCCGAGCTTGTGGGTGAGCAAGGTGCCGTTCGGTCTTGGCAAAATCAAACCGCATCACATCCGCGACACGATGAAGGTCGTCTGGGAAAACCGCGACAGTCTGCCTTACGCATACCGGATATTGACTCAAGGCGTCTGCGACGGCTGCGCGCTAGGTGTGTCCGGCTTATACGATCAAACGCTGGAAGGCCCGCATTTATGCACGACGCGCCTGAATGTGCTGCGCTTGAACACGATGCCGGCGATCGCGCCGGAAACGCTGCACGCCGATATCGGCGAGCTGCGCAAGCTCGACAGCTCCGCGCTGCGCAAGCTGGGACGTATCCCCTACCCGCTTATCCGCCGGAAGGGAGAAGAACGCTTCAGCCGCATTTCGTGGGATGAAGCGCTCGATCTGATTGCGGATAAAATACGCAGCATCCAGCCGAAGCAGCTTGCTTTTTACTTGACCGCGCGAGGCATCACTAACGAGTCGTATTACGCCGCCGGCAAAGTCGCCAGGCTGCTTGGGACGAACAATATCGACAATGCGTCCCGCATTTGCCACTCTCCTTCCAAAACGGCGCTGAAGCGTTCGCTCGGCATCGGCGCTTCTAGCTGCAGCTACAAGGACTGGATCGGAACCGACGTGCTCGTTTTCTGGGGCAGCGTGGCGGCGAACAACCAGCCGGTGTCGACGAAATACATGTATGCGGCGAAACGCAAAGGAACGAAAATCATCGTCATCAATCCGTATCACGAGCCGTCCATGGACAGCTACTGGGTGCCTTCTATTCCGGAATCGGCCCTTTTCGGCACGAAAATTGCCGACGATTTTTATCAGGTCAACATCGGCGGCGACATCGCTTTAATGAACGGCATCATGAAGCATTGGTTCGACATGGAAGCGCGGCAGCGCGGCTCGGCGATCGACAGGAGCTTTGTCGAAGCGCATACGACAGGACTTGCTGCGCTCGAGGCGCATGTGACGAAGCAGGACTGGAGCCTGCTGGAGCGCTCCTCGGGACTGACGCGGGAGCGGATATGCGAGTTCGCCGAGCTGCTTGCCCGGGCTAAATCGGCGGTTTTCGTCTGGAGTATGGGACTGACGCAACACCGGTTCGGGACGGACAATATTTCGCAGGTTGCCAATTTGGCGCTGCTGCGCGGCTTTATCGGCCGCGAGCACTGCGGGGTCATGCCGATTCGCGGGCATAGCGGCGTTCAAGGCTCCGGTGAAATGGGAGCGGACCCGTTCAGCCTGCCGGGAGGCGACTTTAACGAAGACGACATTCGCCGAATCGAGAACATATGGGGCTTTTCCTTGCCGCGCTGGCAGGGCGATATCGTCGGCGTAACGCTCGAGAATGCCGTGCTGCCCGAGAATCACGAACGGAAGCTGAAGCTGTTTTATACGTCGGGGGGCAACTTCCTCGAGACGATGCCCGATCCGGCTTTTATCGGGCGCTGTCTGGAATCGGTCGATATCCGCGTCCACCAGGACATCATTCTCAATACGTCCACGCTCGCGGACGCGAAGGAAGCGGTCCTCGTGCTGCCCGCGATGACCCGCTACGAGCAGCCGGGCGGCGGAACGTCGACATCGACTGAGCGAATGGTCTACTTCTCGCCCGAAATCGCGGGCGGACGCATGGGCGAAGCCCGCGCCGAATGGCGTATTTACGCCGATCTTGCGGCGAGGGTAAAGCCGGGGCATCCTGCGCTGGACAGTCTTTCGAGCGCACAGGCCATCCGCGACGAGATCGCAACCGCCGCTCCTTATTACGACGGCGTCCAGCATCTGCGCAAGAAGGGCGACGTTTTCCAATGGGGCAACGCCTATCTGTGCGAAGGAGGCGTCTGCCCGACGCCCGACCGGCGCGGCCGGCTGCTGCCCATCGAGCTGCCCGAGCTCCGCAAGCATGAGGGGCATTTCTTCGTCACGACGCGCCGGGGCAAACAGTTTAATTCGATGGTGTACAGCGATACGGATCCTTTCAATGCCGCAGACCGTTTCGACGTGCTGCTTCATAAATCCGACGCGCGCGCGCTCGGCATACGCGAGGGGGACGCTATCGTCGCCTATAACCGGTACGGGGTTTTCCACGGCCGCGCCAAATTCGACATGATTCGCGAAGGCAACATCGCCTTATACTGGCCGGAGGGGAACGCTCTGCTTCCGAAGGGCGTTTACGAGCCTTTCGCCGGCATCCCGGAATATAACACCACGGTCATTCTCGAAAAGGCCGAAACGTTTCACGCCTTTAAAGATACGAAGTACGTGGAACGGCGCATCGCCGAGCTCGAAACGGAGCCGGAGTAACGGCTGCAGGATATCGCACGCAGGCAAGGAGGAACCGGAATGAGCGGGAATCGGGAAGAAACCGTCAAATGGACGATCCATAAATACGGCGGCGGGACGTTTACGGAAATCGACGATGAAATCGCTGCCGAGCTGCCATTGACGATTCGGCTCGACGGCGAAGAATTCGCTACGATCGTCTGTACGCCAAGCGACTTGACGGATATGACGATCGGCTTTCTCGCATCCGAGGCGGTTATCCGCCGCATGGACGATATCGCCGGTCTGCGGCTTGACGAATCGCGGGGATTCGTCGACGTAGAGCTGACGCGCAAGCAATCCATCGGCAAAGACTATTATGCCAAAAGATTTATCGGCTCCTGCTGCGGCAAAAGCCGGCAGTTTTATTTTCACAATGACGTCCGAACGGCCAAAACGGTCATGACCCGGCTGCAAATATCGCCCGAGCAATGCTTCGACTTGATGGCGAAGCTGCAGAACGGCTCCGCGGGCTTTCAGCGAACCGGCGGCCTGCATAATGCCGGGCTCTGTACGCCCGATGAGCTGCTAGCGGCGCGCACCGACATCGGCCGTCATAACGCGCTGGATAAAATATTCGGCCATATGCTGCGAAACGGCATACCTGCGGCTGATAAAGCGCTCGCATTCAGCGGCCGCATTTCGTCGGAGGTCGTGCTGAAGACAGCCAAAATCGGCGCAGGCATCCTGCTCTCCAAATCGGCGCCGACGGATCTGGCACTCGAGCTTGCGCATGACTTGGGCATTACCGCAGTCGGCTTTATCCGCAGCGGCAGCATGAACGTTTACACGCATCCCGAGCGGATCGTCGCGAAGCTTTAACAATCCTTGTGTATCGTAAGCCACCGCGTGGTGCGGTTTCCTTCAGAACACTTTTAACGCTGTATTGATTTTGCACAAAAAAAGAGAGTCCGGCCGTAATCCGGCTGGACCCTCTCTTTTGCATTCCTCATCTCGCCGCCCGCCTACGCCTACCCCGCAGCAGCTGTTTCAACACTGCCAATGGCAGTCCGCAGACAAAGGCTCTTCAGGAACGCGTCGCAATGAAATCCGGTCTAGGCTGCTGCCCCGAGTAAGGCACGGTCAGTTTATTTTCAACGCTGTTGTAAACGATGAAAATATTGCTTCGCGGATAAGGGGTAATATTGCTGTTCGAGCCGTGCATCAAATTGCAATCGAATAGGATGATAGACCCCGCTTTCCCTGTCGGCGCTACAATTCCGCCCTGCTCGACCAGATGCTTCAAGCTTTCCTGATCCGGGACCCCGTACTCTTGGCGGCGGAGCGACGACTTGTAATGATCGTCCGGAGCCTGCCCCACGCAAGAAACGAAGGTTCGATGCGAGCCGGGCACGACCATCAACGGGCCGTTGTTCGCATTGTTGTCTTCCAGCGCAATGGAACAGCTGAGCGCTCTCATCCTCGGCATGCCGTCCTCGGCGTGCCACGTTTCAAAGTCCGAGTGCCAATAGAACTCTTTACCCGTAAATCCTTTTTTCACGTTGATGCGGGACTGATGGACGTATACTTCACTTCCCAGTATTTGTCGCACCACCGCTTGAATACGCGGCTGAAGCGCAGCCTGCCGGAAAACCGGATAATCCCGGTGCACCGCAAAAACGGATCGGATCTCGTCGCCGCCGGGCTCCCGAATCACCTCGGGTTTAGCGGCGGTTTTGTTTTGCTCCAGAATAGCCGCAAGCTCCCGCTTCCATACCGCTATTTGGGCTTCCTCGAAGAACGAATCCAGAAACAAATACCCGTTTTCTTCGTAAAACGCCAGCTGCTCCGCGCTAATTTCCGACTGGCTGATCTCGCGGTTATAAATGACGGGATCCCGGCGCTCCAGCAGCTTCGGCTGCGGATAAATTCTCGACGGATACAAATCGTTTGAATGGGAAGTTATCATACTCGCATACCCCTTTTCCTTAATTGTCCATAATCGGATACGTACCTTCCGCGTCGTGCACCTCTGTCCCCGTACAAGGCGGGTTAAACACGCACACCATTCTCATCCGGCTTTTTCCCCGCAGCAAATGTTTTTCGTGGCCGTTCAGCACATAAAGCGTTCCAGGCCTGATGGGATAAACCGTTCCTTCGCCGATAACCTCGATTTCTCCCTCGCCTTCGATACAATACACGGCTTCGATATGGTTTTTATACCAAATCTCCGTCTCGGTCCCTGCTTTAATAAGCGTATCGTGCAGCGAAAAACCGGCCCCGTCCTTCTTCAGCAGCAATCTTCTGCTGTTCCATGTGTCGGTATCCACATCATGCTCGGTCCCGACGATTTCCGACAATTGCCTGACGATCATAGAATCGCCTCCCGTTCCGTTGAAAGTTGTAGGATTACTTGCTTTCCCGCTTCATCCCGCTCGTGTCCCGTTCTGCCGCCGCTTCGCGCATGCTTTGCCGTAATATGTCCAAGCCCTTAGCCAAGCCGGGTTCGTCGATCGTAAGCGGCGGCATGATTTTGGCGACCTCGCTGTCCGTCCCGGACGTCTCCATAATCAGTCCCTTGGCGAAGGCTGCTTTGCTTACTTCATCAGCCAAACCCGGGATGGAGAAGGCTATACCCTGCATAAGCCCTCTCCCCCTGACTTCTCCCCGCAGCTGCGGATATTCGGCAACCAGCTGAAGCAAGAACCGGTGAACGATCTCCCCTTTTGCGGCAATCTCCTGGGCGAAATGCTCGGTTTCCCAGTAACGCAGCGCTTCCGCCGCCGTGACGAACGCCAAATTATTGCCCCGGAACGTCCCGTTATGCTCCCCGGGCTCCCAAATATCCAGGTCCGGCCGGATCAGGGTTAGCGCCATCGGAAGCCCGTAGCCTCCGATCGATTTCGACAAGCAAACCAAATCGGGCGTAATCCCCGCATGCTCGAAGCTGAAAAAAGTCCCCGTTCTGCCGCAACCCATCTGCACATCGTCGACGATCAGCAAAATATTTTTCGCTCTGCAAATCCCTTCAAGCCGCTGGAGCCACCCTATACTCGCTTCGTTGATGCCCCCTTCGCCTTGAATCGTTTCCACGATGATCGCGGCCGGAAGCGAAACCCCGCTGCCGCTGTCATTCAGATAACTCTCCAAGTAATCGAGCGTATCGCTGTCTTTGCCCATATACCCGTCATACGGCATGGAAACGGTATGGTGAAGAGGGATTCCCGCCCCTCTACGCTTGAATTTGTTGCCCGTGACGGACAAGGCGCCCAAGGTCATTCCGTGAAAAGCATTCGTAAACCCGATTACCGTCGAACGCCCCGTCGCCTTCCGGGCGAGCTTCAATGCGCTTTCCACCGAGTTCGTGCCTGTCGGGCCCGGAAACATGACTTTATACGAAAGCCCTCTGGGCTCCAAAATAACGCTCCGGAACCGCTCCAAAAACCGCTCCTTCGCCTCCGTAGCCATATCGAGACTGTGCGTGACGCCGTCTTCCAGCAAGTATTCAAGCAGCTTCTGCTTCATCGACGGATGATTATGCCCGTAGTTCAGCGCACCCGCGCCGGCGAAAAAATCGATATATTCGTTCCCGGCGGCATCCCACAGCCGATACCCTTTCGCTTTGCTAAAAACAGTGGGGAACGACCGGCAATAGCTGCGAACCTCCGACTCCAGCGTATCGAAAACATGCAAAGACGGCATAGCCGTATTCAAAAGTTTCATCGTTCTGCTCCCTCCGTCAATCCGTAATTCATAACCTTCAGCAATGAATTCAGCCTGTAATCCTGCAATTTATTCGGTAGCCCATCCGCCCGCCTTCTCCCTAATGCCGCAAAATCGGCCCGATCCGGATCAGCCGCTCATCCTCATGCGCTTCTCCGGGGAATAACGAAGCGGCGAATCCTTCGCCTGCCGCAAGCGGAGCGCCGAGTTTCCGAGCCAGCTTCTCGAAAAGCCTCTTGGACGGCCTATTATCTGGCGAAACGGTAGCTTCGACAAAGCGCACTCGTCTGCAGCATTCTTCGGCGACAAGCGCGGAAAGCAAGGAATCGGCGATTCCATGACCGCGGTGCGCATCCGATACGGCGATCTGCCATACGAACAGCGTCTCCGGCTTCGCCGGCTGCAGAAAGGCGGAAACGAAGCCGACCGCCTCGCCGCCCATTTCCGCAACCAGACAAGTGTCCTTGAAATATTCGGTCAGCATGATATAGCAATAAGGCGAATTGACGTCGAGCCTCCCGCTTTCGGAGACAAGTCTCCATATCCGTTTGCCGTCATGAACGTTTGCCTTTCTGATCGTAAACCTGCAAGCTTCTATCGCATTGTGTTGCATGAGTCACCTCTTCTCCGCGGATATCGACGCTTCTTGCACGCCGCCCATAAACCATGTTTGTCTGAACCGGCTTAGAAATGCCTGCAGCCTCGGGCTTTGCGGACGTTCGAATATTTGTTCGGGCGTCCCCTGCTCCACGATGGAGCCCGCATCCGTAAATATAACGCGATCCGCTATTTCGCCGGCAAAATCCATCTCATGCGTAATTAGCATCATCGCCATGTCTCCCGCTGCGGCCAAATCCTTAATGACGCTTAACACCTCGCCCACCAATTCGGGATCGAGCGCGGAAGTCGCCTCGTCGAACAGCATGACTCTCGGCCGCATGACGACGGCTCTGGCAATGGCTACCCGTTGTTTTTGGCCGCCGGACAGACGGGAAGGGTATTCGTCCACCTTGTCGGACAGTCCGACCTTCTCCAGCATCTCCAATGCGCGTTCGGTCGCTTCGGCCCGGCTCATGCCCTGCACATGGATCAGCGCTTCCGTCACATTCCGCAAAATTGTCATATGGGGAAAGAGATGAAAATGCTGAAACACCATGCCGATCTTGCTTCGCACATTGTGAAGATGCTTTTCGTTCGCGGGGACCAGCTTGCCTTTAACCTTCTGATGCCACAGCAGCTCCCCGTCCACCTCGATCGTACCGGCCGTAGGCTCCTCCAGCGTCATCAGCATCCTCGCCAGCGTCGTTTTGCCGGAGCCGCTCGGGCCGATGACCGCTACCTTTTCGCCGGGATAAATATCCAAGTCGATTTCGTTCAAAACAACCGTAGAGCCATACGATTTGCTTACCTTGCGATACTTGACCACAGGCTCTTGATGCACGCCGTCAGGCGTTCCCCCGCCATGTACCTCATCGTCCATTTTTATCGCTCCTCCCTCCTATTTTCGCTGGAACCGCTTTTCCAGTCTGCCGACAAGCAAGGATGAAGGGTAACTCAACAGGAAAAATAAAAGACCGACAAGCGTAAAGGCCTCCAAATACCGAAACGACCCCGATCCGATCGCTTTCGCCGTTTGTAAAAGCTCGACAAGCGTAATAGCCGACAACAGCGGCGTTTCCTTAAACATCGTAATGAAATAATTGCCCATGACCGGAATGATCGGCGGTACCGCCTGCGGCAAAATGATGTTGGTCCAGGTTCGCCTCTTGCCGAAGTTGAGCGCCTTCGCCGCTTCCCACTGCCCTGCCGGAACGGCATCGATGCCCGAACGAAACACCTCCGACATGTAAGTGCTGTAGTGCAAGCCCAGCCCGAGCACCCCTGCCGCAAACGGCGAGAACGAGATCCCGTACAAGGGAAGCGCGTAAAACAGGAAGAACAGCTGTACAAGCAATGGCGTACTTCTGATGAACTCGATCCAACCCAGAGCCAGGTAAGAGACTGCCTTGTAATTAGATTTTCGAGCCAGCGATAAAGGCAAACCAAGCACGCACGCCGCCGCAAATCCGACGACTGTCGCCGCTATCGTAATCGGCAGCACGTTAGCCAGCTCGGGCAAAATTTGAAAAGCATATGACCAATCCCACATCTACGCTCTCCCCTTTGCGCTTCTGCGTTCCAGGAAACGAATCACCCACGTGAAGGAATACGCAAGAATGAAATACAAGAAGAGCAGCATAGCGAATATTTCCGGCGTCTTCGAGCTGTCGTACGAACGAAGTATCATGCCTTGATAAGTCAAATCCGTTAATGTGATCAAATATACGAGCGAAGTTCCTTTAAGCAGCTCGATCTGCAAATTTCCGAAGGACGGAAGCATAAGCGGCAGCGCTTGCGGAAGAACGACCCGCCGCATCCGCAGCCAAGGGTTCATATTCAGAGCGGTTGCCGCCTCGTATTGGCCTTTGGGCACCGAGACGATCGAGCTGCGCACCACCTCGGAGCCGTAAGCTCCGTAATTCAAGCCGATGGCCGCAATCGCCGCGCTCATGGCCGAAATATGAATGTCCAGCAGGATCGGCAGCGCGAAATAAAGCCAAAACAATTGAACAAGCAAAGACGTCCCTCTAAAAACCTCCACATATACCGTTCCGATCAGCCGCAGGAAACGGGATTTCGACAATCGGAGAAAGCCGGATAAAAATGCGCACAGGACAGCCGCTACGGTAGCCGCCAGCGTAACTTCGATCGTAATAAGCGCGCCGCGCAATAACAGAGGCGTAAATTCCCAAATCGACGTTTGCAGCATCCTTTATTCCTTGGCAAGCTGTTCGGCCGTTTTATCGCCCGGCAGCTCTTGCTCCGTGAAGCCGAATGTTTTCAAAATCTCCAGCAGCTCGCCCGATTCCTTAAGCTTCTCGAGCTCCGCATTAAACGCCTCTCTAAACGCATCGTCCTCCTTGCGGAATGCTGCGGCTCCGTAACCTCTTACGCTCTTGCCGTCGATCTCCGGCTGCGTAAAGTCCATCACGCGCTCGATTCCGTCGTCCTTCGCCGAGTCCAGGACAGCCTGTATGGAAGGCCCCGTCATCGTAACGGCGTGCACGCGCCCCGCCTGCAGCGCCGATATGGCGGACGGCTGATCCGGTACGGTCACGATTTGATTTTGCGCTACGCCAGACTTGGTCAAGTACTCGTTCTCGATAGCTCCGACCATGACGGCTACCTTGACTTCTTTGCTAGCTGCGATATCTTTGTAGCTATGTAAACGTTGAGGATTTCCTTTCTTCACGGCGATCGCTTCGCCGATGCTGTATTCAGGGTTCGCGAAGGAAACTTCCTTGCTGCGTTCCGGGTTGATGAACATGCCTGCGGTAATCACATCGAATCGTTTGGCCTTCAAGCCCGGGATCAAGGACCCGAACTCGGTCAAAACGCCGTTCATTTCGCCGATTCCGATGTTCTTAAGGATCACTCTGGCAATCTCAACGGCCTCACCTGTCAGCTTCCCGTCCGGCGTGGCGTAAGCGTAGGGCTTCTCATTGGCGAAACCTACTGTAACGAAACCTTCCCTTTTGGCTTTCTCGAGCGTGTTTTCCTGATTGGTTGGCTTTTCACCGTTTGCATTTGTTTGGCCGCTTGTGTTTTCGGCAGAGCAGCCCACCAGCATAATGCCCAGTGTTAAACATAGCGCGTACGAAAACAACTTCCTCATCGAAAAACTCCTTTTTACCTTATTTTCGGGGCCCCATATAAGGGTAGCATGATCTTTACGGTTCGATCATCCCGGGTAATCCCTCCTGAGCCTTCCTCAACCCCGCTCTCCTCCGGTGAGGAAAGATTAGCGGATTTATCCAAAAAATCCCTCCCATATCCTCCCCTATGCTGACTAATTCGCAATTTTCAGAAAAATTAGATCGGTGAAGATAATCATAAATAATTAATAAAAGTGAAAGATAAACCTGATTAAATTAATGATTTTGAGCTTTTTTGAATCTTTTTAACGGAAATCGACTGAATTAGGCCAAACAAAAAAAGAGCGCCTTCCGCAGACACGCTGCAAGAAGGCCGCTCTATTCTTTTTCTCCGGTATTAGCTGCCAACGCTATCCCCGATTACAAGTACTTCCCTGTAAAAAAAAGCAGCCCTTCCGCGCAATGCGGTCGGTCTGCTTTTGCACTTACAATCCGGTTGCTTTCGCGTCTGCAAGGACGGTCTGCAGCTCACCGTGAATGCTGCCGTTCGTCGCGATTACGCTGCGGGCTTCAAGCGTGTAAGGCTTGCCCGCCGTATCCGTAATGCGGCCGCCGGCCTCCTGCACAAGCAGGGAGCCTGCCGCTATATCCCATGCGTGCAGCCCGATTTCCCAGAAGCCGGTCAAGCGTCCTGCCGCCACATAAGCCAAATGCAGCGCCGCCGCACCAGCCGTGCGAATATTGCGTACCTTCGGCGCGACCGCTTGAATCCCTGCCAGATTGCAAGGAAGGTTAACCTTCTGGTCGACCGGGAAGCCGGTTGCAATCAAGCCTTCGGAAAGCTTGAGCTCCTGCGAAACGGTCATCCGCTTGCCTTTCACATAAGCGCCCTTCCCTTTCTCCGCTACGAAAAGCTCGTCGCGCGTAGGGTCGTAAACGACGCCGACAATAATCTCGCCCTTATGGGCAAGCGCGATCGACACCGCATAATAAGGGAACCCGTGCACGAAATTCGTCGTGCCGTCCAGCGGGTCGACGATCCACAAATATTCGTCGTCGCGCACTTCCTTAAGCGCTTCTGCGGAAGCCTCCGGTCCCGCCTCGACGCCCTCCTCCCCAAGGAAGGAATGATGGGGAATATGCGTCATAAGCAAGTTGCGTATCATCTTCTCCGAGCCCTTGTCCACTTCCGTAACAAGGTCATGGGAGGAATATTTCAAATCGAGGTTATTGTAATCGCCTAATTTGCTCTTTATCCATTCTCCGGCTTTTGCCGCCGTATTGATGGCAACCGCCGTAAAGCTTTTGCTGCTGACCGTATATGCCGATTTGCCTTCATTCGTCGTCAATGGTATCCACTCTTTCATTCATACTTGCAGAGATGGGCTTTATCCGTCTGCCGCGGCCTTTCCGTTCTATGGAAAATGCCCGAAACTAGTACTGGGAAAGCGTTTTTCCACACAAGTTCAGTATAGTCAAATTACGCTATAATTGCTACGGCGTTTCAACCAAAATTGATCGTAACATGTGACAAATCGGGAAAATGCTCGTAAACCTAAAGACCCGCCGCGATCATCCGGACCGCCAGCACGAACAAAGTAATGCGCAGCAGCCAAAGCAGCCCCTTGCCGCTCATCCGCGATGCGATACGGGCGCCTAGCTTGCCCCCGAACCAGGCTCCCGGCGCCAGCGCGGCTACGGCCAGCCAGTCGACCTCTCCTAATGCGACATGCGTCGCGCTGCCGAGTATGGCCGACAAAAAAATGACGAACATCGAAGTAGCCGTCGCCACATGAGGCGGATACCGAAACAACAAAACCATAAGCGGCACGAAAAGCGAGCCCCCGCCGATACCGAACAAGCCGGAAATAAGCCCGACGCCGACGCCGACTAGCAGCGCAGAAATCACATTATAACCGTAGCGGTGCTCGGTCCCGGACGCATCGACGAGTACTCGTTGTATGCTCCAATCGATATGAACGGGCTTTAAATAATCGCGTGCGACCATCAAGCCGGCCATAAAAAGCATAAAAAAACCGAACGTCAGCTGGAAGGCCGGACCGTTGAACGCCCCGGTGAACGAAGCGCCGAGGATCGAAGCCGGACCGCTTGCGGCAAAATACAGCCATCCGCTGCGAAAATCGACTTTGCCCTGTTTGACATAAGTAACGGTCGAGGCGAGTGCCGTAACGATCAGCACCGTTAACGACGTGCCTACGGCAACGGGACTCGAAATCGTTTCGTTCAGCAGGGCAGGCCCAAGCAGCGTGAGTGCAGGCACGATGATAATGCCGCCCCCGAGACCGACGATGCTGCCGAATGTGGCGGATACGAGACCGATGAGGAACAAGATGACGAAGCCGATGAACAATGGGCTCTACCCCTTTACTGCGCAATGTCTTGACTAGTAGAAAAAGACGAAACCATCCGGTCAAGGGCTCCCCCTCGATAACGGATGGCTCGTTTGCGGTTCGCCATGCTCCCCGCGATCTTATCCTTATACCCCTACGATATGATACCCGTTATCTACATAAATGACTTCGCCGGTAATGCCGCGGGACAGGTTGCTCATGAGGAACATCGCGGTGTCGCCCACCTCGGCGGTTTCGGTCGTGCGGCGAAGTGGCGCTTTTTCTTCGACGGTTCTCAGAATTGAGTTGAAATCCTTGATGCCCTTCGCGGCCAGCGTACGGATCGGACCCGCAGAAATCGCGTTGACGCGGACGTTGTACTGGCCGAGGTCGTTGGCCAAGTAGCGGACGCTCGCCTCGAGCGCGGCTTTGGCGACCCCCATCACGTTATAGTTTTTCATCGCGCGCTCCGCTCCGAGGTAGGTCATCGTCATGATGCTGCCCCCTTCGGTCATAAGCGGATAAATGCGGTTGCTGACGGCAACGAGCGAATAGGCGCTTATATCGTGCGCAAGCGCAAAGCCCGCGCGCGAAGTATCGACGTATAAGCCTTCCAGCTCTTCCGTTTTGGCAAAGGCGATGCTGTGAACATATCCGTGAAGGACGCCGAACCGCTCTTTAAGCGCTGCCGCAAGCGCGTCGATCTCTTCATCGACGGTAACGTTGCAAGGCAGTACGAGCGTTTCGCCCGGAAGCGTTTCCGCAAGCTTGCGCACCCGCTCCTCCACCCGTTCGCTTTCGTATGTAAATGCAAGACGGGCGCCTTGCGCCGCAAGCGATTGTGCAATCGCCCACGCGATGCTGCGATCGTTGGCCACACCCATGACGAGAATATTTTTGCCGGTTAACAATTGACTCATACGAACCGTTCCCCTCTCTCACCAAATTGCCCTCAAGATATACATTCCAGCAAATGAAAAGTACAAGCACGTTCTACCCATCAACGTACCCCATTTTTAACCATTTTTCAAGAGGGAAAGCGGTATTGCAGGCCAAACCTAGCAAATTTCCACCGACGCGTCTCCAAGCGGCCTTACGCCCGGACATCCGCTTACATCACGCATGAGCTGCAGCAGCGCGGCATCTTTCTTTTTGGCCTCCAGCATGACATCCAGCCTCGGCGTTTGCGGGGCGACGGCTTGCAGAAAAGCAAGCAGCGGCTGAGCATCGACATAATCCGCATGTGCGCGAATATCCTTATCGTTCTTAGGGCTCGAGACATGAATTTTGGGCGGGAGCCATGCTTGTCCCGTATCATGCGGATCTGCTCCATCTTCTCCCCACGTTTTCAATATCCGTGTCCAAAGCTCCTCGGCCGACGCGCCTTCGTTATTGACCGCGTGATGATGCAGATCGAGCACCATGGGAACGCCGAGCCGTTCGCAAGCCTCCAGCGTTTCGAGCGCCGTATACGTCTTATCGTCGTTCTCCAGCGTGATTCTCCGCTTGATTCTGTCGTCCAGCTCCTGAAACTGCCGGCAAAACCGTTCGAACGATGCCGTTTTGTCGCCGTAGGTGCCGCCGATATGAATATTGCACTTGGAAGCCTCGTTCAGTCCCATCGCCTCAAGCATCCGCACATGCGTATTCAAATCCTTCACCGAATTTCGCAGCACTACTTCGCGGGGCGTACTTAATACCGTAAAATGATCCGGATGAAAGCTTGTCCGCATGCCGTGCTCGCGCGCATAAGCGCCGATTGCCGCAAACTCCTCCGCCAGAACGGGGAACGGGTCCCAGCCGGCGAGCAGCTCGTGGCCGATCAGCGGGATCAGCTTGGACGAGAAACGGTAAACGCGGATATCATGCGCCCGGTTGTGGCGAAGCAGCCGCAGCGTGTTTTGCAAATTTTCGGCGGCGATCCGTTCCAGCTTGCGAACAGCCGCTTCCCTGTCGGGCAGCTGAGCGAAGCGCGTCGCCGTCATCGTTTTGGACGGGGACGCATTCTCGACTATCGCGGACATAGCAACGTAACCGAATCGTACGATCATCTGGTGAGTGCTCCGTTTCCCGCTTCCGTATAACACCGCCGCCGATCCTTCACAGACACCGGCCATTACTTCAGACGCAGCCTGCGCTCTCGGACGGCAGCTTATTTACGCCAGCATGAAGCCGTTATGCCGCGCATAACGTTAACATCCCCAGACCTGCAAAAATTATGGCTTGTCGCCCGTCAGCCACCATACGCTCGATTACCCCTGCCGTTCGCCGAAAAACATTTCGTGGGCAAGCGCGCTTTGCACTTCAGCCTCCTGAGCGGTCAGCTTGCGCACAAGCTCCATTTCAACCTGCGTCACTTCCTCGCCCTGAAAGTTGATCTCGGCGATCGACGCGATAATGCGCACGATAGCGATCGCTTTGTTCTCGGGCGTATACGCGATGACCTTCTGTCCGGTCGGAAATACGCGGAAGCCGCTTTTGACCATTTTGCCGCGGCCGTATTCGAGCAAATCGTCGAGCTCCTGTTTAGACTTGAATTTACAAACGGAATTGAATTCGGTCTGAAATCCCATTCCAACACCTCCATGGTATATTATCCCGCAAGTACGGGCGGATTAACGCTGCAAGCCGGTCCAGTCATCTTCCGAAGGGCGTAACTACTCGACATCGAAGCTGTAGCGGATCGCTTTCTTCGCTTCATGACGCTCGAGCGCAAGCTCGATCAAGTCGTTCAGCAGCTCGCCGTAAGGCTTGCCCGATTCGGCCCAAAGCATCGGATACATACTGAATGGCGTAAAGCCGGGCATCGTATTGATTTCATTGATGTAGACGCTGCCGTCCGTCTTGTCGAGAAAGAAGTCGACGCGGGACAAGCCCGATCCGTCGATCGCCTCGAATGCGCGAATAGCAAGCGACTGCAGCCGTTCCTTCGTTTCGTCCGGAATTTCTGCGGGGATGATCATTGCGGATTTACCGTCCACATATTTTGCCTTGTAATCGTAGAACTCGTTGGACGACACGATTTCCCCCGGAACCGAAGCTTGAGGCCGGTCGTTGCCGAGCACGCTGACTTCCACCTCGCGCGCATCGATCAGCTCCTCGACGATAACCTTCCTGTCGAATTGGAACGCCTCGGCGACCGCCTTCAGCAGCTCCTCCTGATTGCGCGCCTTCGAAATGCCCACGCTCGAGCCGAGGTTGGCAGGCTTCACGAAGCACGGGTAACCGAGTACCGTCTCGATTTCCATCAAATAAAACGACTGGTTTTTCTCCCACTGCGCCTTCGTAAAATGACGGAACAAGCATTGCGGCAGCCCTTCCTGCGCAAACAGCTTTTTCATCATCACTTTGTCCATGCCCACGGCCGACGCCAGCACGCCTGCTCCTACGTATGGAATGTCGGCCATTTCCAGAAGTCCCTGAATCGTTCCGTCTTCCCCGTACGTTCCATGCAGCAAAGGAAAAACGACGTCGAGCGGACGCCCTTCAGACTTATCGTTTGCGCCCGCCGAGCCGAAGATCGGCGCGATCGCCAGCGGCGACGCTTTACCCGGTTGTCCGCCGCCGTCGGGCAGCGAGGCGAAGGTCAGCTCCTCTTTGGATGCGGCAGGTGCGGTCAGCGCCGGCCCTTGGCGCCATTCGCCCTGCTTTGTAATGTAGAAAGGATGAATTTCATATTTGGCATGGTCAAACGCCTTGATCACGGCGAGCGCGGTTTGCAGCGATACGTCGTGCTCCCCCGATTTGCCCCCGTACACAAGTCCAACCCGGATTTTCTTCGTCATCGGTGCTCCTCCTGTAGGCTTTCCGGCGGAAAGCCCCTGCAATTATGTGGTTTCTCTATTTGCCTCACATTTTGTCGGCGATATGATAGAAGCTGTATTTGGTCCGCTCCGTCCAAGCATAGGAATCGCGGTAATCCCAATAGCGGTGGCGGCTGTTGACCGTATGCGCGTTAACGAGCGGCATGCCGTCGCCGTCGAAGGCGGTAACGATCGTACTGTGCTGGTAGGGTCCCCCCTCCCAGCTGTAGCTTACGACATCGCCTATTTCCAGGTCGCGCGGCGAATCGACCGCCTCCGCGCTAAGTCCGACACGGCTCTTGGAGCCCAAATAGCGGGCGAGCCCGTTGGCGACAGCCCAGCTGTAGCTCCACAGCTCCTGATACCCGTACTTCCCCCGGTACCACCATCCCGAACCTCTTTTTCCAGTATAGTTCATTGGCGCTTCGCCTGCAAAGATGCACTGCGAGACGAAGCTCGAGCAATCCACTTCAAAATGCTCATACTGCGGATTCGCCCCGTTCCACCAGGTTTCCGCGTATTGCCGCACTTTCTCGCGATCGTACGCAATTTGACGGCGCTGCTTTTCCAACTGGGAATTTACGTACCGGTTGTTCAGGAACGGCGTCGATTTGACGACCGTCAGCTCTTCCGAATCGACGGAAAAGACGTCCGAATAAGAATTTCCCGCCCTTGCCCTGCTTTTATTCCCTTGAATGGGAGCTCCGAATTCCATGCCCGCCGCGTCGTCTTCCTGACCGGAATCCGGCCAAGGTGCCGGACGGCTGGACTCGGTTTGCAGAGGAGTCACCTTCGCAATGATCCATCCGCCGCCCCGAAACGACAGCTGAAGACGCTCCCGATCCGACCGGTCTTCGCGGCTTCGGCGCGAGCGGCATTCGTACTGCAGCATCCGGTTCATCTCGATATCGGCGTAAATATGTCCGTCCGCCTCGTTGACGGCCAGCAGCTTCAGCCTCGTTTCATGGCGCAGCGGCTTCAGGTTGCGTTCCATGTGCAGCAGCATCGTCCGGCTTGCTCTCAGGCTCAGCTTCTCCGCGAACGCCTCGTCTCGCACCAAGGACAGAACGGGAGCCGCAGCGTAGTCGAGCTCCATTTGGCTGCGGTTGTGAACATAATCGTACAGCACCGTTTTCCAGCTCAAAGAAGGCACCTCCATAGCGCGCGGGCAGCACATGGCATGCAAGCTCGCCGCAAGTCGTTCTCATCATTATATAAACCATATGAAACCGCACGGCAAAAAATGTTTAGTTCGCTCCCCTTCGGGGGAAGCTATGCTCCGATGCGCAACGAGCCCCTTTGCCGCACCGCCGGCGAAAGCGTCCGCCGCATGCCGCGGCGCGGGTTCCAAAAGCCCGCCGCTGCAGGATTTAGGACGAAAAACAGCCCTTCCGGAAGGCGAAAAGGGGGTTTACGGGACAGCCGTAAAACGGTATACTTATAGTATGGAAATTTGAAATTCGGTTTCATCTGTTGAAACGCCAATATTTCAAATGACTTCATTTCATAAAGGAGGCCAATTGAGATGTCAAAGAAAGACCATTTTTCAGTTAAAAGCTCGCTGGCGGTAAACGGCAAGGATTACGTTTATTACAGCCTGCAAGGTTTGGAAGAAAAAGGACTTGGCGCTATTTCCAAACTTCCTTTTTCCATTAAAGTTCTGCTTGAAGCGGCAATCCGCCAATTCGACGGCAGAGCCATTACGAACGAACATGTAAAACAAATCGCCGGCTGGGCTGAAGGCCGCGACGAGAACAAAGAGATTCCTTTTATCCCTGCACGTATCGTTCTGCAGGACTTTACCGGCGTACCGGTTGTCGTAGACCTCGCGGCAATGCGCGCCACAATGAAACGTACCGGCGGCGACCCTAAACGGATCAACCCGCTCGTTCCAGTAGATCTTGTTATCGACCACTCCGTCATGGTTGACGCTTTCGGCTCCAGCACGGCGCTTGAAACAAACATCAACCTGGAGTTCCAGCGTAACGAAGAACGTTACCGCTTTTTGCGCTGGGCGCAAACGGCGTTCGATAATTTCCGCGCCGTTCCTCCGTCAACGGGTATCGTTCACCAAGTCAACCTGGAGTACCTCGCTTCCGTAGCTGCTACGAAAAATGTAGATGGCGAAACGGAAGTTTATCCGGATTCCCTCGTGGGTACGGACTCCCATACGACGATGATCAACGGTCTCGGCGTAGTCGGCTGGGGCGTCGGCGGCATCGAGGCGGAAGCCGGCATGCTCGGACAACCGCTTTATTTCGTAGCGCCTGAGGTTATCGGCTTCAAGCTGACCGGCAAGCTGGCGGAAGGCTCCACGGCTACCGACCTTGCTCTTACAATTACCCAAATACTCCGCAAAAAAGGCGTAGTAGGCAAATTCGTCGAGTTCTACGGCTCCGGCCTCAGCAACATCAGCTTGGCTGACCGTGCGACGGTTGCCAACATGGCTCCGGAATACGGCGCGACAATCGGCTTCTTCCCTGTCGACAGCGAAACGCTGAACTACCTGCGCGGCACCGGCCGTGAGGAAGAGCAAGTCGCGCTCGTCGAAGCTTACTATAAAGCGCAAGGCATGTTCCGTACGGACGAAACGGCCGATCCGATCTTCACCGACGTGATCGAGCTCGACCTGTCCACAGTCGTGCCTAGCTTGGCTGGTCCTAAACGTCCGCAAGACCGCGTTGAGCTGACTTCGATGAAAGAATCGTTCAACACGATCGTCCGCACGCCGATCGACAAAGGCGGATACGGCCTGAGCGAAGAGAAGCTTGCCGAAACCGTGCAAGTCGAGTACGCGAACGGTTCCGTTCCGATGAAGAACGGCGCTGTCGTCATCGCGGCGATTACAAGCTGTACGAATACATCCAACCCAAGCGTAATGGTCGCTGCAGGTCTTGTAGCGAAGAAAGCCGTCGCGCTCGGACTCCAAAAGCCGGCATACGTGAAGAGCAGCTTGACGCCAGGCTCGCTCGTCGTTACCGACTACCTTACTAAAGCAGGCCTGATCGAGCCGCTCGAAAGCCTCGGCTTCCACGTTGCGGGTTACGGCTGCGCAACTTGTATCGGTAACTCCGGTCCGTTGCCTGACGAAGTAAGCAAAGCGATCGCCGACAACGACATGACCGTTGCAGCCGTCCTTTCCGGTAACCGGAACTTCGAAGGCCGCGTTCATGCTCAAGTGAAAGCCAACTACTTGGCATCGCCGCCGCTTGTCGTCGCTTACGCGCTGGCAGGAACGATCGATATCGATTTGACGAAAGAGCCGATCGGCTACGACGGCAGCAACAACCCTGTTTATCTGAAAGACATCTGGCCATCCAACCAAGAGGTTGCCGACGCCGTTAGCAGTTCCCTTAACGCTGATATGTTCCGCGATAAATACTCGAACGTATTCCGCGCCAACGAGCGCTGGAACGCGATCGACGTACCGGAAGGCGAACTGTACGAGTGGGACGAGAAGTCCACGTACATCGCAGAGCCGCCATTCTTTAAAGATCTTGACACGACTGTAGGCGACATCGCCGAAGTACACGGAGCCAAAGCTCTTGCACTTATGGGCGACTCCGTAACGACCGACCATATCTCCCCTGCCGGCAACATCAAAGCCGACAGCCCGGGCGGTAAGTACCTGATTGAGCACGGCGTGAAGAGAGAAGACTTCAACTCGTACGGCTCCCGTCGCGGTCACCACGAAGTGATGATGCGCGGTACGTTCGCAAACATCCGTATCCGCAACCAAGTGGCTCCGGGAACGGAAGGCGGCGTTACGACATACCTGCCGACAGGCGAAGTCATGTCGATCTACGACGCATCGATGAAATACCAAGCGGAAGGCACGCCGCTTGTCGTTATCGCCGGCAAAGAGTACGGAACAGGCAGCTCCCGCGACTGGGCGGCTAAAGGAACGTTCCTGCTCGGCGTGAAAGCCGTCATCGCCGAAAGCTTCGAGCGTATTCACCGCTCCAACCTCGTCGGCATGGGCGTTCTGCCGCTGCAATTCGCGAACGGCGAAAGCTGGAAATCGCTCGGCATTACGGGAACGGAAACGTTCGACATCGCCGGCATCAACAATGACGTGCAGCCTGGCCAAAAAGTATCCGTTACGGCTACCCGCACGGACGGCACTAGCTTCACGTTCGAAGTGATCGTACGTCTCGACAGCTTGGTCGACGTCGACTACTTCCGCAACGACGGTATTTTGCAAACCGTCCTGCGTCAAATGATGGCTAACAAGTAATCGTACTCCGCAATAAGGCGTTCCCTCCAGCAGAGCTTTCTGCCGGAGGGAACGCCTTTTGTCATTTGTTTGAACGGAAAATGTGACGATTTTGTTGAATCGTTTAGTCACGTTTGACTATATAAGCGGCGATTTGCTAAACTTGTTTTACGGACAGATAGTCACGCATGACTAAATGCTCGCAAAAACTATCATAAAGCGAGGGCGATCCTTATGTACATTGCCGTTAATACGATTGAAGTGCCGAATCCAGACATGATGAAGCCGATGTTCCGCCAAAATGCCGGAATGATGAAGCAATTCGCGGGTTTTGCCGGACTTGAGCTGTGGAGCGATGCAGGCAGTCTGAAGGTCGTTACGCGTTGGGAAAATAAAGAGGCGTTCGAGGCGTACTTGAACAGCGAATTTTTCGCGAAGTCGCATGGCGGCACGCGCGGAGAAGACGCACGGAAGCAAGCGCGCGTAGAATATTTCGACGCGGAAGTGCTGGCAGAATAACAAGCCCATCAGGCGTCATCAGACGTCAGCCGCATGCTATGCGGCAGTCGTCGATCCGTTCGCGCCATAATTGCCTGTCGATGCGAAAATCCCCGTTACAGCCAAGCACTTGGCCGCAACGGGGATTTTTTTAGATTGTCCGGGAGTATTCGGTCTAGCGTTCCGACGATTGCTTCGCAATAGCGGCAATGATAGTGTCCCAATCGTCAAAATGAATCTCATGCCCCGTTCCTTCGAGGGTTAAAAGCGATGCGCCGGGAATGATGCCGGCAAGCGCCAAGCCATGCTCGTAAGGAAGCACGGTATCTTCCGTGCCGTGAATAACAAGCGCGGGCGCCTCGATACCTTCTATTTTTCCCTCATAGTAGGCATCGCCTTTAAGGAGAGCGTGATTAAACATGCTGAGCAGGTTGTTCGCCCTTTTTATTTCCGCTCTTACCTGACGATACGCCCTCTTCTCGTCGAACGTATGCTTCGAGCCGCAGAGCAGCCGCGATCCTGCAACGAGGTAATGCGCGACCGCTTCTTCATCGGACCAGTCCAGCGACGCTCCATTGGCATGGTAAGCCAAAATGCGCTCATCCATCGGCGGCAGCCCGCGGTCGATGTCGTCAGATCCGAAGATGCTCGACATCATCAGCGTGACGGATCTGACTTTGTGCGGATAATTTACCGCCATAATTTGCGCGATCATACCGCCGAGCGACATTCCGACGATGTGGGCCCGTTCGATCCCGTAAGCATCGAGCACGCCGACGGCGTCATCCGCCATGTCGGCTACTTTATAGCCTGAGGTTCCAGGTTCGTAAGCCACGGACCGCCCTACGTCCCGGTTATCGTACCGAATGACGTATCGCCCCGTATCGGCCAGCCGCTCGCAAAACTCCTCGTCCCAGTAAACCATCGAACACATGGCTCCCATTATTAGCAGAACAGCCGGATGCTGCGGATTTCCGAAGCTCTCGGCGCATATATCGATTCCGTTGATGTTGATCATTTTTTCGCTCATGGCGCAATCCCCGTTTCATTCGAATTTGGTTAAAGGCAAACATGCACACTCAAATAAGCCCGTACTCCTCTTATCAAAAAAATGGAGGGGCATAATGAACGCAAACACATCCCATTAACGCAACCGAATGAACTTGATAATCAAAGCAAGCACGCTCCCATGCACATCAAATACGGGCGAGTCGGCCCACTCCTAGTATAACAGGACTTTTACGAAAAAGGTGTAACCAATTCATTTACAGAATCGTCTGTAAAGGAAAAAGGGGGAATACATGTGCGAAGGTTTCTTACGATTGTTTTACTGGGCGTTGCGCTCGCAGGCTGCGGAAGCAAATCGAATCCGAAGCCGCCCGAGGCTGTTCCATCCCCCGTCGCGGATACGACTGTCGGGCAATTGACGGACACCGTCGGCGATCCGGATACGGTACAAAAATCCGCTATGCTATCGCGAGATATGGCGCTAGCCGCCGCCGAAGATTACGGTCCCCGGACCGGCAAATGGTTCGAGGGGGAAAACGGCTTTTCGCTCATTATGTCGATTTCTGCAGGAGAACAGCAGGCAGGCGGCGAGGCCGGAGTCGGGATAGGGAAAGTGCCGGAGGGGCGTTCCGTCCGTTTTCAAATAACAAGCCGGGATCCGAACGGAAAAAGAAAAGAGCTTCTTAAAGAATACGCGGCCGACATCACAAACGCCGTTAACGGGCGGCTTGACTTCTCGTATAAAATGCCTGAGCAGCCGAACGTCAACTACTTGCTCAGCGTAGAAATGTTGTCCCCGGAGAACGCCGTAGAGGACACGCTGATCTCGCCTCTTTTCGTGCCGGCGCATGAGCTCAATGCCCGCCTCGAGGTCGAACAGCCTGCTGCCGGCTCCGAACAAACGAAATTGAAGCTGTACAACGCCGGACCGACCGAATTGTTTTTCGGCTACGGATACGCGATTTTCCGCAAAGAACAGGACGGATGGATGCCTATCCCCGATAACAGAGCGGTTCCCGCCATCGGTATTCATGTAAAACCGGGAGAATCGTTCGAAGAGAATGTTGAGTTCCAACGCAAGCTTGAGCCGGGACAATATCGGCTCGTCAAGCAATTCGACGGGTATATGACCGATCTGAAAGCAAGACTCGCGGCTGATTTCGAGATTCGCTAAGGAATAGCGGCAGTCGGCTTAGGGCAGCTATTGCCCAGCCGGATGCGCGAGCGGCGCCTTTGCCCCCGGGTGCTGCCCTACGGCAAACGCGAAAGCGGCTTCGGAACGCGGGCCTCCGGCTGCTGCTGAGCGGCCGGAAGCAAGACCGGGCACGACCTCCCTGCCTCCCATTAAACCGGGCCCAGGAAGGCCGCCATTTCCGCATTCACCCGATCGGCTAATAGCGAGAACCTTCTCGTTTTACAATTATATTTGCCGGATTTCAACTACAGCTTCCGCAGCAGCACCGATTCGACGGAATGATCCGCCTGTTTTTTGAGGATAAGATGGGCGCGGTATTTCGTCGGCAAAATATTCGCCCGAAGATTAGCCAAGTTAATTTCCTTCCAAATACTTGCGGCTACCGCCTCGCCCTCCTCCTTAGTCAGGCCGCTGTAGCGCTTGAAGTAGGAGGACGGCTGGCGGAACGCCGTTTCGCGGAGCACGTTAAACCGCTCGATATACCAGCGCTCGATATGTTGCTCCCCGGCATCCACGTAAATCGAGAAATCGAAGAAATCCGAGACGAACAGCTGCGGCGCCGAATCCGATTTCCCGACCCGCGGCCCTTGAAGCACGTTCAACCCCTCGACGATCAGGACGTCCGGACGGTCGACCACCTGCTTCTCGTCCTGCAAAATATCGTAGGTCAGATGCGAATATAACGGGCATTCGAGCTGCGGCTTGCCGGATTTGACGTCGATCAGAAAACGAAGCAGCCGCTTGGTGTCGTAGCTTTCCGGAAACCCCTTGCGCCTCATGATGCCGCGCTCCTCCAAAATCCGGTTCGGATATAAAAACCCGTCCGTCGTGACGAGATCCACCTTCGGATGATTCGGCCACCGCGACAACAGCGCTTTCAAGACGCGCGCCGTCGTGCTTTTGCCCACCGCCACGCTGCCTGCAATACCGATAATGTACGGAACCTTCTGCGCTTCGCTGCCGAAAAACGTTTGCGCGGCTCCGTGGAGCTCCTGCGTCGCCTTTACGTACATGTTCAGCAGCCGCGAAAGCGGCAGGTACACATCCTGCACCTCATCCAGCGAAAGCTCGTCGTTCACTCCCCGCAGCTTGCATATGTCATCCGCAGTCAAACTCAGCGGCGTTTGGTCGCGCAGTTTCGCCCAATCTTCCCTCATAAACGCCATATACGGCGTAAAAATTTCATTGCTAATCGGCTTGCCGGCCATCGTTTTTTCTCCCCTTACCCTTCGGACCTTCCGCCCGTCTTCTATTTACGCTTCCTTATGTTGTCTAATTATCCATTCAAGGATGCAGCCAGCCGTACAGCGGCATAAAAGCCAGCGCCGTCACGATGCCTGCGATCGCCATCGCCAGCCCGCCGAGACCGCCCTGCGTCTCGGACTCGCGGATAAGCCGCGCGGTGCCGATGCCGTGAGCGGCCGTTCCGACTGCGACCGCCACAGACAGCTCGCCGCGAATGCCGAGCAGCCTCAGCAGCTCGGGTCCGATCATGCTGCCGAGCAGCCCGGTCAGCACCGTAAAAACGGCCCCCAGCTCCGGAATGCCGCCCGCCTGGCGCACGATTTCGATCGCGATCGGGCTTGTCGCCGATTTCGGCATCATCGTCGCCATCAGCTCCCGCGATCCGCCGAGCAGCCACACGAGAAAGCCGGCGCTGGCGATCGAGCTGAACGAGCCGATCGTGACCGCGGACAGCACCGCGGCCGCATGCCGGCGTATCCGATCGGCTTGCTTATATAGCGGGACGCCGAGCGCGACCGTCGCCGGTCCGAGAAAAAATGCGACGAGGTCGCCGCCTTCTCGGTACGATTCGTACGGCACATCCAGCGCGAGCAGCAGCACGATGAGCCCGCCGGCGCAAACGAACAGCGGATGCAGCCATTTCCAGCGGCGGTGCAGCCGCTGCGCGCCCGCATAGGCGAGAACCGTCGCGGCGACGCCGAACAGCGGCTCTGCGGCCGCAGTCTGCAAAGCAGCGGGCAAGCTCATAAGCCCGGCCCCTCTCCGCTTTGCCCGGGCGTCGGCGTTACGACCCGGCGCTCCCCGCGCTGGAGCAAGGAAGCGACGCCGCCCGTCACGATCAGTCCGACGAACGCGCTGACGACAAGGCTCAGGACGACCGCAAGCCAGCTGCTGCGTATATATGGCATAAACGCCATCGTGCCTACGACGACAGGGGCAAAAAACAGCATCATATGCTTAAGCAAAAACTGCGCCGAAGCCTCGACCCATTCCAGCTTGACGATCTTCAGAAACAATGCGGCCGTAAACAGAATAAGCCCCAGCACATTGGCCGGCAGCGGGATATGAAGCCCTTTTTGCAGCAGCAGTCCGAATAAATGAAAACCAAGCAGAATTGCAATTCCCCGCATTCCCTTTTCCCCTTGCCATCCGAAATTTGCTTCGTCCTTAAGTCTATCAGAATTTCGGAGGAAACGGGGCGTTGATTACACGTTAAGGTTTTCTCCACTATGCGCACGGTTCAGCCCGTAAAGCGGCTACAGCGGCTGCACGTCCGCTCCCAGCGTCACTTGCATGCCGCGGCGAGACAGCTCCACTCCCTCCGGCAGCGGATACGCCTCGCGCACATCCACCCCGTGCGACAAGTGGGTCAAAATCGTCCGTTTCTGCCCCGTCTCGCGAATCAGCTCGAAAGCTTCGGTCATATCGTATACGGAACGTGTTGGCATAGGCGCTTCCTCGTGATAAAAATTCGTTCCGAGCACAAGCAGATCGAGATCGGCCAGCGGCGCTTTTTCCTCCCCCTGCAGATTGATCGCATCGGAGCAGTACGCCCACGCATACCCGCCTTTCTCGAACCGGTACGCGTACGAAAAACCGTTCTTTCCGTGGCATACCTTCCACGGCTTGATGCTCCAGCCGCCGAACGTCATGCCGCCGTCATTCGGATGAACGTTCAGGTTGCGCCGGAGCCAAGGAAATTGCGCGGCTATCGTCTCCAGCACCTCCGAAGGGGCATAGACGTTTCCTTTGCTCCCGAGCCACCGGCAGGCGTCGGCCCACTCCGGCAGGCCCCCAATATGATCGAAATGCGCATGCGTAACAAGCGCGTGATCAATGCCTCTGCAGCCGATCCCTTCCATTTGCCCGGTCCAATCCGGTCCGCAATCGAGCAGCAGATCGCCGGCTTCGGTGTGTATCATGACGGACGAGCGAAGTCTCCGGTTCAGGCCGGTCCGCCTCGCCTCCCCGCATACTCCGCAAGCGCAGTAAACGCGGGGAACCCCCATCGAATCGCCGTTTCCCAGAAACGTAAAGCTTTCCATCGCAAACCCCCGGGTTCATATGTCGTTGGTTATCGTTCATTTTAACATGCAAAAAGCGTCTAATTTTCATTACCCATTCCATGATCGGCGGTAACGCTTCACCGAGACGAACTTCATACCGTATGCCGCTGCAATAACGTACAGCCGCTTCCACGTTGACTCGGATTAACTTTTTTCCACCCGGAGGTGCGTAATTCCTCTATTTTTCACAAAAGCGGCCGAAATAATGGTATTATCTTGGAAAACGGCGCAAGTCCGGCATAGCCTCGGTGCCTTGGCCAGGAGATTGGAGGGGTAACGCCATGCAATATGCAATCGAGCAGGCCGCTATCGGGCACAAGCTTGTCCTCCGGCATCTGCTGGAGCTTTATACGTACGACATGAGCGGCTATGAGGCGCTAAACGTCGATGAGCACGGGCTGTACGGCTACCGCTATCTGGATCATTACTGGACGGAGACGGGAAGGTTCGCCTTTCTGCTGAAAGCGGACGGCCATTGGGCGGGGTTCGCCCTCATACGATCGATCGGCGAGGAAGCGGACGGAGCGGACATATATTCGATGGCGGAATTTTTCATCATGAAACATTACCGTCATAAAGGACTTGGCGAAAGGCTCGCCGTCGCGATGTTCGACCGTTTTCCCGGCAAATGGAAGGTCGGCCAGATGGAAGCGAATGTGCCGGCCCAGGCTTTTTGGCGTTCCGTCATCGGCAGCTACACGAACGGCAATTACGCGGAGATCCGGGAGAGCGGCTGGGACGGCCCTATCCAGACGTTCATAAGCGGCTCTCGAAGCGAGCGGACCGGCGGCGGACACCCTACTCCAACCCCTCCGTCGGCCAGAACGACCGAAACGATTCCCGCCAAGCTGAAACCGTGGGATGAAATCCGCATCGTCGCACCGTCCAAAAGCATGTCGCGTCTCCTTCCCGAGCACGTCGCACTGGCCAAACAGCGGCTCGAGCAGCTCGGCTTGCGCGTCACGTTCGGCAAACACGTCATGGAAACGGACGCCTTCGATTCATCAACGGTCGAAACCCGGATCGCCGATCTGCACGACGCCTTCCGCGATCCGAACGTCAAAGGTATATTAGCCGTTCTTGGCGGCGAAAACTGTAACCAGCTGCTTCGCCGCCTCGATTATGCGCTTATTCGCGAAAATCCCAAAATCCTTTGCGGATATTCGGATATTACGGCGCTCGGCAATGCGATTGCCGCCAAGGCCGGACTCGTCACCTATTCCGGCCCCAACTTCTCGAGCTTCGCCATGCCGGAGGGACTTTCCTATACGAGAGAAGGCTTCGTCAGATGCCTCATGCAGGAAGCGCCCTTCGAGATCCGCCCCGCTGCGGTTTGGAGCGACGATCCTTGGTACCGTTCCGACGCCCCGCGCACGTTTATTCCAAACGACGGATGGACCGTCATCCAACCGGGAGAAGCGACCGGCAAAATAATCGGCGGCAATCTGTGCACGCTTAATCTGCTCCAGGGAACCGAGTTTATGCCTTCGCTTGACGGGAGCGTTCTATTCGTGGAGGATGATTATATCGTGTCTCCGGAAACGTTCGACCGCGATCTCCAGTCGCTCATCCATCAGCCCGGCTTCGAGGGGGTTAAGGGCATCGTCATCGGCCGCTTCCAAATCGGCTCCCGCATGACGCCGGACAAGCTGGCCGCAATCGTCCGGAGCAAGCCGGAGCTGGCCGGCATTCCGGTCATCGCCGACGTCGATTTCGGACATACGACGCCGCAGCTCACCTTCCCGATCGGCGGGACGGCGGCGCTCGCCGCTCCGGACGGGGAAGAGGGAGCGAAGCTGACTATCGTCGATCACTAAGACAGTTTGAAAAGCGGCCTTTTTACACTCGCACTACCATAGAGGAGGTCCCCGGCATGCGGGAAAGCTCAACGATCGTTTTGACCGATCTGGACGGTACGCTGCTTCGTTCGGACGCGACGCTTTCCGAATATACGAAGCGGACGCTGACTGCGGCCATCCGGCAGGGAATCCCGGTCAGCTATGCGACGGCCAGAAGCTATACAAGCTCGAGCAGCGTCGTCTCGGCCATTCCATGGAACGCCCCGCTCGTTCTTTATAACGGAGCGCTTCTGTTCGATCCGGTTCGCAGAAAGGTTCTGGAGGGCTTCTGGCTGGAGCCCGCAACGGCGAATGCGATCATCGGGCTGGGCAAGCGGCGGCAGCTGACGCCTTATTTGTTCGCGCTGGACCATGAGGATACGGAACGCGTTCTGCACGAACCGATCGTCAGATGGGGCGAGCGGCAATTTTTCAACAGCCGGCAGGGGGATCCGCGCTTTCGGGAGGTGGAAACGCTGGCCTGTCCGGAAACGTTCCGGACGCTCGGCGTCACTTACATCGGGCTCCACGAAGAGCTGGAGCCGCTTCGTCAGGAGCTCTCGGAAACGTTCGGGAAAGGCCTGCATCTCCATTATACGAAGGACCCCTACATCGATAATCATTACTTCCTTGAGGCCAGCCACCCGAAAGCGAATAAACGCGAAGGCGCCGCCTTATGGGCTCGTTACATGAACGTCGATCCCGCCCATATTACGGCATTCGGCGACAACCTGAACGACGTCGGCCTGTTCGAAGCGGCAGGAACGCGCATCGCCGTAGCCAATGCGCAGGAACGGCTGAAGCAGATGGCCGACCGGATCGTCGAGAGCAACGATGAAGACGGCGTAGCGCGCTATATCGCCGGGCTGCTGCTTGACGGCGAGCAGCCGGAGTAAGCGGAAGCGCTAAACATATTTTGCAGACGGCCCGGCATCGCAGCAAACGGCACCGGCTCCCGGCTTCCACGTGCCGCAGCAGCGGTACGGGGCTGCGAAACTGCCGCCTCGTGTTCAAGGCGGCATCGGGTACAACCTTTACAAGAAAGGACGGAGAAGCTATGGCATATGCATTCGCCATCGAACCAAGCACGTACAACGCCTTCGAGAACGAGGAGGCGCAAATCGATCAATGCAAGGAATGGGGCTTGCTATCGGAGAAGGCTGTCAAGACCAAAGCGTTCTTCTATAAAGGAAACGGAATGAATATCGCCTGCAGCATTATCGGGCTTGTCGATCATATAACGGCGGTCATCCAGTTCGACAACAAGCAGCTGCACTGCATCCACCCCTCGTTCCTGAAGGAGATGCAGGCGGCGAATTATGGCCAGAAGCTCGCGGCTGCAGCCGATGAAGCCGCCGATCAGGAATCGGAGCCGGCCGAGCCCGAGACGGCGAAGGAAGAAGCGCCGCCCGCAGCGGCAGCGGAAGCAAAACCCGAGAAGCCGCAAACCGACAAGCCTGCAAAGGAGAAAACCAAAAAGGAGAAAACGCAGAAGCTCCAGCTTCCCGAGGAAAAAGTCAAAATGACCGCGATCGTCAAGGAATTTACGACGGTTCCGAACCATTTCTCCGATACCGACGATGAAGTCGTCATCTACGAAGCGGTTTGCATCGAGGAGCCTGCCGTCGAAGTCGGCGCCGCCTGGTCCAGCCATAGCGCCACGCTCAAAAAACAGGAGCTGGAAGTCGGGGACAAAATAACGTTTGAGGGCAAAATCGTAGCCAAAAAGCTTACGAAAAATCCGGTTCCTTACAAAATCAACAATCCGGCGAAAATCCAAAAGCAAAACTGAGGGTCCGCCGCTGCCGCCGACCAATCCGATTGTGCGCCGGCAGCGAACCGGCTCCCTCTACATAAGCATCGCGCCCATGCGGGAAGCAAACTCCACCACTTGCGGGGCATGCTCCCGCATTTTTTCCGCCGTCAGCCGGTTGGCCGGCCCGGAAACCGCGATCGCCGCAACCAGCTTATGCGCGTGATTGAAGATCGGCGCCGCAATAGCCGCGGCGCCGGGCTCGCGCTCCTCGATGCTCGTCGCGAAGCCGAGCTCGCGCGTCTCGTGCAGCTGCTGAGCGTACGCTTGCCTGTCCAGCCACGCCGGCCAATCGGCAGCCTGCAGCACATGCGCTTCGATGTTCGACTCAGCGAACGCGACAAGCACCTTGCTCGACGCGCCGACGTACAGCGGCAGCCGGGCCCCGACCGGCGCGTAACGCCTGATCGGCTGGTTGCTCTGCACGGCCTGCACCCGCACGCGCTCCAAGCCGTCGCGCACGTACAAGCTGACCGTCTCGCCGATCAAGTCGCGAAGCTTCTCCATCTCCGGCAGCAGCAGCACCTCTGGATCGTTGCTCTGCGACATATTGGCGCTCAGCTCAAATATGCGGAAGCCGAGCTTATACCGCTCCGTAGCCGCATTGCGGATGACGAAGCCTTTCCCTTCAAGCGAAGCGAGCAGCCGGTGTACCGTACTTTTATGCAAATCTACGCGTGCCGCAATTTCCGTCAAACTTAAATCCGTCGTTTCCCGGAAGCAAAGCAATATATCAAGGGCGCGTTCCACCGCCCGTACCGTTAATTTGGCGTCTTCCATCCGCGCCGCCTTCCTCTCCATCCCGCAATATGTTTCATCACATGAAACTCGGTTTACATTTAGTATACCCGATCCGGCGGCAAAGCGTAAAGCTTATTGCAGCATGATACGGGTAATCCCGCAAACCCATCGCATGAACGGCGAAATCGCCGTCAAAGCCCTCTTCAAAGACGCTCCCGGCCCACGCTCGATTTGCCGTAAACGCCGTTAATGAAACCGTATAACTATACCGATATAAACTCTTATAGGGTTAATAGGAGAACGACGGCTGGTCAGCTATTTCACATTCGCGGTACAACTTAGACTTCACAAGCAAAGGGCGGTGTAAATGATGGAACAGCAGCTGCTGAATCAACTGCAGCATTTGCAGGACGCTTACTCGAATGTTTGCGGATTGTGCATGACCATTACGGATGCAGGCGGCAGGTGCTTAACGGAAAGAACGGTGCCTCAGATCGCAGCTCATCTTCTGGCGGAGCATTTTCTGCCTCAGCAGCAGCCTCTGATGCATATTTTGAAGGATGTTTCGAACATCAACAAACCGATCGTCTACCAAATCCAGTCCGGCTTCAAGATCATGATCTCCCCCATTAAAGTAAACGGCGTGAACGAAGCATACATATGGGCGGGCGTCATCATCGAAAAGCAAAACAGGGCGCTTATCCAGCGCGCGCTTATTAGCGGCAGCGCAAACGCCGATCAGCTCAGGGAGGCCGTTGCACTAACCCCCGATACGTCGGAGGGCCAGAAGCAAGCTATGCTGGAGAAGCTCGCGCAAATGACGGAAATTGCCTCCACCCTCCTTCATCAAGCGTACTTATTGGAGACGTATGACGATCACATTCACAGAATCAACGATTTTTTGCACCGCGAATGTACGACCTTGCAGCCTCGCGTTCTTCTGGAGCAGATGACGCAAACCTTAAGCTTGGATTTCGCCGGATATGCCGGATTCCTGGAGAACGAACGCTTTCGCATTACCGATACGGCAGGCGGCACCTTGTACGAGCAGCTGAACGGCGGCGAATTTTCCCTTGGCGAAGGCTTTCTCGGCCAAGCCGGGCTTACGGGAACGATGCGGCGCTGGGAGCATATCGCATGGGACCCGCGAACGGACTTTTTCACGGAGCGCGGGGTGCATCCCAACGAGCTGATCTGTTTTCCGGTTAAAATCAAAAACAAGCTCAGAGGCGTTCTCTTCGGCGGCATCGTTTCCGAAGCGGCGGCTTCCCCCCACAGACTTGCCCTCGGCAGCCTGCTGATGAATGCGTTCACGGCCAAGCTGGATGCTTTTCTTCAGGAAGAAATGAAAAACAGGCAGACGGCACGCCTCTCGCTGCTGCTCGAAATCGCTCAGGCGATGGCGGAAAGCGTCGATCTGCGCACGATTTTGCACATGCTGGCCGATGTAAGCGTCACCCTCGTACAGGGAACGTATGCTTGCGTCGTCATCAAACGGCCCGGCGAGTCCAATCAGGCGCATGTCGTATCCAAAAAGCTAAACGCCGAGCAAATCGAGAAATACGCCAAGTCGATATCGAGGCGATATTTTGCCAAGCAGCCGCAAGCTCTTCCTTCCCGCACGCCCGTTTTGTTGGAAAATGAATGGAGCCGATTTATTTTTGAATTCCCTCTTATTTGCAGAGGAGAAGTGATCGGCGTTCTCGCCGTCGGGCTGGATGACGCGGAGACTTGCGAGCAGCAGCGCCCCTTCCTTACCGCTCTATCGCTCATGGGGGAGGTTTTCCTTCAGCGAAGCTGGGCCGACTCCGCCAAGGATCACTCGCATAATGCCGCACATCCGCTTTCAGGCATTCCTAAGGAAGCTCCGCCCGCCATGTTTTACGACAGCGCGCTCACCCCGCGGGAGAAGGAAGTGCTCGCTCTGGTCATGAAAGGGATGAGCAATTTGCAAATCGCCCAGAAGCTGTTCATAAGCGCACATACCGTAAAAAATCATATTACGAAAATTTACGAGAAGCTTGGCGTCACCGACCGCACGCAAGCGATGGCCAAAATTTATGCGACGGGGGAACAGCAGCGCCGCGCTTAATCGGCTTAATCTCAACATGATGGACCGAGAAACCGGTTTGCCGCCAAGGCAGACCGGTTTTTCCCGTTCCCGTTATCCGGCCGGACGGGAGCTTTAGCATGAACTGTCGTTTTCCACTGAAATATGACATCAAACGCCACCCCCTTTTGTCGAAACGTCCTGCTGCCGCCTATTTCACTGTCTATAGGAATCGGTTCCTGTCTCATATTATCGAAATAGGACACATAAAAGGAAGCTAAGGTGATACTTATTACCTATCTTTCATGCGAAATTAAAGAAAGGACGAAAAGATGCATTTCCTGAAAATCCGCGGACAGGAGGGAGTTAAAGAGCAATAGATTAAGACTTAAGAACTATATTCCCAAAATGCCGAGTTGCCGGGAATCGGAGCGGAAGGCTCGCCTTCCAGCATCTATAAGAACATGGGGGGATGCGTCATGAAATTGACGGTTGGAAAAAAATTGTACGCAGGCTTCATCGCTATGCTGCTCATTACATGCTTGGTCGGCTCTATCGCTCTGTATAAAATGTCAACCATGAACAGCGAGACGAAGCAAATCACCGAAACTTGGACGCCCGCCGTGGAAACGATCAACACGATCAGCTACTTGAAGGAATATGTGCTGAGCACGACATTGTCGCATATTTTATCGCCGGATAAAGCCGCCATGGAAGCCGCCGAGAAGGAAAGAACCGCCGTGCTGGCCAAGCTTGACCAAGCAATCGACGACTATGCGAAAACGATCTTCGAGGAAGAGGACCGGAAGCAGCTCAAAAAAATAACCGATTCGTGGGAGCAGTTTTTGCCGCTCAACGAAGAAACGCTCAGAATCAGCCGGACGAACGACCGCGATAATGCGTTCTCCGCCTACGAGGAAAGCCTCGGCAAGCTCAAAGGGCTTTTTGAGGGAATGGACGCCCTAGTCCTCTACAACCACGAGGGGAGCAAACAATCCGCTCAAGACTCGCATGACGCCTACACGTCCGGTCTTACGATCGGCATCGTGATGATCGTCGCCGGGCTCGTGCTCGGACTGACGATCGCCTTCCTGCTGACACGCTCGATTACGAAGCCGCTTGCTCTCGTTACGGAAAGCATCGGCGAAGTGGCCAAAGGCAATCTGACGATCCCGAACGTCGAAGTCCAAAACAAGGACGAGCTGGGCAATCTCGCGGATTCGACGAACCGGATGCTCGGCAATCTCAAGCAACTGATCGGAAGCGTCCTCTCCTCCTCGCAAAACGTAGCGGCCGCAGCGCAGCAAATATCGGCCAGCACGCAGGAGATTGCGAGCGGAGCAAGCACCCAGTCCGGCTCTGCGCAAACCGTCAATGAGCTCTTCAAGGAGCTGTCGACGGCGATCCAGACCGTCGCCTTAAGCGCTGAAGCGGCAGCCGACGCATCCATTCAGGCGAGAGACGTAGCCGTTAGCGGAGGCTCGACGATCGAAGCGACGATGGAGGCTATGGCGAAGCTTGAGGAGCGGATGGGACTGCTGCAGGACGACTCCGGCAAAATCGGCCATATTATATCGGTAATCGACGACATTGCCGACCAGACGAACCTGTTGGCGCTTAATGCCGCCATCGAAGCGGCTCGTGCGGGCGAACAAGGCAAAGGGTTTGCCGTAGTCGCCGACGAGGTTCGCAAGCTTGCCGAACGGAGCGGCAATGCGACGAAGGAAATCGCCGCCATTATCAAAGGCATGCAGGCGAATACGGGAAGCAGCGCCGAGGCGGTTGCGCTTGCCGTTTCGCTCTCGAAGCAGATCGAAGCCGCTTTGAGGCAAATTATGAACAAAGTGAACGATTCCGCTTCGCAGGTAAATGAAATCGCAGCAGCCAGCGAGGAGCAATCCGCTCAATCCACGGAAGTGCTTAACTCCGTCGAAGCGATCGCTGCGACAAGCGAGGAAGCCGCGGCCGCTGCGGAAGAAACCGCCTCCGCTTCCCAATCGCTGGCCCGGCTTGCGGAAGAGCTGAACGGTGCGGTATCCGCTTTTAGAATCCGCTAACGGCTCGCGTTCAGTCGGTTTGAGCCGTCTGTACGGCACGGACGAAAACGGCGTTCCTCCTTTCAAATCAAATCTGAGAACGGGTGAATGGCATGACAGTCGTCAATCAAGAACAGTTTGTAGAAATCGGTATCGCCGGCGAGCGGTATGCTTTTCGGATTCAGGATATCCGCGAAATTATAAAAATGCAGCAAATTACGGAAATTCCAAACAGCAAGCCTTATTTGCTCGGCGTCTTCAACCTTCGCGGGACTGTAGCCCCGGCGGTAAGTTTGCGGAAACGGTTCGGATTGCCGGAAATTCCTTTCACGAATTCGAGCCGGATCGTTATTGTGAACGATGGAGACGCCATGGTCGGCCTGATCGTCGATCAAGTGTATCAGGTCACCTCCTTCCGCGAAATTCAGCCGCCGCCGGAACGGATCGGCGGACTTGAAAACCGCTACGTGGCCGGCATCGGCAAAACCGGGGACGGGCTGGTCAGCCTGCTCAAGCTTGAGCGGATTATGTACGACGATATTATTCACCGGTAAGGAGGCGGATTACTATGGATTTGCAAACGTCCGCCTACATGGGCGTTTTCTTGGACGAGCTGAACGAACAGCTTCAGATGCTGGACTCCGGGCTGCTTGAGCTGGAGCGGGACGGCAGCGATATGAATACCGTTTCGAACATATTCCGCGCCGCCCATACGCTCAAAGGCTCAGCAGCCGCAATGGGCTTCGAGCCGCTCAAGGATTTGACGCACAGCATCGAGAACGTTTTCGAGCTGATCCGCAACCGCGAGCTGGCAGTTGATGCCTCGATTATCGACGCGCTTTTTCATTCCATCGATTATCTGAAGGTGCTTAGACAAGCCATTATCGACGGAGCGCTGGAGGGAACGAATATACGCCCTTTGACCGATGCGCTCGATCGCATTTATAAGCAGGCCAAAGGCGGCGCCGACGCGGCGTCCGAAGGAACGGCGATTCATGAAGAGACAGCCGGAGACGTTCCTCCCTCCTCCCTGCTCGTCAGTCTCGACGATTATCAGCGGGATACGGTCCTTGAGGCGATTCGCGACGGCTTTCACGTGATGGCGATCTACGTTCAATTGCTTCGCGATGCCGCCATGAAGTCGGTCAGGGCTCTGCTCGTCTACAACAGTTTGAAAGAGCTCGGCGAGGTCATCGTCTCCTATCCAAGCACCGAAGAAATCGAAGACGAGTACAAATTTCAGGGAACGCTCGTTTTCATCGTCGTCACGAAGGAAAACCGGCAGTCGTTCATTCACGGCATGAATCAAATTTCGCAAATCGACAATTTCCATATCGCTGCGGTCAATCGTCACAATCTCGACAGCTTCTGCGAAGGCCGGACCCTTCAAGCGGATCAGGAGACCGAAGCCTGCCAGGTCGAGGAGCCTGCAGAGGAGCTGCCGAAGCCGCGCTCGGAAGCGGAAGCCAAGCTGAAGGTCAGTCAAACGGTCCGCGTCGACGTCGATCGCCTGGAAAAGCTGCTTAATTTCGTCGGCGAGCTGATCATCGACAACACGCGGCTGCAGCAGTTCCAAAGCCGGTTTAACGAGCATTTCAAGGAGCATGAGGACGCCGCCGTGCTGAACGATATTTGCAGCCGCTTCGGCCGCGTCATCTCCGATTTGCAGGACGGCATGATGAAAACGCGCATGCTGCCGATCGAGCAGCTGTTCAACCGGTTCCCGCGGCTTGTTCGCGATGCGGCGCAAGTTGCCGGCAAAGAGATCGATTTTGTGATGGAAGGCAAAGAAACGGAGCTCGACCGGACGTTAATTGAAGAGATTGGCGACCCGATCATCCACATTTTGCGCAACGCCGCGGATCATGGCATCGAAAGCCCAGAAGATAGAGAAAATGCCGGCAAAACAAGACGGGGCAAGCTCGTCATGAAAGCCATGCACCAGGAGAACCAGATCGTGATCTCGATCGCCGACGACGGCCGCGGCATCGATCCCGAGAAGGTCAAGCAAGCGTCCATCCGCAAAGGCTTCGTCACCGCGGAGGAAGCGAGCCGGATGACCGATAAGGAGCTCGTCTCCCTCATTTTCCGCTCCGGCGTATCCACGGCCGATAAAATCACAGACTTGTCCGGCCGCGGCGTCGGCATGGACATCGTCCGCTCGCATATCGAAAAGCTTAACGGGCTTATCGATATCGATACGTCGCCCGGCGAGGGAACGGTCATGACGGTCAAGCTGCCTTTAACGCTGGCCATTATCCGTTCGCTGCTGGTCAAGCTCGGTCCGAGCACGTTCGCGATTCCGCTCGTCAACGTGATCGAGATCGTCCGGCTGCAGCAGGACGAGATCAAGACGATTCAAGGCCGCGAGGTATGCGTCATTCGGGGGACGGTTTTCCCGCTCATTCGAATGCACCGCAAAATGAACATCGCGCATGACGAAACGGCGCAAGCCGGGAACCGCCTGTTCGTGGTCGTCGTCGGCATCGCCGATAAACGGGTATGCCTGGTCGTCGATAAAACGGTCGGCAACCAGGAAATCGTCATCAAGTCGCTCGGCCGATTCGTAGGCGACGTCCCGTATATATCCGGCTCGACGATTCTCGGGGACGGCAATGTCGCCCTTATTCTCGATGTAGGCGCAGTTGTGAAGGAAGAAGGCTCCCAGCATGGCGTGCATGAATCCGAGCATGCCGAGAAAGGTTCGAAGGACGCCGATCTGCAGCAGCTCGTAACGTTTACGCTCTCGGACGGGCAATATGCCCTCAACATTCACAGGGTGAAGGAAATCATCGTCGTACCTCCGATTACGAATATCGCGGGCGCGCCGCCCCATATGCTCGGACTTGTCAATCTGCGGGGAGCCCTGCTGCCCGTCTTCGATCTTCGCCGCTCTCTCGGCTTGCCGCCGCAGGCGTTTAACGGTGAATCGCGAATTATCGTTGTGGAAACGAACCGGCAAGACGTCGGCATCCTGATCGATCGGGTAACCGAAGTGTTGAAGGTGCACGGCAAAGATATCGAGAAAGCGCCGAGCCATGCCGGGACGGGCGACAGCCGCATGATTAACGGCATATACAAGGACGGCGAACGTTTTGTCGTACTGCTCGACATCGACCGCGTCCTGCGCGAAAGCGAGCTGCCGCAGGAATGGCAACCTCCCCTTCGGCAGCAAGGGTGAACAGCTTCGCAGTCTTCTTGAGTCTTGGAACGACACCAACACCTTTAGAAAGCGGTGCTGACCATGGTAATCACAAAACTCGACGATATCCGGATTTTGTGGTGGAACAAAGATGTAACATTGAGAAACATCGACGATTTTCGGCTTGCCGTATGGAAGCTGTTAGATTCCGACGAAGCGAGTCTCGTGCTTGAATTGCGCGAGGTCATGTACGTAAACAGCGCCGCGCTCGGCGTTATGGCTGACGCGGTTCAGCAGGGACGGCGGCTTCAGAAGCAGGTCGTCATTGCCGGCATCGAGCCGACGGTGCAGGAGATTTTCGATATCGTAAAGTTCGGCATATTCATTAAGCTGTTCAAGCAGCGCAATGATGCGGTCGCTTTCATGCAAGCTCTGCCTGTCAAATGAAGCGAAAGCGATCGCACTCTTGCCAAATCCTATTCGTGTCGGAGGCTGGTCAGTCATGCCTTGTTTGCGGAACGGTACCGGACATGCGAACAAAAGCTTGGAAATCCGGGATTACGAAGATATTTTGACAGCTATGCAAATGACCAAAACGTTGGCGGAGGAGCTCGGCTTCAGCGCCAAGGAGACGTTGTTTCTGCAGCTCGCGACGGAAGAAGCCTGCACGAATGCTTATGATCACGGCGCGCTGGAACGGACGGGGTATTTTGAAATTCAGTGGGCGGCGATCCATGCGACCATTGAAATCGCCGTTTGTCAGGAAAGCCGGCCGTTCGACGTCGACCTGCGCGCTTTGGCGGAGGTGACGGAACGGAACGACGGTCCGCGCGGAAGAGGCCTCGTCTTGATCGCCGGGCTGATGGACGAGCTCGGGGTTACGCGCAGCGGGAGGCATGTAAAATTTTCGATGCGCAAAACGCGCGCGCAGCTGAGCGATGCCCGGTAGCTTCGCTACGGACCTGGACGTGCCGGCACCGCCGGCGAAGCACTGACATAGGGCGGCTGTCCGGCAGCCGATTTTAAAAGGCTATACGTGAAACAGCCGGATAGGTTATCGGCTTGTCCGGCTGCAATAGAAAGACCGTCCGGAAAGTTCGTCGGACGGTCCTTAGACGAATGGCTCTACGTTAGCGCGTCTGGGAGAGTCGGGATATGGGATTCCAACCGCTCGTTAAAATCGTGTTTCTATGCATTGGTAGAAACACGATTTGTTTCCGGGCACCGCCAAAGTACTCGGCATGTGCTTCGCCAGCGTTTGCTTCACTTTGGTGGGTATATATAGGCGGCCGCTTCGCTTTCCACTCCTTATCCCGCCCCTCCCTTCATCTTCACTGCTTTTTGCTGCGTCCTTGCCCCTACCCGGTCTTCCAGCCGGTATTAATACCTGTGTGTGACTTTGTTATTTCACTTTGTCATATTCCGGTCCCGCTAAATGCCTCACAGGCATACCTTGTGTACTCCTCGATCTCCAAGCTCCCCTCCTCGCTCTTCGCTTGCATGCACTGGAGTCCGATTTTACCCACTTGGAATCGAGTACAGCTTCCTTTCCCTGCCTGCAGTCCGAAAACGCCTGCTTGCAGCGGCTATTTCGCCCGTCACACCGGTAAATCCATCCTCCAAGCCGGCAAATTCGGACTGCAGTGTTCATGGAACCTCCATCCATTGCTCCAAGCTGGCTAATTCGGACTGCAGTGTACGGCGAACCTCCATCCCTTACTCCAAGCAGGCAAATTTGGATTACAGCGTTCGGGGAACCTCGATCCCTTGCTCCAAGCAGGCCATTTCAGACTGCAGCGTACGGCGAACCTCCATCTCTTGCTCCAAGCAGGCAAATTCGGACTGCAGCGTTCGAAGAACCTCGATCCCTTGCCCCAAACGGGCTATTTCGGACTGCAGCGTACGGGGAACCTCCATCCCTTACTCCAAGCGGGCTATTTCGGACTGCGGTGCTTGGCGAACCTCCATCCTTTCCTCCAAGCGGGCTATTTCGGGCTGCAGCGTACGGCGAACCTCCATCCCTTCCTCCAAGCGGGCCCCAATAGCAGCTCGATAACGCATTTTTGCGGTAATCCGTTCCATCAAAATTTGCAAAAAAAGAACCGCTCCCGGAATCGATTCCAGGAACGGCCCCCTATTTACGTCTTATTCTTTAACCAGCGACAAAAACTCCGAACGCGAAGCGGCATCCGTGCGGAAAATACCGCGTACCGCCGAGGTTACCGTCTTGCTGCCCGACTTCTTGACGCCGCGGGAGCACATGCACATATGCTCGCCCTCCACGACTACCATGATGCCGTGCGGCTTCAGAACATCTTCCATAATATCGGCGATTTCCGACGTGATGCGCTCCTGCACTTGAAGCTTGCGCGTTACGGCGTCGACCAGCCGCGCAAATTTGCTTAATCCGGCAATCTTGCCGCTTGGAATATAGCCGATGTGCACCTTCCCGAAAAATGGCGCCATATGATGCTCGCACTGGCTGTAATAAACGATATCCTTCACAATGACAAGTTCTTCGTGCTTCTCGTCGAACGTTACCCCAAGCACCTCGCGGGGGTCGGCATCGTAGCCGCTGAAAATCTCCTCGTACATGCGCGTTACGCGGGCTGGCGTTTCGAGCAGCCCTTCACGATCAACGTCTTCGCCGATTAAACGGAGAATTTCCCGAACGTGCTCCTCAACCTTCTCGCGGTTCGCAATAACCCTCTCGTTACGATACTCTTTAGCAGGCATGTTTCCATCCTCCAATCCTCATTGGCCACGAAGCAAATGCTTCTTCTATTATGTGACATGCTCCCGCCCTTAACAGAAGCGGAGCTTTCCCAGGACCTAACGCTATCGTTATTGGGCTTTCCCTGTTTTTCTCTCTTGCTTTAAGCCGTTAAGCCCCAATCAATGCGTTCAACCGTCGTAAGCAGATTATACCACAAAAAGGGGAATATGTGTTCCTGTTTTTGTCAGCAAACAAAAAAACGAAATCACCGATTCATCCCCCACCTACTCGCTCACTACATGAGTATGGTAACGGTCGGCGACTTCTCAAGTCTTACGATAAAATTTCTTTACCGCGCCGATCCCGCAATCGAAAAATCCGACCGCCGGCCGTTATCGCCTAGAAAATGAAGCATCATCTTCAAGCTGTGATGCATCGCGTCGCTGTTATGATGCCCTTTCGCCAGCAAAATGCTGCCCTGCAGCAGCGAAACGATGGAGGTCGCCGCTTCCTCCGGCTCCAGTCCGTTAAGCGACAATTGCTCCGATTTGACCGCCTCGGCAAGAACGGCCGCAATCCGTTTTTCCGTATATAAGAAAAAATCGCTCACCTTGGCCCGCATGCTCTCATGCCGCTCGCCCAGCTCCAGCGCCAAATTGCCGAACAAGCAGCCGCGCCGAAAATCGTATTTCCCGCAATAATCGATCATACGCGTGAAGAACAGCTTCAACCGTTCATACACATCCTGCTTAGCGGCATCAAGCGTCGGAACGATCAGCGTTTCGATCAGGTCCTCCATTTGGCGTTCGATTACCTGAAGCCCAAGATCGTCTTTGCTTTTAAAATGATAATAAAAATTGCTTTTGCATACGCCGCTTTGACTTAAAATTTCTTCCAGTCCCGTCGCCTGAAACCCGTTCAGATGAAAAAGCTCTGCCGCGGCGACCAAAACCTTCTCCTTGTTGCCCGCCACCTTATCTCTTCACCTCGAGTCGACGTTCGCCGTTACACATGCAAGAGGCTACGCCATTAGATAGTACCGGTAAGTTCTACTGAACATGGAAAAGCGGATTACAAGAAGCTGCTTCGCTTCGTCTTCCGCTTTTGCCGAATTGCTTCGATTACTTGAATTTCTGTTTCTTCATCATTTGCTGGGCTTTACCCAATTGCTGCTTGTTCATGTTGTAGCCCATTTGCTTCGCCATCTTCTGGATCATTTGCGGATCGTTCTGCATACGCTCCAACTGCTTGCGCAAGTAAAACACGCCTGCAAAAAATCCGCCCGCCGCGCCAACGATCAGCGTGACGATCGGAATAATAATGTTCCACGCCATTTACCGTCCACCCTCTGCAACAATGTTCATCTTAGAATCGGGATGCCGACCCGTATACCGTTTATATTATCATGTCCCAACTTCCCATACAAATCTGGAAGCCCCTTTTTGCTGCGTTTCGTGCTGGGAATTTTCAAACACGCTCATGCGTAAGTAAGTTCCGGACTGCCGTACATACTATAGGTAAAATGTTTCCTAAAGATTTCAAGAAAACGCACACGGGAGGAGGAACAGCCATGAACGACAGCATCGCCTTCGCGCTTCTCTGTTTCACATCGTTCTTCACCTTGCTCAGCCCGCTCAACGTCATGCCGATCTTCATGACCATGACCGCCGACATGGAGCCGGATATCCGCCATCAGACGGCCCGTAAAGCCGTTGCCGTCTCCTTTTTCACGCTGATTTTATTCGCATTTGCCGGTCAGCTTATTTTTAAATTTTTCGGCATTACGGTAAACAGCCTCAAGATCGTCGGGGGCGTCATGTTTTTCCTGATGGGACAAGATATGCTGCAAGCGAGACTCGTCAAAACGAAAATCGCCGAAAAAGAAATCAAAAAATATGCCAGCGATATATCCGTCACTCCTCTCGCCATTCCGCTTATTTGCGGTCCGGGAGCCATCACGAACGCCATCGTGCTGATGCAGGAAGCCGAATCGCTGCTGAACAAAAGCATTCTGATCTTGGCTGTGCTGCTCGTTTGCCTCATTACTTTTATCGTGCTGCGGCATTCCTCCAAGCTGTTCAGAGTACTTGGCGAAACCGGCAACAACGTGCTTTTGCGGCTGATGGGGCTCATTCTTATGGTTATGGCCATCGAGTTTCTGGTCGGCGGAGCGAAGCCGATTATCCGCGATATTTTTCGGATATCCCAAGGATAATCGGCTTCGCCGTCCTAAACGCTTTCGAAGAAAGCGACTTCGTAAGCATAAGCTAAGGACTGGCGCGTTTACCGAGGTTGAGAGCTGTTTCCACGATATACTTTCTGAAAAACCAAGGATAAACGGCTTCGCGATCGATCCTAAACGCTTTCGAAGAAAGTGACATCGTAAGAATAAGCTGGGACGCGCGGGTTTATATTTAAAAAACGGCCGTTTACGTCAGCACGCCTTCGATGAACACGGTCGTATGCTTGGCAAGGTCGATTTCCTTGATCTCCAGATTGCTGTCGTCTTCCTTCGTGACGACGCGGACGACCGGCCGACCGGGAAGTCCGCGGTGCTGCCCCACTACGACGCCTGTCTCCCGCGTGGACAGCCGAACCGACGTGCCTGTCGGATAAACCGATACGATCCGCATAAAGTGAACTAGGACGTCGTGATCGAGCTCCGTATTCGAAAGCGCCATCATCCGTTCGCAAGCTTCATGCGGCAGTAGACGTTTGCCTGTCCCCGGATCGTACAGCAAATTGTCATAGCAGTTCGCGCAAGCGACGATCTTGGCGTACAAATGGATCTGGTCTTTATCCAGCTTGCGCGGTATGCCTTGACCGTCCGGCCGCTCATGATGCTGGAACGCAATATGGGCGACGAGCAGACTTAGCTCCCGTTTGTTTTTCAGCAGCTCGAATCCCCGCCACGTATGGTGAAGCTTGGGATCCTTCGACGCGTCGTCCGTGATCATTTCGGTTTTGCCGATATCGTGAAGCAGCGCGCCGATCGCCAGCTCCTTCAGCTGCGTCTGGTTCAAGCCCATGTTTATGCCGATCAGCGTGGAGATCGTGCAAACGTTAAGGCCGTGAATATACATTTCATTGTCCTTCGACCGGATATCCGACAGCTGGACGAGCACTTCCTTATTTTGCATCACGTCTTCAAGCAGCTTATCGACGCTGATGCTGATGCCCCTCGTTTGGAAGTCTTTCCCCGAGCGGATCGTTTGAATCGTTTCGCCTATTTTTTGCATGACGGCGCGTTTGTTTTCTTCCGATACGACATCCTCGACGTCGACATCCTCGAATAGAGGATCTTTAATATAAACCATCGTTACGCCGATTCTGCGCATCGTGGTGATCATATAAACGGTCAGCTGAACGCCTTCCGCCAGCAGCACCGCGCCGTTGCTGGAAAAAATCGTTCTCCCCAAATATTGTCCGGTTTCGACGGAATCAAGCGATACGTAACGCACAGCTACACTCCTTGCTGGATTTGCTATTCTACCTGTTCTTCGTCTAGGTGCCTTCCAGCCCCAGCGGATCCGCTTATCGCGAACCTAACGCCCTCTCCAACGCTTCGAGAACGATCGGCTCTTTCTCCGTACCGAGCGCTTCGCGGAGAGCTTCCTCCGCCTCCGCTCCCCCGATTTTGCCTAGCGACCAGGCTGCCGTAGCCCGAATCTCGGGACGCGTATCGCTCTTGGCTATATTTATTAATATCGGCAAAGCGGAACGGTCTTTGAAGTTGCCGAGCGCAATAATCGCATTTCGCTGAATCGGCTTCTTGCCCCTCCACGATGATGCGCTGCGTCCGTAACGTTCCTTGAATTCCTTGTTGCCGAGAGTCAACAGCGGGATGAGGAGCGGCTTAACGAGCTCGGGGTCAGGCTGCAGCTCCGGCTGGTGGGTCCAGTTTTTGCCTTTGTTGACCGGACAGACGATTTGACAAGTATCGCAGCCGTATAGACGGTTGCCGATTTTCTCCTTCATCTCGTCGGATACGACGCCTTTGGTCTGCGTGATGAACGAAATGCACAGGCCGGCGTTCAACTGCCCCGGACCGACCAGCGCCCCCGTAGGACATGCGTCGATGCAGCGCGTACAATCTCCGCACGAATCCGTTACCGGCTTGTCCGGCGGTAACGGGATGTTCGTAATCATCTCGCCGAGGTACACCCAGGAGCCCCACTCCGGCGTTATGACGGAGCAATTTTTGCCGCTCCAGCCGATGCCGGCGCGTTCCGCCACCGCCCTGTCCACAAGCACCCCCGTATCCACCATGCTCTCCATTCTCGCGGACGGCACGCGTTCTCGAATAAACGCCTCAAGCCGCGCCAGCCGGTTACGAAGCACATGATGGTAGTCCTCCCCCCATGACGAGCGGGAAATGATGCCGCGGTATGCCCCCGGCTCGGAGCGCGGCGGATCCTGCAGCTTGGACGGGTAAGCGATCGCGATCGAAATGATCGAGCGCGGCTCCTCGAAGCTGAGCTCCGGGTATACGCGCTTATCGATGTCCGGCTCCTCGAACCCGGATTCGAAGCCTTTCTCCCGATGCCGCAGCAAAATTTCTTTAAGCTCCAAAAAGGGATCCGCCGAAGCAAATCCCACCTTATCTATGCCTAGAGCGGACGCGGCAGCCAGGATGTCTTCCTTCAGACGCTGCCACGCCAGCTTGTCGTCCCTTTCGGACATCTCCGTCATTTTCACCCGCCTCCCTGGCTATTCCATGCTTAACAATGGCGCTGCGGTCAGCCGTTCCTTTTGATCGCCGCACGGGCCAGTTCGTCGCAGCGGTTGTTGAATTCATTATCGCTGTGGCCCTTTACTTTAATATATTCCACGCGATGCTTTTCCATCAGCTCGTTGAGCTGCTTCCACAGCTCCTGGTTTTCGACGGGCTGGCCTTTGCTGTTTTTCCAGCCGTTACGCAGCCAATTGCGCATCCAGCCTTGCTTGAAGCAATTGACGACATACGCCGAGTCGCTGTACAGCTTCACTTGGCACGTTTCCTTGAGCGAATGCAGCGCTTCGATGACCGCTTGAAGCTCCATCCGGTTGTTTGTCGTTAGCTTCTCTCCGCCCGACATCTCTTTGCGGTGCTCGCCGTAAAACAATATCGCTCCCCAGCCGCCCGGACCCGGATTTCCCGAGCAAGCGCCGTCCGTGTAGATCGTAACTTCCTTCATTAGGCTTTCCCCGTCCTTTCTCTTCGTTTCCACATTTCGTAGTAAGCATACGCCCACTCGTCGTTAAAAGGCGCCCCGCGCCGTTCCACAAGTCCCAGCAGCTCCGATAAACCGGCCTTCACCTTCGCTTCGACCGCCGGCGAATAATGATAGAGCGTTTTATGCCGTTCATATTCGTCCTCGTCCACGAGTTGCGTTTCCCCGTTCCACGTATGGATAACGTCCAGGTCATAATCGATATACGTCACCACTTGTCCGGCTTCGTAGGGCGGAGACGCCACGTTGCAATAATAGCGAATGCCGCCGTTCTCCAGCAAAGCAACGATATTGTACCATTGTCCGGGGATAAAAAAAGACACTCCTGGAACCTTGCTCGTCCACTCCGTGCCGTCGGCTTCGCGAATTCGGGTATGGCTGTTTACAAATACAAGCATCGCTTCAGCAGCATGACCGGGATGCAGCAGTTCTGAAGGAACGCGCCAATTTTGAAGCCAGACCCGATGCAGGCGGCCGTCGTGCTTGAAGCTTTTGATCGTATAGTTCATAGGGTTGTCACCGTGCCCTTTAGCTTCTTTACATACAAGAAAAGCATATCTGCAATGGATTTGCAAGATATGCCCGGGATTCCCCTATTCATTCCGGCTTTCAAGCACGCCGGCGACGTCTTATCCGGACCGTGCCCGGCCGGTTATCCGCTTCATTCTTAGCCGTTTACGATACTAAGCTGCTTCAGCGGCTTGTTGAAATCCGCTTGCACGTACCCTGCCGATTCGTATACCGGTAAAATCGGCTCGTTGTGCTCATCGATTGTAATGTAGATCTTCTTGACTTTCCGCTGGCCGAACCGCTGCTTCAGGGCTTGAATCATCGCCTTGCCGATTCCTTTGCGCTGGTGATCGGTATGCACGGCGATCCGGTAATAATAACCGGTGTTGTTGTCGATCGTTCCGATTATGACCCCGACGATTCCTTCTTCGTTCTCGGCGACAAGCACAAGCTCGCTATCCCAAGACAGCTGTCTGGCAATCGCCCGTATCGTCTCGCGGTAACAATCCTCCGAAAGCACGCTTTGCAGCACACGGGTTACAGCAACATAATCCGACAATTGAAAGGAACGAACAAACATGTTAGGTCTCTCCCCGTTGTGGTCTAAAAAGAAGTCTTACACATGCCGTTCAAAAAGACCGGCTTTCTGAACTCGCACTTACACAATGGATAAACGTTCACAACTCGTCAGGCCACAGACTGCGATGAACATACAGCCCTGCAAGCATCTTTGACGCCGGCGTTTACCAAGGTGTGAAGAGCCGCTTCCACGATATACTTTTCTGATAAGCCAAGCACAAAACGACAATGCCGTCTTCCAAAGACGCCCCTTCTGCGTTGAAAGACAAGTACGAATCTACGCCAACGATTTATGGTTATCTTTAAGAAATACGACAAAAATCGATGAAATCCTGCTATAACCGACACAAAATCGTAAAAAAGTTAACAAAAATTTAAGAAACTAGCCGAAAACGACTGAAAACGCTTTAATTTAAGCGCTTACAGCCATTTTACTACGCCCTCAAGTCTAAACCTAGGGATTGATGACCTGGTTACGAATGCAAACACTGATATCATAATGGTTATGCACGAACCGTGCAATTAGTGGAGAAAACCTTATTGTTCATGAGGCTGTCCTCACTATTTCGCAGGTAATATGCTCGTTCTCGCCCATCAGTGAGGCAAACGAAACTATTCATTTCGTTTGTCTCACTATTAGTTGCGTTTGCCTCATTCCCTCACCAAAACACGGGTTTTCGATTTGAAATAGTGAAGTTTGCCTCACGAATAATAACCTTTGCCTCATTATGAAGATCACTACCCGTTGTACGATCAAATGCTTATATTTTTAAAATAGAAGCGAATTTCAATCATTATGGAGCCGTGCAGCGGCGGGGAGACTATAGTATAAGAGTTGAAGCTACTAGTACAGCATCAGAGCTATACTGTGCGTGCGTATGAAAGCAGTCTCATCCCGGCACGCAAACGTTTCCTTCCCACAGCTTTAAATCTGATGTTGTACTAATACCTTGACCGCGTTTAATCTAAGGTTTTCTGCCCGCGCTTTTCATGAGAGAATCCGCAGTGGAAAGGGCGGGTTCGTATAAGGCCACGAGCACCCAAACCTTGCATTTAATGCGGTCAACGTACTAGTCACCGATAAAAGTTATCTCAGAAGCGTTCGCATCGCACGGAAACAGCCTGAAAATCGAGCAAAAGGACCGCATCATCCGCTGCCAGGCGGAAGATACGGTCTTTTCATCAATTAAGCTGCCCCAGCCCGTTATCATAAGTAAGTATCAGTTGACCAAGCCACAGCGGGTGAGGCGAACAAAGCCGAACTCCCCGTTATCTAACGCCCATAATGATTTCCATCGTTAACTGATCCAGCTTCTCGTAATTCAAGCCTTCCGCGCCGATCGTTTCCCGGTCGACCGCCATGCCGCGCAGCGCCTGCAGGCTTTCCGGCGAGTACTTAAAATCAAACCCGGGCAAATCGAGCTTCCGTCCGTTTATTTCCGCGAGCAAAGCCTGAATGTCCGGATCGGCGTTAAACCGTTTAACCTTTTCCTTCAGAATCAGGTACGTCCGCATATTGCCTTTGGCGAACTCTACGACGCCCTGGCGGTCCTCCGTGCGCAGAGCATGCGCGTCGAAGTGGAGCATTCCTTTGTAGTTATAATCCTCCAGCAGCTTGACCAGGAAGAACGCTTCCTTGATCCCGTCGGAGCCGAAGCGCAGATCCTGATCGAACCGCCCCATCTTCTGGTCGTTCAGATCGATGTGGAACAGCTTCCCTGCTTCAAGCGCTTGCGCCGCCGCATGATAAAAGTTGAGGCCGGCCATCCGCTCGTGCGCCACCTCGGGGTTGACGCCGACCATCTCCGGATGGTCCAGCGTAGCGATCAGGCCCAGCATAGCGCCGGTCGTCGGCAAATAAATGTCGCCGCGCGGCTCGTTCGGCTTCGCTTCCAGCGCGAATTTGTAGCCGTAATTTTGCGACAGGCTGTATTCGCACAAGTAGTTGACCGCTTCGCGGTACCGTTTCATGGAATCTACGGCATCTTTGCCCGCATCGACCTCCGCACCCTCGCGCCCGCCCCAAAGAACGAACACTTCCGCTCCGAGCTCTTTGCCGAGATCCATCGACTCGATCGTCTTGCGAATCGCATAAGCGCGCACCCGGGGATCGTTCGACGTAAAGGCCCCGTCCTTGAAGATCGGATCGGTGAACAAGCTGACCGTCACCATCGGTACCTTTAATCCCGTCGCTTCCAGCGCCTGCCGGAACTCGCGGACGATACGCTCCTTCTCCGCAGGCGTCGCGTCGATCGGAACCAGATCGTTATCATGAAAATTAACGCCGTAAGCGCCCAGCTCCGCTAACATATGTACCGCTTCCACCGGCGTAAACCCCTCGCGTACCGGCAAACCGAACGGATCGCGCCCCGGATTGCCTACCGTCCATAGGCCGAATGTGAACCTGTCTTCTTTTTTCGGAACGAACAAACTCATTTTGCAAGCACCTCCGCATCATAGTTTTCGCAACGCGTACAGCTCCCGGCGAGTGCTGCCTCGCTGCATGACGGCAGCCCTTCTCCCCCATGTGGAGCCCGCCGGACAAGTCCGCTGCTTACCGTCGCCAGTCGACCTGCCTCTCTCCTAAGCTGGCCAACTTTGTTTATTTAATAAACTATGTTTCTGGCATCATCTTATCACCGTTTTCTGCGTTGGGCAATGCAAATTTTCGGAAAGTTTATCGCTCTAACTGCTCTTTTAACCACGCATAAACGTTTTCCCGTTCCGGACTCGGGAATGCGTGCCCTCCGTCTCCCATCACGAACCGGACTTTGCCGTATGACCCAAGCTTCTCGAAGCTATGGCATATCGCCTCTCCAAGCAGCTGGACCGCTTCCCAATGCGGGAAAATCGCGTCCTCCCTGGCTGCATACACGTACAGAGACCTCGGCGAGATAAGCGCAGCGACCTCGTGAAATTCGAACGGAACCAAAGCTTGCTCCAAATACCCGTTCATCGCAGGAAAATGCGTAAACCAATCCCTCCGCCCCCATCTTCCCGGATTCGCATCGCCCGAAAGCGGGCTAAGCCCGCAGCTGCATACGACGGCGCGCACGCGCTCATCAAACGCCCCGGCGAACAACGCATTGTATCCTCCCAAGGAATGGCCGATTGCAGCTATCCTTGCGGGATCCACATAAGGCAGAGCCTCCAGCAGGTCGATGGCCGAACGATGATCGAGCAGCATTTTCCCCATCATCGACCAATTCGGATTAGCTTTGTAGAAGGGCGCGCTCTGGAACGCGCCGGCTTCCTCATATATGCGCTCTCCGGCCGTCAAAACATCGGGCGCCAGAACGACATACCCTCTCTTCGCCAGCTCAAGTCCATAGTGCATGTCGGGGCTCCCGCTTTTTCCGACTGCTTCGCTTTTCCCTTCCGGAACGGTTTGATGAAGCGCGATGACCGCCGGATAAACAGCGTCCGTCTCTTCCGCTTCGGAAGGAAACAGCAGGTAAGCGGGCACGGAATCGCCGTCCCGGGAACAAAAAATCAGCTTGACGAATTCGACTCCGTCCCGGCTTTTTCGCTCTTTCACCTCATACTCGACATGAAATTCCGGCGGGCCCTCCCCCATAAACGCTTGCAAACGGCTTACGACGGCTTGTCTGGCTTCGGCCCAGTCCTCGATGCGATCGGGCACCGGATCTATAAAATAAAGCGGTTCGTTCGGTCCTATCAATCGATATGTCATTTCGTTAACCTCCTGATATAAAGTCTTATATTATGAGAAAAAAGATGCCGACGATATGTCCGCATCTTCTCCCGTCGTTCGTCTTGTTAAGGCCTTGACCGCTGCAGCAAGCTTTCGCTTCGAGCTTCACTCATCGCCTATTGTCCTACCGGCAACGGGAAGGCGAGTTTTCCGCTAAACGCTTCGTTCATCCCGCTGAAATCTTTCCCCGCGACGAAGACTTAACTCTCCGCTCAGGCGTCGTTCATCCCGATAACCTCTTGCCCGCTGCAGTCGCCAAACTCGCCGTATGAAGCCTCGCCACTTTGCCTACGGTGCCGGCTGCGCCAGCACGATCTCATGCTTGCCCGCGGGCACTTCAATTGTGACAAGCTCTTCCGACGCATCGTAAGCGATCTGGCTGGAGCTAAGCGGCGTGCCGTTTAAGGTTACCGCAGGAGCGAAAGCGGAACGGATCGATATGGAGGCAACGGCTCCGGTCTCGACCGTGCCTTTCATATGGGCTGCCGTCTGATCGGCGGCGAACGAAGCGTTGAACGGCTGCTGCGATTCCAGAAGCGTCGCGCCGTTATACGCAAGCGACGTCCCTTTCGTCATGGAGAAGCCGCTGCAGCAGCCGCTTGCATTCGCAGTGACGATCGCTTGATCGGCGTCGCTTGCCACGCCGGCGATCGTATAGGCTGCGCTGCCTGTCTTGAACACTACATAATCCGTAAACCCGCTGCCGTCGGCCCGATTCACCTCCGCTCCGGTTGCGCCCGTCCCCGTCAACAGCGACGCGGCCAGCGCTTCCGGCAGATGGCCGGGTCCCTGGGAGCCCGCGGGTTGAAGGCTTACGGCATCGATGCCGATGAAATAATTTCCCGAACCCGCATTTTTGCCGGTAACCTTGTATTGGATCGTGTGGCTTCCCGCCGACAGCGTAACGTCGCCGTGCGCGAAAGGCGCCGCCGCCTGAACGGTCGCGTTGTAGCCGTCAAACGCGCCGCCGACCGGCTGTCCGTCCACATAAGCCTGCACTTGGCCGTAAAGCGGAGACTGGATGAACAAAGTGCTTAAGCTGTAGGTGCCCGCCTGATCGACGTTAACCGAATAAGTAATATAGTCGCCGATCTGATCGGCAGGGTAGAAAACAAGCTCTCTGTTCGCCGCATTAAACACGGAATAGGTTTTTCCCGAAGTCGCATGAGGCGGCACCAAATCTTCGGCTTGCAAATATCCGGCGGACTGGAACGGCTTCGCTTTGAGCACGGTGAGGAACCGGTGCGCCTCGGCTTCCGTGCCGCTTCCCACCTTCGTATAGTAGCCGTAGCTCTCCGCGCCCGTATACTTATCCACCTTCATCAGCAAAGGAGTATCGCCAAGAAATTTGACCTGCAGGGAAGCTTTGCCGTTCGTGAACCATAATTCGCTGCCTTGATACGTCTGCCCGGCAGACGCTTGGACCCCGTCGACGGAGAAATCGTATAAATCGCCGTTGTACAAAACCCAGTCGTACTCGTGCTCCGCATTCGCCTGTAAATCGTCGAGCATGACGAAATAATCCGAATTTACGTAAACGATGTGACGGTCATACTTGGTCAGCTTAGGATTGTCATAAGCGCCGGCTGCCGAGCCTTTCACGTAATCGTACGTTTCGGCCAGCATGCCTGTCGTCAAACTTCCGCCGCCCAGCTTGGACTGGCCCATGCCGTCCACTTGAATGGTGCTGTGCCCCAAACGGACCGTGAAATCATGAGCCGCTCCCGGCGTAAAATCCTGATAGCCCGGATCGCCGGCAATCCAGGAGCCGTTCACGGCGATCTGGAAGCTGTTCTGATCGTAATGGTTATGGCCCATCCGCGAATTGTTGCTGACGAATGCAAGCAGCGTGTCTTCCTTCTCCCAGCCGGAGCGCAGCGCCGCCCACCCGATTTCATCAAGAACGGCGGAACGCGGCCAACTGCTCGGCTCCGAAACAGGCGGCTGCGGATGATAGAATAAAAATTGGGAGAACGTATCCGAGCCGCCCTTCGTTTCTTCCAAATACCAGCCCGCTCCCCCGTTTCCGAGCCAACCGTTGACCGCAAGCATCGACAGCGAATAAAAGTTGGCTATGCTGGAATCGGAGAAATTGGCGAGTCCGGCGCCGCCCGGCGCCAGGAAATAATTGCTCCAGCGAACGAGAAAGTCGTCGAAAAACGGATGCTCGATATAGTCGCGCAAGCCTGTTACACGGGATAAATGATCAAGGCCGCGAATCATATTGTCGACGGAATAACTCGTATAAAGCATCCCCTCCTGCTGTCCCGATTCCATCCTTGCATCGAGGTACCACTGGAAGTAATCGGTCGCGGCGGTCAAATATTTATGCGCGTCCGGCAGCTCGCCGAGCACGGCGGAAGCTCCGCTGGCAAGAGCCGACGCCCGCAGCATTTGCAGGTTATGATCGAACTTGTTTTTTACATCGGCATAAAGCGGTGCAAGACCTTTCGCATCCAAGGCCGCCCTCACCGCCGCGCGCTCCGTCTCGGTCAGCAAATCGTATAAAATATCGTAAGCCATACCGACGCCGAACGTAAGATGCGCCGTATCCAAACAGGTCGTGCCTGCGCAGGAATAAGTCGGGTCGGTCCACGTATCCCAATCGGCGACCGCCAGCATGTACGCCTTCGCTTTGGCGGCATAATCCTCGTCTTCCGTAACGGCATAAGCGAGACTAAGCGTTTCCAGCCTCATCTCCACCCCGCGGCTCATAAGCGTCCAATAAGGATATACGCCTTCATTAAAGCCCGGCGGGTTCGGCATCGGCGACGGCTGCACGGGCGGCAGCGGATACGTAACGACATGGCCTCCGTAGTAGGTGACCGAAAAGCTCGATTCGGTCAAATAGCCGTTCGCCGTTCCCTCCAGCTCATCCCACAGCTGCTTGCCCGTTTTGCCGAAGAAAGCGTCGACGGCGTTGGCCGCATTAGCCCTGACGGATGGCAGGCTTGCATCCGTAAAATAGAGCCGCGGATGATCCGCCGCTACCAGCGGAAATTCCCGCACAGGATCAGGTGGAGCCAAACCGAAGGAGGCTTCGTCGAAATAGGAGGAACCGACATTCGTGCCATGCAGGTACAGAAGCAGCGTCGCATAAACAGCCCCGGCCGGAGCCGGCTGCTGAATGACCGTTTTGCTCCATTGATGATCGTCGCTATTCGTTCCTATGGAAACGCCGATCCGGGTGTTCGTACTGTCCCAGTACTCCAGATAAAGCTGCGATTCCCCGCTCAAGTTGTACGAATATACGGACGCTTCATAAAGCTTGCCGGATTCGACGGGAAGCTTCGCGCTGCGCAGGCCAGCGGAGTATACGGCTGACGGATCGTCCAGCCGAACGGCGTAGGTTCCGGAATAAACGGTATCCGTAACGGATTGGATGGACGTGCCCGAATCCAGATCGGCCCACCCGGCCGGTTTGCTGCCCGACACCGTTTCGAAGCCGAGATTGGCGTCGGCCACAGTCAGCGAGGCATCGTCAAAATACGCCGTGCCGACATTCGTCACATGCAAATACAGCAGCAGCGTCGCATAGGCCGCTCCGCTCGGCGCGGCGCGGGTAATCGCCAGCTCCCCCCACGCATTCTGAGATGTTTGGATCGCCGTCTGCACGTCGATACGCACTCCGCTGCTGTTCCAATACTCCAAATACAGCTCCGATACCCCTTGCGTATTATAGGAATACACGCTTGCGCTGTAGGAGATCCCGGGCGTAACCGGAATATTCGCGCTGCGCAGACCGACTGACTCGGCATTGCTAGGGTCGGAGATTTTTACGCTGCGATTTCCTTCCCGAACGTACCCGCTACCTTCATTGACGGAGACGCTTCCCGCCCCGCCGGCGTATAATACCCACTGGGCGGGCATTCCGGAAGCCGCTTCCTCGAACCCGGGATTAAGCAGAAGCTCCGGCGCGCCGCCATTGGCCGACGCCGCTCCATACGCCCCCGCATTCAATAAGCTGAAAATTAAAATCACCGCCATTAACCGATTGATTGACGTTTTTCCCCATCGCATCCCGGAAACCACTCCTTCAAATAAGTGTTATTGACACTTGGAGCCCTTCAATGCTGCGATCTCAATGCGTCTATCCTTTAACCGCGCCTACTAGCTGGCCGTGGATGAAATACTTTTGCACGAACGGGTATACGACGAGAATCGGCAGCACCGTCAGCATAAGCGCGGCCATCTTCAGATTGTTCGGGTCGATCTGAAAACCGTTTTTGATCATGGCCTGATTCGTCCCCTCGTCGATCAGCCTCGCGTTGCTCAAAATGTCCCGCAGCTGGAATTGCAGCGTCCACATCGATTTATCCCGGATAAAGATAAGGACATTGAACCATTCGTTCCAGTAAGCTACCGCGCTGAACACGACGAACGCCATCGCCATCGGCAGCACGAGCGGGAGAATGATGTTAAGCAAAATGCGCATTTCGCCCGCTCCGTCCATTTCCGCCGATTCGAGCAATTCCTGCGGGAGCTGATTGATCTGGTTGCGGAATACGATAATGTAGAAAATGTTGATTACGGAAGGAAGAATGAGCGCCCAGTACGTATTGTTCAATCCGAGCGTATTCACAAGCAGATAAAAAGGGACAAGCCCCCCGCCGAAATACATCGGTACGATCAGATACATAAACAGAAAGCTGCGGCCGGCCAACCGCTTATGTGCCAGAACGTACCCCGCAGCCATCGACAGTATAATAACCAGCGCCGTGTTTACCGCCGTCAGAAACACCGTGTTGAGAAACGAACGTATAAATTGCTTGCTGTACGCAAGCTGATAGTAGGCGTCGAGGTTGAAGCCGCGCGGCCACAGCCCTATTTTGCCGTTAAGCACCTCATCGTAGCTGCTTAGCGAAATCGCTATCGCATTGAGAAACGGAACAATGATCGAAAGACTGAACAACACAAACAGCAAAATGTTGAACACTTCAAAAATTCGCCGCGAAGTCGACCGGTAAATCACGCTTATCGCCCTCCTCTCTAGTAAAGTCCCATGCCGACCAGCTTCTTGGACAGCTTGTTTGCGGTAATCAGCAGCAAGAAGCCGAGCACGCTCTGCACGAAGCCGATCGCCGTCGTTAAGCTGTATTGAGCCTGCAGCAGTCCCGCGCGGTACACATAGGTGCTGATAACGTCGGAAACGTCGAGCACAAGCGGGTTCTGCATGACGAACAGCCGCTCAAAGCCGATCGCAAAAATCGATGAAAGCCGCAGCAGCAACAGCAGGATGATCATCGGCACCATGCCCGGCAGCGTAATATGCCACATTTGGCGAATACGGCCCGCGCCGTCAATCATAGCGGCTTCGTATTGGCTCGAATCGATGCCCGCGATAACCGCGAAATAAAGGATCGCCGACCAGCCTACTTCCTTCCAAACGCCCGAAGAAACGACGATTCCGCGGAACAGGTCTTTATCTACCATGAAATAGACGGGGTCGATATTCAATAAACCGAGCAGCGCGTTCACAATCCCGTCAGTCGGGGAAAGCATTTGATAAAAAACGCCGGAGACGACGACCCATGACAGAAAGTGAGGAAGATAGGAAATCGTCTGAATCACTCTCTTAATCCCTTTATGCATAAATTCATTGGCCAGCAGCGCAAAAACGATAGGGGCCGTAAATCCGAAAACCAAATCGTAAAAATTGAGAATAAGCGTGTTGCGCATGACCTTCCAGAACGTTTCGTCGTTCAAAAAGTAAGCGATGTGCTTGAAGCCGACCCACTTGCTGCCCAAAACGCCCTTAAACGGTGAAAAGTCTTGAAAGGAAATAAGAATGCCGTACATCGGAATGTAGTTGAACACGAAGATCAGCAGGAGAACGGGAGCGATCAATAAGTAGAGGGCGAATTGAGTCTTGGGGTCAATTCGCCGTTTCTTGCGCTTCACAGGCCTCCCGGCATCCGATACGCCCGCTGCGGATGTTTGCATCATGCCGGACCTCCCTCTTCCTACCAATCGACTTCTTTAACGCCCATATTTTTGAGCTGCTGCTTGTTATCGTTCATATACTTGGTCGCTTCCTCATAAATAAAGCCGTACTTCTTGCCGAACTCCTGAACCTTCTGGTCGAACTGCTCCATCGTAATCGCTCCCATAACCGCTTCCACCGTCGCTTGCGTAATATACTTGTTCGCTTCCGGCGTTTTAAGCAGGGCGTTCTCGGAGCTGATCAGGAAAGAATTGACCGCCAGACCGTTCGTTTCCGCTTCTTTGCCCAGTCTGTTCAGCCCGTCCAGGCTTCTTTGCAGCTCATCCTTCTTAAGAACCTTCTCCGCCGCCGCAATATTCGGCTCCTTGCTCCGGTCAAACCCGAAGAGCAGCGCGAGATGAAGAGCAAAATATTTTTTCGTGTTTGCGAGACCTTCTCCGTCGACGGGAACCTTTTTGCCGTCCGCTACCGTGTAATCCTCGCCCTCTTTGCCCCAGAAAATCAGATCGTGCAGCTGCTGCGAAGCGAAGCCCTCGATGACCTTCCAAGCTCGCTCCTTATCCTTCGTCTGACTGGAAATATACAGGCCGTGAGCGGTGATCGGAGGCTGCCCTTTGGTTTGCGCGTACTTCACATCCTTAAGAACGGACGGATACTCCTTTAGCGCAGGCGCAAATTGCCATTCCGCCTCCGGCACCGGGAATTTAGGCCGGTTCGACGGGATGTATTGGTTCGCGCCGTTAACCATAAACAGCATATTTTTCTTAAAATTCGCTCCGTATTTCGCCGCGTCGTTGGTCGCAAATTCTTTATCGAGAATGCCCTCGCTGTACATCTGCTTCATGATCTCGACGGCCGCTTTATACTCCGGCAGCGTGAACGTGCTGACGACTTTCCCGTCCTGCACCCTGGTCGTATAAGGCAGCGCCCCGTACCAGTTGAAGAACGGCAGGAACGTATACGTCAGCCCCGCATCTCCCGATACCATGCTGGACATGAGCACGGAGTCGGGCTCGGCCTTTTTGATTTTGCGCAGCAAGGCGATCCACTCTTCAACAGTCTCCGGCCATTTGCCGTCGTTGTATTTCATCACGATATCGTATCTGGCGACGACGCCCTGCCCTTGAGGACCGGCCGCTGCCGGCATCGGAATCCGGTAATAATGTCCGCTTTTGGATTTGGCGAGCTCCATCATTTCCGGGGTGACCCATTTCTGTACGACAGGCGACTTGTCGTAAAATTCCTTCAGATCGATAAACGCTCCGTTATCGCCGTTTTTTTCCGCTTCGCTCGGGAACCAGGTATGAACGACGTCCGGCAATTTACCGGATGACATCATCAGATTAAACTTGGTTTGAAAATCCTGCGCGGAAGGCACCTCGAGCTGGAGATCTACGTTGGCATAATCCTCTACAATGTTGATATAAGGATTGTCGCTTGGATCGACCCCTTCCGGATAATTCAGTCCCGAATCCCCCATAAACATATTCATTTTGATGCGTTCCTTCGGTTTTGCCGAATCCGCCGGGGCCGGAGACCCCTCCGCATTGCCGCCCTTCCCTCCGCCGGTGCACCCGGCCGCCGCCAAGCTTATGGACAGCATAAGTGTAAGCGTCTTCAGAGAATGCCGTTTGGACTTGAACATTTTGTTTCTCAACCTCCCCATATCGTTGGCCATTCGTCGCTCTGCAGGGGTCTGGAAGCTTCCCTGCCTAGTTACGAGATTAATTGTAAATAAACCGGCCGCCGCCGTACATTCACTATGTTTCGTTAACGAAGCATTATCCTTCTTTCCTTTTCCCGGTTCCGGTAACGGCAGCGGCGGGTTTTGGATTATTTTTCGCTCGGCCGGCAATATTGTCCTATAAACAAATAGCCTTGCGCCGGAACCGCAGAAGGCCTGTCCGATTCCAAACGCAAAGCAAGGAAAGCGCGTCAAAACGCTCTATTCGGAATGCGGAGCAGAACAATCGTGCCGCTTCCGTATTCGCTTCGTATGTCCACCCCGTATTCGTTGCCGTAGTGCAGCCGGATGCGGGTGTTCGTGTTGTTCAGCCCTATGGAGCCTCCGCTCTCCGTTTCGCCGCCCGACGCTTCCATGCTTCGGCGAATTTGCTCGAGCCGCTCCGCCGGCATACCGGAGCCGTCATCCGTCACTTGAATCAGCAGCTCCTCCTCGTTAACTCGAACCTCGATCCGGATAAGGCCCTTGAAATGCTTTTGCTCGAAGCCGTGAAGAAACGCATTTTCCACTATCGGCTGCAAAATCAGCTTGAGAATCGACAGCTGCCCCGCGTTTTCGGGCATATCGATCTCCAGCTTGATGCCTTCCCCGTACCGCATGTTCATCATCTTCACATAGTGCACGATATACTCGAGCTCGTCTTTGACGCTGCAGAACAAGAAGGTGTCCCTATAAAAAAGATGCAGCATCTTGCCGAGCGCCGTTAAGCTGTCGGCGATATTGCGGGCATTGCTTACGATCGCCATCCATCTGATGCCGTTCAGCGTATTGTGCAGGAAGTGAGGGGTAATTTGCGCTTGCAGCGCCTTAACCTCGCTTTCGCGCTTCTTTCTTTCGGTCTTTTCGTTCTGTTCGACAAGCTCGGAGATGCTGAGCGACATCCGGTTGAAATGTCTGCCGAGCAGACCGATCTCGTTTTTGGGAAAGCGGCTGATCAGGACGCCCAAGTTTCCCCGCTCCAGCTTCTGCATTTTCCCGGCAAGCTCCTTCAGCGGAAGCAAAATCAGATTCGTCCAGTACAGCGTAAGCAGCACGATAAGCAGCAAGCTTACGGCGAATACGATCAGCAATATTTTTTGCAGGCTCATCACGTCTTGATTGAACAGCTTCATCGGAATTTCCTTAATCAGCATCCAATCGTTATCAGGCAGCCGGTAATAAACGATCTGCCGGGATTTCTCCCCACCCTGCGAATAGCTTCCGTAAGCGTTCCCCTCGCGGTTTGCGGCGCTGCCGCTTTTATTACCCAGATCGTTTTTGTCAAGCGCGGAAACGATCCTCTCCTCGCGATCCACGATATAGGTGCGCATGTCGGCCGAATCGGACAAGTCTTGGTAGACGGAGGCCAGCTCTTTTTCCTTGATGTTGAAAACAAGAATGCCGCTGCGCGTTTCGTTCTGCAAAATCTTGATATGCCGCACGAACGTAAGCAGATCGGGAACAGCCCTTTGATCCGCCTCGCCCGGGTTTTCCATAAAATCGGCGGCGCGCCCTCCACCGTACCAAACCGTCTTCGAATAGGGATTCGTGTTGTCGAGATAGATGCGGGAACGATAAAAGGCGTGATCGCGATTCGTGTATGCGCTATAGCTGCGGGAATCGGTTACCGCGACCATTTCCCCGTCTTCCGTAAACAAATAGATGGAATCGAAATACCGGTACTTAGCTAACGTCTGCTTGAACAGCTCCCGCAGCTCCAATGTGCGAAAAAGATGATTGACCGCCGATCCCTTTTGCTCGAGCACCTCTCTGACGATCGGGTCCATCAGCAAATTGAGCGATACCTGCTCAGCCTCGTTGCGAAAAGCGGAAATGCTGCGTTCGACATGCCGGAACAATTGGACGGTCGATTTTTCCGACCTCGATTTAAGGAGGTCCAGCACCTGATAATAAACGAGTACGGAGCTGACGAGCATCATGACGATGCTGATAACCAGAAAAATAAGGCTCAGCTGGCGTTTAAGACTGATCCGCATACGCATATTCCCCGTTTCGGTCCGCGCTGATCCGGAAGCTTTTCGGGTTCATGCCCGTCATTTTTTTGAAAATGCGGCTGAAATAGCTGTGATCCGGAATCCCTACCATCTCCGCGATTTCATAGGCGAGGCTGTCCGATTCCAGTAGAAGCTCTTTCGCTTTGCCGATGCGGTACTGAATCAGATAATCGATGGGGCTGCATGTCGTTTCTTTTTTGAATAACGTGCTGAAATAGGCGGGGCTGAGGTTCACGTGTTTGGCCAGCTGCTGCAGCGTGATCGCCTGGTTGTAGTGCAATTCCATATAACGAACCGCTTCCTTGACTTCCTTGCTCCATTGCGGAGTTGCGGCCCTGCATTGAACGAGCCGGCTTAAGTAATCTTCGAAGCACCCTGCCGCTTCCTCCAGCGTACGGGCGGTGCGAACGCTAGCGGAGGCTAGCTCGTGCAGGCTCCAAATCGAATCCTCCTGCAGACGGACGGTTAACAGCGATACTTGCATCAGCCGCAGAAAAAAATTCAGCACATCCGTATTGCCGTAGCGTTTCTCCTGCAAAAACTTGTTTAGCTGTTCGGATAACGCCTGCCGGAGCGAATCGTCGACGAGGTTCCAAGATGCCTCGAGCTGAAGCAAAGCTTCGCGAATCCGCCCGTTCCTTTGCCGTATGCTTTCCTGCGAATACCGCAAAGTCGTACCTTCTCCGCATACGAATTTCATCTCCAACGCAAGCAAGCTTTCTTTATGCAGCTCTTTGATTTGCGAATATCCGCTGCCGGCGGAGCTTATGGCGAAAGTTGCCGTCGTGTTTAAATACGTGGAGCATACTTGGCGAAGATGCTGCAGCAGCGTTTCGGTCTCCTGCCCGAATTGAGCATCGCTCTGCGAAGACGGAGAACCGATGACGAGCATAAAACGGTTTTTCTGATCGTGCGCCAATTGGACGTGATCGTAGGTGTCCGCAACGTCGTGCAGCACATTCGTCATATTGATTTCCGTCAAATGGCCGTAATCGTCGTTGAACCGGTCTTTAAGCGCGTCGTAGCGGTCTATCTCCATCAGGCAAATCAGCAGCCGGTCCGCAGGCTTGCTCCGGCCGGTCCCTCCGGACAGCGCAGCGAATTCCTCGGCGGAATAAAGTCCGCCAAAAAGAAAATCCTTCAGCAGCTTCTCCTGCCGCTCGATCCGCTGCGCACGGCTTTCCCCGGAGACGGCGGGCCGCTTGAGCGAAGCCATTTCCGCGGAAATTTTCGCGATGACCTGCTGCATTTCTTCCGGCGTCATCGTCAATTTGAGAATGTAGTCGCTTACGCCCATGGACAACGCTTTGCGGGCCAGTTCAAACTCGCTCAAGCACGACAAAATGACGATTTTCGTCGAGGCATCCTTATCGCGAATCCGTTCGATCAGCTCCATCCCGCCCATAATGGGCATCTTGATGTCCGTTATAATCAAATCGGGCTTCTCTTTCTCGTAAATGTCCCATGCTTCCTTGCCGTTCGAAACGTCGGCGATGACGGACATGCCGTACTCTTCCCACGGAATCGAATTTTTCACGCCGATGCGCACCAGGAACTCATCCTCGGCTATAAGAACGCGATACAAAACAATCCCCCCTGCTCTCTGCGTTTCCGGAAGAACCGCTTCCTGGCATGCCGCATTGCGCACCATGTCAGGCTCCCGTCGCGCGGCGCTTCTCTGTCCGACGTCGGCCTGCCGGCCGCTTGCAGTGCGGACGACAGCTTATCGCATACGGTAAGCGCTATCACGAACACAGTTTAACTCGTATACTCCGAGGTGACAAGTGACTCGCCTGCAGCCCCTTTCGGCAAGGATAAACGGCTACGCCGTCCTTTCCGAAGGAAAAGCGCGTTTACCGAGATTTAGAGCCGCTTCCACGATATACTTTCTGAAAAATAAAAATAAAAGCTGCCCCGTTACCGGGACAGCCCTTATTATTCTCGCTCGCCTAATCCGTCCGGCTCCCGCTACATCGCCTGAATGGCAGCGCTCATCTTGCGCACGTACTCTTTAGGCGAGCACTGATTATAGCGGCGGAACAGCTCGTAGAAATGGGCCATGTTCGTAATGCCGACCTGCTCCGCCACCCGGTTGATACTGCTGTCCTGCGTCAGCAGAAGCCTCTCCGCCTTCCGGATGCGCCGGACGTTGACGAAATCGATGAAGGAGATCCCCATCACCTTTTTGAAATAGCGGGAGAAGTAGGAATAGCTCATATTGGCCAAACCGCAAACGTCTTCCAGCAATATTCTCGTCTCGAGCTTGGCGTCTACATATTCGATAACCGGCCGGAGGACGGCGATGCCCTCCGTTTCGTATTCCTGAAGCAGCGCCTCCCGGTCGTTGCGCACCAGCAGCAGCAAAATTTTTTTCATCAGCATGCTGGCGGCTATTTCATATCCGCGCGGGCGGCCGTTCATTTCTCCGAGCATGTCCATGATGATGCTCCCGACCTCGCGGTTTACGGCCGCATTTTGACGGAACATGTAGTTCAATTGGCTAAGCGGCCGCTCCAGCTCGGCAAAAAAACGGTAATGCACCATCATGGCCGGATCGAAATACGGCTGCAGGTCGAATTGCAGGACGATATAGGAAATCGGCTCATCCGATCTTTTGCGGGTAATATGAAGCTGCGACGAACCGACGAGCATCACGTCGCCCGCGTGCAGCGTGCAAGGCTCCTCGTTCTCGATCATGACCTCCAGAGCCCCGCTCTCGATGTAGAGCAGCTCCAGCTCCTTATGATAATGCCAGCTGCGTCCCCAATCGCCGGCCGGACCGGCGTAGTTGATTCGCCATATTTTGATGCAAAGAATCGGGTTCTGGTAGTGAACCTGTTCGTTATATATTTCTTTCTCCACGGATTGGCCTCCTCATGGGGGACAGCAAAATTGGATACAACTGCGCTTAAAATCGCCATATGCACGAAAGGCTTGACATACTATTCTTGAGGTATAGGAAAAATTATAAACAATCGGGGAATAAAATTCGAGACCTGGATGACCTTGCCGTCATTCGCTCGCCCCGGAAGGAGCCGCACAGTATGGGAAACGTTACGCGCGTTACGATTTGGAACGAATACCGCCACGAGAAAGTGCATGACCGGGTTCGCGAGGTTTATCCTGACGGTTTGCATGCCGCAATCGCAGCCGGGCTGACCGACGGCTTTGAGGTCCGTATCGCCACGCTGGACGAACCGGAGCACGGGCTGACCGAGGAAGTGTTGAACGGCACCGATGTGCTTATTTGGTGGGGACATATGGCGCATGGCGAAGTAAGCGATGAAATCGTTAACCGCGTTTACCAGCGCGTATTGCATGGCATGGGTCTGGTCGTGCTGCACTCGGGGCATTTTTCGAAAATTTTCAAAAAGCTGATGGGCACGAGCTGCGACCTGAAATGGCGCGAAGCGCGCGAGAAGGAACGGCTGTGGGTCGTCGCGCCCGGCCATCCGATCGCAGAAGGCATCGGCGAATTCATCGAGCTGGCCGAAGAGGAAATGTACGGGGAGCATTTTGACATCCCGCAGCCCGATGAGCTTGTTTTCGTAAGCTGGTTCGAAGGCGGCGAAGTATTCCGCAGCGGCTGCTGCTATACGCGGGGACAAGGCAAAATCTTTTATTTCCGTCCGGGCCACGAAACGCATCCGACTTACTACAATGAGCAAATCCGGCGCGTTATCGCCAATGCGGCCAAATGGGCGGCTCCGTCGACAAGGCCTTATCCGAAATACGGGCATGTACCGGTACCGCTCGAAACGATCAAGCCTAAAGACTGAGGACGGCCGACCCGAATCAGCGGGCTGCTGTCAGGTAGGAGCGGAACATGATAACGAACAGAATCGTCATCGTCGGCTGCGGCAATATGGCCCATGCGTGGGTCAAAACGGCCTTGGCGCGCCAAGATTCGGAAATCGCCGCGCTCGTCGACCTTAAAGAGGAAAGCGCCAAGCGTCTCTCCGAGGCATTCGGCTTAGACGTCCCTTTCTATACCGGCGTTCAGGAAGCGATCCGCGAAACCGGCGCCAATCTCGTCTTCGACGTTTCGATTCCGGAAGCGCGCAAGCAGATTGTAACGGCATCGCTTGAAGCCGGGTGCGACGTGTTCAGCGAAAAGCCGATGGCCGTTTCCCTCGAGGACGCCAAAGGCTTGGCCGCTGCGGCGGAAAGCAGCGGCCGTACGTTCTCCGTCATGCAGAACCGGAGATACAACAAAGGCATCCGCGCTTTGAAGCAGCTTCTTGCCGAGGGAACCATCGGGCAGCCCGGAATGATCTGCGCCGATTTTTTCCTGGGACCGCATTTCGGCGGATTCCGCGACGTGATGGAGAGCCCGCTTCTGCTCGATATGGCCATTCATACGTTCGATCAAGCGCGATTTCTGATCGGCTCCGATCCCGTATCGGTGTATTGCCACGAGTTCAATCCGGCAGGCTCCTGGTATCGGGGCAGCGCCTCCGCCGTCTGCCTGTTCGAATTCGCCGACGGCAGCGTCTTCAGCTACCGGGGCTCGTGGTGCGCGGAAGGCGCCCCTACATCCTGGGAAGCCGCTTGGCGCATAACGGGAAGCGGCGGTACGGCCATATGGGACGGCACAACCCCTCCGTACGCCGAAGCTCCCGCCGCCGGCGGACAGCCGTCGTTCATCCGCGAAACCCGCCGGATCGAAGCCCCGTTAGTCTGGTCCGAAGACGAAGGACATGCGGGCTGCTTGGCGGAAATGTTCGCGGCAAGACAAGAAGGACGGCGCGCGGAAACGGATTGCACGGACAACATCAAGAGCATCGGCATGGTGTTCGGCGCGCTCGAAAGCAGCGCGAAGGGCGTCAAGGTTTCGCTGCTTTAGCCGATGCGCATCATGCTGATAGCCGCCGAGCGATCGGCATCGCGGGAAAAACCGCCATCATCGTTGTTTTGGATGATGGCGGTTTTCGTTTTAGCTTGCCGAAGGTCCAAGCGGTTCCGCCAACCTTGGCAGCAAAGAGGTTTTGCCCGATTTGCTGCTGGCTTGGAGGGGCATCTGATGCTGTAGTCCGAATTTGCACAATTAGCTGCTGGCTTGGAGGGGCGTCTGATGCTGGAGTTCGAATTTGCCCAATTAGCTGCTGGCTTGGAGGGGCGTCTGATGCTGGAGTTCGAATTTGCCCAATTTGCTGCCGGCTTGGCGAGGCGTCTGATGCTGGAGCCCGAATTTGCACAATTAGCTGCTGGCTTGGCGGGGCGGTTGCTGCTGGAGTCCGAATTTGCCCAATTAGCTGCTGGCTTGGAGGGGCGGTTGCTGCTGGAGTCCGAATTTGCCCAATTAGCTGCTGGCTTGGAGGGGCGTCTNAGTCCGAATTTGCCCAATTAGCTGCTGGCTTGGAGGGGCGTCTGATGCTGGAGTTCGAATTTGCCCGCTTGCAGTGCCATTTTATCAAAGCAGGTCGCTAAAACCATGCTGCAAGCGGGGCAAATCGAACTAGAGAGCGTTCCCTCGTTCTCACCGCACACGCAATTGTGTTTTTTCGGATTACAACTAAAATCGGCAGTTGCTCGACGGTTTTTTTGACGTCGTTTTCACGGAAATCGTACAATTTGCTTGAGGCTTTGCTTTGAGTTTACGCGTCTCTCATTAAAATGAAGCCAACCATGAAGCCGGATGCAGCCAATACTTCCTGCAAGGCGATCTCGTTTCTCCTTTTCATTCCGTCAACTTTGTTGTTTCTCGGTTCAACGAATACAAATGGAAAGGAATAAAAAATTTGGCAGCAGGCGCATAATAAACTGGTGCATTTGAGATGAAACGAATGCGACGAACCGCAGTCGGGCCCGCTTCCTTCTAGGGGAAAGCTTTCCGGCTAGCCACGCCGGCGCACCCGCTACGCCATGCCGATCTTCAAGTCGGCGGCGACTTTCGATACATACATGTTGATTTATTATCGAAATTGCGGGATAATAGAGATTGTTACCATACATATTTAGGAGGGTTTGAACCATGGCACACCAATTGCCTGCGTTACCGTATCCGAACAATGCGCTTGAGCCGCACATCGACGAGCAAACCATGATGATTCACCATGACCGTCACCACAATGCATACGTGACGAACCTGAATGCCGCGCTGGAAGGTCATGCCGACCTGCAAAGCAAATCGATCGAAGACTTGATCGCCGATCTGAACGCAGTTCCTGAGAACATCCGTGCAGCTGTCCGCAACAACGGCGGCGGCCATGCAAACCACTCCCTGTTCTGGGAAGTTATCGGACCTAACGGCGGCGGCGAGCCAACTGGCGCGCTTGCGGACGCTATCAACAATGAACTTGGCGGCTTCGCCAAATTCAAAGAAGATTTCGCTAAAGCCGGCGCAACTCGTTTCGGCAGCGGCTGGGCATGGCTGTCCGTTGACAACAGCGGCAAGCTTGTCGTAAGCAGCACGCCAAACCAAGACAGCCCGATCATGGAAGGCAACACGCCGATCCTCGGGATGGACGTTTGGGAGCATGCCTACTACCTGAAATATCAAAACAAACGCCCTGACTACATCGCAGCGTTCTGGAACGTTGTAAACTGGGCTGAAGTTGGCAAGCGTTACGAAGCTGCCAAGAAGTAAGCTTTGCACGCAATAAACGATCGGCAGCAATGCCGGCGTAAACAGACCCCCGCTACCGGCCGGTAGCGGGGGTCTTTGTTTTTGAGGCTAGCGTCAAATAGCTTCAACTAGCGGTCAGATACGATAACCGGAAAGGTTAGTCCCGTTTTTTTGAGACAAAGCGATTCGCTTTTAGAAGGATTTCCCTTTCCTCCAGCAGTTCACGGTTTTGCTGCTCCAGCTTCTTAAGCCGCTCATAGTCTGCAAGCAACTGCGCCTGTTTGGAAGCTTCCGCATTCGCCGTACCGTATTTTTTAACCCACTCGGTAATACAGTTTGCCGGAATGTCCAGCTCTCTTGCTACCACAGCTTTGGTCTTGCCTGTCTTCTCAATAAGTTCTACAGTCTTACGCTTGAACTCTTCATCATAACGCCGCCGCTTATCTCCCATATCACACCTCGATCTCAGTATACCTGTTATTATACAAGAGATCGTTCTCGATTTTCCGTTTTAGTCCGGCTACGCCCACATACGCAGCCACCATACTCCTGTCCGCTCCGGAACGAATCCGCCCTCCCCGAATTCCCCCGCCGCCACACGATCCCCCAGCTCGTCGCCGAAAAAAAATCTTGTCAGCTCCTCAGCCTCCGCGGCGTCCGCAAACCGGTAATCCGTCCTTATCCACGTATGGGAGAAGCCGTGAACCCGTTTAAGCGAATCGTAATAACCCTGCAAAATGTCGGGAGCCTGCGGCTTATCCGTACCGGTGCCGAGCGTCTCGAACAGCACGATCGTACCGCCCGGCCGCAGCACCCGCTTCATCTCGGAGACCGCTTGTCCCAGCTGCTCTTGCCATTCGGGCACTGTCGAGTTGGCGATGTAACAGACGCTCCATCCGGATACGATCAGGTCCGCGCTGTTGTCCGCTAGCGGCAATGACCGATGGTCGGCGGTTACGGCATGCCAATAGCTCAACCCTTGTGCCGCTAGGCGGGCTTTCGTCACTTCGAGCATGGCGGGCGAAAGATCGACGGCCGTTACCGATTTGGCAGCGGGTGCTAGAAGACAGCTCAAACGGCCGGTCCCGGCGCCAAGGTCGACGACGTCCAGCCCGTCAGCCGGGCAAATGTCCGCAATGACGGCGGTAATGTTTCCTTCGCAATCCGCCCCGGCAATCAGCTTCTGGTACTGCTCAGCATGGCAGGCATAAATTTCTTCGTGGGATGGCATTTCGAATTTCCTCGCTTTCGTGTCGGTTTTCCGTATCATCGTAAGCGTTGACGCAGGGTGAAGCTCAAGCCTTTTGCCAAAAAAACCGTAAACGCAGGTCAAGCGGCCCGTCAGCAGATCCCCCGCCCCCGACGAATATGCAACTTTTCCGCTGCGGACTCGTCTAATATCAAAGCTACACTACTGGATGATTCAGGAAAGGAGTCCCACCCCTATGCCAATGGAAGAAGAAGTACTGCCTTTGCTGAAGCTCGGCTTCGGAGTGGTCATGACCGTTGCTTTTCTAGCCGTAATCGGCTTATGGTTCATCCACAAAAAGACCGCCTTCGCCTGGATAACCGCTCACCTGGTTCTGTTCACCTTGTCGGCCGCCGGATTTCTGAGCCTGTTGGCGCCGGGCCGCAGTCAAGACGGTATGGCCTCCGAAAACAACTCCCTATATATCGCGGGATACGGTATTTTATGGGCAGTTTCGATATTATGCCTGCTGATCGGGCTTATGGTGTTCGCAACGGACCGGCGGCGGTATTCTTAGGTCCATCGAAAAGGATTGCATCCGAACAAACAGACAGCCGACAATCCATTAAGCGGATTGCCGGCTGTCTTTAGGGGAGCTGCTCCATACCCGTTACCGAACTACTACACAAAATTTTGGCCTTCAACCATCCGAGCGTAATAGAGCGCCCATTTATACGGAATGATGACCTCCGCTTCATTCACGACTTGCCCGCCGAAGGGATCGGCTTTACCCGTCCGTCCGTATTCGTATAATCCGTCACCGCTCAGCGCGGCTCCAAAACGGTTCACTTTGAAGATTCGTTTGAATCGCGCCCCCGAAACGGACACGATAACGGCCCCGCTTCATCCTGCCGATGCACTCCTTGCCAATCAGGCGGCGTTATACCGGTAGAAGCGTTTATCGTCAAGTTGGTTGCAGCTACCGTTTCTCTCCCTCGATAGTGCGCACGCCCCCGTTTTCAACAACCTCCAATTCTTCCATCAGCGGCTTCGTTCCGGCTTTAAATTCATGCAACGTCCGCCCAACCGCCCGTCCCAGCTCCGGCAGCTTTTTGGAACCGAAGAGCAGCAGCGCTACCAGCACGATCATCACGATTCCTGTAGGTCCGATTCCCATCATTCCGACTCACCTCCCTGCCATTCTCGGCCTCCCAAACAGGGAAGCAACTGCTGTGCATGCTAGGGCGTGTCTGAAAACCCACTCAGGGGCATCTTTCCCCGCCTTTTCGCCCCCTGCTTCGTTCCGTTTGCGCAGGCAGACCCCCGGTACGCCTTCACAAACGCGCCTTGCATGCAAGGATAAACGGCTTCAGCCCTCTCTTGGGCGGTGCGTTTACCGTAGCGTAATCCGCATAGGGTTATGCGTTGCTTAACCTTTCGGATGGAGGAACGAAAATTCGGCAAAATCTGCTCCCCTCGGAGTATTCAGACACGCCCTAGTTCATAAATCCCGCCGTTTGCAGCATGCGTTTCACAACAACCGCAGCTTGCGCACGCGTAGCCAAGTCTTGAGGCGCAAATTGCCGTTCGGTTTGTCCGGTCATGATACCGGATTCCGCCATTTGCGCTGCCGCCACCTGCGCCCACGGACCGATCGCCGCTTTATCCTCGAATACAGCCAGCAAAGGAAGCAGTTTTCCCGTTACAGAAACGGATTTATCAGCAAATGACAACGCATTGGCAAGCATCACGGCCATTTGCTCTCTCGTGATCGTATCGTTCGGCCGGAACGTTCCGTCCTCAAACCCGCTGACGATTTGCGCCTTCACCGCTGCGCCGACGACGCCCGCGAACCAGTCGGTTTCGGCAATATCCCCAAACGCGGGGCGAACGGACGTCGAATCCGCTTCAAGCCCTAATGCACGGACGATGAGACTGACAAACTCTGCGCGCGTGACATAACCTTCCGGCACAAAATCCGTTTCGGTCTGCCCGTTTACGATTCGCTTGGAGGCAAGCAGCTCCACATCGGCTTGCGACCAGTGTCCCTGCAGATCGGCAAACGACTGCTTCGATTGCGCGATTGCGTACAGACTGTTACCTGTGCGGAACATTTGGACCTCTGTTCCTCCGTTCGTTGTCGTAAAGAGGGAAGGAACAAAGGAAAATTCGCCGGTTTGCGGATTGAACCCGACCGCCGTCGCCTGTGCAGGATCTATCGCCGTTCCCGCCACCGCGATTCTTCTGCTCACATACGTGCGTCCGAAGTCGGTGAATACTTGGCTGCTGCCGTCCGCCTCGATGCGCAGGGTGAAGTCGATGATGTCCCCGATCAGCGTCATGCCGGCCGTTTTCGCCTGCTCTGCGATCTGGTCTTTGGCTGCGCCTGTGATCGTTTCCATCGTCAGGAAGACCGTGGCGTTCTCCAGCTTGCCGCCAAGCTGCTTCAATTGCGCAGTTAATGTCGGGAAATCGATCGGCAAGGTGTAGCCGGCATTGTCCGTCTTGATCTCGATGACGGCATCGGGATGTTCATCGACTGCCGCAGCAAGCCATGCAGCCGGAATGCCGATATGGCGGATCGCTTCCGTGCCGGGTACGGCAAACGTGATTGTTTGCGAATCTTTCGCTTTTCCTTTCAGCATACCAAGCGCTTTCGCCAGCGAGTCCGCACGCAGCATAGCGGTCGCTTCCGCTTTGCCGCCCGTTTCCCCAGCCGTCTTGACGGTCAGGACTGCCGCATGGCTGGTAAGAGCGGCGCCTCTTGCCGCCTCGATTACATCTTCGGGTTCCGGCTTCACGGTGTCCGGCTGATTCGACGTACTCGTAGTCGGCGGCGTCGAAGGTCCTACCTCAATCGGAGCCTCGGCCCGGTTCACGTTTACCGTGTAGGTTTTGCTCGTCAACCCGTCTGCAGCCTTCGTCACCAGCACCACCGGGTTAACGCCTGTATGAAGGCTGATCGGGCTCGACAGACCGCCGCTATACGGCTGTCCATTCAGAACCATCGTCGTCGCCGGGTCATAGGTAGCCGCCGTCACCTGAATGCTGGATACGGCATGTCCGACTTCAACGGAATAAGCAAGCACGTCCGGAGCAAACGAAGGCTGCAAAACGCCTGCACCGACACTAAGCTCACGCAGGTCGGCATTCGGTTCCGCCGCGCCGGCCCGGTAAATCGTCACGGTATACGACCGGCTTGTCAGCCCGTCCGCCGCGTGGACGACAATCGGCAGCACGTTGGCCCCTGATTGCAGGCTCACCGGAATCTCCGCGTAATTATCATATACTTGCTCGTTGACCGAGAGGCTCGCAGCTGCGTCATACGCTTCTGCCGTTACGGTTAAGAGCTCAACCTCATGACTTACACTTACCGTATAGCTAAGGATGCCCGGATCAAAGGCAGGGCTGAGACTGCCTGCACTGACCGATAACGCGCCCAAATCCGCAGCCGTAGCCCTTTCCTCCGCGATGACGGTCATTTCGTTGCTGTTGAAGTTCGCTACGTACACGCTGTTCCGTCCCGTATTCACGGCGGCGGCAATCGGGTTCGTTCCCGCTGCGATCGTGGAAGTCGTCAAACTCGCTCCATCGATCACGGTCACGTCGTTGCTGTCATAATTCGCTACATAAATCTTATTCGTCTCTGCATTGACGGCCAGAGCGCCGGGGCCGGCTCCAACCGTTACTGTGGAGAGGCTGTGCGTAGCGCCGTCAATGACCGTCACGCTGTTGCTGCTCGTATTGGCCACATAAATCATGCCGGTCGCCGGATTGACTTCCACCGCAGTCGGCGTAATTCCCACGTTCAACGTGGAGATCGTTACCCCATCCGTTACCGTGACGGTATTGCTGTAGAAGTTGGCCGCATACACGTTGCCTGTCAGCGGATTGACCGCGAGTGCATTCGGACCGGCTCCTGTCGAGATAGCGGAGATGCTGTTGTCCGTACCGTCAATAACCGTCAACGTGCCACCGTCTACGTTCGCTACATAAATCTTGTTCGTCGCTTCGTTAACCGCCAGGGCAAACGGGCTTTCCCCGACCTGCACCGTTACCGTATTCGTGCCGGGGGCGGCTCCGTCAATGACCGATACGGTATCGCTGCCCAAATTCGCCACATAAATCTTGTTCGTCGCCGTATTGACCGCGATAGCAATAGGCAAGCTGCCCGTCTCAACCTCTACGGTGTCGTTCGTCGCGCCGTCGATCACGGTTACCGCATCGCTATCCGCGTTCGCCACGTAAATGTGATTCGTCAGCGGATTAACAGCTACTGCATACGGCGTTTTTCCCGCCGCGACGTTCGCTATGGCGACAACGCCCCCGCCGTATGTATCCTCCAGCACAGTCACGCTGTCGTTGTCGGCATTGGCGATATAGACCCGGTTCGTCGTCGGATTGACGGCAACGGCATGCGGCCCTCTGCCTGCCGCGATGCTGGAGGTAGAAGCTGCGGACGCTTGAGAAGCCGGCCATCCTGCGGCAAGCAGCAGAACGATCATCATCCCGATGAAGCCATGACGCAGCAGGAGGTTTGTTTGAACCTTCATGAACCACCCATCCTTTTCACTCATTTTCTTTAAAAAGCAGCTAAATATCGCAGCTCAACCAGTCAGCGATCAACGATTATCGCTTACCAGCCGTCCTCCTGCAAATCCGGAATATTCGTTCAGGAACCACTCAGCCGCCTTCGTCATTAGAACGCCGACTTGATCTCCTTTGAAGCCGAACGCAGCTTTCAACGAACCCAAATAATGGTCGGTCACATAAACGAGCAAGTTCAGCGTCTGCGGATCGACCCATGCTGCGGAAGCGAGACAACGGTATCGGTCACCGGGGACGCCGATGCGCGTGCCGGAATACCCCGGCTGCGGGAATCGTCCGGCAACTTGCCGGCCAAGTCCAAATGCCAGCCGATGTTCCCCGGCGGCGTTCTCATATTCCCATATGCCTTGATCGCCGTCGAAGTGAAACCGCATCCTCGTTATCCCCATCGGATTCGGCTCCATGACAAACCAACAGCCGTCTATAACATCCGCTTGCGGCGATGTCCGCTCGCCATGCTGCGGCAATATGTGCAGCCCGGCGATCAGCTGTCGAAGTTCCGCGTCGGCGGCTTTATCTTCCGGCAGCGCCCCTTGCGCCAACTGTGCGAATATTTCCTCGCGGAACGCCTGCCCGACTTCCGAATCGCCGTTCGGAGCGCCTTGCGTATCGGCTATACAGACGAACATCACTCGCTGTTCGGGAAAACAATAAGCGAACTGTGATCCCATACCGCGGAACGAAAAGCCGCCGTCCGGCTCCACCCATATTTGATAACCGTATCCTTGATGCCCGCCGAGCGAATTGTCGATTTGCTTCGAGGTCGCTTCCCGCACATACCGCTCGGAGATAAGCCGCTTCTCGCCCCAGCGTCCGCCGTTCATGCAGACGTAGGCCACCTTCGCCATGTCACGCAACGTGCATATGACGCCTGAGCCGCCCCACGAAGTGCCTTCCGGCGTTTGAATACACCAGATATCCGGGGATACGCCGATCGGGTCGAGCAGCCTCTCCCGCATCGACGTTAGAAACGGCACGCCGGTCATACGCTCTACGATCGTAGTCAATACCACCGTCGCCGCCGTATCATACGCAAACACCGTTCCTGGCGGATGGCATGGATCGTGCCGGAAGAACGTCGCCACCCAATCTTTGTCTTCGGACGTATACGAATTCCGATCGTTCGGCGTCGACATCATCAACAGGTCGCGAATAGTCGACTCCAAAACGTAGCGATGAGGGTCTGGCGGCAGCTTATCCGGAAAAAACGACGCTACTTTGTCATCCAGTTTCAGCTTGCCTTCGTCGATCAGCAAACCGACAGCAAGCGAGACGAAGCTTTTGCTGACCGAATACATACGATGCGTACTGTCCGCCGTATACGGCGCCCAATAGCCCTCCGCCGCAATCTGACCGTCACGGACGATAAGGAAGCCGTGCAAATTAACGCGCTGCCTTTCCATCCGCCGCAGAAACGCGGCAATCGCCCTGCCAGGCACCCCCACCGCTTCCGGCGAAGAGGCAGGCGTAAACAAATGCTGTGTCATCTCCCTCCAGCTCCCTCCCTGTTTTCGTTAAGGAAGCGGAGGATTGTGCAGATCCGCTTCCTTGATTCCAGAGTCCTCTCCTATACAATATGAAACGATCCCATATACTTATCTGTTACATCAAATTGTATCGACAGATTAATGAGTGCGTTTGTTAAATCTCCGCTTACCGCAACATACGCATCGGGACCGGATACCTTGAAATCCAATGTAACCGCCAGTTCGCCGGCTTGAGGCTGCCGAAGGTCGAACTTCGGCAGCGCCATTTGCCAATCGCCTGTCGAGTGTTTGAAGGCTTGATAGACGCTTTCCTGCACAATCGTTTGGCCGGGTACGTTCTGATTGTTGACGATGGCGTACGATAGTTTGACCTTTAGCCACCCCAGACTGTTCGGACTGAAATTCTTGAATCGGGCTATCACTTCATCTTCATCATAATTCTTGATGTTCATATAGCGGATCGTATCGGTGTACGTGTAATCCGGTGCATCAGTCGGTATTTGTATGCCCTTTTTCAGCGCATTTGTGGAGTAGCAAGCGATTTCCTGCCCCAGTTGCGAGTCGCCCGCATGAGCACCCGACGTCCCGTCCTGTCCCGCAAGAAAACCGTATACCGTCTCTTTATATAGCACTGGATACAATAAAGCCCTATCGGATAACACCTCAACAGCTCCATCCGACATTCTGACCCTGACGAGCTTCTGGTATGTACTTTCATACGCCGGTTTCTGATCGGCAGCCCACCCGATGAGATAATCCCCTACTCTTACATGCGTAGGCATGTTGATATAGGCTCCGATTTTCACAGGCGTGCCGGAGGAAATATCCAGCGCAACAGTCTGGCCCGCAATCGTGCCGTATCCGCCGACCGTCATGACACCGTTATGAATAGTGGCATAACGCGGTGCGTAAATCCCGGGGATTGTAAACGTCCCCCTGTTATACACGTTTCCGTAGCCGTCTATATCCAGACGCGTAATATTGTTTTCAGGCGTCCATGTAATCAGATAATGAATGGACCCGTTGGACACAATCGACGCATTGCCTACCGCACCGATGTTGAAGCTCGCTTCGTTCGACGGCACACCATTCACCAAATCGTATTTTTCGATCGTTCCCCAGCCCCAGTTAGGCGCATAGAGTCTTCCGTTAATGATGCAGCAGGTCTGAACAAATCCATCCGATTTAAGTTTACGTGTGTACTCGAGTTTGAATTGCAACCCTGTATCAATGATTCGATATACTTTGATCTTGTTTCCTACAAAAACAAAGACGTCATCGTTATGAATCGCCATCGCTCTTGCGTCCGCGCCGACACCGATGTCCATCCGGGACACGACCTTGATGCTCCCTTCGCCATCAGGCCGGACTACGCATATGTAGGATTGGTCCAACAGCGAGTAGCTCCCTTTAAACAGGCAGTAAAGCGTTCCTTTATACGGAATGATGACCTCCGCTTCATTCGCGAGCTGGCCGTCCGGAGGAACCGGCTTTACCCGATCATATTCATACAGGCCGTTATCGGTAAGCATCTCCCCCAGCCTCCTCGCGTCATAGATCCGCTTGAACCGCGCCCCGGAAGAGGAAACGAGAACGTTCTTCCCATCGTCAGGAGAAGCCGTATCCGCCGCATCGTAATAGAAATGGCCCTCCTCCCCCATATCCTTAACGAAATAAACGACCTCGGCGTCAGGACTCAAATTTGCCCTTAATTCGGCTATTGTCGTTACGACGACATAATGATTCGTCATGAGATCCTTCACTTTCGTGCGGTTGTCGACCGGATCGGCGTACGCTTTGGTCAACGCGCCGTTAACGATCCCCGTCGTAGCAAGCGCAGCCCCCGCCATCCCCAGCGAAGCGAGCAGCTTCCTTCTGCTGATCATTCCGTTCCCCTGATCCATTTCCTGCGGTTCTGTCAGCTCTGTTTTTGTTTCCTTCGTCACGGTTCATTCCTCCAATATTCGTGAAATTTTGCTATCCTTACTCGCTATCAGCCGAGATCGGCAGTAACGGTGAAGATCTGGAAAAGGAAGCGCATTCAAAACAATCTTTACAACTAATTAAGCGTACGAAGGTTTCACGACACCAATCGGCACTCTGATCACCGCCGCTATATAGCTGGGTCTGCCCGATGACGACGCATTGGCATACACCGTCATACTGCCATCGGGGGCGACCATAATAATATCCGTTTTTCCCGAAGCATCGGGCGAGGACATAAAATTGCCGGACAACAAGGCGATACCGTTAACCGCAAGGTACGGAATATACGCAACAACAGTCCCGGGTGCGACCGTGTTGATATACAGGAATATTTCGACAGCATCACCGTAAACACGATACTTGCTTATCCACTCATAGGTAGTCAGGGCGTTAACAGCCGCAGATTCAAGCACCAGCGGTTTCCATCTTGGGTTGTTTGTCAGGTTGTCACGTTTAAATGCCTTAACGCCCAGCGCTTCGCCCAACGTTTCCGCCACGATTCGATTCCCCAGCGCGCTAAGATGTACCCCATCGTATGTGAAGTTTATGGTGTTGATAAGATAGGTTGAATCCTTCACTTGCCCGTCTGTGCTCACCAGGTTGGGAAATGGAATATAAGTCGCTCCCGGCACGGCTCGAACAAGCCTCTTCAATTCCTCCCGGATGGGATGATTATCGGCGTTAAGAAATAGAAAGTCAGGTACGATCAGTCGTGTCCCGTACAAATTGCAATAGTAGATCAGCCAGTCGATACGCTGTTTGTATGCCGCCAAATCAGCTCCGGACGCAAACCTGTCATTGGCGGCAAGCGCCCAGATTAGTGACAAGCATCCCCGGCACATTTCTTTGATCACCTTCTCGGTAACGAATCGCCCTCCACGCCCGTCACGCGAAAAATTGTTAAATTGAAATTCCAACCCTTCGGCATCATTAAAATAACTGATACCTGTAACGCGAACTTTTCCGCTAAGGACATGCACGCTTATTTCAGCGGAGCCCGTGCCGGTTGGCATACAGACAAGCGCCGGAGACGACTCAAGTCCTGAGCCGCTCCCATCTGTCGTGAAGGTCCAAACATCGGTTGAACCGTTTAATGTAACCTTAAAGGCCCCCGCTACGCTGCCGTCGTACCATATTTTAAAATGCCTGGACACCGCGCCTTGAGGTGTAAACGTAAAGGACGCACCGACTTGCACGGATTCCAGGGCATAGCCGGCGGGGGTGTGTCCGGCTGCCTCGTCTACCAGATGACTCCAGGTCCCGGTAGAGACGACGCTATGAATTTCCCTGCCGGTTCCATTATTATCGTAAGGGGAAACGAAACCGTACGAATCCGTGCCAAACTGCATATTAAGCGCATTAGCGAGAATTCTGGCAAAAGCGTTTTCAGGAATCCCTGCCCCGACGAGCATCCCCGCACCCGCCCCGAAGGATATGCTGTCTCCCAAAAGGTTGATTTTTCTCCCCTTGATTTTCCCTTCATTTACGCGCCAAGAATTAATCGTGTTCAGCGCCACGGGAGACGTTACCGTCATGGGGGTCGTGTCAACTTGAGGCTCTTGATACCCGCTGAATACAATCCGCCTGAACCGCGCCCCGGAAGAGGAAACAAGAACGTCCTTCCCATCGTCAGCAGAAGCCGTATCCGCCGCATCGTAATAGAAATGGCCCTCCTTGCCTGCATCCTTAACGAAAAATACGATATCGGCATCGGGGCTGGCATTGGCTCTTAATTCCGCTATCGTCGTTACGACGACATAATGATTCGTCATCAGATCCTTCACTTTCGCGCGGTTGTCGACCGGGTCGGCGTACGCTCTGGTCAAGGCGCCGTTAACGATCCCCGTCGTAGCGAGCGCAGCCCCCGCCATCCCCAGCGAAGCGAGCAGCTTCCTTCTGCTGATCGTTCCGCTCCCCTGATCCATTACCTGCGGTTCCGTCAGCTCTGTTCTTGTTTCCTTCGTCACGGTTCATTCCTCCTAAAAAATGATAGTCACTCTTTCAAGGAGCCGATCAGAACACCCTTCACGAAATATCTTTGCAAAAACGGATAAACGAACAAGATCGGCAAGACGGTTACGATAATTAACGCATACTTGATCTGGATGGAATACATCGTCCTATTAATATCTTGGGCCATTCCTTTGACCATGGAATCGGAATCCTGAATCAGGATTTTGACCAAATATAACGACATCGGATGCAAGCTGGAATCGCTCAAATAGATCATGGCGCTGAAATAGCTGTTCCAATGGCCTACCGCGTAAAAAAGCGACAGCACGGCAATAATCGGCATGCTTAGCGGCAAAATGATTTTGTAAAGAATATAAATATCGTTCGCTCCGTCGATCTTGGCGGATTCGATCAGACTTTCCGGCAAGCTCTGCAGGAAGGTCCGCGCAATGATGATAAAATAAGCGCCCACCGCTGCCGGTAAAATAAGCGCCCACCGCGTATCATAGAGCCCGATGTTTTTAATAAGCAGGAACATCGGGATCAGACCGCCGTTGAAAAACATCGTGATTACGATGAACACCATGATCTGATTTCGCAAGAAAAACGTTCTGCGCGCAAGCGGGTATGCGCCGAGAATGGTCATCGCAACGTTAACCGCAGTGCCGACAACCGTATAAAACAATGTATTGTAGTAAGAACGCCATACGTCCGGATTGTCGAAAACCCGCTTGTAGGCTTCCAGCGAGAAACCTTTGGGCCAGAGCCAAACGGAATTGTTAATGACATTCCTAGGGTCGCTGATCGACATGCTGGCCACATAAACGAACGGGTACAGCGTTATGACGATGACGAACAGCATGAAGAAGAGAATAAGCACGTCAAACGATTTCTCTGTCGTATTTTTACGAACGGCTGCCACGCTCTCCCTCCTTACCAAAGTGAAGTTTCCGAAACTTTCCGGCTAATGTAATTGACCCCGACAATCAAGATCAAATTGATTACATTGTTGAATAATCCGATTGCCGCCGAAAGGCTGTATTCGCCTCCCAATATGCCGCGCCGGTATACGTAAGTGCTTATAACGTCGGCCGTTTCATACGTGGCGGGGTTGTAAAGAAGAATGATTTTCTCAAAGCCGACGTCCATCAGATGACCCAGGCTCAATATAAGCAGAATGACGATTGTGGGCGTCAGACACGGAAGCGTAATATGCTTCATTTTGTGCCAGCGGGTGGCGCCGTCCATCTGAGCGGCCTCATACAATTGCGGATCGATGCCGGCGATGGCCGCTAAATAAATAATCGTACCCCAGCCGAATTCCTGCCAAATGCCCGAAGAAATAAAAATCGTCCGGAAATATCCCGAATCATTCATAAAATGGATCGGTTCGATCCCGAAAACGCCAAGGATCGTGTTAATGACGCCGTCTGTCGGCGACGTAAAATTGACGATCATCCCCGCAATGACGACGACGGAAATGAAATGCGGCAAATAGCTGACCGTTTGCACGGTTTTTTTGAACAAATTATCCTTCAGCTCGTTCAGCAATAACGCAAAAATAATCGGCGCGGGGAATCCCCAGACTAATGAAAAGAAGCTTAGCAGCAGGGTGTTCTTCAGCAGTCTCCAAAAATAGATCGAACCGAAAAACTGCTCGAAATATTTGAACCCTACCCAAGGGCTGCCCAAAATACCCTGAAGCGGATAAAACTTTTTGAAAGCTATGATAATGCCGTACATCGGAAAATAGTGAAAGACAATATAATACAAGATGACCGGCAAAATGATGATCAACAAATATTTATCCCGCTTGACATGCTTTCGGAGCGTTTCCATTTTACCTGGCTTCGCGATTATTGCCGGGGATCCCGCCGTACCGGGCGATTTCAATTGTGCGTTAATGGAGACTCCCCCTTCCTTGAATTACGCCGGCCCGCCGCAGCGTCCCTTCGCGCCATCGCGAAAGGACGGCTTGCAGGCCTCTTCTATTGTTTGTTAATAAAACGATCGTACTGCTGCTGACTCACCTTCAATATCTTCTCTATGCCGTACTGCTTCAGCTTGGCCGTGAACTTCTCCCAATCGATCGGTTCCTTGCCCGTTATAAAGTTGACGATCGTCTCGTCGATGTAGGTTTGCATGTCGGCGGAAACGAAGGCTAGCTCCTCGATCTCCTGCGCCGTGATAACGGCGAACGGTTCATTGTCGACCATCATGCTCTCCACGCGCTTGGCCTGCTCCAGCGACTTCGGATTGTTCTTGAGCAGCGCCGCCGGGGACTTGGATAACGGTCCCTTCGCCGCGCGGATCCACGGAGTCGGCGGATAAGCGCCGATGGAGCGCAGCGTATTCGCCGGATCGAGTCCATCCGGATTTTTCATGACGAAATCCATATACTCCGGCTCGCCGTTCACCATCTTGTAGGAAACGCCCTCTATGCCGAACGTTACAAGGCGGTTCCCTTCTTCGCTCGCGTAAATGTAATCCAGCCACTTGATGGCCGCTTCTTTATTTTTGGACTCCTTCGAAATAACCCAGTTACCGCTGATCGGACCGTACTTCTCATAATGGGGCTTGTAGCCCGGCTGAGCCGGAGGAATCGTCAACAGCCAATTTGCGTTAGAGGCGCCGGCCTGCTGCGCCAGCGTATCGAATTGTCCCGCTCTGCTCAAGAAATGGATGGTCGAACCCACCTGGTCCCGGGAAATGCCGGCAATGATCGTTTCCTCCGTCTTTTGCAGAAAACCGGGATCGATCAGCCCTTCCTTGTAGAGCTTGTTGAGCCAGACTACCAGCTCCTTCGCCTCCGGGGTCATCCATTCGAAACGGACCTTGCCGTTCTCGTCCGGATAGTAGCCGTTACTGTAAAACAAGTGAAGACCCAGCGCATTCCCGAACATACCCAATCCTTTGTAGCCATATTGCGGCATGAACGGAATTTCATCCGCCTTGCCGTTGCCGTTCGGATCCTTTTCTTTGATCGCCTTCAGTGCGTTATACCAATCGTCGAGCGTTTTCGGCTCCTGCAGCCCGAGCTTATCGAGCCAATCCTTGCGGATCAGGAAGCCGAACGGGTCTGTCATAGCCCCCCCGGTAGTAACCGCAGCCAGGGAGTACAGCTTGCCGTCGGGCGCTTTCATCTTATTAAATTCGGTCGGATTGTCCGCCATAAACTTCTTGATATTAGGAGCGTATTTATTGATTAATTCGTCAAGCGGTTCGATTACGCCCGATTCAATCGCTTTACTAAGCTCGATAGGCAGTGCAATAATATCCGGCAAGTCTTTGGCTGCTGCCAATTTCGCCTGCATGCTGGTCGTATACTGGGCTACGGGTGCGACCTCCCATTTGATTTTCACGCCCGTTCTTTTTTCGATTTCCTGCCACACGGGCAAATTTTGCGATAAGCTCGCAGGCGCATACCAGTTATCCCATCCCCCGTAACGCAGCGTAACGGAACCGTCTTTGACGATCGGGAGCGAATACCCTTCCTCCTTGACAGGCGAAGCCGACGGAGCCTGGCTCGCTTTCGGATCTTCACTGCCCTTGGCCGGCGATTCCGCCGTATTCTGTTTCGTACAGCCGCTGAAAGCTGTGGCAGCCGCCAAAAGCATGGCGAACGATGCAACCCCTATTTTTTTCATTCTCGTACCCTCCCCGGTTCTATTCGCCGCAATGTCCGCTTGGCCGGGCCCGACCTTCCGCACATCGCAGCTTCCCCCAAAATTCGTTTTCCCGCCGGCTTTAAAGCGCTTTCGTTATCATTGTAGCAAGCACCTGCTTGCGGGGGAAACGGTACAATCTCACGATTTGGTACCACGAAATCTACCGTTTATGCATCATCGCGCCGCACTGGCTGCGAGACGGCCGCAAACCCTCACCCTGGAATGGCCGTTCGGCTCGTCCTGCATGTCGTCCGACAACGGCGGTCATAGCCCATGCCGCGTTACGGATCGGCCGGTATAGTGCAAATTTTTAACCAATCATCCTCTATTTCTACCTTAATCGGAAAACCTGCCCCTTTTTCGTTGACAGCGTATTCATTTTACAAACATAATACATGTACCGGAATCGACAAAGTCCCCCAAAAGTGACGGTTTCCTTCGCAGCTTATTCCGAGTACTTTTGGGGGAGCCCCCGGTTATCCACAGAAATCGCTTCGCATCATTTCCCAATCATACAAGAATCAAAGGCTTCGCCGTTTTTACATGGTGCGTTATTCGAGAAAGCGCAGAGTCCGCGTAGGATGTACATTTTGAGACCATCAAAAGGGACGGAAGGGGAGCGCCGATGTCTTACCGCTTGCTGATTGTGGACGATGAAGAAGACATCAGAGAAGGCTTGGCCGATCTTGTCGACTGGACCTCGCTGGGTTACGCCGTCGCAGCCCGGCTGGAGGACGGTCGCGATGCGATTTCCTTCATTGAAAGCAATCCTGTCGATGTGATTTTGACGGATATCAAGATGACGTTCGTGTCCGGCCTTGAGCTTGCCAAATACGTTTACGACCGGCAGTTCGACATTAAAATGATTTTGATAAGCGGCTACAAGGAGTTCGAGTTCGCCCAGCAAGCCGTAAACTATAAGGTCATGCATTACCTGCTTAAGCCGACCAGGCTCGATGAAATCACGCGTGTCTTTAAGGACGTTAAGCTCTTGCTGGACAAGGAAAAGTCGGAAAAAGAGCAAGCGCTCAGCATTCAAAGCCGAAACGAAGAAATGCTGTCCGTTTTGCGGCGGCAATTTTTCGCCGACCTCATGGCCGGAACGCTCAAGGAGCGGGCGGAGATTGACAGAAGGCTCCGGCTGATCGGCTTGCCGATCGATCCGGAAAGCTGCCCTTGCTGCAGCTATTACATCCGATTCCCGCGCAAAGATCCCGATTCCGGGGGCAACCCGGGCAATGCCGACGGCCAGCTATTCCGATTCATCCATCAAATTTTTCTGAAAGAACAGGAAGGCATCCTTACTTTCCCCATAAGCGCCGAACCGGATAAAATCCTTTTGGCTGCAATAGATTTACGTGCCGACGGCCTACCGGAAAAAACATTAAGAGAGAGAGTAGGCCTTCAGTTCGAGACCGTGAAAAGCCGCATCAATGCCGTATTGGGAATCGACGCTGCTTTGAGCGAATTATCCCTCTATTCCTCCATAACCGAAATCATCTCTTTGTACGCAATCGGCGAAGGTCCGAGGTCCGAGACGGAATACGGAGACGACGACCGCACCGATACGCTTGTCATTCAGAAAGCCAAAACATATATGCAAAGCATGTACGATAAAGAAATATCGCTGGAGGACGTGGCCGAGCACGTGTACTTGAGTCCCGTCTACCTCAGCCGCCTGTTCAAAAAACAAACGGGACGCAATTTCACCGATTACTTAACGGAGGTGCGCATGATGAAGGCGATGGAATATTTGCGGCAGCCGCAGTACAAGGTGTATGAAATCGGCTCGATCATCGGCTACAAAAGCACCAAATACTTTTTCAAGTTGTTCAAGCAGTACGCCGGATGCACGCCGTCCGAATACCGGAACAAGCTGCACGACCCGACAGTCCGATGAAAGAGCTGTCCGGCGTATGGTTTTATATCAAGCATTTTAAAATTCACAGTATCTTTCTGCGCAACTTCCTCATCATCGTCTGCCTCATCATTATGCCTGTGTGCGGAATAAGCGCGGCCGTTTATTATTTTTACAATAACGTGATGAAAGAAGAAATCAGCGCCGTTCATCTAATCGGTCTATCCAGACTCCGGGACATGATCGACATGACCGTCAGGGAGATCGACGATTTCGCCCTGCAGATCGCTGCCGACAAAACGGCGGAAGAGCTGCTCAAGGAGCCTGAGCCGGATAAATCCGACTATAACAAGAACCTTCAACTGCAAACCTTGCGACAGAAGCTGACGCCGGTCAATAAGATTAGCGGACAATTTATCAACTCCATCTACCTGTACGCGGAGACAAGCGGCTACATCATGTCGTCGAACCTGAATTTATGGCAACTGGACTGGTTTATCGACAACAAATGGCTGAAGGACTACAACATACGCAAGGCTGATACGAAATATTGGGTCACTTCAAGGGAGGCAAAGCAATACATCGGTGAAAATGCGCCGCGGCATTTCATCTCGCTCTTCTATATGGCGCCTTTGGAAACGAAGGACAAACAAGGGGTTGTCGTCGTCAACATCGATACGGAGAGGCTCGGCAAATTTATCAATAACGTCAGCGACAATGTGCTCGAGGACATCTATATGATCGATAAGGACGGCATCGTGCTTTACAACAGAGACTCTTCGCTCTTGAACCGCCCCATATCGGAAATTGGGTCATTGAAGGACGTCCTTGAGGAGAACGAAGGGAAGCCCGTCCAAAAAAATATGAATGGAAAAACCGAATCGGTCACCTACCTGAGCTCCCAGTATAACGACTGGAGGTTTATTTCCGTCCTCCCTCTCCGGCTATACCAAGAGAAAAATTCATATTTGCGAACCTATTTGTTCGTCATATTTGCCGCGGGACTGGCTGTCGCGCTTCTTCTGGCCTGGCTGATCGCGACGAAAGTGTTTCAGCCGATCCGCAAAATCATCTCGATCGTTGAAAATCCCGATAAATGGACGCATGTCGAGCTGGAAAAGAAGGAGCCGCACTTGAACGAAATCCGGCAAGTGGCCGCGGCAATCACAAGATCGCACGGCATGCGTCTGGAGATGGAGCAAGAGCTGAGAAAGCGTCTGGCCTTGCTGAAGCAAGCGCAGAACGTAGCCCTGCAGTCACAAATCAGTCCGCATTTTCTGTACAATACGCTGGAAACGATCAATTGGAACGCCATCCGGTTGACCGGCGGCGAGAATAAAGTGTCCGAAATGATCTCGTCGTTGTCACGGCTTCTCAGACTGTCGCTCGAAACGCCGACGACCTTGATTCCCATCAAGACGGAGCTTGAGCACGTTCAGCATTATATCGATATTTTGGCTATCCGTTATAAGAACAGCTTTTCTGTCGTTTGGGAGACCGACGAGGCGATCATGAGCTACCAGATACCGAAAATCACCCTGCAGCCGCTAGTCGAAAACGCCGTTTATCACGGCCTCAAGCCGAGGCAAGGCAAAGGAACCATCCGTATTTCCGGAAGTATGCGGGACGGGGAAATTTTGTTCGAAGTATCCGACGACGGCGTAGGGATCGACCCGGAGCACACGGAGCAAATCAATTTGGAGCTGCAACACGACTACAGCGAGCCGGGCGACCACATCGGCATCAAAAATGTCAACCAGCGCATCAAGCTGACGTTCGGCGAGCCTTTCGGCATCGTCATCGTTAGCCATATTAACGATGGAACGAGCGTGCGGTTGACGCTTCCGGCTGTGGTTTGACTTACGCATCAGGTAAATGGAGGGGATGTGCGGTTAACGACTTTTTGATAAAGGTATCAAAAATTGAATATTTATCCAGATTGTGCGAAAATGAACGCAGGTGATGATCATGGATAGTAAATCAATCGGCCCGCAAGCCTCCAGAGGAGGCAGTCGGCTGGGAGCAGGACGCAAAGCGATCGGCACGACCCGAAAAATATCGCTGACGCTGCCGAACGAGTGCTGGGCGGAAATCGATCGGCGCTGTGCGGGAGGGGATTACTCCGTCTCCGAAATATTGCGGGCCATCCTCGAAGATTCTCTCAAAGAAGCGGATCTCTTGTAATCATCGATCATTTACGGGGGGCTATTATGAAGGCAAATTCCGTTTCTCTCGATCATGGCGTTCGGGGCCATCCTGCCAAAAACTCGACCGCCGCAAAGCTGGCCGGCATCGTCAGCAGAAGATGGCTTTCTTATGTCGGCCTGTTCGTCGTTATGGCCCTGGGTATCGGTTTGGATCTGGGGCTCGCCTGGTACATGATGCAAATTACAGACACTGCCGTTTTGAAGGAAAAGAAAGCTTTTATCGATCTTATAGTAATCGGACTATGTATTCTGCTGTTGTCGGTTACCGTCAATTTTTTCGATTCCTACCTCAAATCAAAGGTATCAAACACGCTTCGCAACGATTTGAGAATCATGACCTTCCATCATATGCTGCGCCTTCCTTCCTCTTACTTCGACAAATCACATTCCGGCGAGCTCCTTACCCGTCTTACTAGCGATAATCAAGCGATCGGCCAGGCGCTCGGAAATACGCTCATGATGCTCATCCGAAGCCCGGTTATGGCTGTCTTTTCGTTCATTTACTTGCTGAGCATCTATTGGCCGCTGGCTGTCGTGTGCGGATTCATCGGGCCTCTCACCCTGCTGGTCGGCAAGGTTTTCGGGAAGGCGCTCCGTGAAAACGGCAAAAACGTACAAGACTTAGTCGGCAAATCGACCGGCTTTCTGCAGGACGTTCTTTCGGGGAATGCCGTAGTGAAAGCATTTCAGCTTGAACAAAAGTTTTATGGAAAATACAAAGCGTACAGCGGCCGGATTCTCGCTCGCGAAACGAAAGCGGGAACATTAAATGCGACAATGCAGGCCGCCTCGAACGGAATCGGCGTCTCTTCATTCATTATTGCATTCGTGCTTGGCGCTTATTTTGTGATTAACGGCAAAATGACGATAGGCGCACTGATCGCTTTCATTCAGCTTTTGAACCATGTCACCTGGCCGTTCACCGGCCTTGCCGGACTTTGGGGAAGCTTGCAAAACGCCCTCGGCTCCGCCGACCGCATCTTTGAGGTGCTTGAGCAGCGTGTCGAGCATACTCGACTGCCCGAATCGGCAGCAAATAAAGAGGATGAGCGTTTTGTAACGCTGGAGCTGGACGGACTCGGCTTCGGCTATGACGATGGCAAAAAAATGATTGAGAACCTCAGCTTTACTGTTGAGGCCGGTCAAATGATTGCGCTTGTCGGGCCAAGCGGCGCCGGTAAAACGACGCTTTTTAAGCTTTTGCTCGGCCTATATCGGCCAACCTCCGGACAAATCAGATTAAACGGGCAAGCTACCGCTTCGATGGGGCTGGATCGGCTTCGAGGCTTCTTCTCACTTGTTCCGCAAGAGACGTATTTATTCTCGGGGACTTTTAGAGAGAATATCGCCGACGGCAGAGCGGATGCCACAGACGAGGAAATCCTCGCCGCAGCCAAGCATGCCCATGCCTATGACTTTATAATGAAGCTGCCCGAAGGGCTGGACACCGAGATCGGCGAACGCGGCGTCAAGCTATCCGGCGGCCAGAAGCAAAGAATCGCGATCGCCCGCGCATTGCTGCGAAATGCTCCCGTCCTGCTCCTTGACGAGGCTACCGCCGCACTCGACAACAAGTCCGAGCATCTGATTCAGAGCGCTTTGGAGAAGCTGATGACGGGACGAACCACATTCGTAATCGCCCATCGGCTTTCGACCGTGCAGCGGGCCGATCGTATTTTAGTGATGGACAACGGGCAGCTGGCGGAATCGGGAACGCACGATGAACTGCTAGCCGCCAAAGGGCTGTACAGCCGCTTGTACCATATGCAATTTAAAACGCAGGCGGAGGAACTCGGTTGAGGCTGGATATGATAGGTAAGCGACGAGGGCGATCGTCGCTAAACCGTTTCGGCTCGAGCGTTCGTGACGAGGGTGATCATCGAAAAATCGCTTCGGCTCGAGCGTCCGGACGGAAGAGATCGCGGAAGCTTGGCTCTAGCATCTGGGGCCCGTCACGAGGTGTGCGATGCAAACCGGCAGCCGGCCGGCCGCATCGCACTCTTGTCATGTAAACCCGCCCGTCATGACTGGTGCGTTTTATGCCTTTACTGCCAGGATAACGCGCAGCCGGCTAGCGTATATGGCAGCATCTTCAGCTACCGTATAACAGTTCCGCTTCAGCCATGCAAGCATTTCAGGCCGGAGAGCGTAAAACTCTTCCGCCGCAAGCTGAACGCCCGGCGCGCAGCCGTTCGTCCGCAGTATGGCAAGCAGCTCCGAACGCTGGGCTTCGTCATCGGCCATCCAGTCAGCTATACAAAGTCTTCCTCCCGGCTTCAACACCCGGTTCATCTCCTCAAGCGCAAGCGGCTTCTGCTCATCGGTCAAATGATGGTACGCAAAGCTCGATACGACAAAATCAAACTGCTGATCGAAGCACGGCAACGCAAGAAAATTGCCGATTTTCGTCTCGATGCCCGGCACCTTCGCCGCACACCGTTTCAGCATTTCGCGCGACTGATCGACGCCGACCATCGCCGCTCCCGCTGCAGCCAGCTTCGCCGCCAGATTGCCCGTACCGGTGCCGATGTCAAGCCCTGTCTCACCCTGCTGGGGCTCGACCAGCTCCCCAATCCGGTTCAGCGCCGCTTCGTAGCAGCCTTCATAGCCGCCGATACCTTGGGCGCGATCCTCGGGAGATACTCCCGTCATGCCGCCGAACGATCCGTCCAACTCTGCATCGTACGTCTCCGCCAACCTGTCGAAGCCCCAGCGGTCCGACCAGCCGGTTCGCGCGCCGCGCAGCCGTTTGGCACCGTCCGCTAGCGCGTACATGTCGCTTACGTCAAGCGAATCCTGCTGCCGAATCCGCTCCATCATCGAGTCGATCGTACCGATCATCTGCTTCAGCTCGACCCATTGCGCGAACAACAGGCTGCGCTGCATGTCCAAATAATGGCCGACCTCATCCTTGTCGCCCGAGTCGATCCGCTCCAGCATGCCGCGAATATTGTCCAGCGGAACGCCGATTTCGCGCAGCGCTGCGATCGTTTGCAGCCGCCATGCGTCTTTTTCGCTAAACATGCGATATTGATTCTGTTTATCTTTAACGGGGCGAATAAGCCCTTTGGCTTCGTACAGCCTGATCGCCCGGGGCGTTATATTCAGCTTCTGCGCTATCTCTTTTATTTTCACCGTCATCCCTCCGACACTCCTATTGTAAACCTTAACCTAAGGGAAAGGTAAATGGCATGAACGAGATATTTAAAAAGACTTGAGGAAAAACCAGTATTTCCCTATAATGGCGATAAGAGACGAAGAACGTCCCTTTTCCATTTTCACAGTGGAAACGGGGCGTTTTTTATTTTTTCTAAGGAGATGATTGAAAGATGACTTTTGAAGAAGCGCACTCCGCATTTTTTCAGCACCATCTTGCAAGGAGAACGGGAGAACGCCGGGGAAGACTGGAGCGAGGACATCGCCATGCAGAGAAGCTGTTTTTGCAAAACGTTTGGTGGCCGCTGAAAGGCGGATTCGACGGTCTCCATCCGGAATTCGAAGTGCTCGACTGGCGGAACAGAGCGTATTTTGCCGATTTTGCTTTGTTGCACGGTCATGTGAAAATCATAATCGAAATTAAGGGCTATGCTTCGCATGTACAGGACATGGACAGGCAGAAATACAGCAACGAACTGAACCGCGAAACGTTCCTGACTGCTATGGGGTACACGGTTGTCTCTTTTGCCTACGACGATGTGGAGCAGCGCCCTGAGCTTTGCATCGCCTTATTGCGCATGTTGTTGGCTAGATTCATGCCAAGCAAGAGTCCGGTAGCACGCGCCATACTCGCCGAGAAAGAGACACTCCGCCTCGCTATCCAGTTAGCCCGGCCGATTCGTCCTAAAGATGTGGATCTGCATTTTGAGATCGATCACAGAACCGCAGTCAATATCCTGCAAAAGCTATACGCAAAGGGCTGGCTGCATCCATCCATTCGCGGCAAAGGCGAACGGGTCGTGCAGTATGAACTGTCTCGCGGCGTGCTTGATGCATTTGATTAAGCTAGCTTCTCGGTTAAAGAGTGCTTCAAGTAGGCGCTTGTTCCAATGAAATTGATGCTGGAGGAGGCTTGACCCGACCACGTCTGGAATCAGTAGTAAATGGAAAATATGCAGTTATTTTTCTGAAATAACCTTAATTCATACAATTACCTGGAAAAACTACAGGTAATAATCTCTAAATTGCCCAAAAACAGGATTCAGGCCAAATTTAGCTGTAGTTTTTCCCGTTAAAATCCATTTTTTCAACCTGACGATGAAATTACCTGTAGTTTTTCAGACTGTTTAGAAAGTACCTTTTTATGCAGCAAGGAGGGGGCCACGCATCATGAAATGG
>NZ_QMFB01000031.1 GCF_003285015.1 Paenibacillus contaminans | reverse complement strand
TTGATGTGAAGAAATGCAAGGTTTGTCCGTTTAAAGAAGGATGCTATAAAGGTGGTGCAAGTAAGTCATATGCGGTGACGATAAAATCCAGTGAGCACTCAGAACAGGCCAAATTCCAGGTCAGTGAGTACTTCAAAGAGAAAGCAAAAGAACGATACAAGATCGAAGCGAAGAATAGTGAACTTAAAAATCGACACGGGTACGATGTAGCCACATCCTCGGGTCTGTTAGGTATGCAGATCCAAGGAGCAATGACAATATTCGCGGTGAATCTGAAGCGAATATTGAAACTGAATGACTAACAAATAACCACGAAACCCTATAAAAAATGCGACATCCACCGAGAAATTTGGAGGAGTGTCGCATTTTTTGTACCCGCTACTGGAACTCACTGAAAAATCATTAGTTTGTCAGTGGCCTCCTTTAGCTGTGGTTTTGGAAGCTTATTTGCGTATAGTTTGGGACGTCCCGCCCCGCTCTGACCTTCTGGGGCAGCCTCGATTTACCGTCGAGCTTTAGACGGGCCGACGCGTTATTCCTGGTCGAGCTCCAGCAGTGGCGACGGCTCGCCGCTGTAAAGCAGCGAGAGCCGGTGCAGCGCGCGCGTGCAGGCGACATACAGCAGCTTGGCGTCCAAAGCGCTCGCTTCGTAGTTTTTGTCGTCGGCGTCGGCGATCAGCACGGCGTCGAATTCGAGCCCCTTGGCTAAGTAAGCCGGAAGCACGGAAACGCCGCCTCTGTATTCCCGCTGACGCGCGTCGATAAGCGTAGCCGCGATGCCGGATGCTTCAAGCAGCTTATGCAGGCCAGCGCAAATTTCCTCCGTGCGGCCGATAACGGCTACCGTGCTGGCGCTGCCTTCCGTCAGCTCGCGCACCTCTTCGACAATTATGCGGTCTCTGTCCTTCGGATCGACGGAGGCTACGCTTACTTTGTCGCCGCTGCGAAAAACGGGAACGGCAAGCGGCAGCGTCTCGCCGCTGCGCGATAAGACGCCGTTGGCGAAGCGGATAATTTCCATCGTCGAGCGATAGCTTCTCTCGAGCTGGAAATACCCCGATTGTCCGCTATCGAACAAGCCGAGAAATTCATCCCATTTCCAGATGCCCTGGTAGGCGTGAATGCCTTGCGCCAAATCGCCAAGAATCGTGAACGAGCCGCCTTTCGTTTGCCGGCTCAGGAGGGCGATTTGGAACGGAGAAAAATCTTGCGCCTCGTCGACGACGACGTGATCAAACATGCCGCCGTCCACCCCGGCCAGCTTGCTTCGAATGAGCAGAAGCGGGGCCAGGTCTTCGGGCTGCACTTCTTTCTTCTTCCATATAGGTTCGGTTGCGGCGATAACCTCGCTCGGGATATGCAAGGGCTGTTCGCCGGACGCCGATGCGCCGCCGTTAGCGGCTTCTTCGAACATTTGCTTATAGAGCGCAAATGGCGTCGGTGCCGGCCAGCCTTTGAGAAACGTCTTCAGCCGCTGTCCCGCTTTTTTCTTCTGTTCCTTACGCCGCTTCGGATCGCCGATTTTGTCGAGCTCCATTCCTAGCCAGCGCTCGATTCGGGCTACGGTTCGCTCCCGCCTCTTGAGAAGCGGATAATGCTTGTACTCGACATAAAACCACTCGTGAATACGCTGCGATGCGAGCGTACGGCCTTCCCACGGCTCGAAATCGGCCTGCGGAACGAATGTCCGCTCGTAGGCTTCAACCCATGCTTCGATCATGCGCAGGTACCCGATCGAGCCTTTAAAGCGTCCGGGCGTTTCATCGGATAAGACGGGGCGTTTCGGCCCCACGGCAAACCAGCGGCGAAGCGTGGCGGAAGGGTCGGCAAGCTTGACTTCCTGCTCGAGCAGCTCAAGCGCCCAATCGGCGAATGTCGTCTGCTGGATATTGCCGACCCCGAGCTCCGGAAGAACGCCGGAGATGTAATCGAGAAACATGGAGTTTGGCGCGAAAATGATCATATTTTCCGCTTTGACATTATCGCGGTATTGATACAGCAGGAACGCCAGCCGGTGCAGGGCGACCGTCGTTTTGCCGCTGCCTGCGACGCCTTGGATGACGAGCGCGGTGTTCTTGGCGGCGCGTATGATTTGATCCTGCTCGGCTTGGATCGTCGATACGATGTCGCGCAGCCGGTTGTCTTTGTTCTCGCCGAGCCGGTAAAGCAGAAACTCGTCGGCGACGGGCAACAAGTCGCTCCCGCGCTCATAGGTGTCGACGACACGCTGCAGCATTTGCTTGCGGATGACCAGGTTCCGCTTTAAGTAGACGAGGCCGTCGATTATTCCTTCCGGCGATTCGTAGGAGGCGGTCAGCTCGCCGCCCGTAAAGGAATAAAACAGGCTGGCGATCGGCGCCCGCCAATCGATGACGAGGGGGGCGTTCGATTTCGGATTTTCTACGCCGGCTTTCCCGATATAGAGCGGCTGCGGTTCCGTGCGCCCCGTTTCCTGAAAATCGAGCCGGCCGAAATACGGCTCGTTGACGGCGACGGCGAGCGTATGCCTCTGCTGCTCGCGCCGTACGTCCAGCGCTTGCTCCGTCAAGTCTTGCCCGAAATAACGGGGGGTGGACCGCAGTTTGGCAAGCTGGGCGTCGATGATGCCCGAGGTTTCCTCGAGCCTGGCCAGCTCCTCCTCAAACGGATTTTGCCGGGTTTGCTCCATGGCGTTAGCCTCCTTTTTTTACGTGCTGTTTATGTTTAGGCTCGCTCGCTTTCGACTTAGCCAAATCGAGCGTTTGCGTGATCGCAATCCGAAACGTCAGAAAGGTTCCTCCGATGATTGTTCCCATTTGTCGCTAAAACGCTGCTGCTCTTAAAGGGAAGAGCAGCCGTTTCTCCTTGTGTATCGCAACGCGCGCTTAATTCCGGCGGGCGCCGGAGCAGGGCATGACGGCAGTCGGGCCGCATGCGATAAGGGTTATATTATAGTGGATGCCGAATGCTTTTTCCAGCCGAACGAATCGTTAAAATCAAATATTCCGGAAGCGTCTCGAAAGGAGGAGTCATTTTCAGATAAATAAAATCGGGAATAAAGCACCCAGAGAGAAGAGTGGGCGGAAAACGTGTGCTATACTTTGGGCAAAGGGAACGTTTGCGGACTTGACCGCGTTGCCCGGACCATATTGCGGAGGGGAATAACCATATGACTAAGCAATTGACAATCGGCCTGATCGGCCTCGATACGTCTCACGTTACCGCGTTTACCGAATTGTTGAACAATCCAGAAAATCAGTACCATGTTGCAGGCGGCAAAGTTATCGCAGCATTCCCGGGCGGCTCGGCCGATATCGAAATGAGCCATTCGCGCGTGCCGGGCTTTACGAACGATCTTCGCGACAAATACGGCGTGCAAATTTTGGATTCGGTGGAAGCGGTTGCCGAAGCGGTTGACGCGATCATGATCGAGGCTGTAGACGGCCGGACGCATATCGATTATTTCCGGCGCGTGGCGCCATACGGCAAGCCTGTATTTATCGACAAGCCGATGACGGTAAGCTCGAGCGAAGCGCTTGAAATCGCAGAGCTGGCCCAAAAATACAACATCCCGGTTATGAGCGCTTCGTCACTCCGTTACTCCGAGACGCTCACGCAGGCGATCGCAAACAGCGAGAAAGGCGCGATTCTTGGTGCGGACGTATATTCGCCGATGGCTCTCGAGCCGACAAACCCCGGCTACTACTGGTACGGCATCCATTCCGTCGAGATGGCGTTCACCATTCTCGGACCTGGCTGCGAACACGTGACGGCTTCGGTCAGCGAAGATTTCGATGTTGCGGTTGGCGTGTGGAAGGACGGCAGAATCGGAGTCGTACGCGGAAACCGTAAAGGAAATCACGGCTACGGCGCCCTCATTCATCACGAGCAAGGGCCGCAAGAAGTAATCGCATACGGACCGGGAATCAAGCCTATGTACGCAAGCATGCTGGAAGCCGTTATCGGCATGTTCCAAACCGGCCAATCGCCGCTGCCGCTGGAGCAGTCCGTCGAGATCATGCGCTTCATGGAAGCGGCCAACGAAAGCCGCGAAACGGGCAAACGCGTATACCTGTAAGGCAGAAGGCAAGTACCCTGTTTTCACTTAGCTAAAGATTTTCAGCGAAGCTTCCTAATGAAACGGTGAACGCCGCTTTTAGAAATCTGCAGCTGTAGTGCGGACGGGTGCTTGTAATGATCAGCTTGATTATGGAGGAGCGCTCGTGGACAAAAAATTGCGGTTCGGAATATTAGGAGCCGGAGTCGTCGCCCAGTTTCACGCCCGGGCAATCAAGCTAAGCGACCGTGCCGAGCTTGCCGCCGTTTGTTCTTCCCAGCTCGATAAGGCGCGGGAATTTGCCGGGCAGTTCGGCGCGGAGCAGGCATACGACGATTACGCGCAAATGCTGAGCAAGGACGATATCGACATCATCTGCATTTGTACGCCAAGCGGTGTGCATGCCGAAGCCGGCATAGCGGCCGCGAAAGCGGGGAAGCATGTGCTGGTCGAGAAACCCCTCGATATTACGCTGGACAAAATCGACGCTTTAATCGATGCATGTGCCGCTAATGGCGTAAAGCTCGGCGTTATCCACCAAAGACGCACGATGCCTGCAGCCGTCGAGGCCCGCAAGGCGATTGCAGCCGGCAAGCTCGGCAAAATGGTGCTCGGCGACGCGTATCTGAAATATTACAGAAGCCCCGAGTACTACAAGAGCTCGACTTGGCGAGGGACTTGGGAGATGGATGGCGGCGGGGCGCTGATGAATCAGGGCATCCACGGCATCGATCTGCTGCAATGGATGATGGGCGGCGTCAAGTCGGTATTCGCCTATGCGGCACCGCTTGCCCGCGATATCGAAGTGGAAGACACCGCGGTTGCGGTCGTTCGCTTCCATAACGGCGCATTCGGCGTCATTCAAGGAACGACTTCCGTATACCCGGGCCAAGAAGCGCGTTTCGAGCTTCACGGGGAAAGCGGTACGATTTCGTTCGGCGACAGCGGCATTCAACAATGGGTGCTCGCTGACGGGAACGAGGAAAAGCCGGAGGTAGCGGAGGCACCTTCGTCCAGCAGCGATCCCGCCAACATTTCGATAGCGGGACACTCGATCCAGATCGAGGATATGATCGATGCCGTAACCGAAGGCCGCGAGCCGATGGTAAACGGCGCCGAAGCGCGGGCGGCTGTGCAGCTGGTTCTGGCCATTTACGAATCGGCCAAAACCGGCAAAGAGATTTTTCTCTAAACGCAAGCAGGTTATGACCGGCAAAATCAAAACCGGCGACGCGCAGCATATGCACGAACATAAAAGGATGGCGGGTATTCCCAGACTGGGATACCCCGATCATCCTTTTGTTCTTTGGAAATAGTGGACTTTCAAGGTTTTATTTATAGCAAAAACAAAAGACAAATAGCACCTTGAAAATCCTCTATTCATCAAGTGAGGCAATTTTATCTCAAAAATGATTCGTAGGAGTGTTGTGAATGATTACGATTAAAGAAACGGCCCAGGCTGTCGAGAAAGAACCGCTTCTCGCGCCGTTCGGTTTTAAGGGCGGCTATTTGACCGAGCTTTGGCAGTCGGTAGTCCGGCTTACCGGAGCGTCCGGCAAGCAAGGGATCGGTCTTGGCGTGCAGAGCATCCTTTGGTCCGACCCGGCCATCTTCACGGCAAGCGGCGAAGAAACGGGAAACCGGTATATGCAGCAGATTGTGCAGTATGCGCTGGAGGAAGCGAAGAAGGAAAGCTTCTCGACGCCGTTCGAGCTGCTTGACGCCCTGCTGCCGAAAGCTTACGCGTTCGGGAAGCAGCTGACGGGCAACAACGGGCTCAGGTTAACGTTCGTGCTGAATGCGCTTGTAGCGGTCGACCATGCGGCATGGCTGCTGTATGCGAATGAAACCGGCGCGGCAAGCTTCGACGAAATGCTGCCCGCCGCTTACCGTAAACCGTTGTCGCATCGGCATTCCGGCGTAGCGGAGGTACCGGTCGTCGCTTACGGAACCAGTGAGGAGGAGCTGGTGCGTATGCTCGATGCCGGGAGCTTCGTGCTGAAGATCAAAATCGGCGCGGACCCGGACAAAGACGGCGATCAGAACAAAATGCTCGAATGGGATAAGCAGCAGCTTTCCAAAGTACACAGGATTGCAAAAGAGCGCACCAGCCCTTATACGGCAAACGGGCGCATCGCCTACTATTTGGACGCCAATGGGCGCTACGACGGCCTTGACCGCGTGCAAAGGCTGCTCGAGCATGCGGATGCGATCGGCGCCTTGGAGCAAATCGTGCTGTTCGAGGAACCGTTCGCAGAGGATAACAAAATCGATGTCAGCAGCCTTCCTGTAGCCATTGTCGGCGACGAGAGCGTGCATAACGAGTTTGATGCGGTCGAGAGGATCGAGCTCGGCTACCGGGCGATGGCGCTGAAGCCGATCGCGAAGACGATGAGCATGAGCCTCAAGGTCGCCAAAATCGCCGAAGAACGCGGCATACCGTGCTTTTGCGCGGATTTGACGGTTAATCCGTTTATGGTGGACTGGAACAAAAACGTCGCGGCCCGTCTCGCACCGCTTCCTGGCTTATCGATCGGGCTGCTCGAAACGAACGGCCGGCAAAATTACCGGAACTGGGACGCGATGCAAGCTTATCATCCGCTCGCCGGCGCTCCATGGACGCGTATGGAAGGCGGAATATTCCGTCTGAACGACGAGTTCTACGCGCAAAGCGGCGGCGTGTTCGAAAAAAGCGGCCATTACGCATCGCTGGTATAGCCAATCCAACCACGTCCCAAGCGATGCGTCATGCGAAGCTTGGGATTTCATTTTATTGAAAGACACGCAGGGAAGCTGCCGAACTAGGGGGAGGATGGAATACCGATGATAACGATCCGACAAACGTCTGCGGCAATCGAAAGGGAGCTGCTTTCTTCTCCTCTAGGCTTCAAGGGCGCGTATTTGACCGAGGTATGGCAGACGATCGTCCGTTTGGAGGGGGCGAGCGGGGCATCCGGCACCGGTCTTGGCGTACAAAGCATATTGTGGTCGGACCCCGGCGTTTTTGCCAAATTCAGCGAGCTGCACGGCAACACGATCATGCATCAGTTGACGCGCCATGCGGTACAACTGATTAAGGAAGCGCCTTTCGGCTCGCCGCTCGAGCTGATGGAGAAACTGTTTCCAGCCGCCTTCGAGTACGGTAAAAAGCTGCTCGACGACGGGCTGAAGCCTGCATTCGTACTGAACGCGCTGGCGCCGGTCGACCATGCGGCCTGGCTGTTGTACGCCGCGGAGCGCAAGCTTTCATCCTTCGACGAGCTGCTGCCTGAAGTTGTCCGTCAGCAGCTGAACAGCCGGCACCATGCGCTCGCAAGCGTACCGCTCATTTCGTACGGGATGACGGAGACGGCTATCCAGGAGCTTGTCGAGGAAGGACATTTCGTATTAAAAGTAAAGCTGGGTTATGACCCGAATCAAGACGGAGATCCGGACAAAATGCTCGATTGGGACAAACGCCGGCTGTCCGTCGTTCACCGTCTGGCGCGCGAGCGGGAATGCGCATACACGCATAATGGGCGTATCGCATACGTTCTTGACGCGAACGGACGGTATGACGGAAGGGAACGGCTCATGCGGCTGTTCGAGCACGCGGAGCGAATCGGCGCGCTGGACCGCATTTTGCTGTTTGAAGAGCCGTTTGCCCCCGATTGCTTTGAAGCGGTAGGGGATATGCCGGTGCGTATGGCCGCCGACGAAAGCGTCCATAACGAACGCGATGCGCTGGAGCGGCTCGAGCTCGGCTATTCGGCGATTGCGCTGCAGCCGGCCGCGAAGACGATGAGCGTATGTTTGAACATAGCGAAGGCAACGCTCGAACGAGGCGCTTCCTGTTATTGCAGCGATTTGACGGCAAATCCGTTTATGATCGAATGGAGCAAAAACCTGGCGTCCCGTCTCGCGCCGCTGCCGGGCATGAGCGTCGGCATACTGGAATCGAACGGCGCCCAGAACTATGTGCAGTGGGAGAAAATGCGCGGTTATCATCCCCGTTTCGGCGCTTCATGGACGGAAAGCGCGAACGGCTTGTTCCGGCTCGATGAGACGTTTTATGCGGTGAGCGGGGGGATTTTCGATCGCAGCGAGCATTACGAAAGGGCGGCAGCGGGACGATGAGCGAACGGAGGGAGCGAATGGCCTCTTACGATATTTTCTCGCAATGGGATTACAGGATCGCGCTGGACCCGAAGCCGGCGGCTGCCGGCGCCAAGCAGGGGCCGATGTACGCCGCTCCGGCGGAGCCGGGCGGGTGCGCTATCGTTTATGTGCATGCGGGCAAGTGTCTGTATGCGGAAAGCAAGGAGCAAGGCGAGCTGGAAGCGGGATCGCTGCTTCTGTCATCCGGCGGGTTCATAGACGTCACGGCGGCCGATGAGCGATGTATCGTTACGGGGATAAGGTTCGATCCGTCAATGCTGCAGCCGCTGCTTAAGCCGTTCAGTCCTGTTCGCGTGCTTCAGCCGTTCGAGGAATTGGCGGTTTGGAAGCAGCCGCTTGCGGAAGCCGAACGGTCGGAAATGGACCTGCTGTTTGAGAGGCTGGAACGGTTTTACGGACTGGACGAGCCGTTGTCGCAAGGAAGGCTGCGAGCGGCGGCAGTCGATTTGCTGCTTTTCATATGCGGACAATGCCAGGAAAAGCTGCTTGAAAGAAAAAAGCCGCCGACCGAGAAGGAGAAGGTTGTCCGCGAAATCATCACGTTCATCGAAAGCCGGTATATGGACGATTTATCGATGGAGCAGCTGGAAGCGCACATACATTTGAGCAAGTATTATATGATGAAGCTGTTCAAGGAGTTGACCGGGATGACGATCTTCCATTATTTGAACCATTTCCGGATCAACCAGGCCAAGGTGCTGATCTACGTAAACAAAGAGCTGTCGATTACGGAGGTCGGTTACCAGGTAGGCTTTAAGCAGCCCTCGCACTTCAGCCGCAATTTCAAAGAGATCGTGGGTTTGTCTCCGGAGCAATACAGGCGGATGGTATAACGCCGCGTTTGCCGTTAGCAGGGACGGACTCGCCCCCCTTTTGTTTAGCGATTCGTAAAAATATTTTTGCTTTCCGTAAAACCGTTTCCCGATTTGCTTCGTTACCTTGGATGCAGGCTGTTTATAGGGCAACGAATACATATCGGGGAGGAATATCGATTATGAAGAAGCGGAATCGAATGGCGGCTATGCTGCTGACAAGCGCGCTTATGCTGGGCTCTGCCGTTCCGGTTTGGGCGGAGGAGGCTCACACCGGGGCAGCGGAGGCGACGGCAACCGCCGCAAATGTAAAGACGGATGTGCAGATCGTAACGGAGCTGGGTGTTCTGCAAGGAGACGGTAGCGGGGTGACCGACAGCTACTTGGCCAAGCCGACGACTCGTTTGCAAGCGGCTATTTTGTTTTTGCGTCTGAACGGACTTGAAGCGGCGGCTCTGGCTTACAAGGGAACGGACAACTTTGGGGACGCGGGAGCCGTGAACGAGTCCAATCAGGCGATATTGGCCTATTTGAAGGCAAATCCGCAGCTTGGCTGGACGGGAACGGGCGATAACAAGTTCGAGCCTGCCGGGCCGATTATGGATCAGCAATACTATAAGGTGCTGCTGGAGTCGCTCGGTCAGAAGCAGGATACCGATTTCAAATACGATGAGACGATTGCCTTCGCGAAAAATCAAGGGCTGTCCCAAATCGCCGGTGCAGGCGCGCTCCGCAACCGGCATATCGCCGCAGCTACAGCGGAAGCGCTCAAGCTGAACGTCAAAGGCGGCGGCAAAACGCTGATCGATACGCTGGTCGAGCAAAAAGTCGTCGATGCCGGCAAAGCGTCAGCAGCAGGCTATGCTTCGATCCGTTTGGCGCATGATATGACGCTTGGCCCCTATTTGACCGACCAAGCGGGCATGACGCTGTACTATTTTACAAAGGACTCGGAAAATACGAGCGCTTGCGCCGATCAGTGCGCGGTCAACTGGCCGGTTTATTATGCGGAAAACATTCAAATTCCGAGCGAGCTGAACGCCGCCGACTTCCAAACGATCGTACGCGCCGACGGCAAGAAGCAAACGACTTACAGAGGTATGCCGCTTTATTACTTCTTCAAAGACGCCAAGGCGGGAGACGTGAACGGTCAAGGCGTCAACAATGTCTGGTACGTCGTTTATCATGCGGCCGTTTCCGTAACCGAGAAGGACGGATTAGGCAAAATTTTAGTCGACTCCAACGGCAAAACGCTGTACATGTTCACCAAGGATAGCAAGGATACAAGCGTGTGCAAAGACGCTTGCGAGACGAATTGGCCGATCTTTTACACGGAGCATGCGGCGGATGCAACCGATTTGAAGGCGGCCGATTTCGGCACGATCGTGCGTTATGACGGGACGAAGCAAACGACCTATAAAGGGATGCCGCTTTATTACTTCTTCAAGGATACGAAAGCGGGAGACGCGAACGGTCAAGGCGTCAATAACGTTTGGTTCGTCATCGATCCGACAGCGGGCAAAGAGCCGGCTCCGCAGCAGACGGCTAAAACATATGCCGTAGAGATGGCGAACTTCGCTTTCTCTCAAGAAATATTGACAGTCGAGGCGGGCTCGACAATTACGTTCACCAATAAAGACAGTGGAGCCGAGCACAATGCCGTATCCGACATGCTCGATGCCGACGGCAAGCCGGTTTTTGCCACCAAGCTGCTGGCCGCAGGCGAATCGGCGTCCATTACGCTCGACAAGCCGGGCGAGTACACATACTACTGCGAGCCGCACAAGGGCTTTATGAAGGCGACGATCATCGTCAAATAACGATTTGCTTCTGCTGCCGCTCTCCCAGCGGCAGCTTCCATCCCGTTAAGCCGGACCTAGCCGGTTTGACGGGGATTTTTGTTTTATTCGGCAAATGTCAGGGAAATGGTTCGCCATCGATAAGGCAACCAGCAGGTTGACCGCCGCCTATGATATTTAGGTTTACTGCCCGACTTGTGGTGAAGAGCACGCGGTCAAACGGCGGATTCGTAGGATGCATACAAGCACCCAAACCTTTTACGGTCAGCCTGCCGGTACCTTGAGCACATCTTAACTAATGTTTGCCGCCCACACATGTCATGAAAGTGCCGTCCACAAACCGATGGTTCTTATGAGGCACAATAGCACCCCAGCCTTGCAATTGATGCGGCCAAGGTATTGGTAAGGTATCCTCGCTATCTCTCGAAAAAAACATGTTCTGGAGACATTGATGAGGAAAAAGTTACTATTCGTTTTGGAAGCCTCACTATTTCTAGCCGATACCTGTTTTCTGGTGAGAGAATGAGGCAAAGTTTGCTATTAGTGAAGCAAACGAGATTGATAGTGGCGTTTGCCTCATTATCGGGCGAGAACGAGCATTTTACCGGTGGAATAGTGAGGACAGCCTCATGAACAATAAGGTTTTCTCCATTAAGTACAGAGGACCGTGCATAACCATTACGATATCCATGTTTGCTTTCGTAACCGTGTCCCATGCCCGATAGTGGGGACTACATTTACAAATGAGCCGCAAAACGTGGCGGGGCCGGATCTATCTGACCGCTTTTCTTGCCGCCCAGCGCGTGACTCCCGGTTTTAGCCAGGGGACGGAATAAAGAAAATCCTTGCGGAAAGGAGTGCGATATAAGAAGATGACGGTAGTTCGTTTGCCCGCTCCGGGCCTGGACGATAATAGGGGTTATAAACCCGTGGGGAGTGCCGATCGCGTGCAGGATGTTTCGGATGAGCAATTGATGCGGATGATTGGGGACAAGCAAAGCGAAGCGCTGCGGGTGCTGTATGACCGCTATGTGCGTCTCGTCTATTCGTTTGCGTGGAAAGCCAAAAGCGACCCGCAGTTTGCAAGCGATGTAGTGCAGCTTGTGTTTACGAAGCTGTGGACCTCGGATAAAGGCTATGACAGCGCAAAGGGACAGTTCGTCAGCTGGCTGCTGACGGTAACCCGCCATGTTGCGATCGATCAGCTCCGCAAAGAGCGAAGGCAGGAAGCGCTGGTTCCGCTTGACGATTTTACCGTTCCGGCTGATGAGAGCGGCGGTTTTTCCGATCGCACGCAGGACATCGTAACGCGGCGGCTGCTGAAAAATCAAATCGAGGAGGCGTCCCGCCAACTGTCGGATAGCCAGGCGCGCCTCATTCGCGAGTTGTACTGGGAAGGATATACGCTTACGGAAATCGCGGAACGCAACAGCGAACCCGTCGGTACGGTGAAAAGCCGGCTGCACCAATCGCTTAAGCGGCTGCGCGAATATATGAAATCATGGAGAGAGGAGTGAGCGCGAAGATGTCTAGGCAACCGAACCCGTGCGAGCGGTTGATACCGTATTTATTGCAGGAGCTGCCGCCGGAAGAAGCGGACGTTTTTGCCGCTCATTTGGAGGAATGCGAGGCGTGCGGGAAGGAGTATACGGAGCTTCGGGAAACATGGGAGATGCTGCCCTTCGCGGCGGAAGAGGTCGACATGCCGGAGGATCGCAAGGAGCAGGTTTTCGCTGCTATTTTGAATGGAACAAATCAGGCTGGCGTCATCCCGGCAGATGCTGAGGAAATGGGAATAGCAAAAGGACTCGTTTCCAATCCGAATGAAAAGGTGCGCCCCTCCAAAAGAAGAACGTTCGGATATGCCGCGGCGGCAGTCGTTTGTTTGGCTGCGGGAGCTATTGCGGCATGGGGATGGACGGCGAGCCGCGGCAGCGAAACGACAATTGCCGACGAGAGGCTTCAACCGCCGGCGCAAGTCGTCAAGCAGCTTTCGCTGAAGGCGTTCGACAAATCGATGCCGGAGGCGAACGGCACCGGATGGCTGACGCGGCAAGGAAACAGCGAGCGTCTGACTTTGCAGCTGAACGGGCTGGCCTTGACCAGCGGCGAGGAAGCGTACCAAGTATGGCTTATCAAGGATGGCAAGCGGCATAACGGCGGAACGTTCCGGGTGGACGACCAGGGACGAGGCGTTCTGACGCTCGAGCTAAGGCCCGACGAAACGGCGTTCGAAGCCGTCGGCATTACGCTAGAGCCGGATGCAGGGGGGACGCAGCCGAGGGGCAAAAAGGTGCTCGGTACATAGCCGAGCGCGCTAGCCCGATTTTGCGCCGTGCGGCGGTGCGATAACGGCCGGCCGCCGACCGCAGGAAGCGCGCGCTCCCGTAAGCGCTGAGCTTCTCCGAGGCGCCGTGCGCCGGATTTGCGCCGTCGATCGGAGCATCCGCCGATCGGCGGTGCTTAACGGCCTGGCAGCCGACCGCAGAAGCGCACCTCGTAAGCGCTGAGCTTCTCCGCGGCTCCGTGTGGCCGGATTTGCGCCGTCACACGGAGCATCCGCCGTGCGGCGGTGCGATAACGGTCGGCCGCCGCCCGCAGGAAGCGCGCGCTCCCGTAAGCGCTGAGCTTCTCCGAGGCGTCGTGCGCAGGATTTGCGCCGCCTCGCGGGGCATCCGCCGATCGGCGGTGCTTAACGGCCGGGCAGCCGACCGCAGAAGCGCACCTCGTAAGCGCTGAGCTTCTCCGCAGCGCCGAATTGCCGCTTTTTACGCGAAGTTCGCGCATCGTTCACCTCTTGTTCACCATTCCGGTCGGCAAAACGTGGTTTTTATATTGACTTTCTAGTAAACTGGTCTGGAAGCCGGAAGAATCAAGAATTCGCTCTCCTGCTTATTAATTCCGTGTAAATTGGGGGAAATTCGCTCGATGAAAAAGCATTTTACGGTGCAGGAGGCGAACGCGCTGCTGCCGGTAATCCGGACGGAGCTGGAAGCTTTGCAGGATACGGTCCGCAATATGGAAGATAAGGTCGCCGAGCTGCGGCTGCGCAAATTCGTATCTTCTGCAGGCGATGCCGATTTGGGAAACGATCCTTTTTTTGAGCTGGAATGCGAAATCGAATTTCTGCAAATTGAAGCGCATACGCAAATAAAAGGCATCCATATGAAAGGCGCGCAGCTGAAGGATATCGAAAACGGGCTTGTCGATTTCCCCGCCGTGCTTGACGGGCAGGATGTGCTGCTCTGCTGGCGGCAGGGCGAGGAGCGCATTATGTTTTACCACGGGATGGAGGAAGGGTTCCGGGGGAGAAAACCGCTCGGATAGGCGGACGCGAACGATAAATAGCGATAGTGGCTGTTATGTTTGCTTCCGTTATATTTTTTGAGGAAGAAGGGATCCTTGTTGTTCTATTTTAGGATACCGGCGAATCGGACGCGGATTGTGAAGCTGATATTGCCGGTTTTCATTTTGCTGGCTGCTCTGCTGGCCGTTCCGTCAACGGCGTTCGGCCACGCCTCGCTCATCCAGTCGGTGCCCGAGCCGAACAGCCAGATGGATACGCCGCCGCGGCAAATCGCGCTTACGTTTAACGAACGAATCGAAGAAAAGCTGTTTTATATTAAAGTGATCGATGAAATCGGACGGCAAGCGACTTCGGATAAAGCGAAGCTGAATGCGGATCGTACCGGCTTGACGCTCGATCTGCCCGAGCTTCCGAAGGGAGCGTACGTCGTTACGTATCACGTCATTTCGGCGGATGGACATCCCGTTGACGGAAGCTACGTCATTACGGTAGGACCGCCGCGGAATACGACGGCTTCGATCGGGAGCGAGCATGAGCACAGCTTGTCATGGAATATGGGCTTTGCGGATTTGCTGAAATACGCGTCGAGGATCGCTTCGTATTTTGCCTTGCTGGCTTTGACGGGCTGGGTTGCCTGGTCTTCGCTGCAGTCCGGGCAATCGGGAGAGACGAGAAACCGGTTCAAGGGCTGGGCGATCGGGCTGCAGCGGGCATATGTCATCACACTACTGCTGGTCATTTATACGCATTACTCGGAATTGCTCGGAGAAGGCGGAGCGGCGGAGCTTGTCGGCTTGTTCACCGGCACGAGCATCGGCTTGTCGTGGATTGCCTCGCTGCTTCTGGCGCTTGCCGCGTTTGTGGTGCTACGGCGCAACCGCATCGTCGATTTGGTTTGGGTCGGCGCGCTGCTTGCAGCCAAAAGCGTAAACGGGCATGCGATGGCATTCGAGCCGAGATTCGCCGCTTTGCTGCTCGATTGGATTCATTTGGCGGGCGCTGCGCTTTGGGTCGGCGGCCTGCTGATGATCGTCGTTTTCTGGCGGACCTCGGACGTCCGAGAGCGGCTCCTGCCGCGGTTTTCCCGGGCTGCGCTCCTCTCCATCATCGTGCTTTCGCTGACGGGAGCCGCATCGACGCTGATCTACCTGCCGAAGCTCGACTACCTGCTGTATACCCAGTGGGGAACGCTGCTGCTGATCAAAATCGGACTCGTGCTGCTAGTGCTCATTTCGGCCGGCACGATCAGGTTCATGCTCCGCAAACGGCAAAACGCAGGGGCCAACCTCTGGCTTCGCATCGACCTGGGGCTGATGGTTCTGATCGTCGCCACAGTCGGCGTGCTTACGTATGTGGCGCCTGTGCCGCCCAATAAGCCGCTGTCTTATCATGAAATGGGCACGAAGGCGCATTTGACGCTGCGCATCACGCCGAACGCGCCCGGACCGAATACGTTTACGGTCAAAGTATGGCTGCCGGAAAAGCTCGGCAAGCCGAAATACGTCAAGCTCAACATGATCTACAACGACGACAAGTCGATCGCGCCGATCGAAGTGCCGATCGAGACGTACGACGACAAAGAGCTGGACGCTTTTATCGACTATGCGCGCTTCAGCTACAAGGCCGCCGGTCCTTACATGCCGTTCGCCGGAAGCTGGACCGTAGAAGTGCGCATCATGGATCCGAATGACGATGAGATCGTTTATAAGCAAGACATGCGAATATACTGATTCATTTAATGATCCAGTGGGGCTATCCCCAAAAAGAGTTTCTTATAGTAACTGGAAAATCTGCATCTATTATTCTGCTTTCACGGCTTCTGAACGAACTAGATGGAAAAACTGCAGTTGATTTTATCCGTTTCACCTATTATGGATGAAATCAACGAAAATACCTGTAGTTTTTCCATCAAGATGCCGACTTTTCATGTTTTAAGCAGAATTAGCTGTAGTTTTTCCATCAAGACCCGGGACCCAAAGCAGGGCATGAACGGAGCTCCCGAAAGTCATTTCCGTTTCCATTTTCATGCCCCATCTGTCGCTTAATAATGCCGAATCAACAAACAAATACGCTTCCACCCACTTTAACAGTGGCTTGGAAGCGTATTTGTTTCTATTATGGGAATTACCCATTCGAAATCTAACCCTATGGAACAGACAGCGGAGCCAGGAGACCGGATAGGGAGCATATCGAAAGCTCCGTTCAACGGGAATAGGCTCCTCGGCCACGAGGTCTGACCCGCGGCCGGCTGCTGACCGTCAGCGAAGCGGCCGAAGGCTGTCAGGCAAAGCAGCGCCGCACTCCGTCAGCTTCGCACGAGGTGTGATCCCCTTATTTTTCGGCTGAAGCGGGACGTTTCAGTCTCTTTTTTCGTCGCGTTAAGCCTATGAAAAACAAGAGCGCCGGAATGAGAAGGGCGAACAAGATGTCGATGATGACCCAGTAGCTTACTTTGGCGTTGAAATAAACGATGTTCGGCGAAATGATGAAGGCTAGTCCGAATACGATCATGCCTGTAGGAACGGTAAGCTGCCGGTAGTCCCGTAGGTTGAACAGCTGTGCGGAACCGAGGATGAGGCCGTAGTAGAACAGCGATATTTTGTAATAAGTGGAGACGATCCAATTGACGGCCAGCAGCGCTTCGAGACGTTCCACAAAGTGTCCGATGCTAATTTTCTGCGCGATTGCGTAGGAGGCATAGGAATGATAGGCGCTTAGGTTCGGGCCGAGCACGAGAATCGAAATGAGAATGAGCAAGCAAATCGTCAAGCCGCCGAACAAAACGGCAAGCATGTAATCCTTTTGCAGCTTGGGGTTATGCGCGACATACGGAAATATCATAAGCAGCACGATCAGCTCGCAGAACGGGAACGCGAAAATAAACAAAGATCCTCTCAGGATGGAGGGGATTCCCTGGCCAAGCATGGGCTGAAGCCTGTCGGAATGGAATTGCGGAAGCAAAAAAACGAACATAGAGATGAGCAATACCGCAAAAAGCGGGAAAAATACCTCGCCCGCTCGCGCCAGCGTCTCCAGTCCGCTTTTGACAGCCCATATGATGAGAATGACGATAATCAGGTGAACGGCCCGAAGCGGCGTTTCCGGCAAAAATTGCGTGGTGATGAAGTCGCCGATTTCCCGGATCAACGCAGATATATTGATGAGAAAGTAGAGCAAATACAGGACGGAAACGGTTCCGCCCGCCCACCTTCCCAGCAGCGCACGATTATGCTCGATAAGCGTCTTGGGGCCGTAGGTTTGTCCGATCCGGAATATCATCCAGGCGATCAGAAGGCCGGCCGTCATCCCGATCAAGCCCGAGATCCAGGCATCCTGCTTGGCCTCCTCGGCGACAGAGGAGGGAATGACCAGCAGAGATTCGCCAATGACGGAAAAAATAACAAGTACGGACAGCTGCTTCGTGCTCAAACGCCCTTTTTCCAGCATTCGCTTCATCCTTCTCCCATATTTATTTGGGGAACAGCCAGTCGTTTATCGGCTTGAAAACGGTGACGATGATATTCAAGGGACTGGGCAGCGCAATCAGCCGAATTGCGATGATGCTGAGCACGGTGCCTGCAAGCAGTGCGGCGATGTGGACGACGGCTTCTTTGTACCAGCGTTTCCTGAAAAGCGGCGGCAGTTCGATCATACCTACCGAGACTGCAACGAATAGGACGGCAAAGGTTCCCCACATCGTTAGCTACTCCTTTACGATTTCCTTTAACGCTTTATTCGCCAAACCAACCTTTCGGATATGCGTCTCGGCCTCGTAATTGACCTTGAGCTTGACGAAATGCTCCTCCCAATCGTTCTTCACCAGCTCCCAAGCCTTTGGATCCGAACGGTATATCGCTTGGCCGAAGCCGAAAATGTCCGTTTTGAATTCGTTCTGGACGACTTCGACGGATTTTTGCATAATTCGGATCGTCTTCTCTTCGCTCTGCGCCTCCAGCTCTTTGATCGTCTCCGGGTCTTGAATATCGATCAGGCAATCGACCTCGCCGATATTGACTTCGTTCATGATCCGGACGTCGATGGAGGGCTTCCCGTCCTTGACACGTCCTTTTACATCCGTATGGCTGCGGATCGTTTCGAGGGCAAGCTTTCCGCCGTCCGGACAAATCAAGTGGCCGACGGTGCTTTTCACATCACTGATGATATAATTGTAGCCTTTGCTTTCCTCTTCGTTCAGCCAGCCGACCAAGCGATCCTTGCGGAAAACGGCCAATCCGGAATAACGCAGCGTCGCCGACGATTCGATCTCCTCCACATTCGCTTGTTTTTTGCCCATTTCTTTGTCGCCGGTAACCGTGATTCCCGTCAGTACGGGGCTGACCCCTGAACTCATTAGCTTATCGAACAAAATGTCCATCGTCACGATCGCCGTAGGCGCCCAGGACTTCGCAGACGTTTCGAGCGAATGAAACAGCTTATTGGCCGGAATTTTTTCGAGCGGCGTCATTATTTTTAACACTTCTTCGGCGGACGTGTGTCTGGCAACCATTACATAAAAATCGGACCGCAGCTCGGGATCGCGTATCGAAAGATCCATGACGCCGGCGATCCCGTCCTTCGCAATCGCTTCGCTGAATACGAGCACCCGCGTGTGCGCGCCGTAAATTTGACGTGGACTTGTCTCCGTCAGCTTGCGAAAAGCCTCAAAGAGGGTAGGGGCAGTCGCTTTGTACATCGTTACCGGCGAACTTGTGCTGACGGCTTTTCGCGCGCTAACCTCCCCCGGAACGACGATCTGCACGGCCACCTGATATTGGTCGCCGACCTTATCGATCGCGGTGCCCATCTGAATGCCGAGATCGTTCAGCTCTTTGCGGTTCCAGCATCCAGCGAGAAGAACGATCACCAATCCGAATGCAAGCATGCCCGACCCCATCCTTCTCATGCGGCCACCTCCGGTTTATCGTCTGATATGCTTTCTTTTCTGCCGGACTCGGTTCGGGCTTTGGCCGGAAATCGGACGTGTCAGCATGCTTGTCCAAGGAATCCGGAACAGCGTATCCTTATGGTCCTGCAAGTGGAACGGGCCGAATGGACTCATGTAAGGCACGCCGAACGAACGAAGCCCGGTCAAGTGCAGGACAAGCGGAATAATGCCCGCCAAAAGGCCGAACAGCCCGAACGAAGCCGCCAGCCCCATCAGGATGAAACGGATCATCCGGACGGAAATGGACATCCCCGGAGCCGGTATGACAAAGCTGGAAATGGCCGTAATCGATACGATAATGACCATAACGGCCGAAACGATACCGGCTTCGACCGCCGCCTGGCCGATGACGAGCGTACCGACGATGGAGACGGCTTGACCGACTGTCCGAGGCATCCGAACGCCGGCTTCGCGCAAGATTTCGTAAGTAATCTCCATCATCAGCGCCTCGATGAAGGCGGGGAAGGGAACGCCTTCCCGCTGCGCGGCCAGACTAATAAGAAGGCTGGTCGGGAGCATTTCCTGATGGTACGTCGTCACGGCGATGTAGAGGGACGGCGCCAGCATGGCGATAAAAAAACCGGTAAAACGGATGATCCGAAGCAATGTGCTGATGTCGGCACGCTGATAGTAGTCTTCCGCAGATTGGAAAAAGTGAATGAACAGGGCGGGGACAAGAAGCACGAACGGAGAACCGTCCACGAGAATGGCGACTCTTCCTTCGAGCAGACCGGCTGCGATCGTATCCGGACGTTCCGTATTGTAGACGGTCGGAAAAGGCGTGAGCGTTCTGTCCTGAATCAGCTCCTCGATATAGCCGCCTTCCAGAATGCCGTCGATATCGATGCCGTCCAGCCTCCGCCGGACTTCGTCGACTATGCGCTCGTCCGCTACATCTTTCAAATACATGATGGAAACGTTCGTTTGGGTAATTTTGCCGATCTGCCTGCTTTCCATCCAGAGCTTGGGATCTTTGATTTTACGGCGAATGAGCGACGTATTCGTCCTTATATTTTCCGTAAAAGCCTCCATCGGGCCGCGTACGACGGCTTGCGAAGTCGGTTCGCTGATGCTGCGGTCCTCCCAGCCCGCCGCGCCGATCCGGATGCCCAAGGCGCATTGATCCAGCAGAACGAGAACGTCGCCGGACAGCAGATGGTTGAAAAGCGAGCCGAAGTTGTCGAAGGAACTCGTGTCTCCTGCGACGAGCACATGCTTCGTCAAGTAGCGCAGCCGCTCGCAGCCCTCCAAGAAGGCCGCGTCGTTCGTATCCGGCTTGTAGACCATCATCGACTCGAGGATGGCGTTGTGGACGATTTGAAGATCCACCAAGCCCTCCATATACAAAACGGCGGCTTGCCAGCCTGCGACACAGGTCATTTCTTTGACGATCAGATCGGGACTTTGCCCGAGCATGCTTTTGGCAAGCTCCAGGTTTTGAAACAAGCCGGTATGAAGCAGAGCGCGTTTGCCGGACGATTGCGTCTCGTGTTGGGAAGTCATGAACGGCTCTCCTTCGTTTTGCGGATTATCGGTTGTTTGTATTATGACCGGAATGTCCGCAATCTATCGCAAATTATGGAAACGCGGGATAGCGAACGTTTTCGTTCATCCACGATATGTGGTAGACTGCTACAGGAGAAGCGCGTCTTCTTCATCGCAGCATGAAGGACGGGAGGACTAGCATGAACGGGCAAATCCGTACGAATATCGTGCCGGGCATCGAAGTGAACATAGTTTTGAAGCAGGATCAGCGCACCGGCAAGCTGACCCGCGGCATCGTCAAGGAGCTGTTGACCAAATCGCCGACACACCCGCACGGGATTAAAGTAAGGCTTACGGACGGCCAGGTCGGCCGGGTCAAAGAAATTATTGCAGGCGCGTAAATGACAGCGTCAGCTGCATGACCGGTCCAAAATAAAAACCCGCCCGCTCCTCCGATGAGGCGCGAACGGGTTTTTCAGTTTATCGGGATGCTTACCGCGCGGGAACGGTTTTTTAGACCTGCGTGCGGTAACCGCTAGCGTCATATAGCGTCAAAAATCGTATAAGGCGTTATTGGCGAAAAAAGGCGATCGCAGGAGCCGAATTACAGGATCGGCGCGCGAGACGGTTTCGCTTACTCTTGCTCTTTCCAAGCTTGCGGATGCGTGTCCGCCACATAATCGACCGCTGCGGCATTCGCTGCGACCTGCGCTTCGTCCTTGCAGCCCGGAATGACGCAGGTTACGGCATCGTGCTTCAGCACCCAAGCTAACGCCCATTTGGCCATATCCATGCCCTCAGGCACTTCATTGCGCTGAATTTGCTCCACCGACCGCAGCTTCTCCGCCGTCTTGGCTGCGTCATGGCTCCGCCTGACGTCATTCTCGGCGAAGACCGCGCCTGGCTTGTATTTGCCGCTCAAGTAGCCGCTGGCGAGCGGAACGCGGGCGAGCACGCCCAGATCCTGATCTTGGCAGGAAGGAAACACGCGGTTCTCCGGCAGCCGGTCGAGCCGGTTGTAAACGACCTGAATCGCCTTGGCGTTCACGCGGCTCGCGGAGGAGGTTTGATGGAGATTGTCGTTGCTGCCGATCGAAATGCCGAGATGGCGTATTTTGCCGGCTTGCACCTGCTTATCGAGAAGCGTCCACAACTCGTCGTTGTCGAACATTTCATCCGTGCCGGAGTGGAATTGATATAAATCGATATAGTCCGTCTGCAAAGCCTTCAGCGAGCTATCGAGCTGCTCCTGTACGTCGGCGGCCGTCCATTGCTGCGTACGCTCCAGATGGCCGTGGAACTTGTGGCCGAATTTCGTCGCTACGACCCAATCCTCGCGTCCGCCTTCGCGCAAATACCCGCCGATCAGCGATTCGGACAAGTGATCGCCGTAGCATTCCGCCGTATCGAGCAGGTTGATCCCGAGCGCCTTCGCTTGATCGAGAATGCCGTTCACTTCCTGCTGCGAGTATGATTTGCCCCACTCGCCTCCAAATTGCCAAGTCCCTAAACCGATGACCGAAACCTTCATATTCGTCGCGCCAAGTCTGCGAAACTTCATGGGATCACTCCTTCGTTAACATAAATTGAAAGATTGTTATGCCGGGTGCCGCTCATTTTGACTATAGATTTTCTCGGCCTTAAGCGCAAGCGAACGGGATAAAGCAAACGATCCGAAGTCCGGCCAAAGCCGGTTTATTCGTAATTCGCCGCTACGCCTAGCGCAAGCTCCCGCAATCGGGAGCGTATAGGATCGGGTTCGAGCACCTTGAGCTCCGGGCCGAAACTGAGCAGGAGATTGGCGACCCAAGATTCGTCCGGAAATTCGGCGTGGACGAGTAATTTTCCATTCTCCAGCGTCTCGATGTGCCGTATATGATTTTCGAGCCTCCCCCTGAATGCCGGCGGCATCTGAAGGAGAACGGGAATTTTGGGGCTTCGCAATTCCCAATGCTCAAGTGGAATAGGCGGATTGAGCCGCCGTTCGAACGTTTCGAGTTCGATCCGAAGCTCATTGATCCTGGATAAGCGGAACGTCCGAAAATCCTTGCGTAACCGGCAGTATCCGTATACGTACCAGGAAAACCATTTGAGCGCGAGTCCCATAGGCTCCAGAATTCGTTCGCTCTCTTCGCCTGCGGAGCTGATATACCCGAAGCGTACCAAGTTGTTGTTTTTGACCGCTTGCCGCAGGTCGGCGAACACTTGCTTCTCGGCATTTCCGTTCCGCCACGGATTAATATCGATTAGAAGATTTTCCGAGGCCGCGTCCGTCTGCTGCTTTTCCGTACGGGCGACCAGTGCGCCCACCTTCTCCAGCAAGCCGCCCATTTCCTGTTCGCCAAGCGCGCTTTGGATCCCCTTCAGCGACGTCACTAGTGAGGAAAGCTCGCCGATCGACAGAAATTGCCGGTCGAGCCTGTAGTGCTCCATAATTTCATAGCCGCCCGTGGCTCCGTCGTAGGAGACGATCGGAATCCCCGCTTGATTGATAGCCTCCATATCGCGGTACACGGTTCGCAGCGACACCTCGAAACGCTCCGCCAACTCTTTGCCGCTTACCCGTTTCCGGTTCAGCAGCAGCATGGTAATCGCGAGCAGCCGGTCCAGCTTCATTTGTAACCTCCGTTTAAAGGGATCTTTCGTTACGGCGCATATGATCTTCGAACAGTATACCATGATTTCTTGATTAACGTTTCGGCTGCGAAGCCGCACTGCATGCAAAAGCCGGACATCGTCTGGCGAAGTCCGGCCGGGCAAAGTCATTAGGTACGGTTGCTTTCTTGCGTTGTCGTTAGTATGGGGCGCAAGCGTGAGCGCTTTTAAGCGGAAATTTTCGTGGAGGCCGATGATTTCAGCGCCATCTTGCCCGGCAAGCCGCTTGCAGCTTCGGATCTCCGGCGCGCGAATATTCCCGTCAACAGCCCGAATACCGGGAACAGCAGCTCTACCAGGAAGATGGAGCCTGCCGCGTCAAGGATGACATGCTGCTTGATGAGCAGCGTCGAAGCGATGATCGTCCAGCTGAAAACCCCTGCAGCGATACGCGTGAACCTCCCGAAATTGCCGCTAGCCGAAACTCCTTTAATGATCAAATAACTCGTCAGCACGTGGATGCTGGGGAAGCAGTTGTACGGTTGATCCGTTGCATAAATAAAGCGGACGAGGCTGTCGAAGGCTCCATCCCCCGTCACGAGCGCCCGCGGTACGGTCGTTTGAAAAACGGCGTAAATCGCATACGAAACGATCAGTCCCGCACAAAGCGTAATGAGCGTTTGGTAATACGCCTTTCGGTTTTTGAGGAAAATCGCGACAAGCATAAGAAATACGAACGGATACCAGAGCAAATAGGGAACGGCGAAGGCCGCTTCGAACGGGATGATGTTATCGAGGTCGGTAACGAGGTTTCCCGCCCCGTTTTTCCCGTGATTCAGCAGGGCGTAGAAAACGTTCAAAACCGGAATCGCCAGCAGCCAAAGCAGGGGCCGGTAAGCGGCAAGTTTGTTTTTCATCGTCATTTTTATCGATCACCTTCCGCAAAGACATTTATAGTTGTATTTTACTTGCACCGGGGGCGAGGGGAAACGGACCGGCGGCGGTGATGGAACTGGACCAAAGGCGGGAATAAATTTGACCGATATCGAGTATACGGAAACCTGGAACGAGCGCGGAAAGGGATTTCTCTCATCGGATTCGAGCCTTCCATTCCCGGGTTTGACCGGAAAACTGGAAAGCATAGCTGTTTTTGAGAAACATTCGACAGGCTTGGAGAAGTGAAGCCGGTGAACGATCGCCTATAATGGCTCTGAGAAAGCGCTATTATGGGAGGGCTGGAGTTATGGGGAGAAAAATTCGTATGGCTATAGCGGGGCTTGGCTTCGGAGCGGAGTTCATTCCGATTTACCAGGACCATCCGCATACGGAGATGGTTGCGATCTGTCAGCGCAACGAGAAAAAGCTGAACGAAATCGGCGATCATTTCGGCATCGCAAAGCGGTACACGAGCTTTGAGGAGCTTCTGGCGGACGATGAAGTGGATGCGGTCCATATCAACACGCCGATTCCGGATCATGCGGCGCAGAGCATTGCGGCCTTGAAGGCCGGCAAGCATGTGGCTTGCACGGTTCCGATGGCGACGACGATCGAGGAGTGTTTGGCCATCGTCGCTGCGCAGAAGGCGTCGGGCCGAACGTACATGATGATGGAGACAGCCGTGTACACGCGGGAGTTCCTCTATGTAAAAGAGCTTGTCGAAAGCGGAAAGCTCGGCAGGATTCAGTTTCTGCGCGGCTGCCATCAGCAGGAAATGGCCGGCTGGCCGGGCTACTGGGAAGGGCTGCCGCCGATGCATTACGCCACGCACGCGGTGTCGCCGCTGCTGGCATTGTCGGGGAAGGAAGCCGGCAGTGTCGCCTGCTTCGGCTCCGGTCGCATCGAAGAGCGGCTGGCGTCCAAGTACGGCTCGCAGTTCGCGGTCGAATCGGCGTTGTTCCGGCTGCGTGACTCGGAGGTCGCGATGGAAGTGACCCGATCGCTGTTTGAAACGTCGCGCGAATACGTCGAAAGCTTCGACGTTTACGGCGACAAGATGAGCTTCGAATGGCAGCGGCTGGAAGCCGAGGAGCCGATCGTGTTTAAGGGAGAGGAAGGAAATCGGGTGCGCATTCCGGATTTTGCCCATTTGCTGCCCGAGCCGATCCGTAAATATACGACGGAGGGCGTGTACGACCATGCGGGCAACACGCATTTGTCCTTCAAGCAAGGCAGCGGGCACGGCGGCTCGCACCCGCATCTCGCCCATGAGTTTGTAATGAGCATTGTGGAAGGCCGCCGTCCGTTCCCGGATGCGATAACTTCGGCGAATTGGACGTGTGCGGGCATATGCGCGCACGAATCGGCTATGCGGGGCGGCGCGCACGTCGACATTCCGCGGTTCGGCTGAACACGAGAGGATAGCAAGGGCATGAAGCAAACGAAAGACGCGGCGCTTTATGCGATACATTCGCCGGAGCGCACGTCGACAAACCGCGGTTCGGCTGAACACGAGAGGAGAGCAAAGGCATGAAGCAAACGAAAGACGCGACGCTTTACGCGATACATTCGCCGGAGCGGATTTCCATCTACCGCAGCGGGCAGGAGGAGCCGATCGCGGTGCAGCAAGCGGCCGCGCACACACGGCCTTTCATACACCCGATTACCGGCCCCGACGGTATCGGAACGCTGACCGAGAACGCACCGTCCCACCACCCGTGGCAGCATGGCTTATACGTGGGATTGAACAAGGTGAATGGCGTAGGGTTTTGGGAGGAGGGGCTGCGCGGCAATGCGACCGACGGCTCGTTTCATCCGAAGCCGCTTGAAGTGCCGTGGACCGAAGGGAATAAGGCGCGCTGGCAGGTAGAAACGGAATGGCACAGTCCTGACGGCGAAACGATGCTGATCGAGAAGCAGGAATGGTCGCTTGAAGATCTCGGCTCCGGCTATCATCTCGATCTGGTTTGGACGCTGCATGCGCAGACGGATATTGTGTTCGGGCAACATTCGTACGGCGGATTGTTCCTGCGGATGCCGTTCCGTCGCGAGGAGGGCGGCGAAGCTGTAAACGATAGCGGACAGGCGAATCGGGATGCGGAAGCGCAGCCTGCAAGGTGGGTGGCGGTTAGCATGCCGATCGAGGAAAGGGATGACTGGTCCGGCATCGCGCTTATGGACCATCCCGGCAATCCGGAGCATCCGGTACGCTGGCGGGTCGACGGGGAGCTGGGCATCGCGCCGAGCCGCTGCATTTCCGGCGATTGGCGAATCGCCCAAGGACAATCGGCGGCGTACAGACACCGCGCGTTCGTGTTTATCGGACGGACGAATGCGGAGCGCGTTCAAGAAAGCTGGAATCAATTTGCGGGAGGGGAAGGACGATGAGAAGCGTTATTGTCGTACACCCGCGGTTCGAGGCCATTTGGCCATTTGCTGCGGATCATTTTCGCGCGCTGTGGGAAGCGCAGGGCGCGGTCGAGTTTGTTCGGTTGGAGCATGGCGATGATCGGAAGCTGGGTGAAATCGTCGGGGATTGCCGCGGCGTGGAGCGGCTCGTGTCTATATACGTACCGGTGACGGAAGACTGCATAAGCAGGTTTACGGATTTGCGCGAAACCGTTCTGTACGGTCCTGGCATTACGGCGGAAATGCGCGAAGAGCTTGTTACGCGGGGAGTACGCGTATATATGCACCGAAGCGAAGGCTTCTGGGGACAGTCCGTCTCCGAATTCGCGCTTGCGCTTACGCTGTGCGGATTGCGGCGTATTCCGCAAACTTATCGGGACATGATTGCGAGCCACGAGACTTGGGCTTACGAGCCTGCCGGCGGACTCGGCAAACCCGGCACGAGAGGCCAGCAGTTCGGCGACGATCCTAATTTCGCGAACGGCACCGTGGAGGGCAAGCGTGTCCGGATCGTCGGCGCGGGCAATATCGCCAGCCGGTATGCGAGCTTCGTTAGTTTTCTCGGCGCCGATACGGCGGCTTGGGATCCGTTTGCGAGCGAGCCGAGCTTTCATCGGGCCGACACGCGCAGGGAGTATCATCTGGACCGGCTTGTCACGGATGCCGAAATTTTCGCTCCGATGGTCCCGCTGACGGAGAAAACGAAGGGACTCGTTACGGCTGAGCATATCCGCGCTTTGCCTAAGGGATGCCTTGTCGTGCTCGCGACAAGGGCAGGCATATGCGATATGGAGGCGCTTCGCGAACGGGTGCTCAACGACGAGCTCAGCTTGGCCGCCGACGTTTTCGACATCGAGCCGCTCCCGCTGAACGATCCGCTTATCGGCCGTCATAACGTCGTGCATACGCCGCACAACGCCGGTCGTACGATCGATGCGAACAGAAGATGGGCCGAAGCAATCGCCGAGCAGTTCGCGCCCGTATAGAAATAAATGCGGGACGGTTAATGCGCGGCTGCGCTGCGAGCTTACCGTCCCGGCATAAAACGCGGGATACCCGCTTGCGGGAAAGACGCGCGGCGCGAAGGTTGGAAGTGCCGCTATGGCGATGGCTTGCTTCTACGGCAGCCCATCAAACGTATAGTCACCGGTCAAAAGCGACAACGCAAATCGATATCGTATTTGGAAACGCCGCGAGGCGTTTTTCTTTTGAAATGCCGGTAAAAAGAGGATGGTAATCCGATCGAGGCAGGAGCGAATTTTTGTAAATGAAGTGACGGAGCGTGTCTGATGCAATTGGAAGTGAAGCCAACGTTTACTGAGCCTGCCGGCAATTCGCCGTTTGGGGGCTAGTGAAGAAAAGGTGATTATCAGTGGGCGTCGCCGATTTCCGCGTCACTTTTCATGAAACAATTTAGCGCGGAGCTTCGTCTTTAGAGGCAGCGGGAGGAAAAAGCCCGGCGTAAACGTTACAGGGGGGATAACGTATGAAAAAGGCCGCAATAACCGCGCTTCAGATCATTCTGTTTACGGCGTTTTTCGCATCATGGCACATGATTCATCCGCAAAAGGGATTTGCCTGTTCATGCGCGGGTCCGAATTCCGTTCAAGAAGAGCTGCAGAAGAAGGCGGCCGTTTTTTCCGGTAAGGCGGTAAGCGTAAAAACGAGCGGGGGCTTGCTCCGTTCGTCGGCCGACCCTGTGGAAGTGAAAATTGAAGTGGATAAGGTGTGGAAAGGGGAGCTCGGCAAAACTCAACTCGTTTACACGGCGAGGGACGGCGCAAGCTGCGGCTTCGGCTTCGAGAAAGGCAAACAATATTTGGTCTACGCATACAGCGATAACGACCGGCTGGTGACGAATATGTGCGACAGAACGAAGCTGATCTCGAATGCGGCGGAGGATTTGAGCCTATTGAAGGAAGGGAAGCTGCCGTCTCTCGAAAACAGGCAAGCCGATCCGGATTTTACGGGCTGGTACATCCTTATAGGAGCCATTTTGCTGGGAGTCGCGTCTTATATCGTATTCACCGGGTCAAAAAGAAGGCGGAGATAGAGTATATTTTTGCGGCAAATGGGGAGACACCCAATCCTTCAGGGCGTTTTCAACGTAGGATGTCATGCGTCTACTAATAACATTACACGAAGGGTGGATGAACAAATGGGCAATGTTGCAGGACTTGGTTTCGGTGGTTTTACTTCGACCGGCGTCATTCTGGTGCTCTTCATCCTGCTTGTTATCGTAGCTTGCGCATGCATGGGGGGGTTTAGCTGCGGCTGCTAACTTTTAACGTCAAATGTGCGCGATAGAAGCGGCGCAAACGGGAAGGTCCTCGTCCGGCGGGCGGGGGCCTTCCGCGCGTTAAGCTGTTTTTCGCAGCGCTTTCGAAAAGCCGGATATTGCCGAAAAGCGGCTTCCGAAGCTTATACGAGCGCTCGGTTAGCGGATTTTCCGGGGTTTCGCGGCCGTATTGCCGCTCAAAGCTTGCAACAATGTGCGCTTTTGCATATAATAACTGTTAATATCCATACCGAAATGCAACGACGGAGAAAAGTACGCAGTGCTTCTTTACAGGGAGAAGGCGCCGGAGATTGAGAGCGTCTTTAAGGAATCAGGCTGCCGAAGTTCGCTCCCGAGCAGTCCCTTGAAACCGTGCGAATGCCGGCAAGTAGAGGGTACCGGCCGCAGGCCGTTATCGCAATGAAGCGAAGACATGCTGGCGCATCGTTCTGAACGGGAGCGCTGATGATGTTTATCGGGGTATTTTTCGTGTCATGCGAAATGGTCCGAATAACGTCGAGCATGGCTTAACAAGGGTGGTAACACGGCGATTTCGTCCCTTAACAGGGAGGAGGTCGCCTTTTTTGTTGCGGTTCAACGGATTTTTCCGAGATAGGGGGATTTCGCCTACCGCACATCGGATCATCAAAAAGGAGGCTAACCGAAAATGAAACAACGTTTGGAGGCGCTCAAGCAGGAAGCGCTGCAGGAGCTCGAGCAGGTGGCAAGCAGTCAGCATCTGAACGATCTGCGCGTCAAATATTTGGGCAAAAAAGGTCCGCTCACCGAAATTTTGCGCGGTATGGGAGCGCTCAGCGCAGAGGAGCGCCCGGTAATCGGGCAGGTGGCGAACGACGTCCGCGCCGCGATTGAGGAAGTGATCGAAGCGAAGCAGGCGGAGTACCAGCGGCAGGAAACCGCTAACCGGCTTGCCGCCGAGACGATCGACGTTACGCTGCCGGGCCGTCCGGCCGCACATGGCGCCACGCATCCGCTCAGCAAGGTGATCCAGGATATCGAGGACATTTTTATCGGAATGGGCTATACGGTAGCGGAAGGTCCCGAGGTGGAGCAGGATTACTACAACTTCGAAGCGCTCAATTTGCCGAAAAACCATCCGGCGCGCGATATGCAGGATTCGTTTTATGTGACCGAGGATATTTTGATGCGTACGCATACTTCGCCGGTCCAAGTGCGCACGATGGAGAAAATGAAGGGCGCCGCGCCCGTTAAAATCATTTGTCCGGGCAGAGTGTACCGCCGCGACGACGACGACGCGACTCACTCCCATGTGTTTACCCAAATTGAAGGACTGGTCATCGACCGGAACATTAAAATGAGCGACTTGAAGGGAACGCTGCTGCAGTTCGTGCAGGAGATGTTCGGCAAGGATACGCAAATTCGTTTGCGTCCGAGCTTCTTCCCGTTCACGGAGCCGAGCGCCGAGGTCGACGTAACGTGCTGCATGTGCAAGGGAGCGGGCTGCCGTACTTGCAAGCAGACGGGCTGGCTCGAAATTCTCGGCTCCGGCATGGTGCATCCGCGCGTGCTCGAGATGGCCGGCTACGACCCGCAGGAATTCAGCGGCTTCGCCTTCGGAATGGGCGTAGAGCGGATCGCGATGCTGAAATACGGCGTCGACGACATCCGTCATTTCTATACGAACGACCTGCGTTTCCTTAAACAGTTCGTGCAAATTTAGGCTTGAGCCGATACAACCGCGCTATCCGGATGATACCGGAGGCCGATTATTTCTGGAAGGAAAGGGAGTAGCCAAACAATGAAAGTTTCCTATAAATGGTTATCGGATTACGTCGACGTTTCGGGCTTCACGGCTGCGGAGCTGGCCGAAAAGCTGACGCGCAGCGGCGTCGAGGTCGACATCGTGGAAAACCTCAACAAAGGCGTCAACAACGTCGTCGTCGGCTTCGTCAAATCGAAGGAGAAGCATCCCGACGCGGATAAATTGAATGTTTGCATCGTCGATGCAGGGCAAGGCGAGGATCTGCAAATCGTTTGCGGAGCGAAAAATGTGGACGCCGGCCAAAAGGTGCCTGTCGCGCTGGTCGGCGCGAAGCTGCCCGACGGTCTGCAAATCAAACGCGCGAAGCTGCGCGGCGTCGAATCGCAAGGAATGATCTGCTCGGCCAAGGAGCTCGGCCTTAACGACAAGCTGCTGCCGAAGGAGATTCAAGAAGGCATTCTCGTGCTGCCGGAAAATACGCAAATCGGCGCGAGCATACTCGATGTGCTTGCGATCGACGACCATGTCCTTGAGCTGGATTTGACGCCGAACCGTTCCGACTGCCTCAGCATGCTGGGCGCAGCCTACGAGATTGCGGCGATACTCGGCCGCGAAGTGAAGCTTCCGTCGCCGGAAGCGGGCATTCAGGCGAGCGGAGCGAAAGCGGCGGATGCCGTAAGCGTAACGATCAGCGCGGCGGAGGGCTGCTCGCATTACAGCGCACGGCTGCTCGAGGGCGTAACGATCGGCCCTGCGCCGCTCTGGATGCAGAACCGCTTGATGGCGGCAGGTATTCGCCCGATCAACAACATCGTCGACATTACGAACTATGTCATGCTTGAATACGGCCAGCCGCTGCATGCTTTCGACGCGGACCGGCTTGAAGGCGGCCGGATCGACGTCCGCTTGGCGCGCGAAGGCGAAACGATCGTTTCGCTTGACGATGTCGAGCGCACGCTTGAGCCGCATATGCTTGTCATCGCGGACGGCGTGAAGCCGGTTGCGATCGCAGGCGTGATGGGCGGAGCGAACTCGGAGGTGACTCCGGGCACGACGCGTATTTTGCTCGAATCGGCGAGGTTCGCGGGAAGCACGGTTCGTAAAACGTCCCGCCAGCTCGGACTGCGTTCGGAATCGAGCGCCCGTTTCGAGAAGGAAGTGAATCCGGAAGGCGTCATTGCAGCCTTGAACCGTGCGGCTTCGCTCATTTGCGAATATGGCGGCGCCAAAGCGGCGGCGGATATCGTCGAAGCGGTTGCGCAAGATCATAAGCCCGTACAAGTGAAACTGGCGCTGACGAAGGTGAACGGCTACCTCGGAACGTCGTTGTCGCTGTCTGAAGTGAAGGCTATTTTCGACAGGCTGCATTTCTCTTATGACGCGGAAGGCGAGGAGACGCTTGTCGTTCATGTGCCGAGCCGCAGAGGCGATATTACCCGCGACGTCGATTTGATTGAAGAAGTGGCGCGGCTGCACGGCTACGACAACATTCCGACGAGCTTGATGAACGGCGTAACGACGCCGGGTTCACTGACGAAGGAGCAGCGTATTCGCCGGACGGTGCGCGGGTTGCTGACGGGAAGCGGGCTGCACGAGGTGGTTGCCTACAGCTTTACGCATCCTCAGCAAATCGGGCAATTTCCCGGACGATATCCGGATGCGAAGCCTGTAGCATTGGCGCTGCCGATGAGCGAAGAGCGGAGCGTGCTGCGTACGAGCCTCATCCCTCATCTTCTCGATACCGCCGTTTACAACCGGAACCGGAACAACGACGATATCGCCGTTTTTGAAATGGGGAAAGTGTTCGTCTCCCGCGAGGAGAAGCTCTCGGAGCTGCCGGAGGAGCGGCTGCTGCTTTCGGCGCTCTGGACGGGCAACCGCCGGGGCACGCACTGGACCGGTAAAGCGGAGAAGGTGGACTTCTTCGACGCGAAGGGCGTGCTGGAGAAATTGTTCGCTTACCTCGGCGTAGACGTAACATTCGCGGCTTCCGCGAACGTGGACGGATTCCATCCGGGCAGAACCGCCGTCCTGTCGATCGGCGGAACCGAGATCGGAACGCTCGGACAGCTTCATCCGGAGCTGCAGCAGGCGAAGGATTTGGACGACACGTATATTTGCGAGCTGGAGTTGGATACGCTTAGCGGTCTTGTCGGCTTTGACATCGCCTACAAGGCGCTTCCGCGCTTCCCGGCAAGCACGCGTGACATCGCTGTCGTCGTCGACCGCGGAGCCGCCGTCGGGGCGCTTGAAGCCGCGGTGCGCGAAGCGGCGGGCGAGCTGCTGGAGTCGGTTCACGTGTTCGACATTTACACCGGCGAGCGTCTCGGCACTGACAAGAAAAGCGTAGCGCTTGCGCTCGTATATCGCCATCCGGACCGTACGCTGAACGACGAGGAAGTGGCGGATGCGCACGGCCGCGCCGTAGCTGCGCTCGAGCAGCAATTCGGTGCGGAGCTGCGGAAGTAGCGAGGGCGGCGTTAGCGCGTAGGCGTGCTGTTAGCTGAGCTGGAGCCAGTTTGTTGCGGAGCTGCGGAAGTAGCGAAGGGCGACGACAGCGTATAGCCGTGCTGATAGCTGAGCTGGAGCGGAAGTTCGGTGCGGAGCTGCGGAAGTAGCGAGGGCGTCGTTAGCGCGTAGCCGTGCTGTTAGCTGAGCTGGAGCGGAAGTTCGGTGCGGAGCTGCGGAAGTAGCGAGGGCGTCGTTAGCGCGTAGCCGTGCTGTTAGCTGATCTGGAGCGGAAGTTTGTTGCGGAGCTGCGGAAATAGCGAGAGGCGGCGTTAGCGCGTAGCCTAGCTGATAGCTGATCTGGAGCCAATTCGTTGCGGAGCTGCGGACTCACGTGTGAACGATGATAGATTGCGGTACTAAAATAAGAACCTTACGACCAAGGAAGCGTGCTTCCTTGGTCGTAAGGTTTTTTTAGATCGGTATCCCTTGCTTGTTCAAAATTTCCGGTAATACGCCAGTCCTTTAAGAATGGCAAAGCTGTTTTTTACAAAAATGCACGATTACCGGGCCGAATTTTCATCGCAGCCTATGACCGAGGGGGCATGGCGTCCTTACGCTGCCAGTAAGGCTCCTCGATATGCTGGAGTCCGAAAACGCCCGCTTGGAGCAAGGAATCGGGGTTCGCCTAACGCTGGAGTCCGATTTTGCCGGCTTAGAAAACGGATTTGCCGGTGTGCCGAGCAAAATACCCGCTGCAAGCAGGCGTTTTCGGACTACAAGAGGGGAAAGGAAGCCGTACTCGATTCCAAGTGGGCGAAATCGGACTGCAGCGCATGCAAGCGACGAGCGAGGATGGGCAAGCGGGTAGTAACACCGGTTGGAGGAGCCGCCGAGAAGACGGCGAAGCCCGCTTATCCTTGTTTGTTTATGCTGCAAGTTTGTGAGCGAATATAATTGTAACCATAGTGCCGCTAAAAACGTTTTAAATAGGTAATCCGACAAGCGGTCGTTTGTCAGGATGAAATTTCCAAAACTTACATCGGCAACGGCCATTTCGCTAACTTTTCGGATAATTAATGAGTTTGGGTTCACTGTTGATGAAGTTAAGGGTATGATGGAAGTTCCAGAGTGTAATTTTACTGCGGAAAATCGGGTAACGGAGCGAAAAAAGACGTTTGCCCATCACCGTAATAGAGGAACTTTGGGGATTATTGTCGGAATTGCGTAAATGAGTCTTTTTACACTAGTGGCAGAAGGAAATCGGGCTTTCGTTAGCGAATAGTAACGGATGAATCGGTTGCGCGGTATACGGCACGATTCGCAGCTGGAAATTTCATACTACATAATAATGGATTTTTATCTATCAAACTTCCATGCCGCTTTGCGGTTCTTTTGATAGATGGAAAATACTGGGCTTGTTTTGGGGGCAAAAAAGATATCGTGGAAGCGGGTCCGGACCCTATGGTAGACGCCGGCAGGCGGTTAAACTTGGTTTATCAGAAAGCAAATCGTGGAAGCGGCTCTAAAACTCGGTAAACGCGGCTGTCCAAGCTTATGCTTACGAAGTCGCTTTCTTCGAAAGCGTTTAGGACGGCGCAGCCGCTTATCCTTGGAACGATCAATGAAATGACAACTATAACCAAACGGACGTGTTACGCCGTATGATGCAAAAAAATAGCGGAAGCAGGAGAAGTAAGGAGGCCTTTTAAGTGAGTAGCGAAGAGAGCAAAATCAAGGTGACGGTTGATATTTACGGTAACCAGTATCGGCTTGTAGGCGAATCGAGCCCCGGCTATATGAAGACGGTGGCCGCCCAAGTCAATGAGCATATGCATCGAATTGCAAGCTCGGTTCCTCAGCTCGATACGATGAGAATCGCCGTGCTTGCGGCAGTACATATGGCGGACGAGTTCCAAGTGATGAAGACGGAGCTCGGCAAAACGCGGAACGAGATGCAGCAGCAGATGGATTCGCTGCAGAAGGAAATGCGTGATTCGCAAGGCCGGATCAGATCGCTGGAAGGAGAATTGGCAAACGCGATCGAGCGGGGAGTGGAGCAGGAGAATTCGCTGCGAAGCGAGCTGGAGAAGGCGCAAACGGCAGTGCAGGAGCGCGGAAAAGCGCTGGAAGCCGCTAAATCGGAAGCTTCTGCGAAGCATCGCGAGCTGCAGCAGACGCTGGAGCGTACGCAGGCAGGGGCGAAGGCGGAGCGCGAGCGGCTTGAGAACGCGCTGAATTCGGCCCGTTCGGAAGCGGCCGGCAAGCAGCGTGAGCTGCAGCAGGCGCTGGAAAGCGCGCAGGAAGCTGCGAATGCCGAGCAAGAGCGACTCGAGCAGGCGCTGAAAGCTGCGCAGGCGGAAGCGGCCGCTAAACAGCGCGAGCTGCAGCAGACGCTTGAGCGCACGCAGGCGGGAGCGAAGGCGGAGCGCGAGCGACTTGAGCAGGCGCTGAATGCGGCGCGTACGGAAGCGGCCGCTAAACAGCGCGAGCTGCAGCAGTCGCTGGAGCGTGCGCAGGCTGGAGCGAGAGCGGAGCGTGAGCGGCTCGAGCAAGCGCTGAAAGCGGCGCAGACGGAAGCGGGCGCGAAGCAGCGCGAGCTGCAAGAGTCGCTGGAACGCGCACAAGCCGAGGCGAAAGCGGAGCAGGAGCGACTCGAGCAGACGCTGCAAGCGGCGCAGACGGAAGCGGGCGCGAAGCAGCGCGAGCTGCAAGAGTCGCTGGAACGCGCACAAGCCGAGGCGAAAGCGGAGCAGGAGCGACTCGAGCAGACGCTGCAAGCGGCGCAGACGGAAGCGGCCGTGAAGCAACGCGAGCTGCAGGAGACGCTGGAGCTGGCGCAGGCCGAGGCGAAGGCGGAGCAGGAGCGGCTCGAGCGGACGCTGCAAGCGGCGCAGACGGAAGCGGCTGCGAAGCAGCGCGAGCTGCAGGAGACGCTGGAGCTGGCGCAGGCCGAGGCGAACGCGGAGCAGGAGCGGCTCGAGCGGACGCTGCAAGCGGCGCAGACGGAAGCGGCTGCGAAGCAGCGTGAGCTGCGGGAGACGCTGGAGCTTGCGCAGGCCGACTCGGCCGAGCAGGGCCGCGAGCTGGCGAAGCTGCGCGAAGCGAAAGCGGAGCTGGAGGAGTCGGCTGCAACGATGGAGCTGCTGCATGAGGAGGCGCTTAGCGAGTGGGAAGAAGAGCGTTCGCGGCTTAACAGCCACTCCGACACGCTGCAGGCGGAACTGAATGCGGCGTTCGAGCGCGAGCAGCAGGCTGCGCAGGAGCTGGAGGCGTCGCGTGAGGAGGCCGGAGCGAAGCAGCATGAGCTGCAGCAGTCGCTGGAGCGTGCGCAAGCGGGCGCCCGCGCGGAGCGTGAGCGTCTTGAGCAGGCGCTGCAAGCGGCGCGTACCGATGCGGAAGCGAAGCAAGCGGAGCTGGTCAAGCTCCACGCGGCGAAGGCGGAGCTGGAAGAGACGGCGGCGATGCTGGAGCTGCTGCAAACGGAGGCGCAGACGGAGTGGGAAGCGGAGCGTTCGCAGCTGACCGGCAAGGCGGAAACGCTGCAGTCTGAGCTTAACCTGACGTCCGAGCGGGAGAAGCAGGTTAAGCGTGAGCTCGAGGCGGCGCGCGCGGAAGCTGAAACGAAGCGGAAGGAATTTGAGGCTGCGCAAGAGGCGGCCGGAGCGAAGCAGCATGAGCTGCAGCATACGCTTGAGCGTGCGCAAGCGGGCGCCCGTGCGGAGCGTGAGCGTCTCGAGCAGGCGCTGCAAGCGGCGCGTACCGATGCGGAAGCGAAGCAGGCGGAGCTTGCCAAGCTTCACGAGGCGAAAGCGGAGCTGGAAGAGACGGCTGCCATGCTGGAACTGCTGCAAACGGAGGCGCAGACGGAGTGGGAAGCGGAGCGTTCGCGGCTTAACGGCAAGGCGGAAACGCTGCAGTCGGAGCTGAACCTGACGTCCGAGCGTGAGCAGCAGATCAAGCGGGAGCTCGAAGCGGCGCACGCAGAAGCGGAAGCGAAGCGCGAGGAGTTCGAAGCCGCCAGCGAGGAAGCCGAAGCGAAGCAGCGTGAGCTGCAGCAGACGCTGGAGCGTGCGCAAGCGGGCGCCCGCGCGGAGCGTGAGCGTCTCGAGCAGGCGCTGCAAGCGGCGCGTGGCGATGCGGAAGCGAAGCAAGCGGAGCTGGTCAAGCTCCGCGCGGCGAAGACGGAGCTGGAAGAGACGGCGGCGATGCTGGAGCTGCTGCAAACGGAGGCGCAGACGGAGTGGGAAGCGGAGCGTTCGCAGCTGACCGGCAAGGCGGAGGCGCTGCAGTCGGAGCTGAACCTGACGTCCGAGCGGGAGCAGCAGATCAAGCGGGAGCTCGAGGCGGCACGCGCGGAAGCAGAAGCGAAGCGGGAGGAGTTCGAAGCCGCCAGCGAGGAAGCCGGGGCAAAGCAGCGTGAGCTGCAGCAGACGCTGGAGCGCGCGCAAGCGGGCGCCCGTGCCGAGCGTGAGCGTCTCGAGCAAGCGCTGCAAGCTTCCCGTGCGGAAACGGAAGCGAAGCAGACGGAGCTGGTCAAGCTCCAAGAGCTGAAGGCGGAGCTGGAAGAGACGGCGGCGATGCTGGAGCTGCTGCAAACGGAGGCGCAGGCGGAGTGGGAAGCCGAGCGATCGCAGCTTAACGGCAAGGCGGAAACGCTGCAAGCGGAGCTGAATCGTACGTCCGAGCGCGAGCGGCAGGTTCAGCAGGAGCTCGAGACTGTGCGTGCGGAAGCGGAGGATACGCGGAAGGAGCTCGAGTCTGCACGTGAGGAAGCCGGCGTAAAGCAGCGTGAGCTGCAGCAGTCGCTGGAGCGCGAGCAAGCGGGCGCCCGTGCGGAGCGCGAGCGTTTTGAGCAGGCGCTGCAAGCTTCCCGTGCGGAAGCGGAAGCGAAGCAAGGTGAATTAGGCGAATTGCTGAGAAATGCGCAGGCAAATGCATCGGTGCTGGAAGTCGAGCTGACGCAGCTGCGTGAAGTGAAGGTGCAGCTGGAAGAAACGGCCGCAACGCTTGAGCTTATGCAATCGGAGGCTATGGACGAATGGCAGGCGGAACGCGAACGGCTTAGCGGTCGGGCGAACAAGCTGCTGGACGAACTGAATGCGGCCTCCGACCGCGAGAAGCAGGCGGAACGGCAAATAGAAACGCTTCGAGCGGAAGCGGCGGCGCTGCGGAAGGAGCATGAAGCTGCGCAAGCTGCGGCCGAAACGAAACAGCGCGAGCTCCGGCTGGAGCTTGAGCAAGCGGAAGCTTATGCCATCTCCGAGTCCGAACGTCTCGGTCAAGCGCTGGAAGCGTCTCGAGCGGAAGCGGCGCTGCGGGAAAGCGAGCTGGCGAAGCTCCGCGAGGAGAAAGTACAGCTGGAGAAAAACGCGGAGGCGGAACGGGCGCTGCTTAGCGGCCGTGCGGACAAGCTGCAATCGGAGCTGAATGCGGCTTCCGACCGGGAACGGCAAGCTGCCGAGCAGTTGGATGCGGCTCACACGGAGACGGGAGCGCTGCGCAAGGAATATGAGGCGGCTCGGGAGGCCGCGGATGCGAAGCAGCGCGAACAGCAGCGGGCGCTTGAACAAGCGCAAGCGTCGGGAGCGGCGCAAGAGCAAGAGCTGGCACGGCTGCGCGCGGAGAAGGCCGAGCTCGAAGAGACCGCAGCGATGCTGGAAGAGCTGCAAACGGAAGCGCAAAGCGAGTGGGATGCGGAGCGTGCCAAGCTGAACGGCCAGGCCGGCAAGCTGCAATCGGAGCTGCATGCCGCATCGGAGCGCGAGCTGCAAGCAGCCGAACGGTTGAAGGCCTCGGAAGCGGAAGCGGCGGCAGCCCGTCAGGAGCTAATGTCCGTTCGTGCCCAAGCGGAAGAGAATTACCGCTTACTGAGTCAAGAGCTTGAGCTGACGCAATCGGATGCGCTGGCTAAGGAACGTGAGCATGTCGAGCAGCTGAAGGCGCTCCAGGAGCGCGCGCAGACTGAGATACAGCGTCTCACTCAATCGCTGCATGCCGTACAAGCCGACCGGCTGCGTCAGCGCGAAACGCTGGAAGGAGCGGCAGCCGAAGCCAAAGCGGAGCAGCAGCGTCTTAAAGAAGCGCTTCGTGCCGTTAAGACGGATGCTCAAGCCACGCTGGAGGAAACTCGCAAGCAACTGCTGGCGGCTGAGGAAGAAAACGGGCGGCTTCGGCTTACTTTGGAAACGGCGCTGCAAGATGCCCAGGCTGAGCGCGAGCGGTTGCGGGATGCGGCAGCGGAAGCGGAAGCGCAGCTGGCAGCCGAACGCGAGCGTCTGGCTGCTGAGCTCGAGAAGCTGAGAGCGGAAGCCGCACTAGCGCAGGAACAGGCGAACGAGCGGATGGAAACGGCGTCGGCAGCTCTGGATGAGCTGAAACGTTCCTTCGAAGCCGAACGCGACGAGCTGCAAAACGCGCAGGAAGAAGAGCTGACCGCAGCGCGAGCGGAGCGTTCGAAGCTGCGCGATGCGTTGGAATCGCTGGAGGAGCGGGCCCAAGCGGAGCAGGATCGGCTTGCCCAATCCCTGGAGGAAGCCCAAAACGACCGTCAACGGCTGCGGGAAGCGCTGGATTCTGCGAACGAAGACGCGCTGTCGGAGTGTCAGCGGCTGAAGGAATCCCTGAAGACGGTCAAGCTGGAAATGAAAACCGTTCAAGAGCTGGCCGATCAGTCCGTCAAAGCCGCGCAAAGCGAGCTGTCAAAGCTGCAGCATGCTCATGAAACGGTTCAGGAGCAAGCGGAAACGGAACGTTTGCGGCTGGAAAGAATGCTTGAAGCAAGCCGGGCGGCTGCGGATAAAGCTTCCGAAGCGAAAAAGGAGCTTGAGCTCGAGGTGCAGGAATGGCATGAGCAAACGGCTGAAGCGCAGCAGGAGTGGCGCGCCGAGCGCAGCAAGCTGAACGAGCAGCTGCTTGCGGTCAAGACGGAGCTGGAAGGCGCAATTGCACGCGAGCGGGATGCGGAACAAAAACTTTCGGATGTGCGGCGCGAAAGCGGCAGCTTAAACGAGCAGCGAGCAAAGTGGCAGGAAGAGATGGAGGCGGTCAAAGCCGAGTCTCATACGGAGCAAAAAAGATTGCGTGAAGCGCTTGAAGCCGGCCAAGTCGAGTGGACGGTCGAGCAGGAGCGGCTGAGCGATCTGCTCCAGACGCTGCATGCCGCACAAGCCGAAAGCACGAAGCTTCGCGAAGCATTGACCGCCGCCGAAACGGAACGGAAGGAGCTTTCAGGCTCCCTTGAGGCAGCCGCAACGCGGCTTGCGGAACGCGAGCATCAAGACGATTCGATGGAAGTGAAATACAAGGCGCTGAAGGAAGAATACGAGAAGCTTAAAGTGGAATACAACGAGTGGATCGAACTCATTATGGAGGAGCCGGAAGCCAAATAGACGGAGGCCATGATGAACATAGTGGACATTTCCGTTTGTATTTTTCTGATTTTGGCATTTGTCGCAGGCTACAGGCGTGGTCTGATCAGACAGCTGGTGTCGGTGCTCGGCGTCGTCATCGCGCTGTTCGTCGCTTACAAGATGTACGACGACGCGGCTCCTTTCTTGCGGGGGCTTCTGCCGCTTGAAACGTTTTCGGATTATACGGGGTACGGCATTTCACTGCAAAATACGCGTATCGAGCAGTATGCGGTAAATGCACTGACCTTCATTCTTCTTTTTGCGATTGTCAAAATAACGCTCAGCATTGTCGGACACATGCTTCATTGGATAGCCGGCGTTCCGGGCTTGAATGCTCTCAATCGGTGGAGCGGCGCTTTGCTGGCGATGCTGGAAGCGGCTTTGCTGTTCGTGCTGATCGTTTATGCACTAACCGTCTGGCCTTCGGATGCGGTTCAGTTCGCGCTTGAAGGATCGACTGCCGCCAAGCTGGCTAGCGCCGCCGCTCCCGTATGGCTGGAGAAGCTGCGCGTGCTGTGGGGCGAGGTCCGGCTGTGAATCGATACTACCCATAAAAATAAGGCGAAGGACTGGAGTCCTTGCCTTTTTTTTTTGTGTGTCAATAGGAGAGCGCCGAGATTCTGGTTAGATAGCGAAGGCAGCGGACTCCTGAAAGTTGACTGCTTGTTTTGCGTTCATCTGGACGGGGCCGCTGTCCGCCGAGTATGCTCTGGTGGCGTTATTTTAGACTGCTCAGCTACGCAATCGTATAAATCAAGCTCCCGCCTAGCGCTCCGGCGGCGACAACCGCCCAAGGGGGCGACTTCCATATATGCAGCAAAAGAAATAATAACGCAGCCAAAGCAAAATCTGCCGAGGTCCGGACGGTAGTCGTCCACAGCGGATTATACAAAGCGGCCAGGAGAATGCCGACTACGGCTGCATTGATACCGGCAAGCGCTCCCTGGAAACGCCGGCTGTTCCGGAGCGAGCTCCAGAACGGAAGCGATCCGACGACCAGCAGAAAGGCGGGAAGGAAAATCGCTGCGGTTGCGATAAGCGCGCCTCCAAGCCCGCCCGAAACGGCGCCCAAGTAAGAGGCGAACGTAAAAAGCGGTCCGGGTACGGCTTGTGCGGCACCGTAGCCTGCAAGGAATGCGTCTTTGCCGACCCAGCCGGCCGAAACGGTTTCGCTTTCCAGCATAGGCAGCACGACATGGCCGCCGCCGAAGACGAGCGAACCCGCGCGATAGTAACTGTCGAACCAGGCAAGCTCCGCTGCCGGCCAAATTTGTCTCAAAAGCGGGAGCGCAATCAACAGGCCGGCGAACAAAAAGAGACAACCTGCCGCGGTACGCTTTCCTATGGATACGTGCAAGAGGGATGGCGGCTCCGTACTGCTCGACCGGTAAAGCGCAGCCCCGAGCAGACCTGCCGCCGCGATGATCGCAATTTGGCTGAAGGCGTTCTGCCACATCAAGGCGACGGCAGCGGAAGCGGCTGCGATCGTCGCGCGGCTGCGGCCGTTTGCAAGCTTGTGGCCCATCCCGATAACGGCCTGAGCGACGATCGCGACTGCAGCGATCTTTAAGCCGTGAACCCAGCCCGCGTCCCCGATGTCAAACTGCTGTACGAACATGGCGAATAGTACGAGCGCGAAAACGGAGGGCAGCGTAAATCCGAGCCACGCGACTATACCGCCGGCCAGCCCGGCCCGGATTACCCCGATCCCGATGCCGACCTGACTGCTTGCCGGCCCAGGGAGAAATTGGCATAAGGCAACCAAGTCTGCGTAGCTGCGATCGTCCAGCCATTTGCGCTTGCGAACGTATTCCTCGTGAAAATAACCAAGATGGGCAATCGGGCCGCCGAAAGAAGTCAAGCCAAGCTTAACCGAGGCTGCCAACACCTCGAACAGCGCTCTCAGGCGGCTGCTGCCGGCTTTGGTCCCGATTTGCGCCTGGGATGCGTCGGATCTATTTTGCATATCGTTTGTAATCGGCTCCTTATCGTTTCTTTCGCGGCATCATTCCTGTGCCTAGTTAAATCCCGGCCTTCGCACGATACTGCACTTCTCATCGTACCACAGCATGGGGAAAGAAGAGGGAAAAGCATTTGTAAATTTTTTGTAAAAAATACCGAAAGGCTGCATGCTTTCCCTGTTTGGCGAGGGAATCATTCAGCCTTTCGGTTGAAAAAAATATACGCATAGCTGCGATGCTTCTTACATGCGGCTGCACCTTGCAGGCTGCCAATCCCATTCGTCATAGGCGCTGCATTAAACAGCCGCATCGATCAATTTGCCGCTTATTCCGTGCTTCGGCAGGGTAGCGAGCTTGAGAAGCTCCGGCACGACGGCGAACGGATCGCGTCCGGTTGCATGCATTTCCGTTTTGATGGCGCCCGGATTGAACATATTAATAAGGATGTCGTGGCCGATTTCATCATCGGCGACGGTTCGCGTCAGCGATTCGAGCGCAGCTTTGCTGGCGCTGTAAGCGGCAAATCCTCCGGAACCGTTATGGGCTAGCGCCGAAGTAATATTGACGATTCTGCCGTATGCATGCTTTCGCATCAAGGGTAGGCTGGCCCGGGTCACGAGAAAAGCGCTCGTTACATTGTTGTCGAACTGATAGTTCCACGAAGCCAAGCTCGTTTCACTGACAGTGCCTGGCTCGAAAACCGCCGCGTTATTAACCAGAATGTCGATTCTACCGTACAATTCATCAATGCGGCCGATCAGCCGGGCGACTTCCGCTTCAATGGATACGTCGGCCGGAATCGCGACAGCTTCTCCGCCTTCTTCGATAATCGTGTTTTGCAAACGTTCTATTTTTTCGGGTCTTCTTCCGCAAAGTACGACGGCTGCTCCCTCTTTGGCGAATGAAATGGCTGCTGCCGCGCCAAGCCCGCTGCCTGCTCCGGTTATGAGGACGACTTTACTTTCAAGTCCCATAATACCCACCTCTTTAGTATGCTTTGTATGTATCATAGCAAAATAAGGTCATTTTGGGAATGGGAAACGCTAAATTAATCCGATAGAACAACAGGGGATTGTCGAGGTTTGACCGCCGACGTGTGAGAGCACGCATGCCGCGATGGCACCGCGCGCCAGGTGGCGCGCGGTGCGGAAAGAGCGCTGCTCCCGGCGCGCGTTGGGGCGATACATGTTGGCGGTCACCCGTCTCGACGTTAATTTGCACATGCAAATTCAGCCAAAAAGAAACCGCCCTGACGAATGTCAGGACGGCTCTTTAGACGGAGGGCGGGATCTTCGTTCCGTTACGCCTTGGCACGGTCGCGGTCTTTATTGCGAGCCGCATCGAAAGGCGTAGGAATAAACAAGTCGATAATCCCGATTACCAAAGCCGCCAAAATCGCACCGATCAACGTTACGCTTACGCCGCCGACAATAAATTGCGCGACCCAGATGATTAACGCACTGACGATAAAACCGACGATACCCCGGCCGAAGGGGTTGATTCGTTTGCCAAATATCCCTTCGACAATCCAACCGAACAAAGCGATGACAAGAGCAAGCAGCAATGCGCTCCAAAATCCGCCTACGCTAAAGTTCGGCAAGATCCAGCCCACAAACATCAGAACCAAGGCGGCCACAATGAATCTGACTACATGTCCGAGAAATTGCACAGTCCTTCCTCCTTTAGTAATCCCGACAAAGCGATGTTAAGCTCGGAAGCTTATACCGGTTGCTTTGCAGGGGAACTCCGTTTCAAACCTTTTGCGAAAGCAAAAGGCTTATTTGTGAATCGGCTGGTCCGGAGCTTGACGGCGGCATCCCCCGGCAGAGCCGAAACACGATGGCTGTTGCATAAATCGAATCGGTGCATTTACTAGTTTTCCCGCGTTCGGAGCAAATATGTCGCCATTATCGTCCAGAACAGGGAACGGGCGGAACGTTTTGTTAAAAACAATTTTGCCGTTCGCTAATATGTGTGCGGTTGGATATAATAGGTTTGGGAGGGTCAACCATGCTAAATCGCAAAGTACATCAAACGCTTGAATTCCACAAAATTTTACATATGCTGAACGCCCGCGCCGAAACGTCTCTGGGAAAAGCCGAAGCAGAGAAGCTGGAGCCGAGCCCCATCCTCGACGAGGTCAAAAAAAGGCTGCAAGCCACCGACGAAGCGGTGACGGCGGAACGGCTGAAGGGAGCCGCGCCATTCGGCGGCATCCGCGATATTCGTTCTTCGCTGAAGCGCGCGCAGATCGGCGGTATGCTGAATGCTGCAGAACTGCTTGACGTAGCGACGACGCTTATGGGAGGAAGACGGCTTCAACGCTTTATTATTGGCGTTCACGAGGAGCACCCGCTGCCTTTGCTTGCCGAGCTGTGCAAGGAGCTGACCGAAGAGAGAGAGCTCGAGGAGCGGATCAAGTTCTGTATCGACGATACCGCCATGGTTGTCGACCAGGCAAGCTCTGAGCTGGGGGCGGTCCGGCATGAGCTGCGCGGCGGAGAGGCGCGGATTCGCGAACGTCTCGAGCAGATGATCCGCAACCCGTCCACTCAAAAAATGCTGCAGGACAATTTGATTACAATCCGCAACGACCGGTACGTCATTCCGGTCAAGCAGGAATATCGCGCCCATTTCGGCGGGATGATTCACGACCAGTCGGCTTCCGGCGCTACTTTGTTTATCGAGCCCGAATCGGTCGTCGCCATGAACAACCGGCTCAAGGAGCTGAAGTTCAAGGAAGAAGCCGAGGTCGACAAAATATTGCTTATGCTGACTACACAGGTCGCCGATGTTGCAGATCCGCTCAAAGCGAATCTGGAGGTGCTTGCCGAGCTTGATTTTATTTTCGCCAAAGCGAAGCTTGCGCATGAAATGAAAGCGGCGCTGCCGATGATGAACGACCGCGGCTTTATCAAGCTCAAAAAAGGGCGTCATCCGCTGATCGCCAAAGACAACGTCGTTCCGCTCGACGTCGAGCTCGGCAACAACTTCTCGACCATTATCGTTACCGGACCGAATACGGGGGGCAAAACGGTATCGCTCAAAACGGTCGGCCTGCTTAGCCTGATGGCGATGTCCGGACTTTTCGTTCCGGCGGAGGACGGCAGCCAGCTTTGCGTATTCGACGCCATCTATGCCGATATCGGAGACGAGCAAAGCATCGAGCAGAGCTTGAGTACGTTCTCCAGCCATATGACGAATATTATCGGCATTTTACGGGATATGACGCCCAAAAGTCTGGTGCTGCTCGACGAGGTGGGCGCCGGAACGGATCCTGCCGAAGGCTCCGCGCTCGCGATTTCGATTCTCGAATCGATTCATAAGCTTGGCTGCCGGATGATTGCGACGACGCACTACAGCGAGCTGAAAGCTTATGCGTACGAGCGGAACGGCATCATCAACGCCAGCATGGAATTCGATATCCAGACGTTAAGTCCGACGTACCGCCTGCTTGTCGGCGTGCCGGGACGAAGCAACGCTTTCGCGATCGCCGAGCGGCTCGGCTTAAGCAGCTCCATTATCGAGCATGCCAAAGGGCAAGTGCACGAGGAAGACCAGCGTGTCGAGACGATGATCGCCACCCTGGAAGAAAATCGGCTTACTACGGAGGCTGAACGGCATGAAGCCGAGCAGCTCCGCCGCGAAGTCGAGCAGCTGCGGGCCAAGCTGGATGCGCAGCTGCTCGATTTCGAGGAGAAACGCGATAAAATGTTCGAGAAGGCTGAACGCGAAGCGCGCGATGCGATTCAGAAGGCGCGCAGCGAGGCGGAGGAAATCATTTCGGAGCTGCGGCGGATGGCGCTTGAAGAACGCGGAGCGCTTAAGGAGCATAAGCTGATCGAGGCCCGCCGCAAGCTGGACGAGGCGGAGCCGAAGCTGCGCACGAATAAGACGGCGGCGCCTGCCGCCAGTAAAGCCAAACGGCCGATCGAGCCGGGCGATGAAGTGCGGGTAATCAGCTTAGGTCAGAAGGGACACGTCGTCGAGCTGGCCGGCGGGAACGAAGCATTCGTGCAGCTCGGTATTATGAAAATGAAGGTAAGCAAGTCCGATCTCGAGCTGATCGGTTCGGCGCCTGCGCCTAAACAGCCGAAGCAGCAGCAGGCTTCCTCCGGCCTTAAACGGTCGCGGGACGAAGACGTCAAGATGGAGCTCGATTTGCGGGGCGCGAATATCGAGGATTCCATTGTCGAGGTCGACCGTTTCCTGGATGAATCGTTTCTTGCCAATTTTCATCAAGTGTATATCATTCATGGCAAAGGCACCGGCGTGCTGCGCGCGGGCATTCAGCAATATTTGAAGCGGCACAAGCATGTGAAAGGCTTTCGTCTCGGCAACTACGGCGAAGGCGGTGCCGGCGTAACGGTAGTGGAATTGAATTAATGGAAAGCAAGGAAGGCTGTCCGTTGACCGGGCGGCTTTTTTTGTAGTCTTAGAAGGAGGCTGCGAAATCCGGTTATTTGTAAACCGGTTATAATGTCCGCTTTTGTCGGATGATCAGAGGTGCTATAATTTTTTTCAGAAAAAAGTTATACGCTTTGAAACCTCGCTGCAGGTTGAGCGTATATACTTGTGTAAGCAACAAACGGTTGTAAATTCGAAGGTAGGCCTAGCGGATTTACAGCAAAAAACAGTCCTTGCCGAAGCAGTCGACTAAAAGGCTTCTAAGGCGTACAATTGGTATAAATAAACATTCAACTACTCATACATTTCAAGGAGGAACACGAACATGGGAATTTTTAAAAGATTGCGCGATTTGACGGCTGCATCGATCAACGACTTGCTGGACAAAGCTGAAGATCCGGTGAAGATGCTGAACCAGTTCCTTCGTGACATGGAAGAAGACATTATGGAAGCGGAAGCTGCAGTAGCGAAGCAGATCGCTGTCGAGAAGAAATTCAAGCAGCAGTACGAAGAAGCCTTCGAGATGGTATCCAAGCGCGAAGAGCAAGCGATGAAGGCGCTCGAGCAAGGCAACGAAGATTTGGCGCGCCGGGCTCTTGCCGATAAGAAAGAGCACCAAGCCCGTTATGACGAAATGAAGCGTCAATACGACATCGCCAAAACGAATGCGGATCAGCTTCGCAACCAGTTGTCGGAGATGAAAGACGAATTCAACAAAATGAAAAACAAGAAAGACCTGCTGATTGCCCGTGCGGAAGCGGCGAAAGCGCAAAAAACGATCAACCAGGCGATGTCCGGCTTCGGAACCGACAATGCGGCACGCGGCTTCGATCGGATGACCGAGAAAGTCATGCAAATGGAAGCGGAAGCTCAAGCAAGCAACGAACTTCGCGCCGGCAACCGCAGCTTGGACGACGAGCTCGACAAGCTGGATAAAAGCGGCGGCGTAGACGATGAACTGGCTGCCCTGAAAGCGAGAATGGCCCAAAAAAATCAACAATAACGGGCTAACGCTTCGTATATAACATCCTATACCTGCCCGGGAAGAGACTGAAGAAATCTTCAGTCTCTTCCGTTGTTGCGGCGGCTTTTGACTGCATGAACGGACCCGTTTATAATTTCCATAGAAGGCAGGGATAACGATGAACGCAGAGGTGGATCAGATCATGAACAACGTGTATTTGAAGACGCTTGCTTTTTTCTCGGTATCGATCGTAGCGCTTGTTATTTTTCTCGCCATTTTCGCATTGATTACGCGCTACAAAGATTGGGAAGAAATTAAGAGAGGCAATGTTGCGGCCGCGATGGCGACGGGCGGTAAAATTTTCGGGATCTGCAATATTTTCCGGTTTGCAATCTTGAACAATGATACGTTATTCGAATCGGTTGTATGGTCTGCATACGGGTTTTTGTTACTGCTTGTAACGTATTTCATTTATGAGTTTTTAACGCCGTATTTCAAGATCGACGAGCAAATCAAAAACGGCAACAACGCAGTCGGCTTAATCTCGCTTATTATTTCCGTGTCGATCTCGTATGTTATCGGGGCAAGCGTAACCTAAGCGGACGACGAGATGGGGGCATAATCGATGAAATATTTATGGGGGAGCTTGCTGACGCTTGCCATCATTTTTTTTGCGATCGGCGTTTATTATATCGTCCGGTTCGGTTAATGGGTTGATGGGAGTCGGAAGGTTAAAGCGGAATAATTATCGCGAATGGATACAGCGAATGGAAGGTGCATGAAATGGAGCGGGAAGCAAATCAAATATGTCCTTGGTGTCAGACGGAAATTGTCTGGGATCCGGAAATCGGTGCGGAGGACGAATGCCCGCATTGTTTGAATCAATTGGGCGGGTATCGCAGCCTGACCTTCACGATGAAAAACAAAGACGATAAGACTGCCGGCGGTGCAGGCGAGGCTGCAGGCCGAACATCAATAGACAATGATGTGGACGATTGGGACGATGAAGAAGAGTTCGAAAACGATGAATCGGGCGATGAAGGCCCCGGCTTTGACGACGCGATTCGCAGCGGCAGAAGCCCGCTTTTCGCGGATGGCGGATTTGACGATGTTTATGGCGAGAAGGTCGAGCAGTGCATCGATACGCAGGAGGAAGCACCCGAATGCATCAGCTGCCGGGAGCTAATGCTGCTTGCCGGTCATCGCGAGTTTGGAGCGGATTTCAAACCGCATACGCCGGCTATTTTGGATAAACCGTTCTTGACGGTTCCGGTACGGCTGGATCTTTATGTTTGCCCGAATTGCTTCCGGACGGAAACGATGCTGTCGGAAGAAGACCGTATCCATATGATCAAAGCGATTAAAGAAGGATAGCCCCGGCGGCTCTCCATAAACCATAACTCCTGTCGTGCCGCATGCACGGTCGGGAGTTTTTTTCGTTTGGACATGTTTTCTTTCATTTTCGGGAACCTTATGGGGGTCGTGGCTACGGATGATGTGGTCGGCATGTCCGATGTCATAGAAGCGGGGAAACCTGCAGCCAACACAAAGGGGAACAACAATGAGCGAAAAAACGAAACGCCGCTGGTCGATTGGCGAATGGCTTGGCGAAACGGACGGAGGCGCTCATGGAGCCGATCCGGCACGGAAGGAAGAAGCAGTCGGTAAGGATGCCAAGAAGCCGAAAGAGAAGCTTTCCCGACAAGCGCTTCTGCTGCTTGCGGTTAACGCCTTGTTTGCCGTCGCCAATGCGCTGTCCGGCACATTCGTGAACGTCTACATATGGAAAATAAAGAATGATTTTACGCTAATCGGCTGGTTCGCCGTCGTACATCAGCTTACGATGGCGGTAACGTTCTGGCTCGCCGGCAAATGGGTCAAGGAGTACAACAAGATGAACGCGCTGCGGGTAGGCGTAGCCGTTTCGGCTCTCTTCTATGGGCTTGTTCTGCTGCTCGGTACGCAGGCGGTGTACTACATTCCGCTGCTCGGAATTGTGCAAGGCATTTCGTCCGGACTGTTTTGGCTTGCCTTCAACGTCGTTTATTTCGAAGTGACCGATCCGGGCAACCGCGACCGGTTTAACGGCTTGGCCGGCTTCCTTGGCTCAATCGCCGGGATGATCGCCCCGTGGGTATCGGGATTCGTCATTACGAGAATGGAGGATACGAGCGGATACCGGATCATCTTCTCCGTTTCCTTGGGGGTCTTTATTCTTGGGGCTATATTGAGCTTTTTTCTGCATAAGCGCAAAGCGCTTGCCAACTACGACTGGTTCGGCGGCTTTCGCAGCTTGCGGGAAGCCGGAGGCCCGTGGCGGACGGTGAGTTTGGCGATGGTAGCACAAGGGCTGCGCGAAGGGATTTTCGGGTTTATGATCGCTTTGCTCGTCTATATATCCACTCAGAACGAAATGAAGCTAGGCAGCTTCTCGCTCGTCACCTCGGCCGTCGCCCTTTGCAGCTTTTGGCTTGCCGGGCGGCTGTTGAAGCCGAAATACCGCAAGTGGGGAATGTTCGTCGGCGCCGTCATGATGAGCGTGGTTATATTGCCGCTGTTCTGGCAGGTGAATTACGGAACGCTGCTGGCGTTCGGTATTGGGGCGGCATTGTTTTTTCCGCTATATTCGATACCAGGCGTCTCCGTCGTTTTCGATATTATCGGGCAAAATGACGAGAGCGCCAAGAAACGCGTCGAATATGTCGTGTTTCGCGAGCTTTGTCTCAATACAGGGCGGCTGATCAGCACAATCGCGTTCATTATCGTCATATCGCAAAGCACGGCTCCGCTTGTCGTCAACAGCTTGCTGCTCATTTTCGGGAGCTCGCCCATACTCGTATGGTTTCTGATGCGCGAACGGCTCGGCCAAGAAATGAAGCATTCCTCAGAGCCCGCCGTTTAAGCTAAGCGTTGCGGTTACTCCGACAGGCGTCCGTTTCTGTATACTCGCAGCTTCTAGGCATATGGGCGTACACTCCGAGGGTTGTCAAAAGTCGCAAATACCGATAAAATAAGTGGGTAAAAGACGGCTTCGGAGGAGAGAATGGATATGGCGAGCAAAATGGTGAACAGCATCGCGGAGCTTATCGGCAACACGCCTGCAGTCCGGATCAACAGGCTGGTCGGTCCTGACGATGCGGAAGTTTATGTGAAGCTGGAGTATTTCAATCCAAGCGGCAGCGTGAAGGACAGAGCCGCTTTTAATTTAATCGCGCAAGCGGAGAAGGACGGCAAGCTGAAGCCCGGCGCGACGATTATCGAGCCGACTAGCGGCAATACGGGAATCGGTCTTGCGATGAATGCGGCGGCCAAAGGCTATAAGGCGATTTTGATCATGCCTGACAATATGACGAAGGAAAGAATCAATATTCTCAAAGCATACGGCGCCGAAGTGGTCCTGACGCCTGCGGCAGAGCGGATGCCGGGAGCAATCCGCAAAGCGCTCGAGCTGCAGCAGCAAATACCGGGAAGCTTTATTCCGCAGCAGTTCGAGAACAAAGCGAATCCGGATATTCATCGCGTCACGACGGCGCTGGAAATCATCGAGCAGACGGGCGGCCGTCTGGACGCTTTCGTCGCAACCTCGGGAACCGGCGGCACAATTACGGGAACCGGCGAGGTTTTGCGCGAGCGTATTCCCGGAATCGCGATTTACGTCGTCGAGCCGAAAGGATCGCCGGTGCTGTCCGGCGGACAGCCGGGACCGCATAAGCTTGTCGGCACGAGCCCGGGATTTGTTCCGCAAATATTAAACACGGGCGTTTATGACGAAATTATTCAAGTTGCGGACGAGGACGCGCTGCAGACGACGCGCGATCTGGCTAGCAAGGAAGGCATTCTCGTCGGACCTTCGGCGGGGGCTGCAGTTTGGACGGCTTTGCAGAAAGCGAAGCTGCTCGGCAAAGGCAAACGCGTGTTATGCATTGCGCCGGATACCGGCGAACGGTACTTGAGCATGGATATTTTTTAAGAAACGTTAGAGGATGGGAAGGCTTCGGTCGCGCTATGCGGCTGAGGGCTTTTTTTTGAAATAAAAAGCCATCCGATTACCCTCGGATGGCTTGGCTGCGTCGTTCACGCTTCATATAATCAAGGCTCATGCGAAAAAAGGAGGTTGCGAGAGCCCGTCTTGCCCTGTTCAGCCGCCGGAAACGGATTGCAGCACGTTCAGCTTGTCGCCTTTCTTCAACGGGATGTCCAGCCGGTCGAGCCAAGCGATATTGTCGTCGTTGTAGTAGAGGAAAACGTGCTTGCGCACATCGCCGGACTCCGTGTAGAGGTGAACCCGCAGCAGCGGATACGTATCCAGCATAAGCTGAAGCGCTTCCTGCAGCGTTTCGGCTTCAAGAGTAAAGCTGGCCCGGCCGCCCGTACAGTCTCTCAGCAGTCCGGGGACATTGACGTCGATCTGCATGCTACTCCTCCACGATCCAAGGCTTTACGCACATGATGCGGGAAAATTGGCCCGGCAGCTTATCCCAGCTGACGCCGCGGTCGAGCGAACAGAACACTTCGCCTGACGTCGTGCCGAAATAAAGGCCGTACGGCTCGAGCGTATCGACCGACATGGCGTCGCGCAGTACGTTGACGTGACGCTGCTCCTCGGGCATCGCGTCGCCGATCGGAACCCAGCTTCCGCCTTCATGTACCCGCCGCCAAATGAGCAATTTGCCGCCGCGGACGCTGCGCTGCTCGCTGCTTTCCAGCGGCAAAATAAATTGGTCGCCGTTCTTGGCGACAGCGAAAGGAAAGCCGAACAGTCTCGTCTCCCCGTTCACGATCAAGCCTTCCTCGATCGGGAACCAGCTGTCGGCCGCATCCGTCGACATAAATACGCCGCCATGCTCCTGCATGTAGAGAATGTCCGGATTATTCGGGTCGCCGGCTACTTTGTGGGCGCAGAAGCCGATGCTTTCATCCGGCTGTCCGGTCGGCACGCGGTTTAGTCCGTTGTTGCATACTTTCCAAGTCTCCCCGCCGTCATCGGTGCGAAATACGCCGACGGACGACATGGCAACCCATATGCGCTGCGGATTGTCCGGGTCGACGATAATGGTGTGCAAGCCCATGCCGCCGGCTCCGCCGATCCATTCGGGACGGGTAGGGTGCTTCGTAAGCGCGTCGAGCTCGCGCCAGTTTTCGCCGCGGTCGTGGCTGACGAACAGTCCGGCGTCTTCGGCGCCCGCGTAGATCGTATCCGGCTGGGAAGGCGCTCCCGGCGCGATTTGCCAGATGCGGTTGAGCGGGAAACCGCTTTCTTGCGAGTACCGGGGACCGTTCTCGATCTGCCTCCAGCTTTGGCCGAAGTCGTCGCTTACCCGGATTGTGGCGCCGTAAGCCGCATGAGAGGTGCCGGCGTACAACCGGTTGCCGCTTCTGCTGTCTCCCAGTACGCTGTACACTTCCCAACCGCCCAGGAACGGGCCCCGGACTTCCCATTTCAGCCTGTCGCCGTCGTTTTCGTAAATAAACAATCCTTTGTTCGTGCCCACCAGCAGCATGACGCGTTTGCCCATGTATCATTCTCTCCAATCCATTCGTGAAATGGAAGCCTTGTCATATTGTACCACATATAAGCGATTTAGGGGAATATATGTTCTTTTTTTAGATGGTCATTTTAGGAGGTTATCCGCTAAAGGTGCTTCCTTCACATTCTAACGGTATTTGTGCGAATGCGGCTGGACAGTTAACTTTTTCCAGCTTTCTTGATGGTACATACAGGAAAGGACATGTTATAATAATGGAACTATTCGCCAATTGCGGTTGCGCTATCAAAAAGCCGTATGAGAACGGGAGAGTGGTTGCCTTTGGCTTCTCGCGCCAAAATTTTTATTAGCTCGGTCGCACAGGACGATTTTACTCCGCTGCGCCATGACGTCTTCACGAAGCTGACGGAGCTCGGCCACGAGCCGCTCATGTTCGAGCGAAACTTCGGCCCTTGGCCGGCGCATACAGATCCGATCCGCAAATGCCTGGAAATCGTCGAGGAATCCGATATTTATTTGCTTTTTATAAAGAATAAAGCGGGCACCTATTTGAAAGCATCCGAGCGTACGGTTACGCATTTGGAGTTTTTGCACGCCCGTAAGCATAAGAAAACGATATTGGTGTTCGCCGACAATGCCGTTATGTCGCTGTATTTCAAGGAAGTCCAGAAAACGATCGGCGACTATGTATCGATGTTCCAGTCGGATCACAAGCGGCCGCCCCGTTTTGCCGAAGTGCTGGACATGCTGCGCGAAAGTCCGTCGGTCCCGTCGTTCGTCGACCCTTACATTTGGATGTTCATATACGATCTCGTACAGAAAGGGATTTATGTGGAGAGCTTGGCCACGGGCGTAGGCATCGATTGGGGATCGTATTTCAGCAACTTGCTTCGCAGGGGCGCGCTGCTTCTGCCGGAAGCGGACAGGATGGATCATAACGCGAGGATGGTCGAGCTTTTTGCGGATTTCCGCGGACTCACGTCGGTGCTGCTGCCGGTTATCGCGTTCAAAGGCTTTCGTGATGCGGACAAATTTCTGGCCTTGGTACAAGGAAGAATGAAAGGCGGAACGATCGCCGCTCGTTTTGCCGAATATACGAGCGAGGAGCTGGGCAGCATCAAAGACTGCTCTACCGTCACTTTGTACGGAAAGAAAGACGATGTCATGCGAATTGTGGGGCAAACGGACGAAGCCGCGGGCAAGGACGTGATCGAGCTGAACGATCCCGATTCGTATGTCGTTGCGGCGCATCGCAATTCCGGGCGGGAGCCGATGCTCTTTTTCCGTGAAGAGAAGCATATGTTTTACTTTTGCTTGCCGGTGGGCGATTTTGTGGCGACCTTTCACTTTCCGTCCGATAAAACTTGGGATACGCAGAAGTTTTGGCTCTACAATCAGGAAATTATTAATGGTATAATGGAAAAAAACTTCACGGTTTTGGAATTGGTTCAGCTGCTGCTAGGAGGGATGGACCTTGGGTAAAGGAACGGTATACGTTATCAAGAACGGACAAACGCAAATTGCGGAATCCGGCAATCAGCCGAAGAACGCGCTGCTTTTCGCCGCCTCCGGCAAAAGCCTGGCGCAAATGATTATCGAACAGACGGAACAATTCAAAGAGAACGCCGAGCTTGTTCGTTCGCGGCTCGCCGCCGCAAGCAAATGGGACTGATTACTTCATAATGTTGAAACCTGGGAGTCGTACGTTCATCGCGTACGGCTTTTTTTAGTTTACCGGCAAGTATAACGCCTGTGCGAAAGACTGTTGGCAGGTCGTATCGGAAAAGCAAATAAATTGAACCGTCATCGCTCGGGCTGCGCCTTTTAAGTGAACGCGCGTATCAAGCTTGAAAGGTCAAAAGCGATGAGTTATACCCGGTATGTTATGTTTGTCGTTCTTGCAGCCGGCTTGGCTGCCGCCGCAGCGGTATTGCATTTGCGGACGGAAGGGACAAGTCTGATTTATTATAAGGATAAAGCGATCGTCCTTGTGTATCACGATATTAGGCAAATGCCGGCTTCGGAGGAAGCGGGCGCGTCGACCCTGGGCGCCGACCGGCTGGAGGACCATTTAATGATGCTGGAAAGCCGCGGTTTTCAAATTATTTCGATGGATGCCTTCGCAGGCTTTATGCTGGAAGGGCGAAGCATTCCGCCCAATGCCGTCATTCTTACGTTCGACGACGGTTACGAATCGTTTTATTCCGATGCTTTTCCGATCCTGAAGAGGTTCGGAGCAACGGCCTCCAATTTTATAGTGGGCATTTCCAGCGATTTGTTCAACCCGGATGCGGAGCCCCATTTGACTTGGGAGCAAATGCGCGAATTGAAGGCTCACGGCATGGGGATATACAGCCACACGTACAATTTGCACCGGATGGTCCCTGCGGACCGCACGGGATCCGAGGAGCCGGCATTAACCGCCAGAATGCATTTGGAGCAGAAGCGGCGGAGCGAAACGGAGCCGGAATACCGGCGGAGAATATTCAGCGATTTGACTTTTCTGGAAAAGCGTTTTGAGCAAGAACTCGGCAGGGACCGTTCCTTGCTGGCATTTCCGTTCGGCTCCTATGACGAGCTCGTTTTGGAGGAAGGGGCAAAAGCAGGGATCGAGCTGTTCTTCTCCGTGGAGGAGGGCATTAACGTTCCCGGAAGCCGGATCGTTAAACGAATCAATGCCGGAGAGCCCTATATGACATCGGATTATTTGTGGAACCGGCTAACTGCATTTTTTTGAGTTTATCAGAAGTATAACGCCTTAGACGAATAAAAAAATTTGAACCGCAAGCGGCTCTCTTGCGCCTATATAGAGAGACTGGGGGAGTTGCAATGGATTTGGAGCTCGAGCGGCGCTTGATTGAGGATATTCGAGGCGGGAGCCAGGAGTCGTTCCGGACCCTGGTAAATCCGCTGATCGCCAAAGCGTATCGGTCGGCCTTGGCGATTTTGGGGTCGTCGCCGCTGGCGGAGGAAGCGGTGCAGAACGCGCTGATCGAATCGTATTCCATGATCATGAGCGGAAAAGAAATTCGCCATTTTCAAGGATGGTTCAGCCGCGTCATCGCTCACCGGGCGCTCGATACGGCGAGAAAAGAAAAAAATTACAAATACAGTCTCGACATTCAGCAGCTGGACATCCGGGATCATGCTGATTCACCGCTGGAAAGCATGCTCAAAAAAGAGCAGTCCGAACGGCTGATCGAATCCGTCATGGCATTGGAGCTGGAACAGCGCGCCGTCGTCGTGATGTACTATTTTCAGGAGCTCAAAATCGAGGAAATCGCCGAGCTGCTCGGCTTAAAGGAGGGCACGGTGAAATCGCGGCTGTATTACGCCAGATTAAAGCTGAGCCGAAAGCTCCATAGCGCGGATTTGATGCCGCAAACGAGGGAGATGATGATATGAAACGGGATGATAAGCTGAAACTTCAAGTCGAACGATCCATGGAGCACATTCCGGTTCCCGATTCGTTATTCCGGTTTGCCGAGGAATTGCCCGATAGGTTCGCGAAGGGGGAGCTGGAGCTCGATTCCGTCTCAGTCGCCTCCGCATCTGCGCCTGTCGAACGCCGCAATCGGCGTTTACGGCCGATGATTTACAAAAGCGCGGCGGCTGCCGCGATTCTGCTGTCCTTTTTTACGGCGGGAATCAAGATTTCGCCTACTTTTGCCGAACTGGCCAAAGGGGTACCCGGCATTGATATCGCAGTGGAGTGGCTGAACCGTGCGAGGGAGCATGACGGCGTCCAAACGGCGATCGATAACGGCTACATGCCGATAGAGCCGGTTACGAAACAGGTCGGCGGGACGACGATTACGATCGGGGATATGTATTTGACAGACGAGGAGCTGCTGTTCAAAACGTTTATCAAGAGCGACGATTTCGATGTAGCCGACGCCGGCGGAAATGCTCGTTTGTTTGTGTATCCGGAAAACTTGTTTGGGGGCGGCTCGACGACAGCCTCCTCGGTCATCACGACTACGGACGGCAGCGGTGAACTCGTCCTGCAGGAAACCTACAAATACCAGCTGAAGGACGGCGCGGCAAGGGCGTTTTTGAAAAAGGGAGAAGAGCTTCTGCTGTCCGTAAACAAACATACGGCGGATATTGCGGTAAAGCGGAGCGAGACGATCCATATCGCGCAGATCGGCGTGCCGATCGAACCCGGCAAGCTGCTGCATGACCGTGTGCTCGAGCCGAACCTGACTCTCCCCTTTGCCGATGGGGATTGGAGTAGTCTGACCTTGGAGAAGCTGACGATTCAGCCGACGACGATGAACCTCGTTTTGAACGGGCAAAAGGGATGGAGCTACGATTTTCCGAGAGAGGACGGTGCTGCTCCTTACTTGAAAGACGATAAAGGGAAGGTGTACCGCTTTGATCCGTCCGGTCCCGGGCTAATATTGGAGGAAGGGAAGCTGCAGCTGCCTTTTTCGTCTTCCGTGTATTTCGATCGAGACGTCAAGTCGCTGACCTTGCACATCGGAGAGATGACCGTCAGCGAATGGGAGCCAAGCGGAACCTTAGAGTTGAAGCCGGACGGGCCGTTTCCGCAGAAGGTTTCGTTCAAAGGCCGCGAGCTCGTCATCGAAGGAGCCGAATACGTGCAGGAAGGGTATCTCCGTTTGAAAATTAAGAAACAATTTCCCGACCAGCGGTATTTGGACGGCGTTTTCTTCGATATTGCCGAGAAAGAGGATTTGAACGAGAAATTCGAGAAAGATCCGGGGGCGTACGACGCCTATGTCCTCAAGCATAGGAAGGACAGGGAAACGTTCAACGTAAGCGGCTTCGGAATCGCGGAGGACTACCACATGAGGCCGTATCTGAGCGTGTTTATTCCGGGGCCCAAGCTTGACCGGTATACCGTAACGCTAGCCCGTGCCGGCGATAAGATCGATATCGACCGTGATTATACGATTCCGCTCAAACGTTGAACTGAACGCGCATCGATTATTTCAAAAGCCCGGCGGTTATCCTCCGGGCTTCTTAATCGTCTTTACAAACTCTTCATAATGCGATGACAATTCCTTAATAATGATGGATTATGATGGTTTTCGAACATAATTCGCTACATCAGGAGGAACACATGAAGGGGAAAATCGGAAAGGTCATCGTTTCCACGGCTGCCGCTATCGGCGTAATGGCGAGCCCGTTTTACGGCTTGCTGCAGCCCGAACCGAAAGCAGTCGCGGCTTCGTCACCGGATATGCTTATTACGGAGCTGTCTCCGAATAATTCCGGCGCCGACGATTACGAATTTATCGAACTGTACAACCGCTCCGACCGAGACGTGTCGCTGTCGGATTTTTCGGTCATTTATAGGGCTCCGGGATCGGACAGGCAGCTGACGTTACCGGCAAGAACGATCAGGGCTAACGATTCGGTCGTGCTTTGGTACAACAAATCGTCCAAGACGGCTGCGGATTTTAACGCGAAGTACGGCGTGAGCTTGCCGGACGAACGGCTGATCGCCTTTACGCAATCCGTGCCCTCGGGCTTCGCCGGCATGTCGAATACGGGCAGTCGCTCCGTAATTGTTAAGGATGCCGCCGGCAACGAGCTCGTCTCGGCCGATTACAATGACGGAGAGACGAACGATAGCGGCTTGGACGTCCACTATAAAATACCGGGCGACGGCTACAAGACGATGGCGAAGCTTGCCGTTCTTGGAGCTCCTACGCCTGGAACGGTCGATCCGCGCCAATATGCGCCCAATATGCCGCCGATCATCGCGCACACGCCGTTTGCAAACGGCAGTGCCGATCATGATGCGCGCATTCAAGCGGATATCACATCGGACGACTTGATGCAGGCCAAGCTTTATTATCGCACGGCTGCGGACATGCAGTACCGTTCCGTCGCGATGACTAGCGTTACCGGCATTACATATGAGTCAATCGTGCCGAAGGAGCAGCTGTGGACATCGTCGCTCCAATATTATATCGAGGCGACGGACAACGCGAATCCGGCTGCTTACGGACATACTGCGGCGAATCCGGTTTCGGCGGTTATCGCGCCTAGTGTCTCCGTCCCCGATTACAATGCCCTTCCCAAGCTGCTTGTAACGGAACTCGTGCCGGACGGAGCCAATATCGGAAGCTCGGACGCCTACGAGTTCATCGAAATCTATAACAATACGGACAAGCCGGTTCGCATGAACGATTATCAAATTTTATACCGGTATCCTGCTGCCGACAATAAGGCCGACGTGAAGCTCGAGCTGACGGAAAACAAAATCGTCGGTCCGAAGGAAAGCTTCGTCGTCTGGACCAAGCCGTCCGTCACGCCGGAACAAACGTTGGCCGATTTCAACGCCGCTTACGGGACGTCGCTGGATGAAGGGCATGTAACGGCGATAAGCTGGGCCGGCATGCATAACACCCAGGAACGTACGGTCATTCTTGCCGACAAGCTTGGCAACGAGCTTTCCTCCGCACGGTATTTGGAATCGGCGGACGCGAACGAAGTAGCGGAAGGCAAAGGAATCGTTTATAAATACCCGAATGGCAGCATCGCTTCGATCAAGCTGGGCACGATGGAAAATGCGACGCCGGGACGCGTGCTGGAAGGTCAAGTGCCGGCTGTGCCGGTAGCCGTGCCGGATGCGCCGAACCCCGCTCCGGTTATCGGCCATACTCCGGTAACAGCCGTATCGGGCGACCGGGATTTAGCCGTAACGGCTCAAGTAACGGACGACGAGCAGGCTGTGCAGCTCAAGCTGTTTTACCGCTTGGATTCGCGTTCCGCTTACAAGTCCGTCGAGATGACGGCGAAAGACGGAGGACAATACGAGGGAATCGTGCCGAAGGCGGAGCTGTGGTCGAATTCGTTCGCTTATTACGTAGAAGCGAGAGACGCGGCGAATCGGGTTACGGCACCGGCAAACGATACTTTGCCGTATACGGCGCCGATTTCGCATGAAGGCGATGCGGCCGATACGGACAAGCTGCCGAAGCTTCTCATTACCGAGCTTGTGCCGGATACGGTCAACGTAGGCGGTTCCGACGCTTACGAATATATCGAGGTGTACAACAATACGAACGGTACCGTCAACATGAAGGACTACCAAATCGTATACCGGTATCCGGAAGCCGATAAGAAAGCGGACGTTCGGATCGATTTGACGGAGGATAAAATAATCGGTCCGCAGGAAAGCTTCGCCATATGGACCAAGAACGACAAAAACACGTCCCTGACGGCTGCGGACTTCAACGCCAACTACAAGTCCTCGCTGGATAGCGGTCATTTGACCGGCGTAACATGGGACGGCATGGCGAACGGCTCGGAGCGGACCGTCATCATCGCCGACGATTTCGGCAAGGAAATCGCTTCGGCAGCTTATAACGACGGGACATCCGACGTTGCCGAAAATAAAGCGATCGTCTACAAATACCCTGCCGAGGGCAACCGGATGCTGAAGGTGGAGACGAAGGCAGCCGCCACGCCGGGAACGATGCTGGACGGCCAAGTGCCGGCGAAGCCGGTATCGGGCTCGCAGGATGGTGTCCCGCCGGTCGTTGCGCATGAGCCCGTTACCTCGGTTGCTGCCGGGGCAAAAGCGTTCTTCACTGCGAACGTTACCGACAACAGCAAGGTGGAGCGCGTGACGCTTTATTATAAGCAGACCGCAAACATGCCTTTCGAAACGGCTCAGATGAAAGAGGATCCTGACCGCAAAGGCGTATTTACGGCTGAGCTGCCGGCCAGAATGCTGTGGACGAACGAGCTGACATACTTCATCGAAGCGTCGGACGGAAGCAACTTGACTAAAACCGCAGAAGCGGTCGCTAGCGTAACGCACGGGGAAACGGATTTCACGAAGGTGCCTCAGGTGCTTGTAACGGAAATCGTTCCGGATTCCGCGAATGTCGGCGGCTCGGACGGTTATGAATTCATTGAGATTTATAACAATACCGACCGGGATTTGAAGCTGGACGATTACAAGATTCAATACCGTTATCCGGACGAAGGCGCAGACGGCGATTTGATTTGGGCGCCGGACACGGACGGCCTCGTGCTGAAATCGCAGAAGACGATGGTATTCTGGATCATCAACGGTCCGAACGAAAGCAAGACAGTCGCGGATTTCAACGCCAATTACGGATCTGCGCTTGTCGAGAACGCCGATATCGTGCGGATGCACAATAACGGCATGGCGAACGACAGTCATCGCGGCATTGTCGTGGCGACGAACATCGGCAAGGAAATTTCCAAAGGTTTTTATTGGGATGAGCATAGCGACGATACGAAGGAAAACAAAGGCATTCTGTTCAAATATCCGGTTGACGGAACGAACAATTTGATCAAAATCAGCAGCGGCCAGCAGCCGGCGACGCCAGGCAGCTTGCTTGCCGGACAGGTTCCGGACTTGCCGGTCATGCTGGCGGACGACAAGGTGCCGCCTACGGTTACGGATAAAACCTCGCAAACGGAAGCCGCTGAGACGGACAACATTGGGCTATTTGCGGCCGCTCAGGACGATGTGGCCGTCAAAACGATGACGTTGTTTTACAAGACCGACGATCAAGCCGATTTCACGAAGGCGAACCTGCGGCAGGATTACGGGGACAAGCAGTACTACTACACGATCTACTCCCCCGAGCTGCTCGGCAAAAGCTCGGTAACGTATTACTATGAGGCGAGCGACGGCACGAATACGGCGCGCAGCGGGACGAAGACGATCGCGATCCGTTCCGACCGGAGCGAGAAACCGCTCAGGCTGAACGTTAAAGCGGATCAGGTCGTGACGGGTACAACGCTGCTCAAGGGGACGTCGTCGGAATCGTCTCCGGAGTCTCTGGAGCTTTATGTAGACGGCTCGAAGATGGACTCCACTTATGGAGCTTTGGAAAGAGAAGCGTATTTCGCCTTCGAATTAAAGAAGACGAATCTCTTTTTCAAGAACGGCGTTACGATGGGGAACGACATCCTGAAGATATACGATGACGGTACGGATCAATACGTGACTTTGTCCGTTCCGGTGGAGCCGGAGCGGCTGGTCAAAGGTGAGAGAAACGTCATCTCGATCCGCTCGGGAACGAAGGTTTCTCCGTTCGACACCGATTCCGAAGAGAATCGCGACGATTTCTATGTGCGCAACGTACGGCTGGTGCTTGCGGACGGAACCGTTATAAGGGATTCGGCTTATGCCGATCCGAATAAGGAATTGTCCGTAGGCGACGGGGCGGGCGCCATGCCTGTAGTCGATTTCGGCTTTACGATACCGGACGGGAAGTTCAATTCCAAAGCGTTTATGTGGGATACGAAGCTGGTTGCCGAAGGGCCTCATACCGTTAAAATCGCAGATCCGACACAGCAGCCTGCCGGTGAAGAGATTGCGACGATAATGGTGGATAATACGGCTCCCGTCATTATCCCGAGTCTTGTAGAGGGCGGCGAGTACAAAGGCCCGATCGTTATCGACGCACAGGTAACCGACGCCATCGCCGGAGTCGGCAGCATTGAAGCGACCCTGGACGGCGAAGCCATCTTGCTGCCGCTGCAAACATCGTCCGCTTTGCTTGCTCCGGGCAATCACACGCTGGTCGTCAAGTCGACAGACAAGGCAGGCAATAAGGCGGAAGCGGCCGTTCAGTTCCGCGTAGCCGAAGAGATGCCGCATAAACCGCAGCTCGTTTCGCCTAAGGCCGGCAAGTCGATTTCCGGAACCGCCGCCGCCTTGCAGGTGAAGGTAACGGATCCTACGGGCGATGCGATGGACGTTTCGTTCTATCAAGGCTTTCATTACGATGCGAACGATCGTGCAAGCGTCAAGGCGTACGCCAACGCCGTAGACAGCGAGCCGCCGCAGCAGCAAAGTCCCGATGGGGAGGCCGCGTTCTCGGACGAGGAATATCGTAAAGTACAGGCGCTTGACAACGATTATTTGGTCAGCGATTCGATGACGCAATTTCCGTACCAGCGGTTCGAGGTGAAGCTCGACCAGGCGGTCGACGAGACGGACGATGTCGAGCTGATTTGGAAAGGAAAATCGCTGGATGGCCGCAAGGTGACCATGTATGCCTGGAACCTTAAGGAAGGGCGCTGGATCGCGATCGATCACCGCGTTGCCGGCACTGAGGATTTTACGCTGCAAGGACATGTGAAGACGGCTGACTACGCAATTGGACAGACGATCAACGTGATGGTCCAGGACGAAATCCCTAGCAGTCCGGACCAATACGATTACACCTTCGTGTGGATGTCGGATACGCAGTATTATTCGGAGAGTTATCCGCATATTTACCGCAAGGAAGTAGAGTGGATCAAGGATAACAAGGATAATATGAACATCAAGTACGTGTTCCATACGGGGGACATCGTCGATAAAAGCTATCAGGAATTCCAATGGATCAACGCCGATACCCAAATGAAAGTGCTGGACGAGGCGAATATTCCGTACGGCGTTCTTGCCGGCAACCATGACGTCAACCATAAAGATGAGGACTATACGAAATATTCCCAATATTTCGGAGAGGAGCGTTTCAAGGACAAGCCCTATTACGGGGACTCTTACAAAAACAACCGCGGTCATTATGATCTGATTTCGACCGGAGGCAACGATTATATCATGCTGTACATGGGCTGGGGGATTACGGACGAGGATCTCGCCTGGATGGATAAGGTGCTGAAGGATTATCCGGACCGGAAGGCGTTTCTCAATTTCCACGAGTATTTGCTTGTGTCGGGCAACCGCAGTCCAATTGCCAATAGCATTTACGAGAAAGTAGTACTGCCGAATCCGAACGTTATCGCCGTTCTCAGCGGTCATTACCACGACAGCGAAATGATGGCGGACGAGATCGACGACAACGGCGACGGCAAGACGGATCGTACTGTGTATCAAATGCTGGCCGATTACCAAGGCGGTCCCGAGGGCGGCCAAGGGTATATGCGCTTGCTGCATTTCGATGTCAAGAATAATAAAATCATCGTAAATACGTATTCGCCGTATATGAACGATTACAATTTCTACGATACCGACCAGTATCCAGGCAAAGACGAGTTTACGATCGACGTCGATCTTCAGCCGAAGCTGAAACGCGTGGCAACCGACTACTTTGCGGTCAACGTGTACACTGACAAGTCGGTCGGTCAAGCGGCCCAGACGGCAAGCGGCGCCGTCGCTTCGGCAAACTGGACAGGTCTTGCGGCGGGCAAAAAATTCGAATGGTACGCTATTGCGGCCGACGGCTTCGATGGCGCGGCGCGGTCGGACATCTGGAGCTTTATCGCCGGTGACGGAGGCTCTAACGGCAGCGACGGAGGCACGAATAACGGTACCGGCGGAAAGCAGCCGGATCCGAAGCCCGAGGGCAACGAAACGGCGATCCGGATAGACGACAAAGCGGAGATCGCGAAGCTGGAAGGCTTGACGGACGAACGCCTCGTAATCGAGCTTGGATCGGCGGTTCATGGAAGTGCTCCGGTCAGCATCGAAATCGGAACGGCTGTACTGAAGGCAGCCGGAGATAAAGAGGTCGATATCACGTTCCAAGCCGGGAGCTTCTCAGTTACGATTCCCGCGAACGCAATTCCGGCGGACAAGCTGGCATCGGGAACGCTGAAGCTGGTAATCGACGTTTCGGGGACGAACGCGCAAGCGCAAGCTGTGATCGCTGAAGCAGCTGGCCGGGATGGAGCTTACCGTCCTACCGGAAGCTTTATCGATTTGAAGCTGTTCGCGGGCTCCGAATCGATCGCCAAATTCAGCCGGAAGCTGACGGTGGAAATCGAGCTGAGCGAAGAGATTTTGAACCGTATCAATCCGGATCTCGCAGGAGTGTACTTTGTGAACGGCGGCAAAGTCGAATATGCCGGGGGCAAAATCGAAGGCAAAAAGGCGCTCTTCCAAACGGACCATTTCTCGACGTTCGCCGTTATGGAATACGAGAAGCAATTTGCCGACATGGCGGGTCATTGGGCGGAACACTACGTCCGGATGCTTGCGGCCAAGCATATTGCCCAAGGTACGAGCGAACGGACGTATGCGCCGGACGCAACGGTTACGCGAGCTCAATTCGCCACGCTTATGGTGCGTGCGCTAGGCTTTGTGCAGCCGCCTGCATTTGAGGCTGCGTTCGAGGATGTGGAAGAAGGCAGCTACTACGCGGGTTACGTTTCCGAAGCGGTGCGGCTCGGAATCGTCGAGAAGGATACGGCGTTCCGTCCGGAGAGCTCCGTTACCCGCGAGGAAGCGGTCGTCATGATGATGCGGGCTTATGCGCAGCTAGTCGGACATCCTGCGAATAAGGTGCGGGACGCCGATTTTGCAGATTGGGGATCTCTCTCCGAATGGGCGCAGGATGCCGTAGGCCAAGCGAAAGCTCTCGGCATTTTGGAAGGCAGAGGGGGAGGCGTCTTCGCGCCGAAAGCGACGCTTACCCGCGCCGAATCCGCTAAGTTGATCTTGGAACTGCTGAAGCAGAAATAAAGGTTTAACGGTTGACGTAATAGGATCAGGGGCGGTGCCGATAGTTTATTGATGACTTCTGGCATCGCCCTTCGATATTGCTCATCGCAAGCGGATTTTTCAGATGCCGTTCGCCGGAAAGATCCGTTGAAACGATTGTCCCCGCTTGACTTCCTTCCGTATCTTCGACTATGATGAGCGTAACCACAATATCGGGGGAATTTTGATGTCTGCGTTGGTTCTTAACTAATTAGAATTTCATAGGTTGACGCGGTTTTATGCTGCATGAAGCTAAGCGAGGGCCCTAATCCGGCCGAGGCTGCATACGGGAAGAGGCCGGTTGCGATGTAATTATTTATTGGCGCAATCGGGCGAATTTTTCGGGATACCTGCACCTTTCTTTCGCCATGCTTTCGCCGGCGTTCTCGAGTCAACGGAAATTAGTTAAGAATAACGGTTCATGACGAAGCCAGGATATTGCCTATCGTGAGCTAGCCGTGCGTTCTTTGCGCATGGCTTTTTACATTTTTGCGGGATTTTTGCGTCCTTGCGGAGCGATTGGCATTCCCCCAAACAGGCAGAGGATGACACTGTTCATCTTTCTGTCTATTTTTTTGCCCAAAATTGAAGAAACGAAGGAGCGAACCCGAATGAACGCCAACACGATGAAACGTTTGGAATACGACAAAATCAAAGAAAAGCTGGAGGAATACGCCATCTCCTATATCGGCAAATCGCATGTCCGCATCATGGAGCCGTCGGACGACAAAAAGCGGGTCGAACGGATGCTGAACGAGGCGGATGAGGCAAGGATCGTCCTCGACCATGGCGCCAGCGTGCCGATCCCGTCGATGGAGGGGCTGGAGCCGGTCATGCAGCTGATCGGAACCGGCTACGTGCTCAGCGAGAACGAATTGACGCTCGTCGCACGGCTTATCGAAAGCACGGTACAACTGATGCGGTTTATGGAGAAACGGGAGCCGGTCGCCCCGACGGTAAGCGGTTATGCCAAGTCGCTGCACGAGCTGAAGGGGCTGCGAAGCGAAATCGAGCGCTGCATACGCCATGGACGGGTCGATGACCATGCGAGCAAGGAATTGGCCAAAATCCGCAGCAAAATTACGATCGCGGAGGAGCGGGTCAAGAAAAAGCTCGAAAGCGCGATGAACAAATACCGCTCCTATTTGCAGGAAAGCGTTGTGAGCATGCGGAACGGGCGCTATGTGCTGGCGGTCAAGAAGGAGCATCGCAAGCTGGTGGCGGGAACCGTGCTGGACGAATCGGCAAGCGGGCAGACCGTGTTCATGCAGCTGCACGATATCGCCGGGCAGCAGCTGGAGCTGGCGGAACTCCGGGCGGAGGAGGCGATCGAGGAAGGCAAGGTGCTCGGCATGCTGACGGGGCTTGTTGAAGAGAGCAAACACGAGCTGTCCGTCAATATGGAGACGCTCGGCTATTACGACTTCCTGTTCGCAAAGGCGAAGCTGGCCAAAACGTATGACGGACGCAAAGTGGCCCTCAATACCGAGGGGCGCATGGCGATCAAAAGCGGCCGGCATCCGCTGCTCGGCGGGAAAAGCGTGCCGCTCGATTTCCGGATCGGCGGCGCGTACCGGACGTTAATCATCACAGGGCCGAACACCGGCGGCAAAACGGTCAGCTTGAAAACGATCGGGCTGCTGACGCTTATGGCCCAATCCGGCCTGCTCGTGCCGGTCGGCGAAGGCAGCCGGCTTGCGGTTTATACGCATGTAGCGGCCGATATCGGCGACGGTCAAAGCATCGAGCAATCGCTCAGCACGTTCTCGTCGCATATTCGCAACGTGATTGAAATTTTGAAGACGGCAGGGCCGTCCACCCTTGTGCTGCTTGACGAGCTTGCGACCGGTACCGATCCGGGCGAAGGCGTCGGCTTGTCGATCGCCGTGCTGGAGGAGCTTCATCGACGGGGAACGACTGTCGTGGCGACGACGCACTACAACGAAATCAAAAATTTCGCCGAACGCACGCCGGGTTTTCAAAACGCTCGGATGGAATTCGACACGGAGACGCTGCAGCCCCTATACAAGCTGCGCATAGGCGAAGCCGGGCAGAGCTACGCGTTTTTTATCGCGCAGAAGCTGGGCATGCCGGAAGCGATCGTCGAACGCTCGCGGGAAATTGCGGCAGGCGCAGGCGCTGCAGCGGCGGCCGATAGAGGCGGGGAAAGCGAGAGACTTTCAAACGGGGCGGACGCGGAGCGCGCCTCGCAGGACGGCGATTGGCCGGAGAGCTGGGAGGATGACGGCGAAGCCGCGGAAGCGGATGCCGGATCGGCGGACGCTGCAAAAGCGGAACCTGCGGAAGCCGCGGCTGAAGAGAACGAATCCGCCGATCGGCCGCTTCAAAAGGGCGATTGCGTGTGGATTCAGTCGCTCGGCCGCACGGGGATCGTCAGCGAGCTGCCCGATGCACGCGGCAATGTTATCGTCCTCGTGCAGAAGCAGCAGGTCAAAATAAACGTCAAACGGATTTCCCTCTACATCGAAAGCAGCAAGCTTTATCCGGGCGACGATTACGATATGGACATCGTCTTCGAATCGAAGGATGTCCGCAAAAAGCGCAAGCTGATGAGCCGCAAGCATGTCGAAGGACTGATGATCGAGAAGCCCTACGAAAAATAAATTTTATAGGAAATCGGCAGGAAAAATAGGCTCCCATAATGAATTGGTATAGCTGTATGAAACTGGGACGTTAGTCCCGGTTTCCGCCTATGCTACCCTTAAGCAGGAGTCGATTATCGTCCATGAAGCCATCCGTTTTTGAAGCGCCCCTGCAGGCGCTGCTTCGAAGGTTTTCGTCAGACCGCGAGGAATATGCCAAAGCGTTCCTCCTGTTCGGCTATTTGTTTTGCGTCGTTTCAGCGTCTACGATCGGCAGAACCGCGGCGGATACGCTGTTTTTAAGCCATTTCGACGCTTCGCGGCTGTCTTTCATGTATTTGCCGCAGTCCGCCGCGCTGCTGCTTGCGGGGATTGCCTATCAGCGCTACAGCGGCAAGCTGCGTCCGGACCGGCTGAACCTGACCGTCATCCTGGCGGTTTCGGGACTCGTCATCGTCACCCGGATGCTTGCCGGCATCGGTTTCAGCTGGATATATCCGGCGATGTACATCGGTTACGATGTGTTCAATTTTCTCATGATCGTCTGCTTTTGGCAGCTTGCGACATCGGTGATGGACCAGCGCAAAGCGAAGCGGATGATCGGCATCGTGGGAAGCGGGGGAATCGTCGGCGGAATCGTCAGCGGCTTCGGCCTGAAGGCGCTCGTTCACCCGCTCGGGACGTTGAATCTGATTTTCGTCTACGCGGCCTTGCAGCTGCTTTGCTTGCTGTGGGTGCGTTTGCTCGTCCGCCGTCTGTCCGATCCCGCAGCTGTGTCCATGGCGGCGGCGAAGCCGGCAGACCGCAAGAGGGAGAGGGCCAAACGCAAGCGCGAGGATAACGGCGGCTTGTTTCGCAGCGTGCCGCATCTCAAATATGTCGCTGTCATAGCGGCCGCTCTCGTGCTCTCGCTGACGATTGTCGACTATCAATTCAAGGTCGTTCTGCGAAGCACGCTGCAAAATGAAGCGTTAGCCGGGTTTATGGGTAATTTTTACGGCATATCCGGTATTTTGGCGCTGCTCGTGCAGCTGTTCGTCTCCGGTAAAATCATTTCCCGTTTCGGGGTGATGACCGCATTACTCGTGTTTCCGGCCGTTTTGCTTGTCGGCGCCTCCGCTCTGCTCGTTATGCCGGTGCTGGCCGTAGCGGCGGCAGTCAAAGGCAGCGACAAGGTGATCGGGGATACCGTCTACTCGTCAGTCAGCCAGCTTGTGCTGTTCCCGATTTCTCCGGATCACCGAAGCCGTTCCAAGGCGTTTTTGGACGGCATCGTCCGGAACGGGGCCAAAGGGATTGCGGGTGTGAGCTTGATGATCCTGCCGGCTTTTTTGGACATTCGGGAGTTCAGCTTCATCGTGCTCGGGTTGCTAGCGCTGTGTATTCTCGCCGCTGTCAAAGTCAAACGGCCGTATATGGAAACGCTGCTTTCGTCGCTGCAAACGAGGGAGCTGGATTTCCAAGAGACGGACGTCGATTTGATGGACGGCGCCAGCCGCAAAGTGCTCACCGATGCGCTGCAGAGCCGGGATCCCATTCAAGCGGCATACGCATTCAAAATATTGCAAAGCATTCATGCATTCGACTTGGCGCCATATGTGCCGGATTTGCTCCGGCATCCCGCGGCTGAGGTTCGGGTGGAAGGGCTGAAATGGATCGAGCGTCACGCGACGCTTGGTATGGAGCCGCATGTGGAAGCGGTATGGCGGTCGTCCGATACCGGTGTAAAACCTTATGCCGTAATGGCGCTTGCTGCATATGGCCATGCGGAGCAATTGGAGCGAATTGCCGCTCTGCTTGTAGAAAAAGAAGTAAGGATGAAAGCGGCGGCGATCGCCGGACTTATCAAATATTACGGAATCGAGGGCATGTTCCGCGCCGTCGGCCCGTTTCGCTCGATGCTGGAAAGCGAGAGGGAGGAGGAACGTGCGGAAGCCGCGCTTATTTTCGGCCAAATCGGAATCGCCGGTTTCTACAAGCCGCTTCTCAATCTTCTTTCGGACCGATCTTCTAACGTGAGAATGGCCGCGCTGGAGTCGGCGGGCTTGCTGCGCGTCCCGGATATGATTCCGGCGATCGTTCCCCTGCTGAAGCGGAGCGAAACGCGCGACCAAGCCGCGCAAGCGCTTGCCGGCTACGACGAGAACGAGCTTCTTCCCAGGCTTGAGCTTTATATGAGACAGGGAGCGGACGAGGGCCAGACTTCGGCGGATATTGCCGTGTATTTGCCGAATGTGCTGGAGCGGGTCGGGACGATTCGCGCCTTCGAGCTGCTGCTCGGTCACTACGAACAGGCGACGGCGGAGCTGCGTTCCGTTTATTTAAGCGCTTTGACGCGTCTATTCCGCCGCGTGAGCGGAATAGACCGCGTCTTCGTCGAGCGGCTTGTTTTGCAGGAGGCGGCCTTGTTCGCCCACTATGCGGAACAGGGCGAAGGCCTGCAGGGAATAGAGAGCTTTCGCTACGCAAACGAGACCATACAGGCGAACAGGCTGCAGACGGTTCGCCGCGTTTTTCAACTGCTCGCTCTACTGTATGATCCGAAAACGGTGCAAGCCGTTCATACGGGCTGGGAAAAGGGCGATGCACGCAGGCAGGCGAACGCGGCCGAAGTGGCCGACCAGCTTCTGCACGGCGCTGTCCGGACGGCGGTTCTAAACATGCTGGCCTACGCTCCTGCTCCCGAGCGGCAGCTGCCCGCCAAGGCTGTCGACAGCCGGTTGGCCATGCTGTATGAAAGGGATGGCGAATGGCTGCGGACTTGTATCGCGTACGGCGTTTTCAACTCGCCGGACAGCGGCGCGTGGACGGAAATCGGACGGCACTTGAAAGACTTTCCGCAAGAAAGCCGGGAGCGGATAGTCGAGCAGGTCGAACAGGTTGCGCTTCTGCGGAACGTCGGCATCTTTGCCGGCTTGTCGGGTAAAGACTTGTCGGTGATTGCAGCCTGCTTGCAGCAGATCGATGTGGAAGCGGGAGAAGCGATCATTCGCGAATTGGAGGAAGGCGACTCCTTGTATGTCATTCGCGAAGGGACGGCGGTCGTTTCGAAAGGGGGGACGGCGCTAGGTACGCTGCAGCCCGGCGAGTGCTTCGGTGAAATGGCCGTACTCACGCATAGCGTCCGAATGGCTACCGTGCGGGCGGAATCCCCCATGCGGCTATGGCGGCTGGAGTCCGAGGCGTTTTACGGGATGGCTTTCGACAAGTCGGAAATCGCGCTTGAGCTCATGCGATTATTATCCGGCAGGCTGCGCACCGTAAACCGGAAAATCGGAAGTTCGCAAAGCCCTGTGATGCCGGAGGATGCGTCGGCCGGTTCCTTCGCGGCAGCGGCCGCGGCGGGCATATCCGAAGAGGCGGGCAAACGCGAGCGGCCGGCGGAGCAGCCGCAAACGGATAGCGGCATTTTGCTGCGGCGCATGCTTGTTCTGCAAAAAATCGCGCTGTTCGCTCATGCGTCGCAGGAAGACATCATACGCCTGGCGCACATGGTCAAGGAAACGGTTTACGAATCCGGCGAGACCGTTTGCGCCGCAGGCGAAGAAGGCGACGCGCTGTTCGGCATTATCGAGGGCGGCGTCCGCGTTCATCGCGGAGCGGAGACGCTGGCCATGCTCGCAGTAGGCGAGAGCTTCGGAGAAATGGCGATCATCGACGACGAGCCGCGTTCCGCAGACTGTACGGCCGAAGGCCGGACCGTACTGCTGGAGCTGACCAAGGAGCAAGTGCTGGCTTTTTGCTTCCGTCATACGGGCGTTTTGAAAAGCATGATGCGCGTGCTCGCCGAACGGCTGAAAGATACGCAATCACGCAGTTGAACGTGAGAAACCGTTCGGTTTGAGGGATTGGACACCCCCTTGGCCGAACGGTTTTTCAACATACATATCCTCCGCTGCTTGTTCGTGCTTTTTCCGCCTTTGAAAGGGGCTGTCCCAAAAGGAGCAAGCCTAATAGCCCGAAAAAGTCGGGCTAAATCGTAGCCGCAGCTAGGAGCGGGCCGAATAGCCCGAAAAAGTGGGGCTAAATCGCTGCTGCAGCTAGGAGCAAGCCGAATAGCCCGAAAAAGTCGGGCTAAATCGCAGCCGCAGCTAGGAGCGAGCCGAATAGCCCGGAAAAGTGGGGCTAAATCGCTGCTGCAGCTCGGAGCGAGCCGAATAGCCCGAAAAAGTCGGGCTAAATCGTAGCTGCAGCTCGGAGCGAGCCGAATAGCCCGAAAAAGTGGGGCTAAATCGCTGCTGCAGCTAGGAGCGAGCCGAATAGCCCGAAAAAGTGGGGCTAAATCGCTGCTGCAGCTAGGTTCAAGCCGAATAGCCCGAAAAAGTCGGGCTAAATCGCTGCTGCAGCTCGGAGCGAGCCGAATAGCCCGAAAAAGTGGGGCTAAATCGCTGCTGCAGCTAGGAGCAAGCCGAATAGCCCGAAAAAGTGGGGCTAAATCGCTGCTGCAGCTAGGAGCGAGCCGAATAGCCCGAAAAAGTGGGGCTAAATCGCTGCTGCAGCTAGGTTCAAGCCGAATAGCCCGAAAAAGTCGGGCTAAATCGCTGCTGCAGCTCGGAGCGAGCCGAATAGCCCGAAAAAGTGGGGCTAAATCGCTGCTGCAGCTAGGAGCAAGCCGAATAGCCCGAAAAAGTGGGGCTAAATCGCTGCTGCAGCTAGGAGCGAGCCGAATAGCCCGAAAAAGTGGGGCTAAATCGCTGCTGCAGCTAGGTTCAAGCCGAATAGCCCGAAAAAGTCGGGCTAAATCGCTGCTGCAGCTCGGAGCGAGCCGAATAGCCCGAAAAAGTGGGGCTAAATCGCTGCTGCAGCTAGGTTCAAGCCGAATAGCCCGAAAAAGTGGGGCTAAATCGCTGCTGCAGCTAGGCAGCTCAGAGCGGGCTGAATGAGGCTGAGTGAAAAATCAGCAAACAAATAAGCTTCCAATCCCACATTTGCAGTGGAATTGGAAGCTTATTTGTTTAATTTTTGGGACTGGCCCATTCTGCACTACCCTTTTGGGACAACCCCTTTTTTGTATTCGCTCGGGGTCAGTCCGGTTATTTTTTTGAACACCGTGCAGAAATGAGGGTAGCTGACGAACCCGATCTTCTCCGCCAGCTCATAGTTTTTGAATTTTGCCGATGCCAAGTATTCCTTGGCTTTTCCGATGCGCTGCAGCGTGACGAAGTCGAGAAAATTGTCCCCCGTCGCTTCTTTAAAAAGATGGCTCAAGTAGCTTGGGTTCATATGGATATGTTCGGCGACCCGCGTTAAGGTGAGGTTCTCTCCAAGATGCAGGAAGATAAAATCGACCGCCTTCTGAATATCGGGGTGAAGCCCCTCGTACATTGCCGATGCGCTGCGGGGCAGCCTGACCAGAAGCGTCTCCAGCGTTTCGAACCAAGTCTCCATGGCGGAATTGTCGGCAAGCGCAATCCAGTCGTTGCGGTTTAAGGAAATCGAGCCCGTTTCTTCAAGCCACTGCGCCACTTTTCGCTTTAATTTGTCAGGGTGCGGACGACGAGCATCGACGAACGCCCTAAGCTCGCGCAAGCCTTCAAGCCGTTCTTCGACGGTTTGGGAATTCCATGATGCGCGGGTTTTGTTCTCAAGGAGCATCCAGTCCTGTTCGTCGATAAGGTCCCGCACTTTGGTCTGAAAGTCGATGTGCCGATGGATCAGTCCTTGCTCGTAAAAAGCGACCTCGGCGGCCAATATGGCCTCCTGGAGCGTTTTTGGCAAGGAGGCGATGCCGGAGGAGGCGGAGCCGATGCCAAAAATAACCGATACGCCGAAATACTTGTTCAGCCAATGAGACAAGCGGTTATGCAGCTGCTGCACGATTGCTTCGCTCTGCGCGTTGCCCTCGTAGGCGGGCAAGCACAGGACAAGCATCGCTTCTCCGGGCCGGTGGGGCAGAACGGTGCCGTCGGCCAGTTCCCGAACGATCTCGAATGCGGCCTGCAGCATTGTATAATCGAGCAGCGGCCGGTCCGATTCGGGGTAGCGGGCAAAGAATTGATTCCGCCGCTGCAGCGTCATGCAGATACCGATAACGACCGGTTTGGCGGTCGACCGGGCGAGCCATGGAAACAGCTCCCCGAGCTGCCGCTCGCCGATATGCATCCCTCGCAGCAGATCCCCCAATGCCCGCCGGCGAATTTCCCACATATGCTGCGCCATCATTTGCTCGGCATAGCGGGCGCGGCTGTGCAGGCTTCTCTCCATGCGGATCGTTTCGCCGCAAGCCTTCAGCGAATGCTCGATTTCCTCGGTATTCATCGGCGTTTTCAGCAAATAACTAAGCGCTTTCATATCAACCGCACGCTTGGCATAGTCGAACTCCTTGTGAGCCGTAAGGACGGCGAACCGTACGTCGGGGAAATCCCGTCTGAGCGTTGCGATCAGCTCCAGTCCGTCCATCACCGGCATCGTAAGATCAGTGACGATCAGCTCGGGCTTATACATCGCGCATTTTTCAAGTGCTTGCTTTCCGTTGGCGGCTGTGGCGACAACCTCCATCCCGAGCGTTTGCCACCGGACCTTGGAGATTAGGGTATCCAGCACCATATATTCGTCGTCAACAAGTAAAACCTTCAGCGGGGGCTCGGTATCATGGGGAGCAATCATGTGCTTGCCTCCTTCCAGGTTGTCGGTTTAGGGCGGTTTGCAAAAACGTATCGGCAGCTAGGGCGTGTCTGAAAACTCACTCAGGGTCATCTTTCACCGCCTTTTCGCCCTATGCTTCGTTCCGTTTGCTTGACGTACCCCCGGTACGCCTTCACAAACGCGCCTTGCCTAGAACAAAAATTCGGCAAAATCTGCTCCCCTCGGAGTATTCAGACACGCCCTAGCGAAGCTTTCATTCATCAGGGTCATTACGCTTGGGCACGCGCATTTCGACGACGGTTCCCCCGCCAGGCTTGCTTTTGACCGTTAATCCGTAACCCGGACCGTAGTACAGACCCAGTCGATCGTGAATGCTCCGCACGCCCATGTGATAATAGCCGGGAGTTCCGCTCCCGCTCTCCTCCGCCAGCAAGACCGACAGCTGCTCTTCGCTCATACCGACCCCATCGTCCGCCACGCGAATCAGTATGGCGCCATCCGTTTCCTCGCTGTTTACTACGATCGATCCGAGCGACATGGAAGGCAGAATTCCGTGAAAAATGCTGTTCTCGACAAGCGGCTGGACGGAAAACTTAGGCACGAGCACCTGCAGCGCTTCCTCCTCGATATCCAACTCCAGCACGAACATATCCGGGAAACGCACGGACATCAAATAGCCGTAATGCCGGACGCCTTCGATTTCTTGGGATAGCGGGACCAATTCCTCTATCTTATCCAGGTGAAACTGCAGCAACGCCACCAGGCTCGTAATCATCTGGTCGACCTCGTCCGACTTGCCGTGCCGGGACAAATAACTGATCGAATTCAATGTGTTATACAAAAAATGAGGTTGGATTTGCGATTGAAGAACTTTCAGCTCGTAATGCTTCTTAGCCTTTTCCGAGCGGATCAGGTCGTCCATCAATTGCTTGATACGCCCGACCATTTTATTGAACGTTCTGACCAAGATGCCGAATTCGTTCCGGTAGCTATTCTCCACCGTCGTCTGAAAATCGCCTTCGCTCACTTTGTTCATCTGCCGGGTCAACAGCTTCAGCGGCCGGGTAATGGATCGGGATAAGTAGAACGAGATGACGAGAGACAAAGGAATGCCGAGCAGGCCGATGGCAAAAGCATACGTACGGATCCAGCGGACCGATTGGTGGAGCTTCTCTTCCTTGAGCACGGCCATAACCTGCCAGCCCCATTTGTTGCTGGTCATTCGCGTGACGTAAAGCGGATTCCCCTCCGTGTCCCGAAATTTATGCGCCTCCCTGCTCGTCCGTTCGATCAGATCGGGAGGGAGTCCTGTAATGTCGTATTCCTTCCGGAACACATCGTACGTGACGTAAGGATTGTTGGTGGTGAGCGGCTTGTTTTTGGCGCTGAGAATAAGCAGATCCTCCCGCGAGGTATAGGTCCAATCCCCATAGGCAGCCAAAATCCCCTGAATATCGAGATCGGCGACCAGGACGCCGCGAAACTCGCCCTTGGAACCAGTAAGCCGTACGACGTAAGAAATCGTATAATCGGAAACCGGCGACATATACGGCTCCGTCCAGTAAGGCGACGCAGGACCCGTCCGATCGTTCTCGAGAATCGCCTTGACATGATCATAGCCTTTGATTTCCCATAAGTAGCCCGACGTGCCGGTCATCCTTCCATCGGGGGTGATGATATATAAATTTTTGACGTCGTAGTTCCAGAACAGCCGATAGTTTTCCAACAACTTGATTGCTTCATCCGTACGCTCCGACAGCAGCCGCTCGTCTTTGGACAAGACCAGCATGTTGGCCTGCAGATCTTTCATGAATTGGTTGAGCAGCAGGTCGGTGCGCTCGAGCAGATGGGAAACATAGCGGGTCTGTTCGTTCGTAAACTGGCGGAAAACGTACTGCTGCGAGCCGTATCCGAGCAGCAGGATCAGGCTTGCGATAGGGAGGAAGGCAAGCAGGAAAATTTTGACGCTGAGATTGGGCCGATTGAGCAGATGCATCTTCGTGCAGTCGCCTCCCCGGAATGAAGTTGATCCATTATACCTTGTATCGGAGAATAGCGGTTACGAATTTTTTAGATGTTCCTTCGCATTTTTTGGAACGTTCCGGGCCCATGCGGACATCGCGGAAACATCAAAAAAATAGAAATGTTTTCAGCAAAAATGCAAAAGTCTGCACGCTGCGCTTTCGTCTACACTGAACTCACGGACATCATACCTCAAACAAGCAAGGAGCAATTCGGATGGATTGGAATGAAGCGACGATTTCATCGAGGCAAACCTCGGCGAAGCGCAATGTTGGCAGGCGTTTTCTGGCCGTCTTGATCAAATACCGTTACCGGTATTTATTGATCGCGCCGGGGTTATTGTATGTTTTGCTGTTTCGTTACGGCCCCATGTACGGCATCATTGTCGCCTTTCAGAATTATAACGGATTCAAAGGCATTAGCGGTAGCGAGTGGGTCGGATTCAAATGGTTCCTGACGTTCTTTAACGGTCCGGATTTTTGGCATCTGATGCGCAATACGCTGGTGATCAGTCTGATGAAGATCAGCTTCGGCATGGCGCCGGACATCGTCATGGCGGTCTTGTTGAATGAGGCGAGAAGCCGCTGGTTCAAACGAAGCGTTCAGACGCTCACGTATATGCCCCATTTCTTATCTTGGATTATTATTTACGGCATTGTTCTGGCGTTTTTGTCCACGAGCTCCGGGCTCGTCAATCACTGGCTCAAGGATTCGGGCTTCAACCCGGTCCCGTTCCTCACATCTAACGAGTGGTTTCGTTGGATTCTGGTGTTCACCGACATATGGAAGGATCTCGGATGGGGAGCGATTATTTATTTGGCCGCCATTGCGGCGATCGACCCGCAACTGTATGAAGCGGCGGTTATGGACGGGGCGAACAAAGCGCGGCAAATGTGGCATATTACGCTGCCCGGCATCCGCAACATCTTTATCCTCATGCTGACCCTGAGACTGGGTAATGTGCTGGATGCCGGCTTCACGCAGATTTTTGCGATGTATAATCCGCTAGTGTACGACTCGGTGGACATCATCGATACATGGGTATATCGCGCCGGAATTATCGAGAACAGGGTCGGTCTGGCGACGGCTGTCGGTCTGTTCAAGTCGGTGATCGGCTTGATTCTCGTCATAAGCGCCAACCGAGTAGCCAAAAAATTCGATTCGCAAATTTGGTAGGAGGGGTATTGCTTGAAGGCTACGAAAGGCGAGAAGCTGTTTTACGGTCTCAATTATTTATTTTTGGCGGCATGCGGCTTGTTGGCGGTATTTCCGTTCCTTTATATCGTCGCCGTATCAGTGACGCCGTATGTGGAAGTGATCCGGCACGGCGGCTTTATCATCCTGCCGCGCCAGATCACATTCGAGGCGTATCGGCAGCTGTTCGCCGAATCGGAAATTCCGCGGGCGTTTCTCAATTCGGTATTCATCACCGTGACATCCACGGCGCTCGGGCTTGTGCTGACGACGATGCTCGCCTTCGGGCTGGCCAAGAAATCGCTGCCCGGACGTCAGACCATTTTGCTGCTGCTGCTCTTTACGATGTTTTTCAGCGGAGGGCTCATTCCGCAATATTTGCTGATGAAATGGCTGGGGCTGTTGAATACGTACGGCGTGCTGATTTTGTCAGGGACTTTGTCGGTGTTCAATATGTTCGTCATGAAAGGCTTCTTCGAGAATTTGCCCGACGGTTTGGAGGAGGCTGCGCTGATCGACGGCGCTTCGGAGCTGCAAACGCTTTGGAAGGTGATTTTGCCGCTGTCGCGGCCGGTCATGGCTACGATCGGGCTGTTCTATGCCGTAGGCCATTGGAATTCGTTTTTTGAAGCGGTTCTGTATGTCCGCGATACGGCGAAGCATCCGCTTCAGCCTGTGCTTCAGAAAATGCTGATGGTTCCCGACGCGTCAGAAATTCTTGGCAGCATTGAGGATTACGTGCCAAGCGAAGCGGTGAAAATGGCTGCCGTCGTCGTTTCGATCCTGCCGATCCTGCTTGTATATCCGTTTCTGCAAAAGCATTTTACGAAAGGGGTGTTGCTTGGCTCGATCAAAGGCTAAGATGGTTGTAACCGCAGCGTAGTGTAACAGGGGTGGAAGGTTTGGAAGGAAAGCGGATGGAATAAAATGATGATGAGCGGGGGAATGGCAGTCCATGCGAAAATCAGGTGCTGTATTGATCACAATGAGTTTGCTCGCCGCGCTTTTTGCCGGGTGCTCCGGAAGCGGCAAAAAGCCGGAGGAAACGGCGGCAACGTCTACGCCCGGCGCAAGCGCCGGCGCCGCCAGTCCTAGCCCGGCCAAGACGCTGACGCCGCTAACGGTCGAAATCGACCGGTGGTATCCGTCAACGGTGGACTTCCCGGCGCCGGAAAAAAACGTGCTGCTGCAGCAAATCAAAAAAGATTTGAACATCGATTTGAAATATACGATTACGGGCGGGAAATCCGACGACTGGCGGGCGAAGCTCGGTACGCGGGTATCCGCCAACGACTTGCCTGACGTCATCTATTTCTTCAACATGGCGGATTACCGGACGGCAAGCTCGCAAGGGTACGTTATTCCGCTGAACGACCTTTTCAACGACAAAAATTTGCCGGAAAATATGAAGTGGGTAACGCCCGCCATGTTGAACTCGATGACGGACGACAACGGCAACTATTATGGAATTCCTGTACGTCCGTCACCGGCTATTCTCGGCTACTTCATTCGCAAGGACTGGTTGGATGCGCTGAATCTGAAGGTGCCGGAGACGGTCGAGGACTTTGCCAAAGTAGCCGCCGCATTCGCCACTCAGGATCCGGATAAGAACGGGAAGAACGATACGTATGGCTTTACCGCGTCCGGCTGCATGACCTGTCAGGATTACTGGGGACTGATCGCGCCGTTCACCGGCAACATCAGCCCGGATGAGTACATCGCGGACGGCGATACGGCTATCAAAGGCGGATTTACTTCTCCAGAGCTGAGGGCTTACTTGCAATACATGAATAAATTGATGAAGGACGGCGTGCTGGATCCGGACATCGCGACCAACGACGGCAACCGCAAAACGCAAAAAATCGAGCAAGGGCAAGCCGGCATTTTCATGTACACGGGCGATTACCCGCGCGGGATCGAAGCGAATATGAAAAAGCTGAATCCGAATGCGGAGCTCGTCTACGTTCCAGCTTTGACCGGTCCTGCGGGGAAAGCGTCACCGGCGCCGAAAGCGGGCGTAGCCAATGCGATCGGCATTACGCTGAAAGCGGCGAAAGACCCTGAGAAAGTGAAGCGGATCATCGAGATGATCAACTGGTCTTACGGCGGAATCGGCCAGGAGCTGATGCTGTTTGGCGAGGAAGGCGTGAATCATAAAAAAACGAACGGCAAAGTATCGGAAATTATCGACGGCAAACAGAACGATTATTTATCCGTATACGGCTTGACCGGAGGGATTTCCACCCTGTTCGGCGATCCCGATGTGCTTAAGCTGAAATATAAAGACCCCAAAGAAATGGCGGTTATCGAGAAGATGATCGCAAGCGTCGGCAAAGTGTCGTCCGTTTACAGCATCGGGGCGAAGGAACGGCCCGACTTGATGAACGATATTAAAAAGTATCGTGAGGAGATGATGGCGAAATTCATTTACGGCACCGTTTCCACGGACGATGCGGGCTGGAACGAATACGTCAAAACGCATAACGAGAAATACAAAGGCAATCAAGTGCGCGAAGCGATGATGAACGATTTGAAAAAAGCGGGCGTCATCAAGTAGCTCACAGCCTCCAAAACCACAGGTACACAGGTACAGTGGGATTGGAGGCTTTTTGTATACGAAAGAAGCCTCTCAAACATTGTAAGAGAAATAGGCTTCCTGTAGACTGATTGAAAGGCTTGCTAAGGGGGAAAAGGAATGTCATCCATGTTAATCAGTCATGTACGCCTTATCGAGAAAGACCGTATCGTCGAAGGAAGCTTGCTCGTGCGCGGCGGGCGTATTGAGTCCGTTCATAGCGGCTCCGATTCGCCGCCGGCTGTGGCAGCGGATACCTTCATCGACGGCGAGGGACAGCTGCTCATCCCGGGCATGATCGACGTCCATATCCACGGGGCCGACGGCTTCGATATGATGGACGGTACGCTCAGCAGCGTGGAGGCCGTCTCGAAGGCGTGCGCCCGGACGGGCTGTACGTCTTTTCTCGCGACTTCCGTATCGTCGTCTCTTGAGGATCTTCTTGCAATGATCGATAACGTTGTCAAGTTGGCCGGCAAAGAACCGGGTGCCCGTATTGCGGGCCTGCACCTGGAAGGTCCTTACTTGAACGTTAAGCGCAAGGGCATGCAGAACGAGAAGCATCTGCGCCATCCTGACAAGGAAGAAATGGAGCTTGTGCTTCGCAAAGCAGGCTCCCTTGTCAAGATGGTGACGCTGGCGCCCGAGCTGCCCGGCGGGCTCGACTTGGTCCGGATGCTGACGGAGCGCGGCATCGTTGCCGCCATAGCGCACACCGACGCTTCGTACGAGGAAGCCAAGGAAGCGTTCCGCGCGGGAGCGAGCCACGTGACCCATTGCTGCAACGGGATGCGTCCGATTCATCATCGCGAGCCCGGACCCGTCGTGGCGGCGTTCGAAGAGCCGCATGTGAGTGTTCAGGCGATCGTCGACGACGTTCATTTGCATCCGGCGATGGTGCGGCTGCTGTACCGGGAAAAAGGCGCGGACCGGATGGTGCTTATTACGGACGCCCTTCAGGCGATGGGCATGGGCGACGGCGAGTACTTGTTCGGCGGGCACAAAGTGCGCGTATCGGGCGGAATCGCCACGCTGCAGGACGGCACGCTTGCTTCCAGCACGGTGACGATGAACGAAGCGCTGGCCAAAGCGGTCAAAGCGGGCATTCCTTTGCCGGATGCCGTGCGAATGGCGACGGAGACCCCTGCGGACGTGCTCGGCCTTACGAGTAAAGGACGGATCGCGCCTTTGGCGGATGCCGATCTCGTGCTGTTGAACGAGCGGTTCGAGGTGATTCGGACGATAGTCGGCGGCAAAACGGTATTCATGCGCTGATCCGAGCTTCGTCGCTAGACCGTACGGTACTTGGCGCAATGGGCGATGGTCCCCGGTAAACGGTATTCATGCGCTGATCCGAGCTTCGTCGCTAGACCGTACGGTACTTGGCGCAATGGGCGATGGTCCCCGGTAAACGGTATTAACGCGCTAGTGCGAGCTTTGTCGTTCGACCGTAGGGTACTTAGCGCAATTGACGATAGTCCCCAATAAACAGTAATCACGCGCTGGTGCGAGCTTCGCTGTGCCGATTTTGGCAAAAAGACGAAGGATCGGGACGGAAAGCCTCCCGCCGCTCAAAGTGCGCGTTTTTTGCTTTGCACGATCTTGCGGTTTGGGTGTATAGTGGAACAAGGAACTCGGTATGCCGCCAACAAACCGGTCCGTATCATAAAAGCCACTGGGAGGTTTTACGAAATGAACGAACTGAAGATGAAAATTCTTGACCTACTCAAGGAAGACGCACGCAGAAGCGCGGATTTGATCGCGACGTTGCTGGGCGTGGATCGAGCGGAGGCGGCGGCGGCGATAGCGGAACTCGAACAAGATCACGTCATAGTTAAATATGCGACGGTAATTAACCAAAGCAAAGTGGACGATGAGAAAGTCACCGCTCTGATCGAAGTGCAAATTACGCCGGAACGCGGCCGCGGCTTTGATGCGATTGCGGAACGCGTCTATTTATATCCGGAAGTGAAATCGGTCTATCTGATGTCGGGCGCATACGATCTGCTCGTCGAAGTCGAAGGCAGAACGCTGAAGGAGGTCGCTTCGTTCGTATCTAACAAGCTGTCCCCGATCGACCGCGTCCTTTCAACGAAAACGCACTTTATTCTTAAAAAATACAAGCAAGACGGCATCATCTTCGAGGATCATGAAGAGGATCACCGGATGCTGATTACGCCGTAGGGGGAATCTGTCATGGAGAAGACGAAAACCATGCAAGATTATTTATCCCCGCTCGTGCGTTCCATACCGCCATCGGGGATTCGGAAATATTTTGATTTGGCAAGCGGCAGCAAGGATATTATTACGCTCGGAGTCGGCGAGCCCGATTTCGCAACGCCTTGGCATGTCCGCGAGGCATGCGTATATTCGCTTGAGCGCGGATTTACGAAATATACGTCGAATGCCGGGATGCCGGAGCTTCGCGAAGAAATTGCGGGCTATCTCGAAGGCAACTTCAATGTGAAATACGATCCGTCGAGCGAAGTGATCGTCACGGTAGGCGGAAGCGAAGCGATCGATTTGGCGTTTCGCGCGCTTATCGAGCCGGGCGATGAAATTTTGATTCCCGAGCCCTGCTTCGTGGCGTATTCGCCGATTACGTCGATCACCGGCGGCGTGCCCGTGGGCATCGAAACGTTCGCGAAGGACGGCTTCAAGCTGACGCCCGAAATGTTGAAGGCGCACATTACGCCGAAATCGAAGGTGCTGCTTCTCAGCTACCCCAGCAATCCGACCGGCGGCATCATGACGTATGAGGAAATGCTGCCGATCGCGAAGCTTGTCGAAGAGCATGACCTGATCGTCATTTCGGACGAAATTTACGCGGAGCTTACATACGGCCGCAAACATGTCAGCTTCGCGTCGCTGCCCGGCATGAAAGACCGGACGATACTCGTCAGCGGCTTCGCCAAGGCGTTTGCGATGACGGGATGGCGGCTCGGCTACGTGTGCGGACACCGTGAGCTGATTGCGGCGATGCTGAAAATTCATCAGTATACGGTCATGTGCGCGCCGGCGATGGCGCAGGTTGCCGCGCTGGAGGCTTTGCGAAACGGCATGGAGGAAAAGGACCGGATGATGGAGTCGTATAATCAGCGCCGCCGCTTGGTCGTGAAAGGCTTCCGCGACATCGGACTCGACTGCCACGAGCCGGAGGGCGCCTTTTATGCTTTCCCATCGATTGTCTCTACAGGAATGACCTCAGATGAATTTGCGCAGCGGCTTATTGTTGAAGCCAAGGTTGCGGTTGTTCCGGGACATGTATTCGGAAAGGGCGGGGAAGGTTATATCCGTTGCTCCTACGCTTCCTCGGTCAGCCAGCTTACGGAAGCGATCGATAGAATGGGCAATTTTTTGAAAAAACATAACTGACGATCGGCGCGTGCCGAAAGTAATGAGGATCTGTCCGCTCCCTAGCTGGGGCGGGCGGATCTTTTTTTGTAGTAGGGAATTCTCTTCGCGAGTTATGTCGCGGGTTGGTCGGCTGATGACGATTAATGTTTGATAGAGGACTTGCGCACTCGTCAAATCGATCGATATCTCTTACATTATTGGTATAAATATACATTGTTCAACAAATATTCACATCTATGAATTCATTATTCTGGCTTTTAAACTCATATTCTGGTATTTAATCCGGAAAAATGATAGAATGATTAATAGGACAAGCTCACTTTCGTTGGAAACCTATGGTTTCGCGATTCGCTCGTTCTGTACAAAATGATTAGGGAGGGGATTGCGATGGCATTGGTTCAGCATTATGTTACAGGTTCCAAGTATGTTCCTCTCATCCGCGAGAAAGACCCCCAGCCGCCTAGTTTGTACAGCAACACCGCTAGACGAACGCCGGAAGCGCTTTTGGAGGAGGAACTCGATTTTCTTCGCAACCAGCTCGCGCAGATGATCCGTAAGGAAAATTCGCTTACGTCCGAAGCCGTCGTTGAAGTGAGCAGAATGCTTGATATTAAAATCAATGAATACAATCACTACATAAATAAACGTTCAAAAAAAATCGATTAGATTTTGTCGAAGGTCCGCCCGCCGGGGCGGGCTTTTCTATGTCGAAATAGAGGCTGCTGCATACGTTAGTGCAGAGCTCCCGCTCATTGATTCGCCGGAACGGGATCATACCAAAGTCACTTGATGTGCAATAAACATATCTTTGAGATGAATGAGTCTTGCGAGATCAGCTCTTTTGACGTTCTTCATACAAATAAGCTCATCAAGATGCCTATTCCTAAAGTGAAGATGAAACGGCGGCTTTGCCCCGAACCCTCCGTAAAAACAGTCTTCGACACTGTCTAAACAAAAGCCGTAATATCCGCCCGGTCCGTTCATTGCTTCTCCCAAGGCGCAATAGAAGGATAGAATATCCGTTACATGAGTCATATCCAAATAAAAGTGTTCATTTTCGGCATCATTATTGCGGTACGTGTTGAACCGGGAGTGGAGGCGAACAACTTCCGACCAGCCTAATCTTTGTTTCTGTGACATACCGGCCCAGGTATTGATGACCGTTGGCTTTGCAATCATCCATTTCTTCCAAATTTTCATCGCTTCATAAGAAGGAGCAACCGAGAATCCGCCTGATAGCGCCAAATTCATTTTCTCCTGAAAGTTCGCGTTTTTAGGAAAAGAAAAAAGTTTGTGCGGAAAGAAACAATACGAGCCTATTCCCTTCCCGTCCTTCCCCAGTATATTTAGATTGAACCCCGATATTGTTATTTTGGATTTGGATGATAAGCAGTGCAAAATATACGCTTCGTCTACCCGCAAACCGACTAACGTTATGTCATAATGGTTGTCGGTAATTTGTTTTAGCTCGCTACCTGAAAGTCCGATAATATCCGTGCATTTCCCAATAATAAGACCGCTGACATCGTCAATAAGCAAATATTTGTTCATAACGCTCCTCCATCCGGAAAACGCGGACCGAAGATACTCGGGCAAACCTGAGGTGTAAACGAATCGCGCTGTCAACCGCCAAATCCCATATGTTACTAGTATAACGGATGCCGAGGAAAACGGTATGATAGCCCACTCAAAATTCCCCTCGTTAAATCGTGAAATTCCAAAAAAATAAGCTGCGCAATCTTACCGGGAATCAACTGGAATAATTGGCGGCGGGATGCGGATTTATGCTATTCTAGTGATAGCGGAAATTGAGGAGAAGGAGAGCATACGAGAGATGAGAAAGAAATGGCTGACGGGGGTTTTGCTCCTTGCCGTTATGGCGGTCGCGCTTGTTGGATGCGGCGGTCCGAAAGCGGATGTAATGGTTTTCATCATGACCAACAACATCCCTGTCGACGGAGACAAGCTTGCCGAGGATTTGAAGGCGAAGGTTGGCGAAACGCCGACGACCGACGTGATGACAAGCCCGATGTTTTCGATGGACAAGCTCTTTGTCGAATTGGCTGCCGGCGACAGCGATTTATTCGTCGTACCGAAGGAGCAGTTTGAAGCGTTTGCGCGGCAAGGCGGCCTTGTCATTTTGGATGAGGTTTTTAAAGCGGAGGATTACCCGGGCGGCGTCGTTGAAGCGCCGGTTGACACGGGCAGCAAGGATTCGAAGCAGGAGCCGAAGCTGGAAAAGCATCTGTACGGCATTCCGATGAACGATACGAAATGGCTTAAAGACGGCGGCTACCGCGGCAAAGAAGAAATGTATGCGTTCGTCCACCCTCGCTCCAAGCAAGTGGAGGAAACGAAGGAAATCTTGAAAAAACTGTCCGTGAAAGAGTAGACGGGCTGTTAAAATAATCATTGTCACCCATGCGGAAGTGTCCTATAATCGGGGATGAAGATTGGACGCTTGAAAGCAGTTGAATAGCGATTGTCGCCGAAAGGTGCGTTGCAGCCGCAGTTGTAACGCTTAATAGGGAAGCCGGTGGAAATCCGGCACGGTCCCGCCACTGTAATACGGGGATAGCTTCACGATGCCACTGTTCGTACCGGATGGGAAGGCGAAGCTGTCAATAAACCCGTAAGTCAGGAGACCTGCCTTTCGGAGCTAGCTTGCGAAATCCTTCGAGGAAAAGGATCCGGCTTAACGGAAAGTCTGTACGCGGCCGTAACGTTTCGCCGCGGCAGTTACTTTATCCCTGTTTTGTCGTTCCCTCTGTCCTTACGGATAGAGGGTTTTTCGTTTTAATGCTCATGCACGTTCGCACGCATTCAATCGTTTATCAGGCTCCTCTCGCCATTATAGATCGATGAGAAGGAGAGAAAGCGCGAATGAAAGAGACGAATCAAGTAACGAAGCAACAAACGCTCCCGGCTTCGGGACGCAAAAAATGGACGACCGGCAAAGCGATCATGACTGTCGTGCTTGCCCTCGTTCTGGCCCTGAGCCTGTTCGGCTGCGGCACCAAAGAGGAACCAAAAGGGGAGCTCAGCTCGCCTGGCAAGTCGGCGGCAAGCGCGTCGCCTAGCGCATCGCCAAGCGCGTCGGTGAAGCCTGCAGCTGCGCAAACGAAATATCCGCTGACGATTAAGGACGCTTCGGGCGTGGAAGTGACGTTCGAGAAAGCTCCTGAGAAGGTCGTTTCGCTCGCGCCGAGCGAGACGGAAATTATTTTCTCGGTCGGAGCCGGCGATAAAGTGATCGGCGTCGATAAATTCAGCAACTTCCCGGAGCAAGCGAAATCGAAGCCGCAGGTCGGCGACACCAATACGAACCTGGAGACGCTGATCGGAATGGCGCCGGATGTCGTATTCGCCAACTCGATCAACAAGAAAGTCGTCGATAAAATACGCGAGCTGAATATCAAGGTGTTCATGGGCGATCCGAAAACGCTGGATCAAACGATCGCTCACATCGAGGAAATCGGCACGATTATGAACAAGCAGGATGAGGGAAAAAAGACGGCCGATAAAATGCGCGCCGACAAGCAAAAAATCGTCGATGACGTGAAAAACGCGCCGAAGAAAAAAGTGTACATGGAATTCAATCCGGGCTGGACGGTCGGAGACGGCGAATTTATGGATGAGCTCGTAAGGCTTGCGGGCGGCGAGAATGTCGGCGCCGGCAAAGCGGGCTGGTACAAAATCGACTCGGAAGCGATCATCAAGAAAAATCCGGAAATTATCGTGTATTCGGCCGGCGGAAACGTGAAGGATACCGTGCTTGAAGACATTCAGAAGCGTCCGGGCTGGGATCAGGTCGATGCCGTTAAGAACAAGAAGCTCGTTCCGATTAACGAGGATATCGTAAGCCGCGTAGGTCCCCGTCTGACCGAAGCGCTTCTCGAGATCGCTAAAGCCGCACACCCGGATCTGGTGAAATAACCGAAACGATGTTGGTGACAAGATGAAAAGAAAGCTGTTTATTTACGGAGGAGCCGCTATCGCGCTCCTCTTGTTTTCCATCGTGGTCAGTTTATCGTTAGGCTCCGCCAACCTGCCCCTATCGGAGGTATGGCGCATTTTGCTTAACAAAATACCCGGACTCGGAAGTTTGATCACGCCGGATTGGCAGACAACCAGCGAAACGATTATTTTGAAGGTGAGGCTGCCTAGACTGGCGCTGGCACTGGTCGTCGGCGCGGCGCTAGCCGTGGCCGGCGCCGGCTTTCAGGGCGTGCTCCGCAATCCTCTGGCCGACCCGTATACGCTGGGGGTCGCGACAGGCGCATCGGTCGGCGCATCGGTCATTATTTTAACGGGGATGCAGACGGCTTTGGGGCAATGGACGGTCCCGCTCGTGGCGTTCGTGACGGGGATATTAACGCTCGTCATCGTATTCAGGCTTGCCGGTACGCAAGGAGTCATGCGTCTTGAGACGCTTATTTTATCGGGTGTCGTCGTGCAGGCGTTTCTCGGCGCCTTCGTTTCGTTCATGGTGACGCTGTCCAAAAGCGTCGTCAATGAAATTTTATTCTGGCAGATGGGCAGCGTTGCGATGCGCGGCTGGTCATACTCCGGCGTCGTGCTTCCTTATTTGCTGGTCGGGACGGCGATTCTCCTCTACTTCGGCAGATCGCTTAATTTGCTGGCGCTCGGCGAGCGTCAAGCGGCGCATCTGGGCGTCAACGTCTCGCGCACGCGGCTGGTCGTTCTGATCGTATCTACGCTCATGACTGCCGCGGCCGTTTCCGTTTCGGGTGTCGTCGCTTTCGTCGGTCTCGTGATTCCTCATCTTGTCAGGCTTGTGGTCGGACCGGATTATCGGCTTATTATCCCGCTGTCCACGATCGTCGGCTCCGTTTATTTGATCTGGGCCGATACGCTGGCGCGCTTGGTGCTGAGCCCGAAGGACATTCCGCTCGGAATCGTAACGGCGCTGCTGGGCGCTCCTTTCTTCGCATATTTGCTCAGCAGGCAGAAGAAACGTTTAAGCGGTTAATGATGACGAGAGAGGGGGAAAACGGATGATTTCGTTTAGCGACGTGCGAAAATCGTTCGGAGGCAGACCAGTGCTGAACAGCGTTAGCTTTAACGTGAGGCAGGGCGAGATGCTCGGCATTATCGGTCCGAACGGCGGCGGCAAATCGACGCTGCTGCGAATCATGTCCGGGGTCGATGCCCCTACGGCCGGCGAAGCCTATCTGGAAGGAAAGCCGGTCGAACGCTATAGCCGCAAGGAATTAGCCCGATTCCTTGCGGTTCTTCAGCAGGATGCGCTGCCGCCCGTCGGCTTCACGGTACGCGAAGTGATTGAAATGGGGAGGTACCCGTTTCAAAATTGGCTTGGAGACGATGAACGCGACGCCGCGGATTCGATCGATCGGATCATTGAACAGCTGGGGCTGAATGCACTATCGGACCGGACTTTGGAGCATCTGAGCGGCGGCGAACGGCAGCGGGTGGCGCTGGGCAAGGCGATGGCGCAGGAGCCCAAGCTGCTTCTGCTGGACGAACCGACAACGTATCTGGATATCGGGTATCAAGTTCAAATGATGGATTATATTAGAGGTTGGCAGAAGGAGACGGAGCTGACCGTCATCGCGGTGCTGCACGATCTGAACGTGGCGGCGCAATATTGCGACCGCCTGCTTGTGCTCCATGACGGCGGAGTCGCGGCGTTAGGGGCGCCGGGCGATGTGCTTGACGCGCCGCTCATTACACGCGTATATGGAACGGAGCCGTTGATCGTGCCTCATCCGGTAAGCGGCGTGCCGCAAATTTTGCTGCAATCGAGGCTTATGGCTTAGAATAGAAGCTGCAAGAATCGGCCAAAGGAGGAATCGATAATGACAATCGAGGAGATGATCGCCCGTATCGGCCCGTTAGATGAAGCGGCGATGGCCGAAGCGGCCAAACACGCGGATCAATTGACGAAACCGCCGGGCAGTCTCGGCAGGCTTGAAGCGGTAGCCTGTCAGGCGGCCGGAATTACGGGGGACAAAATTCCCGCCCTCGATCGCAAGGCGGTCATCGTCATGGCGGGGGATCACGGCGTTTGCGCGGAAGGGGTCAGCGCGTTTCCGGCTGAAGTAACGGGGCTGATGGTCGCGAACTTTCTGAACGGCGGCGCGGCCGTTAACGTTTTTGCGCGCCACGCCGGCGCAGATGTCGTATGCGTCGATATCGGCGTCGATGCGGACGTGAATCATCCTCGGCTCGTCTCGCGCAAAGTCAGACGCGGGACGGCCAATATGGCTCAAGGACCGGCGATGTCGCGGGAGGAAGCGATGGCGGCGATCCGGGTCGGCTACGATATTGTCGGCGAGCTGGTTGACGAGGGTTATCGGCTGTTCGCGACAGGCGAGATGGGAATCGGCAACACGACGCCGAGCTCGGCGATGCTGGCCGTGTTAGCCGGGCTCGACGTATCAGCGGCCGTAGGCCGGGGCACGGGCATCGACGAGGAGCGTTTGAAGCATAAGCAGGAAATCGTGCGCCGCGCGATCGCAATCAATAAGCCGGATGCAAGCGATCCGCTCGATGTGCTGGCTAAAGTCGGAGGATTGGAGATCGCAGGCCTTGTCGGCGTTATTTTGGGCGCTGCGGCAAGACGTTGTCCGGTCGTCATCGACGGATTTATTTCGACGGCGGCGGCTCTGGCGGCGAGTCGTCTGGCGCCGCAATCGGCGGCGTACATGATCCCGTCGCACTTGTCGAACGAGCAGGGACATGCCGCCGCGCTGGAAGCGATCGGTCTGGCGCCGATGATCCAGCTGGACCTGCGGCTTGGCGAAGGAACGGGCGCGGCATTATGTTTTCTTTTGGTGGAAGCGGCTTTGAAAATGATGCGCGAGATGGCGACGTTCGAGAGCGCGGGCATTCCGGGAGCATAAACCTGTAATGGACGCGGCGTGAACGCTTATTTTTGAGCGGAAGGCAGTAAAGGAGAGCGGTCGGAATCCCATCCCCCGTTCCTCCCCACGCGCTAACGTAATTTCGCTCCGAATACGCCGTTTTTCTTGTATAAAAGAACATAAAGTATGCCGGGAGGCTTGAACATGCTCGTATTGATAACCGGGGGCGCAAGGAGCGGCAAAAGCTCGTTTGCGGAACGTTACGCGGCGCATCTCGGCGGCAGCGGTACGTATATCGCCACCTGTCAATTGTACGATGACGAGATGCGCGAACGGGTGGATCGGCATAAGCGGGATCGCGTTACCTCCGGCTTTCCTTGGACGACTGTGGAAGAGCCGTATGATTTGGCTGCACGGCTTGACGCCATAAGCGCCGTCGGGTCGCATGAAACAAATCAACGTCCGCTCGTTCTCGTTGATTGCTTGACACTCTGGCTGACTAACTGGCTGTTGACCGAGGAGAACGATCCTGGAGCCGAGAGAACGACGGCCAAGATGAAAGAACTCGTGGAAGCGGCCGTACGTTTTGACGGAAATTTGCTATTGGTAACGAACGAGGTCGGCAGCGGCATCGTGCCGGAGTACAGGCTAGGACGGGTGTTTCGCGACTTGGCAGGGCAGCTGAACCGTCAGTTGGCCGCCGTAAGCGATCAAGTGTTTCTCGTTACCGCCGGCATTCCGCTGGAAATCAAGAGCAGGGCGTTCACCTTCGATTGACGATGGCGAATCGGCAATACGAGTAATGACAAAACGGGGAGTGGCGGCAAGTGCTGCTGTTTGGATGGAACGAAATATTATGGATGACGGCAACCGCCATCGTAATCGATATGTTGATCGGCGATCCGCGCTGGCCGACGCATCCGGTTATTTGGATCGGCAGGCTGATCAAGCGGCTGGAACGACTGCTGCGGCGGGGGCAAGAGACGACAGGCGGCGAGGAGCCCGCTGCTCTTCGCCGTAAAGGAATGATTCTCGCGGCGGTTACGGTAGGCTGCTCGGGCGCCGCCATGTGGCTTCTCGTCTGGGTTTGCAGTCTGCTGCACCCGTGGCTCGGCTATGCGGTCAACACCTGGTTCATATCGACCACGATTGCGATTAAAGGCTTGAAGGATGCCGCCTATTTGGTGTACCGTCCGCTGACTGACAACCGTTTGGAGGAAGCCCGCAAATATGTCGGTTATATCGTCGGCAGAGATACCGAGCGAATGGACGAACCGGAAATAACGCGCGCTGCCGTAGAAACCGTAGCCGAAAATATTGTGGACGCCGTCGTGTCGCCCCTTTTCTTCGCGCTTTTGGGAGGGGCTCCGCTGGCGATGGCTTACCGCGCAACCAATACGCTGGATTCGATGGTAGGTTACAAGAATGATAAATATTTGTACTTCGGCTGGTGCTCCGCCCGGCTCGACGATGTTCTGAATTGGCTGCCCGCCCGTTTGACCGGCGTTCTGCTTACTTTATTGGCCTTCGCCGACCCGCGCCTTTCCGGCGCGCGCGCATGGCGGGCCATTCGTACGTTTGCGCATCTGCACCCGAGCCCGAACAGCGGTATTCCGGAGTCGGCGGTGGCCGGGGCGCTCGGCGTCGAGCTTGGCGGACTGAATTACTACGGCGGGGTCGCAAGCGACCGAGCCCGCATGGGCTGGCCGCTTAAGGAGCTGAATCGCGAGCATATCGTCATGACAGTGCGTCAGCTGTACGGGGTCGGCTTGCTGTTATTTATGGGAGGGCTGTTGTGGGCGCAACTGCTTGGCTAAAACAATGGATGCATGCGGCAATCGCCGCTTTTCAATTGCTGACAAGGCTTCCTTTGCCAATCGCGATCGACTATACGGATGCCGTATTTCGCCGGAGCGTCGTCTTTTATCCGCTCGTAGGCGCGTTTCTCGGCCTCCTGCTGGCCGCCGCGGGCACGGGGCTGCCATATGCGCTTCCGGCTTTTCCCTCCGCAGTGCTGCTTCTCGGCTTATGGATCTATGCGACGGGAGCGCTTCACCTCGACGGTCTGATGGATACGGCGGACGGCATATTCAGCAATCGCCCGCGGGAGCAAATACTCGAGATCATGAAGGACAGCCGGGTAGGGGCGATGGGAGTCGTAGCGGGCGTTTTCATTTTGCTGCTGAAGCTGTCGCTGCTGACTGCTCTGCTGGATGCAGGCTGGCGGCAAGCTGTACCGTATATAATCTGCATCCCGCTGTGGAGCCGCGCTTTTATGGTCGTCTCGATCCGCTGCTGGCCTTATGCGCGGCAGGGGCAAGGGATGGGCTCGTATTATCGCGGCGTAGGGACGAGGCATACGGCTGCGGCATTGCTTGCAGCGGCCGCGATGACGTTCGCGATCGTTTTGACCGCGCAGTTTTGGGATATGGAGCACGCAGCGCCTGCGATCCGAACGGCCGCTTTCGTCACCTGCGGATTCGGGCTGGTTTCCTTGGCGAGCGGTACGCTGTTGAATAGGCGGATGTCCGCAAAGCTGGGAGGATTAACAGGCGACACCTACGGAGCGGGTAACGAGCTTGTGGAGACGGGCCTGCTGCTCGGTGTGGCCGTCTGGGCAAGATTGGGCTTAGGCCTATAGTTGATGGGGGCGGCTTACGCATAACAAACCGCTTCCAATCCCCGTATGCAAAGATAGTGAACGAAATTGGCGGGGTCCTGTGCGCAGGCATTTTGAATGGAGAAAGGTGGCTGCAGCATGCTGGAGCGATACGGACATGGCGGCGATTTGCTGACGGCGGCGGAGACGTTCGGTTTGTCGGCGAAAACGTTTCTCGATTACAGCTCGAATATGAATCCGTTCGGTCCGCCGGCGGCGGTAAAAACGATTTTTGAGGAGCGCTGGGCGGATATCGCGGCTTATCCAGATCCGGCTGTAAGGGAGCTGCGGCAGCAAATCGCCGACAGGTACGGGGTGCCTGCCGAAAGCGTGCTGGCAGGCAATGGCGCCGCGGAGTTGATCGATCTTGTCGTCCGCGTCCTGCAGCCGAAGGTGACGGCGCTTGCCCGCCCTTGCTTCGTGGAATACGAGGAAGCGGTACATAAAATTGGCGGAAGCGCAATTGACATCCGTTTACGCGAAGAGGAAGACTTCGAGCTGTCGGAGGCCGCGCTGAGCGAAGCGATAGAGGGCGCCGACCTGCTGTTTCTCGGCCATCCGAACAATCCGACGGGACGGCTCATTCCGCAGTCCGTTCTGGCAAAAGCTGCCGCTTCGGGCAAACGGATCGTGCTGGACGAGGCATTTATCGATTTCAGCCCGGAGGAAGAGGAGAGAAGCATGATCCGGCAAGCCGCCGTTTCGGAAACGCTGTTCGTTATCCGCTCGATGACGAAGTTTTTTGCGATTCCGGGCATCCGGCTAGGCTTTATCGTCGCCCATCCGGATTGGATTGCGAAACTGCGCGCGCTTCAGGTCGCCTGGAGCGTGAATACGATTGCGCAGCTGATCGGAACGGAAGTGCTGGCCGACCGCGATTATGCGCGCCAAACGCTGGAATGGCTGCTGGCCGAACGCCCGAGGCTGGCATCGCGGCTCGAGGCGCTCGGCATCAAGACGTATCCGAGCGATACCAATTACATGCTGCTGCGGCTGCCGCATCCCGAAAAGCTCGACGTCAAGCAGCTGCAGCGGAAGCTGGGCGGGCGCGGGGTGCTTATCCGGGACGCTTCGCTGTTTAAGGGGCTCGATCGCGCTTACCTTCGCATCGCCATCAAGCTCCGCGGCGATAACGAACGTCTCGTTTCGGAGCTCGAGCGGGAGCTGAACGGCTTGCAGTAAGGGAAAACGCGTATATGCTGCCGGAGAAAGGAAGCGGCATGTTAACGCTGCATGGGAAGTTGCGAGGTTTGACAACAGCCATGTGACCGGGTACCGCGCGACGGGAGTCGCGCACGGTACGGAAAAAACTGCTCAGATTTTCATCGTCAAATCATGATGACTTTGCAGTGATTGTAAAGGAGGTATGGAATGGACGCGTTTCACGATAAGCGCCGCGGGCGAACGCTGATGGTTCAAGGCACGGCGTCGGATGTCGGCAAAAGCGTCGTCGTCGCCGCGTTATGCCGCATATTTTTGCAGGATGGGCATCGGGTGGCGCCGTTCAAATCGCAAAATATGTCGCTTAATTCCTATGTGACGCCGGACGGCAAAGAAATCGGCCGCGCTCAAGGGATGCAGGCCGATGCTTGCCGCATTGCCGCGACAACCGACATGAACCCGATTTTGCTCAAGCCGACGAAGGAAATGGTGTCGCAGGTCGTCGTTCACGGGAAGCCGCTGAGAGATTACGATGCCAGATCGTACCGGGAACACTATTTGCCGAAGGCGGAATCGATCGTCAAAGAAGCGTTGGAAAGGCTGCGCGGCCAATACGACGCGATTGTCATCGAAGGGGCGGGCAGCCCTGCAGAAGTGAATTTGAAGGACCGCGACATCGTCAACATGCGGCTCGCCGGTTGGGCGGATGCGCCGGTCGTGCTCGTGGCCGATATCGATCGCGGAGGCGTGTTCGCCGCGATTGTCGGGACGCTCGACATTTTGGAGCCGGAGGAGCGGGACCGCGTCAAGGGTTTCATCATCAACAAGTTCCGCGGCGATGTGAGCTTGCTGAAGCCCGGACTCGACTGGCTGGAGCAGCGCACGGGCAAGCCGGTGCTGGGCGTCGTTCCTTACCTGCATGATCTCGGACTCGAGGATGAGGATTCCGCTTCGCTCGATGCCAAGAGACAGCGCGGCCAGCTGGAAGGCAAACGCCGTTCCGCAGCGTCGGATCGAGGCGAAACGGATGCGGACAATGCCGAGCGGCTTTTGGATATCGCCGTCATCAGGCTGCCGCGGATTTCGAACTTTACGGATTTCGATCCGCTGTTTGCCGAAGACGACGTTTCCGTGCGTTATGTTACCGCTCCCGAGCAGCTTGGCAAGCCCGATGCGATCCTGCTGCCCGGCAGTAAAAATACGGTGGAGGATCTGCTGTTTTTGAGGGAGACGGGGCTCGAAGCGCATATTATGAATTATGTGCTGCAAGGCGGCCGGCTTGCCGGCATTTGCGGCGGCTACCAGATGCTTGGCCGGACGCTGCATGACCCGTATGGCGTAGAATCTTCCCAAGAGACGGTATCGGGACTGGGGCTTTTTCCTGCAGTAACGACATTTGCACGGGACAAAAGAACGGAACGCGTCGCCGGTTTCGCGGACGGATGGGGGGAAGCGGCTGAGCCGCTTCCGATCGACGGCTATGAAATCCATATGGGCGAAACGCGTTTTGTCGAGCCTGTCGCTCACCCGTTTCGAGTCGGCCTGGAGCGAGAAGCCGGTCCCGACCGCGATCTGCATCCGGAAGGGTGCATGTCCGGGGACGGGAAAATATGGGGCACTTATGTCCACGGGATTTTGCATAATGACGGGCTGCGCCGCGAGTGGCTAAACCGGCTGCGTGCCGATAATGGGTGGGAGCCGCTGCCCATCACGCTTTTCTATAGGGAGAAGCGGGAAGCCGCTTTCGACAAGCTTGCGGATCATGTGCGAAGTCATTTGGACATGGAGCGCATTTATGCGATGATGGCTGTAGAAGCAACGGAATTGTAACGGTAAGGAACAACGGTTAAAGCGGTTAACAAAGGCTTCGCCGAAAGCCGATTATAACCTTGGGAGGGTGCAGACATTGAAAATATATACGAGAACCGGAGATGCCGGAAAGACGAGCATTATTGGCGGCCGCGTGGATAAAGACGACGTTCGGGTAGAGGCGTACGGAACCGTCGACGAGCTGAATTGCTTCGTCGGCCAGGCGATGTGCTTTCTGAATCCCGACACGAATGCCGACCTGCTCGGCGATTTGCTGCAAATTCAGCATGAGCTGTTCGACTGCGGGCACGATTTAGCGATTGCGAAAACAGGCGTGCGCGAATATAAAGTAACGGCTGCGATGACGACGAATCTTGAAACGCTTATCGATAAATACGATGCGATGACACCGGATATAACGAAGTTTATTTTGCCGGGGGGGAGCCGGGCTTCGGCTTCGCTGCACGTTTGCCGTACCGTATGCCGCAGAGCCGAACGCTGCGTCGTAACGCTCGCGCGTACCGGAGATATTAACGAAGACGTGCGCAACTATTTGAACCGGCTTTCCGACCTGTTCTTCACGGTGGCGCGGACGGCCAATCATCGCGAAGGCGTCGAAGACGTGAGCTATGCGCGCAGCAGCGACGTATTCAGACGGAAATAATGGAGTATTACGCGCCATTATCCTATCTTGTCCCGGCAGAGGAAGACGGCATGCTGCTGAGGACGATTTTGCAAAACCGGCTGAACGTTTCGCGCAAGCTCCTGTCTCGTCTGAAGCTGACGGAGCGGGGCATTACCGTCAACGGCGAGCGCAAATACATTACGGTTCGCGTCCAAGCGGGAGATCTCGTCGAAGTGCGCATGGAGACGGAAACGTCGGAGGATATTTTGCCTCAAGCGATACCGCTCGACATTATACATGAAGACGATCATGTGCTGATCGTTAACAAGCCGGCCGGGATGATCGTCCATCCGACGCATGGCCATTATGTCAATACGCTGGCCAACGCGGTCGTTTACCATTGGCAGGAGCGGGGCGAAGACGTCCGGTTTCGGCCAGTTCACAGGCTGGATCAGGAAACGTCGGGCGTGCTGGCGATCGCCAAAAATCCTTATGTGCACCAGCAAATATCCGATCAAATGCAGGCGAATACCGTGATGAAGGAGTATTTGGCGCTCGTACACGGCCGGCTGGACAAAGATTCGGGAACGATCGAGGGTCCGATCGACCGCGACCCGGCGGCGCCTCATTACCGGATTGTGACGCCGGACGGCTACCATGCCGTGACGCACTACTGGACGGAGGAGCGCTTCCGGGATGCGACGCTTGTCAGGCTGCGTCTCGAAACCGGCCGCACGCATCAAATTCGCGTCCACATGCAGCATATCGGCCACCCGCTGATCGGCGATAAAATGTACGGTCCAGGCGCAAGGGAAATGGCGGAAGCAGCTTTGCAGCCGGAGAATGGCGGATCTGGCACAGCGTTATACGGCGCGGGGGGACCGAACGCGGAAGGCGGCGCGGCCGGCTGCCAAGCGGAATCGGCGGCTGAACGTCCGAATGCAGCCGGGCAGTTCGGCCTCGAGCGGCATGCGCTGCACGCTTCGAAGCTGGCGTTTGATCACCCCGGTACGAGAATGCGCGTCGAATACAAGGCGGAGCTTCCTGCGGATATGCGGGAAGCTCTGGAGCGGCTGCAAAACGGCGGGGCCGACGGGACCGAATAGTCCCTTTTTCACTTGACTTTGCATGCCGAATAGCAGAAAATGGATAGAGTTTGAACGGGAAATAAAGGAGAAGTCATCAAGATGAAGCTGAAGATGTATGGATACCCGAAATGCGGGACATGCCGCGATGCGTTGAAATGGCTGCAAGGCAAAGGGCATGACGTTGACATGCACGACCTGTTCGAGCAAGCGCCGCCTGTTTCCGTATTGCAAGATTTGGTCGAGCGCAGCGGCCTGGACGTGCAGAAATTTTTCAATACGTCGGGCGAAGTATATAAAGAGATGCAACTGAAGGACAAAGTGAAGCAAATGCCGTTCGACGAGAAGCTGGCTTTGCTGGCTTCGAACGGCAGGCTGATCAAGCGTCCGATTGTCGATGACGGAACGAAAGTGACGGTCGGCTTTAAAGCCGCCGATTACGAGAACGTTTGGAGCCGGTAATCGCTCGTTTGTCCGGAACGGAGTGGAACGGAACGATTGAGAAAAGAACGCAACGCGAATAAGAAAAAGCCCTTATGGGTACTCGGTGCCATAGGCGCCTTTTTTTTGACGAAAATTAAAACGCTTCTGCCGCTCATGAAGCTCGGCACCGTCGGCGGCGCGGTTATCAGCATGATGGTTTCGGTCGGCGCTTACGCTTTGATCGCCCCGCTGCAGCTGGCTATCGGGTTCGTCCTCCTGATTCTGATTCATGAGCTCGGACATGTTTTTGCCGCACGCCAAAAAGGGCTGCCGACTTCAGCTCCGGTTTTTATTCCGCTTATCGGCGCTATCGTCAATATGAAACGGCATCCGCGCGATGCGGAAACCGAAGCCTACATCGCCATGGGCGGGCCGGTATTGGGCAGCATCGGAGCCCTTATTGCCCTGTTGATCGGTTGGCAGTGGGATATTCCTCTGTTTATGGCCCTCGCTTATATCGGCGTATTGCTCAATTTGCTCAATCTGCTGCCCATCCAGCCGCTCGACGGCGGGAAGATCGCGATCGCGGTAAGCCGCTGGCTGTGGCTGCTAGGTCTTGTCGTCGGCATTGTCGTCATCGTATGGTTAAAGCTCTATTTCTTGTTCGTTCTATGGGCTTGGTTCGCTTGGGATTTGTACCGGAAATACATAGCAAGCCGAACCGGCAAGAAAGGGCATTCGACATGGGCGAGCTTCGAGATACCGGCTTCGCAGATCGAAGAAAGGGGCGGCTTCCTTCCCGGAACGGATCATCGGCGCGATTTGGAGTTTACGACATTCTCCGAATTAAACGGAAAGCAGAAGGTTGTGCTGTACTGGGAGCAGATCGGATTTCGCGGTCTCGTGCCGTTGGCGGAGCAGGGGCTTATTACGCAAGCGTTCGTACATAGAGTCGATAGGCGGAAGAAGGAAGGCAAGCTGATGCTCGTCATCCGCGTCCAGGTCGATTACGATTCTTATGAGAACGACGCTTATTATGAGGTGCCAGTATCGTCGCGCTGGAAATTCGGCTGCGCTTATGCGCTGCTCGCATGTTTGCTGCTAATTTTGATGTATGTGGTGGCCGACATCGGCATGCCTCTGACACGCAGATAGGAAATCAGGAACGGAGGAGCACACCGATGAAGGTAGTCGAATCGAAAAGGCTGCAGAAGCTCGGCTCAGCCATTTTCTCGGAGATGGCGGGGTGGAAGGCCGAAGTGCGGCAAAACGGGCTCGACATTATCGATCTTGGTATCGGAAGCCCCGATAAACCGCCGTCCGAGACGGTGATCCGGGCGCTTGAGCAAGCGGTCCGCATCGGAGCAAACTACGGCTACCCTACATCGGAGGGGAGCTTGCGGTTTCGCGAAACGGTTTCGCGCTGGTATAGGCACCGCTTTGCGGTGGAGCTTGATCCGGAGTCCGAGGTGCTGGCGCTTATGGGCTCCCAGGACGGGCTGGCCCACTTGGCGCTATCGATTACGGATCCCGGCGATACTGCGCTAATCCCGGACCCGGGCTACCCGATCTACGCCGCGAGTCTCGTCATTGCGGGAGTTTCCCCTCATCCGATGCCGCTCCGCGCGAAGAACGGCTTCCTGCCGAGGTTGGAGGACATACCGGCTGACGTGGCGCGCAAAGCGAAATTTATGATGCTCAATTACCCGGGCAACCCGCTGTCGGCTGTGGCGGACCGCGCTTTTTTCGAGGAGGCGGTCGCCTTTGCACGCGAGTACGACATATTGATCGTGCACGATCTTGCGTATTCCGAGATGGCGTTCGACGGCTGCCGGCCGGAAAGCATCCTGCAAATCGAAGGGGCCAAAGAAACGGCAGTCGAGTTTCATTCGCTTTCCAAGGCGTTTAATATGGCGGGCTGCAGGCTTGCTTTTATGGTGGGCCATCCCGAGGCGGTGCGGGCGCTTCGCACACTAAAGTCGCAAATCGACTATGGCGTTTTCCTTGCCGTACAGGAAGCCGGCATTGCCGCATTAGAGGAAGACATGCGCGCGCCGGATGTCGAAACGAAGTCGAAGGTGTACGAACGCCGCCGCGATATTGTAATCGAGGGGCTTCGAGATTATGGCTGGGACATACCGAAGCCGAAGGCGACGATGTTTATTTGGGCACCGATTCCGTCCGGATGGACGTCTCGACAAATTTCCCGGGAAATCCTGTACCGGACAGGCGTAGTCGTCATACCGGGGGATGCTTTCGGCACTGAGGGCGAGGGTTATGTGCGCATTGCCCTCGTTCAGGATGAAGAACGGCTTCGCGAAGCGGTACGCCGGATCGGCGAATTTTTGCAGAGCTAACGGGAAAACCGGCTAACGATGTTGGACTATATCCCCGAAGCTATTTTTTGCCGAATTAGATCGAAAGGCGGCGTTCCTATGGGATGCGGCCTTTTATGTCGTTGTGGAGTCTTTCACACAAATGCTTTCCTTCGAGGCTTCGGTCGATAAGCAGACTTCGAAGATTTATCGTAACCTTTCCTCGGTTTGCATCTCTCCTAGCACCACTATCCAAATCATCGGATGCTCATCCATGTTCCGCATTTACGCGTTACGACGCGAATTCGGTTTTGAACCGAAAGCGACGCGACGATAGGCTTCCGGCCGCTGGTCTGCCGCTTGTTTCCTCGCATCCTACGTACCCTTCTCTATCATGTTTCATAGAATAATAGAGAAAGGGGGGATTCCCATGTCTAATAATAACAATAAGAAACACGAGTTTTGCAAGCTGATCGGCAGGCCCGTCGGCGTTGCCTTGGTTAACGGGCAAGGAGTGGCCGGCATTTTATGCGATGTTAGAAACGGCGAGATTTTCCTGCTCCAGTTTCTGTTCGGTACCCAGTTCGCTACCTTCCGCTTTCCGCTTAGACAAGTGCGCACCATTACACGGTTCCCAAGCTGCAACAGCTAATAATAAAAAAGATATGGGAATAGCGATCGTATAACAAAAAAAGCGGCCAGGCGCGGCAGTGCCGGCTGCTTTTTAATGGAAACGAATATCCTCCGTTAAAATGTGCCTAAAAAAGCGTTAAGCCGTAAAAATAAACATATCCGCCCAACAATTATCTTTTGGTGTTTCACTTGTACAGGAAAGCGGGAGCCACCGTGCATCCGTTCGTTTATTTTGCCTTTTTCAAATAAGTGTATTAATATGGGAATCAACATTTCAATTTGCCGACACTTTAAATAAATCGGAGGATTCCCGTATGACAATTGACTCGCCTAACGATATCGAAGGACTGAAACGGATCGGTTATGTCGTTGCACGGACTATCGAAGAAATGAAGAAGCATGCGAAGCCGGGCATGACGACGAGAGAGCTGGATGCGATCGGCGACAGCGTCCTCAGCAAATACGGCGCTACCGCAGCTCCGAGAAAGCTGTATCGCTTCCCTGGGGCGACATGTATCAGCTTGAACCGCGAGGTAGCGCACGGGATTCCGGGCAAGCGCAAGCTAAAAGGCGGCGATCTGATCAATATCGACGTTTCGGCCGAGCTTGACGGTTATTATGCGGATACGGGACATTCCTTTCAGATTCCGCCCTATGAGGAACGGATCGTAAAGCTTTGCGATTATACGCACCGCACGATGATGCAGGTGATTTCCCAGCTCAGAGCCGGCGTGAAGCTCAACCTGGTAGGCAAAATCATACAAGCCGAAGCGCGAAAAGGGGGCTACCGAGTCATTCAAAATCTTTGCAGCCACGGTATCGGACGCGCATTGCACGAGGAGCCCGATCAAATTTTACCTGTATTCGACCCGACGGACCGCAGAGTTTTGAAGGAAGGCCAGGTTCTGACGATCGAGCCGTTCTTATCGACGGGCGCGAATTTTGCCGTAGAGCAGGCGGACGGCTGGACGCTGTCCGTGCCGGATCAAAGCTACGCCGCGCAGCATGAGCATACGATCATCATCACCAAAAAAGAGCCGATCATCGTGACTACGACGGCTGCCGGATTTTAAACGAATCAAGCATGCCGCCTTGACAGGCGATCCTGTCAAGGCGCTTCTTTTTCCCAGTAAGCCGAATGGCCAAATTATGCTATAATAGAGCTAAATTGACTTATGGGAGTTGGAAGATTTGCAATCTAGCGTTTCACAAAGCGTCATGCTGGTCGACGGGATGGCTCTGCTGTTCCGCGCCTATTATGCCTCTGCTTACAGCGGCTATATTAAAAAAACGAGCGCCGGCGTGCCGACCAATGCCGTTTACGGCTTCGTTAAATATTTTTGGGATGCCGTCGAGAGGTTCGAACCGAGTCACGTGGTTTGCTGCTGGGACATGGGGAGCACAACGTTCCGGACCGAGATGTTCGGCGCCTACAAAGGAAACCGCGACGAAGCGCCGGAGGAGCTTATCCCGCAATTCAGCCTGGTGAAGGAAGTGACCGAAGCGATGGGCGTGCCGAACGTCGGCCTTGCCGGCTATGAAGCGGACGACTGCATCGGAACGCTGGCCCGTACATACAGCGAGCATTCGCAGGTGCTGATTTTGACCGGCGACCACGATATGCTGCAGCTTGTGGATGAACGTACGAACGTCATCATCATGAAGAAGGGACCTGGCAATTACCAAGTCTATACCCCCGATGTCCTCTTGGAGGAAAAAGGGCTGACCGCACAGCAGATCGTCGACTTAAAAGGGCTCACCGGAGATACGGCGGACAATTATCCGGGAGTTAAGGGGATCGGCGAGAAAACGGCGGTCAAGCTGCTTAACGAGTTCCTGCATATCGAGGGCATCCTGGAGAACCTGGCGCAGCTGCCGAAAGGCGTCCGGACCAAAATCGAAGCCGAGCTGGATATGCTGCATCTGTCGCGCGATCTTGCCCGCATCCGCTGCGACGTGCCGGTTGCTTGCACCATGGAGGATTGCCTGCTTGATGTGGATCGGGACCGGGCGATAAGCAAGTTCGAGGAATTGGAGTTTAAAGGGCTATTGCAATTATTCAAATAAATAGGGCTGTTTATGCAGCAAGAAGGTCTCGAGGGATAAGTTCCTCGGGATCTTTTTTAATAGAAGCAGCCTCATTTCCTTCCCGCATACGCGTCCCCGCACCCCACTTCAGGGAGTGAATAAAGTGATTAAGGAAGATAGAGACTAAAGGAGATCATCCATAGAGATTGTTCTTATTCGAAAATATAGGGTAGGGGAGTAATCTTTTTGTTGACAGAATATACTGTAGGGGGGTATACTAACATCAAGACGAAGCGAAGCCCCGGTTCAACAAGAAGATGAGGGGATCGCCGAATGAGCTAAAAACCGTAAACCGGTGAATTCAAAATATACGAAGGTAAAAGGAGAGGTTGTTCATGACAAACGTAACGATCCAGGTTGAGGGGATGTCTTGCAATCATTGTGTCAATTCCATCGAAGGCGCTCTTAGAACTTTGGGAGCGAACGGACAGGTCGATTTGGCCAATGAGAAGGTCGCCGTAGAATACGACGAAAACAAGCTTTCGCTGGACGCCATTAAAGAGGCGATCGAGGAACAGGGATATACAGTCGTATAATCGCATCCGCCGCTATCGAAGCGGCTTTTCTTTAAAAGAGAGCTTCCCGTACTATAAGGCGGAAAACAAAAAGCATTTATTATAAGCAAGACTTAACGAGGTGTTGATCATGCAGGCTCAAGAGCTGGAGAAGAAACAAGCGTCCTTGCAAATTACCGGTATGACATGCGCGGCTTGCGCCAACCGGATTGAGAAAGGGCTAAGCAAAGTGGAAGGCGTAGAAGATGCCAATGTCAATTTTGCTTTGGAGAGAGCGACTGTCACTTACGATCCGAAGAAAGTGGATATCGCTCAAATGGAGCAAAATATTCAGAAGCTCGGATATGGCACTTTGAAGGAATCTATAGAGTTGCAAATCAGCGGCATGACTTGTGCGGCATGCGCGACGAGAATCGAGAAGGGATTAAACAAACTCCCTGGCGTGACGCAAGCGACTGTCAATTTCGCCCTGGAAACCGCTCACGTACAATACTCCTCCGGCAGCGTAACGCTTTCCGATATGCAGAAAAAAGTGGAGCAGCTCGGCTATAAAGCCGTCCCGAAGCAGGAACAAGGGGACCCGGCTGAGCATCGCCGGAAGGAAATTTCCCGCCAAAAACGGAAGTTGCTTGTTTCGGCGATTTTATCGTTCCCGCTCTTATGGGCGATGGTCACTCACTTTTCCTTTACATCATGGATATGGATGCCGGAAATATTCATGAATCCGTGGTTTCAATTAGTGTTGGCTACTCCGGTCCAGTTTATGATCGGCTGGCAGTTCTATGTGGGCGCTTATAAAGCCTTGCGCAACAAAAGCGCGAATATGGATGTGCTTGTCGCGCTCGGAACGTCCGCCGCATATTTCTACAGCTTGTATTTATCGATCGATTGGGCAACCATGGCGTCAATGCCGGGAATGGGAGGCCATCACGCGCCTTCGATGTATTACGAAACCAGCGCCGTGTTGATTACGCTTATTTTGTTAGGGAAATTGTTCGAGTCTCTGGCTAAAGGCCGGACATCCGAAGCCATTAAAACATTGATGGGCCTGCAGGCCAAAACGGCGCTCGTCATCCGCGATGGCCAAGAGCTTAGCATACCGGTAGAAGAAGTGGCTGCGGGAGACGTATTGCTTGTCAAACCCGGCGAAAAAATTCCGGTTGACGGAGAAGTTATCGAAGGAAGCTCGACAGTCGACGAATCCATGCTGACAGGGGAAAGCATTCCGGTTGACAAGAAAGCCGGAGATAGCGTTATCGGAGCTACGATCAATAAAAACGGTTTGCTGAAAGTGAAAGCGACGAAAGTAGGCAAAGAAACGGCGCTTGCTCAAATTATCAAAGTCGTGGAAGAAGCACAAGGCTCGAAAGCGCCGATTCAGCGTATTGCCGATGTCATTTCCGGCATTTTTGTCCCGATTGTGGTAGGTATTGCGCTTGCCGCCTTCCTCGTTTGGTTTTTCATAATCGAGCCAGGCGACTTTGCGAGCGCGCTTGAGAAGGCTATCGCGATTTTGGTCATCGCTTGTCCTTGTGCGCTTGGGTTGGCTACTCCGACTTCGATCATGGCAGGCTCCGGGCGTGCCGCAGAGCTCGGTATTCTTTTCAAGGGCGGGGAGCATTTGGAGGCGACTCACCGTATCGATGCGATTATTCTCGATAAAACCGGAACGGTAACGAAAGGAAAGCCGGAGCTGACGGACGTGATCGTTCAAGGCATCGATGAAGCGGATTTCTTGCGTCTGGTGGGCGGAGCCGAAAAAAACTCGGAGCATCCGCTTGCGGAAGCGATCGTTTCCGGTATTGCCGCAAAAGGGATTTCCGTTCCGAGCTCGGTGGAGTTTGAAGCGATTCCCGGGTACGGCATTCGCGCCATCGTAGAGGGCAAAGAGGTTCTGGCCGGAACGCGCAAGCTTATGGCAAAATTCGATGTACCGGCTGAGGCGGCTTTTGAAACGATGAACAGTTTGGAGCAATCGGGCAAAACGGCGATGCTGATTGCCGTCGACCGCCAATATGCCGGTCTGGTAGCAGTGGCCGATACGATTAAAGAAACGTCCAAAGAAGCCGTAACAAGATTGAAAGCGCTCGGTATCCAAGTCATTATGATAACCGGGGACAACGAGCGTACGGCTAAGGCTATTGCAAAGCAAGTAGGCATCGATCATGTACTTGCCGAGGTACTGCCGGAAGGAAAAGCCGATGAAGTCAAAAAGCTTCAAGCGCAGGGCAAAAAGGTCGCGATGGTCGGCGACGGCATCAATGACGCCCCCGCTCTCGCAATGGCGGATATCGGCATGGCGATCGGTACCGGAACCGATGTGGCGATGGAAGCTGCGGATGTAACCTTGATGCGCGGCGATCTGAACAGCATTCCGGATGCCATTTATATGAGCAAAAAAACGATGGGCAATATTAAGCAAAACTTATTTTGGGCGCTAGGATACAATACATTGGGAATCCCGATCGCGGCGATCGGACTGCTGGCGCCTTGGGTTGCCGGAGCGGCCATGGCATTGAGCTCGGTATCGGTCGTATTGAATGCGCTGAGACTGCAGCGGCTTAAAATCAATCATTCCGAATAAAAGTTGAGGGAACCCTGGATGAAAACATCCGCCGGGTTCCCGTCTTCTTGTTTTTTTGCCGAAATGGATGCAAACACTTAATTTGAAGCGGGGAACGCGATGAGCCGATTTTTCAACGATCATTACGATGCGCTGATGCAGCCTCTTGAGTATATGGGCTTGCGGCAAATGCGCGAACAACTTCTGCAGAAGGCAAAAGGAAGCATTTTGGAAATCGGTTCGGGAACGGGAGTGAATTTTCCCCATTACAGAAACGGTGAAAGAATAGTCGCGATCGAGCCGAACCGAACCATGCTGGAGATATCCCTTGCGCGCGCCAAGTTATCAAATATACCGATAGAAGTGGAAAGAGCCGGGGCCGAGTGGCTGCCGTTCGAGGATAACGCATTCGATACCGTAGTGGGTACGCTGGTTCTGTGCACGATTCCCGATCCGCAAAAAGCGCTTATGGAAATTCGCAGAGTGTCCAAGCCGGGCGCCGTATTATTACTGATGGAACATGTTCGAATCGACCGCAGTATTCCGGGCAAGCTGCAAGACTGGCTTACTCCCTGGTGGAAGCGTATGTGCGACGGCTGCCATCTTAACCGCAATACGGCTGAGCTCGTTCGGCAAGCGGGTTTTCAAACGAAGCAAGTGGAATGGAAATTCGGTAAACTGCTTATGATTTTGGAGGCGGTAAACGAGAAGTGACATCTCTTTCCTGCTAGACGGGTCAAAGCGGCATGTTGATTGCGAGAAATGCAGAAGTTTTTTTGCAGCGAGGAAATTAGCTCTTTGAATTGTTAAGGTATACTAATTGCTTTATAATATGGAGCAAACATACCAAGACTATTCAACAGGAGGAATTCTCCAATGCCGGACATGCTCGTCAAACTGTATGAACTGCCAGAGAAAACAACGCTGATCAACCAGCTCGCCGAGTCGGGAATCGTCATTCGCCGCGGACTTGCGCCAGAGAAGCATATTGTGAAGGAATGGGTGCGTCAGACGTTTAATGCCCATTGGGAGAGCGAGGTCGACGTGGCGTTCTCGCGCCAGCCGGTTTCGTGTTTTATCGCAACGGAAGAAGGGAAGGTCGTCGGCTTCGGCTGTTACGAGGCGACCTGCAAAAATTATTTCGGTCCGACGGGAGTCGACCCTTCCATGCGAGGCAAAGGCGTCGGCAAAGCGCTGCTGCTGGCGTGCATGCATGCTTTGCGTGACGAAGGATACGCCTACGCGATAATCGGCGGAGCGGGTCCGACCGAGTTTTACAGCAAAACGCTGGGAGCGATTCCGATCGAAGGCTCGGTGCCGGGCGCTTACCGCGGCATGCTCAAGTAAACGCTGGCGGGAAAGCCGGCTGCAAACCGATTTCCGTACATACATACCTATCAGGCTTTTGGCAAGGCTTGTCTGCGATCATGCGGGCAAGCTTTTTTTATTGTCTAAACGTATATCCTCATTCAAGCGGGCAGATGATAAAGGGTGATTCCTAGTTATGAAGGGAGCTGGGCAAGTGAATATGAAGCGCTTTGCAATCGTACTTATCGCCGGCTGTTTAGGACTTTCCGCCGCCGCTTGCACTGCAGGCAAGCCAAAAACCGCCACCGACAAAAATATGCGGGAGTACGGCTCGAAAACGACGAGCGATACCCGTATGCTCGCTACGGATCAGCCTCCTCAGAACCGGGTTGGAGCGTCGAATCCGACGCAGCTCCACAACAACGCGACGGCTGTACACGATCCGCAGCTGGCTTCCCGAATTGCCGCGATGAACGGCATTGAAGGAGCGGGAGTCGTCGTTACCGACCGAAACGTATATGTGGCTGTGCAATTGAACGATTCCGGGTTAAAGAAAACGCAGCACGGCAATCCGGGCAACAAGGGCAAAATCGGGCCGAATTCGGTTCCCGACAACCGCGATAGCACGGGGCAGGCTTACCAAGGACTTTCGCTCGATATCAATCAAGCGATTATCGACATGGCGCGATCGGCGTTTCCGGATAAGAGCGTTTATGTGACGGCGGATCGTGCTTTTTATGAAAAGCTGAACCCGGATAGCGGCCCGATTGTGCGAATCGACGATTTTAACCGGCTTGCGGAACGCGTTTTCCGGACGAACAACAATTATAGAATGGGCCGCTGATCATAAATAAATAGCCGATCAAACGCCGATAGCCGCCTCGCTGACACCGTGGCGGTTGTTTTCCGTTTATGCGCCTTTTTTGCTTCCGGCCTTCGGAAACAGCTTCTTCCGGATAAGGTATGCGGCAGCTGCGAGCGAGGGGATGATCAAGCCGGTGAAATAGTGATAACCCGGAATCGTGAACAGTACGAATGATTTTTCCTGCTGACTGTCGCGAAAAAGAAATACGCTGCCTGCCCAGAGCAGCATGCCGATACTCCAGACGATCGTCTTATGATGACTGAGACGGAGCAGCTGCTGCAGCCCGCAAGCGATACAGTAGTGCAGCACGGTCAAGTTGACGAAGATGGTGACGATCAGCAAGCTGACGAAAATCGTATCCAGACGTTCGACAAAGCTGCCTATTCGAATCGTCCGCACGACTTCCAGAAGCGGGTAGCTGGAAGACCCTCTGGTCTGCCCGAGTACGAGCGTGGTCGCCCCTTCGATAAAAACGCCCGTAAGCCCGACGCAAATGCCGGCCAGCATAAGGGTTCGCCCGAGCTTCCCCGCTTTGTTCAGGGTCGGAACGAGGAATAACGCGACGATAAACTTCATTCCTGCCGCCCATGGAAATGCAGAGCCCCGCAGTACCGGCGACATGCCGTCGGCAAGCACAGGCGTGACATAGGAAATATGCGCATTTTTGAGCGCCAGCAAAAAAAGCAGCATCGTTAGCGCGACGCCGACGGGAGAAATAATTTCGGCCAGACGCCCGAGCACTTCGACTCCCATATAAACGGCATAGGAAATCGGGATGATAAACAGCGCGGTGATGACGTAATTGGGCGTATTCGGAAAGAGGGTCGTATTGAGGAACAAAGTCGTTTCGAGCGCATCGATACAGGCGACAAGATACAGCCAGAACAATACCCATACCCCGAGAAGCGACCCCAGCCACGAGCCGAAAGCGGAGCGGAGTCCGGAGATCAGCGTTTGACCGGGAAAGACATGTGCAAACCAGGCGACGACTACTGTCACGAAGGCCGCTGCAATCATATAAGTAAAGCCTACCAGCCAAGCGTCGCGAACGACCGACTGTCCGATCGTAATGGGATATACGAGAATGCCTAGTCCGATGACTTGGAAGTACAGGAAAAAGCCTAACTGCTTGTGCGATATTTGCTGCATCCCGGCCTCTCCTTTACATGATCTGATACAGCCATTTGGTTACCGGTCTAAAAATGGCGTTAATCCAGCCGAGCGGATCGAATGGTAATTGTACGTTAAGCTGAACGAGGAAAGCCATGACCATGGAAGCGGCTATGAAGCTCAGTTGAACGATCCATTCCTTCCAAAGCTTTTTCCGCCATAACGAGCGCCACTCGAGAGCGATACCCGCGATAAAAAGAACGCCGATCAAGATCAAGGTCCCGATTCCTCCCAATTAAACTTCGGCGCGCTGCTATTCGGATCGTACATACGGGGCAGCGGCTTGGAAATCATGCCGGGATGCGTAATTTGAATGTCGATCGAATAATCGGTCTTGGCGTTTGTAAAATGCTCGGGCCATTCTTGGGACAGTTTGCGCCATCTCCGAGGATCTTTTGCAAAAAGCTTGCTGCCGAACTGAACGGCGTCCGTCTTGCTTTTTTGCAGGTAGGCTAACGCGCTCGCCATTTCATCTTCTATAGCTTTGGCGAGCTTGACTTCCATCTCTCGAACCGTGCGGCTTTCGAACTTCTCGTTCGTGCACATTTTTTTGACTTCTCCCTTTCCATTGACGCGTACTTGATATTCGGGCTCGTCATGGCCGTTGACCGGGGAAACCTTGACTTTGATTTGGCGCACCTCGATCATCGCTCCGCTGCCGGTGTGCTTCGAATTTTCGCAAGGAAGCTCCAACTGAGCCCGTTCGACTTTGTTCAAAAACCAGAGCACGCCCCGCGACTTCGTGCCTTCCAGCAAACCCGCCAGCCGGTCGCCGCGAAAGACGCCGATTCCTTTGACGACCGCTTCGTTTTTCGCATTCGTATCGACCCAGCTTAGAATAGGGGCATGGGATGCGGACAGAAAATCATTATCGAACAGCAGCTCGCTACTTTCCAGCGACACCGAAGTGTTTCCTTGATTGATCACGAGCTCTAAAATACCCTTCGCGCTTATCGATTCTACGCCGGTAGCGCCTTTCAGCGTTTCGACGGCGGTCCCCCCGGTAACGGCGAGATGCTGAACGCGGCGGAAGTCGCGGTTCCTTTCAAAATACTCGAGTGCTTGCTCCAGTCCGTGCTTGGCGTAATCCGCACCGAACACGACGATGGCAATATGCGAAAAAAACATGCGCCGCGCCGATTTCCCGAAAAAGTCCTGCATGGCTTCTTCCAGCGTCGGCCCCTCTTCTTCCAGAAGGAGAAACGATTTTCCTTCCTGCGTATTGCCTTTGGATGCGCCAGATCCGGACGTATCGATAATTTGCGCCGTCACGCGAGTCGAGCCGTCCGCTTTCCGGTCGATTCCCATACCCATAATAATGGACATTTCCTGAAGCTCGACCCGGTCCCAGCAGCCGGATAAAGCCGAACACAGCAGCGTGATCATTCCGTACCGAGTGAAGCGGCGAAGCCATCGTTTAGCAGTCATTAGCGCTCATCCCTTGATTCGGAATCCGATACCGGATTGTTTTGTCCCCGTTTCGCATCTACAGGCTCGAACATTTGAGGGCGCGTTCTCATTTTCCACCAAGGCACGCGCACGAACACGTCTTTCATATCTTTGCCGATAGAGGGAGCTACAGGGGCGAAATACGGGACGCCGAAGGAGCGCAGCGATACCAGATGCGTCAGTAAAATAAGAAAGGCGATGACGATGCCGTACAAGCCGAACGCGCCGGCCAGCAGCACGAACGGGAAGCGCAAAAAACGAACCGATGAGCCGAGGTAGAAAGAAGGAACCGAGAACGAGGCGATGCCGGTCAAAGCCTCGACGATGACGACGAGCGGCGATACGATCCCCGCATTAACGGCGGCTTCTCCGACGACGAGCGCGCCGACGATACTTACGGACTGTCCGATGCCGCGCGGCAGCCTGACGCCGGCTTCCCGCAATATTTCGAACGAAAACTCCATCAGAAGCATTTCGACGAAAGCGGGGAACGGGACGCCCTCCCGGCTTTTGACCAGCGTCACGAGCAAGACGGTCGGAATCATCTCCTGATGATAGGTTAGCAATGCCACATATAATGACGGCGTCAGCAAAGACAGCCAGAAAGCGCAATGGCGCAGCAGTCTTACCGCAGATGCCGTAATGAAGTTCTGATAGTAATCTTCGTCAGATTGCAAAAGTCCGAAGAAGCTTACCGGCACCAGAATGACTAGCGGAGTTCCGTCAATCATGATCGAGACGCGCCCCTCCAGAAGACCGGCGGCAACGCGATCGGGCCGTTCGGTCGACTGCACCGTCGGAAATAACGAATATGGCTCGTCTTTGATCAGCTCGTCCACATAATTGGCGTCGAAAATGCCGTCGATACAAATGCGTTTCAGCCGTTTGCGCGTTTCTTCCACATATTCGGGTTTGACGACACCGTCGACGTATAACATGGCAACCTGCGTTTGAGAAATCGTTCCGATCGTCGAAAATTCCATTTTGACGCGGGGACTGCTGAGTCTTCGCCTTAGGAGGGCGATATTGCTCTGAAGGTTTTCTACGAAAGCGGCCTGCGGGCCGATAACGCTGGGCTCGAGATCCGACTTTTCGATGGGACGCTCCGTAAAGCTGGCAACATCGATGATAACGGCTTGCTCCCCATTTTCTACAAGTATGGCGGCCATTCCGCTGCCGACCGCTTGATTGAGCTCCTGCAATTTATCGGTTTGCCGGTAAGAGGGGATGGGCAGCAGCTGCTCCAACGCCTCTAGACCGGTTATCGGCTCTTTAAGACGAATAAGCGGTTCCACGATTCCCGTTTGAACCAACAGCTTGTCGATCAGCGTGCCGACCCAGAAGATCGTCACTCTCGTATCGCCTGCCCGGATATCTCTGAACTCCACGTCGTCGCAGTTCGACCATATCGTGCGAACCAAGCTGCATGCCTCGTCGTAAACCGAAGGGATAACATTAGGGCTGAGCTGCTGGTCGTCCGACCAAACGTAGCGAGTAGGCGGTGTCGGTTTTCTGCGTATGAATTTGATACCGCATGCCCCCTTTTTTAAGAAACTCCCTATGATGTGCAAGGCATCACCTGTCATAATTCCCAATGCATGCATCCTTTATCCGAAATGCCGGGCTGTCCGTGCTTCGTTTCTTGCTGCTGCTGGGGGACTGCGGTTGAAGCGGGGCTGATAGGGAGGAGATTGGCCGATTTAAAATAAATGTAGAATAATGTCGGAAAAAGCTTGACCTGCTTCCGGAACCGTGCTATTCTAAGGTTCCTGCTTCGGACAACTCCTTTTGCAAGAGAGGCTGAGCACGAGGTCAGGAAAAAAAGTTTTAAAAAAAGCTTGCATAAAGATTTGAAACATGATAATCTGTAATTCCGGCCGAGAGA
>NZ_QMFB01000030.1 GCF_003285015.1 Paenibacillus contaminans | reverse complement strand
GAGTACCGACGCCAGCTTGTTGCCTAGGGCTTTTTACAGTGTCCACAAATAAGGGTCTTGACCATCACGGCGAGCGGTGCGTTCTTTCATTAATAATTGTTCGTCGATAATCTGGAAGAAATGAAAACTCGAGCCATTTATCTTTTGAACGCCTCATCAAGACGTTCTTTAATGAACTGACTGTTTTTCCGTCGATTCGCCCGCTGCTCCAGTATAACCTGTGCCGCGCTTTTCTTAGAAGGTGCAAACAACAGCGCATTCTTCGGCTGCGTACCTACTGCTTCCGAAACAACCCCGTTCAACGATACATAAACCTTAGTCGCCATGCTGCATCCCTCCTATTAGCCTTCGAACAAAATCGAATGCCAATGCATTTTTATGTATTATAGCACGTATCACGCTGTCTTTGGAAGCTATGAACTTGTCAGTGTTCCATTCCTGTCCACATGGCAAGTGAAATGTCATAACATGATTTGGGAGCCGGAGGCAAAAGTAAAAGGTGCAATTCGATTCCTTGAAGAATACCTGATCATCCGGCTCCGGGTTACTGTACGTAAGTGCAACAAAGGAGTCTTTGTTGTCCAGCAGGTAATAATCATCTCCAGTAGCAGAACCCGTCTTTCCCAATACCACCATGCGGTCTTTTTGAAACTCATACAAGGTAACGGCTGAGCAAGCACTGAAAGAACCCACTGGCTCCTTGACGAAACCATAGTCGTGTTCCACAACCTCCCCCGATACCGAACGTTGGAAGGATTCCAAAAAGGCAGTAAGACTACGAAATCCAGTTATGTTAATGCTTGGTATGACACTTGCCAGTATATCGTAAAAATGATCGTATTGCTCCAATTGGCGCTCATTCGTTTCAATTGCGTCTTTAAACGGCATCAATTGAATACCTCTTCGCAACAGGTCACTGAAATACATTTTCCAGTCAGGAGCAACAGCAAGGGATAAGTCCTCGAAATAGATGCCTCGTCCAACAATGTCATGAATGAGAAACCAAACGTAGGGATCGATGTGAGAAGACAGATCGGCAAGACGGAGTGCCGTAACGATTTCCGAAGCCTTTGGGAATGAGGATGTTTCCGCAATATGGGCCTCCACGTACTCCTCTATAGTCACCTTCGCCTTGGAGAAATATTCTGCCTTCACCGCACTGTCCACAAACACAAGAATGGTCTTGCGCCGTGTATAAGCTTCAATGAGCTCCATATGCGTAACGGTACGCTGGGACTTTTCGTAAAACGTGCCGGCTTTGTTTGAAATGAAAAGTAAAAACGCATCTGATTGACGAACACACTCGATACACTTTTGAACAGGATTAGTGTGGGAATCCCATGCCCCGAAATTTTTTTCAAAAAGCATCGGTTCATGCCCAAGCTCACGCAATATATCCCACATGCTCTCCCGCAGAGGCCGGAGTGTATCTTGAGCGACAGAGCTTATAAAAACCTTTGTTTTCGTGAACAAGGCGATTCTCACATCCTATCACAAACGTTATCAATTAATTATAGCATACCTTCAAAATATGACAATTATCGAGTGGTTCATCGACCCAGCGATTAACTATTCTCCCGTCAGACACCAAGTAAAAGGAGACTATTGACACGGAATATGAGAAACCTCTACAATCGTATTGAACGATTTGCTATAACGTTTCAGCAAACCGATTTTGCGTAGTCCTTCTACACGGTTAAACGATTGAATAAAGCAGAATGCTAGTCTACAATATGGAGACCGTTTCGAAATAATTGCATAAGATTGGGAGAGACATTGTGAAGATCGCGCGCGTTTGGAAAAAAATTGTTGCCGGCAGATGGTTGACCGCGCTCTTGCTGCTGTCCATCATCCCGCTGCTCCTGTTCGGTACGATCACTTACCATATTGGAAGCGGCATCATCGAAGGGGAAATTCATCGCTCTTCGAAAATTACGCTGGCCCAAATGAAGGATCAGATGGATCAGCTCATCCAACAAATCGAAGGCAGTACGACGCAATTCTCCTTTCAATCGAATGTGCTCGATTTCGCGAATATCGGCGAGGAGCCTCCGCTCGGTTCCCTGCTTACTTCCGCGCGCTTGATGAACGATATATCGTCCATGAAAAATTCCTTGCATTCCCTGGACTCCATCTACTTGTACCACATCCCGCAAAACATTTCGATTTCTTCCAACTATATCGTGACCGTAAGCGATATGAGCTTTCCGGACAACAAATGGATCGCCGCGGTTGAGGAAGCGGTCGAACAAAAGATTCAAACCTTCTGGATCGCTCCCCGAACGATTAAGGAAGCCGGCGCGGAAAAAAACGTGTTTACGTATATCCGCATCTTGCCTCCTCTATATACCGAACCGAAGGCTGCGCTTGTCATCAACGTGGATGCCGGGTTTATCCACGATATGATGCAAAGCTTTCCGCTCGACGCGGATGGGCAGCTGATCGTGTTCACGAACGACGGCAAGCTCATTACGCAAACAGGCAAGCCGCCGGCCCCTAATTCGGACATCATTCAGCGGCTGTTGTCGTTCAAATCCGATCAGCTGTCGGAAAATAACAGCGCTTTGCTGAGCAAACCGGATGCGTTTGTCACGCTCGAGCACTCCGCTTTGAACGGGTGGAATTACGCGCTGCTAATTCCCGCGAAGGTGCCCGCCGAGAAGGTGCGGCTGCTGAAACAAGCGATTATCGCCCTCTCGATTTTCCTGTCGCTGTTCGCTCTTCTGACCGCTTATTTTAGCTTTCAGCGATTTCAACGAGGCGTTCGCCGCATATTCGAATTGTTGACGAAGCATGACGAGGGGACCCGCGACGCGGAACCGGATTTGCCGGGAATTCCCTATCATGCGGAAGTGCAGAGCATTGAACATCGCGTCTCCTATTTATTGAAGGAAGTAGACTCGGGGCGGGCGAGATGGAAAGAGCAGCTGCCCTTGCTGCGGTCCCATTATTTGCTCTCGGCCATTGTCGGAAGCTACAGCTCGGTGGAGGCGTTGTCCGCCTTGGACCGGCAAAAAACCTTCGAAGCGTTCGATTTCCCCGTTTTCTCCGTGCTGGTCATCGAAATGAACGAGCCTGCGGAGGACAGCCGGTTCGGGCCCGGAGACGAAGGTTTATTTATCAATGCCGTATCCAATATCGCAAGCGAGCTCCTGAACCGCTACAGGACGGAAACGATCGTATCGAAAACAAGCGCGATCCTCATTCTGAATATGCAAGACGATACGCAGCCGAGCGAAATATTGCAGGCGGCCGAATTGATCCGGCAAGCGATCAAAAAGTATTTGAAGCAGACCGTTTCCATCGGTGTCGGCCCCAAAGTGCAATCGTTCCAAGAGTTGTCGGCAAGCTACCGGGAAGCGATTCAGGCGATGCATTTGTACGGAACGAAAGCCGGCGATGAAGTGGTAAGGCTGGACTATGACCGCTCGAAAGATTATAAAACCATTCATTACCCTGCCCATATCGAGCAGGAATTGACGGAGCGGTTTCGCGTCGGCGACCAGCACGGCGTAGCGGCAAGCTTGCAGCAATTCGAGCTCCACTTTGCTGCGAACCCGATTTCGTTCTCCTTGCTGCGCACGTTTTATTTGCAGCTGCTCGTTACGTCGATTCGGATTGTGCAGGGATACGATCAGGAGCTGGAGACGATTTTCCCGAACCGCAATCCGTATGCGGAGTTTTTGCAATTGGAACGAAGCGCCGAGCTGAATGAATGGTTGCAAAAACAGTTTTTCGAACCGGCCATCCGCTTTATGGAGTCGGTAAGGAAACGCAAAACGAAAGAAACCGTCGCACATGTGCTGGATTATATTCATCGCAACTACGCGTCGGATCCGGCATTTAAAACGGCGGCCGAGCAATTGGAAATCAGCCAATCGTATTTGAGCCAATTGTTTAAAGAAGAAATCGGCGAGACCTATACCGACTATTTGACCAAATATCGGGTAGCGCAAATCAAGAAGCTCCTGCTCCGAACGGAGCTGACGATTGCCGACATCGCCAAGGAAGTCGGGTACGGCAACGCGCAGCAGCTGATCCGGGCCTTTAAGAAGCTGGAGCAAATGACGCCGGGCGAGTTTCGGACGCTTCACAAACAAAATTCCCCCGAATAGCTGAGCGGCGTCGCACCGAACATTTGAACATCGTTTCGTAATGCAAGGTTGCCTCAAAGCCGCGCGCCATATCGGGTTTACGTTTGATCGGATCGAAACGCTTCGGCGGTTCGATCTTTCTTTTTTCCTGCTAAACATTTGAATATCGACTTGTAACGAAAGATCGGGCTATGATAGGCGGCATAAAGACAACACGGAAAGGATGCCGACAGGATGGCAAATGCCAAATTACGATCTCTTTGGAACACGTATAAAGAAAACAAGTTTTTAATCGCGCTGTTTTTGCCCGGCTTCTGTATCTTTTTCTTATTCGCATATGTGCCGATTTACGGGCTGCAAATCGCATTTAAGGATTTTCACGTGTTGGAAGGCGTGTGGGGCAGTCCGTGGGTTGGATTCGACAATTTCCAGCGGCTGTTCACGGGACACGGATTCACCAATGCATTGCGGAATACGATTGTGATTTCGCTGCTCAAGTATTTGATTACTTTTCCTGCTCCCATTATTTTGGCGCTTATGCTGAACGAGGTGCGGAATGTGATGTTCCGCCGGGTCATTCAGACGATATCGTACTTGCCCCATTTTTTCTCTTGGGTCATTCTGGCTTCGATTCTTTTCGCCTTTCTGGGATTAAACGGCGCGGTGAACGCGATCATCGGCCTATTCGGGTTCGAGCCGGTTCTTTGGCTCCAGCAGCCGAGCAAATTTTACGGGATTCTCATTTTATCCGATATTTGGGCAGGGGTCGGCTGGGGCTCCATCATTTATTTCGCCGCATTATCGGGCATCGATCCGACGTTATACGAAGCGGCCATCGTTGACGGCGCAAGCCGCTGGCAGCGGTTGTGGAACGTCACGATTCCCGGCATCATGCCGACAATTCTCGTGATGCTGCTCCTCAGTATCGGCAGCTTCCTGTCGGTCGGTTTCGACCAGATCTACAATCTGGTCACACCGATGACGAGCAATGTCGGCGATATTTTGGATACCTACGTGCTGCGGAATTTGCTTTCCATGGATTACGGCTTGGGAACTGCGGCAGGCTTGTTCTCTTCCGTATTCGGACTGGTTCTGATCTTCACGACGAACTGGCTGGTGAAGCGGTACGACCGCGATCAAGGACTATGGTGAAAGGAGGGGCGATACAATGCATGCGATCAAAAAAACAACGGGCGAACGCTTGTTCAATTTCGTGAACATCTTTCTGTTATGCTTGCTTGGTGTCTCAACGCTTTATCCGTTTCTTTATGAGCTGACGCTTTCGTTAAGCCCTCCGGAGGTAGCCGTGCAGTCCGGCTGGCATCTGTTCCCTTCGGACCCTACCCTGCAAGCTTATGCGCAGATTTTGAAGCGAAGCGAGATTCAGGATGCGTATTTGATTACGATTGCGCGCACCGTCGGCGGCACTACGCTCGCTTTATTGCTCACGTCGATGGTCGCGTATCCGCTTTCGAGGAAGAGGTTTCCGCACCGGGGGATGCTAATGTTCCTGCTGATTTTCAGCATGATGTTCGGCGGAGGGTTGATTCCTTCCTATCTGCTCAAGAAGGAACTCGGCTTGATCGATAATTTTCTGGTATATATTGTTCCTGGCGCCGTCAGCGCATTTAATGTCATCATTATGCGAAATTTCTTTCAATCGATTCCGGAGGAATTGATCGAATCGATCAAATTGGATGGCGCCAGCGAACGGGTCGTATTGTTCAAGCTGATCATTCCGCTCAGTCTGCCCGTATTGGCGGTTGTCGGTTTATGGACCGCGGTCGAGCAATGGAACGCCTGGTTCGATTCGCTCATCTATACGAACAAACCGAATTTGCAAGTGCTGCAGCTCTTTCTGCGCCAGGTGGTCATTACCGAGACGAGCTCGTTTCTCGGCGACGTGTCCAGGGAAATGAACGCGCAAAAGGCCATGACGCCGGAATCGATGAAAGCGGCTACGGTCATGATCATTTCCATGCCGATCGTTATCCTGTATCCGTTTATTCAACGCTTTTTCGTCAAAGGCATTATGCTCGGTTCCGTCAAAGGGTAACGCTTGGACCAAAAGGAAATGCTTGACGCAGGTATGTCGCCGGACGGCTTCATATAAACGTATGAATCATTAAGGGAGGGAATAAGCAATATGAAAAAACAAGGAAAACGTATTGCCGAAAGCCGGTTTTTAGTAGGGGGAATTACTGCTGCCGCTTTACTTGCCACCGTTCTTAGCGGATGCGGCAAGAGCGAAACGGAGAAACCTGCGGCAAGCTCTTCGCCTGCGCCGAAGCAGTCGGAGGCGGCAAAAACGTCAGAACCGCCAATGGAAATCAATTGGATGCTCCGTACGAATGTCAGCGCGCTTCCGGAAAATTCATACGGCCAGAAGTACATTGAAGAGAAGTTTAACGTCAAATTAAAAGTAACGTCGATCGGTTACGACGATTATCAGCAGAAACAGAAAATTTTGCTTTCTTCCGGCACCGTTCCCGATGTCTTCTATGCCGCAACTCCGGCGGACTTGAAAAAATTCCAATCCATGGGCATTTTGGCCGAAGTGCCGATGAAATCGATCGAGCAGCACGCACCCGGTATTTTCGCTGGGATCAACAAGTACGCCGCAAGCAGCTGGTACATTCCGAATGTCGAGGGCAAAAACTACGGATTGCCGACGTATTATTACTCGGGTCAATTTGCCAGCAGAGCAGTATGGCGCACGGATCTGCTGAAGAAAGCCGGCATCGATAAAATTCCGGATACGCTTGAAGAGCTGGAGGCAGCGTTTGCCGCGCTTAAGAAAATCGGCGTAACCGGCATGACCAGCCGGGGCAATTCCGAATTTGCGGCCTTCCTGCAAATTTTCGGCGCTCATGGCGTCATGCCGACGCAATGGGAGCTGAAGAGCGGCAAGGCGGTCAACGGCGCCACGCAGCCGGAGGCCAAACAAGCGCTGACGCTGCTCGCCGACTGGTATAAGAAAGGTTATATCGATCCCGAGTTCGTAACCGGCAAGGACACCCAGCAGAAGGTGCTGGACGGCAAAGTGGCGATGTTCGACTATGTTGGCGCAGACACGTTCCCTTCGTGGGTGGAAGCCCAGAAGAAGGCTAACCCGGATGCGAAAATAGAAATGGCTCCGCCGCCGCAAGGTCCGGGTGGAAGATCGACTTGGGCATGGGGATTAACGGGCAATTCGTGGGTATTCGGCAAGCAGTTGGAGAAACAGCCGGAGAAGATGAACAAAATCCTTCAAATTTTCGATAAGCTGCAAAACGATGAAGAACTGTACCGCGGCATGTTCTGGGGCGTGCAAGGTACGCATTGGGATTATATCGATCCTGCCAAGGGCGTAGAGGGCGGACTCAAATACCTCCCGCCGTACAATGACGGAGCGGAAAGGGATAAGCTCGGGATGGACGGCAGCTATGCCAATCTGTTCGTTCAGCAGCCGAATCCGGCAATTGCCGACAAATATTACGACCAGGCGCTGCTGAAGGTACAGAGAGAATACAATTATCCGCGGGTAGGCTTGTTCGGCAAGGCGGACGCCGTCCCGGACGCCGGGAAATATTGGCCGGATATGATGAAGCTGAAGGTTGAAACGTATGCCAAGATCGTCAACGGCACCTTGCCGGTATCTGCGTTCGACGACTTTGTGAAGCAATGGAACGACTTGGGCGGTACCGTGCTTGAGAAAAATGCCAATGAGCTTTATCAGCAATTGAAGATCGACAAGTAAAAGACTAGGACGCTTCGCAACAATCTTGTCCTTCATAAAATGCTTTCCTCCAAGTGAAATCGTTCCGTATGCCAGGATGATTTCACTTGGGATTTTATTTTAATATGGTGATTTAAAAGGAGCAGGTGCAATGTTCTACGATGTGCCAGGTCAAATCGAAAGACAGCGGCAAATATACGCCAAGCTGGCGGCGTACAGTTTGGACTATTTCGACGAAGCGGGCCGGTGGATCGGAGCGGAGGCGCCGCCTAGACTGAGAGAGCGGTTGTGGTACGCAATTTCTTACGTTTCCGGCGGGAATGCGGAAGCGATCAAAACCGCCAACCGGATTATAGCCGCATCCGCGTTCGCCGCATGCCACTTTACACCGATGGCCGCGTTGCAGCTTTTAGTAAAATACAAACGGTACCTCGACGATCAGGCGATCGGCGCGCTGGAAGCTTATTTGCTTGATGTGCTGGATTCGTTCCGGCATACCGATCTTGAATTCCGCGGCGCCAACGACAATTTCCCGACGATGGGATGTTATACGCTGCTTGCGGCCGGAATCTACTTCAGCCGCCCGGACGATTCCGCGCTGGCCGTCCGCCGCATGCATGACTTGAAAGACATGCTGACGCGCCGAGGGTTTATGAGCGAATTCAACAGCCCGACATACTCGCCCATCCAAGTTTATTGCATGGCGGAAATCGCGGAGCTGGTTGAGGAGCCGACGATTCGCATGTTGGCGCTGCAGATCGAAGAGCGGTTATGGGCCGATGTGTGGAGCCATTATCATCCCTCCACGTATCAGACCGCCGGTCCTTATTCCAGGGTATACGAAGTCGACTCGACGGCGCATACCCATCAATCGCGGTTCATTTTGTATGCGCTTCTGGGCGACAAGATGGCGATCAACCCGATGAACACGTTATTTTCCTCCAAGTACGGCAAAACGGACGAATTGGTTCATAATAACTTGCCTTTCATGCAAGTAAGCGTCGGGTGGCTGCTGAATACGACCTTCCATTGCCCGGACTATTTAGTGGAGCATGGACTTCATAAAACTTATCCTTACCGCGTGCAGGGTACTTATGAACTTGCATCGTCAACCGATCATCCGCAGCCGGCCGATCCCGCCGTTTCCGACAATATTGTGGAATTACCCGCCGGTTCGGGCAGCAACTCGACTTATATGACTGCGGACTACGCTCTCGGCGTCATTGCGCGCGAATTCCGGACCGGTGTCTTTACCGATTCCTTTCACCTGCTTTACCGGCGGAAGGAGCATGTGGCCACTCAAGCGGATGTGGCGACGGTATACGCCAACTACATCGTGAACGACAAAAGACCAAGCGAAATGAATCAATACGTCGGGTTGAATTGGCTCAATTGGGTCGACTCCATACTGGACGAAGGCCGAAAAATCGGCATGCAGCACGACCGGACAGCGATGCTGCTGTATAAGCCCAAGCTGTGCTTGAGCGAACAGGTCACAAGCTTGAAGCTGACGCTTCTGTTTCCCGCGCGATACGGCTTTGTCGAAGAAGTTTGGCTGGGCGAACGGAACCTGTCCGGCCTGGAGGGCGGCAGTGTGGAGCCTTGCCCGGTGTTCGTGAAGGATGGCCCGGTCTATATGGCCTTCTTCCCGCTTCTATTCGGCAATCATGGACGAGATAAAGCGGTAAAAGTGGAGAGGATCAACGATTACCTTGCGGTATCCTTCTACAATTATGAGGGAGAAGCGCGCGATTTTGCCAAACGCGGCTTTTTGCTGACGGGGAACGGCTTTGTTGCGGAAGTGCGCAGCGAAGCGGAAGTAGGCAGCTTTGATAACTTCCGGCACATGTTCCAGGACGGGAAGATCGTCGACGAATGGGCCTACGGCAATGCCATTACCTCCATGCGCCGCACCGTGTACGAACGGGACGGGCTTAAGATGGAGTGCATCTGGAGTCCGCTTACCGAAGGGGTGAAGATGGCGGCCATCAACGGAAAAATCCCCAAAGAACCGTTACTCGCGATTACCGGACTCGATACCGCCCGGCTTCCTTTTCTCGAAGACGAGGCAAACGGCTCCGCGCCCCGAGGAAGCTGCAGTACGGCTCCGCGGTAAAAGCCCTGTACCAAAGAACCGGTTTCCTCGACATGATTGTCGGCGAGACCGGTTGTTTTCGTTGCGCGGCAGGACCTACAAAGCAGAAAAGTAACGGCGGTAAATGAGATAGGTGACCAATAAAAACGCGGCGTATATGCCGATGACCGTCAGCAGCCGTAATGTGTCGGAAAATAAATATTGGCCGATATAAGCATAAACGAGCATGGCCGGAATTTTGCCGATCGCGGATGCCGCTGCGTAAGTCGGAAGACGAATGGAGAGCAGCGCCGAATAAACGTTGACTGCAGCCTGCGGCAGTACGGGGATGATGCGGGCGAAAACGATCGTCCAAAACGGATGCCGCTCCATCTTTTGCTGCAGCTTTTCAAGCCGGCTGAATTTGGATAAGTAAGCGCGGGCTTGCTTTTGGAAGAAAAATTGCACGAACAGGTAAACGATCACGGTTCCGACGGATGCGGCCAGCCAACTGATAAAGGCGCCAAGCAGCGGTCCGTATATGTATCCGAAGATCCCGATGACGATTTTGAATGGAATGACGGGAAATAAGATAAAACCTACGGCAATAAGAAAAATAAGGACAAGCGGCGCGTCCCCGCTCCGAAGCCAATCGATAATTTCATCCCTATAGATGAAGCATAGAATCGCGGACACCGCGTAACCAAAAATTGCGACGAATGTTCTCATGTTACTAGTTTACTTTACGGAGTCGGATCTAATCAATGAAGCAGTTCGGGCTCGACGAAAACGAACGACGCAGCAAACAGCCAAGCTAATTAGCCGGCTGTTTTTTTCGTTGTCCGGCAGTCTGTCCGAAAGTGAATCATGCTGCGGAATCACAGCACCAAATGTGCAGTTTGTTCCAAAAGTACAGTCGATTTCTAGCATGGAACTATCCGATTTTACAGTATACCTGGCAGAACGGCTATGAAATGATGGAAGCGTGCTTGCAATCGGCGTGAGAATACGCGAAGGGCAGGCGGAATCCCGATCATAGCTTGGGAGGGGCGATCAGGAGTTTGTAAGCGTTTTCTGTCGATTCAAAAAATGCGTTCTGTTAAAAAGGAGGTATTCGGAGGAGATCTGAAAGCTATTCGTGTTTCATTGCTTGATTTAGAGAATGGATTAATTGAAGTCAAGGAGGAATCAGTTACATGCTGCCTTATCTAACAAGGCCTCGTTCCGTTCGCAAATTCATCCTGCTTGTCACGGTATTCTGTATGATAATCGGCTATTGGCCAACCCCTTCCTATGCGGAGAACGGAGGTTCGCCGGCGGATTTTTCGACGATGGCAATCGGGGTAACCAATATGGTTTATAACCCCGGTTTTGAAGACGGCGCTTCTTCTCCTAGCCGATGGACATTGAATAAGGTCAATACGAATGGCGCAGCGGAGCTCGATCTCGCGACGGCGAATAGCGGCAGCCGTTCGGTAAAGCTGACGGTTCCTACCTCTGCGGACAGAGCCCTGGCCACACAAGGGAGCATACCTGTGGAAGCGGGCGAAGCCTATGATTTTAGCGTGTATTACAAAACGGAAAATTTACAAGGCCAGCCGTTGATTCAACTGTCATGGTATAACGGCTCGACTTACCTGAGCGCCGAGAATATACGAGCGAATCAAGTTGTAAACGATTGGACGAAGCTTGCCGCATCCGTTCAGGCGCCGGCGAACGCGACCATTGTGACCATTTCCCTGCACAATCTTTATACGCCTGGGACTGTTTGGTTTGACGATGTATCGCTTGCCAAGGCACAACCGTTTGCGGCGATCTCTCCAACTTCGGCGCAGTTCGATAAGTTTCCGCTTAATCAACAGGATATTCAGATTAACATGACAGTCCTTCATACGACGCTAACGGCGATATCGAACGGCGCGCATACGTTGACATCCGGTGCCGATTATACGGTGTCCGGCGATGCGGTCACGATCAAAAAAGGGTATTTGGCTTCACTTCCAGAAGGCTTGCAAGAGCTTGCCTTTTCCTTCAGCTCCGGTAAAACGCTTATGCTGCAAATTACCATAACCAATGGAACGTCTGCAGGCGGAAATGTGGTCGATAACCCCGGTTTTGAAGACGGCGCATCTTCCCCTGCCGGATGGACTTTGAATAAGGTGAACACGAATGGGACAGCAGAGCTCGATCTCGCGACGGCGAATAGCGGCAGCCGTTCGGTAAAGCTGACGGTTCCTACCGCTTCCGACAGAGCTGTGGTTACACGGAGCGGCGTCCCGGTGCAAGCGGGCAAAAATTATAACTTTAGCGTCTATTATAAAACGGAAAATTTGGCCGGCCAGCCGCTCATTCAGCTGTCCTGGTATAACGGTTCGACTTACCTGAGCGCGGATAGCGTTCGAGCCGATCGGAATGCGAGCGAATGGAAAAAGTTCTCCATGAATGTGCTGTCACCCGTGAACGCTACATCGGTCGTCATATCTTTGCACAATATTTATACGCCCGGGACGGTTTGGTTTGACGATGTTTCGCTTCATAGAATCGTATTAAATTCTTCCATATCGCCTTCTTTCGCTGCATTTGATCAAAATATTCCCGCTCAGCAGGATATACCCGTGGTCATATACGCGAATGGCAATACGCTGCGAGAAATTAGATCCGGCGGCGGTATTCTGGAAGCAGGCACAGATTATACGCTGGAACAAAATCAAGTGATCCTGAAAAAACAATACTTATCGCAGCTCCTCTCGGGAGTAACGGCCTTCGAATTTGCATTTAGCGAAGGGGCCGATCAATCGTTTTCCTTGTTGATCGTCAATTCCACAAAATTACTCGCTTCTGATGTTACATTCGATAAGAACGAGTTGCTGCGGCAGCCGTTAACGATTGATTTTAAAGAAAGCGAAGGGGAACTGACAGCGCTTCGGATCGGGAATCAGCTGTTGACTTCTCAGCAATATTCGGTTCAAGGCAATCGCGTGACGCTTAACGAGGGTTACCTTGCTTCTTTAGCGACCAAGATGTATGGCTTGTCTTTTGCGTTCTCAAGCGGTTCCATAGCATCTGCGGCACTGACGATTATCGATACGACGACTCCCTTTACGACCAATTTGTTGAACAATGCGGGCTTTGAAGAAGGGGGCGGCTCGCCCGATTCTTGGCAATTCTCCAACGACGGCACAATCGGAAGCTGGAGCTGGGACGACTCCGTTTCCCATGACGGCAATAAATCCATAAAGCTGATAAACGGCCATGAGACCGATATATCGAGCATCATACACCCGTATACAGTCATCGTACCGGACAATGCTTATCAAGTGGAGACGTTCTATCGGACGGACAATCTGCAAGGCGACGTTGCGATGTCGATCGAATGGTATTCAACGCCTGATTCCGCGGGCTTCCTTTCCCGAGAGATCGTTACGGGTGTACGGAATGGAAACGATTGGCGTAAATTATTCCATGAACAGATTGCGCCGAGAGATGCCCGCTACGTCAAGGTCTCCCTTATGGTAAAGGAAGGAACGGGAAGCGTCTGGTTTGACCAGGCGAGATTGGTTAACCATAATCTGCTGCGCAACCACGGGTTTGAGAAAGGAGATTCCGTCCCGGATTCATGGGTGTACGATAAACAAGCGACGAACGGCTCGATGGAACTCGTTTCTGACGAAACGTATACCGGAGCAAAATCCTTGAAAGTAACAAGGGCTTCTCAAGACGACATTGCGATCGTTTCGCAGCCGAATATTGCCGTATTTGGCGGGAAAATGTACAACGCTCAGCTGCGCTACAAGACGGAGAACGGTGCAAGCGCAATCGCTCTCGTATTCGAGTGGTTTAATGAAGCGGGCGAACGATTGCGGCTAGATGAGATTACAGGCGCCGCCGCATCGGAATGGAAGCTTCTTACCGCTCAGAAATGGGCTCCGGAAGCGGCAACGCAATTAGACATACAGATAAAACCGGTTGGCGGACCGGGCGGCGTATGGCTGGACGAAGCGGAGCTTCGGCAAACGCTGGTGGATTCGGCGCGAAATTTAGTTCCCGTGACGGATCTCTACGATGTGAATGAACAGATGGAGCCCGCAGACTTCTGGTCGCTGATGCCCGGCATCGAATTGAATCCGCCGGCGGCTTCGGTATGGACGCAAAAACCGTTAGCCGACTATTACTTCGGTCCCACCGAGGGCGAAGCGCTCAATTACATTACCTTAAGCACGCCGGAGCTGACATTGGCTAGAGATGCGACGGTTCCTGTAATGAACGGATTGCTCGGGCAAGCTATAGCGCCCGGAATGCCGCTTGCAATTGCCGGGGATATCGAGTTCAATCCGTTATTAAGCGCTCATGCCGGGTACAGCAACAAATATTTTCCAAGAAGCATGCAAAGGTATGTGCAAAGCGAATACAATCCGTCTTATGTACTGACCGGAGAACCATATTTTAAAGAGAGATCGAATGAATTGCTTCAATACTTATTGTTCTCTCAGTGGCAGCCTGACGGCAGCAACCGGTTTGTATCTAAATACTTTCCTTCTCAATATGTGCCGCATCCGGAATGGGCAGGCGGATGGGACGATGTATTCGACTGGGAGTGGTTGGATGGTTATGGTTACAAATGGAGCTTGCATGAACCGGATCATCATGTGAACAGCCAAATCGCCTCGACCATGATTAACTCTTATGAATTATATGGAAACGCAGATTATTTGCAGGCCGCAAAAAGCTTCTATTATAACCAAGTGCCGCGTTACGGGTTCCATAAAGGGGTATGGAATAATCACGTGTATTACTGGACCGAGTATAATCCGTCGGGAGCCTCGGCCGGCATCACGAGCGACGATTCTACCGATAACGTTAGCTCGCTTGTCATGCTGACAGCCGCCAAATTGGGTTATTACGAGACGGACCCGCAGTTGAAGGCGCAATATTTAGAATATGCCCGCGGATTGTTATGGTACTTGGTGCGGGAATTTTACCTGGAAGGAAGATGGTATTACGACGGTTTCGAGAATAAGCTGAATCCGGATCGATTTGCCGTCTCGCATGATGGCGTCGTTATCCAGGATGCTTACTTGGCCATAGTTTATTTGTACAAGGCCGGCGTGGATATTTCCGAATTTTTGCAATACTTGTCCGGCGTTGAGGAAGAATATTCCGAAATATGGGCGCTGCTCCAACGCAAAGCGTATTTGAAAATGGCTAAAATATACGACGGAGAGCCTGCTCCGAATTCGCCGGTTACATTCAGCACGTTTGTACACACGATGAGTACGGATTTGAATGAAGTTCGCTTCCAAGATAAAATTCCAGCGGGTTTTGTAGAGCAAGAGACGTTGGATATTCGCATTTCCAAAATCCTGCCGCCTGACGGCAATAACCCGAACTGGACCATCGATCCCGAAAATGACGTCGTGTTTACCATCACGCCCGCGCAACTGGAAGAAGGCGTGATTATTCCTTTCGCGATGCCGAAACGGACGACGTACAAAATTGCCTATGAAGCAGTAGCAGCTTCCGGCTTCGACAGGGCGAAGGCAGTCGACGAGGATTCGTCCGTATCCGCTTGGATCGTGGATGACGACAATACGGCTACATTCGTTAGACTTACTTCGGGAACGAGCGGGGAAAAGACGAAATCGCACACAATGCCGTTAAACATGCCTTCCAGAGTGAACGCGGAAAACTTCTTATCTTTTAGCGCTCAACTGCTGTTCCCGTTCGGAGACGAAACTTCAGCCGTTCTCGAAACGTCCCCGGCACCTGCAGGAACGGTCTACCGGCACGATGACGACTGGGGAGATCTTGCCGCCAGCAAATATATTTATCCCATTCAGTCGTTATATCCGGTGAAAGAACCTGTCGGTCTTCAGATGTACAGCGATTCTTACGGGGAAAAAGGAAGAGTGCTGTCGGCGACGAAAGCCGGCGATTACGTGGGGCTGGAATTCGAGCTTTTCCGTCCGGCTGAGGAATATACCGTATTCGCGTATTATGCGAAGGATGATTCCCGCGGCATAGCGGCTATGTATATGGACGGGGAACGGATTGGCGCGGATTTTGATCTTTATGCGAGCAAAAATACGGCTTACGACGCTCCCGTTCCTGTTGCGGTCGATATGGGAGCCCAAACGTTGGATGCCGGAAAGCATGAGCTCAAGTATGAGGTCATCGGCAAAAATACATCGTCCAAAGGTTATGAAATCGGCCTATACGAAGGACTCATTCTTCAGCCGACAAACCTGTCTTTGCCGTCATTCAGCGTCTATGCGAACGGCGGCAAGATGAAAGAAGGGGCGGTTTTCAAAGAGGGAGACAATGTTATTTTTACTGCCAAGCTTCAGGATGGGAACTGGCCGGGTGTGAGGGTAGAAACGTTTATCGACGATGTTCCTTATGAAGGCGGGGAACTCGAGATGGATGGAAGCGCGAGCGACCATGTACTGAAGGTAGTCGTTTCGGATGCCGCCGCAAACCGCAAGGAAAAAATATATCCGTTTACGGTTTTGGCTAACGATCGCGTAATGAATAACAATGCCAACTTAAGCGACTTGAAAGTAGACGGTTTAACCATTAGCGGTTTCAATGCCGATGTGGTGAATTATACGGTTTCGCGACCCGAGGGAACGAGCAGTATTCCAACCGTAACCGCGGCTGCAGAAGATGCAAATGCAGCGGTCGATATTGAAGCGGCGGCGGCATGGTCCGGCAAAACCAAAATTACGGTCACAGCCGAAGACGGCGTTACCCGCAAAACCTATACGGTTCATTTCATTCTAGTGCCGAATGCTGTTGAAAATACGGGAACGAATGAACCGGGAGCCGGGCAAGCTGTCGTTGAGAAGCCGCCGGCTCCGAAGCCGAATCAAGACGGGATCGTTTTCCTGGCACTGCAAGCAGGGCAGACGGAAATGACGGTATCCCGCGAATTGTTGGAAGAAGCCGAACAAATAGCGATCGTTAAAGACGGTTTAACGCTTTGGCTATCGAAAGAGGCGATGGGGCAGGTAAGAGAACTTTTGAATTTCTCAGCAAATAAGGAGGAAAAACTGGTCGTCTCCATTCAAGCCGGGTGGGGTGAAGCGGAAAAACAGCAACTTGCACAGTTGAGCGAGCAAGCGAATGCCGAGTTGAAAGCAGCAAGCGCCGTATACGATATCCGGCTGTCCGCTGTAGAAGACGGCGAACATTTAGCGCTGCCGCTGACGGTCAGCTTAGCCTACGATGAGCAAGCCGATGCAGGTTTAATCGGGGTATATAGGCTGGGAGAAGACGGAAAACTCGAATATTTGGGCGGCAAGGTAAACGGCGATCGGATCGAAGCGATGCTGCCACGCCCCGGTAAAGTGGTCGTGCTTGCCTATGACAAAACGTTCGAGGATGTCCCGGCCGGACACTGGGCTTACCGGATGCTGAAGGAGACGGCTGCCCGCCATCTCGTCGAAGGAGTATCGGACAACGCATTTGAGCCGTCCCGCGATGTGAATCGTGCCGAGTTCGCAACCCTGCTCGTCCGCATGCTGGGACTTGAGACGGGTGGAACGGTATCGTTCGCAGATGTGGATCCGGATGCATGGTACCCGGGATACGTCGCAGCGGCGGCCAAAGCCGGGCTTGTCAATGGTACGGATACCGGCCTATTTGCACCGGAACGAACCATTACCCGCGAAGAAATGGCGGTCATGCTCGTTCGCGCCTACGCTCTGAAACAGGGAAGCAAGAACGAACAAACGCCGATAGCTCCGATAGCCGCGTTCGCCGACCGCGATTTAACAAGCGAATGGGCGCGGCAAGCGCTGGATGCCGCAGCGTCGCTTGGGCTGGTTGCCGGCAGAAGCGGCGACAGGTTTTTTCCGCTTGGCTCGACGAATCGCGCCGAAGCGGCGCAAGCGATTTATAATCTGGCGAAGCTGGATTCCTGATCGTTTGCAGGTGCTCAAACCGTTATCCTATGCCGGCAGGCTTTCTCTGCCGGCATTTCGACATGTCAGCACGTATATCGCAGATGCGGCTCCATTTCCCGGTAAACGCGCCGTCTAGAAAACGGCGAAGCCGTTTATCCTTGGTTTATCAGAAAGTATATCGTGGAAGCGGCTCTAAACCTCGGTAAACGTGCCAGTCCTTAAGGACGGCGAAGCCGTTTATCCTTGCTATGTGCAGCGCTGCCGGCATTCCGCAATTTTGCAGTCTATTCTCGTATTTTACAGTTTACGGTTCGTCCATTTCTGTATAGGATTAAACTAACTTTCGGAATGCCGGATCGTCGGGAGAAGGAGTAGAGCAGATGAAATGGATTCGCAAGGCAGCATCAAGAAAATACTGGCTGAAAATGTTTCTGTCCGTCGTCCTTTTATCCATTCTTTTTATTGTAATCGTTTCCACAGCGTTGTTCTACAATTCCAAATCGACGCTATCCAGCATCCAATTCGAGGCGAACGGCAAGATGCTGGACCAGGTCATCTATAACATCGATTTTACGAACAAATTGCTGCAAACCTTGATTGCATCCACCTATTCGGATTCGAGAACGGCCTATTTGATGGACACGGCGCAAACGGAGGCGTACAAACGGTATCCGAGCATTATGTCGTTCGAGAAAATTATGAATTCCTCGCCGCTGCTGCAGGCGGTAACGGTCTACAACGCGCATAGCGGCTGTTATTATTACTACGCCGACAATGAGGTGTTGGATTGCAAAGGCGACGGCATGTCGGGCAAGCTGGATCATTATTTGCGTACGGCGAAGCATATTCCGAAGCTGCAGCTCGTGCCGATGTATTTCGAGGACGAACCGGAAGGCGGCCGGAAAGCCAGCCATTTTTCGTTCTTCATGTACACGAAGGATGAAACGTCCGGAGACCGGGGAAGCATGCTTATTTTTCATGTGAAGCCGGAATGGCTCTTTGCCAATATTTCCGAAATCAATCGTCTCACCAAATACGCGAACAGCAAAATCATGATTCTCGACAAAAACGGCATTGCCCTGAACGCATGGAATGACGGCGAATTCAGCTCGCAGTACCAACTGGCCATAAGTGAAAAAATAGGCTTCGAGAAGCTTCGGAACGGAGAGCCTTCTTCCTTCTTTCTCAATGAAACGGATAACGGCACAAATTTGATCACCTATGCCACGTCGCAAGCTAACGGCTGGACGATCGTCAGCATTCAGCCTTACGATACCGTCATGAATGTGATCGGCAGAATGCAATCGTTCTCGATCACGATCATCGCGCTGGTGCTGTTAGGCGTGCTGGCAAGCTCCATCCTGCTCGTCTCGCGCTTGTACAACCCGATCGCGAGGGTATTGTATCAAATTCGCCGAAGCATCCAGAAGGAGGGGACGGCGAGCAACAGTACGCTGCTTGAGCGAAGAGGGGAATTCGGATTTATTTCGTCGATGTTCGAGGAAGCGATGACCGAAGTGCGCATGCTGAAGGTCGACAAACAGGCTCAGAGCGCAATCGTCAAAAGCTATTTTTGGCGCAAGCTGATCCTCGACAGCTCCAATATTACGCTGGAGGAGCTGCAGGCGCAAACGGATGCGGCCTTATCCGAAAGCGAGAAATACGTGCTGTGCTTGCTCAAGCTCGACCGTTATCACGAGTTTACGTCCAAGTTCGATCAAGCGGAACGGAAGCTGTACAAATTTGCGATCGGCAACATCGCGCAGGATCTGCTTTCCGAATGCTCCGTCAGCCATATCGTCGATATGGGAAACGATCATCTGATCATCCTGGTCAGGATCGGGCAGTCCGAAACGGACGCTTATGCCCGCATCTGCGAATCGCTGCAGGCTTTGCAGGGAACGGTCAGAGCTTATTACAAATTGGGGCTGACTGCGGTCATAAGCGACGAAACGGTCGGACATCGGGACATTACACAGCAATACGAAGCGGTTATGGACCATGCCAAATACAGGCTCGTTTTCGGCAAGCACTCGCTCATCACCCCCGCCATGATCCGGGAGCGCTTGGAAAATACGAATATTCGGTTCCCGGCGGAATGGGAGCGAAAGTGGGTCGAGGCGTTCAAGTCGGCGGATTACAGCATGTATCAATCGTATTTGTCGCGATTTTTCGAACGGATGGCACAGCTGAATTACGACAACGTGATCGATCTGTTATTGCATTTGCGGGTGCTGGCCAATCAAACGATCCAGGAAATGAACCGCAATACGCAGCGTCAACGCTCTTTGGAGATGGGCAATTTCCTTCAGCAGATTATGGTGCAGGAGACGCTTGAGGATATAAGCCGGCTGTTTCTCGACTTGTTTCATGAAGTATCCGAGAAGAGGCAGAGCAGGTCGCCGGACAATCAGGCGAATCGACGCCTTGTCGTCGATACGATTAAAGAAATCGTGGAACAGCAATATGCGGACCCCAATTTATGTCTGCAAACGGTGGCCGATATGGTCAAGCTTTCCCCGGCATACGCCGGCAAGCTGTATCGCAGCAGCGAAGACATGTCGGTAGCCGAATATATAACGGCAGTCCGTTTGAATCATGCGATCCGTCTGATGGAGAACAACAGCCTAAGCATCAACCATATTATGGAGAGCGTCGGCTTCAGTAATCAGAGCTATTTCTTCAAGCTGTTTAAGCGCAGATTCGGAGCGACGCCGAACGAGTACCGTTCGAATATTTAAAGCTTACAGGGCACCTGCTTCTTGGAAGCGGGTGTTTTGTTCAAATAGAAGCGATTCTTGGATAACGGGGGCTCCCCCGAAAGTAATAGGAATAAGCTGCAGAGGCATGCTTCACTTTTGGGGGGGCTTTGTTGTAGATTGCCCGAAATTACAGCAGCATCAAAAAGTACAGTCCAAAAACAATGGCCGAAAAGCCCGTTTTTGCAGTATACCGGGTGCAGCTTGCCGTGAAATGATTAGGATGCGATCGAACAACTACCATACAACACTTTGGAGGGGATGTTGACAAATGAAAAAGAGAAGCATGATTTTGGCGTTGACAGCGGTTGCGCTCGTTGCCGTCGGATGCACGAAGCAAGCTGACACGCCGCCTTCGGCGAAGCCGGGCGAGGCGTCTCCCGGGGCGGGGACGGCCAAACCGGAAGCCAAAATGAAGCTGAATTGGTTCGTCGACGGCGATCAGGGAAGCTTGCTGCCGAAGGATGCGAAGGACGATTTTGTGAAACGGACGATCGAAGAGAAATTCAATGTCGAGCTGACCGTGCAAAGCTACCCGATGGGTGCGGACTACGACAACAAAGTTTCCCTGGCGCTGGCCAGCGGCGATGTGCCCGACATGTTCGTAGGCACAGGGATATTCTCCCAAAAATTAGCTAAGGACGGCTTGCTTGCCGTGATGACACCGTATGTCTCTCCGCAAACGATGCCGAATTACTACAAGTATTGGATGACGGACGAAGTCGAAATGAGGACGTTCCAGATCGAGAACGATTTTTACCGGGCGCCGCTACCTTATAATAAAAAATCCAGCCTAGCGTACTACATTCGCAAGGATTGGCTAGATAAATTCGGCTTGCCCGTGCCGACCTCCTACGATCAAATGATGGAAGCGATGAAGAAGTTTACGACCGGCGACCCGGATGGGAACGGCAAGCCGGATACGTACGGCTATTCGACAAGCGGGAGCGGAACGAGCTTTCCGCGCGATTTTCCGCAATTCCGCAATAACGGCTTGTACACCTACTATTTCGTCTCGAACGGAAAGTTTATCGATGTTGCGACCGATCCGGGGGTAGGCAAGGTTGCAGACGAGGTTCTGCAAATGATCGACGAAGGCTTGGTCGACCCGGACTGGTTTCTGAACAAGGCGCCGCAGGTAATCGATAAGGCGGTGCAGGGCAAAGTCGGCATTGTGTATTCCGCGCTTCCGAACTTTGCGATGGAAAGCGACCCGAACAGCGTACAGGCGAAGACGAAAGGATTAAACCCGAAGGCGGACTGGGTGCCGTTCAATCCGTTTCCGGGCAAGCCGTTCTATACGGAGAACGAGGCCGGGAATTCGTTTCTGTTCAGCACGAAGACGGCCAAGGACAATCCGGAGAAAATCAAGAAAACGGTCGAGATTTTGGACTGGCTGGCCGGCGAGGAAGGCTTCCTGCTTACGCAGCTCGGATTGAAAGACAAGCACTATACGATGAACGGCAAAACGATCAATTGGAATAAGGAGCAATTCAAGAAGGACGTAGTCCAGAACGGTAATTTCTTGACGATTTACGATTTCTTCTCGCCGAACGCGCCGGAGAAATTCGGCTTTACCGTCAACGATCCGGACTTGACGCCCCGCGATGCGGAAATCCAAGCGTATCTAAAATCCAATTTTATTTATGCGCCGCCGGTAGGCGCCAGCACGACTCCTCCCGCAGGCACGAATCTCGGCGAGATGCGGGGCAAGATGAACGAATATCACGTGAAAATGCTGTTTGAGGACAAGTCCGGCACAAATTGGCCGAAATACCGGGAAGAGCTGATGACCAAGTATAAAGCGAAGGAAATATTCGAGGCTTACGCCAAACAAATTAGCGATGCGACGGGCAAGCCGGTCGAATTTGTTTCAAGCAATTGACGATAGCCGCAGGGAGATCGAACATCCTGCTCTCCGGCAAAACCGGGGGCAGGATGTTTGTCCAACTATGAAGGATAAGCTTCACATTTTCCAATGCGCAGCTTTCAACGCTAAACGAGTCGTCATGAAAGACGGCGAAGTTGTTTATGCTTGCAGAGCGTGAAGGAGCAAAAGAATGCTGAACAGAGCGAATGCACACATGCGTTTACCGTCAACCGACCGGCGCCGGATCGGCCAGCCGTTAAGGAAGAGGATGCTTGCCAGCCGATGGTTTTATTTGATGATGCTGCCGGGCATCGCCTACTATATCATTTTCTGTTATTTGCCGATGGGCGGACTGATGATTGCATTTCAAGATTACAATTTGTTCAAAGGGGTTTGGCACAGCCCGTGGGTCGGGTTCAAGCATTTTCAGACCGTGTTCGCGTATCCGGATTTTCCGGTCATTCTCAAAAATACGCTGATCATCAGCGTTTACCGCATTTTATTCAATATGATCCCGGACGTTATGCTTGCTCTGGTGTTGAACGAAATTCGTCTCAAATGGTTTAAAAAAATCGTGCAGACGATCACATACGGACCGCATTTTTTATCATGGGTTATCGTTTACGGCCTCGTATATGCCTTTCTTGCACCCGGGTCGGGAATCGCCAGCGGCTGGGTCCGGGATTTGTGGGGGATGGAGCTCAATCTTCTCGTCGACAAGGATTGGTTTCGCACGCTGCTGATCACGTCGGATTTATGGAAAAACGTCGGCTTCGGCGCCATCATTTATTTGGCGGCGCTCGCGAGCATCAACACGGAATTGTACGAGGCGGCGGTAGTGGACGGAGCGGGCAGGTGGCGGCAAATGTGGCATATTACGCTCCCGGGCATCCGTAACGTATTCGTGCTGCTGCTCATTTTGCGAATCGGCCATATTCTCGATGCCGGGTTCGAGCAGATTTACATTTTTCTAAATTCCCGCGTGTACCAGGTCGGCGACATAATCGATACCTGGGTGTTCCGGCGCGGCTTGGAGCAGCTGGATTACAGCGTGGCGGCGGCGGTCGGTTTTTTCAAATCGGTCATCGGGCTCGTGCTCGTATTCGGCGCAAACAAGCTGGCCAAAAAAATGGGCGGGAACGGCTTATGGTAGAGAGGAGCGGAGTTCATGTCGTTTGTGCTGCACAGATCGAAAGCCGATAAGTCGGTCGATGCGCTGTTTTACGCCGTGCTCGGTTTGTTCGCGCTGAGTACTTTATTTCCGCTGTATTACGTATTTATTATGTCGGTCACACCTTACCAGGAAGTGATGAAGCACGGGGGATTCGTGCTGTTTCCGCAGCAGTTCACACTCGAGGCGTATCGTGAGATTTTCTCCAGCAACCGAGTGCCGGACGCCTTCAAAATAACGCTGACGGTTACGACGATCGGCACCTTCCTGAATTTGCTCGTTACGACGCTGCTTGCTTACGCCTTGTCGAAGAAAACCGTTCCGGGCAGAAGCTTCATCCTGATGGGCATCGTGTTTACGATGCTGTTCAACGGAGGGCTGATTCCGACCTACCTTGTCGTGCGCGGCCTGGGTCTCGTCGATACGATTTGGGCTTTGATGCTGCCGAGCCTCGTATCCACCTTCAATATGCTCATTATGAAAACGTATTTCGACAACTTGCCGGTTGAAATCGAAGAAGCCGCCAAGGTGGACGGATGCGGGGACGTGCGTACGCTGTTTCAGATCGTGCTGCCTCTCTCCGCCCCGACGATGGCGACCATCGGGCTGTTCTACGGCGTTTCGAATTGGAACGCATACTTTGCCGGCATCATGTATTTGAACGACAAGACGCTGTATCCTCTGCAGGTCGTGCTGCAAAATATGATCCGCTCGCCCGATGTCAGTCAGGAGCTGGAGGTGCGCAATCCGGCGATGTTTATGCAGCTGCCGCCGGAAACGATCAAGATGGCGACCGTCGTCGTCGCGATCGTGCCGATTTTACTCGTGTATCCGTTCCTGCAGCGGTATTTTATCAAGGGCATGCTGCTCGGTTCGGTTAAGGGGTAAGTGAAACGGAACAAGGAACATACATGGCTGGCGAGTTTTGGCTTTGCGTTTCCCCAATCCGAAGGCCCATACAATCAAGGAAATGCGAAACAAGATGTTTGAAGCAGGCCATGTTATGTCCTTGTGCAGTGGAACGGGCCTTCTCAATCTTTTCTGCCGAACATATAGTCTATCAGATTACCGAAATCGGAGGCGTTCCTTTATGGATAAAACGGAATCGCAGTTCGCTCGATCGCCGCTGCAATTTTTCGACTGCAATTCGAATGTCGGCAAGATCGGGTATAAGCATCGTTTGCAAATGTGGCGGACGGAGGATATTCTAGCCGAGATGGACCGGGCAGGCATTGCCGGAGCGTTGGTGTATCACGGGATGGCAAAGTCGCACTCTCCATCCTATGGAAACGGCGTATTGGCGGGGGAGCTGCAAAAAAGTCAGAGACTGTTCGGCTGCTGGGCGGCGATGCCGGATCAGGCGGGCGACTTCCTTTCCCCGGAGACGCTTGTTTCCGAGTTGAAGGCGAACGGCATTCGCGCCGTGAAAATATTCCCGAAAACGCATCAATTCGATCCCGACCGGCGGACGGCAGGCAAGCTGTTTGCCGAGCTGGAACGGCAGCGTATTCCGCTGCTGGTCGATGCGGCGGAGCTAACGTTCAGCCAGCTTGCGGATATGCTGGCGGATCATCCCGAGCTGACTTTACTGCTGCAAGGACAGCCCTGGAGTCAAGAACGGCGTTTATTTCCGCTAATGGACGAATACCCGCAGCTGTGCATCGAGTTTTCTGCGCTGCAGAGCAATGCCATTATCGAAACGGCTTACGAACGCTACGGGGCGGAACGGCTTTTGTTCGGGAGCGGCATGCCTTTCAAAAGCCCGGGAGCGGCAAGATCGCTGATCGATTACGCGCAAATTCCCGAGGAAGCGAAACGGCTTATTGCGGGCGGCAATTTATGCCGGCTGCTTGGCGTGACGCTTTCCCATACCGCTTTGCCGGCCGAAGACGAAGTAACGGCCCGGGCGTCGCTCGGCCTGCCGATCCAAATTCCCGTTTACGATTCGCATACGCATCTGATCGAAGACGGGGGAGGAACAGGAAGCGGGTTTCCGATGCTGCGCGGGGACATCGATAACATGATCAAAGCTTACCGCGCGATCGGCATTCGGAAAATGTCCATTGCGCCTTGGGCAGGCATCAACGGCGGCGATTCGGAAGCGGGCAATACGATCGCCGAACAGGCGATTGGGAAATATCCGGACGAAGTCGAGGGTTACGTCGTCATAGATCCGAATTATGTGACGGACGTCGAAGCGGAGGCGCGCAAATGGCATGTAGAGAAGGGCTTTAAAGGTATGAAGCCGTATTACTTCTTGTCCCGGACGCCTTACACGGCACCGGTCTATGCGCCTTGGTGGAAGCTGGCCAATGAGCTCAGGCTGTACGCGCTTGTCGATCCGGCAGGACAGAGCGACAGCGTCTACACATCGCAAATCGAAGAGCTTGCCGGCCGGTATCCGGAAGTTTCGATCTTCATGGACCATGCCGCAAGAAGCTGGGAAATTGCCGAGCTGTACGCGAAGGTTGCGAACCGGTTCGACAATGTGTATCTGCAGCTGACCTATACGTCCGTAACGCTCGGCTCTATCGAATATCTTGTCCGCGAAGCGGGCGTCCATAAGATCATGTTCGGCACCGATTCCCCGATGCGCGATCCGCGGCCGCAGGTCGGCTGGCTCGCTTACGCCAATCTGTCCATTGAAGAGAAGAAGGCGCTTTTCGGCGGGAATATGAAAAGAGTTTGGGACCGCTGTCTTGTATAGCAGTTTCCAGGCTTCCGGCGTTTGACGGAAGGAATACATATAAAGGCCCGGCATCCGCTATTTGCGGAAGGCCGGGCTTTTGTGTCGCGTAACCCATATCGCCATAAGCTTATACCATTTAGGACGGCGGGGCCGTTTATCCTTGTCCCTACTCTTCGTTGCGATATCCGTTCGCCGACATTTCCGCGTATTTCTTGAACAATCGAGAGAAGTAGGTATGATCTTCATAGCCGAGCATTTGCGCGATCTCCTTAATCTGCAGCTGCGTCAGCCGGAGAAGCTTTTTGGCCTCCGCAATTTTAAGCCGATTTACGTATTCGTTCAAGGAATAGCCGGTGTTCTGCTGAACGATCCTGCGTAGTGTAGAGCGCGACAAATGATGACGCATCAGCACCTGTTCCTCGTTCCATTCTTTGTAAAGGTTTTCCGAAATATCATGGAGAACGCGGCGCACGAATTCGGGTTTACGGTCGCGGGACGCCGCTCTCAACCCTTCATTGGCGGCATTGAAGTCATAGATAAGCGATTCCAGCAGCAGTGCCGCGCGATCGGCGCTTTCCGGGACGCCGCTCTCGAGGTAGTCTCCGATCGTCTCTATTTTGCGGATCCACTTGTTGTCCACTCCGATCCGATAAACGTTGTTCGGCTGCAGAATATTGTTGGCGATCCATTCCTGCACTCTGCTGCCGTGGAAATGTATGTAATACTCGTCCCAATCGCCTCCGTCTTCGGGACCGTACCGGAATGTGCTTTTGGGCCATTCCCAAAATAAGCTCCCCGCTTCCAGTTTTTGCACCGGACCGTTGCCGGCCTGATAGTATCCCGTTCCCCTTACAATATAGGTGAACGCCCAATGCTTGTCATTCATTCCTAACACCTTAACGGTTCGGCCCGGTAAATATCCGAAATGGGTAACGGTTAATCCTTTGATCCGCAGCAGGGAAGGATCTGCTTTCGCTTCCTCGATTCGAATCGGAAGAGGACTGATTACATAGTCCAACATTTTGGCCATTGGCGAGTTACCCTCCGATCATGTGCGTTGGTGAACGCATAGGAAGCAAATTCCTGTTCTTCCATTCTATCAGATGAGTGAAACGGGGGAATAGGAATTTAGATAGAAATACGTTAGATCCCTGTAATGAGCGGTCAGAGTGAATTTTCAAACTTTGTCTCAGACTGCATCTTTTTTTGAAAATAAATCGCTGATCACACATTTTTTTGAGAAAATAGTCCAATTTCATGGTCACTATAAGCGTTCTCATATAGGGGTCAACCCGATAAAATGGGGACGAGCTTCAAAAGGCCGATACCTAACCGATGGAAGAAACGGATCGGACCGGGGGGCGGCAGTTTGCCGGGAACGGAATATCCACTATTTAAGGAGGCAAGGTATGAGAATGACCGTGAAGGTTCCAATGTTCAAAAGGCTGGCATCGATGATGATCATTGCAATACTGTTTTTCGATTGCTTATCGAAAGCGCTTACTCCGCATGCCGCTTATGCGTCAGACGGCGGAAACGCGGGCAGCGTAACGCAGAGCGCGTATGGCGCCGGAGAAGCTGCGGCGGACTTTCGGTATGCGTTTAAAGACGCGAATAAAATTCCGGAATTATCGGTAATCGAAGAGGAAACGGAGATGGGTCAATACGGCTGGGATTATCAGGCATACGGCATTAAAGCGGAAGCATACAATGCCGGAGAACATATCACATTCGGCTTCGACGTTCCGGCCGATGGATTTTATGCCGTGTATTTCAAAGGTCTGAATTCCTCCGGCGGGGGCTTAGGCGAAATCCGAATAGACGGTTCGAAGTTGGATAGCTACAATTTTTACGGGCCGTCGACGGTAGAAGGACAGGATATGTATTTGTGGACGATCGGGCTGACGAAGGGCGTGCATAAGCTTTCTTTGACGGCTGTGGCAAGGCCGAACGGATCTTGGGGGATGAATATGTACCCGATGACGATGAGGTTAGTGGCCAAGGAAGGCTTGCCTGTGCTGGAAAGCGTACAAGCCGAAGCCGACAAACAGCTGCTCATGGTTGGACAGCAGGCGGCTTTGTCGGTGAAGGTAACGTATGATGACGGGTATACCGGTGCTATTAAAGACGGTCTTATTTCATTCGGCAGCAGTGACGAACAGGTTTTACAGACAAACGCGAACGGTCAAGTAACGGCGATAACGCCAGGAACGGCCGATATTATCGTAAAGGCAAGCGTTCGCGGTACGGAGCGGCAAACCTCGGTGCCGTTTAGCGTAACCGACAAGCAGCTAGGAAGTCTAGATGTAATTGCCGCTCAGCCGGAGCTTGTGGTCGGCCTGTCGACAACCTTGACCGTCACGGGCAAGCTGACCGACGGAACGCCGATCGGACTGGATGACGTGCAGCTCAGGTACCGCAGCCTAGACGAAAGCATAGCCAGCGTCGATGCTTTGGGGAATGTCAAGGCGGTTGCGGAAGGAACGGCCGGGATCGAGGTTGAAGCGACGCTCGGCGGGGCCGTCGTCAAGCAAACGGTAACGATTACCGTCGTTAAGGTAGCGCTCGCTCAAGTCATGATCACGCTGCCGCGCGAGCAGGTATATCCCGGACAAGTTACGAAAGCGAAAGTGACAGGCGTGATGAATAACGGGGCTGCGGCCGATTTATCGGAAGTAGGAACGCAGCTGACGTTTACGAGTCTTGACGAACGGATTGCAGCAGTCGATGCTGACGGAACGATTCGTCCCGCAGTGCCGGGCGAAACGGAAATTCAAGTGCGGGTCGTTCGCGACGGGGGAGAGAAAACAGCCAAGGCGAAGCTGGTCGTTCTCGACGACACGAATATTCAAAACGCGAAGGAGCGTACGACGGTGTATACGCCGGAGAAAATCGCAAACGCAAGAGCGAATATCGATCGCTTCGAATGGGCGAAGGCGGAACGGGACAATGCGGTTCATGAGGCTGACAAATATGTGGCGCTTGGATACGACTTTTGGTGGAATTTGATTACTACACAGGAACTTCCGCGGGGATCCGCCGTTAACGAGGAAGCGGGCAGCCCGATAACAGGCAGGGAAATCGACCGATACGGCTTTTATCCTTATTCTTACGATCCGGCGGGCGATCCCTGGAAAATTACGGATCCGAGCAGCGGATATAAGTTTCCTACCAACGACTTTGCCGCTTATTACAAGAGCGGGTTGAACGTACAAGGGGAATTCGACCCGGCGCGTGCGGACCGCAGTCTTCTCGTCAATACGCTGTATCCGGAGAAAGGCGAGAAGTGGGGTGTCGACGACGGCTTCGGCTGGACGGACGAAAAGGGCAATAAATATACCTTCGTAGCTTATTACAATCACTGGGCGATTTGGAACGGTGAAAAAGGGGTTATTGTCAAAGCGTTAAACGCTTTGCGCGATGCATATGTGTATACGGGGGACTTGAAATACGCCCGTACCGGCGCAATTCTGCTGGACAGAGTCGCCGATGTATACCCGGATATGGACAGTACGGTCTTCAAATGGGATGACGGCTTTCGTAACTCGCATGGCGGCACGGGAGTAGGGAAGGCGATCGGCTCTATCTGGGAAACGCTGCTTATCCCCAGCTTTGTTAAAGCGTACGACGCTTTCTTTCCGGCGATGGACGACCCTGAAATCGTAGGATTTCTGAAAGAGAAGGCAGCCGAACACCAAATAGCCGTTCCGAAATCGACGGCCGAGGCCGTTCGCAAAAATATCGAGGACGGTATACTCAAGCAAGTATACCCGGCTGTCAAGCAGGCTCAAATCAGAGGAAATACCGGTATGCACCAGAGCGCCTTGGCGCTTGCGGCAGTCGTTTACGATACGTTTCCCGAGACGAAGGAATGGCTGGATTTCAATTTCCAGGCGGGGGGCTTGGAAAGCTCGCCATGGCGCACTACCGGCGGTAATTTGCTTCCGCTGCTTGTAAACGATCTGGATCGCGACGGACTAGGCTATGAAGCCTCGCCGGGTTATAACCGGCTCTGGTTCGAGCAGCTCAAGCAGGTGGCGGATGTGTTGATCGGCTACGATAAATACCCTGCGGCCGATATGTACCAGCATCCGAAATTCAAAAAAATGTTTACGTCTTTCCATCCGCTGATCTTATCCGAGCGTTATACCGCGAATATAGGCGATAACGGCAATACCGGAAAACCTGGCTTAGTCTTGTCCTATAATGATTTTGTCGCTGCCTTCGAGGCATACGGCGATCCGGAATTCGCGCAGCTCGCTTATTTGTACAACGGCAACAGAACGGACGGGATCCGCGGCGATATTTTCTCGGCCGATCCGGAGAAGGTATCGCGCGATATCCGTCAAGTTGTCGATCAGTACGGGCGCGTGAAGGCGAAGAGCGGCAATTTGACGGGCTTCGGCTTTACGGCGCTTCGCGACGGCGTCAATTACGCGATATCGGCGGGAATCTCGTACTCATTCATTGGGATGAGCCCGTCGGAAGCGTCGGTCGCATTCAAAAATTTTCCGGCCAGCGGTACCGTTCAGTTGGAAGCGGAAACGGATGGCGCTGTGCTTTCATACGAATTCGAGGTTGCCGAAGGCGGGACGTACGATCTTGATCTGCGGGCGTTTAAAGCGACGAGCTATGGAATTTACGACATTTATCTCGACGGCCGGAAGCTGCGCGAATTCGATTTTTACGGATCGAGCGGAGCCGCTACGAAGCAGGAGACGATTGAGGCTGCTTCCAGGCTGGAAGCGGGCAAGCATACGATATCGTTCGTCGGGACAAAGAAAAACGACAAATCGAGCAATTATAAACTGGGCGTCATCAGCCTGATTATGCTTGACGCCGAAGCGCGGCGGCAGCAGAACGACGCAGAGCTGAAAGGCAATACGCTTCGCGACCTGACGCTTTACTACGGGCGCACCTCAGAGAGCCATGCCCACCGGGACGCTTTGAACTTGGGCCTGCATGCATTCGGCTTGGATCTGGCTCCGGATCTCGGTTATCCCGAGCGTACCGGCGAATGGCCGACCAGGCAGGAATGGTCCAGCAATACGATCAGCCATAACACGGTTGTCGTCGATAAGGTCATGCAAGAAGGCATCTGGGACGGCACTCCGCTGCACTATGACGGCAACGGCGATGTACAGCTGATCGATGTCGACATGCCGGCGGCGTATCCGCAAACGGATATGTACCGGCGCACCTCGGCCATGATCAAGGTTGACGATATGAATTCCTATTACGTCGATTTGTTCCGAGTGAACGGCGGCAGCGAGCATCATTTCAGCTTCCATGGCGGAGAAGGGACCGTAACGACGGAAGGGCTGCAGCTGACGAAGCAGGCTTCCGGCACCTACGCGGGTCCGGACATCGCTTACGGACAGCGGCCGGACAGCGTACCGGGATGGGGCTACAAGGGAAGCGGTTTTCATTACTTGGCCAATGTCGAGAAGGATCAAGCGCCGGCGGGGCCGTTCAGCGTCGATTGGAAGCTTAAGAACGACGGGACGCTGCCTGCGGACAAGGAGCCGCATCTGAAGCTTACGATGCTGAATAAAGTGAACGACGTCGCTTTGGCTGACGGCATACCTCCGGTCAACGGCTCGAATCCGGATAGCTTGAAATATATGATTGCCCACCGGAAAGGCAGCGGTTTAAACAGCTTGTTCGCTTCCGTTCTGCAGCCGTATTTGAACGAAGCGTTTATCGCAGCGGTCGAGCAGGTTCCCGTTCTGGCAAACGGACAGCCGGTAGGCGACGATCAAGCTGCCGCCGTCAAGGTTGTGCTGAAGAACGGCAGAACCGACTATATCGTACAGGCGCTCGATTCGAAAACGGTCTATACAATTGACGAAGCTATCGTCTTCCAAGGATTTTTCGGCGTATATTCGGAGAAGGACGGTTTGCCCGTATCCGGATATGTGAACGACGGGACGATGATCGGCCGTGCGGACCGGCTTTACGTTCAAGCCGAACAAGGCCAAATAACCGGCAAGATCGCCGATTTTACCAAGTCGCTTTCGATGGCAAATGAAATCGTTGTCGAGGCGGATTTGCAAGGGTTGGATCCAAGCAAGCTTGCAGGAACGAGCATTTATGTTGCAAATGACGGCAAGCGGAACGCCGTTTATGAAATTATAGGCGTAACCAGGCTGGACGAAGGCAAGTACAAGTTCGACATCGGCGACATTACGCTGATTCGCAGTTATTTGGATAGTAATGACTTAAGCAAGGGCTTCGTTTACGACATCGCAGCAGGTCAGTCATTCGTGATTCCTCTGTCGGCCAGCCGTTCCGCTTCCGAACCGGAAGAACCGGCAATTGAGCTGAAAACGCTAAGCATTTCGGGACTGCCGGCGGCGTTGAAAGCAGGCACAAAAGCGTCGGCGGCGGTAACCGCAGGGTATGATGACGGCTCGGAAGCCGATGTTACGCCATTTGCCGGCTTTGCAAGCAGCAAGGAAAGCGTGGCGGAAATCGCCGCTAACGGTACGGTGACTGCAAGAACGGCAGGGCAAACGGTTATCACCGCCACTTACGGAGGACTGAGCACGGCATTTACGTTGACTGTACTGGCGGACGACCGTAATCCGGGCGTGCCTCCGGCCACGGGTACGGATCAGCAGTCCGGTTCGGATACGAACCAGCCGAATTCGAGCATGCTGCTGGAGCTGATGCCCGCGCAAGCACTAGCCGAAAGCGGCAAAATGCCGGCAGTCAGTCTGCCTGCGGGCAAGCAGGGCGTCGTCATTGCGGCGGCCATCGTCCATAAATTGGCGGAAACCGGATTGAATATTACCGGCGATGCGATTGAGCTAACGATTCCGAAGGACGTGTTCGGCGAGCTTTTGAAGCGCGCTTCCTCCGAGGGGATGATGAATGCCAAGGTGACCGTATGGTTGATGCCGCTTAACGAAGCGGACGAGGATAACATGCTTGAACAGGTGAAGGTATCGGGCAATGTCGTGCTGAAGCCGGGAGGCGGGATGTATGAATTGAAACTGACGGCGGAGGAGAACGGCGAACGGATTTCGCTGGAAGTTTTCCCGGCTCCGATCCGTGTGAAGCTTAAAATCGCGCAAGGAGCGGACGACAGGCTGCTCGGCGTCTATTTGATCGGCGAGGACGGCGAATTATCGTACATGGGGGGACAAAAAAGCGGCGAATATATGGAGGCCGATCTAAATCATTTTAGCACCTATGCGCTTCTGGAGTACGCCAGAACCTATGAGGACGTAGCGGACGGCTACTGGGCCGCTGAAGTTATCAAGGAGCTGTCGGCCAAGCATATCGTTACCGGCACGACGGATACGTTGTTTGCCCCGCTCAGAGAAGTTACGCGCGCCGAGTTTGCCGCATTGCTGACAAGGACATTAGGCTTGCGCGAACCGGCGGGTCAAACGGATGCTCTGATTTTTGCCGATGTTCTGCCGGAGCAATGGTATGCCGGAGCTGTAGCGGCTGCCGTCAAGGCGGGGCTGGTCGAAGGTATCGGGGCTTCGCAATTCGCTCCCGACCGTCCGGTGAGCCGCGAGGAGATGGCGGTTATGCTGGTTCGCGCTTACGAGCTATCGACGGGAAGGAAAGCGGAGCCGGAGGAAGAAGCGTCTTTTGCGGATCGCGATCAGGCAAGCGATTGGGCGCTGCATTCTCTAGCGGCCGCTGAGAAACTGGGCTTACTCGCCGGGCGGGAAGACGGCATGTTCGTTCCCCGCGGAACGCTCAACCGTGCGGAAAGCGCACAAGCGGTTTACAGACTGGTGCCTATGAACCAATAATGCATGTGTCTATACAGATCATAAGCAAAGGGGTTCTTATAGATGAGATTTTGTCTAACAAGCGAGGTTATGACACCGGATAAGCCTATTTTCATGCATGGTTTCGGCAGCAGAACAAGCAAAAGCGAAGGCGTTCACGACCAGCTCTATATTAAGGCTGCCATGTTGGAAGCGAACAAGACGCTGCTGATCCTGACGATCGACGCGCTCGGCTCGGACCGCAGCTTCGTCGTCGGCATCAAGGACGCGCTGAAGGAGAAATTCGGTTTTGAGCATGACGAAGTGCTGATCAATTTCTCGCACACGCATCATTCTGTCTTCCTGACAGGAATGGATGCCGGGTTGCGCCGCGGCGCGTACAGCATGGCGCAAGAGGGATGGACCGAGAGCGAAGAGGAGCTCGATTACAGCGAGGATGAAGCTTATTACCTTTTCATGCGGGACACGATCTTGCGAATGACGGAATACTGCCGAGATCATTTGGAGGAAGGCGAGCTTGCGATCGGGCGGGGGAAATCCGGCTTTGCGGTCAGCAGACGCAAGCCGGTCGGCGACGGGGTTGTTTGGGCGCCTTATTACGAAGGCGAAATCGATAAGGAATTGCTTGTTTTGACGCTTACGGACAGCTCGGGCGCGATGAAAGGCATTTTGTACAATTACGGTTGCCATACGACGGCCATGGGACCGGACAATCTGCTGCTTTCCAACGACTTTGCCGGTCAAACCTCGCGCGTGCTTGAAGAGGCGTATCCGGACGTAACCGCAATATTTCTCCAAGGCTGCGGGGGCGAATTGAAACCGTTGCGAAGCGCGGCAGGCAGCGTATTCAAAAGCTTGTCTATCGCGGAAATGGAAGAGGCCGGAACGGAGCTTGCGAATGATGTGAAAGGCATTTTGAATCGAGGGGAGCTTAGGCCGGTACGCTGCAAGTTTAAGACGGCAATGGCGGATCCGCTTTTATATACGGAGCAAACGGAGGCCGCGTTTTATGATCCGATGACCAATCATCCCGACTATAATGCATTTTATTGGAATGCTGCGAAACGGACGATTAGGGCGATCGAGGACGGCACGATCAAGGATCGTCTGCCGCATTGCATTTGCATTTGGCAGCTTGACGACGATACGAAGCTGGTGGCGATGGAGGGGGAAGTTTCCACCGAGTACTCGCTGCTTGTCAAAAAGCTGATCGGCAGTTCGTGTACGGTCCTGACGCTAGGTTATACAAACGGCGTATACAGCTATGTGCCGACGCGCAAAATGATCCGCGAAGGCGGATATGAGGCGGGATGCAACTTTTTCTTTCATTTGCGGGGGCCGTTCGTGCCTGAAATCGAAGACATAATCGTCGGGCAAATCGTTCGTTTGGACTATAACCTGTCGAATGCCGAATAACGTGTCGAATGCGGAGGTGCCGGGTACCGGCACCTCTTTGCGTTGGCATGAGGGCTTCGGAGCTTACGAGTCCTTTTTTACTATCGTCGTTCATTCTTCCTTGAACAAATCCTTCGCCCGCTCGCAAAGCTCCTCCTCGTCGATCAGATCCGACCAGTACTGCTTCAACAGCTGCCGCAGCTTTGCGAAGGCTTGCCTGGAAAGATTCAGCTCCCGGTGCAGCCGGTACGAGAACATAATTTCCCGGAACAGAAAATACCGCGACGGACGGTTGAGCGCTTCCCCGGGCCGAAGCGGCTGCTCGGCCGCTTCCTTGAGAGCGGGCAAGCTCAGGGTTAGCTCCCTGATCAGCTGCTGCGCGCGCGGCGAGCCGAAATAATCGGCGAGCAGAAGAGCGGCCTCCTTTTCCTTGGCCAGCCGGTTAACGGCAACGCCGATAGCGTGAATCAAAGAGCGGGGCTCGTGCAAATACGGCAAAGGCGAAATATCGTACCGGATATCCGAGTGTTTGATTTCGTTGAGCGTCATGTAGTTGGTAAGAATCATCGACACTTTGCCCTGCATGAACAGCTCGTTGACGTCCCGATTATTTTCGGATAAATAGTTCAGGTAAACGTCGCTGTTTGTAAGAATCGATTTGCATAATCGGATGCTTTCCAGCAGGCGGGTTCCGGACAGATGAAAAAGCCCGTCGGCGTCCGGCTCGAATTTCATGCCGCTCTGCAGCAGAAAAGCCGGCCAGCGGTTGTCCGACAGCAGGTGAAAATAAAAGCCGTGCCGTTTGCCCGGTATGGTCAGCGCAGCCGCGGCATGCAGCGCTTCGCGCCAGGTCCAGCTTCCGTCCGGCTCCGGTATACCCGCTTCGATAAAGTGATCCCGGTTGTAAGCCAGCAGGATCGGGGAAAAGATGACGGGTTTTGCGAACTGCTCGCCTTCCCAAGCGAAAGCGTCGTTTGAGAACGCATATGCCCCTGGATTTGCGGCTGCCGGCTCCAGCAAATGCGTGGAACGGGTATCGACCATATCCATAAAAATGGCGTTATTGATCGTAAACACATCGACGGCCGCACTCTGCAAATAATCGTTTATGATTTCGTGATCGGTGGAACGCAGCGGTACTGCTTTAACATGGATAGTTGGGTGCAGAGCTTCAAAATCCTTCAACAGATGCGAAAGCATGAAGTCGCGTTCGATCGAGTGATGATGGCCGAAGGTAACGGTGACGGACGATCCGGCATTTTCGGTGACGCGGCTGCCCACGCGGTTGATTTTGACGATTAAGCCTTCTGCAATCAGCTGATCGAGTCCTTTGCGGACGGATTTGTTGCTTAACTGGAACTTTTCCACAAGCTCCGTCTCGGAGGGAAGAAAATCCCCTGCTGTATATTTGCCTTCGCGAATCTCATCTCTAAGGCGCGCTACCATATAGTCGAGCCTGCGCTGAAACGTTTTGCGGCTCGGTTGGTTCAATGGCTCCATTCTGGTTGTCCCCTTCCAAACCGTATAGAAGAACTATATCGAAAATAGGTCGAATTGTACAGCAGACAGCTGTACATAAGCGTTGAAAAAATGATGTTGACACCTACAGGTACTGTACGTAAACTATACTCGTAACATATACAGTAATATATACAGTAGATTTGAGTTTAATGGTCTTTTTCATGAAAGATGTACAGCAGAAGTGCTTGGACGGTAACCAATTGAGAGGCGAAAGGGAGTAGACTATCCATGAAGCAAATTAAAGCGGGCATCATCGGCTGCGGCAAGCTGGCAAGAACGCATGCGGATTGCATCAAGCAGCTGGACGGAATGAGCTTGACGGCATATTGCGACGTATTTGAGGAAAATGCGCACCGAATGCTGGCGGATTACGGCGGCGATTACGCCACCTCCGACATCGACAAGCTTTTGGCGGATGAAACGCTGGACGCGATCTATATTACGACCCTGCACGATACGCATGCGGAGTATTGCATTCGGGCGCTTGAAGCGGGGAAACATGTATTGGTTGAAAAACCGCTCGCCATGTCGCTTGAGGAATGCATGAGAATCGGCGAAGCCGTAAACCGCAGCGGCAAGAAGCTGTTCACCGCTTATAAAATGCGCTACTTCGACATGCTCTGGAAAGCGAAGGAGCTCATTCCGCAGCCGGTGATGGTCACGATGCAAATGATGGACGACCGTTGGGGCGAAGGACTTTGGGTGAACGATCCGGTCAAAGGAGGCGGCAATGTCATCAGCCAAGGCTGCCATTCGACCGATATTATGAGGTTCGTGGCAGGCTCCGAGCCCGTAGAAGTGTACGCGGCAGGCGGCAACTATTATCAGTCGTCGGGCGTTATCGACAACCTGGCGGCCGTATTCCGGTTCGAGAACGGTGCGGCAGGCAATTTAATTCAAGGGGATAGCTCTTGTCCGACGGTAACGAGCAAGTTTTTTATGCAGCTTTTTGCGGAGAACCGCTCGATTACGATATCCGACCGTTTGACGACGTTGACTTATAAAGAAAACGGAAAAGATCCCGTCGTTTACAAAGGCTCGGAAACCGGATTTCTCGAAGAAAACAAAGCGTTTCTCCAATGCATCGTCGAAGACAAACCGCCGATGATCGATCACATCGACGGCCTGTATGCTACGCTGATGGTGCTGCAGGCGATCGAATCGCTCAAAAGCGGCAAGCCGGAGCCGATCAAAGCGGTTGTCGAGCAGGCGATGGCGAAGCTGTAGCATTCGGAAAAATGAAGTCATGACGCTTATACGAAAACCGCCTCATGCGCAAGCGCAGGGGCGGTTTTTAGCGGTTTGGCGGACGATTCTCATGAAACGGTTACGGCCCGATCGGCGCTTCAGTTCAAATTATTGCGGAACTGGTTGGCGGAAGTGCCGGTATACTTTTTAAATAATCGCGAAAAGTACGCGTTATCCTCGTACCCGAGCATTTGCGCGATTTCCTTGATTTGCAGCTCGGTCAGCCGGAGCAGCTTTTTGGCTTCGGTTATTTTAAGCCGGTTGACGTATTCGTTCAAGGGGTACCCCGTGTTTTGCAGCACGATTCTGCGCAGCGTGGAGCGGGACAGATGATTGCGCTCCATCGCTTGTCCTTCGTCCCACGGCTGGTACAAATTGTTCGCGATATCCTCAAGTACCTGAAGGACGAATTCCGGCTTGCGGCTCGGCCTGCTGCCCGATTTGATTCCTTCGTTTGCAATGCAGAAATCGTAAACAAGCGATTCGAGCAGCATTGCCGCGCGATCCCCATTTTCGGGAATGCCGCTTTCGATGTAGTCCCCGATCGTCTCGATTTTGCGGATCCACGTATTGTTAACTCCGATCCGGTATACGCTGTCGGTTTGAAGGAGTTTGTTGTCCAGCCATTCCTGAACCCGGCTGCCGTTAAAAGTCACGTAATATTCATCCCAGCCGGCCTCCTCCTCCGGTCCATACCGAAACGTCGTTCCGGGCCATTCCCAGAACAAGCTTCCGGCTTCGAGCTTTTGAATGGGACCGTTATCGACCTGGTAAAAACCTTTCCCGCGAACGATATACGTAAACGCCCATTGATTATGCGTAATGCCTTTCGTCCTTAACGTCCGTCCGGGCAAATGTCCGAATTGCGAAACGGTCAGCCCTTTTATTCTGAGCAAGGAGCTGTCCAATTTGAGTTCTTCAATCCGAATCGGAATTGGACTGATCATATAGTCCAACAGTTTTGTCATAGAAGACAACCCTCCATTATATTGCATGGTTCAGGGATGTAAGAGAAGTCGTAATCCATTGTACCAGATAAGTGCCGACAGGCTCAAAGGGATTTGATTCAAAAGATATTAAATACAGATGAATCGAGCATATAATCCAATTTATTGGTTATGGGGGGCATTCCGCAGGAACGTCCTTTCACGTAGAATGAGCTTACGTCGAGGATCCGTGTCCCAGTTCATGCTTACGATGTCGCTTTCTTCGAAAACGTCCGGGAAGGCGAAGCCGTTTATCCTTATTTTAAGCTGAAGAAAGAGGGGAGCCGAATGAAGGCTGGAATCGGCACGGCCGATATTACGCCGGATACGGGCGCGCATACGTCTTTGTATATCGGTTACCGCATCACCGAAATTGTAACGCCGCTGCGGTTAAAGGTATGTTTGCTGCAAGATGACGGCGGCGAAAAGGCGGCCATCGTATCGGTTGAGACGATGTGCTTGTACGAGCGGGTGATCGACGATATACGATCGAGAATAGCCGAGGCAGCCGGAATGGCGAAATCGCGTATTTTTTTGAATGCTACGCATACGCATTCTTCGCCTTATTTGAATCGCTCGGTGCAGGAATATTTACAGCCGTCGGGGCTGCAGTTTCTGGATGCCGACTACTATGCCAAAGTGCTGTCCGCAGCGGAGCGGGCCGCCAGGGAAGCCTTGAGCGGGCTGACCGACGTGCGCATCAAGCGTTCGTCGGCACCGGTTAGCGGCGTCGCTTGCAACAGGCGGGTCAAGCTTCCGGACGGAACGATCGGAACGCGCTACGGGAGAGGAGTATCCGCGGAGCTGCGCGCGCTGCCGGACGGTTTGATCGACCCGGACGTATATTGCGTCTGGTTTGTGGATGACCGGGAAAAGGTGGTAGGGAGTCTGCTCCATTACGCCTGCCATGCGACATCGTATAACCGGTACGATCATATTAGCTGGGATTATCCCGGCTATGCGGCGGCGGATGTGGAGCGTGAGCTGGGCGGAACCTGTCTGTTTCTGCAGGGCTGCGCGGGAAATATCAGCCCCGGCAAATATACGGTCGGCGAACCGCTCGACGATTGCATCCGGCTCGGGAGACGAGTGGCGGAGGCTGCCGTAAGCAGCTACGCGGACGCTCGTTACGCGAAAGGCGACGGACTGCTCGTCGAGTGCGGCAAGCTGCCGGCGGAGCTTCGCATTTTGCATACCAAGGAAGCGTTGGAGAAGATGCTTGGGGAAGAAATCGCCAAGTTCCGCAAGGAACGCGAGCTGCACCCGCAGCGGTACGGAGGGGCGGATATCGTCAGCCTTGCGGCGCGGATCGGGCTCGTCGAGCGGTATCCCGGTTTGCGCATGCCTGCGGAAGCGGCGGCTGTGAAGATAGCGGACGTTTTGCTCGTTTTTTTGCCGGGCGAAATGTTCATCGAATCCGCCCTAGCGCTCAAAAAGCGGTTTCCGGAAACGGATGCGCTTATTATGGCTTATGGCGACGCTTCGCTTGAATATATTCCGACCCGCGAAGCGTTTAACGAAAAGGGCGGATACGAGACCTGTGAGGAATGGTGCTTCTCCGCGCCGGGCAATGCGGAAGCGCTGGAGTCGCTTGCGGGCGGGATGATGGAGAAGATTATTTGTGGCTAAGTTGAAAGGGCTGCTCCGGAAGCGAACGGTTTGCTTTCGGGGCAGCTTTTTTGTGTCAGACGATGCGGGAACAGTACTTGTTAATAAAACATACATGGCTATGCGGCTATTCTTGTCCTTACCGCCATTGTTCTGCACGGGAAGGAAGGTAATGAAAAAAAGGCGGTAATAGGATTTTATCTGGAGACATAATGAGGAAAAGGTTACTATTCGTTGCGCAAAACTCACTATTTCTATTCGAAAATCCGTGTAATAGTGAGATAGTGAGGCAAACGCAATTATCAGTGAGGCAAACGAAATTGATCGTAACGTTTGCCTCACTATGTGGCGGGAACGATCATTTTAGCGGTGAAATAATAAGGATAGCCTCATGAACAATAAGCTTTTCCCCACTAAGCGCACGCTCTGCGCATAACCATTTCGATATCCGGGTTTGCTTCGTAACCAGCTCTTCATTAATCCCCTAGTTTAAGACTTGATCCCGTATTAAGCCGTTATGGATCAGCCACGAGGTCTTGTGGTGCAGCGTTGTATCACACAGTTGATTTTGAGCTTCTTTATCACTCAATATCATCCTGTAAAATACCTGTATTAATTTTCTTGTCTATGTTAATATACATGTTAAATACAGGTATTATTTTAACTTAAGCGTTTACAAATTCTATACCGAAAGGCGGTGCGCGGCTCATTCAAGAAAGCGGATGTAGAATCGGTGAGGAAGATCGAGCCGATCAGAACCGATCATTTTTATTATGGAGGGGTAAACGTGTTAAAGCGAAAAGCAATCATTTTATGGTTATGTTTGAGTATGCTGATGCTTTCATTCGGGCAAATGCCGAGCGGATATGCAGACGGAGCGGAACAACCGGAAGGCGCCGGATTGGCGAATGCGGGCTTTGAAGCGGCCGGTTCGCCGGGCAGCGTTCCCGGCTGGACGCAAATTATCGGTCAGGGGAAAAACGTCAGTTATACGGTCGATTCCGCCGTTTATCATGGAGGAGCCCAAAGCTTGAAGCTGATCGACAATGACACCGTAAATTTAACGGTGGAGAGCGTTAAGGTTCCGGTAACGGCAGGCGAGCTTTATAAAGCGGAGTCGAGCTGGTACATAACAAGCGGAGCGGCTCAGCTTCAGATCCGCTATTACGACGCTTCGGGAACGCGAGTCGGACTGTTCGAGCATGATCCGAATTTTACATCCGAGCCCAAAAACGTTTGGCAAACGCTTTCCGTACAAGCGGCAGCTCCGTCCGGAGCGGCGTTTCTAACGGTCGTTTTATCCACAGGCAAAAATACAAAAGGAACGATGTACGCAGACGACATCAAGCTGAGCCGCGTACTGCCCGTCGCCAACCCGGGCTTCGAGGACGTTCAAACCGGTCAGGACGTGCCCGGCTGGACCCAGTTTGATCGTGCCGGCAAAAGCGGCACTGTTACGACGGATACTTACGCTGCAGCCGGAAGCGGCAGCTTAAAGATTGACGATCAGGACACAACGAGCGATTTTGGCGTTGAAAGCGTCAAAATGGCCGTGTACGGCGGGAGTCAGCTCCGGGCTTCCGCTCAGTTAAACATTCAGGGAGGGCTTGTTCAGCTCCAAATCCGTTACTATGACAGCGCGGGCAAGCTTATACCGGGTTCCATTTCCGTCAACGATCCGAACTATACGAGCGGACCGATCGGCGAATGGCAGACGATTGCTTTTCAAGCGCAAGCTCCCGCTGGAGCGGAAAAGGCTTCCATCGTGCTGGTTAGCGGCAAAACGAAAAAAGGCTTCAGCTATTGGGATGACATCCGTTTGGAGGAGATCATGACGGAAAGACAAACGGTTCCGAATCCCGATCCCAGCCCGAGTCCGAGTTCTAGCCCAAGCCCGAGCTCAAGCCCAAGCCCAAGTCCAAGTCCAAGTCCAACACCTGCCGGGAACGCGAATTTGCTTAATGCAAGCTTCGAGCAGCCGCTGACAGAAGGGAAAATTCCCGGCTGGAAAGTCAACGCGGGTTCGCCCGGGTTGAGCGCCGATACGGCAGCCGCCGGGAGCCAAAGCTTGCTCATTCACAATGTGAATACGACGGGCGGCGGCATCAACATGGAAAGCGATCCGATCGATGTGGAAGAGGGGGCGGCTTATCGTCTCTCCGCGCAAGCATACCTGGAAATCGGAAATCTCGAAGGGCTGTACGCGTATGTTTACGATGCCGACGGCAAGCTGATCAAAAGCCAAGACGGCAAAGATTTTCAAGCGTATTTGTCCTTGTTGGCGACTAAGGCGCCTATAGGCAAGTGGGCATATATCGAGACTAAGCTCACCGTTCCGTCAGGCGGTAAAAAGCTGAAGATATCGATTATTCAATCCAATAAAAAAGATTACCGGTATTATCTCGACGATTTGAGCGTTTTGCGGACGCTTTCCAATGAGGACATGGAAAAACCGCTCGCAGACGGCGTTATCCCCGGCTGGAAAAAGTTCGCTGCAAGCGACGCCTCCAGCTTCTCCATAACAAACCAACGGGCCTTCGGCGGCAACAATAGCTTGAAATTCGTCAATACGCCCGGCGCTTACCTCAATGTAGTGAGCGATATGATTCCGGTCGAGCCCGGAGCGGTTTATACCGCACTATCCAAAACGTACATTCAAACGGGCTCGTCCGGTATGTACGTCCGTTTTTTCGATGCGAACCGGGCCTATATCGGCAAGCAAAATTGGAGCATCGTAGCTTCGCCGACCGATACATGGTTCGATCAGTTCGTCAAATTTACGGTGCCCGAAGAAGCGAGGTTCGCAGCCGTCATGTACGCGGGAAGCAACAACAGGGTGTACGAATACTACGTCGATGACGTTCGCATTTTGCGCGGCGATCATGAGGTAAAGGAAGTAGAGACGCCTGACAATTCGATCGTCAAAATCGGCGAAGATTTAGGCGTACAGATTCAGAAGGCGACCTTGATGCGCGGCGCTTACGGCAAAGACGGCCAAGGACGCGACGTGATCTACTCGGTGGCGGTCGGCGCACCGGCGATGTTTACGATCATCGATATAGCGACGGAAAAGGTGCTCAAAAGCTATCCGATGCCGGACGTGACCGGGGCTTGGTCCGTAACGACGTCGAGCGACGGCTCCGTTTATTTGGGCGGATACAATAAAGGCCTGCTTTACCGCTATATTCCGCAAACCGACGAGCTGATCAACCTCGGCCATCCGCTGCAGACGATGGACAGCGTGCTTTATCCGATGGCAAGCGGCAAGGATGGCATCATGTACGGCTCGACGTATCCGACCGCCGTGTTATACGAATATAATCCGGCGACAAACGCGTTCAAAAACTACGGGACGATGTCGTTCGGCTCCAGCGGCGAAAGATGGACTCGCGTTGTCGTCTATGACGAACAGACGCATAAAATCTATGCGGGTGTGGGCAATACGCCACGTCTTTTGGAATACGATCTGGCGACCGGAAATAAGCGGGACCTGCTGCCGGCGAAGTTCAACAATATCATCGCGGTTTACGATTTGAATCTGGCCGGCGGCAAGCTGTTTGCGCGTAAGGAAGCGAATAACGCGAACGAATATTTCGTCATCGACGTAGAGTCAGGCCAGCTGGTCGAAGTGACGAACGGAGACACGGGAGCGAAAGCCGATGTGTTTACGAACGTTTCCCGAGGCGTTTCGCCCGTATCGCCTGTCGCGAACAAAATCTATTTCGCGGGGCTCGGCGGCGAGCTGTTCGAATACGATCTCGATACGAACGTATACCGTTCGCTCGGCGCTTCGATCGAAGGAGCGGCGATCTCGTATTCGTTCGTCGAGCTGCATGAGGAAGGCTTCCCGGGTTACAGTCTGGTCGGCCTGTCCGGAAACGACGGGAAGCTCTATAAGTACAATTTGACGACCGGGGCCGTTCGGGTTACGGATGTGAAGGTGCCGGCCGAGCCCGTCATGATTCACGACATCCTGCAAGGACCGGACGGCAGCATTTATACGGCGGGTTATCTGCAAGGAAATCTCGGCAAGTATACGCCGTCAAGCGGGGAAAATCGTTATTTTAACGGCATCGGCCAGGGTGAAGGAATGGCTGCGACATCGGATAAACTGTTCATCGGCGCTTATCCGGATGCCAAAATATACGAATACGACTTGAACGAACCGTGGAACAGGTCGAATCCGGAGCTGCTGAATCCGAAGCCGATTTTCAGCATGACCTATAATCCGAATATTCCGGGATACACCTTGCAGGACCGGCCCTTTGCCGTAGAGACGGCCGAAGAGCTGAATAAATTGTTTGTCGGCACGGTCCCGAAAAACAGCTTGCTCGGCGGCGCTTTGGCGGTTTACGATTACGCGCAAAGAGGCGAGCCGGACATTTATTGGAATATCGTGCCGGATCAGAGCATCCTGTCGCTTGTATACAAAGACGGCTTGCTCTACGGCGGGACTTCGATTCACGGAGGCCAGGGCGGAACGCCGAAGGCGGCCGAAGCAAAGCTGTTCGTGTGGGACGTCGCTAAAGGGGAGAAGGTGTTCGAGATCGTTCCGGTTAAAGGCGGCCAGGCGATCACAGCTCTCCATCTCGGTCCGGACGGCAACATTTGGGGATTATCGAACGGCGCGCTGTTCATTTTCGACCCGGCTACCTGCGAAGTCGTTTACAGCAAGAACGAATTTCCGGACGCAAGCGGCAGATGGATCGACGGCTCCATGACGACGGGAACGGATGGCAACGTTTATGCGACGGTTGCAGGGAGATTTTTCAAAATCAATGCCGCGACGAAAGCCGTTACCGTATTGGCGACGGAAGCCCGTAAGGTGGCGCAGGACGATTTTGGCCGGTTTTATCTATATGCCAATCCCGAAGGGCCTAATTTATACCGCTATACGATTCCCGAGCTTGTGCTGGGCCTGGCAGGCGCGGAATTGACCGCATCGTCTACGGAACTGAAGGCTGGGGAACAAACGGAGCTGTCGATAAAAGGATTGCTGGAGAAAGGGCGGACGACGCGCGATATGTCGGGAGCGCAAGTGACGTATTCGGTTAGCGGCACGGGCGCGGTATCGATCGAGGACGGCAAGCTGTCGGCGGTACGCGCGGGAGAAGCGCAAATCACTGCTTCGGTAACGCTGAACGGCGCAACCGTGCAATCCAATACGTTAACCGTTCGAGTAGCTGCGGAAGCAAGCGCAGCTTTGTCCGGATTGACGGTCAGCACCGGAAGCCTGAGTCCGGATTTCCAACCGGATGAGCTGCAATATGCGGTTCGTGCCGTTCACGAAACGGAAAACATAACGGTTACGGCTATTGCCGCCGACGTGGGAGCATCAATTACTGTGAACAGGCAGTCCGTGCCAAGCGGCGGCATTTCTCAGTCGATTGCGCTCCGTGAAGGAACGAACGAGATCAGTATAGTCGTATCGGCTGCGGACGGATTAACGACCAGGGGGTACAAGGTAACGGTAATCAGAGAGGAGGCTTCCGAGCCGACGCCGACACCATCGCCGACACCGACGCCGACGCCGACACCGACAACATCGCCGACGCCGACAACATCGCCGACACCGACGCCGACACCGACACAATCACCAACACAATCGTCATCGCCAAACGCCTCCGCGGCGCCGTCGCAGTCGCCTAAGCCGGAGACGAATACTGAAGTCGTCGTCAACGGAAAAGCGCAGACCGATCTGGCGGCGATAAGTAAGGAAGCCGATGACCAAGGACGCGAGGTCGTGAGCATCCGGCTGAATCCGGCTAAGTTGGCTGCTTATCTGCAAACGGCAGAGGATCGCTCCACTTTCGTTATAGAGGCGGAGGCAGCTGACCGAATGATTGGGGAGCTGACAGGCGAATCCGTCAAGCAAATGGATGAACACGAAGTGGTGCTGGAGATCCGAACGGCTATCGCCGCCTACAGGCTGCCGATGACGCTTGCCGGGATCGGGGAAATCGCGTCACGCTTGGGCGCAGATGCGTCGCTGGACGAGATCCGCATTCGCATCGAAGTCGCAGCCGGCTCCAACCAGAGCGTTCAAGCGCTGGAAAACGCGGCGGGCGAGGCCGGTGTCCTGTTGGCTGCGCCTCCGGTCGAGTTTACGCTGACGGCGGAATTTGACGGCCGGACCGTTACCATCGACAGCTTTACCGGTTACGTAGAAAGGGAGCTTCGCATTCCGGCCGATAACGATCCGTCCCGCATCGCTACGGCGGTCGTTCTGGAGCCGAACGGCAGCTTGCGGCATGTGCCTACGCGAGTCGTCCAAAGGGACGGCGTTTGGTACGCAGTCGTTCGCAGTATGACGAACAGCGTTTATGCGTTGATTTATAACGAGGTCGCATTCGCAGACACCGCATCGCATTGGTCGCAGGCATCGGTTCATGCGCTCGCTTCCCGCCTTATTCTGCAAGGGGAGCCGAACGGGTTGTTCGCGCCCGACCGCGCCATGACGCGCGCCGAGCTCGCAGCCGCGTTATTGCGGACGCTCGGATTGCCTGAACGGATGGCAGCCGCTCCCGGTTCGTTCGCCGATGTTGCATCAAACAGTTGGTATGCGGATACGGTTGCCCAAGCCGCAAGCTTCGGCTTGCTTGAGGGTTACGAGGACGGAACGTTCCGTCCGGAAAGCCTCGTCACTCGAGCCGAAGCGTTCGTCGTGCTGCAGCGTGCGTTTGCATTTGCCGACATGAATGAGAACGCTCCGGATATGGAACGGCTATCCGCGTTCAGCGATGCGTCGAGCTTACCGGAATGGGCGGCAGCATCCGCCGCCGCTCTTGCCGCGGCAGGCTTGCTGGAAGGCGACGACGCCTCTAGGCTAATCCCGGAGCGTCATGTTTCCCGTGCGGAGGGTGCGTCGATGTTAAGGCGTTTGCTCGAGCGCGTGCAAGCCGGCAAGGAGTAGCTTTTTCAGCTGCAAGTCCAAGCTCGGACAAGAAGGCCCGGATGTATTCCGGGTCTTCGGATATTAGAAGAGACTCGCTTCGTTCGTGGACGAAGGGAGGAAACAAGCCGGATAACGGCTGGCATACAATGTTGACAGCATGTTTGTATACCTGTAGTATACAAGTGTGTTAAAGTGAAAAAAAACTAGCATAAATGACTACTGGACAGGAGAGTGGCGAACATGAAAATGGCGCGTGTTGCGCTTTTACTTGATACGATTGCAGCTGAACGCCGCTGGAAATACGGGGTCGATGTATTTGAAGCTTATGTCGGGGAGATGCTGAAAAGCTCCGGCATTCCGTACAGTGAAATCCATACCGCGGAAAAATTGTCCGAGCAAGGATATGATGTCGTAATCGCAGCGTTGTCCGAGGAGAGCGAGGAGTCGATCGGACAGCTCTTGCAGTATGCCGAGCAAGGGGGAACGCTGATCTCGAGCGGCGGATTGAACCGGATGGCCGGGAGGCTGTCCTGCCGGGAAATAGCGGGAGAAGCCGGTTATGCGGAAATCCCCGAATACGCGGGAGAGCCGCTGCGTTATTTAAAAGCGAAGCCGTGGCTGCCGGTTTCCGCCGATGGGGCTCATGCCGTTAAAGGTGCCGGACAACTGCACCGTCATACGCGTGAAGGGGAACCGCTCGCGCCCGCGATACTTGAGATTTCGGTCGGCAAAGGCAAAGTCATCCGCTGGAACGTCGATATTCCGTATACGATCGTCGGTTTTCAGCAAGGGACGGGACCGGTTGTCGAGGACGGCATACCGGCGCCGGACGGAACGGGCAGCTTGGACGAAGGCATTTTGAAGGCGGACGACCGCTGCGAAATGGATTGGGAGCTTGACCGGAAACGGACGGAAACGGGTTATCCGTACTACGCGTATCCGTACGCGGATTGGTGGAGGGATGCATGGGTAAGCGTCCTGCTGAAAGCGGTCGTCGCCAAAAACATGACGCTTCCGTTCGTCGATTATTGGCCGGACGGGGTCGAGCGGGTTGCGATGATCTCGCATGACAGCGATGTGAATGCGGACGAATCCGCGTACGAAACGCTTTCGGTGCTGAAGGAATGCGATGTCCGTTCCACATGGTGCATGATCGAGCCGGGCTATTCGCCGGACGTCTACGAGCAGGTCAAAGCCGAAGGCCACGAGCTGGCTTTTCATTATAACGCATTACATTTGGATAAAGGGTTTTGGGCACAGACAGAGTTCGAACGTCAGCTTGCTTTTATCCGCGAGAAAACAGGCGTGCCGATCGTGTCGAATAAGAATCACTATACCCGCGTGGAGGGCTGGGGCGAGCTGTTCGAATGGTGCGAGCGGAACGGCATACGGAGCGACCAAACCCGCGGACCGAGCAAAAAGGGCAACGTCGGCTTCTTATTCGGAACATGCCGTCCGTATTATCCGATCGCAAGATTCGATGACCGCAACAGGCTATACAACGTGCTTGAAATCGGCTTTTTGACCCAGGATTTGGAGCATCCTTCTCTTCCCGATACGAGCGTCATAACGCCGTTTTTGGAAACGGCAGCCGGCGTTCGGGGCGGCGTCGCCCATTTCTTGTTCCACCAATATCATATATTGAACCAGGCGCATGTAGCCGATGCGCTGCGCGAGGTTGTCGGCAGCGCGCGCAAGCGGAATTTTACGTTCTGGACTGGCGAGCAAATATTCCGCTGGGAAGAGTCGAGAAGAGCCGTCTCCATCCTGCCTGACGAAAGCGAAGGTTATCGGATTGAGCGCGCCCAGCCGGGAACGGTCGTATGGGTGCCGGTTCCCGATGGTGCCAAGGCGACGAAGGAAACGAACCTCTTGTTCGGCGTAACCTGCGAACGGCACGCCGTCACAGCAGAAGCGAGCGTATAACGGAGCGCTTGGCGGCTGTAGCGGACGGCTGCGACAACGAAAAAAGCGGCAGCGGAAACATGCGAAAGGTAGGGGAATAGCCGGGCAATGCGTCAACAGGGCGCTCCGCATGACTTTTGCCTCCCGGACATGGTATACTTGTAAATTATTGAAATGTATAGGGGCGGTATAAGTGCTTGGGAGACGAAACGAATTTAAAGAGCGTTACGACCAATTCCATAAGCAGCTTCGAGACGAAATTGTCAGCGGTCAGCTCAAGCCCGGAGAATTTATTTTGCCCGAAAATACGCTAAGCGAGAAATATAACTTAAGCCGCGTTTCGATTCGCAAAGTGCTGGCCGATCTGGTCGATGAAGGGCTGATCGAGAAAATTGCCGGCAAGGGCAATCGCGTTGTTATCCCCGAGGGGGAGCTGCCTGTTGAAACGCTTCATATTGCCTGGTTTTCCGGTTCATACGAGATCGAGATCGTACGCAGGATCATACGTTTGTTCGAGGAACGCCATCCGTTCGTGCGTATTGAGCTTTCGGTGCTTTCGGTCGACGATTACACCGAGACTCTGATCCGGCTGATCGAGCAAGATCAAGGGCCGGATGTATTTATGATGTCGGAATCGCATTACCGCGCGTGGGTCCAAAGCGGCCGGACGGATATGCTTGCCGGTTACGTTCCTCCTCATTTGAATCCCGAAAGCACGAGTTATGCGGAAGTATTCGCGCTTTTTGCTCACGATGGCCGTATGCTTGCAGCGCCGTTCGTATTTTCGCCGGTCGTGATATGTTATAACCAAACGATTATGCAAAATAAAGGAATGGATCAGCCTATCATCGAAAGCTGGGACGATCTGCTTGAAATCGCCCTTCGCTGCACGGGAACGCCGAATGCGGACGGGATTGTCGAGCAGTACGGGTTTTGCTTCTCGTCGTCGATCAACCGGTGGCCGGTGTTCCTGATGCAAAACGGCGGGCAAATCATTTCCCCCGAAAACGGGCGCAGCACATTATCGCTGCCGAGCAACGTCGAAGCGTTGGAGTATTGCGTTCAGCTTATGTATAAGCATCAGGTTTCGCCTATATTTACGCACGGAAGCAATCACTTGGCGGAAAGCTTGTTTGTCAAAGAACGCATCGCCATGATTATGACCACGTATTACTTTATGAACGAATTTCGCGACCATCCGATACAATGGGATGTGCTCCCGACATCGCAAAATACGCTGCTCCTTGGGGGCGGCCTTGCGATTAACGGCATGAGCTCCAAGACCGAGCTGGCGCAGAGGGTCGTCGATTTTATGACGGGCGAGGAAGCGCAAAAGCTGTTGAAGCAGCAAGGCTGCACGATACCTGCCCTTCGCTCCGTCGCAGAGGATACCGGCCTGTATAACCCGGAGGTGCATCCGCCGCATTACCATCGGTTTATGGACGTGCTGCCCAAGGCGAAGCCGCTTACGAGCCTCGGACTGATGCAAAACGGGATCAATATGCTGTACGACGAGCTGAACCTGCTGTGGGCTAACATGGAAAGTCCGGAAAATGCCTGCAAACGAATAGAAGTTTTATTGAATGAAACGAATCCATAAAACCGGAAGGGGTGCCGCCTCAACCGGTTTTTTTTAATGTCTGAAAGTATATCCTCCGCTGATTGTTCGATTTCGCGGTAATCGCGCCAGTCCTTTAAAGGACTGGCGCAGCCGTTTAGCCTTGTGATGAGCGAACGAAACGAGGGCGACAACGGGGGACGGGGACGTTAGGGAAAAAAGGAAGACGCTGCGCCTTACTCCTGCCAGGCATTCGAATGGGAACTTAATGTTATGCATCGTTACATTAGGAGGACTCCCTAACTCCAATTGTTCTGGATTGGATTAAGTGTTGAAAATTAATCGTCATATATTTCATAAACGATAAACATATAATCCAACTTTTGAACACAGGGTTCATTCACATTGCGAATTTGCTTTGATAAAATCATAAACAACAAGAGCGAAAGGACAGCGGAAAATAAAAGACATCTGAAGTTTATATCCTTATATGGATATAAATAGCGCAATGTAAACGCTTTATGTTTGATCGTTTGCTCCAAGCGCTTCAAGCCGCATTTTGCGCAAGATTTCTGTGTGTTCCAATTATTATGAATATAAAATCCAATACAACGATGTTATTTTACATGACATTGGTATTTGACGACGGCAAAAACATCAATCGCCATAGTCGGGATATGTATTGGCAGAGACTAAGGGGGGCTTGTTTTGAACGTGCTTGAGAAAGAAACCTCTGCGGTGATGGCTGCGGCCGTACCGGGGAAAAAATCCTTTTTTCGGAAGCGCATATGGAACGAACGCTATATGTATTTGCTTGTGCTGCCGGGACTGCTTTATTTCATCGTCTATCGCTATATTCCGCTGCTTGGCTCGGTAATCGCTTTTCAGGATTACAGCCCGTTCTCCGGATTTCTGCACAGCGAATGGGTGGGATGGCGCCATTTTGCCAAAATATTCGAAGATCAGGAAGTCATCCGCGTCTTGTATAACACGCTGTTCATTTCGTTCATGCAAATATTGTTCGTTTTTCCCGCGCCGATCCTGCTTTCTCTGATGCTGAACGAAGTCAGGGGCCGGGCATTCAAAAGAATCGTGCAATCCGTCGTTTATTTGCCGCACTTTTTGTCCTGGGTCGTCGTCATCAGTATCGTTACGGCGCTGCTCCGAAATGCGGGTGTTATCAATCAGCTCCTCCATTTGCTTTTCGGCATGGAGCCGATTCCTTTCCTGACAAGCACGGACATGTTCGTACCGTTAGTCGTTTTCGAGGTCATCTGGAAGGAAACGGGCTGGGGCACGATCATTTTTCTCGCCGCTTTGGCCAGCATCAATCCGGAGCTTTACGAAGCGGCCGTCATGGACGGAGCCGGGCGTTTCCGCAGAATTTGGCATATTACGCTTCCGGCATTAAAAAGCACGATCGTTATCCTCCTGATCATGCGGCTTGGCAGCGTTCTCGATACGGGCTTCGAGCAAATCTTCCTCATGTTGAATCCGTTCAACAAAGAGGTTGGCGACGTCCTTGACACTTTCGTTTATTACAAGGGGATTCAGCAATCCGACTTCAGCTTTGCGACCGCCGTCGGCCTGTTTAAAGGAGTTGTCGGTCTCATCCTGGTCGTAACGGCGAACTATTTCGTGAAGAAGATGGGCGAAGACGGGCTTTACTAGAAAGAGGATCGTCAGGCGCTTTCAGATTACAGGCAAAGGGGATCGTAGCAATGAAACATCGAACATGGGCCGAAAAGATAGGAGATTCGATCAACGTTTTGCTTCTCGTTGTCGTGGCCGTCATTATGATTTTTCCTATCCTATATATATTTTCCGTATCGTTCTCTTCTCCTAAAGATATCATGACGAAATCGTTTATTTTGTGGCCGACCAACTGGGATGCCGGCGCTTACACGTACATCATCGAATCGCCGTCTTTCCTGCGATCTCTGATATATACAGTCTATATCACGGTTCTCGGCACATTTACGAACCTGTTTTTCACCTCAACGATGGCTTACGCACTGACGAGGCCGATCGTCGGGCAGAAGACGATGGTATTTATGGTTTTGTTCTCGATGCTGTTCGGAGCGGGGCTCATTCCGTCGTATCTGATTGTTAAAGAAACGGGCTTGCTCGATTCGATCTGGGCGCTCATCATACCGGGCGCGATCAGCTCGTACAATTTGATCATCATCCGGCAGTTTTTCTACAACATCCCGCAGGAGCTTACGGAGGCGGCGATCATCGACGGTGCGACGGGCCTGCAAATATTCCGGAAGATCGTGCTCCCGCTTTCGAAGCCCGCTCTCGCGGCTTTCGGCTTGTTTTATGCGGTAGGACACTGGAACAACTATTTCAGCGCCATCCTTTACATCAACGATCCGGCCAAATGGCCGATCCAAGCGATCCTGCGGCAAATCGTCATCGTAAACCAGCCGGCTTCAGCCTTAAACGGGGATAAAGTCAGACAGTTGATGGAGAACCCGCCGCCGATGGAATCGGTGCAGATGGCTGCGATTTTGGTTGCGACGCTGCCGATTTTGCTGGTGTACCCTTTCCTGCAAAAGCATTTCGCCAAAGGCGTACTGTTAGGCTCGGTTAAAGGCTAGCGCGTTTATTCGGAGAATTGACGGTACCGGCGTTCGCCTGCCAATCGGCGGCGTTCGGCGAGCAGCATTCGATTGAAAGGGGTGATGCCGACTTTTGGACAGCTGCTTTTTGTTCAACGAAAAGGAAGCGTTTAGGGCAGCGAAGCCGTTTATCCTTCCAATGTAAGGGCTTATGGGGTATTGCCAAATATTTTTAAAATGGGGGAAATTCCAATGACAACAAGTTTGAAAAAAGTGTCGGCCTTCGCGCTTTCGGCTGTCATGCTCTCCGGGGTAGTAGCTTGCTCTTCCACGAAAGAACCGGAAACGAAAGCTTCGGATAAGCCGGCCAGCAGCAGTCCGGGCGCAAGTCCGGAGGCGACGGGCTCCGCAGGCAAAAAAATCGCGATTTCGTCGATGACCTTTACGTACGGCAATCCGTCCCCGGTTGACGGCCAAGGCTTAAAAATGGTCAATGAAAAATTCAATGTGGATCTTAAGCCTTCGATCATTCCGTATGCCGACTACCAGCAAAAGCTGGCCGCTACGGTCGCTTCCGGCTCCATTCCCGATGTGGTCATGATCGAGGATCCGTCGCAAGGCTTCTATAAATGGGCGAAGCAAGGCGCGTTTCTTGATTTGAAAGAGTATATCGACAAATACGAATCGTTAAAACGCGTACCGAAGGAAATATGGGATGCGGTTACGGTTGACGGCAAAATCATCGGGATTCCGCGATATTATCCCGCGATCTACAACGATCAGATTATGATCCGCAAAGACTGGCTGGATAATCTGGGCCTGAAGGAACCGACCAATTTCGAAGAGCTGAAGCAAGTGGCTATCGCTTTCACGAAGAACGATCCCGATAAGAACGGCAAGGACGATACGTACGGCATGGTCATGTCCGCTAACTTATGGCCGTATTATAACGCATCCGCCTACTACACGGGCACGGCCTGGTATCATAAAAACAGCGACGGCCAAATCATTCCCGGTTATATCGCTCCTGCGCGCAAAGAATACATTTCATTCCTGACCGACGTCTATAAAGCCGGCGCGATGACCAAAGACTTCCCAGTCATTAAAAATGTCGTCGATTCCGCCAAAGATTTCTGGACGAGCAAGGCCGGCATTTACCGGATCTCGGCTAGAGGCATGAGCGAGACCGATATGAAATCGCTTACCGACGCGGCTCCGGGCGCCAAAGTCATTCCGATTCCGCCTTTCAAAGGAGCGGACGGCTCGCAAGGTCATGTCGCGCAAGCGGGCTACTACGGCATCACCACCCTGAGCGCCAAGCTGAAGGGCGACAAGGACAAAATCGAACGCATTTTGCAAATGCTCGACTTTGGCCGCCAGTTTTACGCGCTTGACCAGCGTAACGATTCCAACAAAGATTACGACTGGCTGTACGGCTTGAAGGGGCAAGGCTACCAGATTACGGACGGAAAAGTGACGCCGTCAAAGCCGGAGGAAGGCAAAGCGCCGGTCAATTACTTGGTCGATATCGTGGGTTGGCCGAAGCAGGATGCGGATAACCAATATTCGAAAATTTACATTGCTCCTCAACTGAAGGAAGCGATTGAAATCGTCGAAAAATACGATGGAACCTACAAACATTTCGTCGATCCGACGTTCCGCGTTTTTGTCGAGTCGCTCAGCACGAAATATCCCGAAATCGTCCAGAAGCACATCGACGAAGAAGTCAAAATTGTCGTAGGCGAGCGTCCATTGTCCGATTGGGATAAGCTGCCGCAAGAGTTTATGAACAAAGGTGGTGCCGAGATCGTGAAAGAAGTGAATGAAGCGATTAAAGCGGCCGGCTTCGATCCGCTTTCTTGGAAATAGAAACTAGAGCCTAGACGAACGATAAAACCCTTCGATCACCCCTGTGCGGGATGGATTGAAGGGTTTTTCCAAGTTGGAGGCTTTAGGGCCGGCGGGGAGAGCCGCAATTCCGGCTTCGGGCGTACATGCCGGGGCCGGGTCACGGGAGCACCTTTGCTATCCGATGTTACCGTGGGGGCATGAGCCGGTCTTTCTTCAATACTTAGTCGTCTTTTTCCGGTACGATAACGCCGATTCGCCCGTGTATTTTTTGAACAGCCTAGAAAAGTACGTGATATCCTCGATGCCGAGCATTAAAGCGATCTCCTGGATTTGCAGCGAAGTATGGTTCAGCAGCTTTTTGGCTTCGGCTATTTTCAGGCGGTGTATATATTCGTTCAAGGAATAGCCGGTGTAATGGTGAACGATTCTCCTCAAAGTCGAACGCGAAACGTGGTTCCGCTCCCACACCTCCTGCTCGTTCCACTCCTGGTAAAGGTGATTGGAGAGATCCTCCAGAATGCGCAGGGCCAAATCCTGTTTGATCGTATAGCGGTCGGCGGCGCTGTTGATGAAATGGGTTTGTGCAAGATCGTACACCAGCGATTCCAGCAAAAATGCGGCACGATCGGCGTTATCCGGCACACCGCTTTCCAAATACGCTCCAATGGCGCCCATTTTGTGGGACCAAAGCGGATCGCTGCCCACCTCCATTACGCTTTCGGTTGCGAAGATGCCGCTGTCGATCCATTCCTGAACGCGCATGCCTTCGAAGCATACGTACTGCTCGTCCCAATCCTCGCCGGGATAAGGGCCGTAATTAAACTTGGTGTCCGGCCATTCCCAGAACAGGTTTCCGGCCTTCAGCTCCTGCACGGGTCCGCCTTCGATCTGATAGGTGCCCCTGCCTCTTGAAATGTATGTGAATGACCAAAAGTCGTTTTGATTGCCTTTCATCTTGACGGTTCTGCCCGGTAAATGGCCGTATTGCAGCACGGTCAAGCTTTTAACCTTCAATTTAGCGCGATCGACCTTCAGATCCACAATTTGAATAGGCTGCGGACTGATCACATAATCCAAAAACGTGGCCATGAAGCCTCATGCCTCCCGTATACGTCGAATGTTTTACCTTGCGATTACGAGCTTTTGTTGCCGAAAGCCGAGAGGATGCCGGAAAGCTGTGCCGGAGAAATAGATGTTGATTATATAATCCAAACACATGGCTATAGAAAGCATACCCTCCCATCGCAATCGCTGATATTGTGAAAGTGACCGATTGCTATTACTATAAACCAACCTTTCGATTTGCGCTACGGAGGAAAACAGGATGATTGACAAAACCGATCGGAGTTCGGAAAAGGTCCAGACGCAAGGCGAACTTCCGCTTCCCGTATCGGTGAGCATGCAGGGGAAACGCAAAGGGAGCCGTTTTGGGCGTGCCTGAGTAAACCGTTTTATCGCGGATGTAGAACAAACTTTTGACATGATCATTTGCTTAAGGAGTGAGTTATGATGACGACTAATCAATCGAATAAGCTTGTAAAAGGCATCGCTTACCACGGTAACAGAATATTGCGGCATGTAGAAACCGATCTTCGCGACATCGTCAATCATCATTTCAACCTGGTCGTCCATATGTTTTCGCATACGGACTGGGATCGTCACCGCAGCATCATGAAGGAAATCGTGCAAATGACCGAAGATCACGGCTTGGATGTTTGGATCGACAACTGGGGGCTTGGCGGACCTCCGGGGGATAAATCGCATTTCTTGGCCTATTACCCGGACAGCCACCAGGTTTATTCGGACGGCACGGTCGACCCGGTCAGGGCATGCTTGAACAGCCCGCATTTCCGCAGCTTTACGAAGGAATGGATCGACGTCGTGCAGGATATCGGCGGGAAAAGCATTTTTTGGGACGAGCCGCATTTGGCCGCCAAATCGATGGAGAACGGCAAGCCGAAGGTGTGGACTTGTTACTGCGAACGGTGCAAAGCGTTATTCCGCGAGCGTTACGGAAAACCGATGCCGGCAACGTTCGACGAGCAGGTGGAACAATTCCGCATCTGGTCCGTCGTCGATTATTTCCGAGAGGTTACGGCGCACAGCCATCAAAAGCAGATGGAAAATATCGTCTGCGTCATGCTCGGAGGCTCATACGGGATCAATCTCGACTCCATCGAAGCGATTTGCAGCCTCGATTCGCTGAGCAATATCGGCTCCGATCCGTACTGGAGCCATTACCCGGAAGCTCACCCATACGATTTCGTCTACGAAAGAACCAAACGGAATCTGGAGGTTTGCGAGAAGTTCAACAAAGACCACAACATTTGGATACAGGGCTACGGCACGCACAAAGGAAGGGAAGAAGAAATCATTTGGGCGACCGACGCAGCCTATGATGCTGGAGCGCGGAACATTCTCGTATGGGGCTTCCGCGGTTCCGAATCCAATGACTATCGGGCTCATTATCCGGACATGACGTGGAATGCGATCGGAGAAGCGATGCGCCGAATCTCCGACAGGCATCGCGATGAAATCAGACGGCAAAGGCTCGCCGGATTGAAGTAGTGAGAATGCGCCGGGGACGGCAGCGATGCTGTTGTCCTTCGGCGTCTTTTTGCGTCAGAAAGTATATCGTGGAAAAGGCTCTAAACCTACGGTAAACGCCGGCGTCAAAGACGCCGATAAGCGTTTATTCTTGTTCGTTTGGGGGGGAGGGGAGAGCCAAGGTTATGTTCGCTTATCGAGCAGCCGATCCGAGCAGGTTAGGCGGAGATCAATCGCAGGTTTCCCATGAGGCAGCCGTTGTATTAGAATGATCGTAAAGGAGCTGATTGAAGCGTGAAAAATGAGATCATAACAAGATTTACTTCCTACGTGCAGGTGGATACCCAATCGGATGACGGCAGCCAAACTTGTCCGACTACGCCCGGGCAGCTGACGCTTGGCCGCATGCTTGTCGAAGAACTGAAGGAAATCGGCATGGAAGACGTGACGATGGACGAGCACGGTTATGTCATGGCGACGCTTCCCGCCAATACGGACAAGCCCGTGCCGACGATCGGCTTTCTAGCGCACATCGATACGGCGACCGATTTCACGGGCGCGAACGTCAAGCCGCAGATCGTGGAGCGATACGACGGCAAGGACATTATTTTGAACGAAGGGATGCAAATCATCTTGTCTCCGCGGGACTTTCCGGAGCTGGCCGGATACGAAGGGCATACGCTGATCACGACGGACGGCACGACGCTGCTGGGGGCCGACGATAAAGCTGGGATGGCCGAGATCATGACCGCAATGGCCTATTTGATCCGGCATCCGGAAATCAAGCGCGGGAAAGTGAGAGTGGCGTTCACCCCCGATGAAGAAATCGGAAGAGGCCCGCACCGCTTCGACGTGGCGGCTTTTCAAGCAAGCTGCGCCTACACGATGGACGGAGGAGCGCTCGGCGAGCTGCAATACGAGAGCTTTAACGCGGCTGCCGCACGTATAACATGCAAAGGGAAAATCGTGCATCCCGGCTCCGCCAAAGGAAAAATGGTGAATGCCGCCAAGATCGCGATGGAAATCAACGGCAGACTGCCGATCGGCGAAGCGCCCGAGTTTACCGAAGGGTATGAAGGCTTTTATCATCTTCAGTCCGTTCACGGCGATGTGGAAGAGACGAAGCTGCAGTATCTCATCCGGGATTTCGACCGCGAACGGTTCGAGGCGAGAAAAGCGGAGCTGATTCGTATCGTCGAGGAGCTGAGAGCAGTTTACGGAGAAGAACGGATCAGCCTGGAAATACGCGATCAATATTTCAATATGCGGGAGCGAATCGAGCCTGTTATGGAAATCGTCGATATCGCCCATCAGGCCATGACGAACTTGGGCATCGAACCGATCGTACGGCCGATCCGCGGCGGTACCGACGGCTCCCAGTTGTCCTATATGGGACTGCCGACGCCTAATATTTTTACGGGCAGCGAGAACGCTCACGGTCGTTACGAATATGTCTCGGTCGATACGATGCTCAAGGCGGTTGAAGTGATCGTAGAGATCGTCCGGCTTTTCGAACGGAAGGCGGAAGCGTAAGGAAGCTGAATTAATCCGAAGCTCTGGCGGTTTTTGCCGCGCAGCTTTTGTTATCCCTCGCTCTTTCAATCGTCGCGGCTTATGCCGCTCTTTATGCCCAGTCCGCCAGCAGGGTGGAGAAGCGGGCTAATAAAAGAAGCTGTCCGACGAGGTCTTCATGACCGAAGGACAGCTTTTTCGTTTTGAAAATAGCCGTTGCAAATGGGCTTTTTCGGACTGGAGGATAGAAAAGTACGACGCACTCGATACCAATTGGGCGGAATCGGACTGCAGCGCACGGAAGCGGCGAACAGGGATGTGAGGTTGGGATTCCATCCTCCGTCTTTTCCAAAAGTGTTTTTAATTCAACAGAAATCGCGAGCGTCCCAAAGGACAGTTTATCCTTGGCGGCTGAAAAAATTCAAAAGCGCTTCTTTGACTTGTTCCCTCGGTTCAAAGACGTCATGCCCCGCCTGATGAACCCGAACGATCTCGGGATTGTAGTTAAGATATGCGTTTATTTGTTCGTCGTTAAGCAGTGAACCAGGTTCCATTCCTTTAAGGATCAACATTTTCCCTTGGATATTGTCTAGCGCCGGCGTAAGATCGTAATCGGCGGATTCGAGCTGAAGCCTGACGGGAAAGTCTTTTGAGTATCTTTTTTGGATTACACCCGCTTTTTCAACATAATAGGTTTCTTTGCCGGCCTCGAACGCTTCTCTGCTTAATAGCTCGGAGGAAGCCAGCACGTTATATAAACTTTCCCAAGAGTCATATAGCTTGTATGCGTTCACCATACTTTTAGCCCAATCTTCGTTGAACTTCGTATAATGTGCCGGGTAGTCGCCGATGACAAGTCCTTGAACGCTGTCGGGATTTCGCAAAGCGTATTGCAACGCGTAAGCCGTACCTCTTGAATAGGCTATAAAGTGGGCTTTACTTATTCCTAGACGAATCATTACAGCCTCAATATCGGATGCCATATGCTGTAATGAAAACCCGGCTTCCGGCAAACCGCTATCCCCGCACCCTCTAAAGTCAATGGCAACCACATGTCTTGGCTTCTCAAGTTTCGCGGAAGACAACTCGTCCCCGACCCACTTGTACATCCTTGCATTGGAGAGATTGCCATGTAAACAAATGACGGGGAGCCGATCGCTTGCCGTCTGCGGCTTCCATTCCAAAAAATGAAGCTGGAATCCGCCTTCTCTTTCTATGAAATTGCTCTTCATGACCATCTCATCCTCCCTTGCATTACTTTACCTAATTATAATTCAAAAATGGCAAGAAGCGTAATAGAGAGCAATAGAGTGCGGAACAAGACAAGTATTTGCCCTTGTTCGGGACGACCGTTTTACATAAAGTAAATATATACATTCGAATGTAATGTCTGTGGGATAGGAGGGGCGTCGCTACTACGTAAACGTATCGTCTTCCATACCACGCAGCCTGCTGCGAGGTTATTTCGTGCTGCCCATTTGGCTACATTCTGTTGGAGGTGTCATGTGAAATCTAAAAAATATAGTCGAAAGCTGATCGTCGTTCTGATGACTTTTTGTTTGCTTTTTACAACCGTTCAGCATGCGTTCGCGGATGAAAATCTCAAGCGGAATTCTTCAGACATTGCCGAGGGAAATGCCCTGCCTGCCGACGCTTCCGCTCGCCCGGCGGCTTCCTCCTTGCTTTCCGATATGAAGGGGCATTGGGCTGAAAAGCAGGTGCTTGACTGGCTGCATTCAGGCCGAATACAAGGCTATCCGGACGACACATTCAAACCTGATCAGCCGATAACGAGAGGGGAATTTATCGCTTTAGTCAACCGTTCCTTTGCTTTCGAAGAGAAGGCGCCCGTCAGCTTTACGGATTTGCAGGCATCGGACTGGGAATATGAAGAAGCGGCCAAAGCGGTGAAAGCCGGTTATATGGAAGGTTATCCAGACGGTACGATCGGTTTGAAGCATCTGATCAGCAGGCTGGAAGCGGCAGCTATGATTGCCCGGCTGCTGAAGCATGACGAACAGGTTGACGATACGGCTGCTGCTGCGTTCCGTGATTACGAACAAATCGCCGAATGGGGACAAGCCGCTGTCGCGCTAGTTGCCGGCAAGCAAATCATGGTGGGATACGAGGATCAAATCTTCCGTCCGTCGGCACCCATAACGCGAGCCGAAACTGTCGTATCGCTCGCTCGAGCGTTATTGCCGAGGAGTTATGAGAAAGCCGGCCTATATGGACCTGCTGCCGGGAACGAAACGGTTCGTGGAGATGTTGCGGTTAACGCCGGCGAAGTCACGCTGCGGAATATGACCATAACCGGAAACCTGCTGCTCGCGGAAGGAATCGGCGAAGGCGACGTCACCTTGGAAAATGTGACGGTGCAGGGAGTAACGAAGGTGAACGGAGGAGGCCGAAACAGCGTCCATTTCCGGGACTCCAAGCTCGGGAACGTTATCGTTGACAAGCGTAACGGAACGGTCAGAGTCGTATTGGAAGGATCCACAACCGTCGTAAAGCTTACGGTCATTTCTTCGGCGATACTTGAAACGGCGGATTTGACAAGTCAAGGCGCTGCGGAAGTGCAGCTCGGCGAGGAATTGCCTGCCGATGGAATCGTAGAGCTGAAAGGCAGCTTTGAAGCCGTGAATGTTCTTGCGAAAGGCATCAGATTGGAAATCTCGCAAGGGACGGTTAAGCGGCTGCATGTGTACGAACAGGCGACCGGTATCGTTCTGGACACCGGAGATGACGCAGCCGTTATACTACTCATTCTTGACGCCGTCATTCAAGCGCTTGGCCAAGGCAGAATTGAAAGCGTAACCATTGCGGAGAAAGCGAATACGTCTGTGTTTGAAAAGCAACCTCTTAAGAAAAATGGAAAGGGCGTTACGAGTCCGAGCCCTGGCGGCAATACGGCGACGCCTAGCCCGGGCGGCAATACGGCGACGCCGAGCCCGGGCGGCGGTACGGCAACGCCGAACCCGGGCGGCAGTACGGCAACGCCGAGCCCGGGCGGCAGTACGGCAACGCCAAGTCCGGGCGGTGGTACGGCGACGCCGAGTCCGAGCGGCGGTACGGCAACGCCGAGTCCGGGCGGCAGTACGGCAACGCCAAGTCCGGACGGTGGTACGGCAACGCCGAGTCCGAGCGGCGGTACGGCAACGCCGAGCCCTAGCTCGACACCGACGCCGGATCTGAGGATTGTCGATAATGGCCAGGGACAAGCGGTAATCGTCATTGAGCCGAGTGCAGCCGACCAGGTTATTGCGGCAGCGAATACGTTGGCCGAGTATGTTAATAAATCTACGGGCGCAGCGCTTCCGGTACTGACTACGACGGAGCTCGCCGCAGCCGGCAGCCAGTATGACGGCGACGTGCGAATTTATGTCGGCTCCCAAGCTCCCGACGCGCAAGCTGCAGTCGCAGCAGAAATGCAAGGCTTAAAGGACGACGGGTTCGTCATTCATCCGTACGAGGATACAATCGCTATTGTCGGACCAACCGGATGGGGGACTCAATTCGGCGTCAACGAATTTCTGGAGCGTTATTTCGGCATACGCTGGCTGATGCCGGGGCCGGATGGCGAGGATGTGCCGCTGCACACCACAATCGACATTTCTGCAGAAAGCGTTCGCATCGATCCTGCGACGATTTCGCGTTCTTATTTTTACCTGAATACGCCGGCCAATATGGAGTGGGGACGCCGTAACGGCATACATGACAACATCCAATTTCATCATAATCTGGCCAATTTATTTGATCCGACAGATGCGGAGCTAAAGCTTCATCCCGAATATTATGTAGACGGCGTGCTGCCCACGCACCCCTATGAATGGCAGCCTTGCTTCAACGACACGACAGCTGCAGTCGCGATCGGGAGGATTAAGCAATTTTTCGATGCGAATCCCGGCGTTAGCTCGTATTCGCTAGGAATTAATGATAGCGAGAATTATTGCGCAGCCGATAAATTGCTTGCCGGCGGCGAACTCAATTCCAACGGATTTTTGAATATGTCGGAAGTATATTACCCGTGGGTTAACAAAATAGTTGAGGGTGTCCTGGCGGACGAACGCTACGAAGATAAATATTTCGGTCTGCTGGCGTACTGGAGCGTGTACGATCCCCCGACAACCGTGCAGTTGAATCCCCGCGTGATCCCTTATATTACGGATGACCGCATGTCCTGGGAGGATCCGACCTTAGCGGCTGAAGGCATGCAGATAACCGAAGCGTGGGAGGACGCAGCCGAATATGTAGGATGGTATGAATATTTATACGGATCTCCGTATAACGTACCCCGGGTTTACATGCAGAGGATGGCGGAAAACTATAAATACGCTCAGGATCACAGCGTTATTGCCCATGTGGCGGAGTTGTTTCCGAACTTCAGCGAAGGACCGAAGCCGTGGGTATCGGCCAAGCTGCAGTGGAACGCCGATCAGGATGTAGACGATTTGCTGAACGAGTGGTATGCGCAAGCGGTCGGTGTAGAGGCGGCAGCCGATTTGAAGGCGTATTACGATTTGTGGGAGGATTTTTGGACTACTCGTATCTTTGAATCGGAATGGTATCAAAGATGGAAGCAGTCGGATCCTAGAAGCAATTTTATGAGATTCGATCAGCCTGATTATTTAGAAGCGGTAACGAAGGAAGATATAACAGAAAGCAGACGATTGCTGGAACAGGCAGTGATTAAAGCGCAGACAAGCAAGCAGAAAAAACGGGCCGAGCAGCTCCTTCGCGGCTTTGAGTTTTACGAAGCTTCCGCACTCAGCTATCCGCGAACCGGTGCCGTTGCCGCACCGACGAACGGGACTGAAGCGCTTGTCATGCTGGACGACATCAAGCTTAGCTTTGAGATGGTGAAGAAGCGGTTCGTTCTGCCGTCCGAGTTTGAAGGGGATCCCATTCTGAATATACCGCTTGCGCCGCCGAAAAACGGCGGAACCTGGGACGGCATACAGACCGCGCTTATTACGGCATTGCAAAGCTATATAGCAGCGCATCCGGAAGACACAGCCGTCAGTGAAGGCTTGGACGAATTTTTGGCCTTTATCAATAATACCGACTATTCTGCAAAAGCAGTCAAAACGACCGCGGGCAAATCGCGAATTTTGCAATCGCTTGATTTCAACGAGGGACCATGGAGGGACGCCGAACCGTTCAGCGATTTTATGGTGATGGGTACCCGAATCGATGTGCCGGATACGACAAAGGTTTATCTGCTTTGGGATGATGTGAATCTCTACGTCGGCTATGAAAACTTCGACAGCAATATCGGCGGAATGATTGCTAGCGACTCTGCCCCTAATTTTTGGTGGAGCAGCGGTGCGGACGATTCGGTTGAAACCTATGTGACCTCCGATCCGGATGTAAGCTTTAAAGGATTTTTCTCCAACCCGAAGGATGTCAGGTTCAGCTACCGGAAAATCGGTTCCGGGGGTCCTGCTCCGAATGCCGGTGAAGTATGGGAAACGAATTCCGTCAAAAAAAGCGATCGCTGGAATACGGTTCAAGCGATTCCGTTTGTAAGCATCGGCATCGATCCGAATGAGACGGATGCATTGAAGGGGTTCTTTTTGCGAAATTATCATGGACAAAAATGGTTTTTGAGCTGGGGAGGCGGGTATCCTTGGCAGGCGGCGTATTTTAACCCCATTCAGTTGGTTATGCCGAATAATTTAGTGACGGACCCGTCATTTGAAATAGGGGAGCCGAATGATCCCGTATTGTCGGCGAATTGGTGGTATTGGGGGGCTGATCCTTCGAATCCCGGCAAGCGGACATCGGAAATCAAGCGTTCCGGAAGCTACAGCTTTGATGCCGGAAGCCCGTCGCATGCGGGGCTGGTTCAGGATGTGCCGGTTTCAAGCGGAAAATACAAATTCACGATGTATTATTATGTACCCCAAGGCATGGAAACCACAGGCTCCATTCAATTTTGGGGTACGGTTAAGGATCAAGTCGGAGGAACGAATTTGGCTGCCGCGGTTTCGGACGCAGCGCCGATTTCCGATTCGGAGAGCGGCTGGGTAAAGTTCGAATACGATTTTGACATTCAACCGGATTATGCCGGCGTACAGCCTCATAATTTAAATTTTACGGTTGTCGTTCACGATCTGGAGCCGGGCGAGAAGCTGTATATCGATGACATTGCGATCAACAAGCTGCCAGATTATTCGGTGCATGCCGAGCCGGGTACGGTACATGTGTTATTCAATAATACTTACGTACAGGCGCCGGATATGAGTAAATTCACCGTGCAGCAGCAAATCAACGGGCATGCCGCAACGCCGGTAACGCCTTTGGCATTACAATGGGATTCCTCAACGAAGACGGCATCATTAACCGTTCCGGTCATTGCGCCGTCTTCGGAGCAGCAAAACGTCTGGTACCTTGTAACTTACGATGGCGGCGATGTCGCCGAATCGACCCCTCTCAATATTGCAGCCGAAGGAGGCGTCACGAATTTGATTCGGAATCCGTCGTTCGAAGCGGGAGATCCGAATCCTGCAATGCTGCCGAATTGGTGGTATTGGGGCGCTAACCCGGACGATCCCGGCAAACGAACGACGGCAATCAAACGAACGGGCAGCTACAGCTTTGACGCAGGAAGTCCGGCCCATGCGGGGCTGGTGCAGGATGTTCCGGTTTCAAGCGGCAAATACAAATTTACGATGTATTATTATGTACCCCAAGGCTTGGAAACCACAGGCTCCATTCAAATGTGGGGCACGATCAAGGATCAAGTCGCAGGGACAAATCTCGCTAATATCGTGTCGGGCGCAGAACCGATCTCCAATTCGAGCAATGGCAGTTGGGTAAAGTTTGACTATGTTTTCGACATCCAACCCGACTATGCAGGCGCACAGCCTCATAACTTGAATCTTACGGTTGTGATTCGCGACCTCGAACTAGGCGAGAAGTTGTACATCGATGATATCGCGATTTATAAGTTGCCGGAGTATTCGGTGCAAGCGGAGCAAGGTACGGTTAACGTAATATTCGACAACACGCTTTTGCAGCAGCCGGATATAAACAAATTTACCGTTCGGCAGCAAATCAACGGGCTTGAAGCGGTGCCGGTAACGCCTTCGGCGATGACGTGGAATGCTGCAGCTCAAACGGCGGCATTAACCGTTCCTGTCATTCCGGTTTCATCGGAAGAACAGCATGTGGCGTACCTTGTCTCGTACGATGATGGTACTGTGAAGGAATCCTTGCCTTTTGTTGTTGCCGCAGAAGGAGGGATAATCAATTTAGTCCTGAATTCCTCGTTCGAAACCGGAGATGCCGGAGATATGAGCGTAACGCCGAATTGGTGGTACTGGGGCGCTAATCCGGATGATCCCGGCAAGCGAACCGCAGAAATCAAACGTTCCGGCAGCTACAGCTTTGACGCAGGAAGTCCGTCTCATGCAGGGCTGGTCCAGGACGTTTCCGTTACGAGCGGAACATACAAATTTACATTGTACTATTATGTACCTGTGGGCGTGGAAACGATGGGCACCATTCAATTATGGGGAGCGGTCAAGGATCAAGCAGGCGGAACAACTCTAGCCGCAATTGTGTCCGACGCAGCGCCAATTTCATCTTCAGGCAACGGCACTTGGGTCATGTTCGAATATGATTTCGAAATTCAGCCCGACTATGACGGCGTACAGCCGAACAGCCTGAACTTAACGATTGTACTCCGCGATCTGGTGCTCGGCGAGAAACTGTATATCGATGATATCGCGATCTATAGGCTGCCGGATTAACAGTGAAAGTGATTCGAATGTCAATGTGGAACCGTAACGGATTATACAGATCGAAATGAATGGATCGCAGATGAAAAACGCAATGAAAAAAGGATCTGCCTTTGGGGTTGGGGCAGATCCTTTTTGTAATCCTATCTCAAACCTCAAACCTCAAGCCTCAAGCCTCAAGCCTCAATCGAATTCCTTGCGGACCCACTCATCCTCCGGAATATCGAACGCTTCGCCCGAGAAACGCATTTCCTTGAATGGGTCGGCATAGTTGTGGAAGCCGTTCCGTTCCCAGAAGCCGGGCCGGTCTTCTTTCATAAACTCGATGCCGCGTATCCATTTGGCGCTTTTCCAAAAGTACAAATGCGGTACGACGAGCCGGAGCGGCCACCCGTGCTTGTCGGTCAAAGGACTGCCGTTATAATGATACGCAAGCAATACGTCGTCACGAATCAGATCGTCAAGCGGCACGTTCGTATCGTAATCGTTGTCGGCATGAATCATCACATGCTTGGCCTCCGGCTTCACCTTCAGCAGTTCAAGCAGGTCGCGGAAACGGACGCCTTCCCAAACGGTGTCGAATTTGGACCATCGCGTCACGCAGTGAATATCGCAGACGACGCGGGTAAGCGGAAGCGATTTGATTTCCTCAAATGTGAACACGCGCTCGGCATCTACCTCGCCGAATATTTTCAAATTCCAAGCGTCTATGTCATAAACCGGCACTTCCCCTTCGTGCAAAATCGGAAAGCGCTCCGTCAACACTTGTCCCGGCGGCAATCGATCGGCCAGCTCGGCAGGGATCTCCGGCGATTTCATTCGTTTAATGCGGTCGGCTTTCGTGCTCATGATGTTCCTCCTTGATGTTCCGTCCTTCGTATCGTCGTGCTGAATTTGTTTGAAAAGCAGGAAGTGTATCTCGATGATTGTTCGATTTCCTGTTGATCGTGCCAGTACTTTGTGTTTTTTATATTCATTCGCGGATGGAGCAAATGTATGCGATATTTCATGTACATTCGCGGAAAATTCTGCAGATGAATCAAATGTGTATGATATTTCATATACATTTGCAGAAAATCCTGCAGAAGGAGCAAATGTATGCGATTTTTCATATATATCGTGTTGCACAGTATGCACGAATCCTCTACGCCCTTCATTACGCATCGCACATTACCCCCAGCTTGCATCACTCGCTTTATGACGTAGGGGAGTCGCCCTATTTTATATACTCGCTTCTGTGTTGAACCTGGAACCAAGCGTGATTTGCTGTTGAGCCCTATATGTTTCACAGTATTTAGCGGCAATATCCTATACTATACCTCGAATCCGCCATTTACGCCAATGTCGCGAATTGCGGCGGAATTCCGCTTAAGAGCTGCAGGAAATCGCTGCACGATCGGTTATTTTTCTGTTGTCCTGGAGGGTTTGTGAGGAAAAGGCAAAGTCATTGTTACAAAAGGCAACCGCATAAGCAAGAGCAGACGTCTTCTTCCCGAATTACCTAAAAATTGAACAACAACATCTAAAAAAATTGTCAGCGGACTCCTTTATAATGATCCGGAAACAGATCCGATGGGAGATGGAACCGGTGGCCAAGATTGATATCGAGAAGTTCAAAGGCGTAACGATCGCCATGTACGCGTGCTACGATAAAAGCGGAGCAATCGACCCTGCGGCAATCAGGCGGCTGGTCCGGCATTACTGCGAAACGGGCGTTCGCGGATTGTATGTGGGGGGCAGCACCGGGGAAGGTATGCTGCAAAGCGTGGAAGAGCGTAAGCAAACTCTCGAAGCGGTTATGCAGGAAGCACGGCAGCATGAGCGGCAACTGAGCGTCATCGTTCATGTCGGCGCTCCTTCCACTCGCGACAGCGTCGAGCTGGCGGTTCATGCCGAGTCGGTCGGCGCGGATGCCGTATCGGCGGTTCCCGCCATCTACTACCGCTTGTCGCCGCAGAGCGTGGAGCGGCACTGGCAAGCGATCATCGACAGCACCTCGCTGCCTTTTATCATTTACCATATCCCGCAGACGACTGGCTTCACGCTAAGCAAGGAGCTGCTATCCAGGATGGCGGCACAGGAGAAGGTAATCGGCGTAAAAATATCGTCCGAAAGCACGTTCGAACTGCAGCAGTTCAAGGCGGCGGGAGGCCCGGATTTTCTAGTGTTTAACGGACCGGATGAGCAGTACCTGGCAGGCAGAAGTATCGGAGCTGACGGCGGAATCGGCGGTACGTACGGCATTATGCCGGAGCTGTTCCTGAAGATCGAGCGCTGCTTCAACGAGGGACGTTTGGTGGAAGCGAAGGAATGGCAGTTCCGCGTGAATGAGATTATCGTCGAGCTGCTCGCGCTTCCGTCCTTGTACGGAGGCTGCAAAGCGATATTAAACCTGCGCGGCTTCGATATCGGTGAGCCGCGGATGCCGCTGCTGCCGATTCCGGAGTCGGACATGGAACGGGTCGCACGTTTGAACGACAAAATAATGAGCTTCATTGAGCAAAGCGGGATATAACCGCGCATGGGGCCGACCGTCGTCAAATCGACACTATACCGCGCAGCATTCAGCGCACGAGGTGTGCGCCGCACCGTTTTGAACCCCGGCGCTCTACGCTCTGTACGGATGTGCGCCGCACCGTTCTGAGCTCCGACACTTTTCTCAATGCACGGGTTACGCACCGGTCTAAGCCACGGCGTTCTTCACAGCGCACGGGGGGCTCCGTATCTATCTGGGCCCCGGCGCTCTTCATAGTGTACGGGGTCGCTCCGTATCTGTCTGAGTGCCGGCGCTCTTCACAGCGCACGGGGTCGCTACGTATATCTGTTTGAGCCTCGGCGCTCTTCACAACGCGCCGCTCTGAGCCTCGTCGGTTCTTCACAGAGCGCGCGCCGAACCGAGTTATGCATTAAAGGCATCCAATTGGTGACATTGACAAAAAGCCGGTCACGGCCATAAAGTGAGCATGACGGGAGGAAGCAGGATGACACAACCGTATAGAGTCATAGTGGCGGACGACGAGAAGCAGGTCAGAGAGCGGATTGTTCAATCGTTTCCTTGGGAAAGCCTGGGGATGCGGATCGTCGGCGCGGCATGCGACGGGCGGGAGGCGCTTCGGCTGGCCGAGAGCTGCAAACCTCATGTCGTGCTGACGGATATCCGAATGCCCGGTATGGACGGGCTTGAGCTGGCCGGTTCGCTTCGGGAACGGTATCCCGACGTGAAGGTCGTGATCTTGAGCGCTTACGACGATTTTAAATATGCACAGGACGCCATTCGGGCGGGGGTTAAAGGATATTTGCTGAAGCCGCTTGCTCAAGATGAATTTAGAGAGCTGTTCCAGCGGATCGCTTGCGAATTGGACCAAGAGCATGGTTCAAGAAGCGGCGAGGATACAAGGGAACGGTTTTTGATCGATTTGCTCAAAGGAACGCATACGGAGCCGTTAAGCGAACGCTTGACCGAGCTCAAGCTGCAAGGCTTGAATCATTACACGCGCGTTGCGATATGCGCCTTCGAGCATCGGGCCGGGCGGGAAATGCGGTTTTCGAGCCTGCAAAGCGCGCTTCACATGAGCGCGAAGTTTTGGGGCGGTCACGACATCCCTGCGATTTATTACGGCGGGTGCCACGTTATTTTTTTTCACGATAAGAAACCGCTTTCAAAAGGGAGCGTACAGCGTTTACTCCTTGATTTTGCCGAAAAGCTGGAGCGGCTCGGCGACGAGCTTGACGGTTCGGCGGGATTGACGATTGGGGTAGGCAATTTATATGATGAGCCAGGCGCGATCGCCCGTTCCTACAATGAGGCGATTTTTGCTTCCAGCTGCCGGTATTTCCGGCCGGCTGAAAGCCTCTTTTTTTACCAGGATATCGTACGGCATGAACCGCCGGCGAGCAGCATAAATGATCTGATCGAGGAGACGGTGCAGTCGCTTTTCACCCAATCGACTACTGGCGGCGGCATTCATCCACTTGAAGCGTTCTTCCGGCAGGTCGAGCAGCACGGCAAAAGCGACGTTCGCGATCTGCACTCCGCATGCATCGAGCTGCTGATTGCAATCCATCTAAAGGCGAGAGAGCGGAGCATCAGGATCAGGCTGCCGGAAAGGAAGGAAGCGCTGGAGCGCATTCAGTCGTTCCGTTCCTTGTACGAGCTGAAAGCCTGGTTTCTCGACATGGCAGGCGGATGGGGCGTTGAGCCGGAGGCGAGCTTGGCGGAAAACCCTCATGACTATGTCGCCCGCGCCAAAGCGCATGTGCAGCGCCATCTGGCAGACAAAATATCGCTCGAAGAGGTGGCGGAATCGCTGTTCATCAACGCTTCTTATTTCAGCCATATGTTCAAGAAGCAAACCGGTCAAAATTTCGTCGATTATGTCAACGAAGCCCGGGTAAATAAAGCGGCCGAGCTGATCAAGCAAACGAATTACCGGATCAAAGAAGTTTCGCTCATGGTCGGGTACAAAAATTTTTCCTATTTCAATAAAGTGTTCAAGTCGATCGTCGGCGTAAAACCGCTCTTGTACAGATCGGGTATTTTTGCAGCGAAGACGGAGTATGAGCCGAATGAAGCGAAATCGTAAAATCAAATTCAGCCGTTTTCTGATAATCGTCGCGCTTGCGGTCGGACTTGTGCTGATGCTGCTGACAGGCTCGATTCTTTACGTCAAAACCAAAATGTTCATCACCGAGAAAAAAGATTTCATTCACAGCACGAGAATGAATCAGATCGCCTATGATGTCGGTAAAATTTTCGACGGGCTGTATCATATCGCCGATAATTTGAAGCACAACGAAAGGCTGATCTCCTACATCGAAGATTTGCAGAACGACAAACTCGATCCATACCGGAAATATTTTCTCTCCAAAGAGATCGAATCGTACCTGTACAATATTGAGAAAGAGAACGCCTTCGTCAAGCATATTCTCGTCCTAACGGATAACAATCAGTTCAGCTCGAATCAGAAATATGTCGATTACGGACTTGTTGGCAGGGACATGCTTGTCAAAAAAAACAATGAAACGAGTCTTGTGCCTCCGGGCAAGACAAGGGACTTTTTCTCGGCGGGCGAGGAGAACGGCAAAACGATAAGCGACGCGACGCTTGCGATGCTGGACGGAAGCCTGTACCTTGCGAATGTGCTGACCGACAAAAACGGCAAACGGTACGGGACGCTGTTCGTCGTTCTCGATTCGACCGAATTTACCGAGGCGGTTGCGGGACATGAGCATATCGCGCTGATAAACGATCGGATGATCGATATTTTCAAAGGCGGCACCTTCAACGAGCTAAAGCTCGAGGACATAGGCGATGCGATAGAGCGGGCGGGCGACTCGGGAAAAATCGTGAAAAACAACATCAACATCAGGATCAAAAATATTCCGTTCTACCAGCTTAAGCTTCTGTATTTGGAGGAAAATGGTTTTCACAACAAGCAGGTTCGGCTGATCGGCACGCTGATTGCGGGAACGTTCGTCCTTTGCATCGGGATGGCGTTCGTTTCGTCACGGAGCATTTCCGGCAAAATATTGTTTCCGGTCCGGCGCTTGATTCTCCTGCTGGAGCGGTACGATATCGAGAAAAACCCGCTAAATAGGTTCAGGGGGCCGGGGAAGTCGCGGAAGCTGTATTTGCGCGACCGGTTTTTTCTGTATTTTCTGATCACGATCATGCTGCCGCTGCTCTCGTTCATCGTCATTTACTACTGGCAGTCCTCGACGATTATGGCTAATGAAATCAAAAGAAGCTATTATACCGTCTACGAGAAAAACGCCAATGAAATCGAGCATTTTCTGAACCAGAAAGAAATCATTATGACGAGGCTGGCATTCGATAGCATTGTACAGTCGGATTTGCGGATGCAGCCGGGCGGCGTTAAAGCGGGATTCAAGGAGATTCACAAGATTGTCAGCGAATACCGGTATTTGGGAAGCGACAAGGATACGATCCGGATTTTCGACCGTCATTTCCAGCTGCTGTATTCGAACCGGGTCGAGCTGCCCGAGTTGGACGGCAAGCAGATTTTCGATAAGATGAAATCATCCGGCAGCTTTTTCGGTTATTCCGTCGAAACGGACGATTTGGGCAACCATGCGGTGACGCTGGGTATTCCCGTCAAAAATTTGTCTCAGATATCCGAGACGATCGGTTATATCACCTTAAGCATCGACGGCATTTATTTGCGGAATTTGTACGCCAACGGGAAGGGCGGCGACAACGAGACGTTCCTGGTCGATTGGAATCAGCAAATCATTTCCCATCAGAACAAGGATGCAATCCTGCAAAAGTTCGACTCGGAAGCCATCGCGCCCGGCGAAGACGGCTACACCGTCGTTAATGGGAAAAAGCAGTACGTCTACACGACGAAGCTGAAGCATTTGCCGTGGACTTACGTATCCGTTTACGACTATTCGAGCGTGCGCAACGAAAGTCTCCGGCTGATCTATAACGATCTGTATTTGGTCGTTATCATTTTTCTGCTTGTTCTGATCTTGTCCTACGTGATGGCTCATCTGCTGCTCAAGCCGTTAAACAGGCTGAATTTGCTGTTTATGCGCTTCGAGCTTGAGGATGTCGACTCTCATTACGCCGACGGGGAGGCGATGATCGATGAGGTGGATCAACTCGGACGCACCTTCAATGCGATGATCGGAAGAATCGAGGATTTGATCGACGAGGCGATGATCGCAGACCGGGAGCGGATCAGACTGCAATACGAGAAACGGGAAACGCAAATTACCGCGCTGCAGGCGCAGATCAATCCGCATTTTTTGTACAATACGCTCGACACGTTCATCTTTATGATCGAGAAGGACGAACGAGCGAAAGCGATCGAGATGGTCACATCTTTAAGCCGGCTGTTCCGCTATATTACGAACAAAGAACAGCTGCTGGTGCCGCTTAAAGAAGAAATCGCCTATGCCAAATCGTATGTTCACTTAATGAAGCACCGGTACGAGCATATCGTCTGCGAATGGAATATCGATGATGCGGCGTTGGAGTGCCGGACGCTGAAGCTGATTTTGCAGCCGGTCATCGAGAATGCGATCCAGCACGGTTCCTTCGGGCAGGATAGTTTGCGGATCGAGGTGTCGATTCGCGCCGCAGGCGGCTTCATCGAGCTGGAGGTCAAGGATGACGGAAACGGAATCGGCGAGCGCGAGCTTCGAGAAATCAGAGATCAGCTGGCCGGTCCGACCGTGCAAAGAATCGGCATTTTCAACGTAAATGCAAGGATGAAGCTGAACTATGGGGAGAGCTGCGGCCTTCAAATCGAAAGCGAACTGGGGCGCGGGACGACGGTAAGGATGATCATTCCAATGTTTCCGATGGATTGAACTTTATATGCTGTAATGGGACCGCAGGCTGAGAAGCTTGCGGTTTTTTTTTGAAGATAAAGAGAGATATGAAGTCGGGGTATGCCTTACTTGACTCGTAAGAAAGCATGGCTCGTTCCGGTAAACACGCCAGACCTTTAATGGATAGACGGTAATGCGGTTCATCCATACGCTGCCAGTAAGGCTCCTCTATATGCTGTAGTCCGAAATAGCCCGCTTGGAGCAAGGAGTCGAGGTTCGCTTTACGCTGTAGTCCGATTTTGCCGGCTTGGAGAACGGATTCGTCGGTGTACCGGAAAAATAGCTGCTGCAAGTAGGCGTTTTCGGACTACAGACTGGGAAAGGAAGCCATGCTCGATTCCAAGTGGGCAAAATCGGACTGCAATGCATTCAAGCGACGAGCGAGGATGCGCACTTTGAATACCGGCTGGAGGACCGGTAAATGTCAAAGACGTGACTGAAAGCACTGAAGGCGAACAAGAGGTATTCCCATGGAATCCCCTAACCCGTTTCTCTCCAACGCGCAAACGTAGTGGTTCGCACAAGAAAAGACAGTCTGGCGATCGCTTTCAGGCAGTTTCCTTCTCACCGCCTCAACGTACAAAATCCGTGTTATTTCATCCAAAAATCGTTCCAATCCTTTGCTCTATACTGAATCCATAAACCGAAAGCGCTACCAAAACAGGCGCGGATTACGATCAGGGAGGTTTGCACATGTCGGTACACGACGCGCCATTGCACAGTGTCGAGCGAGTCAAGCCGTTACGGGCGGGTTATACGCGCTTGAAGCAGATGAAAAAGATGAAGCTGCTTTATCTTATGATGCTTATTCCGATCATTCATCTTTTCATTTTTCACTATATTCCGATTTACGGGATTGTCATCGCATTCAAAAAGTTTTCGCCCGGCCGGGGTATCATCGATAGCCCGTGGAACAATTTCGAGCATTTCAAATTTTTGTTTACCGATTTTTTGTTCATACGCGCGCTCAAAAATACGATCATCATCAGTCTCCTGAAGCTGGTTGTGGGATTCCCGGCGCCGATCATTTTCGCCTTGCTGCTGAATGAAATCCGGCAAGCGGTATTCAAGCGGATCGCGCAGTCCATCTCGTATTTGCCCCACTTCATGTCATGGGTCATTCTTGCCACGATGCTCGGTGAGGTGCTGTCTCCACAGCGGGGGATCGTGAATTTCGTGATCACCTCCTTCGGCGGTCAGCCGACCAATTTTTTGGCGGAGCCGCATTTGTTCGTGCCGATTCTGATCCTTTCGGACGTATGGAAGGAGATCGGCTGGGGGGCCATTATCTACTTGGCTGCGCTCTCATCGATCAATCCCGATCTGTATGAAGCCGCCGAGGTGGACGGGGCGAACCGGTTCAAGCAGGCGCTGCATATTACGCTGCCTTCGCTGATGCCGATCATGACGATTTTATTCATTTTGAACCTCGGAAATATTTTGAACGTCGGATTCGATCAAATTTTGAACCTGTACAATCCGATGGTGTACGAGGTTGCCGACGTTATCGATACGTACGTGTACCGCAAAGGGCTGGAGCAGTTCAATTTCGATTACGCCGCCGCGGTAGGACTTTTCAAAAATGTGGTCGGCGTCGTCCTCATACTCGGAGCCAACTTTATTATCCGCAGATACAGCGAACACGGAATCTGGTAGTCGAAAGGAGTTATTGCTCATGTCCCAGCTTCGAAAAAAGCGCTCGTTTTCTTCAACGCTTTTCGATATAGGCAATGCCGTTTTTTTATCGCTCGTTTGTTTAACGATCCTTTACCCGTTCTGGCAAACGCTCGTGCTTTCGTTCTCCGATGCGAAGGAAGCGTCCAGCTTGGGCGTCCATCTGTGGCCGAGTCATTGGGTGACCGATACGTACCGCTTCTTGTTCACTTATGAAGATATCATGATGCCGTATGCCAATACGATATTCCGTACGGTTGCCGGGACGATTCTGATCTTGATTTTCACGGTATTGGTAGCGTTTCCGCTGTCCAAAAAAGATTTGCCGTACCGCAACGTGTTCACCGTCTACTTTTTGATCGCGATGTTTTTTTCCGGCGGGCTGATTCCCACTTACCTGCTGATCAAAGAAATCGGGCTGCTAGACAACCGGCTAGCGTTAATCCTTCCCGGAGCCGTCAGCGTCTTCAACATTATCATCATGCGCAATTATTTTATGACCATCGACAAAGGGATCGAGGAATCGGCGATGATCGACGGGGCCAATTATTATACCGTGCTGACCAAAATCATTCTCCCGCTCTCGAAACCCGTCATTGCGACGATCGCCTTATGGTCGGCCGTAGGCCACTGGAACGCTTGGTTCGACGCGATGATTTACATTCGGGACGACAGCAAAACCGTCATGCAGATGGTGATCCGCAAAATGATGAATGCAATCGACATGGCTTCCTCGGAAGCGCAAATCGGAGAGGCGAACCGCATCAATCAAAATTTGCTGCTTGCCAACGTAAGGGCGGCGGCGGTCATCATTTCGATCGGGCCGATCATTCTCCTATATCCGTTCGTGCAAAAGTATTTCATCAAAGGGATTACGATCGGATCGCTGAAAGGGTAGGCGAACGCGATGAAAGGGGTGATGCAGCCGGACGGCGTGCTGTCCTAGCGGCGTAATCGTGTTGATGCGGCAAACAGGGTAGAGTAGAATCAATTAGATGCACAGGGAGGTTGTTCGGTTATGCGTAAACGCGCGAAAATGTTGGTTTTGTCCGGCTTGGCGGGTCTGCTCGCAGTCGGCGGCATCGGATGTTCTTCGAATAATGAGGTTTCTCCCGCACCGGAGCAGACCAAAGACAATGCGGGCAAAGAGGGGCCGTATGCCAAAAATTTGGAGCTCAAGTTAACCGGCTCTTGGACGAAAGGGAAAGTGGAGGACGGGAGCTGGGTTCAAAAAAAGCTGGAAGACATGTTCAACGTGAAAATCGTCAACTCGAAGGTTGATACCTGGAATAAGGATCAGGTTTCGCTGCTCATCGCATCGGGAGAGGTGCCGGACGCATTCGCTTTCACATCGGGAGGCAAAACGCCGGTTGAAATGTTCGATGCAGGCTTGACCAGAACGATTCCGAAGGACATGATCCAGAAATATGCGCCGCGTTACGCCAAAATGCTCGACGAAAATTCGCCGGGCTGGCAGATGAATCTCGCGCCGGGCAAAAAGGATGAATACGTCGCTTTGATCGGCCATCAAACGCATACCGAAGGCCTGCTTTGGACGCCGACGTTCCGTCTCGATTGGCTTGAGAAATTAAATATCAAGCCGCCGGGCGAAATGAAAGCGGTCGGACCAAGCGGCGGACGGGAGCGTGTTTATTTTACCGATAAAGCGTACACGCTCGAAGAGCTTGAAAAAATATTGGTCGCCTTTACGTTCGACGATCCCGACGGGAACGGCAAAAACGATACTTACGGGCTGTCGCCTTACAACAATGCGTTCGATACATGGTCGGCGACGCTGATGGGTTCGTTCGGAATCGGAAGCGGCTATAATTTGCTCGAGGACGGCAAGCTCGTCAGAACCGAAATTTCGCAGAAATATAAAGAGTTTTTGAAGCTGTTGGCCAAATGGTACAAGATGGGTGTAATCGATCCCGAATGGACGACGCTGAACGACAAGAAAAGCTGGGAAAAGTACGCCACAGGCAAGATCGGCTACTATGAGGCGCAGCGCGCATATATCGCGATCGACGACTGGGCCAAGGAGCGGGCGCCGCAAAACCTGGTACAGAAGGATTCGGCCGTTAAGCTGTTGGCTACGGCGCCGGAAATCGGTCCGGGCGGGCAGCAGGGTCACAAGTCTTACCAGGCGGTGAATTTGCTTGGCGACGCTTATTACATCAACAAAAACGTGTCCGACGAGAAGCTGATCCGGATCCTGCAAATGTTCGATTACATCAACCATGACGAGGAAGGCGCCAGATGGACGAAGTACGGGGAAATAGGCGTTCATTCCGCATGGGAAGGCACGCCGGAGAAATCGGCTTTGAAGGTGAAGGCGGATCCGACGCCTGAGGAAGGCAGCACGGGTTTGTACGCTTATTCGTTCCGATCGTACGACAAAAAGCAGATGCAGTATTTTACGTCCGAATATACGATGAACTTGATCAGAGACTTTTTTGCCAAGCCGGATGTGATGAAGAAGATGGAAATACGTCCGTACAAATGGGATCTGCTGAATCAAACGAAGCTCTCCGAGCTTAGCACGAAATATAATACGCAGCTGAATACGATCGTGGAGGAATTCCGGATGAAAGCGATCGTCGGCCAGTTCGACATCGACAAAGAATGGGACGGCTACGTGAAAAAATGGCTTGATGCGGGCGGCAGCCAAATTCTCCAGGAGCTGGACAAAGCGCCGAAGGTCGAGGATTTGCTCAATTCGAAGTAAGTCTTGGGCTTCGAAGTACGCTTCATATTGCAGGGGTATTCGGAGAGGAAGATACGGATGAAATTCGAAACGTTCGTCGTCAGCCGGGACGACTCGGTCTACGAAGCGTTTCCCGCTCTCGGACTGACCGAAGACGGGCATTTGATTTGCGTGTACGCCGAGTGCACGAGACATACCGACCGCTCGTATACGCGGATCGTATATCGGATCAGCCGCGACAGAGGGCGGACTTGGGGAGACAAGGCGGCGCTCACGGAAGGGACGCTGGGACTCGACTATTTTTACGATTGCCCGAGTATCGCCAGGCTGCGCGACGGCCGGATGATCATCGTCACGAGCAAGCTGTCCAAGAACGGGGAAGATACCCGTAAAGGATATTTTCATGAGGCGGTTAACGAGCTGTATATCGGCTCATCCGACGGAACGAGCTGGGAGGGCCCCGTCGCCACGCCGGTAACGGGCATCGTGCCCGATACGCTGTGCGAGCTTCCTTCCGGCAGATGGCTGCTGTCGGCTCACCGGAAAAGCAAGGCGCACGGCGGCTTGGAGCAAATGCTTTGGTATTCGGACGATGAAGGCCGGGACTGGCAAGGCCCGGTCACGCTGGCAAGCGTCGAAGGGCTTCATCTTTGCGAAGTGAGCATACTGCCGCTGCCGGACGGAACGCTTGTCGCTTTCCTTCGGGAAAATACCGGCGAAGGCTGGGACTGCTACAAATCGATATCGAGAGACCGCGGCGAAACATGGGAAGGACCGTACCGGATGCCGATCCCGGGCTGTCATCGTCCGGTTGTGCGTTTGCTTAAGAGCGGCAACGTGATGATGACGTACCGTTTTTATCAAGGCGGACCGGTCGGTTACGGCAGCACGCAAAATTTTTTCGCGGCATGGATGACTGCGGAGGCGGCGCTGGAGCCCGACCGCCGCAAGCAGTGGGTCCGCATCATGCCGATCGATTACGACCGATCGCCGCTGGCGGATAACGGCTACTCGGGTTGGGTGCAGTTCGACGACGGCGAAATTTACGTTGTACAGTATGTCGCCGACGATGCCCCCAAATGCCAAATACGCGGATACAGTTTGCATGAAGAGGATTTTTTAGCTGGCCTAGAACTGACATCATAGGAGGAAATCTCGCATGCTGGATATGAATGATTACCGTACGGAACCGATCGGGCTGTTCGAGCCGGGCATGCTCGAGTCGGCGGCCTACCGCATCCCGTCGCTCCTGACGACGAAGAAAGGAACGGTCATCGCGGGTATCGACGTACGCTGGAAAAGCGCGCGGGACAACCCGAACCATATTGCGATCGGCATCCGCAGGAGCGGGGACGGCGGCGAAACATGGGGGCCGATTCAACTGCCTGTGCGGTATCCCGGCGAAGGCGCGGAAGGAGCGGCAGCGATCGACTCGGCCTTGCTGGAGGACGCGGAAACGGGAACGATTTGGATGCTGTTCTCCCATACTCCTGGAGGCATCGGTCTCTGGCAGTCGCAGCAATCGATAGGCTTTGACGATCAAGGACGAAGACTGCTGTATGACGAAGCGGGCGACGAATATATTTGCGATTCGTTAGGGGCGGTGTACGACAAGGCAGGAGCCCGGACCGTTTATACCGTCGAGGAGAACGGCGACGTCATTCGGGATGGAGCATACACGGGAAATATTTATCTGGCTGAGACCGTATCGCCGCGAAGTCTGCTGGAGGCAAGAACGTCATTCCTGCAAATGATTCGCAGCGATGACGACGGCTTGACATGGTCTGCACCGATCGAATTGAATCCGCAGGTTAAGACGCCGTGGATGAAGTTTATCGGCGCCGGCCCCGGACGGGGGCTGCAGCTGCGCCGAGGGCCGCAAGCCGGACGTCTCGTCTTTCCGGTTTATTTCAACAATACGAACGAGCGGATGTCCAATGCCCTGATATACAGCGATGACCATGGCCATAGCTGGCAGCTTGGGGAATCGCCGAATGTCGGCCGCATCTGGGAAGGGAAGCCGGTTTCACCCGAAACGCTGGACGATGCAGCTGCTCAGCTGACGGAGTCACAGGCCGTGGAATTGGCCGACGGGACTGTTCGCATCTATATGCGGAATCATGCCGGAACGGGGCGAACGGCCGTATCGGAAAGCGCGGACGGAGGATTGACCTGGGGCGAAGTGACGTTCGACGAAACGCTGCTCGATCCGATTTGCCAATCGACAGTCATTGCTTATCCTGATGGTGCGGCGGACGGACAATCACGGCTGATCTGGGCAAACCCTGCTCATCCGGCGGAGCGGATCAACGGCACCGTCCGGCTGAGCGAGGACGGCGGCCGGACATGGGCGCATGCCAGAACCGTTCATCCGGGAGCGTTCTGGTATTCCTGCTTGACGGTATTGGACAATGGGGATATCGGCCTGCTTTATGAGGGGGACGGGGGCGTCATCTACTTCACCAAATTCACCCTGGAGTGGATCAAAAGCGGGCGTTGAATGACGTGATTAACGAGCGACAATCGAGAAATCCCATCGCTGCGGTACGCTATTTTGCTGGAGCGTCGAACCTAAAAGCCCTTTGTTTCGGGATATTGTCGAAGCGCGACTTCCTAGCATGCACAGTATCAGAGCTAATACTATGCTATGACAGAGGTCTGATCCCGGCACGCAAACGTTTCCTTCCTACAGTTTTAAATCTGATGCCGCACTAGTAGACTTTCAACGCTTAAACTAGGGATTACGTTTCGTAGCATGGCACCAGTTTACCAGGTAATGTCAGTTATCCGAATCCCTAGTTTTAGACTTGATGGGGTACTAGTAGCCTTTCAACGCTTAAACTAGGGATTACGTTTCGTAGCATGGCACCAGTTTACCAGGTAATGTCAGTTATCCGAATCCCTAGTTTTAGACTTGATGGGGTACTAGTAGCCTTTCAACGCTTAAACTAGGGATTAACGTTTCGTAGCATGGCACCATTTTACCAGGTAATGTCCGTTTATCCGAATCCCTAGTTTTAGACTTGACGGCGTACTAGTAGACTTTCAACGCTTAAACTAGGGATTACGTTTCGTAGCATGGCACCAGTTTACCAGGTAATGTCAGTTATCCGAATCCCTAGTTTTAGACTTGATGGGGTACTAGTAGCCTTTCAACGCTTAAACTAGGGATTAACGTTTCGTAGCATGGCACCATTTTACCAGGTAATGTCCGTTTATCCGAATCCCTAGTTTTAGACTTGACGGCGTACTAGTAGACTTTCAACGCTTAAACTAGGGATTACGTTTCGTAGCATGGCACCAGTTTACCAGGTAATGTCAGTTATCCGAATCCCTAGTTTTAGACTTGACGGCGTACTAGTAGGCCGTCAAGTCTTATATTAGGGATTGATGACCTGGTTAGGAAAGCAAACACGGAACTCGTAACGGTTATGCACGAACCGTGGGATTAGTGGAGAAAACCTTATTGTTCATGAGGCTGGCCTCCGCACTAACGGAAATGTGAACAAGCGACTGAGCGGCACTACCCGCAGCGCGAACAAGCAATCGAGCTGTTAGTATAGGCGGGTGACTCGTACTTTTCAGTTTTTTGGCGTTATTGAGGAAGGCGGCGTCGCCCATAGCGTCTCTCTTTTCCGTTAAACGTTCAAATCACTTTTTATTAACAAAATAATGCCAGCCGTAAGAGAAGAATGCTTGCTTCCTGCTTCAAGAATGATCGCTGACGAAGTCAAAAAAAAGTGAACATTTCCACAAATATTGTGAACGATTTCGAATTTTCAAAGGAAAGTGAACGAGGAACGAAGATTCTTACCTATTCTCTTAAATATCGAGGAGGTATAATTAGTCATGTAAGCGCTTGAATGGGTATTTGCACGGAGAGCGCGGAATATTTTATTAATTGCGGCACAAAGCAGATTGCAAATTCGCAAGTTGAAGTGTAAAAATACGCTGTTGTCTGGAGGATCTCATATGGAAATCGTTCGTTTCGGAGTGGTCGGCTGCGGTTACTTCGGCGGGGAGCTCGCTCGGGTTTTGAACGGAATGGAAGATTGCAGGCTTGTCGCCGTGCATGGCGGAACCCGCGCTTCGGTGCTCGCCGAAGAGCTTCAATGCGAAGCGGTCGAGCGCTTGGAAGCGCTGACGGAGCGCAGCGATATCGACGCGATTGTGGTTGCGAGCCCTAGCCACCTCCATAAAGAAGCGGTCGTACAAGCTGCGAGGAACGGGAAGCACGTATTTTGCGAAAAGCCGATAGCGCTTACGCTGCAGGACTGCGAAGAAATGGTGGAGGCTTGCCGGAAAGCCGGCGTCATCTTTATGGCGGGCCATATTATGCATTTTATGAACGGAGTCGAACAAATCAAGCGTTGGATCGAGGAAGGCGCGATCGGCCGGCCGCTCGTCTGCCATTCGGAAAGAACGGGCTGGGAAGAGCCGCAGCAAAAGGTGAGCTGGAAGAAAAATAACGCCACCTCCGGCGGCCATCTGTTCCATCACATTCACGAGCTCGATTTTCTTCAGGCGATTATGGGACCGGCACTGTCGGTTTGTACTGCGGGCGGCAACCTGGCGCATCAAGGGGAAGGCTTCGGCGACGAGGACGACGTTCTGCTGCTGACGCTGCAGTTCGAGGGGGGGGCGCTGGGCACGATGCAATACGGCTCAGGCTTCCGCTGGGGGGAGCATTTTGTCAAAATCAACGGCACGGAGGGCGCCATTCTCCTTGATCTGAAGCGGTCCAAGGTCGAGCTGAAAAAAGGAAGCGGCATCGAGCACTTTCTTCTGAATGCCTCCGCAGAAGAAGATATGGAGCGTGCACAGTCTTATGTGCGGGCCGATGGCGGAGTCGCTTACGGAACGGCTTCTTCCCGCATGCCGGGGTGGCTGGCAAACCTGATCCGCAAGGAACTGGGCGCTTTTTCGGAAGCCGTGCTCGGCAAGCCGATTCTGGAAAGCCTGAAGGCGCTGTTCGACGGTACGGCCGCACTTTCCTCGATTGCGGCGGCGGAAGCCTCAATGGTTTCCTTGCAGCAGAAAAAATGGATCGATATCAAACCAAAGCAGCGTTAGTGGAAGGAGGAAGACCATTGTTAAGATTCGGCGTCATTGGCTGCGGCAATTTCGGTGCGGAGCTGGCTAGGGTCTTGCATGAACTGGAGGGCACGCGTGTCGCTGCAGTCACAGGAGGAGCCGACGACAGCGCCAAGCTTCTTGCCGGGGAGTTAAACTGCGAAATGACGGACAGCGTGGAAGAACTCGCCGGCCGGAGCGACATCGACGCGATCGTTGTGGCAAGTCCGAACGATCTTCATAAGGAGCATGTCCTACTCGCCGCGCATAACGGGAAGCATGTGTTTTGCGAGAAGCCGATCGCATTATCGTCAACCGACTGCGAAGAGATGATCAAGGCATGCGGGAATGCTAACGTCCAACTGATGGCGGGCCATATTTTGCATTTTTTGGACGGCATTCGGCGGGCCAAGCAATTGATAACCGGCGGCGCAATCGGACGGCCGCTCGTCGTGCATGCGGAACGTACAGGCTGGCTCGATAAGCGGACGGGCAGCGGCTGGAAGCATGACCCCGGGCGTACCGGGGGACTGCTCTTTCATTTCATACACGAGCTGGATTTAATTCAGGCGTTTCTCGGACCGGCTTCTTCCGCGCTTCTGGCTGGCGGAAATATAAATCCGGGAGAAGCGGCACCCGGGAGCATTCCGGATAATTTGCTGCTGACGCTTGAATTTTCGAACGGAGCGGTCGGGACGATGCAGTACGGCTCCGGTTTCCGGTGGGGCGGACACTTCGTCAAAATCAACGGTACGGAAGGCGCCGTTCTGATCGATTTTCAGCGCTCCGAAATATCCGTCAAAACGATATCGGGGATCGAAACGTTCGGCATCAACGGGAAGCCGGATGAAGACGAGGAACGGCGCGGCAGCTACCTGCAGCTGGATGGGAAAACCGCATTTACCGGGCCGAATTCGCGTCCGCCTCAGTTTTTAAGAAGCGCGATTCAAGCGGAAATGATCCGTTTGCGAGATGCGATTCAAGGCAAGCCGGTCGAGGAGGAATTTGCGATGCTGTTCGACGGAACGGCGGCTCGTGATTCCGTAGCGACGGCGGAGGCGGCAATGTCTTCGTTAACCAACCATGCTTGGGTTAAGATCAAGCCATAATTTATAAGTATTCGCTTTTGCAACCTCGTCCCTAAACGGACGGGGTTGCTTGTTTTGACGGCGGGAATGTTAGCTCCCAATAAGAGAGTCACTCTGTGAAATCAGGAAATGTCCGTCATTTGGATGCCGACAGTTCTAAAGCAGATCTTGTACTTGAAAACCTACAATTCTAAGCCACAGATTGACAAAAGGAATCGTTCAATCGTCCCCAAGCGAAATGGAAAAACTACAGCTAAATTTCGGAAATTCCATTGATTTATAGATCTTGATGGAAAAACTACAGTTATTATTATTGAAAATACTCATAAACGCAGAAACACCTAAAATTACCTGTAGTTTTTCCCGTTAAATGTCTTTTTCTCGTCTTGAATCTGAAAATAGATGTAGATTTTCCAGTTAGCACTACTTCTCCATACGCGTAGGCTTGCGTAAATGGCGAAAACACGAAGAGGCAACTCGAATGATATAACGTTTTGAATATTTTATCCAAAACGTCTATTAAAATAGCGATATTTATAATAATATAGGGATAATATCGCCATGAACATATATATAACAAATTGAATATAAAAGAAAGGGGAACGGACATGTCGACAGTCCGTATCATTCGTTTTTTTGCGCCGCCGACCGTTCCGATGCCTTTGTACGTGCACACGGTCGGCTACAATAAGCAAAGCCGTATGGCGCGGCCGGACGGATTTTCCACACATCAGCTTCTTTTTGCCCGCGGCGGGCAGGGGCGCGTTCATTTATCGGACAAGGAGTCGTTTCTTTTCGGTCCGTATCAGTACATGCTAATGCCTGCCGGACTGCCGCACGAATACTATCCCGTATCGGAAGGACCGTGGGAGGTCGGATACGTTTCCTTTGCGGGTACGAAGACGGAGCGATTGCTGGAGCATTTCGGGATCGAAGCTTGCCGGCTGAGAGGGATGTCGGAAATCGAGGCGGAGCTAATTTGGAGCGGGCTCGACGATATTTGGAAGCTCGGCGATGCAGCCGAAGAAGGCGCGGAGTGGGCGGCTGTTCGTTTGTTGTACGGATTGCTTGCCGATCTGAACAGGATGATGCTTTGCCATGAACATTCCGAATCGGCTGCGAACGTATCGCAGGAAGATGTCCTAGCAGGAGATGCCGTAGTACGGCTGGCGGCGCTATACCTGCAAGAGCATTACAACGAAAATATCGCGCTGTCCAACGTCGCTTCTTCCTTGGGTTACACGCATCAATATTTGAACCGCTTGTTCGTGAAGACGCATGGCATCAGCATGCTGCAATATGTTCAAAAGATCAGGCTGGATAAAGCGATCGAGCTGATGGATTCGCACGAGAACATTACCGTCAAGGACATCGCCGGACGTATCGGCATGGAAACGAACTATTTTATCCGGATGTTTCGCAAGGCTGCGGGGATGACGCCGGATCAATTCAGAAAAAAACGGGCGGAACGCAAATAACCGCCGGAATTCGAGCGTGCCCGGAGACTGATGATTGCAATGGAAAACGGGAATGGCCTTGCGTGAGAGAACGGAAAACAGGATGACTTAACGGGAAGAAAAGTCCTTATGGATCCCAAGGGACTCCCGTCGGTTCGCTTTTATAAATAAACACTTGCAAGGGAGAGCGAAGTTATGTACCAAGTCATTGTTGCGGAAGATGAAGGTTGGATTCGCAAGGCGATCGTCGAGATGATCGAGCGGAACCATTACGGCTTCAAGGTCGTAGGCGAAGCGGCGGACGGCGAGGAGGCGTGGGCGCTTATCAACGAGCTGTGGCCGACGGTGCTTATTACGGACATTATGATGCCGAACCGCGACGGGCTTTGGGTCATTCGCCAAATTGCGGAGCATAAGCTGCCGGTCGTGCCGATCATCATCAGCGGCTACGATCAATTCGATTACGCCAAGCAGGCGATCCGGTACAACGTGTCGGAATATTTGCTGAAGCCCGTCGACGCCGAAGAATTGGAAAGCGCTTTAAAAAGGTCGCTGGATAGGCTCGCCAACATCAAAGAGTTGAACGGCTGCTACCTCCGCATCCAATCGTTCGTCGACGAGATGCCGAATAGGGATCCGAAGCAGCTGCTTACGGAGCAAGGCTTGCTTGTAAAGTCGATTTTGCGGATGAAGGATGTTCATCCCGGCGTTCGCATCGGCATGCTGCGTATTTTGGACGCCAAGCTCGGCGCGATGCTTGACCTTGCCGATGGCGAAACAGCGGGCGGGCTGCCTTGCGAATCCGAGCCGATACGCGAAGACGATGTGCGTTTATATTTTCACCGGGTTGTGGAAATGTGGATTCAGGGCCGCAAGAAGCAAGGCGATTACAGACTCAAGCATTCGATCAAGCAAGCATGCGATTATGTCAAGCAAAACTACATGCACGACGTCACGCTTAAGATCGTCGCGGAGCGGTCGGAGCTCAGCTTGTCGTATTTCAGCACGGTTTTTAAGCAAGTCGCAGGCGAATCGTTTATCAACTATTTAAACCAGACCCGCATCGAGCAAGCGAAGCTGCTGCTTTTGGAATCGGATATGAAAATATACGAGGTCGCCGAGCTGGTCGGTTTCGCATCCCTGCATTATTTCAACCGGGTATTCAAATCGGTCGCCGGCATGGCGCCGAACGAATACAGAAGGAGCATCGGACTGTGAAACGTTTGCGGCTGCCGATCCCTTTTTCCATCAAGACGAACATGATCCTGGCTTTCCTCGGCGTCAGCCTGATTTCCATCCTCATTCTCAATTTGTTCACGATCCATTATTTCAGCGAAGCGGTCAAAAAAGATTTCTTCACGATTTCCGGCGAAGCGCAATCCCGGCTGAACTATCATCTCGACGACTACTTCAAGCAGATCGCCAGCTCCACCTCCACGCTTCTCAAGAGCGATCTGAATCAAAGCTGGCTAAGCGGCAAGCGCGTGCATACGTCCGACGATATCGACAACATCCAGATGGAGCTGAAGCGTTACGTCGCATTCAACTTCCCCGAAATTATCGGCATGTTTCTGGTGAACCGGGAGCAGCGCATTATTTCGATGACCGGCAATATCAATACCGACAGCTTGTCGTATCGGAACGAGCCTTGGTACGACCTGCCGCCGAACGATTCGCTTGTCATTTTGCCTACGCATCGCACCGCATACCCGTATCCGCAGCAGAACGGCACCCCCGTGCTTTCTTTGCTCATTCCGATTTACAGTACGGACGATTTGAACGTAACGGGAAAGCTTGTCATCGATATTACATTCTCCAAAATTCACGACATTCTGGGCAAATCGGCGCTCGGGAAGACGGGATTTTTTTTCATTCTCGCGGACGACCGCATCGTTTATCATCCGAATCAGGACTGGCTGGGCATGGGTGTCGGCCGAACGGACCTGGCTTCGCTCTCCTTCGATCGCGAGGAGCAGTCGTCCATCCAATATTGGAACGGCGATAAAATGCTCGTGTCCGTCAAACGGTCTACGATCACCGATTGGAATATCGTTTCGATCGTCCCGTTCGACGAGATGTCGAGCGGCTTGAAGGCGGCCAGAGGGTCTACGTTTTTTGCGTTTATGATCGTAAGCGTCGCGATTATCGCAGTCGTTCCGCTCGTTTCGAACATCTTCGTGAAGCCGATCATCCGTCTCAAGCAGGTAATGCAGAGCGTAGCAAGGGGAGATTTCTCCGTACGTGCGGTCGACGACGCAGGACAGATGGAATTCCAACAGCTGGGCCACAGCTTCAACCGGATGGTGGAGCAAATCAACGAGCTGCTGGAAACGGTATACGAGCTGCGCATTCAGGAGATGCATGTCCGGCTGCGGCAGAAGGAAGCGCTCATCCAGGCGCTGCAAAATCAGATCAATCCGCATCTGCTGTACAATTCGCTCGACATCATCAAAAGCATCGCGTATCTCGAAAACGTGCCGAGGGTCGAGAAGATGGCCAAAAATTTGGCCGACGTATACCGGTATACCGCCAAATATGCGGAAAGCGAAGTGACGATCGGCGACGAGCTGACGCATCTGTCCAAATATTTGGAAATCATTCGCGTGCGCTTCCCTCATTATTTCGAAAGCCATATTTACGTAAACGAAAAATTTCACGATTGCCTAATCGAGAAGCTGACCCTGCAGCCGCTTGTCGAAAACGCCGTCAAATACGGCATCGAGCCGAAGGGGGGCCATGGCGCTATTATGGTGAGCGCCTTTCAGGACGATGCGGTTCTCGTGATCGAAATCGCGGACAACGGCCCCGGCATTTCCGAGGAACGGATGCGCGAGCTGAACGAACGGCTTGCTTTCATTACGAATCATGTGAAGGACAAGCAGCTGCCCCAGGAATCGCTGGGCATTGCCAGCGTCCAAGCCCGGCTGGTGCTGAAGTACGGGGAAGACTACGGCGTCGCCCTGCATTCTTTTCCTGGACGGGGGACGGTCGTATCGATCCGCATTCCGTACCGCAGTCCAAAAATCGGATAACAAATGAAACGATTGTGTAAGGCGGCAGGCGGTTTGTTTTGTTACCCTGAAAGCGTAGACAAACGATTGCATGAACTTGGGAGGGGTAATAAACATGAACAGAAAGCTTGCTTCATGGGGAGCGGCGGCGTTGGCGGGAGCGCTCGCCGCAAGCGCGCTGACCGGCTGCGCGGGCAAATCCGCGAACACGCCGGCGGCGGAGAGCGCTGCACCGAATTCGCCTGCCGGCGACAAGGAAAATAAAGAGAAGCTGCCGATTACGATCATGACCCAAAGCTGGGCGGGCGGCGGCTGGCCGGACGATTATTCGGTCATCAAGAAGCTGAACGAGAAGCTGAACATCGATCTGAAAATCCAGTGGGTGCCCGCGGACAATTACACCGAGAAGCTCAACGTGCTCGCGGCGTCCAACAGCTTCCCCGACGCGTTTTATTTGGGCGGGGATTTGTTCAGCAAATGGCGCGACAAGGGCATTTTTCTCGATATTAAAGACGAGCTTCCGAATTACCCGAATCTGACGAAGCATTTGTCCGAAAGCACGTACAAGGTGCTGAATCCGAAGGATAAAATATTCGGCATCCCGCATTACGGCATCGAGGCGCGCGACCCGCTCATGATCCGCAAGGATTGGCTGGATAAGCTCGGGCTGAAGGTTCCGGATACGCTGGACGAATTTTACGAGGTGGCGAAAGCGTTCGTAAACGGGGATCCGGACGGAAACGGCCAGAAGGACACGATCGGGATTACGTTCGGCATGACGAAGACGGGATCGCTTTTTAATATCGAGCATGTGATGGGCGCTTTCGGGCTGATCGCCTGGAAGGACGCGAACGGCAGCCTCGTGCCGCTGCAGGCGCAGACGCAGGAATGGAAAGATTTTTTGACCTTCATGCAGAAAGCCTATAAAGAAGGCGTGCTGGACAAAGACTTCGCAGTCAACAAATCGCGCGATCCGTGGAGCAAGTTCGAAGCGGGCAAGACGGGCATTACGATCGCCAATCCGTTCGAGTTTTATACGGATTCGGTGCCGCTGATCAAGAAAACGTCGCCTAATGCGGAGTTCGTGCAATTGAACCCGCCTGCCGGACCGACCGGGCTTCGGGGCGGCATTACGAGCAGCCTGTCGACGGCGAAAATCGTGCTGAACGCCAAAACCGACAAGGCCAAGCAGAAGCGCATCATGGAGCTGTTCGATTATATGCTGTCCGACGAAGGCTTCGATCTGATCAAACACGGTATCGAAGGCGTGCATTACAAGAAGAACGGCGACAAATTCGAGAAGCTGGAAGCGTTCGACAAGGATCGGCCGTATTTGATTTCGACATGGCTCATCCGCCGCAACGATCCGCTTATCCAGGTGCGGAAGTGGGATGACCCGACCTACACGAAGACGATTCAGAGCATTTTTGAAATCAACGAAAAGTTTAAAAGACCGAATCCGGCGACAGGCCTCGTTTCGGATACCAATACGAAGATCGGTCCGGAGCTGTCCACGAAGTTCGGCGAGACCGTAACCAAAATCATTACAGGCGAGCTGCCTGTCGGCGCGATCGATAAGGCGATTGCGGACTGGAATTCCGGCGGCGGAGACAAAATCGTCAAAGAAATGAACGAGGAATACGCAAAAACGAAATAGGTGCGATCGAGACAAGGCCCTTATCGCAAGGGCCTTGTACGTTCCGGCTGTTTGCCGGAGCCGTCGATAGACGAAAGGATGGTAGTATGGCAACGAATCGATGGCTGCAGTGGAGAAGAGGTCTGCCGCTTTATGCGATGATCGCGCCCGGTCTCGTTTTCTTTTTGCTCTTCAAGTATTTGCCGATGGGCGGCATCGTCATCGCCTTTCAGGAATTCGACCCGATCAGCGGGTTTGCGGACAGTCCCTGGATCGGTCTCGGCAATTTTGAGCGTTTGTTCACAGCCCCGGATTTTTGGAAGCTGCTCCGCAACACGATGATGTTAAGCTTGCTGAATTTGGTATTGTTCTTCCCGGCGCCGATCGTGCTTGCCGTGCTGCTCTACGAGGTACGCAAATCATGGTTTCGCAAAGCGGTGCAAACGATCGTTTATTTGCCCCACTTTTTGTCCTGGGTCGTCATCGTAGGCGTGACCGTGCTGCTGTTCGCAACGCAGGACGGAGGCATCAACAATTTGCTCGCAACAAAGGGCTTTGAGCGGATCGAGCTGCTGACGGATCCCGATTACTTCCGTTCGCTGTACGTGTCGCAAAACATTTGGAAGGAAGCGGGCTGGAACGCGATTATTTTCCTCGCGGCGCTGGCCGCCGTCGATCCGACCTTGTACGAGGCGGCGGTCGTAGACGGAGCCGGACGCTGGCGCCAAATGTGGCATATTACGCTGCCCGCGCTCAAGTCGACGATCGTCATCCTGTTTATTTTGCGGCTCGGCAGCGTTATGGACATCGGCTTCGAGCATGTGTATCTGCTGCAAAATGCGATGAATCTGCGCGTTTCGGACGTGTTCGACACCTATGTATACCGCGTGGGCATTTTACAAGGCGAATTCGGGTTTACGACGGCAGTCGGGCTGTTTAAATCGATCGTCGGGCTGGTGCTGATTCTGCTTGCGAGCCGGCTGTCCAAAAAAATGGGCGAGGAGGGGGTTTACTAACATGAAGACATTCGATGCCAGAGGCTCGGGAAAAGCGTTCCCCTTTATTTTGTACGGGGTGCTTACACTGGCGATGCTTGTCGTGCTGATCCCGCTCATTTATGTGGTATGCATTTCGTTTGCGACCAAGCAGGAAATTTTGACGCGCGGCTTTTTCCTCATTCCTAGGGAGTGGACGATCAACGCATACGGCTATTTGTTCACGAACCGGAATTTTCTGAATGCGTTCAACAACGCGCTGTACATCACGGTCGTCGGTACGGTGATCAATATCGTCCTGACCGGACTGATGGCTTACGGTTTGTCCAAAAGCTGGCTGAAGGGGAGGAAAACGATCAACCTGCTGGTGCTGTTCACGATGCTGTTCGGGGGCGGCATGATTCCGACTTATTTGGTTGTCAAGGAGCTGCATTTGCTAAACAGCTATTGGTCGCTTTTTTTGACCGGGGCGATCGCGCCCTTTAACTTGATCGTGATGCGCAGCTTCTTTCAGAACATCCCGATCGAGCTGGAGGAATCGGCAAGGATGGACGGCTGCGGCGAGTTTCGCCTGCTGTGGAAAATCATTTTGCCGCTTTCGCTGCCGGTCGTGGCGACATTCGTCCTGTTTTATGCGGTCAACAACTGGAATACTTACTTCAATGCCATCCTGTATTTGAACGATACGGCGAAGTGGCCGCTGCAGGTGTTTTTGCGGCAAATGCTGATCGAGACCGATATGGGCATGGAATCCAACAGCGACGGGTTCGAATACAGCCAGGCGGTCAAAATGGCGGCCGTCGTAATCACGGCGCTTCCGCTTAGCATCGTTTATCCGTTTCTGCAAAAGCATTTCAACCAAGGGATGATGCTGGGCTCGGTCAAGGGCTGAACGAAAGCCGTCACGACATGATACAGAGCTTTCGCGCTGCAGCTTCATCTGCAGTCTAATCCGATCCCATTTTCCAGAAATAATTGGCATTGGCCGCGGCGGATGTTGTATAGTTAGGTTAACGAACGTTACTTAACGGAATGGAAAGGGATCGATGGACTGGCATGGTGACCAAAAAAGAGATTGCCGAATATTTGGGCATATCGAGAACCGCCGTTTCTTTTGTTCTCAATAATGTGCAGAACAATAAAATATCGGACGAGACCAGGGAACGAGTACTGAAAGCGGCCAAGGAGCTTGGGTACAAGAGCAATGAAGCCCCCAAAAATATTTGCTATATCCTTTGCAACAGGGAGCTTAAAGATTCCCGATATTCCTTGCTAATGGAAGACTTAGAGGATATCGTCAGTGGAATTGGCTACAATTTAATGTTTATGAGTATCAAGAGTCCTTCCCTTATCGGCAAACTGGAAAATTTTCTGGAACGGAACGAGGCCGACGGGCTTGTGGTAACGGGGCTTTTGGACGATACGATCGTTAACGCGCTGGAACGTTCCGGCATTCCTTATGTCCTATACGGTGTAATCGAGAATGAGAAGGCGAATATCGTAACGCCCGATTCCGAACGAATAGCGAAGGATGCCGTACAATACCTTATCGATAAAGGTCATTCCAAAATAGCGCTGTTCAGCGGAAGATTGGATCTGCTTATCCATCGTCAGCTTTTGGAAGGATACAAAAAAGCGCTTGAAGAAAACGGTTTGCCCTTCGACAAGCTATTGGTGCAAGTCGTTAACCAGGACGGCGGCTATGAGATGGCCGGTCGGATGAAGCTGCTTGACATCGAGTATACTGCGGCGTTTTGCGTTGAAAATGTCGTTCAATTCGGCGTCTTGCAAGGGCTGAGGGAGTACGGGCTGGAGGCGCCCAAGGATATCAGCCTATTGGGGTACGGATTTACGGAGCTCGTCAAATTAAGCAAGCCGCATTTATCGTCCATCTATTTCGATAGGGGGGAAGTGGCGAAGCTGATCGTAAACAGACTGCAGCAATTGATCGCCGACCGGAATACGCCTCCGCAAAAAATTGTGCTGGATTGCATCCGTTTTTATCCGGGGGATACGGCAGGAGCTGTCCCCAATACCGAAGTGCAAACATAGACTTAGCGAAACGCGGTGATTCCTTTCGGAACACTGTGTTTTTTTGTGTGCAAATACTTGATGATAATAGCCTCCGCCAATTACTTCTCATTTTCGGATATACAAGCTTTCCTTGATTGAACAGACGGTAAGCATTGATTGGAAAGAGACTCTTGGCCTTGGATGAACGCCAGTGTTAAGCTGCGGCAGCCCTTAACCTGGGGATAATCGTGATTGACACTATAGGTAACGCGTGTTACTATGCAATTGTAATTCGAAATTTGTTGAGATAATGACAATAATAAAGGTGAATTAAACGTTTTTGAGAGGAGGCTAGCGTTCGGAGAAGGCGCGTCTGGTAATAGTTTTGCTAACGTCGTTACCTTGACGCGAAACGTCATCATATCCCATTACAGCTTCGTTATGATGCAGCATCAAAGTCATATTTTGCCCCGATGGGAACTTTGCAAAAAATAACTTATCCAGGGCCTTCGCTGTCCGAATGAAAGGATGATAAACGAATATGAGTCGGCATTTGTCAATGGGAGAATACCTCAAAAGCTATCAAGCCGAGCTTCGGCCTGCGTTCAAATTTCAGGCGAAAACGGCAGCCGAATGGAGTAGCTGGAGGGAGCAATTCCTTCATAAGCTGATCGAACTGATGGGCGAGTGGCCGAGGGAAAAGGTGGATTTACAGCCCGTCATTTTGGAAAGAACCGAGTTTGAAACCTATACCTGCGAGAAAATCGTTATCCAAAGCGAACGCAATATGAAAATTCCATTCTACATGCTGATTCCCCGTAACGCGAGAAAAGGCAATCCCGCTGTGTTGTGCTTGCACGGCCATGGAGCAGGCAAAGACGATGTGATGGGTATCCAGCATGGGGAGAGGCAGAGAGAGGTCGACTACAAGGAGCTGAACTATCATATCGCGCCGAGGCTTGCCGAAGACGGCTTTGTCGTACTCGCTCCCGATGCGAGGGGATTCGGAGAAAGGAGCCTCGGCTACGGCAAGCCTCATCGGCATGGGGAGAAAGACGGCTGCGATCTTGTGTTTCTCAAGTCGATCATGATGGGCTTGAACCCGTTAACGCTTAATGTTTGGGACATCATGAGATGCATCGACTATTTGGAGACGAGGGAGGAAGTCGATCCGGGGAGAATCGGTTGTGCAGGACTTTCCTTCGGCGGGGCATGGAGCCTGTTTTCGACAATAGTGGAGGATCGAATCAAGGCATCCGCCGTGTGCGGCTACTTCAACACGTTTGAGTCATTTGCCATCAACTGGGGGAATTTCTGCGGCTCGATGACGGTTCCCCATCTATTGAAATATGGAGAAATGGGAGATGTGGCTGCCTTGATTGCGCCGAGACCACTGCTCTTGTCGAACGGGAGACTGGATCACGGTTTTCCGGTCGAAGCCGCGCGTGAGGCTTTTCCAGTCGTAGAAGAGGCATACCGTACGGCTGGATGTCCGGACAGAGTAAAGCTTGATATTTTCGAAGGCGGGCATGAATTTCATTACGAGGAAGTGGTCGGATGGATGAATCGATGGCTTTAACGGCAGACATATGGGGATACCGATACACGGAGTTGCAGAAAGCGAAGGAACTCATATGAGACGTACTAAAGCTGCGCTGATCGGAATAAACGGCTTCGGGAGAAAACATCTGGATCAAATGCTCCGGCTTCGGGAGAAGGGCGTAATGGAGCTTGCGGCGGTGAGCGAAATCAGGCTTGCCGCGGAAGATCGCCGGATGCTTGAAGGCGAAGACATCAAATGCTATACGGATTATAAAGCGATGTTGTCATCCGAACGGGATCTGGATTTTATTTCCTTGTCGACGCCTATTCATTTGCATGCGGATATGGGGATCGACATCATGGAATCGGGGTTTAATGTTTTGTTGGAGAAGCCGCCCGCCGTCGTCATTCAGGATGTCGACCGGTTGATCCGTGCCTCGCGGCAAACGGGCAAGCATTGTGCCGTCAATTTTCAGCTGACCTCGGGAAAAGCCTTTACAAAGTTGAAGGAAGCGATTTCAGGCGGGGCGTTCGGACGCATTCATACGATTACGGGCATCGGCATGTTCCGCAGAACGGACGACTATTATCGCCGAACCCCCTGGGCGGGAAAAACGAAGTTAGGCGAAACGTACATTTTGGACGGGACGATTAACAATCCTTTGTCTCATCTTCTTAACAATATGCTGGCACTCTCCGGCATGCAGAAAGGGGAGAACGGTCAAGAGGCCGCGCCTTATGAAGTGACAGGCGAATTGTACCGGGCCAATCGGATTGAAGGCGAAGATACCTCGTGTATCCGAGTCCAAATGAACAACGGCGTGACGATGTGCTTTTATGCCACTTTATGCCATTCGCAAGAAACGATGCCGACGATTCGGGTTCTGGGAGAAAGAGGATCGGCGATATGGAGCTACGATAATACGCTGATGATGGAATCGGGCGGGAAGCCGGAATCGTTCTCGTTCGGCGAGGAAGACAGTTTGGAAAATATTTACCTCAACATGATCCGGGTGATTGCGGGAGAAGAACGTCAATTGATTTGTCCGGTCGCTTCGACCCGAAACTTTGTGCTTGTATCCAACGGCGCCTATGAGTCTTCCGGAGCGATCTTTGACATTCCGGATAGGCACAAGCTTCGTTCGGTTCTGGACGGGACGGCGGTTACCACAATCAAAGACGCTGAAGCGATAATCTATGCGGCGGCCGACGGAAGCCTGTTATTTTCGGAGTCGGGCGTGCCTTGGGGAGTACCCGCCAAGCCTGTGGACATGCGGACATACGACAAGTTTCCGGTGAATTTTGGCCGAGTGGTGCAATCGGTATGAAAATCGGAACGGGCTTATACGGCTGCAACGGCCACCAGATCCAGCATTTGCTGGAGAATCATCCTCGAGCCCGGCTTGCGGCGACCGCTTGCATAGATTTATCCAGTTTGCCTGTCTCGCTTAGAAACGATCCGGGCGTACGCCATTACGCGACGCTTCGAGAGCTATTGGCGGATCCCGACGTTCGTCTCGTATCGCTTTGCTCGCCTTTGCGAAGCGATCAAGCAGAAGATGCCATTCAATGCATGCTGGCTGGAAAGGACGTTTATGCCGAGAAACCATGCGCGCTTAGCGAAGAGGAGCTGGATGCGATTATCCGCACCGCGAGGATTACTGGGTGCCGCTTTCGCGAAATGGCAGGGACGGCATTCGAGCAGCCGTATTTGTCGATGCGAAATCTCGTAAGAGCGGGCGTCATCGGCGAAGTCGTCCAAGTGTTCGCGCAAAAGTCCTATCCGTATTTTGAACAGCGTCCGCAAGACGAGCGTATCGACGGAGGGCTTTCCCGTCAGGCCGGGGTCCATGCCGTTCGTTTCGTCGAGCATGTCGCGATGCAAAAGGTAAGCGAGATTGCGGTCGTCGAAACCCAGCTCGGTAATCCCGTTTCAAACGGCGGACTCCATATGGCGGCTTCGTTCATGATGAGCCTGGCGAACGGCGGAGTGGCGAGTGCGGTTGTCAATTATTTGAATCCGCAAGGATTCGGAAGGTGGGGGAACGAACATCTTCGTATTTTCGGCACTTCGGGCTTTATGGAGGCAACTGACGGAGGAGTCAGAACGAGGCTGATTGCAGGCGACCGCGATCTGGGGGAAATCGATCGATCCGAACCGTCCCAAGACTACTTCGATAGGTATGTCGATGAACTGATCGGCTTAGCCGCGATGCCTTATGAGCCTGAAGAAGAACTGCACCCGACCAGAATGGTCATTCGGGCGAAAAGCCATTCATGGTTCGAGTGAAAGAAGGCGAGTTCCATGAAACACTCGTGCTTAATCTGGGGAATTTTTACTGATGAATCATGCGTACCTCTCAACGGGGAGACAAGGAGGACGATATGAAAAGCTTATCGGCTAAGGTCTTCGTTATGGGAATCGGTTTGCTGCTGGTTTTATCTTCAGTCGCCGGAGCCTTCGCTTGGGGTCCGAATACAAGTTTGCCGACAAACACGAATACGTATTGGCCTGCGCCGGCTCTGGCGAAGCCCGGGTATTTGCAAACGGTAACGGACCCGACTTTTGGCAGCAGGATCACACGGGTTTCTGGCGATCCAGGGACAAGTATCGCCAATGTGCCCGGCGGTGTTTGGGGAACGACAGCAAGGCATAATTATCCGAAGGACGCGGCATGGAATGCGGATCAAACAAAGCTGCTGCTTAAATACAATTTTAACGGTCCGGGGCCCGGCGATCCGTCTGAGCGTATGGTTTTTTTAGACGGCTCGACTTATGTTCCGCTATTTTCAAGGCTCCATTGGGCCAACGAGCTCAGATGGCATCCTACAGATCCCAATCTAATGGTTTACGTTTCGGGCAATGAGCTTGGCTATTGGAATCCTGTAACCGATGCCAAAACCGTCAAAAAAACATTCGCCGATGTGACTGACGGCCATTTTGGGCCATGGGAAGGGAATTTGTCTGACGACGGGCGTTTCGTCGTGATCCAATCCGGCAATTTCGCGTTTGCGTACGATATCGCCAATGACGTGCGCTACCCGAACATATCGACAACCGCCGACGGGATGACGCTTGACTTTGCGACGATCTCGCCGCTTGGAAGCTACGTTGTCGTGACGGGAACGGTTGCCGGCAATCCGAATTACACGAAGATCTATACCAAGGACGGAACTTTGGTGCAAACATGGTCCGAGCTGTGGACACCCTCGCATTACGATCTTACCGTCGATGCGGACGGCGCCGAGGTAGCTGTAGGAAGCTCCAGAGGAGCGCCTTATGACGGTATTGTTCTGAAGAGAAGATTGACGGATGGTGCTGCGACCGCGCTGACGACCGGCGGTTATGCCGGACATACGTCTGCGCGCAACGTGAACAGGAACGGCTGGGTTTTCGTGACATATCCGTATCGGGACGCCGGCTGGGAGCCATATAAGAACGAGCTGGTCGCCGTTAAGCTTGATGGAACGAGAGTGGAGCGAATCGCCCATTTGCATGCCAACAACAGAGAAGCCAACGGTTATTGGGCACAAGCCCAAGGGAGCGTTTCTCCGGACGGCCTAAGGGTCATTTATGCAAGCAATTGGGATGGCGATACGAACCCGACTCAAGCATTCGTTGTCGATTTCAGGGATAAGGAGCTATCGTCCGTCTGGTCGGACGGCTTCGATAATAACGACTATTCGACAGGCGGATGGTTGAATAATGGGACAACGCTGGGAACGCCTTATGTGTACACGGGTTATTATGGCGCTAAATTCACCGGGACCAATTCGTTAACCAAGTCGGTCAGCACAGTGGGGAAAGGAAATATTACGATTTCCTATGCTTTGAAGACGCTGAACTCCCCAACGCCAAACGATCATTTCATCTGCGAATGGTGGAATGGCACTAACTGGGTCGTAGCTGACCATCAAACCGGGTATTTCGGCTGGGCGGTCAAAACGCTGACTCTGCCTGCGGCTGCAAATAATTTGCCGTATTTCCAGGTTCGTTTCCGAACGAATATGAACACGGCATATGCCTATTTGGATAAAGTCGAAATTACGGGAAGTCCTCTTGTCACAATCTGGTCGGATGGCTTCGATAATAACGATTTTACGACAGGAGGTTGGTCGAATAACGGGACGACGCTGGGGACGCCTTATGTATATTCGGGTTATTACGGCGCCAAGTTAACCGGGACCAATTCGTTGACCAAAGCGGTTAGTACGACCGGTAGAAGCAATATCGTCGTTTCATATGCCTTGAAGACATTGAATTCTCCTGCTGCAAGCGATCATTTTATATGCGAATGGTGGAATGGCACCGACTGGGTCGTAGCTGACGATCAAACCGGGTATTTCGGCTGGGCGGTCAAAACGTTGACGCTGCCTGCGGCCGCGAATAATTTGCCGTATTTCCAAGTTCGTTTCCGAACGAATATCGGGAGCGCGGCTTATGCCTACCTGGATAAAGTGGAGATTACAGGGTATTAATGAAAACAGGGGCTGTCCCAAACGTATTTGCATAACATGGGAACCTATACGAAAGGACCTCAATTGCCACTGCAAAGTGGAAGTTGAGGTCCTTTTCTCAAGGCAAATAGGTTTTAAGCGGGCTCGACTAAGCGCAAACTGACTTTTGGTTCCGCCCCTTCGCATGGTATTTGTCTGCAGCGGCCATGCCTCCGGCGAAGCTTGCGTTATTTGGAAGCCGGTTCCGATCCGCCCTTATAGGCATGCATGCACGGCATGTTCATAGCCCTTACAAGTAAAGCAGACAGTCTTCGTCGCGAATATGCTTTTCCCAGGCTTCTTTAATACGGACGAAATCCCGGGACTGAAGCGCTTCGATAAGCTGCTTATGCTCCGCGGGCATCCGGGCAAGATCGGAATATCGGCTCGTATTTTTCATAAAATGCAGCCGCATCCGGTTGACAATGCCTGCCCAAACCTGCTGCGTATAGGTAGAGTCACTGTGGATAAATAATATTTTCTCGTGAAATTGAATATCTTCCTCTACAAGTCCTGCGATATTGCCGGAAGCCGCGAATTCCTCCATCCGCTCGGCAATGGCTTCCAATGTGCGAATAATATCTTCATCCAAGTGATCCAGGCTATATTTGATCGCATACAGCTCCAGTTGAAGCCGGATCGGCAGCAGCAAATCGACGATTTCTTCCTTCTGGACGTCTGCAACGACGGTTTCCTTGTAAGGAAGGCTCACGACAAGCCCCATTGCCTCCAAGTCGCGCAACGCTTCCCTCACCGGTCCCCGGCTTATTCCCATCTGCTCGGATATTTCCTGTTCCTTCAGCTTTGTTCCCGGTTTAAGATCGCCTTGAATGATGGCGTTGCGGATATCCGTCGCGATCTTCTGGCGGAGCGGGATCGTTTCTTGGCTTTTAAACTGAAATTTAGTCATGAGCATCTCCTCGCACGTGAAACGGCAATCTTTATCTAATCATAACCGAATTAGTAACGAAAGTACACAGAAATCAATTGACAGTAGATTGTTGACAATTACGGGGCGGGCAATTTATATTGGTCATATACTTCATTAAAAAATCATTTTGTGAGTACCCCGTAATGCGGCAAGCCGATTGCACAGTTCGCTGCAGCTGTGGGCAATTATTTTACTTTAGGAGGCATTCCAATGAAAATTACGAAGGTCGAAGCGATTCCGGTTCGTCAGAAGAACGACGTACAGCTGAACAACGACAGCGCACAGGACGGTATCATTATTAAGGTTCATACGGATGAAGGCATTGTGGGCTACGGCGAAGTGGATTCCGCGCCATGGGTCGTGAAAGCGATTATCGAGTCGCCATCCTCCCACCGGATTTGCCGCGGGCTGGGCGAGATGATCATCGGCGAGGATCCTTTCGAGATGGAGCGCATTTGGGAAAAAATGTACGTCGGCAGCCAGTTTTACGGCAGACGCGGCGTCGTCATTCATGCGATGAGCGGAATCGACATCGCGCTTTGGGATATCGTCGGCAAAGCGCTCAACAAGCCGATCTACAAGCTGCTTGGCGGCGCGCAGCGCGGAAAAGTGCGGGCTTACGCAAGCACGCTTATGCCGTATACGCCGGAAGAAGCGTATGACGAAACGAAAAAATGGGTCGAGCAAGGTTATACCGCGATTAAGCTCGGTTGGGGAGGTTTTGAGCAAGGGAACCGCGAAATTATTGAACTAGTAAGGGCATCCCGTGAAGCTGCCGGACCGAACGTCGATCTGCTGTTTGATCTTGGCTTTATCCCGTCCGACGATCACCCGATCGACGCCGCTTCCCGCATGCCGCTTATTAAAGAGTTGGAGCAATATAAACCGTATTGGATCGAAGAGCCGCTGTTCGCCGACGATTATGACGGCTACCGGAAGCTGGCCGAAACGACGACGATCCGGATTGCCGGCGGCGAGAACGAAACGACGCGTTATGGTTTCAGGCAGCTGATCGAGCAAGGCGGCGTCGACATTATTCAGCCTGACGTCACCCGCTGCGGAGGCTTGAGCGAAGCGAAAAAGATCGCCCAGCTGGCCCATTCGCATCACATTACATGCGTTCCTCACGCATGGAGCAGCGGCATCGTCATCGCGGCGTCTCTGCATCTGGTTACGGCGATTCCGAACGGCAGCCTGCTGGAATATTGCGTCGCCGAAACGCCGATTCGCCAGGAAATGCTGCAAAGCGATATCGTCGTCAAAGACGGCTACGCTCAAATTACCGACAAACCGGGACTCGGCATCGAAATCAATGAGGACGCGCTTGAAAAATACCGCTGCGACCGGTAATGACAAAGGAGACTGCGGGAATGGAAACACGGGCTTGGATATGGAACGGATCGATCGTACCCGAGTTGACGTCGCTGCCGCTGCCGGAGCTGCGCGAGCATGACGTGCTTGTGAAAATTCGGGCGATCGGCATTTGCGCGACGGATTTGCACATTATGAAACGTTCCGCTATTTTCGCGGAGCCGCCTTATGCGCTTGGGCACGAAGCGGCCGGCGAGGTGATAAAGGTCGGGGGTGCGGTCACGCGGGTTCGCGTTGGAGACCGCTGCACGCTGGACCCGAGCATCGGCTGCGGCAGCTGCAACGCATGTCTTTCGGGCGACAAGCATCAATGCGTCCGCAATAGGGAGTATGGCATTAATCAGTCTGGCTTCTGGCAGGAATATGTTGTCATTCCGGAGAATAATTTGTACATATTGCCGGAATCGATCGGATACGATGAAGCGTCGCAATGCGAGACGATCCATGTTTGCCTGGGCGGCATGGATAAAGTGCAGCTTCGCGGCGGTGAAAGAGCCATTATTATCGGCGACGGACCGACCGGATTGTTTTTTGCCAGATTGTGCAGGCTGATGGGAGCCTCCCATGTAACGGTGGCGGGATCGAGAAAAAAACGGCTCGAGCTCGCGCTTGCTTACGGAGCTGACGAAGCGTTCAGCATCAGGGAGAAGGATGCTTTGTCCGTCGTCGAGGAACGCAGCTTTGACGTCGTGATCGAAGCCGTCGGCAAAGCGGAGACGATTCAGCTTGCCCAGAAGCTGGTTGCGAATAAGGGACGCGTTCTGCTATTCGGCTTGCCCGAGCATAAGGTGGAGTTCGACGTTATGGACCTTATTTTGCGGGAAATCACCTGCATCGGAAGCGCAAATGCGCCTCGTGTATGGCCGCGGGTGATCGAGCTGCTTGCATCCGAAAGGATTAGCGTCGCGCCGATGATTACGGACCGCTTTCCTTATGAGCAGCTGGATCAAGCGATTGCTTGCGCCTTCGCGGGCGGACAGGAACGAATTAAAGTCATCGTGGAGAATAACGGCTAGCGAACGTGCGAAAAACGAGCGGCTGAACAGCCGGGAAGGGGATTGTTATGAGAGTATTGGCAGTAGGCGCGCATCCGGACGACGTGGAAATTTTATGCGGCGGAACGTTGGCCAAATATGCGGCGAGAGGCGATCATGTCACGATCATGGTCGCGACCAACGGCAACGTCGGATCTCCGACACATACGAAGGAGGAGATCGCTGCGATTCGCCGGAAAGAAGCGGAGAATGCCGCAGCAGTCATCGGAGCGGACTTGATCTGGCTCGGCTACGACGATGAATTTCTGTTTCACGACAGGGAAACGCGGATGGCGTTCATCAATGCCATTCGTCAAGCGAATCCGGATGTCATGTTTGTGCACGGCGCGAACGACTACCATCCGGACCACCGGATTTGCGGCGAGATTGCCGCAGACTGCCGCATTCCCGTCACCGTCCGGCTGATCGAAACGGAGTTTCCGCAAATGGACAAGGTTCCTCATGTGTTCATCATGGACAATGTCGGCTCGATCGGCTTCGAGCCGGAGGCTTACGTCGACATCACGGACACGTTCGAGACAAAAAGCAGGATGCTGCGCTGCCACGAAAGCCAGGATGCATGGCTGCAGCATATTTACGGCATGGAATACGTCGAGTTCATGGCGAAGGCGTCCTCGATGCGGGGTATGGCCATCGGCGTGAAATACGCCGAGGCGTTCCGCAGCCTGCCGATGTACCCGGTAAGCGGCGGTCCGCATTTGCTGCCGTAAAACGTAAAGGGGGAAGGTTCGATGGATGCAAGTAAAAGCGCGCTTTACAGCGAGAGCGAGCAAGCCGGCAATGCTTACCGAGAACGGCAGATAACGGAATGGGAAGCCTTGATCGATCATTTGCGTAACGAGTCCGAAGAGCGGCGCCGTTTGTATTTTCAGCCGGATACGAGCTCCATCGAGGCCTATGAGCAAGGAATTAAGCCGTATCGCGCCAAGTTTCGGGAAATGCTCGGATGGCCGCTGGCGATGCCTGGCCGGTCCGCCGGGGAGCGGACAGGAGCAGGAAGCCTTGCTGCAAAGACCGGCGGCGATGCCGTACCGCCTAAAGCGGAGATTACTTTCGTGGCCGAGGACGAATTAAGCATGATTTACCGGGTTGAAATTGACGCGGGTTATTCCTTGACTACGTACGGCTTGTTGTTTCTGCCCAAATGCGGCGGTTCGAGCGCTCCTTATCCGCTCGTCATTTCCCAGCATGGCGGCTCCGGAACTCCCGAGCTTTGCTCCGGCTTTTACGGGGAAACGAACTACCGGGACATGTCCCGGCTGCTCCTTCGCCAAGGCGTTGCCGTATTTGCGCCGCAGCTTTTGCTGTGGCAATCGCCGAGATTCGGGCCCGACAATAAAAGGCTCGAAATTGACAAGCAGCTTAAGCAGCTCGGAAGCTCGGTCACAGCGGTTGAAATATATAAAATCCAGCGAAGCCTGGATTACCTTCTAGCCCGCGAAGATATCGATTCCGCAAGAGTCGGCATGCTCGGATTGTCGTACGGCGGCTTTTATACGTTATTCACTACGGCGGTCGAAACCCGGATTAAAGCGGCCTATTCCTCTTGCTTCATAAACGACCGGTTCGTTTACGACTGGCCTGACTTCACTTGGTTCGATGCGGGCAACACGTTTCTGGATGCGGAAGTGTGCGGGCTTATATGCCCTCGGTTTTTATATCTCGAAGCGGCTCGGAGCGATGAGGTTTTCGTTATCGAACCGGCTGTGAAAGAGATGGACAAAGTCGCCCGTTTGTATGAGCAATTAAACATAGCGGACCGTTTATCCTGCGATGTTTTTGAAGGCGTCCATGAGTTAAACCCCTCCGATGACGGCATCGAGCTTTTTTGCCGCTATTTGAAAAATTTGCCGGATGAGCAGTGATGATCATTATTTATATGTCTTCGTCAAAACCGATACTGTGCGTATCGGTTTTGGCTTTTTTAGTTTAACTGATGTGGAAGCTGCTTCGCTGTATGTTCTCGTATCAAGCCCGATCTCATGGTTCACGCGCGTTCAAGCGAATATCGTAAGTAATGACGCTGCATATCGGATTTTGCGGCTTAATCGTTTATTATAGAAACAGCATGTCACAGGCTTCCTGAAGCATATGGAGGAAACAATGGATAAAATTTTTTACTTGTCGCAGTTCAATCTATTGCAATCGCTGCCGGCGGAAGATTTGCTCGAAATGGATGAAATGACGTCAATAACGACAATCGCAAAAAACACGTTTATTCAAACGCCGGATACGTTTACGGAAGGGCTCAGCTTTGTAAAAAAGGGAAAGGTGCGCATTTATAAGCTGAATGCCGACGGCAAGCAGTTTACATTGGATATTCTCGGGGAAGGCAACGTTTTCGGCGAAATGGATTCGATTTCGTTCGGGACGAGGGATACATACATCGAAGCGTTAGAGGAATGCCATATTTGCATAATGAATAGAGGCAGATTTGAAAGCTTCTTAACGCAGCGGCCCCGCTTCATGATGAAGCTTTTTAAAGTATTGAGCGAACGAATGACGGCTATGAGCAGTCTGGCTGAATATTTGGCGCTTGGAAATTTGCATGAAAAAATTATGCATACCTTGAAGCGGCTGTCCGGCCAGTTCGGGTTTACGGGCGACGACGGCGATTACCGCAAAATCGATTTTCCGCTCACGCATCAAGAGCTTGCCAATCTAGTCGGAGCGACCAGAGAAGCGGTAACGGCGGCATTGCACGAACTGGCCGAAGCGGGAAGCATTCGAACGGGCTTTAAATCGATTTCTATTCGCCGCGACTTGTAACCTGCTTTACATCTTCTCTTAAACAAGGAAGGTATCCTGTAAAAGGGAGTGAGCGTACAGGTTTCCGCTTTCTCATACATCACAGAAGGAGTGGAGAGGGCTTGAACAACCAAAAAGCGATCGCGATTCCGGAGCATCTTTTGCAGCGAAAAGGAGCTCAAAAAGCTGCCGATATTCCGGCAGAAGCGGTCGAACTGCTAAATAGGGGGCGGCTGGAAACGGTGAATTTGACCGAATGGCTTGCCGTCGATCATCGGATTTTGCTGCATCATGTAATAAATGAGCTTGGCTTGCTGCAGGAACAGGATACGGCGTTTGCGGAAGCCGGGCTTGCGAACGAAAGCAAAATCATGAAAATCATTCCTGCGATCGCCCAGGGATGGCTTGAGCTGGCGGAGCGTAAGCCGGATGCGGAACGTGCCCGTATATTCGGCGCACTTGCCGCTCATCGTTCGGATAGCGTTCGCTGCTGGGCCGCCTACATCGTAGGACTGGATCAACGGCTGAGCCTGTCCCAAAAACTGAAGGGCATTCGTCCGTTTGCTGCGGATTCCCATTTTGGCGTACGCGAAATTGCTTGGATGGCTGTAAGGGAGCCTATCACGAACGAATTGGAGGAATCGCTTGCGATTTTGTACGAGTGGGCTCGAGACCAAGACGCGAATGTGCGAAGATTCGCCGTCGAAGCAATCCGTCCGCAAGGGGTGTGGGCCAAACATATTTCAGCGCTGAAGCAAAATCCCGGCATGGCGCTGCCGATCCTCGAGCATGTGAAATCCGATCCGGTCAAATACGTGCAGGACTCCGTAGGAAACTGGCTGAACGACGCGGGCAAAACCGCACCCGACTGGGTGAATCAAGTTTGCGACGCCTGGCTGGAGCTATCGGATACGAAGGAAACGAGACGAATCGTAACCAAGGGCAAAAGAAGCTTGCTAAAAAAATGAACCAGCCAACATGAAGCACAGAGGCTTGCCGAAAATCTCTAGCGGTAGAGATACGGCAGGTCTTTTTTATTATACAGACAAACTCTCCGTCATCAATCGCCGAGGATCGTAATAGGATGATGATAGACAGGCGTCTGCTTGGCTGCCATTGTCCGAATCGTCGTGCGCCGGTCTAGGCAGATCGCCATAAGGCTGCTCCGCATACAAGGAGAGAAGAGCATGAAAATCGGGTTCTTCACCCAAATGGAACGGCTGATAAGAAGTCCGTCTCTTCGCATCATCCGCAAACAACTGATGAAGAAATTGAAGCAATCCGGCAAAACGGCGGCAAGCGAAGCGGACTTGTCCGATAAAGACCGGACCCTAATTCGGCATATTCAAGAACGGACCCGACGGCTCAATTTAAATAACGTTACCCGAACGATGGCTTATTTCGATTACTATCTGAACCATTCGGAGGTCGAATGGGCTCTTTTGGGGCATATGGTGTCCAGGAACGGCGGCTGGAGCATGACGGATTTGCGGGGAGAGCTGCTTTCGAAGCTGCTGTCCGATACGGAGCAAAACCATTTCTTCCGATTTTTGGAGCGCGGAAACTGGCTGATTTTTCAGGACGCTTATCCTCAATTTCTTTTGTACGAAGAAAGCTTGCGAAGAAATACGCCTTTGTTTCACCTGCTGCCCCATTTTCACGTATCGGCCTTTATGGAGGTCATGTGGGAGCATTTCTGGACGAGCGGCGACCGTTATCTGCTTACGATGGCCCTAGTTATCAATGAACAAAGCTATCTGGAAAAAAGAGTGATTCAAAACGATCATTATCAAAGCACGATTCTCGGAACGTTCCCGTTTAAGCTCCAGGAGCTGCTCCGTTTAAATCAAATTTTGTTTCCGTATCATAAGGGGCTGAATAAGGGGGCGGGGCAAGCGGTCGGCATGATCGGAGAAACGCTTCGCCATTTCGGTTCGCTGCACGAACGGATTATGCTGGGAAAAAGGTTGTACGATGTGCTTTTCGGCAGTCCGGAGCATCTTCGGGGCGTACTGGCTTGGGCGAAGGAGCATCCGCATACGGGATCGCGTAAAGATTACTGGCCGCATGTGTTCAACGACGTGAACGAGTCCGCGCCTGGAGCTCCTTATAAAAAGCGAATGGACGATTGCCGAATTCAGCCCGGGTCGCCCCGACTGTACAGCCCGTCCCTGCAGCATGCATGGAAAAACTTCGATCATAAGGAAGCGGAGCCCGGAGACTGGTTCGACGATTGGAAGGTCATCGATTATTTCATGAAGGATGAAGAGAAGGGAGACGGTGACATCGGTCATGAATATTGTAAAACGTTGGAGAAAATCGAGTTTGCGGTCATCGCCAAATCAGCAATCTTCTAGCGCCAATTTTAAAGCGTATATTCCGGCATTGCTTTTCGTTTCTTGGCTGGGGACGTATTTGGACATCATTCTGGTCGGCAAAAAGCTGTTTTCCTTTCCCGCGCGGCCTCTGCCCGAGCTTTTTTCCTTCAATGCCGTTTCTACGCTGCTCGTTTTGCCCTTCATAACGGCCATTGCTATTTACTGGTTTCAAAAAATGGCAAGATGGCAGCGCATTGTCGCATTACTGGTCTTCGGTCTAATGGGGATGCTGGTCGAGCAAATATCGGAAAGGCTGGGCTGGTTCGCACATAGCGGCGATTGGAGCCATTTTTACTCGTTTTTCGGTTATATGCTCGTGATGTGGCTTGCCTGGAAAATGTATCGTTGGTTTGCTTAAGCTGGGGATAAGACAAATAGGAGACCTGGATGCCGGTGAAAGTTAGGCGCCGATGCGAGCGGGTTCCGTTATCGTGAAAAACCTTCGAAGCCGTTATTAAGCGGAATTGAAGGTTTTTAGCGCGTTCTTATTCTTTGTTGCTTTTATCGGGACCTCGTGCAATAATTATTATTTGTTCAAATATCGGATTCTGATTGTTTCATATTATATAGAGCTGATATTCACCGGAAAACACGAGGCGACTAAGCCGCAACAGACGTTTATCCTTGAAATATCGGATGCTGGAGGCAATGATAGATGGAGCGTTATCCCTTTGCACATGATCCTACTCTACCCTTTATTCCGCAGGTCGGCGAATGGGTGGCGGACGTCTTTTACGATATTTTGCCGGAAGCCGGGTTCGAGGTGCGGGACGAGCAGATTTATATGGCTTTTCAGCTGGAGCGGGCCTTTGCCGAGAAACGGACGATTTTCGCGGAGGCGGGAGTAGGGACGGGGAAAACGCTCGTTTATTTGTTATACGCGGTTTGCTACGCGCGTTTTATGCGCAAGCCCGCCGTCATCGCCTGTGCGGACGAATCTTTAATCGAGCAGCTGGTCAAGCCCGAAGGAGATATCGCCAAGCTGGCCAAACATCTGGGCCTTGCGATCGACGCGAGACTCGGCAAGTCTCCCGATCAATACGTATGCTTGAACAAGCTCGACCATGCAAGAACGCAGGATGAAGGCGACGGATTGCTTTTTGAAGAGCTTTACGAGGGGCTGCCGGATTTTGTGCGTTCCTATGAGGCGATGCAAACGTTTCATGCTTACGGCGACCGGAAAAACTATCCCCAACTGAGCGACGGCGAGTGGAACAAAATCAATTGGGATTCCTTCCAAGACTGCTTCGTCTGCGCCAAGCGCCATCGCTGCGGACAAACGCTGTCGCGCGATCATTACCGGAAGTCGGCCGACTTGATCATTTGCTCGCATGATTTTTACATGGAGCATGTGTGGACGTATGAAGGAAGGAAGCGGGAAGGGCAACTGCCTCTGCTTCCGGATCATTGCGCCGTCGTTTTCGACGAAGGGCATTTGCTGGAATCGGCTGCCCAGAAAGCGCTGACCTATAAGCTGAAGCATGCCGTCTTCGAGGAAGTGATTACGCGGCTGCTGCAGGGAGAAATACGCGAATCTTTGGCGATGCTTGTGGATGAGGCCATTTTGCAGAGTGAAGCCATGTTTGAAGTGCTTGAAGGCTTATGTATAGCGATACCGGGCTCCGACCGGAAGCGGGTCGAATGGAACGAGAGGCTGCTGAAGGAAGTGCGCCGTTTCCGTAAGGTACTCGATGAAATAGAGGAGGAATTGGTGTTTGAAGGCGGGCTTTTTACGCTGAGCGAATACCAGCTGAGGATCGTCGAGGAGCATTTGGAAATGATGCAAATCGCTCTAAGTTTGTTAGAAAAACCGGAAACGCTCATTTGCTGGGCGACGGAAAGCGAAAGCGGATTGGCGCTTGCGATCATGCCGAGAACCGTCAAGGAAGTGCTGCAGGAGCGGGTATTCGGATCGCCGATGCCGATCGTGTTCTCGTCGGCCACGCTATCCGTAGACGAATCGTTCGGTTACGTGGCGGAAAGTCTCGGAATTGCCGACTATTTATCGTTCTCCGTGGCTTCCCCCTACGATTACGAAAACAGTATGCAGGCGGTAGCGCCGAAGTGGCCGTCCGGCGTGACGCTCGCCGATAAAATGGCGGCGGCCGTCAAGCTGCTCGAGCGAACGGAAGGAAGAGCCTTGATTTTGTTCCCGAGCAAGGACGAATTGCAGCAATTCAAGCGGGAGCTCGTTTCTTATCCGGCATGCGCGGGGCTGCGTTTCCGATTTGAGGGGGACGGGGAAATCAGCCATTTGATCGCCAGCTTCCAGGAAGATGAACCGAGCATTCTTTGTGCGGTCAGCTTGTGGGAAGGACTCGACGTGCCCGGTCCGTCGCTGTCGAACGTAATCGTCTGGTCCTTGCCGTTCCCGCCGCAGGATCCGGTCTTTATGGCCAAACGCAGCGCTGCGGCTTCGCCGTACGACGAGGTCGACCTGCCCTACATGCTGCTGCGCTTAAGACAAGGCATCGGCCGGTTGATCCGCTCCCGCGGGGACAGCGGTTATGTCGCCATTCTCAGTGAGGAGGGCAACGGCCTGCAGGCTTCAAGGACGCATATCGAATCCGTTATGCCGCAAGGCGTGAAGCTGCAGGAAGCGCTGGTTTAGCTTATACGCTCCGGGAGAATTCACGTACCGGCGGTTCGATGACGATAAGCTGCTTATTGAGGAAGCAAGAAGAGGAAGTGTTCGAAATCAAAATGGTTAAGATTGGCGCTTTGATTGTTTTCGCAGCTTACCTCGTTCTCATGGCCACCGGGCTATTTCGTGGAACATTAACAGTCAAAACCGGTCTTTTTTGGACAGCTGTTTCCTGTGCTGTTGTCGTTTGTTTATTTTGGCTATCCAAACTGTTTGCCTATATAAACCGCAAGTTATATGAGAAGCTTAGAAGAATGATGAAATAGCCGCTGAAACGCGGCTTTTTTAATTTTCCAGACTTCGATGCCGTATCGAGGCACCATTGATAATGAAATATAGTTATTTCAGGGCAGAAAGTATATCGTAGAAGCAGCTCCTTTGTATGCTGTAGTCCGAAATAGCCCACATGGAGCAAGAAATCGAGGTTCGCCTTACGCTGGAGTCCGATTTTGCCGGCTTGGAGAAGGGATTCACCGATGTACCGATCAAAATACCCGCTGCAAGTAGGCGTTTTCGGATTGCAGGCGGGGAAAGGAAGCCGTACTCGATTCCAAGCGGGCAAAATCGGACTGTAAGCCACGAGAGGGTAAGTTGGCAGCCGCAAGGCGGCGTGGTAACCGCCCGCCTTTACATAATCGCAACATCCGATTGACATCTCTCGAACATTTTTTCGTTACGATTAACTTACTCCGGAGCTTTGGCGGCTGCGACGTATACGGCGCTTGACAGTTGCATGGTTTTGGCATACGCTGCAATTGATTTTGGATAAAGAATATACAAAGAAGCAAAAGCAGGAAGAGGGACAGCGATGCGCGGCAGCTTGCATGATGTGGATGGTTTTATTATCGATCTTGACGGTACGGTTTATCGAGGCAAAGAAATAATCGAGGGCGTTCCTGAAACGGTAGCGCTGCTGAAAGAGGCTGGTAAACGCGTACTGTTCCTAAGCAACCGGGGCAATATATCCCGCAAAATGTGCTATGACAAGCTTTGCGGCATGGGGCTTGCGGTGGCCGAGGAGGAAATTATGCTGTCGTCAACCGCGACGGCGCGGTATTTGCAGCAAAATAACCCCGGCTGCCAAGCGTGGGTGCTCGGCGAGCAGGGGCTGAAGGACGAGCTTATCGCAGGGGGTATCGCGCTCGCCGCAAAGCCCGAGGAGGCCGATTGGCTGGTCATCACGCTGCACGAGACGCTGACTTATCATGATTTGAATCAGGCGTTCCGCGCAGTCCGCAGCGGCGCCCGCATCATCGCCACGAACGCCGATAAGACGTTTCCCGGCGATGGAGGCGATTGTATCGACGTTGCGGGCATGATCGGCGCGATAGTCGCATCGACGGGCAAAGAAGCGGACGTCGTGATCGGGAAGCCGTCCCGTTTTATGGCGGAAACCGCCTTACAAGAGCTGGGACTCCCGGCGGACCGGTGCATCGTGATCGGCGACAGCCTCGAATCCGATATCGGGCTCGGCAAGCAGGCAGGCATGAAGACGGCGCTCGTATGGTCCGGCTCGACGAAGAAGGGGACGGCCATTCCCGAGGAACGCCGGCCGGACTGGATTTGGGATTCTATAAACGATTTGCGGGCGCTGCTTTGATGCTGCGCTTTTTTGTATATGTCGAACAGCCATTTTTCTGCACCTTATCCCGACATTCGCTGCTCCGTGTAAAACGCATGCGCCAAACGGCTGCCGTCCGTTCCTTCGATGGAAGGAATATCGATGCCGGCGACGCCGTCCAATATGCCGGTGCATTGGTATTGCAGCAAGCAATCCGTTTTGCCGAAGTGTTTCACCTGCTGATCGGCAAAATGCCGGATCGCGTCAAGCAACTGCTCGTAAGCTTCTTTATCGCGTATTAGCGTAAGGCAGATATCGATTTTGACGTTCAGACGATTACCGGCGGTTTCCGTTATGTTGGCGGACGCCGTCCAGTCCTGGGGATAATCATGCTCAGATTGAAACACAAACAATGTTGAGGTCAACGGGATAACGTTCCACATAGCGGTTCACTCCTTCGGGTGGATCATTTGCTCGGGACGGACGATTTGGTCGAATTGCTCCTCCGTCAGAAAACCGCTTCGCAGTGCGGCTTCTTTCAAAGTAATGCCTTCTTTATGCGCCATTTTGGCGACGGCGGCGGCTTTCTCATACCCGATATGCGGATTCAGCGCGGTGACGAGCATGAGCGAGCGCTCCACATTGCTGCGGATGACCGTTTCATCGGGCTCGATACCTACTGCGCAGTTGTCGTTGAACGAGTGCAGCGCATCGGCGAGCAGTCGGGCGGATTGCAGGAAATTGTAGATGATGACGGGCTTGAACACGTTCAGCTCGAAGTTGCCTTGGCTGGCGGCAAAGCCGATCGCCGCATCGTTGCCCATAACCTGGCAAACGACCATCGTCATCGCTTCGGATTGCGTCGGATTTACTTTGCCGGGCATAATCGAGCTTCCCGGCTCATTCGCCGGAATCGTAATTTCGCCGATGCCGCTTCGCGGACCGCTGGCGAGCCAGCGAACGTCGTTGGCGATTTTCATCAAATCGGCGGCAAGGGCCTTAAAGGCTCCATGTACATATACAAGCTCGTCATGGCTGGTCAAGGCGTGAAATTTATTTTCCGCCGTAACGAATGTTTTGCCCGTCAAGCGGCTGATTTCCTCGGCAACGAGCTCGCCGAAGCGGGGATGCGCATTAATGCCGGTGCCGACGGCGGTCCCGCCGATCGCGAGTTCGCGCAGAGAATCGGCGCTTGCCTTGATCATTCGCTCCGATTTGTCGAGCATGCGGTGCCAGCCGCTAATTTCCTGCCCGAGAGTAAGCGGAGTGGCGTCCTGCAAATGCGTGCGGCCAATTTTGATAATATCGGCGAACGCTTCGCTTTTTCGTGCCAGCGTCTCCTTAAGCACAGCGATAGCAGGAAGGACGCGGTCCTCGACAGCAGTCAGCGCTGCCATATGCATGGCGGTCGGGAACGTATCGTTGGAGCTCTGCGACTTGTTTACGTCATCATTGGGATGCACCCGGGATTCGCGGCCCTCCGCCTCCAACTTATCGTTAGCGAGGTGGGCAATCACTTCATTCACGTTCATGTTCGATTGCGTGCCGCTGCCCGTTTGCCAGACGACAAGCGGAAAATGCTCATCCCAGCGGCCGTCCAAAACTTCGTCAGCCGCCGAAATAATCGCCCCGGCCTTGATTTCGTCAAGCTTGCCGAGCGCGCGGTTTACCGCCGCTGCGCTTTTTTTGAGCACGGCGAATTGGCGGATCAGCTCGAGCGGCATCGTTTCCGTGCCGATACGAAAGTTTTCCGAGCTTCGCTGGGTTTGCGCGCCCCATTTTTTATGTATGGGAACCTGAATTTCTCCGATCGTATCCTTCTCAATACGAAATTGCATCGGTAAGCCCTCCTCGAAATATTCGATAATGATAATCATTATCATAAATGATATCATGTTGGCGATGCGGTGGCAAATCGGTTTTTATTAGGATGCATTTTAGCGGCGTGGACAGCCGGATATCCGTGCAAGTGTTGTGCTTCCGAACATCAGCTGCTAAGCATGCTGTATCCATGGATAGTATGGCTTTATTTCCGGAATGTTTGCTTGGGTAATAAAAATGTGCGATTCCTTCATTATAGATTGTGCTGCCGTTATAAAAGACGGAAAAACGTTTGTTCGAAAAGGAAGCCCATTATATAATGATTGCGGATGATTAGACTTGTTTTATACAAGCAGCTGTCCCGGTGGTGCTAGGTCAACATTAATTAGTTATTTTACGAAAGAGGGGAAATCCGAATGCTGTATTCCGGTCTCGTATCGGTTACGTTCCGTCAGAAAAGCCCGGAGGAAATTATCGAGCTTGCAGCGAAAGCAGGTTTGAACGCAATAGAGTGGGGAGGAGACGTGCATGTGCCAGTCGGCGATTTGGCGCGTGCAAAAGCGATCGGCGATGCCACCCGCGAGGCGGGGCTGACTGTCGCTTCTTATGGCTCCTATTACAAGGCAGGTTACGGTCAATCGTTTGCGGATGTGCTGGAAACGGCCAAAGCGCTTAAAGCGCCGTCCATTCGTATTTGGGCAGGAGATAAAGGATCCGACAAGGCGGACGAAGCATGGTGGAAGGCCGTCGTTGAAGATACCAAGGCGGCTGCAGCAAGTGCCGGCGAGGCAGGGATCCGAATCGCATTCGAATTTCACGCCAATACGCTGACTGACGGAACCGCCGAAACGCTGCGTTTGCTCGAATTAGTCGGGAACGAAGCTGTTGCGACTTATTGGCAGCATAAACCCGAATTCAATACGGGGGAAAATTTGGACTCGCTAAGGAAGCTTGCTCCCCAGCTGTCAAACGTTCACGTTTTTCATTGGGAGCCCGGAATCCAATTGCCGTTGTCGGATGGAATTGAGCCATGGCGCATTTACATAGATGCTTTGCAAGCATTGGAAGGCGATCGCTACTTGCTTATGGAATTCGTAAAAGACGGCCTGGCGGAGCAATTTCTCGAGGATGCCGAGGTGCTCAAGGGATTGTTGACCCTATAGAAAAGTTTATAGCCTGTGCTTTTCACGGCTTGCCTATCAGCTTTACAAGTTTACGATTACCCTTCCTTGTGCAGGGTAATTTTTTTTGAATCGTTTTCTCCCAGGCGAATTGCCGTCTGCATATGCTATGCTCTTTACCATGGCGAGGGGGAGCGGCGATGGCAAAAAGCGATAACTTTCAATTGGAAGAAATGTCGCATTTTTTCGATAAGCGGGCACTAGGTTATGACAATCATATGAGGGGCGTCATCCGATCATTCGATCCTTTTTATGCCGCACTGTCAAAGCCGATCGATAGAACGGATTTGCCGGTACGCGTACTCGATTTGGGCTGCGGGACCGGTACGGAAATCAAGTGGATATTCAAAAAAGCGCCAAACGCGCAAATTACTTGCGTTGACGTTTCCGTTAATATGCTTGAACTGCTGCGCGTCAAGTATGAACAATGGTCCGACAGGTTGACGATTATGAACGCTTCTTATGTGGAGGCCGATTTTGAGCCGGACAGGTACGATTACATTGTTTCGGCGATGACCATGCACCATTTGCTGCGGGACGACAAGCTCAAGCTTTATAAGAAGCTTCATTCGGCTTTGAAGCCCGGCGGACTGTATATAGAAGGAGATTATGTAGAGACCCCGGATCGGGAACGAAGATGGCTTGAGGCGTACAAAAGCATCATTGGCGATAATTCGGCTCACGGCCAATACCACTACGATATCCCCAGCTCGATCGAAACGGAGCGCTGCCTGTTTGAGGCGGCAGGGTTTAAAGATTTTCAACTGCTTTGGCAGGAAGAGACCAATGCGGTTTATAGCGTAAGCAAATAAGCCGGACCAGCGCCCACCGATCGTCTCTGCAAATATTGTCGAAATAAGGCTTGACCTGCTTCCGGAACCGTGCTATTCTAAGGTTCCTGCTTCGGACAACACCTTTTGCAAGAGAGGCTGAGCACGAGGCCAGGNGAACCGTGCTATTCTAAGGTTCCTGCTTCGGACAACACCTTTTGCAAGAGAGGCTGAGCACGAGGCCAGGAAAAAAGTTTTAAAAAAAGCTTGCATAAAGATTTGAAACATGATAATCTGTAATTCCGGCCGAGAGAGACAAGCGGTTAGGACAAGCAAGCAAGTAAGAAGAATTGTCCTTTGAAAACTGAACAATGAGCGAAATAAAGCCAGCAAAAACAAGCAACAA
>NZ_QMFB01000003.1 GCF_003285015.1 Paenibacillus contaminans | reverse complement strand
CTGCGAATGAGCGAGCATTCGTGAGAAAACCGCTACGAACAGAGGGAGTTGCGTTTGCCTCATTATGCCACCAGAACACGGGTTTTCGGCTAGAAACAATGAGGTTTGCCTCACTAATAGCTGCACTTTGCCTCATTATCTCACCAAAACATGGGTTTTCGGTTAGAAATAGTGAGGTTTGTTTCACTGATAGTAAACTTTACCTAAAAACTATAGGATAAGAGTTGAAATGCTACTAGCGCGAAACGGATACCATTTGTGTTAAATGTCATCCGCACTTGACTCCACGGGCCCGTACAACCGGGAGCGTACCTTGAACCAGTTGAACAGATGCGTGAAAATAACCTTAAGCACGGCGTAGCCGGGGACCGCGAGAATGATTCCGGCGATGCCGAATAGGTTTCCTGCCGTCAGGATGATGAAAATAATCGTGATCGGATGAATCTGGAGCGATCTTCCCATAATTTGCGGGGAGATGAACTTCCCTTCGATGAGCTGGACGATCGTCCAGACGACGATCATTTTCAGAAGCATCACGGGTGAAGTGACGATCGATACGATCAGCGCCGGCGTGATGGCGATCGCGGGACCCAGGTAAGGTACGATGCTCGTGCAAGCCGCGATGATCGCGAGAATGAGCGAGTACTCCAAGCCGATAATCAAGTAACCGATGTACAGCAAAAAGCCGATACAGAAGCTGACGATGATTTGCCCCCGTATATAAGAGCTGATTTGATGGCTCATTTCGGACATGACCCGGAACGATTGGCCGCGGAACGAAGTGGGCAGGAACGATAAAATGTAGCGTGGAAGCCGGTCCCCGTCCTTTAATAAGTAAAACAATATAAAAGGCACGGTAACGATCGCCAGGAGCGTTTCGGTTAATGCGCCCAAAAATCCGCCGATGCTGGACCATGTATGGTTCAAAATCGCCGTTCCGCGTTCGGAAATGGTTCGCGTAATCTCCTCGGGATTGATGTTGACGGTCTCTTGAATCTGATTCATCAATTGACTGCCCATCCAGGATTCGATTTGCGCCTCGACGGTTTGAAAATATACCGGAAAATTATGAATCAAGCCCATAACTTGCTCGCGGATCAAGGGAACGACGCTTCCGATGACGAGCGTTAAGATGCCGATGATAAGCAGATATAGAACGATGATCGAATAGACGCGTTTTACTTTTTTGCGTTCCAAATAATCGACGATCGGATTCAGCAAGTAATAAACGACGCCTGTAAGGATCAAAGGCAATAAAACCGTTTTGACGAGTACGAGGAGCGGCTTGAACACGTAGGAGATTTTAGTCAGCACAAAAATGTTAAGAGCGATCAGCAATACGATCAATAGAAGAATGACAAATTTATTGTTCAAAAAGAACAGCCTAAACCTGTCGGTCCAGCCAGAGGGACGTTCCATGCGCAAGTTCCTTTCTGCCATTATTATTTAGAATAACCTTTGCGGCAGCAAAGAACAAGTTTATGGGCAAGCGGTGACCGTGCACACTTAAAGTGACGAAACATCGAGTCGATATAAGCAAAAAAAAGAGCCCCGATGGGCTCTCATTTTTTTTGATTTCCGCAGTGATCATAACATAAAACTTACAAAGTCTATTTCGCCGCGCGAATCGCACTCTCTTACTCCCCTTGCAGAAGGAAGCAGTGCTTCTGCCTAATCAACTCGACCATTCCCTCAGCTTGCGATCCGATGGAAGCAAAATGGTCATGATGCCGACAAGCGGGAGGAACGCGCAGGCTTGCATAACGAAATCAAGGCTGGTCAGCTCGATCAAGTGGCCGAGCGCCAGGGCGCCGACGGCTCCTAGACCGAAAGCGAGGCCCGTAATAAGGCCGGAAACGGTGCCGATTTTGCCGGGAATTAGCTCTTGTGCATAAACGACGGTTACGGAGAAGCTCGACAGCAAAATAAACCCGATGACAAGCAGCAGCACGAACGCCCATGCCGGTCCCACATACGGTAAAATCAAGGCGAACGGCGCGGTGCCCAGCATCGAGAAAAAGATGACGTTACGCCGTCCGAAGCGGTCCGCCATCGGCCCGCCGAGAAAGGTGCTCACTGCGCCCATAAGCCCGAAGGCCAATATAAAGTATTGGGCGTTCTGCTTGGATACGCCGAGGCTTTCGTTCAAGTAAAACATGAAATAGTTCGAAATGCTCGCGCCATACCACGACCGCACGAATACGAGCACGATTAGCACGACGATCGCATAGCCGATTTGCTTGCGGCGGGCTTTGCTTGCGGTGCCCCGCGCCGATCCGTTTCGCGACTTCCGCGGCAGGACGAGCAGCATGTCTTTGTACCATCGGGCGATAAAAAATTGCACGATGATCGCGGCGCCGGCTACGAACGTGAACCACAGCGCTCCCTTCTGTCCAAGCGGAAAAAAGATGTAAATGACCATAAGCGGGGCTAGCGCCTGCCCGACGTTGCCGCCTACTTGAAAAATCGATTGGGCGAGTCCCCGTCTCGGACCGGCTGCCATATAGGCAACGCGCGAGCCTTCGGGATGAAACACGGCGGAGCCGAGGCCGACCATCATGGCCGCCAGCAGGACGAGCATGTAATTGGGCGCAAAGCCCAAACAGAGCATACCGACCAGCGTCGAAGCCATGCCGATCGGCAATAAATACGGCGACGGCCTCGCATCGGTATACATGCCGACTACGGGCTGCATAAGCGATGCGGTGAAGCTGAGCACGAAGGAAATCATGCCGATTTGCGAGTACGTAAGCGACATCGAATCTTTAATTATAGGAAAAATAGCGGTGATGACCGATTGCATCGAATCATTGAACAGATGGACCAGGCTGATCGCCATTAAAATGCGATAAGCGGTTTTGTTCGCGTCGGGAGCCGAACGGAGCCCTGCCGCTGCCGAGGTCGTCATAAATGGATTTCCCCTTCCATTAGAGAAGGGCAAGGGCGGATGAAATCCGCTCTTGCCCAAATTTTAGAAAAATCGGTTTGTCAACATGCGTCAAACGATTGGCGTTCGCACGGGGATCGGCTATGCCGATTCCATTCGACACGACAATTCCTCGATTTGCCCGAAGAAAGGAACGGTCGATGCGGACGCATTTATCCTTTAGCCTGCAGCGTACCGAGCATCTGTCCCATCCGGACGACGCTCCCCAGCTTAAGATCGCTTTGCGGCTTGAAGGTTCCCGACTCCGTCAGGAGAACGATTGTCGAGCCGAATTCGAAATAAGCAAGCTCGTCGCCTCCGGCAAGCTGGTCAGGCAGCGGCGAAACATACTGAATGCTGCTTACGTTCATGGCGCCGACCTTAACGACGGCTACTTCGCCGAATGCATGCTGCATGTACGTAATAAGCCGTTCATTGCGGCTGAGCACCCTGCGCATATGGCGGAGGCCGAACTCGTTAACCGGATAAACTTTGCCGGGTATATGCTCCTTCTCGACGATCTTGCCGCCGACAGGCGCGTGAATTCTGTGATAATCGGTCGGGCTTAAGTACAGCACGAAAAAGAAGCCGTCCTTATAGTTGACCAGCCGGGGAGAGCGGTTTAGCAGCTCCTCGATCGTATAATCCTGTCCTTTAACATTAAACATTTGGCCTGCTTGAATCGGACCGATGCCGGTTACCATCGCATCGACAGGGCTGACGAGCGCGGAATCGCCCGTTTCTACGGGGCGGATCCCCGGCTTAAGCCGTCTTGTGAAAAAATCGTTAAGCGATGCGTACTCCGCGATGCGTTTCTCGGCGTCCTCGACGCGAATGCCGTACGTTCTGGCAAACCACGGGATGAGGCTGCGGCTGGCTCTCGATTTGGCGAAGGCGCCTGTTACACGCGAGACGGTTTTGCGTGAAGAAAGTTCTGTCAATAACCGAAAAAATGGCTTCGCCATATGGACATGTCACCTGTTCTATAGAGTTCGTCTTTTTGGAGCGCTGTCTTCCGCTAACTGAATAAAGCGGGTGAAATTTCGCTTTTCTCATCTTGACACAGATTGCCCGACAAAGCAATAAAATCGCGAAAAGTTGATCCATTTTTCAGGAATGGACTGGCGGTTTATTCCAATCATTTAAGTGGTTGCCAGAAGTCGGGATTTTGTATATGCTTATACATAGATATACGATGCATAGATAAAATAGGCATAGAGGTGAGCTTTTGAAAATCAGCAAAGAGCTTATGAAAGGCAGTACGGTAACGCTCGTTCTATCGCTGTTGGAGCGGAAGCCAATGTACGGTTACGAGATGATTAAAGAGATGGAAAGCCGGTCGAACGGCATTTTTCAGTTCAAGGAGGGCACGCTGTATCCGATTCTGCATCATCTCGAAGCGGATGGCTGCGTCGAAGCTTATTGGCATGAGGAAGAAGGCAAGCGGAAACGGAAATATTACAGAATCACGGAGCGAGGCAGCAAGCTCATTGCAGAGAAAACGCAGGAATGGAGCGTATTCCGGAATGCCGTTGATCAAGTGCTCGGGGAGGGACGCGCATGAGCAGCGAGCTGCTGGGGCAATATGCGGAGGCCGTCTGCGGCTGCGTCCGGAACAAGCGCGTTCATGACGATATTCGCGAAGAACTGCTCTCCCATCTTGAGGAAGCGGTGGCGTTCAAAATGGAGGAAGGACTCTCCGAGGAGGAAGCCGCCCGCCAAGCGGTCGCCGAGATGGGCGATCCGTTATCCGTGGGCAAGCAGCTGAATCGGACGCACAAAATCAAAATCGAATGGAGCGTCATTGCGCTTACGGGATTTTTTATCGGACTCGGATTGCTTGTCATGCAGTCGATCGCGGCCGGCGGAGGCTGGTACAACGACAGCTTATTTATCAAAAAGCTATTGTTTGAAACGGTTTCTATCGCGCTGATGATCGGTGCGGCTTTGATCGATTATCGGCGTTTACAGAGGTTTACGGTCTGGTTTTACATAACGGCGGTCGCACTGATCCTGCTGACGCTGCTTACAAGCAACCAACTTAATGGCGCACATTATTTGCCGGTACCTTTCTTCGGTATGGGACATGTCGATATTTCCGTTTTCGCCTCGGTCTTGTTCCTGATCGCCGTAAGCGGCATGCTTGCGGAAGAACGGCCCTCGGGCGGAGCCGGCGGGACGAGCTTATCGCAGAGAACCCGCTCCAAGGAGCTTGCAGCCGCACAAGAGCCGCTCCTGCGCGTTTCCATCCCCGCCTATGACAAGGAATGGGCGATCGTTACCGGCGGCTTCGTCTGGAAGCTGTTTTCGCTGATCGTCGTACCTGTGGGCGGACTGTTGCTGCTCAAGCTATTTTCCGGCGTTCTTATTTATGTGGCAGGCGTTACGGCTATTTTGGTTTTTGCGAGGGTCAAAGGTTGGATTTCTTTGATCGCTATCGCCCTGACAGCAGGCCCTCTAGCTCTTTTAATGGGAACGTCGTACAGGCGCAGGTTAGTGGCTGCTTTTTTCAACGGCGATCCGGATATGAATTACTACAAGAATGTATCGCTCGATGTAATCAAACAAGGCGGTTTATGGGGACAAGGTTTCGCTGCGAATGTGAAAATACTGCCGTCCGTTCATACGGATTTTATTTATCCCTATCTTATTTATACGCTCGGCTGGGTGTCAGGAGCGCTGCTCGCATTCGCCGTTCTGCTGTTCGTTTCGCGGCTGCTGCAAGCGGCAATCGGGGCTACGGATCGCTACGGCAAGCTGATCGCAGCTGTCGCAGCCGCTTATTTTACCCTGCAGTTTGCATGGAATATTCTGATGACGCTCGGACTTATGCCGATTGCCGGCATCGGAATGCCGTTCGTAAGTTACGGAGGCGCGCAATCGGTCACCCAGGCGCTGCTGATCGGACTTTTCTTGAGCGTATACCGGCTGGGCAGAAGCCCTCGTTCTTCTTCAAACGGCCGTTTCGAACGCCCGATTTAATTTTTAACTGTTGACTTTTGGCAACGCCGTGCTAATATAAGACTGTCACTAGGGGAGCCTTACGGCTGAGACTGGATCGCATGATCCTAGACCCTCCGAACCTGATCTGGTTAGAACCAGCGTAGGGAAGTGGAAGAAGAACGGTTCCAAGAACCGGTTGCCGCGCGGCATCGACTTTCCGCCACTCCTTTACGGGGGTGGCTTTTTTGTTTGAGCCCGCCCTGTAACAGGAGATAGCTCAGGAGGCCATATATCGCTTTGTCAGGTATTCTAGTGGCAAATTTGCACGTCCTGCCGTTCAAGTCAGGATCGCCGGACGTAATTGAAGGAGTGTTGGAGAATGGGAAAGGGAAAAGGGCTGAAGCTGGCCGATATTTTGGTAACGGTCGTTATCGCAGTCGTGTTCGGTATCGTTTATAAGCTTTGGGGACCGCTGTACGATGCGGCTAAGCCGTTCGGGATTCGTCTCGAGGAGCTGATTTACGGCATGTGGTTTATTGCCGGCACGGTGGCTGCGCTGCTCATCCGTAAGCCCGGCGTCGCTCTGCTTGCGGAGGTGGCCGCTGCTTCGGCCGAGCTGGTTACCGGCTCGCAATATGGGGTGTCCGTACTTTTGTCGGGCGTGCTCCAGGGACTGTTTGCGGAGCTGGCGTTCGCCGCTTTCGGCTACAGAAGATTTACGATAGGCGTAGCGTCGCTAGCCGCAATCGGGTCCAGCGCAGGCTCGCTGATCATGGATTTCTACAATAATTACATTACCGATTTATCTGCATGGAATTTGACGCTGATGATCGGCGCCCGTACGATCGGCTCGATTATCATCTGCGGTTTCTTCGCGTACTACCTGGTCAAGGCGCTTGAGGCGACAGGCGTTACGAAGCAGCTGCGTCCCGTTTCCAATGAAGATTATAAAGCGCTGGATAATTAATAGATAAAAGGATTCGGCCATTTAACTTCTTAGACGAAAGCCGAGGCGAATGACATATGATTACGGCAGCAGGAGTCAAACAGCTGCGATTGAAATTTCCCGGCGACGAAAGCTTGCTGTTCCGCGACCTGTCGTTTGCAGTCGGCGAAGGCGAGAAGGTGCTGCTGCTCGGCCCGAGCGGCTGCGGCAAATCGACGCTTCTTCAAGTGCTGACCGGCATTATTCCCGGTTCGGTGGAAGTGCCGATGAAGCATGAGGACATCACGATACCCGCTTCTTGGGGGTATGTGTTTCAAGATCCGGACACGCAATTTTGCATGCCCTTCGTGGATGAAGAGCTGGCTTTCGTGCTTGAAAATTTGCAGGTTCCGCGCAGGGAAATGCCGGAGCGCATCCGGCATTATTTAGAGCTGGCTGGTCTTCGGCTTGACGATATCCATACGCCGATCAATGCGCTTTCCCAAGGGATGAAGCAGCGGCTGGCGATCGCCTCCGTGCTGGCGCTTGAGCCGAACGTGCTTTTCCTGGACGAACCGACGGCGCTGCTCGACCCGGAGGGGACCGAGCAGGTGTGGCAGACGATCAAAAACGTCGCCCGCAGCAAAACCGTTCTCATCGTCGAGCATAAAATCGACCGGATCGTCGATTTCGTCGACCGGGTCGTCCTGTTCGACGATCAAGGGAGAATAATCGGGGATGGCGATAAGAACGACGTGTTCGCCCGGTATAAGCAGCAATTGATCGAATACGGGATTTGGTATCCGGGCGTATGGGACGATTACTCGGCAGACCGCGCTTTGCCAGAAGCCGAGAGCCGTATGGCCGAAAGCGGCGCTCCGCTGCTTTCGTTGAATGATTTTGCCGGATATCGAGGTAAAAATCGCAAGCTGTTCATACCGCAAGCCGACGTTTACCCGGGAGAATGGATCACCGTAGTCGGACATAACGGAGCCGGAAAAAGCACGCTGCTTTTATCGCTGATGCAGCTGATCCGGACGACCGGCGGTTACAAAGTGCAAGGGCAGGATGCGGCGCGAATAAACGACCTGGCCTCCCAGCTTGCCTATGTGTTCCAAAATCCGGAATTTCAGTTTGTTACCAATTCCGTCTACGATGAAGTCGCATATACCCTTCGGCTGGATCGGGTATCCGAGACGGAAATCGCCGAGAAAACGAAGCGGCTGCTCGAGCTGTTCGAGCTTAGCGGCAAGTCGGGCCAGCATCCGTATTTGCTGTCGATGGGGCAGAAACGCAGGCTCAGCGTCGCGTGCGCAATCGTGAAGGAGCAGCCGATCCTGCTGCTGGATGAACCGACCTTCGGCCAGGATGCCAGAAACACGTTCGCGATGCTGGAGAAGCTGGAGGCGTGGCGCCTGCAAGGAACGGCAATCGTGATGGTGACTCATGATATGGAGATCGTCGAGCGGTATGCCACGCGTATCTGGACAATTGCCGACGGCAAGCTTGCTTCGGATATAAACGCGGAGCGAAAGCGGATGGACGAGAAGGCTGCTGCTGACGGAGCGGCGGCCGGAGCTGTCGGAGCAGGGGGGAGCTGACGCGATGCAGATCGATTTTTCATACCGCGAAACATGGCTGCACCGCGGCAATCCCGCGCTGAAGCTGCTGTTGTTCGTCATCCTGTTCGTATATGCGATGTTTGTGCATAATCTTGATACGCTCGTTTACATGACGGTGTTTCATTTTATTCTGCTTTTCTCCTTTTCGGGTCACCCTTTGCGCCGGCTGCTGTTATACATGTCGCCGTTTCTGCTCATCTTCGTTTCGAGTGCGGTCTCCATGGCGCTATTCGGCAAGGGTACGACGTTATGGTTCGAGTGGGGACTCGTCTCGGTAACGAAGGAAAGCTTTCTTCGCGGCATTCATCTCGGATTTCGCGCGCTGGATTTTGCCGTACTCGGCTTGACCTTCGCTTTGACGACACGGCCCGTATACTTGTTTTACTCGCTGATGCAGCAGGCCAAGCTGCCGCCGAAATACGCGTACAGCTTTATGGCTTCGATCCGGCTTATTCCGCTGCTGCTTGAGGAGCTGCAGACGCTGCGCTACGCGCTCAAGGTGCGCGGTATGCGGCGCCAACGCGGAATCGGCGGCTTTTACCGGAAGCTGAAGGCTTATGCGGTTCCGCTGCTTGCGCAAAGCATAAGAAAGGCGCAGAGGATCGCCGTTGCGATGGAAGCCAAACGTTTTTCAGAAGCGAAAAAGAGAACGTACTATTACGAGCTGAGCGTGTCGCGGATCGATGCGCTTGCCATCGTCGCGTATGCGGCAATCGCTGCGGCGGCGATCGGATTAAGCGTATATGCGCCAGTTTTTCATATGACCGACGTCAGAATGATCGGGTGACATTGTTTTAAAATATAAGGCGTTATATATTTCACCTATCAACCGCTTATCTTTCAACGGTAACGCGCAAGTCCCACCTTATGCTTGAGAAGTCGCTTTCTTCGAAAGCGTTTTGGACGGCGAAGACATGATTCTTGTATAAATGGAGGCTATCGAACATGACGACATTTTCCAAGCAAGTACGGCAGGAAGCCGATAAGATTTGGCAGGCGAGCTTCGATCATCCTTTCGTAACCGGCATTGCCGACGGCAGCTTGCCGATCGAATCTTTCCGTTACTACGTCATGCAGGACGCGTATTATTTATCGCAATTCGCGCGCGTTCAGGCGCTCGGGGCGGCGAAAGCCGACGATTTGTTTACGACGAACCGGATGGCGGTTCACGCGCAAGGTACATACGGCGCCGAGCTGTCGCTGCACGAGAAATTTTCGAAGCTGCTTGAAATAACGGAAGAGGAGAAAGCCGCATTCGAGCCTGCGCCAACTGCGTATGCTTATACGTCGCATATGTACCGCGCAGCTTACATGGGACATTTGGGCGATGTGATCGCTGCGATTTTGCCGTGCTACTGGCTCTATTACGAGATCGGCGAGCGTCTGAAGGGCTCGAAGCCCGGCAATCCGATTTATCAGGAATGGATCGACGCATACGGGGGCGAATGGTTCGGGGAGCTCGTCAAGGAGCAAATCGACCGGTTCGACGAGATTGCCGCGAAAGTTACGGAAGCGGACCGCGAACGGATGAAGCGTCATTTTCTGATCAGCAGCAAATATGAACTGATGTTCTGGGAGATGGCATATCGGCTGGAGAAATGGCCGGTGTAAGCTCCGCAAGCAAGGCTGATGCAGGCGCAACTCTAAAACCGAGGTTCGGGCAAGAAGCCGGTTGTTTGCTGCCCGCATTTGACATGAGTACCGAATGAAATGCACGTAATCTTTAGTTTACGAGTAGATAGACGATTAGTAGGTTGACCACGTCAAATTCAAGGTATAAACGAAGCTGAGTTGCATACAAACCTGCTGTTTAACTACAAGATATTACGAAAAGTCGGGTAGCAAACCTTAGATCAAACGTGGTCAAACTACTAGCAGTATTCAACTCTTAACTCTTATACTATAGATGCTAAAGATGTAAGCATTTGATCGTGCAACGGGTAGTGATCCTCATAAATGAGGCAAAGGTTACTATTCGTGAGGCAAACTTCACTATTTCTAGCCGAAAACCTGTGGTTTGGTGAGGGAATGAGGCAAACGCAACTAATAGTGAGGCAAACCTCATTGTTTCTAGCCGAAAACCCTNGCAAACCTCATTGTTTCTAGCCGAAAACCCTTGTTCTGGTGGCATAATGAGGCAAACGCAACGAATAGTGAGGCAAACGAAATTGATAGTTACGTTTGCCTAATTATTAGGCGAAAAGGAGCGTTTTACCGGTAGAATAGTGAGGCCAGCCTCATGAATAATAAGGTTTTCTCCACTAATCGCACGGTTCGTGCATAACCAATTACGTATCCGTGTTTGCTTTCGTAACCAGGTCGTCACTCCCTAGTTTTAGACTTGATATCGTAATAGTTCTATAAGGCTAAGTTTCTTCCAATTTAATTGGAGAGACTGGCCTTTTTTTATATCGGAATATTCCTAGACTTAGGCTTCCGAAGCCTTTTATCCTGAAAGCGTTTAGGATAGCGAAGACTTTTATCCTTACGGCCGGCATCAGTCAGGATTCGTCAAAATGAAACTTTTTCTCTATTGATTTTGTCGAATTTAACTAAATTTTAAACAATATCCTGTAAAATTGTCCTATAATAATGGATAACATTACTAATCTCGTATCGCTTCAGCTAGATTGCCAATAAGAAAGGGTGCTTTAGTATTGATTGGTTTATATAGTAACCGCAACAGCAGGCAATTATTTTTTTATAAAATCATGAGCGTCATGTTGATAGTGTGCGTGCTTACTGCGGGTTTCGGCTTGCGGTCGGCGGAAGCGTACGGAGGATGGCGATCGGGCGGCATTTCAGGCGAAGGACCCGGGTTTCCGGGCGAAGAGTCCTTTCCGCCTGGGGAGCCGGCTGAGGAGAACGGCGATGGATTCGTTTCTGTGTCGGCCGGGCCGGCGCATGTTTTGGCGGTTAGAGCGGACGGCTCCTTGTGGGCTTGGGGCTCAAACATAAGCGGAGAGTTGGGGATCGGGACAGCCGATCCGGAAGCTCACCCCAAACCGATTCGCATCGGTTTGACTCCCGAAGGCCAGCGCTTCAAACAAGCTGCGGCAGGCGGCTATATTGACGAAGCGGGGATTCCGCGCGGATTCTCGATCGTTCTTGATGAATCCGGACATGTATGGGTCTGGGGAGATAACGGCTCCGGTCAGCTCGGATTAGGGGATACGGAATCGCGTTATTCCCCGGCGTTAAACGATGATTTAAACAACATAAGCGACGTCTACGCGGGCGGCAAGTTTGCTGCAGCATTATCAGAGGCATGGGATGGATACGTGTTTTACGACCTGTATACTTGGGGAAATAACGATCAGGGGCAGCTGGGACGAAGCTCCGTCGAACACGATCCGACGTCTCCTTGGCCGGTCTCGCTTAACCGGTTGGATCCAATCGTCGAGGCGGCACTCGGGGACGCTCACATGCTTCTTATTCAAGAGTCAGACAGAAGGAAGACGCTGAAGGGCTGGGGAAATAATGCCCATAAACAGTTGAGCCGTGCAGAGAACGCGCCATTAACGGTGGAAACCCCAGCGGAACTAACGGTTCCCGGAGACGTAGAAGGCGGCGAACTGCTGCATGTCGCGGCCGGCGGCACCCACAGCGTTATCGCAATCGGCCGTTATGGCGAAAATGAGCAATATTCCGAAGAAGTTTGGACTATCGGGGCTAACGAACAGGGACAATTGGGAAACGGCACGAACGAAGCGGGGACCGAATTCCATATGTCCTATTCCACTGACCGCAGAATCGGGGATTTGGCAGCCGGCTACGATTTCACAATGCTTGTGAACGGACAAGATGATAGGGGGCTTCCCGATAGCGTATACGGCTGGGGCGACAGCTCGTCCGGACAGCTTGGCTTTAGTCAGGCAGCTCCCGTTAGCGGAAGCGATTTCGCCGGGAGCTCCCCTTTAATGACGATGCCACTTAACGGAATAGCCGCCGGTCTGCATTTTGCGCTTGGCATAGAGGAGAATGGCGAACTATACGCTTGGGGCACCAATACGTACGGACAGTTGGGCATAGGGATATCCGGCGAGGAGACGGTCGCTCCGGAACGGGTTCATTTTCCGACGTCGGTAACCGGCGCTTCGATTGAGGAATGGGGAGAGATCAGGGAGTTTGGGGCTCCCGCTTCTTATCGATTGCAGTTTACGGCCAAATCGGGCATCGCTCCCGGCGATAAAATCACGCTGCAAATTCCGCAAGCCTTTATGCCGAATCCGGAGGTTATGCCGTTCGAGCCGTCGGATATCGAAATACAAATGGGCGGCGGAACGCCATATACGCCGTCGGAGGTATTCGCCGGTACGGCACGTACGCTGGAAATTCCGCTGAGCCAGGAAGCGGAGCCGGGGACCACGGTAATCGTCAACCTGAAGAACGACAAGCTGATCGTGCCTCTTGTCGAGGACAGCTACTCGTTCCTGTTATACACTTCGGCGGATGCCTATCCGGTCTACGTAAAATCGGCTATCGGTAAGATCATCCGCTTTTCTGCAACTGCCAGCAACTATTTGGCAAATAGCCAAGCGCAGTACCATTTTGAACTGATAACCAGATTCGATGTAGATGCGGGGCAATCGCTTCATTTTTATATGCCGGCCTATACGTTATCCGAGAATGGATTACTCGTTTTTTATAACGGCCAGCGCTTGTCTGAAGAAAATGTGATAATCGATTCACTAGTTTCGGAAATGTATGTAGAGTTCTCAATTGTCGTTCCGGACCGAATACCGGCGGGACAAAAAGTGACGTTCGATATTGTCCGCGGACTTGGTAACCCTTCAGGGGAAGAACAAGAGCCGGCGTTCATACAACTAAGCATTCCTGCTTTAGGGGATGTCGAACGAGTTATACCAATCGGCGTCGAACCTCCGTTTAGGTTTAATGCCGGCCAAGAGGGCACCCTTGCCACAGGCTCGCTTGACGTGGCGGTGAATGCGGAAGGGTTTGAGATATCCGACTACAGTCCATATAAAGTACGGTTTTCTGCGGACGGACTCACTTGGCCGGATCAAGGGTGGCAGGACCTGCAGCCGATCCTTTCCTATAGACTAGGAACCGGAGAGGAAGGGTTGCGGACGATATTCGTGCAGCTAGCAGAGAAAGAGGACGTTATGCGAACGTTCACGCCCTTTGCCGTATCGATTTATTGCTCCGAGAAAACGCAATTGACCGGTCTTTCCATTTCAAAGAGTGGAGAAGAATATATTCCAACGGTTGAACCGTTCGAACCGGAGCGATCGGCATATACGGTGAACTTGAGCGACAGTCAAAGCGGCGAGCTGTTGATAGAACCGTTTTTGAAAGATGGGGCGCGCATTTCGCCGGTCGTAGAGAATGCACAGCTGGTAAACGACAAAATATCCGTCGATTTGGCAGCATTGCCTATCGGGTTGACCCCTGTGGTGATGACGATCAAGGCGACAGACCCTCAGTATGGAGAAGTTGAAAACAAAATTATCGTAAACGTAAATATTAGTCTTCCTTTGACGGACGCGCAGCTCGATTTCCGGTCTGGAGAGGATATGCCCGCTTTTTATAAGGAAGGCGCAAAACTACAAGTAAAGCTGACGGCTCCAAACGTGCTGTTTGCTAATGATCGTATCCGGGTTGAGGTTCCGGCTTCTTTCCTTGTGACTCGGACCACAGAATGGAATGCCACGGCCTATGTGCGGCAATCTCCCGGAATAGAAGACAGCACGCCGGTTGAAGTCATTGTAAAGCCGGATAGCGTCAATCGTGAATTTATCGTGGAGCTGACCGGAGCCGAATCCGTGCTTGTCCCTGCCGACTCGGAGCTGACATTGCTGTTGGATAAAGAGCCGGATACGCCGGGAGGCGCGGGTTATCCGGTCGTTTTGCCGGATAGCATCGGCGAATACGAAGCGAGTGTCTCCACGACGAGGAATTTGCCTTTCTCGGTTAACATCGTCGTTCCGGCAGACTCGCCTCAAGACGTCTCCGTTACGCCGGGGACGGACATGGCGTCAGCCGTTAATGTAGAGTATGCGATTGCATTCATTTCGCCGAACACACTGGATCCGGTTAATGACCCGATTACGATATCGTTCCCTGAAGGATACGTGCTGCCTGAAACGATGGGTTTGGGATCGGTATCGGTTAACAGTACCGTACCGACGAAAATTAGTATTAATGAAGAAGAACGCAAAATCTCGATTTTTACCGATGTGTCGATTCGAGTCGGAGACCCGGTTTCGGTCGTTTTTGATGAAACGGCCGGACTCCAAAATCCATCTGCTCCAGGCAATTATTCGATCGATGTGTCGACCGAGCTGACGCTTAATTCCACATCGGTCGATGTAACGATTGTCGGAAAGGCGGCCGCCCCGACTGCGTCGCTAGAGAACGGAGCGATTGTCGCTTCGGGAACAACCGTTACGTTGAACAGCGAAACGGCGGGAGCAAAGCTGCACTACACATGGGACGGCTCGACGCCAACGTCTGAAAGCCCATGGGTAGGCTCGGGCGAGAACGTCACGCTGACAGGCGAGCCGAATCAGGCGATCACATTGAAAGTGATCGCACTAAAAGAAGGTATGACATCGAGCGAAGTCTCGACGTTCACCTATACGATCCAGGAGCAGGCTGCCGCTCCGACCGCGTCGCTAGAGAACGGAGCGATTGTCGCTCCGGGAACAACCGTTACGCTGAGCAGCGAAACGGTGGGTGCAAAGCTGCACTACACATGGGATGGCTCGACGCCAACATCTGAAAGCCCATGGGTAGGCTCGGGCGAGAACGTCACGCTGAACGGCGCACCAAATCAGATGCTTACATTGAAAGTAATCGCGCTGAAGGAAGGTATGACCGCGAGCGAAGTCTCGACGTTTACGTATACGATCCAAAATCAGGCGGTGGCTCCGACTGCGTCGCATGTGAACGGAACGATTGTCGCTCCGGGAACAACCGTTACGCTGAGCAGCGAAACGGTGGGTGCAAAGCTGCACTACACATGGGACGGCTCGATACCTACGTCTGAAAGCCCATGGATAGGCTCGGGCGAGAGCGTCACGCTAACAGGCGAGCCTAATGCGGTGATCACGCTGAAAGTAATCGCGTTGAAAGAAGGTATGACAGCGAGCGAAGTCTCAACGTTTACGTTTACGATCCAGGATCAGGCGGCCGCTCCGACTGCGTCGCTGGAGGACGGAGCGACGGCAGCTCCGGGAACAACGGTTACGTTGAACAGCGAAACGGCGGGAGCAAAGCTGCACTACACATGGGACGGCTCGATACCTACGTCTGAAAGCCCATGGGTAGGCTCGGGCGAGAGCGTCACGCTAACAGGCGAGCCTAATGCGGTGATCACGTTGAAAGTAATCGCGTTGAAAGAAGGTATGACCGCGAGCGAAGTCTCGACGTTTACGTATACGATCCAGAATCAGGCGGCGGCTCCGACCGCGTCGCTTGTGAACGGAACGATTGTCGCTCCGGGAACAACCGTTACGCTGAGCAGCGAAACGGTGGGTGCAAAGCTGCATTACACATGGGACGGCTCGATACCTACGTCTGAAAGCCCATGGGTAGGCTCGGGCGAGAGCGTCATACTGACAGGCGAGCCGAATCAGGAGATCACATTGAAAGTGATCGCGTTAAAAGCAGGCATGCAAAATAGTGAAGTTGCTGTATTCCAGTATACGATTCGACAAGCGCTGTCCGATAACAATTACTTGAGCGGGCTTGGTTTGCTCGGATTCGACGAAACCGGGAATGAGACGCAAATTTCGATTCCGATTCGGCGGGATTTGAACGACTATCAAGTAACTGTCGGTCATCACGTTCAACAGCTCTTGATCATGCCGAAGCTTGAAGATCTCGATAAAGCGAATCTGCAAATGAGCGTAAACAACGAACAGGCTTCCGTTACGGAAAACGTTTATTTGGATGTCGGGGTGACGAATATTGCGATCGTCGTAACCGCAGAGAATAACGAAACGCGCAGCTATACGTTGAACGTAACTCGCAGCGGCCCGAGCAATGCGGATTTGATCGGCATTTCTATCCATGGAGCTTTGTCGGCACCGAGCGGCAATGAAATTTCGCTTAAGGTCGATGCTGCGCAGCCTTCGCTTGAATGGCTGGTTCAAACGTCGGATCCTCTAGCGACTTACGCGATTAGTCAAATTTCAGGTCCGACGGTAACCGGTATTGTGTATTCACCGTCGAGCGAGCTCGTTCAAGTTAGCGGCATTTTAGCAGGCGAGTATCGCTTCCGGATCGTTGTAACGGCCCAGGACTTGACGGAAAAAACGTACGAAGTGACTTTGTCAGCCGAACCGGAGCCGCTAATCGGCAAATTCGCTTTTGTGGACGTTACCGAAAATACGATTACCTTAATGTTATCGGCAGCGATGAATGACGATGTTCAGCTTGACCCGCAGAAGTTTGCGATTGAGCGGGACGGTCAAACCTTTACGGCCGTAACGGCGGAACTCGATTCGGGCGATTTATCCGGATATTCCTTACGGCTCACGTTCGAAACGCCATTGACTGGGAACGAGCTGACGTTAAAGTTGGCGGATGGAGCCGTTCAGCTTGAGCCGGGTAAACGAAACATCGCACAAATGTTACCGATCAAAGGAGAAGCCGACGTAGCGGCGATCCGCGCGGAAATGGATACAGACGGCGATGGCGTTCGCATCGACGATGTCGTCAAATATTTAAACCGTATGCATGATGTAACGGGTGACGGTAAAGTCGACCGCAATGACATCCGATTCCTGCTTATGCAAATCGGCAAATAACATGTGAAAAGCTGTTCCATGCGGGCGAATCACGCCTGCCTTGGGCAGCTTTATTGTTCGTTTCGGCAAGCCTGCGCCTCACATGTATAATCCCTGCGGCCTCAGGGCATTATACGCTTGGAGGTGACGCGGAATGGAAAAGAAGGCCAATAACAAAAACGGCAGCCCGGACTTCCGGGAAAATAAATTCGTGCAGGAGCAGACTCAGCTGCAGCCGGAAAAAGCGGCGGATTACGTACCGAGCTTGAATCAGGTGAGCAAGCAGGGCAACCCGCAATAATCGCATTTTGATGAGCAAGAGCGGCCGGTACCCGAAATGGGGCCGGTTCTTTGCGTTGGAGCAGGCAGGGGCTTAAACTGCCGTCCGGCGGCACATATAAACGATTTACATAAGAGGCGGAACAATTCCTGTGCGAATATATGGCGAACGCGGCTTGGGCATTTTTACAAATATAAGAAATTTATTTGTTTCACGGATTAAGTGCTTATATTCAACGGTAAACGCGCCTGTCCTTAAAGGAAGGCGAAGCCGTTTATCCTTGTCTAAAAGTCGTTATGTGGAACCATAACTAAGTGTCATACTAACGTCCGTGAAATCATAGGATATCGGGTGTGGATTTTTCCGGTCTATAAGAAAGCATGTACATAGGAGCGGCTCTAGACCTATGGGAAACGCGGGGGAGTCGTTAATACTCGAAATCTCAGTGAGTTTACGCTAGGGTCTTGTTCGATTTTCCGGTAACACGCATGTCATGAAAGGACGGACTAGGCGTTTATTCTTAATACTTTTCCATAAATTCGTAACAAACTCACATTTTCGACAAAAATAGAATGAATAATTTATTATCCAGTCCCAGTTTCTGACAACCTTCGTTGCTCGAATGATCTATAATACAAGTTGTGTGGAAGGTTTCGAAGGCGTTGAAGATAATCCATTTAAAGTGGGGTAATCCGATGAAGGCAGAACGCGTCGTACTGGATGTTCGCCATATTTTAGCGCAGCTCGATATCCGCTTCGAACAGTATGAGGAATGGAAGCAACTGACCGAACAGACCGAACACACCGAGCGGCTCGATCGCCGGATGGAAGAAACGAATTGGTTTCACGAGCAGTCCGCTGCGGGCTATTCATATGAAATGGAGGCACGCAATGCCATTTGAACATGTAAGACAGTATATCCTGCGTTGATTGTTTCCTTTCTCGGTAAAACTCGGCTCGATTAGAAAGACGGTGTAACCGATTGTCCTTGTTGCAGAACGGAAGAGCTTCGATGCTGAAAGACCTGCATTGGAAAAATAGGTAAGCCGCTTGCGCCGCGGAAAAACGTTAACGCATAAAACGACCTCGGAAGAAACGTCCTTGGCCGAAGCGTTTGCTGAAAAACCGAACAATCGCTCGAAGGATGTGCATTCCGAGACTAGATAAAAAAACTCATTATGATACATGAGGTATCATCGTGAGTTTTTTTCTGAGCACATTTATCGATTTACGTCGGTTATTTCATAGCGCGATCGGCGCGGATGAATGCGATAAATCGTTTGGCTTCTTCGGGAGTCAGCGGTTTGCCATCGATCGTCAGCGAAAATTTATCCAGGAGGTCCTGATCGGATAGCTCAAGCTGATCGACAAACTCCTGCACTTTGGCGTCAACGACAGACGGCTCACTGCTTCTGCCCATGATGTAATCGATCGATACATGAAAGAAGTCGGCGATTTTTTGCATCGTTTCATAATCCGGTTCCCGCCGATTATTTTCGTAGTGAGAGAGCGCAGCACGGGTGATACCGACTTTGCCCGCCAGTTCTTCTTGGGTCAGCCGTCTTTCATCGCGCAATTTGGCAATCCGGTTGCCGTATTTCATAGCAGAGGTTCCTCCCTGAATGTTGTAACGATGTTGTAAGCCGTCGTCACGAATATATCGTCGACGCGAAACTTGCGTCTATCTTGATTGCGCTTGCATTTTTCTGCAAAAATGCACGAAAACTATAATCATTATACACCAGAAAACGCTCGTATAGCCAAAGAAATCACGGAATTTTGAAGAAAAAAAGCTTGACACGATACATAACGTATCGTAAAGTTACGATATGACAGATACATAACGTATCGAAAAAAGGAGATCGCTGTATGTCAAACGACGGTTTTAACGGAAGGATCGAGTCCATACCGTTATTATTCCGGGATCATTTGTACGCGCAACTTCGTATTGTCGAGGTCAAAGGACGCCCCTCCAGCTCGCGTCCCGGCCGCGTCGAAATCGGGAATATCAGCGCCAAAAGCTTGCGATTCTTAACCGAGCTTCGTTTTCCGGTCGGTCCGTTCGTCGTGCTTGCAATGGATCTGACCATAGTCGATCGTCCCCTCCGTCTGACAGGCTACATCATATACAGCCGGCGAAAAAAGACAAAAAACGAGTATGAGCTGGTCCTCACGATCGACGAAACGACACGCGCCGAGCTGCGCGATCAACTGCATAGACTTGCGATGATGTATGTGCCGCAATATATGAAAGCCGAATATTACTATCATTTTTTTGCCGAATCGTCCTATGATTTTGCGAATAACCGAATTAATTTGCTGGTGTGACCGCGCGTGATTGCCGATAGTTCCAAATGATTAACTGGAGGATGAGTGATGGAAGTCGATCTGAAGCGATACTTTAAAATGGTGCTCAAACGTCTGTGGCTTATCGTTCTATTCGTTGGTGCGGCTTCGTCTATTTCAGGCTATATCAGCATGTATATCTTGGAACCGGTATATACGGCTTCTACTAAAGTGATCGTCAATAAATCGAACGATTCCCCGTCGGGTCTCCAGCAGCTCGACATCAACTCCGTCAGCTTGAGCATTAAATTGATCGATACCTATAAAGAAATCATTAAGACAACCGCCATAATGGAAATCGTATCGGCCCGGTATCCGGATTTAAATATGACGGCAGAGCAATTGATTCGTAAAGTCAAAGTGAGCTCGATAAACGAAACGCAGGTTATGACTTTAGTCGTTGAAGATTCCAACTACGAACGGGCTGCCAAAGCGGTAAACGCCATCTCGTCGGTATTTAAGGAAGAAATCCCGAAATTGATGAAGGTGGATAATGTAACGGTCTTAAATGAAGCGAAGTTAGCGCCGCTGCCGCCGCCGCTTAAACCCAATACGCAGCTTAATATCGTGATCGCATTCGCGGTTTCGCTCCTCGCTTCCTTGGCAATTCTTTTCTTCATCGAGTATATGGACGATACGCTTCACTCTGGCGACGATATCAATAAGTGTCTCGGCATTCCGACGCTTGCCGCCATACCAAAGATTAAACGCAAGGATGTAAAACACACGGCAAGAACCTCTCGGAAACAGGTAGGTGAAGTAGCCAATGTTTAAGACGCGAAGCACGTATCCCGTTATTACGGACATGTTTCCGAACTCGCCGATTCAAGAAGCGTATCGCAAGCTCCGCACTAACCTTAATTACGTACTGGAACATCATCGAATAAAGACGATCTTAATCACTTCCAGTATTAAAGGCGAAGGGAAATCGATCACGACAGCAAACTTGGGAGCTGCATTTGCGTTGGAAGGGAAGGAAGTCGTTCTTATTGATTGCGATATGCGAAAGCCTTCCTTGCACCAGATATTTGCGAAATCCAATCGAACCGGCCTTATGCAAATATTGGAGCAATCCTGCACGATTCCCGAAGCGATACGTGAAACGGATATTCCGCATTTATCCGTCATCACCTCCGGAGGAACCCCTATATACCCTACGGAGCTGCTCAGTTCCAAACGGATGAATGCGCTGCTTGAGGAACTGTCCGGCCGATTCGACATCATTTTGATCGATTCGCCTCCCGCTTCCGTTTGCACGGATGCTCAGGTGCTTGCCGGGAAATGCGACGGACTTGTATTCGTTGTCGGTAACGGGAAAGTGAAAAGCAGGCTGGCCGCGAAGATGAAAGAGGAATTTGAAGCCTCGGGCGTTCGGATGCTCGGTGCAATCCTGAATCATGCGAATAACCAAGAAGAACGCTATTTATCCGGTTATGGGATCAATAATTGAGGGCTAAGGGGTAGTTGTGTGAGAAAAATAACCGTTCTCCTCACCGTAGATATGCTGTTGATCAGTATTAGCATATGGGCATCCTATTTGTTCCGATTCGAAGGAAACATCCCGTCTTCTTATTTGATGCAATGTCTCACATTTTGCATTGTCTCCGTTATCACTTGCATCGTCAGCATGTATGGGTTTCATCTGTATAACAGAATCTGGCAGTATGCCAGCATTATTGAAATGACTGCGATAGTACGGGCAGTGCTGATCAGCTGTGCGATTTCGCTGCTATTCACATTTTTCATAAGCGGTTCCTATGTTCCCTTGTCGGTTACGCTGTTATCGTTCGAAACCATGCTGCTGACCTTGGGAGGGATTCGATTCGCATGGCGGGCTTACAGGAGCCTGTTGGTGCGCAATAAGAAAAATAAAAATCGCGCGCTTATCATAGGAGCCGGGGATTGCGGAACGCTGGTGGCCAGAAAGCTTCTTGCCAGTGAAGAAGCGGCAATGCTGCCCGTTGCCTTTGTCGATGACGATCCGGCCAAGCAGAAGAGGGAGGTTTGCGGACTTCCGGTGCTTGGGAACAGAAGCATCGTTCAAGAAGCGATAAGGACGCATCGCATCGATGACATCATTATAGCCATTCCAACCGCGTCGAAGCGTGAGGTTGCGAACTTACTCGAAATATGCAAACCGACTGGGGTGAAAGTAAAAATCATTCCACGGATTGAAGATTTGATCCATGGGAAAGTTTCGATCAACGAAATTAGGAATGTTGACGTTGACGATTTGTTAGGGCGCGATCCGGTGAAAGTAGATTTGCAGGGCATTGCGAATTATGTAGAGGGGAAAACCGTGCTCGTCACAGGGGCGGGAGGTTCGATCGGATCGGAGTTGTGCAGGCAAATCGCGTTATATCGTCCGCAAAAGCTGCTCATGCTTGGACATGGTGAAAACAGCATATATGCAATCGAAATGGAAATGAAGCGTCAGTTTCCTCAGCAGCAGGTGGAATCGGTTATAGCCGATGTCCAGGATTTGAAGCGTATGGAGTCGGTATTCAAGAAATACGCGCCTCAAGTCGTTTTTCATGCGGCGGCGCATAAGCATGTGCCGTTAATGGAAGGAAATCCGTCGGAAGCCATCAAAAACAACGTACTCGGTACAAAACATGTCGCAGATTGCGCAGATCAATTCGGAGCCGAACGGTTTGTGCTTATTTCCACGGATAAAGCGGTTAATCCGACTAGCGTAATGGGGGCGACAAAGCGAATAGCGGAAATGTACATCCAATGCCTCGACAAAACCAGCAAAACCATTTTTGCAGCCGTCCGCTTTGGTAATGTACTTGGCAGCCGTGGCAGCGTCATCCCCCGATTTAAAGAACAAATAGCGATGGGCGGGCCGGTAACGGTGACCCATCCTGAAATGATTCGCTATTTTATGACGATCCCTGAAGCCGTTCAGCTCGTTATTCAAGCCGGAGCTTACGCAAAAGGTGGAGAAGTGTTCATTCTGGATATGGGAAAACCGGTAAAAATCGTCGACTTGGCGGAAGATTTAATCCGATTGTCAGGGTTTCAGCCTTATACCGATATCGGCATTGAGTTTTCAGGTATACGACCCGGAGAGAAATTGTTCGAGGAGCTATTGACGAACGAAGAGGGAATCGGTTCAACCAAGCACGACCGGATATTTATTGGGCAGCCAGTCAACATCAACCGGGCGGAACTCGATTTTGAAATGAAGAAGCTTGAGAAAGTGGTAGGCGAAGATAATGCGATCATACGCGAGCTGCTTAAGCATATCGTGCCGACTTTCCAAAACGTATCCTAAGGGAAAATGATAAAAAGACACGGGGGAGCCAGCGATGATCCGATTCGCTATTGTCGGTTGCGGTCATATAGCCCGCAAGCATGCCGAGGCTATTTTAACGGAACAAGGAGCAATGCTCGACGCCGTCTGTGATACGAATCGTATCAACCTGAGCGATTTTTCATCCAAGTATGGTGCGCGGCCGTTCTCCGATTATGATGAGCTTTTGCGGGACCCGTATATCGACGTCATCAGCATTTGTACGCCGAGCGGGCTGCACGCCCCATTAGCCGTTAAAGCGGCTGTTGCCGGGAAGCATGTCATTGTAGAGAAGCCGATTGCGCTAACGCTTGAGGATGCGGATGCGATGATAGAAGCCTGCAAGGCGAATGAAGTTAAGCTGGCTGTCGTACATCCGAACCGATTTCGGCCGGCTGTTTTGGAAATGCGCAAAGCGCTTGAGGAAGGAAAATTCGGGAAGCTCAGCCATATGAACGCAACGCTTCGCTGGAACAGAAATCAGGCCTACTACGATCAAGCGGCATGGCGGGGAACAAAGGCTTTCGATGGCGGAGTATTGATGAATCAGGCGATTCACAATATGGATCTGCTGCTGTGGCTTGGCGGTAAAGTGGAAAGCGTTCAGGCTTACACGGCTACCAGGCTAAGGACAATGGAGACGGAGGATGTAGCCGTCGGCATAGTCAGATTTACCGGCGGGGCGCTTGGCGTAATAGAAGCGGCTGCTACCGTTTACCCGAATAATTTGGAAGAATCGATTAGCGTTTTCGGTGAGAAGGGAACGGCTGTAATCGGCGGCCAGACCGCCAATTGGATTAAACACTGGCGTTTTGAAGGCATGGATGAAGTCGAATGCCAACAGACAATCGCCAAGGTGGCTTCCAATCCGTTCGGAACGCCGGGACATCAATTGATCGTTCGCGACATGATTGAGGCGATCGAGCAGGACCGAGAGCCGATTGTTACAGGGAAAGACGGACGCGACGCGCTTGAACTGGTATTGGCTTTGTATCGGAATGCCGATGGGCGTGCACTTTTCGAAGAGAGGATGAATGTAAGGGTATGAATCATGCAGCCGAACAACACACCCAGCAACAACAGTTCCGTAGCGTCCCTTTAATTGACGCCGTAGCCCAATATTATGCTTTAAAACCACAAATCGATGAAGCCGTGCTCGAGGTATTTGCCAGTGGCAACTACATTCTGGGACCCGCGGTATCTAGGTTCGAGGCGGCTGTCGCCGATTATTGTCAGGTTAAGCATGCAATCGGCGTTGCGAACGGTACTGACGCGCTTCTGCTCACGCTTGATGCGCTAGGAATCGGGCCGGGGGATGAAGTGATCACATCGCCTTTTACGTTCTTTGCTTCTGCGGAGGTCATTTCACAGGCAGGCGCAACCCCTGTGTTCGTCGATATACGGCCTGATTCGTACAACCTTGATACGGCTAAGCTTGAAGAGGCCATTACTCCCCGAACGAAAGCCATCATTCCGGTACATGTATTCGGACAGATGGTCGATATGGATGAATTGATGGACATTGCGTGGCGTTATGGAATCCCCGTCATTGAAGATGCTTGTCAGGCTCTGGGGGCCAGCTACAAAGGCAAGCCTGCCGGTTCTATCGGCATTGCAGGATGCTTTTCGTTCTTTCCCACCAAAAATCTGGGGGGCTGCGGGGATGGCGGCATGATCGTAACGAATGACGATGACTTGGCTGCCAAAATGCGTATTCTTCGCGTTCATGGCAGCAGCCCCAAGTACTATCATTCCATGATCGGCTACAACAGCAGGCTCGACGCCCTGCAAGCAGCCATTCTCCAGGTCAAACTGCCTTACTTGGACGGTTGGAATCGTCGAAGACGGGAGCTTTCGTCCCTATATTCGGAACGTCTTCGCGATTTGCCGCTGCGCCTTCCCGTCGAACAAGACGATCGATACGCCACTTATCATTTGTATATTATCCAAACGAGCCGCCGCAACGAACTGATCCGCTTCTTGAACGAACGAGGTGTCGCATCTGGTATCTATTACCCGATCCCCCTTCATAAGCAGGAGGTTTACGCCCATCTCCATTTCGGAAGCTTTCCCGAAGCTGAGCACGCATCCGAAGGGACTATGGCGCTTCCCTTGTATCCGGAGATGAGCGAAGACGACCAAGTGTACGTTCTCAAGACGGTTCGGGCATTTTTCATAGAGAGAGGTGAAGCGGTATGAGCATAACGGCAGCGACGGGCGCATCTCCGCTTGCAGAGCAATTGATTAAGAAACTGCTGACCAAGCAAGCCGTTATCGGAGTAGTCGGGCTTGGCTATGTCGGGCTGCCTCTTGCGGTTGAGAAGGCGAAGGCAGGTTTCAAAGTAATTGGTTTCGACGTGCAGCAAAGCAAGGTGGATATGGTCAATCAAGGCATTAATTATATTGGCGACGTAGTGGACGACGATCTGCGGCAAATCGTGAAAGATAAAAAATTGCAGGCGACGGCCGACTATTCGTTCATCGATCAAGTCGATGCCGTCACCATCTGCGTTCCGACGCCGCTTGACATCTACCAACAGCCCGATACCAGCTATGTACAATATTCAGCTAAGGAAATCGCGAGATATTTGCATCCCGGCATGCTTGTCGTGCTGGAAAGCACCACCTATCCCGGTACGACCGAAGAATTGGTCAAACCAATCTTGGAGCAATCCGGTCTCATTTGCGGAGTGGATTTCTTTCTGGCGTATTCGCCTGAACGGGTCGATCCGGGCAACAAGCATTACAATACCAAGAATACGCCGAAGGTTGTCGGCGGCATTACAAGCGCATGCACCCAAATCGCGACGACGATGTATCGCACCGTCTTGGACGGTGAGGTTTTCGAAGTAAGCAGCCCTGCTGTAGCGGAAATGGAAAAAATCTATGAAAACACATTCCGGAATATCAATATTGCGCTTGCCAATGAAATGGCGATTCTATGCAATCGGATGGGGATAAACGTCTGGGAGGTCATCGATGCGGCCAAGTCGAAGCCGTACGGATTTATGGCTTTTTATCCGGGTCCGGGGCTTGGCGGACACTGTATCCCGATCGATCCCTTTTATCTGACCTGGAAAGCGCGCGAGTACAATTATCATACGCGTCTAATCGAATGCGCCGGCGAGATCAACAACAGTATGCCGGAGTTCGTAGTAGAGCGCATCACTCACATTTTGAACGACGAAGGAAAGCCGTTGAACGGATCCAAGGTTTTCTTACTCGGCATGGCCTACAAGAAAGACATCGACGACTATCGCGAATCGCCCGTGATTACCATTATTGAGGAGTTAACGAAGAAGGGTGCTGCCGCCAAATATAACGATCCGTTCGTTCCTTCGTGCAAAAACCATCTCAAAGGAACCTATTACGAATCTTCTCCTTTGACCGTTCAAGCTTTGGAAGAAGCGGATATTGTCGTCGTTACGACGGATCATTCTTGTTTCGACTACGATCTGATCGGCAGAACGGGGAAGGTCATTTTCGATACAAGAAACGCCATGAAGAACAGGAAAGTGAACGGGAAATATTACCGCCTGTAGGGCGATTCTCCGGCGGCTCTCGGCTACCAATTACAAAAAGATGGGGCGGACGAAGTGTTGAATGGCATGGTATGGAGGTACATAATGCTCGCCGATCGGCGTACCGTTCAATTCATCATCGGAATGGCTGCAATCGTGTCGCTGGTATCGGCCGGCACGTATTACAATCAATTGATTCCGCTTGTGGGCGGTATGGCCATATTGGTAATTGGAGCGGTTTCCATCCGGTTCCCGATTGCCATGCTTGTCCTGTATGCAGCCATGCTGCCGTTCGACGATATCAACATTCCCGGTATCGGTTCGCTGACCCGGGGAGCAGGCATCGTATTTACCGCTTGTTATTTGCTGACCCGGTTGAAAAAAATCAAACTTCAAATTATTCCCCTTCCGGTTTGGCTGTTCTTCGGATGGGCGCTGTGCAGCGTAATTTGGGCGCTCGATCAGCATACGGCATCCTCCACCGTAAAAATGTATATCCAGCAGTTTCTGATGATCGTACTGATTGCCAATGCCATACATGAACAACCCAAAGCCTTGCCCTGGATGATGCTGTTTTATACATGCTCGGCTGTCATCACCTCGGGGTTGGCGGTTGAAAAGTTTTTAACAAATTCGTCAGCCGCTTCGATACGCGTTCAGGCGTTCGAAAATCAGGACGAAGCGCATTTCGCCGGGGTTTTGCTGCCTGCCTTATTGTTCTGCGTTTATCAATTCATGCAGACTCGCGCCCGAAGCTACAAAATATTGTTTTTCTTGATGATGATGATCGTTTCGCTTGCCGTTCTGGCATCGGGAACCAGAAGCGCATGGCTGGGGATCGCTTTATCGCTCTTGTTCGTCATCATACCGAAGCTGGACCGCAAGAAAATGATGGCTTTGCTTGCTATCTCACTACTTCTCGGTATGATCGCGATAAATATTCCGAGCTTATCCGCTTTTATTACCAGCAGATCCTCCGATGCCGTCAGCAGCGGCGGATCCGGCAGAACAAGCATTTGGCAGGTCGGCCTCACGATCTTTCAGCAGCAGCCCGTCTTCGGAGTCGGCATCGGCAATTTTCCCAAATCGTTTACTAAGGAAATGATCGACCGAACGATGCTCGTATCGCCGGATATTACTTACCAGGGAGAAGGGCGCGTTGCGCACAACATTTATTTGTCAAGCGTAGTGGAATACGGCGTTATCGGACTAATGTTCTTTCTCTTGATTTTGTTCCAATTGCTTCGAAGAGGGAGTCACCCTTATTGGAATATGATTCAATCCATAGGGATTTCTTATATCACGATGGGATTTTTCCTTGATCTCGGGAATAGAAAATACTTTTGGTTCATCTTGGCGGTAGCAATCGGATTGCAGAGCCTATCCAAACGAACGAAGGATTCCAAGGAGCTGGAGAAAAGTGAACAAACGCATACTTTGGCTGACTCAAGCCTACCCTTCCGAAATAAGCCCGTCGGCAGGCGTTTTTCATAAAACGCAAGCGGAGGCATTAGTCAAATTGGGCGTGAATGTGGAAGTCGTAGCGCCCACACCTTCGGTTCCTCTGGCTATGGAGCTCCTGTCCTCCAAATGGAACCGATATCGTCAACTGCCGAGCGTAGCTATGGAAGGTAACGTTCGCGTACACCGCCCCCGGTATTTGGCTTTTCCGGGTCAGAGCAAGTGGGCGTCCCCCCATCTGATCATGGGGTATAAGACCAAGGGATTAAGGCTCCAGAGACCCGACCTGATTCATGCCCATTTCGCTTATCCTCAAGGGATGATCGCCTTGCAGCTAGGCCGTCAGTGGGGAGTACCTACGGTTTTGACGCTGCACGGATGCGATGTCAATACATACCCCTATTATAATGAAACGGCCAAAAAACGGTTCATCCAAACGGTAAACCGGACGACGGAGGTTGTGGCGGTAAGCCGTGCCTTATCGGAGCGTACGATGGAGATGACCGGCAGGGAGCCGGCTGTAATGCCGATAGGCATCGATCTGGGAGCATTCTCCCGGGTGCCGAATAAAGCGGAAGCGCGCTATATGCTCGGATTGCCGGAAGGCAAGTTTCTGGTTCTTTACGTAGGACATCTGGTTGCCTCTAAAGGAATACGCGAGCTTCTTGCCGCCCTTCAGCAAATCGACCCGAAAGAAGTGAACGGCGTATTCGTCGGCGGCAGGGAATTGCTTGACGAGGTGAAACGTACCCCGCATGTCATTGCGGCCGGCGAGCAGCCGAACGATCGAGTAGCACTTTATATGGCGGCATGCGATGTCCTCGTTCTACCCTCTTATACGGAAGGGCTGCCTACGGTACTGGTGGAAGCGGGTGCCGTGAACATTCCGGTCATCGCCACCCGAGTGGGTGGCGTGCCAGATCTTCTTGCAGGCGGCAGGGGGAAACAAATCGCCCCCCGCAACATCGAGCAGATCGTCGGTGCGATCGAGGAGTTACGGTACGACAGAGAAGCCGCCCGCGAGCAAGCAATTCGTTTCAACCGGCACGTACGCGAGGAATATGACGTTGAAGCGAATGCCATAAAGCTTATGCAGACGTATGAGAATACGATGCGGAACCATCTGGCGGCGTCAGGCGATTAACGTTAAAGCGAAGGGGCGTTACCTATGAAATCGGATACCGATCGGCAGCGGCATAAACGGAAAGTTTGCATACTCAGTTCCGTTCATGATGCGGACGATATACGTATTTTTTATAAAGAAGCCGTATCCTTGGCGAATGCGGGACATGACGTAACGTTCATCGTAAAGCATGACAAGGAGGAAACGGTCAGAGGCGTCCGTCTGCTCCCGCTCAAACAGCCGGCAAACCGGCTCAAGCGTATGGTAGGGACAGTATGGGAGGTTTGGCGGAAAGCGCTTAAGGAAAAAGCGGACATCTATCATTTTCACGACCCCGAACTGATTCCCGTTGGCCTTCTGCTCAAAATGGCAAACAAGAAAGTCATATACGACGTCCATGAGGACGTTCCCAAGCAAATACTAGCCAAGCATTGGATCCCCAAACCTATACGGAAAACGGTGTCATGGCTGGCAGGAAAGGTCGAGCATTTTGCCGCAAAAAGATTCGACGCGGTCATTACGGTTACCGACTACAATAACCGGCGCTTTTCGCGGTATGCAAACCGGGTAGTCACCGTCGGCAACTATCCGTTATTGAGCGAGTTCGCGGAAACGTCGTCAGCAGAGAAGGAACGCGCCGTATGCTATATAGGAGGAATTTCTCGCGACCGCGGACTTTTTGAAATGGTAAACGGCATCGGAATGACGGACGTGAAGCTTTTGTTCGCGGGTCCTGCATTCCGCCAAGCCGACCGAGAAGCGGCACAAAACCTGAAAGGCTGGAGGCAGCTTCAGGATCTCGGGCAGTTAAACCGCGAAGAAGTCGCTGCGGCAATGGCGCGGGCTGTTGCAGGGTTGATTTTGTATCATCCGGTTCATCACAATATCGACTCTCAGCCGAACAAATTATACGAATATATGGCCGCGGGAATTCCGGTTATCGCGACAAACTTTAAAACTTGGCGTGAAATCGTCGAGGGGAATGATTGCGGGATTTGCATCGATCCGCTTGATACGGATGCAATCGCAAAAACGGTCGTATGGATGGCGGATCATCCGGAGGAAGCGGCTCGAATGGGACGGAACGGGAAGGAAGCGGTAGTGAACAAATACAGCTGGGAGACCCAGGAGCCGGTTTTGCTCGCGCTTTACGATGGGCTGCTCGCTCCGTCTTCCGCGACCGATAAAACGATATCACAGGGTAAGGAAGTGACGTTTGCCGAATGAATTACCGCAAAATACTTGTATTGGCTCCTCACACGGATGATGCAGAACTCGGTTGCGGAGGGACCATCGCCAGAATGCTGGAAGAAGGATCGGAAGTATATGTCGCCGCTTTCTCCACAGCGGTGGAATCGCTCCCGGCCGGTATGGCTCCTGATACGCTTGAGAACGAATTTCGCGATGCGATGGCGGTTATCGGGGTTAAACCGGAGCATGTATTCGTTTATTACTATCCGGTCCGCAAATTTTCCTACCAGCGCCAGGAAATACTGGAGGAGCTCGTCAAGCTGCGCCGCGATATCAAGCCGGATCTGGTGCTTCTCCCTTCCTCGCAAGATGTGCATCAGGATCATCAGGTCATACATGCGGAAGGCGTTCGCGCTTTTAAGGAAGTGTCCGTCTTCGGTTATGAGCTCCCCTGGAACCAGCCGCATAGCAGCGCGAGCGCCGTCATTCGTTTAGAGCGGCGCCACCTGGAACGCAAATGGCTCGCGCTGCAAATGTATCGTTCGCAGCTTGCCTTGGAACGAACGTATTTCTCGAAAGAATTCATTACGGGACTCGCCAGCGTTCGGGGCATCCAAATCAAAACGGAGCTGGCCGAAGCCTATGAAGTCGTAAGGGTGAGCCTATGATCGTCACGATCCATCAGCCTAATTTGTTCCCATGGCTCGGTTACTTCGACAAAATGATGCAAGCGGACGCTTTCATTTTGCTCGATCATGTTCCATTCACGAAGGGCGGCTTTCAAAACCGGGTGCAGCTGAAAGGGGCTAACGGACCGCAATGGCTAACCGTTCCCGTCGCTACCAAAGGCAAGCTGGGACAGCCGACTTCCGATGTCGAATGCAAGGATACGCTGCCTTGGAAAAAGGATCATCTTAAAACGATCGATGCGAACTACCGGGGGACGCCAAATTTCAACGAAATCTACCCTTGTCTCGAATATCTATATCAAAATACGAATAGCGCCAAACTCGTCGATTTTACGGAGCCCGGCATAAAGTGGATGCGGGAAGCGATGGGAATTCAAACGCCCATGATGAAAGCGTCCGAGCTTGAGGCTTCCGGCTCCGGGAGCGAGCTTTTATGTCAATTGGTTCGCTCGGTAGGCGGAACCGTCTATTTGTCCGGGCCTAGCGGCAAGGATTATCTCGATGAACGTCACTTTGACGAGTATGGAATCAGGGTCGACTATCACCGGTTCGACATGTTTCCCTATCCTCAGCGGTATGGGGCTTTTGCCGGCGGGTTAAGCGGTCTGGACTATTTGTTTCATGTAAAAAAACCGTTGGAGCGGAGGATTACGGCATGAAAATATGGCTGTTTAACCACTATGCAGTGGCTCCGGGAACCGGCGGCGGCACGAGGCACTACGACCTTTCGAAGGAGCTTGCGGCTAAAGGATGCGATGTCACGATATTCGCTTCCTCGTTCCAGCATCAAACTGCGGCGGATAAGCAAATCCCCGAACCGGACGTGAAAGTCAAAGAAAAATCGTATGAAGGGGTCCGGTTCGTTTGGTTGAAAACGAACGTTTACCGCAAGAACGATTGGAGAAGGGTTTGGAATATGTTTTTGTATTCCTTTCGCGCTTATCGGCATGCGCTGAAACGGAAGGAGCGGCCCGACATCGTAGTCGGTTCCCTGATGCATCCGTTAGCTGCGTTAATTGGTTACCTAGTAGCCAAAAAGAAGGGCTGTCCGTTTTATTTCGAGGAACGTGATTTATGGCCCCAAACGCTGCTCGACTTCGGGAAAGTGAGTAAATACAACCCGGTCGTCCTGCTGCTTAGCGCATTGGAATTATTTCTGTATAGGAAAGCTAAACGTATCGTTCTTCTGTTCGACAAAGCGCATTTATATGTAGAGCAGCGGGGCATTTCCGCCGATAAGGTGGTGTATTTGCCCAACGGGGTCGACTTGAACCGGTATGACTCGCCCGAGCCGGGTACGGCCTTGCCGCAGGAGGTCGAGCGGCGGCTTCAGGCGTTGGAAGGGCAATTCATCGCCGTTTACACCGGGTCTCATGGCGTATCCGACAACCTGGACGTTTTATTGGAAGCGGCAAGCGTATTGCACAAGAGGAAGGCCGGTATTCATTTCCTCTTCGCTGGCAACGGGCCCATGAAAGAGAAGCTTATGCAAACCGCCAAAAATTCGGATCTGACCAACGTGACCTTTATTTCGCCGATCGACAAAAACGCGATTCCCCTTTTGCTGAAACGATCGCATGCCGGTCTCATCAGTCTGAAGGATGCCGGCATATACAAATGGGGCATGAGCTTCAATAAACTGTACGATTACATGGCGGCTTCCTTGCCGACACTCGTTCTCGGCAAAAAACAGGTTTCGACGCTGGAACAAGCGGAAGGCGGATTGCTTGCCCAAAGCCCGGAGGAACTGGCGCAAACCTTATGTCAGCTGCGGGATAACGAATTACTGCGACGGTCGTTAGGCAGCCGGGCGCGGGCATACGCAGAGAAGCATCATTCTTGGAAGACGCTTGCCGAAACGCTCCATAACGTTTTGAAGCATGATGCCGTTCAACAACAGCCGGAACAGCAGCAAATATCGAATAAGCGGGGGTTGGAAGCATGAATAGAGCACAAGCAGCGGACCGTCATACGACCGATCATGTTTCGTTTGGAGAATACGCGGTTCTTGGCCGCAATGTTACCTTCGGGCATAACGTTACTATCGGACACCATGTCGTCATTTACGACGATACGGTTATCGGAGACAACGTCACCATTCAAGATCATGCCGTCATCGGCAAACAGCCGACGAAGGCGAAACATTCCATATTAAAACAAACGTCAGCTCTACCGCCTGCCGTGATCGGCGACGGATGCATCATCGGCACCTCCTCCATTGTTTACGCCGGTACGAAGCTGGAGCGCGATGTGTTTGTTGCCGATCTGGCCACGATTCGCGAGCGGGTCGCCATAGGCAGCGGTACGATAATCGGGCGAGGAGCCTCCGTAGAGAACGACTGCACCGTCGGAGCCAGATGCAAACTGGAAACCAACTGTTATATTACCGCATACTCCGTACTTGGCGATTATGTATTCATCGCACCATGCGTTGTGACCAGCAACGATAATTACATGGGACGAACGAAGGAGCGGTTTGCCAAAATGAAAGGCGTTACGGTCAAAAACGGAGGACGCATCGGAGCCGGCGCGATAACGCTACCGGGTATCGTCATCGAGGAAGACGGCACTGTCGGCGCTGGGAGCGTAGTGACGAGGGACGTTATTTCGAGGGAGCTTGTCGCCGGAATACCCGCGCGTAAATTCCGCAATGTTCCAGAAGAACAGCTGCTGGAAAATCAGTAGATTGCACAACACGCTCGTCTTAAACGAAAAATGGGGGCAGTGAGTCGATGAAAAGGGTGTTCGATCTGGTTGTAGCGACCGGTTTGCTTGTGGCGTTTGCTCCGCTGCTGCTTATCGTGGCCTTGCTTATTCGAATATTTTTAGGGTCGCCGGTACTTTTCTTACAAGTAAGGCCCGGTTTGAATATGAAGCCGTTTACGATCTACAAATTTCGCACCATGAAAGACATCCGGAACGATGAAGGGGAGCTGCTGCCCGATGAGTTAAGGCTAACGCCCTTCGGCAACATCATTCGTAAATTCAGTTTGGATGAATTCCCGCAGCTGCTGAACGTAGTTAAGGGAGAAATGAGTCTGATAGGCCCGCGCCCGCTGTTGATGCAATATTTGCCGTATTATACCGAGAGGGAAAAACTAAGGTTTAGCGTTAGACCCGGGATGACCGGTCTCGCTCAAATTTCCGGACGGAACACGCTCGGGTGGAACAGTCTATTGGAACATGACGTACATTATGTGGAAAACTGGTCGTTTGCCCTGGATATGAAAATTTTTTTCAGGACGATCGTCAAAGTGATTCGGCAGGACGACATTAGTATTGTCACAAGCATGGCCAAAGCGGATTTGAACAGGGAACGTTCCATGAATCAACAGCCCTAAAGCCTGTTACGGAACAAATCTCCAAAGGAGCAACAATACATGAATGTTGAGCTGCTGGCTTTGAAAAGGGAGCATATAGCGAAAATACCTCAATACACGGCATCGTGGATCAGACCTGAAGTATTCGATTTGACGATTTTCTCTTGCGCCGGGTACACGGACTATTTGCTGTACTTGGAAAATCTGCCGGCCCGCATGCGTCCTAACATACTGATCGGGGCGTATTTGGGGGATGAATTGCTCGGCTTTGCGGAGTGGCGCCGCTTGGAGAACGCAATGTTCTTAAATAACTTATTCGTTCAGCCCGGCTGCAGGGGGACCGGAGTCGGAAGAATACTGGTTGATTTCGGAATACGTCTGGCTTCTGAGGAAAAGCTGTCGTCGGTTGCGCTGGATGCGTTCGATTGGGCTCCCGATACGATAGGATGGTATGAAAGATTAGGGTTTATCCAGGTTATGCGGCAATTTTATCTGACTTGCCCCAATCCGTATTCCGTCATATCGAGAGAATCCGCAGCGGTTTCGCTTCCTTCGGAAAGAAGCGGAGATGCTTGGCTCCAGAACGATTCCGGCTTCATATTGGAAGACTATCCCCAAGCTGAAGCTTCCCAGGAGCGCTTCGGCTTCTCCAGTTTCAGGGTGAAAATCGGAGGGGGTTCCGTAGTCGTCGGCAGGCTCGGCGATCGCTGGTTCCGCTTTACAACGAATACAAGCCGGATCGATGCCGAATTGCTGCAAAGTCTCGCGCTGCTCGACGACAACCGTTCTTTGCTTATTCTGTCTCAGCAAACGGACGCGGAAAACGGCTTAAAGCCAATTCCGGTATGCGGGAGCGTTCGGCTTCAGCTGAACAGATAAGGACAAGAGAAATTGTACGAAATAGATTGACATGATACATAACGTGTCATAATATGTAGTTAATGATACAAATAGTATCGGAGGATGCTTATGTTGACGCACTGGTTCGTTATGGATACGACAAATGCTTCGCAATGGCGCCGGATTATCGATCAATTGGAATGCGCCGATGTTTTTTATACGCCCGAGTATTGCAACTTGTATGAAAAGAATGGCGAAGGTATGGCGCAGTGTTTTGTCTATCAGGAAGGCGATAATCTCGTTTGTTATCCTTTCTTGCTGCGTAAGATCAAAGAGCTGCCAAGATATGCGAACAGCCAAGTTGCGGACGGACTCTACGACATCGTTACTCCCTACGGCTATGGCGGTCCGATTACGAATGTCGCGGAACCGGCGGAACGGTTGAAGCTCCTTGAAAGCTTCGAACGGATTTTCGACGAATACTGTAAAGAAAAACGTATTGTCACCGAATTTGTTCGATTCCATCCTCTGCTGCGCAATCACGATTATTATTTGGACATTGCTCCCCAGTTCAATCGCAATACCGTATATATCGACTTGCGACTCTCCGAAGAAGAAATTCAAGAGCAATTTAGCGGCCCCTGCAAAAACCGTATACGGAAAGCCGTGAAAGAAGGCTTGACCGTTCATTCTACAAAATCCGGAATCGAATCGTTTATCACCATGTACTACGCCACAATGGATAAGCTCGGAGCGGATTCCTTCTACTATTTTCCTAAGGAAACCTTCTACAACACGATGGATTTATTGGAGGGGAATTCCGATATTCTGGAAGTGCATCTGAATGAAAAAGTCATTTTGTCCGGTTTATTTCTGCACTACGGTCCATACCTTCATTTCCACCTGATCGGATCCGACAAAGATTATCTTCATCTGGCGCCGACTAATCTTCTTTTCGACTACGCGGCTAAATGGGGAAAAGCAAACGGCTTCACGTATCTTCACCTTGGCGGCGGATATAAAGCGGACGATAGTTTGTACAGATTTAAGAAGCATTTCAATAAAGGCGACGATCTCGACTTCTATATCGGCAAAAAAGTCCGCTGTGCGGAAGAATACCGCTTGCTGACGACGGAATTCGACGGAGAACGGTACGGCGATTATTTCCCGATATACCGGCACCCTCGACTGAACGATCCGATATCGATAGCTCAATAACTATTTCGATGTATAGGAGCTGGGATCCATTGTCAAACCATAACCGAATCTACTTGTCTCCCCCCCATATGGGAACGGAAGAACAAGCGTACATTGCGGAAGCTTTTGATACAAATTGGATCACTACATTAGGACCGAACGTCCAGCATTTTGAAAGTGAGCTTTCGGCAATGGTCGGAAGCAAAGGCGCTGTAGCTTTGAGCTCGGGAACGGCTGCGCTACATCTTGCCTTGCAGCTGCTTGATGTCGGCCCCGGAGACACGGTTTTTTGTTCAAGCTTGACGTTCGTGGCGAGCGCAAACCCGATCCGGTATTTAGGGGCGGAACCGGTGTTTATCGATTCGGAGCCGGCCTCCTGGAATATGTCGTACCATGCGTTACAACGGGCGTTTCGCGATGCGTTTATTCAAAATAAGATGCCGAAGGCCGTTGTCATCGTTAATTTGTACGGGCAAAGCGCCGATCTCGAGCCGCTTTGCGCGTTATGCGATTTGTATGGCGTACCGATCGTTGAGGATGCGGCTGAATCGCTTGGCGCTACTTATCAGGGGAAGGCGAGCGGTACGATCGGACGCTTCGGTATTTTTTCCTTTAACGGCAATAAAATCATTACGACTTCGGGCGGAGGAATGCTCGTCTCTGACGATACGGCCGCGTTGGAACGGGCGCGCTTTTTGTCCGCCCAGGCGAGAGAACCGGCCATTCATTATCAGCATCACGAAACCGGGTATAATTATCGGCTGAGCAACATTTTGGCGGGAGTCGGGCGCGGCCAGTTAAAGGTGCTGGATGAAAGGATTCGTTCCAAACGCGCCATATTCGAACGCTACCATACGGAGCTGTCTACGCTTCCGGGCTTCGGCTTTATGCCCGAGGCTGAATACGGCAAAGCTACGCGCTGGCTTTCGGTTATGACCGTTGATCAAGTCCAAGCCGGTACGACGGCAGATGAGATCATACAGCGCCTTCACGAGAACAATATTGAGGCACGGCCCGTCTGGAAGCCCCTTCATCTCCAACCCTTATTTGCCGGCTGTGCCTATTATCCTCATGAATCGGAAAGCAGCTTGTCGGAACAGTTATTTCGGCAGGGAATATGCTTGCCGTCCGGCTCGAGCTTGAAGGAGGAGGAGCAGCGGCGCGTCATGGATTGCATATTGTCGTGCTTGCGTCCTGTTCGTATGGTTTCCGGCGGCGGCGGTTCCTATTAAACCGCATCCTACGATCGACAGTGAGTAGAAGAGGAGAACAAGCATGCGTTCTGCGGAGTTAAACGCTCAAACCCTTTTGGTCGAGCTGACGGATTTTTTGGTTCAAACGAAGGAGAAACAACAGGCTGCGGATTCGGTGGCGCCTTATATTGAGGATTTGAAACAGCGTCTGCAGAAGTATATGCAAAATAGCGTTTATTCGGCCTAAGAGCATAGATGGCGAGAGGCGGCAGGTTATTTTGGATAAAAAAGTGATTCCGGAGCTGTTCGTTTTGCGGTGTGCGGCATGCTTGAGCATCGTGCTACTGCATGCGCTTGCTAGAGTTTACGGGGAGAATGAGCAGGCGGTCAACTATATGAGTTTGCTCTTAACTTTCGGAACTCCGGTATTCGTGTTTATTTCCGAATTTATTATTTCTTATTCTTATCCGAAGAAGCAGTCGGGACAGTTCTGGTCGAAACGGCTGAAATTCATTTTGCTTCCTTATGTGATTTTCGGCGCCTTTTACGCCTTGGTTAAAGCTTTTGAGGTGTCCTCCGCCAAAGGGATCGAATATAGCGCCGCGGCGGTTCAACTGCTGTGGAGGCATATTTTGCTGGCTGATTATCATGGATACTTTATCATCGTCATCTTTCAATTTTATCTTTTGCATAGCCTCTTTGTGAAAACGATAGAACCTCGTTACTCGCCCAAAACGGTCATCGGCGTCAGCTTGCTTATCCAATTGTTGTATTTAGGTTTTTTCAACTTTGTCCCTGCTCCTTCGTCATCCGCCGGGGCTTATATTTGGAACAAGTTTTACTGGGTTCCCTTTCTAGGCTGGTTGTCTTACTTCTCGATCGCTTTTTATTGCGGCAAATATTACGGCGAAATGAAAAGCTGGCTGCTTCTCCGCTGGAAATGGGTCGTATGGCTGCCTGTACCGGCGGCAATTTTGCCGGTCGTTTTATACGGAATGGGCGTGAATGAACAGATCATTTCGAAGAGGGTAGATATGGTGCCTTTCGTTATCGCAATGATCGGTTTCTTATTCGCCTTGTCGCTCAAGATGCGCAGTGTACCGCGCTGGATCGTTCTTGTCAGCCAATACTCTTTCGGCATGTATTTATTCCATCCTTTCTACATGGCGGTAATGAAAAAGGCGGAACCGATGATTCCGATAACGATTCATCCGCTGCTGCTCGTTTCCCTGTACTTCATTTGCGGGGCCGTCCTTTCGGCGCTAACCGTATCGCTTGTGAACCTAACAAAGATCGGCCCTTATCTTGTAGGAAAAATAGGCATCGGCATGAACAAGCAGGATACCGATAAGAGGTCAACTGCAGCTAGACCGCGAGTGAACGAAGCATAGCTCCGCATGCAGGAAATGGAGGAATGACGGTGTACGATATGAATGCATTGAAAGTCTACTGCTGTTCTTGCAACTGTTTGTTGCCGCGAGAGCAGGCTCAGCAAATTTTTCAAACCGGCTATTATAAAATCGTTTTCCCGCTTGGCGTATGCGTGAAGTGCGCTAACGACGAATCGAGCGAGCTGATGTTTTTGCCGGGGCATGCCAAGACGACCCCCATAGAAATGTGCGCATTCTAGGTTAAAACGATTTAAATCTCGGGAGGGTCATTCAAATGTGCGGGATTGCAGGAATTGTATCCAAAACAGGCAGTCGTTATGACGAATCCGTCATGCGGAACATGCTTTCGTCTATCGCCCACCGGGGCCCTGACGACGAAGGTCTGTATGCCAATGACAGCTTTATCGTCGGTCACCGCCGGCTTTCTATTATTGACGTAAGCGAACAAGGCCATCAGCCGATGCATTATAAACAGTTCACGATCGTCTTTAACGGTGAAATATATAATTACTTAGAGCTCCGGGAGCAATTGCTTAAGCTGGGTCACGTCTTCACGACCAAGACGGATACGGAGGTCATTCTTCATGCTTACGAGGAGTGGGGAGAGCAATGCTTGCAAAAGTTCCGCGGAATGTGGGCTTTTGCGATAGCGGACGCGAAGCGAAATAAGTTGTTTTGTTCACGCGACCGCTTCGGGATCAAGCCTTTCTACTATTACAATGATCCGGACCGTTTTCTGTTTGCTTCGGAACTGAAGGCGCTACTGACAGCGGGTATTCCCGCTCATGCGAATATGGATACGGTGCTGGTTTATTTGGTCGTCGGATATTCGCATATGAGCGAAAATACGTTTTTCCGCGAAATCTACCAGCTGCCATGCAGTCATTATGCCTGGATCGACTTGCATACCGGACAGATGGACATTCACAGATATTACGATCTTTCTATCGAGGATCGGTCGTCTGTCGATGCTTCTCAGTATGCGGATGCATTCGAGGAGTCCGTAAAGCTGCATTTGAGAAGTGACGTACAGGTAGGTACGTGTTTATCCGGAGGTTTGGATTCATCGACACTTGCGGCGGTTTCCGCGAGTTTTATCCAGCAGGAGAAGGAAGAGTACCCCTATATAGCCGTTACCGCCCAATCGGAAGCCAGCTACAACGACGAAAGCCATTACGCCAAACAGGTAGTGGATCATTGCAGTCTGCAATGGGAGCTTACCAAGCCGACATACCGCGATTTTGCCGATAACATCGAGCAGTGTTTGCATGTTCACGACGAGCCGGTAGGCGGACCGTCGATGTTTATGCAATATTGGGTGATGCGGGCCGCCAAGAAGGCTGGCATCAAAGTGATTCTTGACGGGCAGGGCGGCGATGAAACGCTGCTCGGCTACGAACGTTATTATCCGTCTTTTTTCTGGTACTTGTTGACGAAAGGAAACGTAGTCCGGATGCTAAAAGAATATTATTTGGCGTCCAAGCATTCCAAGCTAACCCTGAAACTGTTATCCGGCTATATGGTCTATTTTCTTATCGTATCCGTACGAAAAAAAGTTTTGTCGCGCAGAGCGTCGTCTTACGTCAAAAAAGAAAATATCGAGCGGGCCCTTAAAGTATTCGATACGATGGGAAGCCGCTCGTTGCATATCGGCGAGCTTCAAAAGACGGAACTGCTTCAGTACCAGATGCCTAAGCTTTTGCAATATGAGGACCGTAATTCGATGGCTCATTCGATCGAGGCGAGAGTCCCCTTCGTCGATCATGTTTGCGTGGAAACCGCTCTTTCTTTACCGCATGAAAATAAAATCAAAAACGGCTATACGAAGTATGCCTTGCGTCTACTTGCAGACCGTATTTTGCCTCAAAGCATAGCTTGGAGAAGAAACAAATACGGTTTTGAAGCTCCGGATAAAGTATGGCTTGTGGAGCATTTGCCGATTATGCAGGGGAAGGTCGACGCCTCGAAGCTGATACGCGAGATTTGCGCAGAAGTGCCTGACCTGAGCGGTTTGCCGCTCGAGATCCGCTGGAGGCTCTATAATATTGCGGTTTGGGAAGAACAGCATAACGTTTCATAATCGTTGATTGCGTTCGGATTGATGCCGGAAGAGGTTGTAGCATGCGCCTGAAACTGAGCGGGAAACGGAATGGCAGGAAATGGATTTCCCTCATACTGACGGTTATGGCCGTCAGTTTCGCTCTTGTCATCGCCAATAACCAGGATTCACCGCCTGTGGAGAAAGTGATCGGTATTCGGCCGAGCAAGACGAAGAGTACGATTTACACGAAGGAAAAGGTTAAGGCAGCCCGATTAAATATCAATAGGTATGAATGGGCTAAAGAGGAGCGGGACATAGCGGTTGAAAGAGCGGAGCGGTACTTGAAGCTCGGCTACGTAAAATTATGGGAAGCGGTGACGGCTCAGAGCATACCTCGCAGCATGGCCGTTAACCAGCAAGCGGGGAGTCCGGTAACCGGACGCAAGATCGACGAGTTTGGCGCTTATCCCTATAAGTTCGAGCCGCTCGAAGAACCCTGGAAGCTGGTGGACCCTTCAAGCGGCTACAAATTTCCTACTAACGATTTTGAAGCGTATTACCGCAGCGGACTGGATAAGAACGGGACGTTCTCCCCCGACCTGGCAGACAAACGTTATCTAGTCAACGAGCTTTATCCCGAAAAGGGTGAAAAGTGGGGGGTAGACGACGGGGCGGGATGGGTGGACGATCAGGGCAACAAGTTTACATTTATTGCTTATTACGCGCACTGGGCCTTATGGGACGACTTCATACGCAATGCCCTTCTTTCCTTTCGCGATGCCTATTTGTTTACCGGGCAGCAAAAATATGCCGATGCGGGCGTCATCATGCTCGACAGAGTGGCGGACGTGTATCCGCAAATGGATGTGTCTGCATTTGCGAAACAGGATGGCTTCATCAATAACGGCGGCACCGGACAAGGCAAGATTCTCGGTTCCATTTGGGAAGCCGGACTTATCCGCGATTTCATCAGCTGTTATGATGCTTTCTTTCCGGCCATGTCGAGCGACAAGGCGAGGTTTGTCGCTTTTTTGAAGGGGCAAGGCGAGAAGGGCAAGGGAGGGAAGTTAAAACAAACAGCCGCAGGCGTCAAAAAAAATATTGAGGATGGGCTGCTTCGCCAAGTTTATCCCGCTGTGAAAAAAACGCAAATTTTCGGTAATGCGGGATTTCACCAAAGCGCGCTTGCAATGGCTGCCGTCGTGCTGGATGAAAAGAATACGAGCCGGGAATGGATCGATTTTATTTTCAAGCCGGGCAACTTGACGACGGAAAACGGCAATCCGATTCTAACCGGTGGAGATTTGTCCGCCTTGATGGTGAATGAAGTGGATCGTGACGGGTACGGCGACGAAGCTTCACCCGAGTATAACAGTTATTGGCTGGAACACCTCCGGCTTGTCGCAGATATTTTGGAAGGATACAGCGGTGCGAAAGGTTACGATTTGTACGAAAATCCTAAATTCCGGAAAATGTTTTCGGGTTTTATCGATATCGTGATGGCAGGCAAGTTCACCCCTCAAATCGGCGATTCCGGGGCGGCCGGCGATGCCAGAATATATGCCCGCCTCAGCAACGTGCTGAAAGGCTTCATGAAATTCGGAGATCCAAAATTTGCCCAAGCGGCTTATCGGCTAAACGGAAATTCTCTTGAGGGGATGCATGGAACGATTTTTGACGATGAGCCTGTGGCTGTAGCAGGACGTGTGAAAACCATCATAGACCAATCAGGGGAACTGAACGCAGGCAGCGTAAACTTGACGGGATATGGCTTCGCAGCGCTTGTAAACGGAGGTTCGCCGGCAGGAGCCGAAAGCGCAGTACCTTCTTTCGAGTCTTCCGAAGACAATTTGCAGGATGTTTGGATGTACTATGGAAGAACGGGGGCCGCTCATTCGCATAAAGACGCTTTGAACATCGGTATCCATGCATTTGGTCTCGATCTGACCCCGGATATGGGATACGTTACATTCCCTACGGACAATCCGCTTCGAATGAGATGGGAATCGAATACCGTCAGCCATAATGCTGTCGTTGTCGACCGGAAGCCGCAATCTCCTGCCTGGGTCGGGCTTCCTAGGCTCTTCGACGATAATGGACGCGTCAAACTTATGGAAATGGAAGCACCTTTTGCTTACCCCCAAACGGAGAAATATCAGAGGACGACGGCGATGATTTATGCAGATCCGAACAACGGGTATACGGTCGATTTTTTTCGCATAAAGGGAGGCCAGGAGCATGTCTTCAGCTTTCACGGCGCGGAATCGTCGGTAGCCGCAGAAGGGCTCAGATTGGTTGAACAAAACGGCGGCACATACGCCGGCGCGGAGGTGCCTTATCGAGACGAGGCCTATTCGCGCTCCAATACTAGCGGGTTCAACTACTTGACGGAAGTTTCACGAGACAGCATGCCGCCTGGCAGGTTCAGCGTCGATTGGAGCATCGTCGATACGCGCAAGCTTCTGAAGAAGCCCGAAAATATCCATCTAAAGCTAACGATGCTAGGCGAGCTGAATGAGGTTGCGTTAGCGGTCGGGCAGCCTCCGCAGAACAAGCCGGGAAATCCCGAGAAGCTTCATTTTTTGCTGGCCAAACGTACCGGAACGAATCTGTCAAGTGTATTTACATCAGTCATTGAGCCCTATAGAAACGAATCGTTTATTCGGTCCGTTCAGTTGGCGGCCGTTACGCGAAACGGAAAAACGGTTGATGGGATGGAAGCCAGAGCGCTCAAGGTAGAACTGAAAAGCGGCCGCGTGGATTATATTATCAGCGCTCTCCAGCCGAATGTTTCTTATTTGATCGACGGACGAATCCAGTTCAAAGGAGCCTTCGGCGTATATTCGGAGAACAATAACGTTCCGGAGTATGGTTACGTAAACGGCGGGACGACGATAGGCGAACTGAAAAATCCTTTCGTTCAAACGGCAGGGGGAGTTGTCTCCGGAACCGTCGTGGATTTTACCCGAAGCCCTGCGGATTCCAATCAGATTACGATTCGGCTCGAACGGCCTCTAAGCGAGGAGTTGGAAAGCTTGATCGGACGTATGATTTACGTAGAGAATGATTATTTGCGGCTGGCTCCAAATCAAGCAAGAAACGCCGTTTATCCGATCAAGGGCGTCAAAGCGGAAGGAGGAAACCGGATCGTTATCGATATCGGTAACGTTACGCTCATACGGGGCTGGAGAAACCCTAACGATACCTCCCGAGGCTACCAGTACGACATTCAACCCGGAAATCAAATAACGATTCCGCTTCCCGTTCAAAAATATCGTTTTTCGTAATATTTTGTAGTTGCATGAATTTATAATAGCAGGTTATGATAGGTATGATACAAAATGTATCTTTGTGCGATGTTTGATTAAGGGAAGAAGAAGGCAAATAATGACGCATAACGTCGGGGCGACCTCCTCTAGTCTTGAGCGGAATGCGGGATGATGCGGTTAGCTCATGTATTTATAGATACATAATGTATCTATTCTGGGACACTGTGAAAAGGGAGATATGTACAATGCAAACCAAAATTTGTGTGCTTGGACTTGGTTATATCGGATTCCCGACTGCTCTCATGTTCGCCAAGGCAGGCTTCGACGTTATTGGGGTCGATGTGAATGAGAAGGTGATCGCCGCCATCCATGACGGACGTCTTCATCTGGAGGAGAACGGGCTTGACGTTTTTTTTCAAGATGTTCGCAGCAATCACCTGTTTCAAGCGATGAACGCGCCGGTAAACGCGGATGCCTTTATTGTCGCGGTACCGACTCCGATCAACGAAGATCACACGGCCAATTTAAGTTACGTAGTCTCGGCGGTCGATACGCTTCTTCCGCTTCTGAGCAAAGGCAATACGGTCATTATCGAATCGACGATTCCGCCGCGTACGGTTGACGATATCGTCGCGCCGCTTCTTCAAAACGCAGGCTGGCAGGTTGGAGAAGACATTTACTTGGCGCATTGCCCGGAACGGGTGCTTCCCGGTAAAATATTGCGGGAGCTCGTCGAGAACAATCGTATAGTGGGAGGCTATAATGCGGCTTCGGCGGACAAAGCGGCGGCATTGTACGAGTCGTTCGTAAAAGGCGAAATCGTTCGGACTACGGCGGTTTCTGCCGAAATGATAAAGCTGATGGAAAATACTTACCGCGACGTCAACATCGCTCTGGCAAACGAGCTTGCGATTATTTCTTCCAATCTGGGAATCGATGCTTTGGAGGTCATTCGTTATGCCAATAAACACCCCAGGGTTAATCTGCATTCCCCGGGGCCGGGCGTAGGCGGACATTGCATTGCGGTAGATCCGTATTTTATTATCGAGAAAGCGCCGTTCCTAACGCCGCTTATGACAACTGCCAGAGAAATCAATAACGCGATGCCGGAATTTGTTGCCGAACAGGTCGAAAGAATCGCAGGAAGGGCACCCGATAGAACGATAGCCGTTTTTGGCGTAACCTACAAAGGAAACGTGGACGATATTCGAGAAAGTCCGGCGCTTGAAGTCATTTCTCTGCTGGAGATGAGAGGGTTCCGGGTAAAAGTTCACGACCCCCACGTTTCTCAGGAGAATGCGCCGTTCCCGTTATATTCGCCGGCCGACGCCTTGCAAGGGAGCGATTGCATGCTTGTCCTCGCGGATCATAACGAGTTTAAGGATTTGAACGAACAGCTGTTAACCCGGATGAATCGAGCGGTTATATTCGATACGAAAAATTGTATCCGGCTGAAGTCGGCTGTGCCTGCTGCGTTATACAATTATGGAAATCTTCACGAGGCTCATACGGCCGAATCGGCGGAACATACCAAACAAGAAATCGCAACGGCTATGGAGTAAAAACGGCCAAAAACAAAGCCTTAAGGAATCGCTTACGATTCCCAAGGCTTTGTTTTTCAAAATATCGGGAATTTATAAGTGTTACACCCAGCTTGATCCGTTCCACAATAAAATCCTGTCGACGGACCGGTCCTTGTATAAATATCCCGCATCGTTCGAGGTAAGCGCGGGACGTTGTGCGGTTGTACCGAAGCCGCAGCCGGTAGCGCTCCATGCCCCCGGGGTGCCGGATGCGACACAAGTCCATAAAGCAATGTTTTTGACAAGGGTAGGCGCATTATTGACGATTTGGTCGCCCTGCTTCCATGTTCCCGAGACCGGTGCAGCGTTTCCTCTGCCCGTTACGTTACCGTCGGCATAGCGCTCAGTCAGACGGCGCGCCTTGGACACGGAGAAGGTGCCCGTGCTGTTGACGAACGTATTGTTATTCTCGTAAAAATCGCTTGCAGAAGGGACCTGGATGGGACCTTTAAAGTTCTCGAAACGCGAGTAGCGAATACTTAACGTTCCGGTGTTGTTGAAATTGCTGGGACTGGAATTGGTTCCGGAGAGTATGCTGTTCTCCACCTCCACGTCATTGAAGCCCGTCGTATTATAGATGACGGTTGTACCGTCCCTGCTTGTGGACAGATTGGCGTTGCGGATAGACAGCCGGTTTGCCGCAGGCAAAACATCCAAATAAATATTGTTTCCGTTCGCCTTATAGGATCCGCCGTCAATCGTTAATTCGTTGATTTGCCAAGGGGTATTGCCGGTTCTGCCGATGAATAGGGTGAAGTAGTCATCGCTTGCGATATCGTTCCCGCTTAGCTGCAATTTGTTTATTTTAGCGTTCGTATGGCTTGCGTCATAGGGCTCGACGTTAATGCCTCTTTTATTTGATCGCACGTAATTGTTCTCGATTTGAAGCAAATCGATCATGACGTTCGGTGCAAATGTCATGATGCTGATCCCGAATACGTTAGGATTCGTAGCATTTTTCGTAAAGATCCGATTGTTCTGAATCAGCATGAAATCGCCGCTCATCGTCGGCCAGAAATGGATGCCGCTTCTGTTATCGCCATAAATCAGGTTGTTGTTGACTACTCCGTTCCTTCCCAAATAAATCATGCCGTTATAGATGACATTATTGGTAACCGTATGCAATTCGTTGTTTCCGTGAAAATCGAGAGACGGCTGTCCGGATGCATGATAATTATCAATGACGTTTTCCGTCACGAGACAATTTCGCGTCGGCTCCCAGCCGCCGTGGGCGATGGCATGCCGTCCCCCGGAGAAATGATTGCCTCTTTCGGTGATGTTTTGGCAGGTAGCGACCATTAGTCCGTAGCTGGTTCCAGTGTTCGGATTGTAAAAGTCGTAAGCCTCGTTATATTCGACTGTGCCGCCGAACGTGTAGCTAAGGTAGAAGCAGCGTTCGCGGGCGCCGGTAATTTTACAGTATTTGACCGATACGTCCTTGGCGCATTCTATCCATAAACCTGCCTGATCCGAGTTTCGAATGATATCGATATGCTCGACAATGACCTGAGGGGTGGTCATCGCATATACGATCGTCGTGGATGACCTGTAGCTGTCGTAGAGAGGATACTTCAGCGTGATTGTCGTTCCGGAGCGGCTTCCCGCTTCGATCATCTCGCCTTTGGCAAACACCGATTGGCTGTCGTTCCATAAATCTTTGGAGGTAATCAGCATGACGTCGCCGGATTTGGCGGGTAAGTTCACCGAAACCGAAGTGCCGCCTGCGGTTGCGTTCGCCAGCATAGGAGCGGATGTCCCGAATTTGCCGCCCAAATGGATCAAATACATTTCCTTGGATGCGGTGCCGTCGATCAGCGTGCCCGGCTCGCCAAGCAACGTTATATTGGTTTCGGAACGGTATTCAAGACCTCCGTTTACCTTATACGTGCCTTTAATCAGATATACGGGTCTGCCTGTATTCAGCGCAGATTGGATAGCACTCGTATCGTCTCCCGTTCCGTCTCCTTTGGCACCCCACCATTGAGGGTAAACTTTCTCGACATCGCCAAACCCGTTCACGATTCCCGTTCCGCTAAAAATCGGATACAGCCCGGCATCGAGCGGACCGTTGACGGTTATTCTAATGCTGGTATCGATTTTGACGGATGCGCCGTTACTGAACATAACCGTGACGTTGGCCGGGATAATCAGGTTTCTCCCGATCCGGTAAACGCCTGCAGGGAAGTACACGGTACCTCCGCCGGGCAAACTGCTAATTGCCGCATTAACAGCGGTGGAATCATTTGTAGTTCCGTTTCCAGTGGCTCCAAAAGCTCGGACATTGGCCACATTGATCGTCGTCAATGACATCTTTATGCCTCCTTCTATTATCGTTCTGTCGTTCGAAATACAAGTTTTGCTGATGAAGCGCGCTGCGAGTGCCTTGGGGTCTATAAACATTTTGGTAGCTATTTAATAATTAGTAATGTGATAGTCCAGTTTATGATGCAGAAGTCCCTTCCGTGAGTACGAAGACCCACTGTGCAGCTTAAATTATACTGAGTAAAATTTGTAATAAATTGGTTGCATCAAAACGATGTAGCCGTTACAATTATTTTGATACATTTTGTATCTATTCGAAAAACGGGAGAACGATGCGGATTGAGTGCGAAAATTGGAGTAAACCGCTTTGCTAAAGACTCGCTTATCTACATCCCATGTAAAATTTTGGAGTGTGCGCTAGGCTTCGTGACCATGCTGTATTACACACGATTGTTCGTCCCAGAGGAATACGGTGCTTATTCGCTTATTTCGAGCGGTGTCGCTTTTGCCGTAACCGTATCGACAGGCTGGTACAACCAAGCGGCAATCCGTTATTATGACGAGTCGAAGAACAGCGCGCACTATTTCTCAGGGCTGCTAACGTCATGGATCACCGTGAACGGAGTTATGCTGGTTTTGTTCCTAGGCAGTTTGCTGTTATTCCAGGGCAGTGACTTTCATTCATACGGCGTATATATCGTCTTGCTGTATATTACAGCCAATAGTTATGCGATCATGCAGAGCTTGTTGAGCGTATCGCGTAAAGTCGTTACTTATGCCGTGCTTTCCGTTACGATCCTGACTTTGCGTTTTTGTTTGACGGTATACTTGTCTTCGGTTCATGGGATGGGGATAACGGCGCTTTTGGCCAGCACGATCGTGTTTGACTTGATTGCTTTTACTTTTTGCATCTTCAGAATGAGGTTTCACCGCAGCCTGTCGATTCGAGGATGGGAATGGGCGTCGATACGCCCGATCGTTACGAAATTTTTACGTTATGGGATACCTCTCATGGGGTACCATGTCGTCTCCTACGTTCTGACCGTATCCGACAGATACATGATCGCGTACTTTCGCCATGTGGAGGAAGTGGGCATCTATGCATTCGGTTATACGCTGGTGCAGTCTTCTATGTACTTATTCATTAGCAGTATCATGCAGGCGGCGTTTCCTCATATTATCGAATCCTGGAACCGATCGGACAAGGAGTCGACCGAGCGGCTCGTATCGCGATTCGTATCGGTATATTTTTTTCTGATGATCCCTGCCGCAGTTGGCATTACGATGCTTCGGCAGCCCATTTTTTCCATACTGGCGGACCAAAGCTATTTTGATGGAAGCCGCATTCTTCCTTGGGTGACTTTGGGTGTATTTTTTATGGGACTTACCATGTATTCCAACAAAATTTTCGAGCTTACGGAACGGACAAAGCATATTTTGTATATGTCCCTTTTGGCAGCGATCGTTAACGTAGGACTAAACATGCTGGCGATTCCGGCTTATGGTTATATAGCCGCAGCGGTTACGACGTTTGTCGCCTATTTGTTGTATTTCGTTCTTTCCGTAACGTTGTCGAGAAAATCGTTTCGTTTCCTCATTGAATGGGGAGTTCTTGTTAAAATCGTCGCCGCTTCCATTGGAATGGCAGGTTTCCTGTATACGTGCAAAAGTTATATCGATTCAATCGGCATGTTGGCCGTTAGCATTGCCGCAGGCGTTATCGTCTACTTGATTTTGCTGCTTTCATTCGGACTAGGCCGCGCGGAAGCCCAATCCGTACTCCTGCGAATGAAACGAATGGCGGCGGGACGCAAATCTCGAACGGTAAAGGCGGATGCGGAATCTTGATATAAAATGTTGGATGGAGGAGTGTCATGCTGGTCGAGTTTTTGCAAGCCTTGTATACAAGGCGGCCTTTTCATACGGAGAACCAAGAAACCTATAAAACGATCGCGTGCGAAATGAAGAAAGCGGCGGTTGCCCCGCAGCTTTTTACTTTGATGAAACATACTGGCAGCTTGGAAAAAGCGCCTGATTTTTTCCTTCGCGAGCTTCGGCATGCTTACGAGTTAACCGTATATCAAAACCTTTTTCTTCTGTCGGAGGAGCAGCGGATACGGAACTGTTTTGAAAGCAATAAGATCGAAGTGATACCGCTAAAAGGAACGCGATTTGCCGAACGGGTTTTTGGCGATTTTGCAGCCAGGGGTACTGGCGATATCGATTTACTGGTGCGGACCTCTCAGATGCCCTCTGCGATCGCTTATCTGCAAGCATTAGGATATACGCAAGACGATGAGCAAGCGAAAGACCATTTTCATTTGACCTTCAGTAAACCATTGGAGTCGTCGAACGAGTCCGTTTGCGTGGAGCTGCACTGGAATTTGGTCAAAGAACGTACTTCGCGACTTCGAATCGAGGAATTTTGGCATGATGCGGCGTGTTTGAAAGGATTCATTTTCAATAAAGAATTGTCTGTGCAGCATACGTTCCATGCGATTTGTCTGCACGGCGCCAATCACTATATGGATTCTTTGAAGCATGTTCTCGATATTGTACAGATGATCGAAAAGTTCGCAGACGAAATTGACATGGATAAGCTCCTTCAAGATGCCAGAAGGGACTTGCATTTTACGAAAGTACGGTTCGCTCTTTCTTCCGCATACAGGACGTTTCCTCATCTTCAGGCGATTAAGCCGGTTCAATTGGACGAAACAAGCCGGTTTTGGAAATACGTCACAACGCGAAACAAATCTAATGAATATCCTAGTTTCCTTTATCTTGTTTTCTTCTCAGCGGCAAAAATATGGCTGCACGATCGCTGGAGCTACCGGTTTCGCTCTATTCGAGAGTGGTTTTCCGAACAAAGATCCAAACGCAGAACGGCACGCGCCTTCTATCGCAGGCAAGGAAAACCTGGCGCCGGGCCGGCGGAGCTTCATAAGTAGCTGTGCCAAACACCTTTTACAGGAAAGCTCGACCCGGGCTTCCGCTAGGAGGTGTTTTCGGACTGCGCCGATTGAAAAACCATTGCTTGCCAACTCCGAGCTTGTGCTGAGATAATAGGAGCAGCTTCAGATTCACTACACAGCAGGGGGGAATTAATAGTGATCGATGTGCAACTAAGCAGAAAAAATCAGTTGGCCTACACGGGCATCACGGAATCCGATTTGCAATTGTTAAAAAGCAAGCAAGCCTATTTTAAGCAAATTACAAATGTGGTTGTGGACGAGCTCTATGCGGAGATCGTAAAACAGCCGCATCTTAAGGCGATTATCGAGAAGCACAGTACACTGGAGCGGCTGAAGGAAACGCAGCGCTGGTATTTCGAATCGCTGGCGCAAGGCGTGATCGACGAAGAATATATCCGCAAGCGGCTCATCGTCGGCCATGTTCATTCCAGCATCGGTCTGACGACGGACTGGTATTTAGGCACCTATATGCTGTACATAGATATTTCTACCCAGCATTTCAAACGCGTGGCTCCGAATGAATGGCTGCAAATTCTGAATGTGCTGACCAAGCTTATTAATTTCGATTCCCAGCTCGTTCTCGAGGCTTACGAGAAAGACGAGAAGGCAAGCATCGAGCGGCTGGCCCAGAAGCAAGGGAATATGCTTACCGGCATCAGTCAAGCGGTCCAGGAGCTGGCGGCCATGATGCTCGAGTTGAACAGCAGCAGCCAAACCGTAGCCGAAACGGCCATTCATACGGCCGAAATTCAGGAAAGATCCCATCAGATGGTGAAGAAGCTGAACGGGGAGCTTGAAGATATTCAAGATATGGGGACGTTAATGAAGGAAATATCCGATCAGACCCATTTGCTCGGCCTGAATGCGGCGATTGAGGCGGCCCGCGCAGGCGAGAACGGACGCGGCTTCGAGGTTGTCGCCAATGAAGTCCGCAAGCTCGCGACGCATTCGAAGTCGGCTCTTGAGAAAATCAACGCGAAAATAACGACGATTTCCCAGCACCTGCAAAATTTGAGCAAGGAATCGGAGCAAACGACAATTTATGCGCAGCAGCAAGCGGCAAGCTCGCAGGAATTGTCCTCATTCGTTCAAATGATCGAAAACGTAACGTCCGATCTGGAACAGCTTAAGAAAACGGTCGAGCAATAAATAGTGAAGGAGCCTGCTCCATGCGGACAGGCTCCTTTGCTTTTCGCGCTAATCTACGCTTTCCACGTTTTTTTTGGGCTGCACCCAAGGAGAGTATAGGTTCCGGGACGTCTGCTTCAACTTCGCGTCAACGACAATCTCAAGCTCGGCTTCCGGCAATATGCGGTCTTCCCAATCTTGTTTCACTTTTTCCCATACGGCGGGCTGACGGTCCTCCAAGTCGTTGCCGAAGGCGAATACGTCCGAACGGTAAACGCGGACCGCTTTTTCGAAGGCTGCGCTTATCTCTTGTTTGACTACATCGGCAAATGCATTCTCCAAATATTTGGAATACGATTCCGTCGTCGTATTATGCTTGCTCGATTTATCTCCTACGTTGAAATCCGCCCGCACCTTCAGGCGAACCTTCGCTTTGCCGTCCTTGTACTCGGTGTGCAAGGAGGTTTTGCAGGCCGTGTTCATATTCAGAGATATTTTGCATTCCTTGTTTTGATTGTTTCGGCAAGGAACAATGACGACGGTGCTTGATATTTTGTCTTTTTTGGCCCACATCAGGCCCCGCGATTCCTTTTCGTTCAACAACCCCACCATCTTTACTCCCTTAAAAACGGCTACTCCTCCCGCTTCGTAAAAAGGCGATACTCTTCCTCCCATATCTTTGCTTGGAGCGGTTCCGATCTGTTCCTTCGCCATCTCCCCGGCGGGGTACAGCTTGATAACCGGCAAATAAGGCTGCGCCCCCAACGGGTCGGCAAGCATCCGGTTGAATTCGGAAAAGCGAACGGTAGGATATTTTCCCGAGAAGGATCCCATTTCCAAAACGTCATGCAAATGAAGCGAGGGCAAAAGCGAGAAATTCGGCTTTAGACGAATCGCGTCGGAAGCCATCCCTTTCACAACCGTCAAATAGGCCGTGCCGCGCAAGCGCGGATCCGCCGCAAAATATCCTAAATAAGGCTCGACGCTCTCCTTAACGGCTTCTTCTCCGAATACGATGACCTGATTATGCGACCAGAACAGTTTTTTGCCCACCGTACTCGTATAGGCGCGTATCGCCTCATAGGCCGAACGCCCCTTAATGCTGATCGTCTTTGTAGAATCCTTCCCCTGCGAGCCTCCCCCCGTCTGCTTAAGCGAATCCAGCACCGGCGACTGAATGGTCAGCACGACATCCTTCTCTTCATTCAGATCGATGCCGACGGCAAGGACGTAATCCAAACTTTGAGCCTCATTTCTTCCCCAACAGCCTGTCAGAGACAGCGCGACAAGGAGAAAGGCGGCAGCGATTGCCGTTTTGCGCAGCATGTTTCGAAGGAATGACGGATGGCTCATATGCGGCCCATCTTTCTTCGGACGGTCGATATGAGCAGCAGAAACCCGACGACGCCGAATGCATACCATACGAATAAACTCCCCTTAATCTCTTCGTACTCCAAAATGGCCTGAATCATATTTTGGGGCAAGAGAGAAATAAAGTAGGTGATGACGCACACCGGGATAAGCACCTTGCGATAATTTTTCAAGCCGCAGCATTGCTGAACGATAATGGAGCTCACATACAAGGAGAAGGAGCCCTTCGTAAGATTCATAAATACCCAAACGGCCAGAAAAATAGCTTCCAAATGCTCGATGAATTCAAAAAAGCTGATATCCTTGATCATCTCAATGACCGGAAAAGCGAATCTTTGCGTAGATGCGATGCCGTAATTTCCAATTGTAATGAAATAGGTAGCTAAATACAGGACGGCTGCCAGTGTAACGGTTCGCATAAGCGTACGTCTGATTTTGGATGTGTCGCTGATTTCGGTTTTGACGAACAGCACGACCATCGTTTGCGTAAACGCGCTGCACATCATCAGCGTAGCGGTTAAAATGCCGGGAATCGTACCGTTCGACAACGGCAAAATCCGGTCGCTCGACATGTTGATGGCGGCAAGCCCGTACAGTCCGATTAGAATGATGGTGACGCCCGGCACGACGAATTGCCCCCAGCGTCCGACCGCGTTAAGCCCCCCGTACACCAACTGCAAGCGGAGCAGCAGCTCCATGGCAAGGAGCAAGCCGATCGGAGTCTCCGGCATAATTAGCGTAACGAACATTTCAATCAGGATACGTCCGGTAAACGCCGTGAAGAGCAGGGAAGGGAGCAGCAAAAATACGATTGAAAACATACGCCCGAGCCAAGGTCCCAGCAGTTTATTGCAGTAGGTGATGAAATCGACGTCTTCCATATGCGAAGCCAGCTTGGCCACCATCCAGCAGAACAGCAGACTGATGAACGTAGCCAGAACGATGCCGATCCATCCGCTATGCTGGGCGGAAACCGATAACTCGCGAGGCATTGTGATAAACACAGTGCCGTAAATGACGAAGATGAGGATGATCATCAACTGTTTATGGCTGAGCTGAACGGATGGCATTGGCAACCCCCCTCTGGAAAACGAACGTTACGAACGCGGTCTTGGCTTTTGCTTGGAACGCAAATATTTCAGCTGGTGCTTCAAGCTGAACGAAGGCTTGCGGAACAGCAGCGAGTCGTCGATTTGATTCAGCTTGTCCGGCATGAACGGAGCTAAATAAGGAACGCCGAACGATTTCAGCTTGAGCAGATGAATCAAGATGACGGACGCGCCGAACACGATGCCGAATATGCCCAGCGTAGCCGCCAGGATCATGATCGGGAAACGCAGCAGCCGGATCGCGACCGACGTATTGTAGCTCGGAATGGCGAAGGAACCGATGGCCGTAAAGGAGACGATGATTGTTAAGACAGGCCCGACCAGGCTTGCCTGAACGGCAGCTTGTCCGATAACGAGAGCGCCGACGATGCCGATCGTTTGACCCATCGTGGTCGGTAACCTGAGGCTGGCTTCCCGCAACAGCTCCAGACTGATTTCCATAATGAGCGCTTCGATCAACGATGGATATGGAATATTCGTCCGGTTGGCGGCGATGGCGATCATGAGCTCGGTCGGTACCATTTCCTGGTGAAAGGTCGTCACTGCAATATAAATCGACGGCAGCAACAGCGCCATGTGCAGAGCCAGCACCCGAATCCAGCGGATGAACGTCGCCGAGTAGTAGTTCGTATAGTAATCTTCCGGCGTAAACATCAGGTAAACGAGCGTCACCGGCGCGATGATTGCGAAGGGGGTCCCGTCCATCAGGATGAGAATGCGCCCTTCATAGATGGCGGCGGCGGATCTGTCTACTCGTTCCGTAAAAGCCATTGCGGGAAAAGGCGAGTAAGGGTTATCCGTTAAGCCGTCTTCGAGCTCCCCCGCATCCAAAATCGCATCGGTTTCGATTTTTTTAAGCCTTCGCAGCACTTCCTCGACCGTTTTCGGATTTGCTACATCCTGCAAATAAAGGACGGCAATATCGGTTTTGCTGCGGGAGCCGATCTTGAGTGAGCGAAGAACCAAATTCGGATCCTTGATTTTTCGCCGCATAAGCGCAGTATTGATGCATAACACTTCGTTGAACGCATCCTGGGGTCCGCGAAGCGCAGGCTCGAACCGCGGCTCGGTCACCTGCCGATGCTCCCAGCCCTCCGATGCGATTACGATCGCTTGCTCTTGGCCGTCGATCAAAACGATGGTGCTTGAATAAAGCAAAGAAGCGATCAGCTTGGTGTACTCATTTACGATTTTCACGTTGCTCGCCAGCAGCACGCTGTTTGACAATTCCTCAAGCAGAGCGGTTTTGGGCTTCGTATCCAGCAAAGGTTCGATGACGAATTCGTGTATAAGCGCGCGATCGGCCAGACCGTCCATGAAAATGACGGCGCCGGGTACGGAAGTCCCGTCCGCAAGCGGAATTTCAAGCCGCCGAATGACAAGGTCGAACGGGTCATGCAGCGTTTGTTGAATAAACCCGATGTTATCGTCAAGTGTGACGAACAGTTCATTCCGGTCAAGCTTCATTTTATCCGCGGTATGATCGGGAGTAGGCTGTTCGGGAGTCTGATTGCGGGTGCTTCGTTTAAAAAAAGACAATAAATCCATCATCATTCGCCATCCTCGTAAAATTGATGGAAAATACGCAGCGTCGAAACGATACTGTCGGCCATTTTCGGGAAGTAACCCAACCAGTATGCGATGGACAAGCCAAATCCAACGGCTGACAAAACGATGTAGACCGGCATAATACGGCCATCATGCTGACGATCGTTGCTGCGGGGAATGCCTGCGACTAAGAACGCGATTGTCAACAGCATCGTAATCATGAGCCTGTCTCCTCCATTATGGTCAAAGATGGAAGCCATTCGTCTGACCGATAGTATCCCCGAAGGTCAAATAAATATGAATGTCATCTTGATAATGATAATCGTTTTCATTAAAATAGAAAGGGGATTGTTTTTGCAAAGGAGTCGTAGCGTTTGATGGACGATCTTATCGAGGAGTCATGGGATACCGGATCGATTTCCGCTTCCGGGGTAGAGGGGGAAGGCGGCTCCGTTGAAAGGCTCAAGCTGCGCAGCGGGATGGAAATCGTCATCGCCGATAATCGTTTCCGGGAAAAGATGCAAGACGATAATGGCGGTGACGGCACTTTGCAGCTCTTTTTTCGCTTGGAGGGAAGCTTCTGTAGTACGCATACGGAGAACGAACGGGCTATGGGGACTTGTGTGCAGGAACAAACGTTACTTGTCGAAATCAAGCTCAATCCGAAGCTTTTCGAAGAATATGCCGAAGCGCATCCTGAATTCGATTATTTTCAATTTGCGAACGGGGTCAAGCCGGCTGATGCAGGACATCGCCGGGAAGAACTGCAGCCGGCGGAACGAATGCTGCTTGCGCAAATCGTCCAGTGCGACTACCCGCCGCCGATCAAAAAAATATTTGTCGAGAGCAAGATATTGGAGCTGTTATCGATATATTTCCTAAGATACATGGCCGATTCTTCGTGTGACCGCAAAGTGTCCGTACTGCGGGCGGACGATAAGGACAAAATCGAGTTGGCCCGGGAGCTGCTCTTGCAGCATTTGGAACAGCCGCCGTCCCTGCTGGAAATGGCTCGCATGGTAGGGTTAAACGATTACAAGCTGAAGGCGGGCTTTAAAGAAGTATTCGGGATGACCGTATTCGGTTATCTTCGGGAGAAACGTCTTGAAAAAGCGTTGGATTTGCTGGAGCAGGGGGCGTTGAACGTCGGCGAGGTCGCCTGCGCGATCGGTTATTCGAACCCGAGTCATTTTACCGCGGCTTTCAAACGGAAATACGGCATTAATCCGGGCAAGCTGCTCCAATCCAATAAATCGCAAGGATCTTGAAAATCCGTCCTCCGTTAAAATAAATCCGTGTCTGGGCAGAACCTCTTGGTTGAAAATGATAATCTTTCTCATTGAGAGGTCAATTTTTAAAACTAGAGGGTGATGGAATGGGTTTATTGTTTGATGTCGTGGAACAGCTTTCGGGACGGGCGGATCAAGCAGGCCGCAAATCCGTACTGCCGATTGCCGAATTTGAACATATAAACGACACGGAACGCGAAACGGAGGGCGAAGAGATTGAAGAAAGTTATTGTGGTATACGCTAGCATGACGGGGAACACGCAAGATATGGCCGAGGCGATAGCTGAAGGGCTGCGCGAGCAGTGCGAGGACGTAACCGTCAAGGAGGCGTTTGATGCTAACGCGTCGGAGCTTTTGGATTATGACGGTATTTTGCTTGGCGCTTATACGTGGGGAGACGGGGATTTGCCCGATGAGTTTCTCGATTTCTATGAGGAAATGGAAGGCCTGGACCTGCAGGGCAAGCTGGGGGCCGCATTCGGCTCGGGCGATACGAGTTATCCGTTATACTGCGCTGCCGTTGATACGATCACGGTAAAGCTGCGCGAGCTTGGCAGCGAGGTGAGACTGGATGGCTTGAAGATGGAGCTGTCCCCTAATTCGGACGATAAGGAACTGTGCCGCCAATTCGGACGCACCTTTATATCGCATCTGCTCGCCATGCAGTAACCGTAATTTTTAAATAAAAGTCGATGACTGGGGGCATATAGGTGAGTATAACTATGGATACGGAAACGGCGGTTCATTTAATCGGTACGGATAAGCTTCTGGATTATGAGCTGGAGCAATATTGGCATTGCCCCGGCTGCTTCGAGCGCAATCGCGCGAACGGACACAGCTGCGGACCGAGCTGGCAGCAGCTTGTACAGTATGCCGTAAACCATGCCATAAACGACTACTACATGCTCCCGTCGGATCGGCGAACGGCTATCGCGATACTCGACAGTCTCGATAAACGTTGGACGAACAAAGTCAGGGCGTTTGCATCGAAGGAGCATTTTGATCGGGTCAAAAAGGTCGTTTCGCACTACTTGGTTATCCACTTGCTGCGGGATTCGGGCGCTCAAGAGCCGTTCTGTTTATTCGAGCAGCACTCGGTACGTTTGCCGGAGCTGAGGACGGACTTATCGATGATTTTTCAGGTGGCGGAGTGGGGCAGCTCTTCGCTCGTCATCAAAAAGTTTATCGTCCATAACGACCCGAATATCGTGCGCGCATTTTTGCATATGACGGTCGCATTCGCCGACCGCGCGTTCGGGAAGCTGCCGGAGCGGATCGAGGTCCATACGCTGCTGGACGGCGCAACCTATACGGCGATTCCCGTAGAAGAGGATATTCCCGCTTCGCTGGATTATCTGCTTTTGATGCGCGGATTGATGAAGGGCGGTACAACTGCGCCGACTTTTAGCCATTAACACCGACTGCTGCGCGAAAACACGGTATTTGTCGAAAAAAAGAGATTGTATATGGGAGCTTGGTCCCAATATACAATCTCTTTTTATTCTGGTAAAATATGTAGGTGGTATTACATCCAAGCTCCGTTTTTGGGTTGAGGTTGATTTTTAGTCATGTTGGATTTAAAGACGTTAGTCAATGCTTCCTGTTCATCAACGGAAATAACGGAAGATGCACTGTTTTGGTTTTCCATTCTTTTCATACCTTTTACAGCCTTTTTGAGTTCTGGTGTCCAGATTGCTGCTTGCATGGTATCAACCCTCTTTCTACTAGTTTTTTACTACTATTACATTATAGCAAATATTGACGAAAAAGGTGGAAAATTAATGAAAAAATATTTTTTTACTTTTTCGCTTTTAACATCGTTTGTCTTATTGCAAATTTGGATGATTCACGTTATATTCAGCTATTCCGTTAGCGGAATAATTGTTGCTCAGCAAGGGAATGAGTGGAAGATCGCGAAGTTTGAATCAAAAAATATTTCAACGGAAGCCGGATTAAAAATCGGCGATACTATTGTGAGCATAAATGGGAAAGATCCAGCCGATTACATATCAGTTATTAAGTGGAGAAGTCTAGACCAGTTTGAAGAAATTGTCGTTTCTCGTGGCGGAAATCAATTTACTGTTTTCGAAAAGGGCAATTTTTTTGCTTTTACTTATGACTTATTTCCTATAGTTGGCGGTTTCCTATCATTTTTAATGGCAATTTTAATCTATCGAAAAATTCACAATTCAAAATCAGCTCTTATTTTATCTTATGTTTTTCTGGATATAGGACTTGTATTTACGAGCTTAGGCGCATCATTGAGAGGAGATACGGTTGGTAAGTTCATTATAAGTGCAGGTGTCATTTCGCTTCCCGTAGTATTTTTGCATTTCCTAGTTGTCTTAATGGAGGAAAAGGGAAAAATACGACTTGCTACAAATTATGTGAGATATTTATATATACCGGTAGTTTTAGCGTTTTTTGTATTAATGACTACTTTTTTGCCGATGCATGTGACGTATTACATTTACTCATTCTCTGTGCGTACAACGATGATTTTCTTTTTAGTCGGTATCATATTAAATTTTTATTTACTACTATACTTATACGTAAAATATGGAAGACAAAAAAGTTATCTTTCCACTCTGATCAAAATGGTTTGGTGCTCTCTAATTATTTCATTTTTGCCGCTGGTGACTTTTTCTTTTATTCCAAAATTACTCATGGGCCATGAATGGGTGGATTCTTTCTTTTTAAGCTGGTTCGTCTTATTTTTTCCAGTCTCGTTCGCTTACTTGATTATCACAAAACAGTTGTATAATATCGATACCATTTTGCGCCGCATACTAATGACAACAATTATCGCTCTCTTGCCGAGCGGGGTATTTACCGGGCTTATTGCAATATTTTATCAAAACGAGAACAGGGACAAGCATCTTGTTTTACTTTTTATTGCAATGGTCATCATCCAATCGTTCTTTCTCTACTCGCTAGAATATTTTATGACGAAGCTGCAGGCCATCCTGTTCCCGCGTAAGCATCTGCTGCAAACATCCATCCAGAAAATCGCGAAAAACCTGACTTCGATTTCCAGCTTTAATGAATTGAAAGAAATTATTTTGGTCGATATCGTCAAAACGCTTGAAGTATTCGGCGGTGCCGTGGTTTTTAAATATAAGGATACGATGGAAACGATCAGTGAAGGGGACATCGATGTCGCCGAGGTCGAGCGTTTTGTCGAGTCGGGTGAAACCGAGCATTCGGAATTTTCCTGTTTGCAAATCAACAGCCATGAAGAATATTCGAGCTATTTGATCATGACGCGCACCAGAACGAATACGCTGCTCGGTATGGAAGAGATGCAATGGCTGAACATCATCATCTCGTATTTGGCCGTCAGCCTTGAAAATTTGCACCTGATCCGCAAACTGAACGTCAAGCTGCAGCATTTGGCCGCACAAATGCCGAACGAGCAGGAAGCGAACGATTTCGTCTGGTTCCGCAAGCTGACCTTCGAGCTGCAGGAGATGGAAAGAATGCGCATTGCGACGGACCTGCACGATACGACGATGCAAGATCTGTTTTTCTTGAAGCGCAGACTGGTCGGCGTGATCCAAAGATATGCTTTGTCCAAAGAAGACCAAGATCATATGAGCAGTCTGATCGAATATATCGAGATCATCAATACGAATTTGCGGCAGAGCTGCTTCGAGCTTCACCCGCATTTGCTTAAAGAAATCGGGCTCGTGCAGACGCTGGAGAAAATTATCGAACGGGAAGCTTACGGCAGTCCTTTTGAAATCGATTTTCAGACGGATCAGGAAAACCGCATTGAAAAACGCGACATGGAAACGAAGCGCCATCTGTTCCGCATGATCCAAGAGCTGCTTAATAACGCCAAAAAGCATTCCGAGGCATCGAAGGTTGTCATCCGGCTTCGAGCAAACCAGGAAGGCATGACGCTTTCGTATGAGGATGACGGCGTCGGATTCGATCCTACCCGCACCGCGCCGAGGCAAATCGGCTCCTCAGGTATCGGCATGGAGCAGTTGAAGAGCCGGGTTCTCCATTTGAACGGCTTATGGGAGCTGGAAACCGGCAAAGGCTGCGGCGTCAAAATCCGCATAGCGCTGCCTGCCTTCGAAAGCATGAGCGCGTAAGCGTATGCCTACTAATATCGCCAGAAACGAGGGGTCATAAATGAACGAAGCGGTCCATGCTCAATTAAACGAGTTGGTTGACGAACTGGTGGATGTACCCGAATTTAACCATTTGCTAAAAACGTTTATTCGCGATAAAGCGGGCGAACGCTCCAATTGGGGCAATATAACCGAGAGCACGCATAGGATGCTCGGCGGCAACTCCCCGCATATCCAACGTTATGCCGCGTTAACCGAAATGCTTATCTTATCGCTGGACATTGCTGACGATCTTCAAGACCGAGACAACGACACGAAAACCTGGTGCCAATGTCCACAAGAGCTTGCTTTGAATGCCGTCTTGGCTTTCCTTGCCGGAGCTTTTGCGGAGATCGGCAGGCTTGGAGGCGAAACGATCGGCGGCGGGCCGGATGCAGGTCAAATCGCTAGCATCGTCATGCGTTCGGTAAACGGCCAATACCGCGATCTTGCGGTGACTGCCGAAACGGAAGAAGCGTACATCGCGATGGTGGCGGATAAATCGGGCTCGCTGCTGCGTTTGGCATGCTGCATGGGTTATTCGGGCTTGAAATTGCCGAAGGAGACCGTTGACCAATTGGATGAATTGGCAATCTATCTAGGCATCATCGCGCAAATTGACAACGATTTGAACGATTTGCTCCGGTTCGATACGAAAAACGACGTTTTCCAAAGAAAACGTACGCTGCCGGTTTTTTACTTGCTCGAGGACGACGACGAATCGTTTCCGTATCTCCGTCAATACTATGGCGGAGAGCTGTCGCAGGAGGATTTTATCGTACATAAGCAAGCATGTATCCGTTATATCGAAAATTCGGGCTGCGTGGAATATTCACGGATCATTCAACAGTTGTACATGAAAAAAGCGGAAGCGTTATTGGCCGGAATCGATGCGGTATCCCCCTGGAAAGAAAAATTTATGGAAGCCAATTTCATCCCCGTAACTACCGCTTAGCTGATAAACATACGGAGCCGACGTTCCTTTAATGGAACGCCGGCTTTTTTTATCGAATCAGCAGAGGTTTTACCCCGTCAATAACGGTATCCAGCTCCTTGGAGCACTGCTCGTACATCCATTTCGCTTGTGCGTCGTCCGTCGAAAGGCCGAACATTTCCAAATCGGCTTCGCATTTTTTTAATTGCGCGAGCAGCGAAGCTTTTTGCTGGGGCTGGGGGACAATAAGCTGGTCGTCGAATAAGTCCACATACAATTGTCCGTATGCGTCGACTTGGCCCAGATACACGTTTTCGATAGCTACGCCCAGCTTTTCCAGCTCGGTAAAAAGCCAGCCCCTATTCAGACCGAGCCTGGAAAGCGGCTCATCCATAATGTTGCCGTCCATGATGACGGATTCCGGTTCCTTCTCCGGCCCGACTTTGATACCCAAATGGGAGGGGGTCAACGGCTGATTTTCTTTCTTCAGAAGCACATTGATGCCGCCGTTCGGTTCGATGATGGCAAATTCGACGTCGGCAACCTTGAAAATGTTTTTGCTGCGCAGCTGCTCTAGCAGCTCGTCGGAAGTCAAACGTTCTTTTTTCATATTGTCTTCAAGAACTTTGCCGTCTTTGATAAGCACGGTCGATTTGCTGTCCAGCCAGTCCCGGGCCGTTTTGCTTTTCATTTGCAAATATTCGATGCCTAGGGAAACAGCCACCCAAACCACTAAGGAAATGAGGCCCAAATACCAGGTCGATTCCAAATCAAGCGAAATATAGGCGGCAAGGCTGCCGATGGTAATGCCGGTTATATATTCGAATAGCGAAAGCTGGGAAACCTGTCTTTTGCCAAGCAATCTGGTCAGCAAAAAAAGAACGACTACGGCGCATAACGTTCGCCATACGACTTCCAACCACTCCGGCATCGCTCACACCTCCATCAAACGATTCAACTATATCTACATTATTTAACTCCGGAAGTTTAAATAAACGGATTAAATAAAGGATGTCGATCACGGATTTGGCAATCCGGCAGGATGGGCCCATATTGAATAACCGGTACGATCCGATTATGATGGTAAGCATGAATGGGAATGGCCGCAGACAGCCGGGCAGCATAGCGGCAAACGGCAAGAGCAACCGAGCTTGAGAGAGGAGACACCGCAAATGGCATTCCTACAGCGCCTGCTCTTCGGGATGAAGCTGCAAAATAAATTGATCATTACGTATTTGGCGATCGCGATTTTACCGCTCGCACTGCTGGGAGCGTTCTCCTATCAGCGTTCGTCGAAGGTCGTGCTGGACAAGGTTTGCCAGACCGTATTGGAAAATTTGTCGCAGGTTAACTACAGCCTGGCATATTTTGTGAAAGATATCGAGCAGCTGTCGATGTACGTATACGGCAATCGCGAAATTCAGGAAGTGCTTGCCAAGGACCGAAGCAGGCCGCTTGCGGAAAAGTATCAGGATGATAAACGCATTAATCAGCTTCTGGACAGTTTTCTCGGCTTTAAGAAATGGGATATCAACCTGTATGTGCTCGGGGAGAACGGCGACCGTTATTTGACGGGAGAGCTGCTCCCAAATCAATACGACGAGTATAACGTCAATTGGGGATTATTCCGTAAAGCTCAGTTGGCGGGCGGAGGCGTCGTATGGGATACGCATTATTCGATGAAAAAAACGGATGATTTCGGCATCGTGCTGAGCTCCGGCCAAATGCTCAAAACGATCGAAACGGGAAAGCCGCTAGGCTATTTCGTCATCGATATTATGGAATCGGCGCTTGCCGACAAGTACAACAAAGCGCAAATCGTGCCGGGCGGCCAAGTGTTTTTGCTCGACCGGAACGGCTACATCGTCTCAGGCATCCCGTCGAAGCGGCAGGTCGGAACGAAGCTGACGGAGCCGTATGTGGAACGCGTGCTGGAAGGACGCAAAGGATATTTTACCCAGAGGGACGGGTTTTCCTCTCCGCATATGGTTATTTTCGATACGTCCGAAGCGACCGGCTTCAAGCTTGTCAGCATCGTGCCCGTCACGGCCTTGACTAAGGAAAGTGCCGGCATACGCGATTTGACCGTGCTTATTATCGCCGCCGGCATCGTGATTTCGTGCTGGCTTGCCTACAAGCTGTCCGTGAACATAACGAACCCGCTGCGCAAGCTCCGATCGTTGATGAGCCGTGTCGAGGACGGAAATTTGAATGTGTCGTTCGCATCGAAACATGACGACGAAATCGGCCAGCTCGGAAGAAGCTTCAATGCTATGCTTCAGCAAATCAAGCTGTTAATCGACGAAGTGTATAAAAAGCAGCTGATGCTCCAGGAGGCGGAAATCAAAGCGATTCACGCCCAGTTTAATCCTCATTTTTTGTATAATGCGCTGGACTCGATCAACTGGATGGCGCGTTTGCACAAGCTGGACGATATTAGCCGTACGGCGGTTTCGCTCGGCGAGCTGCTCCGGTTTAGCATCCGCAAGGGCAATCATTTTATCCCGATCGGCGAAGATATGCAGCAAATTCATAACTATTTGGTTATCCAAAAAATGCGGTATAGAGACAAGTTTGAGGTTTTCGTCGATATCGACCCGGAAATGGAAAAACTGTATACGCTTAAGCTCCTGCTTCAACCGCTCGTCGAAAATGCGATTACCCACGGTCTCGAAACGAAGCGGGGCAAAGGCAAGCTGAATATAACCGGGCGCAAGCTGGAGGATCGGGTACGTTTTGTCATAAGCGACGACGGCACGGGCATGCCCCCAGAGGTTCTGCAGAGCATGAAGCTGGGCCGTTACAGCGCTTCGAGCGAGCGTACTACGGGACTCGGGCTTGAAAATTTACAGAAGCGGCTGCAGCTGTATTTCGGCAAAAACTTTTTGTTCGAAATCAACAGCGAGCAAGGCCGCGGCACGACGATTTCGCTGGAAATTCCGGCGCTGACGCAGGCGGATGCGATGACTCGCGAGTCGGGAGCCGCGGAGGCCGCAGATCAGGAAGAAAGCGGAACCCGTGAAACGCGGGATTCGTCAAGGCCGCAAAAAACGGAGAAGAACGGCTTGCCGGAGGTGAAAGGCGATGTATAAAATCGTCATCGTCGAAGACGAATGGCTGGTGCGCGAAGGATTAAAACAGACGATACCATGGAGCGATCTCGGCTGCGAGATTGCCGGCGAAGCCGAGGATGGCGAAGCGGCGCTCGAGCTTCTGGAGCAAGCCGTTCCGGATATTATGCTGTCCGATATCCGCATGCCGACGATGGACGGAATCGAGCTGGCGAGGCGCGTTTCGGAACGATGGCCGGAGGTAAACATCGTATTTCTGACGGGCTTCGACGATTTTGCTTATGCGCAGCAGGCGGTGAGGCTCGGGGCGGCAGACTATGTGCTGAAGCCGACGAATCCGGACGAGCTGGAGAAGGTCGTTCGGCGTATTACCTCCAAGCTGGACGAAGCGCGAAGCAAACGGCAGCTTGCAGAGCAGCAGGATAAGCATTGGGCGGAAGGACGTCCCGTCGTAGCGGGCCTCGATAAGCGGGAAACGGGCGAAAGCCGGGAGTTCCAGCAAATTATGGATTACTTGTTGACTCACTTTCAGGAGGATGTGCCGCTGCAAAGCATGGCCGACCGGATGAAGGTAAGCGAAAGCCATTTCAGCAGGCTGTTCAAAAAGCATGTCGGGGTCAGTTTTCTCGAATACGTAACGAACCTGAGGGTTCAAGCGGCGAAGGAGCTGCTGGCGGACCCAAGGTTCAAAATGTATGAAATTGCAGAACGCGTAGGCTATCAGGATTCGCGGTATTTCAGCCAAATTTTCCGCAAAAGCACGGGGGAAACGCCTTCGGAATACCGGAAGCGGCTCGGGATCTCAACCGTGTAGCGGTAAAACGGCAGCGATGAAATCCGCCTTATAGAATCGTAACAAAACTTCGTAAGCGGCCGCCCGCTTGCGAAGTTTTTGCGTTTTTTTCCACCTTAGCTTGAGCAAAATATTCAACAAAAGACGCAATTCCGTCACATTGAAAGCGTTTTATAACGCCTTTATAGTTAAGTTATCGCTAGCGACATCGTACTTAAACAGAAACGAAAGGGGTTTCATTACAACCATGAAAAAATTATTCTCGGGCGCAATCGCCGCATTATTGGCCATTACGGTTGCAGGCTGCGGAGCAGGTCAAACGACAGACAATAAATCCGGAGGGGCTAACTCCCCGTCGCCGTCCAGCTCGGCCGACCCATCGACTACGAAAAAAGGCGGCAAGCTGACGCTTTATTCACCGAACGCGGCGGAGGTCAATAACCCGATCGTCAAGGAATTCCAGGATCGTACGGGCATCGAAGTGCAGCTCATTTCCGGCGGGACCGGGGAATTGCTGAAGCGCGTGCAAGCCGAAGAGAAAAATCCGCTCGGCGACGTGTTCTGGGCAGGCGGCGCGGATTCTTTGGAAGCGTTCAAAGCTTACTTCGAGCCATACAAATCCAAGGAGTTCGACAATCTGGCTCCTGAATATATCGATAAAAACAGCGTGTGGACACCGTTCGCGGCGCTTCCGATGGTCATCATGTACAACAAGGAGCTCGTCAAAACGGGCGAGGAGCCGAAAACGTGGAAGGATCTGCTCGATCCGAAATGGAAAGGCAAAATCGCCTTCGCCGATCCGGCCAAATCGGGTTCCTCCTATACGCAGCTCGTGACGATGCTGACGGCATTCGGCAAAGACGACAACGCAGGCTGGGATTTCGTGAAGCAGTTCGTCAAAAACCTCGACGGCAAAATTTTGTCCAGCTCCGGTATGGTATACAAAGGCGTAGCCGATAAAGAATTCGCGCTCGGCGTTACGTTAGAAGAAGCTGCGCTACGTTACGTGGAAGGCGGCGCCAAGGTTGGAATCGCTTATCCGTCGGAAGGCACCTCGGCGGTACCGGACGGCGCGGCGGTTATCAAAGGCGCCAAAAATATGGAGCAAGCCAAGCAATTCATCGACTTCCTGGTGGGCAAAGACGTGCAATCGCTCATCCAGAAGGAGTTTAAGCGCCGCTCGGTGCGCAAGGATGCGGAAACGATTCAAGGCATTCCGGCTTCCAAGGATATAAAGCTTGTACAGTACGACTTCGATTTCGCGGCAAGCAAAAAAGACGAAACGATCAAAAGATTCGGCAAAATCGTTACCGGCCAAGAGTAAGCGGCGTTTTCCACTGAACAAGGTGCCCGAATGCGAGCAGGGCACCTTGTTTCTTAAATCGATCAACCGAACGGCAATATCCTACATTTATATGCTTCATAGCGGAGGTTAACGATGAAAAAAATCGTGTTCGATCACGTGACCAAATATTTCGGTACTGCGAAAGCGGTTAACGATGCGCATTTTACGATTCAGGAGGGCGAGTTTTTCACGCTGCTTGGCCCGAGCGGCTGCGGTAAAACGACGCTGCTGCGTACGATCGCAGGCTTCTACAGGCAAGAGGAAGGCAGCATATATTTCGGCGACCAGCTGATGAACGACGTGCCGACGCACAAGCGGAATATCGGCATGGTGTTCCAAAACTATGCGATTTTCCCGCATATGACGGTGTTCGATAATGTCGCATACGGCTTGAAGGCCCGCGATGTCGGCAAGAAGGAAATCGAAACGCGCGTTTTGGAAGCGCTTGAAATGGTTCAGCTTTCCCATCTGCGCGACCGGATTCCGTCCGATATGAGCGGAGGCCAGCAGCAGCGTATCGCGCTTGCGCGGGCGATCGTCATTCGTCCGGGCTTGCTGCTCATGGATGAGCCGCTGTCCAATCTCGACGCGAAGCTGCGCATCAAGATGCGCTCGGATATCCGCAAGCTTCAGAAGGAATTGAACATTACGACGATTTATGTCACGCATGACCAGGAGGAGGCGCTTGCCGTATCCGACCGGATCGCCGTACTGAATGAGGGGCGGATTCAGCAAATCGCAACGCCGCAAAACATTTATGCTTACCCGGAAAACAAGTTTGTTGCGAATTTTATCGGCACATCCAACTTTCTCGAAGGCTCGTGCGGCAACTATGACTCGGTTACGCAAGAAGCCGACATTTCCTTGCTTGGGCGCTCGTTCAAGCTGCGCCTGAACAAGCCTTATGCGGGCGGCGTCAAGTTCGCGATTCGTCCGGAGAGGATCAAGCTACAACCCGACAGTGCAGGCAGCGATCGAAGTAATTTCCGCGGCGAAATCGCGACGGTAACGTATTTGGGCGAAAAAGTGAGCTATATCGTCAAGCTCGCCGACGGCAGCGAAATCGACGTGCAGCAGCACGCCATAGAGCCGCATCAGCTGCTAAGCGAGAAACAGCCCGTATTGATCGATCTGCAGCTTGCCAAAGCGGCCATGTTCGACAATGAGGGCGGGGAGGTCATCTACAGTGCAGACCGCGATTAAACCGACGTTGGCCAGACGGCTTAGCCTGCGGCATTGGGATTTTTGGACGTGGGTGACGCTTATCGTTTATGTGTTTCTGTTTGCTTTTATCGTTTATCCGCTCTTTACGCTGCTGTTCAACAGCTTTTTTAACGACAAGGGCGCGTTTTCGCTGGAAAACTACGGCAACTTCATCAAGCTGAAATACTTCCGAAGCGCGCTGCTGAACAGCTTGCAGGTTTCGGCGCTGGCGACCGTATTCGCGATTTTGATCGGCGTTCCGCTGGCATACGTGACGGCAAGGTACGATATTCCCTGTAAAGGACTCATTCAGATTCTGGTAATTATGTCCTTGCTGTCGCCGCCGTTTATCGGAGCGTATTCCTGGATTTTGATGCTCGGCAATAACGGGTTCATCACCCGGTTCTTGCACGACGTCGGCATTCCTTTCGGATCCGTATATGGCTGGAAAGGGATCGTGTTCGTTTTTACCTTGCAATTTTACCCGCATATTTACTTGTACGTTTCCGGCGCGCTGCGCACGATCGACACATCGCTTGAGGAAGCGGCGGAAAGCCTCGGCCGTTCCAGCTTCCGGCGGATGACGACGATTACGCTGCCGCTCATTTTTCCGACATTGTCGGCAGGCGCGCTAATGGTGTTTATGGCCTCGTTCGCCGACTTCGGGACGCCGATGCTGCTGGGGCAAGGCTTCAAGGTACTGCCGATCCTCGCTTACGAGCAGTTTATAAGCGAAATGGGCGGCAATCCGGCGATGGCCAGTACGCTCAGCGTGATTCTGATTTTGTGCTCGACGAGCATTTTGTTCGCCCAACGATATTTTGTTTCCCGGAAAAATTATACGATGTCGGGGATGCGCACGCCGAAGCTCAAAAAGCTGAAGCCGCTGCAGAAGGCTTTGTTCACTGCTGGGGCGCTGACGATCGCGCTGGTGTCGATGATCCCGCAGGCCACCGTGCTCGTTACTTCGTTCATCAAGACGAAAGGGCCGGTGTTCCATCCGGGCTTTAGCCTGAACAGCTACCGTGAAATTTTGTACCGCGTTCCGAAGGCGATCATTAACACGTACACGTATTCGTTAATTTCGATCGTCATCATGATCGTGGTCGGCATGCTTATCGCTTATGTGCTTGTGCGCCGGAAATCGAAGCTGACCGCCATGCTCGACGGCCTGCTTATGATTCCGTACGTCATGCCGGGAACCGTTCTCGGGATCAGCCTTATCATCGCGTTTAACAAGCCGCCGATCGTGCTTACGGGCACGTGGATCATTCTCGTAATCGCGTATGTCGTTCGCAAGCTGCCTTATACGATTCGTTCGAGCACCGCGATTTTGCATCAGCTCGACCGGAGCGTCGAAGAGGCGTCGATCAGCCTTGGCGTGCCTCCGATGAAAACATTTTTCAAGACGACCGGAAGGCTGATGGCCCCGGGCGTGTTGTCCGGCGCGATTTTGAGCTGGGTGACGACGATCAACGAGCTGAGCTCGACGCTAGTCCTCTATTTTGGCGCGACGGCGACGATTTCCGTCACGATTTACAGCGAGGTATTTACGTCCAACTATGGCACCGGCGCGGCGCTCGCTTCGATTTTGACGGTGAGTACGCTAATCTCGCTCATTATTGCGAACAAGCTGAGCAAGAAAGGGCTGCAGTTGTAGGGCTTTAGCGGCATCGTTCGCAGATTCGCGCATTCTTGCATAACGGACGCCTTCCCGATAATGGTTTTGCCGGCGACTGTGATATGATGAAGGAAAACGATTCGGGGACGCGATGGGATGGTCAGAAAAATGCTCGGCTGGCTGGCGGCGGCCGTTGTTGCGGCAGGCTTCGCAGCCGTATATATCACGATGACGGGAGTTCCCGACGATACGGGCGGCCGTTTCGGTCAAGCTTCGGACAGCTCGGAATCGGTCGCCATATGGGTGCATAGCGAAGGACTGGCCGAAATGCTCGGCGAGTTTCAGACCGAGCATCCGGAGCTTGAGCTGGACATTCGAACTTTCCGTTCGGGGATGTTGCTTTACGAAGAGCTTACGGCGGCCATTTCGACCCGGACGACGCCGCATATCGCCGAGCTTGACAGCTTGTACGGCGTAGCGCAGCTTGCCGAGACGGGGGCGCTGCTTCCGGTCGAGAGCGAAATGGAAGATACGCCTTGGAAGGATAGTATGCCCAGGGCGTTCACCGCTCCGTTTCGGTATAGAGAGCATGATTGGGCAGTCCCGTTCGGAGCGGGATTGCCGGTATTATATGCGAATATGAGTTTGCTGAAAAATGCGGGGTTTCAAGCTCAGCCTTCTTTCTCCGGCTGGGAGGAGGCGCTTGCCGCTTCCGAAAAGATGACCAAGGATGTGAATGGGGACGGCTCGAACGATTTTTGGGGAATAGCCGTCGACCGCGAGCAGTCCTGGTACTTTCAGAGCCTGCTTTCGGACAAGGAAGGCAAGCTTGATGACGGGAACGGAGCAAGCTCGGCTTTTGCGCTATGGAAACGGTTTGTTTACGGCTCCGGCGTCATGAAGCCTTTGCAGCACAGGCTGGCGGCAAGCGATTTTATTAACGGCAGAGCGGGGTTATTCGTCAGCGGCTCGGATAGGCTGCCCATGCTGGAGCGGTATATCGGCGGCAAGTTCGCCTTCGAAATGACGCCTTTGCCCCGCTTGGCGCAAACGGCGATTTTGCCGGAAATCCGCGCACTGGCACCGATCCGCTCGACGCCGGAGAAGGAGCGGGCTGCTCTCCGCGTTATCAAGCACATGATCGGCGACGAAACCCAGCAGCGCATCATCAGACAGCTGGGGCTGCTGCCTTCGCGGATCGATATCGCGGATAAGCTGGCCGGCGAATCGAATTTGTCCGAGCGCGAGCGCTACGTTCTGGAGGCTGCCGGAAGCTTGGCGGTAAAGACGGCGGCTGCCGGAGACGCCAAACGGTGGAATAAAATCGGCGAGCTCCTCGAGACGATCGAGCTGATGCCGGACGCATCGGCTGAGAAGGCGGCGGAATCGCTGCGTTCTGCAGCGGGCGATTAAGCGAATTCGGGAAGAAGCTGGCGAATGAAAAAGGGTGAATGGCAGGTATGCATGCCGAGAAAAACAAACCCGGCTCGTCAATATGCTGAGCGCTCGAAAGGAACTATGAACGATTAAGGGACACGGACAATGCCCCCTTGGCGAGCGCATATATCAAAGGTAACGGATGACGAGCGCCGTAATAATTAATGTTCGAGCGGGAGAATCCGGATTTTTTTAGGATGCAGATAATGGAACGAACGGGACGTTTAAATGGGAGGCAGCGAGATGAAGGTAGAGAAGCTTACGATCCGGGGAACTAGCGAGTGGAATGAGGATGCATGGGTAGTAAACGAAGGACTTCATTTGTACGGCGTAATAGACGGTGCGACTTCGCTGACGCCGTTCCGGGGACCCAATAACGAGACGGGCGGCTATATGGCTTCTCATTCGATCAAAGCTTATTTGGAAGCTTTGGGCGAGGAACGGGACGGCCCGCTTCGGCTGGAGCAGGCGGTTTTGGAAGCCAACGACGGTTTGCGCGAACAAATGAAATCGTTCGGCATCGATACGGCCGACAAACAAGCCGTATGGTCAGCCGGCATTGCCGCGGTCCGCGTACTGGAGAAGCATATCGACTACGTACAAGCGGGAGATTGCATGATCTACGCGTTGTATAAGGATGGAAGCGTACGCACGGTAACGCGCGATCAAGTCGGACATATCGATGCCAAGACCAAACTTCTGCTAATCGAAGGGATCCAGCAAGGCATCACCAGTCAAGCGGAGCTTCGGAAGCTCGTTACGCCGGCGATACTTGCGAACAAGCAAACGATGAATACATTCGACGGCTACTCGGTCATGAGCGGGGAAAGCGCTCTTGCCGACCATCTGGAATACGGCCGGATCAACCGGATACAGCTGGAAGCGCTGCTGCTCATTACGGACGGCCTCTTCCCGCTGCAAGCGCAGCTCGACGATTTATTCGACCCGCAAGCGCTTGTCGCGGAAATACGCGAGCGGACGCTGCAAGGCTACGCGCAGGCGCTGCTCGACCAGGAAGCATCCGACAGCGAATGCCAGAGGTATCCGCGCTTCAAAACGTCCGACGACAAAACGGCCGTCTGGATCCGCTTCGACTAAACCGGCAGCTTTCGTTACTAGCTGCGAGCTGCCGCCAAGTTTAGTACCTAATGCGCTGACTAATGTGAATTTTAGGATACTGAGGATGGCAGATGTACTTCAACCATGAACCAAGGCTTCGCTGAAGCGGAACCATCAAGTACTATGCTCATTTTAGTTACGAAAGCAAACACGGATATCGTAATGGGTATACACGAACGGTGCGATTAGTGGAGAAAACCTTTCTGTTCATGAGGCTGTCCTCACTATTCCATCGGAAAAATGCTCGTTCTAGTCAAATAGTGAGGCAAACGCAACTATCAATTTTGTTTGCCTCACTATTAGTTGCGTTTGCCTCACTAGCTCGCTTGAACACGGGTTTACGGCGAGAAATAGTAAGGCTTGCCTCATTATGCCTATAAAACATAGCTTTTCGACGAAAGATATCTTGCCTTATTAGAAAGTACCGTATACTCTTCACGGCAAGTCGGGTAGTAAATCTAATAGCATAGGCAGTCAACCTAATAAAAGCATTTACCAAACAAATAAGCTTCCACTACCTCTTTAGAGTGATTTTGAAAGCTTATTTGTTTACATATTGGGATTGGTTCATTCTCCACTCCCCTTTGGGACAACCCCAGCAGCGCCTCAACCTGCTAACGAGCCGCAGTTCGCTTACCGCTCCCCGGGTTCCTCTTCGTCGGAGGGCGCGAGGCGCTCCGCCGAATCGAGCAAAAAGCGGGCGAAGCCGATCGGATTGCGGTAAGTCGCTTTCCACTCCTCGAGCATGCCGCCTTCGCGAAAGCTGTAGCGCTGATCGCGGCCGTTGCACTCGATCAGCATCGGGAAGCCGTCTTCCCGCAAGCCGATGTCCAAGCCAAGATCTGCGGCCATCGGGAGTCTTATGCTCAAGTGCTCGGCGACGCGAAGCGCGAGAGTCTCGATATTCGCTTTTACTGCCTCTGCATCAAGCTGCGGATACGAGGAAAGCAGCGTTTCGAGCGACATGACTTTGCCTCCCTGCGCAACGTTCGTAACGAACGCTCCGCGCCTGGCTACTTTGCCGATGATGCCGGTTATTTGCCAATCGCCGCTCTCATCGCGTTGGACGGAGACGCGCAGGTCGAAGGGACGTCCGTCGTACAGCGCCAGCGGAATGCGCTGCTGGACGAGATATCTCTTGGCGCGAAGCCTGGCCAATAGGCGGCGAGGGAGCGCGCTGCCGAACACAAGCCGAATGCGGCCTTTGCCGAAGCGGCCGACGGGCATCAGCAGCTCCCAAACGCTTTGCTTGATCAGCTCCGCCTTCATCACCCCAATCCCGACGCTGCTGTTGTCGGGCTTCAGAATAAGCGAATCGTGGGTGCGCAGCATTTGCCAAATGTTTTTGACCGTAGCAAGGCGGGACTCCGGCAAATGAGGCTTTAGCGATTCGTCGTTCGACAGCCAGTTATGGACGGTCAGCTTCCCGTAGCGGTTCCAACCGTTAAACAGCATCGAACCGGCTTGCCCAAGCAAGGCGGCTTTGCGCACCGACCGTTTATCGAAAAATATCGCCCGGTTATGGATTACTTTCGGCACTTCCACCGTTTCCTTACGGTATCGGTTTCCTTTGCGGACATAGGCTCTCATCGTCCGGTTCCGGAATGGAATGTCCGTAAGCCGGAAATAGCAGGGGATAAGCCCGTACTGTTCGGCCGCCTCCTCATACAATGCAGGAGCTTCGTACCCCGTTCTCCCCGAAGGAAGCTTCCGGTATAACGATTGGTTGACCATAATGCCTACGTACGACTGTTTCATTCCGATACCTCCCGTTGAATGGTTAAGACGAGTACCTCATTGACAAGCGACGCAAGCCTTGCGGAACGGTTGATGTAATGTATGTTTTTACGTCCGGCCGGGAGTGGACGGGCGCATTGTGCAATCAACCATTTTTCTCAACAAATGGGACCCGCTGTATACAATACATTAATCGCAGCAGGTGGCTAGGGCGTTTTTTAAGAGAGGTGGTTCGTGCGATGAATAAACCGCGAGTAGCCGTCGTAACCCCCGGCTCCTTTGTCGTGCCGTCCCCGCGCAGCAGCTCGGTAGAGCGCGTAGTATACGAGGTGACGAGACTTTTGCAGGAGCAGGTCGATTGCCATGTATACGGTATTCGTGCGGGCGGTTATGCCGCGAATGAGAATATCGGAGGCGTACATTACATTCGCGTGCCCAGGAGCAAGCGCAATGGCTATATGCGGGCGGTGAACAACCGGATCAGAAGGCAGCGGTACGATTTGATTCAGGTGGATAACCGTCCGAGGCATGCCCGTTTTCTCAAAAGAAAGCATCCCCGAACCCCGGTATGGCTTTTTTTGCATTCGCTTAATTTCGTCAATAAGCCGCATATCGGGCGTAAGGAGCTCGCTTCCTGCTTCCGCCACGCCGATCGGATTCTAGTAAACAGCAGTTTTTTGCTTGAAAGGATGGCTGAGCGGTTTCCGGCGATCCGCAGCAAGCTGAGGGTGAATTATTTGGGGGTCAACCAGGAGCAGTTCATGTCCCGGTGGTCGGAGGAAGGGGAGCGGTTTCGAGAAAATATGCTTGCCCGCCTGGGCTTGCAAAACCGCAAAATCATTTTGTACGTCGGCCGGCTGATTAAATCGAAAGGGATTCATCATTTGCTTGAGGCTATGCCGGATATCGTGAAGCAGGAGCCGGAGGCGATGCTGCTTATCGTAGGCGGCGCATACTACGGCTCGCGAAAGACGACCGCTTATGCGAGACAGCTGCACCGGTTGGGACGCAAAATGCCGGAGCATGTCCGTTTCGTGCCCTACGTGCCGTACAACCAAATTGCCAATTGGTTTCGGATTGCCGATGTGACGGTAGTGCCTTCCTCGCAGCGCGAAGCTTTCGGACTGGTCAACGTCGAAGCGATGGCGTCGGGTATCCCCGTGATTGCGACGTACGCAGGCGGCATGAAAGAAATTATCGATCACGAAAATACGGGTTACCTTGTCCCGCTCCAAAGGCTGCAGGAAGAGCTGGCCGACAAGATCGTCAAGGTTATCGGAAACGACGAGCTGCAGCGTAACATGGGGGAGCAGGCGATGCAGCGGGTCGAATCGACGTTTACATGGCGGCATACGGCGGATCGTTGGATGAAGCATTTTTGCGAACAAACCGGCGCCGTTTTTGCCGATCCCGGAGGCCCGTGCTTGTAACGGAATGCCGCCGCAGCGAAACCCTTCCCTAAACGCGCCCGCAGCTTGTGAACCTCCGGGTTGAATCGTCGTTAACCCGATATGATCCAGTACCGTCCGGAAACTTTCCGGGCGGTTTTTGCGTTTAGCGGCCTTTCGACCGCCAAGAGAAATAACAGAGGAGCGATGAAGGCGCGGACTTCAAAATTTTCCGGGCGAGTGACCATGGGCTGGGGAGGAGCATAGGATACAAAAGACCAAGTACAGCAGAAGTGTTCAAATCCCCCTTTGTTCCCGTTCAGAAGAAAAGAATTACGAAACGGCTTCCTGCCCGGTAGCGCAAGCTGCCGCAGGCCGCCAAATCAGACTTTGTTGAAAAGGGTACATGTTGAACATGGACGATAAGTCAGAAAGGAGCATCTCATGAAAAAAAAGAAATCCTCTCCTGATCGGTCAAACAAACGCGGGGCTCGCGGCATCGTTTACAATGCGTACAACACGATGGAGTTAAGCTGGATCGACGACGTTAAACAGAGCGGCAATAACAAGCAAGCCGGCACGGGCGGCGAGGACAAGGCTGCAGGCGGCGCGGAGCTTGCCGATAAGCAGGAGAAGCAGGAAAGGCAGCTAAGACAGGAGAGACTTGAACGTCAAGAGAGGCTCGAGCGTCAAGAGAGACTCGAAAGACAGGAGAGACTCGAAAGGCAGGAGCGGCTCGAGCGTCAGGAACGGCTTGAGCGTCAGGAAAGGCTGAATCGGGAAAGGCAAGAGAAGGAAAGACTGGAACGCGACCGTTTGGAGCGGGAGAGACAGGAACTCGCAGCGAAACAACGGCTTCAACAGAAGCTGGAGCTGCAGCGCAAGCTGGAAAAGGAGGAGCGTGAGCGTCAGGAGGTTGAGAGCCGCGAGCAGCAGCAGATTATCGTGTCATTTCAGCAGGAGCAGGAGCTGCTTGCATTGACGGAAGCGTCTGAAGCTGCCGAGCAGAATGACGCCGAGCAGGAAGCCGGGGAGGAGGAAACGGCGGAAGCTTTCGAACCGTTGTTCGGACCGGTGTACGATGAGCATACGGAGCCGGACGTCGACTTGGAAATGAACGGGAAGGAAATCGAGCCCGCAAGGCCGGCCGATCCAGAACCGGTACGTGGAATAGTGAGCGACAAGGATAAATATCCGGTACAACGGGATAAAGAAAATTTCGTTATCCAACAGCAAAAGCTCCAGTCCCACGAGCAAGCGCGGAACGAAGAGCTTGTCAGTCTGCACTGGCATACCGCGCAGAGCAAGTCGAAACCGGCCGCCAAGCAGCCGAGCGTAACCATCAAGAGGACAGATACGCCGCCAAGCGGGAAGCAGGTTGAGCCGCCGATGGAAGTATGGTCGGAAACCGTAGAGGTCGTAAATGCGCGTAAGGTCGAATCGGGCGGCGCACCGATTATTTATACGGACGATATCGTCGACGAAGGCATTACGACCGAGAAAATCGCCAATCATGCGATAGACGGCAGCAAAATCAAACCCGGCAGCTTAGGGACCGACAGCTTAAGCGATTTTGCCGTCGACTCGACCAAATTGAGAACGCGATCCGTTACAACGAGCAAGATCGCCCCGCATGCCATCGAGGAGCAGCATGTGGCCAGCGGCGCGATTACGGGCGAAAAGCTGAGAGATCGTTCGATTTCCGGCGAGAAGCTGATGGATAACAGCATCACGTCCGAAAAGCTGGCGGATAAGACGATCGATGCGATCAAAATCGCCGACGGCTCCATTCAGACAAAGCATTTGCACGGCCAGTCGATTACGACGGACCTGGTGCAGGATCAAGCCATCACGCATGAGAAAATCAAAAGCGGCGCGATTCAAGCGAATAACCTGGCGAACTACATCGTCAGTTCCGCCAAGTTGACCGACGGCGCCGTCACGACCGATAAATTGCGCGACGGAGCTGTAACGGAAAGCAAAATCGACAGCGGCACGATCATGGGCTATCATCTGCGTCCCGACATTATTAGCGGCGAGCATATCAGGAACGATTCGGTCGGCACCGAGCATATCCGCAATCACGCCATAACGGCCGGCAAGCTTTCGCCGGATGCCGTTCAAGCGCATCATATTCATGAGCTGTCCGTCCGCTCCGAGCACTTGCAGAGCGAAGCGGTAACGAGCAGGGTCATACGCGACGGCTCCATTTCTTCGGTGAAAATTTCAACGGGCGCAATACTCGGTCTTCATCTCGGCGACGGTATCGTCGGATCGCAGCATTTGATCGACAACTCCGTCACGGAAGAGAAGCTGGAAGATCACGTCGTCTCGACGCTTAAGCTGCAAGATGATGCCGTTACCGGAGAGAAGCTCGCCGACTGTTCCGTTACAGGCAGCAAAGTCGCCGACGTTTCGATCGGAACGCAGCATCTTGTGCACGGTTCCGTTACTTCGGATATTATCGACCAGGCTGCGATCGAAACCCGCCACTTAACCGATCACGTCGTACAATCGGTCAACATTGCCGATCAGGCGATCACGACGCAGCTTCTCAAAGACGAAGCCGTAACCGGTGGCAAAATCGCCAATTCAACGATCGGCGGCGATAAGCTGAAGACGGACTCGATAGACGGCAAACATATTTTGACGGAGGCCATTCGCGGCTATCATATGCCAGCTGGCGTAATCAAATCGTTTCATTTGGACAATGCGGCGGTAACGGACGATAAACTCGGCGATTACGTCGTTGGCAGCAGCAAGCTGAAAGGGCTCGCGGTTCGCACCGATCATTTGGCCGACGGTTCCGTAACCGGGCAGAAAATATCGCCGGAAGCCGTTCAATCCGGACATTTGGCGAAGGAGTCTGTGCAATCGAGCCATGTGGCGCCGCAATCGATCGGGACGGAGCATTTGCGGGAACAAGTCATCACGACGCAGGTACTGAAGGATCAAGCGATTACGTCAAGCAAGCTTGCACCGTATTCGATCACGAACGATAAGCTGGAGACGGAAATCATCGAAGGCAAGCATATCCGGCACGAAGTGATTCAAGGACGGCATCTGCAGTTCGGAACGATAACCGGCAAACATATCGAGGATGGCACGTTGAGCGAGGATCATTTGAGCCCTATGTTCCGGCTTGAGGCTTCTAAGATCATCAACCTTCATATAACGACCGGTCAATTGAGCGACGGGGCCGTTACGGACGCCAAGTTGGCGGCTGAATCGGTCAGAAGCGATCACATTGCGCCTAAATCGATCGGGACGTTCCATTTGGGATCCAAAGCCGTCACCGACGAGCATTTGCAGCACCACATCATTCACAGTCATCACATTCAGCCTGGCGCGATCTGCCAGCAGCATCTCGATAAAGCCGTATTTACGCTTGAGAACGTACAGGAGCGCAGCATCGGCAGCGAGCTGCTGCAGCCCGGCGCAATCGGCAACGAACAGCTGGCGCCCGGCGCCGTTTCTTCGGACAATATTTTGCCCTTATCGATTCTAAGCGGTCATCTTTCCGACGGCGCGGTCGAATATTCGCATCTGGCCGCCAAATCTGTAGGCGCCGATCAAATTCAAGACGGTGCCGTGCACGGCATGCACCTGCAGGCGGGCAGCGTCGACAGCCGCCATATCGGCAAAGAAGTCGTGCTCAGCGAGCATATCGCGGGGCAAAGCATCGGCAGCGAGCTTCTGCGCCCGGATGCGGTGGAAAGCGCGCATATCGCGGACGGCGCCGTTACAGGGGAGAAGCTGGCCTTCGGAGCCGTCAAGAGCAAGCATCTTGCGAACGAGTCGATTGCATACGGCCATATCCGCATGCAATCGGTAGGCACGCACCATATTCGGGAGCATTCGATAAACAGCGCTTTGCTGGCTGCCGCCAGCGTCACGGAGGGCAAACTGGCTTCGCAAGCCGTTACGTCGGAGAAGCTCGCATCCGCTGCAGTCGAAAGCAGGCATCTGTCGGAAGGCGCCGTACAGGGCGCGCATATCGCCGGCGAAACGATTGCGGAAGCGCATCTTGCGAAAGGCAGCATTACGGGAGAGCGCATTGCCGAGCAGAGCATCGGCGGCGAGAAGCTGCAGTCGGGAGCGGTAAGCGAATCGCAGCTCGCCGACGGGGCGGTTACTTCCGCGAAGCTCGCCGGGCGTTCGGTCAGAGGCGAGCATATAGCCGCGCAAACGATCGGGCCCGAAAATATTCGCGCGCTTGCGGTGGAAACGGCGCATATTCGCGAAGGGGCGGTTGACGAAGCTTCACTGCGCGATGGAGCCGTTTCGGCGCAGAAGCTTGCTCCCGCTTCCGTAACGGGCGAAAAGCTGGCCGCCGGAAGCATCTCCAGCCTTCATGTGAACGACGGTGCAATTGCGAGCCTCCACATTGCGTCTGGCGCCGTGCTTGGCGTTCATCTAGCGCCGGGAGCCGTGCAATCGGAGCATCTCGCATCGCAAAGCATCGGCGGCGAGCTGCTTAAGGAAGGGGCGGTAGGCAGCGCCCAGCTCGCTTACGGATCGGTAACCGGCAACAAGATCGACCGCGAAGCGGTCCGGGGAGACAATATCGCTCCCGGCGCCATCAAGACGGTTCATCTGACGTCCAAAGCGATCGGTCCCGAGCAGCTTCAAGAAGGCTCGGTGCACGGCAATCATATGATCGGAGGCTCCGTAGCCAGCAAGCATCTCGGAAAGGCTGTTGTGCTTGGCGAGCATATTGCCGAAGAAACGATCGCATCGGGGCACATCCGGGCTCAGGCCGTCGGCACCGAGCATATTAGGGAGCGGGCGGTAGGAGAGGCGCAGCTTGCCGCAGGGAGCATCACGGAAGCGAAGCTTGGAGCAAGCGCCGTAACCGGCGAGAAGCTCGCTACGGGAGCGGTGGAGACGAGACATCTGTCCCATCAAGCGGTGCATGGGGAGCATATTGCACCGGGATCGGTTTCCATGCAGCATTTTGCCGAAGGCGGCTTTAACGGCGATATGTTCGCCGAGCGGAGTATTACGAGCGGCTTGCTGCAGTACGGCGCCGTAGCTACGGAAAATCTTGCCGACGGCGCAGTGACCGGCGAAAAGCTTGCTGCTGCTTCCATTCGCGGCGAGCATGTGGCGAACGGTTCGATCGGCGCCGAGCAAATCGGCAGTCAGGTCGTTGGAACGGAGCATATAAGCGAAGGCGCGATTAACGAAGCATTATTGCAAGACGGAGCGGTGTCGCCAAGCAAGCTGACGCCGGGAGCCGTAACCTCCGAGAAGCTGGCTGTAGGCAGTATTGCCAGCAAGCATGTAGCGGACGGAGCCATCGGCAGCGCCCAGATTGGCGCAGCTTCCATAGAAGCGCATCATTTTGCGGTAGGGGCCATAACGCCGGAGCTATTGCCGGAGAACAGCATCGGCGGCGACCGCCTGCAGCCAGGCGCCGTCGGCACCGAACAATTGGCGGTCGAGTCGGTTACCTTCGACAAGCTGGCGCTTGCCTCGGTACGCAGCGAGCATCTCGCGAACGAAGCGATTTATTCCGAGCATCTGGCATCGCAATCGATCGGCACCGATCACATTCAAATCGCCGCGATCGCGGAAGCACTTATTGAGGATGGCGCGGTTACCGAAAACAAGCTGGCGGACAGCGCGGTCACCGGAGCGAAGCTATCTGCGGGAAGCGTCGTCTCGGAGCATATTACGGAGAACGCGGTCGACAGCGAGCATATCGTCAGCGGAGCCATACTGAGCGAGCATCTGTCTCTCGGTTCGGTACTGCCGGAGCATCTGGTCGAGCAAAGCATCGGCGGAGAGCTGCTGCAGCCTGGCGCCGTCGGCAGCGATCAGCTGGCCAACGAATCGGTCACATCCGAGAAGCTGGCGCTTGAATCCGTACGCGCGGAGCATATCGCCAATGATTCGATTTTTGCCGAGCATATTTCGTCGCAAGCCATTATCGAAACGCATATCGAGGATACCGCGATATCGACCGATAAGCTGAGGGATCTGGCAGTGACCGGCGAGAAAATCGCCGATCGCACGATCACGGGAGACAAAATCGCGACGGCATCGATATCGAGCGTTCATCTTGCCGCAGGCAGCGTGAGCGAGAAGCAGCTTTCCTTCGCGCCGGTCCAAAGCACGGCCGCGCAAGCCGGCTCGCTGCAGCAGTTCGGCATGGGGGCGTTCACGCTGGAAGAGGAGGTGGGCAGCATCGTCATAACGGTGCCGTTCGACCAGCCGTTCGCAAACGATCAATATGCCATCGTAGCGATGTCGAGCGATCCCGGCTGCTATACGTTGCTGAAATTGAGGAAGCAATCGGAAGCGGCGATCGAGATCGTCCGCGTCAAAGCCGGAGGAGCCGTGCAAGGCATGTTCACTTGGATCGCGATTGGAGCCAAAAAAGCGTAAGCATACCGGGCGAAACCGGGCTGGTTTGCGGAATCGGAACGGCTAGTTCGAAGCACGGAAAGACTCCCGTAAACTCATAATCTACAACTAGCGAAAAGACGCCTGACAGACGGCCGGACGGCCCTGTAGGCGTCTTTCGCGTTTTGCGGGAGGCGCATGGATATGTTGTACAAATGCCGTTCCGTATCGTTTTCCCATACATACAATGGGGTGTAATTAAACTATAATTTCGCTCGCTAGGGAAGTAGAGAGGCATTACTCTATCCTACTTATGGGTGAATGCTAGCCGATATGTACTGATGGGCGAAGGCTTATTCATAGGCTTAAAAGTTTGGAGGGGAACCGAATTTGGAGGGGGAACCGATGGCGCTCACGAGCATCGTCATACCGACATATAACGCCTTGCATTTGCTGACGGGCTGCATTCAGGCGATTCGCACGCACACCCATGTTCCGTACGAACTGATCATCGTCGACAACGGCTCGACGGACGGTACGGCCGAGTGGTGTGCGAGGGAGGACGTCCATGTAATCGGATTGGCTTCAAACGAGGGGTTCCCGAAGGCTTGCAACATCGGGCTTCGGGAAGCCAGGGGCGATACGCTTCTGTTGTTGAACAACGATGTCATCGTCACTCACAACTGGCTGCCGAATATGCTGGCGTGCTTGAACAGCGCCTCGAGCGTCGGCATTGTCGGGCCCGTATCGAATTACGCCAGCGGAAGACAAAAGCGCAAAGCGGACTACCGGACGATCGATCAATTTCATCTGCGGGCGCTGCGGCACAACCGGCATAATCCGAGAAGATGGCGGAGGGTGCGGCGGATCGTAGGGCTATGCTTCTTGTTCAGGAGGGATCTGATGGAACGAATCGGCGAGCTGGACGAATCGTTCTCGCCCGGCTATTACGAGGATGACGATTACTGTTTTCGTGCACGAAGAGCCGGATACCGGCTCATGCTGGCCGGGGATGTCATGGTGCACCATTATGGCAGCGTCAGCTTCCGAAAGGAATACCGGCTGAGCCGAATGAGACTCCTGGCGGCGAACCGTCGTAAATTCATTCACAAATGGGGGGTCGATCCCCGCCGGTTCGTTTGAACGTCTCGGGCAAGGTCCGAGGAATCTTGCGGGGATTATGGGGAAAGGTGGGGAAACGATGAAAGGAATCATCTTGGCGGGAGGTACCGGCACGAGACTTTATCCGCTGACAAAGATCGTCAACAAGCATCTGCTTCCCGTAGGAAAGCTTCCGATGATTCTATACGGCGTCGGCAAGTTTCGTGAAGCGGGCATTCGCGACGTGATGATCGTGACCGGAAAGCAGTCTGCGGGCTTGTTCATGGAACTGCTTGGCAGCGGCGGCGAATGGGGGGTAAGCCTGACCTACCGGATTCAAGACGAGGCGGGCGGCATCGCACAGGCGCTTTCGGCGGCGGAGTCGTTCATCCCGCAAAAGGAAAAATTCGTCGTCATGCTCGGCGACAATTTGTTCGAGGCGAAGCTTTCCGGTTACATCCAGGCTTTCGCAGAGCAGCCGGAAGGCGCGATGGTACTTCTGAAACAAGTGCCCGATCCGGAGCGCTACGGCGTTCCTCATATCGAGAACGGAAAAATCAGACATATCGAGGAAAAACCTGCCGTTCCCTCCAGCGACTACTGTGTCACCGGCATTTACCTATATGATTCGTCGGTGTTCGAGATCATCCGCAAAATCAAGCCGTCCGCCCGCGGGGAGATGGAAATAACGGATGTCAACAATGCGTTCGCCCGGACCGGCAATCTTACTTATTCCGTATTGGACGGCTGGTGGACCGACGCCGGAACGTTCGATTCGCTGGCGGAGGCGTCGGCGTTCATGGCGGGCAGCGGAACGAAAGAGGACTAGGAGGGTTCCAGTATGCCCAAACCGAAAAGATCCCGGGCGCTAGGCCGAGCTGCCGGTTATCAATCCGGATGGAGCGAAGGCCATCATTACGGGGTTTGCCAAGCGATAACCGCAAAACACGCCGAGCCGGAAGGCGTCTTGTTCGACCTGCATGTCGCTTATATCGAGGAAGTGATGTTCGGCGTCAACGACGGCATTATCGAATCGCTTAGCGGCCTCGTCACCAAGTTTTCACGGTGTTTGCCGTACGATAATCCGGTTGCCAAAATCGCACAACTTCGCCCGGATCTCGTACTCGTCCTAAACGGGATTCATCTGATCGGTCCGGCGGTCGTCGACGCGATTCGCGCCCTGGGCATCCCGGTTGCCGTCTGGTTCGTCGACGATCCGTATTTTACGGACAAATCGGCAATGATCGCGCGCCATTTCGATTATGTGTTCACGCATGAATTAAGCTGCGTGCCGTTCTATCGGCAGCTGGGCTGCGCGCAGGTGCATCATCTGCCGCTCGCCGCAAGCCGCAAAATCTTTCATCCGCGCCAAGTGCCGTTACATTTTCGCAAGGAAATAAGCTTTATCGGCACCGGTTTCTGGAACCGAATCCGCACGATCGACCAAATCGCCCCTTACCTGGCTCGCAAAGATACGTTCATAGCGGGAGGATTATGGAGAAGGCTGCAGAGCTACAGAAGACTTGCGCCCAAAATCGTAGCTTGGACGCAGCTGGCGGAAACGGTCAACTACTACGTCGGTTCCAAAATCGTCATCAACATCCATCGTTCGCATGACGATGCGCAGCATAACCGGAACAGCAGACGGCTGCTCGGATTGTCGGTGAACCCGCGAACCTTCGAAATCGCCGCGTGCGGCACCCTCCAAATTACCGACGTCCGAAGCGATCTGACGAACTTCTACATCCCTGGGCAAGAAATCGAAACGTTTTCGACGCCCGGCGAATTGGCGGCCAAGATCGAACATTATTTGCGGCACGAGGATCAGCGGCGGGCCATTGCGGCCAGGGCGCTTCACCGGACGATCGCCGAGCATACCTATAGGCGCAGACTGCACACATTGCTCGTGACGACGATGGGAGCGGGAAGTTTGCTCGCCAATAAAAGGAAGCCGGCGTTTGCTCCTCCGGCTGTCGAGCCCGGACCTCGTTCCGGCGGGCCGTCTTGGGGGAATGGCTCCGAAACGGTTTCGGACGGGCAAGGAGCGGACGATCAATCGCTTGGGAGGGAAGAGACATGAACAGCAAACCGGCCACCAAAATAAGAAGAGGGAGCGCTCCCTTGGTTAAAAGAAGGGCGACCAAACGTACGGCGGGACCGCGCCGGAAAGCCGCGGGCGGAAGTTGGAGCCGCGGGAGGGCGGACGGCTATAGAGAAGGCATAAACGACGGTAACTACTTCGGAGAATGCAATGCGGTCATCGCCAAAATTCCGAAGGATCATTCGCCCCGGATCGATCTGAAGGTGCTGTACGTAACGTCCGGCAAAGGGTTTCCGTATTCGCCGCTTGACGAAGGCGTCATTCAGGCGTTATCGGAAGTGGTAACCGCCCGGCACGTCGTTTCGCCGAACGCCAACGCGGTCGCGGCAGCCAGACAAATCCGTCCGGATCTCGTACTGGTGCTGGAAGGCATGGAGTTTTCTCCGGAGCACATAAGAGCCATCCGGGCGGAGGGCATTCCAACGGCCATATGGTTCACGGACGATCCGTATTATTCCGATTTAACGCCGCGACTTGCCGCCCACTATGATTACGTGTTTACGCAGGATGTCGGCTGCGTCGATTTTTACAGGAAGCTCGGCCATTCAAGCGTACATCATATGCCGCTTGCGGCCCATCCGGTCGTTTACCGGCCGCTGCCGATCGCACCGAACTACCGCAAGGACGTCAGCTTCATCGGCTCGGCGTTCTGGAACCGGGTCCACTTTATGGATCAGGTGTCCGGTGCGCTTGCCAGAAAGCGGGTGCTGATTTCCGGATGGTGGTGGCAGCGGCTCAAATCTTACCGAAAGCTTGCTTCGCAAATCAACACGAAGGCCTGGATGGGACCGCTCGAGACGGCGCGCCATTATTTCGGCTCGAAGATCGTCATTAACATTCACCGTTCCGCAACGGACGATTCTTGGAACAGCAACCGCAGGCGGATTCCGGCGCAGTCGGTAAATCCCAGAACGTTCGAAATCGCCGCTTGCGGAGCTTTCCAGCTAACGGATATCCGGAGCGACCTAAGCACGATGTACCGGCCGGGGGAAGAAATCGTGACGTATGACTCCCCGCATGATTTCGTCGAGAAGATGAACCATTATTTGACGCATGAACGGGAGCGGAAAAATATCTCGCTGCGCGGGCTGCGGCGAACGCTGCTCGAGCATACGTATCCGAAGCGGCTGCGTGCGATTTTCAAAATCATATTTCCGCACAAGTTCGTGCCGCTCGCCGAGCCCGAATACGTCGATCTGGAACAAATGATGCCGAAACATGTAGAGCTGGAAAAAGAAGTGCAAATACCGGAGGGCGAGCCGGATGGAACGGAAGTGCCGGCCGGCAAAGAAGAAGGAGGGTATGCATGAAAACCGTACGGAACAGGAGAATTCCGCGTCCGGCCGGCCGGGCAATCGGGAAAAGGAAAGGCAAGGCGGGACGTAAAGGGAGAAAGGGAGGCCGGCGGCTCGCCAAGCGTCGTTCCCGGCTGCTTACACCTTACCAGCGAGGTTTCCATGAAGGTTATAATGCCGGCTTTCCGGTAGGCGCCGCGCAAGGTTATCAGGCAGGCATGGGGTAATATCCGGCTTTCAATCCCGACAGGAGGTGTCGATCCCGTGTCCCGAAGAAAAATCATGTTGTTTTCTCACATTTGCTACACCGATCATATAACCGGTGCGGAGAAGCTTCTGCTCTTCCTCCTAGGAGAGCTGAAGCGGATACACGACTGCATATTGGTCGTGCCGAACGAAGGGATTTTATCCGGCGAAGCGCGCAAAATCGGCATCGATGTCATCGTTCAGCATTATCCGATTACGGAAGCGCTCTGGGAGCCTCAGCAGCTTACGCAGGCGAAGCTGGAGCAGGTTCTTGTCGCCGGCTATGTCAATCCGCTGATTGATATCATGCACATTCGACAGCCGGATGTTGTCGTAGCCGTCACATGTGTCAATCCGGTTCCGGCCGTCGCCGCGAGACGGCTCGGCATTTCCGTCATATGGCTTGTGACCGAGATGCTGCTGGAGAACGAATACACGAACGACGCCGTCGCGTTCATGAACCAGCATTCCGATCTGATCGTAGGCATCAGCCATACCATGCTCGCTCCGTATCTCAGGTACGGGTTGTCGTACAAAACGAACGTCCTGTACCCGGCCTGGAACGGTACCGTCCGGAGCGGCACAAACGCCGTTTACCGGAAGACGCTTCGGGACAACTTGCGGCTGACCGAGGGCAACCCGCTCGTCGCGTTCATCGCTGCCGACCTTGTTCCGAAGAAAGGGCTGGAGCATTTCATTTTCATGTCGACGGTACTAAGCCAGTCGCTGCCTGCGGCACGTTTCCTGATCGTCGGCAATCCGACCGAACGCGGATACTATGACGCTTGCATGCACCATGTGCGGCTATCGGGCGCGGCGCAGCGTTTCTTCGTCGCGCCGTTTACGAAAAAAATCGAAGCGGTGCTGCCTGCCATAGATGTGCTGGTCATGCCCAGCTTGGTCGACGAAGGATTCGGGATGACAGCCCTTGAAGGCATGATGTTCGAAAAAGCGGTCGCCGCTTATTCGTCGGGCGGTCTGGCCGAGCTGCTTACGATGACGGGGAACGGCAATCATCTCGCGCCCAAAGGCGACGCCGCCGCCCTTGCCAGAATCGTCGGCATTTTGGCCGCAGACACAGCTTACCGGCAAGCGGTAGGGGAAACGAGCAAAGCGAATGCGACCCGCCACTTCGGCATTGCGGCTTACCGCGAACGGCTCGCGGACATTATAAACCGCATCGTCCAATGGGCGAATGAGGTCAAAAAGGCAAGAGAAGCGCTGCCGCCGCTCGATTGGCCGAACGGAATCGTGCTCATGGCGGATTCGAACGCGCTCTTCTTGCTGGAAGACGGCAAGAAGCGTCCGTTCGCCAGCGAGCAATCGCTGTACTTTTTCGGATACGGCTGGAATCGCGTCGTCGTTGCGGACCATGCCATACTGACACGATTTCCGACCGGCCGGCCCGTATGCTGCGAAAGCCTGCTGCCGGCCGATGCGCCGAGGCATATGCTCGTGGCGGCTTCGGACGGAGTCTACGTCGTCAGCGAAGGAATTCGCCATAAAATTGAATCGTCCGGGCTGTTGAAGCAAATCGAACGGGCGGCCGGCGAAGCGCTTCGCGTGCCAGACCCGTACTTGCACATTTTCAAGGAAGGCGAGCCGATCGACGACCGGCGATTCCAAAGCGGCGTGCTGATCGATTATGAGCTGTACGCTTCAGCTGACGGCAGCTTATATTACGCGGAAAGACAGAAGCTGCGTCCGGTTGAGAGCGAGCAGGCGCTATATTCGTTTCTGCTGCGATACGACAGAATCGTTGCGCTTGCCGAAGTCGAATTCGCCTCTTTCGGGCTCGGCAAACCGATTCGGCTGTAGCTGCTTCCGTCTGATCGAAGGGAGAGGGCTGCCGCAGGAACGGAGTTTAACGAATGGAGCGAACGTTCATGAATATCGTGACGATTCTCGGTACGCGGCCTGAAATCATCAGGCTTAGTTTAGTGATTCGCAAGCTCGATTTGTATGCCGATTCGCATACGCTCGTTTTTACGGGGCAAAATTTCGTCCCTTCGCTAAGCGAAGTGTTTTTCCGCGAATTAAACGTGCGACAGCCGGATTATATACTTGCGAACAAACAGCTTTCGCTTGGCGGGCAGCTGTCGGTTTTGTTCAGCGAAACCGAGCGCATTCTGCAGGCGGCAAAGCCGGATAAGGTGCTCGTGCTTGGCGATACGAACAGCGCGCTAAGCGCGATAGTAGCCGAACGAATGGGTATTCCGGTCGTTCATATGGAAGCCGGCAATCGCTGTTACGACTGGACGGTGCCCGAAGAGAAAAACCGCCGTGTCATCGATGCGATCGCAAGCATAAACATGCCCTACACCCCGCAAAGCAAACAAAATCTGCTTAGGGAAGGCATCTCGAACGCTTGCATAGTCGAGACGGGAAATCCGATTTTCGAGGTGCTGCGGCATTTTGACGAAGAAATTGCAAAAAGCGCGATTCTGGAACGACTGCAGCTGGAGCGGGAGCCTTACTTCGTCGTAACGGTGCACCGCGCGGAGAACGTAGACAATCCGGTTCATTTGAAGGCGATCGTAGACGGGCTGAATCGGGTAGCCGCGAAATACGGAAGACGGATGATATGCAGTCTGCACCCGCGAACGCGATCCAGACTGGAAGGCGACCCATCGCTGACGCTTCATCCGCTCGTCGAATGCTACGAGCCGTTCGGTTTTTTCGACTTCGTTACGCTCGAGAAGAACGCTTGCTGCGCCTTGACGGACAGCGGTACGGTTCAGGAGGAGTGCTGCATCTTCCATGTACCGACGGTAACGATCCGCAACAGCACGGAACGTCCCGAAACGGTCGATTGCGGCAGCAACGTCGTTTCCGGCGTAGAAGCGGACAGAATTGCCAAGGCTGTTGACGCGATGCTGTCGATGCCGGCCGATTGGGTATGTCCGGAAGGATATTTGGATACGGATGTTTCCGCCAAGGTCGTCAAATTTCTGAGCGGGCAAATACGAAGGTAAGACAGTAGGAGGGTAAAGCGAATGTTCACAAACAGCACTTTTTTTGTCACTGGGGGGACAGGTTCTTGGGGACATGAGCTGGTGAAACAGCTCCTCTACAAAAACCCGAAGGAAATCGTCGTGTTTTCCCGCAACGAAACGAGCCAAGTGGCTATGAAGCGGGCCTTCGACGATCCTCGGCTGCGGTTCTGCATCGGGGATATCCGGGATAAGGAGGCGCTTGTCGCGGCCAGTGAGGGAGCGGATTATTTTTATCATCTCGCTGCGCTGAAGCATGTACCGGTTTGCGAAGATCAGCCTTTGGAGGCCCTTAAGACCAACGTCACCGGAACACAAAATGTCATCGAGGCGGCCATCGAGAACAAGGTGAAAAAAGTGATTTACATTTCGACGGACAAAGCCGCTAACCCGTCGAACTTTTACGGCATGACGAAGGCGATCGGAGAAAAGCTGATCGTGCACGCCAATCTGCTGAAGTCCGAAACGAAATTCGTTTGTGTGCGAGGCGGCAACGTGCTTGGCACGAACGGAAGCGTCATTCATATTTTCTTGAAGCAAATTCGGGAGAAAAATGAAATCGGCATTACGGATACGGAGATGACCCGCTTCTTCCTGACGCTGGAGGATGCGATCGAGCTGCTGTTCAAGGCTTCGGAGGAAAGTTTGGGCGGTGAAATTTTCGTCATGATGATGCCGACCTGTAAAATCTTAGACCTCGCCGAGGTGCTGATCGAGGCGCTCGGGCGGAAACACGTAACGATTAAGGAGCTGGGCGTACGTCCGGGAGAAAAAATACATGAAATTTTATATTCCGAATATGAAAGTCCGAATACGATCGCTTATGACAGCCAATATTTAGTTATTCTGCCGACGCTGGAAATCCCGGGCTTAAGGCAGGCTTATGCCGATTATCCCTCCGCAGGGATGCTGAACTACAGCTCGAACGAAGGGTTGATGAATAAGGAAGAGATTCGCCGGCTTCTAGTCAAAGGCAGGTTTTTGCCATGAGAATACTCGTATTGGGCGGAAAGGGAATGGCCGGTCATATGCTTGTCGATTATTTGAAGCACAGAACCGGTCACGAGGTGGCTTTCACGGCGAGAGATACAGATGATCCGCAAGGGTTTTTATGGGATGCGGCCGACTTGCCCGGCATCGAACGGCTGATCGAACGAATAAGACCGGATGCGGTCATTAATGCGATCGGGATTTTGAACGATCATGCGGCAAGAAACGAAGAAACGGCATTTTACGTGAACGGTCTTCTTCCGCATCATTTGCGACGGATCTCGGAGCGGGCGGGCGCGAAGCTCGTTCATATCAGCACCGATTGCGTATTTTCGGGGGAGAAGGGCGACTACGAGGAAAGCGATTTGCCTGATGGAACATCCGTTTATGCACGAAGTAAAGCGATGGGAGAGGTGCGAAGTCCGCTGCACTTGACGATTCGCACCTCGATCATCGGCCCGGAAATCCGCGAGAGCGGAATCGGGCTGTTCGCATGGTTCATGAAGCAGGAAGGCGTCGTTAAAGGCTACACGCATTCCATTTGGAACGGCGTTACAACGCTTCAGCTTGCTAAATCGGCTATATGGATGATCGAGAACGACGTGTCGGGGCTTTACCATCTTACGGCTCCGGAGAAAGCAAGCAAATACGAGCTGCTTCGCATGTTTCAGCAAACGTTCGGCAAGGAAGACGTGACGATCGTGCCGGACGATGTCCTGCGGCTCGACCGTACGCTTCGAAATACGCGTCTCGATGAAGCCCAAGCCCACGCTGTCCCTTCGCTTTCCGCCATGTTGAACGAGATGCGCGACTGGATGGAGGGAAATCGATGACGGGCAGCCGGATTCTCATAACGGGTGCGGCCGGTTTTACCGGCCGTCACGCCTGCCGCCACTTTGCGGCTGCGGGATTTGACGTGTATGCGGTTGTGAGGCAAGGTGCGGGAGAGCCGTTCGACGACGGCTGCCGTACCTTGGCTTGCGAATTGACGGACAGTTCGGCCGTACGGAAGCTTGTAGACGGCGTGAAGCCCGATTTCGCGCTGCATTTGGCCGGCATGAACGCCGTTGCCGAATCGTGGAAGCGGCCCGCCGATTGCATGGAAACGAACTTGCTTGCGACGATCTATTTACTCGATGCCGTAAGGCTCGCCGTCCCTGCCTGCCGTATTCTTGCCGTCAGCTCGATGCTGAATTTCTCGATGACAAGCGGGGCGCCCAAGCCTCCTCATCCATACAGCTTGAGTAAAACGATGCAGCTTCTGGCAGCACAGGCGTGGGCTCATTTATTCGGACAGCCGGTGTTGTTTGCGCAGCCTTCGAATTTGATCGGACCGGGGCCTTCGAACGGTCTTTGCGGCTTACTGGCCAAATGGGTTGCCGATGAGGAATCGGGGGGGGCGTCCAGGCCGTTCACGCTGTCGTCATATGAGGAAAAACGGGATTTTCTCGATGTCAGAGATGCGGTAGCGGCGTATTCCGCGATTCTGCAACGGGGGGAAGAAGGAGCCGTTTACAAAATCGGTTCTGGTTTACAGCGGTCGCTAGGCGATACTGTCGAAGCGTTCAAACGGCGATCGGCAGCGGACCTGGCGGTAACCCTTCGCCCGAATCCGCTTGCGCCTCCGGATCCGGACGAGGTTGATTTGACTTTTATTTCCGGGCTCGGCTGGCGGCCGGCCATTCCGTTCGAGCAATCGATCGAAGATGCGCTTGCCTATTATCGACAAAGGAGAGGATAAACCATGCTGCCGAAAGTATCGATCGTTATCCCGTTCTACAACTGTCCGTATGTCGACCAAGCGATTCAAAGCGCAGTCAATCAGACATACCCGAACGTGGAGGTCGTCGTCGTGAGCGACGGCTCGACGCAGCATCTGGGCAGAGTAAAGCCGTATATGGACCGAATTAAGTTCATCGAGAAGCCGAACGGCGGGACGGCAAGCGCGGTCAACCGGGGTATCGTAGAGGCTACCGGCGATTACTTTGCCTGGCTCAGCTCGGATGACCGTTTTTATCCGCATAAGGTGGAGCATCAGTTATCCTATATGATGACTCACGGCGCTCGCGCCTGTTTTACGAACTATGACCGGATCGACGAGAAAAACCAAATTTTCGCTCATTCCGCCTCGATGCTGTTTCGGAACATTACGGAATTTTACACTACGTTCATGTCAGGCGACCCGATCAACGGCTGCACGGTCATGACGGACAGAAGCCTGATCATGGAGCTCGGTTATTTTAATCAGGGGCTGGCTCTAACCCATGATTACGATATGTGGTACAGAATCATCTTGAATGGCGTCGATTTTCATTTCTTGAATGAAACGTTGACACTTCACCGCACGCATTCGCGAATGAGAGAAATTACTCGTGCCGGGGAAGTGCTTCACGAATCGGCAATGATTCATGGAGCATACAATGCGCGAATGGCCGCCTATCTCCATCATCTGCATCAGATCGGGGTTTATTGACGATGCGTGTGTTGTTTATGTATATCATCCCGGGCGGAGGCGTCGATACGCTGAACCGGCAGCGGTGCCACGCATTGGCCAAGCGCGGAATCGAATGCCATTGTCTCTATTTTCATCCGGGCAGCGGATTGCAGAACATTAATGCCGAAGGGATCACGACCTTCATTACTAAGGAGCCGAACGAAATTATCGGAATCGTCAACCATTATCAATACCAAGCGATTATTGTAACTTCCGCTTATATGGAAGTGCGTATGCTTCGTTTGAAAGGGTTCGGCGGAAGAATCATTTTCGAAAATCAAGGTCTGGGAACGCTGGAGTGGGCTAGGCATGAAATGAAAAGCGGGAGCCCGCATATCAATGCATACGCCGATGGCCTTCTCCTTCCCAGAACGCCGCATTTGCTCGAGCTGACCAAGGAGTTTTGTCCGAACAAGCTGACGTTCAGCTTTAATAATCCGATCGATACCGATACGTTCTCCTACAGGAAGAAAGATAAGCTTCCATACCCGGTTCTCGCTTGGTTCGGCCGGATGGAGTACAACAAAAACTGGCGGGATTTTTTGTTCATCGGTTATCACCTGGTGCAGGAGTATCCCGATATGAAATTGTGGATGTTCCATGACCATACGCTAGCCCAACCCGGCGAAACGGAAATGTTCGAGTTGACGGTCAAGGATCTTGGCCTCGGCGACCATGTCGTGCTTCGTTCCAACGTCCCTCATGCGTCCATACCGGAAATTTTTTCGGCGATCGGGGATTCAGGCGGGCTGGTTTGTTCGACGTCGCGGGTAGAAGGCGCGGGATATGTCGTTTATGAAGCGATGAGCTGCCGCTGCCCGGTGCTGACGACCGATTCCGACGGTGTGAAGAGTGCGGTTGTTCACAATGTGACCGGCAAGTTTTACAATCACGGCGATATTGACGGAGCGGTACTTGAGGCGCTTGAATTGATGAGAGATACAGGGCTTCGCGAAAGGATTCGCATGCAAGCCCGGTCGCTTGTGGAAAACGAATTTTCCGTTGAGCGGTATTGCATCAACTTCTTCCATATGCTGCAAACAGTCGGCGCCATGTAAAATTCGAGGAGCGGGGTGAACCTATATGCGCGTATTGTTTGTTTACATCATACCGGGGGGCGGCGTCGATACGTTGAACCGTCAGCGCTGCCACGCGCTCTCTCAAGAAGGAATCGAGTGCCACTGCCTCTATTTCCAGCCCGGGAGCGGTTTGCAAAATGTCGAGGCGGAGGGCGTCCCGACTTTCGTAACGGGCAATCCTTCGGAAATGATCGCCATTATCAATCACTACCAGTACGAAGCGCTTGTCGTCACTTGCGCCTTTATGGAAGTGCGGATGCTCCGGCAGTTGGGGTATGGCGGGAGAATCGTTTATGAGATCCAAGGACTCGGCACGATGGCCGAAGCAAGACAAAAAATGGCTGACAGCCATCAGTATATCGCTGCCTATGCCGATGCCATATTGGTGCCGGCTACGCCTCATGTGCTCGATCTGTGTGCGGAGACGTTCCCGAACAAATTGACGTACAGCTTCAATAACCCGCTCGACACGAAAACATTCACTTACCGTAAAGTGCCCAAGCCCGATGCGCCCATCGCAGCTTGGTTCGGGCGGCTCGAATACAATAAAAATTGGCGCGATTTTCTCTTCATCGGCTACCACCTTGTACAGCAGAAGCCGGAGACGCAGCTCTGGATGTTCCACGACCATACGCTGGCGCAGGCGGATGATGCCGCGCTGTTCGAGCTGACGGTTGCGGATCTGAAGCTTCAGGGAAATCTCGTCATCCGCTCGAACGTACCGCATGCCGAAATGCCTGCGATATTCTCGACGATCGGCGACTCCGGCGGATTTCTGTGCGCCCCGTCGAGGGTCGAAGGAGCGCCTTATGCGGTAATCGAAGCGATGAGCTGCCGCTGTCCGGTGCTGACGACCGATTCCGACGGCGTGCGAAGCGCGGTCGTCCATAACGTGACGGGCAAATATTTCGATCACGGCGATATTGACGGCGCGGTAAGGGAGGCGCTCGAGCTTATGAACGACAAAACGCTCAGGGAACGAATCCGCCGTATGGGTCAAAAGCATATCGAGGACAGCTTCTCGATCGAATTGTACTGCCGATATTTTGTAGAGATGCTGCGGGAGGTAGGAGCATTATGAGTAAAGTGCTCGTTACGGGCGGCTGCGGCTTTGTCGGTTCGCATATTGCGGAGCGATTGGTCCGGGACGGGTTCGAGGTGGCGGTGGCCGATAATTTAAGCACGGGTAGACTGGACAATATCGCGGGCTTGAACGTACGGCTGTACCGGTGCGATATTTTGGACCCGGCGTTTCAGCAGGCTGTCGACGATTTTCTCCCGGATTATATCGTTCATGAAGCGGCGCAGGCGAGCGTGTTCAAATCGACGGAAAATATGACGCATGACGAAGCGGTGAACATTCAAGGCACGATACGGGTTATTGAAGCGGCTAAGCGCTGCGGAGCGAAAAAGATCGTGTACGCCGGATCGGCGGCGATATATGGCGATCCGGCGTATTTGCCGGTCGACGAAAAACATCCGGTAGGACCGAATTCGCCGTACGGCATTTCCAAATATGTAGCGGAAATGTATTTGCGTCTTGCCGCCGCACAATTCGGCATCGCATACACCGTCCTGCGCTACAGCAACGTTTATGGTCCGCGCCAAAACCATATCGGCGAGGGGGGCGTCGTCGCTAAATTTACAGAAGCTTTCCGCACGGGCAGCACGTTGACGATCCATGGAGACGGCGAGCAGACGCGAGATTTCGTCTACGCAGGCGACGTCGCGGAAGCGAATGCGATCGCCTTGAATGCAGGAAGCGGTGAAGCTTTTCATGTGTCTACCGGTACGAAGATCAGCGTCAACACGCTTCTGACCGAAATGTCGGAGCTGATCGGCGTAAAGCCCGATGTCCGCTACGAGCCGCCGCGTCCCGGCGATATTCGGCACAGCGTGCTTTCCAATGAGCGAACCGTCCAAAAGCTCGGATGGATGCCGCAAGTCACACTGCGGGAAGGGTTGAAACGAACGATCTCGCATTTTGGCATTTGATCGGGCGTTTCCAATGCGGCTTTTTCCGAATTGCGCAGGCTTCCTTTCATCTAGGAGGAACCGGTTTTATGCGAAATAGGAATGAGCATGTCTGTTCGAACAACCTTTTAATGGCGGGGGAGTGCTCGCATGTTAACCAGCATCGTCATTATTACGTTCAACAATCTTCATAAGACGATAAATTGTATCCAGAGCATTCGCACCTTTACATCACTGCCTTACGAAATCATTATCGTCGATAACGGCTCATTGGACGATACGGTTCCTTATCTGGAGCGGTTGGGCGGTTTGACGATCATTGCGAACAAGCGGAATAGGGGCTTCGCGGCCGGGTGCAATCAAGGAATGAAGGTTGCGAAAGGTGAGCTGCTGCTGCTCTTGAACAATGATACGATCGTTTCGCATCGATGGCTGGACAATTTGCGGCTGACGCTTGAGAGCGAGCCGAATGTCGGCATTGTCGGACCGAAATCGAATTGGGTCATTCCCGTGCAGACGGTCAAGCCGGTTTACGCTTCGGAAGCGGAGTATCATCAATTTGCCGATGCCTTTAATCGTCATGATCCGCTTAAATGGCGGGAAGTGACTTGCTTAAGCGGCTTTTGCATCCTATTCAGGCGGTCGCTGTACAAGAGGATCGGCGAAATGGACGAAAGCTTTATCTACGGCGTGCACGAGGATACCGATTATTGTTACCGGACGATTCGAGCGGGTTATAAGCTGCTTATCGCAGGCGATACGTTTGTTCATCACGAAGGCAATTCCGGATTTAAGGGAGGCTCCCTCGATATGAACGCGATTGCCGCTTATAACCGCCGTACGTTTCTGAAAAAATGGGGCGTCGATCCCGATAGGCTTGCGTATACTTGCGACGAGCTGTTTTTACCTGAAAATCGGGGACCGGCGGTGAAGACGTCACGACTGCCCGGCGGAATATTGGTTAAAGGAGCCGGCGATACGATCTATTATTTGGAGAGGGGCAGGAAACGGCCGATCGTTCCCGGCGATACGTTTTTTTGCTTCGGCTTCCGGCGCGAGCGCATTATTACGGTGCCGGATAACGAGCTTTCCGAAATACCTGACGGTCTTGCGATCGATTACGCTGGACCGTTTCCCGCCTATTTTCCGAGGACGTTCGTGGCGAAGGACTCGGGCACCGGCGTATATGTGGTCGCTCACGGCATTGTGATTCCAATTGCGAGTTACGAGGATTTTATTGCAATGAAATTTAGCGCAGACGAAATCGTACAAATTCCCGATGCCTATTTTTCCGGCCTTCATTACGGTTATGGACCGGGGCTTGAACCGGACAATGCATGCCAGGAGTACGAATTGATCGATTACAAATTATATGAGGCGCCTGGCGGAGGTTTGTACTATTCCGAAGGGCTGGAGCTGCGAGAGATCGCAGACGAAAGGTTATTTGACTGCTATAAGTGGAGTCCCGAGCGTGTTATGCGATTAACGGAGGAGCAGTTCGCCGCATGCCGAATCGGCAGGCCGATTGAGCGGGCGGCTGGCGAAAAGTAGACGACAAAGTTAGTTTCATAGGGTTCGGGGAAAGCCCGCGGGCAAAACGGCATGTTTCGCTGCAGGCATTGTTTCAGGCTGCCGACGGTTCGGCAGCCTGCACTTTTTTTAGTGGATCAGCGACGTATAGAAGAAGAGACTCTAGTTTTACGGTATACGCAAACGTTATAACGCCGGTGAATCATGTTTTATCAGCGTAACTCGCGGAAGCGGCTCTAAATCTCGGTAAACTTGCACGATCTTCATTTAAAGATCCTGTTTGCTTCTATGTAGGGGAGTTCTTGCAAACATGAAGCAGGCTTGCGCCTGCTTTATGTTCCCTTTTTTTTGCAAACGGCAACGATGTATTTCGGCTGCTCGTTTTTGACTTCGCCGAGGGGCACCAAGCGGGGGCCGACGATATGCTTCAAGTTTTTGGGGATGTAATGAACCTCCATACCGAACAATTGTCTTGTTAAATGGATGCCCATCGAATCGGTATCCTTCACGAACGTTTGTCCGTACAACTCCATAATATCGTATTCCTTCAACAGCTCGCCCACCAGCTCCGGAACGGTATATTCATAAAAATGATATTTGTTGTAATAAGGCCGCTCGCATAAGTATGTTCCCGGGTATGTTACGCTGCGATTCGGCGTGGAGACGAAAAAGAGGCCGCCCGGTCTAAGGACTCTCGCCGACTCTTTGATCCAGACGGAGCCGTCGGGAATGTGCTCGATCGTTTCATAGGAAACGACGACATCGACGCTTTCATTGTCCAAAGGCAGGTGCTGAATATCGCCTTGCCTAAAATGGGTATTCTCGCCGCCGTAATCTTTTTCCGCTTGAATGACGCTTTCCTCCGAAATATCGATGCCGTACACGCTGCCCGCGCCGGCCATCTGCAGCATTTTCGTTCCGTACCCGGCACCGCTCGCCGCATCAAGCACGATCTTGCCCTTAACGAATGCGCAAGCGAGCTCGTATCGGTACAAATGCTCGATAAGCGCATCGAAGTAGTTTTCTTTCATATCGTCGTTGACGACCATACGCTCGCCTGTGAATGAAACTTGGTTTTGCTCCAGCTTGCTAATAAGTTCTCGGTAAGCGATAAAAGGGTCCGTTGGGGCTGTAAGAACCCGATCGTTGAAGTGACGAAGCGTACGATACAGTTGGCGCTCTTGCTCCTTCTTGGAGAACGTCATACCGATTTGATCCTCCTTCATATCCCCCGTAAGCCAGGGAAGTCCTGGAAAGTATATTCTTCAGCCAGTTTATCGTACGTTTGAAATCGTTGTATTGCTTGGACGCTTGTACAGGGAGGCGACGATCGGGATGCTTCGATACGTACAGCAGCGGAAGCAGAAGCGGCTTCCCGCGCATATGCTGAGGATAGGAATGCGTTCTTTGCCTTCACCGCGAAATCAAACTATTGACGGGGGTTGTTCGATTGGATCAGCAAATAACGACTGTCATTTCCCACATGGCAAAATCCCATCTCGAGCTTGCCAGAATTATCGAAGCCAAGCGGCAATCGGTCGTTCACGCGGCGAAGCTTGTAACTGCGATTCCGAATGAAAATCCTTCGGTGGAAGGATTTGAGGGTACGACGGATTTTGCGCTGCAGGTAACGAAAAACGTTACTTCATACTTAAACAGTCTGGCGGATCTTGAAGAAGCTCTCGCTGAAAATTTGACGCAAGTGATGAAGGAATTGAACAGCAATGAAGGGGAATAATCGCAGAGGCAATAACCGCAAGGAAAATAACCCGACGCCCGGTCGAAACGAATCTTACATTCGTATGCTTGAGGCTTCCGCGAAAATTCAATATAACATAGCCGCCATTCTTGAGGCGAAAGCATATGAGGCGGACAAAGCCAAAAGCTGGATATGCAGCAATCTGCATCCTTCCCGGTATAAATCGCCGGATGAACTTCATAAGCAAACGCTTGATATTCACGATACGATCGTAGAGGTAATCGACGGAATAACCAAGATGGAGCAAGGCCTCGCCAGAAATCTGAAAATCGTTTTAGGCGGGGGGGAGAATGATTCCGAAGGCTATAACGACATGTTCGAGGACGACGGTGACCAATAATGAGCTACTACAGCAAGCAAAATGAGGCGAAGCTGCATATTTTGCAGTCGCTTGCAAGAAGTCAAAGGGCGCTTGCCAGAATGATTGAAGCATTGGCGGATATTCAGTCGGAAAGAGCGCGGAGTCTTTTTTCGGATGCCCGATCGGATCGGCCTTCTTCCGCCGGTGGAGGACCGCCGGGGCTAGACCGCCAGCTGGCGGAAAGCATTAAAGCGATTGCTGCCTGCCAGAAGGTTTTGGCTTTCAAAATGACAGGCGTTCGCGTTAACCGGATACGGCGAAGCCGGCCCGGGAAAATTTGGTTGAACCGCTCGATAGTATCATGTGCGAAGCAAGAAGGATAACCTGCCGTGTTAGGCAGGTTAGTTTGTTTTGTCAAACGTTCGGTTAACCGGCGTCCAAAAAGGAGAAAACAAGGTGATAGTCTCCATTCTATAATCACAGAATCTATCCCTTGTACATATAATGTTTAAGATTAGAGGCTTCTCTTCTGAACCGGCCCCCGTGATTCCAGCTCTTGTTGCATAAGAAATTTACTGCTGCTTTAGGATTGGTTATCGGCACTCATGGTTATTTTACTAGAATCTTGTTGAAGTAGAAACGAATTACTTCACTATGGATCAGGAAGTCAGGGGGAGAAATATGAATAACTTCTACACGCATACCGAATTACATGAATTGGGGTTGGCCGGATTCGGCAAAAACGTTTTAATAAGCCGTAAAACAAGCATTTATGGCGCAAAAGATATGCTGATCGGCGACGATGTCCGTATTGACGATTTTTGTATCCTTAGCGGGAAAATTAATATTGGAAATTATATCCATATAGGAACTTACACTGCTTTGTACGGTGGAGATAAAGGAATCGTAATAGAGGATTTTGCAAATATATCGTCTAGAGTTTCCATTTATTCAATAGGCGACGATTTTTCGGGTGAAACCATGACAAATCCGACGATCCCCGAAAACTATAAACAGGTAACCAGAGAAAGGGTAATCATTCAAAAGCATGTAATGATAGGCTGTGGAAGTGTAGTGCTGCCTGGGACAACGCTAAAAGAAGGAAGCGCGTTTGGCGCGCTCAGTCTCGTTAATAAGGACCCTAATGAATGGTCCATTAATGTTGGAATCCCCTTTAGAGAGATCAAAAAGAGAAGTAGAAACGTCCTTGAACTAGAAAGGAAATTTAAAGAAGAGAGAGACTATCGTGAATAAGTCTAAGCCGATTTATGTCACTCGTTCATCGCTTCCGCCTTTTGAAGAATATATAAATGAAATAAAATCTATATGGGATACGGCTTGGCTTACCAATATGGGAAAGTACCATAACCAGTTAGAACAAGAACTTATCGAATATTTGGAAGTGGACAATATTTCCTTATTTACTAATGGACATCTGGCATTAGAGCTTGTATTGCAGGCTATGAATTTAACTGGCGAAGTGATTACAACGCCCTTTACATTTGCTTCAACGACTCATGCGATTGTTAGGAATCGATTAACTCCGGTATTTTGCGATGTAAATCCCAGTGATTATACAATTGACGTGACGAAAATAGAAAATTTAATAACGGATAAGACAAGTGCTATTTTACCCGTTCATGTTTATGGAAACATTTGCAATGTATACGAAATTGAGAGAATTGCGAAAAAATATGATTTAAAAGTGATTTATGATGCCGCGCATGCTTTCGGAGAAAAAATTAACGGCCAAAGCGTAGGTTATTTTGGGGATGCATCTATGTTCAGCTTCCATGCTACTAAGGTATTTAATACGCTTGAGGGCGGAGCTGTTGCATTTGCCGATGAAAATATCGGAGAGCAGCTTTATACGTTAAAAAACTTCGGAATAAAATCAGAAGTGCTGGTTGAAGGGGTAGGATTAAATGCAAAAATGAATGAATTTCAAGCAGCGATGGGGATATGTAATCTGCGGCACCTGACGGAAGAAATTTCAAAAAGAAAAACTGTCGTGGAAAAATATCGAAATCGGCTGTCCGGTGTGAACGGAATAAAAATTATGCATGATGTAGAAGGAGTGCAGTCCAACTATTCCTATTTTCCGGCCGTTTTTGATGAACTGGCATTTGGATTTACCCGAAATGAAATATATGACAGGTTAAAACAAAATAATATTTTTGCAAGAAAGTATTTTTATCCCTTAACGAATACTTTTCATTGTTATCCGGAGCAATACGATGTAAATAACACTCCAGTAGCCCGGCACGTTGCCAAACGAGTGCTTACATTGCCTCTTTATGCCGATTTAGATTTAGAGGATGTCGATAAAATTTGCGATATTATACTTGAGGGTTAGGCGATCGAAAAAAGTTTTGAAAGGGGCTAAATCACGTGATCATACATGTTTATGCTATTTGTTGGAATGAGGAAAAAATGCTTCCGTTTTTTTTTGAACATTATGATCATATAGCGGATCAATACTATATTTTTGATAATGGCTCAACTGACAAATCCTTATCCATGTTAAGATCACATCCCAAAGTCAATGTCGAGAAGTTTGACGTGAACGGTAATTCTCTTGTGCTGTCGGCTATGGAGCTATTCAATCAGTTTTGGAAACAAAGCAGAGGCAAGGCCGACTGGGTTATTGTTTGTGATGTGGACGAACATTTTTATCACTTCGATCTTAGAGCATATTTGCAGAAATGTCTTTCTCAAGGAATAACGCTGGTAGTTCCCTGCGCATATGAAATGGTTTCGGATTGTTTTCCGAGTAAAAACAAACCGTTATATGAAACGGTAAAACATGGTGTAAGAAACCCCTTTTATGATAAACCTCAAATATTTAATCCAAATGGGATTCAAGAAATAAACTTTATTCCCGGCAGACATCAAGCCCACCCTGTTGGAAATATCATAACCCCCCCTATAACTGAAGTCCTGCTTTTACACTATAAATATTTAGGGTATGACTATATTACTTCCCGATATTCAACTCTGAAGCAAGGATTGCGTTCAGATGATATTGCGAATGGATTTGGAAGTCAATACTTAAGGAACAATCAAGAACTGTTAGAGATTTATAGCTATTTGATCAATCATGCTGTAAAAGTATTGTAGATCGAAACGATGAAATTTATGAATCATCCAGTGGGACTGTCCGAGGGTAACGATTAAGCGGGTCCCGGCTAATAGGAAAAACGCCTCCAAAACCGTTATACAAATGGCGATGGAGGCGTTTTTTGGCTTAAAGCCTCATAAAAAGAAGTCATCGGTTAGGCAGGGTTCATACGGGGTTTATCGATCCCCCACCGCAGCAGCAAGCCCGCATGGACAAGTCCGCCGCCGAAGCCGTAGAGCAGAACAAGATCCCCTTTTTTCACTTTGCCTTCTTGTACGCCGAAATCAAGCGCGAGCGGGATGGATGCGGCGGAAGTGTTTCCGCAGGTGACCAGGCTGTGCAGCGTTTTTTCGACAGGAATGCCGGTTTTCTCGCAAATGGACTCGATAATGCGCATGTTGGCGCTGTGCGGAACGAGCCAGTCGATGTCGTCCGTCGATATGCCGGCTTTGGCCGTTATCGTGCGGATGCCTTCGGTTACCGTGCCGACCGCCCACTTATACACTTCCCTGCCGTTCTGGATAAAACATTTCGTGTCGACGAGCGGCACGCCGTTCATCGTGTTGGAAAGTCCCGTTCTGTACACGTGAATGCCGCCTTTGCCGTCCGTTCCCATATGGGCAGCAAGAAACGACGGCTGTTCTTCGTCGCGCTCGACGAGGACGGCTCCCGCGCCGTCGCCGAATAAAATGCAGGTGGTACGGTCGGTATAGTCCGTAATTTTGGACATCGTATCGGCACCGACGACAAGAATTTTGCTGTGCAAGCCCGAGGCGATCAAGCCGCCCGCCATATGCACGCCATACGAAAAGCCCGCACACGTGGCATTCAGATCGACGGCACCTGTGGAGCGGATGCCGAACTTCGCTTGAAGCAGCGCGGATACGCCGGGGAACGGGAAATCGGGCGTATGCGTGGCGACGATGATCATATCGACGTCGTCTACCGATTTGCCGGACGTTTCGATCAGGCGCTCGACGGCCGAGGTGCATAAATCGCTCGTGTATTGATCCGCGGCGGCGATGCGGCGTTCGCGGATGCCGGTTCGCTGGACGATCCATTCATCGGTCGTGTCGATCATTTGTTCCAAATCCGCGTTCGTCAGCTTCCGTTCCGGGGTATAAGAACCGATTGCCGTTATTTTCGCATGGGCTGGCATTGGGGCACTTCCTTCCATGATGATTACCTAGTTATAGTACCTGGTACTAATTATATGTATAACGTAGCGTATTTATTTGCGATTGTCAACGCCGCGATTCCGGAAACGTTTACTTCACGCTTGTCTTTTGGATGATAGGCGAGTACATGTGCGCAATCGCTAAGGAATAAGGCCAAGCACCGCCGCGTTCGTCACGAATAACGGAAGTCAAAGGTCACGGAAGTCTAGTTTCGCGATTGCTTCCGGTATACGGTCGGGGGCAACCCTTTCGATTTAAGGAACGTGCGGGAGAACGTCTGGAACGAGCCGAAGCCGACCTCGTATGCAATTGCCGAAACAGGCAGGTCGCTTGACGACAGAAGTCCGCAGGCATGGCGGATGCGCAAGCCCTGCAGAAAACGGACAAAGTTTTGCCCGGTCCGGATTTTAAACAATTCGCTCAAGTGTGAGGCGTTGTAGTGATATTCGCGGGCGAGCTGCTCAAGCGTTATCTCTTCGCGATAGTTTTTATGGACATAGTGAATGATTTGCCAGAAGCTCGCTTTTCCCGGATGGCGGACTGTCTCGCCGCTAGGCCCGATTTCGGCACCATGCTGACGAATACGCAGACGGTCGAATAGAACGAGCGCCTCGAGCAGCTTCGATTGGATCATGACGCTGCGCATCCGCTCCTCGCTTATGTATTCCCCCATCATATCGTCGAATATTTCGAATATTCGGATCCATTCCCGATCCTTCAGTTGGACGTATGGAGGCAAAGTTGCAGAATCCTCCAGCACCATGGAAGCTAACCCGAGCTCGCCATATTTCGAATGAAACAGCAGCTCCAGATCGAAATTGCAAATGAACAAGCGAAACGGGGCGCCCGGGTCGCTTTGTATCGTATGAAATTGATAGGGCAGCAAAAAGATCAACGTTCCCGGCTCCATCCGATGCTCGGTTCCGTTGACGGATTCAAAGCCGCTGCCTTCGAGAACCAGGATCAGCTCAAGGAAATCATGGCGATGCGGGATTACCGTTTCGACGGTCTCGATTTTGAGGCTGAATGGAAATGAGGTGTGCATATTCGGATACTCGGTCAAATAGAGCGGATATTGCGGCATATTTACCTCCGGATGACGGCGGATGATGTTGCATGACGACCCGTTCATTATACCAAAAAAATGAGATGTTTGGCCGGACGGATGGCATGCGTCCGGTATTTTGCTGCGGATATAATGGGGCTGTACAAAACTAGGAGGTTGCAAATATGACGGATCGAAGAGGCATTGTAATTGATCTTGACGATTTACACGACGGCTGGCCCGACCTGATGAGCAAGGCGAATCTTAACGTGCTGGGCATTCATAACTGGAACCCGGAGCATTTGATAAGCGCCAAAATCGATACGCTCATCCGTTATTTCCAATCGGCCGAAGGGGCAAAGACGGTGGATCGGCTGGACAAGCTGAATATCGGACTTGAATTCGAGCTTCATGCGATGAGCTGGCTTTTGCCGAGAGAGCATTACAACGCTTTCCCGAACTGGTTTCGAATGGATGAGGATGGGGAAAGGACGGCGAAGGACAATTTTTGCCCGTCCAATGCGGAAGCGCTGGAGGTTGTCAGGACGAATGCCGTTACGTTGGCGAGGCGGCTGAAGCCGTCGACAAATCGTTATTACATGTGGCAGGATGATAACAAGCCGTGGTGCAATTGCGAGGAATGCCGAAGCTATTCGATGAGCGAGCAAAACTTGCTGGTCATGAATGCCATTCTGGAAGCCCTACAAACGGTTGATCGCGAGGCTGAGCTTTCCTATTTGGCCTATATGGCGACGCTCGAATCGCCGCCGGAGAAGGTGAAGCCGCGCGACGGCATATTTCTCGAAATTACGGGTCCGGGCATTCACCAAATGGACCAAGCGAACCCGCAGGGCATACACAATGACGGAAAATTTCAGCTTGCGCTGGCGCGGAATCTGCAAGTCTTCGGCGCTGCGCGCACGCAGGTGCTTGAGTACTGGCTCGACGCCTCGCTTCAGTCTCGGTGGAAAAAACCGGTAAAAAAGCTGTTTTTCGACGAAAAGACAGCTTCGAAGGACATCGAGTATTACAATTCGCAAGGTATAGGTTCCATCACTTCATTTGGCGTCTTTCTCGACGAACGATACTTTCGGGAATACGGCGAGCCTCCGGTTGAAGCGTATGGCCGGCTGCTGACGGAAGCGGATCGGGCAAGCGACGTCTGATGGGGAATGTCTCACTAGGGAAATGTGCAATCATAGCAGAATCGAGAAATGAATAAAGAAAAGGTTAGGCAGCTCGTTAAGACTGCTTAGCCTTTTTTAGTGCAAAGTCATAAAGTAAGGTAGTCTCCCGCTTCGCCGGAACGGCGCCCTCATGAATGATATTCGCTTCGCCGCCGCACCTTCCAAGCTGATTCAGGGTAGAGTGGGAAATGTGATGACGCCGCGACGCCCGTTCCCGTTTAGCATATAATATATCAAACGAAAATGCGGCATTCCCGCAGTAAAAACGCCGGCAATAGCTAATGTAAGCTATATTGCGGACGCGCTATTGTTATCGTCACCGGCGCATGCTAGACTAATTTGGAAGAGCGGAGATTTTTCAATTTTTTAGAAGGTATACCGGGGAGCGGCTCTAAATCTCGGTAAACGAACTTATCCCTAAGCTTAGACTTACGAATTCGCTTTCTGCGAAAGCGTTTAGGACGGCGAAGCCGTTTCTCCTTGGGTTCGAATCCGGGGGATCAGCGTCGGGCGCGTACTAACAGAAACGTTATAGCGGATGAAACGGTACGCAGCAATACGGAAGCGTTTACCTAATCGATAAACGGCAATGAGCGGCGTACCATACAGTCGCTTTATTCGTTTGTCCGGGAAGCGGGCGGCGATTCGGTACAAGGCCGGCCGATAAGGTCGATTTAAAGACGTGAAGCGCTCCCGAATCCATAGCATAATTGGCTTATAAGAGAAAACTTCCTTTCACTTTATTTTGGGCTGAGGTCCGGACATATTATGGCTACTAGGCAAACAGGAGGAACCGGGTATGCGCTTTAAAGATGTGTTTTCAATCATCGGACCGCCGATGGTCGGTCCATCGAGTTCTCATACAGCCGGCGCCGTACGAATCGGCCGTGCCGCCCGGCAGCTGCTTGGGGAAATGCCGACGCATGCCGATATCCAGTTTTTCGGGTCGTTTGCGGAGACGTATCAAGGCCATGGCACCGATCTGGCGATCGTCGCGGGGCTGCTTGATTACGATACCGACGACTTGCGCATACCAAGATCAATCGCAAACGCCGAGGAAGCGGGAATGACGATTGTATTCGGGCGAGGCAAGGGCATTTTTTCACACCCGAATACGGCGCGATTAACGATTTCGGCTAACGATAAAACGGTTATTTTAACGGGCGTATCGATCGGCGGAGGCAATATTGAAGTGGTGAGCGTGAACGAATTTATCGTCAAATTCACCTGCATTTACCCTACGCTTATTCTATCCCATGAAGACCGTCCGGGTATGATCGCGGAGGTTACGCGGATTATGATGCGGGAAGGCATCAATATCGGCTCGATGTGCAACGACCGTAAAGGCCGCAGCGGCGAAGCGATGACAGTGCTTGAGCTGGACAGTGCGATTACGCGGGAGCTAATGGCGGAGCTGGAGGCGATCTCGACGGTTCGCGAGGTGGCAAAAATCGATTTTTCGGAAAGGAACGGAAAGGGACAATGAGATTCCGCACCATTAAGCAAATGGTCGAAATATGCGAGCAGGAGGGCTTGACCTTCGGCAGTCTGATGCTGCAGGAGCAGGCGAAGCAGGCCGGGCAATCCGAAGACGAACAATTCGCCATTATGGCCAAGTATTATGAGATTATGAAAGAGGCCGTTCATAAAGGACTGACCGAAGATACGACGTCCCGCAGCGGTCTGGTCGGTCTCGATGCGCAGCGGGTTCAGAAGCGGGTAACGGCCGGGGATGCTTCTCTTGGAGGAGATGCAGGGACGGCGATGGCTTATGCGCTTGCGGTATCGGAAGTAAATGCCTCGATGGGCCGCATTATTGCGACGCCTACAGCCGGTTCATGCGGAATCATTCCCGGCGTTTTTGTCAGCAGTCAAGAACGGTTCGGCTGGGATGACAAGCATATGACGACGGGGCTGTTCAGCGCAGGAGCGATCGGCTACGTCATCGCCAATAACTCATTCGTTTCCGGCGCGGAAGGAGGCTGCCAAGCGGAGGTAGGCTCTGCGATCGGCATGGCAGCCGGCTCATTAGTCGAGCTTCGCGGCGGAACGCCGGCACAAGCGGCGCATGCGGTAGGGCTCGCACTCAAAAATACGCTGGGACTCATCTGCGATCCGGTAGGCGGCCTCGTAGAAATCCCGTGCATCGTCCGTAACGGTTTCGGTGCCGTCACGGCGCTGGCAGCGGCGGATATGGCTATGGCCGGCGTTCGCAGCGTCATTCCTTCGGATGAGGTCATCCAGGTTATGCTGGAGGTAGGAGCGGCAATGCCCGAGAAGCACCGCGAAACGGCGCAAGGCGGTCTGGCGCAAACGCCGACAGGCAAACAAATTATGAAGAAGCTTTACGGCAAAGGCTAATGCCGGTTTGCAACAACAGACGGCGTGGCGAACGGCACGGCAGCTTAAAAGAACGGCAATCAGGCCGTCTGCAAAGGATTATTATCCTGCAGACGGTTTTTTGTTATGAATGACAAGATCTTCAACGACCCGCACACCTCAGCCTCCGAATATATGGGGAATAATGAACCTTGGGGCATGTGCGGTTACTTTTTATTCTCTGATATGCGTAAGCACGGAAGCCGTGGAATCCTAATACTGGCTGCCGACATCTTCCGCAAACGCCGACGATAAAGCGACTAGGGCTTTCTCCTCACACCTTTTTCACGATTCGAACGATCGTTCAAATTATATTAATTTGTGCTTGAACGATCGTTCGACTATAATTGTGAAAGAGATTGACCAGTCGGTTGAATCGTTCAAGCTGAGAAGGAATTGCTGACAGCAGACGGCAGGCGGCAGGCGGTCGTAAAAAGAAAAAGGAGTGGAGTCGGTGAGGGGAATCATCAATTTTTCATTGAACAACAAGTTTGCCGTGTGGCTGCTGACGATCATCATTACGGTAGCCGGATTGTACGCGGGAACAAGCATGAAGCAAGAAACGCTTCCTAACTTGGATATTCCGATTCTGACGGTTACCGGGGTGTACCCGGGAGCATCGCCTGAGCAAGTCGTTGAAGAGCTTACCAAGCCGTTGGAGCAAAGACTCAAAAATTTGAACGGCGTTTCCCAAGTAGATTCGACTTCTATGGAAAACGTATCGTCAATTATTATCCAGTACGATTATAGCAAAGATTTGGATAAAGCCACCACCGAGGTACGGGATGCTTTGGCAGGCTTCGAGCTGCCTAAGGGCGTACAGGCTCCGAGTATCAACCGGATCAGCCTGAATGCTTTCCCGGTTATTTCGCTCAGCGTTTCCGGTGAGGGCAAGTCGCTGGAAGATCTGACGAGTCTCGTAACGAATGAAATCAAGCCTGCGATTGACGGGATTTCCGGCGTGGCCAGCGTAGAAATTTCCGGCCAGCATGTGAAGAACGTTGAGCTTGCGTTTAATAAGGAAAAAATGGCGTCGCTCGGCATTACCGAGGATACCGTCAAGGGCATCATTCAAGGCTCGGCGTTGAAAGTGCCGCTTGGCGTCTATCAAATGGGCAAAGAAGAAAAAACGGTCGTCGTCGACGGGAATATCGTTACGCTGGACGATCTGAAAAACTTGAATATACCGGCTATTCCGTCATCCGCCGGCGGAGCCGCTGCTGGAGCAGGCATGGGAATGGGAGCTCCCGGTGCGGGCGCTGAAGCTCAGCCTGGCGCGGGTCAAGGCGGAGCGGGACAAAATCCTTTGGCCGCAGGGATCCCGACCGTCAAATTGTCCGAAATTGCGGACGTTAACGTAGTCGGCAAAGCCGAGTCGATCTCGCGCACGAACGGCAGCGAATCGATCGGCATTCAAATCGTCAAAGCGGTTGATGCCAACACCGTCGAGGTCGTTAACAAAGTCAAAGATGAAGCCGCCAAAATCGAGAAAGAAAGACCGGGCGTCAAGCTGACGACGATGCTCGACCAAGGCAAGCCGATCGAGGAATCGGTCAATACGATGCTGAGCAAAGCGGCATTCGGCGCGCTGTTCGCCGTCATCATCATCATGCTGTTCCTGCGCAATATCCGGACTACGATCATTTCGGTCATTTCGATTCCGCTTTCGCTGTTAATCGGCGTTTTGCTGCTTAATCAAATGGATATCACGCTGAACATCATGACGCTCGGCGCTATGACAGTCGCTATCGGACGCGTCGTGGACGACTCCATCGTCGTTATCGAAAATATTTACCGCCGCATGTCGCTCCAATCCGAGAAGCTGAAAGGCAAAGAGCTGATCCGCGAAGCGACGCGTGAAATGTTTATGCCGATCATGTCGTCGACGATCGTTACGATTGCCGTATTCCTGCCGCTTGGCACGGTTAGCGGACCGATCGGCCAGCTGTTCATGCCGTTTGCGCTGACAATGGTTTTTGCGCTTTTGGCTTCGCTTGTGGTCGCCGTAACGGTCGTTCCGATGCTCGGTCATTCGATGTTCAAGAACGGCTTGAAAAACAAAAATAACCATGATGAAAAGCCGGGTGCGCTCGGGAACACCTATAAGCGGCTGTTGAACTGGTCGCTTAATCATAAGGCGATCGTGTTCGGACTTGCGATCGTCGTGCTGGTCGGCAGCTTGTTCCTCATTCCGCTTGTAGGCACAAGCTTCCTGCCGGAAGAGAAGGAAAAATATACGATGATCACGTATTCCCCGGCTCCGGGCGAGCTGGTTGAAGACGTAGAGAAAAAGTCGCTGGAAGCCGAAAAGCTGATTCTTAAACGCGAAGGCCTTATGAACATGCAATATTCGGTCGGCGGCAAAAATCCGATGAGCCCGGGACCTTCCAAGTCCGCCTTGTTCTACATTCAGTACAAAAATAATTATCCGAACTTTGAAGAAGAAACGAAGCTGCTGCTCGAGGATCTCCGCAAGCTCGAGCCCGCAGGCGGAGAATGGAATACGATGGATATGAGCGGCGGCTTCGGCGGCGGCGGTCTGAGTCTCTCCGTATTCGGCGAATCTCTGGACGATATTAAGCCTGTCGTCGATCAAATTCAGGGCATCATGGCAAACGACAGCACATTCGAGAAGGTTGAAAATACGATTTCCAAATCGTACGATCAGTACACGCTTGTAGCGGACCAGCAGAAGCTCAGCAAATTCGGCCTGGTAGCCGGTCAAATTGCGATGAAGCTTAGTCCGGTGCGGGATAATCCGGCGCTGACGACCGTGAAAGCGGACGGAAAGCAGCTCCAAGTGTTTATTCAGGTAGATAAGAAGTCGTTTAATTCGATCGAAGACATCAAGAACACGACGGTTACCTCGCCGCTCGGCATGGAAGTGCCGCTTAAAGATATCGTTGAAGTGCAAGAAGGGGCTTCCCCGAATACGATATCGCGCAAAGACGGCGTCATGCATGTCGATATCAAAGCAAATATTACGACGGCTAACGTAGGGAAAGCTTCGAGCGACCTGCAGGCCAAAGTAGATGAATTGAAGCTTCCCGACACTGTGAAGGTGGAGTTTGGCGGCGTTACGGAGCAGTTGAACGAAACGTTCAAGCAGCTCGGACTGGCCATGGCCGCGGCAGTCGCGATCGTTTATCTCGTACTTGTCATTACGTTCGGCGGCGCGATGACGCCATTTGCGATCTTGTTCTCGCTGCCGTTTACGGCGATCGGCGCTCTTGTCGGTTTGCTGTTCGCAGGTGAAACGATAAGCGCTGCAGCCATGATGGGTGCGTTAATGCTAATCGGTATCGTCGTCACGAATGCGATCGTATTGCTCGACCGCGTTATTCATAAAGAACGCGAAGGCCTCACTACGCGCGAAGCGCTGCTTGAGGCGGCCGGAACGAGGCTTCGTCCGATTTTGATGACCGCCTTGGCGACGATCGGAGCGCTGCTCCCGCTTGCTTTCGGCTTCGAAAGCTCCGGCATTATTTCCAAAGGACTTGGCGTTACCGTTATCGGCGGCTTGACGAGCTCTACGCTCCTCACCTTGCTGATCGTGCCGATCGTATACGAGTTCCTCGCGAAGTTCGGTAAGAAAAGAAGAAGGGCTCCCCTTCAAACGGAAGTCTAAGGATGTGATGCGCCGTGAACGATAAAAAACGCCTTATTCTCGATACGGCGATCAAATGTTTTGCGAATAAAGGCTATCACGCCACATCGATTCAAGAAATTGCCGATACGGCGGGCATCGCCAAAGGCTCCTTGTACTTTTACTTCAAGTCCAAGGAGCATCTCTTAATCTCGATCTTCGAGCACGGATTTACCGAATTTATGACCAAAATGCAGGCGATCGCCGGCGACTCGGACATCGAGCCCCGCGAAAGACTCATCCGTCTGACCGAGGTGCAGTTCGAGCAATTCGTCGAGAATCATGATTTTATTATGATGCTGTTCAAAGAGCATGCGCTCCATATCAATGAAGATATGAAGCAGTTTCTTTTCGGTCTGCGGGCTCAGACGATCGAGACGTACCGTTCGCATATACTCGCGATTTACGGCGAGGAAGCGAGGCCATACATGCTGGACGGAGCTTCGTTATTCAGCGGATTGAACCATGAATACTCGCAATATGTGCTGTTTGCTCCGGAAAGTCTCGACTTCCGCAAGCTGGCCGAGTTTTTGGCCGATCGTTTGGACGATGTCATGTTCAGCATGATAGCTAAACGGCCGGAGCCCATCCTGAGCGAAGCGAAGATCGAACAGTTTGCCGAGAAGGCTAAAATGTTTTCGTTCAAAAAAGCGCGTACCGTTTATGACGAAATATCGCTTCTTCGCAAGCTTATCGAAGGGCTGCAGCTCGAAAGCGCGCAGCGCGAGGATTTGCTTTCCAGTATCCAGGTGCTGGAAGCCGAATTCGACAAGCCGAATCCGCAGAAGGTCATCGTCAAAGGGATGCTGGCCGTACTAAAAAGCTGCAAGGAGAAAGAAATTCGTCAAGTGCTGCAGCATATCGAAGCCTATTTATAGTTCGGTTTAAAACCGCAGACGCCGTCTGCGGTTTTTTTTGCATTTGCCGTAGTACTTTTACCTCCGCTCGGGAATAGTAAAGTTGTCCGCCTCAGGCATAAGCCGATGTTTTTCGGGGCAAGCGGACTACAGATCAGGATACAGGGAGTGAATAACTTGTCAGGAATGTATCGCCGAAGTAAAAAGCTTTTCCTAATCGGGCTCCTCTCCATCGCACTGATCGTTGTGCCTACCCTTACGGCGCATGGATTCGGCGGGGGCTCGCAAGGGCCCGACGTATTTGCGGTACAAGGGATGCTGAAATCGCTCGGTTATTACGCGGGCCCGATTACCGGTTACTACGGAGAGCAGACGGTACAGGGGGTAAAAGCGTTCCAGAAAGCTTACGGGCTTCCCGCGACCGGAGCAGTGGACGGAAAAACGCTCGAGTCGATTTTATGGGCGTATGGCAATTTAAAAATACCGCGGCCGAAGCCTACTCCTAAACCGACGCCTAAGCCGCCGACACCGCAACCGCCGACGCCTGCTCCGTCAAAGCCGCCGACAACAGGCCTAAGCGCGGAAGAGCAGCAGATGGTCGATTTGGTCAATCAGGAACGTAAAAAAGCCGGTTTGGCGCCGCTAGCCGTCGATTCCGCCTTAGCGAATTCCGCTCGCTTAAAAAGCAAGGATATGGTCGATTTGAATTACTTCTCCCATGATTCGCCGACCTACGGCTCGCCGTTCGATATGATGAAAAAATTCGGCATATCGTACCGCACAGCCGGCGAGAACATCGCGTGCAACTCGTCCGTCGCTAAAGCTCATACTTCGCTGATGAACTCGACGGGGCACCGCGAGAACATTTTGAAATCGAGCTTCACTCACATCGGAATCGGGATCGTTGACGGCGGTCCGTGCGGCAAAATGTTTACGCAGCAATTTATTGGCAAATAACATGGCGCAGGCACAGTTACCGGAAACATTCATGGTCCGATTTGCGAATACCCCTCTGTCATGCTTCGTTATCGGAGGGAGCTTTATAAACAACCTCTAATAAGGAGTGGTTGAGTATGAAACATATTGTGAAAGGCATTGCGATGTCCATGCTGACACTAGCGATGATATCGGCGGTTTCCGGCTGCGGACGCGAGCAGCGCCAAGGCGGGACGGATATAGCGCATAAGGCGTCCGATCGGGGCGTGATGCCGAATGCTACAGGCAACGTCCATGGCTTGGGCAACCACTATAACGCTCAGGGCGGAACGGCTTGGCAGTCGCCGGGACCGTACAATACGCCGGCGCCGCTTAATGTGGCGGGTGACGGAAATACGAATCTGGAGAACAGTCAAGCGATCGCCAATGAAGTGGAAGCGATGGACGGCATCAAGTCGGCAAACGTGTTCGTCTTAGGCCGAACCGCCTTCGTAGGCTGCGGGCTCCATCCGGGAGCGGGCGTAACCAACGGCAACGATCCGTCGACGAATAATAAAACGATCGTTGACGTAACGGACCAAATGAAGACGCAGATCGCGGATAAAGTAAAATCGATGAACAAAAATATCGACAACGTATTCGTATCCGCCAACCCCGATTTCGTGCAGCGGATGGACGTCTACGCCCAGGATATCAAGAACGGCAAACCCGTATCGGGGTTCATCAAAGAGTTCTACACGACAGTCGAGCGCATCTTCCCGTTCCAGGCAGGCACGCCGGGACGGTAAGCAACAATAAAAGAACTTCCGCCGTTTGGCGGAAGTTCTTTTATTTCGGTAGGAGGTTCCGTAAATCACCAGTTGCCACTTAGGAACCGGTTCTCCATTTCGCATCAGGGAAACCACTGCCGATGTTCCTTACACAAAACTCAAAGAACCTTCCATCGCCCATCCGCCGTATAAAACAGCAGATGGAGGAACAGAAGGTTGGGTTGAGTGAAAGGGGCATCCGTTAAATCTTTAATTCCCCAAGCTTGATCAGCTCGACAACTGCTTGTGAACGACCTTTTACGTTCAATTTCTGCATCACATTGGAAATGTGGTTGCGCACGGTTTTTTCACTGATAAAGAGCTGCTGTGCAATATCTTTGGTCGTTTTGTCTTGCACCAGCAGTTCGAAAACCTCGCGCTCACGATGCGTGAGTAAAAACTTGCTTTTGTGGTCGCTGCCCTTCAATGTGTCACCCCTCCTTGCCTGGGATTTAGATAGTTACAAGGTAAAGGGATACAGTCAAATCATATTATGAGCGGCCATGACTTAAGGTGCTTTATATCATGAAAAATGGGCTTCAAACCCGTTTAAGGCTGATTTCCAAGGTACAAGTGGACCTGCAGGTATAGCTTTAACGGATTTCAGAATGGTAATTAGCAGAAGATGGGGAGATTCGTGCTTTCTGATTCTGGCGTACATACCCGAAGATGCTCGAATGAACGGAATAATGTGATAAAATGAAATCAGGACTAAAGTAGTTTAAGGGGGAATTACGATGAAATGGCAGGAAGTCAGAGATTTGTTTCCCGACCAATTTGTACTGCTTACCATACTTGACTACAAAGAAGAAGATGACCAAAAAATAATTACCGAAGTAGCGCCTATCCGGGCGGTATCTGAGAAGGATGCGAACAGAGAGTTTTTTGGCGCTGAACCAGGGAACATCGTTTATCACACTTCTAATAAGGATTGTGTCATTCATTTGCGCAAGGATCCTTTGTTGAGAGTGAGACGAGGCTCATGAAGATTAAATATGACGGACAACTCCTTACTACTACGATAACGATATGTTATCGCGGGAAAATATTGCAGATCGCAGATGCTGTAATTGATACAGGCTCATCGCATACCGTATTCAGCCCGGATGTGTTGGAGGTAATTGGTGTTACATATGAGAATGGTGACCCGGTTTATGAAGCTTACGGAATCGGTGGAACGGTACCTTTTTACACTAAAGTGATGGATTATATCCATGTTGATACTCTTAGGATAGAGCAGGTGGAAGTTGATGTCGGGATCCTCCCTAAATCGCATAAAGGATTGCTTGGATTGGATATTTTGAAAGCATACGGTTTTATTGTGGATTTGGATAAACTGGAACTTTACTCACCTCAGTGCAATGACCTTTAACCGCGACAAAAATACGGTGCGCTACTCCTCGAATTCTAATCTTCTTAAACTTGAAAATGGAATCCCAAGCTTCAAAATCTACCATTCCTATGTTACCTTTATTTGTATCCTTTACTATAAAACGATTCAAGGTGGGTAACGATGCGTGTTACGCAGCTAGAGATGTTTCGCGGATTGACGGCGATCGAGCAGGCGCGGCTGCACGGGAAGCTGGAGCAGATGAAAGCTTCGCATGGCGAAGTTATTTTTAATCAGCATGATGAAGGCGACAGTATGTTTATCATATATGCCGGCCAAGTCGAGCTGTTCACGCAAGGGGATGACGGACAGCTCCATCCCCTCGTTTTGCTGCGGGAAGGCGACACGCTCGGTGAAATGGCGCTACTTACCGGAGAGCCCCGAACGGCGACGGCTTTGGCGCAAGGCGACACGACGCTGCTGCGAATCGATGCGGCGACGTTCCTGGAGCTGACGAATGAAAGCCCGGCCATATCGGGCTATTTCATCCGCTTGTTGTCCAAGCGGCTCGTTTCGACTAACCGCGAGCTGCACAGCTCGAAGGAGGAGAAGCAGAAGCTGGTAGGCGACGAGCTAAACGCGCTCCCTGAACCCCTGCGGCGGAGTCTTCTGTATAGCGCTGCGGCGCCGTTTGCCAGTCTTCGTTTTCTCGCGTGCTATCTCGGTAATCCGGCTTTGCCTGAAGCATGGGAGGAGCACCGGAAGCTTGCCGTATTCGTCAATGCCGATCGTTTCGACCGCGATCGGATTACGATCGATCCGGCTTTTCGGAAGACGTTAGGCGAAGCTTTCGCTAAAGAGTTCGGGCATGAAGAGAGAACCGCGTACATTCGCGAGCTGGCGACTTATTTGACTGACGAGGGAAACGCGCTTGAAGCGGTCCGCTTATTGGGCGAGAGCGAGGAATGGAGGCTGCTACTCGAGTTGATCGACCGACTCGAAGAAGACGGGAAAGATAGCGTTCAAGACGACTGGCGGACGCCTGCGTTCGCATACATGGATCGCTGCCCGGATGCCGTGTTATTTGGCCGTTATGCGATATTCCTTCAATATGTAACGCATGAACTCGATTCCGCGAGCGATGCCGCTTTCGCGAAGCTGGAGGCGGCCTTGAGCGGCCGCAAGCACTATTTTACGGATGCTCAAGCCGAGGAGCTGTATCAGCTCGGCGCCGACTTTTGCAGGCGGCGAAGCGACCCCGACAAAGCGCTCGAATATATTAATATGGCGGCGCTTTTATCGGAAACGGTTCCGCATTCATCCACCGATTCGAATGGGGAAGGTGGGCGTTCATATTGGCAAGCAAAGCTGTCGCTGGACAATCTCAAGCGCAAAATCCGCGTGGAAGAGGCGGGCAAACGCTTTATCGGCCAAAACGGCTGGGGTGCGGTCATCGCCGTCCTGCTCGCAGCCGCATGCGTGCTGTTTTTCCGTTTGTCCGATCCGATCGGCGGTTTATCGCGGGAAGGAATGGATTTTGTCGGCGTAGCGCTTGCGGCTGTGCTGCTCTGGATCGTGAACATCGTTCCGGATTTTCTGGTCGCGTTATTTATGGCGATGTATTGGGTGCTTAGCGGCATCGCGGAGCCGAACGCGGCTTTATCCGGCTTCGCCGAGCCTGTTTGGTTTTATATGCTTTTCATTTTGGCGTTAGGTACGGCGATTACGAAGTCCGGCATTTTATACAGGCTTTCGCTGATCGCGCTGAGGGCGTTTCCCAAGAGCTACAACGGGCAGCTTTGGGGAATTACGATTAGCGGACTGCTGCTTAATCCGCTTATTCCATCCTCCACGGCCAAAGCTACGCTCGGCGTGCCGATCGCCAAGACGATTTCCGAATCGATGGGCTTCGCTCACAGAAGCAAAGGCGCAGCCGGGCTCGGTCTTGCGGCAATGGTGTTTTACGGTTTTATGGCGCCGTTTTTCCTGACCGGATCGTATACGAACGTGATGGCCTACGGCTTAGTACCGGGCCAGAACCAGCTTTCCTGGTTTGCCTGGATGGGCTATGCGCTGCCACCGCTCCTGCTTTTCGTCTTGGGGATGAAGCTTTGCATCAAGCTGTTTTTTAAACCGGATTCGCCCGGCAAACCGCTGTCGGACCAAGTACTGCAGGAGCAGTTTCGCATTCTCGGCAAGCTGACTAGGGACGAGAAAACGACGCTTGCCGTAACGATCGGCTGCATCGGTCTCATGATGCTGCAGCCGCTGCATGGCATCGATAACGTATGGATCATGCTCCTCGGGTTTGCGGCTTTGATCGTTGGCGGCGTGCTGGACAATAAGACGCTAAAAAGCGGCATCGATTGGCCGTTCCTGCTGTTTATCGGGGTTGCTTTCAGCTTTACGCAGGTCGCTGCGCAGCTTGGCGTCGTCGATGTGCTGACGGGTTCGCTTGCGGAATATATGGAGCCTTTTATGGGGTCGCCATATGCGTTTTTGCTCGCCGTTATCGTGATTTCGTTCCTCGTTACGCTAGTGATCCGGGACGATCCGGCGGTCATCGTGCTGGTCATGTCGATGCTGCCATTGGCGGCGCAGATCGGCATTCACCCGTGGGTGCTCGTGTTTGTCATTTTGCTGTCGACGGACCCGTTCTTTTTCCCTTATCAGTCGCCTACTTATTTGACGGCCTATTACAGCAGCGAGGAAAAAGCGTTCACGCACAAGCAGGGGAAACGTGTGGCGTTATGTTATGCGGCTGTCGTCGTCGCTCTCGTAGCGCTTTGCGTGCCGTACTGGAAGTTCATCAATCTGATCCTGTAGCCTATAGCAGGCCGCAAGAGAGCGGTTATAGCGTTACAAAGCTTGGGTTTCATTGCTTACCCCCGGGCAAATCGTTACAATGGGATATAGCACGGAGAGTGGGGAGCGTTCAGTAATGACTGCGTGGTATGAACAAAGCTTTGGCAAAGATTATTTGACCGTATACAAGCATCGGGATTTGGAATGCGCCATGTCCGAGGTACGCAAAATGATCCGCTGGCTCGATCTGCCGATGGGGGCTGAGGTACTCGATTTATGCTGCGGGATGGGCCGCCATTCGCTCGCGTTGGCCGAAGCCGGTTATCGGGTGACGGGGATGGATTTGTCGGATGCGCTGCTCAGACAGGCTACAATGTACGATACCGAGCATTCGGTTACCTGGGTACGCGGCGATATGAGGGACGTGCCGCTTAAAGGGCCTTACGATGCTGTGGTCAACCTGTTTACGTCTTTCGGGTATTTTGCGGATGACCATGAGAATATACGCGTTCTTCATGAAATCGACAGGCTGCTGGAGGACGGCGGCAGGTTCATTATCGACTTTCTGAATGCGTTTTACGTTGAACGGCATCTCGTGCCTTTTACGAAGCGCGAGGATGGAGCTCATATTATAGAAGAAAGCCGTTCGATCGAAGACGGCTGCGTGCGCAAGCTGATCGTCATCCGTGAAGAAGGAAAGCCGGAGCGCCGGTATATGGAGCAGGTTAAGCTGTACCGGATCGGCGATTTCGAAAGGATGCTTACGGCTACGTCGCTCAAAATAGACGGTATTTTCGGCTCGCCCGACGGGACGCCATTTCAAGAATCGGCATCCAAAAGACTTATTTTGGTCGGCACGAAAAGAGCGGGGGAGCAGCATGGCGGTTAATCCGATTATACGCGGTACGAAAATATGGGAAGACGGCGTGCTTCAGGTGAAGGTCCCGCTGCCTTTTCCATTAAGGTGGGTAAACGGCTATATTTTGCGGGGGCAGCAAGGGTTCACCGTCATCGACCCGGGTTTACATACGAAAGACGCCGAGACGATTTGGGAGCAAACGCTAGACGAGAATGGCATCGGTTTCGGCGATATCGAACAGGTTGTGCTGACTCATCATCACCCGGATCATTACGGGATGGCGGGCTGGTTTCAGGAGCGCAGCCATACGCCTGTCCGCATGTCGGCCGCAGGATATGACCAAGTCAAGCAGCTATGGCGGGACGGCATGCCGATAACGCAAAAGATCGCCGACTTGTTTCAAAAGCACGGCTTGACAGGCGAGCCGGCTGAGCGGCTTGTGCCCCATCTCGACAGCTTCGTCCCCCTTGTTTCGCCTCAGCCGGAAGTTGCGGTTATCGAGCCCGGAGCTGCCGTGCAGCTTGGCTCAAGAACCTTCGAGACAATCCATACGCCTGGTCATGCCGAGGGCCATCTATGTTTTTATGACAGGGAACGGCGTCACATGTTTTGCGGGGATCATGTGCTTCCGCAAATTTCTCCCAACGTCAGCTATATTCCAGGTTTTGATGAAAACCCGCTTAAATCTTTTCTGGATAGTCTTCGCGACATGCAGCAATATGAAACGGACAAAGCGTATCCGGGTCACCGGGAGCCGTTCGCATCGTTCGTACGGCGTGCCGGCGAGCTGATCGCGCATCACGATGAGCGGCTCGCGCTCATGCATGCCCGCTTAGCCGAGCCCATGACGGCATATGAGCTTTGTATTCGGATATTCGGTACCCGGCTATCGATTCATCAGCTTCGGTTCGCCTTATCGGAGACGCTTGCGCACCTGTTTTATTTGCAGGCATTGGAGCGCATCCGTGAAGAGCAACGGGACGGCATCTCGGTGTTTCGGGCTTGTTGAGGCAGACGAGCCGTGACGTAAAGAATTGTTGCCTTCAGGCAAAAGGTTTCCATTGACAAAAAAAGATTGGATGCCTACAATTTAAATCAGGAACCTAATCTTTTACCGCCTGCATAGGATAAGTAAAGCTCGACAGCTAGGCGTTCGTTCCTTTGAGCCCCAAATTTCCAACCTCTAACAGCCGCTTATTCGTGATCCGGAGCAGCGACAGTAGAGGTGTTTTTATAACTCAGTGTTGCCCTTACGCAACAAATTTAGCTAGTACCATGTTTTGCGGTTTTGCATATACAAGAACGGAGATGACACAAGATGAGCCAAGACACAGGAATAGGGCTCGCGCAAGAGCAACAAGCCGGACAGCCGAATGCAGCATGGCGTATCAATGACGGAAGGGCGTCGCTGCCGGAAGTGCACCGGTCGCTCAAAGTGCCGGTGAACGGCTCGTGGTTCAAAAAGTTTTTAGCCTTTGCCGGGCCGGGATATTTGGTTGCCGTCGGTTATATGGATCCGGGTAATTGGGCGACGGACATCGCCGGAGGCTCGGCATTCGGCTACACCTTATTGTCGGTCATCCTGATTTCCAATTTGATGGCGATTTTGCTGCAGGCGCTCGCCGGCAAGCTTGGCATCGTCACGGGAAGGGACTTGGCGCAGGCTTGCCGCGATCATTATCAGAAGCCTGTCGCATTTACGCTGTGGCTGTTGTGCGAGCTTGCGATAGCGGCCTGCGATCTTGCGGAGGTTATCGGCTCGGCGATTGCGCTCAACCTGCTGTTCGGCATTCCGCTCGTATATGGCGTAATGATAACGGCAGTTGATGTTTTGATCGTGCTGCTGCTGCAAAATAAAGGGTTTCGTTATATCGAAACGCTCGTAATCGTGCTGATCGTAACGATCGGCGGATGCTTTCTCGTGGAAATGTTCCTGGCGAAGCCCGATATGGGCGGCATCGCCAGAGGGTTCGTGCCAAGCGCAGAAATCGTAACGAATCCGATGATGCTTTATATCGCCATCGGGATTTTGGGCGCGACGGTTATGCCGCATAACTTGTATTTGCATTCGTCGATCGTGCAGACGCGCAGCTTCGAGCAAACGAGCCTCGGCAAACGTCAGGCGATCAAATACGCCACTTGGGATTCGACGATCGCTTTATTTTTCGCTTTATTCATCAATGCGGCCATTCTGATTATCGCTGCGGCTACGTTCCACAGAGCCGGCATGACGGAGGTTGCAGAAATCCAGGAGGCGTACAATTTGCTGACGCCGCTGCTGGGGACGACGATCGGCAGCATTCTTTTCGGAGTCGCGCTGCTGGCTTCGGGGCAAAACTCGACATTGACGGGAACGCTGGCCGGGCAAATCGTTATGGAAGGTTTTCTGAACCTGCGGCTTGCGCCGTGGCTGCGCCGGCTCATCACGCGTTTGATCGCGATAATCCCCGCCGTGATCGTAACGGCCATGTACGGGGAGAGCGGGACGGCGCAGCTGCTTATTTTGAGCCAGGTTATATTATCGCTGCAGCTTTCGTTTGCGGTCATTCCGCTTGTGAAATTCACGAGCGACAAAGCAAAGATGGGCGAGTTCGTCAATCGGCCGTGGCTGAAGGCGCTGGCTTGGACGGTCGCGGTTATTATCGCCGCCTTGAACGTTTATTTGCTGGTTCAAACGTTTTTCGGATGGTAAACGAAGGGGTTGAACAAACCGGATTAAGCTCCAATAAAATGGGCCATGAGCTTCAATACGACAGCTTACCGTCAGCGTGCAAATCAAACCGCCCGCGAGGCGGTTTTTTTGTTCAAATTTTCCGGTTACCACGCCGGTCCTTTAAAGGAGGGCAAAGCCGTTCATTCCTACGCTGCCATTAAGGCTCCTCTATATGCTTTAGTCCGAAAATAGCCCGCTTGGAGCAAGGAATCGAGGTTCGCCAAACGCTGGAGTCCGAATTAGCCGGCTTGGAGAACGGATTTACCGGTGTGCCTAGCAAAATACCCGCTGGAAGCAGGCGTTTTCGGACTACGGGCGGGGAAAGGAAGCCGGACTCGATTCCAAGTGGGCAAAATCGGACTGCAAGCGACGAACAGGATGGGCAAGCGGGTATGAATACCGGTTAGAGGACGGTAAATGTCAGACGTGACAGGAAGCGCCGAAGACGAACAAGAGGTAATGGGGATGGGGCACCAAAGGAGCTTAGCCATGGCCACATTTGAAATCGTGTTTCTACCTCGTAATAGCCGTTTATCCTTGTTGAAATCCGTTCAAAAACTTGGACAAAATATGGTTATAAAATATCCGGGGGCTCGTATACATAGTAGTACAAACAGGCACTCGGCGAATTGTCGGGATGCCGGACATTCGGGCAGCAGGTTTAGCGACTTGCCGCTAACGATACTGCGTTTCGGTCGAAACGCTCGAGGAGGAATCGTAATGGCTATGAAAGGACGAATGCGCTGGCTGGCCGCAGCGGCGATTATCGTCGTGCTGACGTCCGGTTGCTCGACATTCAAGGATAACACCAGCCAAGGAATCGATCCGCCGCCGATCGGGGCGGAGGAAATGATGAACGGCGGCAAGCAGGCGGGAACGGAGACGAGCGCTCCGGTATCCGCCGCGGAGTCTCAGCAGGTAACGGTCTACTATAAGAATGAGAAAGGCTTCATCGCGCCCCTCAGCATCAACGTTCCCAAGAAAGAGGGGATCGCGGCGCAAGCGCTCGAATATTTGGTGGACGGAGGGCCTGCCCAAAGCATGCTTCCCGCAGGCTTTACGGGCTTGCTGCCCAAAGGAACGAAGCTTACGGTGAACATCAATAGCGAGCAAAAGCTGGCGACGGTCGATTTTTCCAAAGAATTTGCCGCATATAAAGCCGAGGACGAGCGAAGACTGTTGGAAGCCATTACTTGGACGCTGACCGGCTTTACGACGGTGGATAAAGTGCAGCTTCGGTTAAACGGCAAGGATCTCAAGGAAATGCCGGTCGCCAAAACGCCGCTCGACGCTCCGCTCACCAGAGCGAAAGGGATTAACATGGAGCTCGCGCCGGGAGCCGAAATCGGCCAATCGACGCCGGTTACGGTATACTTCTCGAATACGGATGCGGACGGCAATCGTTATTTCGTTCCGGTTACGCGGATGATCAACCGGACGGAGCAGGATCAAGTGGCGAAAGCCGCCATCGATCAGCTTATTAAAGGCCCGTCCTCCAGCAAAGGGCTGTCCAAGGTTGTTGCGCCGAATGCAGAAGTGCTGGCCGTCAAGCTTTCGGAAGATAAGAGCACGGTAACCGTCGACTTTACGGATAAAATATTGGAGCAGGACAAAAAAATATCCGCTGACGCGCTGCAAGCGGTCGTTCTCTCGGTAACCGAGAATACCGGAGCCTCCAAGGTGCAAATCATGGTTAACGGGGATGTAAAAGTAACGGCCGCGAATAACGAGAATTTAAGCAAGCCGGTGATAAGGCCGACAAACATTAACCCAGTCAAAATGTAAAGGGCCATTATCCGCTGCCGAATCGAAGAAGAGGGCGAAGGCCCTCTTTTTCCGCGTTTGATCCGGAGATCCCGTGATGCGGCAGCAGCTGCTCAAAACTAGGCATCTTGGGGTTCCTTGATCGGTTTTGGTAAAATGAAGTATACTTTACGCTGAGGGGGACGACTGTTATGAGAATAGACGGAAGGGCCGGCGACCAGCTGCGGCCGATTACGATAACGACAGATTACATAAAACACGCGGAAGGCTCCGTGCTTATCGAGGTTGGGGATACGAAGGTCATTTGCACCGCGACGGTGGAGGACCGCGTTCCGCCTTTTATGAAGGGGCAAGGCAAAGGCTGGATCACGGCGGAATATTCGATGCTTCCGCGCGCCACTCAGGTCCGCAATCAGCGCGAATCGGCTAAAGGTAAGCTCGGGGGCCGGACGATGGAAATTCAGCGGCTGATCGGGCGCGCGCTTCGTTCCGTCGTCGAGCTCGATAAAATCGGCGAGCGCACGATTACGCTCGATTGCGACGTCATTCAAGCTGACGGAGGAACGCGCACGACATCCATTACGGGGGCTTTCGTCGCCATGGCGATTGCGATTAACAAGCTTGTCGAGGCGAAGCAGCTGGCGAAATTTCCGATTACCGATTTTTTGGCGTCGGTCAGCGTCGGCATAGTGGGCGGCGAGCCCGCGCTTGATTTGTGTTACGTTGAGGATTCGTCCGCTAAAGTCGATATGAACGTGGTCATGACCGGCCAAGGCAAATTCGTCGAGGTGCAAGGAACGGGCGAAGAAGCCCCGTTCTCGAGAGACGAGCTTGACAGCCTGCTGGAGCTTGCAGAATCGGGCATCCAGTCGATGATCGAGCTGCAGCGTCAGGTGCTTGGTCCGATTGCGGGACGAATTGGGGGAACGGCGCATGCGGCAACTGTTTCAGGCAAATAAAACGCTTGTCATCGCCACGAGGAACCGCGGGAAAGCAGCAGAATTCGCCAAACTGCTTCAGCCCTTCGGCATCGAAGTGAAGAGCTTGAACGAGGTGCCGGATATGCCCGATATCGTCGAGGACGGGGCTACCTTCGCGGACAATGCGCTGATCAAAGCCCGCACGATCGCCGAAAGGCTGGGCGAGCCTGTTCTGGCCGACGATTCGGGACTTTGCGTAGATGCGCTTAACGGAGCGCCCGGCGTCATATCGGCGCGTTACGCTGACGAGCATGCGACCGACGCTATGAACAACGCGAAGCTGATTGCCGAGCTGGGACAGCGCGTACAGCCGCATGAACTGCCTGCGCAAGCGGGCGGCGAAACGGCCGGCGGCGAGCGGCATCCGCTCGTGCTGAGCGGCGCCGCCTTCGTCTGCGCGCTTGCGCTGTACGATCCGGCATCCCGCGAAACGCTGCATGTCGAAGGCGAGTGCCTCGGCTTCATCATCGGCGCTCCGCGCGGCGAAGCCGGCTTCGGCTATGACCCGCTCTTCTATGTGCCCGAGCTGGGCCGCACGATGGCGGAGCTTTCCGCCGAGCATAAAAATAAAATCAGCCACCGCGGCGAAGCGCTGCGGAAGCTGACGGCAATACTGGAGAGCGGGGGATAATCCCGCTCTCTTTACTTTATAGTGGGAACTGTTGTCTGCGCTTGAGTCCGAAAATATCCGCTTGGAGCAAGAATTCTAGGTTCCCTATCACTGTAATTCGATTTCGCCTGCTTCGCGAATGGATTCGCCGATGTGCCGGGCCAAAAAGCCGCATCAAGCGGGCAATTTCGGCCTGCATGCGAGGAGGCGAATCCGGAATCGATTGCAAGCGAGCAAAATCGGGCAGCAGTGTTGCAAGCGATGAGCGAGGGACTCCGCAACGCGCGCCTCCCGTCGCACGGTGCTCGGTCACACGTCGGCGGTCGAACCTTCTTGTTAATCCTTGTTTAAAACGTTCAGTACCCGCGCTCGTATTGCTTCGGCAGCTGCGGTTTTCCGCCGAGCGCGCGAAGCGCATGCGTCGCCCAATACGGATCGCGCAGCATGCCGCGTCCGACGGCGACAAGGTCGGCATCGCCATTGGCGACGGTCGCTTCTGCAAGCTGCGGCTCGTCAAGCAAGCCGACGGCGATGACGGGGACGTTTAGCTTCTCTTTCACCGCGCGAGCGAACGGCACCTGATAACCGGGATAATTGCCCGGCTTCCGCGGTCCGGCGGGCCCGCCCTCGCCACCGGTGCTAACGTGGAACAGGTCGACGCCGGCTTCCTTATACCGTTCAAAGACCGCAAGGCTATGGTCCAGATCGTACCCGCCTTCCATATATTCGATCGCCGATACCCGCATGAGAAGAGGCATGCCGTCCGGGAGGACGCTTTTGACCTCGCGAATGATTTCACAGCCGAATAATGCGAGATCTTTGCCATATTCGTCGTCTCTCCGATTCATGCCGGGAGAGTGGAATTGGTGGATTAAATAACCGTGCGCCCCGTGAAGCTCGATCGTGTCGACGCCGGCTGCGACGGCCCGTCTTGCGGCTTCGCGGAAGCGGCCGACCATATCGCGTACCTCCGCGGTTTGCAGCGCACGGGGCATTTTGGCGTCCGCAGCGAAAGGGATCGCAGACGGCGCTACCGGAACGGCCGCATCAAGCGCCTTTCTTCCGGCATGGGCGATTTGAATGCCGATCTTGGACCCGTAGCGATGCACTTCGGAAACGATGCGCGCAAAGGCCGGGATGTGATCGTCCGACCAAAAGCCAAGGTCGTAGTCGGAAATGCGGCCGTCCGGCTCGACATCCGTCATTTCGACGATAATTAGGCCGGTACCGCCAACAGCACGCGATACGTAGTGCACCAAATGCCAGTCGTTCGGCTTTCCGTCTTTATCCGCTACGGAATATTGGCACATCGGGGGCATGACGATCCGGTTGGACAAGGATAAATTTTTGAGCGCAAAAGGCTCGGCTAAACGCGGCATGGCTGCTTTCTCCTTTTCGATGAGTTAATAGATATTGTACGCAATAAACTTTATTTTGAAAAGTCGTTTACCTTTCATGCATAGCCATCGAAAAGGAAGTGAATATCGATCGGGAGGGGGCAACCTGCGATCTGCTCAGAAGTGTCGTCGAATAGCGGTTGGGCGTCGTCCGACCCGCATCGCAAAAAAAACAAGCGGCCGTTTTCGGACGTCCGCTTGCTTCGGGATATAAGACAACTACATGCTGATTTTATAGGTTCGCAGCCAGGTGTCCATCTGAATCAAATACGCGAATAGCTGCGGCGTGCTCATCAGCTGTCCGAACCAAGGAAAGTTGGAACGCGGCGTCGCCGTGTCGATCAGTTCTCGTATATTGGCGGCATTGATTAGCGGGAGCAGCGGAGAAGTAGAGTCGTTCACGATATCGCCGAGCCATACTCTAACTTTTTCGAGGTAATTCGGGTTATGCGTTTTCGGATAAGGGCTTTTTTTGCGGGTGAGCACATCGTCAGGAAGAATGCCGGCCATCGCTTTGCGGAGAATGCCTTTTTCCCGGTCGCCGGCCGTTTTCAGCTCCCAAGGAATATTCCAAACGTATTCGACAAGCCGGTGATCGCAGAACGGAACGCGGACCTCCAGTCCGACCCCCATGCTCATCCGGTCCTTGCGGTCCAGAAGCGTGGGCATGAACCGCGTAATGTTCAAGTAGGAAATTTCTCTCATTTTCCGCTGCTGCGGTGTTTCGCCGTTCAAATGGGGAACCTCGTCGAGCGCTTGCCGGTACCGATCCTTCAAATACTGCTCCGGCTTCGTCCAATCGATCAGCTCGGGCGACATGATTTGCAGGCGTTCCGTGAAAGCGAGAGACCATGGGAACGTTTCGGCCTGCAGCGCATCTTCGCGATGAAACCACGGGTACCCGCCGAAAATTTCATCTGCAGCTTCTCCGGATACGGCTACGGTTGCGCCTTTTTTGATTTCGCGGCAGAACAGGAAGAGCGATCCGTCGATATCGGCCATACCGGGAAGATCCCTTGCCTGCATGGACGGAATCAGCGAATCCGCAAGCTCCGGCGTATCGAATTGGTACGAATGCGGCTGCGTACCGAGAAATTCGGTCATCCGTTTTATCCAAGGCGCGTCGGAATTGGGCTGATAAGAATTGGCCTGAAAATGCTTGTCGTTGTCCACGTAATCGATTGAATAAGTATGCAGATTCCCTTGGTTGTTCCGTTTGTAATAAGATGCGGCAATCGCGGTCAGCGCGCTCGAATCGAGACCGCCCGACAGCAGCGTACAAACGGGGACGTCGGAGACAAGCTGGCGTTCCACCGTATCGATAAGCAGCTCTCGTACGCGTTGTACCGTAGCGTCCAAGTCCTCGGAATGCTCCGAACCGACTAACGTCCAATAAGGACGAATGCTCGAGCCGTTGCGGTCGAATACCATCGCATGTCCGGGCTTCAGCTCATTCAACTTTTCGTAAACGCCGACACCCGGCGTGCGTGCAGGGCCGATCGCGAACAATTCGGCGAAGCCCTGCGCACCGACTTTGGCGGGGAAGTCGGGATGAGCGAGTATCGCTTTCGGCTCGGAGCCGAATAGAAGCACGCCGTCCAGCTCCGCGTAGAACAGCGGCTTTACGCCTACTCTGTCGCGTGCCAGAAACAGCGACTGCTCCTGATCGTTCCACACGGCAAACGCAAAAATGCCGTTCAAACGGTCGAGGCAAGCCCTGCCCCACTCGATGAACGCGACAAGCAGCACTTCCGTATCGCAATGCGTCGTAAATTTGTACCCGCGCTGAAGGAGCTCCTGGCGCAGCTCGATCGCGTTATACAGCTCCCCGTTATAAACGAGCGTGTAGGCCACATCTCCGTTCAGCCGGGTCATCGGCTGCGCGCCGTTCTCCGGATCGATGACGCTGAGACGCCGATGACCGAGAGCGCAGTGCCTCGAGATCCACGTCCCGGAGGCGTCCGGACCGCGGGCGGCCATCGTTTCGGTCATATTTACAAGAATGGAAGGATGGCGGGTCAAATCGTTTTGCCAATCGATCCACCCCGTTATTCCGCACATTCGCAATCATCTCCTTCCAGCTTACTGACATCAAGCATCGATGCCCGATTCGACATCAGCGACCATAATGATACAGGGTATGCGGCAAAAGCGGAGAAGATGTCTGTCCGGAAATGCGGCGGTCGGGTGAGACGTGGAGCGAGCGTGTGCAAACAAGCAGGACTTTGGACAAGTGAAGGGTACGCGAAAATGCAATGTATAGGCGGGGATCCACCGCGGAACGGGTTTAAGGGAAAGCTTGCGGGACTCCGGACAAATGAAGGGGTGCGTGCGTTATACAAAGTATGCGGGATGCGGACAAATGAAGGGGGACGTGCGTCATACAAAGTATGCGGGATGCGGACAAATGAAGGGGGACGTGCGTCATACAAATTATGCGGACGCGGACATGCAAAAGGCGGGATCCATTGTCCCGCCTTGCTTCGTACCTCGGAGAGCCTGATAGCGGCGAGGCGAGGTAGCGCCAGTGTGAAAGAAGCCGCTCATGTATGAAGATGAAGCTTACAGCTGGCTTTCTATGACGCTGCATGCTTGCTTGATTTTTTCGACCTCATTGCGAATGTCCATTTCGCCCGTCGTATTTTGCAGCTTATTGCAGCTTTCTTGAATTTTGCGGGTTTGCTCCTTGACTGCCGTGCTTGCCATCCGGATCACCTCCAATGTGAAAATGTCGTTACCCCGACGGTTGTAGTATGACTGATCGCGGCGTTTGCTATGTACGTTTTTTTGGGAAGCGGTCCGAAAGGCGAAATCCAGATGGTGCGGCGTGACGACGAGACGGCTTCATGTTAGACTGAAGGGGAGGCGGCCTTACAGGGAAGGGCATTTTTTAATAGCTTACAATTCGACGGTAAACGCCGGCAGGCGGAATATCCGTGGCCTGTATTTTTTATCGAAGCCGTACGATGCAGCGAGGTGACTTTAGTGGCGATCAAATGGGATGGTCATACGCATACGAAATTTTGTTATCACGGCAGCAGCGCCGAAGAGGAGCTCTATATCGAGCGCGCTCTAAGCTTAGGGTTCGAGCGTTACACAATTAGCGAGCATCCGCCGCTTCCAACACGCTGGATTCCGTCCAACGACAAGCTGATGGCGGAGCTGGCGATGTCGGAGGAGGAACTCCCCGCTTATATCGCTTATGCCCAGGAGATCAAAAAGCAATATGCCGGCAGGATCGAAATTGCGGTCGGGCTGGAATTCGATTATTTGCAAGGACGAACCGATTACACCGAAATAATGGTGGACAAGTGGTATAAGGAGCTCGAAGACGTCGTTTATTCCGTTCATTATTTGCCCGGCGTCGACGGGATGCGCTGTATCGATTTTACGCCTGACGATTTCAAGGATGGACTTCTCGCCCATTACGGCTCGATCGCGAATGTCGTGGACGAATATTATAACCATGTCGAGGCGGCTATCGCCTTTGCAGCAAAGCTGCCGATGCGCAAGCGGATCGGGCATATCAATTTAATCGAGAAGTTCAGACTGGCGCTTCCGGAGTTCGACGATACGCAAATCCGAAGCAGGCTGGAAGCGATCATTCCGCAGTTGGAAGCGGGAGGAGTAGGCATCGACGTCAACACGGCGGGGCTTCGCGTTCCTACCTGCGGCAAGCCTTACGTACCGGAATGGTTTTTGCAGGAATGCGTAAAGCGGGGAATCGAATGCGTATACGGCTCGGATTCCCATCGTCCCGATCATGTCGGAAGCGGCTGGGACTGGTACGAAGCCCGAATGATCGAAGCGGAAGCACGAGGGTGAACGGCCAGCCTTTATCGCGCTTGTAACCGGAACTGCAGGAGGCGCAGGGCAAATAAGTAGTGAATGCTTCAGAACATGGAAACCGCCTGAGCCTACGAGCTTTGCAGCGGTTTTTTTATGCGCGCCGGAACCGGCATATTACGCGGAAGAGGATGTCGAGGCGGCTCGGATTTCCATGAACTTTTGCATAGGTCGTTTCGGCATGTACTGGGTTGATGACGAAATATGCCGGTCTGCTGCCATACAATTTCTTCTCCACACAAATTAAAAAAGCGCCCGTTCAAGGAACGGACGCCCGGTAGAATAAACGCGGTAAGCTTACATTTTTTTGCCCAAAACGTGATCGAACGGAATGAAGCCGATCTCGCGGCTATCCGTGCTGTGGTTCCGGTTGTCGCCCATGACGAAGATGTGATCATCCGGCACGACGTATGTTTTTTCGGCGGTCGGGTTCATTTTTTCTTTCACGTACGGTTCATCGAGAAGCTCGCCGTTTTTGTATACTTGCTGGTTTTTGATTTGGATGGTATCCCCGGGTTTTCCGATAACCCGTTTCACGAAATAAATGTGATCGTCTTCCTTACCGGTGATGAAGCTCAGCAACCCGTTCTCCATCAAGTCGTCCTTGAATGTCCGCTTGCGGTCGACGCGGCTGTCGATGATCACGATATCTCCATAGTCCGCCTCAAATGCGAAGGTATGGGTCAGTTTGGATACGAAAATACGTTTGTTGTCCTGCAGGGTCGGATCCATGGAATGCCCGAGTACTTTAGTCGGCTGAACAACGAAGGTGCTGATCAGTAGCGAAATGATGACGGCAATGGCAATCGAGCTGCTCCAGCTCCACACTTCACGCAAAATTTTTTTCATATGTTACCTCCGTTGACAGATCGCTGAAAGGTATGTGCGACCAAGCTGCTATTCCACCAGTATAACGCGCCAAGAATCATGCCTGCAAGTTATGCATAATTTGGAAACGAAACCCTAAGTGGTTTAACCGCGCCCGCTACAAAATTATGGTGCATTATGGATAAATGGAATTGACGCCCGAACCCCAATTATGCTACTATTAACCTCACGATTATCATATGCGGGTGTAGTTCAATGGTAGAATGCCAGCTTCCCAAGCTTGAGGCGAGGGTTCGATTCCCTTCACCCGCTCCATAAATGAAGAAGCAATGAAGGAAGAGAACCCGATCGAGGGGACGACCGTCCGTGAAGGCTTCGAGGAAATACATAAACAGGACGAGCGTCAGAATCTACCGCCAGCAGCTCCGAGAGGAGCGAATTTCAAATCAAGATTCTGAGTATTCCCTTCACCCGCTCCATAAATTAATAATCATTTATGAATAGTTTGAAGGGAAGAGAACCCGATCGAGGGGACGACCGTCCGTGAAGGCTTCGAGGAAATACATAAACAGGACGAGCGTCAGAATCTACCGCAAGCAGCTCCGAGAGGAGCGAATTTCAATCAAGATTCTGAGTATTCCCTTCACCCGCTCCATAATGAAGAAGCAATGAAGGGAAGAGAACCCGATCGAGGGGACGACCGTCCGCAGCGGACGTTTTTTTATTTAAAGGGAGTATGAGGATAGCCGACTACCCGATTTCAAAAAAAAAATATGGAAAGTCTTGCGTCATCCGGATATTCGTGCTATATTATAGTTCGCTTGTGTCCCAGTAGCTCAGTTGGATAGAGCACTCGCCTTCTAAGCGAGTTGTCGGGGGTTCGAATCCCTCCTGGGACGCCATTTCATAATTAACGTTCAGCCGCCTTCTTAGAGGGCGGTTTTTATGTTGTCCGGCGATGCGGCCATATTCCTAGAATGCCGGCGTGCAGGATCGCAAGGATATTGCCGTCAGGCCCGTACTCGCCAATGCCGGTGAATGCCGCTGGCCCCATGCTCGCTAAAGTCTGCTGAACGAAGCAGGCTTCCCGACAATTTTTGCAATTTTTCTCCGTTCGCGGTACGATCAAAGGCAATACTACATACATGATTGGTGGAGATGGATGTGACCGACATGGAGAAAAGCAATGTGGTCTTGCTGCCGCAGTCGATCGACTTCTACCAAATCGAGCTGACGCGCATGCTGGAAACGGACCGGTTTGCGGAAGCGGCCGGCTTGCTCCGTTTCCTGATCGGCTGCGAAAGCGGAGACCCGCGCGCTGACGAGGAATGGCTGTCGCTGCTGAACTGGCTGGAAACGACGTTTCCGGGGGTTAGGGAGCCGAACGGCGGCGGATTGGCGGATGCCGGATCCGGGCGCTTCGATGCGTTCGAGGAACAGAGCGAAGATGCAGACGAAGAGGAATCGGAAGCGGATTTGCTCAAACGCCGCTTGAACGATAAAGCGGACACGGACGACGCCTTCGTCTTAAAGCTGCTTGAGAAGCTTGAGCGGGCAAGCACGCTGCCGGAGCAATTGATCGCGCTTGAGCAGCTTGCGCTCATTCGCGGCGACGACGAGCATATCGAAGCTGCGCTCATTAAATGGCTGCAGGCGGCTCCGCTATCGCCGATCGATCAGTTTACGGCCCTGCAGGCGCTCGGACGAAGAGGGGTGAAGACGGAAATTATACTGGCGAGACCGGGCGGGCAAATTCGGGTGAGGCCGAACCAAACGCCGCAAAATCCCGAGCAATTTCCGGAAGCCGCGAGAAAGCCGATTTCCGTATTCGCCGAAGCGAGCGGAGATGCCGATCCGATGCTTACCGCGTATGCTAGGCAAACATGGTTCGATTTTTTGGCATTTTATTACGGTACGGATATTTACGATCGCTTGAAAGGCGGGGACGAAGGCCAAAGCCGCATTTGGGCGGCGGCGCTGCATAAACAGTCCCTTGCTGCGCTGCAAGGAGAAGGAGCTGCGGCGGACGAAGAGCTTTACGCCCGTTACGGGCTGCTTCCTGAGCAGGAAAACGACTGGCGGGACGCGCAAAAAGCGCTGAAAGCTTTTACGCCGGGGATATAAAGCTGATTAGCTTGAAATGAAAACGGTTTGTGATATAATGGAATGGTTATAATGGCGGACAAGACGACCGTAGTGCGTTGTCCAAAGCCAGTACGTGATAAAACGACGGTACATTTTTTGGAGGGGAAGGCATAAAATGAAAGCAAGCTGGGAAAAAATAGAGAAGAACCAAGGTGTTCTTACTGTAGAGGTTGACGCAGAGCAAGTTGCTGTCGGATTGGACAAGGCGTTCAAGAAAGTTTCCGCTAAGGTAACGGTTCCGGGCTTCCGTAAAGGAAAAGTGCCGCGGGCGCTTTTCGAAAAGCGTTTCGGCGTAGAAAGCCTTTATCAGGATGCGATCGATATTTTGCTGCCTGAAGCTTACATGGATGCAGTAAAAGAAACGGGCATCGAGCCGATCGATCGTCCCGAAGTCGACGTCGAGCACATCGCCAAAGGCGAATCGCTGAAATTTACGGCGAAGGTTCTCGTGAAGCCTGAAGTTTCGCTTGGCGAATACAAAGGCATCGAAGTGGAAGAGCAGAACGCTGAAGTGACAGCGGAAGAAATCGAAGAAGAACTGAATCGTTTGCAGCAGCGTCATGCCGAGCTGAATGTAATCGAGGAAGGACCGGCTGAGAACGGCGACATGACGGCCATCGACTTTGAAGGCTTCGTAGACGGCGTTGCATTCGACGGCGGCAAAGCGGAAAACTATTCGCTCGAGCTTGGCTCGAACAGCTTCATCCCGGGTTTTGAACCGCAAATCGTCGGCATGGCGAAAGGCGAAGAGAAGGACATCGAAGTAACGTTCCCTGAAGAGTACCACTCGGAAGAGCTGAAAGGCAAAGCTGCGGTATTCAAAGTGAAGGTTAACGAAATCAAGCGCAAATCGCTTCCTGCACTCGACGACGAATTCGCCAAAGACGTCAGCGAATTCGATACGCTTGACGAGTTCAAGCAGGACATCGAGAAACGCTTGAAGGAGCGCAAAGCGGAAGAGCTGAAGCGTAATCAAGAGAATGCCGTGATCGAGAAGGCGGCTGCCGCTGCGGAAGTCGAAATTCCATCCGTCATGATCGAAACGGAAATCAACGGCATGCTCCAAGACTTCGAGAACCGTCTTCGCATGCAAGGCATGAACCTGGAAATGTACTACAAATTCTCCGGTCAAGACGAGCAACAGCTGCGCGGGCAAATGCAGGAAGACGCTGAGAAACGCGTACGCAACAATCTGGTGCTCGAAGCGATCGCCAAAGCGGAGAACATCGAAGTATCCGAGGACGATCTGAATGCAGAACTGGAGAACATGGCGCAGCAATATCAGCGTTCCGTTGAAGAGATTCGCACGATTCTCGATGCTAACGGCAACCTGGCAGCCATGAGAACCGATTTGGTCGTTCGCAAAACCGTAGATTTTTTGGTTGAGCATAGCAAAAACGGATCCAGCGCTGCGTAATCATAAGTGAAGAAGCATCCGAGGGGCACGTCGCAGAACGTGCCTTTCTTTTCAGTCTCTCAGTGAAGCAAATTGTGGAAGCGGCTCGAGACCTGCGGTAATCGTCTGCGTTAAAGAGGTCGGTAGTCGTTTCTCCTTGAATCAGGCCCATTTTCCCGTCCCGCAGGCGAAAATGACTTTGCCAAACAAACATGCTACAATGAGAAGACGGTTATCGCATCGTTTCATTATTGCCGGCAGGGGTTCTCTCCTTAAGGGTAGTGGACGGCGCGGCAGCTCGAGCTTCATTTTGTGGAGCTTATTTGACCAGGAAAGGGGTTGGCTGTATGAGTCTAATACCTATGGTTGTGGAGCAGGAAGCTCGCGGAGAGCGGTCATACGACATCTATTCCAGACTCCTCAAGGACAGAATCATCTTTATCGGAAGCGCGATCGACGATGATGTAGCCAATCTTGTCATCGCTCAGCTGCTATTTCTGGACGCGCAGGATTCCGGGAAAGATATTTTCCTGTACATCAATTCACCGGGCGGTTCGGTAACGGCCGGACTCGGCATCTACGATACGATGCAGTTCATCAAGTCGGATGTATCGACAATATGCGTGGGTATGGCCGCAAGTATGGGCTCTCTCTTGCTCACGGCAGGCACCAAAGGCAAACGTTTCGCTCTGCCTAACAGCGAAGTGATGATCCATCAGCCGCTGGGCGGGGTAAGAGGCCAGGCGACCGACATCAAGATTCACGCCGATTGGATCATCCGCACGAAGCAAAAGCTCAATCAGATGTATGTCGAGCACACGGGACAGCCTTATGAGAAAATCGATCGGGATACCGATCGCGATAATTTCATGAGCGCCCAAGATGCGAAAGCGTACGGCTTGATTGATGAAGTCATCTCTCGCAAGGACTTGATTTAAAGGGGGGATTGGATTGTTCAAATTCAACGATGAAAAAGGACAACTGAAATGTTCGTTCTGCGGCAAGTCGCAGGATCAAGTGCGTAAACTTGTAGCAGGACCGGGCGTTTATATATGCGACGAATGTATCGAGTTGTGCACGGAGATCGTCGAGGAGGAGCTCGGTCACGATGAGGAGCTCGATCTGAAGGACGTTCCGAAGCCGAAGGATATCCGGGTCATTCTCGATCAGTATGTCATCGGACAGGATCAAGCGAAGAAATCGTTGTCGGTGGCTGTTTACAACCACTACAAACGGATTAACTCGCAAAGCAAGCTGGAAGACGTTGAACTGCAAAAAAGTAATATTTTGCTGCTGGGCCCGACAGGTAGCGGTAAAACGCTGCTGGCGCAAACGCTCGCCAAAATTTTGAACGTACCGTTTGCGATCGCCGATGCCACTTCGCTTACCGAAGCCGGTTATGTCGGCGAAGATGTCGAAAACATTTTGCTGAAGCTGATTCAAGCGGCCGATTACGATGTGGAGAAAGCCGAACGCGGTATCATTTATATCGACGAGATCGATAAAGTGGCCCGCAAGTCGGAAAATCCTTCGATTACCCGCGACGTATCCGGGGAAGGCGTTCAGCAAGCGCTCCTGAAAATACTCGAAGGTACGGTTGCTTCGGTTCCTCCGCAAGGCGGACGTAAGCACCCGCATCAAGAATTTATCCAAATCGATACGACGAACATCCTGTTCATCGTGGGCGGAGCCTTCGACGGCTTGGAATCGATCATCAAGCGCCGTATCGGCAAAAAAGTGATCGGCTTCGGCACGGACGGCATGAAAGCCGACTTGAAGCCGGGCGAATATTTGTCCATGGTGCTTCCGGAGGACTTGCTGAAATTCGGCTTGATTCCGGAATTCGTCGGCCGGCTGCCGGTTATCTCGACGCTGGAGCCGCTTGATGAAGCCGCTTTGGTCCGGATCTTGTCCGAACCGAAGAATGCGTTAGTCAAGCAGTATCAGAAGATGCTCGAGATGGACAACGTGAAGCTGGAATTCCAGAACGATGCGCTGGAGGCGATCGCGAAGGAAGCCATCAAGCGGAATACCGGTGCAAGGGGCTTGAGAGCGATCATCGAGGCGGTCATGCTCGACGTCATGTTCGAAGTGCCTTCCCGCACCGACGTTTCGAGCTGCCTGGTGACCGAGGAAGTCATCCAGCAGAAGGTTGCTCCGGAGCTGATTACCAAAGAAGGCAAAGAAGCTGCCGGCAAGTCGAAGAAAAAAGAAGAGAGCGCGTAAGCGTATCATAAGCGCATAAACTCCTCCAATCCGGAATGCCTCAGCAGAGGCTTTTGGAGCGGAGGTGTTTGGCGTCATGGGAGAGAGACGATCATGTATCATAGAACCGACACCGTACCCGTCAAAGTGGGGAATTTGACGATCGGCGGGAACAATGATGTGATTATCCAGAGCATGTGCACGACCAAAACGGCCGACGTAAAAGCGACCGTTGCGGAAATTCACCGTCTCGAAGAAGCGGGCTGCCAGCTTGTTCGCGTAACCGTCAACAACAAGGAAGCCGCGGAAGCGATCAAGGAAATCAAGAAGCAGATTTCGATTCCGCTCGTATCGGACATTCATTTTGATCACCGCCTTGCGCTGATCGCCATTGAGAACGGGATCGATAAAGTGCGGATCAACCCGGGCAATATCGGGAAACGGGATCGTGTAGAAGCGGTCGTGCGCGCCTGCAAAGAGCGGGGGATTCCGATTCGCATCGGGGTGAACGCCGGATCGCTCGAGAAGCATTTGCTCGATAAATACGGGTATCCGACGCCGGAAGCGATGGTGGAAAGCGCGCTTTTCCATATCGGCATTTTGGAGGAGCTCGATTTCCGTGATATCATCGTTTCGCTGAAAGCCTCGGACGTGCCGATGGCCATCGCGGCTTATACGAAAGCGGCCTCCGCTTTCCGCTACCCGCTGCATCTTGGTATCACCGAGTCCGGAACGCTTTTCTCGGGTACGGTCAAAAGCGCGGCAGGTCTCGGAGCCCTGCTGTCTCAAGGAATCGGTTCGACCGTACGCATATCGTTAAGCGCCGATCCGGTCGAAGAAATTAAAGTTGCGCGTGAAATGTTGAAGGCGTTCGGCCTTATTTCGAATGCGGCGACGCTGATTTCTTGTCCGACCTGCGGGCGTCTCGATATCGATTTGTTCTCGATCGCCAATGAGGTTGAAGAATACATTTCCAAAATAAAGGTGCCGATAAAAGTGTCCGTTCTGGGCTGTGCCGTAAACGGTCCGGGTGAAGCCCGCGAAGCCGATATCGGAATTGCGGGAGCGCGCGGAGAAGGCATGCTGTTCCGCTACGGGGAAATGATCCGGAAGGTGCCGGAGCATGAGCTTTTGGCCGAGCTGAAAAAAGAAATCGACATCATCGTTAAGCATTTCGAAGAAACCGGAACGATTCCGGGTCGTCGTCACTAATCGTAAAGAGCTGCACGCAACGGGCAACCGGAGCTGCAGCTTTTTTTGTTTGTATCGGCATAACTTGTACCCTATAATACCCTTTCGTTTGACGCTTAAAAACATCGTTGAAATTTTTAAGCCTCTTCGCATAGTTTGCCATCCATTAACAAATAACAAGAGGAAAGCATATTTAACCATAAATAAAAGGAGAGTTACGGATGGCGGCTTGTTTACGTATTGTACGCATGCTTATGGCTGCGGGATTGATCTTCGCGGGGGTAAACGGCAATGGCATGTTTGCCGCTGCAAGCGCGGACCCGATACATTCGAACGGGGGCTCTAGCGAGCCGGCTGCAAAGCCCGCCAAGCGGGGGGTTATCGTCATCGACGATTTCGGCAGCGACATGAAAGGGACGAAGGAAATGATGGAGCTGCCGTTTCACGTAACGGTAGCGGTTATGCCGTTTCTGCCTACATCGAAGCGGGATGCGGAGTGGGCGCATAAGGTCGGGCATGAGGTCATCGTACATATGCCTATGGAACCGCTGAAAGGAAGGAAGAGCTGGCTGGGGCCTGGAGCCATTATGACCTCGATGTCGGACGAGGAAATTCGCAAGCGGGTAAATGAGGCGATCGACGCCGTTCCGTTTGCGGTAGGCATGAACAATCATATGGGCTCCAAAGCGACAGGCGATGAGCGGGTGATGACGATCGTATTGGAGGTTTGCCGGGAGCGCGGTCTTTTCTTTCTGGACAGCAAAACGAATTACCGCAGCGTCGTTCCGGTATTGGCAGCCAAAATGGGCGTAAAAACGGTCGATAATCATATGTTTTTCGACGACATCGCGACACAGGCTCATATCTCGAAGCAAGTAAGGCTGTTTCAAAAGCATTTGCGTGAAAACGACCTGACGGTTGCCATCGGGCATGTAGGCGATTCGGGCAAACAAACCGCGGCCGTCCTGCTTAGGCATTATCCGGACTTGGCTAAAGAAGCGCAATTCGTTCCCCTAGCCAATGTCGCTACCGTTCATGCGAAGAACGGGAATTAGCCGATTCGGTATAGGTAAAGTATTGATCGATTGCCGAACGTAAAGCATCGACCAACTGCTTCTGCTTTTCGGGAACGGTGAGCTGCTGCCTGTCGCCTTCGTTAGATATAAAGCCCATTTCGACAATGACTGTCGGACATACCGAATGGTTCAAAATATAGAAGGTTTTGCCGAATTCCGGCTGGGTAGACTGTTTGTACAATTTATTCATGGATGCCTGAAGAAAATTGGCCAGCAAAATACTGTGGCTGTTGTTCTGATGGAGAACGACGCCGCCGGTTCTGCTGCGGCTTTTGGACCAGTTGACATGCAGGCTGATCATGATTTTGGGGTACAGCTGATTCGCGATCAAACACCGCTGCGCCAGGTCGCGGCGGTGACGGCTTGACCGCAGCCAATGATTGTCTTCGCTGAGCGCATAATCGCCTGTGCGGTTCAGAACGGTCCGGTAGCCTTTGCGGTTGAGCTCGGCGTAAAGCATTTTGGCCATCTCCAGGTTAATATCCTTCTCCAGCAAATTGCCGTTGACCGTTCCGCCGTCAATCCCGCCGTGGCCGACGTCGATTACGATATCGGGTCCGGCAATGAACGCCGGCGTAGCGTAAGCCTGCTCCGTTTGCAGAAAAACAAATCCGCACAGCAGCACCAGGACCCGTATCCGCGTCAAGAAATTCCGCATATGCTCAATCTCCTCTCAGCAGCGCCTTACATTTCAAATACACATATTCAGTAGCCTTCGCAAAATCGGCAAAGTCATGCATCCGCTCACTTCCCACATGTTAGGGGGTAAGTTTTTTTGCGGAAAATCGGGAGATCGAATGCGGAAATCGGTTCAATCCATGGATAATGCTGGCTGCAGCAGGCAATACTAGCAGGTAGGAGATTTTATCAAAGAACGTTCCATACCGCGCCGAAGCAAAGGTGTCCGGTCAGAAGGGGAGGACGAAGCAGATGAGTGTGAGTTTAATTTTAATGGTAATTCAATTATTTTTTGCGGTAGTTATCGGGTTGTATTTTTGGAATTTGTTGCGTAATCAGCAAACGAATCGTTCTGCAATCGACCGCGAATCGAAAAAAGAGCTGGAAAAGCTGCGCAAGCTGCGCTCCGTTACGCTAACCAAGCCGCTCTCCGAGAAAACGCGGCCGGCGGCAATGGGCGACATCGTAGGCCAAAAGGAAGGGCTTCGTGCGCTGAAGGCCGCTCTGTGCGGACCGAATCCGCAGCATGTAATCATCTATGGACCTCCCGGCGTCGGCAAAACGGCTGCTGCCCGCGTCGTGCTTGAGGAAGCGAAAAAAAGCGGCAATTCGCCGTTTAAATATGACGCCAAATTTACGGAAATCGACGCGACGACAGCACGCTTCGACGAAAGAGGGATCGCCGACCCGCTTATCGGCTCCGTTCACGACCCGATTTATCAAGGTGCGGGTGCGATGGGCGTAGCGGGAATCCCTCAGCCGAAGCCGGGAGCGGTGACGAAAGCGCATGGAGGTATTTTATTTATCGATGAAATCGGCGAACTGCATCCGATTCAGATGAATAAATTGCTTAAGGTGCTCGAAGACCGGAAAGTATTCCTCGAGAGCGCGTATTATAATTCCGAGGACGGCAATATCCCCGGTTATATTCACGACATTTTTCAAAACGGTCTGCCTGCAGACTTCCGGCTAGTAGGCGCAACGACCAGGACGCCGCAAGAAATTCCACCGGCTATTCGCTCGCGCTGCATGGAAATCTTTTTCCGTCCGCTGCTTCCCGAGGAAATCGGTCAAATCGCAACGAATGCCGTCCGAAAAATCGGATTCCCCGAAAGCCGGCAAGCCGTCGAAGTTATCAAAAGGTACGCGACGAACGGACGGGAAGCGGTCAATATCGTCCAATTAGCAGCAGGTTTAGCTATGACCGATAACAAAGAGGAATTGGGAGCAGCAGACGTCGAATGGGTCGTCAGCAGCAGCCAGCTATCGCCTCGTCCGGAGAAAAAGGTGCCGGGCCAGCCGCAAATCGGCTTTGTCAACGGATTGGCCGTTTACGGACCGAATCTCGGCACGCTGCTTGAAATCGAGGTTACCGCTATTCGCGCGAGCGAGCCGGGCAAAGGCGTCTTTAATATTACGGGAGTCGTCGATGAAGAGGAAGTTGGAGGCGGATCGCGCACGCTGCGCCGCAAAAGTATGGCTCGCGGGTCTGTGGAGAATGTATTGACGGTGCTGCGCCGTCTCGACATGACCCCAGACGATTACGATCTGCATATTAACTTTCCCGGCGGCGTTCCGATCGACGGACCTTCCGCCGGCATATCGATGGCGACGGCTATTGCGTCCGCGATCCATCGGATACCGGTCGATAATCGCCTGGCCATGACCGGCGAAGTGAGCATTCACGGCAACGTCAAGCCGATCGGAGGCGTAGTCGCGAAGGTGGAAGCGGCCGTGCAAGCGGGTGTTACGAAGGTGATTATTCCGCGTGAAAACTGGCAGGAGCTGTTTACGTCGCTGGAAGGCATAACGATCGTCCCTGTCGATACGATCGAAGACGTGCTTCACGAGGCGCTTGGCGTAAAGCTCGGCGACAGGACGGTCCATGTGCCGGCGGCAAACGATGTCATTGCGGCATCGCCCGGAATTGGTGTTTTGAATTAAGTTTTGGTAAAATAACTAAGATCGCTAAAGTTACTGCGATCCGTTAATGAACAGCAGCTTTTGGTTTCACATACATTGGAGGTGCTGGAGCAATGGGTCCGACCAAAACGAAGGTTAAACGGCTACCTCTGCTGCCGCTCAGAGGACTTCTGGTGTATCCGAGCATGGTCCTGCATTTGGATGTCGGGCGAGAAAAGTCGGTACGCGCGCTGGAACGCGCGATGGTCGACGACAGCTTGATTCTCCTTTGTTCCCAATCGGAGATGAACATCGAAGAGCCTACCAAGGAAGATATATACCGCATCGGAACGATCGCCAAGGTGCGTCAAATGCTTAAGCTGCCGAACGGCACCATACGCGTTCTTGTGGAAGGAACGGCTCGTGCGGAAGTTGTGGAATATCTTTTCAACGACGAATATTACGAAGTGAATGCGAAGGAGCTTCCGGAGCAGGAGCTTGCCGATCCGGAAATCGACGCGCTGATGCGGACGGTGCTAACCCAGTTCGAGCACTACATCAACCTGTCGAAGAAAGTGACGCCGGAAACGCTAGCGGCGGTGTCGGATATCGAAGAACCGGGAAGGCTTGCGGATGTCATTTGCAGCCACTTGTCGCTCAAAATCAAAGACAAGCAAGAAATTCTCGAAACGATCGATGTCAGGAAGCGGCTTGAGAAGCTGCTCGACATCCTCAACAATGAGCGCGAAGTGCTTGAGCTGGAACGCAAAATAAGCCAGCGCGTCAAGAAGCAAATGGAAAAGACGCAGAAGGAATACTATCTGCGCGAGCAGATGAAGGCGATCCAGAAGGAGCTCGGCGAGAAAGAGGGCCGCGCGGGGGAGATCGAAGAGCTGCGCAATCAGCTTTCCGAAGCGACCGTCCCGGATAAAGTCAGGGAGAAGATCGAGAAGGAAATCGACAGGCTGGAGAAAATGCCTGCATCATCCGCCGAAGGCAGCGTAATCCGGAATTACATCGATTGGCTGCTTTCGCTTCCTTGGTCGAAGACGTCGGAGGACGACCTCGACATCGTGAAGGCCGAGGAAATTTTGAACGAGGATCACTACGGGCTGGAAAAACCGAAGGAACGCGTGCTCGAATACTTAGCCGTGCAGAAGCTGGTGAAAAAGCTGAAGGGGCCGATCTTATGTCTTGTAGGGCCTCCCGGCGTCGGCAAAACGTCGATCGCCCGCTCGATCGCCCGCTCTCTGGGACGCGAATTTATTCGGGTATCGCTCGGGGGCGTTCGCGACGAAGCGGAAATCCGCGGACACCGCAGAACGTATGTAGGCGCCATGCCCGGACGTATTATTCAAGGGATGAAGACGGCGGGCACGAGCAATCCGGTCTTTTTGCTCGACGAAATCGACAAGATGGCGATGGATTTCCGCGGCGACCCGGCTTCCGCTCTGCTCGAGGTGCTCGATCCGGAGCAAAACAGCACTTTTAGCGATCATTTTATCGAATTGCCTTTTGATTTATCGAACGTTATGTTCGTAACGACGGCCAACGCCGTTCACAATATTCCGCGGCCGCTGCTTGACCGTATGGAGATGCTCTACATTCCGGGTTATACGGAAATCGAGAAGCTCGAAATCGTCAAAACCTACTTGCTGCCTAAGCAGGAGCGGGAGCACGGATTGGAGCCCGGCCAGCTGGAGCTCAAGGAAGCGACCCTGATGAAGGTCATCCGCGAATATACGCGGGAATCCGGTGTGCGCAATCTGGAGCAGCAGACCGCAAGCTTATGCCGGAAAGCGGCGAAGGAAATCGTCACGGATCCGGACAAAAAGGTCGTTATCGATAATGACAATCTGAAGGATTATCTCGGACCTTCCAAGTTCCGCTACGGAATGGCCGAGGAGCAGGATCAGATCGGCGCCGTAACCGGGCTTGCCTGGACGGAGGTTGGCGGCGATACCCTGGTTATCGAAGTGACCGTTATGCCGGGCAACGGCAAGCTGACGCTGACGGGCAAGCTGGGCGACGTCATGAAGGAATCCGCGCAAGCGGCATTCAGCTACACGCGTTCCCGTGCGGAAATGCTGAAAATCCCTTCCGATTTTCATGAGAAGAACGATATTCACGTTCATATTCCGGAAGGCGCCATTCCGAAGGACGGTCCGTCCGCAGGGATTACGATGGCGACGGCGTTGATCTCGGCGCTTACGGATATTCCGGTATCGCGCGAAGTGGCGATGACCGGAGAGATTACGCTCCGCGGTCGCGTGCTTCCGATCGGCGGCTTGAAAGAGAAATCGTTGGCCGCTCATCGTGCGGGAATCCGTAAAGTGTTGATGCCGAAGGATAATGAGAAAGACATTCTAGAAATACCGGAAAGCGTCCGCAAGGATATGACGTTCATCCCGGTAGCCCATATGGACGAAGTACTCGAGCATGCGCTCGTCAAGCCTGCGGAAAAGGTGGCAACGCCGCAGTAAACAGCGTCTAAACCCCAAGAGCGGAATGCTCTTGGGGTTTCGCGCGGAAATAAACCGATTCGGAGCGCTCCGGGAAGCCATGCGATTTAGGCTGCTCAGAGCATCGGATTTCATTGGGTTTAAACGCCCTTGGAAAGGGAGTGTCAGGGATGAAAGTAAATAACGCCGAATTTGTCATAAGCGCGGTAAGCCCGTCGCAATATCCCGAGGACGGACTGCCGGAAATTGCGCTGGCCGGCCGTTCCAACGTCGGGAAGTCGTCATTAATCAATAAGATGATCAACCGTAAAAATTTGGCTCGTACAAGCTCGAAGCCGGGCAAGACGCAAACGCTTAATTACTATAAAATCAACGAGGATTTATTTTTCGTCGATTTGCCCGGTTACGGTTATGCGCAGGTGTCCAAATCGGAGCGCGAACGCTGGGGCAAGTTTATCGAGCAGTATTTGACGCAAAGAGAAGAGCTAAAGCTCATTTTACAGCTGGTGGACATCAGGCATGCCCCCTCGAAGGACGATCAGTCGATGTACGAGTGGCTTAAGCATCTTGGCCTTCCGGTATGCGTCGTAGCGACGAAGGCGGATAAGATAAGCCGCAGCCAATGGCAAAAACACGTAAAGCTCGTAAAGCAAACGCTTGGTTTCCACTCGGCCGACCGCTTTGTCTTGTTTTCATCGGAAACCGGCATGGGGAAGGACGAGCTTTGGGATATCATTTTGGAAAAGATGGCTTGGAATGAGGAAGAAGAAGCGGAGGGGCAGCCGGAACTACACGAACCGGAGCCGACCGTATAAAATGTCAAAGCGCCGGACGGTCTTTAAACCCGATTCGGCGCTTTTTCTATGAGAATGAGCGTTTCGTCCTATCAAAGCGGCTCGCTTCTGCATTTACTAGTAATAGAAATGTGCAGAGGAGGATTTGCTATGCGGCCCAAAAAACGTCCGGCCAAACGTGTCAGTCCGGCTCGGAGAGCAGTGATCAAGAAGAAGGTTGCAGTCTATGTGAAGTCGTTGCAGGAGCACGCCGACATTGAGAATGTGGTGACCCTGACAACCGGCATCATCAACAAAAATGCAAATACGGAATTTTCCCACACGGAGGTGGTAAACCGGCGCTCATCTCCCGTTCAGGTGAGAGTCGTCGTGTTTAGCTGGAACAATCCGAATAATCCGGTTGTTCTGTCCAGCGTGGCGCAAAATATCCCGGCGAACTCGTTCCGTACATTTAATACGAACATTTCGGTCGTCAATTTTCATTACGAGACGGTCATTCTGGTTTCGAATACGACAAATGTCGTAGCCAACCATTTTGGATTGAACAGCGTCGGGGGAGTGCCTACCTCGCCGCAAGTAGGAGACACGGTGCTTTTCAAGGACTTGGTTATGATCGTTTAGAGCCGGAATATACAAAGGCTGTCCTTCGAAAGGAGGGCGGTTCTTTGTTTTTTTGGCGATCATAATCGGGCGAACATATTTTGCAGCGATGTGAAAATTGCGGTAAAATAAAGATAACTCCCCATCCATAACCAAGGGATACGGAGAAATCGAAACGGAAACATAAGGTTATGGCGGGAATCTCCAATCTAAAAGCGGTTTTTTCAGCAAATTTGCCTGAATCGTCTGATTTCGATGCAGGAATATTGATGCAGCCTGTAGTATAATCATTAATGTAACGGATTCAAAGGGCTTAAAAAACAGAATCGAGGGATTTTTATGGCGCAAAGGTTAGCGACCGAATACGTCAAAACCTGCCTGGAGTTAACGGAAGCACAAATGTCGAAATTCATATCGATGTTTCATGAGCATCAGAATCTTCTGCAAGTAAAAGTGCTGGACAACGGAAGCCAAGAGGTCGTTTTAATGGACCGCCCGGGAGATCAAATCGCGTTGTCGTTCGAGCGCATAATGGGCAAATATGTATTTGAAGGCTCATGCCGTTTTACGAATCCGAACCTCGTCAATCTAATGCGCAAAGCCGTTTCCGAGTTTAAAGGCAGTGCAATCGTCAATCGCATTTATATCGGGTACACGATGGTTTATCATTACGCCTCCGGATCCGTCGTTAAAATCGTTGAAATGAAAGGCGATCTGGAGAAAATTATCTATGAGCACAAGGATACTGTCGGAGATCTGGAACGAATGTACCGCAGCAGCGAAGCGGAGTGTGAAATTCAGAAGATCTGGCAGGAAATCGATTATTTTCTCGATTTGCGCAACCGAAGCGGAGAGAAGGCTGCAATCGACGAGCACCTGAAAATGCTCTCGCAACGATTGTTCGTGCTGGAAGCTTAAAACACGGAAACGAAAATTCTTGGCAATTATGACAAATAGTTGAACTGATGGCCCGCCATGTGCGGGTCTTATTGTTTATTTTCGCTTGCAAAATCGTTTGCGGCATCTTGCTTCGGCATGAAAATGGCTTCATTAAGGCACTTACGGAGATCGATCTGCATATGCTGTTCAGCGGGTGCCAAAAGCTTCCTTCATAAAAAAAAGTATTGCTTTTCTGGTCAATAGATGTTATTTTTATCTTCGTTGAAAACTTTATAGGAACCAGGATTCACTCAGGACATGTAATGTTGCGAGAGATTATTCCCTCGAGAAGTGAATGACGTAGGTCCTAGCGGATGAAATCAAACAATTTTATTCCTAGGAAGGGGGAACCGGAAGATGGAATATTCAACTTTCGGGCGCCACGTTGCCGTTGATACTTGGGGAGTAGATTTTGACCTTCTCAATAACGCGGAATGGCTGCAAGCACAAATGGTAGAAGCTGCTGAGGTTTGTGGTGCGACCGTACTATCTGTTCAAGCCAAACAATTCGAACCACAAGGTGCAACGGTCTTAGTCATGTTGTCAGAAAGCCATATCTCGATTCATACGTATCCTGAGAGAGGTTTTGCCGCACTTGATTGCTATACATGCGGTGAAACGGTTGATCCTCAGCTGGCTATCGATTATATGGTATCGGTACTGAAGCCAGAGACGGTACACGCGAAGAAGCTCATTCGTGGACTCGGCGAGCTGAAGGTAGAAACACCTGCGATCCGTCAAGCCGAAACGGTCAAATAGCCTACGGCGTAGATAATGAAGTTTTCCGTATATACGCATATAACCTAACCATGGAGCAATCCATGGTTATTTGTTTTGATCCATGTCCATACAATGAAACCATTGGGGCTACCAGTTTCGGGGGCTCCGCAAAGTACGCGGATTAACTACGAAGCTTTACTTGGCCGGGGATAATTTCAGGACCCGTTAAGTACTCGGTTCATGCTTCGAAAGTTAAGCGTCGCTTGGTGGCGGATAACGATGGATGCGGAGGGGACAAAATGGGAAAACTGCGTATAGGAAAGCTGGCGGTCTGGCTTTTTGCGGGACTTGTGATCGGGGTGACGCTCCTTCAGCTCTCCGGAGGAAAAAAAGGCGAGCAAGGGCACGAGAATGCGGCGCACTTGCTTTATCAGGTGTCGCAGTTTCAGATGGAGCTGCTGGCGAATGCGGTGTCCGAAGCGGAGAAGGCCAAAGATACCGGGCAGCTTGATGCGCTTAAACAAGCGGCTTACTCAGCAAATTTTACGCATGAGCGGCTTGTAATGGCGGAGGGGGAACAGCTCTCCGAGCTTGCCTCCATGCAGCAGGTGCTCCAATATATCGTCAGGCTGCAAATTGCCGGCAAACGGGCGCTTAAGCCGGAAGAGGCGGAGACGCTGCAAGCGGTCGGCAAGCTTTATCAAACGATGAGCGAGGACTATGCGAAGCTCATGACATCTGGCGGAGGCGTCATTTCGTCGCAAAACGACAAACTCAAAAAGACGGACAAAATGATTGTCGAGCAGTTAAGGGACATGCAGAAGCATTAATTTCATACATTTTTCAAAGATTGCGGTGGGGTTGTACCGGATCTATGCTATAATTGAGGTTGCGAAAGGAGGGTGAACACAATGCATATTATCGCGGTCGGTCTAAACTATCGGACGGCTCCTGTCGAAATACGCGAGAAATTTGCTTTTATGGCGGAAGAGCTCGCTTCAGCGCTGCAAAGGCTGCGACAAACCAACAGCATCCTCGAATGTGTAATTGTGGGCACCTGCAATAGAACGGAAATATACGCAGTTGTCGACCGGATGACCCTATGCGGTCATTATATCCGCGAATTTATGGAGAATTGGTTTGGCGTGTCGCGCCATAATTTCAATAAGCATCTGTATATTTACGAAGATCGCCAAGCTGTCGAGCATCTGTTCCGGGTAACCAGCGGACTCGATTCGATGGTGATCGGCGAAACGCAAATTCTCGGCCAGGTGCGCGACGCCTTTTTGCTTGCCCAGCAGGAGAAAACGACGGGGACATTGTTCAATACCTTATTCAAACAATCGATTACGCTGGCGAAGCGGGCTCACTCGGAAACGTCGATCGGCGAAAATGCGGTATCGGTCAGTTATGCCGCTGTGGAGCTCGGCAAACGGATTTTCGGAAGCTACGCGAATAAAACGGTCGTCATTATCGGAGCAGGCAAAATGAGCGAATTGACTGCCAAGCATTTGCATGCCGGCGGCGTACGCAAAGTGCTCGTGGTCAACCGGACGAGTTCCCGCGCCAAGGAGCTGGCAGAGAAGTTTCACGGCATTGCTTGTTCGATGGATCAGCTTGCCGATTGCCTGGCCGAAGCGGATATCGTAATCAGCTCGACCGGCGCTTCCAAGATCGTACTGACCAAAGCGGATGTACAGCGCGTTCTGCCTAAGCGGAAATCGCGTCCGCTTTTCATGATCGATATCGCCGTGCCGCGCGATTTGGATCCGGCTATCGGCGACTTGGCGAACGTATATCTTTATGATATTGACGATTTGCACTCCATTGTCGACAGCAACTTAGCCGAACGCCGTAAAGAAGCCGTTAAAATCGAAGGGATGATCGCGGAAGGGATCGCCGCATTCGAGCAATGGTACAAAATGATCGGCATGGGTCCCGTCATCAACGCCCTGCAAACGAAGGCAAACCGCATTCATGAGGATACGCTGGAAAGCATCCTCAATAAGCTGCCGGAGCTTGACGAACGGCAAGTGAAAGTAATCCGCAAGCTTACCAAAAGCATCGTAACGCAAATGCTTCGCGACCCGATCCAGCGCGTTAAGGAAATGGCGGGGGAGAAGAAGGGCGACGAAGCGCTGGAGCTGTTTACCCAGTTTTTCGCGTTGGAGGCCCTGCTCGAGGAGAAGAAGGAAACCGAACGCCTGGAGACGAAGGAAAGATCGGCCCCAGTTCACGTGCGTCAGCTCGTATCCGCGCGAGCGGACGAGCCGCAGGTAGACATCCGCGGATTGGCGGGGGCAGAGATGCTAGTTCGGCCATAGGAGCTTCGACCGTTTGCCTTTTCGTTCTCTGAGGCAGGTTATCGGGGCTCTCCGCAAAGTACTCGGAATAAACTTCGATGCCTCACTTCACTTTGTGGGGTTGATAGAGGAGGAACGCATGGTTAAACAAACCTGGCTATTCGATGCGATCCTTTACATATACGCCCTGGGCCTGCTGTTTTACTTCTCCGACTTCGCGAAAGCGAACCGGAGCGCCAAACGGATGGGAACAGGGCTGCTTATTTTTGTATGGGTGCTGCAATCGTTTTACTTGGCGTCCCATATATTCGAACATGAGCTTCTCAGCGCATACACCAAAACGGAAACGCTGCTCCTGTTCGCTTGGGCTGTTTTGACGCTTTCGCTTATCATAAACAGATTCCTGAGGGTAGAACTCTTCGTATTTATTATTAATATAGGCGGGTTCGCCGCATTCGCTTTTAACGTGTTCGGAAATCCGGAAATGGTGCCGAGCCGCCCAGGGTGGGAAATCGATGACGAATTGCTGTTTGTGCACATTTCGCTTGCGGTAGCCGCGTACGCTGCGTTTGCGGTAGCCGCTGTATTTTCCGGCATGTATTTGTTCTTGCACCGCCGTCTCAAGGGAAAGCAGTGGTCTCCGGCAGTGAAAAGGCTCCCGAGTCTGGAAAAAATCAACACTTACGCTTTTCGCGCTTCGATAAGCGGAATTCCGCTGCTTGTCGCAGCACTGGCGCTCGGCATCGTATGGGTTCTTTTGCAGGGAGATGCGGTTCTCCTGCTTGATGCGAAGGTTATCAATTCGCTCGTCGTACTTGCCGCTTATTTGTATTATTATTTGATGCGCCAGTTTTTCCAGCCTGCGGGAAACCGGCTTGCGTTATGGAATCTGTACGCGTTCGGCATCGTGCTGTTGAATTTGATATTGACGAACTATATGTCTTCCTTTCATCATTGGCTGTAAGTGGCGTAAGAAGCATAAGGGTGTGAGAAGATGGGCGACCGTAATGCCGGCAATTATTATCCGATCATGATCGATTTGACGAATAAACGATGCTTGGTCGTAGGCGGAGGAAAAATCGCCGAGCGAAAGATAGAATCGCTGCTTGCATCTAAAGCGGATGTCGTCGTGATCAGCCCGGCGTTGACGGAGCGGATCGCCGATTTGGCGGCAGCGGGGAAGGTAGCCGTTTTGCTCCGAAATTATGAAGCGGGCGATACGAAAGGCGCCTATTTGGTCATTGCGGCTTCAAGCGATTCGTTCGTAAACGAACGGGTTCGCGACGAAGCGTTGGCTGCAGATCGGCTTATAAGCGTAGTGGACAAGCCGGAAACGGGGAGTTTTATTCTTCCTGCCGCTTTTACCCGGGGGAAGCTTCAGGTGGCGGTATCCACCTCGGGAGCGAGTCCGACGCTTGCGCGCGATATCGTTAGCGGGTTGAAGGCGAAGTATGGGCCGGAGTACGAGGTTTATCTCGATTTTTTGAACGAGTTTCGTTTGAAAGTGCGCCGGTTGGTCAATGATGCAGAGCATAGGCAGGCGCTTGCAAGGGAAATCGTCAGACTCGATGTGCTGGGGCGCATACGGAGCGGCGATTTTATGCGATTTCGCGACGATTTGTTTCGCAAGCTTGAAGCGGAAACGGAAGCTTTCGGGCTTGAAGACTGGTTATAGGGACAGCTGGTTAAGGCGATAGATTACAAGTTCGCCGATTGAATAGACTTGGGGGTTATACTATGCGGACAATTGTAGTTGGGACAAGACAAAGCGCTTTGGCGATGACGCAAACGCTGCAGGTGATCGAGCATCTTAAAGAGATTTCCCGCAGGGATGGGATCGAGTGCGAGTTTACCGTTCGTAAAATTTTGACAAAAGGGGATCAAATCCTGGATGTTACGCTATCGAAGGTAGGCGGCAAAGGGCTGTTCGTTAAAGAAATCGAACAAGCGCTGCTTGACGGCGAAATCGATATGGCGGTTCATAGCATGAAAGACATGCCTGCGGAGCTGCCGGAAGGGCTCGTTATCGGAGCCGTGCCGAAGCGGGAGGATCCGCGCGATTGCTTGATCTCGCGTGAAGGCTACACGAAGCTGGAGGAGCTGCCGCAGGGAGCGAAGGTCGGGACGAGCAGCCTGCGCAGGGCAAGCCAGCTCAAGCATCAGCGGCCCGATCTGCAGATCGAATCCATTCGCGGCAATATCGACACGAGGATCCGGAAGCTGGAGGAAGAAGGCTTCGACGCGATATTGCTGGCGGCAGCCGGGCTTCATCGGATGGGATGGAAGGATCGCATTACGGCCTATTTGCCGGCCGATGTATGCATACCGGCAGTCGGTCAAGGAGCGCTTGGCATCGAATGCCGCGGTGCGGACAGCTTTATGCTCGAGCTGCTCGGCAAGTATACGGATAACGAGACAAAGCTTTGCGTTACCGCTGAGCGCAGCTATCTTCGTACGCTTCAAGGCGGATGCCAGGTTCCGATCGGGGCATATGCTCGTTTGGAGCCGGCCGGCGAAGGGGATAACACGGCTCCGCTTCTTACGCTTACGGGCATCGTCGGTTCGGCGGTCAGCGGAGAGCTGCTGCGTGAAACCGTTACGGGCAGCGAGCCGGAACGGATTGGAGATAAACTGGCGCAATCGATGATCGCGCTAGGCGCGGACCGGATGCTCGCGGAAGTTGCGGCGCAGCCGTAAACATATTCGCCTGCGTTACAGATTAATAAGCCCTGCTTGAGGCGGACTAAACCTGCGATAAACGCCGGCGTATTCAGGCGCGGGTAGGCGTTTATCCTTGAATATTCGGGGTTACAGGAGGAATCATACTTCATGCCGAACGGTACAGGTATCGTTTATTTGGTCGGCGCGGGACCGGGGGATCCGAAGCTTATATCGCTCCGCGGGCTCGAAGCGATCCGCAAAGCGGATGTCGTCGTTTATGACCGATTGGCGAGTCCGCGGTTGTTAAAGCATATGAAACAGGGCGCCGAGAAAATATTCGTCGGCAAGCTGCCGGACAAGCATATGCTCAAGCAAAGCGAAATCAATCGGCTGCTAGCCGATCTTGCTTTGCAGGGCAAGACGGTTACAAGGCTCAAGGGCGGCGATCCTTGCGTATTCGGCAGGGTCGGCGAGGAAGCCGAGCTGCTGGCGGAACACAATATACGGTTTGAAATTATTCCCGGAATCACTTCGGCGATCGCCGTACCGGCTTATGCGGGCATCCCGGTCACGCATCGGGATTTTACTTCGTCGTTTACGATCGTAACGGGTCACGAATATAACAACAAAACGTATTCCGATATCGACTACGCCAAGCTAGCTTCCGCTACCGGGACGATCATTTTCCTGATGGGCGTCGCCAATATAGCGAATATTCGCGACCAGCTGCTTAAGTGCGGGAAGCCTTCCGATTTGCCGGTTGCGCTTATCCGCTGGGGGACGTGGATGGAGCAGGAAACGCTCGTGGGGACGCTCGAGACCATCGTCGAGCAAGTTCAGGAGGCGAAGTTCCAATCGCCTGCCGTCATCATTGTCGGCGAAGTCGTACGGCTTCGCGAGAAGCTTGCCTGGTTCGAGCATAAGCCGCTTTTCGGCAAACGGATATTGGTGACGCGCTCGCGGACTCAAGCAAGCGAGCTGGCGGATCGAATCGATGAGCTCGGCGGAGAAGCGGTCGAATTTCCCGTCGTGCACATGCGTCAGCCGCTGGACGGCGGAAAGCTTCAGGAGCTGGACAACGCCCTATTGCAGCTCGATCGTTATGACTGGGTCATGTTTACAAGCGTGAACGGGGTCGAATTTTTCTTCCAACGGCTGAAGGAGCTTCGCATCGATGTGAGGCAAATGCACCGTGCCCGTATTGCGGCGGTAGGACCAAGAACGGCGGAATGGCTGCTTGACCGCGGTCTCGTTTCCGAATCGCTGCCCGCGAAATTTCAGGCGGATTCGTTATTCGAGCTGCTGGAGCCGATGCTAGAGGCTGGACAGCGCGTCCTGCTTCCGCGAGCGGACATTGCGGCCAAATGGCTTCCGGGCAAGCTCCGGGAGGTTGGCTTGGATGTGACGGAAGCCGATGTTTATGAAACCGTGCTGCCGGAAGAGGACGAGGGCGAGGAGATTATCGAAATGCTGCGGAACGGGCAAATTCATGCCTTGACGTTCACAAGCTCTTCCACAGTAACGAATCTGATGGCTATCCTTAAAAGAAGAGGCATCGAGAAACCTGCCGATTTGCTTTCGGGTATAACGGCTGTTTGTATCGGTCCGATTACAGCCGAGACCGCTCGTCAGGCGGGGCTTCAAGTCGAAGCTGTCGCCGAGGAAGCGACGATCGAATCGCTTGTGCAGGCGCTTGCCGCTGCGCCGATTACCGCGAAATCCAAAGGCGCTGAATAAACGCCTGGCCGCAGCTGCGGCGAAATGCGAACACATCTGATATCATATTCGTTATAAGTAGTAACGACATCTACATGCAGCGACAATACGAAACGATTTGGAGGCAGTTACGATGGCATTCCCCGTTGTTCGCCATCGCCGGTTGAGAGGCTCTCAGGCGATGCGCAATATGGTCAGAGAAAATCAAGTTACCGTACACGATCTGGTGTACCCGATATTCGTTACCCATGGCACGAATGTTAAAGAGCAAATTCCGTCGATGCCCGGCGTGTATCATTTCTCGCTGGATACGCTTGAAGAGGAATTGAAAGAGATCGTTGCCTTGGGCATTCAAGCGGTTCTCCTGTTCGGGGTGCCGGCTTATAAAGATGCGGTAGGAAAATCCGCTTCGGATGACGAGGAAATCGTCCAACAGGCGACGCGGCGGATCAAAAGCTTGTATCCCGAGCTTCTCGTTGTCGCGGACACTTGCCTTTGCCAATTTACCGATCACGGGCATTGCGGCGTCATTCATGTAGATCCGGTGACCGACCGCGCAACGGTCGACAATGATCTTTCGCTCGAGCAGCTCGTCAAAACCGCTGTATCGCAAGCCCGCGCCGGTGCGGATGTCATTGCGCCGTCGAATATGATGGACGGATTCGTTCATGCGATCCGCACGGGTCTTGACGAGGCCGGCTTCGAGCATGTGCCGATTATGTCGTATTCGGTCAAATATGCATCGGCATTTTACGGACCGTTCCGCGACGCGGCTCATTCGACGCCTCAATTCGGCGACCGCAAAACGTATCAAATGGACCCTGCGAACGTTCGCGAAGCGATGCGGGAAGCGGAGTCTGATGTTATCGAAGGCGCGGATATGCTGATGGTCAAGCCGGGCCTCGCTTATTTGGATGTCGTTCGTATGCTCAAGGACAGCTTCGATCTGCCTGTCGTCGTTTACAACGTAAGCGCGGAGTATTCGATGGTGAAAGCGGCGGCGGAAAAAGGCTGGATCAACGAGCAGGCGATCGTCCTCGAAATGATGACCGGCTTTAAACGTGCCGGCGCCGATATGATCCTGACATATTTCGCCAAAGATGTCGCCAAATGGCTGAGAGGGTGAACCGCTCGTGAAGCGCATCCGAATCGGTATGATCGGCATCGGAGATATCGCGCGCAAGGTGTATTTGCCGCTCTTATCCCAGCATCAATCGGTCGAGCTTGCAGGCGTGATGAGTGCGACAGCGGCAACGGTGCAGCGTACGGCGGAAACGTACCGGATTCCGTTCGGCACCACGCGTTTGGATGAGCTGCTGAACCTCGGCTTGGATGCCGTTTTCGTACATAGTCCTACGGAAACGCATCGCGAAATCGTGTTGGCTTGCCTGCAGCGGGGAATGGCGGTTTATGTGGACAAGCCGCTCTCATACGATATCCGGGAATCCGAGGAAATGGCCGCTTATGCGGAAACGAAAGGGCTGCTGCTTGCGGTGGGCTTTAACCGGCGCTTTGCGCCATTGTATGGGGAAGCGAAAGCATGGGCGGAGGCTTCCGGGGGCTTCGACAGCTGCACGGCGCTGAAGCATCGGACGAAGCTGCAGAGCCATGATGCGAAGCGGACGTTTTACGACGACTTGATTCATATGCTGGATTTGCTCGTTTGGCTCGGTGGTCCCGATTATGAATTGATCGGCAAGAGGCAGCGCGCGGACGGCGGAGGCAGGCTGCTCGACGCAGCCGGGATGCTCGCCTTCGGCGGCTCGAACGGTCCGCTCGGCAAGTACGAGATGGTGAGGACGGCCGGCGCCGATCTGGAGAAGCTGGTACTGCACGGCAGCGGCCGTTCCGCGGAGGTAATCAACATGGAGCAGGCGATGTTATGCGAGCATGGAGCCGCTCCGCTGCAGCGCGGCTTCGGCAGTTGGGATACCGTGCTGATGAGGCGCGGCTTTGCCGGTGCGGTCGAGCATTTTCTCGCAAGCTTGCAAAATCCGGATACATGCGGGATACGCGCCGATTTGACGCTGTCGACTCATCGGCTCGCGGAGAGGCTTGCGGAGTAGTGGCAATCAGAAACGAGCGCGGAAGGACGGCGAGCAATCGCGATGGCCGGTCCCGTGCTCGTTTTTATTTAACATATAACTCTACCGGCCGCGATAGGGATGTAAGCTTTTCATAATTCCGGATTGCATCGCTTTGTCATACTTTTGTCGGTTTCTGTGCACGTATGGATGTTGTTGCGCTCTCGTAAAACGGGCATAATAAAAAGTATTGGACATATGGAAATGAGGGGAACGAATGAGTTACAACGATACGTTCATTAAAGCTTGCCGGAAGGAGCGGACGGAGACGGTTCCGGTCTGGTATATGAGGCAGGCGGGACGCTACGATCCGGATTACCGCAAGATTAAAGAAAAATACAGCTTGCTTGAAATATGCAAACAGCCGGAGCTTGCGGCCGAAGTTACGCTTATGCCGATCCGAAAGCTGGGCGTCGACGCGGCGATTTTATATTCGGACATCATGAATCCGGTCGCTTCGATCGGCATCGATTTCGATATCGTCAAAAATATCGGGCCGGTTATCCATAATCCGATCCGGTCTGCGCAAGACGTAGAGCGGCTGCGTCCGATCGACGTCGAAGGGGATCTCTCGCATATTTTGGAAACCATCCGTATATTGGATCGCGAGCTTGAAGTTCCGCTCATTTCGTTTGCCGGCGCTCCGTTTACGATCGCGAGTTATTTGATTGAAGGCCGGCCCTCTAAAAACTATTTGAAAACGAAAGAGCTTATGTACAGTGAGCCGGCCGTTTGGCATTCGCTAATGCAAAAGCTCGGCGATATGGCGATTACATACCTGAAAGCGCATATCGCTTCGGGAGCGAAAGCCGTGCAGGTATTCGACAGCTGGGTCGGGGCGTTGTCTCCCGCCGATTTCCGCGAGTTCGTGCTGCCGACGATCCGCCGCATTTTTGACGAGCTCAGCCATCTGAACGAGCCGAAAATATACTTCCCCGGCGTAAGCTCGGGCGAGCTGCTTCCTGAATTGAACGGGATCGCGGCGGACGTCATCGGCCTGGACTGGCGGGTATCCTTGCAAGAAGGACGCCGGCGTATCGGCGACCGTTATGCGGTGCAGGGGAACCTGGATCCGACGGTATTGACGGCACCGATGTCCGTTATCGAGAAATACGCGAAGGACATTATCGATCAAGGCATCGAACGTCCCGGCTTCGTGTTTAATCTCGGCCACGGGTTGTTTCCGGAAGCGTCGCTCGAGAAGCTGCGCGAGCTGACCGGATTTATACACCGTTATTCGCGCGAAGCGATTGCGGAGCATTCAGCGGAAGGAAGGGATTCCAAGTGAGCAAAAAGCATATCGGCGTCCTCGTGATGTCCTACGGCACGCCTGAAAGCATGGACCAAATCGAGGCCTACTACACGCATATCCGCCGCGGCTCGCCGCCTTCGCCGGAGCAACTGCAAGAGCTTGTCGACCGGTACGACGCGATTGTAGGCGGCTTCTTCCCGCTGCGCGAAAATACGAATAAGCAAGTAGCCGCGCTCGAAGCGGCGTTAAATGCCGGCGCTGACGAAAATACGGCCTATCGGTGCTATCAAGGACTGAAGCATGCGTCTCCATTCATTGAAGACGGTATCGCCCAGATGGCGGCGGACGGCATTAAAGAGGCTGTAGGCGTCGTGCTTGCGCCTCACTATTCGGTTATGAGCGTCGGCAGCTACATCAAGCGGGCGCAGGAAAAAGCGGATGAGGCGGGCCTCAGCATCCGTTTCGTGAAAAGCTACGAGCTCCATCCGAAGCTGATCGAAGCGTTGACGAATCGCGTCAACGACGCATTGGACAAATTTGAGGATCGGAATGCCGTACGCGTCATTTTTACAGCTCACAGTCTTCCGGAAAAAATTCTCGAAATGCGCGATCCGTACGTCGATCAGCTTATGGCATCCTCCAAGGCGGTCGCCGAAGCTTGCGGGATTACGAATTGGCAGTTCGGCTGGCAAAGCGCGGGACGTACGGCAGTGCCATGGCTCGGTCCAGACATTCAGGATACGCTGCGGACCATTCATGAGGAAGAGCAAGTGAAAAATGTGCTTATTTGTCCGATCGGCTTCGTTTCGGATCATCTTGAAGTGCTGTACGATGTCGATATCGAGTGTCAACAGCTGGCCGCCGAGCTCGGCATGCATCTCGAGCGCACCGAATCGCTCAACACCGATCCTCTCTACATGGAAACGCTGCGCGATGTCGTCGTTTCCGAGGCGAGCGGGGACTAAAACTAGCGTCGAGCGGCAATTAGATGCTCCAAATAATCGGCTTCAAACAGCCATTTACGAGATAGGAGATGTTGTACATGTCGGATCATTCCAGCAGCAGAATCGACAAGCTGTCGAGCGAAGCGTTCGCCGAAGCGAAGCAGTACATTCCAGGGGGAGTCAACAGTCCTGTGCGCGCATTCAAGTCGGTCGGACTGACGCCGGCTTTCATGAAAAGGGGAGAAGGCTCGCGCATTTTCGATATAGACGGCAACGAATTTATCGATTACGTATGCTCGTGGGGACCGCTTATTCTCGGCCACGCGCATCCGGAAGTGGTGGAAGCGATCAAGCGGACGGCGGAGAACGGAACCAGCTTCGGCGCGCCGACCGAGCTCGAAACGGCGATGGCCAAGCTCGTTTGCGAACGCGTGCCGTCGCTCGATCTCGTGCGGATGGTCAACAGCGGCACGGAAGCGACGATGAGCGCGCTGCGTCTTGCAAGAGGCTTTACGGGTCGCAGCAAAATTTTGAAGTTCGAAGGCTGTTATCACGGGCATGCCGATTCGCTGCTGATCAAAGCAGGCTCGGGCGTAGCCACGCTCGGACTTCCCGATAGCCCGGGTGTACCGGAAGGCGTAGCGGTTAACACGATTACGGTTCCTTATAACGATCTTGATTCGGTGAAGGTCGCTTTCGAAACGTACGGCGAAGATATAGCGGCGATTATCGTCGAGCCGGTTGCCGGCAACATGGGCGTCGTGCTGCCGCTGCCGGGCTTCCTGCAAGGGCTTCGCGACATTACGAAGCAATACGGCAGTCTGCTTATTTTCGACGAAGTCATGACCGGCTTCCGCGCCGGCTACAACTGCGCGCAAGGCCGCTTCGGCATTACGCCGGACCTGACCTGCCTCGGCAAAGTAATAGGCGGCGGACTTCCCGTCGGCGCATACGGCGGCCGCCGCGATATTATGGAGCGGATGGCGCCGACCGGCCCGATTTATCAGGCGGGCACATTGTCGGGGAATCCGCTCGCGATGGCAGCGGGTTATACGACATTGTCGCTTGCTACGCCAGAGGTGTATGAGGCGCTGGAAGCGAAGTCGGCCCGTCTGGAAGCAGGCATGCTGGCGAATGCGAAGAAATACGGCGTATCGAGCACCATTAACCGGATCGGCTCGATGGTTTGCCCTTTCTTCACCGAGCAGCGCGTAATCAACTACGAAACGGCCAAATCATCCGATCTGAACAAGTTCAACCGCTATTTTGCGAACCTGCTCGACCTGGGCATCAATGTGGCGCCTTCGCAATTTGAAGGCATGTTCGTTTCCGCCGCGCATACGAACGAAGATATCGATGCCACGATCGAAGCGCACGGCGAAGCGCTGCGTAGATTGTAAGTTCACCCTGGCGGCTGTCGGAAGCGATTGCGCGCCTTAGTGTGCATGGAAAGCCCCTATCCTCTTCTATCGAGGGTAGGGGCTTGCGATTTTCAGGCAATGCATGCAGCACGTAAAAAGCTGCCCCTGAAGCCGGTTTATAGCTTCGAGGGCAGCTTTTTAAAGTAACTATCCGGCTGATTGTTCGATTTCCCGGTAAACGCGCCAGTGCTTAGCTTATGCTTACGAAGTCGCTTTCTTTGAAAGCGTTTAGGATGGGAAACCGTTCATCCTTACACTGCCATAAAGGCTCCTCGATGTGCTGTAGTCCGAAATAGCCCGCTTGGGGCAAGGAATCGAGGTTCGCTTACCTCCCACACGCGCAAAAGTATTGCGATGCACCAAAGGACCGTCCGTGATTCCGGACGGTCCTTTTTAGCCTGCCGGGTCCGGCTTGATCGTCTCGCGGTATTTGCCGGGCGTAATGCCCTCCAGCTTTTTGAAGGCGCGGATAAAGACGACATCGTTCGTGTAACCGACCATTTGCGCGATATGGGCGTTAGTCAGCTCTTTGTTTTCCATCAGCCGTTTGGCTTTCTCGATCCGTTTGCGGGTGATGTAATCCAGCAGGTTTTGCCCCTGGTTCTTCTTGAAGAAGGTGGAAACGTATTGCGGCGTCATGCGGAATCGGTCTGCGACGAGCGCAAGCCCGAGGTTCGGATCGTCGAGATTCGCATCCACAAGGCTGACGATCTCCTGAAGCAGGACGGTGCTGTGATCCGTTCGTTCGACCTTGAACGAGCCGGACAGCGTCCGGAACAGCTCCTTTGTTTTGACGTGCATGCCTTCGGCCGTCGGGTGGCTGAATACTTCCTTAAGCGGATCGAAATCCGTGCCCAATACTTCCTTAGGATTCATGTTCGTCGCGTTGACGATTTTCAGAAACGTGCTGATTACGTTGAAGAACAAGCATTTGCCCAGCTCCGGCGTGATATGGGTGGAATCGAAGTTCATCGCGTAAATCGTGTCGAGCAGCCGGTCTGCGCTGTCGGTATCGCCGCTGCGAACGAAATTGATGAGCTGTATTTCGGTTTCCAACGGGTAATAGTAATGCTGCTTGGCATCGGTAATGTCCTCGAAATGAATGATGGCGTTGCTGCCTTTGACCAGCCTATATTCTAGGGCGGCCAAAGCTTCCGGATAGGAGTCTCGTATCGATTGGGGCCCCTCGTGGATGCCTCCGGCGGCGACGGTGATGTCAAGCTTGAAACGGTCCGGGATGACTTGGCTGAACGCCCCGGTAATGTCCCGTACGTCTTTCGCTGCAGCCTCAATCCTGTCCGGATTCAAATTGACGAGAAACGCCAGGCGATCGCGATCGAGCTCTACCGCAAAGCCTTTATGATTTTGTCCGATCAAGTCGGCTCCGATATTCGAAATAATAAAACGGGCAAGCGCCCATTGCTGCTCGGATTTTTCCCCGCTAAAGCGGCTAATGTCCTCGATTTTGACAAGGAGAACGACGAAACGGTCGCTGATGAACGAAATGTTCATAAAATCCAGCGTTTTATCGTCTTTGCCGGCCGTATCGACATCCATATAACCCCGTACGAGCCGGGATAAGTAATTGGCGCGAATAACGGGCGTTTGTTGGGTTAACATGCTTCGAAGATTTTTCTCCTCGTGAAAGGAGCCTTCGATCGTCTGCCGTATAAATTCGTATTCGTTATAAGCGGGCGGCCCTTCCATTTCTTTGCCGCGCAGGATGGCGTTCACCGTTTTCTTAATGGGACTGTAATTGCGGTAAGCGACTGCATAAACGGCGGCAAGGCCCGCAATCAAGCAAAGAATGAACAGCAAGGTCGACCAATTCTGAATCGTGTTGACCTGCTGCATAAATACGTCGCTCGGCGTGACCGACACGTACTTCCAGCCTGCTTTTTGCGAAGATGTCACTGAAATCATTTGCCGGACGCCGTTCATGACATAATCGAAAGGCTCTCCGCTTTCGTTCACGCGTTTCATAATATCAACGGGAAGCGGTTCTTGGCTCGTTCCCATAATCGTTCTGCCTGTGTTGTCGACAATATAAATCAGACTGTGGCTTGCCGACTCCAGCTGGGCGAACATTTCCTTGATCTGGCTTACGTCGATTAAAATGATCAGATTGCCGAGCACATCGTTCTGCGACCGGATCGGCAGCGATTGCGCATATGTCACGACATCGCTGGGCACGTATTCGATATTCGAGGAAGCCTCATGACCCGGAACAAGCTCCGCTGCGGGCAAATACGTCATGACGTGTGGAGAAAGCAGCAGCGTTTGCCGCCACTCCTCGTACGACATGCTTTTGTAGGTGTAAGAGTTTTCGTAGAATGTCCGCGAATCCGTCAGCATATCCCCTTTAACGATCGTATCGCTGGCTGCGAAATATACGTAATAATCATAAATAAAGCTGCTGACCATGCTGCGGAAACGGCTCAGCTTGTTTTGCTTGAAATCGATAAATAAATACTTGTCCACGCTGTCCGCATCGGGCGGAATTTTCAGCATGTAGTCAAGCTTGGAATCGAGCGTAATTTGGCCCATCAGCACATCGACTTCCGACAGCTTGTTGTCGAGCGTCAGCTTCAGCTGCTCAAGCATCGCCTTATTGGAGCGGTTCGCGCCTTTTTCCAGGCTATTCTCGACCTTGGTATACAAGAAAAGCCCCATGGCAAGCGGAATCAACAGGATAAACAAATTCGATAGGATCATCGTCATCAGCGCGCTCTTGCGAACACCGATTTGAAGCCAGCGATGCGGCAATTTCACAAACGTCACGCCCATTCCTCAAATAACTTTGTCTGACCATTGTAACCCGAAGCTCTCAGGCAAGCAAAATGGTTATTTTGGGCAGAAAATATATTCTCCGCTGATTGTTCCAATTCCCTGTAAACGCGCCCGTCTTAAGCTTTTGCTTTCGAAGTCGCTTTCTCCGAAAGCGTTGGGACGGCGATGCCGTTTATCCTTGGGAGAGCGCACAACCTACTGCAGGATGGAGCCACGAGCTTATTATTCCTTGATCGCCCCGATCATGACGCCTTTGACGAAATACTTTTGCAGGAACGGATACAAGCAAATGATTGGAAGCGTCGATACGATAATCGTTGCGTATTTGATCGTTTCGCCGATCGCATACTTATCGTCGCTGGCAGCGCCCGTCATCATCGAGTCGGTGTTGTTGGCGATCAATATTTCGCGAAGCACGAGCTGAAGCGGGTAATCCTCACGGTTGCGCAAGTACACAAGCGCGCTGAAATAGGAATTCCAGTGACCGACCGCGTACCATAAAATCATAACAGCGATTACCGGCATGGACAGCGGGATAATGATACGGAACAGAACCGTCCAGTCGCTTGCCCCGTCCATTTTGGCGGATTCCTCGAGGCTTACCGGCACGCCTTGGAATGCGGTGCGCATAATAATCATGTTAAACGTGTTGATCGCTCCGGGAATAAGCAGCGCCCACATCGTGTTCATCATGCCGAGGTCGTTGACGAGCAAATAGGTAGGAATAAGACCTCCGTGGAAAACCATCGTGACGACGATAAAAAACATGATGATGTTTTTAAAATACAATTTCGGCCTGGACAGCACGTATGCGCCGATTGCCGTCATGACGAGGTTAATCGCCGTGCCGAGCACTACATAGAGCAGCGTGTTCTGATAGCCCTGCGTAATCATCGGGTTGTCGAAGACCGCTTTGTAGGCGCCGAGATCGAAGCCGACCGGCATAAAAAGAAGGCCGCGATGCTGCAGGAAGTTTGTGGCGTTGCTGAGTGAGGCGAACAGCACGTACAGAAACGGATACAAGGTGACGAGGCAAAGGCCGATCATCAAAAGGGTGTTGACGTATCCGAACGCTCGTTCTCCGGCGGAAAGTTTCATGATCGTTTCTCCTTTCTAAAGTCCTGCAAAGTCGTTTACCACAGCTTGTTTTCGCTAAAGCGCTTGCTGAGGCTGTTCGCGGCGACGATCAGGATGAAGCTGACCGCGGAGTTGAACAAGCCGACCGCAGCCGTAAAGCTGTAGCTCGCTTCAAGAACCCCTTTGCGGTATACATAAGTCGAAATAACGTCTGCCGATTCGTAGGTTAACGGGTTATAGAGCAGCAGCACTTTCTCGCTGCCGACCGATAGCATGTTGCCCATGTTCAGAATGAACAGGATGACGATCGTCGGCATGATGCCCGGAATCGTAATGTGGAGCGTCTGCTTCCAGCGGTTCGCTCCGTCCATGCGCGCGGCTTCGTACAAGGTCGGATCGATATTGGCGATCGCGGCCAAGTAAATGATGGAGCCCCAGCCGATGCCTTGCCATATGCCGGACGAGACGAATAGGAACCGGAACCAGCCGGCTTCCTTCAAGAAATCGATCGGCTCGGCGACGCCGAAAGAGGCGAGAATTTGATTAATCAGGCCGTTGCGGCTCAAGAAATCGACCATCATCCCTGCAACGACAACTATCGAAATAAAGTGAGGCAAGTACGAGATCGTCTGCACGACCCGCTTGAATATCGCATTGCGGATCTCGTTCAGCAGGAGGGCGAGGATGATCGCCGCCGGAAAGCCGAAAATAAGCTCGTACACGTTGATCAGAACGGTATTTTTGAGCAGCCGCCAAAAGTAGATGCCGTTAAAAAAGCTTTCGAAATGCTGTAAGCCTACCCAAGCGCTTCCCCATATGCCTTTGGCGGGAGAGAAGTCCTTGAATGCGATTTGCAGACCGTACATCGGCCCGTAGTGAAAGATGATATAGTATGCGATGACGGGCAGCGCCATCAAATAAATCGGCCAATGCCGTTTAATATCGGCGCGGATCGTCTGCCAGACGGTCGGATCTTGATAGATGGGCTTCGGGGCTGCAGTGCCCGTCAGCGCTTTAGCGGAGCTTTGCGCCATCGGCGTTCCCTGCCTTTCGTGTTTTGCGAGATATGCAAACCGGGAGATGAACGAAAATCATCTCCCGGTCCGCAACCGGTTTCATGTTCAGGGGATCCCCGCAGAGTCAACTGCAGAGCTGCACATCACTTTGCGGGGGTTATTTTAGCGTTTGTTGTAGCGCTCGAGCGCCGCTTGTTGAATTTTAACGGCATCGTCGATGCCCATGGATTGTATTTTCTTGACGTATTTATCGAAGTTTTCGATCGGCTCGGCGCCCATAATAAACTTGAGCAGCATTTCGTCGCGGTACGTTTCGATGTCGGTCATAACGGAAGCGAACTTGCTGGCTTCGTCCTTCGTCGGCGTTACAAGCGGCATTTTGCGTTCGGCTGTCGGCTTCGACCATACTTCGAGCGCGTCTTTCTGCGTAGGCAGCGCCAAGTATTGCATCTGGAAGTTGTCGCTCATCACGAACGGCGCGCTCCAAGTAGAGCGGTTGTGCTTGGCGAACGACTGCTGCAGGCTGACGCCGCTCGGCGGATTCAAGACTTCAGGCAGGAAGACGGCTTTACCGTTCTCCATTTTGTAGCTGACGCCTTCTTTACCGTAGTTGAACAGGAGATCGCCTTTTTCGCCGTATGCATAGTCGAGCCATTTGACGGTTTCGATCGGGTTTTTGTTCGACGTCGTGATTGCGGCGCCTACGCCGTTCGCCGCGAAGTCTTTTTGTCCCCAGATCGATTTGTCGCCCGCCTTCAGTACCGGGTATGGAGCGGCGACCAGCTTGAAGTTAGGATCCTTATCCTTCATCAGGTTGGCGTATTTGCCGATGCCTCCGCCATTATAAAAGACGGATGCGCCAAGCAGGTTCGTCGTCATTTTGTTGTCATACAGCTTGTCGTTCGGCGCCGCGAAGTCTTTGTCGAGCAGTCCTTCCTTGTACCACTTGTTCATCGTGGCGAGGAATTCCTTGTATTCCGGCTGAATCGGGCCGTATTTCACTTTGCCGCCGTCTTGATAGAAGCTGTAGTTGATGCCCCATGCGCCAAGGAACGGAGCGTCTACGCCGATCATCGCTTTGTCGAGGTAGAACGGAATTTCATCCGCTTTGCCGTTGCCGTTCGGATCCTTCTCTTTAAACGCTTTCAAGACGGTATACCATTCGTCGATTGTCGTAGGCATTTTGAGGCCGAGTTTATCTAGCCAGTCTTGACGGACACCAGGGCCGAAAAACACTCTGACCTTGTCGCCGCCGCGAAGGAACGGGAACGAATAAATACTGCCTTCGTCGGTCATGATTTGCTTTTTCCAGTCGGGATGATCGGCTAGAAGTTTTTTCAGGTTAGGCGCGTATTTGTCGATCAGATCGTTCAATTTAATTATTTTATTGTCTTGGATCGCTTTCTCCGGTCCTCCGGGATAATTGCTCGTCCAGATCGTTTCGATGACGTCGGGCAGCTGATTGGAGGCAAGCATCAAATTGAATTGTTCTTTAGATTGTTGAGCGTCAAGCGGCGGATGCTGAAATTCGACCTTCGTGCCCGTTATTTTTTCTAATTCTTTGTACATTTCCATCTCGGCGTACGTTTTCATTTGCGAAGCGGCCGCAGAGTGATTGGCTACCCAATAAGTAAGATTCGTCAGCTTCGGCGGCTGCGATTCTGCTGCCGGTTTGGGCGATGATGACGAGGAAGTATCTCCTCCGCTTTTGTCGCTGCCGCATGCGGCGACGGATACGGCGAGTGCGGATGCGAGTGCGACGGTTCCTGCTTGCTTCATTTTTTTGTTCAATGAAAGCGCCTCCCTTTTAATTTGAATGATAACGGTTGCTCTTTAAGCCGGACGGTTTAGCCGGCCTGTGTTCACAGTGTAGCCTTCGGAAGAGGAATTTGAAACTTTCACCTTTTCAATTCGGACAGTACTTTCGTAAGATTGCCGCGCCGGAAGAAAAGAAGTCAGTCTCACATTAAAAATCGGCAGTGTACTTTCGTATGCCTGTTGGTTATAGTCTTGGGCATCGGCCGCAGGGCCGGTAACCATGGAAAACCCCCGCAAAGTGCCGCTGACCTCTTAAGCCAATCTTACATTGCGGGGAGCTCCAATTATACAATAAAAAGGAGTGAAACATTTGCGGAAAAAAACGGCATTTGTTGCTGCAGTCGCCTTGATGTTCGGGACTTGTTTACCGGCAGTACCCGGCTCGACCTTTTCTGTAAACGCTGTCAATGCGGCGGAAGGGGCTCAACCGAATCTGATGCCGAACGGCGGATTCGAATCGACCGTTACGACTACGCGCAACAAATGGACAAACAACATTGAGCCTGCGGGCGGATGGGGGGAATGGTTTGCGAGCGGAAGCGGCAAAGTGACGGTCGATACGTCCGTCTATCATGAAGGGAGCAAGTCCGTAAGGATCGATCACGATTCGTCGAGCAGAACCGCGTTAAGCATTACGGTCCCGGTGTCGCCCGGGCAGCATTACAAGCTGGGCGCGTGGATCAAGACGGATAACGCAGTTTCATCCGGCGGGGTATTCGCAAGGACGCAATATCTCGACAGCGCAGGCAAAAAAGTCGGGGACGGACCGGCAACGGCCAAACTGAGCGGGACGAACGATTGGACGCTGCGGGATGCGTTAATGAGCGTACCGGCCGGCGCGACGAAGCTCAAGGTGGAGCCTTTCTTCGAAACCGGCACGGGAAAAGCTTGGTTCGACGATGTGTCGCTGACGAAATGGGACGGCTTGACGGGGCTGGGGCTCGACCGGAGTGCGGCGTCGATCGGAAAAAACGAGACGATCGCGCTGGCGCCTATTTTTACGCCTGCGGATGCGCTGGACAAAAGTGTCGTCTGGACGTCTTCGAATCCGGGCGTAGCGGACGTCGTTGACGGCTTGGTTACCGGTACAGGCTACGGCACTGCGGTCATCAAAGTTACGACCAAGGACGGAAAGCTATTTGCCGAATGCCAGGTTAGCGTCGAACCGCCGGAAACGATGCAATCGTATGACGAGCTTCGGAGCATTTGGCATGACAAGCTGGTCGGAGGGAAGCAGTCGAATACGTCGGATCCGGACATTGCCGCCTATTTGACCGGGCTGGCCGGCAAAGTGACGAATGCCGAGGGCACAGGACGCTGGGATACGATGGCCAAATCGTCCGGCCGTACCTTTTTGTGGAGCGATTTGACAAGTACGACCGATTCGTCCCAACTATCGACGGCTTACGGCGCATTACGCACGATGGCGCTCGCTTATGCGATCGAAGGCTCATCGCTTTATGGCAATGAGGCGCTGCGGGACGACATAATCGGCGGCCTCGATTGGATGTATGAGAATCGTTACAACGAGAGAAAGACGGAGTACGGCAACTGGTGGGACTGGGAGATCGGAACGCCTCAGATCGTCAACGACATTCTGGTGCTGATGTATGACGATCTGACGCCGGAACAAATCGGCAACTACATAAAGCCGATCGATCGTTTCGTCCGCGACCCGAAAGTCAGAACGCTCAACGGAGTGAAAGAAACCGGCGCCAACCTGTTGGACAAAGCGTTCGTCGTCAGCCTGCGCGGCGTGCTCGGCAAGCTCGGCGCGAAAATCGTTCAAGGCCGCGACGCAATGGGGCCGGAGTTCGTATATGCGAGCAAAGGAGACGGCGTATACGAAGACGGCTCTTTAGTTCAGCACACGAATATTGCCTACACCGGAGGTTACGGCTCGGTATGGCTTAACCGCGCTGCCGACATGATGCTGCTGCTGAACGGTTCTCCCTGGCCGGTCGAGGATCCGAACGTAAACAATGTTTACGATTGGGTATTCGATTCCTTCGAGCCTGTCATTTACAAAGGACTTATGATGGATATGGTTAACGGAAGAGGGATTTCGCGGCAAACGGCGGGTAATGCGAGAGGAGTCATTATGACGATCTTGCGGTTGGCCGAAAGTGCGCCCTCCGATCAGAAGCTTGCGATTAAGCGAATGGTGAAGGAATGGATCGTGACGGATAAGTCGTTCGCGAATTATACGGACGGATTGCCGGTTTATGAAATGAATCTCGTCAAAAAGCTGATGGGCGACGCATCGATAACGCCGCGCGGCGAGCTCGTCAAGCACCAAGTATTCGCCGGCATGGACCGAGTCGTGCATCTAAGGCCCGGTTACGGCTTCGGCATCAGCATGTTCTCCGACAGAATCAGCGCTTTCGAATACGGCAACGGCGAGAACGTCAAGGGCTGGTATACCGGAATCGGCATGACCTATTTATACGATGACGATCTCTCGCAATACCGCGACGATTATTGGCCGACAGTCGATTCCTACCGGCTGGCAGGAACGACGACGGACGGCTCCTATTTGACGCCGAAAGACTGGGCTTCTTATTTGAATCCCCGGTCGTGGGTTGGCGGTTCGTCGATCGAGGGGCTTTATGGGGCGGCAGGTATGGATTTCTCGCTGGACAAAAGCACGGGAAGCAAGCTGCAAGGCAAAAAATCGTGGTTTTCGTTCGATGACGAAATCGTAGCGCTAGGCTCGGGCATTTCGGGAACCGACGGACGCAAGGTGGAGACGATTGTGGATAACCGCAAGCTGAACGATAGTGGTGGCAATTCGCTGACGGTTAACGGCACGGTCAAACCGGACGCCGCCGGATGGTCGGAATCGTTGTCAAACGTGGAGTGGGCGCATTTGGAGGGCAATGCCCCGAATACGGGAATCGGTTATTATTTCCCGGGAAAGGCGGACATAAGCGGATTGCGCGAAAACAGAACCGGAGCATGGAAAGACATCAATTCGGGCGGCAGCTCCGATCCGCTGACACACAGCTATATGAGCCTGGCTTTCGACCATGGCGTGAATCCGGCCAACGCCTCTTATTCATACGTGCTGCTTCCGAATAAGGATGCGGCGGCGACGGAGCTTTACAGCCGAAATCCGTCCGTTGAAATCGTCAGCGGGACGAACGATGTTCATGCCGTAAAGGAAACGTCGCTGGGCATAACGGCGGCAAACTTCTGGAAAGCGGGAACGGCGGATTTCATTACGTCCTCCAATCCGGCATCCGTTATGGTAAGAGAGACCGATGGGGAGTTAAAGCTGGCGGTATCGGATCCGACGCAGAAGCAAGGAGTCGTAACGATCGAGCTGAACAAGAGGGAGCTGTCTCTTGTCGGCAAAGACGACACGGTGGAAGTTGTGCAAACGTCCCCGACCGTTATAGTGAAAGTAAATGTAGGCGGCTCGGCCGGCAAAACGCATGTCGCTTCATTTCGGGATACGGTTACGCCGGTAACGAGCGATGACGCGGCGAACGGCTGGCACACGTCTTCTCAAACGGTCACGCTGACGGCGACCGACGCGGGAAGCGGAGTAGCCGGAACGTTCTTCAGCATTAACGGCGGCGCGGAATCGCAAGGCGGCTCGGTCGAGCTGAGCGAGGACGGCGTGTTCGAAATCAGCTATTTCAGTGTGGATGTTGCAGGCAATCGGGAGCAAGCGAAGTCGGCGCAGGTAAGGATCGACCGGACCGGTCCGTCTGTGGAAGCCCCGGCAGCGGCCGGCGGCTCCGTCGCGATAAGCGTGTACCGTACGGACGCGGTGAACATATCGTTCACGATAACGGATCCGCTTAGCGGGGTAGCCTCGGCAGAGGTGAAGCTGGACGGGGGAATGGTCAGCCAGCCGGTCTCCTTGTCTCCATTGACGTTAGCGGCAGGCGATCATACTATCGTCGTTACGGCCGCCGACAACGCCGGGAACGTAACGGTTCAGCCGTTTACACTTAAGGTGCTCATGGATGCGGATCATCTTGACGATATGCTGCAGTACGCTGCCGCTCAAGGCTGGATCACTCATCACGGCATCTTGAACAGTCTGATGTCGAAGGCGGAGCATATCCAAAAGCAGCTTTCGGGCGGGGAAGTGAAGAGCCAAGCATTCAAGCCGCTGCAGAACGAAGTGCAAGCGCAGGCGGGCAAAAAAATCGAAGCCGGATTTGCAAGCAAACTGCTGGCCGATATCGAGTATATGATCAGTCGCTTAAGCGAGTAACGATACAATCGCGCAGCAAAAAACCGAATCTGTTCCGGAAGGGGCTTACTCCGATTTAATCCGAAATCCGATCGAAGCCGAATGAAAAAAAAGGCTGTCTTCACATCGTCCGAATAAGACGAGAAGACAGCCTTTTTTGTAGGGCGTGTCTGAAAACCCACTCAGTGGCATCTTTCACCGCCTTTTCGCCCCCTGCTTCGTTCCGTTTGCTTGACGTACCCCCGGTACGCCTTCACAAACGCGCCTTGCATGGAACGAAAATTCAGCAAAATCTGCTCCCCTCGGAGTTCTCAGACACGCCCTAGTATGTATGACATCAGTTTGGCTTGACCGTTTGGTTTTGCTGCGTTTGTCCTTGAACGGCGGCTGTCTGGCCGGATGGCGCAGTCGATTGCGTGCCGGCGCCGGTTGTCGTCGGCTTCGGCGTCGTTGCCGGACTAGGCGGTACGGTGCCGTTAGGCGATGCTCCGTTCGTTTCGGCGGGTGAGGCGGACGCCTTCGGCGTACCGCCCGTTCCCGGCGATGTTGTTGTTCCCGTTCCCGGCGAGCTTCCGCCGGGCGTAGCCGTGGAGCCAGGCGGCTTGGGCGAGTCGCTTGGCTCTCCGGCTGGTTTGGAGCTAGGCGTAGACGAAACGTTAGGCGATTCCGTCTGGCGCGGCGTGCCGCTCGGCTTCGACGTTACCCCGCCTCCTGGTTTCGTGCCGGTTGAATCGGGCGATTTCGAAGGTACCGGCGTCGTTTTCGGAGTGGAATTAAGCTGCCCTTTTTTGCGTAACTCCTCTTGCTCCTTCAAAAACTCCGGATGTGTCTTGGCGCCGCCCGCATCGATTTTCTTAAGGCCGTCCCAAATATGATCCGCATCATATTCTTCCGGATGGTCGAAAATAAGCAGGGCGGAAGGCAAGCGGCGTTCGCCGTATCGGCTAGCCGGCTTCGTAAGCAGCTCGCCGTCGACGACCAATTCCGACGAGGCCCCTCCGTCAAGGAAACCGGCGTTCTGAACGTCATCCTCGAGGAATAGATCCTGTACCTCACGCAGCGTCGCACCTAAACTGTAAGGCGGTTGCCGTCCGTCTATGACGATGAATATGAGCGTACCGTCCGCTTTCTGGCCGACCGCCGTACGCGGACCGATTCCCCAGCCGCCGTCGCCCTGGGTAATAAGCGGTTTGCCGTCGGCAATAATCCGCGGCTTCCAGAACACGGCTTCTTGCACGCCTTGCTTCATTAATTCGTCAATGCTGTACAAGCCTACGACAAGCTTGCCTTCTTTCGTAAATCCGATCGAATGCTGCGGAACGCTGCCTTCATGCTCGGTAAAAATAACTTCTCCGCCGGACATAATAAAGCCGATAGGGGCAAAACCGTTCCCAAGGCCATCCGGGTCGTAGAAGGCGCCGCCGTTCACGCCGGCCACCGCTCCGGTCCGCTTCACCATGTCGGTGATGCGCTCGCCTTCGCCTTGCTTGTTCGGCACGACGACGCGCACGGTCGTCGGATCGTATACGGTCATCTTTTTGCCTTTCCAGGTCGGACCGGAAATATCGTCAACTTTTATCAATTCGTCAATCGTACGGTTTTTCTTCGAACCCTGCTTCGTGATTTTAATGCGGCTCAAATCGACATGGCCTTGACCCATCGCATCGGTCGTATCCTGCAGCAGTTGAACCATTTCATCGCGCATTTGCGCGCCTACGAACATCCAAGCCCAATCTCTGTGCTGCGTCGTGATAACGGTCTCCGCCATCCATTTGCGGATTTTAAGGCCGGGCTCGGTAAGAAACAAGAAGCTGGAGGTCAGGAAAGCCAGGCCGAAAATAACAAACAGGCTTCGTTTCAGCCAGCTCCAGCGCCGAAGTCCGTTCAAAGCGCTCGTCCACATGTTGACTGCGATATGCAATTGTATTCCACTCCCATGAAATCTGTATTTGTCTAATAAACCGGATTTTAGTCGTCTGTCGAATGATGAAAATGAAAATACCACCCGAATATTTTAACATATCGGAATATGAAAAAGTAGTATGAAAGACTTACCTGAAAACCAAATTATTCCGCGGCGAAAACAAATACGCTTTCATCCACTTTACCAGTGTCTTGGAAGCGTATTTGTTTCTTTTAAGGGAATTGCCAGTTCGCGACTCTAACCTTCGGAATAGCCTTTTCGCCGCGTTGGCGTCGATATCTCCGTTTATTTTTGCTACAATCAGGATCAGCATACTATCGAACGATGCAAGGAGGAACGTTTGTGAGTAAATACAATTTTTGGGGTTTTCCGTTTGATTTGCTGGTCCTGTGCGGCTTTTTTGCCTTTTTGCTGGCGCTTATTTTATTTTTTGCGGCGAGGCGGCAGCGATGATCCCTTATAGCCGAAAAGGCGAGTGGCTGGAGCTGCCCCTCTCGGCAGCGCAGGCCGGATTGCCTGCTGTCGAAGCGGCGGCCGTCGTACTGCCGCCCGCTTTCGCTAAGAAGCTGAGCGATTCCGGAGGGATCCGGATGACGGGCGGCAAAATGCGGCTAAGACTGTTCCCGGAGGAAACGGACCGATATACGGACGAATGGTCGGATCAATGGCAGGATGTCGAGGTGCTGTATGAGGACGATTTTTGCCTGGTAGCGAATAAACCGGCCGGAATGGCCGTCCATCCGTCTTCCAGCGAGCAGAGGGGGACGCTTGCGCATGCGGTTGCAGGCCATTATGCCTGCAATGGAGAACGCTGCAAGGTTCGTCATATTCATAGGCTGGATGAGCATACGAGCGGCCCGGTTTTATACGCCAAGAGCGAATTGGCGCAATTCGCGCTTGATGAGGCGATGCGCCGCAAAGCGATCGGCCGTATCTATATCGCGTTCGTCGTCGGACTCGTCCGCGAGCAATCCGGAATCGTCGACGCTCCGATCGGCAAGGACCGCCATCATGGCTCCAGACGCCGTGTCAGCCAATCCGGCGATCCTGCGCTTACCCATTTTGAAACGGTAGAATCGCTTCATGGCGCTACGCTGATGAAGCTTCGCTTGGAAACAGGGCGAACGCATCAGATTCGCGTGCATATGAGCCATCTCGGCCATCCGCTTCTTGGCGACGTCCTGTACGGCGGATCGGACAAGCTGATCGGAAGACAGGCGCTCCACGGCGCTTCTCTCGTATTCGGCCATCCTTTTACAGGGGAAGAGATTACGGTGGAGGCCAATTGGCCGCACGATCTGGAGGAACTCTACCGGAAGCTGAAAAGGGACAAGTGAAAAATATAGTCATGCTCCCTCCCATAAGCCCATATATATGAATAGAGACCGTTTGACGGGAACGCATGTTGTTGGCGTCAAGACGGGACGGTTTCGCGTTATCGTTAAGCCTGAACGGCGGTAATGCACGGTTGACGATCCGTTCCGTCGGTAGGACGACTCTAGCTGGGGTAACACTTGAAGGGAGGGGTTTGCGTGACGGAGCGGCAAGGCGGCTTACGTTTTGACATTTATGAGCGCGTACATCTTTCGGACGAACTAGCGGGGATTAAAGAGCTGGATGAAATCGAGCTGCTGCCACAAATCCAGGTGCGCACGGAAGGCGATCAAGCGGTTTTGAAAGGGAATTTATGGCTGACAGGCAAATATGTAGGCGAAGAGGACGACAGTCTTCTTTCGCTTGAGCATTTTATTCCCGTTGAAATTACGCTGCCGATGAATCGCGTGCACCGGATGGAAGATGTAGCGGTGGAAATTGAAAACTTCGACTTTGATTTATTGTCGTCCCGGACGATGAACGTCACCGGCGTATTGTCGCTTGCCGGTATTGAGTTGACGACAACCGAGTCGAACGGCTGGCGCGAGGAAGAGGAAGTTGTTTTCGTCCATGAAGCGGCACAAAACAACGATTTTTCACCCGGCGAAATGTCGGATCCGCGTTCGGCACAGGAAACGCGAGGGACGGAGGCGCCTGAGTGGGAGTGGGAGCCGCATTCTACGCAGGATTCGCGCGGAATGGAAACGCCGGTGTGGGAGCCGCCCACGGTGCAGGAACCGCGCGGAATGGAAACGCCGTCGTGGGAGCCGCGCTCTGTGCAGGAGCCGCGCGGAATGGAAACGCCGTCGTGGGAGCCGTACACGGTGCAGGAGCCGCGCGGGTTCGAAACGCCGTCGTGGGAGCAGCGCCCTGTGCAGGAGCCGGCGCGTGGGATCGAAACGCCGGCATGGGAGCAGTACTCGGTGCAGGAGCCGCGCAGTATAGAAACGCCGGCGCGGGAGCAGCAAACCGGCCTTGAAGCACACGGCATTGAGGCGCTGGAGCCGGAGCGGGAAGAGGAGCCTGCCGAGCTGCAGCAGTCCGAACAGGAAGAGTTCGTGCAAGAAGCGAGCAGTCCTACCGCGGCAGCCGTAAGCAATCTCGACGAGTCTACATATACGGCAGAACAGTCTCGTCCCCCTGAGCCATCCGTTTCCCAGCAGGAAGCGGAAGAAGAGAAGAAGGAGATGAAAATCGCCTTCACGGGCAAGCCTGCCGGCGAGTTCGAGCACCTGCACCATCTGAAATCGATCGCGGTGAAATCGGAGACGCGCAATGTTTCACAAGGAAACGCCGCCGCAGATGCCGCCGCATCAACCGATCATACCCGCGAATCCATCGAATGGAAAAAGCTTCTCGGCGCATCAAGTAACGAAACGCAATTCCGCAGGCTGCGGATGTGCATCGTGCAAAAAGAAGAGACGGTCGAATCGATCGCAGACAGGTATCAAATCAATCCTCGCGAAATCGTTTTATATAACCGATTAGGCAGCCAGCCGCTGGCCGAGGGGCAAGTAATCTATATCCCCTAAAGGATTATAGTGCTATAAAAAACGCGTGCCGTATGCGGTGCGCGTTTTTATGTGCGCTTCCTGAGGTGTGCATGTTTTTATGAGACGGCGGCAAACGACAATTAAAACCTTTCCATTGACGAAGCGTCTGACATTTCTTACAATATGAATGAACGTTCATTCATAATCGAGAGGGGGCGGAAGCATGTCCGTCCAAAGCAAGGCGCTGGAAATGAAATTTTTTGAAAACTTCGAGCATGCGGTACCGGACGAGAAGGTCAGGCGCATTTTGCTAAACGCCAGCGAGGTGTTCGCGAAGAAAGGACTGGCCGGAACGAAGATCAAGGACATTGCCGCCAAGGCAGGCTTCAGCCAAGGGTTCGTGTACAATTATTTTCAATCCAAGGATGATATTTTTACCCGTTTAGTCGATTTGGCCGCAGAGGGTGCCGGGATATCCGTCAAATATGCCTCCGAGCAGGAGGGGACTCCGTATGAAAAAATATTTTGGCTTACGGAAGCGCTGTTGTCCGCCGACAGTATCGCTATGCAGCACTGGCGTTTGCTGATGACGCAAGCATCCAGCTCCGAAGCCGTTCCGGAAGCGGCGATTAAAATCGTGAAGGAAAAAGCGAAATTGCCATTCGAGCATTTTATCCCGATGGTCATGGATGGCCAGAAGGCGGGCGAAATCGCGGACGATCCCCCTTTGGTGCTGGCCGTCACTTATTTTTCCATTGTCCAGGGACTGGCGCTGACGAGAATTCAGAACGGGAACGGCATTCCGTTTCCGACAACGGAGATGGTGCTCCGTTTTATGCGAAAGGAAAGATAGATTCGAATCATCAACGCGCAATTTGGAGAGGCGGCCTGCAATGAAACGATTCAAAAAGCCGGAAGGCGAACGACTCATCTATGAATCTTACGACCGTTTATTGAAAGAGTGGGGAATCGCGATCGAGGAGCGGGGGATTGAAACCGCTTATGGTTTGACGCATGTGATCGTCGCTGGGAATCCCGAAAACCCTCCGCTGCTGCTTTTCCACGGCGTCGGCGACAATTCCGCCGTCATGTGGATTTACAATATGCGGAAGCTTGCGGAGCATTTCCATGTCGTCGCCGTCGATACGATGGGAGGACCGGGAAAAAGCGAGCCGAACGAAGCGTATTTCAAAGCTTTCGACCTATCGGTATGGATCGGCGATATTTTGCGCGCGTTCGGATTCGATAAAACCTATATCGCAGGCGTTTCGAACGGTGGTTACATGGCCAGCCGGTTCACGGCATTAAACCAAGAGAAGGTACACAGGATCGTTTGTATGGCTAGCGGGATTACGCTGAACGTATTTAAAATGATGACCGTCTTCCTTCCCGAAGCGTTGTTCCCGTCGGAAAAAAGCACGGCAAGCCTGCTGCGAAAGCTTACGGCGCCGGGCTCGGATGCCTTTTCGAAAAATAAGGAGCTCATGCAGCAATGGCGTTATTTGCTGAAATATTTCAACAATCGTTCCATGATGCCGCACAAGCCCGCCGCTTTCCGGGACGAAGAGCTTAAGGTCCTGCAGGATAAAGCTCTATTCCTGATCGGGGAATATGACAGATTGACCCATTACCCGAAATCGCTAGGGCAATTGCGGGACAAAGGCATGCGCTACAGCATTGTAAAACATGCCGGCCACGGCATCAATCACGAGTTGCCGGAGCTCGTTAACGAAGAAATCGTCCGCTTTCTATTAAATTGAAACGTTCAAGCTTTCGGGGCCGATGCGGCGCCGCTCTGCGCTGGGGAAGCTGCGCGGGATACATAGTAAGCCATACCAAAAAAGGCCGCTTCGAAAAGATCGACGGCTCTTTTTCAATTTGTCGGAACGTATTGTTTCGCCGCAATCAGAACCAATCGAACAGCATCCCGATATATAACAAAAATAATAAAAACAAAATAAGCACGTCGAACGGATTCGGCAGCAAAAGCGTGCGAATAAACTGGAAGACGATAATCGGAAGCAAGCATGCCTTCAAAGTAAAACGGACTTTCCACCACCATTTTTGCATGTTTGTGTCCCCTTCGCGGTTTCGGTTATATCCATTTTATGATAAGGACAGGCCCGGATATGCCGATAAACGGGAGGCTTTTCCACAAAGATGCATATGCGGGGCGAAGCCGGGGAATCCTGCTACATGCTTGATGTCATCAAATTCCTATGTGAATGTCATCATCGTTTTCTATTTTTCATGTTGCGCTTGTAATATGATTACAAGTGTAATCGGTTACAACATATAGAGGAGGGTTCAAGAGATGCGAGCATGGAAAACAGGGATAACAGGCACGCTTCTGGTCAGCTTGGCCGTGACGGGCTGCAGCAGCTCGACAAAAGAAAATGGAGCGGCATCTTCCAGTCCGTCCCCATCGGGGGGCGCAACATCGTCGGAGCCGGCGAAGGGCGAGAAGCTTACGCTGAAATGGTTTGTAAACGCGCCGAACAATTACGCTTTGCCTTCCAAAGATAAAGATTTTATCAAAAAAGCGATCGATGAGAAATTTAATGTCGATCTTCAGATCACACATATGCAAGTCGGCGACGAGTATACGAACAAGCTGAATCTGCTTATCGCAGGCGGCGACTTGCCGGATATGTTTATGGCCGACGGAGCGGCCTCCAACAAGTACATTTTGGACGGCGTGCCGGCGGATTTGACCAAGTATGTGACGCCGCAAACGATGCCGAACTATTTTAAATGGGTCAAAGAAGATGAGCTAAAGCGGTACCAGGTTCAGGATGTGTTCAAACGCGCGCCGATTCCGTTCGCGAAGCAGCAGTATGCCTCCTATTACGTCCGTAAAGATTGGCTCGATACGCTAGGACTTAAGGTGCCGGAAACGTACGACGATATGATCAATGTCATGAAGGCGTTTACGGAGAAGGATCCCGACGGCAACGGCAAGAACGATACGTTCGGCTTCACGACGTCCGGAGGCGGCACCACGGTCAGCCTCGAATGGCCGGAATACGGCAAAAACGGCTTGGTCGCAGGGTTCATACTCGAAAACGGACAATTTATCGATGCGCAAAGCGACATCCGGGTCGGTACTGTCATCGACGACATCCGCAAAGTAATCAACATGAAAATCGTCGATCCGGACTGGTTCCTGCAAAAATCGCCTGAGCATGTAAACAAAGCGGCTTCCGGCAAAGCGGGCATCGTATACGGGGGCACTAGAGATTTCGCCTTTGATAACGGTCCGAACAGCGTGCAGAAAAAAACGAAGGATATTTTGAAGGACGATAAAGCAAAAGCGGATAAAGTGGACTGGCAGCCGTTCCATCCTTTCGCGAGCGTCGGAGTTGGCTATGAAGCGCTGCCGGCTTATCCTTTCTTGTTCGGCGCGAAAACGTCCGAAGCCAAAATCAAACGGAGCGTCGAAATTCTCGACTGGCTTGCCAGCGAAGAAGGCTTCCTGCTGACGCACTACGGACAAAACGGCGTCCACTACACGAAGGAAGGCAATAAAATCAAAATTAACGCCGAAGCGTACAAAAAGGATATTCTCGATCAAGGCAACTTTGCCGGGATCTACGCATTCTATACGCCGGATGAGCCGCAGGTGCTCGGACTCGAAAAAATCGATCCGAACGAAACCGACCGCGACCGGGCGATTTTGAAAAAGGTTACCTCTTATAAATACGTGCAATCGCTCGGAACGAACGTAGCGCCGCCGACGGGACTTGATCTTGGGGCATTCCGTACGCAAATGCGCAAAGTCATATCGAAGATGCTGCTGGAGGATAAAGATTCGTCCCAATGGCCTGCTTACCGCGAAGAGCTGATGGGCAAATACAAAGGCAAGGACATTTTCGACGCTTACGCAACGCAAGTTTCGAAGGTACAAGGCAAAACGTACACGTTTAAATAAAGGCTCGTCGAAATAGATGAACATGCGGCGGTGAAGCATTTCGGTTCACCGCCCTTGTTGTCTAACGCAAGGACTCTGAAGTCCTGCGGCGAACGAACGTTTGACTTTTGCAGGAGGAGAAAGGAGCAGAACATGAATGCGATCCGTTTAAACCCCAAATGGCGATCGGTCTTCCGGTTTCGCTGGTTTTACTTGATGATGCTGCCCGGGATCGCGTATTACGTGTTGTTTCATTACGTTCCGATGGGCGGCCTAGCTATCGCCTTTAAAAGCTATAATTTGATGAAAGGCATTTGGGGAAGCCCTTGGGTGGGCTTCGATAATTTCAAAGTATTGTTCGATACGCCCGATTTTCCGATTATCATGCGCAACACGATCATCATCAGCTTATATCGTATCCTGTTCAACATGCTGCCGGATATTATGCTCGCGCTGGCGCTTAATGAAATTCGCGTAAGATGGTTCAAAAAAATCGTCCAAACCGTTACTTACGGGCCTTATTTCTTATCCTGGATTATCGTATTCGGATTGACCTTCGCCTTCTTGGCGCCAAACTCCGGCTTGGTCAGCACATGGTTCCGGGATAACGGTCTCGGCTCGATCGATTTGCTGACGAACAAAGATTTTTTCAGACCGCTGATCATTTTGACCGACTTGTGGAAAAATACGGGCTTCGGCGCCATCATTTATTTGGCTGCGCTGGCCTCGATCAACCCTGAATTATACGAAGCAGCCGTCGTCGACGGCGCCGGGCGATGGCGGCAAATGTGGCACGTCACGCTGCCGGGCATTCGCGATGTCGTCGTGCTTCTGCTCATATTAAGGCTCGGAAGCATACTCGATGCCGGCTTCGAGCAAATTTACATCTTCGAGAACGCCCGCGTATACGAAGTGGGAGATATTATCGACACCTGGGTATTCCGCCGAGGGATCGAGCAGCTTGATTTCAGCGTAGCCGCAGCAACGGGCTTCTTCAAGTCGATTATCGGCTTCACGCTAGTCATCACTGCCAATAAAATCGCCAAGAAATTCGGCGGCTCGGGAATCTGGTAAAGAAAGGAGTATAACCATGGCATTTGTCCTGCATAAAACGAAGTCGGATAGAGTCGTCGACGCAGCGCTGTACGTAAGTCTCGCCGCGTTTGCCTTATCGACCCTGTTCCCGCTTTACTACGTCGTGGTCATGTCGATCACTCCGTTCTCCGAGGTGCTTAAAAACGGAGGATTTGTCGTCATCCCAAGCAAAGTGACCCTCGAGGCGTATACGCAAATATTTTCAAGTCCGCGCATTCCCGAGGCGCTTAAAGTATCGGCGACCGTGACGATCGTCGGAACCGCGCTTAATTTGCTCGTTACGACTTTGCTTGCTTATCCGTTGTCGAAAAAAGCGATGCCCGGCCGCAACGCCATTCTGCTCGCCATCGTATTTACGATGCTTTTCAGCGGCGGGATCATTCCGACTTATCTGGTCGTAAGCGGACTCGGCTTGACGAATACGCTCGGGGCGCTCATCGTGCCGGGACTTGTTTCCACCTTCAACATGCTGATTATGAAGACGTATTTTGAAAATTTGCCGTCCGAAATCGAGGATGCGGCTCATGTCGACGGGTGCAGCGATATGCAGACGCTCGCGAGAATCATTTTGCCGTTATCGATGCCGATTATGGCCACGCTGGGTTTGTTCTACGGCGTCACTCACTGGAATGCGTATTTCGGCGGTATCATGTATTTGACCGATAAATCGCTTTACCCGATCCAGGTCGTGCTCCGCAATATGATTCAGACGCCGAACGTGAGCCAGGAGCTGCAGATCGTCAATGCGGCGGAGCTCAACACGCTGCCCCCGGAGACGGTCAAAATGGCGACTGTCGTCGTAGCGGTTTTGCCGGTGCTGGCGGTATATCCGTTTCTGCAAAAATATTTTATCAAAGGCATGCTGATCGGCGCCGTGAAAGGATAAGCTTCCCCCGGCTGCGCTTGGAATCCGCTATTATTCGGAATGTATTCCGTAGCAAAGGCTCCGGCAAGGCGGTAAACGCACGCGTCATAGGCGCGTTAAGCGGTTATCCTCGGCAGGAATTCGGCTTTCCGGGCAGAATACGCTGTATAGGAGCTAAGCGCAGCATGGGGGGCGGTTATCATTTGGGGATGGCTGAGTTACGTGAAAAGGTTGTTTCTGCAATCGACGCAGGTTCGATTGACCAGTTATTTTCTGCTTATTCTCGTGCCGCTTGTCGCGATCAGCTTGTACGGCATGTACAAATCGCAGACGATTCTCGAGAAGCAGGTCAATGAGCAGATGAACAGCGCGATGCAAACCGCGATGGCCTACATCGACCAGACCGTTAACGGAATCAGCGAGCTGTCAATCTTGTTCTCAACTGACCCGAGCTTGAATCAAAATTTGCTGTACGAAGGAAACGAGCTGACGAACGCGGCTATGCTCGACTTCCAGAAGGTGCTTGCGCAAATATCGAACGTAAACGGCATTAACGCGTTCATTTCGCATGTCGATATTTATCACGGGGCGTCCGGCATGATGGTGTCGTCCAAAATAGGCGGCCGGACGAATTTGGATTATCGCGAGCAAACTTGGTACCGGCAGGCGGTTGAGAATAAGAGCGGCCTGCTGTTTTATTTATCGCGGGAAGAAGCGGGCATGACGCCCGACGATTCGCTGTTTAGCGAAGACGACGCTTATATGGTAAGGATCATGAATATGTTCGGCAGCGACAAAAGCAACGTGCTAATCATGGCCATCAAAAAAAACGAGCTGCTTTCGCTTGTCAAAAACCTGCTGCAGACCGAAGGGGACCGCGTGCATCTTTTCGATAAAGCGGGACGGCTTGTCGTCTCTTCGGCCGATCGCAGCTCGCTTGAGGATAAAAAAACGAACGCGGAGCAGCGCTTCAGCAACGTGTCGGTCGACGGCGTGCCGTATATTGCGGCTACGGTCAAAGGAGCGAATTCGGGCTGGATGCTCGAGCTGGAGCGGCCTAGAGCAGCCATTTATACGCAAACGGACAAGTTACGGCTATTTATCTATTGGATTATCGTGGTCAGCATTTTGCTTACGCTTGTCATTTCATGGGTCGTATACCGGGGGATTGCGTCGCCGCTGTCGGCGCTCGCACACGGGATGAAACAGATCCGGCTGGGCAATTTGAACGCCAAGCTGGCGGAAGGACGCAAGGACGAGTTCGGCTTCTTGACCCGTTCGTTCAACGAGATGGCAAAGGAACAAAAGCATTTGATCAAAAACATTTACGAGCAGCAGCTCATGCGCGCGCAATCGGAGCTGCGGTTTTTGCAGTCGCAAATCAATCCGCATTTTCTCTATAACACGCTTGATGCGATTTACTGGACCGCCAAAAATTACGCCGCTCACGAAATAAGCGATATGGTATATAATTTATCCAAGTTTTTCAGGTTAAGCCTCAGCAAAGGAAGAGAGATGCTGACGATCGCCGAAACGGTCGAGCACTTACAATATTATTTGCGAGTGCAGCAGCTTCGCTACATGGATATATTCGAAGTCAAATTCGAAGTCGCTTCGGAATGCCGCGAGCTGCCGATCTTGAAGCTGCTGCTGCAGCCGCTTGTGGAAAATGCGATACTGCACGGGCTTGAGAAAAAGCAGGGCGACGGCCTGCTGACGATAATTTGCGCCCTGCAAGACGATATGGTGGTCATTGAGGTGCGGGATAACGGCAAGGGGATGCCGCCGGAGCGTCTGGAGAAGCTGCGCGAGCAATTGCAGTCGCTGGATGCGGACACGCTGCTGGCCGTTTCGGAAGCGAAAACCGCGGCCAAATCATCCTACGGGCTGTGGAACGTGAAAGCGAGACTGAAGCTGCATTACGGCAGCCGAACGGATATGAAGATCGACAGCCGGGAGAACGAAGGAACGTCGGTTACAATCAGGATTCCGATAGGAGGACGCGACGATGAACCTGTTGATAGCGGAAGATGAAATCAGATTGCGCACGAACATCGCTACGCACATCCCCTGGGAGGAGCACGGCATCGAGGTGATTGCCGTCGCCGAGAACGGGCGCGAGGCGATCCGGTTGTTCGATCAGACGCGGCCGGACATCGCCCTGCTCGACATCCAGATGCCGGAGGCGGACGGCTTGACGGTGGCGCGGTATATCGCCGGCAAACAGCCGTATACGAAGATGATCATCCTGAGCGGTCATGACGAATTCCGTTACGCGCAGGAAGCGATCGAGCTGGGCGTCGTCAAATATTTGTTGAAGCCCGCAGGAGAAGAGGAGCTGCTCGAGGTTGTCCTGGAAGCGCGCGACAGGCTGCGCGAGGAAAGGGCGCTGCATTATAACCAAGCGGAGCTGCAGAGCCGCTGGGAGGAAAATTTGCCGCGGCTGCGCGAGCTTTTTTATCAGAGCCTCGTGTTAAGCAAATACGATAGCTTGGAAATCAAGCGCAAAAGCCGGGAGCTTGGAATCGCGCTGAACGCGGCGAACGGGATTGCGGCCGTCGTCCTCGATCCCGATCCGCTGCCGGATACGGGTTCGTCGTTTACGGCCAAGGACATGGCGCTTCTGCAGTTTGCGCTGAAGAAGCTGGCCGAAGAGTTTCAAGCTCAGGAGGCGGACTGCGTCGTTTTCCCCGATTTGGAAGGTCGGACGGTGCTTCTGTACGAGAACCGCCAAAACGCTGCGGCCGATGTCTTTCTGGCGGAGGTGCAGCAGCATGCTTCCAGGCTGCTCGGATGCGTGAAAGAAATATTGAAGGTTACCGCAAGCGCGGGCATCGGCATGCCGGCCTCGGAAGCCGAGAACGTTTCCCGCTCCTATGAGCAGGCTTGCCGCGCGCTTCGCGAACGGGTGCTGTACGGACATGATATCGTCATCCCGTTCCGTGAAGCTCCTCATCCGCTTTCCAGCATTCCGCAGGATGCCGTCATCGAGAAACGGCTTATGCATGCGCTGGAAGCGGGCAACGCCGAGCTCGCCAAAAAAGCGATCGACGAGCTGATCGTTCGGGGAATCGGCAAAGCGGGCTCGGTGAACGAAGTATTCGAACACGTGCTTTATTTCTCCAGCTTGCTAGTGCGAACGATCCAAGGCCAAGGCTGGAATGTAAGCGAAGCGCTCGGCGAATATGCGGACAGCCTGCGCCAGCCGGAGAAGCTGACTACCAGGGAGCACATCGTCCGCTGGCTGCACGGCGCCGTCGGCCGGATTGCCGACTATGTCAATCAACGGAACGCGACGCACTGTCACGAAGCCGTAAAGGGCATGCTGGCGTTCGTCGAGGAAAATATGGATAAGGAAATATCGCTGCAAACCGTCGCGGAGAAGCTGTTCGTCAATTCCTCCTATTTATCCCGCTTGTTCAAGCAGCAAATCGGGCAGGCATTCTCGGACTACGTGCTGGAGTGCAAAATGAAGCTGGCGATGAAAGGTTTGTCGGACGGCATGAAGGTCGTGGATGCGGCCAAGCTGACGGGTTATCGCGACGTTAGCTACTTCATTAAGGTATTCCGCAAGTATTGGGGTTACACGCCGGGTGAAATCAAGCATGACAGAGAAACGACATAACGCGCTTCCGAAGGTATAGAAGAACGGGATAGATGGTTATGCTTGGAATATGAAAACGAATTTCGCGGAAGCGGCTCTATTTACGGTAATTGCAGCGTCTTAAACGCGGTCCGGGATTCTCCTTGGAACGCACATTTTGCGCCAGAGCGTTGACTCTATGTCCGAATACGGGTATCATAATGAGAAGAAAACTGAATAATATGCCAGAAAAACGTCGAACGGGAAGAGTAAGCATTCGCCCCTGTCAGAGAGCGGAGCCGATAGCGCTGAGAGGTTTCGCAGGAAGGTCATGCCGAAGGTCGCCCTGGAGTTGCGGAAGGAGCGTACGTCAGCACAGCTGAACGTTTCCTTTGCCGCCGGTAGCAGCCGTTATGTGCTTGAGTGTCGCTTCCGTTTGCGGAATGCGAAATGAAGGTGGTACCACGGAAGATCAACCTTTCGTCCTTTGCGGCGAAAGGTTTTTTGATTTTTTCTGGAATACTTTGGGGATTGTTTAAGGAGTATTTTGGGGCTCCCCGAAAAGTACTCGGAATCAACTGCAAAACAATGCGTCACTTTTTGGGGAATAATTTGAGGGGGTTTGCCGACTATGACCGAAGCGCAAGAAACGAAAACGCTGTCGATGCCGACGACATACGATCCGAAGGCAGCGGAGCAAAAATGGTACGATTATTGGCTGAAGGGCGGTTATTTCGCCGCGGGTTCCCGCAAGGACGCGGAAACATACACGATCGTCATCCCGCCTCCGAACGTAACGGGGATGCTGCATATCGGGCATGCGCTCGACTTTACGCTGCAGGATATCATGGTCCGTACGAAGCGGATGCAGGGCTACGACGCGCTTTGGCTGCCGGGCTCCGACCATGCCGGCATCGCGACGCAAACGAAGGTCGAGCAAAAGCTGCGGGAGGACGGATTAAGCCGTCACGATCTCGGACGCGAGAAGTTTCTCGAGAAGGTTTGGGAGTGGAAGGAGCATTACGCAAACACGATCCGCGAGCAGTGGGGGAAGATGGGCTTTTCGCTCGACTATTCCCGGGAGCGTTTTACGCTCGATGAAGGTCTCTCCAAAGCGGTTCGCGAGGTGTTCGTGAAGCTGTACGAGAAAGGGCTCATTTATCGGGGCAACTATATCATCAACTGGGATCCCGCGGCTCGTACGGCGCTGTCCGACATTGAGGTCGAATACAAAGAGGTGCAGGGCAATCTGTACCATCTGAAATATCCGCTTGCGGACGGCAGCGGCCATATAACGGTGGCCACTACGCGTCCCGAAACGATGCTCGGCGATACGGCCGTGGCGGTTCATCCGGAGGATGAGCGTTATAAAAGCATGATCGGCAAAATGATTTTGCTGCCGATTATCGGACGGGAAATTCCGATTATCGCAGACGAGTACGTCGAGAAGGAATTCGGAAGCGGCGCGGTCAAAATTACGCCGGCGCACGATCCGAACGACTTCGAGGTCGGCAAGCGTCACGATCTGCCGCAGGTGCTCGTCATGGACGAAGGCGGCACGATGAACGCAAATGCGGGCAAATACCAGGGATTGGACCGGTTCGATTGCCGCAAGCAAATCGTGGCTGATATGAAAGAGCTGGGCGTGCTGGAGAAAATCGAAGAGCACGTTCACCAGGTCGGCCACAGCGAGCGCAGCGGCGCGGTGGTGGAGCCGTATTTGTCCACGCAGTGGTTCGTCAAGATGAAGCCGCTGGCGGATCGCGCGATCGAAGCGCAAAAATCCGGAAAAGGCGTCAACTTTGTTCCGGACCGCTTCGAGAAAATTTATTTGCAATGGATCGAGAACGTCCGCGACTGGTGCATCTCCCGCCAGCTGTGGTGGGGACATCGAATTCCGGCTTGGTATTGCGAGGACTGTGGCGAAACGCATGTGGCGCATGAAGCCGTCGAGGCTTGCTCCAAATGCGGAGGCGATAAGCTTAGGCAGGACTCCGACGTGCTCGATACTTGGTTCAGCTCCGCGCTGTGGCCGTTCTCGACGCTCGGATGGCCGGAACAGACGGACGATTTGAAACGGTTTTATCCGACGAACCTGCTCGTAACGGGTTATGATATCATTTACTTCTGGGTTGCCCGGATGATCTTTACGGGGCTTGAGTTTACGGATCAAGTGCCGTTCAAGGACGTGCTGATGCACGGTCTCGTGCGCGACTCCGAAGGCCGCAAAATGTCCAAATCGCTGGGCAACGGCGTCGATCCGCTCGATGTCATCGAACAGTACGGCGCAGACGCAATGCGGTATATGCTTTCAACTAGCAGCACTCCGGGGCAGGATCTGCGTTACCGGTTCGAGCGCGTCGAGCAAGCCCGAAATTTTGCGAACAAAATATGGAACGCTTCGCGTTTCGCCTTGATGAACCTGGAAGGCGTTACGGCTGACGATGTGAAAGCAGTACTTGACCGCGCGGCGCAAACCGAGGGCGCAGGAGGATTGTCAACGGCCGACCGCTGGATTCTTCACCGGCTGAACGAAACGGTGAAAGACGTCACCCGGCTGATCGACAGCTACGAATTCGGGGAAACCGGCCGCTTGCTGTATAATTTCATCTGGGACGATCTTTGCGACTGGTACATCGAGTTTAGCAAGCTGTCGTTTTACGGCGCCGATGCGGACGCCAAGCGGAACGCGCAGGCGGTTATCGCCTATGTGCTCGACCGCACGATGCGTTTGCTGCACCCGTTCATGCCGTTCATTACGGAGGAAATTTGGCAGCATTTGCCGCATGAGGGCGAAACGATCGTACTGGCTTCATGGCCGGTATACGAAGAACGGTTCGAGGCGACGCAATCGGTACGCGAGATGGAGCTGCTGATGGACGCGATTCGCGCGGTTCGCAACATCCGTGCCGAAGTCAACGTGCCGATGAGCAAGAAGGTCGAGCTGCTGATCAAGCCGGCGAACGCGGATACGCAGGCGATTTTGCAAAGCAACGAGGAGTACGTCAAGCGGTTCTGCGGAACGTCGCTGCTCGAAATCGACAGCGCGCTGCAGCCGCCGGATAAGGCGATGAGCGCGGTCGTTACCGGCGCCGAGCTTTATTTCCCGCTCGCCGGACTGATCGACATCGGGCAGGAGGTCGCGCGTCTGGAGAAAGAGCTGCAATCGCTGCACGGCGAAGTGGAGCGGATCGAGAAGATGCTCGCCAACGAAAACTTCGTGGCGAAGGCGCCTGCGAAGAAGCTCGAGGACGAGAAAGCGAAGCTTGCCGATTACTCGGATAAACGCGATAAAGTGATTGCCCGTATTGCAGAGCTTAAAAACTAGTACGATGAAGCAGGTTATGTTTGCCGATAAGCTTCACAAGGAGCGAAAATACTAACTGCAAATCCGGAGGAGCCGCAGCGACGACAATAGGTCCGCGCGGCTTTCTTCCGTAAGCGGAATAAAGGTGTGATCGAACGATGAACAGCTTTCAAAGCTATCAGGAAGCCGTGCAATGGATTACGGAACGGGCGCCGAAGCTCGGAATCAGGCCCGGTCTTGGACGGATGTCGATTCTGATGGAGAAGCTCGGCCATCCGGAACGGCGGTTGAAATTTATTCATGTTGCCGGAACGAACGGGAAAGGCTCGACTTGCGCATTTTTGACGAAAGCGCTCGTGAAAAGCGGATATGACGTAGGCACATTCACTTCGCCGTATATGGAGAAATTTACGAACAGGCTTCGTTATAATGAGCAGGATATCGAAGAAGAGCAGTTGCTGGCGCTCGCGAATCAGCTTAAGCCGCTATGCGACGAAATGGCCGAGAGCGTCGAAGGGCAGCCCACGATGTTCGAAATATGCACGGCTCTGGCCATCTTGTATTTTGCCCGCGTGACCTACCCGGATTACGTCGTTTGGGAAACCGGTCTGGGAGGAAGGCTCGACGTGACGAACATCGTGACGCCGGTCGTTTCGGTCATTACGAATATCGGGCATGACCATATGGACATTTTGGGCGATACGCTCGAGCAGGTTGCGCACGAGAAGGCCGGCATCATTAAGCCGGGCGTCGCGGTTGTCAGTGCCGTCGAGCAGCCGGAGGCGCTGCGAGTCATCGAGGATACGGCGAAGTCGAAGAAATCGACGCTTTATTTGATGGGGCGTGATTTCCGGTACGAGACGGAAGTATCCGAGCTGAACCGGCAGCAGTTTCATTTTCATGGGCCGTTCCGCAGCTTGAACGACGTAACCATCGCGATGAACGGCGCCCATCAAGTCAAAAACGCCGCCGTTGCTTTGATGACGCTTGAGGTGCTTCGTCAATATAATGCGCTTGTCATCGAGGAAGAGGTCGTTCTGGAATCGCTGAAGCTGACGGAATGGCCGGGACGGCTCGAGATGATTTCGCTGGAGCCGCGCATTTTGCTTGACGGCGCGCATAATCCCGAAGGGGCGGAAACGCTCGCCAAGGCGCTGCAGGAAACGTACGAATACAAGAAGCTGCGTTTTATGATGGGGATGCTGTCGACGAAGCATCATTCCGGATATCTCAGGCATATACTACCATTGGTGGATACTTTAATCATTACGGAGCCTGATTTTCTCAAAAAAATGAATGCGTCCGATTTGGCGGAGCTCGTACGAGAGCTGCTTTCCGAAACGGGGCGGAAAGTGGACGTCATCGTCGAGCCGGACTGGCGGAAGGCGCTGGCCCTCCTGCATAAAGAGACGGGACCTGACGAGCTCGGCGTCGTATCCGGCACGCTTTATTTGATTTCCGACGTACGGACATGGATGTTATATCAAACCGATTCTGAAAAAGGCTGGTGAGCGGGTCGTGAATACGTCTGAACGCGTACATTTTATCGGCATCGGCGGGTACGGCATGAGCGCGATCGCCAAAGTGATGCTGGAAATGGGGTATCATGTGACCGGCTCCGATCTAGCTCAGCAGGAGCTCACGGAGAAGCTTGCGGCCAATGGAGCCCGCGTTTATATCGGGCATGAAGCGGCTCATGTGCAGGGTGCCGATCTTGTCGTCTATTCGACGGCTCTTTCCAAGGATAATGTGGAAATGAAGCGAGCCGGTGAGCTGAACATACCGGTTATTCATCGCTCGCAAATGCTCGCCCGTCTGATGAATGAGCGCAAGGGCGTCGCGGTAGCGGGCGCGCACGGCAAAACGACGACCTCTTCGATGATTTCGCTCGTCATGGAGCGGTGCGGACAAGATCCGACCTATATTATCGGCGGCGAGATCATGAATGTCGGCAGCAATGCGAAGGCGGGGAAAGGCGAATACGTCGTAGCGGAGGCGGACGAAAGCGACGGCTCCTTTCTGCAGTATCGGCCGAGCGTCGGTATCGTAACGAATATCGAAGCCGACCATCTGGAGCATTATGACGGCGATTTCAACAAGCTGAAGCAGGCTTATGCGAAATTTCTGAGCCAGGTGAAGGAAGACGGAATCGCGATCGTTTGCCAGGACGACCCGGAAATACGGGAGCTGATCCCGATGATCAAAAGCGAGGTCGTAACATTCGGCATCGATGCCGATGCCGATTATATGGCAACCGATATTGCGCTCGGCGACCGAAAAGTATCGTTCCGCGTCAAGCACCTCGGCCAACAGCTTGGCGATGTGACGCTGTCCGTTCCGGGCCGGCATAATGTCTATAATGCGATGGCGACGATCATTACCTGTTTGAAAGCGGGCTTGACCTTCGGGGAGATTGCGGAAGCGATTACCGAATTCAGCGGAGCGAAGCGGCGGTTTCAGGTACTGGGCGAGATCGGAGATATTCTCGTTATCGACGATTACGCTCACCACCCGACGGAAATTCAAGCGACGATCAGCGCGGCTAAAGCGACCGGCAAGCGCATTATCGCGGTGTTCCAGCCGCAGCGCTACACGCGTACTTATTTCTTGTTCGACCAGTTCAGCAGAGCGTTCCCGGAAGCCGACGAGGTCATTATTACCGACATCTACAGTCCGGCGGGGGAGCAGCAAATCGAAGGCATCACCTCGGCGAAGCTTGTCGAGCTTATTCGTCAGAACAGCAACCCGAACGTTTGTCATATTCCGACGAAGGAAGAAGTTCTCGACTATCTGCAAGGCCGTGTCAAGCCGGGCGATCTCGTCATTACGATGGGCGCCGGCGACATTTGGAAAGCCGCGGACGGACTCGCCAAGGCTTTGAAGGCAAGGCAAGGACAATAAATGGAAAGCACGGGACATACTTCGGTATAGCCCGTGTTTTTTTTATTTTTCGGCAGTAAAACTATTCGCCGCACATGTCATATCCTTGTCTACTCTCTCATATGGTTTAGTAGAGAACCTTTTGGACAAGGGAGAGAGTCGGATGAACAAAGCGAAGATTACTTATCGTATAAATAATAAGAATAACCGTCCGGATAAGCCGGAACAGACGGAAGAGCCAAGAGTGATTCAATTGCACGAAGAAGAATTCCGGGTCGAGAAAGCGGCTCGGGAGATGAACCCGTTTACGAACGACTACGGCGCCTGGGACAGTCCGTACGATGCGGAGACGAGAAGACTTGAGCAGCTTATTAGGGAAGCGAACGGGCGAAAGCAGAAGCAAGCGCCGGAGCGCAGGGAGGAAGCCCGCTTTGAGCGGGAGGAGCCTGCTTTTATGCCGGATGAAGACATAACGGAAAAGCAGGAAATCGTTCGCGGCGTGAAGAGCGATATTGCGGAATGGCCGGAACAAGAGGAGCAGGCTTATTATCCGCAAGCCGGCAGCATGGAGAGAGAGAAGCAGCACGCAGGCAACGGTTATGGACGCAATCCGCAAGCCGGCAGAAGCGGAGGAGAGAACCGGTACCGCGATACGCGTTACGATCCGGTCAGCGGTTATTATGGGGCGGACGGCGATTCCGACAGGCATGGGTCCGGCTTCTCCGGCGTTTCGGTGACCGGGTCCCGGTATATCCGCCATTCCCGAACGCCGTGGATGAAAATTACCGCTTCGGTTACCGGTGCGGTCGTGACCGGGGTGGCGCTCGGATTTTTCGTGCTCTCGATGTTTTCCGACGATAAAGCGGCCGAGACGGACAAAATGCCGGAGCTGAACGGCAAGCAGGAGACGGCTGTATCCGCGCCGAATAAAACCGGTACGACCGACACCGGCAAGCAGACAACAACAAGCGGAGGGACTGCGACGGGGGCGAACGTTTCCGCTGCCGGCACGACTAGCGTCAATATTCCGGCCAAGTCTTATGTAGTCCTCCAGGGCGGCAGCTTTACGACGGCGCAGGGCGCCGAAACGGAGCAGGCGAACCTGCGCAAGAAGGGGCTTGCGGCCGTAACGGAAACGTCGGATAAATCCTATGTGTATGTCGGCATGGCGGCAAATAAGGAAAGCGCACAAGAACTGAGCAGCCGGCTCAAGGCTGCGAATACCGACATCTATGTGAAGGAGTATACGCTGCCGGAATTGAAAAGCGCGAATTGGAGCGGCAATAAGGATGCCTTGCAAAATTATTTGACGCAATCCGATAAGCTTGTGCAAATGGCCAGCAAACTGACGCTTATGCATCTGGAGGAGCAAAATTTGACACCTCTCGACGATGCCACGGTTCAATCGGTCAAAGCCGCGCACGAAGGCTGGACGCAAGCCGCCGCGGCGGTAGCGGAAGGGGCTCAAGAGGAAGCGAAGACGCAAATCAATAAAATGAACAACGCGATGAATTCGATGAAAAAATCGATTGACGAGTATAAGAAAAATCCTTCGTCAGCCATGCTTTGGCAAGCGCAGACGTATATGATGCAATTTGTGATCGCCGAAAAGGAGCTGCTCCAATCGATTGCCGTTTAATATAGAGAAAGGCTGTCTTTCGTTAACGGAAGACGGCCTTTTTTTGTCGTGATGAAGGTATCGATCGCGCCTATTTATTATCCTAATCGTTAATAAAAAATATATAATACATACTAATTACGAAAATATGCCTTTATATATTGCGTCATAAATAAAATAATTGTATGATATACATAAATCAAGACGTCTTATTTACGAACTGGGGGGCGACGATGAAACGGAGAATAGCAATAAGCGGGATGGGCAGAATCGGAAGGCTGCTCGTAAGGCGCGCATTTACGGAAGGGCTGGCGGAAGCCGAAATTGTAGCAATCAATACGACGAGTCCGGCGGAAACCGTCGCGCACCTGCTTAAATATGACACGGTACACGGCAAATGGAATGCGGATATCGCGATTGAAAATAAGCGTCTCGTTATTAACGGCCATCCGATCGAAATCGTTATGGAGCGCGATCCGCTGCAGCTTCCTTGGGAACGTCTCGGCGTTCATATTGCGATAGACGCAACCGGGAAATTCAATGACCGTCAAGGCGCGAGCAAGCATATGGCGGCCGGAGCGGAGCGGGTTATTATAACCGCGCCTGGAAGCGGAGTGGATTTGACGGTCGTGATGGGCGTAAACGAAGCATTATACGACCCGCAGCAGCATAAAGTATTGTCGACAGCTTCCTGTACGACGAACTGCCTGGCGCCGATTCTCCAAATTCTCGACGAAGCGTTCGAGGTTGAGCAGGGCTGGATGACGACCGTGCACGCGTTTACCAACGACCAGAATCATATGGATAATCCGCATAAGGATTTACGCAGAGCGCGCGCTTGCACGCAATCGATTATTCCGACCTCGACGGGGGTTGGCAAGGCGCTTAGCGGCGTACTGCCGCATCTCGCTTCCAGAATACAGGGCATTTCGCTTCGCGTTCCGACGCAAGACGTATCCTTGGTCGATTTGACAGCTTTGGTAAGCCGTCCGGTTACGAAGGACGAGGTTAAAGAAGCGCTTCAAAAAGCGGCCGGGGGCAAGCTTGGAGCAGTAGTGGAATATAACGAGCTGCCGCTTGTATCGAGCGATTACATCGGCAACGAGAAATCGGCGGTGATCGACGGGCTGTCGCTGATGGCGGCCGGGAATCAAATCAAGCTTCTCGCGTGGTACGACAACGAATGGGCTTATGCAAGCCGGGTTATCGATTTTGCCGAATATGTTGCGAAAGCCGAAAAAGGGAGCGTGGAGTTACAATGGAGCGAAGCGTTAACGATGTAAATCAAACGTCCGTAACGAAGCATCAGCTTGGCGTCATCCTCTGTCAGTGCTGCGGAGAAGTTATCGATACGGTTCCGACCAACGGCGTGAAAACCTTATACGGCATTTGCGAAGACAACCATTGCCGTGCGCTGTCCGTTCTGCGGATCGATGCAGCCCCCGCCGCAGTCATGAACGATTGAACGAAGAACTCATACAGTATTATATAATAAGACGGCGAAGCCGTTTATCCTTGTCAAACTGTAAATAGCCGTAGAAAGCCTCCATCTCCGCTTGCTTAAAGCGCGGATATGGAGGCTTTTTTAAACGGCTTGCAGAAAGGGGGAATACGATTAAAAGCCGGGAAAGCTTTTGTTTTTCCCCCAAGCGAAGCGCAGCGTAACGAGCGCTATCAGAAAACCGGCGGTGGCGCTTACGTAGACCGTTTGCAGCGTTCCCCAGCCTTTTGATTTGACTGCGGGCGCTTCCGCCGTTTCGGCTGCTTCGGAGCTCTGCACGACAGCGGATGCCTGCATGGGAGTAAGCTTCTGCTCGTGAGCGGGCGATTGCTGCGTTCCAGCCGCCATTGCTTCGCCGGTACCGGCGAAAAATCGCTCCTGCTCGTTGCCGAGAAAATCCGTATATACGCCGTAAACGCCCAAATCCGTCATCGCCCGGATTTCTTCTTCGCTGTTTACCGAATGCACATACGTTTTGACGCCAAGGCTGTTCAAGCCTTCCATCAAATCCGGCATCATTTGCGCCCGCTCGACCGGCATGGCAACGGTTTGGATGTCTTGCTCTCGAACGAAGCTGACGATTTCTTCCGTCGAATCAGCGGACTGGTAGAGGGAGTAGAGCTTGTTGGGGAACGGATAAATGTCTTTGACGGTCTCCACCATTTCTTCCGTATACAGCTCCGGAATGATCCGGTTCAAGATCGTTGGGTCCACCGTTTCCGCGCCTTCCTTAATCAGTCTGAACTGTTCGCGCACAAGATCGGAATCCGTTTCCTTCGTATCGGTAATGAGATAAATATCCGGGTAGGTCTGCATCAATTTCACGATATCCTTGAAGGATAACGCCTTGTATTTGTCCAAGATCGGGAACCCTTTAAAGTCCCTTAACGTTAATGAAACGCCTTTTTTGTCTTCCGGAAGCCCCGGCTGAAGCAAATCGGCCGTATAAGCAAGCCAATCATGCCGCGCAGCCAGCTTGCCGTCCTCCGTTAAAATCAGATCGACCTCGAATATGCGATGCCCTTTCTCATAATTGACCAAAAATGCTTCATACGAATTCGTATAATCGTGACCATTAATACCGCCCATGGCATGAGCGATCATACGGTATTGGGTCCAGTCGGGGGAAGAGTCCGCATTAACGGGGAAAGCCTGAAGACATCCGCAAAGCGCAAGCAGCGCAATAACCGACAAGCGTCGAAGGTAAGAAACCATTGTAACCCTCCTAACATGCGTACTTGACTATACATAGTGTAGCGAACCGAACTTAAGCTAAGATTAGAAAATTGTGAAATCCGGACTTTTGGAACAAAAAGGAAAACCACCGGCGAAAACCGGCGGTTTTTGAGCGAGCCCGTTTCGGGCGATAGAAATCCAAAGCTAGTTCTCGCGATGCTTTTCCTTGTCTCTTTTTTCATGTTTGTCCCATTTGGGGACGAAGCCGTTTTTCTCCAGCATTTCATATCGCTTCTCCATGCGGTCGATCGCATGCTTCCCTTTTTCCTCGGACAAAACGCCGAATTGGACGTATTTGCCGATAACTTCTTTCTTCTTCGCCAAAATGTCTTTATGCAGAGCCGCCAATTCGCTCTTCTGTTGTTCGGATAGCGTAACCTTCGCCGCTTGCTCCTCCGCCGTATGATGATCCGCATATGCCTGCAAGCCGCCGAAGCCGAGTGCAGCAAGCAGACCGGCCGATACGAGAACTGTCGTTACTTTTCGCATGCCCGCACACCTCCTTATTATTTATGCTCGATTAGTATGAGTCCGGATAAGCGTTTTTATGCAGGAATTGGCTTTCCCGGCAGACAAGCGGCAAACTGAAAACATGAAAAGAGCTCCTGTATTCCTGTAAAATGTACTATGATTGTTTTAGCGTTCAAGTTTGGCGTTATTCTTGTCGATAAAACGTTACGACGATCAACTTTCCGATCGCTTGCTAAGGGCAGCTAGAGCGTGTGCATGAAGGAGTGAGCCTGATTGATAAGAGCAATGCTTATTGACGATGAAGAGCATGCATTGGATTTATTGGAAATCTTATTGAACGAAATCGGCGGCATAACGATTGTCGGTCGCTTTATGAACCCTTTTGACGCTTTAGAGCGGCTTGAAGAGCTGCAGGCCGATGCCGTATTTTTGGACATCGAAATGCCCGGCATGTCAGGGGTGGAGGCTGCACGGCGGATCAAGGCGGCGAATTCCCGTACGCAGCTTGTTTTTACGACGGCCTATTCGGAATATGCGCTGGAGGCCTTTGAAATAAATGCCGTGGACTATTTGCTGAAGCCGGCTACGAAAAAAAGGCTGACGGAAACCGTCTCGCGTCTGGCTGTCGTCGAAACAGGCGGTCGTTCCGCAGACGTTCAAGCGGGAGCCTCCGTTTATGTTCAAAGCTTGGGAGGATTTCAAATCCTGACGGAAAGCGGACCGCTTCCTTGGAAAACGAGCAAAGTAAAGGAGCTCTGCGCTTTTTTGATTCATCAAGAAGGCAAGTACATAGATGCGGCAGTCATTATAGAATCGCTATGGCCGGAAGCGGACTACAAAAATGCCAGAACTTATTTTTATACTTGTATTTCATTCTTAAGAAAAAGCTTTCAGGAGTACGGCGTTCAAGCGAACGTGAATAAAAACGGCGGAGGTTACGCCATTGAGGCGAAGGGGCTGGTCAGCGATGTGGCGGAAATTTCCGCTATTGCCGATATGGCGTTGACGGAGGAAGGCCTGGACGTACGCCGGTATGACAAGCTGATCTCGCTGCATAAAGGGGAATATTTGGCGGGGGACGATTTCGGTTGGGCGGTATGGCGGCGGGAGGAGCTTAATTCCAAATACATACTCGCTTTGCGGACCGCGAGCGATCGATTTATGAAAAGCGGAAAACCGATGCTTGCGGCTGACAGCCTGCACCGGATCCTCGCGCTTTCGCCCGATTCCGAGCGTGACGGCCGCGAACTGATTAAGCTATACATAAACGAGGATAAGCGCAATGAGGCGATTAACGTTTACCGCCAGTTGAATGAAGCGGTTTGGCTGCATTTGGGCGTTGAACTTGAGAAAGAAACGGTGCGTTTATACGAGAGCATTTTAACCTAGCCAGTGAAACTTTGCTGCAAGAAGTGGAAATCGATCTGCGGCGTGCTGACTCTAAAGTCAGTTTGTGAATAATAGAGCCCCACTTCGATCTTCCATCAGAAAAAAAGGACCTCAGCCTCCACTTTTGCAGTGGAATTTGAGGTCCTTTCGTTTGGAATTCGGATCGTTTCCATGTGTATCTTTATAGGAAGAACTGCCGCTTTTAAGATTTCTTTAAGATCCTTTGTCGTATGATGGAACAGCGTCGATTAAGCGAAGTTTATGGCGATTCATGCGATAGGTTGTGTCGGAATTCGCAAGGCGATTCGCCCTTGTACGAAAATTCAATCAGAAGGAGTGTATCCGTATGTTATCGAAGCATTTGTCCCGCTATGTTGCCGTCTTAATAAGTTTGGTCGTATTTTGTACGGTTGCCGTACCCGTTTCATGGGCGGCGTTAACCCCGGATTGGAGCGGCTGGATCTCCCCGACGGGTATCGCCAAGGATTCGCAAGGCAGAATCATTGTGACGGATTACGACAAGAAAGTCGTCCGTATTTTCAACGAAGATGAGACTTTGCATCAATTGCTCGGCGCCAATCCGGACGGATCAAGCGATAACCGGTTCAGTGGTCCTATATCCGTTGCCGTTCATCCTGTTACGAAAAATTTGTATGTACTGGATCGTGCGAACCGGAATATCCAAGTTTTCGGCTATTCCATCACCACAGGCTTGTACGGCTACTCCAGCACAATAGCTTTGGATTCAACGGTTTCCAATGCGCGCTCCATTACGATCGATGCAGCGGGGAATGTGTTCGTGGGGCAAGCCTCCAGCATTCTAGTAATTAATGCGAATCAAACCACGCAAATAATTACAGGATCCTCCCTGCTTGGCGCGGCGTCGGACGGAGCAGGAAATCTTTACATATCCCAGTATTGGAACCATACAGTGGTCAAATACGTGAAAACCGGCAGCTCCTACATTTATAACTCCATATTTGCCGGAGTTCAAGGAGTAGCGGGGGCTGACGATGCCCATTTAAATAACCCTAACAACATATTCGTAGGTCCCGATAAAAAAATATATGTTACGGATTCTCAAAATAAGCGAATTAAAGTATATCTGCCTGACGGTACCCTTTCAATGATTTTAAATCCCGCGCAAAATGGCGACCCTGTCAGCTTGTTTGCCGACGGGAACGATATTTTAGTTACTAACTCTTTACTACGCGGAGTTTTTAGATACACAACCTCCGGTCAATTGCTGGGACAGCTAGGGGTGGCAAAGGATAGTACGATCAGCCCGACGAGCGCAAGCTTCGACAAGTATACATCGTCGCCCGGATATGCGGACATCGCCGTAACGATGACGCTGAAGGGGAACACGCTGGCGAGTATCAAGAAAGGGGGAGCAACGCTTACGGCCGGCACGGACTATACCGTATCGGGCAGCACGGTGACGATCAAGAAGGAGTACCTCGCCGCGCAGCCTGCCGGCCCTCTGAACTTGACGTTCGCATTCAGCGCGGGAGCGGATCAGACGCTTGCGGTGACTGTTAGCGATTCGACGCCGGCTCCGCTTCCGGCGCCTACGAACCTGGCGGCGGCTGCCGGAGACAGCCAGATCGCGCTGACTTGGAACAGTGTAACGGAAGCGACTTATTACAATGTTTATATGCGTACCGGCGACGGTTTCTATGACGCGGCTCCGGTTACGACCGTGACAGGCACTACCTATTCGATCACTGGCTTGACGAACGGAACGCTCTACTATTTTATGGTGAAAGCCGCCAATACCACTGTTGAAAGCGAAGCTTCGAACGAAGCCGGCGCGACGCCGCAGGCTGTTGTTCTTCCGGTGTTAACGATGGTGCATATTGCCAGCGATAATGCAAATCCCGTCTATGCGAAAACGGGCGATACGGTAACGTTGACTTTTACCGCAAATACGGCTCTGGACGGCCTTCCCGCTGCCGCGATCGCAGGACGGGCGGCGAACGTAACGGAAATGGGGAATCATACTTATATCGCCTCGTATACGTTAACGGACAGCGAGAACGAAGGAATCGTGACTTTTACGATCGATTTTACAAATGCCGAAGGAATAGCGGGGACGCAGGTATTCGGAACGACGGACGGCAGCGGCGTGATTTTCGACCGGATAGCACCTGAAGGCAGTTTAAGGATTAACGGCGGTGCGGGGTCCGCAAGCTCAGAATCCGTCGTTCTGACGATCGCGATCGGAGACGGGGACGGTTCGGGCGGCGTCCGGATGCGTTTCTCGAACAATCAAGTGAATTGGAGCGAATGGGAGACGGCATCAGGAACGAAAGCGTGGACGCTTGGCTCGGGCAATGGAGCGAAAACCGTATACATGCAATTGATCGACGCGGCTGGCAACGTAACGTCAGTGGCCATTGCAGCATCGATTCAACTGCAGCAATATGTGGAAACTTCGGATCCGAACGTCGACAGCCCGGCTCCCCAAACGGAAACCATTTCGGCCAATGTGCAAAACGGCAAGGACGGAAACGGTTCGGTCGTCTCCTCCACCGTCATTAAGCGAACGACCGATACGGACGGTCAGAAAAAGGATGAAGTGATTTTTACGGTGCAGCAGGCGGCCAAAACGGTGGAACAGCTCGCAGCAGCCGGTTCAAGCTTCGCTAAAATCGTTATCCCTGACCTGAAGGATGAAGTCAAGGAATTAAACGTTACAATTCCGGCGGCTTCGGCGGATTTGCTGGCCGAAGGAAACGTGAGTCTCGAGGTTTCTACCGGCAATGCTCGCATTATCATCCCTTACGATTCGCTGACAGGGCTGAAGGAAGACATATACTTCCGTATCGTACCGGTCAAAAAAGAGGAAGAACGCAAGGAAATCGAGCGGCGGACCAAAACGGAGCAACTCGTTCGTGATGCAGCCGGCAGCGGCAGCGTCCAGGTCGTCGGCCGTCCGATGACGATCGAGACGAATATGCAGAACCGTAAGGTCGAGCTCGTGCTGCCGCTCGGGAATGAAACGTTCAGCGAAGCGCAGCTTAAGGAATTGGGCATTTTCATCGAACATAGCGACGGTACGAAAGAACTTGTCGAAGGGGAAGTCGTTTCATTCGAAGAGAGCGGAAAACGTGGTATCCGTTTCAATGTCGACAAATTCAGTACGTTTACGATCGTTCATATGGAAGGCAAGCAATCGCTCTCTCATGAAACGAAGCATAAGGCGTATATGTTCGGTTATGGGGACGGAACGTTCGGGCCGGACCGGAATATAACCCGCGCGGAAATGGCGGCGATTTTGACCCGTGTTTTCGTTAAAGAAGAGAAGCAAGCGTCGCCTTCCTATACCGATGTTTCGCAAACGCATTGGGCGATGGAGGCTATAAACAAAGCAGCGAAAATGGGAATCATGAACGGATATCCCGAAGCAAGCTTTAAACCGGACGCGCCGATCACCCGCGGGGAGACGGTAAGCATTTTAGCCCGGCTGCTGGACGGAGTGAATGAAGAAGCCGGCAGCTTCGCTGACATAGGCGGTCATTGGGCCCAAGCGGCAATTGAGAAGTCGAAGGCGGCCGGGATTATTGCCGGATACGAGGACGGGACGTTCCGCCCGGAGCAAGCATTGACCAGGGCGGAAGCCGTTGCGATGCTGAATAGGCTTTTAGGCAGAGGTCCGCTATATGGCGCAGAAGCGATGTTTACGGATGTTCCTGAGACGTATTGGGCTTACGGTCATATCCAGGAAGCTTCCTTGGAGCACGGGTATGAGCCGAATGCGGCGGGCGGCGAACCATTTATTTCCGCACGGGAATCTTAATAGGGCTGTTCCAAAAGTCGCTTTTGGAATGATCTGTCCCCACTTCATACGTGATTTCGTTTAACAATAGAACCTTCATTTCCACTTGCATAGTGGTTTGAAGGTTCTTTGCATTCTTTATGGGATTTGCTCACTTGAGAATACTCCTTCCGGGACAGCCTCGTTTTGTTATGAGAAGCTATCGTCAGAAAACTAGACGTTTTGATGAAATGTCTAGTTTTTTTTGTATATGTCGCTTGATAAATAATAAACAATCGTTTATGATGTCTATGTATTAGATAAACGAAATTGAGGGGTGTTTATAATGTTTGATGTTTCGGAGCTGTTTTGGAACGCTACCCTTGACGATATGAAGCGCGGTTTCGTCTATAACGATGAAAACGAGCAATATGTATGCTTGATTTGCGGCGTCGGATTCGAGGAAGGAATCATCTACCCGAGAGACGGCCTTTTCCTCGAAGCGAAGAAATACGTTCGTAAGCATATTGAAGACGAGCACACGTCGATGTTCGATTATTTGATGGGACTCGATAAGAAGCTGACCGGATTGACCGACCTGCAAAAACAGCTTATTCACAGCTTTCAGCAGGGGCTGAGCGACGCCGAAATCGTGAAGGAGCTCGAGGGAGGAAGCACCTCGACCATTCGCAACCACCGCTTTACGCTGCGGGAGAAAGCGAAGCAAGCCAAAGTATTCCTCGCGATCATGGAGCTGATGGTCGATAAGCCCGGGAAGCAGCAGCTTATCCCGATTCACAGAACGGCAACGGTTTTGGACGAAAGATTCGTCATAACGGAAGAAGAGAATGCATTGTTTTTGAAAACGTACTTCAAGGAAGGTCCGGACGGTCCGCTTAGTGAATTTCCCGCGAAGGAGAAGCGGAAGGTCGCCATACTTCGCCATCTGATCAAGCGGTTTACGATCAACAGGAGATACACGGAGAAAGAAGTAAACGCGGTGCTGAAGGCGGCTTTTGCCGACTACGCCACGCTGCGCAGATATTTGATCGAGTACGGCTTTATGGATCGGGAGCCCGATTGCAGCGCATATTGGGTCAAGGTCTAGAAGGGCGAGATAAATGGGAGGAAACAAGGAAATGAACAGAAGAGAAGAACTATTGATGCAATATAAACAAACCAAACGCGAGATGGGGATCGTGCGCATCCATAACGAAGCGAACGGAAAATCGCTGCTTGTCAGCAGCCAGAACGTCCAGGGGACGTTAAACAGCCAGCGGTTTCAATTGAATATGGGCAGTCATGGTAATAAAGAGCTGCAGGAAGAATGGAAGGCTTTCGGCGAAAATCGTTTTTCGATTGAGGTGCTGGAGCTGCTGGATACGGGCGACGACGTCCTGTTCGATTATAAAGACGTGAAAGGCCCCGAAGGATTTCGATACGATATTGCCCGCGACTACAAGGAAAAGCTGCAGGCGCTTGAGCTTAAGTGGCTGAACGAGCTTCAGCCTTACGGCGAGCGCGGGTATCAGCGGAAGGAGGAGGAACGATGAGCGGCAGCCGCACGGATAAAAGCGGTCTTTTCCAAAACCGCTTTGTCCGGACCATTCTCTTGTCCAACACTATGCTGCAGATCGGCATTTGGGTACGGAATTATTCCATTCTTTTGTTCGTCATGGACCAGACCGGCAACGATCCGTATGCCGTATCGCTTATTTCCGTGGCGGAATACGCCCCGATTTTTCTGTTTTCGTTCATTGGCGGAACGTTCGCAGACCGCTGGCGTCCGAAGCGGACGATGGTTTGGTGCGATGTGCTGAGCGCGGCTTCGGTTTTTGCCGTCTTCGCCACGCTTATGTTCGGCACCTGGAAGGCCGTGTTTTTTGCGACGCTCCTGTCCGCCATATTATCGCAGTTTTCGCAGCCTTCCGGCATGAAATTGTTCAAGCAGCACGTTCCGCCTGAGCAGGTTCAGCAAGGAATGGCGCTTAACCAAACGATTATGGCCGTGTTTATGATTCTGGGTCCTGTTCTTGGAGCGCTCGTATTTCAATCTTTCGGTATCCAAACGTCTATTATCGTTACGGGCATCGCCTTTCTCTTGTCGGCCGCGGTCCTGACGCGGCTGCCGGCGGACCGTAAACCGGTGGAGGATAAAGCCCCGAGCGGTTTTTGGCGGGAGCTCGGCGACGGAATCCGTTATGTAAAGAAGAGTCAAGTGTTGACCGCGTTGGCCGGAACGTTTGCCGCCATAGGGCTTGCAAGCGGCGTTATGCAGCCGCTCGGGGTGTTTCTGCTGACGGAACGGCTCGGCTTGCCTAAGGAAAACCTGCAATGGTTCATGATGATTAACGGAGCCGCGATGCTGATCGGGGGCGGACTTATCGCAGCGCTTTCGAAAAAGCTGCCGCCGCAGCGGCTGCTGGCGATCGGCATGCTGGCGGATGCGGTCGCGGCCGCGACGATGGGAATGTCGACGTCAGTCGCACTGACGATGGTCGCGCAATTCATGATGGGCTTTTTCTTCCCTTGCTTCATGATCGGCATCAGTACGCTTATTTTGCAAAACACGGAGCAGTCGTTTATCGGGCGGGTCAACGGGGTGTTAAATCCGTTTTTCATGGGGATGATGGTCATATCGATGAGCGTGGCAGGCTGGCTCAAAGATCAATTATCGCTGGTAGTCGTCTTTGAAGCGGCGGGAGCGGTTTTCGTTATCGGCCTGCTGTTCGTTTTCCCGCTGTTTAAGCTGAAGAAACAGGCGGATAACAGACAAACGGCGGTATGAACGAGAACAGGGAGTCGGACTTCGGTCCGGCTCTTTTCACGTTTTCCGGACTTGACGGTTCATCGGTAATGATCACGTCGGCAATGGAATGAACGGCGAAACCGCTACTTTTTGCCGGCATCCTTCGACGCCGCCGGACTCTCAATGTTACGATTGACAGTGAAATGTATGTATCTTAATATTAGAGTTGTATGATACATTGATTAAAATAAATACAGGTTGTACGGCTTGTATCCAATTTAGGAGAGTGATCTCGATGGGCGTATCGAAATCGCAACAATGGGCGGAACGGAGCCTCAGGTCGATCCCTTGGGGATCGAGCACTTGCTCCAAAGCTCCCTCTTTTCTGCCTGAGGAACCGGGTGTTATCGTAAGGGGTAAAGGATGCCGCGTTTGGGATGCGGACGGTAAGGAGTACATCGACTATCGCAACGGGCTGGGACCGGTAACGCTTGGGTACGGTTATCCCGCAGTCGATGAAGCGATACGCGAACAGCTCGCGAACGGGATCGTATTCGGACATCCGCATACGCTCGAATGCGAGGTGGCCGAGCTGGCTTGCGAGCTTATCCCTTGCGCGGAGCAAGCGCGGTTTTTGAAGACGGGGGGCGAAGCCCTTGCCGCCGCCATTCGCATTGCACGGCATTATACGGGCAGGGATCATATCGTGCAGGTCGGCTACAATGGCTGGGTGAACGCCCTTGCTGCAGGGAGCGCTACGCTTCCCGGACAAAAGGCGCAGTCGGTACCGGGGGTTCCTGCAGCTGTGAGCGCATTGCACCATGCGTCCGCTTGGAACGATATCGGTCAACTGGAGCGTTTGTTTGAGCAATATGACGGGCAGATCGCTGCGCTGATCGTTGCCGCCGACTATGAGCATATAGGGGCGGGGAAAACATTTTATCCGGCAATCCGCGCTCTGACGGAAAAACATGGCGCCCTGCTTGTGTACGACGAGATCGTCACCGGATTTCGGATCGCGATCGGAGGCGTACAGCAATATTTCGGCGTGAATCCGGATTTGGCGGTATTCAGCAAAGGAATTGCGAACGGCATGCCGTTATCCGTTTATGCCGGCCGCAAGGAAGTCATGAAGGCGTGCGATGTCGGCGGAACGGTCATTTCCTCGACGTTCGGCGGAGAAATGTTGTCGCTTGCCGCCGCCAAGGCAAGCATGACGATCTATAAGGAGCAAGACGTCGTCGGGCATTTGTGGAAACAGGGAGAGCGGATGTGGGGCGGTTTAAACCGCATCTTTGCGGAGAAGGAAATTCCGATGAAAATGGCGGGCCTATGGCCTTGTCCGACATTCGTTGCGGAGCCGGGAGCGAAGGCGGATTTGAAGGAACGGTTTTTCAGGCTTGCTTATCGGCATGGCGTCTCTTTGTATAACGTTTCTTATGTGAACTACAGCCATGGCGACCAGGATATCGACGAGACGCTCGAAAGGCTGCAAGGTGTTTGCGAACAGCTGCAGAAGGAGATGGAAGCGGAATGATCGATGCCCATATTCATCTGACGGGAAGCCAGCTGCCGCCGGAGACGCTGGAGGAAGGGGATCGGTTAGGCGTGAAGCTGTTCGTCGGCAGCTGCCTTGGCGCATTCCATTACCAGCCTACCTTCGAAGAAGTGAGCAAGGCGAACGACGATATGGCAGCCGTTGTGCGCTCCTATCCTGACCGTGTCCGGGGTTATTGCTACGTGAATCCGCGGCATGGAGCCGCGGCGCTCGACGATTTTCGCGCTCGTGTCGAGAACGGCGGCATGATCGGCCTTAAGCTGTGGGTGGCGACGCTTTGCAACGATCCGCTCGTTTATCCGTTCATCGAAGCCGCGATCGAATACCGGTTGCCGATACTTATCCATGCCTGGGATAAAACGATCGGCCAGCTTCCGTACGAATCGAAGGCGGTCCATGTCGCCGATCTCGCCCGCCGGTACCCGGAAGCGCGCATTTTGATGGCACATCTCGGCGGGCAGGTCGAAAGCGCCGTCAATACGATCGCTCCTTACCCGAACGTGCTTACCGATACGTCCGGTACGCCTATCGGAGGCGGAGAGATCGCGATATCGGTTGAAAGACTCGGAGCGGAACGGGTCGTCTTCGGATCCGACCTGCCGATCGGCTGCCTGGCCGCAAATATCGGGAAAATATTCGCCGCCGGTTTACCGCCGGATGAACTCCGCCTTGTAATGGGCGGCAATATGGAACGACTGCTGGCGGAGGTAAAACAATGATCGATACGAGTTCCTTTTATGCGCCTTTTCTTGCGCAAAAAGCAATTGACGTCACCGCGTTCATCGGCACTTGGCCGACTCGTTACCAGTCCCGTGCGACGGCCGCGGACTTATCCGCGATGGCCGACCGGCTGCAGCTGGAAGCTATGTGCGTAAGCCATATCGCATCCATTCACGGTCACGATACGCGTTCCGGCAACGAAGCGCTGTTCGCCGAATCGGCGTCCGACGACCGGCTCTTGCCTTTCGTCATTATCACTCCGGCGGAGACGAATTGGGAGGCGGAGCTGGAATGGGCGGCCGCTTCGGGAGCGAAAGGCGTGCGATTGGTTCCGGGCTACCACGGGTACGATCCTGCCGGGAGCGACGCGAAGGCGCTATACGCGGCCGTTCGCCGTCTCCGGCTGCCTCTGCAAATCGCCGTAAGGCTGCAGGACGAGCGGCTTCAGCATCCCCGCTTCATGGCGGAGCATTTGCCGTTCCACATCGCGGCTGAGCTTATCGTTATGCTGGAAGGACATCCGCTCCTGCTTAGCGGTTTTCGCGAGCACGAATGGGAGCAGGTTAAGCGAATGCTTCCGCAAGGCGCCTGCTTGGAGCATGTTTGCTGCGACCTATGGTTCTGCAACGGGCCGCTTGCGGTCATTTCCAAGCTGTGCGCGCGGGGCGAGGCCGAAAGGTTCGCATACGGCTCCTGCACGCCGATCCAGTCGGCCGAAGCGACGGCGCTGCAGCTTGCCGCAGCCGCGATCGGAGAAGCGGACCGGGCTCTTCTTTGCCGCGGCAATGCAGGGCGATATTTATCAACCGGGGAATAACGTTATAGGCGGACCGGCCGCCGCCATGCGGCAAAACGGGGACAGCCCCAAAATAGGTAGAGGCAAATGGAACAGTCTCATTATTTAAACAAATAGCTTCCAAAACCACCCTTAAAGTGGTAGCGGAAGCTATTTGTTTGCTAATTTAACACTTTAAGCGGGCGTAAAAATGGAAATACCGACTTTTGGGACGGACTGCGAAAGAGCGGCGCGGCCCGGCCCGGCGTTACACCATTCGCGGCACGATACGTTTCCATTTGCGCGAGAAAGCGGACGCCGTTTCCAAGCCGAGCCAGAAAAATGTCATTTGCGAGGACAGCTCCTCCATGACGCTCACATCCGGGAACAGCTCGTTTACGTAATAGTTATAAGCCATTCTATCGTGCGACGCGTTGAGCGCTTTAAGCAGCGCGGCCGGCTTAGCCGCTTCATTCACCTCCGGAACGACCGATAAGAAATCGGTCGTTTCGATGATTTGGCGCTGTACGTCGGGGTCGATCGCCGTACGTATGAAAGCTAGCGCCAGTTCTTCATGCGAGGACGAATGCGGGATGAGCAGACTGTTCGAGGAAATGATCGTTGACGGCACGTTTCCGAACGGAAGGGGAGCAATTTCGGGCTCGAAGGGCAGCCCTTCGTTTCGCCAAGCGGACAGCTCGAACGTCGTCGTCAGCGTCATGGCGGCTTTGCCGTTTTTAAACGGCTGATCCGCCGACCATTTCGAAAATGGCGCAAACAACAAGGCGCCTTTTTTGGTATAAAGCAGCTCGTGAATAAACGTGCAGGTTTCGCTCAGCACGTCCTCATAGGAACCCGCGTCGGGATTCATCAGTCCGTGTTGCAGCGCGAAGGGCAGCCACCGGTTTATCCACGGGCTGAGGGTGAAACCGTATTGGTCAGGAATTCCGTCGCCGTTGGAGTCGAACGTCAGCTGCTCCGCCGCTTCCAGAAAGTCGCTGCTCGACCAGCCTGTATCGGGCTTGGCGACATGCCGGCTTTCGAACAAGTCCGGATTATACACAAGAAATACGGTGGAGAACGTGATCGGAACCGCCTTCTTGCCCGACGAATCGCGGTGGATGCCGTTCAGGAGCTCCGGGTGCAGAGGCGACAAGGCGTCCCCCAGGTCAGGCTCGAGATCGAGGAACATGGACAAATCCTCCATGCCGGTCAGCTGGGAGTCGTGGCAAAACACCAGATCCGGATGGAGCCCGTTCTCATGATGCTTGCGCAGAGCTTCATCAAAGTGGGTATCCCCGGAAAGCTTGAGCAGTTTTACGTTGACGTGCGGATATTGACGCTTGAAGGCATTTTCGATAGCGGCAAACCCGTCGTTTTCAATAAAATAATGCGGAGAAGTCGCTAAAATATGCAGCGTCCGGTTTTGTTCCTTCGGCACCTGGAGAGCCGGGTCGACCATCGTTCCCGCGCCGACTTTCTTGATGATGAGCCCTTCGGCGGCAAGCTGCTCCAGCGATTTGCGGACGGAGGTGCGGCTCAGGCTGTACTGGTAGCAAAGCTGGTGCTCGGAAGGCAAATATTCCCCGGGCTTGATATAGCCCGAATAAATTTGATCCTTCAGAATGCCGGCGAGCTTCGAATAACGGAACTGCTTTTCATTTTCCATCGGATAACCACCTGATCGTTTATTATTGTTGTATGTAATGGTAAACGAAAAGATACAGATTCACAAGTAATTGCAATAAAATAGTACAGGTTGTCGGGGGCTCGGCTTGCCGGCTATCGGGCTTCCGTACTTTTCGCCGATGCCCGTCAAGCGCAGGAATGGAATGAAAAAAAGAAGCCGCCAGAACCACTGAATGTGGGCTGGCGGCTTCTTTTATCGGGATTATGAATGAGTACGGCAGTTTCGTTCTTCCTAAGTGAATGCGGTCATGCAAACGACGGTTGCCGTTAATCATGGGATGTTAAACCTCATTAGAAAACTTACGGTTTTTGCGAGCCGTTTACATACCTGTCCATCATCGCGCTGATCTCGGCACGCGTTATGCTGCGGGAAGGCGCGAACTGCGTGTCCGATACGCCGCCGATAATGCCTGCGGCATACAAGCGGCCGATCGCCTTCGACGCCCACATATCGGCGGGAACGTCGGCAAAGCTTTTCGTTGTCTGCGGCAGCTTGGATCCGACGATGCGGTCGAGCAGAGCGGCTGCTTCCGCCCTCGTAATCGGCTGGTCGGGACGAATAGTGCCGTCTGCATAACCGTCCATATAGCGGAGCTTGGCGGCTTTCATAAGCGTTTCGTAAGCCCAGTATGTAACGGGTAAATCGCGGAACGACGCGGGCACGGGGCTGCAATTGCCGCTGCCGCCGTAGACGTTGGATGTCACCGTAACGCCGGATGCCGGCTTGGCGCTTCCCTTATCGGCATTTGCGAGCTTCTGGCAGCTGCCGTTCGGATCGGCGGCCGGTTCCTCGAAATGGAACGTACGATCGAGGATCGCTGCAAATTGGGCGCGGGTGAGCGGCCTGTCCGGATAAAAATAATGGTTGATGCCGTTGACGATTCCTTTTTCCTTCAAGCGCATGATCGATTCCTTGGCCCAGTGATTCATAATGTCCGGAAACGGCAGCGCCGCGTATTCGGCAATGCCTGCTGCGATTCCTTCCGCCATCGCTTGGCGAACCGCCGCATCGGCCAGGAGCGCCGCATCCGAGCGATTGGACAAGAAAGCCGTTTCCACGAGAACGCTCGGAATCGTTCCCATTCTGACGACATATACGGCGCTAGGCACGAGTCCGTCATTTTCGGTTCCGGCCTTCGCCACGACCCCGTCCAGCGTTTGCCGGGCAAGCATCTTGCTTACGTCGCTCCAGGTGGTCATCTCCGCGCTTGACGGGTAGTCGCTTTGCGGATATGCCGCATCGTAATACAGAACCATCGATCCTTTGGCGGACGTCGACGGATGTGAATTCGCGTGGACCGACACGAATATATCGGCATTTTGTTCGTTCGTAAATTCGACTCGCTCTGCGAGCGATAAGTAGACGTCCGTGTCACGCGTCATCGCGACTTCGTAGCCGCGTTTTTGCAGCTCGGTCCTGAGCCGCTGCGCGATGTCGAGATTGACGTATTTCTCCTGCAGACCGCCCGCGCTTACCGCTCCGGGATCTCGTCCGCCATGACCGGCGTCGACGACGACCTTAAAGGCGGAGGCGGGAGCCGCTGCCACCATCATAGCGCATGTTGCCGCGCATAGGGTTACCCATAACTTTCTCATCGTAAGCTGTACCTCCCCAGCGTCCATTTTACCATAGGATACGGGAACGTTTTCGATGAAAAATTTACCTGTTACGGCTTGTGCCGATTAAACGGTTATTGATATCCTATGGACCGGAAGACGGAGGGCAGCGGGTTCATTGTATTGAAACGCCCGAATCCGTATAATGGGAATGACGGTTTTGCGGGCGAAAATGAGGAGAGAAGCGGATGAAAAAGTCGAACTGGACGCTGTTGTTGTTTATCGTAATCGGGCTGATTGCCGGAGCTATCATTACGCAGCTGCTTGCTGACGTGCCGGGCATTTCCTTCCTCACGAAGTCGGCGGAAATCAGCTGGCATCCCAAAGCGGACCTGCAAGTGATCCGTTACGATCTGCTGCTGGAAATCAGGCTTAACCTGATCAGCATCATCATGCTGATCGCCGCAATATGGATTTACCGGAAGCTATAGTTCAAGCATGATCCCTTGGAGTATTAAGATACGAACCGGAGGTAGAAGAGAGGATGGAGAAGCAACCCGTATTGATTTTAGCGTCGTCTTCGCCGCGGCGGCAGGAGCTTATTCGGATGCTCGGCTTGCCCGTGCGAATCGTAGTCAGCCATGCGGACGAAACGGTAGAGCCGGGAACGGCTCCGGATGCGATGGTGGAGCAGCTGGCGCTTCGCAAGGCGGAGGCCGTGGGCCGGCAGCTCAGGACGTCCGGTGCCGTTTCCGTTCCGTCGGATAATGCTGCGAATTTCGGAACGAGCACGAACATTCAAGACGGAGAGCCAGGCATTATTATCGGAGCGGATACGATCGTCGTTCTGGACGGAACGGTTTACGGCAAGCCGATTGATGCGGAAGACGCCTTCCGGATGCTGAAAAGGCTGCAGGGCGCCGTCCATCAGGTGTTTACGGGCATCGCCTGCATCGATCAACGCACGGGACGCAGCACGGTGCAGAGCATAAAAACCGACGTTACCTTGCAGGCCCTTACGGACGAGCAGATCCGGCGTTACGTGGCCACCGGGGAGCCGATGGACAAGGCCGGGAGCTATGCGGTCCAAGGGCTCGGCTCCACGTTCGTCGTGAGGGTCGACGGGGACTATTATTCGGTAGTCGGCCTTTCGCTTCATGCTCTCAGCGGGATGCTGCAGCAGTTCGGCATTGCGGTTCCATAAGGCGTTTCCAAGCTATTTCCGCCGCGTTAAGCGCTACCCGATAATCGGCGACGTTATTTACTTACGTCGTCTTTTTTTGGTGACTTGTTTGATAATAATTATCATTCTTGGTTACACTAATTGCTGAGGCAAATAAAAAGGGCAACCTTTTGCCGAAGGTTGCCCGCATTTGAACCCTTGAAGCGTAAAACTAAATTTTCGGTTCGAACGTTTTGCAGTCCGTTTCTTCCGAGTTTACGGCTTGCTTTCCGCGATGGCTGACCACATAGATCGAAGAAGCGTTGCATTTGTTCCCGTTAGCCCAGTATTTGCAAGAATTTACTTCGCATAATACGTCTTTTGCCATTTTGTCGTCACCTCCTTCCGTTTAGGATGGACAAGTATCGCACTGATTTATACAATGAAAGCACCAGTCTGTCCCAATTTTCGGCGAAGCGCTCGCCGCGGGGCAGCCTAATGGTGCGTTTTTGGCGTTAACCGCCTGATGCATGCCGGGAGGGAAACGGATGACTTATAAAGAAATCAAGTGGCTCATTTTAACCATTCCTACGTTGACGATCGGGATATGGGAATATGTCAGGCACGAATTGCTCGTTTCTTTCGTGTCTATGGAGGTCGGCAATATGCTTGCGCCGATTTTGATTTTTGTCGTAACCGTGCCGCTTTCGGCCAAGCTGTTTTCCATACTCGAAAACACGCAAGAGGAGCTGAACAAGGAAAGGTCGCTGAAGGCGGCGCTGGTGGAGCGGGAAAGGATTGCACGAGAGCTTCATGACGGAATTGCGCAATCGCTGTTTCTGCTGTCGGTCAAAGTGGATCAGCTGGAGCGGAGCCGCGATGCGGAAGCATCCGGCGAACAGCTCGGCAAGCTGCGTAAAACGGTGCATCAGGTGAACGAGTACGTAAGACAAGCAATTGCCAATTTACGCAAGCCGCCCGTGCTTGATACGATGCCCTGGATGGAATCGATACGATCCTTGGCCGATGAGACGGCTAGCGAAGCGGGAATGTCCGTAGCCTTTCGCTGGGAGCTGCCCGAAGAGCGGCTGACGGCCAAAGAGAAGGTAGAGCTGTACGCATCGCTGCGGGAAGCGCTGTTAAACGTACGGAAGCATGCGAATGCAGGACATGTGGAGATCGAATGCGCTGCGGACGATGAAGGCTGGACGTGTTCGGTTGCCGACGACGGCAAGGGGTTCAGCGGCGATCCATTTGCCCATGCGAGCCGGTACGGCCTGCAAATATTGCGCGATAGAGCCAAGGAGATGGGCTGGGAGTTAACGCTTGAACGGCTGGAGAAACGGACGAAAATGGTTATTCGAAAGAGGGGAAACGCATGAGCAAGCTGTACCGCGTATTGATCGTCGACGATCATGAGCATGCAAGAGAAGGCATGCGCGATATTATGAGCATGGATCCGATGTTCGAGGTCGTCGGAGAGGCGGACAATGGGAAGCAAGCGATTGAAATGACCGGGCAGCTGATGCCCGACCTTATATTAATGGATATCAACATGCCGGAAATGGACGGGCTTGAAGCGACGAAAGCGATCAAAAGCCAGTTTCCGTACGTCAAAATCGTAATCGTCACGGTTTCGGACGAAATCGCCAATCTGTTCGAGGCCTTGAAGAAGGGGGCTCAAGGATTTTTGCAAAAAAATTTGCACCCCTCCTCCTGGCACGAGTATTTACGGGCGATTGCGACGGACGAGGCGCCGATGTCAAAGGAGCTGGCGATCCGCATTTTGCAGGAATTTACCCCGCGGGAGCAGGAGCAGGCCGTTCTTGACGATCGCGGGCCGCTAACTGCGAGAGAAAGGGAAATTCTCGAATGGGTGGCGCGGGGAAAGTCGAACCGCGAAATTTCCGAGCAGCTCGTCATTTCGGAGCATACGGTCAAAAACCATATGAAAAACATTTTGCAGAAGCTTCATTTGGAAAATCGCGTGCAGTTAATGCGTTATGTGTATGAGAAAGGCTGGGTTTCGCCCAAATAACCAAAATTTCTAAAGCATATCGGACAATCGATTCCCAATATTGTGAAAGTAGAACTACAGCTAGGATGTAAAGCATAAGCTCAAAGGCGGTGAACCGTTATGTCGCTAAAGTCCGCTTTGACGCAGAATCAATCGCTCAGGCTGGGTATGACCGTGCAGCTTCGGCAGTCGCTCCACTTGCTCCAGCTTTCTGCGGCGGAATTGATGGACTATGTGCTCGAGCAGTCTACGGTCAATCCGATGCTGGATATTTCGTGGCGCGACTCCCTTAAAAAGCCGAAAAGCCGCAAGTCTTCCGGGGCAGTTTCGCCAAACGACATGGACGCCGTAAGGCGGCAGGAATTCGGCTGCGTGCCGGAGACGCTGGAATCGGTCTTGATCGGACAGCTGCGAACGATCGATGCAGACGATACGCTGCGTAAAACAGCTGTTTTTATGGCGGGAAATTTGAATGAAGACGGGTATTTGGAGATGGAGCTTGACGAGGTTTGCACAGCGCTTCAGACAGATCGGCGGAAAGCGGAGGCGTCGCTGAAACTGCTGCAATCGCTTGAACCGGTGGGAGTCGGCGCGAGAAATTTGCGGGAATGCTTGCTGCTGCAAATCGAGCGGGATCCGGAAGCGGATACGCTTGCCGCTCCCGTCGTGCTCGAATATTTGCAGGAGCTTGGCAGCGGCAAGCTGAAAAGGATTGCCGAATCGCTTCGCGTTCCGCTTCATGCGGTTATTCAGGCGCTGGACTATATAAAACGGCTCGATCCGCGGCCGGGACTTGCTTTCTGCGTTTCCGCAGAGAAAAATATCGCGCCCGACGCTTTCGTTTACGCCGACCGCAATTCGCTCGAAATCGTCCTGAACGACTCGCTAGTGCCGCAAGTCTCGCTAAGCGGATGTTATCAAAGCATGCTGGGGGCGAACGGGTCGCTTGAGGTGAAGCATTTTCTGCGCGAGCATATGCAAAGCGCGAAGTGGCTGATACGCAGTCTTCAGCAGCGAAATGCTACGCTTTATCGCGTGATCGAAGCGATCGTTCTGGCGCAGCGAGATTTTATGAAGAACGGGATCGCGCAGTTAAAGCCGATGAACATGAAAACGATTGCAGATGACCTCGGGATGCATGAATCGACCGTCAGCCGCACGGTCCGCAACAAATATTTGCTGACGCCGCAAGGGTTGTACGAGCTGAAGTTCTTTTTTAGCAGCGGCATCGCCGCGGAGCAGGAGCATGTTTCCGCCGAAAGCGTCAAAGCGAGAATCAAGCAGCTCATTGATAGCGAAGATAAGAGAGCCCCTTTGTCGGATCGGAAAATCGCCGATTTGTTGACCGAGGAAGGCGTTTATATCGCGCGGCGAACAGTCGTGAAATACCGGGAGGAGCTGCGCTTGCTGTCCTCGAAATTCCGTTCTACCGCGGGTCGGTTGTAATATCAGGGAAATTTCAAGCCAAGCTCCGCAAAAATTTATAGAAGCCCGTAAGCCGTTTGCGGCCCAAGGGCTTTAATAATTTTTTGCATGCAGTCTAAACCCGCGGTAAACGTCAAGTGAATGAGCCCACAGGCGCTTTACCCTGCGTTTTCAATACTAATTTTTGCGTAGTCCGAAGGCGCCTTTTGCTGTAATACGAGTTTGCCCGCTTGGAGCAATGAATGGAGGCCCTCCTTACGCTGGAATCCGAAATTCCCTGCTTGGAGAATGGATTTACCCGTTTGTCTTGCGAAAAAGCGGCTCAAGAGGGTGTTTTCGGACTCCAGGCGAGGGCAGCAACTCAAACTCGATTCCAAGCGGGCAAAATCGGACTCCCTCATGCAAACGTCGAGAGTTACTTGGAAATAGAGGCGCATCACCTGACATCAAGGCGATCCAGCAGAAGCATGGCGTGTTAACGTCGGCCCCAAAAGACGACGAAATGCGTTGATTAAAGGGGAAAACGGTCGATTTCAGCGACACTCGGCGAGTAAGAACGCGAAGTTTCGGCACGATTCGTCGAATAGGCAAAAACATGATATAATGGGCTTTGGCAGGAAAGAATATCGCGCATGCGATACTAAGCTTGCCGTTACAGCCGAATGAAAGAGGGGAATTGATGGAGTCGCACAATTTCACATTGCGCGATGTCCCCAGCGAGGATAGACCGAGAGAACGCATGCTGCATCATGGGGCTCAGTCGCTAAGCAACGCCGAACTGCTCGCCATTCTTTTGCGTACGGGAACGTATGCGGAGTCGGCGGTAGTGCTCGCGCAGCGGGTTTTGATGGAGACGGGTTCGCTCCGCAATCTAGTGGAAACGAGCGTCGATCAGCTCACGCGCATTAAAGGAATTGGCGCTGCAAAAGCATTGCAGCTTAAAGCAAGCATCGAACTGGGCAAGAGGATCGCCCGCACCACGATGGACGACAAGGTGACGATCCGCTCGCCGCAGGATGTGGCTGCGCTTGTTATGGAAGATTTGCGTTATTTGCAGAAGGAGCATTTTGTTTGTCTGTTCCTCAACACCAAAAATCATGTCGTTGGCCGGGAAACGCTGTCCATGGGCAGTTTGAACGCTTCGATCGTTCATCCGCGGGAAGTGTTCCGGGCGGCGATTCAGCGAAGCAGCGCTTCGCTCATTTGCGTTCATAACCATCCGAGCGGCGACCCGACACCGAGTCCGGAAGACATAGCGATCACGCGGCAACTGATGGAAGCGGGGCAAATTATCGGGATCGAGGTGCTCGACCACGTTATTGTGGGTGACAACCGTTTCGTAAGTTTGAAGGAGAAAGGTTACGTATAATATAATAATGACTCGGGAAAGCGTAGAGGGCTTTTCAATATTGAAGGGAGCATAACCATGTTTGGTGGATTCACGAAAGATTTGGGAATCGATCTCGGAACGGCCAATACGCTAGTATATGTTAAAGGAAAAGGGATCGTCGTACGCGAGCCGTCCGTAGTCGCGCTGCGTACCGATACGAAAACGATCGAGGCCGTAGGCGAAGCGGCCAAGAAAATGATCGGACGTACGCCAGGCAACATTCGCGCCGTACGTCCTATGAAGGACGGCGTCATAGCCGATTTCGAGACGACGGCGACGATGATCAAATACTTTTTGCGCCAGGCGCAAAAGCAGCGTTATTTGTTTCAGCGCCACCCTTCCGTCATGGTTTGCGTCCCGTCCGGCATAACGGCCGTTGAGAAACGGGCGGTCGAGGATGCGACGAGGCAAGCGGGCGCGCGTGAAGCCTTCACGATCGAGGAGCCGTTCGCCGCTGCGATCGGAGCCGATCTTCCGGTATGGGAGCCTACCGGGAGCATGGTCGTCGACATCGGCGGCGGTACGACCGAGGTCGCGGTTATTTCGCTCGGCGGTATCGTCACGAGCCGTTCGATCCGGGTTGCCGGAGACGAGATGGACGAAGCAATCATGCAATACATTAAACGAACATACAATTTAATGATCGGCGAGAGAACGTCCGAAAGCTTGAAGATGGAAATCGGCTCCGCGCTGCCGATGGAGAAGATCGAGACGATGGAAATCCGCGGCCGCGATCTTGTATCGGGCTTGCCGAAGACGATTGCCGTCACGTCCGACGAAATTACCGATGCGCTGACCGACACGGTGACAAGCATCGTTGACGCCGTGAAGGTTACATTGGAGAAATGTCCGCCGGAGCTTGCCGCCGACATTATGGATCGCGGCATCGTATTGACCGGAGGCGGCGGTCTGCTTCGCAATTTGGACAAGCTTCTGGCGCGGGAAACCGGCATGCCGGTGCTTGTTGCCGAAAATCCGCTAGATTGCGTAGCCATCGGAACGGGCCGTGCGCTTGAGAACATTCACCTGTTCAAGCTCAAGTCGGGCCCTGCGAGCAAATCAAGAAGATAATACGTGAGCGTTCGAGCAGCGCCGGCTTCCCCGTGCAGAGCGTTATAAACCGGGAAAGGCGCTCCTTGAACGACCTTTTACGGGCAGAAGGTGTTTGGTTTTGTTTAAATTAATGGGGAATAAGAAGCTAATCATTCTGATGGTGGCATTAATCGCCTTTATCGCATTATTCGGTTTAACGCTCGTCAAGAGAGAGAAGCTGACTTGGCCAGAACGGTTTATCAAAGATACCGTTTCGTGGACGCAGGGGCTGTTTTACAAACCCGCTGGCATTGTGGCGGGTTTCTTTGAGGACGTTCACAACCTGCGTGTCGTCTATGAAGAGAATAAAATTTTGAAAATGACGCTTTCCCAATATGCGCGCGATACGATGCGCCTAAACGATCTTGAAGCGCAAAACAAACGCTTTAAAGAGCAGCTAGCCTTTACGGAGAGACAGAAGCAATCCGACAACTATACGTACCGGATTGCGGAAGTGATCGCGGTCAGCACGGATCCGATCGTGAAGACGATGAACATCAACCTGGGCGCCAAAGACGGCATCAAGCTGAATATGGCGGTCGTATCCGTTGACGGATTGATCGGCCGCATCATGGTCGTTTCCGATTTTACCTCGACCGTGCAACTGCTTACGGATATCGACGATACGAACAATATGTCCAAAGGAATAGCCGCAACCGTCAAAGGCAAAGAAAGCGAGTCTTTCGGCCTGATCGAAAGATTCGTCGGCGAGACGCAACTGCTCGCTATGACCAAAATCGAGAGACCAGAGGAATTCAATGTCGGGGATACCGTCGTAACGTCCGGACTCGGTCAAGTATTCCCGCCCGGACTGGAAATTGGAACGGTCGTTTCCAACGAAGTGGGCGAGTTCGGCATCACGTATAAAGCGATGATTCAGCCGAAAGCGAGCTTCCGCCACCTGCGGGAAGTATTCGTCGTGGACGTTCCTGTTCCTGGGAGGTGATCGGCATGATGAGGCAGCATTGGCTGATCGCTTTATTACTGTTGGTATTCATGCTGGAAGGCACCCTTTTGCAATTGCTCGTTCCTGCCTTCTGGCAAAGTAAAGTGATGGTATCTCCGCAGCTTATTCTTATCGCCGTACTTTATATATCCGTCTTTTTGGGGCGGCACCGGGGGGCGCTGTACGGTCTCGGCTTCGGCATGCTGCACGATATCGTCTATTACGGACCGATGCTCGGCACGTTTTCGTTCGGGATGGGCTTGTCCGCCTATTTGGTTGGCTGGCTGGCGCAGCGGACGCGCGGCGGGCTTTTGAGCAGCTTGTTATTGATCGCACTAGGCAATCTCGTTTTCTTATGGACGCATTACGGCATTTATCGGGTTTTTCAAATTACGCACAATGAAGTGGAGCAAACTTTCCTTTACCAAATGGTGCCGAGCCTTATGGTCGATCTGCTTATTGCTTTAGCGATCTACGTTCCGATGCGTAAGCTGCTTGAACCGCTCGCCTTCCCGCAAGCGGCGAAGGATGAATAATTTTGCGTCCCGGAAGGAAATGAGGGCGTCCAAGCAGAATTGTAAGTGTCAGGAGGTCGTGTAGGCATATGAACGCAGCAAAGCATCATGTGACGATCAAAGGCGTGAAGGACGGCCTAATCTTCCTGATGGACGATTCATGCCCGTTCGACATGCTGTTGAACGAGCTGGAGCATAAGCTCAGCAATACGCATCAGCAATTTTTAAGCGGTCCGCTTATCCACGTGCAAATCAAGCTCGGCAAGCGGTATGTCGCCGATGAAGATAAAGAGCGGCTGCGCGCGCGGTTTGCCAGCTGCGGAAACTTGCTCATTCAATCGATCGAATCGGAGGTGGCGCTCCAGTCGGAAGCGGCATCCTCTTCTTTGTCTATCATGAAGGGCATGATTCGTTCCGGACAGGTCGTCAACTATGAAGGAAGCGTCATGCTGCTCGGAGATATCAATCCGGGAGGGACGCTTACGGCGACGGGCGATATTTTCGTAATGGGCGCGCTGCGGGGAACGGCCCATGCCGGGGCCAAAGGCGATAAAGAGGCGATCATCGCCGCTTCGCAGCTCTGTCCCACCCAGCTTCGCATCGCGGAAGTAATCAGCAGGCCGCCTGACGAATGGGTAGTGGGCTCCCTGTACATGGAATTCGCATACGTACGCAACGACGCTATGGAAATCGAGAAAATTCAGCATTTGCACAGGCTGCGGCCCAACTCGCCCGTAGCGGGAGCATGATTGGGGATTGTCGGCGATAAAATCGCTTCACTTTTTGGGGCAAGCAAGTTTCGGTCCCGCGAAAAGTAATCGGAATATGATTCGTCAGGTTAAGATCACTTTTTGGGGAATGGGAGAGTGGAACAATGGGCAAAGCAATAGTCGTAACGGCGGGCAAGGGCGGAGTCGGCAAAACGACGACGACGGCTAACATCGGCACCGCTTTGGCTCTGCAAGGCAGGAAGGTCGTCATGGTCGACACCGACATCGGGCTTCGCAACCTGGACGTCGTTATGGGGCTCGAAAACCGGATCGTATACGATCTGATCAACGTAGTCGAGGGACGCTGCCGGCTGCCGCAAGCGCTTGTGAAGGACAAGCGTTTCGATGAGCTGTACTTGCTGCCTGCGGCGCAAACGAAGGATAAAGACGCAGTAAAGCCGGAGCAGGTGCGCGACATCGTCCTCGAGCTTAAGAAAGATTTCGATTTCGTTCTGATCGATTGTCCGGCAGGCATCGAGCAAGGCTTCAAAAATGCGGTTGCCGGGGCGGAGGAAGCGATCGTCGTAACGACGCCGGAGCGCACCGCCGTCCGTGATGCGGATCGCGTTATCGGCCTTCTGGAAGCGAGCAAGATTCACTCGCCTAAGCTGCTGATCAACCGGGTTCGCCAGAATATGATACGCAGCGGCGATATGCTTGACATCGACGAGATTTGCTCCGTGCTTGCCGTCGAGCTGCTCGGCGTCGTACCGGATGACGAAGCGGTCATTAAAGCTGTCAATACCGGCGAACCGACAGTCGTGAACCCGTCCTCGAAAGCTTCTATCGCTTACCGGAATATCGCCCGCCGTATGCTGGGAGATTCGGTCCCCCTTATGCCATTGGACGAACGTACGGGCTTTATGAGCAAGGTAAGAAAGATTTTCGGAATGGGATGATAAGCTTTGCTCGAAAAAATTAAAAAAATCGACTGGTCGATCGTCGTTCTGCTTTGCGGTTTTGCGGTTATCAGCTCGCTTCTTGTATACAGCGCTACGCTGGACGATCCGGATATTACGGTTCCCGTAAGCAAAAGCTTAACAATTTATACGATCAGCTTCGTCCTGTTTTTTACTGTCGCCTTGGTCGATTTTCGCATCTTTATCAAAACGTCTTGGTTTACGTACGGATTCGGCATTATTCTGCTTATTGCCGTTTATTTGTTCGGTGCCGAAATCAACGGTGCGAAGGGCTGGTTCAAGCTGCCCGGAAGCTATTTGTTTCAGCCCGCAGAGCTTGTAAAGCTGCTGATCATTCTTGTCATATCCTCGTATATGGCCAAGCGGAACGGCGAGCAGATGCGGCTGGGACAAGAAGTTATTCCGATCGGCTTGCTCGTGTTCGTTCCTTTCGTGCTCGTTCTTATTCAGCCCGATCTGGGGAATGCGGTCATTTACCTTGTTATTTTGCTCGGCTTGTATTGGATCGGCAATATCAAATATTCGCACGTGCTGATCGGTACGGCTATCGTGGGCGCTTTACTCGCCGGCTTTTTCTACTTGTTCATACACTATCACGATGAAATCAAGCAATACGCCGTCGATCATAAAAAAACGCACTGGGTGCAGCGGATCGATACGTTCATCATGCCGGACCAAGTGTCCGAGGACGAAAAGTATCAGGCCAAACGGGCCAAAATCGCCATCGGCTCCGGTTCGCTTACCGGCGACGGCTATTTGCAAGGGAACTCGGTTCACAAAAACTTTATTCCTTTCGCTTATTCGGATTCCATTTTCGTCGTAGTCGGGGAGGAGTTCGGCTTTGTCGGCGGGGCCGTTTTGCTGATGCTGTATTTCCTGCTCATTTACAGGATGATTCTCATCTCGATCCAATCGACCGATTTAAGCGGATCGTATTTAATCGTCGGCATCGTCTCGATGTATGTGTTCCAGGTATTCCAGAACATCGGCATGTTTATCGGATTGATGCCGATTACGGGGATCACGCTGCCGTTCGTCAGCTACGGGGGAACGTCGCTGCTTATCAACATGATCGCCATCGGCTTGGTCGTAAGCGTCAAACTGCATCAGGACAAGCCGTCCATGTTTAAAGAGGCATAAAGGGTACGGAAATTTTCGTATCCGCCGCAATCAAAATTTCATAACTTGATCGAACTCTGTAAAGGGGAGCGGCCGCGGCCGCTCCCCTTTTTGCAGGACCTGTTTCGAGAGGAGGACTTGCTTCATATTCCGCCCATCGCCGTCATAAGCTGTACAAGTAGGGTGTAGGAGGAATGAGCAATGGAAGTGAAAAATAACGTGCGTCAGCGCAGACAGGACAGAATCCGAACGCTGCAGCTTCATCATAAGGACGAATTGCCGGATGACGAATATGTGCCGGATGACGATCCCGTCTATGAAGAAAATCGCTACGAGAGGTTGCCGGCCGGGCAGCCCCCTTCCGCTCCGCGAACGAAACATGCCGCTCCCGCCCGCATGGAAATGGCCGAACGCGATCCGCGGCTGGAGGATCCCGAATACGTATGGAAGCTCAGGGAGAAGGAACTGCTTGCCGAGTTCGGTTATGGGGAACGGGAGGGCGTTTACGCGCCGGAGGGCCGCTCAGTCGCGCCTGACGTTTTCGGCAGCCATGCGGACGGCGGATTTTCCGGACCTTATGCCGATGCTTACGGCGGTCGCCATAGAGTGCCGGGCGGATACGGCAGAGAGGGCGCTTACGCTCCTCCAAGCCATACCTCGGAGCCATGGCGTTTCGTGCCGACGAAGCGTTCGATCGCACTGAAGCTGATCCTTAGCGGGATTTTATTCGGCGGGGTGTGGGGCATGTTCCAGCTTCCGCATCCGTGGGCGCAAACCGGGCAAAAATGGGTGCGCTATGCGCTCACCGAAGATATGGAATTCGCCAAAGTCACGGCTTGGTATAAAGAAACGTTCAGCGGGGCTCCGTCATTTCTGCCGACGTTTCGGGCTTCTAAGGAGCAGGAGTCGCAGAAGGTCGTGGCCAAGACGACCGACGGCTTCGTCCGTCCCGCCCGCGGCAAGCTGCTGGAGCCGTTCTCCACCGCGCATCCATGGGTTGTCGTTCAGACGGCGGACGGTGCAGTGGTAAGGGCGCTCGATACGGGAAGAGTCGTTTATGCCGGCACTCGCGAGGCTTCGGGTTTTACCGTTGTCGTTCAGCATGCTAGCGGTTATCAATCGACCTACGGACTGCTTCAGCCGTCCGGCCTTCAGCAGGGCGACTGGCTGGAGGCGGGCGAGTCGGTCGGCAAAGTATCGCAAGAGCCGGGACAAGCCTTTGGCAGGCTTTATTTTTCATTGACCAAAGAGCTTCATGCGATCGATCCGGCGGATGTGGTGACATTTGATTAGGGCGTTCGGCACGGTATACCGGTTTCATCCGCTCTTCGTACTTATGCTTGTCGTTTCGCTGTTTGCCGGGCATTTCGTCGAGATGATCACGCTGTTTGCCATCGTTCTTGTGCACGAGCTCGGCCATGTGGCCGCCGCGCGCGGCTTCGGATGGCGGGTGAAAGAGGTGCAGCTGCTGCCCTTCGGAGGGGTGGCGGTCGTCGAGGAGTCGGGGAATATGCCTGCCCGGGAAGAGCTGCTTGTGGCGCTGGCCGGTCCGCTGCAAAATGTGTGGATGATCGCGTTCGCATTAGGCATGAAGCTGATCGGTTGGCCCGAGAGCGAGTGGTGGGACTATTTTATACGCTGCAATGCGATGATCGCGCTGTTTAATCTGCTTCCTGTCGCGCCCCTTGACGGCGGCAAGGTGATGCAGGCGCTGCTCAGCTACGCGATGAGCTACCACCGTACGCTTCAGTGCTGTACGATCGTCAGCTTGTTTATGAGCGTCGTCATGATCACGGGTTCTTTGTTTCAAATCGGGGGAGACGGCGGCGTGCAGCTCAACCTGCTAGTGATCGGATTGTTTCTTTTTTATTCGAACTGGTACGGCTACAGAAATTTACCTTATCAATTTGTCCGTTTCCTGCTTGCGCGGGAGAACAGGGCGTCTTCACGTCCGCTTGAAGCGGAGGCCGCGGAGCCGATAATCGTCTCCAGAGACCGTACGATCGGCGAAATCATGCAGCTGTTCATGCGCGAAAAATATCATCTCGTTTATGTGATCGGAAAGCATGGAACGATTGAGCGGGTTTTGCCGGAGCAGCGGCTCATCCAGTCGTTTTTCGCAGCTTCCGGAAATATTAGGATCGATGCAATTCCGTCATAAGGATGCGGCCGGCAATCGGTTCATGGTATGATAGAATAGATATTCTCAGCGGTTGTCAGCAGCGTCGACTTATCTATCGTTATAGAGATTGATAGATTCGAAGCGGTCGTTCGGAACCGTAACGAAAAGCGTAAGAGGTGAGCGGATGAAGCGGATCGTGGTTCACGGCTCTGAGCAAAATTGCCAGGTCGCCGTAATGGAGAACGGTCGTCTGGTCGAGTTTTATGCCGAGCGTTCGTCCGAGCGCGGAAGGGCCGGCAACATTTATAAAGGACGCGTCGTCAACGTGCTTGCGGGCATGCAGGCGGCGTTTGTCGATATCGGCATGGAGAAAAACGCGTTTTTGTATATCGACGATTTGCTTCCCGCGCACTTGGAGAAGCAGCCCGCCGAAAAGCCGTCTATTCTTGAACTTGTAAAGAAAGGCCAGGATATTGTCGTTCAGGTCAAAAAAGAGCCGATCGGCACCAAAGGGGCGCGTATCACGACGCATTATGCGCTTCCGGGGCGCTGGCTCGTTTATATGCCGCATGCGGATTACGTTGCCGTATCGAAAAAGGTGGAGCCCGACAAGGAAAAATCGCGTCTGAAGGAAATCGGCGATTCGCTCCGCCGTAGCGGGGAAGGGCTTATTTTGCGGACGGTAGCCGGCGGCGAGACGGCGGACGCGCTCCACAACGATCTTGTCCAGCTGAGGGAGTCTTGGGAAAGGCTCGAGCGGGCAGGCCGGATAAGCCAGCCTCCAGCCCTATTGTACCAGGATGCCGGAATGCTGGAGAGGATGATCCGGGATTTATTCACGAATCAAGTGGATGAGCTGCTGGTCGACGACGAGGCGATGTGGCGGGAAGCCGAACGATTGGTTGCGCAGATGGCGCCCGCCATTTCCGGAAGACTCAAGCGGCATGGCGGAAAAGAGCCTATTTTCCAAAGCTACAATGTCGAAGAAGAGTTGGAGCTGGCGTTCCGGCGGAAAATATGGCTGAAGAGCGGCGGCTACTTGGTCGTCGACCAAACGGAGGCGCTCACGGTCATCGACGTGAATACGGGGAAGTTTACCGGCTCGTCGGGATTGGCCGAAACCGTCTTTACGACGAACCGCGAAGCGGCCGAGGAAATTGCCAGGCTGCTGCGGCTTCGCGATATCGGCGGAATCGTCGTCGTCGATTTTATCGATATGAACGAGGAGCGGGAGCGTAAAGCGATATCCGACGAGCTGGAATATCATGCAAAGGGCGACCGCGCCAAGCCGAACGTCGTCGGCTGGACGAAGCTGGGGCTGCTCGAGCTGACGCGCAAAAAAGTGCGCCAAACGGTGGATGACATGTTTTACGAGCATTGCCCGCAGTGTGCGGGCACCGGAAAGCTGCTTCGCAGCAGAAAATAGACGTGCGAAGTCAAAAGAAAGGGCGTTTTTTACCTCCGCTTTGCGAAGCGGTCGTAAAAAGCGCCTTTTGTTCAATATAAGGAATTTATATGTTTCACGTATCAAGTGCTTATATTCAACGGTAAACGCACCTGTCCTTAAAGGACAGGCGAAGCCGTTTATCCTTGAAATCTCGAACAGGGATCGTTACCAGAGTAGGTCGAATGCGCCGGTCAAGCCTTTGGCGATAAATTCGTTGACGAACGGGCTCGGATGAATGGCGTCGTCGTACAGCAGCTCATGATCGAGGCCTGCTTCAACGGCATCGGCAAAATAACGCTGAAAATCGATAAAGCCGCAGCCGCTGCTTAGGCAGAAGCGATGAACCGCTTCATAATAAGACGAATAGGTATTGGGAAGAGAAGCGGCGCCCCGATACAAAATATTTTGATCGCCGGGCGTCGTAAAAACGAGAACGTCCATTTTACGGCTTCCGCTCGGATTCAAATGACCGTTCAGCTTCCCGATCAAAAGAGAAAGATGATGAGTAAAGCTGCTTAATTCCGTCTGCCGCAAATATTCATTAACGACGGGTGCTTGGATAACGGCGAGCGTAGGGGTAAAAGGAATATAGTCCAGCAGCTCGTCCGCGTGGGGATACGATTCGTTATGAAAGCTCAAGGTTCCGTCGCCGAGCCATTGACCGACCGTATGCCCGCCCATCGCAAAATTGCGGATTCTGTTGCCGTCATATACGATACCGCGAATCAGAACCGAAGGGCCGGCAAGTGTAAGCCCGCCGAGGCCCGAGGCATCGGCTGCGTCATGTGCGCCGGCATGGCGGAGCAGGATGGTTCCTTTCTGCTTAGTTCCGTAATCGATGCAGTACACGTATTCGCTTAATGATTCCGAATACGTGTCGATGATGACGGAATCGGGAGCAGCCGTTTCGGCTTCGGGCCAAACCACTTCCAGCAGTTGACCTGCCGAAACCCGATAAACCTTCGGGAAGGCCGGAGGTTTGACATAATAAGGCGGCGTTCGAAGCTTGATCTCAAGCTTGGCGCCGTGCGGTCCGGCTGCGATCGCGATAAAAAGCTTGCGGGCGTGCGCGTCCATCGTCAAGCTGCAGCAGGGCTCCTCCGATTTTTCTCCGCTCTCCGGCAGGTCCAGAACGAAGACCCCGTGTCCGAATTTGCCGTCCTCCGCTAAATAGCCGAGATGCTCAAACGCTTTGTCGCGATTAGCTTCGTGCGAATAAAAGCCGGGTGCTTCCAACGGCCCGCTGATTTCGTAACGGCCCTCCCGGAAGCGCCCCTGCAGCAAAGCTTCGGCGGAAAAGGGCAGGACGGCGGCCTGCGTCATCTCCAGCTTCTGCTCAACGTGCCGGCTCAAACGCGCATAGTAGCCTTTATTGTACGGAACAGCCATATGCGGCGAATAAATATGGAGTCCGTCAAAATCAGGACTTCCTTGCCCCCAGCTGTGGCTGTCTCCTAACAGCACAATCTCGCGCTCGGTCGTGCGGCCCGCCCGGCGGTTCGCCGTCAAAACCGGAAAGGCGGAGGCCGTCAAATTGCAAGCATACCGCAGGAAAAACGCTAGCGTCCCCAAAGCGTCATCGAAGCCGTTCGGCGTCATATTCCAAATTCCCCTTCTCCGTAATCTAAGTGAAGCAAAGCAAGGAATCGTCATGCTGGATATGCGTTCTCCACTGCTTGACGATGCGCTCTTCGTCCTGGGATTTCAGTGCTTCCAGCAGCTCGCTGTGATCCTGCACCACCTTGCCCAAATCGTCGAATAAAGGAGTGTTTTTAATGAAGTGAATGCGCAGCCGGTTTACGATGCTGTTCCAAATTTGCAGCGTGAAGGCGTCTCCCTTGAAGTTGACGATCATCTCATGAAAGCGGATATCCTCCTCGATTAAAGCGAATAAATCTTGCCGCTCGGCATGAGTTTTCATCGTCTCGATGATGCGTTCCAGCGACTGGTAGAATTCATCGTCATATTCCCGGAATCCGGATTTCAGCGAAAAGATCTCCAATTGAAGGCGGATCGGAATAATAAGCTCGACGATTTGTTCTCTGCTGACATCGGCGACGACGGTTTCGCGGTACGGATGGCATATAACCAGACCCATCGCTTCAAGATCGCGTATCGCTTCCCTGATCGGTCCGCGGCTTACGCCCATTTGCTCGGATATGTCCAGCTCCCTTAGCTTATCGCCGGGCTTCAAATTTCCTTGAATGATAGCCGTGCGGATCTCATCTGCGACGCGATGGCGAAGCGAGGCGTTGGCTTGGGCTTTGAATCGGTATTGGCTCATAGAAAACTCTCCTGTATGGTTAGCATTTGTCGTATATCTACGCTGATTGTTCGATTTCCCGGTAAACGCGCGAGTCCAATAGCATATGCTTAGGAATTCGCTCTTTCTTCGAAAACGTTTAGGACGGCGAAACCGTTTATCCTTGTGTCTAAGTATATCGTAAATAGGAGAAATGACAACAACAATATAGTCATCAATCAAATTGTTGACAATAGTACAATATCGTCGATATAATCAATGCAAGGCTCGAAGATGGCGATAAACCTGCAGGCGGCCCGACGGCCGATTCTTATGAAATGGAGGCAGTCTTTATGGCTATTAATGAATGGATGCAAATAAACGATAAAATCCGGCGCAAAGTATTTCCTCCCGGAGAGAAAATGATGAGCATGGCAATCGCATTCGAGCAAGGCGGCATCGGACCTGAGCATAGTCATCCGCATGAACAAACGGGATACGTCATCAACGGCAAAATCGAAATGCGCATCGCCGGCGAAACGTTTATTTTCTCGGAAGGAGATTTCATACACGTTCCTTCCGGTGTTCCGCATGCCGTGCTGGCGCTGGAAAAATCGCTCGTGCTGGAAAGCTTCACCCCGCTTCGGGAAGATTTATTGAGCGGATAAACGCAGGCCATTTTCAAAAGGAAGCCTGCATGGATAAATATTAACGAGGGAGAGAAGAAAAAATGAAAATTACCGAAGTGGAAACAATATACCTGAAATTGCCCGATATCGATGCAAGCCGGTGCGACGGGACGCAGGACACGCTTGTCATACGCATTCATACCGACGAAGGCATTACGGGCATCGGCGAGATCGATTCGTCGCCGGTTGTAGCCAAAGCTGTCGTGGATGCGCCTGCTTCTCATTCGATAGCTACAGGGCTTCGCAGCCTCTTGATCGGCGAAAATCCGATCGAAGTCGAGCGTCTTTGGGATAAAATGTACCGCGGCACGATCTATTTCGGTCGATCGGGTCCGGCTCTTCATGCGATCAGCGGCGTCGATATGGCGCTCTGGGACATTCTGGGCAAAACGATGAACCGCCCCGTAAGCGAAATGCTTGGAGGCGTCTACAACCGCAGATTGAAGGCTTATGCCAGTGCGCTTATGCCGGATACGATCGAGGAAGCGGCTGCACAAGCGGAGCAATATGCCCGCCAAGGCTATAAGGCGATGAAGTTCGGCTGGGGGCCGATCGGCCGCGACGCGAAATTCGACGAGTTGCAAATCAAAGCCATCCGCTCCGCAGTCGGCAATGATATCGACATCATGATCGACGCCGGATTGGCCTGGGATTTGAAGGGCGCGCTCAAAATGGCGGAAATATACGAGAAATACGGGGTATACTGGCTGGAGGAGCCGCTTCATTCGAACGATATTGCCGGGTACCGCGAGCTGGCGGACCGCTCGAGCCTGAATATTGCCGGCGGCGAGCAGGAAAGCGGACGTCTTGCCTTCCAGCGACTGCTGGACGAAGGGCATTTGGACATCATTCAGCCGGATCTCGGACGATGCGGCGGACTCACGGAAGGCAAGAAAATCGCATATATGGCTTACGACAAACATAAGAAGGTCGTTCCGCACGCCTTCAAAACCGGGATTCTCGTCGCGGCCAGCACGCACTTTGCGGCTTCGATCCCGAACGGCTTCATGATCGAATATACGGTATCCGATTCTCCGCTTTCCAGAGATTTGGTACACCGGCCGATCGAATTCCGCGACGGATATGTGACCGTGCCGCTGGACAGCCCGGGATTGGGCGTCGAGATGGATGAGAAGGTCGTCAACCGTTTCCGGGTAAACTAACTATACGGTCTTTCCCAAATGCGGAAGCCGGATTCATCAGGCAAACGAAGCAATTGCGATTTGCAAAATAGCAAATCGCAATTGCTTTATGCCTAGCGTTGTGATATTATACTTTGGTATGTTCCCGTAACATGCTGTAACCGCACGAATCGGGTTCCCAAGCGCGCCGCAAGGCGCCACCTGGAGTGAGGCGAGTCTGAGACATGGAGGAGGTGCAACACAATGTACGCAATTATCGAAACTGGCGGCAAGCAGTACAAAGTTCAAGAGGGCGATGTCGTTTATATCGAGAAGCTTAACGCAGGCGAAGGCGAAGCGGTTTCTTTCGACAAAGTGCTTCTTGTTTCCAAGGAGAGCGGTGTCGTAATCGGTTCCCCGACTGTAGCCGGTGCATCCGTTTCCGCGAAAGTGGAAAAACAAGGCAAAGGCAAAAAAGTCATCGTTTACAAGTACAAAGCGAAGAAGAACTATCGTCGCAAACAAGGTCATCGTCAACCTTATACGAAGGTTGTTATCGAGAAAATCCAAGCGTAAGAGGCCGTCATGATTCAGGTCACGATCGTTCGAAACGTTGCGGATAACGCGATTCTGTCGTTTTCCATCAAGGGCCATGCGAAGTATGCGAATCCGGGACAAGATATCGTCTGTGCGGGGGTATCCGCTGTGACGATCGGTACGGTGAACGCAGCCGAGAAGCTGCTTGGCATTCCGATATGCAGCGGTCTACGGGACGGGTTCGCTTCGGGAGACGTTCCCGGCAGCCTCGAACCGGCATTGATGGAGAAGCTCCAGCTGTTGCTGGAAACGATGGTGCTCACGTTACAATCGATTGAAGAAACGTACGGTAAATATATCGCAATACGCACAAATATTAAGTAAGGAGGTCGACAACCATGTTGCAAATGAACCTTCAGTTATTTGCCTCGAAAAAAGGGGTAGGTTCCACGAAGAACGGACGCGACAGCCACGCGCAGCGCCTTGGCGTTAAACGTGCTGACGGTCAAACGGTTACTGCGGGAAGCATTCTCGTTCGCCAACGCGGCACGAAAATTCACCCGGGTAACAACGTAGGCATCGGTTCGGACGATACGCTTTTCGCGAAAATCGAAGGCGTAGTGAAGTTCGAGCGTTGGGGCCGCGACCGCAAAAAAGTGAGCGTCTACGCAGTAGAAGCTACTGCGGTTGCTGCAGCAGTTGAAGCTTAATCCAGTACCAAGAAGCTCCGGCCTTTGTGCCGGAGTTTTTTTTGAAAATCTTAGAAAGTATATCCTCCGCTGCTTGTTCGCGTGAAATCATTTTAAGTTTGCGTATGGAAATGTTATACTGTTTTGGTTGACTAGTGTTCGGAAGGAAGATATGCATGCGGCAGTGGATAAACGCCAGAACGCTGCTATGGACGGCGAATGCGCTCGCTTTGGGTGCGATGATCGCTTTTGCCGTTCCCTTATACGGCAGACTGCTTCTGGGCCTCTGGCTGGTCGCGAGCATCATGTATTTGCATCGAGAAGAGCGGCTCCGGCGAAAGAGCGAGAGCGATCGGCATCTGATTCGCACCCTCAGTCATCACCGGCATGATTGGATGAACGAGCTGCAAGTACTGTACGGCTATATCCGTTTGAAAAAGTATGAGAAATTGCAGGACTATGTGGACAAAATAAAAGAGACCGTCATGCAGGAAAGCTACATTTCCAAGCTGGGCGACCCTCAGCTTGTCGCTTATTTGCTCAGCTTTCGGGTGGACAAGCGGAATATGGCGCTGGAAATCGAATTCGAACAAGAAATCGAGCTGCAGTCGCTGCCGCTGCATACCGCGAAAACTGCCCGTCTCCTTCGCGAGACGATCGATTTGTTTGACAAGTGCGCCCGATCGAGCGATGGTGAGCCGAACGTGCTCAGCTTAAACGTCGCTGTGGAGGAAGAGAAGCTGCTGCTCGATTTCGTTTATGAAGGCAGCTATGAGGAGTTTGTTTTGCGATCCGCGCTAGCCGATAAAATGAAAGCATTTGCGCTTTGCGCGCCGGAAGAAGAGAGCGAATATTCCGAGAATCGCGCTGTCGTAGCCATACGGCTGCCGTTTCAGGATTAACATACCAGCAAGTACATAATGAGGTGCATTTATGTTTGTAGATAAGGCGAAAATTTTTGTAAAAGGCGGAGACGGAGGAGACGGCATCGTTTCGTTCCGGAGGGAGAAGTATGTCCCGGAAGGCGGTCCGTCCGGCGGCGACGGCGGCGACGGCGGCGACATCATTTTTCGTGTGGACGAAGGTTTGCGTACGCTCATGGACTTCCGGTATCAGCGGCATTTCAAAGCGGAGCGCGGTGTTAAGGGACGCAATAAGAGCATGCATGGGGCCAATGCCGACGATATGATCGTTCGCGTACCGCCGGGTACCGTCATTATCGACGATGATACGCAAGAGGTCATTGCCGACCTGACTCGGCATGATCAAGAGGTTGTCGTAGCGCGCGGCGGACGCGGCGGACGCGGCAACATGCGTTTCGCGACGATAAGCAATCCGGCGCCGGAAATTGCCGAGCTTGGCGAAGAAGGACAAGAGCGCTGGATTATCCTTGAGCTGAAGGTAATGGCGGACGTAGGTCTTGTCGGCTTTCCGAGCGTAGGCAAATCGACGCTGCTGTCCGTCGTTTCTGCCGCGCAGCCGAAAATCGGCGCGTATCATTTTACGACGCTGACGCCGAATTTGGGCATGGTCGATGTCGGCGACGGACGCAGCTTCGTAATGGCTGACCTGCCGGGTTTGATCGAAGGTGCGCATCAAGGCGTCGGACTCGGACATGAATTTCTCCGGCATGTGGAGCGGACCCGTATTATCGTGCATATTATCGATATGGCCTCGACCGAAGGACGCGATCCTTTTGACGACTGGCTGAAAATCAATGACGAGCTGCGGTTGTACGACGGGAACCTGGAACGGCGCCCGCAAATCATCGTGGCCAATAAAATGGATATTCCGGAAGCCGAGGAGAACTTAAGCGCGTTCCGCGAAAAGCTTGCAGCGTATGAGGCGGAGCGCGCCGTCGAAACGGCTGCTTCCGGCGGCGGGGATGAAGGGGACGATCAGGCGGCCGAACCGTTGGTTCGCGAGGTCGTGGCGATTTCCGCGGCTTCCAAGCAAGGCGTTCAAGAGCTGCTGTACAAAGTGGCCGATCTGCTTGATTCGATTCCGGAAATGCCGCTTGTAGAAGAAGTGGTCGAGGTGAACGAACGGAAAATTTTCCGTCTGAACCCTAAAGACGATCAGCAGTACACGATCAGACGGGACAACGAGGCGTTCGTGATCGACAGCCCAAGCATCGAGAAGCTGATTAAACGGACCAATTTCGGCTCGATCGATGGCGTTCAACGGTTTGCCCGCATTCTGCGCAATATGGGCATCGATAAGAAGCTGCGCGATCTCGGAGCGGAAGAAGGACAGACGATTCGGATCGGAGATTACGAATTCGAATTTGTCGAGCGGATTTAGAGTTAAGATTTCGATAGGAAATAAGCGCTCTCCGAACAAGCGGGAGCGCCGACAAACGGTTTAGCAACATGCGAGTCCCTCAGGGGCTCGTTTTTTTGTTTTCGGAGTAAGGTGAAAACCGGCTTTTGAGGCATAAATGCGGCAGAGTCGAGCATTCTCCGTTCGTTTTCTGCGGGCACTTAGGTTAGGCAGCCTTCTGCATCGCTTATAGCTGTCGCTCGGCCAGATGTTTCTCAAAAAGCTTTAAAGCCCACTCGCACCATTGCAGATCGGATGTAATGTTCCACACTGCCTTCTGTATGAGGAGGTACCCGCCGAAATAAGGAGAGTCGAACGGGATTTGCGATAAATCGTCAATAGCGAGCTTCTCTTTGAGCAGATTTTCTTTGTCCTGCAAATCTTTAAGATTTTGTTTGTAAAACCCGATGCGGGCTGCAAACAGGCTTCTGGCTGTTGCCGGCTCCGTCTTGCGGATGCAGAACGTTTTGAGCGCCAGCTCGTCCCGCAGCGCAGGCGCCGCAGTCGGCTTTGCGATCCAGTCCAGGAGAGCGGCTTTACCCGACTCCGTCAACGAGTATACTTTTTTGTCAGGCTTGTCGCATTGCTGCACTTGCTCGTAGGAGACGAGCCCGTTATCGACGAGCTTTGCGAGCAGCGGATAAATTTGACCGTGATTCGCCGGCCAGAACAGCTTGATTTTGGAAATCAGATCGTAGCCGTAAGACGGAGATACCGTAAGCAAGCTTAATAAACCGTAGGCAAGCGTATTGATGCCGATGACCTCCCGTTTATGCACCGTGAAGCGCAGCGTTTGATTTCGTACGATTCAACATTACTGGAGCTCGAAGGAAACAGAATCGGTTTCGCATATTTCCTATATGTTAGTTTTGACATACGGAATTGAGCGTAGTATGATAATTGTTATCTTTTATATTATATGTCGATATTGACATATTAACAACCATTGGAGGCTGTAGCGTGAGTAAAGAAGAGCTTCAACAAATTAAATTTTTACCGGTTATGATTGCCATTTTTTTCGGGTCGTTCGTCACGATTCTGAGCTCCAGCACGATCAACATCGCCATTCCCGTATTGGTGAACGATTTTCATTCGGATTTAAGCACGATCCAATGGACGTTGACCGGGTTCATGCTGTCGATGGGGACGTTCGCTCCGATTACGGGTTACTTGGGAGAACGCTTCAGCTACAAAAGGCTGTTTCTTTATTCCCTCGTCGGCTTCACGATTGCTTCAGCCTTGTGCGCGCTTGCTTGGGACGCCTCGTCGCTGATTGCGTTTCGGATTTTGCAGGGGGTTTTTAGCGGTTTAATCATGCCGGCTACAATGGCCATCATTTATCAGATCGTTCCGCGCGAGAAGCAGGCGATGGCGATTAGCTTATGGGCGGCTTCCTCGATGCTGGCTCCGGCGATCGGACCGACCTTCAGCGGTTGGCTTTTGCAAAACTGGAGCTGGCCTTGGCTGTTCTGGATGAACGTTCCGATAGGGATCGTTGCCATTATTATGGTCGCCCGGTACATCCCATACTATCGTTTGAATGTGCCGAAGTCCTTTGATTTGGCCGGCTTAATAACAGTTGTATTGAGCAGCTCGTCGATACTGGTGTCGCTGTCGCAAGGACATGCCTGGGGCTGGTCGTCGTGGAAAACGGTGTCGCTGCTCGTTTTCGGACTCGTTACCTTGGTGTTGTTCGTTTGGCGCGAGCTGAAGGCGGAGACGCCGCTCTTGAATTTGCGGGTGCTGAAGAACGGGAGGTATTCGCTCACGCTGATCATTACATGTATCGTTACGATCAGCTTGTACTCGGGTACGTTCCTGACACCTGTGTTTTTGCAAAATATACAGCGGGTAACGCCTCTTGATACAGGCTTGATTTTGCTTCCCGCCTCGCTTGCTATGGCAATCGTGATGCCGTTCGTAGGGAAGTTGTACGGCAGCATCGGTCCGCGCGCCCTGATGATTGCGGGCATCGTGCTGATTGCCGCAGGCAGCCTGCCGCTAAGCTGGCTTAGCGTCAACGTGCCGCACGGCTATATTTTGTTCTGGATGATCGTCCGGAACGTCGGGATCGCACTAACGATGATGCCGGCGAGCAATGCGGGCATGGAGCAGATTTCACCCGAGCTCAGCGGCCATGCGTCATCGCTCAGCAATTGGCTGCGCAACGTATTCGGTTCCTTCGCCATTGCGGTATTCACGACGATTTTGGCTTCGCGGTCGGCAACGCACGCGACCGATATGGTCGCATCAGGGATGACCGACAAAGCGTCGATCCAGATGATGTCGTTCACGATGAGCGTCAACGACGTTTATTTGGTCGCCACGATCATAGCGCTTGTCGCTCTGCCGCTCAGTCTGTTCGTACGAAGCAAAGGCGTGAAGCCGAACGTTTCGGCGTCTGTCGGGAAGACGGAAGTGGCTGAAGCGTAAAACCTGCAATTGCAGATCGATCGGGGTTGTCCCAAAAGTCGTTTTCGGCGTTTTCGGCCCCCGCGTTTCACACGTGAATTCGTGTAACAAAAGAACCTTCAATTCCACTTACATAGTGGTTTTGAAGGTTCTTTTGCATCATTTAAGGGATTCGCTCACTTGAGCGTACCCTTTGGGACAGCCTCTTCCGGACAAGCCAAAAACGGCGCGTTTCCTATTAAGGAAACGCGCCGTTGGCATGCAATCGATCGAATGAATCCGGTTATTACTTATTCAGCATTTCTTTCAGGACGGTTTCGATCACGTCGAGCGTGTGGTCGATGTCCTCGTCGGTGTGGCTGTAGCTGACGTGGTTGCGCTTGATGTTCATCGGCATTTTGTAGATGCCGCGCTCGATCAGCTTGTGGCGGTATTTAACGTAGAAGTCGGCGTCGTTGTGCTGAAGCTCCGCGTAATGCTTAGGCTCGAAGTTCATGAAGTAAGTCGTAAATACCGAACCGAAGCCGGCGACGAATACGTCCATGTCGAGACGGTTGTGAATTTCGCGAAGGCCGGAGCGCATTTTTTCGCCGAGACGGAAAATATGCTCGTGAACCGGCTCGTTCTCCATCAGCTCGATCGTGGCGATCGAAGCGGCAGTACCTACGGCATGGCCGTTGTACGTGCCGGCAAACCAGCAATCGCCGCCCGGCTTCGTGTTGAAGCGCTCCATCAATTCCTTCTTGCCTGCGATAGCGGCGATCGGATAACCGTTCGCCATCGCTTTGCCCATTGTCGTCAGGTCAGGCGTTACGCCCGCAACCTGCTGATAACCGCCGATGCTGTGACGGAAGCCGGTAATGACTTCGTCGAAAATAAGAATCGTACCGTTCGCGTCGCACAGGCTGCGAAGTCCCTCGAGGAAGCCCGGCTGCGGCATAATGCAGCCAATGTTGTGAGGAATCGGCTCGATGATGATTGCGGCGACTTCGCCTTCGTTCGCTTTCAGCGTACGTTCTACGTCTTCCAGGTCATTGTACGTACAAACGAGCGTGTTGTCGATCGCATCGTCGAGCATGCCTGCAGAGCCCGGATCGCGTTTGCCGATCATATCCCATGCGCTCAGCATGTTGCGGGCTACATAGTCGTGCCAGCCGTGGTAGCAGCCTTGGAATTTAATGATTTTATTGCGTTTCGTTACGGCACGGGACAAGCGGATCGCATGGTAGGTCGCCTCGGAGCCGGAGTTGCAAAGCAGCACTTGGTCCGCGGACGGAACGTGCTTGACGATTTTCTCGGAAAGGATGATTTCAAGATCGGTCGAACCTACGCCGAACATGTCGGTGCGGGAAATCGCTTCGATTACCTTGTTGTTGACGTAAGGGTGATTGTGCCCCAAAATGTAAGGCCCGAAAGCCGCTTGATAGTCGAGGTATTTGTTGCCGTCGGCATCGTAAATATATGCGCCTTCGCCTCTGGTGAAGACCAGATGCGGTTCTACGTTACGGGTTGCGGAATGAACGCCGCCTGGTGTATATAGGTTGGCTTTGGCGTACAGCTCTTGACTGCGAGTCGTGTTCATGCGAATAATCGTCTCCTTATTCAATATTGTGAACTTGGTTCTATATGTTGATTATAGGCTTTCGGTTTAGCTGCCGTCAATATATAAAATAGCCGCTGCTCCCGAATCGGATAAACCCCATGTATAATGAAGAATCGAAGTCGGACGGAAGCGGCGGTTTTGACAAATTTGAACCGGATGGAGTAAGATGAACAGGTATATGGTTTCAATATATTGAACTTTCATCAATGGAATAATAAGTTATATCATCCCTAGTTCCGGGAGGCGCTTTGCGATTATGGCACGAGTAGCGAAAGAGAAAGACAAGGATAAGGAATATTCCGTTCCCGCGCTGGATAAAGCGATTTCGATATTAAACGCGCTTGCGGAGTCGGAGCTCTCCATCAGTGAAATTTATACGCAGCTCGAGCTGCCCAAATCGACGACGTTCGTCATTCTGAATACGCTTGAGCAGCACGACATCATCAAGAAATCGGCCGAAGGCAAGTACAGGCTCGGTCAGGGTATGTTCCGTTGGAGTATGAGCTACCTCAAATCGATGGACATGCTGAAAATCGCTCGGCCCCATATGGAGCAGCTTGTTAAGGAAACGCCGTATACCGCCCATCTGGCTGTCTTGTACAATGAAAAGGCGGTTTATATCGATAAAGTGGAAGGAGCCGGCTTTGTGCGGTTTGCCACAACGGTCGGACAAAGTAACGAGCTGCACGCTTCCGGTGTAGGGAAAGCTCTTGCATCGGGGTTGTCCGACGAAACGATTACCAGAATCATGAGCGGCCGCCAGACGGATTCGGAGAACAAGAGCAGCCGTTCTTTGGATAAAATGATGGAGGATATCCGGTTCGTGAGGGAGCACGGATTCTCGATCGAGGACGAAGAGTTCGAGGAGGGAATCCGGTGCATCGGCGCCCCGATCTACGATTATACGGGCGGCGTAGTCGCTTCCTTGAGCATAACCGCCCTTAGTAAGGACTTGCCGGGAGTCAAGTTCATTACGATAGGCGAATCAGTCAAGCAAACGGCTGAGGGCGTCTCGAAGGAGTTGGGTTATCAGGGGAAATATCCCGGGGGTTCTTCCAGTTGAATTTCATGTGTTTTCGTATGATTGCATAGGTGATTACCACTCGAAAAGGCTGTCTCAAAAGCGAAAGCTTCGCTTTGAGGCAGCCTTTGTTTTTCGAGTCGATAGATAAGGGTTATACTAGCGGATCTAGCATCGGCGTCCAAATCATCGCCGGTTGACGAACGTTCCCGGAGGGAGCGGCTTCGTCGACGAGGGAGGCCGTAGCGATCCATACATGATCGGCAGGGCCGTTAGTCAAATAATGCCGAAGCAGTTCGTGATAAACATAAGGAATATTTCTGTCCAAAATGCGGTCGCGAGGAATCCAGTGCAGCTCTCCCTCGTCCGTTTCGCCGACATTCCGGCGGTTCGCGTGACCGATATAAACGAACTGTTGGCGAATTTCATTCTCCCTGAGCCTGATCAGCACGTACTGGAGTCTTAATTCCGATATGTCGGAGGGGGTGAGGCCGGTTTCTTCCTCGATTTCGCGAAGGCAGGCCGCTCTCGGGTCGCCGATTTCATGCGGCTCGAGATGACCCCCGATTCCGGCCCACATGCCGGGCGAAAGCGTACGGTTCGGGGATCGCATCATCATCAGCAAATCGTTTTCGTTAAACAGGACGGCAGTCGCCATCAAGCGCAGCTTTATCAATCCGTTCTCCTCCTAAACCGCCCGACGGCCGGCTTCATGTTGTGTACAAACGGCTGGGAAACAAACCATTCAATAATTATGGAGGAACAGTGCGGGGTTTGCAAGATGAGGCAAACGGAATCCAAGCAAGAAGTCAAATCAGCAAGTTCTTGAAATGATTAGCATCATGAAGCATTTGCGAGAAAGCGCGGAGAAGGAAAGGAAAAAAGAAACAAAACGGAATATTCAGAATATTTACAAAATTACGACATCTAAGTTAATATAAACACAAGCAACAACAAGCAACAAGCAACAAGCAACAAGCAACAAGCAACAAGCAACAAGCAACAAGCAACAAGCAACAAGCAACAAGCAACAAGCAACAAGCAACAAGCAACAAGCAACAAGCAACAAGCAACAAGCAACAAGCAACAAGCAACAAGCAACAAGCAACAAGCAACAAGCAACAAGCAACAAGCAACAAGCAACAAGCAACAAGCAACAAGCAACAAGCAACAAGCAACAAGCAACAAGCAACAAGCAACAAGCAACAAGCAACAAGCAACAAGCAACAAGCAACAAGCAACAAGCAACAAGCAACAAGCAACAAGCAACAAGCAACAAGCAACAAGCAACAAGCAACAAGCAACAAGCAACAAGCAACAAGCAACAAGCAACAAGCAACAAGCAACAAGCAACAAGCAACAAGCAACAAGCAACAAGCAACAAGCAACAAGCAACAAGCAACAAGCAACAAGCAACAAGCAACAAGCAACAAGCAACAAGCAACAAGCAACAAGCAACAAGCAACAAGCAACAAGCAACAAGCAACAAGCAACAAGCAACAAGCAACAAGCAACAAGCAACAAGCAACAAGCAACAAGCAACAAGCAACAAGCAACAAGCAACAAGCAACAAGCAACAAGCAACAAGCAACAAGCAACAAGCAACAAGCAACAAGCAACAAGCAACAAGCAACAAGCAACAAGCAACAAGCAACAAGCAACAAGCAACAAGCAACAAGCAACAAGCAACAAGCAACAAGCAATCCTCTCCTAATCCTCGTTATATGATTCGGCAAGGGAAGCCGGATGGCAACGCTGCTCCTAATACGGACAGGCCATCAACCACTTAATCCCTTCCGAATGATATAAAACATCTGACAGAGAAAGGGGATAGTCCAATGGACTGAGTCAGCGAAGCATGCCCCTTTAAGCAGGAAGCGACAATTGAAGGAGGACAGCGATAGCAGCTAATACCGATTCAATTAGGGCATGCGGGGACCGTAAGATCAAAATATGAAAGTAATCCGATACGTACGATGACCGACGGTAATGGATTCTGAGTAGGAGGCTAGTAATTACAAGTGAATACGCTTTACGAATGATAGACCCTGTTTATTCTGGTATAATAAACGGGGTCTATTTCATTTTGTCTGAAGGTTTTTCCAGTTCAAGCTGCTCAATTGCATGCCTCTCACTATCCCCCATAAAATCAAACCGCACTTATCCTTTCGAAATGAATCCGTTTCCAAACGGTTTTTTATAAAGCGTTCCATTGATCAGACTGGCGTTCGACTAAAAGCCTATTGCCGAGGGCGTCGGTTTTCGTTATAATGTCCACATACGGAATACATTAGTCTTCCTACAGAGGACGGGTGGACAGGGAGAACATGGAACGATATTATTTGGTAAGCGAGAATATTTTGCCGGAAGCGGTATTGAAAACCGCGCAAGCCAAAGAATTGCTGTCCAAGGGAGAAGTCAAGACGATCCACGAGGCCGTGGACAAAGTCGGCTTGAGCCGGAGCGCCTTTTATAAATACCGGGACGGCGTCTTTACGCAAAGCCAGCTGAACCGGGATCGTATCGCGACGATATCCATGCTGCTCGAGCACCGGTCGGGTATGTTATCGAAAGTGCTGCTGCTGATTGCGAGCATGGAAGGCAATGTCCTGACCATTCACCAGACGATTCCGCTGCAAGGAATGGCGAATGTTGTCGTCACGGTGGAAACGTCGAAGCTCGCCGAGAAGCTGGATGAGCTTGTCGAAGCGCTTCGCGCCGAAGAAGGCGTACGCCGAGCGATCGTCTTAGGCCAGGGCTGACGGGCAATGAAAATATGAAAAGGGGTTCCGCGCAAAGGAAGAGGGTTATAGCAGCTTGCACTTTTGTGAGGATAATAGGAGGATAAAGCATGAAGCCGATCAAGGTTGGACTTCTTGGATTTGGAACGGTCGGGACGGGGGTTGTCCGGATCGTCGAAGGTCATCAGGAGGATTTGCAAAGACAGACGGGCGCTCCCATTGAGGTTGCCAAAGTTTTGGTGCGCGATTTGGAAAAACAACGCAATCTTCGTATTTCATCCGATTTGGTAACGGCCAATCCGTGGGAAGTGATTCGTAATCCGGAAATCGACGTTGTCGTCGAAGTGATGGGCGGCATCGAGCCGACGAAAGGGTACATTCTCGAAGCGCTTGAGCAAGGCAAGCATGTGGTGACGGCGAACAAGGATTTGATGGCGCTGCACGGGCCGGAAATTTTGGCCAAGGCGGCGGAGAAGGGCTGCGACGTATTTTATGAAGCGAGCGTTGCCGGCGGCATCCCGATCATCAGAACGCTGATCGAGGGCTTTTCCTCCGACCGGATTACGAAAATTATGGGTATCGTGAACGGCACGACCAACTATATTTTGAGCAAAATGAGCCAGGAAGGCGCGGATTATGCCGAAGTGCTGGCGGAAGCGCAGAAGCTCGGCTATGCGGAATCCGATCCGACTTCCGATGTGGAAGGGCTGGATGCGGCCCGCAAAATGACGATTTTGGCGACGCTCGGCTTCCACTCCAAAGTGGCGCTGTCCGACGTATCGGTTAAAGGCATTTCGAACGTTTCGAAGGAAGATATTTTATACGGCAAAAAGCTGGGCTACGAAGTCAAGCTGCTCGGCATTGCGGAGCGCAAGGATGATTCGATCAGCGTCAGCGTACAGCCGACGATGGTTAAAATGTCGCATCCGCTCGCTACCGTGAACGGCGTGTTCAACGCGGTATACGTATACGGCGAAGCGGTCGGCGAGACGATGTTCTACGGTCCGGGCGCAGGTGAGCTGCCAACGGCGACCTCCGTCGTGGCGGACCTGGTGCGCGTCGGCAAAAACATGGGGCTTGGCGTAGCCGGCCGCAGCGGGCTGATGGCTTATAAAGAAAAGAAGCTGAAAAGCGACGAAGAAATCGCATCGAAATTTTATATCCTGCTTCACGTAGCGGATAAAGCAGGCGTGCTGCACAAAATTACGGAGGTATTCTCCGATCAGGACGTCAGTTTGGAATCCGTGTTCCAGCAGCCGAATCCGGCAATCCCGCAAGCCGAAATCATCATTATTACGCATAATGCGATCCAAGCAAGCATGAACAAGGTGCTTAAGCAGTTCGAAACGCTCGACGTCATACATGAAATCAAAAGCGTATACCGGGTCGAAGGCTAAGCGGCGGATCGATAAGCGGATCGCAAATCGGACGAACGCTCGGTGAATGAAATGCGGGCACTAAAGTCGAACACGCTTTAGTGCCTTTTCTATAGGGAAGCGCATAAGGTAGTTATATTTTCTAAGAATCGGCTTGCCGTCCGTCGTTAGTGGCGAAGCGGCCTTTTCATAAGATGAGGAGCGAATTTGGAATGGAGCGTAAAGTGCGCGTCAAAGTACCGGCCAGTACGGCGAATTTGGGTCCGGGCTTCGATTGCCTCGGCATGGCGCTTGAATTGTACGCCTGGATCGAGATGGGACCTTCGGAGGAGACGGTTATCCGCCTGCATGGCGATAATGTAAAGGGAGTTCCGGTCGATAAGACGAACCTGATATTTGAAGTGGCTCAGCTTGTTTTCCGTGAAGCCGGCGTCTCGATGCCGGAGCTTGAAATCGATATGCAGAGCGATATTCCGCTTACACGCGGGCTTGGCAGCAGCGCTTCGGCGATCGTCGGGGCGCTTGTCGCGGCGAACGCGCTGATCGGCAACCCGCTTACGAAGGACAAATTGCTGCAAATGGCGACCGCGCTCGAGAATCATCCCGACAACGTCGGCGCATCGCTGTTCGGCGGCCTTGTCGTGGCCAAATGGGACGGCGTGCAGGCGGATCTTATCCGGCTGGAGCCGGACAAACGTCTTGAAGTGCTCGTCGCTATACCGGAGTTCCAGCTTTCGACGGAAAAAGCACGTCATGTGCTGCCTAAAGAGGTGGCGATGAAGGATGCGGTCTACAACCTGAGCCATTCTTCGCTTTTGGTTGCCGCTCTTAGCACCGGCAGGCTCGATATGATCAGCCATGCGATGAAGGATGCGCTGCACCAGCCTTACCGCAGCGGTCTGATTCCGGGAATGGCTCGCATACTGGAGGAAGCCGTCGACCACGGGGCGCTCGGCATCGCTTTAAGCGGAGCAGGCCCGACGCTGCTTGCGCTTGTCGATACGGAAAGCGGACGCAAGCGGGAGCTTGAAGCGTTTTTGACCGATACGTTCGGCAAAGAAGGGGTAACGGCCCGGACGTTATGGCTGAAGCCGGCGCTTCAAGGCGCCGAAGTGTTGACACACGCAGCTGAGAGTAGTACATTATTCCAAACCAATCAGATACGCATACCTCTTAAAGGAGAAATACGGGCATGAAGCGCATCGCATTTCTGGGGCCGGAAGGGACGGTTTCCCAGGAGTCCTCGTTATGTTTTCTAGGCGATAAGGAATACGAGTTTGTCAGCTATCCGCAAATGTACGACGTCTTCACGGCTACGGTGAACGGCGAGACCGATTTCAGCGTCATTCCGATCGAGAATGCGATCGACGGCTCGGTCAGCCTCCATGTCGATCTGCTTGTCAACGAATTCAGCCTGCCGATTTTGGCGGAATGGGTATATCCGTCGATTCAGAACTTGATCGGCTACAAGCAGGATTTGCTTCCCGAAAGCACGGGCAATCCCTATGCGGGCATTAGCAAAATATATTCCATACCTGTAGCGACCAGCCAGTGTTATAAATTTTTGCGCGCCAATATTCCGGGCGTTCAGTCGGAAGGCGTCAGCAGCACGGCCAAGGGCGTGCAGATCGTGAAGGAAAGAGGCGAGTCCGAGGGGCCGGGCGGGTTTGCGGCAATCGGTACCCGGTTGGCTGCGAAGCTGCACGGGCTCGACATTTTGGCGGAGAACATTACGGATCATCAGAACAACTATACTCGCTTCGTACTGGTCGGCAGCCAAACTCCTGCGCTGAGGCCTTCGGATAAGTTGAAGACAACGATCGTGGTGACGCTGCCCGAGGATTTTCCCGGAGCTCTGCATCAAGTATTATCGGCTTTTGCCTGGAGACGGATCAACTTATCCAAAATCGAGTCGAGGCCGACGAAGCTCAAGCTGGGCAGCTATTATTTTTATATCGATGTCGAGGGTTCGCTGGATTCCGTGCTGCTGCCTGCGGCGATCGCCGAAATCGAAGCGCTCGGCTGTCAGGTTCGCGCGCTGGGTTCGTATCCATGCTACGATTACGACACGATTAAAGCGGAAGCTTGAGAGCGCCGGCCGTACGCCTAGTGATGAAAACTCATTATTCGTTTACGCGAACCGCACTGGTCAACCGGCACACGACTTGTTCCAGCCGATTGGTTTTTTCCTCATCAACGCTAAGCATTATTAAATTCTAAGCAAAAAACAGCTTCTCATTATACATGATGAGGGCTGTTTTTTATTTTAGCTAATGCTGTGCACCGGCGATTCCGGTTCGGATCGAGCCGTCTTCGCTGAAAAAAGACAAGCTTTTTATGAAAATGTTGAAATCGGAATGTTTTTTTCGCAAAGGGATGTCAAATGCCTAGATGCTGCATAAACTGTACTGTTCTTTTTCGGATAAGTGTTCAGTATCGTCTTCAGCTCTTGAACCGCCGGTGCAAACCGCGTCAATCTTGGAGGAGGTAATAGGCTTTGAAAATCCATATCGTCAAAAAAGGCGACACCCTTTACTCTTTGTCGAAAAAGTACGACGTCGAGCTTTCCACGCTGATCGAAATGAATCCGCAGCTGGAAGACCCGAATATGCTGGACATTGGGATGAAAATCAAGGTGCCGTCTGCAGAAAAACCGACCGTTCCGCCGAATAACAATGTGTTTACCTATGTCGTCAAGCAAGGGGATTCGCTTTGGAAAATTGCGAAGGCTTGGGGAATCCCGCTTAAAGCGATGATCGATGCAAATCCGCAGCTTAAAAACCCTAATATTTTGATGACGGGGCAGACCGTATTCGTGCCGAAGACAGGCACTGAAACGCCGCATCACATGCAGCATAGCGGGGGCCAACAGATGCATCATCATATGCATCACCAATCAGCGGGCATGCAATGGCCGCAATATGGCGGACATAAGCCGTATACGGGCGTGATGCCGACACCGCTGCCGGCCCCTGTTCCGACTCCAATGCCGGCTCCCGGCATAGAAGAGGCGCCGATGCCTCAGGTTCAGCAGCCTGTCGCCGAGGCGCCAAGCGCGCAAGTTCCGATGGCGCAGCCACCCGCTGAAGCGCAGCAAATGCCGGAGCTTCATTTGTATACCGAGCATTTGTTCGCTCAGTACAATGTGCCGGCCGTTGAAGTTCAAGGTCAGCCGGCGGCACCGGAATTTATGGCGCAGTCGGCAAACTTCTACATGCCGTTTTACGGGCAGCCGGCCCAAACGGCTCCGGCATTCGAACAGCCGATGCATCACGAACAGCAGGCGATGCAATTTATGCAAACGCCGGACGTGACGATGTTCCAGAGCGCCCCGGCTTTCCCGCAAATGTTTGCTATGCCAATGATGCCAATGATGCCGATGCCAATGGAAATGCCGATGCAAATGCCGATGCAAATGCCGATGCCGATGCCAATGCCAATGGAAATGCCGATGGCGCAGGCCCCTGCACAAATGGAAATGCCTATGCAAGCAATTCAGCCTATGGGAGGCGGCTGCGGCTGCGGGCCAATCGGCCCGATCGGACCGATCGGACCGAAGCTGCCCTATGCGATGGCTCCTGTGCAGGAAGCGCCCATGCATGTAAAAAGCTGCGGCTGTATCGGCGCATGCGGCTGCGGAGCCAAACACCATCATCCTATGCCGCAGCCGTACGTTCAGCCTGAGCAAGTTGCGGGCGCAGCTGCGCCTGAACAGCCTCAGCAGCAAATGCCGATCTGGGGGATGCCGGGCCATTGGGACGGCGGATGCGAACCGCACGGCAATCCTCATTGGCAAGGAGCGGGCTGGGCGCCGGTACCGACGCCTTACACAGCTGCAGGCATGCCGCAAGCGGCTTTCCCGGCAAGCGCCGGCCCGATGACAGCTTCGCCGCAGGCGATGTCTCCCGGCTGGGAAATGCCGCAATCGGCCTATCCGGCAAGCACAAGCCCGATGACGGCTTCGCCGCAAGCGATGTCTCCCGGCTGGGATACGCCAGCCGCGGCAGGGCAGGGGATGATGATGCCGGGTGCAATGGCGCCGATTACGCAGTGGCAGACGCCGTTCGTTCAGCCATGCGACCCATGCGGCGTATATGCAAGACCTTACACGGAGCCGTTAAACTTCGGGCAGGTTGTTGGAGAGCGTGAAGCGGGAGGTGCGGACTTTCAATCTCCGCATGCGATGAACGGCTATGCCGGGATCGAAAACCGGACCGCCGAAGAGAACGAAGAGCACAGCGATCCGAAGTTGAAATCCGGCGGCAGCGATAAGGCGGTCCTGCATAACGCTCCCAAGAAAAGAAACGTTAAGCCGGTCCAAAAACGCAGAAGCAGAGGCCCTTGGATTAACATGCGCTGAGCGGGCCAATTATACGTATAATCCTTTTCCTCTCTGGGAAAAATAAAGAAAAAGTCTCAGAAGAAGGGGATTCGCGTGAACTTAACGGGCTTGTTAAAGCAGCTGAAAAGGCGTTTGCGGTCGAAGAAGCGTTGGCTGACGTTAGGCTCTTTACTACTCGTGGCAGGCATTGCTGCAGGAATTCGTTTGTATGCCGGTTCAGGCATTTCGGGTGATTCTGCAACCGTCCCCGTTCAAGCGTCGGCATCCGACCGTCTAAGAGAGCGGCCGGTTGTGGAAATGTCGCGCGAGCAGGAAGAAACGCTCCATGCGATTGCGAACGGCGTCGATGAACGAATGGTTACGATGCAAAAGAGCTTCATATGCGGAGAAGAGACTCAGCAGGTCGGATTGATGGGCAAGGACGATATTTTGAAGTTATCCGAAGAGCATCCGCAGTGGGAAATAACGGTTCATGCAGGCGGAGACGTCCGGTTTATCGAGCGGATCGATGATTTATCGCCCAAATGCAAAGAAACGGCGTATTTCGGCATCGATAAAAACGGGAATTTGTCACTTTTTGAAGGGGTACCCGGCGGGGATCAAGTGATCCGGACCTTCTTTCAGCTGAATGTCGAGCATTTGAAGAGCAGTCTGCCTCAAGAGTCGATCAGGCAGCTGTATGAAGGAATCCGCATCAGCGATTTAGCCGATTTCAACAGCGTACTTTCAACCTTCAGCGATTTCGCGGTGGAAGCGGTGAAGGAACGCGGCGAGAAGCCGAAAATATGACGACGGCTTGCGGGCTTATGTTGGCTCAATAGCCCGATAAGCATTGCCGCATTCCGCTTCCGATTTGCAAGGGAGAAAAAGACCTCAAGTTCCTTTTCTTAAGGGGAACGGAGGTCTTTTTCTTTTTTGCCGGCGTAAGGAAGGGCGAAATTCGAATTGCCGGTCGATTGCGGCAGCTGTTTTCCTGGGGGAAAACGGCTATGTTTTTGCGTGCAGCCTTAACGTAGCCCCAACTATCTGCTATAATGGCGGAAGGAATACATATGTTCGCGTATCCTGGCCGATACGAAGTAACGAGCGCCGTATGATCGGATGGGAGAGAACAATCTTGCGCATATTGGGAATCGACCCGGGGATTGCGATAGTCGGCTTCGGCTTTATCGACAAGAACGGAAGCAAGCTGACGCCTGTGCAGTATGGCTGCATCCAGACGGAGGCGCATACGGATCCGGGCGAACGATTGAAAATGGTTTATGACGCGGCAAAGCAATTAATCGATACTTATAAACCAGACGCCGTGGCGCTGGAGAAGCTGTTTTTCAACAAAAACGTCACGACTGCGTTTGCCGTCTCGCAGGCTCGGGGCGTCATCATACTTGCCGCAGTGCAGCAAGGACTGCCGCTTGCGGAATATACGCCGCTGCAAGTCAAGCAGGCAATCGTCGGCTACGGGAAGGCGGAGAAAAGGCAGGTGCAGGAAATGACCCGCATGTTCCTTAACCTCTCGGCCATTCCGAAGCCGGACGACGTTGCGGATGCGTTGGCGGTTGCAATCTGTCATGCCCACTCGCATGTGATGGTCTCCAAGATTAATGACAATCCGCCCCCTGCGGCAAGCAGGCTTGCCGCGTTGATGGAGGAAGCGAAGAAGCAGAATAGAAGGTCAACAAAAATCAAATAGATTGAAGAGAAGCCTCTGGGAGAAGAGGAAGGGAGTACGAACATGATCGACTTTTTGCGAGGCCAGCTGGCCCACCGGGAATCGGAATACGTCGTGCTGGACGTGAACGGCGTCGGCTATCGGGTATTTTGTCCGAATCCATATGCGGTCGGCGCGAATGGGGATGCTGCTCCCGTCACGATGTTTATCCATCATCACGTCCGCGAGGACGCCATCCTGCTGTTCGGCTTTTTGAGCCGCGAGGAGCAGGCATTGTTCCGCAAGCTGCTGGACGTTTCGGGAATCGGCCCCAAGGTGGCCCTCGGCATTTTGTCGGCGGGACGGCCGGAAGCGGTCATTTCGGCGATTTATCAAGAAAATATCGCATTTCTGACGCGGCTGCCGGGAATCGGCAAGAAGACCGCTCAGCGCATTATTTTGGATATGAAGGATAAGCTGGCGGATTTGCCTGTGGGCGGTCTGATTCCTGTAGCGGCGGCATTTGCGACCGAGAAAGAGATGGCGGAGGGGCAGGGCGGCGGCGCCTGGAAGGAAGCCAAAATGGCGCTTGTCGCGCTGGGCTACAGCGAGACCGAGATAGACCGCGTTTGGCCGGCGGTACGGGATAAGGCTACCGGCTTGGAAAAGCCGGATACGTTTGTCAAGCTTGCGCTGCAGGCGCTTTTTAGAGGGTAACGGACAAGGAGGACGATTATGGAAGACCGCATCATTTCGGCTCAGTTGATGGTGGAAGACCAAGCCGCCGAGCTTAGCCTTCGTCCGCGTTTATTATCGGAATATATCGGCCAGTCTAAGGCCAAGGAAAACCTTAAGGTGTTTATCGAAGCGGCCAAGCAGCGCCGCGAGGCACTCGATCACGTGCTGCTGTACGGCCCTCCGGGGCTTGGCAAAACGACGCTGTCGAATATCATCGCCAACGAGCTCGGCGTCAACATCCGCACGACCTCCGGCCCTGCGATCGAACGGCCCGGCGATTTGGCTGCGCTGCTGACGAATCTGCAGGAAGGCGACGTGCTGTTTATCGACGAAATACACCGGCTTCACCGTACGGTGGAAGAGGTGCTTTATCCGGCGATGGAGGATTTCGCGCTCGACATCATGATCGGCAAGGGGCCGAGCGCCCGTTCGGTGCGCTTGGACCTGCCTAAATTTACGCTGATCGGCGCAACGACGCGCGCAGGACTGCTTTCCGCCCCGCTGCGCGATCGGTTCGGCGTCGTAAGCCGGCTGGAATACTATACAATAGATGAATTAACTTATATCGTCAGCCGGACCTCGGAAATTTTGCAGGTGCCTATCGTGGGGGAAGCGGCGCAGGAAATCGGCATGCGCTCGCGGGGGACGCCGCGTATCGCAAACCGGTTGCTAAAGCGGGTCCGCGATTTCGCGCAAATTCAAGGCGACGGCATTATTACCGAAGCGATAGCCGGTACGGCATTGGAGCAAATCCAAGTCGACAAGCTGGGCCTCGACCTCATCGATCATAAAATGATTCATTCGATCATTACGAGCTTTCAAGGAGGGCCGGTAGGACTCGAGACGATTGCCGCGACGATCGGCGAAGAAAGCCAAACGATCGAGGACGTATACGAGCCGTATTTGCTCCAAATCGGCTTCCTGCAAAGAACGCCGCGCGGCCGGATGGTGACGCCGCTCGCCTATCGCCATCTGGGCTATGAGCCGCCGAAGCGCGGGGACAATTGAAATTCTTTTCGTTTTGCACCGGAACTTTCGTAACATGCAGGCGTCTTTACTGCTAGTGCGAGTTTTAAATGGCTGCTTTTCAGAACCGAAAAGGGTGGATGTAAGCAAGTTTCGATGTCGAATAAACCCTCCGTTCTACTTCGTTATCAAAAGTGGGCTTTTAAAACAACCTCTGCTAGCGACAACATGTGAGGGGGGAATACGTTAGCGATGAACAAACGTAATAAACGGCGTCTGATCGCCGGTTTGGCCATATCGATGTTAACGGCGGCGGTGCCGTTTCAGCAGCCGATGCCGGTTCACGCGGATGCCGGATCGAGCGCTTTGACACTGGATACGATCCGGGTAGCTTTGTTTTTGGATAACGGGAAATATAGGGCTTCCAAGCCGATTGCGACACTATCTTCCGACAAAGGGTTAACGGCAGGCCTTACATACCCTTCGGCATTCATACCTTGGCTGGGCGGGGATACTTTGCAAACCGTTCGGCTAAGCGCCGATCAGTACGGGTTTACGGCGCTTGAGACGGAAGATGCGGCTAAAGCAGGAGCGTTGACGGACAAGCTGCAGAAAATGGGTTATGCCGTATCGACGTGGAAACGGACCCGGCAAGGGAAGGCCGTGTACCAAGTGTCGGCAGGCGCTTATCCTACGAAGGATAAAGCGGCGACAGCGATGTTCGAGCTTATGAAAAATGCCGAAATCTCCAAGCTTTCCGCGGCTCCGTCGCTTACCGGTCCTTTATATTTGTCGGCAGGCGTATTCGTAAGCGAGCCGGAGGCCGCCGCCAAGCAAGCCTCGCTCGCGGCAGCGGGAGTCGATTCGGAGCTCGTTTATACGGAAGACGGCAAAGGCGGAGCGGCATACGCCGTTTGGATAGGCGGAGAAGCCGATGCGGATCGTTTGAATGCCAGACAGCAGCTTGCCGTCAAAGCCGTTCCGGATCTCGCCCTTCAGCCGGCTGACGCTAAAGCCGCTTATCTGGTGAAGCGGGAGGATGTTTCGTCAGGGGCGGGCAAGCCGTCCGTCATCCATTTGCAGTTCAGCGATAACGGACGGAAGATCACGATCGTCCCGAAGCAAGGCGAAATCAAGGTAGCCGAAAAATCCGGCCGGACCTATCGCGGGACGATGGAAGCAAGCGTTTATAACGGACAGCTGGCTTTAATCAACGAGCTGCCGTTCGAGCAATATTTGTACTCGGTCGTAACCGCCGAGATGGGCAAAGGCTGGCCGGCGGAAGCGCTGAAGGCGCAAGCGGTCACGGCTCGCTCCTACGCCCTGAAGCAGGGCAATAAATACGAAATCGCCCATGTCAGCGATTCCACCGTGGATCAGGCTTATTACGGCGAAGAAGCCGCGGACGTCATGCAAGCCGTCGATGCGACGCGGGGGGAAGTGCTGGTCGGTCCCGACGGAGCGGTAGTGATGCCGTATTTTTCCGCGAATGCAGGCGGGAAGACGTCTGAGCCGACGGAGGTTTGGGGCAATCCGGTTTCGTATATCCAAAGCGTAACGAGCCCTGACGAGGGTGCAGCCAAAGGCCGCGTGCCTTGGTATCAAGTTGCATTGGCGGACGGCTCGATCGGCTACGTGAATTCGGCACTTGTCCGCGATACCGGATCGGTAAATGCTGCGGGCTTGACGATTATGGAGCCGACGGAGAACGGCGTAAACATACGTTCGGCGCCGACGACCGACAATGCCAACGGTCCGGTTACCGGCACGCTGAATATGAAGGACAAAGTGACGGTCATCCGCAAAGTGGAGGATTCGAACTCGTATCAATGGCAGCGCGGCCCGTTCAAGGCTGCGGAGCTGCGAGACAAGATCAATTCGGTCGTACCTAAAGCCGTTACCGGCGATTTACGGCAGCTTGAAGTTACGAAGCGGGGCGAATCCGGGCGCGCGGCGGAAGTGAAGGCGAACGGGCAAGCCATCAACGTTCCATATGGCGATACGTTTCGATCCGCATTTATGAGCTTGCCGAGTACGAAGTTTGAAATTGAAGAAACGGGAAGTTATACTATATTGGGAGCGGGCGGGGCATCCCGTACGCTGCCTGAAGCAGGCGGAACGCTATATGTGACCGGAAGCGCCGCATCCGGCAAACAGACGGCGTTGACCCAGGAACAGTGGGTGGCCGTGGGGAAAGACGGGCAAGCCCGCGTATTGACCAAGGAGACGATGTTTACGTTTACCGGGCAAGGGAACGGTCACGGACTCGGCATGTCCCAATGGGGAGCGCGAGGGCTAGCAGAACAAGGGTATGACTATAAACGCATTTTGCAATACTACTATACAGGTCTCAAAATAGGTAAGGACTGAAAACGGATGGACGTCGAATTGTTTGATTTCGAGCTGCCGGAGCGGCTCATCGCGCAAACGCCGCTTGCCGATCGGCTGCAATCGCGTTTGCTAACGCTGGATAAATCTACCGGTGCAATCGGGCACCGGCAGTTTTCCGATCTTATTCAATATTTACAAGCCGGGGACGTGCTCGTGTTGAACGACACGCGGGTCATTCCAGCCCGGCTTTTTGGCGTAAAATCGGATACGGGCTCCAAAGCGGAAATATTGCTGTTAAAAGCGCTGGGCGACGATCGTTGGGAAGCGCTGGTCAAACCCGGCAAAAGGCTTAAGAAAGGCGCAACCGTATCTTTCGGCATACGCGGGAACGAAACGATCGGCGGTGCAGGTGCTTCCTCGTCCGCTAGCGAAGCTTCGGTAAACGAAGAGCCGCTTTTGAAAGCCTTTATTGAAGAAGAAGGCGAAATGGGAATACGCGTGCTTCGTTTTACGTACAAGGGCATTTTTAATGAAATTCTCGACCGGCTCGGACAGATGCCGCTGCCGCCTTATATCAAAGAACAGCTTCCTGCCGACGAGAAGGAACGCTATCAAACGGTATATGCCAGAAACGAGGGCTCTGCCGCCGCACCGACGGCAGGACTTCATTTTACGGAGCCGTATCTGCGCGAAATTGCCGCTAAAGGTGTCGAGATTGCTTATGTAACGCTGCATGTCGGGCTAGGAACGTTTCGTCCCGTAGCCGTGGAACGCGTCGAAGAGCATACGATGCACGAGGAATATTTTCATGTGCCGCAGGAAACGGCGGATGCCGTAAACCGGGCGAAATCCGCCGGACGGCGCGTAATCGCAATCGGCACGACCTCCGCCAGAACGCTGGAGACGGCGGCGCGGATAAGCGAAGCGGACGGGCTGCGGCCGGGAACGCTGAAGCCATGCGACGGATGGACGGGCATTTTTATTTATCCGGGCGTGAAGCTTCTGGCGGTAGATGCTCTTCTTACCAATTTCCATTTGCCGAAATCGACTTTGCTGATGCTGATCAGCGCGATTGCAGGGCGGGAATCGGTGCTGAAGGCCTATCGTGAAGCGGTCGAGCAGGAATACCGGTTTTTCAGCTTCGGCGATGCGATGTTTATTTATTGAGATACGGCTCGCGCCAAGGGTCGAATCCGCATGTTACATCTTTGCCGGAGGCTTGGTTTCGTATTTATTTTCATTATGTTAAAGGATGCGATTGTTTGTGGCAGCAGTTACGTATGAGTTATTAAAGGTATGCAAGCAGAGCGGCGCGCGGCTCGGACGCGTTCATACCCCGCATGGCGTTATCGAAACGCCGGCGTTTATGCCGGTCGGCACGCAGGCTACGGTTAAAACGATGAGTCCGGAAGAATTGAAGCAGATGGATGCGCACATTATTTTGAGCAATACGTACCATCTGTTTCTTCGCCCGGGGCATGACCTGGTGAAACGGGCCGGCGGCCTTCATAAATTTATGAATTGGGACCGCCCGATTCTGACCGACAGCGGAGGGTTTCAAGTATTCAGCTTGAGCGACATCCGCAAAATACGCGAAGAAGGCGTCGAGTTTCGTTCGCATTTGAACGGCGATAAGCTGTTTATTTCTCCGGAGAAGGCGATGGAGATTCAGAATGCGCTGGGCTCCGACATTATGATGGCCTTTGACGAATGTGCGCCTTATCCGGCGGAGTACGACTATGTCAAGCAGTCGCTGGAGCGGACTTCCCGCTGGGCGGAGCGCTGCCTGCAAAGCCATGCCCGACCGCATGATCAGGGACTTTTTGCAATCGTTCAGGGCGGCATGTATGCCGATTTGCGGAAACAAAGCGCTGCCGATTTGACTTCCCTTGATTTCCCGGGGTATGCTATTGGTGGATTGAGCGTAGGCGAACCGAAGCATCTGATGTACGAGGTGCTTGAAACTACTGTGCCGCTTCTTCCCGGAGGCAAGCCGCGTTACTTGATGGGCGTAGGCTCGCCGGACGCTTTGGTGGAAGGTTCGATCCGCGGCATCGATATGTTCGATTGCGTACTGCCTACGCGTATTGCGCGCAACGGCACATGCATGACCAGCGAAGGCAGACTTGTCATCCGCAATGCGAAGCATATGGAAGACTTCGGTCCGCTGGATCCGAATTGCAGCTGCTACACATGCACCAACTACTCCCGCGCTTATATCAGACATCTGATTAAGGCCGATGAAACGTTCGGGATCCGGTTAACGACCTATCATAATCTTCATTTCCTGCTGGAGCTGATGCGCGGCGTTCGTCAAGCGATTCGCGAAGACCGTCTGCTCGATTTCCGGGACGAATTTTTCGATAAGTACGGCATGGAGGCGAACGGCAAAGGGTTCTGACGCAAACCGTCAGTTCTCGTCTGTCCTTTCGCGCAAACGCATTCAGAACGGGATCCGATAGCGAAAATTCAAAAACTTGAAACCGTTGTTCTCTCTTTACGTATAAGTATAAGTTGAGTTGATTCTAAGGAAGGGAGGGAAACCTCATGTTATATTTAGCTGATGCCGCGGGCGAGAGTTCACCGAACATGCTTTTATCGCTGTGGCCGCTAGCTTTGATGTTCGTCGTGCTTTACTTCCTGCTTATTCGCCCCCAGCAAAAACGTCAAAAGACGCGTAACGCCATGCTGAACCAGGTGAAAAAAGGGGACAAGGTCGTAACGATCGGCGGTTTGCACGGAACGATTATCGAGATTACCGACGATATCGTCGTGCTGCGCGTTAATGACGCGACGAAAATGACGTTTGACCGCTCGGCGATCAATTCGGTTTCGCAAGCGAGCGCTTCTGTTGCAACCGAGGAGAAGAAAAGCGAAGAGAAAAAAGCGGATAAAGCCGCTGGCGTCGAAAAAGATTAGATTCATCGAAGGATACATAGGCAATGACCCAAAGAACGACCGGTTTCCGTTAAGGAGATCGTTCGTTCTTTTTGTTGTTTATGCAAGTGGCTTCCTACAGATCCTTTTAACCTGTATGATTTTTCGAATAGAATGATCGGAGATTCACGAAAACGATGAATTCTATATGATGTTTCGCGAAGAAGTAACGAAATTAACGCAAAGTGACGAATTGTATATGATAATTCGCATAGATTCGAACAATCAGGGAGATATGCTTTCTAAGATTAAAAAAAAGCAGGCCGCTTCGCCTGCTTAGTGTCATGGCCCCAGTTCGTCGGGACTTTAGTTATTTGCCGAAATGTCTTTCTTTCTCGTAGCCCATGAAAGCGCCGATCAGCGAACGGCCTTCGCTTATGCGAAGCGCCATGCGCGATGCGAATATGCCGAGCAGCAATCCTCCGCCCATATCGGTCAGCCAGTGGACGCCAAGGTAAAAAATCGAGAAGATGATGAAAACGGCGCTGATAAGGGTAAACCATCGCCAAAACTTGTTGTTCGATTTCATCGCAATAACCGCCATCGAAACGGAGATCGACGTATGCAGGCTCGGGAAGCAATTGTCCAGGCCGGACAAAGGGCGATAATCGGTTTCAAAGGTCGGAAAAACGTTCGTCATCAGCAGCTGAACATCCGGATGATAGGACCAAACCTCGTTTACCGGAAAAAATAAGTAAAACGGTATAGCGATCATGTAGTTGAACATTAAAGCGTAACAAATCGAGTAGAACAACGTGTATTGTTTTCTATAGGTATAAAGACCGATAGATACGACCATCAGGGTCGGAAATATTACGACATAAAAAAAGGTCGAAATATAAGTCAATATGTCGTTCTGGAAGTAGTGCTGAATGAAAGGCACGATATCGCCTTCCAAACGGTGAACGGCCGATGTAAAATCGGTTTGATACGTCATACTGTCCTCAATCATCTGCTCAATTTTGTTGAAAACGAGTATGGCGATCATCGCTGCAAAATGAAATAAGTATTTGCGGTTCGTAAATATTTCCTGGACGAACGACCCCGCAACAAGAAGCGGATTATTGCGCATCGATACCAGCAACAATACGATTGTCGTCGCTACGATGGCTATCGTCACGGTATTCATCGATTGGAATACAAACATCGAACGTTTCCTCCTAAATTATGGTCGGAAAGGAACGGCAAAGAAATAGCTATGACAGTATACCATAATTTCAGAAGAAAGGTGAAATGTTATTTTGATGCGTTTACGCCAAGTATTCCGCCTATAACGCCCGATCCGAAAGCTGTGCCGAGAAACTTAACCGATTGCAAATCGATACCTTGATCGAAGCTAAGAAAAGCAATTATAAATATAATAACAGCATACAGGACGCCCAGCAAACCGCCATGGTACCAGCCTTTGTTTTTTGCACGCTTTCCGCTGACAAAACCGCCTATTAGAAGGGATCCTGCATGAATGATGTAGGCGAACGAAGGAAGCGATTCTTCTTTTTGATCCGTCAGCATAAGGATGAATGAAGTGACGAGCGTCGCTAAGCCCATTGCGATAAAAGCGTAGACCAATCCCCTTATAAGCGGCGATCCTATGCGCACTTGGGAGACTTTGTTCATTGCATTCATAATCGGTCCCTCCAGGAATCATTTTCGTTTGGACAAATTCTATCACCATTTTATGGTCAAGCCGTGTAAAATAGTACTGTGCCGGCATAATATCGCAACCGTTTCGGGGACAAGGCGTAATAAGGTATGGTTTTCTGGCAAGCGATTGGAACGTTCTATGGAAAGGAAGTGCGAAATATGGAAATAGCTTCACAAGCGGCAACTTGGCAGGTGGTCAGCGCTGCAGTCATTTTTCTCGTAAGTTATGCCGTCATCATTACCGATAAAATCAACCGGGCGATCATTGCCTTGGCAGGCGCCTTGCTTTTGATCCTATTGGGTATCGCCGATATGAAAATGGCCTACAGTCATTATATCGAATGGCAAACGATTTTCTTGCTCGTCGGCATGATGCTGCTTGTCGGCATCGTAAATAAAAGCGGTATTTTCCAATACATAGCGATCAAGTCCGCACAAATAGCCAAAGGAGAGCCTATCCGCATCTTGCTGATGCTGTCGCTCGTGACGGCCGTCGGATCGGCGTTTATGGACAATGTTACGACGGTGCTGCTGATGGTGCCGGTTACTTTCACGATTACTCGCGTGCTGAAGCTGAATCCGATTCCGTATTTGATTTCGGAAATACTCGCCGCCAACATCGGCGGTACGGCAACGCTGATCGGTTCTCCGCCAAACATGATGATCGGTACGGCGACGCATCTCGATTTCAACGATTTCCTCCTCAACCTTGCGCCGGTTGCCGTCGTTATTTTGGCCGTTACGCTGCTTTTTCTTCGCTTATGGTACGGTGCGCAGCTGCGAATCGCCGATAAACAAAAAGCGGAATTGATGACAATCGACGCGGGAGGCTGCATCAAAAACAAAGCGCTCGCCATAAAATCGCTTATCGTCCTCGGCCTGACGCTGCTTGGCTTCTTGCTGCACAGCGCGATTCAAGTAGAAGCGGCGGTTGTGGCGATTGCCGGCGCGACGCTGCTCATGCTGATCAGTGTCAAAGATATAAAGGCTGAGGATGTGTTTCACTCGGTTGAATGGGTTACGGTGTTGTTCTTCGCAGGGCTCTTCGTACTTGTCGGCGGTCTGACCGAAACGGGCATTATCGGTAAAATCACGACCTCGCTGCTGGAAATGACGGAGGCGAACATTCCATTTATCGCCATGATCGTTCTGTGGGTGTCGGGGATCGCCTCAGCTACGGTTGACAATATCCCGTTCGTAGCGTCGATGATTCCGATGATCAAGGATATCGGCGTACAATTAGGGGTTCAGGATGAAGCATTGGATCCGATTTGGTGGTCGCTTGCGTTAGGCGCGTCTCTGGGGGGGAACGGAACGCTGATCGGCGCATCGGCGAACATGATTGCGGCAGGTATGGCTGGGAAGGAAGGAAAGCCGCTTTCTTTCGCCGCGTTTTTGAAAATAGGCTTACCGGTTACGCTTATCTCCTTGGCGATTTCCACGATTTACGTTTCCTTTATTCTCATGTAAAAATGGCGTTTGCCAGCAATTGAGCAATTCCGTTTCCGTATGAGGAACGGTCTGGGCGGTCAGAATACCCATGAACGATCAAGAACGGCCTTCTTCGCCAAGCGGCGGTCCGTGCTTTCGGGCCGGTCCGGACCGCTGTGGCGAAGCGGGCCTTCTTTTCCCGATGAGGGCAGCAGGGAGGGCGTCAATGGAAGTATGGAGCCTTTTTTTTCGAACATTGCTGACTTACTTTATCGTGTTTATGGTTATGAGGCTGATGGGCAAACGGGAGATCGGCAAGCTGTCCGTATTCGATCTTGTCATCTTCATCATGATCGCGGAAATCGCCGTATTCGTTATCGAGGATATTCATAAGCCGCTTACGTACGGGATCGTTCCGATCCTGACGTTGATGCTGACGCAGATCGGGCTGGCCATGCTGGCGCTGCGCAGTCAGCGCATCCGCAGCCTGTTTGACGGCAAGCCGAGCTTCCTGATCAAAAACGGGCAGCTGGACCGTGAAGAAATGAAGCGGCAAAGGTACAATCTGGACGATTTGATGCAGCAGCTGCGGCAAAACCGCGTAATCGACGTAGCGGATGTCGAATTTGCGATACTGGAATCCTCGGGCAAGCTGACGGTTCTCGAGAAGAAACGCAACGAAGAACAACAACCAATTGCCGGAGCGCCGAATGCATTCCGATTTACAGGGCTGCCGCTGGCTTTGATTATGGACGGCAAGGTGCAGGACGAAAACTTGGAGAAGATCGGACAAACCCGGTTTTGGCTCAAAAATCAGCTGCAGCCGCTTGGCGTGTCCGATTTCAAAGACGTGTTTTTTTGCTCGATCGACCATCGGGGCAAGCTTTTTGTCGATAAGAAGAGGAAGTAGCCTGTTCCTTGGGGGGAACAGGCTTTTACAGTTTTTTGCCGATCCACGGAATGCGGCGTAGATCGTATAGATCGATCAGCTTGAACCAGGCCATGCACAGCAAGTAAACGGCGATGCCCAAGCCTGCCGATACCCCGAAGCGCAGTGCGGCATTGTCCGTCCAATCGGCGCGCATGACGGCATAGCTGGTGAGTCCCATTACGAGGATGGCGGCCCCAAGCTTGTAAAATTCGGAAGGCGGCAGCGAAAGCTTAATGAGCTTGGACACGCTGTTCCAGTGCAGGATCGTCACGACGACGATATTGATATTGATTGCGATGACGGCGCCCAAAATACCGAGGTTCGGCTTGCTGGCGAGCAAGCTGATCAGCAGCAGCTTCAGCGCGGAGCCGACGAACGTATTGACGAGCGCCGTGCCGGGTTTGTCTAGCGCCTGCAGGGCGGCCTGCAGAGGGGCTTGGACATACATGAACAGCGCGATCGGAGCCATCATTTTCAGCATCGAGCCGATTTCCGTATTTTTGTACAAATAATAGCAAACCGGATCCGCAAGGACATACATAATAACCGCGAACGGCGCTCCCGTAACGAGAGCAAGCCGAATGGACTGATGCATTCTTTTGTGAATCGTCTTCATATCGTTATTCGCGGCCGCCTCGGATAAAGACGGAATGAGCGATACCGACAGCGAGTAGGTCAATGCGCTCGGCAAAAGAAGCACCGGAATGATCATGCCTTGCAGCATGCCGTATTGCGCGGTAGCGACGGCTGCGGCTACGCCGGCAATCGCTAGGCTGTGGGCGATGAAAATCGATTCGAGCAAATAAGACGTCGAGCCGACAAGCCTGCTTGCAGTCACCGGCAGGGCGATGCGGATAAGTCTTTTGAGCAATGGCGCATCGGGCGAGCCGGAGGCGGCTTTCGGTTCCGTTTGCGGCTTGCCCTTCTTTTTGTAAGCATTGCGGCTGAAATAGTAGTGGAAAAGGATGACGGCCATCCCGCAAAGCTCGCCGATCGTAACGCCGATCATCGCGCCTGCCGCGGCGAATTCGATTCCATACGGCAGCATCCAGTACGCGAACAACAGCATGCCGAAAATACGGACGACCGTTTCGGATACTTGCGACGAGGCGGTCGGGATCATATTTTGCCGGCCTTGAAAATAACCGCGTATGACGGCTGTAACGGAAACGAGCAAAATGATCGGACTCATGCACAGAAACGTGTAATAAACGCGCGGATCCGTCATCAGGTGAGTCGTAATCCATTTGGCGGAAATCATGGAGCAGACCGTGAAAAACAACCCCAGGCTTGTGGAAAGGATTAGCGATCGCTTTAAAATGCGTTTAACCTTCGCTTCGTCGCCATCCGAGTCCGCCTCCGCAACCAATTTGGCAACGGCTAGCGGAATGCCCCCGGTAATAATCGTAATAATAAAAATGAGAAAAGGATATCCGAGCTGATAAATGCCTACTCCCTCCGGACCGATGACGCGAGGGAGCGCGATGCGAGGTACGAAGCCCAAAATCCGGTTCACGACACCGGCCAATAAAAGGATCACAGTTCCTGTTATGAACGACTGCTTCAATTTGCTCACGTCTCTACCTTCTTCCTATGCAAGGGTGGTCTTGTACAACAATATGCGGCTCGTGGCCAAGCTCATGCTACATTTTTGCCGAAGCGCGATGATAGGCTTGTTAGGGCGGAATAGAGGATTTGCCGATAAGCGGCGTACAGGAAGGAATTACCGCCGTGCGCAGCGAATACATAACCGATCGGCATTTCGATAGAGGGGGCGCATAACCGCCATGGACGACACCCGCGAACCGCAAGACAGCTTGCCCTTCTGGGAGCTTGCACAAAAAGAAGTGAAACCTGAAGCAACGGAACGATTGCAGATTCCGTTCGGTCGTCCGATCGAGAACCAGACGCCGGAAGAAGAAGAGCGGCTTGGCGAAGAGCAGATGACCGTCGCGCTTGAAAACCTGTGCATCAGCAAAGCGGCGGAAATTCGATCGCTTGGCTATGAAAGCGTGACATGGCGCGATGTATGGGCATGCGTCACCGATAAATACAAAAAGAAAGGAACGCCGCCGCTGCATCAGGTCGTTAACGACATTATGTCGCTCAAATCGACTCAATTCATGAACTGGATGACGATGCGCATATACAAGGACGGCTCCTTTTAGTCATTAGGGGAGCTTTTTTTCTGTTTTACGAGGAGCTTCCATGAAAGCTGATCCTTGACCGGTCAATAGCTGCATCCGCCGATCCAATTAATGGTTCGTGGCTATGCAAGCAACGTGTTAACCGTATACAGGTTGAACGGGCTGTATTAAAGACTTTTCGGTTTGCAGGCGCCTGCTTATCCTGCTCTCCGGAGGGCGTCTGGGACGTAATTGCAGATTTTGTCGTAAATTGACTCGTTTTTGGCACGTGAGTATAATAGGAATATTGAGTATGGAAGGGAGACAAGCAGCGGAATGAATGCCAAAAGGTTCGTCGCATTTTTGCTGATCGTGGTTTTAACATTGGGCGCGGTCGCTATTACGAGTCCTCATTTAGTGAAACAGATTAGACTCGGCTTGGATTTAAAGGGCGGTTTCGAGATTTTATACGTTGCCACGCCGATAGACGAGAACGGAACGGTAACGAAAGCGTCTTTGAAGGAAACGGCAAGAAGCTTGCAGAAACGTATCGACAAACAGGGGATTGCGGAGCCGGACATTACGACCGAAGGCGAAGACCGCATCCGGGTACGGATCGCGGGCGTGACCGACGAAGAAAAGGTGCGCGAAACGCTGAAGAAGCCGGCTAACCTCCTGTTTAAAGGACCGGACGGCACGGTCGAGCTCGACGGGCGCGATTTCGTTCCGGGCGGGGCGACTGTACAATACGACAACAACCAGCCGATCGTTGCGATCAAGCTGCAAAGCGCGGAAAAATTCGGCGAAGTGACGAAAAAGCTTCTTGGCAGCTCGCTGGGTATCTACTTGGATGACGAAATGATTTCGAATCCGCGTATCGATACGGTCATCAATCAAGACACGGCGGTCATTACGGGGCGCTTTACGTTCGAAGAAGCGAACAATCTCGCCAACACGATCAACCTGGGCGCGCTGCCGCTTAACCTGACCGAGAAATATACGCAAAGCGTAGGCGCTTCGCTGGGACAATTGTCGCTCGATCAGACGGTTAAAGCGGGGATCATCGCTTCGGTCATTATTTTGGCGTTCATGCTTATTTTCTATAGATTGCCGGGGGTAGTCGCCAGCATTACGATCGTTACGTACGTATGGCTTCTGCTGCTCGCGTTCTACCTGATGAAAGCGACGCTTACCCTGCCGGGTATTGCCGCCTTCGTTCTGGGGGTCGGAATGGCGGTCGACGCGAACATCATCATGTACGAGCGGATTAAAGAGGAAATTCGAAGCGGCAAAAGCTTGCTTTCGTCGCTGCGCGCCGGCTCCAAGCACTCGTTCCGGACGATCATGGATGCCAACATTACGAACATCATCGCGAGCGGCGTTTTGTACACGTTCGGCAACGGGGGTATTCGCGGCTTTGCATTGACGGCGATCATGAGTACGATCATCAGTATCATTACGAACATCTTTTTCTCAAGATTGCTTATCCATTTGCTAATTCGCAGCAATTTGTTTACGAAACCGGCGTATTATGGAGTAAAGGAGGCAGAAATTCGTGAACTCTAAAATTCACTTTGACTTCGTCAAACACCGCAATAAATTTTTTGCCTTCTCCATTCTGGTCACGATCGTAGGCATCATTACGCTGATTGCGGCGGGCATGCATTTCGGGGTTGACTTTAAAGCAGGTACGACAATAGACGCGAGCCTCGGCCAATCTACCGAAAAACAGCAGGTGGAGAAGCTGGTGTCGGACGAAGGCTTCGAAGGATACGTCGTGACGATGGGCGCAAACAACGAACGTACTTCCGTTCGCTTCGATGAAATTCTTGGCGATGCCGATATCAAAAAGATCCAAACCGCTCTGACGGCAAAATACGGCGATAAAGTATCCACCGAGGTCAATACGGTGTCGGCGGATATGGCGACCGAAATGGGCGTCAAGGCCATTTACGCGGTTCTTATCGCAGCCGCAGCGATTTGCATATACGTGACGATCCGTTTCGAATGGCGCTTCGCGATTGCGGCAATCATTGCGATCTTATACGATGCATTTTTCGTCGTGGCGATGTTCGCGATTTTCCGGTTTGAAGTCGATTTGCCGTTTCTGGCTGCGGTACTCACAACGATCGGTTATTCGATCAACGATAAAATCGTTATTTTCGACCGTGTCCGTGAAAACATGCGCTTTGCGAAGCTGCGGACGGATAACGATCTGGCCGATTTAATCAACCACAGTATTTGGCAAACGATGGCACGGAACGTTTATACCGTCCTTACGGTATTGATCGCTGCCGTATGTTTGATGATTTTCGGCAGCGAATCGATCAAACTATTTGCTCTTGCCAAAGTATTCGGTCTTACGAGCGGCGCGTATTCTTCCGTATGTATCGCGACCGCGCTTTGGTTCCTGCTTAGAAGAAACAAACTCGGCGCAACCAAGAAGGTTGCCGCCGCCAAGTAGCGGAACTTCCCGCATCCATTTCCGTGCGCCGCGAAAGGCAAGTTTTCGCGGCGTTTGTTTCATCACCTTTTTGAAATGAGGAGTGGCCTAGTTGTCTGAACAGCGTTTTGTCAAAGCGGAGTTTGCCGCATGGGTCGGCATCGTTGCCAACCTGCTGTTGGCGATAATGAAGGGGGTCGTCGGCTGGCTGGCGAACAGTAAAGCGCTATTGGCCGATGCGGCCAATTCGGCGACCGACGTCGTCGGCTCCGTCGCCGTTTTGTTCGGCTTTCGCGCAGCGAAGCTACCTCCGGATGAAGATCATCCTTACGGGCATGGCAAAGCGGAAACGATCGCTGCGATTGTCGTCTCCGTATTGGTGCTGCTGGTCGGCTTTGAAATCGGCATCAGCTCGATAAAGACGATGATTTCGGGTATCGAGAGCCCTCCGGAATGGTTCGCGCTTGCCGCGATAATAGCGGCGATCGTCGTGAAGGAGCTGTTGTACCGTTACAATTACCGGCTCGGGAAGCAGCTTAACAGCCAAGCGCTAATTGCAAGCGCATGGGACCATCGTACGGACGTTTATTCGTCGCTGGCCGTATTTGCAGGCGTATTCGGCGCCCGCATGGGCAGCGCATTTGAGATGCCGATCCTTTACTATATGGATCCGCTGGCAGGACTTTTCGTCGCCTTCCTCGTGCTTCGTACCGGCTACAAGTTAATAAGGGAATCGATTCATGCGACGATGGATCACGTTCTTCACAAAGAAGATGCGGAAGAGCTCGTGAAGACCGTCCAACGTGTCAAAGGGGTCATTGCAGTCGATAATCTGCGTGCCCGGGAGCACGGCCATTATGTTGTCGTAGATGTGAAAATAAGCGTCAATCCGCGAATATCGGTTATGGAAGGACATGATATCGGGAAAGCGGTTAAGCAGCAGCTAATGAAACGATTTATTCATGTGTCCGACGTTTTCATCCATGTCAATCCTTACGACCCGGGCTATCCGTACAAAGCGAACGTGGATCCCGATCATGACGATTTTCCGTCGCTGTTGCACTAATAAAACAATGTTGTCCTTAGGGCATGTCTGAAAACCCACTCAGGGTCATCTTTCACCGCCTTTTCGCCCCCTGCTTCGTTCCGTTTGCGAAGGCCGACCCCCGGTACGCCTTCCCAAACGCGCCTTGCATGGAACGAAAATTCGGCAAAATCTGGTCCCCTCGGAGTCATCAGACATGCCCTAATCGGATACCGCTTGAAAAGGAATCCTCCTTCGTTAAGAATGTCTCATTTTTAACGAAGGGGGATTTAGGAGGTTTGGTTACCATATGCTTCATGCAAAAGCCAGATGGCAAATCAGCGAGAACGACGAAAGTACGGCAGGGCAATTGGCGGAAGCTCTAAAGCTTGAGCCGCTCATCGCCAAGCTGCTGGTCGTACGCGGAATCGATACCGTAGAACAGGCGAAGCTTTTTCTGCAGGCAAGCGCGGATCATGTACATGATCCTTTTCTTTTGGACGGAATGGAGGCTGCGATAGCCCGAATCCGGGCGGCGATTGCCGCAGGGGAGAAAATTCGCGTTTACGGCGATTACGATGCCGACGGTGTCAGCAGCACATCGCTCATGGTGTGGCTGCTGCGGCAGGCGGGGGCGATTCACGACTCGTACATACCGCATCGCGTTCAAGAAGGGTACGGCTTGAACAAAGCTGCGCTTGCGCTTGCCAAGGAGCAGGGGATTTCCCTGCTTATTACGGTTGACACCGGCATCAGCGCAAGAGAGGAAATCGCATTCGCATCGGAAATCGGTCTCGATGTTATCGTGACGGATCATCATGAGCCGCCTGAGCTTCTGCCGTCATGCATCGCGGTCATCAACCCGAAAAAGCCGGGCTGCCCCTATCCGTTCAAGCAGCTGGCCGGAGTAGGCGTCGCTTTCAAGCTCGCGCATGCGCTGTTGGGCCGTTTTCCCGAGGAATTGCTGGAGATGGCTGCGATCGGCACGATAGCGGATTTGATGCCCCTTGTCGACGAGAACAGGATTATCGTCAAGCTCGGGCTAGCCCGCATGCAGGATTCCGCATACGCCGGCATCCGGGCGCTTCTGGCTACGGCTGGAATCGACCCTGCCCAGGTAAACGCCACCCATGTCGGTTTTTCCATGGCACCGAGAATAAACGCCGGAGGGAGACTGGAGAGTGCGGACGAAGCCGTCCGATTGCTGGTCTCGACCGATGAGCATGAGGCGCAGCTGCTGGCGGACGGTCTTGACGTGCTTAACAAAGAGCGGCAGCGCATCGTCGAGGAAATGGTGAAAGAAGCATTGGAGCTTTTGGAGGAAAGTTCGGCTGATAATCCGAACGTGATCGTGCTTGCGAAAGAAGGTTGGAATGTCGGGGTCATCGGCATCGTCGCTTCGAAGGTGCTGGAAAAATGGTATAGGCCGACGATTATACTCGGCATCGATCCCGAGACCGGCATAGCCAAAGGCTCGGCTCGCTCCATCGCCGGCTTCGATATTTACCGGGCGTTGTCGCAGTGCGCCGACTTGTTCGATCATTTCGGCGGCCATCAAGCAGCCGCAGGCATGTCGCTGAGCGGCGGCAAGATCGCCGAACTGCGGCATAGACTGCAGGCTATCGCAGCGGAGCGGCTGACTGCAGAAGACTATTCGCCGATCATTCAGGCGGATGCCGCATGCACGATAGCGGAAATGCCGCTCGAAACGATACGCCAGTTGAACCGGCTAGCGCCGTTCGGCATGGGCAATCCGACGCCAAAATTCGTCTTCACGGGGCTTTCGGTCGGCGATAAGAAGAAGATGGGCAGGGAGCAGCAGCATTTGAAGCTCCAATTGCATCAGACGATTGAGGAAACCGCCTGTTCCGTTGAAGCGATCAGCTTCGGCCGCGGTGCGTTTGCGGAATTGATTTCTTCTGCAGCCCGGCTCGATGTCGTAGGGGAGCTGTCGATCAATGAATGGAACGGCGTGCGTAAGCCGCAGATCGTCGTGCAGGATATCCGGATTTTGGAGAAGCAGTTGTTCGATTGGCGCGGCGGCGATCTGAAACGAAAGGTTGCCGATCTGAGCAGCGCTTTGCAGGCGCTGCCCAGAAGCGGAAGCAGCCGTAAACTCGGCATCGTTCTGTTCGGCGATTCCGCCATTCCCGCCGGCTTGGCGCCGGATGCGTCGGTTTGGCGAGTATCCCGCGGCGGGACGTTGACTTACGCCTCAGGAAGCGATTCGAACTCCGGTGCTTACGAGGAGATGACGGATCTGATTTTGTTCGACATGCCGAAGCGTATCGAACAGCTGCGCCTCTCGCTTGCAGCTGCCGAGCAAGCGGAAAGGATTTTTGCCGTATTCCGGGATCCCGAGCCTGACGCGGTTTCGACCCTTCCGTCACGCGATATGTTCAAGCAGGTGTATGGCGTCATCCAGCGTCAGGGAGGATTCGAATCGTACGATGCCCAGCTGCTTGCCGCGTTCAGCAAAAGGTCGGGACTGCCGGTGCCGGCGATACGATTTATCGTGGACGTTTTCACGGAGCTTGGTTTTATTGAACGGACGGATAAGGGCATTCGCATGGTCGCGTCTCCCGGCAAAAAAGATTTGTCGGAATCGGCCGTTTATCAGGATAAGATACACCGCGAGCAAATCGATCAGGCGCTTCTGTATTCGTCGTCCCAGGAAATGAGCGATTGGGTGCGGGAGCTTCTCATACCGAATACGAACCCATTGGAGGAAGTTATATGAATTTCAAAGACTATATTCGCGTAGTCCCGGATTTTCCGCAGCCGGGCATCCGTTTTAAGGACATCACGACACTGTTGAAGAACGGGGAAGCCTACCGGGCCGCCATCGACGCGCTTCGCGATATGGTGAAGGAAAAAGAGATCGATCTTATCGCAGGCCCTGAAGCGCGCGGCTTCGTTATCGGCGCTCCGCTTGCTCTTGCTCTGGGCGTCGGGTTCGTGCCGATCCGCAAAAGCGGCAAACTGCCGGGCGATTGCATCGAGGCCTCGTATTCGCTCGAGTACGGCAAAGACAAACTGGCGATGCATCGCGATGCGATCCAGCCTGGCCAAAAGGTGCTGATCGCCGACGATCTGCTCGCGACCGGCGGCACGATCGCGACCTCGATCAACCTGATCAACCAGCTTGGCGGCGAAATCGTCGGCGCTTCGTTCCTGATCGAGTTGTCGTACTTGAACGGCCGGGAGAAGCTGAACGGACTTGATGTCGTATCGCTGGTGACGTACTAGGGGCTTCCCCTAGTACGTCATCCCCTTTACAAATCTCTTTACAATCTTAAAAGGATTTCCGACCCCTCCTAAATCCTCCCCTTCCAAGGGGAGGACCCCAAAGGGCTGCCGCCCTTTGGATACCCGCAAACAAACACGAGTAAATACTCAACGCCAGCTCCTTGATGTTTCTACCCACCGTCTCCCCGCTTTTCGTCCTTCGGACACGCTCCACTTCTGTGATTAAAAATACATGCTCGACCTTGTCGATCAGACCCAGCCCCTGGATTCACAAGTTAACCCTCGAAGATTCATTGTGGACATGCCGTGTTGAATTTGAGAGTCAAAGGACGGTTACTTTGAGCTCAAGGAACCAGGGGCGAGGCCCCTGGTTTGTTTTGGTTGAGTGAAAGTAAGCGTATCCATTATGATGCGGTAGGCAGCATGAAGAGGAAAAGAGGTACAAATGGAGTAGTAACATCGAAGAACCACAATAGTGGGCATGCACGTGTTGAGTTCGGGAGTCCAGAGGGCAGGCCCTATGGGGTCCTCCCCTTAGCGCATCGACTAGGTTGACTCGTATCGAAGCGCTGTGGAAGGGGAGTATTTAGGAGGGGGCGGAAAGCCCTTTAGGGTTTGGGGATGCTTCTAGAAGGGGTAGGAAATCTTTAAAAGCCCCTTTGAAGTGGACAAGGCTAGGGAGTCCTTGGGAAGACCTGTCAGGTCGAATTAACCCGATTCTTGACGTAGCGGCGCTAGAGCGGCATAATGGATTCAATATCGTTAGAACGGAAAGGACCGGGCAATGAGCATCGAGCAATTAATGGAGAAAGCGTCAACTTACATGAAGGAAAGCGACCTTGAGAAAATCAGGGAAGCATACGAGTTTGCCGATAAGGCGCATCTCGGCCAGGTGCGGAAGTCCGGGGAGCCGTATATTTTGCATCCGCTTGCGGTTGCCGACATATTGGTGAACATGCAAATGGACGTGACGTCGATTATGGCGGCTCTGCTTCACGATGTCGTGGAAGATACGACCGTGTCGCTGGAAGTTGTGCTGCAGCATTTCGGCGAAACGTGCGCGATGCTCGTTGACGGCCTGACGAAGCTGGAGAAGATCCGGTTCAAGACCAAGGAAGAACAGCAGAACGAAAATTATCGTAAAATGTTCGTCGCCATGGCGCAGGATATTCGCGTCATTTTGATCAAGCTGGCGGATCGCCTTCACAATATGCGCACGCTCAAATATCAGTCGGAAGAAAGCCAGCGCCGCATCGCCGACGAAACGCTCGAAATATTTTGCCCGATTGCCCATAGGCTCGGGATTTCCGCGATCAAATGGGAGATGGAAGACATCGCCCTCCGCTATTTGAATCCGCAGCAATATTATCGTATCGTAAACCTCATGCAGAAAAAACGCGCCGAGCGCGAGCAGTTTATTCAGGACGTCATTTCGAGCATCAACGAAAAAATGTCGGAAATGGGCATCGACGGGGATATTTCCGGGCGGCCCAAGCATATATACAGCATTTATAAGAAAATGACGGCGCGCAACAAGCAGTTCAACGAGATTTACGACCTGCTGGCGATCCGCGTCATCGTCGACAATATTAAGGATTGCTACGCGACGCTGGGCATTATTCATACGTTATGGAAGCCGATGCCGGGCCGTTTCAAAGACTATATCGCCATGCCGAAGGCAAACATGTACCAGTCGCTTCATACGACGGTGATCGGGCCTAACGGAGAGCCGCTCGAGGTGCAAATCCGGACGTGGGAAATGCACAAAACGTCCGAATACGGGATCGCCGCCCACTGGGCGTATAAGGAAGGCCTGGTCGTTCCGGGTGGGAAATTCGAGAACAAGATGTCGCTCTTCCGCGAAATTTTGGAGCTTCAGCACGAAGCCCGCGACGCCTCCGAATTCGTAGAATCGCTCAAAATGGATTTCTTTACGGACCTCGTTTTCGTCTTTACGCCGAAGGGCGAAGTCATCGAGCTGCCTGCAGGCTCCGTCCCGCTGGATTTTGCATACCGAATCCATACCGAGGTCGGCAACCGGACGATCGGCGCCAAGGTGAACGGGCGTATCGTACCGCTCGACTATAAGCTCAAAACAGGCGATATCGTCGAAATTTTAACGTCCAAGCACTCTTACGGACCGAGCCAGGACTGGATTAAGCTGGCTCAATCGTCGCACGCGCGGACCAAAATCAAGCAGTGGTTCAAAAAGGAACGCCGCGAGGAAAATGTAGCCAAAGGCAAGGACTCGATCGAGCGCGAGCTGAGGCGTCTTGCCATCGAGCCGTCCGCCGTTATGACCGATGAGAATATGCTTGAGGTGGCAGGCAAATTCAATTTCAACGACATTGAAGATATGCTCTCGGCTGTCGGTTTCGGCGGTATAACGGCCGCACAGATTTGCACGCGCTTGACCGACAAGCTGCGTAAAGAGCAGGCGGAGTACCCTCTCGAGCTGACGAGCGAAGTGAAAGATTTGAAGTCCGCTCCCGAGAAGGAAAGAAAAAGCCGTCCTACCCACGGCGTGCAGGTCAAAGGCGTTGAAAATTTGCTCGTTCGGTTCGCACGCTGCTGCAATCCCGTGCCTGGAGACAACATCACCGGATATATTACAAGAGGCCGCGGCGTATCGATCCACAGGCAGGATTGCACGAACATTCCGCTCATGAGCGAGGGCGAAGAAGGGAACCGCGTCATCGAGGTCGAATGGGTCGACTCCGTGGAAGCGAACTACAGCGTCGAGATCGAAATTACCGGGCATGACCGGCGCGGGCTTCTGAACGAGGTGCTGCAGGTCGTATCCGAAAGCAAGACGGTTATTTCCGCCGTTTCCGGCCGTTCGGACAAAAACAAAATGGCGATGATTCATATGACGATTTTGATCCGCAACATCGATCATTTGCAATCGGTCGTCGATAAAATCAAGCGGCTGAAGGACGTGTATTCCGTTCAGCGCATCATGCAAACTTAATTCCGGCGGCGGGGCGGGCGTTCAAGCTCCGCTGCGAGAACGTTCTAGGCAGAAACGAGGTTCGCACAGGTGAAGGTTGTCGTACAACGAAGCAAAAAAGCTCAAGTTGCCGTAAACGGCGAAATTGTGGGGCGTATCGAACGAGGTTTGGTACTGCTGGTCGGCGTCACGCACGAGGATACGGAGCAAGATACCAAATTTCTCGCAGAGAAAATTGCGGGATTGCGGATTTTTGAAGATGAAGAAGGCAAAATGAATCTTTCCGTTCTTGAAACGGGCGGTCAAATTCTTTCCATATCCCAGTTTACGCTGTATGGAGACTGCCGAAAGGGCAGACGTCCGAATTTTATGGCAGCGGCTAAGCCGGACCTTGCGGAACCCTTGTACGAGAAGTTCAACATGCTTCTTCGCGAGCAGGGGCTAGTGGTTGAAACAGGGAAATTCGGCGCGATGATGGACGTTTCGTTTACGAACTGGGGTCCGGTTACCTTGATCGTCGAAAGTAAGGCGTGATTTATATGGCGATGCTGCGGTTAAAGCGGGCGGAATGAGGCAAAACTATTGGCAAAAACCTGTTGTCGAAAGGGAGTTTGCCCGAACGATGCGCCAATCCGTCAAGCAAAAAGTCGTCATCGACTGCGCGAACCGTCTGCAATCAAGCGGATTTCATGAAGCGATCGCTTCCGTGCCGCTAACGGCGGATACGGAATTCGCCGCCTTCAGTCCGCTTCATGCCGATCAGCAGCGCTATGTGCCGCGCAAGACGCCGCGCTAACCGATAAGCGCAGGCAAATGTTTTAAAGAAGATAATCAAACGTATAGCGAGCTTTCCTTAGGGAAAGCTCTTTTTCATTCAGCTCTATTCGTGTATTTTGAAAACAAGGAAGCCGTTTACGCTAGTTTCCTGCGCCGGCAAATGTGACCGAATGGGCGGGTTTTCACCGGTGCCGGAAAGAGGCCGCACGTCGCAGCCATTCCTTTCTGCTTCGCAAATGTGGTAAACTAAGGGATAGCGGCCGGCAGGTTGCTGCAAAACCGGCTTGATCCGATTGCTTTCAAGAGGTAGAAGTTTACAAGACGGAGCAGCCCTATCCGGAGCATAGGGATTATGCGCTGAATCTGGAAGTCGTGAAGGAGAATGGCGAAGCGACCGTTAACGGAGCGTTTTTCGCAGCTCACAGCGGGTGAATATGGCTGGATCGCACCGCCGGACGCTCGAATAGGGCGGAGGGGAATCCGAACGGTACGTCGTCAAGCGAACCGTAGGTTATGCGATGCTCAAGATGCTGCAGGAGGCAAAGGGCATCGAACAGTCCTGGGGACCGATGACCTCGTTAGTCCGACGAAACTTGTGCACTATTTGCTGCGTAAACAAAGCGCAGGGGAAACAAGGATGGCATTGCGAGAGCCATATTTGGTCAACGGCGCCAAAGTTCGGCTCGTGACGGAAATAGCCGAACGCCAGCTGGAGGTCATTCCGGATTTGTTTCATTTGGACAAGGAAGTCGTACGATCACACCGGATAAAATCGAAGTTTTGAAGAAATGAAAGGTCGACAGGTACATCATCAATCTGCAAAGCTCTACCCAGGCAACACCGGACGCGATCGGCCGCCATCATACGGTGACCGAAACGGTCGAGAATTCAAGAAGGAATCTATCCGCAAAAAACAGAAGCTGCTGGACGAAGCGTACAGGAACGCCGTCCTGAAGTAAAGGAGAGTAATGGAAGAATGCTGCGCAACAAATGGGTCATACTTGCATTATCGTTCATCATTCTGCTAGGGGCGGGAGCCCCGGTGCTCTACTATAAAGAGAAGTATGGAGGGGGCCTCGTCAACGAGACGCCGGATCCCCAGGCGCTTAACCCGATTAAGACCGTATCGAAGCCCAAAGACAGCTACGATACGATTGTCGTCGGAACCGATCCGGAAGGCGTCGCTGCGGCCGTTTCCGCGGCCCGTAACGGACTTAAGACGCTGCTGGTCGACGGGCGGGACCGTGAAATATTAGGCGGACTTATGACGCTAGGCTGGTTGAATACAATCGATTTAAATCAGGATACCGAGCAAAGCTATATTCCGGGCACTAAGGTGCCGCTGCTGAATAAGGGTATTTTTCAGGAATTTTACGATATGCTTGAAGGAACGTCCTTCGATGTAACGACGGCCACGAACGCTTTTCATAAGCTGGTAGGCAACGAGCCGAATATCGATGTGCTGCTTCAAACGAAGTCGATGGCGCCGATCGTCAAGAAAGGCACGGATTCCGACCTTGTAGAGGGCATTTCGCTGACTACGGAGGATGGAAAAGCTTACGAAGTGAAGGCTCCTACAGTGATAGACGCCACGCAAGATGCGGATATCGCCGCTGCGGCAGGTGTTCCTTTTACGATCGGGCGCGAGGATTTAGGGGATAAGGAAACGAAAATGGCCGTAACGGTCGTATTCCGCATGAAAAACGTCGATGCCGACGTATGGCAAAAAATCCGCAAGTATTTGGATAATGACGGCCTTCCGGGTACGGGCTCGGACGAACGCTCCGCTTGGGGCTATGTCGACTTCAACAGCAAATACGAGCCGGTAAACAAAGAAAGAGTGCGCGTCCGCGGTCCGAATATCGGGCGCCAGAACGACGATACGGCCTTGCTCAATATGATTCAAATTTTCGGCATTGACGGCGCGGACCCGAAATCCCGCACGGAAGCGTACGAGCTTGCCAAAAGCGAGCTGCCGAACATTATCGATTTCTTCAAAAAGAACTACCCGGAATTCGCGAATGTCGAGGTCGACATTCACGATCTGGCGCCGGAGCTGTATGTTCGCGAAACACGCCATATGCAGGGCATGTACAGGCTGACCATGATCGATGTTCTGGACAACCGCGATCAATGGGACCGGATCGGCTTCGGCTCGTACACGGTCGACATTCAGCGTACAGGTCCGAAGGATAACGGACAAGAAGTGATGAAGCCGATCAAATATGCGATACCTTTCCGCAGCATAGTGCCGCAGCAGGTAGACGGCCTGCTTGTCGTAGGCAGAAGCGCGAGCTACGATACGCTTCCGCACGGCTCGGCGCGCGTCATTCCGACGGGAATGGCCGAAGGCGAGGCTGCAGGCGCAGCTTCGAAGCTTGCGATTGACAACAAGCTTACATTCCGTAAGCTGGCGGAGTCGAAAGAACTTATCGCAAAGCTTCAAGACGCGCTCAACAAGCAAGGAATGGATATTAAGCCGTACACGCTGAAGCAAAATCCGCCATATATGTCGCATAAGACGTATCCGGGGCTGAAAATGGCCATCTACTTCAATCTCGCAGCGGGTCGGGGCGAGAAAGGGATCGATTTCGAGCTCGATAAAGAGGCCAATCCGCAGCGGATCGTCAATCAATTGAATGCGATCAAGAAGATTGTTACGGCTAAAGGCACGAACTATATGAAAGGCAATCCGAACGATGCGCTTGCCGTAGTTAAAGGAGACGCCAAAACGGAGCCGTTAACCTTGACGCAGGCCGCCTATTCGATTACCAAAGCGGTCGGACTCAACGTAGCTGCGGATAAGGCGGTTGCCGAGCTGCAGACCAAAAAGCTGCTTTCGAAGGAAACGATCGCTATGATCGCGGACCAGAAAAAACTGACCTATGGGGAAGTTTATATGCTGCTGAAGGATACGATGGAAAGCTTCGGTTACCGGTTCTAGCCATACGCAAAAGCCATTCTTAAGGAGGGATTCTCTTTAAGGATGGCTTTTGTTTACTCGATAAGAGGATTAGGGATGAAACCTGTTCGATGCCGATAAGCGTCATTTAGAAACTCGCAGTTTAAAGTTTCCGGTTGCGATACGGTTCGTAAGCTTTGTTACGGCAAGAGGAGAAAAGGGGGAATCCAAAACTGGAAGCGATTTTGCTGACTGCTTGAATTCGATGCGTCATACCGGACTTTATGCGTCTTGGTCGTCGCTTTCGCCGGCGTCGTCGGTTTGCTCTGCCTCGGAAGCTTGCTCGTCATCTGCTTCTGCAGCTTCTTCTTCGGCTGCTTCATCCACGGCTTCTTCAGCGGAATCCTCGCTTTCGGATGTTTCTCCGTCTTCCTCGGCGGAATCCTCGCTGCTTTCGTCAGCGGGGCTGTCTTCGTCATCGGAATCGCTATCCGGACGAATGAAAAGTACCTCCTCGCCGGCAGCTGCGTTTTCGCTCGTTTCTTCAAACAGGTCGTCATGAATCATGTCGATCACTCCGTTTCTAGTTTTCAAGGGATTGTCCCTTGTGCTAAAACTATATGCGCGGTATGAAAGATTAGAAGATGCGTTACGTAGGATAAAGCGCTTTATTTTTTGTAATGAAACTGTAATCTGTTTATCATCATTCATTAATGTTACTTGCCTATAATAAAAGTCGACCCCCTTTTAAAATATATAACTTTTAGAGCCTACAAGCTTATTTGTAGGCTTTTTTTCTTTATAAGGTCATCAACGCTTGTAAGATGTTTGTAAGATCCCCTGTGGTAATGTAAGTGATGCGTTCTTCGATGAGCGAATGCATGCACTTATAGGATGATTGGGGAGAAACCGGAATGACAAAAAAAATTTTGGCGGCAGCGATATTCAGCTTGATCTTCCTACTGGTCGGTGTAGCTTCAGCCGGAGCCAAAACCGAAGAAATTACATGGGGAGAAGTGAAGACGGGAACGTATTCGGAATTGACGTACGGCGCGCTCATCATCAATGATCCGATGTCGAAAGGCGGATATTCGTTTAGTGAAGGAGCGTTTACGGAGGACCCGGATACGGCCGATTTTGTCATCAATACGTTCAACGATATCGGGGCAAACGGTATTTCCGAGCTTAAAGAAGAGCTTGATAAAAAAACGACCGCCGTTCCTCTGAAACTGAGCGATCATGCGCCGGTCAAGCAAGGCTCCGTCTACTTCTTATCTTTGCATGACGGTTCTTATGCCAAACTGCGGATCGACCGGATTAATACGAAAATGGCGACATTTTCTTATGTGCTTGAAACGAAAGCAGCACCGGCGCCGACGCCGGCCACAACGCCTAAGCAGACTGCAGCTCCGACACCGAAGCCTTCTCCTACAAGCGGAAGCCGAGGCGGCGGAACGGCCGGAGAATGGAAGCCCCCTGTCCCAATCTCGGATTCCTATAAGATTTATCGGATGGAATACGATCCGGAAGGCGCGCTGCTGACAATCCTACAGGAGGAAGGCGATGTCGCCTGGGATTTGTACCGTTCCGAGAACGGCGGCTCTTGGGTGAAAGTGAACGATTTTAAGCTGACGAAGCCGGAGCATTTGGATACGTTCGTCCAGCCAGGACATACTTACTCGTATTATTGGCATGCTTACAATGCGGCAGGAAAAGTGATAGGAAAATCGGTTCCGTTTATCGTCGAAATCTCGCATTCCGGAACGGATAATAAAATCGTCCTGCAGCTCGATAATAAAAAAGCGTTCGTCAACGGGAAGCCGGTCGAGCTTGACGTGGCTCCTATGCTGCTGGGAGGCAGTACGGTCGTCCCGATCCGCTTCATCTCCGATTCGCTCGGCTCGACGCTCGACTGGGACGGAACGGAATGGAAAATTACGTTGAAGCTAGGCGGACGGAAGATCGAAATGTGGATAGACAACACGACCGCCAAGGTCGACGGAAAAGACGCATCGCTGGCCGTACCGCCGACGATCGTAGGCGAGCGAACGATGGTTCCTCTCCGGTTCATCAATGAAAACTTCGGCTTGCATGTCGATTTTGACGATTCGACCAAGACGATCACGATTACGGGAGGCCAGCCGCCGCAATCGGATAACGGAAATGTTTCGGGGAGCGAATCGTCCGAGCCTGGCGTACAATTTTTCCTGAACAAAATTTTCGAGCTGCGCATTCCGGGTGCGGTCGATTACGAAAAGGGCACGGCTACGCCGGGCTATAATCTCGAGAGCTACCTCTTGCTTAATGAGGACGGGACCTATAAATGGGCTAGCAATTGGGACAAAAAGCTGTATGAAGGGAAATGGGAGCTTACTTACGATGAAAGCTACCCGATTCGGATTCTAGACGGCGAGGAAGGCAAAAGCTGGCTTGTAGGACAGGCGAATGAGCATACATGGGGCGGCGGCGACATCGTTTTATGGGATAAAATCGCATACTCCTATAACGGATTTGAAACCGAATAACCCGTATATGACGGAGGCCGCTTGACTTTAGCGGGCAGTGATATTACAATCAATAATAATTTATACCATTTATGATCCGTTGATGGGACAAAGTAATCCGAATTCGCTTCTCCAGAGAAGGAAGCCTTAGGCTGCAAGCTTCCCGAATGCCGACCGGATGAACAGACCTCCCGGAGGACATACCGCGAACCTGGGGCCCTTGCAAGCGCAAAGGGCGGTCACGAACTAGCGGCAATGCGCAGGCGGGCGTTAACCGCATCGAGTGCGGATACACGGACGGTTTTTTCCTCCATGCATCCGAATGTGGGTGGTACCACGGGTGATTGCTGATACGATCTCTCGTCCCTGTTTTACAGGGGCGGGAGATTTTTTGCGTCTACAGGATGCGTTCAGGGAACGAAATGAAAGGAGCAAAACGCATGAGTTTTCAAAAGCCGAAGGGCACGCAGGACATACTGCCCGGTGTCGTCGAAAGCTGGCAGTACATCGAGGCCAAGGCGCGCGATTTGTGCCGCCGCTACAATTACAAGGAAATTCGCACCCCTATTTTCGAGCATACGGAGCTGTTTCAGCGCGGGGTAGGAGAAACGACGGATATTGTCGAGAAAGAGATGTACACCTTCCTGGACAAAGGAGACCGCAGTATTTCGCTCCGGCCGGAAGGGACGGCGGGGGTCGTGCGCTCTTACGCGGAAAACAAGCTGTACGGGGAACCGGAGGTTGCCAAGCTTTATTATATCGGGCCGATGTTCCGCTACGAGCAGCCGCAAGCCGGCAGATACCGCCAGCTTCACCAGTTCGGCGTCGAAGCGATCGGTTCCGTCGATCCGAGCATCGATGCCGAAGTTATCGCGCTTGGTTATTCGTTCTACACGGAGCTCGGCTTGCGGGATGTGACAGTCGAAATCAACTCGGTCGGCAATCCGGCTTCCCGTGCGGCATACCGCGAGCAGCTGCTTGCGTTCTTGATGCCGATGAAGGAAACGCTTTGCAAGGATTGCCAATCCCGGATCGAGCGCAATCCGCTGCGCGTTCTCGATTGCAAGGTCGACCAGCATCGTTTTGAAGGGGCGCCGACGCTGCTCGAGCACCTCGACGAGGAATGTGTCACGCATTTCGAGAAAGTGATGCAAATTTTAACGGCGATGCACATTCCGTTCGCGATCAATACGAAGCTTGTACGCGGATTGGATTATTACACGCATACTGTGTTCGAATACAAAGCGGCAGGGATCGGCGCGATCGATACGATCGGGGCAGGCGGGCGTTATAACGGTCTCGTCGGGCAAATCGGCGGACAGGATAAGCCGGGCATCGGCCTCGGTCTCGGACTGGAGCGTACCCTTCTCATTCTGCAAGCGCAGAACGTGGAGCTGCCTGTCAAAACGCCGCTTGATTTGTACATGATCGCGCTAGGCGAGCAGGCGGAGCAAGTCGTTGCGCCGCTCCTGTATGAGCTGCGGCGTGAGGGCGTGCTGGCGGAGAAGGATTATCTCGGCCGCAAAATGAAAACGCAAATGAAGGCGGCGGACCGCTTCGAGGCTTCATTCGTGGCTATTTTGGGAGACGACGAATTGGCTCGCGGCGAAATTACGGTCAAGACGATGGCTACCGGCGAGCAAACGACGGTTCCGCTTAATGAACTGCCTGCGTTTATCCGCAGCGCCAAGTCGGCTCAAATTCAATAATTATACTTTTCACTATACGAAGGAGGAGCTTGAAAATGACATTGTTAAAAACGCATCATTGCGGCCAATTGAGCAAGTCGCAAATCGGAGAAACGGTAACGCTGAACGGGTGGGTGCAAAGAAGACGCGACTTCGGCGGCGTATTGTTCGTCGATCTCCGCGACCGCAGCGGCATTGTTCAAATCGTATTCAACCCGGATTTTTCACAGGAAGCGCTGGAGATTGCGGACCGCGCGCGTAACGAATATGTGCTTTCGGTAACGGGGAAAGTGGTCGAGCGTTCAGCGGATACGATCAATCCGAACCTGGAAACGGGCGAGATTGAGGTGCGCGTAACGCAAATCGAAATTTTGAACGCAGCCAAGACGCCTCCGTTCTTTATCGAAGACGGCATCGAAATCGACGAGCAGCTCCGTCTGAAATACCGTTATCTCGACCTGCGCCGTCCGGAAATGCAAAAGACGCTGATGCTTCGCTCCAAGGCGGCCAAAATATTCCGCGATTTCTTGGACGAAAACGAATTTGTAGAGGTTGAGACGCCGATCTTGACCAAAAGCACGCCGGAAGGCGCACGTGATTACCTCGTGCCAAGCCGCGTTCACCCAGGCGAATTTTTCGCGCTTCCGCAATCACCGCAAATTTTCAAGCAGCTGCTTATGGTCGGCGGCATGGAACGCTACTACCAAATCGCCCGCTGCTTCCGCGACGAAGATTTGCGTGCGGACCGTCAGCCGGAATTTACGCAAGTGGACATTGAAACCTCTTTCCTGTCGCAGGATCAGCTTCTTGACTTGATGGAAGAGCTTACTGTTCGTTTGTTCAAGCAGACGGCTAACGTCGATATTCCGCGTCCATTCCAGCGTATTACGTATGCCGACGCTATGGGCAAATACGGCTCCGACAAGCCGGACCTGCGTTTCGGGCTTGAGCTGGTTGAGATTACGGATATCGTAGCGGGCAGCGATGTAAAAGTATTTGCGAACGTAGCGGCGGCCGGTGGGCAAGTTAAAGTGCTCAACGCCAAAGGCTGCGCGAACTGGAGCCGCAAGGAGCTCGACGACCTGCAGCCGTTCGCGGCCCGCTACGGCGGCAAAGGGCTTGCGTGGGTTACGGTGAAGGAAGGCGAATGGCGCGGTCCGATCGTCAAGTTTTTCAAGCCGGAGGAAATTGCGGCTCTGACCGAGCGTCTCAACGTCGTCGAAGGCGACTTGCTGCTGTTCTCCGCCGACAACAAGAAGGTTGTAGCCGACGTGCTTGGCAACCTGCGTCTCAAGGTCGGACGCGAGCTTGGGCTTATCGACGAGTCGCAGTTCAAGTTCGCTTGGGTCGTCGATTTCCCGATGCTCGGCTGGGACGAAGAAGAGAAGCGTTTTGTAGCGGAGCACCATCCGTTTACCCGCCCGAAAGACGAAGACGTGCATTATTTCGACACGGATCCGGGCAAAATACGGGCACAAGCATATGACCTCGTACTGAACGGATATGAGGTAGGCGGCGGCTCGATGCGTATTTACAAACGCGATATGCAGGAGCAAATGTTCAAGGCGCTTGGCTTCTCCAAGGAAGAAGCGAACGAGAAGTTCGGCTTCCTGCTCGAAGCGTTCGAGTACGGCACGCCTCCGCATGGCGGTATCGCTTTCGGCTTCGACCGTCTGGTTATGCTGATCACGAAGCGCAACAACTTGCGCGAAACGATCGCGTTCCCTAAAACGGCAAGCGCGACGTGCTTGCTGACGGACGCTCCTGGAACCGTAGACGACAAACAGCTCGAGCAGCTGTCGATTCGCGTGGCGCTGAAGGAGCCGGCAGCAAAATAAGCCATTCCGTGTTGCGATCGTACGGAGCCGTATAGGAAGGATTGAGCTTGCCGCTTAGGCAAGCTCGATTGCTTGCTCGGTTTATCAGAAAGTATATCGTGGGAGCGGCTCTAAACCTCGGTAAACGCGCTTATCCTTAAAGGACGGCGAAGCCGTTTATCCTTGGCAAGATTTCGATACATAAACGCCTTTATACGTTCATGCAGGAAAGGCGAGGAGGGAGAAATCGCAGTATGCTGCATCAATTTTCGCGCAATGAACTGGCGATCGGCCAGGAAGGTCTTGACGCCTTGAAAAACAGCACGGTGGCGGTATTGGGGATCGGCGGCGTCGGCTCCTTCGCGGCCGAGGCGCTTGCCCGTTCGGGGGTTGGCCGTATCGTCATGATCGACAAGGATGTCGTCGACATAACGAACGTGAACCGCCAAATTCATGCGCTTCTGTCGACCGTCGGCCAGCCGAAGGCCGAGCTGATGCGTGACCGGATCCAACAGATTAATCCGGAATGCGAAGCGATAGCGTTACGGATGTTTTATACGGAAGAAACTTACATGAAGCTGTTCGAATACCCGCTCGATTATGTCGTCGACGCATCGGACACGATCAGCTACAAAATTCATCTGATCAAACAGTGCCGCGGCCGCAAAATTCCGCTGGTCTCCAGCATGGGAGCCGCGAACAAGATGGATCCGACGCGTTTTCAGGTAGCGGATATTTCCAAGACAAGCGTCGATCCGATGGCTCGCGTCATCCGGCAGAAGCTTCGCAAAGAAGGGATTACGAAAGGCGTGAAGGTCGTATTTTCCACGGAGGAGCCGATCAAGCCGCGTAAAGAAGTGACGGATAAGATCGTTCCGGAAAATGCGCCGGAAATCCGCAAAGCGCAGCAGCCGCCTTCAAGCAACGCATTCGTTCCTTCTGTCGCCGGCTTGATTGCCGCGAGTGTCGTTGTACGCGATCTGTTAGCCAAATCGGGCGTTACGATCGAGCATTCCGGCAGGTGAGCCGCTGTGGCGCTAACTGCCGGTCTTTACTGACACAGTGCATAAAAAATGCCGATAACCTCCATCCTAATGGTCAGGCTTTACCACTTCCATTACGGATTAAGGAGGTTTTTCTTATGCCGAGATATGGTCCTACAAGCTTACAGTCGAGCAACAGCATATCCCAGGCGCAGGATGCGGCGGAATCGGCGCACAGCGCGGTAACGAAAGCGCAGTCCCATCCTGCGGAGCAGCTGATCGAAGAGGCGTACAATTCCCTTGATACGGCCGAGAACGCCTTGCAGCAGGCGCTTAAGGTGCCGAATCAGGAGCCTGTAGAGCGGGTGAAGGAGCAGCTTCAGGAGGATCGGGCGAATCTGCAAAATATCGCGTCCGACGAACCGCAGTAACCGCCATATGCTTAATCGTAAAAAAAGCCCGTCTGCCGCGTGAAGCGGAGACTTCGGGCTTTTTTTAAATATCAGCCAGAATTTATATGATTCACAAAATTCCTAAGCCTGATTTATCATCGGTAAACGCGCCTGTCCTTAAGCGTATGCTTACGAAGTCGCTTTCTTCGAAAGCGTTTAGGATGGCGAAGCCGTTTATCCTTGCTTCTCGGAGTCTCTTACCGAATCGGAGGCAGATCAAGCAAGCAGACTGCTTATCCTCCGGCTTTTTCGACGAGATCCGCAAGCAGATGATTTTCGTCGGTTTGGATTTTACGGTCATCCCATCTTGTTTTAAAGTATATGGGCATTCGCAGCATATCGTCGATCCGGCGTCTGCTTAAATGCTTGGCCGGCAGCTTTAGCCGTATATCGCGTTTGTTGACAGGCATAACCGTGGCGAGACAAAAACCCCAATCGACGCCGAGCTCGACGATGAAGTCGTAATGATAAGGGATGACGTGGAAACCGGCGGCTTTGAGCGTCGCTTGAATGGCGCGGAAATATTCCGGCATTTCGGAAGCGGCGGAGCATGCGACGGCGACCGCGCCGCCCGGCTCCAAGCGGGTTTTGAGCAAGCGATAAAACTCGACGCTGAACAAACGCCGCAGCTCGGGGTATCTCCTGCTAGGGTCGGGCAGATCGATCACGATAACATCCCAAGTTTCGGACGTTTGTTCCAGATAAGCGCGTCCGTCTTGAATGCGCGTCCGGACCTTCGGATTATTCAAAGAGCCTTTGTTAAACTTGACGAGCGGCTCCAGCGTTTTTCCCATATGCATGATGGCAGGATCGACGTCGATGGCGACGATTTCGGTTACTTCGGAATATCGGAGCGCTTCCCTGGTCGTAATCCCGCCTCCCGAGCCGATGATGAGAATACGTTCGTGAAGCTCCGCAACGGCAGCCGGAATATGAACGATCGCTTCCGCGAACTTGTCGTCCTCCGCCGTCGTGCTGAACATTTCGCTTCCATCGGCGAAAACGTGATAATCGCCTTCATACTCGATCAGGGCAACCTTTTGCGCGGGCGTTTTGAATTTGGCCAATACTTTATAGGGACCGTTCGGCTCCTCATCTCTCGAAATGTAATCGCGGATCGAGCCCGGACCGAATTGCCGCCAGTACATCCAGACAGCGCCTTCGGCAACGAGAATAAACAGAACGCCTCCGATAAACCATAACCATTGCGTTATATCAATCAATGCACTCCCTCCTTCTAGCATTTACGATATGTTATGCGATAATCTGCTAGAGTTGTTTGTGTTTTTGCCGGAAATGGGCGGCGTACACGGTAACCGCCGTGACAAGCTGCAGTCATTCGCGTTATGATAGGGAGGATACTAGCGAGAATGACGGCCGTTGGATGGCGGCTAACGGAAAGGAAGCTTGTCGAAAAATGGATTTGTTCTCCTATCGGGCATCGGCCGAGCCGGGCACAAAGCTGCTGGCGGACCGTATGCGTCCGATTTCGCTGGACGATTATATCGGACAAGAGCATATTGTCGGTCCGGGCAAGCTGCTGAGGCGAGCGATCGAGGCGGACAAAGTAACCTCGATTCTGCTTTACGGTCCGCCGGGCACCGGGAAAACGACGCTGGCCCACATTATTTCCCATAAAACGCAAGGCGAATTCGTACGCTTGAACGCCGTGGACGCATCCGTGAAGGATGTCCGCGAGGTAATCGAGCAGGCGAAGCAAATCAAGGATTTGTATGGCAAGAAGACGATTTTGTTCCTCGACGAGGTTCACCGCTTCAACAGCTCGCGTCAGGATGCGCTGCTGCCGGCGGTAGAACAGGGGATTATCATCTTCATCGGGGCGACGACCGAAAATCCGTTTCACTATGTGAACGGCGCTTTGCTTTCGCGATCGACGCTGTTTGAGCTTAAGCATTTGACGCACGAGCATTCGCTAATCGCCATGCGCAGAGCGCTTGCGGACCGTGAGCGCGGGCTCGCCTTCCTCCCGTTGCGCGTTGAGGAAGAGGCGATCGCGCATATTGCCGCGATGGCCAACGGCGATATCCGGCGCGCGCTCAACGCGCTCGAGCTGGCGGCGCTGACCAGCGCGCCTGAAGCGGACGGCACAATTCCGCTGACGCTTGAGGCGGCGGAGGAATCGATCCGGCGTCCGACCGTAAAGGCGGACGAGTCGACGCAATACGACGTCCTGTCGGCATTTCATAAGAGCGTACGGGGCTCCAGCGATGCGGCGTTATTCTGGTTCCTGTATGCGGTCGAGAAGCTCGGCATGGACCCGCGCGTCTTCCTGCGAAGGCTGACGGTAGCTTGCAGCGAGGATATCGGTCTCGCCAATCCGCAGGCGATGGTCCAGGCGGTAAGCGCTACACAGGCATTCGAGCGGATCGGTTGGCCGGAGTCGAAATATATCGTTGCGCAGGCGATTCTTTTTGCCGTGGAAAGCCCGAAATCGAACGCGATCCCGCTGGCGCTAGCACGGGTTATGGATGCGGCGGAGCGGCTTAAATCGGCGGAGGTGCCTCTGCATTTGCGGGATACGCACTACAGCGGGGCGGAAAAGCTCGGCCATAAGGGCTACTTGTATCCGCACGACTTCCCGGGGCATTACGTCGATCAGCAATATTTGCCGAACCCGATCAAAAACGACGTCTTTTTTGAAGCGAGCGATCAGGGGACGGAAGATAAAATCAAGCAAAACCAGCTGCGGCGGAGACAGCGGAAAAGCTGACGCTTTTTGCGCCGTGCACTTTTTGGAATGACCGTTGTTCATATGGAACGAAAAAACGTCACAGTCCCATTCAGGGCCGTGACGTTTTTTCAATAAGAGGACTTCCGTTAAGGCGTCTGGCGCTAAGACTCGGGCACGACCGGGAAAAGCGACTCTGCAACGCGTTCAAGCTCTTCACGAGGCACTCCTTTTTGAGAAGAAACGATGACATAGGCTTCGGGCAGCTTCATACGCAGCGATTGTCTTTTGCCGATCGTATACCATTTGCCGTCGCCGTTCAGCAGTTTGACGTCCTGCTCGTTCGAAACGCGTCCGGTCGGCTTCACTTCCTTCTGGTATTCGATAATGTCCATCTTTTTGTAGTGGAGAATCATAACGTTGCTGTCGACCTCGACCCAATCAAGCTTATCGCCGTTTGCTCCGTTCTGCGGGACGTATACGGTTTTCATTTCTACGGCCTTGGAGGCCTCGCGTATTTTATTGTAGTGCTCATCCGTGTAGGCTAGGGCCTTCATGTTCCCTTGGGGCTGAATTTGACCGTTTTGCATGCCCAATGCTTTAAGCTTCCCGCCTTGAGGCTGCTCTTCTCCGCCTGATTTCTTTGTTCCGCAGCCGCTTGCAAGCACTACGGCGATAAGGATGCCGCTTAATGCAGCGGTTACCCGTTTGTCCATCGGACATTCCTCCCAATGCGCTAACGATGTCTGATTACTTTAGCGTCCCCAAACTTGCGGCGAACCAATCCGGAGACGGCTTGAAAACAAGAGGAGAAATTGTTTCCATGGCTGCTGGTGTCCTAATGTCTTGGAAACTGAGGTTTGAACATGGGGCTATTACTGATGACAATAAGTTATGAATATGCAAAAAAGACGCATGTTAAGCAGCGAATCCCGCTTACATGCGCCTTATAGCTTGTTATTCTTTGGATCTCCCGAATCAAATCAGCAAATTGAACAGCCTCGCATCGTTGTTGATTTCGACAAAGCCGTAATCCCGCTTGGACAGACGCTCGATAAGGCCGTGATAATCGTCCTTGTTGCTCAGCTCGATGCCGACTAGTGCCGGGGCGTTGTCGCGGTTGTTTTTCTTCATATATTCAAATCTGGTGATGTCGTCGCCGGGTCCAAGCACTTCCTCGAGAAATTCGCGAAGGGCTCCCGAGCGCTGCGGGAAGTTGACGATAAAATAATGCTTAAGCCCTTCGTAAATCAGGGAACGTTCTTTGATTTCCTGCATTCTTTCGATATCGTTATTGCCGCCGCTAATGATGCAGACGACATTTTTGCCTTTGATTTGCTCCCGGTAAGCATCAAGCGCGGCTACAGGCAGCGCGCCGGCCGGTTCGATAACGATCGCGTTATTGTTGTACAGCTCCAAAATAGTCGTACATTCCTTGCCTTCCGGAACCAGTACGATATCGTCCAACAACTGCCGGCAAATGCTGAACGTCAGCTGGCCTACTTGCTTCACGGCGGCGCCGTCGACGAATTTATCGATCGTATCTAGCGTAACGACACAGCCTTCGTCAAGCGAAGCTTTCATGCTGGCCGCTCCCGCAGGCTCGACGCCGATGATCTTCGTGCCGGGGGAAACGCTTTTGACATAAGAACCGATCCCTGCGACAAGTCCGCCTCCGCCGATCGAAGCAAAAACGAAATCGGGCGTCTCTTGCATCTGGTTTAGCACTTCAAGTCCGACCGTGCCTTGACCCGCGATGGTTCGATAATCGTCGAAAGGATGGATGAACACCATATTTTCTCTTTCGCAGTATGCTTTCGCTTTAGCTGACGAATCGTCGTAAGTATCGCCTGTAAGGATTACCTCGACATAAGGTCCTCCGAAAAATTTAACCTGCGATATTTTTTGCTTGGGCGTCGTAGTCGGCATAAAAATTTTGCCGTGTATCCCAAGATGCTTGCATGAATACGCGAAGCCTTGGGCGTGATTGCCCGCACTCGCGCAGACGACGCCGCGGCTGCGTTCCTCCGGTGTCAGGCTTTGGATGAAGTTATAAGCGCCGCGAAGCTTGAACGAACGGACGATTTGCTGGTCTTCGCGCTTCAAGTAAACGTTGCACTCATACTGGTTGGACAGCAGCTCGTTACGTTGAAGAGGGGTTTGCTCGATGATTTTGCTTAAGGCATGATTCGCTTTAATAATATCCTCTATATAAACCTTAGTGGCAGTCGTCACGATGAAGTCTTCCTTTCTGCTGGGAAAAATGGTTACAAGCTATTGTAGCATAAGATGTCTGCGAGTGTTGCGGCCGTTGCAAAAACTTTTACTTGGTCGGACGCCCTCCCAAGCATTCAAAAACTCCCCGGCTTCAAGCTCCGGGGAGGTGGGACGAAGGCGCGAATCAGCGTTCCGCCATGCATTGCGTACGGTTGATCGTGCCGCCTCCGAGACAGACGTCTCCATCGTAAAATACGACGGATTGACCCGGCGTCACGGCCTTCTGGGGAATGTCGAAGACGATATCGCAAATGCCGCCGTCTCGCGTAATAACCGTTACGGCTTGGTCCTGCTGGCGGTAGCGGAACTTCGCGGTGCAGCGGAACGTCGCGGCAGGAGCGCTGCCGCTGATCCAATTCACATCGGTCGCTTCGAGTCCGACCGAGTAAAGCCGCGGATCGCTTTCGCCTTGAACGACATAAAGGATGTTGTTCGCCAAATCCTTATCCGCCACGAACCATGGCTCGCCCGATCCGGAGCCGCCGATACCGAGCCCTTGCCGCTGTCCCAGTGTGTAATACATCAGCCCGTCGTGACGGCCTTTCACTTCTCCGTCGAACGTCCGGATTTCACCCGATTGGGCGGGCAAATACTGGCTGAGGAATTCCTTGAAATTCCGTTCGCCGATGAAGCAAACGCCGGTACTGTCCTTCTTCTTGGCGGTAGCAAGCCCAGCGGCCAGCGCGAGCTCGCGCACCTTGGGCTTAGGCAGATGCCCGATCGGGAACATGGCCTTCGACAGCTGATATTGATTCAGCGCATTCAAGAAGTAGGTTTGATCTTTATTGCCGTCAACCCCGCGCAGCAGCCGGAAGACGCCGTCTATCTCTTCCACCCGGGCATAATGTCCGGTAGCGATATAATCGGCGCCCAGATCGAGCGCTTTTTGCAAAAACTCGCCGAATTTGATTTCGCGGTTGCACATGACGTCCGGATTCGGCGTTCTGCCCTTGCGGTATTCGTCCAGGAAGTAGGCGAATACTTTATCGTAATATTGCTTCTCGAAATTAACGGTATAACACGGAATGCCGATTTGCGCGCAAACGCGGCGGACGTCTTCCGCGTCCTCTTCAGCAGTGCAGCGGCCGAATTCGTCCGTGTCGTCCCAATTTTTCATAAATACGCCGATAACCTCGTACCCTTGTTCTTTCAGCAACAGGGCGGAAACCGAGGAGTCGACGCCGCCGGACATGCCCAGTACGACACGCGGCATTTTTTTTATATCACTCATTGTATATGACCTCGCTTTATGACCGAAACTGATTTTTATTGTAACACAACGTCGGCGTGAGTCACTAATTTCCGGCCGATCAATTATTTACGCTTTATGCGAGGATGCTATTATGCGATGACTTTCTATGAAAACGGACGTATTTCGGTGATTTTGCCAAATATTTTTGTGAAATTTAACACTTTTTTTTCACGAAGTTGTCATTGTTTTGTTTTCAAGAGATATCATTGTATGTTAACATATATTTAATGCGGGTATGTCATGTTAATAGCAGGCAAGGATAAACGGCTTCGCCGCTTTTTACGGGCATGTGCGTTTATCGGAAAGTCGAACGATCAGCGGGGGATTTACTTGCTGAGACTTAAATGAAGACTATACGACTTGATGAATAAAGCCGTTACGACATACGGCAAGCTCCCGATTCTTTGCCAAATCGTCGGGATGGGGCGGCAATTCGGCCGCTCGGGTAAAATAGCGATAAATGAGGTGCTGTTTTGAAGATTTCCACCAAGGGCCGATATGGACTAACGATAATGATGGAGCTTTCAACGAGATTCGGCGAAGGTCCGACATCTTTGAAGAGTATTGCAGAGAAACACCAGCTTTCCGAACACTATCTGGAGCAGCTTGTTGCGCCGCTTCGCAATGCAGGCCTGGTTAAAAGCATTCGCGGCGCTTACGGTGGCTACATTTTGTCTCGCTCTCCGGAAGAGATTACTTCAGGCGATGTTATTCGCGTGCTGGAAGGGCCGATCAGTCCCGTAGATTTTACGGAAGAAGACGATCCTGCGAAGAGAGACCTGTGGGTTCGCATTCGTGACAGCATTGCGCAAGTATTGGACACGACGTCATTGGCAAACTTGATTTCTTTCCATGACGAAGGCAAAAACGACAACTACATGTTCTACATTTAGATTGGTGAAAGCGATGAATGACATTTATTTGGATCACGCCGCGACGACTCCGCTTCATCCTGCCGTGTTTGAACGTATGCTGCCGCATTTAAGCGGGGTTTCCGGTTTCGGAAATCCGTCAAGCACGCATCGGTTCGGAATGGCTGCGCGTTTGGCGGTAAGCGATGCACGCGATCGGCTCGCCGCTGCGCTGCATTGCGACAGCAGACAGCTTATTTTTACAAGCGGCGGTACGGAAAGCGATAATTTGGCGATATTCGGCTCGATTGCTGCCGCCGCAAGCAAGGGCAAAGGGCAGAAGGGCCACATCATTACGTCGCAAATCGAGCATCATGCCGTCCTTCATACTTGCGAGCAGCTTCAACGCGCAGGTCATGAAGTGACGTATCTTCCAGTAGATACGACCGGTCTTATTCGAATCGAGGATTTGGAGCGAGCGATAAGACCAGATACCGTCTTAATCAGTATCATGTTCGGCAATAACGAGGTCGGTACGCTGCAGCCAATCCGAGCAATCGGAGAGCTGGCCCGGTCCAGAGGTATCCTGTTTCACGTCGACGCCGTGCAGGCTCTCGGACATATCGACCTTCAAGCATCGCAGCTCCCCGTCGATTTCATGAGCTTCTCCGCCCACAAAATTCAAGGCCCCAAAGGAACGGGAGCGCTCTACTGCGCACCGCACGTCCATTTGTCGCCGCAGCTGTTCGGCGGCTCCCAAGAGCGCAAACGCCGTGCCGGTACCGAGAATGTAGCAGGTATCGTCGGATTTGCCGCCGCAGCCGAGCTTGCGGTACAAAATATCGGACAACTGCAACAAAATTGTGCCAAACTTCGTCAAAAGATGGTAGAAACCTTCCAAAAGTTTTTAGGTGACGGCGGTTTTGTCGAGAACGGTCATCCTGATGCTTCGCACAGGCTGCCGCATATCGTCAACGTCAGCTTTCCTGGCGTCGATACGGAAACGCTGCTGATGAACCTTGATCTGGAAGGCATCGCCGCAGCAAGCGGTTCGGCCTGTACATCCGGTTCATTAGAGGTTTCGCACGTTTTGCAGGCGATGCAGCTGCCGGAGGAAGTGCTGAGATCGGCGGTTCGCTTCAGCTTTGGCGCCGGTCAGCCGGAGGACGAAATCGTTCTGGCGGCGGAGAGAGCCGCTACCATCGTTTCGCGTATCCGTAATAGAAAGTAGTTTCCGTTATTCCAAAATCCCCCTCTGAATAATCCAACCACCTTTGGCAAAAAATGTGGACGAGCCGAATGAGGCATCGCTCAACGGGTGGGGTGAAGGGCATTTGCGTAAAGCTTACGATATTCTGGGGCTGCCTGTGATCGGCGTGTCCAATGGCAAAAGGCTCGGCACGGCGAAAGATTTTTGGCTAGATGCCGAGATGCAGGCCCAAGGCGTCGTATTGGAGACGAAAAACTGGTTTACGGCCGCGCGATATATCGATTGGGACGACGTGGTGTCGTTCGGCGAAGACGCGATAACGGTTCATGGGGATTGGGTTCTCCGCAATTGGGAGGAAACGCCTGACAGCATTTGTTTGGTAAACGGCAAGAGAAAGCTGAAGGGCGTTCCGATTATGACCGTTAACGGACAGCAGCTCGGTTTAGTGGAAGATGTTTATTTTTCCGAAAATATGGATAAAACAATAATAGGATATGAATTGTCGGATGGCTTTCTGTCGGATGTGACCGAGGGCCGCAAATGGCTTCCTGCTCCTGACAAAACGACGCTCGGAGAAGATGTCCTTCTCGTACCGGTGCATGCCGGGCAGGATTTGAATGAAATTACAAACGAAATAGGGTGATGCGATGATGCGGTGTCCGAACTGCAATTCCAAAGACATTGGGAAGATTGGCTCCCACCAGTTTTATTGCTGGGGCTGCTTTATTGAGTTGACTGTCAACGGCGATAAAATGTCCGTCTACCAAGTAGAGGAAGACGGTACGCTCAGCTCGTTGGACGATTTGTTCTTCGAAGAGGAAATTCCTCAAGTTCACGCCAACTGAATCGAATGGAACGGATGAACATAATTCCGGCTTTAATCAAACCTTGCGCGGACCCGCGTCAGTTTGCTTGAAGTCGGAATTTTTATTTGTGCCGGCGGTTAACCCGCCCGGTTCACATCCTGCTTTTGCAGCTTAAAGCAGTCTTTGGATTAAATCGGCTGGCTCGTACATATACTTAAGCATATATATTTGCTTGTGAGGGCTGGGTGAACGTATGGAGCCATTTTTCAAAAGCCGGTTGTTTTCCGTTTTCGTATATGTGTTGTTAGGCCTCATCATCTTGTACATGCTTGTGCGGATCAGTCCGATTTTGTCCTGGACGTACGGGTTCTTAAAGGCGGTCCTGGGACCATTCATCATCGCGATGATCATTTCCTACGTGCTCAATCCGATCGTTTCGCTGCTTAATGTTAGGAAGGTGCCGCGTACCATTGCGGTGCTGCTTATATATGCCGTCTTTATAACGTCGCTGACTGTCGTGATGATCAATCTGATCCCGATGTTCATGTCGCAGCTGACAGAGCTGAACGTCCATATGCCGCAGCTGACGATGCGGGCGCAAGGCTTGATGGACAGCCTGAACGATAACCGGTATTTGCCGGAGAGCGTGCGGATGGGCATTTTCGATTCGCTTGAAAAGGTCGAGAACGGAATTTCGCAAGCCATCTCGAATTATATCGACGGGATCGGCAGTACGATTAATGCCGTGTTTATCGCGTTCATTATTCCGTTTCTGGCCTTTTACATTTTGAAGGATTTTCAGCTTATCGAGCGGGCGGTTTTGGCTATCGTCCCGAAGTCCCATCGCAAAAAAACGGTCAAGCTTCTCATCGATATCGATTCGGCGCTGGGCAGTTACATACGCGGTCAATTTCTCGTCTGCATCATCGTCGGCCTTCTGGCATACATCGGTTACTGGCTGATCGATATGCCTTATCCGTTGTTGCTGGCCAGCGTTGTAGCGATTTTCAACATCGTCCCTTATTTAGGTCCTTACTTGGGAGCGGCTCCTGCGCTTATCATGGCGGCAACCATCTCGTGGAAAATGGTGCTGTACGTCGTTATCGTCAATACGATCGTGCAAATACTCGAGGGCAACGTCATTTCCCCTCAGGTCGTCGGAAGAACGCTGCATATGCATCCGTTAACGATCATTTTCGCATTGTTGGTCGGAGGCGAGCTTGCGGGAGTTTTGGGACTCATCTTGGCAGTTCCTGTGTTTGCAGTCGGCAAAGTTATCGTGCAGCATGTCATGCTGTATTACATTCAGCGGAAGACGGTGTAGGAACGGAGTTAGCAAAAAGAATATACAAATACTAAAAGTTATCGACAAAATTCTACAGCATTTGCGCTAAGTGGCTTGTATATTTGGGAGGTATATCTCATTAATGAGGAGGCCTCCCTAATTTTGACTACAGGACAAAGACAAAAGAATTCGTTCTTTAGAAGGATAGCAATCATCCTTCTTGCGATTACCGTCATAGGCGGTTTTCGCTTATCGGCAGTGCAGGCTGCGCAGCCAAATAATCCACCGCCGCCGACCGGCGGCATTGTCGGAGCAGAATCCGGAGCTCCTTCTCCGCCTCAAGGATTGGAATATTCAGTCATACCTTCAGGAACCGTTCTAAGCTGGACTTATAGCGCTGATCCGAATATAAGCGGATATAATATCTATGTAAACTATATTAAAATAGGTACAACAACCGAATCGACTTATCTAATCGAAGATTTGATCGATAAGAAAGGTTATGTTTTTGCGGTAAGCGCTTTTAATGAGATGGGAAAAGAATCTATGCTTGCGAAAATCAATAACAACTATCCGAACAGTCTTCCCGAAGCTATTGCGGCGATTTCTATCACCTCTCAAATGATTAAAATTTTCTTCAATAACCCGGTAGATCCAGTAACCGCCAAGGATATCTCTCATTACATGATCGATAATGCGGTAGCGGTAGTTGACGCAAAGCCGAGCGAAGACGGATTGAGCGTATTTCTAACAACCACCCGGATTACGGTTGGACCAGTTTATCAAGTCTCGATCAAGGGAATTGTGAATCCCGATGGGGATAGAGGACCGGATAAAATAATGCCTTTCGCAGGGACTTTTATCGACGGATCACAAATAAAAGGTTACCGTGTAAGCGGGATCGTCAAATTGAACAACACCCTGAAAGCAGGTACGGTTGTTGAAATTTCCGATGTTAAAGACGGCGAAGTGCTTTTCAGCGGTAAGATTGGAGACCCTGAAGGCAATACGAATATAGGTAGCTATCATGTTTACGACGAGGAATATGATGGTTTTTTACGCTATTATTTCGATGTTCCTGTCGGGACCTATAAAATAACTGCCATTTATGGCGAACGCTCTATTACTGTAGCGAAAATTACAGAGCCGGGTGCAGTCGTTGATCATTATTTTATCATGACAATGCCGGTTTTGGAGTTTATTGCAGATACTACTCCTCCGGCGAAACCTGTCGGTCTGAATGGAACTGTTACAAACGGTGCTGTTCAAATGAGCTGGGACGACAATACGGAGCCAGATCTAAAAGGTTACTATCTGTACGTAGACGGAATTAAACGTGAAAGCTTGCTTACAGAGGCTAACGCCATCATTGAGGAATTGGTCAGCGGTAATACCTACAGCATCGGTGTGAGTGCTGTCGATCAAGATGGAAACGAATCGGAAGTTTCCGAGGTCAAGCAATTCGTTTTGCCGTCGACACCGAGTCCAAGCCCGAGCCCAAGCCCGAGCCCGAGCCCGAGCCCGAGCCCAAGCCCAAGCCCAAGCCCGAGCCCGAGCCCAAGCCCAAGCCCAAGCCCAAGCCCAAACCCAAACCCAGGCCAGACAACAGGGCCATCGACACCTCCCGGCAATAGCTCGCCGCCTCCTTCGAATCCGGGTCCTGTAACACAGGTACCGAATGAAGGCGGAAAGAAAGAAGAGCTGCCGCCAAAAGCGGAAATCGGCGCGAATGGAGTTTCATTCCCGACCGGTGCGTTAACTCCTGTTACGGGTGAGAGCGACGGAGGTAAAGGAACAGCAGCGTTCACGCTGGACAAAAACGTATTTGACGATGCGGTAGCCAAGCTCCTGGAGAAGAAGGAGCAATCGCAAGCGATAACCTTTGACCTAAGTGCCGTGCAAGAAAATTCGGTAACAATCGAGCTTCCTGTTTCGTCATTGGCAAGTGTCCGGGACTCGCTGCCGAATGCAAGCATTTCGTTTAACGGGAACGGCTTCGGTTTGCAAATTCCTGCAGCGTCGCTTGATTATCAAGCTTTAGCCGGACAGCTTAACGCATCCGTAGAAGACGTAAAGCTAAGCGTCTCGGTCGCCAAGACGGATCAAAATACCCAAAGCGGAATTCAAGCTGCAGGCCGAGAACTGGGAGTCAAACCGGTTGCCGCGGGATTCGATTTTACGCTTGTTGCCGAAGCGAACGGGAAGACCATTACGATTGCGAGCTTTGATCATGCATTTGTAGAGCGCACCATTTCGCTTCCGAAAGGAAACGAGCCTCAAAGCATGACGGGCGTTTATTACGATCCTGCGACAGGCAAGCTGTACCCGGTGCCGACCACATTCGAGGTTAAGGGCGACGAAATGCTGGCGACGATCCGTACGAATCATAACAGTATCTATACGATTGTGGAGACTTCACCGGTGTCCTATACCGATACGGCCGAGCACTGGGCTAAAGAAGATATTAGACAGCTGTCGGCTAAGCTGATTTTGAACGGCGAAGATGATTCGGTTTTCAATCCGGACGGTAAGTTAACGAGAGCGCAAGCCGCTGCAATAACGGTTCGTTCGCTTGGCTTGACGGAACACAGCGGCGCGAAAGCCTTTGCCGATGTGGGACCATCCCACTGGGCAGCCGGATGGATCGGTGCCGCCGTTAAAGAAGGGTTGGCTGAGGGCATTGCTGACGACCGTTTCAACCCTGACGAGCAGGTTACACGTGAGCAGTTGTTCGTTATGTTGTACCGCGCGGCTCAAAAGGCGGGAGCGGATTGGGCGGTTTCCAAGCCATCATTGACTGGGTTCTCCGATGCCGGTTCGTTATCGCCATGGGCGGTAGAAGCTGCAAGTGCGCTTATCGAAGCCGGCATCGTCCAAGGAAATGGCGGCAGTCTGAACCCGCAGCGCCACGTATCCCGAGCAGAAGCGGCGGCACTCGTGAGGCGTACGCTGATCGAAATCGGTTTTATGAACGAGTAAAATCAACGAGTAAAATATAAAGGAAACCCCGATTGCGTTCTGATCGAGGTTTCTTTTTTTAAAAATCTTCAGAAAGTATATCTCCGCTGATTGTTCGATTTCCCGGTAGACGCGCCAGTCCTTTAAAGGACGGCGAAGCCGTTTATCCTTGCTGGCGGACATTTCAGTCGCCCTTTCATAAAAGAATAGATTTGACAGGGATTGGCGCGATTGTTTATAATTTTATGGAAGAATCGAAGTTTACAAATCGGTAAAGCGAAGACGAAATCCAAAACCCATAGCCCGTCGGACAGAGAGAAGGCTTAGGAGGCGCTGTGCCCCTGCTGGAAGAGCCTTTGCGATGAAGAATGGTTTAGCTAATTTCGGAGCGCGGAACAACTCCGCCGGCGTCAGACCCGTTATCGTCTTTATGAGGAGATTGCGTCTTGCACGCGATAACCAGGGTGGTACCGCGAATGATTCGTCCCTGTTTTCAGGGGCGTTTTTTGTTTTTTTGGAACAGGAAAAGGGGGCCGCTATGGGGGATACGATGTTACTGATCGGTATCGTTTCTGCATTATTCTGGGTTTTCATCATGCTTGCGATTATGGGGAAATTGAATGAGTTGATCGAACTCGGGAAAACGCAAGCGATGCAGAACGACAGAATCATCGAGTTACTGAAAAAAACGGCCGGCCATAGCGAAACGAGGTCTTCCGACTAGTACGGCGCCAACGATGCGGACCAGAACGGTTCGGCATTCCGAACAAGCGGACAATAAAACAAATAATAAACGGAGGGGTTCAAATGAAAGCAAGTGAAATCAGACGAAAATGGTTGGAATTTTTCGCCGAGAAAGGCCATAAAATCGAGCCGAGCGCTCCGCTCGTCCCGCATAACGATCCGTCGCTGCTGTGGATCAATGCCGGCATGGCGCCGCTTAAAGCCTATTTCGACGGCCGCGTGAAGCCGGAAAATCCGCGGATCGCCAACTCGCAAAAGTGCATTCGCACCAACGACATCGAGAATGTCGGTAAAACGCGCCGCCACCATACGTTTTTCGAAATGCTCGGCAATTTCTCGATCGGCGATTATTTCAAGGAAGAAACGATTACTTGGGCTTGGGAGTTTTTGACCGACCCGAAGTGGATCGGCTTCGATCCGAACCGTCTTTCCGTTACGGTATATCCGGAGGACGAAGAGGCATACAAATACTGGAATGAAAAAATCGGCATTCCCGCTGAGCGCATCTATAAGCTGCAGGACAATTTTTGGGATATCGGCGAAGGACCGTGCGGTCCGTGTACCGAAATTTTCTACGACCGCGGCGACAAATACGGCGATCTGAACGATCCGGAATGCTGGCCGGGCGGCGAGAACGAGCGGTTCCTCGAAGTATGGAATCTTGTTTTCTCGCAATTCAATCACAACAAGGACGGCAGCTACACGCCGCTTCCGAACAAAAATATCGATACGGGCGCAGGTCTCGAACGTTTCGCTTCGATCCTCCAGGATGTCGAATCGAACTTCGATACCGATTTGTTCCAGCCGATCATCCAGCAAACCTGCAAAATAGCAGGCGTCGAATACGGTGCGAATTCGGATAACGATGTGGCTCTTAAAGTTATTGCTGACCATGTCAGAACGGTTGCATTCTCGGTAGGCGACGGCGTGCTGCCGTCGAACGAGGGACGCGGCTACGTCATCCGCCGTTTGCTGCGCCGCGCCGTCCGCTACGGAAAAATGCTCGGCATGGATAAGCCGTTTCTGTATGAGCTGACGCCGATCGTCGGAGAAATTATGGGCGTCTACTATCCGGAAGTCGTAGAGAAGCGCGAATTCATCGAAAAGGTTATTCGTACCGAGGAAGAACGGTTCCACGAAACGTTGTCCGACGGGCTTGCCATCTTGGCGGAGCTTGCCGATAAGGCGGGCAAGGACGGCGTTACCCAAATCAACGGGGCGGATGCGTTCAAGTTGTACGATACGTACGGCTTCCCGTTCGATTTGACGGAAGACTATGCGAGCGAGAAGGGCCTTACCGTCGACCGCGAGGGCTTCGACAAAGCGATGGAGGAGCAGCGCGAGCGCGCGCGTGCAGCCCGTCAGGAATCGGAAAGCATGAAGGTGCAGGGCGGTCCGCTTGCCGAATATACGGATAAAACGGAATTTGTTGGGTATAATGATGGGATAATAAGCGCGAAAATTATTGCGATTGTCTTTGATCAGCAGATGGTCGATATGGTCGGCGCAGGCGAAACCTGCCAAGTTGTGTTAGACCGGACGCCTTTTTATGCCGAAAGCGGCGGCCAAGTCAGCGATCACGGAACTTTGTCGAACGGTTCGGTCCGCGCCAGGGTCGAGGAAGTCGGCAAAGCGCCGCACGGCCAGCATGTGCAAACGGTTGTCGTCGAATCCGGCGTTCTCCGCAAAGGGGATACCGTTGAAGCCGCAATCGACCGTTCCATGCGCGACGATATCGTCAAAAATCATACGGCAACCCATCTGCTTCATAAAGCGCTGAAGGAAGTGCTGGGCGACCACGTCAATCAAGCGGGCTCGCAAGTATCGCCGGATCGTCTTCGCTTCGACTTCTCGCATTTCGGCAGCATCACCGCCGACGAGCTGCAGGATGTCGAGGTGCGCGTCAATAACCAGATCTGGCACAATACGGTGCTGAACATTTCGCAAATGCCGATTGCGGAAGCGAAGGCTCTCGGCGCAATGGCGCTTTTCGGCGAGAAATACGGGGACGTCGTTCGTGTCGTTCGCGTTGGCGACTACAGCATCGAGCTTTGCGGCGGCTGCCATGTACAGAGCACCTCGCAAATCGGCCTGTTCAAAATCGTCAGCGAAAGCGGCATCGGTTCGGGCGTTCGGCGGATCGAAGCGGTAACCGGCCGTCATGCGTACGATTACCTGGACGGCCAGCTGGACCTTCTGAAGCAGGCGGCATCTGCGCTCAAGTCGAATATCGCCGACGTGCCGAAGCGCATCGACGGACTCCTTCAACAAGTAAAAGAACTGGGACGCGAGAACGATTCGTTGAAAGATAAGCTGAGTGCCGTTGAAGCGGGGAATTTGGGCGATCAAGTGAAATCGGTCGGCGGAATGAACCTGCTGGCGGCTAAAGTCGGCGGCGATATGGACGCGCTGCGGACGATCGTCGATCAGATGAAAGTCAAGCTATCCTCGGCCGTTATCGTGCTTGGCTCGGTTACGGACGGAAAAGTCAATCTGGTCGCAGCGGTTACGCAGGATTTGATCGGCAAAGGCGTACATGCCGGCAAAATCGTCAAGGAAGTCGCGGCGATTTGCGGCGGCAGCGGCGGCGGACGGCCGGATATGGCACAGGCGGGCGGTAAAGATCCGGCTAAATTGGACGAAGCGCTCAAGCATGTGGAAAGCCTCGTAGCCGCATTGGTATAGGTGTAACAAGGTTTTTTCGAAAAATAGGTAACAATTTGTGAATTTTTGCTTAAAAAAAAGGAATTGTTTCCTTTCGCACAGAATATATGCATAGATGAAGTGAAGTTGCAATTCGCGTAGAGAAACGTCCGATTCGGGAGGTGCTGGTGATGAGTTCCATGGATAAAACGATGAAATTCGACGTCAAACCGGAAGGGATCGAAACATCACCGAAGGAAGTTATTTTGGCCGTTTATGATGCGCTTCAAGAAAAGGGCTATAACCCGATCAATCAGATTGTCGGCTATTTGCTCTCCGGCGATCCGGCTTACATTCCGCGCCATAACAATGCGCGCAGTCTAATCCGGAAGCGGGAGCGCGACGAATTGATCGAGGAGCTGGTCCGGTCGTATTTGGCACACAACAAGTGAAAGCATGCGTTCAAAAAGCCTTCGCCGGTTTTTTGAAATTGTCGGCACGTATATCCTTCGTTGATTGTTCCATTACCCGGTAAACGCGATCTTCATAAGCTTAAGCTTACGATGTCGCTTTCTCCGAAAGCGTTTAGGACGGCTCAGCCGTTAATCCTTGACAACAAATGCAAAGGACGGCTAACCAATTTACATGCGACTGATGGGACTGGATTACGGAGACAAAACGATTGGCGTCGCGCTGAGCGATGAGCTCGGCTGGACGGCGCAAGGGCTTGAAGTGATCCGCCGCAAAAATGACGCACTGGATCTCGCAAGGATGCAGGCGATCATGGCGGAGTACGGCGTTGCCGAGATCGTGGTCGGCCTTCCGAAAAATATGAACGGAACGGTCGGGCCTCGCGGCGAAATTTGTATCGCTTTTGCAGAGCATTTGAAGCAGACCCTGCAGGTGCCCGTTCATTTATGGGATGAAAGGCTGACCACCGTCTCTGCTCAACGTACGCTGCTTGAGGCGGATGTTAGCCGGAAGAAACGTAAGCTGGTCATCGACAAGATGGCCGCCGCGCTCATATTGCAAAACTATATGGACGCCAAAACGAATAAATGAGGGGGATGTCTTGTGGAAAACGAACAACATTTGAACTTGGAAGAAGAACCGGAAATCATTTATATTCCGGACGAAGAAGGCAACGAGGAAGAGTTCGAGGTTATTGCCAGATTCGAAGTGGAGGACGGCTCCGATCGCAAATATATGGTGCTGTACCCGGTCGAAGCGGAGGAAGAGGATGAGCTTCTCGCATTCCGTTACGAAGAAGACGGCGATGACTTGCAGCTGTATACGATTGACGACGAGGAAGAGTGGAATATCGTCGAAGAAACGTTCAATACGCTGATGGCGGAAATGGACGGCGAAGAAGAGGAAAAAGCATGATTTCGTACACGCTGAAGGATGTCGTGCCGATTCGTTGGCTTCAAGAGACTTATGGGGATACGGTCGAGCTGGAAGGCGAAGGCAACCGTCCTGAGCCTTTTGCGATATTGGCCGAATTTTCATTAGGCGGAACGCATTACGCAGTCCTGCAATCGGAATCGATGCAGCATCTTGAAGAGGTCGCAATTTACCATATCGTCAAAAACGATAGCGGGGAGTACGAGCTCGACACGATCATGGACGATGACGAGTATGAAGCGGTTGCGGAGCTTTTTGACGAAATGACGGTATCGTTCGACGACGGCCGCTGATCGGCGCTCGGCGTACGCAACGAGGTTAACGAGGGAGCGGCGCCTGCGCCGCTCTCTTTTGCGGTTTCCATATACGCGAATGTGCCGGATTATTGGAGGAGAATATACGTGGGGGAAGAAAACTTCAGCAACAAGGCAGAGTTTTTCCAGGATTCGAACGGGTTCCCGAAGCGAAAAAGCAAGCTGAAAACGGCATTGATCGTTATTCTGATTATCTTGACCCTCTTCGCGCTGGCCGGTGCCGGCGGCTATTATTACGTGTGGAGCCAGCTTCAGCCCGTGACCAGGGCCGATCAGCCCATTCGCATTTCGATTCCGCCGGGAACGGGGACGAATGAAATCGCCGCTACGCTTGAAGAAAAAGGGATGATCAAAAACAGCACATTATTCGTTTATTATTTGCGTTACAAGAAGCAGGGCAGCCGTTTTCAAGCGGGGGAATACGATATGAAGCCCGGTTTGACGCTCGATGAAATTATCGGCAAGCTGAATCAGGGCGAAACTGTGAAAGAGGAAGTCATTCGTTTTACGATTCCGGAAGGGTTCACGGTACAGCAGATCGCCGAAAGGCTCGGCGAGCAGGGGATAGTGGACGTTGCCGGCTTCGTAGCAATGACGAATGAACGGCGCGACCTCCCCGACAGCTGGACGTCCGATATTCCGGATAAGCCGGAAATCAAGCATCGGCTGGAAGGATATTTGTTCCCGGAAACGTACGAAATGAAAAAGACGAGTACGCCGGAAGATATTTTGAACAGACTCGTTTCGGAATGGGATCGGAAGCTGGCCGAGCTGCCTGCCGACTGGAAGGCGAAATTGGAGGAACGCGGCCTAACGTTCCACCAGCTTTTGACGATCGCTTCGCTGGTAGAGCGGGAAGTCGTGGTGGAGGAGGAGCGTGCCGTGGTCGCAGGCGTCATCTACAACAGAATTGCCAAAAAAATGCCGCTGCAAATCGATGCGACCGTTCAATACGTCCTGGACAAGCCCAAAGAGCGTCTATTGGAAAAGGATTTGCTCGTCGAGAGCCCGTATAACACTTACAAAATCAATGGATTGCCGCCTGGCCCGATCGCGAGTCCGAGCTTGTCGTCGATCAAAGCGTCTTTGTATCCGGAGAAAACGAATTATTTATTTTATGTCACCAAAAAAGACGGCACGCAAGGCCATTTGTTCGCCGAAACCTTCGAAGAGCACAAGAAAAATATCGAGCGAAGCAAAAAGAATCAATAACCGGCTTCGTTCGGCTTTCGTCTTCATAGCCGGAATCGGCATCTGTACGATGCTTCACATTAAGGGCGTTATTTGTTAAGATCAAGGATGGTTTGTTTTGCGGCATGTGGAAAGGGTGAATGGATTGATGAAGAAACCGGAGCTGCTGACGACAGCGGCAACAATAGATGAAATGGCAAGGCTGATTGAAGCCGGAGCCAATGCTTTCAATATCGGGGAGCAAAAGTTTGGCATGCGGCTGGCCGGCGATTTTACGCCCGACCGGATTGCGGAAGCGGTCAAGCTGGCGCATAACGGCGGCGCGAAGGTGTATGTCGTTGCGAACAATATTATGGATAATACTATTTTGCCTGAGCTTCCCGGTTATTTGTCGCAGATGGAGCAGTGCGGCGCGGACGCGATCGTATTCGGCGATCCGGCGCTGCTGCTGGCTGCCCGCGAGGCAGGAGTGAAGCTGCCGTTTCATTGGAATCCGGAGATGACGGCAACCAACTATGCGACCGCCAACTATTGGGCAGGCAAAGGGGCCACGAGAGTTGTGCTGGCAAGGGAACTAAACCTGGAGCAGGTGCTTGAATTCAAGCGAAAAGCGAATATCGAGGTACAAGTGCAGGTGCATGGCATTACGAATATTTTTCACTCGAAGCGGCAGATGGTCAAAAACTATTTCGATCACCTCGGACGGCCCGTCGATAACGCCGTTATCGGCAAGGAGCGCGGCTTGTTTCTGCTTGAAGCGGAGCGTCAGGATGAGAAATATCCGATCTACGAAGACAAAAACGGAACGCATATTATGAGTCCGGACGACGTGTGCATGCTGGAAAGCTTGCATGAGCTGTTGGAAGCGGACATAGACAGCTTGAAGATCGAAGGCTTGATGAAGGATGTCCGGTATAACGAAACGGTAGTCGCCGCTTACCGCAAGACGATCGATGCGTATTTCGCCGACCCCGAGGGGTATACGTTCGATGAGGAGCTGCTGCAAGAGATCGAGCGAATTCAGCCTGGCGAGCGGCCGCTTTCGTTCGGATTTTTCTATAAGGAACAGGTTTATTAAAAGAAGACGCGGGCAGGCGTTTATCCTGAGAGAACGTCACATTGCGTTGAAATAAAATGGAGGTGGCTAGCGTGACGATACAATCGAATTCCGCTCAAGCGGACGCACAGCAAGAGACGATCGGCTCCGCCGCGGAAGGGAAAGGCACAGCGCTTCGCGAGAACCAATCGCTTGCCCGGAGCTCGGGCAGACAGCTTAAAAGGCCGGAGCTTCTCGCTCCCGCAGGCAATCTTGAAAAGCTGAAGTTTGCCGTTCATTACGGTGCGGATGCCGTATATATCGGCGGACAAAAGTACGGACTGCGGTCCAATGCGGACAATTTTACGCAGGAGGAAATGCGCGAGGGCGTCGAGTTTGCGAATCGTTACGGCGCAAAAGTGTTCGTCGCGACGAATATTTATGCCCATAACGAGGATATCGAAGGACTCGAGGATTATTTGCGCGGACTTCAGGACGCAGGCGTAGCGGCGATTATCGTTGCCGATCCCGTTATTATCGAAACATGCCGCCGCGTAGCGCCGAAGCTGGAAATTCATCTGAGCACGCAGCAGTCTACGATGAACTGGCAAGCCGTTCAGTTCTGGAAGGAAGACGGCGTCGACCGCGTCGTGCTTGCCCGCGAAGCGAATATGGAAGAAATTCACGAAATCAAACGGAATGTCGATATCGAAATCGAAGTTTTCGTGCATGGAGCGATGTGCAGCTCGTATTCGGGGCGATGCGTGTTGTCGAATCATTTTACCGACCGGGACTCCAATCGTGGAGGCTGCTGTCAATCTTGCCGCTGGAAATACGACATGTTTGAAAGCGGGCAGCCGTCCGGCGACGTATTCGTTTCGGAAGAAGAAGCGATGCAGGATGCCGCCGTCGGGCATTTTAAAGAAGGAATGAAGGAAATACCGCTCTTTGCCGAAGGCGAGGACGCCTTTACGATGGGCTCGAAGGACTTATGCATGATCGAATACGTTCCGCAGATGATCGAGTCCGGGGTGGAAAGCTTTAAAGTCGAAGGACGCATGAAAAGCATTCATTACGTAGCCACAGTCATTAACGCGTACCGGCAAGCGATCGATGCCTATTTGGCCGATCCGGACGGCTACGAGCTGAAGCAGGAATGGCTTGACGAAATCGGCAAGGCGGCGAATCGTCCGCTTAACACCGGGTTTTTCTTCGATGAGCCCGGGCATGAGGACCATATTTTCGGACCGGAAGAAAAAGCGGTCAATTACGATTTTGCAGGTCTCGTGACGGCTTACGATGAAGCGTCGGGAATGGCTACCGTTCAGCAGCGCAACTTTTTTAAACCGGGCCAGGAAGTCGAGTTTTTCGGTCCCGGGGGAACAGGCTTCAAGCAGGTTGTCGGTACCATATGGGATGCGGAAGGCAACGAGCTGACTGCCGCGCGTCATCCTTTGCAGCATGTCCGTTTCCTGGTCGATCAGCCGGTCCGTTATTTCGATATGATGAGAAAGAAAACAGGCAAGGGCTGAGCCTAGCGCAAGTAGGTATACATTCCCGTTCGGAAAGGTTCTATAGTCATGGCTTAGCGGTGCATCGGGGTCGTAAAGACTACGGCAAATACCGCAATACGATGAAAATAATAGCAGGTTCAGGAGAAAAGTCCCCGAAAATGATTCGGGGATTTTTATTTTTTTAAAAATCATGTAAAGGAAACGGGGCCTCCTGTCGAAATATACTATATACATATCATTTCGAGGAAGGTGTTTCCATTTTGAAACCGATCAACGAATACTTCAGGAAAGTGAATGCCTCGATTGGGCGTTTGCGGAAACAAGTTCCGGGAAAGACGAACGGAGACGCGCCAGGGACGCAAGGCATCGCCATAAAGAACCCGATAAAGTCGGTAGGAATGAAGCTGTTTTTGATCTTCTTCATTTGTATCGTGGTGCTGGTTGTAGCTGTAGGTTTATTTTCGTATTACCAGTCCAAAAGTATCATTGAGGAAAAAATGGCGGTCTCCACCGAGCAGACGATCAGCGAAGCTGCCGACAAGCTGGAGCTCATGCTTAAAAATTACGAAGCGATTTCGATGCAGTTTCTGACGGACAACACGTTCAAGACGTCGCTGCGGAACTACATGGAGCCGAACGAGAATGCTTACGAGAAATTGACAAGATTCAAGGAATTAAGCGATAAGCTGCAAAGCTATCTGCTCGGAAACAACACCATTTTCAGCATCAGCTTGCTGCCGCTTGAGGAAAAAGGAGAAGTGAAGCCGGTTCTCGCCGGTTCGAATTTCTCGAATTTCGACTTTTTGAAGACCGACTGGTTCAAGCTGGCGTCCGAATCCGACGGACAAGTCATCTGGCTGGACTCGAAGAAAACCGGCTTCAGCGAAGGCGTGCGCGAGCCTGTATTCGGCATGACCAGAATTTTGACCGATCCGCTTACCGGCAAGAAGGCGTTCTTGCTGCTGTTCGAGATCAAGCTCAGCACCATTTCGGACGGACTGTCCAAAATCAAGATCGGCGATACCGGTCAAATCGTAATCGTCGATTCCGAAAATAACTTAATCAGCTCGCCGAATGCGGAAGCGGTGGAAACGAAATTCGACACGCCTCTCAACCAATCCGATTCGGATTCGACAGGTTCCTCCATCGCTGAACTTGACAGCAACAGGAAGCTGGTAGTCTACAAACCGATGAAGGTGTCCGATTGGAGAATCGCCGCCGTCGCGCCTGTAAAAGAGCTTGTTAAAGAGACGAGCCGTATTCAGACGGTGACGTGGGTTATGGCATTAATCGCTATGGCCGTAGCCGGTATCGCCGGATTTTTCGTCGCCCGGATGATCGGCGGGCCGCTGGCCAAGCTCCGCAACCTGATGAAGGAAGGCGAACGGGGGAATTTGACGGTCCGGATGAACTACTCGAGCAGCGATGAAATCGGACAACTGAGCTCAAGCTTCAACGAAATGATGGAGCAAATAACGCGGCTCGTCAAACAGACGAACGATTCCGCGAGCGAGGTTCTGAGAACGGCGGGAGAGCTGCTTAACGCCTCGAAGAAAACGGCGGTATCCGCCAAAGAAATCGCAGTTGCGACCGAGGAAATCGCGAACGGCGCATCCAGCTTGGCGATCGAAGCCGAGAAGGGCAGCAGCTTGACGAACGAAATCGGCGGGCAAATGCGTCAGGTCGTCGAATCGAATATGGAAATGGGCGGCTCTGCAGCCGTCGTACAACAAGAGAGCGAGCGCGGAACGACTTACATGTCCGATCTGATCATCAAGACGAACGCGACAGAGGAAATGACCCGTTCGATGGTCGAGAAAGTCGACCGGTTGAAGGACAGCACGTCGTCCATCCGCAAAATTCTTGAGGTTCTGAACAACATGACGAAACAAACGAATATTTTGTCTCTGAACGCGACGATCGAAGCGGCGCGCGCCGGTGCGGCAGGCAAGGGCTTCATGGTCGTTGCGGACGAAATCCGTAAGCTTGCCGAACAGTCCAAGCAGTCGATCGAAGTGGTCGGACAAATAACCGAAACGATCCAAACGGAAATAGACGAAACTGTATCCGCACTGTCTACCGCTTATCCGGTGTTCCAGGAACAGATCCTATCGGTTAAAGAAGCGGAGCAAATATTCAAGCAAGTTCAAGGTCATATGTCCAGCTTTGTCGTGCAGCTGGAATCCGCTACGCAGTCGATTCAATTGCTGGATCAATCGCAGTTGGTGCTGAACGAGGCGATGACGAACGTCAGCGCGGTATCCGAGGAATCGTCGGCTACTTCGCAGGAAGTCGCATCGCTCAGCAACGAGCAGCTTAATGTCAGCGAAGGGCTCGTCCGCTTGTCGGAAAGCCTGGAGCAGCTGTCGACTTCCTTGCAGCAGTCGCTGGACAAGTTCCGCGTATAATGATGAGATTAAAAACGTCTGTCCTGTTATCGGGCAGACGTTTTTATTGTGGTACAACAAAGCGGACGGCCGAATGCAGTGTCAAAAGATATGCGAAATCAGCATACAAGGGCAGGTTCGAAAGCGTGGCGTTCCGGCTTCCGACCCTGCCCTTGTATATATTTTCATCGGTTCTGTCAGTTCGTAAGCTTTGAAAAGATCTCATTCCATGTCAGGGGACCCTCGTGTTCAATAGGTGGAGTTCCTACGACTTTTCGGTTGATTGGCATAAGAGGCTCTATAAATGTAGAAACGACATTTGGGCTTGAGAAAAGCGGAAACGCCGTTTTTTGCCGTGTCGTAGGGTTGTTCTCAAACCAGCATTCCAGAAGCCGCAATGCGTTAACATTCGATGTGATCATATCGATTTCACCCGCTCGGGTAATGTGGACAAGCTTAGCGGTAGTTACAAAATGTATGAACGAGCTGCTCCAGCATATCCATTAAAGGGGGAGTGGTTAGACCACCGTGACAGAGTGATTCATTATTTATTGTTGCCTGCCTTCGGTTTGTCGCGATTCCGGATTGTGCATAATGGTAGCAACTTGTAAATACATGGAGTGGCCTAGTATGCTGGATAAGCGCCGAATTATGTTTGTACTGTTGACGATTTGTGCGGCGATGGTTGTTCTTGCCGTCAGGCTTATGCTGATTCAGGTCGTTCCGGGCTTCGGACATGCAAGCCCTGCGCTCATTCGCGAATCGGTCGGGCAGCGCGAGCAGCAAGTTGTTTTAAACAGCGGCCGGGGCGATTTTTATGATAGAAGCGGGATGCCGATAACAGGCGAGAGTTATCCGGCTCTTTTGGTGTTTCCAAACAAGGAGCAAATGAAAGCGACATCCGAAACGGAAACGGCCGCAGACATTCTCGGCGTATCCAGGAAGGAATGGATGGACTTTGTGCAACAATTAAAGCAGCCGGGATGGTGGACGATCAATCGCAGAACCGGGAGCGATAGCCGTGAAATATTACGCGATGTCCCCCAGCGTCTGACGGATTCCCAAGCTAAACGGTTAAAAGCTATCCACGTGCCCGGCATCACGGTAACGGACTACCAGGCGCGTTATATTCAGCCCTATTATGCGTCGCAGTTGATCGGCTTTATCGGCGAAAATCCGGAGCGGCTGCAGTCGCAGTTTGCGGACAAGCTGGCGAAGGGGCAATTTACGCTGACAAGCCGGATCGGCGGCTCAGGCCTGGAAAAGACGTTCCAGCCTTACGTACAGGGGATCGGGCCGACGACGCTATCGCTTTTTACCGACGGGCAGCATAACCCGCTCGGCGGTCTTGACGTCCGATTAGTCGATCCGGGGAACGATCATTATCCGACACAGGTCATTACTACCTTAAGCTTGCCTGTTGAAAGAAAGATCGAAGAGCTGCTGGAAAGGCTGAAGGTTCGGAAAGGCGCTGTCGTCGTGCTGGATGCGCATACGGCGGACATCGTCGCCATGTCGAGCAGGCCCGGCTTCGACCCCAATCGAATCAGGCTGGATGAGCGTGGCTGGGAAAACCTTGCGCTGCGGGCTGTCGAGCCCGGCTCGGTATTCAAAACGATCGTGGCTGCCGCCGCGCTTGAAGAACGTGTAGCGAAGCCGGATGAAGTTTTCCGCTGTGAAGGTGAGCTTGGGAAATTCGGCTTTTCGTGCTGGCTGCCTGGAGGACATGGCAGCATTACGTTTGCGGAAGCGTTCGCCGAATCGTGCAACATCACGTTTGCCAAGCTGATGCAGCGGCTATCCTCCGAGACGCTCGCCGTTTATGCAAAAAAGCTGGGCGTTCTGCTGCCGGTCGGCTGGACGGGAGATGCGCCGGGGCAATCCGGGTTTCGCCAGCTTGACGGCGAAGATGCCGGTCAGCTCTTTGCATCCGGGACTCGGGTGGATGATGAAGGCGTGCGCACGCAAACGGCTATCGGACAGCGGGATGTGCGGATGACGCCGCTCGCTGCTGCGAATATGGTCGTAACGCTCTTGAACGGAGGAGTCGTGCGGGAGCCGCGGGCCGTTTCGGAAATCCGCTTTAAGAGCGGGCGGCTGCTGTACGCTTTTCCTGAGCAAACCGTTTCGCCCCGCTCGGGTATATCGCCGAAAACTGCGGCAACGCTTCGAAAGTGGATGGAGGGTGTCGTCGACCATGGAACCGGAACATCGCTGCAAAAAGCGAAATGGAAGCTCGCAGGAAAATCCGGCACGGCGCAAACGGGAAGCGGCGATCTCGTTCATCAATGGTTTGTCGGGTATGGCCCGACAACCGAGCCGCGTTTTGCGGCCGCCGTTTTGATCGCGGATACGGACGCGACGGAAGCGGGCCTTGCCAACGCCGTCTTCCGCGGCGTTATGGACATATTGGCGGCCGAGCCAACACTCTCGGCCTCCGTTGATCCTACCCGCCCCTAAAACGAAAGGCTGTCCCTCTTGGATCCTCATGAGGCGGCTTGTTTTGAGAAAGTCGATTCACCCGCAATCCAAGCCAAACATGGCCTTACTCCCCTCAAACAACTTGTTTTGGATTCCTCTTATTTGTAGAGCCCCTACGGGGCGCGGTAGGAATCCAAAGCCAAAACTCGCCGTCAGACCATGTTTTGCTCTCCTCGCTTGGAACGCGACTTTCTCGAAAAACCGAAAGACTATCCCTATAATCGGGACAGCTTTTAATATGAACGAGAAGTGACGAGCTTTATGTTCAGCTTTAAAGAGGTTAAAAGGCGAGGTTGCTATCCTACGCCGTATTTCACGGCGTCACGGGATATTTGCGGCCGAGCCAACACTCTCGGCCTCAACCCGTCCTGCCCGCCCCTAAAACGAAAGGCTGTCCTGGTAATCGGGACAGCCTTTCGTTTTTGTGCGGGAAAGTGGCGAGCTGCTTGATCAGCTTCAAAGGAGTAGGGGGTATGCGGCGGAAAGACCTGGCGGCCGACTTGAAAGTCGTATCCTTACCTTGCGTTTAATCATGAGGATACGACTTTCACGGAGGTGGAGACGGATACCCCCTGCTCCGTTTGTAACATAAGCCACTTTCCCGCGCAGACAAATTAAGCTGTCCCATCCAAGGGACAGCCTTGCGTTTTAGAGAATTTTATCCCTCCATTCGCGAAATGTCCGTCTGTGAGGAAACGGCCATCCTTCCTATAATCAAATTGTAAGCGAAACCATGAAGCGAAAAATAGGAGGTCACCGCAAATGAATAAGAAGAAAACGATGTTATCCCTCACGATGGCACTCACAATGGCGGCAACGGCAGTCGGCTGCGGAAGCGGAAGCGGTACGAAAAATTCGGCTTCGAATTCTCCTTCGACGTCGCCATCCCCTTCGGCTTCGGTGAAACCGGCGGAATCCGAAAAACCGAAAGATTTTAAAATGACGATTCGTCACATCAATATCCGCGACACGGCGAAAAACGCGCTTGCTTTGCTGCAGGACGTAGTGAAGAAAACGGAATCGCAAGTACCGGGCCTCAAGTTCGAGCTGGACGGCGTCGAAGATGTGGTCAACCGCGACCAAAAGCTGAAGGCCGAAATGGCCGCCGGCAACCCGCCTCCGATCTTCAACCTATTCGGCGGCGACGATACCAAAAACTACTCGAAGGCGGGGCGCCTGCTTGATCTGACCCCGATTCTTGCCGAGCTCGGCTTGAAAGACAAGTTCATGAACCTTAGCGAATTTACTGTTGACGGCAAAATTTACGGGTTGCCTGACGCAGGTTATGTGGAAGGCATTTTCTACAACACGAAGATGTTCGCTGACGCAGGCGTTCAAGTGCCGAAAACATGGGACGATTTCCTGAAGGTTTGCGAAGCGCTGAAAACGAAGGGTATTACTCCGATCGCCATGGGCGGCGGCGCAGGCGACGGTTGGGTCATCAATATGCTGGCCAACACGCTGTTCGTTCGCAACGGCGGACCGGAAATCCAGGAAGGCTTTGCGACAGGCAAATCCAAATGGACGGATACGGCGGTTGTCGACGCGTTCAAAAAGCTTGACGAGCTGAAGCAAAAAGGCTACATCGATAAAAACGTCATCGCGATGAAATATCCGGACGGTCAAGCGAAGTTTTATACGGGTCAAGCGGCTATGCTGTTCGACGGCAGCTGGGCGATCGCGGGAATTACGGGCGAGAAATCGACGATCAAGGACAATGTCAGCTTCTTCAACTTCCCGAATATGGGCGGCAAAGGCGACGACTGGATCAACGGCGGCTTCTCCAACGGGTACGGCTTCTCCAGCAAGCTGAACGAAAACGAGCTTAAGGCGGTTAAAGCATTTATTAAAACCTTCTATACCGAAGACAATCAAAAGCTCGAGCTGAAAAACTCCGGCCGCATCCCAGCCATGAAGCTTGCGGACATCGGCGACACGAAAGGTCTCGTAGCGGACGTCGTAAAAGGCCAAGTCGCAGCGACGAAAGGCGCCTTCCCGGCATTCGACGCGCTTGTTCAAGCGGCGGTCAAGAAAACGCTGGAAGAAACGATGGAAGAGCTGATGGGCGGTAAAATTACCCCTGAGAAGGCGGCCGAAAAAATGCAGAAAGCGCAAGACGAAGCGAACAAAGCGAAATAAGCGAGCGGGTTGAAGGTTCGGGCGCCACACGTATGCGGTGGTGCCCGCTTCCCGATGACAGGCGTACAGGAGGTAACCCACATGAACAAAGTTATGCGAAATCCATACGCCTACGCGATTTTCATACTTCCCGCGATGGCGCTTTATATTACGTTTTACATCGTGCCTTTGATCAGCTCGCTGCGTTACTCGGTGACAAGCTGGAACGGCATCAACGAGCCGATTTTCAACGGACTGGACAACTTCGTCAAGGCGTTCCGGGACGAGAAGTTTTTGACCGCGTTCAAAAACAATATCACCTTCGTCCTGTTTTCCTGCTTCGTGCAGATACCGATTATCGTCACGCTTTCGATCATACTGAGTAATGTCCGGCGCTTTCAGGAATTTTACAAAACGACGGTTTTCATGCCTAGCATATTGTCCACTGCGGTTGTCGGCGTCATCTGGAAGTTCATTTATCATCCGGATGCCGGACTTGTGAATCAAATTTTGCGTCTTATCGGGCTCGAATCGTGGACGCGGGGCTGGCTTGGCGACGAAAACTTTTCGTTCCTGTCCATTCTCGTTACGAATTCTTGGCAATGGTTCGGTTTTTACATTGTGCTCGTGCTTGCGGCGATTTTTTCCATCTCCAAGGAAATGCTGGAGGCCGGCGAAATCGACGGCGCCGTCGGCTGGCGCAGGGCGCGGTATTTGATCGTTCCGCTTATACGCCCGATCATTCTCGTCATTTTGCTGCTGTCGATTACCGGCGCCATGAACGCCATCGACATCGTGCTGATCATGACGGCAGGCGGGCCTTTCGGAAGCTCCGAAGTCATGGGCACATATATGTACAAGCAGGCGTATTCGATGTCGCAGTACGGCTATGCGACGGCGATCTCCATCATCATTTTCGTCCTGACTTGCATCTTGACGCTCATATTCCATTTGATTACCAGACGGTCGCAGGAGGTCGAGCACTAATATGAAAAAACGCATCAAGCTGTTCCCTCACCTGATCCTCTTGCCGTATCTCGCCGTTATCTTGTATCCGCTGCTGTTCGTGCTGAATTCGTCCTTCAAGGACAACACCCAAATCGTGACGCATCCGTGGAGCCTGCCCGAGTCGTTCAGCTTGGAAAATTACACGAAGGCGTTTACGAGCGCGCACATCGGCAAATTTTTCTTCAACAGCTTGTATATTTCCACGACGGCAACGACGGCTTCGATCTTGCTTGCGCTGGGCATAGCTTACGCCGTTACACGGATGAAATTTCCGACGCTCAGCAAAATGACGTACGGTCTGCTGCTGCTTTCGCTGCTTATTTCGCCCGTGTCGCTGTTAATTCCGCTTTATATCATGATCAAAAATTTAGGCTTGTACAACACGCCTTTCGCTTTGATCGTACCGTATACGGCTTTCGGCATCCCGCTTTCGGTATTCGTCATCGCGGCGTTCCTCAAATCGATACCGAAGGAGCTCGAGGAAGCGGGAATCATGGACGGTCTTTCGGTGTTCGGCCTGCTCGGGCGTATCGTGCTTCCGCTAACGATGCCGACGCTCGTAACCGTGTTTATCATCAACTTCATCAGCCATTGGAACGAGTACATTTTGGCCAGCCTTCTGCTGTCGGGAGAAAGCCTGCGTACGCTCCCCGTGGCGGTCGTCGCCTTTATGGATAAGTTCAACTTCAATTACGGCGCCATGAGCGCGGCGGTCATGATCAGCTGCGTGCCGGTCATTATCGTCTACGCCGTTCTTCAGAAAAAAATTATCGAGGGCGTAGCGGCGGGAAGCGTGAAGGGCTAAGACGGCGAGAAGGAGCAGGATGGATGAGCCTTTACAAAAAAATACTCGGTGCGTTCATCATTTTCATCATTCTGCCGCTGCTGACGCTAAGCTGGGGCAGCTTCACGCTTTCGCAAAGGCTGATCGAAACGAAGTTCAGCGAACAGAACGAGCTGACGCTGAAGGCGATCGGCCGAAACCTTCGGTATGTGCTAAAGGAAGCGAACTATTTTTCCGACTATTATTCGATTATGCGCGGCGAAATTCAAGGCATCTATAAGGAAATGTACTGGCGGCAAGAGCCTTCGCAGGAAACGAACGAGCTGAATTCGGCTTTCGAGCGAAACATACGGCAGACGGTGCTGACGTATCAGCCGATCGTCTCCGTGGCGCTTTTTTCCAGTTCCGGCTCCTCGTATTCTGCAAGCAATATGAGCAAAAAGCTCATTTCGTTCGACAAGCTCAAGGAAAACCCGGTATACGACGAGGTGCTGGAGCTGAACGGCACGCCGAAATGGATCGGGCCGAAGGAGCATGCCGAGCTGGGCTTGGACGATTCTTATTATTATCAGGTGCGTGTGGTGAAAGATTTTTATAATTTGGAGGACCGCGGCGTTTTGCTGCTGCAAGTGCAGTTCGGCGAGCTGGAAAATATATTCAACCTGTACAGCACCGGCGAGTCGGTGAATAGACGTTTCCTGCTGATGGGGGAGGACGGCCTCGTTCATTTTGACAATTACGGTCAGGAGCTGCAGGGGAAAAATGTATTCGAAACACTTAAAGGCTCCCGGAAGCCGGGCCGCCCGTTCGAAAGCGAGAAGGTCGAGTTCGGCGGCAAACCGAACATCGTTTCGTTTCAATCACTTGAGCTTGAAGATTTAGGCGCAAAAGGGTGGAGCGTCGTATCGATCACTCCGCTTGACGATATCAGCGGTCAGATGACGACGGTTATGGGCTGGATCGCGTTTTTTCTGACGGTTATACTTGGATTTGCTTTTATTTTCAACTTCGTTTTTGTCAATCGGATCATCCGGTTTATTTTGCGGGTCGTAGGAGCAATGAAAAAAGTCGAGCACGGCGATTTGACGATTCGGGTAATGGCGCAGTCGAAGGACGAAACGTCCGTACTGTCGCGGGGCTTCAACAGCATGGCGGAACGGATCAGCGATCTGTTAAACGAGATCAAGCGCGAACAGGAACGCAAGAATAAAGCGGAGCTGATGCTGCTGCAGGCTCAAATCAAGCCGCATTTTCTGTTTAATACGCTGGAGTCGATCAATATTTTGGCGGTGCAGAACGAGGGGCGCAAGGTCAGTCAGATGGTGCGGAGGCTTGGCAATATTTTGCGCATCAGCATTCATCATAAAGAAGAAATTTCGGTGCGCCAGGAATTGGAGCATCTGACCAGTTATATGGAAATTCAAAGCTATCGTTTCGAGGATTTGTTCGAATACGAGCTGGACGTTCCCGAGGAGCTTTTGCATTACACGGTTCAAAAGCTGACGCTTCAGCCGCTTGTGGAAAATTGCATTCAGCACGGCTTCGAGGGCATAGGCTACAAAGGGATGATCCGCATCCGGATCGTACTTGAGGGCGACAAACTCGCATTTTATGTGGAAGACAACGGCGTAGGCATTCCGCCGGAGCGGCTGCCAGCGTTTCAATATTCGACCGCGGCGAACCAGTCGCTGCTGGACGCGCAAACGGCGTATCCTTTCGGCGAACGGCAAGGCTTAGGCGTAAACAATGTGGCGGATCGGATCCGCATCCATTACGGACCCGGCTACGGTTTGTTCCTATGCAGCATGCCGGGGAAAGGCACGACGATCAAATGCACGATACCGGCAATAGGCGAGGATCGGCACGAATCGGAAAAAGAGGCGGCTGCGACTCGTTGAAAGCTGTAAGCGGGATACAAAGGGCGATAGACAAAAGGGAGTGACGTATATGCTGAAGGCGCTTTTGGTGGACGATGAGATCAACATTTTGCGCAATCTGCAGAAGGTAATTCCTTGGGAGGAGATCGGCTTCGAAATCGTCGGGCTCGCCGGCAACGGCGTGAAGGCGCTGCAATTGGCGGAGGAGCACCGGCCCGATCTCGTCCTTTCGGATATACGCATGCCCGTCATGGACGGGATTACGTTCGTTGAGAAGCTGCGCGAGCTGACCGGCGAATGCGAGTGCGTCATGCTGACCGGTTATCAGGACTTCGAATACGCCCGCTCCGTCATGCGGTTCGGCGTCAAGGAATATATGCTCAAGCCGATCGATTACGAGGAGCTGGAGCAAGTCGTTCGGAGAGCGGCTTCGGCTATCCGGATCAGAAGGCAGGAAGCGAGAAGCGAGGAGCGCAAGTGGGGCAGCGTAGTCGGGCTGGCGTATGAAAAAATATTGTACGATTTTCTGATGGACTATACGTCGGTCGCGGCACACCCGCTGCTTGCGGCCGAAGAACTTCAGCTGGATGAGCTGGAGTACGCCCTCCTCCTTGTCGATCTTGACCGCTACTCGCAGCTTTCGCTCGGCTGGAGCGAGGAGGAACGCAAGCTGTGGAATTTCGCGATACGCAACGTACTTCAGGAAGCGCTTGCCGGCGAGAAAAAGAAATATGCGGTGCTGCAAATGCGCGAAGGCGAATGGTGCCTATTGATCGAGCATCCGAAAGGAGACGCCGCGTTCGACGGCGGTCAAGCGCTGCGATGGGCGGAGCTTGTGCGCGAAGCGGTCGGGCATAACGTAAAGCTCGGCGTCTGCATCGGCATTTGTCCGCGTCCCGTTTCCGCAGATCGGCTGTCGGTGGCCTATAAGAGCGTACAGCGCTCCGTCAGCCTCGCCCCCGGAGAAGGCTTGCTGATTGCGGAAACGGAGGAGGCGGGCGAGCGGCGGGAGTCCGTCGACTTTTTGTGGCAGCTGGTGGAGGCGATCGTATCGGGGTTGAAGCAATGCGATCGCAGGCAAACGGAGGAAGCGCTGCAGTCGCTCAATCGTCATTTGCGAACGATACCGGATACCGCGCTGCTTCGCGTTCAGCAAATCCTGCATTTTCTCGTGCTCCATTTGCTGCGGGAAATGCGCGAGATGGATGTGCTTCCCCAAACACAGGAAGAAGCGATCTGGGGCAAGCTGGGCCGCTGCATGGGAGCGAAGGATTTGCTGGCCGTCATGAACGAGCTGATCAATCAATGCCTGCAGGTAGTGGTCGGAAAAAAGTCGAGCGTCGTCCTCATGATTTCGGCCAAGGACTATATCGACAAGAAGCTGTCCGCCGATCTCGGAATCGACGAGCTTGCCGATTACCTCGGCATCAGCGGCAGTTATTTCAGTTTGCTGTTCAAGCAGCACTTCGGCGTCACATTCGTCGAGTACGTTACGAAGCTCCGGATGGAGACGGCGAAATCGATGCTAGCCGTAAGCGACAGAAGCGTTACGCAAATAGGTGAATCGGTCGGTTATCTCGAGCGAAGATATTTTACGAAAGTATTTCAGAAGTATACGGGTATGACGCCGTCCGAATATCGCGAAAGCAAAAAGCCGGCAGACTCGTAACGAAAATTAGGGGGCCGAAAGTCAAGCTTGCATTCCGGATCCGACGCATTGCAATGAACAAGCACAAGGATAAACGCTTCGCCGTCCTAAACGCTTTCGAAGTAAGCGACTTCGTAAGCATACGCTTAAGGACAGGCTCGTTTACCGGTGAAATATCAGGCTTAAGGAATTGTGTAACATATAAATGATATTTTGAAAAAAGACGCTTCCATCCCCACAATGACTGTGGTTATGCAAGCGTCTTTGCTCATTCTTTGCGACTGATTCGCTTAATGCTTCCATATATTGAAACGACCCATCTGCTGTGCGCAATATCATCTTGGACGGGGAGCCGCATGAGTCACGATCCGAACGTAACGCTTACCGACTGGCCCGCTTTGATCCGAATGTTCGGCTGGAAGGCGATGAGTCCGTCTTGCAGGCTGAACGAGACCGGCACGGAACCGATTGTGATTTCGGTGGCCTGCCGTCCTTGTATGAACGGCAGATTCAGGCTGCGGATTTCAAGCTCTCCGTACAGCACGCGCAGCTCAACCCGGCCGCCGTTCCGTTCGAACGTTCCCCAGCCGCTGTCAAGCGACCAGAAGCATCGGAACGAATCGCCTTCGGCAATTCGGGTTAAAGAAGATCCGTTTGACCGTCATATCGTATTCGAAGCCGCTGTAAGTCAAAAGCAGCGAATAGCTGGCCATCGATCTCGCATAATTGCTCCCGCATTCGAACTCGTTCCATGGACTTCTGCGTTCGCCGTCATACCGGTCGCGTATCGCTTCGACGATTTCCATGCCTTCGGCGACCTTCCCTTTCTGAATCATATGGACCGCGGCCTGATATTCGAAGCCGTTCATCGTTTCCGTCGAATACGTAAGCGGTACGGCTGGCTTGACTGTGCCTTCCGGCCATGTGCAGATCATGAGCCCGGCTTCGTCGTTCAGGCTGTACAAGCGCCAAGGATTGAAAATGTTCCGCATGCTTGTCTTGAAATTATGGCGGTAGATGGAAGCAAGCGACTTCCTCGTTTGCACCGAATCGAATATTTCGCCGAGGCCGCAAAGATTATATTTAGCTATCTTTTCCGTTTGTTTAATGTACTACCATTCTGCCCTTTATCGGCAGTTTGTAGAAGCTCCTTTTATAACGGCATTAAGCCTAAACCTAAACACTACTACATTATCATTAACTTTCTTCCTCAACTGGAATGGACCAATCTATGTTGGTATAAAGCCTATCCACAACTGTGCGTATCAGTCGGAGTTGGTCAGGTATCGTCGAAAGCCCCTGAGCACGGAAGTTGAATAAACCGCCTAACTGTGGACCGCCGAGCAAAGAATAGCCATCTTTCCATCCGGATGCTTCCGAGGTCATGGCCCCGCGCATCGTGGTCGTATATGTTTTACCACCCGGAATTTCCAAAATCCATTCATTATGTCGATCCTCGTTCCGTAGTTTTCCGTCCAGATGCAAGGCACCCTCCACTTCTTTCCCATTCGTATTCGGCGGGAACTCTATGGTGAAATCTCTCAGCATAAGTTCATCGCCATCGAAACGAAAAGGAATCGGCTGAACTTTCAACTTGGCAGGTTCAAATTGAACCGAAGCTCCGTCCCACTCCGAAATGGAGTATCCATCCCACACGAAGGAATAGGGATTGTCTTGCGGTAAATCTTTGAATGTATAGCTCCAGTGCATCAAACCGGGTTTGTCGCCAGGTAGATGAGACTGTGTCATCAAGCTATCCTTATGCGGAGTTTTCCTTGTGTTTACGCTGTGGATCTCTTCCCCTTGCAAATTCTCGAAATGAAATTTCAAGCTTTGTTCTTTCCAAAGTTCTCCAGGGGAACGGCCTAACGCTTCCTCACTAAGCTCCGTGTCCAGCTCCAAACGAACCCCCTGTACCATTCGGGTCAACCGTTTTAAGCGGACCGTCATACCGTCTGGTGCTGTGTAGCTTCCCTCAAGTGGGGTAACGATTGTTTTTTTCTTGGCTTCCTTCATATCGATGGAGAAATTGAAGTCCCATTCCCCCTTAACAACAGATGTGTTCTGTAATTTATTTCCTAGCTGTGTAAGCCGGCCTTCTATCGTAATCGAATCGGATTGAAGGGGGTCAGGGAAGAATGCGACGAGATAGTAAAAGTCGCTCGTCATCCCCATATCGTACAACTCTCCCACGACTTTTCCCTGATCGTCTTTAATTATTATACTGTTTTCATCATTTATGACCAATCGGTCTCGATCATGCTTTCCATCAGGTCCGAATAACTGCAGCGCCACAACCACCCGGGTAGGGTCCGCTACCGCTTCGTCAATTTTGACAGTATATCCTTTATCTTTTACCTGAATGTGCGGATGCTCTACCATACCAAACTCTTGTGCCCGAAGCAGTCCTATGTCGGTTTCGTCCCGAGCAAATAGGGAACGGAGTGTCTCTGCAAGTGTCGGTACGGCATATATTACTGCAGTGCTCAAAAGAATCAGCAGCGAAGCAGTTGCAATCGTTAGCTTCCAGAAGCTTGTGCCCTTCAGTTTGAACAACCGATTTCTACCTTTACCGGACCGATCTTTACAGTCTGTCACGGTTGTAAAGCCACCATTAGACTGCTCTAAACAGGCTACTGCCAATTTGCAGTCATGCACCGTTGTTGCTTTTTTATCGGTATGTTCCGCCTCTTCTAGTTCTAGCATATTCATCAGATTGTCGGTAAAAGAATCAGACAATACTTGCGGAAACAGTTCTCGATTCCATCGTTCTTGTTCTTCGAGCAGCCCCTGGTATATGGAGCGGCAATGAGAGCAGGCCATGATATGCTCGGTAGTTTGATTTTTACGGAGATAAGGATCATCCATAATGTATTTTTCCATCTCAACGAGGCTAAAGCATTGCATCGGTTTTTACCTCCTCTGCGGTCATCAGTTGTTTCAATCTCCGTTTGGCTCTGTACAGGTCATTTTGGATTTTGTTTTGCGGAACTTCCAATACCTCGCTTATCTCTTCATAACTCAAATCATTCGTGTAGCGTAACATTATCGTGATCTGGTAATTGGTAGGGAGTTTTCGAATCTGGTCTAGAAGCTCCGTACGATGCTCGGCTAATAACAAAGCCTCTTCCGGATCGTCGCTGGGTGAAGAATGGAGAGCGGGATCCGCCTGCAGCTCCATGGAAGGTGCCTTTCTACGCAGGTCCCTAAGTAGATTCACAGCGATCGTATATAACCACGATGCCAGACTTTTAGTAAAATCATGCGAGCCCAGTTTGCGGTAAGCTTTGAGAAAGGTCTCTTGGGTCAGATCCTGCGCATCCTGGTGATCCGCTCCCATACCTCGCAGAAGACCATATATTTTATTTTTGTATCGGTTCACCAGATAAGTGTAGTCTTCCTTATGACCTTCCAACACTCTGCTAATCCACTCTTTTTCACGTGCTTTTTCGTCTTGGGTTACACATTCCTCCACAATAAAGCCTCCTTGAATTTCTATACACTATATAGACGAATAGCGATCGTGAAAACTCTCACCCGCTAATCATTTTTTTGTCAAAGGCGCACCGCTGAGTATAGTTTTCTTTCTTTTCCGGGGAGAAGACTTAACTGATTCAGTAAATAAAAACTGGCATTCGTAAAAAAGTTTGTGTCCACTATTTCAATAAACGTAAATTGTAGCTCTTTGGTACTTATTTTTCTTAGCAATGAAGTCATGCAAACAACTATGGATTATAACTTTTCCTCACAGCATCAGTGCATATCAAACTTTCTTAAGAAATAGATTGAATTAATGAAACGATTTAACATATTATGATGTCTTTATTAAATGAGGTAATTTAAGTAAATTTCTCAAATTTTACTGGGGAAAAACTATTAAGGAGTGGGAGAAAAATGACTAAGAGTTTTTCTAAGATTTTGAAAAGTGTTTTGTCTTTGGTCTTGGTACTATGTTTTATAAATGTTAGTGTCCAAGCGGAAAAAAACAATGAGAAACTATCAGATCCATATCAAGTTATCGAAAATTATTTTGTTTCTGTAAAAAACGGGGATATTGATTCGATGGTAGCCAATTCTATTGATTTGAATTATAGCGATGAGATTACTCAAAGGGAGGAATATGCACAGTATCATAAAACAGTTCCTTTGAGACAGTATAAAATTAACTCTAGTAAAACTTTGGATCCTCTTAGTGTTCAGTTTCAAGTTGTACTATCTTATGATGATGTTGGAACGTTACCGGAGATTACTTATACTGTAATTAAGAAAAACGGATCATGGAAAGTCCTTATTGAACCAATTGAAATAAATCTGGACCCAAATTCCCCAGATTACCAAAAGGTTTCTCAGGGTAAACCCAAAAACCAAATAAAATACGCTGACCTAAATAGTAATGTTAAGACCACTGAAACAACTGCACCATTGACCGTAGGACTAGATGATTACAGAATAATTAATCTAATTTATAACGAATCTGTCAACGGTATTGATACTTTTAGTACAAGCCAAGGACAAGTACTATTTCACGGCTGGCAAGAACGGGTAAATCTGTCTTGCACCACATGTTACGTTGGAACTGTCAAGTATGAAGTAATAGTTATAACCGGAAGTTCGACGGTTTCCCTTGGTTCAGGAACTGTATCAGGGGAATATCTCAGCTCAGGCACTTGGTATTCGACATATGCATCTGTTTCAAACGGTAGCAATCGTCGCGTTCGTATTACCAATCAGGGTATGGCTGATATTAATGGAGCAGGCGACGTTTATGAATAATGATTTTTGATCCGCATTTTTTTTGGAGACAAAACTACGCCCTCGGTCAGGGAAAATGCCGAACAAGGTAATACGATAAAGATTTCATTGCGATGATGAGGGAATTGTTATAGCCTTTTTCGCAAAGTTCTACAAACGGGAATATAGGAAAAAGCGGCAGTTTAGGACTTTATTTTACGTCCCATGCTGCCGCTTCGTCTTTATGCTGATCATCAATTTCGTCTCACTCTCCTCGAGTGCTTCCGTCTGCCCAGTACAGGTGGTCCATCATGCGCTTGATCGTCTTCATTTCGGTTTCCCCCTTTCGTCTCATCGATTACTTGAACCTACTGTACCCGTTAGCGTCCTTCAGATTCCACCTCGTGACGGACACCCTTGCCCTTGGCTACGGTAGGCGCTCGCCAGCCACCGTTCGAGACCTTTTCCCCATAGATGACGCAATGCTGGGCGTACAGCATAAGGAACATCGGGCCAACTTGGCCCGATGTTCCTTTATACTTGTTTAGAACTATTTTGTGAACAAGCGCATAAATTCATCAGCAAATTTTTTTACATAGTCTTTGTCTAATGCTGTTGCAAGTGTCATGGGCACCTCGCGGCCTTCGATTTGGCCGATCAAGCTATCTATGATCGCGTTGCCGATCGCTTCTAAGGAATACGATACTGTCGATAATGACGGGCGACATATATTTCAGCGTTTCGATATTATCGAATCCCATTAGTCCGGCATCCTCGGGGACGAGGATTCCTTTTTGCTTCAAATGGAGCCATATTTGGAGAGCATAGATGTCGCTCGTGCAAAAGACGGCGGTTTTTCCGCCGTTCGCTTGCAGAATTGCGCCGATTTCTTCGACGTATCCGTTATGGTGATGACCCGTGAGCGAATATGGCCGGCCTGCTGCAGGGCATCTTGGAAACCGGCAAACCGTTGTTCCACGGCGTATACGTTCGTTTTGCCGCGAAGCACGAGGGGAGGACTCACGTATACGATCTCCTCGTAGCCTTTGGCCGCCAGCAGACCGATTGCGTCACGGACGGCTTTACGGTCGTCGATCCATACGTACGGAACGGTATCGGAAATGCGGTTGCCGAAAGTGACGACGGGAATGTTCAGTTTTTTTATGAACTGCTCGAAGGACGGTCCGGCATTGACGGACAGTAAAATGATACCGTCCACCTTCCGGTCCGCCAGATGAAGCAGACAGTCGCGCTCGATATCTGGATTCTTGCTCGTCAGCGTCAAATTCAAGAAATAACCGGCTTCGCGCGCCCGCGATTCGACGGCATGGATCAGCTGGGGAAACAACTGGTTATTGATATCGAAAATGACCGCGCCGATCGACATCGTTTTGCCTTTGACAAGACTTCGGGCGAGAAAATGAGGCCGGTATCCCAGTTCCCTTGCGGTTTCCAATATTTTCAGTTTGGTCGCCTCGTTCACGCCGGACCGGTTGTTGAGCGCACGGTCCACGGTTCCTCTGGAAACGCCGCATTTCTCTGCTATTTCCTTACTCGTAATACTCATTCGTCTCACCTTTGAACGTAGATTATTTGCCTTCTGCCAGCTATCATACCATTATCAAGAACGAGAAGTAGAAAGATAGATAAAGTCGTTCACGTGAACGCTGTTAAGATTCTCGCTAGTTTTTGTGCGTTGCCGATAGCGTATACTAATTTCAAGCAGAGTCGGAAGAACGACGCCTTCGGCAAGACTTCGACTAGCGGATGGATTATAATGGAATCCTAATCGATGCGATATTACAAAAAGACCGGAGGTCGAACGCTGATGAAAATCGTACATAAGTCATATGCCGCGATGTTGACTGTTCTAGCCGTTCTGCTTGCGGGCTGCGGGAATGCCGGTTCGTCTGTCACGACTCCGGCTGACAAGGTGGAAAATTTCTCAATTACGCTCCGGCATACGCAGGTAAAGGATACGCAGCAGAAACGGCTTGCGATGCTGCAAGACGTCGTGAAGGCGACGGAGTCGGAGGTTCCCGGGCTCAAAATCGAGCTCGACGGCGTTGAGGATACCGTAAACCGCGATACGAAGCTGAAAGCCGAAATGGCGACCGGCAGCCCGCCCAAAATTTTCGATTTATTCGGAGGCACCGACACGAGAAATTATGTGAAAGCGGACCGGCTGCTTGAGCTGACGCCGATTTTGCAGGAGCTGGGGCTGCGCGAGCGGTTTATCAGCCTAGACGAATTTACGGTCGACGGGAAAGTGTACGGACTGCCGATGGCGGGGTATGTGGAAGGCGTTTATTATAACAAAGCGATTTTTCGCAAGCTGAGCTTAAGCGTGCCCGGCACGTGGGAGGAATTTCTCGGCGTTTGCGAGCAGCTCAAGAAGAGCGGCTATACGCCGCTCGCGCTTGCCTCTAAGGAAGGCTGGGCGCCGATGATGACCGCGAATTATATGTGGGTACGGCTGGCGGGGGCGGATTCGGTCGCAGGCTTCGTCGACGGCTCGTTCAAATGGAACGATCCGCAGGTGATCGAAGCGTTTACGAAATACGATTCGCTTTTCCGGCAAGGCTATATGCAGCCGAACAGCCTTTCCTTTAAATATTTCGAGCAGGCGGAGCAGCTGATGTCGGGAAGCGCGGCAATGATGGTCGACGGCAGCTGGGCGAATACGCCCCTGATCGATCCGAGAATTTCCAAAATCGCGGGAGACGTCGGATTTTTCCCCTTTCCCGATATGAACGGCCACGGCGACGGGCTCATCATGGGCGGTTATTCGAACGGCTACGGCTTCTCCAAGGAGCTGAACGAACGCCAATTGTCCGCGGTCAAGCAATTTATCAAGGAAATGTATAATGATAACATGCAAAAACGTCAGCTGCTTGAAGAAGGGATGCTGCCATCCATGAAGCTGACCGACTTGAGCGGCGTGAAGCCGGTCATTCAGGAAATATTGAATGCGGCCAACAAGGCCAAGGGCGTTTTTCCCGCATATGACGCGATCGTGCAGCAGAAAGTGAAGGAAGCGGCGGAGCGCGGCATCCAGGAGCAGATCGGCGGCAAAACCGCGCCGGGGCGCATGCTCGAAACGGTGCAGGGCGTACAGGAAGCGGCGAATCAAACGAAGCCGAAATAGCAAAACTGGTCGAACGGGGAGCGGGTCCGCGTGAGCTTGAACAAAAAAATGTTCGTTGCCTTTATGGCCTTCATTATTGCGCCGCTTTTCGTGCTCGGCTTGGTCAGCTATTATTCCTCCCAGCAGCTGATCGAGAAGAAGTACGGCGAGCAGACGGAGCTGACGCTGAAGGCGATCGGCCGCAATGTAACGTATGTGTTTAAGGAAGCCAATTACTTCTCGGATTTTTGGATGGTCAAATCGGAAATTCAGAGCATTCTGCACGGCTTGAACAGCGGCGATGGCGGCAGTGACGGCTCGGCCGTTCACCTTGTCGAATATGAAAGCGAATTGCGCAGGACGCTGCTGACGTATGCGCCGATTCAGTCCGTTACGCTGTACGGAACGAACGGCTATTCCGTACATGCCGGGCGCGGCGTCACGCAAATGATCCCGTACGAAAAGCTGAACGGAAGCGATTTGTACGCAGACGTTTGGAAACGGAACGGCGTGCCTAAATGGATAGGGCCGGCGGAAGCGAAGGAGCTTGCGGGGGAAGGCCGCGATTTTTTTCAGCTGCGCGTCGTCAAAGACTATTATACGTTCGATACGATCGGCTTGATGGTCGCCCGATACCGGTTTAGCGAGCTGGAGCGCATATTCGACTCTTATTTCGCGCTGGACGATTCGATCCACCGGTATTTGATCGTCAAGGATAACGGCACGATATTGTTCGACAGCCGCCGTTCGATGGAAGGAAGCGATTTGCTGTCGATCGTATCCGGTCAGCTCGCCTTATCGCGAACGATTGACAGTACGAAATCGGAGGTGGACGGGACGGAAACGATCGTTTCGCATGCGCGGCTGGACATGGAGGAGCTCGGCATTCGCGATTGGAAGCTCGTGTTTTTTACGCCGTGGGAGGCGGTTTCGGGGGAGCTTACGGCCATCATGCGCTGGGTGGCGTTCATTACGCTGCTTTGTATCGGCAGCGCTTTGATCTTCAACCTAGTGTTCGTGCGGAATATTATCCAGTTCATTTTACGGATCGTCAGCTCGATGCGGCGGGTCGAAAGAGGCGATTTGACGGCTCGGGTCGAGCATCGCGGGGATGACGAAACGACGGTGCTGGCCCATGGTTTCAACAGCATGACGGAGCGGATCGGAGGACTGCTCGAGGAAGTGAAGGTGCAGCAAAACCGTAAAAACCGGGCCGAGCTTATGCTGATGCAGGCGCAGATCAAGCCGCATTTTTTGTTTAATACGCTTGAATCGATCAATGTGATGGCCGTTCAGAACGAAGGGAAGCAAGTGAGTCAAATGGTGCGCCGGCTGGGCAATTTGCTGCGCATCAGCATGCACCCTAAAGAGGAAATTATGCTGAAGCAGGAGCTTGAGCATTTGAAAAGCTATTTGGACATTCAAATGTTCCGGTTCGAAGACAGCTTTGATTATGAAATCGATATCCCGCAGTCGCTTATGGATTGCCCCGTTTTGAAGCTGACGCTGCAGCCGCTCGTGGAAAACAGCATTCAGCACGGTTTTGAAGGTATCGAATATAGGGGGCATATCCGGATTTACGCCGAGGATGATGAGGACCGTTTCGCTTTGATCGTAGAGGATAACGGACTCGGCATTCCGCCAAGCCGCTTGGCCGGGTTCCGTTATCACGCGGACCGCGAGGTGCCGCTTGAAAGCGGGGCGAACGAACGATCCGGCGAACCGGACATGGCGCAGCCTTTACTTGACGGCGGTGAAAAGGGCGGCGGCGAACGGAGCGGACTCGGCTTAAGCAACGTAGCGGACCGGATCCGAATCCGGTACGGCGTTCGCTACGGACTGTTCCTATGCAGCGAAGAGGGAAAAGGCACGATCGTCAAATGCGTTTTACCCAAAATCGGAGGTGGAACGAATGCTTCTCAAAGCGCTTCTGGCGGATGACGAACCGAACATATTGCGCAATTTGAAAACGGTCATTCCTTGGGAGGCGCTGCAATTTGAAGTCGTCGGCTTGGCGCGGAACGGCATGCAGGCGCTGGAGCTCGTGCGCGAGCATGAACCCGATCTTATTTTGAGCGATATCCGTATGCCGGGAATGGACGGTATCGCCTTCATCGAGGAGCTCCGCTCGTTCGACGGGCACTCCGAGGTACTGATGATTACAGGCTACCAGGAATTCGAGTATGCCCGATCGCTGCTAAAGCTCGGCGTGAGCGATTACATTGTCAAGCCGATCGATTATGAGGAGCTTGCCGAAACGATCGGGAAGCTCGGCGAGCGCATCCGCGCCAAGAAGCGCAGCAAACAGGTGCGGGATAAACGGTGGACAAGCGTGGCGAATCTGGCTTACGAGAAAATTTTGCATGACGTCTTGCAAAATTATGCGTCCGTTCAACCGATTTACGCATTGGCCGAAGAAGAGGCCGATTTGGAGCAATTCCGTTATTCCGTTCTGCTTGTCGATCTGGACGGGTATGCCCAGCTGTCGCTGGGGTGGGACGACAAAGAGCGGAAGCTGTGGAGTTTTGCGGTGCGGAATGTGCTGCAGGAGGCGCTTTCCGCTTGGCCGATCCGGTACATTGTGCTGCAGCTGCGAGAAGGCGAATGGTGTGCGCTCGTGGAACGCGGGAAGGATGCTCCACCGCCGACAACGGAGGAATGTTTGCGCTGGGGCGAGCGGCTGCAGCAGGAGGTTGCGGTCAGCGTCAAGCTGCCGGTCAGCGTCGCCGTGTATCCCGGTCATGTGCAGCTCGGCGAGCTGGCACAAGTTTACAAGAAGCTGCAGCGATCGATGCAGCTCCGCAAAACGCAGCCGAAGGCGCTGCTTGTTTGCCGGGAAACGGAGCACGATACCGATCCCGGCGAATCGATTTGGCTTTTGACGGAGGACCTCGTTATGGGTTTGAAGCAGAGCGACGGGGCAAAAACGGACAAGGCTCTGCTTCGGCTGGACCGTATCATTCAATCCGTGCCGGAGGAGTCATTCGAGCGGGTGAGGCCGATCCTCCACTTCGTAGCCCTTCATCTGATGCGGGAAATGCGGGAAATCCGGTCGATCGCCGGCGAAGCCGAAGAGCGGATTTGGCGCAAGCTGGAGCTGGTACGGAGCATTCCGGATATGTTTGACGTCATCGGCGAAATCGTCCGTCTCGCTCTTGACGCCGCAGCCGGAAGGAAAACGAGCGAAACGCTGATGGTCGCTGCCGAGGATTACATGCTGCGCCGTCTAGGCGACGACTTCGGCACCCAGGACATCGCCGACGCACTCGGTATCAGCCCGAGCTACTTCAGCCTGTTGTTTAAGCAAAAGCACGGCGAAACCTTCCTCGAGCATCTGACCAAGCTGCGTATGGAGCGCGCGAAATCGCTCTTGCTGCACTCGGACAAAAACGTCGCGCAAATCGCTTTAGCCGTCGGCTTTGCGGAACGCCGCTATTTCACGAAGGTTTTCCAGAAGCATACCGGGGAGCTGCCGTCGGAATACCGGGATAGCCGGAAGGGAACGGCCGGCGGGAACGAATGAGCGAGGCTGCCCGATTAAAGCCGCTTTCACTATATACATTACGACAAACGCAAATAAACAGGACTTGGCGAAAGATTAATCGCCAGGTCCTGTTTGTTTGCGGGGCATTTCGCAATAAACAACCGTGCATCGCATGCGTGAAGCCAGGAAACGAGGTTCCCTTTACTCTGTAGTCCGAAATTACCCAAGTGGAGCCAGGAAAAGAGGCTGCCTTTACGCTCTAGTCCGAATTAGCCGGCTTAGGGAATGGTTTCACCGGTGTGCCGTGCCCATCAGCCTCTGCAAGCGGGCAATTTCGGACTATGGGTGAGTAAAGGAAGCAGAACTCGGTTACAATTGGGCAAAATCGGTTTACAGCGCATCCTCGCTACGAGTGAGGCGAGCGCTTGGAAACAGAAGGGGATTTGTAGTTTGTTTCAGGGGCGGCTCCGTATGTTCGCACCTCGCAGTCCCCCTCGCCGTATGGGCGAAACGTCAATCCGGGTAATAAATCAACGTATAATATTTAGTCACCGTCTCCGCCGAGTTGATATACATATGCGGCAGATCGGCCGTGAAGTGGATGCCGCTGCCCGCTTTGACGCGATGGGACTCCTGCTCGAACTTCACGTCCAGCTCGCCTTCGATGACGAGTATGTACTCCTCTACGCCTTCATTGTGCGCTTCCGACGTATGACTGCAGCCGGCATCCATCTCAACGGTGTATATTTCAAAATGTTTTTGCTGATTGTACGGGAAAAAAGGGAATACGCGGTACGCGCCTTCTTCTTCCAGCAGGGGAGTCAGGTCGTCGCGGCGGACGATCAACACCTTGGCGGTATCGTTCTCGATCAGCGAGGTGAACGAAATGCGCAGCCCGTTAACGATTTTCCACAGCACCGAGATCGTCGGGTTCGAGTCGCCTCGTTCGATTTGTCCGAGCATCGCTTTGCTGACCCCGGTCAATTCCGCTACCTGATCGAGCGATAAGGCGCGCGTTTTTCGGATCGCCTGCAAGTTTTTGCCGATTTTCTTATGAATGGGTTCCGTCAATTCCATGAGTGCCTCCGGTTTGTTGATTTCTGTTTACTATATTATATGAGTCGCCGTTCGACATCAACCCGACATCCGTTTGTTATGTTATACGTTTGTGCAATATAGTTGACGAAAGGCTTGGGCGTGCATATGATGAAGGAGAAGAGCGTCATGCTGATTCATCGTGAAAAATCCCTATTGTATATTATAACGCACAAAAGTATAATATATTGTACAACGACACCATAGAGGAAAATCAACATTCGGCAACGTTTTCATAAATTGGCTCCGATTGCAGCATCCTTTCATATGAGGCGCATGCAATTGTACATAAGCGGAAAACGTACGTCCGGATCGGTTCATGCCTAAGGGAGGCTTCAAGATGAAAAACATGATGTGGGGATTAGTGAAAGAGACGCGCGGCCCAGGCGCCGTTTATAAGGAAGTGCCGGTGCCTTCGTTCGGGCCTGATGAGGTGTTTGTGCGCGTGAAGGCGACTTCTTTGTGCGGAACGGACGTCCATATATACAAATGGGACGCATGGGCGGAAAGTACGGTCGTTACGCCGAACGTATTCGGGCATGAATTTGCGGGAGTCGTCGAAGCCGTCGGAGAAAATGTGAAAAACGTCAAGGTAGGCGACCATATTTCCGGCGAAGGTCATATCGTTTGCGGCGTTTGCCGCGCCTGCCGGACCGGCAACGCGCACGTATGCCCGAATACGAAGAGCTTCGGCATTACGGCCCCGGGCTGCTTTGCCGAGTACGCGGTCGTGAAAGCGAGCAACATCATCCATAACAGCAAAGAGATGCCTTTCGAAATCGCCTGCTTGCAGGATCCGCTCGGCAATGCGGTGCAAACGGTGCTTTCCGGAGACATCGTCGGCAAGTCGGTCGCCGTCATCGGCGTCGGACCGATCGGACTTATGGCGATTCAAGTGGCAAAGGCGTGCGGCGCCGGTACGATTTTTGCCGTGGATATTAATCCTTATCGGCTTGAAATGGCCAAAACGATGGGCGCCGACGTTCTAATCAACAGCGCGGAAACGCCGTTGGCGGAAGCGCTTCGAGAGCAAACCGGAGGCGAAGGCGTTGAGGTCGTGCTGGAAATGTCGGGCCACCCCGCGGCGATCAGGGACGGCTTCGAAGCGGCTGCGAATGCAGGACGCGTCTCGCTGCTCGGCATTCCGACGAAGGAAGTATCGCTGGATCTGTCGCGTCACATTATTTTCAAAGGACTGCGGATCGAAGGCATTACCGGACGTAAAATGTACGATACCTGGTACCAGATGAAAGGGCTGCTGGAACGCGGGAGAATCGATTTGAGCCCGATCATTACGCACCGATTGAAGCTGGAGCAGTTCGAAGAGGCGTTCGAGCTGATGACTTCGGGCAAATGCGGCAAAATCGTTTTCGTTCATGAGTAGAAGTTTGCATAGGTGACTAAAGATCGTTTGGAGGCGTATTCGATGGCGAATTTCAACCATTTGGCAGCGGAGCTTGAACAATTGAAAAAGGACGGAAGATACCGGCCGCTCACGGTTTGGCAAAGCGGCTCCGGCTCGTGGATGGAGCTGAACGGGCGCAAGGTGCTGCAAATGTCGTCCAATAACTACCTCGGCTTGACGAGCCACCCGGAGCTCCAGAAGGCCGCGATCGAAGCGATCGAAACGTACGGCGTCGGCAGCGGCTCGGTCCGCACGATCACCGGAACGCTTGCGATTCACGATCAGTTGGAGCAGGAGCTGGCGGCATTTAAGGGAACCGAAGCTACGCTCGTGTTCCAGTCGGGTTTTACGACGAATCAAGGCATACTCGGATCGATGCTTGGTCCTGACGACGTCATCATCAGCGACGAGCTGAATCATGCGAGCATTATCGACGGTATCCGGCTGACGAAGGCGAACCGCAAAATTTTCGCCCATAAAGATATGGATCAGCTTGAGCAGCGGCTGAAGGAAAGCGGCGGCTTCCGTTCGCGCGTCGTCGTGACGGACGGGGTGTTCAGCATGGACGGCGATATCGCGCCGCTTCCGGCGATCGTCGAGCTTGCGGAAAAATACGACGCGATCGTTTACGTCGACGATGCGCATGCGAGCGGCGTGTTAGGTACGAACGGCAAGGGCTCGACGGATCATTTCGGCTTGCACGGACGCGTCCACATTCAAGTGGGCACGCTCTCGAAGGCGATCGGCGCCGTCGGCGGCTACATGGCGGGCCCGCAAGTGCTCAAAGACTTCCTGATTCATAAGGCGCGGCCGTTTCTGTTCAGCACGTCGCAGCCGCCTTCGGTCGCGGCTACATGTCTGGCTGCGGTGCGCGTGCTTAAGAAGCATGGCGGCGGGCTGATGGAGACGCTGTGGGGCAACGCGAACTATTTCCGCGGTACCTTGCAAAAGCTCGGCTTCGATACCGGCGCGAGCGAAACGCCGATCGTGCCGATCATTATCGGCGATCCGGCGCAAACGATGAAGGTATCGGACCGGCTGCTGGAGGAAGGCATTTTCGCGCAAGGGATCGTTTATCCGACCGTGGCGATGGACAAAGGCCGCGTACGATTGATCATTACGGCTACGCACACCCGCGACGACCTCGATTTTGCGATCGAGAAGCTGGCGAAGGTCGGCAAAGAGTTCGGGCTCATCGGATAATAGGCAAAAAAAGCGGCTAAAGCGCCGCGCGTAACTCTCTACGCGCGGCGCTTTAGCCGTATTTGTGTGCAGCTAGGATACGCAGCAAGCCTCCTCTAACCTGGTTCCATTCCCCCAAATGTTCGAGCTCTAATCCTGCCTACAGGCAAACAATTCCACAGCAATACAAAATAATCGCTTGTTGAACGGCGAGCAGATCCTTTTTAAACGCATAGCCGGCAAAATAATCGGAATCGACCGCATCGTCGCTTACCTCTTCATTGCGGGTAAAGGGCGGACACGGATTCAGCAGGGCGTGGCGGTTCGCCATCTTCATTCGTTTGAGCGTGATTTGGTACCGGTCCAAATAATCCGCGCTCCGTTTATCGGGGGGCAAACTGTCCGTCAGGACGATATCGCTGTTTTGCAGCGCCTCTTCCAGCTCTACTAGGAACGTATAGTTGCGGTTATTGCCGCCGATCGCGGACCCGTTCGTACATACGTGACGGAATTGCAGATCCAGCACCTTTGCGGCCTCGATCCATGACCGGGCGATATTGCCGGCAGGGCCGACGAACGTGTACGTCAATTCGCGGTAATTCGTTCTTATTTTACGGATAGCATACAGATCGGATAAAATCTCGCACGGATGATCGGAGGACGTCATCGCATTGATGACCGGAATGGAAGCGTAAGCGGCGAGCTCCTCGATTTTGGAAAAGTCCGGATGCCTGACAATAAGCCCGTCCGCCCAGTTTTCGATATAACCGATCATGTCGCGGGCATTCTCTTTTTTGTCGAGCGCCTCGGGCGGAAAAACGATGCAGTCGCCGCCCAACTGTTTGATCCCTTTCTCGAACGTGATTCGTGTGCGGAGACTCGACTCTGGGAAGAAGAGAAGAAAGGTTTTGCCGCTCAAGGCCCTTACATAGTCATGAATAATCAGCTTGTCGGCCAAAACGAAAATTCGTTCGATTTGATATTCGGATAAACGGGCTAAGCTTAAGAAATGCATGGATAAACCTCCTTGATTATTTGAATAAATATACAATAATTATTATAAAAATTAAACATGAATTTAGCGGAGGCCGGTTATTCGCGGTTTCGAGCGCATGCTTAAAAATTTATCGTTGACAGTTTAAACGTTTAAAGTGTACATTTTCATTGTATTTAAACGTTTAAATGATAAAGGAGTGTGTTTATCGATGTGGAAACAAGCGATTGAGGATGCCATAACCGCAACGAAAGCGAATATTGCAAGGTTTGACGGACAATTTCCCCATGTAAGCGAATCCGACGGTATTTACGAGCTTAATACGAATACGGATTGGACGGACGGCTTTTGGAGCGGTATACTTTGGCTGAGCTATGAATACAGCGGAGACCGGGCTTTTGCCGAGGCGGCAGCCCGTACGGTCGACAGCTTCAAAGAACGCATCGAAGCCATGAGTCATCTCGATCATCATGACATCGGCTTTCTTTACTCTCTTTCGTCGAAGGCGAAGTGGATGATCGAGAAGGACGAGAACGCGAAGCGGCTTACGCTGCAAGCGGCCGACGTTCTTTTGAACCGCTGGCGTCCGGAAGGGGAGTACATTCAAGCATGGGGGCCGAAGGGCCATCCGACAAACGGCGGCCGCATCATCATCGACTGCTTGTTGAATTTGCCGCTCCTGTATTGGGCATACCAGCAAACGGGCGAAGCGCGTTACCGGGACATCGCGCTCCTGCATGCGAAGAAAAGCCAGCGTTATCTGGTTCGCGGCGACGCTTCGTCATACCACACGTTCCATTTTGTGCCTGAAACGGGCGAGCCGATCGGAGGAAGCACGCATCAGGGCTATTCGAACGGCTCTACGTGGACACGCGGCCAAGCATGGGGCATTTATGGATTCGCCCTTTCTTACCGATATACCGGAGAGAAGGAATTTTTGGAAACGGCGCGGCGGCTGGCTCGTTATTTCGTCGAGCATTTGCCGGAAGACGAGGTGGCATACTGGGACTTCGATGTGCCGGTAACGCCGGACACGTACCGCGACAGCTCGGCATCGGCAATCGCCGCTTGCGGCATGCTGGAAATCATTTCGCATCTGGACGCAAACGATCCGGATTACGCTTACCTTCAGGACGCCGTTAACCGGAGCATGGCTTCCCTCGTGAAAAACTATTCGACGATCGGCGAGAAGGACGCGCAAGGCTTTATCAAGCACGGCTCCTATTATGTAAGAGGCAATGTTGCTCCGGACGGTTTTACCATTTGGGGAGATTACTACTACCTGGAAGCGCTGATGCGCTTGGAAAAAGGACATAAGGGGTACTGGTACGAGTGAAGGATAGCAAGGACGAACAAGCAGGACCGAACGGCGTAACAATAAACGGCGAATCGTCTGCCAAAAGGAAGAGCAGGAGCAAATCCGCGGAAGGAGGAACCGCAGCCGCGTCAAAGCGGTCCGGCCGCAGCCAGGCTCGCACGGTGACTGTAGTTGACGTGGCCGAGGAGGCGGGCGTCTCCATCGCCACCGTCTCCAACGTGCTCAATCGACGGGACGTGCCGCTTTCGGACGAAGTTATCCGCAAAGTCGAGGAGGCCGCCGGGCGGCTGGGCTACCGCAAAAACCGGATGGCGGCAAGCCTTAGCAAGCAGCGGACGAACGAACTCGGCATGCTGATTCCGGGCTTCGACAGCTACTTCGGGAAATTGGCCGAAGAGATGGAAAATCTCGCGCATCGCTGCGGGTATCACCTCTCCGTATTCTCCTCCCGCTCGAATGCCGCGAAGGAGAAACGGCATATCGAGGCGCTGCTGGAGCGCCGGGTGGACGGCCTGTTTTGCCACGGCTTGACGATGAGCCACGATTCCATTCGCCGTCTTGTCGGCAGCGAAACGCCGATTATGCTGTTTAATGCGTGGGAATGGCCGACGGATGCCGCACTAGGCATCGTCAATTTGGATTTTTACGCCGCATGCGGTCAAGCCGTTCGTTACTTGCAGGAGAAAGGCTGCCGTACATTCGTATATCTTGGGGCTGCCGGGGCGGAGGCGACCGATCGGCAGCGTCGCAGCGGGTTTTTGGATGCGGCAAAATCGCTTCCCGATTCCGTCAACGTTCATGTCGTCGAAATGTCGCAAAGCAGTTTGGAAGAGGCGATCGAGGAAATCGCCGGCTTCGCGAGGAACGATTCGGCCGGGCCGGTAGGCATTGTCGGGTTTGACGATTCCACCGCATTCCGCATCATGATGAAGCTGGTCGAGAAAGGGTTTGCCGTTCCCGAGCAGTTTAAAGTGATCGGAATCAACGATGAAGGGTATGCAAGGGATTGCTACCCGAGCATGAGTACCTTCGCGATCCCCCACAAGAGCCAAGCTAAGCTAATGATCGAGTGGCTGCTTACGCATTTAGGCGAAGAACGGAAGCTGGAGGAAGCGGGGCTGGAAACGTTTAGGCCGCCTGCCGGCGTCAAGGAGCGGCATATACCGGTCACTCTGGTGGCCCGGATGTCTACGGAAGGCAGGGGATGATGGCGGATTTCGCCTAACGTTGTCTAATGAAGGTTCCATCCCCGAAATGCCGGATCGTTCAAAGTCCGGGACGAACGACCTTTACGATAAGGATAGCTTTTGGTGCGGACATATCCGTCAGTCATGTCGGTCAGTTGTATGGCAAGTTCCTCATATCGCCAGCTCCCGATGCGGAGCTTTGGAGCTGGACCGGAACATAAACATGGCCCTTCCGTCTTCCCGCTGGGAAGCGAAAGGGCCTGCTTTTTTCAAAATATCAAATTTATATGTTTCACAATTACTTAAGCCTAATATTTCATCGGTAAACGCGCCTGTCCTTAAGCGTATGCTTACGAAGTCGCTTTCTTCGAAAGCGTTTAGGACGGCGAAGCCGTTTATCCTTGATTTATCAGAAAGTATATCGTGGAAGTGGCTCTAAATCTCGGTAAACGCCAGCGTCAAAGACGCCGGTAGCCGTTTATCCTTGTTACCTTTCATCCGGAACGACGAATGTTACCTTCGTGCCCCCGTCGGGCCGGCTGAAAATAGAAAGACCTTGGCCGAATAATTGCATCAACCTGCGGTGGGTGTTAGCCAGTCCTACTCCGTTTTTTCTTCTTATCGCCGGATCCAGCAATCCGGAAACGGTAGTCTGATCCATTCCCAGCCCGTCGTCCTCCACTTCAATCCGAACGGCTTTGTTCATACGGGAGATCCTTATATGAACGGTGCCCCCTCCCTCAAGCTTAAGCAATCCATGCTTGACCGCATTCTCAACTATCGGCTGAATGGAGAGGGGCGGAATACGGATCGTTTGAATATCCCGTTCCACATTCCAGACAACGGATAACCGCTCTTCGAAGCGTACCCGCTCAATATGCAAATAGGCTTCTACAAGCTCCAGTTCGTGCGAGAGGTCAACCAGCTGATCCGTATTTTGAAAGACGAAGCTGGTTTGCAAGAAGGTATTAAACGCATCGACAAGCTGCTGCATCTTCTCAACGTTCACTTCGCTCAGCGCCACAATGGAATTCAGCGTATTAAAGAGAAAATGCGGGCTGATCTGCGCCTGCAAATAAGCCGCTTCTATACGCAGACGTTCGCTATAGGATTGCTTCATCGCCGTCAGGGCTCGAATGCGATATTTAAGCTCCACCGCGTCTACCGGTTTGGTGACGTAATCGTTCGCGCCGGATGCGAATCCGGTATAAATATCTTCCGGCTGACTGCGCGCGGTCAACAAAAGAACGGGAAGCTCGGAGATGGAAAATTGCTCGCGCACTTTCTCCGTGAGTTCGTAGCCCGACATGTGCGGCATCATGACATCGACAATGAGCAGGCCCCACTGCCGTTTATCCAGCCATTCCAGAGCTTCTTGACCTGAGGTAACCGCGGTAACGGTATAGGGTTCATTAGCCAGAATGCCAATGAGCACGTTCAGATTTACCGGATCATCGTCTACCGCCAACAGATGAACCTTGGAATCCGTAAGCAGCGGAGGCGTGTGATCGGGCATAGGATGACGTATGGCGGGAGGGTCGGAAAAACGCCAATCCCCCAGATGCTCCATGCTCTCGTTCGCTATCGGGCTTGGGGGCGAAAGCTGCTGCACATTCAAGTTTTGGCTATAGGAATCCGCGATCGGCAGAGAGAAGCTGAAGACAGAGCCCTTGCCAGCTTCGGAGCGGATGGACAGGCTTCCTCCATGCAGTTCGACCAACTGGCGGCAAATGCTCAAACCGAGTCCGATTCCGCGGCCGTCCCTAACTCCTTGAGCCCCTTGCTCATAAGGGAGAAACACTCGTTCCATGGTTTCTTCGTCAATACCGATCCCGGTATCCGTCACATGGATCATGGCAAAGCCGTTCTTCACATCGGCTGAAACGGTAACAGACCCTTCTTCGGTGAATTTCAGCGCGTTATGCACGAGATTATTCAGAATCTGCACCAGTCTTTTCTCATCGGCCATGACTAAAGGCATCGAATCGGGTATATTCATTTTTAACTGAACCGGCTTGCCCTTGATTAAATAGGTAAGCATCCCGATGACCCCGGGAACAATAGATGGAATGGCTACGGGTTCCCGCTGCAAAATGATGCGATGTTCTTGCAGACGAATGACATCCAGCAAATCTCCGAGCAGGTGGGACATTCGCCGGGAGATCGTGATCAATAACTCCAGATTTTTGCGGCTGCTCTCATGGAGCTTGCCTTCTTCTTTGATCGCTAGATTTTGTGCGATGTTCATAATCCCGTGAAGCGGCGTCCGCAGCTCATGAGAGGTATTCGCAAGAAACCGATCCTTGAGCTTATCCGCTTTTTTCAGCTGCTCGTTCAGCTTCCTATTCTCGTTGGCATTCCGGAAATACTTCTTGAACCAGTAAGCCGAGAAGCCCAGAATGGAAATGATAATATTTACGGGGTAATACACAAACTCCGCATGCCGGCCGTTATCCCATAAATTCCACAACAAATTCGAAATAATCGCCGTCCCCGATAATAAGAGAAATAATACGTCTTGATCTTCTTTCTTTTTCAAGAGCAATTGCCACAAGCTAAAGATCAACCAGACGAAGGGAACATACTGAAACAATTGGCCGATCCCCGAGTGTAAAGATACGCTCGCCCATGAAGCGGGTACGATCAATAGATACCCTGTATACAGACAAAGGCATCCGATGAACAGCCGCAGCCACTTGTTGGTCCCGGTGCCGGAGGTGAAGTTTCGGAAGACAAGAAGAATAAGAAGGTTTTGCCAAAAGAAAGCGATCAGTCTGGTCTTCAGCGCCCAGGTATAATTGATCGGAAGCACCGAGAGCAAAAAGTTGTCGTTACGGAACAAAATGATAATCGTTACGGATAAGGTCATCAGACCTACCAGAACCAAGCTGCGCTCTTTGATATTCAGCGAATAAAGAATGACGGCATACAGCACGTGCAGCAGAAGGATAATGGCAGTAACGATTTGCATACCCGAATCAAAGATGACGGAAAGATTAACATGATCCTGCGTTCCAAGGAAAACGAAATCTCCTATTCCGCCTATGTAGGGACTATCAAAGTTCGATACGCGAATCCATACATCGATTTCCGTTGTCCCTTTTGAGAAATAAGTTGCCGTGTATGAAGTTGTTTTAGGCTTGTAAGCTTCAGAATTTGGCGACGGACTCCCGTTGGATGCGATAAGAGTTCCGTTGATCTCGATAGCGGAAGCGGATTGAATTTTTTTGATCCATAGGGTAACCGGTTTCTCGAGCGGATCAACAAGTATTCGCAGACGATACGTCCCTGTCCCATAAGAGGAAGAGCGGGCATCTCCAAACGCTTGGCTCCAGTCACCGGGCACTTGAAGATGAAGAGGAGGACCGGATTCGGATGCGATATCTTTATACGTAACGAACCGGGAAGGGTAGAAATCCCATTCGCCGTCCAGATTTACTAAATTAGAATTCTCAAAATCCAGGTCTCGCAAATCCAATACGCCATTAACCGCAGAAGCGGTTTCGGATACCGGAAACAAGCTGATCCAAGCAAGACGAAGGCCGAAGAGCAGCATAGCAAAAAGCGCGATGATGACTAGCTTGCTAAGAATAGGATAATTTTTCATAACCATACTATAATGAAATTATATTGACCGGTCAATTAACGCTTCGGCTCTCCGGACGGGGGGAAACAGATGCCGGATACAAGAAATGAGTTCGCTTAGATCCCGCGTATACTGCGGGTTTTGTTGATTTGAGGGATCTTCGCGAGCTTACTGAAAAAAGCGGATATGTTTGATTTGCGTTTTGATACGCTCGATTTTTTGCAGCAGCTTTCCTTTAGTTGGAGGACCGAGCCCGATATTCGACAGGCCGGCGATCGTTTCTGCGACGTCCGCGACCGACATGTTCTCGGTATCGAGATGCCGTCTGAAGACGTCGTCGGACAAGCCCGACAAACAGCGGTCGATCTGCCGGGCGGCCCATGAGCCGCTTCCCTCCCCTCTGCTCCGCAGCCGTTTGAGCAGCATCTCCATGGACGCGCATAAGGCAAAATGATTGACCGTCCTCCCGTCGCGCCGAAGACGGCCGACAAGCTCGTCGAAATATTGCGGGTTTACGACGGTCATCGGCACGATGACGGTTCCTTCGTAGCTGCTGCAAATATGCGTCAGCATCACGTAGTTTATCTCGCGCCACATCGGATAATGTTGAAAATCGTCCTCCGTCGACGCTTCTCTCGGAATGTTTTTTCTTATGTAATAGCCGGCATTCTCCGGATCGAATACGTAGGAGCGGGGGATGCGCCGGTTCAATTCATAGGCGGTTTGCGTTTTGCCGGAGCCGAAGGCGCCGTTCACCCATATGATCATCGCTAAACACCTCGCAATATTTTTACGACCGCACAAAATGCCATCCCAATTTCGAAACATTATCCCATTTTGCCCCGATCCTGCCTCTGCTAAGATGAATGTAATCGATGACGAGGCCGCTCGTTCAAAGTTCCCGGGTCCGGGAGGGAGGGAAGCCGTAGTATTGGCTGAAGGCCCGGCTGAACGAATACGCATCGGGATACGAAATGGCAAGCGCGATTTCCGTCAGCGTAAATGTCGTTTCTTTCAGGTATTGCATCGCTTTCTCCATTCGCAGACGCTGCAAATACGTTTTCGGAGAGTAGCCCATTCGTTCGGTAAACATTCTGGTGTAGTGGGAGCGGGTCATTCCGGCATGCCGGGCTACATCCTGGATGCGGATGCCGCCGGTAAAATGGGTATTCATAAATTCGATGCTGCTCTGCAGCAAGGAGGTGCTCGGGGCATTCTCGTATCCCCGCTGACGCGCTTGGAGGAGAAGCTCGTCAAACCATCGGATGAGCAGCAGCACGAAGCTCAGCCGATCGGTATTTTCTTCGGATGCGAAAACGTTCTCCATGGAGTCCCAATACGGCTGCAGACGAGCTTCATCCCATCCCGTTATATACGGATTTTCCTCCGAAAAGCCGATACGGTTGAGCATTTGCAGCGACTGCTTGCCGTTAAACGTGATCCAGTACATCCGGGGAGGCTGTTCGGATTCCGCATAATAGTATTGATGCATAACGCTCGGAATGAGGCAGAACATCGTGTTTTTGCGCAAAAGATGTTCGTTGCCCTTACTATCGATAAAATGCACGGCCCCGCCGTCTACGTAAACGAGCCCGTATCCCAATACGGCCGGCGAAGCCATCCGGTATGCCGGTTTGGCAATCGTCAGCCCTGTGCTGGTGGGCCAGATGCCCCATAATTTTTCCAAATGGGTCGGTCTATGATACCACATCGATCTGGTTTCATTCGGCAATTCGAGCATAGCACACCTCCAACAGTATGTGCGCACGGTTCTTATCGAGCTGCATGAGCGCTATCATTGTAGCACAAAAATATAAAGGGAAGAGGAGATTTTCGATATGGTGCCAAAAACGCTGCCTTATATTTACGAGTTCGACCAAGAAAGCCTTCAGGACATTCGGGATTGCAAAGAACGCCATGGATTTGCGATCGTTAAACAATTATTGACCGGGGAGCATGTAGAGCGGCTCAAAGAAGATGTCCGCAACTATTTGGGCCCCCAGTTTGCGAATGATTCGGTGCTTTCCGTAACGGATATCGCATTTATCGAGAAAAGCCCGGTTATGGCCGAGCTGCTGGCTTACGAACCGTTTATGCGGATTGCGAATTTTATCCACTATGGAGAAGCTTTGACGGTGAATCGAAGCGCGGCCATATACAAGAAGCCGGGAGCGGGCGGCGCCGCTGCGAATTCCGGGGTGCATGCCTGGCATACGGATTGGGATCGTCTTGAGCATCCTTACGGCGCCAATGCGGTACTCAACAACACAGGCGCTACCTCTTTATGGTTTTATTTGACGGGCAGCAATCCGTTTAACGGCGGGCTGGCGATAATACCGGACTCGCATACGGAAGATTGGGAGGCGCCGGAAGGCTTCGAGTTTACGGAAGGGCGCAAGTCATTTTACCGCAAAGGCACGGAGCCGAAGCCATACATCGACATGGATGTGCCCGGCATGATGCCGGTTATTACGGAGCCGGGGGACCTCGTCATTTTTGCCGAACGGACTTATCACGGGGTAAACGTGCATCAAGGGACCGAGCCTAGACTAAGCTGCGGCATGAGCTTTCGTCCAAGCAGCTACGAAACGGGTCCTGTCTGGCCTTTGCCCGATTCGTCCCGAAGATTTATCGAGTCTTGCCCTCCGGAAAGTAAACATTTGGTCGAAGGGTATATCGGCATCGATACGGCTTGGAGATCGGTTCGGTAACGATCGATTCGTATTCGTGAAACGGAGGAGCCAAACATGACCGCACATTTGCCGCATACCGACCGCGGGCTGCGTTTCGGTTGGGCGCAGGCCGATATAACGCCTGAACTGCCTATAGCCGTCGAAGGCCAATTCCATGTCCGCATGTCCGAAGAAGTAATGGATCCGTTGACCGTAACCGCATTGGTTCTGCAATCGGGACGGGAGCATATTGTTTTTGTAAGCTGCGATCTTGTCTATATTTCCGATAAGCTGCGGGATTCCGTCCGGAAGCGACTGAACGATTCCAAGGACGGTCCGGATCCCCGGAAGGTGATTTTAAACGCAACTCACACGCACACGGGCCCCGGGAACATGGAGCGGGAGGAAAGTACGGGCAGCGGGTTAGGCTTGGGAGTAGAGCTGGATGTCATGAGCGTTGACATGTATGTGAGCTTCGCGGTCGAACGGATCGGCGAAGCCGTGCTTCAAGCATGGAACAGCCGGAAAGAAGGCGGCATCGCATACGGTATGGACTATGCCGTGGTAGGCAGAAATCGGCGCTGGGTGAACGACGACGATAAAGCGACGATGTACGGCTTAAATGCCGAGATCAGCGATCGATTCCGCCATTTTGAAGGTTATGAAGATCATAGCGTAAATGTTGTAGCCGTTTATGATTCTGCAGAAGCTTTAACGGGACTCCTTGTAAATGTGCCGTGCCCTTCGCAGGAGACTGAGAGTTTATTTGCGATCAGTGCGGATTGGTGGTGCGAGACGCGGGCGGAGCTTCGCCGCCGGTTCGGCGGGCAACTGTTCATTTTGCCGCAGTGCAGTGCCGCAGGCGAGTTAACGTCTCATCTTATGTATGAGCGTGAAGCAAATGAGCGCATGCTGAAGCTTCGGGGAAAAAGCGCGCGGGAAGAAATAGGCATTCGGATTGCCGATGCGGTGGAAAGAATATTGCCGTTTATCGCTAAGGAAATCGACTGGGCTCTGGTGTTGAGACACGATGCGGAAATCGTATATTTGGAGGCAAACCGTCTGACGGAGGACGATCTCCGTTCCGCTATACGCGATGCGGAGCAATGCCGGGAGGAATATGAGAAGGAAAAACGGAAGCTCGAGGAACGGCCCGAGCTGCGCGAAACCCCTCGTTGGTATGTTCCGGTTACGAGCGCATACCGACGCATGAACTGGCACAAGCATGTCGTTAGACGCTGTGAACAGATGAAGCGGAACCCGGTTATTCCGGCCGAGCTGCATGTTTTGAGGCTGGGCGATATTGCATTCGCGACAAACCCGTTCGAATGTTATTTGGATTACGGCATACAGATCAAGGTTCGAAGCAGAGCCGTTCAAACGTTTCTTGTTCAGCTTGCAGGCGGCGGCACCTATCTTCCAAGTCCGCGTTCCGTAAGGGCCGGCGGGTACGGCTCGGTTCCCGCCAGCAATCCGGTCGGAGCGGAAGGCGGACAGCAGCTAGTCGAGCATACCGTTCGCATGATGCGGTCGTTATGGGAGGAGGCAGGCGAGCAGAGCTCGCAGCTGTAGGAAGCGCGTTTCCGCGAGGGGACTGAATCGATGACAAATAAATACGCTTCCATCCCACATGGAGTGGTTTTGGAAGCGTATTTGTTTCTATTTCAGGACCGGTCTGTCTGTCCCGCTCTAGCCTTCCGGGAAGTCTCTTATTGGGATGTTGAGGGATTATTTGACGTCTCGATAAAGCTTAAGGGTTGCCGGACTCGGTCAAATCTTCCGCAACGGCGCTCCAATCGCGAATATGACAATGGTCGAACAGCATGAGGCCGTCGGATTTGGTGCGGCAGCTGTTCATGATGCGGCGGCGCAGCGCCGGGTCTTGCAGCGCGGCGATCGCTACGCCGGCATAAACGGGCAGCTCGCCGTTCGTCATGAGCTTGGCTAACGCTATATACCGTTCGACGTCGCGGACGGTTTTCTGATACGTGCCGATCATCAGAAAATCCAGGCTGTCCGTATACCCGGCTGCCGCATATTCATCCGTATACAGGAAATCTTCAGGGAAGCCGAGCCGGTCATCATAGTCGGTATTGGGGCTCGCCCAGTTGACGCCGTAACGGTAATGCAGCTCGTACCAGGAACCTACGTATGCGGCCAAGCGAACATTTGTGCTCCGCTGCTCGTTGTGAAGGTCAATCAGCCTGCGTGTTTCCGCGACGAAGGATTCGATCACATGGGCGCGGAATGCCCACCATTCGGCGAAAAGCGGTCCTTCGATTCGTGTTCCTCTCCCGTCATAGGCGAATACATCATGCGGCCACGATGTCAGCCGTTTGCCGCGCGCAGCCAAGTAACGTTCGAAGGCCGCTTTCGTTTCGCCGCCGAAGTCTGAAAATTCGTTATCGTACCGGCAGCGATCGAGCACGATGCCGTCGACATCGTAACCTTCGATGATTTCGCGGATGCCGCGAAGCTCGAAATCGCGTACTTCTTCATTCGCCGGGTTGACGAATTGCACGGTCGCTCTGCCGTTTCGGGCATAAGCGGCATTCCGCTGCAGCAGGAGCCCGCCGCCGTCTTCCGGTCGGTATACGCGTTGCTCCCATGCTTGAAGTCTGCTCTCCGGAAGCGCAAATTGATTGCGGTAAAACGAGCCTTCGGCGAATACGTTAAGCGCTGCGTAAACCCGCAAGCCCGAAGTATGCCCATGCCGCACGAACAACTCGAGAAGATCCTGTTCGGGATTGGCGCCTTGACGGTCGGGCGACGTCATTTCGCTCACATACGGTCTGCCTGTCAGCCCGTTTTTCCGGTAAGCGGCGAAACCCTCCACGCCTTTCACGTCGAATACGATCGACGTAATGCCTGCCGACTTCGCTTTCTCCAGCATAGTTTGGACCGCCTGTCCGCTTTGAAAAGAGAGCATATTATGCCCTTGCTCCACCCATAGAAAAACCTCGCGGCCGCTCGCCTCAGCCGCGGATGCCGAAGCGGCGCTATTCGCCGGTTGCTTGTAAAAGACGAACGACACGGCGGCATCGCGGACAGCGCCGTTCTCCATAAGCGCCGCCTCGACGGAGTTGCCGCCTGCTCGCAGCGGAACGTCGCAGACGAACGAGCCGTCAGACCCGACCGGTACGGCGGAGCCGTTTACGCTCAAGCTGTACGCCCGTTCCTGGCTGCGGCGGACGACCCGTCCCCGCAGCGAGAACGACGGCTCCAAGGCGGTTTCGAGCATCCCGCTGTCCAGCAGCAGCGCCGGCTGTACGCCGCATGCCGCCGCCAGCTCCCGCGCGGCGGCGATATCGCCGTTCAGGCGCAGCTTGACGGCGTCGCCCTGTTTGAAACGCGCGGCGAAACGCGCGGCGAAACGCGCGGCTTCTTCGTCCGTGCAGCCGAAGGCCAGCAGCGCATAGCCGCCTGCGGGGACGGCGATGCTTTCCGCAGGACGGACGGCGGCGAGTACTTGGCTGCAGCGGTCCACGATTACTGCGGCAGCTGCGGCGGCCGCAGCATCGTAAGTGGAGCCCGGATAAGAGGCCGTGAGCAGAACGATGCGGCTGCCGCCGTTTTCAGGCAGCACATCGACCGCATCGATCCGCAGCCGAGTCCCTTCGACGGCGATCGAAATATCGGCGGGCGCGGCTTCGATCTCGCACAGCCATTCTTTGGTCAATACGGCAGAATCCGATTTATGAAAAGCCAATTTGAAATACCTCCGCTTGGACGATTATAGGCAAGCTGATTTCGCTCAACATCCATTGTATCGAAGTCATGCGGATGCGGGCAGGTAACAAGGATGACTTTTTCTTGTCGGATCATTGTCGTTTGCCTTTATTTTTGCGAAATTGAGTAGGAGACTGGCCTGTAAACTTTTTGAACATCTCGTCAAAATAGTTGATCGTGCCGAAGCCGACTTGCTCGGCGATGCGGGTGATCTGCAAATCCGTTTGGACGATCAGTTCCGCCGCTTTATTGATTCGGTACGAGTTCAGAAACTCGGTAAACGTCCGGCCCGCCGTTTTTTTGAACGTCCGGCAAAAATGATGAACGCTCATGTTGGCGAGCTTCGCCGCTTCCTGTACCGAAATTTTGTCCATATAATGATTGTCGACGTGCATCATGACATGCTTGAGCTGCTCGGCATGACGCCTATCCGCTTGGCTGTCGCGGAGGATTCCGTCTTCTGCAGCGTAAGCGCGTGCCAGACGGATGAGGAGGACGTGCAATAAAGAGCGGACAGCCATTTCATAGCCTTGCTTTTGGTGTATGAATTCGCCGATCGTCGTACGGATCGTTTCCGCCAGCGCATGGTAATGAGGGTCGTCCGGACGTATACGGTCAGGAAGAGCAAGCTCTCCCCCAAGCAGCGGTTCGTATGATCGAATGTTCGAGCTAGTTCCCGCTAACGCGGAGCGATCGAACAAGATCGTGTAATAGCTAGGTATTGTTTTCTTTAAATAACCGCCGTGGATTTGACCTTCGGGCATGAAATAAATATCGCCGGGCACGGCATCGTACGATCGTCCACCGATATGAAATTCAGCCTGCCCTTCCGCCATCATAATGATCTCCATATGCCTTTCATGCCAATGCGGGTGAAACAAAACTTTGCCGTCGCATTCCGGCTGAAAAAAATTGAATGGATAATCGTCGCCGAGCATGGGCGGTTTATTATTATTAATCGGTTGGACAGCCAATGCTTTCCCAGCCCCCGTTCGATTGTGGTTTGGAATGGCTTTCACTTCTAGTTGAGCAATATTGTTTAACTATTGAGCAATATCGCCGCTAGACGGTTGAGTTGATTGTACCGTAAGCTGATCGTATTGTGAAATCACTTGCGTTAGCGAAGGAGAGATTGGATGGAACGGAAAAGCTTGGAGCTCGAGCTGCTCCCGGGGGAATATTGGTGGGGCGGTATCGTGCCTGACGGCGTGAAGATGCCTTTTGGCGGCGGGATGGAAGCGGAGCGGGATATGCATGCGAGCTTGCTCGGAAATCAGGGGTCGCCTCTGCTGCTGTCGAGCAGGGGAAGGGCGGTTTGGTCGGAAGATACGTTCGGTTTTCGGATAACGCCGGGCAAGCTGATTATACAAGAGGCTGAAGGCGAGCTTCATGTTGACGAAAGCAAGAGCAATTTGGCGGAAGCGTTCCGTCATGCCGCCAATCGGTATTTCCCGGCGGACGGACGGTGTCCGGAGGCGCTTTTTTTTACGGCTCCGCAGTACAATACATGGATTGAAATGACCTATGAACCGACGCAGGACAAAACGATCGCCTACGCGGAAAGCGTATTGGCGAACGGTATGCCGCCCGGGGTTATTATGATCGACGACAACTGGATGCAGGATTACGGCAATTGGACCTTTCATTCCGAGAGGTTTCCCGATCCGCGGGCGATGACCGACAAACTGCACGAGCTCGGCTTTAAAGTCATGCTCTGGACATGCCCGTTCGTAAGCCCGGACAGCGCAAGCTTCCGGTATTTGGAGAAAAGGGGCTGCCTGCTGCGCGACGAAACGGGTAAGACCGCGATCCGCCAGTGGTGGAACGGCTTTAGTGCCGTGCTGGATTGCACGAATCCGGACGCCGTCGAATGGTATAACGGACAACTGCATACGTTAATGGACCGGTACGGCATCGACGGCTTCAAATTCGATGCCGGCGATCCGGAGTTTTACAGGCTCTCGGATAAGAGCGCCGAGCCGCGGCATCCGAACGGGCATTGCGAGGCATGGGCGAAGGTCGGCCTCGATTATCCGTTCAACGAGTTCCGCGCTTGCTGGAAGAGTGCGGGAAAGCCGCTCGTGCAGCGTTTAAGCGACAAAAGCCACAGTTGGGGAAACGACGGGCTCGCTTCGCTTATTCCGAACGGATTGGCGCAAGGCCTTTTGGGCTACGCTTTTACATGTCCCGACATGATCGGCGGCGGTCAAGTCGGCGATGTGTTAAACGAAGATTTTACGGTCCGAAAGCATGTCGAGCTCGATCAAGAACTGTTCGTCCGTTACGCCCAATGCTCGGCATTGTTTCCGATGATGCAATTTTCCGCGGCGCCTTGGCGTGTGCTCGATAAGGAGCATCTGGAGCTAAACGTGGAAGCGGCCCGTTTGCATGCGGAATACGGGGAAGAAATAATGGCGCTTGCTCGTCATGCAGCCGAAACCGGCGAACCGATCATTCGTCATATGGCTTACGTATTTCCGGAGGGAGGCTATGAACATGTGCGCGATCAGTTTATGCTCGGCTGCCGCACGCTGGTAGCCCCCGTACTGACGAAGGGTGCGGCCAGCCGCAGTATCGCCCTGCCGCCCGGTACATGGCGCGGGGATGACGGCAATATCGTGGAAGGGCCGTGCGTATTCGAAACGGCAACCCCTCTATCGCGGCTGCCCCGCTACGAGCTGATTGATTAGGAATAGGAACGAACCGTTCCGGCTTACCGAGCCGGGGCGGTTTTTTTGCGATTGCTGCTCGTTTCGATGAGGATGTGATGCGGGCAATCGTTTTCCTGGGTCTTTAATTCGTCAATAATCGTTTTCGGGGTTTCTGCGGCTTGCTGCATATGGAAAACGACGGTAATCCTGTGCTACGATTGATTTGCCATATGAATTATCGGACAAAAGCAGCTGCATGGCTGCTGCAGGGTGCCGGGCTGGTCAACTTTGTACCTGTTTCGTACCTGTTTCATACCGGAGGGTTGGTTCAGAGGTGCCCGATTGGACGATCAAATAAATTGGAGGGAACAGGATGAGGGAAAACGGGATGGCGGACGCCGCAAATAAGGAAGCGCTTCACCGTGAAGCGGGGAACGGAAACATATTGCCGCAAAGCGATCTATCGCCGGGGACGTCGATCGATGTACGGCATTTCGGAGCGATAGGGGACGGTACGGCGGACGATACGGGCGCCATACGCAGAGCATTGAACGTTTTGCCGGTCGGCGGTACGCTTTTTTTTCCGGTCGGCACGTATAAGGTCTCGGGCAGTCTTGCCGTCGTGCAGGATTTTATTACGATTACGGGGCAAGGGCCGCTGTCCCGGATCGTGTATACGTACGAGCAAACCGAAGATGACACGCATGAAACGGCTAGCTTGTTCGCGTTCCGCAGCGGGATTAAAGCCGTGACGGTAAAAAATTTGAATCTGCAATATACGGGTACTTTTTTTGGGAATGTGGGCCAGAGCTACAAAGGCAAAATAAGCGCCCTATATTTCAAACAATGCTCCGATATTTTGATTACCCATATGGAAATATCCGGATTTAACGCCAACGCCGTTTTTGTCGAAGGAGAGCGGGAGGCTTACGCGTCGCGCTTCAAAGTGAATCAATGCTATTTGCACCACAATCGGGTCGGCGGCGTTTTGTTCGGGTTTGTCGAGTATATCAGCATTACCGATTGCGATCTCGACTACAACGGATCGGTCCTCGACGGCGGCACGGGATACGGCTGTGCGGGATCGTCGGGAGGCGTGCCGAAGCATATCCAAATCATCGGCAACCGGTGCAGCTACAATTACCGCAAGGGAATCGACCTGCATGCCGGCATCGAAGCCATTATTGAAGGAAATGTTTGTCACGGCAACCGGCTGTACGGGATTTATACCGAAGGGCCGCGGACAGGCAACGTTACGATACGCGGCAATTTGATCACCGGCATGCGTAGAGATAAGATCGGCATACCCGAGCCCTATACATGGATTACGGGCATCGATTTCGGTCCTTACGCGGAGTCGCTGGTGCCGGAGGAGTACCACAACTATTTGATCGAAGGCAACCAGATTACCGATTTCGGCATCGGCGAAGGTAGCGCTTATCCGATTCACGGCTATTTGAACTTCCGCAAAGGAACGATTCAAATCAAAAACAATATCATCCGTGCGGGACGCGTTACACATCTGGTGTCCTTGTCGCCTTTGGCGCCCGGAAGCCGCGATGTCAAGCTGGATATAAGCGGCAATCAGGCGTTCGCGGACGAAGTGACCGATTATGCATTCCATCTGCCGCATTGCAAGGAGGTGAATATGCAAGGGAACCAGATTACGGCGAATCAAACCGAAAAGCGCGACGGCATGATTATGCTAGGTTATGAAAACTTGCAGACGTTTACATATATAGGAAATCACATGGAAGATCCGCAAATCGCTGCGGCGTCCGCGTTATGCGGGGAAGGCCGGCTGCTGGCCAAAACGTTCAAGCTGGGCAATTTTTTAAACGGTGTTCTGGAATAATCCGGTAAGTTTTCCCAAGAGTCAAGTCATGATCGACAGTCGAATCAAAAGTGAACGGCTTGCCTGAAGCGTGAGCGAGCGGACGGCTGAGGGGCCGAAAGGGGAGAGCGCGATGATTCACGTAATTTGGGATGAAACGGAAGGCGAACGCCTCAACCGCGAAGGAAGAGATTACACAGCCGGTTATTTATTCGAAATGCTGGCCTATCTGGGACATTCCTGCCAAAAATGGACGCATCGCGATTGGATAAACCGGCAGCCCGCGGGTTTGACGATTGTCGCAGGAGCGAGCGGCTTGAAGGAATGGCCTGCCGCATGCGAAAACTATGTCCGAAACGGCAGCTCCCTGCTTGCCGTCGGGGGCGTTTACGGGTTGGAAAAAGTGCTAGGCGTTTCGTCGGCGGGCAAGATTCGTGAAGGCTGGGTGCAGTGGTCAAAAGACGGCGATTGCCCGGCGGCCGGGCTGCAGAGCTCTTTTCACTTTTTTGACGCGCAGGCCGTCACAACACGGGAAGAAGGGATCGCAACTTGGGGCAGCTTGTCGGCAAGCCTCGGCGTCATCGCCGCTCCGCAGGAAGCTGCGGGGTACCCGGCCATTACGGAGCGTCGGATCGGCAAAGGGCTGGCCGCGATGATCGGAATCGATTTGATGCATACGTTTTTTATGATCCAGCAAGGGGTACCGGTCGTCCGTGACGGTTTGCCTGCCGGCGACGGCTCGGCGGCCATCAACGAGGGGATTTGGAAAACCGACGACGGGAGCGTGCTTGATTGGCAGCGCGACCGCGATGCGCTTGAGCCCGGGGGCGTCCCGTTCTTTTTGCATCCGATCGTAGATGAGTGGCGGTTCGTGCTGCAGCGCGTCATTCACAAGCTGGCATTATCGGCGGGCGCTCCGCTGGCGCAGGTTTGGTTTTGGCCCGGAGGGGTCGAAGGGATCGGGCATATTTCGCATGATACCGACGGGAACGATCCGGCATATGCGTCCGTCACGCTGCAAAAGCTTTCCGAGGCGGAAGTCAAATCGACCTGGTGCATCATTATGCCGGGATACGATGCGGATATCAATAAGCGGATTGCGGAAGCCGGGCACGAGATTGCGCTGCACTATAATGCGCTCGGGACGGAAATTCCGGAAAGCCACTGGTCCGAAGAGCATTTCCTCTTTCAGCTCAAGGGGCTTAATGAGCAATTCCCCTGCCGCCCGATCGTGTCCAACAAAAATCATTTTTTACGCTGGGAGGGGGACGTCCAGTTTTACCGCTGGTGCGAGCGCGCCGGAATTTCGCTCGAGCAGAGCAAAGGAGGGACGAAGCAGGGGAACAAAGGCTTCCTGGCCGGCACCTGCCACCCTTACGTCCCGATCGAAACGGCATCCGAGGGAAATCGTCCGTTCGAGGTGCTGAGCTTGCCGACGCTTTCCTGGGATCCTCCTACACCTGCCCGCTGTACGTACGAGGAGGCTTTGGCGCTCACGGACCGGGCACGCGACGTATACGGCGTCGCACATTTCTTGTTCCATCCGGGTCTCGCCGGAATTTCCAAAGAGGGAGTCGGCGATGCGCTTGTCGAGCTGGTTCGATACGGGCGTAAGAAAGGGCTGGCGTGGTGGACAGGGGAGGAGCTCGTCGAATGGTTTAGACAACGCAGGCAAGTGCAAGCGGAGCTTTGCCGGCTGCCGGACGGCGGTTATCGTTTGAACGTCTCGGCGGAGCAGGACGTGCAAGGGTTGACGCTGCTGCTTGCTATGGATTCGGGCGGTTCTCCTATAGCGGAAAGTCCGGACGGAGCGGTGTCGATCGTCTCCATGCAGGCTGTCGAACGGTTCGGCCGTTCGTACTGGGAGCTCGTCGCTGACGTAGCGGCCGGTACGAATCCGATTCTCATTCGAAGCGCTGAACGGTAAGGGGAGTGGACGGCGTGCTGACGATATTTCATACGGCAAGCGATTTTGGGCAAAAGGAAACGACGACGGTCGTGCTGCCGATCGGGGCAATCGAGCAGCACGGCAGCCATCTGCCGGTCGGCACGGATACGATCGTGGCGGTCGAGCTGGCGCAAAGGATTGCCGAACGTTTAGACGCATACCTGCTGCCGCCTTTGGCGGTCACTTCTTCGATCGAGCATCGGCTCGGCCGGGGAACCGTCTATTTGAAACCGGCGACGCTTGCCGCCGTTTTAACCGATACGGTCGCTTCCCTCCACGAATCCGGATACAGCAGGGTTTTGCTCGTTAATTTTCATGGCGGCAATTGGATCGTCAAGCCGACCGTCCGCCAGTTGAACCGCGATTATGCGGATATGGAAATCGTGCTGCTGGATCTGGCGACTTTGGCGAATGCGCGGCTCGGCGAGGTGATCGACAATCCTGCTGGCGACGTTCATGCCGGCGAGATGGAAACGTCGATCATGCTTTACCTGGATGAATCGAGAGTAGGCACTGTGCGCCCTACGGATAGAAAAACCGGATTGAGTCAAAGCTTCCTAGATTATTTCGACATGACGGAGCTGACGGGAGACGGATATTGGGGTTATCCGGAGGCGGCGACGAAAGAGAAGGGCGAGAAGCTGATGGAGCTGCTGATCGAGTGCGCTTTCGACTATTTGGCATTACTTGAGGAGCAGAAACGGATCGTACGTTCGAATGGCTAGATGAGCATGCAAAAAGAACCTATCACATTAAAGGACGTGATAGGTTCTTTGCTTCAAATATAAGACTTTATATGTTTCACAAAACAAGTGCTTATATTTCAACGGTAAACGCGCGCGTCCCAAAGGACGGCGAAGCCGTTTATCCTTGGCCGGAGCCGATGTATCCGGCTTAAACGATCTCTTCGACGATAACCTCGCCGAGCAGCCGGTCGATGTCGGCGATTTTTACTTCGCCGGCTTTGAAATTCAGCGCATTGGCCGTGCCGCATGCGGTACCGAGGCGGACAGCGTCCACAGCGGAGCCGCCGCGCGCGAAGCCGACGACGGTGCCGGCGACGAACGAGTCGCCGCTGCCGACCGCGTTGACGCAGTCGATGACCGGCGCTTGCACGCGATAGATGCGGCCTTCATGGCCGAACAGCGATCCTTTGGCGCCCAGCGTGACGATTACGCAGCCGATGCCCTGCGCCATCACTTCCTTGATGCAGCGGATCAGCTCTTCTTCCGTCTGCGCCGGCTTGCCGAGCAGCTTCTCGATTTCATCTTCGTTCGGCTTGATCAGAAAAGGCTTCGCTTTAACGCCTTCAAGAAGGGCGTCGCCGCTCGTATCGAGCGCAACGACAGCACCCGCTTCCTTGGCAATGGCGATCAATTCCGCGTAGGTGCCAGTCGGACATCCCTTCGGAAGGCTGCCCGACATGACGACATAGCGGGAGCTTGACGCAAGGGCGCGGATTTTTTCCCGCATCGCCTGAAGAGCGGCTTCGTCAATGACGGGACCCGCTTCCAGAAGCTCCGTCTGCGTGCCGTTCTCTGCGTCGATTATATTCAGGCACAGGCGCGATTCGCCTTCCGCTTCGACGAAGTCCTGCCCCATGCCTTCCTTCAAAACTTGTTCGGCAATATAGCGGCCGTTATAGCCGGCGATATAGCCCGTTGCCGTTACCGGTTCGCCAAGGGAACGCACGACGCGGGCGACGTTGATGCCCTTGCCGCCTGCCGCGGCGTCCATTCGCTGAACGCGGGACACTTTGTTCAAAGCAAAACCTGGAGCCGCATACGTTTTATCGATCGCGGCGTTAAGGGTTACTGTTGTAATCATGCTTCCGCACCTCGCATTATGGACTGAGTGAGGCGATTAGCGGAAGTCTTTCGCTTTGCCTACGCAGCCGGTCATGATCATCTTTTCTTTGGCCAGCGCTTTGACCGCTTCTTTAGCGGGTACCATATATTTACGCGGATCGTTCTCGTCCGGATTGTTGTTGAATACGGCTTTGATCGCATCGGAGAATGCGATGCGGAGCTCGGTGGCGACGTTCATTTTGCCCATGCCGAGGGAGACGCAGCGTTTGACTTGCTCTTCCGGAATGCCGGAGCCGCCGTGCAGCACGAGCGGAACGTCAACGAGCTTGTAAATTTGTTCGAGACGGTCGAAGGCGATTTTCGGCTCGCCCTTATAAATGCCGTGCGCCGTGCCGATTGCCGGGGCAAGCGTAGGTACGCCCGTAAGCTCGACGAATTTGACGCACTCCTCCGGATCCGCAAGCTTCGCGTCCTCGTCAGCCACGCTGATGTCGTCTTCTACGCCGCCGACTTTGCCAAGCTCCGCTTCGATGTTGACGCCTGCCGCTTTGGCGACTTTGACGACCTCGATCGTTTGACGGACGTTTTCGTCGAACGGATGCATGGACGCGTCGATCATAACCGACGTATAGCCTTCGCGGATACAGCGTACGACTAAGTTGAAATCGGTGCAGTGATCGAGATGCAGGGCGATCGGGATGCCTGCGCGCTTGGCAGCGGTTTGCGCTGCGGCTACGATATAATCGGGACCGAGATGTTTAACCGTACCGACGGTCGTTTGCAAAATAAGCGGAGCTTCGAGCTCTTCGGCGGCCTCGACGACGGCTTGAAGCATTTCCAGCGTGTGAACGTTAAAAGCGCCGATGCAATAACCGTTCGCGCGAGCGGCTTGCAGTAGCGGAGTGGACGAAACGAGATGACCCATGATGGTGCCTCCTTTAGAATATCGAAAGATAAAATGATTGAAACGATCAAAAAAATGATTTAAACTTTCATTAAGTTGATTATAAGGGAGAAAAACAAAAGCTGTCAAACAGCAAATGTCGAATAAAGCAGGAAAAAAATATGGCGATGCCGAAATCTTAATGCTGGATCGACTGTACATTATCCGGTTATTGTCAGGTGGGTGATTAGGTGCAAGAAACGGCTTCTTCCAAGGGAGAGCAGCGCCGTCAGGGAATTATGTTGCGGCTGAAGCAGAACGGACGCATAACGATAACGGAAATTATCGAGTTATTCGATTGCTCGGAAGCGACGGCCAGGCGCGATCTCGACATATTAGAAAAGAACGGAAGCGTTATCCGTACGATCGGCGGCGCGCTTCTCGAAGGATTTCTCGCGGTAAAGGAAGTTTCTTTTACGGAGAAGCAGCAGAAGCTTTGGGTGCAGAAGGAAGCGATCGCGCGCAAAGCGGATGAGCTGATCGAGGAAGGCGACATAATCGGCTTGTCGGGCGGAACGACGACTTTCCTGATCGCTCGCGAGCTGAAAAAGCGGGAAGGCATTACGGTCGTGACGAATGCCGTCAACATTGCGATGGAGCTCGCGGACAACGATGCGCTTCAGGTCGTCGTCATCGGCGGCGTCATGCGGGGCAAAAGCTACGAGTTATGCGGGCCGCTCGCCGAGAAGACGATCGAGCATTTGAACATCGGCAAAATGTTTCTCGGCATCGACGGGCTTACGCTGGAGCAAGGACCGACGACGTACTCCGAGCTGGAAGCGCAGACGGCGCGCACGTTATTGAGCCATAGCCAGCAAACGATCGCCGTCTTCGACCATACAAAGCTGGATCGGGCTTCGCTGTTCTCGATCGCACCGCTGGATGCGCTTTACGGCTGCATTACCGACGACGGAGCGGACCCGGCTTTCCTGCGCAAGCTCGCAGAGCGCGGCGTTCAGGTATACAGCGCCAACGTATAGTTAAGCGTAGGCCATTTTCGTTTGAAGGTAAATCGTTGCACGTGTGACGAAGCCTGTTGTAGGATGTATTCATTTATCCATGATTGGGAGGAACGATGGGATGAGTTATGTAATCGGAATCGACATTGGCGGTACGAATATTGTGTGCGGCTTGCTGGACGAGCAGTATAACTTGCTTGGCAAGGTGAAGCAGCCTACGGAAGCGGCTAAAGGCAGCGATCATGTATTCGCCAAAATCAACGGCATGATCGATCAGCTTTTTGCGGAGACGGGCAAGGATCGGAGCAAGCTGATAGCGGTCGGGGCGGGTACGCCTGGCTTTATCGACTCGGATAGAGGCGTTTGTCTTTTTGCCGGAAACCTCGGCTGGCGCGATCTTGAAGTGGCCAAGCTGCTTGGCGAGTATGTAAAAGTGCCCGTATTTATCGATAACGACGTGCGCATGTACGTTTACGGCGAAACGATCAAAGGCTCCGTTCAAGGCGTCGATCACGTATACGGCATTACGCTTGGTACGGGTCTCGCTTCGGGAATGGTCAACGACGGCAAGCTGTACTACGGCGGAGGTTATATGGCGGGAGAGCTCGGCCATGTCCATATCGATGGCGAATCGACGCCTTGCGGCTGCGGGATGAAGGGGTGCCTGGAGACGATCGCATCGGCGACCGGTATTGCCCGGCAAGCTCGCGAAAGAATAACGCAGGGCGAGGAAAGCGTGATGCAAGCATGGTTCCCGGAAGGCGATCTGAGCGGGCTGACGGCGACTCATGTTTCCAAAGCGTATGACGAGGGCGATCGTTTGGCGATCGACATAATGAACTATACGGGCACTGTGCTCGGCAAAGCGCTTGCCTATGCAATTACATTGTTCAGCCCGAATGCGCTTGTCATCGGCGGCGGCGCCGCGCTGGCGGGCGAGCGGCTGTTCAAGCCGATGCGCGAAGCGATCCAGGCGAATGTGTACAGCGGTTACTGGGATAAGCTTTCAATCCATCAAGGCACGTTGATCGATGACGGCGGACTGATCGGAAGCGCGGCTTTTGCGAGAAGCCGGGTATAGCGATTTTGAGAAGCGAAGCCGGTTTTCCTAATGGGGAAACCGGTTTTTTGCAAATACAAGAATGTATATACTTCACCTGCCAAGTGCTTCTATTTCAACGGGAAACGCGCCTGTCCTTAAAGGAGGGCGAAGCCGTTTATCCTTGGTGGAATACGCACATAATCCTGTCGTTCGAGCTTGCAATTGCTCATACTTTTGATACGGTATAGGGAAAGATAACGAAAACAGCTCTTGCAAGGAATGGATGCGGGATGATGATAAAGAAATGGTCAGTCTATTTGATGGCGGGCGTTGCGTCTTCGCCGAATTTTTTGGAGGAATTCGGCATCTCGTGGGAAAAGCGTTTTTTGGAAAACGGCAATGATGTGCGCATGCACATCTTTTACCCTTACGGCGACTGGAGCCGAAAAATGATCAGCCAGCTTAGCGAGGTGCGCGGCGATTTAATGGCCGGCTTCGTCCGGAGAAAGTCGTCCATTGGCGGAAGGCGCGCCTATGAAGCCATCCGATCCACGTATGAGGGCGGGAATTTGCTGATTGTCGGACATAGCGCAGGCGGGCTGGCCGGCGTTCACGCTGCGCATTTATTGGCTGCGGACGGCCATCCGGATCCGGTAAAGGTTGTGAAGATCGGTTCGCCCAAATGTACGATTCCGCAGGAAGCCCGCGATTCCGTGCTGATCATCGATGCCGTCGACGGAAGTGGCAAAGTATGCGATCCTGTCAGCCGGCTGGGGACATGGGCGGGCTGGGAGAAGGGGCGCTTCGGGCTGCCGCGGCGCAATTCGCGCTTGTTTGCGCCCTCCGCCGTATCGCATGTTTCGATCGTCGGGGGGCATGCGGATTATTTCCGCAGCGGCGATCCGTATATCAACGAGACGGGCTCCTCCAATATGCAAATCATTTCCGATGTGATATGGTCGTGGATTCACCGGACATGAACGGGCAAACTTACGTATAATGCAGCCAAGCGCGCATAGTTAAAATCGATTGTTCAACCAGGATGTCGTCATCGCACTTCGTAATAAACAACAAGCCTCGCTCTTTGCCGTACCGGCATTGAACGGGGCTTGTTGATTTGACGGCCCGAATCGGCGGCTGAATTAGCCGATAATGATTTTGCCTTCCGGGTGACGGTACAGCTCTTTCTTAGGCTTCGGCTGCAGGGCGAAGGCAAGCGTCACGAGGCCGATACGGCCTACGTACATCATGAAGATGATGATCAGCTTGCTGGCGAAGGTAAGCTCGCCGGTAAGGCCCATGCTTAGTCCGACCGTGCCGAACGCCGATGCGGATTCAAACATGATCATCATGAAATCGTTGTTCTGAAATACCGAAAGCAGCATCGTAGTGGAAACGAGCATGAACACCCCGATCAGCGCGAGCGTAATCGCTTTGTACACGTCGCTGCCGGACATCCGGTAGCGGAACAGTACCACGTCTTCTTTGCCGCGTATCATCGTGACCAAAGCGGCGACGAGTATGGCAAATGTCGTAAGCTTGATCCCCCCTCCGGTAGAGCCGGGAGCCGCGCCGATAAACATCATGATGATCATGAGGAATTGCGTCGCCCCCCGCAGCTCCGCGATATCCACCGTATTGACGCCGGCGGAGCGAAGCGTGACGGACTGGAAGACGGAGGCGAGAATTTTCGAATCCCAGCTAAGCGCTCCCAGCGTGCGAGGATTCGTAAATTCGAAAATAAAGATGCCGACCGCCGCAACCAAAGTCAAAATGCCTGTGGCGGAAAGCACGACCTTGCTGTGCAAGGACAGCTTCCGCGTTTTGGGATATTCGAGCAAATCGGAAATGACGATAAAGCCGATGCCCCCCAGCACGATCAGCAGGATGGAAACGATGTTAATGCCGAAATCGTTGACGAACGGCGTTAAGCTGCGGAATCCGCCGAACAGTTCGAAGCCCGCGTTGTTAAAAATGGAAACGGAATGAAAGATGCCGAAATAAACCGCTTTGCCTAAAGGCATTTCCTTGGACCAACGCATGATGAAGTAAAGCGCCGCCGTCCCTTCGATCGTCACGGAATAGATGAATACGCGAACGATAAGGCGGATGATGCCGTCCATATTGATTTGATTGAGCGATTCCTTCAAAATCAGCCTTTCCTGGAGCGATACGCGTTTCTTCAAGGCGATCGCGAACCACGTCGCCATCGTCATGAAGCCGATGCCGCCCATTTGGACCATAATCAAGAGGACGATCTGGCCGAATCGGGTGAGGTGTACGCCGGTGTCCAAGACGGCGAGTCCGGTTACGCATGTAGCCGAAGTAGCCGTAAATAACGCGTCGATAAAGGGGAGACGCTGCCCGTTTGTTGAAGCGATCGGCAAGGAAAGCAGGAAGGTGCCGATTGCGATGATAAGTGCGAAGCCGCCTGCGAGTACGCGGGGCGGGGTTATTTTGGCATATTGCTTCAGGTAAGACAAAATCGGTTCACCTCTTGATCGAGTTCGAAATGGAATCGTTTGTTCGAATAGGCCGGATACGAATCGCGGCTGTGCATTTAGTTTAAGATAACTATAGCGTCTGTATGCAGAGATTGCCAGTGTAACTGTGAGGAAGCTGTTCTACAGGCTCTAGGGCGTTCGGATCGCTCGAGCAAAAGGGCGGCTTCGCATAACGCAAGCTTTCAATCCGCCATTACGGGAACGGCTCCGCTGCCGGAAGCCGCAACGGCTTCTTCGTATGTGCGCGCGCCTTCCAGGGGCGGGGAATATACATGGAAGCTGACGGCTCTTTCGCCGTTCGGATTGCTCATGCGATGGATTTGATTTTTATCCGCCCGAAAGAAGCTCCCATTCGGGACATGTTCCGTGAAGACTGCAATGGTGTCTCCCTCCGGGTTTTTCCCGTACACAGTATTGACGACCGTTCCTTCCAGCACTAAGCGCATCCGACGGATTCGCCATGATCGTGAATATAGGTGGCAGAATGAGCCGGTAGATGGATCACTACGGCTTGAACGGTATCGGATGTCCATAAAATGTTTTTCCCGTAAGGCAAGCCTTCAGGTTCGGTTGCGAAAGTGCGGGCAAAATCGGCTGTAAAACGGCATGCCTGTATCGCCTGCTGAAGCTGTCCGGGAGTAGGGGCGCTCAACTCCGCAAAGTGACGCTGCAGTTCTTTCAAATATTCCATGCGTACCTCCTACAGGATATCAAAAATTCCTATTGATTTAATAAGAATTCCTTATGAATCGTTATGTAGGCATTGTATGGTCATTCGCCGAGAAAAGTGACGGCAGCCCGGCGGCCCGGAAAAAAACTACGGCGGACCCGGAGATGCGGTGTAGCGCGGGATGGCATATCGAAAGAAAAGGTGTGTCGGTAGTAAGGGGAGCGGCAAAGATCGCGACGCACGAAACCGTTTGCCGCAGGCGGCTGCCTGCACTATACGATTGCACAGCAAAAAGATCCCCTTGCGTGCCTACGGCAAATCAAGCCGTTCGAACGCAAGGGGATTTGGCAGCCGCCATCGGCGGCATGCAGCTCTGCAGCTCGCTCCTGCGAAAGGGCGCGAGGCGCTGAAATTACTTGCTGACCGCCGCGCTGCCATAAAGCCTTTCGGCTGCATGGAGCGTAGGGCCGACAAAAGAGTTGATCGGGAAGCTGTGCTTGATCGCATTCGTAATGAACGATTTGGCGATCATAACCGCTTCTTTGACGTCGCGGCCTTTGGCCAGCTCGGCGGTGATGGCGGCGGAATAGGTGCAGCCGGCTCCGTGGGTATTTGTCGTGACCAGCTTTTCCGATTCATAAAGCTCGAATGTGCTTCCGTCGTACAGCAGGTCGACCGCGCGTTCGCCCGGCAGCTTGCCGCCGCCTTTAATGAGCACGTATTTGACGCCGGATTCGTGAATGATCGCTGCGGCTTCCTTCATTTGCTCGACAGTCGTTATCGCGGGACGTTTACTTAGCTGGGAGGCTTCGAACAAATTCGGTGTGACGATCGTCGCTTTCGGCACAAGCACCTCCCGGAGCGCTACCGCGGTTTCCGGATGGAGCACCTCGTCCGTGCCCTTGCAAATCATAACCGGATCGACGACGACGTTGCGCGCTTGATGCCGTACGATGCGATCGGCCGTCCGCTCGATGATGTCCGTCGAGCCGAGCATCCCTGTCTTCAAAGCGTCGGTCCCAATGCTGTCGAACACCGTTTCCAGCTGGGCGTCGAACGCTTCGAGCGAAACGGGAAATACGCTGTGGGACCAGTCCTTGGGAGACATCGCTACAATAGTCGTCAGCACGGTCATGCCGTAGACGCCGCTTTCCTGGAACGTTTTTAAATCGGCTTGTATGCCGGCGCCGCCGCTCGTATCCGAGCCGGCGATCGTTAATGCTTTGCGTATGGTCATCATGGTCTTCCCCTTTGCGGCAATTTGCTTCTGTAACGTCATTTTGACAAATTGCGTGCCAGGTTGCAAGCCATAATCGTTCTTAAAATCTGCCGGCCGATCGGACTATGCGCTGCCTCGTTAATAGGAATGCTTGTCCGGCTTGCCCTCGAACGAGTGCTCGAGATGATCGATCATTTCCTCGACTGCCTCGCTGATCATGTCGGTTGCCGCAATATTTTCCTGATCGGGCGGAGTCGGGATTCCCGCGGTTTCGAAAGCCGTTTGCTCGGTGATGACCTTTTTGCTGCTCATGAATGGCTGTCTCCTTTACGATTCGATTTTTACTTGTTGATTAGATTTCCCATGGGCATCATTGCTATTCTTTCGTTCAAACATGTTCCAGACAGAAACATTAATGGAAACCGTACGTATATAATCGAGGTGAGAAGGGGCGATTCAGAAATACCTTAAGAAATGAACGAGGGGGGACACGGCATGAAAAGGTTGCTTCCGGCAGCCGTTTTGTTGGTTATCATCGGGTCGGCTTTCCTGATCCAGGATTTCAGAAGATCGTATCCGGATATTCCCGAGGCGATCGACCGATACAAGAAGACTGACGGGTTCCAGATGAAGACTTTGATCGGCGGACATACGTTCGGGGAAGAAGCGGTGTATTTTTATGTAAACCGGAAAGACGAGATTGTCGGCGTCGAGCTGGGAAAAGGCGTTTTCGGCTGGATGGTGCGAGGTCTGTCGACTGGGAGCGGGATGAGCTTGAAGGAAGTCGGCGAACGGCATTCATTTACAGGGGGGATCAATACGAATAACCGGATCATTTTCGGTCTTGCTACGCTTGATGAATCGGATCGAATCATTATCAACGGAGAAGATGCGGCTCTAATTCCGCTTGGCGCTCATCTCGAAGAGGAAGAAGCGAAAGGGAAATATGCGTGGGCCATCGTGTTCGATAAGCGGCAGCAGTCGTATAAGAAGGAAATAATCGACAAGGATAACAGGAAAATAGTTGAATCGCCTTAATACTTTCCTATTGACAATATGAAATAATAATGTCAAAATGACAATATTACTTAAGCGGCAAAACGATATTTATCATATGGCGGTGATCGCATGAGTCAATCGGACAATGAACGGAGTTATTCCTCAGCCAAATACAGAACGCCTGACGGCGCGCCGGCGGATATCGTGATTTTCACGATTACGAAGCAGGAGAAACGCTCCGGCAAAAAATCGCTCCCGGTACGCGAGTTGAAGGTGCTGCTGATTCGGAGGAAGGCATGGCCGTTTCAGGGAATGTGGGCGCTGCCCGGAGGATTTTCCAAAGAAACGGAAACAATGGAAGTAACGGCAAGGCGGGAGCTGGAAGAAGAAACGGGCGTGCGTGACGTCCATCTCGAATACTTGGGCGTCTACAGCGCGCCGGGGCGCGACCCCCGGGGCTGGATTATCTCGCATGCGTACTGCGCGCTTGTAAATGAGGCGCTGCTGGCGCACCGCCAAGCGGCGGACGATGCGGAGGAAGTCGGACTGTTCGCGATCGACGATGCGCTGGAGAACATGGAGCTGGCGTTCGACCACCGCGAAATCATGCGGGATGCTTACTCGAAAATTCGCGAGCAAATGCTTGCTTCGACGATTGCAAAGCAATTTTTGCCCGAACGATTTACGCTGGGAGAGCTCCATCAGGTTATCCGTACGGTCGTGCCGGGGTTCGAGGAGCATAATTTCATTCGCAAAATCACCTCGACGCAAAGCCGCAAAGGGATCATGGAAGAGGCGAGGGACGCGAACGGCGAAAAGCAAACTTCGATCGAATATTCGCAGCGTCCCGCTCAGCTATACCGGTTTACGGGCTACGAGCCTCCGCTATCCATTTACGGTTAACCTAAGACGGCGAAAAGCGGGGCTGCCGATGTAAAGCAAGCACGATACCGCATGCTTGGAAACCTTCGTGTGCAAATGCTTAGGGCTTGCGCGCAAATAATAGATCTGTAACATACAAGGAGGTGTTCATGATGAAGGCGCTAATTGTCATCGATTATACCGTCGATTTTGTAAACGGACGGTTGCCGGTAGGCGATCCGGCGATAACGATAGAAGAACGGGTAGCGGCGTTAACCCGGGAGTTTGCGGAAGCCGGACATTACGTCGTTATGGCCGTCGATCTTCACGAGGAGAACGATACGCTGCACCCGGAGACGAAGCTGTTTCCGCCGCATAACATTCGGGGAACCGAAGGCAGGGCGTTGTACGGAAAGCTTGAAGAGACGTACAATGCACTTGCGGACCGCATCCGCTGGATGGACAAAACGCGATACAGCGCATTTTGCGGGACCGACTTGGAGCTTGCACTGCGGGCGAGGGGAATTTCGGAGGTGCATCTAATCGGCGTTTGCACGGACATATGCGTGCTCCACACGGCGGTTGACGCCTATAATAAAGGCTTCGCGATTACGGTGCATGCGGATGCGGTGGCCAGCTTCAACCCGGCGGGACATGAGTGGGCGCTCGGACATTTTGCCGATTCGCTTGGAGCGAGCGTCGTTCGGGCATAACTTACGCATATATGGAGCTTGAGGAAAGAGGCGAATGATGATGCAAACGACTACCGGCATGGCTCTTCATACCGATAAATATCAGATCAATATGATGTACGCGCATTGGGTTAACGGTACGCACAACAAAAAAACGGTTTTCGAGGCGTTTTTCCGCAAGCTGCCGTTCGGCAACGGTTATGCCGTTTCCGCCGGGCTTGAGCGTATCGTGCACTATATCCAAGCACTGAGGTTCGAAGAAGACGATATAGCTTACTTGGGCGAGCAGGAGGAAAATTATGACCCGGGTTTCTTGGAGGAGCTGCGGCGGTTCCGCTTTACAGGCTCCCTCTTTGCGGTCAGGGAAGGGACGCTCGTCTTCCCGAACGAACCGCTTCTCCGCGTGGAAGGACGCGTTTTCGAAACGCAGCTGATCGAAACGGCGCTTCTCAATTTTATGAATTACCAGACGCTTATCGCCACCAAAGCTTCGCGGATTAAGCAGATCGCCGGCGAAGACGGGCTGCTGGAATTCGGCACGCGGCGGGCGCAGGAAGCGGACGCCGCCCTGTGGGGGGCTCGCGCGGCTTATGTCGCAGGCTTCGACGCCACCAGCAATATGCTGGCAGGCAAAATGTTCGGCATTCCGACGAAGGGTACGCACGCCCATGCATGGGTGCAAAGCTTCGCCGAAGAAGAAGAGGCTTTCGAGCGTTTCGCCAAAGCGCTTCCGGGTCAAGTCACACTGCTTGTGGACACGTACGACACGCTGAGCAGCGGGGTGCCGAACGCGATCCGCATCGGCAAGAAGCTGCGCGAGCAAGGGAAGCGGCTGCAGGGTATCCGGCTGGACAGCGGCGACCTGGCTTACTTGTCGCAGCAAGCGCGGATCATGCTTGACGCCGAAGGGATGGAAGATGTCGCGATCGTCGCCTCGAACGATTTGGACGAAAACACGATCCTTAACTTGAAGGCGCAGGGCGCAAAAATCGATACCTGGGGCGTCGGGACCCAGCTTATAACGGCAGCCGACCAGCCGGCGCTCGGCGGCGTATACAAGCTCGTAGCGCGCGAAGCCGACGGTCCGCAAGGGGACGGGGCGCCGCGGATGGAGCCGACGATCAAAATTTCCGGCAACCCCGAAAAAGTGACGACGCCCGGCCGCAAGGACGTTTACCGGATTGTCGACCGCAAGACGGGGAAGGCGATCGCGGACTACATTTGCCTTACGGAAGGCGAGAAGGCGCCGACTGGGGAGAGGCTGAAGCTTTTTCACCCCGTGCATTCGTACTTGCAGAAATATGTCGAAGGGTATGATGCGCTGCCGCTGCTCGAAGCGGTTTTCAAGGACGGCGAGCAGGTGATGGAGCTGCCTGCGCTGGAAGAGATTCGCCTGTTTCATAAACGGCAGCTCGCCTTGTTCTGGCCGCAATATTTGCGGAAGCTGAATCCCGAGCACTACCGCGTGAACCTAAGCGAAACGGCATGGGAGCTGAAAATGAGCATGATTCATGCGCATACGGCAAGCGAAACCGAGTAAGCTGCAAGCATTTAGCGCACAGCAAGGCCCGTTATACAAAAACAAAGCCGCCGATCCCATTGGATCAAGCGGCTTTTATCATCTTAATGGGGCTATTACGCAAAGCGGTAATAAATCAGAACGAAAGCGCCAAGCACAAAAATGAAGTTGAGCGATACGAAAACCATCTGCTCGAGCATCGTTTGATGCATTTTGACAGGCGGTTTATAAAAGCTGACTCCTTCGATAATGAACAAAATGAGGACGATATGGATCATAAAATGGCCGATAAGCTCCGTCATGCCGAACAGCATCGTCGTCGAGACGAAAATGCCGGTTAAGACAAAGGCTAGCAGCCGGTTCAAAATGCCGACAACGAGCAAATAACCGACGACAAACTCGATAAAAGCAGCCATTACGACGAATGGTTCGGGGGCGAAGCCAAACGTCGGCACGCCATGATTGCGGATAATATCGATCGCCATCTCCGGGAACACCCATTTTTCGACCGCAACCCAGCAAAGCGACAATCCGGTGCCGAGATACAAAAAGGGAAATCCCCACTGCTCCGCCTTTGTTTTCTCCAAAAGCAATACGATCGCAATGGCCACATAAAAGCCGTAGTCAAGCATATGAAACCAGCCGGCATCGAGCGTCACGCGGACAAACAAGAAAAGAATCAAGAGTGCGCCCAGCTTCGAGGCGATACGGTGCGGGATAAGCAGAAAAACGATCGCAGCCCAAAGCGCCGCCGTTTCGAGAGCCGTTTTTGCATGAAACTCGGGAACGAAAAGCGAACCGGACAGCACTTGAATGAGCAAGGCCGCAGCTGTCCCGTACTTCAGAATGAGCATGGAATAAACGCGCATTTGATCAAGCCATCGGTCGGTCTTAACGGCAAAGCCCCAACGGTTAAACGCAGGCAGTACTTGGGTCAGTGCGGCCAGAAGGACGGCTATAAACACCGCAAGGCCCATGAAAAGCGGAGAAAGAATGTTCATCATCGATTCTTTCTCGGGCTGCAAATCCGTGAACCACTTGACATGCGCCTCAGCTCCGATCGGGAAAGCTAGAAGGCAGGCCAAACCTGAAAATACGACGATCGTTCCTTTTCTCAAAATATTGCCCCTCTCTTTTTTTCAATGGCAGATATTGTCGCTCGAGTAGTTCTTTTTACAGTTGTACTGTCGGACGGCAGGACCTCGGGATAGTCCGGAAGGTCAGCATTCCCATATTATTCTTGTATTCTATCAGACTGGCCTGATGATCGTCATCCATAATATAAATGCAGCGAGGAGGGATTTTTTATTGCCGGTTTTGGGATGAAGGAACACGCCGTTGGTCATTGGTCGGTTGGTCTCATAGCAGTGTCGAAAATCAAATTAGATGTAAAATTATGTCGTTTAATATAGTTGTTGACATAGAAGAATAGTCGACATAATGTATTATATATAATATTTTTGATGGCGAAGGGAGGTGATTCTTCCCGCATCCGGAAACCAGCTTGCACGCTTCCTACAACTATTATTTTGGGAGAGGTGACAATGTTTGTCGAGGAATAAGAAAGCGCTGTCATTATTGTTGTTATGCGTATTGGTTTTTGGCGTTTTGTCGCAGGCCGTATATGCGAATCCGTCCGGTCAAGAAAACGGGATTCCCATCGTCGAGAACAATAAAGCTTCAGCGATCGTTCTTGTTGCAGCCGACGCCGATGAGCGAACGCTCGAAGCGGCAGACACCTTGGTTGAATACGTGAAAAAATCGACGGGCGTTCAACTGCCTATTAAGAAAGAGTCGGAGCTGAAAGGCGCCGAGCACGGCAAAAGGTTCCTATTCGTAGGGTATGTCGGCACCGGCGGCGATCCTCATGCGCTGAACGACCTTCAGGGAATGAGGGAGGACGGCTTCCTGATCCGCCCGCACGGCAAAACGGTCGCGATCATCGGCCCGACCCCGATCGGAACGGAGTATGGGGTATACGAATTTTTGGAGCGTTATGTCGGCGTTCGCTGGCTGATGCCGGGAGCCGACGGGGAGGATGTCCCGCAGCATAACGATTTGTCCGTACCCCGGACGGCCGTTAAGGAAGAACCCGCCTACTGGTCGAGGATGATGTATCCGCTTCAATACGAGAACGTTGGCGGCAACAATCCGGTTCGCTATGAGTGGGGCGTGTTCAACAGGCTTCGCAATCAGAACGGCGGATGGGAGCATAACGTTTGGCGTTTTTTCCCGCCGGGCCAATATTTAAGCACGCATCCGGAATATTATCCGCGCAAGGACGGCGTGCCGCAAATTCCTGCGCATTATTGGGGATGGCAGCCCTGCTACAGCAATGAAGATACCGTGCAGATCGCTGCAGACTGGGTAATCCAGTGGTTTGGCCAAAATCCGAACGAATCCGCCATTTCCCTTGCCGTAAACGACAGCGGAAATTATTGCGAGCAGTATCCGGATCATCCGGGCTATACGGACGAGAAAAACTCGATCGGCTTGCCGGACATGTCGGATATTTATTTTGGATGGGTGAACAAAGTTGTCGCTAAAGTACTCGAGGTATATCCGGATAAATGGTTTGGCGTTCTCGCTTATCAGGAAGTGTACGATCCGCCTTCATTTCCGCTGCATGAGCGTGTCATTCCGTATTTGACGAAGGATAGGATGTCCTGGAGTGATGCCGCAGTTCGCGCGAAAGATCAAGCTATCGTCGATGCGTGGAATCAAAAGGCTGCGCATGTCGGGTTCTATGATTACATATACGGAACTCCGTACACGCTTCCGCGGACCTATAATCACCTGATGGGCGACGTTCTCAAGTACGGCAAAGAGAATGGAGCCGTCGCTTTCTTCGGAGAGTTGAATCCGAACATAGGCGAAGGGCCGAAGCCGTGGCTGCTGGCCAAGCTGATGTGGGATCCGAATCAGGATGTAGACAGCTTGCTTAACGAATGGTATGACCGGGCGGTCGGTCCCGAAGCGGCGCCATATTTGAAAGCTTACTTCGATCATTGGGATGATTTCTGGGAAAATCGCATTCAGCAGACGGACTGGTTCCAAAGCCGTAAAAATATCGTTTATTTTATGTACAACTCCGCCTCTTACTTGTCAATCGTCACGGACGAGGAAATCGCGCAAAACCGGACATGGCTGGAGACGGCCGTCGCCAAGGCGCAAACGGAGCCGCAGAAGAAGCGGGCGGAGCTGCTCCTTCGGGCGTTCGAGTATTACGAAGCATCGGCGCTCAGCTACCCGAGAGCGGTTCCGCCGCTTGCCGACGAGGCGTCCGCGCTTGAATTGCTTGCGCAATCGGCCGATTATGAGACGAGCATGCAATACGCCCAGAAGCGTTTGACGCTGCTGGACGAATTCCGCAGCGATCCGCTGCTTGTTCATCCTTGGGACGCGAGAACGGAAAAAATGGTCTGGTCCGGCTTGAACGCGAACGCATTCTGGCGGCTTGTCGATTACATGAAAGCTAACGAAGCCGCCGGAGGTGCCGTCAAGCAACAAGCGGCGATACTCGCAGGAAGCGGAGGACCTGAAGCCGCTTTTGCAAACCTGCTGCTTCAAGCGGTGGATGAAGGCCCGGTCAACCTGAATGCGTCCTTCGAAGAGCTTGGCGATCCGGCGAACGGTAAAGTGACCGCTAAGCACTGGGATGCGAATATTTTAAATTTCGGCAAGTTTGAACGTAAAGAAGAAATGCCGGCTACAGGAAACTCGAGCGTTTATGTGCACGACTTCTATTACGGCGACATCAACCAGACGGTCGATGCGAAGCCGGGCCTCGCGATAACGCGGCTTAAATATTATGTCACGCCGGACACGCAAACGGTCGGCGACATTTGGCTGGAATTAAACCTGCTGGACGAGAACGGTGAGAAGCTTGCGACGATCAGGAGTGATCAGCAGCCGTTCATGAATTCGCTTGGCAGATGGGAAACGATTCAGATCATGGATAAGATTCCTGCAAGAGTCAATGACGTAGCCGTCAAAAAGATTCAGATGGCCGCGATCGTCAACGGTTTTTTTGAAGGCGGCACGATGTATTTGGACGACTTTGAGCTGTACCAGTCGGCCAATCCGAACGACATCCCGCTGCTGGCGTCGGCGCAGGCCGGTCAAGGCACGATCGACGTAACGTTTAACCGGGCGCCTGCGCAGATTCCGGCCGTATCGGATTTTTCGATCCAGCAGCAGAGCGGGGGAGAGCCGGTTACGATTTCGCCGACTTCCGTCATATGGGATGATGCGACGAAAAGGGCTTATCTGACAGTTCCGGTTTTGCCGCGGCAGCCTTGGGAGCAAGCCGTTCAATATGAAGTAAGCTATCAAGGAGTCGATTCGATTCGTTCGAATGCCGTAACCGTTCCGCGATTGGACGGGTATACGCCGGTTTTGACAAACTCGTCTTTCGAGTTGTGGACGGGAGCGAATCCGGACGGATGGTGGTTCTGGGGCGAAGGCTTCAAGCGATCCGATACGGTGAAAAGGAGCGGTCAGAGCAGCTTGACCGTTGACGGGCTCTATCCGGCGCAAAATGCGGCTGGCGGCGGAGGGCCGGTTCAAGATATGCCGATTCAGCCGGGGCATTATGTGGGCGTGTTCCATTATTTGACGCAAGCCCAGACGGCAGGCACGCTGACGATGAATTTATCGATTCGTGATCAGAACGGAGCCCATCTCGCGTCGGCATTGTCACCGACCGTGCAGGCCTCGACCTCGAACGGCAAATGGACGACGGTGTCCTTCGAGTTTGACGTACTGCCGACCTACAACGGCAAGCAGACGGCCAAAACCCAGGTGCTCCTGCACATGAAAGATTTCAACCGGGGCGAAACGATTTATTTCGACGACATCGAGCTGATCCGCGCCGATGACGCGCCCCAAGCTCCATGATTTGACGCATCCTTTAGCATGAAGTATTGCCAAGGGGCTGTCCTTAGGTCGAGTAGACCGGGGGCGGCCTCTTTTTTTGTACAGCTTGTTTCGACCTACTGTACAGGGGGGGGCCAGCCGACGTATAACCGTGCAGCGCGCGGCGTGGAAAATAAGGAAAGTGCCGAGTGCAGAAGGAATCCGCAGGGATGAAAGCGAAAACGTTCTGGAGCCGTTCATCATGCGCGTGACGCAAAATTCGGAGGATCATATGGAACCTTCTTATCAACCAAACCGTTTTCGCCGAAAGGCCGTTCAAGTAGAAGAGGCGCAGCGGAAAATAATAGAGCTTGTTCGACTAGGCGAATCGGAAGTCGTCCGTCTGGAGGATGCTTTTGGCAGAAGGCTGGCTTGTGATGTACACGCAGCTAACGATATGCCGCATTTTCGCCGCTCGGGAATGGACGGGTTTGCCGTTCAAGCGGAGGCGACAGCGGGGGCAAGCCCGGAAAGTCCGGTTACATTGGAAGTGATCGAAAATATTCCGTGCGGATCGCGGCCGGCAAAAGCTGTGAACGGAAAAACGGCGTCCCGAATTATGACAGGAGCAATGGTTCCGGACGGAGCGGATGCGGTGATTATGCTCGAAATGACGGAAACGTTCGAACGGGACGGGAAAACGTTCATTTCGATCAAAAAGGAAATACTGGCTGGCCAAAATGTAGCTCCCATCGGCGTCGAGGTGACGACAGGCGAGCTCATCCTTGAAAAGGGGGCGAAAATAAACGCCGGCGAAGCTGCGCTTTTAGCCGCTTTCGGGATCGGCGAGCTCAGCGTTTTCAAACGGCCGCGGGTCGCTATTTTCTCGACAGGCTCGGAGCTGCTGGATATTCATTCGCCTTTGGAGCCGGGCAAAATCCGGAACAGCAATACGTATATGCTGGCTATGCTTGTAAGAGATGCAGGGGGGATTCCTCAGCTTCACGAATCGATTCCGGATGATGCGGAATTGGCAATGCGGCGAATTTCAGCAGCTATGGCTGCTTCCGACTTTGTCATCACGACAGGCGGGGTTTCGGTTGGCGATTACGATATTATGGCTGATATTTTCGACGCTTGGGACGGTACGATGCTGTTTAACAAGGTGACGATGCGGCCGGGAAGTCCGACAACTGCGGGGATGTGGAAGGAAAAGTTCCTTTTTGCGCTGTCCGGGAATCCGGGGGCTTGCTTCGTGGGCTTCGAGCTGTTCGTACGTCCCGTACTCTGGGGCATGCAAGGGAAAATGGAGGTTACCCCTCCGAAAGCGACCGCATTCTTAGGCGAGGACTTTCAGAAGGTCAACGCGTACCATAGATTCGTAAGGGGCAAAAGCTACGTCGAAAATGGCAGGCTGCTTGTTAAGCAGACCGGCCCCGACAGGTCCAGTCTCATGCTTTCAATCAAGGATTCCGATTGCTTGATTGTCATACCCCCGGGAGGAAGCGGTACGTCAGCCGGCGAGCTGGTAGACATTATTAAGCTGGGATGGGCGGAGTGACGGGACAAAAAAGACAAAAAAGACAAAAAAGACAAAAAAGACTCTCGGCGCTTGTCGGCACTGAGAGTCTTTACTGCTTTCTGGCCAGGAGGTAAAGCTCTTCTTCTGCTCTGATAAGCCTTTCACGTTGGAAATCCAGACGATCGTTAGTGGTTCGAATCCCTTCGAGCAGCTTCTCATCAGCGGCTATGTTCTCGGCATGGTAAGACTGCAGCAGGGCGATGATCTCAGCGACGTCCTGTTTTGTCGCCACCGTACGTTGAATCTCCGAAAGCTCGGTTAAGATCCTATTCAATAACTGCTCGATGACTACTCCCTCCAAACATGATAGATAATGCCATTCTATCAAAATTCGATCATGTTGACGAGGCAACAGAATCTGAACGTAATCAAGCATTGAGTTTTCCATCGGAGAGTACTCGGTGTTTTTTTGTTAGTAGAACAGGCACGGATAGGCCGTTGCCCACATACAATGTAACAGTCTTGTTTCTAATTTTCGGTGGGAACAGAACGTCTGGAGGTGGTTCATCAATGCCTGGATTTTTTGCCGCTATCGCATTGTTCATTAAACAAATATCCTTGCTCGTTTCCTATGTCAAAAATAATGCATTCCCGCAGCCGCTTGCCGAGGAAGAAGAAATGAAGCACCTGAAACGGATGGCCGAGGGCGATCAGGTTTCCCGAAACTTGCTCATCGAACACAATCTGAGACTGGTTGCCCATATCGTCAAGAAGTTTGACAATACCGGGGAAGATTTGGAGGATCTTATTTCGATCGGCACAATCGGCTTGATCAAAGCGATCGAGTCATTCTCGCCGGATAAGGGGACGAAGCTGGCTACGTTTGCTGCACGCTGCATAGAGAACGAAATCCTTATGCATCTCCGCTCCCTCAAAAAATCGCGCAAAGACGTGTCGCTGCACGATCCGATCGGAACCGATAAGGAAGGCAACGAAATTACTCTTATCGATATCCTCGGAACGGAAGCGGACGATGTGGCGGAGAAGGTGCAGCTGAAGATCGAGAAAAGCAAAATATACGCCCATCTGGACATACTCGACGACCGGGAGCAGGAAGTTATACGAGGGCGATTTGGTCTAGATCATGGGGGAGAGGAACGAACGCAGCGTGAGATCGCGAAGGAGCTCGGCATAAGCCGCTCGTACGTGTCGCGCATTGAGAAGCGGGCGCTCATGAAGCTGTATCACGAGTTCTACAAGGTGAAAAAATAAAATTAAAGGAATTGGTGACATACCATGGCAGCGTATTACACCAAATGCAGAAAGTGACTGGATCAACTAAACCGATCCGGTATTCGAGACGTTTTTAGAAATGTGTTTATGGATATAGTCACCAATAAATCCAGAAGCACCGGCAGCCCCCCGAAGCATAGTTTTTTTTGGGGGGCTTTGTGACGTCCAGCATGGGCGTCATCTTTAGAGTGAAGTCCCGAATGAGGGGCTGGTGCGCCTACCGTTAGCCAAGGGCAAGGGGGTCCGACGTGAGGCGGAATCTGAAGGAAGTCGGAGTCATTTGGGGAACGTTTATGGTATTTCAGTTCGAATGCAGGCATGTTGCTGGTATCCATCATTACCTTGTCTTCATTTTGGCACCGGGCTTCAGAAATTTCACCGATTGTCATCTGAGATGTACTATTGGAGAAGTTGGAATCCGAATGAACGATACCTTGGGGGATGAACAGAATGACGCCTTTCTGGGGGGGCTTCTAGGAGGAAATCTTTGTTTCGAAGATATGATACAATGGGGAGAGCGGGAATTTACGGAGACGACCCTTGTTCCTGACTCATTCCCTTTTTCTATTAAAAATAACCATGAAACGATGATAACTATGAAAATCGCATTCGATCACCAAATAATTGAATTTGACGTTCAATACGGAAGAAGGCAAAAGCTGTCGATTCATATGGATTCAGCGGGTTTCATAACCGTCAAAGCTCCTAACGATACAAGTGAGGATATCATTAAAAGCGCTGTGACCCGGCACGGGGCCGTAATTTTAGAGAAATTGCATGCCATCGCCAAAGCTCGAGAAACCCCTAAGACAAGAGAGTATCACGACAACGGAAAATTCCTGCATCTAGGGAGATATTATCATTTACATGAGCTCATCGAGACGAACGGGTTAACGGAAGAGCAGCTGAAAATCAATCTAAAAAAGTTCTATTTCTCAAGCTGCAAGAAGGTGATCGGAGAACGCATAAAAATCTATCAAACCGAGCTCAAAGTAAAACCCAAAACCGTGGAAATCGACGAGTCCGTCAACAGGTGGGGGAGCTGCAACTCGAATAAAAAAATAACGTTTAATTATCGCTTAGCGATGGCGCCCGTTGAGGTCATTGATTATGTCATCATCCATGAACTCTGTCATCTTCTGCATATGAATCATGATCGATCATTTTGGCGGCGGGTAGGCAGCATAATGCCGGACTATAAGGAAAAGGAAGCGTATTTGGCACGGCAGGGACATGCAATGACGTTATAAAACAACGGCTTCAAGTATGGCCGACAGGAATTTGATACGATGATTTTAGCTTAATAGTGTTGAAAGGGAGAGTTGTATTCATGCCGCCAATTTTAAAAAGTGTGCTCAAAATCGTCGTTGTGCTAGCGGTTATTGTGATTTCGTTTACTTATAACCGGATGTTAGGGGTAGCCATGATGGTGTTGATAGTAGGCTACTTTGTTTATACCAATCGTTCTGCCCTGTATGCGCAAAGGGGGAATCTGGCCTATATGAGAGGGGATCGCGATAAAGCCCTACATTTGATGGAAAAAGCCTATCGGACGAAATCCATTCAGCCGAATCATCAGATAGGTTATGGCTATTTGTTGTTGAAAATAGGGGACCTTAGTAAGGCCGAGAACATGTTCGACGAGGTCCTTCACAAATCGAAAGCCAGAGATATGATCATGCAGGCAAAGATTAATTTAGCGACTGTGTACTGGTTACAGAACAAACGTGATGAGGCATACTCCAGCCTAGAGAAAGTAGCGCAGGAGGTTAAGAGCACGTTGGTTTATGGGAATTTTGGTTATTTCCAAATTTTGCACGGCGAATTGGAAGAAGCTCTTGCGTACAACCTCGAAGCCTATGCATTTAATGACAACGATCTGACCATCATGGATAATTTGGCGCAAAACTATTATTTGCTCGGTCGGCTGGACGAGGCGGATGAGATGTACACGAAGCTGATGGCAAAAGCGCCGAAGCATGCGGAGTCCTATTATTATTATGCGCGAACGCTTCAAAAACTCGGCCGAAAGCAAGAGGCGAGGGAGCAGATTGAAAAGGCGCTGGAGAAAGAACTTGCGCTCATTACGCCTTTGACCAGAGAAGATATAGAGTTACTGGCTAGCGAGTTAGGTCAAGTAGAGGATGGACATGCACCCTGCGAGCGCTAGTCAATTGATGAGGCTGTTCCAAAAGTCGCGAGAGTGACTAAGGGCAGCCCTTTTCGTTAAAGCAGTATTTCGACCCAAGTAAGCAATATCGTTTCGTTAGCCTTCTCGATCAAATTCCGGCTTTCCCGAAGGACCTGCAAATCGACGCGACCCACGGTTACTCGAATTTTTGCTGAGCGACGAAGTGCTCGATCTGGTTGAACCGATCATCGGCCCGAATATCGGTCTCTGGTCCAGCCACTTCATTTGTAAAGACGCCTACAAAGGACGGGCTACTCCTTGGCACGAGGATTCCGCATATTGGAACGGACGGCTCGATAAATTCGATAACATTGTTACGGTTTGGCTTGCCTTAGACCGCAGTAACAAGGAGAACGGCTGCATGAGGGTAATTCCGGGAACGCATGCGAACGGATTTTCGGATTAGATATCGCGACTATGCTTCGGAAGTCGATAGATAGCGTGAATCCGCAGATCCTCCGGAAACGAATTTCCATAACCGATCGACTGGCAGGTGAATGCTTCATCAGCGGCGATGCCGACTTATTGGAGCGCGCCTTCAACAATTTGCTCGATAACGCCGTCAGGCATACGCCGGAGGGCGGCGAAATCTCGGTTCATTGTTACCGCGTCAACGGTCGCATCCACTTTGCGATTCGCGACACGGGGCAGGGCTTCTCCCCTGAAGAGCTACAGCGAGTGTTCGAGCCGTTATACCGCGGGGAAGACTCCAGAAACCGTTCTACCGGGGGAACAGGGCTCGGTTTGACCATTTCGCAGCGGATCATAAGGAAACATGGCGGCGAACTTGCCGTAAGCAACCATCTGGAGGGAGGAGCGCTTTTGACAGGCTGGCTGCCTGCGTGAAGGGATCTTCATGGATATTATTGGATAGATAGGGGCTAATAAAGCGAAGAAATTCGTATTGCATGACTGTTAATTAGCAGGATTAACTAAAAATATACCGAATACTTCCTGTTATGGAAACCTAGTAATAGGTCCGTATAAAAGGAGGATTCCCTTTACTCGATGAAAAAGAGACTTGTATCAAAAATACTTGCATCGGTTTTGCTGGCCCAAATTTCTTTCGGGTCATTTTCGGCTGCTGCGGAACAGCACCAATCGGTAACCAATGATTTAACCGGCCACTGGTCGGAATCAACGTTTACGAATTGGGCCGAAAAAGGGTATGTGAAGGGATACGAAGACGGAAGCTATCGTCCGGAGGCGCCGATTACCCGAGTGGAGTTTGCCGCACTTGTGAACCGTACGTTCGGCTTTCGAACGGCTGCCGATCCAGCCTATCGGGATGTTGCGAAAGAGGATTGGTTCCACGAACCGTTGGCCAGGGCCGCGGCGGCCGGTTATTTAAGCGGCTACGAGGATGGGACGGCGAAACCGAATCAATCGATCAGCCGTCAGGAAGCGGCTGTTATCCTATCAAGATTATTGCCAACGCGAGGAAACATTGCTGAGCCGGACTACTTGGATCGCGATCTGCTGCCGTCATGGGCCGTAGCTGGGGTCGCAAATGTCGGCGCGCTCGGCATCATGAACGGATACCCGGATCAAACCTTTCAGGGCGAGCGTCCCGTTACAAGAGCGGAGTCCATAGTTGCGCTGAACAAGGCGCTTGAGGCTTGGGGCTACACTTACAATAAGAGCGGGACATACGGCTACGACAATCCCAATCAGACACTCGATCATAACGTCACGATCGATGCGGCTTCCGTTACTCTGGAGAACATGACGATACTAGGCGATCTGACCATTTCCAAAAAGGTGGGGGACGGGGACGTTACCTTGAATAATGTAACTGTTAAAGGTGACGTGCATGTATTTGGCGGAGGAGAGCGAAGCGTTCATCTGCAAAATGCCGTATTGGGAAATATCATTGTGGACAGACCTGACGGGCAGGTGCGGATTGTGTCCGAGGGCGGGACGAAAGTCTCCACCATTAGGCTGCTATCCGCTGCAATTCTCGAACAATCCGGCGATACCGGTGCAGGAAACGGCTTCGGAGCGGTATATTTGCCGGAAGGAATGCCTGCCGGCTCCAATGTTTCGCTTATAGGAAGCTTTCGCGAGGTTCGGATCGGAGCTCCCGGCATTCAGTTAGATATAACGAACGGCAGTGCCGGCATATTGAGCGTAGAAGCTGGAGCCGGGCAAACGACTGTTTTGACCGGCCAAAGCACAGGTATTGCGGAGCTGCAGCTCGACGAAGCCGTAAATGTAAAAGGCCAAGGCCGTATTGAAAAAGCCGTCATGAACGAAGGCGCCAAAGGCTCCACATTTGAGACGAAGCCTGGGAAGAGCGAAGGCACGGGAGCGACACTGCCGCAGCAGACGGGAGCGGTTCCCGGAGGAGCGGTTATTCCGCCGGGCGGAGGAACGAATAACGGAGGAAATACGGGAGGAAACAACAGCGGCGGCAATAACGGAGGTAACAACGGAGGCAATAATAACGGCGGAAACGGCACGACAAATCATGCGCCGACAGGTTCGCTGTCGGATGCCTTTTTCATTAAAGGCAACGGCTATGAGACAACTTGGACATTAAAGCTAACGAATCATTTCCGCGATCCGGATGGGGATCCGATCTCGTTCGGCAGCGTCCGGTCTTCGAATCCGAATGTGGTGAGCGCATCGCTGAACAGAGATGAACTGATCCTGCGCGGGAACGGAGAAGTCGGCAGCTCAGAAATCTCGATATCGTACTCCGATGGGCGCGGCGGAACGGGGACGGAAGCATTTACGGTCACTTTTATTGAAAAAATATCTATCGAATCAGCTCTTAGTCTGGATGACCATCGAGTTTTGGTCATATTTGACGCGGTCCCGCCCGCAGGAGCTTTCAGCAGGATGGCTGTTCAAGTCAATCAATATAGTCCGACGATTGAAATGAATGTTGATCAGGGCCATCTGCTTAATGAGGATGACGATCTTGGCAATTTCTCAATTAACGAATCGACCAGGCTGCGCAGCGCTATTTTTACTATCGAAGAGGGCTTTATGTCCGGAGCCTTATATAATATAAGGATGGAATTTGCGGATTCCGGTAAGCAGTTGTTTGTCAGCGAAAAGTTGTTCGGCGGCCATAACGGAGTATATCCCTTCTTGCTTGAAAGAGCGAGGGTTATAACGAATACGAATATTGAACTTCTTTTTAATGATTCGATCGATCTTTCCACCGTTCAAAAAAGCTCTTTTCGTTTGATCAAAAAACAAACGGAACAATCCGTTCCGATTGCTGATATTGCCTTTAAAGGGAAAATAGTCAGCCTTACGGTCCCGCCATTAGAAGAGCTTGCATCGTATCTAATCGAAGTGAACGACGTTAAAAACAAGGCGGGCTATACGATATATTCCGTGAACGATCGGAACAAATCAGACGTTCAAGGAGTGCCGGAGGGTGAGCCGATTACAAGCGTAACGGCATTCGTCCATAGACTGAATGAGCTTACAGTTACATTTGACCAGCCTGTCGGGGCAAGTGCGACAGATTTGAGCCATTATACGATTACAGAGATTGGCAGGCCTTTGGAGGCGAGAAGGGGAGAAGATCCGAATCAGGTCGTGCTGACGCTCCCTCCATTAACATTAGGATTTATTTATATGCTTCAAGTTTCAGATCTTGAAACCGATCAGGGGCTCATGATGTCATTTGACGGCGTTAGAGCTACTTTTACAAGTTTTAGCGACCCTATGGATTCGAGACCTATGCTGAATAGCATTGTCACTTTGGATAATCAAACGCTCATGGTCCTGTTTGATCGTCCTGTCGGTTTCGGAGGGGGTTGGAGCTCGATTTGGAACGGAGATAGCGAAACGGGGATAGGGACTCTTCTTCCGGGCGTCTTCGGTTATTCCGACGCCGCAGGCGAGCATGATTTTGCCGGAGGAAAAGCAGGCATCGATTCTTCCAATAAATATGTGCTTAAAGTAAGAATGCCAGAGAAAGGCGCTTTCTCTGCAGGAAAAGCAAATAATGGATCCTTTGTCGGTACGGTGGACACCTCGGTGCTGCAATCGTCTTCTTCCGCGGGAATCGTTTTTCAGCCGTCCGATCGGCAACTGCTCGATATCGGGGTATCAAGCGTCCTAGCTCTCGATGCAAACACAATCCGAGTATTTTTTAATCAACCGGTGATCGCCCTGCCTTCGTTTGCGCACCTATCTACCGATTCGGACGGACAGCAAGGAAGAATCGAACTGGTTTCCGCATCCCGGGTCGCCGAGGGCACATACGATTTCAAGCTGGCTTCAAGGTTGGACGGATCGAAGCTGCTTTATTATCTTTATATCGATGGCGGACCCGATTCGGTTATATCGCCATTGGGGTTCGTTTCCCTTAATGCGGAAGGAACTAACCGGTATAAAAATTTCTCCGTTTCCCTCCTAAATACTAATATTACTGCCACTCCGATTGCTTTGGACCAGCGTTCGATCAAAGTTTTTTATTCCGAAGCGATGAAACCGGAGGAAGTAATTAGTGCGGATGCCTATACGTTTTTCGATTACAACGATAATCCTGTCAACTTGGATGTAAGAGATGTTGCGTATGACGAAAAGAAGTATACCGCCATCATTACGATCGGCAGCAGCCTGGAAGCAGGAAAAATATACAAATTAGGGATTGCCCGAATCCCTAACGCAGCGGGCAACAAATTCATCGAAGAAAACTACATGAGAATGTTTGCAGGCATAAGCATGCCCGCTCCTCGCTTATCGGTGACTGATGTCACTTATCAAAGGGATACCGGTATTTGGTCCCTATCGTTAAATATGAAGACAGATTCGGTTTTCTTTGCGGACTCGAATGCTCTGGCACGGAATCTTCAGCTCGACTTCGTATTGGCTGACGGTTCCGCTTATACGGCGTCATCTTCCGATGTGCAAGTTGTGCCGCCTGCGGCGACAGATTATACGCAAACCGTTCAATTTCGGTTAAATCCGAGTCTTATACTCAAACCGGGAGAATCGGCTGAAATTCGTTTCAAAGCCGGATCGCAAATAACCGGCATCAACGGAATGCCGGCCGATACAAACGCAAGTGTCCGGTTTGTTCAACCTTAAAGAAATCACAATGAAAAACAACAAACCAAAGAGCGAGAAGCAGGGGATAAGTTTCCTAGCTTCCCGCTCTTTTTTTCATTGCGTAAACCAGCGATTGCCAATATCCAAGTTCATCAACCCTAGCGATGAAGTAATAATTAGTAAAATTTTGACCGAAGCGAACGCATTTTTGTCGCGCTGCGTTTAAATCCAAAACCTATTATATATTCTATAGAAAACACGGAAGCGTTCTTCCTGTTTCTTAAGTAATGATCCAAAGGGAAGGGGATGGAGTAAAAGGTAAAAATAAATGAATGTACAGGGGGATGTATGTACGCGAGGCTATGTTTCACAGACGCAGCCCGAATACCGCTTCGAAAAAACGAGGGATTGACCCGAGATAGGAGTGAGCAGCTTGATCATCGACAGCCACCTGCACGTGTTTTTCTCTAAAAAACAGCCGTGGCGACCGCTTGTAGAAGAAACGCTGCACCATATGGATATGGCGGGCATTACGCAGACATGTCTCTTGCCCGATCCGCAGTGGACGGGTACTTTTTACCCGAGCAAGGACGAAATGATGTTTCAAGCGGAAACGCTTTCGGAAATTGCTTCCGCCTTTCCCGGCCGTTTTCTGCCTATGTTATTCATTTGTCCGCTTTTGCCGCATGACTTTACGCTTGATCTGATGGAGAGGTACATGATGAAAGGGCCTCTTGTCGGAGCAAAATTTCATGTTTCGCTGTATGCCGATGATGACAAATATGAGCCGATTTACAGCTTTTTGGAGAGACACGATCTGCCGCTGTTGTTTCACGCCTGGTATAAAACGGTTGAGCACTACGCTTATGAATCGAATCCTTCCCATATCGCTGTAGCGGCGCGGAAGCATCCGAATTTGCGAATTTTGATGGCGCATCTTACGGGAAGCAAACTTCGCGGAATTATGGATATTAAAAAATATCCGAACGTATCGATAGATACTTCGGGCTCGCAGCCGGAAGAAGGATATGTGCAGCGGGCGCTGGAAGAGCTTGGGCCGGATCGCGTGCTGTATGGCTCCGACTATCCGATTCGCGCTTTCTCCACACAACGCGCGCGTATCGAATCGGTTGAGATGAGTAAGGAAGCGCGCGAGAAAGTGCTCTACGGCAACGCGCAAAGATTTTTCCGAAAGGGGACGGAGCAATGAGAAACGCTGCTTCTCTGATCGATCTGTCCGTTTGGACGGGACATTGGCCGTTTACCAAGCAGCGGTTTACGAAACTGACCGAACTTAGGGTTCGGCTGCAAGCCTTACATGTTGCAAAAGCTTTCGTGGCGCCCACGGAAGCCATTCTGGAACAGGATCCGTTACGGGCAAACAAGGAGCTGCTGTCAGCCGTCAAGGACGATTTTTTCTCTCCCGTACCGATTATCGACCTGTCCTATGCGAATTGGGAAGAGAATGCGGCTATGGCAGTTGCCGATGAACGGGTAAAAATGGTGAAGCTGCTGCCCAATTATCACATGTATGAGGTTCACGAGAAGCAGCTCGAGAAGCTCGTCAAGCTTACCGAAAGGCATAAGCTGATTATTTCAATCCAGATGCGTGTGGAGGATATGCGCGGTCAGCACCCGCTGATGCTGGTGAAGGATAACGACATTGTTCAAGCGGTGAAAACCATGTCCTATTTTCCGGAGCAGCGTTTCGTCGTAAGCAATCTGTACATACATGAGGTTCCCGAAGCGCTTCAATCGCTTGACAACGTGTGGATTGATCTTTCGAGTCTGGAGGATCCCGATATCGTCAAGAAGTTGAAGGAAAATAAAAAGTTCGAGAAAGTGCTGTTTGCTACGCACAGCCCGTTTTACATCCCGGAGGCTTCTGTCGGTAAGCTGAAATTAACCGATGCCGCGCAGGAAGACGTCGATGCTGTCGCATTCGGGAATGCTGCAAAGCTTCTTGATTGGCGGTAGACACTCCATAAGTTGAGGAATGAAAACGATCGCCGATTTGATCGGATGATGCGTAATTTGTTATAGGTACAAACAATCTTATCATTGTTTGCTATTGATAATAACTATTTCGAAAGGGTGTTATGAAATGTCAGGAGGAAAAACGAAACGGTTCCGTTCCATGCCGTTGACTTTTACATTGCTTATGGGAACGGTCATTGCGGCTTGCTCGAACAGCGGGGGAGCCGACGATTCTAAGAAAAACACGGAAACGGTTGCGCCGGGGGCGACCCCGACAGCTGACGCTTCGGCGAAGGCCAATCAGCCGCGTACCAAGCTGAAGATGTTTATGGGCGATTCGGGCATTCCGCATCCGGATGGTACGGATCCAAGCGATAACCCGTTTATACGGATCGTCGAAGATTATGCGAACGTCGATCTCGATATGGATGTGCCCAGTTATCAGGATTTTCAGACCAAATTCAATCTGCTCCTCTCCTCGGGACAATTGCCCGACATTGTGCATACCTGGTTCATTGAGGAGACGGACCAACGAGCCAGAGAAGGCGCTTTTATCGACTTGAAGAAGTATTACGACAATTCGCCGCAGGTGCAGAAATACGTGACTCCGGAAATGATGGAGCTTGCGAAAGACAAGGTGTCGGGCAATTACTGGCGTATTCCGATGGCATCGCAAAACACGCCGCAAGGCGCAGGCATTGTCGCCCGCTACGATCTGGTTATGAAATACAACAACAACAAATGGCCTGAAACGATTGAGGAATGGGTCAATATGATGCGCACAATGAAAAAAGCCGAGCCCGACTCGATTATTTTGTCCAACCGCGTCAGCGGCGACTACACCCTCTCTTATGGCGGAACTCCGATTTTTAACATGTTCGGTGCGGCTCCCTATACGTACCGTGTAGACGGAGGCAAAGCGGTCAGCACATTTACATTGCCGGAGTACCGCGCCGCAGTCGAGCTGTATAAGCAGCTTTACGACGAAGGTATTGTGGATAAAGAGTTCGCCGTCAACGATAATGCCAAGTACTACGAGAAGGTCAAAAATAAAAACGTGCTGTGGGAATACAATTCGGCGGATCAATACGTCCCTAGCGGCGTAGCGAAAAAGCCGGAGGATCAAACGAAGGAATGGCTGTGGGCGCCGCCGCTTAAGACATATCCTTCCGTCGTAAAAGATGCGAAATATACGCGTCCATACCGCTGGATGCCGATCGCAGGCCACGGCGTTTATATTTCCGCAAAATCGAAAGATCCCGAACGTGCCTGGAAGGTGATAGAAGGCTTTGCCTCCGACGAGCTTCACGAAGCGATTTTTTGGGGCAAAGAAGGCGAGACGTACAACGTAAAGGACGGCAAAAGAGTACCGATCGCGGAGAAGCTTTCAGATAAAAGCAGGTCATGGTCGCTGCACCTCGCTTTCGTTTATGGATTCGCAGACGGTATGGAAGTGACGAAGGCGCAAGCCGAGATGGTAAGGGATCCGAAAGAGCTGGAGCGCATGTCCGGCGCCATGAAAATGCTGAACGATCAAGCCCTGGAAACGGGCATCGGGCTGGACAATTTCATCGTCCTTTCGGATGAAGCCGCCAAAAAGCGTCCTGACGAGGTAAAGTTTATATCCAAAGCGACGGTGGAAGCGATTATGGGCAAGATTACGATGCAGGAGTTCGACCAGCGGGTACAGGAGTTCCAGAAGAAATTCGGTTTTATTTATGACGAATACACCAAATATTTGACGGAGCATAAAAACGAGCTGCTGAAGGCCGGCGTGAAGGAAGCAGGCTGGTAGGAAACCGGCACGTATCGGAAAAAGCATGGCTAATCAGGAACCGATTACCGGCTGTGTTGATTTGAAGACAGCCGGTAAGGCTCCGATGCCGCTGTAAGCGGGCCGTTTGTTTGAACCGAAACATTTTTGTGCCAAGAAAGGGAGCGGATTAAGAATGGGTTCTTATGTTGAGCCTTATACAGCCATAGCGGAGCCATGCCGCAATTTCAATATTTTGGGGATGACCGCATTTTTCGATCCGAAAGACGGGCGTGAAAAGCTCGTATTATCCAATTACGTCGAAGGCTCGACCGGGAGTCTTATATTCATCGATACGGAAACCGGGAAGGGAGAGGCTCTCCAGTTCCCGGGAGATACCGGGGCATGGGCATTATTATTTATGCCCGAGTACGGGCGGCTGCTCGTCGGCACTTGCGAGAGCTTCGGTTATCTGCACAGCCTCGATCTGAAGACGCGAACGTGGGCAAAGCCGCTTCGGCATGAAAACGAGCTTTACATATGGAATTTGGAGCTCGGCTCGGACGGAATGGTGTACGGGGGCACTTATCCGGGATGTTTGCTGCTGCGTTACGATCCCGGGAGGCATGTGCTTGAATCTATTGGGCGCGTCTCGGACAATCCGCGTGATTTATATAGCAGAACCGTTTATGGCGGGGTTCCGGGACACATCATCATAGCGGGAGGGTACGACACTTCCTTTCTTCGCGCTTACGATATCGAAAAGCAAACGTTTTTTGATTTCGGCACGCCCGGGGCGGAAGTGAGAGAAATCAAGGACCGATTTATATGTACGGAATATAACGGCAGCTTCGAGTTTTTCGATCCGGTTACGTTTGCTCCGATATCAAGCGAAGGGTTGAACGAAGAATTGGAGATTCGTAAGCTGACTCTTCCGGACGGCAGCGATCGGCATGTGATCAGGCTCGCCAATGGAAAATGGGCAGGCATCTGCGGGCAAAGCTACTTTCTTGCCGAGGCGGATGGAGGAGCTCCGGAGCTGCGCAGCATACCCGTCCCTGCGCCTCCGACAGCCATTCACACGATCGTCGCGGACGATAACGGAACGATCTGGGGGGCGACGGAGTTCGGTCAGACGATATTCAGCTGCAATCCGCAAAACGGCACCTACTGGAATTCATCAAACGTTTGCAGCAGCGGCGGCGAAGTATACGGCATGCAGTTTGCGCAAGGCAAGCTGTTTTTGACCGCTTATGCCGGAGGCGATCATATCGTTTACGATCCTCGGCAGCCTTGGGATCAGCTGAATAACATCAATCCGAAGACGCTCCGCTCCGTCGCTCCGGACCTGATCAGACCTACCGGACGAACGGTTCTTGGGCCGGATAGCGGAATATGGACGGGATGGTCGGCAAAATACGGCACGTATGGAGGCGGTTTATCGCGCATCGATCCTAAAACGTTTGAGGTGCAATCGTGGTACGATCCGATCCCCGGCCAGCAGGTGTGCGGTCTTGCAGCGGATAATCGGCATATCTACTTTGCGACGAACGGCTATGCAAGCGGGCTGCCGTATAACGACGAGGTGAACTGCCATTTTGCCGTCTGGTCGCCGGCTGGCGAAATCGTCTTCAAGCATGCTTTCCCGCGAGGTGTGAAGCTTGGTTCCGTATTGGCGGTAGGCGGCAAAGTGCTTGTACCGGTTGGAAGCAGCATCCATGTGTTCGACACGTTGTCGATGGCTTTTGGCGGCAGCATCGATGTGTCGCAATCGAGCGGCGCGCTCGTCGCCTTGGACGTCGAACGCGCGGCCGTTTTCGGAAAAGAGCTGCTTGTGCTGAATGTCCGAACCGGTCAGCTTGAGCAATGCGGTGCGCTGCCCGGACCTGTCCATACGGCGGTATTAACGAAGAGCGGCGATCTGATCTTTGCCCATAAAACCGTACTCTATAAAATTAACCAAAACCGGCGTATTGTCGATTATCGGTAACTTGGGAGGCTGTATGGTATGAAAGTCGCGCTCGAACCTTCTGTCAAACCGACGAAGAAGAAGAGCAAGAGGGTTTACAGGAAGACATTGTTCTCCCTATATTTGCTGCTGGCACCTGTATTCGTGCTGACCTTTATTTTTAAATATATTCCCATTTACGGCATCATTATCGCCTTTGAAGATTACTCGCCCTTTAAAGGATTTTTCAACAGTCCCTGGGTCGGTTTGAAGCATGTGAAATACTTTTTGAGCGACGAGTCTTTTTGGACCGTTATGAATAACACGCTGATCTTGAACTTCTACGATATGATATTCGGCTTTTCGGCCCCGATTCTTTTCGCCATTCTGGCAAACGAAATCATGAACAAATCGTTCAAACGGGTTGCACAGACGATTTCCTATTTGCCGCATTTTCTGTCATGGGTTGTCGTATCCGGAATTTTCTATCAGATGCTTTCTCCGACAACCGGATTAGTAAATGAAATGATCGGGTGGTTCGGGGGCACGGAAATTTTTTTTATGACGGAAAAGGAATATTTTCGGGGCATTCTCGTTTCTGCAGGGATATGGAAGGAAATCGGCTGGTCGGCGATTCTGTATTTTGCCGTTATCGCCGGCATCGACTCCAGCTTATATGAAGCTGCGAGTATCGACGGCGCGAGCCGTTTGCGCCAAATTTGGCATATTACGCTGCCGGGTATGGTGCCGATGATCGTACTGCTGCTGCTTCTTCGTTTGGGAAGTATGTTTGACGTCGGCTTCGAACGGGTATTTACGATGCAAAACTCGCTCGTGCTTGACGAATCGGATGTTATTAGCACGTACATCTATCGGTTAGGTCTCGAAAGAGCCCAGTACAGCTTGACGACGGCCATCGGCTTCGTGCAAAGCATGTTAGGTTTTTTGATGCTGGTTACGGCTAACTGGCTGTCGAAGAAAACGACGGGGATGGGACTTTACTAGGAAGCGGGAGGAACGGCGATGATACACAGGTCAACGTCGAGAAAAATATTCGAAATTGTAAACTACTTGCTTTTTATACTTTTCTGCATTTCGATTATTTTTCCTTTTATTAATGCGATCGCCATATCGCTCAGCAGCTATGACGCACTCGAACAGGGGAAAGTAGGTTTGTGGCCCAAACAATTTACGCTGGAATCTTATAAAAACCTGGCTCTGAGCAAGCAATTTTTGCGCACGTTACTGAACACCGTTTTTTTGACTGTCGTCAACACGGCGCTCGTTATCGTTCTATCGCTGGCGGCAGGCTACGCCATGTCTCATAAACATTTGCTCGGACGCGGATACCTGTTCATCTATTTGATCATTCCGATGTATTTTAGCGGCGGTTTGATTCCGACTTATTTACTGATCAATGGGCTGGGCATGAACAACACCTATTGGGCGCTTATTTTGCCTGCGGTCGTCAACATTTTTTACATTATCGTGTTCCGCAACCAGATCAACCAGCTGCCCCGGGAGCTTATGGAATCGGCCGAGATCGACGGCGCCGGCGAAGCGCGTATTTTATTCCATATTATCGTCCCGCTTGTGCTGCCTATGGCTATGGCATTCGTTGTATTCAGCGCGGTTTCTTATTGGAACGAATGGTTCGGGGTGCTGATCTACATTCGCGATCGTTCGATGTGGACGCTTCAGTTCCAAGTGCGGGACATTTTAATTAACTCGGCGCTTGTCGATTCCACCACGCAGAAGGCGCTAGCCGGCCAGGAGCCGAAAGTGCACCCGGAAAATTTGAAAATGGCTGCGCTTTTACTGACGATTTTGCCGATTATTGCCGTTTACCCGTTCGTCCAAAAATATTTCATTCACGGTCAGCTGGTCGGCGCAGTGAAGGGATAGAAGCGGCGGATACGTGCGGAAAGGAGGCGATTCGCAAACTGCAGCATTCAGATCGGATGATTGCCGTCAAAGCATGGAAAACGCTCAGTTAGTTCCTGGTGCGTAACATGAAAGGAGAAGAGGCATCGATGAAAAAGAAGCTGATCAGCCAACTTTTGATAGTCGTGCTAATCTGCTATTCGCTCGTTTTCCCGGCCGGGTCCGCCAAAGTGCAGGCGGCTGCCGAGCTTCTGCCAAACGGAGATTTCGAGGAGATTGCGAGCGGCAAGCCTGCACAATGGGTGCAGGGAGCATCAGGTACCGTTACGTCCAATTCCAATAGCGCCTATGTGCATAACGGCGCGTACAGCGTCAAGCTGGAGGATCAAAGCGGTATCACCTCGACGGATCTGGAGAGCGTCCATATTCCGGTTACGCCGGGCATGACGTATCGGGCGAGCGCTTATGCCTACGATACGGCGGGGACGTCGCAATTTTATTTGCAGTTCTTTAACGGTTCGGGTGAACGCATAGGCGTACAATATGCAAGCAATCCGTCGCAAAACCAGTGGAATAAGCTCGAAGTCGTTCTGGAGGCGCCGGCCGGCACCGAGTATGCGACCGTTTTGCTATACTTGCATATGGCGAATATCGGGACTTCTTATTTTGACAGCGCTTCATTGCAGGCTGTTCCGTTGGAGGAGGCCGCCAATTTCGGCTTTGAGATAATATCCGGCGGAAAACCGGTTCATTGGAGCGATTTTGAAGGGAATGCGCTTCATGAATCCGTCACGGACATCGTTTATTCCGGTACGTACAGCGTTAAGCTGAATGATCCCTCCAATATTCATGCTACCGGTCTTCGCAGCGTTCCTTTGCCGGTCACGCCCGGGGAAACGTATCGCGCCACTGTCATGAACTATAATGTGTCCGGGGTTTCGCAGCTTTACCTCGAATATTGGAACAGCTCCGATGTGCGCATTGACGTGGTTGTCGGCACGAATTCGGCATCGGGCGGTTGGGAGAAGCTTGTCCTGAACCGGGCGGCGCCTCTCGATGCGGCGTATGCGACGGTTCTGGTGTATTTGAACGGCCCTAATATCGGAAGCGCTTATTTTGACGAAGTCGCGTTTGAGCCGGCTTTGAACGAGACGATTCGCGAGTTTCCGCTGGTCGTGAACAGCCATCCGCGGTTATTTTTCACGGGCAGCGATATTCCGGCCCTACGTGCAAAAGCGAACGATGACGTCAATAAGGCTTTCGGTCTGACGGGCAAACAAATATGGTCGTCGCTCGAAAGCAAAGCGCGGACTTTTTTGGAGGAAACGGACTTTACGATCTTGTATTACGACGATTTTAGCGTAACCTTCCCGCTGCCGCCGGAGCAGCCCGGTCCGATTCAGAATCCCCCGGGTTTCGAAACGATCGGTTACCCGTATTGGACGGCGATGAGCAAAGCGATCGAGGAGCGGCTGGAAACGCTTAGTTTGGCTTATGTGATTACGCAGGAGCAGGATTTTGCCGATCTGGCCAAGGAGTACCTGCTCGCCATGACTGCTTGGAATTCCTGGACGGACGTCGGCTCCCAGTGCGACGGCATAACTTGTCTCGATACGGCGCATATCACGCTGGGCGTCAGTACGGCTTATGATATTTTGTACGATTCGTTAACTGCGGCCGAGCGTACCCAAGTGGAAACCGCGCTTGAAAATAAGGGGTTAATTCCGCTTTATACCGATTCGACCAGCAGGGCGGACAACAATATTGAAGCTTTGCGCGCTATAGCGCTCGGTGTGGGGGCGACGGCCGTTCTCGGCAAGCTGCTGAATGCCAACAAATTTTTGACCAGAGCGACGAACTATTACACGTGGTATATGGATTCTCGCATGACTTCCGGCAATCAGGAAGGATTAATGTATTCGGCTTATACCATCGATAATATGATGAAAGCGATCGACAGCATTTCACGGGCGACAGGACTTTCGGAATTCATCAATCATCCGTATTTGAACGATTTTATCGTCCGTTGGCTGACTTATTTTCTGGCGCCGGGAGGCAACGACTGGGCGAAATTTTCCGATTCCGAATACGGCTACAATTCCGTTCCGGCGCTGAGCGTTATCAACAATAGGCTGCAGGATGGCCACGCCGGCTGGTATTTGGATAAGACGAGGCTGGAAACCGATATGTTTCAGCGCTTCCTGTATTTCAATTCGGAGCCGGCCATCACGGAGCCCGAAGATATGCCCGCTTCCGCAGTGCTCGATGAAATCGGGTGGGCGGCGCTTCGTTCAGGCTGGGATAAGGACGATACGCTGTTCGCATTCGTCAGCAACAATTCGCGGCTCGGTCACAATCACTACGATCAGAACAGCTTCCAGATCGGACTAAACCGTTCGTGGATTGCGACAGACCCAGGTTATCAGGATTACACGCCTGGACCTGTGAATGCATTTACCGTAAGAATGGGACATAGCACGATTCTTGTCGACGGCCAAGGGCAATCGGAATTAGGCGGAGGCAGCCTGACGAAGGGAATGCTGTCACCGACCTACGATTATATTAAAGGTTCGGCGGCGGGCGCTTATGGAAGTCCCAAGCTGGACAAATTCGACCGACATGTCGTTTATATGAAGCCCGGTTATTTCGTCATGTTCGACGATTTGAAAGCGGATATGCCGCGAACATTCGATTGGGTGTTGTACAGCGGCGATTTGTCCGAAATAGCCGTGGACGGCCAGAGCGTGCCTTTTGGCCAAACCGCGCAAGGGAACAATCTGTTTTTGAGCAACGGCCGAGCGGCTTTAACGGCAAAATTCCTGAGCTCCGGTACACTTCCGATTACGACTCAGCTTTATGCCGGCGCGGAAAGCTACGGCTATCACACGAAAGTTTCGAGCGGAACGGCGGCGGCGGATTACCGATACTTGACCGTACTGAAGACCGCGCCTATTAACTTGCAAGGGCAGTACCGCGCAGCGGACCTGCTGCCGCCGGCCGATACATCCGGCAAGCTCGTTAAACTCGTGAATGCTGCGAACACGGAGCTTGTGTTTTACCGTGCGGAAGCAGTCGGCGATTACATGACGTTAGCCTTTGATGTCGAGCAGGCGGGAACGTATTCGCTTGATACGTTGTTCATTCAATCGCCGTTGTACGGCAAAGTGCAGGCCTATTTGGACGGACAATCGATTGGCGGCGTGTACGACGGCTACGACGAAGACGTGAAGGCGGCGGAAGCCTTCCATCATGGCGATGTAACGCTCCAGGCGGGAACGCATACGATCCGTTATGAAATCGCCGGCAAAAATGCCGCTTCCGGCAATTATTTTATGGGCATCGACGCTGTCAAGCTGACGCCTGCCGGTTCCGGCGGCGCTCCCGAGCCGCAAATCGCTAAAGAAATAAGCGCCGAGCGGGTGCAGGCTTCAGGCGTTGTCGGGGCGAAAGTAGAACGGGAAGATGACGATTCCACGATAGATTACGTGTTGTTCAAGACAGGAAACTCCGCTTATTTAGTCGAGGATATTCAAAGCGATGCCGAGCAGTCTGTCGTTAGCCGCAATGGAAGCGGTCATGTTACCGGGTATAAAATGAGCGGCGGCAAGAGCCTTCAAAACGGCGGCGATGTGCTGCTGCAAGGTGCTGAGACGTTTCATGCCGCTTTCGATTTCATGACGGATACGGAGGATTGGAAAGGTACGGTAGAGCTTAAACAAGCGCAATCCGTTCAACTGTACGTTCCTTTCGCCGGTCAAGTCAGACTGGACGGGAATGCGCTTGGCGGAAGCGAATTTAGCTACGATGCGGTTAATCATATTTTAACGTTGAGTCTTACAGCCGGCGTTCATGAAATTATCGTATCCGAGTAAGCGCTAAACGAGACAGGAGCCGGCTCGATAGTTCTTTCCGGGCAAAATGAAAAAGTGACGGCTAACCTGCGCCGTCACTTTTTGCTGCTTCGCCTTCCTTATTTATCCCGATTTCTAAGCATCGTACTGCGGAAATCGCTCGGTGTAGCTCCCTTTACGCTTTGAAAAACGCGGGTAAACGTACGAACCGATTCGAAGCCGGACTGGGCGGCAATGTCGATGATCGACATTTGGGTCGAGGTCAGCAGATTGGCCGCAGATTCAATACGCAGCTGATGCAAATAATCGAGAAAGGTGATGCCCATGTGCTGTTTGAATAAACGGCTAATATATGAAACGCTTACATTGAAATGGCGAGACAACTCTTCAAGCGAAACGCTATCCCTGTAATGGGCGTGCAAATATTGCAGGACCCGCCAGATCGGCTGCTTCGAGGCAATCGTTGCAGGATGTGCCTCGGAAGTCTGCAAATTGCTGGCAGCGCGGATGAACCGCAGCATCCCTTCCAATAACATCGCGCAGATGATGCTGTCACGGCCGGGGCTGAGAGACGGGCTGCTTTCCAACATCAGCTTCTGGAAGATGTCGTAAAGCCATTTGGCCTCATCCGGCGAGAGCTCGACAGAAGAAGGAAGCCGGGACCCTATTTGATAAAGCGGCTCGCACCAGTCGGAAGCGTAGGCCGTGTTCAACAAAATGTTGATATCGAAGGTGCAGCAATATTTTAAAATGCGTCGGCCGCTATCGCTGCGAATGCAATGCATTTGATTAGGCAGCATGAAGGAGGCGACACCCGGCCGGAGCCGATGCGTTTTGCCGTTTACGGTCTCTGTCCCGCTTCCTTCGATAACCAGCGAAAACTCCACGTGATCATGAAAATGCAGAGGGGTCGAATCGAGCTCATACATCCCGACATACAAGGGAAGCGGGCCCTGCTTCGGGTTTTCCATGGATAAATCCATATGCTCGGGGATGAGAGTCATGGAATAAGCCTCCAATCAAGTAGTGGCTGTAAGAATCCCATTAAATATGTCATTTTACAACTTCAGTTTATCATATCGGACATGCATGATGGAGGAAATAATCGCGAATCGAGCGGGCTAAATGATGTCTCATAAATAAGAGGATTCATATACGTGAAAAAATATTCGTTTTTTCAATATTTTTAGTGTGACAAATATTCTATATAGTATATAATCGAGGTGAATACGAAGAAGTGAAAACGAAGCAGGGGGTTCCTGCAAAATATTGGCTGGGCGAGGTGCTGCCATGACGGATTTTTATGCGAAGCTTGGCGTGAAGACGGTCATTAACGCGGCCGATTCGTATACGATGATCGGCGGCTCGCGTATGCCGGCCGAGGTCGTAGAGGCGATGGCTCAAGCGAGCCGGCATTTCGTGCCGCTAGACGAGCTTCAGCTTCGCGTAAGCGCTCGCATTGCCGAGCTGACACGAAATGAAGCCGCTGTCGTGACGAACGGAGCGGCGGCAGGTTTGGCGGTAGCGACCGCGGCGTGCATGACCGGAACGGACGAGTCGCTTGTACGAAGCTTGCCGTTCCCGGGCTGCCTGAAGAACGAGGTCGTCATTCACCGATGTCAGCGAAACGGCTTCGATATGGCGATTACGCAAACAGGCGCCAAGCTTGTCGAAATCGGCGACGTCGAATCGACGTTCGCCTGGCAGCTGGAATCGGCGATCGGCGAGCGGACGGCATGCGTGATGTATTTCACGTCGACGCAATACAGCCGCGGCGCTTTGCCGCTGGAGGAAGTCATCCGCATCGCGGATGCGCGCGGCGTCCCGGTCGTCGTCGATGCGGCTGCACAGCTCCCGCCTGTTGACAATCTGTGGCGCCTCACGCAGGCAGGCGCAAGCCTCGTCATTTTCTCCGGCGGCAAAACGCTTTGCGGTCCGCAAAGCTCCGGTTTCATCGTCGGCCGGGAGGCGCTTATTGCGGCGTGCCGGCTTCATGTCGGCGCCCGAATCTCGATCGGGCGGCCGATGAAGGTCGGCAAGGAGGAAATGACCGGACTGCTGGCTGCCGTCGAGCGATATGTCGGCCTTGATCATGCTGCGGTGAAGAACCGCCATGAGGCGCTTGTAAGCTCGATCTGCAGCGGCTTGCAGTCGGCGGGCTACGACGCGGAACGGGCCTACCCGGGGCCGACCGGGCAAGACTATCCGCTCGTCAAGGTCGATTTGAGCCGCACGCGGTTCAGTCCCGAGAAGCTTGCGACTATTTTGCGTTCGGGGGATCCGAGCATCCTCGTTGCGCTGCCGTGGGATAAGCGATATGTCGTGATCAATCCGTTGCATTTGCGCGAAGACGAGGCGGCGATAGTGGTTAGCCGAATGCAGGAAATACTCGCAAGCGAAGCGTAGTGGCGAAAGCGAAAAATGCAGCTGCATCAGTCGATTCGTGAACGACATCGAAAGCTTGTGTTCGACCGCTGCATGTTCATCTGTTTGACCTGATCAGATCCTGCTGAACGATAATCGGAAGGGAGCATTTATCCTATGAAAAAAAGAGTAGCTGCCATTATTTCGGAGTATTGGGACATTTCGCACGCAGACGTTATTATTACGAAAATGCTGGAAGGATTCGGGCTGGACGGCCGCCAGTACAGCTCGACGCTCGATATCGTTTCGATGTATCTCGATCATTTCCCTGAAACCGACATGAGCCGCGACTTGTCTGCCAAGCACGGATTCCCGATATACGGTTCGATTCGCGAAGCGCTGCTGGAAGGCGGAGATACTTTTGCGCTGGACGGAATCATTCTGATCGGCGAACACGGCGTTTACCCGTTCAACGAAATCGGACAGGAGCTTTATCCGCGCCGCATCTTTTTCGAGGAATGCCTGAATGTGATGCTCGAATTCGACCGGATCGTTCCCGTATATACGGATAAAGGGTTTGCCGTCGTGCAAGAGGACATCGAATGGATGTACGAGCAAATCAAAAAGCATAATATCCCGTTCATGTCCAGCTCGGTCGTGCCTTTTGGCCGGAAGCAGCCGGTCGAGCGGCCGTTCCCGAATGGGGCGCCGCTGCACAAAATGTTCGGTTTTTCGTACGGCTCGCTGGAACGCTATGTGTACCATACGCTGGAAATGCTCCAATCGGTAGCCGAACAGCGCGCTTGCGGAGAAAGCGGCATTCGCTCGGTCCGCGTCTACAAGAACGAGGAAGCGATTACGCGCCTGTTCTCTGAAGACTGGGGATACATGTACCGCGCATGCGGCCTCTTCGTTAATCTTTGCAATGTAGAAACGTTCCCGTACGAGCTGAAGGAACCGGTGTTTATCGAGCTCGAGTATGTCGACGGCTTGCAATCCGGCATTCTTTACTGCGATTGGGCCAATAACAAAGAAATGCAAACGTTCGCTTCTTGCTACCAGGTACTGGAGAATGAGGAACCGATCTGCGTGGAGTTTTTCCTGCAAGGCGGAAAGCCGTACAGCCATTTCGGCAGGCTTAATCTCGAGATCGAAAAATTCATTCACACCGGCCGTCCGCCGTTTCCTGTCGAGCGCTCGCTGCTAACAACCGGAGGACTCGATGCGTTCATGCGTGCCTACCACAGCGGCGAGACGATTGAAACGCCGCATTTGCACGTGCGGTATTAAGCGGGAGCGGCGATATCCATAGTCATTAGGATTGGAATATTTTACTGGCAAGAAGGAGAGCCTATTCGTCGAGCTGTTTGCTCGCGGGCAGGCTCTTTTTTTACGTATCTCTCCGCTGTTTGTTCGATTTCCCGGTAAACGCGGCGGTCCTTTAACACATGCTTACGAAGTCGATTTCTTCGAAAGCGTAGACGGCGAAACCTATTATCTTTGCTGAACGCTAACCGGCGAGGAAAGATTTTTGCAACAAAAAAGGAACAAGCCTCGTCTAACTATTTGTAAGCGGCAATAAACAATACATCACGACAAGACATGAAAGGAAGGATTGCAATGAACAGCGGAATGAAAAAAAGCTTGGCGGTATTGGTAGCGACGATGACGATGACGAGCGGAGCGGCTTACGCTTCGACGGACAGTCCGCCGGCTAAGGATGGGTACGTGCAAACGACGGCCGCATCCGTCAAACAGAAGATGGAGATTAAGGTAAACGGCGTTCCGATTGCGGAGAGCGGCTATCAGAACGGGGACGAGAAGGAAATGATGCTTCCGCTCCGCGCCGTTACGGAAGCGCTCGGCTTTACGCTTACTTGGAAGCAAGAGGATTTGTCCGTCGAGCTGAACAAAGGCAATTTGTTTACAACGGTCAAAACCGGCGTAGACCGGTATGCTGTCAATAAAATGGAGAAATCGCTCGGCATCGCCCCGGTTTTGCTGGACAATAAAATGTATGTGCCCGTTTCCTTCATCGGAGAAGTGCTGCACGGTACGATTTTGACCGCAGGCAATTCGGTATCGATCACAATGTCGGAGCAGGTAAAAACGATGACGACCAAAGGTGTCGTTACTTCGGTTTACAGCTCGGACAAATTTAGCTCCGTACATATTAACGGCATCAATACGGACGGTCTTGTTCTTAATGTAGGCAAGGATACCGTCATCGAGACGGCCGACGGCAAGAAGCTGAAGTTGTCGGATTTGAAGCCGGGGATGGCTGTCCAAGCCGAGCATTCGCTGGCCATGACGATGAGCCTGCCGCCGCAAACGCCGACCTATAAAATTACGGTATTGGACGGCACGGATCAGAAAGAGCTGATCGGCACAGCCGGAGCAATCGAAGACGTTCGCACCGGAACGAACGGAGAAATCAGCCTTGTCATTAAAGGCGAAGGTTTAACCGAGACGTCGCCGGACGAAGTTGTGCTGCGCCTTGCAGACACCACTCTGATCACGCATGAGAACGGCGAGCCGGCAGATAAAAGCAAGCTCGTTAAAGGCGCGAAAGTGATCGGCTTTTATAATACTATGCTGACGAAGAGCCTGCCTCCGATCGGAACGGCATGGAAGATCGTCCTCGAAGACGTACCTGCCGAATAAAGTGGAATGAAGCCGCAAGCCCCCGCTATGCCTAAACGCAGAGCGGGGGCTTCGTCCGTTTGTTGTGTTTTCAGACAAACGGGGAAGGGGGCCGCACAACAAGAGAAATTACAAATTGGTGAACAGTGGCCGTCTCTCTATGATTCGCAGCGAATCTCGTTATAATAGAAATAGTTACGTATGACTATATAGCGAGGAGACAGCAGGCATGTTGAAATCGAGCGTAGGTTGGTTTCGCGGTATTGCATTTATTGAAGGTATATCTTTTTTGGTGCTTCTGTTTATCGCAATGCCTCTTAAATATTGGGCCGATATGCCTGTTTATGTCCAATTAGTCGGCATGGCGCACGGCGTTTTGTTCACGCTGTATATCGCGGCGCTCCTTGTCGTGTGGATAACGCGGCGCTGGTCTTTACTGAAAGTGCTGGTTGCGTTCGTAGCGGCATTTATCCCGTTTGCATCTTTCGTCCTGGAAGTAAGATTGCGCAGAGAGCAGTAGAGCTTCTCTGCTAAGCCGCATGGCCACTAACTAACGCGCGGAGTTTTCAGGTCACCAGCCGAATGAGGGCAATTACCTCGTTCGGCTTTTCTTTTTGCATACCGAACCCTCAGTTTGGAAGCCGCTTCAGGCATGAGGCATCACCGCTTTAAAAGAAGCCGTCAGACAATTGCTCTAGCTTTGGAATAAAGAATGTGAGTTTTACTAGAAAAAATGTAAATATATGTGTAAAAATGCCGTTTTCTAAGCTGAAATTAAGCTTTGCTTTTTATAATTTTATTAAATATTTGTAAATTGGTTGGATTGGAGGATGAAAAACAAATATGCTGAGTAGAAAAGCGATACAAGGCCGGTTGTCCGCTTTGCTCTCGAATAGCCGGCCCAGAACGTATTTGGCAGCATTCGGGATTTTGAGCGCAGCAGCGTTCGCTCTTGCAGTCGGCGTAGAGTTCATACAAAGAGGCTCGTTCACGAATGTGTTCAACTGGGCTTCGGCAAACCCGTCGTCTTTTTATTTGAATGTCATCTTGGATTTCTTTATTCTGCTCCTGATCTATTGTCTGCTGGGTTCCCTGATGATCAGCGTTTCCGTGGCCTCCTTGCTGCTGCTTGTCGCATCGCTGGTCAGTTATTATAAGATCAAGCTGATCGGCGAACCGTTTATGCCGTGGGACATCCTCCTCAAAAAAGAGGGGATGAACATCATACCGCTCGTCGCGCAAACGTCGGCTTACATGCGGCTTGGCGCAGTCGTTCTGGTCTCGTTAGCTTGTCTTGCCGCACGGCTCATTTTACCGAAGCTTTCGCTGCCGCTTTCGCATAGGGCGCTGATTGGATTATTCGCTTGTTTTATGCTGTTCTCGCTTTCCTATAAGCCGGCGTTGACCGGGAACCTGCAAGCGCGTATGGGTATTCAGGATATCAACTGGAACCAATCGCAAAATTACGAGCTGAACGGGGTTACGCTTGCATTCGCCATGAACGTCAAAAATGCGATCGTGCCGAAGCCGGAAGGCTATAGCCAAACCCGCATGGAAGAAATCGCGGCCGATTTGATCGCCAAGCCGGAAGTCGAAGCTTTGGCGGCAGTGACTTCTTATCCGAGCGGAGAGAAGCCGAACGTCATTTTCGTCATGAACGAGTCGTTCTGGGATCCTACTTTATTGCCCGGAGTCACGTTCAGCGAAGATCCATTGCCGACCGTACACGCGCTTCAGAAAACCGCCACGGCAGGTTACATGTTGTCGCCACAGTTCGGAGGAGGCACCAGCAATGTGGAATTCGAGGTGCTGACGGGAAACTCCATGAGCAATCTGCCTTCCGGCTCGATGCCGTACCAGCAATATATAAGCCGGCCGACGCCGAGCCTCGCGGGTTTTTTCGGTACGCAAGGCTATAAGAGCATGGCGATCCATTCCTATGAAGGATGGTTCTGGAACCGGAATACCGTGTACAAACAGCTCGGGTTCCAAAGCTTTATGAGCAAAGAGTTTTTCACGAGTCCGGAATACAAAGGCGGTTTTATTGCGGATGACGAGGTTTCTCGCGCGATCATCAGTCAGGTGCAGCAATCGGAGCAGCCGATGTTCATTTATGCCGTAACGATGCAAAACCACGGTCCTTACGAGACGTGGCGCTATAGCGGAAAGCCGATTAAAGTAGAGGGTAACTTGACGGATGCGGCCCGCGATGAATTGGAGACGTATGTCCAAGGCGCCCGCGACGCGGATGCGAGTCTGAAGATGCTGATCGATCACTATTCGGCTTCGGAGGAGCCGACGATGATCGTCTTTTACGGGGATCATCTGCCGATGCTTGGCTATGATTATGACGTATACCGGCAAGCGGGCTTCGTCAGCTCAGGGAATTCCGCGGAGTGGTCGCTTGAAGAAACCAAAAAGATGCACAGCACGCCGCTGGTCGTCTGGTCAAACTTCGGGCAGGAAAAGAAAAACGTTCCTCTTATAAGCAGCTCGTTCCTCGGCTCTTACGTTCTAAACGAGCTGAAGATGGAGATGCCGCCTATTTTCGCATTCGATTATCAGCTGTACGGGAAATTGCCCGGGCTGCTCAAAGGTTTGGTCGTGGATGCCGATCAGCAGCTGTCCGCTTCCCCGCCGGATTCCTTGCTGCAGGATCTGCAGCATTATCAGGAGCTGCAGTACGATACGCTGTTCGGCAAGCAATATGTCCAGCAGCTTACGGGGCTCGATTTGATCGCGGCGTACCCGCTCTCGGACTTCAACAGCGAGTTCACGGACGTTCGGATCGAGACTGTGGAAATGTACGAAGCCGATTCCGAACAGCTTGTGCTGAAAATCAAAGGCAAAAACTTTTTCGACGGCGTTTACGCGATCGTAAACGGAGTACAGCTTGCGCCGTCGAACATAAGCTCTGACACTTTGGAAATTCAAGTGCCCTTGGAGTTGACGAACAAGAAGTCCAGCTTGACCTTCCAGGTTCGTCAAATCAATACGAAAAATATACCGCTTTCGGAGTCCAACGTGCTCGAAATTCCGCTTGACGAGTTGACGGGACCGTCTTCGGAGGAACGATATTAGATGATTACGAAGCCTCGGGTTCGGTAATGACCGCGAGGCTTTTTCAAATTGTTCGATTTCCCGGTAAACGCGCCGGTCCTTTTGCGTATGATTACGAAGTCGTTTTCTTCATAAGCGTTTAGAACGGCGAAGCCGGTTAACCTTGAATCCCGGCAGCATGCATATTCGCAGCATCTTGATCGATTTCTCGTAACCGAGTCTCGTTCATGGCCGACATCGGAATGTGGCTGGCTTCTCCACTTGTATTCATAATAAATTTTTGCAACAATAGGAAGCAGTCGGAACAAGCGTTAAACAGAACAGGACAGTATCGAAATGAGGATAAAGCATGAATAAGGAATCCATCTACGGATTGACTTTTGAACAACTGACGGATTGGCTAATGGAACGCGGCCATAAAAAATTTCGCGCCTCCCAAGTGTGGGATTGGCTTTATCGAAAACGGGTAACGGCATTCTCGGAGATGATCGACGTTAATCCGGAGTGCGTGCAAGTATTGACGGATCATTTTGATATGGAGACGTTAAACGAGCATTTGAAGCAGGAATCCGCGGACGGGACGATCAAGTTTTTGTTCAGGCTGCATGACGGCAATCTGATTGAAACCGTTCTGATGAGACATAAATACGGTTTATCGGTTTGCGTCACGACGCAAGTAGGCTGCAACATCGGGTGCAGCTTCTGCGCGAGCGGTCTCTTGGCCAAGAGCCGCGATTTGTCCGCAAGCGAGATCGTGGAACAGATCATGAAGGTCCAGTTTCATTTGGACGGGGCGGGGAAAGAGGAACGCGTCAGTCACATTGTGGTGATGGGGATCGGCGAGCCTTTCGATAATTATGCGAATATGGCGAACTTTATACGGGTTGTAAAGGATCATAAAGGGCTTGCCATCGGCGCCAGGCATATTACCGTATCGACAAGCGGTCTCGCCAGCAAAATCGTCGATTTCGCCGATTCGGATCTCCAGGTAAATCTGGCGATTTCCTTGCATGCGCCGAACGACGAGCTGAGGACGCGCATCATGAAAATAAACAAGGCGATTCCGATCGCCAAACTGATGCAGGCCATCGATTATTATCTGGAACGGACGAACCGGAGAATTACGATCGAATATATTTTGCTGAAGGATGTAAACGACCGCAGGGAACATGCGCTGGAGCTTATCGAACTGCTCGGCGAACGGCGGCAGCTCGCAACCGTCAATTTGATCCCGTACAATCCGGTGGATGAACACAGCCAATATCAGAGAAGCGAGAAGGAGTCCGTTCTGGCCTTTTACGATACCCTCAAAAAGCATGGCTTCAACTGCAGCGTTCGCCTCGAGCATGGAACCGATATCGATGCCGCCTGCGGTCAGTTAAGAAGCAAGCAAATCAAAAAAGATGACGCCGGCCGCAGCAGTCTCGCACTCGGATAAAAAAATGGAAGAAGAAGCGCATCCCTTTACAGGGGGTGCGTTTTTTCTTTGGTTCTCACCGGCCAATATTATCTGTTTACAGAAGGGAATGTACTTTCTATAATGGGGTTGTCGATGTAAAATATTGGGAGGTGATTTCATGAATGATCGTGATAACGTGAATATTCGGGAAGTCTTGCAGGTTCGGAGTACATATATCGAAACTATCCGTCTCATCGGTTTTCTGGGGAAGAGATTGGAAGATCAGAACGAATTATTTCCTATGCTGAAGTCCAGAATGCACGAGATTCCCGAAAAACTTAGCGATAAGCCTTGCTTAACGATACTTCCTGCCGGTTTGGCCCCATTCGTAGGAGTTGAGGTTACGGAGAACGATGATGTTCCCGAAGGGATGACCAGCTGCACCATTCCGGCAGACGAATATATGGTTTTCAGGTTCGAAACGAAGCATATCGGAAGCTTCTGGGAACGTATTTGCAGCGAGGAAAATCAAGCGTATTACGGTATCGATCTGGCTAAGCCGAGATTTGAAATGTTTACTTCCGAGCTCGAAGCCGAAGGTGTAGTGGAATGGTATATTCCGCGGCGGGAGGATCGGAAATCTGTCTGACACCGAATTTTGCCTTTGGCAATAATCGTCGACGGCAAAATCGTGCATAAAATTTTTATAAAAACCGGGTTTCAATCGGCAGCGGCTGGAAAACAGCTATCGGGCTTAGCTCCTGCAAAGGTGTTTCATGCTGTGCTTTAGGCTGACGGAACGCTTTATGTTCGATGGATAAGCAATGAAAGACCGCATCCGGCGTGAGATTTATGCTGCGATTTTGACAACGGCGGGTGCATATCGACTTAGGGATGATACTTAATTATTGGAAATAGTCTTCCTGCCTATACCAATTTATTTTCCAGAAAAGTATAAAAAATATGTAAAATTGCGGGATTTTATGCAGGTTATGCGTTCGTGTTTCGCACCGCTTTTCCAGTGAATCTTGCAAAACTGTAAGAAAATGAGGGTTTTCGTATCGGGTAAACTTATGATAGTCTTACAGGAGCCGAAACTTCCTAGGAAGTGCGGGGGACGATATATTATGAACGCAAAATGTCCGGAGGTCAATCTTTTTTTTCAAGCCGGCCGTCTATCGTTCGTTTGGGGTGAATCTCGCAGCCGCGAGTAGGGACTAACCTTTGGTCCGAACCCGACAACTAACCTCGTAGGCAATAGACACCAAAGGAGACTCTCATGACGTTTAATCCTGTAAAGAAGACGCTGGTTGGGCTTGCAATCAGCCTGTCCATCGCCGCGTTTGCCATACCTGCTCATGCTATGGAAGTAGATGAGACGTATAACGTAGAGGAAAACGACACATTCTGGAGCGTTTCACAAAAGCTCCACATCCCGCTGCAAGATCTTTTGGCAGCCAATGAATCCATCGATCCGATGAATGTGTATAAAGGATTGGTATTCAAGCTTCCGCCAATGCTGGAAAAAACGGTTTTTGCTTATAAGGCGGAATCCGATAAAGAGATCGCAATGGAAGCGGCGCCGACACTTGCTGCAACTCCGGCACCTGCAGCGGCAGCGCCGGCAGCAGCGCCTGTGGAAGCGACGCCTGCAGCAACACCCGTGAAGGCGAAAGCGACGCCGAAGGCGACCGCCAAGCCTGCCCAGGCAACAACGAAGCCGGTTGCTGCAGTTGCAGCTGCAGCTGCAGCGGGTACGATTCAAACCGCAAACGGCAGCGAGACAGCCTACAGTAAAATGATTCCCGTCGTCGCTACGGCATATTCGGATGCGCCGGAAGAGAACGGCGGCTGGGGCGCCGTCGATTATTTCGGCAATCCGCTGAAGGTCGGAACGATCGCCGTCGATCCTAAAGTAATTCCAATGGGATCGAAGGTTTATGTTACCGGTATTTCGTATAACGGCTTGCCTTCCGGTATGATTGCAACGGCGACCGATCAAGGCGGCGCCATTAAAGGCAGCCGTATCGACATCTTTATTCCGAGATCGATGGGCGATGTTTCAAAATTCGGCATGCAAAATGTTAAAGTATACGTCTTGAAATAATCGTATCGTTATGGATTCTCCCTGAGACAAGCCGGCACCGTTCATATGACGGTGCCGGCTTGCTTTCTTTTTACACAAAGGAAGGTTGACATCAAAGAGCGATTGGCGTTATGATTAAATAGTAAAAATTACGTTTAAACACTTTGTTATTATTTAGCGTTAATCATGAAAGCAAGCTGCGGCCGATTTTGGGAACGATGCGATGCTTAAGTGAACGATGATTTGTTTTTGGGTTTTAATCGTAATAATTACATAAAAGGAGAGATGGACATGCAAGCAGCAAGAATACCCGTAACGGTCCTAAGCGGCTATTTGGGTGCCGGAAAGACGACGATCCTCAATCATGTGCTTAACAATAGGAACGGATTACGGGTTGCCGTAATCGTCAACGATCTTAGCGAGATCAATATCGATGCGGAGCTGATTAAGGACGGCGGCGGACTCTCGCGTACGAACGAAAAGCTTGTGGAAATGTCGAACGGCTGCATCTGCTGCACATTGCGCGACGATTTATTGAAGGAAGTCGAGAGGCTGGCGCTCGAAAACCGTTTCGATTACATCCTGATCGAATCTACCGGCGTAGGGGAGCCGGTTCCCGTAGCACAAACGTTTACTTATATCGACCAAGAGCATGGCATCGATTTATCGAAGTACTGCAGACTGGATTGCATGGTAACCGTAGTAGACGCGTACCGGTTTTGGCATGACTTTTCATCCGGCGATACGCTGCTGGAGCGAAGCCAAGCGGTGGGCGAAGGCGATACGCGCGAGGTTGTCGATCTTCTCATCGATCAAATCGAGTTTTGCGATGTGCTGGTCATCAATAAATGCGATATGGTTGACGAAGAACAGCTAACGGAGCTGGAGGGGGTACTCGGCAAACTTCAGCCTAGGGCGAAACGCATCCGGGCGGGCAACGGAATCGTGGATCCGGAGGCCATTTTGAATACGGGGCTGTTTAGCTTCGAGGAAGCAAGCGTGTCGGCGGGATGGATAAAAGAAATGGAGAAGCCGGTGCATGTGCCCGAAACGGAGGAATACGGGATTTCCTCTTTCGTGTACGAGCGGGTAAAGCCCTTCCATCCCGGCAGGCTGATGAGCTGGATGGAGAAATGGCCGCCTGAAATCGTACGCGCCAAAGGGATTGTATGGCTTTCGACGCGCAACCGTCTCGCACAAAACATAAGTCAGGCAGGTCCTTCGATCCAGTTCGGTCCTGCCGGCTATTGGGTAGCGGCGCTGCCCGAGCAAGAACGGTTGCCGATACTTGGGGAAGAGCCCGAGCTTGCCAAGAAATGGGATCCGTTATACGGGGATCGCGTGAACAAGGTCGTTTTCATCGGGATCGGAATGGATCGCGAGCATATGATATCGGAGCTGGATAGCTGTTTGTTGACGGAAGAGGAGATGAAGCAGGATTGGAACTCGTTTCCCGATTCGTTTCCGAACCTGCCCAAAGAGCAGTGGGAGACGGCGAAGCATTAGATAGTCGAACAGGGAGGTGATCGAACATGAGAGTGACCGTTACGCTTGCTTGTACGGAAACGGGCGACCGCAATTACACGACGACGAAGAACAAAAAAACGCAGCCGGGACGTATGGAACTTCGCAAATATTGTCCGCGGTTAAAACGGTATACGCTGCATCGTGAAACTAGATAAAGGCATATGGCTAATCGGAAGGGTTATTCGGGAATTGGAGCTGCTCTCTAATCCCGGGTAACCCTTTTCGCTTTACCATAACGGTTATAGGAAAACAATGATTTTGAAGAAAAAAACGCTTCGATACGTTATACTATTGGAATGATCAAAGATGCGTCTTGAACCTGCGCCGGCGACGTTCGAACACCGAATGTAAATACCCAAATGCGAGATAAGAGCCGGCGCGCTGGAGCGACGGAAGGAAAAAAGAGACGGGCGACGAAGCCTATATAGAAATTGCATCGATTGGACAGTCATAGGGGGTCGGGCTTAGGAAATGAAACAATTAATCCGAATTGAAGAAGCCGCGCAGCTGCTCGGCGTTTCGGGTGCAACGGTACGGAATTGGCTGAAAGCGGGAAGGCTGTCTGCCCAATATGAAGGAAGATCTCCGCTTCTCGACAAGCAGCTGGTCGCTGATCTTAGATCGGAGCTGTTTGCGGCGAATTCGCAAAGACTTAAACAACGAAGAAATAAAGCTGCGGCGGAAGGTAGACTGATACCGGCCGAGTACGTGAAGGCTATCGGGCTGGTAGAGCTCGCCAGAGCGGTTCTGCAGCTGGTTGGGGATTCTGCCGAGCCCATCCGTTCCGAGGCCGTACTGGTGGAAATCGCGCTGAGGCTTCTTGCAGACAGGGGCCATATCGCAGTCAAAGAGACGGACATGCGTGCCGGAGGTATGCTGGAAGCGGTACACGCTGGGAAAATAAAGCTTGGCGTTTATACCGAAGCTGTTACCGACTTATTCGATTTTCACAAGAACGGTCCAAGTGCGGCGGAGCAGTCCGTTATGCGCAGATTGTTGAAGTACCCGGTAAGGTTCATGGAAGGCGAGGATTTGCTCGGACTGTTATATATGTCGCTTTCCAATTTACGGACCCGGAAGCCGCAAGGAAGTTATTATACATCATCTTCTTTGGCGGAAGCTTTAGTGGAGTCAAGTCTGGAATTGCTTCAGGGACAACCTCGTCCGGCTGTAGTCGATCCTTGCTGCGGTTCGGGCAATTTCCTTATTCATATGTATGTAACGTTAAAGAGACGAATGATTCTCGCCGGTACGCCTTCCGATGAAGCGGAGCGGCTGCTGCTCGAGCGCTGCATCGCAGGCTACGATATCGACCCCGTAGCCGTCAGCTTGGCCAAGCTGAACCTTGCTTTGCTCGCCGGAAAAGCGGAAGCGGAGGATACGCTGAAATTCCGCGTCGCCGTGCGGAACTCGCTTGAGCTTGCAGATTCGCCTGCGCACAAGTTCGATCTCGTGATCGGCAATCCGCCTTGGGGTTATAAATTTTCGCAAGCGGAGAGAATCGCAGCCAGGCAGACGTTCCGATCGGCAGGAACGTCGGTGGAATCCTTCGCACTATTTATGGAAAGCGGCGTCAGCATGCTTGAGGAAGGCGGACTGCTTGCTTTTCTGCTACCGGAAGCGGTGCTGCATGTTCATATGCATAAGCCGATTCGCCGTTTGCTGCTGGAGCAGACGAAAATCGAGCGAATCGAGCTGCTGGGTACGCCGTTTAGCCGCGTATACGTGCCTACCGTCACGCTGACGGTTCGCAAAGGCGCCGCTGATGCCTCACATACGATTGCGGTCAAGACGGGCGGAGAAACCTATAAGGTCGATCAGCTTCGATTCTCGGAGAATGAGCAAAGCATTTTTAACGTGCAGGCGAATGACCGCGAGCATGATTTGCTGGAACGGATGCGGACGCTTCCAGGTGCAATGTTTCTGGGCGGCCACGCCGAGTTTGCGCTCGGGATCGTAACGGGCAACAACGGCAAATATGTCATGTCGGACAAGCCGGAGGGCGGAGAGGTCGTATTGAAGGGCAGTCGTCTCTTTAAATACAATTGTTTCCCGGATAACAGCTATCTCGTATTTGCCCCCGATAAATTTCAGCAGGTCGCGCCGGAGCAAACGTATCGCGCCAAAGAAAAGCTGTTGTACCGGTTCGTCAGCGAGCAGCTCGTCTTCGCGTATGATAATACCCAATTGCTGTCGCTGAACAGCGCGAATCTGCTCATTCCCGAGCTGCCCGGTTATTCGGTCAAATATGTAATGGCCGTACTCAATTCGCGGCCGATTCAATACTTTTATTCACATTCGTACCAGTCGGTCAAAGTGCTTCGCGGTTATATCGAATCGCTTCCGATTCCGGCATGCGATCCGGAACTGCAGGAGGAGATCGTCCGCATGACCGATGCGCTCATGCGGCAAAAGCGTCTCCCGGGCAGGCTGGGATTATATGAGAAGATCGATGAGATCATGATGGATTTGTTCGAACTGCTGCCGGAGCATAAAGCGCTTATTCGCGAAAAGCTGCCCGCCGTTAAATTTTTATGCGAAAGATAGGGGCTGTCTCAAAAGTCATTTTTGTCATTTTCCCGTCCCACTTCGAGCACTAAATTAACAGGAAAAGAAGCTTCCATTCCCACTTTATCAGTGGTTTTGGAAGCTTCTTTGTTTACAATTTGGGATTAGTTCATTTCCCGGTAAACGCCCTCGTCTAAGACGGTTAAGCCGTTTATCCTTGTGCGGGGTCCTGGCGCCCGATAAATGTCCAGAAAGCGCCGCCTAGCAAATCAGCCACGTCGCGGCGAATTTCCTCCTCCTCCAGCCGCCAGCCCGAGTCGAATAAATCGCCGTATTTATCGCATAACACTTTTGCAATGATGGAGCGAGAATGATCCCATTTGTAAATGAGCTGATCGAGAATCCGGCAGTCGGAATGCTGCGGAATAACGCTGCCGCCTAACAGCTCAAGACGCATACGCGTAATTTCTTCGATCAGACTCGGGTTGTTCAGAAACCACCAGCACCCGAATACGAGCAAATTCCGGTTTTTGCGTGCGGTTACCGCAAGCTCGTGCTGGTTTTCACGCGAAAGCATCGTAACCAGGAACTTGTTGTCCTGATAACGGCTCACAATGGTTTCGACTGCGCCGATATCGCTCTTGCCAACGCTGTCTCCGGCGGAGCGGAGCGAAGGATTCACTTGCCGTTTGACTCCGATCATCATGGCGAACGGGATGTCGGCTTCGCGGGTAACCGGTATGATGCACTCGTCGATAATACGTCCGCGGGCGGAGTTCTCCGGGTAGGCGAAATCGTTCGGCAGCGAGACGGCCAAGTACAGCGGGTTCATACGGGAAATCCAGGATTGCAGAAATCGGCGGATTTCGTCCATCGTACGTCCCGACATATCGGCTGACACGTCGAAGCCTTGCTCCTTTAAGCGAGGCCAAGTCGCGTCCCATGCATTGAGGAGCGGATCGATTCGCAGCGCAGCTTGAAAGCGCGGATCGTCAAGGCCGTGACCGGCTTCCCAGGTCGGCAATTCGGACGCATCAAAAGGATCGTTCGTCATGACGACCGTTTTGATTTTGGCGGTATCGAGCACCCGGTCGATATAATCGCCTGCGCTGACGCGGCTGAAATATTCGCGGTATTTGCCTAAATCGCGTTCGGATAGATCGAAGCCCAGCCGGTTCAATACGGTAACGACGCCGCGGCAAGCTTCGCTGTACGGCGAATGCTCGATAAACAGCGTCTGCCAGATCAGATCGGCCTGCTCCCGCTTCGTCATGCTCCAGAACGTATCGTAAGTCAAATCCGGCTTATACCGGAACATTTCCGCAATAAGGTAATGATAGGTAAGAAGCTCGTCGACTCCCCAAAGAAGAAGCTCGCCGAAGGACTCGGCAAACAGATGGGTATGAATGTCGGTTACGGGCGTTTCCCGCACCGTTCGCTCGACGAATTCCAGTAACGCTTGCTTTGATTGAAGGCTCATATTGGTGTTTATCCCCGTTTCTTTTCGAAAATGTTAACGTGAACATTTTTGATTATATCATTTTTCTTCTTATAGGCATATACCCAACCTAATCGGCTGCACGTGACATACGCTGAGTTATATGGATAAACGCCCTGCTCATGAGATGCTGCGATCGAAGAGACTTGAACGGAAGGAGCGTATGCGGATGCGGATGGGCGCGGCTGAAGGAATCGTCCTGCTCGTTTTGGTGTTGTTTCTGCTGCTTGTTTTTTTGCTGATGAGCTTGGTCGACCTTATAAAATGACAAAACAGCCTGAATGCATTTTGTGCATCAGGCTGTTTTACGTTCAACGGATGGTTAGAAGCCTTTATATTGCGGTTCTTCCTGTTCAAGCTGTTGTACGCGCGTGCTGACCTGATCGCAAATTGTTTGCGTCGATTGAGCCGCTTGCTCGAACATCTTTTTGGCTTCCTGGTTTTGCGTGTTCAGCGCAAACGATTCAAGGCTAGCTTGCGCGCTTTTTAAGGAAGCCAGGCATGTTTTTACTTGTGATGCTACCGTCATACGATCAACTCCTTTCTTTTGTCCCGAAAACTAATATGTCCATCAATGTAAATTATCATGTATGGCGAAATAACGCGGCGCAGCGATATTTTCTTCTTCGGCTGCTTCTTTTTGCTAACGCTCATAAGCGGGTGACATTTAGCGAATAATTTACATCGACAACCAGTTTTCTTTGTTTATCGAAAGATACCGCAGAAACGGCTGTAAACCTGCGCCAAACGCCGGCGTTAAAGACGCTGTGTAGACGTGTTTTACGAAAAATGTGCGCGATACTGCGCCGAGTTTTCATCATAGCCTGTGGCCCGAAGGGTCATGAACGTTTATCCTTGTGCGTTTTCTTGAAAAACACGCATATAGAAAGGGGTGTGAGAGTGGAAGGTTGGATGGTCATCGCCTTGCGCTCGATCGGCGCCGTCGCCATTTTGTTTACAATGACCCGTATTTTGGGGAAAAAACAAATATCCCAGCTTACGACTTTCGAGTATATTACGGGGATCGCACTCGGGGAATTGGCCGGTTTTTTATCCACGGATATAGAAGCCCACTACATGCACGGCATCGTCGCGATTGCGGTCTGGTTCACGATTCCGTTCGGTCTGGAGCTGCTGACGCTGAAGAGCAAGCGGCTGCGCGAATGGTTTGAAGGCAAGGCGACGGTGGTCGTCAAGGACGGCAAAATTCTTGAGGACAATTTGAAGAAGGAGCGATTTACGGGAGACGAGCTGATGGAATCGCTGCGGACCAAAAACGTTTTTCGCGTTGCCGACGTGGAATTTGCCATGCTGGAAACAAGCGGCGCTTTGAGCGTCCTGCTCAAGAATAACCACCAGCCGTTGACACCCGCCCATCTGGGCATAGACGTGTCGCCGGAGAAAGAGCCGCAAACGGTCATTATCGACGGGAACATCATGGACGAGCCGCTGTCGACGATCGGCTTCAGCCGCGAATGGCTAAGTACCGAGTTGGAGAAAATAGGCGTTACATATGAAAATGTGTTTATCGCGCAAGTCGATGCTTACGGACAGCTTTACGTCGATTTATTCGACGACCAGCTTCAAGTGCCCGCACCTCAGACCAGAGCCTTGTTATTGTCCACCCTCAAAAAATGCGAGGCGGATCTCGAGCTGTTCGGAATGGCCACGGATAATGTGACGGCTAAGCTTATGTATGAGGATTGCGCAACGAGGATGAAGCGAGTCATTGAAACCACTACGCCGCTCTTGAAAAGATAAGACCGCGCTAACGCCACAGTTTCGCCAAAAAGCAAATGGAGGGTATCGGAGATGGCCAACAACAAGAAAAAAAATATGACCCCGACGCAGCAGGAATACCAGGCTCTTGCCAAAGAGAAGGAACCTCCCAGGCCGATTGGCAAAAACTGCTTTCGCGCTTTTCTCGTAGGGGGCTTCATCTGTTTGATCGGACAAGGGCTGATGGAAATGTTCAAGGCCTGGTTCGACTTTAACGACAAAACGGCAGGCAACCCGACGGTCGCCGTGCTTATCCTTATTTCCGTCATCCTGACGACCTTCGGCGTTTATGACAAAATCGCCCAGTGGGCGGGAGCCGGTTCGTCGGTACCGGTCACGGGCTTCGCCAACTCGCTGTGCTCGGCTGCCCTGGAGCATAAGAGCGAAGGGCTTGTTCTAGGCGTAGGCGGCAATATGTTCAAGCTGGCGGGTTCCGTTATCGTATACGGGGTCGTTTCCGCCTTCGTTATCGGCATTTTGCACCTCATATTCGGAACGGGAGGGCAATAATATGCTGCAAGGGCATCAAAGCTGGCGTTTCAAAAATAACCCCGTTATTTTATCCGCTGCGACAATCGTCGGCCCGGATGAGGGGGAAGGGCCCCTTGTGAACGATTTCGATATCGTGCATGGCGACATGAGCCTTGAACAGAAAAGTTGGGAAAAAGCGGAGAAAATGCTGATGGAGGAGGCGGCCAAGCTAGCCGTCAAAAAAGCGGGCATTACGAAGGAGCAGGTTCAGTTTTACGTGGGCGGCGATTTGATGAATCAAATCATCAGCAACAGCTTCGCCGCACGTACGCTTTCGATCCCGTATCTCGGCGTATTCGGGGCATGCTCGACTTCGATGGAAAGCTTGGCGCTCGCATCGCTGATCGTCGATTCCGGCTCGGCCCGTTACGCGATGGCCGGCACCTGCAGCCATAACTGCACGGCCGAGAAGCAGTTCCGCTATCCGACCGAGTACGGCTCGCAGAAGCCGCCTACCGCCCAATATACGGTTACGGGAGCAGGTGCGGCTATCGTTGCTGCCAAGGGGGACGGACCGGTTATCACAAGGGCGACGATCGGGCGCATCGTCGATATGGGGATTAAGGATCCGTTCAATATGGGCGCGGCAATGGCTCCTGCAGCGGTGGATACGATACAAGCCCATTTCCGCGATTTCGGAACGAAGCCGAGCGAGTACGATCTGATCGTTACCGGCGATTTGGCAACGGTCGGCTACAACATCGCGAACGAATTGTTCGATAAACACGGCTTTCCGATAAACCAGACGACGTTCAAGGATTGCGGACTGATGGTATATGACGTGGACAAACAAAGCGTACAGTCAGGGGGCAGCGGCTGCGGCTGTTCGGCTGTCGTCACTTACGGGCATCTGCTGAAGCAGCTGGCCAAAGGCGAATACAATAAAATACTGGTCGTCGCGACCGGCGCGCTGCTCTCCCCGCTGTCGTTCCAGCAAGGAGAAAGCATCCCGTGCATCGCGCATGCGGTTGCCATCGAGAATAAGGGGGCATCAGCATGATTATGCACTTTGTTTGGGCGTTCGTGATCGGCGGGGCGATATGCATTTTCGGGCAGCTGCTCATGGATATCGGGAAGCTGACGCCTGCTCACACGATGAGTACGCTCGTCGTCCTCGGAGCGATCGTCGACGGCATTCAATTCGGCGATAAAAGCTTGTATGACCGGTTTATCGAATTTGCCGGCGCAGGAGCGACGGTCCCGATTACAAGCTTCGGCAATTCGCTTGTTCACGGCGCTTTGATGGAGCTGAGGCTTCACGGCTGGATCGGCGTCGTTTCGGGGATGTTCGAGGTAACGAGCGCGGGCATCTCGTCGGCGATCATTTTCTCGTTTCTGGCGGCGCTGTTCTTCAAGCCGAAAGGATGATTTATTTGGGAATCAAAAAAAGGCATCTTCCATCGATTAGGATGAAGATGCCTTTTTGGCGTTTTATAAAATGCGCTTTGCGCCGACGTAATATTTCTGGCTCCAGGTGCTGTATAAGCTTGTTACCGTTACGCCGCTCGTTTTGCCCGAGGAAGCGTTGAGGTACTCGCCGTCGCCCGTATACAAACCGACGTGGAACACTCTTCCGCGATCGGCGAAAAATACAAGATCGCCGGGCTGCGGTTCGGATACGCTCGTACCTGCATTCGCGTACATATCGGCGGAAGTGCGCGGAAGCTCGATGTTGAATTTATCGAACACGTATTTGACGAAACCGGAGCAGTCGAAGCCGCTTGGCGTCGATCCGCCCGTTACATAAGGAACGCCCATGAATTTGCCGGCTGAGGCAATGATATCGGCTGCCGGATTCGGCTGCGGTTTATACCAGGCAGGCGAGTGGAACTTCCCGTCTGCGCCGAGTATTGCGATCCAATTGTCGTTATCCCACTGCATAATGCTTCCGAACGAATCCGCAATCCAGCGGATCGGAACATAAATCGCACCGTTTACGAGCTGCGGAGCCTGCTCAAGCGTCCTTGGCGTTCCGTTGACCGTCGCGTTGACGTCGTTCGTCGTGATTACGGCCGAATGCGCGCCGCCTCCGATCGTGACTTGAATCGAAGTATCCGTGCCTTTCCATTCGAGCTTGTAGCCCATCGATTCCATAACGGTGCGAAGCGGTGCCATAAGTACGCCGGATTGGTCGATAAACGGCTGCGCCTCGGGGAAGTTTACGATCGCGTCGTTTACTTGAATTTTTACGCTGTAATCTGCCGCGCTTGCGTGCGTTTCATTGTCTGCCAGCATGACAGCTGCCAGCAGGCCGAATGAAAGCGCTGCCGCTTTCAAACCTGCATGTTTTCTTTTGCGGGGCAGGGTTACCCGGTCTTTGTCGGTATTCCAAAACTTCACTGCTGATTTCCTCCTTGTCGTCTCCGAGGTTAGTTGTCGGGTTCGGGAAAGAGGTTCTCCCTAGAATGCGGACAAGCCGCGAACATTCACCCCTGAACACATGATCGAAGCAGCCGCATGTTGAGACACGCCAAAAGCTGTTAAGACCGCGCTCTAATAAATCGTCCCCCGTACCGGCACTTTTGCTGAGCCGGATTCGACTTTCTTATTGTCAGAGCCGTTGCTTCAGATTGTTCCGTTTAGATACGCCTCGTGCGATCGCCAAAGACGGGAAGGCGCTGAAACGGAACGGCCTTCGGCATGGCGGTGTGTTGGCATACGCTTATTATGCGTAAGCTTCTTCCTTATGTACAAATAGCGATCACTAAAAAAGCCTACCATAATCAAGTAAAAAAGTGCAATACGCCGGAGGCGCACAATTTGTGGGAATTGCTGGAGGGGAATTCCAAGTGTCGGCCGGACCCGTTTCAATATTCTGAAATGTACGAATTTACAAACATTTTTATCGAGATTGCACGTATACTTCCAATTTGAAATTTTGTAGAATGAAGAAGAGCCTAGAAAAACAGTGTGAATTTACTTGATTTTGGGAATTGTTTCGATTGCCTTTTACAAGCGTGTTTTCAGGCTTTCCGCAAGCGTTTTCGCCAGGAAGGCATACCTATATAGCCCGTTGGAGGAGGAGCAGAAGATGGACGCAATTTGGAAAGAGCAGACGCAAGTCATCAAACAACTGAATGCGAACTTGGAAGCTTGTATTTTAGGGAAAAGCAAAGAAATCGAACTGCTGCTCACCGCCTTTCTAGCCGGCGGCCATGTTCTGCTGGAGGATGTCCCAGGCACAGGCAAGACTGTGCTGATCAAGGCTTTAGCCAAATCGATCGACGGCCAGTTCCGCCGTATTCAATGCAACCCCGATCTGCTTCCTACGGATATAACCGGCGTATCCATCTACCACCCGAAGAACGAAACGTTTCTGTTTCGGCCGGGCCCGATTATAACGAATATCCTGCTTATCGATGAAATAAATAGAGCGACGACCAAAACGCAATCCGCGCTCCTCGAGGCGATGGAGGAGGGGCATGTGACGGTAGACGGGGAATGCTACGAGCTTCCTGCGCCGTTCTTGCTGCTCGCAACGCAAAATCCGATCGATTTTGAAGGAACGTACATTTTACCGGAAGCCCAGCTCGACCGTTTTATGATGAAATTCAGCCTCGGCTATCCCGACGAACAGACGGAAAACCGGATGATCGTCGCGCAAAGCAGAAGCCATCCGCTCGATTCGCTCCAGCCGGTTATGACCGCACATGAAGTAACGCTGCTGCAGGCGAAGGCTAGAGACGTCCATATGGATGAAGCGGTCGGCCAATATGCCGTTGCGCTTGCCCGGACGACCCGGGAGCATCCATCCGTCTTCCTCGGTGCAAGCCCGCGAGCCACGCTTGCGCTTGTACAGGCGGCCAAAGCGTATGCCATGCTCCAAGAGAGGGAATATGTCATTCCGGATGATTTGAAGGCGCTGGCGCCTTACGTTTTCGGACATCGCCTCATCTTGAATGCGGAAGCGCGAATGGAGGGAGCGACTGCCGAGTCGGTGCTGGAGTCGGTGTTTCAACAGGTAAGAACGCCTGTTCGATTGGAGAAGTGATCCGATGAGCGAATTCACCGGATGGCTGGAACGGAAAGCATACGGGTTATCGCAGCGCTTTTGGCTGATTGTAGCCTGTTTTGCGGGCAGTTTGCTGTTTTTATTGTTTCAGGGCGGCAAGCTCGCCTCCATGCTGTTTGCCGTCGTATGCGTCATCAGCATTTATTTGCTGCTCGGCCGCTGGAGCGGAGTGGCGAAGGCACAGGGAACGCGTATGTTGTCGGCTGACGGCAATCAGCAGGAGATTGAGGCGGGCAGATCGCTGACTGTAAAGCTTAACGTGCATGTACCGGGCTTCTGGCCCGTGCCTTACGTGATGATCAAAGACAAGCTGCAGCGCAAAGGCGGACGAGAGCAATCGTTCGAAACGTCGCTGGTGCTCGACTGGCACCGTCGGGGCTGGGTTGAATATAATACGCCTCCGCTGCGCCGGGGCTTTTATAATTTCGTAAAGACGGAATGTTTGACGGAGGATATTTTCGGCATTTTCGAGCACAAGGGACAGATGCAGCTGCCGACAAATTTCCGCGTGCTGCCGCAGCGCGTGCCGATCAAGGAATGGAAGCAGCTGCACCAAATGCTGAGAGGTATGCATCATCATTCGCAAACGACAAGAGCCGTTAGAGAAACGACGCAAATTAACGGCGTGCGCGAATACATTTACGGGGATAAGCTGTCTCGTATTCACTGGAACGCAACGGCCAAGACGGGAACTTGGAAATCGAAGGAGTTCGAACGCGAATCGCTGCCGAAGACGATGATTATCCTTGACCGCAGAACGAAACATTACGCTTCGCCCGAGCAGTTCGAGAGGGCGGTTTCCGTTGCCGCTTCGCTGATCGAATACGGCATGAAACGGGATTTGGCGCTTGGTCTTTTATCTGTCGGAACGGATTCCACCTATATGGAGCCGCGCAACAGCAACGCCCATCTGAAGTCGATTCTGAATCATTTGACCGATGTGGAAGCGGACAGCAATTACAGCCTGGGGCGGGTATTGGCCGACAGATCCCGGCATTTCGTTCCGGGGACGTTCATGGTGATCGTTTCTCCTGCCAAAGGCGAAGAGCTTCTGCACACGCTCGGTTGGCTGGAGCAGCGGCAGTTAACCGCTTGTCACATGTGGATTAGCGGAGATCAGCCGGAAGGGCGGGACAATTGGGCGAAACAGCTGAAGGCGCTCGGTTATCTCGGCTACGCCATCCCGTCTTTGCAGGAGCTTTCGAATGTGCTGGGAGGTCGGGGCTGATGGGCGAAAAATCATGGTTATGGAGGGCCGTTTTCGGCAATTGGCAAGACAGGCTTACGAAGCTTTTTGCCGGCGTTTTGCTGCTTCAATACGTTTCTTGGATCGTCGAAGAGGATTATGTGTGGCTGCCTGAAACGGCAAGGCTCGTAACGGCGACGCTACTATTCGTTTTTGTCGTAGAGCTGTTTTACGGGATAAACCGCTGGATCAGGCTTCCGATACAGCTTGCGGGCGTGATCGTCGCAACGGGATTAACATCGGGTTATTCGCCCGTCTCGGGCAGTATGCGCACGCTGCCGAAAGCGGGTCAGCTTTTGGTTGATAATGCCGGTCAGCTGCACCCGTTTATTTGGTTCAGCTTGGGCGCGTGGCTGGTTTATTTGCTTACGATGTGGTGCGTCAAGGAAAAGAAGCGCATTTATTTCGTGATGCTGTTCAGCGTACTTGCTATGGGGATCCGCGATTCGTTCAGCCTGATTATTTTGTGGGACGAATTGGCGTTAGTTATCTGCAGCGGACTTTGTCTGCTTGTCATCCGTCATATCGTCCAGCTCAAAAGCAAAAGCCCGACGGGATGGTCCCATATTGCCGATTACCCGGCGACTTTCGCGGTTACGATCGTTCTCCTGCTTGTCTTGACAATGGGCTTTGGAGCGCTTGCGCCGGAAACGGGCAGCGTGCTTACCGATCCCTATACGCTTTATAAAAATTGGCAAGGGGAGGCCGTGCCGGTTTCCGGCAAAGGCAAAGTCAGTTCATCGACGCCGCTTTCCGCTCCGGGCAACGCCACTTCGGGCTACAGCCGCAATGATGAAAGCTTGGGCGGCGGCTTCGATTTCGATTATACGGTCGTCATGACCGTCGAATCGACGAACCGCAGCTATTGGCGCGGCGAGTCGCGGTCGTTGTACAACGGCAGCGGATGGGAGTCAAGCGAAGAGGAGAGACAGCCGGGCATGACCGGGATAGCGGCAGGAAATACGCTGGCTTCCGATCCGCTCATGCAAAACGTGAAATCGAAAACGATCGAGGTACGTCAAACGGTTACGATCGAGAAGGATGAGCAGTTCCCCGTACTGTTCGGCGCCTTTGCCGTATCGAAGGTGGAGAGCATTAACGGCGGGACCGGCGGCTTCGAAAGGCTGCAATGGTCCCCGACGCAAGCTTCCCTCAAGTGGCCCGAAGCGACCCGGACGAGCCGAATCCCTTACCCGAATACGTACACGCTCGTATCCGAGGTTCCGTATATCGATGAAGCGGGATTGCGGACGGCACAGCTCGAGCAGTCCGACCGGAGAGCGGTGGAACAATATCTGCAGCTGCCTCCTTCCTTGCCGCCCCGCGTGAGGCAGTTGGCCCAGGAAATCACGCAGGGAGCGGCCAATCCTTACGATAAGGCCAAAAAAATCGAACAGTACTTGCAAATGAACTACAAGTACAACAATAAACCGCCTGACACCGGCAAGAGCAAAGACTTCGTCGACAGATTTTTATTCGAGGTGAAGGAAGGTTATTGCGATTATTACTCAACCGCGATGGCGGTGTTAGGAAGATCCGTCGGACTTCCGACCCGATGGGTGAAAGGATATGCCCCCGGCGATACGGTCCTGCAAGATCTAGCATTGGACGGCGCGCTGCCGCAGGGGGTTATCGACCCTAACGGTGCCGCGGTTTATACGGTGCGCAATTCGAACGCCCATTCCTGGGTGGAAGTGTACTTTGCCGGCTGGGGATGGATACCGTTCGAGCCTACAAGCGGGTTCGCAATGCCTGTTTTGCAGCCTGCCGAGGAGCCTGCTGCGGTGCCCGAAACGGAACCCGTCATCGAGACGCCTGTCGCACCTGTTGAGGAGAACAGCGATTGGGGCAAGCCGGCATCGGTTGCGGTAACGGCCGGCAGTGTGGTTATTGCTGCTGCAGTCGTTTTGCTTGCTTGGTTATACCGGAGACCGATCTTAAGACTTCTCGAACGTATCGGCTGGATCGAGAAGCTGGGTCTAGGACGGAAACGGGAGCCGGCAACTTTGAATCAGCAGGTGATCGTCGCTTTCGGAAAGCTGCTGCGCCGCTCCAAGCGCAAGGGCTACGGGGCGTACGAGCATGAAACGGCACGCGAAACGATGCGGCGCTGGAGTCGCAAGGATGCTTGGCTTGCCAAAGATCTTGAAGCGCTGCTTGCCATTTTCGAGAAGGCCAAGTACAGCAACAATCCGATTACGCCGGAGGAATGGTCGAAGGCGTCGGCGATTACCAATAAACTGCGTAAGGAATTATAAACGAGCAATGCGCCGAACCGGGATGGTTGCGGCGCATTGCTGCGTTTATCGACATGATTTTGCTTGTTGAAACCGTAGCGTTTGTTTTATTGCTGGTTTTCCGGTTCATACAATTCATGCAGCTTAATAGGCTTGCGAAGCACGCGTTTCCGCCTCTTATGCGGTTCATGATCTCGCTCGGCATGACCTTCGCCGCTGCCGCTGTGCGAGCCACCGCCGCCCTGCGAGTCGCCGCCGCTGCGCTGCGAGTCGCCGCTGCTCTGCGAGTCGCTGCCGCTGTGCGATCCGCCGCCGCGCTGTGAGTCGCTGCCGTGCTGCGAGTCGCCGCCGCTCTGCGAGTTGCTGCCGCGCTGCGAGTCGCTGCCGCGCTGCGATCCGCCGCTGCCCTGCGAGTCGCCGCCGCTGTGCGAGTCGCTGCCGCGCTGCGATCCGCCGCCGCCCTGCGAGTCGCCGCTGCCCTGCGATCCGCCGCCGCGCTGCGAGTCGCCGCTGCTCTGCGATCCGTCGCTGCTCTGCGATCCGCCGCCGCTGTGCGAGTCGCTGCCGCTCTGCGATCCGCCGCCGCTCTGCGATCCACCGCCGCTGCTCTGTGAGTCGCCGCCGCTCTGCGATCCGCCGCTGCGCTGCGAGTCGCTGCCGCTATGCGAGTATCCGCTGCTCAGCGAGTCGCCGCCGCCCTGCGATCCGCCGCTGCTCTGCGAATCGCCGCCGCTGTGCGAGTCGCTGCCGCTCTGCGATCCGCCGCTGCCCTGCGAGTCGCCGCCGCTCTGCGAGTCGCTGCCGCTGTGCGATCCGCCGCCGCGCTGCGAGTCGCTGCCGCTCTGCGATCCGCCGCTGCTCTGCGATCCACCGCTGCCCTGCGAGTCGCCGCCGCTCTGTGATCCGTCGCCGCCGTGCTGCGATCCGCTGCTGCCTTGCGATCCGCCCCCGCGCTGCGAGTCGCTGCCGTGCTGCGATCCGCTGCTGCCTTGCGATCCGCCCCCGCGCTGCGAGTCGCTGCCGCTCTGCGATCCGTTTTCTTGGCCGGTACTATTCCCTTTATCTTTAGCCGCTTTACCGCTGGCAAACAGCAAATCTTTTCCGACGTTTTGTCCGGCTCCGGCATTTGCCGCTTCGGATTGGGGCGGGTTCCTCATACCGATCTTCGCTTCGGGGCAGCCGTCTTTGCCGGGCGTGTATGGCTCTGTAGCAAGCCTGACTTGCGTTACCTTTCCCGTCCACTCGTCCAGAGCGACAAGATCTCCCGAGTTTACCTGGGACAGCTTGTTTTTGCCCAACGCGCGAATCGCAAGCTTCATTTCTTCGACCATAGATATGAAGAAATTTTCCAAGTAAGTCGCCGCGTCGTCCTCATTGAACTGGTCCGTGCTTTTGCCGGGGTAAAAGGTCAGCTCCGTCGGCGGCTCCCATGGAATCGTTTTGGTCACCTGGTCATGCGTCATCGCCCAAAGCAGGGCCGTTCCCATAAATACCGCATCCGCGCCTAGGGCCAGAGCTTTCAGGCATTGGCCGGGCGTCGTATATCCGCCTCCGGTCAGGATCGAAATTTTATCCCTGACGCCTCGTTCCTTCAAATAACGAATCGCGCGCGACAAGGCAAAAACGGTAGGCAGTCCGAAGTCGTCCTCGAGAATGGGGGCGCCGCCTTTTGTTCCGGCTTGTCCGCCGTCGATGCTAATAAAGTCGACTCCTGCTTGAATGACGATTTCAAGGTCTTCCTCAAATTGTGCGCTGGCGCATACCTTGACGCCTATCGGAACTCCGCCGGTTACTTGACGCAAGCTGTCCACGAGCTTTCGCAAATCGTCGCCTTGATTGATTTCCTCATGCCTTGCGGGGATAACGACGAAATCTTCATTTTGCACGCCCAAAATCTCGCTTGCGCGGCCTTGAATAAACTCCGAAGGGATGATGCTAGCCGTTCCAGCCGTTGCGCCTTGACCCAAATGAATTTCGATCGCATCGGCCTGCTTGAGCACCTCGGGCTTCCGGGACCATGGTCCGGAGCTGTACTGCCATATGTAGTGCTTGGCGAGCGCCCGATCCTCAGGCAGGAAGCCGCCTTCGCCGGAATTGGTTGAGGTTCCTACCGCAGCGGTCGCGCGCGCTATCGCTTTTTTGACCGTTTCAGAAACGCCTATTCCGTAGCCCATAGCCCCGGCCATAAGCGGGATGTCCAGCTTTAGCGGTTTTTTGGCCATAGGACCGATCGTAATCGACATATCGATTTCCTCACCCTCATGCGTCGGCAGTGCAGCCAGCTGCGCGGCGGAAAAGATCAAGCCGTCGAAATTCAAAAACTTTCTAGGGCTGCCGAAAGGCCTTTCGATAATGCCGCCTGTCGCCGCACGCAAGCTGTTTTCCACGACGACGATCGGATTAATGCGCGTTATGGCGGTAACCATTTCCCATATATTTTCGGAATAGCGGTCCGACATCAATCTTTTGATGAATTTCCCGAGCACATACTGAAGCAAAGGCCTGGCGAACATCATGCCGATCAAACCGGCTATCATGACGGCGACGAACGCTGCGGTAAATGAGCCTATCAAAAACCAGATCCAATTATTTCCCATGCTAAGCTCCTCGAATCGTTTTATCTGCAGCCTTGCTGCTTGTGCCTGCAATTTGAGGACGTAAAAGGTCAACCGCTAGCCCCGGATCGTCCCTGTCCGATTGCAGGTTATTTTTCAAATCATTAGACTTATATCGATTCCATGCATGTGCAGCCGTTTATCCTTGCGTATCATTTCCTTATTGTGCCGCTTACGGCAATTGATATACGAAAACGCCCCCGCAGGTATTGCTTTGCAAGAAAAAGGATTTGTGTGGTATAGTTTGTCTAATATTATTGGCAAATGCCGGGGTGAAACGGTTGATCAATAAGCTAGTGCCGCGCATGCAGGCGAAAACGGTATATGATATAGATTTGAACGCGCTGCGGAAGGCGGGAATCCGGGGAGTCATTACCGATTTGGACAATACGCTAGTCGGAGCCAAAGAGCCCGTCGCCACGCCCGAGCTGATCAAATGGCTGAGCGGTGTGAGGGAAGCGGGATTTCAGGTTGTTATCGTATCGAACAACAGCAAGGAGCGCGTTAGCAAATTTGCCGAGCCGCTTACGATTCCGTTCATCTATAGCGCCAGAAAGCCGATGAATATCGCATTCCGCAAAGCGATGGGCATGATGGGGTTAGCGCCGAATCAGACGGCGGTGGTCGGAGACCAGATGCTGACGGATGTGCTCGGCGGCAACAGGATGGGGCTCTTTACGATTATGGTTCAGCCGATCGCTTTGAAGGACGAAGGTTTCTTTACGAAAATAAACCGTACGATCGAAAAAGCCGCACTAACGTTCATGAAAAAATGAACGCGCGGTTTTTCGACGTTGCATGTAAATGAAACGTAACTAGGAGGAGCTATGCCTTTACTCGAAGAAGAAATATTGCATTGCGAAGGCTGCGGCGTCAAGCTGCAAATGGAGGATCCGCTAAAGCTCGGCTATGTGCCGGAGCAAGCGCTGCAGAAAATTCCGGTTATTTGCCAGCGTTGTTTTCGCATCAAGCATTACAATGAAATGTCTAGCGCGACGCTTAATCAGGATGATTTTCTGCGTATGCTGGGCTCGATCGGCCATACGAAAAGCCTTGTGATCCATATCGTCGACCTGTTCGATTTCGAAGGGAGTCTGATCGGCGGCCTGCAGCGTTTTATCGGGAATAATCCGGTACTGCTCGTGGTCAATAAAATCGATTTGCTTCCGAAAGTAACGAATTGGAACAAGCTCCATAACTGGGTGCAGAAGCAGGCCAAGGAAAACGGCTTGAAAACGGAAGGCATCGTCCTCGTCAGCGCGAAAAAAAATATCGGCTTCGACAGGCTGCTCCGCATGGTCGAAGAACAGCGCAAAGGCCGCGACATCTACGTCGTAGGCGCGACGAATGTAGGCAAATCGACGCTCATCAACAATCTGATCCGCGATTTCAGCGATCTGGAGGGCGAGCTGACGACCTCGTCGTATCCCGGAACGACGCTGGATCTGATCAAAATTCCGCTCGACGACGGCAAATCGATCATCGATACGCCGGGCATCGTTTACAAGCATCGTCTAACCGAGCTGGTGGATAAGGCGGATTTGCGCTATGTGCTTCCGGATAAGCCACTAAAGCCGATGGTTTATCAATTGAACGAAAAACAAACGCTCTTCTTCGGAGCGCTGGCGCGTTTCGATTTTGTAAAGGGCGAGCGCCAGTCGTTCACCTGCTACATGTCGAATGCGATCGCGATTCATCGGACAAAGCTGGACAATGCGGACAAGCTGTACGAGGAACACCGAGGGGAGCTCCTGCAGCCTCCTTCATCGGATAAAATAGACGCGCTGCCGCCGTTTACGCGTTATCCGGTTCGCGTGGCCAAGGGAAGCCGCACCGACATTTTGATTTCGGGACTGGGCTGGATCAAAGTTAACGGGGAAGCGGGAGCCGACATTGAAGTGCATGTGCCCAAAGGCGTCAAAATTGCGGTGCGCACTTCATTGATCTAAAAATCATTTCCTGCACCCTGAAAAAAGAATAAATTTCACTACAAATTGAGGGCAATGTCATAGGGGGAAACGACATGCAAATAAACAGCCATACGATTTTGTACGGCGTTTTCGGCGATCCGGTACGCCATTCCAAATCGCCGCTCATGCTGAACCGGGCGTTTGCGGAAGCGGGGATAAATGCGGCATACGCGGCTTTTCACATTCAGCCGGGTACGCTCAAGGACGCGATAAACGGCATTCGCGCCCTGCAGTTTCGCGGCGTGAACGTAACGATTCCGCATAAAGAAGAAGTGATGTCTTATATGGACGAAATCGACGAAGGCGCGCGCAGCATCGGTGCGGTCAACACGGTAGTGAACGACGGAGGCAGACTGATCGGCTACAATACCGACGGAATCGGCTATATCCGTTCCTTGAAGGAAGAAACCGGCTTGTCTTTGTCCGGCAAAAAGGTGCTTATGCTGGGTGCGGGCGGAGCGTCCCGCGGCGTAGCGTATGCGCTGGCCAAGGACGGCGCTTCCATGATTTGGTTCGCGAATCGTACCGTCGAACGGGCGAAGGATTTGGCTTCCTACACGTCGGCTTATACGGAATCGGCAGGAATCGGTTTTGACGGCATCGAAGCGATCAAGGAGCAGGTCGATATCGTCGTCAACAATACGCCTGTCGGGATGCATCCGAACATAAACGAGGTGCCCATCGATACGTCATGGTTTCATGAAGGACTGGTCGTGAGCGATATTATTTATACGCCGATGGAAACGAGGCTGCTGCGGGAAGCGAAGCAAAAAGGCGCCGTTACGCACAGCGGGCTCGGGATGTTTATTTATCAGGGCGCTTACGCGTTCGAATATTGGACGGGAAAGTCCGCTCCCGTCGAAGCTATGAGGGAAGCCGTTTTGAATTCGATGGCCTAATCACAACACGAAGAATAGAGGAATGCTAATGCTTACAGGTAAACAAAAGCGGTATCTCCGCTCGCAAGCTCATCATTTGACGCCGATTTTTCAGGTAGGAAAAGGCGGGGTCAACGATCATTTGATCAAGCATATTGAAGATGCGATTGAAGTTCGCGAGCTTATTAAAATTTCGGTATTGAATAATAATGACGACGACCGCAACGAAATCGCAGAGGAGCTGGCGGACCGTTCCGGAGCGGAGCTCGTGCAAGTTATCGGAAAAACGATCGTGCTTTATAAAGAATCCAAGGACAATAAAAAAATAGAATTGCCCTAAAGCCGTTATAAGCGGCAATGTATGATATTTCCGGATGTTGTGAAGCTCCAGCCTTATTGCGGCGAGCTACCGTCGGAGTCGAAAGGGGAGGGTGCGTATGAAGGTCGGCATCATGGGCGGCACGTTCGATCCGATCCATCTTGGTCATTTGATAGCGGCGGAAGAAGCGCGTGCGGGGGCGGGACTGGATGAGGTTTGGTTTATGCCCTCGAATGTGCCGCCTCATAAAACGAATGCGCCTAAAGCGTCGCCATCCGATCGGCTCGCAATGGTTCGATTGGCAATTGAAGGGCATCCTTCTTTTCGGACGACCGATATCGAGCTGACGCTCGGCGGCACCTCGTATACGTCGGAGACGATGGCGGCGCTTGGCGGCATGCATCCCGACGTGTCCTTTTCTTATATTATCGGAGCGGACATGGTCATGTTTTTGCCGAATTGGCATCATATCGATGCGCTTGCCAGGCAAATCGGCTTTATCGGCCTGCAGCGGCCCGGTTACGATCTGCAGCCGGAGCTTCTGCCCGACAATTTGCGAAAGCGTGTAACGCTGGTGTCGATGACTCCGGTCGATATTTCGTCGACGGAAATCCGGAAGCGCAAGCGGGAAGGGCGGACGATCAGGTATTTGGTTCCCGAGCCGGTAAGGGCGTATATAGAGAGGAATGGGCTATATGGATCGTAAGGCGATGATGGAAGAAGTACGTTCACAAATGCCGGCAAAACGCTGGGAGCACACGGTAGGCGTGATGGAGAGCTCGGTTTTGCTTGCTCGGCAATACGGAGCGGATGCGGATAAGGCGGAGCTTGCCGCTTTGCTGCACGACTATTGCAAGTATTGGCCGGTCGACAAGCAAAAGGAAGTGTTGATCGAGCACGGCGAGCTCGGCGATCTGCTCGATTACGATAAAGCCCTGTTGCATGCGCCCGCGGCCGCCATACTCGTCCGTAAAAAATTCGGCATCGACGATGCCGAAATACTTGACGCGATCCGTTACCATACATCGGGGCGCGTAGGGATGACGCTGCTGGACAAAATCGTTTGCCTTGCCGATTATATCGAGCCCGGCAGAGATTTTCCGGAGGTCGGGCTGCTTCGCCGTCTGGCCGAAACGAGCATAGAGAAGGCGCTTGTCGCCGGATTCGATTCGACGATTTCATATTTGCTCGGAAAAGGGCAAAAAGTATATCCAATGACGTTACTGGCGCGAAACGCGCTGCTGGACGAGCTAAAAGGGAAATGAATGCGAAGACCCGCAAAGCGGCAGGACTAAGCTGCGAAGCTTCTCTTCGCGATGTGGGTAAAATTATTTGGGGCTCCCCGCAAATTACTCGGATTAAGCTTCGAAGGTTAACATCACTTTGTGGGGAAATAGAGGGAGGAAGCTGTTTTTGAATATGACACCTGAAAAATTGATGAAAATGGTTTTCGGCGCTGCCGAAGACAAAAAAGGCATGAACCCGGTCGCGCTTGATTTGCAAGGGATCTCACTGATCGCCGATTATTTCGTAATCGTACACGGTAATTCGGAAACGCAAGTGCAAGCGATCGCAACCGAAATCCGTAAAAAAGCGGAGGAACACGGCGTTCGCGTCCGCGGGCTGGAAGGGATGGACACGGCGCGCTGGGTGCTGGTCGATTTGGGCGACGTTATCGCTCACGTATTTCATCGCGACGAGCGTGAATATTACAACCTCGAACGGCTTTGGTCCGACGCGAAAGTGGTCGAAACCGTATGACGATGACGGCGGGAACGACCGTGTCGCTTGAGATCGCAAGAGAAGTTTCGCCCTACGGGTACTTTGTGACCGACGGCAGCCAGGATGTTCTGCTGCATTATACGGAAATCGTGGGCAGCGTGAAAGTGGGCGATAAGCCGAATGTTTTCCTGTATTACGATACGGAAGACAGACTTGCCGCAACGATGCGCAAGCCGCTTCTCGAGCTCGGTCAGACAGCGCTGCTGCGCGTCGCCGATCTTCATCCGCGTTTCGGCGCCTTTCTCGATATGGGTCTCGGGCGCGAGCTGCTTTTGCCCTACAAAGAACAGCCGGAGCTTAAACAATTGCGGCCCCAGGTCGGCGACTCCGTATACGCGGTAATGACGCATGACAAACAGGGCAGACTGATTGCGAGACTGGCGGGAGAGCCGGAGCTTGCTCCTCTGGTGTTTCATGCGCCGACAGCATGGCAGAACGAATGGCGCTCCGCCCGCGTTTACAAATCGCTTCAGGTCGGAACGTTTGTCGTGGTCGACGGGGGCGTGCTCGGTTTTGGCGCGCTTGGCATGGTTCATGCGACGGAGCGGGTCGGATTGCCGCGGGTAGGTGAGGAAATCAAGGTCCGTGTCGCTTTCGTACGCGAGGACGGAAGAGTCAATTTATCGATGCGCGCGCCTAAGCATGTCAGCCAGGGAGAAGATGCGGACGTCATCATGGCTTACTTGCGGGAAAGACCGAACGGCTCGATGCCGTATTCCGACGCAACTCCGTCCGATATCGTGACGGCCAAGTTCAATATGAGTAAAGGAGCCTTTAAAAGGGCGCTAGGGAAGCTCATGAAGGACGGCCTGATCGAGCAAAAAGAAAACTGGACGTATTTGAAGAAGCAAGATGAGTAGTCCGGCATGAATGCGACAAGGAAAGGACGCTGCGAACGATGGCTTACCGGCAATTTGCATCCATCTACGACAGGCTGATGGCGGATATGCCTTATGCCGAATGGCTTCGTTTTGCGGACGAATGCTGGCGGAGATTCGGCAAGCCTGTGACAATTGTCGATCTCGGCTGCGGGACGGGCACGATCGCCATCCCGCTGGCGAGGCAAGGCTATCAGGTAACCGGCATCGACATATCGGAAGATATGCTTTCCGTAGCCCGGCAAAAAAGCGAAGCCGAAAGCCTTACCGGCAAGAATGCTCCGGCTTGGCTCAAGCAGGATATGAGATACTGGAAGCTGCCGTCTCCTGTGGACGCTGTCGTCTCGTTCTGCGATTGCTTGAACTATTTGCTGGAAGAGCGCGATTTGATCCGTACCTTCCGTCAAACGTTCGAGTCGCTGAACCCGAAGGGCATATTTGTTTTTGATATGCATACGCCTTACCAGCTTCACGCTTACGCGGAATCCCAACCCTTTATTCTCGACGAAGAAGAGATCGCATACATATGGACAAGCGAATGGGATGATCTCAGATCTGAAATCGAGCATCAAATCACATTTTTCGTAAGCGAGACTTTGATGGAATCTGCAGGAGAGAAAGCGAACGCTTCACATCCGGATCGGGCTTCGGCGGGCCGTTTTCGCCGATTTGAGGAATGCCACATCCAACGGGCATACTCGGAGGAGTGGGTGAAGGGGAAGCTGCTTGAAGCGGGATTTACAGCCGTTTCCTGTTATGCCGATTTCGGCTGGGACGAGCCAAACGGGCAGACGCAGCGCATTTTTTTTGCAGCCGTCAAGGATGTTTAGAAGATCATAACCGGCAATAAAATGATAAAAATGCCCGAGTAAGGCATGGAACGCGCTGCCTGCTTGACAGCAAACGCTATTTTTCCCTATAATCAAAGGAAATGTTTGAATATTGAAAGGCAGTGACGAGGAGTAGTAGCTTCGAACTCATTTTGCAGAGAGCCGGTGCGGTCGGTGCAAGCCGGTAGATGAGCGTTGCGAACTCGCCTTCGAGCCAGACGGTGAACGGGAATCGCTTCTTGCGGCCGTAACCTGATCGTTATGCCTGCGTTAAGGGCGTACAAGTGGGCAAGAGCGTGGATTTTCGTTCCTGTCAACTAGGGTGGTACCACGGGAATTTAACCTCTCGTCCCTAGCCTTTGCGCTAGTGGACGGAGGTTTTTTTGATTAACTTAATTTTATTTTCAGCATTCCCCTTAAAGGCGTTTTGGTTTTGCAAGCCAAAGGAAGTAAAAGCAGCTTCGGGGGTCAATTTAGGAGGAAGTAATATGGCGCAGGAAAGCAAAGAGCAGCAAGGGTATCAACCGGCCGCGATCGAGCCCAAATGGCAGCGGCACTGGGACGAGAATAAATCGTTCAAGGTAAGAGAGGATGCCGGAAAACCGAAGTTTTACGCTTTGGATATGTTTCCGTATCCTTCGGGAGCAGGGCTTCACGTCGGTCATCCGGAGGGCTATACGGCGACGGACATCGTTTCGCGGTTCAAAAGGATGCGCGGCTTCAACGTGCTTCATCCGATGGGCTGGGATGCGTTCGGTCTGCCCGCCGAGCAGTACGCCTTGCAAACCGGTCGTCATCCGAGAGATATCACGGTTGAAAATATCGATAATTTCCGCCGTCAAATCAAATCGCTCGGCTTCTCGTACGATTGGGACCGCGAATTCAGCACGACCGACCCGGATTACTACAAATGGACGCAGTGGATTTTTATCCAGCTGTACAATAAAGGACTGGCTTATGTCGACGAAGTGCCGGTCAACTGGTGTCCGGCTCTGGGGACGGTACTTGCGAACGAGGAAGTCATTGACGGCTTGAGCGAGCGGGGCGGACATCCGGTCATCCGCAAGCCGATGCGGCAGTGGATGCTGAAGATTACGGCGTATGCGGAACGGCTGCTGGAAGATCTCGAAGAGCTGGACTGGTCGGAAAGCATTAAAGATATGCAGCGCAACTGGATCGGCAAATCCAAAGGCGCAGAGGTGAAGTTCGCGATCGACGGCCACGAGGACGCTTCGTTAACCGTATTTACAACGCGTCCGGACACGTTGTTCGGCGCGACCTACTGCGTTTTGGCGCCGGAGCATGATTTGGTGAAGGTGATTACGACTGCGGACCGGAAGGCTGCTGTCGACGACTATCAAGACAAAGCTGCACGAAAAAGCGATCTCGAGCGCACCGATCTCGCGAAGGATAAAACAGGCGTCTTTACGGGCGCTTATGCGATAAATCCGGTGAATGGCGCGAAGACGCCGATCTGGATTGCGGACTATGTTCTGGCCGGCTACGGCACCGGCGCCATTATGGCCGTTCCGGGTCATGACGAGCGCGATTATGCTTTCGCCAAGCAGTTCGATCTTCCGATCATCGAAGTCGTAAGCGGCGGAAATTTGGCGGAAGCCGCTTACGCAGGCGACGGGGAACACGTCAATTCGGATTTCTTGAACGGGCTTACCAATGAACAGGCGATTGCCGCGATGATCGAATGGCTGGAAAGCGGCGGCAAAGGTCAAGGCAAGGTGACGTATCGTCTCCGGGATTGGCTGTTCAGCCGTCAGCGCTACTGGGGCGAGCCGATTCCGATTCTCCATCTTGAGGACGGCACCATGAAAACCGTTCCGGAAAGCGAGCTCCCGCTGCTGCTTCCGGATGTGGAGCACATCACGCCTTCCGGCACCGGCGAATCGCCGCTGGCAACCGTTGAGGATTGGGTCAATACGATCGATCCGGAAACAGGGATGAAAGCCCGCCGCGAAACGAATACGATGCCGCAATGGGCTGGAAGCTGCTGGTACTATTTGCGCTTCATCGATCCGCACAACGACGAGCAGCTGTGTTCGCCGGAGAAGCAAAAGGAATGGCTGCCGGTCGATTTGTACATCGGGGGAGCCGAGCATGCGGTGCTTCACTTGCTGTATGCAAGGTTCTGGCATAAAGTGTTGTACGATTTGGGTGTCGTTGCGACGAAGGAGCCGTTCTACAAGCTCGTCAACCAAGGCATGATACTCGGCGAAAACAATGAGAAAATGAGCAAATCGCGCGGAAACGTCATTAACCCCGACGAAATCGTGAACGAGTACGGAGCCGATACGCTGCGCATGTACGAAATGTTCATGGGGCCGCTTGAAGCGACCAAGCCTTGGAATGTAAACGGCGTAGAAGGCGCATTCCGGTTTTTGAGCCGGGTGTGGCGGTTGTTCGTCAACGAAGACGGCGCTTTGAGCGCTAAAATTGTAGACGACGAATCGCAAACTAGCGACGCCTTCAAAAAAACTTTGCATAAAACGATCAAGAAAGTGACCGAGGACTACGAGGCGCTGCGTTTCAATACGGCGATCAGTCAGATGATGATTTTCGTCAACGAAGCGTACAAAACCGAGAAGCTGCCGCGTTCGGCCATGAAGCAATTCGTGCAGATGCTGTCGCCTACCGCTCCGCATATCGCGGAAGAGCTGTGGGAGCGTCTCGGCGAAACGGAAGGCGTAAGCTATGAGCCGTGGCCGTTGTTCGACGAAGCTTGGACGGTCGATAACGAAGTTGAAATCGTCGTACAGGTGAACGGAAAAATTATCGAACGGGTATCGATCCCGGCGGACATGGACGAAGCGTCCATGCAGGAGATGGCGCAATCGCTCGACAAGGTGAAGGATGCGATGGCGGGCAAATCGGTCCGCAAGGTGATCGCCGTCAAGGGCAAGCTCGTTAATTTAGTTGTCGGATAATCGGCATAAAAGAGAGCCGGCGGGAGTTCCCGCCGGCTTTAGCCTGTCCAAAGATTAAGCATCCGGCAACTTGCGTTGTTTCGACTTCACCCGATCGAAACGTTGCCAGGAAAATAAGGTGCCGATTCATCCGATGCCTCGATATAAATGTTTTCGGCCGGTCTGCAGCTGCTGCTCTGAAATCAGCTCAAGGATGAAGAGGCCTTGTCGACATCCTCCTCGTATTTGGCATGCGTAATGCGAAAAAGCCGGTTGAAAATGCCGTGAAGCTCTTCATCCATCAATTTCAAGCCCTCGGCCGTAATGCCTCCGGGGACGGCTACGCGCTGCTGGAGCGATTCCGGATTGAATCCGCCGGTAGTTAACAGCTTGCCCGTGCCAAGCAGCATTTCACATGCGAGAATCGTCGCCTGGTCCTCCGGTATACCGGTCTCCTGAACGGCTGCGGCAATGAAGCTTTGCAGAAGATTGGCAAAAAAAGCGGGTCCGCAGCTGGAGATGTCCGAGGTAATCCGCGTATATTGCTCGGAAACCCTGATCGGCCGGCTAAAGCGGGCCAGCAGCGATTCGAGCTGCTCGATTTCGTCATCGGAGAGTCTGCTGCCATACATGCAAATCGTAGGTCCGCACTTCACAAAGTTGGTGATGCTCGGGATGATCTTGGCGATTTTGCAAGGGAGCCGATCCTCCAAATGGCGGATCAGAACGGGACTAGTTATGGAGACGGCTATTTGGGAAGCGGTTGTGTGATCCTTGATTTCGTCGATAACGTTCTTAAATTCGGCCGGCTTGATGCATAAAAAAATGACGCTGCATTGCCGGGCAACATCTACGTTCGTGTTAGCGGCTTGAAGACCGGGATGGAGCTGCGCCAGCCGTTCCGCTTTGCTTGCCGTCCGGTTGCTCGCCACGATTTGCTGCGGAAGCAGCGCTCCCGAGCGAATCAGCGATTCTATGAGGATACTTCCCATACTGCCGGTACCTATAAACCCAAATTTCATGTGAATCCCTCCCCGAAATCGAACAAACAACCGGCCAAGGCGGCAGCGGCGTGCCTCGCTTCATAATGTATATTCGCTATGCTTCGCCTTCATGCGTTTTCATGCTAGAAGGGGCGGTGAATTGTGCACGGTTTGCAAATAATTTCATGATGCGGCTTGCAAGGTTCGTGCAGACAAGGTATAGTAGAAACCAGCCAATACAATATCGATAGCGGAAGCACCGCCTTTACTCGCGAATACTATCGCGGGTAAAGGCGTTTTTTTGTTTAGTATATCGGAATGCGTATTCTTGGAAACGGCGATAATCCTACGATAAATGCCATCGTTTCAGATGCCGGCTGGCAATTATCCTTGGTTTATCGGAAAGGATTTTCGTGAAAGCGGCTAGTAAGCTCGGGCAAACGCCAGCGTCAAAGATACCGGTATTTGTCCGGCTGCAAATGTAAACGTGTCGGAATTGCTTGCGAAATGTCTGGAATCGAAGGAGGCACCGGAATGATATCAGCAAAGGTAAAGTGGTTGGTCATCGGCTTAATCGGCATATTGGCAGGCGCGGGGGTCTTTTTTGCGCGGATGAGTGACGAGGATTCCGTTGCTGTCGGGATGCAGCGGGCGAATGGTCAGTTAGAGGCGGTGCTTAAGCTGCAGGAGCCGGTAAGCTCTCCCGCGAAGACGCCGGAGACGCAGGCTGCAGCGCCTCCAGGTGCAGCAGGCGGTTCGGAGCCGAAGGAAAAGCGGCCGGTAGACGAAACGGAGGGGAATGTTCCGGACGTGATGCAGGGCGGGGCGAATAGCGAGGAGGATGCAAGCAGGCAGAACGAAACGGCGGACATTCCTGCCGGCGGCGCTCCAGAAGCGTCATCATCGCCGACGTCGTCAAAAGGTGCACCAAACGGGAGCCGGCAAATCGATTTGAATTCGGCAACCATACAGCAACTTGTAAAGCTGCCCGGAATAGGGGAGAGTAAGGCGAAAGCAATTATCGCATACCGGGAACAAACGGGAGGGTTCCGGACGGCCAAAGAAATTACGAAGGTGAAAGGAATCGGCGATAAAACATATGAGGCGCTGAAGGATTTGATCGCCGTTTCGTCTCCATGACGGGGCTTGTCGAATCAGCACTTTTAATTCGAATGGAAATATGAGAAAATATACCCAGTCTGCGAAAACAAAGACGTTATGTTCATGAAAACTGAGGAGGCCTAATCTATATGTCCGAACAACGGAAACTATCCCTTGATACGCTTGCCGTACATGCCGGTCAAGAAATCGATCCAACGACGCTCTCGAGAGCCGTGCCGCTTTACCAAACGACTTCCTACGGGTTCCGCGATACGGAACACGCAGCCAATTTGTTTGCGCTTAAGGAATTCGGAAATATTTATACCCGTTTGATGAATCCGACTACGGACGTGTTCGAGAAGCGGGTTGCCGCACTCGAAGGCGGAGCGGCGGCTCTTGCGACAGCTTCGGGGCAAGCCGCCATTACATATTCGATTCTAAACATCGCAGGAGCAGGTGACGATATCGTTTCCGCTGCAAGCCTTTACGGCGGTACGTACAACCTGTTTTCGACGACGCTGCCGAAAATCGGCATCAACGTTCATTTCGTCGATCCGAGCGACCCGGAAAATTTCCGCAAAGCGATTACGCCCAACACCAAAGCCCTGTATGCAGAGTCGATCGGCAATCCGAGAGGCGATGTGCTCGACGTCGAAGCGGTTGCAAAGATCGCTCACGAGAACGGAATTCCGCTTATCGTCGACAATACGTTTCCTAGCCCTTACCTGCTCCGTCCGATCGAACACGGCGCGGATATCGTCGTACACTCGGCAACGAAATTTATCGGCGGACACGGAACGTCGATCGGCGGCGTCATTGTGGACGGCGGTACGTTCGACTGGAAGGGAAGCGGCAAATTCCCCGGCTTGACCGAGCCGGACCCTAGCTATCACGGCGTCGTATATGCCGATGCGGTAGGACCGATCGCTTACATTATTAAAGCTCGCGTTCAGCTTCTTCGCGATATGGGAGCGGCCATCTCGCCGTTTAACTCGTTCCAGCTTTTGCAAGGTCTGGAGACGCTGCACTTGCGGATGGAACGCCACAGCTCCAATGCGCTTAAGGTTGCGCAGTACCTTGAAGGCCATCAAGCCGTCGAATGGGTCAGCTACTGCGGATTGCCTAGCCATCCGTCGCATAAGCTGGCGCAGAAATATATGCCGAAAGGCCAAGGCGCGATTATGACGTTCGGCATTAAAGGCGGTATCGAAGCCGGCCGCAAGCTGATCGAAGCGGTGACTCTTTTCTCACACTTGGCTAACGTAGGCGACTCGAAGTCGCTGATCATCCACCCAGCAAGCACGACGCATCAACAGTTAAACGAGCAGGAGCAGGCGGCAGCCGGCGTATCGCCAGGCATGATCCGTTTGTCTATCGGCACGGAAGGCATCGAAGATATTATCGCGGATCTCGATCAAGCGATTGCGGCGAGCCAACAGTAAGCAGGTGCGAAAATGACGGGACGTAAAGATTGGGATACGTATTTCATGGACATCGCCTACATGGCTTCGACCCGTTCGCAATGCTCGCGAAGGCGCGTCGGAGCGGTTCTCGTGCAGGGCAAGAAGCTGCTTGGCACGGCCTACAACGGTGCGCCCATGGGCGTTCAGGATTGCTCCGAAGCCGGATGTATGCTGGTGGAGGAGTTCGAAGTGAAGCTTGTGGACGGAAACGAACAAATGGTTCGCAAGCAGCGCTGCATCCGAACCATTCATGCCGAGCAGAATCTGCTGCTGTTTACCGACCGCAGCGACCGCGAAGGCTCCTCGGTATACGTGACCGATCAGCCGTGCTGGACTTGCGCCAATATGCTGGCCAACAGCGGTATTAAAGAAATCGTTTATCATCGCGCTTACCCTAAGGACAGCGATAAAGTAAACGCGCTGATGACCGATTGCGGCATCGTGCTAAGAAGGCTTGAGGCGTACGTGCCTCCAGCCGGTATTTTGACCGACGTCATGAATTAACGACCGCACAGATTCGAGGAAGAACCTCTTCATTCCGAAAGGAAGGAAGAGGTTCTTTTTCGTTTTTACGGCAAGCATGTATTCGAAAAAGCGTTTCGCAAGACCAAATTTTCCTTAGAGTCTACGAGCTGAAGGGGAATGGATCTTTATCCTTGATTTCAGGAAAATCGGTTTAGTGTGCTAAAGGGGATGAGATGTTGATCGGATCGGAGCGTTTTATGCTGCTAAAGCCGATCGTCGTTTATTGCTGGGCTTGGGTATTCGGGTATGCGGTTGCAGTGCGACTGCCCCTCGAATCCGTCCAAACGGTGCGCGTATTTATTGCCGTTCTTGTGACGGCGGCGGTGTTCGTTATTTTTCGCCTGCCTTGGCGGCATGCCGCGTATGTCGTTCCGGTCGCGCTGGCGGCATTTTGCTACTATCAATGGACGGAGCAGCATAATGTTAGCGAGCTGTTATCCGGGCATGAGGCGCAAAGCGCAGCGGAAGGAACGGCGGTTCGCTTGAACGGACGAATAACTTCCGCCGTTTCCGTTGACGGCGACAAGGTGTCGTTTGTATTGAAGGTATCGAGCGCGCAATTCGACGGGGAGCAAAAGGAAAGGAACATCAATGAAAACGTCCAGGTTACCGTCAGACTGCTGGAACAAGACGAACAACTCATCGCAAACGGCTGGCAAAGAGGCGACGAGGTTTCGATGTCGGGGGAGCTGAAGCTGCCTTCTTCGGCGCGCAATTTCGGCGGCTTTGACTATCGCAAGTATTTGCATACTCAACGCATACACGCAGTCGTTTCAGCCAAAGGTACGGAGCAGATCGGCGTCTCGGAAAGAAAAGGCTGGGACTGGGTAACGCTTTTGCGGGAAAATGACCGGTTGCGGAATCGTTTAGGGAATACCGCGGACCGATTATTTCCGGGCGAGCAGGGCGGTTACATGAAAAGTTTGCTAATCGGCTTGCGGGTCGATATGGATCCATACGAATTTCAACAGTTTTCCAGACTCGGCTTGACGCATTTGCTGGCGATTTCCGGCCTTCATGTAGCGGTGTTCGTCTCCGTTATTCTTTGGATTGCCCGAACGGCGGGGGCGACGAAAGAAACCGGGCTGCTCGTCGCCCTATGGCTGATCCCGTTTTACGTGCTGATTACCGGAGGTTCGCCTTCCGTCATTCGGGCCGGGATAATGGCCATGCTGGCTTTGTATGCCGCCCGCAGGCAATGGCTCAAGGACGGACTTCATCTCGTCTGCATCGTCGGTTTAGGGATGCTGATTTTTAACCCTTACTATTTGGTGGATGTCGGTTTTCAACTATCCTTTCTCGTAACGCTTGGTTTGATCGTAGCCGTTCCGGTTGTCTCCGAATTGCTGCCGATCCGCAGCAGCATGCTGAAAAGCACCGTAGCTGTTACAATCGTTTCGCAGGCGGTATCGTTTCCGCTTTCGGTGTATTACTTCAATCAGTTCTCGCTGATTTCCTGGATTGCGAACATGGTGTTGGTGCCCGTTGTCAGCTTCGTCGTAACCCCGCTTGGCTCCGGCGCGCTTCTGGCAGGCGAGCTTTCGATCACTCTTGGCAAATGGCTGGCGTGGCCGGTCGTTTGGTTAAACCGTATAAATGCTTCGATGGTCGACATGCTTGACCGCCTGAGCCGCTTTCACCTAATTTGGCCGACTCCTTCGATATGGTGGATAATTGGCTGGTACTTGGCGATTTGGCTGCTTATTGCCGCGATTGTTCGCAGACGGCGCTCGCAAAAGCTTATTGAAGCGAAACTTATGCTGGAAAACAGCGGCGGCTGGCTTCCGAAGCTTGCCATTCCTCTTTATGGAATGACTGCAGCAGCCTTGCTTGTTTACGGCTATAGTCCGGACCGCTGGGACCGATCCGGTATCGTCAGCTTCATCGATGTCGGTCAAGGAGACGCGATATGGGTCCGCACGCCGGATGATCGCAACGTGCTGATAGACGGAGGAGGTACGGTATGGTTTCGCAAACAAGGCGACGAGTGGAAGGAGCGCGGCAATCCTTTTGAAGTGGGAGATAAGCTGCTGGTTCCGCTTCTAAAAAAGAGGGGCGTTCATCAAATCGATACGTTGATCATGACGCATCAGGATGCCGATCATATCGGCGGCTTGCAGGCGGTGCTCGAACAAATCCCCGTCAAGCAAATTGTGTTTAACGGCACTTATAAACGCAATGCCGGAACGGTCAAGCTGCTTCAAACCGCCATGAATAAACGGATTCCGCTGTTGGCCGCAAATCGCGGCGACAGGCTTCGACTGGGCGGAGATACGGAACTACAATTTCTGTATCCGACTGATGGCGGCGAGGAAGAGATAAGGGAACAAAGCAATCAAAACAATGCATCGCTTGTTTTTATGCTCTCGATGAGCGGCTTCCGCTTTTTAATGACCGGCGATATGGAGAAGCAGGAGGAGGAAGATCTTCTGACTTTAATGCGTGAAGACGATTCGGGGAATGCGCTTCAAGATGTGGACGTGCTAAAAGTGGCCCATCATGGCAGCAAAACGTCAACGACAGAGGAATGGCTGTCCGTTTGGCGTCCCAAGCTGGCCGTCATCTCCGTCGGGGTATCCAACATTTATCGCCACCCCGCAGCGGAGGTAGTCGACAGAATTATTGCGCAAAACTCGCAGCTGCTGAGAACGGACAAACACGGCGAGGTGCAAATGATTGTTAAGAACGATACCTTGCGCGTACTGACCAAGCTGAACGGCAATTAGAACGATGGCGAAGCATGAGGGATGCTTAGCGAAGGAAAGGAAAGTTCGTTATGCGGGAAAAGCGAGGCAGGAACAAATCGGCCGAAAAAACGGCAACGAATCATGACGAAGCATTTAAAAAGCTGCTGCAGACGTTTTTCAAAGAATTTATCTTTACATCGGACGATTTAAAAGAAGAAACGGATACGTTGACAATGGTTATTCCGGAACATGACATACTCCGCTTTCAATTTTTAACGGTCGAGCTTCGCTCGAAGCATTGGCGTGCGTTTATCGGCTCGGATAATCCGGTGGCTGCTGCGCTGCTCGTCAAAATGGACTATAATAAGAAGGAGAGACGAGAAGTTCGGATTGCTTACTTGCGCATGCTGTTACGTTTGCAGGCAACCTTGGATAATGCGCGAATGGCGCTCATCATGTCAGTAGCGGATTTGTATTTTAAGCCCAGTGAAGGGGAAGAAGAAGCCGTAATGAAGCTGCTTCGAGAACAATATCCTGAGGAGGGGGAGAGGTTAATGGAGCTTATGCCGGCTTGGCAGCGTTGGGGATATGAAAAAGGAATAGAAGAAGGAATAGAAAAAGGCAGGGAAGAGATTATCAGAAAGCTGCTTGATAAAGGATTTTCGCCTGAGGATGTGGCGAAGACGGTTGACATGCCGATCGTCGATGTCCGCAAGCTTGCCAATCCATAACCTACGGACAGGAAGAATCGTCATCGCGGCGATTCTTCCTGTTTTTCTTTCAACAGCCGTATCTCCGCTTATCGAACTTGATCTGCCCCGTACCGCTCCTTGTAATGGCTTAAAGCAAGTAAAGGCCAAATTAACCCGTAGCTATGGTAACGAATGTAATAGCCTCCGGGCAAAGCCGCTCCGGTCGGATACGTTTCGGCCCAATCCTTTCCATTTCCCTCCTGCGTTAAAAAATATGCAGCCTTATCGATTTCCGGTATGCGCTTCATGTTCAGGGCTACCAGCGCATCCAGCGCCCATGCCGTTTGCGACGGCGTGCCGGCATCAAGCGGGATGTAATGCCTGTGCAGATCGCTAGCGCAAGATTCGCCGAAGCCGCCATCCGGCCGCTGGATGCCGAGCAGCCACTTGGCAGCTTTTCGCATGGCGGGGTGGTCGGAAGGGAGGCCGGCCGCTGCCAGTCCCGTAACGGCAGCCCATGTGCCATATATATAGCAAACACCCCAGCGGCCGTACCACGAGCCGTCCTGCTCTTGATTGTCCAGGAGCCATTTTACGCCTTTGCGAACGAGCGATACGTTTTTCTTCAGGCCGGCCGTGTTTCCCAAAAACTCGAGCGTCCTCCCAGTTAAGTCCGCTGTAGAAGGCTCGACTAAGATTTCACGCGCATGCGGAACCGAAAGAAAAGCGAGCAGCTTGCTGTCGGTGTTTTTCTCGAATGCGGCCCAGCCCCCGTCGTCATTTTGCATGGAAAGAAGCCAATTCAGCCCTTTGTTCCATGCCTCCTTGTACTCGGTATGCCGCTGCATGCGCAAACGGGATATCGCCCGCAAAGCGGCGGTCGTATCATCGACGTCGGGTATACGGGTGTTGTTTTCGGAAAAACCCCATCCTCCCGGCTCAGTCGGGTTATGAATGCGCCAGTCGCCGTATCTTGTCTGCTGCTCTCTTAGCAAATATTGGCCGGTTGTCTGGACGGACGGATGCGAGGGAGTTAAGCCGGCTTCCTGCAAAGCGTGACTGGAAAGCGCCGTATCCCATATTTCGGATGTGAAGATTTGAGCGTGCGTACCGACCGCTGCGTCCGTAGCGTTGCACTCCATTCGCTTCATCGAAGATACCGCCTTAACGATGATCGGATGCCGCTTATCGTAGCCGAGCGCAAGCAGGGCAAAAATCATTAGGAAAGTTGATGAGGCGTAGCTGAATAGGGAGCCGTCCGGCTCGATCCGTTCCAGCATGAATCGTTCGGCTTGCTTCAAAGCTTCCGCTTTCAAGTTCGCCGGCCAATGGTAAATCTGTTTCAGCAGCCGAAATATGATGTCTTGTAATCCGCGATAATCGGTTCTGGCTGTATCATTCAACGAATAGGCCCAAATATCCGACCACGAAGTCGTCTCGCCGGGCGCCTTTCCTGCAGCCGGATCGGCGTATAGGTCGGACAAATCCGGCGTATAGGGAAGCTTATGCGTGTAACGGAGCGTTTGGGCGACAAGAATGGGGATCATATGCACGCGGGCCGCGGCGAAAAGGTCGAATAAATTAACCGGGAACGAAACGGGCAGCAGCACGATTTCCAGAGGGAGACCGATCAGATTCGTCCATGGTTTTTGACCGGTTAAGTAAAGCGTGACATTGGTAAACAAGTTGACCCTTTCCAGTCCGCCTGCCGATAAAATGAATCGTTTGGCAGCTTCCATGCGCGGATCCGTTTTCTCTATGCGCTTGGAAAATAACAGCCCGTTGTACGCCTCGACGGTAGAGGATAGGCTGCCCGCCGCTTTGCGTTCATCCTCATAGAGCCGCCAAGAGCCGTCGGGACGCTGGATAGCAAGCAGTCTGTCGGCTAGCCTTGCAATGAGCGCTTCCTCTTCAAGCTCTAACGAGCGAAGAAGAATAATAAGATTCGCATCGGTCATAGGCCCGCCTTCCAAACAAAAACGAAAAGCGCCGTCCGGCGATTGCGCCTCCAGCAGCTTTTCGGACAAATTCGCGATTGCGCGATCGACGTGAGGTAATGGATTCATCGCTTACATTCCCTTGCCATTTAGTAATGCCGCCTATCTATGTTGTATTCGTGAGCATGGGGAAAGGTTAATGCTGCGGATTTCAGGTACAAAAAAACAGCTGAGAAGGAGTTGACCTTCTCAGCCGTTTTTTGCAAGTATACGTTTACGCTTCGTTTACGAAACGGTTCGTGCAAGCACCAAGCTTTTCCACTTCTACGGTAACGATATCGCCGTCTTTCAAGTACACGCGCTGATCTTTCGGGTATCCGAGAATTACGCCGAAAGGTGTCCCCGTCAAAATGATATCGCCCGGCTCCAGCGTCATATGCTGCGAAATGTAGCTGACGATCTCGTCACAGTGGAAAATCATGTCCGATGTGTTCGAGTTTTGGCGTTCTTCGCCGTTCACGATACAAGTAAGCTGAAGATCGTTCGGGTTGCCGACTTCATCGGCGGAAACAAGATAAGGTCCGAGCGGGCTGAAGCTGTCGCAGCTTTTGCCGAGCAGCCATTGCTGCGTGCGCAGCTGCAGATCGCGTGCGGAAACGTCGTTTACCGTGCTGTAGCCGAAAACGTGCGAAAGCGCGTCTTCGCGCGATACGTATTTCGCTTTTTTGCCCATGACGATCGTCAGCTCGACTTCATAGTCGACTTGCTGGGAAGTCCGCGGCAGCGGGATATCGTGGCCGTGACCGGTCAGCGTGTTGCTGAATTTATTGAATAAAATCGGAGTCGTAGGGATCTCCGCTTTCGTTTCTTCGGCGTGCTTGCGGTAGTTCAAGCCGACGCAAATGATTTTGCTCGGCTTCGTAACGCTTGGTCCGAACGTAATGTTCGATTCGTCGAGAATCAGCTCTTGCTTGTCGGAAGCGATCGCTTGATCGACGGTCTGCTGCAAGGCGGCAACAGCGGATTGTCCTCCGCTGATAACGTCCATAACGTCAGTAGGCGTGCCTTGCGGTCCAAAACCCGCGGATACGGCTGCGGCGATGTCAACGACGCCTTGCTCGGTTTTGACGCCGAGAGCGTTCTGGCCGTCGCGAATAAAAGTTAAAAGTTTCATAGTAAGATTCCTCCCGATTAAGAATAAAATGATAGTTGAAGTTTTGGAGCTCTGAAAAGAGCAGGATCAACGCCGTTCGGTTCGGCAACGCCGGCGAGACCGCTTAATCCCTTATTCGATTGTTGCGAAAATGGATATCGATGTCAAGCCATACAACCTGCGGATTGAAGAAGTCTATGCGTTTTTACCGAACGTTACGCCGCCGTCGATATAAAGCGGCGAGCCCATCATGAATTTCGAATCGTCGGAAGCGAGGAACAGCGCAGCTTTCGCTACATCCTCCGGACGGCCGAGATCGCCGCTCAGCTGACGGGTTTTGATCGAAGCGATCGCTTTCTCGGGATCGTCGTAACCCGTACGCAAATAGTTCTCTACGAAAGGTGTCAAAATCGTTCCCGGCAGCAGCGCATTGACGCGGATGCCATATTCGGCGTAATCGACCTGCATCGATTTCGTCAACGACAAGACGGCGCCTTTCGTTGCAGCGTACAAGGCGCGGCGCGCCAAGCCGATTTCAGCGACGCATGACGACATATTGATGATCGAGCCTTGGCGGGCTTCCATCATATGCGGCAACACGTATTTGGAAGGCACATATACGCCGCGGATATTGACGTTTACGACTTTGTCCCACTGCTCGGGCTCAATCTCATGCAGAGCCCCGACGCCGCTGATTCCGGCATTGTTGAACAAGACGTCGATCCGTCCGTATTCGGCAATAATGCGGTCGACCATCGGTTTGACGGAGTCGGGCTTCGTAACGTCCGCCGGAAGGAACAGCGCTTTTCCTCCTGCGGAGCGAATTTCCTCGGCGGTTTCCTCGCCTTTATCCAGCTGCAAATCGTTGACGATAACGGTCGCGCCTTCTTTGGCGAACAGCAGCGCCGTGCTTTTGCCGATACCGGATCCGGAGCCGGTAATCAAAATCACTTTATCTTGAAGTCTCATGGGCGTTTCGCTCCTCTTGGCTTCCTTGCGGAAGCGTTTTTTTAAAAGCATGGATTACCTTTTCCCCAAACGATTTCTAGCTCCGGTTGTTCGATAAAGAAAGCTTGGCTGCGAGAGCGCAAATTTCCGTTCGCGCCGCATCTTTCTTAAATTCCCATAAATGCTGCGGCATCGAAAAGCTGACAGCCGCTTTCGCTTTGCCGTCGCTATCGAGGATAGGGGCGGCTACGCAGCAGAAACCGATGACCGATTCCTGCAAATCGTAAGCGTAGCCATTGCGGCGAACTTCATCGAGCTCCGTAAGCAGCGACGGATAGTCCGGCAGACTGTACGGAGTAATTTGCCGAAACGGCTCGTCTCCGCCGTAAAGGGCGTCAAGCTCGGCGTTACTCAAGCAAGCGAGAAGCGCTTTGCCGAGGCCTGTCGCATGGGCGGGAAAACGCATCCCCGGATCGGAGGCGATCCGAACGGGGGACGGAGCGTCCATCTTGGCCAAATAAAAGACGTCTCGTCCGTCAAGTCGGCCCATCTGAATCGTTTCGCCGATTTCGCGCATGGAAGAGGCTGCTTCCTTCTGGAAGTGTTCGACCAGGCTGTACTGCTGAAAATAAGAGCTGCCGAACCTGGCGAATACCGGGCCTAAGCTGTACGTATCCGCCTTGTCGCGCACGACCCAGTGCAGCGTTTCGAGCGTATGCAGCAAGCTGAACATCGTGCTTTTGTTTATGTTTAATTTTTTGGAAAGCTCGATCAATCTCAGCCGCGACGGTTCGTCGGCAATGGCCTGCAGCACCGCATCGGCTCGCTCCAGGGCGGGGACCCAGTATTTTCTATCCATGTAACCCTCCTTTCGCAATTGTTGGTTTATTATAATAAACTCGGTTTAATAAATGCTAAGCTTATGGTAGCATGAAAGAATCGTTTCGGTCAATAATGCGGCTTTGCAAAAAATATGCGTTGAAATATTACCCATTATAGATGCCTGATATGGTCGAAAGCCCCTTTTTTTGCTACCATAGGAGATGGTGGAATCGAATGAAACTATCTACATAAAGCCGCACATAAAGCATGTCCTTTCATTAGGCAAAAAAACATATGGTCCATAAATCGAATCCATTCGAATACACTGCAACATTTACGGAGCAAGCTCCGTCTAATAGGTTGCAAGAGAGGGGGTACCCCGTGGTAGCGCCAGAAATGATAAAGGCTGCCCAGGCTGGAGACCGCGAAGCTTTGGTATCTCTTTTGCGCGAAATAGAAACGCATGTATATCGCACCGCGTTTTATATGCTCGGCAACGAGCAGGATGCGATGGACGCATCGCAGGAGGCGCTGATCCGCATTTATACCAAAATCGGTTCATACGAAGAGAAAGCGCTGTTCAAAACGTGGGTGCAGCGGATCGTCACGAATATTTGTATCGATAAGTTTCGCCGAGCGAAGCCTGCGGTATCGATCGAGGAGCACGAAATGATATTTGCTTCCCGGGAAAATGTTGAAGAAGAAATCATGTTTCGGGATACCATTAATGAAGTGCATTTAGCGATCGAAAAGCTGCCCGAGCATCACCGAAGCGTCGTTGTTCTGCGTTACGTTCAGGACTTCTCTTACAATGAAATTGCAGAATCGCTGGGGCTGCCGATCAATACGGTCAAATCGTATTTATTTCGAGCGAGGCAGCAACTGCAAACTCTGCTTAAAGACTATCAGAAAGGTGGTGTTCGGGGATGAAATGTCCAGAGGTGATGGAATTAATGCAGCGATATGTCGACCGCGATCTGGATCAGGCGGAAGAAGCGCTTCTTCTCGCTCATGTGATGCAATGCCCCGAATGCGCCGATATGCTCGAGAAACTGCAGCTTCTTTCCGACGAGCTGGAAAGCTTGCCGGAAGTCATGCCGCCGTTCAGCATTGTCGATTCGATTTTGCCGCAGCTCGAACGGATGGCGGACGAACAAAGCGCCGCCAAATCGATCGAGCCGGAGAAGGAAACGATTTTAACGGCAGGCGAAAGGAATGCGCTGCTGGGAGCGCCTCCCGACCCAAAGGAGATTGCAGCTGAGAAAGCGATCGGCAACAATACGTATCCAGAGGCAATATCGCGCGAGAAGCGTGCGGAAAAGCTGCCCAAGGTACGCTGGTTTCCCTGGAAATGGGCCGGAGGCGCCGCTGCAGCGGCTGTCATCATAGGCGTGTTCCTGTTCCAGCAAAAACCATTGTCGCATCAAACCGCCGATTCCTTGGTCGAGAAGTCGGATAAGGTTCGGGCGATGGAATCAAGCGGCGGTGCAGCCAACAAAAGCGAAGCGGCGGATGCCGGTTCGATCAAGAGCAAAGAGCAAAGCACCGCGGGCGGAGCTCTTTCCAAAGAACTTGGAAGTGCCCAGCTCAAAGAAGTGACGGAGTCTCCGCGCACGCCGTCGGCCAGTCAGAAGCCTAGCGAAGAGGCCGCCGCAAGAAGCCAGGCGCCTGCTTCCGCAAAGCCAAGTGCGGGGGTTAAGACGTTGTCGCCTTCGCCGCCTACTACGGCGAAAGGCATTCAGCCGAATCCGACGCCAAAGCCGACTACCGGAACGGAAGCGCCGAAGCCTTCGGATTCGCAATCCGGTGCCGTGAGTACTGTACAGCCTTCCGGTAATCCGGATAAAAATGCCGAGCTGCCGGAAAAAAACGAGAATTCGAACAAGACGCCTTCGTTCGTCGCACAGCCGCCTCTTTCCGGCGCGGATCCGGAAACGGCGCCGACTACAAATGTCGATGCTGAGGATAACGAAAAGATGGACGTTTTGGGTGACAACCACAAGACGAACGGAATTACGGCCGGCTCGTCAGACGAGTTGGAGTCTCCCAACAAAACGTACAAGGCTAAAATCAACGGACAGCATGTGATTGTGCTGGATAAGGACGGCAATACGGTTGCCGAATCGCCGGAATGGATCGACGTGAAGTCCATTCGATTGACAGCCTGGGAAGGAACGGCTCTTAAGTATGTCGTAGTGATGCCGGATGGCTCTGAAAGATTACAGGTAATCGACTTCGGGGGAAGAAAGATCGTTCCGTAATCGCTTTGCGGTATGCACGTTTATAACGGTGTCGGCGTATAGTATAGCAAACGGCACTTAGCAACCGAGCCCAATAAGTGCGCGTTCAGAGAGTCTGCTTGCCGTAAGCGGCAGCTGTTGCGGCTGTTTGAATGCTTCTGATGGGTAATCATCCGGCGAAAGTTTCTAGAGCTTATCGTCCGGCTGTTTATATAAACGTGCGTGAACCGGTTCATCTTTCTTCGAAGGCGCGATTTTCGCTTAGCTCCTGTAGGAGCGGCGCCGCTCCGGATCCTTCCGGCAGGGCTGCCGTCTACGCTTATCTCGGGAAGAAGCTGAAAATCCGGTTTGCGTCAGTCGATGGCGAACGCTCCCGTTCCCATTGAGCTTGCTGTGCTGGGACAAAGCGATCACATTCGGAATCCGATTCCGGCGTGGTCGCTTTGTCTTTTTCAAAATATCAGATATATGTTTCAAAATTCATTAAGCCTGATATTTCACCGGTAAACGCGCCTGTCCTTAAAGGAAGGCGAAGCCGTTTATCCTTGAATAAGAGTAGCCGGAAGGACGAGGAAATTCCAGTAAGCGTGGTGCACGATTATATGCGATGGACGATGGGGATCCGGAAGACCGCCGTAGCAATGCACCGTCCTTGATTTCCGGATGTTTTTCTTGGTAGAGCCTTACGCGGGTAGCCGATTGTTCTCCCGTATGATATGATGAAATCAATTTTTGTAGGATGGCGGTGGCGGAATGGCAGAAATCGGCACGCGTAAAGGACAAGGGAATCGTTCGCCGCTTCCCGTTACGGTCTGCTATGGAGCTGAAACGTATTTATTGCAGCGCTGGGTTGCCGCATTGATCGAGAGAAACGTCGATGAGGAGCACCGCGAGCTCGCGGTTACCAAATATGATTTAGCGGAAACGCCGCTTGATGTCGTGCTGGACGATGCGGAGACGCTGCCGTTTTTTGTGCCGCGCAAAGTGATCGTGGCCAGCAGAGCAACCTTTTTCACTGCTGCCAAAGAGAGCGGCAAAATCGAGCATAGACTCGATCGGCTGCAAGAATATGCGAAAGCTCCCGCGGAGCATACGATTATCGTTTTTACCGTCGAAGCGGAAAAACTGGACGAACGTAAAAAGCTTGTCAAAACGTTCAAGGAGCTTGGAGCGGTACAGGCATTCGCTGCGCTTTCGGCGGAAGAATTAAACCGGTGGGCGGTACGTCAAGCGGAAGAGCTGGGCTTTTCGTTCGGTCCGGGCGCGGCGGAGCTCCTAGTGTTGTATACGGGCGGTCAACTGCAGCCTATGGCTTCGGAGATGGACAAGCTGTCTCTCTTTGCCGGCAGAGGCGGCACCGTTACTAAAGCGACGGTGGACGAGCTGGTGGCGAGAAGCACCGAACAGAACGTCTTTTTGCTTATTGAAGAAATCGTTCAGCGGCGAATCGAGAAAGCCTTTGCCATTTTGTACGAATTGTTGAAGCAGCGGGAGGAGCCGATTAAGATCGCCGTCTTGATGGCCCGGCAGTTTCGGCTTATTTGGCAAGTGAAGGATTTGGAGCGGCAAGGTTATTCCCAGCAGCAAATCGCCGGACATCTGGGCAGTCATCCTTTTCCGATCAAGCTCGCATCCGAGCAAGGCCGCAAATACGATAACGAACGGCTTCAGCGGATCATGACGCTGCTTGCCGAACTCGACTTCAATATTAAGAGCGGTCGGATCGAGAAGGTGCTCGGTTTGGAAATGTTTATTTTACATATAGCGGCATAAATGAAAGGCGGCCGCTTTATGCTGGCATGCAAAAATCCCGTGCCGCTCATGCGAGCTTCACGGGATTTCGTCACTTCGAAAGGAACGGTCGGAACGTCCGGCGGATAAACATGAAAACATGTTCGGCAGCTTAGAACGTCGGTACAACCAAATCCTTTAGTATGTTCGTATGTGTCTTACGCTTTAGCGGCGTTAAGAAGTTTCGCCAAGCGGGACTTTTTACGGTTAGCCGTATTTTTATGGATTAATCCTTTCGTCGCTGCTTTATCGAGCTTCTTGATTGCATTGACGAGAGCCGCTTTTGCAGTATCTTCGTTTTGCGAACCAACAGCAGTTTCGAACGATTTTACAGCCGTACGAAGTGCGGATTTTTGGGATGCGTTGCGAAGACGACGCTTATCGTTCGTTTTCGTGCGCTTGATGGCAGATTTAATGTTTGGCATTACAGTCACCTCCTACCTAAACCAGCTTAAAAGTGAAACATGTCTTTATTGACAACTCCTGATATTCTACCACGGTAATTTTCAAAAAGCAATAGCGTCTCCAAGCGGTTCCTTTCGCTTTTCAATTCTGCATAAGAAGCGGCTTTTCGTCGAACAATAACTCCGAAACACGGCCACAGGAGGGAACCTATGGACATTTATGATTTTTCGGCGCATACCGACTTGGCGGTAGAAGCGAATGAGCTTGCCTCCCGCAAGAACGGCTCCGCCATACCGGGCGTACATATGGACACGGAGGAAGAAGAAGGCGTCAAAGTAACCGTTATCGATGTGACATCCGAGCAAGCGGCCAGATCGATAGGCAAGCTGCCGGGACACTATATTACGATCGAGGTGCCGAGCCTCAGGCAGAAGGACTCCGATTTGCAAGACCGGGTCGCCACCAAATTCGCCCAGGTTTTCGAGGAGTTTCTAATTAAAGTGGGCGTAAACAAAAATTCCAAAGCGCTGATCATCGGACTCGGGAACTGGAACGTGACGCCTGACTCCCTCGGTCCGCTAGTCGTTGAGAATGTGATGGTAACGCGCCATTTTTTTGAGCTGATGCCGGATCAGGTCAGTCCCGGGTATAGACAAGTAAGCGCGATCGCCCCCGGCGTGCTGGGAACGACCGGTATTGAGAGCAGCGAGATCGTACAGGGGATTGTCGAAAAGTCGAAGCCGGATCTCGTCATCGCGATCGATGCGCTGGCATCGAAATCGCTGGAGCGGGTAAACACAACGATTCAGATCGCCGATACGGGTATTCATCCCGGCTCAGGCATCGGAAACAAACGCCGCGGATTGACGCAGGAAATTCTCGGCGTACCCGTGATCGCTATCGGCGTGCCGACCGTCGTTTATGCATCGACGATCGTTGACAGCAGCATCGACCTCATGATCAAGCATTTTAAGCAGGAAACCCAGAATACCGGGCAAATTATGGGGATGCTGGACGGCATGCCGGAAAATGAACGCCTGCAGCTCGTGAGGGAAGTGTTGAATCCCGTCGGACATGATTTGCTTGTAACGCCCAAGGAAATCGATCAGTTTATCGAAGATATCGCCAACATTATCGCCAGCGGTCTCAATGCGGCGCTGCATGATGCGGTAGACACGGATAATGTAGCGGCGTATACGCACTAACGAAGCTTCGGTAAGGAAGCCTGTCCCAGCCCCGCAAAACGGGATTGAGACAGGCTTTTCATGATTTGCTTGAATAGGAAGACCTCAAGCAGGAACATCGCGGTACGGAAGTCCGCAGCGAATTGGGCGATCGACAAATTGCTCGATCCGTCGAAATGCGATATAGTAAGCCTGCAGACAGGAATATGCTTCGATACTATCTTTTTCCGATTCGGATACAGTTGCAACATGATAGTTTTCGCGCAGGTGAATGGAGGTTGCTGCATATGCGGCCGCAAACGGTTTTATTTGATCTCGACGATACGCTCGTTCATTGCAATATCTATTTTGAAATGGTTATCGAGCAGTTCGCGGATGAACTCGTTACTTGGTTTGCATCGGACAAACTTACGGCAGACGAGGTGAAGAAAAAGCAGCTGGAAATCGATACGGCCCGGGTGGCTGTTCAAGGGTTTATGCCCGATCATTTTCCGCAGTCGCTCATCGATACGTACCATTATTTCTCCTCGCTGACGGGCAGGAAAACTTCCAAGCTTGAAGAGAAAAGTCTTCGGGAGCTGGGCAAATCGGTTTACGAAAAACAGGTGGAGCCTTATCCGCATATGGTGGAAACGCTCGATCTGCTGAAGGGCGAAGGACATTCCTTATTTCTATACACCGGCGGAGTGGCGACGGTCCAGGAGCGTAAAATAAAAGCGCTCGGCTTGGAATCGTATTTCGGGGACCGGGTGTTCATACGCCGGCATAAAACGACGGATGCCCTCGAGGATATTTTAAAATCGCACAGGTTTGAAAGAGAGCTTACATGGATGGTCGGCAATTCGATCCGTACGGATATCGTTCCTGCGCTCGAAACGGGCATTCATGCGATCCACGTTCCGGCCATACTGGAATGGCAGTACAATATCGTGGATATTCACGTGCAGCCGAAAGGCGCGTTCCTGAAGGTGCCGACTTTGCGCGAAGTGCCCAGCGCGATCGCAGGATACGGCGGAAGTTTTTAAATGGGTTATAAAAGAAACTTAGCGGTGTTTTTTGCCGCTAGGTTTTTTGGCGTTTATTAGCTGAAGCATCTCGTTATAAGCTGCTTTAAACCTAGGTAAATTTGTCGTTTCTTTAAGGACGGCGCAGCTGCTTGTCCCTACGTTGCCGATAACGCCGCTCGATATGCTGCAGTCCGAAAACGCCCGCTTGGAGCAAGGAATCGAGGTTCGCCTAACGCTGGAGTCCGATTTAGCCGGCTTGGAGAACGGATCCACCGGTGTGCCGAGCAAAATACCCGCAGTAAGCAGGCGTTTTCGGACTACAGGCGGGGAAAGGAAGCCGTACTCGATTTCAAGTGGTCAAAATCGGACTGCAGCGCATCAAGGGACGAATGAGGGGGGGGCAGGCATGAATACCGGTTGGGAGACCGGTAAATCTCAAAGACGTGACAGAAAGCACCGAAGGCGAACAAGATGTAATGGGTATGGGCGCCGGCGAAGGAGCTTAACTATGTGCCGCCTTTGAAATCGTGTTTCTCCCTTGTAATAAGTTCAAAGAAACACGATTTCAATAGCGCCTGAAAGCCATACCCACTGCCTCGCCAACGAACAAACGTATATCGAACACCCAAGCCGCCGCAAGGCGGTTTTCTCTGTTATTTGCCGCTTATATCTCGATTCTATGAAAGTTGCTCTTTCGAGGTGGTTCTAATTCTTCCAAACCGTTCATAGATTCTAGTAAACGGAAAGCCAAGCCAAACGCTTGAGGAGGAATCATAACCGATGAAATGGTCCGCTTTTACTATCGACGTTGGTAAAATCCGCAAAACGATCCGAACCGCCGGCTACGCAACCAAGCTGTTCGGCATCATATTTTTCACTACTTTTATGTTCTTCGTAGGGATCGGCATTATCGGATATGTGCAGGCGAAGGTGAACGCGTCGCCGATCTCGTCGATGAGAGGGGTTGCCGCTTCCGTTTCGAGCGATTTTTTCATGGATATGCTGAGCCTAGAGGTGCCGCACCTGCGCAATGAGCGATCGGAGACCGCCTTCTCCCAGCAAAATGTGATCGGATTCGTCTTTCGGATGCTGACGGACATCAATCTTCGCGATCCCAAGACGATGCTCGCTCGCGAGGTGCCCGGACTCGGCAGAGACAATGCCGTTTTACTTCGCAAAGGTCCTAATGGAAATTCGGCTTACTCGCCCGAAGATTATCCGCCTGCTAAAGCCGCGGAGGGCATGGGAGGAAAAGATCCGTCCGGCGGGGGGACGACCCCAGCGCCAGCCGTAGATTCGCCTGCTCCGAGTACGCCTCCTCCCTCGGCTTCGCCCCAGCCTTCGCCGTCCTCTACGCCGGATACGCAGGCTAAGCCGACAACCGGCAACAGGAAGGTCGTGCTTATCTATCATTCCCATAATCGGGAATCGTTCCTGCCGCATCTGAAGCCGGGGCTGGAGCCGAGCGAGGCTTACGATCCCGAAACGAACGTGACGCTTGTCGGCAAAAGGCTGCAGAAAAAGCTGAACGAGCTCGGGATCGGCTCAGTCAATTACAGTCCCGATTATGCCGCTACCGAAAAAGGATACAATTTTAACTACTCCTACAAATATTCGCAAAAAACGGTCAAGGAAGCTTTTGCCGCGAATCCCGACATTCAGTTCGTGTTCGATCTGCATCGGGACTCGGGCTCGCGCAAGGCGACCACCGTAACGATCGACGGCAAAGATTATGCAAGGACATTTTTCATCATCGGCCAGAAAAACCCGAACTGGAAGCAAAACGAGAAGTTTGCCGCAGCGATTCACGAGAAGTTGGAGCAGAAGCTTCCGGGCATATCCAACGGCATATGGGGAAAAACGCTGCATGACGGGCAAGCGGAATATAATCAGTCGCTGTCTCCGAACAGCGTGCTCATAGAAATAGGCGGCCCTTACAACACCTTGGAGGAATGTTACCGTACGGCGGATGAGCTGGGCCAGATCATTTCGGAATTGTATTGGGACGCTCAGAAGACGAATGCCGCGCCGCAAACGGCGATGGCAAAGTAATTGGCGGAAGGAGCCGATATCCGTGAGACATCGTTCAGTTAAGCCGGTTTCGATCAAATTGCTGCTTGCATTGTTCGCCGCAGGCTTCGGCATCTTCTTCGGCGTCGATGTTGCGACAAGAGGCATCGAGCGGATAAACGGTCCGATCGACGCGGCGGCGTCCGTGGCGCAAATGGAAGCCAAAACGGCGCAGCCCCTTCCGGCCTCCGGCGCTCAAGCCGGCCAGCCGAAGACCAAGCCTGACACGGCGGCGGTTAAGACGGCGCAGGGACAAGAACAGCCGGCGGGGAAGCAGCAGGCCGTTATCGAGGAATCGGCGGTGAATCGCGTCAGCAACGGAATCGGTGAAGTGCTGCGGCGGGCGGCGAACGTTTGTTTAAAGGTGATCGTGTCGGTTTTCGAGGCTATATTCGGCTGAAGCAAGCGGCTAATGACAAAACAAAGGACAACCGTTCTGATGAAAATCGGAGCGGTTGTCCTTTGCCGTGCGCCATATATGTTTGGGTTTATTATCCCGGAATCTCGTAAATGCGTACTCCTGAAAACTAAAACGACGGAAGCCCTACCTCTCAACCGTTCTTGCGGCTCCTAGACCGCGCCAGATGAATTAGCCGACATGCCTGAACTTGCGTTTGGAATGTAAATAAGGAATCGAGGGGATGAGAATCTTGCAACAACGAAAATGTGTCTTGCCGAGGGACAAAGAAGGGTCAAATCCTTTGATGCCGAGGGTGTTGTTTACACTATTCAATAAACCTAATATGCTATATTACATTACTCTTGTCCTTGTGTCAAGCGTATCGCGAAATTCAAAGCGAACAAGACTGCCGGGCGGCTTAAATTAGTCGCGATTTGCCTTTATTTTTGGGGAGGTAAAAGCGGTAAACGGTTGTCCATTGCTGCATCGATCGTCAACTGTTATAATTAAAGGTATTGCAAATTGTGAGAGATCGGTGAATCGTTCACCGGCTGAGCGTTCGACGCTTGAGAAACATTAGGGGGAACATTGATGGCGGACATGAGAGCCAGGCAAAAGAAAATACGAAATTTTTCGATTATCGCCCATATCGACCATGGCAAGTCGACGCTGGCGGATCGGATTTTGGAATATACGGGCGCGCTCTCCTCGCGTGAAATGCAGGATCAGGTGCTCGATAAAATGGATCTGGAACGGGAACGCGGCATTACGATCAAGCTGCAGGCCGTCCGTTTAGGCTATCGCGCGGAAGACGGCGAAGAATATATTTTCAACCTGATCGATACGCCGGGACACGTCGACTTTACGTACGAGGTATCGCGAAGCCTGGCTGCCTGCGAAGGCGCGCTGCTTGTCGTAGACGCCGCTCAAGGCATCGAGGCGCAAACGCTTGCCAACGTTTACTTGGCGCTGGACAATAATCTCGAAATATTACCGGTCATTAACAAAATCGACCTGCCGAGCGCGGAGCCGGATCGGGTGAAGCAGGAAATCGAGGACGTCATCGGACTCGACGCCAGCGAAGCCGTACATGCTTCCGCCAAAGCGGGAATCGGTATCAAGGAGATCCTGGAGCAGGTGGCAAGCAAGGTGCCGGCCCCTGAGGGCGATCCGGATCAGCCGCTTAAAGCGCTTATTTTCGACTCGCATTACGATCCGTACAGAGGGGTTATCGTATACGTTCGCGTCGTTGACGGCTCGATTCGTCCGGGGTCGAAAATTACGTTCATGGCGACGAACAAAACGTTCGAGGTCATCGAGGTCGGGGCGTTCATGCCGCGTATGACGATGGTTGACGAACTCGCCGTCGGAGACGTAGGCTTTGTGGTGGCGGGCATCAAAAACGTTAAGGATACGCGCGTCGGCGATACGATCACGGATGCGAAAAACCCCGCTTCGGAGCCGCTGCCCGGTTACCGCAAAATCAATCCGATGGTATACTGCGGGCTTTACCCGATCGAAACGCAGGACTATAACGATTTGCGCGATGCGCTGGAGAAGCTTGAATTAAACGACGCGTCGCTAAAATATGAGCCGGAAACGTCGACAGCGCTCGGCTTCGGTTTCCGCTGCGGGTTCCTTGGACTTCTGCATATGGAGATCATTCAGGAGCGCATTGAGCGGGAGTTCGACATTCCGCTTATAACGACGGCGCCTAGCGTTATTTATAAAGTAACGATGACGAACGGGGACGTGATTAGCATTGACAACCCGTCGAATTACCCCGATCCCCAAAAGATCGATTTTGTGGAAGAGCCGTACGTGAAAGCGGCCATAATCGTGCCTAACGACTATGTCGGGACGATTATGGAGCTGTGCCAAGGCAAACGCGGCGATTTTATCAATATGGAATATTTGGACACAAACCGCGTAACGTTGACGTATGACATGCCGTTGTCCGAAATCGTATACGACTTTTTCGATCAGCTGAAATCCAGCACCAAAGGCTATGCTTCTTTCGACTACGAGCTGTCCGGCTACAAACGTTCGACCCTGGTGAAGATGGACATTATGCTGAACGGCGAACAAGTCGACGCCTTATCCGTTATCGTGCACCGTGACCGCGCTTATCAACGCGGAAAAGTCGTTTGCGAGAAGATGAAGGATTTGATTCCGCGTCAAATGTTCGAGGTTCCGATACAAGCTTCGATCGGCCAGAAAATTATCGCGCGCGAAACCGTCAAAGCAATGCGGAAGAACGTTCTCGCCAAATGTTACGGCGGCGATATCAGCCGGAAGCGGAAGCTGCTTGAGAAGCAGAAGGAAGGCAAGAAGCGGATGAAGCAGGTCGGCAGCGTTGAGGTGCCGCAAGAAGCGTTCATGGCCGTGCTTAAAATTGACGAATAGCAGCCAAATGCAGCTTTGAAAGCAAAATGCCGCCACGGCTGATTGTTGGCGGCGGCGCATCGATTTGCCGAATCAGGAACCGGATAAGCGACCCTGTCAGCAATAAGGTCGCCTGTCCGGTTTTCTACAACTATGAAGGAGGGCATCCCATGTCCGAACGGCCGTGGTGGAAAAAGCCCCGCGCGGTATATATTCATATCCCGTTCTGTACCAACAAGTGCCACTATTGCGACTTTAACTCGTTCGTTCTGAAAGGCCAGCCCGTCATGGATTATTTGGATGCGCTGGAGCGGGAAATGGAGCAAACGGTAAAACGGCTTGAGCCTGAACGGGTAGACACGATATTCGTGGGCGGAGGCACGCCGACCGTTCTTACCCCGGAGCAGATGGACGTTTTTCTTCGTATGGTGCGAACATATTTCCCTCAACGCTCTGCGGGAGCGGAGATGACGATGGAAGCCAATCCGGGAACGACCGATATGGAGAAGCTCGCGGTAATGAAGGAAGGCGGCGTCAATCGGCTCAGCTTCGGCGTTCAGTCGTTCGATACGGAGCTGTTGGCGCGGATCGGTCGCATTCATAGCGTGGACGACGTTTATGCCAGCTTGGAGAACGCTCGCAAACTGGGCTTCGGCAACGTGTCGATCGATCTCATGTTCGGGCTGCCCAACCAGACGCTTGAGCAGCTCGACCGGTCGATCCAAGCGGCTTTGGCCCTGGATTTGCAGCATTACTCGATCTACGGGCTGAAGGTCGAAGAGAATACGTTATTCCATACGCTTTTTCAGCGAAACGAGCTGCCCCTTCCCGAAGAGGAAGTCGAGCTTGATATGTATAGGCTGATCATGGACCGTTTGAAGGCGGCGGGTTATGTCCAGTACGAAATCAGCAATTTTTCGAAGCCCGGCTTCGAAAGCCGGCATAACAGCGCTTATTGGCGGAATGAAAGCTATTATGGGCTCGGAGCGGGTGCTCACGGATATTTGGAAGGCGTCCGGCATGTAAATATAAAAGGCGTTCAACCGTACATTGACGCGACTCGTAAAGGTCTTCCGGTATTGGAGAAAACATCCGTTTCCCGCCAAGAAGCGATGGAGGATTTTATGATGGTCGGTTTGCGCTTGCTGGATGGCGTCAATCGGCAAGCTTTTCGGGAGCAGTTCGGTTTGGAGCTCGAGGAAGCGTTCGGTCCGCTGCTATCGCGGCTGACCCGGAAGGGATTGCTGGAAGAGACGTTGCAAGGATACCGGTTGTCCGAGGCGGCTATCATGTACGCGAATGATGTTTTCGGCGAATTCGTCGGATTTTTCTCTTGAAGATTTATACGTTTTGATGTATATTTATTCGTAATTACATTTATTCGAGTTCAAATAGGCCGCTTCCAGATCCGAGAAAGTTGGAGAAGCCGGGCAGCATCGATACGCAGTTGCCGGGCGAGCCAAAATTCAATGCGGAGTTTTCCGCTTGAAAGACATCGTTATCAAAAAGGGACATTTTGAACTACCTTTATGAAGGTGGGATGACAGATGGGTGTCACTTGCAGAAAAGCAACCGGCAGCGATATCGATTCGCTATACCATATTATACAAGGGTACGCCGAGAAAGGGATTATGCTGCCAAGATCGCGGGAGACGCTTGCGGCAATCATCGATACGTTTGTCGTAGCGGAGCTGGACGGACAATTGGTCGGCTGCGGCTCTTTATGCCAGCTAGGCAAAGACTTGGTGGAAATTCGCTCCCTCGGCATTACCGAAGGACACAAGGGGCAAGGAATCGGACGTAAAATCGTCGACAAGCTCATTGAGGAAGCCTACGAGCTAAACATTCCGAAAGTAATGGCGCTGACGTACGAGGTTACGTTTTTCGAGAAGAACGGATTCACCGTCGTGCCGAAGGAAATTTTTCCGGAGAAGGTGTGGAAAGACTGCGTCCATTGCAAAAAACAGCATTGCTGTGATGAAATCGCCGTGGTCCGTATGCTTGATTTGTCCGCCAAAGCGGAGACGGCGGCTGGGAAAGCGGCTGCTCTGTAAGAGCTTTGTCGAGATAAACGGAAGGGGGCTGTTCCTTTTCGCCTGACGGTGGAAGAGGAACGGTTCTCTTTTTTGCGGTTAAGCACAAATCCATAATGAAATCGCCTAAATTGCGCCAAATCATCGGCTTCGGCTTGACACAAACGCCGCAGTTTGGTATTTTTGAAATATCGATTAGCACTCATCGACAACGAGTGCTAACGACAAGCGGCTGTAAGACGAATCAGTGATGAAGAATGATCTTACCTTCAGCAATTATATAATAATACGATACGATGTCGAGTTGTGCTTTTACTAAAGGAAGAAGGGGTGAACCGCATGTTGACCGAACGCCAAAAAATGATCTTGCATGCCATCGTCGACGATTATATACGATCCGCCGAACCGGTCGGCTCGCGAAGCATTTCGAAGCGCGGCGACGTAGCGTTCAGTCCGGCGACGATCCGAAACGAGATGTCCGACCTCGAGGAGCTCGGCTTTCTCGAGCAGCCGCACACCTCGGCAGGGCGCATTCCCTCCAATAAAGGATATCGTTACTATGTAGATCACTTGGTCAACTATGCGGCGATGTCCGGTGCGGGGCCTGAACTAAACGTAATGAAGATGTTTTTTGCGGAGAAGCTCCAGCAGCTCGAGCAAGTTTTCCAGCAGGTTGCGCTGATGCTGTCCGGATTGACCAATTACACATCGATCGTACTGGGACCGGAAGTGTTCAGCACGACGTTGAAGCGCCTGCAGATCGTTCCTATTAATGAGAGCACGGCCGTCCTGATTATCGTGACGAGCACCGGACATGTCGAGAACAAGATGGTGACGATTCCCGAAGGCATTCCGATGTCGGAAATCGAGAAAGCCGTCAATCTGCTGAACGCCAAGCTGTTGAACGTACCGCTCGCTCATTTCCGTACGAAGCTTTATAATGAAATCGGCACGGAGCTGGGCAAGCACGTGAACGGTTATGAAGAATTGATGCGAATGATAGAAGGCGTGCTCGAAAGCGACCAAAGCGACCGTGTGTTTCTGAGCGGCGCTACGAATATGCTTACGCAGCCGGAGTTCAAAGATATCGAAAAGGTCAAGGACTTGTTCGATCTCCTGGATGAAACGCCTAAATTAATGAAGCTGATCGCATCGGCGCCGGAAGGCATACAGGTACGGATCGGAAGCGAGAACAGCCTTGCCGCCATCAATAATTGCAGCCTTATTACGGCAACCTACTCGTTAGACGGCCATCCGCTCGGAACGATAGGCATTTTAGGCCCGACTAGGATGGAATACGGGAAAGTGATTCATCTGCTTGACCGGTTATCGATCGACATGGCGACGATTTTGACGCGCTGGTATAAGTGATCTTGAGCGTTACGTTCAAGTGTCTGAAAGTCTGCAATTTCCGCGGCATAGGGATTGCATGACACGGAGGACCTTATTAGGAGAGGATGGCCGAGGATGAGTCAACCGAAGCAAACTTCCCAGGAAGGGGAGGAACGGTATGCTACGCTGCAGAACAATGCCGGCGCGGTGCGCGCCATTTGTTCCGCGGTAGAAGGCACGCTCGGGCCCAAGGGGCTCGATACCATGCTGGTCGGCAGCCAGGGCGAGGTGCTCATCACGAATGACGGCGTCACGATTTTGGATAAAATGGACGCAGCTCATCCCGCGGCGAGGCTTATGATTCAGGTTGCCCGAGCCCAGCAGGAGAGAGTGGGGGACGGCACGACGACCGCTACCGTTATCGCAGGAGCTCTCGTTCAGGAAGGCGTTTCGCAGGTTTTGCGAGGCGTGCCTCCGGCGAAAGTCGCCCACGGCATTCAAGAGGCGGTACGCATCGCTGCGGCAAGCTTGATCGAGCGAACCAGAAGCATTGAAAGCCTGGACGACCCGATGCTGCGGCGAATCGCTTATATAGCGGGCCGCGAGAACGACGATATCGCAAGCCTTGTTATGGACGCCGCTAAACGGATCGGCGACCAGCTTCGAAGCGAGACGTTCCGCTTTGCCGATACGTTCACTTCCGCATTGAATGGGACGAATGAGGTATGGCCGGGCATCTTGATCAATAAAAGATTATCGCCGCCTTATCAAGCTGCGGAGGATCGCTCCGGAGCGGTAATCGTGCTTGTCGACGCGCTTGAACCCGAGCGAATGGACGAGGAGGCGCTCGTTACCGAATCGGGTTTCAAAGCCTACATGGAACAAAAAAAGCAGTTTCTTTACCATTTGCAGAAGCTTGCATCGCTTAATGTCGCATTGATCGCTCTCGAGCGGGGCGCCGATCCCGAGGCCGAGCAATTTTGCGAGGACAACGGCATCATGCTGCTGCAGCGCGTTACCTCTAAAGAGCTGCAGCGTCTATGCGAAATGGCGAAAGCAAGACCGGTGCGCCGTTCTGCTCTAGCCAAGCCCGCTGTCGAGCTTTCGGCATCGCTCGGTCATATCGGTCATTTGCGATATGACGAAACGCTTGGACAAGTCCGGCTTGCCGGCGGATCCGGCACCGCATTCGTCACCGCGATCGTCACGGCGCGGACGAAGGATGTGGCAGGCGAAAAGCTGCGGATTGCCAAGGATGCTGCGGCAGCCGTACAGGCTGCTTATCAGAACGGTTATGTGCCTGGCGGCGGCTCGGTCGAGCTTGCGCTTGCACGCGTGCTGGACAGACGCAGGGAAGCCGTAACCGGCATGGAAGGCTTTGGCTTGGAGGCTGCCTCGCAAGCGCTGAGGAAGCCGTTATCGCAAATCGTGACGAATGCCGGCTTCAATCCTTTGGAGAAAGTCGAAGAAGCCCGTGCGGCGCAGGTCGCGGCAGGGAGCGATTCGATCGGCATCGATTGCGACTCCGGCAAATTGATCGATTGCATCGAGGAAGGCATCGTCGACCCGGCAATCGTCAAGCTGCATGCTCTGCAGGCGGCAGGCGAGGTGGCGGGAGCGGTTTTGCGCATTCATACCGTCGTGAAGATGAAAACGAATCATAACGAATAAGAGCCTTATTAAGGAGGTGAACATATCTTGAAAGAACAGGATAAAAATGAACAAACGATAACCGAGGAAGCTGTAGACACGGCTTCGAACGAATCGGCTGCCGGCGAATCGGGTAGCGTTACATACGAACCCGAAAGCACGGACGCCGCTTCCGAAGCGGGTACAGACAATGCCGCCCAGCAAGATCCCCTTGAGGAGCTTCGCAAAGAGGCCGATGAGCACTATCAGCGTTTTTTGCGCACGCAGGCCGATTTTGATAACTTCCGCCGCCGTTCCAGACTGGAGAAGGAAGACTTCGCGAAATACGCTTCGATGAAGCTGATTGAGCAGCTGCTTCCGGTCGTCGATAACTTTGAGCGGGCGATTTCGACCAGCAAAGAATCGCAAGATTTCGCATCGCTTGTCAAAGGGATCGAGATGACGTTCAGACAGCTCGACCAAGTGCTCAACCAAGAAGGGCTTGCGCCGATCGAAGCGGTCGGTCAGCCGTTTAATCCGGAGCTGCACCAAGCGGTCATGCAGGTGGAATCCGACGAGCACGAAGACGGCACTGTCGTTGAAGAGCTCCAGAAGGGCTACATGCTGAAGGAAAAAGTTCTTCGGCCGTCTATGGTTAAAGTAAGCACCAGAGGATAACGAACGACGAACATCAAAGCGCTGCAACATATAATTTTAGGCGAAATTAGGGAGGTTTCGAGCAGTTATGAGCAAAGTAATCGGTATTGACTTAGGAACGACCAACTCCTGCGTAGCGGTCATGGAGGGCGGGGAAGCCGTCGTTATTCCGAATCCGGAAGGAAACCGGACAACGCCATCCGTTGTCGGCTTCAAGAAAGACGGAGAGCGTATTACAGGCGAATCGGCCAAACGCCAAGCGATCACAAACCCTGATCGCACGATCATGTCGATCAAGCGGCATATGGGAACGAACCACAAAGAAACGATCGACGGCACGAATTATTCGCCGCAAGAAATTTCCGCGATGATTTTGCAGAAGCTGAAATCCGACGCAGAAGCATACCTTGGCTCCACCGTTACGCAAGCGGTCATTACGGTTCCCGCTTATTTTAACGACAGCCAGCGTCAAGCGACGAAGGATGCAGGCAAAATCGCAGGTCTTGAAGTACTGCGTATCGTCAACGAGCCGACTGCGGCCGCTCTTGCTTACGGACTTGACGATCAAAAAGAAGAAACGGTTCTCGTTTTCGACTTGGGCGGCGGAACGTTCGACGTTTCGATTCTCGACCTCGGCGACGGCACGTTCCAGGTTGTAGCAACAAGCGGCGACAATAACCTCGGGGGCGACGATTTCGACCAAGTCGTTATCGATTATTTGGCAGCCGAGTTCAAGAAAGACCATGGCATCGATCTGAGCAAAGATAAAGGCGCGGTTCAGCGTTTGAAGGATGCAGCGGAAAAAGCGAAGAAGGAATTGTCCGGCGTCCTGACGTCGACTATTTCGCTGCCGTTCATCACGATGGTTGACGGCGTTCCTCAGCACTTGGAAATGAACTTGACGCGCGCCAAATTCGAGGAGCTTTCCGCTAATCTCGTAGAACGTACGCTTACGCCGACTCGCCAAGCGTTATCCGATGCTGGACTTACGGCCAATGACATCGACAAAGTTATTCTTGTCGGCGGTTCGACTCGTATTCCAGCCGTTCAAGAGGCGATCAAAAAGCTGATCGGCAAAGAGCCGCACAAAGGCGTTAATCCGGACGAAGTCGTTGCACTCGGAGCAGCCGTTCAAGCCGGCGTACTGACAGGAGACGTTAAAGATGTCGTTCTGCTGGACGTTACTCCATTGTCGTTAGGTATCGAAACGGCAGGCGGCGTATTCACCAAAATGATCGACCGCAATACGACGATCCCGACAAGCAAGTCGCAAGTATACAGCACGTACGCTGACATGCAAACAAGCGTGGAAATCCACGTTCTGCAAGGCGAGCGTTCGATGGCTGGCGACAACAAAACGCTCGGACGGTTTATGCTGGGAGATATTCCGCCGGCGCCGCGCGGCGTTCCGCAAATCGAAGTGACGTTTAACATCGATGCCAACGGTATCGTAAATGTTACGGCGCTTGATAAAGGAACGGGCAAAAGCCAAAATATTACGATTACTTCCTCCAGCGGCTTGAGCGACGAAGAAGTCGAGCGCATGATGAAGGACGCCGAAGCACACGCTGAAGAAGACCGCAAGCGCAAAGAGCTTGTCGAGCTTCGCAATTCCGCTGACCAGCTCGTCTACACGACCGACAAGACGATTAAGGATCTTGGCGATAAGGTTGACCCGGCTGAAGTGGACAAAGCGAACGCAGCGAAAGAAAACGTCAAAAAAGCGCTGGAAGGCGACGATGCCGAAGCGATCCAAAAAGCGACCGACGAGCTGAGCGAAATCGTGCAGCAGCTTTCCGTGAAGATGTATGAGCAAATGGCTGCCCAGCAGCAAGCTCAGGAAGGGCAAGCCGAAGCGGGAGCGGAAGGTCCTGCCAAAGGGAAAGAGAATGTCGTTGACGCCGATTACGAAGTCGTTGACGAAAATAAAAAGTAAGGCGATTGCCGAAGGTTTCAGAAGAGTCAAAGCCGATGTTCGATCGGCTTTGACTTTTCGTTCGAACGTATCATTCCGCTGACATGTTTCAGTTTCATTCGGCAAACGGACGGCGTCGGATTTACGCTTCGTGTCGTTTTTCGTGAAAACGATTTGCCGTCAGAGACGGGTTAGCCTTGGAATCTTATTGCGTATATACGGTTGTTTTTTGGGGGTGGATAGGTGAGTAAGCGCGATTATTACGAAGTGCTTGGCGTTGGGAAGGATGCTTCCGGGGAAGATGTGAGGAAAGCTTATCGCAAGCTCGCCCGCCAGTATCATCCGGACGTCAACAAAGCCGCGGATGCGGAAGTGAAATTCAAAGAAGTGCAGGAAGCGTACGAAGTACTGAACGACGATCAGAAGAGAGCGACCTATGATCGCTTCGGCCATGTCGATCCGAATCAAGGAATGGGCGGCGGCGGTTTTAACGGCGGAGATTTCGGCGGCGGCTTCAACGATATTTTCGATATGTTTTTCGGCGGCGGTGGCGGTGGTCGGCGCAACCCGAACGCACCGCAGCGAGGCAATGATCTGCAATATTCAATGACGATCGAGTTCAAGGAAGCGGTGTTCGGCAAGGAGCTGGACATTACGATTCCTCGTACGGAATCTTGCGACCGTTGCCACGGATCCGGCGCCAAGCCGGGAACGAAGCCTGAAACGTGTACGGTTTGTAAGGGCTCCGGCCAGCAGGAAGTCATTCAAAACACGGCTTTCGGACGAATTGTCAATCGCCGGGTATGCAGCGCATGTAACGGGCAAGGCCAGACGATCAAAGACAAGTGCGGCGAATGCCACGGCAGCGGTAAAGTCAAAAAACAGCGCAAAATTCATATTAAAGTACCGGCCGGGGTGGACGACGGCGCTCAGCTGCGCGTTTCCGGAGAAGGCGAGCCGGGAACGAAAGGCGGTCCGGCCGGCGATCTCTACATTGTCATCCGCGTTAAATCGCATGAATTTTTCGAACGCGAAGGCGACGATATTTACTGCGAGGTACCGTTGACTTTTGCACAGGCGGCTTTGGGCGATGAGATTGAAATCCCGACGCTGACCGAGAAAGTAAAGCTTAAAATTCCTGCGGGTACGCAAACGGACACCTACTTCCGGCTGAAAGGAAAAGGGGTTCCGAAGCTGCGCGGATACGGTCAGGGAGATCAGCACGTCAAAGTCGTCATTGTGACGCCGACCAATCTGAATGATGAGCAGAAAGATTTGCTGCGCAAATTTGCCGGATTGGGCGGAGAGCATACGCATGAGCAAAACCAGTCGCTGTTCGAGCGGATGAAAAAAGCGTTTCTCGGCGACTAATTGGCAGCATTAAGTGAAGCAAGGGAGCGATTGACGCTCTCTTGCTTCTTTTTCTGTGCATACCTTCCGAATGTATAAAACGAAATGGAAACAGCATAATAAGACGGTGCTTTATTATGCGCCGAAGGCGGAAGGGAGGGTAATATATGGCTAATAACAATAACAACCGTGAACAGCAGCAGCAAGCTAACCGCAATCTGCCGGTTGCATCTGCGGAGGACGTCGAATTTTCCGAAGCGTTCGCCGATCAAGCGGATCGTGAAGCCGCTCAGCGCGCAGCTGCAGCCAACAACCGTCAAGCGGGGCAAAACGGTCAATCGGAGCAGTAAACATACAATGCAGCCTTCAATGGGAACATGAGTAAGCTGTACGCATCAACTTGCAGCTGAACGCATATCTCCGAAGGAAGCGTTAAGGAGGTCGGCCGTATGCCGGAGAAGGCGATTTTGGCGTATTTCCATAGCCCGGAGGAAGCGCTCGGAATACAAACTAAGCTTGCTGCGCTTCGTATCGCCGATGTAAAAGTCGGCCGTGTCGAAGGTTTTCCGGACGATCACGCCTTTGAGGGCATGAATCCGCTGACAGGTTTCGTTACCGGTTTGTCGGGTTTGACGATGGACGCTTCGCCATCCTCGCCGGATGCGGCCGTCTTAATGGCTGCGGATCCGAATGCGAGCGGCATGAGCGGAGGGACGGATATGCTAAGGCGCGACGGCGAAGCGGATGGAAATTCCGCTTATGCGATGAGAAACATATCGCTTACAGCGATCGTCGACGAAGCGATGTTCGAGAAGGCGTGCCGATTGATTGAACAAGGCGGCGGTCTCATTTGAAGACGGCGACGGCTTTTGTATTTACATAAGGAATGAAGAAAAAGCAAACCGGAACTCGGCAGATTCCGATTTGCTTTTATTTTTTCGCTTATCTTTCGATTGACGAATTATACGAAACATCTTCTTGGTTTTTTTTCGGCTTTTTGTATAGTACAATTAGATTTGGAGCGGCTGTTAAACTTTTGAAGCGGCTCAGTGGAGAATAGAATAGGAGTGTTTATTTTGCGTTGGCATGAATTGACGGTACATACGACCGAGGAAGCGGTCGAGATGATTTCGAATTTTATTCACGAGCTGGGCGCGGGCGGCGTTTCGATCGAGGAATCGGGTACGCTCAATAAACCCCGCGATACGACGTATGGAGAATGGTACGAGCTGCCGCTGAACGATATTCCCGAAGGACGAGTCGTGATCAAAGGTTATTTTGCCGAAGGTTCGGATATGGCGGGAACGACGGTGGAGCTGAAGAAACGAATCGACGAGCTCGCCGAATACGGGATCGATGCAGGAAATCCGGCAATCGATTGCATAGAGGTGGATGACGAAGAGTGGGCGCATGCTTGGAAGGCCTATTTTAAACCGATCAGAATTTCGGACCGCCTGACGATTAAACCGACTTGGGAAGAGTACGAGCCGCAGCCGGAGGAGCTCGTTATCGAGCTGGATCCCGGCATGGCATTCGGTACAGGCACGCATGCGACTACGGCGCTATGCCTCCAAACGATCGAGAGAGTCGTGCGTCCAGGTGATTACGTCATCGATGTGGGTACGGGCTCGGGCATATTGGCGATCGCTGCAGCAAAGCTGGGGGCGAAACACGTGCTTGCGCTGGATCTGGACCCTGTAGCGGTTTCGAGCGCCAAGGAGAATGCGATACTGAACGGCTTGGAGCCGCAAATTACCGTTGCGGAAAGCGATCTGCTGCAAGCTTTGCGCGCGGGCGGAATGGTGACGGAAGAAAGCGGACAAGCGCAAACGCAAGGGAATGAGGCGCTGGGCGTCGAGCTGCCTGTTCAGGTCGTCGTCGCCAACATTTTGGCGGAAGTAGTCGTCATGTTCGTCGACGATGTTTACAAGGCGCTTGCGCAAGGCGGGACGTACATCGCATCAGGCATTATTGAAGCCAAACGGCCGATGGTGGAGGAAGCGTTGACGGCTGCCGGGCTTACGGTGGAAGAGCGTTATTATGAATTAGATTGGGTGGCAATCGTCGCCAGAAAGCGGTAGGTGGACCAGTTGAACGGATTGCTTTTTTATAGTTGGGAAGAGTTGCCTTTCGTATTCTTAGCGCTGGTCGTAGGCTTCACCGTCCACGAATTTGCGCATGCTTATACGGCTTATAAATTTGGCGATCCGACGCCCAAGAACATGGGACGGGTGACGCTGAATCCCCGCTATCATCTTAGTCTTTTTGGAACGATCATGATCTTTCTGATAGGCTTCGGCTGGCCGAAAGGGGTCTTGATCGACCGCCGCAACTTCAAAAACCCGCGGCTCATGGACATTATCGTGACTGCGGCAGGACCTGTCAGCAATTTAATCATTGCGTTTATCGGTCTATTGCTGGTTTTTCTGTTCCAGGCATTCGATCTGAAGGACTCGATCTCCGGCGGCAGCGCGCAAGCGATCCTGCTATTCCTCGGACTTTTGATACAGCTTAATATGATGCTGTTTATATTCAACCTGATTCCGCTGCCGCCGCTTGACGGATATGGCATCGTCAAAAACTTTTTGCCGCTGCGCACGCAGCTGAAAATCAGCCAATACGAGCAGTGGGGCATATACGTATTTCTGCTTATCGTGTTCCTCCCGCCGCTTAAGAAGGTGACGATTTACCCGCTATATTCGCTGTCCAATTCGATTCTTAAAGGGATGAACGATCTGCTTGCCGTCTTTTTCGGATTTTCGATCCTTCCATCCTATTGATTCAAGCCCTTCGGTAAAAGCTGCCGTAATCGTACGGCGGCTTTTGGCCGTTCCCGGAAGGGTTACGCCGCTCGGTCAATTGACTCGCTTCAGCCGATCGATTTCCAATTCGTGCACACCCAGCTTGGATGCCAAATAATGAATATCGCGCTTCGTGGCAAAGCGCTCCGCCAAAGCTGCCGAATGAAGCGCCGTCGCATCCGTATCGCTCAGGGTGTCCGATTCCGTACCGGCTTCCTCTTTGGCCGGCTCCGGATTACGGAAGCTTTCGCTCCACAATTTCCACTCGCTGCGCATATCGTAGAGTTCATTGTGAAGGTTGTCGACGCGTATATGAATTTGCTCGAGCCGCCCGTTCAACATCGTAAAACGGTCCATCAGTTCATTGCGCAGCAGCCCGGTTTCCGCCTTTACGACGGCGCGGAGCGCTTCAAGCAGCTCTTGGTGCATCATAACCCCTCCGATATTCGATTTATAAATATGATTATATCGGAAGAAACGAGAATAATCGAGTGGTTTTGATATTTAACGAATATTATTTTGATGTGCAATCGAAAGGGAGAACGGGTATGGCGATTTCCATCGCCACGCGCAGGTATTTCGTGTCAAGAGTGGCATTCCGGCCGCAAAAGTTGTAAGATGAAGGTTGGAACTTTTGTAAAGGTTGGATGCGAGATGCAGCGGTATTTTATTCCTCCGGACCGGTTCGAAGCCGATCGGATTACGGTTACGGGAGACGACGCCCATCATTTGACCCGTGTTATGCGGGCGGAGATCGGCGATACATTTATTTGCAGCGACGGACGCGAGCGTGAAGCGCTCGTGGAAATAACGCAGCTTGGCAAGGATACGGTCGAGGCGGCGATCGTCGAATCGCTGTCCATGACCAGCGAGCCCGATGTCAACGTCTGGGTGGCGCAAAGCTTGCCGAAGGGCGACAAAATGGAAACGGTCATTCAAAAGGGAACGGAAATCGGAGCTTCCCGTTTTATCCCGTTCATATCGGAGCGGACGATCGTTCAATACGACGAGCGCAAGGAATCGAAGCGGCTCGAGCGCTGGCATAAAATCGCCAAGGAAGCGGCAGAGCAAGCGCATCGGAACCGGATTCCCGGCATCGAGTCGATGCACAGCTGGAAGCAGCTGCTCGCGCGGGCGGGCGATTTCGCGCTTGCGCTTATTTGCTACGAGAAGGAAGGGCAGCTGCAGCTTCGCGAGCTGCTTCGCGGTACGGTCGGCGAACAGGGCGAAAAATCCGGGTTACCGAAGCAAGTGTTGTTGATTATCGGTCCGGAAGGCGGCTTTACCGAGAAGGAAATAGCCGAAGCCGAACGGGCGGGCTGCAAGCCGGTCAGCCTTGGCAAACGCATTTTGCGCACGGAAACGGCTGCATTGGTCGGAGTAACGTGCATTCTATATGAATCAGGAGAGATGGGAGGTTGACTTATGTCGACGGTTGCATTTCACACGCTAGGCTGCAAAGTTAACTTTTACGAAACCGAAGGCATCTGGCAGCTGTTCAAAAATGAAGGCTACGAGCAAGTCGATTTCGAGCGGACCGCAGACGTTTATTTAATCAATACGTGTACGGTAACGAATACGGGGGATAAAAAGAGCCGTCAGGTCATCCGCCGCGCGATTCGCCGCAATCCCGAAGCGATCATCGCCGTCACGGGCTGTTATGCGCAAACGTCGCCGGCCGAAGTAGCGGCCATTCCGGGCGTCGATATCGTTGTCGGCACGCAGGACCGTGACAAAATCATTCCGCTTATCAAGCAATTCCAAGCGGAGCGTACGCCGATCAACGCGGTTCGGAACATTATGAAAACCCGCGAATTCGAAGAGCTGGACGTTCCCGAGTTTTCGGACCGGACGCGCGCATTTTTGAAAATTCAAGAGGGCTGCAACAATTTCTGCACGTTCTGCATCATTCCTTGGTCGCGCGGGCTTCTTCGTAGCCGCAAGCCGGAAAGCGTACTGCAGCAGGCGAAGCAGCTTGTAGACGCCGGCTACAAGGAAATCGTCCTTACCGGTATTCACACCGGCGGTTATGGCGAAGACTTGGAAGGCTACAGCTTGGCTAAGCTGTTGTGGGATTTGGATAAGGTTGACGGAATCAGCCGGCTGCGCGTCAGCTCGATCGAAGCGAGCCAAATTACCGAAGAAGTGCTTGAAGTGCTCAAGGGCTCGGATAAAATGTGCCGGCACTTCCATATTCCGCTGCAAGCGGGCGATGACGACGTGCTGAAGCGGATGCGCCGCAAATATACGACCGCCGAGTTCGGACGCAAAATCGAGCTGATTCACAAAATTATGCCCGATGCGGCCATTACGACGGACGTTATTGTCGGATTCCCGGGGGAAACCGAAGAAATGTTCCGGAACGGCTACCGTTTCATGGAACAAATGCAGTTTGCCGAAATGCACGTATTCCCTTATTCGAAGCGGACCGGCACGCCGGCGGCGAGGATGGAGGATCAGATCGACGAGGAAGTGAAAAACGCCCGCGTTCACGAGCTGATCGATTTGTCCGAGCGGATGCAGCTGCAATACGCACAGCCTTTTGTCGGGCAGGTGCTTGAGGTCATACCGGAGCGGGTTTACAAGGAAGCGCCGGGAAGCGGCTTGATTATGGGGTATACGGACAATTATTTGCAGGTCGTATTCGAAGGACCGGAATCGATGATCGGCGAGCTCGTCAAAGTGAAAATTACGGAGGCGGGCGTCAACGAGTGCAAAGGTTCGTTCGTCCGTTCGTTAGCGCCTGCCGCGGGAATGAATGCCGCGGTTATCGTTTAAAGATTTGGCAGCAGTTCATGGGGGAAGGATTTCGTTCCGGCTATTACGGGAATGAAGTCCTTCTGTTTTCCCAAGCATACATAATAGGCGGATTGGAAAATCAGGCTTACGTACAGGGAGGATGAAAGCGTGAAGGAAATTTCAGCTGGCGGTGTCGTGTATCGGCACAAGGATAAAACGCTGCAAATACAGATGATTCAGGATCGGTACGGTAAAATAACGCTTCCGAAAGGGAAAATGGAGCCGGGCGAAACGGTCGAGCAAACGGCGCTGCGCGAAATTTTGGAGGAGACCGGTATCGAAGGACGAATCGTCGAGCCGTTAGAAACGATCGCTTATCAGTTTTCGCTCCCGGAGAAGGGGATCGTAGACAAAGAAGTGCATTATTATTTAGTGGAAGCGACCGGCGGGGAGCTGCAGGCGCAAATCGAAGAGATTCGCGGCGTGGAGTGGCTGCATCCGTTAGACGCATGGCTGAAGCAAAAGCATTCCGGATACGGAAACAATGAGTCGGTGCTCGGCAAAGCGCTGCAGCGGCTCGGTTACGAGGTGAATTGAGATGACGGGAATGGAAGGCGAACCGCTTGCATCCTACATCGATCATACGCTGCTCAAGCCGGATGCCCGTGCCGAGGCGATCGAGAAGCTTTGCAACGAAGCGATGCAATACGGTTTTTTTAGCGTTTGCGTGAACGGCGGCTGGACGCGTTTCTGCCAAGAACGATTGAACGGCTCTGGCGTTCGGATCAGCGTCGTTGCGGGATTTCCGCTCGGAGCGATGAGCAGCCGGACGAAAGCGTTCGAAGCGGCGGATGCCGTGGAGAACGGGGCTTCCGAGATCGATATGGTGCTGAATGTCGGCCGGCTTCTGGACGGCGATTACGCGGCCGTAGAACGCGATATACGCGGCGTTGTCGAGGCGGTGAACGGATCGGCGCTCGTCAAGGTCATATTCGAGACAGGTTATTTGAACGAGGAGCAGAAGCGGATCGCATGCCGGCTCAGCGAGCAGGCGGGTGCGCTTTACGTCAAAACGTCGACGGGCTTCGGACCGGGCGGTGCGACGGTTGACGACATCCGATTGATGCGGGCCTCCGTAGCGCCGGCGACCGGGGTAAAAGCGTCGGGTGGCGTTCGCGACAAACAAACCGCGCTGGCGATGATCGAAGCGGGAGCGACGCGTATCGGCACGAGCTCGGGGATTGCGATCGTATCCGGAACGGCGGGACAAGCCGCTTACTGAAACGAGGCGCGCCGGCGGCGTTCAAGTCGACTTCAGTCTGCTCCATATCGGCAAATAGCAGAAGGGCAAGGCAATCAGCGACCCGATAAGGTTGAACAGCGTCTGCGCATGCGCGACTTGCTCCCCGGGACTTGAGGCGAATAAAGCCGTAAACGCGGCGAGAACCGAGATGAACGGATAAAACAAGACCGCGCCCGCTACGTTTAACGTGACATGGCTCCATGCGACCCACGTGCCCGCGCGGCTGCCGCCGATGCTGGCGACGAGCGCCGTTGCGCATGTGCCGACATTGGCGCCGATCGTGATCGCGATGCCAAGCTCGGGCGAAATCGTTTGCGATGCGGCGAGGCCCATCGCCATCACGATGATGACCGCGCTCGAGTGTATGAGAGCGGCGATTGCGGCTCCTGCCGCAATGCCCCACAAGGCGTTGTGCTGCGCTTGTTGGACGAGCCATGTAAAGACCCCCCGTTCGCGAAGCTCGGGAATAACCGCCTGCATGGTCTCCATGCCAAGGAGGACGCAAGCGAAGCCGCTTAGCGCAATGGCTCCATGACGGAACGAGCGGGCGGCGTTTACCGTTCGCTCGTTTGTTTTGGCGATCGCTGCGGTAAGCGCCGAGAGTACCCACACGGCCGCCGAGCCCGCAAACAGCGGTACCGCATATCGGGCGATATCGAGGCTGAGCAGCTCGGTCGTCAGCGTCGTGCCGATATTCGTGCCAAGAATAATGCCGAGCGACTGCGGGAAGCTCATGAAACCGGCATTGACAAGGCCGATCGCGATGACCGTGACGGCCGAGCTGCTTTGCAGCGCCGCTGTCAGCGCCGTCGAGGTCAGCATGCCGCGTGCGGGGGTGCGGGTAAATCGCTCCAGCAGCCGCTGCAGACGGTTGCCTGCAAGCGCGTGAAGCGAAAGCTCCATCACCTTCATGCCGGCGATAAAGACGGCCAATCCTATAAGCAGCGGAATAATGACGGATCTGAACATAACCGCTTGTCTCCTTTCCCGAAACATCATCCCATTATATGCTTGGCCATCTCTAGGAATGACGAAAGCAATTCAGCGAACGAACGGAACGGAGAGGAAAACCGACCTATGATCGTATTGAACAAACAACGCAAAAAAAGATTGGAGCAGGGCCATCCCTGGATTTTCCGCAGCGAGGTCGACCGTATCGAAGGCGAACCGGCACCGGGCTCCCTTGTGCCGATTCATAACCATAAAGGCGCGTATTTGGCGACCGGATACTATAACCCGCAGTCACAGATCGTCAGCCGCGTCATCTCGCATACGCACATCGCCGACATGGATACGGCTTTTTTCGCCGATCGGCTCGCGCGATGCTTGGAGCTTCGCCGCCGTTTCGTAACGAATACCGATTCCTTCCGGCTCGTTCACGGCGAAGCCGATATGCTGCCGGGACTTGTCGTCGATAAATTCGCCGATGTTCTCGTGGTTCAGCTGCTTACGCTAGGAATGGACCTGCGGCGCGATGCGATCGTTCAAGCGCTCGTTGACGTTATGCAGCCATCCGGCATATACGAGCGAAGCGATGTGCCGGTTCGCGAGCTGGAAGGGCTCCCGCAAACGAAGGGGCTTATTTACGGACAATGCCCGCGGCATGTCCGCATTGTGGAGAACGGCCTCCAGCTCGAAGTCGACATTGAAGAGGGGCAAAAAACCGGCTATTTCTTCGATCAGCGTGAGAACCGCGCATCAATAGCATCGCTTATGACAGGATGGGGGCGCCGCAGCGGCATCGAGCTGAAGGAGAATCCGGATAACGGCGAAATGGTGCCGGTTAACGCCAACGGCAAAGTCGTCACTTTTCCGTATTGGGACGGCGCGACCGTTCTGGAATGCTTCTCCCACACCGGAAGCTTTACGCTCCATGCTTGCAAATACGGAGCCAAGAAGGTGACCTGCCTCGATATTTCCGAGCATGCCATCGATAGCGCCCGGCGCAATGTCGCGCTGAACGGCTTCGAGGACCGCGTCGAATTCGTCGTCGCGGACGCCTTCGATTATTTGCGGGAGCAGGTGCGCGGTGCGGATGAGCGAAGCTTGCGCGGGCAGGCCGCCGGGAAGAAGGTGGACACGTCGAAGCCGCTGGAGAAGAGCGGACGCACGTGGGACGTCGTCATTTTGGATCCGCCGGCCTTCGCCAAATCGCGGAGCGCCGTGGAAGGGGCGTGCCGCGGCTACAAGGATATTAATCTTCACGGTATGAAGCTTGTTAACGAAGGCGGCTTTCTTGTTACCGCAAGCTGCTCGTACCATATGAAGCCGGAGCTGTTCCTGCAAACGATCCACGAAGCGGCGACCGATGCCGGGAAAACGCTGCGGCTGATCGAGTGGCGCGCGGCCGGCAAAGACCATCCTCATGTGCTGGGCGTGGATGAAGGAAATTACTTGAAGTTCGCCGTTTTCGAAGTGACGAGCAAATAGCGGATACTGCGGTCTTGGCTGGCGAAGCCAAGGCCGTTGTTACTATGGTCAGGATGAAAAGGTGCAAATAGTCAGTTGCTGCGGCATTCCGCAAAAAGGTACAATACTTGCATAACTCTTGCATATACAGGTGATCGAAATGACTGGGAATTCTACATTATTCATGATTGTAGCCGTATTCGGGCTTATCCTCTGGCGCAGAACGAGAGCCATGCGGGTGCCGATGAAAGGCTCGGGACTTCGTCTCGTCTTGCCTCCTATCTTTATGTCTATCGGATTTGTTCAGTTGTCAAGTCCGGACATTCACGTGACATTAGAGGAGGCGCTTGTAACGATCGCCCTCGGTCTGCTGTTGTCCATACCGATGATCGTCACGACGAATTACGAAATACGCGAGGACGGGAACATCTATGCGAAGCGAAGCAAAGCGTTCATCGCCGCGCTCGCAGGGCTGCTGGTTATTCGGCTGGCGCTGCGCAACTATATCGGAGGAATCGATCAGGCGACAATGCTTTTTCTTTTCTTCCTGCTTGCGGTCTGCTACATCGTGCCTTGGCGGATCGTCAGCTTCGTCAAATACCGCAGCGTGCTTCGTATGAAAACCGCGAACGATTCGGGGGCGGAGTAAAAAGCCGAAGACTTCGCGCCGCAAACCTGGCGAAAGAATTGCATTTCGCACAAGGAGGCAGTTGCCGTGCCGATGCTCAGAGAGTGATTCGGAGACGGCAAGGAATATAAGCTCGGTTACATGCCAAAAAGCCTGAAGCGGATGAACGAACATCCTCTTCAGGCTTTTTTTGCAATATGCTCGTCAAATTCGTCCGTTCATACACATGCGGCAAACAACTCGCTTGCAGAACATGCCGCTGCTTCCGACGGGCTAAACCTCCGTCGATTGCCCGGGCTGGAGCGCGATTCCGCGCAGCCCTATGCTTTCCAGGCGTTCGACCCATGCCAACGCATCCTGCTTGATTCCCGGGAACGTACTGTGATGGATCGGGATGGAAAGCTTGGCGTGAACCCATTCGGCCGCTTGCAGCGCATCGTCGGGACCCATCGTATAAAAATCGCCGATCGGCAAGGCGCAAACGTCGATCGCATGGCGATCGCCAATCATTTTCAAATCGCTGAATAAGGCGGTGTCGCCTGTATGGTAAAACGTGCGGCCGCCCATCGTTAACAGCAGCCCGGACGGTTGTCCTCCGTAAATCAGGGTACCGTCCTCCGTTTGTATGCTGGAGCTATGGAACGCTTGCGTCCATTTGATCGAGCCCCATTCGAACGCGCAGCTTCCGCCCGTGTTCATGCCGACCGTCTCCGCGCCTTTGGCCGAGAAATAAGCGGCAATCTCAAAATTCGATATGATCGGGCAGCCGTTAGCGAGTGCGATCGGCAGCGCGTCTCCGATATGGTCGGAATGGCCGTGAGTGAGCAGAACGGCATCCGCCTTGACGTCTTCCGCCTTCACGGCAGCAAGCGGATTTCCCGTCAGGAAAGGGTCGATGACCACGCGGTGCCCGTCCGCTTCAACAACAAAACCAGAATGACCGATATACGTAATTTTCATCGATAGACTCCTCTCAAAGTTCGGAAATGGAAAGTCTTCTCCATTATACCTTATTTTCGTAAAGTTTAAGATATGTGCTGACGGCAATACTTCACGGGGGTTATACCGAGCCCCGAAAATGAAGCGAACCTTGGGAAAAATATCGCATTGTGTTATGCTAGAGTAAAGCGAAGCCCGATACGAGAGGCTTTACGTGAACGGCTGTGAAGAACAGGCCATGAGGATGGACCGAGAGGGGAAGCGCATGAAAGCGTACGAACATGTAAACGGCCAAGCAAGCGCGACGGAAGGAAGCGGAACGATCGCGGACTCCGCCGCCGTTACCGAATCGAGAAAGGCCGAGCATATCGAGATTTGTCTAAACCGCGACGTGGGCGGAGAAAGGATTCGAACCGGCTTCGAGCGCTACCGGTTCCGGCATAATGCTTTGCCGGAGCGACGATTGGCCGACATTTCGTTATCGACCGTTTTTCTGAATAAAACGCTGCGCGCGCCTTTACTCGTCAGCTCGATGACCGGCGGGACGAAGGAAGCGGCCGTCATCAACATGCGGCTGGCTGCAGCTGCGGAGCGGCGGGGATGGGCGATGGGGCTCGGCTCCATGCGGGCTGCAATTGAAAAAGAGGAACTGGCAGATACGTTTCGTATCCGGAAGGTCGCGTCTACGATACCGGTCATTGCAAACCTTGGCGCCGTTCAGCTGAATTACGGCTACGGCGCCGATCAATGCAGGCATGCCGTCGAGCTTGCGGAAGCGGATGCGCTCGTTCTGCATTTGAACAGTTTGCAGGAGGCGTTTCAACCGGAAGGCGATACCGATTTCAGCGGGCTGCTGAATCGAATCGAACAAGTTTGCAAATCGCTTCACGTGCCCGTCGGGATTAAAGAAGTGGGATGGGGTATAGACGGCGAATCGGCGCGAAAGCTTGCCGAGGCGGGGATATCGTTCATCGATGTTGCCGGCGCGGGAGGCACGTCTTGGAGCCAGGTGGAGAAGCACCGTTCGCGGGATGCCGTCCGCAAAGCGGCTGCCGAAGCGTTCGCCGATTGGGGAATTCCGACCGCCGAATGCATTCGCGACGTTCGAACGGCCGTGCCGGATGCGGTTGTGATCGGCAGCGGCGGAGTGCAAAGCGGCGTCGATGCCGCCAAGGCGATAGCGCTCGGTGCGGATTTGGCCGGCTTCGGCCGTTCTTTGCTGGCAGCCGCGGTCGATTCGGAGGAGCTTATCGAAGCGCTTTTTGGCAAGCTGGAGCTGGAGCTGCGCATTGCCATGTTCGGCATTGGAGCCGGGACCATTCGCGAGCTGAAGGAGACGAATAGGCTGGAAATGTCCGGCTTATGACGGAAGCGACCCCGGTTCTGTCAGGAACCGATGCTCGCGGAATCATGTTTTGCCCGAAGGTTTAGGGTACCCGTACTTGCATTGTGCTCCGTACGGATACGAAACAGCCGCTAGGCCGCCCGACGGCCGATGCGGCTGTTGTTGTTCGACGAGCAACTATTATTGGTTGGTATGCCGTCTCTGGTATAATAGGAGTGTTGTACCGATTAAGCAGTCTTGACGAAAAGACAGTAAAGGAATGATAAGGTTGAAAGGGAAAGCCAAACATAAAGGCATATACGCTGCTGGAATCGGCGCAGTCGCATTTTTTGCGATGTATACGGTTTTCATAGGCTCTGCCGTTCAAGCTTGCGCTTGCGAGGGAGAGGAATCGACCGGCAGCTGGATGCAAAATTTGGCGAGCTGGGGCTTTGCCGTATTTTTGATCGGCATTTTCGCGCTCTCCATGATTTTATTTACGATCGTCATGCTTCGCAACAGCAAACGAAAGGGATAGACGAGATCCGGAGAATGCCAACATATGCTATCTTGCTCTATGGATATAAACGATCCTAGATTGTCTTCAAATATGATAGAATACTACGATACGCCGCTTTCTACGGCCGGATTCGGAGCTTAAAGGCTATGGATTGCCGGAAAGTGGGCATTTCACGAGAGGTAGTTTAGGAGGTTATCCCGCCATGACCATTCGATTTGTGCTGGGGCGCTCGGGCAGCGGCAAAAGCATGCGATGCCTCGACGACATTCGGCAGCGCTTGCTTGCCGGGCCGGACGGCCATCCGCTTATCCTGCTCGTACCCGAGCAGGCGACTTTCCAGGCGGAGCACGCGCTGGTCTCGACGCCGGGCTTGAACGGCCTGATCCGCGCCCAGGTGCTGAGCTTTCGCCGTTTGGCCTGGCGCGTCATGCAGGAGACGGGGGATACGGCGCGCATACCGATCGGCGACACCGGTAAAATGATGCTGCTTCAGCGTATTTTACATAAGCGTCAGGAAGAGTTGAAATTGTTTCAGACTTCGGCTGAGCAAATCGGTTTTATCGAGAAGCTCCACGCGTTGTACAGCGAGCTGAAACGTTACGGCGTTTCGGCAGATAGCTTGGATAAACATCTGCAGCAGTTTTTTGGCGAGGGAGAACGGGATTTAAGCCCGCAGAGTGGCAAGCGCGGCATTTCCTCACTGCTGTCGGATAAGCTCCACGATATGTCGATCGTATTGCGTGATTACGAGGAAGAGCTTGCCCGTCACTATTTGGACGGCGAAGATTATTTGGCCCATTTGGCGGCGCGTCTCGGCAGCAGCTCGGCGGTGAGGGAGGCGGAGGTTTGGGTAGACGGCTTTTTCGGCTTTACGCCGCAGGAGCAAGCCGTTGTCGCCGCTTGTATGAAGCATTGCCGCAGCGTAACCGTAACGCTTTGCCTAGATAAGCCCTACGGTGCGGGCGAGAAGCCTCATGAGCTGAATTTATTCCATCCTACGGCGATGACGATGGTACGATTGCAGGAACAAATCGTTACAATGGGACGCGGAGCTGCCGAGGTCGTTATGCTTGACGGCGACGTGCCGCCGCGTTTCATAGCTAGTCCGATGCTGGCGCATCTGGAGCGAAATTACGACCTGCGGCTATCGCGCCGCAAGACGCTTTACCCGATCGATGCGGAGTTGGAAATGGAATCGGGCATTCCGGCCGGCGGCAAGTTGTCTCCTGCAGCCTTGGGATCCGCTGTGTCGGGAATCGGCATTTATGCTGCCGTCCATCGGCGTGCTGAGGTAGAGGGCGCCGCCAGGCGAATCGTCGGACTCGTTCGCGACGGCGGATTGCGCTGGCGCGACATGGCGGTTCGCGTTCGAAATATAGAAGATTACGGCGAACTGCTCGCCACCGTGTTTGCCGATTACGGGATTCCCTGCTTTTTTGATCAAAAACGTACGGTCATGCATCACCCGTTAATCGAGCTGATCCGCTCGGCGCTTGAGGTTGTGCGCGGCAGCTGGCGTTATGACGCTGTTTTTCGCTGCGTGAAAACGGATTTTTTGCTGCCTCTTGAAACGGGAGTCTCCGGGGAAGAAGCAATCGATCGGCATGCGATGGATGAGCTGGAAAATTACGTGCTTGCTTACGGCATACAAGGCTACCGCTGGACGGACGATCGTTATTGGCGTTCCAAAACGAGCTTTTCTCTGGAAGAGGCGGAGGACGAAGCCGCAAGCGGCGAACAAAGCGGCGAAGGCTTGAAGCCGGAGCGTTCGGGAGCTACGGCCGGCGGTCGGGAGGAGCGGGCGTTCCGCAGGCTGCTGATATGCCGGGATGCGGTCGTATCGCCGCTGGCGGGCTTCGAGAAACGGCTGCGGAAGGCTGCCGACGCCCGCCAAATGACGGAGGCGTTATTTACGCTGCTCACGGAAGTGAACGCGCCGGAGAAGCTAGAACGGTGGAGCGAAAACTGCATCGCCGCCGGCCAGCCGGAAAAAGCGCGCGAGCATGCTCAAGTGTGGGATAGCGTCATCGATATATTTGACGAGCTTGACGAACTGATGGGCTCGGACGAGCTGTCCGTCGACTGGTTTGCCGAGCTTGTGGAGACGGGACTTGAGAACATTCGACTCGGCTTGGTGCCGCCTTCGCTCGATCAGGTGCTGATCGGCAGCATCGACCGGACCCGCTCCGCTCAAGTCAAAGCGTCTTTCGTCCTTGGCGTAAGCGACGGCGTGTTGCCGAAAGCGATAAACGAGGACGGCGTATTAAGCGAGAATGAGCGGGAAACGCTGCTTGCGTCCGGCTTGCCGCTTGCGGAAAGCAGCAGGCGCAAGCTGCTGGACGAACAGTTTTTGATTTATACGGTGTTGTGCGCGCCGTCTCATTATTTATGGCTGAGCTATCCGATGGCGGATGAGGAAGGCAAAATGCTGCTACCATCGGAAGCGATAAAGCAAATCAAATCGCTGTTTCCCGGCAGCAAGGACCGGCTGCTGCTAGGCGAACCGGCTGCAGGGATGACGGAAGAAGAGCAGCTTGACTTCGTCGTTCACCCGGAACGTACGCTTTCGCATTTGATCGTGCAGCTGAAGCAAGCGATGCGGGGCGTTTCGATCGACGGGCTTTGGTGGAGCCTGTACAATTGGTTCGCGCTGCAGCCGGAATGGCGCAATAAACTGACGGGACTCATCGGCGCGCTTTATTATACAAACGAAGAAAAATCGCTTTCTCTGGATACAACCCGGATGCTGTACGGGAGTCATCTTCGCGCGAGCGTCTCCCGAATGGAGCGTTTCGTCGCCTGCCCGTTCTCGCAATTCGCCTCTTACGGTCTGAAGCTGCGGGAACGGCGCATTTACAGATTGGAGGCGCCGGATATCGGACAGCTGTTCCATGCTGCGCTGAGCCTTCTGGCAAAGCAGCTGAAGCAGGAAAACCTGGCATGGGGACTGCTGTCGGCCGAGCAGCTGGCGCAGCGAGTGGACGATATTGTCGATATCCTGGCGCCGCGCCTTCAGGGACAAATACTGTTAAGCTCCTCGCGTTACCGGTACATGACCCGCAAGCTGAAAGATGTCGTGGGTCGCGCATCCGTCGTGCTGGCCGAGCATGCGCGCCGGGGTGCTTTCGAGCCGGCTGCGCTTGAGCTCGGCTTCGGACCAGGCGAACAATTGCCTTCGTACCGGATCGAATTGGACAACGGCTTCACGATGGAGCTTGTGGGCCGGATCGATAGAGTGGACAAGGCGCTAGGCGAAAGCGATACGTATGTCCGCATTATCGACTACAAATCAAGTCCGACGACGCTTCGCATGTCGGAGGTTTATTACGGGCTTTCGCTGCAAATGCTTACGTATTTGGACGTCGTGCTGACGAACGCCGTATCGTGGCTGGGAACGGAAGCGTTGCCCGGCGGCGTGCTCTATTTCCATGTGCATAATCCGATCATATCGAGCAGCAACGCGCTTCCGCCCGATGCCGTCGAAGCGGAAATGCGCAAACGGTTCAAAATGCGCGGACTCGTGATGGCCGATCTCGAGGCGGTAAGGCTTATGGACGGCAGTTTGGCCGAGAAGAACGGCCATTCCGATCTTCTGCCGGTCGCCGTGAAGGCGGACGGAGGCTTCTACAAAAGCGCCTCGGTAGCGACAGGCGAGCAGTGGGAGCAGCTGCGCGGACACGTACGGCACGTTATCGGCCGCATCGGAACGGAAATTACGAACGGCCAGTGCGCCGTCGAGCCTTTTCGCATGGGGAAGAAGCTGGCTTGCACGTTCTGTTCCTTCAAGCCCGTATGCCAATTCGATGCGGCGTTCGAAGGGAACGGGTTCGAGCTGCTGGAGGAAAGAAGCAAGGAAGACGTATGGCAAGCGGTCGGAGACGAGTTCGCAGGCAAAACCGGCGGCGGCTCTGCACCGGTTCCTGTTTTCGTTCTTCCGAAACGAAACGGAGGTGAGACCTAATGACGAAGCTTATGCAAAAGCCGGCCGGAAGCACCTGGACGGACGACCAGTGGAGCGCCATCGTAAGCCGCGGGGAGCATTTGCTCGTAGCGGCTGCGGCAGGCTCCGGCAAAACGGCTGTGCTTGTCGAAAGGATCATTAGGCGCATCTCCGATCCGGATGACCCGGTCGATGTAGACCGGCTGCTTGTGGCGACGTTTACGAAAGCGGCGGCGTCGGAAATGCGTGAGCGTATTCGCGATGCGCTGGAGAAGGCGCTGCTCGAGCAGCCGGATTCCGATCATTTGCGCCGGCAGCTTGCGCTGATCGGCCGGGCTTCGATTACGACGCTCCATTCCTTCTGTAAGGATGTCATCAGCCGGTATTTCCAATTAATCGATCTCGACCCGGGATTCCGGATTGCGAATGAAACCGAAGCGGATCTAATGCGGCAAGATTTGCTGGAGGAGCTGATGGAATCGTTTTATTCGGATTCGGAGCCGGACAGCCCGTTTTTCCGATTGATCGATTCATTCGGCGGGGAACGCAGCGATGTGCCGCTTATGTTTTTGATCCAGCGGCTTTACGACGAATCGCGGAGCCATCCCGATCCGGAAAGCTGGCTGCGGGGCATGGCGGCTGGCTTCGGGAAAGCGGATGCGGACGGGCCGAACCCGTGGCTGTCAAGCTTGCTTTCGGACGTTAGGCTTGAGCTGGAAGGCATGGTCGGTCTGCTCCGCGAAGCGGTACGTTTTTGCCGGGAGCCAGGCGGACCGGAGCCGTATTTGGCGGGGATCGAAGAAGAGCTCGTTCAGTTGGAGCGTCTCCTTGAGGCATGCGGGGAATCGTGGGAGCGTCTGTATGAAGGGATGCAGACGGCCTCGTTCGGCCGGCTCAAGCCGTGTAAGGGCGATCATTACGATAAAGCGCTGCAGGAGCGGGTGAAATCGCTTCGCGACGGTGCGAAGGAGCAGCTGGGCAAGCTGCGGAAGGAATTATTCACGAGAACGCCGGAGCAATACGAGCGGGAGCTGCGCGACATGGCGCCGCTGATCGAAATGCTGGTCGGCCTTGTGCTTCGTTTCGGGGAGCTGTACCAGCAGGAGAAGGCGGATAAGGGATTGCTCGATTTCGCGGATTTGGAGCATTTTTGCCTGCGAATTTTGACAGGCTCCAAATCGGCGGCGGACGAGCTGCTGCCTTCCCAAGCGGCGCTCGATTACCGCGAACAATTCGTCGAAGTGCTGCTTGATGAATATCAGGACACGAATAGGGTGCAGGACGCGATCGTCGGGCTGATTGCCAAGGATACGCCAGGCAACCGGTTTATGGTCGGCGACGTCAAGCAGAGCATCTATCGGTTCCGGCTGGCGGAGCCCGGTTTGTTTCTGGAAAAGTACCGCAATTACGCTAAAGAAGGCGGCGGAGCGGGCAAAAGAATCGATCTCGCCTGCAATTTCCGCAGCCGGAGGCAAGTTGTCGATGCCGTCAATTTCGTGTTTAAGCAGACGATGAACGAAGCGGTTGGTGAGGTGGCTTACGACCGCAGCGCAGAGCTTGTTTACGGAGCAAATTATCCGGAGGCGTTCCATCAATCGGACGATATGGCCGTCGAGTTGATTTTGCTGGACAAATCATCGGGCGATAGCGGCTTGAACGGAAGCGGTGCGGCAGCCGAGCGCCGGGAAGACGGCGCGGACGACGAGGACAGCCAAGAGCAAGGCGAGGCGCCGGACGAAACGCTGGAGTTGGAAACCGCTCAGCTGGAAGCCAGAACGATTGCGCTGCAAGTGCGCAAGCGGCTTGGCCTGGACGGCGATAAGCCGATGCTCGTCTTCGACAAGAAAGCGGGCGGCATGAGGCCGGCCACCTTCCGTGACGTCGTTATCCTGCTGAGGGCGACGCAAAGCTGGGCGCCGCTTTTGATCGAAGAGCTGAAGCTGTTCGGCGTTCCGGCTTATGCGGAGCTGAGCACCGGATATTTTGCCGCTACGGAAGTGGAGTCGGTGTTGTCGCTGTTGAAAGTGATCGACAATCCGTTTCAGGACATTCCGCTTGCCGCGGTGCTTCGTTCGCCGCTTGTCGGCTTGAACGGCGAAGAGCTTGCGCTTGTCCGGCTGGCGCGCAAAGGAGACGGGTATTTCGCCGCGCTGCTTGCTTATGCCGAATCGGATACGGATGGCGAAGATGCGGGGATCGAATCGCAAGCCACTCTCCGATTACGGCTCAAGCGATTTCTGGAGCGGCTCGAGCTTTGGAGGCAGGAAGCGAGGCAAGGCGCGCTTGCCGATTTGATTTGGCGTATTTACAGGGAAACGGGGTACTACGATTTCGTCGGCGGGCTTGCGGGAGGCGTGCAGCGGCAGGCGAATCTGCGCGCTTTGTACGATCGTGCCAGGCAGTATGAGGCGACGAGCTTCCGCGGGCTGTTCCGGTTCCTTCGCTTCGTCGAACGGATGAGAGACGGCGGAGGCGACCTTGGCACGGCCCGGGCGCTTGGCGAGCAGGAGGACGTCGTCAGAATCATGTCCATCCATAAAAGCAAGGGGCTCGAATTCCCGATCGTTTTCGTAGCCGGCTTGGGGAAAATGTTTAACCAGCAGGATTTGAACGGCAGCTTTCTTCTTCATAAGGATCTCGGCTTCGGCCCGAAGTTCGTCGATATTTCGCAGCGCGTCAGCTACCCGACGCTGCCGATGCTGGCGATTCGCCGCAGAATGCGGCTGGAGACGCTGGCGGAGGAGATGCGGGTGCTTTATGTGGCGCTTACCCGTGCGCGCGAAAAGCTTATTTTGCTGGGAACGGTGCAATCGCTGCAAAAGCAGCTGGAACGCTGGGGACGGCAGCTAACGTGCGAATCGGTCGAGCTGCCGGATCATGAGCTGGCCAAGGCGCGCTGTTATCTGGATTGGCTTGGTCCCGCATTGATTCGCCATCCGCACGCAAAGCCGCTTCGGGAGCTTGGCGGACTGGAGCCGCCAAAAGCGCAGCTGTGGCTCGGCGAGGAGCCGTCCATATGGCGTTTCTCGCAAACGCCGCCTTCGATTGCCGCAGCTGAAGCTGCCGCGTCGGTAGAACGGCATCTAGAGCTGGAAGAAAAGCTTGCCGAATTGCGGGAGCTGCGGCCGGTTCGCGGATCTGCCGAGACGGCGGATATCGAAGTGAACAGAAGACTCGCCTGGCGGTATCCGAACGAGCAAGCGTCACAATTATTTTCAAAAACGAGCGTTACCGAAATGAAACGGCTGCATGAACGTAGAACGGCCAAGATCGACAGTCAATCGGACGAAGCGGGCTGGACGGCGGCCCCATTGGAGCGGGTGCGAGCGGATGGCGGGCTTCCCCGTACCGCAGCGGCCGGCTCCGCCTTCCGCAGGCCGCGGTTTATGGAGCGTAAAGAGCTGACTAGCGCGGAACGCGGAACGGCGTTTCATGCCGTCATGCAGCATATTCCGCTCCGCGGGAAAGTTGATGCGGACACCGTTCGGGCGACGCTTGACGAGATGATGGCCAAGCGGCTAATGACGGAGGAGCAAGCGGATGCGGTCGATCCGAATGTTATCGCGGGATTTTTCGCGGGAGCGTTTGGCAAACGGCTGCTTGCGGCGGAGCGCGTGCTGCGGGAGACGCCTTTCAGCTATGGGCTGAAGGCCGGAGAAGCGTACCCCGATGCCGACGAGTCCGCGGCTGAGGAGACCGTTCTGATTCAGGGGGTTATCGACTGTTTGTTCGAGGACGATCGAGGGATCGTTCTGCTCGATTATAAGACGGATCGAACGGAAGGGTATGAAACAAAGCAGCTGGAAGAGCGGTATCGCGTGCAGCTGGAGCTGTATGCGCGGGCTGTCGAGCACATCTGGAAGAAGCCGGTCAGCGAAAAGGTTTTGTTCTTTTTTGACGGCGGGTATGTAATTGATGTAAAGTGACTAGTAGAGCATTAATAGCGGCAATGGCGAATACCCGAGAAAATTGTTGCGTTTTGTCAAAAAAAGCGCGGGAAACAAGCAACACGTTTTTCCCTTTTGGCAAATTTCTGGTATAATCTTGCTGACCCCACCTTTAACTATACATGAAAGGCTTGATATTATGTCGATCGGAAGAAATGAACCATGCTTTTGCGGAAGCGGCCTTAAATACAAAAAATGCTGCATCAACAAATCTACTGAAGAACAAAGCGCCTTATACGAGGCTATGGATACGCCTAGACTATCCCAGCATTTTTTCGATTTGCAGCCGTTTAAGAAAGTATCGCAGCCTGCGCTCGTCTGGGGAATGCTGACGCTCCCGGCAACGATGGAGAAGGTAAATCAGCTCTCCAAGCAAATGAACCGCGGCAAGGATGAAGCGGATTTCATCTCCGGGTTGAGCGATGCCGCCGCTTTGGTAGAACGAATGAACGAGCAGACGGATAAAGTGAACCATAAGCTTTTGCTGGATCAATTGGTGAAGCATAAAGAAGCGGTAACGCCGATCGTTCTCGACAAACTGGCTACCGACGACGAGCCTGTATTCGTCGAGCTTGCCGTTCGTTATTTGCACGAAGCCGGCATCGAGGACTGGGAGCCGATTGCGAAGCTTGCGGCTGAGGCGGAAAGTGCGTACAAGCGTTCGCTGCTTTCCTTGCTGCTTGGGGTCAAAGGTCCGGAGGACAAGCTGCCGCTCGTCTGGAAGCAATATTTGGATTTGAAAAAGCAAAAAGGCCTACAGAAGGACGAAGAGCAAGGTCCATTGTACGGCTTGATGGAGTACGGCTATCGTCTTGGATTTTTGGATTCTTAATCCGCCAACGATTGCAAAAAAAAGCTTCGTTTGTCGCAGCTGCGGCAATCGGAGCTTTTTTGTTCGCATCTAAGATAAAAGGGGACTTGACGACTACGTAAAGGCTTCATACGTAATTTCCCGCAGCTTTTCCTTCCACGGGGACAGCGCTTCGATGGCGCCGAAAATTTCATCGGCTTTCTGGACGCATAACGTTTGGACGACCTTGGCATATTCGATACACCCGGAATCCTGAATATATTGCAAGCAAGCTTGTTTCTTCAGGAGGAACTCGTCAAGGCCGAGCGAGCCCTCGTAGTAGCGCTTCAATTCGACGAATGATTCGTCATTGTCCTCCAGCATGAACAGAATGGGGACGGTCCGTTTTTTCGCAAACAGATCGTTTTTGACATCGTACCGGAGCAGGTCGTTAATATCGTTCTGGATTTGATGGATAAGTCCGATACAGTCGGCCAACTCGTTCAACTGCCCGATCGTTTCCTCAGAACACCGAAGCGGCGCATATCCCATATAAAAAGCAAGTCTCATCAGCGAACCGGATTTTTCCTGAATCATGGACAAACAGTCATCGACGTTCCCGATCCGGTTGTTCAAATCCCGCTGCTGCCCGTTAATGGACCTCGCTATGATTTGGCTGGCCTCTGCAGGCGGCCTGAACGACTCGTTTCCAGGCAAATGACCCAACTGTCCGACAAAACCCATAAGGAGCGCCAAGACGCCGTTAAGCGCGTTCTCCGGAGGGCATTTCATCCAAGCTTTGCTTTCGTTATCCCGATCCTGAAGATCGTCTATAATATCAAGCGCCAAAACGACTAATTCCGTACCGGCGGCAAGTTGAACAATATGGGGCGACGAGCCTCCCAGCATGTAGTGCGTATAGAGGGTCATTGCCCCCCAGCTGCTTTTTTCCTCCTTCTTCTCGATGATGAACGATTTAAGCAATTCCCGTAAATTCGGCTCCCATATGTAAGTATCGATAATACGATTTGTCTCTGCAAATATTTCATTGTTCATTTGTTTGTACCAGCCCTTCCTGTCAGTGAGAGAATGCATGCTTCGCAGCTCTAACGTTCGCTTGGAAACGGGAGCCTGCCGTATTCAACGGTATGGCGATATGAAATGTAGAGCCGTTACCGGGCGATGACGTTATTTCAATAGTGCCTCCCAAGTGCAGAATTCTGCCTCTCAGCTGCTCCAAGCCGATACCGGAGCCTCCGATTTCTCTTGAAGCGGCAGCTTTTTGATCAAAACCTACGCCGTCGTCTTTATACACCAGATGAAAGAAGTGGCCGGCGATATACAGGCGAAACTCGATATTGGCTGCCTGCGAATGTTTCTTGGCGTTGTTGAGCAGTTCCTGGACCATACGGAAAATGTGTTTTTTCTCGGGCAAGTCTTTGTTCTCGATAGCAGATGCGTTGTCCGCTGCAAGCTCGATTTTGAAGGGGACGAGGTAGGATTCTTTCTCAATCAGCTTGCCGACCGTCCGGATCAGACCGATTTCCTGCAGCAGGAAAGGATGAAGCTCGAAACAGCTTTGACGCAAATTCGTATTGATCAGCTCGACAAAATTAATAAGATTGTCCAACTGCTCTTTGTCCTCATTGTTCATGACATATTTATTCAGCAGCGATACGAACCTTCGTTTCAGGAAAAATAGATCCTGCATGGTCGTATCATGAAGATCGGTTGCGATACGCGTCCGCTCCTCTTCCTGCAGCTCGAACATGATCTTGCGAAACCATTGAATATCCCGGGCTTCTTGCTCCTCCGGGAGCTGTGAGGCCAGCTGCTGCAGCTTCAGCGTCATTTTACGAATCAGATGAACGTTTTCCAAGCAAACTGCGAGATAGGAGGTGATCAAATTGAGCCATTGGATCTCTTCTTTCCCCAGCAGCGTGTTGGTTTTCTTCCGTGTCATGAGCAAGCAGCTCGAATATTCTTCATTGCGGTTAATCTCGATGCAAGAATATGACGAATGGTGATAAGGAAAAGGCGATTGAACAAGCCGTTCGACTTCATCTGCATCGATTTGTCCCGCATGTATGATTTCCAGCTGGTCGTTGCTCTTGAAAGCGATCGCGCCGCCCGCCACTTGAAGCGTATCGACGATATCCACAAGTATGATATCCTTCAGCTCCCGGAAATTCGAGATCGTGCCGAGGTTTTTGGATATTTTCTTCAGGGCGTTATTGAGCGCGGCTTTCTTCGGGAACAGAAGCGGCTCGAGTTTGCCGGTGAAGTATTCCATTCCGTATAGGACGAATGTGAATAGGACTAACAGAATGACGAATTGAAATAGAAGATGTTTCATACTTGCATCGGGTTGAAACATTAGAGCGTTTATGACTGTGAAAACACCGCTCGGTACGATCGAGATCATACCGGCAAGCATAAAGCGCCGCAGGACGAGTCCGATGTCATACAACTGGTTGGAAGCGATCAAATATGCAAAAGAAGCGGGAAAAAGCAAGATGAACCAGCTTGTGTAATTAGCATGTATGTAGTAACTTCCGTTTACTAGCAAGGGTACGAAAGATAAACAGATTACAGGTAAAAAGGAAAGCAATATACAAATCCATACGGTTTTGATCATTGTCGAAAGGTGCGGTTTTTGTTTATGATATTTGAAAAATACGTAAGATAAAATAAATATATTGATTAAAAATCCGGGTATGAAAAAAAACAGCGGTACGTTATTGATGTAGCGGTAAACAATCGGTGCGAGTGTTGGTGAGAAATACGAGAATCTAATAAAAATGTCTAAAATAACTATGGCATAAAGATATTTGAATACGTTAATAGGAAGATGGATGTCGCCTTTCTCTTTGAAAAAAATGACGAGAAATTGAAGGAAGAAGATATGAAGGCACATCATTAAACTGCCAATAAATATTTTCCCTATTTCATCCCCTCTAACGGAAGCGCCGAAGCTGATCCAGATGGTTCCGATAGCTAAAAAAACGAATGACAGCAATCTTGCTGACTTGGAATGCCGAATAGTCATATATAGTATTCCGCCAAGCAGTAAACTTAATATACCTTCTAAAACCGGAAATATATCATACGTAAGTTTATTATTAGTCTGAATAAAAATATCGCGATCACTGCCATCTCTTGTAATGAATAAATGATTAGCTTTTTCGACGATTCCCCATTTTTTTACCGTTGAATATTCGCCTGGACTTTTGCCGTTGATTTTTCGAACGATATCCCCGACTTGTAGATCATATTTTTCACTAAAACTATCATTATTCAATTTATTGATAACCCAATGACCTAGCGTCGCTTGTTCTAAGCTGATTCCTAAATAAGGGAATCGCAAGGTTATTGATAGACACCATACTAATATGCCGACAAAAATAACCAATACTATCTGTTTTAGTATGTTTTTATTCATATAACCACTCCCCAAATATAACCTTATTTGATATAATGATGTAGTATAAATAAAAAAAGGAGGAAATACCAAATGACAACAATTCAACTGTCGCCTAATCTTCATTCTGCTGTAAAGTCGATGAAATCTTCCGAAACACTTAAAAATGAAAGCACTTTCAGTGTGGGTCAAGAGGTAGATTCGTCCGAACTATCCGGGGCGGAATCCAAAGCTCTGTTTCTAACGTTCAGCCGTTCGGTAAGTGATAGATCGAAACAAATTCAAGGTGATTGGTCCTAATAATGTAATTATTAACCAAGTATTATTTTACCAAATAAAAAAGAGATTGTATATTAGCGCAGCTAATTTACAATCTCTTTTTTGTGCGTATTGTAATTTAATGTAGTTTTCGATCTTGAGGTACTTGAGAATTTTCGACTCAGTATCCCATAAACTCGATGGTAGTGGAACAAAACTTCTTAAAAATTAGGTTTTTCGGATTATTATTTATCGACAAGTCTTGCCGAAACATCCTTTGCGGATTCCAAGCCCGACCAGAAAAGATGCATCTCATTATCGATCTCGACAATCGATTGCGTGTCGTCGAACAGCTCGTGAAGGAAAAGACCGTACGCTTGCTCGCCCCTCGCGATTTCCAGCGATTCAAGGTGCCGGCGATCCCATACCTTTGCGTTTACCGATTTCAAGACGGACAAAAATCCGGTATCGCGGCTTATTTTTTCCTGAATATCTGGAGCGAGCGCCGTTTGGATAAACTGTGCAGCCAGCTCCATATCGCTGCAGCTTGGCAGGATCGAGAGCATGTTGGCGATAAGCATCGTCGACTGCTCCGGACCGAAAGGCAGCTGTGCGACGCGCGGCTCGAAAGGCATATTTCCGCTTTTCAGATGCGCAATTTCGATCGCGGTCGTCAGCATCATAGCCGCTTTCTGCCTCATAAAGGCGGTGTATTGCTGGAAGCGCCCGGGAAGATGAAGCGTGGCGCTCCGCTGTCTGTACAGCATATCGTGAATGAAAGCGAACGACGTATATAAAGCATCGCCGTTGTTTTTCAAGTCGGAGAAGTCGACGCCGTTCTGAAGCGCAATTACGGGCCACCGGCTCATGGACGAAGGCAACGAAAAGCCGTATTGGTCCACGATGCCGTCCCCGTCCGTGTCGACGGTCAGCTGCTTGGCCGTGCGCATAAAATCTTCGCGGGTCCAGTTGGCGAAAGGGTGGATCACTCCGTATTGATCGAACATATCCGGATTGTAGGCCATGTAAATGGGCGAGAAGGTAACGGGAACGGCCAGAAGCTTGTCCTCCAAGGTAAAAGCCTCGAGAAGCCGCGGGTATATATCATCGGCCGAGTTGTCGAGCATCCGGTTCAGCTCTACGCAGTCGCGCTCGGGATCGGCTTCTTTGTAGTGCCGGTCCGCCACAAGAACGAGATCGGCTTCGATCCCCATCTCCAGGCTTTCGCGTATCGTCGGCCACAGCTGTTCGGAAGGCATGCGAAGCAGCTTAACGTCGACGGTCGGATATTTGCGCTCGAACGCTTCGATAACCGTTGTCAACGCCATATCGCAATAATGCGAAGGGGTCACGGCCAATATGCGCAGCGTCCGGCGTTTTTCGGCTTGCGCCTCGACGTCCGGCGAGACGATCGTGCCTTGTCCCACTTTTTTGACGATAAGCCCCTCCTTCAGAAGCTGGTCCAGCGACTTTCGGACGGACGTCCGGCTCATGCCGTAATATTTGCATAGTTCATTTTCGGATAGCAGAAATTGTCCGGGCTTGATGTACCCTGATAAAATTTGCTCGCGAAGAATATCCGCAAGCCTTAAGTATCGGTATTCATGTTCTCTTTTCACGCAATCGATCATCCTGTCCTGTAATATCGGTAATTCCTGCGTTCGGCCTATCGGCTTTGTTTAATATATGATGAAGAATGAAACCGTGAAAGTCAAGGAAAGCTGCCGGGCTGCCTTTCGTTTCACCGTTCCGGCGCTCGTTAAAAAAGAGCGATTTTGTGCGAATATCGGCATGAATACTGTGTAAGCCGCCCGATTCTAAGGGAAACGACGGCTAAAAAACAATTGAACAATAATGGCGATACAACTATAATACAGGTATTCTCGAAGGAATGAAAGGAAGATGATCATACGATGGATTTGCTGCTCGGCACGGCTAAAATCGATATCACTCCGGAGCATCCCGTACCGCTAGCGGGCTACGGACACCGAAAAGGCGTCATGGATGGCGTAAGCCACCCTATATATCTTCGCGTCGCTTTATTTGAACAAATTGACGAAACGGCTCGGCATAAACAACTGGTTGCATCCGCCGACATGATTTGGTGGGGCACGGAACGAATGGAGAAGCTGATCGGAAAGCTCACGGAGCGTTTCGGTTTGAGGAGATCCGACGTCATACTGACTGCGTCGCACAGCCATTCGGGCCCGCAAACGTCGGCGTTAATGCCGCACATCGGTCTTATCGACGAGTCCTATGTACAATCCCTGGAAAACAAGCTGGTCGCCTGCGTTGAGGAAGCGCAGAGCAATTTGGAGCCGGTTACGGTAGAACGGGGATCAAGCACCTGCGATGTCGGCGTTAACCGCCGTAAGTACATGAACGGTGTCGTTCATTTCGAACCGAACCCGGAAGGGCCGAACGATAATGCGGTTACCGTAATCCGCTTTAGAAACGAATCCGGTGAAACGAAAGCATTATTCGTTCATTATACATGCCATCCGACGGTGACGAATGCCAATCTAATTTCCGCAGAATACAGCGGTATTGCGATGGAAGAGGTCGAGCGCGAGCTTGGCGGCCGGTCGGTCGCTCTGTTTTTGCAAGGCTGCTGCGGCAATATAAGGCCTGCTCTGGTTCGCGACGGAAAATTTTACAACGGAGGCGATGCGGAGGTCCGCGAGATGGGAGCACGCCTCAAAGGAGCGGTACTTCGTGCGCTGGACGGTTCCCTGCAGAAGCTAACACTGCGAAAACTGAATGGAGATTACGCTTCCTGCGAGCTGCCCTATCAGCTTGTACCGTCCCGAGAGATGCTTGAAGAGGCGCTTGAAAAAGGCGAGGAAAGGGAGCGGAATTGGGCCGATCAATTATTGCATGATTCAACGCTGATTCGGGAATCGGTCCCTCTCGAGCTGGTGCGGCTCGACATTGCCGAGGGTTTGACGCTGCTCTCCATGAATGCCGAGATGGTCGTGGAATATGGCTTGTATGTAAAGGCAGTGTCAGCTGGAGACGTTCTTCCTGTCGCATACAGCAACGGCATGATCGGTTACGTGTCGACCGCCGAGCAGTTGAATGAGGGCGGGTACGAAGCGACGGGATCTTACTATTATTTCGGGCTGTGCTCACCGTTCTCGCAAGCTTCGGAAGGCATCATCAAGGAAACGGTCGATTATTTGCTGGCAGGCGGCCAAGCCGGGAAGTCGCAGAATTCATAGCTGTTCATAAAAAGAGAGCTTCGTTTCCGAGGGTTGGGAACGGGCTCTTTTTTTTGTTGATGTCGGTCGGTAAGCCAAGTCCTCGTAAGATGTGATACTATATTCATAACCTTATGCGGAATTTTTGGAACGTAGGTGAAGAGAACATGCGTATTACGAAAAACGGCTGGGTGCATCGTCTGCTCCGCAGCTTGTCCGAACAGGCGGCAAACGCGGAAAATGCTTCGCGGCTCTACAAGTTCGCGCTGGAGGATGCGAATGAGGGCGTCGTGATCGCCGATGCGGAGGGCCGTATTTTGACGGCAAATGAAACGTATGCTTCATACATTGGGCAGACGGTGAGCAGTATGTCCGGCCGCCACGTAACCGAAATCATCGATAACACCCGGCTTCATATCGTCGCCAAAACGGGAAGGGCGGAATTCGGCGATTTGCAGCTGATCAACGGACATTGGATGATAGCGAGCCGGATCCCGATCGTCAGCGACGGCGAAGTGGTGGCGGTTGTCGGAAAAATCATGTTCGACGATATCGACCGGTTGTTTGCCATGAACGAAAAATATAAAGAAATCAACAAATATTTGCACTCGGATATGCGCGACAAAAAGACGTCCCCGACAAGAGCCAAATACAGCTTCTCGCATATCGTCGGCAAAAGCAGCGCACTCGAGGAGGTTAAGCTGACGGCAGCGCGGGCGGCAAAATCGGGCAGCACGATTCTGATCGGCGGGGAAAGCGGAACGGGCAAGGAACTGTTCGCACATGCCATTCATCGGGAAAGCGTGCGGTTTTACGGTCCATTTATAGCAGTGAATTGCGCGTCGATACCGGAGCAGCTGTTTGAATCCGAGCTGTTCGGCTACAAGGAAGGTTCGTTTACGGGCGCCAGCCGCCAAGGCAAAAAAGGAAAGTTTGCGCTTGCGGATAAAGGGACGATTTTTCTTGACGAAATCGGCGAGCTGCCGCTGCATTTGCAGGCGAAGCTGCTGCGAGTTTTGCAGGAAAAGGAGATTGAGCCGGTCGGCTCGATCAAGCCCGAACCTGTGGACGTGCGCATTATCGCGGCGACGAATCGGAATCTGCAAGAGCTTGTGGAGGAAGGGAAATTCCGAAGGGATTTATTTTACAGACTTCACGTAATCGTGTTGAACGTTCCTCCGCTTCGCGAGCGCCGGGAGGATGTGCCCCTGCTGATCCGCGAGCTTTTGGTTCAATTGCAAAATGAGCTGGGTACGGAGCCTGTAACCGTCACGCCGGAGGCGGAAGCGCTGCTTATGGCTTATGACTGGCCGGGAAACGTCCGCGAGCTGCGCAATGTTCTGGAGCGGGCGTTATTCGTCAGACTGGGGGATGCGATCGAAGCGGGGGATTTGTCGCCTGAGGTGCTGGCGGGGGTTGGCGTTGGCAGCCGGTCAAGCAAGGAGGTATCGCAGGCGGTTTCCGAAGCGCCGCGGCATTCATGGAAATCCGCGATGGAATTCCACGAGCGGCAGCTGCTGCGGCAAGCGCTAGCCGAAGCGGGAGGAGACAAGCAAAAAGCGGCGAAGCAGCTTGGGATGAGCAAGTCCGCTTTTTACGATAAGTTGGATAAGTATGGCGATACGTTGTAATTAATGTCCGGTTATGACGGCCCTGAGCACTCTCTTTATTGAGAGTGTTTTTTTGTTGCGGCACTATGCTAAGGCGAGAGGAAATTTGACAAGCTTCGCGAATGATTAGCGTGGAAAGATTTGTTAGAAATATAACCGAAGAAACAGCGCAGATAGCAGGAGCTTAGGGGCAGTTTCCAAGGAGGATATTTTAGGCAAAGTCATTCAGATTATTCATATGAAAAGCGATAAGGAATAGAAACGATACCCCGAAGAATGCTGATTGCGGGCAAATGATACGGAAGCTTTTTGACCGTGTTGAATCGTTATTATAACGGTATTTATTTGTTTTGATCGGCGGATTTTCGGTAGTCAGGTATTTAATGATTTACCTGCTTTTATATATTTCCTTGGGTTCGGAAATGGCTTTGGACGATCATTCTTTTACGTACCCTAGTGATGACATCTGGTATTTGGATGTATTGAAGATCACAGGGATTACATTCCGATTATTGAGAGAATTTCCGATTTATTGAAGATCACAGGGATTACATTCCGATTATTGAGAGAATTTCCGATTTATTGAAGGATGAAATCCTTGTCAACGATATTGCCGATTATGTGGACATAGAAAATAATGAGATCCGGGTTTCTTTTACGATTGACGGAAAGGCATACAAATATGAATTGGCTGTAGACAATGACTGGTTGGATATGGGGATTTTCAAAATATTTTCGGAGCTGCTGGAGGAGTATGGCTGCTGGAAAAGATTTTATTATTACGATCTTGGACAGGGCGTTTTGGTCGGAGCTTACGAAAACGAGCAGTGGAAAGCTTTGAATAAGCTGCCCGTTATGCTCCAGAAGGTAATGTAGCGGAAATAGGAAATACGTAACTTTCATTATCGTCTAGTCAGAAGGCGGGTGAGCATAAAGTTAGCAAGACTCAAATCGTTATTGCAAAAGCCGCGGTATGCACCGTGGTTTTTTTCTGTTTGATTTTTCATATACAAATTATCGAGAGTTAGGCAAAATGATGATTTCTATATGATTTTTCGCATAGAATGATCAAATTAAAAGTAATATGATCAATTCTATATGATAATTCGCATAGATTTATGTATTTCACATTTCTTGTTGCTCTGTAGTGTCTGTCAAGGTTCTAATTGTTTTCCGAAATTCAGGAATTCCATTCCGAATAACCGGAATTTCTTCGTTCAAATACTTTTCCTCGCTTATCTCCCAAGCTTCTAGCTGCAGCTGCGGCAAACAAGCCGTCCGTTCGTATGATTCGCTCAACCCAAACATTGATTCGGCAAGTTTCTTATCCCCAGATAGTGATTCTAATAATAAATTGCTCTCAGTCTCCACTCGTACACTACTTTTTTTCGTTTGGCACGATTCTTGCTTGTTATATATACGGACACATAAAAAAGGAGGAAAAGTGGAATGAAACCGGTTTTCACTTCATTTCAGGAAGCGGTGCGGGACATCCCGGACGGTGCGACTTTGATGGTTGGCGGTTTTGGTTTGGTAGGCATCCCGGAGGGGCTGATCCTTGCTTTGGCGGATTCCGGCGTTAGCGGCCTGACCGTCATTTCGAATAACTGCGGGGTTGACGACTGGGGGCTCGGCTTGCTGCTTCGCAATAAGCAAATCAAAAAAATGATCGCCTCCTACGTAGGCGAAAATAAAACGTTCGAGCGCCAGCTCCTCGACGGCGAGCTCGAAGCGGAGCTTGTGCCGCAGGGGACCTTGGCTGAGCGCATACGCGCGGGCGGTGCGGGAATTCCCGCGTTTTATACGCCGGCAGGAGTGGGGACGCCGATTGCGGAAGGGAAAGAGGTTCGCCGCTTCGACGGCAAGGACTACGTGCTGGAGCATGCGCTGAAGGCGGATTTCAGCCTCATCCGTGCGCATAAAGGGGACCGGATGGGCAATCTCGTCTATAACAAAACGGCCCGCAACTTTAATCCGATGATGGCTGCGGCCGGAAACATTACAATCGCCGAGGTCGAGCAGCTGGTCGAAGAGATCGAGCCGGGCTCCGTTCATACGCCGGGAATATACGTGCAGCGGCTTATTCAAGGCGACCAGCAAAAACGAATCGAGCGGCTGACGCTGGCTCGTTAACGGCCGGCTTTTCCAATAAATATGGACAATCAAGAGGAGGATTCGAATGTCGAACGTTATGTCGGTGCGTGAAAAAATTGCAAGGCGCGCAGCGCAGGAAGTCAAGGACGGTTATTATGTAAATTTGGGCATCGGTATGCCGACGCTTGTTGCCAACCATTTGCCTACAGACATCGGTGTAATGCTGCAGTCCGAGAACGGACTGTTAGGCATCGGGCCTTATCCTACCGCCGAGCAAGTGGATCCGGATTTGATCAATGCCGGCAAGGAAACGGTAACGGCTGTCGCCGGAGCGGTCTACTTCGATTCGGCGGAATCGTTCGGCATGATCCGCGGCGGACATATCGATTTGGCGATTTTGGGAGGCATGGAGGTTTCGGCCGAAGGGCATTTGGCGAACTGGGTTATTCCGGGGCAAATGGTAAAAGGCATGGGCGGCGCGATGGACTTGGTGCACGGCGCGAAGCGGGTCGTCGTCATTATGGAGCAGCTGACGAAGCACGGCAAACCGAAAATATTGAATGCTTGCAGCCTGCCTTTAACAGGCAAAAACGTCGTTCATAGAATCATTACGGAGCAGGCCGTTTTCGATATAACGGAGGAAGGGCTAAAGCTCGTAGAGACGGCCGAGGGCTTCACGATCGAACAAATCCGAGCGGCGGTAGAACCCGAACTGCTCGTTGACGATAACGTCAGACTGAATGCGTACTGATGCGAAGCTTTTATGGCAACAAAAGGAAAGGAGCGTATGCCTGTGTTCATGAATAAAGCAGTGCTCGTTACTGGAGCCGGCAGCGGAATCGGCAAACGAATCGGGGAGCGATTCGCGGCGAACGGAGCGGCGGTTCTGATCACCGACCTGCAGGAACGTCTTGCAGCCGATACGGCAGCGGAGCTTGTCTCCAAAGGTTATGAGGCGATCGGTTTGGGCTGCGACGTAACCAGCGAGCAGGATATCGTTAAGGCGATCGAAGCTGCTTCGTCCAAGTTCGGCCGGCTCGACGTACTGGTCAATAATGCGGGGATGCAGCATGTATCGCCCATCGAGGAGTTTCCGACCGAAACGTTCGACAAAATGCTGAGGATCATGCTTACGGCTCCATTCGTCGCGATTAAGCATGCGTTCCCTATCATGAAAAGGCAGCGCTTCGGCAGAATTATTAATATGGCCTCGATCAACGGATTGATCGGCTTTTCCGGCAAAGCGGCTTATAACAGCGCTAAGCATGGCTTATTAGGCCTGACTAAGGTTACATCCTTGGAAGGGGCGGAATTTGGGATAACCGCGAATGCAATTTGTCCGGGGTATGTCGATACTCCGCTTGTTCGCAATCAGCTTGAGGACTTGGCCAGAGTTCGCGGGATATTGCCCGAGCAGGTGCTGGAGCAGGTCATTTATCCGCTGGTCCCGCAAAAACGGCTGCTCGATGTCGACGAGATTGCGGACTGCGCGCTTTTTTTGGCGGGCGAGCAGGCAAAAGGGATTACCGGCCAGACGCTTGTTATCGATGGGGGATATACGGTCCAGTAATAGATTGAACTAAGGGAAGGTGGATAAAAGCATGCATCGCTTCCAAAATATCGCCGTGCTTGGCTCCGGTACGATGGGCCATGGTATCGCCATGCTTTTGGCTGCAAACGGCTTGCAGGTTTCGATTTACGATCCGAGCTCCGAAGCGCTTGCGGCGGCGCGCCGTCATATTGCCGCAAAATTGCCGTCCTTGGAGACGGGCCATAACGGAGTACAACCGCAGCTCGCGGATACGATTCGCTATACGGCGAATTTGCAGGAAGCCGCCGCCGATGCCGATCTTATTTTCGAAGCGGTGCCGGAGCGGATTGAAATCAAACGGGAGCTGTTCGGGCGTCTCGAAACGATGGTTAAGCAAACGGCGGTCATCGCGTCGAATACGTCTTCCTATTCTCTCGAAACGCTGATCGAAGGACGGAAGTTTGCCGACCGCATGATCATCGCGCATTTTTTCAATCCGGCGCATCTCGTTCCGCTCGTCGAATTGGTCAGACATGCCGCCGTACCTGCGGCGATTGTTGAAGAGGTTGCGGCATTGCTTCGGGATTGCGGCAAGACGCCGGTCATCCTTCAGAAGGATATTCCCGGCTTTATCGCCAACCGGCTCCAGGCTGCGGTTCTGCGCGAGGCGAGCTATCTGCTCGCGTGCGGCGTCGCCGATGCGAAGCAAATCGATCTTGCCATGACTGCAGGGCCAGGCTTGCGTTGGGCGCTGAACGGACCTTTTGAAATTGCCGATTTCGGCGGCTTGGATGTTTGGGAGAAAGTGTGCGCAAGCTTGTTTCCCAAGCTGTCCGGAGAAGATTCGGCACCTGCTGTAATCCGCGAGAAAGTTTCGGAAGGAAAGCTTGGGATCAAGAGCGGGGAAGGGATTTTTCCGTATGATAGGGAAGAGGGAGCGGGACTTCCTGGACTCGTCGAGGCACGGGAACAGGCACTTCAGCGGATGCTGCGTGCCAAGCAAAATTAATTTATAATGCGATTAGATAAGCGGAAGCGAGGCGGAGAGCATGAAAGGGATTTATGTGATGGAAGGCGCCCGAACGGCGTTCGGGGGATTCGGACAATCGTTTAAGGATACGCCGGCTGCAGAACTCGGACTCGTAAGCGCTAAAGAGGCGATGGCACGGGCCGGTGTAAACGCGGACGAGGTGGATCAGATCGTTTATGGAAACGTGATTCAGTCAAGCAAGGATGCGGCTTATTTGGCAAGACATATCGGCTTGCGGGCAGGCGTTCCCCTCGAGTCGCCGGCGATGGTCGTGAACCGGCTGTGCGGTTCGGGGCTGCAGGCCGTGATCTCGGCAGCGCAAAGCATTGCGCTTGGAGAATCGAGCATTGCCTTGGCCGGCGGTGTGGAAACGATGTCGCAAGCGCCGCATTCCCATTTTGCCAGCCGCTTCGGCGGGGTGAAGCTGGGCGCGTTCCAGCTTGAAGACATGCTGATGAGTACACTGACCGATGCGTATATCGGCTGCGGCATGGGCATTACGGCGGAAAATCTGGCCGATCGCTACGCCATAGGGCGCGACGATCAGGATGCCTATGCCGTCATGAGCCATACACGCGCGACGGCTGCTCGCGAGCGGCTTGCGGAAGAAATCGTTGCCGTCCCGCAGCGAACGCGCGAAGGCACGCGCCTGGTCGAGCTCGACGAGCTTGTTCGCGCCGACAGCTCGCTCGAGAAACTGGCGAGGCTGAAGCCGGCTTTCAAAGAAGGCGGTTCGGTTACGGCCGGCAATGCCAGCGGGATTAATGACGGTGCGGCATCGCTTGTGATTGCGGGCGAGGATGCACTGAACGGCCGCAAGCCGTTGGCGAGAATCGTTTCGTGGGGCGTTGCAGGGGTCGATCCTGCAGTGATGGGCATCGGGCCGGTGCCTGCGAGCCGCATTGCGCTTAAACGGGCCGGACTATCGATCGACGATATCAATCTTGTGGAAATCAACGAAGCGTTCGCCGTTCAATACTTGGCGGTGGAAAAGGAGCTGGGTCTCGACCGCGAACGTACGAACGTAAACGGCGGCGCGATCGCGATCGGCCATCCTGTAGGGGCAAGCGGCGCCCGCGTGTTGTTGACGCTGGCATACGAGCTGAGAAGACGCGGCAAGCGTTACGGTCTTGCTTCGCTTTGCGTCGGCGGCGGCCAGGGCGTTGCGGCCGTTATCGAATACGTCGGCTAAACGTACGAATGGCAGTTAAAGCCAAAAAACCTTCATTCCATTAATGGGATGAAGGTTTTTTGCGAGTAACCCTTCGACTTGGGGCCTCAATAATGATGGATATTACCCTGAAGTCTGCAATGATTCCTGACGAATAAAATGCCAGCGGACGAGATCGTCGGCATCCATCGGCTTGCCGATCACGAAGCCTTGTATTTCGTCGCAGCCGAGGCTTTCCAAATATGCGATCTGCTCGGACGTTTCTACGCCTTCCGCCGTCACTTCCAGCTTCAGCGTTTTGGCCAGCACGATAATGGCTCGTACGATGGCGGCATCGTCGGCATTTTTGTGGATGCCGCTGATGAACGAACGGTCGATCTTGATGACATCGATCGGAAACCGTTTCAGATAGCTTAAGGATGAATAGCCGGTACCGAAATCGTCGATCGATATGGTCAGCCCCGTTTCTTTCAGAGCCTGGAGCATCAGCCCTGCATAATGGGCGTCCTGCATGGCGGCCGTCTCGGTTATTTCGAGCTCCAGCAAATCCGGCGAGAGGCCGGTTTCCTTCAAGGTTTGCGCGATCACCTCAGGCAGCTCGGTATGGCGGAATTGCCTGGTGGACAGATTGACGCTGACGCGGAATTGCGGCATTCCTTGCTCGGTCCATTTCTTGCGTTGTTTGCATGCCTTGCGCAGCACCTGCTCGCCGATTTGCACGATGAGTCCGGTATCTTCGGCCAGCGGGATAAATTCGTTTGGCGGGATCATTCCTTGTACGGGATGCTTCCATCTGACGAGAGCTTCCACGCATACGAGTTCTTCCGTTTTCGTATTCAGACGCGGCTGATAATAAACGACAAGCTCGTCCCGGTCGATCGCATGCCGCAGCATCGCTTCCTTCCGAACCCGTTCGGTCGTGCTGTCGTCGTCCATCTGCCTGCGGTAAAATTGGAAATTGTTGCGTCCGTTCTCCTTGGCCCGGTACATCGCGGCCTCTGCGTTGCGCATGATCGAATTCGCGTCGGACGCATCATCGGGATACAGCGCGATACCTATGCTAGTCGTTAAAAAAACTTCGTTGCGATTAAGCGATATCGATTGCTGCATGACATCGATCGTCGCTCGCGCGATCGATGCGGCATCGTCGGCATTCGCCGCGTTCGCTAACAAGATCGTAAATTCATCGCCCCCCATGCGAGCCAGCATTGCTTTAGCCGGCAAAATGCTTCGTAAACGTTCGGTTATGATTTTCAGTAATTGATCGCCCGCATCATGCCCCAAATTATCGTTGACATATTTGAATTGATCGAGATCGACAAGCATGACGGCCGTCAAATGGCGATGCTTGTCGGCATGGCGCAGCGATGCGTTCAGCCGGCTTTTGAGAAGATGCCGGTTCGGCAGGCCGGTCAACAAGTCGTAATACGCCAGCCGATTAAGCCGGTCCGTGCTCGGTCCGATAAAAAAAACGATCAGCACCATAGCGCCGACTATGATCAGCGTCTCGAGCGAGGCGATGGTGATGCCCCAGGCGGCGTGACTGGCGAACAGCATGATCATGCCCCCTGCGCTGACGGCTAACGATGCGAATGTGCCGAGCTCGAAGGCGTAGAGCGGGACAAGGAATAAAATGAGCCAATCGGGTTCCGTATGAGGAGCCCATTCCGGAAGCAATTGAATCGCTAAATAAATCGCGAAATCGGTTAACGTTACGGCCCATACCGCCCGTTTGCGAAGCCATTCCGACAGGCGCCCGATACCGAAGGCAAAATACGAGAGTAAAAGAAACCAAACAAACGAAAAGAAAAAAAGCGGCAGCATGGTCGTTTGCTGATTTGCCGTGAAGTATATGCCTGCAAGTACGAGTGGAATAGACAAATGCCCGATCGCAAAAACCTTGCCGTTCTTATGGAGCATCGAAAGCACCTCGTAAGCAGAATAGGATGAGTTTGGAAAAAGTGCCATCTCCAATTATATACCAATAGTTGCAAGGTTACTACGAAAAAAAACGATACAATCATTCGTAAACGGTACTTTCATCCTATTGATTATTCTAAAAGTGTTAAAAAGCGAGCCTCCGTCATAGTCGGAAGGCTCGCTTTTTCAGTTTGCCGCATAGTGTTGCGGGCTTATGCTAAGCATGAACCGGCGTCTTGCTTTGCTCCAATACGGCTTTCGCCGCCATACGGCCGCTGGAGAAGGCGCGCTCCGCGAGCTCTCCCTTGCCGACGCAGCCGTCTCCGCAGAAGAAAAACGGCACGCTTTCGACCTGTATGGGCAAAAGCTGGTTGGTCGCAATGTTTTTGACGCTTGAAACCATCGCTTTCTTGGATACGCGTTTGACTGCTGTGACATCCCGCCAGCCCGGATAGTACTGGTCGAACAAAGCTTCCATTTGCGATGTTTTGCGCTCGAGATAAGCTTTGCGGTCCGCTTCGCTCGCGAAATCGTCGCTCAAGTATGCGATGCCTTGAAGCAGCTGGCCGCCTTCCGGAATAAGCGTGTGATCGGTCGCCGATACGTCGCTGATAAACATTTTGTTGTCCATATCGCTTATATAGCTGAAAGGACGGGCGACCACGCTCGACAATCCGATGTCGTAAACCATGACCTCGGTCGACGTATTGCCGTCATAAGGGGAAAGGAACGGCTCCCAAGCCGTATCCTTAAGCAGCTTAACGACTTGCTGAACGGGCATCGCGAAGATCACTTTATCGAAAGCTTCCTCGCGGTTTTTGGTTTTGAGCCAGTATTGCTTATCCTCGTACCGGACGCTTTCCACGCCTTCCTGCAGCGCCAGATTCCAGCGCCCGGACGTTTCGATCTTCTGTCTCAGCTGATTCGTAATGACGGCCCAACTGCCGAGCACGTAGTTGACCGGACGGCTGGACAGAAACAGGTTATGGTAATAGTCGCTGATTACGGCGCCGGACACCTTGCGCGCATCCTCCGGCGCAATGAAGAAGTTCGAGCAGACGAGATGCTCCCACAATTCCTTCAAATCCTCGTCCGCATCGGAATTCTCGATGTAATCGCCGAGCGTGGGGTAATCTTTCAGCTTATGAATATTCGCGATGATCGCCGTAATTTCACCGACGAAACGCACTTTTTGCATCGTGCTTAACAGATCTGTGCTGAGCAGGTTGACGAAATCGAGCGGGGCCCGCGTAAGCTGGCCGTGTTTGGCGTACATGACGTTCCGTTTATCGACCTGCTTGCTGCTGAAGGACAATCCGAGCTCCTTCTCGAGCGTCGAAATTTCGTGACGGTCGATCCCGTAGATCGCATGGGCGCCGTAGTTCAGCGTGAATCCCGCTTTTTCGTACGTAAAGGCGCGTCCGCCAAGCTGCGGGCTTCTTTCAAACAAGACACCTTCGATTTGAGGCGATTCGGATAAGTATGCGGCTGCGGTCAGACCGGCGAGCCCGCCGCCGATAATAGCTACTTTCATTTTCTTTTCCTCCTTCGTTGTCGGGTGAAGCTCAAATGTCGCGGAGTAGTCGTGATTTACCCGAATGCCTGCCCAGACAAGCGCGAGCCTTTCGCGCATCATGGCGGATAGGTCGGCCTCGTCTTGCAGGCACCAGGTCGTAAGGGTTCCGAGGTAAGTCGATACGAGCAGCTCGGCCTTGCTGCGCTCCGGCAGCCATACTTGCAGGCCGTCCAGCAGCGTCCGGAACTGGCTGCCTTTTTCGTTATACATGGCGTCATTCTGCAAAGTTAGAAGCATCAGGCTGCGAATCAGCTTGCGATGGCCGGTAATATTAGACGACAAGTCTATAAATAGTCGGTTAATATGTCCTTCCAGCGATTGCACCTTAGAAGGAGGCTGCTTCGCCCACTCTTCGATTATGGCGGACTGCTTGCGGTCCACTTCCCATAAAATATCTTCCTTGCTGTTGAAGTAGTGATAAAAGGTCCCTTTCGACGTATGCGTGGCGCTGATAATGTCGTCAACCGATACGTGCTCATAGCCGTGTTCGACAAATAAGCCCAGGGCGACTTCCCTGACGTGCTCCCGCTTTTTGCGGGTAGCCGACCGCATGAAACGCATGAATAGTTTCCCCCGATCGAGACCGTTCGATTTGGTTCCGTTCACAGTATATTCAATATTAGACTGAAAGTCTACTCCGAAAATAGACTAAAAGTCTATAAAGGCGAAGTTATTGTGCGAATAAGCGCTGAACGGCTTGAATAATCGCAAGCTTCCGCTGTTTCGCTCGGGCGCGCAAACGTCATCCTATGGTATAATTCAGGAAAGCTACGATCTGACATTTTATGAAGAGGCGGCGAGCGATCCGATGGACGACATGAGTATGGTCCGGTTCGAATATAGGAAAACGGAGCCGATCGCATCGGTATTTCACTCGCATGCGAATTACGAAATCTTTTATTTTCATGAAGGCAGAGGCAACTATTTGATCGGGGGCAATATTTATTCATTGTCGCCCGGGGACCTTATTTTGATGCATGGGATGACCCTTCACTGTCCGAATATGGATGAGAGCTATAAATACGTCCGCACGGTGATCGGATTCGACCCTACATATATTAGAGCGATTGCCGGACCGCTGCTGACGGTTAATTTGCTCGATCCGTTCGAGCAGCTCAAAAATTGCCGGTTCCCGCTGCAGGACGAAGCCAGATCGAGGTTCGAAGCGCTGCTGGCGGAAATGAACGGCTTTCACGAACGGACGGATGCGGTATCCGCCGATCGTTTTACGCTATCGCTCATCAGCTTGCTGCTGGAAATTTACGATATCGGCCAAAAGCCGCAAGGACGGGGACAAGACGTATCGTCGGAGAAAGAACAGACCGTTCAGAAAGCGATTTCCTATTTAGAGGAGCACTACGTGGACGACGTGCATTTGGACGATCTCGGAGAGCATTTGCATCTGAACAAGCACTATTTGGCCCGCACGTTCCGCGACATTACGGGCGTTACGATTTTCACCTATTTGTACAGGCGGCGGGTCAATCAGGCCAAAATCAAATTTTTGCTGGAAAGGGAGCTTTCGGTAACGGACGTGTGCTTTCAGGTCGGATTCAAAAATTTATCGCATTTCAGCCGCGTGTTCAAGCAGCAGGTCGGACAAACCCCCGAGCAGTTTCGCCGTATGGCAAAAAGTCAACCAGAGCAAAATCCCGTTCTTGAATAGTCAACGCCAAGGAAACCGGTTGCAGCCGTACTCTGGTAAAATGCTCTCAGAGTACATGCAAGCAGATGAAGGGTGGAGGCAAATGAAACCGATGCGTTTTGCAATTATCGGCTGCGGAGTAATCGGGAAAGCGCATGCAGCGATCCTGCAGGAAATGCCGGACGCCGAGCTGGTCGCCGTTTCCGACGAAGTGGAAGCGTTGGGCAAAGTCTTGGCTGAGAAGACCGGTGCGGCTTATTATCCCGATTATCGGGAGATGCTCGAGCGGTCCGATATCGATATCGTCACGATCGCTACGCCGAGCGGCATGCACGGCGCGCATGCGATCGCCTGCGCGAATGCGGGCAAGCATGCGATCGTGGAGAAGCCGATTGAAATTACGCTGGAGAAAGCGGATGAAATCATCCGTATTTTTGCCGAAAAGGGACTGAAGCTGTCGTCGGTTTCGCAAACTCGCTTCAGCCGCGACATTCAAAGAGTGAAGAAGCTTATCGAAGCCGGCAAATTCGGCCGGTTGATCATGGGGACTACGGCCGTTCATTGGTATCGGTCGCAGCAATATTACGACAGCGGCGACTGGCGCGGCACTTGGGCGCTTGACGGCGGCGGCGCTTTGATGAATCAAGCGATACACCGCATCGACCTTCTGCAATATTTGATGGGGCCGGTTCGGTCCGTACACGCGCAGTGCGATACGCTCGGCCATGAGCGCATCGAGGTGGAGGACGTCGCGGTCGCATCCGTCAGGTTTACGAACGGAGCCGTAGGTTCGATTACGGCGACGACATGCGCCTACCCGGGCTTGAAAACGCGAATCGAAATCATCGGAGAGAACGGTACGGCCGTGTTCGAGAACGAACAGATCACGCAGCTGTCGTTCAAGGACGAGGAGACGGAAACGGATACGGCCGGAGGAGGAGCAGACGGCGCTTCATCGGATCCTTCCGTTTTGTCGTCGAGCTCGCATCGGCCGCAATTCGAAGATATGATCGCAGCCGTGCGCGAAAACCGCGAGCCGGCAGTAAACGGGGAGCAAGGAAGGCTGCCGCTTGAAATCATCATCGGCATATACCGCTCTTCGCAATCCGGTCAAACCGTAACGCTGCCGATCGTAACCGGAGGTGCCGGTTCATGACTTTGGTTCGGAAGACGGAAGCCGGCCGGCTGAAAGTTGAAGTATACGAAACGCGATCTGCGATGGGCCAAGCCGCTGCCAAGGCGGCGGCAGCCAAAATTCGCGAGCTTCTTGCCGCGAAGCCCCGCGTAAGAATGATTTTCGCGGCGGCGCCTTCGCAGAATGAATTTTTAGCGGCGCTGATTAAAGAAGAAGGCATCGATTGGTCACGTATTACAGCCTTCCATATGGATGAATATATCGGCTTGCCGGAAGACGCGCCGCAGCGGTTTTCGAAGTTTTTGTGCGACGGCCTGTTCGACATAGTCAAACCGGGCGAGCTGCATCTCATTCAGAGCAGCCGCGGCATCGATGAAGAATGCGCGCGTTACGGCGCATTGCTTAACGAGGCGCCGATCGACATCATTTGCCTCGGTATCGGCGAGAACGGCCACATTGCGTTCAACGATCCGCCGGTCGCGGACTTTAACGACCCGTATGCGATTAAAGCAGTCGAGCTGGATGAACCTTGCCGGCAGCAGCAGGTGAACGACGGCTGCTTCCCGAGCTTTGCCGCCGTGCCGACTCATGCGCTTACGCTGACGATCCCGACGATGATGTCCGGCGCTCACTTGTTCTGTATGGTGCCGGGACCGACTAAACGCAATGCGGTGCGCGAAACGCTGAACGGCCCGATTTCAACGGCCTGCCCGGCCACCGTTTTGCGGACGCACGAAGATTGCACGCTTTACGTCGATCTTGATTCCTACGGCGCTTAAACAATGGAAGGAAGTCGATTAACGATGACGGGACAATTCACGATTACCGGCCGCCATTACGCTAGCGAAGGCGCTGTGCGCATCACGGTGAAGGAAGGCCGGATCGCGTCGGTAGAACCCGCCGGAGAAGCGGGAAAGGGACTGCCCTGGATCGCTCCGGGTTTGGTCGACCTGCAAATCAACGGTTATGCCGGGCTCGATTTCAATACGCTGCCGCTTGCCGTAGAGACGGTTCAGCAAGCAACAAGACTGCTGCTGGCGCAAGGCGTAACTTCCTATTTGCCGACCATTATTACGAATAGTCCGGAAGCGATCGAGGAAGCGATGAAGTCGATTGCGGCGGCTTGCGAAGCCGATCGGCTGACCGACAGCACGATTGCGGGCATACATCTCGAAGGGCCGTTCATATCGCCTGAGGACGGCGCCCGCGGCGCGCATGCGAAAGCGTATGTGAGAGCGCCCGACTGGGCGTTATTCGAACAGTGGCAAGCGGCTTCGGGCAACCGCATCAAAGTGATCACGATATCGCCCGAGTGGCCGGAAGCGACGGCTTTCATCGAACGCGTCGCCAGGGCCGGCGTTATCGTTTCGATCGGCCATACGGTCGCATCCCCGGAGCAAATCGCCGACGCCGTTCGGGCGGGAGCGCGTATGTCGACGCATCTCGGCAACGGCGCTCAGCTCATGCTGCCGCGCCATCCGAACTTTCTATGGGAGCAGCTGTCGCAGGACGATATGTGGGGCTGTTTTATCGCCGACGGCTTCCATTTGCCGGATTCGTTCCTCAAGACGGGCTTTCGTGCGAAAGCGGGAAAAGCGCTGCTCGTAAGCGACGCGGTTTCGCTGGCCGGCATGCCACCGGGCGAATACGACCTGCATATCGGAGGCAAGGTGCTGCTTTCTCCGGAAGGCCGATTGTGCGTAGCCGAAAATCCGAAGCTGCTTGCCGGTTCGGCGCAGCTGCTGCCATGGGGGATCGCTCATCTTGCGCGCAAAGGATTATGCACGATTGCCGAAGCGTGGGAGATGTCCTCGCTGATCCCGGGAGCTTTGCTCGGGCTTTCTTCCGCCGCGGGACTGACGGAAGGTGCTCCGGCGGACTTGGTGCTTTATTCATGGGACGGCAGCGAGTTGAAAATAACGGACGTTTACAAAAACGGATCGCTCGTATAAACTCAAGCGGCAGATTATAACGGATTTTCGGTATTGTATGGGAATAAGTTTCGCTTGAACATAAATGAGGGAAATAAAGGGAGGAACGATCGGTGAGCAAGCTTAAGTTTTCTATCATCGGCTGCCAGCACGCCCACGTCGAAATTTTTATTAGTGAAATGCTGGAGCTTGGCCACGAGTGCGTCGGCATTTATGAGCCGGATAACGTCAATCTCGCGTCCGCCATCGCAAGCAGGCATAATATTCCGCTCGTCTCCGACCGGGATAGGCTGGTGGCCGAAGATGTGGACATTGTCGGCAGCGCCGCCATCAATAGCGAGAAAATCGACGTTATCGAGCTTTGCGAGGCTCACGGCAAGCCGATCATGGTCGATAAGCCGATCGTCACAAGCCTGGCAGCATTCGAGAGATTGCAAGCGGTCGTCCAACGGGGAAAAATCAAGATCGGGATGCTCCTGACCGAGCGCTTCAGCCCTGCAATTTATACGCTAAAGCAAATGATCGATAAAGGCGAGCTGGGGGAAATCATTTCCGTCGGATTTCGCAAGCCGCACAGGCTTCGCAAGGAAGGACGTCCGGCATGGTTTTTCGATAAAGCGCAGTGCGGCGGCATTCTGATCGATCTGTTCATTCACGACTTCGATTTGCTGCGCTGGTTTACCGGCAAGGAAGTCGCTTCGACGGAAGGCTTCTTGAGCAAAAACATGCTGCCCGAATATCCGACCTTCTACGATGCCGCAAGCATGATCGTCAGAATGGAAGGGGATGTCGTAGCGCAGCTTTATGCCGACTGGCATACGCCGGAGAAAAGCTGGACGTGGGGCGACGGGCGGATCTTCGTTACGGGGACGGAAGGCTTCGCGGAGCTGCGTCTGGAAGGCGATCCGAGCATCGGACACCGCCAGCTGCTGCTGCAGCTGACGAACCAGCAGGAACAGCAATTGGTGGAGCCGGTTAAACCGCCGTTTACCATCACGCAAGATTTCCTTAACTACGTGGATGGAAGCACATCCGCCTTATTGACGCATGAAGCGATCCTCAAAGCGACATGGGACACACTTCAAGCGGATGCCAAAACGCCGGTTATCGGGCGGTACGCATAAAGACGATTCAATTGTTCGAAAAATGCCACGCACTTCAATTTTTCAAGCGAATACCAACAAAGGACCTCCGGCGATCGGAAGGTCCTTTGTTTTATTAGATGCAGCAACTCAAGGGGGATTTGTCCAAATATAAAAATTTGTTCTTACTGCCGGTATTCCCGCGGAATGCGTCTTGCGACCTTGGAGCGGATCGCCGCTTCCACTACGCGGTCCCGGATCGTTTTGACGATATCCGAATTAAACACGCTCGGGATGATATAAAACTTGCTGCGCTCGTCGTCGCTTATAACGGAAGCGATCGCCTCGGCTGCGGCCAGCTTCATTTCTTCGTTGATCACCGTCGCCCTGCAATCGAGCGCGCCGCGGAACATGCCGGGGAAGCATAGGACGTTGTTGATTTGATTCGGGTAGTCCGAACGTCCTGTCGCCATAACGGCTACGATATCTTCGACTTCCTCGGGAAGAACTTCGGGAACGGGGTTTGCCATTGCGAAAACGATAGGGTCTTTGGCCATTCTTTGGACATCCTCCCGTTTCAGGAGTCCGGCGCGGGAAACGCCGATGAAGACGTCCGCTCCGGCTATCACCACGGCTAGACTGCCTTCTTCTTTATTCGGGTTTGAGTTCTCCGCGAACCATTGCCAGGAGGGATTGTCGTACGTGCGCGTGCTGACGAGCGCGCCGTCCCGGTCAACGCCGACCAGGTTGCGTACGCCGGCGGAAAGCAATATTTTGCTGCAGGCCATTCCCGCCGCTCCGATGCCGCATACGACAACCTTCACATCCTGAATGGATTTGCCTACTATTTTAAGCGCACTGATCAGTCCTGCGTAGAGAACGACTGCCGTGCCGTGCTGATCGTCATGAAAGACGGGGATATCGAGCTCCTGCTTCAGCCGTTCTTCGATTTCAAAGCAGCGCGGAGCGGAAATATCTTCGAGATTGATGCCGCCGAATGCCGGGGCGATCGCTTTGACGGTTTGAATGATTTGTTCGGTGTCCTGCGTATCGAGACAGATGGGGAATGCATCGACGTCGGCGAATTGCTTGAACAGCATCGCTTTGCCTTCCATAACCGGCATGGCGGCTCTCGAACCTATGTTTCCTAGTCCGAGCACGGCCGAACCGTCGGACACGACCGCTACGGTGTTCCTTTTGATCGTAAGGGTGAACGCTTTTTTCGGTTCTTCGTGGATCGCCATGCAAACGCGGGCGACGTCCGGCGTATAAACGCGGGACAAGTCGTCGCGGTTATGAATCGGCGTTTTCGGCTTCATTTCGATTTTGCCGCCGAGGTGAAGCAGGAATGTCCGGTCCGAGATGTTGACTAGCCGCAGGCCTTCCAAGGCCTTGAGCTTTTCGGTAATGAGGTCGATTTGCACCGAATCCTTAACCGTTACGGTCAAGTCGCGAATACTGGAGCCGCGTCCCGTCTGAATGACGTCGATGGCTATAATGTCGCCGCCGGCTTCGGAAATGGCTGCAGCCACGTGACCGAACGTCAAAGTTTCCGTGTTGAATTCCAAGCGAAGAATAAAGCTTTTGCCGCCGAGCGATTTGGATTCCATGGTCATAGTCGTCCTCCTAATTATCCGCAAAAAGTGCCGCCAAACGATGAAGGATATTCAAGAATTAATAAGCAAAAGGCTCCCGCGCTTCACTTTGCAGGGCGTTTTGCGTTATTATTGCCTTATTGTAGCATATACTCGAACGGCATAACCGATGACGCGGCACACCATTGCTTGACTAAAGCGGTGCTGCATCGCGGGAAATTGCCGATTCCGATTATCCCTAGGAGGCGTTTTGTGTGGATTGTATTTTCTGTAAAATAATCGACGGCTCGATCCCGTCCCGAAAAATTTACGAAGACGAAGAGGTGCTCGCTTTCCACGACATTCAGCCGGCGGCCGCCCAACATGCGCTTATTATTCCCAAAAAGCACATCGCTACCATGAACGACGTCCAAGCGGAAGATTGGCAGTTGATCGGAAGCGTTCACCGCGCCGCGCAAATCGTTGCGAAGGAGCTCGGCGTTGCGGAGTCCGGATACCGGCTCATTAACAACTGCGGGAAGGACGGCGGACAAGTTGTCTTTCATATCCATTACCATCTGCTCGGAGGAGAGAAACTCGGGCCGCTCCATGCGCGTTCCTAACTTTCAAAATCGGTTGAGCAAATCCGTATTTTCAGACTGAAATCGCTCTTTTGGCCGGAAAAACCGTACACGTTCAAAAATTATGTGAAGTTTGTGCAAAAGAGTGTGCGCCCAGGTTGACACTCGCTTTCCTTATCACATATAATGTAGTTTGATAACCGCATTATTCGTTTGGACGGTCTGTTCGGAGGGAGGGAAATCTAGTGTCAGAAACTCGTGTTCGTAAAAATGAAACGATCGATGCTGCACTTCGCCGCTTTAAGCGTTCCATTGCGAAGGATGGCGTGCTCGCTGAAGTTAAAAAGCGTAAACACTATGAGAAGCCAAGCGTTAAGAAAAAGCTGAAATCTGAGGCTGCCCGCAAGAGGAAGTTCTAGGAGGACCGTTTGTCGATGAGCTTAAACGAACGATTGAACGAAGATATGAAGCAAGCGATGAAGAGCCAAGACAAATTCCGACTCTCCGTAATCCGTATGATTCGTTCGGCGATCAAGAATGTTGAAATAGATCAGCGAAAAACATTGGATGACAGCGAAGTGCTTGATATTCTTAGTCGTGAAATCAAACAGCGCAGAGATTCCCTCCTTGAGTTTGAGAAAGCTGGCAGAGACGATTTGGCCGTGACGGTAAAACAGGAAATCGACGTCATCGCCGTGTACTTGCCGCAGCAGTTGACGGAAGAAGAGGTTAAAGAGATCGTACAGCAGACCATAAGCGAAGTCGGTGCTTCTTCCAAAGCGGACATGGGAAAAGTGATGAGTGCTTTGATGCCCAAAGTGAAAGGCCGTGCAGACGGCAAACTCGTCAACCAAGTCGTACAGCAAAGCTTAAACTAAACAAGCCTATCGGCGAGTCGTCGGGTGCCCTCAAGGCGCTTGGCGACCTCTAAAAACACCCTGTGAAGTTAGTCGCTTCTAGGGTGTTTTTGTATGCCGTTGAAACAATAGCCCCTTCTAATCCGTACTACGTTATAATGGGGATAAAGGGCGATGCCAATAAACGTCCTAGCGTATGTTTTTGAAGAGCTTTCGCAATAATCCCCACATAGCGCGAGTTTGTAAAGCCGCTTTTCAGAATAGGGCTTTTAAAACCGGCTCTAATAGCTGTGCCAGCGAAAGCGCATACTTTTAATGGGAGGAGGCGAATCGAGGCCATGTACGGTTTTACCAACTTGCGGCATAAAAAGATGGCTGGCGGCGTTCGGTATTTCGGTTTGATGAAACGCATGGCGATTTGCTGTTTGATGTTGTTTGCTTTGCTGCAGGGTGCTGCAGGCGTTCCGGCTGCGCTGGCTGCGGACGATCAACCGAAGGAGGGGGAAGGCTCCGTTTATTATGTCGTGCCGGTACGCAATACGATAGATAACGGGCTGTTCAACATCATCGAGCGGGCTTTTGCGGAAGCGGAGCGGAAGGGCGCCAAGGGAATCGTGCTTGATATTAATACGCTGGGAGGCCTGGTCGATTCCGCGCTCGACATCGGCGAATTTATTAGATCGAGTCAGATTCCTACCGTCGCCCATATTAGCGGCAAAGCGGCATCGGCGGGAAGCTACATCGCGCTGAACGCACAAAAAATCGTTATGGAGCCGGGGAGCTCGATCGGCGCTGCGGCGGTTGTCGATTCCAGCGGCAAAGAAGTGGAAAGCGCCAAAACCGTCGGTTTTTGGGCTGGCGAAATGCGTGCCGCAGCCGAGCTGCGGGGACGAAATCCCGAGATCGCGCAAGCGATGGCGGACAAAACGAAAGGCGTCGATCTGCCGGCTATCAACCGGTCTTTCAGTAAAGGTGAAATCGTCGCTCTGACTGCCGAAGAAGCCTTGAAAGTAGGTTATGCCGACAAGGTCGCATCGGGAGTGGAAGAAGCGGTCAAGCTCATTTCGGGCGGGGAAGCGAATCCGAAAATCGTCACGTACGCGCCGTCCTTCGCAGAGAAGCTTGCGCGCTTTTTGACAAATCCTTATGTGATGCCTGTGCTTCTGCTTGTCGGAATAGCCGGCGTTGCGATCGAAATATTCGTGCCGGGCTTCGGTTTGCCGGGTTTAATCGGCGTAACCGGCTTCGCGCTTTACTTCTTCGGCCATTATGTGGAGGGCTTCGCGGGAGTGGAGGAAATTGCGCTGTTCGTGGCAGGAATCGTACTTCTCATTATCGAAGTGTTTCTGCCGAGCTTCGGCATTCTGGGCATAGCGGGGATCGTTTGCATCATCAGCGGGGTCGTCCTCGCTGCCGCGAACACGGAGAGCGCCTGGTTGTCGCTCGGAATTGCCTTTGCCGCCGCCATTGTGGTTGTGGCGATATTCGTGAAAATATTCAAGCACCGCGGCATTTGGAACAAGTTTATTTTGCGGGAACAATTGAAAACCGAGCAGGGTTATGTTTCGAATGCGCCCAAAGAGCATTTGCTCGGCAAGGAAGGCGTCTCGCTGACTCCGCTGCGTCCGGCAGGAACCGTAAAGATTCACGAAGACCGGATCGATGTCGTGACGAGCGGGGAATTTATCGAAGCGGACCGAAAAGTGGTCGTGATCCTAATCGAAGGGGGGCGTGTCGTAGTAAGAGAGCTGAAATGAATGCTCTAAACCGCTCTTGACCAAACAATAAAATGATTGCAGTAATATGGTATTACCAATTATAATGTTCGAGGAGGCTGTTCAGATGGATCCGATGATTTCCGTACTTTTGATTGTAGCGCTTGCGATTATCGTGCTTTCCGTTTTTTTCACCTTTTTCCCGTTTATGCTGTGGATCTCGGCGCTAGCTTCGGGCGTGCGCGTCGGTATTTTTACGCTTGTTGCGATGCGTCTGCGCCGCGTTATTCCGAGCCGGATCGTTAATCCGATGATCAAAGCGACGAAGGCGGGATTAGGGTTGACGATCAACCAGCTGGAAAGCCATTTTCTGGCGGGGGGCAACGTCGACCGCGTCGTCAATGCGCTTATTGCGGCTCAACGCGCGAATATTCCGCTCGGTTTCGAGCGTGCGGCAGCTATTGATTTGGCAGGCCGGGACGTGCTTCTGGCCGTTCAAATGAGCGTTAACCCTCGCGTCATCGAGACGCCAACCGTTGCGGCGGTCGCCAAAAACGGGATTGAAGTGAAGGTGCTTGCCCGCGTTACGGTCCGCGCCAATATCGACAGGCTTGTCGGCGGCGCCGGCGAAGAAACGGTAATCGCTCGTGTCGGCGAAGGGATTGTCACGACCGTCGGTTCCAGCGAATCGCATAAAGACGTTTTGGAAAACCCTGATCTTATTTCCCGCACCGTACTTGGCAAAGGACTCGATGCAGGAACGGCGTTCGAAATTTTATCGATCGATATCGCGGACGTCGACGTAGGCAAAAACATCGGCGCCCAGCTTCAAACCGAGCAAGCCGAGGCGGATAAGCGCATTGCCCAAGCGAAGGCCGAGGAGCGCCGTGCAATGGCCGTCGCCCAAGAGCAGGAGATGAAGGCGCGCGTCGTCGAGATGAGAGCGAAGGTCGTGGAGTCGGAATCCGAGGTGCCGCTAGCCATGGCGGAGTCGCTGCGTGCAGGCAAGATGGGCGTTATGGACTACATGAACTTCAAAAATATCGATGCCGATACGAGCATGCGTTCCTCCATCGGCAAAATGTCCGACAATACGAAGCCGGATAAAGAACAATAAATAATTAGCGATAACCCCGGAAAACGAGCGTATGCAAGTCCGCATGCACGTTTTCGATATCCATATACAGGGTTTCAGCGACGAAAAGGGATGGTGGAAGATGAACTTGATCGACCTTTTGCTGAAGAACGCCCATATTATCATATTCGTAGCGATAGGCTTATTTACGATGTGGACGAAAGCGCGCAAGCAGCAGCGGCAAACCGGTACCGGCATGCCGTCCTTCGGCGGCCCGACGACGGCCGGCGCAGGAGAGCGGCGCGAGAAACGGCCGTCAACTTCCGCAGGGAGCAATGCGATCCGCAGCGAACAGGAGCAGCAAAGGACGGCTAGCGCGAGCGTCGCCTCCTCCGGCGCTGCTATGAGCTCAGGGCGGCCTGGAGCTGCCGCAGCTAGAGCGGCTCGTCCGTCGGAAGGCGGCAGCTCGGACGGCGGGCTGACGCTTGACAATGCCGCGCAGGGCGTCATATGGGCGGAAGTGCTCGGCCCGCCGAGGGCCAAAAATCCGTATCGGCCCAGATAACGCACGAGCGGGCGTTCGACTACCGGCAGTACCGCATTTATATATATGTATAACTCCACATCGGAAGGACTAGGTGATTTTCATGATTTTCGGCGACATTCGCAGCTATGAAATCGAAAAAGCGGTTTATCCCGCCCCGGTAAGGCAAGCGGTCGAATTTATTCGCAGCCTGAACGCGCAAGACAAGGAGCTCGGCAGGTACGACATCGACGGCGACAATATGTTTGCGCTTGTGCAGTCGATCGATACGGTTACCCGCGAGAACCGCAAATCGGAATCGCATATTCAGTACGTCGACGTCCAGTACCTCGTCGAAGGCGAGGAAGTCATTTATTTCGGGCGGAAGAAGGACGACACCGCAGCGATCGAAAACAAGCTGGAGGAAAGCGACTACGCCTTGTACGATACCGTCGAGGGCGAAATGGAGCTGCGTTTGTCGCCAGGCATGTTCGCGGTTTTCTTCCCGGACGATCTTCATCGTCCCGGCTGCAGCGATAACGGAGGAACGACCGTCAAGAAGGTCGTCGTGAAAATCAGGAAATCTCTGTTCGAGTAATCGGGATATAACTGTACTTTACTAAAAATGGTCGGGTGAGCCTGAAATGGCTTGCTCGGCCATTTTGCATTTCGCTGATCATGAGAGTCGCGAGGCCGGCTTTTGATCATAACCAGTGCCGCGACGTTATCGAAGTTATATTCACTTAGCCCGGAGTTCCGAATATAAGCCGTTGTCCAATGGACGCTGCTTTTTTATTTTTTCCGGGACCTTTTAGCCTGCACGCGAATACGATGCCCATATAGGCGAATTGCAAGGGGGGTTAACCGATGACAGAGCCGTATCACCTGCCGGTGCAAACGCGCACGCTGCATAGTAAGCATCCGAAAGTCGATATCGAATATCCGCATGTCGTCATGCCCGGGCAGCCGCATATCGAGCATCGGATCAACGCCGAAATCGACCGTACGGTCGGGCAAATGATCCGCGATCAAGGCTATTATCAGCATCCGGCCCAAACGGAAATGACCGGCCGGTATGAAATCAAGACGAACGAACGAGGCGTTTTAAGCTTATCGCTCAGCAATTATGCCTATACGGAAAAAATGGCGCACGGCTTGACGCTGCTGCAGTCGCTGACGTTCGATATTCGCACGGGCAAGCGTTATTCCCTTAGCGAGCTTTTCAAGCCCGGCAGCGACTACGTGGACCGCATATCGGCGCAAATAAAAGCGCAGATCAAGGAAAGAGATATCCAAGTGCTGCAGCCGTTTACGAAAATCCGCCCGGATCAGGACTATTATATCGCGGACCGCTCGCTGGTCGTTTATTTTCAGCTGTATGAAATCACGCCTTATTATTACGGGTTTCCGTTTTTTCCGATTTCGGTTTACTCCCTTCAGGATATCGTTTCGGACCGGAGTCCGCTCGGGTATATGCTTGTGAACATGTGAAGACGGCCGGCAATAACAGGTTGTCCGGCCGGCAGCGGTCTTTTCATAAATCGGCGATTTCCCGCATAGTGTGTAAAAGGGTCTTCATGCTTATCGGCATACCGAACGACGCTTGCGGGCGAGCGGGGAATCCGGATTGGAGGGACATAAACAGGGATGCGACGGCTGAAAAAGAAGCTTGGCTTAATAACCGCAAAAATGTTCGACGTGCCTCAAGACGTCGCCCTCGATCTTCCCCGGATTACGGTGATCGGCAATAACCAGCTGTTGATTGAAAATCATCGGGGGGTCATTGTCTTTTCAGAGGAGCTGCTGAAGCTGCGGCTGGCGAAAGGGTCTATGGAAATACGCGGAAAGCAGCTGGTCATTCGGGCCATCTACAGTGAAGAAGTGTATGTGGACGGACAGGTGAGCGATATCAAATATTTCGATTAAAAAGGGTGAGGGACAGTGCAATCACAGTGGCTTTTGGCTTTGAGGGGCTATGCGACGATCGAGCTTCGCGGAAGCGGGCCGGAGGCGATTGAAGCGTTGATCAATGCGGCCGTCGACCGGAAGATGACCATTTGGGACATCAGGATCAAACAAAGGCAAGTAGCCGAGCTGAAAATCGTAATCGCGGACTTTTTTCGGCTCAAGCCGCTGCTGAAGGAGACGGGATGCCGCATTCGCGTCAAGGAACGGCACGGTCTTCCTTTTATGCTGGACAGGCTGGGGTCGAGGCAGTTGTTCGTTGCCGGACTGATTTGCTTCGTCGCCGGCTTGTACTTGCTGTCCGCGGTTATTTGGCAGGTGAAGGTTGAAGGGAATGACAAGCTCACAGCGACGGAGGTGCTTGAGGCGGCGAGAGCCGAAGGCATTCGCACCATGCAATGGAAATTTAAGCTCAAAGAAACGGACGAGCTGTCCCGCGGTTTGCACAGCAGGCTTCCCGGCACCTCTTGGGTCGGCGTTGAAGTCAAAGGAACGCAGCTGATCATTAAGATCGTCGAGTCGAAGCAGCCTGAGCAAAAAGAGCTGCAAAGTCCCCGTCATTTGGTGGCGACGCATAATGCGGTCATCACGCAAATTTTCGCCGACAAAGGCAAACCGATGGTCAAGCCGAATTCGGTCGTGCGCAAAGGGGACGTGCTTATTTCCGGCGTGATCGGGGACGAAGTCCATCAGCAAACGGTAGTCGCGAACGGCAAGGTGAAGGGGCTCGTCTGGTATACGGCGAATGTCGAGGTGCCGCTGACCCAGATGCATAAAGTGTATACCGGAGAAACGCAGCGGCGCGATTATTTGCTGATCGGCGGCCGCGCCTTAAAATTATACGGCTACAGGCAGCAAGATTTTGAGCGGGAGGAAATTATCGAAGATCGCAAAACGCTTCATTTCCGCAACTACGCGCTCCCTTTCGGCTGGCTTAAGGAAAGGCGGATGCAGGTGTCCGAGCAGGAGCAGGCGCTCGATCAGGCGGCGGCTCGAAGTCTGGGTCTTGAGCGCGCCAAAGCGGATTTGCTGATGGAAGCGGGGGCGGAAGCGCGGGTCGTCGATCAAAAAATTTTGCATGAGAAGACGGAGAATGGTAAAGTTTATATGGAAACTCTTTTTGAAGTGGAGCAGTACATCATGGAGGAGAAAGCCATCGTCCAACAAGGAGAATGAGGCCGTTTGATCGAAAATGCACGAATGATCAAAGTACCGCTTAAGAACGCAGCCGAAGCGCAATCGCTATTCGGTCCGCAGGACAAGTTTCTGCGGATGGTCGAAGCGCAGGCGGAAGCGCGCATTTATTCCCGCGAGGAAGAGATTGTGATTCAAGGCAGCGCAGCCGACATAGAGTGGCTTCAACAGCTGTTCGACGTGCTGCTTACGCTTGTAAGGAACAACTACATATTATCCGAACGCGACGTCGCTTATGCGCTGGAGCTGGCCAAGCAGATGAAGGCCGATCAGCTTCTCGACTTGTTCAAGGGCGAAATCGCTGTCACGCACAGAGGCAAACCGATTCGCGTCAAAACGATCGGCCAGAAGCAATACGTATCCACGATCCACAAGAAGGATATCGTATTCGGCATCGGTCCGGCCGGGACGGGCAAGACGTATTTAGCCTGCGTGCTCGCCGTCACGGCATTGAAGGAAGGCAAGGTCAAACGCATCGTGCTCACCCGTCCGGCTGTCGAAGCGGGGGAGAATCTCGGTTTTCTGCCGGGTGATCTCCAGGAAAAGGTTGACCCCTATTTGCGCCCGTTGTATGATGCACTTAACGATGTGCTCGGACCCGATCAAGTGGCGAAATCGCTAGAGCGCGGGCTCATTGAGATCGCTCCTCTCGCTTATATGCGGGGGAGAACGCTGGATGATTCGTTTATTATTTTGGATGAAGCGCAGAATACGACACCCGAGCAAATGAAAATGTTTTTGACCCGTCTCGGCTTCGGCTCGAAAATGGTCATAACGGGCGATATTACGCAGATCGATCTTCCTAAAGGAGTCAAATCGGGTATGATCGAAGCGGAACGCATTTTGCGCGATGTGCCGGAAATCGGCATCATAACCTTTGCGGAACAAGACGTCGTACGTCATTCCCTGGTACAGAAAATTATCGTTGCCTACAACCTGGACAAGGAGAAGCACGGATAAAAGGAAGGGATTGAATGTTCCAATGATCCGAAACGACAAACCGATCAAGGGGAAAGTGCAACTAAGGTTCTCAAATTGGAAGTACAGCGCAGGCATGAGGATCGTTCTTTTCCTTGCGCTGGCTTTATTTTTTTACGCCTCGCTGGCCGGCAAGGTATTGCCGCAAACCTATGACATCAAGCCGAATACGGTAAGCGAGAAAACGATCGTCGCCAATCAGCAGATTCAGGATTTCGTAGCGACGCAGAAGGCGCAGGACGAAGCCGCGCTTAAGGTTGCGCCGGTTTACAGGTATGCGGCCATCAAGCACGATCAATTGATCGAAGCGCTTTACGACAAGCTCGAATTGAACAATGCCGACGCAGAGATGAAATACGATATCAAGGTAAGCCTGTATCGCGACTTGTTCCCGTCCGTTCTCGGCGATTACACGAATCAAGCGCTCAACAATGCGCGATCCGGCGGACAGTATTCCGATACGTTCCTTACCGAAATGAAATCGCAGCTGGAATCCCAGCAGTATAAAATACCGGAGGAAGCATTGTACAAGCTTCCGCGTTTGACCAAGGAAGAGCTGACGGCGATGGAGCCCGTCACGAAGGATATCGTAGGAAAGCTTATGACCGATGCGACTACGGATGCGGCGACCGCTCGCACGCGAGTCACCGAGCTTGTCAATTCCTCGACGCTGACCAAAAATACGTCCCGCGAGCTCGTCCAAGAAATCGCCAGATTCGCCATCATGCCGAATAAGTTCCTGGATGCGAAAGGGACGGACGAAGCGCGGGCGCAGGCAAGGGAAAACACGAAGCCGGTGTTCATCAACAAGAACGACGTGCTGGTACACAAGGGCGAAATGATTACGGATCAGCTCTACAAGCAGCTCGGCGACCTAAACTTGCTCAAGGACAAAGCCAATTACGGTCCGCAGCTGGGCCTGGTGCTGTTCTGTGCGTTTCTGACATTCGGCTTGTTCATGTTCGTTAGACAAAGCGAGCTCCCGATCAGCACGAATAACGCTCAATTGCTGATGCTTGTCATTATTTTTCTGCTTACGCTCGTTACGATGCGAATCGTGGCGATCGGCGAAAGCCTGGAGTATTCGCATATCGGATACCTCGCTCCGGTATCGCTCGGCAGCATGCTGATCATGGTTCTGCTCAACTCTCAGCTTGCTTTTGCATCGTCCGTTTTGATCAGCATTCTTGCGAGTATCGTGTTTAACAACGATGCGGATCAGCTGTTCGATTTCCGTTACGGGCTTGTTACGTTGATCGTTTGCTATACCGCCGTTTTCGCACTGCAAAAAGCAAGCCAGCGCTCGGCGATATTAAAGGCCGGCGTTATCGTCTCGTTAATTTCCGCATTGGCCGTCACATCCCTGATTTTGCTGGACAACCACTATACGGTCAGGGAAGTCGCTTTTTCGATCTCATTCGCCATAGCCGGCGGCTTGTTGAGCGCCGTACTCGTTATCGGACTTCTGCCCTTCTTCGAAACGGCATTCGGCATCTTGTCGCCGCTTAAGCTGGTCGAGCTGTCGAATCCGAATTTGCCGCTCTTACGCAAGCTTCTGACTGAAACGCCGGGAACTTATCATCACAGCGTTATGGTGGGCAACTTATCGGAGGCTGCCGCAGAGGCGATCGGAGCGAACGGGCTATTATGCCGCGTCGGCTCCTATTATCACGATATCGGCAAAACGAAAAGGCCGCATTATTTTATCGAAAATCAAATGGGCATGGAAAATCCGCATGATTTGATCGATCCGAGCCTGAGCAAGTCGATTATTGTCGCACATGCGCGCGACGGCGTCGAAATGCTGAAGGAATATAACATTCCGAAGCCGATTCGGGACATTGCGGAACAGCATCACGGGACGACGCTGCTTAAGTTTTTTTATCACAAGGCCAAGCAGCAGAACGAGCATCCGGAAACGCCGGTTGCGGAAGCCGACTTTCGTTATCCGGGTCCTAAGGCGCAATCGAAGGAAGCCGCGATCGTCGGCATTGCGGATTGCGTCGAAGCCGCCGTCCGTTCGCTGCGCAATCCGACAATCGAGCAGATCGATTCGATGGTGCGCAAAATTATTAAGGACCGTCTTGACGACGCGCAGTTCAACGAATGCGATCTGACGCTCAAGGAGCTGGATACCGTCGGCAAGGCGCTTAAAGAAACGCTGTTAGGCATCTTTCATTCCCGGATCGAATATCCGACGGAGCCGCTTTCCGCAGCAAAGCCTGAAACGCAGTCTTAGTGTCCGACATATACAGATAGCCCTTATAAGGGCAAGGGGGTTGCATGATGGTTTCACTCGAATGGAACAACGAGCAGGAGCAAATGCAAATCGGCGATTCGCTGATCGCCAAATTAGAGCAGCTTCTGGCTCTTGCGGCAGCAGCGGAAAACGTCGAAGCGGGCGAGGTTTCGCTTACGTTTGTCGACGACGCTTCGATTCATGAGTTGAACAAGCAGTACCGCGGAATCGACAAGCCGACTGACGTGTTGTCGTTCGCCATGTCGGAGATGGGCGACGATGAAATCGACATCAATTACGACGATCTTGAGGAAGTCGAGCTTGAGCAAGACGATGCGGAAGACGAAGCCGGCGACGATCGCTCGGACGGCGGCGAGCCGCTGGGCGATATCATTATCTCGGTGGAGCGGGCCGTTCAGCAAAGCGAAGAATACGGCCATTCCGTAGAACGCGAAATCGGTTTTTTATTCGTTCACGGTTTTCTGCATTTGATCGGTTACGATCATGGCTCCGAAGCGGAGGAGAAGGAAATGTTTGCGAAGCAGGAAAACATTTTACTGAAGGCGGGACTGACGCGGTGAAGTCGGTTAAGCGGTTTTTTGTAGGCTTTCGATTCGCCTATGAAGGGATTAAATATGCGCTGTCCACACAGCGGAACATGAAGTTTCACTTCTTCGTTTCGTTCTTCGTGTTGAGCTCAGCGCTTTTTTTTCATTTGTCGAAGATGGAAATTTTATTTCTGCTCTTATCGATCACGCTTGTCATCGTAACGGAATTGATCAACACCGGGGTGGAGAAGGCAGTCGATTTGGCCATGCCGGAGAAACATCCGCTCGCCAAAATAGCCAAAGACGTGGCGGCTGCATCGGTGCTCGTTTCCGCCGTCTTCGCAATATGCGTCGGTACGATTATTTTTTACGAGCCGGTTGACCGATGGCTTCGAAACCGCAAGATCGACGAATCGACCTTTACTCCCGGGGAGCTTTGGCTGTACCTCAGCATTGTGCTTCTCACGGTGATCGTTGCGGAAACGCGCTTCAGCAAAAGCCGCTTTCGTCCGAGTTTATGGACTGCAGTCGCATTTGCCTGCGCTACGTTCATTTCGCTTCTTACATCGATGACGTTAATCGCGTTATTGGCTTATTCGATGTCCATGCTCTTTCTCATTGTGCTGTACGAGCGACGAGGCCGCTCGCTGCCGTCATTGTTGTTCGGATCGGCGATCGGAACGATCATTACGGTTTTGGCTTATTACTTAAGCGGGATAACTTGAGGGAACATTAGTTACAAGTGACAGGAGAGTGGGGCGGTTATGAGTCTTGATCTGCCGGAAGAAATCATTGCGTTGATTGAGGAAGCAAAACAAGTAAGATTGCGTGCCTACACCCCGTATTCCGATTTTCAGGTGGGGGCGGCCTTGCTCGCGGAAGACGGGACGATGCATCTTGGGTGCAATGTCGAAAATGCCGCTTACGGGCCTACCAATTGCGCCGAGCGGACGGCATTGTTCCGGGCTGTTGCAGACGGCTCCAAGCCAGGCACCTTTCGGGCGATCGCAGTCGTCGGCGATACGAAGGGACCGATAACACCCTGCGGCGTTTGCCGGCAAGTGCTGTCGGAGCTTTGCAGCCCCGATATGCCGGTGTACATGACGAATCTAACTGGCGATATAGCCAAATCCACGGTATCCGAGCTGCTGCCGGGCGCGTTTACGCTGCGAACGACTACATAAGCGATACGATCCATTTGATCCAAAGCGCGCCGGGGACAAGCAGCAGTTGGGCGAGCAGGGTGCCGGCCAAGCGGGAAAGCATCAGCAGGCCGAACATTTTATTGATCGAAGCGATATTTTCTTCCCCGCGCGTCGTTTTGTCTATGAGCAGCGCAATTTGCGGATCCACAAGAACGGTAAGTAAAATCGTGGCGACGCCGTTAATGAAGCCCGAAGCTTGCGACGCCGTCGTACTGGCTTCCGGTATAAGAAAAGAAGCATATAGGGCGGACAACACGCCAACGGTATAGATTGCGGTCGCTACGCAGTTCATAATAAGCAGCCGTTTCGGAATGCCGCCGATCCGGAGCCGGGACAGCATTTCCCATTTCGGCCGTTTTACATGCCGCCTGACGCGTCTTATCCGCTCCGCACTTGCGGAGGTGCGAATCAGCTGGGGGATCGAGCCGGATACCTCCAGCTGGGCAATCAGCCGCGAAGCGATCGAGATGCAGGTAGGCACGAGCAAAATCGCGATAAGCGTTCCGATCGAAGCGGCGCCGATAATAAAATGAAAGCGGGGCGCGAGCTGGAAGTCCTCCGTCTTTTTGGCCATATCGATAATGTTGCCGATCATCGGGCCCTGCAGCATATTCGACGTACGCGAAACAAGCACGATGATACCGGTCAATGAAAGGGCGACCGCAAGCTTGCCCGTCCGGACACCGGCAAGCCGAATGGCGTAAGCTAGCGTTTCGGCCATATGGATGAACAAAGTAAAGCCTGCAACGACAAGCAGCTGAATAAACACGCGGTAACGCCTCCTTGCAAAATGGTGACATTGGCGGCTCTGCGAATGGCAACATCGCGAGTCATTTGGAAATAATAGTCATACGTCTGGGTGCATTATATCGTACCCGATACGCAAGTGTAAATAACGGTCATTTTATTTGCCGGCCGTACTGTGTTACAATTTGATTATTTCAAAATATAAGAAATTACATGTTCCACATATTAAGGGCTTATAGTTCACCGGTAAACGCTCCTGTCCGCAGCTTATGCTTAAGAAGCCGCTTTCTTCGAAAGCTTGAGGACGGAAGCCGTTTATCCTTGTGGCCAATCCAAAGGAGTTTATCTACGAATGAAGCAACCATACAAATCCGGGTTCGTCGCCATTATCGGACGGCCGAACGTCGGGAAATCGACGCTGCTCAATCAAGTTATCGGGCAAAAGATCGCCATTATGTCGGATAAGCCGCAGACGACGCGCAATAAAATTCATGGCGTCTATACGACGGACAACGCGCAAATCGTTTTTCTCGATACGCCGGGCATTCATAAGCCGACATCGAAGCTCGGAAACTACATGATGAAAGTGGCGGAGAGCACGCTTGGCGAAGTGGATGCGATTCTGTTTCTCGTCGATGTCGTCGAAGGAATCGGCGGAGGAGACCGCTACATTATCGAACAGCTCAAAAAGGTGAAGACGCCGGTTATTCTCGTATTGAACAAAATTGACCAGGTTCATCCCGAGGCATTGCTGCCTATTATCGTTCAATACAAAGACCTGTACGAGTTTGCGGAAATCGTGCCTATTTCGGCGATTCACGGCAGCAATGTAAACACGCTGCTGGAGCAAACGGTCAAGTACCTGGAGGAAGGCCCGCAATATTACCCTGCGGATCAAGTGACGGATCATCCGGAGCAGTTCGTATGCGCGGAGCTCGTAAGGGAGAAAATCCTGCATTTGACGCGCGAGGAAATTCCGCATTCGATCGCTGTCGCCATCGAAGACATGAAGCTGCAGGACAACGGCGTCGTTCATATTTCCGCTATCATCTATGTGGAGCGCGATTCGCAAAAAGGGATTATTATCGGCAAGCAAGGCGCGCTGCTGAAAGAGGTCGGCCGACTCGCGCGTAAAGATATCGAAACGCTCCTCGGTTCCAAAACCTTTCTCGAGCTGTGGGTTAAGGTCAAGAAGGACTGGCGCAACCAGGAACGCGTGCTTCGCGATCTCGGTTTTCGTAACGAATAAGCGCGTTTTGACGGATGCCGGATCGCATCGTGTAAGCCAGCCTCCATCCAGTTATTGTATGGGATTCGTTTCATAAGTATCGAGCATCCTAACGGTATCGTCAGTCACATTGAACAAGGGGATGGTGCGAAATGAGAGATTTCTCGTGGAACTACTTTTCAATGACTGGAGATGTGGACGCCTACTTGCTTTATAAGCAAGTCGACGATCGGCAGGAAGAGGGCGAGGAACCGGAGCTTCTGACGGAGCCGGAAAATTCCGAACAATAAGCATGCAGCTATGGAACGCAGCGTTTAAGCGCTGCGTTTTCGTCGAACGGCTGCAAGGGGAAAGGGAAAGCCATGCTGTATCGCGTCCAAGGCATCGTGATCCGCAGTATGGATTACGGCGAAGGCAATAAAATATTATCGATCTACACGGAACCGGCCGGAAAAGTAGGCGTGATGGTGCGCGGCGCCAAGAAGACGAATAGCAGATATGCCGCCGTTGCGCAGCTCCTGACGCACGGTGATTTTGTGTTCTTCAAAAGCGGGAAAGGGCAGCTGGGCACGCTTAATCAGGCCGAGCTGATCGATTCGCATCAGAAGCTTCGCGAGGATTTGATATTGGCCGGTTACGGAGCTTATTTGGCGGAGCTGTACGAGAAGCTGATGCCGGAGGAAGAGAGCAGCCCCATGATGTTCGAGCAGCTGAAAGCGGGTTTGGAAGCCATCGAGAGCGGCAAGGACGGCGGTGTCGTCGCTCACGCGATCGAGATGAAAATGCTCGGGTTGTCCGGGTATATGCCCCAGTTGGAGCAATGCGTCAGCTGCGGCGTCAATTTAGCGGATTCCGGTAGCTTCTCGGTCGCGCTCAGCGTTCAACAAGGCGGCGTATTATGTCCGAGGTGCAGGCATACCGATCCGCGGGCGATCATGATAACGGGCGCAACACATAAGCTGCTGCGGCTTTTTCAGAAACTCGATTTGCGACGGCTCGGCACGACCGAAATCAAACCGGCGACGAAAGCGGAGCTGAAGCAGTGTATGAGAGCATTTATGGATACTTTTTTCGATATTCGATGGAAATCGCGAAGCTATTTGGATCAGATGGAGAAATATTTGACATGAACCAGACGGTTTGATATATTTTGTCTACATGCACATTTGGATGCAATGACGGAAAGAAGTAGCTGATCGAGCGGCCGTTTAGCGAATCGGGGGCGGTGTAAGCCCGATCGGACGTTTCAGCGAAAGGCATTCCCGAGCGTCGCGTGAAAAGCGGACCGAGTAATTGCAAAATAAGCTGCTATCATACTCTTTTAGACCCGATGTCGATTATGACATCTGCTCTGCTTCGATATCGTAAGAGTATTTCTTAGCTGCCTATACATTCGGTCAAGTAGGGTGGAACCGCGGGAAGCTATAGCTCTCGTCCCTATGTCTGTTGTCATACAGGCATAGCGGCGGAGCTTTTTTGGTTTATTCGGAAAGCATTCGCGGAAGCGGCGCTATACCTTCGGTAAACGCCGGCGTTAAATAGGCCGGTAGGCGTTTATCCTTGCATGCCTGTGGGATCCGCACTTCAAATGATCGCTCGGAAAAAAAGGAGGAATACGGCTAATGGCACTGAATTTTCAGCAAATTATTTTGACCCTTCAGCAATTTTGGGCCGAACAGAACTGTATTATCGTACAGCCGTACGACACGGAGAAAGGGGCGGGTACATTCAACCCGGCGACCTTCCTGCGCAGCATCGGTCCGGAGCCGTGGAACGTCGCTTACGTGGAGCCTTCACGCCGGCCGGCTGACGGACGTTACGGGGAAAATCCGAACCGTCTTTATCAGCATCATCAGTTTCAGGTCATTATGAAACCTTCGCCTGATAATATTCAAGAGCTGTATTTGGAAAGCTTGAAGCGTCTCGGCATCGATCCGCTGCATCATGATATCCGGTTTGTCGAGGATAACTGGGAAGGCCCGACGCTTGGCGCATGGGGACTTGGCTGGGAAGTTTGGCTGAACGGCATGGAGGTCACCCAATTCACGTATTTCCAACAGGTCGGCGGCATCGACACGAGCCCGGTTTCCGTCGAAATCACTTACGGCCTGGAGCGCCTTGCTTCTTATATTCAAGATGTCGAGAACGTTTTCGATTTGGAGTGGGTTGACGGCGTATCGTACCGCGACGTATTCGGTCAGCCGGAATATGAGCATTCCAAGTACACGTTCGAAGTTTCGGACGTAAACATGCTGTTTACGCTTTATAACATGTATGAAGCGGAGGCGAAGCGCGCGCTCGAGCAAAATCTCGTATTCCCGGGCGTCGATTACGTGCTGAAATGCTCCCATACGTTCAATTTGCTGGATGCAAGAGGCGCAATAAGCGTAACCGAGCGAACCGGCTACATCGCACGCGTGAGAAATTTGGCGAGGCTCGTTGCAGGCGCATATTTGGAAGAGCGCGAGAAGCTGGGCTTCCCGCTTTTGAAGAAAGAGGTGGACGCGAATGTCTAAACATCTGCTCCTGGAGCTCGGCCTCGAGGAAGTGCCGGCAAGGTTTATTCGCGCCGCGGTGCGGCAGCTTGAAGATAAAACGGTTAAATGGCTTAACGACGCCCGCATTTCGTTCGGATCGTCTACGGTATTTGCAACGCCCCGCAGACTCGCCCTGCTGATAACCGATGTTGCCGAGAAACAGCAGGATGTCAATGAAGAAGTCAAAGGCCCCTCCAGAAAAATCGCGCTGGACGCAGACGGCGGCTGGACGAAGGCGGCTCTCGGCTTTGCCAAGAGCCAAGGCGTACAGCCCGAGCAATTGTTTTTTAAAGAACTGGCGGGCGTTGAATACGTGCATGCGGTGAAAAGCAGCGTCGGCGTCGAAACGGAAAGCGTATTAGGCGAAGGGCTTGCTCAGGTCGTTACGTCGCTGAGCTTCCCCAAAAATATGCGCTGGGGCAGCCAGGAGCTTCGCTTTGTCCGTCCGCTTCGCTGGCTCGTCGCTTTGTTCGGAAGCGATGTCGTACCTATGGAAATCGCGGGCGTTGCCGCGGGCCGCACGTCGCGGGGACACCGTTTTCTCGGCCAAGAGGTCGATATTCCGGCTCCGGGCGACTACGAGCGTTTGCTGAAGGAACAATATGTTTATGTCGATATCGAAGAACGCGAAGGGCTGATTCGCAGCCAAATCGAAAGGTTGGCCCAAGAAAAAGGCTGGGTAATTCCGATGAAGGAGGATCTGCTCGAAGAGGTTGTGTTCCTTGTCGAGTACCCGACCGCTTTGTTCGGTACGTTCGATCCCGCTTTTCTTGAAATTCCGCAGCAGGTCCTTATTACATCCATGCGCGAGCATCAAAGATATTTCCCGGTGCTGGACGCCCAAGGCAAGCTGCTTCCGTATTTCGTAACGGTACGCAACGGCAATGCCGTATCGCTTGAACAAGTGGCCAAGGGGAACGAAAAAGTGCTGCGCGCCCGGTTATCGGACGCCCGTTTCTTCTATAGCGAGGATCAGAAAGCCAGCATTGCAAGCTTCAATGAGCGGCTGGAGACGATCGTTTACCAAGTCGAGCTCGGCACGGTAGGCGACAAAGTGCGCCGGATCGGCAGCATCACAAGCAAGCTTGTCGGACTGCTTGAGCGTTCGAACGATGCAAGCGTGCAAGGAATTGCCGACCAAAAAGCGATTATCGAGCGTACGGCCGCCATTTGCAAATTCGATCTCGTAACGCAAATGGTTTACGAATTTCCCGAGCTGCAAGGCATCATGGGCGAGGACTATGCGCGAAAAGCAGGCGAACCGGAGGCTGTTGCCAAAGCGGTCAACGAGCACTATCAGCCACGGTTTTCGGGCGATGTCTCCCCGGAATCGCTTGCAGGATCGCTCGTTAGCATCGCCGATAAAATCGATACGATCGTCGGCTGCTTCTCGATCGGCATCATTCCTTCGGGCTCCCAGGATCCGTATGCCCTGCGCCGGCAAGCTGCCGGAGTCGTCCAAATTTTGCTCGATCGCGGGCTTCCGCTTACACTGTCCGACGTATTCGACACGGCGCTTGACGTTTATCAAGAAGCGAGCCTGCTGAAAGGAGATCGTAACGAGGTTCGCCAAAGCTTGTACGACTTTTTCGCGCTGCGCGTCAAAAACGTCCTCGCCGAGCGCGAAATCCGTTACGATATCGTCGATGCGGTGCTGGCCGGCGGTTTCGACGATATCGCATCGACCATACGCAGAGCGGAAGCCGTTAAAGCGGCGGTTTCTTCAGCCGATTTCAAGCTGACCGTCGAGCAGTTCAACCGTGTCGGCAATCTTGCCGCCAAGGCGGAAACGACTGAAGTAAGCCGCGATTTGTTCGCGGACGAAGCGGAACGCGGTTTATGGGACAGCTGGCAAACCGCTTCGGCGGCGTATGCCGGACAACTTAACGCCGGTGACGAAGCCGCTGCCCTGCAAACGGCCGGCGAGCTTAGCGAGCCGATTCGGAAGTTTTTCGATTCCGTAATGGTTATGGCCGACGACGCAAGCATCCGCGCAAACCGTTTGGCGATGCTTGCCCGGATTTCGAATGAGCTTAAAAAAATCGCCGATTTTTCAAAGCTGGTTTGGTAAATAAGGCGAATTTTTGAACAATTTTAGTATGGCGAGACGAAGGCGGCGCTGCATGCGCCGCCGCTTTGCTCTCTCCTATAAGGGTTTGCTTAGCGGAAAATACGGGCGATTGTGTTTTGCAGGGATTTCGGGAGCGAAGCAGGATTTTTTGGTTTACCATCGTATATAATATTGCAGAAGGAAGAAAAGGATGGAAGCCTTGGAATCGAAAATTATCGTAGACGCGGATGCATGCCCTGTAAAAGCGGAAATCGTCCGGGCGGCCGGACAATTTCAAATCGCCGTTTGGATGGTCGCCTCCTATGATCATCGTCTTACGCCCCAAGAAGGCGTTACGATCGTTCAGGTCGACAGATCCGATCAATCCGTCGATCTGTACATTGCGAACCGGATAGCGGCCGGAGACATTTTAGTGACCCAGGACTTCGGACTGGCGACGATCGGGCTTGCCAAGAAGGCGATCGTCCTGTCGAATCGCGGCCAACAGTATACGGATTTGACAATCGATTTTTTGCTGGAGAAGCGGCATGACCAGGCGAAAAGCAGGCGCGGCGGCAAGTACGGAAAAGGCCCTCGGCCCTTTACCGACGAGGATCGACAACGTTTTCTACAAACTCTGACAAAAGTTTTGAAGCAAAGGCAGGAGAATTTATTCCCGTAGCGAATACTTATACACGTGTTAAATCGGATAGAAGGTGGACAGGATGAGTAACGGACGTATCCCCGATGAAGTCATCGAGGCGGTACTTAAGCATCACGATATTGTCGATGTCGTCGGTAAATACGTTCATCTCTCCAAGCAAGGGCACTACATGAAAGGGCTTTGTCCGTTTCATTCGGAGAAAACCCCCTCCTTCACGGTTACCCCGGAGAAGCAAATCTATTACTGCTACGGCTGTCATGCCGGTGGAAACGCCATTCATTTCGTCATGGAAATCGAAGGGTTTTCTTTCGGGGAAGCGGTTCGTCAGATGGCCGAAGAAGCAGGCATCCCGATCGGGTGGGAGCAGCCGAGCGCGCAAATGACGCAGCAGCAAGCGGAGCAATCCGTGCTGTATCAAGCGTATGAGCTTTCCGCCAAATGGTATCACCATATCCTCAAAAATATGGCGCAGGGCAGAGACGCGATGAACTATCTTCGTTCGCGGGGATTTACCGACAAGTGGATCGATTTTTTTCAGATCGGTTTCGCTCCGCCAATGTGGGATAGGCTTGCGGCTTTTCTTGAAAAACGCCAGTTTTCATTGCCTTTGATGGATAAAGGAGGCCTTGTAACCGCGAGGACGGAAGGCGGCGGCTATTACGACAAATTCCGCGATCGGATCATTTTTCCGATAACCGATTTCAAAGGAAGGGTGATCGCTTTCGCCGGACGCGCAATGGGGGACGCTCAGCCCAAATACTTGAATAGTCCCGAGACGATGCTGTTCAACAAAAGCCGCAGTTTGTATAACTTTCATCATGCGCGGCCAAACATACGCAAACAGCAATCGGTTGTTCTGTTCGAAGGGTATGTAGACGTCATTAAGGCTTGGGGCGCAGGAGTGAACAACGGCGTAGCGACGATGGGGACGGCGCTCACCGAAGAGCATGCGAATCTCATTCGCAAGAATGCGGAGCAGGCGATCGTCTGCTATGACGGCGACAGTGCCGGACAAGCGGCGGCGTTCAAAAGCATTCCCATTCTGCAAAAGGCGAATATGCATGTCAAAATCGCCATGATGCCGCCCGGAATCGATCCGGATGAATTTATAGCGGCATACGGCGGGGACCGTTTCCAGCACGAGATTATCGACGGAGCGGTACCGGCGGTAAAATTCAAGCTGCTGTACGCCCGCAAAAACTTTAACCTGGCGGATTCCGCGAATTGGCCGCAATATATAAACACTGCGGTTAAGCTGATCGCCGAATTGGAAACGCCGGTTGAACGCGAGCATTATATTAGCGAACTGGCCGCTGAGTTTCGTTACTCGCCGGAATCGATTCGCCAGCAGTTGAACGAAGAAAGGCAAATTTTTCTCAAAAAAAGTCATGATAAGGGGCAGTCAAGGGATAATTTAGACAATTCGTGGAATAATGTAATGGATAAAAAGCGGGGAACGGGAAAAACGCCTACGCTGCTGCGCGCTTATCAAAATGCGGAAACGCAGCTCCTATGTGCGATGATGCACGACCGTGAAGTTGCGGAATACGTCGAGGAGCGGCTCGGGGATCAGTTTAACGTGGAAGCTCATGCAGCGCTTGCTGCTTATTTATATGCCTTTTATGCCCAAGGAAACGATCCGGATGCAAGCCGCTATTTAGCTTCGCTGCAGGACGAACGGCTGGAGCGAGCGGCCAGCTCGATTTTGATGATGACGATGCACGATGCGGTCAATAGCCAAGTCATCGACGATTATATTCGCGAAATCAAAAAATACCCGCAGCAGAAGGCAATCGAACAAAAAAGAGAAGAGATGGTCCGTGCGGAAAAAAGCGGAGATTTCCTTTTGGCCGCGCAGATCGCAAGCGAGATTATAACCCTAGAGAAGCAGCTGAAATTATCGTAGCGCCTTTTGCTGACACATAAGGTTGAGGTTTGCGGCGATTGTCGATTCTAGGGAGGAGGGAGCAGTAAACATGGCGAATGACCAGCATACCGAATTGGAAACCGAACTGACCCTTGAGCAGGTGAAGGAGCAGCTTATCGAGCTTGGCAAGAAGCGTTCTTCCTTGACTTACAAAGATATTATGGAGCGGCTAGCTCCGTTCGATCAAGATGCGGAGCAGATCGACGAATTTTTTGAGCAGCTCCAGGAGCTTGGCATCGATGTCGGGAATGAGGCCGAGGAGGACGATATCCAACGCCACCCGGGAGACGACAACGACCATGACGATTTTCATTTTGACGATGATTTGTCGCTTCCGCCGGGGATCAAAATCAATGATCCGGTCCGCATGTATTTGAAGGAAATCGGCCGTGTGCCGCTCCTGTCTGCGGATGACGAGATCGATTTGGCCAAACGGATCGAGAAAGGCGACGAGGAAGCGAAGCGCCGTCTTGCGGAAGCGAATTTGCGTCTTGTCGTCAGTATTGCCAAGCGTTATGTCGGACGCGGCATGTTGTTCCTCGACCTGATTCAGGAAGGGAACATGGGTCTGATCAAAGCGGTTGAGAAGTTCGACTTTACGAAGGGCTTCAAATTCAGTACGTACGCTACATGGTGGATTCGTCAGGCGATCACGCGGGCAATCGCCGACCAAGCGCGGACGATTCGTATCCCCGTGCATATGGTTGAAACGATCAATAAGCTCATTCGCGTTTCGCGTCAATTGCTGCAGGAGCTCGGCAGAGAACCTAGCCCTGAAGAAATTGCCAAGGAAATGGATTTGAGCACGGATAAAGTGCGTGAAATTATGAAAATCGCTCAAGAACCCGTTTCGTTGGAAACGCCGATCGGTGAAGAGGACGATTCTCATTTGGGAGATTTCATCGAGGATCAGGAAGCGCTCGCGCCGGCTGACGCAGCCGCTTATGAGCTGCTGAAGGAGCAGCTTGAGGATGTGCTCGATACGCTGACCGAACGGGAAGAGAACGTGCTTCGTTTGCGTTTCGGACTGGATGACGGCCGCACGCGGACGCTCGAGGAAGTAGGCAAGGTGTTCGGGGTTACGCGCGAACGGATTCGTCAAATCGAAGCGAAAGCGCTGCGCAAGCTGCGGCACCCGAGCCGAAGCAAACGACTGAAAGATTTTCTCGAGTAAGCGAATACCGACTTTCTGGGCCTTTCTTCAGGAAAGGCCTTTTTTCAATTTATCAGAACGTACGGATATAATATTATTTCCTTTTCCTGCCGATAAAAGGTATGAAGAAAAACGATCGTTACGGAAAGGTGAACGCTACGTGATGGATAAAGAGAAACGTAAACTGATTATTGCCGAGATCGAGAGCTGGCGCAGAAGCAAGCTGCTTCCGGAGCAGTACTGCGACTTTCTGATCAATTTATATTTGGAAGATCCGCAGGAACGGACAAAAACGACTTTGTTCGGCGTCTCCGCTGCTGCAATCCAAAACAGCAGCATGAAAATATGGCTGTTGCTGTTTGGCGGTCTCGGGCTTATTTCCTATTTTGTACTTCATTTTAACTCTTTTCCATTACCAATGCAAATTGCCATATCTTCACTATTTATCCTGACATGTTATATGCTCGGGGGCGTTCAGCGCAACAAATCGCCTCTCGTTTCTTATATGTGTAACGGGATCGCGTCGATTTCGCTGTTATCGATCGGACTTGTGCTTTTGCGGGCTCATGATGCGGGAGAAGGGACGATCGTCGCTTTTGTGGGCGCTTGCAGCATCGTTTGGATGCTGATCGGTATTTTGATGCGGCTGCCGATATTTCATTTTTGCGGGTGGGTCGTGTTATGCTTGATTTATGGATGGTTTTTAAAGCAAAATATAAGCAGCTTCGATTGGATTGCGCTGCAAATGAGCTGGGTGCCGGTCAGCATCGTGTTGGCATGGCTCGGCTGGCTGATTCAATATAGGAGCAAAGCTTCGGGCACGGTACTGCTCGTCGTCGGTTTCTGCCTCTGGTTCGTGCCGGAAGGTTTTGGGTTCGGATTAACGGATCTGAATCGGGAATCGTTACAGCTGCTGCTATTCGGCAAGCTGATCGTCGCCGGGGCGGTATTGTTCGCCTCGAGAAAAAAATGGACTGAGTGGGTAGCTTAATATGGTAACCTTATCGAATCGTTTGGCTTTGATTGCACGACTCGTACCGGAGGGCGGCAAATTGGCGGATATCGGATCCGACCATGCGCTGCTCCCTGTTTTTTTGTGTCAGCAAGGCATTGCCGTATCCGCGATTGCGGGAGAATTGAATCCGGGGCCTTTTGCGGCGGCTCAGAAGCAGGTTAGAGAAGCGGGCCTGGAGAAACGCATCGAGGTAAGGCGCGGGGACGGCTTGGCCGTAATCGAGCCGGGAGAGGCGGATGTCGTCACGATCGCAGGAATGGGCGGCAGCCTGATCGCTTCGATTTTATCGGCGGGGGAAGACAAGCTGAAGGAAACGGAAAGGCTGATCTTGCAGCCTAACGTAGGCGAGGAGCAGGTGCGGCGCTGGTTAGTCGAGCATGGCTGGGCGCTTGTCGACGAGCATATTTTGGAAGAGGACGGCAAAATTTACGAAGTGCTTGTCGCTGTGCGCGAAGGTGCGGCTTCCGTTAACGACAGGTTGTACGGCGGGGCGGATAGCGAGACCGCATTTCGAATGGGGCCGTATTTACTCAACAAGCCGTCGCCCGTTTTCGTCAGCAAATGGCAGTCGGAGCTTGTCAAGCTGAACCGGATCGTCCATCAGCTGGGCGAATCGGAGCTGGAAGCGGCGGCGGACAAAAAGGCGGCGTTTGAAAAGGAAATAGCCGATATCGAGCGTGTGCTCGCCGGCAGCGGGAGGAATTGAACATGTTTGCGAACGGACAAGCGGTCATTCAACTATTTGAGCAGCTGGCTCCCAAGCATTTTGCCATGCCCGACGATAAAATCGGTCTGCAGCTGGGGACGTTAAATAAGGAGATTCGAAAAGTACTCGTTGCGCTGGACGTTACGGAAGCGGTAGTGGAGGAAGCGATCCGCGAGAAAGCGGAGCTGATCATCGCGCATCATGCGATTATTTTTCGGCCGTTGGCCAACTTGCGAACCGATTTGCCGGCAGGCAAATTGTATGAAAAGCTTATCAAGCACGATATTGCGGTTTACATCGCGCATACGAATTTGGATGTAGCCGACGGCGGAATTAACGATATGCTGGCGGAAGCGCTTGGACTGACAGGTCTTGCCCATTTGAAAGAGGTTCATACGGAGAAGCTGAAGAAGCTTGTCGTTTTCGTGCCGGAGGATCATCAAGAAAATGTGCGCCAGGCTTTGTTCCGTGCCGGAGCGGGCTGGATCGGCAAATACAGTCATTGCAGCTTCAATATCGAAGGCACGGGAACCTTCCTGCCGCGCAGCGGCGCGGAGCCGTATATCGGGGAGCAGGGCAAGATGGAGCGGGTTCGGGAAATCCGGCTCGAAACGATCGTTCCCGAAAGCTTGGAGAGGTTAGCCGTTCAGGCGATGCTTAAAGCTCATCCTTACGAGGAAGTCGCTTACGATCTGTACCCGATGGATTTGAAAGGCCGCGTTTTCGGTTTGGGAAGGGTAGGGCGTCTGCCTGAATCTACAACACTCGGATTGTTCGCGGAACAAGTCAAACAAGCATTGGATGTGCCATCGGTAAGAGTGGTCGGCGATTTGGGAAGAAAAGTCGCAAAAGCGGCCGTTCTTGGCGGGGCAGGCTCAAAATATGTCCGCGATGCGCAATTTGCCGGCGCCGACGTGCTTGTCACCGGAGACATCGACTACCATACCGCGCATGATGCGCTCGCTGCGGGTTTTGCGATTATCGATGCGGGACATAATATCGAGAAAATTATGAAACGCCGGACAGCGGAATATATGAACGAGCAGCTGGCGGCTAAAAAATACGAAACGACGGCCGTAGCGTCGCAAATCGATACAGAAGTGTTTACTTTCGTATAAGACGTTGTCGTCAAGTTCGCAGTTTGCGGTGACGATAAAGCGACGGCTGTACGCTTGTATTTTCGCGATTTGAAGAAATGGCGATATGCAAGGGGAAATGCTGCTAAGGGAAACCTTCACTTTGCGGGGTTAATTTCGCAGTTGTTTTTGCGGTATGAATTAAGGTATACTAACAAATGCATTGGGAAGTTTGACAGACAATCGCTGGCGGCTTTGCCGCGAGAGGAAAGTCCGGGCTCCAAAGGGCAGGATGCTGGATAACGTCCAGTCAGCGCGAGCTGAAGGATAGTGCCACAGAAATGGACCGCCGATGGTGCGTACGCACACAGGCAAGGGTGGAACCGTGGTGTAAGAGACCACGAGGGAGGCTGGTGACTTCCTCCCTGGTAAACCCCATCTGGAGCAAGACCTAAGAGGAACGCCGCGAGTTCGGCTCGCAGCCTTAGCCCGAGGCGCGTTCGGGTTGGTCGCTTGAGCCATGCAGCAATGCACGGCCTAGAAAGATGATTGTCGCTTCAACGGTGGGAGGGTCGTTCCCGTTCGGACCACTGGAAGTACAGAACCCGGCTTACGGCAAACTTTCCATCAACGATTAACGATAAGAGACTGTCCTTACAAGGACGGTCTTTTTACATATACATACAAAGGTACATCACATTCGGCAGGAAACCGAAATAGTCCGGCTCAACAAAATCAGTCACTACGGAGTCGATAAATTTACGAATAAGCGCCGTGCCATACACCAAATAACCTGACGACCGTAAAGGTCTCAGGTTATTTGTGTACGTCAGACATTTTATGGTTACTTACCCAAAGCCGCTTTAGCCTCCGCTTGTTTCCATTCGCGGTTCATCCATTGATACCAGAAGCCGAGCGAGCCGCGGCTTTGCTCGGCCGCTTTCAGCGCTTTGACGACGTCGATCTGTCCATGTCCGAAATAGTTGTCTTTGCCTTCCGGTCCGAGATCGGTCGCAGTTTGGCGCATAATGTCCATCACTTCCGTATTTTTGAGCAGCGGATTGACCGAGCGGATGAGGGCCGCCAAAGCCGTTACGTGCGGACTGGCCATCGAAGTGCCGGAAAGCGCGGCGTACTGGTTTTTCGGGTACGTGCTGGCTATGCTTACCCCTGGGGCCGCTACGTCGATGTATTCCCCGTAGTTGGAAAAGCTCGCCTTGCTTTTCTTGGAATCGATTGCGGCGACGGCTAATACCTCGGGATAAGCGGCGGGATACCCGGGCTTTTCCGTATTGTCGTTCCCGCTGGCGGCAATAAGCACGACATCTTTGTCGTATGCATACTTGATCGCATCATGCAGGAAGTTTGCGTCCGCATAATTGCCGAGGCTCATGTTGATCACTTTCGCTCCATGGTCGGCGGCCCAAATAATGCCTTGCGCCACGGCGTACGTGCTGCCTGCGCCCGTTTCGTCAAGCACCTTGACGGGAAGAACGGGATTGTACCACGTCATGCCTGCCACTCCTTCACGGTTATCCGTGAGGGCGGAAATGACGCCCGCGACATGCGTGCCGTGTCCGACGTCGTCCTGCGGCGAAGCGTCATTATTGATAACGTTATGGCCTTCAAGGAGCCGGCCTTTAAGGTCGGGATGATCGAGATCGACACCTGTATCGACTACCGCGACAATGACATCCTTATTGCCCTTGCCGATCGTCCACCCGGGCTCGGTAGCGATAATCGGCAAATTCCATTGATATTTGCTGTACAAAACATCGTTCGGTTTCGGAGCTGCAGCTTCCTCTGCGGCCTCGGTCCCGTTATTTGCGCGCATCTTCACATTATCATTATTGTAATCATGGCTGCCGCTGCCGTCATCCCAGTTTGCTTTCGTATTGGTCATATACAAGAAATGGGGCTCCGAATATTCCACTCCCCATTTATGAAAATAGTCCATCAACTGCTTCGCTTCCATCGCGGAGGATCGGAAAATATACGTATACCCCAGCTTGCGGACGGATTGCGCTTGAATATCCGCGCGAATTTTTTGCAGATCCGCTTCGGAAGGCGATTGCTTAAATTTTACGACGACCTCAAATTTGTGATAGTGGCTTGTTCCTTCATTGTCTTCAGGATGATTTACATCGACATCTTGAAGCGTTTTGGAATCGACGGATTCGATTTTCCAGTTGTTATCGGCGGGATAAGGCACGACCCTCAAGTTTTTAATTTGATGATTATGAACCGAACGAAGGATTTCTTGATGAACGACGCCGACCAATGAGCCGTTCCGGTTTGCCGAAGGAACGCCTATAACGAAATACGTTTCGCCATTTGCTTGGATCGTGGGCGATTCATAATCTCGGCCGGCTTGCGCGGTTTCTTTCGCATGCTGCAGCTCTCCGGCCGCCTGATACATGACATGCTCCGGCGCTTCGCCGACATGGATTCCTTTGTCCAAAGGCTCTCCCGCACCATACCAGATCAGTTTCTTCATATGCGGGTGCTCCTGCTGCAAAGCCGTTAACGAGGAACGGATCTGGGCTTCGTCATCGGTGGGAAGCCGCTCGGCCGCAGCATGCAAATCAAGCGCGCATTGGCTGCGGCAAAGCATGTCCGTGTCTTTCATATCTTGATCGACCAAGGCTTGCTTGATCGACATTTCCTTGTCCGCCGACAACGCTTCCGGCTTCTCCGGAAGATCCGGCGTTTCGTTTCGCGGGATAAGAAGCGCGATAAGAGCCGCGGATATCAGTACCGCTCCGACATATTTACGCATCCGGTTTACCTCCCTTTACGCAACTGCTGTGCGTTATTTGTTGTATTTTGCGGCGAATCGGTTTATAATCGTCAAGGTTAGGTTGGAATGACGGCCGCACTTTTATTCGGCGGGGCGGTTTTTTTCATGGTACCGCTTCATGAAATTTTATGGTACGATGAAGGCATGAACACCTGCTAGCCGAAGTTACCCGTTGGAGGAGGTTTTTTTGACATGACGGTGTCTCAAGTCAAGAGCATTTGCGAATCGTCCAAGGAAAAATTAAAAACCGCAATTGGAAAAATGGAGCTGTTTCTGAACACGCATTCGCTTGAACGTTTGAATGCGGAGAACGATTCGGAATATGATGATTTTTATCGTTCGTATTTATCCGATACACGTCATTTGCTCGTGTTCTGCGAAGTGGCTTATGAGAAGCTTGGCGTGAGCTTGCGGCGTCCGACTTTCAATGTCGAATATTCGGAACGCGTCCTTTACGACGTATACCATAGCTGCGTTAACGGGTTTTTCTATCCGAAGAACGAATGCTATTCCGAGGATGGACGTTATGCCTATACCGGTCAAGACGCTATTCGCTTCCGGAAAAAGCCTGTACGCGACGTTCGCGACCTGACGATCGAGCTATCCAAAATTTTTGAAGAGCTGCGCGAGGAATTGTCCTACTACGAAACCGATTATATAACCCAGCGCAGAATGCAGGGTGAGAAGGTTTAACGTTTTTATTCTTTTTTGACAGAGGTGCCGGTCGGCGCCTCTGTTTTTTTGAGTATAAAGAATTTATCCGGTAAACACGCCGGTCCTTTAAAGGACGGCAAGCCATTTATCCTACGCTGCTATTAAGTCTCCTCTATTTGCTGTAGTCCGAAATAGCCCACTTGAAATAAGGAATCGAGGTTCGCCTTACGCTGGAGTCCGATTTTGCCGGCTTGGAGAACGGATTCATCGATGTGCCGATCAAAATAACCGCTGCAAGCAGGCGTTTTCGAACTACAGGCGGGGAAAGGAAGCCGTACTCGATTGCAAATGGGCAAAATCGGACTGCAGCGCATGCAAGCGACGAGCGAGGATGGGTAAGCGGGTAGGAATACCGGATGGAGAAATAAATATCAAACGCCAAAGCCGCCGCAAGGCGGTTTTTTCAAAATCTCAATGACTTATCCTACCGCTAATTAGAAAGGTGGATACGACTATAACGGATGTGGGACGCTTACCCAACCCGGTTCCTCAATAGCCAATTTCTTGTAACCGACCACCTTTCGACTGGCGCCTCTGTCTTTTTTTCACTCGGATTGGTCATTCGCCCGGAGGAGACACTTCTAATGGGGAGGTGACGAACATGCCAGATGTCAAATGTACGGTTGCAAACTGCGGATTTTGGACGGAAGGAAACAATTGCAATGCCTCCAGCATTCAGATCGAAGTGGACGCTCACGCTTCCGCTAATGTTAATGAGGAATTTGCCGGCGAGATGGGTGCGGATCACCAGGACGAAGCTTCCAACTCGCGCAGAACATGCTGTCAAACTTTTGTGCCGAAACGTTAAGGGAGCTGCAGGCAGCAAACGACTACTCGGAGAAAAGGAGAAAAATTCAGCATGAGCAAAAATAAGCATTACAAAAACAAACAGCATAAACCGAATCACGCCCATGAAGATTCGGCCGTCAAAGCGAATACCGAATCCTCCGAAGCTCTGGCCGTTACGTCCATGCCGGCGGAATCGGATTCGTATAACCGCGATTCTTATGAATCGAATACGATGTCCTCCGAGCTGAGCAAGTCTTATCAGTCGACCGGACAAGTGAGCGGGAACGAATGGGGATATTCGGCTACCAGACAAAAGGAGCCTTATTCGTCGAGTCCTTCCGGTTTGGCTGAGGATCCGTTCGAGCAGGATGCCGAATTTGCTACCGAGGTCGCTTATCCTCCCGTTATCGGAGCGGATCCGGACGCCCGGTACGAGCGGCGGAACGAAGGCGCGGAAGGCGGGGAAAGGGCGGACGCCGGGGAAGGCAGAGCAATCGGCTGGTTCGGATTGGTGCTCGCAGTTATTTCTTTGTTTATTTGGCCCGCTGTTTTAGGCACGATCGCTGCGATAATCGGCGTTGTTGCCTTTGTAAGAGGGAGCAGGGGCTTGGGCGCTTGGACGATCGGGATCGGATTGGTATCATTGCTGGCCTATTTTTTCCTCGTTCCTTATTACGCATGACTTCATGGACTGCAAAAATGCCGAAGCGGGCAAACGCCCGAAAACTTCGGCATTTTTGCGTGCGGCAGCATGAAGGTTCCAAATAGTAAATTATACACTGGAACAATTTATTAAAAGCTTGTACAATATTAGTATTGATTTTATGAGCAAAAGATCGTAACGGGGCAGGAGAGACAAGATGAGCATCGATCCAAGAACCATGAAACAGCTTATTGAAATTCAGTGGTCGAACCGATTCGATCTGCTTTCGACTAACGGCGCATCGCAAACGGAAACGCAGCCTTTCGGGGAAATGCTTGAGCTGCTGCTCGGAGAGCAGACAGCATCGTCTTATAACAGAATCGTTCCCGCAGCCGATCTGCTCATGCGGAACGCTTCGCTGTATTCGAGACCAAGCACGCCTACATCTTTCGATCCGATCATCGAACAGGCAAGCGCTAAATACGGCGTTTCCTCCAGTCTGGTGAAGTCTGTCATTCACGCCGAATCTTCGTTTGATTCGATGTCCGTTTCCGGCGCAGGAGCGAAAGGACTTATGCAGCTGATGGATAACACGGCGCGAGGACTCGGCGTAACGGATTCGTTCGATCCGGAGCAAAATATTAATGGAGGCACCCGTTATTTGTCCGAAATGCTGAACAAATACAACGGGAGCGAAGCGGTTGCGCTTGCAGCCTATAACGCAGGACCTGGACGTATCGATCGGTTAGGGATTCGCACGGAAGCCGACTTGCAAGCCAAATTCAGCCAATTGCCGCAAGAAACACAGAAGTATGTCAATAAAGTGTTGGAATTGGCGAAGGGTTATCAAGTATAATACGTTTTGTCGAGAAAAGATCGATGCCGATCTTTTTTCTTTTTGCTTTTATAGGAATGATTATAGATAGATGCCAAGATAGAAACGCGGGTGAGGTGGAAGATATGCTTTACTTGGATCACTGCGCAACGACGCCGCCGCATGAGGAAGTGGTTGCGGCTATATCCGATATCATGAGCCGGCATTACGGCAATCCGTCCTCCATTCACCGGTTGGGCGTCGATGCCGAGCAGCTGCTGCGCAAAGCCCGCGAGGTGATTGCCGGCACGCTCACTTGCAAGGCCGACGAAATCGTCTTTACTTCGGGTGGAACGGAAAGCAATAATTTGGCAATCAAGGGTGCGGTGCGCAGCTATCGCAACAGAGGAAACCATATTGTAACAAGCGCTGTAGAGCATGCATCCGTTTATGAATGCTGCAAGCAGATGGAGGAAGAAGGCTTCCGCGTTACGTATTTGCCCGTTGATGAAACGGGAGCGGTGAGCGTCGAAGACGTCAGGAATGCGCTGTGCGATGAAACGATTCTCGTCAGCATCATGCATGTAAACAATGAAGTCGGGCGTATTCAGCCGGTAAAGCAAATCGGCGACATGCTAAAGTCTTTTCCCGGCATATTGTTTCATGTCGATGCCATCCAAAGCATCGGCAAGCTGAATGTCGCCCCTAAAGAACTGGGTGCCGATTTGCTGAGCGTATCCGCTCATAAGGTTCACGGTCCGAAAGGAGCCGGTTTTTTGTACGTGAGGAAGGGCGTAAATTTGACGCCTTTGCTTGTCGGCGGGGGCCAGGAAGGCGGTATACGCGCCGGAACGGAAAACGTGCCGCTGATCGTCGGAATGGCCAAAGCGGTGCGTTTAGCGGTGCAAAAACAATCCGAAAACGCAGAAAAGCTTTATCGCCTTCGAAAGCGTCTTACGAATGCGCTCATGGAAATGCCGGAATTGATCACGAACGGATCGTCCGATCCTAACGATATGGCGCCCCAGCTTGTCCATTTTTCGTTTCCGGGCATGAAATCGGAGGTCGTCGTTCATGCGCTCGAGCAGCACGGGATATGGATTTCGACCCGATCGGCATGCGCTTCCGGCGAAGAAAAGCCAAGCCGGGTTTTATTAGCGATGGGATGCGGCAAAGAACGGGCGGCAAGCGGGTTGAGAGTGAGCTATTCGGCGGCTCAAACGGAGGAAAATATAAGCTATTTTACGGATTGCCTCAAACAGGTCGTCGAGGAGCTTCGCGGATTGCGTAATACGATAAAATAAACGGATAACGAATGATGGCTTTGCTTTTGGAGGGATTAAGCAGTGAAAACGGACACGATCATCGTCAGATTAGGCGAACTTACATTAAAAGGGCGGAACCGCCGCCGGTTTGAAATGCAAATGATGCATCAATTAAAAATGCTCGTATTCAAAGCATATCCGCGCTTGACCAGCACGAGCGAATTCGGCCGCATTTACTTGCAATTAAATGGGGAACCTTACGATGGAGTGGCGGAGGCGGTGGCAAAAGTATTCGGCCTCACCTCCTACAGCCCCGCTGCAAGTACGGAGCTCACGCTCGAAGCGGTTCGCGCGGCGGCGCTTGAGGCCATACTTGCGATACCCGTGCTTCCCAAAACGTTCAGAGTGACGGTTCGCCGTGCCAACAAGTCGTTCCCGCATGCTACGCCGGAGCTCTTGGGTTTGATCGGCGGGCATATTTTGCGAGCGATACCCGAAATCAAGGTTGATGTTCATCAGCCGGAAGCCGAAGTGACGGTCGATATCCGAAGCGATTCGGCATATGTATTTACGGAATCGCATCCGGGATCCGGCGGTTATCCGCTAGGCAGCAACGGCAAGGCCGTGCTTATGCTTTCAGGCGGGATCGATAGTCCGGTCGCGGGCTGGCTGGCCATGCGCAAAGGGCTGAAGCTCGAAGCGGTTCATTTTCACAGTTATCCGTTCACGAGCGAGCGGGCGAGGCAGAAGGTGATCGATCTCGCTCAAACGTTATCGGTTTATAGCGGGAGCTTAAAGCTGCATATGGTTTCCTTTACGGACATCCAAACGAAGCTGAAGCAAGCCTCCGTCGATAATCTGATGATCACGCTGATGCGGCGGGCGATGCTGCGCATTGTCGAGAAAATCGCCGGACAATGTGCCGCGGGAGCGATCGTGACAGGCGAAAGCCTGGGGCAGGTAGCCAGTCAAACGCTCCCGAGCTTGAATGTAATCGGCAGTGCGGCAAGCTTGCCGATGCTAAGGCCGCTGATCATGATAGACAAAAGCGAAATTATCCGGATGGCGGAACAAATCGGAACCTTCGAGTTGTCTATTCTGCCGTATGAAGATTGCTGCACGTTATTTTTGCCGAAATCGCCGAGCACGAATCCGAACATCAATCTCGTAACGAGAATTGAGCAATCGCTGGATTGGCTTGATGAAGCTTTGGACGAAGCCGTAAAAGGCAGAGAAGTGCTGACCATCAACATGGAGTCTAACGAGCAAACGGATATTGCCGGGATCGATTCGTATTTTTGACCCCATACCTTTCATGCGCAAATGAGTTTATGACGGTGATGCGAAGTAGGGCGAAAGCCGTTCCGGCTTAAAGGGATGAGGAAATCGAGTCGATCTGCTGTGCCAGCGAAAAATCTTTGCCGGTAACACCGTTCGCATCATGAGTCGTGAGCGATACGGTTACGCGGTCGCTTCGGATATAAAGATCGGGATGGTGATTGGCCGATTCGGCGGCGGCCGCAATTTGCTGAACGAACCGGATGGAGGCGGCGAAAGAAGGAAGACGATACGTTTTGTGCAGCGCGCTGTTTTCAAATTTCCAGCTTTGCAGCTTTCTTAAATAGACGGCAATTTGTTCTGCGGATAATTTGGACATAAACGAGCACCTCTTCTCATAAGATATGCTTGTTTCGAGTACAACCTTGGTGAACGGTTCATAATGCGCCGTAACGTAAATTATGTGCCGCTTTTCTATATTATACCTTACCTGACGGCTAGTTGCGACGGCTAGTTTGCGAAGGCGGGGGAACAATAGGGGGCATCCAGCATGGATTGGTTTTTGCTTTTCCTCGAAATTATGTTGATCAACATCGTCCTTAGCGGTGACAATGCGGTCGTGATCGCGCTGGCCAGCAAAAATTTGCCGATCGAGCAGCGTAAAAAAGCGATCTGGTGGGGGGCCTTCGGAGCGGTCGGGCTGAGGCTCGTTTTGACGATCGCTGCGGTTTCGCTTTTGAAAGTCCCTTATATCCAAGCGGCAGGATCATTCCTGCTTATGTGGATCGCGATCAAGCTGCTTGTGGAGGAAGAGGGCGAAACGAACGTGAAGGAAGCTTCGACGCTCGGCAAAGCGGTGTGGACGATCATCGTGGCCGATTTCGTCATGAGTCTGGATAACGTTCTTGCGATCGCCGCGGCGGCGAAAAACGACGTTGCCGTCATCATACTCGGCATCGGACTGAGCATTCCGATCATCGTGTGGGGCAGTACGCTCGTCATGAAGCTGCTTCACAAGTTTCCCGTCTTCGTCTTTATCGGAGCCGGAATTCTCGGTTACACCGCAGGGGAAATGTTCATCGGCGATCAAAAAGTGTCCGAGCTGGTTCATTCCCATTTGCTCCATACGCTGCTGCCGATCATTTTAGCGGTCGTCGTCATTGTCACGGGCGTCATTAAAAAAATAATGAACCGCACCAAGCCAAGTGAGCCGTCGCATCGCTGATCGGAACCGCCTCTATCAATGAAACGCCTGGAGAAGGAGTTTGCATTCTTCTCGCGTAAACGTGAAAGATAGCCTCCAAACCCGTTAACCATTAACCAAACGGGAAGGGAGGCTTTTTTATGTACATTCAGAATTTGTATGTTTCCCAATCAAGAGGTTATATTTCAACGGTTTTGAAAAGGTATGGATTATTTTAACAATTGCAACTTTTTCAACTTCCAATCGTCTATTTCATTGAGGGATTGTTATGTCTACTTTAACCGGCTGAGAGGAGCATGAATTGTGGTTCGAACGAACGTTCGGAAAATGTGGTTTGTTTGCTTTACCGTTTGGCTGCTCATCATGGCAAACGGGCTGACGTTCGCATTGCCGGCGCATGCGGAGGAAGCGAAGCTCAAGCTGCAAATCGAGCCTGCCTTGAACGGACAGGCCAAGGGGGATAAGTGGTTCCCCGTGCAATTTACGATTACGAACGAAGGAAGCGACATCAGCGGAGAGCTGGCGGTTACGCTGCCGGCGCCGAACGGCGGGAAGGACGTCATGTATACGGCTGCGGTCGATCTCCCGCGTCAAACGGCCAAGACGGTCACGATCGCGCTGCCGGGCATGACCTTGCATAAGAACAATAACAAAGTCGAGTTTTATAAAGGGAAAGCGGAAAACGGGAAAAAAGTCGCTTTTGCAGGCGATTCGGCATACATCGATGCGGCTCAGCTGCCGTTCGGTACGGCACAGATCGGCGTAGTCGCGCGGGATCCCGATACGATGAGCTTTCTCGGATTGCTGAATCAAAAAGGATATCAGGTGAAAACGCTGCCGCTTCAAATCGGCAATATTCCCAGCCAGTCGATGCTGCTCGATTCCATCGATGTGCTCGTATTCAACGATACGGCGTCCGATCAGCTGAAGGACGAGCAGATCAAAGCGATCGAAGGCTGGGTGAAGCGGGGAGGCATGCTTATTATTGCCGGAGGGGCCGGGTATCCGAAAACGGCTGCACCGTTCGGAGCGATTTCTCCGGTTGTTTACAGCGGTACGGAAAGCGTTACGGACCTAAGCGCCTTGGTCAAGGCTTCGGGGAAAGAGCTTTCGCTTGCCGAACCGTTTACGCTTTCGAAAGCGGAGCTTAAAGACGGCAAAGCCGTTCTATCGGAAGGGACGCTGCCGATTTTCGCTTCCAAGCCGCTTGGCAACGGAGAGGTCTGGTATGCCGCGTATGATCTTGCGTTAAATCCGCTTGCTTCATGGAACGGCAATACGACGCTGTGGGAAACGATATTGGCCGATCATGTAAAGCAGTCTTTCGCCAATAAGTACAGCAACGGATTTTGGGAAATCAACAATGCGCTTGAAGATTTTGAGGCGTTCAAGCTGCCTTCATTCGGCATTCTGCTGCTTGTCATTCTGATTTATGCAGCCGTAATCGGTCCGCTCATGTACGCCGTTCTCCGCAAGCTGGACAAGCGGGAATGGGCATGGGTGACGATACCGCTGGCGGCGGTGCTGTTTACTGCGGGCATCTATGTAGTCGGAGCTTCCGGACGGAGCTCGACGATGTCCCAATCGTTCTCGATGATCAAGCTGGACGGCGGCGGAGAAGGGAAAAAAACGTCCGTAGCTTCGATTTTCGTGCCGAGAGGCGGAAGCTTTAATCTTGAAATTCCGGGATCGGCTTACGTATCGCCGCTGCTCGGCGATGCCGGATTCCGCATAAGCGGGGGGAGCGGCTTGCGCGGCTCGGCCGATATGGTAGTGACGAAAGCGGCGGATCATACGGACGTGACTTATAAGGACGTGTCGTATTGGTCGATACGCAAAGCTTGGATCGATTTCGAGAAGCCGGAAGCCTTCGGCAAGCTGGAAGCCGACGTGAGGATAACCGCAAACGGGATCGAAGGAAATGTAGCCAATCGGACGAACGGCGATTTGACGGATGTAACGGTATATGCAGGGGGCCAAATATTTACGCTGCCGAGTCTGAAAGCCGGGGAAACGGCGCCCGTAAAAGCTGCTTCGACGTTCTCGTGGGGGGTAGCTTCCGGCAACCTGATCGATCTCGGCAATATCATATATCCGTACCAAGGCGGGCCGCGCGACGAAAACAGCAAAAAACGCGCGCTGCTGTCCACTTACCTTCAAACGGCGATCGAGCGCGACGTCTCCTCGTTCATTCTCGGATGGAGCGGCACCGGGGGAAGCAAGCTTTACACGGTTGACGGCAAAACGGTAAACACGGACGAGCTGACATTATGGATACAGGCTATCGATATCGATCCGAGATCGGGTTCATCCGTATTTGTGCCGGCCGGAATGTTAAAGCCGCAGGTCGTTTCGACAACGTCACAGCTTGCGGCCGACCCGATGGGCAACGTAACGGTCAGCAAAGGAGAAACGATAATCGAATACAGGCTTCCCGAAATCGCCGGCGCGGTTTACGGTCAAATAAAATCCATCAACAACATCGAAGCGGACTCGGTTGCGGAGTACACAATCTGGAATGCGGACAAAGAAACGTGGGAGCCGCTTGAACAAGCGCCATTGGCGCAGGAAGACGCTTTTGCTTCTTACATTGCTAATGGCAGATCGATTAAAATCAAAATCGAAGTCAAGCAAAACGAAGCGCACATGCGGTATCCGGAATTTGCCGTGGAAGGAACGGTGAAGTCATGATTGAAATTCGCGAATTGACGAAAACATACGGCGGCTTTACCGCCCTTAACGCACTGTCGATGACGATCGATGCGGGTACCGTCTTCGGCTTCGTCGGTCCTAACGGCGCCGGAAAATCGACGACGATGATGATTTTGGCGACGCTGCTGGGACCGACGTCCGGCACGGCCAAGGTCGGCGGTTACGACGTGACGGAGAAGCCGAAGGACGTGCGTAGGCTGATCGGTTATATGCCCGATTTTTTCGGCGTATACGATAATTTTAAAACGACGGAATATCTCGATTTTTACGGTGCGAGCTACGGCATCCCTAGGACGGAACGGCAAAAAATGATTCCGCAGCTGCTAGAGCTCGTTAATCTGACGGACAAAGCGGATTTTTACGTCGATTCGCTTTCGCGCGGGATGAAGCAGCGGCTTTGTCTCGCAAGATGCCTCGTGCATGATCCGCAGCTGCTTATTTTGGACGAACCTGCCTCCGGCATGGATCCCCGTGCGCGGATCGAAATGAGGGAAATCTTAAAAGAGCTGAAAAGCATGGGCAAAACGATCATCATTTCCTCGCATATTTTGCCGGAGCTTGCGGAGATGGTCGACGAAATCGGCGTTATCGAACGCGGGCAGTTGATCGCCAAAGGCAAGGTCGCCGACATTCAGCGGCAGATGCGGGCCAGCAGAGTTTTGACGATTCGGATTTTGGAGCGCGAAGCCGAGGCGGCAAACGAGCTGCGCGATGCGATGCACGTATCTTATGTCCAACATGACGAGAAGGGGATTCATTTGCACTTCGGCGGGGACGATGCGGAGCAATCCGGCTTGCTTCTCGGCTTGATCGAGAAGGGGTATAAAGTCATAACCTTCAGCGAAGCGCAAACCGACCTGGAGGACGTGTTTTTGGAAATTACGAAGGGAGCGGGCGCGCCATGAATTGGAGAAGGAAGCTGATCAATCCCGTCCTGGAAAAAGAATTTCGGCTGCGGATGCGTACGGTTCGTTCCTCGCTTGCGGTTTCGATCTATTTGGTTGCGATGACGCTGCTCGCCTTCGGCTTTATGTATATGACGATGTTCGGAGGGGGCGCCGCGGTTTTTAATCCGCAGCGCAGCCAGGAGCTGTTTTACTTTCTGAGCGGCGCGCAGATGGTGCTCATCACGTTCATGGTGCCGGGACTGACCGCGGGCGTCATAAGCGGAGAGAGGGAAAAGCAGACGTTGAACATTTTACTGACGACGCAGCAAAGCTCGACGACGATCATTTTGAGCAAGCTGTTCTCGTCGCTCAGCTTTATGCTGGTTGTCATTATTGCGACACTGCCGCTATACAGCATCGTTTTCTTATTCGGGGGCGTGTCGCCGGTACAGCTGATCGCCGTATTTTTGTTTTACATGTTCGTTATGCTGCTGCTCGGTTCGATCGGCGTGTTCGTTTCGACGGTTTTCAAAAAAACGATGGTGGCCGTTATCGTCACGTACGGGTTTGCCGTTTTTATTTACGGGTTTACAGGGCTCGCGGCGATTTTTTTGGCGCAAACGTTTTTCCGTGGCTCCAGCTACGTACCCGGTTTATTGCTAGGGTTAAATCCGATGGGAGCGCTGATCAGCGTTTTCAATCCGGATTTCTCTCATGAGGTATTCAACAGGCAGACGAATTTGCAGCTTTGGCATATTTTCATTCCTCTGTACAGCGTCGTAACCGCGGTTGCGCTTTGGCTCAGCATCGCATTTCTGCGGCCGCGCATGAAGCGGGGGTAATACGAGATCTGCTTTCCTGAAAATGATTAGGAAGGCGCGCTTTAGTTATAATCATTCGGATACTGAACAGGCAGGAGGCCTTACCGATGAACGAACAGCTTCATGAGATCGTATCGCTTGTCCGCTCACGTTTGTGGAGGCAGAGGGTTGTCAGACTTCTAGGCTATGGATTGGCGGGAGGTCTTGTATTGGCTTGTTTGTGGGCGGCCGTTTGCCTGTTCGTTCCAGTAGCTTTCTATCGGTCTCTGGCATTTGTCTGGGCGGCGGCGGGGCTGCTGGCTTCGCTAGCCTACGGTTTGTATGCAAGGCCTACCGTTCGGGATGCCGCGCGCGTCATGGACGGAGGCGGATTGGAGGAAAGGATCGGAACCGCCTTATCGTTCGCGGAGGAGAAGTCTCCGGTCGCTACATTGCAGCGTGAGGATGCGCTTCAATTTGGCCGGCATTATTTGCAGGAAATGCCTAGTCGCATCCGTTTCGGGTTGGACCGTCGCGCCGTCTGGGCCGGCGGCGGAGCGGCTTTAGCGCTGATCGTGCTGCTGATGCTGCCGAATGCGATGGACGAGATCGTGGACAAGAAGCGGGAAGAACGCAAATGGATCGGGGAGCAGACGGAGCTGGCGGAAACGATGCTGGAATCCGTACGCAAGCAAGAAGGGCTCGGAGCGGTGTCAAAATCGATGGAAGAGGCGCTTGAGGAGCTGGAAAGGAAGCTGGCAGCCAGCAAAACGGCGGATGCCGCGTTATCGGAGCTGGCGGAAACGATCGAGCGGCTGCAGCAGCTGGCCGAGAAGCAGCAAAAGGAAGTTGTAAAATCCGAGCAATTTGCGGGTGCGATGCAAAATATGGGCGCGCTTAGCGAACTTGGCAAAGCGATGCTGGAGCAGCGCGAAGGCGGACTCGACGGCGCTATCGATGCTATGCGGCAGCAGCTCGCCGGGATGGACGGCGAACAGTTGCAGGAGCTTGCCGCTCAGCTCGGGAAGCTGGCTGAATCAGCCGCAGCCGCCGATCCGGCGAGTGCGGCAAAGCTGCGCGACGCGCTAAGCAAAGCCGCCGGCGAGCTTGGTGCCGGAGCGCTTAGCGCCGAAGCCCGGCAGCAGCTCGCGGAAGCGCTGGCGGCGGCCATGCAGGCGCAGCGGCAAAGCGCCGCGCTCGCCGGAGCCGCGCAGCAGGCAAGCGCCGCGCTGGTGCAGGCCGGGCTGCCGATGGCGCAGCAGCTCGCTGCGTCAGGCGCCGCACCGCCGCCCGCATGGGCGAGCGGCG
>NZ_QMFB01000029.1 GCF_003285015.1 Paenibacillus contaminans | reverse complement strand
TGAAGACGGGCAACCGCAAACTGACGTTTACCGTAGTGGATAAGAATGAAAGCTCCATTTGGTATTACATGCAGCCCAGCATCCTGAAGCTGGTGGAGCTGACGCCGGAGCTGGCATCTGTCGCTGTCACAGCAGAAGAGAGCCTGTTTGCCGTCGATGATACGGCGCAACTGCAGGTAACCGGCTTGCTCAGCAATGACGCGGCCGCCGCCTTTACCGCTGCCAGCATCGTTTATGAAAGCAGCGCCCCCTCGGTTATTAGCGTAGACCAGAACGGAGTTGTTAATGCGCTGAAACTGGGCAGCGCAACGATCAAAGCAACAGTAACGATGAACGGGGTCGTGAAGGAAGGAAGTATCGACCTACGAGTTATCTCCGCTCTGGATCGAGTCGTAATGTCAGTAGACCAAGAAAGCCTACGTGCAGGCCGCCATACGTATGTCACCTTGCGCGCCTATGCCGCGGATGATACGAGTATTGATTTGGACGGTATTCCGGCGCAGTTCGTCAGCTCGAATCCAGCTGTCGCAGCCGTTGACAGCAACGGCATTGTGGTGGCCAAGGCGCCGGGAAGAACAACTATCAGCGCTTTAGTCACAACATTGGGTGTGGAGAAAAGTGACAGTCAAGAGATCGAAGTGGTTGACAAGCAAATAATCCCTCAAGATATCCCTGTCTATGTTGATAAATGGGGTATTATCCGTCCTGTCGCAGGAGCGCTACAAACAGACGGCCTATTAAATGAGGAGAGCTGGAATACCTCGCGTACGCTATCCAACTTTGTTGCCGCTTACACGAATCAACCATCCGAGCTGCAGACTGAAGTCAAGATTTTGTATGACGAGGATCACCTTTACTTCGGACTAAAGGGAGAGCTTTCGACAGGAGCGAATGCAACGGAATCCGAAGTTATGGAACTGTATATTCGCCCTAAAGGGCAAAAGACGTTCACCTTGATGCTTCCAATAGATGGTGAAAGGAAGGTTGTATCGGAGCATGGTTCCGGAGTAAATGAAATAACCGGGTTTACCGCCGAGGTAAACCAGAGTCAAATGTCTTGGACATATGAGGTCGCGATTCCGCTTGAATCGATCGGTTTGACGGATATAGGATCAGGTGACGAGCTGCAGATAAATATAGTGCGTCATCAAATGGATTCAGCCCCGGTAACCTCCTGGTTCCCTTTGAAGACGACAGCATTTTGGGATAACATTCATTTTTATACGAATTCGAACCAAGAAGGGCGCTTTGGCAAGCTTTATACGGATCACATTCCGGAAGAACCGCTAATNAGAAGGGCGCTTTGGCAAGCTTTATACGGATCACATTCCGGAAGAACCGCTAATCGGCTCCGACAAATTGCTGACGCCTTGGTACCCTGATCGGCTGTCCCTTACCTACCTCGGCTTTACGAGCAAGCGGATCGTCATTCCCGCTGCCGAGTTCGATGCAAGCAGCGAGCAGTTGCAGCTCAAATGGATTACACCGTCCGGAATAACTTACGTGTTGGACGCTCCGACAATGGAGCGGTCGGGAGATCAACTATCGATCGAGTTTGCTCATCCGCAAGCATCCGAGGACGGCAACTATTACGTACAAATGACCGCACATTCAACATCGTCTACCGATGCGCGAATTGCCCTTGTTAGCTTCGATAGAGAAGATATGATTCAAGCGGGGGAGCGAACACTAAACGAACCCGACTATACAGCGCCGCCTACAGAGTCTGTTCATTTAACACCTACGTCTGCGGAAGTGCAGCAATTGCTAGATCTTATTCCTCCTTATCCGGGGATATTTTGGGCAGGTCTGCCCGATCAGCCGGGAATGCATCCGGATTATTTGTTTAATTGGGACCCGGCGACGCCCGATCAGTTGACAAGCCCGTATAGCGATTTGATCTATCCGAATGCACAGTATCCGGAGGACAAGGTGCTAACTGTTGTCAACGGAAAAGGAGAGACGGTTGAATATCCCTATTATGAGGAGGGAGGAAAAAAATACTTCATAACGGCGCATTTATGGTATAAGAAGCGGGACTATGTCATGAATCAGGTGGAACGACTGGCGGTTACCGATCCGGCAGGGGCGGCAAGAATTCTGTATAAGTTCGCTCAAGTGTATGAGGGATACGTTCCGGTCAACGATACGGTCTGGGATAGTAGGCCGCTAAGCTCTGTCTCCGGACCACCTAATCCGTATAACGGCGGGATGTGGGAATGGTGGCACTTTATGGATTTGAGGTCATTGAATCGCCTCTCTCGAGCATACGGAATGATGAAATCTACCGATGTTTTTGAGCGATTATCGCAGCAGGTCGGTGAGAATGTTCGCGCTAAAATTGTCGATGAAATGTTTGTGCCGTCCGTTGAATTTGTCCGTACTTACGCTACCCTGGATACGAACATGGATTATCACATTTGGCAAGGACTTCTGGAAATGGGCAAAGCGATTGACAGACCGGACTACATTCACGACGCGATGGAACGATTGACCAGTTTCGTTTCGAGTCAATACTTATTCGACGGATTCTGGAAGGAAGTATCGATGTCCTATCACGCTCAAAGTACAGGCGGCAGCGAACTCGTTGCGGGCATGATGAACGGATGGGCGGATCCCGAGGGGTTTGTCTCGCAACGAACAGGTAAACACCTGGAGAATGTGAATACAGATAACAATTTTCCATCTTTAACGAAATCGAGGGATCTGTTGAAGGCATTGACGTATCCGAATGGGAAGTATGTACCCTTGCAGGATACATGGGCCAGTGAGGGCCAAGCCAATCCTATTAATCGAGATTCCCTGTTGCAGCCTGCAGCCGGCATAGCCCGGCTTGCGCTCGGACAAGGCGAGCAGCAATCTCAGCTCTATATGACATTCACTACGAAATATGGCCATAATCATTATGACCCGCTCAACTTGAACCTGTACAGCCAAGGTCAGGAGCTGATCCCGGACTTGGGCTATACTCACACGAAATACCGGCATTGGGCGTCATCGACGATGGGGCACAATACGGTCGTCGTTGACAGCAAGGATATGGAGGTCAATGACAATAGCAAACATGGCGGCAGTGTGGAGATGTTTGTCCCGGTCGATGAAACGGTGAAGGTTATGGAGGCCAGACAGGAGAATAGTTACCCGGGCGTTACCGAGTATAGCAGACAGCCATGGTATATTACGTTCCCTGGGGACGCCGGCGACGAAGGATATGTCCTCGATATATTCAGAGTGTCGGGAGGAAGCCGTCACGAGTACACCCTACAGGGAGATGCCAACCGTGACGCGGCATTCGAGACTGACATGATCACAGAGGATTACGGCCCTTACTTGCTGCCGGAAGGGACGGAGGTCGTGCTGCCGGAGGGAGAGACCTCCACAGGATCGGCCGGCGACGAGTACTATGGGTATATTTATGTACGCGATGTCAAGCAAGCAGAGCTAGCGGATGATCAGTATTCGATGACGCTGGTCACAAAGGAAAATGGAGCCGACCGCAGCCGCATTCAAATTACAGGCCTGCTGGAGCCGGGGCAGAACGAATTGTTCCTGGGCCGGTCGCCATCGATACGCAATACCCGTGTCAGCAACATAGATACGAACGATCGAGCTGACGAGTTCACCATGCCCAAGCTCGTCCTGCGACGGGAAGGCGACAATTTGAGAAGCACGTTCGTGACGGCGCTGGAGCCATATGCCGCTGGAGCGAGCGCTACCATTCAGAAAGTGGAACGGCTGGAGCTTGATCAAGGGGAAGAGGGCGCCGTGGCCGTGGCCGTTACGTACGGAAATACGAAGGATATTATTCTCAGCTCGCCGAATCAGACCGGCACACCGCTGATTGCAGGGACGATCAGACTTGACGGGAAGACAGGGTTTATCCGCCTTGAGAATGGAATTGTAACAAAAATGATGCTGATCGACGGCACCGGTCTATCCTATGAAGACATGGAAATAATCAGCGACGGACCTGCCATTGGCGATATTCAGCAAGTGCTTCGCAAAGCAGACGGCGATTCCTACGATGCGTTCGTAACGACAGCGGAGATTCCGGCCAATATTCAAGGCCAATATATTGTAGTTACTCATCCGGACAGCACAACACACGGTTATTTGATCCAAAACGTAAGCAAAGATGGCGAAGAGTCGATCATTCAGATCGAAGGGGAACCCGGATTCGACCTATATCCGGACGGAAGTTCACAAATGAGCTTCTTCCCTGGCACGAAATGGACGGGGGATCATACGTTCCGGATATCCAATGTGAACGAATTCAGCGATCCGACTCCGAATAGAAGTATGATCAGCCCTACCACAGGCAGCTTTAACAAGAAAATGTCGGTTCAATCGGATGTGACGACGACACTGACGCTGAACGGCAATACGCTAAGCGATATCCGAAATGGCGTTACGGCGCTCATTCCCGGAACGGAGTATACGATTGCGGGCGATACGGTGACGATCAAAAAAGAATATTTGGCGCAGCAGCAGGAAGGCGTAACGATTCTGACCTTCACCTTCAGCTCGGGCGGGAATCAAACGCTGACGATTGCCATCATTGACGACTTGGCTCCCACACTAGACACGATTCAACTTGGCGCGATTTCTGCTATGAGAATCGGTGAGACGGCTCAGGTTGTGGTTACTGCCGTATACAGTGACGCAACAACCCAGGATGTGACGACGGAAGCGCTGTTTGAGAGCAGCATCGCAGGGGTGGCAAGCGTGAGTGCATCAGGATTAGTGAAGGCAGTCAGCCAAGGGGAGGCGGTCATTACCGCCAAAATAGGCGATAAAACGGCAAATACTGGGGTAACGGTACTGCCGTCTGACCCAGGAGAGCCATCACCATCGCCATCACCATCGATCAGTAATCCTGTTGTAGATCCATCTCAGGTTGTTCCCAATAAGAATGACCTGAAACCAGATGCCAGCGGGAACATAACGGTCGCTCTGGATGGGGGGAAGTCCGCCGTATCCATACCGCATGATGCATTAGCTGCTGCGAAGCAACTGACTGTGACGCAAGGAGATGCTTCCGTGGTGATATCCAAAAACGCGATTCAGCAACTCTTGCAAAACATGGAATCATCAGGAGCAGGCAGCTACATTCAGCTTCATATGTCCTTGAACGCCAGCTGGGGCAAGGCCGAGGAGCAGGCGATCGCAAGGGCAGGAGAACAAGCATTTGCCTCATTGACTGCAGCCAGCAAAGTATATGATTTTCAGATGTATGCCGGACCTACTGGAGAAAAATTCGAATCGCCGTTTACGGTAAGCATAGCATTCGATCCGCAGGCAGATGTTGGACTACTCGGCGTTTATATGCTTGAAGATAACGGGAAGCTTGTATATGTGGGCGGCAGCATGAAAGACGGCCGAATCGAGGCGGAACTTCCTCGACCTGGCAGAGTGGTTGTACTTGCGTATGATAAGACGTTTGACGATGTGCCTTCCGATCACTGGGCCAACAGAATGTTGAAGGAAATGAGTGCCAGACAGGTGGTTCAGGGAGTAAGCAATACGGAGTTTAATCCGTCTCAGGGAGTGACGCGAGCAGAGTTTGCAGCCTTGCTTGTCCGTATTCTCGGGATTGAGCCGGCCGAAGCACAGCGGTTCAAGGATGTAGAGCCATCTGCCTGGTATGCAGGGATCGTGTCAGCCGCTGTAGCGGCAGGACTTGTTGAGGGAACCGACAGCGCAACCTTCGAGCCCGATCGGACTATCACCCGCGAAGAGATGGCAGTCATGCTCGTGAGAGCCTACAACATGATGCTGCATGGCAGTTCCGTGCCGACAGAGCGGATATCTGGGTTCGCTGACCGCGATCAAGTAAGTAAATGGGCGCTGGAATCCCTGGATCTAGCGGCACAGTTGGGTCTTGTAAGTGGCAGAGGGGATAATCAATTCGATCCGAAGGCATTGACGAATCGGGCGGAAGCCGCCAACGCTGTTTATAATCTGCTTAAGTAAGACGAGAAATGACCTTGCGCAATGCCCTTCTACGCTGAAGTTGGCTAATTTGGCTAATTTCAGTGCAGGGGGGCATTTGCATGGAAAAATCATGATCGGGTCAGGATGCGTCGCGCCGGTGAACGTGACTTTTAGGCGAACGAGGAGATTCTATCGGCAAGAGTGTGGGAATCTCCCAGAAAATCTTGAGATTGTGCATGTTCGTCTTGCTGGCAAGCCGTTATCGTATAGAGAGACACGGAGTTCCCCGATGGGAGGAGTTACGCATGAAATTCGACGCGCTTTATGTCGAACGGCTGCTCTTCATCGGTTACCTGGATTCGAGCGTTACACCCCGGACGACAAGATTATCGGAGGAGGAATTTCATTGAAAATCTATATAATGACCGACATGGAAGGCGTATGCGGCGTCGTCAGCCATGATGAGTGGGTTACGCCTCAAGGCAGATACTATGAAGAAGGCAAAAGGCTGCTGACCATGGAAGTAAATGCGGCGATCGACGGATTTGCGGCGGCGGGAGCAACCGAAATTTTCGTTGCGGACGGTCACGGATACGGCGGCATAAACAACTTGCTCCTCGATAAGCGGGCCTTGTATTTACGCGGACCTGAGCCGGGGCCTTATCCGTTTATACTTGACGAAACATTCGACGCAATGGCTTGGGTAGGTCAACATGCGAAATCTGGAACGGAATTTGCGCAGATGCCGCATACAGGCTGGTTTAATGTACTCGATTTCCGAATAAATGGTATATCCGTCGGGGAATTCGGTCAGATGTCGCTATGCGGCGCTTCCTTGGGCGTACGTTCGATCTTCGGCGCGGGCGATGAGGCGTTTACGAAAGAAGCGGCAGCGTTGGTTAAAGGAATTGAAACGGTTAGCGTCAAACGAGGAATCATGCCGGGAAGCGGAGAACAATACAGCACGGACGCCTATAAAGAACGATATAACGGAGCGATCCATATGCATCCGAATCATGCATGCGAACAAATTCGAGCGGGGGCTGAACGAGCGATGCGCCGATTCGCCGAAGACCGCGAGCAATTCGAGTTGCTCAAGCTTCAACCGCCATACCGGTTGGAAATCAAGTACCGCAGCGATGACAAGAGAGAAGCGCATACCAAACATTTTGAACACCCTGACAGCGTTATTAAATTGCTGAACAGCTCGTTATAGTCAAAATTAAGCGTTGGAAAAGGAAAGGAAGATGAAAGAGGTACCTTCGTGGGATACGCTTGAGAAAACGCTGGAGCAAGGTGACGATAAGGAGCGGAGATGAAATTGCCTCGGCAAGCGCTTGCCGAGGCGGGCGGCGACAAGCAGAAGGCGGCCAAAGCTTCTCGGCTTGAGCAAGTCTGCTTTTTACGACAAATGGGGCAAGTATGATGACAGCCTGTAGCGGATGCGCAGATCGGCGTGTTTGGATTGCGATTCTCCTTCTCCTTCCCACCCGGAATGTATGATAAAATGAAGGGAAATCTAGGGAGGCCATATGATGGAGACTCCGAAGCCGAAGCATGGCAGGCAGGATACGGCGAAGCAATTGAAAGAACGACAGGGCTTCTACGCTATTCCCGAACGTTACGAAATTATCGGGGGCATCCGCTACGATTTTTTGGCCTCTCCCAAGTATGTCCATCAGATAATACTGACGAATTCAGCATCTTGCTTTTCATGGGCGCGCTCCCGGGAAGGCGAAAATATTTTGGCGCCGATGAACGTTCAATTTGACGAGGACAACATTCTTCAACCGGACGTTATGAAACCGTGTGGCGGTTCGTTCGCAGCGGCAATCTGCATGTCGTGCTGACCGATATTTTGATGCCGGAGTGTTTACTTGATAATGAATGGGATTATTGGGTGCTTCCTTGAAAAAGATTTTTCGATAGGGGATGCATACGACAATATTGAATAACGGTTGTTTACTTTGATCGGCTCCGTGCCGTTCAAGGTTTTCTTTTTGTTCTGACATGTTACGAATTCCTTAGGTTATTTAAATGGGAATTCAACGCATTTTGCAGCTGTTTCATTTTGTATTATGGAGGCGTTTGTAACTCCAAGATCCATTGAGGGGCGGAGATTACAGCTGAACTATCGTCGAAGATGTGAATTTTACCGGTTAAGGTTTTTAAGATAATTTTTTATTCGTTTTAGTGATGTTCTACCCTTTTTTGAACAGTTTAATTTGGATAAGCTGCATTTACTTAATTGTGAGAACTTTTTATATTTGCGCGAGCCGGAATTATTAAATCAGTCGCCCGATGTTGTCTCGGCAGGGCTGGACTTAGCAGAGCTAGTAAGCGAATGTGAGGACTTGTTGAGTTTAGCGGAACATCTCATGTACATTGGAAAGAAACTCTCTAAAACATGTGCTGGGATCGGATGATTACCCATTAAGCTACTGTGAAAGAACGGATTAACTTTCACTCTCTGTGGTGCTGCGCTTTGTGCAGCATGTATGGCTAAATAGGTACGATAGTTGAGGAGCTTGCAGCAATGCATCTCTTCATTTCATTTGTAGTAACTGGTAGTTTAGTTATAATTGTTATTTATCGGCATTAAACGGTATCTTTTGCTATTATCAGGTGAGAGTCTCTGCGCCAAAACCGCAAGCGTTTCGTCCGTCCACCATGTGTACGTTTCAAGCTCTGGCTGATTTATATCTCCGGTGAAAAATGTCAATATTTCACGACATCCTTCACTCCCAAAAGTGAGGCCAAATGGCAGCTTAAATATGCTAATGATGCCGAACACGAAGTAATCTGCCATAATGATGCAGCGTATTATAATCTCGTCTTTCGGAATGGGGAGCCGGCGGCGCTGATTGATTTTGACATAGCAGGCCCAGGTCCGCTCCGCGCCTGTGGGACATCGCATATACCCTTTACACATCGCTACCGCTCGGGGATTTTATGCCTGACTTTTCTTCGGGAAAAATGGAAGTAGTACCCTATCAGCGTGAAAAACATGATGCAGAGCGCAGTCGGAGAATTCACCTGTTTTTTGAATCTTATGGAGTTCCCGTACCTAACAATCTGCAAGAGTGGATTATTGAACGGTTGATTGTACTGTGTGAGACGATGAACATTTTTGCGGCTAACGGAAACCAAGCCTTTCAAATAAGATTGATAAAGGGGCAGCTGGCCCACTATGAGAATGAGATTCGATTCGTAAAAGATCGGAGGAGACTTATGGCTGATATAGCATTAGACAATATCAAGATAACAGTAGAATCGAGTGACACTGATTACAATCAGGTATGTACTAAGTTATATGAATACAACGTTCGAGCGACTAATGGTTTACTCAAAAAGCCAGGCAAGGATATTAACTTATATTTAAAGGATGAATCAGGCAAAGTCGTAGGTGGTTTGTTTTGTGAAACCTGGTCTTACGGTATGTATATTGATGTATTCTGGATAGCTGATGAATATAGAAACAAGGGATATGGAAAAGTTATGATAATAGAAGCTGAAAGACTCGGGAAAGAACTTGGTTGTATATTTGCTCATACTTGCACATTTTCGTATCAATCGCCAGCATTTTATAGGCGTATGGGTTATGAAGTTTTTGCCGTTAATGATGAATATCCAGAAAATATAAAACAATTTTTCTTAAAGAAGAAATTGTAATCATTTTAAATTTTGTAACGAACGAGGTACAAGTTCAAATAACCCACATAGCAGTAGCATGGTGGCAAAAACATTAAGCTAACGGGTACGTTAGTTTCATAACGTATGTTAGCAGGGCTACCTAATTTATCGACAGCCCTGCTGTTTTATCGGGCAAGATAATCCAAAATGATTAACCGTTTCCCTCTTCTAATGTGGATGAACGCGACATATGTTCACTGGACCGATTATGACACATCTTTGAAAATGATCGTGAGCAAAAACCAGCAGGCTCTTTTTTTATAAATCAGGAACAGGCAGCCCTTGTCGGCTGCCTGTTTCATTTTACTTGAAACCATTTTATCCATCTCAGAGTAATAATAATTATAAAACCATTAAGGGGAGAATCAAGAAGATGCGATTGCGATTTCTACTAGTAGTGCTTGCGGTCTGCTTGCTGCCGGGATGCTCTTTATTCGATGGCGTGAACAATTCATTGAATTATGTCGATCAAACAACAACCTACATTAATGATGTCAACCGATTCGCAAATGAAATACCGGCTCTTGCTGAACAAGCGGTAACCAATGCGCAGGCAAGAACAACATTGAAACAAGAGTTTGAGAATATGAAAGAAAAAGTCGCTGCTTTTGACGGTATTCAAGCCCCTGCATTTGCCAAAGAAATTCACGAACAGTTGGTAAGCTATAATGAGACACTGATGAAAGAGATTAACGACTACCTGGAGAAAATCAATAATGGGGCTATCGACTGGAACTCCATTGCGAATTCGCAAATGGTCGAAACGATCAAAAAAATAACCGGGATCTTGGATCAAGTCAAAAATCTAGGTCAGTAAGATTCACTAGCTTAGATTGTTCTTGTCATCCGACATCAACCGATATTTGAAATGCTGTCGGGTGACAAGAGCTTGATCTCATTAAAAGCCGCATAGCGGCTTCTTGTGTTTATGGGATCAAAGTTCTTGTCAAAATCTAATGACAAGAGGTATTACTCAAAAAAACGGGCCATTTTGTAGAATAAAGGAGTACATTTTACAGGAAATTTAGTGGATTGGACAGAATGGGTAATAAGGAAAAATATTTTATGGGAAGGTGTTAAAGAATGAGTTGGGACGAAGCGTATGTAAATGGGAGTTTTCGAGATATGTGGGATCTTCCGTATCCATCACAGGAGTTGGTCGCTTTTATTGCCGCTATAAACTTTCCAAAGGAGACAGTGGGTTTGGATGTTGGTTGTGGAGCCGGTCGAGAAGCAGCTTTTCTTGCCGAACACGGATTGAAAATGATTGGAGTGGATCTAAGTGTAGAAGCTCTCAGGATCGCTGCTGAACGGGCAAAGGAGGCGGGGGTGCTGGTTGACTGGCGTCAAGGAAATGTCTTAGATTTACCGGTTGAGGACCGGTCCGTAGATTTTGTAAATGATCGCGGCTGTTTTCATTCAATTGCCGAAGAGGAACGAGATCAATTTGCACGAGAAATTGCCCGCGTCCTCAAGCCGGGTGGCATGATGTTGCTCAGAGGTTGCCGTGAAACAAAAGAAGAGGGGCATTTTATCCCTGTGACGGGACAAGCAGTCGACCGACACTTCGGTAAATATTTTGACCGTGGGGAAGTGTATCCAATTCAAATGGTAACCGGTATAGGTTTCAGCCGTGAAGGAATGAAAGGAAACCTAGTAGTGCTTAAAAAAAAGTGACTAAAGTGATAGTGAAACAGGAGTACGAAACCTTCATAATTCAGCCTGTCGGCGTGACCCGGCAGGCTTTTCAATAGGCAGGATTGTGTAACACCATGTTGAATCTTAAAGCTATCAAATCAATAAGAGGCAACCAAATGGACTATGAACGGAGTTGAATGAGAAAGATGACAGCATTATTTTCACATAAGCCCGAAGGATACGAATGTCCATTTTGTCGTGTTTCGGGTATCGATCGACTTAATCAGGGTACAAAACAGAGAGATATCATCTATCAGAATGAAAAGGTAACGGCATTTATAGCGAGCAAATGGTGGCCAAACAATAAAGGACATGTTCTTGTTGTACCTAATCAACATTTCGAGAACATCTTTGAGCTCCCTGCGGATTACGCTGCTGAAATTCACCGCGCGGCTCAGCTTACAGCGTTTGCAATGAAAAGCACATATGGATGTGATGGGATTTCTACACGGCAACATAATGAGCCTGCTGGCAATCAAGACGTGTGGCATTATCATCTCCATGTTTACCCTAGATATGTGAATGATCAACTTTATCTGACAAAGGGTTCTCAGTCCGATCCGGATGAACGCTCTTTCTATGCTGATAAGTTGCGTTCTTGGATAAAGGAAAACATTGAAGGCCTAGGAGGAGCGAATGATAACCCTAATAGAAGACTAACTTGAGATTACGCGGGTCCTCTGTAACGTTAATATCAGCCGTAAAGCAAAGTTCCATGATAAATATGGCACGATCTTTAAGATGACGGACTTCCTTTTGGAAGCTGGATTTTACAATACGGACCTTAGGGATGGGGATGTTTCTGGTGATAATCGGGTTAGTGAGACATGGAATTACGGATTGGAATATTGAAAAGCGTGTACAAGGGCATAGCGATATACCACTTAATGACACTGGTAGAAAACAATCTTGTGCATTAGCAAAACGCTTGATGAATGTGAAATGGGAGTACATTTATTCAAGTGACCTCTCAAGAGCTAAAGAAACGGCTGATATTATTGGCCAATCATTGGGGCTCACTGTAAAAACTGATGAGAGACTTAGAGAAATGCATTGCGGTGAAATTGAAGGAACTACTCTGGATGAAAGGATAATTAAGTGGGGTAGCACATGGGAGAAACTTGAGCTAGGTATCGAAAATGATGAGGCGATTATTGATAGAGGAATGTCGTTTATTTCGGATATTTCGAACTCCTTGACAGGGAAAAAAGTACTGATTGTTAGCCACGGAGCATTGATAGGACTAACTCTAAAGAGGTTAATACCTCATGTAAATACAGAAGATCATTTGAAAAACACTTCGATAACTGTTTTAAGTCTAAAGTCAAAATGGGAATGTGAAATTTATAATTGTGCTAGACATCTTCAGTGATTGTTCAACAATCGTCTACTAACTTAATCAGATTAAATCCTTCCATAAGAAGCAAACTAGACTTTATAGCGCTTTTATGGGAGGTTTTTATTATGGGGAGGGTTGCATGATGAGTTTTGATCACAATGAACTAACAATTAGGTGTAAAGGGATTGCAGTTGTACTTCTTAAAAAAACTGAACATCAATGCCAAGTCCTTTTATTGAAACGAGCCTCGTCCATCCTTCACGATGTGTGGTGTTATATTGGCGGTGGTATTGAAACAGGAGAAAAAGCTTGGCAAGCAGCATTAAGAGAGATCCAAGAGGAAACTGGAATTACTCATGTTACTTTGTACAACTCCAATAAATTTGACCAATTTTACTCCTCAATTGACGATTTTATTAATCTTGCACCTGTATTTGTAGGATTTGTCGAGGAGAAACAAGATGTGAAATTGAATAATGAGCATAAGGAATTCAAATGGATGAGTTTTGAAGAAGCAAGTGAAAAAGTGACATTACCAGGCAATGATGAAGTTCTTCGATTTATTGAAAAGCATTTTGTAAAGAGAGACCCATTAGAATGGTTGAGAGTGGTTATATGAATTTATTCTTTATGGCTATCATCTATATAAAAAATCTGACTTAACCAACAGGTACGAGAGTTGTAATAATTGACCAGAACGAGGCTGCCGATATGAATTGGCAGCCTCTTTGCACGAATGGGCAGTTATACGTGGCCAAATCTCACTTCTAAATGCACGTCACCTTTTTTCAAACAACGGTATCCCCGTACATGATTCTTATTCTAATTCCTCAAATTCGACAAATGCCATTAGGACACTAAGTGAGAATCCTTCATTGATTGGTTAAGATGGGAAGTCTAGTTAATGCTTAAATCCTTTTGATAAATTTTCGTCATAGTTCCGTTTGCCATTGGCGCTAGTTCCTTGAATACCCATCCTGTATTTTCGTAATAATCATAGCCTTCGTTACAAATCAAGAACAAATCTTTATACCCCATACTTCTGATTACTTCGATAATACAGTTCTGTAGGAGTGTTTCAACTCCTTTATTTTGCATATCTTCAGTAACATACAAATTGGTCATCCACGGATATAAATCTTGTCTGCAGCGCAGGTTATTCCGCCATATTGCGACTGTACCAACTAGTCTTTCGCCACATAGCGCAATATACGTCAGTGGAATTTTATTGCTTAGGGTGCTATGGAGTGTAGTGTATTTCATGTTCTCCAGAGTCTGTTTTGCGCCCCACCTATGCCAAAACCATTCACTTACTTCATTTAGGTACTCCAATCTATCTGCAAGATTCACTACGGTTATATTCATCTACCGATCAACTACCTTTCATTTAGAATACATTATTATGATTAGGATAAGCTTTTTAAATCTTCAATCCATTGCTGACGAACTTCAATACATGAATACAAAAAAGCACCCTCAAAATCGTTTGGCTCTCTAATGATCTCATTAAGAGCCTCTTGGCCGTACCTCAATAGGATAAACTCACATATAAGGTAGGAAAACTGAAAGCCTTTCATTTTTTCAAAATCCCATGTGTTATTTTCAAGTTCAGAAAAGGTAGGAATTTGTCCTTGTTTTACTAACTCTAAAATTGAATTTTTTATATAGCTCTGAGTCATTAATCCAGCTTCATATCCCCCTAGACCTTGGTACAGCCACTTTGGAGTTGACGGGTTAATGTCTTTTACCAACCACATTGTAAAGAGATGCACAGTAGATTTAAGAATGGATTCGTAGGTGTGTTCCGGGCCTGGATGTAAGGGAGAAGCGATCTTAATCGTATCACTGTCAATCAAACCCATAAACCAATTTGGAGCATTAGGCTCGTTTACAGCTTGATGGAAGGAGTAAAGATTCGGATAAACCTCTATCGTTAACTTCCTTGAAGGTTGGTGCCTTAGTTGTGAACAAATTCGATCAACATTAGCTCTAAGGTGCTCGAGGATATCTTGATAAATCTTGATATGCGATGTAGGTTTATTTGTAGGCTCAACATCTTTACTTACAATCGAGATACTGTCTATAAATGACACTATTTTTTGAACATCCCAATCATCAAGTTCATTTCTTAACTTGGCTAGCGCCCTGTATAACCGATTTTTCACGGCGCTAATCCGCATCCCGACAATCTCCGATACTTCTTTAAATGTGCACCCTACATCATAATGTAATGAGATTATTTCACGGTCGAGTTGGCTTAATTTGAGTAACCCCATGGTTACATCGATTCTTAATTCAACATTCTTAGTGAACTCAATAGTTATGAATCGGTTTTCCATATCCAGCATGTCTATCGAAACCTCTTGGTTTCGATACCTTTTTCTGAATTCGTTTTTTAGCGTGTTATTAGCTATATTGCTCAACCAAGTGAATACACTTGAATCTCCACGAAAAGTATGCCAATTTTCCATAGCCTTAACAAAGGTTAACTGAGTGACGTCCTCTGCTGTCTGAATATCGACCTTCAGCAAGAGGTAGCGGTGGATTTTTTTATAATATTGCTCGTAGATTTTATTGAATTTGTCATTGGGCCCAGACACATGTGAACCTCCTTTGCTTTCACATATGATTAGACACCAAAAAGTTATAAATGGCCACATAACCAAAAAAATTTTTAAAATAAGAACGTAAATGCTCGTTTAACTACCCTGGAAAATCTAAATTTTCATCATCATTGATGCCGTGAAGCGCGGCATGGGGGGACTAACGTGCGACATGAGCTCAATTAATAAGCGAAGGCAGCCGTCCAGAACAATCGGCTATCGTTTCTCAACTAACGGGCAGGAAAATAGAATTTCCTGTAAAATAAAAAGAAGAAAAGTATACCCCCCGAATAAAACGGATAACTTTAAAGGAGGTTTAAAGCGGATATGCAGAGAGGTTTAGAGTATTACATGGGACTTAACTTCAATGTGATAATCGAAAAAGTCGACTCAGAAAACGATCCTGAAAATGGACAGTATTTGACCGCTCAGATAGCGGAGCTTCCAGGATTAAAAGCTGAAGGTAAAACTCATGAGGAGTTGCTTATTGACTTGGAGATCATCAAAAGGTTTTATTTTGAGTTTTGCATTAAGCATGGTAAGCCTATACCAGAGCCTGGCAGTGATCCAAGTTCAACGCCACTGGATAACCGGATGGGATGGACCATCTTCCGTCCTATTTCCGAATAAACCACTAATGGGTCAAGGTTCTTGAAGAAGAGTACTGATGCGTACAACCACACTGAAATTCCTAACGCTTTAAGAATTATTGTGGGACTGAAAAAAGACGAGGGAGGAAATATCAATGGGGAGGTTATTATGGAGAATAATTCCGTAAAGTTAACTGATAACCGTAAAGAGTATAAAAGCGTCTACCAACTGAAACCGAATATTGTCATGATTAACGAAATTCCTGATCTGAACTTTTTGGTGATTGAGAATGAGGGAAGAAGGCATGATTTGACTAAAGATGATCCCTCCCTTATCTGGTTGTTCTGAAGGATACAGAATCAGTTGAGGATAATCACTTCGAAACGTATGCAATACAATTTCCGCCTAATGCCGTTTGAAATGATATGGCAAGATCAATTACCAGATGGAATATGGAAGCGAGTCGTCATGGTACAGGTTCCGGAGCAGATCGACCAGTTGCTCGTTGATGAGGCGATTCGCAACGTAAGAATCAAAAATAAAGGCGTGGAATTTCTTGCTCCATCATTCCGACGTATCTCGCAGAGGTTGTGCGCGCACACTTTGCATCTTGGTCATTACGATGAGATCGCAAACACAGAAGACCATATCATCAAGACTGTATCTTCACAAGGCTTTCGTTCACGGGGAAAGACTCGGGAAATCTATATGAATCCGCCGACCTGGAATCCTGTTGAAAAGTGGCAAACGATCGTCCGGATACCCATAGAAAAAATATAAATTTTATCCACTTTGTTATTGAACTAACAGGTACGATAGGTCAATAAATACATGACGGCAGCCGGCCACAGAACGATCGGCTGCCGTTTCTCAACTAACGGGCAGGACAATTAAGAACACAAGAGAATATTTGAGGTGATATATTGGCTAACTATAACTGGGATACATTAGAGGATATTTATATCCGGCAAACTGAACTAACACTAAAAAAAGGGGTAGTAATAGAGATTTTGATGACTTGTTTTAAACCAATCGGGACCCTTAACGCCCGAATTCTTGACTCTTTATTTGGATCATGGACTTTTCCTCATGATGGAAAGTACGTAAATCCATTTAAATTACTAGAATTTTCGAGCGAAGATAATTGGATAAATGCAAAGGTGTTGTTTATGAAGAAAAATAAAGAAGTAGATGAACTTAAATTATTTTTTCAAGATGTGCTTCATTTTCTTAATTCAGACCATATCAAAGTTGAAAGAATTGAAGCCAAATTAAGCTAACGGGTACGATAGTGAAATGATGGAGAAGGTGCCTCGGCGACTTGCTCCAGTTCATTAAAGTAACGGGCAGGAGAGTTTAGCTGTGTGTGGAATATTATAGAAAAATGCAAATGGAGGTTAGAATGAGTAAAAGTAACGATGCACTGAAAAGTTTAGAACTTTACATTGGTAAATCAGAAGGTCGTGGACTCAATGTCGTAGTCCAACTCCCACTGGAGATTGCACTTAGAATACAATCATTGATTCAGATTCAGCATGGTGCATTGCAATCTGCCGATACTTTGATCGATTCGCTAAAAAAGAACTATGACAAAGAAAACTCTTTTGCACGAATCGATGAAGATACAATTAAAGTCAATGACATAATTGTTAAATCTGCGCTAACCTAACCCTTGTTTTTGCGCTAAACCAAGGCTGCCGCGGGATCGGCAGCTTTATTACGCTATTGAGTAGAGAACTTCCAATATCTGTATAATTGATATTGGAAATTAGAAAAGACTTTCTGGGGGGATTGGTTAGTGGAATTTAGAGAAATAACGTGGGACAACTTTATTGAATGTATTGAGCTGCAAGTTACAGAGGAACAGAAACGCTTTATTTCCTCCAATCAACATGCACTCGCAGAAGCTTATATTGCCTCAAAAGAGGGTCAAGTCATTATTACACATGCGATTTATAAAGACGAGAAGATGGTCGGCTTTATAATGATGTATTATGACGATGGAAATGGCAATTTCGATTACAGCAGTTATGGAGTTTTTAAAATCATGATTGATGGGCGATATCAGGGCAAAGGGTATGGCAAAGAAGCCATGATAAAAGCTATAGAATTTTCTAGGGCATATCCTTATGGAAAAGCGAGGGTCGTTGAACTTACATATAAACCAGAAAACCTAGTTGCGAAAAATCTATATACATCACTAGGTTTTGTAGAAACAGGGAATACCCACCCTTCTGGTGAAGTATACGTTGAGTTTGTCCTATAGCCTATTGAGCTAACGGGTACGTTTGTTCATTAAATGTAATAAGTTGAAATCTTATTTTCATCCAGGATTAATAAATCAAGCCTATAATAAACAATGACCCCCTTGTTAAAATATAAACCGTAGACCCGCAGCCCGTTACTGAGGGTCTCTTTTTTTGCTGTTGAATGAGCTTATGGGCAGTTGTCTTCATTTAAAGCTTAAAAGTTTTCAAAACAAATTCCGACAGATTTTGCGTCTGTAATCTGATATACTAGTGAATAGTCCCGTATTGTTGAGGGCATAATGTTTTAAACTTTGGAGGTTATTTACTCATGGAAACAGGTACTGTCAAATGGTTTAATGCTGAAAAAGGGTTTGGCTTTATTCAAAGGGAGAGCGGCGAAGATGTATTCGTTCATTTTTCCGCCATTCAAGGCGAAGGTTACAAATCTTTGGACGAAGGACAACGCGTTGAATTCAATGTTGTTAAAGGCCAGCGTGGACCTCAAGCGGAGAATGTTGTAAAACTGTAATAATGACATTAAAGCCTGTTCCTGACGATATGTCTGGAGCAGGCTTTTTATTATCTCTTGCCCATGAAATTATTGAACTAACGGGTACGATAGCACAAAAATAAACGAGGCTCCCGGCAGTCTCGTTTATTTATTAGCAGTATCCCTAGTAGGGCGTGCCTTATTGAGCTATAAAAAATAAACGACCAGTATGCTCCCTGGTTATACATAGAGGAGTTTTTCTCATTTGCGACCTGTAAAAATCCTAGTAGATTAATAGGATCGGAATCTGCCAAAGTAGTTGTCGACGCCGTAAGGCGCTTTAGGAACGACGACGCTTGCGATCAAATAAACGAACGCGACTGTTCCGAAACTGATGCATGCCGCAATAATGACGAGCAAACGCACGATCATTGCGTCCATGCCAAGCCGTTCCGCTAATCCGCCGCATAAGCCGGTAATTTTGTTGTCCGTTCTCGAGCGAAATAATCTATTCATGAATATCACATCTCCTTCAACGTAGCGCCGCAGCGCTTGTAATATCTTTATTGTAAACGACAGGCCCCGCCATCGAAATGGACCAGGGTCGGTCGGCCGGGCTAGGCATAAGTCCAGTAGTAATTCGTTCGGAGGATGGGTAGGAATCGCCGCCGCTAAGCGAGCAAGTGGAAATCTTAACCTCATTTTCGATTGAAAGCTTCTACAGGAAAATAACCTGTGCGGTAAGGTGTGGTGTGGTGTATAATGCGTAGCAATAAAGTGAAATCGATCGGCCTATTTATTAAGGTATGGCATTATTTCCGGAGCTTCAAACTGCGCAATAAGTTGCTGATTATGAAAGCTTCGGCTGGGACAAAGGCGAAAAATAAAGCAATTAAAAAGTAGTGCTTTGGGAAAAAGTATGGTATAGTACATTCAACAACTGTAATAATTTATATGACAGTTTGAATAGTGAGGCTTATGAAACCAATTTTAATTCATAATGGAGGCAATGTTAAAATGAATAATCAAAATATCCAAACTGATGCCAAGTTAGGACCTTTATTCGAGTCCTCCAAGCTTGGAACTTTGACCCTAAAGAACCGGGTCGTCATGGCTCCAATGACGAGAGCCTTCTCTCCGGGTGGAGTGCCGGGTCCTGATGTGGCCGCTTATTACCGTCGCCGTGCTGAGAACGGTGTAGGACTTATTATTACGGAGGGTACCCTGATCAACGATCCGGCAGCGACCAATAATCCGAATATTCCGAATATCCATGGGGAGGAAGCGCTGAAGGGTTGGGCTCGCGTCGTCGCAGAAGTACATGAAGCCGGCGGGCTGATTATGCCGCAGCTGTGGCATATCGGCACGGACCGTAAAGTAGGAGCCGTTCCGAACCCGGAGGAGCTGCCGATCGGACCTTCGGGCTTGGATCTCGCGACCTTTGAAAAAGTCAATGAGCCGATGAGCCAGGAAAGGATCGATTCCGTTGTTGCCGCCTACGCACAAGCGGCTGCTGATGCCAAACGGATCGGCTTTGACGGGATTGAGCTTCATGGCGCGCACGGCTATTTAATCGATCAGTTTTTCTGGGAGAGAACGAACCGGCGCACCGACAGCTATGGCGGTGACCTTGTGAAAAGAACCCGTTTTGCCGCTGAAATTATTGCAGCTTGCCGTCGCGCCGTAGGCCCCGATTTCCCTATCCTACTGCGGATCTCGCAATGGAAATCAAGTGATTACGAAGCGAAATTGGCAGTCAATCCGGATGAGCTGGCCAAATTCCTAGCGCCGCTTGTAGAAGCGGGTGTTGATGTATTTCACTGCTCGACTCGCCGCTTCTGGGAACCGGAGTTCACCGGTTCCGATCTGAATTTCGCAGGCTGGGTTAAAAAATTAACAGGCAAACCTACAATCACTGTGGGCTCCGTAGGTCTGGATAATGAGTTTTTATCTTCGTTTAGAGGGGAAAACGCAGGTACGGCAAACGTGGATAACTTGACCGACAAGCTTAAAAATCAAGAGTTCGATCTGGTTGCTGTCGGCCGTGCGCTGCTGGTGGATCCGGCATGGGCGGCTAAGGTCCGCGATGGCCGGCTTGACGAGCTGAAGCCTTTTACCCCTGAAGCGCTACGTTCGCTATCATGACAATGCTGTAATTCTAAGCTTTTGTTTAAATGATTGGACACCGAGTTAGCGGGAGAGCCCGATTTTTGTTTTATGAGATAAGGTTCTTGTCAAAATCAAATGACAAGAACCTTATCTTATTCCCGACGGCTTGCATACGATTGGTTTAAAAAATACTGTTTGACTGGTGATTGGATACTTGATATGATGGCGTAATGCCCTTTTGAGGTCATTATTTTAGGAGTGATATCAATGTCTTTACAAATGCATGAAGATTTTATTATCCAAGCCAAAGAAAAACTTCAGCAGGACCATCGCTTCCTTGGACTTCTTGCAGGGGGTTCCATGATTACAGGTACTACGGATGAGTACAGCGATTTGGATTTAATAGTCGTATATGATGCCGGGTACAGTGAAGAAATAATGAATCACCGCGTTCAAATTGCCGAGAAGCTGGGGAACTTGTTATCCGGCTTTACAGGCGAACATGTGGGAGAACCGCGTTTAGTGATCTGCCTATATGGGCCACCGCCACTACATGTTGACTTAAAGTTTGTCACTGTTCAGGAACTTGAACAAAGGATTGAGAATCCTTTAATCCTCTGGGAAAGAGGAGAGGAGATAAGCTCCTTCATTCAAAGGACATCAGCGGACTTTCCATACCCCAGTCCCCAATGGATCGAGGATAGATTTTGGATATGGGTGCATTATGGCGCGACAAAGCTAGGAAGGGGAGAATTGTTCGAACTAATCGATCACCTTACCTATATGCGAAACGCTGTACTTGGACCACTGTTTCTGATCAAGAACGGTGAACTTCCAAGAGGGGTAAGAAAACTCGAAAAACATGTGAGTGAAGAACTCGATGAACTTAAAGAAACGATTCCAAACCACAGTACAGAGAGTTGTTACCACGCATTACAAATGACCATTCGGTTATATCAACGACTTCGTCAGCAGTTAGGTGATTTCGAATATAAAAGAGCGGCGGAACAAGTTTCAATTGCTTACCTCGAAACGGTTTACTCCTCTTTAGATAAATAAACAACTCATATTGCAAAAAAAAAACGACGGTAATCGCTTTTGAAAATATGGAATATAAGTTATTGACCAATGCGGTTGGATTCTGCGGGAATATGCCGAGGACACGGGTAAGTTAAAGTAGAACTTCAAAAGTGACGGAGAAATTCGAAGGAGTATTGTTTCGGAAATACGTTATACTTAAAGTAACACATTTAAGGAATGATCATATTGACCTTACAGCAATTAAAATACATATTAGCAATTGTGAGTTGCGGTTCCATTAGCGAGGCAGCCAAGCAACTTTTTATTTCTCAACCCAGCTTATCCAGCGCAGTTAAAGAAATGGAGCGGGAAATTGGCGTAGACATTTTTTTGCGGTCATCCAAGGGAATCGTGCTTTCTAATGAAGGGGCAGAATTTTTATCCTATGCGAGACAAGTCGTAGAGCAGGCAGAACTTCTTGAGCAGCGGTATATGAATAAGAAACCTTCGAAAAAGCTATGCGCCATATCGACGCAACATTATGCTTTTGCCGTACAAGCGTTCGTCAGCCTATTGAAAGACTTGAACACGAACGAGTATGAGTGTACGCTGCGCGAAACCAGGACATATGAAATTATCGAAGATGTGCAAAATATGCGGAGCGAGATCGGCATCCTTTATCTCAATGACTTTAACCGGAAAGTTATCGAGAAAATACTGAAAGAAAGCGAGCTCCGATTCCACCCGCTGTTCGTAGCCGAGCCGCACGTTTTTATTAGCTCTACGCACCCCCTTGCGGCAAAGACGATTTTTGAAATTGAAGATTTGGACGAGTACCCGTGTCTCTCTTTCGAGCAAGGCGAATACAATTCTTTCTACTTCTCGGAAGAGATTCTCAGCACTAGGTCATACAATAAGAAAATAATGGTTAGTGATCGAGCGACATTATTTAATCTCCTCATCGGGTTAAACGGTTATACGATCAGTTCGGGCGTGCTCAATGAGGACTTAAACGGAGAGTATATTAAATCAGTGCGTCTGCGAACAGAAGAGACTATGCAGATCGGATATATCACGAATAAGAAAGCCAAACTGAGCTTGCTCGCCACCGACTATATTCGCAAGCTTAAAAGCGTTATCTCAGATTATGGTTACCCCATTCTAAGCCAAGAAGATGAACTCGTCTGAGTTCATCTTCTTGCTTTACGTGTATGCATTACAACGTTTCTCTGACTTCTTTCGCGGCTTGAACTAAATGTCTCAGACTAGCCCAAGTTTCGGTTACGCCGCGCGTCTTCAGCCCGCAATCGGGATTGACCCACAGCTTGGCGCCGTCGATCTTGTCCAGCATGCGGAACAGTCCCTGTTTGAGTTCATCGACGCTTGGAATGCGAGGGGAATGAATATCGTAAACCCCCGGACCGACCTCCGTTTGGAATCCGCACGCGTTGATCGCATCAATAATCGCAAGGTCCGACCGGGATGCTTCGAACGTAATGACGTCGGCGTCCATGTCATCGATATCGCGAATAATATCGCTGAATTGGCTGTAGCACATATGGGTATGAATTTGCGTTTCGGCTTGCACACCGCTATGGACCAATCGGAAAGCGGGGATGGCCCAGCTCAAATACTCCGCTTGCCAATCCGACTGCCGGAGCGGCAGCTTTTCTCTTAGTGCGGCTTCGTCGATCTGGATGATTTCAATATGATTAGCTTCCAAATCCAACACTTCTTCCCTGATCGCAAGCGCAATCTGGATGGCGCTGTCCTTCAAGCTAATATCCTCGCGGGGGAAGGACCAGTTGAGGATTGTGACAGGACCGGTCAACATCCCTTTTACCGGTTTGCTGGTCAAGCTCTTGGCATAAGCCGAATACTCGACTGTCATTGGTCTGGAACGGCTAATGTCTCCCCATACGATCGGCGGCTTTACGCACCTTGTTCCATAAGACTGCACCCAAGCGTTTTCCGTGAAAATAAAACCGTCCAAGCTCTCCCCAAAATATTCGACCATATCGTTACGCTCATATTCGCCGTGGACCAGCACGTCCAAACCAATCTCATCTTGAAGCGCGATGCATTCCGCGATCTTGTCGAAGTTGAACTGTTTGTACTGCTCCGCGGTAATGGAGCCTTTCTTGAAGGAGAACCGGTTCGCTCTAACATCGGCTGTCTGCGGGAACGAGCCGATAGTTGTCGTCGGCAGCGGAGGCAGTTTGAACTTAGCATTCTGAATCGCTTCCCGTTCAACGAAAGCGGGCAGTCTCTTGAAGTCCGCATCCGTCAAGGTTGCCGTTCTCGCCTGTACAGTCTCGTTACCCGCGAAACGGGTGCCGTCGAAGAGCACCTCGTTCTGCCTATACAGCTCGGTTGAATAAGGATCTGCATGCGACAAGATCTTTTTGAGCTCCGCGAATTCATGAAGCTTCTCTTCCGCAAACGCGAAATAACGTTTGATCCCGTCTGACAACGCCGCTTCGTTCTGTAACGAGTAAGGCACGTGCAGGAGCGAACAGGAGGAGCTAAGCACCAGCTGCTTGGCTTGCCCGTTCAACTTTTGCACAAGGGTGAGCGTGTTATGATAGTTGTTTCTCCAAATGTTCTTGCCGTTTACGACACCGGCGAACAGCACTTTATCATCCGAAAATCCGTATTTCCTCACGAGCTCCAGAGACTGCTTCCCTTCGAGAAAGTCGATTCCGATCCCGTCGAAAGGAAGAGATTGAAGCTCTTGATAACAGTCGCGAACGTCCCCGAAGTATGTTTGAGCGAGAACCTTGACGTTGCCTTTGGCGGATAGAATTCGGGAATACAGCTTCGTGAAGAGCACAAGATCCTCTTTGGTTAGATCCGTTACCAGTTTGGGCTCATCTAATTGAATCCACTCGGCACCGAGCTCGTTCAACCTTGTCAGTACGTTCGCATAAGCCTCAGCCGTTTCATGAACGAAGTCGTCGGCTTGTTTGCCTTCGGTATATTTGGCAAGCTTCAACAACGTAAAGGCTCCGATCAACACAGGCTTCGTCGTGATATTGTTCTGCTTAGCCTCCAAGAACTCATCTAACAGCTTCGTACCGGCCAATCGGATGGTTGTGGAATCGTCGACTTCGGGAACCATGTAGTGATAGTTCGTGTTGAACCATTTTTTCATGGCTAACGCTTTAACGTCGCCTTGCTCCCCTTGATATCCTCTGGCCATTGCAAAATACGTTTCTAATGGGTTAAGTCCCAACGCTTGGTAGCGCTCCGGAATGATATTGAACAAGCACGCTGTATCGAGCAGACCGTCATAAAAGGAAAAGTCGTTCGACGGGATAAAGTCGATGCCATTCTCTTGTTGTCTTCTCCAATGTCTGATTCTAAGGTCGGCGGCAGTCCGATGCAGCTCATCGATTGTAATGTCGCCTTTGAAGTATTTTTCGGATGCGAATTTAAGTTCTCGCAATGATCCGACTCTAGGATAGCCGATAAGTGATGTTTTCAATTCCAATCTCTCCCTGCTCTGAATGATGATTTCATTATAGAGCGGGGAAGGTGCCATCGAAAAACACATAAAAACTATATCGGAGTATAGTTTTTTTATATGGGTATGTCATGCAAGCGAGTGGTGTTATCATCGCGGACAAAGTGACAGAGCTTGTCGGAGCCCCAATCGCTCCAATATAGCGTTGACAGAAAGGGCTTTCAAAATTATAATTTGTTACACACGGTGTGTAATGAATGAACTAGGTGTAACATAAATTGAATGAGGAAGGAATGCAGAACCGTATGTCGACCTCGGAACAGCCGACAGCACGCCCATGGATAAAGTGGGTGTTCATGCCTCTGATTGTGCTACTTATGTATGTGCTTAAATTACGCGAGCGGTTATACCGCTACCGACCGGAGCCGCTGGAGCGGTTGTATCGCGAATCTGGGCCTTACCGAAGCGCCAGCGCAGTCATTCATGACGAACAGGGACGCCCGTTATATCGGATCGATTATCCGGAAGATCGGATGGATGCCTGCCCGGTTGTCATTTGGGGCAACGGCTCGGATGCTCAGCCGGAGAATTATGGAGATTTGCTGGCTCATCTGTCCTCTTGGGGGTTTACGATTGTCGGCAATTATTGCCGCAATACGGGAACCGGCAAGGAGATTGCGGATACTGTCAACTATGTGCTGCGTGAGAATGACAAGCCAACAAGTCTCTTGTATGGCAAGATCCGGACGGATCGGATTGGCGCGGTTGGTCAATCTCAAGGCGCCACCGGGGTTCTGAACGCCAACAAGTATTTGGAGAAGCCGCTTCAGACGGTTGTTACGATCGCTCTGCCGGCTTTGAAATGGTGCGATGCGAAGGATGTGTATGAAATCGGGAGCCAGTCTGCAGACTTGTTTTTCATGGCCGGTACGCATGATTTCATAATATCTCCGACAGCTTCCAATTCGAAAGCCTATCATGCGGTTCGTCCGGGGCAAGCGGCAGTCATGGCTATGACGAAATGTGCAGACCATCTGGAAAGCATGGGGAACGGAGGCATGCATAGAGGCTATTTGACCGCGTGGCTGCGTTATCGGTTGGCGGAGGACGGGCTAGCCGCTACCGCCTTTGCGGGCAAGAGCCCCGAGATACATCGCAATAAAGGCTGGAAGCATGTCAGCACCCAAAATATTAAGGACGTTAATTAAAGACGGGGAGAGGGAACCGACCAATGAAAACGATTAAACGCATTCTTTTTTATTCCATTGCCACCGCTGTGCTTTCCATCGTGTACTTTAACCGCAAAGTTCTCAAGCGACCGAGCAGCAAAACCAGCTTTGAGCAAACGAAGCCCGGCAAGTGGAATAAAGTGAAGCTGGGCACAAAAACAACGGCAACCGACGGCTCGAAGTTTTTCTTGTACACCCGCAAAGGCGCAAGCCGCAATTTGATGATTTATTTTTGCGGAGGCGGTGCCTGCTGGGACGGCGAGACGGCGCATATCCCTTTGTCGCTGCGCTCTTATCTCAAGCAAGGACAATTCGGCTATTACTTCGCGCGTATTCCTTTTTATATCCTTAGCATGCATCGGGGAATCTTCGACCAACGTCCCGACAATCCGTTCTCGGAATGGAACATCGTGTTTATCCCATATGCGTCCGGCGATTTTCATATCGGCCATACGACAGCCCGTTATGAGAACAGAAACGGCTCGAAATCACGAACGGTCAGGCACAACGGTAGAAATAACGTAGAGGAAGCGTTACAGTGGATTTACCGGAATTTCGAGACGCCGGAAAAGCTGCTCATTGCAGGCTCCAGCGCCGGAGGCTTCGGTTCCGCCTTCTGGGGGAGCAAAATCGCGAATCATTACGCCAGTGCCGAAATTTATCATCTCTCGGACAGTTCTTTTCTCGTTACCGATCAGTGGCCGACTATTGTGGACAACAATTGGAAGGCCGAATTTCAGCGGACGTTCTCTTATCCGATGGAAGCGGATATGATTGGAGCCGCCTTCCGCCATAACGGCACAGCCATGCCTGCACATTCAGTCCTGCTTCATGCCTGCACGGTCCACGATAAAGTGCTGACTTCGTTTCAGAATAGGCTGAACGGCAAAGGGGACGAGATCAATAGGCAAAGCACGGAGGAATGGAGCCGTCAATTCCGAGCGTCTACCCGTAGGCTTGACGAACAATTGCCTAATTTTTATTATTTCCTCACCGATCATGAATACGATTCGACAACTCATACGACTCCGCATACTCTGCTGCCAATGAAAGCCTTCTACGAGGCGGAGGAAGAAGGCACCAAATTAATAACGTGGCTCGACGGCATCATTCACAAGAACAAACGCGTCTCATTGGGCTCCCGCTTTCTTCAGAACAAGGAAGCCGAACCGGCGGATGCAGAGAAAACTAGAATGCAAGCCTAGAACAAGGGGGATCGCACAATGAAGCTTAGAGAAAAGCAGCTTCAGCTAACAAGGGAAATGATCAAGGAGGCTGCGTTGGAAACGTTTTGCGAGAAGGGGATCGAAGGCTCGGACCTCGTTCTCGTCGCTGCCCGCTCAGGTACTTCCAGACGGACGCTTTACCATCACTTTAAAGACAAGGAGCAGCTCGCGACCGAGGTGTACGTGGACAATCTCAAAAAAATGTTCGGGAGACTGCTTCTTGAATTCGACTTCCAATCGCCGCGCGCTTCAATAGAGGCCATTCTGAATAAATATTTGTTCTTGAGGGAGCACCACCCGGATTTGCTGTATTACGATTCGCTCTTCAGCGTGTATTTTGCCAGCATGGGCAAAAATCCGGCGGAGCTGCCGGCGTTCAAGGAATTGATCAGCGAGGAAACCCATCTGTCGGTGAGCGCGTTTTCGCTCGATTTGCAAACGGAGGAAACGGGGCAAAAGCTCGTTTGGATCGAGCGCACGCGGATGGTGACGCATCTTTACTTCATTTATTTGCAGAAGTCTGTTTTAATTTCCCGCCAGAATCAAGATGCGACGAAAGCCGAGGAAATCGAGCAGAACATTCGTTATAAGGAATTTCTACTCAGCTTGTGGGACGTACAATGAGTGGGAGCCGCCGTCGAGGGCTAAGACACACGATTCGCTTCAAACTGGCGGCAGGCGTAGCCGCGATTCTCGTGCCGCTTATCTCCCTGCTTAATTTCAACCAATATTATGCCGCGCAAGTCGTCCGAACGCAGGTAGCCGAGAGCAATCAAAGCTATATTTCGCTTTATATGAATCAAATAGACGGCGTTTTGGAAGAGATCGACAGCTTCCTCATCGGCATGATCGTTTCCGACCCGAATTTGCCGTTGTTGGATAAACGGCAGTCCGAGGAGCAGGCGGCCCTGTTAAAGGTGCAGCTCTCCAAGCAGCTTGCGAACGAAATTGCCCGTTACGGAACGATGGACGAATTTTTTATTTATTCGGCTATCGACAACAGTCTTATTGAATCATTTAGCTTGCGGCCGTCTTACTCCGAGCGAGTTGCTGTAGGAGAAGAACTCGTCCGGTTGCTAAGCTTAGCTTCCGTGAAGTCTCCGCCTAAGGCAAGAAATTGGATCATTCGCGAGATCGATGGCAGCTACTATATTGTAAGGCTGCTTCAAGCTGAACGAAACACCTACGTCGGAGCTTGGGTGAAGGCGGAGAGTCTGCTTGTTCCGCTTAAGCTGATCGACTTGGGGGAAAGCGGCCTCTCCTTGTTCGCCACGACGGAAGGGAAGCCGATGATGCATACCACATTTATTCGCGAGAATGAAATCGATCTTAGCTTCGCCAAGGGAGGATACAGCTTATCCGGGAAGCCGGAGCGTTATTTAACCGTGGGGGCGTTATCGAAGCAGGGAGACTTTCGCCTCGCAGCGCTTATACCGGAACAAAAAATCTTAAAGGGCCTGTTTAATCTCCGGGAATGGAACATGGTTGTTTCGGTCGGCTCGATCTTGCTGCTGCCGCTGAGCCTGCTGCTGCTTCGCCGAACGATTTTGCTGCCGATTCGAAGGCTTCTCGTCGCGATGAAGCGAATCGGGGAAGGTCATATGCAAGGAATTCCCGAATCCAGTACCTCGACGGAAGAGTTTCGCATTGTGAACGACAACTTTAACTACATGCTCTCCCAAATCAGAGAGCTGAAAATCCATGTTTACGAGGAACGATTGAGCAAGCAACAAGCGGAGCTGAGACAGCTTCAAGCGACGATTAACCCTCACTTTTATTTGAACTCCTTAAACATTATGCACAGCCTTGCCGCCGTTGGCGATTATAAGCTGATTCAGGAAATGTCCCGCTGTCTGGCGGACTATTTCCGGTATATATTTCGCAGCGGCGCTTCATTCGTCTCCCTTGGAGATGAGCTTACGCATACGCGTAATTACATTCGGATTCAAGAGCTGCGGTTTCCTGGCCAATTGAGCAGCGAAATCGAGGTTCCTTCTTATTTGCTAGAGCTGGCCGTTCCCTCGCTTGTTATTCAAACGTTCGTGGAGAATGCCATTAAGTACGCCTTTTCGTTGGAAAAGCCGTTCCGTCTTACCCTTAGTGGAAAGCTGGAATCGGACGAAAGCGAGCCTCGCTTGCTCCTCGTTATGGAGGATACCGGGGGCGGGTTCCCTCAAGAGGTGCTGGAAAGATTGGCAGAGGGGAGGAGCTTGGAGCGCAAGGACGGAAGCAGGCATGGCTTATGGAATGCGCGGCGCAGGCTGGAGCTGCTGTATGAAGGACATGCCGACTTGAAGTTTGCCAACCGGGATTCAGGAGGAGCCAGGGTTGAAATTCGTCTGCCGATGAAGCCGTTCCCCAAGGGAGAGGACGACAATGATGCTGAATGTATTAATCGTCGATGACGAGATTCATTTTGTGGAAGCGGTTAAGCGTATGGTGGATTGGGCGGGACTGGACGTTGCCAACGTTTATGTCGCTTATAGTTCTTCTGCCGCAGAGCAGGCTTTTCAGGCGCATGACATTCATGTGCTTCTTTGCGATATTGAAATGCCGCAGAGGACCGGTCTGGAGCTGCTGGAGTGGATGAGGCGGAAGGAGCTTCGGACGGTGCCGGTTCTGATGACCTGTCACGCCGATTTTCGGTTCGCTCAGGAAGCCGTACGTCTTGGCTGTTCCGATTATTTGCTCAAACCGCTGTCCAAGGAGGAGCTGGAAAAAGCTATCCATAAAGCGGGTCAAATTGCGAATCGGGAGCAAGAGCGGATTGAGGCGCAGCGAAATAAGCTATGGTGGTCGCATCAGCAGGACTTGAATCTTGAGAGGTTTTGGACGGATCTGTTGAGCGAAGCGATTCCGGCTAATCGCGGAGATTTTCTTCGCGAAGCGGCCGCCCGGCAAATTTCACTTTGCAGGGATGCCGAAGTGCTCCCGATATTAATGGTCGTTCGACATTGGCATCAGGATTTTCGGGTTAGAGACAGAAAGCTGTTGGAGTATGCGCTGAAAAATGCGGGCAAAGAACTGATCGGAAGGCTTAATCCGGGGAGCGTGTTCGTGCCGGTCGGCAGCGAGGCTTGGCTGCTCATTATGTCTGTTACCCCGGATCAGCGTATAGGAGAGAGCGGACTCGCCTTCATGTGTCGCCGATTGGTTGAATTTTGCCAAACAAACCTCTATTGCGAGTTAACCTGTTACGAGGGGCAAGCCATACCCGGACACGAAGTTTCATCAATGCTTCACAGATTGCTAAGATTGGATCGGAACAACGTGAACGGAGCCGGTTATGTCAGCCTTGCCGCGGAGAACCGTTCCGTCGATGCTTCAATTGCCTTGCCCGATATGAGCGGTTGGGCGGCGTTGCTCCGGCAGGGCGTTAAGGAGAGGCTGCTGGAGGAAGCCGCAGCGTTTATTGGCAAGCTGAGGCAGCGGCCGGACATCGACAGCCGCTATTTGCTCGCATTCAAAGAGAATTTTCTGCAAATGACGCATGCGGTGCTGCAGCAGCAAGGTGTACAAGCGCATCTTATGTTTTGCGACGGGGGCAGCTTGCGGTTGTCGGAAGCGGCGTCGCGATCCTTGGCGGATCTGGAGCGCTGGCTTGTAAATATCATTGCGAAAGCGGTGGGATATGCTCAAGCTTCTTCCGTGGGAGAAGTCGTCGAACGCGCAACCCGTTACATTTTGTCCAATCTGGATCAGAACCTGTCCAGGGAGGCGGCGGCCAGCCACGTTTATTTGCATCCGGATTATTTGACTCGCTTATTCAAGAAGGAGCTCGGATGCACGATTCCTGAGTTTATTTTGCGCGAAAGAATGAAGCTGGCCAAGCAGCTGCTTACTCATTCGGAGCTTCCCGTAAGCGCCGTATCGATGGCCAGCGGTTATGCGAACTTCTCCCATTTCGCCAAACTGTTCAAGCAGCAGACGGGCTTGACCCCGGTAGAATTTCGGCAAAGCGAGCGCGGAGGCTCCAATAACAAAGTCGAAATCACGTCAGGCTAAAGTCGAAGCTGAAGCAGAAGAAAGCGGCGGTCTCCGGCTACAATGCAAGAGAAAGCCAAATGACCAAGCGAGGGGGAAATACAATGAGCAAGAAGGCATGGTTGTCCGCAAGTTTAGGAATCGTATTGCTATTGTTGTCGGCATGCGGTTCCAATGGAGGCTCAGGCGAATCGGGGAAGCCGGGGAACACTTCCGGGACGGAAGCTCCTTCAGGCGGCCAGCCGCAGAAAATCGACGAGCTGAACGTCGCCTTTCTGAGCGTAACGGGAACGCCGCCCGATCTGAAGGCGGTAGAAGCTGAAATCAACAAAATCACAACAGCCAAAATCAATGTGTCCGTCAATTTGATGCCGATCAATTATGGAGCATACGCCCAGCAGGTCAATCTGATGCTGACGAGCAGCGAGAAGCTGGATCTGATCGTTGTGGGTTCGCCGTTCGGGTTTAGCTCCCAAGTATCCCGAGGACAATTGCTTCCGCTGGACGAACTGCTCGACAAGCATGGGAGCAATATTCGCAAGGCGCTTGATCCCGTATATTTGAACGCAAGCAAGGTGGACGGCCATATCTACGGCGTAACGCCAGTAAGAGATCTGGCGACCGCCAACGGTTTCACGATGCGCAAAGACCTTGCAGACAAGTACGGCATCGATGCAGGCAAAATCAAATCCTTGGACGACGTAGAAGCCGCGCTTAAGATCATTAAAGATAAAGAACCGGGGATAACGCCATTAATTCCAAGCGGTGCGGGGTTTTCTTTCTTAACGAGCTATAGCTGGCACGACGGGATAGGCAATGGAATAGGCGTTCTCCCTGGCTACGACAACGGCTTGCAGCTAGTCAACAGCTATGAGTCGCCGGAGTATGCCGAGCTTTTGAAACGGATGAGAAGCTGGTATGAGGCGGGTTACTTGCTGAAGGATGCTTCTACGAACAAGTCGAGCCAGATCGAATTAATGAAGGCAGATCGTGCCTTCGGCTACCTCTCGAAGCTGAAGCCTGGCTTTGATGCGCAGGAATCCCGCTCGATCGGCAAGGAGATGGTTAGCGCAGAGCTATCGGCTCCGGTATCGATGACGGATCATGTTCTGAACATTATGTGGGGCATTCCTAGAGAAGCGGACAATCCGGAAGCATCGATGAAGTTTTTGGACTTGATGTACGGAAATGCGGAGCTCGTAAATTTGCTGGATTGGGGCATTGAAGGTAAGCATTACGTCAAAGTGTCCGACAATGTGATCAAGTACCCGGAAGGCGTAACGATGCTGACGAACGGCTATAACTTGAATATGAGCTGGCTGTTCGGCAATCAATTTCTCGCTTATGTGTTTGAGGGGGAAGACCCTAATATTTGGCAGAAAATGAAGGAATTCAACGATCAAGCGGTCAAGTCGAAAGCGATGGGCTTTACGATGGACACCGAGTCCGTGAAGACGGAAATCGCCGCGGTTTCCAACGTCATCGCGCAATACTACCTCGTGCTGGAGACCGGCTCCGTCGACCCGGATAAAGTGCTTCCTCAATTGAATCAAAAGCTGAAAGCCGCGGGTCTGGATAAAGTGATTGCGGAGAAGCAGCGCCAGTTGGATGCATGGGCTAAAGCCGGGGGTCAGCGATGAGCGGCAATAGCAAATTGCAGGAATTGCTCGGCGGCGAGGAACGGAACTATATTCTCCCGTTCCTCTGGCAGCGCGGAGAAGAGGAAGCCGTCATCCGCGAGGAGCTTGCGCGCATAAGGGAAGCGGGGATAAGAGCGGTATGCGTCGAGTCCAGGCCCCATCCCGACATGCTTGGTCCGAAGTGGTGGAGAGACATGGACATTATTATGGACGAGGCACGGACTTACGGCATGCAGATTTGGGTGTTCGACGACGATCACTTTCCGACCGGCCATGCCGCAGGCAAGGTGAAGGAAGCGCCGCCGGACCATCAGCGTCAGTTTCTATCGGAGCGGCGAATCGATGCGAGAGGCCCGGATCCCGAAGCCTCCTTCCTGCTTCGTCCTTGGTCCGTTCTGGATGGAGCAAGGCCTATAGGTGCCGCTGCCGCCAGACGTGATCCGGCCACAGGAAAGCTGGACGGCGAGTTCCTTCCCATCGACCTTGAAGCCTCCGTACAGGATGGCGTGCTGTATTGGCCCGTGCCTGAAGGTTTTTGGACGATTTGTTTGTTCGTCGTCACTCGTGAAGGGGGAGACGAGCGCAGGAAAGATTATTTGAACCCAATCGTTCCGGAATCGACGCAAATTTTGATCGACACGATTTATGAAGCCTATTATGAACGCTATAAAGACGATTTCGGCGCTGCGTTCGCCGGCTTTTTCTCCGACGAGCCGGGCTTCTACAACAGCAAATCTTCCTATGATTATGCTTCGGGGCTGGGCGACGCCAAAATGGCTTTGCCGTGGAGAGACGATCTCCTTGATCTGCTCGAGGCGGAATACGGCCCGAATCTTCGCCGGCATCTGCCCTTGCTGTGGCACGAAGGCGGTCCGCATACGTTCGCGGTCCGATATGCCTACATGAATGTCGTCAGCAAGCTGTATGCGGAACATTTTAGCGGCCGGATCGGACGCTGGTGCCAAGAGCGCGGCGTCGCCTACATCGGCCACCTCATGGAGGACAACAACGTCCACGCCAGACTCGGCTGCGGGGCCGGACATTTCTTCCGCGCGCTGGAGGGCCAAGATATGTCGGGCCTTGACGTTGTGCTGTGGCAGATTGTGCCCGGCTTCGATGAAATGTCCTTTTCCTGGATGGGCGGAGAGACGGACAGCGTCTTTTTCCACTATGGTATGACAAAGCTGGCGGTATCGCTCGGACATATCGATCCCCGGAAGCGGGGGCGGACGTTTTGCGAGATTTTCGGGGCGTACGGCTGGGCGGAAGGCTTGAAGCTGATGAAATGGCTGACCGATCATATGCTTGTCAGAGGCGTTAACCATTTCGTGCCCCATGCTTTTTCCCAGAAGGAATTTCCCGATTGGGACTGTCCACCGCACTTCTATGCAAGGGGATACAATCCGCAGTTCAGATATTACGGGCTGCTCAACGCCTATACAAACCGGCTTTGCCATTTATTGAACGACGGTCAGCACGTGGCGACTGCGGGAGTATTGTATCATGCGGAAGCGGAATGGTCCGGGGAATCCATGCTGTTCCAAGAGCCCGTCAAGCAGCTCATGCAGCGTCAAATTGATTGCGACGTTCTGCCGGCGGATAGGTTGCTTCGTTCAAGCGTTATTCGAGGAGAGCTTGCCGTTCACGAAGAAAGGTATCGCTGCTTAATCGTTCCGTGTGCAGAAGCGTTGCCGATTGAATTGATCGCGAAGCTGTCCGAATTGGCGGAATCAGGCTTGCAGGTCGTCTTTGTCGACTCGCTGCCACAACGGGCTAGCCAAGCTGTGCCCTATGCGGAGCCGTTGAGGAGATTGGAAGCTCAGGCCAATGTCGCGGTCGTGCCTCTGTTTAGTCTTTCAGAAACATTGCGAGATTGGGGCATGTACGAGCTGGAGGCAAGCGAAAGACAGCCTTATCTTCGAGTGTACCAGTATCGTCATGACCGTTTGGAAACCGTCATGCTGTTCAACGAGCATCCCGAAGAGACGTTGAATACTCGCGTCATTCTTCCGGGCGATGGAGTATGGCTGCGCTACGACGCCTTCGGCAATACGTTGGAACGGATCGGGGAAGGACGGAATTATGCTCATGATCTCACGCTCAGAGCTTATGAATCGGCCGTCTTGCTGCGCATTCCGCCCGGCGACGAGGCGGATTATCCGATTGGTCAGGGGAAGACGGCACCAGCGACGAAAACGGCAAGCCGTCTGATTGAGCCGACGGAGTGGCATGTTTCGTTGGCCTCGGCACAGGACTACCCTGAATTCAAGCCTTGGGGGACATTAACGAGCTTGCGGAACATAAGCGCTCGCGATTTGCTGCCGAGATTTTCCGGCACGATGAAGTACGAATGCCAAGTGCGGGACGAAGAAGCGGCCGGCTCCGTCTGGCTTGATTTGGGCCGGGTATACGAGACCGCGCAGGTTTGGATAAACGGACGGGAAGCCGGAGTCCGGTTGTGCGCTCCCTATGTCTGGGATATTTCGGAGTTTTGGCAGCAGGGGGCGAACGTGTTAACCGTCGAGGTAACGAATACGTTAGTCAAAGATCAGCAGGATTGGTTCTCCAAGTTCGTTCAGCAGGAGCCCTCCGGTCTGCTCGGCCCAGTTAGGCTTCTTAGGCCATCAACGATAAGCGAGGGAAGCGGGGAGTAATATGGAACAAACCTATCGGCTCCGCCGGAAGAACGGAATACGCAAATACAGTGTTTTGCTGCTCATGATGTTACCGGGCTTGACCTATTTGCTAATCAACAACTACTTGCCGATGTTCGGGCTGCTTATCGCCTTCAAGGATTACAATTTTGCGAAGGGACTGCTCGGCAGCGATTGGGTCGGTTTTAGAAACTTCGAATATTTGTTCAAGACGCAGGATGCCTACATCATCACAAGAAACACGATCCTTTATAATTTTACTTTTATCATTCTTAACACGGCGTTTGCCGTCGGCATCGCGATTGCGCTTAATGAAATTCGCAGCCGATTCATGTCGAGATTTTATCAGAGCGTGCTGTTGCTGCCTCATCTCATCTCGATGGTTATCGTCAGCTATTTGGCCTACTCTTTGCTGAGCATGGATACCGGCTTCATGAACAAGACCGTGCTTCCGTTTCTCGGTATAGAGGAGATTTCGTGGTACAGCGAATCGCAGTATTGGCCGTTCATCCTGACGATCATCAGCATGTGGAAGGGGGCAGGCTTCCTGTGCGTCATTTACTTGGCGGCGATTATCGGGATCGATCCGGAATATTACGAGGCGGCCAAGCTGGACGGTGCCTCCAAATGGCAGCAAATCCGCAGCATTACGCTGCCTCTGCTGTCCCCGATCATCATTATGATGACCTTGCTCGCTATCGGCAAAATTTTCTATTCGGATTTCGGCCTGTTCTATCAAGTTCCGCTAGGCTCGGGAGCGCTTAACGATACGACTCAAGTCATCGACACCTATGTCTACCGGGCTCTTATGAATCTCGGAGATATCGGGATGTCTTCCGCCGCAGGACTGTACCAGTCCATCGTCGGTTTCGTGCTGGTGATTCTATCGAACTATGCGGTACGCAAATTCAACAAGGACAGCGCATTGTTCTAAGGTCCGGGACTGGAGTGGAGAAGCATGAATACGATCGACAGGGGAAAACAGTTTTGGCTTCATCTTCCGATGCTTGCCCTAGCGGCGGCCTGCGTGCTGCCCTTCCTGCTGCTTGTCATCTCATCCGTATCGGATGAAAGCTCGATCCTGCGGCAGGGCTACACCTTTTTTCCCGATCAACTGGGGCTGGATGCTTACCGTTACTTATGGAATCATTCCGACCAACTCGCGCGGGCATATGGCGTAACGGTGTTTGTAACGATTTTCGGCACGGCGGCAAGCTTGCTCATGACCGCGATGCTCGCTTACCCGATGTCCAGACAAGGCGTTCCATGGCGCGGGGCAATCGCATTTTTCGTTTTTTTCACCTTGCTGTTCAATGGCGGGTTGACCCCGACCTATTTGATCTATGTGCAATTATTCCATATTAAAAATACGATTCTGGCGCTTATCGTGCCCGGATTGCTGATGAACGGCTTTAACGTGCTGCTGATGCGGACCTTTTTCATGACGACGATCCCTCCGGCCTTAATCGAAGCGGCGCAAATAGACGGAGCTGGAGAGTTCAAAATTTTCTGGAGAATCATATTGCCGCTGTCGATGCCGATCGTGGCCACCGTAGGCCTGATTCAGGCGATCATCTACTGGAACGACTGGTTTAACGGCATGATCTACGTGACGAATTCTAAGCTATTCAGTATTCAGAACATTCTGAATCGAATGCTGACGGACATTCAGTTTCTGACGGAAAGCAAGTTCAGCGCGCAATTAGGCGAGGCAGGGGCGAATTTGCCCAGCACGACCGTAAAGATGGCGATCGCCGTAGTCGGCGTACTGCCGATTATCGCCATGTATCCCTTCTTTCAAAAATATCTCATTAAAGGCATAACGATCGGCGCGGTTAAAGGATAGGCAGGAGCGAGGAGGAACAGACGGATGGAGCTTACAAAAGTAAAGGAATGGCTTTCCCTCATGACCTTGGAAGAGAAGGCGAGCTTGTGCTCGGGCAAGGATTATTGGAGAACGAACGCGCTGGAAAGATTGGGCATCCCGTCCATCGTCATGATGAACGGCCCCCACGGGTTAAGGAAGCTTGACGAATTTGAAGTCAACTTCGATGTGAGTGACAGCGCTCCGGCCACTTGCTTTCCATCGGCGTCGGCGCTGGCGTCATCCTGGGACCGGGAACTGCTGACGGAAATCGGCGTTGCGCTCGGGAAGGAGTGTCATGCGGCGGGAGTGGATATTTTGCTCGGGCCTGGCGTGAACCTGAAACGCTCTCCCCTAAACGGGAGAAACTTCGAATATTTCTCGGAGGATCCCTATTTGTCGGGGGAGATGGCCAAAGCTTACATTAACGGCGTTCAGAGCCAAAACGTTGGCACCTCGTTGAAGCATTATGCTTGCAACAATAAGGAAGAGCGGCGGATGACGACCGATGCTGTCGTAGAAGAGAGAGCGCTGCGGGAGCTATACTTGAACGCCTTCGAGATTGCCGTCAAGGGCAGTCAGCCATGGACGATCATGAGCGCCTACAATCGGGTCAATGGCGCTTATTGCTCGGAGCATCCGCATTTGTTGAATCAAATTCTGAAGCAGGAATGGGGGTTTGAAGGCGCGGTCGTCTCCGATTGGGGAGCGGTGAACGTGCTGTCGGAAGGAATTCGGACCGGGCTTGATTTGGAGATGCCTTCGAGCGAAGGCTACGGTCCTGCAAGCATAATCAAAGCGGTGCAAAGCGGGGCATTGACCGAAGAAGCGCTGGACCATGCCGTCGAGCGGGTGCTGCAATTAGCTTTGCTCTCCGCGAAGCGTTCCGGGCAGCCGATCGATTGCGATTATGAGCGTCATCATAATCTTGCCCGGAAGGCCGCGGCGGAAAGCATGGTGCTCCTTAAGAACGAGGCGAACCTGCTTCCGTTGTCCAAGACGAAGCGTAAGATCGCGCTTATAGGAGCAATGGTCCGTTCGCCGAAAATTCAGGGCGGCGGAAGTTCGCATATGAAGCCGACGCAAGTGGATGATGTGGCAGCCGCAGTAACCGACAAACTGGGCGAAGGCAGCGAGCTTGTCTACGCGCAAGGCTACGATCTGGACAACGAGGCAATCAACAAGGCATTGGAAGAGGAGGCGAGAGCGGCAGCGGCGGAAGCCGAAGCGGTTATCGTTATCGTTGGCCTGCCCGAGCGCTGCGAATCGGAATCGTATGATCGGCAGCATCTGCGGATTCCCTTTAACCAAGCCGAGATTATCCGCGCCATAGCGCAAGTTCAGGAGCGGGTCATTGTCGTTTTATGCAATGGCTCTCCCGTGGAGATGCCTTGGGCGAAGCATGCGGGCGGAATCGTTGAAGCTTACTTGGGCGGCCAAGGCTTTGGAGGCGCGCTTGCGGACATTCTGTTCGGAGATGCGAATCCGTGCGGCAAGCTTGCGGAAACGTTCCCGGTCGATCTGCCAAGCACTCCGGCATACCTCGGTTTTCCGGGCGAGGGAGATCGCTGCGAATATCGCGAAGGCCTCTTCATCGGCTACCGCTATTATGACAGCCGCAATATCGAGCCGCTTTATCCATTCGGCTTCGGCTTAAGTTATACGTCGTTCGAATACAGCGATTTGTATCTCGATAAGAAAGATTTCAGCGATCTAGAAACGCTCACCGTGCGTCTTTGGGTTCGGAATACCGGCGTTCGAACAGGCAAGGAAACGATTCAATTGTATGTAAAGGACAAGGTTAGCCGATTGGTTCGGCCGGAGAAGGAACTGAAGGCATTCGCGAAAGTCGAGCTTCATGCCGGGGAAGCCAAAGAAATTGCCTTTACGTTGGATAAGAGGGCGTTCGCTTTTTATGATCCAGAACTTAAAGATTGGCACGCGGAGACGGGAGAGTTCGATATTCTGATCGGCCAGTCCTCTCGGCATATTTTGCTGGAAGAGACGGTAACTCTCCGTTCGACAACTTCGATCGCAAGGCAATACGACCGCCAGTCGTCCTTGTCGGATTTGATCGCCGATCCTCGGGTTGAGCCTATCATTCGCCAATTTACGCAAGGTTTGTCCGATTCGCAAGAAAAGCACAGCTCGGAGATGATGGCCGTGTTTATCCGAGAAATGCCGCTTCGATCGCTAGTCGCTTTCAGCAAGGGGGCGTTCACCGACGAAATGCTCGAGGGGCTTTTGCACCTTGCGAATACGATAGGGGCGCAGGAGAACAGTTAGCGGACGCAGATGAATCTATTCGACTGTCCATTTGCTTGTTCCGCGAAAGCCTGACTGGTAAAAACTAAAAAGTCACCTTACGGTGACTTTTTCAAATATAAGGAATTTATATGTTTCACGTATCAAGTGCTTATATTCAACGGTAAACGAGCCTGTCCTTAAAGCACGGCGAAGCCGTTTATCCTTGGTTGAATCATTTTCGATGGACTCTACTTAGTCGATTGTGAGGACAATCTTGCCTCGGCCGTGTCTCGTTTCGATCAGCCGATGCGCATCCGCGGCCCGTTCGAGTGGGAACGTCTGCCGGATATGGATACGCAGCTTGCCCTTGCTGTGCAGATCGACAAGCTCGGCCAGACGGGCGGCGGAGCGCTGGCCACGGACGACGCGAAGGCCGAGTTCCTCGATGAGGCCATAGGCGAAGAACGTGCATATACGGTTTTTGTCCTGCACCAAGTTCACCGCGGCGTGAATCCCCTCGCCTCCGGCCGTATCGAATGCGGCATCGACGCCGTCCGGCGCAAGCGCCTTTACTCGCTCAGTGAGACCTTCCTCATACGTCACCGGAACAGCGCCTAACGAACGAAGGTAGTCATGGTTCTGCTTACTGGCGGTGCCGATGACGGTTTTGGCCCCCCATTCCTTAGCCAGTTGTACGGCAAAAGCGCCCAGTGATCCGGCCGCGCCATTGATTAATACGGTGTCGCCCGGCCCAACTCCAATGGCTTTCATGGCAATATGGGCGCCCTGGCCGTTGCCGGTCAGCCCTCCTGCCTCTTCCCAGGTCATGCTGCCGGGCTTGCTTACGATTTGGTCTGCGCCCACGACCACATATTCAGCGTAACAATTCAATAGTGCGAAGCCGAGTACTTCGCCGCCTATGTGAAAGCCGGTTACGCCATCGCCTACTTGATCGATGATGCCCGCGAACTCGTTGCCCGGAATTTGCGGAATCTGAATGGCGACGCCCTGCGGAGCCCAACCGTTCCGCACGCTGCAATCGTAATGCTGTACCCCGGCCGTTTTCACCCGGACCCTGACTTGCCCCGAACCGGCCTGTGGCTCGGGAAATGACATGACCTCCATGACCTCAGGTCCGCCGATTGAGCGAAATGCTGCTGCTCTCATCATGCAATCCTCCCCAGTTCATCCCTATTGTAACTTCGTTTATCGTATAGTTATTAATACACCGCTCCATGAGATAAGCTGATCTCACAATGCGGTTTTTTTACCAACGTGCAGTTCGGCAGGCTTAAATGTTTTGATCGGGTAACAGCGTTGCGCTCATGAGGGAAATGATCAGCGTGAAGGCCAGAATACGGATCAATTTTTCGCCGGCTTGCTGCTGAACTGCGACAACCATGGCCGTAAAGTCCTCCTTACTGCTAATGCGATATTTTTTTACGCAAAGCGTGTTGCTTCCTTACTTGCTATATTTTACAATCACATATAAATAAACAGAAATATATCTTTAACCATAAGGTGTATATACTCAGGTATATGAGAGGGGGACACGTATGGAGCTGCTGCAGTTGCGGTATTTTCGAACGGTGGCCCGGATGGAGCACATGACGAAGGCGGCACAGGAGCTGTTAATCGCGCAGCCTGCGCTAAGCAAAACGATTTCAAGATTGGAGGAGGACGTAGGGGTTCCGTTGTTCGACCGGCACGGAGGGCGGATTCGCCTGAATACGTTTGGCAAGGCGTTCCTGGACAAAGTCGAGAAGGCGCTCGCACTATTGGAAGAAGGAAGGAAAGAAGTGTCAGAGTTGGCGGGACTCGAACAAGGAAGCATTCACCTCGCGACAACGACACTGGACCGGTTATCTGATGCGCTGGGCGAATTTCTCGCGATTCATCCGGAAGTCAGCTTTCGAATTACGCAGGCTTCGATGGAAGAAATGACGCATTTGGTGGAGACGGGCGAGGTCGACATGTGCTTTACGGCGCTGCCGATCGATCGGCCCGACATTAGCGCAGTGTCCGTCTTGAAGGAAGATATCTATTTAGCTGTTCCCCAAGGACACCGGTTTGCCGGGAGAAAGAGCATCCGCCTGAGCGAGCTTGCGGATGACCCGTTTATCGGGTATAAGGAGGGTTTTCCTTTTCAGCGAATGAATGATTTGTTTTTTCAAGAAGTCGGGATCACGCCCAACTTTGTCTGCCGGGTCGACGAGCCTGCCGCCATTTCAAGTCTTGTCCGGGCCGGGCTAGGCGTTGCGCTTGTGGGAAATTGCGGCGGCCCGAACTCACCTCTGAATTTACTGCACATTGAGTTCCCAGTCTGCCAGCGTAATTTCCAAATCGCTTGGCACGAAAAACGGTATCTCTCCCTTGCTGCGCGCAAGTTTCGCGAATTTCTCATTGGGTACTTTGCCGAATCTGACAAAGCGGGTTGAAATGGAAGGTTACTACGCCAGATATGGAATACGACAAGCATGTAACTTCGAGCTGCTGCTCACATGGAGAAGGTGAGCGTAAGAGCCATCATTTTGAAAATGCCAAGAGCTGGTCGAATCCAGGTACAGGTGGAACGAAACGACAATTGCGTTTCGCACAGGAGTCACATCTTCATGGGGGAGGCAAGCTGGTTTGTAGGGCAGGAGTTTATGTGTATTGACAGTAATGTCAAACATGCATATTCCTCGATTTATGTTGCTTGAAATACTGATAATTATGGGTTCAGTAATGTCGGGTAATAAGAACATGATCTGATTAAAGTCGCATAGAATGCGGCTTTTTGATTTTATGGGATAAAGTTCTTGTCATTTATTGATGAAAAGAATTTTATCTCATCACTGACGGATTTCCTTAAATGGAATTAGATGGGCAATAATCAATTGCATCTAAAAGGCAGTTGGAAGAACTAAACCAGTATAAGGATTATTAAAATCCATTCTATAATAGATTCCAGGCCAACCGAATTTTCCATGATTCGTATATTATGATTTAACTGAATGATGGAGGAGTGTGGAATGGAACTAAAGGCTCTCAAAGGCCGATATGATGCTATTTTCAGCCTTGGGTCAAACTGCTCGCCGGCCATTCAACTTCAGAAAAACAACTTACGACCTTATGCCGGTGTCCTGGATTGGATGAATTCTTCATCGCTAGAAGATGTAAACAACCTTTTACGGAACCGGTTTAACGGGTTTATGCAGCGCTCCAATTTGACGTTTGAAGGGATAGATGCTCATCATCGGAACTATGTGTTTAAGGATCACTTATATAACATAAATTCGGTACACGACTTTCCCATACGGCTTAATACACCCGATAACTTGGTCACCTACTCCGAATTTAGAAGTAAGATGGATAGGCGCATCCGGCGGTTTCTGGAGAAGATTTCAACTTGCGATCACATTCTGTTCGTTCGAGCCGGTAAGATAGATCATGCGATTCTGGATCTACATGCCATCCTGTCATCGTTCGTCCGCCATCAATTCAAGCTGCTGCTTGTCGAATATACCGGTGTTACGGGTATCGTTGAGCACCCATGTAGTCTGGACAATGTAACACTGCTAGAAATGCAAGGGCACGATATTTGGCGTCAAAACGATCATCTGTGGAAAACTGTGTTTGATGGAATTTCGTTAGATTAAACAATCGGTTATCAAATGAGTTGGAAGAAATTTATGTAGATTGCTTTTGAAAATTACGCAGCTGATCCCATTTTCTTTGTTGAAGTAATGGGCAGGATAACGACAATCATTTATAGAAATGATTAGTCGATAAACATTCAATTTGCTCCATAACCTCGGAAACACTATTAGGGTTAGTCGGGATATTTCAGTTCTAGCTCGAATAAACAATATATCTAAACAGGATGCTCTTGAGAAATACGGCACTGAAGGAGAATTTTACTTTACAGATCGACCGTCTCATACTATGGAGAAGGGTGTTTACATTCGCGTTAAAGATGAGACCGTTCTAAATAGAAACTCACCTCCAGCGCCACAACCTAGTTTGTGGTGTGGCTGGATTCCAACTGACGACAAGAAAAAATCGTATGGAATGAGAAGGAGAAATTTTATAAATCGGTAGAGTGGATCCAGTACATAATGAATCGAATTCTTTCACCTAAAGGGTATGAACTGGATGGAGAGATGAAATGTTACGGGGAAGACCCAACCGTATCGATAGCTCAATCTAAAATTGAAAAAAATTGGACAATAAAGGCAATATATAGTGATGATGTAATGGTTGGTTTTACTATGTTTGGCTACTCAATAAAGAATGGTTTCCATGAAATTTGCCGTTTAATGATCGATCACAGGTACCAGCAAAGAGGTTATGGTAAGAAGGCATTGCAACAAGTGATCAACGTAATGAGATCTCAATATAATAATCCGGAAATATACTTGTCGTTTCATTCTGATAACCTTGTGGCAAAAGTGCTTTACGAGAAGACAGGATTTGAAAACACAGGCAAAATTATAGATAATGAAATTCTTTATTTATTAAGACCGTTAGATTAACTAACGTGGGATTATAGCTTAATATACAACTAAAACGCGGCTGCTGACGTGGATCGGAAGCGAGCTGTTGGACGCCGGATCAAGCTGAGGTTTCAGTCCGACTGCAGCCGTTAAGGGTAAAGTAAGCTGAGGGACAGGGAACAAAATAATTCAGCCGGTATCGATGTCGGATCCGGCTTTTTTGTCATTCCAATTATACATAAATAATGCATCAAAATTTCAGAACGACAGCCCGTTCGAAATATAGTTTCCAATAATAATGTTATGTAAACAATTATGTTAGTCGAAGGGTTCTTTCATAAAAAGTTCAATGTTTTCTTTGAATCATATTATTGCTTTAGTTTAAAGCTTTACCTAAAGCTTGATAGAAAATGGACGATTTAGGGGTGGTTTTTACTTGCTTTTTTGATGTATATGTTTACTTGTTAGCGGCATTTAGGGGTTGTACCAGCGTCGCTATCACCAGGGGCAAAGTAGATTGTTAAACTCATGCTCTGGGAACTTCGCTTTGATTGGGGTAATAGCAACGTAGTGACACTACACGCAAATGCTTGGAGAACAATGTCAATAATCGTGTCGGGTTGTTTACGTCGCTGCTACCAAAATTATGTATAATAAGAGGGCGAACCCTTTACTAAAAGGAGTGAACCGATGTATTCTCAAATTATTTTACTGGCCGTTATTATGATCATCATCATCGGCCGATTGATCGGGACGAACATCAGCTTTATGAAACAAGTCATGGCATCGCTGTCCAGCGTCATTGTAACGACCTCCGTGTATTGGTACACATTCTTGCGTTACCGCAGCAATACGGATAGCTTCGAAGCCGACGGATGGTTATGGCTGCTCAGCATGGTCATCGTCTCCCTGCTCTTCTATCTCTTGTTCGAGATGTTCGACCCTATCCCTCTTGGGGAGCGAGGCGAGCGTCTCACCGATACGAAAAACCCGGTAAGAAGGCTGTCCGCCTGGTGGCGAAGACAGCGAAGATACGTCCAAGTGCTGATGATCGCGCTCAAGAATGGCGTAGGCAAAAATCTGGCCATCAAACGATCGTCGGCTTCAGATCAAAAGGTGGCAGTATCGCTTCGTAGGATGCTAGAGGACTGCGGCGGTTTCTTTATCAAATTCGGTCAGGTGTTGTCGACGCGCTCGGATCTGTTGCCCCCGGCGGTTATCGAAGAACTATCGCACTTGCAGGAAAACGTCGCCCGTTTGACGACTGCACAGGTGGAGGAAATATTGACCAAAGAGCTGGGGCGCCCCAAAGACGAGATATTCCAAAAATTCGAAATGGAACCGCTCGCTGCGGCATCGATCGGACAAGTCCATCGTGCCACGCTGCTCGAGGGCGGGAAGGAAGTAGTCGTCAAGCTGCTACGTCCGGATATCACTTCCAAGCTGCAGCGCGATTTGGACATCTTAGTGCGCTTTGCGGCCTGGGCGTCAAAAAAATCTGCCTGGGCTAGAAATATCGGCTTCCTCGATTTGGCCAAGGGATTCTCCGCAGCGATGAAGGAAGAGACTGATTTTCGCATCGAAGCCCGCAATTTCGCTCAAGTGAAAGCTTCTCTGGCCAATAGCCGGACAAAGGTGAAGATCCCCCATGTCTACCCGGAGCTAAGCAACGCGAAAATTCTCGTCATCGAATATATGGAGGGCGTTAGCGTAAAAAGCGGCACGGCTATACTGGATGAACGCGGCATCGATCGTCAGGAGGTTCAACGGCAAATTTTCGACTGCATGTTGGAGCAAATCTTCATCAAGGGAATTTTTCATGCCGACCCGCATCCCGGCAACGTTTATATTTTGAATGATGGAACCCCCGTGCTGCTGGATTTCGGTTCGGTCGGGAGACTCGGAACGCTGCAGCAGGACTCCCTGAAGAGGTTGTTGATCGGATTCGAACAGCGCAACACGTATGTTATCATGGATGCTCTGCTGCAACTGGTCGAGCCGCAACAGGAAATCGAAAAAGAAGGTTTGGAACAGGCGCTCAGCCAGCTGCTGGTTCAGACGGCTTATGGCGTGGCGGGAAGCTCGGATGCGTTCATTCAGGGATTGTTTCGGATGATTGGGGAGTTCGGATTTTCGTTTTACCCGAACGTTGCGGGCGCGTTCCGCTCACTGATTACACTTGAGGGCACGATGGCGCAATTAAATCCTTTGTTCAGCTTAATGGACGAATCCCGCCGCTTCGCCAGGGAGCACACGGCGGAGTTCCTTCCTGTCAGTGACTACAGCGATCTGCGGAAAACGGCGACGAATGAATTTCTGGAGCAGCTCCCCGTTATTCGCAGGCTGCCGCGGCGACTCGACCATCTCGGGTCGATGCTGGAGAAGGGCGAGATGTCCGTTAAGGTAGGCTTTTTTTCCGACAAGGCCAACACCTCATTCGTGACGAAATGGATTTCACTGGCTTTGCTGGCTTTCGTCGGAACGGCGTTCGGAGGCATCTCCATCGGATTGCTTAGCATAAGCGAACATAACACTCAGGATGAGTTGAATATCGTGGCCGTTTTCGGATACGCCGGCATATTGATCAGCGCGATCCTGCTCATTCGAGTCGCAATCCATGCAGTGCGTAATTTGAAGCAAGTTAAGGAGTAGCCAATATGATCCACTGGGATGAAGGCAGAGTGAAACCTGAGGAATTTGAGCGAATATCTGTATTGAAAATAACGGATATGCTCAACGTGGAATAATATGGTATCAATTAAAGACGGATGGGGTGGATTGAATAATAGCAACTGTATTTATAAATTCATGGACTTTTTTTATATTAATAATATTTACTTATAGGATTTACAAACATCGTTTTCAAAAGTACAACAAAGAGAATTTAGGCTTAGCATTAATAGGTTTGACAATGGACTTTACCTTTAGAAAAGAACTTAGTTTTTATTATGTATATATTTTTTTATTCATTATTTTTTCAATTTTATTCGCATATCACTTTTTCAGAATTAAACATTTCAATATTCAAAAAGAAAAAAAGAGATAAAGAAAAACATAAAACCATAGTTACGATAGAAATCTTAAAAGCACATGAATGAAGGTGAGAGAAATGACGCTTCAGAATGGAGATGTGCGTTTGCGACCTCTCGTTTTGCCAGATGACATTAATTCGGCAGTTATTTGGTATCAAGACCCAGAGGTATTGTATTACTCTGAAGGTGGAGCAGGGGCGGTTCCATACGATGCAGACAAGGTTGAAAGAATGTATAACTACCTTCTGAACAAAGGCGAGGTATTTATTATCGAAGTTCAGACGACCGATGGTTGGTTCAGCATTGGCGATGTTGCTCTTTGCACAGATTGTTTACCGATTGAAATTGGTATTGGACAGTATCGATCCATGGGCATTGGAGGCAAGGTGCTCGACCTTATAGTGGATTACGCCAAGTCTCAGAGGCGAGATAGACTTCTTATTAACGGTATTTACACCTTCAATGAACGCTCAAGGCGACTATATGAAAGCCGTGGATTTTCTGCATTAGAAACGTATGTTGATGACGATGGAAATGAATGTATAAGAATGGAGTTGGAGTTGCACTGACGGGTACATTAGCTCAATAAATACATGATGGCAGCCGACCAGAACGATCGGGTGCCGTTTCTCACGTAATGGGCAGTTTACGCAAAAACACAGTCATTTTCATTGACTGTAAAAAGCTGGATTAGTATGATTGCTATTGAAAGGAATAATATTTTTCGATCAAGATTCAATTACCAAGGAGAACTCATGGACCCAAAAATAAAATTGATGTTCCAGGACAAACATGTCACTGAAGGCGCTGCTCGGTTTGGGGTCAGCCCAAAGGATCTGACGTTCATTGGAGGTTTTCAAAACTTTATTTATTCCTATAATCGAAATGAAATGAAATATATTCTCCGATTCACCCCAAGTACTCTTCGCACTTCGGAAGGACTTGCAGCTGAAATTGAATGGATTCGTTATCTTTCGGAGAAAGGGGTATCGGTTTCAGATCCGGTCTCGTCGCTTGATGGAAAGGATTTTGAACGTATCCTAGGAAATAAGATGGACTTCTACGTGACCTCCTTCAAACATGCCCCCGGCAGTAAAATCGGATATCCAGAATGCCTAGGGAATTCAATGCTTTATGAGCAATGCGGACGCATAACTGGTTGTGTTCATGAATTATCCAAACTTTACAAACCATTGGCCGAGAGACATACTTGGGAATTTAATGATTACATCTTACGAGCAAAAGTTTATTTACCGTCAGAGCTTCAACCAGTTCTTCATGCCCTGGAAGAACTTAAAAAACATTTAGCTAGCCTGCCTGTTAATACTGATAATTTTGGTTTAATTCATGGTGATATCAATGTAGGAAACTTCACAGTCGATGAATTAGGGCAAATAACGCTTTTTGATTTCGACGAGTGTCAGTACAGTTGGTATGTCGAAGACATCGCTATTCAGCTCTATTATTTGCTGTATGTATTCGGGGAAGATTCGAAGTCTGAACGTAAGGTGCAATACGAGCTTTTTATGAAACATTTTGAGTTAGGCTACACAGAAGATGGACGTCAAATGCCAGATGACTGGAAGGAACTGTTAAAGCTTTTCCTCAGACTACGCGAAATTATCGTTGTCGTGGGTATGCACCGGAGCTGGGATTTAAGTCAGCCAGACGGTTGGACCCGCGAATTCTTGCAAGATAGTTATATGCGTATAATAAAGGGTATCTCATTGATCGATGAGTTCTAAAACTTCTTGTATAGGGATCATCTATTAAGCTATCGGTTACATATTCTCAATAAAACTCAAAACGGCAACCGGCCAGAACTATCGGCTCCCGTTTCTCAACGAACGGGCAGAATAATAGTGTTTGGAGGAAGAAAGTGGATAAAGATTTAGATTTGTTTAAGAAGGCATTAAGACAGATTAACTCTGATAGGGAACTGAAAAAGGTAAAGTTGTCAGACAAGGCGCTTTCCTTTTTAGTTGATAGTAATGTTCCGAAAGGAGTAATTAATTTCTTCAATTATATTTCTTTTGACCAGCATATTAGTTTCAAACATGTATCCTTTTATCAAGTCAATGAACTACCTGGTGAAAATTTATATGATACAAATCAAAGGTGTATTGCTGAAAGGCTGCTAATAGTTGGTTGGGGGTCAAACGGTGATTTAATTGTATTGGATTTAGAAAACCTAAAAGTTGGGTATGTGTTCCATGATGAATTATGGGAAGATGAATCAGTTAATCCAAGAGACATTTTAATAAATCTAAAATGTTCAATCGGTGAATTTTACTATAATGCGGTTACAGTTGAAGATTTCCCTGTCGACGGATACGAAGCAGAAAAATATATCGAAAATAATTAAATTTCGCTCTCATTATTAAGCTAACAGATACGATTACGGAGGAGCATGCCAAGCGGCGGCTCCTCCTTCATTTTATTGAAGTAATGGGAGTTTAGCGCAACATCTTAATACCTTATCTCGTATGAAGTAATTGATAATGTTAAAACACTGTACCGATATTGGATGTGAAACAAAGGTAGTAGGAAAGGATATTATATGGGAAACCGGACATTCTTGAGCATTACAAACGCCGATACAGATTCGGTCGATTATGAGAATATAGCTTTCGAGACAAACAATTTTCTCGCTCCGGTATGGTTTTGTCTGGTCAGCCAAGAGCAGTTTCAGCGCTATAGCGGGCAGCTTTTGCTAGCATGGAGCAAGATTCAACCCCATATGGATCAACCGGATGTGGAGGATCTGCCTGAGTGGGAATGCTTTTCCGAGGCATTCCAATGGCAGATTCCATGGGCGGATGCTGCAGCGCAGTTGCGCCTGAGCTTACCCGGCACGCTGGCGCATTACCCATCGCTTGCCGCTCCCGTGCATGAGTGGCTAGAAACCTTATCGACCCATGTACAGCGGTATTCTGCTGCCGTTGTTCATCTGGAGCTTTCGCAATATTTCTCGTTCACGGGCGATCCCGCACTCTATTTGAAAGACATTCAAGAATGCGTTAACCTCTGGCAGTCGCCTCATCCCTCGCAGGAGAAGGTCTGGCAGGGAGCAGCCGATAACATCTATATGTTGAATGGGGAACATTTGCCATGGAAAGAACGTACGCTAACTCAGCTGGAGCAAGCTCCGGAAATTCAGCCAGCACAGTCCATTCCTCCAGCATCTAGGAAGCACCTGCCCAAATGGCGGCAGGAGTTCTACATATGGTTGCTTGCGATTCTGTCCGCAGCCCTCTGTCTTACCGTCTATGTCAAGACCTCCAGTGGTTGGTTGGCGGTTCTCGGCTTCCTCATCCCCTCTTTGTTTATCGTTTTTTGGAATGTGATTATCGGTCCTAAAAAAAACTCCCGCCATCGGCTGGAGGCGGCCACGACCTTGAAGAGGAATAGTCACCCCTCTAATGCTGTGTTCAGGATTGAGTATTTCGATGGACATTCACCTCTTGGGGTGGATGGCATGGAAACCAGCCCTTCGGAGGATAAATCATTACCGGATGTTATCCCCTGGCTGCAAATCATGCAAGCGAAGGTGCTTTCATCTCATGAGGTGGGGCTCATGATTTCTACCAATAATCTTCCAGTATCTACCATACAACTTCATTTGAAGCTGGATGAACAGCTGGTAGCCAAGGATACCGTATCAGCGGTTAATGCCATTGTGTTGGCTCATAAAATGTCCGTTTAACTGCAATGACTTGGACCTCAACTAGAAAGCCGTTCTAACAGCTACCGTGGGTCCAACGGGCTGCCTCGATTAATTAAGCAGTTGTCTGAATAAAAAAATTTACATTGACTCTTGACTCTCCTGTTAGGGTAAGCTTTATCCTGCATGTGAGGACCGCGAAATAAGAGTGCAGGGGAGAGAAGTATGTTCAAAATTGGTGACTTTGCACGGCTGAGTAAGGTAACGGTGAAAACTCTACGGCATTATGAAAGCGTAGGACTGTTTCAGCCCGCGCATATCGATTCTTCAACTGGTTACCGGTATTACACGGCAAGCCAAATGTCCAGACTTAATCGGATTATGGCCCTGAAGGATCTTGGCTTTTCCTTAGATGAGATCTCTATCCTTCTCCATGCAGACATGGATTCAAAACACCTGCAGAAGTTCCTAGAAGTAAAGCATTCCGAGATCTTGTTAAGAGTAAGGGATGATCAATCAAGACTTTCCCGGATCGAAAGCTATATGAGAATGGAAAAGGAGGGACATGTCGTGAAGTATGATTGTGTTATTAAAAAGATTGAACCGGTACGAGTTGCTTCAATCAGGGAACATATTCCAACTCATGGCGATCAAGGTCACTTGTGGGTAGCTTTGGGGGAACATATTAGAAAGCATGGAGTAAAAATCGTTCCTCCCTGCATAGTGATTTACCACGAGGGAAACAGTGATTCATACGTAGATGCAGAGGTGATTGAACCGATATCCGGGGATTTGCCGGAAACCGACCGTATCAAGGTCAAGATCCTTGAAGGTGTTGAAGAAATGGCAAGCGTGGTTCATAAAGGTCCCTATCAGACCCTCCATAACGCATATAATTGCTTGTTGAATTGCCTGGAGGAAAACCGGTACGAGATAGCTGGACCCCAACGAGAGTTATATTTGGCCGGAGAATGGTCGACAAATGATCAGAATGAATACATTACCGAAATCCAGTGCCCTGTCCGAAAAGCCTGAATGGTTAAACTCGGCTAAAAAGCTGATTGAAGTCTTAAGCCGAGGTATTGCCGGGTTCTCTCTCTTAAAATTAACGGGTACGATAGTGTGGAGCTGTTGCAAGGACAGCTCCTTTTTGATGTTTCAGTGAAGTAAGGGGCAGTATTGTAGACGAAGGGTGAAAGGACGAAATAATTTTTGCTTTAGATGCTTACTCTCTTATAAATCAAACCCGATTCCGTCCAACGACCTGTCAATTGCGATCCTTTTGTGATAATTTTATCATTGCTTTCCACGTGCAAAATGACAGGTAAATCCCGGATATAGGCTTCGTCATCTGACCGCGGATACAGTCGTCGCTGAGCTCCGAAAGGATCAACTAATACGTATTCATTTCCGATATTTTCGATTGTGATGGACAATTCCAGGTCTTCGTTATGGAACTTGCCGATCGGAAGAAGCTTAGGAGGATCCGGGATGAACGCAAGATCAAAGAAGCGCAGCATCCGCTCCTCATAGGCTTGCCAATCTCCTTCTGTTACTTCAACCGCCAGTTTCTCGCACGGCGCATCCTCATAAAGTGTCACTGCGAGCTCGTGATAATCGTGTAAAAACTCGCAATACGCTTCAATGGATTGTGTACGTTTCGCATAATACGGCCTGCCGCGGTCCCGCTCCCACATTCTTTGGAGAAAGGATTCCCCCCGAACGAGCCGCAAATGTTCGATCGCATCCCGGACGGAATGGCGATACATATAAATCAACTTCGGCTGCAGCGGCATTACGAGCTTCCATATTGAACTCACTAAGTCCATTAGTGCTTGTTTTGGCGCATCGTCCCATAGAAATGCAAATACTTGGTACTGAAAGATGCAACTGTCTAAGATGTAGATGCGATCGGGCTGCTCAACCGCTTTTGTGACGAATCGTTTCCATTTTTCCAAAGAAATGTTCAAGTACTCCTTTAGCGTGAAATTCCATACATCTCTTCGCCGCAGTTCATTAAGCGTCGGCTCGGATAAAGAGTCTAGATAATGCCATTCAATCTCGAGCAAGTCGAACCCGACCGAGTTTTCCCGATATTGCGCAAGCTTGTGTAGAAGAGGAAGATCGGGTTGAAAACGTTCTGGCCAACTTTGGAACTCTTCTTTCGTCAGGCATGCCTCGTGGAAAAACAACACGGAATGCGGCCGTTCTAGCTCGTGAATCCAACTTGAAGGCAATCCGTTTCTCTCAAATTGGCGGTACAGGAAACCAGAATTGGTCGATTTCCCCGACCCAGGCAAACCTTCCATAAAAATAATCACGACTAAAACGCCTCCAAAGACCAACCTTTTTTATACTTCTTTGTCACCACCAATTGTACTTCGTTAGCACGCACGGTACCATTCCAACAATGGTTTAATCTAAATTTTCCATAAGTGTTTTCTATATAACATTACCTCAATAAAACTTGAAACGTCAGCCGGCCTGAACAATAGGCTGACGTTTCTCAACTAACGTGTAGGATAGTTCAACTTTAATTATTCAATCACTTTCCATTATATGGTGAAAAATGCATAATGAAATTAGTCGTAGCACATTAAAAAGGGGGGACTTACGTGGTCAGTAGTGAGAATATCATTAAAAATAAATGGAATGAGTGGTCTGACACTTGGTATCAGAAGAAACGATCAGATGGGGTGATAACAAGAATTATTACTTCTCATGCGTCGGCATTTCACCGCATTACATATTCTATGATTCAAGAGGCTGTACCGGATTTGAATGGTAAAAGAGTATTGGTTCCTTCAAGTGGTGATAATCATGCGGTATTTGCTTTTCATTTGATGGGAGCAAAAGTAACTTCATGTGATATTTCGGAAAAGCAAATAGAAAACGCTTTTGTCATTGCAAGCAAACATAGATGGGATATTGAGTTCATATGCGATGATTCCATGACATTATCTAAAGTAAATAGCAATGAATATGATTATGTGTACACATCAAATGGCGTTCATGTTTGGATTAATGATTTAGCATCCATGTACAATAATATTGCAAGGGTTTTAAAGAAAAATGGGACATACATTATGTTTGATATACATCCCTTTATGCGTCCGTTCGGCATAAAAGCGGGAAACGATCTAATAGTGGAAAAACCATACGATGTGACAGGTCCTTTTGGAGAAATACCAACTTTTAAATGGCGCATCCAAGATATTATGAATGCCATCATATCATCAAATCTTAACATCAGACGTATCGAGGAAATGTACGCAGAGGATGGTTCATTTTGGGTGGACGATTCCACTGATAAGGGAGAATTTTTGTCAGAAGAAGAACTTGAAAACTATTGTAATTGGCGTAAAAATCCACTAGCTGCTATTCCTCAATGGCTATCAATAGAAGCCATTAAATGACGATTAAGCTAACGGGTACGAAAGTTCCAACCATGAGGCTGCCATGGAAGAACGGACAGTTTCTTAAGTTATTGGGCAGTAATGCGAAGTATTAATCCAATATATTTTCATGAGGAGAAAAGAAATGGTATATAATGCCTCGTTGAAAGAACAGATATGTCAATTAGAGCAAAGTCATTTAAAAGCTGGGGTTCGCACTAATCCAGAGGAATTAGCAAAAATACTTGCAGATGGTTTCTTTGAAATTGCAAGTTCGGGCAAATTTATTTATAAAGCAGATTGTATTGTTGAAGGCGGAATCGCCCCATTGGATATTACGTTTTCTAATTGTGAGGTACATCCCTTGGCGGAAGATGTAGTTTTAACGACTTATCGTTTAGAAAACAAAACAACAAAAAATAGGACTTTACGAAGCAGTATATGGAAATTTATCGATGGTCGATGGCAAATGTATTTTCATCAAGGAACGATAGAACTGTAGAGTGGTCTTTTTTATCTAATGGATTACGATTGCAGAGGAGCTTGCCAAGAGGCGGCTCCTTCTTTATTAGTTGAAGTAACGGACAGGATGGCTGATGAGAATATTTATTTCTAAACTGATTAGTGACCACTTGTAAAGATCGGCTGCCTTGTTCACCTATACTGGCAGAATACTTCCTAAGACCGATTTACTAAAAATTCCATGTGGTATACTCACAGAAGACGATCTTTGCTCAGAATATTTCATCATGAAACTAAATTTATATATTCTCTAGAACGGGAGTAAGGAAATGAAAAAACTTGGTGCGAAGATTGGCGAAGGTGGATGTGCAGAGGTATTTGAGTGGATGGATGATAATAAGATTATTAAATTAGCAAAATCAAATACAAGTGTCGCTGCCTTGCAACGTGAACTGTATCACTGTCAAATTGCATGGGATTGTGGTCTACCAGTTCCTGAACCATTTGACCTTCTGAATATTGATGGCCGGTCAGGCATTGTGTTTGAAAGAATTTATGGAGAATCCATCTTGAAGCGATTTGTTGATAGATCAACTAAACAGGCGACGACAGAGGAAACAAATAATGTGTTTGACGATTATATCGACGCCAAGATAACAGCGCGGCTTCTTTTTCAAATCCATTCTCATTCGGTTCAAAATATGCCGAGCCAGCGAGAAAACATCAAGAATGACATTCTTCGTTCGCAATACTTGAATGAAAACGAAAAAGAAGCAGTTATTAACCGATTGGATCAATTACCGATGAAACAACAGCTTTGTCATGGAGATCCAAATCCAGGCAACGTAATTTTTAGAGATAACGAAGCCATAATTATTGATTGGAACAATTCATCGACAGGGAACCCGGAAGCGGACTTGGCCGAATATATCATTATGGTTAGATATGCAATATTACTATCAGATTTTCCGATTCAAGCCAAGGATGGTTTAAATAAAACGCGTGAATCCAGCATCCGTATCTTCATGGATGAGTACGAAAGGCTGTCCGGTATTGGATATGCAGAGGTGGAGTCTTGGATTGTTCCTATTGCTGCTCGAAAATTGAGTGCTGATGGAATATCGGAGGAGGAGAAAAACTTGTTGGTAAAGGAGATTAGAAGAAGACTCCTTATTAACGGGAAATGAAGTGAAGATTTCATCCCCCCGTCACTTAGGATAAGTGAAAACAATAGCTTAACAAATACATGACGGTAGCAGGTAAGACTGATCGGCTGCCGTTTCTCAACTAACGGGCGGGGGAGTTCCAATATGTGGTATATTCTATATAATGACATTTTCTAATCGGAGGTGCCTATGAATTTCGCTTTCGAAACCTATATCCAATCGTTGGCCGGTCAGGACGTAACTATCATCGGCGCCGGCGTCAGCAATTCACCGCTGATCCGCATGCTGTGCTCGGCTCGGGCGCGAGTCACCGTGCGTGACCGCAATCCGGCACTACCCCGGGAGGAATGGGACAATCTGGGCGTCAGGTTGCAGCTAGGGGAGAATTATCTGGATCGCGTTGAAGGTGACGTGGTGTTCCGCACTCCGGGCATGCGTCCAGACCATCCGGCACTGGACTCGGCCCGAGCTGGCGGTAGCCGTGTGACCAGTGAGATGGAGGAGTTTTTTGCGTTGTGTCCTTGTCCCATTTTCGGCGTAACCGGTTCGGACGGTAAGACCACCACCACGTCGCTGATAGCAGACATGCTGGCTGACGGAGGTCGTACGGTACATCTGGGTGGCAACATTGGCACGCCACTGTTGACGCGCGCGGGCGAGATGACTCCGCTAGACGCGTGTGCGGTCGAACTGTCCAGCTTCCAACTGATGGACATGACGCGCTCTCCCCATGTGGCGGTGATTACCAACCTCTCGCCCAATCACCTCGACTGGCACCGTGGTATGGATGAATATTCCGCCGCCAAGCGTCGTCTGCTGGATTTTCAGAGTGCTGACGACTTTGCCGTCCTAAACGGCGATAATCCGGCGACCGCCGCACTGCGAGGGCGAGGAAAAACCATGTATTTCGGCGGGCACACTGTCCGCGATGGCGTAATCGACGGTCTATTACCCATCAGTGACATTCGATTGCCGGGATGGTATAACGTGGAAAATGTTATGGCTGCCATGACTGCTGTGCGGGGGACCGTGTCGGATGAAGCAATCCTGGAGACGGTGCGCAACTTCGTCGGCGTGGAGCACCGAAATCAGTGGGTGGCAACTGTGGGCGGCGTTCAATATTACAACAATTCAATCGGCTCAAGTCCCGCCCGTACCGTCGCCACGCTGCATGCACATGTGGGCCGAGTGCTGTTGATCGCGGGAGGTCGAGATAAGAAAGTACCGTTTGACGAGATGGCTAGGATGCTGCCTGATCATGTCAAGGTGCTGCTGTTGATCGGAGAAGCGACCGGTCAAATCGAAGCTGCGGCGCGCAGCGTGCCGAGTTGTCCGCCTATTGTCCGTTGCGAAAGCCTGGCCGAGGCAGTGGCGCAGGCGCACAAGCTGGCAGAACCGGGCGACACTGTGCTGCTGAGTCCTGCATGCACTGCGTTTGATCAATACCGTAACTTTGAAGAGCGCGGTCATCACTTTGTAGAGCTGGTAGGAGCGCTGCACCGGACGGACTGAAAGGATATTAATATGATACGTGTTGATTGCGCTGATGTATTTTCATTTATAGATGGTTCTAAACAGCAACTGAGTGATTCATTATGTTATCGGGAAACGTTAGCGTGGAGTAGCGTGTTGCATCAGCTGCTTCTTTTTCTATTGAAGTAACGAGCAGATTAGTTGAGCAAAATATTCAATTGATTAAACCAGTGGATAAGGTAAGTTCAAGTAATAACTCGATGCAAGGTTATGTCCGTTTCGCTGCCATGATCGGCGGAATTTTCTTTTCCTTATTAGATTTTTACCCTTTTTTTGAAAACATTATATCCGAGGCAGTGATGAGTATTCGTCATTACATAACCGCCCAAGAACCTGTCCAGCATTTATGCGACGGCCGCCTAAAAAGATGGGTATTAAAGCCTTTATGCGTAGCTATGCGTATAGAGCGTTTAATAATAACGGGAAAATATCCGCATAATTTCAATGAGCTTTTAGAGATGTCAGCAGGGTTGCCACAAGTAAAAGCAGTGGAATGGATTATGAACAAAGAGTTATTTACTCAAAATGTAAGCGCAGATCCAACAAAGGTTCTTGGCACTTTATTAGAGTTAGCTACGAGTATTTCTGAGCGCGTGGCCAACTTTAGAGACTAAACAGGAACAAATAATAACATACAAATAATACTGGTGTAGACTTTCCACAACCACTCCATCGTCAGGAGTGGTTTTGTCTTATTTATTGATGTGAATTTTGCACTAAGAGAAAGTATCTCCACTCAAAGAAATAAACGTAATATTTATTCATTTCCTCACCTCTTTATTATTGTGAAATGATTTTATAAGATTACGTTGCGTCAACATCAAGCTAAGTTGTGCAAGCAAAGTATATTTTAATCATAAAAACACTTGAAAGTGACGTAACGTCATTTTGTATAATCAAGCCAATGGGCTACAGCGCGGGAGCTTGGAGCCACCGTCAAGGCTATATAAACACTTCGCGGCCTTGACGGGTTTACGGCAGCGCGGCCAACCGGCAAATAGAGGGAAGAAGGAATCTATACCAAAGGAGATAGAAGATATGAAACAAGGTGATATCTTTATTTATGCATGTGTCATTATAGGAGCAGGGATTGGACTTATGCTGGATCAAGCATTTTCTGGAGTATTAGTCGGACTAGGATTGGGGTATCTAATCAAATACGCTGTATATAAAGATAAAGAAAATTAGCATCCATCGTCGGAGGTGTTTGTAATGATTCATATCAAAGAAGTTGCGAAACAAACTAAAATCACAGTCAGAACACTTAGGTACTATGATCAGATTGGCTTATTGACGGTTTCATCCAAAACAGAAGGGGGACATCGTCTATATTCAGAAGAAGAACTGAAGAAGCTTCAATATATCCAATTTTTAAAAGGAATGGGTTACAAGTTGCAAGATATTAAAGATATGTTATCCGACTCTAATTGGAATTGGTCGAACAGTTTGAAAAGCCAGTTAGCGTATATCCTTGAAGAGCAAGAAAGATTAAGGAGTATAGAGTCGTCTCTGCGGGAATTGATAAATGGGATTGCAGTCGACGGAGGGGATGAACGGCTTGCAATACAGAAACTTATTCAGTTATCGAATCAACATAAAAAAAGATTGCCGACCATCAAGGAGAACGTGTTTAACGAGAAGGAAATGAAGCTTTGGACAAAGCTCCCAAAAATGAGTGGAGAAGACCCTTATTCTTTAGAGTGGATTGCTTTGCTAGGTCAGATAAAACGATATACGAAAGATGATCCTGCTTCATCACGAGTGCAAAACATAATACGGCGTATGATAGAAAAACAAATGGAAGAATTCGAAGGAGAAGACGAGTTTGTGAATAAATTATGGGATCTGAGGAAATCTCCAAAGCAATCTGAGAGTCTGGGATTATATCCTATAGACAAGGAAATTCTTGATTTTATGGAGCGAGCCTATGACATTCACATTTCTTCAATACAGAACTCTTCCATGGAGCAAGGAGGAGAATCGTGACTCTTGAACTCCTTTTTATGGTAGGGGGATTAGCCTTACTGGATATGCTTAGTCCTGCAACATTAGGGGTGACGGTATATTTGCTGTTAACGGAGAAGGAGCGATTAAGTTCACGCTTAATGATTTATTTAGTGACAGTCGCAGCATTTTATTTTTCAGTAGGCGTTGCTTCCATATTAGGTCTGGATGCGTTACTGGCTACGTTCTCTTCGATCTTTCAAAATCGGATTGTGAGTTGGGTTATGCTGATCATTGGGGGAGTTCTGTTTATAGCCAGCTTTTACTACCCTAAGAGCAAAAAAACGGATTTGCCACGGCCAAAGTCAAAAAGTAAGACAGCCATGATTGCACTCGGTTTCACGACATCTTTGATTGAAGTAGGTATAGCATTTCCGTATTTTGCTGCGATTGGTCTTATGACTACCTCAAATTTAGAAGTTTTTCAGTGGCTCCCAATTATAGTTGGCTATAATTTCATAATGGTTCTACCGCCATTAATCCTGTTTACATTGCATTTATTATTTGGACGAGTAATGCAAAGACCATTAGTAAGGCTTCAAACCAGGCTATCGAAGCATTCAGGATCGGCTGTTTCTTGGGTCATGTGTATCGTGGGGTTGATTTTGGTTTTTAATAGTTTGGATTATCTGTAGAGAGTTTTATAATTGAGATAGAGACGAGGCTATAGCGAGGAGGAATCTGCATGGAAGTGGTAAAGCTAACCGGTACATATACAGTAGATAATTGCGGCAAAAAGGAATTCTACGGCACGTATTATTCATCCGAAGTTTTGAATGATGGCAAAGACGGCAAAGCCCCGAGATTGGTTCAAAATCACGGAGCATCTGACGAAGAAATCCGGAATATGGAACAATGGTTGAAAACCTTAAGCTACATCGTTCATGGCAATGATATTTCTCTTGGCTGCACGGAAGAACAAATCGAAGACGCGGAAGAAAGGTTAGGAGTTTCATTGCCGGCCGATATGCGCATATATTATCTTACTGTCGGCAACGATCCACTGCTGACGACCGACGGAAATTCGAAAAAGAAGGATCGCTACTTGCCGATTAATGAGATCCATGTTTCGGACGGAAATATCGTCTATCGAATGAGAAAAAAAGAGCCTTTTGCGTTATCAGCGGTAAAGAGACAAATTATGTTCATGGACAATGATACTTGGTACTGGGAACCCAATATGGAATCTTTTTGTGAAAACATTATGATTACTGCAGCGATTTTTGCCATCAGCCACATGAAGCATTCCGCCAAAGGTCGATTAAAGGGCGAGTTGGTTTCTTCGTTACAAGCGAGAAAGCTTGCGGAACAACGTTTTAACAGTACATTCCGGGCATTGGACTCGTATTATCATCCGTTTTGCGCTCTTTTCTATAACGAGCGGGAGCGCAGATTAGGCTGGTTCCGTTCCAACGGCATGATGGCCGATATTCTGATCGGGACGCAAACTGCGAAAGAAATCGAGGATTTTGGGGAAATGCACGGGAATATCAAATTCAAATATACTGAATAATCTTATCGGAAAAGAAATAAACTCGAAAAGCTAACGTGAGTTCAATAATCAACTAAAACGAGGCTGCCAGCATGATTGGCGGTCTTTTTCACCTAACTGGCAGCAGTTTAGTTTGATTTGCTGAAGGAGTTTTAATTATTCTTAACGAACTCATTTGCTGAACAGATTTATCAAGGAGGAAGTATGGATAACTACTCTATTCAGGCTCGTGTTACAGGCGTTCTAATTGAAGAGAAAAGCATTCTATTAGTAAAACACACGGATAAAGTGGATGAAAATCGGTTTTGGTCACTGCCGGGAGGGAAAGTTGAACAAGGCGAGACTCTGGAATATGCAATGAAGAGGGAAATGTTCGAAGAAACAGGACTTAATGTGGAAATTCAAAGATTATTATACGTTTGCGATAAACCTGAAGAACAGGTTTCACGGATTCATTTTCTATTCCGCGTAAAGAAAATCAACGGTACAATAACCCTACCTTCAAACTTGTATGATGATAATAACATTACAGATATTCGATTTGTGCCATTTGATCAGCTGGAACATTTGAATTTTTCGAAGGTATTTATGAATCTTGTCTTTAATGATTTCCCAGATGCAGGGCATTACAAGGGGCATAAAAGCAATATTGGCCTGTAGTAATCCATTAAGTTAACTGGTACGAATATGAGGAGCTTGCAGGGATGCATTTCCTTTTTTTTGTTGAATTAACGGACAGAATAGCTCCAAAAAATGGTACAATTTTGATGAGTAATAATGTAATTCTGGTAAGGGGGAGGGAAGGTGAAGTATTGGACATATATTGGCATGTTCTCATCATTAGGAGCTATGGCACTGTGGCTAGTTCTTAACTTTTTTAACCCATACAATTCTGAGCCGGCTAGTAGTGGTGTTTTAGTAAGAACTGGCTTATTCCTATTAGCCCCAGCATGTGTAGCATTAATTGGTTCAATTATTAACAAACGTATTATTATGTTCATTGCATTCTTCTGGTCACTCCCTATAAGCCTTTACTTAGCGATGACGCCAAGTATCTTCAAGTTGTTTATAGTTACTTCTTTTTGCTACCTTCTTACCGCGATACTGATGAGGAAGCGATAAGGAAAGATAAAATTTATACACCAAATAGCATGGAGCCAAGTTGGGGTGACCCAAACCTCGATTTCACTAAATACTCTAAAACAGGTGTTGTCCGATTGCCCAACGGTATGTTTTACTTTATGGTGCATTATTGTCGTATGACAAAAATTTTGTCCGATTAAATCCCACATAAATCGCGGGTTTTCTTTTTAATCGGAACACTTTCTTGTCAAAAACGAATGACAAGAATGTGTTCCGATTGCTTCGTAATGGGACTTACCTTATCACGCTAATTTTTTGACTGACGGAGGAATGATCGCCAATAACCGTCGGGATATTGACAGGTAAAGACATGGACAACGCTTTGGTCCCGCTGTGGGCGGTAGAGGAGAAACCTCCGAGAAAATTAGGGTTGCTCTCCGTGTAGTACCAATCCGGACTCGTTTCAAACCCGCTGTTCATAATTTCGGTGTTCGTGATCGCCACGCTGTCCCAATACACATCGACTGTGTAGTTGGAAACGGCTTTTTTCTCGTACAGTCTGAGCTTTACGTCCACGGACGATTTGCCGGACAGATACGAGGTCACGTCGATCGATTCCGTAAGCCACGTATTGGCGGCGTCCGCTGTCACGTCTTTTTCCCATACAACCGTGCCGTCGATCAGCAGCTGCTTGTAATGATACCCGGCGAGGCCGCCCGTTCGATTGTCCCGGTGGGCGAAGGTCAAGGTGTACGTTTTGTTCGATCCGGTCGTGAAGCTGTTCGAGCCCGAGGTCGTGGTCGTCCCAGCCCCGTTGCGCGCGATCACCCGCCAGAAGTACGTCGTGTTGGGCGACAATACGGAGCCCGTCAACATCGCGCTCGTCCCGATAATCTTGGGAACTTCGGCGGTCAGGGTTGCGAAATTGCTCACGGTGGAAACTTGCAGCGTATAGTCGGCGGCGTTCACCGAAGGCGTCCAGGAAAAGGCGAGATCCAGGTTGCGGCCGGTCGCTCCGTTGCCCGGACTGGCGAGCGAGAACGATCCAGGCGTCCCGTGATCGGGATGCAGCTGGTACAGGATGGCGATGTCGTTCAAAGATCTCGCCGAGAATGTGCTTAAACTTCTCAACGACATCTCCTTTTCGAACAACGCCCATATCCCCGGCTTCCATCTCTCCATATCCCCGATTTGCAGCGTGAACTGTCCGGTATAAGAACCGCTGCCGTTTACGTAATACGATAATTTCGGGGCTGTCGTACTTCCGTTCCACATATTGTTGTAAATCGTGTTGGCAAGCCGGGTCATCGCCGCCGTATTGAATTTCCCGCCCCGAGTGTAATCTGTAAGGGCATGCATAAAATCGATCGTCGTGTGGCTCCAATCCTCCAGACGAACCGTATGATTATCTGCCGGGGTTAACCGATCCCAATAGTTCCAATGGTAGCCTGTTCCGTCCAGCGTCAGCCAATAATGCCATTTGGCCGTCATGCCGTCCGCCCACGTCAAATAGTGCTTATGCGCGTCCAGATCAAGCTTAGCCATCTCCAATTGAGCCGACGCCATAGCCAGATACTGATTGTACGGCAAGGAAAGACCCGCATGGAGATTATCGAGATAGACATTGTACTGATTCGACCAGCTGTTGTCGAACGCCGGAATCAAGTCGCTGTTGATAAGGGTTTCCATCGCGTTCGCCTGCGATCCGTAAGTGATGCCTTGCGGATTCGTCGCGCCGGCGATACTGCTGTCCGCCCGAACAAGCTGGATGAACTTGGCGAATTCATATACCATTGCGCCGCGATGGAGAAGATATTCTTCGTATTGATTGGTGGGGCTATAGTAGGTCGAACCCCAGCCAAGGAACCCGTCGCCGTCCACATCGCCGATATGGCTGAACATGTTGTCTGTGTATGTGCTCAATTTTTGCAAATAGCTCGTTTGCCCCGTCACCTCATACATGCGCCGCAGAGCAGCAAGCGTATAGTTCCCGTTCTGGGCCAAGAAAGCATCGTCAGCCAAATCCGTGTATCCGTAATGATAGGTAGGGGTATCTCCTAAAGCGAGGAGATTGTCAAAGCTTGTTTTCCAACTCGCAGCGCTGCCGTACGCGGAAGCCGGCCTCGCAATCCCCAATACGCAAGAACTTGCCAGCACAACCGCCAAAACAAGATCTTTCCAAGTCGACATTCGAATCATGCCCATTCGTACATTCCACCTTTTCCCCTTGGATTTTATACAGGTCAAGTATAATCAATGTTTTAAGCGCTTACATAACACAATCATCAGGTTTCATATTACGATTTTCACATGTTTCGCTTGAAACGCGATTTGCGCCGTGCAAGACTTCCCGACCCGCTCCGTTCCTTGATATAATGAGCCTACATTCAAGGCCGAGCTTCATGAGCGAAGGAGAGGACGGATCATGTATCGCGTACTGATTGCGGACGACGAGCCTTACATTCGAGAACGATTGGCCAATCATATGCCCTGGAGAGAAATCGGCTTCGAAGTCGTGGGCAGCACGGAGAACGGGGAGCAGGCGCTGGAGCTGTTCCGTTCGGCCAAGCCGCATGCGCTGCTCACCGATATACTCATGCCCGGCATGAGCGGCCTGGAGTTAATTCAGATCATCAAAGAGCAGGAGCCGCGCACGAAGCTCCTGGTCATGAGCGCCTACGACGACTTCAAGTATGCGCAGCAGGCGATCCGTCTGGGCGTCAAGGGTTATCTGCTCAAGCCGATCATTCGCGAGGAGTTCGTCGAGCTGCTGCAAACCGTGGCGGAGGAGCTTCGCCAGGAATACCCCCATACCAGCCATGTGGACAAGGCGCCCGGTAATGAGAAGCTCTATCCGAAGCCGGGCAATCCGTACGTTCTGGCAGCCAAGCGTTATATCGACGAACACTACGAAGTAAAGCTCCGCCTGGAAGATGTGGCCGAATTCCTCTACATGAACCCCAATTACTTCAGCTCCCTGTTCAAACGCGAGATGGGGCTCAGCTTCGTGGACTATGTGAACGAGCTTCGCATTCACAAAGCGCGGAGCCTGCTGGTGGAGACGGACGAAAAAGTGTACGAAGTGTCCATACAGGTTGGCTACAGCAACTTCTCTTATTTCAATAAACTGTTCAAGCGGCTGAACGGTGTCACGCCGCAAACGTATCGAGAGCTCGCCCGGAGCGGCGGAAAACCGGCAGGATTTGAGCCATGATGAAACGTCCTGCGATCAAATTCACGCATTTCCTTATGCTGTTCTCTCTTGGCGTAACGACGGTCCTGCTGCTGGTCATCGGAACCGTCCTCTACAATAAGACCAAGCACATTCTTGCGGAGAAGATCAATTTGATCCACTCGATGAAGCTGAACCAAGCTTCGGCGGACGTGCGCAAACAGTTCGAGGACCTTTACAAATCTTTCGACGGCTTCCGCAATCACGAGCTGCTGATCGATTCCGTCCGCAAGCTGTCGGACAACCGCACGTCCTCCTACGAGCGCTTCACTGTGGCCAAAAGCTTGCAGACTGCGATTACCAACTTCAAAATCGGAAACGCTTCCATCGAGCATGTGATGGTCATGACACAGCAGCAGCAGTTTAGTTCGAATCTCAAATATGTGGAATATTTCCTCGACGGCAACCGGCTCCCCCTGTATATGGAGCAGGATCAAATCGTGTTCGTGCCTCCGGGCCGAACGTATGACTTGTTTCATCTCGACCGCGACCGCATCGACAATCCGCTTCTGATAGACATGATCGATCCGCTCGAAGGCTCGATGTATTTCGTCTGCCGTCTGAACGATGCGAATGGCGAGCAGATCGGGCTAATGTTCATGCTGCTGAGCGCAAGCGCGTTGAAGACGCAAATTCCGTATGCCGACTCCCTCGCCATTATAGGAGAGGATGGAAAGCTGCTCTATCGCGGCGACGGGTTGGACGCGGACTTCCCTCAGCAGCTTCGGAACGGCGGTGGCTTGGACGCGCAGACGTTCTCGCTGCACGGGCAGCGCTATGAATTTCGTCCGCTTGGCTTCAACGGGTTTCGTCTCGTTTTCGTCGAACCCGAGATCGATTTTCACCGCAGCCAAATTAGGATCATCGCCTGGTATTCTATCCTGACCTTGCTGGGCAGCGCTTTGCTGTCCTACATCTTCTCCCGCTGGATTGGCAAAAACATTTTGCGTCCGCTTCACGGTCTCATTCGCTGGATTCGCGGGTTCGAGCGGTTGGAGGATCGCTGGGATACCGGGAACGGCTGGCCCGGCAACACGCGGATCACGACGATGAGGGAACGGTTCTTCGTTTATTTTCTGTTGACGATTTTGCTGCCGATTCTGCTGTTCGTCATGCTGTTCTATATCAAGTCTACGCGGATGGTGTCGAAGGAAGTGCAGCAGACGTATTCCGTGTTGTTCGAGAAGTCCGCGCATCGGCTGGAGTTATTCGTGAAGCAGAAGGAATCGGCATTGAGCTGGCTTGCTTATAATGCCTGGGTCGCCGAATATGCGGAGGACCCTGTGGAGGAGAATAGGGGGAAGATGGACGATCTTCTGGTCACTGGCACGTATTCCTCTCTTAGCGAAGACGTTGTAAGCTTGTACGATGTAAGCAACCGGCTGATCTATACGAACCGCCGCAAGCAAGCGCCGCGTATGGACAGCTCGCTGTACGAGAACATGATGACCAAGCGCAAAAATATGCATGATTGGCTGCCGCCAGCCGAGACCGGCTCGTCCACGGTAAGCCTCGGCATGGCTGTCGTGAACATTCAGATATCGCCGGAACCGCTCGGCTTTCTGAAGGCCGATGTGAGCGGCGTGTTCCTCTCCAGCCTGTATGCCGAGCTGAACGGGAACGGCAGCGAAGCGTTCATCGTCCATCAGGACGGGCGCATCCTCTCGCACCCGGAGGTCGAGAAAGTGGGACAAATGTCCAAGCTGCCGGTTCCTCCCGGAGAACTGAATGCGTTATCGCAGCGGAATTCTGCAGTTTTATATTTCTCGAGCAAGCTGAGCGGGCTTCCCTGGTATTTGGTCACGGTTTTCGACGCAGCCACCGTTCGCGGGCAGGCGATCGGTTTGATCTACGATGACATTTATTTATTCATTATTATCTTTTTACTGATATTGCTCGCCTCTTATTTGATGTCCCAATATCTTATCCGGCCGCTCTCTTTGCTTCAATGGAAAGTTGTCCGGATGGATCTGGGTCCTGAAGGACGTTTCCCCTCGGACGCTCGTTATGCGATCGACGAGGTTGAGCAGCTCCGGGATTCATTCAATTTGTTGCTGGAGCAGATCGGACAATTGGTGGAGGAGAAGCTGACGGCCCAGAACGAACGGCTGCAGCTGGAATACGAGAAGAAGGAGACGCAGCTTGAGGCGCTGCAGGCCCAAATCAACCCGCATTTTCTGCATAATACGCTGGAGATCGTGATGTATATGATCGAGAAGGGGGAGCGTGATGGCGCGGTCACGATGATCGGTTTGCTCAGCCGGCTGTTCCGGTACGCTATGGGCAAGGAGAGCCAGGTTACGCCGCTGCGCGATGAGGTGGCTTATGCGAAAACGTATATTCGGATCATGAGCTTCCGTTATAAGGATAAAATCCGCTGCGAGTGGCAGATCGACGAGGAACTGCTGAACGGCATCGTGGTGAAAATGATCCTGCAGCCCTTGTTAGAGAACGCCATTCGGCATACGCTCCAGTCAGGCGCGGATCAAGTGCAAATCTCTATCTCCATCACCCGCGAGGGCGACGCTGTGCGGATCGCCGTTACGGATAACGGGCCGTGGCTTGCGGACGAGAAGCTGGCAGCCATTCAAGACAACCTGGAGCGCAGAGATCGCGGAAAGGTAGGACTATATAACGTGAACAGCCGCATTCAACTGCATTTTGGCGAGCAGTATGGCATCACGATGTCCCGCGCCGAGCCGCATGGGGCCGCTGTGATCTTGAAGCTGCCCTATGTGCGGGACGAATCCGTGGAAGCGGATACAAATAGGTGAAAATTGTGTTAGGAAGTTCGAATGATCTTGTCATGGCCGCCCTCCGAAATTATCTATACTTGACTTGTATCACATTCATGTTAGGGGGATTGTACAATGGCAGGCAAAAAATCATTGGCCGTCACGCTAGGTATCCTGCTGGTCGTTACGAGCGCTTGCTCAAGCTCAGGCAGTCCGGAGTCCGCCAGCCCAACGGCCGCTCCCGGGACAGGGACGCCAGCGGCAACGGCGGATGCCATGTCCAAGAAGCTGGAGATCAGTTGGGTCGGACAAGGGGCCCGGGGCAAGGTCGAGGACAACAACAAGATCCAGCAGATGCTCGAAAAGAAATTCAACGTGAAGCTGATCAACCGGAAAATCGACATCAACAGCGCCGAGCAGCGCAACCTGATGGTCGCCTCCGGCGAGCTGCCGGACTACGCCTACACGCTGGACGATCCGAGCAAGCTGTATCGCGACGGCGTGACCCGCAGCATCCCCAAAGAGATGATCGTCAAGTATGCTCCGAAATACGCCGCCTTGCTAGACTCGTACGGAACCGGCTTCAAGGTGAATTTGGTGCCGGGCAAGACAGATGAATTTTATGCGCTCACCGGTTACGTCGATACGACGGTCAATCAGTTCTGGGGGCAGGCGTACCGGCTCGACTGGATGGAGAAACTCGGCATCAAGCCGAAGGGGACCGTAACGCAGCTTGGCACGTCAGGCGGGTTGGAGCGCATCTACTACACCACCGAGGCGTTCACGATCGAGGAAGAAACGAAGATGTACGAGGCGTTCGTCAATCAGGACCCGGACGGCAACGGCAAGAAGGATACGTACGGCCCGATGCTCGACTATGAATCTCCGTCCAATACCCAGGCCACGCTTATGGGCGCATTCGGTTTCGGGTTGGGGCAGTTTGTGGAAGAGGACGGCAAGCTGCTCCATTCTGCAATCAGTAACGGCTATAAGAATTACTTGAAGCAAATGGCCGACTGGTACAAAAGAGGCATCATCGATCCCGAATTCACTACGCTTAATCTGACGAAAAGCTGGGAAAAATTCGCGACGGGCAAATACGGCAGCGCACAGGCTTTGCATCAATCGGCTGCTCTGGTCCCTTATACGCAAACCCGTCCACCGGGCAATCTCGTGCTGAAGGACCCGAGCGTGAAAATTTTGTTCGCTCCTCCTCCGATCGGCCCGAACGGCAAACAAGGCGCGCCGTCCAACGGAAACGGTGTAGACGGCTTCTCTTATTCGGCCGTTATCCGCAAGGATGTCTCGGATGAGAAGCTGATCCGTATCCTGCAAATGTTCGACTACATCAATCTGGATTTTGACGGAAATATGTTGACTCAGTTCGGGGAAGAAGGAGTCGACTTCGCTTGGGAAGGCACGCCGAAAAAATCGGCAGCGATTCTCAAGAAGAACGATGCGGAACGGGAGGCGGTAGGCGTCTTTTACTACAATCACGTCATGCGTCCCGTCGCGGTGACGCCGATTTGGAACGATTCGTATACGCTCAAGCTGCTTGACGCTTACTGGGGCGTCGAAGCAGGCCGGAAGACGGTTTATGCGAACGCGAGATACGATTACTTCAACGAGACGAAATATAACGAGCTTCGTGCCAAATATACAGCCAAGCTGAAAACGATCACCGACGAGTACATGTTCAAGGCGATTACCGGGGAATTGAATATCGATTCCACTTGGGACAATTATGTGAAAAACTACCTGGACAACGGCGGCAGAGAAATGACGGCCGAGCTGGAAAAGGCGCCTAAAACCGCGGACCTGCGCAAAAAATAACGGCGGCGAGCGGGCGACTGGTCCAGCGGGGCCAATCGCCCGCGCTTTTGATGAAAGGAGCCTGTTATGGAAGCACCTATGAAGGCGCATGCCGCTCCTCGGACCGCTGCGGACCGGGGCGTTCTCCGAAAAAAATGGAAGCGGATGAAAATGCTCTATTTAATGCTGCTGCTCCCTGTCGTGCATTTGGCGGTGTTTCATTATGCCCCGATGTACGGCGTATTGATCGCATTTAAGGATTATCGCCCGGGGCTGGGGATATGGGACAGTCCGTGGAACAACTTCGAGCATTTCCGCTCCATGCTGAACGATTTCGTCTTTTTGCGGGCGCTGCGCAATACGTTTGTCATCAGCCTGGTGCGTCTCGTATTCGGATTTACGATGCCGATTTTGTTCGCCCTGCTGCTTAACGAGTTGCGGACCCGATTTTTCAAACGGACGGTGCAGAGCATCTCGTATTTGCCCCACTTCCTGTCCTGGGTTATCGTCGCCAGCATGGTCGTGGAAATCGTGTCGCCCCAGCGCGGCGTTGTGAATTACGTCGTTACCTTGTTCGGCGGGGAGCCGATCAACTTTTTGTCCAGCAAATTGTTCTTCGTGCCGCTGCTTCTGATTACGGATGTGTGGAAGGAGATCGGGTGGGCCTCCATCATCTACCTGGCTTCCATCGCTTCCATCTCGCCTGAGCTGTATGAAGCGGCGGAATCGGACGGGGCCAATCGTTTTCAGAAAATGATCCATATCACCATCCCGTCTCTTGTGCCTGTCATTACGATTTTGTTTCTTTTGCGGCTGGGGAATATTTTATCGGGCGGCTTCGATCAGATTCTGAACTTGTACAATCCGCTTGTGTACGAAGTGGCCGATATTATCGATACGTACGTATACCGGGTCGGGATGCTCGAGGTTCGCTTCGATTACTCCGCGGCGGTCGGCTTGTTCAAAAATGTGGTGGGCGTCATCCTGCTCGTCACCGTCAATCAATTCGTTCGCAAACACAGCGACTACGGAGTGTGGTAATTATGGCCCATCCTGTTCGACCTCGCGCGCGGCTGCGCCCGGGCTGGTGGTTCGATACGCTGAACATCGGGTTGATGGGGCTGCTCGTTCTGCTCATCCTGTACCCGTTCTGGCAGGTCGTCATCCTGTCGTTCTCCACAGCTTTGGAGGCTACTTCGTTAGGCTTTCATTTCTGGCCGAAAACATGGTCCCTGGAAGCCTACAAGTTCCTGTTTTCGTATGACGAGATTATTCGGCCTTATCTGAACTCGATCCTGAGAACGGTGTCGGGGACCGCGCTGGAGCTGCTGTTTACGGTGCTGGCCGCTTACCCGCTCGCCAAGCGGGAGTTGCCGTTTCGGAGTACGGTGACCGCGTATTTTATTATTCCGATGTTTTTCTCCGGCGGCCTGATTCCTTCTTATTTGTTGATCAAAAGTTTGGGTCTGTTGGATAATTTCCTGGTTCTGATTCTCCCGGGCGCTGTAGCCATATTCAGCATCATCATCATGCGCAATTATTTGATGTCGCTCGACGCCGCGCTGGAGGAATCCGCGCTCATGGACGGCGCCGGATACTGGACGATTTTATTCCGAATTATTCTGCCGGTGTCCACGCCCGTGCTGGCGACTGTGGCCCTGTGGGGAGCGGTCGGCCACTGGAATGCCTGGTTCGACGCGATGATTTATATCCGGGACCGCGATCTGACTGTCATTCAGGTCATCATGCGGGAGATGCTCACCTCGGTCAGCCAGCAATACAACGATCTGGTGCTGAGCGATAACGCCCAGCAGGCCGAACTGTCGCTCAGCAACGTCCGATCCGGCATCACGCTGTTGTCGATTGGGCCGATCGTGCTGATCTACCCGTGGCTGCAGAAATATTTTGTCAAAGGCATCATGATGGGTTCGCTGAAAGGCTGATCCGAAGCCGTGGCGGTTGCTGTTAAAAGGGGAAGCAGGGAGTTAGCCGGCTGTCGAGAGACGATTAATGAGGGGGAATTCGCGATGTACATTACAACCGTATCGGAAAGCACGCCCGACTATGCCCGCAAGAGCGAGGGCGATGTGGTGGAACTGAAGGATGGCCGCTTGCTGCTCGTCTATATGGAATTCGGTAGCGAAGGCGACGATTTCGACAAAACGCGGCTGGCGGCGAAAGAGTCCGCGGACGGAGGTTTGACTTGGGAACGGCATCGCGTCTTGACGGAGACCGCGCCGGGGGATGTGAACGTGTACTCGCCCAATCTGATACGCAGCCGGGATGGCGGCATTTTGTTGATCTTCATGCGGCGGCATTCCGTGTTGCCCTTCGACAACACCTTCCACACATGGAAATCCGATGACGAGGGCGTTACCTTTCGGCCGTATGCCGTGTTCGCAAAGAGGTCGTCATACAACCTATGCAATGCAGTCGTGAAGCGGCTGAACTCCGGGCGGCTGCTGCTGCCGACCGCCTCTCCGGTCGAGGGGGCACCCCCGCCCGAATACAGCTTCGCCATCGCCGTCTTGTTGAGCGATGATGATGGCCTCACTTGGCGCGAGGCGGATCACCGCATCCATTTGCCTATGCGCGGCGCGATGGAGCCGCATGTGGAAGAGACGAGGGACGGCCGGGTGCTCATGGTCATGCGCAATCAGCTCGGCTCCTTGTTCCTATCGGCTTCGACGACGGAGGGAATCACCTGGTCGCTGCCTCAGACGACCGGTCTGCGCACGCCGGAATCATGTCCGGAGCTGACCCGGATTCCGGCAACGGGGGATTTGCTCATGATTTGGAACAACACTGAGTACAACCCGTCCTTCCGCTCGCACTATGGCCCGCGCAACCCGCTTACTGCGGCGGTGTCCCGGGATGAAGGCCGGACATGGCAATTACTACGCGATATTGAGAGCGATGAACGCCGCGCCTATTCCAATCCCGGCTGCCGGTTCACTTCCGCCGGCACGGCGATTGTGAACTATTGGACTTGCGAATACCTGGCAGACTGGCGGCTGCAAGACAGGATCGATCTTCGCGTCGCCGCCATCCCCACGGAGTGGTTCTATGGAAGCTGAAGGCCCGGGCCACGGACGCGACGGCCATCGGATGTCAAGAATATAGCTCGATTCAAAAACCCGCATAACTAGCGGGTTTTTGTTTTTTAATCGGACAACGGACGACAAGAACTTGAGGATCTATCTATTTAACTCTCATATCTTCGGGCTTTCTTCTTATAAAAGATGGCGTGCTTTTCTAACTATTTCAATCAATGGCTCAAATTCGCTAAAAAGTTGCGAACAAGTACGGTACTAAATGTGTTCGATTTAGTTGTAAGATAGGATGCTGGGCACTGGTTCCAGTTTTTTTATTTGATACAATTAAGTAGAAGTTGGCAATTAGGAACGGAGGGAAAGCTTGATTAAGTGGGATAGCGATGTATGGGGTAAGCTGAAAGGTCCGTATGGTTCTGCAGACAACGTACCTGTGTTATTGCAGAAGCTGATGCAGGAGTATAGCCAAGAGGTTTTTGACGAACTCTTTCAGGAATATTTGTTCCATCAAAACACGATATATACGGCTACTTACGCAGCGATGCCGTTTTTGGCACAGCTAGCATGCTCCACTTCGGATGCGGAAGTGCGCAAAGAACTGTTTATCAATTGCGGTATCATCGAGGCAAGCCGCGATGGGAGAGATGAGGCACCATTCCCGGCATCATGGGCTGAACTAGCTGAGGATGTAAGTAGCTCTGTTTGCACTGAATTGTACAGAGAATATGTAGAGGCAATTGACAAGCTAAGGACGCTTACAAAGGAAGTGTTCGCCTATACAGCCCAACAAACTATGGATGAGATAGAGAAGCGTTACATCCTTATTGCGGATGCTGCTTATCGCGGCTCATATATCCCTGCCAATATGTTGATGACGTTCAGTGAAGGTGATGAGTATGTCGCCGTCTGTCCGGCTTGCGAGGAAGATGTGTATTTATGGCCTACTGAAGACCAAGCAGGAATTCTTCAAGCCTTTGAACACGATCCCGTCTTTCACACGGGTCAAGAACCTCAAGTGATTGTCCCAGTCACGTCATTTCCTGATGAAGAAGTACGAACATTAGCGGAGCGGGCGGCAGCTATCGGAGAGCAAACATTGACCGAGCATCTGCATTATTTAGCGGGGGAAACAATATGTCCATCCTGCAGTGAGAAACTTTCCGTATGGCCGTCATTACTAAGCACCTTTACAAAGTAGTACATAATTTAAGGGGATGGCGAAAGAGAATATTGCTTACGCTGACCATTTGGATTTCTAGGAGCTGTCACGCCGTGACAAGCTCCTTCATATTTTTCGCCGATAGCCCCGTTTAGCTGAACCCCCAAAGGAAAAAGTGAAAGAGTGGCTTTTACGTCAGCAATGGGACGACATAATGTCGTATTAATGTGTGAGCTGGTTTGGTAGAATAATGAGTGGAAAATTGTTGAATCCGGTTATATCTTTTTAGAATAGAAGTAGCCCCACTTTCGAAGGATGTGGTAATATATAGTAAAAAGGTGGAGGGGAGCTTCTTTGTCGGTTGCTGCATACAAGGATTTAACCGAACTCGAGATAACCATTGCAATAACGGCTGGATTGGTTTTTATAGCCGTGCTAGCGTTGATCATTGTTTTTGGAGTAAGGATTACTATTAAGGGCAAAAGGGAGAGAAAGCAACTTCTTGCCGATAGAGGTTCGAAAATGATGGTAACTTTGCGTCATGTCAATGGTCTTCCAGTCGCAAATGGATCTCAATGCCATTTATTTTTATCTGATCATAAAGTAATCATAGAGAATGGCAGAAGTGTGTTTAGTATTGGAATGGAACAGATTAGTGTCGCCGATTTCAAAATGGATGTGAAAATTTCTCAGACCATTAAAAGTAACGCTCATAATGGCATAATTAGCAAAAAAAAGAGAACGATTACCGGATATTTGATTATTAATTACATAAATGCAAATGGTAAATTAGCTTCGTTAGTATTTTGTGATATTGTTCCCGGATCGAAAGAAGCAGCGAAATTCGTTGACAACTTACGCCCACTGGTCGCAAATAACCCTAAGAAATCCTACCAACTGTGAATTGTTAAAAGCGAGGTCGCCTAGAAGGCGGCTTTTTTCTTGAAATATAAGAATATTTACTGTGTTGCCCTGCGTGCGGTAAATACTGACTGGAAGTTGAGGAGAGGGAGTGAAATTTGGGATGGGAATTGACGAGGTTATTAGTGTGATTCCTTATGATGAAAAGTGGATTGCCTTATTTCAAAACGAAAAAATAAATCTTCTTAAAGCTTTCCGAGATGATGCTATCGACATCCAGCATTTCGGCAGTACCTCGGTAATCGGGATGTTTGCAAAACCAATTATTGATGTTTTGATAGGCGTGAAAACGCTTGAGTTGAGCAATTCCGTAACGAATAAACTTACACAACTTGGTTATGAAGGGTTCGGAGAAACTGGTGTAAAGGGAAGATTGTATTTTCGAAAACGACAAGAACATGCCTATAATCTTGCTGTCGTCATTTGGAATGGCGAGCAATTTGCACGAATAATGGATATTAATTGAGGAGGCGAAACGATGGCTGTACACCACTTTCAACCCAAGCATTACCATAACACCATAGGGGCACACGAGCCCGTACTCAAAATTGCCGACGGCGATTCCGTCGTGACATCCACAGTAGACGCCAGAGGCTGGGACTACAGAGGGGAAAGCGTGGCCGGGCGCGGCAATCCGATGACGGGTCCATTCTATGTGGAAGGGGCGCAGCCCGGCGATACGCTTGCCGTACGGCTCGAGTCGATAGTGCCGAGCCGGGATTGGGGCTGGACGTTCAACGTGCTGGCGCCGAACGTCGTCGATCCTATAGCTGCCGCAGCTTTACCGCCATTCGACATTGTGCGTTGGTCTGTGGACGCTGAGCAAGCTTCAGTTGTTTTGGAGAAGCCGCCGGCCGGTTTGGCCGGATTGAAGCTGGAAGCGCGCCCGTTTCTGGGCTGCTTTGGCGTTGCTCCTCCGAAAGATCAGGCTATTTCAACGGCAACGAGTGGGGAATACGGCGGGAATATGGACTATAAAGGCCTTGTAGCCGGTGTTACCGTCTATTTTCCGGTTTTTGCGGAGGGTGCGCTCTTCCATCTTGGGGACGGGCATGCCGTTCAAGGCTGCGGGGAAATTGTAGGCACCGGTGTGGAAATATCGCTCGACGTCCGTTTCACTGTTCAGGTATTGAAGGGGAAAACGATCGGTTGGCCGCGAGGCGAATCGGACACGCACTGGTTTTGCATCGGCAACGCCAGGCCGCTTGATCAAGCGTTGCAGCATGCAACGACGGAAATGCTGGCTATGCTGACGAAGGACTACGGCCTGACTGCCTCGGAAGCAAGCCTACTCCTGGGCCAAGCTGTGGAATACGAGGTGGCCAATGTGTTCAACCCCGCCTACAGCGTCGTTTGTAAAGTTCCAAAAGCCGTGTTGTCCATGCTATAAAGAACTGTTTATCTGACAAAATGGCGATCGCTCTACTACTCTGAAAGATCAAACATCCTCTGTGATGTAGCGAAGCGTGACATGAGAGACTTACGGGTAACTATTGATCGATAAATGTATGGGGGATGTAATTTGACCATATTTTATCTCGTCCGACACGGAGAGCCGAATTGGTTTCTCAAAGATCAAAGAAATTTAAAAGGCGCTTTAAGAGATTTTGTTCCTTTAACAGATAACGGGGTGTATCAAGCCGAACAAGTACTACCCAACCATAAATATTTATTGAATTGTGACCTCATTCTCTCATCCCCATATACTCGATCTCTACAAACAGCGGCCATTATAAATACGAAAATTGGATTACCATTAAAAGTAGAATATGATTTGCATGAATGGACTCCCGATAATTGGCAAGCATCCGGTTTAGATGAAATAACCGAACTGTGGAAAGATTTTTTGAAGCATAATGGAATTTATCCGGAAGATGGGAGAAAATTGTGGGAATCGAAGCAAAGCGTAGTTAACCGAGTAAGAAAGGTCTTATCTGGTTACTTGGATAAATCTAATATAATTGTAGTTTGCCACGGTATGGTTATCGCATCATTGTTAGAACTTTCTTCAGAAGAAATACAGTTATGCGGAGTTTATGAATATGAACTTACATAACGATCATTAGGGTCAGCAGTTTGAAGCATTTGAATCAATTAGGGACCAATATAACAAAAAGCGCTAAACTAATTAAGAGGAGGGAATGGATCATTGAAACGTGTTGTCGTCTATGATCCGGATCTCGTCAGATCCGTCAATTTGCCTGAGAAGGTAGAGGCATGCTTGCTTAAGGAAGGACTTCCTCTGATCGAGGCCGCGGATGCCGTCTTAGGCGTTCGCTTCCAATCGTTCGCGGATATGGGACTTCTGCACGCTGGCGAACGCAAGCTGCTGCCCATCGGATATGAATGGGAGCCGGAAAGCGCCATGCTGGGGCTGGCTCAAGGTTCGGGGCATCTATATTCCTACAACCCGGCCTCCGGGCAATCAGGATTCGTTAACTCGGATATCCGTCTGTTTCTGTTGTTCTTATCCTGCGTCCAATCGTTTATAGCAACTCAATCCGAAGGTGATCAAGTGACGATATGGACGGCGGAGGAAATGAGTGAACGACTGGCTGCATTCCGCCGCGGTGAGATCGTCCCGAAGCGGCAGAAGCGGCCGGCCTTCGACCGCAAGGCGGAGTTGACCCGGATGAGGGCTTTGTTTGAAGAGAAGGACGCGGCGAGCCTGGCAGACGAAAACCATTGGTGGAGCTGCGTGCTTGAGCAGTTGGAAGACGGCTTGTTATAGGAATTCGCAGACAGGACCTTCCGTCCGAGCAGGAGTGAATGTCTCGATGAACGGGAGCGGAATAAGAACCGACACTAGGTAAACCTTTGCTCCATCTGCCTCGGAGAATATTTATGAACTTACAACCTGGGTCATATAGAATACAGGTGAGCTGGAACAAGACAACTGCTTTTACAGAGTTTACAGTAAAATAGGGCTTTGTTAAACGAGGCACAATAGCTGAATAAGAACACGTAGTATGCAGGCTAGAATGATCGGTTGCTTGTTTTATTAAAGTAACGGGAGTGGTAAATCTGCGGAGGAAAGGGTAATCTTCTATGGAAAAGAAATCGCATTTTTCCAATTATCTCGTTCTGTTCATCGCTGCGATTATTACTGTTAGCATTGTGGCAGTTGGCCTTATTTTATTAAACAAATCACTGGAGAATCCTACACATAAGTTTTTATTGCCAAAAGAGTTTACGGGATGGGTTGAGGTTGCCTACGAACAATCAGGTTCTCCTGCATTAAAAGAAGAGGGCCGCACTTTACTTTATGAGGTTCCACCTTCAGGAAAAGTAATGACTTCAAGCAAGAATGTTTCAGGAACAATGGTTTTAATTTATGTTGAACAAGATGGTCGACTAATTGAATCTCCAAAAGATGTGTCAATGATCCATGGGCAGGGCACAGGAGGGGGAGGGGGAGGCCCTAGTAGACTTACCTTTTTTGTAGGAACAGAAGAACAATGGCAGGCAGCCAAGGACAAACGCCCCTAAATTAGGTGCAGACAAAAGAATTTCATCGGATAGGTAGTAAACACGCTGTTCCATTCACCTTAAATAGTGATGAGGGAGGATCAAACTATAGATAAAGGATTATCTAGTGACAAAAACATGATCTCATTAAAGGCCGCTTAAATCGCGGCTTTTTCTTTTTATTTTGGCTTTGTTAATCTGTGTTGTTGATATCCGAACCTTGCGAACATGTTCTGTAATTAAGGTATCATGCAAGGTTCGGAGACGATTTACCCATGGATTTGAAAGAACTGAAAAAGCGTGGTGGGAAAGCTAAATATAGTGGTATTAGCCATGACCAACAAAGTATTTGCAACATTATCTGGAATGGTTCCGTTATTTGGACAGTAAGGAATATGAGAATACAGCGTCGAATAAAAAGCACATGTTGGTTAACTCTTGCTTGTTTTCTGTAACGGACACGATTAACCGACTCCGACTTTCTGCATTTTCTAGTTAAGCTCTAAAGTCAGTAATATACAATGAAAATGGGATTTTAGATTGAAACTTAGTCAAGCTTTCTTGCGTCTAATTTACTATTAGGAAGATATTGGCGTGGGGGTGGTTTTAGTTAATAAGCTATCTATTGTATTTTTTATTGCCTGTATTTTCTTAGCGGGTTGTACGAATAAAGATGAAGGTAAACCATCATTACCACCTACAATTTCATCTCAACCTACTGTAAACTTAGATACTTTCAACCAACCGCTCACGGAAAACGTGACAATATTACCCCAAAAAGCAAAAAATAGAGGATTGGACAGTTTCGATAATCTCAAAATCAAGCAAGTCCAATACGCCAATTTATATACTTGAACTGACATACGAAGGTGATACAAAAGCTGAAAACATTGTAGTTGAAACTGGAAATGCTATTGCAAAATATCCTTTGATTGAAAAAAAGCAAAGTTTTAGCGTAGGTTCGACATTTTCATCAGATGCCAAACAAATCAATGTGGTTGTTTCATGGAAAAAACGAGATAATTCCTTTCAACAAGATGTACAATTTGAGGTAAAGTCGTAATCATTAACCGGTACGATAGCTCAAAAAGCCGCCCTTTCCATGGGGCGGCTTTACTTGGGTCATAAATCAACAATGTAATTTAACCATAGCCTTTATTTTAAATATATATATCAAATATGCCTATTATGAAGCAGCAATATTAAGGCAAGATGAAGGGAAGGTATCATGAAAGAACCGGGTTGATTACGCAGAGGCTATCGGCTACTCTAATACTAGAGTTTTTTTGGTCATACCATATTACATAGAAACTCACGCGAGAAGCACCTATTCTCATGGAAGCCGATAGGCATCGCCCTCACCGTAAACGCTTACATAAGATGTAAATCCGATTCGAGGTGACTTCAATGCGCATGAAATGGCCTAATTTAGGTTGTTATTAAAACTATGTTATTGGGCGGGGGGGCTATTATATTTGCCTTGTGAACCTGCAGGGCCGGATCATCATCAAATGCTGATGGATGGGGGGGGAATAAATGTTAAACACTTTGATTGTAGATGACGAGAAACTCGTTCGCAAAGGACTTATTTCTACGATGCCTTGGGAAAAATACGGAATTCGCATTATCGGGGAAGCGGGAAACGGGCGAGCGGCGCTTGATTTTATGCAGAAACATGACGTCGATCTGCTGTTCGTCGATTTGACGATGCCGACGATGAACGGCTTCGAACTCATGAAGGAGGTGCGTATGCAGGATCCAAAAACATGGATTGTCGTGCTAACGTGCCACCAAGATTTCGACTATATTCAAGAGGCAATGCGTGCCGGTGCAATCGACTATATCGTTAAAACACAAATGGATAAAGAAAGCATGGATGACATCCTCGCGCGCATCGTGGAGCGGATCCGGTACGACCAGGGGAGTAAAGCGGCCAGTTCTGGTACGCAAACGCCGAAAACAGCGCCCCGACGTATTTTTCTATTAGCTCTAATGTCAGCAAACAAGGATAAAGAGTCCGCTTCCAATTTACTGAAAACAAGCGTCCCTTCCGCAACGCCGTACGGCGATCGCATTTGGTCGATCGCATACACGGATGATGAAACGGAATCCTCCTTACGACGATTTGCTGCGCAATCGGACGATTTCGTCCTCGTCATTGTTCATGGAGAGACGCATATTTCCGCTGCAAGTATCTGGAATTATTTGTTTTACGAATACGAACCGAATCGAAGCGCATTCGAATTGGCTGATTTGCCGGCAAAAGCGGCGGGCAATCAAACTCGCGATGAAACGAAGCGGCTGGAGGAGCATTGGTTTTCGTTCCGTTGGCTTTATGATGAGGAGCAGTGGCGCCTTGCGATCGCCTTAATCGAACAAACGAGGCCGGACAGCCGTTTAGTAACGGAGATGTTCCGTTTATCCGTGAGCCTTTGGCGCCAAATGTTCCGAAGCAGCGGAGGTCCGGACCCGTATGAGCGCCTTCCGGAATCGTTACTGTCCTGGCGAGATACAAAGCAAGTGCTGGACGAACTTCGAAGTGAGCTGAAACAAAGAATGAAAGGCTCCGCTTACTTTGTCGAAATCATCGTCAGTATTTTGAAATCGCTTTATTATTTATCGCAATTGGACGATTTACGGGTCAAGCGCGACTTGGTGGCTGCAAAATTCAATATGAGCAGCGGCTATTTCAGCGAATGTTTCAAAACGATCGTCGGCAAATCGTTCGGCGAGTACGTGAGGGAAATGCAGATCGAGAAAGCGAAACGGCTGCTGGTCGAAACATCGGATCCGATTTACCGAATTGCGGACCGGACCGGCTATAAAGATGAAAAATACTTCAGCAAAATTTTCCGGGAGCGCGTCGGCATAAATCCGGCAGAATACCGGAAAGCAGCCGAAAGGATTGAACAGGCCAAATGAAGATTGATTGGTCATCCTTGAAAACGCGACTGATTGCCACGCTGCTAATGAGCACTATGATACCGCTTATCTTGCTTGGAGCGATTTCTTATTTGGCTCTGCAAACCATTTTTCATGAGAAAATCCAAAACGGGATCCAAAATGCGCTGTCCCAAACGCGGACAAGTCTCGAGAATACGCTCAGCAATATGGAGTATGCTTCCTTGCAGCTCTCGCAAGAAGGAACCCTCGGCCAATCGCTGTCCAGCCTGCTTTCTTCACAAAGCGTATTTGAGCAGTTGCAGATCACAACCGACATTCAGAAAAATATGAATCTCGTCAATTTCACGAATCCCTATTTAGGTGTCATGCTTTACTATTTTACCGACGAGAAGAAGGCCAAGTTCCAAACCCGGGAAATTCGCGATGATTTCGCTATTGACTCGCTGCCTTTGCTGTCCGGGGTCAAGGGCGGCTCCTATTACGGTCCGCATCAAACGGCCTACAAGTTCGGCCGGAATACCGTTTTTTCGTTATCTAGGCCGATCAATGTGCCCGGCGTCGAACCGCAAACGATCTTTGTGTATATTGAAACGAACCTGCTTCTATTTGAGGAAGTGCTAAACAAGCATCATTATGGGATGAACGCTTCCCATATCCTGCTCAATCAGGACGGTAAAATTGCCTACAGCGACGCCCCGCTTCAATTTCCATCCGGCGTCGAATTCCCGAAGAAGGAAGCTGCGAATGGTAAGACAGAGGAAGATGAGGGGTTCTACCTATTCAGAGAGACCAGCGCGCAAGGGTGGAGTATCGTCGTTGCGGTCGATAAGAGCGATTTTGAGAAAGAATTCCGCGCCTGGCTATTGCGGTATGGGGGCATCAGCCTCGCATGTCTTGCCATTAGTATCTCACTCGCGCTGCTAGTGTGGCGAACCGTCTATCGTCCTATCCGCAGCATTCTGAAAGAAATCCGCTCCATGGCCGGTAACAGGTTCGATTCCGGGCTTAACCGAACAAACGTGCGCGAATTCGACAGCGTGCTGTACGAGTTCGACCGGATGCGAATCAGAATCGGGGAATTGTTCGCGGAAATCGAACAGAAGGAAAGGACGAAAGGACTTTTGGAGGTGGAGAAGCTCCTTCATCAAATCAATCCCCATTTTATTCATAATACGTTAAATACGATCCAATGGATCGCGCGCATGAACGGACAGCATGAAATCGACCGTCTCGTGTCCATTTTTACGCGTGTCTTGCATTATAATCTCGGGAAAGAGGGAGCTGCGGTCAAGCTGCGCGAGGAACTAGGCGCTTTGAAAGACTATGTGGAGCTCCAGCGCATCCGTTACGATTACCAGTTCGATGTCCGTTACGACGTGGACGAAGCGTTGCTGGATCAGACGATTCCGCGTTTTATTCTGCAGCCTATCGTGGAAAATGCTCTGTATCATGGACTTCGGGATGAAGAGGGAGTCGTGGTGGTGCGCGTCGCCGCACGAGGAAGCCATATGAACATTGAGGTGAAAGATAACGGAGCGGGAATGACCGAGGAAGAAGTCTCCAGGCTGATGACCTATGAGAAAGAAAAAAATAAAGCAGGTCTTGGCATCGGGCTCAGTTACGTGGTGAGGATGATCGGCGTTCACTACGGAGATCATGGGCGCTTCCAGATTGAAAGCCGGATCGGAGAAGGTACTGTTATGACGATGACAATTCCGCTTACGATGCCTGGCGACGATACTTAGGTGTGAATTTCGTCAGAGTCGGTAGGAAAACGGTCGGTTGCCGGACGAGCTCCACATAACAGAGGACAGAACTCCGCCTGCCGCCGACGGTATTCGCTCCCGTTCCGGGCGAAAAGTGTTATAGACTCGAAGTGCAAGGAAAATTCAGTCGAGGGGGTAAATAGAATGAAGTACAAGACGACCGCAGTATCGCTTATGTCGCTGGCGCTCCTTGCGTCGGCATGCGGCAAAAGTGATCAGGAAGCGGCTCCAAACACTGTGCCGAGTCAAACGAAAGACGCGCAAGAAGTCGGCAAGAACGATCCTTTTTCCAAATTTACGGAGCAGATTACGCTTAGCCTGGGAAAAAGCATCAGCACGAAAAACACGAATCTGCCCAACGGGGACACCGTCGACAACAACGAATTCTACCGGTACATCGAGAAAAAATTGAACGTCAAAGTGACGCACGCCTGGCAGACGGAGACGCCGGACGCTTACCAGCAAAAGCTGTCGGTATCGATCGCAAGCCAGGATCTTCCGGACGCGTTCATCGTGAAAGAAGCGCAGCTGAAGCAATTGGTGGAAGCCGATCTGATTGCCGATTTGACAGACGTCTATCAGAAGCTGGCAAGCCCGCTAATCAAAGACTATTACAAGTCGTATGGCGACCGCGTTTTAAACAGGGCAACTTTCAACGGAAAATTGATGGGGCTTCCCAGCACGAACATCAGCGGTCAGCACAGCTTGACCTGGATCAGGCAGGATTGGCTGGAAAAGCTGGGATTGCAGCCGCCAAAGACGGTTGACGATTTAATCAATATTACCAAAGCCTTTATCGAAAAAGATCCGGATGGCAACGGTCAGAAGGATACATCAGGTTTGACCGCATTTCCGACTTTGGCAGGGTATAACTCGCTGAACACCTTCGATCCTATCTTTGGAGCTTACCGCGCTTATAAAGGACAGTGGCTGAAAGACAAATCGGGCAACATTTCCTACAGTTCCATATTGCCGGAAATGAAGACCGCATTGGCGAAGCTCCGCGACATGTATGCGGCGGGCGTAATCGATAAACAATTCGCCGTACGCAAAGACCAAAATGAGCTTGCTGCGGCAGGGAAATCAGGTATCGTATTCGGACCGTGGTGGTCTCCGGTTGTCAGCCCGTTTCCCGACTCCGTTAAAAACGATCCGAAAGCAGAGTGGAGACCCTATTCCGTTCCGGTAGATGAGGACGGGAAATACAATACGTATGATCCGAATCCGGTAGGTTCGTTCCTTGTCGTAAGGAAGGGGTACAAAAATCCCGAAGCAGTTATGAAGGTGTTGAATGTCGAGTATGATGGCATTCGGTTGCTTGATCCCGATTCCAAAGATATTTATAAGGGACTTAACGTCAGCTGGACGCAATGGCCGTTTGCCCTCCAGCTGGATTATGAAGATGTTGTGTTCAGGGATCATTCGGTATTGAAGAAGGCATGGGAAGCCAAAGACCCTTCCAAACTCTCCGAGTCTGTAAAGCCCTGGTATGACAACGTAAAGAAAAACGATGAGAATCCGAAGAAGGATGTCGCCGCTTGGTCCGATGCGACGGCAAGGATGGCGGGCTCGGCGGAAACCGATCCGGCCAAGTACAATGTCGTGCGCAATGTCTTTTTCGGACAGACGAAAACGATGGAGCAGAAATGGGCCATTTTACAGAAGCTTGAAAACGAAACGTTCTTGAAGATCATTCTCGGTGAAGGGTCTGTCGACCAGTTCGATTCGTTCGTTGCGGAATGGAAGCGGCTCGGAGGCGACCAAATCACCTTAGAAGTCGAACAAGCGGCGAAAAAATAAACGACAGGAAAGAAAAGGAAGGCGTTAAGTTGTCCGACTTGGCGCCTTCCATGCTTCTTGCGAGGGTGAGAGGGAATGAGAGACAAAAAAACGATCATGCACTATCATATTATGATGCTTCCCGGCGCCTTGCTGCTTTTTGTGTTCAGCATCGTGCCGATGTTCGGACTCGTTATGGCATTTCAGCGGTTTGTGCCGGGCAAAAAGATTTGGAAACAGAATTGGATCGGATTTGACAACTTTACCTTTATGCTGCAAATTCCTGACAGCAAGCAAGTGCTGTTCAATACGCTGATTATTGCATCTATGAAAATCGCTGCCGGCATTATCGTACCGGTCACATTCGCGCTGCTTCTGAATGAAGTCCGTCTTCGTTCGTTCAAACGGCTCGTTCAAACGGTCGTATATTTGCCCCACTTTATGTCATGGGTCATTTTGGCGGGCATCCTGGCCAACATTTTGTCGCTTGAAGGGATCCTCAATCAGTTTCTTGCTCTCTTCGGCGTGGACCCGATCATGTTTTTGGCCAGCAATACATGGTTTCGTCATATCGTCGTGTGGAGCGATGTGTGGAAGGAGTTCGGATTCGGCGCCATCGTGTATCTGGCCGCGCTGACCGGCATCAATCCTTCTTTATATGAAGCGGCGGAAATGGACGGGGCAAACCGGCTCCATAAACTGGTTTACATTACGCTACCCGGGATCATGCCGACGGTCGTTCTTTTGACCACTCTGAGTCTCGGCAATGTACTCAACGCCGGATTCGATCAAATATTCAACCTCTATAATCCGCTCGTCTATTCCTCCGGCGATATTATCGATACTTATGTATACCGGATCGGCATCGTGCAAATGCAATATGGCTTGGCTACTGCCGTGGGTTTATTGAAGTCGGTCGTTGCGATCGTTCTGATTGCGATTTCGTATCGATTGGCCTACCGATTGGCCAACTATCGGATTTTTTAGAAAGGAGGCCGTTATGGTAAGGTCGCAAACACTGTCTAATCGCATGGTTGACTTCACGATTTTTCTTGTATTAGCCCTCATGGCGATGATGTCCCTCTATCCGCTGTGGTATACGATCGCGCTCTCCTTCAGCGACCAAGCCGCCGTGAATGCGGGGAAGGTGACCGCGTGGCCGGCGGGGTTCAACCTGACGTCCTATCATATTATTCTCGATGACGAAAAATTTTTCCGGGCGTTCGGCGTATCCGTCAAGCGGGTCGTTTTGGGAGGCGCTCTCAACTTTTTGCTCACGGTCCTCATGGCGTATCCTTTGTCCCGGCAATCGAGGCAATTCCCTGGGAGAAACCTGTACATGTGGTATCTCGTCTTTTGCATGCTGTTTTCCGGAGGTTTGATTCCTCTATATATGACGATCACGACGCTCGGGATGCAAAATACAATCTGGTCTTTGGTCGTTCCGGGAGCGGTTCCCATTTTTAATGTCATTCTCATTATGAATTTCTTTCGCAGCTTGCCGAAGGAATTGGACGAGGCGGCGGTCGTCGATGGCGCCGGTCCGTGGTATGCGCTGATTCGCCTTTATATTCCGCTTTCCGTTCCGTCGCTCGCGACCGTGACGCTGTTCAGTATTGTCGGGCATTGGAATTCTTTTTTCGACGGATTGATTTATATGAGCAAGCCGGATCATTATCCGCTGCAGACGTATATCCAACAGTTGGTCATTAATATCACACCCGATATGATGACTGAAATGTCGACCGAACAAATGCTTCAAGCGATGAAGGCATCGAATAAGACCTTGAACGCCGCGAAACTGATGGTCGCCATGATCCCGATTTTGCTTATTTATCCGTTCTTGCAGCGATTTTTCGTTCACGGCATCGTGCTGGGGTCGGTGAAAGAGTAGCATTCAGCAAGGGATGGTTACTTTGTATCTTCGAGGAGGGAATTCGATGGACTTGTTGAGAAAAACGCTGATGATCCTACTATGTGCTATTATGGCTCTGACGTCGTTTACGGCGATTTTGGAAGTATCCCCCGTGAAGGCCGAGCCGCTGATTCAGAGTGGCGTATCCGGTCCCGGCAAACTGGCGACGGTGGCCGGTTCCGTATACGGGGACCGCGATCCGGCGAAAGGCGCGCTGACTTCGTTCGGGGCGACCGGAGCCTTTGCCCTCGACAGCGGGCTGAATAGTATCGGGGCAGATCTGGGCAGCATGAAGACGTTTAATACGATCGAGCTTCAAGCCGCTTCCGCGAACGCAAACCGTATGCAAAAGGGCGATTTGTCGCTATACATAAGTCAGGACAATGTAGCGTTCACGAAGGTCCGGGATTGGGACTTTATGAAGCTGGGCAATACGATCCTACTGTACAATTTCGGGCAAACGGCCCGGTATGTGAAGGTGCACAACCATTTTGACGACAGTGCCGCCGAGTTTTCCGCCTCCAATGTGCAGGACATGATCTCCGTCCATAACTTGCCTCCGGGACGATGGACGGCGAGCGGAGGGGGAGACTGGCTGTACCGTAAATCGGTAGCCGTATCCAATCCGAACGGCGAAACGATTTACGACCGGGCGGTTTATGTGGAGAAAAGCGAGATTGACGTCCAGTCGCTCATCGCAGCGGGACACATGCAGGCCGATTTACGCGATGTTCGGTTCGCGGACGCCGGGGGCATGGAGCTGCCGTTCTACATGGACGACGGCGGCTTTTACGTCCGCATCCCCGAGATGCAGCCGCTTGCCTCGCAGACGCTGTATATGTATTACGGCAATCCGCAGGCTGTCTTCGTCGGCGCCGGCCAAGAGGCGCTGCAGGTCGAATACGGCAATAAAACGTTGACGACGCATGACGATGGCGGCGTCGCCTACGGAGCGAACATAAAACCCGTGCGGCTGAAAGACGGCACGTTGATGCTGATGGCGCAAACGGATATAACGCGGGGCATTTACGCCAAATATTCGCTCGATGACGGCAAAACGTGGACGGCGCCGGAGCCGCTGATTTCGCCGGGCAGCCGAGCGGGCGTATCTTTGGACAGTCCGGGCGGCGCTTATGTCGACCCGAATACGGGCGTCGTCCATATCGTCTTTTATTCCTACTTCTACTACGGCGTCTGGGACGGGGTACACAGCTGTCTGGACCAATCCGTATGCCGTACCGATATGTACTCGGTCAAATCGACGGGATTTAACGGCCATAAGCCGGTATTCGGCACGCCGGTCCCAATGTCAGGAATGGTATCGTCGCTCGGCAATCCGATCAACTATGCGCTTACGTATTCGAATCCGATCCGATTAAGCACCGGCCGACTCGTCGCCTCGTTCGCCTTCGTCGTCGGGAACGACGGCACGTTCGCGGCCAGCGTCGCGTACTCGGACGATGACGGTGTTTCATGGACGAAAAGCGCCTCCGATCTGACGATTCCGGCAATCGGCGGAGAAGGCGGCGTGTCGGAGACGGCGATTATCGAGCTGGCCGACGGCACCCTTCGCATATACGCCCGCCAGCAGCGGGGAGATAAGACGCATTTGGGCTCGTCCGTTTCGACCGACCATGGAGCGACCTGGTCCCCCGTGGAGGACAGCGACGTGTTGAGCTCGAACACGTTCCCGGCGCTCAGCCGCGAAGGAAGCGGTTCGATCCTGCTCACTTGGTCGGGGCATAATGCGATGGGGGCGGACAGTTACCAACGCAACGATCTGACCGTGGCGTACAGCGACGACGAAACTCAGACGTGGAACGGGTACCGGGACGTGTTCGGGCGGACGCAGTTTTCTACTCCCGGCTGGTACTCGAATGCCGAGACCGTTCAGGCGACCGAGTCGGATAAAGTACCCGCCGGTGACGACGCCTACTTGTTCTCGTGGTCGGGAGTAACGATGAAAGGTTCGCTGCTGGTGGAAGATTTCGATCGGTTTTTGCGCCGCAGCCACGGGGCGCTGGACGATTTCGAATATGAGAAAAACGCCGCTGCTCCGGATAACGGCAGCCGTCTGGCGAACGATTATTGGTGGAAAACGACAAGCTCCGGCGTCGTGTCGACGAGCGCCAATCGCGCCAAACAAGGCGAACGCTCTTTGCGTATTTTCGACAACGCAAACAATATTACGCTAACAGGCGCCTCCAGGCTGTTCCCTGCCGTTCGCAAAGGGAGCGTGCGCTTTTCCGTTAACGGGTCCAGCTTCGCAAACGGGCTCAACATCTCGCTGCAGGAAGGCTATTCACAGCAATCGAATGCGGTCGGGACGGCTTACTTGCTTCAGGTGACGCCGGACGGCTCGCTTGCCTATTCGAGCTCCCCGGCGACGTACAATAGAAAGGTCGGGTTTTTGAACGACGATACGAATCCGTCCGAAGGCAACTTGGGACACTTAGGATACGTCGGCCTCTTCGCCCTCGACTACAAATACCGCAGCATAGGGATGGACCTCGGCCGCGTCGAAACGATCCGGGAAATCAAGCTGCACGACAATAACGCAGCGAATCGGATCGGCCAAACGAACTTGTCCGTTTACGTCAGCGATACGAATGCCGGCGATTGGCGCCTAGTAACGGGCTGGACGTTCGCTAAGACGAACGAAAGCATTACGATCGGCGGGCTGTCGACGCAGGCAAGATTCGTCAAAGTGCGCCAAAATTACGGCGATACCGCCTTTACGTTTGTGAACCAGCTGCTGGACATGATGGAGGTGAATACGGGCGAGTCCCGCACGAGCGGTTATAAGAATGGAGATACGGATCCGGTTAACGGGAATATAAACTATTTTGGCGGTAGCGGCTTGTTCGGATTGGACTACGATAGCCGCAGCATCGGAATCGACCTAGGCGGCGTGGAGACAGTTCAGACGATCAAGCTGTGGGACAATGACGGCGTTAATCGGCTGACCGCAAGCAACTTGTCCGTTTATGCAAGCAATACGAACAACGGCGACTGGGTGCCGGTGAACGGGTGGACATTTGCCAAAACGAACGGGAACATCGTGCTTGGAGGGATGTCGGTTCAAGCGAGGTACATCAAGGTTCATCAAAGCTACCCGGACACGGGCTTTACGTTCGTAAACGACTTGCAGGACATGTTGACCGTTCAGACGGCGGAGCATAATCCCATGACAGGGTTTCTGCATGGGGATACAAATCCGCTCGCCGGGAATTTAAGCAATTTTACGCATACGGGGCCCGTTGCCCTCGACTACAGCAGCCGCAGCGTCGGGGTCGATCTGGGCGGTGTAGAGACTATCAAGGAAATCCGGTTGCGGGACAGCGATGGAACGAATCGGTTGACCTCGGGCGATCTGTCCGTCTATGCAAGCGATACGAACGCAGGAGACTGGAGGGAAATAACCGGCTGGATATTCAGCAAAACGGGCGGCACCATTACACTGGGCGGTATGTCTGTGGACGCGCGTTATGTAAAAGTGCATCAGCGTTATGCGGATACGGCCTTTACATTCAGCAATGCGCTGCAAGATATGATGACCGTAAAAACCATTCCGACCGTTTCGGATCTCTTTCATGACTTGCCCGTGCCGACGGTCCTGCCCTTGAATCAATGGTCCGATATTCGTCTTGATTTCGATCTGGCGGAGGCTGGGGCAGATGTGTATGTGAACGGCGTCCATAAGGGACAAATTCCGGCGGCGAATCCGGGGCCGGTCGTTACGCATCTGCTGCTCTCGACCGGCGCCGGAGCGGGGACGGACGTCTACATCGACGATCTCGTCGTACAAGACGAATCAGTCGGGCTTCCCGCAGCCGGGGCAGTCGGTGAGGAGCAAAGCTCCGTCGACTTCGACGGCCTGATCCGTGCGACCGAACACGCCTTGACCGAGCCGAACGCGCACGGAATCGCCAATGCGCTGACGGTCAAGCTGAGACATGCGGAGCAGGCCGAGAAAGAAGGAAAGCCGCAGGTCAAGCTGGCCTCGATCCGTGCATATATGGAACAGGTGAAAGCGCTCGGAGTGGAAGGAAAGATCGACTTGCCGGACTACTTGATCCGGTTGGCCGAATTGCTGTAATACGTCGGCGCGACGGGTTTTTCAAACTTGCAAAACAGCTGAAATAGAAATTCCGCAATCGCCTCTTAACCATGCCCGAGCCGCATAGTTCCGGCCGGAAAATGAACGCCAAAAAAAGCTGTAAACCGCAACCCAAGACGCGGTTTTACAGCTTTTTTTCATCGGCGCTTTCTTTATCTGCCCTAAGTCGCTGAAGAATTCTACCCGTTGCCTTACCAACGTAAGGATAAATTACTTTCGCAATGACCACCCGCAGCAGCCTTACTTCAGTTAATTCCTTTCCGCATAATCACCCTCTGTATAGTACAAAGGCCTATAAAATGGGCGTTTACATCAGTAACAAGTGCGGATTCCGCTCCATAGATTGGAATCATGTTCAATAATGTTCTATCTTTCCTTGCGCCAATACTCATTATCAAAAAATTACCGGAGGTTTTTTATAATGAACGATTTCCAAAATGAACTTCAGCAGTTGAGCGTCTCTCAGTTTCAGGCTGGCCAGATGACACCTTGGAATCAGCAAAACCCAAATCTGACAGGCCAATATCCTAATGATATGAACACGACAGATCCGTCACGGCTGTGCATCGGCTTTTGCGGTTTTGGTTTTGGCGGCTTTTGTGGCGGCTTCGGATTTTGTGGCGGATTTTGCGGCGGCTTCTGTGGCGGCTTCCATCGCTGTGGCGGATTTTGCGGCGGTTTTCATCGCTGCGGCGGCTTTTGCCATCACTGTCGTTAACCGATCGTTATTAGTTATCAATAAAGAAGCCGCATATCATGATGAGAAGCACTGCCCCTGTACAGCGACAAGTTGTCAGGGGCATTATATATTGAAGAGCAAGGCATGTCGGACGAATTGATGTACATATAGTTATGGAAGGTGATTTCAGGTAAATAACAGTAAGGAGGAGCAAAGTGGTTAAGTTGACCCCTGCGGCGCGTCTGAACGTCAACAGTGATACATTTTATCTCCCGGTTCCGAACGACGGCGTGTATTTCCGGAATAACGTCGGCACCTTTCGTATGGAAGGCGAAATGATCGATCGGTGGATTGAAAAACTGATCCCTGTGTTCAATGGGGAATTCACATTAGCAGATTTGACGAACGGATTATCGGCCCCTTATCGGGACCGGGTATTTGAAATTGCGGACGTGCTGTATCAAAATGGCTATATTCGGGATGTGAGTCAAGATCGTCCGCATCAATTGTCTGATGACATTCTTCAAAAATACGCTGCACAAATAGCTTTTTTAGACAGTCTCGGCGATTCCGGCGCATACAGGTTTCAATGTTATCGACAGACGGACGTATTAGCGATCGGGTCCGGTCCGTTTTTTGTTGCGTTGGTTGCTTCTTTAATCACTTCAGGAATGCCTAAGCTCAACATCTTGATAACGGATTCTGGGCTGACGAACCGGCTTCGACTGACAGAGTTAGCTGAGCAAGCCCGCCGAACGGATCCGGATGTGCTTCTGAATGAGATCAAGCCAGGGAAAGGAGGAGCAGACGGCTGGAGAGAGGCAGTGCAGCCGTTCCAATCGATTCTGTATGTATCTCAAGAGGGAAATGTCGAAGAACTCCGCCTTCTTCAATCGGTTTGCAAAGCCGAGAACAAGGTTCTCCTGCCGGCAATGTGTGTCCATCAAACTGGAATGGCGGGTCCGGTCGTACATCCGGATTCTGGGGGATGCTGGGAATCGGCATGGCGCCGCATCCATCAGTCAGCCATTTATAAAGATCCTAGTTTGCATGACTTTTCTTCTACAGCGGGAGCGATGCTCGCTAATGTGCTCGTTTTCGAGCTATTTAAATCGGTTACCGGAGAATCGGATTTAAGAAATTCGTTCTTTTTGCTTGATCTCGAAACGCTTGAAGGAAGCTGGCATCCTTTCATGCCGCATCCTTTGGTACACGGGCATGAGGCAGCCAAAAGAATTGAAGTTTCGAAGCAGTGGTTTGACGGGAGCTCTGACAGAGTCGAATCGAACCGTTTGCTGCCATATTTGAACCGATTGACTTCAGAACAAACGGGAATTCTTCATATTTGGGAAGAAGGGAACTTGAGACAGCTTCCGCTCTCCCAGTGCCGTGTTCAGTCGGTTGATCCGTTATCGGAGGGACCGGCGGGACTTCTTCGGGGTCTTGTCTGTTCTGGTTTGACTCATGAGGAAGCGCGGCGAGAAGCGGGGCTTACCGGGATTGAGATGTATGTGTCACGTTTGGCCGATGTCCTGGTAAAGACCAAGGAGATTATTGGATTCGGAGTAGGGGAAACAGCTGCCGAAGCTGTTAATCGCGGTTTGCATGCAAATTTAAGTGAACAGTTGGCAAGGCGGCATAGGGTCGGGAAGGTACCTGTCATTCGGGTAAATTCGAACAAGATGGAAGATGAAGAATGCCGGTTTTATTTACAGTCTTTGACCACTATGAACGGTACGCCTGTGATCGGATTGGGGGAGGAAATGTTCGGGTTCCCAATGGCGTGGGTCGGTACGGGCGATCGCTGGTATGGCAGTACAGGCTTGAATATGACAATGGCGTTTCGTAAAGCCTTAAAAGCTGCATTGCATAGCGTACAGAATGTTTCCGAACGCATTGCGGCTCAAGTGGTGGAAGCTTCGTCTGTGCAACTCGGTAAAGAGGACGCGGTCGATCTAGTTATACCCTCAAGTGAAGGCGTAACACAATCGAAAGTTTTACGGGAAGCCATTCAAACCTTGAGAAAGAACGGCAAACAGCTCTACATTGTGGATCTGGCTGTGGAACCGTTTTTGAAGGAAGAGTTTGAAGGCGTGTTTGGCGTATTGTTGCGAGAGGAGATGTCCCGGTGAACACAGTGGCGGCCATCATTGGAGAAGGCGAGTTAGCGGACCTTGTAAGCCAAAAAATGTCCGAACTATGCCGGACTATACGATTAAGCGATTTAAAGGACGGAGTACCGAAAACGGCGGCGTTTGCCTTGGTGCTGCACGATGCATGGCGTCCTTCCGTTCATCGGGAGGCAGAAACGTTACTTCGGGCAGCGGGCATTCCATGGCTGCGAGGTTTCGTCGCATTCGGCGAAGGTGTAGTCGGACCGCTGGTTCGCCCAGGTTTACCCGGATGTACGCAATGTGCCGATACCCGGCAGCTTATGGCCGGACGTGACCGCAAGGAGATGTGGATGCTGCGGCACCGTTTGGGGGAGGCTGGTGGAATTCCGAGCGATGCGTGGGCTTCGCTTACGGGATTATCACAGATGGCATTCCTGCTCGTGGCAGAATCGCAAAAGTTTCTTCAGGGCAACCGATCCGGCTTGGAAGAACGGATGTTTTTCATAGACATGAAAACGTTGAAAAGCAAAAGCCACTTCTTTCTACCCGATCCGCTCTGTCCGGTTTGCGGTCAACTGCCTGAAGACACGCCTGATACAGCTTGCATTTCACTGAAGCCAAGTCCTAAAATCAGCGAGAAAAGTTACCGCTGCCGTTCACTTGCAGACTTGAAGGATATTCTGGTCGAAGACTACCTGGGTTTTAAGACCGGTTTTTTGAGCGGCAAAATGGTTGATTTCGTATCGCCGTTTGCCGATGTGAGCGTAAATCTACCGATGTTTGATCATGACGAGCCAGCGGCTGGCCGAACGCATTCCTATGCGGAAAGCGAGCTGACCGCCATCATGGAAGGGTTGGAGCGTTATTGCGGGATGGCACCCCGCGGCAAAAAAACAATGGTCATCGAAAGTTACCGCAATCTGGCGGATCACGCTCTTAACCCCGTCACGGTAGGCATGTATGCGAATGAGCAGTACATGCAGTCTAATTTTCCTTTCAAGCCATTTCATCCCGATGAACCGATCGATTGGGTTTGGGGCTATTCGTTTATGCGTCAAAATCCTATTCTAGTTCCCCAACAGCTTGCCTATTACAGCTCGAGCTGCGGACAAGGTTTTGTCTATGAGACGTCCAACGGCTGCGCGCTTGGAGGCAGCTTAGAGGAGGCCATTTTCTATGGCATCATGGAAGTGGTGGAGCGGGATTCATTCCTGCTGACTTGGTATGCGAAGCTTCCACTGCCTCGGATTGATCCTCATTCCGCGGGAGATCCCGAACTGGATCTAATGATAAACCGTTTGCGGACGGTGGCAGGATTTGATGTTCATTTGTATAACGCAACTATGGAGAACGGAATTCCAAGCATCTGGGCATTGGCAAAAAACAAGAAGCAAAAGGGCATAAATCTGATTTGCGCTGCCGGAGCACATCAGGATCCGGTTCGGGCGGCGAAAAGTTCGGTTCATGAATTATCCGGAATGATGCTAACGCTAAACGAAAAGTTCCATGCGAATCGGGAGCAATACGAGCAGATGTACCACAATCCGTGGCTGGTGCGGGAGATGGAGGATCATTCGATGCTGTACAGCTTGCCGCAAGCAGAGGAACGTCTGCAATTTCTACTGGAAAGAAATCGTCCTCTACGAACGTTTCAAGAGGAATTCAACCGGACTCCGGTTCATACGGATTTGACCGATGAACTGAAGGATGTCCTGCTGGCTTTCCGGAAGTTGAACCTCGATGTGATCGTGGTGGATCAGACTACGCCGGAATTGAAACGAAACGATCTGCATTGTGTAAAGGTACTGATTCCAGGGATGCTGCCGATGACGTTCGGTCATCATCTCACCCGTTTGACTGGGCTAGAGAGGGTGCTGAAGGTGCCCGCGATGCTCGGATATACGGACCAGCCATTGCTTCCGGAACAACTAAATTCACAACCGCATCCCTTCCCATAGACCCGAGTACGAATGTACATTAGATGCAGATATTGCATCGTATGTCCTCAGGAGGGAGAAGTATGAGTCTTGATAAATTCCTGAGCAATCTACATGCGGATACTGACAAGTCCAGACCGCCGGATTGGGAGATCGATTGGGAGGACGCGCCTCTGACCTATAAGCTCTATCGCAGCCTGCCGGTCGTACCTTTATCCTCGGAAGTACCGCTAACGCTTGAACGGCGTGAATCGCCCGCCAATACGGATTTGACGACAATCGGTCATTTACTCTGGCATGTATATGGCCTCGCCCAATTAAGCCAAAACTCTGCGGCTAAATCCGTAAACCTATCGGCGGGCCCGGTTCAAATGTACCGGCGTTTCATACCGTCAGGAGGGGGGTTATATCCCAACGAACTATATGTATATTTGAAGACGATGAATACCCCTTATGGGATTTACCATTATGATGCGGCGCATCATCGTTTGGTTTTGCTTCGTGAAGGAAATTTCGATTCCTATCTTGCCCGTACTCTCGGCAATCGTTGCGATATGTCACATTGTTTTTGCACTGTTTTTGTTTCGGTTATGTTCTGGAAAAATTTTTATAAATACAACGACTTTGCCTATCGACTTCAAGGATTGGATTCCGGAGTATTGATCGGGCAATTGCTTGAGGTGACGAAACGTTTCGGTTATGAATCCGGCGTATATTTTCAATATCTCGATCGGGCAGTTAATCATTTACTCGGGATATCTGAGAATGAGGAGAGCGTATATGCGGTGATTCCGCTTTCGATGGAGCCGGCGATAAATTGGTTTTATGGCGGGAATTATGGAAATGGGGAAGTTGCTGCGGTTGATCTATGCAGGGAGCTACCCGGCGTTCAGCATGAACATTTCATAAGGTCGAAAAAAGTTAAGGAATACCCGATGCTGGCCAAAATGAACGAAGAATCAATGCTGGATTCGACGGAACGGTTTCGCTATGACGTAACGGAGAATCACGTTGACAGCGGAATGCGGTCGGTATTTATGCCCCGTGTGGAGCGTTTGTCATATGATCTGGCATCGATTTGCCGAAATCGGTATTCGCCGGAGTCGGATTTTGTGTTAAGCAAGTTGAATGCGTCGACAGTGGCTTCGTTGTTACAAGAAGCGACGGCATCCTTCTATTATTACAATGATTTGAAGGGTCCTCACAAAAAGTCTGTGCCCCGTTTGTCCTTGTACTGTTGTATGTATAACGTTGAAGGAATTCCAGACGGCGCTTATCGTTATGACGGTGCAAGCCATAAGTTGCATCGAATACTTCCCGGAGATCATAGATTCAGGCTGCAAGAGGGGATGTCCCTGGACAACGTCAATTTGTTTCAAATACCGCTCTGCATGCATGTGGCTGGTGAGAAAGACTATTTCAAATCGGCTTTGGGGTACAGGGGATACCGTATTCAACAAATGGAAGCAGGGATGCTTGTACAACACTTACTCTTGGCAGCCTCCGCCATCGGAATGGGAGGGCGACCGTTGCTCGGATATAATCCAAGTTTTTGCGATGAGATTTACGATTTAGCTCATTATGGAAAAACCAGTCTCATCCAAATACCGATCGGTCACTATCGTAATCGTCCTCGCTTGGAAGGGGGCTTGCACAGCTAAGCATCATGGACGCCTCTCGCTACTTTAATAGAAACATTTTTGCATAAGAACGATTCAAACCCGCATAACACGCGGGTTTTTGATTTTATAGGGTCACATCATCTGTGGTGCCGCGAAGCGCGTCGTGGGTTGGGGGAATAGCGGGCAGTTTCGATAAATAAATGCTTAGTTTGTCCAACCTATCCTTTTCGACAAAACAATAGCTTCCAAAATCGTTAGCAGCGATTTGGAGGTTTATTTGCGTATATTTTGGTACAATTGCAAAGGAATCCATTCGTTTGCGCTTTCAAGTCGGAAACAGGAGCTGGTCTTATGTACAAAATATTCATAGTCGAGGATGATGCGAAAATCTCCAGCCTGCTGCACTCGTACATGTCCAAATATGGATTCGAAGCGAGGGAGGTAGCCGATTTCAATCATGTGCTGGAGGAGCTTCAGGAATATGGAGCCGATCTGGTACTGCTCGATATAAACCTGCCCAAGTACGACGGCTTCTACTGGTGCCGACAAATCCGTACGCATTCGCATTGCCCGATTATATTTATATCTGCCCGGGACAATGAGATGGATCAGGTGATGGCTCTTGAGAATGGGGCGGATGATTACATAACCAAGCCTTTTCATTATGAGGTCGTCATGGCCAAAATACGCAGCCATTTACGCAGAGCTTTCGGAGCTTACGCTTCAAGCCAGGAAGAGAAAAAGCTGGAGTCCGGCGAGCTAACCCTGTATCCCGAGCGCTACATCGTAAGCTACGAGGGCAATGGAGCCGAACTGACTGTGAAAGAAAGCCAGCTGCTGGAGGCGCTTATGCTGAAGCAGGGGAGAGCAGTAAGCAGAGAGAAGCTGCTGGATCTGATGTGGGAAGATCATCATTTTATCGATGACAACACCTTAAATGTGTACATTACAAGGCTGCGCAAAAAACTGAAGGAGCTTGGCTCTGAGGATCTGGTAGAAACGGTCCGGGGAGTGGGTTACAAGCTTGCAGTAAAGCGGGAGGACCTGCAATGAAGCTGTTCTGGAAGGAGCATGTGCCTCTGCTGCTGTTTTATTCGGTTCAGGTTGCATTAGTTCCTTTGCTTTATTGGCTTGCCGGAGAAGGGCGGCCTTTTGCGATCGTCTTATACGGCTTCCTGTTAAGCACGGTTGTACTTGCATTATATTTGATTTACCGCTACTACCAGCACCGGGAGCTGTATCGGCGCCTGGAACTGTCGCATGCTGCGCTGGAGGAGTTGCTACAGCCCATGGATGAGGCGCCGCTGTCCGATGCGGTACATGAGCTGCTGCACAGCTACCATCGGCATTTCAAGGACCAGTTGCAGCAGCAGCAAAGCGGAAACGAGCAGCATCTCGTTTTCATGAACCGCTGGGTGCATCAGATGAAAACGCCGATCTCCGTCATTCAACTGCTGCTGCAGGAGCTGGAGGAGCCGGCTGCCGACAGCGTCCAGGAGGAGCTGGACCGGTTGCGAAAAGGGCTGGAAATGGTTTTGTACACCGCCAGACTCGACCGGTTCGAGCATGATTTCTCGGTCGAAGCCGTGGAGCTGCGTCAGATCGTCAACGAGGTTGTAGCCGGGAACCGCAAGCTGTTTATCCGCAAGGGAATTACCCCATTGCTCCAAATCAGAGAGGGTTTGAAGGTGTATTCAGATGCGAAATGGCTGCGATTTTTGTTGGATCAAATTGTGGTTAATGCTTTGAACTACACCGTCGGGACAGGCAAAATGATTTCGATTTCAGCGGAAGAGCTGGGTAATTCGTGTAAACTGACCGTACAGGATCAAGGTATCGGGATTGAAAAGGAGGATTTGAACCGCGTATTTCATCCTTACTATACAGGGGAACGCGGGAGACAATATCACGAATCTACCGGAATGGGCTTGTATTTGGTTAAAGAGGTTTGCGGACGACTTGGACACGAGGTTGCGTTGCAATCAAAGCCGGGAGCAGGCACGACCATAACCCTGTTGTTTCAGCATCGCACATAGTTTGCCCAAACGGGCAGGAAAAGAAGTGCAGGAAGCTTTGATTTCCTGCACTTCTTTCCATGTCTATTTAGTAGAACGGAATGAATTTGAACAAGCTACCGAACGCAAAGGCGAACATAAACTTAACCGAGATGTAAGCTTTCATTAAGGTAAATCGATAGTTTCTACGCCGCCGATCAGGTAGATTTATAGAGAAAGAACCAATGATCCGTTTCTTGAAAGGAATGAATAGCATGAGTATTTTGCAAGTGAAGGCTCTTAATAAAGTATACCCGGGAAAAATTGCGACACATGCATTAACGGATATCCATCTGACCATCGAGCAAGGAGAGTTTGTAGGCATTATGGGACCGTCAGGCAGCGGAAAAACGACACTGCTTCATATGGTTTCCACGATTGATGAGCCCAGCTCCGGGGAGGTGCTGATTAACGGCAGCAATCCGTTTCAGCTAAGAAAGAAGGAATTGGCATTATTTCGTCGCCGGCAGCTTGGCTTTGTATTTCAGGATTTCAATCTATTGGACACCCTTACTGTCGCAGAAAATATTGTTCTTCCGCTGACACTGGACAACTATCGACTGTCGGAGATGGAAGAGAGGCTGAGGCAAATTGCCGAGCGTTTGAATATTACATCGATATTAAACAAACGGACGTATGATATATCTGGAGGGCAGCGCCAGCGGACTGCCATAGCCAGGGCGGTTATCGCTGCCCCATCGTTGCTGCTCGCTGACGAACCCACAGGAGCACTGGATTCAACCTCTTCGAAAGTTGTCATGGAATCGCTGGCCGACATCAATGAACGGCAGGGCACTACGCTGATGCTGGTCACTCATGATCCGCTTGCAGCCAGCTACTGCCATCGGATTGTGTTTATTAAAGACGGGTGTTTGGCTGCTGAAATTCACCGCGGGGAAAATCGTCAAACCTTTTTTCAGAAAATCATCGATACTTTGTCTTTCTGGGGAGGGAATATGAATGAATTTTCCTCAGTTCGCGTTTAATAATGTCAGGCGCAATGGCCGTGCTTACATGGCTTATTTGTTAAGCAGCGCCTTTATGGTGATGATTTTTTTTACGTTTGCCGTTTTCATCTATCATCCTGAAATCCGGCGGGCGCCGATGGGCGAATTGACGTTAATCAGCATGCAGGTAGCGGCGTACGTGGTGTTTATTTTTGCGATCTTTTTTGTGCTCTACTCGATCAGCGCTTTTTTGAAGTCCCGCAATAAGGAGTTTGGGATTTTAATGATGCTGGGCGCACAGCCAGGACAAATAAATAGCCTGATTTTTTTGGAAAATATGATCATCGGCACAGTTGCCATTGTCACCGGAATCGCCGGCGGGCTGCTGTTGTCCAAGCTGTTTTTGCTGTTCAGTACAAAAATGATCGATATTAACGAGCTGGCCTTTTATTGGCCAATGAAGGCAATTGTTCTGACGGCGAGCTGCTTTGTTGCTTTATTTATGGCGATATCGCTATTTACGCTGTTGTTTATTCGCAAAAACCGGGTGCTGGAGCTTTTGAAGGGCAGCAGCAGGCCGAAGCGGGAGCCGAATGCTTCGATTTGGCTTTCCATATTGGGCGCGATTTTGATGACTATTGGTTTTGTGGTCCTTGGCAAGGGCACTTTATCTCCGAAAGTTCTGATTATCGCCGCTTTTTCCGGCATTTCCAGTACCTATCTCTTTTACTCCCAGCTGTCGGTTCTCATCATTCGTTTGCTCAAACGAAATCGAAAGCGTGTATGGCGAAGCACTAATTTGCTGTGGATTTCCGAGATCAGCTATAAGCTGAAGGATAATGCCAGAATGCTGTTTCTGGTGACGGTTGTTACTTCGATAGCTTGCATAAGCGCAGGCTTCGTACTGGCCGTTGATCAAGACAATAAGCAGCAGTTTTTGAACAATAAATTTGCTTTCAGCTATGACGTAATTCAGCCGGAGCATATCGATGCGGAGCTGGCGACTATTGAGCAGTCCATGCAGGAAGCCGGCATCGCTTTTGAGCGGTATCGGATAGACACTATTGCCGCCGGGCTGCGGAATTATGCCCACGACCCAACAACTAGCAGCGACGTAGAGTTTGTTCGCGCAAGCCAGATTAGTGAACTGGCGACTTTGCTGGAGCTAGCGCCGTTGCAGCATCTGTCGGAGCAAACGGCTGTGGCGGTTTATCCGGGCTCAAATCGTTTGCCAAGGCAGCCATTAAAGCTTGAGGGAACCGAGTCCAGCATTACGATTGAGCAGGAAATCGGCATGCGTCAGATGGGAGGCGTTAGTCATGCAGGGGTTATGCTCATTGTGGAAGATGCATACTTTACCCAATTAACAGCTGATTTATCTAGCAGACAAAAGTATTTCTATCATGTACCTTCCTGGACACAGCTTCCCTCACAGCAAGATGAGCAATCCAAGATCGGCACAGAGCTGTACGCATGGAATCAGAAGCAAATGGATAAGAACCGGGGCAGCGTCCCAGACTGTCCAAATTGTGCTAATTATTTGACGGTTCGTTCCGATAAATACTGGAGCACGAAAAATACGACCTCAGTGTTCAGCTTTATCGGGATTTTTATCGCCTTGATCTTCTCGATTTCGACGGCAAGCTTTTTGTACTTCAAGCTTCATAATGAGCTATCCGCCGACAGCCGAACGTACCATGCACTTTCGAAGATCGGGCTGAGCAGCAGAGAAATGAGTGCAGCGGCTACGAAGCAAATTGCTTTTATCTTTTTTATTCCGATTCCGATATCCGCGATACAAACGCTTGTGGTTTTGAAGCCTGTACTGGGATATATGAAGATCTCATATGTCAATACGGCTACTTTTACAGTAGCACTGGCTTTTCTGGTCGCCCAGACCGTCTACTTTGTCATTGCGAGATCACGTTATGTGAAAGCTTTACAGAAGATGATGGTCTAACTGCTGCCAGACCTTTGACCGCATTGCGGAAATCTCCTATACCATCTATTCGGTCGGGGACATGACTGTGCACATTAGCAATCCATGAGAAACAGGGCAAGCTGTTGGATGATAAAATGTAGACATTAAGGAGGCTGCAAATGGAACGTATACTCCTGATGATGAATGTGAGAGAAAACCAGAGAGGAGAATCATTCGCATGGCAAAGATCGTTTTCGCATTGAACCAGTCTCTGGACGGGTTCGTTGACCACATGGCATTTCAGCCCGACCCCGTGGTATTCCGTCATTTCATCGACGACGTGCGCGGCCTGGCGGGCAGCCTGTACGGGCGCCGCATGTACGAGACCATGCGGTATTGGGACGAAGACCATTTGGAATGGGATGAGCCGGAACGGGAATACGCAGCGGCGTGGCAAAGCAAACCGAAGTGGGTGGTGTCGAGGACGTTAAAGTCCGTCGGTCCGAACGCTTCTCTGATCGAGGGCGACCTCGCAGCGGCCATACGTGGACTGAAGGCTCAGCATGAAGGGGTGATTGAAGTTTCCGGGCCGGAGTTGGCGCACAGTCTAACGGAGCTCGGTCTCGTTGATGAGTATCGACTCTATCTCCATCCAGTCGTGCTGGGTCACGGCAAGCCGTTCTTCGCCGGTCCGCGGCCGCCGCTGCGCCTCATGGCAAGCGATCGAATTGGCGAGCAGGTGATCAGGTTAACCTACGTTCCAGTTTAGTTGTGCGGTTGACCCAGCGGCCTAAAGGGCACATTACTGTAATAGGGATTCTCCGGCTATAGCGCAGTCAGAGAATCCCTTATTCTTTGAAATTTGTTCAGTTATGCGAAATATTTATGGGATTAACGATTATCCTAAAGGGTACGAGAGTGGGGGCTTACCGAGGGGAAAGCTCTTTTTCGTTCATTATTTCGTTTTAGACTTTTCTTTGTTAACATGAATTGTGACAAGATATCAATCGTTTGGAAGGAATTAGTAGTGCTTGATAGAATTAATATGAAAATGATCAGGTAATAAATTTGTACACATAAGGAGATAAAACTATGGCAACAAACAAATTACTAAGAATGGACAATGTTGGCATCGTTGTAGAATCCCTTGATGACGCAATCTCTTTCTTCGAGGAGATTGGCTTGAAGCTCGAAGGGCGGGCTACTGTCGAAGGTGAATGGGCGGGTCGCGTAACCGGGCTGGGTTCACAGTGTGTAGAGATTGCTATGATGGTTACCCCAGATGGCCACAGCCGACTTGAACTTTCGCGTTTTCTCACCCCACCAACTATATCAGATCACCGAACTGCTCCTGTAAATGCCCTCGGTTATCTACGCGTCATGTTCACCGTTGAAGACATTGACGAAATGGTATCCAGACTCACTAAGTATGGTGCTCAGCTCGTTGGCGAAGTGGTTCAGTACGAGGACTCGTATCGGCTCTGCTACATTCGCGGAAAAGAAGGACTTCTAATCGGTTTGGCGGAACAACTCGGTAATAAATAAGTGACGTTTAAAAGAAGACTAACGAGGTACGATAGCACTATGTTACAGGCTGCCTGTACAATCGGTAGCCTGTTCCGCTAAATGGGCAGATTACATTGACCCTTGAACAAAAAAACGGGATAATTATAACTAAAAAGCAGGAAGGAATAGGCAGTAATGACCCCTCTGGATTACATTGAATATTTGGGACACAGCAGCGTTTACCCTCCTTTGGTCGATCAGCTTTCGCGGGACAAGATAACTTGGCGGCCGACTGTGCGTAGGAATCTTGATACGACCTATTTTGTGAGTGAAGAGGGAGTAGTTCTCCACTTCGATATTGGCGCTGAAAGCAACGGTATCACCAAGAAAAGCGAGGGCGATTATATATTTGACGAATTAACAATGACGATCATGGAAGAAAATAAGAAACATGGAAAATATATCGGTCCGCTTCCCAATGGATTGTTACAAAGTGATTCAAGAGCCCAGATCGAAGCTAAGCTGGGTACACCCACGAGGAGAGCCGAGGAATTGGATAACTACTATTTGGATGGCCTCGTGTGGACAGCAGCCTTTGAAGGCGAAAGGTTTCAATTCCTGAAGTTGGCTGTTCCAACGAATGGAAAGCGAAAATATGGCCTCTGCCCATGATGCATTGCCGCTACCCTTTTTGTTGGCAGACAGTATAGTTAGTAACTATACAATAAAGTTGGTAACTGAGTTGTAAACTTAATCACTGCACCGTGCTCGCTCTTTCGAAGGGGGCGCGGCTTTTTTTGTATAATATACAAGAGAAATTGTAGGAAGTAGAGAGGGCGCTTAATTAAAATGGAGGCATTGGTCTAAATTTCCGTAAAAATGTATCCATGACTTTTAGGTACTATTAGTCCTCGAGCCTTCTCATAGAGTCGCTCAACTAACGGAGTACAAGAGCTCAATTTATACATGACGGCAGCCGGCCATAACGACCGGCTGCCGTTTCTCAACTAACGTACAGTTGAGTTCAATTATTTGTTAGTATATAGAACAATAACAATACAAGGCTTGCATAAGATGTTACATGAACTATCAATTAAGAAGATACGATTGAAGTCGGAGGGAAAAAATGAAACTGTTAGTTGTCTCTGATGAAGAATCGAAATATATTTGGGATTATTTTGACAAAAATAGATTTAAAGACATTGAAATTATTTTCTCATGCGGCGACTTGAAGCAAGAATATTTGTCTTTTCTAGTTAGTATGATAAATGCTCCGTTATACTACGTGCACGGTAATCACGATACAGATTACAGGGGAAATCCACCTGAAGGATGCGAAAGCATCGAAGATAAAGTTGTTTCTTACAAAGGGCTTCGTATCGCTGGTTTAGGCGGATGCTTCAAGTACGGCCCTGGAGATTTTCATTATACTGAGAAGCAAATGCGGTGGAGAATCCTTAAGTTGAAGCCAAAGATTTGGCTGCACAATGGGATCGATATATTGTTGACTCATGCACCCGTATATAAGCTTGGAGACGGTGATGACTACGTTCATAAAGGATTCGAATGCTTTATTAATTTCATGGAAGTGTATAAACCAAAGTATTTGTTTCACGGTCATCAGCACTTAAACTATGGGAGAAATGAAAGGATACATCGATATAATAACACCAAGATAATAAATGGGTTCGGATACTACATTGTAGAATTTTAGCCTTTCAGGTCGGGGCGCCCCTGATTATGAAGAACGTCGGCTTTTCAGCTTTGGGGTTTGTATTCGACATTTCACTGGACCAGAAACGGGAACGCTAGCATAATGAGAACAGGCTGCCGGCACAATCGGCAGCCTGTTCAGCTAAGGGCAGCATAGTTGAAGAAAGGAAAGTGGGCAGTCCTTCAAAGAAGAGCAGTTGTCTTGATCCACTGGTAGTTTACAATATGTGGAACAGGTGTTACATTACAAAACAAAGTCGCTCAGTTCTGACCGAATACCTTGTTGTCAGTATTCAACTATCGTTTCCCTTGGTAGTTAAGTATCCCCCACACGTAAACAGTATCGAATTTAACTTATTTGGAGGTTCGTATGAATCAAGAAATGAGATTGCGATTTACGTATGAAGTTCGCACAAAAGCAGCCGATCTTTACGATATAAGCACCGCAGGACTTAATTTACTTGGAAATAATCAAAGCTATGTCTATGGTTACGAAAAAGGTGGAAATGAATATATTTTACGCATTTCACATTCATCACATAGAAGCATTGAACAAATTGAGGCTGAATTAAATTGGATAGAATATTTGGCGGAAAATGGTGTCGCTGTTTCGCGTCCTGTACTCTCTTGTGTGGGGTCTCGTATTGAAACTTTGGAAATCAACCAGGATAAGTTTATAGTTGTTGCTTATAATAAAGCATCGGGAAATCCATGGAGCGATACCATTTCTCAAAACGAAGAGTTTAAGCTGTTGGGAAAGCTTGCGGGAAAAATGCATTCATTAACAAAAAGATACGAGCCACTGGCTACACAACCAAAGAGATTTTTATGGTATGACAATGATTATCTAAAAGCTTTTACTCATAATGTTCCTGCAATGAATCCTCTGTTTTGTCAATAATTTTCAAAAGTTAATAAAAAAAATACATTTGCTACCGAAATGTTTCGAGTCGTTCGGTTTAATTCATGGTGATTTCTGCTATGGAAACTATTCTGTAAAAGCAGATGGAACAATCACTGTATTTGATTTTGATGAGAGTCAATATGGTTGGTTTGTACAGGACATTTCAGTAAATCTATTTTATGGTATTGCAGTTCCTTCAGAAGATGAAAATGCAATTTCATTTACTCAACGTTACCTTACATATTTCCTTGAAGGGTACTCCGAAGAAAACTCAATAGAGTACAAATTATTATTAGAACAGTTGGGGATCTTTTTGGATCTTCGACAAGCGGTATTATATTCATCCCTACACAGAAATGGCGATATTAAAAACCTTGATCGCTGGTCAAAAACATTTCTCGAACGTTCTGAAAAAAACATGCTTCTCGAAGGTCCATTTATAGATATTGAAAAGCTCAAGCTTTGGATATTTGGTCGAAAAGTTAATATCAACTATACAAGAGCAGTCATTGAGCATATGGGTACAAGAGTAGAATAGATTCACCATGAAGGCAGCCGACCAGAATGACCGGCTGCTTTATTCACCTAACGGCAGAATTACTCGACGACATCGTCAAAGGAAAATAAATATTAGGTAGAGATAAAAAACATGGAAATCAAAAGTTCAAGGGGCATATTTTACAAAATGGTCCTGATCGTATTCTTAACTATCGCACTTTTTTATGGCATATTTTATGTCTTAACTGGCTACAAATTGGGAGTTTTTGAATCTAATGTTAAGGAATATCTACTTCATCAAAAAAATACTCAGAGAATGACATAACCTCTATTAAAGGTGTTCGATCTAAGGGCGGGGAGTGGGGAATCACGATCTTTGTTGAATTTAAGGACGAACCTTGTGAGATATATAGCTATAAAAGTCATGAAGGAAAAATAAAACATCGAATCAAAACGTGAGAATGAGACTAGAAAACACATTGACGAATAACAACCATGGTGTGAGCGTTAGCTAACGGGCAGTTTTGCGGAGTGAAACTCAAGACAGGAGATTCCTAATTATGGTAATATAGGTTGGGAAGAAGTTTACTGTTCTGGGGGCATTGAGTATGTCTGATGAGTTAAGTAAAGAAATATTGAATGAGCTAAAGAAAATTAATGAAAAACTTGATAACTTATATGAGCCCAAAGGATTATCGATTCCATTGAAGATTATTGCGTTATTTATTGGGTTCATGGTAATAGGTCCTATGGTTTTATTATTATTATCTCGTCTATTCCATTAGCAGGATACTGAAGTAACGGGTAGGATAGTTCCAATATGAGGTATTATCTATGGATGACGAGATCTACATAATGGAGGCCATAAAATTGTCCATTTTAAACTTTATATTTCCTGATATAGAGACAGACAGGCTGAAACTGGCCATTCTGACTTTAGACGACACTGATGCCGTCTTTAATCATTTCTCAGACGAGAATGTTACAAGATTTATGGATATAAGTCCATGTAAAGACAGAGAAGAAGCTAAAGAAATCATAAGATTTCACCTAGAAGATACAGGTTGCCGCTGGGGGATTTTTAGTAAGAGAAACGCTGAGTTTATAGGAACTTGTGGATTCCATTGCTGGTTTCAAGGAGAACAACCTAGAGCAGAAATAGGATTTGATTTAGCAAGAGGATATTGGGGAAAAGGAATTATGCAAGAAGCATTGAAGCCTGTTATAGATTTTGGCTTCAAACTGATGAAATTAGATTTAATTGAAGCTACTGTTGAGCAAAAAAACGACAGATCAATAAACTTACTTCATAAACTTAATTTTGATAGAGAAACAGAATTAAGAGATCAGTTGATATACTTTTTCTTACTGCGTGAGCGTTGGAGGATACACTAACGAGTCGTTATTGCAAACGCCAGGATTATGCAATTGGGAGCTCCAACAAAGTAAATTCGAAATGGTGGGTAACACGTGGAACAGAAGCATGTATTAAAGGCAAAAAGGGCTTTGATTACAACCTTAAATAAGCACTTCAAAAAGACCGACGAAACATTTACGAGTAAAATTGTTGATATACTTTATCAGGGTTCTCTTCTTGTCCCTCCAGTATTAGATGAAGAACCCCCTACTTCTCATGAAGAAGTGCAAGCTATCTCTCACTTTTGTCTTGGGGTTTCTGATGAATTGGTTTCTTTAATGAATCTGACCGTTTCAGCTGATAGAGACTTAACCAACTGGTATGTATTTAAAAAATCTTTAATGGATGATGAAGAAGCCTATGTAATGTATTATATTCTAGTCAAATGTTATTTAAGAATAAATAATCTTCATAGTGAATCACCCTCCTGAAGATTTACTGTTCAGTTATTAGCTGTACTTCACTAAAGGGCACAAGAGCTCAATACATGCATGACGGCGGCCGGGCTGAACGATCGGCTGCCGTTTCTCAACTAGCGAGCAGTTATGTGGAATACCTGCATGCAAGTATGTTTGAGGAAAATTATATACATGGTTAAATATACCACTTGTTTGCTCCGTCTATAAATTACAGTAGTAAACAAAGGGAGAGATAAATTTTGAAAAAGTTTGTTTTAGGTCTAATTTGCGGAGTTGGTTTGACAGCTACGACTGCTGTATATGCTTCAGACACTATTCAAGCATACTTGTTTCCTGCGAAATTCGAAATGAATGGACAAAACAAAGAAATCGGCAGTGAATATACGGTATTGAACTATAACGGTCATGCTTATGTACCAGTACGTTTTGTAGCAGAAAGTTTGGGTCTTGGAATAAGGTATATAGATATAGACGGTGTGATTTCGATAATGAATGAGCCCACAAACGTCGATGAAGTGGCAAAAAAGGTTTGGATGGTCCAATACCACATAACTAACGGAGTGGATGGAAAATATGTAAAAAGTCTTTTGGGAGAACCGAGTGTAGAACGAACTAATGATGATTCGCAACAAGCGGTTTGGAGATATGATATATCGCCTATTCAAGGATATCAATACGATGATTTAAACAAAATTGACGTTAAGGGTCTTGAACAAGGATATATTAAAGCTCAGCTTTTGGTTCTTTGGTCTAATGAAGACAAAGTTGCAAAAATCGAATTGTGGTACACAGATAAAGATAAGCATATTTTCACGTATTATCTAAATCAAAATGGTTCGACCGCTGGAGCTTTATACGAATAAATCGAAAAGAATCCTAATCAGTCGATCGTGCTTTATCATTACGCTAACGGGTACGATAGTGAAATGATGGAGTTGATGTAGAGTTGAATTTAAAATATATAGCTCACATTTTTCCAAAGTCAAACATAATGATGGCTGTAAAAAAGGCTGAGTAATTAAGCTAACGGGTACGTTAATAAAGAACCGAAAGCTGGTGGACAAATGAAAATAACCTACGAAATAAAAACACTTAAAGAATTTTATGAGCTGCCCATGATTTCAAAGATCGGAATTAGCTTGTTTCTTTTAAGCGGTCTTTGTTTCGGAGGAATAATAATATGTAAAATGTTCGATATTGAAATTTCTGGTTTTGTCAAAAATGATAGCCTTATATTCATGCCACTAATTGTTAGTTTTATCAGTTTATTTATTGCGATTTTATTTGATAAAAACAGAAAAAAAAGAGTTAAAATCGGACCGAAGCGCCCCTGATTAAGTTCTGGTGGATATTCAGCTAACGGGCACTAGTGCAATCCAAAGAGAGGAACGATGCAGCCTGAAGGACATAGAGGAATTACTACGACAGATAGCGAGCCTACCGAACTGCACTGTTGTTCCGCCAAATGGTTTGCCGCAAACGGATAAGTACAACCTCCCCACAGATCTAAAACGTTTTTATGGGCTATGTGGAGGCGTGAGGCTATTTGAAAACAAAGATTATCACTGTCAAATCGTCCAGTCTACAGAGTTCGTTTTTTCCAATCCAGTCATTGTGGGGGGATATATAGATGAGGATATATCTTCCCACTGGTTTATAGTTGGTCATGACGGAAATGGCGACTACATTTCTATTGATTTACATAATGAACGACTTGGGATATGTTACGATAGTTTTTGGGACCGACATGGAGTTGTAGGAGAATGTCCTATAATTGCTAAATCATTTACTGAGTTATTGAATCAATTGGTTCAAAATAACGGTGAACGGTGGTACTGGCTGAAAGAAGAGATTGAATCACTTGGAGATGCTTACGATTGTATTGATGAAAATAAATCGTTGCGCTAACGGGTACGGTTGTTCAATGACACCATCATGCAGATGCTAGATCGATCTTGGCAGCTGCATTAAGCTAAAGGGCAGTATAGTGCAACAAATCCGAATAATACACGTCTAAAATATTGGAAGATACTAGGATGGAATAAATATTAAACAATCTAGTTTATTCCAACTTCTCATAGTGTTGTTTCTAAATCTTATTAAGGAAAGAAGAGGAACAACCAAATGAACAAAGCAAAGAAAATAATGTTTTCCAGTGCGATTGCTACAGTTCTTGTCGTAGGTGTATCTGCGGCTGTTTATACTCAACACTCCAGTCCTGTTGCCCCTCAATATTCTGATCCTAGTGCCCCTGGTTATGTGAAAATATCCAGGACTGAGTACGAACGAATGTCTGATATTGTTATTGCAGTAAATAAAGGAGAACTTCCAGTTTCCGCTCTTAAAGATGCTGAGCCTCTATTAGAGCGTAGTCCAGAATCTATCACGAAAAAAACTCGGGCTGAATACAACGCATTAAAGAAATAAAACCTAGGCTTCTAAACAATCCGCATCTCCCAATTCATACAGGAGTCACTCGATACGCATGGATGATACCTGTTGAACATTCAACTAACGGATACGATAGCGTGGCGATGGAACCGATCCATCGCTTGTGAAAATGAAAAATAAGGATACTGCCGCCTTCTAGTTTGAAATCGTTTGGGCAAAAGACTTACCTCTATCTAATGATGCGGAAGAGATGCTTCTTGAGCAAAAAACGGGATGTTTTGAAGGTTGTAAAAGTACCGTCACGAAAGGTAGTCTATTGAACGATCGGGCAGAATAATCCAGTTATAAGTATAGATTACCCCATTACCACAATCTAAAAGGAGTTATATTATTGCGTTATGACATTGATATTGCTTGCACATTTTATCTGACACTTCACGAACAAAAACTTCGGATCAAGTCGTTTTTGATAGAGTATTTTGGCACAGTGCACTTTTCTCTTGTTGAGACAGGTTCATCTATAACAGCCGTACAAGAGGAAACCGTTTTATTCGAATGGGTAAATGCAGGCAGACCAGACCGAACAACTAAAGAATTGTTTCTTTTTGAGTGGACGGAGCAAGAGAGATGGAGTGGGCATTTCTTATTGAAATGTAGCTTTTTTAACCGTATGGAAGATAACAGCAGACAGAAACATTTCGAAAAAATCGTCTTGCAAATAAAAGAGCATATGGAGCATCCCGCTTTGACACTCTATATCACCCAAAAAGATAATCTCATCGATGTACGGCAATTTCATCGTCGTGGTGATGGGCATATCGGCTACGGCTTGTACCCTTATGCTGAAGATGAGAAGGGGCATTGGCGTGATAATTTGGGTGTCGGGTTATGGATATATCGCGAGGATTTTCATCTTTTATACGAAGGAATCAAGGAGGTATATCCACTTAAGGTGAAGGGATTTGAGAATTTTGATCATACCGGCATGAATTTCATTAACAAATCGGAATGGAAAGTGATCCTGAACCATTGGTCTATACTAGCAATCAGTAACCCATCCAGCGCTGAATTTATTGATTATGTAGGTCGATGGTTGGTAGCAACACTAAAGCATGTGGATGAAATTGCTATCGAAGGGAACTTGTAATTTGCTGATACAAATTATGACTGAAGGAAGTATTACAATAAAACGTGCATTATCGTAATATTCTGCTGTCCATCAAGTTAATAAAACAAGTCATAGCATTTATTGTGACAATCGCCCTCTGTCCTACCCGCCCCAACTGATGCGGGTGGTGGTAGTGGAGCAGGTTTATCGGGTGATTTGATTAATGGGGGGAACAGTGCGATAAGTGAGAGAATCCCTTTTTATGTTTCTGAAAGTAGGTCTTTCAAATGTATGCTAATGATTTTATCGGAGAAATTCTAGTAAATACAGAATCGCAGGTAGACGAAAACTCGTCCAACATGTATTTAATGGATCGAATTGTAGTTTGCTGCAAAATAAAGGGGGACAATCGTGATAAAGGATCGAGCGACATGGAATAAACAGACAAGTGAATGTAAGGAGCAGTTGTTGCGCGAGTTGAAAACACGTCTGCCTGCGGGCTTCACGTTTCTGAAAATGGAACGCTTCGAGCGGTTCGGCCTTGAGCTGGAAACGGGTATCTTTATGTATGAAGGCTGCGAGTTCGTATATGTGCCTGGTGACCGGGTCACACTCGGCTGGGGGCAATGGGCAGACGGACCGGATGAAGAGACGAAAGGAGAGTTCGAGAGCGGCCTGGAGGATTTGAACAGAGAGCCTGCGGAGTTGGAGCATTTGATACGTCAGCAAATGTCGCCTGTGCGAGTGGCTGACATCGGCCCGTTGATGATTGAGCGCCAAACTCGCCCTGTCGCCTGGTATGAGGTGGAACTAGCTGACTTGGATCCGGCAAAAGACGACGATGTGCTGGAGGCGATCGAACGCGTCAAGACCTCGAATTATGGCTTCTATGAGCAGCATCAGTCTTTTCGATTGGACAAAGAGGACGGGCGTATCCGCATCTGGTTGTTTGCTGACAGTCCCAGCCAGCAGGAGTGGGCGAAAGAGGAACTGCCTGATGGCTTCGATGTGTTAACAGAAGATGAATGGGAATATGTGTACGGCGGAGGTTGTCGAACGTTATTTCCTTGGGGCGATAGCTTTGACTATCGGATGAAGGTTAGGCACTTCGAAGAACTAGATCGGGAGCAGAAAGAGCAGGGCGAACCGGTAGTTAGCGATAGACCTTTCGATCTGGAGAAGTGTGGCGGCATGGGGCTAAAATTCCTTGGCGATCCGTACAAACAGGAGCTGACCGTATCGCCTGAAGGACTCGTGCGCGGCAAAGGCGGGGACGGTGGTTCGCTTATTTGCGGCGGTATGGGCGTCACATGGGGCTATTTTCCTGTCGCTACCTATTATCGCGACCCCTACGAGGATGGGTTGGAGTGGGAGGACCGTGCCGAATACTTGTATTATCGTCGCGTAGTTCATCTGTAATCAACCATGGAGAATGCCCGGCACAATAACCGCTTCGAAGGCAGCCGGCTCCGGGTCATTAAGCGAGTGCCTTCACTGTCTGAAAACGCTCACTAATGTTTGTTTGAAAAGAAATTATCTCGACAGGAATATCCAAGAGAACGTCCCTTCAACTTCGGGGGCGTTCTCTTTTCATATAGATACTTTTCAAGAAAGCCGATTCAGGCGCACTTGAGAAAAAAACGACTGTCGCGTGCCGAAGTGCCGAAGTCATGCAGATGCAGGGAGCGGTCCGTTACAAGCGGGGGATGTGAATGAGATTCGGATTAGAGAAGGGGGTGGGTTACCGCTTATTGTCATGAGGTACAAATGAAAGATAATTTGAGGGCAAGAATGGAGTACCTGGGTGGCGTATTTGAACAGATGCCGACAAAAGACGAGGTTGTGCGGAACTATCGCAGACGCCAAGACGGCAGATACCAGCAATGATCGCATCGATGGATTCTACCAGTTAGGTGCGTCGGGTGGCTCGTGACATTCCGCCTCCTATTGCGACTGAAACTGAACCGAATCGAATTCAGGTAGGCTATGCGAAGGAACTGAAGCATTTGGTGTTCTGGTGTTTTCCGGATATTGATGATTAAATGAAGAAATAGGCTCATGAAAAATAAGCTACGACGATCAAGAGTCAGAGCTTGGAGGTGACAGATGATGAGTAAACCTTGGCATGCTTCCATGCAAGGGACTCCCTGGAATGAAGAGAAGATGATCGCTGCGGTTGAACAGTTGCGACACCGGGCAACTGTCAGTTTCGCTGTCGGCGCGGATCTGATGGAGGATTTACTTGAACTCGATGCACGGGTGTTTGCCAAACGGCCGGATCTGATTTTGCACATATGGAATAGGGACGAGAAGGCTCGCTATACGGAGGAATTCCTGGGGACACTTGCTGCAATGAATCATGTAGCCGCACTGAGGCTGGATCTCCGTCAACCGCAGGACTTGACCAAGCTTGGCGAGATGAAGCAAATGGACTTCTTAAACGTGTACTCGTCGAAAAAAGCGCAAAGTCTGGATTTTATCCGCATGTACAATAAATTAACCTATCTTGAACTGCATGGCAAATTCGACGATTTGGCCCCTATAGCGGAATGCCCTCGTCTGAATACGCTTATGTTGAACTGCACGATTGACCGGTTGGATGTCGTAGCATATCTGCCGTTGATCAAGTATTTGTCTATCGATAGCTGCGAATTGAAGGATCGCTGGATGTAATAGCCGATTCGAACGTGAGAATGCTGGTTTTGTCCTCTGTACGCAATCTGACCGATATTCAAGCTATAGGACAAATGCGAAATTTGGAATTTCTGAGTTTGTCGCTTTCTAAGGTGGAACGTTTATGCGATTTCTCGAAGCTGGACAATCTCCGGCAACTAGAGTTGAGTTACATGAAGTCGCTGCGGGACATCGGAAATCTGTGGACCGCCAAGCGGCTTGAGGTTCTGAAGCTTAATGAGATCAATACGGCGATTAAGGTGGAAGCCTTTGCTCCCATGGGGGACATGGAGAGCCTTCGTCAGGTCGATTTTCGTTTTATCGATTTCAACAAGGGACGCATTGCGGCGATGATCGAACAACTGGAACGGGCAGGCAGGGGGCATCTTCTATATGAAAATATCCCGAAAGATCAACGGATACACTCCTTAGCGCTGGGGCATCTAGCCCCAATTTTTACGTGATGAGGTTTGCCTGATCGTCCGTCAGTTTCGGATGGAAAACGTTCAGAATAGTTTTGGAGGCGAGCGCAATGAGAAAAATCAACGATGGAACGCCAGACAAAATCTCGGTCTGGGCGGGAAACACCACCAAGAGCTTCGAGGGGTTTAGTGAATATTTCGAAGGTCTGGAAGACCCTGATTCGGACTGTGGCATTCATAGAGATTTTGGCTGCAAATTTATCGATACCGATTTCTTTGTCAGCTACATGACAGCGGAACGGAGAATCGTTCCGATCGAAGAGTTATGCACAGAGGTCGGCTGCAACAGTCTGGAAACCGAACGAGCGATCGTGGAAAGATGCCGCGAAATTGGTCTTCATGAGGGCAATGTCATCTGCTACTATGGGAATGCGACCTTCACCGAAAGCGATCCTGACTATCGGTACAACGATATGGTTTTTATCGGCACATTCGATGATCCGCGTAAACGTAAAACTCGTTAGGGGATCATGGGAAGGAAAGAAACTTGAAGAAGGAATTGCACCAGAGAGATCAAGTCATTTAGCATGTCGGACTCCACAGATTTGCGGGAACAGCATACCTATGCGATATATGTGAATGATGAACACACGGCGGAACACCTACATTTTCCCGTAAGTATAGTTGCGAATTGCAAGCCATGTTAGAAAATATGGTGGATCTCCAGCATGGTAAGGAGGGGAATGACCATAATATGCCAATGGAGAACGAAACAATGAAAAAGTACATACTCTTCGATCATGATGGCGTTCTGGTTGATACTGAATTCTGGTATTATAAAGCGGGAGAACGCGCTCTGGCTGACATTGGATTTACCTTGGATAAAGATCAATACCTCCGCGACATGACCCAGTCATTGGGCACTTGGGCCCAAGCTAGGGCGGCAGGTATTGATGAACAGACCATCAGCAAGCAGCGTGAGGTCCGCAACGTCTATTATCAGGAATATCTAAGAACAGAAGCCATAGAGATTGAAGGCGTAGTTGAAACTCTAACCGAACTGTCAAAGTACGTCCGCATGGCCATCGTGACGACTGCAAAACGTGCGGATTTTCAACTTATTCATGAAAAGCGCCAGATTAGACAATTCATGGAATTCGTCCTTGTTCGCGAAGACTACGAGCGTACCAAGCCGCACCCGGAACCATACTTGACCGGCTTAAAGCGCTTCGGAGCTACCAAAGTAGAGACCCTGGTTGTAGAGGATTCAAACAGAGGGTTAAACTCAGCCGTGGCGGCTGGTATCGACTGTGCTATTGTCCATAACGATTTCACAAAAACACATGACTTCTCACAGGCCAGCTATCGAATCAAGACTCTGATTGAACTAAAGGACATTATCCTGAACGTAACCTAAGAGAGCATTCGCCAGCTTGTCCCGTACTCACTTTAAAAGTGAAGAGCAGTGCGGGCGGCGAGGACTCGTGCCCGTGGAACGTTGAGCGTGGCTGCTGGCTTCCGGGTTGTATTAAAGTATGACCGTCCCGACTTCTCGCAGGATTCGTTAGACTATTTTTCGGAGGTTTGTGTATGAGTAAGATAAAGGTAGATGCGCCACCGCATATAGTGGTCCTAAAAAGCCGCGTAAATAGCGGCTTCTTGTGTTTATGGGATAAAGTTCTTGTCAAAACCAAATAACAAGAACATTATCTCATTCCTGTCAGGTCGCCTGAACGAAATAAGATGGGATATTATCACTTGTGTCTCTTGGGCAAGTTGATTGAACGAACGGACAGGATAGCGCAACCTTCCAACTGTTGGAAACGTAAATTAAGGTGAGGGGCAGATATAGAACTGATTGAGGTGATTTTTTGGTTAACAAGAGGAAATGGGGCATTTGGGTTGCAGTTTTATTGGTAATAGCGTTTTTTACTTCGATGTATTATTACGCTGAGCTGGGGAACAACTCTTATACAAGTGTTACAATGTTCATATATGTTGAGAAGAAAGAACATTATATTGGACCTGGGCACTTAAAAATGTGGGTAATTGGTTCAAACTCAAGTGACAGTAGTCAAAACAAATTAAAGTATAAAGTAATGATAAAGGACTCAAGGATATATAACCTTTTAGAGGAAGGTAAGGAATATTTCGTTACGCTTGAAGGGGTAAAAAAGAAAAATCAATCTGAGTATACTTACACCTTTGGTCAATTGGGTATTCCCGGTGGGACACAACTAACTGGCGAAGGAATAATTGAATAAAAAAGAGAGATTCAACTAACGGGTACGTTTGCAAGGCGCCGAGGCGACCTGCTCCTGATCGTTGAAGTAAGGGGCAGCATTCGTTAATACTTACATGTCAGGGGGAGGACTTGCTCGTCATCAGTTTTGTTGCAATGCACATTTCATATCGATACTTTCAGGTGAGGGCTATCTTCATAAGATTGAATGTAGTATGCCCGTTCACTATAATGAAAGGGGTAATTCCCATACTTTCTCAATTGCAGGAGGAATCCATTCATGGCACAAGAACGCTTTGATCTCGTGGTAAACTGCCGCCAGGAAATACAGGATATTAATAGAAGATGAACGAAAAAGAAGTTAAAAAACAACTTTCCGCAGCCAAAAAGTATAGAAATAACGGTGATT
>NZ_QMFB01000028.1 GCF_003285015.1 Paenibacillus contaminans | reverse complement strand
GCGCCGGGACGAACGCCGGCGGCGCCGTCACTGCGTCGATTGCCTTCGGCATCGCCTGGCGGCGCATGCACGGCGGTCCCGGGGCGGCGCCCCGCGGGCGGGGGCTGCTGCGCGGCGTCGGCGGCGTCGCGCTGGCGGCAGCGGCGGGGCTGGCTGCGCTATGGCTGGTCAACCGGGCGATGCCGGCGGCAGGCCCGCCCAGCCATATCGGCCGCGCGATGCAGCAGCTTGCGGACGGCCGGTTGGACCTGATCGGTCTTATCGTCGTCCGCAAGCTGCAAATGAACGCCCATCTGATCGGCGTTTCCATCTGGAGCAAGGTCGTCCTGACAGGCATATTCGTCATGGCCGTCCTTGTGCTGCGGCCCCGCGGGGTATTCCGCCGCTGGCTTGCCGAATACCCGTATATCATGCACGGGATTGCGGCCAACTTAGTCGGCGCGATTGCCGCGCTGCTGCTCAACGACTCCGGCATCGTCGCAGCTGGCACGATGATCGGGTTTATCACGGTGCCGCTGCTCGCGATCCGGCTTCGCGAACGCGAAAAAACGGTATGAATGGCTGCCCGTGATGGGCAGGCTTCATACCGTTTTGTATTTATTGCAGTCGACCCGTCGCAGGTGTCGAAGTAGGAGCTAGATAGTCGCCCGCTCTAAACCAACTAGCCTCTTCATACTCGGCTCGTAGAAGCGGCATGTAGTCGACCCACCGGTTCGGCCGAATTTGAACTAGCTGTAAAAACTCCATCTATTTTCGCAAAATTACCGAATTTCAGCCTGCTAAATGGAAAAAGTCCATCTAAATTTTGATTTTTGGGCCCATTAGGACCGTTTTCATTAAAATAACTGGACATTTTCCAGCTCAACGGAATTATTTCCCTCTTTGTGCGAAATTAGCTGCATAATTTCCATTAAGACAACCGGGTTATCGCCGTACAATTGCCGAACCGCCGGTTCTCATGGTCGCTAAGCCGTACGCCGCAAGGCTTCCTCAGTCGTTAAGCTGTACGCACCAAGGTTCCCTTGTGCGTACCCATAGCCGCGCTCCCCGCAACCTCAGCCGACCAGCGTTTCCCATTCCTCGTACACTGTCTGCAGTTGTTGCTTTTTGGTATCGATAGCCGCCGTTTTTTCTTGGACCTGCACGTAGTCGTTGTATACATCCGGCTGCGTCAGCTGCTCCTCAAGCGCGGAAATCTCGCCTTCCAGGCGCGTGATGTCCTGCTCCAGCTGCTCCAGCTTGCGCTGGCGGCTCCGCTCTTCGCGCTTGGCGTCCTTGCTGCCGCTCCAGTCGCTGCCCGATAAAGCACCGCTCTCGCCCTTCGCTTCGCCGGAGGGGCCGCCCGCCGGTTTAACGGCTTTAGCCGCGGCCTTCGCCGCCTCGATTTCGGCAAGCTCCAGCTTTTTCTCCGTATAATCGTCGTAATTGCCGAGATAGCCGACGATGCCCTTCGCGGTCATTTCCAGCACACGCTCCGCCATTTTGTTCAAAAAGTAACGGTCATGGGAAATAAACAGCAGCGTGCCCTCATAATCGATAAGCGCCGCCTCCAGCACTTCCTTGCTGAACAGGTCGAGATGGTTGGTAGGCTCGTCGAGTATGAGCATGTTGGCGTTCAGCAGCATCAGCTTGGCGAGCGAAACGCGCGCTTTCTCGCCGCCGCTCAGGCCGGCGACTTTTTTGAACACGTCTTCGCCGCTGAACAAATAGTTGCCGAGCACCGTACGTATGCGCGCTTCCTCCAAATGCGGATATGCGCTCCATACTTCCTCAAGCACCGTTTTGTTCGGGTTTAGCCCGGTTTGCTCCTGATCGTAATAACCGATCTTGACGTTGGTACCCCAGCGGATCGTCCCGCTGTCAGGCGAATGCTGGCCGATCAGCGTTTTGAGCAGGGTCGATTTGCCGATCCCGTTCGGACCGATCAATGCGGCGGTGTCCCCGCGCGTCAGCTGGAAAGATGCATCCTTGAACAGCTTTTTGCCATCCCCGACCGAAACCGCAAGATCGCTTATCTGCAGCACATCCTTGCCGCTGTTTTGTTCCGTCTGGAAAGCGAACGAAGCACGCTTCAAATCGCCTAGCGGCTTGTCGAGCCGATCCATTTTGTCGAGCGCCTTGCGTCTGCTTTGCGCGCGTTTGGTGGTCGAAGCCCGAACGATATTTTTCTGGATGAAATCTTCCATTTTTGAGATTTCTTCCTGCTGCTTTTCATATTGCTTCAACTGTATCTCGTATTCGGCTTCTTTTGTTTCGACATATTTCGTGTAGTTGCCGGTGTACCGTCTGGACGTGTTGCGTTCGATCTCATAAATCGCCGTAACCAGCGCATCAAGAAAATAACGGTCATGGGAAACGACAAGAATCGCGCCGGGGTAGCCGCGCAAATAGTCCTCGAGCCACGTCAGCGTCGGAATGTCCAAATGGTTCGTCGGCTCGTCCAGCATCAGGATATCCGGCTGCTGAAGGAGCATTTTGGCTAGTGCGAGTCTTGTTTTTTGCCCGCCGCTCAGCGTTTCGATCTTGGTGTCGTGCGCGAAGTCGGCAAACCCCATCCCGTGCAAAATACCGCGGATTTTCGCCTCGATCCCATACCCGCCGCGCTCGCGGAACCATTCGGAACGGACGGCGTAGCGGTTCATCGTGTCGGCGTACTTTTTCTCATCGGCGAGGAGGGCGGGATCGCCCATCTGCTCTTCCATTAGCCGTAACTCCTGCTCCACGCTAAGCAGCTCGGCGAAGACGATGCGCATTTCCTCGATGATCGTCTTGTCGGAACGCAGGCCGCTGTTTTGCGCCAAATAGCCTACCTTCGTTTCCTTGGCCTTAAAAATATCTCCGCCATCATACGACATTTCCCCGGCAATAATCTGCAGCAATGTCGATTTTCCTGCGCCGTTTACGCCGACAAGGCCGATACGCTCGCGTTCTTGAATTTGCAGAGAAATTTGGGAAAGGATGGTTCTTACCCCGTAGCTTTTACTTATATTAGATGCTTGCAGCAGCATGACGTATAGCTAACCTCCAAAATCTTAATCTAATTTCCAGTATAAGCTTACCGCCAGTACTGCGCAAACGCCATTTCCAAACGTATAAGGCGCTGCACGAAATTTGATCTCCATTTAAATGGAAAATGACTGCTAAAAAATTATTGTCGTCGGTAACCGTTTCCACTCGATAAGTCGCTTTGGAGTTTGTCATATATACTGATACAATATGGTTATGGCTTACAATGAAAGGCGAAATGCCGCCGAGACCGGATGCGAAGACATAAAAACTCGGCGCGTTTGCGAGCCGACGAACGCTGTATTTGAAGGTTCCGGGGTTTCGTAGGTATGATAGAAATGGATAGAGGGTTAACCGGTTATTCCACATCAAACCCAAACGGCTTGGCGATGTCATCGGATACCGGACGTGACACGCCGCCGTATATTCATATTTCGGATCGTATAGATTTACATGTCGCTGAAGGTTGAAGGCGTAATGAACGTTTTGCTAAGTTTGTCAGAAAGTATATCGCGGGAAGCGGCTCCAAACCTACGGTAAATGCCGGCGTTAAAGACGCTGGTAGGCGTTTATCCTTGGTTTATCGGAAAGTAAATCGCGGAAACGGCTCTAAACCGAGGTAAACGCGCCGACAAAAAGACGGCGCAGCCGTTTATCCTTGGTTTATCGGAAAGTAACCGCGGTAAACGCGCTTGTCCTTAGCTTATGCTTACGAAGTCGCTTTCTTCGAAAGCGTTTAGGACGGCGCAGCCGTTTTTCCTTGGCGGACTTCGAGGGCGTTACGATTCCATACAGCCGACAAACGCTAACACGGGGGCCGCTGCACGATGAACGATTCTTTTCGGGTAATGACTTATAATATTCATCACGGCGTAGGGATGGACGGGCGTTTGAGCCTGGAACGAATCGCCGAGGAAATCCGGGTTTCCGACGCCGGAATCGTCGCTTTGCAGGAGGTCGACCGTTTTTTGCCGCGCAGCGGGTTTCGTGATCAAATCGGATGGTTGTCCAAAAAGCTCGGCCTGCACGCCGCGTATGCGCCAAGCATTAATATGAGGTTTTGCCAATACGGGAATGCGCTGCTGAGCCGTTATCCGATCGTGAACAAACGGGTCGTGTACATGCCGGGCACGCTGGAGCGCAGGAGCATTCTTCTGGCCGAGCTGCTGATAGACGGCAGGAAGCTGACCGTGGCGAACACGCATCTCGGGATTTTTCGTACGGACTGGGCGAGGCAGATGCCGATTCTGCAGGACGAGCTGGCGCGAATGGACAAGCCGTCCATTTTGCTGGGGGATTTCAATATGGTTACCGGCAATAAATATATGAAGAAACTGCGGCCGAGGTTTATAAAGGTACAGCTCCAAACGAAAATGCCGACGCTTAGCTACGGCGGGGAAATCGATCATATTTTGGTCAATGCTCCGACCTCGGAAGCTTTCGCTTGGGTGCAGCCGTCCAAAGCTTCGGACCACCAGCCTGTCGTGGCTTTGATCAAATGGCATCCGTCCGTCATTTCCCGATAATCATGCAATCGATTCGAGGAGGGAACGAATGACATTACGCGAGCAAAAAAAACATCTGCGCAAACAAGTGGAGACGTTGCGTTCCGCGATACCGGCGGAGAAACGGCAGGAGAAATCGGCGGAGATTTGCCGCCGGAGCATCGAACTGCTGGAGACGCTGGACTGGACGTCGGGCGGGGCGCTGATGGCGTACATACCGTTTCGAGCGGAGGTCGACGTGTCGCCGGTCATCGAATGGTGCTGGCAGCGGAGAATTGCCGTCGCCGTGCCGAGGGCGATTAAGGAACAAAGGCTGCTGCAGCTGCATGCCATTTCAAAATGGGACGATTTGGAGTCCGGCGCTTACGGCATTCGCGAGCCGTTTCCAGGATGCCCGCCGCTGTCGAAACATGACATTTCCTGTGTGATCGTGCCGGGTTTAGCGTTCGATGAGCAGCATGGAAGGCTCGGTTACGGAGGCGGTTATTACGACAGGTTTTTTGGGAGCCTGGCCGGCAAGCAGCCGCTCAAGCTGGCGCTGGCTTTCGATATTCAGATCGTGCCGGAAGCGCCGATGGATGAGCATGATATTCGGGTAGACCGAATCGTGACCGAATCGAGATGGATCTAAAAATTGGCATTCCATGCATAACCGAAGCTGCAAGCCCGGAATTAGCCATGCCCTCGGCCGGCTCGGATGCCGCCCATGGACGGCTTTCCGCTAAATAAATCGGGAGTTTCGTCCGACGCTCACTTTTTGTACTACCCATAAGCTAGAAAATGTCACATAATAGAGCATAGCTAATGAAATAAGCCGTTGGAAAGAGGGATTCTCTTGTCGAACAGTCCGAACAGTCCGTTTACGCATATGAACGAGCAGGGCAGGGCGCGCATGGTCGACGTTTCGGACAAACCCCAGTCGAAGCGGACTGCCGAAGCGGCAACGGCTGTCCGGATGCGGCCGGAGACGCTCGCCGCGATTAAGGAAGGTAAGATTGCCAAGGGAGACGTATTGGCAGTCGCGCAGGTGGCGGGCATCATGGCGGCGAAGAAAACGTCCGACTGGATACCGATGTGCCATCCGCTTCCGCTGACCGGCGTCGATATCCGCTTTTCTGATAATGGCGACGATCTGCTCGAAATTCATGCGATTGTAAGAACGACGGGACAAACCGGTGTTGAAATGGAAGCGTTGACTGCGGTTTCCGCCGCTGCGCTGACCGTTTACGATATGTGCAAGGCGCTGCAAAAGGATATGGAAATCGGTCCGACGATGCTGCTGACCAAAACAGGCGGCAAATCCGGCGATTACACCAGGTAGTTTTCAGAACGATGAGGGGAGAGGGTGAACGGCATGCGCTGGAAGGTTGCCATTTTGACCGCAAGCGACAAAGGTTTTCGCGGGGAAAGAGAAGACACGAGCGCGCAGGTTATTCGCGAGCTGGTTGAAGAGGAAATGAACGGCGAAATTATCGAATACCGCATCGTTCCCGATGAAATGGACGAGATTATGGCCGCGTTGATCGAGATGACCGATTATTACAAGGCCGATCTGATTCTCACGACAGGCGGGACGGGCCTTGCGCCGCGAGACGTTACGCCGGAAGCCACTTTGCAGGTAATCGACCGTCTGGCGCCCGGCTTTGCCGAAGCGATGCGCTACAAGTCGATGCAGAAGGTGCCTCAGGCGATGCTCTCCCGTGCGGTATCGGGCATCCGCAACAGAACGCTCATCCTCAATCTGCCCGGCAGTCCGAAGGGCGTTCATGAAAATCTGATGGCTGTCATGGATCAGCTGCCGCATGCGCTCAGCATTTTGACGGAGCGGGAAAAGGAGCATGACCTATGAACCATGCTTCGATGCTGCAAGAGGTCAAGGTGGAGGATGCGGTCGGCATGGTGCTTGCGCACGATCTGACGCAAATTATTCCCGGCGAATTCAAGGGACGATTATTCCGCAAAGGGCATGTCGTCCGCGAAGAAGATATTCCGGCGCTTCTCAGCATCGGCAAGGAGCATATTTATACGATGCATCTGGAGCCCGGTTATTTGCATGAGGACGAGGCGGCGCTGCGGATGGCCAAAGCTTTCGCAGGCCGCAACGTCGAGCTGAGCGAGCCGCACGAAGGGAAAATCAATCTGAAAGCGGCCGTGGACGGGATTGTCAAAATCGACCGGACATTCGTCGACCGGGTCAATTCGATACCGTTTACCGTCCTCGCTACCTTAAAAACGAATACGCCTGTACAGAAGCAGCAAAAAATTGCCGGAACCCGCGTAATACCGCTAATTATGGAAGAGGAAAGCGTTTTACAAATCGAGTCTTTGGCGGTACAATGGAGACAAACCGAGAAGTCGTCAGACCTCTCGGGAAATCCGGTTTGGGTCAAACCGTTTCGTCCCCTGAAGGTCGGACTTATTACGACCGGCAGCGAGGTGTTCGGCGGCCGCATCCAGGATAAGTTCGGACCCGTCGTGAAGCGGAAGGTCGAGCAATTCGGCTCGGAAATCATCGAGCAGCGGCTCTCGCCTGACGACAGCGACAAGATCGTTCAGGAAATACGGTATTTCCTCGATCGCAAGGCCGACTTGATTCTGCTTACCGGAGGCATGTCCGTGGATCCGGACGATCGTACGCCGGGAGCCATACAGAGGGCTGGAGCACGCACAGTAAGCTATGGAACACCGATGCTTCCGGGTTCCATGCTGATGATGGCGTACATCGGCCAAACGCCTGTAATGGGGCTGCCGGGCTGCGTGATGCACGATCCGTATACGTCGTTTGATGTGCTGCTGCCGCGCATTTGCGCCGGCGAGGAAATTGTCCGCGAAGATATTACAATGCTTGGCTATGGAGGGCTTCACGGCTGTTAAGCCTGCATCATACTAATTTTATAGGGAGTGAACGATCATGCCTAGTATCGGACCTACTGGAATTATTCTGATTGTTTTGGTGGCGCTTCTTCTGTTCGGACCCAGCAAGCTGCCTGAACTCGGACGTGCATTCGGCAGAACGCTTAAGGAATTCAAGAACGGCGCGAAAGAGCTCGTAGGCAACGCCGAGAACGGGGATGACGACCAGCAGCGCAAAGAAATCCGCTCCGAAGAAGTGAAAGTGCACGAAGTCAAAACGGAAGCAAGACCGCTCGAAAGCAAACGTCTGCCGGACTAAGCATCCGCCCCGCCTATGACGGATTGCGCCGGCGAGGCCGGTATAAGCCGCTTCGTCGGCGCAAGAGGATAGGCAAAATATTCGGCTGAATAAGAGGCTGTAGCGCCTTTTGTACGGTGCGGATTATAGGCGGTTACAGCGGAATAAGAGTCTTCATGGACTCTTATTCCGCGCCTTTTCGGCTGGTTTGGCTGAACCAGAGCCTCCCTCTTACTTGGTGCGAATTATGCTTTTTCGAGGCGATTTCAGCGAAGAAAGCCCTTGCGGCACTCTTACTCGGCCCTTTATCGACAAATCGGCTGAAGCAGGAGTTTCGAACGTATCGGTCGTTTATCATTCCGCTGCGGTTTTTGGCGGATAACGTCGAGTAATGCGATCCGATGCCGTTTCCTGCGAATTACGTTAGGGCGAAGCTGTTTATCCTCGTTGATAGGTTGGTGAATACATGCAAGACGATCAAATGTCCCTGGTCGAGCATTTGACCGAGCTCCGCAAGCGCTTGCTTTGGGTGCTCGTCGTTCTCGTGCTTGCGATGATCGGGGGCTTTTTTGCCGCCGATTATCTGCTTGAATATCTCAAGAGCATCAAGCCTGCGTCAGATATGTCCTGGCATGCCTTTTCGCTTTGGGACGGGATTAGAATTTTTATGCAATTCGCGTTTTTGATCGCGCTCGTCGTGACGATTCCGTTCGCGCTTTTCCATTTATGGGCATTCGTGAAGCCGGGTTTACGGCAGGAAGAGCAAAGCGCGACGCTTAAGTATATTCCGTTCACCGTGCTGCTTTTTTTAATCGGACTTTCTTTTGCTTATTTTGTAGTTTTTCCTATGGCGTTTTACTTCACTTCAGGCGTGAACAAAAACCTGCAGCTGACGGAGACGTACGGCATCACGCAATATTTTACTTTTATGTTCAATATTTTGCTGCCGGTTTCGCTGTTGTTCGAGCTTCCGATCGTCGTCATGTTTTTGACCAGACTGCGGATCTTGAATCCGGTACGGCTGCGCAAGCTTCGCCGCTACGCATATGTGGTGCTCGTCGTCATCGCGACGGTCGTCACGCCGCCCGATTTCATCTCGGACATCCTGGTAGCAATCCCGCTAATCGTGCTTTACGAGGTCAGCGTGCTGCTTTCAGCTATGGTGTACCGCAAGCAGCGCGAGAGAGACTTGGCATGGGAAGCGGAATACGGCGCCAAATAGAGCACACCTTCGGGTGTGTTCTTTTGTTTAAGCAGTTTCACACATGAAACGCTTCTATCTCAAAGGTAAACACAAGGGGGCAAAGACGCCGGCAGGCGTTTATCCTTGTGAACGGGCTGCGAGGATTGTCGGTTTTACGGCGATTTTATCGGAAAAAGTCGTATAGATTCGCTTGCGATGGCTAAAATGAATAGGGTGTAAATTTTTCAGAAATTGCCCCCAAAGCACTTGCAAAATAAACCCAAAATGTTTATCATAAGAATTGTTGTTAGCACTGACCGTCTGTGAGTGCTAAACCATCTAACATAACTTTCTACTAACCCAAACATATTTAAAGGAGGCTATTTACCCATGATCAGACCGTTAGGCGATCGCGTAGTACTTGAAGCAGTAGCGAAAGAGGAGACCACCGCAAGCGGTATCGTATTGCCGGATACAGCGAAAGAGAAGCCGCAAGAAGGCAAAATCGTAGCTGTAGGCAACGGTACGCTGAAGGATGGCGAGCGCATTCCGCTCGAAGTACAAGTAGGCGACCGCGTTCTGTTCTCTAAATATGCCGGTACCGAAGTAAAATTCGAAGGCAGAGAGCTGCTCATCATGCGCGAGAGCGATATCCTGGCAGTATTGGGATAAGAANCGAGAGCGATATCCTGGCAGTATTGGGATAAGAAAGCAGCATCCGCCCTATACGCATATACGTATACGCATTATAACCGAGGCTTGTCCATAAATTAACTTATTCGGGAGGTTTTTGTCTCATGGCAAAGGATATCAAGTTTAGCGAAGACGCTCGCCGCGCAATGCTTCGCGGTGTTGACGCACTGGCAAACGCAGTGAAAGTGACACTCGGACCGAAAGGCCGCAATGTCGTTCTGGAGAAAAAATTCGGCAGCCCGCTCATCACGAATGACGGCGTGACCATCGCGAAAGAAATCGAGCTGGAAGACGCATTCGAGAACATGGGCGCTCAGCTTGTTAAAGAAGTAGCTACCAAAACAAACGACGTTGCCGGCGACGGAACGACGACTGCAACCGTTCTGGCTCAAGCGATGATCCGCGAAGGCCTGAAAAACGTTACGGCAGGCGCTAACCCGATGGTTATCCGCAAAGGGATCGACAAAGCGGTTAGAGCGGCAGTAGAAGAGTTGAAAAACATTTCGAAGCCGATCGAAGGCAAGCAATCCATTGCGCAAGTTGCGGCTATTTCCTCCGCTGACGACGAAGTCGGCCAACTGATCGCGGAAGCGATGGAGAAAGTCGGAAACGACGGCGTTATTACCGTTGAAGAGTCCAAAGGCTTCTACACGGAGCTTGAAGTCGTAGAAGGTATGCAATTCGACCGCGGCTACATTTCCCCGTACATGATTACCGATACGGACAAAATGGAAGCTGTTCTCGACAACCCGCACATCCTCATTACCGACAAGAAAATCAGCAACATCCAAGAGATTCTTCCGGTTCTCGAGAAAGTGGTTCAATCCGGCAAGCAATTGCTGATCCTTGCTGAAGACGTTGAAGGCGAAGCGCAAGCTACCCTGATCGTGAACAAGCTCCGCGGCACATTCACTTGCGTAGCGGTTAAAGCTCCTGGCTTCGGCGACCGCCGCAAAGCGATGCTGCAGGATATCGCTGCCCTGACAGGCGGCCAAGTGATCACGGAAGAGCTCGGCCTCGAGCTGAAATCCACTCGCATCGAGCAATTGGGAAGCGCGCGTCAAGTTCGCATCACCAAAGAAAACACGATCATCGTTGACGGTGCCGGCGACAAGAAAGACATCGGCGCTCGTATCTCGCAAATTCGTGCTCAATTGGAAGAAACGACTTCCGATTTCGATAAAGAAAAACTGCAAGAGCGTCTTGCTAAGCTTGCCGGCGGCGTAGCCGTTATCAAAGTAGGCGCAGCTACCGAAACCGAGCTGAAAGAGCGCAAACTGCGCATCGAAGACGCTTTGAACGCGACTCGCGCTGCAGTTGAAGAAGGTATCGTTGCAGGCGGCGGTACAGCCCTCGTTAACGTATTCGGCGCAGTTGCCGGCGTTAATGCGGAAGGCGACGAAAAAACAGGCGTTAACATCGTGCTTCGCGCTCTGGAAGAGCCGGTTCGCACAATCGCGGCTAACGCAGGCCAAGAAGGCTCCGTTATCGTTGAGCGTCTGAAAAAAGAAGCTGTAGGCGTAGGCTACAACGCAGCTTCCGGCGACTGGGTCAACATGATCGAAGCAGGTATCGTAGACCCTGCGAAGGTAACCCGTTCCGCGCTGCAAAACGCAGCTTCCGTAGCGGCTATGTTCCTCACTACCGAAGCGGTTATCGCCGACAAACCGGAAAAAGACAAACCGGCTATGCCTGACATGGGCGGAATGGGCGGAATGGGCGGCATGATGTAATCACTGCATCATAACCCCTGATATACCAAGGAAAACGGGACCTTTCGGGGTCCCGTTTTTGTGTTTCTATCACGAATGTGTCACATTCCTTGCTGAGGTAAAGCGGACAGTTCAAATTTCGATGACCGTTAAATTGCTCAATGGACTTGGCTGCTTATCTAGCGAAACCCATACCACAAGTCTGCCACATTGTCTCCAAAAGTGTTCGCATGAGAGAGAGGATCCCAGAATTCATGCAAAACAACCTCCAATTCCACCTATGATAAAGTGGAGATGGAGGTTGTTTTTGCGTACGAAATTAGTGATAAATGGAGACTGAAAATAATAAATGGGCCTTTGGGAAAACTCCGTCGGAATTTTGGAAAATTAACGAAGCAATTGCAATACACCTTGCGGCTGTTGGTTGGCTTGAGCCAACATAGCTTGTGCTGCTTGAGTAAGAATGTTGTTCTTAGTGAACTCCATCATTTCCTTCGCCATATCCACGTCGCGGATACGGGCTTCGGCGGCAGTCAGGTTTTCGCTGGCCGTGCCGAGGTTGTTGATCGTATGCTCCAGACGGTTCTGGTAAGCGCCCAGGTTGGCGCGCTGGGAAGATACGGAGTTGATCGCGTCGTCGAGCACGCTCAATGCGGCGGACGCTTTATCGCTGGTCGACAGATCGAGCGCATACTCCGTATCGGTGTTGCTCGTTCCGTCGGTTGCCGAGGCAATGGCCGTGTAGGACGCGACTTTGCCGTCGTTGGCTGTTACGGAGCCGGTTGCCGCGCTGCTGATTTTCAGCGTTTGGCTGCGCATATCGCTGATGCCTACGGCAATCGTCTGCTCCGCGTTCGCGCCTACCTGGAAGCGCAGGCCGTTGTCGACGGCGTTGGCACCCGCCGTGCTCGTGGCTCCGCTTGCCGCGTCCAGCTTCAATGCTTTCGCCAGATCGCCGGCCGACATGACGACCGACCCGGTCGCGCCGCTCGTGCCGGTTTTAATTTCGAAGGCGCCATCTTTAATATCGACGGTGGCGTTGGCAAGCGAGCCGCCCGCCGCGCGGATTTGCGATTGCAGGTCGGCAGCAAGTCCACCCGCCGTGTACGTGCCGGCCGTCAGCGAGATCGCTACGGCGTTGCCGTCAACCGTGATCGTTCCCGTATGGTTGGCATTCTTCCCTTGCGTGTACGCTGCGGAGCTCAGACCCAGGGCACTGACCGCGCTTCCCGTCACGTTCGTGATCGTGCTGTCCGCGCCTGCCAGGTTGTTGGTAAGCACCAACTTATTGTCCGCATCGAAGGAGGCTACAACGTTTCCGGTGCCGAACGCCGCATCCAGCTTGCCGTTCAGATCGGTAAGCAGGTTGTTCTTGCTGGTGTTATTGGTGAAGTCGTAGGTAGCGTCGGCTAGCGTGATGCTTTTGCTTACGCCATTGACGGTCAGATTCAGGGCACTGTTGCCGCTGCCCGAAATGCCCGTCGAGAACGAGTCGGCAGGGGCTGCTTTCAGCAGCGACGCTGCTCCCCCTCCATCGACCGTAAGCGTATCGGACGCGTTCTTGGCTGTGAAGACAACCTTGTTGCCAGCGTCGAAGCTGACGTTAATATTGCCTGCGCCAAACGCGGTATCGAGCTTGGACTGAATGTTCTGGATAAAGTCGTTGGCGCTGTCGTTGCCGCCTGCGCTGTAGTCGGCGGTATCCAGCGTTACCGTCTTCTGTGTGCCGTTATACGAGAGCGTCAGCTTGTTCGTCTCGGCGCCTTGCGCGGACAAGCCGGTTAAGCCGAGCGCCGCGGCAGCCGTACCGCCGATATTGTCGATTGTGCTGGCTGTGCCTGTCGTGTTGTCGGTCAAGACGAGCTTATTGCCGCTGAAGGAAGCGACAATGTTGCCTGCGCCGTACGCCGCGTCCAACTGAGTGTTCATATCGGTTACGAAATTGTTTTGCTGAGTCGCATTCGTCAGGTCCGTGTAGTTGCCCGACAGCGTAACCGTTTTGTTCGTGCCGTTCACGCTAAGCGACAGAGTGTTGTTGGCCGCCGGTGTGCTGGTTGTCAACGAATCGGCAGGGTTCGCCTTGATGACGTTGTTCAGCATGCCGCCGCCGTCCAGCGTCAGCGTTTCGCCGAAGTTCTCCGCCTCGAATTGCAGCTTGTCGCTGGCGTCGAAGGAAGCCGTTACTTTGCCTGCGCCGAACGCCGTATCCAATTGGGTTTGCAGATCGGCGAGGAAGTCGTTGGCGGTTGTTCCCGCACCGCTGTTATTGTAGTTTTTGACGCCCATCGTAACGGTTTTCGTTGTGCCCTGGTACGATAACGTAAGCGCGTTATTCTCCGTGCCTTGGACAAGCGTGGCAGTGTTCAGACCCAGGCCTGCGGCGCCATTGCCGGAAATGCCGGTAATCGTGCTGCCGGAGCCGGTCGCGGCGTCGGTCAGCTTCAAGCGGCCTGCATCGAAGGAAGCGACAACGTTATTCGTGCCGAACGCGGTATTCAATTGCGTTTGCAGATCGGCCAGGAAAGCCGTCTGTCCCGGTGCTCCTGTCAGATCGTAAGTGCCGCCTGTCAAGGAAATCGTTTGGGTCGTGCCGTTGACCGTCAAGGCAAGCTGGTTGTTCTGCGCTACGGTTTGCGTGGCGAAAGAGTCCGTCGGGCTAGCCAGCAAATGCGAAGTGACCATGCCGCCGCCGTCTATGCTGAAAGGCGTGGCTGTGCCCGCATAAGAAACTTCGATCTGCGAGGTTGTCGCATTGAAGCTGACGCCGATATTCGTGTCCCCGCCGGCTGCCGCGCGCATAGCGGTTTGCAAATCCGACGCGAATTTGACGATGCCGTTGCCTGCCGTACCGTCATAGTTATTAACTGCTAATGTAGCCGTAAAGGCCGAGCCGTTAATCGAGAACTGAAATTCGTTGTCGCTGGCCGTTACGTTCGGGCCGACAAATTCGCCCAAGCCTGCGCCGGCGGTTGTGTAGGTTTTCGTTCCGACGGTTTCCTGATGCGCTGACGTCGATACTTTGAACGCCGCGTTGCCGGTCAGAACCGTGGAGCCCGTAGCCGTTGCGCTCGTCGTCGCAAGGTTAGGACCTGCGCCGCTTGGTGTGAATACGGCTGTGCCTGTAACGGTAGTGGCGAAGGCGCCGATGTTCTGCGCGGTGAGCGTACCGCCTGTCACGATCGCTTTCGTTTCTCCGACATTCGGGCCGGAGTTGGCTGCAGACGGGTTCGTAAACGCCGCCGTGCCTGTTACAGTCGGGCCGCCGACCGCGGAAATTTGCTGGGACGTGCTGGAGAGCGCCGCGCCTTTGGTTGTTGCGTTAGTGGCCGCGCTCAGAATGTCGATCGTGCCGTTCACTTGCCCGCCGCGAACATTCGCCGTAACGGCCGACTTGACATTGATTTGGCCGTTCAGCAATTTCCGGGTATTGAACTCCGTCGTATTGCCGATCCGGTTGATTTCCGAAGTTAATTGATTGATTTCCTTCTGCATGGCGTCGCGGTCTTGGACGGTGTTCGTGTCATTCGCCGCCTGGTTGGCCAGTTCGCGCATACGCTGCAAAATGGATTGCGCCTCGTTCAACGCGCCCTCCGCCGTTTGAATCAGCGAAATCCCGTCCTGGGCGTTCCGTCCCGCCTGATCCAGCCCGCGGATTTGCGCACGCATTTTTTCGGAAATGGCCAAGCCTGCCGCATCGTCGCCCGCACGATTTATGCGTAGTCCGGAAGACAGCTTCTCCAGATTTTTGGAAGTACTGGTGGAGTTCATCGATAATTGCCGATACGTGTTCTGTGCTGCAATGTTGTGGTTAATTCTCATTTCTCATTACCTCCATGTGGTGTTTTAGGATGCCTATCCGTTTGCATCCTTTGAAGCGTATACCCTGTACTTACAAGTCATTGATGGATGGCGCGCTAATCCAAACAAGGATTTGTAAGTCAAACTGTTATCTTCCTTGATTTCACCACTCGTCCTTAAGTGGCAGAGGCCTCGATCTTTTTTGTCGTTCCTAAGGCTATATTGTTTTCTTCCCATAACTCTCCACGAACAATAGAAATATGCTTCGGTGCTTCAATCGCCAAGCGTAAATGCCCTTCATCGCTCTTAATGACCTTTACCATAATGTTGTCGTCGATCAGCACATATTCTCCGGGTTTTCTCCCTAACACGAGCATTGGCTCATCCCCTTATCCCGCTTATTAAATTGACATAAAAAATGAGCAAACAGGTCGCTGCCCTTCTTCCTCCTGAAGAATGACGGCGACTTATTTGCTCATCCTAAGTCTCGTAATTATTTAATAAATGATTCATTTGTCAAAAAACGCATTTAAACAGTAAAAAGACGAATAAATAGGCATCAGTTTCAAATGTTCCTCCTTGAAACTACATGCATATTTACTCGTCCATGAGTAATCGGATATGAAGTTAACTTATATATCGACAATTTATTTGAAATGTTTAGTCTTTTTGCGAAAAATTTTTTTGAAAGTTGAGAGAATTTCATAATTCGAAAGCTCTTACTGGGCTTGAGTTTTTAACGCGTGAAAAAGGAGCGCCTCCCCAAAGCTCGAAGTGTTAAGTACTCCTACTACACACCAGAGAAAAGAAAGGAAGGACTCCAGATGTTCTAGCGAATGGTCTATTTGATGACGGAGAAGCTAAGACTGCTGAAGTGAAAATATCGCCTTCTTTGGTCGAATCGCTTACGAATCGCGAAATGGATATCCTTCGTCTCATGGCGGAGGGTTTGTCGAATAAGGGGATTTCCTTTTAGGTTGGAAACCGAGGAAGAAATTATTATAATTCATGACTTCTACATCTATGGAAAGCTGCAAGCAAATACAAGGGGTACAAGCAATCTCCAGAGCAAGGGAACTGCAGCTATTGGACTAGTTCAAAGCTGCCGAAATGAAAGCTTGCATTAAAAACCGAGATACTTGTGCTTATTCTTGATTAAGCAATTCTCCGCGAACGATAGAGATATCTTTTGGCGCTTCAATAGCCAAGCGTAAGTGCCCCTCTTCACTTTTAATTACCTTTATGATAATTCTTTCGTTGATCACTATGTATTGTCCGGGTTTTCTTCCGACGACCAGCATCAGACTCACTCCTTTACCGAGAAGGATCTTTATGTGATTTGAACATCTTTTACTAGAATTATCATAATTCGTTCAATTGAAGTTTCTGAATTGCTTCCTGCAACAGTAACGTTCTTATTTGTAACTATTGGTTGTATATTTTTAGGGCCAAGTTGTCCATTTCCTTTTTCAACTGCTAAACGTAACAATATGTTCTTTAACTGTCACTTCTGACTTGTCATTTAACCCGAACGACCGGTTCACCGGAGCCATGAATTCTGCTCTTGTGATCGCTCCATCCGACTTAAATTAGCCATCCCCATAACCCTTAATAAGCCCTATTCTATCATGGTAGATTAGCACATTGATGAAACTCAAAGAAAACTTTAAGTTCTAATTCCGCCCTTTCGTATATCATCTTTAGTGAGCGAATCAACATAGAGTACGCCTGAGATTTCTTCCCCGACCAAAGCTAAATCAATTGGATGTATGGAATGTACCTTAACTGCTATTTTAGAAAAAATCGCTTGGATTTCTACGAGAAAAGGGTTTGTCTCGGGGATTAGGGGGTATGAAACGGAATATTCCTTTCTAACATACCCTTTGGAATGCAAAAAACCAGCCAATCGGACCCATCATCTTCTCGAACGGTCAAAGAAAGGCATCTGAGCAACGTTGAGTCCCCCAATAAGGTTAACTTTGCCCGGTTATGGTTTGGGTTAGTTCTTACTCGGTGGGAAAATGGGATCATGGCGTTGGAGCATTATTTGACGACATTTACCGTCTTCTGGAACTAGCTTAAAGTTTTCTTTAAGTTCGATAAATGGCTAATCGGCTATGATAAAGTTTGTAGTGCGGTCTGCTCCACAAGTTCCTTTATGAATACCTATAGCAGCCGTAATGTACCTATATATAGATTGGGACGGTTTAATCCATCTATATATAGGTACAAAATAGCGGTTAATCCGAGTTATAAGATTGATTAAATCATATTTCTAAATAGCCTTTCTTATTTCATGAAATGCTGCCGTTTTATTTGAAACATTGTTCGTGTATCACTTTGTTGAATCGACCTTAATTAGGGGTCTTACTATAGTACTAGAGTACTAGATTCAAGCTTAAAAATGATGTAGGTCTTAAAATGCTGTTTTAAGTCGTTCATTTTTTAGGGAGGGAATGTATTGTACAAACGGATTATAAGTTTAATGCTTGCTGTATTACTAACGGTATCCTTGGCAGCACCAGGTTTGACATCGGCGTATACGAGTAGTTTTAGTGATTCGAGTGGTTTTAGCAGGTCAAGTAGTTTTAGTAATCCCAATAATTCTAGTAAATCTACAACTGAATCGTTGGTTCTACCTGCATCCAATGCGTTATCAAGTGGCTGGACTGATATTGTAAAAAATATTTCAGTTGTCGATGTAACTAATGTGAAGAATGGGAATGAAGCAAGTCCTTTCAATGATGTGAGGCCAGGCGATTGGTTTTTTGAAGCAGCAAATTATGTGCATCAAAATGGCCTGTTTAATGGTACGGGTGAGAACACCTTCTCACCACAAGGCACGATGACGCGTGCGATGTTCGTTACCGTCCTTGGACGCGCAGCAGGAGTGGATCCTTCAAATTACAACCTAGTGCCTTCTTTTACGGATGTGTCCTCAGATGCTTATTATGCACCATATGTAGAATGGGCAAATGAAAACGGTATTGTAACTGGGGTAGGTAATCGTAAGTTTGCTCCGAACGATACGGTGACAAGAGAGCAAATGGCTACAATGATGGTTAGACATTTTGAGAAATTTAATATTAACTATCAAACGGAAAATACCGTTACTACAGAGCCAAACGATATTGATAAGGTTTCAAGCTGGGCGAAGGATGCCATATTGGCGCTATGGAGAGCTGGATTAATTAATGGAGATCATAACGGAAATTTCAATCCAGCCTCTAATGCAACTCGTGCTGAAGCAGCTTCGTTTGTAATGCGCAGTAATGAGGTGATTAAGGAGAGCCTTTCATCATCACCGTCATCATCACCGTCATCATCACCAACATCATCACCGACACCATCAACAACATCACCACCAACATCACCAACACCAACATCACCATCACCATCACCAACACCGACATCATCACCAGCAAATAAAAGCTACACCATTACATTTGATACCGATGGTGGTACTGCGATTGCCAATAGAATCGTTGTTGAAGGTACTTCACTAGGTGAACTACCAACTGCAGAAAAAGAAAATCATGACTTTCTAGGTTGGTTTACTGATCGTGAGTTTACGACTAGGGTATCCTTGGATGCAATCGTAACTAATAACATGACGCTTTATGCCAGATTCAAAATAACACCAGGTCAAGGACTAGAGGTGCAAAGTATTCCTGTTGTTAGTAAGCTGGATCAACCAAGCACATTTTCAATTAAAGTCGTTGATCGCTCTGGAGAATTAACAGAATCTCTTATTAAGAATGCTATTGAGTTTACTTCACCTTCACATCTCGAATTTGTGGAAAATCCAGGTATTTCCATCGTAAAGAATAATGATGAATATATCATTTCTGCCAATAACGAGAGTAAGCAATTTCCTGAGGGAGGTACATTTAAACTCGTATTGACAGAAGATGCCTTAGTATTCAAAGAAGGCGCTACAGAGTATGATTCATCAACAAGGGAATTTACGTTTACGACGGCTAAGGCAGAAGTCAACAAACTTAAATTTAATCCAGATTTAAAATTTCTAAGTGCATCTGATGTGTCTTTAATGAGTCAAGGCGGTCAGAATGCCAAGTTTATCGCGAACTCATTATATACATATGAGATTAATGAAGGAAGAACGGAAACAAGAGTAAATAATTATGAAAATGGATACTTCATTTATGATGGTGGTGGGATCGAAGTTGGAGATACCGTCGTCATTTATGATGGAGCTCATCCAAATCAGCGTAATGGAAGCGCACCGTTAGAGGATGAAGGAAATATTTCCTATGTTGAAATTTTCGCTATTAAAAATGGCAATGAATATCATTACGGTTCCCCGGATGTAACTAATATTATCTTTATGCCAGATGTTTTACCGGTAAGTGTTACTGCTGACACGGATGGTGATTCGAACAATAATTCGATCACGGTATCGGAAGCAACGATGGATTTCTCGGGTCCAAAGTATGAGGGCTTTAATTTTAGAGAAGATCTTAAAATCGAAACAGGAGATTTTATTGCATTCTATACAGGTGAATTGAGTGAGGCATCTCAGCTTGTCAACTACGCAGAGATCAAAACGGTTCATCTTGCTAATAATTCGTATACGATTACGTATGAGATTGTTAGTGAAGAAGCAATGCGCAGCTCACTCGACTATTATAAAAATCAAGAAGTAGATAATGAAGCGCTGCTTAGTGATGATAGTATGGCCCGAATGGAAGCAGAGATGACTAAAGAAGCGATTGATAGTGGCTTTGCACAACGGGCTTCAGGTTATCTAGCAGCATTGGCCCTGCAAACGGACAGTTTTAAGGATCTGAATGTAGACGCTCAGTTTAGTGCAAGCGATATTCAGTATATCAGTAAAAATGCAGCTGAGGGCACTAGCTTGATGCGGGTGGCTGGTTCAAAGGTAGAAGTATCTGTTGAACAAGTGAAGGTGAATATTTCAAATAAGCTACAACACTTCAAAGGAAAAACGGGTGTTCGCGCTTCTTTACAAATTGAAGCAGAAGTATCCATTGAGGTTAGCGAAGAGCATGAGATTAAAATTAAGCTAACAGGAACTTTTGAACAAGAATTTTCAGTTAGCCTCAACGCAGGTGGGGAGATATTCTGGGAGGAATTTTGGTTTATATCACTACCTGTTGATTATGCAGTAAACGTAGAGCTTGATGTATTTACGTACACTGGGGTTAAATTCGATGCTAATCTCGGTCTGTTCGAAAAAGAGGAAGAGATTGATTGGCTAAGTGATGATGTTATTAACGTCGCTAAACAAATTAAGAAGGTTATGGAAGAGGCTGAAAAGTACACAGATACTGAAATTGATGAGATTTCAAACAGCTTACCAGAACTATATGCAGAATTCCTGGACAACGAAGACATTGATTGGGTAGAAATCGTTAAGAAAGAAATATTTAAAACCAGTATACGAGTCGTTAATGGTATTTTTGAGGTTGTATTCAAGGCAGAGTTCGTAGTTCGTGCAAAGGTTAATATCTCGGTTGGAATTATTTATACGTATGAAAACGGTCAACGTTATGGTTTTAATATGCGTATTATTGCAGCTAGGGTTAGTAATTCTCAAACTACGCTTGTACCTGAAAAGTATAGCTTTACTTTCTATGCAATGGGAGAATTAGGACTAAAAGCCGGGATCCGTCTTACGGTGGAGGTAGGTGCTCTATCCACGGAACTTAATAGTATTGGGGTTCAAGCAGAGCTAGGCGGATATATAAAGCTATGGGGCTTCTTCTATTATCACTATGAAAAGGTAGAAGGCAAGCCTGCAATTTCTAAAACGAGTGGGGCCTATTATGCAGAGATCGGGCTATATTTAGACCTAAAAATTATTGCTCAAGCTTTCAAGGGAACCTTCAGTGTCGTGCCATACTCAACAACCTACGAGAAGCCTTTACTTCAGTTAGGCACACGTAACGCGATATTGGGTTTTTCTTATGAACAGGATGATGTTGAGGAGATCGTAATACATGGTGATTTTGGGAAAACATCTTATCAATTACCACTAGAGTACTTTATGATGGATCAGATGGATTTAACAGATGGTGAGATAACTTCTTCTCCAGTTCATCATTATAACTTCAGTATACGTTTATCGAATGAATACTTTAGATATAATTCGATTGACCGCACAATTACACCTGATGTTGATGATCATACTGGATACGATGCGGAAATTAAGATTACCTACGACGGACCAACTGCGTCATTAAACTCTAAAAGTCTGACTCGTACTTACAAAATAACATATAGTAATCTTGATGATAACTATTCAATGACTTTAAAGGAATATGATAAAAACGTACCGCTTTCTCAATCAAGAGTAATGAGACAAATTGTTGGTCCGTATTTATCGGCTATTCCCAAGATTCCAGATCCTACAAAGCAAGGCTATACATTTTTTGGTTGGTATAATGAGTGGCAGGGAGATTTAAATTCTCAGGTTTTGCTTCCAGATCTAATGGATGCTAAAAACCTTAACTTTTATGCTGTATTTCTACCTGCTAAGGATACACCATACCTAGTAGAGACTTATTATGAAAATGTAAATGATAGGGGCTACACATTAGCTAGTACAGAAAAAATGAGAGGAACAACGAATGCTTCACCTTCAGTAGATCCGAAACACATCCCAGGATTTATTACGCCTCAAAAGACTAAAGAGGTTATTCAGGCAGACGGATCAACTGTAATCAAGTACTATTATAAACGCGCCACTGTTGAGCTATACTTCGAAGTAGACTTTTCTAAGGCAACAGGTGAAGTACCACCTTTATCAGCCTCATATATTGAATATATGAAGTATGGGGAAAGATTGAATGTTCCGAGCTATGTGACGAATATTGAAGGTCTTACTTTCCTTGGCTGGGAATCAATTGATGAGTTTGTCCCAGCTGAAACGAAAACCTATACTGCATATTTCGATGTGAAGAAGGATATGAAGGTACTTGTAGAATTTTATTCGAGAGATAGCTACGAGGAGCAATTCTCGAAAGTCGGTAGAGAAATTTATATGGCAACTGCATTTACAGAGTTCAATGCTCGTGTACATGCGGCAGGTTATTATAACAGTCCTAACGAGTATGCACTAGCGGATGACTGGGGTCTTCCAACGGATTATAAAATTATGGTAAGTCCGAGCAATTCTAAAAATCTTGTAGTGAAACAATACCTAGATCGTAAGTATGAACTGAAATTTGATTTGGGTGGAGGAGCTTTTACTGATAATACTCCACAAATCATATATTTGCCTGCAGAAAATGCTTATGACATACCACCTGACCCAGTACGTGAAGGCTATGAGTTTGCAGGCTGGTCACCTGAAATCCCGTTAGAGTATCGCGTATCGCCAAAAGAAAATACAACCTTCACTGCACAATGGACGAAGGTAGTCGAGACGAAGAAGTATAAGGTTGAGCATTATCAAAGAGGCACTGGCATTGCTGACTCATTTACATTAGTGGATACAGAAGAATTACTAGGAGCAGTAGGGGACACGGTAACTGCAACATATAAAACCTACCCTGGATTTTATGCTCTACAAGGAAATGGTGCTGGTTATACAACACTAAGTAGTGGAGTTGTGAAAGCAGATGGAAGTACGACGTTAAAGCTGTATTATGACAGAAATGCGTACACTGCGAAGTTCATTGGTATGGATCCGGATACAGAGGGACCGGTAGTAATAGCAGAACAAAGCTACCGATATGGTGCCGCGGTTACGATTCTAACTCGGTATGGGGATTATGAGATTATAGGCTGGAAGGCTGTAGATGGAGGCCCAGCAATCTCTTCTTCCCAAGCACTACTTCCAATGCCGGCCCGAAATGTAACTTATGAAGCTACTTTCCTTATCGATAACACGCCAGTAAGTTACACGGTAGAGCATTACATTAAAGGCACAGGCTTGGATGACGATTACACACTGCATAGTTCAACGAATCATACAGGTAAGAAAAATTCTACTGTTTCCGCAACCGCAATCACCATTGAGGGCTTTACTTATGAGCAAGATTCTGTTCTCAATGTAACGTCAGGGATTGTACGATCAAACGATCCGCTTGTACTAAAATTTTATTATGATAGAAACGTTTATCGCGTGAAGTTCGTCGTTACTAATCCTGATACTAACGAAACAGAAATATTATCTGAGGAAATGTATCGATTTGGCGCCGAGTTCACTCTTCCAACTAGCTATGGGGGTTTTCCGGGTCCAAGTTATAAGATTACCGGTTTCATCCCCTTAGATGGAGGCCCAGATATCCCTCCTTACTATGCTTCATTCCCAACACCTGCACAGAATGTAACCTATGAGGTTATTTTGGGTGAAGATGATGGTGGCGGTGGTGGTGAATTCCCAGGCTGGCCATGGTGATGAACAGCTTTAAGCTTTACGGAGCTAATAGCTTTATTCATTAATCAAGGGGTTTCTCAGTTATCATCGATAATTGAGAAACCCCTGTTTGTTTAGCATGGTTTGAGAGAGAAATAGCCGAACGGAAATTAAGATTATCTACAAAGGACCTTGTGTAGGGAAATTCATTCTATGAACCGTCTCTTACGTTCAAAAAAGGACCTCATCGTGATTTTTGTGTTCAACGCCCCGCAGATATTTGTAGGGTACTAGGGTACAATTTCCTTTAATGATGATATGATTTAGATAATCAACTTACTTATTGCGCTCATGTAGATTGGGGTTGTTGGGTTCATAATGAGGGGTATTCTTCGATTCGGTTCTCGTACGATCTTGCTTCATATAGCTGCTGCCGTTATTGTTGGTTTGGTTGCAAGCTATGCCGTCATCTCTGCACCGGACTCCCCTAAGTTCCAAAGTGAAGAAGGCATACTGGATTTAACGCAGGTTCATGTCAGTAAGAATCCGCTAAAGTTAAATGGAGAGTGGGCGTTCTACTGGCAAGAGCTGCTTTCGCCTGAGGACATACAGAATCGCTTAGCAAGGGACGGAAATAATGACCGCTGGATCAGCATCCCGAGCTCCTGGCTAGGCTATCGGTTAGATGGTCAGCAGCTGAACGGTACAGGCTTTGCAACCTTTCGGGTGGTCATAGAGCTTAGCGAGCAGGATAGGAATGAGCGGCTTGCTCTGCGGCTGCCTACCATCTTAAATGCGTATAAATTATGGGTGAATGGCGAACTGTTGGCAGAAGTTGGGGTGGTTGGTCAGGACAAGAGAAGCGTGACACCGCATCTGGCAACGAAGCTGGTGTTCTTCCAGCCCGAGAATGACAGGGTGGAGCTGGTTATGCAAGTAGCCAACTTCCATCATAAGCGAGGCGGCATCACCAAGTATATCGAGTTGGGCGGCAGTGATGTGTTACCGGTCAGGACAAATCTGAAAATCGCCGCTGAAATATTCATAACCGCAAGCCTGCTGGTGATTGGCGTGTATCACCTGCTGTTGTTCGTCCTGCGACGCAAAGACAGGGCTACATTGTATTTTGGTCTGTTCACCCTGTTGTTCGGTATCCGATCCTTGCTGGTCGGCGAGCTCTTGCTCACACAATTGTGGCCGGCTTTTCCATGGGGCTTGCAGTTCAAGATCGAGTACCTGATTCTGTGCAGCAGTGGGTACATCATCACGATGTACTCTGAATGCATCTTTCCCAATTATGTGTCACGATGGTTTCGTCTTGGCACGCGGATCGCAACCGGCGCACTCTGTCTAGTAGTTGTAGTGGCTCCTGCGCTTATATATACCAAATTATTACCGATAATCGGTGTGGTCGTTGTTCTCCATATGATTTATCTGATGGTTGGACTGGCCCGAGCGGCTGTGCGGCGTATGGAGGGAGCGCTGGTCTTCCTGCTGGTGTCGGTGGTTGCTTTGGTTACGGTCATCAATGATTTTTTATATTACAACGAATGGTCACGAATCGGAGATACATCTCCGCTTGGTCTGTTGGTGTTTACGATTGCACAGATGATTCTGCTTTCTTCAAGATTTACGAGGGCGGCATCAAACGAAGAGAGGATTGCACGTGAGCTGCAGGACGCTAACAACAAGCTGACCGAAATGAATATGAATTTGGAACGGACCGTGCAGGAACGCACACAGGCCTTATCCTCAGCTCATGATGATCTCCGCACTTCTTATGACCGGTTGCTTCACTCCGAGCAAGGGAGGAAGAAGCTCCTTGCCTATATTACACATGATCTGCGTATGCCGCTGTCCAGCATGCTTGGTTATGTAGAAGCTGTGCAGGACAGGGTTAAGCCGGAACGTAATGAACAGTACCTGAAGTATATCCGAGATAACACGATAAGGATTAACCGCATGATCGAGGAGTTGTCCTTCTTGTCGCATTTGGAGACGGGACAAGTCTCGTACCGAATGGAGCCGGTTCATGTGATTCACTTCTTGCGTAGTTTTTTTGAACAATATGAGCTGGTTGTGCGTGACGCAGGTTTGGATTTCATGCTGGATATCGGAGATGCGGAAGATCAACGACCTAACTTGTCTGTTGTCGAGATGGATGCGCAAAGATTAGAGCAGGCGTTGTTTAATCTAGTGTCGAACGCGATGAAATTCACCTCTAGGGGTGGGCTGGTGCGTATTGCGCTAGCTGTGGACGAGGTGAATCATACCCGCTATGCGATAATTAGCGTACAGGATTCTGGCACGGGTATTCCTCCAGATCAGCTCGGACAAATCTTCGATCGCAATTACAGGTGTGATCGGCCGGGCGCGGAGAAGGGCATAGAGGGCAGCGGGCTCGGACTGGCGATTTGCAGAGAAATTGTACAAGCGCATGGAGGGATGGTTAGAGCGGAGAGCGACGGCAAGACGGGGTCGATATTCTATGTATCGCTTCCTTGTATTGTAAATGAAGGAAGGTGACGGTGTGATGGACACGCACAAAATTATGATCGTCGATGATGATCCCCATATATGCGAGATTGTTCAGGTGTATTGCGAGAGGGAGGGTTTCATATCCTCCTACAGTCATAGCGGGACAGAAGCCATGAGGCTGCTTGCATCGTTCGAGCCGGATTTGATTGTACTGGATGTATTGCTGGCTAATGAAAACGGCATTGATTGGTGCCGGAACGCACGTAGCTACACGAATGCGCCGATCGTGTTTCTGAGCAGTCGTGAGGAAGACGAGGTGAAAATCAGCGCATTATCCTATGGCGGCGACGATTATGTGACCAAGCCATTCAGTCCGGGAGTACTTATGGCCAAGATCAAGGCTCACCTTCGCAGAGTGTCGACGGGCAGAAGGGAACAACTGCTGGAGTTACCGGGGTTGACGCTGGATTTCTACGCACAGTCCGTCAACATGGGGAGTGAGCCCATCTTTTTATCGAAAAAAGAGTTCAGTCTGCTGTCCTATATGGCACAAAACGTTAATCGTGTCGTCACTGTCGATACGTTGTTTCAGCTCATCTGGGGAATGGAGAGTCTGGAGGATACGAGAACGGTCGCTGTACACATCAGTAATTTACGTAAAAAAATCGAGGCTGACCCTGTCAATCCTGAGAGAATCATTACGATTCGGGGGGCCGGATATATGCTGGTTGCCAGAAGTGCGTTGCAAGCGCGAACATAAGAGACCTACCGATATGAGGCCCAATTCACCGCTCCTATGTTAAATAACTATGCAGGCTAAGAGGTTGGCCACACATTACACACAAAAAGCTTCTCATTAGTGAAAATCTAACGAGAAGCTTTTTTGATGCCTTATTTTAATAAATAAATTGATGCTTGAGCTCAATCATTCGCGATTCTGGCGTCAAGGCTTTCTTCGTGAAGCAGATAAGAAACAACCTTGATCCAGATGTCTGAAACATAGATTAGTAATAAAGACCCTTAGAGATTGACTGGATTATTCCAGTGTTTCTAAGGTTTTTGTTATTCGGACTTTAATACGAAATTCCTACCGGTATCATTAATTCAACCATGGGTATAAAATTTACCAAATGTAAATAGGGTAGAAGACCTTGCTTTTAATGCTTCGTTTGGTTGAGACGGTAGGGGTGGGAATTAGGTTATAATGAAACAATGGTTTTACTTCCAATAGGAAAAGGCTCATGAAAGAATGCAATACGCTATCGCACGAAGGAGGGACATAACGGCGGTTAAAACAGACAGCGAGGGAATAGGGAATGAATAAAGAATGGAAATGAATTACAAATGTTATAAGGAGAAAGCAGAGTGAGAGAGATCATAATACGGAAATATGTAAGGATCATATGGATTTGTTTACTCATCGTCGCTTTACAGGTCAGTTCTATTTCAGCAGTGCCGGCTACATATGCAGCCTCCGGCAACGACGTAACCAATCAAGTGGCTTCCGATTTTATTACGGGCGTTGATATTAAAGAGAAGACAGGATCAACGATTGGTAATACGTTAATAGGCAAAACGAATATCGAGAAAACGACGGATTTTTGGCTGCTATATAATTTTATGGTTCCCAATGTGCATTCGATCCTCGAAGGGGACTACATTCTATTAGATGTACCTCCAGCAATTGCTCTTCCACAAGTCTCAGGAAGCACGGAGTTACATTTTACTACGTTGATGATCGACGAAGATAATACTCCTGTTGCGGAAGCCTATCTGATTGCAGGCAATAAAATCAGGCTTGTTTTTACAGACAGCGTAGAGACGCTTTCCAATGTAGGGGGAGCATTCTTCATAGCCGGCGGTTTTGACCAGAGTAAAATCAAGACGGATGGCAGCGAAACGGAAATTGCTTTCGGCATACCGCAAGAAACGTTGAAGCTAACGTTCAAAGCGGATCCTATTCCTGAGCCGGACCCGGTTACTGTTCAAAAAGACGGCACAATAACAAGCGGAACCAGCATTGAATGGAAAATCACTATAAATAAAGAAAACGTTAGCGTTAAAAATGCGGTATTGGTTGATGTTATCTCGTCAAGCCAAAGCTTGGATCAGACATCCATTAAAGTGAATAATGTTGCTGCTCCTGCAGCCGATGTATCCTTCCAGAACGGTACGCTAAATCTTTCACTAGGTGACATTACGACGAAACAAGAGATTACATTCGTTACGTCCTTAACGGAAGATGCTTTGCTTGCAGCGTTAGAAGAAGGTAAAACATCGATTAGCGTTATAAACGACGCGGCTCTTAAGCATGGCGATGGTAAAACAACAAATGCAGATCAACCGAAAACGGTTCCTATCCCGCTAAATATTTTAAGTAAGTCTGGAAATTATCTCAGCCCGACTACAGCTAATAACACGAAAAACATGAAATGGACGATTGTCGTTAATTCCGATAAATTGAAGTTCGACAATGCTGTAATCAAGGATACGCTGCCTGCCGGACTAACATTTATAGCGGGGTCCCAAACCGTTACAGGCGCATCCGGTGTTACTCCAGTCGTGAGCGGATCAGATATTACTTTTAATCTTGGTAATATTACCGATGAGGTTATGATTACCTATGAGACGGAGATTGCCCCAAGTTATTTCCAAAAAAATGGTTCTTATAACTTCAATAACAACGCTGTGCTTACTTGGACAGGACTTACAGGTACAGGAGTGGCAAAGCAAGGAAATGTAGGTGTCGGAAGCAGTTTATTCGTGAAATCCGGAGCTGGATACAATCGATCTAATGGCGTTATTTCATGGTCTATCAGTATCAATAATGAAAAAATCAATTTAGCCGCCCCGACGATTACGGATACCATTCCAGCTGATCAAAAGTTTATTGAGGGGTCCGCCAAAATTGTAGACGACCAAGGTAACGTTTATTCCGGCGGCGGCGCGTTTAGTTATAATGCTGCAACCAAAACTTTGAGCTACATCTTCAATTCGACGATAAGTTCTAAATACACCATTACATTTGATACGAAGCCGGTAAGTACTGAGCTTATTACAGCTAACCAAAGCGGACAGTTTTCGAATACCGCTACGTTTAAAAGCGGGTCTATTACCGTTAACTCTACAGGAACGCAATCGTACTCAAGCAATGTCTTCAAAAAGGAACAAGCCGGGTACGATCTTGCTGCTCGTATTATTAAATGGAAATTTACTGTAAATGAGAACGGTGCAACAACGCCAAGCAGTAATTCAGCGGCAATTGATCCTAGTTTATATAATGCCATTCCGCTTGCGAATGTAAGTATTCATGATGCCATTCCTGCCGGGCTAAAGTTTTTGCCGAATAAGACAAAAGTTTTTGACCGTAACGGTAATCCTGTTAGCGGCATCATAACGACCCAGGGATCAGGTCCATCAGGCTATGATGAAGTAACTTTCAAGTTCACTTCGAATATTACGGAAAAATATACGATAGAAATTGAAACAGAAATCATAGATGAATCCAAGTTTACTTCACAAGGAAACGCGCTTATTAACGGAAATTTCAACGTAAAAAATGAAGCGACGTTAACTCATAACGAATCAACAAAGACAAATAAATCGGAAGCAACGCAAGAAATTAAAAACCGCATCGTAAGCAAAAAAGGTATCCCAACAGCGTATGGCAATAAGTATATTGATTGGGTTGTGTATCTGAACTCTAATGCGGTTAATCTTAATCAGCTGCTAGCTGTAGATAAGTTTTGGCTGATCGATAATCTGCAAGCAGGTTTGGAGCTGGATACAACAAGCGTTGCTCTACTTGCATACGATCGAGCGATCGAAGTACCTAATTCCATTCCGGCTGATGGAAACGACGGATTAGGAGCCGGCAGAAATATTACTCTGGACGGCACGCACATTAAATACGATGCGACAACGAGAGAATTTAGACTTAACTTCCCGGGAGATTCGATTACGACTGCGTACAAGCTTTCTTTCCGTACGTACGTTACGGAGAGTGTTTCTTCGGGAGCTCAATTCTCTAACGGCATTAGTTTGTACGGTTCCAAATCGGGCACGCCGGTTAGCATCGAAAATGCCTATCAATCAAACGATTCGCGACAAGTCACGTTTCTTGAAGCGGGTAGCGTAGGATATGGCAATCTGGGTAAATTTGTCGTCAATAAAGTTGACTTAGAGAATACGAGCAAGAAATTATCCGGTGCAACTTTTGCTCTCTATGACCGGTTCGGTAACAAGGTTCAAGAAAAAACGACGGTTAACGGCCAGCTCGAATTTAACCGTATCAAATCTGACCTATCTTACTATATCAAAGAGGCAGTGGCTCCGGTAGGATATCTGCTGAGCGGTAACGTAAGCGTAGATGGCAATTCGGCGGCACTTACTACGGCTGTTGACGTTGTACAAGATGCGGTTGAAGTGAAATTGAACTCTGTAACCAATCAGAAGTCAGTGGAAGTAACGTTCAAGAACCAAGAAATCAAAGCAAATGTACAGTTTGTGAAGCAAAATGATTCAAATGGATCGCTGGCAGGCGCAAAATTCGGACTATTTGCTCGCGGCGCGTCTGCAAGCTCTACACCATTAGCTACGGCAACGAGTACGAGCACGGGTATCGTTTCGTTTACGAACGTGCCTTACGGACAGTATGATATTCGTGAAATGGAAGCTCCATTCGGGTATCGTACCCTTACAGGCGTTGTTCATGCTGTTGAGGTCACTGCAACGGACCATGGGAAAACATTGCAGTATGCAGCGGTTTCTAATGAAAAGATTAAAGCAAATCTTAAATTCGTTAAGAAAAACGGAACGGGTACCGGAATTGCCGGTGCAGAGTTTAGCTTGTATAACAGTGCAAATCAGTTTGTTGCAAAAGAAACCAGTGGAGCCGGCGGCATAGTAGAATTTAAAAATGTGCAAGCAGGAGATTATACAATTGTCGAAACCGCTGCGCCTTTTGGTTATGTCCCGCTTTCCGGGGTTGTCAAAACGGCTAAAATTGAAGAAGCGCAGCATGGTACGACGATTGATCTTGGCGATGTAACGAATGTACGGATTCAAGCTTCTATTGCCTTTATGAAAGCAGATGAAAATAATCAGGCACTGCCAGGAGCTACTTTCGGTCTATATGACGGATCGGATACGCTCGTACAGTCTCAAATCAGTCAAGCTGACGGTAAAGTAACCTTCACTAATATCGGTCAAGGGACGTACACGCTAAAAGAGATTTCAGCTCCTTACGGCTATCTCCCGATTGCCGGCGTCATTTACAACGTGACGGTTACAGCTAATGATCATAACAAAACGATCCCGCTGAATCCTGTTGTCAATACACTTATTGAAGCGAATATTAAGTTCGTAAAAGTAGGCGAGACGGGGCAGGCGCTGCCGGGTGCAAAATTTGGTTTGTATTCTCGCGGTGCGGCAGCAGGTTCAACGCCTATCGACACAGCAACGAGCGATAATTCAGGTGTTGTATTATTCGCGAATGTCCCTTATGGCAATTACGATATTCGTGAAATAGAAGCGCCATATGGTTATCGTACGCTTACAGGCGTTGTTCATGAAGTCGGGGTCACTGTAACGGATCACGGAAAGACATTGAATCCTTCTGCAGTCTCTAATGAATTGATCCGGGCAAACATTAAGTTTGTTAAGCTGGACAATTCGGGCGGTAAGCTAGCCGGTGCCGAGTTTACGCTGTACAACAGCGGTAATCAAGCTGTAGCGACATCAGAATCCGATGTAGATGGAATTGTGGAATTCAAAAACATTTTAGCAGGAAGCTATACGGTTCGTGAGACGAAAGCTCCGTTTGGTTATTTGCCGCTTCTTGGGGATGTCGGAACGGCAACGATTACTGAAGCGAAGCATGGTACGACGATAACGCTTGCTGATGTAACGAACGAATGGATTCAATCCGGTATTCAATTCGTTAAAACCAATGAGAACAGCCAACCGTTAGCTGGCGCTAAGTTCGGGCTGTATAACGGTCAAAATGCGCTCGTTCAAGCGCAAGTAAGCCAATCGGACGGTAAAGTAACTTTTACGCATGTAGATGAAGGCAGCTATACCATAAAAGAAATTTCAGCTCCGTATGGCTATCTTCTTAATAACGATGTTATTTACAACGTGACGATTACAGCAAACGATCATAACAAGACGATCGCGCTTAATTCTGTTGCCAATACACTTATAGAAGCGAATATGGAGTTCGTAAAAGTAAGTGAGAAGGGACGGCCGCTGGCCGGTGCGGAATTTGAACTGCTGGATTCGAACGGGGGCGTTGTTCAAACGGTAACAAGCGGCACCGACGGCAAAGTTACGTTTGTCGATGTACGCGAAGGCGAGTATGTTATTCGTGAGAAAACAGCGCCTGTCGGCTATAATCCATTAGCCGGCGATGTTGCGACTGTAGAAATTAATGCACAGAAGCATAATACTACAGTAACGATTCCGGATGTAACGAATCAGATCATTAGAGGCGACGTTGAATTTGTGAAGGTAGCTAAATTTACGGGCCAACCGTTAATGAAAGCGAGCTTCGCATTATATGCGGCAGACGACACAGCATTCAATACGGAGATTGCAACCGCGGTTTCCGATCATAACGGTGTCGTTCGTTTTGAAGATGTAGAGTACGGAGATTATACGATTGTTGAAATTGTTTCTCCTAGCGGTTACTATCGATCAAAAGAAAAACTGTCCGTTTCCGTCAGAGAAGAAGGCAAAACCTATCAGCTTGGAAACTTTGAAAACCAATTGATTCCGGATGACGTTATTGAAGGCGTAATCGAGATTCTAAAGGTTAATGAATTGGACGCTCCGCTTGCGGGCGCGAGATTTGCGCTTTATGACGCCTTTGGCAATTTTGTTGCGGAAGCGGTAAGCAACAATTCCGGCATTGCTCGTTTTGCTCCGGTGTATGCGGGGGAGTACACAGTTAAAGAGGCGGAAGCACCTAAAAACTATGTGAAATCCGATCAAGTATCGAAGGCTGCGATTGACCGCAATCAAAACTATGTGAAATTGACGTTTGTCAACGAACGCAGCAGCGATGCTCCTTGGCCAAGCGTAAGTGTTCGCAAAGTGGACGATACGGGTGCCAAACTTGCCGGCGTAACATTTGCATTGTACAAAGCAACAGATACAACCTTTACAACTCCGATAGCCAAAAGCACAACCAATGCCGATGGCGTTGCAACGTTTACTAATATTCGTCCCGGTAAATATGTTGTAAAAGAAATGGAAGCACTTGAAGGCTACATGCTTTCCAATGTTACGCTGCCGGTAACTGTAACCGAGGATGTGCAAACGTTTAATGCCGGAACAGTGGAAAATCGCGTTATTCGCGGCGCTATTGTTGTAACTAAAGTCAATGAGCTTAACGAACCGCTGCAGGGCGCGGAGTTCGGCTTGTATGACGAAAACGGCAAATTGGTAAAAGCCGCAGTAAGCAATAGCGAAGGAATCGCGAGCTTCAAAGATATTCCATACGGTTCTTACAACTTGAAAGAGCTGGCTGCGCCTGAGTCTTATCAAAAATCCGACGATGCAATAGAAATTAAAATTACAGTCGATGGCAAAGCTCAAGCCTATACGATTGTAAATAAAAAAGCGAATGGCTCATCAGACGATAATGATGGAAACTCAGATGATACAAATGGAGAAGCCGGTACAGATACAGGCACAGTCACAGATACAGGTACCGATCAGTCGGAAAATTCCGGCTTGGTTCTAGGGGTAGGCAGCAACAACCAAGGGAATAATGGCACTGATGAAAAAGGCGACAAAGTAAGCGGGGCGCATCAAAGTAATGAGCTGCCTAAGACGGGAGATTCTGTCTCTACAATGATTTGGCTGTTTATTGGCAGCGGATTGCTTATCCTTGCTTTCCTGTTGGTTGGCAGAAGAACTCAGAAACAGTAGCTTGATTACAGAATGCGTATATTCCAACAGGAATGTACGCATTCCTTTTTTGAAAATCTCAGAAAGTATATCCTCCGCTGATTGTTCGATTTCCCGGTAAACGCGCCTGTCCTTAAAGGATGGCGAAACCGTTTATCCTTGGTTATAATTTGAAGGAAGAATGGCAAATGAACGAAACATATTGAGGGATATGATGGGGAAATCAATAAAGCGAGCCGTGCTATTTTTTCTTATCGCCGTTTTTTTGTACAGCGGTTATCAGTTGGCGCAATACTTTTATGACGGTTATGTAAGCGGCAAGCTGAATGATCGTATGAAGCAGCAATATGTGACTGCTCAGAAAGCACAGCAGGGACAGCCGGAGCGGCAGGAGCAGAATCATGCAGGACAGGGCGAATTAACGGAGGAACACTTGAAGCAGCAACAGTATCGGGAGCGATTTGATCGATTGCTTGAAATCAATTCCGATATTGTTGGCTGGATTCGTATTGAGAATACGGGTATTGATTATCCCGTAGTGCAATCCGGCGACAACGAGTATTACCTTAATCATAATGTTGAAAAACAATCCTCTGCACGCGGCTCGATATTTATGGATTATCGAAATACGGATGTGAACGAAGATAGCCATACTGTGATTTATGGCCATCATATGAAGGATGGCAGTATGTTTGGCGAATTATCCAAATACAAAAACGCTGCCTATTACCATGATCATCAAATGATCACATTTGACGGATTAGAGGGATCGACGAAGTTTCAAATCTTTTCCGTTTATATTTACTCTCCTAAGGATCAGTTCTTTGAATATGAGTTTGCAGACGAGCAGCAGTATAGTGCCTATTTAGAAAAAATTACGACAAAGTCTCGGTATGATACGGGTGTTAAAGTCACGTCGGATGATCAACTGCTTACACTGGTAACCTGCACGTATGAAATTACTGATGCCAGATTCATAATTCATGCGAAACGGGTACAGTAATAATCTGGAATGTATGGATTTGCGGCGGCTAATCATTTAAGATAACTGCATTAACCAATTAGGAGACGGAAAGGGGTGTTCGTATGACAATGAAAAAGTTCCTGTCATTCATGGTTTTCCTGCTTTTGTTGTCCATGGTGGTGCCGAACGTGTCTTTTGCCCAATCCAAGGAGGCAAGGGTGACTCTGCCAACCTTCAAGGTGTCGCTGAACGGAACGCCAATCGACAATACGTTTCGGCAATACCCGTTGATTGTATACAAGGACATTACCTATTTTCCGATGACGTATTATGATAGCCGGTTTTTGGGGATTGAAACGAAATGGAGCGGCGATACGGGACTCGAAATCGATAAAACGGGAATCGGCGCAGCCTACAGAGATTACAACGGTGATGCTCGAAACGGCAAAACGTACACGGCAACGATTCCTTCTTTCGACATTAAGGTGAACGGCGAGGCTATCAATCAGGCTAGCGAAGAATATCCGCTGCTGGTGTTTAGAGACGTGACCTATTTTCCGCTGACTTGGAGATTTGCTGTGGAAGCTTTCGGTTGGGAGTACCTTTTTGATTCGGATAACGGGCTTGTCATTCAATCGACCAATCCTCAGCTGCATAAAGTCAATCTTTCCGCCTATACAGGAGGCGATCTGGTAGCGGTAGGGGGCCACTATTACTATGAAGGAGCGGAAGGCGCGATTTACCGCTCTCCCGCAGACCGGCCCGAACAGGCGAACAAAGTCTATCAGCTGCCTGTTTGGAGCTATGGTGACGGAAACGCATATGCTACTTCCAGCCTATCCGTTAAAGACGGTGAAGCATGGCTTGTTTACCATCAGGGCGGAGCGATTATGGGAAGCGATCATTACGTGAAGCTGAAGCAGGATGGAACGGCCGAGGAAGCCGAGAGAGGGTATTTGACATTCAGAACATTCGGCGACATTACTTTAAAGGTCGGGCAAGGCGTGCCGCCGGGACCGAATAATCTTTCTATGAAAACTGCCGGTCAAGAATATAAGCCGATTGGCGATCCCGCTTATTTGTACGGATGGAATTGGGAGAAGACGGACGCTTCGTCGGGCGGCGGAGCCAGCAAAGATCTGTATCTTGTAAATAATCACGTTTATTTAATGGCGTTTCATATGGACCGTGATACGGATGTCAGCAGAATTCATAAGGTAAATATCGAAACCGGCGAGACGGCAAGAGTCAGTGATCTAAAGGCGAAATCCTTCGTTATTGAAGGGGAGACCATGTATTTTGCAAGCGAAGGGAAGCTTTATCGCTTGCCTTTGACCGGGGGCAAGGAGGAGCTTCTGCCGACGACGGAAGCGGTCAACGAGGATTTTGCTATTCAAGTGCTGAACGGCAAGGTGTATTACGTCGGCGCTGCCGACCAGGCTTTATATGCGGCCGGTATTGATACATCTTTGCATGCAGGCGGCAAGGTGACGGGGCTGAAGCAAGAGGAAGACTATCTGGTCGGCACCTTCGCGAAAGAGAACGGCAATCCTTATGGTATGATTGTTTTTGATAAAGAGAGTAGAGCTGTCTATCGATCGGCTGACGATGCGGCTTATTCATCCGTAGCAAACGGTACGCTCACTTATGCGGAGAGCGGCGGCAGCAATGTGTATACGGTAAACATCGATACGGAGTAAGGCTCTAGTTAGTCTTGCGGCATGAAGAAATACGGCTGGCTTCCCATGTGTTCGTCGAACATGCGGGAGGCTTTTTTGACGTGTTGCGGGATGCACAGGCCGATACCTAGTTGCTATCGAAAATAGTTATAAAGATATAGGGGAATAATACCCGATAAATAGAATATAGGGTGGTTGGTCACTGTGCCGCCGAAACTTATCTGATATAATGATTAAAAATTGGAAGAAGGAGTGATGGGTCAACCTAATGAAAAAGACTGATGCTGCAAGCTTCAAATACGTAAGGTTGGCTTTTGTAATTATGATGATCGCCATGATCGTCGCGGTTCAATTGTTTCCGCCGGCACTAACCGTTTCGGCGGCGGGCGGGCAAACCTACTATGTTTCACCGAATGGCAATGATAGTAATCCCGGGACACTGGCATCACCCTGGAAAACGATCCAAAAAGCTGCAAACACGCTTGTAGCGGGAGATACGGTTCTCGTCAGATCAGGCATATACAAAGAATTCGTTTCGATAAAAACATCAGGATCCAAAACGAACGGTTATATCACGTTCCAGGCATATCCGGGCGAGAAGCCGGTAATTGACGGCTCGGAGCTTACTATGGCAAGCGGGAAAAACGCCCTGATCACTATTACGAACGCCAGTTATGTCGTCGTGGACGGATTCGAGCTTCGCAATTTAAAAACTTCGAGCAGTTCGCAATCTCCTTCCGGCATTAAAGTACTGCAAAGCGGAACCGAAATCCATATAGTAAACAATAATGTCCATCATATCGAGAATACTTCCAGCAGCGGGAATGGACATGGTATACACGTGTTGGGAACCTCATCCGCGCCGCTCACCAATATCCGCGTTAGCGGCAATGAAGTTCATCATCTCGCAACGGGCTCGAGCGAATCGGTAACGTTAAGCGGCAATATCGACGGCTTCGCTGTCGAGAACAATATCATTCACGACAATAATAACATCGGAATCGATATCGCCGGCTTTTACGGCGCCTGTTCAAGCCCATGCACGGATCAAGCGCGCAACGGAGTTGTAGCGGGCAATACGGTTTACAATATCGATACTTCGATCAATCCGTCGTACAGCAGCAATGTGGCGGCAGGTATTTATGCCGACGGTTCTGCCAATGTCGTGATCGAACGTAATCGCGTATTTACGAGCGATTACGGCATCAGCATCGCAAGCGAGAAGCAAGGAAAGAGCGCAAGCGGTATAACGGTCCGGAATAACTACATTTACCATAATGACTTGGCGGGCATCATTATGGGCGGATCGGGATCGTCCAACGGCGGAGCGACCGATATCAAAATCTTCAACAATACGATCGTAGAGAATGATGTCTTGAACAAAGGCTACGGCGCAATCGCGTTTCAGTATCATGTTCAGAACGCCAAAATCGCCAACAACATCATGTACAGCCGTACTAAGAAAATGTTCGTGCAGAAATATAACACAAGCGGCTCCGACGTTACGGTCGACTACAATTTGTACTTCAGACCCGACGGGGAAAACGGAAGTTCCTGGGTGTGGAACGATACTTCTTACCGTACTTGGAATGACTTTAAAGCCGCTACGGGCTTCGACAAAAACTCGATATTTGCAGATCCGAAGTTCGTCAATTTATCGGGGTACGATGTTCACTTGCAGAGCGGGTCCCCGGCAATAAATAAAGGCTTGAGTGCAATGGCGGGCGGTACGTTCGATCTTGACGGAGCTACCAGGATTCAAGGCCAAGCGGTAGATATGGGCGCTTACGAGTTTAAAGCGGGAACGCAGCCGACACCAAGTGCGACGCCAAGCCCTACACCGAGTGCGACGCCAAGCCCGACACCGAGCTCGACGCCAAGCTCGACGCCAAGCTCGACACCGAGTGCGACGCCAAGCCCGACGCCGAGCGCGACGCCAAGTCCGACGCCGAGCGCGACGCCAAGTCCGACGCCAACTCCGGCAACCGGCGGTGGAACGATTAAGATTGACGGCGATTTTTCGGACTGGAGCAAAATTCCGAATTTAGGCGAAGGCCAGTCGAATGTGCGGACGATAAAGGCTCTTGCAGAAGGCGGCAGCCTGAATGTTCTGGTTACGGGAATGCTGCTGGAGGAGAAGGGTCAGTTGTTCATAAACACGGATAACGATACGGGCACCGGCTTCAAGGCTCCGTACTGGAGCAACAGCGGCGCCGAATATTTGCTGGAGAGCGGCTTCCTGTACAAGTATACCGGAACGGGAGGAACGGATTGGTCGTGGACGGAGGTCAAGGTATACAGAGGAACCGATAAGTTTGCGCTTACCAATACGGTTCTCGAGGTATCTCTGACTCTTGCCGATTTAGGGATTCCGCAAGGCGGGGCGATCAGCGTAGGATACGTTTGGAAGGATTCGGCGGACCATAAGCTGCCTGCCGGCAGAGACCTTCTGAAATATGCCGTATCGCCGCCAAATACGCCGCAGCCGGAACCGTCCGCTCCCGTATTTAAGATCGATGGCTCCGGATCCGAATGGAATGGCATCCCTGTGTTGAGCTCCGGCGGCTCCAATCCCAAAACGATGAAGGCCGCTAACGATAAAGATTATTTGTACCTCCTGATTGAAGGAAGCATGCTGAATGCCAAAATGCAAATTTATATAAACACGGATAATAACAACGACAGCGGCTATAAACCTTCGAAGTGGAATTCCGGCGGAGCGGAGTATTTAGTAGAGAACGGCACGCTGTATCAGTATACGGGCAAAGGAAGCAATTGGTCCTGGAAGAAGCTTGCCGCATTAAAATCTATCGCGGGATATGCGCTGAATGAAACGCTGGCGGAAGTCGCGATACCGCTTAAAGACCTGGGTATAACGGATAAGAATACGATCGGCATCGGCGTCATGCTGAACGATTCCGCAGCAACGCAATTGCCGGCAAGCGGTGGAATGATTGTATACCCTTTAACCGCAAAGCAATAACAGTTTCGATTGATTTAAACTCGATCGCTATGCGCTAATGTGAGTCACTTCGGGGACTTCATTGGCAAACAGCGGTCGAGTTTTTTTGCGCATATAAAAAAACAGTATTTTAGTTTTATGGTAAACATTAACTTATACTCATGCGTTCATTTTAAGGGTAGGTCGAAAGACCCATTTATAAAATCGATGTTTCAGAAAATGTTCAGAAGCAAGTGTTATATTTTAATCCAAAATGTTGTAATTTGTTGAAAAAAATATGAGACACTCGAGTTTCGATGAGGTGAAAGTATGAAGGTCCTTATTACAGGGGGTTACGGCTTTATAGGCTCCCATGTGGCCGACCGGTTTCATAAAGAAGGGTATGAAGTTTATATTATTGACAACCTTTCTACTGGAAACCGCGGAAATATTACATTCAAGCATAAAGGATATGAGTTGGCGGTCGAGGACGCCAAATGTGAGGAGGTATTTCGAGCCAATCAATTTGAAGCGGTCGTCCATCTTGCCGCGCAAGCCAGCGTAAATACCTCCATTATGAACCCCCAACTAGATTCGGAATCCAACGTGCTCGGGCTGGTTAATATTCTTAACTTGGCGCAGAAATTTAAGGTAAAGAAGTTTGTTTTCGCTTCGTCGGCTGCGGTATACGGGACGAACGAACATATACCGCTCAAGGAAGAGTTGCCGTGCGATCCGATTTCCCCATACGGACTCAGCAAATGGGTCGGAGAATCGTATTGCCGCAAGTGGCAGGAGCTGTACGGCCTCGAGACGATTTGCTTCCGCTTCTCGAACGTATACGGACCGCGTCAAAGCTCCGCCGGCGAAGGCGGCGTCATTTCTATTTTCATGGATCGGGTCTTTTCGGGTCAGACGCTTTATGTGTACGGCGACGGCAATCAAACGAGAGATTTTATTTACGTCGAGGATGTCGCGGATGCCATATTCCGGTCCTCTTATTCCCGTTTGTCTGGTATTTACAATCTTTCGACGAACACGGAATGCAGCGTCAATGAAGTCATTGAAGCGATCGGCACCATGCAGAGCGTCAGAGATATTACTTACGCAGACAGACGGGATGGCGATATTTCCCGTTCTGTCTTAAATAATGAGAAGGTGAAGCGCGAGCTCGATTGGTCGCCGATGTACGGCATTGGAGAAGGGCTGCAGCGGACCTACGCTTGGTTCGAGCTGAACCGCGCGAAGATGGAGAGTGCCACTTCTGCGGTATCCGCCGCGAAGCTCACTCCTTATCGGCAAATGTTCAAGAAATATATGCCTTATGCGGAGAATCTGCTGGCTTTTGTCCTGACGGCGTGGTTGACGTTTACACAGGATACGGACTATAGCGCTATCGACATCAAGCTCTTTTACATTACAATTATCGGCATTATGTACGGAAACAGACAATCGATTTTGGCGGTCGTTTTGTCGATCGGCCTGTTTATTTATCAGAAGCTGCTGGACGGCCGGGAACTCGTATCCCTGCTTTACGATACGAATGTGTTCTTCCAAATCGCGATTTACTTGTTTATCGGTCTCGTAGTCGGTTATGCGATTGAAAGAAAGAACAGCGCAATTCAAGCAGCGGAGAGAAATAAGGATGAGCTGGAAGAGAAGTACGATTTCTTGAACGGCATGTACAAGGAAGTTCGGGAAGTAAAAGACGAGCTGCAGCTGCGTATTTTGAACAGCGGCGACAGCTTCGGCAAAATTTATTCGGTTACGAAAGAGCTTGAAAGCCTGGAGCCGGAAAATGTGTTCAGCTCGACGGTCAATGTTGTGAAATCGATTATGTCCGTTCAATCGGTCGCGATTTACACGGTAAACCCGTACCGGACTTATATGCGTTTGATTGCTCATTCCAACGACTATGAAGGACAAGCCTCGATCAGGGTTGAGGATGACGCTTGCATGCGCTGGGTTCTGAACGAGGGGAAAGTGTTCGTAAACAAGGATTTGGCGAGCAACGCTCCGCTCATGTGCGCTCCAATCTTCTATAACGGCGAGATTAAGGCGGTTATTGCCATCGACGGGATGGCTTTCAATAAGTTTTCGCTTTATTATCAAAACCTTTTTAAAGTTACGACAGATCTCGTTTCTTCCGCTTTAGCGCGGGCCTTCGCTTATATCGAAGCTACGGAGAGCCAGCGTTATGTGAAGGGGACGCCGATTTTGCGTAAGGAAGCTTTCGCTTCCATCCTTGAGAGTAAGAAAATGGCGAAAACTCACCATAATACGCCGTTTTTGATGCTTTGTGCTGCAGAAGGCGAGGCAGGAATCGAAAGCCGCCCCGATCAAATAGCGGGCATGCTCCGCGAGACGGATTATATCGGCCTGAATGAGCAAGAGAAGGCCGTCATTCTTCTATCCAATACGGGATACGACGATGCCGCCCGCGTACTGGAGCGATTTGCGAGCCGCGGCATTTCTCTAAACATCGTCAATGGGGAGCTTTAAAATGATTAGCCTTTTATACGGGATTTATGTGCTGCTCTCGGCCGTCGTATTGAGCCTCTACTATCGTCAATCTCCTAAGGAATGGCTGTTAAGATTCGTTATTGTCGCCGTGTTTCCCGTTATCGGCTGGCTTCTCCCTTTATTCTGGCCGGGCAGGCTGTATAAAGACGGAGGAGAGAAGCTCGACGATTACATTGCAGCGCAGCAGAAGGAAATGTCGGTGCAGCACATGGGCATCTATTCGAAGCTTGAAGCCGAGAAAGAGCTGAACGTGTTGTCCATCGAAGAGGCGCTCTTGGTGAGTGAGCATAACACGCGGCGCAAAGTGATGATCGATGTCCTGAAGCAGGACGCCATCAATTATTTGGAAATCTTGCAAACAGCGGTCAGCAACGAGGATACCGAGACATCCCACTATGCCGTCAGCGCCATCATGGAAGTTAAGCGCAAACTGACGCTGTCGCTGCAGGAGCTCTCCGTCCAATACGAGAACAACAAAGACAACGAACATCTGCTGAGCGCATATTTGGATGTGTTGAAGGGATATTTGCGGAGCGGGTTTCTGGATGAACGTACGCTGCGAAAATATAAGTTTATTTATGTCGGCGTGCTTGAGCGGTATACGGAGCTCTCTCAAAATGCGGAGCAGGCGTTTGTAGACAAAATAGATATGGAGCTTGAGCTGGAAAGCTACGCGGAAGCGGAGCAAACATGCCGCTTGTTCGAGGAGAGATACCCGCATAGCGAGAACGTATATCTTTGTTACTTAAAAATATATTTTACGATCAAGTCCTCGGAGAAGCTGCATCATACTTTGGAGGAGCTGAAGAAGTCGCCGATCAAACTTTCTAACCATGCATTGACGTTGGTCAGGTTTTGGTCCGAAGGAGCTTAGCATGAATAGGGATGTAAAGTTTACGCGAAATGTTTATATCATACTAATTGCCGTATTGCTGCTGGCGATTATTATCCAGGTTGCACGTTCCCAATATGTCCTAAAGTTCAAGCATAACAGCGATCTTCTCGAGCAGCGGGACGTCCTGCTTACGGCTGCCAAGCAGGAGGATAAAAGCGTCTTATCGGACCAAGCTCCGTATTGCCTCGTCTATTCCTCCGAATCGGAGTACAGCCGGGCGGTGAAGGGGCACACCAAAAAGATGCTCGAGTACATGCAGAAGCAAATCTCGGAATTCGATTTGGCCGAAGAGGGCTATGATCCGAAACCTTGCTCGAATGTGCTCGTCGCACTCGACTCGTGGCCCGAGAAGCTTAACGTTAACGCTCTGGCGGATTACGTGAATAACGGCGGTTACGTTTTTTTTCTGAGCTCTACTGAAATCAACAATCAATACAATCTTTTATACAGGAAGCTGGGAGTGACCTCCTTCGGAAGCACGTTCCTGACCAAAGGCATTAAATTAACCTCCAATGTATTGATTGGCGAAAACAATATGAAGATGGCGGATGATTTTATTATGAATTCATCCAATCCGGTCGAGCTGGACAGCTCGGTGCAACTGCTCGCGGAAACGGTCGAAGGCACGCCGCTCATTTGGAGGCATAGTTACGGCAAAGGCGCGTTCATGGTGTTTAACGGCACGATGCTGCAGGAGAAAATCAACAGGGGCATCATCGCCGGAGCGCTTAGCATGCTGGAGCCGGATATGATTTATCCGATCTTCAATTCGAAGCTGTTCTATATAGACGACTTCCCGGCTCCTATTCCGAAGGGGTTCAGCGATTCGATCTATGAAGAGTATCAGAGAGACATCCCGGCGTTCTTCAAGGATATTTGGTGGCCGGATATGCTGCGTGCCGCCAATAACCTCGGCATCAAATATACGACCGGACTTATTCAAACGTACCATGACGATGTGGAGCCGCCTTTTCAATATCCGGGTGATGAAGACAGGCACGGTTTAATAACGTACGGCCGCGAAGTGATCAAAAGCGGCGGAGAGATCGGCCTGCACGGCTATAACCATCAATCCTTGCAGATGAGCCAGAAAGTCGCCAATAAATTCGGATACAATCCATGGCGCAGTCAAGAAAATATGGTGAATTCGATAAAAGAAGCGATCACCTTCGCCAATCGTTCCTTTCCGAGCTATAAATTGATGTCCTATATTCCTCCGTCAAACGTTCTTAGTCAGGAAGGCCGGGAAGCGTTGAAGGAGGCGTGGCCCGATCTAGCGGTTATTGCCTCGTTGTACGGCGAAGACGGAGAAGGTGCGGCCTATGTTCAAGAGTATGAAATCGCCAAGGACGGGGTGCTCGAAATGCCGCGAGTGACGTCTGGCTATTTTGAAAGAGCGTATGATCATTGGGCGGAAGCGAATACGATTACGTCGCTCGGCGTGTTTTCCCACTTTATTCATCCGGACGATGTGATTGACGAAGAGCGCAGCGGTTTCTTGACTTGGGACGAGCTGTATAAAGATTTTACGAAGAAGCTAGACAGGCTGCAGCGGACGTATCCTTGGCTTAGAGAGATGATTTCAACGGAAGCCGCGCTGGATATGGGAAGGACGCTGACCTCCACCGTCAAATGGCAGAAGGACGACAAGAGCATTACAGGCGAGATTCATAACTTCCAGGGCCATGACCTGTACTATATTTTGAGAACGGAACACAAGATTTCGAGACAGGTCAATTGTACGGTTAAGAAAATCGACACCAACACGTTCCTTGTTACGGCACATGATTCAAAATTCGTAATCGGACTAGGCGGGTAGCGGTATGAGAATATGTTTAATCGCAGAGGGTTCGTATCCTTATGTGACAGGCGGCGTTTCGAGCTGGATCCACTCCATCATTACGCAAATGCCTGAGAAGGAATTTATTATTTACGCCATAGGCGCCCAGACGAAGCAAAAAGGACAATACAAATATAAGCTTCCCCCGAACGTTGTCGAGATTAAGGAAATCTTTCTGGACACCTACTTGTTTGAAGACAGCGATTGGGGGAGCCGATTCCGTCTTTCGGCATCCAGCAAACACGACGTGCGCGCGCTGCTCGGCGGGGAAGAAAAGATCGATTGGGCGAGCACCTTTGACCTGTTGCGCAGCAATCAGTTCCGGAAAGCGTCCGACTTTCTGCTCAGCAAGGATTATTTCGACATTCTCGAGGAGCTGTGCCAGACCAAATACAACCTGGTGCCGTTTACGGAAATGTTCTGGACGGTGCGCTCCATGATCCTTCCGCTATTGTTGACCTTGAGGCACGACATTCCGAAAGCGGATGTTTACCACAGTGTGTCCACGGGGTACGCCGGCGTGATCGGGGCATTGGCGAAGCATGTCCATGGCAGTCCGTTTCTGCTTACGGAGCATGGCATTTACTCGCGGGAGCGGGAAGAGGAAATCATCAAAGCGGATTGGGTCAAAGGCTATTTCAAGGACTTATGGATCGAGTATTTTTATCGGCTGTCAGGCTGCGCCTACGAGGCTGCGGATCAAGTCATTACCTTGTTCAGCCGCAACAAAGAGATTCAGATCGAGCTTGGCTGCGATCCCGGCAAAATAAGCGTAATCCCTAACGGCGTAAACGGCGAAAACTATGAAAACCTGACAAAGGCACCTAATGACGGCAAAATCAGGATAGGTGCGATCGTACGTGTCGTGCCGATCAAGGATATCAAGACGATGCTGCAAAGCTTCGCGCTCATCAAGCGGGAGGTTCCGAACGCGGAGCTGACCATTATGGGGCCTCTGGAAGAAGACGAGGAATATTACGAAGAATGCATGCAGATGATGGAAGCATTGGAGCTGAAGGATGCTGTATTTACCGGCTCGGTGCAGGTCAAGGATTATTTAGGCCAGATGGATATACTCATGCTAACCAGTATAAGCGAAGGGCAGCCGCTCGCTATTTTGGAAGGTATGGCTTGCTCCAAGCCTTTTGTAGCCACCAACGTGGGAAGCTGCAAGGAGCTGCTGCACGGGTTGAACGACGGAATCGGCGATGCCGGCTTTATTGCCCCGGTCATGCACTATGAGCAGATTGCCGACTCGGTCATCCGGCTGTGCAAAGATAAGAAGCTGCGAGAGACGATGGGACGCAACGCTTTGGAAAGAGTCACCAAGTACTATAAGCACAAGGCAGTCATATCGGGTTATGCCGATTTGTATCAATCGCTGGGGAGGAGAGCATAGATGGCAGGTATCGGATTTGAGCTAAGGAAGCTGTTTCAAGGACAAGGCTTAATCAATAATGTCAGGGCATATGCTTACTCCTCCTTAACGACGATAGGCCCAATGATTCTTTGTATGTTCCTGATCATCGCGCTTCAGAGAATGATGACGTCCAACGATGCAAGCTATTTGCAGTGGGAGTTGTATATCGCTACGGTAACGTATTGCTTTATTTTTTCGATTATTGTAACGAGCGGCATATCCATGATCCTGACCCGTTTTTTGGCCGACATGCTTTATCAGAAGAAGTTCGATCAAATATTGCCGTCCTTCAATGGGGCGCTTATCGTCTGCTTGCCGCTAGGCGCTTTCGTGGCATGGCTGTTTTTGCGAGACGTAACGGCAAGTGCAGGCTATAAGCTCGGCGCGTATCTTTTTTTCATGGAGCTTATCATCATATGGATTCAGAGCGTGTATTTATCCGCTTTGAAGGATTATATCCGCATCGTCCGAAGCTTTGCGATAGGCGTGGTGGCGGCGCTGGCATCAGGCTGGCTGCTGTTCGCTATTACCAATTTTCAGCCTACCACGGCGGCGCTTCTGTCCATTGATATCGGATTTTTCGTCATTTGCGCGATGTCCATGCATCATTTCAAGCAAATGTTTCCCGCGGCGAAGGGGCAGTTGTATTTTACGTTCCTCTCGTATTTCAAAAAATATCCGGCACTTTTCTTTACAGGCTGCTTCATGTATTCCGGGGTCTACGTTCATAATTTTGTTTACTGGCTGGGGCCGAACGGGAGAGAAGTCGCCAATCAATACCTGGTTATGCCCATGTACGATTTGCCGGTGTTTTATGCTTTTCTTTCGGTCGTGCCTTCATTGGTCATGTTCGTCGTATCGGTAGAGACGTCGTTCTATGAGAAATTTCGGGTCTATTACCTCAATGTAATCGGGGACGGCACGCTGCAAGACATCAACAAAGCCAAAAAGGCGATGCAAAAGACGCTGATTCGGGAAATCGGCTTTCTTATGGAAGTGCAATTGCTGTTCACGGTCATCTCGATTGCGATCGGCATGAAGATGCTGCCCAAAATCGGATTTACGATGGCGCAGCTGGACCTATTCATCGTTCTCGTTTTAGGTTATTTTCTCTTTATTATGATGTTCGTATTTTTGCATATTCTTATGTATTTTGACGACAGGAAAGGCGTGCTTATCATTAGCGGTTCATTCGTACTTCTAAACGCCGTGTTATCGTATTGGACGATGATGGGTGAAAACGACGGGTTTGGCATGTTCATCGCGGCATTTATCGGATTGGCGGCCGTTATTGCGCGCTTATTGTACGTCCTGCGCAATATCGACTACTATACGTTCTGCTCGCAGCCGCTCATGACCAAACGAAAGCAGGCGGAAGCGCAGACACCGATTGTGAAATCCGCAGCAGTCGTATCTTCGGTGCTTGTCTTGAGCTTGTTTTTATCGGCCTGCACAAGCGGCGGCACTGCTGAAAGCCAGGGCGAACCCGGCGCCGGCGAAGGCGACCAAGCGGTCGTTAGCGAATCCCTTGTTTCGAACGGCTTGCAGGAAGACAAGCGTCTGTACGATAGGGATGAAGACGGTTCTCTGAAGGCTTTATATGTGACGATACTTCCTGAGAAATCGGATCGTCCCGATCCGGTGAACTGGTATGCGCTCAATCGGATTACTGAGCGGTATAGCGAGGAAAATCTCGAGGTTATCGTGCAGGAAGGCAAAACGGACGGCAGCGGCCCGTCTCCTGGAGCTTTCGGTCATGGCGAGACGAGCGCGAACGCCAAAATCAGCTTAAGGGGCAATACCGCGCGTTACGCCGCGCAAAAATCTTATAAAATCAAGCTCTATGACGAAGCGGGGCTTTGGCAAAGCCAGCGTACGCTTAACTTAAACAAGCATATTTCGGATTTATCGAGAATCAGAAACAAGCTGAGCTTCGACCTGATGGAAACGATCCCGAATACGACGAGCTTGAGGACGCAGTTTGTTCAGCTGTATGTCAAAGATTTATCCGAGGGAGCCAAGACCGCGGTATACCAGGACTACGGCTTATATACGCAGATCGAGCAGCCGAATGAAATGTTTTTGAAATCGCACTGGCTTGATCCTCACGGCTACTTGTACAAGGTGACGTTCTTCGAGTTCCAGCGGTATCCGGAGCAGCTTAAGTCCAAAAGCGATCCGACTTACGACAAGAAAGAATTTGAGACCATTCTTGAAATCAAAGGCCGGGACGAGCACGACAAATTGATCGCCATGCTTGACGATTTGAATAATAAGCAGATCCCAATCGATGAAGTTGTCGAGAAGCATTTTGATAGTGAAAACCTTCTGACCTGGACGGCCATGAATATATTGATGGACAATATGGATACGGATGCGAACAATTTCTACTTGTATTCCCCGCTGAACTCTGACAAATGGTATATTCTTCCTTGGGACTATGACGGAGGCTGGGAGCTGCAAAGAGAAAAGAAAAGCATACGCGACCATCAGAGCGGCTTGAGCAATTTCTGGGGAAGTACGCTGCACAACCGGTATTTCCGCACGGAAGAGCATATTAAGCAACTGACGGACAAGATTGATGAGATTATGAAATATATCAATAAAGATACCGTCGCCAAGCAAATCGATAAGTATAAAGAGACGGTCAAGCCTTTCTTGTTCCGCAACCCGGATATTCAGTTTCTGCCGGGCTTGAATACGGACTTCGAAAAAGAGCTTGAGAAGCTGGTGAATACACCGGAGAAGGGCAAGCAGCGGTATCTGGAAGAACTGGAGAAGCCGAGACCGTTCTATCAGTACGAGGAAGAATCCGTTGGCGGCCAAAGCGTATTCACATGGGAGATTTCCTACGATCTTCAGGGCGATAATCTCACCTATGATGTCGCTATTGCCAAAGATCCGCTGTTTACGCAAATCGTCGTTCAGAAGACGGGGCTTCAGCAGAACAGCTTTTCCACCCCTCAGCTCAAAAAAGGTAAATATTACTGGAGGGTTATCGTTCGCGATTCCAAGGGGAACGAGCAAGGCTCGTTCGACTATTATAAGGATAAAGAAGAAAATTATTTTAACGGTATAAAGGAATTTGAGGTGGACTAGCATGCAATTCCAAGGGAAAAAGCTGAGGCATGAACAGAAATATTATTTGCACGTTCATGACTATATGGCTTTGCGGCACAAGGTTTCGAGCATGCTCTCCATGGACCGGCACGCGGTCGGCGCGGAAGGTTACGAGATTCGCAGTTTATATTTCGACGGCCTGCACAGTCATGCGCTGCATGATAAAAACAACGGCGTGTTCGGACGCGAAAAGTATCGCATACGGATCTATAACGGCTCCGATGCCAAAATTACGCTCGAACGCAAAAGCAAATTCGGCGAATACGTGTGCAAGGAATCCGCTCCCCTTACCCGGCTCGAGTACGATGCCATCCTGGAGGGGGGGTATACGTTCCTGAAAGAGAAAGGCATCTTGCTGCTGCGGGAGTTTCATGCCGCATTGGTTCGCGGGTTCAGGCCGATCACCATCGTTAATTATATTCGAGAGGCCTATGTGTACGAGCCCGGCAATGTTCGGATCACATTCGACAAGCAGTTAAGCGGGGGTATTAATACCTGTGATCTGTTTCATCCCGAACTGGTGCTCGAAGAGGCGCTTCCGCCTTCTCAAACCATTCTAGAGGTGAAGTTCGATGCTTTTCTTCCGGATCATATCCGCAAAGTGGTACAGCCCGACAACCATCAGCGGTCATCCATTTCAAAGTACGTCATTTGCCGAGAAGTCGGCATTAAACACTTTAAAGAGTAGAGGGTCAGAGGTGTCATATGGGAGAAACGATTAATTTTCAAGACGTCATCAAGAAAAGCATGCTTCATCTGGAGGCGTTTCGCAGTATTTCTTATGTAGATATGCTGCTTGGGCTAGTGTGCTCGTTCGGGATCGGCCTGTTTATTTTCTGGATCTATCGCAAAACGTTCCGGGGCGTCGTATACAGCTACAACTACAACGTTTCCTTCGTTCTGATGACCGTCATCACCACGCTCATCATCATGACGATCAGCACGAATATCGTCTTGTCGCTCGGTATGGTCGGCGCGCTCAGTATTGTCCGTTTCCGTACGGCAGTCAAGGATCCGTTGGACATCGTCTACATGTTCTGGGCCATCTCCGCGGGTATTGCCAGCGGTGCAAAAATGTACCCGCTCGCTTTGTTCGGTTCCTTGGTTATCGGCCTGATCCTTGCTTGGCTGTCCAGACGCAAGCTGAAGGAGCAGGTTTACCTCTTGATCGTCCGCCACTCCGAGGCTGCGACGGACGAGATCCGCGTCCAGCTCCGCAAGCTCGACAGCAAGCTGAAGTCCAAGACGGTCCGCAAAGACTTCACCGAGCTTACCGTTGAAGTTATGCTCCGCGACGATAACACGTCGTTCGTCCACACAATCTCGAATATCGAAGGCGTTCACGACGTTTCGTTGATTAACTATACTGGGGATTATGCCCAGTAAAAAGATTACAGCCCTCCGCTTGGTAGCGGGAGGGCTGTAAAATTATATAGCGCTATTTAGCTAAGGCATATTATAGACTGCTCACCTGCTGCGTTTTTTGGGCTGCGTAATACGTGCAGGTTTCCAGCAAGCCTTGACGGACGGAAAACTCGGGCTTCCACAAAAGCTCGCGAATCGCCGCTTCATTATTCAAACGGCTGTGCACGATGTCGGCAGGTCGTTCCGGTGCGTAGCGGGGGATCGCGTTGATTCCCAAAATTTCGTTCATGATGCTCAGCAGCTCGTTCACCGAAGTCTGCTCGTTTCGGCTGATGTTGAACAATCCGCGGCTGCCGCGAGTCATAGCGGCTATATTCGCGGCGACGATGTCTTTCACATAAACGAAATCGCGCGTTTGCTCGCCGTCTCCGTAGATAACGGCCGTTTGACCGTTCAGCAGCTTATCTAGGAAAATCGAGATGACGCCGCCTTCCCCCTTAGGATCTTGGCGAATGCCGTAGGCATTGGCGTAGCGGAGAATCGTATAGTCCAGACCGTATAAATTCGCATATGCCTGTATGTAATGTTCGGGCGTATGTTTGGAGATCCCGTAATAAGACAACGGCCTCACGGGATGAGACTCATCGACAGGTAAAGCATCGGGCGGGCCGTATACGGCGGCCGAGGAGGCGTAGATGATTTTCTGAACGCCATATTTTCTGGACAGCTCCAGGATGGCGATCGTCCCAAGAATATTTACATTAGCATCATGGACCGGATCGCGCAAGGAATGCTGCACATCGATTTGAGCGGCGTGGTGGTAGATGATTTGCGGTTTTTTTTCCTGAAAAACCCGTTCCAGCGTCTGATCCGTAATATCAAGCTTATAGAAGTCCGCTTTCCAGTTTATGAACTCCTTCTTGCCGCTGGACATGTTATCCACTATCGCGACTTCATGCCCTAGCTCCACTAATGCGTCCGTTAAATGAGATGCAATAAATCCGGCCCCGCCAGTAACCAATATCCGCATACTCACGTCTCCTAAATGGATAATGACATGTTGCATCAACAATGAAATTATACCTTAAAATTACAATATTACCAAATATGACTTTATTTGACTTTGAGAGGTGTCGTAAATTATCGTAATAACGGCAGTAATCCAAAACCGTGTCGTAATGTAACGACAGTTTGAGGATTCGAGGCGACAAATATTTTGCTCCTTAAGGGAAGCTCCTAGTGCGCGTGTTACGTCGCAAGACAGCAATTAGCCGCAGGCAGATATTTGCTGTCGTTGTTTTTACATGTTAGAATTTGATAAAAGAACCTAATGTTGAGTGCAGAACGGTTATTACGGATAGGGAGAGAAGGCAGATAATGAAAAAGGTTCGAAAAGCCATCATTCCGGCGGCAGGACTAGGTACGCGTTTTTTACCGGCAACCAAAGCGATGCCCAAAGAAATGCTTCCGATTGTAGATAAACCGACTATTCAATATATTGTTGAGGAAGCCGTCGAGTCGGGAATTGAAGACATTATTATCGTCACAGGCAAGGGCAAGAGGGCGATCGAGGATCATTTCGATAGCCATTTCGAGCTTGAACAGAACTTGCTCGAGAAGAATAAGCTGGAACTTCTTAAAGAAGTACAATATTCATCGAAGCTGGTCGATATTCACTACATACGCCAAAAAGAACCTAGAGGATTGGGGCATGCAGTATGGTGCGCGCGGAAATTTATCGGCGACGAGCCTTTTGCCGTTCTGCTCGGCGACGATATCGTACAAGCTGAGAAGCCTTGCTTGCAGCAATTGATGGAACAGTTCGAGCGGGTGCAGCGTTCTGTGATCGGAGTGCAGCCTGTACCGGACGAAGAGACCTACCGTTACGGCATCATTGCTCCATCGGTGAAAACGGACCGCTTGTATCAAGTGGAGAAGTTCGTCGAAAAGCCGCCGCTTGGAACTGCGCCTTCAAATTTGGCGATTATGGGCCGATATATTCTGACTCCTGAAATTTTTGATTATTTGGAAACGCAGACTTCCGGTGCCGGCGGGGAAATCCAACTGACCGATGCTATACAGAGGTTGAATGAAGCTCAGAACGTATTTGCTTATCATTTTGATGGGAAGAGGTATGATGTAGGGGAAAAACTCGGCTATATCATGACCATACTGGATTTTGCACTAAATAATAAAGAATTGCGGGAGCCGCTTCTGGCCAACCTGGAATCACTCGTTAAGTCGGCGCATAGTCAAGTGTAAAGGGTGCGAAAAAGCCGTATTATACCGGCTCCTAAAATGAAAAAGAAGCTTCTAAATCCCTAATTTAAAGTGGATGTGGAGGCTTCTTTTGTATGCCGATTATTTATTTTATTTGGAGCGTAAAAACATGCAATGAATATGATTTTAGGGCATCGCTTTGTACTATGTTGCTGAATTAAATAGTTCGATTTATTTATACATATTTCGCTTGTTGATCAATCTGACAAATTTCTCCGACTGCCATTTTCCTTGACGCTTATAAAGACGGCTCAACAAATGGTAGTAAACATATTTCATTTTGCGCATAAAATAGTTCTCCTTTCACTTCAGGCACAACTACATTTCGCCGATATATGCTGTACATAGGCTAGCTAGTGGAGGCTATAATGTTCGCAGGCAGTTTTGTAAATGATCCATTAGTCCTATAATAGTATACTATGCATTAAAAGGGAAGGGGAGATACCAAAAATAGTGTCAGGCATCACATTAATTTGAAAAAAAAGCAGTATTCCGTCGAAATGCAGAGGGTTTCTTCGTTTCTATTTGCAGTATTCGACTCATAACGCGTGAATCGATTTTCAACTTGTTGAAAATTATCACTGCATTGGTTAAAATTTAATGGATGTTAAGAAAATGTTCAGGAGTTTTGCGATGATAGATATCCATTCCCACATCCTGCCGTGTGTCGACGATGGTTCGCAGTCGTTGGAAGAGTCGCTGGCGATGGCCAGAGCGGCCGTCGATGACGGGATCCGACAAATCATTGCAACGCCGCACCATGCGAACGGCAGATATGACAACCCTGCAGGGGGTGTTGTGAAATCCGTCGCAAGCTTGAATGAAGAGCTTCGGCGCGAGGGGATCGAGCTCGAAGTATTGACGGGGCAAGAAATTCGGGTCTACGGCAATCTCGTAGAAGATTGGCTCGGACAGCTGCTATTACCGCTGCACCGTTCCTCGTATTTATTGATTGAGCTTCCAACCGGTGATGTTCCGAAGCATCTGCCTGATTTGATTCACGAATTGCGAGTGATGCAGCTGATCCCGATTATTGCGCATCCCGAAAGAAACCAGGTTTTGCTGAACAATCCTAAGCGATTGCAAGAGTTGGTCGAGTTAGGGGCGTTGGGACAAGTTACCTCGCATTCGCTAAACGGCGTTTTCGGCAAAAAAATTCAAGAGGTTTCCTTACAGATGTGTAAGAGCAATCTCATTCATTTTGTCGCCTCGGATGCCCATAATTTGACTAGCAGGTCTTTCGGTCTAACTAACGCCTATCATGTAATTGAAGGAAAGATCGGGAAGGACATGGCGGACTATTTCAAACGCAACGCTCAGGCGATTGTCGAAGGTTCGCGAATTGAGGCGAAGCCGCTAGTAAAAGCTACAAAGAAACGGTTCTTCTTTTGGTAAATCCAACAATAATTTTCCATAAAATTGACGAAATCTATCATAACATGTTAATATTTGATAGAAGAGGCTTGGTCGATTTCGACATGAAGCCCATTTTTTACATGTGTTTTTTTATTTAGTGCTTTATACATAAAACTATATGAAACCAGAGGTGTTGGAAGAGTGAAACTCAAAAAGAAAGTACTAACGTCAACATTAGCGGCAGGACTCGTAATCAGTTCGATCTCCGGGTTGCCGCTCAGCAGCAAGGGGGTTTTTGATAAATTAGGAGTTTCCGTTGCTCATGCGGACGGCTTGCCGGCAAGTGCGAATTATTTGAAGGCGCGGATTAAGAAGGTTCATGATGAAATGTCCCCTAGCAATAAAGCGATTGTACAAGCAGCGAGAGACCAGATCAAGGCTAAAATCGGCAGCGCCGATCCCGCTGAGCTTGCACTGATCACGCCGGTTTGGGACAGCATCGTAAGCAAAATGGGAACCAAAGCTTCAGATTATCCGGCAATTACAAAGGAAAATGTTTTGAACCTGTTCCTGCACTTGGCTATGAACTACGATGATCAATTGTCGTTCTGGGAAGACGCACGTAATGATGAATCCATTCGCGCTGTACTCGATGATTTGCTCAAGTTGGGCGGTATCAATAACGGGCTGGCCGGTGTTGATTTAGGGCATGTCGTTAGTTTGGCGATTGGACTTGAAGCGGCAGGAAAAGGTGCTCTGAATGGAGATTATTCCGATTCCGACGCGTCCGGCAAGATTGCAAGAGTGAAAACTGCCATTAAAAATTACTTGAACAACAATGAAGACGATGTTCTTGCCAAGGCGCTCAGAAATGCCGGTGTGACTGCTACTGCGCTTGAAGCAGTTTTGAATAATTTCGAGAACCATGCCGCTTTCGATAAACTTAAATTTGCTGAGATTGCGATTGCTTACACTTATTTGAATGTTCTGAAAGCTGAGAACCCAACGACAGAAGGTCCGGGAACTGGGACTGGAACTGGAACTGGAACTGGGACAGGTAGCACAGGCGGTGGCACAACAATGCCTCCTGTAGATAAGCCTGCAACGGTCGAAGAAGCCGAAAAAGCGATTGCAGACGCGAAAGAAAAGCTGGAAGACGCTACTGAAGCTGAAAAAGCAAAGCTGATTGCTGAAGCTGTTAAAACCGCTCAAGAGGCGATTGACAAGCTTGCTACTGTAGACTTCTCCAAGTCGGTTAAGGTTGAAGGCGATGTAGCGAAGCTGGAGATCGATGCTGCTGCACTGAAGAAACAACTTGAAGATATTGCGGCACAAGTGAAGAAGCTGAACGATCAATTGAAAGAGCTTGATTCGTCGGTACGCCCGTTAGTCGTAGAGCTTAAGCTTGACCTTGGCAAGAATGAAGCTGCAACGACAGAAATTCCGCTCCTGAAAGAATTGCTGGATGCCGCTAAAGATAACGGTGTCGATGCGGTTGTTGTCAAAGTAAACGGCGTTGAGCTGGCGATCTCTCCGGAATTGTTCGCGGCAGACACTACGTTGACGATCGGAAAAGTGGATAAATCGTCCGTAAACGTCGCTACTTACGGAAGCTTCGCTTCCGATGTTTACAGCTTTGAATTTACTTCCGGCGGACAAGCCGTAACGAACTTCAGTACTCCGGTTGAAGTGCGCATCCCTGTAACTGCCAAAAATGTGGATACCGAATTGCTGACAATCGCTAAAATCGTTGACGGCAAGCTGCAATATGTAGGCGGGATGTATAATGCCGGAACTGGTTCGATCAATGGGCTGCGCAGCTCCTTCTCGACATATACCGTAGTGGAAAATAAAGTGAGCTTTAACGATGTCGCTTCCGTCAAAGATTGGGCTGGACGTCAAATCGATGTCGTAGCGGCGAAAGGTATCGTTGAAGGCCGCGCGGATCAAGAGTTCGTTCCGAACGAAAAAGTGACTCGTGCGGAATTCACGAAAATGATCGTTAAAGCCCTCGGAATTGAAGATGTGAATGCCAGCGAGAGCTTTACAGATGTCGACAATCTGGATTGGCACAAAGCAGCTGTAGCTACAGCGGTTAAATACGGAATCGTTAATGGACGTACAGACGATAAGTTTGAGCCAAATGCAACGATTACCCGCGCAGAGATGGCGACCATTGCTTCGCGAGCTCTGACAATTGCCAAAGACTATGCGGCAGTTTCGGATGTGGACGCTGCGTTGAAAGCTTTCATCGACGCTGCAGCGATCAACGAATCTCTGAAATCGGGTGTAGCGCTTGCGGCCAAAGAGGGTATCGTGATTGGCGAAGCGGGAGGACAGTTCAACCCGAACTCCGATTCGACAAGAGCGCAGGCGGCAGTCGTGATTTACCGCTTACTGAATAAGTAACATGCGCAAAAATCCTCCTCTCATTACAGATGGGAGGGGGATTTTACATTTTAATCCTGTATATTCCTGTCGACATTTGTAATAACATGGAGTTATCATTGGCGCTTCATGGCTCTTGGGAGGGTAATAATGGAACTGGATTTAAAAGACTACATCAAGATACTCAGAAAGCGAATCTGGCTAATCGTTTCGATCGTCCTCGTCGCCTGCCTCGCAACAGGCATCGTTAGTTTTATGTTTATGGATCCGAGCTATGAAGCTTCCACCAAAATCATCGTTAATAAGCAAAATGAGAGAGTCGGAGCGGATCAGATCGACCTCAATACGATTAACATGAATATCCGTCTGATCGACACGTACAAAGAAATCATTAAGACGAAACGAATTATGGATAAAGTGGTGCAGGGGCACCCGGAGCTTAATCTTACCCGGGATCAATTGATCCAGAAAGTTAAGGTAAGCTCGGTTAATAATACGCAGGTTATGACCCTCGCAGTTCAAGACGAATCTTACGCGAAAGCGGCGGATATTGTGAATGCCGTATCCAAAGTTTTTAAAGAGGAGATTCCGTCTATTTACATGGGCATAGATAACGTTTCGATTTTGAATGAGGCGAATCGTGACGATAATGCGGCCCCGGTTAAGCCGAACAAAAAGCTAAATGTTGCGATCAGCTTCGTCGTATCGTTGATAGTAGCATTCGGACTTGCCTTCTTGCTGGAATATTTGGACGATACGATCAAGACGGAGGCGGATGTTGCGAAATACCTGGAGCTTCCTACGCTGGCGATGGTTACGAAAATCGGTGAGGAAGATTTGGGGACAGAGCGCATGAATGCGACGAGACAGGTAGAGGTAGGTGAACAGCATGCAACGGCCAAACAATAGCCGTCCGATTATTACGCATACGAACCCCAAGTCTCCGATCTCGGAGACTTTTCGAACGCTTCGAACGAATATCGACTTCTCGTCGGTTGACGAACAAATCCGTGTGATTATGCTGACATCGGCAGGGCCTGGAGAAGGGAAATCGACGACCGCCTCGAACTTGGCTGTGGCTTACGCCCAGTCCGACAAGAAGGTGCTTGTCATCGATGCGGATTTGCGCAAACCGACCATGCATCATACCTTTATGAAGACGAATCGTTGGGGATTATCCAATGTCGTTTCCGGACAGAGCGCTCCCGTTGAAGTAATCGTAGAGACGCATGTGCACAACTTATTTCTCATGCCTTCCGGACCGGTTCCTCCAAATCCGTCAGAAATGTTGGCCTCTAAGCGAATGACAGCGATGCTGGAAGAATTGAAGGAGTCCTTCGATGTCATCATCATCGATACGCCCCCGGCACTGGCTGTTACGGATGCTCAAGTCGTAGCGACGAAAGTGGATGGCGTTCTAATTGTCATCGACTACGGCAAAGTGAAACGCGAAGCGGCGATGAAGGTTAAAGCCAACCTGCAGCACGTAAATGCCCGAATGCTCGGTGTTGTGATCAACAATGTCAATAGGAAGAATGGAGAAGGGTATTACTACTATTATTACGGAAACGATCAATCTGCTAAATAGTTCTGTAGTCTCAAAAAAGCAGCTAGGAATAGAATTCCTAGCTATGCAGCCTTACATAAACGTAGGGCTTTATAGCTAGTTGTTCTATAAAATGAAAATGAAAACAAAATAAATCAGTACAGGCGGGGAACAATGAAATGAGCTATGGGAAAAGAATTTCCATACTAATGGGGATAGATATATTAATCATTTGGCTTAGCGTTTATTCCTCTTACTTATTCAGATTTGACGGAGATATACCGTCGGATTACACGCGACAGCTCGTACTGTACATAGTTGTATCGACGTTGTTGTGCACGATAAGCATGTATTATTTCAAGCTGTACAACCGGGTTTGGCAATATGCCAGCGTAGGTGAAATTGTTTCCATACTTAAAGCGGTAGTTGTCGGATGTATCGCATCCTATTTGGCTACATACATACTTTCGGGGTGGCAGCGCGTTCCTATATCTATTTTCCTAAGAGCATTCGAAACGATTTTGCTGCTTATGGGGGGCTCACGATTCGCATGGAGAGTCGTTCGCGATAATTGGGTCGTGAAGAATAATATGAACAGGAAGGCGCTTATTATCGGCGCCGGGGATTGCGGCAGCATGATTGCCAAGGAGCTGTTTCAAAATTCGGCGTCAAAGACAACCCCTGTAGCTTTCGTAGACGATGATAGGTACAAACATAAAATGCATATTCACGGGATCCCGGTTGTAGGCGATAGGGCGTCAATACCGCATACCGTCAACAGTTTCGAGATCGATGACATTATTATTGCTATTCCATCCGTACCTAAGAAAGAAATATCTAAAATCATCGAGATTTGCAAGAAAACAAAAGCAAAATTAAAGATGATACCTAATATATCGGATTTCGTTCATGGAAAAGTTAGCATCAAAGAAATTCGTGAAGTGGATGTCGAAGATTTGCTAGGCAGAGACCCTATCAAAGTCGACTTGGAAGGCATCGCGAACTATGTCGAGAATAAAACTGTTCTAGTTACCGGAGCCGGCGGTTCGATCGGATCTGAGTTGTGCAGGCAGATTGCGCCGTTCCGGCCTAGAAAGCTTCTGCTTCTCGGCCATGGGGAGAACAGCATTTATACGATTGAGATGGAGCTCCGCGATAGATTTCCCGAGCTGGTTCTCGAGACGGTAATAGCAGACGTTCAGGACAGAGCGAGGTTAAACGATGTATTCCGGAAGTTCTCGCCTCAGGTAGTTTTCCATGCAGCTGCCCATAAGCATGTGCCGCTTATGGAACGCAATCCGAGCGAGGCGATCAAAAACAACGTTTTCGGCACGAAAAATGTTGCCGAATGCTCTGACGAGTACGGGGTAGAACGTTTCGTCCTGATCTCAACGGATAAGGCGGTTAATCCTACAAGCATCATGGGAGCGACTAAACGGATTGCAGAGATGATTATCCAAGCACTAGACACGCGTTCCAGAACCAAGTTTGTAGCCGTTCGATTCGGTAACGTATTGGGAAGTCGAGGCAGCGTCATTCCACACTTCAAGAAGCAGATTGCCCGAGGCGGTCCTGTGACGGTCACCCATCCTGAAATGATCCGTTACTTTATGACGATACCTGAGGCCGTTCAACTGGTTATCCAGGCCGGCGCGTTTGCCGAAGGCGGAGAAATCTTCATTCTGGATATGGGTGAGCCGGTTAAGATTGTTGATCTAGCGAGAGATTTGATTCGTCTCTCCGGATTCGAGCCTGAGGTCGATATAGCGATCGAATTTACGGGGATTCGTCCGGGTGAGAAGTTATATGAAGAGATTTTAACGAGTGAAGAAGGTATGACAAGCACGAAACATGATCGAATTTTTGTAGGGAAGCCTTCGGTGATTAACAATGCAGAGTTAGAGCTGGAAATAAAGCACTTGGAGAAAGTGCTTGGAAGCGAGCAAGGGCCGATTAAACAGATGATTAAGCATATTGTTCCGACTTTTCAGAAGATATCGTAATAAACGGAAAGTGTGTGTAAGTTGCTCATGAGTTACCTAAGTTCATGAGCAGTTTGTATTTTTACAGAACCTATACTTGGAAAAGTGAGGGAATAAAATGCCAATTACTAAAGTGAGAAATATTCCTTTCTCCCCGCCGGATATTACAGATGCAGAAATTGAAGAAGTAGTAAAAGCAATGAAATCCGGCTGGATTACGACTGGACCAAGAACCAAAAAATTTGAAAAGCATATTGCTGAAAATATCGGTGTGAATAAAGCAGTATGCCTGAACTCTGCCACCGCTGCAATGGAGCTCACTTTACGTATCCTAGGAGTAGGCCCAGGTGATGAGGTTATTACCTCAGCTTATACATATACAGCTTCCGCTTCAGTAATTGAACATGTTGGGGCAAAAATTGTTCTAGTGGATACTGCTCCAAATTCTTTTGAAATGGATTATTCAAAGCTTGCAGACGCGATTACAGAGAGGACGAAAGTCATTATCCCTGTTGATTTGGCGGGGAGAATGTGTAATTACGAGGCGATATATGAAGCCGTAGAAAGCAAGAAAGGGCTATTTAAACCAAATAATAAACTTCAAGAGTTATTTAATAGAATCATAGTAATGACGGATGCTGCTCATGCTTTTGGGGCGGAGCGGTATGGCGAAAAATGTGGGCAAGTTGCCGACTTCACTTGCTTTTCTTTCCATGCTGTAAAGAATCTGACAACCGCAGAAGGCGGGGCTGTTGTTTGGCGCAGCGAACCTGGATTAGATGACGAATGGCTGTACAAGCAGTTTATGCTGTTTAGTCTTCATGGTCAGTCGAAGGATGCATTGGCTAAAACACAAATAGGTGCTTGGGAATACGATATTGTCTATCCTGCATATAAGTGCAACATGACCGACATCATGGCAGCTTTAGGATTGGTGCAATTAAATAGATATGAAGGTTTGAAAAAAAGACGTAAAGAGATTATAGAACGCTACGATAAAGCTCTTTTGCCGTTAGGGATTCAAAGCTTACAGCACTATGGATCCGGCTTTGCCTCCTCGGGACATCTTTATTTAGCAAGGATCCCCAGAATTGGAGAAGCGCAGAGAAACGAGATCATTCTCAAGTTAGCGGAGGCTGGTGTTGCGTGTAATGTTCACTATAAACCACTGCCTATGTTTACAGCTTATAAAAATTTAGGATTCGATATTAAGAATTATCCAAATGCATTTGATGTATATAAGAATGAGATTACGCTGCCGCTTCATACTTTGATGAGTGACGAAGATGTGGATTATGTGATCGAGAGTTTGAAGAGAGCGATTAAAGTTTAAAGCGGGTGCGGCATATGTATAAGCATTTTTTTAAAAGAGGAATTGACTTATTACTTGCATTATTAGCTCTGCCATTTTGGATTGTTATTTTAGTTATAGTGGGGTCAATTATTTATTTTCAAGATAAGGGGTCGATTTTTTATAATGCCCCGCGCCTAGGCAAGGATGGAAAGATATTTAAAATGTATAAATTCCGTTCAATGAAAATGAATGCACCGGATCTGCGAAATGAAGACGGCTCGACTTTCAATGCGGAAGATGATCCTAGATTAACCAAAATAGGTAAGTTTATTCGTAAAACAAGTTTAGATGAGACACCGCAACTTCTAAACGTAATTAAAGGTGATATGAGTATTATCGGGCCAAGACCAGATTTGCCTGAACATCGTGAGTTATACAGAGGTAATGAGAGTCGGAAGCTAGAAGTCAGGCCTGGTGTTACTGGCTATAACCAAGCATACTACAGAAATATTGTTCCATGGAAACAACGAATCCAGCACGATATTTACTATATAGATAATTTGTCTTTGTGGTTCGACATCAAAATATTGATTAAGACTGCTCAATCGGTTTTGAAGCGTGAAGATATATATGTCAAAGAAAAAAGTGAGAATAGAAATAAGAGCCAAAGCGTCGAGATGTAGGGGGCAAATTTATGAAAGTAGAGATAAAAGAGAATACAATGTCTTTCTACAACCTAGAGTGGGACACAGCATTTTTTGGCGTTACTTGTGCTAAAGCCATTTTGCATAAGCCACTTACTATGGAGGAATGGATAGAGCTTAAAGCTAAATTTAAAGAATATCAATTTGTTTCGATTGAAAATCGGAATTCGGAACCGAGCAATGCACAATTGATTGGAAAAGAAACATCTGCTTTTTTAGCGGACGTAAATATTCAATTTATAAAGAAGATAGAAGAAGTCTATAATGTACCGCATAAAATTTCAATTCATTGTGAGTTGGAAAAAAATGATCAGATTATGCAAATGGCCGATTTTCAGTTTTCAAAGTTTACAGAAGATCCTGAACTGGAAAAACGCGGGGGCGCGCAGGTTTATCGACAATGGCTTCTAAACTCATTTGATAAGCCGAATAAGTACTATGTGCTATCGAAAGACGAGAGTAATAACATAAATGGTTACCTCTTACACTCATACTCAGATAACGTTTGTGTAATTGAACTCATAGCTGTATCACAGTCTGCCACTAAGAGTGGTATTGGGGCGAAATTATTCAGTGCTTTAGAACACTCGGCATTCCAGCGTGGAGTTAAAGCGATAAAAGTCGGCACTCAGCTACGGAACATGGGGGCAATTAACTTTTATCAAAAGGTTGGGTGTAAACAAGCAGGATGCCATCAGGTTTATCATCTTTGGAATTTAGATAAGCTTTCAGAGAAGTAAGGGGATTGAGAGGAATTGAAAGTATTATACATCGCCACATCGTTTCCGGCACCAGATAAGGGCGCAACCATATATACTGACTTAGCTGAAGAGCTGCATGATTCAGGTCATGAAATAACAGTCGTTGTTTCAGAGCAGGCAAGAAATAGAAAAAATACGGACATGAAAAAAGAACGCGGTTTTGATGTGCTTCGAGTTGTAACTGGGAATTACTACGATGTAGGTTTTATAGAAAAAGGAGTAACAACCCTTAAAATTCCTATTTTAATGAAAAAAGGTATTACTAAGTATTTAAGTGGAAGAAAATTTGATTTTATATTGTTTGAAGCCCCTCCGGTAACAAATTCAGGACTTGTAGCTTGGGCTAAAAAGAAATTTAATTGTTCTGCGTATTTAATGCTCAAGGATATCTTTCCACAAAATGCGGTTGATTTAGAGATTATCAAGCGTAATGGTTTGTTATATAAATATTTCACAGCTAAGGAAAAGAAGCTATATCGTACTTCTGATTTTATTGGATGCATGTCAATTGAAAATAAAAACTACATTATTGAACACAACCAATGGCTGGATTCAAGTAAGTTGGAGATATTTCCTAATACTAAGAAGATAACGAATGAAATTGAACCAAATGGTTTTCCTATGCGAGAACGTTATAACATCCCCCCGGAATCTTGTGTTTTCTTATTTGGAGGTAATATGGGAAGGCCGCAGTATATAGAGCTTCTATGTAGAGCGGTCAAGGAATGTAAAGATGAGCAGGGGATATACTTTCTCTTTGTTGGCAGAGGAACAGATCGACTTAAGATACAGGAAACAATTAGAGAGAATGATATAAAAAATGCTCTGTTAATTGAAAATTTACCGAGGCATGAATATGAACAGGTTACAAAAGAATGTAATGTAGGATTAATTGTTCTTGACCCGCGATTCACAATTCCTAATTATCCGTCGAGAATTTTATCATATATGGAGTATGCGAAGCCTGTATTGGCGGCTACCGATGATGTTACTGATCTTAAAAAACTGATCGATGAGGCTCAGTGCGGTGAATGGGTATGGTCAGGCGATGCTAATTCCTTTGTATCAGCAATAAGAAGAATGGCAGAAAGTGAAGAACTGTTCATTCAGGGAAATAATGGTCGGGAGTATGTGGTCAACAATTTTATGGTTAAACGTTCTGTACATATTTTAGAGAGTCACTTCAAATAATTAGAAGAGGTAATGGAATGTTCGCAAATAAAACTCTATTAATAACAGGTGGTACAGGTTCATTCGGAAATGCTGTTATGAAGAGATTCCTTAATACAGATATAAAAGAAATACGAATATTCTCCAGGGATGAGAAAAAGCAAGATGATATGCGTAAAGTTTACAAAAATGAGAAACTTAAGTTTTATATAGGTGATGTACGGGATTTAGCTAGTGTAAAGAATGCCATGTACGGTGTAGATTATATATTCCATGCAGCTGCGCTAAAACAAGTTCCATCATGTGAGTTCTTTCCTCTAGAAGCTGTAAAAACAAATGTATTGGGAACAGATAACGTACTTACCGGTGCTATTGAATGTGGTGTATCAAAAGTTATTTGTTTATCAACGGATAAGGCAGCTTATCCAATCAATGCAATGGGAATCTCGAAAGCTATGATGGAAAAGGTGTTTGTTGCTAAGGCAAAGACAGTAGATCCAAGTAGGACATTAGTTTGCGGGACAAGGTATGGAAATGTTATGGCTTCCAGAGGTTCTGTAATACCACTCTTCATAGAGCAAATAAAGAATGGCCAGCCGCTAACAGTAACCGATCCAAACATGACAAGATTCTTGATGAGCCTTGAGGAGGCTGTTGAACTTGTGGTGTTTGCATTCAAAAACGCTGAAGCTGGAGATATTATGGTCCAAAAATCTCCTGCTTCAACTATTGGGGATTTAGCAATAGCACTGAAAGAACTTTTTAATGCTGACAATGAAATAAAAATCATCGGTACCCGTCATGGTGAAAAATTATTTGAAACTCTGCTCACAAGAGAAGAACACGTAGTCGCTCAAGATTTAGGTGGTTTTTATCGAGTGCCGGCAGATCAGAGGGATCTGAATTATGATAAATATTTTGTAGAAGGCGATCAAAAGTTATCGACCGAATCAGAATATAATTCTCATAATACAGAAAGATTAAATGTTGAACAAATTAAAGATAAGTTATTGATGCTCGATTATGTTCGCGATGAACTGAAAGGCTGGGGTTAAATATGAAAATCCTGGTAACCGGAGCCAAGGGGTTTATTGCTAAGAATCTCATTACAGAATTGAAAAATCGGGACTACGCACAAATCTTCGAATATAGTAAAGAAACTGACCCAAACTTACTTAATGAATACTGTAAGGAAGCGGACTTTGTGTTTCATCTCGCTGGGGTAAATCGTCCGATTGATCCGACTGAGTTTACGAAGGGAAATGTTGATTTTACTTCGACTTTGATCGCTACCTTAAATGAGTATAAGAATACTTGTCCAGTAGTGATTTCATCTTCAATCCAAGCTTCTATTGAGAATCCGTACGGAAAGAGCAAAAAAGCGGGAGAAGATTTGCTCCTTAGACATGCTGAGGAAACAAAGGCAAAGGTGTTAATTTATCGTCTGCCAAATGTATTTGGCAAGTGGTGCAAGCCAAACTATAACAGTGCAGTAGCAACATTCTGCCATAGCATAGCTCGCAGTTTGCCGATAAAAGTAAATGATCCAAGCATTGTGATGAACCTAGTTTATATTGATGATGTAGTTGAAGAGCTAATTAAAGCATTAAACGGTAATGAAACGTTGGTTGGAGATTTTTGTGAAGTCCCTATAGTACATACGATTCCTCTTGGAGAAATTGCCGATTTGATCTATTCGTTCAAAAAAAGTCGTGAAGATCGAACGATTCCAGATATGTCAAATGGTTTTGCTAAAAAATTGTATAGTACTTATCTGAGCTATTTACCAATAGAACAATTTAGTTATGATCTAAAAATGAATATAGATCATCGTGGTTCTTTCACGGAATTCATAAAGACCCCGGACAGAGGTCAAGTATCCGTTAATATATCTAAACCTGGAATAACTAAGGGGAACCACTGGCACCATACTAAGAACGAAAAATTTCTTGTGGTAAGTGGGAAGGGGATTATACGTTTTAGAAAAATTGATTCAAATGAAGTAATAGAATATTACGTAAGTGGAGATAAGCTTGAAGTAGTAGATATACCTATAGGATACACACACAATATTGAAAATATTGGCGATACTGATATGGTCACGATTATGTGGGCGAATGAGTATTATGATCCTAATAAGCCGGATACTTATTTCTTGGAGGTATAACTAGTGAAGAAATTAAAAGTCATGACAGTTATTGGCACTAGACCTGAGATTATTAGACTGTCAGCTGTAATAAATAAATTGGAAGATTCTAATGCGATTGAACATACGCTTGTCCATACAGGCCAAAATTATGATTATGAACTAAATGAGGTTTTTTTTAATGACTTTAATCTGAAAAAGCCAGACTACTTTCTTAATGCGGCTACTGGAACTGCTGTAGAAACTATAGGAAATATCTTAATTAGAATTGACCCTATTATGGAAGAGATAAAGCCAGATGCTTTATTGATATTAGGAGATACCAATAGTTGTTTGTGCGCCATCGCAGCGAAGAGAAGGCATATTCCGATATTTCATATGGAAGCTGGAAATAGATGTTTTGATCAGCGAGTTCCGGAAGAAACGAATAGGAAAATTGTAGATCATGTCGCAGATATCAATTTGACCTATAGTGATATTGCAAGAGAGTATTTGTTAAGAGAAGGGCTACCTGCTGATCGCATCATAAAGACAGGAAGTCCAATGTTTGAAGTGCTTAAATCAAGGAAGGCTGAAATTGAAAAATCAGATATATTAGGGAAATTAGAACTTGAAGATGGAAAATATTTTGTTGTATCTGCCCATAGAGAAGAAAATATAAGTTCAGAAACAAACTTTTTAGATTTAGTTGATAGCTTAAATGCAATTGCAGATATATACAAATTACCCGTGATAGTAAGTACTCACCCTAGAACCAGAAGTATGATAAATGCTAAAGGAATTGAGTTTAATCCAATGGTGAGAACCTTGAAACCTTTAGGGTTTAACGACTATGTAAAGCTTCAAATTAATGCAAAAGCGGTCCTTAGTGATAGCGGAACAATTAGTGAGGAATCATCAATTTTGGGATTTAAAGCGCTAAATATTAGACAAGCTCATGAAAGACCGGAGGCAATGGAAGAGGCAGCGGTAATGATGGTTGGACTAAAAAAAGATAGAATACTACAGGGATTGGAAGTTTTAGAGAATCAAAGAGAAGATACGTTAAGGCGAGTAGCCGATTATAGTATGCCTAATGTATCGGATAAGGTGTTGCGGATACTATTGGCATATGTTGATTATGTAAACAGAGTGGTTTGGGAGAAAGATAAATAAAATATTGTTTTCTACTTAAAAGGAGAAATGACAGAGGATGCTGAGAAGTAAACATCAAAGACCAATTTCCAAGTAAAGCCTCATTGAATGGTACTATTGGAAACTATGGATGTCGAAACTTTTTAATAATTTAAGTTTAAGGATGAATAAAATGCGCGAAAATAAAGGTCTGAGCCAAAAACTTGCAGTCTTTGATTTGGATGGAACTCTTTACAAGTGCAACTCGCATATAGAACTCTTAAATCAAAGATATAGAGCGAGAATTTTTGACTCTATTTTTCTAAAGGCTTTTGGTAAAGTATACAGCAGAGGCTACATGAAATTATTACATTATTTTTATAATAGGGTACCGATAGGCTACATCAAAAAGTTTAATCCTGAATTTCGTGAAAGTGCATTGGAATTTTTGAAGGAAAAGAAAAGAGAGGGTTATTGTGTTGTAATTGTTTCTAATGCACCAAAGGAGTTAATAGAAGTAGCTGCAAAACGCTTAAAATTGAAGTGGTTGCGAGCAGAGATTGGTCAAAAGAACAAGGTTGTGTTAGAAAATTATTCTTTTGATAAACTCTTTGTATGTACAGATAATCTTAGTGATATAGATTTATTAGATATTGCACACGAAAGGGTAATCTATGCTACCAAAAGAAATATAAGCGTATTTAGTGATAGGTACCCTAATGCAACCATATTGTTGGAGGTTTAAAGGTGAAATACTTTCTGCCATTTGTTTATGGGTTCTCTACTAGAGCTAAAACAATAGTATATAAATTGTCTTTTTTTATTGTCGTTTTCCTACCAATTTTTTTTATTAGTGTATATGGAAATGGGGATTTTTTTTATACGTTTCCTCGTCTCATCATTGCATTTATAGCTTTGTACAGTGTATATGAAATTGGTTATATATTTAACGATACCCTTACAGTAAGATTTGAAAAAAAACCGACTTACCGATTAAATCAAACAGAAAGAAATAAAGTAGAGAGGTTATCAAATTTACTCATTTCTACGAGGATAATTGTTGTAATAGTATGTGCCATTTTACTAGACTATTTAGGTACAGAACATCTAATCTTATTTATAGCAATGCTTGGGTTGTTGGACATCTGCTATGCAGCTCATAATTACTTTAGAAATAGAATAAACATACTAACAATATTTCTAGTATTATTATTTAAATACACAACTGTATCTGTTTTATTTCTTAAAACAGAAGATTATTTAATATACTTAACTACACTAATTCTTATTGTACCAGTAGCAAGGACAATCGAATTTGCAGCTAAAAAAGAATATAATATTAAATTTCTGGAAAACTTTAATTACGATAGCTTTCGTGTGTGGTATTATTTAATCTTATCTGTTGTTTTTGTCGTACTAACAATTCTCGATAATAGGTTTATTCCTGCATTGATGTTATCAGTTTTTTTTCTAGTTTTTAGATCAAGTTCGATTATTATTTTAAAAACCAAAGATTTGGGTGGTAAAATAATGAAAATTAGAAAGAATGATAGTCAATAAGGATAAGAAATACACTGAATGAGGGATATAGCGTGAAGAAAAAAGTAACATTTATTATTACTGATATGAGCAGCGGTGGTGCTGAAAGGGTATTATCTATAATTGCCAATTATTTAGCACAAAGAACAAATATCGATGTGAAAATAGTTGCTATTCAGGATGACCTAGTAGACTATCCTCTCGATGAGAGAATAAATCATTTCTATCTTGAATGTAAAATGAAAAGTAAGCCATTAAGAATTATTGAGCGAGTCATTAAGTTAAGAAGAATAATTAAGGACTCAGATGTTGTAATCTCTTTTTTATGGTTTCTTAATATATATACAGTAATAGCCTCATTATTTCTTAACAAGAAGATTATTATTTCTGACAGAAGCGATCCCGCAAATGAGGTAAAGGGGATGTTTTCTATTGGAAGAATACTGAGGAATTTATTTTATAGACTTCCAGATAAAATTGTATTTCAAACTCTAGATGCAAGTAATTACTACCCAAATGCAATAAGGAAAAGTTCAACAATTATACCTAACCCCATATCCCCATACTTACCTCCTAGGTATTCCGGTGAAAGGAAGAAAGAAATTGTTGCCATGTGTAGATTGGCACCACAAAAAAATCTAACTATGATGATCGATTCCTTCGAAATGTTAGTCAAGGACCATCCAGAATACAGATTAATTATTTACGGCGAAGGTGAACAAAGACAAGAGTTGGAAAAATATATAGATCAATTGCGATTGAATGAAAAGATTGAACTGCCTGGCTTTAAGAATAATATACATGAAAAAATTATTGATAGTGCAATATTTGTTTCATCATCAAATTATGAAGGAATATCAAATTCAATGTTAGAGGCATTGGGAATGGGGATACCTTCAGTTGTAACCGATTGTCCAGTGGGTGGGGCAAGGATGTATATTACTACTAATGAAAATGGAATTTTAGTTCCGGTAGGAGATGCAAAAGCTATGTATAGAGGGATGAAAAAGATAGTTGAGGATAAAGACTTTTCTGAAAAAATGTCAAAGAAAGCAACTCTTATACGCAATGATCTTAGTGTAGATGTTATTTGTAAAAAATGGTTAGAACTAATCTAGTTTTTTAGCTACGTTCCCTAACGGAGGAATTGAAAAAAATGCTTGTGCATAAGGATGTCACTAAACATACAATAAATTTAGAGTCATTATCTAAGTTAGTACTCCTTTGTTATATTTGTACTTTGTATGCGTTTTATGAGATTAGAATATACGTTGAAGTTGCTTATTTACTTGTTTTTTTTCTATACCTTATCAATAGGAGAAATAACCAACTAACAATATATTTTGTTTGGAGTTTATTGTTCGTTGGAGTTTGTCTACTATCGAACTTGTGGACACTGGATCCAACCTCTTCATATAAAGGAACAAGGGCAGTATTAGAAGTAGTTATTATCGGCAACTTGTTAGTTATTTTTATTAATAGTAGAGAGAAGTTACATTATTTAATAAAGTGTTTTGTGATTGCTGGAGTAGTACTTGTTGCAAAATTATTAGTAACTACTCCTTTTGATGTTTGGGGAACTGAGCGTATCGGATCTTATCTATATAATGCAAATACAATGGGATTGTTTTTGTCAATTTCAGCAATAGCTGCAATGCAGATGAGTAACTTAAAGAATAAGAAAGTATATTATTTTTTAATCATTATTTTTTTTGTTTTTATTGCTTTCACAGGATCTAAAAAAGCATTTTTCTTATTTATCTTTGGGTTAGGATTGTTGTATTTATTAAATAAAAGAAATAAATCAAAAGTAGTATTTGCAATACCAATTTCTATTTTATTTGTTATAGTTGGCTATCAAATTATTATGAGTGTCCCTCAGTTTTATGCAGTACTTGGATCCAGGATTGAAGTCTTATTTAGTTTGTTCACAGGCGAAAATAATATTGATGCTAGTACAAGGGTAAGGATGGAACTAATAGACATTGGAATTCAGTTATTTAAACAAAAGCCATATCTTGGTTATGGTCTAGCATCATTCACTAATGTTTCCTATGCTGATGTATATTCTCATAATAACTACATTGAATTATTAGTTGGGGTTGGTGCAATTGGAACAATTATTTACTATAGTATTTATATTTATATAATATTTAAATTATATAAATATAGAGGAGAAACAATCGGCAATATTTTTTTAACTATAATATTTTTACTAATTTTTATGGAGTATGGACTGGTCTCCTATTTTGGTGAATTATATCAGATGATAATAGCCTCTTCTGTTGCAACTATAAAACTGATTTATGAAGAAAAACGAAAAACCCGATAGTAAATTAATTTCTGAAAAATTGCGAGAGGAGTCAATAGTTTGAGAAATTTATTGATTCTTGTGGACTACGACAATAAGTTCCTTATTTCACTTAATAATAAAAATAAATTTGTGACAATGGACATAGATAAACTTAAAAGATTATTTATATCTAAAGGTTATAATGTTAATGTAAAGCAGTTTTCAGAAATAGATTTTAATAATAGTTTTGCAGATCATTTTGTTATCTACCAGACGTCAGAAGATATAGGGCAGTTTTATAAAAAATATATTGAAGATATTATTTACTTATTACAGATGCTGGGAGCCATTGTGTTACCAGGATATCAGTACCTAAAAGCACATCATAACAAGGGTTTTATGGAACTACTTAGAAATACATTTTCTGATGTCTCTTTGAAATCAATATCGAGCAAATACTACGGTTCGACTTTTGAAGCTCTAAAGCATGATCATCTTAAATTGCCTGTTGTAATAAAACAAAATTCTGGTGCTGGCAGTGAAGGCGTATACTGCGCTAGGACAGAGAGTGACTATAGAAAGTATATTATGAAATCAAGTAAAACAATACTTGGAAGTAGCTATTATAATCTTTGTAGTGTTGCTTTAAAAAACAATATAAAGAAGGTTCTTGCAGTAATAGATCCCAAATATAAGAAAAGAGTCAAAAAGATTCAACGGCCTATAATTGTACAAAATTTTATTCAAGGTTTATCAGGAGATTACAAAGTACTATACTTTGGTGGAAAATACTACACTTTATATCGCCAAAACAGAGATAATGACTTTAGAGCTAGTGGAGGGGGACGATTGTATGAAGTGCCAGTGGAAGAAAACGCTCCACTTTTAGACTTCGCTAAAAAACTTGTCAATGAAATCGATTTCCCTATAATTGGGATGGATATAGGTTTTGATGGTGAATCATACCACTTAATAGAGTTTCAAATGATCCACCTAGGACCATACACATTACAAAGATCTAACTACTATTTTATTTGGGAAGATAATAAGTGGAAATGTGTTGAGAATAAATCAAATCTAGAAGAAGAGTTTGCAAGGAGTATTAGTGAGTACATTGCGAAAAAATTTCCCATAGACGAGAAATAATTACGGAGGTTACATGGCTAATTCGTTATTAATAGCAGGAGACCTAGTCCCAACTCAGTCAAATACCGATCTATTTAACAATGCGGACATCGTGAGGTTGCTTGGGGGTGAATTGTTCTCACTATGGAATTCAACTAACATGCGAATATTTAACTTAGAAGCACCTCTTGTTGATAAAGAAACCCCTATCCCTAAGTGTGGTCCCAACCTTAGTGCCCCAACAAGTACTATAAAAGGGATTAAAGCATTAGATCCTACACTACTTACTTTAGCTAATAATCATATCCTAGATCAGGGTAAAGGAGGGCTAAATTCAACTACAGGAATATTAAATAACTATGGAATTCAGTATGTTGGAGTTGGTAATAATTTATCTGAAGCTAGTACATCTTATACTCTAGAACAAGATGGCGTGAAAATCGGCATATATGCTTGTGCAGAACATGAATTTACTATAGCTACTGAGGATACTCCTGGCGCAAATCCATTCGACCCATTAGAAAGTCTTGATCATATACAAAATTTGAAAACGACTTGTGACTATGTAATCGTTTTGTATCACGGAGGCAATGAGCATTACCGATATCCCTCCCCTTACCTACAGAAGATCTGCAGAAAAATGGTCAGAAAGGGGGCAGATCTAGTCGTATGCCAGCATAGTCATTGTATTGGTGCGTATGAAAAATATGAAAAGTCTGTTATCGTTTATGGGCAAGGAAATTTCATATTCGATAGGTCTGAAAGTGAGCTCTGGAAGACAAGTTTACTAATAAAAGTAATCTTTGATAATGAGTTGCGTATAGAATATATTCCTATTGTAAAAAACGGGAATGTTGTGAATTTAGCTGATGAAAAAGAATCAGAAAATATATTAAAAGACTTTCATAAACGTTCACTTGAAATATTACAAGATGGATTCATTAACAGACGCTATAGTGAATATGCAAGTAATAATCATTTAATGTATTTGGGGCAATTTGTCGGATTTGGTAAATGGTTATCGAGAATTGATCGTTATTTATTAAAGGGGAAATTAGCAAAAAGTAGATATAATAAGAAGCAACTGCTAGCAATGCAAAATTTTATCGAATGTGAAGCTCATCGTGAATTATTGTTGAAGGGTTTGAAGGAGAAATTATGAGTGGAAGATGATAAGCAATTATATGGGAAAATTGCCAGTGCAGCTAAATGGTCATCAATTACTGAAATAATTGCAAAAATATTTGTACCTGTAACAAATATGATATTAGCAAGACTCTTGGTACCTGAAGCATTTGGTGTTATTGCAACTATAACAATGATCATCAGTTTTGTTGAAATGTTTGCAGATGCAGGATTTCAAAAATATTTAATTCAGCGTGAATTTAAAAGTGAAAATGATAAACATTTATATGCAAATGTTGCTTTCTGGACAAATTTTGTTATTTCACTTTTTTTATGGAGTATAATCTCCTTATTTAATGAACAAATTGCAACAATGGTGGGAAATCCCGGGCTCGGTGTGGTTGTTATAGTAGCATCAATTCAATTACCAATAACGGCTTTTTCTAGCATTCAAATGGCACTTTTTAGGCGCGATTTTGACTTTAAATCACTTTTTATTGTACGAATCATAGCAGTTATTATTCCTTTTATTGTAACAATACCGTTGGCTTTTTTGAATTTTGGATATTGGTCAGTAATTATAGGTGCGATTTGTATGCAACTTTTTAATGCGGTGATTCTTACAGTAAAATCAAAATGGAAGCCTAGGCTATTTTATAGTTTGCAGATATTAAGAGAAATGTTGTCATTTAGCGTGTGGTCGTTGGTGGAAAGTATCTCTATATGGCTCACAGCATGGGTAGATGCTTTTATTATTAGTTACTTTATGAATGAATATTACTTAGGAATATATAAGACATCTACAATTATGGTGAACTCTTTACTAGCATTAGTAACAGCTGCTACTGTACCAGTTCTTTTTTCAAGTTTATCACGGTTGCAAAATGATGATGAAAAATTCAAACAAGTTTTTTTAAAATTTCAAAGACTTGCTTCTATATTGATTTTCCCGATAGGCGTGGGTGTTTTTTTATATAGTGATTTAGCCACACAGTTACTTTTGGGGAGTCATTGGAAGGAAGCTAGTGGTGTTATAGGGATATGGGGTTTGACTAGCTCAATTATGATAGTTTTTGGCCATTATTGTAGTGAAGTATATCGAGCAAAGGGAAGGCCAAAGTTATCCTTTTTATCACAAGCATTACATCTAATAGTGCTCGTACCAACATGTGTAATAGCAGCAAAATACGGATTTTGGCCTTTAGTATTTGCGAGATCGTTGGTTAGAATACAATTTGTTATAGTGCATTTGTCAATTATGAAAATCAAAATAAAGATTTCTGTACTTAATACGTTTAGAAATGTACTACCAACTATGATTGCTACCATTGCTATGGGGCTATTCGGATATTTTTTGAAAACAGTAGTAAGTGAAAGTATATTATGGAGCATATTTTCTATTGTTTTATGTGTATGTTTATATCTGATTGTTTTATTCTTTTTTCCAACTTTGAGAATGGAATTGATGAGTTTAATTACAAAAGTATCGCCCAAAAAACTCTTTAAAAAGTAAACAGGCTTATGAAGGAAAGAAGCTTGAAATTTAATCATAATGGCAAAGTTTCAAATCAAATATTTGTATATTTTTTGCTAATGGAATTAGAATCATACTGTTTCTTTATAAAAAAACATGTTAAAAAGGCAGGCAATACTATGCACAAAATAACAGTAGCCGGTACCGGCTACGTCGGCCTAGTAGCTGGCGTATGCTTTGCCGAAATGGGCCACCAGGTGACTTGCGTCGACATTGATGAGAATAAAGTAGCCTTAATGAAGTCAGGTGTCACTCCAATTTACGAAGCTGGCTTACAAGAGTTGATGCAAAAGAATTATGCAGTAGGAAGAATTACGTATACTACAGATTACAAATCAGCATACAAAGATGCAGACGCTATCTTCATCGGTGTAGGCACACCTGAACAGCCGGATGGGTCTGCAAATCTTTCATACATAGCGAATGTCGCACGGCAAATTGCTGAAACGATAGAGAAGGACTGTCTTGTCATTGTGAAATCTACCGTGCCGATCGGTACGAATGATAAAGTCGAGCAGTTTATTCAAGATTTTCTAGTCCATGATGTGAAAGTAGAAGTAGCGTCAAATCCGGAGTTTTTATCCCAAGGTTCTGCGGTACATGATACGCTGCATGCAGAGAGGATTATTATAGGGACTGAAAGTAAGTGGGCAGAGGAATTGCTTAAGAAAATCTATAAGCCTTTTCATATACCGATCGTATCAGTGAACAGAAGATCCGCTGAGATGATTAAGTATGCCTCGAATGACTTTCTCGCCCTTAAAATTTCCTATATGAATGATATTGCTAATCTTTGTGAACTGGTCGGTGCGGACATTCAGGATGTTGCCAGAGGTATGAGTTTTGACGAACGTATTGGCGGTAAGTTTTTGAATGCCGGTATTGGTTTTGGCGGTTCCTGTTTCCCTAAAGATACTAAGGCGCTCGAGTATATCGCTAAACAGCATGGTTATGAGTTAAGGACGGTTAAATCTGCGATTGATGTTAATAAAGACCAAAAGACGATGCTATACAAGAAAGCCAGCAAAAGGCTGATCACGTTTAATGGTCTTAAAGTTGCGGTTTTGGGATTAACTTTTAAACCGGGGACAGACGATTTAAGGGAAGCGGCATCTTTAGAGAATGTCCCGTTACTTTTGGAACAAGGTGCAGATATTTTTGCTTACGATCCCGTCGGTGCCGCAAACTTTGCTAAAAACTTTCCTGAAGGTATAAGCGGTAGAGGAAGTATAAAATATGTTGAGCATATAGAGGATGCTCTAGAAGGAGCAAATGTCTGCTTTATCTTTACGGAATGGGGAGAAGTGAAGGCAGTGACTCCCGATATGTATAAGAAGCTGATGAGAACTCCTCTTATTTACGACGGAAGAAATATTTACGGTGTCGATGAAATGAGAGCAGCCGGGGTAGAGTATCACTCGATTGGACGGGAGCCTGCATTAAGAGAAGGTTTAAAGGAGTCGAAAAGCTTTGAATTACAAACCGTTAGATTCTAATAAGGTTTATCTTATTACCGGAGCGGCAGGATTTATAGGATATTTTTTATCGAGAAAACTATTGGAGCAGGGCTGTCAGGTAATCGGGGTAGATAATTTGAACGATTATTATGATGTGAACCTTAAATATGCTCGGTTGGAGCAACTAAAACCGTATGAGAAGTTTACCTTTATAAAAGGCGATATTTCAGACAAGACAATGATCACTAGAGTCTTTGAAGAGTACAAGCCCAATGTTGTGGTAAATCTGGCTGCTCAAGCCGGAGTACGGTATTCCATAGAAAATCCGGATGTGTATATTCAAAGTAATATTATTGGCTTCTTCAATATTCTTGAGGCTTGCAGACATCATCCGGTGGAACATTTAGTTTACGCATCATCCAGTTCTGTCTATGGATCGAATAAGAAAGTACCTTTTGAAGAGACGGATTTTGTGGATCATCCGGTTTCTCTATATGCTTCCACCAAGAAATCTAATGAGTTAATGGCTCATACGTACAGTCATCTTTATAACATACCAGCTACCGGACTTCGCTTTTTTACTGTTTATGGCCCCATGGGGCGACCGGATATGGCTTACTTTGGTTTTACCGATAAATATTTTGCCGGCGAGCCAATAAAGATATTTAATAACGGCGATTTCGAAAATGATCTCTACCGAGATTTTACCTATATAGATGATATTATTGAAGGAATTGAGCGAATTATAGGAAAGCCTCCTGCCGACTCTGTTCCTCATAGTGTTTATAATATTGGAAATAACAATCCGGAAAAATTAATGGTGTTTATTGAAACGTTAGAGCGGGTAATAAGTAATACGCTTGGTCAAAAAGTAGTATTCAAGAAAATCTTTGAACCTATTAAGCCTGGAGATGTTCCGGCGACCTACGCTTCTACTGATTTTCTGCAGCAAGCAGTTGGGTTTAAACCTGCAACGCTGATTGAGGAAGGTTTGCAGAAGTTTGCGAATTGGTATGTCAAGTATTACGGAGTCAAAGGCAAACATTAAGCATCTGAAAGGTATTAACTCTTATGATCCAACTCCAAAATATCACTAAACAAGTCCCCGATTCCAACGGCAATCTCGATGTTCTCAAAAGCATCGATTTATCCATTTCTTCCGGAGAGTTTCTCTCCATCATGGGTCCGTCGGGATCGGGGAAGTCGACGCTATTGAATATACTTGGTTTGCTGGATGAACCGACATCCGGCCAGTACTTGTTCGAGGGAACGGATGTTCGTAAACTAAGCGGACGTTCTCTGGCCCAGTTTCGGAACAGCAAGATCGGCTTCGTTTTTCAATCGTTCATGCTGATTCCTCGCCTTAGCGTAAGGGAGAATATTGAAGTCCCTATGCTCTATACAAGATGCGGACTCAAAGAGAGGAAACGCAGAGCGGAGAAAGCGCTTGAACAAGTCGGCCTCATCCATAAAGCCAAAGAACCGGTTATAAATCTTTCCGGCGGACAGAAACAAAAAGTCGCTATAGCTCGTTCTATAATTAATGAGCCGGATTTATTGCTGGCCGATGAGCCTAGCGGGAATTTGGACGCAGCCTCCAAAGAGGACATTCTCCGTATTTTTGAATCGTTAAACCAGATGGGCAAAACGATCGTGATGGTCACGCATGATCCGGAGGTCGCGCAAATCGGCAAACGCATCCTGACTTTAAAAAATGGAGAGTGGTCAGCAACCCCTGCCTTTGCCAAAACGGAGGTGACGGGTTGAGAGTAATTCGAACATTTGGCGTAGCTTTTCGGGGATTATGGAGTTATCCGGTACGCACCTGGCTCGCGTTATTGGGAATTACGATCAGTACGCTGCTAGTCGTTTTCCTGCTGGCTGTCCTGTTCAATTTCAAAAACAGCCTGGTCGGACAAATCCAAAATGTCGGCGTCCAACAAATTGTGGTGATGCCGGGAAAGCTTCTCAATAGCGGAAAGAACATAAGCGAAGTCAATCTGTCTAGTCTTCTTTCTTACACTTCCGTCACGAGTACCCTTACGTATCAGGATGCCATCGACGTCAAAGCCCAGATACCCGAAGTAGCCGGGGCGGCTCCGCAGCTTGAAACCGTCACGCGAATAGCGGGAGCAGGCAAAAGCGCCGAGGTTATGTACACAGGTACGATGCCTGATCTTGCGAATATGTATTCGCTCGAGCTCGAGGAAGGGCGATTTTTTACCGAAGAAGAGGCGGTTCAGGAAGAATCGGTTATTGTTTTGGGCCAAACGATCAAGCAGTTGTTATACGGGGAAAGTAGTGCGATCGGGAGTAAAGTGAAGATAAAAGGGATCGATTTTGAAGTCGTTGGCGTGTTGAAGGAGAAGCAGCTTATCGGTTTTACTTTTAACGAACGTGCGTATACCGGTTATCCGCTTGCCGCGAATACGGCAAATCTGCAAAACGCGTCGATGCTTTTTTTCGAAGCGCAATCACCCGAAGGGCTTGAGGCGGTAAGACAGGAAATAGCCAAGGTGATTACCAAAAATCACGGAGGCGTACAAGACTTCGGTTTGATGGCACCGGAAGGCGCCCTTCATGTGATTGATACAATTGGGAATCTGGTTACGGCTATTGCGCTGGGTATTACTGGCGTATCTTTCCTGGTCAGCGGACTGGGAATCATGAACGTGATGCTGCTTACGGTTAAGGAACGCACAAGGGAGATCGGCATTCGCAAGTCGGTCGGCGCCGAGTGGTGGGATATTTTGCTGCAGTTTCTTTTGGAAGCTGCGTACATCAGCGTTTTGGGCTGTGTGCTTGGACTAGCCGGCTCGTATGGATTGCTGCATCTGCTGCATTCATTTTTCCCTGTCCTTACCACATTATTCCCATTGCAATGGGTTGCCGGTTGTTTATTGTTCTGTGTTGCTTTAGGGTTGTTGTTCGGCATTATTCCTGCAGTGAAGGCTCTCCGAATTAAGCCGATCGATGCGCTGCGCTACGAGTGATTCATTTTGCAACAAATCACGCGCAAAGGGTAGGTGGAATCGAGTATGAGAAAAATGATTTTTAGCAGCGTAGTCCTTGCATTGAACGTATTGCTGTTTACTGGATGTTCTTCGTCTCCTTCTACTAAGGAGCCTACCCCTACTGTTTCTCTTGAGCCCTCCGCTTCTCCCCGGACTGAAGCCAATTCTTCGCCTGCACCTATCCCTTCGGGAAGCCCGTCGCCGGAAAACTCTCCTAGTCCTTCGTCTAATCCACCGGCAGATGACAAAGAGTCTAATAAAAATGGGAGTCAGCAGGGCGGCACATCACAACAAGGGGAAGGCAAGCAGCAGACGGAAGACGGGGATTCTAAGGGTTCGGAGCCAGCAAATAGCAATCAGCCTGAAAAGACACCTGCCGTGGCGGAGAAGGTTACAGTTGAGCAGATAAAAGGAAAATACGCAGCGCAGCTAACAGAGCTGGGGAACTTTTATAAATCGCAAATTCAGAGTATTTACAATGAAGCGGTCGGCGCTCAATCGAAAGAACAATCGAAGCGCGAGCTGTACGAAGCCTATTTAAAGAAGGCGGCGGCATTGGAAGAAGAGTCGCAGGCAAAGGTGAATCAGGCTCTTTCGCAAATGAAAGGAGCCTTAACGGAGAATAACCTCCCAACCGATAGCAAAAATGAACTGCGTTCCGCCTACTACGCTGAAGTGGCCAAGGCCAAAGAAAGCTTTACGGCGAAAGCGAAATCGGAGTTTGGGTTGAAATAAGGCTGGATTGAAAATAGATACACTGTATAGCTATGGGCGCTCAAGGAGGTACGACTGACATTGAAGAAAAGTCATAAAATATTGCTTTGGTCAGGCGGTATTGTAGTCGCAATTGCTACTACAGGCTATTTTGGGATGAACTATGCGGTTGATCGTGCGATGGATGCTTTTGTTGCATCAGCACTTCAAGCGGAGCTGGACTCCGCTGCAGGCTCGGTTTCTTCGCCGGCCGCATCGGATAAACCTAAATCTTCGCCTTCACCGGCAGCTGCAGATGGGGGCAAAGAACAAAAGTCGTTGAATCCGGCAAGCTCGGCGAACGATGTGCCTAAGGATCAGGGAGGCAATCAAACAGCAGGCAACGATGATAAAAAGACTGCCTCCGGACAGAAAGATACGCCGGGTACGACATATGACCCGTCAATTTCGGCAGAGCAAGCGAAGAAAGTCCAAGAAAGCATTACGGCAAAGGAAAAAGCGAGGGTTTCCGCCATACTGCTTAAGAAGCTGAGCGCCTCCGATATCTCCACTTTCATGAATATGTCTAAAGGGGGATTAACGAACGAGGAAAAGGAAGAAGCCAAAAAAATTGTCCTGCAAAAGCTCAGCGAGGACGAATACAACGAACTTATTGCCATTGCCGCAAAGTATGGGTTAAGTCAAGGAAAGAGTTATAAAGAAACATCAAAATAAATTATTTTTAATAGGAGGAGAACAAACAAGTGAAAAATGTACGTAACAGAACAAGAACATGGTTAGTTATTATGCTTGCGGTTATGATGAGCTTAACGGGAATAACGGCGTCAGCTCAGCAAATCCCAAAAGAAACGGAGGTATATTTCGTCCCACTGCAGTTTGTTTTTGACGGTAAGACCTTTGCCCCGCCTACTGATCAGAAGGGATTTATATATGAGGGCAGTACATATGTGCCGCTTCGTTTTGTCGCTTATGCTCTGAATAAGGATGTTCAGTGGGAGCAGTCGAGTTATACTGTGACGGTACAGGAGCCGGACAAGTTGGCGCAGATTGTGATTAAAGAATACAACATGAATCGCGAAGTGCGTGACCCGGAATCAAAGAAAGTGGATACGTCGGAAATTAAAGCTTCTATTATAGATGTCTATCAAGAGAAAGTAACTTATGTTTTTGATGAGGCCGAAAAAGAGCCGTCCGAGGAGCTGCCTGGCTTCATCTATCAAGATACGTTATACGTACCGCTCCGCTTCTTCTCTGAAGCGCTTAACCGGGTCATCGACTGGGATCAAGAAACCTATACGGTTTCCACGAGCACCAAGAAAGAGCCAAAGCCGGAAACGAAGCCTGACAAGAAGCCAGACAAAAAGCCGGAAGAAGGGAAAGAGACATCTACATCCAAACCTTCGGCGGCATCCCTTATTGAGGCAGCCAGGAGTCAGTTGTCCTCTATGGAGTCCAGCGCAACAGATTCATTCATGAGCTTGGCCATATCGTATTTATCCAGCAGTGATCCGAATGTTAGGGCAGGTATTAAAACGCAAGCGGAAAGCATGTTGGCACAGCTGGATTCTCAGGTTGCTTCGATTACAAGCAATTTGGAAGCTCAATTATCGGCGAATGGATACGATACAAGTGCTGTGGCTGCGATACGGCAGGAATATGCGGACAAAAAAGCGGCAGGCAGAGCTGCGTTAGAGCAAATGAGATAAATAAGCGAAATAGTAAAGAGCGTTCCGGAAAGGTTACCCTTTCTAGAACGCTCTTTCTATTGAATGAACTATTCGATAAATCCAGTGTTTGTCAGCAAACGTTTCAGCATGGTAGCGGATTGTGCACGAGTTGCATTCTCATTCGGAGCAATCGTCGTATCTGTCATACCGTCAACGATGCCGGCTTTAATAGCAGAAGCAATTTCGTTTTGAGCCCATACGATTTGGTCAGCATCCGTGAACTTCGAAAGCAGGGAAGCTTGCTCAGTTGCGGAAACCGTCGTATCTTGGCCTGCGAACTTCAGTGCGCGAACAACCATAGCGGCCAACTCTTCACGAGTAATTTGAGCATTCGGTTTGAAAGAACCGTCCTCATAGCCGTCTACGAGACCGGCAGCTTTAGCTGCACCTACAACGCCTGTGTACCATTCGTTACCCTTCACGTCCGTGAAGTAAGTAGCGCTTGTTGCAGTCGCTGTAAGACCCAAAGAACGAGTTACAAGAGCAGCGAATTCTGCACGAGTGATGTTACGGTCTGGTTCAAAGATATCAGCAGCTGTGCCTTCAACAATGAACTTGCTTGCAAGCAGCTCAATGTTGGCTTTAGCCCAGTGACCGGTGATGTCGCCGAACGAGTTGGAAGTTTCCACTACAACATAGATGCTGTTGCCTGTACGCATAAATTGAGCTTCTTTGCCGGAAACTTTACCAGGAACGAAAGTCAATTTACCAGTAGCAGGATCGAACATTGCAACTGTAGGTGTTTTAGTAGCTTCCTTGTTCAGAGGCATTTTACGCTTTACGTAAGTTTGACCGAAATCGTTGATTTCGATAGTCTTGCCGTCTTTCGTAATACCGACAAGAACGAATTCAACTGCATCGGACAAAGCTTCCGCTCCAGCCTCACTAACAGCATCAGCAACAGCTGTTGCATCATCGCCTGTTACCTTCTTGATCGTGAGTTTCAGCTCAGTAAGATCAGTCAGATCCAGAACGGAAAGCGGAAGCGCATAAGTACCGTTTTCGTTGACAACAGTGATTGTTGCTCCAGCTTTCGAAGCGGCGTCAACCAATGCAGCAACTGGAATTATGATGGTATCGCCAGTCAGCTTGATTGTAACATTCAAGTTAGACGCGAGAGCAGCTTTCAGCACATCAGCAGAGATTGTACCGTTGGAAGTCAGTTCTGTGGATGGGTTAGTAGTGCCACCACCGCCAGTACCGCCGCCACCGCCAGTACCACCACCACCGCTTGGGCATGAGCCTGCACAATAAGTTGCACCAGTTACATTGTTGTAAGTTGCTTTAAGGTTGAGATAGTCATAAACATTAGCTGTTACATTTCCGCTGAAAGTGTAGTACCAGTAAGTGGATCCTGATACCGAACCGAATCCATCATAAGCAGCCTTATCGAGAGATAGCAATTCCGTTCCATTCGGAGCGTAAACAGCTAGATTTACACTGCCGTAAGTACTGTCATACACATCGCTATAAACAGTTGCAGTAACGTTACCTGTGTTTTTGTCATACTGAAAGTCTTTTACCCATGTAGCGGCAAAAGCAAGAACTGGTGTCAGAATGGACATAATCAGCAATACGGCAAGTAATCCGGAAGTCTTCTTCACGGTATTAGATTTCAACATGGTTGAATTCCTCCTTTCTTTCGTACTTGTATTTGTATGGTTTGTTTTCTTTGTAAAACCCATTGTATTGGTTTCACCTCCTTTGTCTAGTGACCATTATATAGTAAGCAAGTCTATTTGTTAATGATTATTTAGACAAAATATATCCAAATGTGAGAAAAAATTCAAAATATGCCAACTTAACACGCTATTGAACCAACAAATTCGCTGTTACAAGTTTCTGAATTTCATTTGCCTCATTGGCATCTTTGGCGATCAATTTGTTGTATAATTCTTGGTCGTTCTTCTGTTGCTTTTGCAGCGATGCCAGATACCAGCGGATATTCATACGAATCTGTTGGTCGTCCAGTTGATCGGTAACGCCTAATTTCAAAATTTCAGATGCTGCAGGGAACTCTCCACGAATGAAATGGATTTGTCCGACATTAAAGGCAATTGTTTTGGTGACGTAAAATTCTCTTCCTTGGCCTTGTTCTTTAGGAAGCAGTGCAAGTTCTTTGGTCCTATCAACGATGCCGTTATATAGTTCGAGTGCATGGTTCCAATATTGGTCCGTCTTGTTAATGTTATTCTCATTTCTGGATTCATTTCCTAGTTGTACATCTAATGCTATTAATCTCTCATAAATACTGAGCTCCCAAGGGAAGTTTTTCAGACCATCTATTAAGACGTTACGAGCGTCCAAAAAGTTGCTCTTTAGAATATTTTGGTTGTACTGAGCTTCCATGACATAACGATTAATCGGCTCAGTCTGCTTAATCTTCTGAATGGTCACTCCCAAATCGGAATAAAACTTCTCATCCTTGGTTTGTTGATAGGCTTGGCTAAGCAAATTCGCTTTAAAAAGCATATAGTCCGGATGTTTAGGATTACGGTCAATCGCTTTATCCAGTTCAAGCATAATTTCCTGAAATGGTTTGTTATTCTGCTGAGCACCGGCTACGGCGGAGGTATATAAACGATCCGCGCTTAGCATGCGAAGGGAGATAACAAGGAATACGATTGCCAATAAACCTAGGGCAATAGGGAATCCTTTATGGTATCCGGATTTTATCTTGGCAAGAAGCTTTCCGTTCCCTTCTTCCGACTCGGCAATCATACCTCCCATACAGAGAAAGAGAAGCACGGCGATATAGGCATAACTCATATTAAAGTCGATAATACTGTGAATAAGTATAGATATTGTTACTAACGCGTAGAAAATTCTCCGGTCTCTTTGCTCTTCGTCCTTCTTTAAGAAAAATCTAACGAATAGATAGAAGACAAAACAAATAAATAATGTGAGAATCAATGTGCCGATAATCCCGATTTCAACAATATATTGCAAATAAAAATTATGAGCTTGCCGGCTTGTATAAGGGTTGTTTTGATATTTCTCGTAAAGTGCAGCCCAACCGCCGCCGCCAGCCCCAAGAAGCGGGTAATCTTTAATAAGCTTGAAGGAATCTTTATAAAATGTTCCGCGTTCAAGTACGCTATGTTGCGCAAAATTAATATTCTCGATTCGGTTCTTAATCGTTTCTGGCAGAAACTTCGTTACACCGGTATTTCCGAATAACAAATAGGCAGCAAGGCCCCCCAAAATAATAGACGCGACTGGAATGGCGAGCACCGCAAAGCGCGAACCGTTATATTTGTTTAATTTCTCCTGAAGCCAAGACGCTCCATACATTTGGATAATTGCAATAATGGCTGACAATACGGCGGATGCCCCAAGTACGATAAGCCAGCCCTTCCAAGAAGCTGATGCGGAGAATTGCTTGTATAAATCTTCACCGATCGTAGTAACCGGGCTCAAAATAATAAATGTAGCAATAAGTGCCAAGGCCGTATAAACCATAATCAAAATTTGTCGATGAAGTCTAAACAGAAAAAGACTTAACAATAGGATAATAGGCAGCAGCACGAGGGCACCACGCGATAAGGTCACAATAAAAGAAATGCAGATAGGCACTAGCATGAAAGCATGAAGAAGTGTGTAGTGCCATTTTTTGGACTTGACGATCTCGAGTAGACAACCGAGTAGAATAGCCATCAAGAATGCAGCATAGGTGTTGGCGTACTGAAAGGCGGAGGTAAGACGATAACCGTTAAACTCATCACCCATAACTGCATCCCGGTAATGGGCAAGTCCGAACCAGTTAAATACCGTGTAGATGAAGTTGCCTTCGTATCTTGGACTGCCGAACCAGTAGAACAAACCGAACCAAACAATAACATAGCCTGAAATCATTATCGTTCCTTGCAGCAGTTGATTTCCATGGGGATTGCGGGTTAAGTAAACACCGATTACAAAAAATAAAGCGTACATGATATGTAAATAAATCATGTTGGTAGAGAAATAACCGGAAGCTGCATTAAAAGAAGACAGCAAATAGGAAAGAGGCAGAAGCCAAACTGCTAATGCCATCACGTCCTTGTGTTCTTTCAACTTCCACTGAAAGTATAAAAAAATGGCAATCAGAATCATCAGGATTGAAGTCCAAACGAATGAACTGATGATCGGACTATCGAAATCCGACGTATAGCCGTTGAACAGCCCCCGTTGAAAAGGTGCCCAAAATAAAAAGATAACGACAATCCCTAACGCTCCCCACAAGGTCATGGACTGGTTATCGGTTGCCGGCACCGCCGCGGGAGCTTTCCCGTATTGTTTGGTTTTCCCGTACATGAAATTAAAACTCCTCTAATTTTAGTAATTGACAACCATAATTTTATCATACAAGATTCGACAGACAAAATGATATATTATTTTGGGAAGTATATTAAAATCTGGGAAAGAATCGTCGAAGTCTAGTTTTATTCGACTTATTTTGATAAGATGAGGGTTGAAAACTCTTGACACATGACTTCCCATAAAATTGTAGGAGTATGGAAATGATAGTAGCATTCATGAAAAACATGCTTAGTCAGCAAAGATTTATTTTGAATCTTGCTAAGAAGGATTTTAAAACTAAATATATGGGCTCTTATTTAGGGACGTTTTGGGCGTTTCTACTTCCGGTCGTTCAAATTTTAATTTTTTGGTTTGTTTTCCAAGTCGGATTCAAATCAATGCCTGTCGATAATTTTCCATTTATCCTATGGTTATCTTCGGCAATGATTCCCTGGTTTTTTATTTCCGATTGTATTCAGAATTCAACCAATTCCATTGTTGATAACAGCTATTTGGTAAAGAAGGTTGTTTTTAGAGTAGGTGTTTTGCCTCTTATCAAAATATACTCTGCAATCTTTGTTCATCTGTTTTTTATATTTTTTATTTTCATTATGTTTCTGATTTATGGATATATGCCGTCGATCTATAATCTTCAGGTGTTGTATTATATGTTCGGCATCATCGTGCTTGTACTTGGTATTTCATGGATAACCTCAGCGTTAGTTGTGTTTTTTAAGGATACGGGGCAAATTGTCGCTATGTTCCTGCAAATTGGCTTTTGGTTAACGCCTATTTTTTATTCTCTAAACATCGTGCCGGAGAAGTTCCGCGTTTTTTTGAAATTGAACCCGGCGTTTTATTTGATCGAAGGTTATCGGGATACGTTTGTGTACCATAAGTGGTTTTGGGAGCATCCTTACTTGACCATATATTTTTGGACTGTATCGCTGTTGCTAATGGTAATCGGTATTTTCGTGTTTAAGAGATTAAGACCGCATTTTGCGGACGTCCTATAAGGAGTCATTCGGCATGAGCTCTAAGAAAATCATATCGCTAAGCAACGTTACAAAAATATATAAGTTGTACGATGAACCGATAGATCGATTGAAGGAGGCACTTCATCCCTTTCGAAAAAAATATCACCGTGAATTTTATGCGGTTAATAATGTTAGCTTCCACGTAAACAAAAATGAAATCGTAGGTCTAATCGGGAAAAATGGTTCGGGTAAATCAACTATTCTAAAAATGATTACCGGGATATTAAATCCTAGCGATGGGGCCATTCAAGTAGAAGGAAAAGTTTCCGCTTTACTGGAATTGGGGGCGGGTTTTAATCCGGACTATACGGGTATGGAAAACATTTATCTCCACGGTGCGATTATGGGTTTCACAAAAGAGGAGATAGATTTGAAGGTTTCGGAGATTTTGTCTTTTGCCGATATCGGGGAGTTTATTAACCAACCGGTTAAAATGTACTCAAGCGGTATGTTTGTAAGACTAGCGTTTGCCGTAGCCATTAATGTAAATCCTGACATTCTTATTATTGATGAAGCACTTAGTGTGGGCGATGTGAAGTTCCAACAAAAGTGTTTTAGAAAAATAGAAGAGTTTAAAAGAGATAAAACCATTTTAGTAGTTTCTCATGATATGGGTGTCATTACAAAGTACTGCGATCGGGCGATCTGGATTAACGAAGGGACTCTGCTTCATGATGGTTCGCCTGTTGAAATATCAAAGAAGTATCAGGCTTTTATGATTGACTCCACGCTGACGAAATACGATACCACATCGGAGCCTTCGGTCAATTCGGCCCATGCAGACAATACAATAGATCCGATAGATTCTAATCTTGATGTGCTTGGGGATCAGAAAGTCGAGATTCTTGGAATAGCGATGTTCGACCAAGAAAACGGGAAAACCTTGATTGTATATCCAGGACAGATTGTAAAAATTGTATTAAAGGTTAAATCACACACCCATATACAGGCTCCAATTGTCGGATTTACTATAAAAGACCGATTAGGGACTATTTTGGCACAATGCAACAGCTTTGTCCAAGATAAGATGCTATTGGATTTGGCTGAGAACCAGGTTTCGATGTTTACTTTTACATTTCATATTCCACAACTAAATCAAGGCAGATATTCGATTTCACCCGCTATCGCTTCAGGAACTCAAGATGAGCATGTACAGCATTGCTGGGTTCATGACGCTCTCGTTTTTCAAGTTTTAAATAAGCAGAAGTATCACCTTGAAGGTATTTTAGTATTGGATGAAGTCGATATCAATCAAATCAGTTAAGGTGGTTCTTGAAGATGGAATTTACAGGTGAGAGGTTTACTCCAAGCTTAGACGATAAACAGCTTGAAACCGAACATTTACAAAGATACTACTCCATTACTGAGCTGGTAAAAGGGAAAGTAGTATTAGATGCTGCATGCGGAGAAGGATATGGAGCATTCTACATAGCTCAATACGCGAAGACCGTATACGGCATCGATATAGATCATGACACTATATTTCACGCGAATCAAAAATATGGGAAAGCAAATCTACACTACAAGCAAGGCTCAGTAGAGAAGTTAGAGATACCGGAGTGCTCTATTGATGTCGTTATTTCGTTTGAGACAATTGAGCATGTTGACGAATCTCAGCAGCACACCTTTCTGAAGGAGATTAAGAGGGTCTTGAAGAAAGACGGTATTGTCATTATTTCGACCCCAGACAAATATCTCTATTCCGATCTTCCTCGGTATGACAACCCTTTCCATATTAAAGAGTTCTATAAAGATGAATTCCGTGACTTTCTAGAAGGTTATTTTGCGAATGTGAAAATGTATTTTCAACGATTTGAAGTAGTTTCTCTACTTGGGAATGAAATGTGCGAATCGTTTGATGATATTCAAATAAATGATGGCGAACGATTGAATAAAGGCAAGTATATGGTTGCCGTTTGCGGCGATTTGGACATTAGTGATGTTGAAATCCATTCATTGGTTTTGGATAATGGCATACACTATCAGGATTTAATAAGCAGGGTCATAGGCCTTCAAGATGAGGTCGAGGAACGTAATTCGCATATTAGTAAACTTGATGAGTTCATAGAATCCAAAGAAAAACAAACAGCTCAATTAAATGAATTGCTGCTAAGCGAACAAGCAAATAATCATAATTTACGTAATTATTTGAACGTTGCGGAAGCGGAATTAGAGGAAACAAACGCAAAATTTGTAACTATGGAAAATGATTTTAAAGAAATAGCAAACCATAAGGATATCGTTATTAATAATCAACTTGGACACATTAACCAACTTTTGGAACAAGAGCGTAGGCTGGTAACGATTTTAAACTCAAGCGGATGGAAAGGGTTAAATAAATATTACAGGTTCAGAGACGCTATATTACCACAGTCAAGTAAAAGAAAGCTTGTTGCGAAGCTTTTACTTAAAACGATAAAGAATCCCAGGAAAATGTTTGGCATGGTGAATTCTGCAAACATTAAGAAATTCATGTACTATTCTCGTACGGATAAGACAGCATTGCTTCAAAATCGAATTGATAATTACTTGGATCGGCAACAATCACAACCGAAACAAGAATTTACTATAACTAAAATTGATGATACTAGCAAGAAACTTATTTTTCCGAAAACAGACAATCCTACAATCTCAATAATAATTCCAGTCTATAACCAATGGAGTTACACTTACTCATGTCTAGCCTCTATTCTTGAGAATACGGACGGAGTTAGTTATGAGATTATTATCGCAGATGATCTATCTACTGATGAAACGCAGAATATCCAAAGTGTCGTGGAAAATATTGTCGTGATCCGTGATGATGTGAACCGCGGTTTCTTATTGAACTGTAATCATGCTGCTACATTTGCAAAGGGCAAGTATGTATATTTTTTGAATAATGATACCAATGTGCAGCCAAACTGGCTGTCATCTTTACTGGATATGATTGAGAAAGACGAGACGATTGGTATGATAGGTTCGAAATTGGTCTATCCGGATGGCAGGCTTCAGGAAGCCGGCGGCATTATATGGAGTGATTCTAGCGGATGGAATTATGGCAGGCTAGATGATCCCGCTCATTCTGATTATAACTATGTAAAAGAAGTGGATTATATTTCTGGGGCTGCTATCATGATCCGTTCTCAATTATGGAAGGAACTCGGCGGATTCGATGAAAGGTTCGTGCCTGCCTACTATGAAGATACGGACTTGGCTTTTGAGGTAAGAAAACTGGGATATAAGGTTGTACTCCAACCCCAATCGGTAGTTATCCACTTTGAAGGAATATCTCATGGAACGGATACGAATGCCGGAATTAAAAGCTATCAGATTAAGAACAAAGAAAAGTTTGTTGAAAAGTGGAAAGATACATTACAAAACGAACATTTTGAAAATGCTACGGATGTTTTTTGGGCAAGAGACCGCAGCTCGAAGAAAAAAACCATTGTTGTAGTCGATCATTATGTACCTCATTATGATAAAGATGCAGGCGGTAGATGTGTATATCAATATTTAACCTTGTTCGTAGAAATGGGTTATCACGTTATTTTTATCGGTGATAACTTTTTCAAGCATGAGCCTTATACGTCGCAGCTTGAGCAATTAGGTATTCAGGTGCTTTACGGAAATTGGTATGCAAAGCATATAGATGATTGGGTTAAGCAAAATCAAAAATACATTGACTATGTATATTTGAACAGACCTCATATCTCGATTAAATACATTGATTTATTTAAAAACCATACGAATGCAAAAGTAGTTTATTTCGGTCATGATCTGCATTATGTAAGAGAAAGAAGAAATTATGAAATCGATAATAACCCGGAGTTTTTGAAATCGGCAGATAAGTGGAAGAAAATGGAGTTCGAACTTTTCCGGAAGTCGGATGTTATCTACGTAGTAGGAAACTATGAGCAAGAGCTTGTAAAACGGGAGTTTCCACATAAAGAAGTAAGAAATATACCTTTATACCTATATGATCATAATCACTTTTCGAGTGAACAGTTATCTGATTTTGAGGAACGTAAGGACCTGTTGTTCGTAGGCGGATTTGGACATAAACCCAACCAAGATGGAGTGTTGTGGTTTGTAAAATCCGTTTGGCCTAAGATCTACGAAGAGAGGAAGGATGTAAAACTCTTTATTGTAGGATCCAATCCTCCTAGCGAAATCAAAGAACTAAGTTCGGATCGAATCATTGTCACCGGTTTTGTAAGTGACGAGGAGCTTGAGAAATACTACAAACAGTGCCGAGTGGTAGTAGTGCCTTTAAGGTTTGGCGCAGGGGTTAAGGGAAAAGTCGTTGAAGCAATGGCGAACGGACTTCCACTCATTACGACCTCAATTGGTGCTGAAGGGCTTCAAGAAGTGGAGAGCGTTGTAAGGATCGCTGACGATGAACAAAAATTTGGCGATGAAGTACTTTCTCTCTATACGAACAGGGATATGTGGGAAGAGATCTCGAGAAAGTCATTCGAGTATATTGAAGACAATTTTTCTAAAGCCTCTGCAAAAGAACTGATAAAAGAGGATTTTGGTAAAAAAGGATAGGGGTGTGAAACGTGATCAATATTATTCTATGTGGTGGTAGTGGGACACGTTTATGGCCCCTTTCCAGAGAACTATTTCCAAAGCAATTTATCAAGCTGTTTAACGGACAGTCTCTTTTCCAAGAAACGTTGCAAAGAAACAAAGGGATATGCGAACAATTTATTATTGTATCTAATAAAGAACAACATTTTCTTGCATTAGATCAATTGGAGAAGTTACAGGTCGGTTCGACAAGGTTTATCTTAGAATCGGCTGCAAGAAATACAGCACCCGCTATAGCTTTGGCTTGTCTGGCGGTTGATCCTGATGAGATCGTCTTGGTTACTCCATCCGATCACTTAATTACGGAGACAGAGGAATACAAGGAATCGGTTAAACAAGCTGAAGGTTTGGCGCGAGATGGTTATTTGGTTACATTCGGTATCAAACCGACTCATGCTGAAACGGGATATGGGTATATTCAGAGTGACGGGTATGATGTTATTTCTTTCAAAGAAAAGCCAGACCTAGAGACAGCAAAGCAATATATATCCGATGGGAGATTCTTTTGGAATAGCGGAATGTTTGTATTTAGAGCAGGTACCTTTTTGCGAGAGCTTGAAACTGTTGCCGTTAATGTATATGAGGCGACAAGCAACGCTTTCCAATCAAGTGATGGAATGGACCCTATACTCATTGGCAGAAGAGAAATGGAGAGTATTCCGAGTATTAGTGTTGACTACGCAGTGATGGAGAAAAGTAAAAAGGTTAAAGTTATACCCTCTCAATTTGGTTGGTCCGATCTTGGAAGCTTTGATGCTGTATATAATGAGTTTGACAAAGATGAACATGGCAATACTCTAAACGAAAACTATATCAATGTTGATTCAGGTAAAAACCTGATTATATCTGATCGGACTGTAGCAACAGTGGATATCGAGGATCTAATAATCGTTGATACAGACGACGCTCTGCTGATTACGAAAAAGGGATCCTCGATGAAAGTGAAAGAAGTAGTAAATCAATTAAATGAAATAAACTCATCGCTTACTAATGTTCATGTAACAACTTATAGGCCTTGGGGATCGTATACCTTATTGGAAGAATCGGGCGGCTACAAGATCCGTCGTACAATTGTTAAACCTGGTTGTAAGCTAACCATGCAGAAACATTATCACCGTAATGAACATTGGATTGTGTTAAGTGGTACAGCAAAGGTAACACTTGGCGATAGGGAAGTCATTATCCGTCCGAATGAATCGACGTATATCCCAATCAGCGAGCTCCATCGTCTTGAAAATCCGGGGAAAATTGATCTAGTGCTGATTGAGGTACAAACAGGAGAATATTTAAGTGAAGATGATATTGTGAGGGTTGGTGACTTACGTGACAAGTAGTAGATTAAATTTGGAAATCCGTACTCAGGAACGATATAAAAGTTTGGTCTACTATGTAACAGGAACGCTTATTTGTGCGGTCGTTATGTATTACGTACTGAAACTGCAGCAATTTCAACTTAGAATTCCTTACGTTTACAACGGAGATGGATTGTCGACTGGTTTGGTGATTAAGGGGATGGTTGATAATGGATGGATCAATGTTAATGAATACGTAGGGGCACCCTCTAGGTTGGAAATGTATGATTATCCTCTTGGTGGAGATAATCTGCACTACTTGATGATGAAATTTATATCTCTATTCTCTTCTGATTATGCCGTAGTTATGAATTTGTATTTTTTATTGACCTTTCCTTTGGTAATGATATCTTCAATGTTTGTTTTTAAACATTTTAAAATACCGTTCATACCAAGTCTGATGGGCAGTCTTCTTTTTACTTTTATTCCTTACCATATCATTAGAACAGGACATTTATTTTTAGTAGCATACTATTTTGTGCCATTGATTATTATGATAATTTTATGGTTATCCATACATGATGATTTAATTCTAAAAAAGGAAGAAACTACAAGAAAAATAAAACTCAATATTTTTAATCGCAAATCACTTTTTAGTATTTGTGTTTGTATACTAATATCTGCTGCTGGTGTATACTATGCGTTCTTTTCTTGTTTCTTTTTAATTGTTATAGGTACATTTACATCAATGTTCAAAAAAAAACTACTGCCTTTTTTAGTTTCGTGTATTCTTGTGACAGTTATAGCCGGAGGCTTAATTCTTAATATTTCGCCGAGTTTATACAACAAATATGCAAATGGTGGGAACGGAGAAGTAGCCAGCAGAAATGCTTTGGAATCAGAAACTTACGGGCTGAAGATTATTCAACTTATTTTGCCGGTAACTTATCATAGAGTTTCGTGGCTTGCCGAAAAAAAAGAAAGTTATAATAATAAAGCTCAATTTGTTAATGAGAACGATTCTTCATCACTTGGAATAATCGGAGCTTTTGGTTTTTTAGCCTCTTTATTTATTTTTTTATTTAGAAAAAACTCTATTAAAAATACCATAGGGCAAAATCTCGGTCTGATGAATATTAGTGCAGTTTTGTTGGGGACCATTGGCGGATTTGGTACAATAGTTGCTGTGTTACTTACTGCTCAGATACGTAGCTACAATCGAATTAGCTTATTTATCGCATTCTTTTCAATTTTCATTATCATGATTTTCCTTAAGAAAATAAATGAGAATTATGTAACAAACACTTTGAGAAGAGTATCTTTTTCTATCTGTGTCATTTTGATTGCAGTATTTGGACTGTATGATCAAACAAGAGATAGCTTAGTACCATCCGAAATAATTAAAAAAGAATTTAATAGCGATCGTGACTTTGTTAAGCAAATTGAATCTCAGCTCCCAGCCGAATCTATGGTCTTTCAACTTCCATATGTTACTTTTCCGGAGGGAGAAACTCTCCAGAATATGGGAAATTATGACTTGGCAAAAGGATATATTCATTCTAGTAGTTTAAGATGGAGTTTTGGTGGGATGAGAAATCGGGAAGGTGATTTATGGCAAAGGGCACTGATACAAAGGCCGGTAAACGAAGTATTGGAAAAACTATCTATCGTGGGTTTTAAAGGGATTTATATAGATCGAAATGGGTATTCCCAGGAATTTGCTAACAAAGTGGAGAAAGAAATTCACTCTATTTTGAAGGTGGATCCTTTGGTAAGTTCGGATAAAAGACTTGTTTATTATAGTTTGGAAGAGTACTCAAATTCTATACTTGGAAAATACTCGAAGGATGAACTGGCTTTAAAGAAAGGTGAAGCTTTAAATATTACTAAGAAAAAAAGTGCATATTTAAATGGTAAGCTAGACTGGCAATACGTTGACTCAATGCCTGATTATAAAAGTGTTCAAATAGTTGCTTTTGAGGGGCTTCCAACAAACCAGTACCAAATTAAGCTAACAAAACCAAATAAGAAGCCGTTACAATTTAATGATAGCTTTAGTGCTCCTGATAATTATTCATACAGACATTGGGAAAACCCTAAACATTTGGTGATATCGATATCGAATAAGGATTCTGGATGGTCAGATTCATTTATACCTCAGAAAGAAGATATTTCAAAGTATTTTGATTTACACCCTTATTTATTAGAATATACACATATGGAACAACTACCGGCGGGGACTCTGACACTACGTGAGTAATTTATCCTAAAACAAAATAAGGGGAAATGAAATGGATGGTTTTTTAAGGAAAGTGATGCTAAAAAAACATAATATCTCGACAATATTAGTTATCATTTCCTCTTTCTGTTTATTTTTATACTACCTAAATAATAATTATAATGTAAGTTATTATGATGAAACAAAATATATCGATATCAGTAGTTCAATTCTTAAGTCTGGATTATTTGAAATAGTAGAACCTTTGCGGACTTATTTATATCCTCTTATTATTTCTATATTTAGCTTTCTAGTAAGCGGTAATATTATCATAACTAAAGTACTTGTTAGTGTATTCCAATTCATCATTTATTTAATAACAATCATCTATCTAGCACATGTTTCACTTAAAGTTACAAAGGACAAAAAGTCGTGGTATTTTGTTTTGGTAGCAGGAGGTCTTAATCCTTATTTAATTCAGTCAACTACATTGTTTTTGACAGATATTCTCTCTACTTGTTTTGTAGTAATAGCTGTTTTGATTTTTTTCTCTGAGAATATCAATAAATATAGAATAAGCACCCCAGCAATGATTCTATTATTTGCATCAGTTATGATCAGACCATCGTCTGCTATTTTTATACCAATAATTTTTGGTCTGGTCTTGATTCGTTTTTATAAGAAAAGGGATTTTAATATTATTAAAATCTTTTTGGTTGCTGTCCTATCCCTTGTTGTTTTTTTGCCTCAATTGTATAACAATGTAGTGCATTTTAATCACTGGACACCATTAATTCATGAAGATCTTTATTCTTCACAAAGCATGTGGGCAACACAATATTTAAAATATGGAACAGTTATATCTCCTATGGAGGTTCCTCAACTCTATTATTACAGCCCTTTTAATTTAGAGGGGATAACGAATATTTATCAAATGTCTTATAAAAACACTATAGCGTTTATAATTACGTATTTTAGTCACATTTTTGGTGTTCTCGATTGGGGGTATGTGGATGCATATATTAAATCATTCTACCCTATCAGTAGACTAGTAGCGTCGTTTTTTCTATATATTACTTGGTTTGTAATATTATCGGGTATTTACTTCTATATACGAAATAAAAAAAATCGAGACAATAGGTATTCATTTACATTATTCTCAACAATTTTGTTATCTGTTGTTTATGCTGCTTTTATTGGAACGACATGTGTAGAGAGTCGATTTGGTTATCCAATCTTTTTATTACTCCTTCCATTCTCCGGTATTGCAATCAGTAGTATCATGAGTAAGACAAGAGTTATTTACTATAGTCTCGTTTCCTGTTTTCTACTTATAATTTTATTTTTTTGGGTTTCGTTCACAATTGATCTGCAGACCAAACGAATAGATTGGTATAATTTTTTTCTACATGGTGAGGAAAAAAAAGTAGAGAGATTTATAGAACTGAACGGTGGTTTAGAGTGGAATTTTGTGGTCGGGTTATCGAACTACAAGATTGTACAGGTTACGTTATCAAATGGGGATATTTCATCTAATCAAAATGATATGTTAGTTACGAAATACAATGGAAAAACCCTTAAATTTGATGATAGTTTTAGTCAAGCTGATAAATATTCCTACCGACATTGGGAAAACCCAAAGCATTTAGTAATTTCTATTTCAAATAAAGATAGTGGATGGGAACAAGGATATAATCCTACTACAGAAGATATCAAGCAATATTTTAATAAAAAGCCGTATAAACTTGTTTATTAAGTTTGATGGAGGGTAGGAAATGAAACCTGTATTTCAAAGTGAAGTTATTGAAATAAAAGAACTAGGTGATGAGCGAGGCTTTCTATCAGTTGTCGAGGAAAATAAAACAATACCCTTTGAAATTAAGAGAGTATTCTATATTTACGGTACTAAAGAAGGAGTACGACGAGGATTCCATGGGCATTTTAAAACCAGACAAGCCCTTATTGCAGTCACAGGATCTTGCAAAATTCATCTGGATAATCTATCTAGAAAAGAGGAGGTGTTACTTGACTCACCGACGAAAATATTGATATTAGAACCGAATGACTGGCATGAGATGTATGATTTTTCTCCTGACTGTGTATTACTAGTCTTGGCGTCACATCATTATGACTCAGAAGACTATATTAGAGACTATGATAATTTTGTGGAAATATATAATGGTTAATAACAATTATGAAAATAGGTGGGCATTCAATGATTCCGTTTCTGGATCTAAAGCAAATAAATTTGCGCCATGAAGAAGAGATCATGCAAAGTATTAGTCGTTTTTTACAATCCGGATGGTACATTCTTGGAAAAGAAGTTGATCAATTCGAGCAAGAGTTTGCCGAATACTGTGGTACAAAGTTTTGTTTAGGTGTCGCAAATGCCTTAGATGCTTTGACATTAATATTACGGGCATATGGTATTGGTGAAGGTGATGAAGTAATTGTTCCATCTAATACGTACATTGCTTCTATTCTATCTATTTCGGCTAATGGAGCTACTCCTATTCTTGTAGAACCGAATATTGGAACATATAATATAGATCCACTTAAAATTGAACAGAGCATTACAGTAAATACGAAAGCTATTTTGGTTGTACATTTATATGGACAATCCTGCAATATGGAACCTATTCAGGCGCTAGCGAAAAAATACGGGCTTAAGATCGTGGAGGATTGCGCTCAAGCCCACGGGGCTATCTATAAAGGGCAAAGAGTTGGCAATTTAGGTGATGCTGCAGCATTCAGCTTTTATCCTGGAAAGAACCTGGGAGCTCTCGGTGATGGTGGATCTATTACGACAAATGACGAAGATGTTTATTCACGATTAAAAGCACTTCGGAATTACGGTTCGCATAAAAAATATGAAAACCTCTATAAAGGAGTAAATTCTCGACTTGATGAGATACATGCTGCGGTATTGAGAACTAAGCTGAAATATTTAGATGATGACAATCAAAAAAGAAGAGAAATTGCCGATTACTATAATGCGCACATAAACAACGAACTTATATCTATACCAAAAATAGAAGATGATAGTCCACTTAGCCATGTCTGGCATGTGTATGTAGTTCTCACAGAAAAACGGGATACCCTTCAACGATATTTAACAGAACGAGGTATACAGACATTAATACACTATCCAATACCACCGCACCAGCAAGAGGCATACAAAGAGTTGAGCAGTCATGTATATCCCATATCGGAAAAAATTCATAGGGAAATATTAAGTTTACCTATAAGTCCGGTTATGTCTATTGATGATGCTGTTAAGGTAGTGGAGGCACTAAATGAGTACAAAGAAAATCTTTAGCATAGTTGTACCAATTTATTTTAATGAGTTAAACATCCCTCATACCGTACCTAGATTGCAAAAACTGCGGGAAATGCTAACCGATTATGAAGTTCAGCTTGTTTTTGTCGATGATGGTTCAAAGGATAAGTCCTTAGAATTATTACTTGATGCCAAAAAGCTTGATGACAGTATAAAAATAATTAAGTTAAGTAAAAATTTTGGTTCTATGTCAGCTGTGCAAGCTGGTTTACACGCTGCATCAGGTGATTGTGTTGGGATAATCTCAGCTGATCTACAAGACCCCCCAGAACTTTTTGTCGATATGATTGCAAGTTGGGAGCAAGGAAATAAAGTTGTAATGGCAACAAGATCAGATAGGGATGAATCAGTCTCACAAAAGATGTTTTCTAATTCGTACTATTATCTCATGGATAAATTCGCCATAAAGGGGTACCCTAAAGGGGGATTTGACTTTGTTCTTATTGATAAACAAGTCGTAAATGAACTGAAGGGTATTAGCGAAAAGAATACAAATATCATGAGTCTGATATTTTGGTTAGGGCACAATCAAGATACATTCTCATATGTTCGACAAGAGCGTAAGTTCGGGAAGTCCAGATGGACACTAAGCAAGAAAATTAAACTTTTTATAGACTCATTTGTTAGTTTTTCTTATGCTCCAATAAGATTTATGTCATTTGTAGGGGTACTGACTGCCGTGTTGAGCTTTTTATACGGAATTTTCGTTATAATTAATGCTATCTTTGGTGGTATTGAATTACAAGGATGGACAACTCTAATTGGACTAATTACCTTCTTATTAGGTATGATTATGGTAATGTTGGGTATTATTGGCGAGTACTTGTGGAGGATTTTGGATGAAAGTAGGAGACGTCCTCCTTATATTGTTGATGAGGTATACGAATAAGTAAAAAAGATGGAGGTAGCCTTTATGATTCGAGAAACAGCCAGGATATACACAGATCGATTAGGCAAACAGCTTGAAATAAAGGACTATGCAATTATTTATGAACATGTATCGTTGGAAGATAACGTAATAATTGGTGAACATGCTGTTCTTGGTCGTTCAGCATCACCGACCTCAGTAGTGAAGAAGGAGTTTTCGAAAGAACGAGAGACTTATATATCCAGTGGAGTTTCGATTTGCAGTAATGTTATTATATACGAGGATGTTAAAATTGGCAGGGATTCACTAATAGGGGATAATTCGTCGATCATGCCAAAAGTTCGAATTGGTGATGAAGTTCTTATTAGCCGTGGAGTGACAATAAATACGGATGTTGATATCGATTCTTATACTAGAGTGATGGATAACTCACATATTACAGGCCGGGTGAAGATCGGGAGTCACGTTTTTATAAGTGTTGGTGTGACTATGGCAAACGATAATTTATTCGGAAGAAATGGCTACGATGATAAAGTGTTTGGGGCGGAAATAGGCGATTATGTTTCAATAGGTGTCGGTGCTATAATACTGCCAGGTATAAAGATAGGGAAAGGCAGCATAGTTGCCGCAGGAAGTGTCGTTAAAAAAGATGTTCCTGAACACGTAATTGTGGCCGGCAATCCCGCAAAGGTAGTGTCAAAAGTTCCTGCCTCACTAAGTAGATACGTTCAAGAATAGGGGGGAATCCGGTGAGACATAGCTATATAAAAGCAATTGATTATTATTTGCCTGTAGATAAAGAATATAACGATCCAAATGATCGATTAACAGGGAAAATAGGGATAAATTCCAAAAGTATCGCTGGGGAAAATGAGTTTGCATCAGATCTAGCGTGCAAGGCAGCTGAAAAATTGTTCAGTAAAGGGAAATGTACACCTGATGAAATTGATTTTATCTTGTACTGTACACAGTCACCTGACTATCTGTTACCTACAACAGCATGTTTACTTCAAGAACGATTAAGCTTACCAACTTCATGCGGTGCACTTGATATTAACTTGGGTTGTTCTGGGTATGTTTACGGGTTATCTCTAGCAAAAGGATTGATTGAAACCGGAGCAGCAAATAATGTGTTACTGATAACCTCAGACACGTATAGTAAATATGCAAATCCCAAAGATAGAAGTGTCAGATTACTTTTTGGTGATGCGGCCTCTGTGACACTGTTATCTTACTCGGAAGATGGGAATTCTATTGGCCCATTTGTTTTCGGGACAGATGGCAAAGGTGCAAACAATTTAATAGTGCCGGCAGGCGGACTAAGAGAGCCAATGACTTCCGCTTCTTATGAAGAAGTCCAGGATGAGTTTGGAAATATCAGATCAAGAAGCAATCTGTATATGAATGGAAATGAGATTTTTAACTTCGCTTTGAAGGAGGTTCCGAAAGCAGTACAATCTCTTTTACAAAAGGGAGACTATACTGTGGAAAACTTCGATTATTTTGTATTTCATCAAGCCAATCAATATATGTTGGAAACACTGCGAAGGAAGTTAAACATTCAAAAAGAAAAATTCTCAGTACAGTTCGCAGATTGTGGTAACACAGTCTCCTCTACAATCCCAATTGCTCTCTTAAGAGATTTTGAAGAAGGTAAGATGAAATACGGGGATCAAGTAATGCTGGTTGGTTTTGGGGTTGGATATTCGTGGGCTGCTTGTTCTATAAAAATGAAATTATAACACGGGAGGCATTTATATGAATTTACAGGAGTTTACAAAGGCGTTCGAAGAAATCGTTATGGTCGAAGAAGGTACTGTTCAGCTTACTACGGAACTATCAAGTTTAGATGATTGGGACTCTTTATCTAGAGCATCTTTATTGTCAGTATTTGAAGAAAGTTTTCAGTTGAAAGTAGAAGAGTCTATAGTTCGAAATGCAGCTACATTTCAAGATATTATTGATATTGTGAAGGATAAGTTGGAATCTTAAATGAATCGTTTCATAAGGAAAGAATTTATTTGGTATGTAATGGTAGGTGGTTTTAATACTGCTATTACATACCTGTTGTATTTAGGTTGCCTAATTTTCTTTTCGTATACTATTTCTTACTCTATATCATATATCATTGGAATCTTTACAGCATTTATACTAAATTCTAAACTTGTATTCCGTACCAAGTTATCTTGGAGGAAAGCATTCCAATTTCCGCTTGTATATATCGTTCAGTATATAATTAGTACGTTTCTACTATATGTAGGAATCAGTATGCTGAATATCAACGAAAAAATTGCACCATTAGGTGTTTTACTGTTGACAGTTCCTTTGACTTTTATATTGGCCAAATGGATATTCAAAAACAAAAACAATTAAAGGGAGAGAGTGAGAACAAAATGAAAGGTATTATCCTTGCTGGAGGTACAGGCTCACGTCTGTACCCTTTAACGAAAGTAACCAATAAACATCTGTTGCCTGTCGGGAAATACCCTATGATTTTCCACTCCGTTTATAAACTTAAACAAGCAGGCATTCAAGATATTCTTATCGTGACTGGTAAAGAACACATGGGGGATGTCGTTAACCTATTGGGAAGTGGATATGAATTAGGAGTCACTTTCACCTATAAAGTCCAAGATGAAGCAGGTGGGATTGCACAGGCTCTTGGTTTGGCTGAGCATTTTGTGGGGCAAGATCAAATGGTGGTCATTTTAGGTGATAACGTTTTTTCCGATAGTATATCTGTTTATGCGCAAAATTTCTGTGATCAAGGTGTAGGAGCTAAAATTTTGCTTCAAGAGGTCCATGACCCGCAGCGATATGGCGTTGCCGAGCTTGAAGGAGAGAAAATTGTTTCTATTGAAGAAAAGCCGAGCCAGCCAAAAAGCAGTTATGCAGTAACCGGTATTTATATGTTTGATCACAAGGTGTTTGATATTGTAAGGACATTAAAACCTTCCGCTCGGGGCGAATTGGAAATCACCGATGTAAATAATGCATACATTAATAGAAATGAACTGACTTACGATATACTTCAGGGTTGGTGGACAGATGCGGGAACTCACAGTTCTTTGGCTAAAGCAAATGAATTGGCTAAGGACATTACATTCGGCGAGGAGTTCGGCAAGTTGAAACTCTAAAGAGGTGTGTATGTGAATAAGAAGGAAACAAAGCTAAGCGGAGTCTATATACTAGAGCCAAAGGTGTTCGGTGATCACCGTGGTTTTTTCATGGAGAGCTATAACCGGCAAACCTTTGCTAATCTTGGATTAGATTACTCGTTTATTCAGGATAATCATTCGTTGTCTAAGGAAATCGGCGTGCTTCGGGGACTGCACTATCAATTAGAACCGAAAGCTCAAACAAAGCTTATTCGGGTGATACGAGGAGCAATATACGACGTTGTAGTGGATATCCGCAGAAATTCTTCTACCTTCGGCCGATGGGTAGGGGTGGAACTTTCTGCTGAAAATAAACGGCAGCTTTTGGTTCCAAAGGGTTTTGCGCATGGATTTTGTACAATTGAGCCCAATACGGAAGTTGTTTACAAGGTGGATGAAGTGTATTCCCCAGCTCATGATCGGGGTATTTTGTGGAACGACCCTGCACTGGCGATTAGCTGGCCGGTTTCAAAGCCAATCTTATCCGAAAAGGACGAGAAGCACCCTTGTTTACAAGATGCGGAAAACAATTTTAATTAGCGGAGGCCTAACATGAAGGTATTGGTTACAGGTGGTGCCGGCTTTATCGGCAGCAACTTTGTTCTATATATGCTTAATAAATATCCGGATTATGAAATTGTTAACTTGGATGCTCTGACATATGCGGGGAATCTTGAGAATCTGTCCTCTGTACAGGGCAATTCGAAGCATACGTTTGTCAAAGGGGATATTGCGGACCGAACGTTGGTAAATGAATTATTTTCGAAGGGAATTGACATGGTTGTCAATTTCGCGGCTGAATCCCATGTCGATCGCAGCATTACGGAACCTGATATCTTTGTGCGGACGAACGTAATGGGAACCCAAGTATTGCTGGATGCTGCTAAGAAATATGGCGTCCAGAAATTTGTTCAGGTCTCTACTGACGAAGTGTATGGGACGCTTGGGGAGACAGGGCTTTTTACTGAAGAGACCCCACTGGCTCCAAACAGCCCATATTCCGCAAGCAAAGCGGGGGGAGATCTTCTTGTACGGGCTTATCATGAAACGTTCGGCCTGACTGTAAACATAACACGGTGTTCCAATAACTATGGACCGTATCAGTTCCCTGAAAAGCTTATTCCGCTAATGATCGCTAATGCATTGAACGATAAATCACTCCCGGTTTATGGCGACGGATTAAATGTTCGAGATTGGCTGTATGTAGAGGATCACTGCAGCGCGATTGATTTAGTTATGCATGAAGGTAAAAACGGCGAAGTGTATAATATCGGCGGAAATAACGAGCGGACGAATATCCAAATTGTGAAAACTGTTTTGGAGCAGCTTGGCAAGCCGGAATCTCTGATTACTTATGTGAAAGACCGTCTTGGTCACGATCGCCGATACGGCATTGATGCAACCAAGATAACAACGGCACTGGGATGGAATCCGAGATACCACTTTGAGTCTGGAATTAAAGCTACGATTGAGTGGTATTTGGAAAATCAGGACTGGTGGAAAAGAATACAGTCCGGTGCTTACCAGGAATATTACGCTAAGCAATACGGTGACAGACTGAAAGGGGAATAAACATGAAGGTCGCAGTTACAGGAGCGAACGGCCAACTGGGTAAGGACCTAGTTGGAATACTCCGTAGTCGAGGCTTTGATGTTTATGGTTTTGGCAGAGACGAGCTGGATATTTGTAATTTGGATCAATGCCAACAAGTTCTAACTAGAACGCGGCCTGAAGTTATTATTCATAGTGCTGCGTATACGGCCGTCGACCAAGCGGAATCCGATCAGGATAGAGCATACGAGGTCAATGCATTTGGCACGCGCAATATTGCGGTTTGTGCTAATGAAATTGGAGCCAAGCTGGTTTACATCAGTACAGATTATGTTTTTGACGGTACGGGTCAAGTACCTTATAAGGAGTTCGACTCAACGAATCCGAACGGGGTATACGGGAAGTCGAAGCATGCCGGAGAGCTTTTGACACGATCTCTTTGTCATAAGTTTTTTATTGTGCGGACATCATGGGTTTATGGCCTTCACGGTAATAATTTTATCAAAACGATGTTGAAGCTTGGTAAAGAACGTGATTCGCTCAAAGTCGTTAATGATCAAATCGGTTCGCCGACATATACGGTTGATTTAAGTCATTTTCTTGTCGAGCTGATTCAGACCGAGAAGTATGGCATTTATCATGCCTCCAACTCAGGAGTGTGTTCGTGGTTCGATTTTGCAAAAGCAATATTCGATGAAAGCGGACTTGAGATTAAGGTTGAACCATGTACTACTGACGAATTTCCTAGGCCTGCTCCAAGACCTAAGTATTCGGCGATGGACCACATGGCGATTCGTTTAAACGGTTTTGCCGATATACCGCCTTGGCGTGATGCGTTGAAACGGTTTTTGGAACAGCTGCAGCACTTAGATGCTTAAATAAAAGATAGTGCAGTAAAGACTAGATGACTGGAAAATCTAGTCTTTTTTTCATTGTCTCGACCAGTATGAGTGCTTTCATGGTATAATGAAGCTACTTACATTTTAATGGGGATCGTTATGGATATTAGTGTGTTGATTCTAAACTATAATACGCGCGATTTAACGCTGCAAACGATTCGTTCCGTACAACAGTCGGTTACCGAATATTCTTATGAAATCATACTAGTGGACAATGCTTCGACGGACGGCGCAGTTGAAGTTGTTAGAAGCGAATTTCCAGCTATTACGGTGATTGTTAATGATGTGAACGTTGGCTTCGCACGCGCCAACAATCAGGCTATACAGGTCGCCAAGGGGCGTTATATCCTTTTGCTGAACTCGGATACCGTGGTGCAGCCGGATACGTTGGATATCATGATTCGACATATGGACACAAATCCGGCTGTAGGAGCAAGCGGCTGTAAGGTTGTACTTCCAGACGGATCGTTGGATAGAGCCTGCCTTCGCGGCTTTCCTACCCCTGAAGCCTCTTTTTACTATGCATTCGGGTTCTCCAAGCTATTTCCCGGCAACCCGCGATTCAGTCAATATCAACTTAATCACTTGGATCCTGATCTGCCCCATCGGATTGATTGTTTGGTCGGAGCGTTTATGTTGGTACGTCGGGAAGCAATCGAACAAGTCGGGATGCTGGATGATACGTTTTTTATGTACGGTGAAGATATTGATTGGTGTTACCGGATTAAAGAAGTTGGATGGGAGATATCATACTATCCGCTTACCCGGATTATTCATTATAAAGGGGCCAGCAGTCGAAGAAAGCCAGTTAAGATTGTATATGAGTTTTATCGGGCGATGTGGGTATTTCACCGGAAGCATTTTATCCCAAAATACTCATGGGTTGTAAATGCGATGGTTTTCGCAGGAATTTCGCTAAAACTGACGCTAGCTTTAGTTCAAAATCAGATTAGACGTATGAGGTGATTAGCCGCCATGATTCGTCGAAGTCAAGGCATGTTGACGCAGCTTTATGCAGGCTGTGATTTTATAATTATGCAATGTTCATTTCTAGTTGCTTTCTACATAAAGTTCATGTCCGGATGGATGGGGTATGAATGGCATCTTCCGCGTTCAAATTATCTTACTTGGAGCTTGATTTACGGAGTTATTGCCGTAGGCTTAGGTTATTTAACCAATTTTTATTCGCCAAAGCGTAAAAAACGGTTTTCTTTCGAAGTTTTCAAAATTATTCAAATTCAGGCAGTCAGTTTGCTCATTCTTATTATGATTCTGTTTCTTTTGAAACAAATGGATGTGTCCAGGCACTTTCTTGCCATGTTCTTTATTTCTAATCTGGTATTTATCGGTTTTTATAGGTATGCAATTAAACTTGGATTGAAAAGTCTTCGAGAGAAAGGTTATAACAAACAATTTGTCCTTATTCTTGGGGCGGGGAGTCTAGGAAGACGGTTTTATAAAAATGTCATGCACCACCCTGAGCTTGGCTTTGAAGTTGTCGGCTTTTTGGATGATTTCCAAACCGCGCATGAAGAAAGCCCACAGTACTATAAGCCTATTTTGGGGAAGGTAGAGGAACTCGAATCCATACTTCAGAGTATGTTAGTAGACGAAGTCATTATCGCGCTGCCTCTGGATGCACATGACAAGTATGGCCATATAATATCGATTTGTGAAAAAGCCGGAGTCCGTACAATGATTATCCCTGATTATTATGACTTTTTGCCGGCTAGACCGCATTTTGATAATTTTGCAGGCATGCCGCTCATTAATGTTCGTGATATCCCTTTAGATGATCTAAGTAATCGGGTAATGAAGCGAATGTTCGATATTGGGTTCTCTCTAATCGCTATTGCCTTTACGTTGCCGCTTATGCTCATTATCGTACTAGGAATTAAGGCGACCTCTAAAGGCCCTATAATTTTTAAGCAGGAGCGGGTCGGTTTGAATCGTCGCACATTTCAAATGTATAAATTTCGTTCGATGAAAGTATTAGAACAAGCAAGTTCTGATCAACAATGGACAACTGCAGATGATCCTAGAAAAACCAAGTTTGGTTCATTCTTAAGAAAAACAAGCTTAGACGAATTGCCGCAGTTTTTCAATGTTTTATTCGGGCACATGAGTGTAGTTGGACCGAGGCCGGAGCGCCCATTCTTTGTAGAGCAATTTAAAGAAGAAATTCCGAAATATATGGTTAAACATCATATTCGACCGGGTATTACCGGTTGGGCGCAAAGCAACGGATTGAGGGGCGACACGTCAATCAAGGATCGCATTTCTTATGACATTTTTTATATAGAAAACTGGACTTTTTTGTTTGATATTAAAATTATTTGGAAAACGGTTTGGAATGGTTTTGTGAACAAAAACGCATATTGAGAAAGGTTGGGATCTCGCATTAGCGTCCCAACCTTTTTTCTTACCCCAACAACTCCCCCAAAACCTCATCCCCTGCCGCGCGCGCCGCGATATCGGGGCAGGTGCTTTCGGCGGACTCGATCGTCCAGCCGGCGACTTTGGTGCCGCAGACGACGGCCTTGGCAAGCGGCAGGCCGCTTACGAGGCCGGCGACGGTGCCGGCGAAGAAGGCGTCGCCCGCGCCGGTTGTGTCGACGACGTTGACCGGGAATACCGGCTGATAGCCGGATTCGCCGGTCGTTGCGTCGAAGTAGACGGAGCCTTCAGCGCCGAGCGTCATGACGATCGACTGTAGCCCGCTGGTTTTGACATAGGCCTTCAGATGGCCGATGATCGTCTCCGGCGGAACCCCCTCGAACGTCGCGTTCATCAGGCGCTCCCCTTCGATATGGTTGCAAATGAAGCAGGCCATGCCCTGCAAGAGATCCGGATGGCTGCCGATCACGTCAAAATTGCCGGGTATGCCGTACACGGGCTTTCCGTGCTGGGCTGCCAGCTGGATGACGCGTCGGGAGATGGGCTCGTTCAAGTCAAGCTCGAGGGCGATATGCGACGTCTCTTGGACCAGCTTGTCGCCTTGCTCCAACAACTGCTGCTCTATATGCGCCATGTCGGGCATTTGCGAAATGGAGCCCGCCAAGTCCCCGTTCTCGTTCAGAATGGCGAGCCACATCCCCATGCCTCCGCTCGGCGCTTCCTTCACGTAGCTTACGTCGATGTGACGGGCTTGCAAGTGGTTCACCACTTCATGGCCGATGCCTGTCGCATCAACGGAGCTGACGAAGGTTGTCGGCACGTTGAGGGAAGCGATCGTCTCGGCTACATTACGCCCGACGCCGCCGTGAACGAATTGGATCGAGCCTAAATTCCGGCCGGCCGGCCGATAATCTTGAAAGGCGAATCCTTTACAGTCTATAAATACCGTTCCGATGACGGCAATTCGTTTATTTTTCAAGGGGAGGCAGCTCCTTAATATGCTTAATTTTTTCAAGACGCCCATAAGGAACGGCTGCCTTGAAGTACACATGTTCTCTGCCGAAGAAACATATACTTGGATATATATGCAAACGCAGCTTTCGAGTGACTTCGACAACCGTATTCTCATATATTATAGGGAAAAACGCAGCTGCATGAAAGAGCTGGGCGAATAAAACGCGGACGGACGTGCCATACTGCTGAGTAGGAAGGTTATGGAAGAGGAGGTCCGAGCATGGTCGATCAAGACGATAGGGTTCCGGAGGACACGCTTTCGGTCGGAAAAGGAATTGCTTACGGCATCCTGTTTGGCTCTATATTATGGGCAGCGCTTATCGGGGCTTTTTGGTTTCTGCTGAGGTAGGCCGGATTCGGCAACTATTCAGGTTTTGGATATGGCTTGCGGTTTATTTCTAATAAGATGAAAAAAGCCTGCTCGCAGCAATACTATGCTGCAAGCGGGCTTTTTGCGTTTAGCTCGGGGAATGACCGCTGCGCTATGAAGCTAGAATATGCGTCTTTTTTGCCGTCACGGAACACCGCAATGGAAGGCGTTTCGACCGCAGTCATGTAACCGTCGTTATGTGTATCGTTTTGGCATCGCACAACACCGCTATGCGCGCTGTTCGACAGCCGCCATGTGCCACCATAATCTTGACCGCCGCCGTGCCGCTAAATGCGCGTTACGGAGCGCGATGACAAGAGCGCAAGTTACATGTAAGCTTTACTACTACAATCCCGTCACGATTTTCTCGATATCTTTAACCAGCAGCTTGGCTGCCATCATGCCGCCTGCCGAGTTCCAGATCGCCTCGTCGACGTTGAAAATGCGGTTGCTTTTCACGACGTTCATATTTTGGGCAAGCGGATCTTTAAACCAGCTCTTGGCTAAATCGGTCGCTGCTGTAGCGCCGTCCCGGTCCGAGGTGAAATAGAACAGGACGTCTCCATCCAGCATTGGCAGCTGCTCTTTCACGATGTCCAACGTGAATTCCTTCTTATTTTGCGATTCCGGACGCGCGAAACCGAGTTTTTCCAGCACGACGCCGGCAAAGTTCTGCTTCAGGTAGACGCGGACTTTGTCCGGCTGGAAGCGGGCCATGGAAATTTGCAGCTTCGTTTTGTCCCCCAGCTTGGCTTTGGTATCGGCGATGAGCTTGTTGAATTGGTCCAGGACGGCTTTGCCTTCGGTTTCTTTGTTTAATGCTTTTGTGTAAAGCTCGAAGTTTTCCAGCATGCTGTCGCCCAAATTTTCGGTAAATACGGTAGGTGCGATGGCGGTAAGCTGATCGTAAATTTTCTCCTGGCGCACCTTGGTGCCCAAAATTAAATCGGGCTTCAGGCTCGCAATCAGCTCCATATTCGGCTGCGTTTCATCGCCGACGACTTGCACGCCGTTCATGCGGTCTTTAATGTGGTCATACCACGGATTCCCGATCCACGATTTGACGGCGCCTACAGGCTGTATGCCGAGCTCCAGAAGCGTTTCGGTTCCTTGGGTAGTAAGAACGACTATGCGCTGCGGCGTGCCGGTGATCGGGGTGCTGCCCATCGCGTGCGTGATGGTTCTCGCCGCGTTTTGCGTTGGGCTAGGCTCCGGACTCGGAGTCTCGGTGGCGCTTTTGCCGCACGCTGCCAGCAGGGAAATTAGGACAAGGGATAGAAGAAGGGCGAGTGGTTTTCGGAATAGCTGCATGATCGTAAATTGATGCCTCCTTGATGATGTAAGCTTAAACATGTTCTAATTGACAATGATTATCACTCTTATGTTACAGTTGTAACATTAGTATAAGTTCGTTCGTTACGCAACTGGAAATAGCACACATTGCATCAAAAATGGACAGAGAAGAGGATGTGTCACATTTGGCGGAAGCGCAAACCGTTCGGACGCCGCGTTCGAAGGAATGGATTATGACGGCTTTGCTTCAATTAATGGAGCATACGGGGTATTCGGATATTTCTATTCTTCAAATAGCGGACAAGGCCGGCGTCGTTAGGCAAACCTTTTACCGGAATTACAAGGATAAAGATGAAGTGTTGTTCGCGTCGATAACGGAGCTGTTTGAGCAGTTTTTCGGAGATTTCGGCAAGGAAAGCTTGTGGAGCGAGCGGTTGTTCATCCGATTGTTCGATAAGTGGAAGCATCGGCTGCCGCCGGCCTTGCTTAACAACATAACCAATAAAGACCGCAAGGTTCGTCAAATTTTATATAGAAGCTTGAGTTTTTGCTTGGATCGGATGATTGCGGAGGCGGCGGGAGAAGAAACGGGAGAAGGACTTTCGGAGAGTCGCTATTATGCGCGCGCTTCCTTGTCTTCAGTTATTCATGTTATGCTGATCGATTGGACGCTCAGCGGCTTTCGGCTTCCGCCGGAAGAAATGGGGGCGATCTGCTTTCAACTGACCGCTTCCATGAGAGACGAGCTGGGACGAGTCGCGGCGGACCGGGGGTTTTAGTATAGTGTGGCGGCCCTGCGTCCGTGAAAAAAAAGGTTTTGTCCGGCGAAAATCATGTTGTTTAACAGCAGCCGTGTGACCGGGCGTCGCGCGAAAAATGCCATGCGACCGTCCAACCGTTCTTCGATCGCTGAAGGCGCATCGTCTTCCCGTGCGGAAGCTTATTTTGACAACTTGTCAGGCTCGTCACACTTGTCTGCATAATTGGCCAAGTACCCTCATAGACATGTATCAGTGTTCGATATTTAGCCAATGAGGGGATGATGCACAATGCGTCGGATCACATGGATAGCAGCCATCGTGATAAGTTTAGCGGTAGTTCTGGCCGGATGCGGCAGCAAGGACGCAGGATCGGTAGTCAAACAGTTGGATCATGTGATCAGCAAGCTCGAAAGCTATCAAAGCACGGGTACGATGACGCTGAATACCGGTCAAGAGCCGCAAGTATATCAGGTCGAAGTTTGGTTCCAAGACCCTCATTACTATCGCATTTCGCTGACCAACGACAAGAAGGATATCACGCAAATCGTGCTGCGCAACGACGAAGGGGTGTTCGTACTGACGCCTCATCTGAACAAAAGCTTCCGCTTCCAAAGCGATTGGCCGGAAAATCAGGGACAAGTTTACTTGTACCAGTCGCTGGTTCAAAGCATCATGATGGACGGCGACCGGCAGTTTACGACCGAAGAGAACAATTACGTGTTCGATGTGATGGCGAACTACCAGAACGCTTCGCTATCCCGGCAAAAAATATGGCTGGACAAGAAGGACTACGCGCCAAGACATGTCGAGGTGCTTGACGCAAACGCGAAAGTGATGGTCGTCGTCGACTTCAACCAATTCCAATTCGGCAAAAAGTTCGACAAGGATTCGTTCGACATGCAGCGCAACATGACAAGCTGGAACGTTCAGTCGCTGCCTACTGCAGCACAGCCGAACGACGGCAAAACGAACGCCGGGACGGGAGAAAAGGCGGCGGACGGCAAAGCCAGCTCGACCTCCGCGCCTGGCAGCAAGTCGACGGACGGCAAATCGTCCGATGCCGACGGGAAGCAAACCGGCGCGAACGCGGCGAACGGCGGTACGAACGGAACGAAATCGACGGACGGCAAAACGCCCGAAGCTTCCGGAAAACCAGCCGGCGCGAGCCCCGCAGCAGGCCACACGGATACATCCGGCGGCAAAACAACCGGAGCAAGCGACAAACCGGCAAGCGGCTCGGTGCAAGGCGGCACGAAGGTGGGAGCGAATGAAGTCTCTTTCGGCGTGATCGAGCCGACGTATTTGCCTAAAGGCGTGACGAAGCAGGATGTGAGCGAGGTTACGCTCGGCGACAACAAAGGGATCATGCTCCGCTATTCGGGAGCTTACAACTATACGCTGCAGGAGTTCCAGCCGAAGGAGCAGGAAATGCTCGGACCGGAAGGCTCGTGGGTCGATCTCGGCTATACGGTCGGCGTGATGACGGGTACCGAGAAGAAGACGCTCGTTTGGACGTATGACGGCATCCAGTACCGGCTTTCCTCCGGAGATTTGGCGCAGCCGGAGATGGTGAAAATCGCTCAATCGGTACAGGATGGAATCGGCAAGTAACGTCCGGGAGCGGTGAAAACGGCATGAAATGATGCTGTAACGGTATTGGCTCTAAACTGTGCCGCCTGGATCCGCTTTTGGTATAAGTCTCGGAAAGTATATCTCCGCTGACCGCTCGACTTCCGGTAAATGGAAGCGTCAAAAACGCCCGTAATCATTTATCATTCATTGACAGCATTGGTAGTTCGGATTAACATAGGTTTATTGGTTACGGGACGCGAGTTTACAGCCGATTGTGGGGAGCCGGACACCGCGATGATGCGATGCTCCGGCCCCCTTGTCGGTTTCAGGAGAAGGTGAACGGCTTGGATTCGTTTTATCGCCCTACTTGGGTAGAGGTGTCGCTGGATGCGCTTAGCCGCAATATAGAAGCGTTTCGCAGGCTGCTGCCCGCCGAAATCGGCATTATGGCGGTCGTCAAGGCCGATGGGTACGGTCACGGCGCGGTGCAGGTGGCAAGAACGGCGCTTAACTGCGGCGCGGCGTATTTGGCGGTTGCCTTCCTCGACGAAGCGCTGGAGCTGCGCAGGGCGGGCATAACCGCGCCGGTGCTCGTGCTGGGTTATACGCCGGTCGAAGGGCTGGCTCTGGCCAGAGACTACGACATTACGATCAACGTATTCAGCGACGAAGTGCTGGATGCGCTGGCCGAGCAAGGGGATAACGGGCGGCCGGTATCCGTCCATATTAAGCTGGATTCGGGTATGGGGCGGATCGGGCAGCATAGGGAAGAAGACGCCATTTCGTTTATCGAGAAAGCGCTGCGCTTGCCCGGCGTTCGCGTCGAAGGGCTGTTCACGCACTACGCATGCGCCGATGAAACGGACAAAACGCACACGCATGAGCAGCATCGGCAGTTTAAGCGGATGGTGGATCATTTTGCGGATAAAGGGATTCGCTTTCCTTATGTGCATGCCGGAAACAGCGCCACGGCGATCGATTTGCCGGAGCTTGCCTGCAACATGGTTAGATTGGGCATCAGCATGTACGGATTGTACCCGTCCGCTGAAGTGAATCGGGAGAAGATCGAGCTGGAGCCGGTCATGAGCTTGAAAACGGGTCTCGTCATGGTCAAAACGCTTCCCGCCGGCAAAACGATCAGCTACGGCGCGACTTACGTCACGCAGCGGGATGGCGAACGGATCGCGACGTTGCCGATCGGGTATGCGGACGGTTTTTCGCGGATGCTGAGCGGCAAGGCGAATGCTCTGGTACAAGGCCAAAAAGTGCCGGTTGTCGGAAAAATTTGTATGGATCAATGCATGATCGATGTGACGGACGTCTCCGGGCTGCGTTTGGACGACGAGGTCGTGCTGCTGGGACGTCAGGGCGAGCAAGCGATTACGGCGGAAGAGATCGCCGAGCAGCTCGGCACGATCAACTACGAGATCACGTGCATGATTTCGCACCGCGTTCCAAGGGTATATATGCAGGGCGGAACCGTGCGAAATACGGTCAATCTTTTGCAGCATACGATTGATTAGGCTGGGTTGGGATGATTTACCGCTGCCATTTTGCGAAATAAATGGGAGGAATTTTACGTCCCTTGCCGAATACGTATAGTTGGAGAAGCTTTGAACGAGTGAAAGGCCTACGCCAAGAGGAGTATATGGCTGCGGGGCGTCAGTATGCCTTCCTGAATTTTGGCTGACGAGCCGAACGATATAGACATACATGATATACTGAGCGCATATATTTGTCTTTGTATAAAAATGATTGAGCTACGCCATAATGGTAATATTGTCTTTGGTAAAGTTGTGGGGGTGCGATACCGAATATGTCCAACGTCAATACGAAGCGGATTATGATCAGTTTGCCGGACCAGCTGCTGCAGGAAGTGGATGGGATTGTCGAGAAGGAAAACTCGAACCGGAGCGAATTTATCCGCCAAGCGATGAAGTTGTATCTGATGGAACGGAAAAAGCGCCATTTGCGTGAATCGATGCAGCGCGGCTATATGGAAATGGCCAAAATCAATCTCCACATGGCATCGGAGGCTTTTCAGGCGGAGGAAGACGCAGGCAGTACACTTGACCGCTTAGTTAGCGGGGTGTGACCATTGATCGTAAAACGTGGCGATGTATTTTTTGCGGATTTATCACCCGTCGTCGGTTCCGAGCAGGGGGGCGTACGTCCCGTTCTCGTCATTCAGAACGATATTGGAAACCGTTTTAGTCCGACTGTCATTATTGCCGCGATAACCGCACAAATCCAGAAGGCGAAGCTGCCGACGCACGTCGAGATCGATGCGGCGATGCACGGCTTCGATCGCGATTCGGTCATTCTGCTTGAGCAGATCCGTACGATCGACAAGCAGAGGCTGACCGATAAAATCACGCATTTGGACGACGAAACGATGCGTAAAGTCGACGAATCGCTGCAGATCAGCGTCGGCTTAATCGAATTTTAGCGTCCGGTTTACACTTACAACGAACAGGCGAGGGAGACCCCCTCGTTTTTTTGATTTTGTGGGATGATTCTGCATGGGAGCCGGAGCGGTGCGCGACGTGTGTCTTTTTGCTGGAAGTGCGATACAATAGAGGATATTCGGTTTGAACATGGAACCTTACTACTACTATTTGACGTTGCAAAGGATGATGCAAATGGCTAATGAGATCGGACAAGTTCAAGGGGAGCAGTCGGCGTTCGAGCTGACGGAGGAAGCGAAAGCGGCCGTTCAGGAGCGCATTCTGAAGCAGGTTGCGGCGGAGCTGCAGCTCGCGCCCGGCAAGGTGCGGACGACGGTCGGCCTGCTGGACGAAGGAAACACGATTCCCTTCATTGCCCGCTACCGGAAAGAAATGACCGGCGAGCTTGACGAGAACGAGCTCCGTGCCATCGAAGAGCGGCTGAACTACTTGCGCAACCTGGAGGACCGCAAGCTTGAGGTGCTGCGTCTCATCCATGAGCAAGGCAAGCTGACGGACGAGCTGCGGCAGTCGATCGAGCAGTCGGCCAAGCTGCAAGAGGTCGAGGACTTGTACCGTCCGTACCGCCAGAAGCGGAAAACGCGCGCCAGCGTAGCCAAAGAACGCGGTCTCGAGCCGCTGGCCGACTGGATCATGGCGCAGCATCGCAAGGGCGATTTGCAGGCTGAGGCGGCCAAGTATGTCAAGCCGGACAAAGAAGTGGCCACCGCCCAGGACGCGATTCAAGGGGCGATGGACATTATCGCGGAGAATATCGCCGACGATGCCAAAATCCGTACCTGGATTCGGCGTTATACGCATGATAACGGCCAGCTCGAGACGCTTGCCAAGGACGATAAGCAGGAATCCGTTTACGAAATGTACTACGACTACAAGGAGCCGGTCCGCAAGCTGCCTCCTCATCGGATTTTGGCGATCAACCGCGGCGAGCGTGAAGAAGTGTTGAAGGTGTCGCTTACCGTCGCACCCGATAAAATTCATGATTTTATCGGCCGTCAAATCTTGAGAGGCGATTCCCCTGTCCGCGAAACGCTTGCGGCAACCATTGAGGATTCTTATAAACGGCTTATCGCGCCGTCGATCGAACGGGAGGTGCGCGGGGCGCTGACGGAAAAAGGGGAGGAGCAAGCGATTCAAATTTTTGCCGAGAATTTGCGCAATCTGCTGCTTCAGCCGCCGATCAAGGGCAAGGTTGTGCTGGGCGTCGATCCCGCCTACCGTACCGGGTGCAAGCTGGCGGTCGTAGACGATACCGGCAAAATGCTGAAAATCGCCGTCACATACCCGACGCCGCCGAACAATAAAATCGCCGAAGCGAAGGCGGTCATCAAGCAAATGATTGACGCGTACGGCGTTGAGCTGATCGTAATCGGCAACGGCACGGCCTCCCGGGAGACCGAGCAGTTTATCGCCGAGCTCATTCGCGAGGTTAATCATAAAGGACTTCAATATATTATCGTAAGCGAAGCGGGAGCGAGCGTATACTCGGCTTCTAAGCTGGCGCAAACCGAATTTCCCGATCTCGACGTGGCGGAGCGCAGTGCGATATCGATCGCCCGCCGGATGCAGGATCCGCTTGCCGAGCTTGTCAAAATCGACCCGAAATCGATCGGCGTCGGCCAGTACCAGCATGACGTTTCGCAGAAGCGGCTGGAGGAAAGCCTCGGCGCGGTCGTCGAGTCGGCGGTTAACCATGTCGGCGTCGATTTGAACACGGCATCGCCGTCGCTTCTATCGTATGTGGCCGGCGTGAACGGCACGATCGCCAAAAACATCGTCGCGTACCGCGAAGAGAACGGCAAATTTACCGACCGCAAGCAGCTGCTTAAAGTGCCGCGTCTCGGTGCCAAAGCGTATGAGCAATGCGTAGGTTTTCTGCGCATTCCGGGCGGCGGAAATCCGCTCGACAATACGCCGATTCACCCGGAATCGTATACGGTCGTCGATAAGCTGTTCAAGGAGCTGCGCGTAGAGCTGGCGGCTCTCGGCTCATCGGACCTTAAGGATCGGCTTGATTCGCTCGGGCCTGCCGAACTGGCGGCGAACCTCGGCGTCGGGGTACCGACGCTGCGCGATATTCTCGACAGCCTGCAGCGCCCGGGCCGCGATCCGCGGGAGGAGCTGCCGCCGCCGATTTTCCGTACCGACGTGCTGAAAATCGAGGATCTGACGGCAGGCATGGAGCTGCAGGGGACGGTGCGCAACGTCATCGACTTCGGGGCATTCGTCGATATCGGCGTGAAGAACGACGGACTTGTCCATATATCCCAGCTGAGCGACAGCTATGTCAAACATCCGACGAACGTCGTTTCGGTCGGCGATACAGTGACGGTATGGGTACTCGGCGTCGATTTGAACAAGGGGCGCGTCAGCCTGACGATGAAAAAGCCCCGCGCATAATTGTGGCTGCGGATCCCGGAGCTCGGGCCCCGTGCTCAATCTTGTATAAGTAGAAGGATAAACGCAAAAAGAGCAGCGTCCGTTTCCATGGCGAACGGCCTGCTCTTTTCGTATGTGAGGCGTAATAGCGTTCCGAATTCGCGGCGGCTTTGCCGCAGAAATCAGTTTTTGCGATGGGGACGATCCCCTGGGAGCGTTTCCTCTGGCCCGGTATGGGAGTAACGGGTTCGGTAAAAATACCAGCAATCGTTCAACAATCGGATTTGACGGCGGTTTTTTTTCTGGAAAGCTCGCATCAACTGATTGCAAAGCCACTGCGGCATATTTCCAGCCCCTTCCTGCTGTGCTTACTATTACGATATGAAGGGAATGGTTAAATGGTGCAGGTCCGCTGTCTGTGGTATATTACCCCAATTATGAAGGCTAGCCTTCTTCATCCTCGTACCATTGCTCAAGCTGCGCCTGAAGCGCCCGGATTTCCGTTAAAAGCGACACAAGCGGATAAGCCTTCTCTTGAATCGAGGCGAATGATTGCTCAAGCGAATTGATGTAGGAAAGTCCGTTCGTTACAGGGCATGCGTTGTCGATTACGTCGAGATCGTCGCATTCCGCTATCATATGCGGCAGCTTAGGGATGTTGCCTGCCGTAAGCTTCTCGATTTCTTTATGTAAGCGGCGGTTCAGTGCGGTCAATTGGTACATGTGTGTGGCGGGCATTTCTACAAATTCCAGCTCATTGTCCAGCTTTAGCAGTCCGTATCTATATTTCGGCATAATACCACCAAGTTCCCCTCTCGTCGCGGCTGCGGCATTCAGGCGGTCTCTGTCGAGCCAGCGCAGCATCAGTCTTTACTTGACAGTTTAGCGCAACCTGGTGTAATAATTCAAGCAAGGATAAACACATATCCGATAAACCGAGAAAGTGAGGCGGGCGGGGTGGAAAACGAACAATTGCAGCAATGGGTCGAGCGCATATCCCTGACGTATTTTGGTATACCGTTCGTCCATAAGGCGACCTTCAACCGGCGGCTTCGGGCAACGGGGGGGCGTTATTTTACGCGGACGCATAATATAGAGATCAGCACACTGCAGCTGGAGCTTCACGGGCCAGAGGAAGTGGAGAAAATTATCAAGCACGAACTGTGTCATTATCATCTCCATATCGGGCGCCGGGGATACCAGCACCGGGATGCGGATTTTCGCCAGCTGCTGAAGCAGGTGGGGGGAACGCGCTTCTGCAAAGCGCTGCCGATCGCTTCCCGCAAGCAGCCGTACCGTTATCGGCTAATTTGTACAAGCTGCAGTCTGGAATACCTCCGCAAAAGAAAGCTGGATACGCGCAAATTCGTTTGCGGCAAGTGCAGGGGAAAATTGAAGCTTATCCCTCTTGACTTGGAGAACAAAGTTTGATAAATTTGAAAGTGCACAAAACATATTCCCTGATAGCTCAGTTGGTAGAGCACTCGACTGTTAATCGAGTTGTCACAGGTTCGAGTCCTGTTCGGGGAGCCATGGAGAGATACCCAAGTGGCTCAAGGGGACCCTCTGCTAAGGGGTTAGACTGCGTAAGTGGTGCGAGGGTTCGAATCCCTCTCTCTCCGCCATACATAACAAACCGGCCGCTGCGAAGCGGCTTTTTGTTTTGTCTTTTTTAGAGTGCCGTGGGGCTCGGCTCTCGGCGTTGCTTATAAATGCCGCTGTGTTCAACCGACTACACGATATAAAGGGGTAAGTACCCCGGACCGCACCGCGTGCGCCTCCCAGCGCGCGGTGCCATCGCGGCACGCGGTGCTTGGTCACACGTCGGCGGTCAAACCTCTTACGCACTACAGCTTCAAACGAGCGGGTTTTCGCTGCATGATGGAGACTTAGCGGAACGTTTTCAATCGAAACGTTTGAACAAAGTCCATTCTGGGTACTATAAATAAAGCGGATTTAGCGTTCGAAATATGGGGCAAAAGTTTTTTTGAAAAAGGCTTGTCAACCTCTCGGCGATCTGTTACAATAACTCTTGTCGCTTCGGAAGAGTAACAAGAAAGCGGCAGTAAATTAACAGCATGGCCCGTTGGTCAAGGGGTTAAGACACCTCCCTTTCACGGAGGTAACAGGGGTTCGAATCCCCTACGGGTCACCATTATCACCCTTCATTTAAGCTTCGGGTAGTACCGACTGGGAAGCCGGGAAGCAATCATGAGGCATTAGCTCAGTTGGTAGAGCACCTGACTTTTAATCAGGGTGTCGTAGGTTCGAGTCCTACATGCCTCACCAGTTTTTTATATCCCTCGTAACATGCGGTCGTGGTGGAACGGCAGACACACCATCTTGAGGGGGTGGCGCCCATTGGGTGTGCGGGTTCAAATCCCGCCGACCGCACCATACATATTTAAAGCGCAAAGTCTTGATAAGCAAGGCTTTTTTTGTTGTTTGGATTTTTCTATAATTAGGAAGACAAAGGTTATTTTAGCATAAGAAACGAATAAATGCTCTCTGACATCATGACGTTAACTTCATCATATATCCTGAAACAAAAAGGATGATTTTTACATGGCTACGATGACAGCGAGTATTCTAGTGGGTATGTCAGTAGGGCATACTAATGATGGTGGTATCAATCCAACCCATTTTTTATTTCTTTCTGAAAATGCCGCCCCTGAATTTTGGTAAATCAAATATTTCATGAGCATGATAAGGAAGCTCAAGAATCAAAGGATTGTGTGGATCCCGACGAGGATCATCTAATGATTTTGGATTCAATCAGCTGCTCACTTATAAATCTAATTATATTTAAAAGCGCTTTTATTAAGGTTTTATGGTATTGTCCAGTCATTCTGAATACATAGTCAGAAGGACTAAGATTGCTTTTAGTTAGAGCAGGAAGAAAGAAAAAGTAATAAATAAAAGATACATTTTGACTATTGGAAAAAAATTATGCTTGCAAGATACTACAATCAATGATACATTATAACTCCGGCCGAGAGAGACAAGCGGTTGGGACAAGCAAGTAAGAAGAATTGTCCTTTGAAAACTGAACAATGAGCGAAATAAAGCCAGCAAAACAAGCAACAAATCGCATTGAGCAAATCAATATCGAAATAAAAGAAGCTTCGGCTTCAACTTTTATGGAGAGTTTGATCCTGGCT